>NZ_JBUYUZ010000001.1:4872102-9744205 GCF_055232035.1 Nocardia sp. Tas62D01
AGCCATGACGGGCCTACATCCGTTGCTGGCCAACCGCGTTCGTTACTCGCGTAACCAGCCCGCGAACGTCAACCTGGTGCACATCGTCATCGTGGTCGACGGCGGTCTGCTCGAGGCCGAGGATGATCAGCTGCGCGAATCCGGCTACGAGGGCGTCACCCTCATCGACTTGTGTGGGTACGCACCACGTTTGGCGGTCTCCCGCGGCATCAAGATGGTGGTGGAGAACGGCGAGTGCGTGGGCCGCGGCGCCACCGGCAACCAGGAGCGCTTCGCGCTGATCGACCGGATCACCCCGCAGCAGGCCCAGCAGGTCGCTCGTCGGCTCGCGCCGTATCGCGCGGCAACCCAGCGCAGCAGCGATGTCGAGGTCGACGGCTCCGAGGTGATCTCGTCATGGTCGCAGCTGATGAGCCTCGGCGACATCGGCACGTTCAACCCCGAGCATGCCTGGCGACCGCGCTACGGCCGCGAGCGATTGCGGGTCCCGTTCGGTGTCGGCGCCGACGGCCTGCCGGTCGAACTGGATATCAAGGAAGCCGCCGAGAGCGGCATGGGCCCGCACGGTCTGTGCATCGGCGCCACCGGTTCCGGTAAGTCCGAGTTCCTGCGGACCCTCGTGCTCAGCCTGCTGTCCACCCATTCGCCCGACCAGCTGAACCTGGTGCTCGTCGACTTCAAGGGTGGCGCAACCTTTCTCGGCCTCGACGGCGTACCGCACGTCGCGGCCGTCATCACCAACCTCGAAGACGAGGCCGACCTCGTAGACCGTATGAAGGATGCGCTGGCGGGCGAGATGAACCGCCGCCAGGAAGTGCTGCGCCAGGCGGGCAACTTTGCCAACGTCTCCGAATACGAGAAGGCCCGTGCCGCGGGCGCAGACCTGGATCCGCTGCCCGCGCTGTTCGTCGTACTCGACGAGTTCTCCGAATTGCTCACCCAGCACCCGGATTTCGCCGAACTGTTTGTGATGATCGGCCGCCTCGGCCGCTCGCTGCACGTCCACCTGCTGCTGGCCTCGCAGCGGCTCGAAGAGGGCAAGCTGAAGGGCCTGGAGAGCCACCTTTCCTACCGGATCGGTCTGAAAACCTTCTCCGCCAACGAATCTCGCCAGGTGCTCGGTGTTCCGGACGCGTACAACCTGCCCGGCATCCCCGGCGGCGGTTACCTCAAGTCCGATTCCGGTGAGATCCAGCGTTTCCAGGCGTCGTATGTCTCCGGCCCCTACGTCGGCGGCGGTTCGCAGCGCGAGGTCACCAGCGCGGGGATCGCCGGTGGCGAAATCGATGTGAAGGCTCGCTCGTTCGCCGCCACCCACGTGGATTTCCGTCCCGCCGACCGCATTCCGCTGCCCTCGGAGCCCAATCACGAGCCCGAGCAGCGGTCCGACGACGGCGAGCAGATCTCCAACCTGAACATGCTGGTCTCCCGCATCCATGGCCACGGCCGCCCGGCGCACGAGATCTGGCTGCCGCCGCTGGACGAGGCGCCCACCCTGGATCAGCTCATCCCGCGCTCCATCCTCACCGGCGAGTACTCGGCCACCGCGACGCTGCGCGCCCCGATGGGCATTGTCGACCGCCCCTATGACCAGCGTCGCGACCCGATGGTCGTCGACCTGTCCGGCTCCCGCGGCAATGTCGCGGTCGTCGGCGGTCCGCAGTCCGGCAAGTCGACGGCGCTGCGCGCCATGATCATGGCGCTGTCGCTCACCCACACCGCCGAACAGGTGCAGTTCTACTGCCTCGACTTCGGTGGTGGCACCCTGGGCAGCCTGCAGGGCCTGCCGCACGTGGGTTCGGTGGCAAGCCGATTGGACGAGGACAAGGTCCGGCGCACCATCGCCGAGATGAACACCATCGTCCGGTCGCGTGAGGCCCGGTTCCGTCAGCTCGGCATCGAATCCATGACCGAGTTCCGCCGCTTGCGGGCTATGGATCCCTCGAGCAGCCCGGCCGCGGCTGGCGCGCACGAGGACCCGTTCGGCGACGTGTTCCTGGTGATCGACGGTTTCGGCTCTATCCGCCAGGACTTCGATCCGCTCGAGCAGCCGATCATGAACCTTGCGGTGCAGGGACTTTCCTACGGTGTGCACGTCGTCATCGCGCTGGCCCGGTGGGCCGAGGCGCGTCCGGCGCTGAAGGACCAGATCGGCACCAGGATCGAGCTCCGACTCGGCGACCCGATGGACTCCGACCTCGGGCGCAAGTTCGCCGCGCTGGTTCCGCAGGGTCGACCCGGTCGCGGTATGACACCCGAGTGCCTGCACATGCTGACCGCGCTACCGCGCATCGACGGCAGTTCCGATCTCACCAATCTTGGTTCGGCGGTCGGCGATGCGGTGGCGACGATCGCTCACCTCACGCCGGGCAGGCACGCGCCCGCGGCCCGCATGCTGCCGGAGATGCTGCCGCGCGAACAGCTGCTGCAGCTCGCGGGTAACTGGCCGTCGCAGGTCGACCCGGACGCCAAGAACATGCGGATTCCGCTCGGTATCAACGAATCCGAGCTCGCCCCGGTCTATATCGACTTCAACGAGAGCCCGCACTTCATCATCTTCGGCGACACCGAGTCCGGTAAGACCTCCATGCTGCGCTCGATCATCGACGGCATCGCGGCGACGAATACCCCGAATCAGGCGCGCTTCATTCTGGGTGACTACCGTCGCACGATGCTCGGCCTGGTGCCCGACGGTTACCTCGCGGGCTATGGATCCACCTCACCCCAATTCACCCAGAACATGGCCGATCTCGCCGCTTACGTCAGTCAGCGGACGCCGGGACAGGACGTGACGCCGCAGCAGTTGCGGGATCGTTCGTGGTGGAGCGGGCCTGAGCTGTTTGTCATCGTCGATGACTACGACCTGGTCGCCACGTCCATGGGTAACCCGGTGTCGGTGCTGGTCGAACATCTGCCGCACGCACGCGATCTCGGTTTCCACCTGATCATCGCGCGTCGCTCCGGCGGTGCGAGCCGTGCCATGTACGAGGCCACGCTGGCCAGGATGAAGGACCTCGGTTCCGCGGGCCTGATCATGAGCTGCAACAAGGACGAAGGCGTGCTGATAGGTACCACGCGTCCTGGCCTCAAGCCGCCGGGGCGTGGCACCTATGTCACGCGCAACAGCGAGGATCTGATTCAGCTGGCATGGATGCCGGCGGCGGAGTGATGTCCGTCGTCGACCTTGTGGTTACGGACAAGCGCATGTGGGCGCGCGGACCGGCCACGCATTGGGACGTGCCGCCGTCGGTGGTATTGGGCAGCCACGGAGACCTGGTCGTCGGTGAGCCGTTGACGCCGCCGACTCAGGTCAGCTCCGCGGTGCAGTTCATCGCGGGGGAGCGAATCGCGCTCCTGCCGCGCGTTCCCGCGGTCTCCGAAGCGATGACCGCGGTCATCGGCGCGGTGCTGCAGAACCTGGGCGTTGCCACGCCGTGTGATCAGGTCACCGTCGTCTGCCCGACCGAATGGGGTTCGCGCAGCCGTGCGGTCCTCGACGCCGCCGTTCGCCGTTTCGCCACCGATGTCGTGTTCGAGGACATGGCAATTCGCGCGGTGTCGGCCGATGAGGGCACCGGCCGCAGCAGGCGCACCGTCGTCCTGGAATTCGGTCCCCTGTCGACAACCGCCACCGCGGTGGTGCGCAGCCATCAGGGCGCCCATCTCGAATCCTGTGAGTACGAGCCGAATCTCGCGTTGGCAGACATCGGCCCCGATTCCGGTGGCGTCGATGATCTGGCCGCGCTGGTCGGCAGGCTGCTCGCGGGCCAACCCGCCGATGTCGTTCAGGCCGTGGGTGTTTCGGATCCGGCGAAACTCGATCTGATCCACGCCGCGGTGCAGCCGGTCGGCGGGCCCGCGGTCGAACTCCGGCCGATCGCCGGTGCCGACCTGGTGCGTGCACCGCGGCAGGAACCCGGCTACCGGCCGAATGTCGCCCCGACCCTGCCGACCGCGGAGTGGATGCAGCCGCTGCGTCAGCGCGCGGCCGCCGCGCAGGCCCCCGCCCGGCGCAGGACCGCCTACATTGCCGCGGCGGCCGCGGCAGTCGTGGTAGCCGCAGCGGCAATCGGCGCGGGGGTTATCCTGGGCGGTTCCGGCGATACCTCTGCGGTGTCTGCAGGGACCTCCACACCGGCAGGTACGACGCCGCACGCGACGACCGTTGCCAAACCCTCGCCGACCACCGAACCGAATTCATCATCGGAAACCGTTGGGCGCCTGCGCTTCCAGATGCCCGCAAGCTGGCGAATGGCCCAGGCATCCGACCCGGGCAAGGCGCGCGTCGACCTCGTCCCGGAGGATGGCAGCAAGATGCGGATCACCGTGACGCAGACACCGGTCGCCGCGGGAACCGGCTACGAACAGGTCGCCGCGAACCTGGAGACACAGATGCGGCAGAAGCCGAACGGCACGCTGACCGACCTGAAACGCGATCAAGTGTTCGGCGGAAAATCAGGCCTGTCCTATGTGGAACACCCCAGTGATGGCTCGACGGTGCGCTGGCATGTGCTGGTGGAGCACGGGCTTCAGGTCAGCACGGGGTGTCAGTACCTGGGTGCCTGGGAGCCGATAGCAACGACCTGTGAGCAATTCGCGGCTTCGCTTCAGGTGAGTCCGTAATTCGTTGTGCCAGTGGTGTATCGGACCTATCCCGATATCCCGGTCCCCGTTTCGGGGCTCCTGCAAAATAATTCGTGCCCCCGGCAGATTGCCGGGGGCACGAATAGTCCGAGTCTTATCTCAGAAGAGGTTCGCCAGGGCGCTATCCGTGCCCTGCAGCTCAGCATTTCCGGTGTTGACGAGCTGACCGGCGCCTGCAAGCGTCGCGTTCAGCTGGACGACCTGCTGGTTCCAGACGCCCTGGTACTGCAGGAAAGCCTCGTTCGCCGCACCACCCTGGGTGTGTGCGAACTCTTCGACCTTCTTATTGAACTGCTCGAGCTCGGTCCGAATATCCTCGGCACGCTTGATGATCTGCTTGGCACCTTCTGCAACGCCGTCGAAATGGGCGGAGATCGGCTTACCGGTCATTGTTCAGACTCCTTTGCTGCGTGATTCTGGAAGATTTAGACGGGCGGCAGGTCGAGGCTGGAAACCTGGGCCTGAACCTTCCGAGCGTGGTCCTGGTCGTGATCCGAGAACTGACCGCTCATCTTGAGCAAATTGTCAGCGGTCTCCATCAGCTTGTCGTTCATCTTGTCGGCCTGGTAGTAGTAGCGCTCCATGAACGCGTTGAACGCGTCGCGCGCCGCACCCTGCCAGTTTGCACCGTTGGTGACGTGATCCTCGTCAGCCTTCAACGTCCTGATAGCGAGCATCAGGCTGTTGTGCTGCTCCTGAAACTCCTTCGCCTTCTGGTTGATACCCTCGGTATCCGCAACGAAGTTCTGTGGTGAAGTCATCGCTCCTGCTCCTGGTTCTGTCTCTGGTCAACATCCCAAGTGCGAGTTGACCTCGTTCATGATGTTGGACGCGTCCTCGGCCCGATCGGTTCCATCCTGTTCGAAAGAATCTGATGGATTCATCACGTCTCACGGGTCCTGTGCGTTGTCGACTGGCTCTACCTCGGTCGGAGGGCCTTTGATGTGATCCCCCGGATATCTCGGACCGCGGTGTCGTCGCGTCGGTCGCTACCAGCGCACTGCTCCCCTCCTTCCCCCTGCTCGCTACCACCTGAACTGGCGAGTGGGCTGGCTGCGAACACCCTACCGAACGGCGCGGCATCGCGTCTACCAGCCGATCACAATTCGCCGAGGGCAGCAGCCGCGACATCCTCGGCCTCGTCGCGGAAGCTCGTGAACGTTACTTGACGACCTTGGCGACGGTCGGAACCATCTTGTCGACCAGGGTGTCTGTGGATTGTCCCGTCCACACCTGGAACGCCTGAACGGTGGACGGATCGTCGATCACAACGATCTTCGCGGAGCTGGACAGAATGCCACTGGGCAATCCACGCAGCCCGCCGTTCCCGGCCTGGCTGTCGGTCCGCAGCACGATCACAACCTCGGAATCGATATCCGTCAAATAACTGCTGGCCGACAACGCTCGGGGCGACTTCTCGTCGCCGACGGCCTTGTATTTGGGGCTGTATACGAAGCCGATGTTCTGCAGGAACTTGGCCTGATCACTGGGGTTGAGCACTACCGACATCGTCGAGTTACCGAAATTGAATGCCGTGACCGATTTTCCCGCGAATTGTGGGTTGGCGCTACGGGCTCGAGCGAGTTTATCGCCGCCGGTACCGGCATCCGACCCGCCGCTGGTGAAGAAGAAAGTGCCCGCCGCGACAGCGATGGCTACTACCGCTGTCACGATGGCGGGCACCAGAAATCGGCGGGCGCGCGATCGCTTATTGCCGTTGCGTTGCGTTGCGATCAGTGACTGGTCGGTGTTCTCCCGCGGCTGCGGCGGTTGCATTACCTGCTGTGGGTATCCGGCAATATGGGTACGCGGGTCGGTGCTGTATCCGGCGCCGGGGGTGTGTGGATTGGTGCTGTACCCGGCGATGGATGTGCGCGGGTCGGTCGAATATCCCGCCTCGGGTGCCCGGAATTGATTTCCATACAGCGCAGCTTCCGCGGCCTGGACGAACTCGCGGCAGGTGGCGTACCGGTCGGCCGGGTCCTTGGCCATGACCTTCTCGATCACGCCGTCGAGTGCGGGGGGCAGCCCCGGACGGACCGCACTCAATTTCGGCGGCGGCTCGTGGAGATGTCCCATCATCACCACGGCAGGCAGCGTCGACGGGTAAGGGTTCTGTCCTGTCAGCAGCTTGAAGAACGAGCAGCCGAGGCTGTAGATGTCGGCACGGTGGTTCAGGCTGGTGCCGACCAGTTGCTCCGGCGGGGCGTAGGCGACGGTGGCCATGAAATTGCCTGTCGCCGTGAGGTCTTGGCCGTCGTCGGACGACTTGGCGACGCCGAAGTCGGTCAGTAGCACGCGCTCGTCGTCGTCATCGTCGTCCTCGACGGCGGAGAGCAGGAAGTTGGCCGGTTTCACATCGCGATGCAGCAGTCCGCGCCGATGGGCGTAATCGAGGCCCTTGCCCACCTCCGACACGATGCGCAGTGCCCGCTGCGGGGTCATTACCGCGGGGCCCTTCTTGGCCTCTTCCGCGGCATCGGTGCCCTCGACATACTGCATGGCGATCCACAGCTGTCCGGCCTCTTCACCACGGTTGTAGACCGCGACGATGTTCGGATGGTCGAGTCCGGCAGCCAGATTCGCCTCACGCTCGAACCGGGCCCGGAACTCGTCGTCGGTGGACAGATCGGCGCTGAGGACCTTCAACGCATCGCGTCGGGGAAGGATCGGATTCTGGGCCAGGTACACCGTGCCCATTCCGCCGCTGCCGAGGACCTGTAGTATCCGGTATCCCCCTACTATTGCGCCGGGCCGCAACGCCATTCGGTCCTCCTCAACGATGTCGAACGCCCGGACATGCGAGCCTTCCGGAGAAATCTAGCAAGTCGCTAGCGCGTATTCGACTTGCATCCGTCCTGCCTCTGCTCCCGTGCACGCGTCAACGGCTGCTCACCAACAGTTTCTTACGAGGTAGTTCAGCATTCGGCGGGCCTCGATGAACCGCACGTTCTGTGCGCTGTTGACGAGCCGAAGCCTGAAGGCGGATGGTTGTGGTGTCCGGGGCCCGGTTTTGAGGATCGGCCACAGCTTCTTCCTCACCGACCGTCGTCAGCGACTCTGGAGCAGGGCGTACTGGGCGGAGATCTTCTGGTGCAGATCCTGCAGCTGCTTGCCGAACGCCTGCACGGTGTAGCGGTCGACCTGGAAGATGCACCGATTCATAAACCCGGCCTGATTGGTGTCGGTGATTCCGTCCGCGAAGCATTCGACATGGTCGCCGAGCCCGGCGGCAGCGTCGAGCATCTTCTGGTTCGGCTTCATCTTCTTCGACGGCTGCCAGTTCGCCCAGAGTCCTTCCGCATCCTTCTGCGTCTTGCTTCGGAACACGACGGCATCGCCGAAAGAAACCAGATCGACCGCGTGCTTCTCGAGCTCCTTCAGGGTATCCGGGTCGCCATTCATCAAGGCCATCGTGCCACGGCCGGTGAAGACGCCATCGGGCTCCGCGCGGATCGGTTTTTCCGGGCTGCTGGGGATGGTGCGGCCCAGCAGGCCATCGGGGTCGAGCCGGATGTGCGAGAGTTCGCCGGCGGGCGTCGGCTGGAACTTGTCGATCAGGGGAAGCTGCACATCGAGCATCTTCTCGACCTGTGTGGTCAACGCGGGCAGGTCGGGCGCCGACGTGTCGTCCACGACCTTGATGAAGATGACATACCGGTCGTGCACGGTCCACGAGCCGACGGAGGAGATGTCCGGTCGCCAATGCGCGGTCGTGTCCGGATATTTGGTGATCGCCACCGGCTGGTTGTCGCCGTTATACGTGAAGTCGTCGTGTTCGAGAGCCGGGCCGACCGTCGACGCAGTCTTCGCATCGGGAAACATCAGTACAGCGATGTTCAAGGTGCGCCGGTTGGCCTCGGCTTCGCCACCGGTCTGCCATGCGTTGACCCAGCCGGCCACCAAGTCTTTCGCGACATCATCGAAGGTGTCGTTGATGACGAGGTTGCCCAGGGGCTTTCGGTTGAGCACGATGTGCGGACGGATACTCCACGCGTCCTCGACATACGAAGGATCGGCTTCGTACGGCAAGGCTACGAAGTCGGCCAGTCGCTGTGCCTCACGCGCCCGAGCCTGTTTGTCGCTCTTGGCATTACCCATCTCGCGAGGCTTGGTTTGATAGTTGCCGACGTCGAGCTTCGACACGTCGGGCTCGACCCGTATGGCTTGCCCGGACACCTGCGAGCTACAGCCAACGGATGCTGTCGCCAGCGCGGTAGCCGTGAGCAGAGCCGCCACCGATCGAATCGCTGTCGACCTCATTGCGAACTTCATGCCCTCCCCTAATGCCCGTAGGCAAGTAACTTGTACTGCGCAGCGGCCTTCTGATACGTCTCCTGCACATTTGTTCCCCGCACCCGTGCGACGTACCTGTCGTACGTGAGGTAGCACGCTGGCGGATAGTGGTCCGAATTGATTTTCTTGTCCTTGGTATCGAAGCACTTCACGCCGGGCATATTGGGTGGACTATCGATCGACTTGTAGCCATCGGCATACTGGTCGACCAGGGCGGCAATCAGGCGGGCAGCGCTGTTTGCGTCCCGGGCCCGATATACCCGTTCGCTGGCAGTCGCGACCAGATCGACGCCCGCGTCTTCGAAGGCGGCCTTGGCGAGCGTTGGGTAATGTTCGGCATGTAGCGCCCCCTGTTTCGACAACACCATCGATGGGTCAGACCCGTCGCTGCGCTTCTGTCGTTCCTCGATGGGTAGGGTGCGGCCGAGCAGGCCGTCCACGTCGAGCGGCAGGGATCCGAGCTGGTCGACCGGCGTGGGCGAGTAGTCCTTCAACATCTCGAGTTGCTTGTCGAAGGCAGCACGGGTAAACGCGGTCAGCGGTGTCGTATCAGGGGGTTCGCTTACCGGATCATCGATGTGCACGTAGAGGAGCATGGTGTCGTGCACGAGCAGTGAGTCCAGATACTTCTTGCTGAGCGACCATTTCGCGTGAGCCTTCGGGTAACCCGGAATCGTCACGGTTTCGCCGGGTAGCGCCTCTGCCTGCCGGTCCGCAATGCGATGAGCTGCGGTCTCGGCTTGGTCGGAATTCGAGAAACGCAGAATATCCATAACTACCTCGCGCCCGAGACCAGGTACCTTGCGACGGTCCCCATTTGTCTCCCACCCGGCGATAAAGCCCTGGGAAAGATCGCCTATCTCATTTTGTTCCAAAGAGTAGATGTTGGCGGGGGATTTCGGCGTAGTGCGTCCGTCGTACGATACGTAGCGCTGGAATTCGTACTTCGGATCGATGTCGACAGGTAAGGGTGTCGCGTTTCCGATCCGGACTGCCTCGAGCTCCGGGCCGGAGTCGGCCGTTCGAGTCGAGTCCATATCGCGAGGAGTCGTCGGATAGTTGCCGGAGTCCAGCTTGGAAATATCGATTGCGGGCGTGGTTGTGCTTTGGCCGGAGTCACCGCAACTGGTGGTCGCCGCGACCGCTGCAGCGATGATGATGCACAGACTGTGTCGGAATCGCATAGTTGGACTCACTCACTCTTCGCCAAGATCGAGTACTGAGCGGCCGCGCGCTGGTACAGCACCGGGTCCAACCGCGCGCCCATCGGTGTTCTCGCGACTACGACGGCGACATACCGTCCGTAGACGACAGCGCACAGCTCGTCGAAGTCCCTGGTGTCATCGACGACATCGAGCTTGACGCACCGGACATCGGGGAGGCCGGGGGGCGATTCCAGTAGCTCGTCGTTCTTTCCGGTCTTGGTCAGCGCGGACTGTAGGCGGAACGCTGCGGGCAAATCGCGTGTGCGATAGACGATCCCGCCGCGACGGCCGACCAGATCCACCCCGGTCTCATCGAACGCCTGCTTGATTTCGCTCGGATTTCGCTCGAAGTGAAGCTCCCCGGACGGTTCGAAGACGCCGAAGTCGTCCTTGGCGATGAACGGGTCGCTGTAGTCAGGCGCCTTGGGCAGCGCCCGCCGCATGATGCTGTCCGGGTCTATCGGCAGGTCGAGCAGATCATCTGTCGGTATCGGCTTCTGCTGGTCCAGCCGCGCGATCTGTTGGTCGATGGTCTTTCCGATATTGCTGGCCAGGGCTGCTTGATTCGGTTGGGGCACACCGGTATTCGTAACGATGACGTACGGTCCGTGCGAGACGAACGAGATAGCGGTGATGTCATCGGCGGTCGAGGCTCTGGCGTCCGGATGCCCCTCGATCGGAACCGGATGACGGCCTGGGTCGCTGTTCGTAATCTGATCGAACTGGTCGGCGGCCTGCTTGCCTGCCGCGTCGGTCGGAAACCGCAGCACGGAGATGATCAGTTTCTTGCGGTTACGGAGATCGTGATTGAGCCCCGTGACGTAAACTCCGGCGAGCAGATTGTTGTCCGCTGCGGCCGGACGGTACTTCTCCGGAAACTGTTTCTGGCCGATCATCGAGTCGGCGTCGGACATGAACCGCAGATTGCTGCTTGTGTTGATCTCGCTATCGATCTCGAACGGATGCACCAGGTAGTTGAGCATCCGGCGCGCTTCGATCAGTCGCACATCGGGGACGGTGTCGATTTCGGGGTCGTATGCGCTCGGCTCCGGGGAGTATGCCCCCGGCTTCAACGACGTCAGATCCACCGGCGTCAACCCGGGCTGCGGATTCCCCGTCACGCTCGTCGAACACCCCACGCTGGCAACGGCTATCACGGTTAGCACCGCGACAAGCCCGCCGCTGAACCTCATTCTTCCCCCGTCCCGGCAGGGCTTTCGCCATCGTCCGTACGTCAGTAGGTGGCACGGGTAGTAGCAAGCATCACGCCCACTACCCTTGCGTTCCCGTAGTTCTCGGCGGGATCCTACTTCACCCGCGCGGCCAGCACCGGGGCCGGCGGACCGGGCATCTTGTGCAGCCGGAGTCCAGGTAGACGTGTTTCACCGCCTGCGATACTGGGCCGCGGCACGTTGGTACAGATGATCGACCTGGGTATCGGCGCAGGACTGAGCTGGCACTGATCCCCCGGACCAGTCGCCAAAGACCTTACCGTCAAAGGCTATTCGCCAACAGCGCGTACTCCGCCGCGACCTTCTGTCGCACGTCCGGTTCCTTATCACTGGTGACAACACCGACGTACCGCTTGTACGGCACATAGCAGCGGTACTTGTAGTCCCGTTGGGGGTCGCCTTTGCTGTTGAGCTGCACGCACTTTGCGCCGGGGATGTCGTTGGGGGCGCCGATCGGGTCGAATGTGGTGCTGACGCTGCTGATCAGGCCGGCGATGAGTCGTTCGGCCGCAGCGGCATCGCGGACGCGGGTGACCGAGCTGCCGTCGACGATGGCGACTCGGTCGACGCCGGTATCGTCGACCAGGCGTTGCCGGACGGTCTCGTCGTCGGCGGCGCTGATCATGAAGTTCGGGCCGTAGATGGCGAATCTGGTGCCGTCGGGGGTGTGGCCGGTGCGGTCGTTGACCGCGACGCGGCCCAGCATGCCGTCGGGGTCGACCTTCAGGGTGGCGAGTTTGTTCTGCGGGGTGGCCTGGAACTTGTCCAGCGCGGGGACCTGGACGGCGAGCGTCTTGTCGACCCAGCTCAGCAGGTCGGCGCTGTCGGCGCGGGGGCGCTGGATGAACAGGGAGATGACGAACTCCTTGTAGGCCATGAAGGTGCCGATGGTGGGAATGCCTGGGCGCCAATGGTTGTGAGAGTCGGGGTATTTGGTCGACGGGACCTTGCGGTTGTCGGGCGAGACGCCGAGGTCGGTGTCCTCGAGTTCCCTGGCGGCGAGTTTCGCGGCGGCTTCGTCGGGAAAGCGGAGTACGACGTTGGTGAGGGAGGTGGCCGCCGGCGCGGGCCGGGTCTCGCCGGGCGGGTCGGGCCGGTCCGCGCCGATGGCGGCGTAGCCGGCGACCAACTTGCGGTTTTCCAGGACGGGCTTTGACACGTTGGCGAGGAAGTCGACGGCATCGTCGGGAGTGGCGATCAGGGTGTTGCCGCGGCCGAAGTTGAGGACCGGATCAACCTTGACGGTCGGGACTACCGCGTCGGACATGCGCATGCCCTCGAGGATCGGCCCGTGGCTACCCGCCTCCTGGGTGTACTTGTGGCGATCGACCGGATACGTCCCGACCTCCAGCTTGCGGACGTCCGGTTCCCCGGCGATCGGCGTCCCCTGCACGCTGCAACCTGCCAACAACCCCGCCAGCGCTATGCAGGCTGCGGTAAGCGCGATGCGCGAAATCCGAACCATGACAAGGCCCCTCGTTCCTCCCGTTGTGTATCTGAAGTTACCGGACCGACGCAGGGAAGGTTCAGTCGTTTCTGTTGCGGAACGCACTCGATGACAACGGACCCATTGTTCTCGTAGTGCAATACCCTGGTGTGCGTGACGACGAACCCGCACTCAGCACCCGCCGGGGGCCGATACCGTTGAAGGAACGGCAGGTTGAGGTTGTCGTCGGAGGCCACGCCGTCGCCCGGGTCGCGGGTGCGGTGGTGGTGGTCGCGCATCGTGGGCGCGGCCGGCCGACCCCGCAGGCGCCTGCCGTCGTCGCGCTGGAATCGCTGGCCGAGCTGGTCCGCGAGGCATCCGAGCAGCAGCCCAACGGCCCGGGCGCGCTGGTGGCGCGACAAGCCACACGGTGGTTGATGAAGCACGCCGAACAGATCAGTCCGGGAGAGCCGATCGATTTCGGAATCCTGTCGGCGGCCGAGACGGGTGGGGTGGCGATCTTCCTGCACGGTTCGGTCACCGCGGTGCTGGCCGGTGACAACACCTTTGAGCACTATCGGGGCAGCGACGCCGCGTTCACCGTCGACCGCGTCGCGGGTGCGCCCGCTCGCGCGGTCGCGCTGTTCATCGACGACGCCAAGGGACGCATCCCGGAGTTACCGGCGCAGCGGGGCATCGGCTGGCTGGTGGAGGGCGTCGCACAGGCGGGCGGGGCGATCGTCTGGTCCGACGAGGTGCGCGGCCGGTCCGGCGCAGGCGCTGCCGGTCGCCCGGGATCGCATCGACCGGTCACACCGCCGGCCGCGCGTGTCGATTCGGAGCCCGTGCCCACCCCTGAGCCGGACCCGTACCCGACCGGGACGCAGGCATCGACCGCGATGCTCGATGCCGCCCAGGATCCGCAGGCGTCCGACCCGCATTACGCCCCCACCCAACTGGGCGGCACCAACCCGGCACCGCAGCCGGATCCGGATCTGCAGCGCAGGCTGGAGGCGACCGCGAAGGCCACCTCCCTCACTGTAAAGGTGATG
Source organism: Nocardia sp. Tas62D01 (assembly GCF_055232035.1). Classification (NCBI taxonomy): domain Bacteria; kingdom Bacillati; phylum Actinomycetota; class Actinomycetes; order Mycobacteriales; family Nocardiaceae; genus Nocardia; species Nocardia sp. Tas62D01. The sequence goes on from NZ_JBUYUZ010000001.1 coordinate 4,885,958, forward strand.
GGATTCAAGTGTGCGCGTGCGCATCCCAGCGATCCGCGCTCGGCGTTCTGCACGGTGTGCGGGATGCCGGTGGACCAGACGCAGGCGCTGATCGAGGTGGTCCGTCCGCCGCTCGGCATGTTGATCCTCGACGACGGCATGACCTACATGCTGGCCGCGGACGCGGTGATCGGGCGCGATCCGGAACATTCCGAGCAGGCCAAGAGCGGGCTGATCCCGTTGAAGGTCGACGATACCTCCGGCGGCATGTCGCGCGCGCACGCCGAGATCATGTTGGTGAATTGGGATGTGTCCGTGGTGGATCGGGGCTCGACCAACGGCACCCGCACCCGTATGCCCGGCTACCGCGACTGGGTCCGGTTGACACCGAACCACCCGATGATGCTGGTGCCCGGCGCCGAGGTGATGATCGGCAATCGGGTACTGCGATTCGAGCCGGCGGCGCCGCCTCCGTTCGGCTGAGCACCCGCGCCGTTCGGCTGAGTGCCGCTGTAGATCAGGAATACCTTGACGTGCAGGTGGTTTCGCCGTTGAGAACCCCGGCGCGGAACGCGTCCACCCGGGAGAATCCGCTCGGCACCGTCCTGCCCTGCACATCGCTTGCTGCCAGTCCGTCGGTGAGCAGGCCGGACACCGCCTCGTCGAGATCTCCGGGAGAGAGCGTGATATCGCCTTGCGAGACAGGGCGATTCGGTTCCGCGAGCTTGCCGGTGGCCACGCCGGACAGGCAGGCGGCGCGCAATCCGGTCTTCGCGCCGGCGAGCTCGAGACCGTGACTCTGCTGCACCGCGAGGGTGTAGCGGGAGATGAAGACGACGTAGCCGTTGTAGTCGCCGGTCACCTTCAACGGCAGCGGATCGTCGATATCGGCGTTGGAGGTGCCACGCTGGGCCAGCTCCGGGATGTCCGTCGCGATGGTGTTCTCGGCCGGGCAATAGGAGACGGGTTCGGTGGTTACGCCGTTGCTGCAGTCGATCTTTGCGCCGGAGTAGCCGTAGGTCGGCTCCGCCGGGATGGGCAGTATCGCGGCGAGGGCCTTGCTGAGCTCGATCAGGTTTTCCTTGGTGATCGCATATTCGCCGCGGCCAGGGTCGCCAGTGAAGCTCTTCGGCAGATTGCCGCGCCGCCGCGCGATCTCATTGATATCGATGGCCTTGCAGCCCTTTGGGCCGTCGGTGAAGCCGATCTGCACGGCGGTGACCCGCTCGAAGGCCGAGCCGTGCACGCTTTCCGGATCGTCGGGGTTGGAATCGCGAATCGCGACGGTCGCGGCGAGCACCGAGTTGAGGCCGTCGGAGGTATTGATGGTGAAGTGTTTGGCGTTGCCCTCGGCCACATGCCGAATGAACGCGCCCGCGAAGCAATCGGCCTGCTGTTCCTTGACGATCACCGGGTCTTTGGGGCCCACGATCTTGGCCATGCTCTGGATGGCGTGCCCGTATTCATGGGCCAGCACCATGACCACCGACATCTTGCCGAAGGTGTCCTCCATCTTCGGCAGCAGCACGGAGCGGTCCCAGCCGATGGAGTTGTCCAGCCTGCAGTAGGCGGCGTTCACCAGGTGATAGGTGCTCTCCTTGCAGAAGTCGAGCGCATCGCTATTGGGCGCCTTGGCACTCCAGGACAGCAGCTTGTCGACCGGCTTGAACGCGCCCTGGAATTCCTTGTCGAACTCGGCGTGCCAATAGGTTTGGATGTCGTCGACGGCGTTGAGCGCGAGGATGTCGGTCGGGCTGCCGTCACCGTTGGTCGCGGCGAGCAGGGTGTCCGGGACGCCGGGCCGTGGCCCACTCGGGCCGTTGGTGGTGGGCAGCCCGGCCACCTTGAACGGGTCGTCGTATAACGAAACCGCTCGACCGTGCACCGCGCGGGTACAGCCCGCCATCAGGGTCACTGCGCACAGCACGGCCGTAATGACCGCGGTCGCTTGGAGTTTCGGCAAGGCTCCCCCTAGTCGGCCGGCAGTAGGTTCACATCGGTCGCCGGATCGAGGCAAAGGCGCGTCGGGGGCACCGCCGATGTCCGGGTGATGGAATAGTATCCGCTGCATGTCTTCACCGGGGGCGCAGACCATCACCGTGCGCCATGATGGAACCGAACGGGTCTTCGATTCGAGCAAGCCGATCACAATGGGTCGCGCGCCGGAAGTGGCGTTATTCGTCGACAGTCCGCTCGTCTCGAGGGTGCACGCGACACTGACCTGGCAGGGGAGTGCTTGGGTCCTGACCGATAACGGCAGCACCAATGGTGTTTTCGTGGACGCGCGCAGGCTCGGCCAGCCGGTGTCCATCGATCGGCCGACGCAGGTGCGACTCGGCGACGCGATCAGCGGACCGCTGCTGCATCTGCTGCCCGCGGTGCCGTCGGCGCGGCAGGCGCGGACCCACCTGGCGCCGCCGCCGGTCGAACAGCCGACGCACCGACAGCCGGGACGTCCACCGTCGCAGCCGTTGCCGCAGCAGGACGTGCCGCAGCAGCCCAACATCAACACGACCACCAAGGCCGACAGTTCGTCGCTGCCGCCGCTGCGGGCGCGTCCGGCCACCTCGCCGATCGCGAGGGGCGACCGGCTGCCGCCCGGCGGGCTCGGCATCGGCCGCACCACCGACAACCAGATCGTCGTCAACGATCCGCTGGCCTCGCGCAAGCACGCCCGCCTCATCGCGACTTCCGAGGGCCTCACCATCGAGGACCTGGGTTCGGCGAACGGCACCTTCGTCAACGGACGTCGCGAGCAGCGCACCGTGCTGCGCGAGCGCGACATCATCACCATCGGCAATATCGACTTCGTCGTCCAGCAAGGAACTTTGGTGCACCGGCAGAAGCCGGTCGCCGAGCAGGGTCTGCACGTGCACGGGGTCGGATTCACCGTCGAGGGCAACAAGCAGCTGCTCGTCGATGTCAATATGCAGGCAGGGCGCGGCACGCTGACCGCGCTGATCGGTCCGTCGGGCGCGGGCAAGTCGACGCTGTCCAAACTGATCGCGGGCACCACCCACCCCTCCGGCGGCGTGGTCACCTTCGAAGGCCGCAACCTGCATGCCGAATACGAGGCGCTGCGCTCCCGCATCGGCATGGTGCCGCAGGATGACGTGCTGCACCGCCAGCTCACCGTGCGTCAGGCCCTCGGCTATGCGGCCGAGCTGCGGCTGCCGCCGGATAACAGCAAGGCCGATCGCCAACAGGTGATCGACGGTGTGCTGAAAGAACTTTCGCTCACCGAGCACGCCGACACCAGGGTGGATCGGCTGTCGGGCGGTCAGCGCAAGCGCGCCTCGGTGGCGCTGGAACTGCTCACCGGTCCGTCGCTGCTGATCCTGGACGAACCCACCTCCGGTCTCGACCCGGCGCTGGACCGCCAGGTGATGGTGATGCTGCGTGAGCTGGCCGACGCGGGCCGCGTGGTCATCGTGGTCACCCACTCGGTGGCCTGCCTGGACATGTGCGACCAGGTGCTGCTGCTCGCGCCCGGCGGTAAGACGGCCTTCTGCGGTCATCCGGCCGGGGTCGGCGGCGCGCTCGGCACCAGCGACTGGGCGGAGATCTTCGCCAAGGTGGCCGCGAATCCGGATCAGGCGTTCGCCGCCTACCGGTCCAGACAGGCCTTCGTGCCACCGCCACCCCCGCCGTCGCGGACCGGGCCCGCGGGCAGCCCGCCACAATCCGGCGGCGGCAAGCAGTTCTCCACCCTGGCCAGACGGCAGGTGCGGCTGATCTTCGCTGACCGCGGCTATCTCGCGTTCCTGGTGATCCTGCCCTTCATTCTCGGCGTGCTGTCGCTGGTGGTGCCCGGCAAGAACGGTTTCCAACGCGGTGCGCTGCAGGCGCTACCGGACGGCACCTTCGCCCCGACCGGCGGCGGCGAGACCCAGCAGCTACTGGTGGTGCTCATCCTCGGCGCCTGCTTCATGGGTTCCACGCTGACCGTGCGTGACCTGGTCGGCGAGCGCACGATCTTCTTCCGCGAGCGAGCGGTCGGATTGAAACCCTCGGCCTATCTGATCGCGAAGATCGCCGTCTTCAGCGCCACGGCGTTCCTGCAATCGGCGGTGCTCGTCGCGATCACGCTGGCGGGTAAGAAGGCGCCGGCCGACGGGTCGGTGATTTCCAACGGCAGCATCGAGTTGTACATCGATATCTCGTTGACCGCGGTCTGCTGCGTGGTCTTCGGCCTGCTGCTTTCGAGCCTGGCCAGGTCGAACGAGCAGGTGATGCCGATGCTCGTGGTGATGATCATGGCGCAGCTGGTGATGGCGGGGGGCCTGATCCCGGTCACCGGCCGTGTGGTGCTCGAGCAGCTGTCCTGGCTGTTCCCGGCGCGCTGGGGGTACGCGTCGGGAGCGTCGACGGTGAATATTCGCGAGGTGTTCCTCAACGCGCAACCGGACCGGCTCTGGCAGCACACATCCGGCATCTGGGCGTTGGATGTCGCAATGCTCGTGGTGATCACGACGATCTTGGCCATCATCACCTGGAGCCGGTTGCGGCTGAAGAAGTCGGCGGCGTGAATCACGGTGGGCAGCAGCGCCGGACCCGATCCGGGGAGGGCGACCAACCCGATGCGCCGCGCATGTCCGGCGCGCACCAGGCACACTTATGCCTGTGACGGTGCGAGTAGGGGCAGTGCATCTCGGCTGGGATGTGGTGTCCGTGGCCGCGGGCGGCGCAGGCACGCCGATCCGCCCGGTTCAGGTGGAAGGTACATATACGCCGCCGGCGTATCTGCTGGCGGATGCGTCGGGGCGGTTGCATACGGCGGGTGTGGAGCGGCAGCGGCCGGATCTCGGGATGGCCATCGCGGACGTGCGCGACATCCTCGGGCATCCGCAGATCGTGGTGGCGGGTGCGACGTGGCCCGCGGAACTGGTGATGCGGGCCCGCATGTACAACCCACTCGCCGCCATCGGTAAGTACCTGCGAGGCAAGCCGGATGTGGTGGCCCTGCCCTTCCCGGACGGCTGGCCGGAGGAGAAGGTCGAGGTGTACGCCGAGCTGGTCGAACAGCTCGATGTCACCGTCGAGCCGCTGCCTGAGAGCGTTGCGCTCTCGGGCTATGTCCGTGCGCTCGGGCTGGTTCGCGCACCGGATGAGCGCAATTCTCGCGGCATCGGCGCCACCGGCGTGTACTCCGACGGCCGGACCATGCTGGTGGTCGCGGTGCACGGGGACGATGAGCAGCCCACCGAGTCGGTCGACATCATGGTCACCGCCGAGTCCATGCGCGATGCCCGATCCGCCGACAACGTGGTGATCGAGGTAATGGCCGCGGCCCGCTCGATCGGCGCGGACACTTCGACGGTGCTGCTTTCGGGCAATGTCTGCTTCAACGACCCGCTGCGGTTGGCCTTCCAGAATCATCTCGGGCACCGGCTGCAGGTGGCCGACCATCCGATGCACGCACTGGTGCTCGGAGCCGCGCACCTGCTGGCCACCGACAACGAAAACGGCGAACCGGAATCGGCGGGCAGGCACGCGGAGCCGACGCCGCCGCGACCGGCGCCCGCGCCGCCGCGGCAGGCCGAACAGGTGCCGTCACGACAGGACCTGTCTGCGCCGCGTCCGGTGGAACCGGCCCCACGCTCCGTGGAATCCGCGCAGCACCAGGCCGAAGCCGTCCAGCAGCAAGCCATTTCGCCGCAGCGACAGGCGCAGGCGCAGCGACAGGTCGATTCGCCGCAACGCCAAGCGAAGCCGGTGCAGGGCCGTCCGGACCAGTCGCAACCGCAATTGCCCGTCCAGTACGGGCCCGGATATCCGACCGTCGGACCAGCGCCAGAGCCGATGCCGAGCGAAGAACCGACCACCCGGGTCCCTCGCGAAGAGGTTTCCCGCGGGCTCCCGCCCGGTCTCGCTGAGCTCGGCAGCCGTTTCACCAGGCCGCCGGGCCAGCAGCCCGACGAGCAGCCGACCACCGCCATGGGCCGTCCGTCCGCCCAACCGCCCCCCCTGGCGCCGGGCGCCCCGATGCCGCCGCCGATGGGCCCGCGCACCCCGTACGGGACGCCCCCACCGGGTCCGGAGCAGGCGCGGCAGTGGGGCGAGCAGCCGCCCGAATCGGAAGACGACGACAAGCCGCGCAAAGGCAAGCGGTGGAACAAGATCAAGGACAACCTGTTCGGTGCGCCCACGGTGATCGGCGCGGTGGCGCTGGCCCTGGTCGTCATGCCGTCGCGGTCCCAGCCCGAGGTTGCTGCGGCGGTCTCCTGTGCGTTGACTCCGCAGGTGACCAACGAGCACCGGCCAGGCATTTCCCACGTCCGTGGCTTCCCGATCGCCGACCCGGACTGCGTGCGGCCGAGCATCGACACCCTGCGCTATGTGGTCCCGGCCCCACCGGGCGCCATCGACCCGGGTCCGCCGATCGAGATCTGACCGGTTTCAGTTCGTGGTAGCGCGGCTGGTATCGTGGCCCGTTGGCGTGTGGAACGTTCTTCGAGGTCCGGGTCTCCACCGGCCGCCGGAATCGCCTCGACCGCACGCCTGGCCGGCAACACCGACTACAGACAGGGAAGCACTGTGCCTACGTACAGCCCCAAGGCGGGTGACGTGACCCGTAAGTGGTACGTCATCGACGCCACTGACGTAGTGCTCGGCCGTCTTTCGGTCCAGGCAGCGAATCTGCTGCGTGGCAAGACCAAGCCGACCTACGCACCGAACTTCGATGGTGGCGACTTCGTCATCATCATCAACGCCGACAAGGTTGCCATCAGCGGCAACAAGAAGGCGGACAAGCTGATCCACCACCACTCCGGGCACCCGGGCGGCCTCAAGTCGCGCACTGTCGGTCAGGTGTTGGAGTCGCGCCCCGACCGTCTCGTGGAGAAAGCAATCAAGGGCATGATCCCGAAGAACAAGCTCGGCAACGCGATCGCAAGCAAGCTGAAGGTCTACGCGGGCCCGACGCATCCGCATGCCGCCCAGCAGCCCATTCCGTTCGAGATCAAGCAGGTGACCCAGTGACCGCACCCGAGGAATTCAACGAAGAGGTCGTCGAGGAAGCCGTCGCCGAAGACGGCAACGTCGAGGTCGTGGAAGAGGAATACGGCTACGACGCCGAGCCCGCCACCTTCGCCCCGATCGTGATCGACCGTCCGGTGCAGACCGTCGGCCGCCGCAAGGAGGCCGTTGTTCGCGTGCGTCTGGTGCCGGGCACCGGTCAGTTCACGCTGAACGGCCGCACCATCGAGGACTACTTCCCGAACAAGGTGCACCAGCAGCTGGTCAAGTCGCCGCTGGTGACCGTCGAGCGAGCCGAGTCCTTCGACATCTACGCCCGCCTGGTCGGTGGCGGTCCGTCGGGACAGGCCGGCGCGCTGCGCCTGGCGATCGCCCGCGCGCTGATCGAGGTCACCCCGGATGATCGTCCTGCCCTCAAGCGGGCCGGCTTCCTCACGCGTGACCCGCGTGCCGTCGAGCGTAAGAAGTATGGTCTGAAGAAGGCCCGCAAGGCGCCCCAGTACTCGAAGCGCTGATCTTGGCGACGTCGGCCGCTGTCTTCGGTCATCCTGGTCATGTCGGGGACGGTACGGTCGACGAGGCACCTGTACGAGAGCAGGCTTCCAGCACGGCTGGGTGCCTGCTTTCGTGCTATATCCGACATGCGGCGTTCGCAGGCCCTTCGTGGTTACACAGGCTGCCTCCTCCGGGCCTGACGCTCACGCCGCCGATCCGACATGCGGCGTTCGCAGGCCCTTCGTGGTTACACAGGCTGCCTCCTCCGGGCCTGACGCTCACGCCGCAGATCTACCGATGAGGGGCGAGGTATGGGACGTTTGTTCGGCACTGACGGAGTCCGTGGGCTTGCCAATGAGTCGCTGAGTCCGGAACTGGCGCTACAGGTTTCGGGTGCGGCCGCGCAGATCCTGAGTCGCGGCAAAAAGCGTGCGCTCGCGGTGGTCGGGCGCGATCCGCGCGCCAGCGGCGAGATGTTGGAGGCCGCGGTTACCGCGGGCCTGACCGCCGCGGGCGTGAATGTCCTGTCGGTGGGGGTGCTGCCGACGCCCGCTGTCGCCTATCTCACCGGCCTCTACGACGCGTGCCTCGGCGTGATGATCTCAGCCTCGCACAATCCCATGCCGGACAATGGAATCAAGATCTTCGCCGCGGGCGGGCACAAACTCGACGACGCGATCGAGGACCGGATCGAAGCGCTGATCGCCGAGGGCGCGCCATTGCGTCCGATCGGCGCCGCTATCGGGCGGGTGCTCAATGCGTCCGGTGCACGCGATCACGGGCTGGTCATTCCCGATCAATACAGCGTGGCGGCGACGCATGAGCGGTATGTCGAGCATCTGGTCGAGGCGACCGGGCAGGATCTGTCCAGGCTGACCGTTGTCGTCGACTGCGCGCACGGCGCCGCCTCCGAGGTCGGCCCGGCCGCGTACCGCGAGGCCGGGGCGACGGTGATCGCCATCAACGCCGAACCCGACGGTCTGAACATCAATGATGATTGCGGCTCAACGCATCTCGATCAGGTGAGCCGCGCGGTGCGTGAGCACGGCGCCGATCTCGGCATCGCACACGACGGGGACGCCGACCGCACTCTTGCTGTCGACGCCGCCGGTGCGATCGTGGACGGCGACGCCATTCTGGCGATTCTCGCCCTGGCCATGCACAAGGCAGGCGGACTGGCTAAGGACACTTTGGTCGCCACCGTCATGAGCAATCTCGGCTTGCATATCGCCATGCGCGAGGCCGGAATCACCCTGCGCACCACCGCAGTCGGTGACCGCTACGTGCTGGAGGAACTGCGCCGCGGCGGCTACAACCTGGGTGGCGAACAGTCCGGCCACGTCGTCTTCCCCGACTTCGGCACCACCGGCGACGGAATCCTCACCGGCCTCAAACTGATGGCCCGCATGGCTCGCACCCGTCGCACCCTCGCCGATCTGGCGTCGGTGATCCAGACGGTGCCGCAGGTGCTGATCAACGTCCCGGTCTCGGACAAGTCGCTGGTCGCCACCGCCCCCGAGATCCGTGAGGCCGTCCTGGAGGCCGAACGAGTACTTGGCGACGCTGGCCGAGTTCTCTTGCGCCCCAGCGGAACCGAAGAACTGGTCCGCGTCATGGTCGAAGCCACCGACCCGGTCCAAGCTCAACAACTGGCCGACGACCTCGCGAAGCGTGTTGCTTCGGTCTAGTCCTCGATGAGCTGTCGCCTGTCCATGCGCCAGCGGCGGGTAGAGCGGACGGAGTCGAGCATGCGGCGGTCATGGGTGACCAATAACAGTGTGCCGGTAAAGGATTCGATGGCCTGCTCCAGCTGTTCGATGGCGGGTAGGTCGAGGTGATTGGTGGGCTCGTCGAGGACGAGCAGGTTGACGCCGCGGGCTTGAAGCAAGGCAAGGGCGGCGCGGGTGCGCTCTCCGGGGGAGAGGGTTTCACAGGCGCGCGTCACGTGCTGGCCGCGCAAGCCGAACTTGGCGAGCAGGGTGCGGACGTCCGCGTCCGGCCAGTCCGGCATTTCGGCGCCGAAAGTGTCTGCCAGCGGGGTATTTCCACGGAACAGGCCACGAGCCTGGTCGACCTCGCCGATTTCGACGCCGGACCCGAGTTCGGCAGTTCCATTGTCTGGCTCGAGCTTTCCCAGCAGCAGTGCGAGTAATGTCGACTTACCGGATCCGTTCGCGCCGGTCAGCACGATCCGGTCGGCCCAATCCACCTGTGTGGTAATCGGACCCAGGGTGAAATCGCCGCGCGTGACGGTCGCGTTCGACAGCGTGGCGACCACCGACCCGCTGCGCGGTGCGGCGGCGATCTCCATTCGGAGCTCCCACTCCTTGCGCGGTTCCTCCACCACATCCAGTCGCTCGATACGCCGCTGGGTTTGACGGGCCTTGGCGGCCTGTTTCTCGGTGGACTCGGCGCGCATCTTGCGGCCCGCCTTGTCGGAGTCGACTTTCTTCGGATCACGGGCCTTGCGGCGGGCATTGCGCACTCCGTGCTCGAGCCAGTTCCGCTGCATCTGGGCGCGGGCTTCGAGACCGGACTTGGTGTCGGCGAACTCGTCGTAGGCCTCGCGCGCGTGCTGACGGGCGATCTCCCGCTCCATCAGGTATGAGTCGTAACTTCCGTCGTAGACCCCGACCTGCTGCTGTGCGAGGTCGAGCTCCACAATCCGATTCACGGTGCGCGCCAAGAACTCTCGGTCGTGGCTGATCACCATCAATGGCTCGCGCACCCCGGTTACGAACTGCTCCAGCCGGGCAAGGCCGTCCAGATCCAGATCGTTGGTCGGCTCGTCGAGCAGCAGAATGTCGAAGCGGGACAACAACACCGAGGCCAGCCCGGCCCGTGCCGCCTGGCCGCCGGAGAGTCCGGTCATCGGGGTGTCCAGTCCGTTCGCGAGGCTGTCGACGAGGCCGAGATCGGCCGTCACTTCCGCCGCGCGTTGATCCAGATCCGCGCCACCGAGGGCCAGCCATCGCTCCAACGCGGGCGTGTAGTCGTCGTCCCCGCCGTCGGCCAGACGTTCGGCGGCGTCGTCCATCGCCTGCTGTGCCGCGGTGACACCGGTACGGCGGCCGAGGAATTCGAGCACGGTCTCCCCGGCGACGCGTTCCGGTTCCTGCGTCAGATATCCGATGGTGGCGTCGGGCGGGCTCAGCGTGATGCTGCCGGTGGCGCTGCTGCGGTCGGCGAGCATGCGCAGCAGCGTCGACTTGCCGGCGCCGTTTACTCCCACGAGGCCGATCACGTCGCCGGGTGCCAGCGTGAGATCCAGATCCTCGAACAGGGTGCGTTCGCCGTGGCCTGCGGACAGTCCGCGCGCATGAAGAGTGGTGCTCACCTGCATAGTCTGCCGTGCTCGGTTTCTCGACCGGAGTAGGGGTTCGACCCTGAGACCGGGCCAGGGAGAAATCAGGGTCGGGATAGGTCATGGGACCGATGTGCCCGAGCGCGTTTCGGCGGAGAGTAGATGTCATGACTACATCGACTCGCCGCCTCACCCGCTCCTCCTCCGACAGCTGGATCGCCGGCGTCTGCGGTGGTATCGCCGAATACTTCGGCTGGAACGCCAACGTCGTCCGACTCCTGTTCGTGCTGTCGTGCCTGCTCCCCGGCCCCCAGTTCATCGTCTACCTGGCGCTGTGGCTGATCATCCCCAAGAAATGACAATCCTCAGCAAGTAAGACAAGGGGGCTGCATCCGGGACTCGCGGATGACAGGATGGAGCGATACCCGCTTTCGGGTGAAAAGCCGCACCATCACGCGAGTCCCGATGAGGAGGAGTCATGGTCAGCTCGGGCGATTTCCCTGGCCTGGATCTACCCGGCGTCGACGCGCACTCATCGTTGGAGGGCTTGGGCCCGGTGGAACTGCACCACCCCACCCAGGACATCGATGGCGATGGCACCCTCGACACCACAACCACCTCCGGCCCCGAAGCCATGCAGGTCTGGACGGACTGGGACCACGACGGCATCGCCGACCAGGTCACCGTCGTCGAGAAAGACGGCGACTACGCCGCCTGGGAGTTCCACCACCACCCCGACGGCACGTCCGGCTGGGTTCGCACCGACCAGGGCAAGCTCGGCCACTAGCCGCGGGTCGACCCGGGTCACCCGGCCTGCCGGTAAATTTCTCCGGTATACGACGTGGGGCAGCGCAGCTGGATCCGATGGAACCGAACGCGGACCGGGTGCGTCGAAGGAGATAAGGCGTCACCCGGCGCGGAAGCAGAGACGGAGGGGTGCACAGGATGGGTTCGGGCGACAACGTCGTTGTGAACACGGATGAGCTTGCGCGGTTGGCCAACGAGCTCCGCCAGTCAGCCGGAGAGGTTCAGGGCAGTCTCGAGAACGTCACCGACAATCTATTCGGCGTGGGCTCGAACGGCAAAGAACCGGAAGCCGGCCGAAATTACATGGCGCAAGGTAGGAAGGTTCACGACGGACTCGAGCAGCTCGGCAAGCGGCTGCAGGAGTGGACCACGGCGGGGAGTGCACTAGCCGACGCATTCGGTAAGTCGGCTGTGACATACGAGATTGTCGACGCGCAAAATGCGGACAATCAGAACAAGGTCACCTAGACCATGACGGCCAAAGGAGCTGATATCGACACAACCGGCAAGAATGTCGATGAAATTCTTGATAATGGTACGCCGGGGTTGCAGTACTGGATACAACTTGCTGGGCATTACGAAAAGGCTGCCGGTACGAACGGGGGCTACTCCAAGGACCAACTCCTGGCGCTTTACGACCAGCAGCGCGGACTGGATGTAAAGAAGCTCGAGGCCGCCGGGGAGGGCCTGGAGAAGATGTTGAAGGTGGCTGACGAGCAGGGAAGTACACAGCGTAGCCAAGAGCTGCGGATGGAATCCTTGTGGAAGGGTACTGCCGCGGAGGGGGCGCGGTACATGTTCAATCAGCAGCTCACGCTGTCGGATGCCGACCGCGAGCAGGCGCGCAAGGCGATGACCGCCATCAAAAAGGCGGTGGGCGATATTCGAGGTTCAGTCGAGCGCAAGGCTGAAATGACGCTGCGATTGCTGGGAGACGACCCCGGCGCTGGGGTCGGGGTGGGTGGGGATCGCAAATCGCCGGATGATGTCGGGACCATCATCTCTGGCGCGAACATGGGATCGGTGTGGTTCGATGGTTTCCAGGAAGATACCATTCTCGACAAGCTGAAGAATATATTTCCCGATCTCGATGCCGGAAACAGTGTATCTTCCTTTTTCCTTCAAGGATTTTCAGCTCCGGGGAGTTTCTTCTATGATAGCCCGGATTCGCCTTTTGGGAAAAAGGCGAAGGAGAGATGTCAACAGTGGCTCGACAAGGTTTTCAAGCCGGAGTACGAACGCAATCTGAAGACGTATGTCGACGCCTGTCATCTTGCCAATACTGATATCGAGGGATATTACAAGAATCTGACAGGTTCATTGGAACCTGTTTACAGCAAATACCCTCGCCCGACTAGCGAGAAGCCGAGCACGCCAGGCACCCCGAGCACCCCGGGTACTCAGACGACCCCGACGTCGACCGCGCCGACGACACCGACGTCGACCACGCCGACCGCGCCGACCACACCCACGCCGACCATACCGACGTCGACGACCCCGACCCCGACGCCGACCAATCCGCTGCAGGGGCTTGCTTCGCTGAGCCAGGTCGCCAGTCAGCTGTCTCCGCTGGCAACCAGCCTCGCTCAGTCCGTAGGCCAAGGACTCACAGCGCTGGGTAGCGGTATCAAGGACGGGGTCGACAAGGCGCTGGAGGAGATCCAGAAAACCCTCGATCCAAAGCAGGCCGAGGACAAGAACGGTGACGGCAAGCCCGATGAGAAGAAGAACGGCAAGCCAGCAGCCGAGTTCGACCTGGCTGGCAAGCATGTGAAGTTCGAGATGGGCTCGGACGGCCAGCTGAAAGCGGTGGTGACCGACGCGGACGGGAAAACCCATGAGTACCGCGTGAAGCTCGACGAGAGCGGTAAACCGGTCATCTCCACAGACGAGCCCAAGAACGATGATCCCAAGGGCGAAGCAGGAAAACCGGGAGATAAGCCGTCGACTTCGGAAGGGACACCGGCACCAGGCAACGAGAACCCGGGCCAGTCCGGCTCTGTTCCCGGCGTGCCGACCCGGCGACCGGAAGACGACGGGGAGCATAGGCCGAAGCCCATGCCGGTTCCGGGTGCGCAAGAAGCACCGCAGCAGCCCGACAGCGGTGCCGAACTGGCCGAGGCGGGTCCATTGTGAGTGGGGACGTCCGCACTATCGGTGATCATCGAGGGGAACGAACATGGTGAATTACGCCGACGAGATTGAACGCATCGGCGAGGAATCCCGCCGTCGCTCGGCCATCCTGCTGCAAGAGCTGGAAGAGACCAGGCAACATAGCGCCGTCGTCGAGCGCGAACTCGCCGAGCGGTCCGCCATCGAGATGGGGGAGTTCTGGGAGGAACACGCCGAGGAGATAGCGAAGGCCCAAGCCGAGGCCGAGCAAGCTCGTCTCGAGGCCGAGGAGAAGGAACGTCTCGAGGCCGAAGCCCGCGAGCAGCGTGAAGCGATCGCGCGTTCCATCGCCGCTCGCAGGGCCCGAGGTGTCGTCACCCCGGTGGACGAGGATGACGACCCCGAAGGCGAGTACTACCGCCGCAAGAGCTGGCTGATCTGACCCACCGAGAGCTTCGTCTTCTCCTCTTCGCGGAGGGCGTCGGGGTCGACGACGGTGGTGTGGGGAATGACCGCTTCGGGGTCGGCGAACGGGGCGTAGGTCTTGTCGCCGAGGAGTGTGTGGAGCAGATAGCCGGTGAGGACGGCGCGGGTGGTGCGGGCAGTCTTGGACTCGTGCTTGGCTGCTCCGAAGGCGACGAGGGCGCGGCGACCTTCGGCGATGCCGTTGTGGGAGGCGCCGTCGAGTTCGCGCAGGATCGCGGGGCCGCCCCAGGCTGCTGCGAGGGGGATGGCGTTGGAGCTGACGGAGTGGATGTCGGTGGCGCCGGCGAGGACCAGGGCGGGCGTGTCGATGTCGGGAGCCAGTGTTTCGGCGGAGGGGGCGGTCGGGGCCGGGAAGAGGGCGGCGACGGCGGCGATTCGGCGCTGTGTGGCGGCGATGACCGCGGCGCCCGCCCCCATGCCGTGTCCGGCCAGGGCCAGGCGGTCGGGGTGCACGCTGATCTCGCCGTCACCGAGCCGGACGCCGGTGCAGATGTCGAGGGTGGTGAGCAGGTCGGTGGCCAGGCCAAGGTGTGACGGAATCGGTCCGCGCTCGGTGTCGGGGGCCGCGGCCACAAAACCCCAGGACGCTAGGTGCTCGAGTAGCCCCCGATAGTTTGCGGCGCCGGTCAGCCAGCCGTGGCCGAACGCGACGGCGGGCAGGCTCAGTCCCGATTCAGGCGTGTACACCACCCCGGGCTGCCCGGCGATGGCCAGATTGCCGCGCAGTACCCGATGCGGGCCTTTGCTGGTCAGGGTGCTCAGAAGTGATTTCACAGACGCCGACACGACGAGAACGTTATCCGATAAGTACTCTGATGAGCCATGTGCGCAATCGTGGGGTACGTCGGGTACCGGGAGGCCCTCGGCGTTGTGGTTGACGCGTTGCGCCGCATGGAATATCGCGGGTACGACTCGGCGGGCGTCGCGATCCTCAGTGGGGCAGGCGCGATCGCGGTGGAACGCAAGGCCGGACGTCTGGCGAATCTCGAGGCCGAGCTGGCCGAAACCGGCGTTGCCCGCTTCGCCGGAACCGCTGGCATGGGTCATACCCGCTGGGCCACGCACGGCGCGCCGACCGACCGCAACGCGCACCCGCATCGGGACGACACCGGCAAGGTCGCGGTCGTCCACAACGGCATCATCGAGAACTTCGCGCCGCTGCGCCGTGAGCTGGAGGAAGCCGGCGTCGAGCTGCGCAGCGACACCGACACCGAGGTCGCCGTGCATCTGGTGGCCCGCACCTACGCCGTGGGGGCGACCGCCGGTGATTTCGTGGCGAGCGCAATTGCCGTGCTGCGTCGACTCGAGGGTGCGTTCACGCTGGTCTTCACGCACGCCGACCATCCGGACATGATTGTCGCCGCGCGCCGCTCCACCCCGCTGGTGGTGGGTGTCGGGAAGGGCGAGATGTTCGTCGCCTCCGATGTCACCGCGTTCATCGAGCACACCCGCGAGGCCGTCGAGCTCGGCCAGGACCAGGCCGTGGTGATCACCGCCGACAGCTACCAGGTCACCGACTTCGACGGCAACGACGCGAACGACCGCACCCAGCCGTTCACCATCGACTGGGATCTCGCCGCCGCCGAAAAGGGCGGCCACGACTACTTCATGCTCAAGGAGATCGAGGAGCAGCCCGCCGCTGTCGCGGACACCCTGATCGGGCATTTCACGCAGGACGAGACCGGTTCCGGTCGGATCGTGCTGGACGAGCAGCGTCTCGCCGACCAGGAACTACGCGATTTCGACAAGGTCTTCGTCGTCGCCTGCGGCAGCTCCTACCATGCCGGTCTGCTGGCCAAGTACGCGATCGAGCACTGGACCCGGCTGCCCGTCGAGGTCGAGCTGGCCAGCGAATTCCGTTACCGCGACCCGGTTTTGGATCGTTCGACGCTGGTGGTGGCGATCTCGCAATCGGGGGAGACCGCCGACACCCTGGAGGCCGTGCGGCACGCCAAGGAGCAGAAGGCGCGGGTCCTCGCGATCTGCAATACCAACGGCGCGCAGATTCCCCGCGAATCCGATGCGGTGCTCTACACCCGCACCGGCCCGGAGATCGGTGTCGCTTCGACCAAGGCATTCCTTGCCCAGGTGGCCGCGAACTACCTGGTCGGGCTGGCCCTGGCGCAGGCCCGCGGTACCAAGTACCCGGACGAGGTGGCCCGCGAGTTCGCCGAGCTCGAGGCGATGCCGAAGCTGGTCGAGCGGGTGCTGGAGACGGGCCCGCAGGTGCGGGCGCTCGCCCGAGAGTTGGCGCACGTGCCGACGGTGCTTTTCCTCGGCCGCCACGTCGGCTACCCGGTGGCGCTTGAAGGCGCGCTCAAGCTCAAGGAATTGGCGTACATGCACGCCGAGGGCTTCGCGGCGGGCGAGCTCAAGCACGGCCCGATCGCGCTGATCGAGGAGGGCCTGCCGGTGATCGTGGTGATGCCCTCGCCGAAGGGGCGCGCGGTCCTGCATTCCAAGCTGCTCAGCAATATTCGCGAGATCCAAGCCCGCGGCGCCCGCACCATCGTGATCGCCGAGGAGGGCGACGACACGGTCCGCCCGTTCGCCGACGACCTCATCGAAATCCCGTCCGCGCCAACGCTGTTCCAGCCACTGCTGTCGACGGTACCGCTGCAGATCTTTGCCGCCGAGGTAGCGCAGGCCCGCGGCTACGACGTCGACAAGCCCCGCAACCTGGCCAAGTCCGTCACCGTCGAATAGCTTTCAGCCGCACACCTTCTGACAAATACTGAATAGTCCGACGAGCGCCCGCGGCCTGGTCGAGGACCCGCTTATGCAGCGGCGGGACGGTCGCGAAGCCCAGGGCGCCGATCAGCACCACGGTGACGGCGGCGGCGGGCTTGCTGTGCGCGGTGAGGGTGATCCGGTCACGACCTCAGCGTGCGCGAGTACTCGCTGCTGGTCGTCCTTAGTCGCCAGCACGACGGACCGGGCGGTCACCTGCGGATGAACCAGGTCGCCGACGCCGTTGTGCTCAGCCAAAGCGCGACCACCCGCCTCGTCTCCTGCTTAGAGGATCGCGGCCTACTCCAGCGCTACCTGTGCCCCGACGACCGCCGCGGCATCTACACCGACGTCACCCCCGCTGGCCTCGCCCTCTTGGCCAAGCCCGCCCCACCCACGACACCGCCCTCTCGAGCGCCCTAGGCCAAGCCGCCGCCGACCCGGAACTAGCGCCGCTGGTAGCCGCCGTCGAGGCAATGAATATGCGTCGCCCCGCGGTGCTCGAGTCGGGGCGTCGCGACCGGCATGAAGACCACGGTGCGCCTCACCCAAGATGCGGCGCTCTGAGCGTGCCCAGACGATCCCGCAGCAGACCTGGCCTGAGCAGTCACTAATCGCTGATGCGCACAGGGTTCTGTCGTAGCGACGCGAAATTGTCCGTACAGGCTCGGCCGGTGTGGCCACAGCAACGATGCCCTTGTCTCGGTCGCGAGCATGAAGTTGGCACGCTTACTCGCGATGCTCGAGCTTTGGGTGTGCCAGGCCCGACTGCGGCGGACCTCGGAACTGGCGCAGTGGGCAGCTGCCGCTTGGATCGCGCGTCGGCACGGAGTCTGCTGGGCTTGTTACGTTCAGATCAGGCCTGAGCTGTCACTAAATGCTGATGCGCGCAGGGCTCTGTCATCGCAATGTGAAATTGTCCGTGCAGGCCGTGTCTCGGCAGCGAGCGCGATGCCCGGGTGCGGGGCCTGCGCCAGAAGCAGGGAGTATCGGCGCTTTTAGCCGAGTTGCCGCGAGGGCGGGCCGCTATTCGACGGTGACGGTGCCGCGCATCTCGGGGTGTAGCGAGCAGAGGTAGCGGTAGGTGCCCGGGGCGGTGAAGGTGTAGCTCCATTCGCCCTTGTCGAAGATGGGGCTGTTGATGCCCATCGCGCGGTCGCCGATGCCCTGCACCGCGTGTGGGAACTTGTCGCTGAACTTCCAGGTCACGGTGTCACCGATCTTGACGGTGACGTCGGCGGGAGAGAACTTCATGTTGTTGACATCGACGGTTACCGCTGCGGACTTCTTATCTCCGGGTGCTGGCGTGCTGGAGGCCGCCGGGTGGGACGTTTTCGTTGTCGTCGCGGCGGCTGAATTCGGCTTGTCGGAGCCGCAGCCGGACAGCAACATCGTCGCGGCCACGATGAATCCGGCTGCGACCTGGGTGAACTTCGCGCGGCTGACCATCGACATGACCGCCAAGCGTAGTCTGCTGACGACGCGGGCCAATGCAGCGCCTGCTCTGCGCAGTATTTGTTCGGCCCGAGCGAGCTCCCGGTTCGGCTGAACTGAGTGTATTCGGCTGCGCGTTGGCTGTTCGACCCGGCTGAGTGTGTTCGGCTGGACGGGTGGCTGTTCGGCTGAGTGAGTGTGTTCGGCCGGGCGGGTGGCTGTTCGACCCGGCTGAGCGTGTTCAGCCGGGCGGGTGACTGTTTGACTGGGGTGAGCGTCGGCCGAGCGGGCACCTGCTCGACCGAGCAGCTTGTTCGGCCGGGCAGTGTTGGTTCAATGCGGCCGGGCATGTTCGGCGCGGAGCTTGTCTGGCTCGGCGTAGCCCGGTCGCAGGCACGACGACAGCACCAGATCACCAGCGCCGCCGTTGGATGGCGGTGCCCGATCAACGCAGTGGAGGCGAGCTCATGTCCAGCCAGCGGGGATTCTTCACCGCCGATGAAGTGCGGGCGGCCGAGGCCGAGCTGTTCACTCGAGTTCCGGATGGCGTGCCGATGCAACGCGCGGCGCGCGGTCTGGCGACGGTCGTTGCGGGCGAACTGCGAGCGCGGACCGGTGGCGTTGCCGGACGGTCGGTGACGCTGCTCGTCGGTTCGGGTGACAACGGCGGCGACGCACTGTGGGCGGGATCGATGCTGCGCCGCCGCGGCGTCGCGGTCGACGCCGTACTGCTGAATCCCGAACGCGCACATGCGCAAGGTCTCGCCGCGCTGCGAAAGACCGGTGGACGAGTGCGGTCCGTAATCGGTGATCCCGACCTGGTGATCGACGGCATCGTCGGCATCTCCGGCCGTGGGCCGCTCCGCCAGAATGCCGCGGAACTTGTTGCGGCGGTCGGCGTTCCGATCATCGCCGTGGACCTGCCCAGCGGTGTCGATCCCGACACCGGCGCCGTCGCAGGACCCGCTGTCCGTGCCGATGTCACCGTCACATTCGGCGCATACAAACCCGTTCACGTCCTGGCTGCGCCCTACTGTGGCCGAATCGAGCTGGTGCCCATCGGTTTACGCCTACCGGAACCGAATCTGGCTGCGCTGGAACCTGCGTCGATCGGTGCGCTCTGGCCGATCCCGGGACCCACCGACGACAAGTACACCCAGGGTGTCACGGGCGTATGCGCAGGCAGCGCAACGTATCCGGGCGCGGCCGTGCTGTGCACCGGCGCCGCGGTCGCGGCCACCTCGGGCATGGTCCGCTACGCCGGAACCGGCTCCGCCGACGTGCTCGCACATTTCCCGGAAGTCATTGCCGCCCAGAGTGTCTCGGATACCGGCCGCGTCCAGTCCTGGATATTCGGCCCCGGTGCGGGCACCGGCGCCGACGCCCACAAACGGCTCGCGGAAATCCTCGCCACCGACCTCCCCGTCGTCGTCGACGCGGATGGCCTCACCCTGCTCGCCGCTGACCCCGATCTCGTCCGCGGCCGATCCGCACCGACCGTATTGACCCCGCACGCAGGCGAATTCGCCCGACTGACCGGACACGAAGTAGGCCAGGACCGAGTCGTCGCCGTCCGCGACCTCGCCGATTCCTGGCAGACCACCGTCCTACTGAAGGGCCGCGCCACCCTCGTCGCCACGCCGGGCGCACCGGTGCTCGTCAACGAGGCGGGCGGTTCCTGGGCCGCCACCGCAGGCGCGGGCGACATCCTCTCCGGCATCATCGGCGCCCTCCTCGCCGCAGGCCGTGACCCCGCCTGGGCCGCCGCCGCAGCCGCCCGAGCCCACTCCTTGGCCGCCAACCTCGCCGCCCACGAGAACCACCCAGCGGGTGCCCCCACCTCGGCGACCCCACTTCTGCAGCACGTCCGCCCCGCCATCCGCACCTTGCGCGCCTTGACCGCATCCTGACCGGCGACGTCCAGTGACATCGGGCAACTGCGCGCCGCAGGCGAATCCGCTTCTGCAGCACGTCCACCTCGCGATTCGCATCTGTGGGCAATGGCCGCCTCTCACCCCGGACGACGATGCCTGATGGAGCAAACCGGCATCTGTCCACGAGGTCTAGCCGTCGTTGGTGTCCGGCCGCAACTGTGCTGGCTCCAGCGCCGCGGAGTCTCAACCTGTCGGTCTTTCACCTCTGTGACCCGACTTCTGGTCCCGCCAGGTCTGTCGTTCGCACCCGCGCACAGGCCGTGCCTGACCTGGCTTCCGCCACCCCATTGCATAAGCAACCGCGGGATCACGTCGTCGGTGTCTGCGAGTTCACTCTTCGAGCACGCCCGTCCCGCAATCCCAGCTCGCCGCTCCGGAGTCCTGACCTCCGGGACCACCGAATGTCGGCGGACTCGGCTGGGACGCACTCGGGCCCGAAGGGAACGCCCTCGCGGGCCCGGATGGGCGGATGGCAGGATCAATAGGCGTGAATGCGCAAGTGGAGACGGTTGTCGATCTGGATGCCATTGCCCACAACGTGCGGGTCCTGCGGGAGCATGCGGGGGATGCCGCGGTGATGGCGGTGGTTAAGGCTGATGGCTATAACCATGGTGCCGTTGAGGTGGGGCGGACAGCGCTGGCGACGGGGGCGGCTGAGCTCGGTGTCACCACGATCGGTGAGGCGGTTGCGCTGCGTGCGGCGGGGATCAGCGCGCCGATTCTGTGCTGGCTCAACAATTCCGACGCTGATTTCGGCGCTGCGGTGGCCGCCGATGTCGAGATCGGTGTGTCCTCGCTCGCGCATCTGCGGGAGGTCGAGGCTGCGGCGCTCCGCATCGGACGGACCGCGACCGTCACACTGAAGATCGACACCGGCCTCAACCGCAACGGCGTATCGAGCGTCGAATACCCGCTGGTGCTCGCGGCGTTGCGCGCCCTGGTGGACGAGCAGGTGGTGCGGTTCCGGGCGATCTTCACTCATCTCGCGCATGCCGATGAACCGCAGCATCCGATGATCGACGTGCAACGCGATCGTTTCCTCGAGGCCATCGCCGCCGCCAAGGAGCAGGGTCTCGAGCCCGAGGTGGTGCACCTGGCGAACTCGGCCGCCGCACTGACCCGGCCCGATCTGGCCTTCGACATGGTGCGCTCTGGTATCGCGGTGTACGGCCTGTCACCGGTGCCGGACATCTCCGACTTCGGGTTACGTCCGGCGATGACCTTCCAGGCCAGGGTCGCCCTGGTGAAGCCCGTCTCCGCGGGCGAGGGCGTGTCCTACGGGCACGAGTGGATCGCGCCGCACGACACCACCGTCGCACTTGTCCCCGCCGGATATGCCGACGGTGTGTTCCGCAACCTTGGCGGTCATTTCTCGGTGTGGCTCGGCGGCGCCGCCCGCCCCAGTGTCGGCCGGGTCTGCATGGACCAGGTAGTCGTCGACCTGGGCGACAATGCGGCGGGCGTCGCGGAGGGCGACACCGCGGTCCTGTTCGGTGCGGGCGAAGGTGAACCGCGCGCGCAGGATTGGGCGGACGCGATCGGGACAATCCATTACGAGGTCGTGTGTTCCCCGCACGGCCGAGTGGTTCGACGACACGTGGGTGGCACCGGATGAGCAGATCGAAACGCACGACCGTGCTGTGCGGCGGGATGGCGACAGCGAGCGTCGTGGGCGCCTTGGCCGGTGCGCACGCGCTGCGCCGCGCGGGCGCGAAGGTGCTCTGGCCCGCCCGCCATGACGAATATCGCGACGAGAATTTCGCGCTGCTCGAGGCGGACCGGGCCGGCACCGTGCTCACCGAGGACGGCGTGCGGCTGGCCACCCGCGAATGCGGCCCCGCGGACGCGCCGGTCACCGTGATCTTCGTGCACGGCCTCTGTAACAGCATGGAATCCTTCCACTTCCAGCGTCGCGATCTGGAAAAGCATTGGGGTGCAAGGGCTCGGCTGGTGTTCTTCGACCTGCGCGGGCACGGCAGCTCCGGCGCCCCGACCACCGAGAGCTGCACCGTCGCCCAACTGGGCCGTGACCTGGCCGCGGTCATCGAGTCGCGCGCGCCGACCGGACCTGTTGTGCTGGTCGGTCATTCGCTCGGCGGGATGGCGGTGCTCGCCGCGGCCGCGCAGTTCGCCGAACTGTTCGCCGCGCGCGTGATCGGTATCGGCCTGCTGTCGACCGCCGCGGCAGAGGTCACCTCCGCGGGGATCGCGCAACTACTACGCAACCCGGCGGTCGACGGATTTCGACTGGCCGTGCACGCCGCGCCCGCGCTGGTTCAGGCGAGCCGGGCAACGGTGCGACACGTGATCAATCCGATCCTGCACGTCAGCTCGTATCACGGCCCGGTGAGCCCGACCCTGTCCCGCTTCACCACGCTGATGATCGATCGCACCCCGGTCGAGACGATCGTGAAATTCCTGAAAGCGATCGAGCTGCACGACGAATCGGCGGCGCTGCCCACCCTCGCGCACCTTCCCGTGCTGGTACTCGGCGGCGCACACGATCTGGTGATCCCGTTCCGCAATTCCCGTGCGCTGGCCGACGCACTGCCCAATAGTGAACTCATCCGCCTCGACGGCGCCGCGCACATGGCACACCTGCAGTTCCCGGAGATCGTCAACACCGCACTCGATCGGCTACTGGTGCGCGCCGGTGCGATCGAACCGAGCGCGACCGTATCGGAGGTCTTCGGTGGCTGAACGGCAACAGCGCATCCTGCCCACCGTCGAGGACACCGAGGCGTTCGGTCGCGAACTCGCCGCCGAACTCAACGCCGGCGACCTGGTGGTGCTGGACGGTCCGCTCGGTGCGGGCAAGACGGCGCTGACCCGTGGCATCGCCGCGGGCCTCGGCGTGCAGGGGCGGGTCAGTTCACCGACGTTCATCATCGCCCGTCAGCACCGGGCGGGGCAGCGCGAAGGCTCCGCGCCGGTGCCGCTGGTGCACGTCGACGCATATCGGCTGGGTGGCAACCTGGACGAACTCGACGCCCTTGATCTCGACACGGATTTGCATCAGGCGGTCGTCGTGGTGGAGTGGGGCAGTGGCGTCGTGGAACACTTGGCCGAGCACCACCTCTATGTACTGCTGTCGCGCGAGCCGGATTCCGAGGTGCGCACGGCGATCTGGGAATGGGTGCACTAGCCACCCGATCAAAGTTGCCATCAAGTAGCTTCGCACCGGGCGCACTTACCAACCGGTATCGTTAGGTCAATCATGCTTGTACTAGCCGTCGACACCGCGACACCTGCCGTTACAGCGGGATTGGTGGAACTGGAGCAGGCCGCAGCCGGTGTGGCCACCGCGGTCGGCGTGCGCACCCTCGCCGCTCGCGTGCGGGTCGACCCCCGCGCCCACGCCGAGGTGCTTACTCCGCAGATCCTCGAATGTCTCACCGAGGCAGGCCGTTCCAGGGCTGATATCGCCTCGATCGTGGTCGGCATCGGTCCTGGTCCGTTCACCGGACTACGGGTCGGGATGGCCACGGCCGCCGCGTTCGGTGACGCGCTGGGTATCCCGGTGTATGGGGTGTGCAGCCTCGACGCGATCGCCGCCGATGCCGCCGCGGACCTCGCTCCCGACAGCGAGTTGCTCGTGGTCACGGACGCCCGCAGACGCGAGGTGTACTGGGGGCGCTACCGCGATGGCGTGCGCATTGCCGGACCGGATGTGAGCAAGCCCGGGGACCTGGATGCGCCGCACGCCACCGTGATAGCGGGATCCGCTTCGCACGTGGATTTCTTCGACCTGCCGGTGCTGCCGGTGGAGACACCGTCGCCGGCCGGGCTGGTGCGGGTCGCGTCGGTCGAGTTGCTCGCGCGCACCGTGCCGGAACCCCTGGTCCCGATGTACCTGCGCAGGCCGGACGCGGTGGAACGCAGCTACCGCACCCTCGACCGGACGGGAGCGTGACGCTGGTGTCGATCCGAATCGAGCCGATGGACGGCCCGGACATCGAGCGCTGCGTCGAACTCGAGCAACTGCTGTTCCCCGAGGACGATCCGTGGCAGGCTGTGTCGTTCCGGTCGGAGCTGGCCGCGCCGCACAACCGGTACATCGTCGCTCGCGACGACGACGGGCGAATGGTCGGCTACGCGGGTGTCGCGCTGCTCGGTGATGACGAACACCCCGAGGCCGAGGTGCATACCATCGGCGTTGATCCGCACTGCCATCGCGCGGGCATCGGCACCCTGCTGCTGGAGGCCCTGCTGGCCGAGGCGGGCAAGCGCGGCGGGCCGGTGTTTCTGGAGGTGCGCACCGACAACGCTCCGGCGATCGCGATGTACGCCAAGCACGGCTTCCACATCATCGGGCTGCGCAAGAACTACTACCACCCGAGTGGCGCCGACGCGTACACCATGCGCAGGCCCGCGCTGACCGGGGCAGTCGCGGCGTGGGATGTGGCTCGGGAGGTGCTGTCGTGATCGTCATGGGCATCGAAAGCTCTTGTGACGAAACGGGAGTCGGCATCGTGCGCTGGCACGTCGATGACACCTGCGAACTGCTCGCCGACGAGGTGGCCTCGAGTGTCGAGCAGCATGCCCGCTTCGGCGGCGTGGTCCCGGAGATCGCCTCACGCGCGCACCTGGAGGCCATCGTGCCCGCGATGCGTCGCGCGCTCGCGGCCGCGGGTATCGCCAAGCCCGACGCGCTGGCCGTGACCATCGGGCCGGGACTGGCCGGTGCACTGCTGGTCGGTGTCGCCGCCGCGAAAGCCTATGCGGCAGCGTGGGATGTGCCGTTCTACGCGCTGAACCATCTCGGCGGACATGTCGCGGTGGACACCCTCGAACACGGACCGATGCCGCCGTGCGTCGCGCTGCTGGTCTCCGGCGGGCATACGCACCTGCTGCACGTCACCGATCTGGCCGCGCCGATCGTCGAACTGGGCAGCACCGTCGACGACGCGGCGGGGGAGGCGTTCGACAAGGTCGCCCGCCTGCTCGGCCTCGGCTTCCCCGGCGGACCCGCGCTCGACGCGGCCGCGGCCAACGGTGATCCGAAGGCGATAGCGTTCCCCCGTGGCATGACCGGGCCCCGCGATCCGCGCTACGACTTCTCCTTCTCCGGCGTGAAGACGGCCGTCGCCCGCTACGTGGAGGCTGCCCAGCGCAACGGCTTCACCGCGGCGGAGCTGCCGATCCCCGATATCGCGGCGTCCTTTCAGGAGTCGGTCGCCGACGTGCTCACCATGAAAGCGGTGCGCGCGGCCCAGGATGTCGGCGTCGACACGCTGGTCCTCGGCGGCGGCGCCACGGCCAACTCGCGCATCCGTTCACTCGCAGAAGAGCGCTGTGCGGCTGCGGGATTGACACTTCGCGTGCCGAAGCCCCGGTTGTGCACCGACAACGGTGTGATGATCGCGGCGCTGGGCGCTCACGTAATCGCGGGCGGCGCACAGCCTTCGCCGCTGACGGTGGCAACGGATCCCGGCCTGCCAGTGTCGGTCAGCCAGGTCGGCTGAGTCGCTGCGCTGGGTCTGTCGGCTGTACTCGAGCTGATTGCCGTGCGTGTCTAGACCGCTGCGCTGTGTGTGGACCGACCGCTGCGCTGTGTGTGGACCGCTGCGCCGTATGTGGACCGCGCCGTGTCTAGACCGCTGCGCTGTGTTGGGCCGACAACTGCGCTGAGCCGACCACGTCGTCGTGCTGCCTACTGTGTCGAGCTCGAAGGCTGCGTGGCGCCACTTCTACTCGTGACCCAACTGCTGCGGCGAGTTTGTGTCCGCGGAACCGGAATTCGCTCTCGGCAACAGCGGAACTCGCGATTTCGCGGGCGCCTGGGTCGGTGCCGAGGGAGTCTGCGATGGGGTGGTGCTCGGCACCGGGGTTTGCGCCCCGGTCCGACCATGATCCGGCGGCGTCGACGAGCCGGCGGGCGGTGAGAACGAATTGCCGAACAACGGACCGAGCAACTCGGGGAACGGGATCGGCGGCAGGTTCGGATCCGGGCGCAGCGTGGGCTGCGTGGGCGTGGTTGTCGGGGTGTGCGCCGGCGTGGTGCTCGTGCGGGTGGTCGGCTGGCTCCGGTCCTGGGTGATCGACGGAATGCCGCCGCCGCTGGGCCGATTGGTGTTTTCCCGATTCTGGCCGCTGGTGCTGCTCGCTCCGGTCGGCACCACCGGCGAGCTCGGCAGCTGGGTGCTGTTCGTGGTGCCCGCGGGGGAGATCTGGTCCGTGGAGGTCGGCGCGAAGGTCTTCACGCCGTAGCCGATGATCAGCCCGACCACTACGATCGCGCCGGCCAGCGTGCCCACCACCTTGGTGAAGGTGCCGACCGGTGCGTCGGCTCCGAGCGCCGCCATCGGGAACACCGCGGGCTGCGCCGCGTCGGCGACGAGCGCGGCGCCCTTGGCGATCACCGCTTCCGGATCGGGGACGGTGTGCACCGGCACGTCGAGCTCGGCGGTCAGCGTGGACACCACTGCGGGGATATTGGCCCCACCGCCGATCACCGCGACCGCCTGCGGGAATTTGTGCGCCCGTTCGAACACCGACGCGGCGAAGACCGCGGTCTCCCGCAGCAGGTCGGTGATCAGCTCATCGAAGTCGGCCCTGGTCAGCTTCAGCGGCTGACCGGCGACGTGGTCGATGGTGACGGCTGGCGCGATGGACAGATGTTCCTTGGCGGCGCGGCCGCGATTGGTCAGCATCCCTCGGTTCGGTCGGGTGCCCCGCCGGGCGTAGTGCAGGTCAACCAGGTGGACGTAGATGAGTTCGTCGATCGCGTTGCCGCTGATCGAGGTCGTGCGCTCGGTCCGAAGGACGGTGCCGTCGGCCTGGTCGGCGACGGTGACGGTGAGTCCGGACGCGCCGAGATCGATGATGGCGACAGTGTCGTAGCGGTCGAGCAGGCCGGTGTGGCGCAGGTAGGTCAGCGCCGCAGTGCTCTCCAGGATCAGCCGCAGGTCGCGCTGCTTGTCGGTGGCCGCGCGGATCAGCTGAGCCTGTTCCTTGCTGCGGTAGGCGACAGCGACACTGGTCGGCGGCTGGCTGGACGCCGATTCGATCCCGATGGAGTGCGCGCCCGACAACCGCGCGCCGACGGGATGCACGACGTCGAGGGGCGGCTGCGTGGTCGGTAGCTGTTTCGTCATGAGCTCGATCGAGGACGCCACCAGATCGCCGAGATCGGAGTGGGCCGCGTCGGCAGAGACGACGCGGTAGTCGAAGTTTTGCGCGCCGTTCGACGCAGTCGCGACCAGCGCCGAGCAAACGACCTCGTTCCCGGCCGAGATGCCGAGTGATGTTCGCATGTCACCTCCCTTCGAGCGGATGGTCATGGTGTCGCCGACCATCTCGAATGGACTGCCGAACTTCTCGCTTGGATGGCGAGCGATTCGGCCTCGGATCCGGCCGACCCGTTTTGTCCGGATGGGTCGCTGGGACGGCCATGGATCACGTGTGGTCTTGCCCTCTAGGTGAAGCTTGTTCCCTGAAACGCTTGTAGTGTGACTGCTCGGACAACCGCGTAGCCTTGGTGTGCCCTGTGCCGCTGGATATTTCGTAACGCTCCGTACGCCCCCGGCGACGCCGGTTCGTGATGAACACAGCGAGCGGAAAGCGACCATCGTCCATAGTGTCACAATCCGTTATCCGAACGTTACAGATTTGCTGATCTCTTGGGAAGCCCTCAGGTGCACCGGCATGGCGTGATGCGAGCCACCGGTCCGACACGGCGACAGAATTGGCACAACCCAACCTTGAGCGCTGGCACTCTCACGTATAGAGTGCTAGTCGGCACTGTATGTAGTGCTTGTGCCAGTTTGACCACTGAGCAGGTGTCCCGGCACCCGCGACGACGGGGCTATGCGCAGGGTCAGCATCGTGACCGCTAGCGGCTGCTTGCAGGTCGCGCGAAACAACACGACACCGATGGTCCGGGACAACAGTTCCGGACGACCGTATATCCCCTGAAAGTGGAGGGCTCAACGTGGCGAGCGTGAACATCAAGCCGCTCGAGGACAAGATCCTCGTCCAGGCCAACGAGGCCGAGACGACGACGGCCTCCGGCCTGGTCATCCCCGACACGGCGAAGGAGAAGCCGCAGGAGGGCACCGTCATCGCCGTCGGCGAGGGCCGCGTCACCGATAAGGGTGACCGGATCCCTGTCGACGTCAAGGAGGGCGACACCGTCATCTACAGCAAGTACGGCGGCACCGAGATCAAGTACCAGGGCGAGGAATACCTCATCCTGTCGGCGCGCGACGTGCTGGCCGTCGTCACCAAGTGACCGAGCTCCGCACGGTCTGCTGATCGTGCTGCCCGGCCATCGCCGGGATCGAGTCGTCACGACACTGCCCCGGTTCCCCTGAGCGGGGCCGGGGCAGTGTCGTTTCAGTAGCCGATCCAAGCAACTGCACTCCTAAGGAAAAGGACATATGGCAAAGCAGATCGAGTTCGACGAGAAGGCTCGCCGGGCTCTGGAACGCGGCGTCGACAAGCTCGCCGATACCGTGAAGGTCACCCTCGGGCCGCGTGGCCGCCACGTCGTGCTCGCGAAGGCCTTCGGTGGCCCCACCGTGACCAACGACGGTGTCACCATCGCGCGCGAGATCGACCTCGAGGACCCCTTCGAGAACCTCGGCGCGCAATTGGTCAAGAGCGTCGCCACCAAGACCAATGATGTTGCTGGCGACGGCACCACCACCGCGACCGTGCTGGCCCAGGCGCTGGTTCGCGCCGGCCTGAAAAACGTTGCCGCCGGCGCCAACCCGATCGCGGTCGGCTCCGGTATCGCCAAGGCCGCCGACGCGGTGTCCGAGGCGCTGCTCGCGCTGGCCACCCCGGTCTCCGGCGAGCAGGCCATCGCCCAGGTCGCCACCGTGTCCTCGCGCGACGAGGAGATCGGCGAAATGGTCGGCAAGGCGCTGACCACCGTCGGCAAGGACGGCGTCGTCACCGTCGAGGAGTCCTCGACACTGCAGACCGAACTCGTTGTCACCGAGGGCGTTCAGTTCGACAAGGGCTACCTCTCGCCGTACTTCGTCACCGACACCGACAGCCAGCAGGCCGTGCTCGAGGATGCCTTCATCCTGTTGAACCGGGAGAAGATCAGCTCGCTGCCGGATCTGCTTCCGCTGCTGGAGAAGATCGCCGAGTCCGGCAAGCCGGTGCTGATCATTGCCGAGGACGTCGACGGTGAGGCGCTGTCCACGCTGGTCGTCAACTCCATCCGCAAGACCATCAAGGCCGTCGCGGTGAAGGCTCCGTTCTTCGGCGACCGCCGCAAGGCGTTCCTCGACGACCTGGCCGTGGTCACCGCGGGCACGGTGGTGAACCCGGACCTCGGCATCGCGCTGCGTGAGGCGGGCCTCGAGGTGCTCGGCAAGGCGCGCCGCGTGGTCGTCACCAAGGACGACACCACGATCATCGACGGTGGGGGCACCGCCGAGGACATCGCGGCCCGCAGCGCTCAGCTGCGTCGCGAGATCGAGGCCACCGACTCCGACTGGGACCGCGAGAAGCTCGAGGAGCGGCTGGCGAAGCTCTCCGGTGGCGTCGCGGTGATCAAGGTCGGCGCGGCCACCGAGACCGCGCTCAAGGAGCGCAAGTACCGGGTCGAGGACGCGGTCAGCGCGGCCAAGGCCGCGGTCGAAGAGGGCATCGTGCCCGGCGGTGGCTCCGCACTGGTGCATGCGGCCGCCAAGCTCGTCGAACTGCGCGACTCGCTGTCCGGCGACGAGGCCGTCGGTGTCGAGGTGGTGCGGACCGCGCTGTCGGCGCCGCTGTTCTGGATCGCCACCAACGCGGGCCTGGACGGCGCCGTGGTGGTCGGCAAGGTCGCCGACGGCAAGGAGGGCTTCAACGCCGCCACCCTCACCTACGGTGACCTGCTCACCGACGGTGTCGTGGATCCGGTGAAGGTGACCCGCTCCGCCGTCGTGAACGCGGCGTCGGTGGCACGGATGATCCTCACCACCGAGAGCGCCGTGGTGGACAAGCCTTCTGGGGAGGCCCACGACCACGGTCACGGTCACGGTCACGCGCACTGAGTTCAGCTCCATAAGAGAAGGCCCCCGGAATATTCCGGGGGCCTTCTCTTATGAACGTTATGAACACAACTATGAATTTTGTAAGTTAAGTACAGGGAACATTCAAGAGGCGACAGGCGGTTGCTCGGCGGCGATCGCCGTGAGCAATCGACCTCGCAGCGAGGCGGGCGGCTGGACCGCCGTCGCCTCCGCCAAGGCCGCGAGGGCTTCTTTCGTCTCGTGCACTTCGGCAATGAATTCCACGCATAGGGCTGGGTCTTCACTGTCGAACAGCTCTTGTACCGCGTGATGGTCTTCGTCGTCGATCGATCCGAGCGCGACGGTGTGCGCGAGATCGATCTGGGCATCGTTCATCTCACGTCACCCCCAAACTTTTCTTCAGTCGTGTCAGTCCATCCCGAATCCGGGACTTAACGGTCGGTAACCCTACGCCAAGATAGCTTGCTACTTCAGCGTAGGTTCGCCCGCCGTAATAGGCGAGCGAGATGGCCTCCCGCTGGGTCTGCGTCAATGTCGCGAGACCCGCCAGGACGGCCTGTTGTTCGAGCCTTCGCTCTACCTCTTCGGTGACCTCATCGAACTCGTTGCCGAGAACCCTTATCCCGTAAGCGACTTCTCGCTGGGTATGGGCTTGCTCGGCGCGGACCCGGTCGACCGCCCGCCGGTGAGCCAGCGTCATCAACCACGTCACCGCCGACCCCTTCGTCGGGTCGAAACTCGCTGCGGTTCGCCAGATCTGCAGGAAGACCTCCTGGGTGGTTTCCTCCGCGTAACCGGGGTCGTGCAGCACCCGCAGCACCAGACCGAAGACGCGCGCACACGTTCGGTCGTACAGCTCGGCGAAGGCTTTCTGGTCGGACTGGCCGCATCGAGACAAAAGGGCGGCGAGCTCCATACTTTCGGCTGCGCGTGCCGACACCGCAGAATCCACACGAGGTGGGATGGCTTCTCTTCGGAACGAGTCGCCCTCTGCGGCTGGCGGCCGCGTTGTCACAACGCTCCATAATGTGTCATCAGTCACTACCGTAGCGCGGCGCTATAACCTCCCTTCCGGTGGGGTATCCGGCAAACCGTCTGCCGTCCAGCGACTTTGCGGAAACTCTCAACACGCCGGGCTTTCCTGTGCGGACACGCCGTGACACGCCGATAGCTATCGCGAAACGCCGGACCGGCAGCTGCGCGGCTTATGACCGTCGCAGCGGCGGGCATATCGGTGGTGACCGCATGTAGCCCGCACGCCGGTATGGGTTCCGAACCCGACCGGCGGCACCGCCGCTGGCCGGTTGGTTGGAATGGCCGGTTGTTTGCTAGGGATTCGGCGCGCCGCGCCGCGCGGATGGGAGGAGATTCGTTCAGACGGCCATTCGGCGGCGGTTGCGTCTGGCGTGCATCTCGCGTTCGGTTTCCGACATCCCGCCCCAGATGCCATAGGGCTCGCTGACTTTCAGCGCATGGCTACGGCACTGCATAAGCACCGGGCAGCTCCGGCAGATCTCCTTGGCGCGCATCTCCCGCGCGGTGCGGGCACGGCCGCGTTCACCGTCGGGATGGAAGAACACCGCGGAGTCCTGCCCGCGGCAGGACCCTCGCATCTGCCAGTCCCAGACATCGGCGTTCGGTCCAGGAAGGTGGGTCGGCATGGGCATGGTGAACTCCTCGTGGTGCGAGCTCGTCAGCGTTGTCGAGCAGTCGTTCTGCAACAGTTGTGGCCACGGCGCTGGGTCGGCGGCGTGCCCGGGGGCTCGCCCTTCGTGGTCGCTGCAATTTCGCGCGGCGCCGACCGTGGCGATGAGTTACGTTAGGTCCAGCCGCGAAATTCCGTCAATAGTTCGACGCGGCAGCTTTCCAAATCTTAGGCTGCGAAATTTAACCTCTACGGTGTTTACATTTTGCATTGCTTCCGGTGATACTGTTTGGTTGATCAGTAGGGCGTATCGACCTGTCTGGTCGAATTTGGGAGTGTAGCCGCAGGTGGACGCGTTTTCGGCGGATGGCTTCCCATGTCCGGGGGTCTGTGCCGAAGTGGGGGGCGTCACAGGGTCGATCGGGTGTGTGGCGGCGGGCGGATCGCAGATGGCGGAAACGGGGCGCTGAGGTTAATTGCGCGAAACGCATGTGAATTCCCATCGCACATGCTCGCGGATTGCCGGTATGAGATTTACCTGATGGAAACATGGCGCCGGCATTAGAAATGCTGTGTGGTTGCCGGTGCGTGTCATGGATGTTTCTCGCCGCGCGGCCCCGCGCGGAGCGCAGGATAGAGTTCGGCCGTGTTCGTGCCAGTTCTCCCTATATATGTCGAGTCCGACGTGCTCAGCGCCGCGGCCTTCGGCGACCGCCCCGGCCTGGCCGCTGCCGAGTTGCCGGCCCCTCGAAGCGCCCTGGATTCCTGGCAGCGGGCAGTGATTCTGGGCGGCGCGGGGCACTACGCTGCGGCCCGCGCCGAACTGCGATCGCTGCGCATTGGCACGACCGATCCGGTGTTGTTGTCGCTGGCCGCCAGCACTGAAGGCTCGCTGCTGCGGCAACTCGGCTGGCATGCCGGCGCCGCGGTCGCCGACGGACGGGCCGCCGCATTGATCATCCCGACTCGCCCCGATACGAGCCGCGTCGGCCCGGACCGCACCGATGCCGTCTGCGACGCACTGACCGGTCTCGCCGCCGACGCGCTCGGCACCGGCAGGCTCGCGCTGGCCGCCCGGCTGCTGCGGCGCGGGCACGACGCGCTCGACCCCGAACCGTCCCGGTGGCGCGCCTTGGTCCGCTGGCACTGGGTCTCCGCCGAGACCGCCCTTGCCGCTGGGCAATCAGAACCCGCGCGCACGCATGCCGAGACCGCGCTGCGGCTGGCCGAACAGGCGCCGTCGATCCGGCATCGGGTCAAGTCCCGGTTGTTGGTCGCGGCGGCGGCCGCGGCCGCGGGCGACGCCGAGCGGTCGCGAGTCCTCGCCGAGACGGTCGCCGCCGAGTGCCGCGAGCACGGGCTGCTGCCGTTGCGGTGGGCTAGCGCGATGCTGCGCGCGGGCGTGTCCGGCGCCGCCCTCGCGGCAGGTGCCAGGGCGGAAGCCGCCGAGTGCGCCGCGACCATCGTTCGACGTGGCGGGTGCTTCCGGTAGGTCGGTGTCGGCTCATGCGGACCGGAGGTGACCGTGTTGCCCGGTTCTGTGTGTTGTATCGCTATTGTTAGACCCGTTCCGCCTCACCGGCGGAAGCACTGGTCATCACCGACCGTGCCACTTGTAACGCCAGGAATTTCTCTGACGATGACGAACATGGGCGAAGAGTTGGACCTCGCCGTCACTGCCGCTGCGCAGGGCGACAGATCCGCTTTAGCCCAGGTACTCGAACTGGTCCGCCCGTTGGTGGTGCGCTATTGCCGCGCGCGGATCGGCGCCGCGGAGCGAGGACAACTCTCTGCGGACGACGTTGCGCAGGAGGTATGTCTGGCTGTGATGACCGCCTTGCCCAGGTATCAAGACCAGGGCAGGCCCTTCATGGCCTTCGTATACGGAATCGCTTCGCACAAGGTCGCCGACGCTCATCGCAATGCCGCCCGTAACAAGGCGGAGGCAATGGCCGAAGTACCAGATGTCATATCCACCGACCATGGTCCGGAACAACGAGCTCTCGAATCCGAAACGAGCAGGCAGATGAACACTCTGCTCGCGACGCTTCCTGAGAAGCATCGAGAGATCTTGATCCTGCGCTTGGTCATGGGTTTGTCAGCGGAAGAAACCGCGGTCGCCGTGGGCAGTACGGCGGGCGCGATACGGGTTGCCCAGCACAGGGCACTCGCAAAACTGAAATCACAAGTGGCGAGGGCAGGTGAAATGTATGGCTAGGGATGGCGAGCGCGGTCGGGGCGACTGGAAGGCGCGGCTTGGATCGCGAAACAGCGGTCCCTACGCCAATGGCGTCGGCGACACCGGACCGGTGGACATTGCCGCGGTACGCCGCGATGATGCGCTGATTGATGCCATCGCCAGCGACGGTCCGGTACGGACTGACAGCGCGGAGGAATATCAGCTCGTGACACTGTTGGCCGACTGGCGGTCAGAGCTCGTCGCGGAGCCGATGCCGGGGGAACCGAGCCTCGATGAGATCGTCGCCGCGGTAAACCAGGA
Organism: Nocardia sp. Tas62D01; assembly: GCF_055232035.1. Taxonomy (NCBI): domain Bacteria; kingdom Bacillati; phylum Actinomycetota; class Actinomycetes; order Mycobacteriales; family Nocardiaceae; genus Nocardia; species Nocardia sp. Tas62D01. The sequence continues at coordinate 4,920,336 of NZ_JBUYUZ010000001.1, forward strand.
GATCGGTGCCCGGCAGGTCCGCATTGGCGCACAGACCGGTGGGCGACTACGGCTGCTTCGACCCATCATGGGGGCCGCGGCCGCACTGGCACTGGTGATCGGCGGCATGACGGCGTTCTCTTACAACGCCCAGCCGGGTGATCCGCTGTGGCGGGTCAAAGAGGTCGTGTTCAGCGAGCAGGCCCAGACGACGGTGGTGCAACGTGCCAGCGACGATCTGACCTCGGCCGAGCAGCTGATGGCCGCAGGCAATCCCGAGCTGGCCAAGGCCAAGCTCGAGGGCGCGCGGCAGAACGTCTCCCAGATCGACGACAGCAAGAAGCAGGATGATCTGGCGGACCGCTGGAATGTAGTCCTCACGGAACTACGCAAGGTCGCACCCGATATCGCGAATTCGATCACGCAGACCCCGCGGCCTTCCGATTCGAAGCCGCCGACTACCGGTTCGACAGACGGAAACACCACGGTGACGCCGAGACCGTCCAGCGATAGCTCGGTGCCCACCATCTTTGGTGTGCCGGTGCCCACCATCTTTGGTGTGCCATCGGAGGAACCGTCGACGAAGTCGCCGACAGCTGAGTCCACTACAGCGGGCAAGACGCCGCCGACGACTCCACCGCAGGGCACGACCGACGCGAGTCAACCTCCGACAACGGCTACGCCGACCACCGTGCCAATGCCAACGGTGGTCCAGTCGCCCGGTGTGCCGGGCCCGCCGCCGTCACATTCGCAGCAGTCGAGCGGCGACACCGGTCCCTTCGTGGTTCCCAGCGGATTGCCTGGACTGCCGGGACTGCCGGGACTGCCCGGATCCAGACCCGCGACCTAGGCGCGGCAGCGCCACCCGAACGCCGCCAGCGCGGACGGATACCTATCCGCCCATCGCGAGAAGTGCTGGGGTGTAGCGAAATCCAATCAGCGTGCACAAACCGATCGCCGACCGGCGGTCGGCTTTTGTGCTGCTCCGGTATCAGTTGTCGAAGCCGTCGAAGCCATCGCCGTGGAATGCCTCGTTCATCGAGGCGTCCGCGTAGCCACGGCAATAGTCCCAGGTGACATACGCTTCCGGCGTCGGGTCGTAGGCAGGCTCGTGCGGGCGCACAGTGCCGTCGACCAACAGCTGAAGCAGGTTGGCGCGCAGCATGTCCCAGTCGTGGTAGTGGTCTTGTCTGCAGTCTTCGCAGCTGACCACGAGCCCTCGAATACCGCGGTGCGCTAGTAGTGCCTCATACACTGCGAGGTCGGCGAGATCCTCCTCGACCGCAAGGCGCTCGTGGGGATCCAGCGGCTCACCGGGCTCGATGGCGTCGAGCGCGGCGGACGGGTCGGAGGGGTCTCCGGCGAACGGATCCGGCGGCAAGCCAGGTGGTAGATGGTCACGCACACCCCCACGGTACGCAGAACAGGGTGGTCTTCGCCAGCTATGCGGCGCGCCAGTTTCGCCGGTGGGCTCAGTTCATCCACGAGTTTGCGGGACAGATACCATGGTGACAGGCGCCAGTCAGTACCCGAGATCATTGGCCGAGCCGCCACCGTCCAATCCACCAGTTCCGCGCGACGCCGATCGATCGGCGTCGATTGTTTTCGATGTCCAGGAGGGGTCGATCCGAATGAGTAATCCCGTACCGGGCGAACGAGACGCAGTCCGCCCTCATACGGGTGGTGACGATCCGAACAAGATCGCCATGCTCGGCCTCACGTTCGATGATGTGCTGTTGCTGCCGGCCGCTTCGGACCTCATCCCCAGCTCGGTGGAGACCTCCAGCCAACTAGCCAGGGAGATCCGGCTGCGCACCCCGCTGGTCAGTTCCGCGATGGATACCGTCACCGAAGCCAGGATGGCGATCTCGATGGCCAGGGCGGGCGGCATGGGCGTCCTGCACCGTAATCTGGCCGCCGCCGATCAGGCAGCGCAGGTCGAGACCGTGAAGCGATCCGAGGCGGGCATGGTGACCGATCCGGTGACCTGCCGTCCGACCGACACTCTCGCCGAGGTCGACGCGATGTGTGCCCGGTTCCGCATCTCCGGCCTGCCGGTGGTGGACGAGACCGGCGAACTTGTGGGCATCATCACCAATCGTGATATGCGTTTCGAGGTGGACCAGAATCGCCGGGTCGCCGATGTGATGACCAGGGCGCCACTGATCACCGCGCAGGAGGGCGTCACCGCGGAGGCCGCGCTCGGTCTGCTGCGCAGGCACAAGATCGAGAAGCTGCCGATCGTCGATGGCGGGGGTCGGCTGCGCGGGCTCATCACCGTCAAGGACTTCGTCAAGACCGATCAGTACCCGAACGCCACGAAGGACCGCGACGGCCGGCTGCTGGTCGGCGCCGCGATCGGTGTCGGCGACGACGCCTGGTCGCGTGCCATGACGCTGGCCGATGCCGGAGTGGACGTGCTGATCGTCGACACCGCGCACGGTCACCAGGCGCAGGTGCTGCAGATGGTCACCAAGGTCAAGACCGAGGTCGGCGACCGCATCCAGATCGTCGGCGGCAACATCGCCACCAGGGCCGGTGCGGCCGCGCTGGTCGAGGCGGGCGCGGACGCGGTGAAGGTGGGTGTCGGTCCCGGCTCCATCTGTACAACGCGAGTGGTCGCCGGCGTCGGCGCACCGCAGATCACCGCCATCCTCGAGGCCGTCGCCGTCTGCAAGCCGCGCGGTGTGCCGGTGATCGCCGACGGTGGCATCCAGTTCTCCGGTGACATCGCCAAGGCGATCGCGGCGGGCGCGTCCACCGTGATGCTCGGCTCGGTGCTGGCGGGCACCACCGAATCGCCCGGCGAGCTGATCCTGGTGGGCGGCAAGCAGTTCAAGAGCTACCGCGGCATGGGTTCGCTCGGCGCCATGCGGGGCCGTGGGCAGGCGAGGTCTTTCTCGAAGGACCGCTACTTCCAGGACGATGTGCTCGCCGAGGACAAGCTGGTGCCGGAGGGCATCGAGGGTCGGGTGCCGTTCCGCGGCCCGGTCAACCAGGTGATCCACCAGCTCGTCGGCGGCCTGCGTGCCGCGATGGGTTACACCGGATCACAGTCGATCGCGCACCTGCAGGAAGCCCAGTTCGTGCAGATCACCGCGGCGGGCCTCAAGGAGAGCCACCCGCACGACATCACCATGACCGTCGAAGCCCCCAACTACACTGGTCGCGGCTAGTCGGCTCGACGGTGGTGTACTGGACCGGTCGGTCGGTGCATGATTGAGCCGACGCGCATCCCCGCACGACACGGAACACACTGGTCGAGCGAAGTGCGAGGCTGAGCGAGGTCAGAGTCCTGGTTGCCGCGTAGGTGACCACCACGGAGCGAGTCTTACGAGCGACGTTCGCGGCCGGTTCGCGTCCGAGCGGCCGAAGCGCATGCGCCGCAGGCGCGAGTCTCGGCGGCTCGGACGCGAACCTTCGGGGCCGCGAACACGCAGCGCCGCAGGCGCTGCAAATTAGACAAGGAGAACAAGCGTGCGCGACATGGTCGAGATCGGCATGGGCCGGACCGCCCGGCGTACCTACGAGCTGGACGATGTCGATATCGTGCCGTCGCGGCGGACCCGTTCGTCGAAGCAGGTATCGCTGTCGTGGCAGCTGGATGCCTACCGGTTCGAGATCCCGTTCCTCGCGCACCCGACCGACGCGCTGGTGTCGCCGGAGTTCGCCATCGAGCTCGGCCGTCTCGGCGGGCTCGGCGTGATCAACGGTGAGGGCCTGTGGGCTCGGCATGCCGATGTCGTCGCGAAGATCGATCAGCTGGTCGAGCTCGTGGGCAAGGGCGGCTATGAGCACGCTGTCTCGCTGCTGCAGGAATTGCACGCGGCGCCGATGCAGCCGGATCTGCTGGCGGCGACGGTCGCGCAGGTGCGGGCCGCCGGTGTGACGGTGGCGGTGCGGGTGAGCCCGCAGAATGCTCGCGCGTTGACACCCGCGCTGGTGCAGGCGGGCATCGACCTGCTGGTCGTGCACGGCACCATCATCTCCGCCGAACATGTCGGCGATGGTGAGCCGCTGAACCTCAAGACTTTCATCGCCGAACTAGACGTGCCAGTGGTGGCGGGTGGCGTGAGCGATCACCGCACCGCGCTGCATCTGATGCGCACCGGCGCCGCCGGTGTGATCGTCGGCTACGGTTCGTTCCCCGGCGCGACGACCACGGGCGAGGTGCTCGGCATCGGGGTGCCGATGGCGACCGCGATCGCGGATGCCGCCGCCGCGCGCCGCGACTATCTGGACGAGACCGGCGGTCGCTACGTGCATGTCATCGCAGACGGTGAAATCGCCACTTCCGGCCAGCTGGCCAAGGCGATCGCGTGTGGCGCGGACGCCGCCATGCTGGGTGTGCCGCTGTCGGTGGCCGCTGAAGCGCCGGGCCGTGGCTGGTACTGGCCGTCGGCGGCCGCGCATCCGTCGGTGCCGCGCGGCGCGCTGCTGCCGGTCGACGAGAGCTGGGTCGACAGCGAGGACGGCGATGTGGTGCGGCCGAGCTTGGAGCGGGTGCTTTTCGGTCCTTCGGACGATCCGTTCGGTTCGCTGAATCTGGTTGGCGGGCTGCGCCGTTCGATGGCGAAGGCGGGTTACTCCGACCTCAAGGAATTCCAGAAGGTCGGGCTCAGCGTTCGCGCTTGATCGGACTCGGCGTTCGCGCCCGACCAGCGCTCAGTGGATGCGCGTTGGCACCGTGCGTTCGCGCAGGAACTGTTGGATGGCGTCGTTCACCGGTTCGGGGTGGGTCATGGTGACGGCCAGTCGGGCGCCCGCGATCTCGACGTAGGTCGAGCCGATCAGCCCGTGTGCCAGCTGCTGGGCGCGGTCGCGGGCGATGCCGCTGTCGGTCGCGTGAATCACCAAGGCGGGACAAGTGATTTCGGACAGGCGGTCCAGCACTGAGTCCCGGCCGAGCAGGCAGCCCGCCGCAACCTCGATGCTGCGGCGATCGCGCACCAGCCAGCGTTTGGTCCAGATCGACCGATACCACTCGTCCTCGCCGATCAGCCAATGCGCCAGTTGGTCCACGGCTTCCTGCCGGGAGCTGTCGTCGTACCACTCGTCCAGAAACTTCTGGGTCGCTGTCGATTGTTGGGGCGTCGGGCCGTGCGCCTCGGTGCTGATCAGAATCAGCGCCGACACCCGTTCGGGCGCGATGAGCGCGGTGCGCAACGCGGTGAAGCCGCCTTGCGCGGTCCCGCCGACCACGGCGCGTTCGGTGCCGAGATGATCCAGCACCGTCAGTGCGTCGCGCGCGGCGGTCCAGTAGGTGAACGGTAGCCCCTCGTCCCTGGTGCGTCCGTGCCCGCGAGCATCCCAGGACACCATCCGGAATTCCGGTGCGAGCGCGGCCATTTGCGACGCGAACATCGTTCGGTCCATGAAGAATTCGTGTGCGAGCAGCACCACCGGGTCGTTGCCGCCGCTGTCCTCATAGTGGATGTCGGCATCGATCGCGCGGGCGAATGGCACGATTATGAGGATAACCAGCAGTACGGGGGTGCGCGGGAGGATTTGCTGCTCAGGTCCACGCCGCGCCGGTACCTACCGCGCCGCGAGTGTGGGCCGCTGTGCCGATGGTTCGCTCGCTACGCTCGCTCACTAAGCCGATGGGTCGCTCGCTACGCTCGCTCACTAAACTGTGCCGGTGGCAGAAACTCAGAGACCGGTCCTCGTCGTCGACTTCGGCGCACAGTACGCCCAGCTGATCGCTCGTCGGGTCCGCGAATCGAGTGTGTTCTCCGAGGTGATTCCGCATACCACCACGGTCGAAGAGATCGCCGAGAAGCAGCCACTCGCGGTGATTCTGTCCGGCGGTCCGTCCAGCGTGTATGCCGATGGCGCGCCGCAGTTGGACGCGAGGCTGTTCGATCTCGGTATTCCGGTTTTCGGCATCTGCTATGGCTTCCAGGCTATGGCGCAGGCGCTCGGCGGCACGGTCGCGCACACGGGTACCCGCGAGTACGGCCGCACCGAACTCAATATCGACGGGGGCCTGCTGCACGGCGGCCTGTCCACCATCCAGCCGGTCTGGATGAGCCACGGCGACGCGGTCACCGACGCGCCCGAGGGTTTCGAGGTCACCGGCACCACCGCCGGCGCTCCGGTCGCCGCGTTCGAGGATCGGGCCCGCAAGCTGGCAGGCGTGCAGTACCACCCGGAGGTGCTGCACTCGCCGCACGGCCAGCAGGTGCTCAGCCGCTTCCTGCACGAGATCGCCGGCATCCCGGCGACCTGGACTCCGGCCAACATCGCCGAGGTGTTGATCGCGGGAGTGCGCGAGCAGGTCGGCGCTGGGTACGCGATATGCGCGCTGTCGGGCGGGGTGGACAGTGCAGTTGCCGCGGCGCTGGTGCAGCGGGCTATCGGCGACCGGTTGACCTGCGTGTTCGTCGATCACGGGCTGCTGAGGGCCGGTGAACGCGAGCAGGTGCAGCAGGACTTCACCGCCGCGACCGGCGCCAAGCTGGTGACCGTCGACGCGATGGACAAGTTCCTCGGCGAGCTGAAGGGCGTCACCGACCCGGAGGAGAAGCGCAAGATCATCGGCCGGGAGTTCATCCGGTCGTTCGAGGACGCGGTCGCCGACGTCGTCGGCGAGCAGGGGACGATGGACGAGGCTGTGTCGGATGGTCGCTCCGCAGACGCCGCTGCGACGGTCGAGTTCCTGGTGCAGGGCACGCTCTACCCGGACGTCGTCGAATCCGGCGGCGGAAGTGGCACCGCGAACATCAAGAGTCACCACAACGTCGGCGGCCTGCCCGAGGATCTGGAATTCGAACTCGTCGAGCCGCTGCGGCTGCTGTTCAAGGACGAGGTGCGCGCGGTCGGCCGCGAGCTCGGGCTGCCCGAGGAAATCGTTGCGCGCCAGCCGTTCCCGGGTCCGGGTCTGGCCATCCGCATTGTCGGCGAGGTCACCGCGGACCGTCTGGACACGCTGCGCCAAGCCGACGCCATCGCCCGCGAGGAACTCACCGCCGCCGGCCTGGACCGTCAGATCTGGCAGTGCCCCGTGGTGCTGCTCGCCGACGTGCGCAGCGTCGGTGTGCAGGGCGACGGCCGCACCTACGGTCACCCGATCGTGCTGCGCCCGGTCTCCAGCGAGGACGCGATGACCGCCGACTGGACCCGCCTGCCCTACGAGGTGCTCGAGCGGATCTCCACCCGCATCACCAACGAGGTGGCGGAGGTCAACCGAGTGGTCCTCGATGTGACGAGCAAGCCGCCGGGCACCATCGAGTGGGAGTGACGCCGCGAGGTGTCGGGACGGCGCTGTCTGCCTGAGGTTTTCGTGCTGAGACGCCACATCGGCTTACACAATCGGTGCACAGGGTTCGTCGACGGTCGTGATCTGCACGCTGCTCGTTGCGATCGAGTTGGCCTGGCTTCGGTTGGGCTTCACTCGACCTCGGTGGACGCCCATGCGCGGCCGGGGACTAGTTGGGACTAGTTGCCCGAGCAGGGTGCTGCCGCTGAGGTGAGCCCGGGTCGGGGTGATCGGAACAACCTGTCCCACCGGGGTTTTCGTGCGGTCGGTCAGCTCATGATCGGCGTCGTGGGTGTCGAACTGTTCGGCGGCCATCGGAGTCTCCTTGCCGTCCAACGTGAATGGCCCGTCGTATGGACGGGCAATTCACGTTGGTCATTCGGTTGTCGATCAGCGGGGTCTGCGTGGGGAGATCACCAGCAGGATGCCGATGACGATGGCGGCGATCACCACGATCCAGCCGAGTGGGACCGATCCGGTACCGGGCATCGCGGCCGGGCCGATGAAGGCCCAGATGCTCACTCCGAGTGCGAGCATGCCGACGATCAACAGCGAAGCGGACGATCCCCGGCTCTTGGTCGACGAGTCATTGGCGTCAGATTTCTCAGCCATGTTGCACCTCCGCATTTCCGGCCCGGACATTGACCTTCAGATCGAGCACCGGTGCGCCGGGCGTATTCGGGCCGGTAATGCCGGTGGGGCATGTGACATCACCCATATTGACCGTGCAGTCGGTGCGGACCGTCATGCCCGCGGGCAGTAGGACCTTGGCGTCGCCCATCTGGACCGAGAGATCCACGGAGCGGTTCTCGGTGAGATTCAGCGACCGCAGGTCCAGCGTGCCCGTCCCCATGGTCACCTGGTAGTTCGACTGCAGGTCGGTCACCGAGGTCGGCGTCCAGGTGCGCTCGCCCACGGTGGCGTTGTCGAACTCGATCGGCCCGATCAACGAGGCCAGCACGACGAAACCGGCGAGCGGAGCGGCCAGCACCAGCAGGCCGTACCCGCGCCGCAGGAATGCGCCGATCACCAGGCCGAGACCGATCACCGCCAGTGCCACCGCGGCGATCCGACCGGGGGTCATCCAGTCCACGCCCGAGGCGGCCAGTGCGCCCGCGCCTGCCGCGGCCAGGATGGCCAGGCCGATCACCATCGGGGTGAGCCGCGAAGGGGAGCACTTCGGGGCTGGTTGGACGATGGTGCGGGTGGGGGTCGGCTCGGGCAGATCCCAGGCGAGGGGTGCTACGCCGAGCGGGTCCCAGGAGGGTGGGGTCCGGCTGCCGAGGGGCGGGTGTGCTGGTGAACTCATTGTCCGGGTCGGGGTCTGTGGCGTCACGGGCTTCGGAGTCCTTGTGCTGGACGAGGATTCGTGGCGAGTGGAACCGGAATCGTCGTCGGTCGGCGAGACGTTCTTGTCGAGCGATGGCGCGATGCCTTCGCTGGGCGGTTCGGTGTCCGCATCGGTCGGCGTGGCCTCGGACGCCGCGGTGCCGGTATCGGACATCGAGGCCTCGGCCGCGGTGGCGCCGGCGGATGATCCGGTGCCGGCGTGCGGCGATGCGGCGCTCACGTCGAGCGGTGCGGTCTTGCCGTCGACCGGCGCGCCCTTGTCGAGCAGGACAGTGTCGGCATCGACGTGCTGTGGCGCGCTGTGCTGGATCGGAGTGGTGGTCGCCTCGTCCTGCATGAGCGACGTTCCGGCATCCTTGACCGATGGGTCGGGGGTGTAGGTGTCCGGCAGCTTGGTGTACGGGGTGTACATGTTGGTCGGCGCGGCATCGGGGGAGTAGAACTCGCCGGTGGTCCGCAGCGGAGAGCCCTGCGGGAACACGGTGCCGGGATAGCCGGTCGCGGTGATGCCGCCGTCGGCGACGAGGCCGCCGAGCGCGCTGGTGCCGGGCGGTGGCTGCGGATTCCGCATGTGCAGCATCCACCAGCCCGCCAGCATCAGCGCCATGCTGATCAGGCCGGACCCTGCCAGCCCCACCCCGGCCGGGCCCATCGTGCTGACCGCGATGGCGAGCGCGACGATCAACACGATGGTCTTGGTCTGCGACTGTGAACTGCGGCCCTTGCCGACCAGCGACTCGGCCGCCGACGCCTCGTCACCCTGCTCGCTGAGCAGCAACCAGGCCAGCAGGTAGAGCACGACCCCGGCGCCGCCGAAAATCGTCGACACCACCAACGCCACCCGCACCAGCACCGGGTCGACGTTGTAGCGCTGCCCGAACCCCGCCGCGACGCCCGCGATCGGACCCTGCCGCGGCAACCGGACGGGGCGCGTGTGCCACATCTGCTGGAGCTGATCGCCGAAGCTCGTTTTCGTCATGTTCCCATGGTGGGCCTGACCAGCACTTCGGCACATCGGGGGTAACCCTGAAAATATCCTGATCCTTTTGGACCACTCGGTCTGTATCTACTAGGGTTCGATCGAATCCCGAGCACCGCCCCGCTGTCGTCGACCTCGGATGACTCGGCCGAGTCCCTTAAGAAACCCAGGTCAGGGTCGCTTTCCTGTCCGGACCGGACAATAATTCGGGCGGGCCGCCCGTGCGTGAGGTGCGTTTTCGAGGGTGCGAGGTCGGGTCGCCGGCGCGATCACCGGTGAAGATCAGGGTGATTCCTGATGGTCGGGTGTCGGTGGGTCGTGTCACTATCGAGGCATGTACCCGTCCATGCCCGCGTTCGATGCTGCCCGTGGGTTCGATTCTGCGCGCGGGTTCGACCCTGCACGCGGAATGGGTCCCGTGCCTGTGTTCGTCCCCGCGCGTCCGCCGTATCCGCGGATGGTGCGGCGGTCGGGTGGGCGGATCGTCGGTGGCGTGGCGGGTGGTATCGCCGATCACTTCGACGTCGATGTGTTCAAAGTGCGGATGGCGTTCGTGCTGCTGTCCGCGCTTGCCGGGGCGGGCATCGTCGCCTATGGGCTGTTGTGGATCTTCACCCCGGGTGGCGCCGACGCGGCCCGGCCCTCCGGTGCGGAGCGCCGTCAGGGCATCGGGTTTGCGCTGCTCGGGATCGGGCTGGCGGTCGCGGTGTCGTGGCTGCTCAGCGGAACCGCGGCGAAGGTGATCCTGCCGATCGTCGTGGTGGCGGTCGGTGCGGCGCTGGTGTGGCGCGAATACGACACCGACGGCCCGCGGTCGTTGCTCGGGCTGCCCGCGCGCCCTTCGGTGGTGACGTGGTCGCGCATTGTCGCCGGGGCCACGCTGATCGTGCTCGGGCTCGGCGTGGTGGTGCTGGCCAGGATCGATCTGAGTTCGCTCGGTTCCGCGCTGATCGCGGTGGCGGTCACGCTGGTCGGCGCCGGTCTGTTGACGGTGCCGCTGTGGCTGCGCATGATGCGGGCGCTGAATGCCGAACGCGCGGCCCGCATTCGGAACGAGGAGCGCGAGGAGATCGCCTCCCATCTGCACGATTCGGTGCTGCAGACCCTGGCACTCATCCAGCGGCAGGCCGGCGACCCGCAGGAAGTGACCCGGCTGGCCCGTGGCCAGGAACGGGAACTGCGGAAGTGGCTGTTCGAGGATTCCGGTCCGGCGCAGTCGAGTTTAGCCGCGGCGCTTCGCACCATCGCGGGTGAAGTGGAGGACCAGCATGGCGTGAAGGTCACTCCGGTGACCGTCGGGGACGTATCGATGGATCCAGGCGATACCGGATCGGGCCTGCCGAAGGAGCATTTCACCGCGCTGCTCGGCGCTAGCCGGGAGGCGCTGGTGAACGCCGCCAAGCACGCCGGAGTCCCGGACATCGACCTGTTCGCCGAGACCGAACCGCATCAGGTGAGCGTGTTCGTGCGTGACCGCGGCGCCGGCTTCGATGTCGTGGCCATCCCGCAGGACCGGCAGGGCCTGGCGAAATCCATCCGCGGCCGGATCGAACGCCGTGGCGGCCAAGTGGAGATCCTGTCCAACCCGGGCCGCGGCACCGAGGTGCGGATCATCATGCCGCGCACCGATTCCGGTGGTCAAGAAGACTCCGACCAGGAGGTGGCCGCCGAGGTGCCGGTGAATGCTCCGGCAGCGGCCGTTGCCGAACAGGTTGTGCGGCAACCCGTTCGCCACGGGAAGTGACGAAGACCTGCGACCGGTGTGTCTTCGCGGATGAGGTAGCGGTGCGTCGGCGCCGAACTTGTCCATCGGTCGGATGCGGGGCGGGAAAGCGGCGGGTTCGGTGAGTCCTGTGGTACCGATTGAGTGCGGGCGGCCCTCGGGTGGTCGGCGGAGTCAGGGTGGGTCGATCCACCGACAGTGGAGGAGAAGTAGGTGACCGTGCGGGTCTTTCTCGTCGATGATCACGCCGTGTTCCGTTCGGGTGTACGGGCGGAGTTGAGCCGGGAGCCCGATATGGAGGTGGTCGGGGAGGCCGGTGGGGTGGCCGAGGCGATCGCGGGGATCAAGGCGGCCCGCCCTGATGTCGTGCTGCTCGACGTGCACATGCCCGACGGTGGCGGAGTCGCCGTGCTGTCGGGAATCGAGGATGGCCCGGTGTGTTTGGCGTTGAGCGTGTCCGACGCCGCCGAGGACGTGATCGCGGTGATCCGGGCCGGCGCCCGTGGCTATGTGACCAAGACGATCTCGGGATCCGAACTGGCCGACGGCATTCGGCGCGTCGCCGGTGGTGACGCGGTGTTCAGTCCGCGGCTGGCCGGGTTCGTGCTGGACTCGTTCACCGGCAGATCGCAGGTGCCGGAGCCGCCGCTGGACCCCGAACTGGACTCGCTGACCCCGCGCGAACTGGAGGTGCTTCGCCTGCTCGCGCGCGGCTACACCTACCGTGAAATCGCCGAAACCCTGTTCATCTCGGTGAAAACCGTTGAGACGCACGCCTCCAACGTGCTCCGCAAAACCCAGCAGTCCAACCGCAACGCCCTCACTCGTTGGGCACACCGCCGCCGCATCGACTGAGGTCTCCCCGGATCTGCTCGATCCGCGGCACTTCCCGCGGCCGTCTGTCAGCTGTGCGAAGCCTCGACCAGCGGCGGTGATTCCGTGCACAGCAGCCTGTCACCCGGGTGAAGGGCGAAGCAGGGCTGCGAAATCCGAATTATCGTGCGCGGGACCGCTCACATCGCCGCGACGATGATGGCGATGATGATGATCAGGCCGATCAGCAGGCCGAAGGCGATCGCCAGCGGGGCGGTGCTCGGCTGGGGGAGCTTGGCCCGCTGCGGTGCCACCGCCGACGACCCCGCTGGGGTGCGGTGCGGCCGCGGCAGTGGGGTCGAGTGCGGATTGCGCAGGCCCGACGCCGAATTCCGGGCCGCCCATGCGGGAATGGTGCCGTCCTCAGTGCGTACCGGGGCTCCGAGAATGTAGGGCCCGGTGCCGGGACCGAAGGCGGCGGTGAGGATTTCGTCCCTGGCCTGTACCATCGTCGGGCGGCGCTGCGGGGCCGGTTCCATCATGTGCAGCAGGGCGTTGGTGAGCATGCCGCTGCGGCTCGGCGGAATGATCTGCGCCATGGCCGCCCGCTCGACCACCACATTGCTGTCGTCGTCGAAACCGAACGGCGGCTGCCCCTCGATCGCGGTGTACAGGGTGGCGCCGAGGGAGAACACATCGCTGGCCTCGGTCGGCCGCGCGCCGCGGGCCACCTCAGGGGGCAGGTAGGCGGGGGTGCCGGTGATCACGCCGTCCGCCTCGTCGGAGAGGTCACCCGCGCCGCGCGAGATGCCGAAGTCGCTGAGCTTGGCCATGCCGACTATCGGTCCCCGGTCGGCGACGAGGATATTGCCCGGCTTGATGTCGCGGTGCACGATGCCTGCGGCGTGCGCGGCGGCAAGCGCGTCGGCGACCTGCGCGCCGATCTGCGCGACCTCGATCGGCGGAAGTGCCTCTACCAGCGCCAATGCCTTCGCGACGCTGCGTGAGGGCAGATGCTCCATCACCAGCCAGGGTTCGCCCGCCTCGAGCACCACGTCGTACACGGCGATGGCGTGCTTGTGCGAGAGCTTCGCCGCGACCCGGCCCTCGTGCATGATCTGGTTGCGTATCGCGTTCGCCTCTTCTTCGTCGAGTCCGGCGGTGGAGAGGACCTGTTTGATGGCGACATCTCGGTTCAGCAAGCGGTCGGTCGCGAGCCATACCGCGCCCATGCCGCCGCCACCCAGCTTCGATTGCAGACGGTAACGGCCGGCGACCAGATAGTCCGGGCCGACGATGGGACGGGGGCGATCGATCATGGGTGCAGGGTATCCGAATTCGGTGATAGCTGGCCTGATTCGAGCCGAGAGTCCGCCAGCCCCGGACGGTGACATCCGACGGTGACTTCCGCGCTCGTCGACGCCGGGTTCGCAGTGCGCGTGACAGTACTCGCGGGGCGCTCTTGACGGATTCCGGGGGGTGGGTTTCTACTAAGAAAGTATCGAACGTATATTCGATACAGATCGATAGCTGGATCGGTGCTGGCCCCTCGCTTCGGTGACCTGAAGACGGGCCGCTCCGCATGCTTCACCGTCGGGTCCATCGTGGGAAGTAGGTGGTAGAGATGGGTTCGGATACGGAATCCCGAGAGGGAGTGGGGCGGGAACGAACACTGCCGGGAGTAGGCCGGGATCAAAAGGTGCGGTGGGGTAGGACCCCACCGGAAGCCGTGCCGACGGTGGAGGAACTGCGACGACGGATGGCGGCGATACCCGGTCGCGGGGAGGTGGCGGCCGAACGGGTCCCGCTCGCCACCGAGCTGCGCCGCGAGTCGTTGGCGGTGCCGCCCGCTCTAGCAGCACTGTTGCCCGATGGCGGCCTGGTCAAGGGCTCGGTCGTGGCCTACAACGGTGCGAGTTCGCTGCTGGCCGGACTGCTCGCCGCGGTGACCGAGAGCGGCGGGCACGCCGCTGTGGTCGGGGTGCCCCGGCTCGGGCTGCTCGCCGCGGTCGAGATGGGCGCTCAATTGCAACGCCTCGCCGTCGTCGCCGATCCCGGCCCGGATCCGGTGGAAGTAGCCGCGGTATTGCTAGACGGCCTCGATCTGGTGGTGCTCGGCCTCGACGGCGCCGCCGTCCCACCCGCCCGGGCCCGCGTGATCGCCGCCCGCACCCGCAACAAGGGCGCCACCCTGGTAGTCACCAACGGCGGCTGGAGCAACCCGTCCCTGCGCCTGGACACCCGCATCGCCGGATACGCCGGGCTCGACGCGGGCCGCGGCCGGCTCCGCTCGGTCTGCCTCGAGGTCGATGTCCGCGGCAAAGCGGGCCCACCCCGCCGTGGCCGAATAGAGCTGCGCCCCAGCGCGGGTCGCGTGGAATGGGTGTCGCTGGAAACAGCCACCTCGGCAAGCGAAGTGACCGATGCCCGCGGTGCGGCGTCGTGAGTCGGCTCGGGTTGATGAGGACGGCCGACTTGGTGTTGTTCGGGGCGGTAGATCCGGCGAGCGAGGTGACGCCCGATGTGCGTGGTGCGGCACCGTGATTCGAGCAGGCGTCCGGCCCCGCCCGTCGACGCGGGTTCGGTAGCGCGTGAGCCGGATCGTCGTTGCGGCGGCTGGGGCTTTGTCGCCGACTGGGCAGTTGCAGACTCGACCGGTCGGGCCGGTGGCATGCGGACCGGGGATGCGCGGGCTTGCAATGGAACTCACCGGCGCGCGACTGCACAACCTGTATGGCCCGATCGCGGCCGCCGTCGACGTCACCTTCCACGAGGTGGGGACCGGGTCGTGGTGCACACTCGGCGCAGCTGGGCGGGTGGGTCGGATGACTCGGCCGTTTTATGGGGTGCGGCGCGGTGATGCTGCCGGGACGGGCGAGAAGCGGTTCGCGGGTTTTGGCGCTGTGGTGTCTGGATTGGCCCGCGGTTGCCGCGGCTGCGGTCGCGGGGGTGCCTGCGACCGTGCCGGTGGCGGTGATCGTGGGCGGCAAGGTGACCGCGTGTTCGGCGCTCGCGCGGGCCGAGGGGGTGCGGCGTGGGCTGCGGCGGCGGGAGGCGCAGGCACGGTGTCCGAATCTATTTCTCGCACAGGCGGATCCGGACCGGGATGCGCGACTGTTCGAGCCGGTGGTCGCGGCCGTCGATGCGACGGTGCCCGGGGTGGAGGTGCTGCGGCCCGGGCTGCTGGTGCTCGGCGCGCGTGGCGCGGCCCGGTTCTTCGGCTCCGAGGAGATCGCGGCGCAGCGGCTCGTCGACGCGGTGGCCGCCATCGGGGTGGAAGCCCAGATCGGGATTGCCGACGAGCTTTCCACGGCGGTGATCGCGGCCCGGCGCGGTGCGATCGTGCCGCCCGGTGACGGTGCGCGGTTCCTCGCGCCGCTGCCGATAGCGGAGCTTGCCGTCGAACCCAGCCTGGCCGCGCCGGAGCGTGCCGATCTGGCGGATCTATTGCACCGCTTGGGATTACGACGGATCGGTGACTTCGCCGCGCTGACCTCGACCGAGGTCGCCTCGCGCTTCGGCGCCGACGCGATGCTGGCGCACCGCAGCGCCCGCGCCGTGCCGGAGCGCCCGCCGTCGGTCCGCCGCCCGCCGCGCGAGCTGACGGTGGAGTATCGCTGCGATCCGCCGATCGATCGGGTCGATGCCGCCGCCTTCGCCGGCCGCAAGCTCGCCATCCGACTGCACCACATGCTGTCCGCCGCCGGGGTGTCCTGCACCCGGCTGTCGGTGTTCGCGGAAACCGAATCGGGCGAACAACTCTCGCGTATCTGGCGGTGCGCGCAGCCGCTGACTCCGGAAGGCACCGCGGATCGGGTGCGCTGGCAGTTGGACGGCTGGCTCACCCGCCGCGACGGCGCCCGGCCCACCGCGCCGATCACGCTGCTGCGTCTGGAACCTGTCGAAGTGGTAGCGGCAGGCGCGCTGCAGCTCGGCCTGTGGGGCGGAGTCGGCGAAGAACACGAGCGGGCCCGCCGCGCCCTGATCCGGGTGCAGGGCCTGCTCGGCGGCGAGGCGGTGCAGGTCGGCGTGCTCAGCGGCGGCCGCGGCCCCGAGGAACGCATCACCATGGTCGCGCTCGGCGACGAGCCGGTGCCCGCCGCCGACCCGGCCCTGCCCTGGCCCGGCAGACTGCCCCAACCCGCGCCCGCGGTAATCCTGGTGACCCGACCCCCGGTGCGCCTGGAAGCGGGTGACAGCAACCCGGTGCTGGTCTCCGCCCGTGGCCTGTTCACCGCGGACCCGGTCCGGCTGAGCTGGGGGAGTAAGCAGTGGCGCCTGGCGGGCTGGGCAGGTCCATGGCCGGTGGACGAGCAGTGGTGGATCCCGGAATCGCCCACCTTCGCCGCCGGAGTCGCGGCCCGGGCCCAGGTGCAACTCGCAGGCGAACCGGCCGACGTCCGCGTCCTGCTCCTCATCTATTACTCCGAAACCTGGCGCGCTGAGGGACTTTACGACTGAGGTCGCCGGTTTGATCGAAGTATTTCGGCGCAAATCTGGCTGGAGCCGTCGAAAGGCGATGCCGCAGGCGCGGCGGCGGCGGTCGAGGCCGCCCGCAACGGCGCCGTCTCGATGACCGGCCTACGCGGCCGCAGCTGCTACATGCCCGTCGAACAGGTCGCCGAACTCGCAGTGCGCGAACAGCTTTCCGCAGGCATCGACGATCTCACCGTGCACCTCGAACCGGACGCCACGACCCCCACAGACGCCACCCTGGCAGGCACCGCGGTAGTAACCCACCGCGACGGCCGTCGCTGGCAAGTAACCGCCCACTCGCGCGCCTTCGCCCCGCGCCAAGCTGGCCTCGCGATGTGGGGCAGCGTCCGCGCGCAGGCACGGAACTACCTCCCGGAACCGCGCCTGGTACTGGGCTGAGCATCGCCGCTTGTCGCCTTCGCCCCCTGCGCGATGGCGGACAAGCGATCACCAGTGGGTGCCGGGGACCCAGCGGGCGGCGCGGCGCAGTGCGGTGCCGGTGACGCGGCGGGCCGTCGACTGGGGGCGTGGCTCACGTTGGGGGGTAAGGGGTTCCGCTGTTTCGGTCTCGTCGGGTTCTACTTCTTCGCCCTTGGCGGCGGGGGAGTCTGGGAAGGCGCGGTAGTAGCGGTGCAGGATGCGGTCGCGGATCTTTGGTGTGATCAGTGCGCCGTATTCGGCGATGGTGCCCAGCGGCACGTCGATGCGCTTGGGGCGTTCTGTGAGGGCGCGCACGATGGTGGCGGCCGCCCATTCCGGGGATTCGGACGGACCCTGATCACCGCTCGGCGTGATCATCGGGGTGCGCACCAGCGGCATGTGAATGGTGGTGAAAGTAACGCTGTCGGCCATGGTTTCGACCGCGGCCACCTCGGTGAACTTGTCCAGCGCCGCCTTGCTCGCGAGGTAGGCCGAGAACCGTGGGGTGGCCACCTGCACGCCCGCGCTGCTGATGTTGACGATGTGGCCGAACTTGCGTTCCCGCATCTGCGGCAGTAGGGCCAGTGTCAGTCGCAGGGCGCCGAAGTAGTTGACCGCCATGGTGCGTTCGAAGTCGTGCAGCCGGTCGGTGGAGCGGTGGATGGCGCGGCGGATGGAGCGGCCCGCGTTGTTCACCAGCATGTCGACATGATCGTGCTCGTCCAGAATGGTCTTGACGGCGTGGTCGACGGAGTCGGAATCGGTGACGTCGCACTGGTATCCGTAGGCGGTGCCGCCCTCGGCTCGGATCTCCTCGACCACGGCCGTGAGTTCGTCGCCGCGCCGCGCGAGCAGGAACACGACGGCGCCCTTGTCCGCTACGGTCAGCGCCGCTGCCCGGCCGATGCCGGA
This sequence comes from Nocardia sp. Tas62D01, assembly GCF_055232035.1. Classification (NCBI taxonomy): domain Bacteria; kingdom Bacillati; phylum Actinomycetota; class Actinomycetes; order Mycobacteriales; family Nocardiaceae; genus Nocardia; species Nocardia sp. Tas62D01. The sequence goes on from NZ_JBUYUZ010000001.1 coordinate 4,938,249, forward strand.
GGAAGCGCCGGTGATGAGGACATGACGGCCGGTGAGGTCGCGACGGTTGCGTCGGGGCTGCCGGCGCAGGCTGGCGTCGTCAGCGGTTGCTCGAGTCATCGCTGCTCCTTTGCAGGTCGATCAGGCACGAACTTACTCTGAAGTAAGTTTACCTGCCAAGTGGGCCTCGTCACGTCGGGGCCGACGATTGTCGCGATCGGCTCGGGGGCGGTCGGTGGACCGATGTTCATTAGCTCTGCCGTTGCAGACGCTGCGTCTGGAGCTCGTTGCCCGCCCGTGCGGGTTTCGCATCCCGGGGGTGTCCGGCGGTCCGTGTCGGCCGATTGTTCCCCCGAATCGAGTCGTGGCGAGCCGTTCGAACTATTCTCGAATCCTTCGAACATATGTGCGATACTCTGCGCATGGCGGACGATCGGATGGCGGAAGTATTTGCCGCGGTGCGGCTCGGCGGCGGGGATCCGGAGGCGGCTCGGCGGCTGCTGGAGGAACTGTGGGACGAGATCGGTGCGGGCGGAGATCCGTTGCACCGCTGCCTCATTGCGCATCACCTTGCCGATCTACAGGACACGGCCGAGGGTGCGCTGCTGTGGGATCAGCGCGCGCTGGCTGCGGTGTTCGGGCCCGGCGTTCCGCTCGGCGAAGGGCTTCGCGGTTTCCTCCCGTCGCTGTACCTCAGCCTGGCCGACAGTCACCGCCGCGTCGGCGATTTCGACGCGGCCCGTATGCAATTGGCCATCGCCCGCGGCCACCTCGACGTCCTCGCCAACGACGCTTATGGCGCCGTGATCCACGCCAAGCTCGACAGGGTCGAGACCGCGCTGGCCGCCGAATCGACCAAGCCGCTACCGACCGGCTGACCTGCGCTACCGCCGGGGTATCCGCACGCCTCCAACCCCGCGAAAGCCGGAAGGTCGCCCTCTCGATGGGGGCGGCCTTCCGGGTTCGCCGTCCACTGTGGGTCGGTTACCTACCCTATATATTTCGAATGTATGTTCGAATATACGAGGAGGTGATGTTCATGGGGTGGGGTAACGGCCCGCCGTCCTGGGCGGAGATGGAGCGTGTGCTGTCCGGGCGTCCGAGGCGGACGAACCCGAATGCGATGTACTCCGGCGACGGCGGCGACAGCCCGGCGTGGTCGCGCAAGCGCGGGGAGTATCGGGCCGAGCCGGTCGAACCCGCCGGTGGGCCGGTGGTGCCGTATGCGGAGCTACACGCGCATTCGGCGTATAGCTTCCTGGACGGGGCGAGCCAGCCGGAGGAGTTGGTCGAGGAGGCGGTGCGGCTGGGGTTGGAGGCGATTGCCCTCACCGACCACGACGGCTTCTACGGCACCGTGCGCTTCGCGGAGGCGGCCAAGGAATGGGGGATGCCTACGGTATTCGGCGCGGAGCTCTCGCTGGGGTCACCGCCCGCGAAGAAATCCAGGGGCGCGAGGTCGGAGCCGGGGGCACGAAGCCGGAAGTCGTCGGCGGAGCTTGCCGATCGGCTTGGTGGCTCAGCGGTGAAGGTGTCTGCGCAGGGACACGTGAGTGCCCCGGATTCCGCGCCGAGGACCGGGTCGCCGGACCCCGCGGGTCCGCACTTGCTGGTACTGGCTCGGGGGCAGGAGGGATACCGGCGACTGTCGCGCGAGATCGCGGCCGCGCATATGGCCGCGGGGGAGAAGGGCATTCTTCGCTACGACCTCGACGCGCTCACCGCCGCGGCGGACGGGCACTGGCACATCCTGACCGGCTGTCGGAAAGGTCATGTCCGCCAAGCCCTCGAACAGGATTTGAGCGCGGGCGATAACCGTCTCGTGCAGGCGGAAGCGGCGTTGCGCGACCTGATGGAGCGGTTCGGCGGCGACCGGGTGAGTGTGGAACTCACCCACCACGGCATCCCGGAGGACGACGAACGCAACGCCCATCTCATTGCCCTGGCCGACCGTCTCGGCCTGCCCGTACTCGCCACCACCGGAGCGCATTTCGCCGATCCCGGCCAGCGTCGCCGTGCCATGGCGCTCGCGGCGATCAGGGCCAGGCAGAGCTTGGACGAGATCGCGGGCTGGCTGGCCCCCGCGGGGGGTGCGCACCTGCGTTCCGGTGCGGAGATGGCGCAGCTGTTCGCCACCTGTCCGCAGGCGGTGTCGAATGCTGCGGCGCTCGCCCGCGAGTGCGCCTTCGACCTGCGATTGATGGCGCCGAAGCTGCCGCCGTTCGATGTGCCCGCCGGACACGACGAGGAGTCCTGGCTGCGCGAGCTGACGCTGGCGGGCGCCGTCCGCAGGTACGGCCCGCGAGCCGGAAATCCACAGGCGTACCAGCAGATCGAGCATGAACTGGCGGTGATCAACAAACTGGAATTCCCCGGCTACTTCCTGGTGGTGCACGACATCGTCAGCTTCTGCAAGGACAATGACATCCTCTGCCAGGGCCGAGGTTCGGCGGCCAATTCGGCGGTCTGCTACGCCATCGGCATCACCAATGTCGACCCGGTCCGCAACCAGCTGCTGTTCGAAAGGTTCCTCTCCGCCGAGCGCGACGGTCCGCCCGATATCGACGTCGATATCGAATCCGATCGCCGCGAGGAGGCGATCGGACACGTCTACACCAAGTACGGGCGCGAATATGCCGCCCAGGTGGCCAACGTGATCACCTACCGCGGCAAATCAGCGGTGCGTGATGCCGCACGCGCACTTGGCTTTTCACCGGGTCAGCAGGACGCGTGGAGCAAGCAGGTGAGCCGGTGGACCGGTGTCGGTGGCGAGACCGGCACCGACATTCCGGCCGAAGTTCTGGAGCTGGCCACCGAAATCGAGGGTCTGCCACGGCATCTCGGTATCCACTCCGGTGGCATGGTGATCTGCGACCGGCCCATCGCCGATGTCTGCCCGGTCGAGTGGGCGCGCATGCCCGGCCGCAGCGTGCTGCAGTGGGACAAGGACGATTGCGCCGCCATCAATCTGGTGAAATTCGACCTGCTCGGTCTCGGCATGCTCTCGGCGCTGCACTACATGATCGACATGGTGCGCGAGCACGAGGGCGTCACGGTCGAGCTGCATGCGCTGGATCTCGCGGAAGCGGCTGTCTACGAGATGCTTTCGCGCGCCGACTCGGTGGGTGTTTTCCAGGTGGAGTCGCGGGCGCAGATGGCCACCCTGCCCCGATTGAAGCCGCGGAACTTCTACGACCTGGTCGTTGAGGTGGCGCTGATCCGCCCCGGCCCGATCCAGGGTGGCTCGGTGCACCCCTACATCCGCCGCCGCAATGGCCGCGAAGACGCGACCTACGACCATCCGGCGCTGGAGAATTCGCTGTCACGCACCCTGGGAGTGCCGCTGTTCCAGGAGCAGCTCATGCAGATGGCCGTCGATGTCGCGGGATTCACCGCCACCGAGGCCGACCAACTGCGCTGCGCCATGGGCTCCAAACGCTCTCCCGAACGCATGGAACGACTCAAGGACCGGCTGTATCAGGGGATGCGCGACCTGCACGGCATCACCGGCGAGATCGCTGACCGCATCTATGAAAAGCTCTACGCCTTCGCGAATTTCGGCTTCCCGGAAAGCCATTCGCAGAGCTTCGCCTCGATCGTGTTCTACTCGGCGTGGTTCAAATTGCACCACCCCGCCGCCTTCTGCGCCGGTCTGCTGCGTGCCCAGCCGATGGGCTTCTATTCCCCGCAGTCGTTGGTCGCCGACGCGCGCAGGCACGGAGTGCTGGTGCACGGCCCCGATATCAACGCCAGCCGCGCCGAACCCACCCTCGAACGCAACGGCACCCAGGTCCGCCTCGGCCTCGCGGCGATCCGCCACATCGGCGCCGAACTCGCCGAACGCATTGTCGAGGCGCGCGAACCGGCCCCCTATACCTCGTTCCTCGACCTGACCGGTCGCGTGGCACTCACTGTCGCCCAAGCGGAATCGCTCGCCACCTCGGGCGCGCTCGGCAGCCTCGGCATCACCCGCCGTGAAGCCCTGTGGGCGGCGGGTGCCGCGGCGGGGGAGCGGCCGGACCGTCTCCCGGGCACCGGGGCCGCCACCACCGCCCCCGCGTTGCCAGGCATGAGCGAGCTCGAACTGGCCGCCGCCGACATCTGGGCCACCGGCGTCTCCCCGAGCAGCTATCCCACCGAATTCCTACGCCCCCAACTCGATGCGCTCGGCGTCATCCCCGCCCGCGGTCTGCTCGATGTCCCCGACGGCTCCCGAGTCCTGGTCGGCGGGGCCGTCACCCACCGCCAACGCCCCGCCACCGCCGCGGGCGTCACCTTCCTCAACCTGGAGGACGAAACCGGCATGGTGAACGTCGTATGCTCGGTCGGCCTCTGGACCCGCTACCGCCGCTTGGCCCAGAGCGCCCCGGCCCTCCTCATTCGCGGCCGCGTCCAAAACGCCGAAGGCGCGGTCAGCGTCGTCGCCGAACATCTGCAGCGCATGGACCTGCGTGTCGAAGCCAAATCCCGCGACTTCCGTTGATACTCAGAACATCCCGTTCTGGTTGACGGCGTCTTCGGGGATCGGCTGGATGACATCCCAATGTTTTCAAGCAGGAGTTCACCGAACGCATCGCTGCCGCGATCCAACGATGCATGGATGCGGGCCTCGTGCCTGCCGATGACGCGCTCTCGGTCACGCTCGATCTGCGCGCTGCCGGGCACGGCGCCGTATCGATGCGACTCAACCAACCGGACCAGCGTGGCCGCCGCACGCGGACTAGATCGACCGGTTCCTCGTCAAACCGGTCGGCGTCGCGCCGGTGCGATAACTGGCACGGCGGGCTCAGTGACCGATGTCACCGCACCGGCTACCCTGCGAGCATGCGGAAGCTTGCGGTGTTGTTGACCGGCTTGCTCGGTTTGACGTTGCTCGTCGGGTGCGGTGACGGCAACAACGCCGAGTCCCAGCCGGATCGGTCGACCGTGGCCACCGCCGCGCCCGGGATCGTGCCGCAGCTGGGGATGCGCGAGCAGCGTCCCGCGCCTAAGGGCAATGACTCCGGTGGTAACTTGGCCGCGGCGCGCAAGGAGGTCATCACCGGCAGCGTCGACATCACCGCGGGCGATCCGGTGGGCGCGGCCGGGCGCATCACCGATCAGGTGCGCGACGTCGGCGGCCGGGTCGACAGCCGCACCGAGCAGCCGGGAACCGGCGACACCGATCCGAGCGCCACGCTCACCGTGCGGGTGCCCGCGGAAAAGACGGACAAATTCATCGACGATCTCGGCGGGATCGGCCGCGTCACCCGGGTGAGCACCAACCGTGACGACGTGACCATGCAGTGGGAAGACCTGGACGCCAAAATCAAGGCGCTGCAGTCCTCGGTCGACCGGTTGCGCGCGCTCATCGCGGGCGCGACCAACACCGCGGATCTCATTGCCGCGGAAGGGGCGTTGTCGAGCCGTCAGGGCGAACTCGACAGCCTGACCGCGCAGAAGCGCCGCCTCGACGATCAGGTCGCGCTGTCCGCGCTGACCATCGACATCACCACTGAGAACAAGAAATCCGAGGCCGGGCCGACCAACTTCTGGGATGGCATCGTCTCGGGCTGGCACTCGCTGGTGGACTGGCTGAAGGACGCAATCGTCTTCAGCGGCAAGGTAATTCCGTGGCTCGGCTTTATCGTGGTGATCGGCGCCGTGGTGTGGGGCATCGTGCGCGCGGTGCGGTGGCGCGGCCGGAAGAACGCCGGTTCCTCGGCTCCGGAGGAATCGGCCGCCCCGAAAGAACCGACAGCTCCGAAACAACCGACAGCTCCGAAAGAATCAGCGCCAGAGCCGGCCGCCGCCGGTACCTCGAAGGGCGCCGAGACCAGCGCCTGGACAGGAGAATCAGGTGCCGACAGTGGTGTGGGCAACGATAAAACCGAACAGCCGTAAGGGCCCGCTCGTCGAAACCCTCGACGACGGCACCCTGCAGCTGTACGTGCGCCCCCCCGCCGTCGAAGGCAAGGCGAACAAGGCCGCCATCGAACTCCTGGCCGAGCACTACGGCGTCCCCAAGAGTGCGGTCCGCCTCGCAGCGGGCGCCACCTCCCGCTTCAAACGCTTCGAAGTCGACCTCTGATCCGCTAGATCCCGCCGGGGAAACCAAGTTGGCGCCAGGCCTCGTAGACGGTGACGGCGGCGGCATTGGACAGGTTCATCGAGCGGCGACCCGGCAGCATGGGGATGCGCAGGTGGGCGTCGATGTGTGGATCGTCGAGAACGTCCCCGGGCAGGCCGGTGGGTTCGGTGCCGAACAGCAGCACATCACCTTCACGGTAGGCCACATCGGTGTAGTGAGTTTCGGCCTGCGTGGTGAACGCGAAAACCCGCTCGGGCCGCAAAGCCTCCCACGCCGCCGTGAGATTCTCGTGCACGGTCACCGACGCCAGATCGTGGTAGTCCAGTCCGGCCCTGCGCAGCTTCGACTCCGATAGGTTGAACCCCAACGGTTCGACCAGGTGCAGCTCACACCCGGTTCCGGCGACCAGACGAATCGCATTGCCGGTATTCCCGGGGATGGCAGGCTCGTGGAACATCAAACGGAACACAACGCACCAGCATGTCATGGCGCGGACCGACACGGCAGCGCACCCGCGTAGGACCACCACGGAGGCGCGGACCGCGACGCCGGTTTGTGCGGACGGATAGCGGTAGATCGCGAGCCGACGGGTTTGTCTGCAAGAATCGGGGGGTGACCGACGTCGATCCGTCTCCGGCTGCACGGCAGTCCGGCAGGAACAGCCTGGGGGAGCAGTTCCTGCGCTGTCATCTGCCGATGGTGATCGTAACCGTGGTCATTGTGCTGGCGGTCGTCCTCGTCGCCTCTGATCGCTGGCGGCGTGGCGCGCTGTTCTTCGGCGGCGCGACCCTACTCGCGGCCGCTTTCCGACTGTGTCTGCCCACCGCGCGTGTCGGCCTGCTCGCGGTGCGCAGCAAGCCGTTCGATGTCGCCACCATGAGTCTGCTCGGCACCGCGATCGTCCTCATCGCCGCGACGATCAACACCCTCGGGGTCGGCTGAACCTCCCGCCTGGCAATGGGGCTTGGCTGCACCGCGCGGGGTATCACTCGATGCCGCTGCGTGACACTGTGCTGCGATGAGGATTGGCGGCTTATCCTCACCGCACCGGCTACCGAATAGTCCTGGGGCGCACGGCCTTCAGTGCCGTGGTTCCCAGACCGTTCACGCTCTCGAATCCGCCCGCTGGCTGCATGGCGATCGAAAGGCTTAGGCGGCAGCGGAAATTCAGTCGGCGTTCCGGTGGAGACGGGCCAGCCGCATGGTCTCGGTCAGCAGCTTCGACACTGCGGCGGCTTCGGTCAGGAAGCCGTCGTGTCCATCGCGGGAGTGCACGACTTCCAAACCCTCACAACCGGGTAGGCCGTCGGCCAGTTCCTGCTGCGTGCGCAACGGGTACAGCCGATCGGAGTCCACACCGCCGACCACACACGGCGCCGGGGTAGCGGCCAGCGCGGCCTCGATACCGCCGCGTCCGCGTCCGACATCGTGCCGGTTCATCGCCTCGGTGAGCAACACGTAGGTGGCCGGATCGAAACGGCTACAGAGCTTTTCGGCCTGATGATCCAGGTAGCTCTGCACCGCGTAGCGGCCGCCGCGCCACGGATCCTCGTCACCCTGCGCGTTGTTCTCGAAGCGGTGGTCGAGTTCGGCTTCGGTCCGGTAGGTCAGGTGCGCGATGCGCCTGGCGATGCCCATGCCGGTCATCGGGGCGCGATCGGTGTCGTGATAGTCGCCGCCCTGCCAGTCGGGATCGGCCTTGATGGCGGCGATTTGCGTTGTCTGCGTGCCGATCTGGTCGGCGGTGGCGCGCGCGCCGACCGCGAGCACCAGCGCCGAGGCCACCCGCTCCGGTGCGCCGACCATCCACTCCAGCACCCGCATGCCGCCCATCGACCCGCCGACCACCGAGGCCAGCCGGTCGATGCCGAGCAAGTCGAGCAGCGCCGCTTCCGCCGTCACCTGGTCCCGGATGGAGATCTCCGGAAACCGTGCGCCCCAAGGCTTTCCATCGGGTGCGAGCGAAGTCGGTCCGGTGCTGCCCTTGCAGCCGCCGAACACGTTCGTCGCGATGACACACCACTCGTCGGTATCCAATGGCGCGTCGGGACCGACCATGCCGTCCCACCAACCGGACATCGGATGGATGTCGTCCGGCCTACCGACGACATGTGAGTCGCCGGTCAGCGCGTGTTCGACGAGCACGACATTGTCCAGCGCGGGGGAGAGCTCACCCCAGCGCTGCACGGCCAAATGGACGTCCGGGACGACGGCGCCGTTCTCCAGTCGCACGTCCCCGATGGCGATCATGCCGAGCCGCCCGTCCGGCGGTGGCAGGGCCACCGCCGGAGCGGGACGAGCTGTAGTCGGTTCGGCGCTCACGGTCACGTCGTCGCCGCCGCGAAACCGGCTCGCAGATCGGCCAAAATGTCGTCGATTCCCTCGATGCCCACCGCCAGCCGGACCAGCCCCGGCCTGACTCCGGAAGCCAACTGCTCCTCGGGTGTCAGCTGCGAGTGCGTGGTCGACGCGGGGTGGATCACGAGAGAACGCACATCCCCGATGTTGGCTACATGGCTGTGCAGGGCTAATGCGTCGACGAACTTCTTGCCCGCATCGACGCCGCCGCTCAGCTCGAACGAGACGATCGCGCCGGGGCCCTTCGGCGCGAGCTGCTTGGCGCGCTCGTGCCACGGTGAGGACGGCAGGCCCGCGTAGGCCACCGATTCGACGCCCGGCTGGGTCGTCAGGAACTCGGCCACCGCCTGTGCGTTGGCGACGTGCCGTTCCAGGCGCAGGCTCAGCGTCTCGATGCCCTGGCTGATCAGGAACGCATTGAACGGCGATACCGCCGCGCCCAGATCGCGCAGCAGCTGCACGCGAGCCTTGAGCGCGTAGGCGGGCGCGCCCAGATCGGCGAACACGGCGCCGTGGTAGCTCGGGTCCGGGGTGGTGAAACCGGGGAAGCGTGCCTGGCCCTGCTCGTCACGAACGGTCCAGTCGAACGAGCCGCCGTCGACGATCACGCCGGCGACCGCCGTGCCGTGACCGCCCAGGTACTTGGTCGCCGAGTGCACGACGATGTCGGCGCCGTGCGCCAGCGGCTGGATCAGGTACGGGGTCGCGACCGTGTTGTCCACGATCAGCGGCAGTCCGTTGGCGTGCGCGATGGCGGAGATGCCGGGGATGTCGAAGATGGCGCTGCTCGGGTTGGCGATGGTCTCGCCGTAGAACGCCTTGGTGTTCGGCCGGATCGCCGCGCGCCACTGCTCCAGGTCGTCGGGATCCTCGACGAAGGAGACCTCGATGCCGAGCTTGGGCAGCGAGTAGTGGAAGAGATTGTAGGTGCCGCCGTAGAGATGTGGGCTGGACACGATGTGGTCGCCCGCGGCGGCGAGGTTGAGGATCGCGTAGGTCTCCGCGGCCTGTCCGGAGGCAAGCAGCAGTGCCGCCACACCACCCTCCAGGGCGGCGACGCGCTGCTCCACCACGTCCTGGGTCGGGTTCATGATCCGGGTGTAGATGTTGCCCGGCTCGGCAAGGCCGAACAGTGCGGCCGCGTGATCGGTGTCACGGAAGGCGTAGGAGGTGGTCTGGTAGATCGGGAGGGCGCGAGCGCCGGTGGTGCTGTCGGGGGCCTGCCCCGCGTGCACCTGCTTGGTCTCGAAGGACCACTGTGCCGGATCGGACGACGGGGTCGAATCGATTTCGGACGCGATGGGGTCACTCATGTCGTGCTCCAAAAGGGTTGTTCGCCGGAATTACTGGGTTATCGGGATGTGGGCGACAGACAACAACACATTGGGGATACCTCCTGAATTGCGCGCTTGCTCTCGACTTTCGGGAGCCCGGTCATCACCCGGAGCACCCCACCGCTACTGGAGGGTTGCCGTCCAGCGAGCCGGGGCTTGGCGCTGGCACTCATGACCTGATCGGCATCATAGCTGGCGGTCGGTCGACGACCGAAATCTATTGGTGAAATCACCGGGTTCCGGTGACCCGCGCGCCGCAGCAGGTGCGAACGAACTCGTCGAATGTCGAGGTGAGCGCGTTGCGGCCGGCCGCGGCCGCCGCCAAGGGGTTGTCCTGTTCGAACATGCCGTCCGAACATTCCATCCCGAGGTGGCCGATCAGCTGCCAAGCGCCGACGATCAGCCGCACCGGCAGCGCATCGGGCTGGGTGCCGAGTCGTTCGGCGACCACCGCGGCGATCGCGATGCTCTTGTTGTCGGCTTGCTCGAGGCTACGTGCGCTGACCGCCGGGCTGCTGCGCAGAATTCGCTGCATCTGCTGGAACTGCCGGAACGAGACCGGTCCGTTGCCTTCGGCGGCCTGGTCGACGACTTGCAGCAGCGCCTCGCGCAGCGCCTCCAGCTCGTTGCCGCCGAGCGGGAGCCCACGCAGCGTCTCGGCCACCGCGACGCCGAAGTCCTGTACCGGCCCCAGGACGATGTCCTCTTTGCTGTCGAAGTACCTGTTGACCGTGCGCGGTGATACGTCCGCGGCATTGGCGATCTGCTCGACAGTCGTGGCGTCGAATCCCTGGGCGTCGCAGAGGTCGAGCGCGATCTCGATGATGCGCAACCGAGTCTGCTGCTTCTTGCGCTCACGCAGGCCGGTCGGCGCCGGGTGTGCCGGGGCGCTGGCAGGGTTGTCCGCCGCGGCGCTCGCGCCGGTCGGCGTCGATGACTCGAGCATCTTCCCACTCTATCTTAACCTGCTGTTTTCATGTCCAGAACAGCCAAATGTCTGAGTGCGACATTTTTCTATTGACGACAAATGTCCGATGATGACAGGATAATCGCACTACTTCGAGTTACGAGGAGATCAAGGTGACCGAGACTGCGACAGCGGTAGACGTTCCCGAAAGACAGGGCAGTTCGGCGCGCTGGCTGGCCCTGGGGGTGATCGCATTGGCCCAGCTCATGGTGGTTCTAGATGCCACCATCGTGACCATCTCGCTGCCGTTCGCACAACGTGATCTCGATATCAGTGATGGCAACAAGCAGTGGATGCTCACCGCCTACACGCTGATCTTCGGCGGCCTGTTGCTGCTCGGCGGTCGGCTCGCTGACTACCTCGGTCGGCGTCGGATCTTCATCATCGGCCTGGTCGGCTTCGCGGGTGCCTCCGCCCTCGCGGGTCTGGCGCAGAACGGTGCGGAACTCTTCGCCGGTCGCGCCCTGCAGGGCGCGTTCGCGGCGCTGCTGGCGCCCGCGGCGCTTTCGCTGCTGTCGGTGACCTTCACCGAACCGGGCGAGCGGGCGAAGGCGTTCGGTCTGTTCGCGGGCATTTCCGCGGGCGGCGCCGCGCTCGGTCTGATTGTGGGCGGCGCGCTCACCGAGTACGCGTCCTGGCGCTGGTGCCTGCTGGTGAACACCCCGATCGCGCTCATCGCGTTGCTCGGCGCGCTGGCGTTCGTGTTGAAGGACGTGCCGACACCGCGCACCGGCGGCTACGACGTGCCCGGTGCGGTCACGGTGACCCTCGGGCTGATCGCCATCGTGTACGGATTCAGCCGCGCCGCCGAGGACGGCTGGCTGGCGGGCAGCACCCTCGGGCTGCTGATCGGCGGTGTCGTGCTGTTGGCGGTATTCATGGCGATCGAACGTCGTTCGGCGAATCCGCTGCTGCCGCTGCATATTCCGGGTGAGATCAACCGCGGTGGCGCGTTCCTCGCCGCGCTGCTCATCCCGATCGCGATGTTCGCGATGTTCCTGTTCCTGAGCTACTACTTCCAGATCACGCTCGGCTACTCGTCGCTGAAGGCCGGATTCGCGTTCTTGCCGTTCCCGGCGGGCATCGCGGTGGGTGCCGGCGTCACCAGTGCGCTGCTGCCGAAGGTCGGCCCGCGTCCGCTCATGCTCGGCGGCGCCGTGCTCGGTGTCCTCGGCCTGCTGTGGCTGGCGCAATTGGGCTACGGCGACAGCTACGTGGCCAGCGTGCTGCCCTCGCAGGTGCTGATCGCGCTCGGTATGGGCCCGCTGTTCGTCGGTATGCAGACCGTCGCGCTGCACCAGGTCCAGGAAGAGGATTCGGGTGTGGCCAGTGCGTTGCTGAACGCGGCGCAGCAGGTCGGTGGCGCGGTCGGCACGGCCCTGCTGACCACCATCTCGGTGCAGGTCGCCAAGACCTTCGCGCAGAACAACCCGACGGTCGACAACCTGATGGCCCGTGCCTCGATCCACAGCTACGACGTGGCGTTCTACGTCGGCGCCGGATTCTTCCTCGCCGCCATCCCGGTGATCGCGTTCATGATCCGGGACCGGCCGGAGAATCTGATAGAAGGTTCCGAAGCGGACGCGAGGATTCCGGTCGCGGTCTGAGTCTCGACAGTGGAGTGGTGTCCGGGCATCGCATCTGATCGGGTGCGGTGCCCGGACAACGTCGTTTTGCGGGCCGTGTCGTGGATCACACTCGACGTGACCACGGAGGGAAGGACGCGCGGAGCGGGTAGCTGCGGACCAGCGGACCTGCGCCGAAACGCGGCTATGACAGTGGCGCAGACCGCTCCTGACCTACTTGCCGGTAACCATTTCGGGCGCGTCGACTCGGGGGCTGCCCGCGCGGGGGGATCGTTGGCAGCAGTACGCTTGTCTTGTTTGCACCACACGCTTCGCGGACAACGCGGGGCACATACGTTGTCTGTTGAAACAGTCGGGGTCCACTCACAAGTGTGTTCGCCTGGCCGTGCAATGAGGGCACCATCCTAGGAGGACACGAAGATCCATGTCCAAGATCAAGGTTGAAGGCACCGTCGTCGAACTCGACGGCGACGAGATGACCCGGATCATCTGGCAGTTCATCAAGGACAAGCTGATCCATCCGTATCTCGATGTGAACCTCGAGTATTACGACCTGGGCATCGAGTACCGGGACAAGACAGACGACCAGGTGACCATTGATGCGGCCAACGCCATCAAGGAGCACGGCGTCGGCGTCAAGTGCGCCACCATCACCCCGGATGAGGCGCGCGTCGAGGAATTCGGGCTGAAGAAGATGTGGCGGTCGCCCAACGGCACCATCCGCAACATCCTGGGCGGCACCATTTTCCGTGCCCCGATCATCATCTCGAACGTGCCACGGCTGGTGCCGGGCTGGACCAAGCCGATTATCATCGGCCGTCACGCCTTCGGCGATCAGTATCGCGCCACCGACTTCAAGGTGTACCAGGCGGGCACCGTCACGGTGACCTTCACGCCCGAGGACGGCAGCGAGCCGATCCAGCACGAGGTCGTGAAGATGCCCGAGGCCGGCGGCGTCGTCATGGGGATGTACAACTTCAAGGATTCGATCATCGATTTCGCGCGGGCGTCGTTCAATTACGGCCTGCAGCAGAACTACCCGGTGTATCTCTCTACGAAGAACACCATCCTGAAGGCCTACGACGGCATGTTCAAGGACACCTTCCAGGAGATCTTCGACGCCGAGTTCAAGACCCAGTTCGACGCGGCCGGCCTCACCTACGAGCACCGGCTGATCGACGACATGGTCGCCTCCTCCATGAAGTGGGAGGGCGGCTACGTCTGGGCCTGCAAGAACTACGACGGCGATGTGCAGTCCGACACCGTGGCCCAGGGCTTCGGCTCGCTCGGCCTGATGACCTCGGTGCTGCTCACCCCGGACGGCCGTACCTGTGAGGCCGAGGCCGCACACGGCACCGTCACCCGGCACTACCGTCAGCACCAGCAGGGCAAGCCGACCTCGACCAACCCGATCGCGTCGATCTTCGCGTGGACGCGCGGGCTCGAGCACCGCGGCAAACTCGACAACACTCCCGAGGTGATCGGCTTCGCGCAGACCCTCGAGGATGTCGTCATCAAGACCGTCGAAGGCGGGCAGATGACCAAGGACCTGGCCGCGCTCGTCGGCGGCGACCAGGGCTACCTCACCACCGAGGAATTCCTCGGCACGCTCGACGCCAACCTGGCCCGCGCACTGCGCTGACCTGATGGCTTGAATCCGAACAACACGGGCACCCGCGCCACACGGTGGTACGGGTGCCCGGACTGTTTCCGGAAGACGGGGCCTAACCCTTGCTTGCCGGGGGACGGCGGTGCCGAGAATCCCGCTGACGGCGCGGATAGCCCGGCCTGATTGCCCGCCACATCGGAGGGTGACTTCGAACCGTCGCGAATCGCTCCGATCCGGGTGACGCTCCGGGTGAATCGCTCGACGGCTGCCCGAATTCGGTGTTGCGGGATGACCTACGCGATTTCCTTGCGCTGACGTGGGCGAACTCACGTTTACCCGGGAAGCGGAAGCGGCTGCCGGACGGTTACATGAACACGTGACAACTCCCGTAGCCTCCAAGCCCCCCGCACGCGTCGAGGCCGAGCGGACGGATTGGCATATCCCGGCCATGCTCGCGCTCGCGCTCGGCGGGTTCGGGATCGGGACCACCGAGTTCGTCACCATGGGTTTGCTGCCTGACATCGCGAGCGCCATGGATGTGTCGGAGCCGACCGCCGGGCACGCGGTGTCGGCGTACGCGCTCGGCGTCGTAGTCGGTGCGCCGCTGATTGCCGCGCTGTGCGCACGGGTGCCACGCAAGCGTCTGCTCGTGGTGCTGATGGTGGCCTTCACCATCGGAAATGCCGCGACCGTCATCGCGCCGACCTTCGCCACTCTTGCCTTCGCCCGGTTCCTCGCAGGTCTGCCGCACGGCGCCTATTTCGGCGTGGCCTCGCTGGCCGCGGCGACCCTTGCACCGGCCGGGCAGCGGGCCAAGGCCGTAGCTGCGGTTATGCTCGGGTTGAGCGTCGCCAATGTTGTCGGCGTTCCTAGCGCCACCTGGCTGGGCCAACACCTCGGGTGGCGGGATGCCTTTGTGGTGGTCGCGGTGATCGGCCTCGCGACCGTGGCCGCCCTCCTGCGCTACGTGCCCGAACTCACCGGCATCCGCACCACCAACCCGATGACCGAGCTCGGCGCGCTGCGTCGTTCCCAAGTTCTGCTGACCCTCTTGGTCGGTGCGATCGGCTTCGGCGGCATGTTCGCCGTCTACACCTACATCACCACCACCCTCACGGACGTCGCCGGAATGCACACCGGTTTCGTTCCGCTGGTGCTGATGCTCTTCGGCCTCGGCATGGTGGCGGGCAACATCATCGGCGGCGTGCTCGCCGACCGCGGCGTTGATCGCTCGATCTTCGCCGCCCTCTCCGCCATGGTCGTCATCCTCGCGGGTTTCGTTGCCGCCGCGCACAATCCGTACACCGCCGCCATCGGCGCCTTCCTCATCGGCGCCTCCGGCGCAGCCCTGGCTCCAGGCCTGCAAACCCGCCTGATGGACGTCGCCGCCGACGCCCAAACGTTGGCCGCGACCCTCAACCACGCCGCCCTCAACATCGCCAACGCCGCGGGCGCCTGGCTCGGCGGCCTGGTCATCGCCGCGGGCCTCGGCTACACCGCCCCCGCCGCCGTCGGCGCGGGCCTCGCCGTCCTCGGCGTCCTCCTCTTCGCCTTCACCATCTGGACCGCCCGCCGCATCACCCGCTGAGTGGTACATGGTTGCGGCGACACGCCGGTAGGGGCCTCGATGGTGTGCCACTGGTGGGGGCCGCTCCCGTTAGGCGCTTGGCTCCAGGATTGCCGGGCTCGACGAGGCACAGTGGGACTTGGTCATCGCCGTGCGCCTGAAGGGCCATGCGGCTGTGCTGCACCATGCCGCCGCGTACTGGAAGGACCAGAGCAAGGCGGGCAACCAAGCCGAACGCCGCGGTGATCAACACCGCCTCGGCGTCCGGAACGACCGTGCCGAACGCGGGCCAGGCCAACTATGGCGCGCGGCCAAGGCGGGGATCGCCGCGCTGACCCTGGTCGCGGCGGACGAACTGGCGCGCTACGGCGTCCGGGTCAACGCCATCGCCCCGATCGCACGCACCCGCCTCACCCTGGCCACCCCTGGCATGGGCGCCATGATGGCCGCCGAGGCGGACGCGGTCGAGGAGGGCGAGTTCGACGCCTTCAGCCCCGCCAACATCCCCGCTGGTCGCCGACCTGGCGATGGACAAATGCTCGATCACCGGCAAGGTTTTCGCAGTTCAGGGCGGAGCCATCTCCGAGCTGGCAGGCTGGCACGACGTGAAGAAGATCGAGACCGAGGGTCCCTGGCTCATCGACGACATCGTCGCTCGGCTGCCTTGATCTCGCGGGAACGTTAGGAGAACGACGATGTTCGAATGGTCCGAGACCGACGAGATGATCCGCGAGGCGGTGCGCACCTTCATCGACAAACATGTCCGCCCGAATCTCGATGCGCTCGACAGCGGCGAGCTTTCGCCGTACCCGATTATCCGAAAGCTGTTCAGCGACTTCGGGATCGATGCCATGGGTGTCGATGCGATCGAAAAGCTTCTTGCCAAGCAGCGCAAGAAGGAAGCCGCGATCGCCGCGGGCGAACCGCTGCCGGAGAAGAAGGAAAAGCCTTCCGGCGGTGGCCCGTTCAGCGGTCAGGAATCGCTGATGGCGGTGCTTATCGGGGAACTGTCCGGCGTTTGCATGGGCATGGTCACCGCCATGGGTGTCAGCATCGGTCTTGGGGCCACGACCATCATGTCGCGCGGCACGCTGGCGCAGAAGGAGCGCTGGCTAGCCGACATCGTCACCTTGAAAAAGGTTGCGGCATGGGCGATTACCGAACCGGATTCGGGCTCGGATGCGTTCGGTGGGATGAAGACCTACGTTCGGCGCGACGGCGAGGACTACATTCTCAACGGGCAGAAGACCTTCATCACCAACGGTCCCTTTGCCGACGTGATGATCGTCTACGCGAAGCTCGACGAGGGCGACGGCGGCGACAAGCGCGAGCGCAAGGTGCTGACGTTCGTCCTCGACAGGGGCATGGAAGGTCTCACCCAGGGCAAACCGTTCAAGAAGATGGGGCTGCACGCCTCGCCGACCGGCGAGCTTTTCTTCGACAATGTCCGGTTGGGCAAGGATCGACTGCTCGGCGAGACCGAGGAGCACAAGGGCGGCGACGGCCGCGAGAGCGCGCGCTCCAGTTTCACCGCCGAGCGGATCGGCGTCGGCTTCATGGCGCTGGGCATCATCAACGAATGTCACCGCCTCTGCCTGGATTACGCGAAGAACCGCAAGCTGTGGGGCCAGGAGATCGGGCGCTTCCAGCTGGTTCAGCTCAAGCTGGCCAAGATGGAGATCGCCCGAATCAATGTGCAGAATATGGTGTTCAACACGCTGGAGCGGGGCCGCGCCGGTAAGCCGCTTACCCTCGCCGAGGCCTCCGCAATGAAGCTGTACGCCTCCGAGGCCGCCACCGAGGTGGCCATGGAGGCCGTGCAGCTGTTCGGCGGCAACGGCTACATGACCGAATACCGCGTGGAACAGCTTGCCCGCGACGCGAAGTCGCTGATGATCTACGCGGGCAGCAACGAGATCCAGGTGACCCACATCGCCAAGGGCCTGCTGGCTCAGTGAGCAGAGAACCGGGTGCGACAACTTTCCGGAACGGAGACGCTCATTCTCTTGCTGCACGGCAGCGCTGACACCGCCGACACCTGGCGTACTCACCGCACTCGAAGCCGCGGGTCACGCGGCATTCGCCGTGGACCTACCCGGCTTCGGCCTCGCCGATCTGCGGCAACCGACTAGTCCTGGACTTCCTCGCCGGAGCCACCGGCCGCTGCACCAACGCCGCCTCCTGAAACATCCTGCTGCTTCTTCAGAGTGCTCAGGACGGTGTCGAGTTTCTCGGCCAGCGCATCGACCCCGCCCGACAGTGCGTCGACTGTGCCCGACAAGGATATCCGCCGATTCAGACCGCGCGCAGATGGGTGCGGCTGGCGTAGATGTGTTCGGCGATGAGGGTGGCGATGCGGTCGGGGGCTTCGAGCATCGGGACGTGGCCGACGCCGTTGACCAGGATGCGGTCGGCGGATTCGGGGAGTTCCTTCAGGAAGCGGCGGGCGTAGACGCGATTCGGGATGATGCGGTCGTATTCGGCCATCAGAAGGCGCACGGGGGCGCTGAGGGTGGAGAGATCCTCGAGTGCGCAGGCGCGCAGGCCGCCGAGGATCATCGGCAGCATGGCGTCGCAGTGCAGCGCCGCGCTGATGATGGCCGCGACATCGCGGCGCGGGACCGCTGACACGTTCTTGCTGAGCGCCAGCAGTGCGAAGCGTTGCGCCAAGATGTTGTGCACCGCGAATCCACCGAGGCGCTTACCGATTTCGATGATCGGGATCAGCGAGAGGAACTTCAATCCGATCCGAACCTGGGTGAGCGACGGCGAATTCCAACCGCCTGCGGGGGCGATTGCGGTGAGCGTGCGCGCCCGGCCGCGGCGGGCCAATTCGAAGCCGACCCAGGCGCCGAGCGAATTGCCCGCGATATGGCAGGTACGCCAACCGAGTTCGTCGAGTTGATCTTCGATCCGATCGGCGAGAGCGTGCACATCGATGGACCAGCCGTCCACACCGTCGCCGCCCCAGTGCCCGGCGAAGGCGGGCGCGAACACCTCGCAGTTCGACGACAGCCGGACCGCCACCTGTTCCCAGCAATGTGGCGAGAGCATGAACCCGTGCAACAGCAGCACCGGATCGCCGGATCCCAGGTGCAGGGCCTTGATGGGCTGGGGAGTTGTCGCGGACTTGGCGACAGCGGACCTGGTGGTGGGAGATGTCATCGTCGACACCCCTTCCTGGACGGCAGTGTCCGGGGAGTTCATCTGACCAGCATTGTACGGTCGTCAGGTGCCGACCGTCGTCTCAACAGTCAACGTCAACGGCGTTCGCGCTGCCACGGGCAAGGGCATGCTCGCCTGGCTCGCGGCCACCGAGGCCGACATCGTCTGCGTGCAGGAGACCCGCGCTACCGACGAACAAACCCGAGCGGCGCTCGCGCCCGCCCTGGCCGAGGGCTGGTGGCTGACGCATGCCGAACCGGAGTCGAAGGGTCGCGCAGGTGTCGGCATCCTGTCCCGACGCGAACCGCGTGCG
Source organism: Nocardia sp. Tas62D01 (assembly GCF_055232035.1). Classification (NCBI taxonomy): domain Bacteria; kingdom Bacillati; phylum Actinomycetota; class Actinomycetes; order Mycobacteriales; family Nocardiaceae; genus Nocardia; species Nocardia sp. Tas62D01. The sequence goes on from NZ_JBUYUZ010000001.1 coordinate 4,957,197, forward strand.
GTGCGAATCGGCTTCGGCAGCAGCGAGTTCGGTGCATCGGGCCGCTACGTGGAGGCCGATTTCGAGGAGGAGACCGTGGCCAGCGTGTACGTGCACTCCGGTGACGCGGGCACGCCGCGCCAGGACGAGAAGTACCGATTCATGGCCGAACTCGGCGCCTATCTCACCGCCCGCACCGGCGAATTCGTGGTCAGCGGCGACTGGAATATCGCGCCGTCCGAACTCGACATCAAGAACTGGAAGGGCAATCTGAAGTCGGCCGGGTTCCTGCCCGAGGAACGCGCCTGGATTGCCGGACTGCTCGCCGCCGGATACGTCGATGTGGTGCGCAAGCTGCATCCGGGTGTCGACGGCCCCTACAGCTGGTGGTCCTACCGCGGCCGTGCCTTCGACAACGATTCGGGCTGGCGCATCGACTACCAGCTGGCCCGCGGTGATCTGGCCGCGCGGGCCAAACAGGCGGTCGCCGAACGCGCCGCCGCCTACGACCAGCGTTGGTCGGATCACGCGCCCGTCACGGTGCAGTACCGATGAGCGCCCGAACCGAGTGCCCGCGCACCCTTTTCATGGATCCCCACCCTTCGCGGGCGCCTGGGACCAGTGCGGATACCCAGAACGGGTGCGGAACGCGGTGGTCCCGGTGACCGGCGGACGGCGGACGTACGCGCTGGTGGGCGCGCTTGTCATGCTCTTGGCCGTAGTCGGGTTCATCGCGCTGAGGGGTGGTGACAGCAAGCCCGCGACCGGCTCGGCGAACACGACTGCCCGCAGCATCAGCGCGGTCGCGAGCCCCGCCCTTCCACCGGACGCGGGCGCGACCACCGCACCGGCAACCAGCCGCGACCCGGGCGTACCGGACCGCGCCTACGCGACCGTGGCGGAGATCGACGCGGGCCGCTGGCCGGATTCGGCGAACGCGCCGGGCACCAAGGGCGGCGATCAGTGGATGAATCGCGGCGGCGACCTGCCGGGGAAGGACACCGCGGGCAAGCCGATCACCTACCGGGAATGGGATGTCAATCCCAAACAGCGTGACCAGTCCCGGGACGCCGAACGGATCATCACCGGCAGCGACGGCTCCGCCTACTACACCGGTGATCACTACAAAACCTTCACGAGGATGCGCTGATGACCGAGCCTATGCCGTTGTCGCAATTCCTCGCCCGCCCGGGGGACGCAGATCCCAGCCTCTCAGCGGGCCCGGCTTCGGCACCGTCGGCCCAGCCCGCGCTCGGCGCCCTGCCCGTCGACCCCGCCGAACTCAGCGCGCTGCGCTACCGCGCACCGTCGGACTACGTGGTGCGCGAACTGCGCGGCCCGAAAATGCGCACCATCCAGGGCATTTTCGACGAGTTCGCGGCCGCGTTCCAATTCCCGTACTACTTCGGCGAGAACAAGGACGCCTTCGACGAATGCCTGCGCGATCTCGATGATTTCGTCGGCTCGGCCACCGGATACGTTGCGGTGATTCGGGATTCGGCCCACCTGCTGGCCGACCAGCCGAAGGAGCGCGAGTGGTTCGCCGAGGCGATCAGCGACAGCGCCGAGTATTGGTGGCGGAAGGGCCTCGCCTTCCGCGTCATCCTCCAGGGTGAACCGCCTATCCCACAGGCCGTTCCGTTGACCCTCTGATCACGGGTTACCGCAACCGTGCGGCGAGATCCTCGCCGAGCAGGACGAACACATCGACGGTGTGCTCGATGAGTTCGTCGCGGGTCAGCGGCAGATCGTCCTGCATCCAGGTGGTCAGCGTCTGCACCAGCCCGCCGACCAGATAGGTGGCGCGGAAGTCGATGGCCGGATCCGGCGGGTCTGTGACACCGTAGAAGTCGATGCCTTCCGCGGCGACCATGCGGGCGAACACGCGCACCGTCTGATTCGTGCGAGCCCGCAGCTCCGGCGTCGCCATGCCCGCGACCAGTGCGACCTTGGCTTTGCGGGGGTCGTCGGTGAGCAGGTGGATGCCCGCGGTGATCGCGGCATGCGCTTTGGCGCGGGTGTCCTGCGGCGCGGCGCGCAAGGCCTCGACGATCGCGCCCGCCAACTCGTCGGCGATTCCATCGATGAGCGCGGTCAGCACGGCATCGCGGCTGTCGAAACTCTCGTAGTAATAGCGTTCGTTGAGTCCGGCCTGCGCACACAGCCCGGAGACGGTGAGCTTGGCCAGGCCATCGGTGCCGATGATCTCCAGTGCAGCGGTCAGCAGCGCCGTGCGCCGTTGCGCCCGGCGCTCGTCCGCGGAGATCCCGCCGTAGGTCCGCTGCGCCACGGGTCGATTCTGACAGACCCCGCGGGTCAGAGTTCTGGTATGGGGCATTGCCAGAATTGAAATTCTGATGGATGCTGTTGCCAGATGCGCTCGATGAGGAGGCAACAATGTCCGAACCCGGTTACTTCGCCGATAATTCGATGGCACGTCGGGTGATGAGCAAGCGCGCGGTGGGGCTCACCTATGGCCAGCGCGCCCTGGTCGTCGGCGCCGTTCACCCGCTGCTCTACGTCGGGACCGCCGAGAACACCGAGCATCGGATGACCCCCTACGCCCGGCTCGCGCTGACTGGCAAGCTGTTCGAGGCGGTGTTCCTCGGTAGCAAGCACGAGGCGGATCGAGCGCTGGCCTTCACCACCAAGAAGCACGAGACGGTGCGCGGCGCGCTACCGGAGGATGCGGGCAAGCGCCATCCCGCGGGCACCGGCTATTGCGCACTCGACCCGCACCTGATGTACATGACCATGGCCTTCACCTTCGACTCCGCCGAGGTGATGTACGACCTGCTGGTCCGTCGACTGACCGACGGCGAGCGCGAGGCGCTGTACCAGGACTACGTGCGCTGGGCCGAGCTGTTCGGCATGCCGCGCAAGGCCGCGCCCGGCAGCTACCCGCTGTTCCGCAAGTCTTTCGACGCCTACCTCGCCTCCGACGAGCTGTTCCTCACCGACGAAGCCAGGCTGGTCGGCTCGTATCTGGCGGGCCAGCGGGTGCCGTATCCGCAGCGAATGCCGTTGCGGCAGGCCACCTCCGCGTTCTTCCTGCTGGTGCAGGGCAGCCTGCCGCCGCGGATCCGCGACATGTACGGCATGCGCTGGGGGATTCCCGAACAGCTCGCCTACCGCACGCTAGCGCAGGCCGTCCGTACCGCGCACATCGCACCGCCGCTGCTGCCGCCGGTGCTGCGCGGCACCTTGGCCGGGCCGAGCGCGCCCGTCTACAAACTCGTCTCCCGGCGCGAACGCGAACTTGTCGGCACCGGTCGCCCGAGCATGCCGGGTGTCGACCCGCGCAACTGGGCGGCGCGAAATTCCACTTGAGCACCGTGCGAAGATCGGAGTATGTCCAGTCCTGCTCAGACGACCCCGGCCGCTGAACCCAAACAGCGGGTGCTGTCCGGGATCCAGCCGACCAGCGCATCATTCCACCTCGGCAACTACCTTGGGGCACTGCAGTACTGGGTAACCATGCAGGACGATTACGACGCGCTGTACTTCATCCCGGACATGCACGCGATCACCGTGCCGCAGGATCCGAAGGAACTGCGTGCGCGCACCAAGGCGGCTGCGGCCCAACTGCTCGCGATCGGCATCGACCCGAAGCGCTCCACCCTCTTCGTGCAGAGCCAGGTGCCCGAGCACGCTGAGCTGGCCTGGGTGCTCAGCTGCATCACCGGCTTCGGCGAAGCCAGCCGGATGACCCAGTTCAAGGACAAGTCGGTCAAGCAGGGCACGGAGAACGCGTCCGTCGGCCTGTTCACCTATCCGATGCTGATGGCCTCGGACATCCTGCTCTACCGCCCGCATCAGGTGCCGGTCGGCGAGGACCAGCGCCAGCATCTGGAGCTGACCCGAAACCTGGCCCAGCGCTTCAACACTCGGTTCAAGAAGACGTTCGTGGTGCCGGAGGCACACATCGTCAAGGGCACCGCGAAGATCTACGACCTGCAGGATCCGACCTCGAAGATGAGCAAGTCGGCCTCCACCGACGCCGGGCTGATCAACCTGCTCGACGACCCGAAGGTCACCGCAAAGAAGATTCGTTCCGCGGTCACCGATACCGAACGCGAAATCCGCTACGACCCCGAGCGCAAGCCCGGCGTCAGCAATCTCCTGGTGATCTCGAGCTCACTCAGTGGCACGCCGATCGTCACGCTCGAACGGGATTACCAGGGCAAAGGCTATGGCGACCTGAAATCCGACGTCGCCGACGCGCTGGTCGAATTTGTCACGCCGCTGCGGACGAAGGTGGAAGAGTATTTGTCGGATCAGGGCGAACTCGACCGTATCCTCGCCGCCGGTGCCGAGCACGCGCGAGAGATCGCCGGCAACACCCTCGCACAGGTATACGACCGAGTGGGCTTCTTGGTTCGCTAGCCCGCGGCGGCGCCTGCGAGGTCTCTGCGAAGGGGCGAACAGGTGCAGGTGATCGACGACATCAAGGCGTGGCTCGAGCGGCAGATCCAACGGCGCCCGTGGCTGGACCATCTGGTCCGGGCCGGCGGGCGCTACCAGCGACAGCGGGGCGACTACTACGCGGCAGGCATCACGTATTTCACGGTGCTGTCGCTGTTTCCGTTGCTGATGGTCGCTTTCGCGGTCGCCGGGTTCATGCTGTCCAGCCACCCGGACCTGCTCACCCAACTCCAGGACAAGATCGTCGCGAACATCCCGGGGGACCTGGGCGGTGACCTCAACAAAATCATCGATCAGGCGGTCCAATCCCGTGGCACCGTCGGCACGCTCGGTCTACTCACCGGTATCTACACCGGTCTCGGCTGGATGGCGAACCTGCGGGCGGCACTGACCGAACAGTGGGATCAGAAGAGCCCGGAACGCAATTGGTTCCTGGCCGAGCTGTCCGACCTCGGCGCGCTCATCGGGTTGGGCCTGGCCTTCGTGGTCTCGATCGGCGTGTCCGCGCTGGCGTCGAGCACCCTCGGCGCCCGGCTGCTGATCAGTCTGGGGCTGTCCCACCTGCCCGGCGCACGTCTGTTGCTGACGCTGACGTCGATCCTGCTCGGGTTCCTGGCGTCTTGGGCGGTGTTCGTCTGGATAATCGCCCGGCTGCCACGGGAACCGGTCACGTTGAAAAGCGCGGCCAAGGCGGCGGCACTGGCCGCCGTGGTCTTCGAGGCATTCAAGTACGTCGCGTCCATCTACCTGCAAATCGTGCTGAGCAGTCCGGCGGGCGCCGCCTTCGGCTCGATCATCGGTCTGATGGTGTTCAGCTACATCACCTATCGCATCATCCTGTTCGCCACGGCTTGGGCCGCAACGGCATCCGACAACCTTCGTGAGGCGGAGATCGTCCCGCCCGGCGCCGCCGTGATCGCGCCACGCATGCACGTGCCCGGTCGGTCATTGACCGCGAGCGCCGCCTACTTCGGTGCGGGAGCCCTTGCCGCCCTTGCTCTTTCGGAACTGCGCAGGCTGCCGGGGCGCCGCCGCTGACCAGCTCGATCCGCCGGCGCCCGTCGGCCTTTCGGCGGCGAAGAAACCGATGGAACCAAGGTCGAAGTTCGCGCGTCCAAGCAGCAGACAAGAAACTTCCGATCCGAGGATTTCATCGTGGACTCATTCGACCATTCTGCCGCCGCCGCCTTCGGCCCACACACCGGTGCGACAGCTGGGGACGCCGGAGCCGGATGGCCGCGGGGAAACATTGACGGGAAGGCATGACCGGAATGGGATTGGAAATTCCGGACGCATTGAAGCCGGTAGCGTGCATTGTTGCCTGCAAGTGGCCGGAGGCCGACGAGACCGCACTGTTTCGGATGGCCGACCGTTGGGAGAAGGCTGCCGGTGTACTGGACAAGGTCGACGAGTACGGCGAGGCTGCGGGTGCAGGCCGCAATGAGCATTGCCGTGTCGGATTCCGGTGGGCTGGAAGCCGATCCGTGTGCTATCGCCGCAGGTTCATCCGTCGAGCGCCCAGGAGCAGGGCAAGGATGAGGACGATTCCGCCGACAACCAGCGGGGTTCGCGTGCCCGCGCTTGTGCTTTCCTCGGCGGACGGCTGGGCCTGGTCGGCGCCCTTGGGGGATGGGGAGGCCAGTGCCGCACCGGTTTTCGACGGATTCGAGTTGGAGTCGGGGAGTCGTCCGACGTTGCTGCCCTTCGGGAGGGCGAAGCCGTAGTCGAGCAGGCGGGCGGCCTGCTCGAATGGACGTAGCGGCCGCACATCGGCTTTCAGCAGTGTGACCGCGAGCCTGCGGCCGTCGCGCTGGGCCGCGGCGACGAAGGTCTGCCTGGCGTCGTCGGTGAAGCCGGTCTTGCCGCCGATCGCGCCGTCGTATTCGTAGAGCAGGTGGTTGTCGTTGCCGATGGGGAAGCCCGGGTGGTCCTTGTCGTCGGGGTTCTTCGGGTCCTTGGGGAAGCCGGGGAAGTCGACCTGTTCGGTGTGGATGAGTTCGGCGAACAGCGGGATCGACATGGCCTCGCGGAACAGCAGCGACAGGTCGTAGGCCGAGGTGCTCATGCCGGGACCGTCCAGCCCGGACGGGCTGGCGGTGCGAGTGTCCGAGGCGTGCAATGACTTCGCGAGTTCGTTCATCTTCGCGACGGTGCCCGCGTCACCGCCGAGTTGAGCGGCGATCGCGTGCGCCGCGTCGTTGCCGGACGCCATGATCAGCGCCTGCATCAGCTCCTTGTTGGTGTAGCGGCCGCCGGGGCCGATGCCGACTCGGGTGCCGTCGACATTGGCGTCTTCCTGGGTGCCGGTGACCACCTTGTTCAGATCCAGTGTGCGCAGCGCGACCGTGGCGAGCAGCACCTTGATGGTGCTGGCTGGGCGGTAGCGACCGTGCGGATCCTTGGCCGCGAGTACCTCGCCGGTGTCCATATCCGAGACCAGCCAGGCCGTGGCCGAAATGTCTTGCGGCACCGGCGATGCGCCCTCGGGGATCACCACGCCGCATTCGGCCATCCGGGCGCCACCCACCGGCGGCGACGGAATCGGCAGTGCGGTCGGCGTCGGCTCGCCCGGCGAGGGGACCTCGGACTCGTCGATCGGTGCGGGTGGTTTCGTCTTTTGCGGGCAGCTGTCGGTATTCGGCGTCGTGAACGGCGTCGTCGTGGTGCTCGGCGGCGCCGCGAGCGGCGGCGCCGCGGCGGCGCCGCCGGTCACGGCGGCAACGGCCAGCACGGCACCGAGGCACAGCGTGGCGTGGCGGCGGAAGTCCCGGATGCTCATCGGCTGAGAGCCTAGCGAGCTGTCCGGCCGTCGTCCGGACAGGAGCCGGGCGTGGCGGCGAAACGGATCGGTCCAGAATCCGGAGCAACTCGACTATTGACAGTAACTAGTAAATGGAAGCTACTATCAAAAAGATGTAACTACCATTAGTTGGAGAGCTAATGAAGACGGACTCGACCCGCCGCTGGCTGGCGCTCGGCGCCCTGGCGCTGGCGATGTTGACGATCGGCCTGGACATGACCGTGCTGACGGTCGCGCTGCCCACTCTCGCCGTCGACCTGAACGCGAATAACGGTGCGCTGCAATGGTTCAGCACCGCCTACACCCTCGCGCTGGCCGCGGTGATGCTGCCCGGCGGCGCGCTGGGCGACCGGTACGGACGTAAGAAGCTCCTGCTCGGCGCCCTGCTTGTGTTTGGAGCGGCCTCGCTGGCCTGCGCGTTCGCCACCTCAGCAGGTCAGCTCATCGCAGCGCGGGTGGTGCTCGGCATCGCGGCATCGGTCATGATGCCGCTCTCGATGGCGGTGCTGCCGGTACTGTTCCCGAATCCCGCGGAGCGGGCCAGGGCCATGAATATCTGGATCACCTCGACCGCCCTTGGCTTGCCGCTCGGCCCGATCCTCGGCGGCTGGCTGATCGACAACTTCTGGTGGGGTTCGGTCTTCCTGATCAATGTGCCGATGGTGGTGCTCGGCGCGGCCGCCGTCGCAGGGCTGGTTCCCGAATCGCGCAACCCGGACCAGCGCCCGCTGGATCTCCCGGGCGCTGCGCTGTCGGTGGTCGGAATGCTCGGTGTGACATACGGATTCATCCGCCTCGGCGACAAAGGCTGGGGCGACGCACTCGGCTGGGGCATACTCGCCGCCGGTGCCGTGGTGCTCGCGCTGTTCATCGGATGGCAGCGGCGCACGGCCTTCCCGCTGATCGATCTCGGCCTGTTCAGCTGCCGCGGCTTCCGCTGGGGCGCGGCATTCGCCGTGCTCATCACCTTCGGGATGTTTGGCCTGTTCTTCACCGTGCCGCAGTACTACCAGGCGGTGCTCGGCACCGATGCGCTCGGCAGCGGGCTGCGGTTGCTGCCCATGATCGCCGGCCTGTTGGTCGGTTCCCGGCTCAGTGACCGACTGCTGCCGAAGCTCGGCACCCGGCTGATGGTGACGGCGGGCCTGGTGGTGCTGGCTGTCGGGCTAAGTCTCGGCGCGCTGACCTCGGTGGGTACCGCGTACTGGTGCACCGCCGTCTGGATCGGCCTGGTCGGTGCGGGCATGGGGCTCGGCTTGCCGGTCAGCATGGCGGTAGCGATGGATGACCTCGAGGTAGCCCGCGCGGGCATGGGATCGGCATTGCTGCAGGCGCTGCGACAGGCGGCGGGCACGATCGCGGTGGCGCTGCTCGGCACCGTTTCGGCTACCGTGTATCGCGGCGAACTCGGCGACCTCAATGTGGATCCGATCGGCGACAGCGTGAATTCCGGTGTCGCAGTGGCAAGGTCGACCGGCAATACGGAGCTGTTGGAACACGTGCAGTCGGCGTTCGTCAGTGGCATGTGCGCGATGCTGTGGGTGTGCGCGGCCATCTGCGCGCTCGCGGTCCCGCTGGCGCTCTGGGTGCTGCCGCGCCGCAGGGCGACAGTTGCTCAGGCCGCTGGGGCCACACCTGCCGCGCCTACCGCCGTCGATGCGCCAGAATCGACACATGTCGGTTGAATTACCCGGTGACAGGACTGCGATGCAGGGCCTGCGCGAGCGGAAGAAGGAACGGACCCGCCGGACGATTCGCTTAGAAGCGTTCCGGTTGTTCCGTGAGCAGGGATACAGCGAGACCACCATCGAACAGATCGCGATGGCGGCCGAGGTATCGCCGAGCACCTTCTTCCGCTATTTCCCGACCAAGGAACAGTTGGTAATCGCCGACGATCTCGATCCGATAATGATCGAGGCGCTGCGGGCGCAGCCGCGAGACATCCCGCCGCTGACCGCATTCCGCAATGCCACGGCCGACGTCTTCGCGAATCTTCCAGCGGCCGAGCTGGCGTTCGAGCAGGAGCGTCAGGCCCTGCTCTATCACGTGCCCGAGCTGCGTTCGGCCATCGGTTTGGAGATGGAGCGAGCCATCGTGCTGATGGCGGAGCTGTTGGCCGAGCATCTCGGCAGGGACCCGGACGATTTCGAGGTGCGGGTGACCGCGGGCGCCATTGCAGGCGGCGCGCTGGCCATCGCGACCATCTCCCCGATCAACGTCGAGAACATCACTCGCGCAATGGATTTCCTGGAGGCCGGGTTGCCGCTCGGCAAGGATAAGCCGACCGAGCGATCCTGACATCCGCGTTCGGAACTACGCGGTCTTCGTCACCGGGCAGCCGTGGGCGAGCGGACCGAGCAGCTTGTTGTCTCGTGCGAGGATTCGAACGTTTCGGAACCGACGTCGTATACGGGTTGTCGCCGATCAGGATGTTGTAGCTGCCGATCCTGGCGAAGCTACCGTGGTTTTTCAGCGCGTATGTGCCGCCGCGCGCAGCGGGGTGTCGTCGTCCATAGTCGCGAAGAAGGTGCCGATCACGTCCTCGATCTCGGAAACCGATTCGGCGCAATACAACACGGGCTGGTAGTGGGTGATGTCATAGGTGGCGGTGCCCATCGCGACCACATCGAGCGGGCGCAGCTCGACATGGCGGAACTCCTCGATCTCGCCGTAGGACGACAGCAATCCCGCACCGTAGCAATGGACTTCGCCGTGTTCGCGGACCACGCCGAACTCCAGCGAGAACCAGAACACGTCGGCGAGGAACTTCAGCGCGGCCTCGGTGCTGAGCCGAGCGACGGCCGCGCCGACCGTCTCGTAGATCGCGGCGAAGCGCGGGCTGGCGATCTGGTTGGCGTGGCCGATGACCTCATGGATGACGTCCGGCTCCGGCGTGTAGAGGGGTGCGGAGTGGTGCCGAATGTACTGGGTGGAGTGGAAGATTCGGTTGGTGAACGAGCCGAAGAACTCGCGCAGCGGCACCAGGCCGGCGGCGGGGGCATAGCGGAATCCGGTCAGCGGAGTCAGCGCCGCGGAGACCTCGTCGAGTTGTGGGATGTGATCGTTCGGCAGCGCGAGCCGGGCCGAGGCCGTGAGTACTTCCGCGCACGCATACTTCTGATGTTTGCGTGCGAGCTCGGCGGATACGATGCGCCACACCTGCTGTTCTTCGTCGGTGTAATCGACGCGCGGCACCGGTTTACCCGGTCGGTAGTCCAGCGCCCGCGCGGCGATGCCGTTGCGGCGGGCCTGGTAGTCCGGGTCGTGCACGCCGGGGTGCTCGTCGCTCAGGTGCACGGTCACGTCGCCATCGCCGCTACGGGTGACGGGCGAGTACAGCTGAGCTTCGGTGAACATACGTCCAGGCAAGCACTGCCAGGGCCCGCCGACAACAAATGCTTCTCCAACTGTGCAAAATGCCAAGCTAGGCGGGTATTTCCGCGCACTTCCCGGCGCTGCGGGCGATTCCGGCGGGTCGATCTGATCAGCAGTGGGGTCGCTGGATCGGCGCTGTGCGGGACTGGGCTCGGCCAGGACGGCAGGGAGTGACTCTGGGCGATTTGCCGGACATGGGCCACGTTCATGACGCAAGATGGCGAATGTATGAAGGAGGACGCATGAGAACCGTGCGGATCGATCTCGACCAGAAGTTGTTGGCAGCGGCCGCGTCCATCATGGGCACCTCATCCAATAACGCCACCGTCAACGAGGCGCTGCGTCGAATTGTGGTGCACGAGCGCCAGCTTCACCACCTGGAGAAACTGGCCGCAGGTGTGCTGTGCGCCCTCCCCGGTCCGGAAGTCATCACCATGGCAGACGGTTAGTCACAGTGCGCTCGAGTGATCGCCGGTCGGCCGGATCGGTCGCCGTGGCCAGGTAACCGACGGCCGTGCGACGTGTCGGTGGGCGGTGGCATGATCCGAAGTCTTCACCGCATTCGAGGGGGAACGATGTCGGTACCGATCGCCAACCTGCCCATTGGCCAACGGCCGCGAGAGCGACTACTCGCACTCGGCCCGCACGCGCTCAGCGACGGCGAATTGCTGGCATTGCTGCTGCGCCAAGGACGACGGGGCGAGAGCGCCCTGGAAATGGCCGCCGACCTACTTGCCGCACACGGCGGACTGGCCGGGCTGGCGAGAGCGCGTCCGGAGGAACTGTCCCGCCGCACCGGAGTGGGCGTGGCGAAAGCCGCGGCAATCATCGCCGCCTTCCATCTCGGCTCGCGGGCGCGTACCAGTCCCGAGACCGCCCTCCGGTTGGACGGCGCCGCCGATGTCGTCCGCGTCGCCCACCCGCTGTTCGCGGGCGCCCGTGTCGAGCGCCTCCTCGTCCTCGTCTGCGATGCTCAGAATCGCTTGCGGCAGAAGGTATTCGTCGCCGAGGGGGCCATCGACTATGTCGCTGTGCCGGTCCGCGAAATCCTCAATACCGTCCTACGCCACGACGGCCGTTCCTTCGCGCTGATCCACAACCACCCCTCCGGCGACCCGACCCCCAGCTTCGACGACCGGCGTGCCACGACGTTGCTCACCGAAGCCGCCACGACCGTCGGCTTGCGATTCCTGGATCACGTGGTGATCGCGGGAGAGTTGTGGGCGAGTGTTCCGGCGCTCACCCGGAACTGCGATTGACGAGAAGATAATTCGGGTTCGCGCTCGTCGTCAGGACCTCCCACGCCTGGTGGTAGCGGGTTGCTCGAGGGCACCGTCCGGGCTGAACCGAGTGTTTACCAGTCCGTTGCCGACCGCTCGCATCAGCAGCACAGACTCGGTTGCCGGATCTTCGAAGCGGCGGCTGCCTGGCCGCCGCTAGGGTGAGGTGCCATGGACACCGCTGCGGCCGCCCCACTGCAGGTCGTGTCCATCCAGCGGCAGGCGCGGTCGCCGCAGCGGATAGAGAATGTGCGGCCGGTCGTCGTCGTGGCGGGGTGCTTCATCGTGCTGCAGCTGGCGATTCGTGGCTGGGTTGCCGGCAGCGGTTACTTCTACTGGGACGACCTCATCCTGGTTGGTCGCGCAGGTAGGTATCCGCTGTTCTCCACGGATCTGCTGCTGTACAACCATGACGGCCATTTCATGCCGCTCGCATTCGTCACAGCGTGGGTCGTGACCGCGGTGGCGCCACTGGTGTGGGCGGGCCCGGTGATTTCGCTGCTGGTGATGCAGCTCGGGGTGTCGGTGGCGGTGCTGCGTATGTTGATCGTGCTGCTGGGCGCCCGGTGGACGATTCTTGTCCCGCTGATCTTCTTTCTGTTCTCTCCGGTGACGCTACCGGCGTTCTCATGGTGGTCGGCCGCGCTGAATGCGCTGCCGCTGCAATTCGGTCTCGCCTGGGTGATCGGCGATGCGGTGTTACTGGTGCGCAGCGGTCGGCGTCGATACGCACTCTCCGGCATCGCCGTGCTGGCGGTGGCGCTGCTCTTCTTCGAGAAGTCGGTGATCATTCCCTTTGTCGCGTTTGCCATTGCGGCACTCACCCATTACATCGACGGGCGCGAGGCCGCGGTTCGAGTGGTGGTGCGGCGTGGTTCGCGACTGTGGATCGGATCGGGCGTTGTGTTGCTGAGTTGGCTGGTCGGGTATCTCGCGGTGGTGGGTGTTTCGGCCGTGTACAACGGCCCGGAGGACGTGCGCGAATTGCTGCCCAGCGCGACATCGCTCGGCGTCGTGCCCACACTGCTCGGCGGGCCGTGGAACTGGGAGCGGTGGATGCCGTCGACACCGTGGGCGGTGCCGCCCAGTTGGGCGGTGGGGGCGGCATGGATCGCGGCGGCTGCGCTCGCGGTGCTGTCGATCCGCGCCCGGCGCCGGGTCTGGTTGGTCTGGCTGTTGGCCGCCACGTACGTGGTGGCCGCTCAGCTGCCTGTGGCACTGGTCCGAGGCGGGCCGAATACCGCGGTGGAACTCATGCAGTCGCTGCGTTATCTCGCCGATGTGGGAGTGATGCTGACTGCGGCGGGCACGCTGCTGCTGCGTGCCCGCCCGCGCGACCGGCGAACCGCGCGGCTTCCTGGCCCGCGGGCCGCGGTCGCGCTGATGGCTATTTTTGTCGTGAGCAGCCTGTGGTCCACCTACACCTTCGTGCGATCCTGGAGCGCAAGCCCGACCAGAACCTATGTCACGAACGCGAAGTCGGCGCTCGAGGAGTGGGACGGCGCGCCGCTACTCGAGCAGGAGGTGCCGTGGGATGTCCTGAATCCGCTGGCATACCCGCAGAATTCGACCAGCCGGGTGCTGTCACCCGTCGCCCCGCCCGGCACGTTCGCCGACTCGACGCCGCACCTGCGGATGATCACTGATACCGGTGAAATCGTCGAGGCGAAGGTCTGGTGGAACCGACGCATCAACCCCGGACCGGAGCCCGACTGCGGCTACCGATTCCACGGTGGCGAGCCGGTTCGACTCATCCTGGACGGCCCCATGCTCGAGCACGAATGGACGGCGCAGCTCAACTACCTCGCGAATCGGGACGGTCGGATCGCGATTGCCTTCGAACATGGTGAAACCGTGGAAGCTCCGGTGCGGCAAGGCCTGAACACGGCGTTCGTTCGGCTTGTCGGCAGCGGATCCGCACTTCGGATCGTTTCTCGCACACCAGGACTCGACGTGTGCGTCGGGTCCGGTCCGGTCGGCGTCGCGTCCTACGACAACTAGCCGGTGACAGATATGGGAATAACGACCGCCCGTCGCGTGATTTCATGAGGTCATGACGAGCGCTGAATTGTTGGTCGACGCCTTCGGCCGGATTCGGGAAAACGTGCACCGTGCCGTAGCGGGCCTAACCCAGGATGAGCTGGCGGCTCGCATCGATCCGGGAGCCAACTCCATCGCCTGGCTGATCTGGCACCTGACCAGGGTGCAGGACGATCACGTCGCGGACGTGGCAGGGGTTGAGCAGGTATGGACAGCGGCGGGCTGGGTGAAACGCTTCGACTTGCCGTTCGACGACGCGGCAACCGGGTACGCTCACGGCTCTGCGGACGTGGCTGCGCTCGGCGAGGTTCCGGCGGATCTGCTGCTCGGTTACCACGACGCGGTACATGCGCAGACCATCGGTTACGTCTCCGCGCTCACCGACGCCGACCTGCCCCGGATCGTCGACATCCGCTGGGATCCCCCGGTCACGCTGGCGGTCAGGCTGATCAGCGTCATCGATGACGATATTCAGCACTCAGGCCAAGCCGCCTTCATCCGTGGAGTCCTCCTGCGCCGCCGATAAATTGCCCTTTCCCCGGACTGGCGCGCCGACCGCGCATGTCACGGCGCGTCCGATTCAGCACTCCGGCCACGCTCGGTATAGAACCGCAGCATCAACGCGAACCCAAGCTTCGTAGGCCCCGCTTATCTGCCATCTGGTCCGGCTCGTCACCGACGCGAGTCCATCGATCAACTCATCCGGATCAAGCTCACGACTCGGGAGGTCTGGGGTTCGCATCCGAACGCCCGGATGTGCGGGGCGAGACCTGTCCGGCAGGGCCTGTACCAGTGGACCCCGGTGCTCCCTGAGCTGAGCTCGCGCTCCAACACGCCGCCCGCTTCGCCAGCCGTGTCGACCAGCAGGCCGGAATGGGAACCTGCCCGGCATCAGAAGTCATCTCGGGCAGGCTCCCAGCGATGATGAACTCGGTGTGCCCATTCAGCGCTACCCCTTCCAACCGAACTGCTGAGGTCGCCGAGCAGGTGGGCGCTCTCGGTGGTGTCAAGGATTGATCGTTTTAGAGATTCTTGGACTCGTCCGGTCGCTGCTTGGTGGCGTGCAGCTTGCGGATCGTGCGCATACCCCACATGCCCAGCGCTCCCGCGAGGCTCATGTGCAGGATGTAGGCGGGGATGACCAGGACCAGGCCATAGTCGCGGGCCCAGTTCCTCAACGGCAGCAGCGCGGCCAGCCCGGCGCAGATCAGCATGACGCCCACCACCAGCGCGGGCACACCCAGCGGCGCGAGGTCCTCATCGTTGCGGGCCAGGTGCGGTGATGGAGAGCTGGCATTCGAGTTCCGGGCAGTGACGGTTGGGCTATCGGTGGCTAGTGGATTGACAGAATCTCTGGCGGCCATGACGTCCTCCAAACGTCGTCGTTGGCGAGCAAATTCGTGTCGCGATGCAGCGGGGAGTGGACAGCCCGGAAAAGCACCACAAGCAGCAAAAACCACGATCAGCTATCGATCAGCTATCGACAGTTTGGTGGGCGTGGCGTGGCGAGGGAACCTCGCCTACAGCGCAAGGAAAGGAACACGTAGGCGTTACCAAAACGTGACCTCCCCGAGGACTGGAAGGAAAACCCGGAGGCGTTCGTCCGATTCGTCCGAGAGCACCACGTTCCGAGTTTCCTCGAGTACGGCGAGTACCCCTACGTCACCGGTGACGAGATCAAAAAAGCGCTGCGGCTCAAGGCAGCGTTCTCCGACATGCTCGATCAGATGCAATGATCACCTGCACGGAGAACGCGCCTTATCTGCAGTAACTTGCTAGCACCGGATTCGGCAGTCCCGTTCCTCGCCCCCAGATTGCGGGGAGAGACAGGTGGGTGACAGGCGACGGCTCAAGCTCGCCGGGGCCGATCAACCCAAGCGAGCCGCTGCCGCCGCACCGAATCCGCAAGGTAGATCCGAACACCTGCCCGGCTGGACTGTTCGACCAATCTTTCGGGTCGCAGGTCAGCCGGATGCGGTCCGAAAGATTCAGGCGGAACGGACAGTTGTTGTGGTGGTGGAGTGTTGATGTTGTTTGTGGGTGCGAGGTGTTGGTGTGTTCGGATTTATGTTGCGGTGGTGAGTGATTGACCTGCGGCTGTGGAGCTTCGGACTGTCGCGGGTACCCGCTATCCGGCGTCACGCTGCGTCGAATCCGCAAGGCAGATCCCGCTGTGCCACGCCAGCTGACCGCCGTGTCCGTACCCTGGGCCGAGCAGACCACACGATCGGGGGAGTCGATGCTTCGGTACATGTGCACGAATCCGTGGTGCCTGGACACATGGCACTACACCTCGACGTGCCCCCGCCGGCCTCCGGAACCTCGCCCGATCACCCCTGGGCAGATGCGCACGATGCGGCACTTACGCGAGCTGGAGAAACAGGGGCGGCTCGAGATCCCGCAGCTGCTGGATTTGCGATGGCTGTGGCTGGTGCCGCCCGTGTTGATAGCCTTCTTCCTTCTCATGCTGCTCTGACCTCGCCAAAGTCCGGTTTTCGACACACAAATGTTCTCCGGACTAGCTGTTGTGGGCAGGCCGCTGATGACGGGCGGAGACCCGGAACGCATGGATCTGCGTCGGTCACGAGACCCTGAACGCTCGCCGGTAGGCGCCCGGGGTCGTGCCCACCTGAGCGCGGAAGCGGCGGCGCAGGTTGACCGCCGAGGTGAGTCCAACGCGGGCCGCGATCGCTTCCACCGGCAGGTCTGTCTCCTCCAGAAGGATGCGTGCCGCAGCGATCCGGCGGGACAGCAGCCACGCTCCCGGGCTCGTGTTGAGTTGGTAGGTGAAGCGCCGTGCCAGTGTGCGGGGCGAGACGGTGAGGTGCGCGGCCATGTCGCCCACCGACAGCGGTGTCGCAAGGTGTGCGCCAGCCCATTCGAGGAGGCCGTCCAGCGCATCCGCAGGCGGCGGGGGTGGCACGTACTGTGCCTGGCCGCTGTCGCGGTGCGGTGGCATCACCATGTGGCGCGCGACGAGTGCAGCATGCGCGGCCCCGTGGTCCTGTCGGACGAGGTGCAGGCACAGGTCGATACCCGCTCCCGCCCCGGCGCTCGTGGCGACGTCGCCGTGGTCCACATAGAGAACGTCCGGCTCCACACGTATCCAGGGGAACTCCTGCCGCAGCTGCTCGGCGCGCGCCCAGTGTGTCGTGGCCGAGCGGCCGTCCAACAATCCCGTGCGGGCCAGGGCGAACACCCCGGAGCAGATCGTGACAAGCCGCGCCCCACGGTCGTGTGCCCGCAGCAGCGCACGGCGCACGCGGGCCGACAGCGGCGCCTCCACTGGCGCCCAGCCCGGGATGAGCACAGTGTCCGCAGCCGCGAGCGCCGAAAGGCCCCGCGTCACGGCCATCGAGTACCCGGCCGATGTCGGCACCGGGCCGGGTGTCTCCGTGCACACCTCGAACTCGTAGTGCTGCGGGACCCCGGCACGCACCGTACCGAAGACCTCGGCGGCGCAGCCGAGTTCGAACGTCGACTGCACCGGCCGCACCAAGGCCACCACGCGATGCATGGCAGAAAAGTACCCTATGACGTCTTTCTCGACACTGTCTCGACGCGATCGCGCACGGCACCGTGGGAGACATGCACCCCGAGATCCTCGCCCAAGAGGGCTACACCTCCGTCTCCGTCACCGAATCCCCCGTCCGCGAGATCTTCCCCGGTATCCGGCTACGTCCGCTCTGGAAGGGACCAAGCGGCGCGCACGCCAACGTACTGGAGATGGACCCGGGCACGTCGTGGCCGCACCGCGACGTCCACGAGCCCGGCCCGGAGGAGGTCTACGTGGTCGACGGGATATTCAACGACGGAGCGCGGGACTACCCGGCTGGGACGTTCCTGCACGCCCCGGTCGGATCGTGGCACGTGCCCGCATCCACGACGGGCTGCACGCTGTTCCTCTTCTACCCGGAGGGCTAGCTAGACCCAACGGGGTCGGCTCTATCGCGTCCTCTCCTCATGGTCACGTGTGGCTGATGACGGGGATCCCGAGGTTGGTTATCGTGCTTGTTCCCATTTCGCGTGCGCGCATCCGGTCGAGGGCCGCGATCTTCGCCGCGGCAGCGTTGAGGCTGACTTGCAGACCCTCGACCTCGCTGGTCCAGCCGTTCGCGCGGGCTTCGGCGATGCGGTCACGTAGGTTGGCCGCTATCTCGGCGAGCCGATCGCGAGCACGCAGGTCAACGCGGAGGCTCGGGCATCTGAGGCAGGCGTGTTCATGCTGGCAGGGACTTCCGTATGGGCGTCCGCAGGTGCCCAGCTCCAGCTTTCGGTGTTCGAAGTGTTGTTGGAAGTCGTTCCATTCCTGGTCGGTGGGTTCTCGGTATTCCGCTTCGGGTCGCTGTGCGCGGCGTGTTGAGAGGAAGGCCCGGTAGGATCAGACGAGTTCCTCGTTGAAGACTGCGACGTAGGTCTGGGTGGTGTTCAGATCCTGGTGGCCCATCAGCTTTGCTGCGATGTGGATCGGCAGGCCGTTGGTGACGGAGTCGGTGGCCCAGAGCCTGCGGAAGTCGTGGGGTGTGTAGCGCAGCGGCTGGCCGCCGGCGTCGGTGAGACCAGTGTGGGCCAGTGCCTTATCGAGCAGGTTGCGAATCGTGGCTGCGCTGGGGACTTTCCAGATCCCGCCATGGCGGTGCTGAAACAGGTGCGGCAGCGGCGGCAGGGATTCGCGTTCGTATGGGTCGTATCGAGCAGTCAGGGGAACAGCGCCGCCGTTCTCGCTGCGGAGGCGCGTGATGATCGTGGCGAGAACGCTGGCGAGTTCGGGAGCGACCAGCAGCAACCGCTCCTCATCACATTTCGACGGCACGATCTGAAGCATCGGGACGACTTCACCGGTCTTCGGCAGCTTGTAGGAGACCAGGCCGAGGTGGGTGAGCTCGAGAAGTTCCTCGACCCGGATGCCGGTGTGCCGCAAGGTCTCGATGACCGCCCATGCCCAGAACGCCTCGTGCTCGATCCTGCCGACATCGATGACTTCACCGGTGACGAGGTCTTCGACCTGGTCGGGCGGAGTATCGCCGCGGCGGCCGGGCTGGGTGTAGCTCTTGGGGATCCGGTGGCGGTAACCGCGTCCGGCGTGCTCGAATGTCTCTCCGATCGGAGTGGCCCTGACCGCCGCGAGCAGGGCTGCCTGCTCGGCTCGGTGCCGTTCAGCGGAGTCGACCAGAACGGGCAGGTGTGGCAATCGCTCACGGATGCGCTGATGCGTAGCCGCAATGATGTTCTTCTGCGCTTTCGTCGCCTGACCAGCCAATTCGCTTTTGCGGATCGGGCTTGGGTAACTCCATTGCGCCCATGACGGGTCCTGGATCGCCCACTCCTGCAGATCCCGATAGAAGGCGCGAACGGTCATCAACGTGCCGACGTAATCGATGTCGGAACGACGACGGCCCGGCTGGACACAGGTGCGCAGCCGTTGCTTCCATGCCGCGGCGACCTCATCGGGCAGGTGCAGGGTTTCGACCTCGGGATGGTGCTTCTCGATGTCGGCCCAGAACAGGTTGGCAAGCCGGGGAACGAGATTGGTGAAGGTCTGGTAGTCCAGGGCTGGTCGCCGTTCGTCGAGATATCGGATCAGCACCCGCCGCACTTCGGTGTTCTTGATGCCGTAGTAGTCGACCAACTCGTGAGTCGGTCGCTGACCATGGCGCAGCGGGTCAGTCAGGCCGATGTGTCCCTCGAGGTCCGCGACCCCGCGCAGCAGCATCCATCCCAGCACGATTCCCCGGCCGCTGTCGGTGTGGCGCAGGTGCCAGGATCGGTAGGTGAGCAGATCCACCGCGGTGAGCTGGTCCAGATCCCGGCCCGTGTGCAGAACCAGCTTGGTGACGGCTGCGACGGCGGTATCGCGCCGCCGGGTGCCCTCGATCTCGGTGGCGCGCGACTCGACGACCGCGAACAGGTCGGGCCGCAGCACCGCTCGGACGTTGCTGTAGAGGGTGTGGCTGGCTCGCGAATATCGAGCCAGGAACCGATAGCTGGGAAAGACGGGGTGTGGGGTCCAGATTCGAGAAAAGTCACGTTAAGCGGTTTCGCTATGACTGAGCAGGGCGGCCGGGGCGTGCTCTACCGCAGATAATTCGCGGAGTCACCTGCCCAGCAGAGTGCCGTTCAACCAGTGCAGCAGCGTTGCTACCGCAGATAATGGGCTCTTACCTGCGGTTACTCGTTACCGTGACTTTTCTCGAATCTGGACCCCACGTGCCGACACCGGCGAGTGCAGAAATGTTCCTGCGTGCATGCTCTGGTGGAATTCTAGATGTGCCTCGAGCGACCGTCACACGACATCGCCCACCCGAGTCGAGCGCCCCGGCAGCGTTGGCGGTCGTGCCGTGCGCATGGCAGCATTGGTCCGCTCGCCGGGCGGGCGATGCGAATGTGTGCGCCGTCTCGGACGTCCGCCACGGCAACCGGAAAACTGCTGCTCCGAGTACAGAGGAAACCCATGAACGAACACCGAATCGTCCTCGCAGGCCGGGAAATTGCCTTCCGGGCATCAGAGGGAACCGGGCACCCCGTGATCCTCGTCCATGGGAACTCGTCCTCGAGCCGCGTCTGGCGCCCGCTGCTGACCAGCAGCTTCGGGGAACGCTTCCGTTGCCTGGCCTTAGCTTGATTTTTAACCTCTAACTGGCAGCCGTGGTGGTCTTACCGACCGCCTGGTGTGGTGCGCGTCGGATGTTTTTTGCGCCGGGCGGGCGTCCGGGACCCGGCCGTGAGGGTTTCGGCGCGCGGGCCGGAAGAGCGGTTGTCGGGCGGAGGTGGCGAAATCCCCTGCGGACGCGGGCTGGGGTGAGGCGGCTGGGGCTGGTTGGTTTTCTCTCCCAGGGGTGGCGGAGGTCTTCGGTGAGTCCTCGGGCGAGGCGGAGTTGGGTGTGTGCGGCGATGATGAGCCAGGTCCAGCGGTCGGCGGCGGCGGAGTCGCGGATACGCGGCTTGGTCCACCCGAGGGTCTGTTTCAGGAACCGGAAGGTGTGCTCGATGTCGAAGCGCCGCAGGAAGGTTCGCCAGATTCGGTCGATAATGGCGGGGTCGGCGATGTCGGGTTGCGAACACCATAGCCACAGTGGTTTCGGGTTGCGGTCGCCGGGTAGCCGGTCCACCCGAAGCCCGATGACGACGCCCTCGATGATCGGCAGTTCCCCGTCGTGGTAGGCCCAGGATCCTCGGCGGGCGAGTTTGGGGTGCAGACGGTTCCATGCCGTCGCACGCACGGCGCCGTAGCGGTCGGTGTCGGTGGTGGTGACGACAGCGGGCTCGGGATGGGTCCCGGTGTCGGACAACGCGAAGTCGGGGCCGTGCTTGGCGGGACGGCCCCTCTTGCCCGCACGGGGTTCGGCGGGGAAGGCCAGGACGCGGTCGGAGCGTATTCGCCCGATCAGGACCACGGGCAGATCCGCGAGCTCGTATGCCAGGCATGTGATGTCGTAGCCCGCATCGAACACGATCTTGATGTGCGGGTCGCCGGGAACATGGAGGTCGGCGGCTTGCAGGCGTTGCACGACTTCCCGGATCTGGGCGGCGGTGACCTCGGTCGCGTCGTCGTCGGGGTGCAGCCGTATCGCGTCGAGGATCGTGGTCCAAGAGGTCCGGCCGGGCTCCAGCGCGGCGACGTAGGAGAACAGCCAGCCCGGGATCATCTGCGCTTGCCCCCTGCCACGGCCATAGACATGGCAGAACGATCGATCGGGGCTGGTCGCCGCGTCGGGACGCAGCCACGGACTGGCATCGACGGCCAGCATGATCGCACCTTCGTCGTCTCGCCCGACCGTGGTCGTGGCGGTGATCGCGCGCCGGAGCCGGGCGATGTCGATACTTCCGGCGTTCAGACCGTCGTAGAGGGCGCCGTGGCCGCGTCGATATTCCCCGGTCAGACACAGTCCGACCAGCGTGGTGACCGGTCCGTCGTCGCACAGCACCGCGTCGGTGAGTTCGAACAGCGCGTCGGCGCGCGCGGTCAGGCTTTCATAGAACGAATTGCGGAACGCGGCAAGCGATTCCGGTCCCGACGGGCGCGCCGACTCGACCGGACGAAATACTTCGGGCACACTGACAGGCACGGCCACCACAACTTCTCATCAGGCTCTTTAGCGGGAACCCGACGATGATGATGCGGTGGCCGCTCCATGTCACGGCGACACGCCGAAATTCGTCCCTAAATCAACACGGCAGCAACACGTTTCGATGATCGAACCGCTCCAACACCGACCCGGACGGTCGGCGGGCAGTGACCCGGAGGTTAAAAATCAAGCTTAGATCTGCCGGGTCATGGCGACTCGACTGCCGCCGAGGATCCCGAGCTCTACTCCGCACCCGAGTACGTCGCTGTGCTCGCGGACTTCGCCAAGGCGATAGCCGCCGAGGACGCGGTGGTGGTCGGCTGGAGCCTGGGCGGGCACATCGTTCTCGAGGCGGCGCCTGCACTGCCCGAGGCGGCCGGTTTCGTCCTGTTCGGCACACCACCGGTCGCCGGCCCGGCGGATCTGGCGCAGGGCTTCCTACCGAATCCGGCCATGGCCGTGGGGTTCAAGGCCGAAGTCGACGCCGAAGAGGCGCGGACCTACGCCGGAAGCTTCCTGGCCCCGGGATCGAAGCTGTCGACCGACGAGTTCGTCGAGGACATCCTCCGCACCGACGGCGCGGCGCGCGCCCACCTGTTCACCAGCATCCAGGCGGGCCGGCTGGCCGACGAGGTAGAGATCCTCGCCCAGCTGCAGCGGCCGCTCGCCGTGCTGCACGGCGAGCACGATCAGCTGATCAACCTCGGATACCTGCGGAGCCTGATCATACCGACGCTGTGGCGCGGAGCCGTCCAGGTGCTTCCCGGCGTCGGGCATGCTCCCCACGTCGAAGCCCCGGAGAACTTCGCAGATCTCCTCGCCCAGTTCCTCGCCGACGTGGGCTGAGTCCCCGCTTCGGCACGGTCGAGCGCGATGTCCTCGGCGTGGCCTGACACAATGCGCGGAGCGAGTGAGCGCTACCTGACGTCCGGATCCGAGGGCAGCGCGACGACTACGAGCGCGGCGCGGTACTCCCAGGTCCACCGGTTGCCGGGCCACCACACCCGGCCCCGCCCCCTCCGCGGTGACCAGGGTGGCCTGCTCCAGGACCGCCAGGTGCTTGCTGACGGACTGCCAGGCCATGTCCAGGCCGGTTGCACAGTTCCCGCAGCGTCTGGCCGCCGCGGGCGTTGAGACTGTCCAGGAGCGGCGAGGGCCCTGTGGTGGCGCTCATCGTCGAGAGCAGGGGCGTACTGGGCGGCTACCAGCTGGTGGTCCGGCCCGACTACGGACACCGTCCGGAGCGGGTCGAGCTGGCGTCTGACCGCCAGTAAGGTTCACATCTCACCAGCGGCGGTCAGTTCTCATGCAGCGCAGGATGGTTCGATCTGTTGGTATCGCCTGGCATCTCGGTGTCGGTGGTGTCGTCCAGGCGCAGAAGGTGGGAACTGCCCCGCGCGGCGCGTGAGATGGCCATCGGATTCGTAGACCACGCCGTTTGTTGAGCTTCGTCGTAAAGCGATCCGTCGTACAGCCCCTGGTGATCATGGTTTACTCGATTGCGGGAGATCAGCTCTGCTGTCGTTCGACCGAGCGCTTGGAGGTGGGGAAGTGCCAGCGTCAGATTGGGTCTTGTCGGTGAGTTCCGGTGGTTTCGTTCATATCAGGCAGTACGACGGCACCCAGGATCAGAGCTTCGACATCGTCGCGCAGGCAGACGGATCCAAGGGCATCCGCCACAAGTACTACGGTGTCGCGCTGAGCGCTACCGTCGCCGGTGGGGTGAGTGTCAGGCCGTATAGCGGCCAGGCGGATCAGAGTTTTTCCTTCAATACCGCGCGCGACGGCCGGTTCATCCGCCTCTTCTACGACACGACACACGGAGTGATGAAAGGCGGGATGCAATTCACGCCGCCTCCTGTGCATCGCACGGTCGAGATCGTGCCGACACAGAGCATCATGGCTGAGGCCTGGGTCTTCGTCGATCAGGCTGATGGATCGACGGGCCTACGCCTGTGGGAGTCCTAGCGGCAAAAGCTAGACGGTTGGTGGACTTGGTGGAACCCGCCAAGTCCACCAACGGAATTCAGTCGTTTCTCACCGACGGTTACGGCAGGGCGACCAACCAGCGGGCGACACCGCCGTGATTCGAGCAGGTGCCTGTGCGGTGTCGGCTGAAGCTGTAGGTACCGTCCTTGCACTGGGCTGTTGCCCCGTCGGGGGCGGCGGGAGCCTGCTCCGGGCGCGGGACGCAGTCGTGGTCAACGTTTTCATATTCGCCTGCGCCGCAGGCGATCAGGGCCGGGGCAGCGGTGGCTTGCGGGGCCAGGGCCGAAGCCAGACCCACGCCGGCGGCGAACAACCAGGTCGCAAGTGCGACTCGACGGGCCGGCGGTCTGCGCATTCCGGTAACGCCGCTGTGGCGGCCCGCGTAGCTGTTCATTTGTGAGACTCCCTGCAACAGTTCAACTCTCGGCCGGAGGAAGCTCCAGCACAGAAGCCGAAGCGAGCGTAGAACCCATCCCCGGTTGTCCACATTCCACTTCGATTAGGGGGCCGTGGGTAATAAACGGACCGGTATCGGAGCTACTCACCGCCGGGCGGCGCAACCTGGGGTTCCGGTAGTAATCGCGCGAAAAACAACGAAGTTGGCTGGACCAGCAGCGATGGCGACTTGTTGATGCTCCAGGCTCAGTCCAATGGGTCGCGAGAAGCCAGCATCCGATGCGAGTCCGCAACAGGTGTGTCCGCAGACCTTCGTTCGCGAGACACTGTCAGCCCCAACGTGTTTCCGCAGTTCGAGCCTGTAACGCATGCCGTGTACGCGGCAAAGTCGACCCTTCGGGGGTTAGCGATACACCGTCGCTGACCGGCGACAACGCCTATATCCGTTGTTTTTTCGGCGATTACTACCGGGATCCCATCGAGAGTTGTTGGTGCAGAGGCCGGTTGGACCACAGCACTTCGGTGCGTTCGTGGCTGCCGTTGCCCTGGGTAGTGAACGCGGTGAGTTCGTAGCGGTACCAGTCCGGGTACAGCTGGCGGTCGTAGAGCTCGCAGGCGTACCCGGAAACCACGACGGTCGATGCGCAGGCCCGGGCTTGTTCGGCCAGAGCGGTGTGCGCGGCCGCCGTAGTCGCCTCGAGACGGTAGTTCCGGACGCGGGTATTGCCGGGGTAAGGCGGATCGAGATAGATCAGCGTCCGATGCGACCGCGGTCCCTGCTCGTAGTCGCGCAGCACATCGAGGGCTGGCCTGCATTCCAGGGACACGTTGCGCAGGCGGTGCGCGGCCGGGCCGATGCGGTCGCTGTAACCGGTCAGCCGAGCAGACCCGCGGCGGCGGTGCGGGCATGGCGCCAACCGGTGGGACGCAGTGAGCCGCTGCGTCCTTGGGTGAGCTTGACCCAGACGCGGCGGGCTCGTTCGAGGTCATCGATATCGGCGTCGAGGGTGGCGTCGTGGGGGGTCCGGGAACATCCGCGAGAAAAGTGGCGCTAAGAGCTCCGATGGCTCCAAGAACGCCGCAGAAGACCAGCGCTCACACTCGGTAGTGTCGTGCGACGATCTCCCGAAGGTTGGCCAGCGCGGCTTGATGCTCTGTATCGTCCGCGTACCAGCCGAACCAGGCCCGGTCCCTGATGACGTGTTCGGGAGTGAAGTCCTGGCCGAACTGGTACACCTGAAGGCAGGTGTCGAACCCGCACTCATTGAAGAGGACCAAGCCCTCGTTGTGGCAATGGTCGACCACTCCGTCGGCGATGCGCCACCGATGGCCGTCGTACCAGAAGACGCCGCTCGCGACATGGATCGTGTCTTTCGTCTCCGGGTTCGTGAGATTAAAGGATTCGCCGTTCTCCGGACGGTTGCGCACCAGCCGGACGAGGTCCTCGGGCACGCCGTTGTAGAACCGTTCTTGCAGTTCGTAATTACCCTCGTCGTAGAAGAGGTTGAGGGCCTCCTCGTGATGGAACGTCAGCAACATCACGCGGTGGTCCGGACTGAAGTACCAGACCGTCGACTGGCCGCTTCCGTCCTCCCATCCGCACCGCTCGGCGCCGTCGACCGTCGTCGGCTCGCTCTCGAATAATTCGCCGATGACCGCGGCGCGACGCCGCAGCTGCCCGAGAGAAGTCGCCTCCAGCGTTGCCCAGGTCTCTCCGCTCATGCCGCGCAAGGGTATTGCATCGTGTCGGGGGTTGAGGAACAGATCCGCGAAAAGTCACGTTAAGCGGTTTGGCTATCAATCCGAGCGATGCGGCGGGAGTTATCGCAGATAAGTTCCGTAGTCGCCAGTGCGTAGCGCGACCTGGCGGCACGTGAAGCGCCATGTGGTCCGCGCGAATGTTCTCGCCCGAGGGTGCCGGGACTCCGTAGCGCCGGATCTCGGGCGACTGTCCCTCAACCCCCTAGGAGTTGCATCTGTCGCCCCTCTGTGGCCGCCTAATGGATGTCCTTGGCTAGCAGCCGTTCTCGGCGGTCAGCTCTCGATGGCCACCCGGCCACCACTGCGGAACTCGGGGACGTACTTGTAGAGGGTGCCGCGCGAGACCCCAAGCAATCGCGCCACCGAGGACACCGTTTCCTCCGGCCGGGTGAGGATGGCGAGGGCTTGGCGGATCTGCTCGACGGTCATGGCTGGTGGCCGGCCGAGGCGTTGCCCGCGTGCGCGGGCGGCGGCCAGGCCCTCGTTCGTGCCGTCGACGATCAGCTCGCGGATGAACTCCGCCAGCGCGGCGAAGACGTGGAACACCAGACGTCCGCCGGGTGTGGTGGTGTCGAGGGCTTCGTGCAGTGATCGGAATCCGATGCCGCGCTTGCGAAGTCCGGCCACGATCGAGATCAGGTCCTGCAGACTGCGGCCGAGCCGATCCAGCGACGGCACCACCAGAGTGTCGCCTGGGCGCAGGTAATCCAGGCACGCCCACAACTCCTCGCGTTCGGCGTTCTTGCCGGATTTCTTGTCGGAGAAGATCCGCTGGCATCCGGCCGCGGTGAGCGCGGCGACCTGACGGTCGAGCAGCTGCCCCTTGGTCGACACCCGTCCATATCCGACGAGAGCGCCCCCGCCGCCGATCGGATCGAGCGCATCACCATCGAGGGCAAGCGGTTCGGTGACGTCGAGAGTGCGGGTTTGGCCGGGCATGTCCCGGACTGTACGAGAAAGGTCTGACAGGACTTGTTGAACACCAACCGTTTTCGACACGTTTGTTGAACACAGGTCCAGCGCGGTCGTCCTGGCGAATCTGTCGATGTTCGAAGTTGTCTGCACTGATGTTCGGAGTGCTCTGCACTGCGCATTCAGGGGCCTGCCGAACAGCGACAGTGGGCGGCAGAACCGAGTGGGCGAGGTGATTCGAGAACGCGGGCACGCCATCAGAAGGGTTAAACGCGGGTTAAACTAGTCAATTCGGGCAGTTGCGGTGCGTGCAGCCCGGCGGGCCATCGAGTCGGCAGCGCCGGACGTTTTTCTCGGCTTGGTTTGTGGTCGTTCGTGATGTCGGTCGATGTGGATACGCTGCGGGTATGGCCCTGTCGATGGAGTGCAGCGACGTCCGGTGGGCGCTGGCCGCCGCGCTCGATGTCGATCTCGACGTCGCCGACGACTACCCGATTGCGGACTATCTGTCCGAACCCGATGACGATGATCCGACGTATGACTGGCGGCCGTCGGTGATGGCGTTCGATATGAGCGGCGTCCCGGGACAAAACCGATGTCGCCTGGATCGCGTGGCCCGGCTGATTCCACACCGTCCACAACACCGCGGCGAGGTCTGCGCGCGGCCGGCAGATGTTCGATCCGCACGGGTGTGGAAGGCTCTGCCAGTCCCGGCCCGTGGCTGCGACCCGGGCCCTGCACGTGCGCGTTCTGACGTTGTACCAGCAGAGGCAGACCCCAGCCGAGATCGCGACGACCGTCGCCTGCTCGGTCGATGAGATAGAGCGGATCATCATGTTCCACCGGTGAAAACCGGCTGGTTCGGTGTGGCCGGGATCTGGTGCAGGCAGTCCAGAGTGAGATGTCAGTAGAATTCGTCACCGGATGTCAGTTCCGACTTGCCTGTTCGGGGATGCAAGGCGAAGTTCAGAGATGCGTTACAAAGAGGGCAGACTGCAGTAGCTGCAGGAAGCCAGGGATGCCCGCGACCAGTCCCTGGGATTGCGGGCATCCTGCCGTAAATGTGCTTGGCGGCGATCAGCGGCAGTGCGAAGGCTCCGAATACCAGACGTTCCACCCCGGATCAGAGGCGCCTCCCCAGATGATGCAGACACCCGGAGCGGTCACCTTCACCGGGCCAGCGTAGTTAGTGTATTCGCCCTCGTCATTGATGTTGCTGTAAATTCCGTCTACGTCTTTCGCGATGGAAGCCAACATCATGGTTTTGGTTCCGGGGTTGTTCTTCGTCGTGACTACGCAGTCGGTGGTGCCGTTGTAGAGCAGGTGGATACGTGCGCCGGGGATGTCGTGGTGATCGATTTCGTGGTAGTTGCTGCCGCATGCCTCGGCCGGGGTCGCTACCGCATTCGCCGGGCCGGCCACAGCTATTGAGCCAGCGACGACCGCCGACGCGGCGAAGGCCAGCCTGACTGCCTGGGTGAGTGTGCGCATCTACTCCACATTCGTTCTGTGCCCGCTGGTGCGGACAAAAGCTAGAAAATATGAGATAGATATCGTACGAGTCACATTCAACCGATCGCGTCGATCGCCTCCCCAGTGGTGGTTGGTTGTGGCACCCCGACAGGGGCGAGGCGCATCCATGAGCCCGTCCCGGCGCAGGCGGGCGTGTGATGTTGGGGCACATCCGAACACCCGCTCATGATCATCATGTAGTCGCGTTGTGCAGTCGATCCCGGTAGATCCGGTATGCCTTGCGGTCGGCGGCCGACGCGCTCTCACCGACTGTTTCGGCAGCAGCCAGTAGCGTCCGGTGGACGTGCGGCGGCGCGGTGACGTGCAGGCTGTAGCCCTGTCCGCGTCGTATCTCCCGGCTCTGTTGCAGAGCGCGGCGCTCGGTTTCGCCGAGGTCGGCGGTATGGTCAGGTGGCGGGCGATCTTGCCCGGGATCTCGATCCGGATCGGGCCCGGTTCGTCCATGCGGGCGGGTGCGGGTTGTTCGGGGCGGCCGGGCAGAAGGTCGGCGAGGGCGGTGCGGATCGCAACTCGGCTCACCTGGTGCCGGCGGGCCAGAGCAGCGATTGTCGCCCCTTCGCGGAATTCCTGGCGTACCTGGTCCAACGCCCCGTTCGTGGCGACCTGTGGGCGGCGTCCGGATCGGGCGCCTTGTGCCCAGGCGGCGGCCAGGCCCTCGCGGGTGAGTTCGTTTTGCAGGTCGCGCTGGAATTGGCCGACCGAGATCAGCACGTTGACCAGCATGGTGGTGGTCGCGTCGGCCGCGGCAAGATCGGTGATGCCCGATAGCGCCCCGGACAGGACCCGCAGCTTCACCCCGTGCAGCCGGCACCAGTCGCGCACGGTGAGGATGTCGGCGAGGTCGCGGCACAGCCGGTACAGCTCGGACACGGTGAGCTGGTCACCGGGGCGCGCATATCCGGCCAGCCGACGGAACCCGTCGCGTTCGAGTGCGGGGATCTTCGATGAGGTGGCCGGGTCGGCGAACAATTGCACACCGTCTGCGCCGTCGACGAGACCGGCCTCGCCGATCAGGTGGGTCTGGCGTGCGGTGCTTTGCTCGTCGGTGGACACCCGTGTGTAGACGAGTTCGGCCATCGCAGCGCCCTTTCACCTCGACCCGATTAGCTTCCATTCACCGTTCTATCTGTCGTCAAACCCTGTCGTCAATCGGGAACGGACCGCATTGGATCGATTGCGCCGTTTCCGCATGATCCGGACGGCGCGGAAGCCGCACTGACTACATGTCTTCAAAGGGTCATTTGACGACATCAACGGATCCGTTTCGGCGGTCGGGTGCGCGCTCGCGAGCCTGGACCGACAGGCCATGTCGGTCGCCGATCCACTGGGGGAGGTCGTCCAGGCGCATGCCCATCTTGCGGATCACCGCGAAGACGTCGTCGTCGCACATCGGGCACAGCCGTGTGGCGTACTCGGTCGTCGTGGGCAGGAAGTCGGTGGAGATGCCGAGGATGACGAGAAAGTCGCGTTCGCGCTCGAAGTGCTCCAGTGTCCGGACCGACAGGGTCGCCAGCGCGAGCAACTGCTGCGCGGTCGCCGGATCTACGCGGGCGCGGTCGATCGCCGCGGTCACCTCGGTGATCGCGGTCCTCCAGGCGGTCACCAGCGGTGTCGGTCTGTCGCCCTCGTACACCGGGGTGTGCGGCGGGGTCACCAGCGCCGAGGCGAACTCGCCGTCGGCGGTGATCCGCCGCGCCGCGACGAGGTCGAGCGCGACCGCCGCCGCGTGGCGCATCGCTTCCTGCGTCGGCGGGTCCATCAGTTCGTAGGGTTTCCAGGCGCTCAGCCCGCCGCGCGGCCCGCGGCCGGTGCTCTGCCAGATCAGTTCGAGGCGCGCCTTCGTACGCTGGCGGCGACCGAGCAGGCTGACCTCGTCCAGCAAGCTCCGCAACAACCGCAGCCACACGGCCACGTGGATCGGGCGGCCGGGCAGGCGAACCTGGCCGGTGGCCAGGCCCTCGTAGGTGAGACGGTCCAGCCTTGCCAGCGGTTCGGGAACCGGGATCGGTTGTAGGCGTTCGTGTTCGGGAAGAAGAAGCTTCCACCTATCGCGGTTGTCGATGAGGCGGCATCCGTGCTCGGCACACCCGGTCACCAGCGGCAGTTTCCACGCCAGCGCCTGGGGCCGCGCGGGGTCGGTGGCGCAGACTGGGCAGTGCCGCTGCCGGTATGCGGGACCCGGCATCCAGGGCCCGCGCCAGCGCCGCTCGGTCACATGGTTGCGGCCGGCCTCGCCGGGGCGCAGCAGCACCGAGTTCTGCCGCACGTAGGTGTCGAACACTTCCTGCGCTTCGAAATCGCGCACGCCGGCTTTGTCGAGCAACCACGGCGTCCACCCGCCCAACGTCATTGTCTTCAGGTGTCCGGGATCGACTCCGGTCCGCTCGACCAGCGCTTTCGCCAACGGTTCGGGGACCTCCCACCGGTCGTCCTCGATGAGGTGCGGGGATAGTTCGGGCACGAGGGCGGCGAGCAGTCGTTTGACCGGCATTCGGTAGATCCCGGCCAGTCGCCCCAGCCAGGATGACAGCGACTCCAGGGGGTCCGGTTGCGGATGCAGCGGCCATCGCGTGGATGGCGCGGTCACGCCAGTTCGCGTTCGAACATCCGACGGCGTTCGGTCGGCCCTGCATAGGACGCCATCACCAGCGTGCTCT
The DNA here is from genome assembly GCF_055232035.1 of Nocardia sp. Tas62D01. NCBI lineage: Bacteria > Bacillati > Actinomycetota > Actinomycetes > Mycobacteriales > Nocardiaceae > Nocardia > Nocardia sp. Tas62D01. The sequence continues at coordinate 4,988,410 of NZ_JBUYUZ010000001.1, forward strand.
GGTTGATCGCCTCCTGGCCGGACTCGATGGCCGCGATCGCGGCATCGGTCAGCAGCGCGGTCAGCTCGCCGATGGTGCCCTCGCTGCGAGTCAGCAGATAGGTGGCCATTTCCGCGGTCCCGATCGCCGAGGGCCGGCGCAGCGGGAACGCGGCGGCGAAGCTGGCCAGCAACGCACACCCCTGAGCGTCGGGCTGCCACCGAGGAAGCAGGAACGGGGCGAACCGGTTCTCCAGTTGCGGGTCCGACCGGATCGCCAGATAGGCGTCGTTGGTGCCGACCCCGACCAGCGGAATCCGCAGCTCGTTGCCGAGGAACCGCAACAGGTTCAGAAACTCCCGCCGGACCGCGCTGTTGCGGCCGCCGAGGATGTTGTGCAGCTCATCGATCACCAGCACACGGACACCGGTAGCCCGCAGCAGGCTCAGCACCAGCTGCTCGAGGTCGGCCAACCGTGGCGCGCGGGCCCGCATCGGCGCGCCCAGGGCGGCCAGTAGCGCGGTGTAGAACCGGGTCACCGACGGCTCGGAGGGCATCTGCACCGTCAGCACCGGGATCTGTTCACGATCCGAATGTGACACCGGCGGATGAGTCCGGCAAAACTTCTCGATGATCATCGACTTGCCGTTGTTCGTCAGGCCGACGATCAGCAGATTCGGCATCCGCTGCTTACTGGGCGTGTCCAGCAGCGTTTCTAACCTGGTCAGGGCTTCGGTGGCGCGGGTGTAGCCGATCCACCGGTCCCCACGCACATACCGCAACCGCTCCTCGCCCGGCAGCATAGCGATCGGCTGCGCCGACGGGTGCAGATGCGACAGGTCCGGTTCACCGTTCACCATTGCTCGATCACCTCGAACGGCTTCACGGGTCCGGGCGCTGTGTCGGCGGGTGGTTGCGGCGCAACCAGAGACGGTCCCTGGCGCGGCGGGGTGTTGTTGCGGCGGCGCTGCCCGTCGCGGCGGGCCTTGCGGCTGGCCGAGGTCGCGGCGTCGGTGATGTGCCGCATCTGCTCGACCATCGCGAACAGCGCGTTCTCGTCGATCTCGCCGCGGCCCTGCTCCCGCAGCCGCGCCACCGCCGCGGTCTGCTCCCACACACTGATCGCAGGCCGTGACCACGTCCGATACGGCACCTCCAGATATTCGCCGGTGTCGGGATGCAGGGCCCAGATGCGGGAGATGTCGCGCGGATCGCGGCGTAAGACGAACTTGCCCAGTGGTTCCCGGCGCGCGATCAGCGGTTTCAGCGCGTCGCAATAGTATTGGACGTGGTCGAGCCGAAATCCGCTGCGGGTCAGAGATCTCCGGATCACCGGTAGGAAATCGACCAAGAACGCGGTCGCGTTGGTCACGGTCTTCGGGGTTCCCTGCTCAGCTGCCTTGTCCGTCCACACCCCGCCCGGGGGCCGACCGCCCAGCCCGTCGTGCGGTTCACCGTGATAGCAGGCCACCGCCAGGGCCATCCACCGCTGCAGTTCGGTCAGGGTGAGCACGGCTTTCGCGTCACTGTCGTAGCCGCCGCGCTCCCCTGGGTTGGAGAACGTGGTGCCCGGCAGCTCATGGGTCAGCCGCATCATGGTGCCGACCAGGCGTTCGATGATGCCGCCGTAGTGCGGTGCGCCCGGCGGCCGGTAGTCGATGTCGATGCCGTGCTGCTCACAGCCGCGGCGCAGGGCTTCGCTCTTGAACTCGCTGGCGTTGTCGACATACAACTTGGCCGGTTTGCCGCTCATCGGCCACACCGCATCCAGCCCCAGGCGTTCGAGCCAGGCCCGTTTGTCGATCGCCATATGCGCCAGGCACAGCCCGACCGACGCCGCTGACGGCGCTTCGAGGGTGATCACCAGCCCAGGAACGCATTTCGACGCCTCGTCGATCGCCGCGGTCACATACGGCCGGCCGATCGGCAACCGGTGCAGCTCATCGACCACGATCACATCCGCCGGAGTGTGATCGATCTGCACACGCTCCAACAGACCCTCCACCGGCGGCGTGGAACCACCCGCCGCGCGGCGTGAGCGGGCCGCGTCGGAGCCCTCCCGCACGGTGATCGCCTTCACCTGGTCCAACCGGCCGATCCGCCGCACCACCGCCGACCGCGACGGCGGCCGCAGGCCCTTGGCCCGGCATTCATGGGTGATCTCGCGGCAGATAACCGCCACCGAACGACGCTGCCGCGTCAGATACCTCGCCCGCAGCACCTTCCGCACTATCGCTTCCACCTCATCGCCCAGCCGCTCACCACCACGACCACCACTCGACCTACCGGGCAGCAGATCCGAGGCTAGACCGTCCCCCGCCCGCCACCGCTTCACCAGCGCATACACCTGCCGGCGTTTCAACCCCAGCTCCGCACCGGCTTCACCGGCAGCCGCTGCGCTCACCCGATCGTGGCGCGCGAGACGACCGATCACCTCCGCCCGGCGCACTGCAGACTGCCAACGCGACTCATCCGCGGTGACCACACCGCGATCCACAGCCGTGGCCGTATTCTCGGACATACCGCAGCTCTCTCGTGCACACGAGTTCGAACGAAAAGCACGGTAGTGCAGACGAGTTCGCGACACGCCGATGTCCGAAGTCCACTGCAAACAGAACCGAACCCCAGGACAACAGTGCAGAGGAGTTCGAACATTGACAATTCGACTCGGCCGGGCTGGTGTTCAAGAAACGATCGTTATCTAGAGCCTTCGGAGCTGTGTTGTTGATGTCGAGCACGAGGGTTTCGGCTTCCCGGGTTCGCGTGGTGGACGTGGTTACCTACAGCCCGTCCATCTCGCGAATTGTCTTGGAGGAGCGATGCATGTGGTGCGGGTGTTGTCCCCGGTCTCGCGACGTGAGTCGTGGACGGTCCTCGGCGACGACGGGCCGGTGGGACCGGTGGAGCGGTATCTGGCGTATCTGACCGACATCGAGCGGTCGCCGAACACGATCAAGGCGTATGCCCACGATCTAAAGGACTGGTTCGTCTTCCTCAGCCAGAAGGAGATCGACTGGCGGGCGGTCCGGCTGGAGGATGTCGCGGAGTTCGTGTCGTGGCTGCGGCGGCCGCCGAACACTCGGGACGGGTCGGTGGCCGTACTGCCATCGGTGGAGTATCACTGCACGGAATCGACCGTGAACAGGAAGCTGTCGGCGGTCAGCGCCTTTTACCAGCACGCCACCCGTAATGGCGTGGACTTGGGCGAACTGCTGGTGACGTGGCAGCCGGCCGGTCATCGTCGGGGAACGGGCTGGAAGCCGTTCCTGCATCATGTCACCAAGCGAGAGCCGCAGGCTTGGCGCGCGATCGCTTTGAAAGCGCCTCGGAAACTTCCGCGGGTGCTGACCGTCGCCGAGATGCAGGCCATTCTGAACGGTTGCGACCGGCTACGCGACAGGTTCCTGTTCGCCCTGCTGCACGAGACCGGCATGCGGATCGGCGAAGCGTTGGGCCTGCGACATGAGGACATCGCTGCCGCTGAGCGGGAAATCAGCATCGTGCCGCGGGACAACGACAACGGTGCTCGCACGAAATCCCAACGGCCACGGGCGATCCCCGTCAGCGGCGAGCTGGTTCGCCTCTATGCCGACTATCTGCATGGAGAGTACGGGGACCTGGATTCGGACTATGTCTTCGTCAACCTCTGGGCCGGTCCATACGGGCGTCCCTGGTCGTATCCGGCGGTCTACGACCTGGTCTGCCGCCTACGGCAACGGACCGGAATCGACTTCGATCCGCACTGGTGCCGGCACACCGCAGCCACCCGGATGCTGCGGGACGGTGTGCCGATCGAGGTCGTGTCGAAGCTGCTCGGCCACGCCAGTCTGACCGTCACCTCGACCGTCTACGGTCACCTCACCGTCGAAGACGCCCGGAAAATCCTTGAGAAAGCCGGATGGTTCAGCGGGAACGAGGTGACGTTGTGAACTCGAGTGCCTCGATCAGCGACATCAGTGAGGCCAGTGGAAACCGGCGGCCTCAAATCCGTGCGGCCAGCCGCGACGACGACCCCTGGGCCGAGGAATACAGTCGCGACACCTGGAATCTCCGTCGGGTCGGTGCGCGCCGCGAACACGGGCATCTGGCGTATCTGCGGTTCGGCGGCATCCCTCAAGGCTGGCTGAAGGAGTTGGCCAAGCGGTGGTCAAGGTGGCGGATCTCGGTCGGAAGGACCAGCGAGACCGTCGGCTTGGGCGTTCGCGCGATCACCAGGTTCGCTGAATTCCTTGCTGCACAGCCGATTCCGGTCCGCCACCTTGGAGAAATCGATCGATTACTGCTGGAGCGGTATCTGGCTCATCTGCACTCCGAATGTGGTGGGCGGGTGATGCACCGTCACATGATCGGGCAGCTCAATCAGTTCTTGATCGCGATCCGCCAGCATGGCTGGGACACTGCGCTGCCGGTCAGCGCCATGTTCTTCCCGGAGGACATCCCCAAGGATGGTGAGTGGCTGCCGCGGGCGTTGAGCGACCACGTCATGGCGCAACTGGAGAGCCCTCAGAATCTCGACAAGTGGCGCATTCCCGCATATCGGCTGGTGACACTCATCCTCATGCGATCCGGGCTACGCGTTACCGACGCGCTCGGTCTCGGCGTCGACTGCATCGTTCGTGACGGCGAAGGCGCGCCTTATCTGAGGTACTTCAACCACAAGATGCGCCGGGAAGCGTTGGTGCCCATCGACGAGGAACTGGAACAAGCCATCAAACAGCACCTGCACGATCTGGAAGGTCAATGGCCGCAAGGGGTTCCGCGCCTGTTCTCGCAAGAGAGGAACAATCCAGACGGTCAAAGGCCCATTTACGGTGACGTCTATCGCCGCGCTCTGCGCAGGTGGTTGGCGCGGTGCGATATCCGAGACGAGAACGGGCAGCGGGTCCGGGTCACGCCGCACCAGTGGCGGCATACTCTCGGGACCCGGCTGATCAACCGCGACGTTCCGCAGGAAGTGGTCCGCCGGATTCTCGATCACGATTCACACCTGATGACCGCGCGATATGCCCGGCTGTCTGATACGACTATCCGTCGCCACTGGGAAGCCGCCCACAAAGTCGGCGCCGCTGGCGATACCGTCGTCCTCGATCCGGATGGACCACTCGCCGAGGTGTCCTGGGCCAAACAGCGTGTCAGCCGGGCGACCCAGGCCCTGCCGAACGGATACTGCGGGCTTCCGCTGGTGAGAACCTGTCCGCATGCCAACGCGTGTTTGACCTGCCCGATGTTCGTGACTACCGCCGAGTTCCTCCCACAGCATCGACAGCACCGCCAGCAGGTCATCGAACTGATCTCCGCCGCCGATGCCCGCGGCCAGCAGCGCCTTGCGGAGATGAATGAGCAGATTCTCGGCAACCTGAACAACATCATCACCGCCCTCGAAAACGGCCCTAATTCCACCGAGCAAGGAGCGGCGGATGCGAGCTGACAACAGCCGGCACCTCGTTGCCGCAGCACATCACCGGCACGAACTAACCCGCAGCAAGGCCATACGAGCAATCCGCGAACTGGATGCCGCTGGCGCACCCGTGACCTTCCAGACCGTTGCCGCCGCCGCAGAGGTCTCGCGATCCTGGCTCTACTCCCAGCTCGACATCCGAGCCGAGATCCAGAGGCTACGCGATCTCAAACGCCGCGCCCCGGAAACGTCGCTACCAGCACGTCATCGCACCAGCGACCCATCGCTGGTCCGCCGACTGGAACTCGCGAATACCAGAAACCGGGAACTGGCCGAGGAAAACCAGCGGCTGCGACGCCAACTCGCAGAAGCACTCGGCCATCTTCGGCACGCGGGCATTCGCCCCGCACCTGAAATCGAATCTCCCAGCCCTCCACCGCGTTCCAGGTCCATAACGATCGGCCCGTGCTGATCAACCATCCCATCAGGATCGTCTGTTTGTCGGCGACGTTGTCGCCGACAAACAGACGCAGGTCAGCACCACCGGGGCAATCAGCGGCTCTAGATAACGCTCGTTTCTCGACAGGATGGCTACTCGGCTTCCGGGTCTGACTTTGAGGTCCACAAGCCCATTGCAGGAGGCTGGACCGGATCAAATCCCTAGATGCCCCCGATGACCAGGACATACCTATCGGCCGAGACTTGCACAGGAAATGGTGGCGGGAACAACTCGCTGACCGGCGGGCGATACGCCAATCGAAGGGAAAGCGCACTCATGGGGTTGTGGTCGGCGACCGACACCGGGATCGGCTCCCCGCCGCGCCGCCTTGGAATTGCCGACGTCGTCCGCGAGTACGGCGAGGACACAGTCCGCGCCCGGATCACCGAGTTGCGGGAGGCCGGGCTACATTTCGCTGCTACCGCCATCGAGTCCGAGCTGAACATCGGCTCCACTTGTCCTGCCGCATAAGTGATGATGCCGCTGCCGAACCACGACCCGACGCCAGGAGGTGTCCGATGATCACCACCCAGGCGTGGGAACAGCGCCTGCACGCAGATTTCGCCCGCGTCCAGCAGATCGCCACCCAGCTCGCCGCAGCCGCCTCTGAGCACGACCTCACCCCCGGTGAGCTGCACGCGACGCTGGACCACATCGACACCATCCGCGCCGAGTGGGAACACGCCCCCGCCGCCGCGCGGCAGGCGTGGGCGCAACTGGAAGCCACCACACCAGTGGCCGCAGGATGTGCGCGACAAACCTCGCCATCAACACCAGCCGCGAACCCTACGATGAGCAGACGCCGCATCGGGGTGATCCTCGACGAGCTCCTTCATCCCAGCAACGCCTACCACCAGCCGGCGACCGAGGTCGAAGCGACCCGGCGAATCCCAGCGGGGGCTGGGGGCTGTGATTCCGCGATGGCACCTGACCCGCCGAAGCGCATCCTGCATGTGCATATCGAGTCCGGCGCGTTGAAGCTGGATTACCAGGCATCGGCCGAACAAGCCCACAACGTGGCCGACGAGTTGGCAAGCGGCCTTTCGGAGCTGGGGTTGGTGGTCACCGTCGACGACGACGTGCGTCCGGATCAGCCGTTGCTGCCGTGCGGCGATCTGTGGGACTAGCGATAGCAGATTCCTTGTACCCCAACCGGTTTGTGGCGCGGACAACAGGGCTGGCCGACACCGACCTTTGTGACATCGATCGGCCGAAATTGGCCGCGCCCCAGACGATCTCACCGCCCGCTATATCCTGGAAATCCCACAATTCGTCGGCGCGGAACCGACCCACGCGCCGCCCTTGACACGGTTTTCGACCTGCTGGAGCACGGGCTACCGACAACACCGTGAGCGGAACGACGAAGGCCGCCTTTATCTTTCGATGAGGGCGGCCTTCGTCGGCTGACCGTGTCAGACCACGGTGGAGGTCAGCGGGCGAAGAGCAACGCGCGCTTGACTTCTTGGATGGCCTTGGTGACTTCGATGCCGCGGGGGCAGGCGTCGGTGCAGTTGAAGGTGGTGCGGCAGCGCCAGACGCCTTCGACGTCGTTGAGGATGTCGAGGCGTTCGCGGGCGGCTTCGTCGCGGCTGTCGAAGATGAAGCGGTGGGCGTTCACGATCGCGGCCGGGCCGAAGTAGCTGCCGTCGCTCCAGTAGACGGGGCAGGAGGTGGTGCAGCAGGCGCAGAGGATGCACTTGGTGGTGTCGTCGAACCTGGCGCGGTCGGCTTGGCTCTGGATGCGTTCGCGGGTGGGCTCGTTACCGGTGGTGATCAGGTAGGGCTTCACGGCGCGGAACGCGTCGAAGAACGGCTCCATGTTCACCACGAGGTCCTTTTCCACGGGCAGGCCGCGGATCGGCTCGACGGTGACGGTGACGGACTTGCCGTCCTTGGGCACCATGTCCTTCATCAGAACCTTGCAGGCCAGTCGGTTCACACCGTTGATCCGCATGGCGTCGGAACCACACACACCGTGCGCACAGGAGCGCCGGAAGGTGAGCGTGCCGTCCAGGTAGGACTTGATGTAGATGAGCACGTTCAGGAAGCGGTCGGTCGTCAGGACCGGCACCCGGAACGACTCCCAGTGCGCGCCCTTGTCGTCCTCCGGGTTGAACCGGGCGACCTTGACGGTGACCATGACCGACCCGTCGGGGACCGGCGCCGGCTTCTGCGATGTGGGTGCTTCGGCTACAGCAGTCATCAGTACTTACGCTCCATCGGCTCGTAACGGGTCTGCACCACCGGCTTGAAGTCGAGGCGGATATCCGAAATGAGATCCGGGCTCTCCTTGTAGGCCATCGTGTGCCGCATGAAGTTCACGTCGTCGCGGTCCGGGTAGTCCTCGCGCGCGTGGCCGCCGCGCGATTCCTTGCGGTTGAGCGCGCCGGCCACGGTGACCTCGGCAAGCTCGAGCAGGAAGCCGAGCTCGACGGCCTCGAGCAGGTCGCTGTTGTAGCGCTTGCCCTTGTCCTGCACCGTGATCCGCGAGTACCGCTCCTTGAGCGAGTGAATGTCGGTGAGGGCCTGCTTGAGGGTGTCCTCGGTGCGGAACACGGCGGCATTCATGTCCATCGTGTACTGCAGCTCAGTGCGGATGTCGGCGACCCGCTCGTTGCCGTGGTCGGACAGGATCAACGCCAGCCAGTCCTGCACCATCTGCGCCGGGTTCTCCGGCATCTCCACGAACTCCGTGCGGTGCGCGTACTCCGCGGCGGCGATGCCGGCGCGGCGGCCGAACACGTTGATGTCCAGCAGCGAGTTGGTGCCGAGGCGGTTGGAGCCGTGCACCGAAACACACGCGCACTCGCCCGCCGCGTACAGGCCGGGCACCACATCGGTGTTGTTGCGCAGCACCTCGCCGCGGATCCGGGTCGGGATGCCACCCATCACGTAGTGACAGGTCGGCATAACCGGCACCAGTTCCTTCACCGGGTCCACACCCAGGTAGGTGCGGGCGAATTCGGTGATGTCGGGCAGCTTCTCCTCGAGCACGTCCTCGCCGAGGTGGGTCACGTCGATGTAGACGTAGTCCTTGTCTGGTCCGGCGCCGCGGCCTTCCAGCACTTCGAGCACCATCGAGCGGGCGACGATGTCACGCGGCGCGAGGTCCTTGATGGTGGGGGCGTAGCGCTCCATGAAGCGCTCGCCGCTGGCATTGCGCAGGATGCCACCCTCGCCGCGGACGGCCTCGGAGATGAGGATGCCGAGGCCTGCGAGACCTGTCGGATGGAACTGGTGGAACTCCATGTCCTCCAGCGGCAGACCCTTGCGGAACACGATCGCCATGCCGTCGCCGGTCAGCGTGTGCGCGTTCGAGGTGGTCTTGTACATTCGGCCCGAGCCGCCGGTGGCGAAGATGATCGACTTCGCGTGGAAGACGTGGATTTCACCGGTGGCCAGCTCGTATGCGACGACGCCGGTCGCGACCTTGCCGCGGTCGGTCTCGCTGATCACCAGGTCGAGCACGTAGAACTCGTTGTAGAACTCCACGTCGTGCTTGACGCAGTTCTGGTAGAGCGTCTGCAGGATCATATGACCGGTGCGGTCGGCTGCGTAGCAAGCGCGGCGGACCGGGGCCTTGCCGTGATCGCGGGTGTGTCCGCCGAAGCGGCGCTGGTCGATCTTGCCCTCGGGGGTGCGGTTGAACGGCAGACCCATCTTTTCCAGGTCCATCACCGCGTCGATGGCCTCTTTGGCCATGATCTCCGCGGCGTCCTGGTCGACCAGATAGTCGCCACCCTTGACGGTGTCGAAGGTGTGCCATTCCCAGTTGTCTTCTTCGACATTGGCCAGCGCGGCGCACATGCCACCCTGCGCCGCACCGGTGTGGCTGCGGGTCGGGTAGAGCTTGGTCAGTACGGCGGTGCGCGCCCGGGGGCCGGCCTCGATCGCCGCGCGCATGCCGGCGCCACCGGCACCGACAATCACGACGTCGTAGCGATGCTCCTGAATCCGGGATTCACTCATCGAGGTGGCCTGTTCCTAACTGATGTTGGGGTCGAAGGTGAAGATGACGTAGGTGCCGACGGTCATGATCAGGATCATCGAGACGACCAGCGCGGTGTTCAGCCAGAACCGGGTCGAGTCCTTGCGGGCGTAATCCGCGATCACGGTGCGCAGCCCGTTGCCACCGTGCAGCTGGGCCAGCCACAGCATGGCCAGATCCCAGAGCTGCCAGAACGGGCTGGACCAGCGACCCGCCACGAAGGCGAAGTTCAGCCGCTTCACGCCGCCGTCGAGCAGCAGCATGATCGTCATGTGCCCGAGCACGAGCACAATCAGCAGCAGGCCGGAGAAGCGCATGAACAGCCACGCGTACTTCTCGAAGTTTGTGTTGGAGCGGGCCCGCGGCGAGCGGGGCAGGTCCAAGCTGGCCGGCCGGTCGTAGGACTTACCGATAATGGGTGCGCTCATGCCTCCACCTCGCTGACGCTGGGTTCCGGCATGAGCGCACTGGCGGCTGCGTTCATTGTTCGCTCGCTGCACTCACTCATATCAGTGCTCCGTGAACAGGTAGAAGAACTGGCGGCCGATCGCGGGCACCACCAACAGGAACCAGACCGCGAGGATGATCCAGAGCATCAGGCGCTGGTACTTCGGGCCCTTGGCCCAGAAGTCGACCAGCATCACCCGGACGCCGTTGAGCGCGTGGAACAGCACGCACACAACAAGACCCATCTCCATCAGCGCGACGATCGGGTTCTTGTAGATCTCGATCGCCGAGTTGTACGTGTCGGGGCTGACCCGAACCAGCGCGGTGTCCAAGACGTGCACGAAGAGGAAAAAGAAGATGGTGACACCGGTGATCCGGTGCAGCGCCCAGGACCACATTCCGGGGTCGCCTCGGTACAGCGTCTTCCGCTTCGGCTGTGCCGGAGCTTCTATCGTGGTCATAGAGTGCGGTCGCCTCCAACGTCGTTGATGGACCCGGTCACAGATCCGACGCCGGCATGCGCTGGGTGCGTTTGCCCAGGTGGCTGCGCTCCGGCCCGCCGCCGGGAACCTGAACCGATCTGTTGTGGACTCTAATCCCCTCGCAATGCCGGAACTAATTCGGCGTGCCGTGCGTTGCGCGATAATCGGGCGAGTTAGGTTTACCTTTCTTGTCATGTAGAGGGTTGCGCGGCGGCCCTCGCACGGCCTTGTTCGGCCTGGTTCACGGGAGGTAGTCGATGCCGGAAATCGACTGGAATATATTGCGCGACAATGCTATTCGAGTTATGCGTAACGCCTATGCGCCGTACTCGCGGTTCCCGGTCGGCGCGGCGGCGCTGCGCGCCGACGGCCGAATTGTATGCGGGTGCAATGTGGAAAATGTCTCATACGGGTTGGGTCTTTGTGCCGAATGCGTACTCGTCGGTAACTTGCATTCGGGTGGTGGAGGCCGCTTGATAGCCGTCTCCGTGACCGATTCCCGCGGCGAAATCCTGATGCCCTGCGGCCGTTGCCGGCAGCTGCTCTATGAACACGGCGGGCCCGACCTCATGATCGACCACAAGCCCGGACCCGTCCCGCTACGAACCCTGCTCCCCGACGCTTTCGGCCCGGACGACCTAGACGCCGGGCAGCGGTAAGGCTGCGGCGGGTAAAGGTCGTCAGCAGTCTGCGTCGAGCGCGGCGTCGATCTCCTCGTCGGTGGCCATCGTGACCTCCGGAATATCGGTCGGCGGAATCCCGAGCCGCTCCATGATGAGGGTCAAGCTTCGTCCAACGCCGTTCGAGTGGTCGGTGACTCGGCCGGCCCAGATCTCGAGTCCGGTCACTCGTCGCGTCAACTTCAGCTGAGACTCGCCGAAGCCTTCCTCGACGTCACGGACGCGTGTCTCGAGCTTCGTCACGCGTCGATCCATGTGCGCATATGTCATCGCTGCCCCCAGCCTCGATCGGATGATGCGCAGAGGCTATCGGAGGCCACCGACATGAACCAGGGTTCGGCGGGATGTCGTGCCAGACTGGCCGAGTGACGGCATTGGACGCGGTTTCGATCATCACCACCAAGCGGGACGGCGGGGAGCTGTCGGACGCGCAGATCGACCGGGTGGTCGATGGATTCACCAAGGGAGCGGTCGCCGACGAGCAGATGGCGGCGTTGGCGATGGCGGTGGTGTGGCGGGGGATGACGCGACGCGAGACCGCGCGGTGGACGGCGGCAATGATCGCGTCGGGACAGCGGATGGACTTCACCGATCTGCCGCGGCCGACGGTGGACAAGCATTCGACCGGTGGGGTGGGCGACAAGATCACGCTGCCGTTGGCGCCGTTGGTCGCGGCCTGCGGCGCGGTGGTGCCGCAGCTGTCCGGCCGCGGGCTCGGGCACACCGGCGGCACCTTGGACAAGCTCGAGGCGATTCCCGGCTGGCAGGCCGACGTGCCGGTGGCGCGGATGCGGGAGATATTGGCCGACCCGAGCATCGGCGCCGTGGTGTGCGCGGCGGGCGCCGACCTGGCCCCGGCGGACAAGCGGCTCTACGCGCTGCGCGATGTCACGGGGACCGTCGAATCCATCCCACTGATCGCGAGCTCGATCATGAGCAAGAAGATCGCGGAGGGGACCGCCGCGCTGGTGCTGGACGTAAAGGTCGGCTCCGGCGCGTTCCTGAAGACCATCGAGGGCGCCCGCGAATTGGCAACGGCGATGGTCGAACTCGGCACCGACGCCGGGGTGCGGACCGTCGCGCTGCTGACCGCGATGGACACTCCGCTCGGTCGCACCGCGGGCAATGCACTCGAGGTCGCTGAGTCGGTGGAGGTGCTCGCCGGTGGCGGCCCCGCCGATGTCGTCGAGCTGACCCTCACCCTGGCTCGCGAGATGGTCGCGCAGGCCGGACTCGACATCGACCCCGCCGACGTCCTTGCCGACGGTCGCGCGATGGACCACTGGCGCGCGATGATCCAGGCGCAGGGCGGTGACCCGGACGCGCCGCTGCCGCGCGCGAAACACACCGAGATCGTGCGCGCCGAGCGGGACGGCATGCTCACCGGCATCGACGCGATGGGCGTCGGCATCGCCGCCTGGCGGCTCGGCGCGGGCCGCGCCAGACAGGGTGATCCGGTGCAGGCCGGTGCGGGCATCGAAATGCGTGCTAAGCCCGGCGATTCGGTCACCGCGGGCCAACCGCTGCTCATGCTGCACACCGATACCCCCGAAGCATTCTCCGGCGCTCTTGCCGCCCTCAGCGATGTCATCACCATCAACGACGGCGGCGACTCGAAGCCGAACACCGAGCTGATCCTCGACAGGATCGGGACCTGAGCCGAGCATCGTATCGAAAGACTCAGTTGGCCAAGCGATTCTTCAGCGGGCCTTTACGCCATTACGCCGGGGACGGCGACCCGAGCGGACGAGATGAGGTCGATGTCTCGGGGCGACGCGCCCGAGAGGGCGATCACAAGTGATGACGCGCACCAAGTGGGCAGCTTGACCCCGGTCATGCGGCTAACGTGTGTTCATGACAGGACCGATGCCTTTGACCCTTGCCTCGATCCGCCGAGCTCCCAAGGCGTTGCTACACGATCACCTCGATGGTGGCTTGCGGCCCGCGACGGTTTTGGAGCTCGCCGCCGATTGCGGTTACGACGAACTACCCGCCTCCGACGAGGCGGCGCTCGCCGCATGGTTCCGCGACGCGGCCGACAGCGGCTCGTTGGAGCTCTATCTGGAAACCTTCGCCCACACCGTCGCGGTGATGCAGACACCGGAGGGCCTGCGACGGGTCGCTCGCGAATGCGCGGAAGACCTGGCCGCCGACGGCGTGGTGTACGCCGAGGTGCGTTTCGCGCCCGAACAGCATTTGGAACGCGGGCTGACGCTGGACGAGGTGGTCGAGCACACCCTGGCCGGCTTCCGCGAAGGGGAGGCGGCCGCCGCGGCGGAAGGTCGCCCCATCGTGGTGACCTGCCTGCTCACCGCCATGCGGCACGCGGCGCGCTCACGCGAGATCGCCGAGCTCACGGTCCGATTCCGCGACCGCGGCGTCGGCGGCTTCGATATCGCGGGCGCGGAGGCGGGTTACCCACCCAGCCGGCATCTGGATGCCTTCGAATACATGCGGGCCAACAGCGCGCACTTCACCATTCACGCGGGTGAGGCGTTCGGGCTGCCCTCGATCCACGAGGCACTCGCCTTCTGCGGCTGCGACCGGCTCGGCCACGGTGTGCGGATCACCGACGACATCACCGTCCCCGGCGCGATCGAGGACGCCCGCCTCGGGCTGGTCGCGAACTATGTGCGCGACATGCGGATTCCGCTCGAGCTGTGTCCGTCGTCGAACGTGCAGACCGGCGCAGTTCCCTCGCTGGACAAGCACCCCTTTGATCTTCTCGCCCGGCTGCGCTTCCGCGTCACCGTCAACACCGACAACCGCCTGATGAGCGACACCGCCATGAGCAAGGAGATGGCGAAGCTGGTGGACACCTTCGGCTACGGCTGGAGCGACCTGGAGCGCTTCACCATCAACGCCATGAAGTCGGCGTTCATCCCGTTCCCGGAGCGGCTTCGCATCATCGACGACATCATCAAGCCGGGCTACGCGGTTCTGCTCGGATAGCCAAGGGCGCCAACAGCTTCCGCGAACGCTCGGGCTGGATCTAGTTGAGACGGATCCAGATCTGTTCGGCCCGGCCGAGCAGACGAGTGTCCGCACCATAGAGGGTCGTCGAGGCGAAAGACTTGCGGCCTTGTGCGCCGTGGTTCTCGCCGACGGCCACACACGCACTCGCCGACTTCGGGCCGCGCGTGCACGGTGGCCGTCATCGAACCGAGCACCGCGGGCCGCTCGAACATCCCGGGCAGCGACCAGCCGCCGGGGCAGTCCATCGCGGCCCACACACGGCGGTGTCCAGCGGCAGCGAATCGTCGGGAACCCATGGCCCCGCGACGTTGCCGGATTCGGGCGGCCCGTCGAACCGCGTCCGAATCCGGAGGCTCGCTCGCTCACTGCTGGGCAAGCCGACTCTCGAAGTTGCGCTCCAGGTCGCGCCAATTCTGCGCTTCGGCGGCGAACGGCGGGTTGGGGGCCATCCGGTTCGGGTCCGGGTTCAGCAGGTAGGAGACGTACCAGCCGAGCGGGTTGGACTGGGCCAACGCCTGCTCCACCGTGTCGTCGTCGGCGTAGTCGGCGGCGTCGGTGAACAGTTCGACCGCCAGATCGAGCTGCTCGATGTCGACCGCCTCCGGGCCCTCGGCCAGATCGTCGGCCAGGCCGGGCAGCACGTAGACGTTCTCGTCGGTGACCTCGACCTCGAGCGATCCGTCAACGGCGGCGGTCTGCACGTCGGTGTAGGTGCTCACCCGCGCCAGATCGTGCTCGTGGTCGTCGGCCAGGTAGCGGGCCAGGGCCCGCTCGGAGCCGAATACGGTGATCGAGCCGTCCTTGCCGAGGAAGATCGGCTCGTCGTCGAGGTAGCAGCGCAGCGTGAAGTAGCTGCCATCGGACGTGACGATCTTGACCGGGTCGATGCCGACCTCATGCCAGAACGACTCGTCCTCCTCCTCCTCCTCCTCGTCTTCGTCTTCCTCTTCGTCGTCCGCGTCGAGATCGACGGTCTCGAACTCTTCCTCTTCCTCGCCGTCGGCCACATCGTCGGCGTCGACGACGTTCTCCTCGGCGGCGAGCAGCTCCGCCTCCGCGACGGCCACCGCCTCGGTGTCGACATCCGGGGTCTGCACCACCGAGTCGATGGCATCGAGTACGTCGTCCCAGCCCTTGGCGATGGCGGCGCCGATCTGGTCCCACAGTTCTTCGCCGTCGCGCCCGAGGAAGGCGCTGACCCCGCCCGGCAGCGCGCCGAGCACGGGATGCGAGCCGAAGAACTTGGTCACCACCTCCAGCTCACACACCTCGCCGATATTGCGAACCATGGCGAGGGTGTCCTCGAGCTCCGCGATGGTGTCCACGTCGGCATCGCCCGCGGCCAGCTCCGGCACCGCGACCAGATCGAAGGAGAAGTTCTCCTCCGGCTCCAGCTCCACCGCGGACAGCCCGGCGACGACCTTCCACGCCGGATGGTCGATGAGGTCGTTGTCGGAGTTGGTCCGGATGAACGCGGCCAGTTCCGCGACGGACTCGAAACCGTAGAGGGAATCCTCATGACCGAGGAATGCCTCCCACTCGTCGTCACCGTCGCGCCAGCGCGGTGCCCACAGGGTGACGAGATCGCCGTCGGTCAGGCCGAGCTCGATCGGGACGATGTCTCCAGAAGCCATGAGCGGAAGCCTAACGACCTTCCGCGTCAGGCACTATCCGGCCTGCCCCCAATGGTTCCCGGAGCGCCCTCCGGCGCCGGGACGAACGACTCGTTCAGTGTCGCAACGACCTTCGAACGCTGGGTGCCAGCGTCCTCGGCGGCCTGCCTACAGGCCCACACGATGAGCTGTCCGACCTCGGCTGGCGGCAGCGAAGTAACCGACTCCGAGAGGGTCAGCGAGACCAGTGCGCCGTCACTGTCGACCTCGGTGCTGACCGCGCCGTCTTCGGTGCGGAACCGGCCGCGCACCTGCCCGAGGCCGTACAGCGCGGCCTCGAGCGCCTCCAGCTTCTGCGTCGCGTTGGCGACGAGAGCGTCCATCTCCGCGCTCATGACTGCGCCTCGCTGGCGCTCGGCTCCGTCATGAGCGCGGGGCGCGCTGTGCCCATGCTTCGCTCACTCATACCGGCCTCATCCAGCTCGTGGGTCCCGTGTCCGCGTCGTCGATCCGGTCCAGCTCGTCGACCGCGGCCTGGCGGGTCGGCAGGTTGAGGCGGTCCAGGATGTCGGCGGGCATGCCGGCCTCGGCAAGCAGTTCGCGCCTGCGGGCCCGTGCGGCGACGGTGGAGCGCTTGGTCAGCCGGAGGATCTCGTCGGCCAGAGTCTGTGCGCCGTAACGGTATTCACTGCGCTCGAATTTGATCTCGACCGGCATGCCCTGATCGGTGGCGCGGACCGAGATGGTGCCGGAGCGGTTGGAGCTCGCCGCCACGGTGACGTTGGGGACGGCTGGTGGCTTCGGCTCGGTCATGACGTCGGCCTGTAGAAGCCGTAGAAGTCCATGCCTGAGTTCTCCGTTCGAATCGAGCTGATCTGGACCGGGTCACCGGCCTCGACAAACTGCCCGTTGCCGACCACCATCGCGACATGGCCATCCCAGATGGCGAGGTCGCCGGGCATCAGATCACCGGGGGACACCCCTGTGTGCCCCATGCCCTGTTGGTTGGCCAGCCGGGGCAGATCGACGCCTGCCTCGCCGTATGCGTACTGTGTGAGCCCACTGCAATCGAGTCCCGCGCCGGGGATATTGCCACCCCACACGTAGGGCGTGCCGACGGCGCTGATCGCCGCGCGGACCGCGGTCGCCGCCTGCTCGTTCGGCGCCTCGACGATGCTGCCGTCGGGCAGCGTGACTTTCACACCCTTGCCGTCGTTGGCTCCGGCCGAGCCGCTGTTGGGCTGCGGCGTGCCGGGGGTACTCGGCGAACTCGGCTTGGACGGTGACGCGCCGGACGACGAGGGGGTGCCGACCATGCTGGTGAGCATCTGGCCCGCGGCGCCGCCGACACCGGTCAACGCCGACATCACCTGCTGCGCGCCTGCGCCGCTGGTCAGGCCCGCGGGCACGGTTGCGAGCGACGTCGGCGGTGGCGGGGTCAGTTCGGTCATCGACGCGGTCTGCGTGCCGAGCTCGTTCTGCACCCGGCCGACGACGTTCATGGCCTGGCCGAGATGGTCGATCGCGGAGCCGACGATGACCGCGAGGCCCTCCGGCGTCACCAGCGTCGGACCCATGCCGACCGCGGTGTTCACGAACGACTGGACGATCCCGGTCAATTCCTTCTGACCGGTCTCGATCTGGGCGGCGGCCTGGTCGACCACGGTAGCCATATCGTTGCCGCGGTCGGAGATTGTGGCCGCAGAGGTCTGCACCCGCAGCGCCTTCGCGGTCGCGGAATCGGCGGCCCGGCCGTCCCACGCGGTGTTCATGTCGTTGATGCTGTTGCGGCCGAGCGCGTGGATCTGATCGATGATGTTCGACGTGGCCTGCAGTTGGTTGGAGGGGCCGTCGCTCGGCAAGACTCCCGAGCCGAAGCTGCCGAGCAGGTCGAACAGCGGCTTGGCCAGCGCGTTGATATCGATCACCTGGTCACCCACCCAGTCCGGGGTTCGCGGTGTTGATCGCGGCGGCGTTGGTGTGGTCGGTCTCGTCGAGGACGACGGCGGCGCCGGTGGCCGCACCACCCATGCTGGTCAACACCGCCGAGAGCTGGCCGATGGCCGCGACGTGCCCGGCGTGGGCCGCGGCGTAGGCGGCCATGAAGTCACCACCGATCAACCCCATGATCGGACCGAGTAGCGCGGGATCGGCGCCCGCCGCGCCCGCCCCGGCTGCCGCCATTTCACCGGCCATGACATGGGCGGTCGCGCCATAGGCGGCGATGCCCTCGGTGTCTGCCGACATCTTTCGCATAGTGCTTCCCCCATCTGTTTGTTCCCAGGCAGAGTACGTCATCCACCTAGTTCGACGCGCTGCCTTCCGAATCGGTTCCAGCCCCTGCCAAAAAAGATTCCGGACGGAGGAACGACATCGAACTCTGGGTCGACCTTATCGTTTCCTCATGCACACGCACACCGTGGACCACCCTCTTGCCGCCGCATTGCTGACTACCATGCGTGATGCCCGCACGCCGAACCCGGCCTTCCGAACGGCGTTGCGCGATCTGACCGGAATCCTGATCTACGAGGCGCTGCGTGCGGCCCCGGTGACACGGTTCGAGGTTGCGACGCCGGTCGCCTCCGTCGAGGGTGTGCGGCTGGCGCAGCCGCCGCTGTTGGTGCCGGTGCTGCGGGCCGGTCTCGGCATGATCGACGCTGCCGCCGAACTGATCCCGGATGCCAGGGTCGGCTTCGTCGGCATCGCGCGCGACGAGCAGACCCATCAGCCGGTGCCGTATATGGAGTCGCTGCCGGAGGATCTCTCCGACCTGCCGGTGTACGTGCTCGACCCGATGCTGGCCACCGGTGGCTCGATGCGTCACACCCTGGAGTTGCTGGTCGCCCGCGGCGCCACCGACATCACCGCGGTGTGTGTGGTCGTGGCGCCGGAAGGCGTTGCTGCGCTGGCAGATTCGGGGTTCCCGGTGCGGCTGGTCACGGCTGCGGTCGACACCGGTCTGAATGCGGACGCCTACATCGTCCCTGGGCTGGGCGACGCGGGCGATCGCCAATTCGGTCCCCGCTGAAGGGATTGCGGGCACCGGGGAGTTTCGACGACCCGGATGTCAGGACGTTTCGGTGGCGGGACCCGGCTGCTTCAGAGCTCTTGGCAGAACTCGCGTAGCGCCGCGAGGCGTTGCTCGGCCGCTGCTGTCGCATCACCGATCGCGGAACGGTCTGCGACCGGTTCGATCACTTCCAGGTAGCACTTGAGTTTCGGCTCGGTGCCCGAGGGGCGGATCACGACGCGCGAGGTGGCGCCCTCGAAAATCAGCGCGTCGGTGCGCATCCGGCCGCGGACCTGCAGCAGGTCGGTGTATTTCATCGGCTCGGCGGCGAGTTCGTCCGGCGGGGCCGTGCGCAGTCGGTCGACCACCGCGGCGGCCGCAGTCGCGTCCGGTAGCCGCAGGGATACCTGATCTCCTGCGTGCAGACCGAATTCGACTGCGTAGTCGTCGAGTTCGTCGAACAGGGTGCGGCCCGCGGCCTTCAGCCGGGCGACCAGGTCGGCGGCGAGCATGGCGGCGGAGATGCCGTCCTTGTCCCGCACCGTGGCCGGGTCCACGCAGTGGCCGATGGCTTCCTCGTAGGCGTAGACCAGGCCGTCGCCTGCTCGGGCCAGCCATTTGAAGCCGGTGAGGGTTTCGGCGTAGCGGGCGCCGCGGGCGGCGGCGAGCTTCGACAGCAGCCGCGACGACACGATGGTGGTGGCCACCAGTGCGTCCTGTGGCGCGGTCCGCAGTACGTAATCGCCGAGCAGCACACCGGTTTCGTCGCCGCGCAGCATGCGCCAGCCGCCGTCGGCCTTCGGGACGCCGACGGCACAGCGATCGGCGTCCGGGTCCAAGGCGATTGCGATGTCCGCGCTGACCCGTTGTGCGGTGGCGAGCAAAAGGTCGGTGGCGCCGGGTTCTTCGGGATTCGGGAAGGCGACGGTGGGGAAGTCGGCGTCGGGCGCGAATTGTTCGCCGACCACGTGCACGTGGCGCAATCCCGCAGCGGCGAAGGCTGCCACCGCGGTGTCGCCGCCGACGCCGTGCAGCGCGGTCAGTGCGATCCGGATGTCATCGCGTTCGCCGGGGCCGCCGATCAGCTCGGGCAGCCGGGCCACCCGGTCGATATAGCGCCGCACCAGGTCGTCGTCGGCCGGGGTGACCGGAGTGCGGGCGATCGGTTCGGTGACCGCCTCGATGCAGCGTTCGATCTCGGCATCGGCCGGGGCGATCAGCTGCGAGCCGCCGTCAAGGTACACCTTGTAGCCGTTGTCGGTCGCGGGGTTGTGTGACGCGGTGATCTGCACTCCGGCAACGGCGCCCAGTTCCCGCACCGCGAACGCGACGACCGGTGTCGGCAGCGGACGTGGCAGCAGCGTCACCGGAAAGCCCGCGGCGGCAAAGATTTCCGCGGTGGCAATGGCGAATTCGGCGGAGCCGTGCCGAGCGTCGCGGCCGACCACCACCGCGCCGCCGCCGAGGCAGCGCCCGCGCAACCAGTCGGTAAGTCCGGCCGTCACCCTGCCCACGGTGGTCGGGTTCATGCCGTCGGGGCCGTCCTGTAGTGGCCCGCGCAGCCCGGCGGTGCCGAAGCGCAGCATCTAGACCCGTTCCAGCACGCCACGCAGCAGTTTGCCGAGGCGCGGTGCCGCCGCGTGTCCCTCGGCGAGTACCTCGGCGTGCGAGAGATGCGCGCCGGTGACGCCCGCGGCCAGGTTGGTGACCAGCGAAATCCCCAACACCCGGGCGCCGAGCGCACGGCAGGCGATGGCCTCCAGCACCGTCGACATGCCGACCAGGTCGGCGCCGATCGTGGACAGCATCCGGATCTCGGCGGGCGTCTCGTACTGCGGTCCGGTCAGGCCCGCGTATATGCCCTCGGTCAGGCTCGGGTCGATTTCCCTTGCCAGCGCGCGCAATTCGGGATCCCAGGCATCGACGAGATCGACGAACGTGGCGCCGGTCAGCGGCGTGCGGCTGGTGAGATTGAGATGGTCGCCGATCAGCACCGGCTCGCCGACGTCCAGTCCCTCGCGGATCCCGCCCGCCGCATTGGTCAGCACCATGATCTCGGCTCCGGCCGCGACGGCCGCGGTCACCGGATGCACGACCTCGGCGGGCTGGTAGCCCTCGTACAGATGCTGGCGGCCCATTAGCAGCAGCACCGGGGTTTCGTTGACTGTGACCGAATGGACCATGCCGACGTGTCCCTGCGCGCTGGGCGTCCCGAATCCGGGCAGTTCCGGCATCGGCACCGACGCGGTCGGCGTGCCGATCTCCGCGGCCGCCTCCTGCCAGCCCGATCCCAGCACCACCGCTACCCGGTGGCGCTGCACCCCCGTACGTTCGGCGATCGCCTCGGCGGCCTGTTCGGCAAGCATGACCTCACTGTATTGGATTGGCGCGCCCGTGGCTCGACGGGTTCACGGTCGCCTGCCGATTCGCGCCGGAATAACTTGCTACCCGTGAGTAGGTCTGCGCGCGGGTCCCCATTACGCGGCACGCATGCACGCCAAGGCGCTGGCCGGCCCCGCGGTCGAGACCACCCCGGAGAACCTGGCGTTCGCGGCCGGATAACCCACACACGCGACGCGTGTAACACTGTGTGCCATGCCACCACCGCGCAGCGGGCACCAGGATTCATACAGCGAAGAACACGCTGCGGTGCCCCTTGACGCTGGAACTGCGGCGCCCTTCGACGCTGGAGCGCTGGCCGACGCCGCGATCATGGCCGCGGCCGACGAGTTGATCGGCCTCTCGCACGCCATCCACGCCGAGCCGGAACTGGCCTTCGAGGAGACCCGCAGCGTCGCCAAGACCATCGCGCCGTTGGCCGCGCGCGGCTTCGAGATCGAGACCGGCGTCGCCGATCTGCCGACCGCATTCCGCGCCAGCTACGGTAGCGGCGAACTCACGGTCGGCCTCTGTGCGGAGTACGACGCGCTGCCGGGGATCGGACATGCCTGCGGGCATAACATCATCGCCGCGGCCGCCGTCGGCGCCGGGCTCGGCCTCGCAGAGGTCGCCGACGCGCTCGGCATCACCGTCGTGGTGTTCGGCACGCCCGCCGAGGAGAGCGGCGGCGGCAAGGTGCTGATGCTCGAGCGGGGCGTCTTCGACGACGTCGCGATGGCGATGATGGTGCACCCCGGTCCGTTGGACATCGTCGACGCGCGCTCGCTGGCGCTGGCGGACCTGTCGGTGCTGTTCCACGGCCGCGAGGCGCATGCGAGCGCCGCGCCGGAACTGGGCCTCAATGCGGGTGACGCGGTGACCGTCGCGCAGGTAGCTCTGGGGTTGCTGAGGCAGCATCTCCGGCCCGGGCAGCAACTGCACGGTATAGTCAGCGACGGTGGCGTAGCCCCCAACATTGTGCCCGGACGTGCGGAACTGCTGTATTACCTACGCGCAGTCGACTCCGCATCCCTCGATAATCTGATGCAACGGGCGTCGGCTTGTTTCGAGGCGGGCGCGCTGGCGACCGGCTGCACTCACGAAATCCGGACGGTTGCGCCGACATATACCGAGCTAACCCCCGATCCGGGTTTACTGTTTGCCTATCGCGAGCAGATTGTCGACTTGGGCCGGGTGCCGATCGCACCGGAGTTCGAGGCGCAGCGACCGCTCGGGAGCACGGACATGGGCAACGTCACCAACGTCATACCGGGCATCCATCCGGTCATCGGCATCGACGCCGGTGGGGCGGTGACGCATCAGCCAGGCTTCGCCGCGGCGAGTATCAACGCCTCGGCCGATCGTGCGGTCACCGATGGTGCGCTCGCGCTTGCGCGTACCGCTATTGCCATCGCCCGCGATTATGTTCGTAGAGACAGGTTGTTGCAACGGTGCGTTCAACGACAGGAGGACATTCGGTGAGCACTACCGGCCGTTCGGCGGAGCGAGCGAGAAGCCCGGAGGCGGCAGCGTGGGTAACCACGGCGGGCCTCGGGAGCGCCGCATTGTCGAACCCAGTGGCAGCCGGACAGGAAGCGGTCGAGGGCTGGCTGGCCGAGCACACCGTCGACCTCGTCCATTGGCGCAGACACATCCACGCCAACCCGGAGCTCTCCCGCACCGAGTTCGCCACCACCGAGTTCGTCTCGTCCTGGCTGATCAAGGCCGGGCTGTCGCCGCAGCCGCTGCCCGGCGGCACCGGACTGATCTGTGACATCGGGCCGGACGGACCGCGGATCGGATTGCGCGCCGATATGGACGCACTCCCGCTGCAGGAGTTCACCGGACTCAGCTTCGCTTCCACCGTGCCTGGCGTATCGCACGCCTGTGGGCACGACGCGCACACCGCGATTCTGCTGGGCACCGCGCTCGCGCTGGCCGACGCCGATCTGCCACAGGGTGTGCGACTGGTGTTCCAGCCCGCCGAAGAGGTGATGCCGGGTGGCGCGATCGACGTGGTCGCCACCGGCGCCATGGAGGGTGTGGAGCGGATCTTCGCCCTGCATTGCGATCCCCGGCTGGAAGTCGGCCGCGTCGGAGTCCGGGTCGGGGCGATCACCTCGGCCGCCGACACCATCGAGCTAGTGCTGGATTCACCGGGCGGGCACACCTCGCGACCGCATCTGACCAGTGACCTGGTCTACGCCATCGGCACCGTGATCACCGGGTTGCCCGGGTTGCTCAGCCGCCGCATCGATCCGCGCACCAGCACCGTGATGGTGTGGGGTGCGGTCAGTGCGGGCAAGGCGCCCAACGCGATTCCGCAGACCGGCATGCTCACCGGCACCGTCCGCACCGGCGATCACGCGACCTGGTCGCTGCTGGAACCGATGGTGCGGGAGATTGTGGACGGGCTGCTCGCGCCGACCGGGGTGCGCTATCAGTTGAACTACAAGCGCGGCGTGCCGCCGGTGGTCAACGACGAGCAGTCGACCCGAATTTTCGAGGACGCCATCCGCCGCATCGGTCCCGACGCGTTGGCCGACACCATGCAGTCCGGCGGCGGCGAGGACTTCTCCTGGTACCTGGAGGAGGTGCCGGGTGCGATGGCACGCCTCGGTGTCTGGTCGGGTCATGGCGAGCAGCTAGATCTGCACCAGCCGACGTTCGATATCGACGAGCGTGCGCTGGCGGTCGGTGTCCGCGTGCTCAGCAACATCGTGCTGCAAGCGGGCTGAGTACAGATCTCACGAAAGCGATGCGGCCGGAACCCGAATGGTCCGGCCGCATCGCTTTGTCCGTGGTCGTTCGACCGAAATCGTCTCGGGTCAGCCGAAGTTGCCGGGGCCGACGTTGCGGCTGTTGCGGGTGCGCAGCGCATGGACGTAGTCCTCGGGCGCGCCTGCCTTCTCGGCAGCATCCGCGATCACACCGATATAGCGCGCCGAGGGTAGGCCGCCCTCGTAGGCGTCCAGCACGTATAGCCAGGCCAGGATCGGCTCCACGCCGCTACCCGGGCTCGGCGTGACGCGCAGCCGGACCTTGCGGTGGATGCCGAAGTCGGAACCCTCCCAGCGATCCAGTCGCTGCTCGTCCTCGGGGGAGACGTCGTAGAGCACGACGAAAACCCGTGAGCCAGGCTCTTCGACGACGGTGGCCAGTGGTCCCTCCCAGCCGATATCGTCGCCACTGAAGGTGAGACGCCAGCCCTCCAACCAGCCCGTACCGGACATGGGGGAGTGCGGACAGCGCTCGAGCATCTGGGACGAGTCCATGTTCGACCCGTAAGCGGCGTAGATCGGCACCAGCAAAGGGTATCCAATAACCTGCGCGCATCGTCTCTATCCCAACGAGAGATCACCGTGTGTTCGCCAGCTAACGTTGTTTACCGGTACCGGAGATCCCGGTCGAACAGCTCGAGCGGAGGTATCCGTGACCCGCATTGCGATCATCGGCGGCGGTCCGGCCGGCTACGAAGCGGCATTGGTGGCGGCCCAGCACGGTGCCTCGGTCACCCTGATCGACAGCGACGGCATCGGCGGGGCGTGTGTCCTGTGGGACTGTGTGCCGTCGAAGACTTTTATCGAGTCGACGGGCGTGCGCACCGACCTGCGTCGCGCCCGTGACCTGGGCATAACCCTTGATCCGAGCCAGGCGACGATTCAGCTGCCTGAGGTGAACGCGCGCGTCAAGGCGCTCGCGCTGGCGCAGTCCTCCGACATCCGATCCAAGTTGCAGACCGTCGGCGTGACGGTGCTGCAGGGGCGCGCGCAGCTGGCCGATCCGGCAACAGGACTGGCCGCGCACCGGGTGCATGCGGAGCTGGTCGATGGCACGGAGCAGATTCTCGAGGCCGAGGTTGTGTTGATCGCCACCGGTGCGAGCCCGCGCGTGTTGCCCGGCGCGGAGCCGGACGGCGAACGGATCCTGAACTGGCGTCAGCTCTACGATCTGCAGGAGCTGCCGGAGACCCTTGTGGTGGTCGGATCCGGTGTCACCGGCGCCGAATTCGTGTCCGCCTACACCGAGATGGGTGTGCAGGTGAAGCTGGTGTCCAGCCGCGACCGGGTGCTGCCCGGCGAGGACGCGGACGCGGCGCTGGTGCTCGAGGACGCGCTCGCCGAACGCGGCGTCGAGTTGGTCAAGCACGCGCGCGCCGACGCGGTGGAGCGCACGGCCGAGGGCATTGTGGTCAAGCTGTCCGACGGCCGGACTGTCACCGGCACGCACTCTCTGATGACCGTCGGCTCGACCCCCAACACCGACGGTCTTGGGCTGGACAAGGTCAGCATCGAACTCGACCGCGGTGGCTATCTGCGGGTGGACCGGGTCTCGCGGACTTCGGTGCCCGGCATCTACGCCGCGGGTGACTGCACCGGCCTGCTGCCGCTGGCCTCGGTGGCCGCGATGCAGGGCCGCATCGCGATGTATCACGCGCTCGGCGAGGGCGTGAGCCCGATCCGGTTGAAGACGGTCGCCTCGGCGGTGTTCACCCGCCCGGAGATCGCCACCGTCGGCGTGAGCCAGACCGCCATCGACAACGGCGATACGCCCGCCCGCACAGTGATGCTGCCGCTGAACACCAACCCACGGGCCAAGATGTCGGGCCTGCGACGAGGTTTCGTCAAGATCTTCTGTCGACCCGCGACCGGCGTGGTGATCGGCGGCGTGGTGGTGGCGCCGATCGCCTCGGAGCTCATTCTGCCGATTGCCCTTGCGGTACAGAACAATCTGACGGTGAACGATCTCGCACAGACCTTCTCGGTGTATCCGTCGCTCACCGGCTCGGTCACCGAAGCCGCGCGGCTACTGATGCGCCACGACGACCTGGACTGAGAGCCGCGCGCCGGCGGCCACGAACATGTGACGCCGCGGCGCCGCGATCGGACACCAGTGTTCCTGTGGTTGGGCATCTTTCATCGCGTTGCCTGTCCGGCTTACTTGTGGTTCACTTCCCGCAGAGATGCGATCGGCGGGCCGGTCGCGTGGTTCTGTTGTGGGGGGATCGATCCTTTCCAAACGGGAACGCCGAACGGCCCTGAGGCCGTTGGGCGGCCGACCGTCTCAACAGGGACAACTGAGTGCGGCCGGTCCGGTCACACTCGGGAAAGGGATTGCGAAAGTGAAACATCGTAAGCCGAGTCGGGCGCAGCGAGCGATGGCGAGCACGTCGTTGCCACTGGCGACCGCGGCCGCTGTGGCCACTCTCTTCGCGGCGCCGGCGGGGGCAGTTCCGAACGACCAGCCGACTACACCACCGGCTCCGGCTCCGGCTCAGCCGGGCGCTACCGACGCGCCGCCCACGGATCAGGGCCAGCCGGAAACCACCAAGCCGGATCCCGGCAAGCCCGAGGCGAAGCCGACGCCGAGCCAGCCGGGCGTCACCACTCCGGATCCGAACCAGATCATGCCGAATCCGCCGAAAGATCCGAAGCTGGCTGCGCCGACCCAGCCGGGCGTGACCACGCCGCGCGTGGCGCCGCTTCCGGTTCCGGGTCAGCAGCCCGGTACGGCACAGCCCGCCGTGGCACCGGATCCCACGGTTCCCGGTGCGCAGCAGCCGAAGCCGGCTCAGCCCGCGACGCCGGGTACCCCGACCACACCGGGTAGCGATTCGAACGCGCAACCCGCGCAGCCGGACACGGAGACCCTGGTCCAGACGCCACGCTGGGTGGCGCCACGGCTGCAGGCCGCGCCTGCCGCTCCGGTCGTCGAAATGGACGGCCCGCACCAGGAAGTCGGCGCGAACATCGACGGCGGCACAGTGCTGCCCGGCTACGTTGCCAACACCCACCACTTCAATAACGCGGCGGGTTACGTCGGCACCGTCGGGTATCGCACTCCGACGGGCGCCGGTGAAGCCGGTGTGTCGCTCGAGTACGTCGGTGCCAACACCATCAAGGTCACCAGCTACACCGGTGGCGAGGGGCTGGCGGACAACAAGACCTCCACGGTCGTGGACACCACCCAGCTGAATATGGCCAAAGCCGCCGTCGAGCATTGGATCGCGGCGCAACCTGGTGGAGCAGCTGCCTTGGAAGCCGCCGCGCAAGTTAAACTTCCGGTGCCGGCGGGCGAACTGGCTCCGCAGACGGTCAACGTGGCTGGTGTTACCACCCAATGGGGTGGCTCGCTCCAGTACTGACACGAGCTGATTCGACGGGTGGGGTGGTCGTTCGCGACCACCCCACACGTGTGTCCTGGGGAAAGGATTTGGTGTGGGCTCCGAGGATGATGCGAAGGACAACGAATCCGATCAGTCCGGGTCGGGGTTCGGTCCGCCGTTGGATGACTTCGGTCCGCCGGTATCGGAATTCGGCCCGCCGGTCTCGGAATTCGGCCCGCCGGTGGGCGAATTCGGTCCCCCGGTCGGTGAATTCGGTCCGTCGACGCGCGGAAAAACTCCGCAGTGGCAGGTGCCCGAGCCTGCCACCGATCATCCCGAGCTGATTTGGCGGCCCGCGGACGAACCACCGACGACGCCGCCTCCCGCGCAGTATCGGGCGCCCGACACGACGGTTTTTCCCGATGGGCCGCCGCCCGCCGCACCGCCCGCTCGGCAGCCGCAGCCTCCGGCCGATTCCGACGAGGACCTCACCGTTCGTCACACCATGCCGCCCGCGGGCGTCGATCGTGATACCTGGTGGAATCGGCCCACGGATTCCGGCGGTGTGCCGACATCGCCGCCGGAGCCGTCGCGCAGGTCCGAGTCGGTAGGCCTGTCGTGGTCGGACGACCCGATCGCCAAGCGCCTCACACCGAGCCCGGCCATCCCTACCCCGGTCTTCACCCCGAACCGGAAGCACAGATCGCGAGGCCGTGGGATCGTTCTCGGCGCTGTCGTCGCGATCGCGGTCGTCGTCGCGCTCGCGGTGACCATCGTCGCGGTGAAGCGGGACAGCGGTGGTGGCGGTGGGGTGGCCGCGTCGCCGCCCGCCACGACCACGGCCGCGCTGAGCTGCCCGACCAGCCGGGAAGGTAAGGTCACCGTGGGCAACGGTGCGGGTGATACCGCCAGTGCGCCGGGCGCGATCCTCGGCTTTCAATACTCGTTCTATGTCGAGCGAAGTGGCGAACGCGCCAGGAGGTTCGTCGATCCGGAGGCATTGAACGTGTCGACGGCCGACATCATCCAGCAGGCCATCAACGACCAGATCCCGATTGGCACCACTCATTGCCTGCGGATCACCGAGTTGGCCACCGACACCTTCGACGTCGACCTCACCGAGCACCACACCGACGGTGTGACGACCGTCTACCGGCAGACCGTCACCACGACAAACCGCGACGGTAAGACCCTGATCTACGCCATCAGGGATCGGGCTTGACCGCCGCTCCGTGCGTTCAAGCCCGCTGGGATTCCCATTATTTGGGAATCCCATTTCATATGCTGGTAGCGCTGTGAGACAGTGGGATATCCGTACCGTGGCGCCCCCGGAGGTTTCCCATGTCGTCGACCATTCCACCGCTAGCAGGCAAGCTCGGCGGGCTGAAGAGTTCGGCGATTCGTGATCTGCTCGAGCTGACCACGCGCGGCGATGTGATCAGCCTGGCCGGCGGGCTGCCGGATGCGGAATTGATGCCGAGGGAGCGGCTGGCGGCCGCTGCCGAGGCCGCACTCGGCGGCACCGGTTGCCTGCAGTACACCGCGTCGCCCGGGTGGGCGCCGCTGCGCGAGGTGCTCACGCAGCGTGAGTCGGTCAAGCTGGGGCGCACGGTGGACATCGACGAGGTGTTCGTGACACACGGCTCGCAGCAAGCGCTTTCGCTGCTGGCCGAGGTGTTGCTCGATCCCGGCGCCGTGGTGATCGTCGAGGACCCCGCGTATGTCGGTGCGCTGCAGGTGTTCCGGGCCGCGGGCGCGCGGATCGTCGCGGTGCCGCTGGATGCTGAGGGCATGCGGATGGACGTGCTCAGGGAGCTGATTGCCCGCGGCGAGCGTCCTGCGATGGTGCACACCGTGAGCAACTTCCACAATCCGGGCGGGGTGACCATGAGCCCGCGGTGTCGCCAGGAACTCGCGGAACTCGCCGAGGCGCACGGTTTCTGGGTGATCGAGGACGACCCCTACGGCGAACTGTGGTTCGATCAGCCCGCACCGAATCCGATTGCGACATACTCGCGCAACGTGATTCGACTGTCCAGCGCTTCGAAGATCCTCTCGCCCGCGCTCCGGGTCGGCTGGATGGTTGCGCCGGACCAGGTCTGCCGCGCGGTGGAATTGCTGAAACAGGGTGCGGACCTGTGTGGTTCGGCGCTGACCCACCAGATCGCCGCCGACCTACTCGCCGACGACGCCTGGCTGACCGCCCACATCGATAGCGTGCGCACCGCCTACGGCGACCGCGCGAAGGCGCTGGTGCACGCCGTGCGCAACCGCTTCGGTGACCGCGTGGTGTGCACCGACGCGGCCGGCGGCATGTTCGTTTGGGCCGACTTCACCGATGGCACCGACACCGAACAACTGCTGCCACGAGCCCTCGAGGCGGGCGTCGCCTTCGTCCCCGGTTCCGCCTTCGCGGTCGACGGCGGCTACCAGAGCTCGATGCGTATGTGCTTCACGACGTCCGACGCGGCGACACTGGAAGAAGCGATCGACCGCCTAGGTCGCGCCACTGATCGTTAAATCGTCGGCATCCCGTCCGCTGGGCTCGATCCCGCGCCGGTCGCGGTAGGCGGTGCGAATGGATTGTGGCGGTCATCGGAATGAATTACTGCGTCAATCCACCCAGTTGTAGGTGCGTTCGACCGCCTTGTTCCAGGCGGCCAACTGCTCGTCGCGGTCCTCGGCGGACATGCTGGGTTGCCAGGTCTTGTCGGCAGACCAGTTGGCGCGGATCTCCTCGGTGCTCTCCCAGACGCCGACAGCGAGTCCGGCTGCGTAAGCCGCACCGAGAGCGGTGGTTTCGTTGACCACCGGGCGGACCACGGGAACGTCGAGGATGTCGGATTGGAACTGCATGAGCAGGTCGTTGCCAACCATGCCGCCGTCCACCTTGAGGGTGGTCAGCTCCAGGCCGAGTTTCTCGGATTCGGCATCGGCGCGCATGGCGTCGACTACCTCGCGGGTCTGAAATGCGGTGGACTCCAATACCGCTCGCGCCAGGTGACCCTTGTTCACGAAGCGGGTGAGTCCGGCGATCACGCCGCGGGCGTCCGGGCGCCACCGGGGCGCGAACAAGCCGGAGAAGGCGGGCACGATGTAGGCGCCGCCATTGTCGTCGACGCTGCGGGCCAGCGGTTCGATCTCCTCGGCGGCGGAGATGATGCCGAGGTTGTCGCGGAACCATTGCACCAGTGAGCCGGTGACCGCGATGGAGCCCTCCAGCGCGTACACCGCATCCTCGTCGCCGAGCCGATAGCACACGGTGGTGAGCAGTCCGTGCTTGCTGACGACAGGCGTGTTCCCGGTGTTGAGCAGCATGAAATTGCCGGTGCCGTAGGTGTTCTTGGCCTCGCCGGGCTTCAGGCACGCCTGTCCGAAGGTGGCGGCCTGCTGGTCGCCGAGAATGCCCGCGACCGGGATACCGGCTAGCGGTCCCGCAGTGATGTCCGCGTACACCTCCGATGAACTGCGGATTTCCGGCAGCATCGCCTGTGGCACACCGAATTCCGCGCAGATCTCTGGATCCCATTGCAGCGTGCGAAGATCCATCAGCATGGTGCGCGATGCGTTGGTGACGTCGGTGATGTGCTCGCCGGTCAGGTTCGACAGCAGCCAGCTGTCGATGGTGCCGAAACACAGCTCGCCCGCCTCGGCTCGATCGTGCGCGCCCTCGACATGATCGAGGATCCAGCGCAGCTTCGGCCCCGCGAAGTAGGTGGACAGCGGAAGCCCGGTGCGATTCTGATACCGCGTCGCGCCGGATTCGCCGCCCAGTTCGGTGCAGAGTCGGTCGGTGCGGGTGTCCTGCCAGACGATGGCGTTGTAAATCGGCTTGCCCGTGGCGCGTTCCCACACCACGGTCGTTTCGCGCTGATTGGTGACGCCGACCGCAGTGATACCGCCCGCATCGAGGCCGGTGGTCTTCAGCACCTCGCCGAGCACGAATTCGGTATTGCGCCAGATGGTTTCCGGATCGTGCTCGACCCAGCCGGGGCGCGGGAAGATCTGCTCGTGCTCGCGTTGGGCGATGCCGACGACACGGCCCTGCCGGTCGAAGACGATGCACCGACTCGAGGTCGTGCCCTGATCAATGGCGGCCACATAGCGACGCATTTGTGCAGGCTACCGGGTGTGGGCCAGTGGGCCGCCCTT
Source organism: Nocardia sp. Tas62D01 (assembly GCF_055232035.1). NCBI lineage: Bacteria > Bacillati > Actinomycetota > Actinomycetes > Mycobacteriales > Nocardiaceae > Nocardia > Nocardia sp. Tas62D01. The sequence goes on from NZ_JBUYUZ010000001.1 coordinate 5,020,118, forward strand.
CAGGGCGGTGGTGAAGGCCCACGGGGGAGGCCCGTCAGGGCCGAGCGTGTTCTAGACCGGGTGGTCCTGTTGCTTGATGTACTGCCGCAGCACCGAGATCGGTGCGCCGGCGACCGACCCGGCGAAGTACGATCCCGACCACAGCTTTTGGGTGCGCCAGTAGTGCTGGACCAGGTCGGGGAATTCTTGGCGCAGTCTGCGTGAGGACACGCCTTTGAGACATCCCAGGGCTTAGCTTGTCAAGCTGCGGCTTGTTGATCTTGGGTGTGGTGTGTCCAGGCGGTGGTCTCGTTGTAGAGGGTTCCGGATTTGAGGCAGCCGTGGAGGATGCCCACGAGCCGGTTGGCGACCTGACGCAGGGCGGCACGGTGGGCTAGGCCGCGGGCGCGTTGCTTGTCGTAGTAGGCGCGGGCTCCCGGCGATACGTTGAGCGCACTGAATGCTTGGGCCATCAGCGCGTCGACGAGCCGGTCCTGGTGCACGAACCGGGCCGCGACGACCTTCATTTTCCCCGAGGCGCGGGTGATGGGGCTGGTCGCGGCATAGTTCTTGCGGGCCTTGGCGCTGGCGTAGCGGGTGGGGTCGTCCCCGAACTCGGCGAGCACCCGGGCGCCGAGGATCTTGCCCAGTCCTGGCTGGGACAAGATGATCTCAGCGGCCGGGTGCCGGCCAAAATGGGCCTCGACCTCCCCTTGCAGGACTTTCACCTGCTCGTCGAGGGTGGCCAGGACCGCGACCGCGGCGCGGGTCCCTGCCGCGTAGGCCGCCGCGATGACCTGGTTGCGGCCCAGCTGCTCGCTGCGCAGGATTGCCTGGATACGGGCGGCTCTAGCGTCGAGGTCGCCGCGGCGGCCGGCCCGCTTCAGCGCGGCCCGGATCTGGTTGAGCGACAACCGCGCCGCGGCGGCCGGGTCGGGTGCCTTGCCGAGCAGCTCCAGGGCGTCGGGAGCGTCGAGGTCGTCGAACGCTTCCAAAGCGGCGGGGAAGTACTCCCGCAACGCGTACCGTAACCGCTGCGTGTGGCGGGTGCGTTCCCAGATCAACGTTTTATGTGCTCGCGCAACAACTTTCACCGCTTCTGCGGCGGGACTGTCCCCGGCGACCGGACGCAACTGGTGCGCGTCGGTACGGACCATGTCGGCAAGGGTATGCGCGTCGGCGGCATCGCTCTTCGCACCCGAAACGCTGCGGCGTTCCCGGAACCGGGCCGCCTGCAACGGGTTCACCGCGTACACCGTGTAGCCGGCCGCGATCAACGCCGCGACCCACGGGCCACGATCGGTTTCGATCCCGATCCGTACCCGCGCGGCATCGGCGTCGTCGCCGAGGTGTTCACCGATCATGGCGTGCAGCCGGGTGATCCCGGCGATCCCTTCCGGTAATCGAGCCTTGGCCAGCCGTTTCCCGGCCTCATCCATCAGCTCGACATCGTGGTGGTCCTCGGCCCAGTCATCACCGACCAGCAGCACAGCTGTTCCCTCTTCATCGTTGTCGGACACCAAATCCGGCAGCGTGCGGGAGAACGTCGGCGACCTAATGAATCGGTGCTCACGCCGTCATGCGGCAGGCACGACATCCCATCAGCGATCCATTTCTCCCGGCCGACCGGCAGGGGCACGATCTCAAAGCAGGACTCGAAGTCCGGGGCCAATCAGTGCTCACCTACCAGCCGCTACCAGTAGCGAGTCTGCCCGATCGACCGACCCGCTACATCTCATTAGGGAGTTCACCAGCCGCGACAACGCGACCTTCGGCGGGAAGTTCACCAGGAGGTGCACGTGGTTCGCCTCTCCGTTGAACTCGACTAGTTCGCACTCGAAGTCCGTGCACACCACCCGCATGACCTCCTCCATCCGCTCCAAGTGCCGGGCAGAGAACACCCGGTGCCGATACTTCGTCACGAAAACCAAATGCGCGTGCAGGACGAAAACGCAGTGCCTGCCAGTGCGAATCTCGCTGTAGTCAGCCATACACCAATGTTACGATCATCGTGTGCAGCTGCGGTACCAGTTCCGTGTCTACCCGACGCCCGGCCAGCAGGAGTCGCTGGCACGCGCGTTCGGGTGTGCGCGGGTGGTGTACAACGATGCGTTGGCGGCGCGCGAGCAAGCGCGGCGTGACGGGGCGCGGCGTATTTCGGACGCGGAGTTGTCGAAACGCTGACCGAGGCGAAGAAGACACCCGAGCGGGCATCGCTGTGTGAGGTCTCCTCCGTTGTGTTGCAGCAAGCGTTGGCGGACCTGAACACCGCCTACCGCAACTTCTTTCAGTCCGTCACCGGGAAACGCAAGGGCGCCAGGATCGGGCCGCCGAGGTTCCGGTCCCGCCGCGACAATCGTCAGTCGATCCGGTTCACCCGCAACGCCCGCTTCACTGTCACCGAAGGTGGCAAGCTGCGGTTGCCGAAGATCGGGGATATGCGGGTGGCGTGGTCGCGGGAGTTGCCGTGCGAGCCGTCGAGCGTGACGGTGATCACCGACAGTGGGGGCAGGTATTTTGCGTCGTTCGTGGTCGAGGTCACCGGGCAGGTGCTGCCCGAACGTGTTTCGGAGGTCGGTATCGACCTTGGATTGACGACGTTCGCGGTACTCAGCGACGGACAAATCGTCGCCTCGCCGAGGTTCTTGCGCCGGGCGCAGCGAAGGTTGCGGAAATCGCAACAAGCGTTGTCCCGCAAGGAGAAAGGCTCCAACAACCGGATGGAGGCCCGGCTCAGGGTCGCCAGGGCTCACGCCACGGTGGCCGATATGCGCCGCGACTTCGCGCACAAACTGTCTACGGCGATCATCCGTGAAAACCAAGCGGTGTACGTCGAGGATCTGTGTGTGAAGGGGCTTGCGCGGACCCGCCTGGCAAAATCTGTGCACGACGCCGGATGGGGGATGTTCACCCGCATGCTGGAGGAGAAAGCTGCCCGGTACGGGCGGTATTTCGCCAAGGTCGACCGGTTCTTCCCGTCGTCGCAATTGTGCTCGGACTGCGGGGTGATCGACGGGAAGAAACCGCTGTCGGTGCGGTCGTGGACGTGCCGGTGTGGCGCCGTCCACGATCGGGATGTGAACGCGGCACGAAACATTCTCGCCGCCGGGCAGGCGGAGAGACGAAACGCTTGTGGAGCGCAGGTAAGACCGGAACCTGTTCCGGCACCGCGCGTTGAAGCAGGAACCCGCCGAGAGCGCCGTTCGGCGCTGGTAGGAATCCCCGGCCTTTATGCCGGGGAGGATGTCAATAAACGCACCGCGCGATTCGTGGTGAACGGCGCTGCGCGGTGCGGATCAAAATTCAGAACGGACGGCAGAACTTGGTAGGCGTCGAACGGCAAGCCGCACCGGGCGACGGCTGAGCGGCCAACGGTGCCGCGCGATGTCCGTCGAACGGCTGAGGGCGCCGCGCATTACATCGCAGTGCGCGTGTCGCCGGACTAGGGTGGGCGTTGGTTACCGATGGGTAGCTCTGGGCGACACGGAACGCGCCCCGGCCAGGGATTCGTCCGCGATTCGCATAGCCTGTACCAGAGCACCTCGATCGTGTGTCCGTGAAGACAACCACGTCGTCTACACCCCGACGCCGGCGTCGGCTTGAGGAGTCGAGCATGACCAAGAGACCGGAATCGCAGTTCCTCGGCCCCGAGCAGCGCACGGCCGCGTGGGAGCGTTTCGGCAAGGAACATTTCGATGTGGTCGTTATCGGCGGCGGTGTGGTCGGCGCCGGGATCGCGCTCGACGGGGCTACCCGCGGTCTGAATGTCGCGCTGGTCGAGGCGCGCGATCTGGCCTCGGGTACCTCCAGCCGGTCGTCGAAGATGTTCCACGGCGGGTTGCGGTATCTGGAGCAGCTGGAGTTCGGGCTGGTGCGCGAGGCATTGCGGGAGCGTGAACTCGCGCTGTCCACGCTGGCGCCGCACCTGGTGAAGCCGCTGCGCTTCCTCTATCCGCTGACCCGGCGCGCCTGGGAGCGCCCGTACGTGGCGGCCGGGCTGTTGCTCTACGACACCATGGGTGGCGCCAAATCTGTTCCCGGCCAACATCATCTATCGCGCGCGGGCGCACTGCGACTGGCGCCCGGGCTGCGCCGCGACTCGCTGATCGGTGGCGTCAGTTACTACGACACGGTCGTCGACGATGCCAGGCACACCATGACCGTGGCCCGCACCGCCGCGCACTACGGCGCGGTGATCCGCACCTCCACCCAGGTGGTCGGCTTCCTGCGGGAGGCAGATCGGGTAGTCGGGGTAAAGATCCGTGACAGCGAGGACGGGCGCACCGGCGAGATTCGCGCCCATGTGGTGATCAATGCGACCGGCGTGTGGACCGACGAGGTGCAGGCGCTCTCGAACAACCGCGGCCGGTTCCACGTGCGTGCCTCCAAGGGCGTGCACATCGTGGTTCCGCGCGACCGCATCGTCAGTGACACCGCGCTCATCCTGCGCACCGCCACCTCGGTGCTGTTCGTCATCCCGTGGGGCGCCCACTGGATCATCGGCACCACCGATACCGACTGGAATCTGGACCTCGCCCATCCCGCGGCGACCAAGGCCGATATCGGCTATCTGCTAGAGCGGGTGAACCAGGTGCTGGTCACCCCGCTCACCCACGACGACATCGACGGCGTCTACGCGGGCCTGCGGCCGTTGCTCGCGGGGGAGAGCGATTCGACCTCGAAGCTCTCGCGCGAGCATGCCGTCGCGCGGGTCGCGCCGGGGCTGGTCGGCATCGCGGGCGGCAAGTACACCACCTACCGGGTGATGGCCTACGACGCGGTCGACGAAGCGGCGCAAGACATTCCGGCCCGGGTGGCGCCGTCGATCACCGAGAAGGTGCCGCTGCTCGGCGCCGACGGTTACTTCGCGCTGATCAACCAGACGGTGCAGCTGGCCGAGGCATACAGCGTGCACCCGTATCGGATCGAGCACCTGCTGGACCGCTACGGCTCGCTCATCGACGAGGTGATGGCCATGGCCGACGGCAAACCCGAACTGCTGCAACCGATTATGGACGCCCCGTCGTATCTGCAAGTCGAGGCCGTCTACGCCGCCGCCGCGGAGGGCGCGCTGCACCTCGACGACATCCTGGCCCGGCGCACCAGGATCTCCATCGAATACCCGCACCGCGGCGCCAACTGCGCCGAACAGGTGGCCCGCCTGGTCGCGCCGGTGCTCGGCTGGGATGACGACGAAATCGACCGTGAGGTACTGACTTACCAGGCCAGGGTCGAGGCCGAGATCCGTTCGCAGACCCAGCCGGACGACGCCTCCGCCGACGCACTGCGCGTCGCCGCACCCGAACCCCGCCCGGAAATCCTGGAGCCGGTACCGCTGGACAGCTGAATTCAGCTGTGGCTCAATGACGGCGGCGGCGAATGGGTGCCCTGGCCGCGCGGTTGGGCCGTCAAGGGTTTCGCGTCAGACGACCACACCTTGCAGTGCCCGCAGTTCGGCCGTGTTGTGCGCGGAGAACGCGGTCACCTCGTCGCCGTGGTCGCGCACCAGCTCGCGCAGCCGCTGCTGGTTCTCTACTCGCGGACCCGGCAGGGTCTGTACGAAACCTTCGAAGATCGAGATGCCGAGCGGCTGATGCGGCCGGACCGGGTCGAGCTTGCCGGGATGGTAGTAGGAATCGCCCGCCGACAGCAGCCAGCCGTCGCCGGTGTCGATGGCCACGCCCGCGTGTCCACGGGTGTGTCCGGCCAAGGGGACAAGAAGAATCTCCGGTGGCAGCCCGGTCAACTCTCGCACCGCGTCGAACCCGAACCAGCTTTCACCGAAGTCCGCGTAGGTCTCCCACCGCGGGCCGTGCTGGAACTGTGGCGCCTTGTAGCGGAAGCGTTCCGGAGCGGTATGCGCGCCTTCCAGTGCGCGCAGTTCCTCCGCGTAGACGTGCACGCGGGCGTGCGGGAAGTCGGCGAGGCCGCCCGCGTGATCCAGGTCGAGGTGGGTGAGCACGATGTCGCGGACGTCCTCGCGGCGGAACCCGAGTGCCTCCACCTGGTATGCCGTTGTCTCCTCGAGCTCGAGCACCGGATTGGTGAGTCGCAGGAACTTGCGGCCGAGCCATTCCTTGGGGCGTAGTACGGACTGTTCGCCGATTCCCGTCTCCACCAGCACGAGTCCAGAGTCGCGTTCGATCAGCAGGCAGTGGCAGACCATTTCGGCGCGGCGCAGCGGGCTGCCGGTGCCATCAATGAGTCGGCCGCCGAAGGGGCGCATGGTGCCGCCGTTGAGGTGATGAATTCGCATCAGGAGAGCTCTCGTTCGAGGGTGGTACGGAGGTGATCGGCGACTGCCCGCAGTGGGGCGACATCGCGCTGGGTCTTGGCGAGCAGGAGGGCGCCCTCGATCATGGCGAGGGCCGCGGTGGACAACTGCGCGGCCCGGTCTTCGTTGATTCCGTTGTCTCGCAGGAACTTTTCGATTGTCGCACGCCAGGATTCGAATCCGGCGGCGCAGGCCTGCCGGATCGGCTCGCTCTCGGCGGACGCGTCGAGCGCGATGGTCGCGATGGGGCAGCCGCGCTCGAAGCCGGAGTCGACGAGGATCGCGGTCAGTGCGTCGAAGGCGGCGTCGAAGTCGCCGCCGTTGGTGAGGGTGGCGTCGAGTGTTGCGCGCAGCTGGTCGCCGGACTGGGCGAGGGCCTCGGCCGCGAGTTGTTCCTTGCCGCCAGGGAAGTGGAAGTAGAAAGAGCCCTTCGGAGCGCCACCCGCGCTGACGAGCTGGTTCAAGCCGGTGGCGTGATAGCCCTGGGTGTGGAAGAGGTCGGCGGCGGCATCGAGGAAGCGCTGCCGCGAGTCGGTGCGTGATGCCATGCCTCCGACGGTACACGAACTATGACGACCGGTCTAGTGATTCTGTGCAGGTGATCGCTCTGTCTCTCGGTGGAGATCGACGGCGGTCTCGGGACCGGCGTGGGCGAATCGCCCACGGGGGCCGTCGAATGCAGCAGACAGTAGGTGAACACCACGGTGGCGATGGTCGCCAAGGCGGTTACGAGCAGACGAACGGCAATCGCGAAATGTCGTGGCCTGCTTGTTGGCCCAATCATCATTCGCCTTGCTTTCGTAGTGCTCGCTAACGCATCCGAAGTGTTTGTCGCGCGGCAGTGCTGAGGTATTAGCAAAGTGACCGCAAATCACACCGACAGCAGGGTGACGTGCGTGTCGGCGCTCGTATGTGTGCAGCTCAGCTGGGCGAGGGCTGGCAGCGCGGGCAGAAGTAGATGCCGCGTTCGCGCTGAGTGATTCGGTCGGCGGGGTCGGTTTCGCCGAGCAGGTGGACCACGATGGGCGTGCCGCAGCGTTGGCACGGTCGGCGGGTGCGGCCGTAGGCCAGCGGGCGCCAGGGCGGTTGGGTGGCGGCCTTGGTGAGCACTCGATGCGCCTCGTGCACCAGCGCGAGCAGGTCTGGGACGTCGGCGACCGGGGTGGCCGGGTGGACGCGGCGCAGGAAACAGATCTCGCTGCGGTAGATATTGCCGATGCCTGCCAGGTTCCGCTGGTCGAGCAGGGCCAGTCCGATGGGTTGTGTGGCGTGCTGGGTCAGCTGTCGCATCGCCTCGGTGACGTCCCAGTTGTCGCCGAGGAGATCCGGGCCGAGGTGGTCGGTGGCGGTGTGTTCGTCCGCGCGCCGCAGCACTTCCACGGTGCCGAGCGAAAAGCCGACGGCCTCGGTGTCGTCGGTGCCGAGCATCAATCGCGCGGTCACCCGCGGCCGGGTCCACCGCTCACCGGTGCAGTAAGTTCGCCACTCGCCCTCCATTTTCAGGTGCGTGTGGACGCTGACGTCGGGTGTCCGGATGAACAGGTGTTTGCCGTAGCTGCCGACGCTCTCGACCCGTTGTCCGCGCAGGTCCACCGTGGCGTAGCCGGGCACCCGGAAATCGTTGCGGGTCAGCGTCTTTCCAGCCAGCGCCAGCCGCAGCCTGCTCGCGGTCAGGAAAACCGTGTCGCCTTCAGGCATGATCCGACTGCAGGTCCATCGGGGCGCGGGGGGTCACAGCTGTCTCCGCAGCCGCAGTCCGCGCGGGGTGGCGGAGAATCCCGCTTCGGTGAGAAAACCGGCGAAGGTGTTGCCGTGCACGGACTCTCCATCGACCTTGTCGATCACCAACGAGTCGACGTGGCGGTTGCGTACCAGGTTGGCCAGTGCGCTGGCCGCGGCCTGGCGCGCGTCCGGGTCCTCGGTGAAGGTGAGCAGCGTCTTGCCGCCGCGCTCCAGGTACAGGGCCAGTTCGCCGTCGATCAGCACGACGATGGCGCCCGCCTTGCGTCCGGGACGATGACCCGCGCTCTCGGACGACCCCTTAGGCCAGGGTAAGGCCGCGCCGTACGGATTCGCCGGATCGCTGGCGGCCAGGGCGAGCGCGGTGGTCCAGCGCTGTCGACTCTCGCCGGAGCGCGAACGGTCGGTATCGAACGAGCGCAGCCGATCCACGACATCGGTGGTGGAGAACTGCGCGCCGCCCAGCGAATCCACGAAATAGCCTCGGCGGCAACGCCCCCGGTCCTCGAACTCGGTGAGCACCCGATACATCAGTGCGAATCCGCCAGGCACACCTTCGTTCTGGACGGAGCCTCGGGTGAGCACGCCATAGCGTTCCAGCAGCATGTCCGCGGTGGCGTGTGCTCGAACGGTGTTGTCCGACACCCGATCAGGAAGCAGCGACCACCGTCCGGCCACGGCAGGTGGTCCGGAACGAGTCGGCATGCTCGGGCGAGGCAGGTAGGCGCGGCCACGAGGTGTGCGTCGCGGGGTGCGGTGCGCGGTCGTGGTCCGCGCCGTACCCGACAGCAGCGCCCGCACTGGAGCGAATGTGTCGCCGGAGACCACACCGGCCCAGACCAATTCCCACAGCGCGGTGGACACCTGGGTGTCATCGAGTAGCCCGGTGGCATCGGAGAGCTGTCGGAAGAAGTAGGCGCCGCCACCTTGCAGTACCGATGGCAGTCGCAGCGGCGGTTGGTTGCTTGTATCCGCTGAACGACTCCCCCCTGTCGAGCCATTGGTGGTGCTCGCGCCGCTTCCAGTCGCTGGACCGTCGTTCGTCGTCGAGTTGCCGCCGGGGGGTGAGCCGACGGTTCCGCGTGATTTCGAGCTGCCGCTGCCGGTTGAGTGGTCGGGGGTGATCGTCGACCCGGTTGCAGAGCCGCCCTGTATGGCTGAATCGTCCAGCGTCGCATCGTCATCCAGCAGCACGACGCCGGCGGATGACCGAGGATGGGGAGTCCTGAGGGGACTTGCGGACTCGGTCGAGGTCCACGGCGCATTGGACGCGCCGAGAGCGGTGAGCAAGAGTATGTGCACTTCGGACAACTCGATGTCGTCGGGCGGCGCCAGTGTGAAGGGGGCCTGGTCGGTCAGGTGCAGGGCGATCCAGCCGTCCTTGGCGGTGATGGAGCCGTGGCCGGACCAGACGACCTCGCCGGTGGCCATGAGTTCGTCCAGCATGGCGGGGGAGTAGTCGCGGACTCGGGCGGGCAGGATGAGCGATTCCCAGGCGGAGGCGGGGATCGGTACGCCCGCAAGCTGTTCCACGACGGTGGCGACACCGTCGACGCCGCGCAGATCGCCGGTGCCAACGTGCTGCCAGGACGGGAGGAAGCGGCCGAAGGCGGCGGTAGCGACCGGCTCGACCTCATGTCGGGCGGCGGCGAGGGAGCGGCGTCGCAGGCGGCGCAGGACCTCGGTGTCGCACCATTCGGAGCCGCTGGCGGCCGGGGTGAATTCGCCTTCTACTACTCGCTTTTCGGCAACCAGGCGGTGCAGTGCGGTGGCCGCTACGGCGGTGCCGAGGCCGAATCGGGCGGCGACGGCCTCGGTGCTGAACGGTGCGTGGGTGCGGGCGTAGCGGCCGACCAGATCGCCGAGTGGGTCTGCGACGGGTTCGATGAAGGCCGCCGGGGTGCCGATCGGCAGCGGTACGCCCAGTGCGTCACGCAGCCGCGAAGCGTCCTCGACGGCGACCCACCAGGTGTGGCCCGCGAACGAAACCTCCAGCGCGCGTCGCGATTTCACCAACACGGCGAACCATCGGGCGGGGCTGTCGGCGGCGGCGTCGCCTTCCGCTCCACCGGTGCGGTTGTGGGTCAAGGCGTCGTCTATCGCATCGTCGCCCGCTCGCTTCGCTTGATCGAGGTTAGACAGTTCCCGATCCGCTCCACCGACGCACCGTTCGGCCGCCTCGTCGGCGGTCAGTGGACCGAGCAGCCGCAGCAGATCGGCCAGACCTTCGGCGTCGCGGGCGCGTCGTTGCGGAGTCAGTCGTTGCAGCTCCAGTTCAGTCTGCTCGATCACCGCCGTGTCCAGCAGTTCTCGCAGTTCCACCCGGCCGAGTAGTTCGGCGAGCAGGCTGGAATCCAGCGACAGCGCAGCGGCCCGGCGTTCGGCCAGTGGGCTGTCCCCGTCGTACATGAACTGCCCGATGTAATCGAACAGCAGGGCATTCGCGAATGGCGAAGGCGTCGCGGTCTCCACCTCTACGAGGCGAAACTCGCGTCGCGCAACTCGACTGAGCAGGTCCCGCAGCGACGGCAGATCGTAGACATCGCACAGACATTCGCGCACCGTCTCCAATAGGATCGGGAAGTCGGGGTACTTCCGGGCCACATCCAACAGCTGAGCCGAGCGCTGCCGCTGCTGCCACAGCGGTGCGCGCTTGCCTGGATCACGTCGGGGCAATAGCAGCGCCCGCGCCGCGCACTCCCGGAAGCGCGAAGCGAATAGCGCGGACCCGCCGACCTGTTCGGTGACGATCTCGTCGATCTCATCCGGCTCGAACACGAAAAGCTCTGCGCCGGGCGGATCGTCGGTGGTGTCGGGCAGTCGCACCACGATGCCGTCATCGGACGATGTCGGTGCGGCATCGACTCCGAACCGCTCGCGCAGCCGCGCCCCGATCGCCAGCGCCCACGGCGCATGCACCGGCTGCCCGTATGGCGAATGCAGTACCAGCCGCCAGTCACCGAGTTCGTCCCGGAACCGTTCCACGATCAGGGTGCGATCGGTGGGCAATCGACCGGTGGCGGTGCGTTGTTCCTCCAGCAGCATGAGCAGGTTCGATGCGGCGTTGTCGTCGAGACCCGCGCCCCGCACGATGTGCGCGAAGCCACCTGCGCCGTTGTTCGTCGAGTCGGCCACGCCGGACTTCGCCGCCGAAGTCGCTCGAGCACCGGTCTTCCCGCGCGACGGTCGCTTCCTGGGCGTGGACTCCACGTCATGTTCGAGGTCGGTCGCAGTGTCGCCGTCGAGGGCTGGACTCGAATCCATCGTCGTCGGCGTAGGCGTCCGGGACTGTCCGCGCGACCCATTGCGTGTGGAATCGGCGTTGGTCTCCGTTCGCTGCGCCAGGGCGGCGGTGGATTCCTGTCCGGCCTTGCGGATGAATTCGCCGAGGGCCGCACCGAGTTCGGCGGGACGGCCGAGCCCGTCGCCGTGCCAGAAGGGCAGTCGGCCCGGCTGACCGAATGCCGGGGTCACCAGCACTCGGTCGAAGGTGATCTCTTCGATCCGCCAGCTGGTCGCGCCGAGGGCGAACACATCGCCGACCCGTGACTCGTACACCATCTCCTCGTCGAGTTCGCCTACCCGCGAGGATTTTTCGCCGACCATATACACCGCGAACATGCCGCGGTCCGGGATCGCGCCACCGGAGGTCACCGCCAGACGTTGCGCGCCGGGGCGTCCGGTGAGCGTGCCAGCATCGCGGTCCCACACCAATCGCGGACGCAGCTCGGCGAACTCGTCGGATGGATAACGGCCCGCGAGCAGATCGAGTACCGACTCATAAGCCGAGCGGGGCAGCGACGCGTAACTTCCTGTGCCGCGCACGATTTCGAACCACGCATCGACATCGATCGGTTCCAGCGCGCATGCGGCCACGATCTGCTGCGCCAGAATGTCGAGGGGATGCGCCGGAATCTGGATCGTCTCGATCTGCCCCGCCGTCATGCGCTGCGAGGCGACCGCGCAGTGGATCACGTCGGTGCGGTGCTTCGGGAACAGCACGCCCCGCGAGATCTCTCCCACCTGGTGCCCGGACCGCCCGATGCGCTGCAACCCGCTCGCCACCGACGGTGGCGCCTCCACCTGCACCACCAAATCGACCGCGCCCATATCGATTCCGAGTTCGAGGCTGCTGGTGGCTACCACGCAGCGCAGCCGTCCACTCTTGAGATCATCCTCGATGAGCGCGCGTTGCTCCTTGCTCACCGAACCGTGGTGCGCCCGCGCCAGCAGCGGACCGGCACCGTGGATCACTTCGGTTGACGGCCCCAGCTGAGCGGGGGGTTTGTGTTCGGTGTCGACGGGCGGACCGATCCGCGCCGCGTACGCCTCGTTGAGTCGCGCGGTGAGCCGTTCGGCCAGTCGTCGCGAGTTCGCGAACACGATCGACGAGTGGTGCTCGAGCACCAGATCCACGATTGCCTCGTCCACATGCGGCCAGATCGAGCCTGGTTGATCCGAGTCGCCGGGTTCGGTCATATCCGCCACCGGCACCCGCACCGACAGGTCGAAGGTCTTCGGTGCGGGCGGCGACACAATGGTGATCGGTGCGTTCCCGACCAGGAATCGCCCCACCTCCTCGGGCGGCCGCACCGTCGCCGACAATCCGATCCGCTGGGCGGGCCGTTCGGTCAGCAAATCCAACCGGGCCAGTGACAGCGCCAGATGCGCGCCGCGTTTCCCGCCCGCGATGGCGTGCACCTCGTCCACGATCACCGTGCGTACCTCACTCAGCGTCTCCCTGGCCGCCGAGGTGAGTATGAGGAACAGTGATTCCGGCGTGGTGATCAGGATGTCCGGCGGCGTGCGCTGCATCGACCGCCGATCCGCGGCACTGGTATCGCCCGACCGGACACCGACCGTGATCTCGGGCGGATCGAGCCCCAACCGCTTGGCGGTCTGCGTCACGCCGACCAGCGGCGCGCGAAGATTGCGTTCCACATCGACCGCCAGCGCCTTCAGCGGCGAGACGTAGAGCACCGAGGTGCCGCGTCTAGGGGGCTTGCCAGCGGGTTTCGGCCGGTTCGCGAGCTGATCGATGGCCCACAGGAACGCCGACAGCGTCTTTCCCGAACCGGTAGGCGCCACCACCAGCGTGTGCTCACCCGCCGCGATGGCCTGCCAGGCACCCAGCTGAGCTGCGGTCGGCGCGGGAAACGCGCCGTCGAACCACTCCTGGGTCGCGGTGGAGAACTGGGCCATGGGATCAGTCTGCACCCGGGCACCGACAATTCATCGGGCCGCGAAGACAAACCGGCGGCGGCGTTCGCGTCCGGCGAACTGTCCGAGCGAAGGCAGAGCAATCGAATAACGGCTACTATCGCCGCGCCGTACGCTTCCATCCGTGCAAAAGGTGCTCAGACTCGACCTGGTCAGCCATGGCATGACCGAGGCGATGCGAAAGGCACGTTTTCCAGTCGACGAGTCGCTGACCGAGGCGGGCCGCAGGGCTATCGCCGCGTGTGGGCTGCTGACCGCCGCCCGAGTCCTCACCGGCCCCGAACGCCGGGCTGTGGAAACCGCCGCCCTGATGGGGCTGCCCGGCGACGAGGACACCCGCCTACGCGACCTCGACGCAGGGGCGTGGCGCGGCGGCGAACTGATGTCGGTGCCGCAGGACGAGCTATACGCCTGGCTGACCGACCCGCAATTCCGCGGTCACGGTGGCGAGTCCGTGGTGGACGTGGTCGAACGGACCAGGTACTGGATGGCCGAGATCGCCTCCGAGGGCATGTCCACCATCGCGATCACCCATCCCGCGGTGATCCGAGCGGCGCTGCTCGTCGCGCTGGACGCGCCGCCGAAATCGTTCTGGCGGATCGACATTCCGCCGGGCAGCGTCACCCGGCTGCACTACCGCGGCGAATGGACGTTGCACTTCACGGCGTGACAGTGCTCTCCTCGACGAACCGACGCCGTCGGCCCTGCCACCATGGACATCAATGTCTGGGGCCTCATCAACGGCATGCGCACCGTAGTCCCCGGCATGATCGGTCGCGGCCACGTCGTCAACGCGGCCCGGAACTATGGTTCCGGGCCGTCTCCCGTAGTAGCGGGGACAGGATTTGAACCTGCGACCTCTGGGTTATGAGCCCAGCGAGCTACCGAGCTGCTCCACCCCGCGTCGGTACAACTAATGGTACACGTCGGTCTGCGGAGCTCGGCGGACGGGCTAGCGAAAGGCTGAATCGGTAAGTGGCTCAGCCGAATTGGATGCCTTGGGCGAGGGGGAGTTGGTCGGAGTAGTTGATGGTGTTGGTGGCTCGTCGCATGTAGGCCTTCCAGGAGTCCGAGCCGGATTCGCGGCCGCCGCCGGTTTGCTTCTCACCGCCGAACGCGCCGCCGATTTCGGCGCCCGAGGTGCCGATATTGACATTGGCGATGCCGCAGTCGGAGCCGTCGGCGGCGAGGAAGCGTTCGGCTTCGCGTTGATCGGAGGTGAACACTGCCGACGAAAGTCCTTGTGGCACCGCATTGTGCAGGGCGATTGCGGTATCGAAGTCGTCGTAGGTGAGCACGTAGAGGATCGGCGCGAAGGTCTCCTCCCGTACCACCTCGGTCTGTGCGGGCATTCGGACGATCGCGGGGCGCACGTAGTACGCGTCGTCGCCGAAGCCGTCGACTCGTTCACCGCCGCAGATCAACTCGCCGCCATCGGCGAGCGCTTGCTCCAGTGCGGCGCGCATGCCCTGGTAGGCGCGGCCGTCGATCAGTGGGCCGACGAGGACGCCCTCATCGAGCGGATTGCCAACGCGCAGTTGCTCATACGCGCCAGCGATCCGTTCGAGCAGTGGGTCGACGATATCGGTGTGCGCGATCAGTCGCCGTAGCGTCGTGCAGCGCTGCCCGGCCGTGCCCGCCGCCGCGAACACGATGCCGCGAGCGGCCAACTCCAGATCGGCCGACGGGGTGACGATCGCACCGTTGTTGCCGCCGAGCTCCAGCAGGCAGCGGCCGAACCTGGCGGCCACGCGCGGCGCGACGGTCCGGCCCATCCGCACCGAGCCGGTGGCGCTCACCAGCGCTACCCGCTCGTCGTCCACCAGCCGGGAACCGACCTCGGCGTCGCCCTGAATCAGTTGGTGCACTTCGGGATCCGCGCCCACATCGGCGGCCGCGCGACGCAGGAGGGTGTGGCAGGCCAATGCGGTCAGCGGCGTCGTCTCCGACGGCTTCCACACCACCGTGTCCCCGCAGACCAGCGCGACAGCGGTATTCCACGCCCACACCGCGACCGGGAAGTTGAACGCCGAGATCACGCCGACCACGCCCAGCGGATGCCAGGTCTCCATCAGGCGATGCCCGGGCCGCTCCGACGGCATGGTCATGCCATACAGCTGCCGAGACAACCCGATCGCGAACTCGCAGATGTCGATCATCTCCTGCACCTCGCCCACGGCCTCGGCGCCGATCTTCCCCGCCTCCAGAGTGACCAGTTCGCCGAGTTCGGACTTGTGCACAGTGAGCAATTCGGCCAATCGTCGCACCACCGCGGCCCGGACGGGTGCGGGCATGGTGCGCCAGCTACGGAATGCCTCGGCGGCCCTGCCTATCGCGGCATCAACCGCGTCGAGGGAGTCGGCGCGCAATGTCACGAGCTGACCACCGGTAATAGGTGTGCGCGCGGGCAACGCGCCTGCCGCGGGCGGCTCGGTGCCGAGCCCGCGCAGCAGTTGCGCCGCACGCGTGGACAGGTCGTTGGTGAGGTGCTGGTCAAGGGTGTGTGTCATCGGTTGCTCCGCTATAGCTTTGGGCCGTCGCACAACGCTGTGCTGTTACGGGGAGTGAACGAGTCCAGGTTTCCGCCACGAGTCGCGCTAGCTGGGTTAGCCTTCGCTGATGGCGGATACACCGGCAAGACCCGCACTCGACGACATCGATCGCCTGCTGATTCGTGAACTGATGGCCGACGGTCGTGCGACCCTGTCGAACCTGGCGGAGAAGGCGAGCCTATCGGTCTCCGCAGTGCAATCGCGGGTGCGCCGATTAGAGGCGCGCGGGGTGATCCGGGGCTACACGGCACACGTCGACCCCGAGGCACTCGGCCAACTGTTGTCGGCATTCGTCGCGATCACTCCTCTCGACCCGTCGCAACCCGATGACGCGCCCGCCGTGCTGCAACATATCCCGGGAATCGAGGCATGCCACTCGGTAGCGGGCGACGAGAGCTACGTGTTGCTGGTGCGGGTGGCTTCGCCGCGGCACCTCGAGCAGCTGCTGCAGGAGATCAGGGCGACCGCCAACGTCAGGACTCGAAGCACCATCATCCTGCAGACATTCTACGACAGATAACGATTTGGCCGTAATTAATCCGACAAGTTGTAGAGATTCCGTAAATATTTCCGTACGCTGACCGGTGTGACCCTCGAACTGGACTACACCCGCACGGACGTTGACATGGCACCGGTCACTCCCGCAACCCGGGTGCACGAGATCCTGTCGGCGCACATCCTGGCCGACGGCTTCGACTTGGTGCTCGACCTCCGTAATTCGCGTGGCTGCCGGATCGTCGACGAACGAGACGGCAGCTCCTACCTGGATATGTTCGGCTTCTTCGCGTCGAACGCGCTGGGCATGAACCATCCCGTGCTAGCCGACGACGAGGTCTTCCGCGCCGAACTCGCCGCCGCCGCACTCAACAAACCGAGCAACTCCGACATCTACACCGTCGAAATGGCCCGGTTCGTAGCGACTTTCGCGCGCGTGCTCGGCGACCCGCGGCTACCGCACCTGTTCTTCATCGACGGTGGCGGGCTCGCGGTGGAGAACGCGCTCAAGGCCGCGTTCGACTGGAAGAGCAGGCACAACGAATCCCACGGGCGCGCACCGGAACTCGGCACCAAGGTGCTGCACCTGACCGGAGCGTTCCACGGTCGCACCGGCTACACCATGTCGCTCACCAATACCGATCCGGTGAAGGTCGCCCGGTTCCCGAAGTTCGACTGGCCGCGCATCGACGCGCCCTTCCTTGCCGACGGCGTCGACATCGCCGCGGCCGAAGCGCACGCGCTGGCACAGGCACGTCGGGCCTTTGCCGAAAACCCGCACGACATCGCATGTTTCATCGCCGAGCCGATTCAGGGCGAGGGCGGCGACCGGCATCTGCGCCCGGAATTCCTCCAGGCCATGCAGGCGCTGTGTCACGAAAACGACGCACTGTTCGTGCTCGACGAGGTGCAGACCGGTGTCGGCATGACCGGAACCACTTGGGCCTACCAGCAACTCGGCCTCGAGCCGGATGTGGTCGCGTTCGGGAAGAAGACCCAGGTGTGCGGCGTGATGGCGGGCGGGCGCATCGACGAAGTGCCCGACAATGTGTTCATCGTCAGCTCCCGGCTCAATTCCACCTGGGGCGGCAACCTCACCGACATGGTGCGCTCCCGGCGCATCCTCGAGGTGCTCGAGGATGACGAGTTGATCGCGCGGTCCCGGCCGCTCGGCGAGCATCTGCTTCGGGGTCTCGAAGGACTCGCGGCGGCGCATCCGAGCATCACCGAACCACGTGGACGCGGCCTCATGTGCGCGGTCACGGTGTCCTCGACGCGATTACGGGACGAGGTGCTGACCGCGCTACGCGAACGCGAGCACATGCTCATCCTCGGCACCGGCGAGCAGGGCATCCGCTTCCGGCCGCCGCTCACCGTCACCGATGCCGAGTTGGATTCGGCGGTCGACGCTTTGGATCGGGTGCTGACCAGCCTGGAGTGACGTCGTTACGAATGTCCGGATCGCTGGATCGGCTTGGGCTGATCCGGCGCGGACTGCCGGGAATTCGCGCGGCCCGCCCTCGGCTTCGCACCCATGTCATCTCGTCTTCACCACCCAAATGGTCTGGTACAGCGCGTGAACCGATCGGGCCCAGCCGGTTACGTCGGCGGTGTCGTTGGGGGTGGGGGTTACGCCGATTTCGGCGACCAGTTCGGCGGTGGTCGGTTCGCAGACTGCCCAGGAGTAGTGGGTTTCGTTGTCCCACTGGGTGGTGCGTTGGGTGACGTAGGCGGGTCGGTGATGCCGCCTTCGGCCAGGGCGGGGCGGTCGTCGGCGCGTAGGGCGCGCAGGTACCAGGTGCCCGCGTTGATTTCGACCGGTTCCATCAGTCCTTGGTCTCCCTGCGATGGTCCCGGTGGCGGTCCCGGTGTCGCTCGTGACGATTACCGAACAGCAGCGCGCCCATCAGCGGAATGGCCAGGAACCACAGCCAACTGCCGGTGGTGAAGAACAGGATGACAGCGACGATCGGGATCACCGCCATCACCCGCTCCGGCCACTCGGCCAGGAACCCGCTCTCGCGTTTGGCGGGCACGGCGGCGGCAACCACGACCGGCTCGGGCAGATCGATGAACACCTTGTCCAGATCGCCGCGGGTCATTGCGGCCGCGACGACAGCGCTGCGCTCGTCGAACTCGGCGACGCTGAGCCGCCCGGCAGCAAAATGATCGGACAACCGTTGCATCGCTTGCTCGCGCTCCGCAGTGCCGATGCGGATCTCAGGCACGTCACTCATACCAGCAAGGCTAGCGGCAGTTGTCGATCACTATTCGGTCGTCTCGCGGTACGGCGCGGGCGACGATTTCGGTCAGCTGGTGGCGGCGTGGACATCGAATTCCGGACCAATGTTGTCGGCACCCTCGCCTACATGGCGCCGGAGCGATTCAGCGGCACGGCCGACGGCCGCGCCGACCAGTATTCGCTGGCCTGCGTGCTGTACGAATGCCTCACCGGGCATCGACCTTTCGGGGACATCGATTCCGCACAGCAGTTGCGCGCGCATCTGATGGTCGATCCACCACGGGCCGTCGACAGGTATCGCTCGTCGAGTGGGTGCGTGGACCGGGCGACGGCGATGCTCGGTCGGGGCAAGAGGATTGGCGGGTTGTCTCCGATACGTCAGTTGGCCAGCATTGGATGAAACTGGCTCGGGGGCGGCCGGATTTTCGGAGACGGGGAGGTAGTACTACGTAGGGGACGTCACACTGTTCGGGTGTGGTCGGCGGGGTTAGGGTCGGAGCAGGTTCGGGCAATTCGGGGTCACCGGGTTGTCGCCCCACCCGCAACGGCGCGGCCACCGGGAGGTCAGTGATGGGGGAACAGTACGGGAAGTACCGGCTCGACCGGTTGCTCGGTCGGGGCGGGATGGGTGAGGTGTGGCTCGCGCGCGACACCGGTAGTGGGCGCACGGTCGCGCTGAAGGTGTTGTCGGAGAACCTCGCCGCGGATGGGGAGTATCGGCGGCGGTTCGAGCGGGAGGCCAGGCTGGGATCGGCCCTGCGGAATCCGCATATCGTGCGCATCCACGGCTTCGGTGAGCAGCGGGGGAAACTGTTCATCGCCATGGACTACATCGACGGCATCGACTTGGCCGAAATGCTGAGTCGGGGCGGCAGATTGACGCCGGCGGCGGCCGTCGATTTCGTCGGGCAGGTGGCCTCGGGACTGGATGCCGCGCATCGGGCCGGGCTGATTCATCGCGACGTCAAGCCGTCCAACATCCTGGTCGGCAGTGGCGGGCATGCGTATTTGATCGACTTCGGGATCGCCAAGGGCATCGGCCAGACCGCCGTCACCGCAACCGGCATGGCGATCGGTAGCTGGCCGTATATGGCGCCGGAACGGTTCAACGGCACGGTCGACGCCCGCTCCGACATCTACTCGCTGGCCTGCGTCCTCTACGAATGCCTCACCGGCCGCCGCCCCTACGGCGACACCGACCCACCCCGCCAGATGCATGACCACTTGATTGCCTCGCCGCCATGCGCGGCCTCGGTGAACCCGGCGGTACCAGCGGAATTGGACGCTGTCATCGCCTGCGGCATGGCGAAGGACCAGTCCCGGCGCTACCCGAGCGCCTACGAATTCGCCGCCGCAGCACGGGCAGCCGTGGGCTTGGGGCATCCACCGCGCCCGCCCGCGCCGCCGCTGCAAGGGACTCCGAAACCTCCGACGAAGGTCATGCCGGAGCCAGGTCCGACGCCCACTTTGGTTGTGACCGGGCAAGAGTCATCGACGCCGCTGGCGTCCCAATCGCCGCAATCCAGTGTTCCGGCCAAGGCGGGCACTGGGGCACGACCAACGTCGGGCGCGCCGGACGAACCCTCATCGACTCCGCTGGGGTCCCCGCCGCGGCAAGCTACTTCACCGACCAAGATGATGTCTGAATCGGATCCGTCGCCGAGGTCGATCTCCGCCGGTTCAGCGTCAGCGCAGGCGCCGAAACCCTATGTCCCGACGAAGGTGATGTCCGAGCCGGGGCCGACGCCGACTCTGGTTGTGACGCGACTCGCTCCGCCGTTGTTGCCGCAGGCGGCGGTCAGAGGTGCCGGCCCGCAGCCGAATTCGCGGTTTACGCCGGGTTTGGTGGGCCAGCGGCCCGGTTCGCCGTTGGCTCCGGCGAAACGGCTTGCTTACCAATCGAATCCGAAGCGGCCGCGTAGTGCGTCGGTGGCGCCGCTGCGCTGGTCGGTATCGCGGGGACGTCCATGGATCGCTCCACCGGCGCCCGCGAGGCCCCTTCATCGCGGCCGCCGACGTTCGGTTGGCGTGCTCACCAAGGTGATCGGTGCCCTCGTCGTGATGTTCCTGACGCCGTTCGTGCTTGCCGCGGGTTGCGTCGCCCTGCTGGCCTCGGGCAGTCGAGTGGGCGACTCGGGCGGTGGATCAGCTGCGCCACGGCCGAGCGCGATGGCCCAGGAGCACCCCGCGCCGCCGCCGGAACCCGATGCGCCTGCGCCTGCGCAGACCCCGGCGCGTGACGGAAAGTTCGAATTCGTAGTGACCAATACCGATTTCGGGGTTTCCCGCGTCGGATTCCAGTCTGCCCGCGGCTCGTTCGTGATCGTCACCGTCGAGATACACAACATCTCCGACCAGCCGAAGCGCTTTCTCCCGTTCGGCCAGCGCCTCGTCGACACCCAGGGCCGCCAGATCAACCACGACCCCGCCGCGACCATGTGGCAGACCACCCAGCAGCGCCACGACTACTCCTTCGACCTGCGCCCCGGCCAGTCCGCAACAACCCAACTGGTCTTCGACGTCCCCGCCGACGCCACCCCGAGCCACCTCGAACTACACGACTTCCCGCTCTCCCAGGGCGTAACAATGCGATTGAATTAGCCTGAGCCTGCGAGATTTCGCATCACGGCGCCACCGGCCGACCACTGCGCTGACGACGTGAGCTGCATGATGCCTATGGCTTGCCGCCGCGATGTCTCGTTGCCGGGCCGTCGTGATCTGCGGGGTGACCTCGTGTCGCCCGCTCTCCGACGCCGACCCGTGCTTCCGGCCGCGTCAAGGCTGATTCGTCAGCACGTTTGACCTCTCCGGCACGTCGCAGGGCAGGACCGATGTCCCGTTCATACTGAGACCGCGCCAGGCGTCGGCTAGCGACGCACCCGGGCGGACATGTGGCAAAGCAGCGCCGTGTCAGGCGGTTTCGCTGCCGACGGTGAGGGCGGCTGACAGGTTGGTGTGGACCGCTCGGCGGCCGATGTCGAGGGCTTGGGCCAAGAGGGCGGTGTCGCGGGCGGCGCTGTCGATGTCGGGGGAGCCGATTGGGGGGTGGATTTGGAGGACTGTGGTGCCTAGGTCGGCGAGGAAGCGGTCTTCTTTGGATTGTTGGTGCGGGCGTTCCAGCCAGGCGCGGTAGGCGCCGGGGGCGCGGACGCGTAGGTAGCCGCCGCCGACGACCTGGTGCAGGCGGGAGGCGGGTGGGCGCTGTTCGTCGGTGCGGCGGGTGCGCAGGACGAGGGCGTGTGTGGCGCCCGCGCGTACCGCGGTGCGAATGGGGACGGTTTCGGAGAGGCCGCCGTCGAGGTAGTGGGAGTCACCGAGCGGGACGGGAGGTCCGGCCAGGATGGGCAGGCCCGCGGAGGCGCGCAGTGCCGTCATCAGGGTGGGTTTGTCGACGATGTGGCGGTTCAGGTCGACGGAGCGGCCGGTGCGGATATCGGTGCCGATGGGGTGAAAAGTGGTGGGGTTGGCCAGGATTGCCGGGAAGTCCATCGGCTCGATGCCGTCGTACACGTGGTACACGAGGTAGTTCAGGTCGAAGGCGGGACGTCCGCGCAGCAGCCGAGCCGGATCGACAGCCCGACGCATGATGGTCGGATCGGTCCAGGAGCGCATGCCGGAGCCCGCGCGGCCGCACAGCAGCCAGGCGCCGTTGATCGCGCCCGCCGAGGTGCCGTAGACGGCGTCGAAGATCGAGGCGAGGCCGAGTTCCTCGAGGGCCTGCACCATGCCGCTGGAGTAGACGCCGCGACTGCCGCCGCCCTCGATGACCAGGGCGAGGCTATATCCATCGGTGCGGCTCGACGACTCACGGCGGCCGCGGATGACCTCCGCGACGGTGGGTGCAACGGGCGAACTGGTCACCCGATCCACGATACGACAGAGCGGGCGCGGACGTACGTGTCCAACGCCCGCTCCGGCGGGGTGCTCATGCGCAGTTAACGGGGCACAGCATTACCTGTGCGCAGCCGTTTACTTGATCTCGGCGAGAACCGTGCCCTGGGTGATCGCGGCGCCCGCCTCGACCGAAAGACCGGTGACCACGCCCGCCTTGTGCGCGTTGACTGGGTTCTCCATCTTCATGGCCTCGAGCACCACGATCAGGTCGCCCGCCTCGACGGACTGGCCCTCTTCGACGGCGACCTTGACGACGGTGCCCTGCATAGGCGCGGTAACCGCGTCACCGGAGGCCGTACCGGCGCCGGCGCCGGCTCGCTTGCGCGGCTTGGGCTTCTTGCGGATCACACCGGCGCCATTGCTCGCGGCGCCCGCCGCACCGCCACCGAGGCTGAACTGACCGGGCAGCGACACCTCGACGCGACGCCCACCGACCTCGACGACGACCTTCTGCCGGGGCAGTTCCTCGTCCTCGTCGGCGGCCGCGCCACCCGGGGTGAACGGCTCGACCGTGTTGACCCACTCGGTTTCGATCCACTTGGTGTAGACGTCGAACTTCTCGCCGTCACCGATGAACGCCGGATCCTCGACGATTGCGCGGTGGAACGGGATGACAGTGGCCAGACCGTCGACGTGGAACTCGGCCAGTGCGCGACGGGCGCGCTCCAGCGCCTGGGTGCGGTTCTCGCCGGTGACGATCAGCTTGGCCAGCATCGAGTCGAACTGTCCGCCGATCACGGTGCCTTCGACCACGCCGGAATCCACACGCACACCGGGGCCGCTCGGCTCCTTGTACACCGAGACCGGACCGGGCGCGGGCAGGAAGCCACGACCCGCATCCTCACCGTTGATGCGGAACTCGAAGGAGTGGCCACGCGGGGTGGGATCCTCCTTGATCTCGAGCTCCTCGCCATTGGCGATGCGGAACTGCTGACGCACCAGGTCGATGCCCGCGGTCTCCTCGGTGACCGGGTGCTCGACCTGCAGGCGGGTGTTCACCTCGAGGAACGACACGGTGTCGCCCTGTATCAGGTACTCCACCGTGCCCGCGCCGTAGTAGCCGGCTTCCTTGCAGATGGCCTTGGCGGACGCGTGGATGCGCGCGCGCTGATCGTCGGTGAGGAACGGCGCAGGGGCCTCCTCGACCAGCTTCTGGAAGCGACGCTGCAGCGAGCAGTCACGGGTACCGGCGACGACGACGTTGCCGTGCTGGTCGGCGATGACCTGAGCCTCGACGTGGCGGGCCTTGTCCAGGTACTGCTCGACGAAGCACTCGCCGCGACCGAACGCGGCGACCGCCTCGCGGGTGGCCGACGCGAACAGCTCGGGGATCTCTTCGATGGAGTACGCGACCTTCATCCCGCGGCCACCGCCACCGAAGGCGGCCTTGATGGCGACCGGCACGCCGTACGTCTTGGCGAACTCGACGATCTCTTCGGCGTTTTTGACCGGGTCCTTGGTGCCCGCGGCCATCGGCGCCTTCGCGCGCTCGGCGATGTGCCGGGCGGTGACCTTGTCGCCGAGGTCGCGGATGGATTGCGGCGACGGGCCGATCCAGATCAGCCCGGCGTCGATGACGGCCTGGGCGAAATTGGCGTTCTCGGAGAGGAATCCGTAGCCGGGGTGGATGGCGTCCGCACCGGATTTGGCGGCGGCGTCGAGAATTTTGTCGAACACGAGGTACGACTCGGCGGAGGTCTGGCCGCCGAGGGCGAACGCCTCGTCGGCGAGCTTCACGAATGGGGCATCGGCGTCCGGCTCCGCGTACACCGCGACGCTGCCGATTCCGGCATCCTTGGCCGCCCGGATCACGCGCACGGCGATCTCGCCGCGGTTAGCTACGAGTACCTTCGTTATCCGCGCGCTGGCATGACTGGGCACTGAGCCTCCTGTGTGCAATCTTTTTGGTCGCCCCGTGGTCGACAAGCTTACGTCTCGGGCGAGTGTAGGCAGTCTGCCAACAGGCGCCGAACTCGGATAGCCCTACTGAACAGTAGGTCGCGGATCACACCAGAACACGGCGTGTGATGTATGGCTATGACTTCTACCTGCTACGGGTCCGGCGCGCGGAACCCGCAGCCGCCTCGCCGGGTTCAGTGCCCTTGGCAATCGGCATGCGCACCGAGTTGCCCCATTCGGTCCAGGAACCGTCGTAGTTGCGCACCGTGCCGAAGCCGAGCAGGAAGGTCAGCGCGAACCAGGTGTGGCTGGAGCGTTCCCCGACCCTGCTGTAAACCACCAGGTCGTCCTCCGTGCCCTGGGCGCCGTAGACCTCGTCGAGTTCGGCACGGGACCGGAATCGGCCGTCGGTATTGAAGGCATCGGTCCACGGGATGTTCACAGCGGTGGGGATGTGCCCGCCGCGCAGCGCGGCGTCCTCGGGATTGATCGGCGGCTGGATCAGCTCGCCGGAGTACTCCTCGGGCGAGCGCACGTCGATCAGCGGCCTGCCGAGGCGACCGAGTACGTCCTCTCGGAACGCGCGTGCGGTGCTGTCGTCGCGGCGCACGGTCGGGTACTGGCTTCCGGTGAGATACGGCAGGTTGAAGGTCGTGTCGCGCTTCTCGGAGATCCACGTGTCGCGGCCGCCGTCCAACAGCCGCACGTCCTCGTGCCCGAAGAGCGTGAACAGCCACAGCGTGTGCGCGGCCTGCGCATTGCCCCGGTCTCCATAGATCACCACCGTGTCGTCGCGCTCGATTCCCTTGGCGCGCATAAGCTCGGTAAAACGGGCGCCGTCGATATAGTCACGCGTGAACGGATCGTTCAGGTCGCCGCGCCAGTCGATCTTGGTGGCGCCGGGAACGTGTCCGATGTCATAGAGCAGTATGTCCTCGTTGGACTCGACGACCTTGAGTCCCGGCGTGCCTATGTTTGCCGACAGCCACTCTGTGGTTACTAGTCGGTGAGGATGTGCGAAGGAACCGAACGAGGGATGAGGGTCCGGAGCGACGGGCACGGTGTGGGTTCCTTCACGCGTGGTAGACGGTGGTTACAGCGGTTCGGGTCTCACAGCGATGGTATGTGTGCGGCAATAGTGACTCTCGTTTCAGATCACGAATCGGCTGAATGGGCGAATAAATCGCACCCACATCCGATAAAGTCTCCCAGGAGGAGGGGTGAGCTATGTCCGATTCTTGGCCGCGGCGGCGACTGCTCGCGATCCTACGTGGCGCCAGCGAGCCTCTCGACGCCCAGGAACTGGCCAGAATCACCGGACAGCACGTCACCACGGTGCGGTTCCATCTGGATGTACTCACCAAGGAATCTCTGGTGCGCCAATTCCAGCAGCCGCCGCGCGGTCGTGGACGCCCACGCATCGGATACAGCGCGGTGCAGCGATCGGTCGGCTACCAGGAGCTCGCGCAGGTGCTCGCCGAGCAGCTCGGCCCCGATCCGAGACGACGCTCGGAGGCGGCCATCGCCGCGGGTCGCTCCTGGGGCGCCAGGCTCGACGTAGGCGACCAGGAGATCGAAACGCTGGAGGACGCCGAGGACATCGCGATGACGCTGCTCTCGGAGCTCGGCTTCGCGCCCGAGCGTGATCCGGCCGAAACCGATGAGCAGGCACTGATTCGCTTGACGGCCTGCCCGCTGCGCGAACTCGCGCGCACCCACTCCGAAGTGGTATGCGGCGTTCATCTCGGGCTGATCAAAGAGGTGCTCGACCGTGCCGGTTCGCGCGGCCAGGTGCGTGTCCGACTGCACCCTTTCGTCGAGCCGGAACTCTGTGTGGTCCGCCTGGAGCTCATGGCGGCGCGGCGCGAGCAGGAGATGCGACGGGAACCCGACAGCAGCCGGGATGCGGCGGTGGTGCCGGTGGGCGCCGAAGAGCCGAGGATCGCGCCGTCAGCCGGTCGAGTGGCCCCACAACTGCGCAACGCCGATCCCAACGTCGCCAAGCAGTCGGCGCAGCAGTGGTAGGCCGATCCCGATCACGCTGGACGGATCGCCCTCGATGCGATCGACGAACCAGCCACCCATACCGTCGAGCGTGAACGCGCCCGCGACCTGCAGTGGCTCGCCGGTGGCGATGTAGGCGTCCAGTTCTTCGGGCTCGGGTTTGGCGAAATGCACTGTGGTGGAACTGCAGTCGACCGCCTCGGCGGTGACCGCCCCGTCCCGCATCCGCAGCACGCAATGTCCGGTGATCAGATCCGCACTGCGCCCGCCCATCGCGGCCCAGCGGGCCCTCGCGACGTCGGGCGTATGCGGCTTGCCCTGTAGCTCGCCGTCGACCAATAGCATCGAATCACAGCCCACCACAACACAATCGGCGGCTAGCTCAGGTAGCTCGGCGGCCACCGACCGGGCCTTGGCCCTGGCCAGTTCGACCACCACAACCTGCGGCAGCGTGCCGTCCGGCAGCGCCGCGGCGACGGCGTCCTCGTCCACATCCGACACCCGCACGACGGGGTCGATACCCGCCGAACGGAGCACCTCGCGGCGGGCGGGCGACGCCGACGCGAGAACCAGACGAGTCACCAGCGGTTGTCAGTCGCGCAGGTGCGACAGCTGGGGAAAGGCGTATGGCGAGAACGGCGAGGTGCCGCGGTGCATCAGGGTCGGACGGCCCCAGGTGTCGACCGGACCGGTCGGACCGGAGGCGGCGCCGCTGTTCGCGGCTGCCGTCAGCACACACACCAGCGCCGCGACATCCTCGTCGCTCGGCGAGCCCTTGATGACTCGGATGAACGGCTGTTCGCCCGCCTTGGCAGCAGCCGCGACGACCATATCTACGGCCACCTCGACCTCGTCCGTGATCGGGTCGACTGCCAGATCCATTTCGACGGCGGTCAACACATCGTCTTCTGCCACGGTCGTCACAGTGCCAGATCCTTTCTCTATCTCGATCGGGCGTGTCCCAAACTCGATGTCTAACGGATGAAGCGATGATCCCGCTGGATTCTCATGCTCCACTCGTTGCGTCATGACAACCAGTGTGCTCGGATCACCAAGGTTTATCGCTCCATCACAGCGGGATGTTGCCGTGTTTCTTCGGCGGCAGGGTCACCATCTTGCGCTCCAACAGCCGCAGCGCCGAAACGATCTGACCGCGCGTGTGCGAGGGTGGGATGACCGCGTCCACGTAGCCGCGCTCGGCGGCGATGTAGGGGTTCACCAAGGTGTCCTCGTATTCGTTCTGCAGCTCGAGCCGCAGTGCGTCGACGTCATTGCCGCTCTTCGCGGCCTCTTGCAGCTGCTTGCGGTAGACGAAGCCGACGGCGCCGGAGGCGCCCATCACGGCGATCTGGGCGGTCGGCCAGGCCAGGTTCACATCGGCGCCCATATGCTTGGAACCCATGACGTCGTAGGCGCCGCCGTAGGCCTTGCGAGTGATGATGGTGATCTTGCCCACAGTGGCCTCACCGTAGGCGTAGAGCAGCTTCGCACCGCGCCGGATGATGCCGTTGTATTCCTGGCCGGTGCCTGGCAGGAAGCCGGGCACGTCCACCAGGGTGATGATCGGGATGTTGAAGGCGTCGCAGGTGCGCACGAAGCGCGCGGCCTTCTCCGAGGCGTCGATGTCCAGGCAGCCCGCGAACTGCGTGGGCTGGTTGGCGACGATGCCGACGCTGCGGCCGTCGACGCGGCCGAAGCCGCAGATGATGTTCATCGCGCGCTCGGCCTGCACCTCGAGGAACTCGTCGTCATCGAGCAGCCGACGGATCACCTCGTGCATGTCGTAGGGCTGGTTCGGCGAGTCCGGGATGATGGTGTCCAGCTCGAGGTCCTCGTCGGTGAGCGAGTCCTCGATGGCGCCGTCGATCGGGTCGGTGGGCGCCAGGCGCGGCGCCTCGGCGCGGTTGTTGCTCGGCAGGTAGGAGAGCAGTTCCTTGACATAGTCGAGGGCGTCCTGCTCGCCGGAGGCAACGTAGTGCGCCACACCGGATTTCGTCATGTGCGTATGCGCGCCGCCGAGGTCCTCCATGGTGACGTCCTCGCCGGTGACCGTCTTGATGACGTCCGGACCGGTGACGAACATCTGGCTGGTGCCGTCGACCATCACCACGAAGTCGGTGAGCGCGGGGGAGTACACGTGGCCACCGGCGGCCGGGCCCATGATCAGCGAGATCTGCGGGATCACGCCGGAGGCCTGGATGTTGCGGTGGAAGATCTCGCCGTAGAGGCCGAGGGAGACGACGCCCTCCTGGATGCGCGCGCCCGCGCCCTCGTTGATGCCGACCAGCGGGCGGCCGGTCTTGAGCGCCAGGTCCATGACCTTAACGATCTTTTCGCCGTAGACCTCGCCGAGGCTGCCGCCGAACACGGTGACGTCCTGGCTGAAGATGCAGATGTCGCGGCCGTCGATGGTGCCGTAGCCGGTGACGACGCCGTCACCGAGCGGGCGGTTGTTCTCCAGACCGAAGTTGACGCTGCGATGGCGGGCCAGTGCGTCGAGCTCCACGAAAGAGCCCTCGTCCAGCAGTGCGAGGATGCGCTCGCGGGCGGTCATCTTGCCCTTCGCGTGCACCTTGTCGACCGCGGCCTCACCCATCGGGTGCTGTGCTTCTTCCAGCCGATTCCGCAGGTCAGCCAGCTTCCCGGCGGTGGTGTGGATATCGGGGGCGCCCGCCGAATCCGGCACGGGCTGCTGCTGGACACTCGTCATGGCTCCGGAGTGTAACGAGTGCCAGTGCCTTATACGAACCGAGACCCGCTACCGACGAGTAGAAAACCGCAGCTAGATCACGTTGTGCTGTGACATCGCACAGAAAGTTCCTGGTCGATTACCGCAATGATCGCAACGGTCCGCACGGGCTCTGCGCGAGAAAATCATTGGTGCCTCGGATAGCCCCCAGATAACGTGAAGGCGGCCGCTTTTCAGCTCAGGGGAGGAGCAAGGCAATGTGGGAATGGGGTAGAACCGTCGCCGAATATGCCACCGCGGCGTCGACCAGGCGGCACACCGAGCAGACTGTCGTCGTCGATCCGGAATTCTGGGCCGAGGTAGGCGAGGGTGATTCCGATGGCGCGGACAACGGCGTCATATGGGCACCGGTACGCGAGTTCGACCTCGTCGGCTAGCGATCGCTCGGTTCGAGCTACGGCGCGCGTCGACCTACCACGGTAGGTCGACGGGCACCGAGTAACCTGCCCGGTGTGCAGAGGCCACCGTTGGATGCAGAGCAGTTGCGGCGCAGTCTCATCGAGTCACCCCACCTGTCGTTCTTCTCCCGCATCGATGTGGTGGAATCGACCGGGTCCACCAACGCGGATCTGATCGCGCGGGCCGGTGCACCGGACGCCGATCGCAGCGTGTTGCTGGCGGAAGCACAGGAGCACGGACGCGGCAGGCATTCCCGAACCTGGGTGAGCCCGCCGCGGGCGCAGCTCTCGATGTCGTTGCTGGTCCGATTGCCCGGCATCGATCCGGCGACGCTCGGGTGGCTGCCACTACTCACCGGCGTCGCGGTGGTGGACGCACTGCGCGCCGGCGCGGGTGTGGATGCGAATCTCAAGTGGCCCAACGACGTGCTGATCGATGGCCGCAAAGTCGCGGGCATCCTGGCCGAGGTCGCCGCGGGCGGCGGGCCCACCATCGTGATCGGGGTCGGCCTGAACGTGAGCCTCGGCGAAGCGGAACTGCCGGTGCCGCATGCCACTTCGCTGACACTGGCAGGCGCCGCGGTTACCGACCGAACTGAGCTGGTGCTGTCGCTGCTGACCGAATTCGCCCGCCGCTTCACCGCCTGGCGCGACGCGCACTGGGTGACGACCGATCTGATCGTCGCCTACCGCAAGCGGTGCTCGACGATCGGTGCGCCGGTGCGGGCCGAGCTGCCGGGTGGCCGGACGCTGACCGGCACAGCCATCGACATCGATGCCGCCGGACGCTTGCTGATCGGTGACCAGGCGATCTCCGCGGCCGACGTCACCCACCTGCGCGCCGAATACTGAACCCTCCGAGCGGTGAAAAGCCGGGACCCATTGCTGGAACCCCGGCTTTCGCCGACGCGATGACTCAGACCGGCTGCACGATGCCCCGTGCGGCTTCCCGCGCGAACATGCGATCGCGCTGCTCCTCGAACTTGAGCACGTCGCCGGCCAGCTTCTCCAGGAACAGCCCGAGCCGTTCCCTCGCGGCCTCGCCGCGGGGGCCGAAGTCGTTGCGCTCGAAGATGTTCCACTGCGTAAGCACCGGCTGCACCACTTCCTCGAGATGCTGGCGCAGGTCGTAGATGCCATGCTTGGCCATCATGGCGCCGTTGCGGCGAAAATTCGGCATGCCGTAGCCGGGCATGACGAAATTGGTCACGATCATGGTGATCATCTCCATGGCCTGATCGGGGACCAGGTCCAGGCCCGCACTACACAGGTTGCGGTAGAAG
Organism: Nocardia sp. Tas62D01; assembly: GCF_055232035.1. Classification (NCBI taxonomy): domain Bacteria; kingdom Bacillati; phylum Actinomycetota; class Actinomycetes; order Mycobacteriales; family Nocardiaceae; genus Nocardia; species Nocardia sp. Tas62D01. The sequence goes on from NZ_JBUYUZ010000001.1 coordinate 5,050,847, forward strand.
ATCATGTGCAGGTTCTCGTCGGCCGCGATCCGCTGCAGCATGCGATCGGCGATCGGGTCGTTGCAGACCCGGCCGGTGTTGCGGTGGCTGACCCGGGTGGCCAGTTCCTGGAAGGTCACATATGCGACATTAACCAGGACGCCACCCCAGTAGTCGGGCGAGTGCGCGCCCCTGGTCATGTGGATCATGCGCGCCTCTTCGAGGGCGACCGGGTCCACACCGCGGGTGACCATCAGATAGTCGCGCATCACGATGCCGTGCCGGTTCTCCTCGGCCGTCCAGCGACCCACCCAGGTGCCCCAGGCGCCGTCGGAGGAGAAGTTCTCGGAGATCTCCCGGTGGTAGGAGGGCAGGTTGTCCTCGGTGAGCAGGTTGGTGATCATCGCGGCCTTGGCGACCTCGTTCAGCGCCGACTGCTCCGGGGCCCAATCCACCCCGCCCATCGCCGCGAAGTTGCGGCCCTCGTCCCACGGGACGAAGTCGTGCGGGCGCCAGTCCTTCGCCATCGTCAGGTGGCGGTTCAGGTTCTGTTCGGCCACCGGCTCGAGTTCGGTGAGGATTTCGAGCTGGGTCAGATTCTTCGTCACTCACGCCTCCACAGTCATAATCGTCGTTTTGTCTAGCAGGACTTGGCTTTTCCGCAGGTAGAGCGTTCAGAGCTAGGTCGAGCGGACAGAACTACAGCGAGCGGGAGAATCTCGTGCGCGAAAGCGGCTACGCGAGGTGACGCGCGAAGTGACGATTGTGCAGCAAGCCGCGCCCCGGTGTCCAGGATTCTGCCATCTTAACGCGGTAGGGTTCCGGCATGGGTTATCCGGAGGAGGTGCTCGCGCCGGACGAGCAGTTGATACTCCATCGACATCCGCATTGGAAAATGCTGTTCTGGCCGGTCGTGACGCTCATCGTCGCTACCGCACTCGCTGGTTTCCTCGGGGGGCTTGCCTGGCGGAACGCCGAGGGGAATACTCGGTCGATGCTGCTGGGCGTCATCCTCGTCGTCTGGCTCGGCATCCTCGGATGGCGTTGTGTCGCACCGGTTATCAGTTGGAAATCTACGCATTTCATTGTGACCGACCGGCGGGTGCTCATCCGTCAAGGCGTCATTACACACACCGGCATCGACATCCCGATGAGCCGCATCTCGAGCGTGCAGTTCCGGCACGGCCTGTTCGACCGGCTGCTCGGCACCGGCACCCTGATCATCGGTTCGTCCTCGGAGGAACCGCTCGAATATGACGACATCCCGCAGGTGCAGCAGGTCCATGCGCTGTTGTATCGCCAGGTCTTCGAGGAGTCCCACGGCAACGGGGAGCAACGCTGGGACGATCGCGGTCGCTACAGGACACCCGGCGGCGACCACCGATGAGGTGCCCGGCAATGGCCGTGCCGATCCGTAATCTGGGGTCATGACCGCCGTACTCCTGGCCGAAGACGACGAGGCCATCGCCGCACCGCTGTCCCGCGCCCTTGGGCGCGAGGGCTATTCGGTCACGGTCGAGCGGTTCGGGCCCGCGGTGCTGAAACGTGCGCTCGAGGGCAACCACGATCTGCTCATCCTCGATCTGGGCCTGCCCGGCATGGACGGGCTGGAGGTGTGTCGGCAGGTGCGCGCCCGCGGCGCCGATCTGGCCGTGCTGATGCTCACCGCGCGCACCGACGAGGTGGATTTCGTGGTCGGGCTGGACGCGGGCGCAGACGACTATGTCGGCAAGCCGTTCCGGCTGGCCGAACTGCTGGCCCGGGTGCGAGCCCTGTTGCGGCGCAGCGGAATCGGTGACGACACCGTCGAGGTCGGCGGCATCCGATTGGAGCCCGCCGCGCGTCGGGTGCTGGTGAACGGCGTAGAGATCGGTTTGGCCAACAAGGAATACGAACTGCTCAAGGTGTTGATCGATCGCGCGGGTCAGGTGGTGCCGCGCGAGACCATCCTGCGCGAGGTGTGGGGCGACGCCGAACTGCGTGGCTCCAAGACCCTGGACATGCATATGTCGTGGCTGCGCCGCAAGATCGGGGACGAGGGCCCGATGGCCGAACGGCGCATCGTCACCGTCCGCGGGGTCGGCTTCCGACTGAACACCGACTGACATGCGGCGCAGAATTCTGCGGTCCATGCTCACCGTGCTGACCATCACCACGGTGGCGCTCGGCGTCCCGCTCGTTTACACCGCGTGGCTGTGGATCGAGGACATCACCCGCAACGACCTGCGCGGCAGGCTGGATCGGATCGCGGTCGAGATCGTCGCCCAAGAACACGGTGACGGAATGGTGCTCGGCGCGCTCGACACCCGCTCGGTGCGGCCGCTTGTCCCCGATGACGGCAAGCTGACCATCGTCTATCCGGCGCCGCAGGACAACGCGTCACGCCTGGACATCGGCGTGGCCACGGTATCCGACCCGCTCGTGGAGTCGCTGTCGATGGGCACCGACGGCTCGTTGCGACTCGAGGTGCCGTCGGGGCCGATGCACGCCATGCAGCGCCAGGCCGTCGCGGTGGTGGCGTTCGCGGTGCTCGCCTCGCTCGGTGCGGCGGTGGCGGTCGCGATGGTTACTGCCCGCCGGGTTGCCGATCCGTTGCGCGATGTGGCGGCTCGCGCCGCGCGATTCGCGATGGGCGATTTCCGGCCTGACCCGCGCCGGCACGGCATCTCCGAACTGGACCGGGTCTCCGATGTGCTCGACTCGGCCACCGTCGAGATCTCCGGGCGCCTGCAACGCGAGCACGCGCTGGTTGCGGACGTGTCGCATCAGCTGCGCAGTCGATTGACCGCGGTGCGGCTGCGATTGGACGAGTTGTCCGCGCACACCGACCCAGATGTCGTGCACGAGGCCGAGGAGGCGATGGCTCAGGTCGACCGGCTGACGGAGGCGATCGATGACCTGGTGCGGGCGTCCCGCGACGAGGACGCGGCCGACCGCGATCCGGTGCCGGTGATGGAAGAGCTGCGCGGTGTCGTCGCCGAATGGACGCATCCGTTCACCGAAGCAGGCCGGACATTGACGCTGCTCGGTGACGAGTCGCTGCGCGCGCCGATCACCGGCTCGCGGCTGCGCGAGGCGGTCGCGGTGCTGGTCGACAATGCTCTCATGCACGGCGACGGCACCTGCACGGTGTCGGTGCGCACGGTGCGCCCCGGACGCGACCGCGAGCCGCTGGTCTGCGTGGAGGTCGCCGACGAGGGTGAGGGGGTGCGCGACGAACTCGCGCCGCACATCTTCGATCGCGGATTCTCCGCGGGCGGATCGACCGGCGTCGGATTGGCGCTGGCCCGGGCGTTGATCGAGGCGGATGGTGGGCGCCTGGAACTGCAGCGGCGCAGGCCCGCGCTGTTCGCGGTGTTCCTCGGGGCGTCGGCGTCGCCGCGGTCGTCGAACGGTGCGACCGAGCCGCGCTGACCTACCAACCGCGCTGACGTGAACCGCGCCGAACTAGCTGTGGCCGAGCTGCCCTTCGCCGAGCAGATCCTCGAATTCCTCGACGATCTCGGTCATTTCGTCGGGGAACACCCAGCGGCGCATGGCCCAGAACCGGAACGCCATCTGCAGCAAGTTGCCGATGATGAAGGCGCTGATGAAGTCCGCGATGTTCTCGACAGTGAAGCTCACATTGGGCTGGCGCAGATCGAAGACATAACTCGACACCCACAGCGGCAGGAAGGCGAGCACCACTCCGACACCGCTGACCCCGAAGAACAACAGCGCCTCGTGGTGGCGCTCGCGGCCGCCGCGATTCTTGAACGACCATTCGCGGTTGAGGATGTAGGAGGCGATCACGGCGACGACCCCGGAGATGATCTTCGCGGTGACCGGCTTGGTGTCGAGGACCGACCACTTCAGGCCATAGAAAATGCCGCTGTCGACGATGAAAGTGGTGGCGCCGACGATGGCGAATTTGATCAGCTCATGGTGGCGGTACGCGATCTCCCGCAGCGGTTGAGGGAGGACGTTGACCACGTCGTCGACGAATGACACAAGGCCCGAGTGTACCGGTAGGGGTCATTGCGTCTCGACATGACAAGATTGCACGACGTGAGGGAGCGTAGCGAGCGAACCATAGACACAGCGGCCCCGGCTCATGACGGAGGCGAGCGACAGCGAGGCGGAGTCGTGAGCCCACGTTCCTTCGATGCATCCGCGATGCCGACCGTCACCATGGTCGGTGGCGGCCAGCTTGCGCGGATGACACACCAGGCGGCTATCGCGCTGGGCCAGCGGTTGCGGGTACTCGCCGAGAGCCCGGACGATCCGGCCGCGCAGGTGAGCCCGGAGGTCGTTTTCGGCAACCACACCGATCTGACCGCGCTACGCATGGCCGCCGTCGGCTCGCACGCGCTGACCTTCGACCACGAACACGTGCCGACCGAGCACCTGGAGGCACTCGTCGCCGAGGGCGTGAACGTGCAGCCGCCGCCGCGGGCGTTGATCTACGCGCAGGACAAGCTCGCCATGCGCACCAAGCTTTCCGAGCTCGAGCTGCCGGTGCCCGCGTTCACGCCGGTGCTCGCGGCGGACGACGCGGTGGCGTTCGGTGCCGAGCATGGCTGGCCGATCGTGCTCAAGGCGGTGCGCGGCGGCTACGACGGACGCGGCGTCTGGATGCCCGCGTCCGCGACCGAGGCCGAGGCGATCGCGACCGACCAGCTCGCGCACGGCGTCCAACTGCTTGCCGAGGCCAAGGTAGACCTGAAGCGGGAGCTGTCTGCGATGGTGGCCCGCTCGCCGTTCGGTCAGGCCGCGACCTGGCCGGTGGTGGAGACAGTGCAGCGCAACGGCCAGTGCGCGGTGGTGATCGCGCCCGCGCCGGATCTCAGCGAAGAGTTGGCCGCGCGTGCCGAGAGGTTGGCGCTGAACCTGGCGAACCGTCTCGGCGTCGTCGGCGCCATGGCCGTCGAACTCTTCGAGACCCACGACGGCGCCCTGCTGGTGAACGAACTGGCCATGCGCCCGCACAACTCCGGGCACTGGGGCATGGACGGCGCGCGCACCGGTCAATTCGAGCAGCATCTGCGCGCCGTGCTGGACTATCCGCTCGGCGACACCAGTCCACTGGTCCCGGTCACCGTGATGGCGAACATCCTCGGCGCGCCCGAGGCGCCCGCGATGTCGATGGACGAGCGGCTGCACCATCTCTTCGCCAGGATGCCCGACGCGAAGGTGCACATGTACGGCAAGAGCGAACGCCCGGACCGCAAGATCGGGCACATCAACGTGCTCGGCGACGATGTCGCCGTGGTGCGGGAAAAGGCTGAGCGCGCGGCACATTGGATGTCGCACGCGGTATGGACCGACGGATGGGATCCCCATGAGTGAGCGCAGCGAGCGAATCACCGATACAGCGTGCTTCGCGAATGCCGGAGCCGAGCGGAGCGAGGCGTAGGCATGAGTGAACCGCAGGTTGGCCTGATCATGGGCAGCGACTCCGACTGGCCCACCATGGAGGCCGCCGCGGAAGCGCTGGCGGAGTTCGGGATTCGCTTCGAGGTCGGCGTGGTCTCCGCGCATCGCACCCCGCAGCGCATGCTCGACTACGCCCGTGACGCTGCGGGCCGCGGCATCCAGGTCATCATCGCCGGCGCGGGCGGCGCGGCCCACCTGCCCGGCATGGTCGCCTCGGCTACGCCCCTGCCGGTCATCGGTGTTCCCGTTCCCTTGAAGTACCTCGACGGCATGGACTCCCTGCTCTCCATCGTCCAGATGCCTGCGGGCGTCCCGGTGGCCACCGTCTCCATCGGCGGTGCCCGCAACGCGGGCCTGCTCGCCATCCGCATCCTCGCGGCGCACGACCCGGCCCTGCGTGCTCGGATGGAACAGTTCCAAGCCGGTCTGGAACGGATGGTGCTCGAAAAGGACAACGCACTGCGCGCCAAGCTGCTGGGCTAGTCCAGTGGCCCACGATGCTGATGACACAGCGCGATTTCGCCTGACCGTGGTGGATCAGGCGTTGCGGCTGTTCGCTGAACAGGGGTACGAGGCGACGACGGTCGATGAGATCGCGGAGGCCGCGGGGATTTCCCGGCGGACGTTCTTTCGGCAGTTCCGGTCGAAGGAGGATGTGATCTTCGCCGATCACGAGTTCCAGTTGGTGCAGGCAGGGGAGTTCCTTGCCGCGACGCAGGGGGATCCGTGGGAGGCGGTGTGTGCTGCGGTGGTGCAGGTGTTCGAGCGGTTCACGCAGTGGCGGGGGATCGCGGAGCGGCGCTACCGGGTGGTGCGGCGGGTGCCCGCGCTGCGGGAGCGGGAGATCGTGACCGTGTTCCGGTACGAGCGGCTGTTCACCGACTATCTGCGAGATCGACTGCCGGACGTGCCGGATCTGGCGCGGGTGCAGTTCACCGCGGCGGTGACGGCGACGCACAACTATCTGCTGCGGCGGATGGTGCGCGGCGAATCCGACGCGGGTGCCGCGGATCTACGCGTCGAACTCGCGGCGATTCCGCGGGGTGTGGGGCGCGGTGCGGTCGCCGACGAATTGGTGGTCGCGGTGTTTCCCAGGGACATGCCACCGCGACAGGTCGCCGAGCTGGTGACCCGTCGGCTCGGCAGCCTGTGAGCGGAGTCGTAGTATGCAAATGCTGACACTCAGTGCCAAGAAAGTAACCGCCCTTGACATCTGGTTTTTGGGCATATACTCGGCCTGAAGCTGGCACTGAGTGCCGACGCGTTGACGGTCCCGAGGGACGCAGCGATCACGACCGACGACCAGGAGTGTGCCCCCATGGCGGGAAATCCCGATTTCAACCTGTTCCAGCTCGAGGACTTCCACGACGAACTGCGTGCGGCCATCCGCGGGCTGGCGGAGAAGGAAATCGCTCCGTACGCCAAGGACGTCGACGGCAACGCCCGCTTTCCCGAAGAGGCGCTCACCGCGCTGAACGCCGCGGGCTTCAACGCGGTGCACGTGCCCGAGGCATACGGCGGCCAGGACGCGGACTCGGTGGCCACCTGCATCGTGATCGAAGAGGTCGCCCGCGTCTGCGGTTCCTCCTCGCTGATCCCCGCCGTCAACAAGCTCGGCACCATGGGCCTGATCCTCAACGGCTCCGAGGACCTGAAGCAGAAGGTGCTGCCGGACATCGTCAACGGCGAAATGGCCTCCTACGCGCTGTCCGAGCGTGAGGCCGGTTCCGACGCCGCCAGCATGCGCACCCGTGCCAAGAAGGACGGCGACGACTGGGTCATCAACGGCTCCAAGTGTTGGATCACCAACGGCGGCAAGTCTTCCTGGTACACCGTCATGGCGGTGACCGACGCCGACAAGGGCGCCAACGGCATCTCCGCGTTCCTGGTGCACAAGGACGACGAGGGCTTCGTCGTCGGCCCGTTGGAGCACAAGCTCGGCATCAAGGGCTCGCCCACCGCGGAGCTGTACTTCGAGAACTGCCGGGTGCCGGGTGACCGCATCGTCGGCGAGCCGGGCACCGGCTTCAAGACCGCACTGCAGACCCTCGACCACACCCGCCCGACCATCGGCGCGCAGGCCGTCGGCATCGCGCAGGGCGCGCTGGATGCCGCGATCGCCTACACCAAGGACCGCAAGCAGTTCGGCACCGCGATCGCCGACTTCCAGAACACCCAGTTCATGCTCGCCGACATGGCAATGAAGATCGAGGCCGCCCGCCTCATGGTCTACACCTCGGCCGCCCGCGCCGAGCGCGGCGAGAAGAACCTCGGCTTCATCTCCGCCGCCGCCAAGTGCTTCGCCTCCGATGTGGCCATGGAGGTCACCACCAACGCCGTCCAGCTCTTCGGCGGCGCCGGCTACACCACCGACTTCCCGGTGGAGCGGATGATGCGCGACGCGAAGATCACCCAGATCTACGAGGGCACCAACCAGATTCAGCGCGTCGTGATGTCGCGCGCGCTGCTCAGGGGCTGATTCCGCCGATCGGCGGGATGTTCGGGCATGACCTACGGCACGCTCCGGCCGCGGCGCGTCGGCGCGTCGGCGACGCGCGGCGCGTATCTGACGCTCACTGTTCCTATCCGGCCAGTTCTCGCAACGACCGAAGCCAGTGCTCGGCACGACGCGAGCCGTCGCCGGCTAACTCTCCCGCGGCCCGATCACACATCCGCCTGGCCCTGCCGGGTTGCCTGGCTGTGGTCACCCGCCAGTAGGTCACCTACGGAGATCCCGCAGCCGTGGCACCCTCTGACCGCACGGGTGACAATGGTGACAACGACCTCACTCACCCCCCGCCCCCGACAACGGCGTCGGCAGGGTCGCCAACGAAGTCGACCCGGCGGCGGGGGGCTACCGGCACCATCGGCACTTCCCGAGATGGATTCCGGGGCGCGGGAGGAAGCAGGGGAAAGAAGTCCCAGACATGCGAGAGGGAACCCTTCGCACTCGCCGGTCCCGATGCTGGTGGTGCGCAACATGATGACCACCGACTTCCCGTTCTTGCTGGAACGACAGGAGTGGATGTCGGTCTACGTCAAGGACGAGCTTGTCACCGCGTCGAACGGCCGAATTCACCGCCGTGCGCACAGCAGGGCGAACGGGAAACCGGTGTCCGCCGGTCTGCGGCTGGGCGACTGAGCCGGGGACGCGCTGCGAGGTCACCGGATGCGCTGGCCCCGGTTGGCTGGACTCAGGCGACCAGGTCGGCGTACTCGCGGTGCTCGGCGATGTACTTCTCGACGTACCAGCAAGTGGGGATGACCGTGAAGCCTGCGGCGCGCGATTCGTTCAACGCGTACTCGACTACCTGGGCGGCCACGCGACGGCCACGGAACTCGGGGAAGGTCATGGTGTGGTGGAAGTCGCGCACCTTGGTGTCCTCGCCCTCGGCGTAGTCCGCGTACCCGGCGAGGGTGTCGTCGAGGTAGATCTCGAAACGCGTGTCGGCGACGTTGTGCTCGAGCCTGGTGGTCATGATCTGGTGAAACTCCTTCTCGGCCGGGAATGTTCCAGCGGCGGCCGCGGGATGGTGGACGGCGGTGCTCTAGAGGATCGCGCCCGGGTTGAGGATGCCATACGGGTCGAGCGCGTCCTTGATGCGCTGGGTCAGCGCCATCACGTCGGGGCCGAGCTGGTCGGGCAGCCAGGCCTTCTTCAATCGGCCGACGCCGTGTTCGCCAGTAATGGTGCCGCCGAGTGCGATGGCCAGTTCCATGATCTCGTCGAAGGCATGGTGCGCGCGTTCGGTCATCGCGGCGTCGGTCGGATCGTGCACGATGAGCGGGTGGGTGTTGCCGTCGCCCGCGTGCGCGATGACGGAAACGACCACGTCGTTTCGTTCCGCGATCCCGGCGACGCCGGTGATCAGGTCGCCGAGGCGCGGCAGCGGGACACCGACATCCTCGAGCAACAGCAGGCCGAGCTTCTCCACCGCGGGGATGGCGAAACGCCGTGCCGCGGTGAATGCCTCACCTTCCTCTGGGTCTTCGGTGTGGAAGACCTCGGTGGCGCCTGCCTTCTCGCAGGCGGCCACCATGATTTCGGCTTCGTGCCTGGCGAATTCGCCCGGCGCGTCCGATCGGGCGACCAGCAGGCCCGCCGCCTTGCGGTCCAAGCCCATCCGCAGATCGTCCTCGACCGCATTGATGGCCACCGCGTCCATGAATTCCAGCATGGACGGCCGCAGTGTCCCGGTGATGCCGAGGATGGCCTCGGTGGCGGCGGTCAGCGTCGCGAACGAGGCGACGACGGTGCTCTGCAGCGGTTGTGCGGGCAGCAGCCGCAGAGTCAGTTCGGTGATCACCCCGAGGGTGCCCTCGCTGCCGACGAACAGTTTGGTCAGCGACAGACCGGCCGAGTCCTTGAGCCGGGGACCGCCGAGCCGCACCACGGTGCCGTCGGCAAGCACCACCTCCATGCCGAGCACATAATCGGTTGTCACGCCGTACTTCACGCAGCACAGGCCGCCCGCGTTGGTCGCGGCATTGCCGCCGATCGAGCAGATCTCGAAGGAGGAGGGGTCGGGTGGGTACCACAGACCGTGTTCGGCGACGGCGCGTTTGACCTCGGCGTTGAGCAGTCCCGGCTGCACCACCGCGGTGCGGGTGACCGGGTCGACGGCGATGGCGCGCATGCGCTCGGTGCTCAGCACGATGCCGCCGTCGACAGCCGTCGCGCCACCGGACAGCCCGGACCCGGCGCCGCGTGGCACCACCGCGATCCGGTGTTCGTGTGCCCAGCGCAGCGTCGCGGCGACATCGGCGGTGCCGGTGGCACGGACGACGGCCAGCGGCGTGCCCGCATCGGGGTCGCGGGCCCAGTCGCGCCGGTAGCCGTCAAGCAGATCGGGGTCGGTAATGACCGCGCCGTCGGGTAGCAGATCGATCAGGTCATGCACATCCACAGAACTCACGCTAGCTTGCGCGGCGGTCACCGCCGCAAGCCGCCCGAATGTGATGTTGCCCTCCCGGTGGTGCTGGTGTCTGTTCGGGGGAAGAATTCGACGGCAGGTGGCTTGCTGTTCGGGGCAAAAGCAGGCGCTCGCAGAAGTGGCCGAGCAGTGGCGCCGCGATCCGCGCCTACTTGCTGGAGGCGCTGCTGACCGAGGCCGACGATGTGACCCGCAGGCGCTGCCTGACCGCCTGGTCCGCACTCGACCGCAAGCCGCCGCTGACTCAAATCGGCTGACCGTGGCCAGGCTGACCAGCCGGTTTGCCCGGTGATCACTTGGTGGACACCTGCCGCTGCCATGCTGGCGGCGTGCCAGGCCCCGTGACCACCACCGACACCGTGGCGGACCGATTCACCCGCTGGTGCGTCGCCGTTGTCGCGCGCCTGCCGTGGGGGCTGAATCGTCTTGTCGCCCCGACCTTTCTCGGCTTCGCGCTGATCAACGGCTTCACCTTCAGCGTCGACCTCGCGCTGCTCACGGTGTTCCACGGCTGGTGGGGACTTCCGGTCTGGCTGTCGGTCACGGTGGCCTACGTCTGCGCGTTCGGCCTGAGCTTCGTGCTCAACCGCACAGTCAACTTCCACTCGCACGCCCCGGTCGGCAAGCAGGCGGTGGTGTACGTGGCGGTGGTCGCGATCAATTACGTCGCATTCATCCTCGGCGTCGGCAGCGGGCTGACAGCTCTCGGCCTCGAATACCATCTGTCGAGGCTGCTGGCCGGTGCCTGCGAGGCGGTCTACATGTACAGCGCGATGCGGTGGGTGGTGTTCGGCCGCAGGGACACCGGTCCATCGCCGTCCGAATGAGCACCGGTTCCGGCTGGTTACGGTGATGGCCATCCCTGGCTGATCGCCTGGACGGTCTCCGCAGCGCCCCGTTCAAGCGCAGCGTGTTTGCGCTGAGTCGGTTTCGGCGAATCGAGACCGGGCGTCGCTACCGGAGGACCTGAACCTCGTCACCGTCGACAACCACCACGTCGTCGTCGGTGAGCGCCCAATGCGGGGTGCCCTGGGCCCGGAAGCGGGCGGCCAGGCGGTGGCCGTAGCCGTCGGGGTCGGTCGCTGAGTCGATGTGCGGCACGATACGGCGGTCGACCAAACCTAGCCCGTCCCATTGTGGTTCGATGCCGCAGGTGGGTGCGACTTCGGCGGGATCGTCCATGTCGTCGAGGCCGTGTAGATCGGGGCCCATGATGCAGGCGCCCGCGCTGTAACCGGCGTACACCAGTGCGTCGGCGGCCAGTAGCTTCCGCAGCGCGAGATCGGCCCCGCTGCGGGCGAATTGGGCCCGCAGCACGAAGGTGTTGCCGCCGCGCACCCAGATCAGTGGGAATTCAGCCAGAGCGCGTTCCAATTCCGTTGCGCGACCGACGAAGTCGCGCAGGTCCAGCGTCTCGGGTGTGTAACCCAGCTTGCGCAGTGGCGCCTTGTCGCTGGTCACCGCGCCCGCCCACGCCGCGGGCCACGCGTCACAGGCATTGGGAATCACGGCGACTCGACCGGGCTCGCCGACGAGCGCGGCGAGCCGATCGTAATGTGCCCCGAATCGGTAGCTGGACAGGAACAGTCGCACCACGACTCAGAGCGTGAAGGCCAGATTGCGAACCAATCGCAGGCCGAGCTGCTCGTCGCCGCGGATGGCGATCTCGTCGAGGTGTTCGTCGGCGCTGGCGCGGCCGCCACCGAGGCGAACGAAAAGCCCGGAGTCCAAGCGGATTTCGACAGTCGCAGGCTCGTCGAACGCGTCCACATAGGCCGCGCGGCCGTCCACCTGGATGTGCAGGGTCCGCGCCAGCGGGCCGGTCAGCTCGAAGGTGATCCGCGATCCGTCCGGCGCCTTGCCACGCTTGACCACGACTCGTGGAATCGATCCGGCGAACTCGGTGAACGCCAACTCGCCGCGCCTGCCGCCCTCATCGGCGGAGACGCCGAGCGCGTCCGCGATATCGAACTCGTGCATCCAACAGTCGAACAGCCGTACCCGCATGAACCGGCCGTAGCTGACCTGGCCTATCGGCGAAGGGGTTTCGGCCTGCCACTCGGTATCGCCCATGGCCGCAAGGGCTTTGCGCCTGCGGTCGGTGACGTCGCGACACAGCACGAACAGCCGGGCGCCCGACAGCGGCCGCAACCGATCGACCCAGACCTCGTTGAGCACGGAGGTCTCGTTGCGCACGTGCGGGAGGGCGCGCACATCGGTCTTCTCCCGGATCGGATCGTGTGCGGGTGGGCGCTCGCCCAGCAGCCACGATTCGGTGCCTACGACGTGGGCGACCACGTCGAACACGGTCCAGCCCGGCAGCGGAGACGGTGTGCGCCAACGATCTTCGTCGATATCCGAGACCAGCGCCCCGATCGCGTCCCATTGCTCCGACAGCTTGGCGATCAGCTCGCTACGGTCCAGGGTCGGATCAGTCATCCCTGTATTCCTTCCTCGGAGTCGCTGGTGCTGGTCTGTTCTTCGGTGTCCAGTGCCGCGATTCCGGCTTTGATGGCGGCCGCGGTGGACGCCGGATCGTGCGAGCGTCGCAATAGCAGGCCGGCCGCGAAGCTCAGTTTGTCGCCGTGTTTGCGCGGGATCACGTGCAGGTGCACATGTGGAACGGTTTGGAAAGCGGCAGTGCCGTCGTTGAGGACGAGGTTGGCGCCGTCGGCGGCGAGGTCGCTGCGCCGGATCGCCAGCGCCAGTCGGTGTCCCGCTCGGAAAAGATGGGCTCCGAGGTCAGCGTCCAAGTCTTCCAGTTCGGTGGCGTGTCGCTTCGGAATCACCAGCGTGTGGCCGCGGGCAATGGGCCGGATATCGAGGAACACGCACAGGGTGTCGTCCTCGTAGACCTTCGTCGCAGGGGCCTCGCCCGCCGCGATGCGGCAGAAGACGCAGTCGTTCACATCGCCGACCATACGGCGTACGAGGAGTGCCGCATACCCCGATCGGGCATTCGGCATGATGCACATCACTGTTCATGTGCACCACACGTCCCTGACCAGTTGTCGAACCTCGGGGTAAGTAATGGACCTCTACGTTCGGTCTTGTCGTCCTCACCTGCGGCGACAACCATCGGTACTCACATGGTCCCGATCAATCGACAGCGCCGGAGGTACCGACCATGTCCGCCCAAAAACCACAAAACCGGCATACCGCCGGAATCCGGCGCGCACCTGTGATGCCCATCTCAGCTACGCTCACCGCGAGCCGGTACAGTTACGAAGATTTGGACAAACTTACTCCAAAGTAACATCGGCCGGCCGCCGATCGGTTGCTTGAAGCTCAGCATGAGAAGGAAGAGTCTGACAAGTGGAGACAACGCAGAGCGTAGGCGATCAGACGCCGCGTGGAGCGCGTGTCGGAGTCGTTCGCGAGTCTAACGCGGACGAGCGGCGTGTCGCATTGGTGCCCAAGATCATCCCGAGCCTGGTCAAACAGGGCGTGGAAGTAGTGGTCGAAGCGGGCGCCGGACTCGGTGCGCTCATTCCCGACGCGGCCTATATCGAGGCAGGCGCGAGGATCGGCGACCCGTGGTCGGCCGAGGTGGTCGTGAAGGTGGCGCCACCGAGTGACGACGAGGTGGCGAAGCTGTCGAGCGGACAAACGCTGATCGGCTTCCTCGCCCCGCGTAACGCCGAGAACCAGATCGGTGCGCTGAAAGCCGCGGGGGTGCAGGCCTTCGCGGTCGAGGCGATCCCGCGTATTTCACGTGCGCAGGTGATGGACGCGCTGTCCTCGCAGGCAAACGTCGCGGGTTATAAGGCGGTGTTGCTGGCGGCGTCGGACTCGACGCGGTTCTTTCCGATGCTCACCACCGCGGCGGGCACGGTGAAGCCCGCGACCGTGCTGGTGCTCGGTGTCGGTGTCGCCGGCCTGCAGGCGCTGGCCACGGCCAAGCGCCTGGGTGGTCGCACCACCGGTTACGACGTGCGCCCGGAGGTGGCTGATCAGGTGCGTTCGGTCGGTGCGCAGTGGCTCGATCTCGGTATCGACGCCGCCGGTGAGGGCGGGTACGCGCGCGAGCTCACCGACGAGGAGAAGGCCACCCAGCAGCAGGCGTTGGAGGATGCGATCAAGGGTTTCGACGTGGTGATCACCACCGCGCTGGTGCCGGGTCGTCCCGCGCCGCGTCTGGTGACCGCAGCGGCGGTCGAGGGTATGAAGCCCGGCAGTGTGATCGTGGATTTGGCGGGTGAGACCGGCGGTAACTGCGAGCTCACCGAGCCGGGTGAGACGGTGGTCAAGCATGAGGTCACCATCGCCTCGCCGCTGAATCTGCCCGCGACCATGCCCGAGCACGCCAGCGAGCTGTACTCGAAGAATATTTCGGCACTACTGGAACTGATGCTGGTCGACGGCAAGCTCACGCCCGACTTCAGTGATCAGGTGCTCGCCGATTCCTGCGTGACTCGTGAGCGAGGCTTGCCGAGCGAACCGACAAGCACAAGCGTGGAGGCCTGATGTACACCGAACTCCTTGCGAACATCGCGATCCTGGTGCTGTCCGGGTTCGTCGGGTTCGCCGTCATCTCCAAGGTTCCCAACACCCTGCACACCCCACTCATGTCGGGTACCAACGCGATTCATGGCATCGTGGTGCTCGGCGCGCTGGTCACTCTCGGCAACGTGAAGGATCCCTCGGTCCTGACGCAGATCATCCTGTTCGTCGCCGTGGTGTTCGGAACCCTGAACGTCATCGGTGGTTTCGTGGTGACCGATCGCATGCTCGGCATGTTCAAAGGTAAGAAGGCGGCCAAGTAATGCACACGTTCGACAATGTGTCCTATCTGGTCAACGGCCTCTACATCGTGGCCTTCGGCATGTTCATCTACGGTCTGATGGGTTTGACCGGGCCGAAGACCGCGGTGCGCGGCAACCTGATCGCCGCGGTCGGGATGTTCATCGCCGTTGTCGCGACACTGATCTCGGTGCGCCACACCAGCAACTGGATCCTGATCATCGCCGGTCTCGTGGTCGGTATCGCCCTCGGTGTTCCGCCCGCGCGCTTCACCAAGATGACCGCTATGCCGCAGTTGGTCGCCGCGTTCAACGGCGTCGGCGGCGGCACCGTCGCGCTGATCGCCTGGTCGGAATTCATCAACAGCCAAGGCTTTTCACACTTCGACGAACAACCCACCGTGCACATCGTGGTCGGCTCGCTGTTCGCGGCGATCATCGGCTCGATCTCGTTCTGGGGTTCGCTGATCGCGTTCGGCAAGCTGCAGGAAATCCTGCCCGGCCGCCCCCTCGGTCTGGGCAAACTACAGCAACCACTGAACCTGCTACTGCTCATCGGCGCGATCGCGGCCGCGGTGGTGGTCGGCATCGGCGCGACCAATGACGGTGTCTCGCAACTGTGGATGATCGCGGTGCTCGTGTTGGCCGGTGTGCTCGGCCTCGCGGTGGTGCTGCCGATCGGCGGCGCCGACATGCCCGTCGTCATCTCGCTACTCAACGCGCTCACCGGTTTGTCCGCTGCCGCAGCCGGTCTCGCGTTGAACAACACCGCGATGATCGTGGCGGGCATGATCGTCGGCGCGTCCGGCACCATCCTCACCAACCTCATGGCCAAGGCCATGAACCGGTCTATCCCCGCCATCGTCGCCGGCGGATTCGGTGGCGGCGGCACCGCTCCCAGCGCCGCGGGCGGCGAACAAAAACAAGCCAAGGCCACCTCCGCTGGGGACGCTGCGATCCAAATGGCCTACGCCAACCAGGTCATCGTGGTCCCCGGCTACGGCATGGCCGTCGCCCAAGCCCAGCACGCGGTCAAGGAAATGGCGGCTTTGTTGGAAGCCAAGGGCGTCGAGGTCAAATACGCCATCCACCCCGTCGCAGGTCGTATGCCCGGCCACATGAACGTCCTTTTGGCCGAGGCCGAAGTCTCCTACGACGCGCTCAAGGAAATGGACGACATCAACGGCGAATTCGCTCGCACCGACGTCGCTCTCGTCATCGGCGCCAACGACGTCACCAACCCCGCCGCCCGCGAAGACGCCAGCAGCCCTATCTACGGTATGCCCATCCTCAACGTCGACCAAGCCAAAAGCGTCATCGTCCTCAAACGCTCGATGAACAGCGGCTTCGCCGGAATCGACAACCCACTGTTCTACGCCGACCACACCTCGATGCTCTTCGGCGACGCCAAGAAATCCGTCAGCGCGGTCACCGAAGAACTGAAAGCGTTGTAAGACGCGAGAACACCAGGGGCGCGGTAGCATTCGAACCGCAACAAACCCCGGCGCACCAGCTCTCTCAGGCCCGCGCCGGGTGAGGAAAGCCCGCTTCCGTTCGCGGAGGCGGGCTTTCTCACGTAATTCGGTGGCGGGCGGCGCGGGACAAGTCGATCATGGTCGGGATGTATGAGCACCAGGGCTGGCAGTCGCTACCTGTCAGTGGTACCGCGCACCTGACGTTCGCGCTCCTCGATCGCGTCCTTGGCCTCCTTCAGGCTCGCGGCCCGATCGAATTCCCGATAGACCTTGATCGCCTGGATCTTCTTACCCTGCTGGATGAGTTCATCGATCTCGGTGAACCCGAAGGCCAACTTCGGGGCTGCGATGCCGAGATGCTTGATGATCAGGTCGAGTTTGCGTTCGAGGCGATCGATCTTGCGCTCGAGTCTGCTGGCGGCGAACATCTTCCGAATATACCGAGGTCGTCGGGGTGCCGCCCACTAGCCGGGTGTCCGCCGAATTCGTCCGCACGTAGATCGCGCTGCGCTGCAACGCTATCGGCTTGTCGAGGGCCGTAGCCGATCGCGCGCGTGCGTCAACACCTCGACGCGGGCGCCGATCATGTCTGTCTGCAAATGCTGACGGCCTGTCCGACGGCATTGCCGCTATCGCAGTGGCGTGGGCGTCGGCCATCGCGCGGGACACGAGGGTCGAACGGTCGGTCGCGGCGGGACCGGCGGACTACTTACGCGGTGGGGCGACGACACTGGCGTAGCGGCAGCACAGCAGTACGGCGATCAGGGGCACCGCCATCGCTGTGGTGAGCGGGACCAGGGCGGTGAGCCAACCGATCACGGCCGGGCCCGCGAGCAGGCCGAAGTAGCCGAGGCTGAACACCCGGGACATGTCGGTCGCGGCCTTTTCGGAGCCGAGATTGCCTGCGGCGGTGAAGATCTGGGGGATACCCCCCGCGAGGCCGAGACCGGCCATGGCCCAGCCGAGCAGGGTGAGCGGGATCCAGCCGGACACCATGATCAGGCCGATGCCGAGTGCGGCGAGCGCGTTGCCGTAGCGGACCACCGCGACGCGGTCGAATGCGCCGCTGAGCCGGTCGGCGGCGAACCGACCCGCGGTCATCATGATCGAGAAGGCGCTGAATGCCAGGGCGGCGGTAGCCTCCGCGGCGCCGAGGTGCTCGCGCATCTGGAGCGTGCTCCAGTCATTGGCGACGCCCTCGGCCAGCAGCATGGCGAACGCGATGGCGGCCAGCACCAGCACTTTTCGGCTCCGATCGGTGCGCGCCGCAGGATGTGGTGTTGTGGTGGCTGATGATTCCGGCACCTGGGACTCGGATCTGGTATCGCGCAACAGTCTCGGCACCATCGTCGCGATGACGGCCAGGCTCGCGGTCGTGGCCAGCGCCAAGGTCGGTCGCATGTCCCAGCCCGCTCGCAAGGTCGCCGCGCCGATGAGGGAGCCGGCAAAACCGCCGCCGGAGAACAGCGCGTGGAATGCCGCCATGATCGGGCGTCCATAGGCCCGTTCCACATGGACCGCTTGGGTATTCATCGACACGTCCAGCGCGCCGTTGCCGAAACCGAAGCAGGCCAACGCGATAGCCAGGGTGACCGGGCCGGTGGCCAGTCCCGGTCCGAGTACCGCGAGCGATGCGGTGATCGAGGCCGCGCCGACCAGCGTGCGGCTGCCGAAACGGTCCGCGAGCGGGCCCGCGATCCGCATTCCGAGGATGCCCGCACCCGACATCAGCAGGATGAGCATGCCGAGCGTCGATTTCGAGACGCCGGTGCGATCGGTGATGGCCGGAATGTGCACCACCCACATGGACAGTAGGAAGCCGTTCAGCGCGAAGACCACGAACACCGCCGCGCGTGCGACACGAACCGGGCGCTCGATCGTCGGGATAGCCACCGATCCGACGGTACTGAATGATCGCCCACTCGAGCGACCACCAGTCCTGGGGCTACCGCGCCTGGCAGCACCTCGACAGCCCTCGTGCCGATCCCTCGTGCGGCTGCTCGGTAGCACCGCGCACCGGGACTTCATCGGCTGGTGGTCCCGGTCCGCGGATCTCGCCGTCGAGATCCGCGTCCGCAGGGTCGCATGCGTTCGAAGTCCTACTGGCCCTGGCTGTTCCAGAGTCCGGTTGCCGCGGTCTCCGCGGCGTAGACGGTGAAGTCCTTCGCGTCCCGGCCGAGCGCTCGCCGCACACCGTCGGTGGCCTTCGAGTTCCGCCCGTCCAGCACCGCGCCGAAGAGGTAGTCGAGCAGGCTGACCACATCGGCGGGCAGCTGGTAATCGGTCAGTGCCGCAACGAAATCCGTTCGGGAGATCGGAATGAACGCGATGTCGCGCTCGGTTGCCCGCGCGATCTCGGCGACCGCCTCGGCGAAGGTGAGTGCCCGTGGCCCGGTCAGTTCGTAGACCTCGCCGTTGTGCCCGTCCTCGGTCAGCGCGACCACCGCGACATCGGCGATATCGTCGGCGTGCACGAACGGCTCCGGCACATCACCGTTGGGCAGCGCGACCTCGCCCGCCAGCACGTAGTCGATGAACGCGCCCTCGCTGAAGTTCTGCGCGAAGAAGCTGCAGCGCACGATGGTCCAGTCGAGGCCGGAGTCCTGAATGATCTGCTCGCATTCCTCCGCCTCCGGCTCGCCGCGGCCGGAGAGCAGCACGAGCTTGCGGACGCCGGTGGCCTCGGCCGCCGCCGCGAAGGCGCGGATGGTTTCGGGAGCGCCCGCCGCGGCGAGGTCCGGTTGGAACGCGACGTACACCGCGTCGACCCCGGTGAGCGCAGGGGTCCAGGTGTCGCTGTCTTCCCAGTCGAACGGGATGTCCGCGGTGCGGGAGCCGATCCGGACCGCGTGACCGGCCTGCTGGAGCCGGGCCGCGACGCGGCTGCCGGTCTTGCCTGTGCCGCCGGTGACGAGGGTGAGGTGCTGGTGAGTGGTGATATGTGTCATGTCTCGAGTACATCGGCCGGCGCCGAGACGAGACATAGTTCAGAGGCTCATAACCATGCGCATTCGTCTACTGTTGTGGTGTGGATGCGCTCGCCAGTCTGCTCGAAGGTCCACGCGCCCGGGGTGCGTTCGTGATGTGTTCACTGTTGGACCCGCCGTGGTCGCTGCGCATCCAGGACGAGGCGCCGCTGACGGTGGTGTCGATGATCAGCGGCACCGCCTGGATCATGATCGGCTCGGACGGAAAACCGGCCGCACCACGGCAGTTGAACGCGGGCGACGTCGCGATCCTCCGCGGGCCCGACCACTACACGCTCGCCGACGACCCGGCCACCGCACCGCAGATCATCATCGATCCCGGCAATGTCACCAAGACTCCGGACGGTGAAATCCTGTGCGAGACACTGAGTCTCGGGGTGCGGCAGTGGGGCACCGATCCGGACGGCGCTACCCTGATGGTGACCGGGACCTACGAGTCCGCCGGCGCGGCCAGTCAGCGGTTGCTGCGCGCGCTGCCGCCGGTCGTGGTGCTGGCGCGCGGCGACTTCGACACCCGGCTGCTCGATATTCTCGTCGACGAGGCCACCAGGGACGAGCCCGCGCAGAGCGTGGTGCTGGACCGGCTGCTCGACCTGGTGCTCATCGCGGCACTGCGTGCCTGGTTCGCCCGCAATGACGCGCCCGCCTGGTACCACGCCTACAGCGATCCGCTGGTCGGCAAGGCGCTGCGGCTGCTGCAACACAATCCGGCACATGGCTGGACGGTCGCGAGCCTGGCCGAGACGGTCGGGGTGTCGCGGGCCGCGCTGGCCCGCCGGTTCACCGACCTGGTGGGAGAGCCGCCGATGGCATTCCTCACCGAATGGCGGCTTGCGCTGGCCGCCGACCTGCTGCAGGAGTCCGACGCCACCATCGAATCCATTGCCCGTCAGGTGGGTTACGGCAGCGCCTTCGCGCTGAGCACGGCCTTCAAACGGCACTTCGGCGTCAGCCCGCGCGACCACCGGCAGGGCGCCACCCCCGCTGAGCTATCGTCGGCCGGGTGACGCAGCAGTATCCAGTGCTTTGGCCGGTGCCGACCCGGTGGGCCGATAACGACCACTACGGCCACGTGAACAACGTGACGTACTACTCGTACTTCGACACCGCGGTCAACGCGTGGCTGATGGGCGCCACCGGCACCGACATCCGGGAACTGCCCGCGCTCGGCGTGGTCGCGCAGACCTCCTGCCAGTACCTCGGCTCGCTGAGCTTCCCCGACCAACTCCAGGTCGGCGTGCGCGTCTCCCGTCTCGGCCGCTCCAGCATCACCTATGACCTGGCCATCTTCCGCGAGGACGGCGACGCCCTGGAACTCGCGGCCACCGGCACCTTCGTGCACGTCTACGTCGATGCGCAGACGCGCGAACCCATCGAGATTCCCGAGATCATCCGCACCGCCGCCGCCACCCTCGTCACCGAGTAGGCGCGGGCCTACGCCTGGAGGGCGGCCTGGAAGCGGCGCATGCCGTCGAGCCAGCGGTCGTAGTCGGAACCCTTGTAGCGGTACATCTTCAGGACCTCGGGATGGGGCAGGATCAGGAAGTGTTCGGCTTCCACGCCCGCGAGCACCACCTCGGCGACCTGCTCTGGTGACATTACCGCGCCCGCGGTGGTTACCGCCTTGATGGCCAGTTCGCCCGCCGCGGCATCCTCGGGTACCAATCCGCCGCGCAGCAACTGGGTGTCGACGCCCATCGGGCACACGCAGCTGACTCGGATTCCCTTGTCCCCGTACGTTACCGACAACCACTCCGCGAAACCCACGGCCGCGTGCTTGGTCACCGAATAGGGCGCCGAACCGATCTGGGTGAGCAGTCCGGCCGCTGACGCGGTGCTGATGAAGTAGCCGCTGCCGCGCTCCAGCCAGTCGGGCATCAGCAGCCGGGCAGCGCGCACGTGGGCGAGGACATTGACCTCCAGCGCGGCCGACCACTGCGCGTCGGTGCTGTTCAGACCCGGCCCGCCACCGATGCCCGCATTCGCGAAATACAGCTCGACTGGGCCGAATTCGGCCGCGGCGCCATCGATCAGACTCTGGATGACCTGCTCGTCGGCGACATCACCGCCGACCGCAATCGCACCCGCACCGATCGAACCGGCCACGCCCGCAACGGCTTCCGCATCGAGGTCGGCGAGCACCACCCGAGCCCCTTCGGCGACGAGCCGTCGTGCCAGCGCCGCCCCGATGCCCGCCCCAGCCCCCGTGACGATCGCGACCTTGCCCGAAATCTCCATGTCCGCACCCTAGTGGGCGCAGCTGGACGGGGTCCGTCGGTAGCCCAACGCCTGGGCGAGCGCACCGCCTATTGTCGGTCATGACGCCATCCTCGAACCTCGATTGCACTCGAGGTCGAGGGTATTCGCGCCGGTCGGGATTGCATCGTCATTGCGGACGAATGCCGGAATCCACTGCGGACCGGCCGTAGGCGTTCGCTCCGGCCAGCCGGTTCAGCAGCGGCGCGGTGCGCGGACCGACGAGCTGTCGCATCACCAGCGCCATGTTGGTGCGTTCTACGCCGGGGATTTTCAGGATCTGTCCGGCGATCCGGTAGAGGTCGTCGGCGTCCTGCGCGACCACCCGGACGGTCAGATCGGTCGGCCCGGTCATACCGCAGACCTCGGTGACCTCCGGCACCTCGGCGAGTTCGTCGACCACCGAATCCAGTTGGTGCTGGTCGACGACCACGGCGACGAAGGCCGACAGCGGGTAGCCGAGCGCCCTCGGTTCGACTCTCCGCTCGAAACCGCCGAGCACCCCGCCCGCCTCCCAGCGCGACAGCCGCGCCTGCACGGTATTGCGGGACAGGCCGAGCCGGGCGGCCAGCTCCACACCGGTCGCGCGCGGGTTGGCGGCGAGTTCCAGCAACAATCGCGCGTCGGTGGCGTCCAAGCTGGCGTCGACGGGTTCTCCACTGGACATACAACGCAGTATGACATCAGTCGACGGCCGACAATTGGGCATTCTGCTCATTCGCTTGCCGTTCACTTGCGCAGTTCGCTAACGGGTGGATGCTAGGTGATAGAGGACACACGCGCCCGGCGCCAATGGTGAGGAGGCGATCACCGATGCCAGACAAGTCCGACTATCCGGTTCAACTGATCCAGCCCGACGGTCGCCGTGTGTTCGATCGGGAACACGCCGCCGTAGTCGCCGATATCGGCCCCGAGCAACTGTGTGCGCTGTACGAAGACCTGGTGGTGACCCGCAGGATCGACGTCGAGGCGACCGCTCTGCAACGTCAGGGGCAGCTCGGGCTGTGGGCGCCGATGCTCGGGCAGGAGGCCACCCAGGTCGGCTCGGCGCGGGCGCTGCGTCCCGACGACTACGTTTTCTGCAGCTATCGCGAGCACGCCGTCGCCTACTGCCGCGGCGTACCGCCGACCGAACTCACCCGGATGTGGCGCGGGATCGCGCACTCCTGCTGGGATTCCGACGCGGTGAATATGACAAACCCGAACATCATCGTCGGCTCGCAGGGCCTGCATGCCACCGGCTACGCCTATGCCGCCCACCTCGACGGCGCGGAGATCGCGACCATCGCCTACTTCGGCGATGGCGCGACCAGCCAGGGCGATATCGCCGAGGCGCTGGGGTTCGCGGCGAGTTGGAGTGCGCCGGTGGTGTTCCTGTGCCAGAACAATCACTGGGCGATCAGCTCGCCGGTCCGGGTGCAGAGCGCGACGCCGATCGCGCGCCGCGCGTACGGCTATGGCATCCCCGGCGTTCAGGTGGACGGCAACGACGTGCTCGCGGTGCTCGCGGTGACACGGCAGGCCGTCGTGCGGGCGCGTTCCGGTGGTGGCCCGTCCTTCATCGAGGCCATCACCTATCGGATCGGGCCACACACCACCGCGGACGATCCCACCCGCTACCGCTCGGCCGCCGAGACCGAGGAGTGGAAGCGCCGCGACCCGATCGACCGGATGCGCAAGCTGCTGGAGCGCGAGGGACTGTGGGACGAGGCATTCGAACGACAGGTCGCCGCGCACGCCGACGAGGTCGCACGGCAGGTGCGCCGCGCGACCATCGACATGCCCGATCCGGCGCCGTCGCAGCTGTTCGATCATGTCTACGCCACCCCGCATCCGCTCATCACCCAAGAGCGGAGGGAGTACGCGCAGTACCTGGCCGGCGACCCCGGCGAGGCCGCCGCGCGACCGGAAGGAGTCCCCTCATGATCACAACCTTCGCCGCCGCGCTCAATGCCGGGCTGCGGCGGGCAATGGAGGACGATCCGAAGGTCGTGCTGATGGGCGAGGACATCGGCCGCCTCGGCGGGGTGTTCCGGGTGACCGACACGCTGCAGAAGGACTTCGGCGACAACCGCGTCGTCGACACTCCGCTGGCCGAGTCCGGCATTATCGGAACGGCTTTCGGCATGGCGCTGCGCGGCTACCGGCCGGTGTGTGAGATCCAGTTCGACGGCTTCGTGTATCCGGCATTCGACCAGATCGTCTCCCACGTCGCCAAGGTGCACTATCGGACCGAGGGAAAGGTGATCGCGCCTATCACGATTCGCATTCCGTTCGGCGGCGGGATCGGGTCGGTGGAGCACCATTCGGAGTCGCCGGAGGCATATTTCGCGCACACCGCCGGGTTGCGGGTGGTGACACCGAGCAATCCGGCCGCCGCGTATCTCATGATTCGCCAGGCGATCGCGCTCGACGATCCGGTGATCTTCTTCGAACCCAAGCGGCGCTACTGGGACAAGGCCGATGTCGATTTCGACGCGCCCGACGAACTGCCGTTGGACAAGGCCAGGGTGTGCGCCACCGGCGCCGATGCGACGGTCGTCGCTTATGGCGGCACCGTGGCGACCGCACTGACCTCCGCGAAAATCGCTGCCGAGGAAGGGCATTCGCTCGAGGTGATCGATCTGCGCAGCCTCTCGCCGATCGACTTCGACACCATCGAGGAGTCGGTGGCCAAGACCGGCAGGCTGGTCGTGGTGCACGAGGCGCCGGTCTTCGCCGGGCTCGGCGCCGAAATCGCCGCCCGCATTACCGAGCGCTGCTTCTATCATCTGGAGGCGCCGGTGCTGCGCGTCGGCGGGTTCGACATCCCCTACCCCCCGGCTAAGCTCGAAAAGCACCACGTGCCCGACCCCGACCGCATTCTGGCGGCGGTAGATCGCTCGCTCGCCGCCTGACCGCCCAGTGAGAGGTGCTCTCCGTGGAAGATCGTGCCCCCCAGGAAGATCAGGGTCATGTCCTGGAATTCCGGCTGCCCGATCTCGGCGAAGGGCTCACCGACGCCGCGCTGGTGTCGTGGTCGGTCGGCGTCGGCGACACGGTGGAGTTGAATCAGGCTATCGCGGAGGTGGAGACGGCCAAGGCCGTGGTGGCGTTGCCGTCGCCGTTCTCCGGGACAGTGGTGGAACTGCTGGCCGAGCCCGGTGACACCGTGCCGGTGGGCGCGCCGCTGATTCGGGTGCGCAACGATCTGGAAGTCCCTGCGGCGGCCTCGGAGCAGGGCAGCCCGGCGAACGGTTCCGGGCGCACCTCCGTGCTGGTGGGATACGGTCCCGAAGGTGAAGAAGCGGTCTCCCGCAGGCGCAGGCCCGCCGCCTCGGAACCGCCTGTCCCGCAGGGGCATTTCGAAGCGCAGACCAGCCGGGCCGCCGCGACTCCTGCGGCGCGCAAACTCGCCCGCGAACTCGGTATCGATCTCTGGTACGTCGCGGGCTCCGGGCCCGACGGCGCGGTGACCGTCGAGGATGTGCGCGGCGCCGTCCCGGTATCGCAGTCGCGCGCGGTGGCCACTCGCGCCGACGGCGACACGGCGCAGGCCACGCCCGCCCCGCGCTCAGTGACCGATCAGCACGGCGGTCTCATCCGGTCCGCTGAACGCGAGGAGCGCACTCCGGTCAGCGGCATTCGCAAGCGCACCGCGGCGGCCATGGTCGCGAGCGCCCGCACCATCCCGCAGGCCAGCACCTTCGTCACCCTCGATTTCACCGCGTCGATGGAACTGCTCGACCATCTGCGCACCACCAAGTCGTTCGCGGGTCTGACGCTCACGCCGCTGGCGCTGGTCGCCAAGGCCGTCCTCGCCGCGCTCGCCGAATTCCCTGATATCAATGCGTACTGGGACGAGGCGAAGCAGGAGATCGTCACCAAGCACTACGTGAACCTCGGCATCGCGGTGGCCACCGATCGGGGCCTGATGGTGCCCAATCTCAAGGAAGCCCAGACGTTGAGCCTGCATGATCTGTGCCGGGAGATCGGCTGGTTGGCCGACACGGCACGCTCGGGCAGCGCCACCCCCACCGACCTGCGTGGCGGCACCTTCACCATCACCAATGTGGGCGTGTTCGGCGTCGATGTCGGGGTTCCGCTGGTCAATCCCGGCGAGGCGATGATCCTGTGCCTCGGCTCGATCAGCAAGCGGCCCTGGGTGTTCCGCGACGAATTGGCCATCCGCTGGGTCACCACGCTCGGCATCAGCTTCGACCACCGGATGATCGACGGCGAACTGTCCTCCCGTTTCCTCGCCACGGTCGCCGGGCTGCTCGAGGACCCGCTCACCCTGCTGAGCCGCATCTGACCGCTCAACCCAGTCGTGGGCGCATTGCGGTGCGTGGGTGTGCGGAGCGCAACATCGTACAACGCCTCAGCCCTTGCGGTGAGCGAGCACCTGACGGACCATCAGTCCGGCGAGCAAGGCCCAGAATGCGGCGCCGATACCGAGGAAGCCGACGCCGGATGCGGCGATAAGGAACGTGACGATGCCTGCTTCGCGGTGCTGTTCGGATTTGAGGGCACCCGCAAGCGCGCCGCCGATGGTGGCCAGAAGCGCAAGGCCCGCAACGGTTTCCAGGGTTCCCTTTGGTGCGGTGGCGATCAAGGTGACCAGTGCGGCCGAGCCGAGGGCGAGGATCAGGTAGATGGCGCCCGCGGTGAAGGTGGCGATCCAGCGGCGCTTCGGGTCCGGGTGGGCGGATGGTGCGGCGGAGAGGGCGGCGCTGATGGCGGCCAGGTTGATCGCGTGACCACCCGCGGGCGCGGCGAAGATGGTGCCGATCCCGGTGACGACCATCGATGCGCGCCAGGGCACCTGGTACCCGAATGAACTCATGACCGCGGTGCCCGGAATATTCTGCGAGGCCATGGTGACGATGTAGAGGGGGATCGCGACGCCGATCATCGCCTGCCAATTCCAGTGCGGCAGTGTCAGTTCGATCGAAGGCGCCATCGCGGCGAGATCGAGGTGCTTGTGCTGGACGGCAATGCTGATGCCGGCACCGATCGCCGCGGTGGCGAACGCCGCGATCACCGCCCAGCGCTTGGCCACTCGCTGCAACACGAGCCAAACGACGATTACCGGCACCACCACCGCCGGACTGGTCTGCACCGCCTTCACCGGCGCCAGACACAGCGGCAACAGCACGCCGGCAAGCATGGCCTGCGCGATCTCCACCGGAATCGAGGCGACCAGCTTGCCGAGCCGCTGCCACAGCCCCGTCACCACGATCAGCACGCCGGTAATAGCGAACGCACCCACCGCTGCCGCCCACCCACCGGACACCGCGCCGGTGCTCGCGAGCAGCGCCGCTCCCGGCGTCGACCAAGCCAGCGTGATCGGCATCCGATACCGATAGCTCAGCAGCATCATCCCGATGGCCGGGGTGACGCACAGCGCGAGCAGCCCCGACGCCGCCTGTGCCGAACTCGCCCCGACCGCGGTCAAACCACTCAGCACCACCGCGAACGCACTGGTGAACCCGACCAACGCGGTAATCGTCCCGGCGCCGAGCGGCTGCGCGAGTCCGACCTTGGGGGTGACCGTCGCGTCTTCGGGCTCGACAGTCGGCTCGGACGATGCGGCGGGAGCTGGCGGAACCTGGGACATCATCGGGATATTGCCTCCGACACGGCATGGTGTCACCGGCCAGTGGCCGAAAACTGGTCTGAATTCGGCGACGTCCGATTATGGTGGACTGCCGATGTGTGTCTAGCTCGGATGGGGACCCGTGATTTCGCGTGTACATGGGTAACTCACCGGGTACGCCCAAAACCCACCTGGAACATGACGCAGGACCTGCACGCAGGCCTCGTGGCTCTTACTAGTATGGACTTAATATTCGGAGAGGCGGAATAGCGTTGAGCGCGGTACTGATCTCGACGGGAGAGTTACGGGAAGCTTTGGCGGACAAGCGGGTTCGTCTGCTCGATGTGCGCTGGGCGCTGGGTGACCCGGACGGCCCGCAACACTATCTGGACGGTCACGTCCCGGGTGCGGTGTTCGTCGATCTGGAGACCGAGCTGTCCGCGCCGCCGTCTCCGGCGCGCGGACGGCATCCGATGCCCGAGCTCGCGCAGTTGGAGAAGTGTGCCCGCAGCTGGGGTATTCGGAATGGCGAGGCGGTCGTCGTCTACGACGCGACCGGCGGGATGGCGGCGGCGCGGGCGTGGTGGTTGCTGCGCTGGGCCGGGATCGCGGATGTACGGATCCTGGATGGCGGGCTGCCCGCGTGGACGCGTGCGGGCGGCGAGATCGCCTCGGGCGCCGAGCCGGATCCCGAACCGGGCGACGTCGAACTCAGTCCCGACCACCTCCCGACCATCGACGCCGACGCCGCCGCCAAGTGGGACGGCGTGCTGCTCGACGCGCGCGCGGGCGAGCGCTATCGCGGCGAGACGGAACCGATCGATCCCCGGGCAGGTCACATTCCCGGTGCACGCAGTGCGCCCACCACCGAGAACCTCGACGCGGACGGCCGGTTCCGCGGTGCGGACGAATTGCGTGATCGCTTCGCCGAATTCGGCTCCGGACCGATCGCCGTGTACTGCGGATCCGGCGTCACCGCCGCTCATCAGGTTGCCGCGCTCGCGGTCGTCGGAGTGACCGCAGCCCTCTATCCGGGTTCGTGGTCACAATGGTCCAACGACCCCAAGCGGCTGGTCGCGACCGGTAGCTGAGCAGCTGGACCGATCCGCGGTTCACAACCAGGCGCGAGCCAGCAATTCGTCCTCGGCGAGCTCGCTCGCTCGCGGTGGGAATCTGGTGGCCGCGATGGTCCGGGCACGTATGCCATCGTGCCCGATCAGCCAAGCACCGCCGCGCTCCTCGCACTCGGCGATCTTGGCGAAGGTGGTGAGCAGAAACGTGATCGCCTCACCCGGATCCAGAGTGCGGGCCAGCCGCTGTGATTCACCGGGACGTGACAGGTCCAGCCACACGCCGCACTGTCCGTCGAGTCTCATGCCGACGATCTTGTCGGCATGAATGAAGGTGAATTTGCGCCGTTCCCACGGTGTTGTCGGCGTGAAGCTCTACTCGAGTACCTGGAGCAGAATCGTCATGCTACTGCCCTCCGCTTTTCTCAGGTTCCCATTGACGTTTAGCTGTGATTCCTCTGCGATGACCAGGGAACATTCAAGTATGTTCCGGCTGCGCCAGGAAATCCAGAAAGGTGCGCGGCCGAGCTGTTGCCCGCCCGGCCGCTGCGGGAGCGGACACGGTCGTACCGGTGCCCACCGCCGACGAGCCGGGTGGAGAAGGTTTTCGCCCCTTCGCGGCAGAGCAGGTGCGCCCACTGCCGTAGTCGCGCACCCCGAGGTGGGCGACCGTTACTGCGTGGCGCGGTGGCGTGGGTGTTCGAGCAGCGCTTGCCATGCTGCGTGCCATGGGTACAGGTCGATGAAATTCTCGCCCGGCTCGTGTTCGTCGACTTCTACGATCGCCACGCCCCAACCGGATAGCTTGCGTATCGCGTCCTGGATAGCGGGAAAGCTGAGGTGCGCCTGGTTCGAGGACGGTACGGCTACTACCGGTAACCCCTTGCCGACACCTTCGACCAGCAGCCCCAACGGCAACGTGTCGGAGATCCCGACCGCCCACTTCGCCACCGAGTTGCAGGTGATCGGCGCCGCGATCATGGCATCGGCCGGTGGCAAGACGTCCGGGGTACCGGGATCCTTGTACTGGCTACGTATCGGGTGCCCAGTCTGGGCTTCCAGCGCAGCGACATCGATGAACCGACAACCTTCCGGCGAAGCGATCACGCACACATCCCAGCCGTCGGCCTGCGCAAGATCGACGAGCTTGCCGACATCGCGAGCAGCGGACGAGCCGGTGACAATGGCATACAGGACAGGGTTCCCCTGATCGTTCATCACCCCATCGTGTCAGTTACGACCTGCGTCGCTACGAATGATTCGCGCCGTGCCGCGGCGAGCTTTCGCTGATCTTCAGCACGCGGTCGACCGCTGCCGCTGGGGACGTGTCGGAGCCACCTGGTTGGATGGGTTGATGCTGCACGGGCTGTGGTCGCCGGACTCCGGGTTGCTCCTTTGGCAGGACCCGGAGGTCCTCGCGGTGCCCGAGCCGCTGGGCGGGATACTTCAGGCCTCGCGATTTCGGCATCGGGCCGAGGTGCTCGTCGGCGGGTCGGCCGAGATGGCGACCGAGCGGGTGCGTGCGCACGTGATGGCGCCCGCGTCGGCCGCGGTCGCGCTGCGGCAGCGGTTGCCGGTCGAGTCGGTCGCCGGGGATCTGAGGTTTCTCGCTCATGTCGCGCACGGCATCGAACGTTGGGTGCGGGCCGGTCGGATCGTGCCGGAGCTGCGCAGGGACGACGGGCAGTGGTGGGTGCGCTGGCGGCTGGTCGGCGGGGAGCGACAGCGGGCCTGGCTCGCGGAACTGGCCGTCGCCATGCCTGCCGCGCTGCGCGTCGCCGGTCGGCCCGGCGCAGTACTCGACGATCTGGTCGGCGAACTCACCGATCCGATCGCGAGGGAGCTATTGGATGCCCCGGCGTCGTCGCATCCGCTGATCGCGGCGCTCGTCGGTGATATGGCGCTCGACGGTGCGAGTTACCAGCTGGCCGAGATGCTGGAGCGCTGGCGGGGAAGCCTGACGGGCGACGAGCCGGAATTGGTGCTGCGGCTGCTCGAGCCGGACGGTGAACTCGGCGCCGAGGACGAGTCGGTGGCGTTGTGGCGCTTGGAGGTGTGCCTGCAAACCGAGGGCGAGGCGCCGAATCCCGTGCTGTTGCACGGTGATCCGAGCCTGGTTCGCACCGCGGTGGAGAAGCTCGGGGTGGCGCAGCGAGCATATCCGCGGCTGCGTGATCTGCCGAGCGATCCGCGCGCCCTGGACCTGCTGCTGCCGACCGAGGTGGTCGCCGACCTGGTTGCCCACGGGGCGCACGCGCTACAGGCGGAGGGCATTCGACTGCTGCTGCCACGGGCCTGGAACATCTCCGCCCCGACCATGCGCATGCGGGTGGACAGTGCCGTCCCCGCCGCCGAAAGCACCGTCGGCATGCGCGGACTCGTCTCCTACCGTTGGGAACTCGCGCTCGGCGACACCGTGCTGACCAAGGCCGAGATGAATCGGCTGATCGGCGCCAAGTCCGACCTGGTGCAGTTGCGCGGCGAGTGGGTACAGGCCGACCACAAGGCGCTCGCCGCCGCCGCCCGCTACGTCGCCGCCCATCTGGACGACACCGAACTCACCTTCGCGGACTTGATCGGCGAACTCGGCGCGGGCCATGTCGCGAAGGTGCCGATCACGGAGGTCACCGCGACCGGCTGGGCCGCCGAGCTCTTGGATCAGGCGCGTGAACCCGAGCCGGTGGCCACGCCGATCGGTCTGAAGGCGCAGCTGCGGCCGTATCAGGAACGCGGTCTGTCCTGGCTGGCCACTATGAGCCGGTTGGGTTGCGGCGCAATCCTTGCCGACGACATGGGCCTCGGCAAGACCGTGCAGGTGCTCGCCCTGTTGGTGCACGAGCGCGAAGCTGCAAACGTGGGCGATGGCGAACCGGTTGATGGGGGGAACGGGAAGATCTCCGCGCGTTCCGACAATGCGGAGCGCGCCGAGTTCGGGCAGCCCGCAGCGGGACCGCTCGGGCCGACGCTGCTGGTGTGCCCGATGTCGGTGGTGGGCAACTGGCAGCGGGAGACGGAGCGTTTCGCTCCTGATCTGCGGGTGTGGGTGCATCACGGCGTGGGGCGACGCATCGGGGAGGAGCTCGACGAGACGGTGGCGGCGGCGGATCTGGTGATCACGACGTACGCACTGTTGGCTCGGGATGCCGCGGAGTTGGGGCGGCAGCAGTGGGATCGGGTCGTGCTGGACGAGGCGCAGCACATCAAGAACTCGAGCACCAGGCAGGCGCGGGCGGCGCGATCGTTGAAGGCGCGACATCGGTTGGCGCTCACCGGAACTCCGGTCGAGAATCGGCTGGAGGAATTGCGCTCCATCATGGATTACGCGAATCCCAAATTGCTCGGTACGCCGCAGACTTTCCGTGCGCGTTTCGCCGTGCCCATCGAACGTGAGCGTGACGAGAACGCGATCAGCCGCCTGCGCATGATCACGCAGCCGTTCGTACTGCGCCGGGTGAAGACCGATCCCACCGTGATCAGCGATCTGCCGGACAAGCTGGAAATGACGGTGCGCGCCAACCTGACCGTGGAACAGGCGGCGCTGTATCAGGCGGTGGTCGACGACATGATCAACAAGATCAAGGACGCGAAAGGCATGGCGCGCAAGGGCGCCGTGCTGGGCGCGCTGACCAGGCTCAAGCAGGTGTGCAACCATCCGGCGCATTTCCTCGGCGACGGCTCCGGCGTGCTGCATCGCGGAGCCCATCGCTCCGGCAAGCTCGCGCTGGTGGAGGATGTGCTGGACTCGGTCATCGCCGACGGCGAGAAGGCATTGCTGTTCAGCCAATTTCGGGAATTCGGCGACCTCATCGCGCCTTATCTCGTCGAGCGCTTCGGCGCACCGATTCCGTTCCTGCATGGCGGTGTGCCGAAGAAGCGACGCGACGCCATGGTCACCGGATTCCAGGAGTCGGATGGCCCGCCGCTGATGTTGTTGTCGCTCAAGGCCGGTGGCACCGGTCTGAATCTCACTGCGGCCAATCACGTGGTGCACCTGGATCGTTGGTGGAATCCGGCGGTGGAGAACCAGGCCACCGATCGGGCGTTCCGTATCGGTCAGCAGCGCAATGTGCAGGTGCGCAAACTGGTCTGTGTCGACACCATCGAGGAGCGGATCGACGAAATGATCAGTGGCAAGCGGCAACTCGCCGATCTGGCGGTAGAAGCAGGCGAGAACTGGATTACCGAGTTGAGCACCGACGACCTGCGTGAGCTGTTCACCCTCGGCGCAGAGGCGGTCGGCGATTGAGTCCCTACACCGATTACAGCAAGTACGGCAAACGCCGCCCGGTTTCGGGCGGGGTCGAAGCACGCAGCCGCCGTGGCGCGTTCGGGCACACCTGGTGGGGCAAGGCGCTGATCGAGGCGGTGGAGGCGATGTCGGAACCGGGCCGGTTGGCCCGCGGTCGCACCTACGCCAGGTCCGGACAGGTGGTGAACTACCGGATCGAGCCGGGTGCGGTGACCGCGGAAGTGCAAGGCAGCCAGCCCCGTCCGTTCACGGCAGTCTTCACCGTTCGACCACTGCGGGACAAGGAACTGGCCTTGCTCATCGAGACGATCCGCACCGCGCCGGGCATGCTCGCCGAGATCGTCTCCGGC
Source organism: Nocardia sp. Tas62D01 (assembly GCF_055232035.1). Taxonomy (NCBI): domain Bacteria; kingdom Bacillati; phylum Actinomycetota; class Actinomycetes; order Mycobacteriales; family Nocardiaceae; genus Nocardia; species Nocardia sp. Tas62D01. The sequence goes on from NZ_JBUYUZ010000001.1 coordinate 5,083,882, forward strand.
GCCTTGCCGACAGGTCTGGGATCGCACCTGCTGCCCACCACGGCGGCGGATCTGGATTTCACCTGCACCTGCCCGGATCCCGGCTGGCCGTGCAAGCACGTCGCCGCGGTCTGCTACCTGCTGGCCGAACGACTCGACGAGCGCCCGCGCGAAATCCTGACACTGCGCGGACTCGACCTGGACACGCTCATCGCAGGCATCGAACGCGACCCGAATCCCACCGAATCCGATGACCCATACGGCGACCGAACGGAGCTGCCGAAGCTTCCGAAGGTCGAATTCCATTCGGCCATGGACGATTTAGATCCCACACTGCTGCGTCGAGCGCTGCGCATGATCGCCGAGGACGAAACCGTAGCCGCCGCCGGCCTGCGTGAGCTCCGGGCTCTCTATGACGCGTTGGGTCGCTGATGTCGGCCTCCGGTTGCGATAGGGGCGGTCGACGGAAACCCAGCGCAGACCTCGGCCTGCCGGTAATCGGTGCTGGCAACGTGTTTCCTATTGCCGCGCCCATGCAATTGCCCGTCCTCTGCCAATGGGCCGTCCCATGAGCCCTTTGCACGCCGAGTTACGTGACATCACAATGGGCATGAGGCGCGAAAGGGTTCGGCCATGTCGACCGTAGACGATCTCGGGGCACCTGTTGCGATCGGTAGCCGGCCTCGGCGGGTGGTGTCGCTCGTGCCTTCCCTGACCGAGGCGGTGGCCGCCACTTGCCCCGAAACTCTTGTGGCGGTGACGGATTGGTGCACCCACCCTGCCGATCTCGATGCCGAGCGGGTCCGCGGAACCAAGAACCCGAACGTCCGCCGAATCATCGAGCTTGTCCCCGATCTGGTGCTGTGCAATCAGGAAGAGAACCGGCGTATCGATGTCCAACGCCTGCGCAATGCCGGAATTCCGGTGTGGGTCACCAGGATCGAGACTGTGCCCGAAGCCCTCGCTTCCCTGAGTCGCATGTTTACCGAGGCGCTCGGGACCGAGGTGCCGCAGTGGCTCACCGAGGCCGAATCAGCCTGGGCGCCACCGCCGCCCACCCGAATCCGCAATGCCGTGATCCCCATCTGGCGCAACCCGTGGATGGTGGTCGGCCGCGACACTTTTACCGGTGACCTGGCCTGCCGCCTCGGCCTGCGCCTGGTGCACGCGGACCGCCCCGACCGCTATCCCAGGGTCACCGAGGCCGAGCTGGTGGCCGGTGTCGAGCTGGCCGTCCTGCCCGACGAGCCGTACGTCTTCACCGAAACCGATGGCCCCGACGCCTTCGCCGGCATCCCCGTTGCCGTGGTCGAGGGCCGCGCCCTCACCTGGTACGGCCCGTCGCTCACCACCGCCCGTGCTGCGCTCGCCGACCAACTGGAACGTGCCCGCTGAGGATAGGTACTTGTCGCAGTCGGGCCCATCGGGATAAGCCCCTAGTCGGTAGCCCCGAGCCAAGAGAAACTATGCCGCGGTATCTATTCGATATATCCGCCGGGCTGTGCTCCGGAAGATCTGCTCGAGCTCGAGTCGGCCGCCGCCGTGTCCGGCGATCGCCGTGGCGATGGCCTCCGCGCTGTTGCCGATACTCGTAATCGGTTTGTCCACCGGGAAATTGGAGCCCCACAGCAGGCGATCGGCGCCGAACACATCGAGCGCGTGATCGACGAGCGGGCTGATGCGCTCCAGCAGTACGGGAACCGGAGTCGGTGTGCCGCGTCGTGGTACCGGATGGCCGAGGATGGGCATCATCAGACCACTGACCTTCGCGACCACATTGGGATGTGCGGCCACGGCGGTGAGGTCGTCACGCCACCGGACGAACAACTCGCGGCGCAGACTCGGATTCGAACCGGTGTGCTTGCCGACCGGGCCGAAAATGCCTACGGGCGTGCCGAGATGGTTGAGCACGATGGGAACCTCGGGATAGCGTGCGGCCAGCGCGGCGACATCGGGCAGGGCATGCGAGTAGACCCATGCTTCGAAGGAGAGCCCGCGTTCGGCGAGGTGGGCGAAGCCGTCGAGGAATTCCGGTGTGGTGAGCGCGCTTTCGACCTTGGTGAACGAGCGCACATTCGGATCCGGATGGTGCGCGACCATGGTGCGGATGCCGCGAAAGCGGGGCGAGGCCGCACGATGCGCGTCGAGCAGCTCGACGAAACCGGGCGTCGCGGGATTCGCGCTGCCGAGGATGGCGCCGAGCGTGGGGCCGTCCCCGCCGAACGGCAGCGCTGCTACCCAGGCTGTTTCGTCGGCCTTGCCGAGCGGGCCCGCACCGGACCATTCGACTTCGATGTGCACGATTGTGTCGACGGGCAACTCGCCCGCGTCGGCGCGATAATTCGCGGGCAGGTACGGGTGCGCGTAGTAGGTCGGATCCCCGACGAATTCACGATCCCGGCGCGGCGCCAGCCGGGCCGCGACCTCGATCTGCAGCGGGAGATACCGCAACAGCTTGGCCGTCCCGCTGAATCCACGGGGCGTGGTGAACGGATCCCACTGGTGGATATGTGCGTCGATGATCCGGATATCCGTGAGATCCATGTCTATTGTCCCAACCGCGCTGATGGCCCTCGGTGATTGTCACACGGCGGCGCGGCGTTCGGTTCGGAAATCACCGGTCGGCGTCCGAGCGTGCGGCGAACGCGCACAGGAACGTGCGCACGGCCGCGTCGGCGATCTCGCGGCGCTCGGCCGCGGATACCTCGCGGGTGCCCACGCGCGAGCGCGTTTCCAGATCCCGGCGTGGTCGAACCCGCGGGGATCAGGCGCCGGGCCGTTTGCGGCGGTGTGCCTTCTGTCGGCACGCGGTGCCGCAGAAGCGTGCGGGGCGTCCGGTGTGGGCCGCGTGGATCGGTTTGCCGCATTCGGCGCACGCGTGGGTTGTTTCGTGACGGGCGTCGGCGAGATCGTCGCCGAACGCTACGAAACCAATCTGTTTCGTCTCGTCGGTGCGCAGCCCGTCGAGGACGATCCGGGTGAGATGCCAGTCGTTGTCCACCGCGGCGCGGGTCGACTCGATGGCCGCGGCGCCCGCGATGAGGGCGTGCACGTCGGCGGTGTTCACATCGGAACGTACCGCGCCCGCGGCCTGGGCGGCGGCGAGGAGTTCGCCGAGGATCGTCAGGTAGCCGTCGAACAGATCGGCCGATAGTTCGGTGCGGCGGCCGGTGATGGCGTGGAAGCCGGCGCACAGTGCGCGGTTGACCGTCGCTCGCGACACGGTGTGCGCGAAGAACGCGAAAAACCGCTGGGCGGGGTCGCTGTCGCCGCGGGTGAGTTCGCGTCCCCATTCGACGAGTTCGTCGGTGCGACGGGCCAGCACCTCCTCGAACAGTTTCTCCTTGGTCGGGAAATGTCGGTACACGGTGCCCGCCCCGACGCCCGCGCGGCGGGCGATATCGCCGAGAGTCACCGACATGCCCTCGGTCGCGAAGGTCTCCAGCGCGATGTCGAGCACGCGCGCCCGGTTTCGTCGCGCATCGGAACGTAACTGTCCCTGGTCGTCCGGGCCACCGGCCGGGTCCACTATGTCGGCGGTCACAATTCCGGTTCCTCCTTGACGGATAAGCGGGTTGGTGATTCCGTATCAATAAGTGGGTCGCTAAACCCGATTCTATCCCATGGAGGACCATCATGACCGAAACAGTTCTAGTCACCGGCGCGACCGGGCAGCAGGGTGGCGCGGTGGCCAGGCGGCTGTTGGCCGACGGCTACGCGGTGCGCGCGTTCACCCGCGACGAAACCTCGGCCGCCGCGACGAAACTCGCTGCCCTTGGCGCGGAACTCTTCACCGGCGACCTGAGCGACCGGGCCGCGATCGACGCCGCGGTGTCAGGCACCTACGGCGTGTTCAGCGTGCAGGCCGTCGCCGGGTACAGCGCGCCCGCCGACTTCGACGAGGTCGCCATCGGTGTCGCGCTGGTCAATGCCGCGAAAGGCGCAGGTGTGCGCCACTTCGTGTACTCCTCGGCCAATAGCGTCGAACGGGATAACGGCATCCCTCACATGGGCTACAAGCGCCGCATCGAGCAGCACCTGCTCGCCTCTGGGCTGTCGGCCACGATCCTGCGCCCGGCCTCGTTCATGGAGAACTACCTGCTCCCGATATTCGGCCTCGCCAACGGCGAGCTGTCCACCGCCGCCATTCCCACTGTCTGGCAACAACTCATCGCGCTCGACGACATCGCGGAGGTGGCCGCGGCCGCGTTCGCGGCGCCGGATCGGTTCGCCGGACGCATCTTCGAGCTGGCCGGGGATTCGCTCACCCCGCCGCGGATCGCCGAGGAGATCAGCCGCGCGGTCGGCCGGGCCGTCCCGTACCGGCAGATTCCGATGGAGACCCTGCGCGCCATCAGCGCAGAGGCCGCGCGCGGCTACGAGGTGATGAACGCCGACCTCGGCACCAAGGCCGATATCGACGCCCTGCGTGCCGAGTTTCCCGCCCTGCTCGACTTCCGCACGTGGCTCGAAAAGGGCGGGGCGACACAGCTGCTTGCCGTGCTCGACGCCTGATCTCAGACGTTGCGGCGGTATTGGCCGCCGACGGTGAAGAAGGTGTCGGTGATCTGCTGGAGGGTACAGACGCGAGCGGCGTCCATCAGGACATCGAAAATGTTTGCGTCGGTACGGGATACGGCGTCCAGGCGAGCCAGGGCGGCGTGCGCGTCGTCGCGGTGACGGGTTTGGAAGTCGTGTACCCGGGTGAGCTGTGACTTCTTCTCTGCCTCGGTGCCGCGGGCGAGTTCGAGTTCGCGGTGTGGTTCACCGTGCGGGTTGCGGAAGGTGTTGACGCCGACGATCGGCAGCGAGCCGTCGTGCTTGCGGTGCTCATAGAGCATGGACTCGTCCTGGATGCGGCCGCGCTGGTAGCCGGTTTCCATGGCGCCGAGCACGCCGCCGCGTTCGCTGATCCGCTCGAACTCGGTCAGCACCGCCTCCTCCACCAGGTCGGTGAGTTCGTCGATGATAAAGCTGCCCTGGAGCGGGTTTTCGTTCATCGCCAGGCCCCACTCGCGATTGATGATCAGCTGGATCGCTAGTGCTCGCCGCACCGATTCCTCGGTGGGGGTGGTGACCGCCTCGTCGTAGGCATTGGTGTGCAGGCTGTTGCAGTTGTCGTAGATGGCGATCAGCGCCTGCAAGGTGGTGCGAATGTCGTTGAAGTTCATCTCCTGTGCGTGCAGCGACCGGCCAGAGGTCTGAATGTGGTACTTCAGCTTCTGCGACCGGTCGTCGGCACCGTACTTGTCGCGCATAGCGACGGCCCAAATGCGCCGTGCGACACGGCCGATCACCGAGTACTCGGGGTCCATGCCGTTGGAGAAGAAGAAGGACAGGTTCGGCGCGAACTCGTCGATGGCCATACCGCGCGCGAGATACGCCTCCACATAGGTGAACCCGTTGGCGAGGGTGAAGGCCAGCTGACTGATCGGGTTCGCGCCGGCTTCGGCGATGTGATAGCCGGAGATCGAGACGGAGTAGAAGTTGCGAACCCCGTTGCGCACGAACCATTCCTGGATATCGGCCATCATGCGCAGGCTGAATTCGGTGGAGAAGATGCAGGTGTTCTGCCCCTGATCCTCCTTGAGGATGTCGGCCTGCACAGTGCCGCGCACCGTGGCGAGGGTCTTCCCCCGAATGTCGGCGGCCTCGTCCGCAGTGGGTTCTCGGCCTGCGGCGGTCGAGAAGCGTTCCAGCGCTTGGTCGATCGCGGTATTGAGGAAGTACGCGAGGATGGTCGGTGCGGGTCCGTTGATGGTCATCGAAACCGACGTGGTCGGCGCGGTGAGATCGAATCCGTCGTAGAGGGCCTTCATATCGTCGACCGAGGCGATCGACACCCCGGAGGTGCCGACCTTGCCGTAGACGTCCGGACGTTCGTCGGGATCGCAACCGTAGAGGGTGACGGAGTCGAAGGCCGTCGAAAGGCGTTTCGCATCGGCATGTTCGGAGAGCACCTTGAAGCGCCGGTTGGTGCGGAACGGGTCGCCCTCGCCTGCGAACATGCGTGCGGGATCCTCGTTGTCGCGCTTGAACGGGAACACGCCCGCGGTGAACGGGAAGCGGCCGGGCAGGTTCTCGGCGCGCAGGAAGCGCAGCAGTTCGCCGTGATCGGTGTAACGCGGCAGCGCGACGCGCGGAATGCTGCTGCCCGACAATGATTCCCGGCGCAAGGCGGTGTGGATCTCGCGATCGCGCACCCGCACCACCTGCTCGTCGCCGCGATAGCTTTCGGCGACCGCGGGCCAGTCGGCAAGCAGTGCCGCGTTCTGGGCGGTCAGATCCGTGCGCGCACGGTCGAGTAGGTCGGCCACCGCCGCGTCGTCCGGCAGCTCCGCCAGTACCTGCTCCAGCCGCTGAACACGTTGCGCAGCAACGACTTGCTGTTCGGTGTCGGCGTGATACGTCCGTACGGCCTCGGCGATCTCGGCCAGATAACGCACCCGCGCGGGCGGAATAACCTGGGCGAATCGGGTGGAGGCCCGAACCTCGACGCGCGGTAGCGCACCGGGTTCCAGCTGGAGACCGTGCCGGCCGAGCAGTCCGGTCAGATGCTGATAGAGCGCGGTCACACCGTCGTCGTTGAATGTCGCTGCGCTGGTGCCGAATACCGGCATCTCGTCCGGACTGGCACCGAACGCCTCGCGATTGCGCACCAGCTGACGCGAGACATCGCGCAGCGCGTCGGCGCCGCCGCGGCGTTCGAACTTATTGATTGCCACCACGTCCGCGTAGTCCAGCATGTCGATCTTCTCCAGCTGAGAGGCGGCGCCGAATTCCGGTGTCATCACATACATCGAGACGTCCACGTGGTCGACGATCGCCGCATCGCCCTGGCCGATACCCGGCGTTTCCAGCACCACCAGGTCATATCCGGCGGCCTGACATGCCGCGATGATGACGTCGATGTTCTGCGGCAGTTCGTGATTGCCTCGGGTAGCCAGCGAACGGAAGTAGATGTGATCGCCATCGAGGGCGTTCATTCGGATGCGGTCACCGAGCAGTGCGCCGCCACCGCGTCGTCGGGTCGGATCGACCGCGAGGATCGCCACGCGCACCTTGTCCTGCTGATCGGAGCGCAGGCGCCGCACCAATTCATCAGTGAGCGAAGACTTTCCGGAGCCACCGGTGCCGGTGATGCCGAGCACCGGCACCGACCGCGCGGTGCCCGCGGCGATGAGGGCGTCGCGCTCTGCGGCGGGCAGACTGTCCTGTTGCAGGCAGGTGATGGCCCTGGCTAGCGCCGTCCGCTCGCCCGCCAGCACCGCGTCGATCGACGGACGCTCGGTCGACAAGTCCACATCGCACGCGCGAACCAGCTCATTGATCATGCCGGGCAGACCGAGTCGCTGTCCGTCCTCGGGGGAGAAGATCGTGACCCCCGATTCGGCGAGCCGCGCGATCTCGTCGGCGACGATCACCCCGCCACCGCCACCGAAGATCTGAACATGCCCCGCCCCGGCGTCGCGCAGCGCACTGGCGAGATATTCGAAGTACTCGATATGCCCGCCCTGATAAGAGCTGACCGCCACGCCTTGCACATCTTCCTCGACCACGGCCGCGACCACTTCGTGCACCGCACGGTTGTGACCGAGATGAATCACCTCCGCCCCCTGCGATTGAAGGATGCGCCGCATGATGTTGATCGCCGCATCGTGCCCGTCGAACAGGGCGGCGGAGGTGACGAATCGAACAGGATGGACGGGCGTATGAAGCGCGATGCTATCGGCCACGGGATTCCTCCGGGAGTTCTTCTGTCGCCCAATACTAGGACATCAAACTAATCCTACGGTGAGCCCGGTCAGCCCGCCAGCCTTGCGGTCGCTCACAAGGTGGCTTCGCTCGCGCACCCGGAAACGCTGGTCGAGCTCGCCCCGAACCCTGATCCAGGTTCGGAAAGTGGTGTATAAAGCATCTTTGCTGCGCCCCGTCTTACTGGGACATCCAACTATAGGATGACCGTGAATCGGGCGTGGACTTCCGCGCCGCCGCCGTCGACACCTGAGGACTGGCATGGTTCGCGAACTCACGCACTTCAGCACGTCGCCGGCACCTCCGGCAAGTTCGGCGATGTCTTCGATCCGAACGCCGGTGAGGTGCAGGCGTGGGTTCCGTTGGCCGGCAAGTCCGAGGTCGAGGCGGTCATCGCGACCGCCGCCGAGGCAAAGCAGGTGTGGGCCGCGTTCAACCCGCAGAAGCGGGCCAGGGTGCTGATCCATGGCAAAGCGATTCGCCACCGACGCGGCTTCGAGGTGGCGAACAAGGCGCTGCAGCTGCACGGCGGCTACGGCTACCTGGCCGAATACGGCGTCGAGAAGATCGTCCGCGATCTGCGGGTGCATCAAATCCTTGAGGGCACGAACGAAACCATGCGGGTGGTTGTCGCCCGCTCGGTGCTAGGAGCGGCATGACCGAACCCGACATCCTGATCGAGAAGCGCGACGGCCTCGGCCTGATCACGCTGAACTGGCCCCAGGCCATCAACGCGCTGAATCATGTGATGGCGCTCGGCATGTCGCGCGCCTTGCACGAGTGGGCCGACGACGACGAGGTCCGCACGGTCGTCGTCACCGGCGCGGGGGAGCTTTCTGGTCGACAACCCGATACGACTACCAGCCACGAGCACCACACCCGTGGAGAACCGCCGAAGGACTGGCCCAACTGCTCGAATTGAGCAACGTCCCGCAACAGGTCAGGGAACCCCGGAGAAGATCTCTGCTACGACGAAGCCACCGTTCTCGACACCGACGACGGCGACTTCTGCCTCCGTTGCACCCTCGACTACGAGTTCGGCTCCGACCGGTTCTTCGAGGCGCTCGACCGGATGCCCTGACCAGCTGGGGGCTTCGGCCCCCTCTCCTTCCTGGCCGCCGGCAACGACGCCGGTAGCGAGTCGACAACGGCGTCGACTCCAGGCACAGGCCCCCGGCCCCTGGCTACCCGGGGAAAGCCCGCTACCCGGTACGGAGACTGTCCTTTCCATCCGCACTGGGTAGCGCGGCATCCGAACCGACCGCAACACAATCGGTTTCACTGCCGAACACGCCGCGCGGCTACGGCTCCAGGCCCGGATCGTCGTCGCCGACACGGGATTCCACGAACTGCTGCCAACGCCTCCACCGACTCACCGGACGGACCCGGATACGGCTCAAAGGGCGGTTCCAGCTGAGGCGCGGCCGACAGGTGTACGGACTTATCATCGATCGTCATGACTACTTGGACCCACCGAACCGCACCACGGTTGCATCGAAACATGCGGATGTCCGGTCATGTCCCTGCCTCCTCATAGGCCCAATTGTCCCGAGCAGCCGTTCGAACCTGTCAACCCACGCTCCGCTCTTCGGGGTTTGAGGTTCACCCCGAACGGTGGACAGGGGGCTATGCGGCTTCCGCTGCGGCTGTCGCCAGGGACTGCTCGTAGCGTAGCGGACTGATCATCCCGATCGCAGAGTGACGGCGACCGGTGTTGAACCATCCTATCCAATCATCAACGGCGGCAACAAGTTCAGCCTTCGTCGCGTAGGCGTGACGGTAGTAACACTCGTGCTTGAACGTGGACCAGAACGATTCGGCGGGACTGTTGTCCCAGCATATTCCGGTTTCGCCCATCGACCGCCGAAGCCGGTGTCTGGCACAGGATTTCGCCGTCAGACCAGCGGTGAACTCGCCACCACGATCGGAATGCAGCACGGTGTCCTCGCATCGGCCGCCGCGGGTGGCCACGGCCGCATCGATGGCCTCACAGACCATGTCGGCGCCGATGTGGTCGGCCACGACATGCCCGAGCACGCGGCGGGAGTGCCCGTCCCGGATCGCACACATTCTGTGGAATCTGAATTGTCCGGTTTATATGGATTTGCTTGGGTCTGCAGGGGTTATGGGCAACAGGGTGGCGGTGGGCGGGACGCCGATCTCGCGGGGCGTGGCGCCAGTTGGGGCGGGGACATCGATCAGTCGTTCGAGGAGCTGATCGAGGGCGCTTTGTCCCTCGTCGACGGCGACCCGTTCCTCGTCGGTGAGCGGGATGTTGGCCAGCATCCGCTGCAGGTTCTCTTTGGCCTCCAGGAGTTGCCCCTTGCTGGAGTTCTTGGGGGTGTAGAAATCGCAACGAGCGCAGGCCATTCGGTGCGGGCATTGTTCGAAGAAGGTGTAGGTGCAGAAGCCGTGACCGAGGTCGTAGTGCTGCCAGGGTTCTCCGGCGGCGGCTGCGCCGGAGGTGACAGCGTCTCGGTCGACGAGGACCTCGATGGTGCGGATGTTGCGGGCGAAGTACCCGGCCTCGGAATACGCCTTGGACAGGGTGTTCGGGGTGATTTTGGCGTAGTGCTGGGTGGTGTTGGGGGTGCGATGTCCGAGCCATGCCTGCAGCTCGAACAGGGTCATCGGTTCCTTGGCGTTGTAGAGCTGGCTCGCGATCGTGGACCGGGCGCGGTGGCTGGTGATGTTGCCGCGGACGTCGGTGGTGGGGACACCGGCTTTGGCGCAGAGCGCCGGGATGACGGTGCGGTTGATGTAGTACTTGGCGACGGGCTGGGCGCGGACCGAGAACAGCATGTCGACATGTTCATTGGTCTTGCGGTCGAGCCGTTTCGGCTGGTGCGGCCGTATTTTCTGCCAGGCTTCGATGGCTTGTCCGACGATCGGGTCGACCGGTTTGGTGAACGCGGTGCCGGTCTTGTGGACGGGAACGTCGAGCAGGCAGACCGCGTCCTCGGCGAGGACGTCGTCGGAGTCACCGGGGATGGGCAGTCCGGCGTGTTGCCAGCGGATGCAGCCCACCCGCAGGCGGGAGAGCTCGTCGCTGCGCAGCCCGGAGAACAGCCACGTCACCGTGATGGCGCGGACCAGCTCCATCGGATAGGCGGTATCGCCGGAAGTGCCGGGCAGGTCGGGGGGTTCCAGGTTGAGCCCGGCCCACAGCAGTTTGGCCCAGACCTCGTCGGCGATCACGCGGGGGTTGGGGCCGATCAGCGCGGCGACGCTGCGGGGGACGGCCAGCGCCCGGTTCGGGTCGAACCGGCGATCGATCCACTCCCATTCCTGGCAGTCCCGGAAGAACGTGCGGGTGGCATTGAGGTTCTGGGCCTTGGTGCGTGGTGAGATCGGAGTGCCAGCGCGGTCGCCGAGGGCGTCGTGGCGCTGAACCCAGTCACCGACACTCATCCGGTCGACCACGGCGACCCAGGCTGCGCAGGTCGCCCTGGTCCAGTGGCCCGGTTCGGTGATCTCGGGGTGCTCGGCGGCCAGCCAGCGGCCGGCTTTGGCCATGATATTGCGGACTGAGGCGCGGACTTTCGGGGTCAAAGTTGATGTGGCATACCATCGTTCGACCCACGGCGCCCACTCAGGATCGGTTTCTTCGATGCCGAGGACAGGGTTGTATCCGCTGCGCACCGGCGCCTCACAGTGCCCCAGTTCCGCCACGACGCGTTGCAGCGCGAACAGCATCGACCCCTGATGCCCCTCAGTTGCCGGATGCGCTCGCAGGGCCGCGAACGCCGTGGTGCTCAACTCGTCGAGGCGGGGACTGCCGTTGAGCAGCAGGGCTTGACTGACCCCGCCCCGCATCCGATGCTTGGCGTCCATGACGTCGCAGTAGCCCCACCGTTGCAGCGTCTCGCCGGTAGTTCGCAGGGACTGCTCTACGTCGGATTCACCGAAAATCAAGCAGGCCAACCGAAAACGGTTGAACGTGCCCAACCGGTGGAAGTCGGTGAACCCGCCGAGCAAGTAAGCCAGCGCCACGACGAACGGCCTGACCGTCGACTCGGTCGGCAGCGGCTGGGCGGTTTCGAACTCCCGCGCGCTGCCGCCACACACCCTGGCCCACTCCCACGGTGTCCACCCCCAATACGACCGGCCAGTGTCCGCGCAGTGCGCCAGCACGATCGCCGCGGCGTGCAAGCCAGCCCGCCGGAACCGGACATCCTCACCATGATGCAGCCCGGCCAGAGTCTCATCGAGCGGAACGACCAAGCGGGTCACCGCATTCCAGTGCCGCGCCGTCCGCCGCGGGACACCGGTGGACCGTTTGCGCCGCAGCCCCGCGGGCCCCAACGCCAGCACCGCCGCAGCCTCACCGTCGAGCAACACACCACGGCGGTCCCAGCCGCGGCGGCGGCGCGGCAGCGCGGCGACACCGCTTGCCGCCGACGACACCGCCTCGGCCGCCGTCACGCCGGCCCGTCCTGTCGGCCGTCACCGGTTCCGGTGAGCATTCCGATCCGCCATGCGTGGACGTGCGTCATCGAGGAATTCAGTTTTGCCGACAACTCCCGCCCGGACAGGTGGATGTACTGCAGTGTGGAATCGGTGCTGCGATGCCCAGCGAAACTGGCGATCGCGTGCAGCTCCCACCCCATCCGGGCCAGATCCGTCAAACACAGATGCCGGGTGGTATGGGTGGAGAACCGAGAAACATCAGCCGCCAACGCAATGCGCCGCACCACCTTCGACCACGTCCACAACGTCAGCGGCTCCGCGCGATTACGGCGTGACTCCGACAGAAACAGCGCGCCGCGAGCCCTGCTCAGGGTGGCCCGGTGCTGCAAATACTCCGACAGCAGCACCCCGGTCGGCGCCGAATACGGCACCACACGTTCCCGGCGGGTCTTGGTCGTCTCCGCCCGCACCCGCACCGTGCGGTGCGCCGGATCGATATCGTCGCTGCGCAACGAGCACAACTCCTCCCGCCGCAACGCCGCGTCGTAGGCCAGCGCCAGCATCAGCCGATTACGGATCGGCTCCTCGGCGAACACCCCCAGCAGCCGCAGCCACTCCTCCTCGCTGGGAATCCACGGCAGCTTCACCATGCGAGGCACCAGCGACCGCGCCCGACCGCTGACCACCCGGCCAGGCGTATACCGGCCCCGGCCAACAGGATTCGAGTCCCGCACCCCCTCCTCAACCAAGAAATCATAGAACAGCCGCACCGGCACCAGACGCTGCTGCATGGTCGCGTTCGCCAGCCCCGACCCCGAATCCAACGCCACCACATTCGCCCCTCGCCGACTCGGCCGCGACGTCAACTCCCGCACGAACACCGCCACCTGAGCGCGAGTCGCGGTCAGCGGATCGAAACCCTCCCGCTCACAGACCAGCAGATACTCACCCAAACCCCGCGCATACGCATCGATCGTTCGCGGCGCACGCCCCAGATCGGTCCAGATCCGCAACCACTCCGCCGCCCGCACGTGCCGACCGAGAACCGGCCACTTCGCCTCCACCGTCTCCGGCATGCACCAGCCCCGTCTGTCCGTCGAGTTCGAAAGTTCGCCGCGACGTTACTGAGCCCAGGCCCGGACCCCGCTGACCGACACACGGTCAGATTCCACGTAACTTATAGGTACATGTCGCCTTCACCGCAGTTCAGGTAGGTGATGTCGGTCAGCCAGACGGCATCGAGCCGACCCCGATCGAAGTCGCGTTGCACCAGATCCGGCGGGAACGACGCGGTCGGGTCGACCACGGTCGTTCTTACCTTGAAGGTGCGCGGGCTGATGCCCTCGATCCCGATCCCGGCCATGATCTTGGCGACGGTCTTCTCGGTCACCCGCTCACCGCGTTCGCGCAGCTCGGTGGTGATTCGTGGCGACCCGTAGGTGCCGTCGGAGTCGGCGTGCACGTCGAGGATCTTCACCGTCAGATCCGCCCGCCGCTGCGCCTGTGGAGTGAGTTCTGTTGCCGTGCGCCGTTTTCGCCACTGGTGATAGCCGGAAGTGGAGACCTCCAGCAGGCGCGCCATGCGGGTGAGGTCGAACCGCGGCGTCAGCGCGGCGGGGGTGCCGGCAGTCTCGGCGACCTCGGCGTTGTCGGGGGCGGCGTACTTTCCCATCAGCTCGAACCGCTGCGCGGGTGCTGCATCGCGGCAAAGTACGCCGAAGCTTTTTTAAGGAATTGAATGTCCTTGTCCTGCTCGGCAACTCGCTTTCGCAAGGCCAGCAGCTCGGCTCGCTCAGCCGGATCCAGCGCGGTATCACCGCGTGCTGTCGCCGCACCCATCCGGCGGCGTTCGGCTTTAACCCAATTGCTCAGCAGGCCGTCGTTGAGTCCCAACTCGCGGGCGACCTCAGCGATCGTGCGACCGGAATCGATCACCCGATGCGCAGCCTCGACCTTGTACTCGGCCGTAAACGACCGACGCTTGCGAGGAGGCATATGGACATCCTTCCAGCAGGACCGTTAGTCCTGCGAATCAGGTGTCCACTTTCCGGGGGGAACCTCAGTTGACAGGCCCGCCCGACTGAAGGGGAGGCCAGTATGAGGAAGCGGGGCGAAGGAGAGTCCCCCACACATGCGGGAGCGGTGGATAGGCGATCTATCCGCGGAAGGGACCACAAAGGAGGGGTGGTTCACCTCTGGGTGAGGGAGTCATCAGTGCCCCGTCAGTGCCGGGCGTCTATGTCTTCCGACCATCGCCCCGGCGAGCAGTCAGATGGCCTGCAGGATTGCGGATAACAGGTTGAACGTGAAGTTCAGAGTGGGACCCAATTCGAAAACGAAGACGAACATCGCGCACATACTCCTAGAGTCGTGAAGCTGAGTTCATGTCGGCAGGCGGGCATGGCGAATCAGGACTTTGCAGATCTACGAAAGTCTTTGCCTTCGTCGCCATCACGAGAAGAAGGGCGGGCCAGCTACGTTCAGGAGCCGCCCGTTCTCGGACGGTAGCATGCCCATCTCGCACGATCTGGATAGACGCGCCGACAGGTCCGTTCCAGGAAGCTACTCGACAAGGGGCCCTTACGAAGTGGCTCCTCTGGTCGGCGATGCGGGGGTCAGGGAGACCCCGCAGAATCTCCGGGTCTCGCGGGCAAAGTGAACGGGTATCCCATCGATTGCCCGCCACCCCGTTCACTGCGAACTGTGCTACAGCAGGTAGCTCAGCGAGCCGACTTTGCTACACCGTTCCACCGTTCGGCTGTCTGCGTGGCGGGCCCGGCGCCATCGAATACTTGTCGAATGGTCTCGGCCGATGGTGTCAATTCGAGGGACGGGGGCCGAACTGGAAGATCTGCGACCAAAGGACTAACACGTTGTTCCACGTCGGACCGAAATGGAAGAAGAACACTGCGCACTCCTATGCTCGGTGAATCACACGGTTCAAGAGTCTGCAGCTGTACGGTATAGGACCCCAACGTGTCGAGCGTACTCCACCGACACGACGGTTGAACATCATGCAGCACGAATGAACGCAACGCGCAACCCGCCGACCGGACAAGTACCGGCTATGTGGTCAGTCTCCCGATTGCCAAGCTGCGGGCTCCGCGATGGCTACCTGCCACTGGATCGACCGCTAGAAACGGACGCCAGCCGCCGGGACCTGGGGGGGGATCAGGGCGGAGGATTGACCGTAATTTTCACGGGATTCCAAGGGAATACCAGGGATGGGACGGGGGCGGGCAAGCTTCGAATCATGTTGTGTTGCAGGATGTTATGGCGATCAGGGGATGTAGAGGGAAGTCTTGTAAACCCCGCTGTTGTATCGTCACCGATATCCGAGACCGTTCCGACCAAGAAGGTGCCTAAAATGGACGCATCGCGAAGCGATTCCGTGGGGGGTGGTGGTCGGGTGACGAGAGGGCCCGACTTCGAGACGATTCTGCTGGAGCGTAAGGGCCGGGTCGGCTGGATCACCCTGAACCGCCCGAAGGCGCTCAACGCGCTGAACGCGCAGGTCCTCGACGATGTCATCGCCGCGCTCGACGAACTGGAGCACGACGACGAGATCGGCGCCATTGTCATCACCGGCTCGGAGCGGGCCTTCGCGGCGGGCGCCGACATCAAGGAGATGCAGCCCAAGTCGTACATGGACATGTTCATGAACGACTACTTCGCCCGCTGGGATCGGCTCGCCGCGTTCCGTAAGCCCACCATCGCCGCGGTCGCGGGTTATGCGCTCGGTGGCGGCTGCGAGCTGGCCATGATCTGCGACATACTGCTCGCCGCGGACAATGCCAAATTCGGTCAGCCCGAGATCAAGCTGGGTGTCATCCCCGGCATCGGCGGCTCGCAGCGCCTGACCCGTGCGGTCGGCAAGGCCAAGGCCATGGACCTGGTCCTCACCGGCCGCAATATGGACGCCGAGGAAGCCGAGCGCGCCGGGTTGGTCTCGCGCATCGTCCCGGCCGCCGAACTGCTCGATACCGCGCTCGAGGTGGCCGAAACCATCGCCTCGATGTCACTGCCGGTCACCATGATCGCCAAGGAAGCCGTGAACCGTTCCTTCGAAACCACTCTCGCCGAGGGTCTTCGCTTCGAACGCCGAGTCTTCCACTCTCTCTTCGCCATAGAGGACCAGAAGGAAGGCATGTCCGCCTTCGTCGAGAAGCGACCGGCGAAGTTCACCAACCGCTGAGGTTATCGGAAGGGTGTCGCCGGAATTCCGGCCACCTCAACAGGAGTCGGCGCGGTCCCCGTTTCGGGAGACTGCGCCGGATTCTTGTCCATGGCGAGCAGTCCGGCGATCGTCGCGCCGAGTGCCACGGTAACAGCTACCGCGGCAATGAGTTTCCTGCGACCGATGGTGCCAGCGGTCAGCGCGGCGGGTAATGATGCGCCGGAACGGATTCGGGCCATGCGGAGGTCGCCCGCGGGGCGTTCCGCGGCCAGCAGGACGGCGCCGCGCGCGGAGACATATTCGGGTTCAGAGTCGTAGATGATCGGCAGGCCGGTCATCTCGCCGAGTGCGTCGCGGATGTTCGGATTGCGGGTGCAGCCGCCGAGCAGCACCAGCGCTTCCGGTTGGACGCCGGTTTCGTCGATGAGTTGACGGACGAACGACGCCGAATGGTGGATGCCCGCCGCGCAGAGTTCCGCGAGGTCGCTGCGGGTGACCACGGCGCGGCCGCCGGTGCCGGGGTCCGTGGCGGTCACCACCCGGGCACTGCTCAGCGACTCCCGGTACCTGCGGCTGGTCAGTTTGTCGGCGAGCACGCCGCCGCGGGCCAACTGCCAGCGCAGCAGCGCATCGTAGCCGTCGCCGCCGAGCACCGTGCTGCGTTTGCTGGACAGGATGGTGTCTGTCCGGCAGTCGGCATGGGTGATGGTCAGGCCGGAGGTGCCCAGGTCATAGAGGATCACCGAGCCACTGTCGGGGAGTTGGCCGGTAAAGCGCAGATACCGCAGCTGGGCCAGCGGTTCGTCGACGATGGTGAGCCGGGAGCGGCCGGCGGTGGCTCGAATGGATTCGGCGTGCAGCGGACAGCGGCAGGTCACGGCGGTCCCGGTGATCAGTTCGTCGCGTCGCTCGGCGGAACCGCTCATCTGGCGGATCGCTTCGAAAACGGGTTCGTCGACGCCGCCACCGGCGCGGCGCGGTACCTGGCAGCGGTCTATCGGTGGGAGATGTGGCTGATCGGAATGCGTCAGCATCGCGCGGGCGCCACCAGCGCCCGCCGATACCCCCAAGACCAGCACCATGGATTCCATGGTGGACCTTTTCCGCGCCGCTGCCAAGACGGCGGGGCGGGAAATTCGCTAGTTGGATGCCGGACCGTTACGGGGCAGTCGTTCAGTTGGGGTAAAGACCGACCAGTTCGCCGCGCGAAAGTCAGTGATCGTTGGCCGACCACCGGGCCGGTGCACCGTCGGTATCGAAGTCGCCTGCGGCATGCCGGAACTCGGCGAGCAGTTGCAACAGGGTATGCAGTCGATCCGGTTCGAGACCGAGAACGGCGAACACCTTCGCATTGAGTTCGTCGGTTGCTTTGGCAACCAATTCTCTTCCCGCATCAGTGATTTCGATCAGCGTCGCGCGGCGATCGCTCGGATGAGGGACTCGCTCAACGAGCTTCGCCGCTTCCAGTCGGTCGACGGTATTGGTCACGCTGGTCGGGTGCACCTGTAAGCGTGCGCTCGCCTTCGTCATCGGCAGCGCGCCCGTTTTGCTGAAGTTCAGCAGCATCAGAAGTTCGTAACGCGAGAAAGTCAAACCGGTCGGTTTGAGAGCCTCGTCGACCCGGGCCATCACGATTTGCTGGGCCCGCACCAGCGAGGTCACCGCGGCCATTCCGTCGGCGACATCACCCCAGCCGTGGCCGACCCACTGACGATGGGCCTCCTCGATCGGATCCAGCGGGAGCGGGCGTGGCCGAGACATGACTCCGATCATTCCATGCGGCCGCGGGTAATCCGCCCACACCCGGCCGGGCTTTCGGGTCACAGTCGTTCGGTGTGCTTAAGAATCACTCTGAGCGCAAGGGTGGGCGGGCCCGACCGCAAACGGCACTATTCAATGCGAGGCGGGCGTGGCTGAGTGGTTGAGGCAACGGTCTGCAAAGCCGTTTACGCGGGTTCAATTCCCGCCGCTCGCTCTGAGCGGTCAGGAGTGTGCTGCCTTGGGACGCTCGACTCGGTGTATGCCATCGCCGAGTCGAGCGTTTCCCGGTTTCAGGCCGGGCTGCCGGATTCCACGTCGAAGGCCACTGCGGCGCCGAGGACATCCAGGCGAACGCGCTGACCCGCGGTCGGTGCCGCGGCGCTGGCGCGCCGCACGCGCACCGGTTCGGTGTCTCCGTCGAGAGCGATGGTCAGCATCACGTCGGCGCCGCGGAATTCCACGTTACGCACCACGCCGCTGCTTTGTTCGCTGTCCGCGACCACGTTGGCCACCAGTTGTTCCGGGCGCATCATAATGGTCGCCTGGCCCGACGGCGCGGACTTCTGCACCGGGATTCGTCCAAGCACACACTTGGCCATGTCCCCGTCGATCACCGCGCCGAGCAGCACGCAGTCACCGAGGAAGCGCGCGGTGAACAGATCGGTGGGCGCCGCGTAGACCTGCTCCGGCGCGCCGACCTGGGTGAACCGGCCCTGCCGCATCACCGCGACCTGCTCGGCGAAGCACAGCGCCTCTTCTTGATCGTGGGTGACCAGGATGCTCGTCATGCCCGCCGCGCGCAGCGTCTCGGCCACGGCCTGCCTGGTGGTGGTGCGCAGTCCGGCGTCCAACGCGCTGAACGGCTCGTCGAGCAGCATCACGTCGGGCTTGCGGGCCAGGGCTCGGGCCAGGGCGACTCGCTGCTGCTGGCCGCCGGAGAGTTGGTGCGGTCGGCGGTCGGCGTAGGACGAGTCCAGTGACACCATCTCCAGCAGTTCGCCGACCCGGTGCTTACCGCTGCGTACACCGCAGAATCCGCTGCGCAGGCCGTAGGCGATGTTCTGGCCGACGGTCAGGTGCGGGAACAGCGCACCGTCCTGCGCGACGTAACCGACATTGCGTCGC
Source organism: Nocardia sp. Tas62D01 (assembly GCF_055232035.1). Taxonomy (NCBI): domain Bacteria; kingdom Bacillati; phylum Actinomycetota; class Actinomycetes; order Mycobacteriales; family Nocardiaceae; genus Nocardia; species Nocardia sp. Tas62D01. The sequence continues at coordinate 5,103,089 of NZ_JBUYUZ010000001.1, forward strand.
TGCGGCGGTACCGAGAACCGATCTCGGGTAACGGTTTCCGTGCCGATGGACACCGAACCCGAATCCGGTGACTCGAATCCGGCGATCACCCGCAGCAATGTGGTCTTGCCGCATCCGGAGGAGCCGACCACTGCCGTGGAACTTCCGTTGGGCACCTCCAGCGTGATTCCGCCGAGTACCTGGGTGTGGCCGAACGTCTTCGAAACGTCATCCACGACGAGCCGACTCATGTCCCCGCCACCTTCCTGGATTGGGTGAACAGCAGATACGTCACCGGTACCGCGGCGACGATCATGATCAATGCATAGGGGGCTGCCGCCGCGTAGTCCAATTCGCCCGACAGCGACCAGAACCGCATGGCCAGCGTGCGAGTTCCGCTGGGCGCCAACAACAATGTCGCGGTGAGTTCGGTCGCGACGGCCACGAAGACCAGCGCGCCCGCCGATGCCGCGGCGGGTGCGGTGAGCCGCAACGTCACTCGCAGGAACGTGACCGGACCGGATTGTCCGAGCGAGCGGGATACCTCCTCCAGTCCGACGGGCACCTGCGCCAGCCCGGCCCGCACGCTGACCAGCGCGCGCGGCAGGAACATCAGCACGTACGCGGCCACCACCATGGTCATAGTCTGGTAGAGCGGCGGCGCCCAGCGAATGGTGACCGTCACCATGGCCAGTGCGATCACGATGCCGGGCAGCGAGCTGGTGATATAGTTGGCGCCCTCCACAATTCGTGCGAACGCTGAGGTCGAGCGGACCGCGATCCAGGCCACCGGAAACGCGCACAGTGTGGTGATCAGCGCGGCGATCGCGGCGAGCCCGACGGTCTGGTCGAGTGCCCGGCCGATCTCGCCGAGGTCCCACACCTTCGTGCCGCCCAGGCGCAGCCAGCGCACGATCGTCCACAGCGGTACGCCCAGTGCGCCCACGGTGACCGCGATCAGCGCGGCGAGCACCGGAATTGTGCCGAGCCTCAGCCGAACCCGCTTCGATTCGCGCGGTGCGCCGCTGCCGATCCTGGCGTAGCGCGCAGTGCCGCGCGCCGCCGCCTCGCCCGCCAGCAGCACCAGGCAGCACAGCACCAGCACACCCGCCAGCATGCTGCCCGCAGGCCCCGCGAAGCTGGATTGGTACTGCTCGAAGATCGCGGTGGTGAAGGTGTCGAACCGAATCATCACGAACGCACCGTACTCGGCGAGCAGATGCAGCGAGATCAGCAGTCCGCCACCGAGAATGGCTAACCGCAACTGCGGCAACACAATTCGCACGAACACCGCGACGGGCCCGGAGCCGAGCGCCCTAGCGGATTCCTCCACCGACGGGTCCAACCGGCGCAGTGTTGCCGCCGCGGGCAGGTACACCAGCGGAAAGTACGACATCGTCGAGATCACGACACCGGCAGGCAGTCCGTGCATCGTCGGGAAAGCGCTGACCCAGCCGTAGCTGTTCACGAACGCGGGCACGGCCAGCGGCGCCGCGAACACCGGCCCCCACCAGGCCGCGCCCGGCACCGCGGTGCGCTCGACCACCCAGGCCAGCCCGACGCCGAGCGCCACGCAGATCGGCACGGTGACCACTACCAGCCCGGCCGTATTGCGCAGCAGCTCACCGACTCTGGGCCGGAATACCAGATCCGCCGCCTGATGGATGCCGGTGGAGAAGATCGTGGACACGATGTAGCCCAACGGCACGAACGTCGCAGCCACCAACAGCAGGGCGACGCTCGTGACGAGTAGCCCGGGTCGGCCGACCCGGGACGAAGCGACAGCGGTCCGAACAGCCACGGTTAGAGCAGCCACGGTTAGAGCAGACCTGTCTCGGTCATCAGCGCGGTCACCTTCTTGGCGTCGAGCTTGCTCGGATCGATGGCCGGTGCCTGCAGGTCGGCCAGCGGCGGCAGCGCCGGGTTGGCCGCGACATCACTGGCCACCGGGTACTCCATCGAGTCACCGTCGCGCAGGATCTCCTGGCCCGCCTTGGCGGTGATGAACGCCAGGAACTTCTGCGCCGATTCCTGCTTCTTGCTCGACTTCAGCACGCCGCCACCGGACACGCTGACGAAGGCGCCGGGGTCCTGGTTCTTGAAGTAGTGCAGCGCGGTGTTGCCGCTGCTCTCCTTGGTGTTGGCCTGGTCGCGGTACCAGTAGTAGTGGTAGATCACGCCGCCGTCGGCCTGGCCGGAATCGGCGGCCTTCATAGCGGCGACATTGTTTGGGAACGCGATCGCGTTCTCCTTGATGCCCTCGAGCCAGGCGCGCGTGGCGTCCTCACCCTTGAGCGCGAGCAGTCCGGCCACGATGGCCTGGAAGTCGGCGCCGGAGACGCCGGCGCCCCAGCGACCTTTCCACTGCGGCTGCGCCAGATCCAGCAGCGAGGCGGGCAGCTGGTTGGGCGCGACCTTGTCCTTGTTGTAGACGAAAACCGTTGAGCGGGCGGCGATTCCGGTCCACTTGCCGGTGGACGGCCGGAACTGCGCCGGCACCTGGTCGAGGGTCTGCTTGTCGAGGTCGGCGAACAGGCCCGCGTTCTCCACCAACGCCATGGCGGGGGAGTTCTCGGTGAGGAAGACATCGGCGCGGGAGGCGGCGCCCTCGGCGACCAGCTGGTTGCCCAGGTCAGTGTCACCACCCTGACGCAGGGTGACCTTGATGCCGGTCTGTTTGGTGAACGCGTCCACCCACTCCTTGGTGAGGGATTCGTGCTGCGCGTTGTAGACCGTGATCTCGTTCGTGTCGTTCGAGGAACTCGAGCAGGCCGTGATGCCGAGCGCTGCCACCGTGACCGCTAGACCTGCGGACACCGATTTCCATCTGACCGACACCATTATCTGTCCTTCCAACGCGTACGTAGGTTCAACCGCACCTGCTCGACGACCGCTGAGAGCGCTCGGGCGGGCGGAAACCGACCGCCGCATATGATGAGGCTTACCTAAGCAAGATACCCGTTCGAAGCGCACGGACGATATCTGGCCAGCTGCGGCTCCCGGCCGGCACGGCCGTGATTGCCGACCGCTTACGCGAGTCCCGAGAAATCGCGCAGCACAACGTGATTGCGATCCGCCACCGTGCCGAGCGTGTAATCGGGCACCAGCCCGAAGTATTCGCCCCTGGTCATAGCGCTCCAGCGCTGGGCGGCCTGGGTACGGGTTTTGTAGAAGTTCACCATGTACCCGCCCTCGTACAGTCGCAGCAGGCTGTAGCCGCCGGGATACTCCTTCACCGCCGCGACTTCGAGGAATTCGACCGCGCAGTCGGCGTCCGGCCGGGTCCGCCTGTTGCGGTGCGTGTGGCCGCTGTGCTGCAGAAACACGCCGGGGAGCGCGTTCATGGAGCGCCTGCAATTCGATGCTGTCGGGGCGGTTGAGCACGAATCCGGGTCCGGCGGTGTTGGTGAGCCCGGACTCGACGGTCACCGGATGGTGGCCGAACAGCAGCGTCGGACGGTCCGGGTCGGCGCGCAGCAGTTCGGCCAAGTGGTCGAATTGTGGGCGCTCGATGCTGCCGCCGAAGCCGTCGAGTTCACTGGTGTCCAGGCCGATAAGCCGTAGCCCGCCGACCTCGTGCTCGACCAACTGCTGACGTGGCGTGAATTCGTCGGCCCAGCAGTCGAAGTGCTCGGCGGCGGCGGATGCGCAGCCCAGATGTGCCGACCCGACCTGCGGCCGGTCGTGATTGCCGCGCGCGACGAGGTAGTCGCGGCCCAACGTGCCCCATCCGTCCAAGTGGGCGCGTACCGCGCGGGACTCCGCCGCCGTTGCCTCACTGGTGAGATCGCCCGCGATGATCAGCCGCTCGGCGCCACGGTCGGGGCGGCGCAGATCGTCGAGCAATGCGGCGAGCATCACTTCCGGATACGGCGGCAGACTCGGGTCCTGCCGGAATCCGGGCGGCAGTTCGCCGATGACGAGCCCGCTGACCTGCTCGCCATAGTGCACGTCGTTGGCCAGCGCCAGGGTGTGCAGTGAGCGACCCGGCGGCGGCACCAGCGTGGTGAATTCGCCGGTGGATTCCGGACTTCCGGGGCTGAGCGTGGTCAGCGAGAGAGCCGGGCTCGCGCGCACGCCGTGTGACCACGCCTCGAATCGATAGCGGCGGCCCGGTTCGAGGCCACTGATTTCCGCGTAATGGAACGGGGTGGGGTCGGAGTCCGCGTAGACCGGTGCCGGAGCCAGCGGTGAGCCGACGGGGCCGAGGCGGACCTCGGCGTCGGCGTCCACCGGCAGCAGCCGTCCGGTTGGATCAGGCGACACCGTCGTCCAGGTCAGGATCACCGACCGATCGGTGATCGTGACCACTTCCAGATCGGTGGCGAACAGCGGATTCGGTTGTGCCCGAGCCGAACCCGAGCCCGCCATGCCCGTGACGGGCAGCAGCGCAGCAAGGGCGATAGCGCCGAGCACCGTTCTGCGCGACGGTTCGCAGCAACTCATGCGCGACTGCGCTGCGGAATCAGTTCTTGCCCGATTCAGCCGAGCAAACCTTCCACTTGCCGTCTTCCTTCTTCAGGCTCTCATCGGTGCTGTTGTCGGTGTTGGGCGTCTCGCCTGGAAGCGACAGCGTGAGTTGGCCGACGATGTGCGCGGTCGCCCGGTCGCCGGTGACCACGATGTTCTCGATCTTATCGATCGACACCGAAACCTTGGCCGAATCGATTGCCTTCTTCTGATCCTCGCTCAGCGAGCCGAACTCGGTGCGATCGGCCGCACACGCCGCGGCTCGGAACCAATCCTTGCCGAGCGTGTCGTAGAAGTCGTGGATCGCGACCTCGATCTTCTTGTCATCGGAGGCGAGCGGCGTCTTACCTTGCACCGTCAGCACCACTCCGAACGCACGGTGCGCTGTCGTCACCAGCGATAAATCGAAAAAGGCCCTGAACCAGTGGTGTGCAGGTTCAGGGCCTGTGGTGCCCTCGGCAGGATTCGAACCTGCGGCCTTCTGCTCCGGAGGCAGACGCTCTATCCCCTGAGCTACGAGGGCGGGGATGGTCCCGCTCGGTGCCTGGGTGGCAGCCGATCGGGCGGGGAAAGCGTATCGCATTGGGTGCGCTCCGCCAAAAAGCGCGCCGGGCCGGGTGCTTTCGCGGGTCCGGCGCGGCGTGTTCGGGTCTCAGTTCAGCGGTAGCGGGGTGGCGCCACGGGCGGCGAGCATGGTGGTCATCAGTTGGGCTTCGCTCGTCTGGGTGGTCTCCATGGTGCTGGCCAGGGTGCGCACGGCAGTGGTTTCGGCGTGCTGAGCGGCGTACTGGATCATCGAAAGGCCGCCCTGGTGGTGGCGCAGCATGAGTTGCAGGAACAGCGTGTCCAGTGCCGGGCCGGTAGCCTGGCGCAGCGCCGTCATCTCCGCGTTGGTCGCCATACCCGGCATGGTCGGCATCGGGCCGGACATGGCGTGGCTCGCGGGGGCGCCCGCGCCGGAGTGGTCATGGCCGCTGCTCGCGGGTTCGGTCATCCAGCCCATGTAGCCGTCGACGTTCTCTACCGGCTTGCCCCACAGCTGCAACCAGCCCTGCATCCGGCCGACCTGGTTCTGCTGGGTGGTCAGGATGTCGTAGGCGAGTCGGCGCACGTCGTTGTCGGTGGAGCCGACGAGCACGACGCCCGCCATGTCGACCGCCTGGGCGTGGTGAGCCGCCATGTCCTGGCTGAAACCGATGTCGACCGCGCTCGGATCGGGTTCGACGTTGTTGTTGTTTAAGGGAATTCGGGCCAGCACGCCGACGGCGAAACCGATCAGCAGGATCCCGATCGCGCCGAGGACAAGCAGCGGGGTGCGCTGGCGGCGGAACTGGCCGCCCAGTCCGGAATCGGTGTCGGTCGCTTCCGGCAGGGTGTCCACGGGCATCACTGACCTGCAGGCGGTTGCGGCTGACCCGGCGCGGGCTGCGTCGGGAGCTCGGCACCGGGCAGACCCGGAACGCCGGGCAGAGCCGGAACACCGGGCAGAGCCGGAACACCGGCCTGGCCGGGAGCGCCGGGCTGTCCCGGCACGCCGGGGATGCCGGGGATTCCGCCGGGCAGACCGGGCATGCCGCCGCCGCCGAGTTCGGTCTGGTCCTGCGACAGGCCCTTACCGTCCATCGGCACCGCGTTCGGTCCCGGCGGCGTCGGATCGAACGGCAGCGGGTTGTTCGCGTCGAAGGACGGGTTGGAGCAGCTGGCGCCCACCTCGGGGTAGGTGTAGGGGTTGGCGCGCAGCGCGGTGAGGAACTGGTTGACCCGCTTGTCGTCGGCGCTGTCCAGGTTCAGCCGGTGGCCCCAGGACTCCAGCGATATCGCCGATGTCAGGCCAGGGTAAGGCGACATCAGCGTCTGCTGCTTGCCCTCGACCTTCTGCTTCAACGTGTCGATCCCGGCCGCGTCGACCTTGTCCGGGTTGTAGGTGATCCAGACCGCGCCGTGCTCGAGCGAGTGCACCGCGTTCTCCACCCGGATCGGCTTGCTGTACACCACGCCGGTGCAGTTCGCCCAGGCCGCATCGTGCGGGCCGCCGAACGGCGGACTCTGGTCGTAGGCCACCCGCTGGGTCCCCGCGACGTGCAGACCGGCCGGGTAGTCCTTCTTGATCACACCCTCGATCTGATCCGACGGATCCTTGCTCTGCGCGCTCGGCGTGTACTTCTCGAGGTCGGCCTTGTCCAGGTACTTGGGCACCAGGCTGTAGGCGAGTACACCCACCAGTGCGATGACGACCGCGGCCGCCCCGACGGCCAGCCAAGGCACCTGACGCTTCTTCTTCAGTGGGCCCTTACCGCCGCCTTTGCGGGAAGACGACGACTTGCCCGCGGCCTGGACGGCCTTGGCGCTGGTCCTGCTAGGCATTGCTCGCTGTGCTCTTTCGACGTGATGGATCTCTGGCTGTGCGGTGCCCACTCGAGGTGTACACCCGCCCAGACCATAGGATAGAGACTCGTGACTCCAGCTGACCTTGCAGATCTCCTTCGCGCAACCGCGGCGAAGGTGCTTGTCGAACGTGGACTGGACCCTGCGGTCCTGCCCGACGAGGTCAACGTGGAGCGCCCCCGTAATCCGGAACACGGTGACTATGCCACGAATGTGGCGATGCAGGTGGCCAAAAAGGCGGGAGCGAACCCGCGCGAGTTGGCGACCTGGCTCGCCGCGGCCCTCGCCGCGGCGGATGGTGTCGACTCCGCCGATGTGGCTGGTCCCGGCTTCCTGAACATCCGGCTCGCCGCGTCCGCGCAAGGCGTGATCGTCGAGCAGGTGCTCGCGGCCGGCGCCGGTTATGGCACCTCGAACACCTTGCAGGGGACGCGGATCAACCTGGAGTTCGTATCGGCCAACCCGACCGGCCCGGTGCATCTCGGCGGTACCCGCTGGGCCTCGGTCGGTGACGCACTCGGCCGAATCCTGGCCGCACAGGGTGCCGATGTCACCCGCGAGTACTACTTCAACGATCACGGCGCGCAGATCGACCGGTTCGCCAAGTCGCTGGTCGCGGCGGCCACCGGCGCGCCGACCCCGGAGAACGGCTACGCGGGCGTCTACATCGGCGAGATCGCCGACAAGATCATTGCCGCGTATCCGGAGGCGCCAACGCTGCCGGAGGACGAGCGGCTGGAGCTGTTCCGTGCCCAGGGCGTCGAGTTGATGTTCGCCCAGATCCGGGAGTCGCTGCACGAATTCGGCACCGACTTCGACGTCTACTTCAACGAGAGCTCGCTGTTCGAGTCCGGTGCGGTCGAGCAGGCCGTCGCCAAGCTCGAGGACTCCGGTGACCTGTACGAGAAGGACGGCGCCTGGTGGATCGCCAGCTCGGAATACGGTGACGACCAGGACCGGGTGGTCATCAAGAGCGATGGCAATGCCGCCTACATCGCCGGCGATATCGCCTACTTCCAGAACAAGCGCTCGCGCGGCTTCGACCTGTGCATCTACATGCTCGGCGCCGACCACCACGGTTATATCGGCCGGTTGAAGGCCGCCGCCGCCGCGTTCGGCGACGATCCGGCGACTGTCGAGGTGCTCATCGGGCAGATGGTGAATCTGCTCAAAGATGGTGGGGCAGTGAAGATGAGCAAGCGGGCGGGCACCGTGGTGACCCTCGACGATCTGGTCGAGGCGATCGGCGTGGACGCCTCGCGCTACTCGCTGGTGCGCAGCTCGGTGAACTCGAGCATCGACATCGACCTGAACCTGTGGACCAGTCAGAGCAGCGAAAACCCCGTCTACTATGTGCAATACGCGCACGCGCGGACCGCCTCCATCGCGCGCAATGCCGCCGAATTCGAATACGACTCGGTGCCAGTGGATCTCGGCCTGCTCACCGCCGACGAAGAGGGCGAACTCATTCGCACTCTCGGCGAATACCCGCGCGCGGTGGCCAGTGCGGCGAGCCTGCGTGAGCCGCACCGGGTCGCTCGCTATCTGGAGGAGCTAGCGGGCGCCTACCACCGGTTCCAGACCAACAGGAACCTCAGGGTGCTGCCGCTGGGCGACGAGCCGGTCTCGCCGACCAACGCCGCCCGCCTGGTCTTGGTGAACGCCACCCGTCAGGTTCTCGGCAACGGCCTCGGCCTGCTCGGCGTCAGCGCACCGGAGCGCATGTGAACGGGCTATCGGTGTTCGAGACGAGCAGTGTGAGGAAGGACGTCGAGTGAGGGAGCGGAGCGAGCGAACCTTGGGCACTGCCGCCTGCGCGGTTGCGGCGGAGCCGAGCGGCAGCGAGGTGGAGGCGTGAGGGAGCGGAGCGAGCGAACCTTGGGCACTGCCGCCTGCGCGGTTGCGGCGGAGCCGAGCGGCAGCGAGGTGGAGGCGTGAGGGAGCGGAGCGAGCGAACCTTGGGCACTGCCGCCTGCGCGGTTGCGGCGGAGCCGAGCGGCAGCGAGGTGGAGGCGTGAGCGCGCATCCGGCCGGTCCCCGGCACGCCGAGATCCCGCACGCGCCTAATCTGGCCGAGCGGCCACGTGATCCGAAGCAGATGATTGATTTGCCGGTGAATGTCTGGCCGCGCAACGCCTCTCGTGACGCCGACGGCGTGGTGCACCTGGCCGGCGTGCCGGTACACGAGCTCGCGGCCCAGTTCGGCACCCCGCTGTTCGTGGTGGACGAGGACGACTTCCGTTCCCGCTGTCGCGATATGGTGCACGCGTTCGGGTCGAATGCCCGAGTTCACTACGCGTCCAAGGCATTTCTGTGCGGTGAGATCGCGCGCTGGATTCGTGACGAGGGCCTCTCGCTGGACGTGTGCTCCGGCGGTGAGCTGGCCGTCGCATTGCACGCCGGTTTCCCGGCCGAACGAATTGCGTTGCACGGCAACAATAAATCCGTCGCCGAACTCGGGGCGGCGGTCGCCGCCGGTGTCGGGCACGTGGTGGTCGACTCGCTGATCGAGATCGATCGTCTCGAGGCCGTCGCCGGTCGTGCCGGAGTGGTCCAGGACGTGCTGGTCCGCGTCACCGTCGGCGTGGAAGCCCATACGCACGAATATATCTCCACCGCGCACGAGGACCAGAAGTTCGGTTTCTCCATCGCCGGCGGCGATGCGATGGAGGCGCTCGCCCGTGTCTTCGAGGCGGACAATCTGCGACTCGTCGGGCTACACAGTCACATCGGCTCGCAGATCTTCGAGCTGGACGGTTTCGAGATTGCCGCGCGACGGATGCTCGGGCTGCTGCGCGCCGGCGTCGACAAGTTCGGCGTCGAGCGCACCGTGCAGATCGCCACGCTGGATCTCGGCGGCGGCCTCGGTATTTCGTACCTGCCGAACGACGACCCGCCGCCGCTGGACGAGTTCGCGACGAGCCTGCGCAAGCTGGTCGGCGAGGAAGCCGACCGCGCCGGGCTGCCCGCGCCGACCATCGCGGTGGAGCCGGGTCGCGCCATCGCCGGACCCGGCACCGTGACCCTATACGAGGTCGGCACCATCAAGGACGTCTCGCTGGACGGCGGCCTGAGTCGGCGTTACGTCAGCGTCGACGGCGGCATGAGCGATAACATTCGCCCGGCCCTGTATCAGGCGGACTACGACTGCCGCCTGGTCTCGCGTTCCTCGGAGGCCGATCCGGTGGTCGCGCGCGTGGTCGGAAAACATTGCGAGAGTGGCGATATCGTCATCCGCGACACGTGGATGCCGGCCGATGTGGGCCCCGGCGATCTGGTGGCGGTCGCGGCCACCGGCGCGTATTGCTACTCGATGTCGAGCCGATACAACCAGCTCACTCGTCCGGCGGTCGTCGCGGTTCGTGACGGAGTGCCGCGACTCATTCTGCGCCGGGAAACGGTGGCGGACCTGCTCAGCCTGGAGGTGTGATGAGACACGATCGCGAAGCGCTTATCAGACCGATGGGGTGCGGGAACTCCCGCAATAACCTGGAGGTGTGATGAGACACGATCGCGAAGCGCTTATCAGACCGATGGGGTGCGGGAACTCCCGCAATAACACAGAGGTGGAATCATGACCGATCCTGCGAAGAACGGCTCGTGGGGAGCCGATCATCCGATCGGAGTCGCCGTCCTCGGCATGGGCAATGTCGGCACCGAGGTGGTGCGCATTCTGCGCGACCACGCCGATGACCTGCGCTCCCGTGTCGGCGCGCCGGTGGTGCTGCGCGGCGTCGCGGTGCGCAACCTGGACACCGACCGCGGTATCCCGGCCGAACTACTGACCACCGACGCGGACGCACTGGTCGCCCGCGCCGACGTCGACCTGGTGGTCGAGGTCATCGGCGGTATCGATCCGCCGCGGAGATTGATCCTGGCCGCATTGAACGCGGGCAAGTCCGTGGTGACCGCCAACAAGGCGCTGCTGGCCGATTACACCGGCGAACTTGCCGCGGCCGCCGAGCGCAGCCGCGCCGACCTGTACTTCGAGGCCGCCGTCGCCGGCGCCATCCCGGTGGTGCGCCCGCTGATCCAGTCGCTGGCCGGCGATCGGGTGAACAAGGTCGTCGGCATCGTCAACGGCACCACCAACTTCATCCTCTCCGCGATGGACGAGACCGGCGCGGACTACTCCGACACCCTGGCGGAGGCCACCCGCCTCGGTTATGCCGAGGCCGACCCGACCGCCGACGTGGAGGGCTACGATGCCGCCGCCAAGGCCGCGATCCTGGCCTCGCTGGCGTTCCACACCCGGGTCACCGCCGCCGATGTGTACCGCGAGGGCATCTCGAAGATCTCCGCGGAGGATCTGGAGACCGCGTCCGCGGTGAACTGCACCGTCAAACTGCTCGCCATCTGCGAGCGGGTCGGCGCAGGTCCCGGCGAGCCGACTCTGGAAGAGGGCGGCAAGGAGCGCGTTTCGGTGCGCGTCTACCCGGCCCTGATCCCGCGCAAGCACCCGCTGGCAGCCGTCAGCGGTGCCTTCAATGCCGTGGTCGTCGAGGCGGAGAATTCCGGGCGGCTGATGTTCTACGGTCAGGGCGCCGGTGGTGCCCCGACGGCGTCCGCGGTGCTCGGCGATCTGGTGATGGCCGCGCGCAACAAGTTCTACGGTGGCCGCGCACCGGGTGAATCGGTTTATGCTGAGCTACCGATTGCGCCGATCGGCGATACGCCCACCCGTTACCACGTGAACCTGCAGGTCGAAGACCGTCCTGGGGTTCTGGCCAAGGTGGCAGGCGAGTTCGCCAACCACGGGGTGAGCATCTCGACCGTCCGCCAAGAGGGACACGGCGACGGTGCGCGCCTGGTCGTAGTCACCCACCACGCGGTGGAGTCGGCGCTCGCGGACACCGTGGCCGCCCTGGCGGAGATGGAGTCCGTCACATCCGTCACCAGTGTTCTGAGATTGGAAGGCACCGAAGAATGAGTACGATTGGCGTCGCGCCGCAGGCAGGAGTGCACTCCCGCTGGCCCGGTCTGATCACGGCCTATCGCGATCGACTCGCGGGCGCAGCCGACTGGGAGCCGGTCACGCTGTTCGAGGGCGGCACCCCGCTGGTGCCCGCACCGCACCTGTCCTCGCTGACCGGGTGTGATGTCTATCTCAAGGTCGAGGGTCTGAACCCGACGGGTTCGTTCAAGGACCGCGGCATGACCATGGCGATCACCGACGCCAAGTACCGCGGCCAGACCGCCGTGCTGTGCGCCTCCACCGGCAACACATCGGCATCGGCCGCCGCCTACGCGACCCGCGCCGGCATGACCTGCGCCGTACTGATCCCGCAGGGCAAGATCGCCATGGGCAAGCTGGCCCAGGCGGTAATGCTGGGCGCGAAGATCATTCAGGTCGAGGGCAACTTCGACGACTGTCTGGAGCTGGCGCGCAAGGTGACCGCGGATTTCCCCAGCATCGGACTGGTGAACTCGGTGAACCCGGCCCGCATCGAGGGCCAGAAGACCGCAGCGTTCGAGATCTGCGACGTGCTCGGCAAGGCCCCCGATGTGCACGCGCTGCCGGTGGGCAACGCGGGCAACATCACCGCCTACTGGCGCGGTTACCGCGAGTACTACGCTGACGGCATCACCACCCGGCTGCCGCGCATGCTCGGCGTGCAGGCCGCTGGCGCCGCGCCGCTGGTCAACGGTGCCCCGGTGAAGGATCCGGAGACCATCGCGACCGCGATCCGGATCGGTGCGCCCGCGTCCTGGAACGGCGCGATGGAGGCCAAGGAACAATCCGGTGGCGCGTTCCGCGCCGCCACCGACGAGGAAATCCTGGAGGCGTACCGCCTGGTCGCCGCCACCGAGGGTGTCTTCGTGGAGCCGGCTTCGGCCGCCGGCGTCGCCGGTCTGCTCGCCGCTCGCAAGGAGGGCTGGCTGGATTCCGGGCTGACCGTGGTCTGCACCGTCACCGGTAATGGGCTCAAGGATCCCGACACCGCGCTGTTGGGAATGCCGCAGGTACAGGCGATTCGGGTCGACCCGGTCGCGGTCGCCCACGAACTCGAGCTGGCCTGAGTTGAGTTCGCGCGAAAGCCAGTTGATGACACGGACACTGCCCGCAGGCATGTCCGTGACCGCGCGGGTACCCGCGTCCAGCGCCAACCTCGGTCCCGGATTCGATTCGCTCGGTATGGCATTGGGCATCTACGACGAGATCGAGGTGCGCACTACCGATTCCGGCCTTACGATCCGAGTGGAGGGTGAAAGCGCCGACGATGTGCCATGGGGTCCTTCGCATCTCGTGGTCCGCGCGATCGAGCGCGGCCTGGAATCCGCGGGTGTTTGGGCAGACGGCCTGGATGTGGTGTGCCGCAACGTAATTCCGCATTCGCGCGGTCTGGGGTCGTCGGCCTCCGCGGTGGTCGGCGGACTGGCCGCGGGCTGCGCGCTTGCCGCCGAGTTGGACCCGGCGCTGGCCACAGGCGCCGACCAATTGGTGCAGCTGGCTTCGGAATTCGAAGGTCACCCGGACAACGCCGCCGCCAGCGTGTTCGGTGGCGTTGTGGTGTCCTGGACCGAGACCGATCGCCCGGCCGACGCCGGCGCGGACGGCACCTCGCCACCCGCGCCGACCCGCGTTTATCGCGCGGTGCGCCTGGATCCGCATCCGGCCCTGCGTGCGGTGGTGCTCATTCCCGAAGAGCGCTCGTCCACCGCGCACACCCGTGGCCTGCTGCCCGAGGTCGTGCCGCACGGCGACGCCGCATTCAACGTCAGCCGGGCCGCGCTCGCGGTCGTCGCGTTGACCCAGCGTCCCGATTTGCTGCTGCCCGCGACCGCGGATCGGCTGCACCAGACCCAGCGTGCCCCCGCGCTACCGCTGACGACCGCCTGGATCCACCGGCTGCGTGCGGCCGGTATCGCGGCAACTGTTTCCGGCGCGGGCCCTACCGTGTTGGCCTTGGGTACCAGCGAATTCCCCCAGGAACTCCGCGAACTGGCGGCCGCGGAGGGCCTGCGAGTGGTCGAGCCGGGACTCGCGGAAGGCGTCCAGGTCGACTAACGGCGAGTCCGCCTTGCCGAGGCTTGCAGTTGCCAGCTATCCTGGGCAAGTCCGTACATCGTGCGCATCAGACGCCGGTGCTTCATCCAGGGCAATCGCTCCAGCAGGCTCCAGGCTCGAGCCTCCAGGCCATGGGGGTGCTGCGTAGCTGCGCAACTGGAATGATCTCTCCCACCTTTCGCTACCGGTGGCGAAGCCGCCGGTCCGGCGGGGCAGGTGATACGGCACCATCCGAGTCCGGCAGAATGCCCGGACTGCGGAACGAACCCTCGAAATAGCACACGGCAATCGAGGGAAGGAAAGGATTTCCGTGACAGATACGGACCTGCTCGCGACACCCGGGGTGGAATCCAACCCAACGACCCCGGGCGACCGCGAAAGTGACTCCGGACAGATTTCGAAGATGAGCGAAAAAACCGACGTCGCACGATCGGGGCTGACTGGAATGTTGTTGCCGCAGTTGCGCGCGCTCGCGGGGGAACTCGGTATCCGAGGCACCTCCGGAATGCGCAAAGGCGATTTGATCGCCGCCATCAAGGAAAACCAGACCGGAAAGTCGGCGAAGGCTGAAAAGCCTGCGCGTGGCGAGGTGAAGTCTGACGCGGACACCGCCGAGGCGGCGCCGGCACGTGCCGAGCAGGCGACCCTGGACGTCACGCCCGCGGCTCCTGTCGCGGCGATAGAGGCTTCCGCTCCCTCGAATCAGGCTGGCGCCGCATCTAATCAGGCTCCCGCCGTGGTGCCAGCCGCTGCGTCGACCGAGACGCAGGCCGCTCCCTCGAAGTCCGCTCGGTCGGACCAATCGCAGGCCGACTCGGTGCAGGCCGATGGCGCGCCGTCCGAGACCACTGAGGATTCCGGCCGGGAGGCCGGTCAGCGTGGTCGCGGCAGGCAGCGTCGCGGTCGTGACCAGGCCCGCTCCGGCGGCGAGACCGCGTCGGCCGAGCCACGTGGTGACGAGCCGAAGCAGGAACAGGAACAGGGCGAACGCCGTCGCGAGCGCAGTCAGAGCGAGCGTAACCAGTCCGCTGAGCGTAATCAGGGCGAGCGCAACCAGTCGGGTGAGCGCAATCAGTCCGAGCGCAGCAGCCAGAACGGCAACGGCAATAGTGGCCGCGGCAGTGACGGCGGCCGGGGCGGCGACAGCAACCGTGGCGGTGACGAGGACGAGGGCGGTCGCGGACGGCGGGGACGTCGCTTCCGGGAACGGCGTCGTGGTCGTGACCGCGAGGGCGGCGCGGGCACCGGCGAGGCTCGTGAGCTGGAGATCCGCGAAGACGACGTGTTGCAGCCGGTCGCGGGCATCCTCGACGTGCTGGACAACTACGCCTTCGTGCGGACCTCGGGCTACCTGGCAGGACCGAACGACGTCTACGTCTCGATGAACCTGGTCCGCAAGAACGGCCTGCGCCGCGGCGACGCGATCACCGGTGCGGTGCGCGCGCCGCGCGACGGCGAGCAGAGCAATCAGCGGCAGAAGTTCGATCCGCTGGTGCGCCTGGACACCGTCAATGGCGGTGATGTCGAGGCGGCCAAGCGGCGGCCCGAGTTCAGCAAGCTGACCCCGCTCTACCCGAACCAGCGACTGCGGCTCGAGACCACGCAGAATAAGTTGACCACGCGTGTGATCGATCTGATCATGCCGATCGGTAAGGGCCAGCGTGCGCTGATTGTTTCCCCGCCGAAGGCCGGCAAGACGACGATCATGCAGGACATCGCCAACGCCATTGCCATCAACAACCCCGAGGTCTACCTCATGGTTGTGCTGGTCGACGAGCGTCCGGAAGAGGTCACAGACATGCAGCGTTCGGTGAAGGGTGAGGTCATCGCCTCGACCTTCGACCGTCCGCCGTCGGATCACACATCGGTCGCCGAGTTGGCCATCGAGCGGGCCAAGCGCCTGGTCGAAATGGGCAAAGATGTTGTGGTGCTGCTCGACTCGATCACCCGATTGGGCCGTGCGTATAACAACTCCTCGCCTGCCTCGGGCCGAATCCTGTCCGGTGGTGTTGATTCGACCGCGCTGTACCCGCCCAAGCGGTTCCTCGGCGCGGCACGCAATATAGAAAACGGCGGCTCGCTGACGATCATCGCCACCGCAATGGTGGAAACCGGCTCGACCGGTGACACGGTGATCTTCGAGGAGTTCAAGGGCACCGGCAATGCGGAACTCAAGCTGGACCGCAAGATCGCCGAACGGCGCGTGTTCCCCGCGGTGGACGTCAACCCGTCCGGTACCCGTAAGGACGAGCTACTGCTGAGCCCCGACGAGGCCGCGGTGCTGCACAAGCTGCGCCGCGTACTGACGGGCTTGGATTCGCATCAGGCGATCGATCTGCTGATCGACCGACTGAAGAAGAGCAAGACCAACCTCGAGTTCCTGATGCAGGTAAGCAAGACCGCGCCAGGCGCACTCGACGAGTGAGTAAACAGGGGCGCTAGCCCGCCTCCCCGCGACTTCAGCGCACAAGTGGGTGCCGTTGAAGTCGCGGGGAGGCGGGCCGAGGGTCGAGTGCGAAAGGACTCTTGGAGTACCCCGGGAGTTACCCAAGTACTCACGAGATCGGTTGTTGGGATGGCAATCTCAGGGGCTCCATGCAAGCGGGACCCTGAGTGCTGCGGACTGCCGTCTTTGCTCCTGAGTGGTGCGGCGGGAACAAACCTATAGCTGGATTCGTTTTGGCAGCGTAGCGGCAGTTCTGGCATAATGAACGGTCGTTGTGTCTGCTCAGCTGAGCAGATCTCCCGCCTAAGTCGGCTCCGGTTCACGTTCTCGCGATCTGCGAGAGCGACCCGGCGGCCAATATCGAGAGGACACCATGAAGGCAGGAATTCACCCGACGTATGTCGACACCACGGTCGTCTGTGGTTGCGGCAACACCTTCCAGACTCGCAGCACCAAGGAGTCGGGACACATCACCGTCGAGGTTTGCTCGCAGTGCCACCCGTTCTACACCGGCAAGCAGAAGATCCTCGACACCGGCGGCCGTGTGGCCCGCTTCGAGGCTCGCTACGGCAAGCGTGCCGGCAAGAAGACGGCCGAGGCCGACGCCAAGTAGCTTCCTCGCCGACGCCCGGTCCTGCTCAGCAGGCCGGGCGTCGGTGCTTTTGTGTGGTCCCTGCTATCGCCGGGACGACGTGGAAATACGAGAGGAAGCAAGACTGTGACGCAACCGTCCGCGATCGATGACATTCTGGCCGAGCATCAGGGCCTGGAGACGCAGCTTGCCGATCCGGCGCTGCACAATGATCCGGGCGCCGGGCGCCGCGTCGGCAAGCGGTTCGCCGAGCTGGCCCCGATCATGGCCACCTACACCAAGCTGAAGTCCGCGCGCGACGATCTCGCCGCCGCGCAGGAACTCGCGGTCGACGATGCCGCCTTCGCTGCCGAGATTCCCGACCTGGAAAGCCAGGTCGTCGAGCTGGAGCAGACGCTGGCCGACCTGCTCGCCCCGCGCGACCCGCACGACGGCGACGACGTGGTGCTCGAGGTCAAGTCCGGCGAGGGCGGCGAGGAGTCGGCACTGTTCGCCTCGGACCTGGCCCGCATGTACGTGCGTTATGCCGAACGGCACGGGTGGAAGGTCGAGATTCTCGGCGTCACCATCTCCGATCTCGGCGGCTACAAGGACGCCACGCTGTCGATCAAGAGCAAGGACGCCGCCCGCGATGGTGTCTGGTCTCGCCTCAAATTCGAGGGTGGCGTGCACCGGGTGCAGCGCGTCCCGGTGACCGAATCGCAGGGCCGCATCCACACCTCGGCGGCGGGCGTGCTCATCTACCCGGAGCCCGACGAGGTGGAAGAGGTGCAGATCGATGAATCCGATCTGCGTATCGACGTATACCGCTCCTCCGGCAAGGGCGGCCAGGGCGTCAACACCACCGACTCGGCCGTTCGCATCACCCACCTGCCGTCGGGCATCGTGGTGACCTGCCAGAACGAACGCTCCCAGCTACAGAACAAGGCGCGCGCCATGCAGGTGCTCGCCGCGCGCCTGCAGGCGCTGGCCGAGGAACAGGCCGACCAGGAAGCCGCGGCAGGCCGGGCCAGCCAGATTCGCACCGTCGACCGCTCCGAACGCATCCGCACCTACAACTTCCCGGAGAACCGGATCGCCGACCACCGCATCGGCTTCAAGGCGCACAACCTGGACGCAGTGCTGGATGGTGACATGGACGCGCTGCTCGATGCCCTCGGCAAGGCGGATCGTGAAGCCCGAATGGCCGCAGAATAGCACATCGGGCAAAGTCAGCAGCATGAGCCGAGAGCCCTTGCGTCCAGCAATCAATCAGGCCGTCGAGACATTGCAGGCAGCGGGAGTGCAAAGTCCGCAGGCCGATGCCGAGCATCTGGCCGCCCACCTGCTCGGTGTCGAGCGGAACAGATTGGCGCTGACACCGCTGGTCGAGCCCGAACAGCTCGCCCTATATCGCGCGCTGGTCGCGCGGCGCGCGGAACGAATTCCCTTGCAGCACTTGACGGGTCTTGCCGCGATGGGCGAGATCGACCTCGAGGTCGGGCCAGGCGTGTTCATCCCTCGCCCGGAGACCGAGCTGCTCTTCGCCTGGGCACTCGGCCAACTGGAAGCGCTGCCGCACGATCACAGGCCCGTCGTGGTCGACCTGTGCACCGGGTCCGGTGCGCTGGCCCTCGCCATCGCACAGGCCCGACCGGACGCCGACGTGCATGCGATCGAAATAGACCCGGCCGCGCTGCAATGGGCCCGCCGCAATGCCGACCTGCGCATTGCCGAGGGCGACACCCCGATCAC
The DNA here is from genome assembly GCF_055232035.1 of Nocardia sp. Tas62D01. Classification (NCBI taxonomy): domain Bacteria; kingdom Bacillati; phylum Actinomycetota; class Actinomycetes; order Mycobacteriales; family Nocardiaceae; genus Nocardia; species Nocardia sp. Tas62D01. Next base: position 5,121,704 of record NZ_JBUYUZ010000001.1, read on the forward strand.
CCTGTACGCCGACGATGTCACCGACCCGAAGCTGCTGTCGGAACTCGACGGCAAGGTCGACATCGTGATCTCCAACCCGCCTTACATCCCCGAAGATGCTCAGCTCGATCCCGAAGTCGCCGACCACGACCCACACCTGGCCCTGTTCGGCGGTCCCGACGGACTCGATGTCATCCGCGCCATGATCCCCACCATCGCCCGGCTGCTGCGCCCTGCCGGCGGCACCGCCATCGAACACGACGACACCAACGGTTCCGAGCTCGCCGCGCTGCTTTCGAAGCAGGGTGACTTCACCGACATCGTCGAGCACCCCGACCTCGCGGGCAAACCCCGCTTCGTCGCTGCAACCCGCTCCTGACCCGCCCGGAGATGGCCCGCGGCGAATTCGAGCTACCCGACGTGACCTTCGGTGCACCGCGGGTTTGGGCCGGGGGATGGTGGTCTTGCCGCGCCCGCGTGACAGGATGGGGCCTGTGAGTACCGTCTACGACTGCGCGGATCCCGACTCGCGCGCCGCCGGACTTTCCGCAGCCACAAGCGCCCTGAAATCCGGGCGGCTCGTCGTGCTGCCGACCGACACGCTCTACGGCCTTGCCGCCGACGCGTTCGATTCGTCGGCGGTCAGCTCGCTGCTCGCGGCCAAACGTCGTGGCCGGGACATGCCGGTGCCGGTGTTGGTCGGGTCCTGGCACACCATCGATGGCCTGGTCTTCTCGGTGCGTCCGCAGGCCCGTGAGCTGATCCGCGCGTTCTGGCCGGGTGGGCTGAGTCTTGTTGTGCAGCAGGCGCCTTCGCTCGCGTGGGACCTGGGCGATACGCGCGGAACGGTGATGCTGCGGATGCCGCTGCATCCGGTCGCGCTGGAGCTGCTGCGCGAGGTGGGCCCGCTCGCGGTGTCTAGTGCCAACGTCTCGGGGCAGCCGCCGGCCAAGACGGCGGCCGAGGCCCGCGATCAGCTCGGCGATCTGGTCGGGGTCTACCTCGATGGCGGACCGTCCGAGCACGCCGTGGCCTCCACCATCGTCGACCTCACCGCCGACCAGCCGCGGATTCTGCGCGAGGGCGCGGTGTCGGTCGCCGATATCGCCGATGTGCTCGGCATGTCGCCGGATGCCCTGACCAGTGCCGTGTCGCGGTGATCGGACGGTGTGATCGCATGGCGGATCAGATAATCGGATGAGTTCCGTAGTTCCCTTGCGCGAGCTGTTGCTCGTGTTGCTGATCTCGGCAACGGTGACCTTCCTGGCCACCGGCGGGATTCGAGTGCTTGCCATTGCCTTCGGCGCTGTCGCCGTGCCGCGCGAGCGGGATGTGCACGTCAAGCCGATTCCACGGATGGGTGGCGTCGGCATGTATGTCGGCGTGGTCGCGGCGGTGCTGTTCGCCCATCAACTGCCCGCGCTGCGCCGCGGCTTCGACTATGCGCCGGATATTCCGGCGGTGCTGGTTGCGGCCACGCTGATCGTGCTCGTCGGCATCGTCGACGACCGCTGGGGCCTGGACGCGCTGACCAAATTCGCCGGTCAGGTCACCGCCGCCGGTGTGATGGCGGTGATGGGCCTGAGTTGGTACGTCATCTACGACCCGTTCAACGACACGACAGTGGTGCTGGACGCGCTGCAGGGCGGTCTGGTCACCGTCGCGATCACCGTCACCCTGATCAATGCGATGAATTTCGTCGACGGATTGGACGGACTCGCGGCCGGGCTTGGGCTGATCTGCGCCGGCGCCGTCTTCGTTTTCGCCGTCGGCCTGCTCTACGACCAGGGCGGTTCGGTGGATACCTATCCGCCCGCGTTGCTCGCCGCCGCGCTGGCCGGCGCCTGTCTGGGATTTCTGCCACACAATTTTCAGCCCGCCCGAATATTCATGGGCGATTCCGGCTCGATGCTGATCGGGCTGATGCTGGCCGCGGTGTCGACCGGTGCGTCCGGCCGAATTCCGTTGAACGGTTACGGACCTCGCGACATCGTCGGTCTGTTGTCGCCGCTGCTGCTGGTAGGTGCGGTGATGTTCATTCCGGTGCTCGATCTGTTGCTGGCGATTGTGCGACGGGTGCGCGCCGGTGTGAGTTTCTCGACTCCGGACAAAATGCACCTCCATCACCGGCTGCTGCAGATCGGCCATTCGCATCGGCGTGTGGTGTTGCTCATCTATTTGTGGGTCGGCGTACTCGCCTTCGGCGCCGTCGGTACCGCGCTGATGGATCGGCGACTCGTGGTGCTGCTGATGGCGGGCGGGCTGGTATTTGCGCTGGTGGTGACCGCCATCCCGGGTCTGCGACGCGGGGAGGCGGCGGGCGACCGACCACCGTCCGGGTAAAGTTCGCAGCGTGAGCTTTACTCCAGCACTTGTCCCCGGTCCCGACGCGCCGCTCAAGTCGGCGCTGCGCTATGGCCTGATCGGGTTGATCGTGCTGGTTGTGCTGTCGGTTGCCATTGCCTCCGCCGTCGCGGGCCTGCCCGGGCTGTGGGGCGCGCTGCTCGGCGCGGCCATCGGCGGCGGTTTCATCCTGACCACGGCCGCCGTGGTGCTGTTCGGCGCGAAACTGCCGCCGACCACCGCGGGCCTGGTCATGCTGCTCAGCTGGGTCGGCAAGTTGCTTGTCGCCATGGTGGTGATCGCGGTGCTGCAGCGTTTCGATTTCTACGATCGGATGATGCTGTTCCTCACGGTGGTGGGCGCCCTGCTCATCGTGCTCGGCGCCGAGACGTACGGCGTTCTGCGGCAGAAGGTTCCGTACGTGACGGTGCCCGACGCCCGACCTTCCGACGCGGTGCCCGCGGAGCGCGAAATCGGGTCACAGCCGACCACTACGCAGGAATAATCCCACCCACCTACACACTGTCGTAGATAACTTGGTAAAGTGTTGGTAAGCAAGCAATCGAGCAAGAATCGAGCAAGGGGGGATCGCCCCGGTCCCGCTGAGCGCCGCTATGCTTACTGCCGTGCCGGCTCCGAGGGGTTCCGGTTCTGCATGTCGACGATGTCGCCGACATACGTACAGACGCCAGGTGGAATCCAACTCCGCCGCACAGCTGCTGACGAAATTCGCGCCGACCTGAGTCGACCAAATTGATCGTCAATGTCCGATCGAACCGTGGGTACGACCGAACCCACGGCCCGAACACGGGAGAGAACGCTGAGCGTCACCACTTTGGCTGGCGAGTTCCACGCGCCATCGCTGTCCGACTTCTTCCCTCCAGCCCTGCTGTTCGAGGGTACGCCGTTCGAACTCGATCGCCTGATGCTGATCCGTCTGATCATGACGGCGGTTCTGGTCATTGTCATGGTGCTGGCATTCCGGAGTCCCCGTCTGATACCGCGCGGTCTGCAGAACGTTGCCGAGACCGGTTTGGTCTTCGTCAAGGAACAGATCTGCGAAGAGGTACTCGGTAAGGAAACCGGCCGCAAGTACTTCCCGCTGATCGCGACGATCTTCTTCACGGTCCTCTTTCTGAACTTCTCCGGCATCATTCCGGGGTTGAACATCTCGTCGAATGCCCGAGTCGGCATGCCGCTGGTACTCGCCGTGCTTGCGTACATCGCGTTCAACTACGTGGGTATCAAGAAATATGGATTCGTCAAGTACATGCGCAGCAGTACCGTGGTCCCGGATGTTCCGCTCGCACTGCACGTGTTGCTGATTCCGATCGAATTCATTTCGACGTTCGTGCTCCGCCCGTTCACACTGACGGTCCGACTCATGGCGAACATGCTCGCAGGTCACATCATGTTGGTGCTGTTCTTCAGCGCCACCTGGTTCTTCCTGTTCGACGCGGCCGCGTGGATGAAGGTGTTCTCGCCGTTCTCGCTGCTGGCGGGCCTCGGATTCACCCTCTTCGAGATCTTGGTCATCTTCCTGCAGGCCTACGTGTTTGCGCTGCTGACCGCCGTCTACATCGGACTCGCACAACACGCAGACTCGCACTGACCTGCAACAACTACCGGAAACCTGCTACATCACGCCGACCGGCGGGTGAGCAACAGAAAGGGAAATGGAACTCATGAGCCTCGCGTACCTGGCCCAGGATGCCGCCAACACCACGCAAACGTTCAAGGGCTTCGGCGCCATCGGCTACGGTCTGGCAGCCATCGGCCCTGGCATCGGCGTCGGCATCGTCGTCGGTAAGGCGATCGAGGGCATCGCTCGTCAGCCTGAGCTGCAGGGCACGATCCGCACCAACATGTTCCTCGGTATCGCGTTCACCGAGGCGCTCGCGCTGATCGGCCTCGTCGCCGGCTTCATCTTCTGAGATTGCGATGACCACGCATTCTTTGCTCGCCGCGAATACAGAGGGAGATATCAACCCCCTTATTCCCGCGACGTACGACATCGTGTGGTCGGTGGTCTGCATTGCGATCATCGGCGTCATCTTCTACAAGTACGTCACTCCGCGCCTGATGAAGGTGCTGGATGAGCGTACCGACAAGATCGAGGGTGGACTCCAGCGGGCCGAGGCCGCGCAGGAAGAGGCCCAGCTGACCCTGCAGCAGTACCAGCAGCAGCTGGCCGATGCCCGGCTCGAGGCCGCGCGCATCCGTGAGGACGCACGCAACCAGGGCCAGCAGATCCTCGCGCAGATGCGCGTGGAAGCTCAGGCCGAAAGCGACCGTATCGTCGCAGCGGGCCACAGCCAACTGGAGGCCCAGCGGCAGCAGATTCTCACCGAACTGCGTGCTGAGGTCGGCCAGACGGCCGTAGATTTGGCGGAAAAGATTATCGGACAATCGGTTTCGGACGAAGCTAAGCAAGCGGCTTCGATCGAGCGGTTCCTGACCGAACTCGACCAGTCGAATGCCGGCATCGGGGTCGGAAGGTAGCGACGCGAAAGTGAGAAGCATGTACGCAGCGAGCCGCGAGGCAAGCTCCCGGTCCCGGGAGGCGCTTCGGGCCGCTCTGACCGGAAGCGACAATGTTGCGGCCACAACGGGGTCGGAACTGTTCGCAGTTGTCGCCGTGCTGGACGACCAGCGTTCGCTGCGTGTGGCGCTCGCGGACGTATCGGTGCCAGGCTCGGCGCGCGCCGAGCTCAGTGAGCAGGTCTTCGGCGGCAAGGTCAGCGCTGCCACGCTGGCGGTGCTGACCACCGCGGTGGCCCAGAACTGGTCGCGCACATCCGATCTGGTCGACACCCTGGTGTTGCTCGGGCAGGAGGCGCTGCTGGAGTCGGCCGCCGACAGCGGACGGATCGAGGCAGTCGAGGACGAACTGTTCCGGATTGGCCGGATCATCGCCGACAACCCCGAGTTGGAGCAGGCACTTTCGGACCGCGCGAAGCCCGCCGAGGCCAAGCGCGAGTTGATCGACCGGCTGCTCGCGGGCAAGGCCGAAGCCATCACCCAGTCCCTGGCGGACCAGGTGGTGACGCGGTCGAAGACGCGCATCGGCGAGGCGTTCGACGAATTGTCCGATCTCGCGGCTGCCCGCCGCCGACAGATCGTCGCGCACGTCCGCGCGGCGATCGCCCTGTCCCAGCAGCAGCGTGACCACTTGGCGTCGGCGTTGCAGCGCATCTACGGCAAGCCGGTCACCGTGCACGTGCAAGTCGATCCGAGTCTGCTGACCGGTGTCGTCGTGCATCTAGGCGACGATCTAATCGACGGCAGTGCGACCGGCCGACTGGAACGGCTGCGCCGGGCTCTGGCTTGATGTCACAGCCCTGGCGCCTCCAAACCCCCGATATTCGAGACCAGACAGCGAGAGCAGGAAGACTATGGCGGAGCTGACGATCTCCACCGATGAGATCCGTAGCGCGATCGAGAGCTACACCCAGAGCTACACCCCGGAAACCTCCATCGAAGAAGTCGGTGTCGTCATCGACACCAGCGACGGCATCGCACACGTCAGTGGCCTGCCCTCGGCGATGGCCAACGAACTGCTCGAGTTCCCCGGTGGTGTGCTCGGCGTCGCGCTGAACCTCGAGGACCGCGCCATCGGCGCCGTTATCCTCGGCGAGTTCGCCAGCCTCGAAGAGGGCCAGGAAGTCCGGCGTACCGGCGACGTGCTCTCGGTTCCGGTGGGTGACAAGTTCCTCGGCCGCGTGGTCAACCCGCTCGGTCAGCCGATCGACGGCCTCGGCGAGATCGAGGCCGAAGAGCAGCGCGTGCTCGAGTTGCAGGCCGCGACGGTGCTGGAGCGCCAGCCGGTCGAGGAGCCGATGGCCACCGGTATCACCGCCATCGACGCCCTCACCGCGATCGGCCGTGGCCAGCGTCAGCTGATCATCGGCGACCGCAAGACCGGCAAGACCGCGGTCTGCATCGACGCGATCCTGAACCAGAAGGCCAACTGGGACTCGGGCGATCCGGCCAAGCAGATGCGCTGCATCTACGTAGCGATCGGCCAGAAGGGTTCCACCATCGCGGGCGTCAAGACCGCGCTGGAGGCGCACGGTGCGATGGAGTACACCACCATCGTCGCTGCCCCCGCGTCGGACTCCGCCGGCTTCAAATGGCTTGCGCCCTACACCGGTTCGGCCCTCGGCCAGCACTGGATGTACCAAGGCAAGCATGTTCTCATCGTGTTCGACGACCTGACCAAGCAGGCCGAGGCCTACCGCTCGATCTCGCTGCTGCTGCGCCGCCCGCCGGGCCGCGAGGCGTACCCGGGTGACGTCTTCTACCTGCACTCCCGTCTGCTGGAGCGCTGCGCAAAGCTGTCCGACGCGATGGGCGCCGGCTCGATGACCGGCCTGCCGATCATCGAGACCAAGGCCAACGACATCTCGGCCTTCATCCCGACCAACGTCATCTCCATCACCGACGGCCAGGTCTTCCTCGAGTCCGACCTGTTCAACAAGGGTGTCCGCCCGGCGATCAACGTCGGTACCTCGGTCTCCCGTGTCGGTGGCGCCGCCCAGACCAAGGGTATGAAGAAGGTCGCCGGTTCGCTGCGTCTGGAAATGGCGCAGTACCGCGAGTTGGAGGCGTTCTCCGCCTTTGCCTCCGACCTGGATGCCGCGTCGCTGGCGCAGCTGGAGCGTGGCGCCCGCTGGGTCGAGCTGCTCAAGCAGGATCAGTACTCGCCGGTTCCGGTCGAGGACCAGATCGTCTCGATCTTCCTGGTCGACGCCGGTTACTACGAGTCGGTTCCGGTTGCCGACATCCGTCGCTTCAACGTCGAGCTGATCGAGGATCTGCACCGCACGGTGCCCGAGGCGTTCGAGTCGATCGCCGGCGGCAAGGTGCTCCAGGGCGAGGCCGCCGACGCGATCAAGGTGGCCACCGAGAAGTTCAAGCAGAGCTTCCTCGCCTCCGACGGCAGTCGCGTGGTGAACGAGGCCGCCGCAGGCGAGCTCGACTCCGAAGAGGTCGAGTCGCTCACCGTGACCCGCAAGCACGTCGAGAAGTAGCGTGGGTGAGCATGCGTTATTCGAATCTGGCGAATGAAGGGAGAGTGAACCGCTGATGGCAAGCCTGCGTGAATTGCGCTCCCGCATTCGTGGTGTGAATTCGATCAAGAAGATCACCAAGGCACAGGAGCTGATCGCGACCTCGCGGATCACCAAGGCTCAGGCCCGTGTTGCCGCGGCCAAGCCGTACGCGGAGGAGATCACCAAGGTTCTCAGCGAGCTCGCGAGCGCGTCGACGAACCTCTCGCACCCGCTGCTGACCGAGCGGGAGAATCCGCGCCGGGCGGCCGTGCTGGTCATCACCAGTGACAGCGGTATGTGTGGTGGCTACAACTCGAACGTGCTCAAGCGCGCCGAGGAGCTCATGACCACGCTGCGCGACGAGGGCAAGGAGCCGGTGGTGTACGTGATGGGCAACAAGGGCCTCATCTACTACACCTTCCGCAGCCGGCCGCCGGTCAGTTCCTGGACCGGGTTCTCGCAGCAGCCGAAGTACACCGACGCCTCGGCCGCGTGCCGACACCTGGTGGACAGCTTCATGGTCGGCTCCGAGGGTGAGGTTCCCTCGCCGGACGGCACCGGCAACATCGAGGGCGTCGACGAGTTGCACATCGTGTACACCCGTTTCGTCTCGATGCTGACGCAGACCCCGGAGGTGCGCCGGTTGGCGCCGATCCAGGTCAGCTACGTCGATGAGAACTTCGACCTGGGCGAGGACAGTCTGTCCGACTCGGCCACCGCCGACGTGCACGCGCAGTACGAGTTCGAGCCCGCTGCCGATGTGCTACTGGCCGCGCTGCTGCCGAAGTACATCAACACGCGTATCTACTCGTCGTTGCTCGAGGCAGCGGCATCCGAGTCCGCGGCTCGGCGCACCGCAATGAAGGCCGCCACCGACAACGCCAACGAGCTGTCCAATGTCCTTACCAGGCAGGCGAACTCGGCGCGGCAGGCCCAGATCACGCAGGAAATCAGTGAAATCGTGGGCGGCGTGAACGCGCTGGCTTCGAGCTCGGACCGCGACTAAGCGCCGCGGCATGAGCGACGGGCCCGGAGGCGGAAGCTTGCGTAACCACGAAGGGCCCCGCGAAGGCCGCAATCAAACACGGAAGAGAACCAACCAATGACCGCAGCTGTCACACAAGACAACACGAGCCGGACCGGCGCATCCGCAGGTCGCGTCGTCCGTGTCATCGGCCCCGTCGTGGACGTCGAGTTCCCGCGGGGCGCCATCCCAGAGCTGTTCAACGCTCTGCACGTCGATATCGCGCTGGCCTCGGTGGCCAAGATGCTGACCCTCGAGGTTGCCCAGCACCTCGGCGACAACATCGTGCGCACTATCTCGATGCAGCCGACCGACGGCCTGGTCCGTGGCGCCTCGGTGACCGACACCGGCAAGCCGATCTCCGTGCCCGTCGGTGACGTCGTCAAGGGCCACGTCTTCAATGCCCTCGGCGAGTGCCTCGACACCCCCGGCCTCGGCCGTGACGGTGAGCAGTGGGGCATCCACCGCAAGCCTCCGTCATTCGACCAGCTCGAGGGCAAGACCGAAATCCTCGAGACCGGCGTCAAGGTCATCGACCTGCTGACTCCGTACGTCAAGGGCGGCAAGATCGGTCTGTTCGGTGGTGCCGGTGTCGGCAAGACCGTGCTGATCCAGGAGATGATCACCCGTATCGCGCGTGAGTTCTCCGGCACGTCGGTGTTCGCCGGTGTCGGTGAGCGCACCCGTGAGGGCACCGACCTGCACCTGGAAATGGAAGAGATGGGCGTCCTCCAGGACACCGCCCTCGTCTTCGGCCAGATGGACGAGCCGCCGGGCACCCGTATGCGCGTCGCGCTCTCGGCTCTGACCATGGCCGAGTACTTCCGCGACGTGCAGCACCAGGACGTGCTGCTGTTCATCGACAACATCTTCCGGTTCACCCAAGCCGGTTCCGAGGTGTCGACCCTGCTCGGCCGCATGCCCTCGGCCGTCGGTTACCAGCCCACGCTGGCCGACGAGATGGGTGAGCTGCAGGAGCGCATCACCTCGACCCGTGGTCGGTCCATCACCTCGCTGCAGGCCATCTACGTGCCCGCCGACGACTACACCGACCCCGCGCCTGCGACCACCTTCGCCCACCTCGATGCGACGACCGAGCTTTCCCGCCCGATCTCGCAGAAGGGCATCTACCCGGCCGTCGACCCGCTGACCTCGACCTCCCGGATCCTGGAGGCCTCGATCGTCGGTGCGGAGCACTTCCGGGTCGCCAACGAGGTCAAGCGGATCCTGCAGAAGTACAAGGAACTGCAGGACATCATCGCCATCCTCGGCATGGACGAGCTCTCCGAAGAGGACAAGGTCCTCGTCGGCCGCGCCCGTCGCCTGGAGAAGTTCCTCGGCCAGAACTTCATCGTGGCCGAGAAGTTCACTGGTCAGCCGGGTTCGGTGGTGCCGCTGACCGACACCATCGAGGCGTTCGACCGCGTCTGCAAGGGCGAGTTCGACCACTTCCCGGAGCAGGCGTTCAACAGCTGCGGTGGTCTCGACGATGTCGAGGCGGCCGCGAAGAAGATCGCCGGAAAGTAGTTACCGATGGCGGAAATGTCAGTTGATCTCGTCGCCGTCGAGCGACTGCTCTGGTCCGGCCAGGCGTCGTTCGTCAGCGCGCAGACCACCGAGGGCCAGATCGGCATCATGCCTGGTCACGAGCCATTGCTCGGCCAGTTGGTCGAGGGCGGCACGGTGAGCATCGTCGACACAGACGGGCAGCGCATCGTCGCGGCGGTGCACGGCGGGTTCTTCTCGGTGACTGCGACTACGGTCCGGGTCCTGGCCGAGTCCGCGGAGTTCGCAGCGGAGGTCGATGTCGAGGCGGCGCGGCGCGTGCTTGCCGACTCCGACGCCACCGAAGAACAGCAGCGGGCGGCGCAGGCCCGGGTGCGGGCGGTCGAGCAGGACTCGAACACCTAGTCCGCGCACCACGATTGAGCACGACACCTGTCGGCGGCGAAACTATTCGCCGCCGACAGTGTTGTTTGCGGTAAAGACAAGGCCGGGCCTTTTGTAAACTCGGGTCCGTGGTTGAATGACCGCGAGGCGTCGCTGACACGGCGGCGGAGCGAAGGGACGAACAGCATTGCAGACCGGGATGGTTCTCCTGATCATTCTGGTTCTTGTGCTCGTTTCCCTGGCATTGGCCTCTACCTACCGCCTGATCATGTTGCGCCGCGGCGGTACCGCCGCGATTCTGCGGGTATTACCCGCGCGTGGCGGTCAGGGCTGGCGGCACGGTCTGATTCGATATGACGAAGACCGTTTGGTCTTTTATAAGCTTTCCAGTCTCAAACTCGGTCCGGACTCGACAATTCGGCGTCAAGGCATCGAGATCGGTGACCGCCGTGGCCCGCGTGGTGACGAGTTCGACATCATGACCGAAGAAATCGCGGTGACCGCGATCTCGGATACTGGTGGTGACTACGAACTCGCCCTCGACCGCGGCTCGCTGGCCGCCTTCCTGTCCTGGGTCGAATCCCGTCCCTCCGACCGCACCCGCCGACTTCCAGGCCTCTGAACAACCAGTTGTTCAGACCGGACCTCTAAGGTGGTGGTGTGAGCGTGCACTTGACGCGGATTTATACGCGGACCGGCGACGACGGGACCACGGGTCTCAGCGATTTCTCGCGCGTGGCGAAGACCGACCCCCGTCTGGTCGCCTACGCGGACTGCGATGAGACCAATGCCGCGATCGGGGTGTCGGTCGCGCTGGGGAACCCGGCGCCGGAACTGCTTGCGGTGCTGCGGCAGGTACAGAACGATCTGTTCGACGCGGGCGCCGATCTTTCGACCCCCGTTGTCACGGAACCGAAGTACCCGCCGCTACGGATCACCCAGCCCTACATCGATCGCCTCGAATCCTGGTGCGATGAGTTCAATGCCGAACTGGCGCCGCTGAATTCGTTCATCCTGCCCGGCGGTACCCCGTTGGCCGCGCTGCTGCATACCGCGCGCACCGTGGCGCGCCGCGCTGAACGCTCGGCATGGGCCGCCGTCGATGCGCATCCGGAGGACACGAACGTCCTTCCGGCCAAGTACCTCAACCGCCTGTCCGACCTGCTGTTTATCCTGAGCCGAGCGGCCAACCCTGGCGGTGACGTGCTCTGGCGGCCGGGCGGATCCGACGGGGATACACCATGATGGGTTCGAAACACGACGGCTGATGTCGTGCGTACATGGGTAATGCACCGGGTACGCCCAGACCTGGGCCCGGCACCCTACTGCCGGCCCGCAACGCAACTACCGTGGCACTTACTTGTGCGCTAAATCCTCGGAGAGGCGTGAAAGCGGCGGGACCGCAACTATCCTTTGAACGAACGGTGCGCCGAATACGCGGAGAGGCGGCATGGAGAGGTTTTTGGTAGCCGGCGGGAATCGACTCGTCGGTGAGGTCGCGGTCGGGGGTGCCAAAAACAGCGTCCTCAAGCTGATGGCGGCCGCCCTGCTGGCCGAGGGCACGACCACCATTACGAACTGCCCGGACATCCTCGATGTGCCGCTGATGGGAGACGTGCTGCGCGGCCTCGGCTGCGATGTAACGATCGAGGGCTCTGTCGTCACCATCAACACCCCCGCGGAACCGAAGTACCACGCGGATTTTCCCGCGGTGACGCAGTTCCGCGCCTCGGTCTGTGTGCTCGGCCCGCTGATGGCACGGTGCAAGCGCGCCGTCGTCGCACTGCCCGGCGGCGATGCGATCGGCTCGCGTCCACTGGATATGCATCAGGCCGGCCTGCGCCTGCTCGGTGCGACCAGCGAAATCGAGCATGGTTGCGTGGTCGCGCGGGCGGACGAACTGCAGGGCGCACGGATCAGGCTGGACTTTCCTTCGGTAGGGGCGACCGAGAACATCCTCATGGCGGCCGTGCTGGCCGTGGGGGAGACGGTCATCGATAACGCCGCGCGTGAGCCGGACATCGTCGACCTGTGCAACATGCTGGTGCGGATGGGCGCCCGGATCAGTGGTGCGGGCACGTCGGTGCTGACCATCCAGGGTGTGGAGCGGCTGTCGCCGACGACGCATCGGGTGATCGGTGACCGGATCGTGGCGGCCACGTGGGGAATTGCCGCCGCGATGACTATGGGCGATGTCCGGGTGACGGGAGTGAACCCGAAGCATCTGTCACTGGTGTTGGACAAGCTGCGTTCGGCCGGTGCGCGAATCTCGTTCGAGCCGGACGGTTTCCGGGTAATCCAGGCCGACCGGCCGCGCGCGGTCAACTTCTCGACGCTGCCCTTCCCGGGATTCCCGACCGATCTGCAGCCGATGGCCATCGGTCTGGCGGCGATCGCCGACGGCACTTCGATGATCACCGAGAACGTCTTCGAGGCGCGGTTCCGCTTTGTCGAGGAAATGATCCGACTCGGCGCCGACGCCAGGACCGATGGGCATCACGCGGTGGTGCGCGGAATTCCGCGGTTGTCGAGTGCGCCGGTGTGGTCGTCGGATATTCGGGCCGGCGCCGGACTGGTGCTCGCAGGACTCGTCGCCGATGGCGCCACCGAGGTGCACGACGTTTTCCACATAGACCGCGGTTACCCGAATTTCGTCGAGCAGTTGCAGGCGTTGGGTGGTCAGGTGCAGCGGGTCGGGGCGCCTGATTGATCTTGTCCGCCCCGCGGCGTGTGGACGCGATGATCATGTGTCGTCGAAAATCATTCCTGACCAGGCGATTTGACATCGTGCACGCAGCCACGTAACTTTATTCGAGTCAGAGCGACACGGACACCGACCTGGAGCTGAGTAGCGAAGCGGAAACGCTGAGCGAGAGGCGAGGGAAACGAGGTCGTACGAGGAGCGCCTGGCGGTCACACTGGTTCGGTCGGGGTCCTGGTTTGCGTCGGGGTTCGGGGCTGGGCTAAGCTTGTTAAGTTGCCTCACTGAATCAATCAGGGTGAAACTTGTTTGGTGGTGTGTGCGTGTGTTCTTTGAGAACTCAATAGTGTGTCGATGAATGTCAGTGCCAAATATTTTTTGGTTCCGGCCTCTCATACCCCCCGGTTGGTGAGGTTGGATTTTTGTCAGCAATTTTTTTTGTTGGCGTTTTGTTTTGCTGGGTTTTCGGACTCTTGTTTAGGTATTTCTGATTGCATCCTTTTTGGGGTGTGGTTGAGAGTCTTCAACGGAGAGTTTGATCCTGGCTCAGGACGAACGCTGGCGGCGTGCTTAACACATGCAAGTCGAGCGGTAAGGCCTTTCGGGGTACACGAGCGGCGAACGGGTGAGTAACACGTGGGTGATCTGCCTTGCACTTCGGGATAAGCCTGGGAAACTGGGTCTAATACCGGATATGACCATTGGATGCATGTCTGGTGGTGGAAAGATTTATCGGTGTGAGATGGGCCCGCGGCCTATCAGCTTGTTGGTGGGGTAATGGCCTACCAAGGCGACGACGGGTAGCCGACCTGAGAGGGTGACCGGCCACACTGGGACTGAGACACGGCCCAGACTCCTACGGGAGGCAGCAGTGGGGAATATTGCACAATGGGCGAAAGCCTGATGCAGCGACGCCGCGTGAGGGATGACGGCCTTCGGGTTGTAAACCTCTTTCGACTCCGACGAAGCGTGAGTGACGGTAGGAGTAGAAGAAGCACCGGCCAACTACGTGCCAGCAGCCGCGGTAATACGTAGGGTGCGAGCGTTGTCCGGAATTACTGGGCGTAAAGAGCTTGTAGGCGGTTTGTCGCGTCGTCTGTGAAAACTCACAGCTCAACTGTGAGCTTGCAGGCGATACGGGCAGACTTGAGTACTTCAGGGGAGACTGGAATTCCTGGTGTAGCGGTGAAATGCGCAGATATCAGGAGGAACACCGGTGGCGAAGGCGGGTCTCTGGGAAGTAACTGACGCTGAGAAGCGAAAGCGTGGGTAGCGAACAGGATTAGATACCCTGGTAGTCCACGCCGTAAACGGTGGGTACTAGGTGTGGGTTTCCTTCCACGGGATCCGTGCCGTAGCTAACGCATTAAGTACCCCGCCTGGGGAGTACGGCCGCAAGGCTAAAACTCAAAGGAATTGACGGGGGCCCGCACAAGCGGCGGAGCATGTGGATTAATTCGATGCAACGCGAAGAACCTTACCTGGGTTTGACATACACCGGAAACCTGCAGAGATGTAGGCCCCCTTGTGGTCGGTGTACAGGTGGTGCATGGCTGTCGTCAGCTCGTGTCGTGAGATGTTGGGTTAAGTCCCGCAACGAGCGCAACCCTTATCTTATGTTGCCAGCGCGTTATGGCGGGGACTCGTGAGAGACTGCCGGGGTCAACTCGGAGGAAGGTGGGGACGACGTCAAGTCATCATGCCCCTTATGTCCAGGGCTTCACACATGCTACAATGGCCGGTACAGAGGGCTGCGATACCGTGAGGTGGAGCGAATCCCTTAAAGCTGGTCTCAGTTCGGATCGGGGTCTGCAACTCGACCCCGTGAAGTTGGAGTCGCTAGTAATCGCAGATCAGCAACGCTGCGGTGAATACGTTCCCGGGCCTTGTACACACCGCCCGTCACGTCATGAAAGTCGGTAACACCCGAAGCCGGTGGCCTAACCCCTTGTGGGAGGGAGCCGTCGAAGGTGGGATTGGCGATTGGGACGAAGTCGTAACAAGGTAGCCGTACCGGAAGGTGCGGCTGGATCACCTCCTTTCTAAGGAGTACTTCTCCACGGACACCCACGGTGGTGGGAGGGTAAACGTCTGTGGCAGAGACCGTTTCGGGCGCATACGTTGTCCGGCGGATGCTCATGGGTGGAACGCTGGCAGGTTTCATCGCGGGTGGTCGGAGCTGAGTCTTCGATCGCGGTGGATATATCGACACACTGTTGGGTCCTGAGAGAACACGCGAGTGTTTCCTCTTAGGCAAGATAACGACAAGGCTGGATTCGCAGTCATACCGCAGGGCAGTTGTTCTGGCTGGTGTTGCGTCAGGTTCAGTTTTGTGTGTTGTTTGAGAACTGCACAGTGGACGCGAGCATCTTTGTTTGTAAGTGTTTAAGAGCGTACGGTGGATGCCTTGGCACCAGGAGCCGATGAAGGACGTAGGAGGCTGCGATAAGCCTCGGGGAGCTGTCAACCGAGCTGAGATCCGAGGATTTCCGAATGGGGAAACCCAGCACGAGTGATGTCGTGTTACCCGCATCTGAATATATAGGGTGTGTGGAGGGAACGTGGGGAAGTGAAACATCTCAGTACCCACAGGAAGAGAAAACAATAGTGATTCCGTGAGTAGTGGCGAGCGAAAGCGGATGAGGCTAAACCGTGTAGATGTGATACCCGGCAGGGGTTGTCTATACGGGGTAGTGGGGTCATTCTTCTCAGATCTGCCGGTCTGGGCGGGAGTCATAAACCGTTGTGTTAGTCGAAGGGTCTGGAACGGCCTGTCGTAGAGGGTGAGAATCCCGTAGGCGAAAACTCAACGGCTCTCGTGGATGATGCCCGAGTAGCAGCGGGCCCGTGAAATCTGCTGTGAATCTGCCGGGACCACCCGGTAAGCCTGAATACTCCCTGGTGACCGATAGCGGACTAGTACCGTGAGGGAAAGGTGAAAAGTACCCCGGGAGGGGAGTGAAATAGTACCTGAAACCGTGCGCTTACAATCCGTCAGGGCCTGCGAGCACTTTGGTGTGTTGTGGGTGATGGCGTGCCTTTTGAAGAATGAGCCTGCGAGTTAGTGGCATGTGGCGAGGTTAACCCGTGTGGGGTAGCCGTAGCGAAAGCGAGTCCGAATAGGGCGTTTCCAGTCGCGTGTTCTAGACCCGAAGCGGAGTGATCTACCCATGGCCAGGGTGAAGCGACGGTAAGACGTCGTGGAGGCCCGAACCCACTTAGGTTGAAAACTGAGGGGATGAGCTGTGGGTAGGGGTGAAAGGCCAATCAAACTCCGTGATAGCTGGTTCTCCCCGAAATGCATTTAGGTGCAGCGTCGCGTGTTTCACACCGGAGGTAGAGCTACTGGATGGTCTAGGGGGCCTACAAGCTTACCGAAATCAGCCAAACTCCGAATGCCGGTGTGTGAGAGCGCGGCAGTGAGACTGCGGGGGATAAGCTTCGTAGTCGAGAGGGAAACAGCCCAGATCGCCGGCTAAGGCCCCTAAGCGTGTACTAAGTGGAAAAGGATGTGGGGTCGCGAAGACAACCAGGAGGTTGGCTTAGAAGCAGCCACCCTTGAAAGAGTGCGTAATAGCTCACTGGTCAAGTGATCCTGCGCCGACAATGTAGCGGGGCTCAAGTACACCGCCGAAGCCGCGGCATTCACACAATACATCCGCCATTCCCTGCGGGGGGTGGTGCAGTGGTGTGGATGGGTAGGGGAGCGTCCTGCAGCCAGGGAAGCCACGGAGTGATCCAGTGGTGGAGGCTGTGGGAGTGAGAATGCAGGCATGAGTAGCGAAAGACGAGTGAGAAACTCGTCCGCCGAATGACCAAGGGTTCCTGGGCCAGGTTAATCCGCCCAGGGTGAGTCGGGACCTAAGGCGAGGCCGACAGGCGTAGTCGATGGACAACGGGTTGATATTCCCGTACCCGTGTATCCGCGCCCATGATGAATC
Source organism: Nocardia sp. Tas62D01 (assembly GCF_055232035.1). Lineage (NCBI taxonomy): Bacteria > Bacillati > Actinomycetota > Actinomycetes > Mycobacteriales > Nocardiaceae > Nocardia > Nocardia sp. Tas62D01. The sequence goes on from NZ_JBUYUZ010000001.1 coordinate 5,138,636, forward strand.
AGTTGTGCTAATTGTCCAAAACCTCCGAGAAGACCTTCGGGTCTCGGGTGAGGGGCTGCACGAGACCCCGGCTGGTAGTAGTCAAGCGATGGGGTGACGCAGGAAGGTAGCTGGGCCAGTCAGTGGTTGTACTGGTGTAAGCCTGTAGGGCGTGACATAGGTAAATCCGTGTTGCATGAGCCTGAGAGGTGATGCGTAGCCGATTGAGGCGAATTCAGTGATCCTATGCTGCCGAGAAAAGCCTCTAGTGAGTTGGTACACGGCCCGTACCCCAAACCGACACAGGTGGTCAGGTAGAGAATACTAAGGCGATCGAGAGAACTGTGGTTAAGGAACTCGGCAAAATGCCCCCGTAACTTCGGGAGAAGGGGGACCAACGCTGGTGACCGGATTTACTCCGTGAGCTGGTGGTGGTCGCAGAGACCAGTGAGAAGCGACTGTTTACTAAAAACACAGGTCCGTGCGAAGTCGTAAGACGATGTATACGGACTGACGCCTGCCCGGTGCCGGAAGGTTAAGAGGACCGGTTAGCGCTTCGGCGCGAAGCTGAGAATTTAAGCCCCGGTAAACGGCGGTGGTAACTATAACCATCCTAAGGTAGCGAAATTCCTTGTCGGGTAAGTTCCGACCTGCACGAATGGCGTAACGACTTCTCAGCTGTCTCAACCACAGACTCGGCGAAATTGCATTACGAGTAAAGATGCTCGTTACGCGCGGCAGGACGAAAAGACCCCGGGACCTTCACTATAGCTTGGTATTGGTGTTCGGTACGGTTTGTGTAGGATAGGTGGGAGACTGTGAAGCGGACACGCCAGTGTTTGTGGAGTCATCGTTGAAATACCACTCTGATCGTATTGGACCTCTAACCTCGGACCATGATCTGGTTCAGGGACAGTGCCTGGTGGGTAGTTTAACTGGGGCGGTTGCCTCCTAAAATGTAACGGAGGCGCCCAAAGGTTCCCTCAGCCTGGTTGGCAATCAGGTGTCGAGTGCAAGTGCACAAGGGAGCTTGACTGTGAGACTGACAGGTCGAGCAGGGACGAAAGTCGGGACTAGTGATCCGGCACCGGCAAGTGGAAGCGGTGTCGCTCAACGGATAAAAGGTACCCCGGGGATAACAGGCTGATCTTCCCCAAGAGTCCATATCGACGGGATGGTTTGGCACCTCGATGTCGGCTCGTCGCATCCTGGGGCTGGAGTAGGTCCCAAGGGTTGGGCTGTTCGCCCATTAAAGCGGCACGCGAGCTGGGTTTAGAACGTCGTGAGACAGTTCGGTCTCTATCCGCCGCGCGCGTCAGAAACTTGAGGAAGGCTGTCCCTAGTACGAGAGGACCGGGACGGACGAACCTCTGGTGTGCCAGTTGTTCCGCCAGGAGCACTGCTGGTTAGCTACGTTCGGAAGGGATAACCGCTGAAAGCATCTAAGCGGGAAGCCTGTTCCAAGATGAGGTTTCTCACCACCTTCGAGTGGTTAAGGCCCCCCACAGACCATGGGGTTGATAGGCCAGAATTGGAAGCCCGGTAACGGGTGTAGGTGACTGGTACTAATCGGCCGAGGACTTACCAACAAAGAAGCTACGCGTCCACTGTGCGGTATCTGAAACAACACACAGATACAGATGCACCACAGCGACACTCTCCGGAGTTCGAGTGTGTGCTCTCTGTGTACAGTTTCATAGAGTTACGGCGGCCATAGCGGCAGGGAAACGCCCGGTCCCATTCCGAACCCGGAAGCTAAGCCTGCCAGCGCCGATGGTACTGCACTCGACAGGGTGTGGGAGAGTAGGACACCGCCGGAACATCATTCACGAAAGCCCCCAGCTGAAGCTGGGGGCTTTCGTGGTTTCATAGCAAGCTCGCAGGGAACAGCCAGTTTAAGCAGAGCTCCGACGGCAATCATTGAGAAGGACAGCACAGGCCGTTGGAGCCGAGACAGTGGAGGTGTTCGTGGTCGTAGCAACGATGGCGGCCGACCGGGTATCGGTCGATCCCGGCAAGCCGACCCGGTCCCGAGGGTGGCGGCCGCGTCTGCCCGCGACATCCGGATACCTGATCGTTCTCGTCGTTGTCACGGCGGTCTTCACGGCAATGGGCCAATCCACCCGGACGAGGATGATTCACCATGCCAGCACGAACCTGCACAATCTGCTGAACGGCCATCTGAGCACCCTGTTTTCGAGCGCTCTGGTGATCGGCGATGTGGGTACCGCCTGGACGGTCATTCCCTTGCTCGGCTGTCTGCTCGCGCTGGCGGAGCTGCGGTTCGGCGCTGTGCACCTGGTGCGCGTGTTCCTGGCGGGCCACATCGGAGCCACCCTGCTTGTCGCACTGGGACTCTGGGTGGCCGTCGAGGCCAATTGGCTGCCGTCGAGTATCACGCGGGTCGAGGATGTCGGCGTCAGCTACGGTGCCATGGCGCTGGTCGGCGCACTGATCGTGGCAATGCCGCAGCGGTGGCGGATCGCCTGGGCCGCAGTGTGGTTGGTCGTCGCGGTCGGGGGAATCGTGGCCGGACAGACCTTCACCAACGTCGGACACCTGGTGTCGTTGTGCATCGGGTTGGTCGCCGGATACGTCATGATCCGGGCCCGGATGATGAAGCCGCGGCGACTCACTCGGGTGGAATGGGGTCTGCTCGCCACCAGCGTTGTCCTCGCGGGTGCGGTGCTGCTGGGCTGATGACGAGCGCGGCCCGGCGCTCGCCTAGAGTGCTTGGGTGCGCCTAGTGATTGCTCGCTGTCAGGTCGACTACGTTGGGCGACTCACCGCCCATCTGCCAATGGCTCGTCGGTTGCTACTGATCAAGGCCGACGGTTCGGTCCTCGTGCATTCCGACGGCGGTTCCTACAAGCCGTTGAACTGGATGAGCCCGCCGTGCTGGCTGGACGAACACGACGGTGACGGTGCCGAGGCACTGCCCGAGGGCGCGAAGGCCCTGTGGATCGTCACCAACAAGGCAGGCGAGGAACTCCGCGTCACCATCGAGGACATCGAGCACGACACCTCCCACGAACTCGGTGTCGACCCCGGCTTGGTGAAAGACGGTGTGGAAGCCCATCTTCAGGAACTGCTCGCCGAACACGTGCAGACCCTCGGCCCGGGCTACACGCTGATTCGCCGCGAATACATGACTGCCATCGGCCCGGTCGATCTGCTCTGCCGTGACGCGGATGGCGCCACCGTCGCCGTCGAGATCAAGCGCCGCGGCGAAATCGACGGCGTCGAACAGCTCACCCGCTACCTCGAACTGCTCAACCGGGACCCGCTGCTCGCCCCGGTTGCCGGTGTGTTTGCCGCCCAGCAGATCAAGCCGCAGGCCCGCACGCTCGCCGAGGACCGTGGAATCCGGTGCTTGACCCTCAATTACAATGCCCTACGTGGCACGGAGAGCAACGAATTCCGACTCTTCTAGCCCGGAAAAACCCGCGACGGGTCCCGAGGGCCTCAGAGGCGCTTTCGGGCGAGGCTTTAGGCTGGTTGGCATGCCTCGTCGGAAGCCGCGCACCGATCGTCGGGCGGGTCCGCCCGCCGGCGGTGGGCTCGGTGACGTGTTCGGCCGGACCGAGCCTGGGCCCGACCGCGACGAAGTCTTTGTGGTTCGAACCATCCCCGGCAGCCGTGCGATCAAGATCTACCGCTGCCCGGGCTGCGATCACGAAATCCAGCCCGGTGTAGCGCATATCGTCGCCTGGCCCGCCTATGGCGGTGAGGACGACCGCAGGCATTGGCACCGCGGCTGCTGGAACGGCCGCCAGACGCGCAGGATCACCCGCCGCTGGTCGTGAGCGCCGCTCGCCGTGAATACCGTTGGCAGATGGCGCCTTTGGCCGTGAATATCAGCTTGGTCCGGGAATTAGGAAGGCCGCCCCGGTGTGGGGCGGCCTTCGGTGTGCATTCGGTTGGGTACCGCGTGTCGCCGCGTGGCCCGACGTCAGTGTGTGATGTCGGCGTTCTCGCGCTCTTCGTCGGCGATGTCGTCGTCTTGAGCGGAGAACTCGGGGATGGCCTTGGTGCGCGAGCCGGTCACGGACTTGGTGTTGCCGCCGATCGACCTGCGCTGATCCGGAACCCCGTCCAGCAGTTCGCTTTCCCGGTTGACCGCCGCGAGCATGGCGGGCACCGAGTCGAGCTGGCCGCGGATGCCGAGCAGCTGGGCAAGCACCCGACCGCGCAGCACGCGCATCTCCTCGGCCAGTTCCTTCGCGTGCGCGATCTTGCGCTCGGAGGTCTGGGTGGCGGAGGTGATGAGGCGGTTCGACTCGTCGGTCGCGTCCTTGATCCGCTGTGCGGCCTCGGCGCGGCTGGTGGCCTCGAGTTCCTCCATGGCGCGGGTGAGCTTGGTGCGCCGCTCCGACATGGTGACCTCGAAGTCCTGCTGGGTCGCCTTGCGCTTGGCATCGGCTTCTTTGCCAAGACGATCGGCCTCGGCCTGTGCGGCCTCGATGATCTTGGCGGATTCGGTACGCGCGTTCGCCAGGGTCTGCTCAAACTCGATCTCGAGCGCCTCGCGCTTTTCTTTGGTCTCGGCCAGCAACGACTCGTACTTGCCACGCATTTCGGTGGCTTGCTGCTCCGCGATCGACACCATTTCCGCGGCCTCGGCTTGCGCCAGGGCGCGGACCTCGGAGGCCTCGTCGGAGGCCAGCCGGAGCATGCGGGAGATGCGGTCGGACATGCCTTCCGCAGTAGTCGGCGGAACTGAGAGTCGGTCGACCTCCTTGCGGAGTTCGTCGATCTCGTCCCGCGCGTCCTCCAACTGGCTCGCAAGGTTACGGGCTTGTGCCGCAGCAGCATCGCGGTCGGTGGCGGTGACCCTCAGCTCTGCATCGAAGCGGTCGAAGTAGTTGCGTACCTCGTCTTGCGCATAACCCTTGCGCACAACGGTGAAGGGCAGTGCAACGAAGCGATTGCGATCGGACTCAGGTGACGACATGGCCAACAAACTACAGCCTACCGGGGCATCATGGTGACTCGACTGCGAATGTGATTCAGACGAGATTTTCCGACCAGATCTTGGTACTAGTGCGTAACGTTCGCGTTCGGTTCGACCAACTCGATCAGCACACCACCAGCATCCTTCGGGTGGATGAAATTGATGCGGGAATCGGCCGTTCCGTGCCGCGGGGCCTCGTACAGCAAACGCAGACCTCGATCACGCAGGTATGTCGAGACCGCATCGATGTCGGTGACCCGGTAGGCCAGTTGCTGTAGGCCCGGTCCGCTGCGGTCGATGAACTTGGCGATGGTCGAGTCGGCGTTCAAGGGCGCCAGCAACTGCAAGGCGGTCGCGCTGTCGGGTGCGCCGGGCAGCGACAGCATGGCCTCGTGCACGCCCTGGCTCTCATTGACTTCCCTATGCGTCTCGATCATGCCGAGATTCTCGGCGTACCAGGCAATTGCGGCATCCAGGTCGGGCACCGCGATGCCGACGTGGTCGACGGCGATGACGTAGTCGCCGGGGATGAAGCTCGAAGGATCCATAACGTTGCTCACTACTCGAACGTAGCGCGTACCTGGCACGGGTCGCTCGAGCCGGACAAGCTACCGTGGGTACAAGGCTTGATGCCGCGCTGCCCTCGGGTACGGCGCGGCCGTTTGGATCTGCGAATGCTGTTAGAGAAAAAGAGGGATCGTCGTGACCACTTCCGTGATCGTCTCCGGTGCGCGTACCCCGGTCGGTCGGCTGCTCGGAGGGCTGAAGGACTTCAGCGGGTCCGACCTGGGCGGCTTCGCGATAAAGGCGGCCCTGGAGAAGGGCGGCGTCGCGCCCGAGAAGGTCGACTACGTGATCATGGGCCAGGTGCTCACCGCAGGCGCGGGCCAGATCCCGGCGCGGCAGGCGGCCGTGGCCGCCGGCATCCCGATGGACGTGCCCGCGCTGACCCTGAACAAGGTGTGCCTGTCGGGCATCAATGCGATCGCCCTGGCCGATCAGCTGATTCGCGCCGGCGAGTACGAGATCGTCGTCGCGGGCGGCCAGGAGTCGATGAGCCAGGCCCCGCATCTGCTCGAAAAGAGCAGGGAGGGCTTCAAATACGGCGATGCGACGCTGCGCGACCACATGGCCTACGACGGGCTGTACGACATCTTCACCGACCAGCCGATGGGCGTGCTGACCGAACAACGCAACGACACCGAGCCGGTGAGCCGCGCGGATCAGGATGCGTTCGCGGCGGCCTCGCACCAGCGTGCGGCGGCGGCGTGGAAAAACGGGCTCTTCGACGACGAGGTCGTGCCGGTCGCGGTGCCGCAGCGCAAGGGCGACCCGGTGCTGGTTTCCGCCGACGAGGGCATCCGTGCGGACACCACCGCCGAATCGCTTGCCAAGCTGCGCCCGGCTTTCCGTAAGGACGGCACCATCACCCCGGGTACCGCCTCGCAGATCTCCGACGGCGCGGCCGCGGTCGTGGTGATGAGCAAGGCCAAGGCCGAGGAACTCGGCCTTGGCTGGATCGCCGAGATCGGCGCCGCGGGTGTGGTTGCCGGTCCGGACTCCTCGCTGCAGGACCAGCCCGCCAATGCGATCGCCAAGGCATGCGCGCGCGAAGGCATTTCGCCCACGGACCTCGACCTGGTCGAGATCAACGAGGCGTTCGCGGCGGTGGGCATCGCCTCCACTCGCAAGCTGGGCATCGATCCGGAGAAGGTCAACGTTAACGGCGGCGCGATCGCCATCGGCCATCCGCTGGGCATGTCGGGTGCGCGGATCCTGCTGCATCTGGCGCTGGAGCTGAAGCGTCGCGGTGGCGGCGTCGGCGCGGCCGCGCTGTGCGGTGGCGGCGGCCAGGGCGATGCGCTGATCATCAAGGTGTGACGGGTTCAACTACGGCTCGTCGTAGGCGTCCGGCACAATGGTGGCCATGGGCAATTTCTTCGACCTGAGCACCGTCGCCAAGCGGTTCCGCTTCATCGCGGTGCTGGAGGCCATTTCGTGGGTCTTTCTGATCGTCGGCATGGTGTTCAAGCGACTCCCCGAGCCGGTCACCTGGCCGGTCAAGGTGTTCGGGATGACGCACGGCATCATCTTCGTGCTGTTCGTGATCACCGCGATCCTCGCGGCCCGTGAGCTGGGCTGGAATGTGAAGACGACGGTGCTCGCACTGCTGTCGAGCATTCCGCCGTTCTTCACGGCGCTGTTCGAGGTGTGGGCGGTGCGCGCGGGTCACTTGGGTGAGCTGAGCAACGCCGACTCCGGGGCTCCCGCATCCGTCACGACGTGACAAACTGGAAGCTGTGACTCGACCTGCTGCACGCCGTCCTTCGCCCGCCGCCGTAGCCGCTATGTCCGGTGCGGTGGATCTGTCCAGCCTGAAGCAACCTCCCGCCGGCGCGGCCGGTGCGCCAGGTGGCGACTACGCGGTGAACGAGACGGATTTCGAGACGAAGGTCCTGCGCCGTTCGATCACGGTGCCGGTGGTCGTCGTGCTGTACTCGCAGCGCAGCCCCGGGAGCATCGAGCTGGTCAAGCTGCTGGAGCGGCTCGTCGCCGAAGACGGCGGCAGCTGGGCCCTGGCAACCGTCGAGGCCGAGACCAACATGCGGATCGCGCAGGCGTTCGGTGTGCAGGGCATCCCGACGGTGATCGCGGTCGCGGGCGGCCAGCCGCTCGCGGACTTCCAAGGCGCCCAGCCGGAGCCGCAGGTCCGGCAGTGGCTGCGGGCGGTCATCGACGCGGTGGTGGGCAAGCTCGAAGGCGAGGAAGGCGGCGAGCCGCAACCCGCCGAGGATCCCCGCTTCGCCGCCGCGGAGGCGGCGCTGGAGCAGGGTGACCTGGCCGGCGCCGAGGCTGCGTACGAGGCCATCATCGCCGCCGAGCCGAACAACGACGAGGCCAAGAGCGCGCTTCGGCAGCTGCGCTTCCTGAACCGCGCCCAGGCAATCCCGGAGTCCGCGATCGCGACCGCCGATGTCGATCCCGCCGATGTCGACGCCGCCCTCGACGCCGCCGACCTGGAACTGCTCAACCAGCAGCCCGAGGCCGCCTTCGACCGGCTGATCGCGCTGATCAAGCGCACCGCGGGCGATGACCGCACCAAGGCCCGCACGCGCCTGCTCGAGCTGTTCGAGCTCTTCGACCCGGCCGAGCCGATCGTCGTCGGGGCACGCAGGAAGCTCGCCGCCGCCCTGTACTGAGGTCGGCCGCTACACTGATCGACCGCTGCCGAGACTGAGATCGATCGGCTGAGGCCGGGCGCGGCGGTCGAGCTCGCGCTCAGGATTCGGGTGCGAGCCAGACGGCGCTGTTCGGGGCGAGTGCCACGGTCGCCGAAGCGGGTCTGCCGTGCCACGGCTTCTCGGTCGCGGTGACGCCGCCGAGATTGCCGATGCCGGAACCGCCGTACTCGATCGCGTCGGTGTTGAGGATTTCGCGCCAGCGGCCGGTGGCGGGCAGGCCGACGCGGTATTCGCCGTGTACCGAGCCGGAGAAGTTGTAGACGCAGGCGACCATCGAGCCGTCCGAGCCGTAGCGCAGGAAGGCGAGGACGTTGTTGGTCCGGTCGTCGGCCTCGATCCAGGAGTAGCCGCCGGGCGCGGTGTCCTGTGTCCAGAACGCGGGGTGCGCGCGGTAGACCGTGTTGAGGGCGCGGACGGCGGCCGTAATGCCTTGGTGCAGTGGGTTGTCCAGTTCCTGCCAGTCCAGACCGCGGTCGTGCGACCACTCGCGGAACTGGCCGAAATCCTGCCCCATGAACAGCAATTGCTTGCCAGGGTGGGCCCACATATAGGCCAACAGCGCGCGTACCCCCGCGGCCTTGCCGAAGTCGTCGCCGGGCATCCTGGTCCACAGTGTGCCCTTGCCGTGCACGACCTCGTCGTGGCTGATCGGCAGCACGTAGTTCTCGCTCCACGCGTAGACCAGCGAGAAGGTGATCTCGTTGTGGTGCCAGGAGCGGTGGATGGGGTCGCGGGCCAGGAAGCCGAGGGTGTCGTGCATCCAGCCCATGTTCCACTTCATGGTGAATCCGAGGCCGCCGACGTCGGTGCCGCGGGTGACGCCGGGCCAACTCGTGGACTCCTCGGCGACGGTGACGATGCCGGGGTGGTGGCGGTGCAGGGTGTTGTTGAGATCCTGCAGGAAGTCGACGGCCTCCAGGTTTTCCCGGCCGCCGTGCACGTTCGGTTCCCAACCCCCTTCGGGGCGTGAGTAATCCAGGTACAGCATGGAGGCGACGGCATCGACGCGTAGGCCGTCGATGTGGAATTCCTCGATCCAGTACCGCGCGTTGGCGACGAGAAAGTTGCGGACCTCGTTGCGGCCGAAGTCGAAAACGTAGGTGCCCCAGTCGAGTTGCTCGCCGCGCCGGGGGTCGGCGTGTTCGTAGAGCGGGGTGCCGTCGAAGCGGGCCAGCGCCCATTCGTCGCGCGGGAAGTGCGCGGGCACCCAGTCCAGGAGCACGCCGATGCCCGCGGCGTGCAGGTGGTCGACGAAGGCGCGGAAGTCGTCGGGGGAACCGAAGCGGGAGGTGGGCGCATAGTACGAGGTGACCTGATACCCCCAGGAGCCGCCGAAGGGATGCTCGGCGATGGGCAGCAGTTCGATGTGGGTATACCCGGCGTCACGCACGTAATCGGCTAGCTGGAGGGCCAATTCGCGGTAGCCCAGCCCCGGACGCCACGATCCGAGATGCACCTCGTAGACGCTCATCGGCGCGCGCGTGGGATCGGTGCGCTCGCGCTGCCGCACCCAGGCGAGATCGCCCCACACGTAATGGCTTTCGGTCACCACCGAGGCGGTGGCGGGCGGGGCCTCGGTCGCGAACGCCAGCGGGTCGGCATGATCGACGGTCCGTCCGTCCGCGCCGTGAATCCGGAACTTGTATTTGGTGCCGACGCCGACACCAGGCACGAACACCTCCCACACCCCGGATGACCTGAGCCCGCGCATCGGCGCGGTGTTCCCGCTCCAGCCGTCGAAATCCCCGATCACGGTGACGCCTCGGGCATTCGGCGCCCATACCGCGAACGAGGTGCCATCCACGTCGCCGTCGAGGGTGGTGTAGTGGCGGGGGTGCGCGCCGAGCACGTCCCACAGCCGTTCGTGGCGGCCCTCGCCGATCAGGTGCAGGTCGAGCTCGCCGACGGTGGGCAGGAAGCGATAGCCGTCGGCGCTGATGATGGTCTGGCCTCCCGGGTAGGTGGTCACCAGGCGATAGTCCATGAGGTCCGGGTAGGGCAGCACCGCACCGAAAACGCCGTGCCCCAAGGATTTCAGTAGGTGTTCGACATCGCCGACGCGGGCGGACACCGTCTCCGCGTGCGGGCGCAGCGCCCGGACCACGGTGCCGTCCGGGTGTGGATGCGCGCCGAGCACGGTGTGCGGGTCGGCGTGCGTTCCGGCGGCAAGCAGCATCAGGTCGCGGCGATTCAGCAGGGCGCCGTCGCTCATCCGAAGGTCCTCCGAAAGGACAGTTCGGCGCGCACCTGCTGCGGCACCGGTGGCAGCGCCAGAATATGGGCGACGGCGCGGGCGGGATCCAGGCGCACGTAATTCGTTTGCGCCCAATGGTATTCCTCTCCGCTGACCTCGTCGTAGACGACGGGGTGGCCGTGCCATTCATGCCCGATCGCGGGCAGGTCCAGCGAGATCATGCCCTGCTCGGCGCCGAATGGGTTGAGGTTCAACACGATCAGCACCGCATCACCGCTGATCGGATCGATCTTCGAGTAGGCGATCAGCGCGTCGTTGTCGACATGATGGAAATGGATGCCGCGCAGCTGCTGCAGGGCCGGGTGGGCGCGGCGGATCTCGTTGAGCCGAGTGATCCACGGCTCCAACGATTCTCCGCACGCCAGCGCCTCGGCGAACGGTCGCGGGCGTAGTTCGTACTTTTCCGAATCGAGGTATTCCTCGCTGCCCGGCCGCACCGCCTGGTGCTCGAACAGCTCGAATCCTGAATAGATCCCCCAGGTGGGGGCGAGGGTGGCGGCCATTGTCGCGCGGATGGCGAACATGCCGGGTCCGCCGTGCTGCAGGCTCTCGTGCAGGATGTCGGGGGTGTTGGTGAACAGGTTCGGCCTGGCCTCGTCGGCCTTGGCGGCCAACTCGTTGCCGAACTCGGTCAGCTCCCATTTGGCGACGCGCCAGGTGAAATACGTGTAGGACTGACTAAATCCGCGCCGGGCCAAGCCGTACAGCCGGGCCGGGCGAGTGAACGCCTCGGAAAGGAAGATTACGTCGGGATCGGTGCGCCGCACGTGCGTGATCAGCCACTCCCAGAAATCGGCAGGTTTGGTGTGCGGGTTGTCGACCCGGAAGATCTTGACGCCCAAGCCGATCCAGTGCCGGACCACGCGCAGCACCTCGGCGTACAGGCCGTCGGGGTCGTTGTCGAAGTTGACCGGATAGATGTCCTGGTACTTCTTCGGCGGGTTCTCAGCATAGGCGATGGTGCCGTCCGGCAGGGTGGTGAACCATTCCGGATGCGCCTGCACCCAGGGATGATCGGGCGCGCATTGTAGGGCCAGGTCGAGGGCCACCTCGAGGCCGAGTTCGGCAGCGGTAGAGACGAATTCGCGGAAGTCCGCCTCGGTGCCGAGGGCGCGGTGGATGGCGTCGTGCCCGCCGTCCTTCGAGCCGATCGCCCACGGTGAGCCGACATCGCCGGGTCCGGCCGCGAGAGCGTTATTGCGGCCCTTGCGGTTGATCTCGCCGATCGGATGGATGGGCGGCAGGTAGACGACGTCGAAACCCATGCCTGCGATGCGTGGCAGTTCCTTTGCCGCGGTGGCGAAGGTGCCGTGGATCGGCTTGCCCGCGCCGTCGCGGCCGCCGGTCGAGCGGGGGAAGAATTCGTACCAGGAGCCGTAGAGCGCGCGCTGCCTCTCGACGTGCACGGTGTGCTGAGGGCCGCGGGTGATCATGTCGCGCAGCGGGGTCGCGCGCAGGATCTCGGCGACCTCCTCGGTGAAGGCGGGCGCGACCCGGGCGGGCAGCTGCTCGTCGCTGCGCAAGGCCGCGGCGGCTGCGCGCAACCGCTCGAACTGTCGTTTCGGTACCGCCTGCGCGGCCCGTTCGAACAGCCGGGCGCCGATCTCGAGATCGTTGGCGAGGTCGGCGGCGCTCTGTCCGACGGACAGTTTCGCCTCCACCGCCGCCCGCCAGGTGGCGATCGGATCGCTCCACCCCTCGATGCGGAAAGTCCAGGCACCGGGCAGGTTCGGGGTGAAGGTGGCGTTGAAGACGTCGGGCTCGAAGTCCGGGGACATCCGGATCCTGGTGGCCCGCGCCGATCCCGGCGAGCGCACCACCAGCGTCGCGGCCACGGCGTCGTGGCCCTCGCGCCACACCACCGCGCGCACCGGGAACACCTCGCCGACCACGGCCTTGGCTGGGCGGCCCCCGGGGATAGCTGGGGCGGTGTCATCGATGGCGATGCGGCCGGTCACCTCGACCAACCTACCGGCAATGCGGCCCAGACCACGCAATCAGCGCGCGTCGGCGGCGAGACCGAGCCCGAGCGCGAGCGCGACCAGCACTGCGCCGAGCGCCCGCTCGACCCGCTGCCGGATTCCGGTCCGCCGCAGCCAGGCCCCGGCTCGGTCGGCGGCCAGCACGATCGCGACGCAAAAGGCGATATCGATGACGAACTGAATGACCGCGAGGATCACGACGGTGGGCAGCACCGGGCCGGTGGAGGGCAGGAACTGCGGCAGGATCGTCAACCCGAAGACCGCTGCCTTCGGGTTGACGGCGATGGAGATCAGCGACGCACGGAACGCCGCGGCGGCCGTGCGTCCGGATGGCAGCATCTTCGTCATGGTGCTGCCGACGTCGCCGCGCGTCCCGCGCCAGGCCTGCACACCGAGCCAGATCAGCACCAGCGCACCGACGACGTGCACCGCGGTATTCATGAACTTGTTGGCGACCAGCAGCACCGACAGCCCCGCGCCACCCGCGAGCGTCCAGCCGAGCACGCCGATCTTATTCCCGGCCACCGCGGCCAGTCCGCCCGCGCGGCCATCCCGGACCGCGCGCTGGAGAAACAGTGCGGTGGCAGGTCCGGGTAGTACGGCCAGAATCAGGCAGGCCAGCAGGAATTGGGGGAGTACATCGACCCAGTGCGGCATCAGCCGATGCTGCCATCCGGTCGGCCGCGCCGCGACAGGTGATTTCGGCCCTGTTCGCGGTGCTCGAGGGGGTGCGATGCTGTGGTGTGCCGGACAGGTGACCACTGCTGAACCTCGAGGTCGGTGCTGTGGACGCCGATTGCGAATCGAATTGCGGTCTCAGGTGGGCTGTGCCCGGGCAAGTGAGCTGCGCCGCCGGGGTCGGCCGGTGGCGACGGCGTTGGTAGGGTTCGGCTGGTGAAGGCACTTCGTCGATTCACCGTTCGTGCCCATCTACCCGAGCGTCTGGCGGCCCTGGGCGAACTCTCCACGAATCTGCGCTGGTCGTGGCATTGGCCGACGCAGGATCTGTTCGCGGCGTTGGACCCGCAGTTGTGGGTCGAGGTCGGGCACGATCCGGTGCGGATGCTGGGGGAGGTGCCCGCGGTGCGGCTGGACGAGCTTGCCGCCGACGCCGATTATGTCGGCCGGGTGGACGCCGCGGCCGCGGATCTGCGGGACTATCTGGCGCGGCCGGGCTGGTTCCAGCGTCAGACCGGTGAGCCGGGTGTGCAAGGCATTGCCTACTTCTCGATGGAGTTCGGCGTCACCGAGGTGCTGCCGAACTATTCCGGTGGTCTCGGCATCCTGGCGGGCGATCATCTGAAGGCCGCATCGGATCTCGGTCTGCCGCTGATCGGTGTCGGATTGCTGTATCGGTCCGGGTATTTCCGGCAGTCGCTGTCCGCGGACGGCTGGCAGACCGAGCACTATCCGGCGTTGGACCCCCAGGGCCTTCCGCTGCGACTGCTGACCGCCGACGAGTCGCCGGTGCTCATCCACGTGGCGATGCCCGATCAGCGGGTGCTGCGGGCGCGGGTGTGGATCGCGCAGGTCGGGCGAGTGTCGCTGCTGCTGCTGGATTCCGATATCGCGGAGAACGATCAGGAGCTGCGCGCGGTCACCGACCGGCTCTATGGCGGCGATCAGGACCACCGGATCAAGCAGGAGATCCTGGCGGGCGTCGGCGGAGTGCGGGCGGTCCGCGCCTACACCCGCGCGGCCGGGCTGCCCGATCCCGATGTGTTCCATATGAACGAAGGCCACGCGGGTTTCCTCGGTGTCGAGCGGATACGCGAATATGTCTCGGCCGGATTGGATTTCGAGACCGCGCTGGCCGCGGTGCGGGCCGGGACGGTGTTCACCACGCACACCCCGGTGCCCGCCGGTATCGACCGGTTCCCGATGCCCTTGGTGCGCAGGTACTTCGGCGCCGCGCATGGTGAATCCGAATCCGCGCTGCTGCCAGGACTTTCCGTTGACCGGATCGCGGCGTTGGGGCGTGAAGCCGATCCGTCCGTTTTCAACATGGCGCATATGGGTCTGCGACTTGCCCAGCGCGCCAACGGTGTTTCGAAGCTGCACGGCGAGGTGAGCCGTGCGATGTTCGCGCCGCTGTGGCCGGGATTCGACGCCGCCGAGGTGCCGATCGGTTCGGTGACCAACGGTGTGCACGCGCCGACCTGGGCGGCGCGGGAATGGATCGAGAAGGCGCGCGAGTACATCGGCGCCGAGCTGGTGGAGGAGGCGCGCGGCTGGGAGAAGCTGCGCGACGTCGACCTCGGCGAGCTGTGGTCGACCCGGAATACGTTGCGCGCCACGCTCGTCGCCGAGGTGCGCCGTCGGGTGCGGGCGTCCTGGCTGGAGCGCGGCGCGGCCGAGGCCGAATTGGGTTGGGCCGATGAGGTTTTCGATCCGTCCGTGCTGACCGTCGGGTTCGCCCGCCGGGTGCCGACCTACAAGCGACTGACCCTGATGCTGCGCGACCCGCAAAGGCTGCGTGCACTGCTGCTGGATCCCGACCGGCCGATGCAGCTGGTGGTGGCGGGCAAGAGTCACCCCGCCGACGACGGTGGCAAGGCGCTCATCCAGGAGGTGGTCCGCTTCGCCGACGATCCCGACGTGCGCCACCGCATCATCTTCCTGCCCGACTACGACATGTCGATGGCCCGCTACCTGTACTGGGGTTGCGATGTGTGGCTGAACAATCCGTTGCGTCCGCTGGAAGCGTGCGGCACCTCGGGCATGAAGTCCGCCCTCAACGGCGGCCTCAACCTGTCCATCCGCGACGGCTGGTGGGACGAGATGTACGACGGCGAGAACGGTTGGGCCATCCCGACCGCCGACGGCGTCACCGACGAACACCGCCGCGACGATCTGGAGGCCGCCGCACTCTACGACCTGTTCGAGCGCACCGTTGCCCCCCGCTTCTACGACCGCGATCTGTCCGATATGCCGGTGCGCTGGGTCGAAATGGTCCGCCACACCCTGCAAACCCTCGGCCCGAAGGTGCTGGCCTCGCGCATGGTCCGCGACTATGCCGTCGACTACTACGCACCGGCCGCCGCGGCCTGCCAGCGCGCGACCGCCGGCGAGTTCGCCGCGGCCCGCGCTGTCGTGGACTACCGCCGCCGGATCGAGGCGGCATGGCCGTCGGTGAAGGTGATCCAGGTGGACAGCGCGGGCCTGCCCGACACCCCGGTGATCGGCGCGCACCTGGCCCTGTCGGCCCGCATCGACCTCGGCGGACTGACCCTATCCGACGTCACCGTCCAAGCCGTCCTCGGCCGAGTATCCCCGACCGACGACCTCTCCGACGTCACCACGATCCCGATGACCCACACCGGATCCGATTCAGGCGTGGACCTTTTCGCCGCCGACATTCCGGTCCAACTCTCCGGCGCGGTCGGCTACACGGTCCGGGTACTGCCGCACAGCGACCTGCTGGCCAGCGACGCCGAACTAGGTTTGGTGGCAGCACCGAGGGCTTGAACAAGCGGAGGCCCCCAAAAGGGCCTGCCGGGGTGAGTACGGCTGATGGCGGCTGCCGGGTCCGGCATGCTCGTCATGGGGCTGTGGGCGAAGTATCCACTTGCGCCGGGTATGGGCCTCAACGCGTTCTTCGCCTACTCGGTGGTGCTCGGCATGGGGATTCCGTGGCAGGTGGCGCTGTCGGGGACGTTCCTGTCCGGCCTGATCTTCTTCGTCCTCGCGGTCACCAAGATGCGCGAACGGATCCTCAATGCCATTCCGATGCAGATGAAGCTGGCCGTCGGCGCGGGTATCGGGCTGTTCGTGGCGTTCCTCGGTTTGAAGAACGCGGGGATCGTGGTCAACAGCGACGCCACCCTCGCCGGACTCAACGAAGTCACCGGCGGCATCCTGTTGCTGCTCGGCCCTCTGAAAACGGTCTCATGCGCAGACGTTGTGCGACAGGGGATTTGGATGCGCAGGGGAGTGGGTGGTTTCCCCGCGCCGCGTGCAGGGCTTGGCGCGGGGGCCGCCGATACGTTCGGAGTGGGAATTGAGGTTCCGCCGAAGTATCAAGATCAAATTTACTTCTATCTGGAAGTAACCGCGCGCTTTGTGAGTGGATTGCCCGGGCATTGCGGGCGCGTAGGCGTTCGGGATTGGCCTGGTTTTATGGATTGGCAGAGCTCAGTCGCTCCAGTGCCTTCGTCACCACGTCCGGGTCGGAGGTCTCCCAGTACGGTGGCAGCGAGGCGCGCAGGTAGCCGCCGTAGCGGGCGGTGGCCAGGCGGGAATCGAGGATTGCCACCACGCCGCGGTCATCGACGCTGCGCAGGAGCCTGCCGGTGCCCTGGGCCAGCAGCAACGCCGCATGGTTGGCCGCCACGGTCATGAAGCCATTGCCGCCGCGCGATTCCACCGCTCGCTGCCGCGCCGTCAGCAGCGGATCATCGGGCCGAGGGAAGGGAATCCGATCGAGGATCACCAGGCTCAGCGACGGGCCGGGCACATCGACGCCCTGCCACAGCGACAGCGTGCCGAACAGCGAGGTCTCCGGGTCGTCCGCGAATTTGCGGACAAGTGCGCCGGTCGAGTCGTCTCCTTGGCACAGCACCGGGGTGTCGAGGCGGCCGCGCAGCGCCTCGGTGGCCGCCTTGGCGGCACGCATCGACGAGAACAGGCCAAGCGTGCGGCCGCCTGCGGCGCGGATCAGTCGCTCGATTTCGTCGAGATACGCGGGCGCAAGCCCGTCGCGGCCGGGGGCGGGCAGATGCTTGGCGACGTACAGGATGCCGGACTTGGCGTGGTCGAACGGCGAGCCGACATCGAGCGAGTTCCAGCGCACGGTGGTGGCGTCCGACGGTGCCTCGGCGCCGTTGGCGGTGGTCGCGTCGATGCGGTTGCCCGACTGCGCGGGCAGGCCCCAGGTGATCGCGAGCCCGTCGAAGGAACCGCCGATCTGCAGTGTGGCCGAGGTAAGCACGACGGTGGCGGTGCCGAAGAGCCTGCTGCGCAGCAGGCCACCCACCGAAAGCGGCGCCATCCGCAGCGTGCGCCGGGTGACGCCACGCATCTCGTCGGCGGCCAGCCAGATGACATCGCGTCGGGACGCCGGATCGGGTTCATCGAAGGCTGTCAGGGCACGGACTGCGCTGTCGTGTACTTCGTCGATCGCGGCCAGCGCCTGGGTGCGGGCGGCGGCGCTCTCCGGGTCGCCCTGCGCGGTGGTGCCGCCTTGCGGCGCCAGTGCGGTGCGCACATTCCACGCGGCGTCGCGGACGAGGGCGAGCACCGGTGCGGCGCCGTCGGGCAAGGCGTCCCAGCGCGCGGCGGGCAGCTCGTCCAGCACGTTGTGCCAGGCGTCGGCCGCGCCCTCCAATCGGTCGACTTCCTGTTCGTCGACGAGCTTGGCGCAGCGTCGGGCGGCGGCGCTGATCGCCGTGGGGGCCAGTTCGGCGGTGGCTACGCCGGTGACCCGGTCGACCAGCTCGTGCGCCTCGTCGATAACGACCACATCGTGTTCGGGAAGTATCTGGATGCCGCTGATCGCGTCGATGGCGAGCAGGGCGTGATTGGTCACGACAACATCGGCCCGTGCGGATTCCGCGCGGGCGCGTTCCGCGTAACAGTCCTGGCCGAACTGGCAGCGCGACTTGCCGAGGCATTCGCGCGACGACACGCTGACCTGTCGCCAGGCCCGATCGGTCACGCCGGGCGCGAGTTCGTCGCGATCGCCGGTCTCGGTGTCGGAGGCCCACTCGTTGAGCCGCTGCACCTCCCGGCCGAGCCGGGAGATCGCGAACGCGTCGAACAGCTCCGCTTCGGCCGGCTCGTCCGGGATCACGCTATTGATCTTGTTCAGGCACAGATAGTTGTTGCGCCCCTTGAGGATCGCGAACTTCGCCGCCCGCCCGAGCGGCTTGCTCAGCGCCTCGGACAGCCGCGGTAGATCCCGATCCACCAGCTGCCGCTGCAGCGCGATCGTCGCGGTCGACACCACCACGGTCCGCCCCGTGCGCACCGCATGCCGCAGGCTCGGCACCAGATACGCCAGCGACTTACCTGTCCCGGTCCCCGCCTGCACTGCGAGATGCTCCTTGGTGTCGATGGCATGGTCCACCGCCGCCGCCATCGTCATCTGCCCGACCCGCTCCTTCCCGCCGAGCGCCTGCACGGCGGTAGCCAAAAGGTCGGAGGTCGGCGGCAGTTCGGGCACGCGAAGAGCCTACTGGTCCCCACCGACAACGCCGTCGGCCTGTCGCTTTCCCGCCGCTGTACGAAAGGCAAGGCGATGCGGCAGGGCCGCTAGCCGGTGACCGTGCCCTCGAGTTCGATACCGGCCGCGCGCATTCGGTTCAGGGCGGTGGCGGTGGTTTCGGGGGCGACGCCTGCGGTCAGGTCCAGTAGGACGCGGGTGTCGAAGCCTGCGGATTCGGCGTCGAGGGCGGTGGCGCGGACGCAGTGATCGGTGGCGATGCCGACCACGTCGACCTCGTCGATGTCGTGGGCATGCAGCCAGTCGGCGAGGGCGGTGCCGTCGGATGCGGCGCCCTCGAAACCCGAATAGGCGGCTGAGTATTCGCCCTTGGAGAAGATCTCCTGGATGGGTTGGGTGTCCAGGTTCGGGTGGAAATCGGCGCCCGGTGTGCCGACTCGGCAGTGCGGCGGCCAGGTGGCCACGTAGTCGGGGTTGTCGGAGAAGTGGGCGCCCGGATCGATGTGATAGTCGCGGGTGGCGACGATCGCGTCGTAGTCGGTGGCGGCGAGGTGGCCGCTGATGCGTTCGGCGACCGCGGCGCCGCCGGTGACGGCCAGTGATCCACCCTCGCAGAAATCGTTCTGCACGTCGACGATGATCAATCCTCGGCTCATGGCGACATCCCTTTCCCACGATGTAAACGACAGCGACCCCGCCTGCGGATTACATTGTGCCGCCTGATCGCACGGGCGGCGGATGTCACCTGGAGGAAAACGTGAACAACACCGTCACAATGTGCGTGGCCGTAGTCGTCGGCTATGCGACGTATATCGGGGTCTCCATGCTGTTGGGCGACCGGCCCGACGACGCGGGCGGCTGGATCAGGTTGCTGGTCGGTGGGGTGCTGATCATGCTCATCGTCGTCGCGACGGTCGAGTGGATGAACGGCAGGCGCCGGGCCGCGGTCAACTCAGGAATGTCGTCGGGATCGCCGGATCCCCGTCCGACAGTTTCAGACCCTCCCACGGAAGGCTGACCAGCCCGAGCGACACCAGCTTGCGACTGTCGGCGAGCGTCGGCAGCCCGTCGACCACCTCGCCGCCGCGCACCAGCGGGACCAGCAGTTCACGGACCTCGAATCCGTCTGCGGCAGGCGCGGTTCCGGCGGCCGGGTACACAATTTCCTCGACGACGGTGCCGGTTCGCCGCGCCAGCCGGACCGCCTTCTTGGTGCCGCCGCGCGACTCCTTGTGGCTGCTGCGCTTGGCCACCGGCAGGCCGTCCACCTCGACCAGCTTGTAGACCATGCCCGCGGTGGGTGCGCCGGATCCGGTGACCAGCGACGTGCCTACGCCGTAGGCATCGACCGGTTCGGCGCGCAGCGCGGCGATGGCGTACTCGTCGAGATCGCCGGACACCACGATGCGGGTCTTGGTGGCGCCGAGGCCGTCGAGCTGGTCGCGCACCTGCTTGGCCAGCACACCGAGATCGCCGGAGTCGAGACGCACGCCGCCCAGCTCTGGACCGGCGACCTCGATCGCCGTCGCGACGCCCTGGGTGATGTCGAAGGTGTCCACCAGCAGCGTCGTCCCGACGCCGAGCGCCTCGATCTGGCTGCGGAACGCGGCCGCCTCGTGCGCGCCGTCGGCGGCGCTGTGCAGCAGGGTGAACGCGTGCGCGCTGGTGCCCGCGCCGGGCACGCCGAAGGTGCGCACAGCCTCCAGATTCGAGGTGGCGTCGAAGCCCGCCAGATACGCGGCGCGGGAGCTGGACGGCGCGGCGAGCTCATGGGCGCGCCGCGAGCCCATCTCGATCATCCGGCGTCCGGCGGCGACACTCACCATGCGCGCGGCGGCCGAGGCAATCGCGCTGTCGTGGTTGAGGATCGACAGGGCGATGGTCTCCAGGACGACGCATTCGGCGAAGCTGCCGCGCACCGAAAGGATCGGGGAGCCGGGGAAATACAGCTCGCCCTCGGAGTATCCGTCGATATCGCCGGCGAACCGGTAGTCGCGCAGCCAATCGACGGTCTCGGCGTTCAGGAAACCGGCAGCGACCTCCAGTTCCGGTTCGCCGAATCGAAAGTGTGCCAGCGCCTCCAGCAGCCTGCCCGTGCCTGCCACGACACCGTAGCGGCGGCCGTGTGGCAACCTTCGGGCGAACACCTCGAAGGTGCAGCGACGGTGCGCCGAGCCGTCGGCGAGCGCCGCCGCGAGCATGGTCAGCTCGTACTGATCTGTCAGCAGCGCGGTGCTCGTCACGCTGTCCCGAATGTCCACGCAGCCACTCTAGACAGCGCTGGCGGGCATGATAGGCGGGTGCTCTTGGGACGTCTCCCAGAATGCCGGAATGATGGTGCGCGGGTGTTGTGTATCCGGAGTCGAGTCGTACCCTGAGTGTTATGGGCTTGTGCGAAGCGAACGCGGCACTGTCGGCGGCACAGGCGACTCCGGAGGCGGTCGAATACACCGAAATCCTGGAGGCCGAGGATCGTCCGTGGGTCACGGTGGTCTGGGACGACCCCGTCAACCTCATGCATTACGTCGCCTACATTTTCCAGAAGCTCTTCGGCTACAGCAAAGCGAAGGCGACCGAACTGATGCTCAAGGTGCACAACGAGGGCAAAGCGGTGGTCTCTTCGGGCTCGCGGGACAAAATGGAACAGGATGTGCGCCGGCTGCACGCGGCCGGCCTGTGGGCAACCATGCAGCGGGACGACTGACCGGTTCGACTACGCTGACGTCAGTGCGAAAGTGGAGCCGAAAGAACTCACTGAGCGGCCTCAAATTGCGCTCCGAAATGGATGCGCGTGAGGCGAGCGTGTTGCGTTCGCTGGTCGGCTCGGTCTCGGGGCTGCTGACCGAACGAGCCAACTCCGCCCCCGAAGACGATCTTTCCGCGCTGACCGGGTTGCGCACGGGCAACACCGCCCCGCCCGACGACCCGCGACTGCACCGGCTGCTGCCGGATTTCCATCGCAGCGAACCCGGTTCCCCCGACGCCGACCGCGCCGACCTCAACAGCGCGCTGCGCGGCCTGCACGAGCCGGAGATCATCGACGCCAAGCTGGCCGCGGGCTCGGTGGTCCTGAAAACGTTGCCCGAGGACGGCGGCCGGATCCTGCTGACACCCGAACAGGCCGACGCCTGGTTGACCGCGCTCACCGATGTGCGGCTGGCACTCGGCACGGTGCTCGGGATCGACGCCGAGACGCCCGACCACCTGGAACCGGATGACCCGCGCGGCCCGCATCTCGACGTGTATCACTGGCTGACCTGGATGCAGGATTCGCTACTGCAAGCGTTGGCGCCCTGAGTCCCGTCGTTCCACGCGAACGTCTTCGGATTCCGACGCGCTCTGGAATGGCGGGCGGCTCGACGAACACCGGCACCCAACGTACGGTAACCCCCGCGGCGGTATGACATCGGTCGTCCCATGATCAGCAGTCAGGAGCAGGTGTGAATGCCCAAGCCGGACGACGCAATTCGCTGACCGATGTAGCAGGGCTGCTGGTCGGGCATCACCACGCGATCGATCCGGACGCCGTGTTCGGTACGGGCGCGGCAACGGGGTGCACCGTGATACGCGCGCCCGGCGGCGCGATCGCCGCCGTCGATGTGCGCGGCGGCGGGCCGGGCACCAGGGAAACCGATCTGCTCGACCCGGCAAACACTGTGCGCCAAGTGCATTCGATCCTGCTCACCGGCGGCAGCGCCTACGGACTCGCGGCCGCCGACGGCGTGATGTGCTGGCTGGAGGAACACGGCGAGGGCATCCCGATGGATCCGACGGACCCGAGCCGGGTGGTGCCCATCGTCCCCGGCGCGGTGATCTTCGATCTTCCGTTGGGGGAGTGGGGCATTCGGCCCACCGCTGAGTTCGGGTATCGAGCCGCCGAGGCCGCGTCGGTCGAGTTCGCGCGCGGCTCGGTCGGCGCGGGGGTCGGTGCGCGAGCCGGTTCCATCAAGGGCGGCGTCGGCACGGCGAGCGTGGTGCTCGGCGCGGGCGCTGCGGCCGGGGTGACGGTGGCAGCGCTCATCGTGGCCAATCCCGTCGGGTCGGTGTTCGATCCCCGCACCGGACTGCCGTGGGGTGTCGGCACCGACGGTCCCGAACACTTCGGATTACACCCCGCCGACGCGGAACAGTTGGCCCACGCGAACACACTCCCGGTCAAGGGCACCGTCCTCAATACGACCATCGGCGTGGTCGCCACCGACGCGCCGCTGGACCCGGCGGGCTGCCGCCGCATGGCGACCACCGCCCACGACGGCATCGCCCGGGCGATTCGTCCCGCCCATTCCCCGCTGGACGGCGACACCCTGTTCGCACTTGCGACCGGCACCGCGCCGCTGTCCACGGGCTTCCCGATGCCACCCGCGTTTCCTCAGGATCTGCGGGCGCTGGACGAGGTATGTACCGCCGCCGCGGTGTGTGTGGAACGCGCGATCGTGGACGCGATCCTGGCTGCGCGTACGGTCGCGGGTATCCCCGCCTACTCGGACCTGTTCGCGGCGGCGAGGGAATAGCCGAATATCCTGGCTCGTTGTCGAGTGCGTTAGGTCGCACAACAGCTGTGCCGAATTGCGGAAGGGTTTGACTCGTGCTGGTGATTAGGGCCGACCTGGTCGAGGCGATGGTGGCGCACGCCCGCGCCGATCACCCAGACGAGGCATGCGGGGTGATCGCCGGGCCGGAGGGATCCGATCGCCCCGAGCGGTTCGTCGCCATGGTCAATGCCGAGCGCTCGCCTACCTTCTACCGGTTCGATTCCGGCGAGCAGCTGAAGGTGTGGCGGGAGATGGACAAGGCCGATGAGGAGCCGGTGGTGATCTACCACTCGCACACCGCGACCGAGGCGTATCCCAGTCGCACCGATGTGTCCTACGCGTCCGAGCCTTACGCGCATTACGTGCTGATCTCCACTCGCGATCCCGAGCAGCACGAGTTGCGCAGCTACCGGATCGTCGATGGCGAGGTCACCGAGGAGCCCGTGCAGGTCGTCGATGCCTACGAGCCCGCCTAGATCCGCCCCCATATCTGTCGAAATCGAGGAGTCCTCATGTCGGTAACCGTGTCCATCCCGACGATCATGCGTGGCCTTACCGGCGGCGAGAAGCGCGTCGAGGGCAATGGCACCACCCTGTCCTCGCTGATCGATGACCTGGAGGCCAACCACCCCGGTCTCGCCGAGCGGCTGCTCAAGGACGGCAAGCTGAACCGCTACGTCAACATCTATGTCGACGACGAGGACGTGCGCTTCTCCGGCGGCCTCGCGGCCGAGGTGCCCGAGGGCGCGAGCGTCACCATCCTGCCTGCCGTCGCGGGCGGGTGAGCGACCATGGCGCGCTATGAATCGCTGATCGCAACGCTCGGCAATACCCCGCTGGTCGGGCTGCGAAACCTGTCCCCGCAGTGGGACGGGGAGAACTCGGTGCGGCTGTGGGCCAAGCTGGAGGATCGCAATCCGACCGGCTCCATCAAGGACCGCCCGGCGCTGCGGATGATCGAGCAGGCCGAGGCCGACGGCCTGCTGACACCTGGCTGCACGATTCTGGAACCGACCAGCGGTAATACCGGGATCTCCCTGGCCATGGCGGCCAAGCTCAAGGGCTACCGGCTGATCTGCGTGATGCCGGAAAACACCTCGGTGGAGCGGCGGCAGCTGCTGACCATGTTTGGCGCCGAGATCATCGATTCCCCGGCCGCCGGTGGTTCGAATCAGGCGGTGGCCAAGGCCAAGCAGATCGCCGCCGAGCATCCGGACTGGGTGATGCTCTACCAGTACGGCAACCCGGCCAATGCGCTGGCGCATTACGAGGCGACCGGCCCGGAGATCCTGGCCGACCTGCCGGAGATCACGCATTTCGTGGCCGGACTCGGCACCACCGGAACCCTGATGGGCACCGGTCGTTTCCTGCGCGAGAAGGTGCCAGGCATCGAGATCGTCGCCGCGGAACCGCGCTACGGCGAACTCGTGTACGGGCTGCGCAATATCGATGAGGGCTTTATCCCGGAGCTGTACGACGAGTCGGTGCTGACCACCCGATTCTCGGTCGGCCCGTTCGACGCGGTGAAGCGCACCCGCGAATTGGTCTTGGAAGAGGGCATTTTCGCGGGCATCTCGACCGGCGCGATCCTGCACGCGGCGCTCGGGGTCGCCCGCAAGGCCGTCGAGGCGGGCCGTCGCGCGGATATCGCGTTCGTCGTTGCCGACGGCGGTTGGAAATACCTGTCCACCGGCGCCTACGACGGCACCCTCGAGGAAGCCGAAGAACGCCTGGACGGCCAACTCTGGGCCTGACGTTTCCGCACCACCGGTACCCTCGAAGTAGCGGGGCACCGGCTCGCGAGTAGCTATTCGCGACCCGCCGCTCCCTGCTCGATCAGGAGGTTGCGATGACCGGTGGTGCGGGAATCGGGTCGTCATTCGACCCGGATCGAATTGCCGCGTTGCGAGCGCAGCTGGGAAATCCGGTCGGTACGACACCACCGAGCGCGACGCTGCCCCGAGTACCCGCGCCGAGCCCGCCCGAGAAGTCCGACACCTTCGCCGCCATCAAGCAGCTCTGGGTGCGTGCCGGGATCATGATCGCCGGGTTCGTCGGGCTGCTGTACGGCATCGAAGGCGTCGACACTCTGGACAACAACCAGCTCGATCGGGCGGGCATCGAGCCGCGCACCGCGGACGGGCTGTGGGGCATCCTGTGGGCTCCGGTCCTGCACGCGGGCTGGCCGCACCTGATCGGCAACACGCTGCCGGTGCTGGTGCTCGGCTTCCTGGCCCTGCTCGCGGGCATCGGGCGTGGGCTGGCCGCGACCGCGATCATCTGGGTCGTCGCCGGTATCGGCACCTGGCTCACCGGAGCGTCCGGATCGGTGCATCTCGGTGCGTCCGTACTGGTTTTCGGCTGGCTGACGTTCCTGATCTCGCGCGGCTGGTTCGCCCGCAACATCACCCAGATCATCGTCGGGCTGGTCGTTTTGGCGATCTACGGGTCGGCGCTGTGGGGAGTATTGCCTGGACAACCTGGAATCTCTTGGCAGGGGCATCTTTTCGGGGCGATGGGTGGAGTGCTTGCCGGCTGGGTATTCTCTGGTGATGAACGTCGACACCGCCGCGAGGATCGAGCCGGAGTCAGTGCGTCGCCACGGTGATCGTGCGGCCCGCCGAGAAATGTGGGTGATCCTTTCTTGAGCGAGAATTCGTCGTGGCAGCATGGGAGAATTCGCCTTACCGTCCTCGGGTGCTCGGGCAGTGTGTCCGGACCGGATTCTCCTGCGTCGGGGTACCTGCTGACCGGGCCGGATATGACGCCGGTGGTTATCGATTTCGGACCGGGTGTGCTCGGCGCACTGCAGCGCTACGCCGATCCCGGTGAGGTCGATATCTTCCTGACCCACCTGCACGCCGATCACTGCCTGGACCTGCCCGGGCTGTTGGTGTGGCGGCGCTATCATCCGACGCCCCCGGCGGGAAAGGCGATCGTGCGCGGTCCGTCCGACAGCGCGCTACGTATCGGCAACGCCTCCGCGGAAGTCGGTGGCGAATGCGACGACTGGTCCGATGTGATCGACCACCGCTCCTGGGGCGAGGGCGAGCCGGTCGAATTCGGTCAAGGCCATACCGTGACGGCGCGCCGGATGTACCACCCGCCGGAGTCCTACGGGCTGCGCATCGTCACCGCGGCCGGGCGGACCTTCGTCTACACCGGTGACACGGCGATGTGCGATGCGGTGCGCGAGCTCGCGCAGGGCGCCGACATTCTGATGGCCGAGGCGTCGTGGACCCACGATCCGGCGAATCGTCCTCTGGGGATTCATCTTTCGGGCACCGAGGCGGGCATGATGGCGGCCGAAGCCGGGGTCGAAGAGCTGCTGCTCACCCACATCCCGCCGTGGACTTCCCGCGAGGATGTCATCGCGGAGGCCAAGGCGCAGTTCTCCGGTCCGGTACACGCCGTCGCACCGGGGGAGACCTTCGATATCTGACCGGTTGCCGGACGCACAGGTCGGCCCCGCTAGGCTGTGGCCGTGTCGAGACGAGCCGATGGCAGGGCGGACGATGAACTCCGCGAGGTACGGATCACCCGTGGATTCACCACGCATCCAGCCGGTTCAGTGCTGGTGGAGTTCGGCCAGACCCGGGTGATGTGCACCGCGAGCGTCAATGACGGCGTGCCGCCGTGGCGACGCGATTCCGGACTCGGTTGGCTGACCGCCGAATACGCGATGTTGCCCGCGGCCACCCACACCCGCAGCGGGCGAGAGTCGGTGAAGGGCAAGGTCGGTGGCCGGACCCAGGAGATCAGCAGGCTGGTCGGCCGGTCGCTGCGCGCCTGCATCGACCTAGCGGCCATCGGCGAGAACACGATCGCGATCGACTGCGATGTGTTGCAGGCCGACGGCGGCACCAGGACCGCCGCCATCACCGGCGCGTATGTCGCGCTTGCGGACGCGGTCACCTATCTCGCCGCCGCGGGCAGGCTGACCGACCCGCAGCCGATTTCGTGCGCCATCGCCGCGGTGAGCGTCGGCGTGGTGGACGGCCGGGTCCGCTTGGACCTGCCCTACGAAGAGGATTCGCGCGCCGAGGTCGACATGAACGTCGTTGCCACCGACACCGGCACCCTGGTGGAGATCCAGGGCACCGGCGAGGGCGCCACCTTCCCGCGCTCCACTCTGGACAAGATGCTCGACTCGGCGCTGGCAGGCTGCGAGCAGCTGTTCGCGGTGCAGAAAGAGGCGCTGGCACTGCCGTATCCCGGCGTGCTGCCGGAGCCGACCGAATCGTCGAAGCGCAAGTAATGGCGCGTCGGGTTCTGGTTGCCAGCCGCAATTCCAAGAAGCTGAACGAGCTGCGGCGAATCCTCGCCGACGCCGGCATCGCGGGCATCGCGATCGTCGGTTTGGACGATGTGCCCGCCTACGACGAGGCGCCCGAGACCGGGGCGACGTTCGAGGAGAACGCTCTGGCCAAGGCTCGCGATGGTGCCGCCGCGACCGGATTGGCTTGTGTCGCAGATGATTCCGGCGTTGCCGTGGATGCGCTGAACGGGATGCCCGGGGTGCTGTCGGCGCGCTGGTCGGGTCGGCATGGCGACGACGGCGCCAACAACGAACTGTTGTTGGCACAACTCGGCGATGTGCCGGACGAACGGCGCGGTGCGCAGTTCGTTTCCGCGTGCGCGCTGGTGGTGCCGAGCGGCGCCGAGACCGTGGTCCGCGGCGAATGGCCCGGCACGATCGGGCGGAAACCCGCGGGCGACGGCGGTTTCGGGTACGACCCGCTGTTCATTCCGGTCGGCGACGATGTCACCGCCGCACAGCTGACGCCCGCGCAGAAGGACGCTGTTTCGCATCGCGGGCGCGCGCTGACCCAATTGCTGCCCGCACTGGCCGCCCTCGTGGACTGAGCGACACCCGCGTTCCGGCATCCGGGTCAGCCGACGGAGCGATCTCGTCGCTTGCATGACGCCACTCTCGTCACCCTGGCGAAAACCTGGATGACGGAGTAGCGATAGCTCAGAGGTTGAAGTCTGCCTTGACCTTCTTGGCGTTGACGTGCTCGACGAAGAACGACAGCAGCGGGATGGTGCCCGCGATCAGGGTGCCGACGGTGCGCAGCACGGGCCAGCGGACCTTGACCGCGAGGTCGGCGGTGACCAGCAGGTAGACGAAGTACACCCAGCCGTGCACGACCGCGATCCAGCTCGGGGTGTGCACACCGAAGCCGTACTTGGCGATGATCTCGGCAGTCAGCAGCAGCAGCCAGAGGCCGGTGAGCCAGGCCAGTACTCGGTAGCGCTGCAGCGCTCCATTGATCTTGCTCAGTTTCGCCGGAGTTGTCGTGCTCGGCTGTGTTGCCCTCTGCGGCTGCGCCGCGGTGGTGGATTCGGTCGAGTTCTCGCTGGTGGTCAACCGGCGCTCCGTTCGGTGTCGCGGGTGTGCAGGCCCGCTGCGCGGACTTGCTCGTCGATGTCTTTGGCGTGCAGTTCGGCGAGGTAGCTGTTGTACTCGGCAAGTACCGGGTCGTCGTCTCGGACGGCCCTCGGGCGCTCGGGCAGCAAACCCGCCGGAATCTCGCGCGGCGCAACGGGTTTCGCCGAACGCGTCGGCGTTGCCGGAGCCTGCTGCGCGTCGCCGTCCGTTTCGGACTCGGTTTCCAGCCGTACGAAACGGAAGTAGGCGAAGACCGCGAACCCCGCGAACAGCGGCCACTGCAGCGCGTAGCCCAGATTCTGGCCGGTGCCGCTTGCGGACTCGAACCGCTGCCACTGCCACCAGCCAAGAGCCAGGCAGCCGAGGGCAGCAACGATCACCAGCGCGATGAGGGCCGGGCGATTGTGTGCCGAGCGGCGAGGTGGAGCGGACACGGCTACCACGGTACCCGTCTACTACGCATCACGTAGGAGCAGGTCCGCACCAGGTACCCACGGTGGGCGCGGCGGCGCCGCTCACCCCCAGGTGTGAGAAAAGGCCACCCTCGGAGGGCTGAGGTCAGTACTGGGGTTCCTGTCGAAACAACCCGTTGCGACGAGATTGGAACGCATACCAAAGACGCCATGGATCAAAACTTTCGAGGGAAAGCCCCAATGTCCACGCTGATCGAATCGCCCGCCGAAACTGTTGTCCAGCTGCGGCCGAGCGCACTGTCCGCGCCCGCCGGGAACCATCCGACGGCCGTGGCCGTGTCCGCCGCCGACTGTGACCTCACCTACGGTGAGCTCGATCTCTGGTCCAACCGCTTGGCGCGGCTGCTGCTGGCCCGCGGCGCGGGTCCCGGCATTCGGGTCGCGCTGGCGGTCACCCCTCCGGTCGAGGCCGCTGTCACCCGCTTGGCCATTGCCAAGACCGGTGCGATCGCGGTGCCGGTGGCTCCGGGGACGCCCACGCACGGCGCCGGGCTCGGCGTGACCACCAAGGCGGTGCGTCGCGA
Organism: Nocardia sp. Tas62D01; assembly: GCF_055232035.1. Classification (NCBI taxonomy): domain Bacteria; kingdom Bacillati; phylum Actinomycetota; class Actinomycetes; order Mycobacteriales; family Nocardiaceae; genus Nocardia; species Nocardia sp. Tas62D01. The sequence goes on from NZ_JBUYUZ010000001.1 coordinate 5,168,131, forward strand.
GCTCACCGATGCGCTCGGCTGGCTCATGCTCGACGATCGCTCGACGCTGGTGCACTACATGACCGGTTCCGACGCGCCGATCACCGACTCGGACCGCCGCGCCGCGATCAAAATCGCCTGATCCACTCCGACACTTACGGGCCGGATCCGGTTCAGCGCCCGGATCCGGCCCGGCACACTTCCCGTCGATGTTCCGTTATTCAGAGCTGTGAACTGGGGGAATGCCGAGTTTCGCCGGAGCGCTGGCCGAGGGGGTATGTGGGGCCGTAGTTGTCGGTTTCGGGAGGAAGCCAACAACGCGTTGCGGACCGGTGACGAGACCACGAGACATACCGAAGACGCCACCCGCCGAGACCTTCGAGGGGAAAATAGCCATGTGCAGGCCGGTCGAATCATCCGAAGTAGCACTCGTCCCAAAGCAGGCTCGGATGCGGCTCGACCAGCGGGCTCAGGTCCACGATCACGCAGGAATTCCTATGCAGCAGGTATCCCGCCCGCCGATCACGGCGGGCAACGGTTTGCCCGCGGAGGCGTTCGCGCTATCCGCGGCCCAACGTGGGATCTGGTTCGCCCAGCACTTTGCCGGTGACAACCAGATCTCCATTGCCCAGTACGTCGAATTCGTCGGATCTGTCGACGTCGACCTACTGGCCTCCTCGGCGCGTCGGGCCGGACGCGAGTTCGGCACCGGCTATCTGCGCATGATCGAGGTCGACGACGCCCCGTACCAGATCATCGACACCGCCCTGGACGACTGCATCAGCACCGTCGATCTGCGCGGGGAACCTGATCCGGAGGCGGCGGCACAAGCCTGGATGCGTGCGGAATACACCGCGCCGTTGGATGTGCTGCGTGATCGGCTGTGCGAGGTCAAGATGCTGCGCCTCGCCGATGACCACTGGTATTGGTATTCGCGGATCCACCACATCGTGCTCGATGGCGTAGGTGCGATCACCATGCTGCAGCGCACGATGGACCTCTACAACGCGGGCATCGAGGGCAGGGAAGACCCGGTCGGTGAGCACATGCAGTCGGCCGGTGACCGAACCGAGCCGGATCCGGGAGTCCATCATCATCAGGTTCACCGTCGGACCGAACGAGGCCGCCCGATCACCGATGCTGAGCGGGGCGCACCGGTGCTCCTGGACCAGGCGGCGTACGTCATCTATACCTCCGGGTCGACCGGTCTGCCCAAGGGCGTCGTGGTGTCGCATCGGGGTCTGGCGAACCTCGCTTCGGGATCAGGTGCAGCGTTCGGTGTTCGGCAGGATTCGGTTGTCGCCCATGCCGTTTCGCCGAGCTTCGACATCTCGGTGGAAGAACTGTTGGTGGCATTCGCGGTGGGCGCCACGGTCGCGGTAATCCCGCCGTCGGCATACGCGGGCGAGGAGATGGCGCAGGTGCTGCGCGGCCACGGTGTCACCCATCTCAATGTGACCCCTGCCGTGGTGGGTTCGCTCGAACCGTCGACGCTGCCCGGCCTGCGCACGGTGATCGTCGGCGGTGACGCCTGCCCGCTCGAACTGGTGGCGAAGTGGTCGGATCGCACACTGCTGAACGGGTACGGTCCCACCGAAACCACCGTGACCGCCACATTGAGCGCACCGATGGTGCCGGGCGCGCCGGTATCGATCGGCAGCCTGGCGCGCGGCGCGTCGGCCGTGGTGCTCGATCCGTGGCTGCGGCCGGTGGCATCCGGCACGATCGGCGAGCTGTATCTCGGTGGCGTGGGGGTGGCGCGCGGCTACCACCAGCGCAACGGCCTCACCGCGAGCCGGTTCCTCGCCAACCCGTATGCGCCGGGCGAACGCATGTACCGCACCGGGGATCTGGTGTGGTGGCAGCGGCGCGACGGCAGGCTCGAGCTGGATTACGTGGGGCGCAGCGACTTTCAGGTGAAGGTGCGCGGCTTCCGGATCGAGCTCGGCGAGGTGGATGCCGCCTTGCAGCGGCATCCGGATATCTATTTCTCGATCAGCATCGGCGCGACGACCCCCTCGAGTACCACCGCGCTCGTGTCCTATGTGCTCGGCAAGCCGGGTGTGCAGGTGCATCCGGAAGAGTTGAAAGCTTTTGTTGGCGCGTCGCTTCCGGCGCACATGGTGCCGTCGGTGATCATGGTGCTCGAGGACGTGCCGCTCACCCCGGTCGGCAAGGTGGATCGCCGGGCGCTGCCCGCACCGGATTTCGGAACCCGCATCTCCGTGCGGCGGGCACCGTCGACACCTCGGGAAGAGCTGCTGGCACCGCTGTTCGCGGAGGTTCTCGGGCTCGACGCGGTGGGTGTCGACGAGAACTTCTTCGCGCTCGGCGGCGACAGCATTGTGTCGATCCGGCTGGTGTCGCGGGCCCGCGCGGCCGGACTGTCCTTCAGTGCGCGAGATGTGTTCGAGCGCAAGACCGTTGCCGGACTGGCTGCCGTCGCCACCGATGCGGCCGCGCATCAGGTCCGGGAATTGCCCGGCGGCGGCATCGGTGCGGTCGAGCTCACGCCGATCGTGCACGCCATGCTCGAGCACGGCGACCCGTGGCAGCGGTTCAGCCAGGCCGTATTGATCGGGCTGCCGGCAGGAGTCGAGCGGGAACAGCTGACCGCGGCGGTGCAGGCGCTGATCGATCACCACGACGTGCTGCGCAGTGCTTTGCGGCGATCGGATGCCGGCTGGGAATGGATGGTCGGCGAACCGGGTTCGGTCGACGCCGACCAGCTCATCGACGTCGTGTCGGCCGGTCCGGATGTGGACGAGACCTGCGGGCGCGCACTGCAGCGTGCCGCCGATCTGCTCGATCCCGATGCGGGTGTGGTGGTGCGTGTCGTTCTGATCGAGTCGCCGGACGCCGATCCGAGGTTGTGGCTGGTGCTGCACCACCTCGTCGTGGACGGCGTGTCCTGGCGAATTCTGCTGCCGGACTTGGCCACTGCCGGGCTGGGCGGACCGCTCGATCCGGTCGGCACATCGATGCGGCGGTGGGCGCACGGTCAGATCGAGGCGGCCGCTGGCCGGGCCGACGAACTTCCGGTGTGGCAGCGGATACTCGCTACCCCCGACCCCGAAATCGGTGCGCGCGCCCTGGATCCGGCCGTCGATGTGGTCGCCACCATGGCGGACGTACGCACCACCGTGCCGGCCGAGGTGGCAAGCGCCGTGCTCGATCTGGTGCCGGAACGATTCCATTGCGGCGCGGACGATGCGCTGCTCGCGGCGCTCGCGATGGCGGTCTGCCGCTGGCGCGAGCGATCGGCCGCGCTGTTCACGCTAGAGGGCCACGGGCGCGAGGAGGAGGAGGTGCTGCCCGGTGCCACGGTCGACCGTACGGTGGGCTGGTTCACCAGCCGTCCGATCTACCACGGCGACATGCTGTATTTCCAAGCGACGGTGGACACCTCGGAGATCTTCGGTCCGGATGGCTGGCGGCAGTACATCACCGGCGATATCACCACGGTCGACGTCGACGTCACCCATGACGAACTGACCGCACCACACGCGCTGGCGACCATCGCCCGCGTGCTCGACGAGCAGCTGGGAGGCAGGCGATGAGTTCCGAGAGTGGGGTCCTCGTCGAGGGCATCGAGAAATCGTTCGGCGCCGTAAAGGCGTTGCGCGGCATTGATTTCGAGGCGGCGGAGGGCGAGGTGCTCGGCATCCTCGGCCCGAACGGCGCGGGCAAGACGACGACGGTGAACATCCTCTCGACCCTGATCGCCCCCGATACGGGGCGGGCACGGGTCGCCGGACACGATGTCGTCGCCGATCCGGCGGCGGTACGCCGCGCCATCATGCTGACCGGACAGTTCGCCGCGCTCGACGACATGCTCAGCGGCTACGAGAATCTCGTGCTGTTCGGCAGGCTGATGGGGCTGCGCAAACGCGCCGCCAAGGCGCGGGCGGACGAACTGCTCGCCGAATTCGATCTGGTCGGCGCGGCGGGCCGCCGGGTCGGCACCTATTCGTGTGGTATGCGCAGGCGTATCGACATCGCCTGCGGGCTCGTGGTCCGGCCGGACGTAGTGTTCCTGGACGAGCCCACCACAGGCCTGGATCCGCGCAGCAGGCAGGGGGTGTGGGATCTGGTGTCGAGCTTCCAGAAGAACGGCATCACCACCCTGCTCACCACGCAGTATCTGGAGGAGGCGGACGCACTCTGCGACCGCGTCCTCGTGATCGACCGCGGTGTGGTGATCGCACAGGGCACCGCCGACGAACTGAAGTCCCGGACCGGTGGCAGCTATTGCGAGGTGGTGCCGCTGGATCTGAAGGATCTGCCCGCCATCGCGTCGGCCCTCGGATCGCTGCTGCCCGACGGCGGCCGCAGCGCGCTGACCCTGGAATCCGACCGCATCGCGATTCCCGCGCCCGATGGCGCCAAGACCCTCGCGGAGGTGCTGCGGCGGCTGGACGGCGGCGGCATCGAACTGGTCGACATCGCACTGCGCAGGCCCTCGCTCGACGATGTATTCCTGCAGCTGACCGGACATCTGGCCTCGACGGACAGGGAGGCGGACTCGTGACCGCGGGCACCTGGCTGACGCCCGCGCGCGCCACTCCCGCCACCGTGCAGCAGTGGTGGGTGCTCACCTCGCGATTGATCGTGCCTTCGGTCAAGACCGGCGAGGTGGTGTCCTCGATCTACGGGCCCGCGGCCTTCACGGCCAGCTTCTACATTCCGTTGAAGACCGTGATGATGTTCTCGGGCAACGGCTTCAGCAGCTACGCGCAGTACATGATGCCGCTGGTGATCCTGCAGGCCACGGCGTTCACCGCCATCTCGGCCGCATTCCGATCCGCCTCCGATTCCGTCGCAGGACTCGACCGACGGTTCGGCGCGATGCCCATCGGCCCGCTGGTGCCCGTCGCGGCGCGCATGTCCGGCAATATCTTTCGATTGCTCATCGCACTGGCCGCGGCGGTCGCGTCCGGCTATGTGATCGGCTTCCGCTTTCGGCTCGACGCGATGCACACGCTCGGTTTCCTAGCTTTTTCGATGCTCATCGGCATCGCCCTGACCCTCGGTGCCGATGTCATCGGGATGGTGTCGAAGAGTCCCGAAACGGTGACCCAGGCGTTGGTGTTGCCGCCGTTGATCTTGGGCCTGCTGTCGACCGGTCTGGCTCCGGCCTCCCAGTTTCCGCACTGGGTACAGCCTTTCGTGCGCAACCAGCCGATCTCGCAGTACGCGATCGCGCTGCGGGCGCTTGCCGGAGACACCAAAGGTCATGCGGGCGAGGTGACCTGGTCGGTGATGGGTCCGCCGCTGCTGTGGGCGGTCGGGACCTTGGTCGTATGCGTTCCGCTGGCCATCCGGCTGAGCTCGAGGAGGGCATGATGACGCTGTTTGCTTCGTCCGCCGTGACCGGTTCCGAGGCATCGCCCGCCGCACTGGTGCGGCACACCATATTGCAGACACAACGCCTGCTGCTGCGTTCGGCGCGCAACCCGGTCGCCCTGTTGGAGACGCTGATCATTCCGTGTCTGCTGCTGGTCATGCTGGACACCGTGGTCGGCGGTCAGATCCAGAAGTTCACCGGCGGCAACGCGCTCTACGGCTCGGTGCCGATGGTGGCCGTCATCGGCGCGCTGTCCGGCGCAGTGGCCAGCGGCGTGATGCTCGGACGCGAACGCGACGCCGGTCTGCTCGCCCGATTCTGGGTGCTGCCCGTGCATCGCGCCTCCGGGTTGGCGGCCAGGATCCTCGCCGAGGGGTGTCGCATTATCGGCGGAACCATCGCCGTCGTCCTGGTCGGCTACCTGCTCGGTTTCCGCTTCGAGCGGGGTGTGCTCGCGGCGGTGGTGTTCTTTTTGCTGCCAATACTTCTCGGACTCGCCTTCGCAACGATCGTCACCGCCATCGCCGTCTTTACCGCGAAGGCGACCCTCGTCGAGGGCGTCACGATCCTCACCTCGCTGCTGATGTTCTTCAGTACCGGCTTCGTACCACTGGCGGCCTACCCGCAGTGGATCCAGCCGGTCGTGCGCAACCAGCCATTATCGGTCGCCGTCGACGCGATGCGCGCGCTGGCCCAGGGTGGCCCGCTCGCACGACCGCTCACCATGACGATCATCTGGTCACTCGGCGCGATCGTCCTGTTCGCCATCCCCGCGGCAGTGGGGTACCGCCGCGCCAGCCGGAGATAGACGCAGGGGCGCGGCGCATCTCGTGTGCTCGCTGGGATGACGCAACCGCGCCAGCCGCTTCCCGCGGGCGCCTGCGCGCAGTACGCGACCTCGCCCGCGCGGCATCTGGCGCGCAAGCCCGCCGGACCTCGCATGTTGAGGCCGCGGCGCTGCCGCTGGCGGCGCTGACCGCCTGGCAGGCGCTGGTCGACACCGCCGATGTGCGGGCCGGGCAGCGGGTGTTGATCCACGCCGCGGCGGGCGGCGTCGGTCGTCTCGCGGTGCAGATCGCCAGGGCACGCGGAGCTCGCGGCCAAGGCGCGCGACATCACCGAAAGTGGCCGCGCCACCGGCAAAATCGTGCTCTCGGTGTGACTGACCAAGATCGGCCCGGCCAGTCGGCAACCGAGCCGACGGGCCGTCGGATGTGCCGCCGTCAGAACTTGTAGGCGATCCCGGTCATCCGCTCGGACTCTTCCCAGAGTCGACGCTGCAGCTCCCGGTCGTTCGACAGTCGGCTCGACGGTGCGGCCTCTACCGGACCCTGACTTTGGAACAAGCGGGTCGGGCCCCAGTACGTGTCGGGGTCGGCATCCGGCATGGTGGCCGCGAACAGGGTGGAGTGAGCCGCCTTGGCAGGGGGATGGCCGACCAGCCGGATGAACGGCTTGCTGATCCGGTCGATCGGGGTCTCGGTCCTGGCGAACAGATCGGTCGCCGAGACGCCGGGGTGCACCGCGTAAGACCGCTTGCTGGAACCGGATTCGGCCAGTCGATGCTGCAACTCCCGTGCGAACATCAGGTTCGCCAGCTTGGACTGGGCGTAGGCCAGATTGCGCCGATAGCGGCGGTTCTCGTAGTTCAGATCATCGATCCAAAGCTTGGGCGTCTGCTTGTGGGCGATACTCGACAGGGAGATCACCCGGTCACGGATGCGGTCGAGCAGCAGCCCGGTCAGCGCGAAGTGGCCGAGATGGTTGACGCCGAACTGGGTTTCGAACCCGTCCTTGGTGCGCGAGAACGGAACGTTCATCAGTCCGGCGTTATTGATCAGCACATCGAATTCTCCGGTGCTGTCGGCGAATTCGCGCACCGACGCCAGATCCGCGAGATCCAGTGACGCGACGCGGACATCGCCGTCGATGCGGTCGGCGATCGCCTTGGCCTTCTCCGCATTGCGGCAGGCCATGATCACCGCGGCGCCCTTGCTCGCCAGCACCGTGGTGGTCTCGACGCCGAGGCCGCCGTTGGCCCCGGTGACGATGAAAGTGCGCCCGCTCTGGTCGGGTATTTCTGTCGGTTTCCACGCCATGGGCCGACCTTACTCCGGAGTAGTTCTTTCTCAGGGAAGAGCGTTCGGCGGTTTGACGACTAAGCGTTCCAGACGGGAAGCCCCGTGTCACCGAAACGCCTCGGTCACTCGGGGCGCGCCTCAGCCTCCGCTGCCGATGGCCTGCTGGAACGCCGCGGCGGCGCGGATGCCGTCCAAGGTGATACGACCGGCCAAAGGTCCTGCCGCATAGGCCGAGTCGGGTCCCTGATAGTCCGGCACCACCACGGCCCAGCCCTGCGCGAGTGCGGCCTGCACCTCGAGGAACTGCGTGGCGACCAGTGTCGAACTGGTGATGGTCGCCGGGATGGAGCCCATCTGCAGCTGGTAGGACGGCATGCAGCAGTTGCCGTCGGGACAATCCGTCGTCTCGAGCGATCACGGTACGGCCGGACCGGCTTCGCTACGGTGAAGGCGTGACAACCACCGAGGGCAGGCAGTACGGCGGTCCGAAGTTCCAGCCCAGTCCGAGCAGGGCCAAAGCGAGGGCGAGCAGCGCACGGAGTCGCCGGGTGCAGCGGCAGCGATTATCCCGGCGGCGAGCAGGGTGAGGCCAGCCTCGACTTTCCAGCATCTGCTGGCAAGGGGGAGAACAAGGCGTTTCGCAGCTTTCACAGCGGTGGTGGCGCGGGTGTCCATCAGTCCATGTTGGACACCCGGGGCTGGCGAGTTCCATCAGGACCACACACGACGCACACCGGAGGCAGCAGAGGCACAGGCCACCGCACAGAGCTTCACCGCAATGCAGCAGGGTATCCAGGCCGTCGAGCCGGGTGGCGCCCGACGGCGGGGTCAGAAGCTGTACCCGCCCGCACAGACCAGCGTCTCTCCGGTGATGTAGTCCGAATCCGGTGTGCACAGCAGGTAGGCGGCACCGGCGGCTTCCTCGACGGTGCCCACACGCCCGAGTGGGATCGCCTGGTTGAGGTCAGCTGCGATCTGCGGGTTGAGGCCGACCGCGAGCTGTCGCCCGTCGACGCTGATGGCGCCCGGGCCGTCGTCGGCCGTCAGCCTCGTGGCGATGACGCCGTACGCGACGGCGTTGACGTTGACCGCGTAGCGTCCCCACTCCTTGGCAAGTGTTTTGGTCAGGCCGACGATCCCAGCTTTGGCCGCAGCGTAGTTGGACTGGCCGGGGTTTCCCGCCAACCCCGAGATCGAGGAGATGTTGACGACCTTGCGGTGACGCGTGAGCCCGGCGGCGCGGTCGCGGGCGGCGTATTGCCTGATCACCGGTTGGGCGGCACGCAGGATCCGGAACGGGGCGGTCAGGTGCACGTCGAGGATTGCGGCCCACTGTTCGTCGGTGGTCTTCTGGATGACCGCGTCCCAGGTGTAGCCGGCATTGTTGACGATGATGTCCAGGCCGTCGAAGGCCGATACGGCGGTATCGATGAACCGGGCTGCGAAATCCGGGGCGATGACGCTGCCTGTCACTGCGAGGGCCTGTCCACCGGCCTTCTCAATGAGGTTGACGGTCTCCGCGGCCGGGTCGGGATCGAGGTCGTTGACGACGACTCGGGCGCCGTGGGAGGCAAGCTTGACTGCGATGGCCTGGCCGATGCCGCGGCCCGCGCCGGTGACCAGGGCTACCCGACCGGACAGGATGCGGCCCGGAACACTCGTGTCGGAAAGGTGGTGGCCGGCAGGGTCGTTCATCGCGTTCCTTCCAGGAGGGTCACGACGCAAGCGCCGCCGAGTCCGATGTTGTGGGCAAGGGCGAGGCGGGCGCCGCCGACCTGGCGCGGGCCCGCCTGTCCGCGTAGCTGCCAGGTCAATTCGGCACACTGGGCCAATCCGGTAGCGCCGAGCGGGTGGCCCTTGGCCAGCAGACCACCCGAAGGGTTGACGACGACGCGGCCGCCGTAGGTGTTGTCGGCATCGGAGATGAACTTCTCGGCGGTGCCTTCGGGGGTCAGTCCGAGGGCTTCGTAGCTGATGAGTTCGTTGGTGGTGAAGCAGTCGTGCAGTTCGACGACCGGGATGTCCACCGGGTCAACGCCGCTGTCTGCATACACCTGGTCGGCAGCAGTGCGGGTCATGTCATAGCCGACCAGGCGCATCATGTCGGTGTCGTCGAACGTCCCTGGCACGTCACTGACCAGCGACTGGGCGCGTATGGTCACGGCGGTGTCGATGCCATGCCGGCGGGCGAAGTCGGGGCTGCACAGCACGGCGGCTGCCGCACCGCACGTGGGCGGACAGCATTGCAGCCGGGTCAGCGGCCCGTACATCGGCGGTGAGGCGAGGACCTCGTCGACGGTGAGCGGGTCTCGGAACACGGCATTGGGGTTCGCGGCGGCATGCCGACGGGCTTTGACGGCTATCGCTGCGAAGGTCTCGGGCTTGGTGCCGTGCCGGCGGGCGTGCTCGGCGCCCGCGCCACCGAAGTAGGCCACGGCGAACGGCACGCCGTTGTCGGTTTGCAGCCGGGCTCGGGTGGCGTCGCCTCGCGTGAGCGGGCTGTCGCGGTCGGGGAAGGCCATGGCCAGGGCACCGCGGGTCATCTGTTCGAAGCCGAGGGCCAGTACGCATTCGGCGGCACCGGTGGCGATGGCCTGGCGGGCCAGCCACAGCGCGCTGGCTCCGGTGGCGCAATTGTTGTTGACGTTGATCACGGGGATTCCGCTGGTGCCCAAGCCGTACAGGGCGGCCTGCCCGCAGGTGGAGTCGCCGTAGACGTAGCCGGCATAGGCCTGCTGCACGAGGTGGTAGTCGATGCCGGCGTCGGTGATCGCGGCCTGCGCGGCGGTCTGGCCCATCTCGTCGTACGCCGGACTATGCCCGGGCCTGGCAAACGGGATCATGCCAACCCCGGCGATCTGGACGGGCCTCACGTGAGCCTCCCGATGTGGTCGGCCACCACGGTGGCGCCCTTCGCGGACAGCAGCACCGTGTAGTGGTTGACATCGTTGATCTTCGCCACGTTGATGCGGGTTCGGTCGACGCCGGCGGAGTCGAGACGGGCGTCGTCGTAGAGGCCCTGTGGCTCGTTGAGGATGCCGCGTTCGCACCAGAGCAGGGTGGCGGGGCAGCCGATGCGATGGATCGCGGTGGTGGTCTGCTGGTCGAGGAGCGTGTCGGTGGCATCCTGGCGTACCGCCTCCAGAGAGCAGGACGATCGCAGGGAGGGCGGCTGGCCGACGAGGTCACGCAGGGCGTACGCCTGCGCCGCGGGCGACCAGTCTGCGGTCAGCGCTGGGTGAGCCCGCCAGAAGTCCAGGTATGCCTCCCAGCTTTCGAAGGTCATCTCCAGGCGTCGCATCGCTGGGCCGATGACTGCCTGCAGGACGGCGTCGATGTCGGCGCCTTCGGGAACCTGCAGCGTGACCCCGCCGTCGACGAGCAGCACGGAGGAGACCCGGTTAGGGTGGCGTACCGCGGCGACGGCGGCCACGAACGCGCCCATCGAATGCCCGACGATCGGTGCCCGGTCAAGGCCGAGTCTGTCGAGAACGGCGATGAGGTCGTCGGCATGCTGTGCCAGGCCGAAGGGACCAGGCAGCGTGGCGCTGCGTGCCCTGCCGCGCAGGTCCGCAGCGACGAGCGTGGCCTGCCCGGCCAATGCCTCGGCCACCGGTGCCCAGGACAGGGCGTTGGCGGTGATGCCGTGCGCGGCCACGACGGTGGGGCCGATCTCACCGGGCCAACGGCACACCCGAAGGGTACCGCCGGCCACGGGGATGTCGAGTTCATCGGTGATCACGGTTGCTCCGATCATTTTATGGCTACTACGGGCGGGGTTGCCCCGTCGGCGGGGACCCTATGCACGGCCGCAGGAACGAGGGGGCCGCCAGCGTCGGTCAAGCGGAGGTGGAACGTCGGCGGCCGCATGGCGCGGCCGACTGGCGTGCGGACGTCCCGGCGGCCCATGGGTGCCTCGGGACGCCCCCATTCCGCATGGCGGTTTGCTTGCGCGGACCGTGTGACGACTTGGGAGTGGGACCTCACGACTCCTCGGCAGGGGTCCTGGATCGGCGGAAACTGATGTCGCGATACGCGGCCAATTGCGGGGCCAATCGGCCCTTCAGTTCCAGGCGCTTGGCCTTGCCGGTGGCGGTGTAGGGCACGTCGTCGCCGAAAATGACGACCTTGGGTTGGTGGGCGAAGTCGAGGCGGTCGGCGCAGTGGTCGAGGACTTCCTGCTCGGTCAGCGGCCCATCGGTGACGACGTAGGCGGCGATCTCGTCGCCGTAGACGCGGTGTTCGAACGGCACCGCCAGGGCGAACCGCACCTGCGGATGAGTACGCAGCACCTCGTCGATCTCGAACGGGGAGATGTTGTGCCCCCCGCGGATGATGAGTTCCTTGATCCGGCCGGTGACGAAGAAGGCGGGCCGACCGTCGGGTCCGGGGCGCCAGAAGCCTTCATCGCCGGTGTGGAACCAGCCGTTGCGAAACGCCCCGGCGGTGGCGTCCGGCAGACCAGCGTACTCGCGCATCACGATCGCGCCGCGGACGGCCAGCTCGCCGCGAGCCTCGGCAGGCAGTTCCGCGCCGGTGGCCGGATGCAGGACCGCCATCTCCGCGTGTGGGACCGGGCTGCCGATGCTGGGGAAGCCGAACTCGGCGTGCCAGTGGTGGCGCTGCGCCTCGGGCAGGGTGGACATGGCGCAGGCGATGCAGGTCGTCTCCGACAGCCCGTAGATGTGACGGACCGATACCGCGAAGCGTTTCTCGAAGCCGAGCGCTGTCTCCACCAGCAGCGGCCCGGCTCCGCACAGCACCTCGGAGAAACCAGGAGGGGCTTCTCCATCGCCGGAGAGGAGGAACTCCAGCAGGGTCGGGACGAGGCTGGCGGTGGTGGCTTGCTCGGCGGCGACGTCCGCCCAGAACCCCTCGGTTCGGAACCGATCCGCGAGAACGGTGGAGGCACCGGTCTGCCAAGGCAGCAGGCTGGAAATGACCAGGGCGTTGGCGTGGTGCACCGGCAACACCGTGTAGACCCGCGTGCCTGCCCCCCAGCCGAAGGTGGTCGCCAAGGCGTCGAGGTCGGTCAGCAGATTGCCGATCGTGGTGACGATGGCCTTCGGCTCGCCGGTGGTGCCGCTGGTGTAGAGCCTCAGCGCCGCGATATCCAAGCCGGTTGCCGTCGGCTCGACCGCCATGGCGCCGTCGCCGTCGGCGGGTAGGGTGTCGGTGTGGTGCGACGCCAAGCCGGTCGCCTCGGCCAGAGTGGTGCCTCGATCGGCATGCTCCGGTGTGTACACCAACAGTCTTGCCTGGGCATCGCGCAGTACGAACGCCTGCCGATCGGCGGACTCCTGGGCGTTGAGCGGTACGCAGCACGCGCCGATCAGCCAGCACCCGTATGCCACCGCGAGCGCCTCGGCGGAGTTGCCCGCGAGCGTCGAAACCGCGTCCCCCGGGCCGACGCCCTGTCCGCGCAGCCAGTCGGCCGTCGCCTCGACCCGCGACCGCCACTGGCCGACCGTCCAGGTGCGACGGGTCGACCGGGCGTGGTGCAACTCCGTCAGATACGCCGCGTGAAGATCGACGCGGTGGCGGAAGAACGCGGCGAACCCTGGCCATCTGGGCTGGAAGTCGTCGACTGAGGCGCGTGGGTCGAGGGTGCGAGGTTCCATGCGCGAAATCCTATGGACCGTTCATCCCGCGCACTATGGATGGTGCCTACACTGCTGGAGCATGCAGGTGGAGGAATCATCTACTAGTGTCTGCTGGGCGGCTGCTCGATGAAGGTGATGATCCGGTGGAGCTTGACCGCCAGGTGTATCTGCAGCGCGGCCTCGCCCGACCGCCATCCCTCACCGAGCAGCGCGTTGATGCGTTCGATGCGCTGGTAGAGCGTATTGATGTGGACGATGAGGGCCTTCGCGGCTTGGGCGTGATTGGCGTCAGCGCCGAAATACGCCTCGACGGTGCGCAGCAGTTCGGATCCGCGCCGGCTGTCGTGGTCGAGAACCGGGCCGAGCGTGTGGTGCACGAAAGCGGCGACACGCTCGGTGCCGGCCGGCCCGAACAGAAGCCCGAACGCTCCCAGATCGGCGGGAGTGGCCGCCGTGCCCACCTGGTCCAGTGCACAGAGCACGTCCACGCAATGCCGGGCGTCACGATACGCGTCGCGGACACCCGACGGGCCCACGCTCGGGCCGGCCGCACCAATGGTGACCGGCGCCCCGACGGCGCTGCGGATCCAGTCGGCGGCCTGACGAGCGACCCGCGCCGGATCGCCGTCGGGCAGCAGCACCACCACGGTTCGGCCGTGTTCGCCGCAGAGCCCGCCGTGTTCGGCCGCCCATCCGCTCAGTGCGTTGACGACGGCCCCGCGGTCCTCGACCCGAACGGGGCAGGCCACGATCACCGCATGCGGCCGGTCCAGGGCCGTGCCCAGCAGCCCGGCCCGCCGCCGCAAGCCATCCGGGTCCAGCTGCGCGTCGGCGAGCAGATCGGCCAGCAGGTCCCCGCGCACACGCTGCTCGGCCTCGGCCAGCTGCCGCTGGGTCAGCAACAGGATGGCCACGATCAGGGCGGCCCGTTCCAAAGTGCGCTGATCGGCGTCGCCGAGGTCGCCCCGGCAGGCCATCAGGACGGCCAAAACCCGGCGATGACCGGCGTCGCGCAGGCGGTGGGCGTCGCGGCCGTGGCCGGTTGGTCGATCGCCGTCCGGCACACCTGTGCCATCTCGCCGGCAACTGCTTCGCCCAGCACGTGCGCAGGTGTGCCCGCCGACGCGAGGACCCGCAGCGCCGGATCGGCCACGACCACCCCAGCGCCGATCACCTCCGCGACCACGGCCGCCACCTCGGGCAGTTGGCCGCCCTGCGCCGCGACCGAGGTGAGCCGCTCGTGGACGTCGGCAGCCTGCTCCACCATGTCGCTGTGTGCGCGGATGTCGGCGAAAAGCGAAGCGGCCTCGATCGCGATCGCCGCGTGCGTGGCCAGCGAGATCAGCAGAGCGACCTCGGGGTGCCCGAACGGACGCTCCTGCCGATTGGCGGCGAACAGCACCCCAATCACCCTGTCTCGCAGCAGCAGCGGTACACCCAGCACGGCGATCAGCCCCTCAGCGTCGACGATCGCATCAAGGGTGTGCCGAAACCGCTTGTCACGTGGATAGTCCGGAGTGGCGTACGGCTCGCGGGTCTGCGCGACCAACCCCCCCAGACCGGATCCCATCGGCAGCCGGGCCGCCTTGAACGCCTCGGTGCGGATCCCGTCGGTGACCCGCACATAGGTGTCGCCGCACCGGCACCGCGAAAACCCGGTGCCGCGAAGCGGAATCCTGCCTTCGGCCGGATGCTGCCGGGCTGGGCTTTCCCCTCCTGGGGCGGCAATTGTGACCGGCGTCCGCCTCCGCACAACCCCTTCGCGCTGGCCCTGCGGGCGGGTTGCACTGCGGCGGCCTGCGCCGGTCGCAACCTCGTTCGCGAGGACGGCAAAGAGGCGGTCAGAAACGCTGGAATGAACGAATCCCATTGCAGGCGTGACTAATCGAATGACATAGGCTCGTGCGGGGTGCGGTCGCGGTTGTCGAGTGCGGCGTGTTCGTCGTCGGTCAACGGGTCCTCACGCCAGAACGCGGCCAGCAGCGTACCCAGCTTGATTCGCTCGGGCGGCGGCGCGGCGGCAGGCTCGAACACGTTGTCACCCATAGGTTCTCCTCTTCCTGTCAATCCGCGGTGCCCGGCGGCACTACCCATTCGACAGGTTGGCCGGTGATCTCGGCGATTCGGTCGAAATCGTGGTCATAGTGCAGCACGGTGAGGCCGTGATGCTCGGCGACAGCGGCAATGATGAGATCGGGAATCTTGACGCTGCGGTGCAGGCTGCGGCCGCACAGTTGTTCCTGTACCTGCCAGGCGCGGTCCCATACCTCATCGGGGGTGGTGAGGTACTGCAAGCCGTCGCGGCGGTCGATACCGAGTTCGCGGTGATCGGATTCCGGCCGTGCCGAAACCCCGGCCTCGAGGTCGGCAATGCCGCAGGTGGCCAGCAACCCGCGCTCCATCAACGGTGACAGCCGCTCTCGCACGGCGGGAACGTGGGTGCGGTACGCGGCGGATTTGTCCAGCACGTAGCGGGCGGTCACGGGTGCGGCTGCTCCCCACCCGCCCACATGGCGTTAACCACTGCTTCGTCTTCGACGCCATTGGTGTTGGCGGCCATGCGATCCATCAATCGCCGCGCGGCGCTCTGCCGGAGCGCGGCCCGCAGGGCGGCGTGCACGGTGTCCTTCTTTGTCTTGGTGCCTAGCTCCTTGGCGGCCCGGTCCAAGAGGGCATCATCGAGATCTATCATCGTTCGTGTCATACAGTCGAGTATACTCGGCGTGCATATCTCTCCTATGCCTCCCTGAGGCATATCCGCGCCACTGTCCACTCATGCCACCGGCCGGTCAGCCGAGTTTTCGTGCACTCGTAGGAGAATCCCCCGTCTCCCCCGGATGCGGTACCGCGCCGCAGATGTTCAATCCCGTATTCGGTGCTGGCGATGCACGGTCCGATGTGGTCGTGAACCTTGCGCAGCAAGGCGCGTTCGGGTCCGGTGAGTACGACATCGGCCGTGTAGTCGTCAATATCGCTGCGGCTCATGCAAGTTCGCGTCACTGCGGCCGCCCGGCATAGATGATGCGAGCGAGCCGCTTGCGGTGCTCGCCGATGCCGCGCGAGCCGAGTAGCGGGGCCTCGGCGTGCGGCCACACTTCCCGTACGAGTCGGGTGTAGTCGGCTCCGGCGAGAACGATCACGGGGCGGGTGAGCAGTCCGGCGGCGTCGGCGGCGATCTTCCACGCGGCGCGTAGACACATCTGCGCATATGAACCGGTGTATAGCGCGGCGGCCGCGCACGCGGCGGGGGCCTTCTTCGCGCCGCACGATGCGATTACCAGGGGTGATGAGGTCATGACGGGTGAACCTTTCGGGGTTGGGAAGTCGGGGCCCTGATGCGGGCGGAATCCGCGGCGGCCTGGCCTGGCGACGGCGGTAGGTCTGGGTCGTTCGCGCCGCTGGGCCGCGCCCCGCTGCAAAAATCGGGTTGGCCGGCGGTTGCCCTACAGTGAAAAGGCAAGATCCCGGACGGGTTCCGACCGTCCGGGCTCTTGCTCTATCAGGGGCTCTTAGGCGGCGTGGGGCAGCGGGTTGGCGGGCCGGGCGATGAGCGATTCCGGCAGCGCATAGACCGGGTGCGGGGTCGCGGCCGGGAACAGCGGCGCTTTGCCGATGAACTGGTCAGTGTCCAGCGACCAAACCGGCTCCTTGGGGCCGAATCAGCGTGTGGCGTAGGCGGCCTGAAGGCTCACACCGTGCTCGGGCAGGGCGCACGCTACGGCGTCGCCAAGTAGCTGGTGTTCGTGGCGGTTCTGCTGGGCCGGGCCGTCGGCCTCGATGTCCACCACCAGGGCGACGGAGCGGGATCCGGTGGTGCCGTAGGTCAGGGCCTTGGCGTGGAACGGGTCGAAGTAGTCGATTTCGTCGGCGACCCAGATTCGTTCGATCTCGCCCCACCCGTCGCGGCTGTCCTTGATCAGCAGCAGAACGAGAGCCTGATCAGGAATGCCCAGGGTTGTGGTCTTGCGCCACAGGTCGGGCAGCGCGGCGACCAGGGCGGGAACGGTGGCGATGTGGTTGGTGTACATGGGGTGATGTCCTTTCGGCGGTGAGGATTTGCGCGCTACGGCCACCACCGGCGGGGCGTCCTCGGTGGGGGTCGATACCTGCCATTCGGGCAGGCGGGTGACCTCGCCGCCCAGGTCATCGACGCTGATTCCGACCAGGGTCACGCGGGTGGCGGTGGCGGTGATTACGTTATTCGTGCAGTCCCATTTCGCTGGCGGCGTTGCGGAACACGTCCAGCGTGAGGCCCTTGACGGCGGTCGCGGGGCTGGTGGTCATAGTGGTTGTCCTCTCGGGTTTCTCGGGGGGTGGTGGGCTGGGATTGTCAGTGGGCCTGGTGAGCGAGGATGGCGCGGGCGCGCTCGATGCCCTTGGCGGCGCAGGCGGCGCGGGCGAGAGTGCGGGTGCTGTCCGAGCGCCAGACTTCCCACCGGTTTGAGCTGCCAATACGCGGCGGCGGGGTAACGAGGATGGTCTGTGCGCCGTCGGTGACCGAGTAGGCGGCGCGACCGTCGAACATCGTGTATTCGCGCACGTCAACGGCCTCGGTCTGTACTCGCGCGGTCTCGTCGGCGTCGAAGTACTCCCATTCGCCAGCCGCGATGCCCTTGGCGAGCGCGTCCATGATCTCGGTGTCGGTGTGGTTGGTAACTGGCACTGAGTCATTGCGGTCGACTCTTGCGATCAATTACTCGTAGACGTATATTCGTAGACGAGTAATCGGGAGGTAGTCATGGCCACGAAGCGCAAGGTGAACAACCTGCTGGCGCTAGCCGTGCTCTCGGTGATAGTCGAACGGCCGATGCACCGGTATGAGATTGCCTCGATGCTGCGCGACCGCGGCAAAGACCGCGACATGGACATCAAGTGGGGCTCGCTGTACACCGTTGTGCAGAACCTGGAAAAGGCGGGCTTCCTCGAGGTTGCCGGCAACGAGCGTGACGGCGCCCGACCGGAACGGACGATCTATCGGATCACCGTCGCCGGGCGCGCCGAAATGATCGACTGGACAAGGGAATTGATCGCCGTGCCCGAGCCGGAACACCACCGGTTCGTCGCGGGGCTGTCCATCGTCTCGGCCCTGCCTCCCGGCGAGGTCATCGAGTTGCTCGGCCAGCGCATCGAGGCGCTGAGTCACATCATCGACGATGTGCGCCGAGAACTCGGCCAAATCACCACCCCGCGGCTTTTCGTCGTCGAGGGCGAGTACGGCCTAGCGATGCTGGAGGCCGAGTCGGCATGGGCGCGTTCGCTGCGCGACGAACTCGTCGCGGGCACCTTCCCCGGCCAGGGCTGGTGGGCGCAGGTGCATGCCGACGGCATGGAGGTCGCGGAAGTCGTGAAGCAGATAGAAGGGGGGACCGCGCCGATATAGACGCATGGCCCGGCGGGGCCCAGATGTACGGGCCCGAAAGGGCCGCAACTCGAGACCAGGCCCGGCGGGGTGCGGCAACACCGCCGCCGAGCCCGATGTAACCGTCTCGAACCGTGCCCGCATACGCGCACCCGGCCACGAGGTTGGCAACCACAGGATAACTGGGTGAGCGGTAGGCGGGTCGGTTCGGGGATCGAACACAAATCCGTACCGCACAAACCTGGAGACACCCATGTCCACCACAAGAACCGCACTTGTCATCGGCGGCGGCATCGCCGGACCCGTCACCGCCACCGCGCTGCACAAGGCGGGCATCGAAGCCCGCGTCTACGAGGCGTACCCCGGCCCGACCTACGGCATCGGCAGCGGGCTCGCGCTCGCGCCGAATGGCGTTGCCGCCCTTGACGTCGTCGGCGCGGGCGATCTCATTCGCGATATAGCCGTCGGGATCACGAACATGGAAATGTCGGTCGGCGGCAAGCAGTTGCGCATGCCCGCATTGCCCGGCACACTGCTGCAGCTCGTCGATCGCAACGAGCTGCATCAGGCGCTGCACGATCATGCGGTCGCCGCGGGCGTTTCCGTCGAATACAACAAGCGCCTGGTCGGCATCGACGAACAGGCATCGGGCGTCACCGTACATTTCGCCGATGGCAGCACGGCCACCGCGGATGTGCTGATCGGGGCCGACGGCATCCGGTCGACGGTCCGCGGTCTCATCGACCCGAAGGCGCCGGGACCGGATTACACCGGCATGCTCGGCTTCGGTGCGATAGTCGACAGCGACCTCGACATCGAGCCGGGGACAATGACTTTCGCCTTCGGCAAGCAGGCGTACTACCTGTACGGGGCCGTCGAGAGAGGCCGGATCATGTGGGGCGCCAACCTGCCGCACAAGAAATACCTGTCGCTGACCGAGGCGCGGGCGATCCCGGCCGAGCACTGGCTGCGGATCCTGCGCGAGACCTATGCTGAAGACACCCCCGGCGGCGAGTTCGCTCGCGACACGACCGCCGCGACTCTCGAGACAACCGGCGCGCTGCACATCATGCCGCCGGTGCCGCATTGGTATCGGGGCCGCATGGTGCTGGTGGGCGACTCGGTGCACGCGCCGTCCAACAGCTCCGGCCAGGGTGCGTCGATGGCCATCGAGAGCGCCGTCCAGCTGGCGCGTTGCCTGCGTGACCTGCCCGATCCCACCTCGGCCTTCGCCGCCTACGAGCTGCTGCGGCGGTCGCGTGTGGAGGGTATCGCGGCGCGTGCCGCGAAGATCAACCACAGCAAGACGCCCGGCCCAGTGGCGCGCAAGATGATGCCGCTGGTCATGCGGCTGATGGTCAGGTTCATGAACATGGAGAAGACCATGGGCGCCGAGCAGGGCTATCGGATCGACTGGGACGCGCCGGTCCAGCAGGAACTGGCGGCGCTCGCCGCATAAAACCGCTCGACGCGTGACATCATTCCGGCCGATCGCGGCATCGCTCGCGATCGGCCGGAATTTCGTGCGAGTGCGCGCGAAAACCCTCGCCGGGGTGCTGCCGGACGGGCTGGCGCTGCCGGAACGCCTGACCGGACGAGAACTGCCCGGTGATCAATGTGATCGCGTTCGCCGGGCTGATCGTGCTCGCGGCCCAATTGGGTTGGGCGGCAACCGCGGTGGCGGTGGTCGGGGTGGCGCTGCAGCTGGTTTTCGTGGTGGTGCTTTCGCGGGTGGTGCTCGCGTGGATCGGCGCGGCCATGCGTTCCCGGCGCATTTCGGTCACCGCGCCGGACCCGATGCCGCCGCGCACCGGCAATCCCTTTGCGGGATCAGGGAATCCGGGTTGCGCGAAGGGCCTGCTCCAGCTGATGATCGGTCTGGGTCAGCTGATTGCGGTGATTCCGGTGCTGATCGTGCTCGGTGTCGGCTGGTATTTCGACCTGACCGCGGTCGAATGGCTCGCGCTGCCTATCGGGATCGCGATCGGCGTCGGCGCGGCCCTGCTCGGCGCGCGCCTGGCAGCAGACCGGTTGACCACGCGCGGGCCGGAGTTGCTCGCCGCGGTGAAGGCCCGCTGACCGGTCAGGAACGGTCGCGTCGCTCGGCGCGGCGGCGCAGGATCTCGGCGGTCTGTTCATCGGCGGGCAGGAACGCTTCCAGATGGAGCTCAGCGAGGGTGATGTCGACGGCGGTGGCGAACGAGGTGATGGTCGTGATCAGCTGGAGCTCACCGTCCGCGCTACGCAACCGCAGCGGCACCGCGAAGCCGAGATGGTCGGGGCCCGGATTCACTTCCGGGAGATAGCTTTCCAGCTCGGCGATGAACTCGTCGAGGCGAGCGTCGGGGCTGCGCATCGCCCGGCCGCGCAGGCTCTCGGCGACGTGCCTGCCCCATTCGGGCAGATTCACCACGCGCCGGGCCAGCCCGTCCGGATGCAGCGCGAGGCGCAGCACGTTGATCGGCGACTCGAGCAGTTCCGGCGCGGAGCCCTCGGTGAGCACGTCGAACGCGGCATTCGCGGCGAGCAGCTTGCCGTAGGGCCGCACGACGACCGCGGGGTAGGGCAGGTGCCCGTCCAGGATGCGCTCCAGCGCCGCCCGCACCGGACCCAATTCGGGGGTGTCCAGATCCGATTCGGGGAAGACCGGGGCGAAACCGGCGGCCAGCAGCAGCCCATTGCGTTCGCGCAGCGACAGTCCGAGCGATTCGGACAGTCGAACCACCATGGTGCGGCCTGGCCTGGACCGGCCCTGTTCCAGGAAGCTCAGGTACCGCTGGCTGGTGTCGGTGCGAATCGCCAGGTCGAGCTGGCTCACCCGGCGCTGGGTTCGCCAGTGCCGCAGCTGCTGGGCGAACTGGCTGGGTTCTAACACCGTCGTCATGATTCCAGTGATATCGGACCGCGCCGGTGCACGCCATTCCCTCGAGGGAATCAGCACATCGCACCGGTGGCTCATCGGCGTCATTCCCTGGAGGGAATCGCGGTGTGCCGTCGCGCTCGCAACACTCTGTGCCATGAGCAAGCAATTCGATGAGAACGAACTGGCCCAGCTGACCGAGCGCTACGTCGCCATGTGGAACGAACCCGATGCCGAGAACCGCGGCAAGCTGATCCGCGAACTGTGGGCGGTCGACGGCGCCCAGGTACTGGCTGACCCGCCGCAGGAAATCCGCGAGGCCGCCACCGCGCTGGCCTTCCCGATTCCCTCGATGGAGGTACGCGGCCACGACGCGCTGGATCGCCGGGTCACCCGCGCCTACGAAATGTTCGTCGCACCGGGCGAGCACATCTTCGCGGCCCGCGGACAGGCCACCCAGTTGTCGGTGAACCTCGTCGGCATCACCTGGCTGATGGTCGCGCGTGGCGATGGTGCGCTGGCGGGCGGCGGCTACGACGTGCTCGCTCTCGACGAGGACGGACGCATCCGGGTGGACCACCAGTTCATCGGTGTCGCCTGATGGTCGAAACATTGCAGTACACCCGGATCGTCAGTACCGAGGACGGCGGATCACGGTTCGTGGACGCCGAATTCGACCTGGTTGACCGGATTCCCGCCGAAGGCGTGCCGCCGATGTCGGTGACCGGCGTGCCGTCGGTGGCCGGGGTGACCTATCTACGCAGCGCGGCCTTCGACAGCGCACCGCATCCGGCGCCAGCCGAGCAGTGGGTGGTGATGCTGCGCGGCGTGATCGAAGTGACGACGGCCGACGGTGATCGGCGGCAATTCGGCCCCGGCGACCTCGTGCTCGCCGCCGATACCCAGGGGCGCGGGCACGTCACCGTCGGAGTGGGGGCGGCGCCGTTCGAGGCGTTGTTCATACCCGTAACAGAACTTTCAGGGAGCACACTATGAATGCCATTGCCTATCACCTCGATCCGCTGCGCGGCCTGGAAGGGCTCACCGCCCGGGCGCAGGAGGTGCCGGAGCCGGGACCGAATCAGGTGGTCATCCGGGTGCGGGCGGCCTCGCTCAACCGGCGCGACCTGATGCTGATGGACGGCGTCTATCCGCTGCCCGCCACCCCCGGCATCGTCCCGCTGTCCGACGGGGTCGGCGAGGTGATCGCCGTGGGCGAGAAGGT
This sequence comes from Nocardia sp. Tas62D01, assembly GCF_055232035.1. Lineage (NCBI taxonomy): Bacteria > Bacillati > Actinomycetota > Actinomycetes > Mycobacteriales > Nocardiaceae > Nocardia > Nocardia sp. Tas62D01. Next base: position 5,190,585 of record NZ_JBUYUZ010000001.1, read on the forward strand.
GACTCGGGCGGTGCTCGGCGATCGGGTGACCGCGTCGTACTTCGTGCGGTGGATCGATGGGCCGCAGCGCCTGGCCCAGGCCGCCCAGCAGTACGGCGCCAATCACGACGGCATGCTCGCCACTTACGCACTGATCGAAGAGGATTCGGTGGTCCATGTGCCCGAGCACCTCACTGATGTCGAGGCGGCCACGCTGACCTGCGCGGGGGTGGTCGCTTGGGCGGCACTGACCAAACCGCGGGTGGCGCCAGGGGAGACGGTGTTGACCGTGGGCAGCGGCACGGTCGCGCTGTTCGGGGTGCAGCACGCCAAAATGCTGGGCGCCCAGGTCATTTCGATCACCTCCGGTCCGGGCAAGGCGGAGCGGCTGCGCAAGCTCGGTGTGGACGAGGTCGTCGACCGGAGCGAAACACCGGAATGGGACGAGGCCGTGCTCGAGCTCACCGGCGGACACGGTGTCGAACACGTGGTGGAAGCCGTTGGCCTGCCGACGCTGTCGAAATCGGTGAAGTCCGCGGGATATAACGCCATGATCACCATGATCGGCGCGTTGCAGTTGCCGGAGGGGCAACCGCTCGAAAATCCGTTCGTCGGGCCGTATCTCGGTATCCGCCGGATCGCCGTCGGCAGCCGCACCGACTTCGAGGCGATGAACCGGGCGATCACCGAACATCGCATGCACCCGGTCATCGACCGGACCTTCCCGCTCGAGCAGGCGGTCGAGGCATACCGCTACTTCCGCGACGACAACCCGTTCGGCAAGGTCGTTATCACCATGCCGTGATCAGGAACCAGTAACCGCCGTTGGGTCTCATGCCTCGAAGGGCACGGTATTGCCGGTCGCATCACGTGTTCCGGCACCGGCATCGATCGCTGCTGCGAGGTCGGCGACAGCGGCCCAGGTACGTGGCGGTTGCGCGTCGAGGTTGCCGATCGTGTACCAGGTATCGGTGCCGCGGTATCGGACCAGGCCCTTGCCCGTGTCGTCGACGGTGACATCGAGGTCGCCGGATACCGTCCCTTCCTCCTCGGTCATGACGGCTGCTTCGGCGGGGATCTCGATGATGTCGCTTATCTGAACCCTCCTCGACGGACGCAGTCATCGACTGCGGTGCGCAGTGCGGCCTGTTCGTCGTGATCAACGCTCAGCGCGTATTTTACCTTGACCTGGATGTATCGACCGAGATAGCCACACCGGAAATTCCCGGGAGGCAGATAGTTCGCAACGTCCTGGTCGCCCTTTGATCTGTTGGCCGACGGATCGGAGGCGGCAAGGTTGACCGCGTCGTTGGCGATGCGGCGGCGAGTATCTTCGTCGCGGGTGCCGGCGCCCGACCGCCAGGCCTCCGCCAGGGCGACGATGTGCTCGGCATCGACGGTAGCCGGGTCGGTCATCCACTTGTACGGCTTGAGCTCTCCGGTCTTCTGGTCGAGAAATCCGTACTGGTCTCGCCAGCCGCCGTCCGGGCCGATCGAGAATTCGCACGTTTTCGGGTCGAGCTTGACCGAGCCGGTGGCATCACGCAGCAGCATCACGTCACGGCTGGTGCAGCGGCTGTACTGCGCGAATTCGGCGCCGAACCCGTGTTCAGGCTTGTTGAGATCCCAGTGCGGGAATTTCTCGCGGCTGTAACCGGTCATCGACGCCTCCGGTGTGACAGCCAGTTGCCCGAGCAGCTCGGTGACGTCCTTGCCGGAAATCGTTGCCGTGCCTGCCGAACCGGGTTTCTGACCGTCGGTACCGGTCGCCTTGTCGATCCGTGCGCAGGCGATGGTTACGATCGCGATGAGACAGATTGCCGCACAAACGGATAACACTCGACGCACGATGCGAGATGTGCGGAACGAAAACCACTTCACGCGATCACGAGGCCCAACAGACTTAGCCATCGTGCCGAGAACTTCATCGAACTTCCTAACGCCAACACCGAACTCCAACGGGCGTCAAGCTACCGGGTCCCGGTGTCCTCGGATGTCATTGTCGATTATGGCATTAGGTACAGTCGATGGAATCCTTGTGCGCGGCAAGGGGACTGGACGAGCGCGGGGCCGGAAACGCGAACCACCCCCGAGTCGCCGTGCCGGCGCCGGTTCAGGGGTGGTGGATCACGATCGAGATCCGTTCGTGCGACGTGGTGCGGGCCGGTTGTCCAGGGGGCGCGCCGAGTGCTCGAAGCCGATGAGGGAGGCGTCGAACGTCGTGTCGCGCGGGTAACTCGTGGCGAGCGTCACACGATGCCGGGCGGAGAAACGGTCACAACAGCAGCGGTGCTGTGTCCAAACCGGGTGAAGGCACAAAAGCCGGATCAAGGAAGGGCATACATCATGGCTACCGTCGACGTTCTCGACTCGTTCCTCAACTACATCGACCTCGGCACCGGCGTGGTGCCGGTGGTGTTGCTGCACGGCAACCCCACCTCATCGCACCTGTGGCGCAATGTGATCCCGCACGTGGCCGACCAGAGCCGTATCCTGGCACCGGATTTGATCGGGATGGGCGCATCGGGGAAGCCCGACAGCGATTACCGCTTCGTCGATCACGCCCGCTACCTGGATGCCTGGTTCGATGCGCTCGGTCTGGACGAGGTCGTCCTCGTCGGACACGACTGGGGCGGCGCGCTCGGCATGGATTGGGCCGCACGGCATCCCGGTAGGGTCCGGGGCGTCGCGCTGATCGAGACCTTTCTGCGGCCGATGCGCTGGGACGAACTGCCGCCGCTCGGCGCCGAATTGTTCCGCAAGTTCCGCAGCGCGGAAGGGGAGCGAATGGTGCTGGAGGAGAACACCTTCATCGAGTTCAACCTGCCGAGGGGCACTGCCGACCTGTCGCCCGAGGACCACGATGTCTACCGCGCGCCCTATCCGACCCCGGAGTCGCGCAAGCCGATGCTGGTGTGGCCGCGCGAGTTCCCGCTCGACGGCGAACCGGCCGACGTGGTGGCGATCGTGGAGAACTACGACCGGTGGATGGCGCGGCCGCCGGAGGTGCCGAAGCTGCTGATGGCACTGGACAACGGTGTCGGCCTCGGCTCGCCGGAGGTGATCGCTTGGGCCGCGGCGACGTTCGCGGCCGCCGAGGTCGTATCGGTGGGCTCGGCCGGGCACCACGCACCGGAGGACCAGCCCGACGCCATCGGCGCCGCGGTCGCGTCGTGGTTGCGCACGCACGCGCTGACGGAGGTTGCTGCACGGGCATGAACGGGTCCCGATCACCGCGCCGCCGAATACTTGCGCCGACTCGGATGCGGCCGAAGAATTATGAGGTGAATACCGAGTCACCCGCGGCGGTCGGGCCTACCCGCGAGCAGGAGCAGGAACTCGTCGCGCGTGCCGTGGCGGGTGATAGTGCCGCCATTTCGGCCGTGGTCCGCCAGTTGCAGGACCCGCTGTATCGGCTGGCATTGCGCATGGTGTGGCGACCGCCCGAGGCGGAGGACGCGACACAGGAGATCCTGCTGCGCGTGGTCGGCAACCTCGCGACCTGGCGCGGCGAGGCGAAGCTGCTCACGTGGGCCTACCGCATCGGCGTCAACTACCTGCTGAACCTGCGCAGGCAGACCCCGCAGGAGGCGGCGCAGGTGAGCCTCGACGACCACCGGGCGGGTCTGGCCGACGGACTCGCCGCCGAGGACTATCGCGGCCCGGAGGCAGAACTGCTGTCGGCCGAGGTTCGCCTCAACTGCAGCCAGGCCATGCTGCAGTGCCTGGTCCGCGACGAGCGCATCGCCTTCGTGCTCGGTGATGTCTTCGAACTCGGTTCCACCGACGCCGCCTGGATTCTCGGCATCACGCCGACCGCCTACCGGAAGCGTTTGGAGCGAGCCAAGAAACGCATCGGCACCTTCCTCGATTCGACCTGCGGCGTCGCCAACCCGGAAGCCTTCTGCCGCTGCTCGCGCCGCGTGAACAAGGCGATCGCAGTCGGCCGCGTCGATCCACGCAAGCCCGCATTCGCGACCCACCCGATCACCACCTGCGGCCGCACCGCGGCCGAGGCCGAAAAACAAATGGTCCGCCTGCACGACGCGGCCGCGGTGCTGCGGGTGCACCCCGATTACGCCCTGCCACAGGCGAAAGCGGAGGCGATCGCCGGGCTGCTGCGATCCGGGCGCTTCCCGTTGCTCGATGCGTAGGTCATAGCGAGTGTGACCTAGCCGCGCTAGGCGGCTGCGGGGCGGAGCAGGGTGCCGGTGCACACACCGCGCGCGGTTCGGGCTGCGATTGCCGCCCCCGGGTCGCCGCGAGCGTTGCGACGACCGCGTGAACCCAAGCCCACCGGGGGCGCGTTGTCGTCTGCCCGTTGTGTCGTGGCGGTTACACAGTGAGTGTCGCTGGGATGGCAGAGCTTTCGCCGGTCGGAAAGCAAGATTGGTGTCAGGTTGCACACCAGAACGAAACACTTTGGAGCACAGCATGATCAGCAGTATTCGCCGGATCGCCACCGTCGCCGCGGCCGTCGCGGTCGTCGCCGGTACCGGGGCCGGAATCGCCTCGGCCACACCGTCGGCCACGGTGCCCCTGCACACCGGGTGGGAGCTGTCCTGCCTGTTCGGCCAGAACTTCGACTGGCACTACTACAACTATTGCGACCGTCACTACTGGCACGGCAGCCACCACAGTGACTGGGACGACCACCACAACCACAATTGGGACTACAACTACGACTGGTTCCGCGACCGCTGACACAGTGTGAATGCCCCGGCAGCTCAGCTGCCGGGGCATTGTCGTGTATGCAGGTGGTAGCCGCGGATGTCGGTGGGTAGGTAGGTTCGACAAGTGTTGAAAGTGAGTGCGCTCACCTGGGTAGGGGCGGTTTCGCTGCCCGCAGCCGGACTGTGGTTACTGGTCTCGCGCCCAATGCTCGACGCTCACTACGAACATCATCCGGAGCACTTCTGGCTGGTGCTTTCGGCGGCGATGCTGGCAATGTCGTTGGGCATCATCCTGTTTCGGGCCGCCCGCAGTCGGCGCGATGTCCGGCTCATCCTGGTGTCGTTGATGTTCCAATTCGCCGCCGGATTCCTCGCACTGCACGCGGTGGCCACCCCCGGCGTGATCCTGAGCTCGCCCAATGCGGGGTTCGTGTACGCAGTTCCGATCGGTCTGACCCTCGGCGGCTTCGCCGCGCTCGCCTCCGCCGTCGAATACGGGGCTACGGCCGCCGCGCGACTGAATCGGCTGGTGTGGTTGCTATCCGCACTGCCGCCGCTGAGTCTCGTTGCCTGGGCGGCGATTTCGCTGACCCGGCTACCGCCGCTGAACGGGACGCCCAGTCCCACCGAATCCTCGGGCCCGCTGGTCGGCATCGCGATCGTGGGTTCGCTGTGTTATCTGGGGGCGGTCATCGCGTACGGGCGGCAGTTCTACCGTCGGCGGGGTCTGCTGCTGCTCAGCGTGTGTACCGCCTTCGTGCTGCTGATCGAGGCGCTGCTCGCCATCGGATTCGGGCGTAGCTGGCGGACGTCCTGGTGGGAGTGGCATGTACTGATGGTGGTGGCATTCGCACTGATCGCCTTGAGTAGTCACCTGCAGTTTCGCCGGGAAGGGTCGGAGCTGGGCCTGTTCGACAGCGTCACGCTGCGTCAGACCATGGCAGCGCTGGAGCGTGAATACACCCGGGCCCTCACCGAAATGGTGGATATCCTGCGCCAGCGGGACGCGGGCGGGGTTCCGGCACACGAACCGCTCGGATCGCTGGGCGTGCAGCTGTCGCGACGGTTCGGGCTGACCGAGCGGCAGTTCGCGGTGCTCGAGCACAACGCGCGGCTGTACCGGCAGCTCGACGAGCTGTTCCGGTCCTATATGTCCCCATCGGTCGCGACCGCGTTACTCGCCAACCCCGCCGAGGCGGACCTCGGGGGCCGAATCGCCGAGGTCAGTGTGCTCATGGCTGACCTGTGCGGGTTCACGCCGTTCGCGGAGAACACCGATCCCGCGGCGGTCGTGCAGATGCTCAACACCTATTACGGTGCGATCGTGCCGGTCATCCTCGGGGAAGGCGGGACAGTGGTGCAGTTCGTCGGCGACGCGGTCATGGCGGTCTTCAACGCGCCGACCGATCAGCCAGATCATGCCCTGCGGGCGGCCCGCGCCGGGCTGATGCTGCAACAGGCCGTCGGACGCATCGCCGCGGACCGCCCGGAATGGCCACGGTTCCGGGTCGGCGTCAACACCGGGCCCGCCCTGGTCGGCAATGTCGGTGCGGCGCAGATGCGCAACTACACCGCCATCGGCGACACCACCAATCTGGCGGCAAGGTTGCAGGGCGTGGCTCAGCCCGGCACCGTGGTGATCGGCCCGTTGACGCGTGCGCAGCTCGGTCCCCGGGCTCTTGTGCACATGCTGAACGGTGTCGCAGTCAAGGGCCGGCGCGAGTCGGTCACCTGCTACGTCCTCCAGGGGCTGCCATGACTACCGAATTCGCGTTGCTGCGCGGCCTGGATGACGGTGAGCGTCGGCAACTGCTCGCCTCCTGCACGCTGCGCCGGTTCAAACGACGGGAAATCCTTTGTCACGATGGCGATCCCGGCGACTGCCTGCACCTGGTCAAATCCGGGCTGTTGCTGATCCGGATGGCGACGCCGCTCGGCTGTACCGCAACCCTGACCATGATCGGACCCGGCGATTCGTTCGGCGAGCTGGCGCTGCTGAGTAGCGACGCCAAGCGCACCGCCACCGTGGAAGCGGCCGAGAGCGCCGAAACCCTCACCTTGAGCCGCGAGCAGCTGACCGCCCTTCGTGCCACGATATCGAGCGGATGCTCACCCGGACCCTGGTCACGCAGGTTCGCCGGCTGTCCGCGATGGTGCTCGAGGCGCTGTACCTGCCGGTCGAGGCGCGGGTGGTGCGGCGGCTGGCCGATCTTGCCCGGATCTACGGCGGATCCGCGCCCATCGCCGAGATCCGGCTCACCCAGGACGACCTGGCCTCCATGGCCGGGACCACGCGGGTAACGGCCAACAAGGTTCTGCACGAGCTGGAACAGCGTCGCATCGTCGAGCTGGGGCGCGGCCGGATCATCGTCACCGATCGCGCCGCGCTGGTTGCGGCCGCGAATTCGCACCACTGAGCCGGACCACCGGGCCGCGCCGAGGCAGTTCCCGGGCCGCTCGGTCGAGCGAGACGTAGACCTCGACCGAGGTCGGCCCGGTGTTGCGCCCGATCTCTGCGGCGGATGTTGCGCGGCCACCGATAATGCTATTCCGTGTCGTCGGGCTGTGCCATCGGTGGAATTCCGGTGTCGAGGAAGCGGATCAGGCGATCGATACGCCCGGTGTGGTCGACGCAGCGTTCCAGATCATTGCCGACGAGTGCGATATCGATCGACTCGTCGGTGGGATGGGTCCAGGTCGGGGCGGCGAGTGCCGCATGCAGTTGCTGGTGCAGTTGATCCATCGAGCTGGTGTCGGATATCGCAGTCGGCCGCGTCGATCCACGCAAGCCCGCATTCGCGACCCACCCGATCACCACCTGCGGCCGCACCGCGGCCGAGGCCGAAAAACAAATGGTCCGCCTGCACGACGCGGCCGCGGTGCTGCGGGTGCACCCCGATTACGCCCTGCCACAGGCGAAAGCGGAGGCGATCGCCGGGCTGCTGCGATCCGGGCGCTTCCCGTTGCTCGATGCGTAGGTCATAGCGAGTGTGACCTAGCCGCGCTAGGCGGCTGCGGGGCGGAGCAGGGTGCCGGTGAACACACCGCGGGCGGTTCGGGCTGCGACTACCGCCCATGCGGTGACCAGCAGGGTGTACAGCGCCACAGCGGAAATCGCGAACAGGTATGCGCCGGTATGGCCGTAGAGGACGTTGCTACCGGTGATGCAGGTGCCGAGGGGGAAGATGAAGCCCCACCAGGTGAGGTTGAATTTCAGGTTGCCCGCGCGGGCGGTCTTGACGGTGACGGCGAGGGCCAGCGCCAGCCACAGCATGGCGAAACCCCAGGTGGCGACGCCGAAGATGACGGAGAAGACGGTCAGGCCCTCGGCGTAGAGGTCGGGCAGGGCCGAAGGAGCCGCATTGGCCAAAAGGCCTGCGGCAGTGACGGATTGGCCCAGCGGGCCGAGGACGATCCACAGGGTCGGTACCATGCCTGCCTCGGGGGCGCCGTGGTGCACCAGCCGCGACCAGATCATGGTGATGATGACCAGCGCGGCGATCAGGCTCAGGCCGAACATGGCCAGGCAGAGCAGGATCAGGGTCAGCCGCAGCTGGCCTTCTGGAGCGTAGGGGACCAGCAGCGCGCCCATGGCGGCGGACACCATCGGGGGCACCACCGGCATCAGCCAGCCACCGAAGGCGGCGTCGGGCTCGGCGTGGTAGTGGGTGAACATGCGGTAGGGGATGGCGAACGCGGTCAGCAGACCGAGCGCGGTGCCCGCCGACCACAGCACCCAGCCCACGGTCACCGCGGCCGATAGCCCGATCACGTCGCGGCCGAGCAGCAGGGTGCCCGCGCCGACGGTCAGCAGTGCCATCGCGGGAGCACCGAAGAACTGCGACATCACCAGATGATTCCAATGGTCGCGCGCGGTGTCGGGAAAACGCACCCGATGCACCGCCCAAGCCACGCTCAACACCGCAAGCAGCAGTGCGGCCAACGCCCACACCACGGTCGCGGCGCCGTGCAGCCCAGGGAACTGCAACGGCAGCGTGGCGGCGGCATCGGCGACGATCCCGGTCCCCATCACGGCCGCGAACCAGTCGGGCCCCAGCTGGCGCAGGCTCGCGCGTTCAGCGAGCTGGTTCGGCCGACGGTCGCGGGGAACGGCGAGGCGGTCCGGGCGCGGGGCGTCGTGGTCGAGCTCGCCGAAGAGACGCCGCGAACCGGCGGGCTGAGGAGTCACTGTGGCGGTCATATCTCCAGCGTCGCTGCGGATAGACGTGTCGAGTAGCCACTGCGTTCCTATGGGTACATAGACTCGTTCTATGCCGTTGTCGCCGCGTGTCCCGGATCTGGCCGCGCTCGACCTGCTGCTTTCGGTTATCGAGCTGGGCAGCCTCGGTCGGGCGGCGGAGGCGCACGGCATCAGTCAGCCCTCGGCGTCCTCGCGGATCCGGTACCTGGAAAAGCTCGTCGGCCTGCCGGTGCTGGAACGGACCACGCTCGGTTCGCGGCCCACTCCGGCCGGTGCGCTGATCGCCGAATGGGGGCGGGCAGTGGTCGACGCGGCCGGGCAACTGGACGCGGGCATCGACACGTTGCGCGCCGAGCGGGATTCGCGGCTACGCGTCGCCGCCAGCCAAACTATCGCCGAGTACCTGTTCCCCGGCTGGTTGATAACCTTGCGCACCGCCGCTCCCGACACCACCATCGCGCTCGAATCCGGCAACTCCGTCGAGGTCGCCCATGCCGTGCTGGACGGCAAGGCCGCCATCGGATTCATCGAGAGCCCGGAGCGCTTTCGTGGCATCGAAAGCCATGTCGTGGCGCGCGATCGGTTGGTCGTCGTGGTCGCGCCGCAGCACCGTTGGGCTCGCCACGGTGAGGTCGCCGTCCACGAGCTCGCCGAAACCCCGCTGATCCAACGCGAAATCGGCTCCGGCACCCGAACGTGGTTCGAGCACGCCGTATCGCGCGCCATCCCCAACTGGCAGCCCACTGTCGCGCTGGAACTCTCCTCCACCACCGCCATCAAGACCGCGGTCGCCTCCGGCGTCGGCCCCGCGGTCCTCAGTTCCCTGGCCGTAGCCGCCGAGGTCGCCGCGGGCACCCTCGCCGCACCCACCGTCACCGGCCTCGACCTCGACCGGACCCTGTGCGCCATCTGGCCCACCGCGCAGCGCCCGACGGGTCCCGCCCGCGACCTCTATGCCATCGCCCGGCGTACCGAACCCCCGCGCTAGCACCGCATCTCGACAGGGCGTCCAGACGTCGCACCAGAACTCCTACGCCATCACCTATCAGCTCGTCTCGGGCCCGCTGGCTCTATTCGCCCAGGTGGGATACGGCGGCCTGTATGGCGATAACGCGCGCGACGCCCAACAGGTGCGCCGGATGTTCGAGGCATGCGCCACACTGGCCGACGTCGCCGAGATCGCGCCGGGATGCGGACGTCACCGGCTGGTGGTCCAGCACAGCGACCTGCGCGCCAATGGCTGACGTTCGCTGCGGACACGACCTGCCCCGGCTACCCCATTCCGCACCGTGGCCCGGATGTTGCGCGGCCACCGATAATGCTATTCCGTGTCGTCGGGCTGTGCCATCGGTGGAATTCCGGTGTCGAGGAAGCGGATCAGGCGATCGATACGCCCGGTGTGGTCGACGCAGCGTTCCAGATCATTGCCGACGAGTGCGATATCGATCGACTCGTCGGTGGGATGGGTCCAGGTCGGGGCGGCGAGTGCCGCATGCAGTTGCTGGTGCAGTTGATCCATCGAGCTGGTGTCGGATTCCGGCTGCGGGGTCGGTTGGTGGCCGGTGGCAACGGACTCGCCCGCGATGGCGGTGCGGTGCGCGGCGAGTCGGCCCATGGCGACCAACAGGTCCATGATGGGTTGCGGCGCAACGGGTTCCGGATGGGATTTGTACACCTGGTCGGCGGCGCGGCTGATCAGCGTGCCGATCCTGGACAGCTCGCTGGCGATCTGGATGGCGGTGACCACGTGGCGCAGGTCCCGCGCGACCGGAGCCTGCAGCGCGAGCAGCACCACGGTCCGCGCCTCGCACGCGCCGTACATCTTCTGTAGTCGTTCGTCGAGCGCGAAAACCTCGTAGGTGGCGGTGAGGTCGGCATCGACGAGCGCATCGGTGACGCGCTCGGCCGCATCGTGGGCGAGCCGACACATCAGCGTCAAGTCATTGGTCAACGCGACGAGCTCGCGAGTGAACTGGGTCCGCACCGGCAAATTGTCGCCTATTGCCGCGACATCGAGTACCCGAATGTCGTGTCCCGCCGCCGCCTTGGCCGGAACTCGCAGGCCGCGGCGCCACGCATGGCAGGATTGTGGCGTGCGAGAGACTGTGAAATGAAGCGCGACGTCTCCGCCCACCTCGATATCGCGGTCGCGGAGCCGACCACCCTCGAGTTCCAGATCGCGGTAGCCCGCAGGCCGGGGCTCGAGCTGACCGAATCGCTGGTCTTCGAGCTCGACGGCAGCACGATCGTGCCGCAGGAGATCATCGGCCCGCACGGCAACCGCATCCACAAGTTCGCCGTCGGCACCGGCGCGCTGCGGATGGACTACAGCGCAACGGTGTTCGGCACCGCGGAACCGGAACCGGCCTCGGATTCCGACCTCGCAATATACCTGCGGCCGAGCCGGTTCGCCGAGTCCGACAAACTGCTCGGCTTCGCCGGGACCGAATTCGGCAGGGGCGCAACGCATGCGGAGCTGGCGGCCACGGTGTCGTCCTGGGTCGGCCGCCGCATCCGCTACGTCGCGGGTAGCAGTGACCCGATCGATGGCGCGGTGGAGACGATGCTGTCCGGCGCCGGTGTGTGTCGCGATTTCACCCATTTGCTGGTGGCGCTGTTGCGGGCGCTCAAAGTGCCCGCGCGACTGGTTTCGGTGTACGCGCCGGGCCTGTTCCCGATGGATTTCCACGCGGTTGCCGAGGCATACATCGACGGCACGTGGCGGGCATTCGATGCCACCGGGCTGGCCCCACGCTCGTCGCTGCTCAGAATCGCCACCGGCAGAGACGCTTCCGACGCCGCGTTCCTCGACAACCATGGCGGCGAGATCTACGTCGACAACATGTGGGTGCGCGCCACCGTCGACGGCTTCCTACCCCGCGACAACGGCGTCGACCAGGTCTCGCTCTGCTGAGCAAGACGTGCCGGTGGTGAAGCGGCCGTCGCACTCTGCCAATGCGTTTCGTACCCGCGCATTTCGAGTGATCGGTGTTACCGTCGGCGGGTGCCGAACAAGCGCGATATCCAGCACCGAGTCGTGACGATATTTCAGCGGCGGGTCGGCAACCCGATCCTGCGCAGACTGCCGAGCCAGCAACTGCTCGAGACCATCGGACGTGTCAGTGGACAGCCACGCATCACGCCGATCGGTGGACGCCGGGAGGGCAACGCGTTCTGGCTCGTCTCCGAATTCGGCGACCGCTCGCAGTACATCCGAAACATCAAGGCGAACAACCGGGTTCGACTGCGCCTGCACGGCCACTGGCACACCGGTACCGCGCATCCGCTGCCCGACGATGATGCCCGTGCCCGTCTGCTGAGCTTGCCCAAGGCTAACAGCGCGGCCGTCCGACTGGTCGGCACCGACCTCATGACCGTTCGCATAGACCTGGACGACTGAACGGCCGCGGCCAATAGCTTTGTCCCGGTGTGAGAGTGCCCAGCTCACGCCCGTTTTGTCCGGCCTGATGCGCCGTCCTGTGATGCGCTGTAGCCGAATGCGGACAGTTTGCTGGGACGATGGATGTCATGATCCGTGCATCCACATCGCACTGACCACCTGTCGGACGGCTTCGGTTCGCTGCTCGAGCCCGACGGCACCATTTCGGTCGATCGGACCAAGCTGCCGGTGCAGCTCCAGGACGCCATGGCCGCCCTGGCCTCATGAAGGTGCGAGTCACTCCTCAAGTGAGGTGCCGCCCCAGAAGCGGGGCCATGCGGCGTCGAATCCGTGTGGTTCGGCCGCCGACGATAACGGCAGGCTGGGAGACCGGCGGCGATCCGGGCGTATAGTTTATTTATAGCTACCTCTATCTAGTGCGCATGACCTGGTGAAATGCAATGGCATCGAGTTGATCTTTCGACGAGCAACCTCGAGGTACTGTGCCGTAGAGGCGAGCTATTCATTCGCGACGGTGTTCGGTGTCGAGCAGCGAAGGCGGTTTCGATGACAGCCCAAGGCGATCCAGGGCCGACCGGTGGGAGTGAACCCGACAACACGCGTCTCTTAGCCATTGCGGCCGTGATAGCCGCCGTGCTCGCACTGGTCGTCGCGACCGGGCTGATCCTCGGCTCGAATCAGGATTCGGACACCAGCAAGTCGACGCCGTCCGCGACCTCCGCCGCCCGATCCACGTCGGCCACCGCGCCACCGACCGCTATGTCGGTCAACCGTCCCGCGCCACCGTCGGCCTCGCGGCCCAACCGCCCACCCAGTCCGGTGCCGCCGCCACTGCGACCGGCACGCAAGATCGGTGACGACTGCTCGGCCGGCGGCATCGTCGCCCGATGGGATCTCCGCAACGGCCAATGGGCGTGCGTGCCGCAGGAACATGGGCGCGACTCGCATCAGGTCGGTGACGACTGCTCGCCCCGCGGCATCGTCGCGCAGTGGGGCCTGGCCTCCGACGGCCGCTGGGTATGTATTCTGCAGGAGCAGGGGCGCGACTCGCATCAGGTCGGTGACGACTGCTCGCACGGCGGCATCGTCGCGCAGTGGGGCCTGATGCCCGACGGCCAATGGTCGTGCATCCCGCGGGACCAGGGTGGCCAGGAGACGCTGCCGGAGCCGGTCGCTCCTGGCGCGCGGTGACGGACCCGAAATTCGATAGACACTTGAAGCGAAAAATAGTCCGCCACATCACCCGCCCGGCCCCCGCCCCGTCGCGAAACCGCGTGCGAGCGGATACCGTCGGCGGCGTAGTCGAGGGCCGCGGCTTGGACCAGACCGGCCAAGCCGCGCTTGCTTGCGGTGTAGGCGCCACGGCTGGCGTCGGTGGCGAGGGCGTTGTTCGACGAAGTCACCACGATGGTCCCGCCGCCGACTCGAAGAAGGTGCGGCACTTGGTATTTGATCGCGAGGAAGGTGCCGCGGAGATTGGTGTGCAGCACCCGATCGAACTCGTCGGCGCTGTATTCGTGCAGCTTCTTCTGAAGCTACCGCGCGCTCGTCATGGCGGGTGCACCGCTGCTGATCGGCAGCCTGCTGCGGTCAAAACCCACATTGCCAACCTGATGTCGAAAACCGGTGCCACCAACCGAGTTCGCCTCGCCGTGCTCGGCCTGCGGGTAGCCCAGCCGGATCCAAGGTGACCGCGACGCTGCCGTAAGCGCGGCAACCTGGAGCGCGTCGGACAGCGCCATAATCTGCTCGACTGCCGGATTCACGCGGACCGCATAGAGCCGACCGTCGCGTCTCGGCTGGATGCCGAGACCCGTGATCCCTGCTCAGTGTGGGTGTTGCGCCGCATACCTCGCGCGTTCGATGGCGCGCCGCCTCGTGCGTTCCGGGTTTTCCAGATCGGCGGGTAAGCCGTGTTTGGCCAGGCGGTGGGCGCGGTTCATCGGCATGAAAGCCGTTGTGTAGAAGAGCGCCAGCAGCACCGCGAGCAGGACCATGCAGCCGCGGAGCCAGAGTTCGCCGGGGAAGAGCAGGAAGACCACGAAGAGGGGTGTGAAGGGAACCATGCCGCGGATCAGGTGACGTGGGGCGGCGTATTTACCGGTGAGATCGTTGCGGACCCATTCGCGCATGGAATCGGGCAGGCGGCGGCCGAAGGCGTAGCCGATCCATTGGACGGGATTGGGGCGGTTGTGGCTCATCGGCGGGCTCCTTTTGTGCCGGAGGGTATTTCGTCGTCGGCGAGCACGGCTCGGCGGGCGGCCGCGTTGACTCGGTTGAGGACGTCGCGCAGTTCTTCCAGATCCGAGAGCGGCACGCCGAGGCGTTCCACCACGGCGGGTGGGATCTTTTCGGCCTGCTCGCGCAGGTCGACGCCCGCGGCGGTCAGGTTCACCAGCAGATTTCGTTCGTCGCGGCGATCACGGTCCCTGGTGATCAGTCCGGCCGTCTCGAGCCGCTTGAGCAGGGGCGACAGGGTCGGGGAATCCAGCTGGATCGCCTCGGCGATTGCCTTCACCGACATCGGCGCCTCACCCCACAGCGCTAGCATCACCAGATATTGCGGGTGGGTGAGGCCGAGCGGTTCGAGCAGCGGGCGGTAGACGCCGAGTACCGCGCGATTGGCGACAGCCAGCGCAAAGCACACCTGGCGGTCCAACCTCAGTGGATCGTCGATCTGGGCTGTCATCGCTCCTCCTGCCGTCTCGTACAGGTTAGCGTATTAATAGTTAGTGCGTTAAGTATATGTGTGCGACACCTCAGCCGAGGAACGCCGCCGTTGCGTCCGCGCTCGATAGCGTTGGCGCATGAATCGCGACACCGTCGATGCGCGCCCGCGCATCCACGAACTCGACGCCGTGCGCGGGATGGCACTGTGCGGGATTCTGGTCGTCAATATCCGGCAGATCACCGGCATGTCGGCGACGGTGGCGCCGGGCGTGATGGATCCGACGCTGCGGTTGTTGTCGGTGGTGTTCGAGGGACGTTTCTTCCCGATCTTCTCGCTGCTGTTCGGGCTGAGCTTCGCGTTATTCCTGGACAGCGCGGCGCAGCGCACCGATCGGCCGCGGCTGGTGTTGGCCCGCAGACTGGTCGCCCTCGGCGTTTTCGGTCTGATCCACCATCAATTCCGGCCGGGGGAGGCGCTGCTGCCGTACGCCATCGTCGGGCTGGTGATCCTGCTGCCCGCCGCGGGTCTGCCCCGCTGGGTGCTGCTGATCGCCGGCCTGGCAGGCACGGTCGGTGTGGCGCTCACCCTCGGCGGCGGGCTCGGCCTGGTGCCGGGATTGTTCCTGCTCGGCCTGGCCGCCGATCGCTTCGGCATCGCCCACACACTGCGCGATCGCGGCTGGCAGATCGCGGTGGTGCTCGCGATCGCCCTGCCTGCCGCGGTGGTGACGGCGGTGTGGCAGAACCGCACGCCGTATCAGGAACTGTGGACCAGCGTCGCGGCGCCGGTCGCCGGATTACTCGGCGCACTGGCCTATCTGACCGGCTTCTTGCTGTTCCTGCGCACCGCCACCGGGGAGCTGTTCGCGGAGGTTTTGGAACCGATGGGCCGGATGGCGCTGACCAACTACGTCTCGGCCACCGCGCTTATCCTGGCCGCCGATCCGTGGCTCGGCCTGTCCGAATCCAATCGCTACGGGGCGCTGCTCGGCCTGGCCGCCGCAATCATCGTGATACAGGCGATATTCTGTTATCACTGGCTGCATTGGTTCCGCTACGGCCCGCTCGAATGGGTCTGGCGGTGCGTGACCTGGTGGCGGCTGGTGCCCAACCGCTGGTCTCGGGAGGAACGTCGGGGACGAGCGATCATGGCCGGAATGCCCCGGCTGCGTTGAGCTCGGAGGCTTCAGCTGAGTTCGACCGGCAGCGTGAGCGGGCCACGGTGTCGAAACCCTGAGCGCCACAAGATATCTCGCTGCGACACCGCGAGCGTCGTGTCGGGGTAACGGGTGAACACCTCATCGAGCGCGGCGGCGGCAATGGTGCGCACCAATGCGGTGCCCAGACAGGAATGGGTGCCATAGCCGAGTCCGAGGTGCGGATTGCGCTTCCTGGCGAGGTCCAATTCGCTTGGCCTCGTGAAGATTTGCGGATCACGGTTGGCCGAGGCCAGACACAGCAGTACCGTCTGCCCGGATCGGATGATGTAGTCGCCGAACTGTATGTCGGCGGTCGCGAAGCGCGGTCCGGCCAGCACCTGCGGGGACAGGTAGCGCAGCAGCTCATCCACGCAACGCTGCTTGTCCGGCGCGGATCGCAGGATATGTAGTTGGTCGGGCCGCGTCAGCAGGGTCAGGATCGATCCGGCGACCAGATCGGTCAGCACCTCATACCAGACGAACAGCAGGTAGAACAGCAGTCCGGCGAGTTCGTCCGCGGCAAGCGATCCGGTCTTGTGTTCGTCGACCAGCCTGCCGAGCAGCGTGTCGCCCCGCGCCTGCTCGGTCGCCGCGGTGATGATGGCGCGCATCGTGGCCAGTGTGTCCCGGGCCCGAGGGGGAGCGGCGGTCGCGAGGAGGGTCGAATTCGCCCACGCCAGCAGGGCTTCGCGTTCGGCTTCGCCCAGGCCGAGCAATTCGCCGAGCACCGCGGCGGGCAGCGGAACCGCGAGCCGCTCGACCAGATCGACCTGTGCCTCGGAATCCAGCCCCTTCAACAGAGATTGGACGAGTTCGGGGGCGAGGTCGGCCCATTCGGCCAGCCGCCGCGGCGACAGACCACTGGTGACCATCCTGCGAAGGCGCGCATGATCGGCGGGCTCGGCGACCAGCAGCGCATCCAATGGCGGCGGGACGGCGAAGCCGCGGTAGTCGTGCGGCCCGGCCTTGCGAATATCGGTCTCCAACCGGTCATCCAGCAGTCCGGCGCGCACATCGTCGTATTTGGACACCAACCACGCGGGCGGACCGTCCGGAGTGCGCACCCGATGCACACCGCCGTCACGGCGCAACCGGTCCAGCACCGGCCACGGATCCGCCGCGAACTCGGCATCGAAGATTTCCAGCATCCGGTCCCCATCCGCATTGTCCGCCAGTATGTCTCGCCACCCGCGCGACGCGCATCAAGGTACACGCGCGGCCACGACCGCCTTTTCGTCCCGGGTGCTTTACGGCGCGGCTGGCGGTCTTCGGCGGTGCGCCGACGCAGACTGGGCGGTGGTCGCGGCATTCGAATCCACGCCACCGAGGCCGCGCAGCGCTTGCTCGGCGACGACGGCGGACTCGTCGGAGCAGTCGGTCATGTTGAAGGTGTAGGTCATGAGGTGGCGATATCCGGATCGACCGGGTTCAAACGGTTTCGATCGATGTTTGATTCATGAACTACCGGGCATAACGGGGTTGTAACACCAACCAGCGCAACGGGATTGTCATGATCGTACTTATCGGACTCGTCGTCCTGATCGCCGCAGTAATCATCGGCGTTGCCGGGGTAGCGGCCAATACGGGCGAAATACATACGTCTACAAGTGATTACGCCGTTTTCGAATACCACTTCACCGCCAGTGCCGGGCAGCTATTCCTATACGGAGCGGCCATCGGCGCCATCGCGATGCTCGGACTCGGTCTGCTGTTGACCGGCATCTGGCGCGTATCTCGTCGGGGCCGCGCCGCACGGCGCGAGCTGCGGCATTCACGCAAGGAGATAGCGGCGGCGCGTCGTAACACCCCACCCGCCGGGTCACCACCCGTCGCTCCACCGCCCGCCTCGCGCCCCGCTACCCCGCAGCCGAGCGGGAAGCCGGTCTGGAGCTGGAAGCGTTTCATGGGCAAACCGTCCGATGACACCCCGGTCGAAACATCGCGCCGCACAACGGCGACAACGAAATAACCGCCAAATCGCGCCCCTCGGCCACCACCGCGTTTCCGGCCGGCTCGGCGTCCGATCAGCCCCCGGCTACCCCGGCGAGCTGGCCGATGCCATAGGTGACCGCCATGGCGAGTGCGCCGCCGATAACGACCCGAAGCACCGCTCGGCCACGATGGCTGCCGCCGAGCCTCGCGCTGACCGAGCCGGTCAGCGCCAACGCCACCAACACCGCGGCGAAGGTCACCGGGATGCGAGCCGTTGTCGGCGGCAACATGATGGCCAGCAGCGGCAGCAGTGCGCCGAGGGTGAAGGACACCGCCGAGGAGATGGCGGCCTGCCACGGATTGGTCAACTCGTGCGGGTTGAGTCCCAACTCGGCCTCGGCGTGCGCGGTGAAGGCGTCATGCGCGGTCAATTCCTTTGCGACCTGGCGCGCGGTGGCCGCCGACAGCCCCTTGGCCTGGTAGATGTCGGCCAATTCCGCGAGCTCGAATTCCGGTTCCTCCCGGAGTTCCCCGCGTTCCTTGGCCAGCAGCGCCCGCTCGGAATCCCGCTGGGTGCTGACCGACACGTATTCACCGACCGCCATCGAGATCGCGCCCGCGCTCAACCCCGCGATGCCCGCCGTGAAAATAGCCGACGTATTGGTGGTCGCCGCGGCGACGCCGACTACCAGACCCGCGGTCGACACGATGCCGTCGTTGGCGCCGAGCACGCCCGCACGTAGCCAGTTCAGCCGCGACCACAGGCCGTCGCTGTGCGGCTCATGCGGGTGCGGACCGATGCCTGGCTCGCTGGTCGTCTCGTCCATGAGGCGCAGACTATGTCAATGTCCGCAAAGTATCAGCAAGCCGGACCGCCAGCGCGACGATCGTCAGGGTGGGATTGGCGTGGCCGTTAGTCGGGAACACCGAGCTGCCCGCGATGAAGAGGTTGTCGACGCCGTGCACCCGGCAGTCGATGTCGACGCCGTCGTGTGGGTCCGCGCGGTTCAGCAGCCTCGGCTGAAGAATGCGCGTACGTAACCCGCGGACTGACGGATATACATCCACGTCCAGAACTTCAGGCCGGAATCGCTGGGGCTGGCCACCATGGTCAACTCACCGTCGAAGCATTTGCTCACGATGTACCTGGCCCGCGACACGTGCGGGGTGTAGGTCACCACGATGATGTGATGCCAGCCGAACAGCTGTGCCCGGCGGCGTATTTCGCGTGCTTCACCGTCAGTCGTCCACGGGTCCGGCACGAAACAGCTGACCTCGAAGTCGAATCGGCCCGCGCAGTATTTGTCCATCGCGCTGTCGTCGGCACCCGTCGACCGCGAGATCAGCAGTTGCGGCGCGTAGCTGCGCTCGGCCAGATCCAGCCCGAGGTCGAAGCGCTCGTAGGCGGTTCCGCCCAGCACGACGATCGCATCCGCCTTCCGCAGCGGATCCGTTTGTGGATGGACGTACACCGGCAGACCCGCCACGCCGAGGACGACGATCAGGGCGAGCAGCGCGCCGAACACCAAACCAGCTCGTCGAAGGCCGGGCACACCCCGACGATACCGAAACCCGCACCGGGCCGACGTTCGCGGACGATCGGTCCGATCGTCC
Organism: Nocardia sp. Tas62D01; assembly: GCF_055232035.1. NCBI lineage: Bacteria > Bacillati > Actinomycetota > Actinomycetes > Mycobacteriales > Nocardiaceae > Nocardia > Nocardia sp. Tas62D01. Next base: position 5,210,253 of record NZ_JBUYUZ010000001.1, read on the forward strand.
GCGTAATTCGGTGCGGCACAAGGCAAGGCACCGGACGTGCCAGGGCGCCGTGGATCGATGCTCGAGGACCGGTCCGGTGCGACGGGGTTCAGGCAGGCGGGAAGACGTACACCTTCTCCGGCGTGATCCGCACGATGAGCCGCTCGGCCTCGGGCTGCGGCGTCAATCTCCACCCGCCCACGGACCTCCGCGTAGCGGCCGTTCGTCCGGCTCAGCACTAGCAGGCTGACCCGCGGATCGCGGAACATATTGCGGGTCTTCAGCCGTCCCTTGATGGTGCTGAAAACCACGTCGTCGTCCTCGTATTTCACGAAGATCACCGACGATTGCGGGCGACCATCGGCATTCGGTGTGGCCAGGACCGCGGCATGCGGCCCGTCGATCAGTTCACGGATGGTGTCGCCGAGTTTCACGGTCACTAGGGCACCCTCTTTCGTGCGGGCCTTTAAGATGAGGCCTGCCGACAGCCGCTCACACCCCGCATCGGCCTGACTCTCGACTGGACGACACCGCCGAGGCATTCGAAGCGCTGGCCGATCGGCAGCTACGAGGTAAGGCCGTGCTGACCGTCGAGAAGTAACCACCTACTTCCGCGCGATCAACTCCAGCGCGATGTTGTCGGGATCCCGGAACTCGAGGATGTAGCTGTACCCGATGTCCTTGATCTCTCCATGCTCGACGCCGCACGCGTCGAGATGCGCTGCCGCGGCTTCGAGTTGGGCCAGGGAAACGACCGGGAACGCGAGATGGTCCAGCCCGACCCGATCTTCGTCGAACCTGTCGGTACCTACCGGCCGCAACCCGATGAGTCCCTGCCCCATTCGGTAGATCACGCCGCCGAACAGAAACCCGAACTTCGCCTGCGTTTCCGCATCGGCCTCCGCGGGCACCTCGAGCGCCACCGGCCATCCGAAGACCGTCTCGTAGAAGGCCCGAGATCGGTCGATATCGCAAACAGTCAGTCGGACATGGGCAATCGAACTGGTCGGAATCGGCATGCGATCCATGCTCGCACCCCCGTCCGATACCCGCCGGTTCATTGCTGATCCGGTCGACACAGCTGCCAGGTCGGCACGGGGTTACGGGCGGCCATGGGTTCCGTCGCGGCGGATCGCGGTTGGTGTTGTGCCCCACCATCGTCGGCAGCATCGGGTGAAGGTCGACTGTTCGGAGAGGCCGATGAGGGAGGCCACCTGGCTCATCGGCATGTCGGTGGTGGCCAGGTAGCGACGGGCGACGTCCCGGCGCACGTCGTCGAGGATTGCCGCGAAGGAGGTGCCCTCCGCGGCGAGGCGGCGTTGCAGGGTGCGCGGGTGGGCGGTCAAAAGTCGTGCGACAGCACCGATCTCGGGGGGAGTGGTACCAAGCAACTGCTGGACCGCAGTTCGAACCTTCGGGACGATGGATGCGTTTGCGCCACCGGACTGTTCGGCCAGGAATGCCATGGCCAAGCGGTGCAGGTTTTCGTCGCCGCCGCTCAGCTTGATTTTTAACCTCTAACTGGCAGCCGTGGTGGTCTTACCGACCGCCTGGTGTGGTGCGCGTCGGATGTTTTTTGCGCCGGGCGGGCGTCCGGGACCCGGCCGTGAGGGTTTCGGCGCGCGGGCCGGAAGAGCGGTTGTCGGGCGGAGGTGGCGAAATCCCCTGCGGACGCGGGCTGGGGTGAGGCGGCTGGGGCTGGTTGGTTTTCTCTCCCAGGGGTGGCGGAGGTCTTCGGTGAGTCCTCGGGCGAGGCGGAGTTGGGTGTGTGCGGCGATGATGAGCCAGGTCCAGCGGTCGGCGGCGGCGGAGTCGCGGATACGCGGCTTGGTCCACCCGAGGGTCTGTTTCAGGAACCGGAAGGTGTGCTCGATGTCGAAGCGCCGCAGGAAGGTTCGCCAGATTCGGTCGATAATGGCGGGGTCGGCGATGTCGGGTTGCGAACACCATAGCCACAGTGGTTTCGGGTTGCGGTCGCCGGGTAGCCGGTCCACCCGAAGCCCGATGACGACGCCCTCGATGATCGGCAGTTCCCCGTCGTGGTAGGCCCAGGATCCTCGGCGGGCGAGTTTGGGGTGCAGACGGTTCCATGCCGTCGCACGCACGGCGCCGTAGCGGTCGGTGTCGGTGGTGGTGACGACAGCGGGCTCGGGATGGGTCCCGGTGTCGGACAACGCGAAGTCGGGGCCGTGCTTGGCGGGACGGCCCCTCTTGCCCGCACGGGGTTCGGCGGGGAAGGCCAGGACGCGGTCGGAGCGTATTCGCCCGATCAGGACCACGGGCAGATCCGCGAGCTCGTATGCCAGGCATGTGATGTCGTAGCCCGCATCGAACACGATCTTGATGTGCGGGTCGCCGGGAACATGGAGGTCGGCGGCTTGCAGGCGTTGCACGACTTCCCGGATCTGGGCGGCGGTGACCTCGGTCGCGTCGTCGTCGGGGTGCAGCCGTATCGCGTCGAGGATCGTGGTCCAAGAGGTCCGGCCGGGCTCCAGCGCGGCGACGTAGGAGAACAGCCAGCCCGGGATCATCTGCGCTTGCCCCCTGCCACGGCCATAGACATGGCAGAACGATCGATCGGGGCTGGTCGCCGCGTCGGGACGCAGCCACGGACTGGCATCGACGGCCAGCATGATCGCACCTTCGTCGTCTCGCCCGACCGTGGTCGTGGCGGTGATCGCGCGCCGGAGCCGGGCGATGTCGATACTTCCGGCGTTCAGACCGTCGTAGAGGGCGCCGTGGCCGCGTCGATATTCCCCGGTCAGACACAGTCCGACCAGCGTGGTGACCGGTCCGTCGTCGCACAGCACCGCGTCGGTGAGTTCGAACAGCGCGTCGGCGCGCGCGGTCAGGCTTTCATAGAACGAATTGCGGAACGCGGCAAGCGATTCCGGTCCCGACGGGCGCGCCGACTCGACCGGACGAAATACTTCGGGCACACTGACAGGCACGGCCACCACAACTTCTCATCAGGCTCTTTAGCGGGAACCCGACGATGATGATGCGGTGGCCGCTCCATGTCACGGCGACACGCCGAAATTCGTCCCTAAATCAACACGGCAGCAACACGTTTCGATGATCGAACCGCTCCAACACCGACCCGGACGGTCGGCGGGCAGTGACCCGGAGGTTAAAAATCAAGCTCAGTGGGCGCGTCACCAGACTGCTCGGCACCCGCAGCGCCGCGGGCGCGGGACGATCGATGCGCACCGGCGCTCCGAACAGTTCCTCATAGGTCGCTATCGGCGCCACCGGCCGGTAGGGGAGTTCGACCGAGCGCAGGCCGTAGCGGTCATCGACCAAGCGTTGGATCGTGCGGTGCACGAAGGCCAGGCCCAGGTCCGTGCCCTGGATGGGGATCGGCGAGTCGGGTTGCATGCCGTAGCGAAGGGCGATCACGCCACGATCGCCGTACGGGTCCGGCTCCAGCGTCAGACTCAGCGCGCGGGCATGCAGGAACAGGTAGCGCGACGAGCACTCGAGCACATCGGCCAGCGTCGGTGAGTTCCGGATGGCCAGTGCGAGTGGGCCGAGCATATCGAGGTCTTGCCGCTGAGAGATGAGTAGGCCCAGGTCGGGGCAGTCGAGCCGGTGCGCGGCGAGTTCCAGGACCGCGGCGAGCGCCTGATCGGGGACCAACAGGTCGTCGGTGTCGAGCGCGGCGATCGGCAGTCCACACTCGGTGGCGAACTCCTCGGCGTTGCCGCCCAGCTCCGCCACCGTCGCGCGAAACCCGCGCAACCCCGCGGACCGAATCACCGACATGTCGCTCAGAATCAAATACTTGTCGTGCAAAGTCAAGAAGGCGTCTCGAAACCCTCCCACACTGGAACCATGACCGAGACCGTCGCAGCTCCGGAACACCTCGACGTCGTGATCGTGGGTGCCGGCCTGTCCGGCATCGGCGCCGCCTATCGGCTGCAGACCGAGTGTTCCGGCAAGACCTACGCGGTGTTCGAAGCGCGCGACGCGCTGGGCGGCACCTGGGACCTGTTCCGTTACCCGGGCATTCGCTCGGACTCGGACATGTTCACCCTCGGCTATCCATTCAAGCCGTGGCGCGACGCCAAGTCGATCGCCGACGGGCCGTCGATCCTGCGGTACGTCCAGCAAACCGCCACAGAGTTCGGCATCGACCGGCACATCCGCTACGGGACCAAAGTAGTCGCGGCGGACTGGTCCACCGAGTCGGCGCGCTGGACGCTGACCCTCGAGCGGCTCGACGCGGCGGGTGAGCCCGCGCTGCACACGCTGACCTGCAATTTCCTTTATTCCTGCGCCGGCTACTACAACTACGACCACGGCCATGCCCCCGAATTCCCCGGCATCGATTCGTTCTCCGGCCAGGTCGTGCACCCGCAGTTCTGGCCCGAAGACCTCGATTACACGGGCAGGCGTGTCGTCGTCATCGGCAGCGGTGCCACGGCGGTCACCCTGGTGCCCGCGATGGCCGATCAGGCCGAACTGGTGACGATGCTGCAGCGCTCACCTACCTGGATCAGCGCCGTCCCCGGCCGGGACAAACAGGCCGATAAGATCCGCGAGCTGCTGCCACCGAAATTGGCGCACCGGGTGATTCGAACCAAGAACATCCTGTTCGGCATCGGCTTCTATCAGTACTGCCGTCGCCGTCCAGAGTCCGCCCGCAAGCTGCTCACCGGCCTGACGACCCGAATCCTCAAAGACCAGCAGGCCGTCGCCGAGCATTTCACGCCGTCCTACAACCCGTGGGACCAGCGACTGTGCGCGGTCCCCGACGCCGATCTCTTCAAGGCGATGAAGAAGGGCAAGGCGGAGGTGGTCACCGATCACATCGAAACCTTTGTGCCCGAAGGGATCCGGTTGAAGTCCGGACGAATCCTGGCGGCGGACATCGTCGTTACCGCGACGGGCCTGCAGCTGCTTGCCTTCGGCGGCATCGCTCCCCAGGTCGACGGGCAGCCGGTGAACCTGTCCGATCAATTCGTCTGGCAGGGCGCCATGCTTACCGGCGTCCCGAATTTCGCGGTCTGCATCGGCTACACCAACGCCTCCTGGACCCTGCGCGCCGACCTGACCTCACGCCTGGTCTGCCGGGTGCTCAACCACCTGGACCGCAACGGCTACGCCGCGGTGGTGCCGAAGCCGGACGGGAAACTCGACGAGCGGCCGCTGCTGGATCTGGCCTCCGGATACGTGCAGCGCTCGATCGCGGACTTCCCCCGTCAGGGCGACCGGCACCCGTGGAAGGTGCGGCAGAACTATCTGCTCGACTCTGCGACCACAATGCGCACCAGCCTGCACAAGACCCTGGAGCCGACTCCGAAATCAGCTGTGCGCCAACGTGACCTGTCGGTCACCGGCTGATTCTGTCCGGATTCACATCGCGTTATGAATCGTGCAGCTTCCGGGCTGCCCCGAGGGTGACCGCGGCGTCGGCGGCTTGGCGGGCGCCTGCGTCATAAGCGGGCTTGCGCGCGTTGCGGTCAGAGAGGTCCTGCCCGATGGCCGCGATCGACGCCGCGTCTGGGGCGATCGCGATGACCGTGGCGGTTTCGAGTGCGCCGTAGAAAGGTCCGCTCGGGAATATGTGTGCCAGCGGTTCGATGATGACGACCGTGTCGGCGCCGGTGGCGAGGTCGGCGTTGGTCGCCGAGCGCATGCCGCCGTCGATGAAGCGGCGTCCGTTGATGGGGATGGGCGCGGTGACTCCGGGCACCGCGGTGCTCGAGGCGATCGCGTCCACGAGCGGTACACCACTGAACCGATCCCAGAGCCGCAGTTCACCGGTAGCCGCATCCACCGCGGTGACAACGAGATCGCGCTCCGGCCAACCGATGTCGCCGATCAGGGTGCGTATCCGTGCGATGTGGTCGTCGGGATCCCCGGCCTGCGCCGCCAGCGCGAACTCACCGACCCGGCGCCGAGCCTGCACCGGATCCAGGCCGGGCGCCCGAAAGGTGGCGAAGACCTCCGCCATCCGAGCCGGATCCGTGACCGCCTGTGTAGCAGGCGGATTCACCGACGGCGGCACCGCCAGCCGCTCGAAATCCCCGGTGGTCAACAGCACCGACCCGACCACGGATCCGGCGGAAGTACCGATGACCACGTCCGCCCGCCCTGAATCGATCCCAACCCGCCGCAACCCACCCAGCAGCCCAGCCATCCACGCGATACCAACAGGACCACCACCGCCGAACACGATAGTCGTGCCAGACCCCCGAGACTCGTCTACCTCCGCCATACCCCGACCCTATCCGCCCAACCCACACCCGCGCCGGCAGCCCAACATCCTCCAGCATCCGGCCAGACCCGGCGCCGAGCGGCCTCTCACCGGCGAGCGGTACACGGTTGTGGCGACACGCCCGGCGGGACGCAGTAGACACCTCCGTCACGTGCCACTCCCCGACTCGGCCCTGTGGCCGGTCTTGATGCCGGGAGGTGCGCCGCCCGACGTGGATTGATCAGTGATGGCGTTATGGCCGTCTCGCATGTCGGCGGTTATTATCGGCCGTTGGGGGCGGATTGTCGGCGGGCGGTGATTCGGGCGTCGATCGCGGCGGCGACTTCGTCGACTGCGCGGCGGATGGTTTGTCCGTATCCGTCGTCGCCGAGCGCGTCCAGACGGGCTCGGGCCGAGGCTATTTCGCGTTGGGCTGCTTCGAAGGAGCCCAGCTGTCGGTAATTGTCGGCCAGGTTGAGGTGCAGCGACGGGTAGAAGCCGCGGACGTCCAGTCCGGCGTGGTGTTGTTGGACGCGTTCGCTGGTCAGGCTGTCGGCGGCATCCAGCGCTCGGATGTCCCATGAAAGCGCTTGTGCCGCATCTTCTTGTAGATCGGCCAGATAGTGCGCCAAGGTGCAGCGGTGTAACGGATCACCCTGTGGCCCAATGGTTTCCCAGATTTCGAGGAGCGTTGTGCGGGCATCTTCAGGAGAACCTGTACGGCCGAGGGTTACTGCTCGCGTGATCGCCTCCATTGTTTCGTCGGCGGATTGTGTTGGGGCGGTGGTCATCAGCTGTGCTCCTCCAGTTCGGTGGTGTTCGGATTGATGGTGGGCATGACGAGTGTGGTGAGGTCACCATCGGTCGCAGATCGGACGACGACGGGTTGGTTGGGTGCGGAGATGTCGAGCATGATTTCCGGGCCCACGGCGCTGCGGATCGCGGGTGCCAGGGTCGCGGGGGAGAAGGCGAGATCAATGTCGGATCCGGTGACGATCGCGAGCAGTTGTCGGACCGGACGGCTGTCTTGTTGTGACACAGTCATTCCCGTCGCATCGATGGAGAAGGTGGTCGCCGCTTCGTTGCCGTCGAACGCCCCGAGTAGCAACTCGCGCCCCACGACCACCCGCGTCCGCACCGGCGCCAACTCCGACAGCAGAGCCCAGTAGTCCGGGAACGGCTCGTTGATTGCCCGACATCGGCGCTCGGTGCCCCCGGCGGCGAGAACGAGCGCACCATCGGTCGCAGCCGCCGCGACCTCGTCCACGCCCCGCAGCCAGGAACTCACCGCCCCGAGCTCGCCCGCATCGACAACCAGCGACCATGTGCCGCCCCGTCGAGGCGCCAGCGTCCGGGTCGAGAGCCGATAGCGATCCGTCGCCGTCAATGTCAGCGAACTCGGACTCGCCTCCACCAAAACACCGGCAAGCACCGGTATTTCAGCGCTATGAGCCGCCGCGGACCGCACCTGGTCGATAGCGTCGGCTAGGGCCGCGCTCGAGAGCGCGACCTGATCGGCCCCATCGCCGAGCGCTTCCTTGACCGCCGCGGCGACCAACGCGGCCTCCCGCGCTCGCTGCTCGAGATCCAGCACATGCTCGTCGAGCAGCCGTTCCGCGCGCTCGACATCCCCGGACAGCACCTCCGCGACCACCTCGAGCGGCACCCCGATCCCCCTGAGCCGCCGAATCATCACCGCCCGCTCGCACTGAGATTCGCTGTAGTACCGATATCCGGTCGAACCGTCGACCCGTACCGGAACCAACAGCCCGCAGTCGTCATAGAACCGCAGCGCACTCGGCGTGAGCCCACTGGCCCGCGCCAGCACTCCGATGGTGATCAACTCATCCGACCCGAATCCCGTCACCCAGCGATCATGAACGTTCAGGTAACCGGAAGGTCAACACCCGCTCACCACCTGCCCGCGACGTCGCCCACCTGCGACGGAGCCCGCCACGGCACCGCGTTCCGGCTACCCCGGTGAATCCTGGCCTGGCCGTTGGTAAAAGGCCCTCCAAAAGTCGGGTAGACTGTAAGTACCGACGCGGGGTGGAGCAGCTCGGTAGCTCGCTGGGCTCATAACCCAGAGGTCGCAGGTTCAAATCCTGTCCCCGCTACTAGGGACAATGGCCCGGAACACATTGTTCCGGGCCATTTTTTCTGTGCCCGTTGGGAGCGGATTTGGGAACCTTAGCCAGGATCAGGATTCCGGATCCACATCCATGGGGTTGGGGCTTGTGAACACGAACGCAGGAGACACGCCGACAATCCACGCCGCCGCAGCCCCCTTCAGTCCTTGACGGATCAGCTCGAAGTACCGCTTCTTCACCGCCGTCGGCATCTTTGTTCGGCGCGTACTTGGGCATGCGAACACTCCTTCCTCGGAACATTCGCAACCACCGATGGAACTCGAGCCGCCGCCGAGCGGTCTTCAGCGGTAGTGGTGAATGTCGAGGTTCGTCGTACCGGGTCGCGTGTCCGCGAGGACAGCCGCAAGGAACTCCGCGCTCCTTCCGGGCGACAAGGCTTGAACGGCAAGGCTGTTCATGACGGACATGTATAGCTCTACGTCACGGCGTTTCTCGAAGTAGAGCGAGCTGGTGAGCTGCTCGGTGTAGACGATGTCGGGCAACTCGGGTTCGGCGAAGCGGAGAATACTGAACGGACCACCCGCGGCCGAGTGCCCGCCTGCCGAGTACGGCAGCACCTGGATCCTCATGACCGGTCCCCGATGACGGAACCACCCGGTTTTAGAGCCAGGTTGTTTTCGATCCGTATTCAGTTGATGCCGCAGGCCACCGGGTGGTGGCTGTGGCTGCAGCGGGCAGCGTACTCGGCCGGGGTCAGATAGCCCAGCGCCGAATGTCGATGTCGTCGGTTGTGGTCTACCTTGTAGTCGCCGATGACGACGCGGGCTTCGAGCAGGCTTGTCCAGTGGTTCCGGTCGAGGCATTCTTTGCGCAGCCGACGGTTGAACGATTCGACGAATCCGTTATTCCACGGCGTGCCCGGTGGGATGTAGATGATCCCGACCCGGTTTGCGCAAAACTGTTGCAGCGCATGGGAAATCATTTCCGGCCCGTTGTCCATCCGCAACACCGTCGGCGACCCACCATGAGTGGTGAAGACCTTCTCGAGCTCGGTGACGAGCCGCTCGGCGGTGATCGAGCGTTCAACCAGATGCAATAGTGATTCACGGGTGTGTTCATCGACCATCGACGCGATCTTCACCGCTCTGCCGTCGATGGTGGAATCGAACTGAAAATCCAACGCCCACACCACCTTCGGTGCATCCGCATCGACCGGCGGCATCGACGAAACGCCGGCCCGTTTACGCGGCTGGTGCTCACGCACCTGCAGCCCTTCCTCCCGCCAGAGCCGATGCACCTTCTTCTTGTTCACCGAGCTGCCCTCGTCGAACCGCAACCGCGCCCACGCCCGCCGGAACCCGTGACACGGGTTCTTCGTAGCATACGAGCGCAGCCAGGCCCGCAAACCGGCGTCCGGATCATCCGGGGTCTGCGCGAGGGGCAGCCGCCGATACGTCGAACGAGCAAGCCCAACGACCTTGCACGCGAACCGTTCCGACACGCCCTTCACTGCTGTGAGCATGTCGACGGCACGGCGCTTGGACGCTGGGCTCAGAATTTTCCCCGGCTGATCTCCCGCAGGGCGTCCTTTTCCAGCTCCGCCTCGGCCAGCAGCCGCTTGAGCCGGGAATTCTGCTCCCGCAGCTCCTTGAGCTCCTTCGCCGCATCGGTATCCATACCGCCGTAAGAGCGGCGCCAGTTGTACAACGTCGCCGCCGACACTTCCAGCTCTGCGGCGATCTCCTCGCCCGACTTACCGGCCGCGGCCAGCTCATCGGCACGGCGCAGCTTCCGCACGATCTCCTCCGCGGAATGCCGCTTCCGTCCTCCAGCCATGATCCCAATCGTCCCTTCTGGCCCCTACCAGGGCCAACAGGACTCTAATACCGAGCGGTCTCATTCATTGGGGACGGGCCACTCACATTGGGCAGATCGGCAACCTTGATGAGGTGTTCGATCTGATCTCGGAGGACCCGCACCCCGCCTACCGGTCGGCGTAGCGCGTTCTCGTCGATCACCGCCCACAACGTGGGGGCCGAAGCGCGGGTCAGGATCTGTTGCCTGCGCATGCGGACGGCAACCCGGCGCTCGGTCTCGTCGCCGTTGCCGAGCACGACGACCGAGCGGGCGTAGTCGTGTGTTTGCAGCAGGCCGGGAACGAACTGGGCCTCATAGGTGCGTATCGTCGTCGCGGCTTGTTCGAGGCCGACGTAGGTCTCGAACCACGAGGGCAGCAGGTCGCTGTAGCTGCGCCACCAACCAGGGTCGTTCGCGCGGCGGGCCATGTCGAAGTACGCCTCGCGCTGCTCCGGATCGGAGACACTGTAGAGCGTGAGCAGATCGCGGAGGTCACGTTCTTTGAAGCCCGTACGCCCCAGCTCGAGGCGACTGATTTTGGCGTGCGACCCACGTATGGCTTCACCTGCCGCTTCGCGGGTGACGCCGCAACCCTCTCGGAGTCGACGCAACCTGTTGCCGAGCGCGATCCGCAGAACTGTCGGGCCACGTTCGGCCACAAGCGATTCGATCGGATCGTCGTTGTCCTCGCCGTTGGTCATGAACCGCCTCCACTAGGGTAAGACCGTAGTCTGCCATGCTGCCCACACCGCCCGGCGGACAATCCTACTCGCCCGTTCATCGGATTCTCCAAACCTGTTGCGCCGTCGATGCCGCGAAAATCTTCGCCAGCGTTGGATCGGCAACGTGTCCGGCAACGGCTGCCCGGTCGGGTCGACCGGCTGCTGGCAGCAACGACCGCGCAAGCGACGACACGGCGTGCGAAGCGGGCTGAGCATGCGGCACCAGGGGCATGGATCCTACAGAGCGACAACGTCCTAACTTGCTCGCAATCCCGAGCGAGTCGCCAGCCGGGTGGGTAAAGTTGCCGACTGCGACAGCCGAGCAGGAGGACCAGGCATGGCGCCAGCGGACGGCAGTACTCACCTCAGCGGCGTAGACCCGCAGCTCCCGAGTATCGCCCGCGTGTACGACTACGCCCTTGGTGGAAAAGACTGGTTCGAGATCGACCGTTATGTGTACGACCACCTCAAAAACGTTGTTCCACACCAGGATACCGTTCCGCGACACCCCTGTCGAAGCACTGATCGTGACCATCGACTGGTGGCGAGTAACTCACGTGCTGGAGGGTTGGTTGCCGGGGCGGGTCTTGCATCGGAACCACCAGCCCTGACACGCCTGCACCACACGGCCGCAGCCTCGTTCGTCTACTGCGCTCACCAGTGATCGACCGATTGATGATCGATCATGGAATCATCACTGGCCGAACAGATCCGACTCTCGTTGCTTTGAAAAACCCCGACATCTAGGCTGAGTGAGCCACGCTCGACGCTCAGAGAGGTCTCCATGTCCGAACCCACTCCCCAAACCGGCGTCCGGGTGCCGGTTGGCGTGGATATTACGCGAGCCAGCATCGCCCGCGTCTATGACGCTACTCTTGGTGGCAAAGACAATTACGACGTCGACCGTTACGTCGTGCAGAAGGTAGCCGAGGTCGCGCCGCGGCAGAGCGATGTGGCCCGGATGAACCGGCGCTGGTTGCACCGGGTGGCCAGATACCTTTCGGGAACTGTCGGCATCGACCAGTTCCTCGATGTCGGCGCCGGGCTGCCGACTGTGGGGAACACCCATGAGATTGTGCAGCAACAGAACCCCGAAGCCAACGTTGTCTACGTCGACAACGATCCGGTCTGCAATGTCCACGGCCGGGTGCTGCTCGAGACGAATAACTACACGCATTTCGTCCCCGGTGACCTGACCGAGCCCAGGACCTTGTTGTCCCATCCCGATGTCACCGAGCACCTCGATCTCACCCGTCCGCTGGCGCTGATCCTGTGCGGCATCCTGCATCACGTGGACGATGCCCTCGATCCCGCTGGGATCATGCAGCAGTACATCGATATGCTGCCGCCCGGCTCGTATGTCGCGATCACGCATTTCTGGGATCCGTCCGACGATTCCGAGGCGCACGATATGGCCATCGAGCTCCAACACCGTTTCACCACACTGGGTTTGGGTTCTGGCTGGTACCGCACGCGGGACGAGATCGCGTCATTCTTCGGAGATCTGGAGATGGCCGAACCCGGGGTAGTCGAACTGGACGACTGGTGGCCAATGGGACCGCCGGTCCGTGCGCGCATGACCGAAGAACGCCTCATCCTCGGCGGCCTCGGCCACAAGCCCGAACGGAAGAACAATGTGGTGACCCCGATCCGTCGAACGAAATCTGCTGAGCAGTGACTGTTGGCCCGGCCCTGACACACGCGTACCTGGCAACGGGGGCTGCCCGATGACGACATACGACGACTTCTCGGGCCCGGCGGTCCGCGACGACCTGTGGCGGTTCTTGGAGGTTCCACTCGGGGACTCCCAAACCTGGAGCTACGCTGAGCCCGACGCGATCACCGAGGTCGGTGACGGCATCGTGTCGGTCACCATCGACGAGTTCACCCGATTCCACTCGGATGTACAGATTCTGGACAATCCGAAGCATCTGCTGGTGTCTGTCGAGGAATTCGATCTGACCGCAGGACCTCGTACCTTCGCGGTGGATATGGCGGCCGAGAACATCGGCGTCAGCGGCCAAGACTACCGAGACGGATTCGCGGCCTTCAATATCCTCGACATGTCGAGCGCGCAGGTATTCGACCTGATCGCAACCAACAAGCACGCCTACGCCATCCACGAACGCCTGTACGTGCCCGGCGTCGTCGATAAAGACCAGGCGTTCACGCACATCGTGCACGCGCCGCTCGCGGACGTCCGAATCAAGCAGGCCGAGTTCCATCGCTATGCCATCACCATCGACAGCGGCGCTGGCACGGTGACCTGGCAAGTGGACGACATCCCCGTCTACACCGTCCGTTCATCGGAAATCCCGGCCAAGATTCAGATCGGGTTCGGAATCATCACTCTGCACCCGATCGAGGACGGACGCAGCGTCTCCCTGCGCGGTCAGGGACTGCAAGGGCGCTGGCGGAACTTCACCATCGACTAGTACCGGGCGGGTTAGGCGTGTGCTGAACCCACCCGCATTGCCGCCGGATGGGTTCAACTGCCCGCCCGATCCCGGTGAGCACCGGCAATCGGTGCTCACCTGTCTGTCCCAACCTATTTGGCGGGGCGGTTGCGGATGTCGCGCACGTAGACCATCTGCTGCTTACCTTCGCCCGGGCTACGCGTCTCGAGGTCGAATAGTGTTGTGGCGGCGAACAGTTCACCGAGCTTGCTGTAGCCGTAGGTGCGCGGGTCGAAGTCGGTGCGCTGCTTGTTGATGATCGAGCCGACGGTGGCTAGCTTCGCCCAGGCGGGGCACTTTCTTATTGCCACTGCGGTTCTCACTCAGCGTGCTGCGTTTCGATAGTGGCCGGGCGCCGCCCCGAACTCCCGTTTGAACGCTTTGGCGAAGGCGTACTCCGAGAGATAGCCCGCGCGTTCGGCGACCACACGCAGCGGCACGTCGCTGTCGCGGAGCATCCTCGCGGCCAGCGTCATGCGCCACCACGTCAAATAGGTCTGTGGTGGCGTGCCCACGGTCGTCGTGAAGCGTTGTGCGAAAGCTGATCTCGACAACCCTGCTCGCGTGCCGAGTGACCGCACCGTCCATGGCATCGCCGGGTCGTGGTGTATGGCGTGGAGCGCTGCTGTGACGGCGGGGTCGCGCAGGGCGGCGCTCCACCCGGTCGCGGCGTGCTCGGACTGTTCCGCGTGCCAGGCCCGGAGGATGTAGAGCAGCAACACTTCCAGCAGCGGCGGGAGTACGCCGGGCGACCCGGGCAACGGCTCGGCGTCCAATTCGCGGCCGAGTAGATCGATGGCGCCACGCAGCGTTGGGTGTCGGCCGACCCGCGCCGGGAGGTGGACGACCTCGGGGAGTTCCGCGAGCAGCGGGTGGATTCTGGATTGGTCGAGACGGTATGCGCCGCACAGCAATACGGTCTTCGGGCCGCCTACCCGCGCCGGCGGCTCGGCGGATGAGCCCGCTTCCGCCAGCGGCGTGGTGAGCGTGTCGGCGATCGCATGGCCGAGCTCGCGGGGCAGGAAGGCGACATCGCCGACATTCAGCTGGATCGGTTCACCGTGCACCGGAATCAGCCAGCACGATCCCTGCAGAACCACGTGGAAGCCCGCGCCGTGCTGTGGTTGAAAACGGATGCCCCATGGGGCGTGCTTTTCGGTTCGCGAGGAGTGCGGCTGTCCGGTGCGCATGGCGGCGACCGCGTCGCTGAGTACGTCCACCATCCCACCGTACTGTTGTCTCGTGAAGCACAGGACGATCAGGCATCTCATCAGGATTCTGGGGCATGGATCGTCCACAGATGTGTTCCTAGGGTGATTCACGAGCCGACATTCGTCGGCGCAGGAGAATCAGTCAGGGAGTGTTTCGACATGAGGATTGCCATTCACGGCGCGAGTGGATTCACCGGAGGGTTGGCTGTCGCCGAGGTGTGTCGCCGCGGCATCGAGCCGGTGCTGGTCGGCCGAGATGGCGCGCGGCTGCGGGCCGCGGCCGCTGAGTCGGGTGTGCCCGACGCCGAGATACGGGTGGCGGGTTTGGACCAACCACGCGCCTTGACCGCCGCGTTTGCCGACTGCGATGCGGTCGTCAATTGCGCCGGTCCGTTCACCCGATGGGGCGAGCCCGTCGTCCGCGCGGCGATCGCCGCGGGCCGTCACTATGTCGACACCACGGGCGAGCAGCGCTACATCCAGCGGATCCGGGAGGTGTTCGGCAACGACGCGGAGCGGGCCGGTGTCAGCATCGTGCCCGCCATGGCCGACGATGGCGGGCCAGGGGATTTCATCGCGCATCTGACGGCCGCTGGTATCGGCGACGTCGAGGAAATGCTCATCGCCGATCTCAGGTTGCCGGGGAGCGCCTCGCGCGGGACAGCCCGGTCGATGGCGTCGGTATTCGCCCACGGCCCATTGGAATACGTCGACGGCACCTGGCGGTCGGCTACCGGCCCCGGGCTGGAGCCGATCATCCCGCCAGGCGAGTCGCAGGCTGTGCCGGTGACGGCTTTCGCGTTGCCGGGCGTGGTCACCATTCCACGCCACGTCCGCACCAGGCGCGTCCGCAGTGCGATCAGATCCGAAGTGGCAGCGCGGTTCTCGGCGTTGACACCGGACGTCGTGGAAACGATCCCGGACACGATCGACGCGGACACCCGTCGCGCAGGGCGTTTGCTGATGATGGCCGAAGCCACCGGGCCGGACGGCACCACGTCCCGCGGCTACGTGACGGGCTCCGACGGATATCGCCTCACCGCCGTGATCGCCGTCGAAGCCGCTCGTCGGCTCGCGACCGACGGTGCCCGGGCCGGTGCGCTGGCACCCGCCGAGGCATTCGACGCGGCCGACTTCCTGGACTTCCTCGCCCCCGAGGGAACAACATGGCACGTAGGCGATCCGGTGGCCTTGCCCAGGTAGGCCCGGGCAACCGGCTCCGATCGGAGGCTGGCGCGACGCGCTAACCTCTGCTCACCAGATCATGGGAGGTGATATGACTCGCGCGCGGATCCGCGATCCGATTCGGACACGGGCGGTGATCATCGGTGCGCTGCTATGACCACGGCCGGTCGGACTCTCGAAGTCCCGCAGCATCGTCAGTTCGACGGCCCGAACGAGCTGTGACCGCGGTGCGTTCGACCCGAACAGATGAGCCCGGCGCAGTTGTGCCGGGCTCATCGGCTGCTCAGGACCGATGGATCGGCCCGTGGGATTCGGCGCAGTGCAGATCCGCCGGGTTCCGCTCGAGGTCTGAGGCGTGGTCGACCTGCAGTGTGGTGTGTTCGAGGGCGAATTCGTCGTGCAGGGTCATTTCGATAGTCGAGCGGATCGCGTGGCAGTCGGCGTTGTCGTCGACGAGGATGTGGGCCGAGAGGGAGGGCTGGCCGGAGGTGATCTGCCAGACGTGCAGATCGTGCACCTCGGCGACTTGCGGGATGGCGACGATGCGGGCACCGATGGCGTCCGGGTTGAGGTGAGCGGGAGCGGCCTCGAGGAAAATCCGGCCCGATTCGCGGATCAGTGACCACCCGGCCTTGGCCATCAGCGCCGCGACGACCAGTGCCGCGATCGCGTCGGCGCGGGCGAAGCCGGTCAGCCACACCACCGCACCCGCGATGGCGGTGCCGATGAACGCGTACAGGTCATTGAGGATGTGTTGGAAGGCGCCCTCGACGTTCAGGCTGATGCGGTTGGCGCGGCTGATGCTCCAGGCGGCGGCAATGTTGACGATGATCCCGACCAGTGCCGTGATCAACACCAGCGCTCCCGAGACATTCGGCGGATTGATCAACCGGCTGATGCCTTCGTAGACGAACCACACCGCGAGCAAGACCAAGGTAATACCGTTGGCCTGCGCGGACAGAATCTCGACGCGCTTGAATCCGTAGGTGAACCGTCCCGCGGCCGGGCGCCGGGCCAGCCGGATCGCGATCATGGCGAGCACGATCGATGCGGCGTCGGTGAGCATGTGCCCGGCATCGGTGATCAGCGCCAATGACTGGGCAAGCACGCCGACGATCACCTCGACCACCATGAATGCGACGATCAACCCGAATGCGATGGACAGCCAGCGCGGGTCGGAATTCGTCGAGACGCCATGGTCGTGACCGTGCGAATGGCCGTGGTCGGCATCCGCGTCATGGTCGTGGTCGGTGTGGGGGACCGCCGACACCGACTGCTTCGACGACACGCACTGCTCTCCCATAGTTCAAACGTCCCTTCCGTGTCGTATGGCTGCCGCAGCATAGGGTAACCGAAATTGCACACATGCGCATGCATGAATATATTAGCGCGTGTCGCGGCAGTCGGTCGAGGCCCGGAACCCCGTGCATGCCGAAGGTGTCCGCGGTCTATTTCGTGATCATGTGCGGTGCACCAGGATTGGCAGGCCCGACTACTATTGCGGACTGCACCTTTCGGGTGGTCAGTAACACCACATCCGGACGGGGCGGGCCGGCCTGGTGCAGGGAAGGTCCGATCGCGAGCGCAGAGGGGTTTTCGATGAATAGGCCGGAGTGGGCGCCCGAGGGCGTGGATATGCAGCAGGCGAGCCCGGCGCGGATGTATGACGCCCTGCTGGGTGGCTCACACAACTTCGAGATCGATCGCAGGGCCGCCGAGACGGGCAAGCAACTGGTGCCCGATCTGCCGCGGCTGGCGTTGAGCAACCGCGCCTTCCTGCGCCGTGCCGTCCGATTCCTGGCCGACCAGGGCATCCGGCAGTTCCTCGATATCGGCTCGGGAATTCCGACCGCGGGCAATGTCCACGAGATCGCGCAAAAGCTGGACCCGGCCTGCCGGGTGCTCTACGTCGACATCGACCCGGTCGCGGTCGCGCATTCGCGGGTGATCCTGCAGGGCAACGATAACGCCACCGCGATCGAGGCGGACCTGCGCAAGCCGGACGAACTGCTGGCTCGGGTCCGGGAAACCGGGGTGATCGACTTCGACCAGCCGGTCGGCGTGCTGCTCTTCGCGGTGCTGCATCTACTCTCCGACGAGGACCGCCCCGCCGAGATGGTCGCCCAACTGCGCGCGGCCGTCCCTACTGGCGGCTATGTCGCGATTTCGCATCTGACCTCGGAGCTGCGCCCTGAGGATGCGGGCAAGCTGGGCGCCAACGCGGCGAACGTAAGTCGTGTTGGCATCCATTTCCGCTCTCGGGACGGTATCGCGGCTATGTTCGAAGGATGGGAGCTGGTCGAGCCCGGCGTGGTCGAGCTGCCCGCGTGGCGGCCGGAGTCCGAGCGCGATCTACACGAGGCGCCGGGCCGATCCCTCGGCCTGGCTGGCGTCGGTCTCGCGGTCTGAGAGGCCGAATAAAAGTGGCAGGGGGTTAGTGGCTGTGGCGTTGCGTGAGCTGGGGGTGCGGTGGGCCGACGCCCTCGATGGCGTCGTCGCGCCGACCCTCACGAGAACCCAGATCGAGGATTTGCTCACCGAGCTGGCCGGGGTCCTCGTGGCGGCGCTGCTCGGGACGACGGATGTCGCGGTCGCCCACAACGCCGCCGCGGTGCTGGTCTCGGTGAACTATCGCGACCCGGTCGCCGTCGGCCGTTCGATTCGAGTGATCTGCCACGACATGGTCGACCACATCTGCTCGACCGACGCGCCCGAATACCAGCAGATCCGCGACCGAGCCATCACCGTTGCCGCCGAGTTCGCCGCGGGCTTCACCGCGGAATTGCGGAATGCGGCGCTCGGTGAGCAGGAGACCACGCTGGTGGCGGTACTCTCGGCCGCGCAGCAAGCCGAGGCGCAGCGGCAGCTGTCGGAGGCGAGGTTCGAGGCGGTCTTCGCGGGCGCGTCGGTCGGTATCGGTACGGTCGATGTCACCGGCCGCGTGCTGGATGTGAATGCGGCCATGGCCGAAATGCTCGGGCTGCGCGCGGAGTCCATGCCTGGTCGATCGGTGGCCGAGCTGCTCGGACCGGCGAACATCGGAGACGCCTACACGGAGTTGCAACGACTGCTCGGCGGTGGCTCCGACCGATTCCGGCTGGAAACCGACGTGATGCACCCGGACGGGAGCATCACCAGCATCGACCTGTCGATGTCGGCGGTGCGCGACAGCAGCGATCGGGTTCGATTCCTGATCGGCGTCGCGGTCGACGTGACCGAACGCAAGCAGCTCGCCGATCGCCTGTGGTACGACGCCAACCACGACAGCCTCACCGGCCTGCCGAACCGGGTGCTGTTCTTCGACCGGCTCGCCAATGCCATTCCCCCAGTGGGCGTTTGCTATCTCGACCTCGACGGATTCAAGGAAGTCAACGACGTGTGGGGCCACACCGTCGGCGATCGGGTGCTGCGCGATGTGGCCCAGCGGCTGCAGTCATCCGTCGGGCCGGTCGGCGGCGTGGTCGCGCGGATCGGCGGCGACGAATTCATCGTGCTGGTCGAAAAGTGTTCCGGTGAAGAGCAATTGGCGGTGATTTCCGGCCTACTACGCCAAGCGCTCGACGCCCCGATGCAGGTTGCCGGGCAGCTGGTCGTGGTGGGAGCGAGCATCGGCACCGTGGTCGTCCCGGACCGGCCCACCGAAGTCGATGAGCTGATGCATGCCGTCGATACCGCCATGTATCGAAACAAGGCTGCCGGGGGAACTCGGGCGCGAAGTCGGCGTTTTCAACTGCCGTAGGTAAGTTGCTCGCGCGCAGTCGCTTTCGGCGCGGAGCGGGGCGGTCGCCGTCGCGTGATACGTGCGAGATGATTCGACGACGGCAATGCCGCACAATTCGCGCGCCGAGGGTTCGGGTGAGGCGTTCGGGTGCTCGACTGCGATCTGCCTGCCGAAGTTGTTGTTGTACAGGTCGTCTGAGGGCACGCCGGACCCAGACGAGTGACCGCGCCGCTGGAGCTACCAATGTTGCCGAATTGTTACGTCTTCTCTTCCTCCAGAACCGTCCTGCGGCATATGTTGTTGCCCACAACATATTAGCTCGACGCAGTGCCGGAGTCCTCCGACAGGGTCGTCGGTTGTTCCAGGAAGGTTCCTCCAGATGTGGACGAAAAGCCAGTTCTTGTCGGGAAAACGCGGGCATGGGTCGATGCGGATCGGGATGAGGCACGGGGCTGTCGCGGTGGGGTTGGTGGGGGTGTTGGCGCTCACGGCCTGTGGGGCGAACTCCTCGAAGAATGATGGGGGGAGTGGCACGAAGGCGAGCGGCGGGAAGAACGGCACGATTGGCGTGATCCTGCCTGAGACTGCTACCTCGGCTCGGTGGGAGGGGTTCGACAAGCCGATGCTCGAGAAGGCGCTGGCAGCTGCGGGCTTCGATGCCGACGTGCAGAATGCGCAGGGGGAGGTGCAGAAGTTTACGACGTTGGCGGACGGGATGATCGCCAAGAACGTGAAGGTGTTGATCATTGCGGCGATCAACAGTGAGGTTGGTGGGGCGGTTGCGGCGAAGGCCAAGAAGGCTGGGATTCCGACGATCGACTACGACCGGCTGAACCTGGGCGGGTCTTCCGACTACTACGTGTCGTTCGACAACGTGCGGGTCGGGCAGTTGCAGGGCCAGGGGATGGCTGATGCGTTGAAGAACAAGCCAGGTGGGCAGGTCGTCGAGATCGAGGGGGCGCCGACCGATAACAACGCGACGTTGTTCCATGACGGGCAGCGGAAAGTTCTTCAGCCGCTGTATGACTCGGGTGCGTTGAAGCTGGTGCAGAGTCAGCCGATCGATGGGTGGAACAACCAGACGGGTGGCACCACCTTCGAGCAGATCCTGACCACGAACGGTGGGAAGGTCGACGGCGTAGTCGCGGCGAATGACGGGTTGGCGGGTGCGGTGATCACCGTGCTCAAGAAGAATGGGCTCAACGGCAAGGTGCCGGTCACCGGCCAGGATGCGACGGCCGAAGGGCTGAAGGCAGTTCTGCGTGGCGATCAGTACATGACCGTGTTCAAGCCGATTCAGCAGGAGGCCGATGCGGTGGCCAAGCTTGCTGTCGCGCTGGCCAACAATGACAAGGCTTCGGCGGATGCGTTGGCCACCGCTGTGAGCCAGGATTCGAAGGGCAAGCGGGAGGTCAAATCCGTTCTGCTGGATCCGTTCTCGATCACCCGCGCGGACGTGAAGCGTGTGGTTACCGAGGGCTATGTCCCGGCGCGGGATATCTGCGGTGGCGACTTGCAGGCGGCCTGCACCGAACTCGGCATCTCCTGAGGAAACAGACGAATGAGTGAGCCGCTTCTTCAGATCACCGGCCTCAACAAGAGTTTCGGGCCGGTCCATGTCCTACACGATGTGGATTTCACCGCGCCGGCCGGTGAGGTCACCGCCCTTGTCGGGGACAACGGTGCCGGCAAGTCGACGTTGGTGAAATGCATTGCAGGGATTTACGGTTTCGATTCCGGGACGGTGAAGTACCGGGGTGAACCGGCGCACATCCGTGGTCCGAAGGACGCGGCTGAGCTCGGGATCGAAGTCGTCTACCAGGATCTCGCGCTGGCCGACAATCTCGACATCGTGCAGAACATGTTCCTCGGACGGGAGCGCGGACGTCCGTGGCTGCTCGACGAGGCGAGCATGGAGGAAGCGGCTCGGCAGACACTTGCCTCGCTGTCGGTGCGCACCGTGAAGTCGGTGCGCACCCCGGTGTCGGCATTGTCGGGCGGTCAACGGCAGACGGTGGCGATCGCGAAATCCGTGCTGTGGAACAGCAATTTGGTGCTGTTGGACGAGCCGACTGCCGCGCTGGGTGTCGCCCAGACGCGGCAGGTCCTCGACCTCGTCCGGCGACTCGCCGAACAGGGTCTCGGCGTGGTGCTGATCAGCCACAACATGGCCGATGTTTTCGAGGTCGCCGACCGCATTTCGGTGTTGTACCTCGGCCGGATGGCGGCCGAGGTACACACCAAGGACGTCACCCACAGTCAGGTCGTCGAATTGATCACCGCGGGCCGATCCGGTGATCTCGGGCTGGCCCGACCGGAATCCGCTGTGCTGTGAGTAAGAAAGACGATGAGATGACGAATGTTTCAGCTGCCCCGGCGCAGACGGCGGTCGCCGATTTCGGGATCGACACCACGACGCAGTCCACCGCGGATGCGGTGCGCGAGTACCTGTCTCGGCTGCGCGGAGGTGATATCGGCTCATTGCCCGCGCTGCTCGGGCTGGTAGCGCTGGTCATCATGTTCTCGGTGCTGTCGGATGTGTTCTTCTCGCTCAACAACATTGCGAACCTGCTCGCGCAGGGCGCGGGGCAGACGATCATCGCGATCGGAATCGTGTTCGTGCTGCTGATCGGGGAGATCGATCTGTCGGCGGGTACGGCGTCCGGAGTCGCGGGCGCAGTGCTTGCCATGCATTACGTCCAGAACGGAAACCTGCTGGCGGGCATGGGTTCGACGGTGTTCGTCATCTTCATCGCGATGCTCATACTGGCCGCTGTTCTCGCCGGAATGTTGCGGATCTGGCCGGGCGTCGCGATGTCGCTGCTCGGTCTCGCGCTGGCAGTGTCCGGGCTGCAGGGGAATCCCTGGATCGAGATGTTGCTCGCGGTGTGTGTGGGCACCGCGATCGGGTGCATCACCGGGTTCCTCATCGCCAAGATCGGTATGCCGTCGTTCGTGGTGACCCTCGCCCTGTTCCTGGCCTGGCAGGGCGTCATTCTGCAGCTGATCGGCGAGGGCGGAGTGCTCGGCATCAGTTCGTCGACCGTGCTCGATCGGGTGGCCAACGGAAACCTGTCGACGGTGGGCAGTTGGGCGCTGTTCGTCATCGGGGCAGGGGGATACGTGGCAGTCACGATCGGCAGGCACATCTTGCGGCTGCGACGTGGTTTGGTTACCCAGCCGACACCCCTTGTGGTGACCAAGGTTTCGGTGCTCACGGTGCTGGCGGCGGTGGCTACCGCGTTGCTCACGATCGATAGGTCACGCAACGACGCGATCGAGATTCGCGGCGTGCCCTATGTTGTGCCGATCGTCTTGGTGCTGCTCGTCGTCGGAACCTACGTGCTCAACCGGACGACATACGGCAGGCATATCTACGCGGTCGGCGGCAATCGTGAGGCCGCGCGTCGTGCCGGAATCAACGTCACCCAGATCCGGGCAAGCGTATTCGTGGTGTCCTCGTCGTGCGCGGCTATCGGCGCGATCGTCTACTCCTCGAAGGTCGGCTCGGTCGATCCGCAGGCGGGTGGACTCAACACCCTGCTGTTCGCGGTCGGCGCCGCGGTGATCGGCGGCACCTCGCTGTTCGGCGGCAAGGGACGGGTCTCGGACGCGGTGATCGGTGGCACGGTACTCGCCGTCGTCGCCAATGGCCTTGGGCTGCTCAAGCAACCCGCCGCGGTCGTCGCCATCGTCACCGGTTTGGTGTTGTTGCTGGCGGCGACGGTGGACGCGCTGACCCGTCGTCGCGCGGCCACCGCGGAAGGCTGAGTGCGGGTGATGGTATCCCTGAGGGCATGACCAGCCCAGCAGTCGCCCGCCCGGACGAGCTGCGACGATTCAACCGGGCGAGCCTGCTGCGCCGGTTGCACGCGGGCGGTCCGGCCACCAGAGCCGCACTGGCGACGGAGCTCGGCCTCAACCGCTCCACCATCAAAATGCTGGTGGACGGGCTGGCCGAGACCGGAGTGGTGGAGGAGCGGGTGCCGCGCCTGGCGCGCGGCGCGGGCCGACCGTCGCTACTGGTACTGCCACAGCCGCAGGCGGTGGTGGTGCTGGCGGTGGACGTGCAGGTCGAGCACGTCGGGATCGCCCTCATCGGCCTCGGTGGGCAGATCCTCGGCCGCGACCGCTGGAATCTGCATGGGCGGCAACGCGAAGCGGGTGAGCTCCTCACCCACGTCGCGGAATCCGCGGTACTGCTCGCCGGCGATCTCGGGTTGCGGCCCGCCGCCGCGGGGATATCGGTACCCGGCGTGGTGCGGCGGTCCGACGGCCACGTGCATGATGCGGCCAACCTGAACTGGGTGGATGTCCCGCTCGGTGAACGGATGGGCACGCTGCTCGGAATCCCAGTGGTGGTAGGTAATGATGCCGAGTTCGGTGCGCTGGCAGAGCATTTGCGTGGTGTCGGTCGCGGGGTCTCGGATGCGGTGTTCGTGTCGGCCGACATCGGGGTCGGTGGGGGACTGATCGCGCAGGGTGCGCTGCTGCGCGGCTCGGCGGGCTACCTCGGTGAGATCGGGCACATGACGGTGCGGCCCGGCGGCCGAAAGTGCCACTGTGGCAACGAAGGATGCTGGGAGAGTGAGGTCGGTGAAGCCGCACTGACTCGGGCCCTCGGCCTGCCGGCCGCCAGTCCGCGCGGTGCGATCGTCGCCGAACTGCGTGTGCTGGAACGACATTCCGACGCCGCCAATCGGCTCGGCGAGTACGTCGACTGGCTGGCCCTCGGCCTGGTGAACGTGGTCAACATTCTCGGACCGGAGCTGGTCGTCCTCGGCGACCTACTTGCCGCGCTCCCCGACGCCGTGGTAGCGCGAGCCGCCGACGAGGTGCACCGGCGCAGCATGGTAAGCCGGGCGATCGGTGGAGTGCGGGTCGAAAAGTCCTCACTCGGAGCCGATCTGAAACTGCTCGGTGCGGCGGAAGCGGCCTTCCAAGGGGTACTCGGCACCGTCTGAAGGTTTATGTCGGCGAATCGCGGGTGTCGACGGGTTGGGTCCGCCGACTATCGCCGCACCATAACGGTCGCTTGGGTTATTGACCTCCTCTTTACTCTTTTCGAAATCCATGGCAAGCTATCGCAATTCGGTCGCGGGGGTCGCGATCAAGGGGTAAGGGGGGTCGTTTTATGGATGGGTATCCGAGGGCGTTGTCGCGTGCGCCGAGGACCGAACCGCCGTTGCGGCCGTGTCGGCCATCCCGACGCAGGATGGAATTCGCTGAACCGCCGCCGCACGTGCGGATTTGCCACACTCGGGTCCCGAGTAATTCGGTGGGGATGGGCCGAGGGCGGAGCGAATCGTCGACCGAGCGGGCGACGGTTCTCGAAGTCGACTCGGAGACAAAGTCATTCGTCGAACGAGCGTTGCGTCTCGTGCTCGAGGTGTTCGACCATCGGCGACCGGTCGCTCAACTGGCCGCAGTCGCGGACACGTCGGTGGTGTCCGCGGTGCGGACGCTGGTCAGGGCGGATCTGGCGCCGGGAAGGACGGTCGGAACCGCGGTGCTCACGCGCGTGGATGTGGTGATGGTCGATGCCGCCGCCGCGGAGGTGTGTGCGGCGTACGACCGTGGGCAACGGCATTTCGCACTCGCCGGGCGTATCGCTCACAGCCGCGGCAAAGGCTGGCGTTTGACCGCCCTGCGCATATTCTGAGCCGCGACAGCGCTGAGCATTATGTGGCCGCCGTGGTTTCGGTGTTGTCGAACATCTCCTCGGCCCGCCGCGTATCCATGTATTCGCGTACTCGCCGAATCAGACCATTCGACAGCTCGAAGACGAAGCAATCGTCGTTGTCGTAATGCCGTCCAACCGCATCGGTCGCACTCCGGCATCAGCCCGTCGGCTCTGGGCGGTCTACCGTGGTAAGCACCGGGTGCTTATGCCTCAACGCAGTCGCCGGATATCGCCTCGCACTCGATAGAACCCACCACGTGCCGACTCGGCCACCGCGTCGACCACGTACCGAACGCCCGCCTCGCGGATATCCCGGGGGAACTGCACATTCCACCCGTGTTGGTAGCCCGGAGACACCACATGCACCCGCAGATTGCCGCCATCGTCGGCACACTCCACGACGATTCCCGAGCTGGAGTCTGCGGCGACTTCCACTGTGCTGCTCGGTATTACGGCGGACATCTCCGGCGCCTTCACCGACAGCGTTTGGGGTAGCACGCCCTGCTCGGCATTGCGGATGGCCGACTCGCTGACGTCCAAGCAGGCCAACGTGCCGTTGGTGGTGACGAGATAGAGCTTTTCGTCGTGGTACTGCATGGAGTACGCGGATCCGCAGCCGGTGGCCAGCTTCCACAGGCGTAGCCCGGCCGAATCGAAGCAGTAGACCGAGGAAAAGTTGTCACCCGCGAAGACATAGCGTCCGTCCGGCGAAGTGGCACAGGAGAATACGGCCGCATCACATTGGTAGGAGCGCTCGGACTGGCCGTTCTTGGCCACCATGCGCACCTGCCGGGTGCTGGTACCCGCGTAGACGGCGTCGGTTTCCTGCCAGCCGAAGAGCACGGGACCGCCGGTGCGGACATGCCACTGATGGTTTCCGCTGGTCAAGCCGTATTTGGTGACGCCGTCGGAATGTCCGTGGTAGACGCCGTCCCGGTCGATCCGCACCATCCACCCGGAGTTACCGGTGCTGCGCCGGGTCCAGAGCGATTCCTCCTCGTGATCGATCACCGTGATACCGCCTTCGCGGTCGGAGACGCCGAGGATGCCGTCGTGGATATCGAGCCAGTAGATGTCGACATCGGCCGCGATGTCGTAGGCGGCGCGCGGCACCTTACCCGAAAGGTCGTACACTCGGCCGTCATCGCATCCGGCATAGATCCAGAAGTCGTCGGCGACAATGCATTTCACCGCGTCCGGCAAGCGGAACCGGCCGGTCACCTCGCCCGACAAGGTGAGGGTGAACACGTCGCCGTGCTCATTGCCGACCCAGCAGCGGTGTTCGTCGACGAAGATACCGAAAGCCGCTGCGCCGGAGGCGAATGTCCACAGTACCGGCGCGGATTTCGCGGTAGAGCGCTGGCTGACGATCGCCCGCCGCGTCACCGGACGCTTGGTTCGCGCACCCATGACCGCGAGCGCGTAGCCCCGGCGCACCTTCGCGCCGACCTTCTTCGCGGCGGCCGCCCGCGCCTTCTCCTCGGTGGCAAAGGAACTCACCTGGGTCTGCCCCTGGTCGCCGATGCGTCCGTAGCGAATGGTCACCTGGGTGCCCGCGACGGCAACCTCATAGAACTTGTGCGCCGAACCGCCGTCCTCGGACAGTTCGAGATAGGTAGTGCCCCCAGTGGTCATCGCATAGCCCCGCTTTTTTCGTGGGATCAGAACGCTTCGAAAGTTAGCAAGGGGCACCGACATTCTCGTTGCGGCGACGGACAACCCTTCGGACAGTCGAGGGTGATGTGAGTGAGCGCGGCTTTGCTACGGACCGTCGACCAGATCGACCACCGTCGCACGCGCGCCGCGTGTGTGCAACGAATCTAACGCCCTACGGTAGGCCGCGACGAAGCGTGGTTCGTCGATGAGGTCCCCGAACACCGACCGATCGGATAGGAAGGCAGTGGGATCGTCGTGCTGGCGGCCGGCCAGTGCCATCAGGCGATCGCGCAGCGGGTCCACCACCTCGATCGGCTCGCCCTGTTCATCGACACCCTCGCAGTAGCGAGCCCAAGCGGCCACTACTGTTGCGGCGCAGGCTATGTCGCCACCGCTGGCCAGTTGGCTGCGGACGACCGGCAGCAGCCACTTGGGAATCCGGTCGGAGGATTCCGCGCACAGCCGGGCGACGGTGTCCCCGACGGCGGCATTGGAGAACCGCTCGATGAGCGTGCGTCGGTACTGGCCGAGGTCGATGCCGGGGACCGGGCGCAGCGTCGGCATCGCCTCATTGTTCATGTAGCGCAACAGGAATCGTTCGAACACCGGATCTTGGGCGACCTCGTGCACCATGCGGTAGCCGGACAGATAGCCCAGGTAGCACAGCGCCTGGTGACTGGCGTTCAGCAGGCGCAGTTTCATCAATTCGTAGGGCGCGACGTCGTCGACGAGTTGGACGCCGACCCGGTCGAAATCGGGTCGGCCGAGGCTGAACGCATCCTCCAGCACCCACTGCGTGAACGGCTCGGTCACCACCGGCCAGCCGTCCTCGATGCCGTACCTGCGTCCCAGCTCTGCCGTCATCTCCGCGGTGGTCACCGGCGTGATCCGGTCGACCATCGAGTTCGGGAAGGCGCCTTCTCGCGAGATCCATTCCGCCAGTTCCGGATCGCGCAATCGGGCGAAGGCGGTGAAGGCGGTGCGGGCAACGTGCCCGTTGCCCTCGATATTGTCGCAGGACATGATCGTGAACGGCGCGAGGCCGCGTGCCTTGCGTCGGGCGAGTGCCTCGGTGACGAGACCGAATGTTGTCGTGGGGACGACGCCGGGGGCGAGGTCGGCGACGACGGCGGGCTCGGTCGCGTCGAATTCGCGGGTGGTGGCGGAGATGTTGTAGCCGCCCTCGGTGATGGTGAGCGAGACGATGCGGGTGCCCGCGCCCGCGAGCTTCTCGATCACGGCCTCGGGATCGTCTGGGGCGTACAGGTATTCGACGATGGATCCGATCACCCGGACGGTCCAGGCGCCGTCGGGTTCGGTGACGCACAGCGTGTACAGGCAGTCCTGTTTCGTCAGCACGTCGCGCATCCGGCGGTCCGCGGGCATGACGCCGACGCCGCAGATCCCCCACTCCCGTGCCGCGCCGAGCACGAGCAGCCGGTCCAGGTACATCGCCTGGTGCGCCCGATGGAATCCGCCGACGCCGAAGTGGACTATTCCGGTGCGTATGCCGGTGCGGTCGTAGCCCGGAGCCGGCACGTCCAGATCGGTCACGGTTCGCGCGTTGAGCTTCGTCATAGCGTGGATCATCATTCCTTTTCTGCATCGACAACCAGCGTCGACGTACCCATCTCTGCTGCGCGCCGGCGGCACGCGCCATGTGAAAACGGCTACCCCACGGCGGGACAAGATCATCACCGATGGTGTCGCCCAGTCCGCGGCGCGCTCGATGCCGATCCGATCACGAAGACAGTGTTGTGCACGTCACACTCCAATGTTACCGTGAATGAGCAGCAGCTCAAGTAGTGAGCATCTGCTCAGTACTGGAGATCAGCTCAGCACCCGAGGATCAGCGTTGACACCCGAATCGGCCCGGCCAATTGCCTCCGAGGACATCCGGCTCGCATTGCGAGCGGCGGAGCTGTATCACCTGGAGGGCGCCACTCAAGCGGAAATCGCTGTCAAACTGGGGGTTTCGCGGCCGACCGCGGGGCGCTTGATCGCCCGCGCCCGCGCTCATGGCCTGGTGCGCATTGAGATCAATGTCCCCGACGCCCTGCGCGACACCCTGCACACCAGCGTGGAACGAGACCTCGAGCGACGCTTCGGCCTCACCGAGGCGGTCGTCCTCGGCGAGATGGCCGCCGGTTCGGCCTCGGGTTACCAGGCGCTCGGCCGCGCCGCCGCTGCGGTACTGGGGCGCAGGCTGCGCGACACCGACACCCTCGGTTTCACCTGGGGCCCCGAGATTGTCGCGATCGCCGGAGAACTGCGTGCGAAGATGATGCGCTGTGCCGCGGTGGTCCAGTTGGACGGCTCGATGGCCTCGATCGACTATCAGACCGGCGTCGAATACACCCTCGGCCGATGCGCCACCCAACTGCAGGCCGAACCGATCCGTCTACACGCACCGCTGTATGCCGACCCCGCGACGGTTACCGCGCTGACCGAGGATTCGGTGCTCGGCAAGGCCCTCGCCATCGGCGCGGCGGCCGACGTGATGGTCTTCGGCGTAGGCACGGTGTCGACCGCGACGACACTTTTCGCGGGCAGCTATCTGGATTCCGCCCTCCTCGACGAACTGCACGACCTCGGTGCGGTCGGTGAGATCGGCGGGCGATTCTTCAAGCTCGACGGTACCGATGTCGGTGGCACCCTGCCCGAACGCACCGTCGGGGTCTCGCTGGACGCCGTCCGCTCGTGCCCGTCGACGATCCTGATCTCCGGCGGCGAACCCAAACACGAAGCCGTCTTCGGTGCACTCAACGGCGGACTGGCCAAGGTGCTGGTCACCGACATCGGTTGTGCGCAATGGCTATTGGAACAGAAAGAGGAGGCAACCCGATGAGGAGACGTCGAAGGGCGGCCATCGCGGCGCTGATCGCCGCGACCATGATCGCCGCGGCAGGCTGCGCGGGTGCCGGGTCGTTCACCGCGGGCGGCGGCGACACGGTGACCATCGCGATCGTGTCGAACTCACAGATGCAGGACGCGATCGGATTGTCTTCGGAGTTCGAACGCGAAAACCCCGGCATCAAACTGAAATTCACGTCCCTGTCGGAGAACGAGGCCCGCGCGAAGATCACCGCGTCGGTCGCGACCGGTGGCGGCGAGTTCGATGTCGTGATGATCAGCAACTACGAGACCCCGCAGTGGGCCGAAAACGGCTGGCTGGTCGACCTTTCCCCGCGCATGCGGGAGACGGCGGGCTACGACCAGGCCGACATCATTCCGTCGCTACAGAAGTCGTTGTCCTACAAGGGCGATATGTACTCGGTCCCGTTCTACGGCGAGTCGTCGTTCCTGATGTACCGCAAGGACTTGTTCGAGCAGGCTGGGCTGGCCATGCCTGAGCATCCGACCTGGGAGCAGGTCGCCGATTTCGCCGCGAAGCTCGACGGCGGGGATCGATCGGGAATCTGCCTGCGCGGCAAGCCCGGCTGGGGTGAGGTGCTCGCCTCGCTGGACACCGTGATCAATACCTTCGGCGGTCGCTGGTACGACGAGCATTGGAACGCGCAGCTCGACAGCCCGGAAGTCGAACGCGCTGTGGACTTCTACGTGAATCTGGTGCGGCAACACGGCGAACCCGGCGCGGCGACAAGCGGTTTCGGTGAATGCGCCACGCAGTTCTCGCAGGGCCATACCGCGATGTGGTACGACGCGACCTCGGCGGTGTCGGTGCTCGAGGATCCCGCGTCGAGCAAGGTTGTCGGCAAGGTCGGCTATGCGCCCGCCCCAGTGCAGGCGACCGAACACTCCGGCTGGCTCTACACCTGGTCACTCGGCATCCCGACGACGAGCGCCAAGCCCGACGCGGCATGGAAATTCGTGTCCTGGATGACGAGTAAGCAGTACATCCGGATGGTCGGCGAACGCCTCGGCTGGTCGCATGTGCCGCCGGGCAGTCGGCTCTCGACATATGACATACCGGAGTACCGCAGTGCATCGGCCGCCTACGGACCCGCCACGCTCTCCGCGATGGCCTCGGCCGATCCCGAGAAGCCGACCGTAAAGCCGGTGCCCTACACCGGTGTTCAATTCCTGACGATTCCCGAATTCCAGGATCTCGGAACCCGGGTGAGTCAGCAGATCAGCGCCGCCATCGCGGGCCGGGTCAGCGTCCACGACGCGCTCGCGCAGGCGCAGCAGTACGCCCAGGTGGTCGGCAAGACCTATCAAGAAGGACGATGACCGTGTCCGGAACAACCACTGCCCCAACATCTCCGGCACCAACGGCGCCGCGGTCCGAGACGATCACTGCCAAGAGCGACCACATCTCACGTGCGGAGGGCTGGCGCCGACGCGGGCCACTGCTGCCCGCGCTGATCTTCATGATCGTGGTCACCCAGATACCGTTCCTGTTCACGCTGTACTACTCGACCCAGTCCTGGAACCTGGTCCGTCCCGGTTCCAGGCACTTCAATGGGCTACAGAATTACGTGGATGTGGCCCGTGACAGTCAGTTCCGCCAGGTCGCGCTCAATACCGTGATCATGATCGTTGGCACCGTGATCATCTCGGTGGTCCTCGGTCTACTGCTCGCGCTACTGCTCGACCGGGCCTTCTTCGGCCGCGGCATTGTGCGCACCCTGCTGATCACTCCGTTCCTGGTGACTCCCGTTGCCGCGGCGTTGATTTGGAAGACCACGCTGCTCGACCCGGTCTTCGGCCTGATCAACTTCGTGCTCCAGCCGTTCGGGGTGCACCGCATCGACTGGGTGAGTAGATATCCGCTGCCCGCCGTGATGGCGGACCTCGTTTGGCAGTGGACGCCGTTCATGATGCTGCTGATTCTGGCCGGGCTGCAATCGATGCCGCGCGACGTGATGGAAGCCGCCCGCGTCGACGGCGCCGGCGCATTCGCGCTGTTCCGCGAAATCACGCTGCCGCACCTGCGGCGGTTCATCGAACTCGGCGCGGTACTCGGCGCGATCTACCTGGTCAACACCTTCGACGCGGTGTACATGATGACCTCCGGCGGACCGGGCATCGCCAGCTCGAATCTGCCCTACTACATCTACCAACGCGCGTTCCTCGGTTTCGACGTCGGCCAGGCCGCGGCCATGGGCGTGGTCACCGTGATCGCGACGATGGTCGTCGCGACGTTGGCGCTGCGTCTGATCTTCAAGAGCTTTTCCGGGAAACAGGAGGCCGCGTGATGAGCACGCGAGAGGTGACAACCCTTCGTAAACAACGGAATTGGGGCAACACCGCCTGGGGTGTGCTGGCGTGGGTGATCGCGATCGGCGTCTTCTTCCCCGTGCTGTGGATGCTGCTGACCGCCTTCAAGCAGGAGGGCGACGCCTACACCGATCCGCCGAAGCTGCTGTTCACCCCGAC
Organism: Nocardia sp. Tas62D01; assembly: GCF_055232035.1. Lineage (NCBI taxonomy): Bacteria > Bacillati > Actinomycetota > Actinomycetes > Mycobacteriales > Nocardiaceae > Nocardia > Nocardia sp. Tas62D01. The sequence goes on from NZ_JBUYUZ010000001.1 coordinate 5,242,358, forward strand.
GCTGGAGCAGTTCCGCGCGGTGCTGGACAGCGGCATCGGGACGGCGCTGCTGAATTCGGCCTTCGCCACCATCATGTCGACGATCCTCGTGCTGGCCCTTGGTGTTCCAGCCGCGTTCGCACTGTCGTTGCGACCGGTGCGCAAGACGCAGGACGCGCTGTTCTTCTTCATCAGCACCAAGATGCTGCCGGTGGTCGCTGCGATCGTGCCGCTGTATGTGATTGTCGGCGATATCGGTTTGCTCGACAACATCTGGGCGCTGGTCATCCTGTACACCGCGATGAACCTGCCGATCGCGGTATGGATGATGCGCTCGTTCTTCCTCGAAGTACCCGGCGAACTCCTGGAGGCCGCCAGCATGGACGGCGCCAGCCTGTGGACCTCGATGCGGGAGGTGATCCTGCCGCTGGTCTCACCCGGTATCGCCGCAACCGCACTGATCTGCGTCATCTTCTCCTGGAACGAATTCTTCTTCGCGGTGAACCTGACAGCCGTTCAGGCACAGACGATTCCGGTGTTCCTGGTCGGATTCATCACCGGTGAGGGCCTGTACTGGGCCCGGCTCTCCGCGGCCGCGGTGCTCACCGCGCTGCCCGTCATCCTGGCCGGCTGGCTCGCGCAGAACAAGCTCGTGCGCGGCCTGTCCTTCGGCGCTATCAAGTAAGGAACAATCACAATGGCCGACGTCAGCTACCGATCCGCGTCCTGCATCTACTCGGGCGCCAACACTCTCGCCGTCGACTCGCTCGACCTCGACATCCAGGACGGCGAGTTCGTCGTCCTGGTCGGGCCGTCGGGGTCCGGAAAGTCAACGGCCCTGCGCATGCTCGCCGGGCTGGAAGACATCGATGCCGGTTCGATCACGATCGACGGCGAGGACATGGTCGGGGTCGCCTCCAAGGACCGTGACATCGCGATGGTCTTCCAGAACTATGCGCTGTACCCGAACAAGACCGTCGCCGAAAACATGGGCTTCGCACTGAAAATGCGCAAGATCCCGCTCGAGGAGCGCAAGCGGCGGGTGGCCGCGGCCGCCAAGCTGCTGGATCTGACGGACTACCTGGATCGCAAGCCCGCCAAGCTGTCGGGCGGGCAGCGACAGCGAGTTGCCATGGGGCGCGCCATCGTTCGAGAGCCGCGGGTGTTCTGCATGGACGAGCCGCTGTCCAATCTCGACGCGAAGCTGCGGGTGCAGACCCGAACCCAGATCGCCGCGCTGCAACGCAGATTGGGCACAACCACGGTCTACGTCACGCACGATCAGGTCGAGGCCATGACCATGGGGGATCGGGTAGCGGTGCTGCGCGACGGTCTCTTGCAGCAGTTCAGCCCGCCGACCGAGCTCTACGATCGCCCGGCGAATGCTTTTGTCGCGGGCTTCATCGGTTCACCCGCCATGAACCTGTTCAACGCGCGCGTCGTGTCCGGCGGTATCGACCTCGCCGGGACGACGCTCGAACTGCCCCGGGACTCGATCGACCAGATCGCGGCGGCGGGCCTGGACACCGTCACCGTCGGGTTGCGTCCTGAGCAGCTCCAGATCGACCGCGACGGAATGGGTTTCGCGGTCACCGTCGAGCTTGTCGAGGAGCTCGGCAGCGAATCCTACGTGTACGGACGCATTTCGGAGGCGTCGGTGACCGCGCTCGACGGCGACCCGATCACCTTCGTGGCCCGCTCCGCGAACCGAGCTCCGGCCCGGCTCGCGGAGACCATCACGATGCGCGTGCAGGACGGTGGCATCGTGCACCTGTTCCACCCGCAGACGGGCGAACGCATCATCGAAGGTGATGTGCACGCCCGCAACGAGGTAACTAGCGACTAGCGCAGCGCGCTAGATCCACTACCGCAGCGCGCTGCCTGCCTGCCACTGGTCCCACGGCAGCCCCCAGTCGCCGTTCTGCCAGACGGCGAGTGGGGCGCCGCGGGTGTTGCGCACCTCGACGACATCGCCGGGCACGGCGAAGTTGAAGAACCATTGCGCGTTCGCGGGGCTGAGGTTGAGGCAACCGTGCGAGGTGTCGGTGTTGCCCTGGGCCCACACGGTGGAGGCCAGCTCGTGCAGATAGATGCCGTCGGTGCTGATCTTTGTCGCCCAGTTGATGGACTCCTTGTAGCCGAGCCGGGAGTTGACCGGCAGGCCGAAGGTCGAAGAGTCCATGATCACCGGGTTGGCCTTGTCCATCACCGTGTATATGCCGGGCTGGGTCCAGAAGGTGATCGTCTTGCCCGCGACAACCTCGCTGCCATCCATGCCCATCGAGGTGGGCATGGTGCGGATCAGGTTGCCGTTCTCGAAGACCTGCACCTGTTTGGTGTTGTCATCGGCGATCGACACATGGGAGGCGCCGATGGTGAAGGTGGTCTTGCTGTCCTCCTGGCCGAACAGGCCCTTGCCGAACTCGGCGCCGAAAATATTGGCCGCGACGCTCACCTTGGTGCCCGGCGCGTAGTAATGCTGCGGACGCCAGTGCGCATTGCGACTGTCGACCCAGTACCACGAGCCTTCGACCGGTGGGGTGGTGGTCACCACGAGGCGCTTCTCGGCGGCGGCGTGGTCGGGGATGTCTTCGTCGAAGTGGGCGACGATGACGGTGCCGACGCCGAACGTGCCGCCGTCGGTCAGCGGGTTGCCCGCGGTGGTGGTCAGATACGCCTTGGTCTGATTGTGCGGGGTCAGCGTGGAGAACGTCGCGGTCGACGGGCCGGTGCGACCGGTGATCGTGAGGCCCTCGGCGGTCACCGTGTAGGTGTGTCCGAAGCCGAGCGGCGCGGCGGGCTTCCAGGCCGTCTTGTCCGGGGTCAGGATGCCCTCGACCGACTTGCCCTGCTCGTTCGTCATGGTCACCGAGGTCAGCATGCCGTCGCCAGCGCTCACCTCGACCAGACCGAGCGGATCGACGTCGTTCGCACCCGCCCCGGGGTTGATGGAAATCGCGGCGGGCGCCGGTTCGGCAGGCCCTGCCGCTGGCTTCGGCGCAGCGGGAGAGGCAGAAGAAGAACAGGCGGCGACGACCGAAACCGTCACCAGCACAACACACGTGGCAACACTCGATCGCAAGCGGCGACTCGACATGGATCTCCTATGCTTCGCCGTGCGTTCCCCTGCGGCGCACCATCTATTTGGACCGGGTCGTAGTTTACCGGCTGCGCAGACTACTCCTCACCGATGAGGACCGACCTCTGTGAATGACTTAGTTCACACAGGGGATCGTGCTGCCGATCGTGGTCGCGACCGGCTGACCGGAGTCGGGGGAGTCGGCCGGTGGGGCGGTGGTGGTCGGGGTCGATGCGGAGGTCGGGGACAGCTCCGCGGGCATGGTGAAATCGCTGCCGATCACGACCGTGATGTGGCCGGGTTGGGTCGCGGTGGACGCGGTGGCGGTGAGGCCGAGGGTTTCGGCCAGTTGGTTGGCGTCGGCGTCGGCGCCGGGCCCATAGGCGACCGTGGAGGCGGAGCCGTCGGCGTAGGTGCCGTTGCCGACGGTGCCCGGCGTATAGCCGCGGGTGGCGAGCGCGGCGGAAAGCTTGGCGGCCTCACCGCTCTGACCGCCGGCGTTGTGGACGTCGACCGTGCTGGTCGGAGTCCGAGCGGTGGTGGGCTGGGATGCCTGGAAGCCGAAGGTGTTGCGCACCTCCTTCTTGATCGCCACCGGATCGACGATATTGACGGCCTGTCCGTCGACGGTGTCGTAGCTCAGCACCGGCAGCGTGCGAAACTCCACCGACATCGAGCCCACGGAGCCGAGGTTGCGGGCGAAGTCGAGCAGATTCCAGTTGTCGGACAGCACTACGTCGCGATGCGCGACGTCCATCAAGTCCGACAGTTTGCTGAGGTTGGTCAGTGTGCCGGCGTCCTTCAACGACTTGGCGACCGAGGTGAGGAATGCCTGCTGGCGGTGGGTGCGATCGAGATCGCCGTTGTCTAGGCCGTGCCGCTGGCGGACGAAGGCCAGAGCGTCGGAGCCGTTGAGATGCTGCGGTCCAGCGGGGAAGACGGCGCCCGAGTAGTAGCTGTCGTCGACGGCGTGATTGAGGCAGACATCGACGCCGCCGAGCGCGGTCGCCAGGTCATAGAAACCGGCCAGCGAAATTTCGGCGAAGAGGTCGATCGGCACCCCGACCAGGTTGCGGACGGTCTGCACGATGGACGCGCGGCCCGCTTCGCGGCCCTGACGTTCCAGGGTGACCGGGTCTTTTTCGCCATTGCTGATCAGCTTGGTCTCGGTGGCGGCCTTCTTCAGGCCGTAGGACTCCTTGATCTTGGCGTGGTCGTAGCCGGGGATGCCGGAGACCGCCACATAGTCGTCACGCGGGATGGAGAACGCGACGATCTTCTGCATGTCTGCCGGAATGTGCAGCAGGATAAGCGAATTCGCGTTGTAACCGCCACTTTCGCTATCACCCGCGTGCAATTGGTCGAGGATTGCCTTCGGTAGGTCGTTGCCGTTCTGGTCCTTGCGGGTGTCCAGGCCGATCAGCAGGATGTTCACGTCGCCGCCCAGCGAGTGGGGCGCGTCGGCGCTGATGGCGTTGGTGCGGGTGAAACCCTGGTCGAAGGTGGACTTGGCCGACCAGGCGAATCCGGTACCGGAGAGAACCGCGATGGCGGCGGCGCAGGCGATCACTCGGGTCGCGATATTCGCCGCGCGACGACCTCGTCGCGGGGGTTCGGCGGCCGAACGTCGTCGGCGAGTGGGTTCGGCCGCTGACCGTTCTCGTCGGGTGGGCCCGGCCTCCGAAGGCGCTGGTGGAGTGGGCGCGGCTGCCGAACGCGCCCGTCGAGTGGGTTCGGCCGACGACCGTTCGCTCGGAGGGGGCTCGGCCGCGTGGCGCTGGCGTTTCGGAGGTTCCTCCGCGCGTCGGTGCCGGGGTCTCCGCGTCTGCTCGGCTTCGCGGCCGTCGATCTTGGTGAACGGGACGGTGTCGTCGTCCATCATCGTGGCGGCTTTCGGTACCGCATCGTCTCACGCCGCCTATCTCTCGCCTCGAGTCGTTCTGCCCGGCCCACGTGCGAGTGATACCCGCCTACCGATGGTTGCCACGTCCAGTCGTTTCAGTTTTACCGGTCCGGCGGATGGTGGCAAGAATCGGACAGTGTCCTTCGAGCATGCCGCATTGTCGGCGCCTACCGCTCGAATGCTGATAGGCGCCGACAAATGTCACAGCGTGAGCTGGGCCCGCTGTCCGATGCGTGGATCGGCAAGCGGACCTGACGCGATCCGCATGAGTGCCACTGCGTTGTCGTCACCGGCGATGCGATTGGCCTTCGACGCGCCGCACGCGAGGTACTTGTCAGTCCTATCCGCTGCCCTCGGTGTGGGTCGAGGGTGTGATGCGAGTTCAAGCAACTCGGGCAATGGTTGCGTCGGCTGCCGTCGGGCGTACACCGCTGTCGAAATCGCTGTCGAGCAGTGCCGCGCCGAGTGTTGTCAGCCGCATGGCATTCGGCGCCGAACGCCACGGAGGTGGGGCTCGGCGCCGATCGAAAGCCGTTACGGCAGTGCGGTTTTCCGGGCGGGATGTCAGCCCTGCAGGCTGACCTCGATCTCCAGGTTGAGGGTGATCTTGTCGCCGATCACGGCACCGCCGTCAGGCAGCGGCATGTCGATGGTGATGCCGAAGTCGCGACGGTTGATGACGGTCTTGGCCTCGAAGCCGGCGACCGGGCCCTGGCCCATGCCGGGGTTGACGCCGAGGAACTCGACATCGATGGAGACCGGCTTGGTGACACCGCGGACGGTGAAATCGCCGTCTACGACGAAGTCCTCACCGTTGACCCGGAACCCGGTCGACTTGAAGGTCGCCACCGGGAATTCCTCGCCGTGGAAGAAGTCGGCGGTGCGCAGGTGGGCGTCGCGCTGCTCGTTGTCGGTGGTCACCGAGTCGACGCGGATCTCGGCGTCGGCCTGTGCGGTGCCGTCTTCGTTGATGACCAGCTTGCCGGAGAAGTCGGCGAACCGGCCGCGGATCTTGCTCACCATCAGGTGGCGAACGGTGAAACCGAGCGTGGAGTGGGCGGGGTCGATGACCCAGGTGCCTGCGGTCAGGGCGTTGGCGGTGCTGGTGGACATGTGCGTCTCCTCATGTGATTGATATTTCAATTATCGTGAGCATGGTCGCGCAGTTCGATGACATCGAACCGCGCGACCCGGCCGGACGCGGTCAGCGCCCGGTCGGTCGCCGCGGCGAGCCTGTCGGTCAGCAGTCGAGTCGACGACGGTTGTGAAAGCCCGGCGGAGATGACGGCAATGCGGGTCACTCTGCGACCTCCAATGCCGTGTCGCGGGCGGCGACGAGAGTGTCATGTGTCGGTGCCGAGGGCACATGTTCGGGGCGCAGCGTATCGAATTCTCTGCGCAGCACAGGGACCACTTCTTCGCCGAGTAGATCCAGTTGCTCCAGCACCGTCTGCAACGGTAGGCCCGCGTGGTCCATCAGGAACAGCTGTCGCTGATAGTCGCCGAAGGATTCGCGGAAGGCCAGGGTCTTGTCGATGACCTCCTGCGGGCTGCCGACGGTCAGCGGCGTCTGCTCGGTGAAATCCTCGAGCGAGGGGCCGTGGCCGTAGACGGGGGCGTTGTCGAAGTACGGACGGAACTCGCGCACCGCATCCTGCGAGTTCTTCCGCATGAACACCTGTCCGCCGAGACCGACGATCGCCTGATCCGCGGTGCCGTGTCCGTAGTGCTCGTAGCGCCGCCGGTACAGCTCGATCAGCCGCTGGAAGTGCTCCTTCGGCCAGAAGATGTTGTTGGCGAAGAAGCCGTCACCGTAATAGGCGGCCTGCTCGGCGATCTCGGGGCTGCGGATCGACCCGTGCCATACGAATGGCGGCACACCGTCGAGTGGACGGGGTGTGGACGTGAACGACTGCAGCGGCGTACGGAACTTGCCCTCCCAGTCGACCACGTCCTCGCGCCACAGCCGGTGCAGCAGATGGTAGTTCTCGATGGCCAACGGGATGCCGTCGCGAATGTCCTTGCCGAACCAGGGGTACACGGGTCCGGTGTTGCCGCGTCCGAGCATCAGATCGACCCGGCCGTCGGCCAGGTGCTGCAGCATGGCGAAGTCCTCGGCGATCTTCACCGGATCGTTGGTGGTGATCAGCGTCGTCGAGGTGGACAGCTGCAAACGCTCGGTCTGGGCGGCAATGTAGCCGAGCATGGTGGTCGGAGATGATGGGACGAACGGCGGGTTGTGGTGCTCGCCGGTGGCGAACACGTCGAGGCCGACATCTTCGGCCTTCCGTGCGATGGTCACCATCGCCTTGATGCGCTCATGCTCGGTCGGCGTCCCACCGGTTGTCGGATCGGTTGTCACATCACCGACCGTGAAGATTCCGAACTGCACAACACCTCCTCGATCCAAGTCTGACATCCATTTGGTGGATATGGCAACCAATGGAACAGGGGTGGTCCGCCATCTATTCCGGCGGCCTACGTCACGAGCGAATAGCTCTGGTGGCTGCCCGGTGCGCGAGTTCCGGCGGCGGTGGCCAGCTGGCTCGCCTGCAGCGCGACCGAACCGAGCAACTGCGGTTCCGGCGCCCAATCGGGGCCGTGCGCAGCGGTGAAGATCGCGCCCTGCCCGCCCTGCGAGTGGCCGCGAATTCGCCTTCACGGTACTGGGTCCCGGCGGGATGTCGGTCAATACCTGGGGCTATCGGTTCGAGACCGTCGAGGGCGGCACCGATGTCACCGAGTCGTTCCGGCTGGCCGACGTCCTGCCGCTGCGGCTGTACTGGCTGGTGGCCGACCGGGCCCGCGGGAAGACCAATCGCGAAGGCATGCGGGAGACGCTGAACCGCATCAAAGCGTTCGTCGAGTAGTCGAGCCGGCGCCGAGATGGCGCATCGGGATCGCGTAGGCCAGCGCCGAGATGGCGAAACCGGCAATGAGGGTGAATGATGGCGTTGGCGCCGAGTGCGCCGACGATCTGATGCACGGTGCAGCTCAGGAAGGCCGCGAGGCCCGCGCACAAGCCGACTGCGCGGCGGCTGGTTTCGGGTGGCACGTAGCAGGCCCGAATCCGGCGACGGCCAGGCGGTCGCCGTAATCCTGTTCTCGGACAACGACATCCGCAGGTGCGATCTCGGTCATGCGCAAAGAAACCTGCTGCTGTGGGTGACGGCGGTTAGGCGCTGCCGCGCGCTGCGAAACCCCCGCTGTTCGTTTCGCGTGAACATGGCGAAGACCCGCGCCACCGACCTGCGGTTCGCCAGGTAGATCTGGACGCATCGTGCTCCGGTTGTTCGGCGATAGGTGGCGAAGTCCGTGCCGCGCGACTGTGCACGCGCGGGCGAGGTGCGTTCGGCCTGGGAGCGCTTCGTTCGTTGTGCCGGGGCTCGCCATTCGTGGTGGCCGATTCAGTTGCGGCGTTGTTTCAGATGTCGAATGGGGATCGGGCATGGCGACGGATCAGTTGCCACGCTCTCGTTTGCTCGCAACGTGGATTCCTAGCGGGATGTCGGGCCATTTCTTCCATCGCTTCGGACGCCTGGCCATGAAGTCCTGCTCGACCGTATCGGCGAGGACCGGGTCGGCAACGCCGGTCGCGCCGGTCAACATGATCGCGGCCACCACCAACGATGCCGCTGATATCGCCCGACTACGCGACCGCCTCGCCCAGTGGATGGTCGACACCGACATCGGTCAGTGGCTGCCCGGTGAATACCCCGCTGCCGTGGTGGCCGAGGAAGCGGCGGGCGCCGAATGGTTCGTGTGGCGTGACAACCCCGATGTTTTGACCGCGGCGGAAGTATTACGCCACACAGGGATTCACCGAAGTCCGGGAGACGCGGCTGCCGCCGCAGTTCCACGCCACGGCGTATGTCGTCCTCATGGAGAAATCGCTGACCGCGGCTTCCTGACCCGACGGGTGTCAGGTCGTCAGACGGTGAAGCGGGCGAGGACCTCGTCGTGGAGCAGGCCATTGGTGGCGATGGCATCGCCACCGTGTGGGCCCGGCTTACCGGAAAGAGCAGTGAAGCGGCCGCCGGCTTCGCGGACGAGGATGTCGAGAGCAGCCAGATCCCACAGGGAGACTTCGGGTTCGGTGGCAATGTCGACCGCGCCTTCGGCCAGCAGGCAGTAGGTGAGGAAGTCGCCGTAGCCGCGGACGCGCCAGACGTCGTCGGTCAGGGCGAGGAAGTCGTCGCGCAGGCCGCGTTCACGCCAACCCGACAGGCTGGAAAACGCGAGACTCGCCGAACTCAGCTCGTCTACCGCGGATACCGAAATCGGTTTCGGTGCACCGGGATGGAAACTGGACCATGCGCCGGAACCGGCCGCCGCCCACCACCGGCGGGCCAGCGCGGGGGCGCTCACCACACCGACGACGGGTACGCCGTCCTCGAGCAGCGCGATCAGCGTGGCCCAGATCGGTACCCGGCGCACGAAGTTCTTGGTGCCGTCGATGGGATCGATCACCCACTGCCGCCCCGTGAACTCCGCGGCCCCGCCGAACTCCTCACCGAGCACTGAGTCGGCGGGCCGCTCATGCCCGAGCACCTGCCTGATCGCCTTCTCCACCGCCAGATCGGCATCTGAGACCGGCGTGAGATCCGGCTTCGAATCGACCTTCAGGTCCAGCGCACCGAAGCGCGCCCTGGTGATCGCGTCGGCGTCATCGGCCAACCGCAGCGCAAGTTCGAGATCGGAGGAGTGTGCAGCCACACCCAAACCCTATCCACTGTCCCGCCGCCAGCTACCCACGACCGGCCCCCCCGAGTGGCACACGGCGACGCCGGACATCGAGCCGCCCCACAACGGTGTGCCACTCGCAGCCAGGGAGACGGTCGAGGAGCCCTGTGAATGGCACATGGCTGCGGCAAACTTCCAGACGACCTCACCATGATGTGCCACTCGTGGCCGCGCCGAGCCGTCTTTCGGTGAGCGCGGGGAGTGGTACGTGTGGTAGGCGGTCGGGCGGGTTCTGACGGTCCCGCTGGTCAGGCTGCGGCCGAGACTTTGCGGGCGGTGGTGAGGGCGCTTGTCCACCAGTGCAATTGGTCGAGCATGGCTTGCGCAGCGGCGGCAGGCTCTTCGGGCTCGAGGAGCTTTCCTTCGGCGTCGAAGAGCAGGTAGTAGCGGGGGAAGGAGACGTAGTTGCGGACGGTGTGGGCGTTGAGTTCGTTGAAGACTTGGCGCAGTCCTTCGATCGCGAGCAGGCCGCCGCTTGCGCCGCTGTAGCCTACGAAACCGATCGTCTTGCTGTCCCACTGGGTGAAGTGCCAGTCGATGGCCGCTTTCAGCGAGGCGGGGAAGCTGCGGTTGTAATCCGGGGTGACGATGACGAACGCGTCGGCCGCCGCCAACCGCTGGGTGAGGTCGGTCATCCCGGCCGGGCGCACCGGGTTGGGGTCGAGGGCGGGGCAGACGGCGAATTTCGTGCTGTACGTCTTCGCCGATCCCCGCGCCCGCACGGTCTATCCGGATTGGGACCACGTCGCCGACCAACAGGTCGCCGCTCTCAAACAGGGCCCTTTCCGAGTCGATCCGCATATCGCCGCCCTCGTCGACGAGCTGATCGTGATCGCGGGCGAGGAGTTCACGCGACGCATCGAGACGGTCCCGAGCCTCGCCGCAGCCACCGGTATCACCCGGATGGCGCACCCCGACGCGGGCAATCTGCGTTTGGCCTACGAGACCCTCGACCTGTCCGCCGACGACAACCAGCAACTGATCGTCTACCTGCCCGCCGACGAGTCGACCGCGCACGCCCTCGATGCGCTGGCGGGTCGTCGTCCCGGCGGCTTGCGGGCCGTGTCCAGCTGAATCGGTCGCGGCGTATCTCCTGTTCGTTCCTGCTGCTCAACGCTCGTTCGGCCGTTTCGGCGCCGCGACGCGCTTGTGTAGTTTCACCGCCTCGGCCGCGACCAGTAGGCTTGACCATCGTGCACCCTGACGTCTCCGCTGATCTCGCCGAACTTGACGCCACCCTCAAAACGGTCGAGTCGGTCCTCGACATCGAGGAGTTGCGCCGTCGTATCGATGAGTTGGAACACCAGGCGGCCGATCCGGACCTGTGGAACGACCAGGACCACGCGCAGCAGGTGACCAGCGAACTGTCGCACGCGCAGAGCGAACTGCGCCGGGTCGAGGAACTGCGGCAGCGGCTCGATGACCTGCCGGTGCTGTACGAACTGGCCGAGGGCGAGGAAGGCGAGGCCCAGGTGGCCGCGCTGGCCGACGCCGATGCCGAGCGGGCCGCGCTGCACGGTGACGTGGAGGCCATGGAGGTCCGCACGCTGCTGTCGGGTGAGTACGACAAGCGTGACGCACTGGTCAACATCCGATCCGGCGCGGGCGGCGTGGACGCTGCGGACTGGGCCGAGATGCTGATGCGCATGTACATCCGCTGGGCCGACCGGCACAAATACTCCGTCGAGGTCTACGACACCTCCTACGCCGAAGAGGCGGGCATCAAGAGCTCCACCTTCGCGGTGAAGTCGCCCTACGCCTACGGCACCCTCTCGGTCGAGATGGGCACGCACCGGCTGGTGCGAATCAGCCCGTTCGACAATCAGGGCCGCCGCCAGACCTCCTTCGCCGAGGTCGAGGTGCTGCCGGTGGTCGAGACCACCGACCACATCGAGATCCCCGACACCGAGATCCGGGTGGACGTGTACCGCTCGTCCGGCCCCGGCGGCCAGAGCGTCAACACCACCGACTCCGCGGTGCGCCTGACGCACATCCCCACCGGCATTGTCGTCACCTGCCAGAACGAGAAATCCCAACTGCAGAACAAGATTTCGGCGATGCGCGTGCTACAGGCGAAGCTGCTGGAACGCAAGCGCCAAGAGGAGCGCGCCCAGATGGACGCGCTGAAGACCAACGAGGGCGCCTCCTGGGGTAATCAGATGCGCTCGTACGTGCTGCATCCGTACCAGATGGTCAAGGATCTTCGGACCAACTATGAAGTGAATAACCCGTCCGCCGTGCTCGACGGTGACATCGATGGTTTCATCGAGTCCGGAATTCGTTGGCGGATGCGAGAGCAGGCGAGCTAATTGGACGTGCCCCAGGCATTGGCCTCGTCCACCGATTTGACCACCTGGTTGCGCTCGGCCGGTCTCGAGATCGTGCTGCTGATCGTGGGTGCGGTGTTGTTCAGCCGGCTCGCCACCTTCATCAGGGATCGGATCACCCGCAAGATCGACGCCGGTTTCCAGAGCAGCGATGCGCTGGTGCGCACCGAGGCGGCCAAGCACCGGCATGCGCTGGCGCAGGTGGTCACGTGGGTAGTGCTGACAATTGTCTACGTCCTGGTTGGTATCGAGGTGCTGCGCCGTCTCGGCTTCGCGGTGACCGGACTCGTCGCGCCCGCCGCGGTGCTGGGCGCCGCGTTCGGCTTCGGCGCGCAGCGGATCGTGCAGGATATTTTGGCCGGATTTTTCCTAATCACAGAGCGGCAGTACGGATTTGGTGACGTAGTTCGCATCGCGGTGACTGGATCCGCGGAGATGGCCGAGGGTACGGTCGAGGATGTCACGCTGCGGATCACCACGCTGCGCAATGCGGATGGTGAGGTGATCACTGTGCCCAACGGCCAGATCGTGAAGGTCACGAATCTGTCGAAGGATTGGGCGCGCGCGGCCATCGATGTGCCGGTCGCAGCCAGCGCGGACATCACTCGGATCAACGAGATCCTGCACGAGGTCGGTACAAAGGCGTACGAGGACCCACGATTGAAGCCGCTGCTGCTCGACGAGCCGAGTGTGATGGGTGTCGAAGACTTGACAGTCGATCAAATGAACATCCGAATGGTTGCCCGAACTTTGCCAGGCAAACAATTCGAAGTCGGACGTGAACTGCGAGTGCGGGTAGCCGCGGCGTTGCGCCGGGAGGGAATCAGTGAGACCGAGTAGATCCACGGCGATCCTGATGGCAACCTGGGTCGCCACGTTTGTCCTGTACTTGTTCGTCAAGCCGGATCACCCTGTGGACTCTGGATGGGATCCGACACTGAACACCGTTCCGGCAGCGGTGAATACGGCGATCCCCGGTCGTTGACTGTGCGGTAGCCCAGGGTGCACGGCGGTTGCTGGTTACACTGGCTTCCCGTGATCACCATGCGGAACGTCACCAAGTCGTACAAGACCTCGACGCGACCCGCGCTGGACAACTTCACCGTTGATGTGGACAAGGGCGAGTTCGTCTTCATCATCGGACCGTCCGGTTCCGGGAAGTCGACCGTCATGCGTCTGCTGCTCAAAGAGGAGGCGCCCACCTCGGGGGAGATCCAGGTCGCCGGCTTTCGGGTCGACCGACTGCCAGGGCGACGGGTGCCGAAGTTGCGCCAGCGCATGGGGTGCGTGTTCCAGGACTTCCGGCTGCTGCAGCAGAAGACCGTTCAGGAGAATGTCGCGTTCGCGCTGGAGGTGATCGGCAAGCGGCACCAGTTCATCGACCGGACGGTGCCCGAGGTGCTCGACATGGTCGGGCTCGGCGGCAAGGCCGATCGACTACCCAGTGAGCTGTCCGGTGGTGAACAGCAGCGTGTGGCGATCGCCAGGGCGTTCGTGAACCATCCGCTGGTGCTGCTTGCCGACGAACCGACCGGCAACCTCGATCCCGACACCAGCGGCGACATCATGCTGCTGCTGGAGCGGATCAACCGCACCGGTACGACGGTGGTGATGGCCACCCACGACAACCACATCGTCGACGCGATGCGCAGGCGAGTGGTCGAGCTCGATCGCGGCCGCCTGGTGCGCGACGACGCGATGGGTGTGTACGGGGTGGGCTGGTAATGCGGATAGGTTTCCTGCTCAGCGAGGTCCTCACCGGTCTGCGCCGCAACGTCACGATGACCATCGCGATGATCCTGACCACCGCGGTGTCGCTCACCATGCTCGGTGGCGGGCTGCTCGCGGTGCGGATCGCCGACAAGACCCAGAACTACTTCATGGATCGGGTCGAGATCCGGCTGTATCTCGACGACGACGTGTCGGCGACCGACCTCGATTGCTCCAAGGAGCCGTGTCAGTCGCTGATGTCCGACCTGAAGAAAACCTCGGGCGTGGTGTCGGTGCAGTTCGTCAACAGCAACGAGGCGATGAAGGAAGCCACCGAGGTGACCTTCAAGGATCAGCCCCAGATGATCGACATGATCAAGGACACCAGGCTGCCCGCGTCGCTGCGCGTGAAGATGACCGACGCCAATCAGTACGAGCGGATCTTCGCGGCGTTCCACACTCGGCCCGGCGTGCAGAGCGTGCTCAACGACAAGGAGATCGTCGACCGGCTGGTCGGTATCTTCGACGGGCTGCGCAACGCAGCATTCGGTCTGGCGCTGGTGATGGCGCTGGCGGCGCTGATGCTGATCGCGAACATGGTGCAGATCGCCGCGTTCACCCGCCGCGAGGAGGTGGGGATCATGCGGCTGGTCGGTGCCACCCGCTGGTACACGCAGCTGCCGTTCCTGCTCGAGGCGGTCGTCGCGGCGATCATCGGCTCGGCGTTGGCGCTCCTCGGTCTGCTCATCGCGCGGCCCATGGTGGTCGACAAGGCCCTCGGTCAGCTATTCGACAGCAATGTCTTTCCGCACATCTCCAGTGACGACATCGCGATGGTCGCGCTGACCATCGCGCCGATCGGTGTGGTGTCTGCGGCGATCACCGCCTACGCCACACTCCGTTTCTACGTCCGCGAATAGCCTTTGTTTTGGCGAACGTCCGGGACCCAGCGCACACGTTGCCGCTGGGTCCCGGCGTTCGGGGCCGGGTTTCGGTGGTGACCGGATTTCTTATCCACATGTGGAGTGCCGGCCGCGGTACCTCCGGTCCGCGACGGTGTAAGGGTTTGCATATACAGCGGCGCTCGTAGGATGGCCGGGTGGAATCCCCCGATACTCTCGCGGCTGGCTCTTTCGAGCGACCTGCAAGCAGTCGCTACGGGCTGCTGACCGACGGCGACACCGACACCGAATCCGGTGCGGCGCAACAGATCCTACGTCGGGTGTTCGGCTACGACAGCTTCCGCGGTGATCAGCGCGAGATCGTGGAGCACGTGGTCGGCGGCGGTGACGCGCTGGTGCTGATGCCGACCGGTGGCGGCAAGTCACTGTGCTATCAGGTGCCCGCATTGGTCCGTCCCGGCGTCGGGGTGGTGGTGTCGCCGCTGATCGCGTTGATGCAGGACCAGGTGGACGGGCTCAGCGCGCTGGGTGTGCGGGCCGGGTTCCTCAACTCCACCCAGTTCCCGGACGAGCGACGCATGGTGGAGGCGCAGTTCGTCGCCGGTGAGCTGGACCTGCTGTACCTCGCGCCGGAACGCCTGCGGCTGGAATCGACCGCGAGCCTGCTCGACCGCGGCAAGGTGGCGCTGTTCGCCATCGATGAGGCGCATTGCGTTTCGCAGTGGGGTCATGATTTCCGACCCGACTATCTGGGCCTGTCGATGCTGCACGAGCGCTGGCCGGACGTGCCGCGCATCGCGCTCACCGCGACCGCGACCGACAAGACCCGCGACGAGATCATCCAGCGCCTCGATCTCGGCGCCGCCAAGCGCTTCGTGGCCAGCTTCGACCGGCCCAATATCCAGTACCGGATCGAGCCGAAGAACCGGCCCGATCGTCAGCTGCTGGAGTTCATCACCAGCGAGCACGCAGGGGACGCGGGCATCGTCTACTGCCTGTCGCGCAACTCGGTGGAGAAGACCGCGGCCTTCCTCACCGAGAACGGCGTCACCGCGGTGCCCTATCACGCGGGACTGGACGCACGCACCCGTGCCACGAACCAGTCGCGATTCCTGCGCGAGGACGGTCTCGTCGTGGTCGCCACCATCGCGTTCGGCATGGGTATCGACAAGCCGGATGTGCGATTCGTCGCGCACCTCGATCTGCCGAAGTCCGTAGAGGGCTACTACCAGGAGACCGGTCGCGCGGGCCGCGACGGTCTGCCGTCTACCGCGTGGATGGTGTACGGGCTCAACGATGTTGTGCAGCAACGCAAAATGATCGACTCTTCCGAGGGAGACGCGGCCCATCGCAGACAGCTGCAGTTGCATCTCGACGCGATGCTGGCGCTGTGCGAGACCGTAGAGTGCCGCCGGACGCAACTGCTGGCCTACTTCGGGCAGCCCGGTCAGGCCTGCGGCAACTGCGATAGCTGCCTGACGCCACCAGAGTCCTGGGACGGTACCGTCGCCGCGCAGAAGGTGCTCTCGACGGTGCTGCGGTTGAAACGTGAACGTGGCCAGAGCTTCGGCGCGGGTCATATCGTCGACATCCTGATCGGCAAGAAGAACCCCAAGGTGCTCCAGCACGACCACCACGAACTGAAGGTCTTCGGGGTGGGCACCGATCTGCGTGACACCGAATGGCGCGGGGTGGTGCGGCAATTGCTGGCCCAGGGGTTGTTGGCGGTGCACGGCGACTACGGTGTGCTCACCCTCACCGAGGCCAGCGACGGGGTGCTGTTCGAGGGCCGCAAGGTCATGATGCGGCGGGAGCCGGAGCGTGCCACCCCGGCGCGGGCGGCCCGTTCCGCCAAATCGTCGAAGGCGGCGGTCGATCTGGTGCCGGCGGATGTCGGCTTGTTCGAGAAGCTGCGCGAATGGCGTGCGGCCACCGCGAAGGAGCAGGGCGTGCCCGCCTACGTCGTCTTCCACGACGCCACCCTGCGGGAGATCGCCGGACGTAAGCCGGCGAGTCTGTCCGAACTCGGCACGGTCGCCGGGGTCGGCGAGAACAAGCTGGCCAAGTACGGCGAAGGGGTGCTGGAGGTGCTTGCCGGAGCGTGACATTCTGTGCGCCCCGCAACAACCGGGGCGGCGGGATCTGCTCGTCAGGTCAACCGAAAGTGACTGTGGCGCTGGGTTTTCGACTTGGCCAATGGCGTGTTCGAGAGCTGTCGCGAACTCGGCCCCATGGTCATGGATTTCACCCCGGACTCGGTCGACCTGAGCGTCGTCACCCATCTATCTCGCCGGAGGCGATGGGGCGAAACGTTCCGTCGACGACTCGACTGAGTTCCAACTACGTTGCGGCGTGCCGTAATTCCCGCCACGGCGTCCGATCGAGCGCTACCGTGCTGGTTATGTCTCACCGTGACGGCCCCACCGACGATGGGTCGCTGTCCTTCGACCTCCCGGCGCAAGACCCGGGAGATCCACCGCCTTACCGACCCAGCGGCATCGACCCGTCCGTGGAATCGATGTGGTTGCGCCGCCCGCCACCCCGGCCATTCGGTCGGCACCGACTGCCGCGTACGTCCACGTTATTGCTGGTGGCCGCCTTCCTCGCGCTGCTCGTGCTGTACTTCGTGGTCCAGCCCGGCCACTGACGCGCTCGACGTCGCCGGTCGCCGCCCGATGACCTGGAATAATCTCCTTGCGGCGTCGCTTTAAGCTTCTCGTTATGAAGGAACAGGGGCGCAAGGTCATCGCGACCAACCGCCGGGCGCGGCACGACTACACGATCCTGGACACCTACGAGGCCGGGATCGCGCTGGTCGGTACCGAAGTCAAGAGCCTGCGCGAGGGGAAGGCCTCGCTGGTGGACGCCTTCGCGACGGTCGACAACGGTGAGGTGTGGCTGCGCGGGCTGCACATTCCGGAGTTCAGCCACGGTACCTGGACCAACCATTCGCCGCGCCGCGTGCGCAAGTTGCTGCTGCACAAGCGCGAGATCGAGCGGCTGGTCGGCAAGTCGCGCGAAGGCAATCAGACGCTGGTGCCGCTGTCGATGTACTTCTCCGACGGCAAGGTGAAGGTCGAACTCGCGCTGGCCAAGGGCAAGCAGGACTACGACAAGCGGCAGGATTTGGCCAAGCGCACCGCTGAGCGCGAGGTCACCCGCGAGCTAGGGCGGCGGATCAAAGGCATGCGGTGACCGCTGCGCTGCTGGCGGCGAGGCGCGTTGTTCACCGTCGGATCGGGCGCGGCCTTCGGTTTCGCGTTCTTCTTCCTGCACGAAACACACGCGAGCGCCGGCCTGCGGCCACTGCTCGCGCAGCGAGGTGCGGCCACCCTGGTGGTGTGGCTGACCGCGCTGGCGGCCGGGGAATTCCAGACGCTGCACGGCGAACCGCTGCGATTGGCGGCCTACGTCGGCGTGCTCGACACCGTCGCCAACGCGGCGTTGCTGTACGCCTTCCACGGGTCGCTGCTGTCGCTGGTGAGCGTCATCGGCTCGCTCTACCCGGCCGCGACCGTGCTGCTGGCCATGGTGTTGCTCGGCGCGCGCGTCGGGCGCCTGCAGCAGGTCGGCATGGTGCTCGTCCTCGCCGCGGTCGCGCTCATCGCGGTGAACTGACCGTTCGCGCGGCGCTGCAGATAAGGGGATGAACCAGGTATCGGTGAGTGTTAACATGACTAGCCGGCAAGGTGTCGGGACGTACGGGGCTGAACGGTTTCGACTGCGTACGTAGATTTAGGGGAAGCGTGTCGGTGCAGGCAAGAGACCACCGTAAGCGTCGTTGCAACCAATTAAGCGCCGATTCCAATCAGCGCGAGTACGCCCTCGCTGCCTAAGTAGCCAGGTCGTCTCTGTCAGTCCGGGTTCGTCCCTCGACCCGGGTACTGGCATCAGCTAGAGGGAATTACCGTCCGGCTCGGTCACGGAGTCGGATGGGACATCAAACAGTGACTGGGATCGTCATCCGAGCTTGTTCGCGAGACCCGGAGATCCGAGCAGAGACCTAGCGAACTGCACACGGAGAAGCCCTGAAGACGCGGCGGAGGACCCGGGTTCGATTCCCGGCAGCTCCACTTCACGGGAACCCGCAGGTCAAGGACCTGCGGGTTCTTCTTTTCCGGTGACTGGATCGAGTCGCATGGTGAATGGTGCTTGTACCTGTGGATTTGCACGGACGGCGGTTCGATTCCCAGGATGTCCCTGATGCTGCATCGAACCCCGACCGGCATAAGGGAGCATCCTGCTACTTGAGCTAGTCAACGACTGGTTCCCCAACCTGGTGAAGAACGAGCCGATGATCGCCGACAAGATTGAGGAAGCGCTGGTGACCGGTCCCCGATGACGGAACCACCCGGTTTTAGAGCCAGGTTGTTTTCGATCCGTATTCAGTTGATGCCGCAGGCCACCGGGTGGTGGCTGTGGCTGCAGCGGGCAGCGTACTCGGCCGGGGTCAGATAGCCCAGCGCCGAATGTCGATGTCGTCGGTTGTGGTCTACCTTGTAGTCGCCGATGACGACGCGGGCTTCGAGCAGGCTTGTCCAGTGGTTCCGGTCGAGGCATTCTTTGCGCAGCCGACGGTTGAACGATTCGACGAATCCGTTATTCCACGGCGTGCCCGGTGGGATGTAGATGATCCCGACCCGGTTTGCGCAAAACTGTTGCAGCGCATGGGAAATCATTTCCGGCCCGTTGTCCATCCGCAACACCGTCGGCGACCCACCATGAGTGGTGAAGACCTTCTCGAGCTCGGTGACGAGCCGCTCGGCGGTGATCGAGCGTTCAACCAGATGCAATAGTGATTCACGGGTGTGTTCATCGACCATCGACGCGATCTTCACCGCTCTGCCGTCGATGGTGGAATCGAACTGAAAATCCAACGCCCACACCACCTTCGGTGCATCCGCATCGACCGGCGGCATCGACGAAACGCCGGCCCGTTTACGCGGCTGGTGCTCACGCACCTGCAGCCCTTCCTCCCGCCAGAGCCGATGCACCTTCTTCTTGTTCACCGAGCTGCCCTCGTCGAACCGCAACCGCGCCCACGCCCGCCGGAACCCGTGACACGGGTTCTTCGTAGCATACGAGCGCAGCCAGGCCCGCAAACCGGCGTCCGGATCATCCGGGGTCTGCGCGAGGGGCAGCCGCCGATACGTCGAACGAGCAAGCCCAACGACCTTGCACGCGAACCGTTCCGACACGCCCTTCACTGCTGTGAGCATGTCGACGGCACGGCGCTTGGACGCTGGGCTCAGAATTTTCCCCGGCTGATCTCCCGCAGGGCGTCCTTTTCCAGCTCCGCCTCGGCCAGCAGCCGCTTGAGCCGGGAATTCTGCTCCCGCAGCTCCTTGAGCTCCTTCGCCGCATCGGTATCCATACCGCCGTAAGAGCGGCGCCAGTTGTACAACGTCGCCGCCGACACTTCCAGCTCTGCGGCGATCTCCTCGCCCGACTTACCGGCCGCGGCCAGCTCATCGGCACGGCGCAGCTTCCGCACGATCTCCTCCGCGGAATGCCGCTTCCGTCCTCCAGCCATGATCCCAATCGTCCCTTCTGGCCCCTACCAGGGCCAACAGGACTCTAATACCGAGCGGTCTCATTCATTGGGGACGGGCCACTGGACGAACTGGCCGAGCGTGGACCGGAACTGGGAAGACCGTTAGTCGATCGGATCCAGTCCAGCAAAGCCCTGCACAACCTCAAAGAGCTTCGCCCTCGAACCCCGGCGGGTTCCGAGATCAGGATGCTGTTCGTCTTCGACCCAACGCGAGAGGCGATCGTCTTGGTCGCCGGGGACAAGTCCGGCCAGTGGAATCGTTGGTACCGAGATGCGATCCCCCTCGCCGAACAGCGCTATAAGGACTACCGAGTAACGAAGGAGGAGTCATGAAGGGTGTGCTTTGGGAAGAGGCGAAGCGTCGAGCTCGTGAAATCGACCCGACATGGGATTCCCCAGAGCGCGTCGCAGCGCGGGACGAGAGCCGCGAGCAGATGCGCGCGGAGCAGCGCGGACACCAGCTCGCCGAACTGCGCAAGCAGTGCGGGGCGACGCAGGCCCAGGTCGCTGAGCGGACGGGAGTTTCGCAGGCCAGGGTATCGCAGATCGAGCACGGCAAGATCACGTCCATGGATTTGGTTCGTGATTACATCGTCGCGCTCGGAGGAACCCTGGATGTCGTTGCCCACGTTGGTGATTGGAGCGTCAAAGTCGCCTAGCCTGTTTCGGAGCACATCGACATAGCCTACGATTTCAGTGTTCCCGCGCCTCGCAGTCGCGCTGCGCCTGGACGTGGCTCACGAGCGCCCGCACCAGCTTCTTCAAATCGGTTGTTTCGGCGATGAAGCCGAGGGCAAGCTTGTGAACATGGTCTTTGTCGTAGTCGACTGGCAGTCCGTGGCTGCTTCGGTGGGCGGTGACGACGAACTTCGTCGAGCTGGCGATCGCCGCCGCGATGGAGTGGGCGCTGCCTCGTGCCACGAGGGGATCGT
Source organism: Nocardia sp. Tas62D01 (assembly GCF_055232035.1). Taxonomy (NCBI): domain Bacteria; kingdom Bacillati; phylum Actinomycetota; class Actinomycetes; order Mycobacteriales; family Nocardiaceae; genus Nocardia; species Nocardia sp. Tas62D01. The sequence continues at coordinate 5,263,487 of NZ_JBUYUZ010000001.1, forward strand.
GTCGACCTTCCACCAGCAGCGCTGGAACGGTCACGCTTGCCAGACCCCTGCGTGTGTCTGTCGTCAGTCGCAGATTCTCCCGCAACGCGCGAACAGGTATGCGCGGGTGACCGCGCAGGTTGGGATCGTCGCGAGTCGAGGGATCCATGACCGCCATCGGCTGCTGGGGCAGTCAACGACGCCAACGGCCGAGAACCGCGGCTGCTAGCGTGGCTGGCGGCCTTGACCGAAGGCGCCATCAGGATCAACCCTGCGATGTCGCGATGCGTGGCGGCCAATTGCAGGGCCAACGTGGCCCCCATGGAATGTCCCACGACGAAGACCCGAGAATGCTTGGCTTGCAACTGTTCGAGTGCTTGTTCGGCCGAGCCGATCCATTCATCGCGCCCCGACGCTTCGAGGTCGTCGGGTGTCGTCCCGTGACCTGCCAGCGTCGGACAGGCCACGTCGAACCCGGCGTCGCGGAAAGCCTTCCCTCCACACACTCGCCGTTACCTGCTAGTTGTGGTGTTCCATGACGTTGGTTACACGAACCGGCTTACGCGAAAAGCGTTAAGTCGTCCTGTGCTTCGCTGACCGAGGCCGGTTCCGGCTCAGTGACACGGCACTTCCGGAGCGCACGCTGACGGCAGGCATCGGAGCAAGTGCGACGAGGGCGACCGGTCGGCAGCTGGGGCACCTCAGCATGACCGTCGAGGACCCCGATGTTGTCAACCCACGCCCGTCGCGGATTCCGCAGGCCGAGTGACCTTTCGGCCCTATGCAAGCTCGCCCCAGGGCGCTGCGCGCTCGGTGAGCGCGGGCCGAAAACCCTGCTGCATCCACCCCGGACTCTCCGGGGTCTGACAACGCCACCCCAACGGTCGCACCGCACCTGGGCCGACCGGCACCCGAGCCGGTCATCAACCGAAAGGAAAACCATGTCCGCAGACATCGTCCACCCCGAGCACATCAATGTCCTGATCTGGGCCGGGCTCCAGCGCGTCAGCGGCCAAAGCGTCGCGGTGCTATCCATACTTCATCCGGCGGTGAGCAGCAGGGTTCAGTCATCGGTCGCGTCGCTCACCCCAGCGCCAGAACGATGCCTGCCGCGACGAGCAGGCCAGCAGTGAGCCCGTGGATGCCCAGCGCGGTAGAGAGCTTCCCGCCGTTGGTGAGCACGATCAGCGCGTCCGCGGTTGGTGTGATCGCCGCGGCGATCAGCGCCCAGCCGAACGCCGTGCGGCCGGCGGCGGCCCAGACCACGAGCAGCACCGCCCCGGAGGTGATGTCGCGGACGCCCTTGATCTCGGTCAGGGCGCGGAGATTGTCTGCGGCGACACCGAAGGCGAGCGTCGCCTGCCGAGGCGTCAGGAGGAAGCGGCTGCCGATGGCGATGGCGGCGACACAACCGATGAGCGCGACCAGTAGCGCGGTGAGATGCATGGTGAACGGTCCTTCCAGATTGGTCTAACAACGTTATATAACCATGCTAGTCTATGGGTCATGTCCCCTAGACCGGCTCCAGATCTCGACCTGAGACGCGATCAGGTCATCCGCGCCGCCCGAGACCTCGCCGAGTCCGACGGCTGGGCCGCCGTCACGATGCGCCGCCTCGCCGGAGAGCTCGGCGTCACCCAGCCGGTGCTCTACTCGGCCTTCGCCAGCCGCCAGGCGCTCATCGACGCGGTGGCGCTCAACGGCTTCAGTGACGTCGCCGCGGTGCTCGAGGCGGTGGACGCCTCGCCCATGGCGCGGATGCGTGCCTACCTCGACTTCGCCGCCACGCACCCCCGGGTCTATGAGGCGATGTTCTCGATGCCCTCGGGGTTGGCCTTCGCGGCCGACGACACCCCCGAACCGCTCCGGCATGCGTTCTCGGGCATCCGCGACGCATTCCCGGATGCCGACGGCACCCGGGCGGAGGTCGCCTGGTCGGCACTACACGGCCTGGCCACCCTCCAGGCCAGCGGACGCCTACGGTCGAGCCAGGTGCAGGCCCGGCTCGACCTCGCCCACCGCATGCTCACCCACCAGGAGACCCATTGATGCGCACTCTCATCGAAATCCTCGCCGGCCTCGCGATCCTCGCCAACGCCGTCATCTACGGCACCGACGTCTTCGGCGCGATCGTCCTGCGCCCCGCCATCGCCGCGGTCGATGATCGCACCCTCACCCAGCTGCTCGGCCACGTCCACCGCATCGCCGACCGCCGGTTCGCGGCGATCGGCATCGGCGGCCTGATCGCCGCCGTGGCAATGGCCGCGCTCGCCGCCGCGAGCGGGCACTGGGTGAGCACCGCGGCCGGGGCGCTCGCCACACTCGCACTGATCGTCTTCCTAGGGCTCTACACCCGGATCAGCAAGCCTGTGAACACAGCGCTGACCGCAGCGGCAGTCGCCGACCGGGTGCCGGGCGACGCTCGTCAACTCCAGGCCCGCTGGGACTCAGTCATCAACGGGCGCGTCGCGCTGCAGACCGTCGCACTTGCTGCACTGTGCGTCGGGCTCGCCGCGGCGTGACTCCCACAGCGCGGTCGCGACCCCGCGCTGAACGCTCGTTCGATGATGGAGACATGGAAGCCTGCGAGAACAAACCCAAGCGGACCGTCGTGGTGACCGGCGCTTTCATCGCTTCAGCCGTTGCGCTCTGCCTGCAAGGCTGACGACCGATGCTCAACGAACATGGACAGGAGTAGACATGGCCAAGCTGCTGGAAGAAGAGATACGCGAGGGCTCCGTCGTTGTCGAGCGGGATGTACGGATACCCACCAGAGACGGCGGCTTTGTAGCAGCCGACGTCTACCGACCACCCGGGCCAGGTCCGTTCCCGACGCTGTACGCCGTATCTGCATACGGCAAGGACTGGGTGGATCTGCCCGCGCCGGGCGCAGCACCCGCCTGCAGCTCACCGACCGGCCCGCCCAGCAGCCGCACCAGCTCCGGCGGCGGACACTCCTGAACACTTACCAGCTCCCGCAACCGCGACTCCGCGAGATCGAGCCACGACACTTCTGGCAACATCTCCTGCCGCTGATGCTGGGTCTTGGGCTGGTGGGGGTTGTTCTGGCTCTTCATCGTCGGTCTCCTCTTTTCGGACGCCCTCGGGCAGACGCCTGTATGAATGAACTCCGGAAAACCGGCCCGTTTCCGACACCCAGACCGGGACGAAGAACGGGCCACCCGGGACCGGGTGGCCCCGAGTGGTGTTCCTTGCACTCTTCGACTCCCGGATCCGCCCCGTTTTCCAACAACCGGACTGGGATACAGAACGGGAACCCTTCGACAGGGGGGCGTCTCCAGGACTGCCCCGAGGACCGCCGAGCGGGGCTGACCGCACGACCCCGCCACTCGGATGCTGCCGGGGTGATGTCGTGTCCGTTCTGCGGCAACTTCCCCGGCTGCAAGGCTGATACTCTCGCTCAAGACACTCGATTGGGGGGCAACGATGGCTAAAATGAACGTCGACTACGGCCAAACGCAGATCGCGGCATTCAACGAAGCAGCACGAGCCGGAGCCATCCAATTCGATCCGGAGGCCGTCCGGGAGGCGGTTCGGCTGTATAGCCAGATGATTACCCACCTGACGGTCATTCGACAGAAGCTCGACACTGTCAAGGACGCCAAAGGGTTCGGTGGGTTCCCGTCCGGGCTGGAACTGCGAGATGGTTTCGTCAAAAAGGCGGCGGAAGGGGTCGACGTAATCGACCAGCTGATCGAAGGTGCGAAGCAGTTACAGGAAGCCTATATGCGTGCCGACAAAGCGATTTCGGAAGTCGACAAGGCCAATGCAGACAGGACTGCACTCCTTGGAAATCTGCTGGGAAAATACAGTGGGGCCAAATGAAAAATATATGCATTGTTCCAGTCGTCGCCGTGACTGCCATTCTGGTCGGCGCTTGCGCCAGCGGCAATAACGGCGGAGAATCCGCGGAGCCGGTCACCGCCACGACAAGCAAACCGGTCATCGGCGTAACCGTCAAGCCCGCACCGGATCAGCCGAGCAATGGACGCAGCCCAGTCAAATTTGATCCATGTATCGAATTTGGTGACGCCACGATAACCAAGGCGGGATTTGATCCGGCAACCCGCAAACGCAGCGATCAAGTTCACGACGGCTATGCGTTCATCAGCTGTGCTTTCGACCGCAAGCAAACTATACTTGGCGATTCGCTGCGAGTGGGGTCGCTGACGATATCCTCCACTAATGTCACTCTCGATGAGTTCCGAAAACGTGAGGGTAGCACGGCGACGGAAATGAAGGTCAACAGCCGCGAAGCGATTACCTATGAATCCCCTGAAGCAGAAGCTTGCTACGTCGTGATGACGGGCCCGGACGCAACAATCGATGTCAGGGTGGACAGTACCGCTGCACTGACAGACTGGCGCGCTTGTGGGCATGTCCAGGAGATCGCTGGGGTCGTCGAGTCAGCCATGCCTCCTAGCAAGTAGGCGCTATGCGCCCATTTCGCGAGTGAGGCGGATGAGGAGCTCGGCCGCGTGCCCAATTTGCTCGTCCGTGACTGCCAATGAGTCGTTCCCATTGGTGACCTCTAGCGTCCCGAACCGCTGGCCTACTATGGTTGTAATCTTCACTGCCCCCATCGTATTCGGTACCCCATATCTATCTTTCGATCCGATAATGCGCTCATCGTGAACCCATATATCTACGGAATAACCAGGCAAGGATGTTATTCCGTTCTTATTTCGGTATTCGATACTTTCGATTGGTGGGGTCTCGTCTCGGATGGGGGCGATCATTGCGTGTCCCCGTAGTGGGGAGCTGGGGCCAATGCCGCTTAGCTCGCCCCCTGTAGAGCTGTGACCGGCGGTTTTGCGGATGGTCGTCGTTGTGTCGGCGTGATGCAGCTTTGGTTGGCCAGCCGGATGGTAGCGGGTCCGGTGTGACGGGTTCCCTTGTCTGCCTTGCGTTTTACTCGGAAGCTGTTGTGTCTGGCGCGTTTGACGACGCGGGGGTAGGAGCGGTGGCGGCGGGGGTTGAGGTGGCGTTTTGCGGTGATCTGTTCGGCGAGTTCGGTGTGGAGCTCGAGTTGGCGGTCAGGGGGAAAAACCGTCCGGGCCTGCGATGGTGTCGCGGGCGAGTCGGACGGTCTGGGTGAACTTCACGCGGTCGGGATCGATGCCGGTCTCGACCGCGGCCCGGCAGATCAGCGAGCAGATCGCGTAGTGGGCGATGAGGAATCCGTATATTTCCTGGCGGACCATGTCCGGGGTTTGCGAGCGCAGGGTTTTGGCGGGGCCGCGGAGCTGCGTCTTGATTTGCCTGTTCGCGGCTTCGTGTTCCCAGCGTTGGTGATAGGCCTCGGCCAGGATCAGCGAGGGTGCCTCGTGCGGGTCGAGGATGGTGGTGAGCAGGCAGATCAGCTCACCGCCTTCGCCACGGTCGGTGATCTCGTACTCGATGACGCGGGCGAAACGAGTCCGGTCCCAGTCCAACTCCTCCCCGGCTATGGCCGCCTCCAGCAGCTCGGCCCGCATTTTCGCCGGGGTTTTGGGCGCGAAAAGCAGTGTCACATAGGAGCCGTCACCGAGGCGGTCCACGATCGGCAGGTCCATAATGTCACCGAGACGCCACAACAGGTCGGCGTCGGTGTCGGCGCCCTGGCACCACAGTTTGAAACTGTAGAACCCCTGGTCACACACCAACATCATGCCGGGTTCGAGTAACCAGATCAGTTCGGCCGCGGCGGTGCGTTCACCGGTGCCCTTGCCCACGACCGGCCCGATCACCGCGCCCAGGCTCACATGCGAGCCGCATTCGGTCAACGTCACCACCCGTGCCTGTGGCAACACTCCCTTGCTCGGTTTACCGAATTCCGTTGCGTTGGCCTCGGTGTCGGCCACGTCGAACACCATGCCATCAATCGAGACCAGCCTGCGTCGCGCGTAGAACGCGTCCAGGGTCAGCCGCGACGCCACCGGCACCGCGATCCGCTCGAACAGTGTTTTCATCGGCTCGAACCCCAGCCGCTGCCGGGCCTGGGTGATCCCACCCGAGGTCGGCAAACTCCACTTCGGATCCCAACAACGCCAAAGCCGCAGCGGCCCAACCAGTTTCCGCATCACCCCCTCGTAGTCCACACCTGCGAACAACGCCAACGCGACCACGAAATACATCACCAAATGCGGCGGCAACGTCCCACCACGACGCTTGGGCGCCTTGCCGTGCTCGGAAATCGCCATCTCCACCGCATCACGGTCCACCACAGCGGTCAACACACCCAACGACACCTGATCGATCAACGACACCGCACCCACATCCACCACGTCGGCGACGCTAACCCCAGCACCGACACGATCCGGCACCGACACGCCCAAAAACGCTCCACACCAACCAGTCTCACAGACCAACCAGCTGGCACTACATCGCAATCATGCCGATGACCTGCGAAAACACGTCAAGCTAAGTGGCATTGGAGCTGGGGCCGAGCGGTGAAGGACCGGGTGTAAAACGACAGCCAGCATCGATTTTGACATCATAGATTGCCATTTTAGGGTCACCCTCAATATTGAGTTGAACATCTCCGAATTGCAGATCTGTTTTGAAGAAGTCCAGCCACGGATTGCAGAAGTCCTCCACGGTGTGAGTGTTTTTTGGTGGACCGTCACATCCTGCAATCAGGGTGACGGCGAACAGCGGCGCGAGGAGGATACGGCTGACGCGTATGATCTCGGCTGCGGTCTGAGTTGCCCGGGGATTATTCATTTGACGGCCGTCCTGCCGTTGATGACATTTGTCGACAGGTCTTGAAGATGATCCGTCAACGCCCCGCCCTGATAGGTGTTGAGGATGTTTTCCAGCGCGCCATGGAACTGTGCGAGTCCACCAGCGGAGTGTACTGCTTGGTCGTAGTCCAGTAGGTGCCCGCTCGAATCGAACAATTTGTTGTAGCGAGGATCATGAGCGAGATGTTGGTCCGCTCCCTCGAGCGCTTGCGCTACCTGGTAGAACTGGCGAGACGAGGCAAAATCCTGGGAGCTGTCGAAATTCGGGGCGACGGATTCCGGCGGCGACGCGGCCATGCCGATCATATTCATCTTGGCGTAGCTGTTCCCCATATCAATCATGGGACCGAAGACGTCTTTTACGACCGGCACAAACTTGACCCCGGTACCAACAACTCCCTTGAGGCTGTCGTACCCGGCTCCCTTATCAGCGAACGCGTGGATGGCATCTCCGATTTTGGCGTCCTTCCGCGCATTGACTTCGAGGTCCAGACCTTTGTCGACAAGTCCCATAATGGTCCCCGACTGTGTCCCCAGTTCGGTGGCGGGGTTCAAAGGATCTCGGAGTACCGACTGTGTCCATTGGGTCTGCAACTGTTGCGCCGTGAGTAGAGCATTACTATTGAAATGTTTCGCGGCGTCCTGATCGGTATTCATCACCGCAAATATCTGTTGTGCGTGTTTGCGGGCGACACTCTTGTCGCCATCATCGATGTCGTTGACGAACCCATTTGTGTTGAGGAAATCGCGGGAAACCCCGGCCAGGTTGCCGATGTAGGGGCTTAGAGCGTGCGATAAACCCTGCACTGTACGCGGATTGACCTCACCGAGCGAATGCGACCGGTCGCCGTCGAGTTGCAGGAGACCGGACGAATTATTGGACACGTACTGTGCCAGCCCGTGCGCTGCCTCACCGGCACGTTTTGAGATCTCGGTGTCGGGGGAGGTTGCGTCGGTTTCGATCCAGGAAACCATTTTGCCGACGGCGGCACCGTCGTCGTTCCAGTGATGATGCATCAGCGGGTCGAGGATCTTGTCTCGGGTGTTTCCTGGCTCCAGTCCGTTGCCGTTGAGGATGTCGTGCACAGCCCCCTTGTCACCGCCTGCGGTGTTGACCATGTACTGGGCGAGTCCGTCGGCTGAGCCTTGGCGTTGGTCGCCGGTGATCTGTGTGTGGGGCGTGATCTGGGGAGTGATCTCGGCGGCGCGTTGCAAGAGCGTTTTGTTGATCTCGCTGCCGGGCATCGATCCCATGTCGGCTTGGCTCATTATTTCGGTCACCTTGTACAGGCCGAGTCCGCCGATGTTCGTGGGTTTGCCCGACACGCTGTAGTGGTGGGTGAGCACGTCTTGCATGGATTTGGGCACCTGGCTGAGCCCGCCCTTACCGCCGTTGGGCAGTTGTTTGTCCTCGGCGGCCACCGGCCCCGCGTTGACGGAGGGGTTGGAGATGATCTGGAACGAGTTCGCGAATGCCTTCTGGGCGTCCGGTGGCAGTTTGCTCATGATCTGCTGGATTTCCACCGGGTTTTTGCCGTCGAGGGATCGGCTGATCTGGTTCAGGTATTCCATCTGCGATGCGGGGATGGTGGTGGTGTAGCCTCGTTGCAGTGCGGCGAGTTGCTCGGGTGTGAGGTGCCCTGACTCGATAAGCCGTTGTGTCGCTTCGGGACTCAGCTTCGTCGGGTCGTCCGCGAGTTGCTTGCCGTCACTGGTGGCTTGGTCTGCCCCGAGGGCGGCGGCGGAAATGAACGATGCCCGTAGGTCCGCGCGAGCGGTGTTGAGGTCGTTGTGTACGGCGATGTCGGCCTGCATCGTCGAACGGACGGCGTCGTTGAGTTCTGACTGAAGATCGAGAAGTTTCTGGGCTTCCTCGGCCGATGGATTCTTGTCCGGGTGGGTGAGAGACAGGGTCCTGCCGATGAGGTAGCGACGATTCTCGGCTTCGATCAGGGCTCCCCGCGCACGACGTAGCGGTGCGTTGATTTCGTCGTAGCCCTGCTTGGCCCGCTGTCCGATGCCGTCCAACTTGTCGGCGAGGGTTTGCATCGTTTTCTGGTCGCTGGATGCGCGCGCTTGGGCTGCGTCGGCGCAGCGTCCTTCCCAGTGTGTTCCGTTGACCTTGGTGACGGCGTCGAGGTATTGGGCGAAGATTCCTTCGAGGTCGGTGCCCATTCCGATCCAGGCGTCGCCGAGTTCGGTGAGCGTCTCGGGCTTGGCGGTGTTGATGAAGGTCCGCGGGTCCATGCCTGTTGCCTCACGCGTTCCAGTCGCCGGTGGCCTGGCGATACTGGTCCATGATTTTGTCGGCGTTGCTGTCGTCGGTGTTCTTGTATTGGCGGGCGACGTTGGTCATCACATCGCCGGTTTCGTCGAGGCGTTCCTTGACGGTGGGCAGCAAGGTATTCATGAGCAGATCCTTGGTGATTTCCTCACCGACCTTCACCGACACCAGGACCGGGTCGGTGTGGACACCTGCCGGTCGATTCGGTCGCACTTTCGCGGTAGCTATTCAGCTGTCCCCCTTGGGGTTTGATGGCGTGTCGGTTGGATTGTGATGGCCTGTCGGGCATAGTGGCGGGGTGTCTGGAGCGTCGTCGGTTGAGCAGCTCGTTGAGCGGGTGGCCGAGTTGACGGCGCAGGTGAGGGTGGTGCTGGCCGAGAACGCGGAGTTGCGGGCCGCGAATGCGGAGTTGCGGGCCGCGAATGCGGAGTTGCGGGCCGCGAATGTGGAGTTGGGTTCGGAGAACACAGAGTTGAAGGCGCTGGTGGGGTCGCAGTCCGAACAGGCTGCGGCGCAGGCGGATCGGATCGCAGTGCTGGAGCGGCGGTTGGCTGCGGATTCGTCGAACTCGGGGTGGTCGTCGGGGTCGGACTCGCCCTATGACAAGAAACCGGCCAAGAAGCGGTCGTCGCGGACCCGGTCGGGGCGGTCGGCGGGTAAGCAGAAAGGCTCGGCAGGCACGTCGCGGCCACTGCACGATGACCCGAACCACACGATCCGGTTGGAACCGCCCCGCTGCCAGGGGTGTTCGTGTTCGCTCGACGGTGCCGCCGAGGTCGCCTGCGAACGCCGCCAGGTCGTGGACACGGCACCGGCGGCGGCGCCGGTGATCACCGAGTATCGGCGTATCGCCCGCGAATGCGGGTGCGGGACAGTGACTGCCGGTGACTGGGCCGATGCGGCACCCGAGCATGTCGCGGTGATCGCGGCGGCGGGGTCGCCGGTGCGGATCGGGCCGGTGGCTCTGGCCCGGGCGGCGTTGCTGACCTGCGGGCATTACCTACCGATCGGGCGGAGCCGGGATCTGTTCGTCGCACTGTGCGGCCTCGATATTTCGACCGGCTGGCTGGCAGGGGTGCGTGGCCGCGCCGCGCGGCTGCTGGAACGACAGTTCTCCGTCCACATGCGAACTCTGCTGGCCACCGCGCCGGTGTTGCATGCCGACGAAACCACCGGCCGCGCCGCCGCGGAGTTGAAGTACGTGCACGTCGCCTGCACCGACTATCTGACGTTGATGCACGTCGGTGGCCGCTCCGCCGACGATATTGATGCCGGTGGTGTGCTCGGCGAGTTCACCGGGGTACTGGTCCGCGACGGCTACGCCGGGTACGCGCACCTCAAAGCGGCCCACGCGTGGTGCGGTGCGCACCTGCTGCGCGACTTGCGGTCGATCCACGATGCCGATCCAGCCGGGCAGGTATGGGCGAAAGCGATGATCGACTGCCTGCTCGACGCCCACACCGCCGCTGGCCGGGCCCGCGCCGCTGAGGCATCGGCTCTCGACGCCGACACCCTCACCGGGATCCGCCGCGCCTACGCCGGTGCGATCGGGCTGGGCCGCGACGACAACCGTGACCGGAAAACTACCTTGGCCGCCGACGCCCGCAAGCTGGTGGCCCGGTTCACCCGCTACGAAGACATGATCTTGCGGTTCGCGACCGACCTGACCGTCCCGTTTTCGAACAACGAAGCCGAAAGAACGCTCCGACCAGTCAAAATACAGCAACGAACCAGTGGTGGAGCATGGCGAACCCTGCAGGGAATCACCGACTTCGCGATCGTCACTTCCTACCTCGACACCGCCCATAAATGGGGCCTCGACAAACTCGACGCCCTCACCCAACTGTTCACCACCGGTCCGTGGCTACCGCCTGCCCTCACACCCGCAGCCGCCCCATAACCACGCACGCATACCACACCGACCACCGAAAACCTCACCACCCCAGGTGAATAGCTACCTTTCGCGGCGTCGCCCGCCAGATTGTGCAACCGCGCGCCTAGTTGCTCCAAGGTTTCCAGATCGGCTTTCAAAGTTCCCATGCGTTCCCCCGGGTGGTGGCGACTCGAACCGACTCACGAACCAGGCCACATTAACACCCGCACCCGCACCCCCCGGGCGCTCAGATTGGGCCGCCCAGCACGTGATTCGCCCCCGTCGGTGGCGACTTGTCGGCGTTGCCGCCGTGTTAATCTGCCTGCCAGAGATACCGGTCTTGCGGCTCATCCAGGGGGATGCACATATGGGCGATCGTGACAGACCCGCCGAAGCGATCCCGGGGATACAGGATCTGCTGGATCAGCGCGACAGTCAGGTTGCCGCGCAGAAGGCTGCTGACGTCCAGGCACACACAGGGCGAGCGGATACCGAACTCACCGGCCTCGGTGCTGGCACCGACCCGGACTTTGTGCGCACCGAGGAGCACTTCGAAGGCATGACACTGGAGGCCATGTATGCGGCCGTGCATGGCGGGGCCGACGGTAGCGGCGGCTTGGACGCGGCCGGGTTGCGTGGGCTGCGCCAGACCCTGTTCGACTGCTACTCGGAGTTGGTCAACGCTTCCACGTTCAACCTGGTGGGGTTGAATCGGGTCTTCGGCAACGGACTTTGGCAGGGCACAAGCGGTGCGGCGGCCCAAGCTGCCTCGGAGCAGTACACCCACGTCGCCAATCAGATCGGGCGGGTATTCGAATCCTTGGGTGGTCGGCTGGAGTCTCTGTCCTGGGCTGCCGAAGCGGTACGCATCGCGGTCCCGGCTCCGCCGACGACGGTGACTGTTGCCCCGGACCCTGATAACCCCGGACAGTCGATACTGCCCGGCCTGATCAACCCCGACTACTCCGACCAACTCGACACCGCGCAGACACAAGCCCGCCAAGCCGCGATCCAGGCTCTGAACACGGTTTACAAGACGACGTTCCCGCCCGCCGGGACGGGCGTGCCCACCTACGCGACCGTGCCGCAGATCGGTGGCGATCAAAGCCAAGGCGTAGGCAACGCCAATTCCAGTGGCGCTGGAACAGGCTCCGGCACCGTTGGATCGCCCACCTCCGGTAACCCGCCCGCAACCCAGTCCGGCCAGCCTCAGGACGCCACCACTCCCACAAGCACAACACCGACCGGCACCAACCCCACCAGTACAACGCCAGCCGGAACGAACCCCAACGGCACCGGCCTGACCTCTGGAGGAGGGCCGAACACGCCGAGCACAGCAACCACACCTACCGGTGTAGGCAACAGCCCCAGCCTCACACCAGGCGGTCCAGGGCCGGGGTTGCGGACCGGCACCCCCGGCGGGTCCGGGACAAGCCCCCGGCTCGGTGGCCCCGGTTATTCGCTTCCGGGAACGCCCGGCACGACCACGCCCAGTGCCGGATCGCCGGGCACGGTCACTCCAGGGGCAACACGTCCGGGTGTCGGGGCGCAGGGTGCGTCAGGTGCTGGCGCGCGACGAAAAGGCGGCGAGGACGAGGGCGAACACCGTGCTCCGGATTACTTGCGGGGCGTGGCAGAGGACTGGACAGAGGGCTTGGGCAGTTCGGTGGATGTCATCGGTGACGCCAACGCTTCTGATGACGACCCGTTCCTCCGGTATCAGCCCACCGCGCCGACCTATCCGACCACGACCAGTTCATCGCCGGGAATCACCGCCGACACCAGCCCCGCGACACCGCCAGTCAATGCGCCCGCGACGAGTAGCGCCCCTATTCCCGCGTCTACCGAGCCGACACCCCAATCGAGCGTCGCCGACCCGAAACCGGCTGACACGGAACCGAATGCGGAGCCAACGACAGCCGAATCCAGCCGATTCTCGGGATCGGGGCCCGGACTTGACGATCTCATCGCCCAATACGGCTGGGATGTCGACACTTCGCCGGATATGGACCCCGAGCCCGGCACACCCGCCCACGACGAACACGCGGGTCCGGAGTCCGGCGAGCCGAATTCGAACAACGACCGGTGAAGACGCAGACGGTCTGGGTTTTCCCTCCTGACGTGTTCGCGTGGATATGGGGCGAAACCGGACTCGACGAATACCCAGACCCCATCAGCATCATCGAAACACCCACCACCGCAGACGAATACGCACGCCTGGCCGCCACAATTACCACCCGGTACCCACACCACGGCGACGCAGACCTCACCGGACCACTACGAGTCCTCGCCAACCCGGACCTGCGAATCGTATGCAAAGGCCGATCCACCAACTCCCACCAGCGAGTCCGCACGCTCGGCGCAGCCACCGCCGACCTCGGCGTAATCCTGTTCCAAAAATCCGGCACCACAGCCGATTTCGGCGGCGATATCAAACTGGTCGTCACCCGACGTGCACACCTCGGTCAACACATCGCCGCCACCATGCCAGCAACCCCCGCAGGGGCCGCCGGGAAGATGACCGGCTACACCCCCCGCGTCCGGGGTGAGCAACCACCCACGTCCTGGGTAACCTCCGCCAGCGGACAACATCCCGTCGAGGAACGCATCCGCGGCCTGCTGCGCCTACCCCGTACCGCCGAAGGACACCTGCGCATCGAACGCAACCTACACGCCCAACGCCCACACCCACCGTCCTACCTCAGCTGGATAGACATCCGCCCGAACCACCCCGCCTCCGGCCGCTACCTCATCACGGTCGACAACAACGACACCACCGTTGTCCCGGCATCAACTGAGATCATCGCCAGCGAACTACACCACCGCGCCGGACTCGACCACTACTGAAACGCCCTAGCCCGGCAACCACAATCGCCCCCGCATCAGCGCGTCATCGACCGGCCCGTCTATGACTCGTCACGCTGAGCGTTCTCTTCGCTCGAATGTTCTTCTGCCGCTGGGTAAGTGAAGTCTGGCAGTCGGCGGATACCGGCGGAGATCTCGAACGACAAGTCGCTGTAGGCGAGGGCGAGTTCGGTGAGCCGCTGCGACGCGTAGTGTCGTCGGATTTCCGATGCGCCCTCCACAAGCGCGGCGTGCGCGGCGACCGAGAATTCGGCGATGCGATCGACCACCATGCCAACGGTCTCAGTATGCCGATACGCGGCCCTGGACTCCGGTGGCTTTTTCTCCGACACCCAGCAGTCGACATCGTGCACCAATCCTGCTCGCGCACGGTCGATCTCACGGACCGCATCACCGGCCGCATCACTTCGCGCCTCATGCAGGCTCGCCAACTCGTAGGCGGCTTCCAGAACCGGATGCGGGATGACCACCGCGCCCGAGCACGCCTGCAACACCATGTCCTTCGACGGCAGCGGCGTCTTCATCATGCGGCTTCTCTCTCCTGGATGGTGCTGCGTGTGACGGTCGGTGCTGAGGCGCGATCATCGACCACGCCGACCCCGATCCAAGGGCAACGACTGTGCACGACTAGGGCGTCATGCTCGCCGATGCGGCCACCAACCACCGGAATCAGCCCAGAGCATAACCGCGACGGACATGTCACGAACGCCACGTTGCCGTCCTGGTCGGACAGCCCGAGCCCACACATGGACACCGTGATCCATGGTCCACATCCACACTCAGCCACGGGCGACAACCCTCCGTCGTAATGGCTGCCCGGCACACGCGCGGACCGAATCGACCACCACAAGACCCGACGGCCGGAACGTGCACCGTGGCGGTTCCACCCAGCGCCGGAACTCCACACACTCGTCCGTTGGTGAGGGCAACGCGATCGTGCCGCCGGTCCGCACTACCGAGACATCGAGCCGGAACATCTCCGCGAACAGGCTCACCTCATCAGGCAAGTCCGGCCGGATCAAAAATGTCCACCTGCCCGAGCGCGGATGCGACAACACCGGACCGACATCCGAATCATGTTGCTGCATATGAACTTTCACGGCCTGTCCGAGTGGGACGGGCATGATCACGCCCCACACGTATTCGGCCTTCATGACGATACGACCCAGGTGCGGCGGGTCGATGTTCGCGGGCAGATCACACACCCGCCGGTAGAAGTGACAGCGGGACAACGGCGTATCCCCGAACGCTATGTAGTCCATCTGGAGACCTCGGTTCGCATCGGTTGACTGAAGGTGCGCCCCGAGCCCTCTGGTGAGGGGGTTGTTGCTGTGCCGGGGCATACGTCTAGCACACCAGCACAAACGCTGAACTGCAATATTCCGGATAAACGTTTCAACTCTTCCAGTTGAGTACTACCGTCTATTCCAGAAACAAGCGCCCACTACGAGAGTCAGGGGTCAGCACGATGCCCGAGATGGAAAGTGGCTCCACCCTGCCGCGCCGGCAGATGGCTCGGATCCTCACCCGGCTTCATGAGCGATCCGGGCTTACGGTCAAAGCTGTGTCCGATGAGCTCGAGCTGTCATATCAGGTGGTCTGGCGCATGCTGACGGGCCGTCCCTGTCGGATCAAGAACTGGCACATCGACAAGATGTGTGAAATCTACGGCGCATCCGCCGACATGGGTGACACGTTGAAAATGCTTGTGCAGGAAGCGAAAGCGAAAGGATGGTGGCTCGCCTTCGGCGACGCCGTTCCGGGGAACTTCGACATCTATATCGATTTGGAGGCCGCCGCATCGACGTTGCGCGTCTACGAGTTGGCACGGATACCCGGCCTGTTGCAGGTCGAAGACTATGCCCGAGCGGTGATCAGGTCCGACCCAGGGCTCACCGACGATGAGGTGGACGGTCGCGTCGAGCTGCGGATGCAACGCCAAGGCGTGCTCGACAAGAAGCCGGTGCTTGCTGTCGTCGTCTATCTGGACGAAGCCGTCGTCCGCCGCGTAGTAGGTGGTCCCACTGTCATGGCAGCGCAACTCCGCCACTTGGCGGACCGCAAGAGCCACCCGAATGTCTCGGTACGTGTGGTGCCGCTCACGGCCGGTGCGTATCGCGGAACCGATGTCGGGTCGTTCCGCATCCTCGAATTCGCTGGCATGAAGCTACAGGGCGAGTCGGAACCGCCCGTCGTGTACATCGAGGCGTCGCTGGGGTCTGCTCTGTACATAGACGACCCCGCCGAAGTGGAGAAGTACTATGGGGCACTGGCCGACGTCGAACGCTCGGCCCTGGATGAGACGAAGAGTAGGAAACTCATCCTTGAGATCGCGAAGGAGTTAACCCGGTGACTGCCGACCTGTCCGGAGCCGAGTGGTTCAAGAGCAGCCGAAGTGGCAGCGCTCAGGAATGTGTCGAGGTCGCGTTTCTCGACAACGATCATGTTGGTGTCCGTGACTCCAAGAACACAGCTGGACCAGCGCTTGTCTTCACACCTGGCGAATGGGACGCCTTCACTGCCGGTGTGGTCGACGGCGAGTTCAACCGCCCGAATCACTAGCCTCCACGAGAACCCCCGCATCTCCTCACGAAGGTGTGGGCTTTCTGCGCGGTGGGTCGACATGTGTGGGGTGCCGACTTCAGGCTGCGTCGGTGTGGTGGCTGGTGAAGTTCACCCGGGTGTCGTCGGCATCGAGGGCGATGTTGAGGGTGGCGTCGAGGGCGTCGGCGAGTTTGGCGAGGAGGGGGAGGGTTGGCACGGTGTCGGAGCCTTCGATGCGCGAGATTTTGGCTTGGGTGAGGCCGGCGCGTTCGGCGAGGTCGGCTTGGGTGAGTCCGAGTTCGGTTCGGCGGTCGTAGACGGCTTGGGCCAGTGCCATGGAGAGTCGGATTTCGCGGCGGGCCTCGGTGACATCTTCGGGTTCGGTGTAGCCCTCGGCAAGTTTGCGTTCCCGGAGGGTTTTCCAGCGTGCGTGGCTCATCGGTCCAGGTCCCCTCTCTCTGCTGTGCGAACGAATTCTTGGTGGGCGGGTTCGTGTTCGGCTTGGCAGACTTGTTGGGCAATCCGGTCGCCATCAGCAGTTCGCGCAGGTAGTTGACGGCATCGGGACCTCCAACGCCGCAAGGCTTTTCGCTGACATCCACAGGTGCTGGTCGGCGCCATGTATCGACGGCGGCGACCAGCATTTGCCGCACCTTGCGAGCCCGGCGGAATCAGCCTGGGTAGACGTAATGGGTGGGGCCGGGGTGGCCTGTTTTGCTGGAGCCGGCATATGGCATGTCGAGCGGGGCCGTGTTGAGCTTGTGCGGGTTGCCGTCGAGGTCTGCTTGCCAGCAATCCTGCTGGACGCCATGGAAGCTGGTGCACACGATGCGGGTGCTCGTGCCGAACGGTGAGGTCAACCGGTTCCGGTCGGAAAGCGGATTCCAATAGTCGGGGTCGCTGGGGGTGGCGAAATCCTTGGTCTCATAAACCGCGAGCGCGCCGCCGCCGTTGGAGGGCCAGTCGTCTGCGGCGGCGGCACCCGCACCGATCAGGAGCGCGGCGCTGGTCAGTGTGGTGAGCGCGGCGATCCGCCCAAGACGTTCGGTGTTGATGTTCATCGGCATCCTTATCCTCTGACGCTTCCATGGTCTCTATGGCAGCCCGGAAATACCCAGCCGGTATCGATCCGGGAGATGATCTCCGGGGCATAGTTGCTCGATGAACGCTATGTCCTGAAGTGCTGCGGGTCATGATGTTTCAACATCCGATCCGCGAAACGCAACCCGGTACTTGTGGGGCTGCTGCCGACCACCCGCTCGAAACTGGTCGCGGATAGCAATGGTCTTGATTCCATTGCGGGCGATCACCGACGCCGCCCGGGTGGAAGGTCTGAGTCAGGTCGGTGTCGCGGCTGTCGGGATTGCGCAGCGGTCTGTGGTTGCCGCTGAGGTCGGGCAGGTGGAAGGCATAGTGGCCGTCGATGCCGATGTGGTCGCGGATGAACGCCCTACCGGTGTCGGTGAGGCCGCTGTTACCTACGCCCCCAATCCCGGGGGGCTACGTCAATGTAGGGAGACGGTGCGTCCCCACCAGATGACACCGCATCCTGAGCTGACCGGGCGGTAGCCGTGATCAGCTCCCGCCGAGCAGTTCGGATCGCCGGCCACTCCAGGTCACCATGAGCTGGTCGCGTGCGCGGCTCGCCGCGACGTAGAGCAGCGACCTTTCGCGCAGCCTCGCCTCGCCTTGTTCCTCTTCGGGCACGCCGTAGAGGCTCGCCTTCGAGGGAACGTGGGCCTCGTCGATGCCCGCGAGGATCACGCGGGAGAATTCCATCCCCTTCGAGCGGTGCATTGTCAGCACTTGAACATGCCCGGGGACGGCCGGACTGTCCTCGAGCGCGCGGGCGCTGACACCGCGTTCGGCGAGCGCTCGTACCAGCTGCCCCCGGTCATTGACACTGCGAGTCAGCACGGCAATGGTCGACGGTTCGACGTCGGGATCGGTCAGCCATTCGTTGATCTGGTTCGCCACGACCTCGAGTTCGTCCGCGGTGGAATCACACTGCCGCAGAATCGGCTTGGGGCCGGTCCGCGCGGATCGGTAGTCGAGGGCGAACTCGCGGCCTTCTTCCAGATCGTGGTAGTCGGCGCCGCTCAGCACGCCGACGGCGAACTCGAGGTTCTGGGCGGTGGTGCGGTAGTTGAGCGTTAATCGGCGGGAGCGGCCGACGATCTTGATGCCGAGGCGGCCGAGCACGACCGGTTGGCCATAGATCCGCTGGTGTGAGTCCTCGGCGATGAACAAGTCGTTGGGGCCCTCGGCGACCAGCGCCCGCAGCATCGTCCAGTGAGTGGCATGCAGATCTTGTGCCTCGTCGACGATGACGTGATCGACCAGATGCCGCTGGCCGGAATCGGCACGCTCGCGCAAGTATTCGGCCGCGATGGCCAGAACCTCAGGGAAGCTGAGTGTTTCGTCCATCCGGCCGCGCCGCCGGAATGCCTCCATCAGCTTCCACACGGCGATCCGCTGCGGCCTGGACAGCCGGACGCCACGGCCGGGGCGGGCCACCCTCGCGTACTGCTCCAGCGTGGTGACCTGGTTCGCGAGAACGACCGCGGTGTACTCGTTGTCGAGGAACCATGCGGTGGCCAGCCGCCGATCGAGACCGCTGTCGATGGTTTCCGCGACTTCGCGCCACACCTTGTCCTTGTTGGTGCGTGCGGTCGGTACTTCCGTGCGGGTTCCCAGCACCGCTTCGGTCGCCGCGCCGAGATCGCCCGCCTGGCGCACGATGTCGTTGGCGAGTTTGTCGATGCCCTCGACGTAGATGCCAGGGTCACCGAGTTTCTCGGCGAGCTGGATCCGCGGGTCGAGCGACACGAGATCGGCTTCGAGGTTCTTGGCGAGGGTTCTGTTGAACGTCGTCAGGACGATGCGAGCGTGTGGGTTGCGCGCGAGCAGTTTTCGGGCACGGTGGATGGCCACCACGGTCTTGCCGGTGCCCGCGCCGCCGGAGAGGCGGAACGGCCCGTTGTAGTCCTTTTCGACGTAGGTGCGCTGCTCGGGATGGAGGAAGACGCGCCACGCGGCGAAGTCGCCGCCTTCGATGACCCGGCGCAGTTCCTCGCTGCCGTCGACGTAGGTGAACTGCATTTTCGAGGCGGGGCGGTCGAGCGCTTCGATGATGCGGTCGTCTTCGTCGACAGTGGTATCGATCGGTGATTCGGTGAACCGGTACTTGTCCCGGATCAAAGCGACGACCTCATCGATTCCGGTGCCGCACGCCAGATCGAGCAGCGCGTCGGCTTGCCAGCCGTCGATGGTCGCGGCGACGTCGTTGAGCGCGTAGTCGTCGGCGGCGGCCAGGGCGCGTTCGGCGATCGCGGCGTCGATGCCGAGTCGTTCGGTGAGATCGGCGAGCGTGAATCCCGCGTGTGCGAGGAACCCGATGGGCGTCTCGGTCGCGTTCTCGACCGGTTGGGGCGCGGTTGCCGGAGTGGGCTCCGCGACGGTCTCGGTGATGACGCCTTCGAGGATGCCGTTGATCGGGTTGACGCGCAGGGTGGCACGCTCGGCGAGGGAATTCGCGACGTCGTGCTTCCACGTCCCCATATAGACGTAGGTGGTGGCGCCGTCCTTCGGGTCGACACGGAAGAGCACCGCGCGGTGGTTGAGGTCGACGCGCCCCGTCCGGACCCGGGGGTCCACGGCGACTTTGAGGGGCTCGATGTGCAGACCTGGTGCGGTGTCGTCGGTTTGAAGTTTGTCGAGGAAGCTGACCACGCGCTGCATGATCGACCCGTCCAGGCCGCGAAGCGACTTGCTCTTGTGCGCCATGACGACGTTCGCCATCACATCACCCCGTTCGCTGTCAGAGCCGCGACGATCGGCGCGAGCTCGGGCGGGCAGATCGTCCACCCCTGGTCGATTATGGCTTCGGCGGCTTCCACGCCGCCGTCGAACAGCACACCGACGTGGGCGCCGGGCCACGCGATGTCGATGACGTGGCCCTCGTCGGTCTCCAGCCCCTGCTGCGGAAGCGGTGTGCCCGCCGACGCCAGCTCGAGAATGAGTGTCCGCTCGGAGTCGGAGACTGTATCCGCATATACGGCTTGCCATTCCGGCGAGAGGCCGTCAGGGGAGTCGTCGGCAACCAATTCCGGTGTCGGGCTGTCGGCGCCCAGCAGGCTTCTGGTCGTGACGAGATGAGCGTCGTGAAGTCCGAACCAGTTCGACAGCCGCAGCCACTCCCGCCAAGAGGCGCCGTCGTCGATCCCGATTTTGTCGTCGCGATCGTCCATAGCAAGGACCGCGGTGCCGGCACCGGTATCCGGACGCAGGGCTGCCGTGACGGTCAGTGGGCCGTCGGTGTAGGACCAGCAGGCGTATTCGCCCACGGGAATCGGGGTGTCCTTGCCGTCGAGGAGGTCGAGGGCCCAGGTCGCGATGGCGGAACTGTCGCCCTTTGTGCGCGTGTCACGCATGAACATCATCGGCAGCCATCGGCCGATGGCCGACCAGGCTTCCCGGTCGGGATCGTCGACGAATTCGAGCAGCTGCGTGATCGGGTCCGCGGTGAGCAGCTTGAACAACGCTGGCCGCAGGTTGCCCCGTTGCATGGTGAGTTTGGCCATGCCGTCGGTATGCCAGGTCGGTGTGCGCGTCTCGTTCCCTTTGAACCGCTGCAGGTCTTCGTGACTGAACGACCAGACGAGCACGCCACCGGATCGGAGGATGCCGCGCTTGCGCGCGTCGTCGGCGACCCGATTGTTCGGCCCGGGCACGGCGTGGAACTTCCAACCGTCGGCGAACAGGGCGATCACCGGCACATCGGGATCGGTGGTACTCAGCTCGAAGTCCGGCATGCTGTTGCCCATCTGCGCCTGGGGAAGCAGCGTCCATCTGCGAATCTTCTTGCCGGGCATGGTGATCGTCGCCGAATTGGCGTAGGTGCCTGGCTTCTCCTGGATGGTGGCGCCCCTGGTGCGTAGCCGATTCAGGAATTCGACATAGAACTCCCGCTCGAGCGGCGATTCGCGGCTGACGATCGGTTTTGCCGGAGTCTCTTCGGTGATCGAGGCAGACCAGTTCTGCCATGACGCCTGGGCGCCGGGCTTCGCGTCGAGAATCGAGTCGAGCAGTTTCACCGCGACCTTGCGGGACACCTTGTCGACCTCGTAGGGAGGAGCGAACGGCAGCAGGCAGTTGTGGCAGGCGAGTCGTGATTCGCTTGCGCACGTGCAGTTCTCGGCGACGTCGCGGGCGGCGACCAAGACCGACCAGACCTTGGCCGGGTCGGCGAACTCGGCGAGATAGCCGGTCCCGCCGGGCACCGTGTCGTGGATGAGCAGTGCCCGCTGGTTCGGCGCGTGCAGCGCGTCGGTGATGGTGGCGACATCCAGATGCTCGGGCGAACCGCCGATGACCTGGCGCAAGCCGAGCAGGATCGCCGCGCTCAGGCTGGGGTAGGCGAACGTGTCGTACTCCATGACATGCGGAACGTGCAGCAACACGGCCTGCGTGCTCAGCGTCCGGGCCAGCGCGATCTCCCGCACGTGTTTCTCGTCGGCGGCCTTGCGGTATTTGCACCAGCTGCGGTGTTCGTGTGGCTGGTTCTGGCCCGCGATGCGGTCGAGTTGCCCGCAGCCGGAGCAGACCCGGAACAGCCCGCTGGTGGTCTCGTTGCCCGCGATAATTCGCTTGCCGCCCTGCGAGGTTCGCTTGCCCATATTGAGCCAGCGGATGTCGATGCGGCGCAGATACTCCGCGCCGAAATCGTGGTCGGTGGCGAACCAGCGCCGCGCGATGTTGTCCGGGTTGATGTCGGCGGCGGTGACGACGGTGAAGGTCTCCCGTTTGCGTTCGTCGCGGGCATCGGTGATCGATGCCTCGTCGCGGCGGACCTCGGCGGACACCTTCGACATCTCGACCACCTGCAATTGCTGGCTCACGTCGGCGATGGCGCCGGTGTGGCAACGCGGGCACTGTGTGGGCGGCGGCGTGGTCTCGCCGGCCGCGCTGATGCCTGCCCATCCGCATTGCGGGCACAGCCGCCAGGTGTGGATATTCGCTTCTCCCGCGCCGAGATCGATGGCGTCGATCTGCACGGCCAAGCCCTGGGCATAGAAGGTGGAGCCCGGTGCGAGTTCGGTGAGCGCGACCCGGGCTCCGCGTCGGTAGCTCTCGGTGTCGCCGGTGTATTCGTTGGTGTCCGGATCGATCCAGGTGATGCCGACGTCCAGTGTCACCGAGTCGTCGAGCAGCGTGTAGTTGGGCAGCACGCCGTAGCGTTCGAGCACACCCACCCAGTGCTCGTCGGTGAGGTCGCTGATGTGTTTGCCGAGCAGGCGCAGTGTGCCGCGCGCGGTGCGCAGGTCGCGGCGGTCGTCGTCGGTGGCGGCGGGGGAGTTGGCGCGCTGCTCGAATTCCGGCATGGCGGCGTCGACGGCCGTGCGCCGGTTGGTCAGTTCGGCGACGTCCCGGTTCCAGCGATGCACCGCTTCCCGCAGCTGGATGACCATCCCGCTGGGTTCGCCGAGTTCGGTCGGTGTGGCCCAGGCCCGCAGGTTTGCTTGAGTGTCGGCGTCGAGCAGGTCGCCGAACTGGGCGAGGAAGCCGTCGAGGAGTTCATCGGCTTTCAGGTCGGCGGTGTCGATCAGCGCCGCCATCCAGGTGTCGTCGTCGAAACTGCCGAGCACAGCTCGCGCGGCGATCGGATCTTGCGCGCCGGGCTGTCGCGCGAGCAGATCCACGACGTGCGCCACGTACTGACGTTGCAGGATCTCCTCGGCGGTGAGGAAGGTGGCGGGTGGCCGCACTTCGCCCGAGATGACCGAGGTCGGATCGTAAAGCTTGGGCAGGTGTTCGCCGCGCCCGCGGACGAAGGCGAGGACGAGTGAGTTGCCGGTGAGACGACCGGCGCGGCCGACGCGCTGCAGATAGGACGACACGGTGCGCGGCATCGACCCGAGCATCACCGTCGACAGATCGCCGATGTCGATACCCATTTCGAGGGTCGGCGTGGCGACGAGGACGTTGGGAGCGGTCGGGTCTGCGCTGCTCTGCTTGAACTTGGTCTCGTATTCCAGTCGGGTCTTGGTCGGCAGCAGCGAGGTGTGCTCGCGGGCGACCACGCGTTTCATCTCCGAACGGTCGTAGAGCCTGCGGTAGAAGTTGTCCCGTTTCAGGGCGCGGTGCAACGTGCCCGGGCACCGGGTGAGCAGGCAAGGCGCGCCGTCGAGTTGGTCGACGACGGTAGTGCTGCCCGGATTGTTCGTCTGGCAGACATCGCAGACCAAAAGGTGTCGGCCCGCGACGAGGTCGTCGTCGGAGGGTGCGCCGACGAGGATGCCGTCTTCGCTCAATTCATAAGCGGTGAGGGACTTCTCGGTGCTGACCGTGGTCAGAATGCGTTCCTCGGCGAGCATCGTGAACAGCGAGCGTGCAAGGAAGCCGCCCTCGAACGGTGAGACCTTCATGCACCGAGCCGCCCATCGGGCATACCAGGAGGCCGGCGCGGTGATCGGGTCCAAGCCTTCCGGGATGGTGCGTGCGCCCAGGGCCGGGAATGCCGGAGCCGGACGGCCTTTCGGGAAAGCGGGCATGCCCTCGCTCTTCGCCCGGCCGCCCCACACCCACCGGCGGTTGGCGTCACGTTCGACGAACTTGCGCAACCAGGGGTGCCGGATGGCGCCTTGGGTTCGCATCCGCTCGACGGTGCCGCGCACCCAGTGGGTGACCGCCGCGGCATCCGGATCGGAGAACGCCAGTTGGTGTTCGGAACGTTTCAATGCCTCGGCGCCCAGTTGGGCGACGCGTTCGGGCGAACCGAGATCGACTTCGGCGACCACGCTGCCGGTGAGTTCGAGGGTACGACCTAGACGGGACTGCAAACCGAATTCCAAGTCGATGTCGAATTGCACCCGCCGCCGCACTTTGCGCAGCGCGTCGCGCCGTTGCCCGGGAGGCTTATCGCTCTGCCAGTAGGGGGTGAACTCGTCGCGTTCGACGATGTCGGGGGCGAGCAGATGGTAGCGGCGGCTGGGGTCGTCGCCTGCTCGGTCGAGCACCGCGTCACACAGTTCGGTGAGCGTCAACATCTCGATGCCAGAAGCCTTCGATCCCAACGCATTTCGCAATGTCGAACGCAAGCTGAGCGTGTGGGAGCGCGCCTGGACGAAACCGGCCCGGTGGGCGGCGTCCTGCACGCTGTCGGTGAACATGAGCGCCTTCTTCTCGTCGGCGTCGAGGTCGGCGTCGCCGAACATGCTCGACAGCGCCACCGAGAGTTGGGTGGCGATCGCGCTACCGAGGAATCGGATGCCGTCGGCCGAGTTGCACGCCGGGCACACGTCCTTCTGCGAATCCTCATCGGCCGACGGACCGTGCAGGACGAGGACGGGCAGGACTCGCCCATCCAGCACCTCGGCACTGTCCACATCCGGTGTCTGGTCGGTGATCTCGCGTTCGTCGACGTGCAGCCAGCGCAATCCCTCTACGGGGGCTTCGAATTGGGCTTCGACCGGAGCCGAGATCAACGCACGAAACCTGGGTCCACCCGTGGCGTGATAGCCGCGCACGGCTTTCTGGTCGGGATCGAGGGTGTTCCCGGTCGGAGCAAGGCGCAGACCCCATCCCGAGCGACCGCAGTGCCTGCAGAACAGCGCGGTCATGTAGTCGACACCGTCCGGGTCTTCGGCGGTGCCGTCATCACCCCACTTGAACAGCGCTGTGGCGGACACTGCGCGGTCTATGCGTGAGAGCTCCCGAACCCACAGGTGCACATCCACATTGAGCGCGGAGCGTCCCACCTCGGCACGCAGATACGACAGCGCGGCGAATAGGTAGTCGAGGTAGCGTTGCTGAGCGGCTCGCGCACGGAGGTTGTCCCCTTTGCCGGACGGCGCGGGCAGGATCGCCCCCGCGAGCTCGGCGAGCGACACCGCTTCCGTCGACCTCTTCAACAGCCGAGCGAACAACGTGTGCTGTTTGAGCAGGTGAAGTTGTTCGACCGCATCGAGTCTGCGCAGGGCGGCCGTCATGCGGTCAGGGGGTTCGTGGACGTCGCCAGTGCGCTCGAACAGGCTCGCCAGCACGGCCGCGGCCAGCTGGGCGTTGCTGGATGAGGTAGTGGCCAGCGCGTCGAGACGGGCAACGGCGTCGTCAACTGCCGGTGCGACCGGCACATACAACCGATCCAGTGCGGCATCGCGGTCCGCCAACCACTCTTGCTCGCTGAGCCGCGTTTCGCCGATAAGCGTTTCCTCGGTGAAGATCTCACCGAACACCGTGTGCGCGAAGTCGAGCATCGCCGCCGGCTTCCCCTTGGAACCGAGCGTTGCCGAGGTGGCGACCGGCGTGATGCGCCCGAGCGGTCGCACCCGATCTTCGTCGGTAACCGGCGACGACTCGGTCCAATACGACTTCACCGCGAGCCCGAGCCGTCGCAACAGCATCGCCACATCGGTGCCCTGCGCACCGTCGTAGCTGTGGAACTCGTCGAGCACCACGTACTGCAGCGACTCCGCCGACTGCCGCCACATCGCCGCCCGATCCGGCCGCAGCAGCAGGTGATCCAACATCTTGTAGTTGGTGAGCAGGATGTCCGGCGGCGAATCGTGCATGAGCCGCCGATCGGTGATCAGCCCGTCCGCCGACACCAGCGTGCGCCCACCCGAGGACTGCTCACCGGTGTAGAGGCCCGCCGTCACACCCGCCAGCTCGGAATGCGTGGTGATGAGTTTGGCGAGGCGCTGCTCCTGGTCATTGGCCAAGGCGTTCATCGGGTAGATGATCAGCGCCTTCATTCCCGCCACGCCGTGCTTCTTGGCGCGCACCACATGATCGAGGATCGGGATAAGGAACGACTCGGTCTTACCCGAACCGGTGCCGGTGGTGACCAGCGTCGGCTGCGGACGCTGCTGGAACTTGGTCGAGAGCCGTTCGAATGCCTTCGCCTGGTGGCCGTAGGGGACGAAATCCGTTGGCCACCAATCCAGGTGCATGGCCCAGTTGCCGCGAGCCGGCGCGAACGGCAGGCGCAGGCGGACGTACGGCCCCTTGAACATGCCGTCCCTCGGGTGGCCGATGAAATCGGACAGCGCGCCTTGGGCGTCGGGGTCGGTCAGGGCGAATGTGGTGGCCAGGTAGTCGGTCAATCCCTCCCGCAGGCGGCTGGCCTGCAGGGTCGGCAGTAGGGCCCCCACGGATTCGTGCTCCTTTTGATTATGTTGTTACGCAGCTGGTTCGGAAAGCCAATCGTGCGTGCGTAGCTGGGTCAAGGCTTCGGTGATGTGGTCCTCGGTGAACAGCGAACTTTCGCTGGTCCAGCCACGGACTATCCGAACCACCTGCACATCGTCCTGTGCCTGCTCCTGTGTTACCGCCCAATGAACACTGGCCAGCAGTTCCAGCCCGTACATGCTGGTGAACCCGTCGGTGAGCACGATGACGCGTTCAACTCGGGCGGCGGTCTTCTGATCGGCGGCGAGCACGACGTCTGCTTGCTGCGCGGCCGACTCGACCACCTGAAGAGGCTCGGCGCTCGTTACCCGCGCGCTGCCGTCGGAACGAACAATCGTTGCCCCATCAGCGCCCAGTCCACGAAGCTGGCGCAATCCTGTTGTGTCACCGGGATTACGTTCACGGCGTCGGCGTGGTGACGTGCCTGGTGGTCTTGGATGAACAAGAGGGCAGCCGTCAGGCAGGCGGCGAAATCGAATCCCGCACCGTGCAGGAAGACGCTGAGATGCACGTCCGGTTCTTCTGGGCGCGGGGAAGCGTCGACGCCCGTCATTGCTCGCGACTCCATCGTGCCGCTTCGGTGTCGACGATCCTGTCCGGCATGCCGAGCAGGTCAGCGCGGTCGTCGACCACGCGAACACCGATCCACGGGCAGCGCCCACCGTCGGTCCGCTCGTGTTCGGTGAGCTTGCTGTCGACCAGCGCAACCCACGTCGCGCAATGCCGTGACGGGCACGCGACTTCGATCAGTGCGTTGGTGCGTGGATCGAACTTCCCGAATCCGCAGTGCGACCACATGATCCACGGTCCGCGCGACTGCGTGGAGGTCGCTCACGTGGATGGGGGACTGGTCGGCGTGGGTGACTCCAAGAACCCGACCGGCTCGGCTCTGGTCTTCACCCCGGGTGAGTGGGATGCCTTCACCGCAGGCGTCATCGACGGCGAGTTCAGCCGTAGGTAGCAGAAAGACCGTAAGGCCCTGCCCTCGTTGTGATTTCGAGGTACAGGGCCTTGTGTGTCAGCGGGTTGGCTGGTAGTCCTGTTTATCCACAGGCTGGTTTGAATATCCACAGGCTGGTTTGAACGCTGCACGACAGCGTGATTCAGTCACTCAAAAGGCGTCTTCGCAGCTTGTTTTCACAAACGATGGAATGTGAAAAGGGATGACCGACAATGGGATTCGGCGTAGAATTCGAACATGATTTCGAACTCCGCCTCGATTGCCGATCCGTCGGTGGAGGCGGCGTTATGCGCACTCGAAGCCGGGCTGGCCCAGATTATGAAGGTGCGCACCGACAATCTGTCCAACCCCGATCGGTTGATCATGTTGCAGCGGGTCGAAACCGTAGTACGGGCGTTGCCGGGGTTGGGGTTGGAGTTGGTGGCGCAGATCGATCAGCAGTGGAGCAACACCGATTTCGCAACGGCGAATGTGACCGATACCCTCGCCGACGGGTTACGCATCAGCCCAGGTGAAGCACGAGCCCGCTGTCGCGCGGCCCGGGAGTTGGCGCACCGCATCAACTTCGACGGCGAAGTCCTCGAACCCGAACTCCCCGCAACCGCGGTTGCCCAGCGCGACGGGGTGATCGGGGCCGCGCATGTGAAAGTGTTGCGGGACTTCTTCCACCACCTGCCTTCCTGTGTCGATGTGGTGACCCGGACCCAAGCCGAAACCGAACTCGCCGCCCACGCACGAGTCTTGCGACCCGACCAACTCCACAAGCTCGCCCAACGCGTCGAAGCGATTATCAACCCCGACGGTGTCTACAACGAGGTCGACCGGGCGCGGCGACGCAGCTTCACCATGGGACGCCAAGGCCCGGACCTGATGAGTAAATGCACATTGATCGCCGATCCCGAACTGCGCGCGTACCTCGAGGCGAGCTTCGCCAAGCTCGCCAAACCCGGCATGTGCAATCCCGACGGCGCCATTCTGCAGGTCGATGGAGAGCCGGATCCCGAAGCCGCGCAATGTGATACCCGCAGCGCGGGGCAACGCCAGCACGACGCGTTGAAAACCGTCGCTCGCGCCATGCTCGCCTCCGGGGATCTGGGCCAGCATCGCGGACTACCGGTGTCGGTGGTGGCTACCACGTCCCTGCAGGATCTCGAAGATGCTGTCGGACAGGCTGATCCGACCAGTGGTTGCGACCGGTTGTTGGTTTCCGGACCACCGGTGCTCACCGGTGGTGGGAGTCTGTTGCCGATGCACGACCTGATCCGGATGGCCGCCCACGCCTACCACTACCTCGCGATCTTCGACGACACCGACGGGCGGCCCCTGTATTTGGGGCGCACCAAACGCATCGCCACCGCCGATCAGCGAATCATCCTGCACGCCCGCGATATCGGTTGCACGCATCCAGGCTGCAGCAAACCCGGATACCTGTGTGAGGCACACCATCGCGATGAATGGGCCGACGGCGGCAACACCGATGCCGACCAACTGACCTTCGCGTGTGGACCGCATCACCGGCTCATCGGCAACGGCGACCTGCAATGGGGCACCGTCCCCGCACCCGCTGGCCACCCCACACCCGGCCGCACCCAATGGATTCCACCCAAAACCGTCGACCCGACACAATCACGTCGGATCAACCACTTCCACCATCCGAGTGAATACCTCGCGCCCCAACACCGCCCACCCCGCGACGAACCCCGGTGACACCTACTGCCGGGGCGAGTCGGTGAACACGGCATGGACCGGTAGGTGGCGAACAGCTCGCCCTGGCCTTGGGTGACACCATGCCAGGAACTGCTAAATACGGATGCCTAGCAGACCGCCCTTCGGGTCAGCGTCAGCATGATCGAGTCCTCTACATCGACGTCCTTGGAGAGCCCGCCAGGCTCTCCCACACCGGCCAGTAACCGTGTGGCGTGCTGACAGGCCCGGCCCAGAAGCACCCGGGCCTGCCGATCCGACCAGTCCACCTCGCTCACGTCTGCCAGGCCAAGCTCGACCAACGCCGTGATAAACACGTGCAGGGCATCGCGACAGTCACTTCGATGTATACCCGCCAACTCCCGCAATGCCGGCGAATCGACACCGCGAGTCCATGCCTAGGAGTGTCACTGCAGCGGCAAGTCTTGGCACATCCGACCACTGATGTCTCGGATCTGAAGGGACGCTTGCCCTTCCGTGAACTCATCGGCGACCCGTTCGATCCGAAGCGTCGCGCGATCATTCCGGCTGTTACCACGTTGACGATCCGGCTGCGCAGATTTCCGGCACCTCCGTCGTTCCTGCTGCACTGGCGCGATCCTTCTCGCGTTGCGACTGCAGCCGGTGTCTACGATGTGATTCCGGCTGGCGAGTTCCAGCCTTCCAGTATGGGGTTGTGGGATCGCCGCAACGATTTCTCCCTGTGGCGCAACATGGTTCGGGAGTACTCCGAAGAGCTGCTCGGCTGTCCAGAGCATGACGGGACACGAAGTGCTCCGATCGACTACGAGAGTTGGCCGTTCTATCAGCGGCTCAGCTCGGCTCGTGCCGAGGGGAAGGTGACCGCGCATCTACTCGGATTCGGGCTCGACGCGCTGACGTTGGCGGCCACGTTACTGACCGTGGTGATCATCGACGATGACATATTCGACGAGATCTTCGGCGCCGTGGTGCAGTTCAACGAAGAAGGCGAGGTCGTCGGCATCGGTGATGGCCGAGCCGCGGATGGAGTGCCGTTCACCCAAGAATCAGTTGCGCGAATGCTGGAAGCTGAACCAATGGCCGCACCGGGAGCAGCATGCCTGGCGTTGGCATCGCAGCATCGACACAGCTTGATCAGCTAAGACGAACCCGGAGACCACATGTCCACGCAATCGCGCACCTT
This sequence comes from Nocardia sp. Tas62D01, assembly GCF_055232035.1. Taxonomy (NCBI): domain Bacteria; kingdom Bacillati; phylum Actinomycetota; class Actinomycetes; order Mycobacteriales; family Nocardiaceae; genus Nocardia; species Nocardia sp. Tas62D01. The sequence goes on from NZ_JBUYUZ010000001.1 coordinate 5,293,799, forward strand.
GACCGACAGTGAGCAGGCGTGGGCCCGAACGCGCTCCTATCTGCGTGAACACCGGCCCGAACTGGACCTCGCCGCTGCGGCCGGCTACCCCGACGCGTACCGAGTGGCTGAATCCGCTCTACTCGCACGACGTGAGTGGCTGCCGATCGCCCCTATCCCGTTGGACCACATCTCGCTGGAATGGTCCCGAGCGGAGGAATCGCCATCCACGGCCCGGCTACCTCATAGTCCCATCCTGCCGACCCGCGCCTGCGGTAGACCATATGAGACATATTCCGCGGCAGTCGGTGAGATCGCGGCGCCGGCGGTATTCGAGAATCGGCCGACATACCGGTTGCTTCACGCCGAGTTGGCTGGTCAGTCACCGACGCTGCGGTTCGGGCTCGGGCACTATTTCGACAATGTCGACGTGGGTGAAGCGGCCGCACATGAGTTCGCGGTGGCCTACCGCGACGGAGCGGTCGAACCCGGGGTGCGTGTGGCGATCACCGACCCCTGCGACCCCGGGCAGCGGCGTGTGAATCTCGCCATCAGCACACTGACGATCCGACGTGACGGCGATACCGGCGAGCGGTCATTTCTGCTGCATTGGCGCGACCCGCGCAAGGTCGGGCATGCCGGCGGGATGTATCAGGTGGTTCCGGTTGGCATTTTTCAGCCCTCCGGCTACGCCGATTGGAACATCGAGAACGATTTCTCATTGTGGTACAACATGATTCGAGAATTCTCCGAAGAACTGTGTGGGACCGATGAAGATCACGGCAGCGAGGAGGCCCCGATCAGCTACGGGGCATGGGATTTCGCGTCGCGGCTCACGCAGGGAATCGGTGAGGGATCTGTCGAGGCTTACTGTCTGGGCTTGGTGTCGATCCGCTGAGCTTCGCCACGGATCTGTTGACCGCTGTGATCATCGACGGACCGGTCTTCGATGACCTGTTCGAGGGGATCGTGGCCGACAACGACGAAGGGCGCGTACTAGAGTTGCAGCCCTTCACTGTAGAGCGCATTCAGCGGATCATCGCCGAACATCCGATCCAGGCTGCTGGCGCCGCTGCACTCCAGCTGGCCATCGCCAACCTGCGCTGAGCGAGCTCGAACCACGAGCAATCCCACAGGTCCACGACGCCCGGACCGGGGAGGACACGCCGTGCATCCCCTGTCCGGGCCGATCACGGCACTCCTACGACGGGCCACGGCCCGCGCCCAACCGCGGGCCACGCCCGAAAACCACCGTCGAGCAACAGTTCTGCGCCCTCGGGCCGGACGCGGAACGAGCCTCAATGGGCTTGCCTCCGATGAGCTGTTCGCGATCCCAGCGCACCCGCACGGCGTACGCCGCCAGTCTGAAACTCATCCCATGACCTCTACCGGACCCTGTCCCGATCTCGTCCGCCTGAGGTGTGGCTGTCCACCGAGCGCATCTGTGTGCAAGCCCCCATCTACGACGAATTCGTCCGACCGGGTCGTATCGAATGTCCGGGCGCTGCGGCTGAGCGTCGACGGCCCGGACAATTGGTGCCGAACTCGAGGCGACGATCTCCACCGCGCAGGTCGAGCCGGTCATGCGCATATAATCCGAAAGTAGCGACATGGTGCTGGTTCCGCCGAGTAGCCTACGGTTTCATGAGCGCATGCGAGGTTTGCGGTAACGAGTACGGTATGCCGATCGTCGTCGAAGCTCAGGGAACGCGGCATGTCTTCGACTGCTTCGAATGTGCGATCCATCGCATGGCACCTATCTGCGAGCATTGCAACTGCAAGATCATCGGCCACGGTGTGGAGGCAGATGGTCGATTCTTCTGCTGCGTGCACTGCGCGGTGTCCGAGGGTGCCAAAGGGTTGGTCGACCACGTGTGAGGGCGGTGTCGTCCCGGTACCGAGGGTTCTTCCTGTCGTCCCGGGCGATGTCCAACGCCATTTGGCGTTGGACATCGGCGCAGGTATCCGCCCCACTTACTCCGCTGTCCGGCGATATCGGCCGTCGCCTATCCGGCAGTTGGAATGGCGGACTCGTCCCGTGCAAGTGCGGCTCACGATTCGGGCCGGTAACTCCACAAGCGCGCCCGCATTGATGCTCTTCCGCAGGGGCACGAGGTAGGAAGCGGTCAGTGGCATGGAGTTCAAGCTGCTCGGTGTCGGGGCGATGAACTCGCCGCGGTATCGTCCCGCTGGGCTGCTGTTGTGCTCGTCTGGGCGGCGGATCATGTTCGACGGCGGTCCGGGTGCCGAGCCCGGCAGCCGTATCGATGCCTGGCGTGTGTTCGCGGTCTGATGCAGTATGGCAAGTTCCCTGGTCCTCGACCGAGTTCGTCTTAAAGTCGTGCGGTCCGGCCAGTTCGGCGGGGGCCTTCAGATCATCCAGTGATGTCAAAACTTCACTCGCAACGGACAAATCTGACCGCAGAAGAGAAGGCCGACCGGGAACGCACCCAGATGCGTGCAATCGCAACGGCATACGACGATCTCGGAACCGCGAGCGCTGGCGCAGCCCGAGATATGGCGCACCCACTTGCGGAGATCCGAACCATCTTCCAGCACTATGTTGTATCGCCGGTCACCGTCGCCGACGACTGGACCGTGGACGGCGTGGAGGATTGGAATTCGGAGGCGGGAATGCAGCTTTCGGGACTCGCGGGCTTGGTCTCGACTCTGGAAAGTTCGGATGCGCAGTGGGGCGGGAATATCGCGCAGGCGAATCAAGAACTCGACGCTATGGCGCCGGAGTCGGTGCTGACCGAGGCGACCAAGACGATCGAGGACGACAAGAAACAGGACTCTCGCTCGAATCCTGATCGTCTCCATACGTCGGCGGCGGCGTTCCAACAGATCTTCGGCCGAGCACCATCCAGTCCGACCGACTGGAAGACCGCCGAAGCCTTGAACCCGAATAGTTACGATCCGAAATATCAGGGCGTGCCACCGAATATCAAGGTCGCGCGCATCGAGCCGGTCCCCGGTCCCGCCCAGAAGAACTTCATGAAGCACGAGTTGAGGGAGGCTGAGCTGATGAACAAGGGTATGTCCTACGAACAGGCCCACGAAGAGGCGCTAAAGACCCACCCTCCGGGCAAGAACTATGATCCCGATGTGATCGACAAGTACCCGGAATTCGGCCCATGGTGGCGCAAGCAGAATGGCTTGCCGCCGCGATGATGAAGCTCGAGGTCGAGAATCACGGGATCGCTGCTGTTGACGAAGACGACACGAGCGCCGCGTATCCGGTGGCGCGAGTGCTCACTTCCACAGTTTCCGCGATGGCTGAACCCAACATAGGTGGGGGCGCCCGGGTTCTGGTGGAGGTGCTACGCCGCTTCGGCGGTATCGCACCGGGTGCTCTGCTCGGCGCGGAGTTTCTTGCCGGTAACGATCCGGCTGTGCAGATCGAAATCGCAGTCGCGCCTTTCGATCTGCTCGACGGAGCCGACCAACCAACTTGCCCGAGCCGACTGTGGACACGTCCGTTCACCTCGGGTCTGCCGACGGATATGGCCGACGCTGTCCTGCGCGGTCTGACTGCCGAGCCCCGAATCGCCTTGCCTCCCGGTGTGCTCCGGGTCGACCGTGCAGGTTTTGACGTCATGAATTCTTCGGAACCGATATTCACCCAGGCTGCGACGGTTTTGCGGATCGCTATCTCGGCGAAGCTTCTCGGCAATGACCCCGAACCCGCGTTGCGGGACGCCATCCAGACTTGGTAGTGGCTGGCAAAAGCCATGAGCCAGCCTCTGCCCGGGGCAAGGCGATACCGACCGCCTTTAAAGTCATCGGCAACGTGTCAGAATAGTTGGGTGGTCACGCCAACAGTCGATACAAGATCATTACCGACCGATTCGGCGGCATTATTACCATGTATCCGATTCCGTAGATGCTAGGAGTTGAATTGGTGAACGGTACCTTCGCGGCCAGCGGGGGTTCCCCACAGCGATCATCTGCCGCGGTTTGGTAGCGACCAGCCGAAATGCGGTCTTGCGTAGGTGTTCTCGTCATCGACGGTGATCACGTCGCAGGTGCTGACAAGGACGATCGATATCTCCGCTCCGAGGTGTCTCAGGTGGGGTCTGAAGACGGCTTCGGTGTCGGTCCGGCGGGCGATGGTGATCAACCGGGTGATCAGGTCGAGGGTTCGTGGGGTGAACACGATGGTCTTCGCGAGGTCGTATCCTTATCTCTTTGCCAGCGAGCGCATTCGGATCTCATCCCAGTTCTGTGCGGTGCCGGAGATGTCGGATCGGAGGTATCCGATGGCGGTGGGTTTCATCGGGTGAGTGCCGATCGGGGGACGTCGAGCATGGCCTGGCCACAGGTCGACAGTTCCCAGGCCTGGCGGTGTGGTGTTTGGCGGAGGAGTCCGTTGAGATGGAGTGTGCGCAGTGCTCGTCTGGTTCGGCGGAGGGGCAGGGAGGTGTTGGCTGCGATCTGGTGGTCGGTGAGTTGTCCGCCGGGTTGCAGGCTCCGCAGGACGAGTGCTCGGTGGAGCAGCGCGGTCATTGACGGCTCCTCTCGAACGCATCGGATCGCGAGCACCTGAAACATGGTGGCCCGCAGATCACTTCGCGAATCCGTCGGTGATTGGTTCTGGTCGGTGCGCCTCGAGGCGGAATCCGTCTGCCTGAGTGCTGGAACCGAAGCTATGCGTCAGCGGTGGGCATGTGAACTGCGTGCAGGACGTTTTGGCGGACATTTCGAAGGTCCCGTGCGTCCCAGAAATGCGCCGTATGATCCAGCGGTTGGAATCGGCGATGCTGCGCGCGAGGCTGGATTCGTCTGCGTTGGCGGCGGCCATGGGCGTCGACGCGAAGACCGTCAACCGCTGGTTGGCAGGTCGGGTTCCGCATCGGCGGACACGGGCGGTTGTCGCGCAGGTTCTGGGGGAGTCCGAAGACCTGCTGTGGCCGCAGACGCGGCCTGACCTCGCACCCGGGGCGTCAGCCATCGCCGAAGTACAGAGGCCGCCTACGCGCACCGGGCGGACATCCCCAACGACCTGTGAACCGAACTACGACCCGCGCGGCGAGCCCGCTTTTGGTAGCCCCCGGCGAGGAATCGTCGTCAACATCGTGGTGAGCGGCCTGCACAGCTACGCCGGACTCGCCAGCGTGGCAGCCGAACCCCTCGTCAGTCACCGTGATTCACTCCCGCACCTTGCTCTTGGGCTTACGCGGCGACACCCGCACAGGCCAGCACAGCGCCCACACCAACACCGCCAACGGCACACCAGCCGCCAGCACCAGCCCGGCCGTGCTCCAACTCACCATCCCTGCTTCCCCGACGAAAACGCGGTCCAACGAGCGAAAGACAATCGCGGAGCGACGGTTTCGACATCCGCGACACACATCACCGCGTGCAGCATGAGCACATCCAGGTGCAGCGGGGACGGCGTGATCACCGCATCCACCTCCGCAGCCCGAACCTGGTCGACCAGCGGCACCAGCGTGAGATCCGGCGGCCACACCAGCGCGTAGCCGAGGCGCCGCGCCAGCCGCCGCACCTGCGCGGCATCCCATTCCGGCATGCCGGTAACGTCCGGGTCTATCCAGCCCAACGCGGTCGGCTGCGGCCTCATCGCTGCCCCATGCCGGTCGAGCTGGATGACCGGTCACGTGGTTGATCGCATCGACCACAGCCGGGGCTCGAAGATCCAGTTATTCTTGGATCTTCGAGGCACATGAACTCCGCCAGCATGCTGTCCGCTTGGACAAAGGTTCTGTGCTCGAGGGGATCTGGCGGCGGCATCCGACATCAGCCCCAGAGCTGCGCACAGGGCAACGGCGGAAGATCAGCCTGCACGTTGTCATCAACCGTCACCTGAGCCCTGAGCAACCCTGCGCGAGTTCGTCAGCCACGTTCTGGGCCTGCTCGGCGCTGGCTTTGTAGTCCAGCCGTAGAGCACCGGACTCAATGTGGATGTGCCGCAGGTCTTCCGTCATGTCCGAGTTCCTTCCCTTGCGACCGGGCCGCTGTGGGGCGGTCCGAGTTTGAGCCTGGTCCGGGTGGCCGAACGGTTCTATGCCAGCGGTTCCCTTGCGGGTATGCGTCCGGCGCAAATTCGGCACGCTGGCCGCGCATTAGGCTCGGGGCGCTTCACGAGCTTCAGCCGCCGGGGCGCGGCATCAACGACAACAACTAAGCGAAAGGAAACATTTATGAGTAGTACGGCAACCGAAACTGCCCAGGAAACAAAGCCGCAGCGGCACAAGGTGACTGGCGACGTTCACCTGGTGCTGCGTCGTGGCGACAGTGTGCTCTATGGGCAGCGCCAGAACACTGGGTTCGAGGATGACGCATGGCACCTGCCCTCCGGGCACCTGGAAGCCGACGAATCCGTGATCGCCGCTCTGATCCGCGAGGCCGAAGAAGAGATCGGCGTGACGATCAAGCCCGAAGACGTGCAGTTCAGCCACGTCATGCATAACTCGTCGTCTGATGGCCGCGTGGCCTTCTTCTTCACCGTGACCGACTGGCAGGGCGAACCTACCAACCGCGAGCCTGAAAAGTGCAGTGCGCTTGATTGGTTCGCGCTGGGTGGCTTGCCGGACCACATGATCGACTACTGCCGGGTGGCGATGAAGCACATCACCGACGGAACATCTTTCTCGATTTACGGCTGGTAGCTCGATGGCGGTACGCGGGGGTCCGGTTGTGTGCGTCAGCTACCTGGCGCTGGCCGAGTTGTGGAGCGTGCCGCACTTCCCCTCGGCAAATCATGGTGCGGCTGTCGAAGGCGTCGAGTACTCCATTGCCGCCGATGCGCCGATGACCGCAGCGGCACTGTCGGCGTTAGATGTGTCAACGTTGCTCATTGCCAACGAGATTGGCATGGACGACCGTGGCCGTGAGACTCGTCGCTGGTTGTCGGAGCGCGGTGTCGATGTTCCTGCGGCGAGTAGCGCCGACATCGTGACGCCGTGGATCGTGGTGGCGGCCGATGATGACCAGACCCGCACCTGGTTCGCACATCTGCCGGGCGTGGTCGAGAGCCTGGAGCGCACCGATCTGACGCCACTCACCAGGGCGTCCGGCCGGTAACGCCGACGAGCTGCAACGCGTCGGCGCGGCGCTCGACAACGCGCATCGGTACTTCGACGGCCCGGTCGTGGACTTCTTCCGTCAGCAGCTCGTCAGATGCAAGGCGGATGATGGCACCCTTGGGCCTGCGGCGGCGATCCCGTTGGTTCTGGGCGTGCTCGGCGCGATCCGCCGGCACAGCCGCGATGCCAAACCTGAGATCCGCCGCCAGCTACTGGAGGTCGGGGCTGACGGTGCCGAATTTGCGGGCTGGCTGTACCGGGATCTGCACGATCCGCTGACCGCGACCTTTCTGTACGACCGTGCGATGGAGTGGGCACAAGCGGCGGGCAGTCTGCCCCTTCAGGGGCACGTCCTGCTCAAGAAATCCCAAATGGCCTACGACACACAAGATGCGGGCACTGTGCTGTCCTTGGCACAGGCCGCAACGATGGGGCCGTGGCAGCTCCCGCCTCGTGCCCACGCCGAAGTCGTGCAGCAAGAAGCCTTGGGCCTGGCCATGACGGGTGAGCCCCTCGCCGCGGTCGAACAGAATCTCGGCCACGCGCAGCAGTTGTTGTCCGAAGCTGGGGATGCCGATGACGGCGCTCTCGGGGCCTACTTCAACCAAGGCACCCTGCTCGTGCGTTCAGCCTGTTGCTATACCGAAGCAGGCAAGCCGCACCAGGCGGTGCAGCTGTTCAGTGACGTCCTGTCGGGTGGCTCGCTGTCCCGCCGTGACAGCGGCCTGTTCGGGGCCAGACAGGCCAAGGCGCTGGCTCTCGGCGGTGAACCCGACGAAGCAGCGACCGTTGCCGCCACAGCGGTCACCGTCGCCAGGGAGACCCGGTCCGAGCGCACCATGAACGTCGTGGTTGAAGTCGTTCGGGCGCTTGACCCGTGGCGGAACCGGCCAAGCGTCAGGATGCTCAACGACGTGCTAATGCCCTAGCTGTTGCGGGTCAGGACGTTGTTGACAAATGCGGAGTGGGGCCGGTGGCTGAGTGGTCGCGGACAGCCAGGCCATGTTGCAGTAGGTAATACTCTCCTCCGATGGATGAGGGACGGCCGGGCGTGTTTGACGCCTTCTTCGACGAGAAGCACCGGGAGTTGTGGGCATTCTGCTATCAGATGCTCGGCTCGCCGTTCGATGCCGAGGACGCTGTTCAGGATGTGCTCGAGCGTGTATGGCGGGCGCAAGATCGCTTCAACGCCGAGACGGGGAGCATGTCCGGGTGGGTGTTTCGGATAGCTCGAAATGTGTGTGTGGATCGGCTGCGGAGCGCCGGCCGCCGCACGCTGCCTCGCGATCTCGGCGATCCGGACTTCGAGGTGGGAGCGCCCCTGGTGCCCCGGTTGGACACCCGGTGGCTTCAGCCTGCGCCGTCGAGCTGGCTCGGCGAGGACCGCACCGCCGATGCTGTGGTGCGGAGCAGCGACGTCCGGTTGGCGGTGACTGCCCTCCTGCAGGCGCTGCCAGCGCGACAGCGCGCGGTCTTCGTACTGCGCGAGGTGCTGGGGTACTCGTCGTCCGAGGCCGCTGCCGCGCTGGGCACGTCGGTGCCCGCGATCAACTCCGCGCTCCAGCGGGCCCGCGGTGCCCTCGCTGGGGCGTCGGACGATTCCCGGTCCGAGCGGGGAGCCGACGAGACTAGGAGAGTGGAACAGTACGCCCGCGCGTTCGAAGCGGGGGACGCGGCGGCGCTGGCGCAGCTGGTGACTCAGGACGTCGTGCTGGAGATGCCTCCGCTGCCGCAGTGGTTGCGCGGTCGGGCCTCGTACCGGGCGTTCATGGCGGACCTGTTCCGCCGGCGCGGCGCCCGTTGGCAGACACGCCTCATCTCGGCGAATCACCAACCGGGGCTGCTGCTCTACCGCGTCACGGACGACGGCGTCCAGCCCCACACGCTCCATGTCGTCACCGGGGGAGCAGACGGCCTGCTGTCCCACCTCCTCGTCTACCAGGACCCGGACCTTTTCGAGCTGTTCGAGCGGTCGCGATGAGTTCGAGGGCCGTCGTTCGTAGGTAGCTGTAACCGAATCAGAAGGGTGCGCGCCATGCGAACAGTGATCGAATACGTCCTGGCCTCGGCGGATGGGGTCATCGAAGACCCCGTCGGAATGGGAGTGGCCGAGTACCAGGACGACGCATATCTACGGGACGGTCTAGGCCTGCTGACGGCCTGCGATGCGATCCTGTTCGGGCGCGCCACCTACGAGGCGTTCGTGGAACTGTACGACGGTCGCACGGACCACAAGCCGATGTGGGCCGACCGGCTCACGACGATCCCGAAGTACGTGTTCAGCTCGACGCTAGCGAGGGCCGACTGGAACAACACTGTCATCGTTCGAGGCGAAGCCGTCGCCGAGGTGGGCCGTCTCAAACAACAAGACGGCGGCAGCCTGCTGGTTCTCGGCCACGGCCGGTTCGGGGAGAGCCTTCTGCGGGAGGGGCTGATAGACGTCATCGACCTCACCGTCTTCCCCTTCATTGCCGGTGCTGGCAAGCAGTTCTTCCGACAAGGGCAGGGCGCCAAAATGACGCTCGCAGGCGTCAAGACTTTCTCGAAGATCGTCAAGCTGACCTACGAGCTTCCGAGAAGATGAGCCGCCACGATCTTCCGTCCGGTCACCAACGTCACGAGCCATGGCGCCAGCAAGTGAGCCACCGCAACGCTCCGCTGACGGTGGAGGGCAGACGCCGGCTCATCGCCCGCTGCCGAACCAGACCGATCGCTCATGTCGCCGCCGAGATGGGGATCTCGCGGGCGTGCGCGTCGAAGTGGGTCAATCGGTGGCGCCGCTACGGCGATGTCGGCCTACTCGACCGCTCATCGACACCGCGCCGTCAGCCGACCGCGACACCGCCGGAGATTGTCGCGCAGATCGAGATCTGGCGGCGTGAGTGCAAATGGTCTGCGGCCCGGATCACCTTCGAACTCACCGAGAACGGCACTCAAGTCAGCCGCCGGACCGCCACCCGGATCATCAACCGACTCGGACTGAACCGGCGCAAGTTCATCGACCCCGACGGCGACACCAACCGCACACCCGGCAAGATCCTCGCGAAGCGCCCCGGGCACATGGTGCACGTCGACGTGAAGAAGGTTGGGCGCATCCCCGACGGCGGTGGTTGGCGCGTTCACGGCCGCGACTCCGAGCAAGCCCGAGCAGCAGCACGCTACAAGAGCAAGACCGCGCTTTCACTTCCCTGGCGAGCATCATCGCCACGGTACAGTAATCCATTGGTCGCGGGTTCGAGCCCCGCTTGCCCCGCAAACACCCTCTGAGCTGCGGTAACGGTGAGTGCGACAGTCGAGTTGGTCCAGAACAGCGCTTCGACAGCAATGTCAGCCGGTGCTCGGTCAACCTCGATCTTGATCTCCGGCAGGTCGAACACCTGCCGGCGGGTCACACCCACCTGCTCCGAACCTGCTCCGCTCCCGTCAAACGCGAGCCGCAGCCACCGCATGTGGCTGGCTCGTGGGTCACCGTATCGTCCGGATCGGCGACCAGGGCCAGCGTCGAACCCGGCTGCCCGCCCGGCTTGCGGCCGTTCTTGCCTCGCAACGACTTCGGGTTCGGTTTGACGAACGGTGAATCCGACGACGGTGGCTTCGAGGAGTTCCGCAAGTTCGAGCGTAATCGCCGCTCCAACTCGGCGATCCGCGCATCATGCTCGGCGAGGCAAACCTTCAAACGCGCGATCTCCGCCGCCTGGGTGACCACGAACTCGGAAGTTGCTCATAGGTCGGCTGCGGCACAAACACACTGTGCCACAACATGATACGAGGACATGCAGACCTACCACTCGGGCCACCTGACCAGTTACGGTGAGATGAGCACACGCGAGATGAGGCGGATTGATGGATGAACTCGACGGGTCGTCGGTCGGATTACTGCGCTTGCAGGAGGAGGATCCGCCAGGAGTTCTCTGGCTACTCCTGGTTTCGGCAGAGTCCTTTGTTGCGCATGAGACGTTGTCGGACTCCGGGCCGGTGTTGGACGTGCGACTGCTCCGCGGCGGCAAGTACGAGACGGTGGGGCATTTCAGATGGTCTGAGGCTCAGTGGATTGACGAGTCCGACAATCTTGATGCTGACTTGGCGGACGATTCACAGAAGCCGGATGACGATCCTGTGCTGTCGGATTACCTTCTGCCGGAGTCTCTCCGCGGGCACGTGGGCACACTCAGCGAGCTATGCGCACTCGACGACGAACGATTCAACGATTTCGGCGTCTACCTTGCCGATGTACACGGCGATTTCTTGAGTTCGCTCGTTCGTATCGTCGGCTGCGGCTGGCGGACAGTCGTCAAACACCTCCGGTCTCCCTCGGGCTTCGCCGCGATCGACGTGCGCGCGAGCCCACCATCATCCAGCGATCCGCAAGCCGTCACGAAAGTGTGGGAGGCCCGGAACGGTGAACCCGAATCCGGCTTCATTCGCATGCGTTGGGTTTACCGCGACGGCCAATGGTCATTCGACGAAGGTTTGACCGGGATCGAGACTGTGCGGGGAGACCATGCTCCGCATCAGGCGGAGTCTCTGGTTCGGCTGGCCGTACAGCTTGCGCCCGGGTGGGCGTTCTGGCCTGAGCTTGACGTCGAGGCCATGTGGCACTCGTCAGGTGCGGCGGAGCCGAAATCGAAACTTCCGGTGCGGCCGCTGGGTAAAGAGAACCCACCGAGCCCCGAGTTGGTGGCGCGGCGATCCGAAGAGATCAGACATTGGGCAGACGAGAACCAATTCGGTGAGCCGCTGCCGGCGGGTGAGAAGATTCTTCGCAGAGAGCTAGCCAAGCTCGGCCAGGGATTCGCCGGATACTATGTGCTGGAGTTCACCGACGGTCAATGCTACGTCGGTCAGTCCACCGATTTGCCGCAGCGAGTGGGTTCGGAGCATCCGCGAAAATACAAGGATATCAAACACGCACGGCTTCTTCCCGACCCCGAGGCCGGCCAAATGAAGCAACCCCGGCGGCACCTTCTGGCCCGCGAGCGCAAGCTCATCCACAGCATTCAGCAACTAGATACGCTGGCGCGCAATAAAAGTGAGATGGCGATCATCAGCGGATCGAATGTCGCTTTCGACGAACTCGTCGCTGTCGGTGAACAAGAGCAATGGCTTGCCGCACCAGACGTATGCAACGCCGAAGAAGGCTGGAACGGCCGTCGGCTGGACACCGGTCAGTTCGCTGGTGCCGCTCACTCCTACTCCGTGCTGTTGCGCACGTACCCGCATGACAGTGCGCAGCTATCACGGATCATCGGAAACTACGTGGAGCGATGCGTCCCCTACCCGGCGCGCACAGAACACCAATACTGGTCGCTCAGTTGCCTTCCCTCGACCGGCAACAAGGAGTGGGCACGAGTCGCCTGCGTGACCGTGTCGTGGACCGAGACGCTCACCCTCCTGCAGCATCGACAGACGCGCAAGCTCTCTGGATTCGTCCACGTCAACGATATCGAACTGCTCGGAAGCGGGGACACGGAAAGAAACTACGTGGGCTTTCTCCGCAGGCATCCCGGTGTGGACGACGGACCCGCGGGCTACAAGCAGGCGGGTCCCTGGAATACGCTGCTGCATGCTGTTGACCTGGACGCCCTTGAACGTCTACTGGATGACACGGCTGTCACACGTGCAGCCGCGACTGCTGCCTTGCACATCATGCGGAAAGGCAAAACGCCGAGCACGATGAACAATTCGCACTGTCCGCAACTTGTGACGGCAAGTCTCGAATGTGTTGGTGCAGCTTAGGCTTGCGCGACCGGCTGGAAGCTGGGGCGGCAGCTGCCCAGACTTGCGTGATCCCCGTCTGAATCGGTTGCGGGCTGTGTGGCCGGGGGTCACGAACCGGTTGTAGTAGTGGCGTTCTCGTACGAAGACGTCTGTCGGTTGTACGGGCATGAGGACTGATGGCGTACCCGTGTCGGTCTCGGCGGAGTGGACGGCGAACACCGTTAGTAGCTCGTCAGCAGTCAGGTAGGCGTAGGTCTCTCGGCCTTCGCGTTCGAGCCAGCTTCCCCAGATCTGGCCGCAGTCGTTGTTGCCGCGTTCGACGGCTGCGAGGAAACGAGTAGACCCTTCTCGTGGCCGTGGCCGTGGCCGTGGCCGTGGCCGTGGCCGTTGGCGGCCACGTCGAGATAGGTAAATTCCGATTTATATTGGTGGGCAAAGGAATTCGATGTACCAATCATTGCGGACCGCTGGGTTCTGGTCTGGGATTGTGGCCGGTCGACACGAGTGCGGCCAGGGTATGAGGGCGAGGCTTTCGTAGGGCGATCGTGTAGTTCGGCAGTGCCGTCGCTCGCGGCTACGAGTGCGCTTGCGGCTACGAACCTCATTGGGGCTCCCGTGAGGTGTCCGGCTTCATCCGTCCGGCATCGATCAGCACTTGCCGAGCTGCTGCCTTGCGCGGGCACTGATCGGCGCGGCACTGCCTGTGACGCTGCATCGTCTGGTGCGCTTCGGGCACGCTCAGCAGGTGCTCAGGAGCCTCGTGCGGCCACCCGGCAGGCCACAGCCTGGCATCGGGCTGCTCGGCTCTCACCCGCTCGCGTCGACGTTCGGCGCGCCACTCGGCCTGTACGCGGTCGATGATCGCTTGGGGTGACTCTTCGTTTGCCTCAGCTTCTCGCCACCAGTTGAACCCCATCGTCATCCCCTGCCGTGGTCGAACACGTCAATCCCGGCCTCCTGGACCTCATGGATGAGTCCAACGTCAATTAGGGACTCGATAACGTCGCCGATGCGCTCGCCACGGGCGGCCATCATCTGAGTCCAGGTGAACCGATGGCCCGTCGAACCGTCTGGATAGACCGGCGTCCAGGTGGCGTCGCCGTAACGCAACCATTGACACGGAAGCTCGTCCGACTGCTGGCTGGCGTCTGGCATGGCCTCCAATGCGGAAGCCAGCCGTGCCAACTCCTCCACCGTGGCATCCGCTTTGCCCTGTAGGGCATCACCCCTGCACCCTGGCTGTTCGGTTGTAATCTCGCTTTTTAACTCTGCTGCAACGCTTTCCGGCCCTTGGCGAACCTCGGAAAGGCTGATGTGAAGCGGCGTCGCGTTCGCGGCGCATTTCTCGTCGTTCCCAGTCATAAGCGTTGCCTCCCTGCGATTTTCGGATTGCGCCCGACGCCGGGGGCTTGCGCCACCCACCAGCGGCACTGCCGGTCGATGTGCCGAGATAGGAGTCGGCATCGGCCCGACGTCGGACGCAGGTTCAGTCTGTGACCTGGCGCACGGAGGTCGGTATATGTTTGACGCGGACAGAAAATCTGTCCGCATCCGAGGCTGTACCGGAACCGGTCCCAAACGACCAGGTCACAGAGGATGAAACGATGGCCCAACAACCGCGTGAGCTGGCCGCTATGGAGTCGGCGCAGCAGTTCTTCGGCGCGGAACTGCGGCACTGGCGACTGTTGCGGAAGATGTCGCTGAATCAGCTCGGCGCTATCAGTCACGACAGTGGTTCGCTCATCGGCAAGGTAGAGAAGGCTCAACGACGTCCGGGACGAGATTTCGCAGAGCGGATGGACGAAGCGCTAGCGACCGGTGGCGTTCTCGAACGCATGTGGGTAGACATGAATTCGCGAGCGCTACAAGAGAATTCACCCGTTCCTCTGGTAGCGGACGAGCCTAACGCGCCGTGGGTCGGCTGCGATGTGTTCGATCCGGTGCGCGAATGGTTGGACGAGACCGTTCCGGTCTTCGCCACAGGCGAGAACCATCGGCGTGTTGGCACCGCCGATATCGAGGTTATGTGGTCGATGTGCGACGTGTTCTCTAATGCGGATCACCATCTCGGCGGCGGCTACGCGCGTGCAACTCTGGCGCGGTTTCTTGATGACGTAGTCGGACCGGCACTGCGTGGCTCTTACGACAGTCGCACCGCGTCCGAGCTGTTTGCGGTCGCGGCGCGACTGTGCGACTTGAGCGGCTTTATGTGCTTCGATTCAGCTCGGCAAGGACTGGGACAGAAGTACTTTCGGCAGGCCCTGCGGCTTGCGAAGGCAAGCGGCAATGCCGCGTTGGGGGCGCATATCCTCACGGACATGTCGATGCAGGCGCACTACCTGAACCGTACGAAGGAGGCGCTGTGGTTCGGCACCGCTGCGGTACGCGCGGCCGAGCAGTCGGGTTCGCCGAGCAGTACCGCAAGGTGCAACGCACTGCTGGCGCGTGCGCACGCTCTGAAGGGAGACACGACCGCTTGCGCACAAGCGATGTTGGAGGCAGAGCGGCGATTGAACCGTGCACGCCCGGATGACGAGCCGGATTGGATTCGGTTCTTCACCGAGCAGCAATTGTCGGCAGAGTTCATGTACGTGGCGCACAATGGGCGGCGTGCTGTCGATGTCCAACAACGCGCGCCGCTGGTTCTGGCGGACTCCGTTGGTATGGAGCGGCGGCAGGTGTTGGTAGCGGCGACCCTGGCGGCGTCCTACGTGCCCGAACCCGGCGAGACCGCAGCGGGCCACAGTGTCGAGATCGAGCAAGCCTGTCAGGTGCTCCAAGACACGATGCGTGCCGCTCGGGGATTGACCAGCGCTCGCGGAATCGAGTCGATCAATGTCGTTCGTCGTCGCCTCGCACCGTACGCTGACCTGCCCGTCGTTCAAGACGTCGAGAACGAATTTCAAACAACGGTCGCACTGGTGGGGTAGGGCTGGCATGTCATCAGAAGAGTATGCGGCACTATCCCGTGCGTGCGAAGTCTGCGGGCTCGATCCCATTGGCGCGGAACTCATTCACCATTCGAGCAACGCTGTTTACGTCCTGCCGCGTCACGCAGCCGTTGGACGGGTGAGCACTAACGAGGCGGACCCGGACAGGCCGAGACGGACGTACGCGGTAACTCAGTGGCTGACCACACGGCACAAATTCGGTGCTACGGCTCCGTTGCCTGGCGTGGAACCGGTGCGGGTCAACGCGTACACGGTCGGCTTTTGGCAGTACTACCCGCAACGGTCCGACATCCCCGGACCGGCATCGAAAGAGCTGGGATACCTGCTGCGTTCGCTGCATGACCTACCTACGCCGGAGGTCGAACTCCAACGATGGACACCCCTCGAGTCTCTGCACGAGGCGCTGCTCGAGGACAGTACTGCTGGCGCAATAGGCGACGAAGAGCGGTCATGGTTGCTGCGGCGCATTGACGAGATTCGCAAGGAACTGAGTGAACTCGACTGGCGGTTGGGCGTCGGGCTTATCCATGGCGATGCTTGGGCGGGAAATCTGCTGTGGGACAGCAGAACAAATCCAGTGCGATCGATACTCGGAGACTGGGACTGGGTCAGCATCGGACCGCGAGAAGTCGACCTGATACCGACATGGCACGCCGCGGTACGCTACGGCCGCGACGAGACGTGGGTTCGGAACTTCATCGAGGAGTATGGCTACGACTTATCGCAGTGGTCTGGATACCCAGTGCTACTAGACATGCGCGATCTTGTTCAGGTAACCGGCCCGCTGCGACGAGCGACGGCTTCAGCAGAGCACGCCGACCGATTACGACAACGAATCGATGATATTCGCGCAGGCAACCGGACAACCTCATGGAGCCACTACGTTCCGCACGGACATTAAAAAGTGAAGACGATCGACTCGATGCCGTGACTTGACTAGAGGCTCATAGTGATGCGGCCGTATGGCAGGAGTTCGGCCTATATTTTTCGCGAAAGTCCGTCGGTGGTGTCGCGATCGCGGTATGGACGGTCCCTACCGCGATCGGTCCCGCCCGGACCGACGGGCACGAACCCCGTGCACGGCGCCCTTTGATATGGCTGTAAGCGATGGAAATGGTGGTCAGGCCGTGCTCGGACGCAAGTCTGTCGCTCCAGATACCCTGCGCGATCATTGATGAAATGTGTTCCAGGCGCATTGCTGTCGGTGAGCACGCTGGCGGGTGGTTAGTTGAGGCTGGCTCGGACGAGTTCTGACTGGCAGGTGCGAACCGTGCCTGGGAGGGATAAGGAAGCGGTGCTTAATGTGTAGGAAGAATTACTGCGCCTATTATTATCATCGCTTAATCGATACGACTTCTACCTCTGCATTCATTGCGCGCAAGCGGCGGGCTGAGTTGATCAGAGAAACTTGAGCGAAAGCAAAAAGGGAATCCACGGTGAGGTCCACGCCGTCTTTGAGTAGGATTCTGAAGACTATCTTCAAACTACCGAAGTCGTGAATCAATCGATGGTTGGGGTATCGAGTTTTTAGCTGATCAATGAGGTGATCTCAGCAAGGTTTGCAGTGGAATGGCCGTATAGCCTGGTCGGGCCCGCTTGCGATGGGTAGTTGGCCAGGGCTCCGGCGTTGTCGCCTAACTAGCCTGCGACCAAGGGTTTTGGGTGTTCGTCAGCAGGTGGAGGCCTCTGTTCGGTGAGAAGGCTGTCGTCCGGCAGGCCTCGGCGATGTTGGCGGCACCATCGATGCGGTGAAGGCTTATCGCCGTGTTTCGGAGCGTCGCGGCGACTTGCGGAGCGGTGCCGGTCCGCAGGGTGCTGCGGTCTTCGTCGTAGGTCACATCACGGACCCAGTGGATCGCATTCTCAATTCCCCAATGGTTTCGCAACCATTCGGCTAACTGTCGGGGTTTGGCTTGCTCGAAGGTGACACTGCAGATGGCGTATACGGTCTCGACCGTCAGTTTCCCGGTGGTGACCTGGACGCGTTCGCGGGTGATCTGCATGATCTGGCGGGCGTAGGGAAACCCGATCCCGCGCGGCACGCTCAGCACCTTCATGGTGCGGGTCTCGATCCTGCCGTGCGATGGCTTGGCGTCGGCGTCACGGTGGGCGATGGGGACCTCGGCCCACGGCTGGGCGATAATGCGAGCCAACAGCTTGGGCTGATTCGCCTTCACCGTCATCAAATAGTGCGACTTGAGCTGCCCGCAGATCAGTTTCGCCGTGGCGACCTGCGTGTGCATCGCATCGATCGTGGCGATGAGCCCGGTCCGGTTCATTGCCTTCAGAAGCTTTCGCACCGTGGGGATTTCGTTGGACTTCGCGGCGACTGCCAGCTGGCCGAGGACCAATCGCGCGTGGTGGGCGAAGATCGACACCAGGTGCGGTGCGCGGCCCCCGCCCAGGCGCGCCCCGCGCACGGTTTTGCCATCCAGGGCCACCGCCATCAGTCCGCCGGAGTCCGCGGCAGCGGCCACGGCGGCGAAATAGTCACCCAACCGGCGATCCAGATCCGCGGCGTCGAGTCTGGCGATGAGGGTTCGCAACGTCTTCTCGCTCGGGCGACGCACTCGGATGCCCAGTTCTGCCAACACTTCCGGTGGCGCGGTACGCACCCAGGTGGCGAACCCGGCCACCGACTGCATCCCCGCCGCCGTGGCCAGGATCATGATCGCCAGCAACCCCACCAACGGGTACCGGATTCCACGGGGATCACGCGGGTCGGGAACCGTCTTCAGCACCTCCAGCAAACACGGTGCGACCGTGTGGGTTTCCGGTTCGACGCGCCGTCGATCCAACACCTCCACAACGGGCTCGACAAGGGATACTGAACAGACGGACACGGGCGACTCCGGGGAAGATTCTGGCCTAAGGAACCTTCATCCTCCTCGAGCCACCCGTGTCCGCCTCGCATCCGAAACGGCGTGTCGCACAGCTAATTACCGCAGCTCACCGGCTTGCAGACCGACAACGCCGGAGCCCTGGGTAGTTGGCGGAATATCTTGGGCGACATGCCGATTGAGGTGCCGAAAACGGACGCGGAGTCCCGGTAGAACGAGTTCTCACCACAAGATCAACATCTCACAGAACTCCACGTGATTGCCTATCGTGCCATGCTCGACGTCTCCCGCGAACTCACCTGGCAGGTGAGCCGGCTGCTGGCCGGCGAGCGCCGCCGCCGCGGCACCCGCACGGGCACGCGGGCCCTGACCCCCTTCCGGCAGGCGGTGCTGGTGCTGCGCTGGTTCCGCGATCGCACCGACCCGGCCGCGTTGGGTCGTGACCACAGTGTTTCCCGCGCCACTGCCTACCGCTACATCGACGAAGGGATCGATGTGCTCGCCGCGCGAGCCCCGGACCTGTACGAAGCCGTTCAACAGGCCAGCCACGACGAGCTTGCACATCTCATCCTCGACGGCAAGATCTTTTCCGCCGATCGGTGCGGGGAGAAAACCACCAGCGTGAAGGGGAAAACGATCGATCTGTGGTACTCCGGCAAGGCCTGTGAGCACGGTGGGCTGATCCAGATGCTGGCTGCGTCGGACGGGTTCCCGCTGTGGGTGTCCGACGTCGAACCCGGCGCGGTCCACGACATCACCGCTGCTCGTGAGCATGTCCTGGGTGTGTTGTATTGGGCCGCGGCCCATCTGGACCTGCCCACGCTCGCCGACGGCGGTTACGACGGCGCCGGCATCGGCGTGCACACCCCGATCAAACACCCTGTCGACGGCGCTGAACTGCACGTCGACAACCGTGCCTACAACGCGCTGCTACGCGGGCTGCGCGCCCTCGGTGAACGTGGGTTCGCCGTTCTCGTCGGCCGCTGGCGCATTCTGCGCCACATCACCGCCAGCCCCGAAAAGATCGGAGCCCTTGTCAAAGCCGCACTCACTCTCACCCATTACGAACACCGAAGGCTCGCATGAAATCTTGCTGAGATCACCTCAATGAAATTTTTGCGTATCGTTATGTCGCTGCTCAACGTCTCAACCGCGACTACTCCCTGTGCGAAAAGGTGATTAAGGGGTGCGGTGGATGCGGCCTTCTTGGGCATATCATTCGCCGTCTGGGCCGAGCAGGTCGCATAGTTCAATGCCTCCACCGTTTGGGTCCCTTCGGCCACGGTTCACCCGCACCGTCCGGCTCATCGGCGAACGCATCGCCGAACCGGACGGTTTTTCCCCTGATTAGCAGCGGCGCATCCGCGCCTACCTCGTCACCGAGATTACCGCCGGCCGCCACCTCAACCCCCGCCGCCACCGCAGCTACCCCCGCGTGGTCAAACGCGGCCGCCACAACAGCTACCGCGTGAAACGCCCCAGCGACAACGGAACCCGACACACCGGACCACCTACCATCCGCCTGGTCAACCCCAGCTGCATCACACCCGAATCGCCGCCACCAACGAAACCGCTGATCAAAACACTATGCGGCACAAGCTAAATTAAGTGGCATTGAGCCATGGTCGATCACAGAAAGGGGCCAGATCCGCCTTCAAAGGACATCGACATTTAGATCGTCTTCAACTTTCGTGCGAGCGTGGTGTGCCATTTCTTCAGGCGCCCAAGATCGCCTTCTTGCAGGAGCCTCATATGAGATAGCCTGTTTCGAATGGCGGGCACCTCGACTGTGAATGACCGCCACACGTGATCTTCGATACCTAAACTTCCATAGACCTTCGGCCTGGATTGACGAAGGTTCAGGAGCTCTCCGAGAGTGAGCCATTCCAGTGGATCCCGGATTTCCTTAATGCTCTTGGCGGCTGGGTAGGCGTCACCGGAGGCGCGCCTAAGTACTTCGTCGGGGAGATCGCCGTTCAATGCGTGAGTCTGCCACGTCTGGTTTGGGCAGCTCTCGATTGCGGCAGCGCGCATCGCACACCTGAGGGCGCGTTCGATGCTCCATACAAGGCCGAACGCTTCGGTGACGCTGCTCGGGGGTGTGTTGTATCGGGCGATACTGTCCGACAGGGCGCGGCGTAGTAGGCCATGGGCACGCGGGAACGTCCACATGTACTCGTCATCGGCCACCCGCACCAAGCCCGCGCCCAGCAATCCTTCAATAGTTCGTGGGCGCAGGTTCGCGATTGCTTCGTCAAGCGAAACCATAGATTCGAATATAATGTGGTCTACATCTGACACGGCATCCATTCCGAGCTCACTCAGGATGGTTACTATCAGTTCATCTGATAGGTCTATCGCAGTTCCGTCATCAGCAGGTAAGGCGAAGGTTGATTGACCATTCTTGACTTGTACGGGGATTAGTGGCGGAATAACAGCCTTCGCGTCGATAAGGACCGAACTTCCGGGAACATCCGGATACCTACTCTTGGGAAGTCGCGAAAACAGGATGAATTTATGGCCAGTGTCACAGTCTTCGTGAATCTTCTGCCGCAACAAGCTCAAATTTAGTGGCCTGTCCTGGCAGAATACCTCAAGATCGCGCAGTGCCACCGTCGACGATTCTGGATAGTTGACGAGCTCCCCATCCAAGTACTTTGCCGCAGTCATGTTTGCTGGCACGCATTTCTCGCATGTGTCGCGGATCCCATCAAATCCGGCGCCCAGTGGAACGAAAACGATGCTGTGACGCTTGGCGGACTTAAGTAAGGAGACGATCCACTGCGCGATATAGGTTTGCTCATTTTCAGTCACAGCAACTCCAGTAAAGTGTTGATCTCGTACCGATTATCGACTGGTCGGACTAATCCCAGACTAAGGAGATGGCTCAATGCCTGCGGATACTCTTGTGCGAATTCTGAGAAAGTGTTGTAGTCTTCGGAGAGCGCGTCCAGCAAGAGTGCCTCTGTGTCGTAGTAGCGCTTTACGTGATCGATCATCTCAGCGATGTTTCCACTTATTTCACCTTTCCATGGCGTAAGCGCATAGAGGACGTCAGAATTCGTTATACGACGTCGAAATACGTCTATCGGGAGTCTCTCGACGACTGTCGAGGCAAGATTGCGATAAAGAAATGCGTGCCCGCCGGATGCGTCATAAAGGGAGCGCAACGCAGAATTTTCGATCTCTATCCCCATCTTTGCGCCAATGGTCGTAGCGAGATGATCCGCGTCATCGCGGGTAAGTGGCCCCACATAGTAGGACTTCGCCCACGAGAAGAGGGGATTAGGTCGCCCGTACAGTCGGCCGTTCTCTAGAATTGCGCTGGTCAGACCGGAGAGTATGAATGTGAAGTTTGCACACTCCTGCACGACACTCCGTAACGCTCCCAGGAACTGTGCAATTTGAGGCATCGGCCCCTCGGCTACATCGATTCGGTCCGCCGGAGTAAGAAACTCGATCTCATCGAGGAGTAGGAGCAGTCCATAGTCTTCTTGCTCCAACCTCTTGAGAGCCGCCGTGAGGATCGTTTTGAACTGTGGGATGGTGGCGCCATCGTTCAACCGTCTAATTTCGCTGGTCCGCAACTTTCGGGACTGTAGTTCGTCAATTAGCTTGATCGAAAGGGCTTTTATTATGTGTGGAATGGGGTCGTCATCTGGCGGGGCGGGAAATGCCTCTAGATCCAATAGGAGAGGTATGGTACTTGTGGACTCAAGATCTGCGGAAAGCTGATACAGGACGCTCGTCTTACCAGCCTTGCGAAGGCCAAAGATGCCAGCGACGCGCTGATGCTTGACGTCGTCTCGCAGGGTCTGAAGGAGAGTCTTCCGCCCGAAGAACTGTACACCTTTTACGGGTGTCGTCTCGTAGAACAAGTCCCGGCTATATACATAGTCTCGAATTCTTGTGATGAACGACATCGCATCCATCTCTTCGTCCGAGCGCAACGGAATAGCTAGAAATCCTGAAGCGCTCCAGTCATCAAGTTTCGCGCCAATCCGTGGGTCGGGCGCGCACATGAATATCAGGTCAGGAGTCACCTCCCGATGCATCTTCCGCAAGGTTTCCTTCGCGTTCTGGAAGGTTCGTACCTGCAAGTCTCGATAGGGTGTGTAAATCACCAGAACTTCCCGCGTGAGCCCGAATGCCGCTTCGACGGCTCCACTGAACCTAACAAGGGCGATGCCGCAGTCCTTGAGCTGACGGGTGTCTGTCGACGCGCGGACCATTTGGGATCCCAGTCGGCGTAATGCGTCGAGGTGGTCAATTGATTCTGGGAAGAGCCGTCCAAGTTTCGCAATCCCGTCGAGTACTTCGGGCGCGGTAGGTTCCTTAACTGGGTTCGCGTTCCATCCGTACATTGACGGAACAGCGTGTGAGTCTGCGGGCGGTGGAACGGCTCGTCGGCGTACACCTGGCTTAATGCCGGCGTCGCGCACAGTAGAATCCCGGAGCCTTCGTGCCAGCGGTGCCTCAATTGTGCTCGATGCAGACTTGACGAATTCACCCTGCTCGCGCAGTCGTCGCAGAAGCGTACCTGCTGGAACTCCTAACTCCTTCGCTAGCTCATGTACCCGGATCTTTCCCGCCATCTATTTCTCCTGTGTCGAGGCATGACTATCGGTCCCCATCGTGGCGGCCAGGACTGTCGGCTCCGCCGGATTCTCTGACGTACGTGTGTCTGGAGGTGAGCAGGTTCCGATGTAGTCCCTTGACGAGCTCACCGTCAGATCGAGCGGATCGACGAATGTTGGCTGCGCTTTACCGCGGTTTGAAGGCTCACTGTCGCCCGGCGGGTCAAACTTACCTTCGTGTGGTAGCTAGTATGGGTGTTGGATTAGGTAGCGGTTGCGGGGCTGCTGATCATTGCTGAAAAGTGCTTGTGGGCCAGTTCCATATCGCGCTCACGGTCGACGCCGACGAAAGGTTCTACGTAGGTGACGCCGTCGACGGTTAGTTCGGAGGGGCTGAGGCGGCCTTTCTTGCGGTACTCGGAGGCGAGTTTAGTCGGCAGCTGGCGGCCGTTGGCGTCATAGAGGGCCTCGCATTCGTATTTTTGGAGGACGGGGAATTGGGTGCGGTAGATCGTCAGGAGTTCGTCGGCGGTGATGTCGAGCATGATGGCGACGATGGCGTCGATTTCGATGAGGGCTTGACGGCGGTCGGCGGCGCGGCGGAGGGGGGTGTGCCAGGTCCAATCGGGATGGATATCGCCGAGGTCGGCGGGGCGGCTGTAACTGACTCCGATACCAGGAACCCATGAATCGTTATGCCAATGTGCGCTGTACAGCTCAGCCCACAGCGTTGCATATTTCTGCACCAGGCAGTTGAGCCGGAGGGTGCGAATGATCAGTTGAGGCTCGAGTACATGATTGGCAGGGCAGGGAAGCTGTAGCCAGATGGACGCCTTGATATGTGCATTGCCGATGACCTTCATCATGAAATCTGCTACGAGCGAATGGCTTACACCCGCCAGCACTGCAAGACTTTGGTGATTATCACTCAACGACAGAGAGTGCACTGCGTGAACGTGGGTCGGACCCGGAGATAACAGGGCCGTCTGAAGAGTGCGTACTGTGGCGACATCGCACATCTCTCGCCAGGCCAGGCGGAAGTAGTTCGAGCTCGGCTTACCGTTCCAATGCGGATATGCCGCTGTATACTCCGACGGTGGCCGGGCTACTTGATAGTTCGTTCTCGGGATAAAGGTTTCCGGGATGGAGTCCAGGTCTATGACCGAATAGTCCTGGTTGCTACGCATCGTGGGGTTTCCCTGCTGGTGGATTGGGCAGGCCACGGTGAGGTGCGGACCTTGGAGGATTACGTCCTCCCAGCGGGTGGGTACGTCGGAGCGGGACTCGAAGTACCCGAGTTTTCGGTCTGCGGATTCGTGCCAGCCAGCAGTCCATTCGAAACCGATGCCGGACAGGCGCGGGGCGGCGGCGATTTTCTCCAGAACCTCCGCGCTTGCGCGGTTGACTGGGTAAAGCATGCGGGCTTCGTCGGCGGGGGTCCCGGGTTCATCAATCAAGGCCGCCCATCCAGCGAGTTCCGATTCGGTGACTTCGATGATGCGCTGGGCATGCGGTCGGAGATCCCAATTGCCAGACTGGTCTTTGACTCCCGGGGCGGCGCCTGTTCCATCATGATGGAAAGACCGTTCGATGGTGTCCGGATGATACAACGATGCAGCCTGTTTGAAGGTAACTGTCGATGGACTTCCATAAACATGAACGCCGTACTCTTTGGCATGGTGGACTTCGAAGAGACGGGCTTCGTTGCGGAACTGCCAATGCCGTCGCAACCGTCGATAGCACACACGGCGTAAACCGTTCGCCCGCGCTTCAGTGAAGTGGCTCTCCGGGTGGATCAGCGAGACGATCCCACGCGGCGCTGAAGATCGCCACGTCCGCTCCATGAAGCATCGGTACATGTCTGGCTGCAATCCGGTCAACGCAGGTCGGTCAATGCTCGATCCGAGATGCTGGTTCTGGCCGGCTTGATCGGCGCGTTCACCGAGGAAGGTGGCGCGGGAATCGGGGAGAGACAGGATTTCGGAGGATTTGGCCCGCTTGAGCGGTTCTGATGGTTTGAAGGCCAATTGCCACCACGGATCGAACTCGGCGAGCACGCCTGCCTCGTCCCAGTCCGGTCTTACCCACGGCGGATTACCGACCTGCAGATCGAACCCTCCCCGTGCGAACACCGGGGCGAAGTCGAGTTCCCAATGGTGGAAGCCTTGCGTGTCAGCGATATTGACCGCGACGGTCAGCCACGGAAACCCTTCGATCGCCGCTTCGATCGACTTCACCTGGGCGAAAGCACGATCGGTGTCTTCGGCTATATCAAGCTCGAACCAGCTCAGGTCACCGGCGATGCTGGTCTGTCCGTACTTCTCGAACCTTCCTGCCTTCGGCGTGATCCCGAGCAGTGCTTCGAGCCCACCGATCCACTCATCCCAGTCCGGTGCCGGGGTGTCGATGGTCAGCGGCCAAGACCAAAGCGCGCACCAGGCATCCATGACTCGGCGCAGGCGGCGGTAGGCGCCGTTCTCGTCGTGCAGCACCGCTTCGATCTGCTCGCGGGTGACAACGGGGGTGCGGTCGGCAGGCTCGTTGCCCCACAGGTGCAGGTCGCGCCGGATTTCGGACTCCGCGATGGTGAGTCGGCGCAGCGTGAACTCCCAGAGGGTTTCCACACGCTGGGCAAGCGAGGCGAGACGCTTGGCCATCTCCTTCGACGGCGTCTTGCGAATATCGTTGCGCCACAGCCGAAGTTCTTCGCGCTTGTCCGGCGCATACGTCTTCGCTTCAACAGTATCGACCACCGCACCCCACCCTTCGGCGGGCAGGAGGAAGTGGTGAATACCAGGACCGATCTCCTCGGCGAGCGGCACGTCCTTCGGAACCGTCTTGAGCCACGTCTTCTTCGCAAGCTCATTCGGCATGTACACCGCGCGCCGAGCCCCGATGAGCGAGTTGCCGCGCCGCAGATGCAAACCGAACCAAGGCGCTTGCAGACCCGCAACCATGGTGTCGAGCCACAGCGAGATCTCGGCGAGTTCGACGGCGGTGGCGTTCAAGTCGACGCCGTACACCTGGTGCAGCGCGATATGCGCCTTCACCTTCTGCAACTCGACCGGATATTGGTCGGGTTCTATGAGTTCGCCGAGGTCTTCCTGCTTGCGCTTGAGATATTCGGCGGCCAACTGACGGACGGCTTCGATGGCGAACGCGCCGGAACCGAGCGCGGGCTCGCAGATGGTGAGCTGGAGAATTTCCTCGGGGGAGGTGCGGGTGTCGTTCTGGTCGAGCAGTTCCTCGAGCGCCTGGGACACAACGAATTTCGTCAACACCTCGGGCGTGTAGTACGAGGCGGACTGTTGCCGTTCCCGCCCGGCGAGCCGAAAGACGAAGGTGCCTTTGCGGTGCAGCACCGGCTTCAGCTCGTGCGTGTCGGCGTCTTCGTCCCGCACGAAGTCGGATTCAGCGAGGTGGTCGGCTCGGTTCACTGGCACCACCCAGGAGCCTTTCTCCGGGTCACCATTCTTGGCGACCTCGTACAGGTCCTCCTCGGCGAAGAACCCGGTGTACGACATCAGCCCCTCATACACCGCGCCGAGCTGGTTGATGCCGAGTTCGGCGTAGCTGATGAAGCCGCGATCGGCGCCCTTGCGGGATTTGCTCTCCTTGGTGAGCAGCAGATGTTCGAGGACGCGCTGCGTCGCTTCGTTGCCGAGCTTGACCTCGTCGATCAGGGCGGTGGCCTTGGGGGAGAACACAGGGCTCCGGCGTTGTCGCCTAACTAGCCTGCGACCAAGGGTTTTGGGTGTTCGTCAGCAGGTGGAGGCCTCTGTTCGGTGAGAAGGCTGTCGTCCGGCAGGCCTCGGCGATGTTGGCGGCACCATCGATGCGGTGAAGGCTTATCGCCGTGTTTCGGAGCGTCGCGGCGACTTGCGGAGCGGTGCCGGTCCGCAGGGTGCTGCGGTCTTCGTCGTAGGTCACATCACGGACCCAGTGGATCGCATTCTCAATTCCCCAATGGTTTCGCAACCATTCGGCTAACTGTCGGGGTTTGGCTTGCTCGAAGGTGACACTGCAGATGGCGTATACGGTCTCGACCGTCAGTTTCCCGGTGGTGACCTGGACGCGTTCGCGGGTGATCTGCATGATCTGGCGGGCGTAGGGAAACCCGATCCCGCGCGGCACGCTCAGCACCTTCATGGTGCGGGTCTCGATCCTGCCGTGCGATGGCTTGGCGTCGGCGTCACGGTGGGCGATGGGGACCTCGGCCCACGGCTGGGCGATAATGCGAGCCAACAGCTTGGGCTGATTCGCCTTCACCGTCATCAAATAGTGCGACTTGAGCTGCCCGCAGATCAGTTTCGCCGTGGCGACCTGCGTGTGCATCGCATCGATCGTGGCGATGAGCCCGGTCCGGTTCATTGCCTTCAGAAGCTTTCGCACCGTGGGGATTTCGTTGGACTTCGCGGCGACTGCCAGCTGGCCGAGGACCAATCGCGCGTGGTGGGCGAAGATCGACACCAGGTGCGGTGCGCGGCCCCCGCCCAGGCGCGCCCCGCGCACGGTTTTGCCATCCAGGGCCACCGCCATCAGTCCGCCGGAGTCCGCGGCAGCGGCCACGGCGGCGAAATAGTCACCCAACCGGCGATCCAGATCCGCGGCGTCGAGTCTGGCGATGAGGGTTCGCAACGTCTTCTCGCTCGGGCGACGCACTCGGATGCCCAGTTCTGCCAACACTTCCGGTGGCGCGGTACGCACCCAGGTGGCGAACCCGGCCACCGACTGCATCCCCGCCGCCGTGGCCAGGATCATGATCGCCAGCAACCCCACCAACGGGTACCGGATTCCACGGGGATCACGCGGGTCGGGAACCGTCTTCAGCACCTCCAGCAAACACGGTGCGACCGTGTGGGTTTCCGGTTCGACGCGCCGTCGATCCAACACCTCCA
Organism: Nocardia sp. Tas62D01; assembly: GCF_055232035.1. NCBI lineage: Bacteria > Bacillati > Actinomycetota > Actinomycetes > Mycobacteriales > Nocardiaceae > Nocardia > Nocardia sp. Tas62D01. The sequence goes on from NZ_JBUYUZ010000001.1 coordinate 5,321,811, forward strand.
CAACGGGCTCGACAAGGGATACTGAACAGACGGACACGGGCGACTCCGGGGAAGATTCTGGCCTAAGGAACCTTCATCCTCCTCGAGCCACCCGTGTCCGCCTCGCATCCGAAACGGCGTGTCGCACAGCTAATTACCGCAGCTCACCGGCTTGCAGACCGACAACGCCGGAGCCCTGGGGGAGAACAGGTCCGCGCGCAGCGGGTTGAATTGCAGGCCGGGGGCCTGGTCGTCGGCGATGTCCTCGCGGACCTTCGGAGTGTGGCCGCGGTCGACCAGGTCGAACAGCTTCTTCAGCGACTCGTACAGGTGGGTGCCGGTGCGGGCGTGGTGGGAGACGAGTTCGGTGAGAGTGAGTTCGCGGAGGCGGTCGAGGCCGTAGCCCTCCTCGTATTCTGCGGCGCCGGTGGGCAGCACCTGCATCTCCGGGGACGCTTCCGCATACAGCAGAAACAGGATGCGGTAGAGGAATCGCAGGGAATGCTTGGCGAGTTCATTGCCGTCGATGCCGTCCACGGTCAGGCCGCGTTCATCGCGGCGGCGCACCACTTCGTTGGCGATGATCTCGATGGACAGGCGGATGCCTTCGCGCAGGTCCTTGGAGACGCCGACGGTGTGATTCACCGAATCCTTCAGGACGTCGGTCCACCAGATGTTTCCGTCGGCATCCTGCTGAAGCGCTTGGTGGCCGAAAATGGCGGCGATGCGGTCGATTTCGCCGCCGCGTGCTTCGTGCTTGCGCTCGGCGGCCACGAGCAGGTCGACGGCGAGATAGCGACCCTCGGCCCAGCGTTCGGCTTCGGCGAGCAGGTGCCATTGCCCGGCCTGCACCACCACGAATGCCGGCGGGGTATCCGAGCGGAACGCGGCGGAGACCGCTTTCGACACCGACTCGATCGGCTTGCCATCCTCGGTGGCGGCGGTGATCAGCCCACCGGTGTCTGGGTCGAGTAGGTCCTCGAGCGAGGCGACCGGGTTCGCTTGCAGGAAAAGCACATTCGCCACGTCTGGAAGTTGCGCGTCGGGGATCTCCAGCTCGGAGCCTGCGCGTCCGGCCCTGAACGCAGTCAGTTCGCCCGCGTAGCCGAATGCGGCCCGGACTTGGGCGTGCGCTTTGGGAGCTGCCTCCGGGCTCTCCGCCAGCGCGGCCAGCGCCGTCTGCAGATCGCGGGCCGCTCCGAGCAGGGAACTGCGAACGGTAACGCGGCCTTCCTTGGCCTCGGCGTCCCAGAACTTGCGCAGCTCCATCACCTTGCCGTGGAACGACTCCTTCACCGAATCGGTGGTGAAGTAGTGCTCGCTGATCCAGTCCTCGCCGACGACGATGGAGTCGAAAGAAGCCTTGGTCACTGATCCTTCTCGGGGACGATCACGAGCAGCGGACGCACCAACTGCTGGGTGGGCGCGAGCGATTCCGCGAGGCGCTGTTCTTCGGCGATCCGGCGGGTGAGCTTGTCCACCTTCTTCTTCTGGCTACCGGACAACTCGAGCTGTTCGGCGCCGGAGTACCAGCGGTCGGCGCGGTGCCGCCAGGTGTCGAGGCGCTCATGAGCCGTGCGTTCCTGCTGATCGAGGACCAGCTTCATCGACTGGCCCGCCTGCTCGACCGCGATGGGGATGAGCTCCTGAAGGCGGCTCGGGTCGGCAAGGGGGCCCGGGTTCGCGGTGCCTGGCTTCAAACCGGTGTCGGTGAGCAGGAAGTCGAGATCGAGATGGGTTTCCACCAGCGAGAACGACGGGCGTTGCGGGTTCGGGAACTCGACGGTCGCGAAGACGCGGGAGACGAGTTGACCGCGCCGGTTCATCAGCGTGCCCATCAGCAGCACGGTCGTCGCGTCGAGCGTGCCGCGGATGGCAAAGATCTGGTTGCGGCCCAGCGCGCTCAACGCGCGGTCGCTCGCCCAGTCCAGCACCGGGTGCAGCGGGCCGAGGAAGTGCGCCTCGGGCCAGGTGGTGTCGTTGATGCCCTTGCCCTGTCTGGCCGCCCGCAGCTGGGCGTCGCCGACCTGCTGGGAGGTGGCCAGTTTCAGGCGCTCCAGCACGCGGCCGTGCTGGAGGTAGTTCTGCGGTAGCTGACCCAGCCGTTGCCGGAGGTCTCTCGGCGGAACGAGTTCGGCGATACCGTGATTGGCGTGCACGGTCCAGCCGACGCCGCCAGCGGCGGGATCGGCGTGCGGGATGTCGTGGAAGCTCGCGCGCAGCGCTTCGTCCAAGAAGGTGATGTCGTCGGGATACAGGCTCTGGCGCGGGAGTTCCGGCAGGATGGGCGCTTCCTCGGACTCCAAGTCCATCTGGGCGAAGAACGCATCGATGTCGTCACCGCTGGCGACTTCGTCGGTGGTGCGCAACTGATCGTCGAGGGAGGTCTTTCCGGCCAGCACTTCGCGGATCGCCGATTCCTCCTCGCCCACACTGTGTTTGCCCATCAGCGAGGCGACATCACCGAGGGTGGAGTGGGCCTGGTTCTCACGTTCCAGCAGACGCGAGAGCACACGCAGGTCGCCGGAGAAATCCGGATCAGACGGCTCCAGGATCAGCGAGGAGATCACCGGCGGGAACTTCTGACCGTAGCGGTCGACACGGCCGTTGCGCTGTTCGATGCGGATCAACGACCAGGGGATGTCGTAGTGAATCAGGTGGTGGCACTGGGCGTGCAGGTTCACGCCCTCGGACGCGACATCGCCGGTGACCAGGACCCGGATCGGTGAGGTCTCCAGTTTGAAGCTGTCGACGATCTCCTGCTGCTCGACGTCGGACAGGCCGCCGTGCAGCATCACAACGTTCTCCTGCTTCAACCCGAGCGCCGTTGGCAGCAGATCGGTGAGCCACTTCAACGTGGCGATGCGCTCGGCGAACACGACCGCGCGGGTGGACGACTTCGCGCCGACGCCGATCTCCAGCAGCCGCTGTATCAGCGCTGCCTGCTTGCCTGCCGCCTCGGTGAACGCCTTGTCGTTGAGATCGGAGAGGGTGTTCAGCGCGGCCAGCTCGGTGTGCTGCGCGGGGGTGTGCGGGCCGCCCTCCTTCCGAAGCTTGTTGCGGCGCTGGTGGATCGACTCTCGCACCGCTGCGGGCGAGGAAAGAAACGCTTTCGCCAGAGTCCACGGGAACAGGGCCACAGTCTCACCGGAATACGGCGACGCGCCGGTGCGCGGATGCAACCAGACCTGCGACAACTCCTGCGCCACAGCGTCTTCCGCGCCCGACGGCTCGACCAGCCGGTGCACCGGTTCGGCGCGCTCGGCCCAGTCGCTGCCGACTTCGGCGGCTACTTCGTCGTGATGCCGATGCCGCCGAATCAGCAGCGCCGAGACATCCTCCTTCGTGAACGAGCCGTCCGCCGCGACCGCCGTCGGATCCAGCAGGCGCAGCAGCTCGGCGAATGATTCCTCGCGGCCGTTGTGCGGTGTCGCAGACGCCAGGATCAAAGCCTCGGTGTTCGGGGCCAGCACGCGAGCCAACTCGTTGTTCAGGGTGCCGACATTGGTGAGGTTGTGCGACTCGTCGATCACCACCGCATCCCAGTGCTGGCGCTCCAGATGCGCTTTGTAGCGGGGGCTTTTGAGCGTATCGATCGAGATGATCGCGCGCTTGTAGTAGGTGAACGGGTTGCGGGTGGCCGGGAGTTTCTGCCGCACCTTCTGGATGCCCACCGAGTCCAGCCGCACGAACGGCAGCGCGAAACGGCACCACAGCTCGTGCTGCATCTGCTCCAGGACGTGCTTCGGCGTGACGACGAGGATGCGTTCGCCGCGCCCACGCCGGACCAGCTCGGACAGAATCATGCCGATCTCGAGCGTCTTACCGAGGCCGACTGCGTCGGCGAGCAAGATGCGCGGCCGGATGAGTCGGGGATCGAGCGCCTTGGCGACCGCGGCCCGCTGATACCCGAGCGAATCGGCGAGCATACGCGTCGACACTGTCAGCGTTTGGTCGCCGTAGGGGAAAGGCGTTTTGCGCAATAGTGCTTCGAGCCAGAGCCGGGAATCCCGGTAGCCCGACGAACCGTCGGGGACGACCTCGGCTTCGGCGGGGTCGAGGACCTGGATGGTGTCGAGACTGTCGTAGAAGGTCGCCGTGGTGTCGGTGACCAGCTCCGACAGTCCGCGCACCCGGACCAGCCACCCGTCGGACCCCTGCTCGGCCGAGGTGACCAGCCATTCCTCGTCGCGGATTACGACGATTGAGCCGGGCGCGACGTTGAGGTGGTCACGCGCTTGGGCGAGGGTCATCGAGGGTGCTCCTGGTGTATCTACGATCAGCGAACTCAACTCAATACCGTTTCCGGAACGATTTGTGTTTCAACATGTTTGAAACCAGGTCGGAGCAGCTACCGCAGAGACACCGTCGCGCCACCGGAGAACATGGAATCGTGCACGACGATCCGATCCGGGACGGCGTCGGCGGGCAGGTCGAAGACCACCTGGGCGGTCACGGAGTTGCCGGGGTTGATCTCCGCGTAAAGGCTGGTGCCGAGCAGACTCCGCATTCCGGTGGTTTCGTTGCCGGAGCAACAACGCTATGGTGCGCTGTTCCAACGGGTTACGGGTTGTTGTTCTTTCACCTGCGTATCGCCGCCGCGCGGGCTGCCGAAGCGGCCGAGGATCTCACTGATCAGGTGTTCACCGGACTCACCGCGGGTGTCCTTGTTCCGGCCGACCAGGCCGCGCACCCGAGCGAGTAGCGGCGGGATTCGCCGAGCCGTCGGTCTTCGACCGGCGCTGCTAACGTTTTCGCTGACGTGTCGAGCGACCGAGCGGAGGCATCGACGTGACGCAGGAACCGCCCGACTATCCGGGCGACCAGGAGTTCGCGCAACGAGCTCTCGACGCGGCCCTCTACGACCCGAGGTACTACGGGAACGACGGCGACCGGCGGTGGGCATCGACCGAAGGGGCCACCGCCTGGATGCAGTACTGCCTCGGGCAGGCGTCGGGCGTCGGGACTATCGCAGTCCTCATGCCTGGGTCGGCGGCGGCAAATCGGCAGGCCCGGCCACTGCGAAGCGTTCTGTTGCGCAACGGCGTACTTCGCGCCATCGTCTCCGGGCTGCCCGGCGGGCGGGACCAATGGTTGTTGCGTGAGCCGGACGGTGAACGACCCGACTATGTCCTCCTGGTCGACGCAACCGATGACCCTGCGCGGGCGGCAGTGGCATGGCGGGCCTTCCAGCTGGATCCGATGCACCCCGATGCGGCGCCTTACACGGTGCGGGTCGTGGACCGGCTCGACGAGCGAATCGACCTGGCTCCAGCCACAACCTCCGCAGACCGGGTCGACCAGTACCTCGCGCTGCGCACGGTGGTTGCGGAGCAGCCGGTCGGAACACCGCCGCTGCTGCAGCCGAACGGGATCGCGCATGGCACGGTGTCGCTCGGCGAACTCGCCGAGGCCGGGGCTGTCAGCTTCCATCAGTCGCCGCCGACGGTCGTGGTCGGCGACGGCGCGACGTCGATGCTCACGGTGAAGGACGTGCGGTTGGGGCGTCGTCCGTCCCGGCGCGGCGACGCCGCTGCGCCGGGTGCGGTGATCATTCGCGCGGGCGATGTCGCGGTGGTGCCGAAGGAATCGGCGGTACGGCATTGCACGGACGACGGCGTACTGCTGGGACCGGGAATCGAGCTCATGCGGGTCGACGCGAACATGATCGATTCCCGATTTCTCGCCGGTGTGCTGCGCGCCGTGGTAGCTGGAGCCGTCGACGGCAGTGTCGACCTGTACGAGGTGGGCTTTCCGCGGCTTCCGTTAACTGAACAGGGCCGATACGCAATCGCTTTCGCAGAGTTGCGTGAGCTCGAACAGGCATGGCAACGGCGACGAGCGGAACTCGAGCAGCTGGTGCGGATCGGTTTCGAGGGATTGGCCACCGGGCGCCTGCGTCCGGACGGCGCCTGCGAGTAATTTGGATGATCGGGCTCGGTGGACTCACGGAGGTAATGGCGGTGCATCCGGAGGTCGTCGGCGGCCGCTACGAACTCATCCGACCTGTGGGGGCCGGTGGGATGGGGCAGGTCTATGAGGGGTTCGACCGGAACTTGAAGCGCCGAATCGCGGTGAAGTTCACGCACGCCAACCTCGATTCCGACCCCGAGTGGACCAAACGCTTCCTCCAGGAAGCGGAGGTGATGGCCAGTGTCAGCCACCCGGGCATGCCGGCGATCCATGACGCGGGGATCGTCGAAGACCAGTCGCAGCGGCCGTTTCTCGTCATGGAATTCGTGGATGGCGTCACCTTCGAGGACCTGCTCGCGCGGCAAGGTCCGTTGCCGGTCGGTGTCGTCGCCGCGCTCGGCGCGCAGGCCGCCGCGGTCCTCGCCGCTACGCACCGGCACCGGATCTATCACCGCGACCTCAAGCCCTCGAACCTGATGCTCTGCGACAACGGGACCGTCAAGGTGCTCGACTTCGGGCTGGCGGTGGCCCTCGATTCCGGCCGCAGCCGTTACACCAGCACCGGTCAGACCATCGGGACGCCCGCGTTCATGGCGCCCGAACAGATCGAAGCGCGTGAGGTGACACCGCAGACCGACCTGTATGCGCTGGGGTTGATCCTGCACGAGTTGCTCACCGGCGATCGGGTGATGGCGGGGGATAACCCGTTCACGGTCTGGACGCAGCAGGTCTCCCGACGTGCACCGGATATCCGTGCGGAGCGGCCCGATACACCGGCCGATATGGCCGGAGCCATCATGTGCATGCTGGAGAAGAAGCCCGAGAGTCGCCCTGCGAGCGCGGGTACCGTGCACGCGGTGCTGATGCGCCACGTGACCGAACTCGGTGCGTTGGTCGACGACGTGCACAGTCCGGCAAGGCTGTACGCCCTCGCCGTGGGGGCTTCGTCCGTGTCACGCACCTCGCCCACAGTGCTCGCGGCTACGGTGCTCGACCATCCCGAGACAGCGACACCGGCAGGTTCCATTCCGACCGATGATTTCAGCCGCGGCGACCTGCACCGTGCGATCGATCGGGCACGCCATCTCGCCGACGAATCGCGCTACCATCCGGCGATTCGCGAATTGAAGACTGTCGTGGAAGCCGCTATCCCCCTGCTGGGTTCGCGCGATGCCGATGTGGTCGACGCCCGGGTGAAGCTCGCCGACCTGCGCGCGGAAGCAGGCGGTCACAGCGAGGCCGCCGAACACTATCGCACTCTCGTCGACGACCTCACCGCGGAGCGCGGACCCTACGATGACCAGGTCATGTACTGCCAGCGCCAGCTCGCCGTCTGTCAGGTGCACCTCGGCGAGCTGAGCGCGGCACGGGATCGTCTGGAGCGCTTGAAGATTCAGATGGAGGCGCGGTACGGGGAGGCGGACCGCCGGGTGGTGGAGTTGGGCGAGTTGATCGAGGGGATTCGCGTTCGGCGAGCTGGGCGTTGAGGGATGTGCAGCTGCCCGTCCTCGATTTGGGGCCCTCTGCTCCGAGCATGCGCGGTCACATACACCCTTCGGCCATCTAGGCTGAGTGCTGTGAGCGACGACTGGTCGTGGTTGCGGAGCGGCATCCCGGTCATCGACATGGATGTCTACTCCGGGATGCCCGAGGATCTGGCCCGCACGATCGAGGTCAAGGACGGCATGCTGGTGCACTGCGAGTCGCCGTCGCCGGACCATGTCTCCGTGGCGCGCGCGATCGAGGCCGCCCTGCGGGCGGCCGTGCGGGACCGGCCGTCGGACGCCCCGTGCCTGCGTGCTAGCGGCGATCTCGACATGCTGGTATCCGAGGTGCCGTTCGGCTTCCGGCGTCCCGATGCGATCCTTTACCGTTGCGTTGAACTGGACCGAGGCCGATGGCGCAGGAAACCGACCGCGAGCGATACGCTTCTGGTCATCGAAATCGTTTCCCCGGCCACGGTGACCGCCGATTGCGTCGATAAACGTGCCGAGTACGCCAAACTGGGAATTCCACAGTATTGGCTCGTGCGTTTGGTCAACGATGACGGCCCGGTATCGTCGATCGAGCAGCTCAGACTCACTTCGGACGGTACGTATGTGACCGAGCGAATCGGACTGCGCGGCCAGGATCCGGTTGTCGCAGTCTCGGTGATCGACCCGGTGAAGGTTGAAATCACCTGGGCAGAATTGGATCTGGATATCGAGTAGGACTGCGAGCGCCGCGCTCAGCTGCCGGACCAGCCACAGCAGATCCCCGCCGCAACGGTCGAGAACCAGTTCCCTGAATAAGGACAGCGGATGAGGTGCGGGGCGTGCTTCTCTCGCAATTGTGTTGTTACGCTGAGTGTTCGACTCGCCGCTACGCGGAAACGCTCGCCGAGCGGCCCGGGGCGTCCGATGCGTTGAGTACCGCCACCCGGTTGGGAACCGGCACAGCAGCGTGCTCAGCGCTCAGCTCGAGGCCTGCCTGCTGGCCTGTGAGCGCAGCAGTCGGCTGTGCGGCACCCATGCCGAGCGTCACGAACACTGCCGCATATGCACCCAGGCAACCCAACGTTGCGTCGAGACGACCAGAGAGCTGCTTCGCGCAATTCATCAGTGAAGCGCGTGATGCGCCGGGCCGCCCACGGCCCGACGATCGAGACGCGACGGCGATCATCCAAGCGACCTGTCTGGACGAAGCATTAGGTTTTCGGCCTCATTGGAATAGCCGCGAGGAACGTGCGGGTACCGAGTCCAGCGCCGCCAGTAAACTCTCCCGCGCCGCCGGGACCTCGTCCACCGCCCCGAGGTGGCGCGAGAGGGTGAGGACAGGCGACGATAAAGCGGCAGGCACGGCGAGGCTCCGAACATCTCGAGCGTGTAGGAACCTTCATGATCAACGGTCCCGCCGTACCTGCTCCGAAACATCCGATCTTCGGTGTGTCGCAACGCAAATCAGCAGATCAGCGAACCGAGAGCGGATTTTGCCTCAGCCCTGCGTCGCCACGCACTGCCGTACTCGGTCCTGCAACGATGAAGGCAGGCTGAGTATGGCCTTTTCGAGGTGGTCGCGAGTGAAAAGTGCGCTGGCGAGATCGTGCTCTGTCCACACCGTCCGATCGGACCACGGCAGTTCTCGATCGAGATTGGGCAGTGACCCACCCAACAGCACAATCTGGAATTATTCCAATAAAGCCAGCGGTTGTACCCGATGAACGATTCGCAAAGGAGTGCAACCATGACTGCAGCACCTCAGACAGAGCGGCGGGCCAATCGTCGTCTCGCCGACGATGTCCGAAATTTCACCGGCTCCGCCCAGCTGGCCGCCAACCTGCAGCGCGTACTCGTCGATCTCATCGAACTGCACCTGCAAGGCAAGCAAGCCCACTGGAACGTCGTCGGGACCAACTTCCGCGACCTACACCTGCAGCTCGACGAACTGGTCGATGCAGCCCGCGAGAGCAGCGACACCATCGCCGAGCGGATGCGAGCCCTCGACGCCGTCCCCGACGGGCAGTCCGACACCATCGCCGCGACAACGAGCCTCCCACCTTTCCCCGCCCAAGAGGTGAACACCGCCGACGTAGTCGATCTGATCACGACGCGGACCTACGCGGCCATCGACACCATCCGTGACGTGCACGACGCCGTGGACGCCGAAGACCCCAGCACCAGCGATCTGCTGCACCAGATCATCGACTCGCTGGAGAAGCTGGCGTGGATGATCAAGTCGGAGAACCGCAGGGTCTAGCCGCGCAAACATCGACCCGCCGCCAGCGCCGCTTGCTCGCGGCGGGTTCTGTGTTGTTCGGGCAGGTCGATGCCGTCGATCCACGCGCTGATGAACGGGGTTTCCACCCCAGGTGTTGACGCGCCCAGTCCGTCATGGACATCCCGGAAATCGGCGAGGCATTCCGCGGCGGACTGGCTCGGGTGACCATCCTCGCCAAGCAGCGGTCCGGGGCCGAAGACGAGGACGTGCAGCGGTTCATCGCCTTCGGGCAGCTCTGCCACCTGATCACCACCCTCGGCCTGGACGGCGACGACAGCGCCTGGGCCGCCATCCTCACCGCGGGCATTCGCCACCCGAACGCGGACTGACCTCAACCGACCGCCCCCCCGTGGGGCGTTTCTTCAGGCGATCGCGGTTCGTAGTGCGAACCAGCCGGTGGTTGGGTCGGCGAAGCCGTGGTACATCAGGCGAATTCGTTGGTCGACTTCGAAGTGGCGGTATACGGCGAGCATGGCGGTGCGGGTTGCTGCCTCTTGGAAGTCTTCGGTGCGGCGGAAGCCGACGAGATGTTCGGGGAGTAGTGCCAGGCGAGTCAGCTCGGCGGGGTCGTCGATATCCAGGCCTACCGGTGCGGTGTCGGTGATGTGGTGGTCGTGCAGGATGGCGTGGATCTGGTTCGGGTCGGGGTGACCGGATAAGAACGCCAGGAACTCGGGGTACAAGAGTCGTCTCGGATCGGCGGAAGCCTGCTCGGCCTGCACCAGCTCGATCAGCTGGGCGTCGGGGCTCGGGGTGGCTGTGTCGGCGCCGAGCGGCGCCTGTTCGAGTACGTGCAGTATGTTGCCGCCGGGGATCAGTGGCTCCGGGGCGAGAAACAGGCTGACGGTGGGGCAGGTGCAACCCCGGCCGATCAGGCAGACTTTCATATGAGATGGATCGGGCATGTGGGCCCTCCCCCATGGGAACGGGCCGGATGTTCCGGCCCTTGCTGGATCGGGACTTCGAGATGTGCCGATCGCTGAGTGCCATGGCGCTTCGACGGTCGACCGTGCCGCAGTTCTCAAGTCTAGGAGCCCGGTGGTGCCCGTGCATCCCTAGCCGGATTCGGATGGTTTGCCACGCGGGAGCCAGCACGCGCAGAGGGCCTCGTCATTTCAGGGTCGGCCGCACGGCGGCCGCTGACTTATCGGAGGGGGTGGTGCGGATCGATCCACGGCACGGACTCCGGTTGCTCGACGGCCGGGATGTCGAGGTTGACCACGACTGGTTCTTGATCGCTGCGGATGACTACGCAGTTGAGGGGTTCGTCGTTGGCGGCGTTGAGTTCCTGGTGGGGGACGAAGGGCTGGACGTAGATGAAGTCGCCTGGACCCGCTTCGGCGGTGAATTCGAGGCGGTCGCCCCAACGCATGCGGGCGCGCCCCGCTACGACGTAGATCACGCTTTCCAGCGGTCCGTGGTGGTGCGGGCCGGTTTTCGCACCCGGGTCGATCTGGACCGTGCCCGCCCAGATCTTTTGCGCGCCGACCATGGCATGGCTGATCGCGGCTTCGCGGTGCATGCCGGGCGTCTGGGCGGTGTTGGGGTCGAGTCGATCGCCGGGAACGACCCGCACTCCTGCGCTACGCCAGTCCGGTGTCTCGTCGCTCATCGCATCGACCCTTCTGTCGGGAAGGCTGGGATCCGCTGTCCAGATTAGTGCCTATCGGTCAGCTGCCGATGGTGTCATGCCGACGATGGCCCGCAGGCCGTGCTCTCAGTTATCCCCCTGCCGATCGGAGGCAGTATGGCGAGTTGGCATGGGATTTCTGGTCGGGCGCTGGTCGAATTCAGTTACCGAGGAGGACATCGAGCGGGGCGCCGATGATGAGCGTCGCCTTGATGGAGCCGTCGGCTGCCTTGTCTCCGTGGACGACGACGGTGTCGCCGACTCGGACATCGGAGGTCCGGGTGCCGCCGGTCAGGGCCAGTACCCGGGTGTCGGCGTTGGTGCGCACGGTGGCGGTCCCGCCCAGCGCGCCATCGACGATCAGGGTCGACCCGTCGTTGCGGGTGACTTTGCCGACGGTCAGTCCCAAATCGGTTCCACTTGCGGTGGCGGATGTGGTCGTGCTGGCGCTGTTCGCCTTGTTCGCCTTGTTCGCCGGGCTCGAACCGTGCTGGCCCGACATGGCCAGAATCCACACCAGCGCCAGCACGAGAAGTGCGACGCTGATGCCGACCCCCACCAGTAGCCCGGTGTGCTGACCGTGATCGCTGGCCGCATAGTCGTCGGCTTGCACCAACTGCTCGGTATCGGCGCCGAAGTCGGCCGACTCCAGCGCGCCCGCCTCGAACGCCTCGGTAGTCCTCTGGAACGGCTCGGTAACCCTCTCGCCCGGCTCGGTAACCCCCTTGGCCGGCTCGCCAACACTCTTGAACGGCTCGGTCGGCCGTTTGTTCGACCACGGAGTGTGCAGGGCTGGCATGAATCAAGAGTAGGCCGCGCCATTAGGGCGTCAGGTCGCGTCTTCGGCATGCCGACTCAAGCGGATTGTCCAATGTATTTGGCGGCCTTGATATTTCGCGCAATGAACCGAATGGGTCTTCCCGCGGCTGGTAAATCTCTTTCACCGCCGCCGCCGTTGTTTCGCTCGATGCCTTCGTTGTTCTCTGGCCCGGGAAGTAGGTCGGCGTATTCGGTGTTGTTCGATTGTCTATATCCGGCGCGGCGGCCGGCCGCGCCTTGCCGCATCGGGAGCTCACGAAAAGACCTTCCGCCGTTCGTATTTCGGCGGTCGGTTCAATCGAGGCAGCGGCGTAGTGCCGCGACCACTGCAGGCCAGGCGGTGGACTCGGGATCGATGAGATCAAAGTGGCCGGTGCCAGGCACCGTGGCATTGGCTCCGGCCGCGAACCTCGCCGACTTTCCGCCATTGCCGCGCCGCTCACGTCGAACGGGTCGATGCGACGGCGGCCCAGTAGGTCACAGTGATCAGGAATATGTCTCTATCCAAAGGGTGCGGCCCGGGCAGCGCCGAGCCGGGTCCTCGCCGGCGGTCGGAGATATGCGGCGGGTACCCGTGCGGTGCTGCTACTGACTTGCGGCACCTACGGCAACGTCATCCGCCTGCTGCCGCCGCTGGTCATCGGCAACGCCTGCTCGCCGACGGCATCGACGTGCTCGCCGATGTCCTGCGGGACCTGACTCGCTGACCACGCCCCGGCCCTTCGGTCGACTGGCTGCCCCGGTCCGCCGGTGGTCCGGTTCGGGGTGGGGAGGAATCCCGAGGCGATGAAGGCGGTGATGTAGGTGTCGATTACGGTCTCATCGATGGTCGGGCAGTGGATCCCGCTGTGGGCGAGGGCGTTTCGGGTGTTGGTGTCGTCCCAGCCGATGTCGGTCGTAATATTCGCGTAATTGCCGATGAGCAGGGCGGCACGTACCAGGGAGTCGTCGCCCGCCGCATTGCGGGTGTGGGCCTCGTGGGACAGGCGGAGTTGGATCGTATCGACGGCCTCGGTCTCGACGGGTAGTCCGTGATGGCCGAGGCATTCGAAGATGTCGCGGATTGCCACCGGCTTTTCGTTGATCAGGTGGTAGGCGATATCGGTCGCGTCGCCGAGCGAGATCTCGACGATGGCCCGTGTCACGTAGGTCACCGGAATCAATGCCGTTGCCGCATCGCCGATGTCGGGAGCGACGCCCAGGATTGCCGCCGCCCGGATCATATTCCAGAACGAATCGTCGGGACTGTTCACACCGATTCGCAGATCGCCGGACACCAGCCCGAGCCGATATACCCGGACGGGCACGCCACGCTCGCCTGCCTGCAGGATCAGTTGCTCGGCAACCCATTTGCTGGCCACATACCCCTGCGCGGGCAGTTCGTCGGCGCCGATTCGTGCAGTCTCGCGGATGAGGCCGCTGCGGACGGCCGGGACGACAGTGCCGGTGGTGGAGACGAAGTGGACCGGCTTGATTCGTCGGGTTGTCGCCAGGCGCAACACTTCTCGGGTGCCCTCGACATTGGCAGCCCGCAGGCGGGCATACGGTTCGACATGGTTGACGCGGGCGCCGTTGTGGTAGATCGCGTCGATCCGGTCGGCCAGTCGTGCGTAGTCGGCGTCGGTCAGGCCGAACGACGGATCGGCGAGATCGCCTGGGACAGCGATGATTCGGGACTCGAGCGCGTCGTCCCACAGCAGGTAGGAGCGAAGTGCGCCGCGGATCCGGTCGTATGCCTCGCCCTCGGTGTTCGCGCGGACCAGGCACCATACGCGGGCGTCGGTGCGGTCGAGCAGTTCCCGCAGCAGGTAGGCGCCCACGAAGCCGGTCGCTCCGGTCAACAGCACCTCGCTTGCGGGTCCCAGGTGTGTCGGTGCACGGCCCGCGCTGTCGAACTCCGGTCGGAGTACGGCGTCGGCGGCGATCGCGGACGGGCTGTACGCCTCGGCGCCGTGACCGGTGATGCGGGCTGCGAGTCCCCGCACGGTGGACGCGTCGAACAGCGTGGCCATCGTCGGCTCGACCCCGAGCCGCTGCGACAGTGCGCGCTGCAGCGTGAAGGCGAGCAGTGAGTTGCCGCCGAGCGCGAAAAAGTCGTCGTCCAAGCCGATTCCGGGCACGTCGAGCACCTCTGTGAAGGCATCGGCGACCGCCTGCTCGATCGGGTTGGTCGGGGTGCGGAAGGGCGCGGTGCCGACCGTCGGTGCGGGCAGGGCCGCACGATCCAACTTCCCGTGCGTGGTCAGTGGGATCGCATCGATGACAACGAAGGCCGCCGGAACCATATGGGCAGGCAAAACCCGGGCCACCTCGGTGTGCACCGCCGCGACATCCGACGGCCCCACTAGGTAAGCGACGATCCGCTGGTCACCGGGACTGTCCTCGCGGACGATGACGGCGGCGTGCTGCACCGATTCCAGTGCGAGCAGCGCGGTTTCGATCTCACCGAGCTCGATGCGGAAGCCACGCACCTTCACCTGATTGTCGGCACGGCCCAGGTACACGAGGTCGCCGTCGGAGTTCCATCGGGCGAGGTCGCCGGTCCGATACAGGCGGGTGCCATCGGTGGCGAAGGGGTTCGCCACGAAACGTCCGGCGGTCAATCCCGCCCGGCCGAGATAACCGCGAGCCAATTGCGCACCCGCGATATAGATTTCGCCACGAACACCCACCGGAACGGGATGTAACCGATCGTCCAGCAGCACGATCTGTAAACCCGGTAGGGCGCCGCCGATTCCGTTGCCCTCGGCCGCCCCGATCAAGCGATGGGTCGCATGGACGGTCGTTTCGGTGGTGCCGTACATGTTCACGAGCTTCGCGGCGGACACGCCGTGGCGGTCATGCCACTCGTCGAGGCGGCGAAACTCCAGCGGCTCGCCACCGAACACGATGTACCGCAACGACAGTGGGGGAAGGTCGGCGGGCGCCGTGCGGTCCGCTTCGGACAGCTGACCGAACGCCGACGGTGTTTGGTTGAGCACGGTCACCCGCTCAGTGCGCAGCAGCTCCAAGAACTGCGCGGGTGACCGCGACGTGAAGTAGTCGACGATCACCAACGTGCCGCCGTGCAGCAGCGGGCCCCAGAGCTCCCATACCGAGAAGTCGAACGCATACGAATGGAACATCGTCCACACGTCGCGCTGGTCGAAGCCGAATAGCGACTGGGTATTCGCGAACAACTCGACGACGTTGCGGTGCGGGATCGGCACCCCTTTCGGGCGTCCCGTCGAACCGGACGTGTAGATCACGTACGCGACGTTGTCCGCTCGCAGTGGAGCCGATCGATCGGCCTCGGTAACCCGCGAGCCGTCCGAGTCGGACAGATCGATCCCGTCGATCTCGACCGTTGGCACCGTGGCAGGCAGGCTCATCCCGGCCTCCGCCACCACGCACACCGGCTCCGCGTCGGCAAACAGGTAGGCGATCCGCTCCGCCGGATACGTAGGGTCTACCGGCAGGTACCCGCCGCCCGCCTTCACCGTCGCGAGCAGCGCGACCACTAGGTCAAACGATCGGGGCAACGCCACCGCCACCAGCGTCTCCGGGCCGACGCCGAGCGCCACCAGCTTGCGGGCCAGTTTGTTGGCCCGAATATCCAACTCACGGTAGGTCGATGCCGCGGCGCCGAACCTGACCGCGGTCGCATCCGGGTGCTTCTCGACTACCCGATCGAACAGATCGACCAGCGTGTGTTCCTGTCCGGGATGCGGGCCGGGGAAGTGCTCACCGGCAGGCGGCGCTGTCACCGGCGGCGTGCGCGCCGACACCGTGGACAGGAAGTCCGTCATCGGACCCGGCGACAGCGGCTGATCGTCCCATCGCGCACAGACCGCGGCCACCTCCGCCTGCGTCACCGCTACGGCATCGACCATGCCGGTCGAGCCGAAGGAATGGGTCACGTAGGCGACGTTCCCGGCCTGTATCGGACGAAGTCGATCCTCGTAGGTCACCGGCTCGTAGGAAGACCCGGCGAGTTCGCGCCGAAATGCCGGATCATCCAGCATCAGCCAATTGATGCAACCAGCCGGATGCCCCGCACCGGCCGCGAGGCCGATCACCGGCCGCCAATCCGACAGCAGGTGTTCCAGATGCGCCGCCGGAGCGTCAGCATCGATCGCGACGAAGCCCGCGCCGGTCTTCGCCACCGCCCACATCGCCGACAGCGATTGGATCGACGAGGAAATCGCCAGCACGACAAGGTCTCCCGGGCCGACGTCGCGTCCGATCAGCAACCGCGCCAACCGCGACGACGCCGCATCGAGCTCGCGATAACTGAGCACCGACCCCGCGCACGACAGAGCCGTGCCGTCGGGATCGGCCTCCGCCGCCGCCGCCAATAGCTGCGGCAGGGTCGTTATCCTGGGCCGCCGCGAACGAAATGGGCGTGCACGTACCGGTCCCCGCACTGGCCCCACGCTCACTGGACCGTTGCCCATCACACTGTCTCACCAATCCGCCGAACACCGAAATCGGTCATCACCTGCCCCAGAGAAGCTACCGGCTGGCGCCGCCTCGAGCTAGTCGAACCTTTCGGTGATGAAGCTCCCTTCGTCGGCCGCGCCGATTGGCCGACCCATTCCGGGCATCCCGGTAGCAACCGGAGATGTACCAACCACCACGAACCGGTGGCGGTCGGTCGAAGGGAGCGTAGCCGGATGGCAAGTCGGGAGCGAAGGCTGGTCGTAGACGAGGACCAGCGCGCCCTTGGCCTATTCGATCGCCGCGCGGGCAGAGTAGTAGAGCTCGGGCAGTCTGCCGTCGAGGGTCTGGCGGACGTCGTGGGCGATGGTGTCGGTCATGTCGACGTAGTAGCCCGTGGTCACCGGGCTACTGGGTCCTACCGACACGGGTACGACGGCTACCCCACCTTGCGGCGGGACGCCCGAGGTTGCTCATTCCCAGAGCCGGGCGCAGGGTAGCGGCGGCAGGTCATCGCGCAGCTCGTCGTCGACCGTGACCGTGAACTCCGGAAAGCCATGTGCCAGTTCGTCGGCCACGCTCTCCGCCTGTTCGGCCGAGGCCCGATAGTCCAGCGTCAGCTCGCCGGATTCGATGCGGATATGCCGCGCCGGTGCCATCATATCCCGGCTCCTTCCCTGTGCGACCGGCCCACCGGGTGGGTCGGTCGTGATTCTCGAGAATCGCCCAGGAGAAGGAACGTATTGGTGCCACTGAGTGCCAGACGAGTATCCGTTCGGTGCACATTTATCTCACCCGCAGGCGCCTGTGCGATAGCTACGTTTTTGCCTGCGGTAGCCGTCCAGAATGTCTTGGCGGAGAAGATGACCGAAGCCCGCGGACTGCAGCCGCATGCCGAACTCGGGCTCGGTGATGCCGAGTTCGGCGGCGGTGTCGGACAGCTGCCAGTCGTGGGCGGCGAGTCGGTCGAGCAGGTGGCCGCAGCGGACCTGGTTTTCCGAGAGGCGGAGGGTCTTCGAATACATCTTCGACGTCTACATTTTCGACGTCATCGGTTAGCCGATGACGGCGTTCATGATGGTGCCCGCGCTGGTGGCGATGACGCCACCGGCCATCGCACCCGCGAGCATCTTCGGTGATTCGAGGTTGCCACCGTTCCACTTCTCCCACGCGAACTTGCCGCCCGCGAAAGTGACGCCGGTTACCCCGGAGAGCAGCACGAACCAGTTGAGGTACCGGACCATCTGGAGGAACTTGTCGGCGGCGGGCGGGGCCTCGGGGGAGGGGTTGTCGATCTGGGCGAGAACAGTGTCGTAAACGGCAGTCAGGATCATTGATGCGCTCGTTCCGTGTCGGTGTAGCGGCTGATCGAGTTGTCCAGGTAATAGCCAGATCTATACCGGACAGTATGTGCGGCGACAGCGAATCTTGTGGCGTGATTGCGGGACCCTGTCGGGAATGTCCAAAAATATTGGAACCCCGGCGGGTCGCGCGGGTTATTCGGGCGCGGATTGGAGCTCGTCTTCGACTTCGGGTGGCGTTGTGGCCGCGTCGATCTGCTCGCCGATGTAGCGGATCACCACGGCGAGCAATGCCGCGAAGGGGACGGCGAGGAAAGCGCCGACTATTCCGTACAGCGACCCGCCCGCCGTGATGGCGAGCAGCACGATGACGGCGTGCAATTTCATGCTGCGGCTCTGCAGTACCGGCTGTAGGACGTTGCCCTCGAGCTGCTGCACGGCAACGATGATGCCGAGCACGATCAGCGCCGTGGTGAAACCATTGCCGACCAGCGCGACCAGCACCGCGAGCGCGCCGGCGACGAAGGCGCCGACGATTGGGACGAAACCACCGATGAATGTGATCACGGCAAGTACGAGAGCCAGTGGCACGCGGAGGATTACCAGGCCCGCACCGATGAAAACGGCGTCGATCAGACTGACCAGCGCCTGGGTGCGGATGAAGCCGCCGAGGGTGTCCCAGACCCGATTCAGCACCTCCTCGAGATGGTGGCCGGTGCGGTTGCCGAGCACGCTGTGCAGCCACGGCAGGAAGCGCGGTCCGTCCTTGATGAAGAAGAACGACAGCACCAGCACCAGGACCAGCGTGATGATCGCCGATGTCGCCGTGCTCACGCCGCTGAACACACCGGTCGCGATCCGGTCGGTGCTGGACTGCAGCCGCGAGACGATCGCATTGACCGCCGATTCCAGTTGCTCCTCACGGATTTTCAGCGGTGGTCCCTGTAGCCAGGCGCGGACCTTGTTGATGCCTGCGGTCGATTTGTCCGCGAGTTCTGGAGCCTGATCGACCACCGAGGGCACGATCAGCGCGATGATGCCCGCGAGCAGTCCGAGGAACCCGAGCATCGTGACCGACGCCGCCGCGCCGGGACGCAGGCCGTGCCGCGTGAGCCATCGCGTCGGCGGCCACAGCACGGTGGTGACGACGATTGCCAGCAGCACCGGTAATACCGCCACCCACAGCTTCGAGATGACGAACCCGATCACCCACCCGCCTGCCGCGATCGCGACGATGCACAGCGCCCATTTGGCGAGCCACATGAGTCCGGCGCCGATCACATCCCCGCGGTCCGGGGTCGATTTGCGTTCCCTCCGTTCGCTCACACCGCCAGTCTTGCACGGGCCCACCGCTCGAACGGTGATTGCTCGGACGGGCCGGTCGGCAACCCTGCGCGAACAGCGGCCGCCTACGTTTGGACCGAATTCAGAAACTCCAGGACCACCGGCGCCGCCGTGTGCTTTTGCGGACGTCGTTGTCGCGTACCACGGCTGTGTGGTCCGCGAGGCGTGGTGCACCCGAGCACCGAGGCGTGCACCCGATTCGGGTGGCGGACGGTCGACCACTGCGCGACGCGGCCGCCCATCGAGGTGCCGTACATGTCGGCGCTCTCGATGCCGAGATCGTCGAGCACGGCGACGACATCGTCGGCGAATTCCGCTGTGCTGTAAGGCGTATCCTGCTTTTCGCTGTCACTAGTGCCGCGGTAGTCGTAGGTGATGGTGCGATAGGCCGGGTGGAAGTCCTCGCCGACGCCGTCCCGCCAATGATGGTTATTGGCTTGCCCGGCAAGCAGAATCAGCGGGATGCCATTGCCGTGGGTCTGATAGGCGATGCGAACACCGTCGCCGGCCCTGGCATAGCGCATCGTGTGCGTTTCCTTCCGATCTGACATCGACGACGAATGACGGCTTGTCACGTCATTGTCCCGGTCGGTGGCGTCGGCCGCAGTCCGGTCTCGGAATCCTCGCTCCGGTCCAGGTGGCCGCCCCTATTATTCGCCGCCCCTATGATTCGAAGATGATCTTCGCGGGTATTCCGAGCTGCCGGAGTCGAGCAGAACGAGGAGCATCATGACCGTACGAACCGACCTCGAACAAGAACTGTCTGGCCCACTGGCGGCAATCGATTTGCTCTCCGATCAGGAGGCCGCCGACCTGCTGATGTTGTTCCGCGCGGCCAGACAGCGGGAGCGGACCGCGCTCGTCGAGTCCATCGACGGGATGATCGGCGTCCTACCTCGGCCGCTACGCGTAACGACGAAGAAGATCATGTTTGGTAGCAGCCTCAGCTGATGAGCGACCTATTAACCCGCGCCCAGGTCATTCTGCTGGCGCGCACGCTGAATGTCCCCGCGGAACGACTGGCCCACCTGGAGCGGCTCGGCCCCGTGCACCTACACGAACTGCAGCAGCGTATGGCGGGCATCCTCTTCGATCAGCATGCCGAGGTCTTCGAGCGAATCAGCAAGTTGGTGCCGATCATTCCGCTGGGCATTTCGATGCCACTGGTGCAGCGGATCGTGCCGCCGATGATGACCGGCCGCGCCGCGGGCGCCGTGGGCGTCGACCATCCGAAAAAGGCCGCCGAAACGGTCGCGCTGCTCGGCACGTCCTACGCCGCGGATTGCGCTCCCTACATGGATCCGCGCACCGTCGGCCAGCTCGCGGACGTGGCGCCACCCGGACCCCTCGTGCACATCCTCAACGAGATACTGCGCCGACGGGACTACATCACGGCTGGGCCGTTTCTCGCCTATGCCACACCGAGATTGATCGCAGCCGTCGAGCAGGGCGTGCACGATGACGAAGGTCTGATCTTCTCCGCCGCCTATGCGTTCTCGGCGTCGAGTGTCAGCGTCATCCTGCGCCAGCTACTCGCCGGACCGTGGCAACGGATTCCGCGGATTCTGCACACCGTGCTGATCGGGTCGCCCAACCTGCAGCTGGCGGCCCTTTCGGCGTTCGCGCGCTGCGATGCGGACGTGATCACCTCGATCGGCGACATCCTGTTCACCATCGCAACGGTCGAGTCCATCAGCAATCTCATCGTCACCGCCATCCATGTGGGAACGATATCGGAGCTGCTGATCTTCACCGGTCACCTGAGCCCAACGGCGCTCGACCGAATGGCCGCGAATCCGGTCACCGGCAACGATGCGGCGCTGGGTGCGATCATCGGCGCCCTCGACGGCCGATCCGAACCCGGCATCTGGCGGGGACTGTTCCGGCTGCTGGATCGTGTCGACGCCGACACCCATCCAATGGCCGCTCGGCTACTGGTAGGGCTGTCGGACGCGACAGTGGCCGCGTTGCCTGCGATCGCTACCGGAGCCGAACTCTGGCCGATGCTGCTGCGGGTGATCGTGGCCGGTGACGAGGCGGTGCACACCCGGATCGGTGCTATGTGGGCCACGCTGTCACCGGAGCGCCGCGCCGGTCTGGAATCGCATGTCCACGAACTCCAGCTGGATGAGCCCATGGCGGCAATCATGGACGCGATCCCATCGGTGTCGGTGGAGGAGGTGTTCTTCCGACGGCGTCAGATGGGCCGGCGGCGCGGCGCTACGGATAGTTGGGATGTCGGGTGACTACTTCTCGATTCCCTCGAAGTCGAACAGGGGAATGTCGGCCATGTCCTTGATCAGCAGGGCCTGGGCCTGCGCGACGATCTTGTAGGACTCCTCCAGGGTCGGCGCGGCGAGGGCGGCGTCGAGCAGGTGATCGAATGGCTGCTGGCCACGCTGCGTGAGCATTGGCCGCTGACTCGGATGACCTTTCCCGACGGCCACCAGGGCTGGCTGGTT
Source organism: Nocardia sp. Tas62D01 (assembly GCF_055232035.1). NCBI lineage: Bacteria > Bacillati > Actinomycetota > Actinomycetes > Mycobacteriales > Nocardiaceae > Nocardia > Nocardia sp. Tas62D01. The sequence goes on from NZ_JBUYUZ010000001.1 coordinate 5,343,434, forward strand.
CGACCACGAGTGCTGCATCGGTGCGGGCATGTGTGCGCTGACCGCCCCGGACGTCTTCGACCAAGACCCCGACGACGGCAAGGTGCTGCTGCTCGATCCGAGGCCACCGCCCAAGCGCCGAGCGGCGGCCGGGCAAGCCGCGCAAGCGTGCCCGTCCGGCGCGATCAGCGTGCGCGCGGACGGCGGCTGATCGGGCCCGGTATGCGCGCCGATTCGGCCTGGTTGCAGCCTGTCGGTATAGTGGCCGCGGATGAGCAGCGTTACCACCCGTGATGTGCCGAGGCCCCTGAACCGACGATTCGGGCGCTCGGGTTGGCTGGTGCCGCCTCTCCTGGTCGGGTTCGCCACACTATGTCTGATGCTGCCGCTGTGGCCGTTCAAGAAGATCACCGGGGGGTTCATCGATCTCCAGGTGTATCGGCTCGGAATCGAGGCGCTACGTGACGGCGCGGATATGTACGGACAGCTGCCGCAGACCACCATCGGTATCGGACTGCCGTTCATCTATCCGCCGTTTGCCGCGTTGGTGTTGAGCCCGTTCGCGCTGCTGCCATGGGATGCCGCGGCCTTCAGCTTCTTCGTCTCCTCCACGGCGGCGCTCGCGGTCACGCTGTATCTCGTCGCGCGGCGGCGGTGGCCGGAGGAAGCGGGCGGCCGGCTCGCGCTGCTGGCCGCGTCGTGTGCGGCGCCGCTGGCCATGCTGCTGGAGCCGATCCGCTCCACGTTGGACTTCGGCCAGGTCAACCTGTTGTTGATGGTTCTGGTCGTGGCCGACTGCCTGACCGAGAAGCCGAAGTGGCGTCGCGGCATGCTGATCGGGCTTGCCGCCGCGATCAAGCTGACTCCGGCGGCGTTCGTGCTGTACTTCCTGGTCCGCCGGGACTATCGCGCCGCCGTCACCGCCGCGATCACCGGGGCGGCCGCGACCGCGCTCAGCTTCGCGGTGCTGCCGCACGAATCCGTCCAGTACTGGTTCGGCGGGCTCGGCAATGTGTCCGGGCTGAGCGGCTCCTCCTTTCACACCAACCAGTCGATCCAGGCTGTGCTTGCCAGGTTCGGCGTGGAGAAGCCGCTGTTCACTTTGCTGTGGCTGGCGCTGAGCGCCGCGCTGCTCGTGCTGGTCGTCGTCGCCATGCGGCGTGCGGCGGCGGTGCCCGCGCTGGCGTTGTCGATCAACGCGGTTTTCACACTGCTGGTGTCGCCGATCTCCTGGTCACACCACTGGGTGTGGGTGGCGCCCGCGCTGCTGGCGATGGTCGGTTACGCGACGCAGTTGCCGTGGCGGCAGGCGACCGGCTGGTATGTGGCGATCGTCGTCACCGCGGCGGCGTTCGTCTACGGGCCACAGAACTGGATGCCGGGGGATAAACAACGGGAATTGTCGTGGACGCCTTGGCAACACGTGTTCGGGGACACCTACGTCTGGCTGAGCGTGCTACTGGTCGCGCTGTACGTCGTGGCGACCAGGCGGTCGTCGGCCACGTCGGCGCCGAGCACGCCTGAAGTCGATACCACGCCGGAGCAGACAGCGCTCACGGGTTCGCAGCCGATCGTCTGACTGGCAGTGTGGTCGCTGCCCGCCGTGCGGACGATGACCCGGCGCGGGCTGGGTGGCGTTCCGCCGACCGCGCTGGTGCTGGCCGGGATTGTCAGCGTGCAGGTCGGCGCCGCGCTGGCCAAGCAGCTGTTCACCGCGACCGGGGCCGCGGGCGCGGTCAGCCTGCGATTGTTCTTCGCAGGGATCGTGCTGTTGATCTTCTGGCGATCGTCATTGCGGATCGAGCGGCGGGCGCTGCCGGTCGTGCTCGGCTACGGCGGCGTGCTTTCCCTGATGAACCTGTCGTTCTATCTGTCGATCGACCGTATTCCGCTCGGCATGGCAGTCACCATCGAGTTCCTCGGGCCGCTGGCCGTCGCGCTCGCGGGGTCACGCCGCTGGATCGACGCGCTGTGGGCGCTGCTCGCGGGCGCAGGGGTAGTGCTGCTCACCCAGGCGGGTGGGCATGTCATGTGGTCGGGTGTGCTGTTGGCCTTGGCCGCAGGGGTGTGCTGGGCGAGCTACATCCTGCTCAGTGCGGCACTCGGCGAACGGACCAGCGGCGGTGGCGGTCTCGCGCTGGCCATGGCGTTCGGTGGACTGCTGATGGCCCCGGTCGGCATCGCGGACGCGGGTGCCGCACTGCTCGAACCTTCCGTTCTCGCAGCAGGATTCGGGGTAGCGATGCTGTCGTCGGTGCTGCCCTATTCGGTGGAACTCGAAGCGCTGCGGCGCATTCCAGCTCGAGTGTTCGGCGTCCTGATGAGCCTCGAGCCTGCCGCGGCCGCGTGCGCCGGACTGGTCGTGCTCGGCCAGATCATGAATCTCGGGCAGTGGGCGGGTGTTACCTGCGTGGTCGCCGCGTCTATCGGAGCGACCCGAATGGCGGGCGAGCGCTAACTGCTCGGCGGCAGGATCTTGAGCGTCAGCGCCAAGCCTGCGGCCATGAAGCCGGTGGAAACTATTGCGGGCGTTACAGATTGGGTGATCACGGCGATGCCGGCGGTGAACGTGAGACAGGTTGCCAAAGCCAGCAGTGCGGTTCCCCACTCCACACCGGCAATTCGGTGAGTTCGGTTTCTCGTCACTGTCATGCTGTTGTGATACCCAGCCTCCGGGGTTATCAAACCGTTATCGTCGCGCGCGGCCGCATGTTTAGCCACACCCGCGCGGGTATTCCGCGTGCAGGAGGTGTGACATGCCCGAGGAATGGAGCAAGAAAGACGAGCGGCAGTACCAGCACGTGAAGGACTCCGCCAAGGATCGGGGCGCGAGCACGGATCGCGCCGAGGAAATCGCCGCCCGTACCGTCAACAAGAATCGCGCCCAGGCCGGGAAGACCAAGACCGCCGGCAAGACCTCGACGAATGACATGTCGCCGCAACGCCGCGGCGGCCTCCGGTCCGGCAGTAAGGGACCGAAGGGCCCGACCCGCGATCAGCTCTACAACGAGGCCAAGCAGCGCAATATCGAGGGCCGCTCGAAGATGAGCAAGAGTCAGCTAGCCAACGCCCTGGGTAAGTGACTGGTCCACGCCCGCCGCGCCGGACTCATGGGGGTCCGGCGCGGTGCTGGGCGCACGCTCGACGGGCCCGGACTCGGGAACGGGTGCACGCTGCTCATCAGGCCCGGACGCGGCAATGGACGCACGCTGCTCGTCGGGCCCGGACTCGGCGACACGCGCCCGCCGGTTATTGAGTGCGTTCAGCACAAGGGCGCCGATAATCGCGACGATGGTGCCGAGGATGGCTCCGGCAAAGACATCGGTGAGCCAGTGCACGCCGAGGTAGAGCCTGGTCGCCGCCACGATGGCGATGAGCAGGGCGGCCACGGCGACGAGCAGCGCCCGGACCTGTCGACTGCGCCCGATCATCAGGACGGCCACGGTGATGCCGACCATCGCCGAGGTGCTGGTGACGTGACCAGAGGGAAATGAGTAGTCCATTTCGAGAACCTGCTGGGTCTCGATCGGCGGCCGTGCTCGTTCCACCGTCAGCTTCAGCGTGGTGCTCGCCGCCGAGGCGACACCGACGGTCGCGACCATCACCAGGCCGGGAAACACCGATTTTGCCTGCCAGGACAGCAGTGCGCCGATCAGCACGGCGATCGTCACGGTGGCGGCGGGACTGCCGAGATCGGTGATCACCAGTGCCGCGATATCCATCCAATGCGTGCGATGCGCGACGAACCATGCATTGTTCGGCGCATCGGCACTGGTCAACCAACCATTGGTGTGCACCTGGATCGCGAGCGTCGCGAATGCGATGATCAACCCACCGACGCACAGCGCCGTGGCGATGTACCGGCGGCTCGCTTGGACGATGCCCGAGGTGAACACCGCGCCCGCGACGGTAAGTTCCGAGAGCGCGACGTCCTTCGCCGCGGGTTCGGTGACGGCGTCAACGATGGCACCGTGCAAAATGGCGATGGGATGCATGCTCCGATTATTGCGAGCGTGCGCTGTGCAGAAGCTGAGAAGGTGAATTCCGGGCCGCGGCAGAGGAGATTTGGTGCGAATTCTGCTCATCGAAGACGAGCCGCGGCTGGCCGAAACGGTGCGCCGGGGCTTGGCCGCGGAGGGGTTCGTCGTCGAGGTCGAACACGACGGCCTCGACGGTTTCCACAGCGCCGCCATCGGTGCGTTCGATGTGATCGTCCTGGACATCATGTTGCCCGGTAAGCACGGCTACGACATCGTCCGCGACCTGCGGGGTCAGGGCGTGTGGACCCCGGTGCTGATGCTGTCGGCCAAGGACGGCGAGTACGACCTCGCCGACGCCTTCGACCTCGGCGCCGACGACTATCTGACCAAGCCGTTCTCCTTCGTCGTACTCGTCGCCAGGTTGCGCGCCCTGCTCCGGCGCGGCGCACCCGAGCGGCCGGTGACACTCACCGCGGGCGAACTCGAACTCGATCCGGCGCGCCACCGGGTAACCCGCGGTGGCACCGAATTGACTCTGACACCGCGCGAATACAGCGTGCTGGAGTTTCTGATGCGGCACGCCGGGATGGCGGTCACCAAGTACGAGATCCTGCGTTCGGTGTGGGACGCCAACTATTCGGGGGACGAGAACATCGTCGAGGTCTACATCGGTTATCTGCGTCGCAAGGTCGGGTCCGGCTCCGGCACACCGACCATCGAGACGGTCCGTGGCGTCGGCTACCGGCTGAACTCCTCATAGGGCAGGCCCGCGGTGTCCGCGGGCAGTGTCACCACGAATCGCGCCCCACCGGAGGCGCTTGCGGTGACCTGCACCGTGCCATGATGTGCCGCAATGATTTCCGTCACGATGGCGAGGCCGAGCCCGGTGCCGCCGCTGTCCCTGGCGCGTGGGGTGTCGAGGCGGACGAATCGTTCGAAGATGCGGGCGCGCTGCGGCTCCGGAATGCCGGCGCCGTCGTCGCACACCTCGATGACCGCGTTCGGGCCGTCTTGACGGCATTCGAGGTGGACCTCGCTGCGAGCGTGCCGCACGGCGTTGTCAACGAGGTTGCGCACCACCCGCGCCAGTTGCTGGGGGTCGCCGATCACCCGGACCGGGGCGATGGTCGTTCCTATGGTGCGGCTCTGGATGCCTTGCAGCCGAAGCCTTTCGGCGTCGAGCAGATCGTCGAGGTCGACTTCGATCGTGCGTCCCGCCAGCCCCTGTTCGTCGGCACTGGCGAGCAGTAGCAGATCCTCGAGCAACTCCCGCATGCGCCGGGCCTCCGGCAGCAGGCTCTCGTCGATCAGGGCGGAATCGACCAGATCCGGTCGGGTATCGGCCAATTCGAGCGCCGCGATGATGGTGGCCAACGGGCTGCGCAGCTCGTGCGAGGCGTCGCCGACGAACCGTCGTTGCGCCAGGTGACCGGCTTCGAGGCGGACGAGCATATTGTTCATCGTCTCCGCCAGATGCGCGATTTCGTCCCCGGTCGGCGGGACGGGGACCCGATCGCCGAGCTGTCCGGTGGAGATGGACGAGACGTGGGCGCGGATCCGTTCCACCGGCCGTAGCGCCGCGCCCACCAGGCGATAGGTTGCCACCGCGACCAGTGCGATGACGAAGGGGCAACCCACCGCCAGCAGCATCGCCACCGTCCCGATGACCCGCTCGACCGGCTCACGGTCCGCGCCGACGAGCACCGTCATCGGACCGGCCGAGGACGAGGCGCCGCGTGCCGACACCCAGTAGTCGCCGCCGTCGTTCTGCTCTATTCGACCGAGAAACATCGACTGCGACGGTGCGAGCGACCGATGCGAGAGCGGGGTCCTCGGCGCGCCCGCCGAGGACCCGACCACATTCCCGCTGCCGCTTACGACCTGGATGATCCCGATCTGCCCATCCGTCGCGACCAGCGACGGGTCGAGTCGGTCCGGCGCCTCCGCGGACATATCGAGCGCGATCTGGTCGGCGCGGCCGTCGGCGGCGTCGCGCGCCGATTGCTCGAGGGTGCGATAGAGCACAAGCAGCACCAGGCCGCCCGCCATGCCCAGTCCGATCGTCACGACCAGGGCGGCCGCCACCGCCGACCGGGCCCGCACGGTCCACTGCGCTGGGTTGAGGCGAGTCGGAAGCATAGGCCCAGTCTGCTATGGGCGAGGATCTCGAGGCCACCAACGCAAGTGCCCGGCAACATCCCGGACACCCGCGGTACTGGACCGCCATCCTGGCGACGAGCACTGCGGGCACCACCATGTCCGATTTCATGAACCGTTCGGCGGGTCTCGACTACACCAAGGGCGCGCTCGTAGCTGCTGACGCAATTTTCCTGCGTGCTGCTGGCATGACTACTCCTCGTAAAGGCAGCTGGGGCAGCTACGTCCTGGCAGCCGCGATACCAGGCGAGCACGACAGCCACCGCGAACGAGTTCCGCAGATCGAGGATGTCGCGGAGTGCTTGCCGAATCCGCGTTCGATACCGCCGCGCTCACGGAACATGTCGTGGCGCTTGCGGATCCGGGAAATGAAGAAGCTGTTAAGTCTTGCGCTGCCAATTGTATGTAGTATACATTCTGCTGTGACTCCGGTCACTTTTGAATGTGGAAGTGAGCGGGTTCACAACAAGCAAGCCTGGTCGTGGCGCGCCGAAGTACAAGGAAACCAAGTGGGCTGGGCAAGGGCCCACGGGGATCCGCGGTAACACGACCTGGCGACATTCCTGCCCGGCTAGGCGACGACGTCCTAAGCCGGTTACGAAGGAGATGCAACGGGATGATTGCACCAACGCAGCCGACATTTCGAGAAGTAATAGATAGCAACGGCAGGGTGTACCGCATCGGGGAGACCGACAGGGACATCCTGGGCCGTTCCAGGGCGTGGATGGTATGGATGCCGTGGGTCGCCATGATGGCCATCAGCTCGTCCGAATACGCGTTCACCTCGGCCGAGGACACGCTCGCCGACGCGCACGGCTGGGGGCACGGCCACATCTTCTGGTTGCTGGGCGTCTGGGTGTTCTTCCAGGCCGCAGTAGCGTTCCCGGCCGGCCGGCTGCGGGAAAGCGGAAAGATGTCGGCGCGCTTGGGGATGATGATCGGTGCGGTCGGGGCGTTTCTAGGATATTTGTCACTGGCGTTCTCGCCGAGCGTCTTCTGGGCGTACCTGGGATTCGGCTTCTTCGGCGGGACCGCTGCCGGGATCGTGTACGCCACCTGCGTGAACATGGTGGGCAAGTGGTATCCCGAACGCAAGGGCGGCAAGACCGGTTTCGTCAACGGCGGGTTCGCCTACGGGTCGGTGCCCTTCATTTTCCTGTTCACGTCGTACCTGGAAGTCACCAACTACCAGGGACTCCTCCTCGCGGTCGGCATCTTCCTGGCCGCGTTGGTGGCCATGAGCGGGTTCTTCTTCAAAGACCCGCCGAAAAACTGGTGGCCCGCACATGTCGACCCACTGGGTGCCAGTGACGACCCGCGGATTGCTCGGGCGCTGCAAAAGAACCCGCCCGCGAAGAAGCAGTACACGCCGATGGATGCGGTCAAGACCGGCATCCTGCCGCTGATGTGGTTCGTCCTGCTCTGCACCGCTGGCATCAATATTTTCGGCATCGCCATGCAGGTGCCGTTCGGCAAGGAGATGGGCTTCGCCGGTGGGATCGTGGCGCTGGCGATGAGCCTTAAGGCAATCATCAACGGCACCGGGCGCGGCGTGATCGGCTGGATCTCCGACCGGTACGGGCGGCGGGAAACGCTCATACTTGTCTGCGTCGTGCTGGGGCTGTCCCAGTACGCGGTGTTCCTGTCCGGCACCATCGGCAGCATGCCGCTGTTTCTGATGGCGTCGATGGTCTCGGGGTTCGGTGGCGGTGCGATCTTCCCGCTGTTCGCGGCGATGACTGCGGACTACTTCGGTGAGAACAACAACGCGACCAACTACGGCCTGGTCTACAGCTCGAAGGTAATCTCCGGGCTGGTCGGGGCCGGCATGGGTTCAGTCGTGGTAGACACGTGGGGTTACGGCACTGCGTTCACGATCGCCGGTTCGGTCGGCGTAGTCTGCGCCTTCCTGGCGATCTTGCTGCGTCAACCCAAGTTGCCGCCGGAGCAGCGTCATCCCGAGCGGACGCCGGTGGAGGCGCTGGTCGACTGACGTCGGCTCGCTGCGGTGAGTTTCCGCCCCCGGGTGTGGGACAAGTCCTTGGTTAGGGCTTTCCCGCACCCGGGTTTCGTCTGCGTAGTGACACTCAGGGCACGGCTGGTGCGGCGGTGCAGTTGCCGACTCGATGGCGTCGACTAGCCGGGCGTACTCCTGCACGGCGTCCGGCCATATTGGTCTACATAAACTCTTTTCGCCAGATTGCATACAGTCTACAATATTCATATGGACCTGTTTGAGTACCAGGCAAAGGACTTGTTCGCCGCGCATGGTGTGCCGGTGCTGGCCGGCGCGGTAGCGAGTACCCCAGAAGAAGCGCAAGCTGCGGCCGAGCGGATCGGTGGCCAGGTCGTGGTCAAGGCCCAGGTGAAGACTGGTGGCCGCGGCAAGGCTGGTGGTGTGAAGCTGGCCAGGAACCCGGTCGAGGCCAGGGAGAAGGCCGGGGCCATCCTCGGTTTGGACATCAAGGGCCACGTCACCCGCCGGGTGTTGGTAACCGAGGCGTCGGAGATCGCGGAGGAGTATTACGTCTCCTTCCTGCTGGATCGCGCCAATCGCACCTTCCTGGCGATGGCCTCGGCAGAGGGCGGAATGGAGATCGAGCAACTGGCTGCGGAGCGGCCGGAGGCTTTGGCGAAAGTGCCGGTGGATGCCATCACCGGTGTCGACAAGGCCAAGGCCAAGGAGATCCTCGCCGCGGGCAGGTTCCCGGAGGACATCGTCGACCAGGCGGCCGACGTCCTGGTGAAGTTGTGGGCGACCTTCGTCGCCGAGGACGCCACGCTGGTTGAAGTCAATCCGCTGGTTCGCGACCGGCAGGACAAGGTCGTTGCCCTGGACGGCAAGGTCGCCCTTGATGAGAACGCCGCATTCCGGCAGCCAAAGCATGCCGAGCTGGTGGACAAGCAGGCCGAGGACCCGCTGGAGGCCAAGGCCAAGGCCAAGAACTTGAACTACGTCAAGCTGGACGGCGAGGTCGGCATCATCGGCAACGGCGCTGGCCTGGTCATGTCCACCCTGGATGTGGTCGCCTACGCCGGGGAGAAGCACGGCGGCGTGAAGCCCGCCAACTTCCTGGACATCGGTGGTGGCGCGTCCGCCGAGGTGATGGCCGCCGGCCTGGACGTCATTTTGAACGACCCGGCTGTCAAGTCGGTGTTCGTGAACGTGTTCGGGGGGATCACCGCCTGCGACGCGGTTGCCGCCGGCATCGTCGAAGCGTTGAAGATCCTCGGCGACGCGGCCACCAAGCCGCTCGTGGTGCGTCTCGACGGCAACAACGTCGAGGAGGGCCGGGCAATCCTCAACGAGGCCAACCACCCCCTCGTCACGCAGGTGGACACCATGGACAACGCCGCCGACAAGGCCGCCGAACTCGCCGCAGCAGGAGCCTGATCCCTATGTCGATTTTCCTCGATTCCAGCAGCAAGATCATCATTCAGGGCATCACCGGGGCGGAGGGCACCAAGCACGCAACCAAGATGTTGCAGGCCGGCTCGAACGTAGTGGGCGGCGTGAACGCCCGCAAGGCGGGCCAAAAGGTCATGATCGCCGGCGCCGAGCTCACCGTCTTCGGCACCGTGGAGGAGGCCATCAGGGAGACGGGCGCCAACGTCAGCGTCATCTTCGTGCCGCCGAAGTACGCCAAAGACGCCGCGCTCGAGGCCATCGACGCCGAGATCCCGCTCGCGGTGATGATCACCGAGGGCATCCCGGTGCACGACTCCGCCTACTTCTGGGCCCACGCCGTCGCCAAGGGCAACAAGACCCGCATCATCGGCCCGAACTCCCCGGGCGTGATCTCGCCGGGAAAGTCCAATGCCGGCATCATCCCCGCCAACATCACCGGCCCCGGTCCGATCGGGCTCGTATCCAAGTCCGGCACCCTGACCTACCAGATGATGTACGAGCTGCGCGACATCGGATTCTCTACCGCGGTCGGCATCGGCGGTGACCCGATCATCGGCACCACCCACATCGACGCCCTCGAAGCTTTCCAGAACGATCCCGACACCGAGGTCATCGTCCTGATCGGCGAAATCGGCGGCGACGCCGAAGAACGCGCCGCCGCCTACATCCAGCGACACGTCACCAAACCCGTCGTCGGCTACGTCGCCGGGTTCACCGCCCCCGAAGGCAAAACCATGGGCCACGCCGGTGCGATCGTCTCCGGCTCCGCCGGCACCGCGCAAGCCAAGAAACAAGCCCTAGAAGCCGTCGGCATCAAAGTCGGCGAAACACCGACCGAAACCGCGGAACTCGCCCGGTCGTATGGTCCCTGGCTGCAATGACAGTCATCATCCTGACATCCGTCGGCGTGTGCACCGCCTTCTGCGTCGAGTGGGGCCGGAGTCGTTGCGAACAGGTGGGCGCTCATGCGTGACAAGGATCTGTGATTACCACGAGCTTGAACGCCAGACAGGCATGGGGCTGTTGTTTGCCGACGTGCTCGCGTACGAAGTCGGGTGCGAGGAGGGGAGCTTTTCAGCGAGGGCATCGAGCACTGGCAGATGCTTCGGCCACTCCTGGCACCGGCGGTAATCGCTGAACTTGCGCTTCATCTCGGCAACGTGCTGCCCGCGCGATGAGGCGAGTCGTTCGAGGATCTCGTCGGCGGTTTTGGTCCAGGTGAACGGTTTTCGGGTCCTCGTTGTCGCCCGCCGCGCCCACCGGTTCTACCTGCGGCGGCGCAACGGTCATCTCCGGCACGTTGCTGTTCTGGATGGCGTTCGTCCTCACCCGCCCACTCGGCGCCACCGTCGGTGACTTCTTCAGCAAGCCGCACGAGACGGGTGGGTTGGCGCCGGTGACGGACTGAACTCGGGTTCCTGCGATGAATTCTCGGCGCATGTTCCGTCAGAGCTGATGACGCAATAGCGCATCGACTACGCATCAGGAGAAGACCCATGAGGAAGATCACCGCAGGCTTGTTCATAGCACTCGACGGCGTCGTCGAGGACCCGCAGGACTGGCATTTCCCGTACTTCAACGACGAGATGGGCGCCGCCGTCGGATCGCAGCTCGCGACGGCCGACACCCTGCTGCTCGGTCGCAAGACCTACGACAGCTTCGCGGGCGCGTGGCCGGACCGTGAGGCGGCGGGCGAGGCTGACGCCGAGATGGGCAAGACGCTCGGCGACGCGCGCAAGATCGTCGTGTCTAACCAGGATCTGGAGTTCACCTGGCGCAATTCCGAACAGCTCGAGGGCGACCTCATCGAGTCCGTCCGTGCGCTGAAGAACGAGCCGGGCGCCACCGATATCGCGATGAGCGGTTCGGTCTCCATCGTCCGGCAGCTGCTCGAAGCCGGTCTGCTCGACGAGCTGCACCTGCTGGTGCATCCGATCGCCGTCGGCAAGGGCATGCGGTTGTTCGAGTCGGCCGACACCACGCTTCCGCTGCGCCTGGACTCCTCGCAGGCGTTCAAAACTGGCGTGCTGCATCTGGTCTACGCGCTGGCGGACGCCCCATCCGCCGGTAGCTATGAGGACGCGAAAGCGCATTTGCCACAGGGTGAGCAGTAAGGCGTTCGGCGTAGTCGTATCAGCGGCCTGCGCTGCCGGCGCGAAGATGGGGATCTCCCACCACCACGGCAGCGCGGGCGGCGGCGTTGCCGGACCGCCCGCGACGATCCATTCGCCTTGGACGCTGACTTGGCGCGCGGCCAGCGGTCGGTTGACGTGCTCGATGCTCATGGCGACATCGGCTACTCGACCCGTTCTTGTAGGAGTTACGAGGTAGTGGCAGGCTTGGTTCGAGGTGGTGCGCGACAGGTCGGCGTTGCGCCGAGGGTGTTTTCCAGTACAACCGGCGACTGGGAGGTCAGATGCGGGCAATTGCGTTCGACGAGTTCGGTGGGCCCGAGGTGCTGCAGATCGTGGACATACCGATTCCGGAGCCGGGCGAGGGGGAGGTTCGCGTTGCCGTGCGCGCGGCGGCGGTCAACCCCGCCGATTGGAAGATCCGTTCGGGCACATTGCCTTTCGGTGAACCGTCGTTCCCGCAGTATCCCGGTACCGAGATCGCTGGTGTCGTCGATGCGATCGGTCCCGGCGTCACCGGCGTCGCCGTCGGTGACGAGGTATTCGGTTGGGCGCAAGGCGGTTACGCCGAGTATGCGTTGAGCGGCGCGGTGGCGCCCAAGCCCGCCGGATTGGACTGGGTCGATGCCGTGGCGCTTCCGGTCGCCGTGTCCACCGCGGACGCCGTGCTGAAGCAGCTGCGGCTGCAACCCGGCGAAACCCTGCTGGTCAACGGCGCTACGGGCGCGGTGGGGTCGATCGCGGTGCAGTTGGCGGTCGCCGACGGTGTTACCGTGATCGGCACCGGCTCCCTGGCCAACCAGGACCTGGTGCGGGCCCTCGGCGCCACGCCCACCACTTACGGTGACGGCCTCGCCGACCGGGTGCGCGTCCTCGCGCCCAACGGCATCGACGCCGTCTTCGACGCGGCGGGCCACGACGTGCTCCCGGCCGCCATCGAACTGCGCGGCGGCACCGACCGCATCGTGACCATCGTTGACCCGGCCGCCTTCCAACTCGGCGTCACCTTTACCAGCGCGGTCGGTCCCGAGCGTCCGACCGAACTCGCCGGACAGGTCGCCGAACGCGTCGCCACCGGCGAATTCCGTCTCCCCGGCCCGGCTCGAATCTTCCCGCTGGACAAGGCCGCGGCCGCCCAGGAGGAAAGCGAACACGGCCGCGGTCCTGGCAAAGTCGTGCTGAGGGTGAGCTGAACGCGGCGCTGTTAGCCGGAGTTCCGGCTCAATCGCCTGCTCGAGCGACGGTTCGTTTGTGCTGATTGCTGCGCCGAGTAGTCCAAATGGGCACGGGCACCGTCGAATTCGTTCTGCTCGCGGAACAGCAGCGCGATGGCGCGCTCGTACTCGGCGAGCGCTTGCACGCCGCGCCGATGCGCTTCGGCGCGACCGTCGGCCAGTTGCTTGCGGCGTTCCCACAGTTCGTTGCGGTGCCTGCCGAGCGCTCCGAGCAGTGCGGACTGCTCCGTCTTCAATTCCTGCAGCTCATCGCGGATCACGACCAGCCGATCGATCACGTGTGATGCGGCCGACCGGTTGATGTCGTCAGTCCCGCGGTGTTCGCGGCTCAATAGATCGCGACTGTCCCGCAATTCCGCGGTACGTTCCGCGATCCGCCGCGCTCGCGCACCGATTCCCAGCAGAACGCCGTCGATCGGATCGAGCTCGAGCGACAGATCCACGATTGACCTCCGTTGCCGTGCGATGAATTCGCGCATACCCAGTGGGCGGCGGCAGGGTCCGGGGCCAGCTCGATAACGCGTCCAGGATACGCCCGGCACCCAGTGCGCGCGGCTGGCGGCTGATACCGGTCCGACTGCCGTCGCGGTGTGGGACTGCCGGGCGTCGGCCGTGAAGTCCTCGAGCTCTTCGGGGCGCCGCTATGCTCGAGCGGCGCTGACGACGAAACGGGGGGACAATCACCTCGGTTCTGGGGCCGTCAAGAAGGCATCGACGACGCTGCGGACCTTGGACAGCACGTCGGTATCTCCAAGGCGCAGTGCCGTATTGGCGGCGCACAGCACGGCGTCGATTTGGAAGGCGGCGAGATCGGTGTCCAGTTCGGCGATTTCGCCTGCAATGATGGCGTGTCGCAGTTCGGTGGCGATGGTCGAGACCCAGTCGCGCTGATCTCGGACCAGGGCGTCGCGGACCGGACCGGGGCGGCTGTCGAAGTCGGGCATGTTCGCTACGCGCAGGCAGCCGCCCGCGAACAGTGGCGTTGCGGCGTACACGATCCAATGCTCGACCAGGGCGCGAAGACGTGCTGCGCCATGGGGTTTGGCGCGCGCCGGGCGGATGAGTCGATCTCTCTGATCGGCGCGATCCTCACCGTCGCGGGCCTGGCCATGGCGATCAATATCATGCGCCGTGATCGTCAGCCGTTGCTGGAGTCCTGATCGGGTCGTTGAAACTGGTTGCTGCACAATCTTTCTCGAGCGACCGCTATCATCTGGCTAGGCGTTCGACTGCGTCATCGGCATCAGAAGAGGGGTTCGACTGTGAGCATGATTCTCGCTGCGGCACATGACATATACGGAACAGTCCTCGCCCAGCTGGGCAACCCGACCCCGGAGGCGCCTCCGATCTCGGACAAGATCCTGAAAATGGTCCGCTACTTGACCTGGTTCGTGCTGCTCTCGGGCATCGCCGCCATCACCTATGCCGGTGGCCGCTTCGCCTGGGAGAAGTGGAGCGGCGGCGGCCTGCAGTCACCGAAGATGGTGGCGGGAGCCATGATCGGCGGTGTGGTGGCGACGAGCGCGGGCACCATCATGAACGCGGTGATCGGGACCTAGCAGTTCCGTTCGGGTCGTGGTCTACACCAGGTCCGACGGATCGGTATTGGCGCCGCACAGCACCACGCACACCTTTTCGCCGGTATCGGGCCGGTAGGAGCGTCCAGGGCGGTGGTCGTCTTTGGTCAGCACCGCAAGCGCCGTGGCGGCGGCGTGCTCGACGGAGAGGCGGCGGTCCCGCCACAGTGCGCGGCGGGCGGCGATGATCTCGTTGTCGGAGACCAGCATTGATAGGACGTCGTAGTTCTGGGCGGCGTGCAATGCCATTTCCGTGACGCGCCGGGCGCCGAGGGCATCCGCGGCGATGGAGTCTACCGGCGCGTCGACAACCTGTCCGGCCGCGATCGCGGCGTTGAGGGACCGGCAGTACTCCGGTTCCACCGCCACCGTGCGGATGCCGTAATGATCAGCGGCCGTGGCTATTCCGGCGAACAGTCCGCCGCCGCCGACCGCGACGACGATGGTGTCGAGCCGGGGGAGCTGCCGGTGGATCTCCTCCATCAGCGTGCCCGCCCCGGCTGCGATGAGTGGATTGTCGTAGGCGTGCGACAGCAATGCCCCGCTGGTGGCGGCGTAATCCAGGCAGGCGGCCAGCGCGTCGGCGTATTCGTTGCCGACCAGCCGCACCTGTGCGCCGTAGCCGCGCAGCTTCTCGACCTTCACCGCGGGCGCGTTGGTCGGCACGAACACCGTGGCGGTGACGCCCTGCTGTCGTGCCGCCCACGCGCACGCCAGGCCCGCGTTCCCGCCGGAGGCGATCGTCACTCCGGCCTCCGGCAGCGTGCCGTCGTCGCGGTGCGCCTGGATGAAGTTCTGCGCGCCTCGGGCCTTGAATGTGCCGGTGTGCTGCATGAATTCGAGCGCGAACCACAGCTCGCCCGTACCGGACCTGCCCGGCAAATCCGCGGGCGCGAGAGCGACCGGCCGGACCTGACCGGCGACCCGGTCGATGGCGGCCTTGATGTCGCTATAGGTCAATTCCATTGCGCTCCGTGTGCCGTTTGTGTTCCAGCCATGCGTCGCCTATTCGGTTACGCCGGAGAGAAAGTGCGGTCCAGCAGCGCGAACAGGTCACGCAGATGGCGTTCATAAGCCTCGTTGTCGAAGGCCGGAGTGTCGCGCATGGTGAAGCCGTGCTGCGCATTCGGGTAGAGCACCGAGGTGTATTCGGCACCGGCCGCGTCGAGGGTCCGCTCGAGCAGGGCGATCTGCTCCGCGGGCATGGTCACGTCCTGGTCGGCGTGTGCGATGAACAGTTCCGCGGTGATGCGGTCCGCGGCGTGGTGCGGGCTGTCGGTCGCCTCGTCGACGGCCAGGCGGGCGCCGTGGAAACTTGCCGCGGCCGCTATCCGATCGCCGAATGCGCCCGCGGTCCGCAAGGCGAGTCGACCACCCATGCAGTAGCCGGTCACGGCCAGTGCGCCCGGCGTCACGAACTCGGACGCGCTCAGCCAGTCGAGGTAGGTCTTCGCGTCCTGTAGAGCCTTCTCCGGCGTCAGCGCCTGGCGCGCCGGGCCGAGGGCGGCGAAGAATTCGGCGTGGCCGTTGGGGTTGTCCGAGTCCGGCATCGGTAACAGCGGGGCCCGGCCGGAACGGTAGAGGATGTTCGGCGCCAACACGGTAAAGCCATGTGCGGCGATTGTTTCCATCATCTCACGCAACCAGGGACGCAGGCCGTAGGCGTCCATGAACAACAGCAGGCCGGGATGGGTGTGCCCGTCATCGGGCCGAGCTAGATAGGCGTCGGCGCTGCCGTCGGTCGTGGGAATGTCGAGGGTCTCGGAGATGACTGGCAATGTCATCGGGTTCCTCCAAAACGAGTGGTGACGGGCTGCGGTCGCGGCCCGAACGGTGATCAGGACTCAGCGCGATCCTAGCTCGCGGCGTGCGAGTGAACCCGAACACGGTCGGGCCGACCGATTATCGGTGGAACGCCATCTGCTTTCTCGGCGGCAGCGAAATCGGTCGCGCTCTTCCTATTTGCGGATCAATTGCCTATTTCCGCACCATGTAGTCTGCCTGCATCTGAGAAGTTGTCATGCTCTGTTCGATCGCTGATCCATACCGACGCCTGGTGAGTGGGCGCGAAGAGAGGTTGACCTGTGAAACTGATCTGGATGGCGGCGCCGGCACTGGTGGCTGTCGCGGTGGCGGGATGCTCCGATGCCAAGCCGTCGAGTGCCGCCATGACCTCTACCGTTACCCCGACAACGAATTCGGTGTCGGCAACTGTGGCCCCGAGCGATGTCACCGAACCCAGCGACGGTGTGCGGATAACTTTTGGCGAAACCAAGGAAGTGACCATCCCCGCCGATGCCGTCATGGATATCAAAGTGCCGGCCGAGTGGGGGCCCGCGGCATCGAACCTGCGCTGTACGGTAACCGACAGCACCGGAAGAAACGAAGACCTCCGCTCCTCAGATGTGAAAAAGCAGGAAACAATCGGCGGCAAAGAGTGGCTCACCATTTGGACGTTTTCGTCACCACCCGCCGCCGAGGTCACCGTCGGCTGCAAGGACCCCGACTCGAAGGTGCCCGTCACCGACACCAACTACATCCGCGTCGTGCCGCGCGGCATCACCCCACGCTGAGGCCTGTCAGATGTCGTTCTGGCGCTGGGAGGCCGGCGCCCAGCCCGCCGCGCGGGCTTGCGGCACGCCACTGCGGTCATCGACGGTGTAGACGATTTCCACCGAACCGCCGGGGAGGGCGCGCGAACTCTCGAACGTCAGCCCGGTGTCGGTATCGAGAGCTTCGGTCAATCGCATGCCGCCTCCGACAAAGAACGGCAGCACAACCAATTCGAGCTTGTCCAGCGCGCCGATCGAACGGAATGTCTCGATAGTGCTCGGACCGCCGATCAGGTGGACGGCGCGGCCGCGGTTGGCAGCCCGCAGCTGCTCCAGCAGCCGCACCGGGTCACTGTCCACGGTGACATGCTCGGGCGTGCCCTCCGGCCGATGCGACGCGAGCACGAACACCTGCAGCGTCGGCCACGGCCACCGATCATTGTTCAGTGCGGGCTCGAAGGTCGTGCGCCCCATCAGCGCCGCCTCACACCCCTGCAAGAACTCCGGAATCCCATGGCTCTCACCCGGCACATGGGCCGGATCCACCACCTGCGGCGGCCAACCATTCGGCGTAGTGATGTAGCCATCGGCGCTCATGCACAAACGGGCAAGCATCTGCATCCCGGTCGTTTCCTTCCTCAACGGTTGGCGTCCAGTGTCCAACGCTAGGTAGGACGGCGCAGGCGATCGAAACTCAGCACCGCCGCGCTCAGGTCTGTTCCGTCACCAGACTCAGCAGTCGCAGCGCGATCTCGGTATCGCCGGTGACAGTCCCCGCTCGAGGACCGCAGCGTTGGTGGGATCGAGCTGACGCGTACCGAGGCCGCCCAGCGTGCGCAGGTCGGTGGCCACGGTGGCATCCGCGCCAGGTACGCGCGGTGGAGTGCTCGGAGGTAGCCTCGAATCGTGGTGGGAGCAACGGCGGCGCGGGATTATCGTGAGTGGCCGTCGCGGTTCGACGGGGCGGTGGTGTGGAGTCGCACCGTGACCGAGTCCGGTTTGGGGCTGCCGGTCTTGCCCGATGGGTGTATTGATCTGTTGTGGACCGGCGGCACGTTGTCGGTGGCCGGGCCGGATACCGCTGCGTATCGGCCTGCCGCGGTGGTGGGGACCAGTTACACGGGGATTCGGTTCTTTCCTGGCAGTGCGCCTGCGCTGCTCGGGGTGCCTGCGCACGAATTGCGGGACCGGCGAGTCGAACTCGCGGATTTGTGGCCGGCGGCGACGGTATGGGTACTTGCCGAACAGATCGACGAAGCCGAGGATCAGGCCGCCGCCCTCGAGGCGATCGTGTTGCGGCGGGCGGCCGATACCGAGCCGCCCGATCCGATGATGCGGCGGATTGTGGCGGCCTTGGATTCAGGCTGGTCGGTGGCGGAGACCGCCGAGGCGGCGGGACTCGGCGCGCGGCTGCTGCATCGCCGGTCCCTGGCCGCCTTCGGGTATGGGCCGAAAACACTGGCCCGGGTGCTGCGCTTGCAGCGGGCACTCGCGGTCGCACGCAGCGGGGTGCCGCAGGCCGACACCGCCACCCGCACCGGCTACGCCGACCAGGCCCACCTGGCTCGCGACGTGCGCGAGCTGGCGGGAATGCCGTTGCGCGAGTTGCTCACTCAGTAGTGGGCAGCTGGGCGAACAGGTCGATGCCGTTGCCGTCCGGGTCTTGGATCACGGCGTAGCGCTGTCCCCAGAACGCATCCCATGGTTTCAGCTCGCCGTGATAACCGGCGTCCACGAGTTCGGTGTAGACCGAATCGACCTCGGCCGGATCGGTGCACCGGAAGGCAAGGCCGATCCGGCCCGCCCCGGTGACCGGCTGCCAGTCCGGGTGGAACGACCTGATCACCGCGTCGGTATCGAACGCGACGCGCCCGCCGCCGGGAAGGATGGCTTCGACATGAGGCTGGTTGTCCGAGCCATCCGGGATGACCAGCCCGAGGCGGCGGTAGAAGGCGAGAGAGGCGGCCATGTCGGTGACGACAATGCCGATAACGTCGAGTTGTGGAGTCATATCCGCAGCGTAAGTCGAATCGGGGCGGTCGGTCTTGAACAAATCGGACACTGCAGGGTCCGGGTGCTCAGCCCGCGGTGGTCGGCAGCAACTCGGCGATCAGGTTTTCCACCAGGATGCGGATCCGGTCGCGGATCGAGCGCACGATGGCGATGTCCTCGCCCGACGGGTCGGGCAGCACCCAGTCGCGGTAGCTGATGCCGGGGAAGAACGGACACGCGTCGCCGCACCCCATGGTGATCACGACATCGGACATGGCCACCGCGTCGACGGTCAGGATTTTCGGCGCCTCGTCGGAGATGTCGATGCCCGCTTCGGCCATGACGGTGACCGCTGCCGGGTTCAAGGTGTCGGCGGGCGCGCTGCCCGCGGTGTGGACCTCGATCCGGTCACCGGCGAGCGCGCTGAGAAATCCGGCTGCCATCTGCGAACGGCCCGCATTGTGGACGCAGACGAACAGCACGCTGGGCTTGTGAGCCATGTGCGGGAATACCTTTCAACTGGGTAAATCAGGAGCGGTGCTGGTCGCACTGTCGGGCGCTGCCGGACACTATGTCCGGCGATGCGGGCGGTTCGAGTCGGTCGGGGCACCCAAATGGCGCCGTGAGTGATACGTATACCAGGGCGCCCGCGGACCGGTTGCATGCTCATCGCGTTGCGACGGCGGGCGCGGCCAATGTAGCTGCGGCAATATCGAATCCAAGGGCAAAGCAAACGGGCGCCGGCCACGGGCCGGAGTCGTCGGTGGGGACACGGCCACATCCGAATGCGCATGGAGCAACTACTGAGACAACGATCACGCAATAATCCATAGTGACGATACGCCGGTCCCGGTGTCTATTCGTCGAGCGGTGGAGGAGGTGCTTCGGCCAACAGTTGGATTCGCGCACCATGACGAAGGCCGCGCTGACCGTAGAGGCCAGCGATATCTTCCTGGCCGTCGGCACCTCATTGCAGGTGCAGCCCGCCGCCTCGATGTGCGCGGTCGCCGTCGAAAGCGGCGCCGCCCTGGTCATCGTCAACGCCGAACCGACGCCCTACGACAGCATGGCCACCGAGGTCATCCGCGAACCCATCGGTACGGCACTGCCGCGCCTGGTCTCCGAAATCCTGGCGGACTGAAACCCGCTGCCGCACAGGCTCAGTGCAATCAAACACTACCGAGGACGCGGTTCAAATAGGCGTTGCTGAATCGGCCCTTGGGGTCGAAGCGGCGGCGGACCTCGGCGAAGCGGTCCCAGTCGGGGTAGCGCCGGCTCAGGGTTTCGGCGGTCTGGAAGTGGCGTTTGCCCCAGTGCGGGCGGCCGTTGTATCGGTCGAACACCGCTTCGCAGGCGCGGAAGTACGGCTCGAAGTCCATGCCGCGGTACTGGTGCACGGCGATATAGCAGGTGTCGCGGCCGCCCGCGGGGGAGAGGAACGCGTCATCGGGGGCGACCCAGCGCACCTCGATGGGCATCGGCGTATCGAATGTCGCGGACAGTTCCTTGATTTCGCGGATCGCCGCGGCCGAATGTTCGTGCGGGATGGCATATTCCATCTCGGTGAAGCGAATCAGGCGAGGGGAGGCGAAGACTCGGTAGGAGCGGTCCACCTGGCGGCGGTAGCTGCCCGCGTAGGCGGCGCCGCGATGGATCCACGGCACCAGGCGGGGCTGCCATTTGCCAAGGCGGCACAGCGCGTCGAAGGTGTAGTTGGACATGAGGATATCGGCGAACCAGTCCACCGCCTTGCCGCGCGGCTGTTCCGGCAGGTCGACGGGGTTGTTGCGCTTGGTCATCGCCAGCGGGCTGTGTGCGAACATGTAGAACTCGAAATGCTCGTTGCCCTCGACGTAGGAATCCAGGTCCGCGAGAAGGTCTTCCACCGGGATGGGCCGTTCGATGCCCTCGAGCACGAATGATGGAACCAGTTGCAGGGTGGCCGCGGTGACGATGCCGAGCGCGCCGACGCTGACGCGGGCCGCGCGCCAGCCGTCCGGATCGGTTTCGGCGTTCAGTTCCACCCGGCTGCCGTCGGCGAGCATCAGTTCGATGGAATGCAGTGCGGCGGAAAGGTTTTGCAGGGTGGCGCCGGTGCCGTGAGTGCCGGTCGCGGTGGCGCCCGCGACGCTCTGTACGTCGATATCGCCGAGGTTGGGGAAGGCCAGCCCGTGCGGGTGCAGCGCATTGCTCGCGGCGTTGAGGGTGATGCCCGCTTCCATCCGGGCGCGTCCGGTAGTGCGGTCCACGTCCAGGACGCGATTCATGTTCGTGAGATTCAGCAGCACGCCGTCGGTGAGAACGGTGTCGGTGAAGGAATGGCCGGCACCCGCGACGCGTACAGTCTGTCCGGCTGCGGCGGCGCGGCCGAGGATCTCGGCCACCTCGTCGGCGTTGCGCGGGGCTGCCATGGTCGCCGGCGCACAGTATTGATCGCCAGCCCAGTTCACCCACGAGTTGGTCATGTGTCCAACATTAAGGGACGCGTGTGACCCGCGCTACCGTTGTCCGTGTTTTGCGTTACCTCTTGCGGCCGGAGCAGACGTGCGTCTTGGCCCGCTCGACCTCTTCTTCGGTCAGTGCGGGCACGGTGAGCGGCTGGCGGGGCGCGGTATCGGAGCGCACGCCATTGAGCGCGATCGCCATGTACCGCTGCCATACGTCCGGGTTGACCGGCCGGGAGAATACGGCGAGCGCTTCGACCATGTGGATCAGGGCGAAGAAGTCCGAGGCCTCCACTTCGGGGGCCAGGGTGCCCGCGTCGCGAGCGCGGTCGATGATGGCCGCCACCGTCGGCCTGAGCCGATCGCGGATCGCGGCGAAGCGCTCCATATCGTTCTCGAGCTCGAGCATCACTTCGCTGAAGCCGCGGTTGGCGGCTAGGTGCGTGCAGGCGTACTCGAAGAACCGGACAAGCCCCTGCCAGGGATCGGGATGCCGGTGGGCGGCGTCCGCGGCGTCGCCGAACTCGGTCATGTTTTGCTCGAAGACCTCGGCGATCAGCTCTTTCTTATTGGAAAAGCGTCGATACACGGTGCCGACGCCGACACCGGCGCGTTCAGCAACGTCATCGAGGGTGATTTCGAGTCCGTACTGGGCGAAGAGCTCGCGCGCTGCCGCGACGATGCGCTGCTGATTACGCGCTGCGTCGGCCCGTAAGCGTCGAGGTGGAGAGAGGGCCGTGGCGTGATTCACACCCGCATCCTATCAAGTATCGGGATTAAGTGGAGGCAATACCTCCGTTAGCATGGTAGCTTTCTTCGTAAGCGGAGGCGGGAACTCCGCATCAAGGCTTGAGACAAAGGGGAAAGCATGACTACCACGTTCGACCGTGGGGCACCCGCCCCCGACAAAACGGATAACGGGAGGCGTGGCTCGCACGCCCTGCGCTGGTGGGTGCTCGCCGTCCTCGGCGTCGCACAGCTCATGGTCGTGCTCGACGCGACCGTCGTGAACATCGCGCTGCCCGCCGCACAGCAGGATCTCGGCTTCAGTGACGGCGAGCGGCAATGGGTGGTCACCGGTTATGCGCTGGCCTTCGGCAGCTTGCTGTTGCTCGGCGGACGACTCAGCGACCTGTTCGGTCGCCGCAATACCTTCATAATCGGCCTGATCGGGTTCGCGGGCGCCTCCGCCGTCGGTGGCGCGGCCAACAGCTTCGAAATGCTGGTCGCTGCTCGCGTCGGGCAGGGCATCTTCGGCGCACTGCTGGCCCCGGCCGCGCTGTCGCTGCTCACCGTTACCTTCATCGAACCGTCCGAGCGGGCCAAGGCCTTCGGCATCTTCGGTGCGGTCGCCGGTACTGGTGGCGCCATCGGCCTGCTGCTTGGCGGCATGCTCACGGAGTGGGCGTCGTGGCGCTGGGTGATGTTCGTGAATCTCGGCTTCGCCGCGGTCGCACTGGTCGGTGCGGTGCTGTTGCTGGCCAAGCACACGGTCGCCGAACGACCCAAGCTCGACATCCCGGGCACCCTCGTGGTGACCGCCGCACTGTTCGGCATCGTCTACGGCTTCTCGCACGCCGAGTCGACCAGCTGGACCAACCCGGCCACCCTGGCCTTCCTCTTCGGCGGTGCGGCACTGCTCGCGGTGTTCGTGTGGCTGGAGACCCGGGTCGCGCACCCGCTGCTGCCGCTGCGGATCGTGCTGGACCGCACCCGAGGCGCATCGTTCCTGACGGTGTTCGTAATGGGCATCGGGATGTTCGCGATCTTCCTGTTTCTCACCTACTACATGCAGCTGAGCATGGGGTACTCGCCGATCAAGACCGGCCTGGCCTTCCTGCCGATGGTGGCGGCCATGGTTGCCTCCTCCACCACGGTGCCGTCGCTGCTGCTGCCGAAGATCGGTCCCAAGATTGCGGTGGCCGGTGGGTTCCTGGTTGCCGCGGCCGGTATGGCGTGGCTGACCCAGATCAATCTGGAGAGCGGATACGCCACGCACATCCTGCCCGCACTGATCCTGCTCGGCCTCGGCCTCGGTGGCGCGATGTCGACCGCCTTCCAGGGCGCGACCGCGGGGGTGCACCACGAGGATGCCGGTGTGGCCTCGGCGATGATCAACACCAGCCAGCAGGTCGGTGGTTCGATCGGCACGGCGTTGCTGAGCACCATTGCCGCTACGGCCGCCACGGACTACCTGTCCACCCGCAAGCCGGACCCGTTGACCGTTGCCCAGGCCGCGGTCGAGAGCTACACGACCAGCTTCTGGTGGGCCACAGCGATTTTCGTGGCCGGTGCCGCGCTGATCGCGGTGCTGATGCCGAACACGGTGCCCGCACCCGCCGAGGGTGAGCCGGTGCTCGCGCACTGAGCGTTCCGTCCCAAAAACACAGCGCCCGCGTCACAGAACACAGCGCCCGCGTCACAGAACACAGCGCCCGCGTCACTTCGACGCGGGCGCTGTGTTTTTCGCTGAGCCTCAGCAGTTACTCGGTGCGGGAATACCGGCGATGCGGTCGGCCAAGTCATTGAACGCGCGGGGTGTGCCCTGGAAGATCTCGGCGCCGGGGATCGGCTCGAACAACACCGGAGTGCCGGAGTGGCAATACCTTCCAGCCACCT
Organism: Nocardia sp. Tas62D01; assembly: GCF_055232035.1. Taxonomy (NCBI): domain Bacteria; kingdom Bacillati; phylum Actinomycetota; class Actinomycetes; order Mycobacteriales; family Nocardiaceae; genus Nocardia; species Nocardia sp. Tas62D01. The sequence continues at coordinate 5,367,510 of NZ_JBUYUZ010000001.1, forward strand.
CCTGCGCCAGCGACGGCGACACCTGGTCGGCGGCGCCATGCCACTGGTAGTGCGACGGCGAGCTTGCCGATATTCATTGGGACACCGCGTCTGCCGAACAGTTGCTGCGGCCCGGGTCGGTGCGGTTGCGCCGTCTCCCGATGCGGGTAGGGTACTGCTCGTCGTGCCGCCATCATCGCTCCCGACCTGAGTCTGCGAGTGGTAGGTGGAACTTCGGCGCAACCTTCCCGGCATTCGTTGTGCGAGCTCGCATCTCAATGAACGACGCTGTTCGTAATTCGTGCCGCCGTCCCAGACATACAGACCGCACGGTACAGCCGATAGCATTGCACCGATGACATTCGGCTCGGCAGGAGGTCAGCACATGGGTCAGCGGGCCCGCACCCCTGCGTCGAGCCGTTGGTGTTGCTGGTGATCTCCGTCGGTGGCGGCATCGGCGCGCTGCTGCGCTACGGCATCGGCGTATGGTGGCCGCCGCAGCCGCGTCACGTCCCCTGGTCGACGCTCGTGATCAACGTCGTGGGATGCTTTGCGATCGGAATTTTGATGGTTCTGATTACCGAAGTATGGGTAGCCCACAGACTGCTCCGCCCATTCCTCGGCATCGGCTTGCTCGGCGGCTTCACCACTTTTTCCACCTACAGCCTCGAGGTTCGTAGACTGCTCGGATCAGGTGCCACGGTCGAGGCAGTCGGCTATTCGGGGGGAACGGTGATAGCGACGCTCGTTGCGGTGGTGCTCGGAATGGGCTTGGCGCGATGGGCAACTCGAACGACACGGCGGACATGACGGCGCAGCGGACACGACGGCACGACGGAAGGGGGTCAGGCGATGAGTGAGGCACCGGCGGGCGCGAGTCCGGCGGCGGGCCAGTGGAAGCCTGCGGCGCGACTGACGGTCGTGCTCGACGAGGACGACAAGTGGCGCCACGGCCCCCTCTATCACGAGATCGTGCGCCGGGCCCGCGAGGCGGGACTGGCCGGGGCGAGTGTGTGGCGCGGAGTCGAGGGCTACGGCGCCTCCTCGCGCATCCACACCAGTCGGATCCTCGATCTGGCCGAACACCTACCCGTGCTGGTGATGGTCATCGATGAGGCCGCGCGACTGCGGCGCTTCGTCGAGCAGAATTCCGAGGTGCTCGCACCGGTGAACGTCGCACTGTCGGAGGTCGAGATCTGGCAGCCGGGCCCGGGGACGGGCCGATGAACATCGTTCTCGTCCTCGTCGGCGCGATGGTCGGTGCACCCGCTCGATACCTCGTAGACCGTGCTGTCGCAGCACGTTTCGAATCTCTGCTGCCGTTGGGCACGTTGACCGTTAACATTGTCGGTTCGGCGTTGCTCGGTGGTCTGGTCGGCGCGGGTGCGAACAGCTGGCTGCTCACCGCTGCCGGAATCGGTTTCTGCGGTGCGCTAACCACGTTCAGCACTTTCGGCTACGAGACCATCAGGCTGGTTGCCGACGGCGCCTACGCCTACGCCGTTGGCAACGTCGTGATCAGCGTCGTTGCTTGCTTGGTCGCGGTGTACGCCGCGGCGTCCGCGACACGGTGGTTGTGGACATGATTCTGATGACGAGCCGGGCGCAGCCGATCCGGAAGGGAGACCCGAGCATGGCCCACGATCGAGCCGGGCGTCCCGCGCGACCCACCGACCTCGAGGACATCGCGCAGCTGGTGACGGCCTACTACAGCCGTATCCCGGATCCGCAGGAGCCCGGGCAGCAGGTGGTCTTCGGAACCTCGGGGCATCGCGGTTCCAGCATGGACACCGCGTTCAACGAGGCGCACATCCTCGCCATCACGCAGGCGATCATCGAGTATCGCGCCACCCGCGGCATCACCGGTCCGGTGTATCTGGCCAGGGACACGCACGCGCTGTCGGAGCCCGCGTGGACCACCGCGCTGGAGGTGCTCGCCGCCAACGACGTGACCGCGATCATCGATGCCCGCGACCGGTACACGCCGACCCCCGCACTGAGTCATGCAGTGCTGCGCCACAACCGCGGCGGCACCCGCCACCAGGCCGACGGCATCGTGGTGACCCCCTCGCACAATCCGCCGCGCGACGGTGGCTTCAAATACAACCCGCCACACGGCGGCCCGGCCGACACCGTCGCCACCGACGCCATCGCCGGCCGCGCCAACGAACTGCTGCGCAGCGGGCTGGCCGGCATCCGGCGCACCACACTGCGGCACGCGCTGGAGACCAGCGTCGAACGCTACGATTACCTCGACCACTACATCGCCGACCTGCCAAATGTGTTGAACCTGGACGCGATTCGCGGCGCGGGCATCCGGCTCGGCGCCGACCCGATGGGCGGAGCCAGCGTCGACTACTGGGAAGAGATCGGGCAGCGCTACGACCTGGAGCTCGAGGTCGTCAACCCCTTCGTCGACCCGACCTGGCGGTTCATGACCCTCGACAGTGACGGCAAGATCCGGATGGATCCGTCCTCGCGCTACGCGATGGCCTCGCTGATCGCGATCAAGGACGACTACGACATCTCCACCGGCAATGACGCCGACGCCGACCGGCACGGCATTGTCACCCCCGACGGTGGCTTGATGAACCCGAACCACTTCCTCGCGGTGGCCATCGAGTATCTGGTCGCGAACCGGATGGGCTGGGATGCGCTGACAAAGATCGGCAAGACGGTCGTGACCTCATCGATGATCGACCGGGTGGTCAGCGTGCTCGGCCGCGACGTGCACGAGGTACCGGTCGGGTTCAAATGGTTCGTGCCCGGATTGTTCAGCGGGAGCCTGGCGTTCGGCGGGGAGGAGAGCGCGGGCGCGTCCTTCCTGCGGATGGACGGCACCGTGTGGACCACAGACAAAGACGGTCTGCTGCTGGCGCTGCTCGCCGCGGAGATCGCGGCGGTCACCGGCCAGAGTCCGTCGGCCCGCTACGTCGAACTCGAGCGCCGCTATGGCAGCCCCGCCTACGCGCGTATCGATGCGGCCGCCACCACGGAACAGAAAGAGCGGCTGGCGAAGTTGACACCGGACATGATCAAGACCGAGGAGATCGGCGGCGAGCCCATCACGGCGGTGCTCACTCGGGCCAGGGGCAACGGTGCACCGCTCGGCGGGCTGAAGGTCACCACCGAGAACGCATGGTTCGCCGCGCGCCCGTCCGGCACCGAGGACAAGTACAAGATTTACGCGGAGTCGTTCCACGGCGCCGAGCACCTGGCGCAGGTGCAGGCCGCCGCGGAAGAGATGGTCGGGCAGGCGCTGTCGGGTGAGTAGTAGATCGAAGGCTCTGTCGGTAGAGATCTGGGTGCTGGTCGGGGCCGCGTTCGTCATTGCCATCGGATTCGGTTTGGTGGCACCGGTATTGCCGCAGTACGCCCGCAGCTTCGGGGTCGGTGTCGCGGCGGCGTCGGCGATCATCAGCGCGTTCGCCCTGATGCGGTTGCTGTTCGCCCCGATGAGCGGCCGGTTGGTGCAGCGACTGGGGGAGCGCTCGGTGTATCTGAGCGGGTTGCTGATCGTCGCGGTGTCGACCGGTGCCAGCGCGCTGGCCCAGAGTTATTGGCAGCTGCTGGTTTTGCGATCGGTCGGCGGTATCGGGTCGACCATGTTCACGGTGTCCTCGCTGGCGCTGGTGATCCGGCTGTCGCCGCCCGCCGAACGCGGCCGCGTTTCCGGGCTGTGGTCGACGAGCTTCCTGATCGGCTCGATCAGTGGGCCGCTGGTCGGTGGGGCATTGGCCGGACTCGGATTACGCGCGCCGTTCGTGATCTATATGGTCGCATTGCTCGCGGCCACCGCGGCGGTCTATCTGAGCCTGCGCAATTCGCATCTGGCCGCGCCAGAGCCGACCGGCGCCCTACAGGTGATGACCTTCCGGGAAGCCTTGGCGCGCCGTGAGTATCGGGCGGTGCTCTGGTCGAACTTCGCCAATGGCGCCGCGGTATTCGGTGTCCGGATGGCTTTGGTGCCGCTGCTCGTGGTCGAGGTGCTGCATCAGCCGCCGGGCATGGCCGGGGTCGCGCTGACGGTGTTCGCGGCCGGAAACGTTGCGGTGCTGTTCGTTTCGGGCAGGCTCTCGGACCGTTGGGGGCGCAGGCCATTCCTGATCGCGGGATCGCTGGTGTGCGCGGTCGGCACCATCGGGCTCGGCTTCGCTCCGAACCTGCTATTGCTGATGGTGAGTTCCGTTGTGGCGGGCCTCGGCTCGGGCATGCTGACCCCCAACCAGCAGGCCGCGCTGGCCGACATCATCGGCCCGAAGGCGCGCGGCGGACCGGTCCTTGCCGGTTTCCAGATGGCCGCCGATCTCGGCACCGTCATCGGCCCCGTCGCGATCGGCGCACTGGCACAACATGTCTCCTACGGTGTCGCGCTCTCCGTCACCGGCGGGCTGCTCGCGGTCGCCGCTGTGGTCTGGACGGTGGTGCCGGAGCCGTTGCAGCGCCGCGCTCCGGCGACCGACGTCGAGCGTGGCATGGACCAGGTGAGCGGCGTGCCCTGCGACGACGCCGAGTATCAACTCGCGCATCGCGCGGCGGAGGGATGCGCGGAGAATTCCCTGGATTGCCTGTCCGATGCGACGCCGGGCGATCCCGGGCGCACCAGAGTCCAGTCCGGCTGAGCCAGCAGTTGCCGCCGCGCCGAGCACCCGCCGCGCCGAGCACCCGGCGCGGATCGGGGCTGCCCGTTGCGGCAGAGTGTTCGGCGTGAGCGAATCGCGTTCGAACTACACCCCGCGGCCGATGTCGAGCAAGACCACCTACGCCCTCGGCGGCGTAGCACTCGCGCTCGTTGTGTTGATCGTGATTATCGCGATGCGCTGGGGTCACAACGAACCCGCGGTGCGCAATGACGGATACGGCGCGGTGCGCAACCCGGCCGTGGTCGCGGTGCTGCAGCCCGACGGTGGGATCGTGGTCGGTCGCCCCGACGCGCTGAAGACGATCGACCTGTACGAAGACCCCATGTGCCCTGGCTGCGGTTCGATGGAGCGCATCTACGGTCAGGAAATCGCGCAGCAGCAGGACGAGGGCAAGCTCGCGGTGCGCTATCACCTGGTGAACTTCCTGGATTCCACATCGCGCAGCAAGGACTACTCGACGCGTGGTGTCGCAGCGAACGAGTGTGTCGCCGAAGCGGGTTCGGGCCCGGTGTACTCGAAGTTCCACGAGTTGGTGTTCACCACCAGACAGCCGAAGGAAGGTGGCGCGGACCTCAGCAATGCCGACCTGGCTGCCGTGGCCAAAGGAGCAGGCGCCTCCGATCAGGTCGTGCAGTGCGTCGCCTCCGGTGCGAAGGTCGATGCCGCGCGGGCGAGCGCTCAGGCCGCTCTCGGCGAGCTCAAAGATTTGCTCAATGGTCGCGTGGCCACCCCCACGGCGTTCGACGGCAAGACCCAGCTCGATGTCAACAACCAGACGTGGGTCCTCGACCTCACGCGGTGATCTCCCGGATCGGCTAGCGTCGTAGGTGTGGCGACCCTGGATGATGCCGCTGAGCGCGCTCTACAACTACCCGAAGTCATCGAAGGCGTGCGATACGCCAACCGGACGTGGTCGGTCGCAAGCAGGGCCTTCGTGTGGGAACGCCCGCTCAGCGAAGGCGACATCAAGCGATTCGGCGACATCGCGCCGCCCGAAGGACCGATCATCGCGGTGCGGCTGGCCGACCTCAACGACAAAGAAGCCGTCCTCGCCGAGAACCGCCCCGGCCTGTTCACCATCCCGCACTTCGACGGCTACGCCGCGATCCTCATCGAACTGAACGCCACCACCCCCGAGGTGCTGCGCGATCTGATCCTCGACGGCTGGTTGGCCTGTGCCCCAGCCCGTCTCGCTGACGGCTACCTCGACGGCCAGTGATGGTCGGATTCGGTTACTCCACCAGGGCGGCGAGCTCGCGCTCGACCAGTTTGTCGTGCTCTGCGGCTTCGGCGGCCGCCTTCTTCGGGCTCCAGTGTCCTGCCATCAGGAATACGAACGGCAGGAAGGCGACCTGGGCGAGCAGGCAGATCCACCACCAGTGCTTCCATTGCTTGGGTGAATCGGCTTGCGCCTGCTGCACTTCCTTGGCGTGTTCGGCCAGGTAAGCCTGGTCGTCGGCGGGAATTGTGCCGATAGCCTGCAGCTTCGAAGACGCTTGCGCCAGTTGCGGACCCACCTTCGAGGCAACGGCGAGGTCGGCGGGCGGAATCTGCTGGACGGCGGTCAGGCGGGCGATCGCCTGGTCCGGCGGGATCCCAAACTTCTTGGCAACCTGACCTACAGCGGCGAGCCCGGCATTCGCATCACCCGGGTTGGCGGCAAGCGCGGCCAGGGTGGCGGGCTCGATGGCCTGTAGGGTCGCGACCTCCTGCGGATACTTCATATCGAGTCCGACGGTGGTCTGGATTTCGGAGGGGGTGGCGCCGGTCAGCTTCGTCAGCGCCGCCAGCTGTGCGGCCTGGTCGTTGGGGTTGGCTTTCAGTGCCGCAAGGGTTTCCGGTCCGACCTGCTGGATGGTCGCCAGTTGTGGGCCGTACGCATGCACGATGTCCTGGAGCCTGGGCCCGTAGTTGACCAGCGGGCCTGTCGCGTTCACGACCAGCAGCAGACCGAAAAGCACCAGGGTGACGACACCGCGCAGCATGCCGCCCCAGACCGCGAGGCCGACAGCGGTCGCGGCCGGATTGCGAGCCTCGACCGTCTCGGTGAAGCTCGCCATCCACGTCGAATAGGCGATGCCGCTGCCGACCGCGATGACCACGAACAACGCGGCGAATGTGTAATAACTGGTGTCGGGCTTGTCGGTGTAGCCGATGAACACGAACATGCCGACGATGCTGATCAGCGCGCCGACGATCATGAACGGCTTGCGCACCTTCAGGTAGTCCGACAGGATGCCTGCCCCAACGAGTGCCACTGCGCTCGCGGTCCAGTACCAGTTGCCGAGCGCGTTGGCCTTGGCCGGGCTGAACCCGAAGTTCGTTGTCATATAGACCGCGAGGAACGAGACGATTGTGTAGAAGAATGCCAGGAACAAGCTGATGCCAAGCGCCGAGCCGACGATGTTGAGGCGCAACATCTGTCGCCATTGCCCCTGCTCCAGCTCGGCCACGTCCAGGCCACGCGCACGCGCCTCGATCAACGCCCGATCGCGCAGCGACACCATGATCTGGTCGCGCAGTGCGGGACTCAACTCACGTAATCCGACCACCGTCACCACCGCGATGACGATGCTGATCACGCCACACAACCGATAGTGGTACTGCCAGTCGGGATGGGCATCCAGTGTCCGCGTGGAGATTACGGTGGTGATCAGCGCGCCGATGACCGGACCCAGCGTCCAGAAACCCATCGCCGAAGCGCGACCGAGCTGCGGGGAGAAGTCGCGAATCAATGCGGGCGTGGCCACCAGCACCGCACCCTCGACAATGCTCACCAGGCAGTAGACGCCGAGGTATGCCTCTTTCGTCGTCGTCGCGGGCACCGCGAACAGGGTCAGCAGCGAGCAGATCACTACCCCGTAGGCGATGATATTCGCCCGACCCCACCGGTCGAGCAGACCGGCAATTACCGAGGCCGCCGCACCGAAAGCGGCGCCGGCAATGAATATCCCGACAAAATATGCGAAGGACAGATGGAAGTAGGCGATCAATTGATTGCCTACCGCTCCGGTGACGAACAATTGGTAGTAGAGCGCGACCGAGGTGATGACCACGACGGCCAGGTACCAGGAGCGGGCGGGAGTATCGGGATAGTGCGGTAGCTTGCGCTGCCACAGCCCCGTGACGAGGGTCGGCGGAACTGCGGTGGTGGTCGAACTCATGGTCTAGATGCCTTTCTGGCCACAGCATCTCGCAGAAGGCTGAACCTTCTGCGGTTCAGGACGAGTAGCCGGGTGGGACCAGGTTAGCGACCACTAGTGATATACATCACTGTTCTGGCAAACAATTGCTTGGTTGTTACTTGCCGCTGTTCGTGATGTGATCGGCGGCCGGCCGCGACTCTGCAAGCCCTATTCCCAAGGCGCACACAGTGAATCGCACTATTGCGGCCGCTGGTGGGCCGGGCTAGCGTCGGTCGACGTGTCAGAAACTTACGAACCGGACCTGCGCGATCAATACGACTCGGCTATGTGGACTCTGCTCGACGACGTATGGGAGACCTGGGGGCAAGTCGACGAAGTAGCCGCCGCACCGTCGTACAAGTCGCAGATATGGGGGTGGGCCCAGGGCTCCGGCGTTGTCGCCTAACTAGCCTGCGACCAAGGGTTTTGGGTGTTCGTCAGCAGGTGGAGGCCTCTGTTCGGTGAGAAGGCTGTCGTCCGGCAGGCCTCGGCGATGTTGGCGGCACCATCGATGCGGTGAAGGCTTATCGCCGTGTTTCGGAGCGTCGCGGCGACTTGCGGAGCGGTGCCGGTCCGCAGGGTGCTGCGGTCTTCGTCGTAGGTCACATCACGGACCCAGTGGATCGCATTCTCAATTCCCCAATGGTTTCGCAACCATTCGGCTAACTGTCGGGGTTTGGCTTGCTCGAAGGTGACACTGCAGATGGCGTATACGGTCTCGACCGTCAGTTTCCCGGTGGTGACCTGGACGCGTTCGCGGGTGATCTGCATGATCTGGCGGGCGTAGGGAAACCCGATCCCGCGCGGCACGCTCAGCACCTTCATGGTGCGGGTCTCGATCCTGCCGTGCGATGGCTTGGCGTCGGCGTCACGGTGGGCGATGGGGACCTCGGCCCACGGCTGGGCGATAATGCGAGCCAACAGCTTGGGCTGATTCGCCTTCACCGTCATCAAATAGTGCGACTTGAGCTGCCCGCAGATCAGTTTCGCCGTGGCGACCTGCGTGTGCATCGCATCGATCGTGGCGATGAGCCCGGTCCGGTTCATTGCCTTCAGAAGCTTTCGCACCGTGGGGATTTCGTTGGACTTCGCGGCGACTGCCAGCTGGCCGAGGACCAATCGCGCGTGGTGGGCGAAGATCGACACCAGGTGCGGTGCGCGGCCCCCGCCCAGGCGCGCCCCGCGCACGGTTTTGCCATCCAGGGCCACCGCCATCAGTCCGCCGGAGTCCGCGGCAGCGGCCACGGCGGCGAAATAGTCACCCAACCGGCGATCCAGATCCGCGGCGTCGAGTCTGGCGATGAGGGTTCGCAACGTCTTCTCGCTCGGGCGACGCACTCGGATGCCCAGTTCTGCCAACACTTCCGGTGGCGCGGTACGCACCCAGGTGGCGAACCCGGCCACCGACTGCATCCCCGCCGCCGTGGCCAGGATCATGATCGCCAGCAACCCCACCAACGGGTACCGGATTCCACGGGGATCACGCGGGTCGGGAACCGTCTTCAGCACCTCCAGCAAACACGGTGCGACCGTGTGGGTTTCCGGTTCGACGCGCCGTCGATCCAACACCTCCACAACGGGCTCGACAAGGGATACTGAACAGACGGACACGGGCGACTCCGGGGAAGATTCTGGCCTAAGGAACCTTCATCCTCCTCGAGCCACCCGTGTCCGCCTCGCATCCGAAACGGCGTGTCGCACAGCTAATTACCGCAGCTCACCGGCTTGCAGACCGACAACGCCGGAGCCCTGGGGGTGGGCCAGATCGCCGCGCTCGCCTCCAAACATCGCCGCCGTTTCACCGAACAGCTCGAGCACTACGGCACCCTATCGACCATCGTCTCCGGCATCGACCTGCCCCCCGAAATCAGCGCCACCTACGCCGACGACAACGGCGACCTTGACCTTCCTGCTGGACCGCGATCTGCGCCACGGTGTGTTGTGCAGACTGTACTGATCGCCCTTGCCGAGACCTGCGGTACTGGTGTGCCGATGCGGTCACTGTCCGGCTAGGCATTAGTGCTCAGCGGCCGCGGGTTTGGGCGGGTTCGGTTCTGTCGTCGGGGATTTCGTCTTCGGGCGGAATGCGGCGGAGTTGACCGTGGATGACGACGTAGCCGTTGAGCGGGTAGGCGAGGTCTTCGGCGGTGGGGCGGTCGGGGAGTGGGGTGGGCGCATGGATCGGTGGGGTTTCGGCCGGTTCGGATCGGTGGGTGCCGGTGTAGGGGGCGGCGGGGGCGTGGATGTCGGTGTGCGGGAAGAGGTATCGGGCTCCTTCGCGGACCGCGGTGTAGATGTCGCCGGTGGGGGCGGTCCACTGGAGGCGGTCGAGGTCTGCGCGCCATGTCCGCCAGGGGAGTCTTTCGTTGTCCGCCAACGTTTTCAAGCGGTGATGGCGGGTGCAGAGGACTGCCAGGCCCGTGCGCGTGGCCGCTCCGCTGCGGGCGGGTCGGTCGTGGTCGAGGGGACGGTTGTGGTCGAGTTCGGATTCGGCGGCGGGCATCACGCAGCCGGGGAATCGACACAGTCCGTCCGTCGCACGGACTTCCCGTTTCAGCCGGGGTGAGGATCGCCACCGCGCCGCCTCGTCGGCTGCTGCCGGGTCGTCGGCGTCCGATTGTTCCGGAATCACTTGGAAGCGAGCGTGTTCGGCCAGGATGCGGGCCAGCGCCGCGTCGATCGGTCCGTATCCGGCCAGGAACGCGGGCGCCTCCTGCATCCCGAGCAGGGTGTCGGCGGAGATTCCGATCTGGATCAGCGGCCGACGCGGCTGCTCGATCGGCACACCGTATTTCGGGCAGCGCTCACCGCGTCCACAGTGGCACCGCAACCGACCCGACCCGTCGGCCAGTGCCACCAGGGCGTCGGCGCGGCGCTGCGGCATGGTCCGCGGATCGGACGCGCACACCTGCATGCTCATCTCCCGCAGCCGCATCGCGACCGTCTGCGCGCCCGGCGCGGGCAGCAACCCATCGAAGACGGCCATGCTGTCCTGAACAGCGCGCAACCGAACATCGCGTTCCTCCTGCCGCAGTTCCCGCCGATTCTGCGTACCACCCGGATCCAGCCTGGCCGCCCACCGCCGCGCCGCCTGCCGCAGCCGCATCGGATTGGTGCGCCCGGCTGCCGCGAGCAACCTCGGCTCCAGATCTTCCAAGACCTCCCTGGCCACGGCCCGGGTGTTGTCGACGATCACCCGCACCTTCGCCAGGTCGATCCGCCCCGCCGCGAACTCCGTCCGCGTCTGCGGCAGCGAAACCTCCAGTGCCAGCCCGATATCGATCAGCGCGCCCGTAGTCGCCTCGTCGACCTGCAACGCCACCGCCGCCTCGGTCGCCGCGAACTCCCAGCCCCGCACCCCACCCGGCCCGGTAGCCGCGGTATCCGCGCGCCGCCTCCGGTACAACTCCCGCGCGGCGAACACCTCCGTCGCCTGCGCGGCCGCAGCCGCACCATGTGCCGTCCGAAGGGCGTCGATAAGCCCCTCGTCACTAATGGCACTGAAGTCCACCGATGAGAGATCGTCGCGTTCGAACATGTGTTCGAGTCTACGTCCACCACCCCCCCGCCGCCAGCCCCGAACAGGGCGATTTGGTTGCCGACACACCGGTGGTGTAACTTCGTTCAGGCGGTCAGGGAAACCTGACAGCAGCAACATCAGGGGCTATGGCGCAGCTGGTAGCGCACCACACTGGCAGTGTGGGGGTCAGGGGTTCGAGTCCCCTTAGCTCCACTTCATTTACACAGGTCAGACCCGGTATTTGTGTCCGGGTCTTTCTTGTGTTCCAGGGTCATCTTGCCAAGTTCTTGCCAACGGGTGGGAGAACTGCTTAACGGACCGTCCTAAACGGTGTTTTCGGTGTCTCCGAACATCGCCGAGGCGGCTGCGGACAGACCCTCGTCGTAGACCCGGTTGTAGACGCCCGTGTCATCCGCACGTCGTGCCCGTGCCAGGCGGCGACGGTGGAGGCTGGGATGCCTGCGTGGAGCATGACGGATACCGAGGTGTGGCGCAGGTTCCGTAGGGTGATCCGGGGGAGTTTGGCTGCAATGCGGATGCGGTGGAACCATCCGGTGTAGGTCCGGGGCAGGACGGCCTTGCCGGTCTCGTCCGAGCACACATGTGTGGTTTCGTCCCATGACTGGCCGAGGGCGAGCCGTTCCCGTTTCTGGCGAGTTTTCAACTCCCGCAACGCCGCCGCGACGTCGTCGGGCATCGGCAGGGTCCGGCGTGAGCGCTCGGTCTTGGGTTCGTCCACCGCGTGGTCCTTGCCTTCCACTTCCACGTGGCTTTGCTCGACGCTGAGCGTGCCGCGTGTCAGGTCGATGTCGGTCCAGCGCAGCCCGCATACCTCCGAGCGGCGCAGCCCGTAGCAGGACATGAGGTAGACGGCGTGCAAGCGGTGTGCGCTGGCCTTGGCGGCGAAGGTCTGCACCTGTTCCTTGGTCCACACGTCTGAGGCGGTGATCTTGGTGGGCCGCTGCCGGGGTGCCTGGACGTATTCGGCCGGATCACGTGCGATCTGGATCACCCCGGGTTTGGTGGAGACCGTTAGATCTGGAGAGGATCAACGGTTGTGGTTGCGATGAGGAAGTACCCGCTCGAGCTGCGGGAACGTGCGGTGGCGATGGTTCGGGATCTGGAGCGGTCGGGCCGGGAGCGTGGGGCGATTGCGCAGGTGGCGCGTGATCTGGGGGTGCACAAGGAGGCGTTGCGGGCGTGGGTGCGGGCCGACGGGCAGGGGCAGCGGCCTTCGGGTGAACGGGTCGAGGGCTCACCGGCGGAGAAGGACACGCGGATCAAGGAATTGGAGCAGCGAGTCCGCGAGCTCGAACGCGCGAATTCGATCCTGAAGGCGGCGTCGGCTTTTTTCGCCAGGGAAATGGACCCTCCACCGCCGAAATGGTGACGTTCGTCGACACGCACCGCGGTGAGTTCGATGTCGACCCGATCTGCGCGACGCTGGATTTCGCGTCGTCGACCTATTACGCGGCGAAGAAGCGGGAGCAGAACCCGTCCGCACGTGCGGTGCCGGACGAGCAGATTCTGGCCGAGATCCATCGGGTCCGGAATGACAAGCGGTGTAAGGATTACGGAGCGAGGAAGGTGTGGAAGGAATTACGGCGCCGCGGTGTCGAGGTCGCGCGCTGCACGGTCGAGCGGTTGATGCGCGAGCACGGCCTCAAAGGACTTGTGGCCCTGCGGCGCCGGCCTCGCACCACCCTGCCCGGTAGTGAGCATGAACGCCCGAAGGACTTGGTGGACAGGGACTTCCGCGCTCGGTTCCGAACCAGTTGTGGGTCGCGGATATCACGTATGTCGAGGTGGCCGGCGGCCGGTTCGTGTACACCGCGTTCGTCACCGACGTCTTCTCCCGCGCGATCGTCGGCTGGCAGGTGTCGGACTCGTTGAAGGCCGAACTCGCCCTCGACGCATTGGAAATGGCGCTGTGGGCACGACGGGAAAAGCTCAGCAAAGCGCTGGTCCATCACGGCGATCGAGGCGTACAGTACATTTCGATCCGCTATTCGCAGCGGCTCACCGAAGCGGGAATTGCCCAATCGGTCGGGGCCACAGGCGATTCCTACGACAATGCCCTCGCGGAATCGGTGAACGCGCTCTACAAGAAAGAGGTTATCAACCAACGGGATTCATGGTCAGCTCTCGCGGAAGTTGTTCGAGAGACAGCGGATTGGGTATACTGGTACAATAACGAGCGGCTGCATTCCTGGTGTGATTATCGTCCACCGCTGGAGTTCGAGCAGGTCTTCTGGCAAGACTTGCAGCAGCCCCCGGCAGCAGCATGAGACAGGTAGTCAGGTCTCCAGCAAATCCGGGGCGGTCCACTGTGTCTGGTGGCCGCCATAATGGACGCTGATCCGGTCCGCGTCGCTGGCGGGGACTCAGAGCCGAATGAAGGCCACTCCCCGATGGGGAGTGGCCTTCATTCGGATTCAGCGGTCCGTTCGGAGGTCAGCCGAACGAGCCGGTGGGCGGCAGCAGTTGCGGAGCCGGAGCCGGGGGCGTGTCCGGTCCCCGGTTGCCGTGGTCGTCGCGGGGGCCGCCCTGGTCGCGCTGGTCCCCGGGTCCCCCCTGGTCGGGCCGATGCTGGTCGCCCTGGCCGGGGATGTTCAAGTCGATCACGGTGGCAGTCGGGTTGCTGTTGTCGGTGGCGGCGAACGCGGGAACCGCGACGGTCGACAACGGGACGACAGCCAGGGCGCCCGCGATGGCGACGCGAGTCACCAGCCGACGGGTACGAGTTGTTTTCGCAGTAGACAGCAACGGCATCTCTTTCTCTCGGAGTGTGTACCGCGCTGTAGCGGCTCACAGGTCTATCGAACAGCCCGTTGCTGGGAGCGGAATGCGATCCGGCTGGCAATCGACTGGGACCGGAGACCGGCCGGCGCGGCGGGCGTGATCCTGCCGCTGCTCGCGTGCCGCCGCGTTCGGCGGGGACCCCGGGATCGCTGGGATCGATCCCGAGACGAGTACCGCCCGGCACCGAAGTGTGAGCAGGGGTACCGGGAACACTACTTCGTCGGGGAGTTGACCCTCGCCGACGCGGACGAGATTGTCGCGATGCTCCATGAGCTGTCCCCACAATTGGTCGACGGGTTCCTGCCGGTCTGGATCCGGAACCTGGCCTACCGACTGGCCGTGCTTCAACGGCCCGATGACCCAGCGCTGATCCGGGATTCGGCACAGAACTCAAGTTGGCGGAATGCGGGTTTTGTGTGGTGGTAGGGGTTTTGGGGTCGGCTGCTTGGTTGGTGAGGTGGTTGATGTGGTCGAGGGTTGGTGCGGTGATGTTGATGGTGAAGTGTGCGTGGTGGGTTTGGTGGTTGTAGGTGGTGGTGAAGGCGTAGGCGTCGAGGAGTTGTCGTAGGAGTGGTGTGGGGAGTTCGGTGAGGTCGAGTTGTGTTTGGGGGAGTTGGTTGATGAGGTCGAGTGCTGGTTGGGGTTGTGGTGGTTGGGTTTTGGTGAGTTCGGTGAGGTCGGCCACCTTGGTGTGGTGTTGGATTTCGAGGTCGCGGAGTTGTTGTCGGATGTCTTCGATGACGTGTCGGTCGGTGTCGTAGTCGAAGATGCCGAGGTTGCGGATGAGTCGTGTCCGGGTGTTGTCGATGCGGGTGAGGGTTCGTTGGGTGGTGTCGATTTGGGTTTGGTGTTCTTCGGCTTGTGCGGTGTCGGTGGTCTGGAGTGAGGTCAGGAGTAGTTCGCGTCGGTGGGGTCCGAGGACGTGGGTGTTGAAGAATTCGGTGATGGCGGCGAGGATTTCGGGTTCGGGGAGGTAGATCCCGGTGGGGTGTCCGGGGGGTCGTGAGGCTTTGGTGCGGGGTTGGCAGAAGTAGTAGGTGCGGGCGCCGCCGTCGGCTTTGCCGCACATGCGGTGTTTGCAGTGGACACAGGTGATGTAGGAGCGCAGCCGGGGGTAGACGTGTTTGGTTTGGCGGTGGGGGTTGGGGTCGCCGGGTGTTCGGTCGCTGCGGGAGCGTTCGCGGCCGGGTGCGATGTGTTGGGCGGCGTGGAATTGGTCGATGGTGATGATGGGGGGGTGTGCGGGTTGGGGTGACCAGATCCATTGGTTGGCGGGTTTGGTTTTGCTTTTGTGGAGTGTGGTTTTGTTGCGGGTGCGGTTGTAGACCTGGTAGCCGGTGTATTTGGGGTTGTGCAGGATGTGGGAGATGGTGCTGGTGGACCAGGGTCCGCCGTTAGGCGATGGGTAGCGGTCCATGTCTTGGTTGAGTCGGTCGCAGATGCGGGTGTAGCCGAGTCGTTCGGTGATGCGCCAGGTGTAGATCTGGCGGATGGTGGGTGCGGTGTCCTCATCGATCATGAGGATGGTTTTGTGGAGTCCTCGGGATCGTTTGGCGGGTACTGGGTGTGGGATGTGGTGGGGTTGGTAGCCGTGGGGGATTTTGCCGATGTTGTAGCCGGCTTTGATGTGTTGTTCGGTGCCGCCGCGGGATTGTTCGAGGAGGTTGCGGACGTACCAGTCGGCGATGGCGCGGTTCATGCCGCGTACGAGGGTGGTGGTGGCGGCGGGGTCGCCGGTGGTGATGTCGATGGGTTCGTTGGCGCACCAGAGTTGGATGTCGCACTGTTTGAGCCGGTGTTCGAATTCGATGGATGCTCGGGTGTCGCGGGCGGTGCGTGAGATTTGTTCGGCGATAACGACATCGAAGGCGGGCTGTGCGGCGGCCGCGGCGGTGAGGAGGTCGGTGATGCCGCCGTCGCGGGGGACGGGGACGTTGAACTTTTCGTGGCTGGTGCCGTGTCCGCGTTGGTCGAGGTCGAGGCGCCCGGTTTCGATGTCCCAGTAGTAGGCGACGATCACCACTTGGACGGGGAGTGCGGTGAGTGTGGTTTGGCAGGTGGTGACTTGGCGGGGGATGGAGAGGGTGGGGTCTTGGTTGTCGTCGGTGGAGGTCCTGCCGACGAAGGCGGCGCGGATGATGGGTGCGATCTGGTTTGGGTTGGTGGGGGTGAGTCGGGCGATCAGGTCTTCGATCGTCACCGTGGACTGTGGGTCACCGATCAGTTCCCGCTCACCGGCGGCGGGGTTGTCGTCCTGTGGGGGCTGGGTGTCGGGTCGGGCGGTATCGCGGTGGGGTTGGATGGGGTTTGTTGGGTCGACCATTGCAGTGCCTCCCGGATGGCTTCGGCTCCAGGATCGTCTGACTACTTCGGAGTTTCTCACCGACGGTTACGGCAGGGCGACCAACCAGCGGGCGACACCGCCGTGATGCGAGCAGGTGCCTGTGCGGTGTCGGCTGAAGCTGTAGGTACCGTCCTTGCACTGGGCTGTTGCCCCGTCGGGGGCGGCGGGAGCCTGCTTCGGGCGCGGGACGCAGTCGTGGTCGACGTTTTCATATTGGCCTGCGCCGCAGGCGATCAGGGCCGGGGCAGCGGTGGCTTGCGGGGCCAGGGCCGAAGCCAGACCCACCCCTGCGGCGAACAATCAGGTCGCGAGTGCGACTCGACGGGCCGGTGGTCTGCGCATTCCGGTAACGCCGCTGTGGCGGCCCGCGTAGCTGTTCATTTGTGAGACTCCCTGCAACAGTTCAACTCTGGGCCGGAGCAAGCTCCGGCACAGGAGCCGAAGCTAGCGTAGAACCCATCCCGGTTGTCCACATTCCACTTCGATTAGGGGGCCGTGGGTAATAAACGGACCGGTATCGGAGCTACTCCCCCGCCGGGCGGCTGCTCCTCGACCCCCGGTCCCTGGTCGTGGTGGTTTTGTCTGCGGAGTCGCTGTTTCGCGAAGAGGGCATCGGGGGTGCGACGCCAGGCGGTGATTCGCTGGAGGTAACCATTGTCGAGCAGCCGATAGATGGTGCCGGCGAGCTGTTCTTCGTCATCGCCGGAGTTGTAGGCCAATTCCTCGATGGTGCGGGCACCACCGCAGTCCTTCAGGTCGCGCAGGACCTGCAGCTCGGCCTCGGCCAGCTGGTAGGTGGACGCGAGCATGTACGCGGCTCCGGCAGTCAGATGCCATGCGGTGGCCCGTTCGGTGTAGTGGTGATGTTCGAGCCATGCGAGTGTGTCGGCCACCGTATCCGCAGGCTGATCGAGTGCGTGTGCCAGCTCCTCGGGAGTGCGGGCGCCGTAGCTGTGGGCCAACGCTTCGAGGATGTCGATTGGGGTCGTGGTGAATTCGGTCATTCCTGATTCCGGTAGGAAGGGAAGGGCGGGCAGTAGGAGACGGTACAGCGATTGCCACAGTCCTGGGGCGCATGAGTTCCCCGAGGTGGTGGTTCGCGGGAAGGCGACCTACGTACGAAACCTGTTGCACACCAAAGCGTTTCTTGCACAGAGAGGAAGATAGACGGGCTTGGCTCTTCCGGGCGAATGACGTGGACAACGCCCGGGTCAGTGCCGCGATGACCTTCGCAGCCGGATACACCGTGCTCGGCAACAAGCGGCAGAAGGTGCGCCAGTACGGCAACGCAGACACCCCACCCGTCGCCGAGATCCTCATCTCCGCGCTCGTCGAGGCGATCACCGGCGAAGGACTCGACCGATGGGACACCACCGCTGGGCAGTGGTCGCTTGCCGCCTGACTCGCTGGCGGTCACCTGGTGGTCGGACACACACGGGCGCGGTGTCGAGCCCGACGACCCTGCGGCGGTGCGCCGCACCGGCGTCATCGCCCAGGTGCACCACAGCCCGAGCGACGCCAGCCGGGTGGTGGCCTACAGCGTCGCCTGTCACAACACCCTCGGCGAATACGCCGTGACCCTGCGGCCCGACTACCACCACCGGCCCACAGGGACGGAGTAGGCGTTTGCGCGCCCGATCGTGTCGGTGGTGCGTGGAAGGCTGTCGGGCATATCTGCCCGTGGCCGGGAGGGAGAGCGCTATGGCCGAGACCGACGAGCAGCCCACGGTGAAGCTCGTAGTGCACTGCCGCCGCTGCCACGGCTGGCTCATGTCGCCGGACTCGGTCGCGCGCCGCATCGGCCCGACCTGCGAGGCACGCGAGCGCGCCCAGGCCGCGCGGGAGCTGACGCTGTTCGACGTTGCGGACATGGCCGCCTGACCGAGCGGGGGGCGAACACCTCCCATGGACACGTCGGCGTAAAACTGTCGTCTGTGCCCGCGGAACTTGTCACCCTCGTCGTCGGCGTAGTGGGAGCTGTCGCAACTCTGATCGTCGGCACGCTCGCGTACTTCAAAGACCGGCGAGATACCCGGACCCAACTGCTCCGGGACGCCGAACTCGTCGAGCGCTTCGCGACGGGGGGCGTGTGGAATGACAGCTACGGCAATCACGCGCAGACCATCCTGAGCAGGTACGTCTACGAGCGCGTACATGCGCTCACGGAGCGTGAAGAATACGGCAAGCGGGCCGCCAGATCTCTGTTCGTCCTAGTTGCTGCGGGCATCGGCCTCATCACCCTGACGTCTGGTGGCGACTTCCACTGGGTGCGCACGGCGGCGTTGTGGACTCTGTCGGCCGTCGCGGTGGTCAGCGGTATTCGGTACTTCCGCTACTCCGTGGGGCTCGGCCGCCGCCGCGAGGCCTTGCGGCTGCCGGATCCGCCCGGAACTCCCCCGAGAAGGCCCTCCCTGGAGCAGCGGTTGAGAGCGCGAGCCGCGCGCCTCCGCCGCCCGACACCGGGACCCTGACCACCGGTAACGGGAATCGCCGCAGGACTGAGGGTCAGCAACGAGGCCCCTGCCCGCTTTTAGGCTGGATCGGTTGATCACACACGTACCACGTCCGGCACGAGAAGGGGCTACACGTTGACTCACAAAATCGCGACCGCCGCCGCGGTCGGCATCCTGTCGGTCTTCCTGTCCGCAGGCGTCGCCACCGCCCAGGCGCTGGACCCGGGACCGGGAGAAGGGCAGGCGGGGGAGCCGACCCCCGGAAGTGGTGCCACGGGCACAGGAACCGACTTCGGGAATCAGGCCGGTGCTGTCGAACCCGTGCAGGTCTTCGGGCCCTCTGCGCCGCCGCGTTCCGACGATGGCGGTCGCGCGGGCGGTGCCGGGAACGAGGGCAAGGGTGGGGGCAAAGGCAAAGGCAAAGGCAAGGGTAAAGGCGAGATCGCGGGCGAATAAGGGCGGGTCACTGGGGCCTCTGGCCGTCGATAAGGTTGAATCGGCAAGGGTCAGTCGGACAGTCTGCCAGTCGTTTCAGTGCGTCGAGGCCGACTTCGAGGTCCGACATCGCCATCAGTTTCTCGATCGTCTGCCCAGACAGCACGTTGCAGATGTCGAGTACTTCCTCGGTGAGGCCGGCGAGTTCGTCGATCGCCGCAACGTAGGTGCGCACGTCGGTGCGTTGGGCAGGGGTGGTTGCCTCGCGCTCCCATCGGTCGGCCTGGTTGCCGAACAGCACCAGGTCGTCTCGCTGGTTTCGGTAGGCCCGGATGGACCGGTTCACGGTGTCGTCGTCGAGGCGATACGGCTCGGATTAGCGCGGGTTTGAACAGTTCGATCTGGTCGCGGGTAACGGTGATGCCCTCGCGAGTGTGGTCGGTGAACCACCCGATCTGCGATATGGGATACCAGTTCTGTTCACCGCGCTCATCCACGTCGGCGACCCTAGCCGCCCTCAATGGGGCGCCGGACGAGATCCGGCCACCCAGCGATACCGTCTGGTTGGGGTACACCTGTGAATGTTCGAAGTCGCGTTCACCGCTGACCTGCGGATTCCGGTGTGAGTGAACAGGACTTCGAACAGTGGTGGGTATCGAAGTCCTGTTCACTACGGCGCTGTTCGACTCGGGGTTGGTACATCCGCCAGAAATCCGGCGGTAGTGGCATGGAGCGCCGTCCACCTGGCAGTTCGTACCGCTTCGGATGCGATCCGATTGCGTTGTACGGCAGATAGTTTCCCAAGTCACCTCGGCTGACGGCTACGTCGGACCAGGACGACCCGCGACCTATGCCTAACGGGATTTCCGGCCGACGCTCCTCTACCCCGAGCAGCACTTGGTTGCCGTCGAGGATGACGTCGTCGATAAATTCAGATCGGAACGGACACTTTGCGCGGCAAGTGTGCGGTGCGGGGCACAGTGACAGTTATGGTCGGCGAACTGGACGCAGCGTGGCGGTCTGTGCGCGATATGCTCGGCACCGCAGCCAAGGACTACAGCGCCGCGGTCGCCGCGCTGCCCACGCACGCCGCCCGCGGCGTCACCGAGACCGTTGCCAGGGCCGTGGATGCCGATGCGGCAAATGTACCGGCTCTGACGGCCGCATTCTCCGACCTGTCCGGCGGTATCGGGCCATGAGGAGCAGTGGCGCGGAATCCGGCGGTAGCGCGAATCGACCTGGGCGTTTGCCGTCGTCGTCGAGTTCGTCGTACATGTGCCGCGCATAGTTTCCAGAGTCGACCACCGCCGACCCGGTCAAAGCACCAGGTCGCCATCCGAGCTATCGCGCATAGCGAGTAACTATCTGCGGTAACTGCTAAGCGCCGGATTTCTCAAAGATGTTCCCGGACCCCCTTGGCTCCCGCGGGTTCAAGCGAACTGAGGGTTCTTCACCGGGAACCCAAGGGTTCGTTCAGTCTGCGAGTTGTTTCGACCCGTGGGTTCGTCTCAACTCGGAGCATGTCGCTCGATCTCGGCTTCCAGAAGCTGCCGCGCTGCGGCCGCGTAGCGGATGGCGGTCTTCTCGTCCAAGCCGAAGACGACGGCCAGGTGTAGAGGATCAGGACCTTGGGTGAGGGCTTCCTCGAGTTGGCGGTCGACACGTAAGCGTTCGAGTGTGGCGTGCTGTCCACGGAATCCGTCACCGATCCAGTGCGCGCTGGCCGGCGTGAGCTTGTGGGCGGTCTGATTGTTGATGATCAGGTGCGGGTTGGCGGTGTAGGGCCAGCGGGTTCGACGGTAGTTGAGCCATTCCAGCAGCAGCTGGTAGGTGAGTTCGTCGAGTGGCCGGACATGGGCCGCGATGGTCAGGCGCCGGTTGCCGAGGTCGGCGTCGTCGAGTTGCAGAGCCCGGATCGTTGCTGAGCGGGCGGCGTGGACGGCGGCCAGTGCAACTATCAGCCGATCGGCGGGGCGCGCGGCACCGTTGACGGTTCGCTGTATCTGGTCGGGGTCGAGGGGCTGGATAAGCTTCGCGCCCCGGTCGCCGACCCGGATTCGGCTGGTTGGGTTGATGAAGACGACGCGGGTTTTCTTGCAGTGCTTGAACAGTGACCGCAGCACGACCAGGGTGCCCTGTCGCGCCGAGCCGTGCAACGACTCGAGTGCGGCGATCACATCGTCGCGGGTGACCTCGCGCAGGTGGTCGCGGTGGGCGGACCAGTCGAGCAGGAGGGGACGAATCGTGTTCGCATAGGTCCAGACGGTGCCGATCTTGCGGGGCCGAGCACGTGGGCCGCCGTCCCGCAGGGTCCGTAGCCATGTCTCGGTCTCTTGGGCGATACCCGCCGCGATGCCGTCGAGTTTGCCTTCCAGCCAATCCTCGAACGACGGTTGCCGGTCATCGACCAGGATGCCCATCTCGCCCAGCACGTAGCCGACATGATCGACAGTGAGGTCGAGTGCCCGCAGGGCCGCGAACATCGCCGAGTAATGCACCACATCGCCGTCGATGTGACGCGACAGCAGAATGATCAGCGACCGTTGGACATCGTCTCGGACCCCGCGTGACCAACCGCGCCGCTCGGCGGTCTGGTGGGCGAGGTAGCGAGCCCAGCGCAGCCATCGGTTGTCGGTGTCGGTGTCGGTGTCGGCGTGCTCATCGAAGCGGAGGTAATCCCGCACGGGACTGTCGAACAGAAACATCTGCATGCAGCTGGTATCTGGCCGATGAGCTGGTGACGGTGACGGTTTGAGGGGCCTGCCGCGCCGGGCGTAGCGGCGTGGCGGGTCGGTTGTCGCGCCGCGGGTCGAGCCCATATCGGCGAAGAACAGTTGGTGGTAACGAACCTCGTGCAGGTGGTCGACGGCGGTGGTCGGCACCAGACCGTCGGCTTCTCGGGCGAGTTTGCGGGCCTGATTCCAGCACAATCGACAGTGCTTGTTCTTCAAAGCGACGATGCGTGCGCAGCCGGCGCATTCTGTGACGGCGTGGTCGCGAGTGAACATGTAGCACGCCGCGCACAGACCTCGGCCGAATTTGCCCCAGGCCAAGCAGCCTGCGCAGGTCCGCGCTGCGGGTCCGCGGCCGGTCACTCCGGTGGCAGTGAGCGGCCGTCGCGGCGTTTCGGGGTCACGACAGGGCCATTGTTTCCGGCGGCAACAGCTTTGGAAATCGTTGCAGTGCCAGGTTTTTGGACTTTCTCCGGTTCGGGGACAAGAATTTCCCCGATGGGGCAGCCCAGCACCACGCAGATGATGTCGAGATCGTCGAGCTTGATGCTCGCGGGGTTGCCCGACCACAAGCCCGACATCTTCCCGGCGCTGATCACCAGGCCGTGCGCGGCGAGCAGGTGCTGAAGTTCACTGGCCTTCCAGATGCCGCGGTTGGCGGCGGCCAGGCGCAGGTTCCATTTCATGACAGCAGTCCTTCCAAGCGATGCGCCGCGCGTTGTTGGCCCGCGACCCAGGCGTCCTCGATCCGGGAGCGTTATTCATAAGCCTCCGCGAAAAAGTGCAGTGCGACTATCGTTTTCAGGGCAGAGGGGAATTTGTGGACTGGCGCGCGGTAGCGGCCGCCTTCCTCGCTGAGCATGCGCCAGGTCTTCAGGTGAGCGACGGCTCGCTCCACCGCGGCCCGGATTCCGGAGAGTGCGGTATTGAACGCGGCCTGGCTCTCGTGCAGTTCGCGGCCCGGAGGTTTCTTGTAGGGCACCAGATCGATTCCGTCGACACCGACGTAACCGGAATCGGCGACAGTGTCGATCTCGGCGAGAAGGTCGGCGAGTCCGGAGGCGGCGTATGCGTGCGCGTCGTGTCGGGCGCCGTGCACGATCGTCATGCCGACCGCGACGAGCCTGCCGTCGAGGTCGGCGGCGATCTGGATGTTGAACCCCGGATACTGGGTTTTTCCGGAGAACAGGTCCGGGATCGCCGACCAGTCCCAGGTCGGGCAGATTGTGCCGTCCACCAGCACGGACCCGACTCCGATGACGTCGCGGGGGTTGGGAACGAACTCTTCGAGTACGTCAGCGATCACCGGTCGCAGCAGATCCCAGCGGCGGCTCACCGTGGACTGACTGATCCCGAAGAACGCGCCCGCGACATCCTGGACGAGGTTTCTGCGCATCAACGACACCACCAAAGCGACAGACCTGAACAAGCTCAACGCGTAAGGGCGACCGGCCGACTCGAACCCGCCGACGGTCTCGTGTACCCGGGCAGTCAGTTCCGTCAGTTGCCCATCGGTCAGCCCCGTAATAGCCTTGTACCGCAACGGCCCTCGTTCTCGCTCGTAGACTTCGTAACTCCACGAACTGAGATACATGAGGGCCGTTGCCAATTCGGCTGCGACGCGCCGACGTATCAAGCAGTGCGATCACCGTCTCACCGGCCACACAGGCCACGAGAGTTGCTATGCCACAGCCGATTGCGGGACAGGCTTATGAATAAGCCTCCGGGTCCGGTGAACGTGAACATAATTCAGAGTCGAAGAGATCCAGGAATGCCCTAACAGCTCCTGGATCGCGATCAGATCCACACCCGACAAATACAGCTGGCTCGCCGCGAAATGCCGCAACACGTGCGGAGTGAGGGTGTCAGCCCATCCCGGCAGGTGCGTGCCGGCTGCCCCGGCGAGGCCCGCACGAAGGGCGTCGTCACCCACCCTGCGGCAGGTTCCGTCGGTGTTCTTGCGCTCCGAAGGGAACAACGGCGCACCGGGCCGCTGGTGGTCGTCGTCGAAATGGCCCCACACGTCCTCGACGAACCAACGCACTGTCCGGTCGGCGCCGTTGATCAGCGGCACCATCCGCTCCCGTGGGCCGCTTCCGCGAGCGCCCTTGCCGATTCGGACGTGCAGTTTGCCGAACCTGCCCAGCTCCCATTTGATGTCGGCAAGATCAAGGTTCCGGGCCTCGTTCACGCGCAGTCCGACCTGTGACATCAACTGGGCCGCAACATAATTGCGGGCAGTCGGGCCGAACTTGCGGCAACTCGTCAACTCCTCGCGCCACCCAGCGAACAGCACCTTGACCTCGGCCTCGGTCGGCGGTATCCGCAACGCCGCCTGCTTGAGGCCGCGCGGCTTGTTCATCTCATCGATGGGGCACTCGACAACCCGGCCCGTCATCGCGTGGATTTCGACCTTGTGCCGCAGTTCGAGGAACGCGAAGAACGTCGTCAACGCCTGTGCCCGCCCCAAACGGGTGCCCTTCGCCGCTCCGCGCAACACCTGCCCGAAGTAGGCGTCGGCGTCAGCGGGTTCCATGTCCCACAACGGTTTACAGAACCACGCCCGCACCTGCTCCAAGTGGTTCACATCACCGCTGATCGTGCCGTCCGCCAACCCGGCCGACGCACGAGCCAGCACGAACCCCGCCAGCACATCGGTCTCGAAGTCCGCGAGTTCCTCCGGAGTCGCCGGAGACCGCAGATCGCGCAGATCCCGCACCACAGCCAGGCTCAACCCGCGACCCCACCTTCAGCTCAGACAATCATCCTTCGGATCGCCCGAACCTACTTCATTAATTCTGAACTTCAGTCAAGACACGCCAACCCATCCGAACAGAACGAAAATCCCCAGGTCCAGGGGCGGAGCGGTCCACAGGTGCTCAGTAAGCAATCGCTGGACTCACGGGTTATCTCTTACATGACCGTGCCGCCATGACCGGAGCGGCGACGGCGCTGGTGATCGGTGTTTCTTGGGCCTGCATCGGTGACCTATTTGGCGTCGGTGACTACGGCGATCTGACGGATGAAGGTGTCTTCCACGGCGGAGTGGAGGAGGAAGTCGGCGACGTTTGCGCGAGAGGTTGAGGGGAAGATCGGCAATTTCGTGACGTCCGCGAGCGCAACGGCGTTGTAGCGGGTGCTGTCACCGTTGTTCAATGCTCCGGGGTATTCGAGGGTCCATTTCAGATCGCTGGCCCTCAAGAGCACTTCCGATGCGGCTTTGTCTGCGTAGGTTTTCCGAAGCACGGTTCGGAAAATGGGGCCGACAAGGAATGAGGCCTTGGCGAGGGAGTCGCCGACTCCGAACGCAGACAGGATGACGAAACGGTCAACGCCTGATGTTTTCGCGGATGCGATGACTGCGCGGACGGTGTCGGTGATCAGCGTTGGGGTCTCGCGGGCGTTCTTCACTCCGAGCGTGCTGATGATCGCGTCGTGGCCTCGGGCTGCCGTCGCGATCACGGTGGCGTCGGTGACGTCGCCGCCGACGATTTGAGCACGCGGATCATCGGTGGCGTCGGCCCGCCGAACGAGGGCAGTGACCTGGTGTCCCTGGTCTAATGCCTTTTTCATGAAGAGGACGCCGGTGCGTCCGGTTGCTCCAAGAACAAGAAACTTCACGATACTTCGCTCTCTATCGAAGGATGAATGGGCGTGCTGGTGTTGCGGCCGAGCGGCAGGGGCCCGATTCCCGCCCATGCTGTGTCGGACCCCTCAGGCCTCTGCCGGCGGCGGCCTGTCCAGCAACGGTCCGGCTCGTCTGGGCGCTGTGCACCGCGGCAATCAGCCGCCCATCATCGGAACATCGTCAGGATCATCAACCAGTTTAGTCAATAATCCTGACTATGTCAAAGTGGAGTCGAGGTCTGTTGGCGCCCGCCAGTTCCGGCGGCTCGGGGCCAGCGGGAATCGGTGCGGACGGCTCGGTGTGGCCGGGTCTACCGCGCGTAGGGGTCGGTGATCTCGCGGAGTTGATCCAGGATCTGCTGCAGCAGCGTGAAGTTGCGGGTGCCCAGGTATTCCTTCCACTCCGCGAGGATCTCGTCGCGTGTCGCCTTGGCTACCTCGACCGCCCGCCGGCCACGTTGCTCGATCACGATCAGTCGGGCGCGGCCATCCGCGGGGTCGGGGACCCGGCGGACGTAGCCCAGACTTTCCAGCTGATCGACCATCGCACTGGCGCTCTGCTTGGTCATTTGCGCCTGGTCAGCGAGGTCCGTGAGGCGCGAACCGTCCTGAGCGATGCGCTGGAACACCCGGCACTGGGCGAGGGTCCAGTCGTCGAACCCGGCATCCTGCAGGGCCCGGAAAATCCGGTCCTCGGTGTACCGGTATGGGATGAACAACGACACCCCTAGATCAACCCGCTGCTCGTCGTCCATGCCGCTCCCAGCTCCATCGCCCGCCTGATCCCGCGAGGTTCACACCCTACGCCGCCGCCGATTCGACCGCGGCGGCGGCGCGTGCCGCGGAGCTGTGCACGCTGCGTTCCGCATGTGCCACCTGCCCCTCGGCGACCTCGTACCTGCCACTGTTGTCATCGGTTCGGATGTATGACTATATTAGTAATGAAAGCTGACCAATGTGGATGGCAACAGTCGATCTGATGCTCATAGACGCCAAACGAGGGTCAGCTGGCCCACCGCATCATCGCGGGGCGGTGCCCGTCCCGCGGGAGCTGCGCCCACTCCCAACTCACCCCGAAACCCAATCTCAAACAAAGGACCAGAACTCATGATTTTGATTACCGGAGCCACCGGCACTGTCGGTTCGGAAGTCATCACAGCGCTCCTCCCCACCCAGGCAGGTCACATGCGGGTTCTCACCCGCAATCCTGGCGCGGTTTTCCCCGACGGCGCCCAGAAAGTCGTGGCCGATCTCGGTGACAGCGATCTGGCACCCGTGCTGGACGGTGTACACGCGGTGTTCTTGCTAACCGACGGGCTCCACATCGCCGCACACGATCACCGGCTCATAGCCGCGGCGCAGCGAGCGGGCGTGGAGCGGATCGTCAAGCTGTCCGTGCGCAACGTCGGACACGACGCCGCCGACCCGATCACCACCTTGCACCGGGCCGGCGAGGAGGCGATCCGTGACAGCGGCATCGGGTGGACGTTCCTGCGGCCCACCGCGTTCATGTCCAACGCGCTCAACTGGGCGGGAATGATCGCGGCCGATCAGGTCGTGTACGCCCCGTTCGCCGTTGGCCGGGCCGCTGTCGTCGACCCGGCGGACATCGCAGCGGTCGCCGCGGCCTGCCTCACCCAAGACGGCCACAATCACCGCGTCTACGAGCTCACCGGCCCCGAGCCGCTCAGCCCCTCCGACCAGGTCGCAATCCTCAGCCAGGTGCTGGGCCGCGACCTGCGCTACGCCGAAGCCGACCCGGCCAGCACGCTCGCGCAGATGGTGTCCTATGGCATGCCCAAGGAGCTCGCGCACGCCGTCATCGAGCTCTTCCGCTCCACCGTGGAACCGTATAACTCCGAGCCGACAGGTGACATCACCGCAGTCACTGGCCGCCCGGCACGCAGCTTTACCGACTGGGCCCAGGCCCACCACAACGAGTTCCCCACTCCCGAGGCTGTCCAGAACGCCGCAACCATCGAGGAGTCACGGTGAGGACCTCCGGCCCCGGGGTCGACACCCACGAGATGGTTCTGATCCACCGTGTCATCCGGCGCGAGTTCGGCCAACTCCCCCGACTGTTTCGCTCCGCGGCCAACGACCGTGCACGATCAAAGGTCATCGGCGCGCACACCCGGGAGATGCTGGACTTCCTGCACACGCACCACACCGGCGAGGACGAAATGTTCTTTCCGTTGCTGCGCAAGCGAACCACGCTCGACCCGGATCTGATGGACCGGATGGACGCACAGCACGCACAGGTCGACGACACCGTCACAGCCGTCAACGCGGAACTGCCGGTGTGGACAGCGACCGCGGACGCAGCCACCGGCGAGAAGATGGCCGCCCGCATCGAAGCCACGATGCCGACACTGATCGATCACCTGGCCGAGGAGGAGCAGAAGCTGCTCCCGGTCGTCTCGGTCACCTTGACGCAAAGCGAATGGGACGCACTGGGCAAGCACGGCATGAGCGCGATCCCGCTCACCCGGCGACTGGTCATCCTCGGCCACATCACCGAGGAAGCCGACGACGCGGAACGCCAGAGGTTCATGCAGGTCATACCCGCGCCAGCCCGTTTGGCCTACAAGCTGATCGGCCACCGCCAGTTCACCCGCGAAACCACCGCGCTCCGCGGCTGACCCAGCTCGCGACCCGGCGCCACAGCCCAAACCCATCTTTTCTCCAGCGAGGTGGCCAAGGCACTACTCACCAGCGCACTTTCCTAGTCAATATGCGATCCGCAGCGCCACCTCTGCAAATAAAGATAGCGGCGGCCGTGGCAGACGAGCGGGCCGCACGGGTATCGGCATCGGGGTTCGGGATCGTGAGCGTCCCCCGAGTTGCCGATTGTCAGACAGCGTCACTGCGTACCAGGGAGTTCAGGTCCGTCAGGTCGGGAGCCCACCGCCGGGCAAGTCTCCAGCGCGCCACCCTTTGCCGGAGTTTGCCCACCGGCCAACCTCGACCGGTGGCCCAACGCCGAAGGCCGACTGATCACGATCATCTTGATCCGGTGCGGGCGGCGCGCCACCGACGCCTGCACGCTGCCCTTCGACTGTCTGCTCCATGATGGGCAGAAAGCCGCCTACCTGCGCTACTTCAACAACAAGATGCGCCGCGAGGCCGCCGTCCCGATCGACGAAGAACTCGAAACGCGAAATACGCGCCCAGCAGCAGCGGGTTGCGGCCCACTGGCCCGAGCCTCACCCGCACCTGTTCCCCGCACCCACCCGCAACGCCGGTGGCCAGAACCCGATGACCTACTACAGCTATCGAAACATGCTCAACTCTTGGCTGACCACCTGCGAGATCCACGACGAGCACGGCCACCCCGTGCACCTCACGCCCCACCAGTGGCGCCACACGTTCGCTTGCCGCCTGATCAATCGGGACGTCCCCCAAGAAGTCATCCGAGTCCTTCTCGATCACGAATCGACCCAGATGACCGCCCACTACGCCCGACTCACCGACCAAACCGTCCGCCGCCGTTGGGAGGCAGCCACCAAGGTCAACATCAAAGGTGAAAGAGTCTCGATAGATCCGGAAGGTCCACTGGCACAAGCACAATGGGCCAAGACCCACACTCTATGTCACCAATTTCGATGAATCTCCGAGGCTAATCTCTCAGAAGATGCAATGGTCCATCCGTCGGAAAGACGCCTGAAACCGACCGCGCCCTGTGCTGGCATGGCATGCTGGCCAGCGCAACCTCCGGGGCTCGGAGCGATGTCCAATGAGGGCATCGAGTTGGGGCTTCGCCCTCTACCTCGCCAGCACCGACACCTACCAGGACTCGATCCTGCACACCGGCACCTTCGCCGGCACCCCCGAAGAGGCCCTCGACTGCGCCTGCGAGCTCTACCTCACCACCACCGACCTCTAAACCGACAATTCATCCGCAGGACTGCGGTCGATCGAGCCAGGTGCGCGGCGCCCAGGTGCACCGCCTGTGCGGTGCGGGTGTATCGACGACCAACACCAGGTCCGGGTCGGAGAACTCGAAGCCCAGAACACCGCCGGTCGACACCAGCTTGGGGCCGATCTCGGGATCGGCGAACGCCGACTCGAAGATCCCGCCGATGTACCTGTCGACGATCATTGCGGCTCGGGTCCACCACTCAGGTGGGCAGGCTCGCCTCGGCCGCTTCCGTGACCGCGGCAGCCTCGCTCGCGGTCAGGCCCAATGCCGCCAGAACGTGCTTAGCGAAGGCGTTCGCCGCCGCGCCGCCCTGGCGACCCTCGAGAATTTCCCGGATGAGCGCGAACGCGCCACCGATCACCGCGGTCAGCGTCACCTCAATGTCGACAACGACGAAGCGCCCGGTCTGCATCCCGCGCTCGACCGCCACCCGCGCATACGGTCCCATCGCGGCGGCGAACAGGGTTTCGGCATGGCTCAGGTTGACGATCAGGCGTGCGAAGTCGGGGTCCCGGTCGGCCAGGCGGATCACCAGCAGGCATCCGTTTGCCACGATTTCGGCCGGATCCTTGTCATCGGTCACCGCGCCGACCGTCGCCGCCGCGAGTTCGGAGAGGCTCTCGGTGACGACGGCCTCGACCAAGTCCTCCTTGGTGGCGAAGTAGTTGTAGAACGAGCCGAGCGCGACGTCGGCACGCTCGGTGATCTCCTGAATTCGCAGCCCGGCGACCCCCCGTTCCGCGATCAGGATCCGCCCTGCGTCCAGCAGCCTTCGCCGCGTGCGCTCGCGTTGGCGGTCACTGCGTGTCGAGGTCCTGTTCGGTGCGTCCTGCTCCACGATACCCATCCTGTCAGATTTGAACCCTCGTCTAATGAAAAGACCTTCATCGTTGAAAACATCTTCATTATATTGTAGATTCAAAACCCGAGAGGTGAGCGGGGTCACAACGTGGCAATCGACGTGACCCGGCTCTCGCAACGATGGGAGTGCTGAATGTTGACGACGATGCTTGCGGCGATACCGCAGCCGCCGGTGGACGAGGTGATGCCGAAGACGGCGGAGACGGTCTTCAACGTCTTCATCTTCATCCCGCTGGGCATTGCCCTTGCTCTGGCGATCCGGCAACTGGTCAGAGGCAAAGGACCGCTACTGCTCTACTGCATCATTGGTGGCGCGTTTGCGGCGGCGATGGAACCGATTGTCGATGTTCTCGGCCTGGTGTACCTGAAGGAGAACGGTGCGCTCGGGACGTTTACGGTGCTGGACCGCACGATGCCGCTGTATATCTGCTTCGTCTACCCGTGGTACGTCGGCGGGCTCGGTTATCTCGCGTACCGGCTGTTCCAGCGTGGTGTCACCATGAAGAACTTGTTCGCGCTGTGGGCGGTCGACTGCGTAGTCGACGTTTTCCTGGAAACGCCGGGCATCTTGGCCAAGACCTATCTCTATTACGGTCATCAGCCGTTGAACCCGTGGGGTTTCCCGCTGTGGTGGGGTTTCGTGAATCCGGTCATGCCGATGTTGGCCGGTGCGCTGATCTATCATCTGCGGCCGCGCCTGAATACGTGGTGGAAGCTGCCTGCGGTGATCGCGTGCATTCCGATGGCGGACGGCATCGCTAACGGCGCTGCGGCGTGGCCGATGTGGGCCGCCCTCAATCAGGACAACGTCTCCTACGTCTGGACGTATCTGGCTTGCTTTGTGACGCTGTGTCTTTCGCTGTTCTGCGTGTGGATCATCGGCCTCGCTGTCGCCCGCCCTGATCAGGCAACCTCTGGGTCGCTGTGGCAGAAGCTCACGTCGCTCGGGCAAGCACCGGCTTCGTCTTCCGTGCCGTCGCCGACGCGCGCTGTTGCGGTCGACGTCTGAAAGGGGCGAGACCTTGCCACTCGGAATCCATCCCCCAGAAACGGATCTACTGCTTCCCCTGCCTGTTGCGGACGAGCACTGGGATCCGCATCTGATCCACACCCACTACTTCGGTTTCTCGATCCCGGAGGCGCGGATCGGCGCATTCCTCTACGTGCGTTATCAGCCGGAGTTCCCGCTGTCGCAGGGCGGGGTAGCCATCTTCCAGGGGACCGACAATATCGAGTACACCGATATGGCCTTCCTCGACTACGAGATCACCATGCCCTGGCCGACCGTGCGGGACAACACGATTACCACGGCCAACGGTCTGACTATTGAGTTCACCGAGCCCGGCCGCACTGCCAGGCTGACCTACCGCAGCAGCGACGGCGACACCTCCTTCGACATCGTGGCCGACGCGGTCACCCCGTTGCTCGCCCGTGGCCACGTGATGCCGGGCGAGGAAGATCACCACGGCGACCTCGGTCGCGAACCGGGCGGTAGTGAACAGGTCATGCACGTCACCGGGGAACTGGTCCTGCACGGCGAGCGGTACGCCGTTGACTGCTACGCGCCGCGCGACCGATCCTGGCGCCAGATCCGCGTCGAAACGCGTGGGGCCGTGCCTATTCCGCCGGTGGGTTGGTCGCCGATGTACTTCGGTCCTGATCTGATCTTCAACCAGATCAGCTTCGAGCCGCTCGACACCGACCCGGCCTGGGCTGGGCTCTACGAGGTGGGCGACCGGCCCTCCCATCACTATGCCTGGGTGCAGTGCGGCGACGAGTCACGGGCGATCACGCGGGTGCGCCGCAATGTGCTCGAGTATCACCCGCGGCTCTATCTGCCGATGCGCCAGGAGATCGAGGCGCAGGACGAGACCGGCGAGGTTTACCGATTCCAGGGTGAGGCGATTGCTTGCGCGTCGATTCCGGCCTGGCCGAATACGTCCTTCCGCGACAGCGTCTACCGGTGGGAGGACGAGCGCGGCCGGTTCACCTACGCCACCTATCAGGAGCTGTGGTTCGACAAGTATCAGCAGGCGATGAAGCGGCGGTCCGCATCGGCCGTCACGGCATGACGGCGCGCTCCGCCTCTATCCCACCCATATCCAAGGAGTCCTCGTTCGATGAGTAGCAACACCGCCAAGATCGCGGAGTGGACGCTGAAGAAGATGCGCCGATCCAGCGCCGACGCACCGCGCGGGCTGGTCCAGGGGGACGGTCGATGAGAAATCCCTTGCATGAGATCGGTTCTCCTGACACCGCGTGGACGACCGTCAATACCCGGGAGAACTTTCCGGGTGTCGCCACACCGCTGGGCTGGACGTTCTGGCGTGATCCACTCGAGCTGGGCATGAAGGGCGCGTTCTGTGACCTCGGTGTCCTGCCGCGCAGCGCGGTGACGGTTCCCGAGTCGATCGATGATCGTTTCTCTGCCGCGGTGTTCGGGCGCTTCACCGCGAATATCGACTGTCTGCGGCGGGCCGCCGATCTGATGCCGGGTACCTCCGGAGACGCGCTCGAGGAGCAGCTGCTGGGATCGGTTCGGCCGGGGGTACAGAGCAATCCGTCCACGCGGCGCTACCCGATCATCGCGATGAAGATGACCTGGAATGTGCTGCGGCTGCCCGCGCGGATCATGAAGCTGCGCACTGATACCGACCTGTGGTGGCGCACGGTCACCGCGCCCGGCGGCATCCCCGACGCCGCGGCGGCGCGCGAGGTCCTAAGAGAGGCCGCTCGCCGGTTCGAAGAGGTCATGTGCCCGCATTCGATCGTGACCTTGCTCGGCACCGGAATCTTCGATGAGATCAGCAAGATCACAACCGCCAGCGGTGATGTGGGTCTGGCGACCTCGCTGATCACCGGATTCGGTGATGTCGAAGAGGCGAAATCTGCAGGCCAGCTGTGGGAGGTCTCGCGCGGGGCGCGGTCCCTCGATCAGTTCGTGGCCGACCATGGATACCACGGGCCCGTCGAGGCCGAAATCTCCTCGCGCTCTTGGCGAGAGGATCCGGCGCCGCTGGAGCGCCTGGTCCTGACCTATCGGAGGTTGCCGGAGTCCTCGTCGCCGTTGGTCCGCGCGGAAGGGCAGCAGCAGCAGCGGGCCGAGGCCGAGCGCCGGGTGTTCGCCGGTCTCGGTGTCCTCGACCGACGCAAGGCCCGGCTGGTGCTGAAGGTCGCGCGGCGCTATATCCCGCTGCGCGAGGTCGGTAAGGCGGCGTTCGTACAGACCATCGACGGCGCCCGGGCGGCTGCCCGTGTCCTCGGCGCTGACCTGGTGGCGCGAGGTCTGTTGCGCTCCGCCGATGAGGTGTATTTCCTGACCTTCGATGAGCTGACCGGTGAGCTGCCCGCCGATTGCGTTGTGCGCGTTGATGAACGGCGCGGTATCTACGAGCAGTACCGCGCTCTGGTACTGCCCGACCAGTGGGTCGGTCTGCCCGTGCCGCAGCGCGGCCGGGCCGTCGAGGAGGAGGTCGAGGAGGTTCGCGGGACGCCGGTGAGCGCAGGCACGGTCGAGGGGATCGCGCGGGTCGTCCACGACGCCGACGCGGGTGATCTCGAGGATGGCGAGATCCTCGTCTGCACCACCACCGATCCCAGCTGGGCTTCGTATTTTCTCGTCGCCGGGGCGGTGGTCATCGATATCGGCGGACCGCTCAGCCACGGCGCCATCGTCGCGCGCGAGATCGGCATCCCGTGTGTCATCAACACCGGAAACGGTACGCGCGCAATCAAAACCGGTGATCGGCTACGGGTGGATGGCTCCACCGGGCTGGTCCAGATCCAGGAACGGGCGGCGGACAACGTCGCAGCGGAGGTCGGCAGATGAGTGTGGAGATTCGCGTACTGCAACTGGTGCGCTTGAAAGGACGTGCCCGGGTGGTCGATATCGCGGAAAGTGCTGGTCTGTCAACGGATTCGGTGACCGGGGCACTACGCCCGATGCTCGACGATGGTCTCGTCGACGAGACGAACGGCCGGCTGAAAATCACTGCCGAGGGGCGATCCAGGTTGGCGGCATTGATCGAGTCCGAGCGTTCCGGAACCGATCTCGACGCGCTGTCGGTCACCTACCACGAATTCGATGGTTTCAATACCGAATTCAAACAGCTGGTCGCCGACTGGCAGCTGAAAAACGGACTCGTGCCGAACGATCACGGCGACGTCCAATACGACGCGGGGATCATCGCTCGGCTCGAGCGCCTGCACGAGCGGTTTCTTCCACTACTGCACGGCATCTGCGTCATCGCGCCCCGGTTGGCACCATACCCCGATCGGTTCTCCATCGCGCTGGCAAAAGTCCTCAGCGGCGAGCACGGATGGCTGGCCCGGCCGCTGATCGACAGCTATCACACCGTCTGGTTCGAACTGCACGAAGATCTCATCGGGCTGACCGGGCGCTCCCGCGTGGCGGAGGCGGCTGCGGGGAGGGCGGAATGACGACGACAACCTCGTCCCAGATCCTCACCCTGGACGGCAGCACCGGCGCCGACCGGGACATGCTGGGCGGCAAGGCATTCAGTATCGAACGGATGCGGGCGCTGGGCATACCGGTACCGCCTGCCTTCGTCCTCACCACCGAGGTGTGTCGGCGGTACTACGCAGACGATCGGCAACTGCCTGCCGACGTCTGGGCCGGACTACCGGGCGCGATGGCCCGGCTCGAGCAGGACACCGGCCGTGGGTTCGGTGATCCGCGGCGCCCGCTGCTGATCTCGGTCCGCTCGGGTGCGGCCACCAGCATGCCCGGGATGATGGACACCATCCTCAACCTCGGTATGACCGACGAGATCGAGCGGGCGCTGGCCGAGCAAAGCGGTGACGCCGCCTACGCTGCCGACACCCGCCGCCGGTTCCGCGAGCAGTTCGAGCGAGTGACGGGCGCTGCGGCGCCCGGCGAGCCTTGGGAACAGTTGCGGCAAGCCATTATCGCCGTTCTGGAATCCTGGCACTCGACCCGGGCCATCGCGTACCGGCATGATCGCGGGCTCTCCGATGCGGGCGGCACCGCCGTAACCGTGCAGGCGATGGTGTTCGGCAATCTAGACGAAAACTCCGGTACCGGAGTGCTTTTCACCCGTAACCCGCTCACCGGCGCCGCGGAACCCTACGGTGAATGGCTGCCCGGCGGGCAAGGTGAGGACGTCGTTTCCGGCCGCGCCGACGCGCTGTCGATCGACGTGCTGGCTACCGCACTACCGGACACACATTCGGATCTCATGGCCGCGGCCCGGCTGCTCGAGGAACACGGACGGGATGTGCAGGACATCGAATTCACCGTGGAGAGCGGCACATTGTGGCTGCTGCAGACACGCAACGCGAAACGCACGCCGGAAGCCGTGGTGCGACACGCAGTGCAGCTGCACCGCGAGGGGCTCATCAGCGTGAGCGATGCCCTTGACCGCGTGGGCCCGGAGCACGTCCGGTCGATGCTCACACCGCATCTGTCGCCGACCTCGGTCGCGGCCACGACCAGGGCCGCCGTCGGCAAGCCGGCCTGCCCCGGCATCGCGACCGGGGTCGTGGTCACCGATGCGGAGCAGGCCGTCGAGCGTGCCGAATCGGGCGAGGACGTCATCCTGGCCCGGCCGACGACGGACCCGGACGACGTGGCAGCGATGTCAATTGTCCGAGCAGTGATCACCGAACTCGGCGGCTCCACTTCGCATGCTGCGGTTGTCTGCCGGGAGATGGGCGTGCCCTGCATCGTCGGCTGCGGGGCGAACAGCCTGGCCGACCTGGCCGGTCGAACTGTCACCGTCGACGCCACGACCGGAATGATCTATCTCGGGGAAATCCCTATCGTCGCCGGGAACGAAGGTGAAGATCCCGATTTGGTCCAGCTCACCGAGTGGGCCAAGGCTGAGCTGGGCGCCCACCAGGGCCCGTTGTCGGATCTGCTTCACGCTCGCGGAAGGCCGAGATCTGCCCCCCAAGAATCTAATAGAACATAAATTATCTGAAGTGAAGTGAACGGATCTAATCCCTATGACTGCTGCACGGGGCTGCCTGGTCGACTGGAACTACTGGTTGACCACCTGGCCTGGCCGACCGGTGTTATTGACCAGGGCGAATGCTGCCGACGGTTACCCGAGGGCGTTGACGCCACTAACCCAGGATCTCGTTGTCACGTTCGAAGATGCCGGTGTCCGCCGGTTCTTCGAAGAGACCCTCCGCGCGATGAAGCCGTCCGATGCGCCGGACCCGTACTTCGTGTCGATGTGGGGCTATGTGTACATCAACGCTGATCAGCTTGCCGCGCTCGGCGATGTCATGCCCGGCAGCTCCCGGCAATCGACGGTGTTCCACGGCCCCCGGCTGTGGAGGACGTGGCCGGTCTCGTCATGGGCCTGCCACCGGCCGCGGCCGCGTACCCGTGGCTCCCGCTCGATCTTGCCGAGGTACTCGTCGTGGTCGAGCACCCGGTGTCCACTGGCGCGGTTGGGGACACATTCGGGAGGAGGACGCCGACAAAGAGGAAGATTGGCTGTCACGGGACAACAGACGATGATCGAGACCGAGGACGTCGACCTGTACGTAATCGCTGTCCTGGCTCATTGAACTTGATGAGGACTCGGTGAAGATGATGACCGGCTCAATGTATCTGATGATGGGTATGAAATGATCGCTCCGCGAATCATGTTGGTGGAGTGGAGCGATCACCCCGGTGGGTGGGCTTGAGCAACGGAATCCCACCACCACACAACGAGATCCGCCGTCAGGCGCGCCGATCTTTCACAAGACGTCGAACCCCTGCGTGTCAGGCTGAGTTGAGTCCACTGGTTAACAGCAAATCGGCCTGACACGCAGGGCGAGATACGGATCAACTTCTTCATGACCACCAGCACGAGGACCTCAACGATCGGGGGCCACAATGGACGGATGGATTCACCGGGGCCACGAGCCGACGAGCCCAAGCGGCGCCGCGCGTTCAGCGCGGCCGAGAAGCTCGCTCATCTTCGGGCCTACGAGGCCGCTGTCGAGCACGGCGACGGCGGTGGGTATCTGCGGCGTGAGGGCCTGTACTCGTCGTTGATCAGCGAGTGGCGCAAGCAGCGTGACGCCGGGGTGCTCGCGGGCCGCAAGCCCAGCGACAAGATCGGCAAGCTGACCGCCGAGCAATCCGAGATCGCCCGGTTGACGCGGGAGAACGCCCGGCTGAACAAGCGCCTGTCGACCACCGAGGCCGCCCTGGATATTATGGGAAAAGCGCACGCTCTCTTGGAAAACCTTTCCGAGAGAGCGGATTCCGACGAGCAGCGCAAGAAGCGTTGACCGCCGCGTATACGGCGTTGACCGCCGTGGGGGTGCCCACCCGGCAAGCGGCGTCGTTGACCGGGCTGGTGCGTTCAACCGCGATCCGCCGGGGCAAGGCCGCCGCCGCGCTCACTGTGGCGATGTCCACGACACCGCCTCCGGACCCGGTTAACAAGCTGACCATCCTGGAACGAGCGGGCATTCTGGCGGTGCTCACCAGCGACCGGTTCGTCGACCTGGCGCCGCTGCAGATTTACGCCCAGCTGCTCGATGAGGGTGTCTACCTGTGTTCGGTGTCCACGATGTATCGGGTGCTGCGAGAAAACCGGCAAGTCGGCGAACGCCGACGACTGGCGCGACACCCTGCGAAGGTGTGTCCGGAGCTGGTCGCCACCGCGCCCCGGCAGGTGTATTCGTGGGACATCACCAAGCTCGCCGGCCCGATCAAAGGCCAATATTTCGATGCCTACGTGATGATCGACATCTACTCCCGCTACATCGTCGGTGTCCATGTCCATACTCACGAATCCGGTGTTCTGGCAACGGAATTGATGAAGGAGATCTTCGGTGTCCACGCCCGTCCCGCAGGTCGTGCACGCCGACCGCGGCACCTCGATGACATCCAAGACCGTCGCAGCGCTGCTCGCAGACCTCGAGGTCACCCGGTCGCATTCCCGGCCGCGGGTGTCAAACGACAACCCCTTTTCCGAGGCGCTGTTCAAAACCTTGAAATACGGGCCGGAATTCCCTGAACGCTTCGGAACACTCACCGAGGCAAGACAATTCATGGATTCATTCGCCCAGTGGTACAACCACGAACACCGCCACACCGGCATCGGCTTACACACACCCGCCGATGTCCACTACGGGCTGGCCACCGGCAAAGCAGCCGACCGGCGCACCGTGCTCGACGCGGCCCGCGCCCGACACCCGCACCGCTTCGCCACCACAACACCGCCGAAGATCCTCGACCTGCCCCACACCGTCTGGATCAACCGACCCGCCGACGACAACACCCAGGAGACCGATACCTCAGCCGCATAACACACCCAGCGGTCTCATTCGGCTTGACAAATTCCGAACGTCGGAACCAAAGCGGGGATCACCCGACGGCGGATCTCACCAGGAACAAACCCGGGCCCAACGACCCACAACCCATCCCTACTAAACGATTAGGACTCACGTATGCCAGATGCTGTAGTCAATCCTGACGACCTCGAGGCCACGACTCTCCACTTCTTGCGTCAGTGGGGTAAGTCGTTCGATGCCATGTGCGCTTCCTACCATGCGATTATGGCTCCTGGGTGCTCGTGGGAACAGAAGCCCATGGCAGTGACCAGGGGCCCCCAATCCGCAGTGAGATTCCTTAAGGTGGCGCGTCGCTTACTGGGGCTTGACACCATCGTTGTCGAGACAAACAGTATCGCGAGGACAGGAAATACTGTCCTTACTGAGCGCGTCGATCACCTTCTGCGGTCCAACGGGCGTGTCATCGCTTCTGCTACAGTTGCGGGGGTGTTCGAGTACGATGCTGGCCGTCTCGTCGCTTGGCGCGAGCACTTCAACGTGGTTGCGTTCGCAGGTCAGATCGTGCGCTGCGCCGTCGCCGCCGCCGATTACGTTCGTCACAGAGCTGACCAGCCTTCGACGGAAGGCCTCCCGAAATCTGCACAGCTGGCGAGGAGCGCGGTGTCAACTGCGTCGACGCCAGTGGACCCTGAACCGCCCCGAGTTGGATGCACTCGGTGATGTACCCCCGACTTTCACGGAGTCGGTTTGCTTGACTCTTTGGACCGGGCCGCAAGCGCGGTCCGTTGTTTCTCACCGACCGCAAGGCGAAACCGTCTGTGGCGCTGGAGGATGTCGACCCGACCACGCAGCACGCCAGGTTGTCGTACCGGCGCGCGGCGACGCTGTTCGAGGAACACACGGCGGCGATGAAGCGCGGCCCGCCCGAGCAATCTGGCAATCGCATTCGCGCCGGTCTCGGCCGCGCTGGCGGTCACGGCCTGCGCCTACCTCGCAGCTCGAAATCCGATCGATCCGACCACCGAGATCGCCCAGTTGAATGAGCATTTCCCGAACGAAGCGTGATCCAGTCGGACAGTCTTCGCTCTCACCGCTAGTCCAATGTCCCATGAAATAGTGATCTACCGGAGGTTCACCATGACTGAGAAGTGGGTTGCGGGGTGTCTCTCCCTCGGGTGAGCAGTTGGTCGTATCCGGTGATGTCGAGGTCGGGGCGGTGGTCGGGTGGCAGGTCGGGTGTGGCCTGGAGGTAGGTGTACACGGTGTCGCGGTTGATGTTGTACGCGCTTGGCCAGCGCGGTCTTGGGCTCACCGGCCGCGGCTCGGGCACGCAACTCGGCCGCCTGGTCCTCGGTGAGGGCGGGTTTGCGGCCGGTGTAGACGCCGCGCCTTGGCCTTGGCGATGCCCTCGCGTTGGCGTTCCAGGATCAGCGCCCGCTCGAATTCCGCGAACGCGCCCATCACCGACAGCAGCAGGTTCGCCATCGGTGAGTCCTCGCCGGTGAAGGTCAGGCCCTCCTTGACGAAACTCGACCGAAATCTTCGCAGGGCTGCGTCCGGCGATCATCATGGTCCGCGCCGCGCACATGTTGATCGAGCGGG
The DNA here is from genome assembly GCF_055232035.1 of Nocardia sp. Tas62D01. NCBI lineage: Bacteria > Bacillati > Actinomycetota > Actinomycetes > Mycobacteriales > Nocardiaceae > Nocardia > Nocardia sp. Tas62D01. The sequence continues at coordinate 5,407,901 of NZ_JBUYUZ010000001.1, forward strand.
GCTGCTGCTGCCCGATTCGCCGATGGCACTGAACAATCCGGCGAGTCAGCTCGTGGCGAAGATGGTCGGGCTGGCCGCGCCGAGCGGCGATACGACGAGCTTCATCGGCAATCGCTGATGCGTTCGTGCCCGACCCGGCCGGGACGGGCCGGGCAATCGTTCGTCCGGTCAGCGACCGTAGACGGCAGAAGCCAAGAGATCGCCCAAGTACGCCGTGACCGCCGCCGTATCCTGCAGGTGCGCTTCGCTGGCCAGCGACCCGGCGATGGTCCGCTCGATGGTCCACATCAGCACGGTGGCGAACTGCGGTGCCGGTGGCCCGTCCAGGGCGAGCCCGGCCGCGCGGTCCGTGTCGATGGCCGTCTCCAGGACGGAGGCCATCCTGGCGACCGCGTCGAGGTAGCGGCGGCGCAGTTCCGGACGGCGCGGCCATTCGTGAATGGCGTTGCTTAATACGCCGAAACTGCTGGGGTCGAGATCGAGCCAGTGGGTGACGACGGACTTGATGTTGTCGGGATCGGTGCGGTCGGCGGTGGCAAGGTCGCCGAATCGTCCGATGATTTCCTCGGCGGATTTCTGGAACAGCGCGACGAAGGCGTCGTCCTTGCTGGCGAAATAGAAGTAGAAGGTCGCTCGGGAGATCTTGGCGCGCTCGAGAATCGTGGCCACGCTGAGCTGCTCCAGCGATAGTTCGCCGAGCAGCTCATTCGTGGCCTGCAGAATGTCCGCCGCGGTGTCCGGTTCTTGATCAGGGGTGCCGGTCGCAGCCGGGGTGGTCTGCTCGGCGGTGGACGCAGTTGCGCGCGATGATCGTGACTTCGCGCGGCGGCGCGGGCGTTTGATCTTCCGTTTGTCGCCGTATATCGCCGCGAGGGTCATTTCGAGGATCGAGTCGATGGCCGCCTGGGGGTTCGGGAGGCGTTCGTCGTGAGCGCGCGCGCCGACGTAGAAGGTGCGCTCGTAGCCACAGACCAGAGCCGTCGCGATCATCGTCGCGGGAGCGCCCTCTGGTGCCTTGCCGGCCGCCCGTTCGTGGGTGATCTGTTCGGCGATCACGGAAATAAAGCGGTCCAGCATCAGGTTCCAGGCCGCGGCGAGTTGCGGGACCACGTGCATGTGCTCGATCACCGCGCAGATCAGCGCGTCGTGCGCAGACCACAGTTCGATCGTGCGCCGGAGATCGGCGTCCATGGCGGGTTCGCGCGACGGGCCGAGCTCGGTGTGCCACGGCCCTTCGCTGGTGTAGATGTCGTCGAGCAGGCGCGCGACCATGGCGGCGACGACATCGTATTTCGAGGCGAAGTAGTGGTAGAAGTTCGCGCGGGAAAGCTTCGCGCGGGAAAGAATCTGGGCCACGGTGAGGTCCTGCAGGGAGGTTTCCCGCAGGAGCTGTTCGGCGGCCGCGAACACCGCCAGTTCGGCGGCGCCCCGGCCGTCGTGCTGGCGGGGGCGCCGACGGGCGATCGGGTCGGTGCTCACACCCGTACTTTAGTCCAGACACGATGACTGGTCAGTGCGTACAGACGCCATACATAGCGTGTAGACAAAGTGTTCAGTTGAACCTACAGTGCTTGGTAACGCACAGCACATACGCGCGACAGTCGCGGACTGCTTGCCGACTTCGATTGCGACACAGGCGCACTCGTCCGGTCGGCGGCGCATTCGAGGAGGCAGCAATGGGTGTCGAAGTCAGCACGGTCGGTGTCAGCAAGCGGTTCGGTTCGCAGACCATCTGGCACGATGTCACGCTCACGCTGCCCGCGGGTGAGGTCAGCGTTCTGCTGGGGCCGTCGGGTACCGGCAAGTCGGTGTTCTTGAAGTCTCTGATCGGGCTGCTGCGCCCGGAACAGGGGTCGATCATCATCGACGGCACCGACATCATGCAATGCACCAGCAAGGAGCTCTACGAGATCCGCAAGCTGTTCGGTGTGCTGTTTCAGGACGGCGCCCTGTTCGGCTCCATGAACCTCTTCGACAACGTCGCCTTCCCGTTGCGGGAGCACACCAAGAAGAGCGAATCCGAGATCAAGCGGATCGTCATGGACAAGATCGAGCTGGTCGGCCTGGCCGGCGCGCAGGACAAACTGCCCGGTGAGATCTCCGGTGGTATGCGTAAGCGCGCTGGCCTGGCCCGAGCCCTGGTGCTCGACCCGCAGATCATCCTGGTCGACGAGCCGGACTCCGGCCTGGATCCGGTACGCACCAGCTACATCAGCCAGTTGTTCCTCGATATCAACGCCCAGATCGATGCGACCTTCCTGATCGTCACGCACAACATCAACCTGGCCAGGACCGTGCCGGACAATATCGGCATGCTGTTCCGGCGCGAGCTGGTCATGTTCGGTCCGCGCGAGGTGCTGCTCACCAGCGAGGAACCGGTCGTCAAGCAGTTCCTCAACGGCCGCATGATCGGCCCGATCGGCATGAGCGAGGAAAAGGACCAGGCTCAGATGGCGCGCGAGCAGGCGCTCGTCGACGCGGGCCACCACCACGGTGGCGCCGAAGAGGTCGAGGGGATCATCCCGCAGATGCAGGCGACGCCGGGAATGCCCTACCGGCAAGCCATCACTCGGCGACAGGAGCGGGTCCGCGAGATCATGCACACCCTGCCGCACGCGGCTCAGGTAGCCATCAATAACAGCCTCGAGCAGGACCGTCCGGCGGAGACAGTTGTGTAGGACCGAGCGATTCGACGAGTTCGCGCAGCAGCGGGCCCTTGTCGAGGATTGGTCGGATCAACCCGAGTTCGCCGCACTGGGCCACCACCTCCACCGCAACCTGCTGGCCCTGCGTCAGGTGCGTCCATAACGACAGGCACTGTGCCAGCAGAAGTTTCGCGTCGAGCAGCCACTCGGCCTCGTCGAGTTAGTCGCGCTCGTACAGCAATTCGCCGAGCATGGGCACCGGCGAGCCGAGCCGCGAGACCGAACGAACCACGGGTGGCCCGTGCAGTGTCCAGCGCCTTGCGGAAGTAGTACTCGGCGGCGCGGATGTCGAGCTGTTCGCGGGCCGCTATCCAAGTCGGGCAGTTGGCATAGGTTTGGTCAACGGCGCCGTGGTGTGCTCGAAATAGGCGCAACGTTCGCGCCAGGCTCGGGCGGTGTCGAACTCGAAGTGGGAAATGGCGATAAACGCGCCCAGCGACCGGGCAGCACTTCGTTCCGTCAGGGCGCGGGCGCGGGCGCGGGCGGGGGCGGGGCGGGGCAGAAGATGCCGCACGGAATGGGCGGGAGGCCGGGGATCAGGATCATCGGCGCCGTCGGCGGCGGTGGGACCTCGGGCGTCGTCGGTGTTGCCTCGGCGGGCGGCGCGGGCTCGGATTCCGCTGCCGGGGGGACGGCGGGCACCGCGGGATTCTGGCTCGGGATCGGGGCGGGGAGCACGGAAGGATCGAATGCTCCGCCGCCGCGATAGATCGCCGACCACTTCAGCACGTCCGAGGCGTAGGCGACCGAGTTGTTGTACCGCAAGACCGCGCGCAGTTCGTGGGCCGGATCGCGCAGATCCATTCCGCCCGAGCACAAGTACTCGCCCGCGGCGAGCGCCGCGTCGAACACGTTGTTGGGATCGGCAATGCCGTCACCGTTGCCGTCTACGGCGTACCGGCTCCACGTGCTCGGCAGGAACTGCATCGGCCCGACGGCGCGGACGTAACCGCGGGCGTCCCTGATGATCTCGTTGCCGGGCAGCGTTCCGTCCAGCGCCGGTCCGAGGATCGGGGACAACGTAGTGCCTGCCGGATCGGTTCTGCCGCCGCCCGCGTGGTTCGATTCGATGCGGCCGATCCCGGCGAGCAAGTTCCAGGTGAGGCCGCAATTCGGTTGGGACTGCGCGAGAACGAGCTCGGCATTCCGGTAGGCCGCGAGTGCTGTTTCGGGGATTCCCTGCACATTCGGGATGGCCGGAGCGGAAATCTGCGCGGCTTGCGTGTCGCTGTATGCCGACCGTATCGGGGTGTCGGGGGTTTGCGCCGCCGTGTGTGGCTGGACCGCCGGTGCGGACACGGGTAGGAGGCCAACGGTGCTGGCGCCGGGTGAATTCTCTCGCTGTGCAGCAGGTGTCGCGTCAGGTGTGCTCCGGGCTTCGGCGCCGTTCGGCATGCCGATCGCGGACGAACCCGCAACGAACATCCCGGCGATGGCGAGCATCGAAACGGTGACCGGACGGAAGGACATCGCGCTCACCCGACCGCACCTTTGCATTCGGTTGCGCACCGTGAGCGTGACCGCATCTCGACTCCTCGCGTGCTCTCGACGAGCGCCGTGACCATACAGACTGTTCATACGCTGTGATGGACACCATATCTGAACATAGTGTTCAGCGACAAGGGCTGGATGCCGGTTGACGAAGCCTAGAAATTAATTTATGTTTGATTCGAAAATGATACACGACGACGTGGAGTGCGCATAAGGGTGTTCGATGGCATATCGGAACTGGCCGCGGCGGAGGGCGAGGAACTCGGCACCAGCGATTGGGTCGTCGTCGACCAGGCGCGCATTGATCTGTTCGCGAAGGCCACCGGCGACCTGCAATGGATCCACGTCGATGTCGAGCGGGCCGCGGCCGGGCCGTTCGGCGGGACCATCGCCCACGGCCGACGCGCGGCACCCGGCCCATCGAGAGCTCGAGCTTGCCCTTGCCGCCGTAGCCCTTGCAAGCACTGCCGGGCGGCGACGGCGCGGCGGCGCTGCTGTTCGGCGATCCGGCGGACGCGATTGCCGAGGTCATCGCCGAGCATTCGGTGTCGGCGGAGGTGTTGGACCGCTGGCGCGCGCCCGGCGATCCGGCCAGCGGACAGTGGGAGGAGCGCTTCGGCCAAGAGGCATACCTGCCGCTGTTGAAAGACGCAGCAGCCCAGGCGCTTGCGGTGGCAGACGTGCGGCAGGCCGATCACGTCGTGGTCGTGTCGCCCAATCCCGGAATCGCCAAGAGCGCCCCGCGCGCGGTCCCCGGAGCGGTGTCGACCTCGGTGTCACCCGTTGGTCACGCGGGCACCGCGGACTTCGGGCTCGGCCTGGCCGACGCACTCGACCGCGCCGAGCCCGGCGCAACCATCCTGGTGCTCTCGGTCGCCGACGGCTGTGACGCCGTCCTGCTGCGCGCCACCGCTCGGCTGCCGGTCGCGCGCCAACGACATTCCGTCGCCGAACAACTCGACGACGGCATCCCGGTTCCCTACGCCACCTATCTGAGCTGGCGCGGGTGGCTGGATCGGGAACTACCGCGTCGGCCGGAACCGGATCGTCCCGCCGCTCCGCCGAGCGCCCGGGCCAGCGCATGGAAGTTTGCGTTCACCGGAAGTGTCTGCCGTCGTTGCGGATTCGTCCACCTGCCGCCGATGCGCGTGTGCAAGAACTGCGGGCTGGTCGACGCCATGGACGAACGGACGCTGGCCGCCGCCGAAGGCACCGTGGCGACCTACACGATCGACCGGCTCGCGTTCACGCCGTCGCCACCGCTGATCGATGCCGTGGTCGATTTCGACGATGGCGGCCGCTACACCCTCGAGGTGGCCGACGCGCAGCCGGACCAGTTGGCCGTCGGCACCGCGGTCGGGCTGACCTTCCGCAGGCTCTACACCGCGGGCGGCGTCCACAACTACTTCTGGAAGGCGCGTGTGCTCGCCGACGCGCGCCAGCTTGCGGAGGAGACAGCATGAGCAGCAACGGAATTCGTGACCGTGTCGCGATTGTCGGGATGGGATGTACCGCGTTCGGTGAGCATTGGGGCGCCTCGGCGGAGGATCTGCTGGTGACGGCGACGCAGGAGGCGTTCGACAGCACGCCGTCGATCATGCGCGAGGAGGTCGACGCCTACTGGCTGGGCACGCTCGGCTCAGGGCAGTCCGGGCTGACGTTGAGCAAGGCGCTGGCCGTGGACTACAAACCGGTGACGCGGGTGGAGAACTATTGCGCCACCGGGTCGGAGGCGTTCCGCAACGCCTGCTACGGCGTCGCATCCGGGAGCGTACGACGTCGTGATGGCGGTCGGCGTGGAGAAGCTCAAGGACTCGGGCCTTTCCGGCCTGCTGCGCGCGGATCCGCCGGGGGACGGCGCCGCCGCCGAGCTGAGTCTCACGGCGCCGGCGGCATTTTCACTCCTCGATCCGGCCTACTGTGCGCGGTACGGCGTGCATCCGGCCGACATGCGGGCCGCGATGACCCACGTCGCGTGGAAGAACCACGCCAACGGCGCTCGTAATCCCAAGGCGCAGTTCCGATCCGGGGTCACCAGGGAGAAGATCGAGGCGGTGCCGAAGGTGGCGGGACGCCTCGGCGTCTTCGACTGCTCTGGCGTTTCCGACGGCGCCGGGCGGCGCTGATCGTGCGTGCCGAGGACGCACTCGACTACACCGACAGTCCGGTGTACGTCAAAGGGCTCGCCCTCGCGGCGGGACCGGCGCGCGGTGTCTCCGATCCCGCCTACGACTTCACCACGTTCCCCGAGGTGGTCGCCAGTGCACGAGATGCATTCTCACAGGCGGGTATTCGCGACGCACGCGCCGAGATCTCGTTCGCGGAGGTGCACGACTGCTTCACGCCCACCGAACTCGTGCTGATGGAGGATTTCGGCTTCTCCGATCGTGGCAAGGCATGGCGCGACATCCTCGACGGCGCCTTCGAACTCGGCGGCAGGCTGCCGGTGAATCCGGATGGCGGCCTCAAATCGTTCGGCCACCCGGTCGGCGCGAGTGGACTGCGCATGCTCTACGAATGCTGGCTGCAATTCCGCGGCGCGGCGGGGGAGCGACAGCTCGACCATCCGCGGCTCGGGCTGACACACAACCTCGGCGGACGTCCGGGTAGCTGCGTCTCGTTTGTCTCGGTGGTGGGGGCCGAGATCGGATGATCGACCCGCCTTGCGGGCGGTTGACGTGGACGCTTTATTAATTTAATATAAATTCGAGAACTTGCCACAAGGGAGACAGAATCATGCCAGGAGTCGAAGACCGGGTCGTCGTCGTGACGGGCGCCGGTGGCGGGCTTGGCCGGGAGTACGCGCTGTTGCTCGCCCGCAACGGCGCGCTGGTAGTCGTCAACGATCTCGGCGGCGCGCGCGACGGCTCGGGCTCGGGTACCTCCATGGCGGACGCCGTTGTCGCCGAGATCCGCGAAGCCGGCGGGCGGGCGGTGGCGAACTACGACAGCGTCGCCACCGAAGCGGGCGCCGCGGGGATCGTGCAGACCGCGCTGGACGAGTTCGGCGCGGTGCACGGGATCGTCAACAACGCGGGCATCCTGCGGGACAAGGGCTTTCAGAAGATGACGGCGGCCGAGTGGGACGCGGTGGTGCAGGTGCACCTCTACGGCGGCTTCCACGTCACCAAGGCGGCCTGGCCGCACCTGCGCGAGCAGGGCTACGGCCGCATCGTGATGGCTACCTCGACCAGCGGCATCTACGGGAACTTCGGGCAGGCGAACTACGGCGCGGCGAAGGCAGGTCTGGTCGGCCTGATCAACACGCTCGCGATCGAAGGCCGCAAGTACAACATCCTCGCCAACGCGGTCGCGCCGATGGCGGCTACCCGGATGACCTCCGATATCGCCCCGGCCGAAGTGCTGGCGAAACTCCCTCCCGCGCAGGTCGCGCCGATCGTCGGCTACCTCATGACCGACGAGTGCGCCGACAGCGGCACCGTGGTGGTCGCCGGTGGCGGCCAAGTGCACCGGGTGCAGTACTTCCAGTCCAAGGGCGTGAGCTTCCACGACGCACCCTCGATCGATGAGGTCGCCGAGCGCTGGATCGACATCACCGACATGGCCGGCGCGGAGCCGGGCAGCAACCCCGTCGGCTGAAGGTGAGCACGATGTCGGATGAGAACCTGGTGGTGGTCGGAGCCTCGCTGGCCGGCCTGCGCGCCGTCGAGGCCGCGCGCAGAACGGGATTCGACGGTGCCATCACGCTGATCGGCGCCGAGGAGCATCTGCCCTACGACCGGCCGCCGCTGTCGAAGGCGTACCTCGACCCGCTGCCGGTCGGGGAGGCCCCGGCATCGACGACGTTCCGCACCGAGACCATGCTCCGGACGGAACTCGGTATCGATCTGCGACTCGGCGTCGCCGCGACCGGCCTGGATACCGCGCATAAAGAGGTACGGCTCGGCGACGACGCCGTGCGGTACGACGCGATGGTCATCGCCACCGGCGCGACCGCGCGCATCCTGCCCGGCGCGGACGGTCTCGCCGGGGTGCACACACTCCGGACCCTCGACGACGCGGCCGCCGTCCGCGCCGCGCTGGAGCAGGGGGCGCGCACCGTGGTCGTCGGCGCCGGGTTCATCGGCTCGGAGATCGCCTCGGGCGCGCGCAAGCGGGGACTCGAAGTCACCGTGCTCGAGGCGATGCCGACTCCGCTCGTCCGTGCGGTGGGCGAAGCGATGGGCGCCGCTTGCGCGTCCCTGCATCGGCGCAATGGCACCGACCTACGGTGCGGGGTCGGCGTGACGAGCCTCGAAGGCAATTCTCGGGTCGAGCGGGTCCTGCTGTCGGACGGCACGTCCATCGATGCCGATCTGGTCGTTGTCGGGGTGGGGGCGGTTCCGGCGACCGACTGGCTGGGCGACTCGGGTCTGCACCTGGACAATGGTGTGGTGTGCGATGCGGACCTGTGGACCGGCACCGAACGGGTCTATGCCGCAGGTGATCTCGCGCGCTGGCACAACCCGCTGTTCGACCGGCTCATGCGACTCGAGCACTGGACGAGCGCGGCCGAGCAGGGGGCGGTCGCGGCACGCAATGCGCTCGATCCCGAATCCGCCGAGCCGTACCGGACCGTGCCGTACTTCTGGTCGGACTGGTACGACAGCCGAATCCAGTTCGTCGGCGTACCCACCGCCGACGAAATCCAGATCGTCGACGGCGATCTCGACCGCGACGGCCGGTGCGTGGCCCTGTATCGGCAGGGTGATCGTCTGGTCGGCGCCCTCACGATCAACGGTCAGGCGGTCGTCATGAAGTACCGCGGTCTGATCATGAAGCAGGCGTCCTGGGACGAAGCGCTCGCCTTCGCGGCCCGCCGTCGTGCTCCGGTAGTTGTCAGCTAGGCCCTCCAATGGAGTAGGTAGGAAATGAACGAAACACAACTGGCCCGTCGGATCGAAGGCCGCGTCGTCGCCGTCACCGGTGCGGCGCGCGGGATCGGCCTGGCCACCGCCAAGGCCCTGCACCGCCGCGGCGCGAAGGTGGTGATCGGTGACATCGATGAAGTGGCGGTCAAGGAGGCATCGGCCGAGCTGGGTCCGGATGTCGAAGCGGTGCGACTCGATGTGACCGACGAGAAATCCTTCGCCGCGTTCATCGCGCGCGCTGAGGATCGGTTCGGCCCGGTGGACGTGCTGATCAACAACGCAGGCATCATGCCGATCGGGCCGTTCCTGGACGAGGCGACGGCATTGTCGAAGCGCGCGCTGGAAATCAACGTCGGCGGTGCTGTGATCGGCATGCGGGTGGCGCTGCCCGGCATGATCGCCCGCGGTCGTGGACACATCGTCAATGTCGCGTCGGTCGCGGGCAAGTCCCCGGTGCCGGGCGGAATCATCTATGCCGCAAGCAAAGCGGCCGTCATCTCCGCGACCGAATCCGTGCGGGTCGAGTTCGCGCATTCGGGAGTCTCGTTCACCTGCGTCATGCCGTCGTTCACCAACACCGAGCTGATTTCGGGCACGTCGGGGACGAAGTTCATCCGCAACCTCGAACCGGAAGAAGTAGGCGAGGCGATCACCATGGCGGTCGCGACGCGCAAGCTCGACGTCTACCTGCCCGCCGCGGTCGGCGTCATCCTGCGCACCCAACCGCTGCTCGGCCGTCGACTGCGCGACTGGATCAACCACCTGATCAAGGCGGACAGCACCTTCCTCGCCTTCGACCATCGTGCGCGCAGCGGCTACGACGCCCGGATCAGCGGCATGCCCGAAGCGCCGGCGCCTGCGGCGGCCGCGCCTGCGAAGCGAGCCCGAACAAGTCGAGCGAAGTAACCGCTAGCTGCGGCGACTTCGTCGCGTACCTCGTCAAGGCGGCATCGGTAGTGCTCCAGGAGCTCGTCGATCCGGGTGTGGGCACTGTCGGTGGCCGGGCCGTGCGAGGGTAGCGCGGCCAGATCGGGCAGGGCGCGAATCAGCGTCAGCGAGTGCAGGAATGAGAACGCATCCGGAAACTCGGCCGTGAGCCACCGTTTCCTATGTGTGGCCTGAGGACACGCGAGGTGAGTGCTAGCACACCCTGATGTGCCTTCGCATGCACGTGCTCTGAACTGGGTAGATGGCGGTTGCGAATCCGTCCAGTTCTTCCGAAAGCCCCAGTGTCAGTGTCGCTTACATGCTCGTGTTCGTCATGCCCGACCCACGGCGAGTCGTCCACTCCGTCGAAATGCCCGTTCTATCCGTCCTCGTCGTTGACCGACTCTGAGTGGAAGGTTTTGGAGCCGCTGTTGCCGCCGCCGGGCAACACGACAGGCAAGGAGGGCGACCGGAGAAACATCCGCGCCGCCTGCTTTTGGACGCGATCTTCTACGGTCAAGCCCTGAACGTCACCATGTCCACCTATCCGGGCCAGGCCGGCATCGCCTTCACCGCCTGCGCCCGATCCTTGCCTCGCGCGCACAAGCTCGCCGCCTACACCGGCGAGGCGCTGGCGGAAATCGAACGGGCCCTAGATCCGGCGGCTCGGCAAGCGGCGCCCGCGTGACCGCATCATCGGGCGCGGCGCTAGCGGGTCATCCCGCCGCGGGCGATGAGTTGGGCGGCGATGACGTTGCGCTGGATTTCGTTGGTGCCCTCGCCGACGATCATCAGCGGGGCGTCGCGGAAGTACCGTTCGACGTCGTATTCGGTGGAGTAGCCGTAGCCGCCGTGGATGCGGACGGCGTTGAGCGCGACTTCCATGGCGACCTCGGAGGCGTAGTACTTGGCCATGCCCGCCTCCATGTCGCAGCGATCGCCGGACTCGAACCGCCGCGCGGCGTAGAGCACAAGCTGGCGGGCGGCAGTCAGCTTGGTCGCCATGTCGGCGAGATAGGAGCCGATCGCCTGGTGTTTCCAGATTGGCACACCGAAGCTCTCACGCTGCTGGGCATAGACGAGTGCGTCGTCGAAGGCGGCCTGGGCGACGCCGAGGGCACGGGAAGCGACCTGGATGCGGCCGGTTTCCAGCCCCTTCATCATCTGCGAGAACCCCTTGCCTTCGGTGCCGCCGAGCACCGCGTCGGCGGCCGCACGGTAGTTGTCGAAGACGAGCTCGCAGCTCTCCACTCCCTTGTAGCCGAGTTTGGGCAGGTCCCGCGAAACCGTCAGTCCGGGACCGTGTTCGACGAGCAGAATGCTGATACCCCGGTGTCGCGGTTCGGCCGCGGGGTCCGTCTTGCACAGCAGGGCGATGAGCTGCGATCGGCGCGCGTTGCTGATCCAGGTCTTCGCGCCGTTGATCGTGTACCCGTCGTCGTCGCGGCGCGCGACGGTGGTCATGGCCTGCAGATCGGAACCGCCGCCGGGCTCGGTCAGCGCCATCGTGGCTCGGATCTCGCCTGTCGACATCTTCGGGAGGTAGCGGTCCTTCTGCGCTTCGGTGCCGAAGGCGAGGATGAGCTTCGATACGACGGTGTGGCCGCCCATCGCGCCGGCCAGGCTCATCCAGCCGCGGGCGAGTTCCTCGGTGACGCCGACGTAGCACGGCATGGAAACCGGTGCCTCGCCGTAAGGTTCGGGAATCGCCAGGCCGAAGATGCCGAGCCGCTTCATCTGCTCGATCAGCTTCTCGGGGTACTCGTTGGCGTGCTCCAATTCGCGCACGACTGGGCGGACCTCGCGGTCAACCCATTCGCGCACCGTGGCCACCACCTGCTGTTCCTCGGCGGACAGCTCGCTCACGTGGACTCCTCGCTCGGCTCGACGCCAAGTGGGCGATCCACCCCCGTCAGCTCGACGCGATCACCCCGGCGTTCGAGCCGTCGGCGGCACAGATCCGGCACGCGCACAGGGTGATCGACGCCCTGGATGCCGCGCACGGCGGTGGCCGCGGCACGGTGGAACTGGATGGGCAGATGATCGACGAGGCCGTCGCCGTGGCCGCGCGCCGGACCCTGTCGAAGGCCGGGGTCACCCGATGAGCGCGGAGGGGCCCTACTTCGAGGAACTCGAGCGCGGCCAGGTCTTCGACAGCGCGCCCGCGGTGACCTTGTCGGAGGGGATGGCCGCCGTCCACCAGTCGATCGTCGGCGACCGGCTGCGACTGCCTCTCGACGACACGCTGTCCACCGCGGTCACCGGTGCGCCTCGGCTGGCTCATCCCGCGCTGGTATGGGATGTCGCGATCGGGCAGTCGACGGTGGTGACCCACCACGTCAAGGCGAATCTTCTCTATCGCGGGCTCGTCTTCCGGCGCATGCCGCATCTCGGGGACACGCTGCGGACGACGACAACCGTCGCGGGCCTGCGCCAGAACAAGCGCCGACCAGATCGCGCACCGACCGGATTGGCGGCCTTGCGAATTCACACGGTCGACCAGCACGGGCACGACGTCCTGGACTTCTGGCGGTGCGCCATGTTGCCGTTGCGCACCGATCGCGACAGCGGGCACGGCGACGATCTCGACGACATCGGCGCCGACGCGGGCACGGACTGGACCTCGTCGATCGGGAGTTGGAACGTCGGCGCGCTGGCCGTCGACGGTATTGTCCCGGAACCGGGGCAGCAGGTGCAGGTGGTCGGCGGCGATGTCGTCGACGGGGCTGCCCAGCTCGCCCGGCTGACCCTCAATATCGCACGGGTCCACCATGACGAGCACGCTGCAGGCGGTCGCAGGCTCGTGTACGGCGGGCATACGATCGGAATCGCGCTGTCCCAAGCGTCCCGCGCGTTTCGAAACCTCGCCGCGGTCCTCGGCTGGCAGAGTTGCGACCACCTCGGACCGGTCCACGAGGGCGACACCTTGCGCAGCATCGTCACGATCGAGGCGGTGACGCCGCACGCCACGGGCGTGCAGGTCGTCCACCTTCGATCGGAGGTCTTCGCTGGTGGCAGGGTGGTCAACCGGGACCGCCCCGTGCTGGACTGGCGCTATGTCGGCCTATTTGCCTGACCGCCCCACCCTGCGTCGCTCAGTGGGATGCCGGGCCACAACGTCGCGACTTTGCTCGCGTTCTTCCGGTCCCGCCGAATTGTTGGCGGGACCAGAGTGCTGCCTGCGGACCCTCGCCATAATTTAGATTACCGTAATGCGTTTTAATCAGACGATCAGTCCGAACGTGATGTATGCAAAGCTCTTGTGCGTAAGCTGACTTATGCTATGCGGAAATCCGCAGTGACCCCGAGCACATCTACCCGGATGTCATGGCGTAGGTCACGTGCCACCAGTCACTGGTCGGCCCGCGAGTAAGTTACCCATTGTGAGGCCAACGATATGGACGACAAGGAGTTTCTTTTAGGGTGTCTAATATTTAATCAATTATAGATAAAGTGCGACGCGAACCGGGAATCCGCCGGAGTTCGTCGCGCCGACACCGGCACCGGCGTTATCCGCGGTGCCGTCGATCTCAAATCCGAAACTGTGGTCAGCAGCCGATCCGGAACTGTACACGGTTCTCGGTGAATCCGGTGCATTGATAAAGGGCCGTTGTCGGCCGTTGCCCATATCGATTCGGCGCGCACGTGTTCCTTGCGCCCTCAGTCGAAATCGAATGCCTGTGCAGAGCAGGAAGTAATCATGGAAAACGATATCGCAGAATCGAACTCGTCGCATTGCCGTGCGCTCCGCGCGCTTCGCTGCGGGTTCGCCCGTGTGGGGAGGGGCGAGTTCCGATGACGACGACGATCCAACCCTCCGTCGCCCGGCCCCCGCTTCGGCACGAAGCAGTGCCGCAGCCGGAGCCGCAGGTCAAGGGCCCCGGTTTTGCCGCCCGAGTGGTGAATTATCTGAAGGTGACACCGATCCGCTCCCTTGCCACGCTGGGCAGGTCGGCCGAATTGACTGCGGCCGTGGTGCGTTACGCCGTTGTCGACATCGTCCGACTGCGTCTTCCCATGGAGGAGGTCGCGTACCAGATGTGGACGCTGCTGAAAGTGACTGCGCTGCCCGCACTTCTGATGGCGGTGCCGATCGGCGCCGAGGTCTCGGTCCAGGTCGGTGGCATCATGAACCAAGTCGGGGCCAACTCGCTTGCGGGCGCGGCCAGCGGGCTCGGGGTGATCGGCCAAGGTGCGCCGATGGCCGCGGGCCTGTTGATGAGTGGTGCCGCGGCCTCGGCGATCGCCTCGGACCTCGGCGCCCGGTCCATCCGCGAAGAAATCGATGCCATGCGGGTCATGGGTGTCGATCCGGTCGAGCGGCTGGTGATGCCGCGGTTCCTGGCTATGATCGCGATCGCGCCCATCCTCTGCATCGTCATCGTCGCGGCCGGTGTCTTCGCCGGCCTTGCCATCTCGGTGAACGTCAATCATGTTGTCCCCGGCAGCTTCTGGCAGTCCTTCGGGGCCTTCGCCACGCCGACGGATCTGGCGTTCTCGGTGCTGAAGGCCTTGGTCTTCGCGGCGATCGTGGTGCTCATCGCCAGCCTGCGTGGGCTGGAGGCGAAGGGCGGCCCCAAGGGTGTCGCCAATGCCGTGAACGCCTCGGTGGTGCTCAGCGTCTTCTGCATCTTCATGACAAATCTGCTGATCAGCCAGCTGCAGATGATGTTCTTCCCGGCTCGATTGGCGTGAGCATGAGTACTCCATCGATTCTGGTGCAGCCCATACGTTCAGTCGGTCGCGGCCTCTCCGGCTTCTTCGGCGAGATCGGGCAGGTGGCCGTATTCACCAGCAAAACCATCTACTTGCTGCCGAAAACGATCCGCCACTATCACAAGCAGACCTTGAAGACCATGAACAGCATGGCGTGGGGGAGCGGATCACTGATCGTCGACGGCGGCGTGGTGAGCCTGATGTTCTTCCTCGGCATCGCGGTCGGTGCGGTGGTCGCGATCGAAGCATTCATGGCGTTGAATCTCCTCGGCTTCGGCCCACTGACCGGAATCATCGGTTCGTTCGGCAACGCAGGCCCGACCGTAGCGTACGCGGAAATCCGTAGGCTGCTGCGTGATTCGTGGTCCTCGACCCTGTCCGATCAGTTGTCCGCCGAGGTCGACGCCCTGACGCGGACCGGTGCGACAGTGGACGCCTCGCGCGCAGTTCGGAGCTTCCGCACCAAGTCCAAGCCGACATTCGAAGGACGGTGCTGACCGAACCGGATGCCGGATCCAACAGCCACAACCTGAGCACGCAGGCCCGCAAGACCACCGACGGCTGGGTGATCTCCGGTGGCAAGTACTACATCTCGGCGGTCGACGAGTGCGAGGCGATGCTCATGATCGTCCGGGACGGCGACGCGGTGACAGCGGGCCGAAACCGGTTGTCGATGTTCGTGATTCCCGTGGACGATACCGGTGTCACCCTGCAGCCGCTGGAGACGGCCCTCGTTTCGCCGGACAAGCAGTTCACCGTGTTCTTCGACGATGTCCGGGTCGGCGAAGACGCATTGCTCGGCACGGCGGGCGGGGGCCTGCGGCAGGTCTTCGCCGGGCTCAATCCGGAGCGCATCCTCGCCGCCGCGCTGTGCAACGGCGTCGGCCGGTACGCGATCGACAAGGCGACCGACTACGCCAAGCAGCGGAAGGTCTGGTCCACGCCGATCGGCGCCCACCAGGGGATCGCGCATCCGCTCGCCGAGTCGTACATCGCCGTCGAGCTGGCGCGGCTGGCGACGGCCCGTGCGGCGGATCTGTACGACTCCGGCCACGACGCCGCCGAGGCCGCGAACATCGCCAAATTCGCCGCCGCGGAGGCGGGCTTGCGGGCGCTCGACCAGTCCATCCAGACCCACGGCGGGAACGGGCTGTCTCGTGAATACGGGCTGGCGGACCTGTGGTTCATCACCCGGTTGATGCGTACGGCGCCGGTTAGCCGGGAAATGGTGCTCAACTTCGTCGGCCACACCAGCCTCGGGCTGCCGCATTCGTACTGAAAAGCGAGAAACTATGAGCGACAACAACTATCGGTTCGATGCGCTGGTTGTGGGCGCGGGGGCGGGTGGTCTCTGCGCGGCGGCCCGGCTGTCGCACCTCGGCTATCGGACGCTCGTTGTCGAGCGGCTCGAGCATGTCGGTGGGCGGGCCTCCACTCGCGATATCGATGGCTTCAAGGTCAACAACGGCGCCATTGTCATCGAGGTCGAGGGGATCACCCAGGAGACCTTCGAGGAGGTCGGCGCCGAGTTCGATGTGCGGCGTCCCGAACCGCCGATTCTGTATCGGATCGGCGGCAAGGATGTGGACGTCACCGGTGGGGGCTGGGGTTTTCTGCTGTCCAAGCTGACCAGGCAGGGCGCCAAACTGCTGAACGGTCTCGGCGCCGCGCGCAAGGACGACGGGCTGCCCGAAGACCAGCTGTCCACGGCGGATTGGGTGGCCAAGTACACCAAAAACGAAGGCGTGCACGGCATCTTCCGCAATATGTGCGGATCGGTGTTCGCGGTGAGTTCCGAAGATCTCCCCGCGCGCGTCTTTCTCACCTACTTCACCAGGAAGAGCGCATTCAAGAAGTTCGGCTTCTGCCCGGAGGGGACGATCCGGATCTGGAAGTCGTTGTCCGACACGATCATGTCGAACGGCGGCGAGGTCTGGTTGTCCAGCGAAGTGCGGTCGCTGACGGTCGCCGACGGTCAGGTGACCGGTGCGGTGATCGACCGTGACGGGCAGACCGTCGAGGTCGACGTCCGTTTCGCCGTGAGCGACACCGGTCCCGCCGCCAGTGTGCGGCTGGTCGGTGAGAATCATTTCCCGACCGACTATCTCGAACTCGTCCGCCGGGGCAACCGGCCGTGCGCGATGATCGCGGTGAACTTCGCCAGCCGGGAGCGGCTCATCGACGTTCCCGGCATGTTGAGCTTCGCCAAGACCCGCCGCCTCTGCTACGTCGCGAACTTTACCGACGTCTGCCCGGAGATGGCGCCGGAGGGCTGGAATCTGTATGTCGCGGCGGCGGTTCCGAAGCCTGCCATCGGCGACTTCGACGAAGCATCCGAGACCGCGCTGCTGCTGGCGGATCTGCGCGACGAGATTCCGCTGTTCGACCGGGCGCGGATCCTGTCCACCGAGATCACCCGCGACGAGTGGCCGCCGCAGCGTGCGGTGTCCGGCTTCGACCTGCCCTACGGCACCCCGATCGCCAATCTGTGGAATGTCGGCGATGGTGTGAAGGAATACGCGAACGGTGGCACGACCGCCTGCGCGGAAACGGCCAAGCTTGTCGTGCAACAGATTTCACAGCGCCATCCGCTGGAGGCAACGGTCTGATCCGCATCGAGCGGCCGCACCTGGGTGCGGCCGCTCGTGCACCGATCAGATGATGGCGCGCCCGATCAGCTCTTTCATAATCTCCGTCGTGCCGCCGTAGATCGTCTGCACGCGGGTGTCGATGTATGCCTTGGCCACCGGATATTCGGTCATGTAGCCGTAGCCGCCGTGCAGTTGCAGGCAGCGGTCGATGACGCGCTTCTGCAGTTCGCTGACGTACCACTTGCCCTTAGCCGCATCGATGGGGTCGAGTTCACCGTTGTTGTAGGCGAGTACGGACCGATCGGCGTAGGCCTCGGCGACATCGACCTCGGTCTGCATCTCGGCCAATTCGAAACGGACATGCTGAAATTCGCCGATCGGCTTGCCGAAGGCGCGGCGCTGTTTGCAGTATTCGATGGTGAGGTCGAGGATCGCCCTGGTCGTCGCGATCGCCTTGGCGGTGACGCCGAGACGTTCCCGGGGGAGATGGCTCATCAGGTATTGCAGGCCCCTGCCCTCCTCGCCGAGCAGGTTCCGGTGCGGCACCCGGGAGTTGTCGAAGAACAGTTCGGCGGTGTCCTGCGCGGGCAGCCCGATCTTGTCGAGCTTGCGGCCCCGTTCGAATCCGGGTGTGTCGCGCTCGACGACGAACAGGCTGTATCCGCGTGATCCGGCGTCCGGGTCCGTGCGG
This sequence comes from Nocardia sp. Tas62D01, assembly GCF_055232035.1. Classification (NCBI taxonomy): domain Bacteria; kingdom Bacillati; phylum Actinomycetota; class Actinomycetes; order Mycobacteriales; family Nocardiaceae; genus Nocardia; species Nocardia sp. Tas62D01. The sequence continues at coordinate 5,425,893 of NZ_JBUYUZ010000001.1, forward strand.
GCCGCGACCACCACCAGATCGGCCATGATGCCGCTGGAGATGAAGGTCTTCTGCCCGTTGATGATCCAGCTGTCGCAGTCGCGCACCGCGCTGGTGCGGATGCCGCGCAGATCGCTGCCCGCGCCCGGTTCGGTCATTGCCAGCGCGCCGATGATGTCGCCGGTCGCGTAACCGGGCAGCCAGCGTCGCTTCTGTTCGTCGTTCGTGAGGTCGAGCAGATAGTGCAGCACCAGGTCGTCCTGCAGGCTGACGGTCAGTCCGAAGGAGAGCGCGTTGATGCGCGCTACCTCCTCGCACACGACCATGCGGAACCGGTAGTCGTGGACATCGGAGCCGCCGTACTCCTCGCCGATCTCCAGCCCGTAAAGCCCTGCGGCGGCGGCTTTCCGGAATACATCCCGGTTGATCCAGCGGTCCTCGTCCCACTTGTCCTTGTATGGCACGACCTCGCGTTCCAGGAAGGTCCGGACGGTGGCGCGGTACGCCTCGTGGTCGTCGTCATAGAGCGTGCGCCGCATGCTCAGAGCCTTTCGATGATGGTCACGTTGGCCTGGCCACCGCCCTCGCACATGGTCTGCAGGCCGTACTTACCGCCGGTGCGCTCGAGCTCGTGCAGCATGGAGGTCATCAGGCGTGCGCCGGTGCAGCCGATCGGGTGCCCGAGGGCGATCGCACCACCGTTGACATTGACCTTCGCCGGATCGGCTCCGGTCTCGGCCAGCCAGGCGAGTACGACCGAGGAGAACGCCTCGTTGATCTCCACCAGGTCGATGTCATCGATCGACAACCCGGTTCGCTTCAGCGCATGTTGGGTGGCCGGGATAGGAGCGGTCAGCACCATGACGGGATCCGCTCCGCGTACCGACAGGTGATGGACGCGAGCCCGTGGCGTGAAGCCGTAGCGCTGTACCGCCGCCTCCGACGCGATCAGCAGCGCCGCGGCCCCGTCGGAGATCTGGCTGGCCACCGCCGCGGTGAGCCGGCCACCCTCGCGTAGGGGCTTCAGTTTCGCCATCTTCTCCATCGAGGTGTCCGGTCGCGGGCCCTCGTCCACGGAAACGCCTGCGAATTCGGTGATTTCGTCCGTGAACCGGCCCTCGTCGATCGCGTGCAGCGCGCGGCGGTGGCTTTCGTAGGCGAAGGCCTCGTTCGCCTCGCGGCTGAGGTTCCAGTGCTTGGCGATCATCTCCGCGCCGCGGAACTGGGAGATCTCCTCAGTGCCGTAGCGGGCCGCCCAGCCTTCGCAATCAGTCCACGGGTCGGTAGAGCCGAAGGGCTCGCCCGCCTGGAACGCGCTGAGTATGGGGAACTGGCTCATCTTCTGCACCCCGCCCGCCACGATGAGGTCGCTGGTCCCGCTCATCACCGCCTGCGCCGCGAAATGGACCGCCTGCTGGGCGGATCCGCACTGCCGGTCGATCGTGACACCCGGCACGGACTCGGGCAACCCGGCGGCCAGCGCCGCGGTACGGGCGATATCGCCCGCCTGGGCGCCGATGTTGTCGAGGCAGCCCAGGATGACGTCCTCGATGTCGGCGGGGTCGAAGTCGTGCCGTCCGACCACCGTCTTGATGACATGGGCCGCCATATCCGCCGGATGCGACCCGGCGAAGCCGCCGCCTCGCTTTCCGACCGCGGTACGGACGGCATCGACGATGTACGCCTCGGGCATCGGTATCTCCTGACAAAGTTCGAAACGGAATTAATTTAATATAGACTCAAAATTAGTCCCGGTGCAATCGGCGCGTGACCGGCGTCGAGACGAGGGGTCCGGTGGTGTCATGAGGCTGTTGCGGATGAGCGACTGTGCGGTGTGCACCAGTTGGTCGAGCGAACCGTGTTCGGGATTCCACCATTCCGTCGTCCAGTTGAGCGCGCCGACAACCAGCATGCGCGCGATACCGAGGTCCAGTCCCGGCCGTAGCTCTCCGGTCTCGGCGAGCCGCTCCAGTAGTCCGCGCCAAATGGCGTGGTAGGCAGCGCTTTCTTGACGGAGTGAAGCGCGGATCGCCGGTGACGGCTGCCCCGCGTTGCGGGTGACGGCGGACGCGAAATCCGAGAGCCCGAGCTCGATCCGCAGGTGTGCGTCGATCGCGGCGTCGATGAGCGCCGCGACCGGGGTGCCCGGCGGGTGTGCGGTGATGGCGCGCTGCACATGTGTGCGTACCCGCCGCTGGCCTTCGCACATGACCTCGGCGATCAGGTCGTCACGGGAGCGGAAGTAGTAGTACACCGCCGGAGTGCGCAACTGGGCGTGCTCGGCGATGTCCGCCAACCGGGTGCCCGCGACGCCTCGCCTGCTCAAGATGTGCGCCGCAGCGGCGAGGATGCGTTCGTGGGTCGCGTTCATCGGTGAAGGGGAGCGGAGGTCGGCGGTCATGGCATCGTATAGCCGCCGCTGACCGAGAACAACTGCCCGGTGACCTGCCTGGCGGCGATCTCGGAGGAGATCCACACGACGGCGTTGGCGACGTCGGTGGCGGTGGTGAGGCGGTGCAGCGGAATGTCCTTGCGCAGGAACTCGATCTGCTTCTCGTTGAACACTGCGTCGGAGCCTACGGCCCAGAGGCTGTCCCGGCCGACGGCCTCGGGACCCTCGGGCATCACCAACCCCGGACAGATCACGTTAGACCGAATCCCGTGGCGCCCATGCTCTTTGGCGGTGGTTCTGGCGAGTGCGATCAAGGCCGCTTTGGTCGCGCCGTAAACACCCTGCCGGATCTGGCCAAAGGCCGCGTCGCTCGCAATGAAAACGACAGAGCCACGACCTGATTCGCGCATCGGCGCGATGGCGGCCTGGGTGGCGGCGATCGCGGTGAACAGGTTGATCTCGACGGTTCGCTGCCACAGTGCGGGGTCGGTGTCCTCGACAAGGAACCCGGGTCTGCTCCAGCCCGCATTGTTGACCAGCGCGTCCAGACCGCCCCAGTTGTCGACCGACCGCGCCACGGCCTGCGCGGCGGAGCCCGGGCGAGTGAGATCCACGGCGACAACCTCCGCCGCCGCGGCCCCGAGGGCGAGCGCTTCGACGCGGACCTTCTCGGCCTGCTCTGCATCGATGTCGCAGATGACGATCCGGCTGCCCTCGGCGGCGAAACTGTGCACGATGCCACGTCCGATGTTCGATCCGCCGCCGGTCACGAGTACGCGCGAACCGGAGAGCCCCAGGTCCATGGTCGGGCCCTTCCTGTCGGATGCCCCGCAGGTTGACCCGACGGGGAATCTAATTTATCTTCGATTCAAAAGATAGCATCCGAGGTGGGCGTCGGCGAGAAGATCGTCGGACTGGCGGCCGATGGGTGGACGAGACGAAAGGGAGTCGGTGATGAAGGTTGTCGTCGACCGGGCCAAGTGCACGGGCCTTGGCATCTGTGAGTCGCTTGCGCCGGCCATTTTCGAGGTCGACGACAGCGGCGAACTCGTGCTCCTTCGGCAGGACATCACCGACGGCGAACTCGCCGAGGTTGAGGAAGCGGTGCGAGGCTGCCCGACCGAGGCGCTGCGGGTCGTGCACTGACCTACTCCGGGTGGTTCAACGCCTGCCGCGGCGCACGCTTGCGCCGGGCGGGCGCCGGGGTAGACGCGGCCGCGTCCGGTGCCGCGATTCCGTTGCGGATTAACGATTGCGCCGTCCGGATAACGGTCTCCAAGGATCCCCGGCGCGGCGTCCACCACTCGGCGGCCCAGTTGAGCGATCCCATGATCAGCATCTGGGTGACGTGCAGGTCGAGATCGTTTCTGAGCTGCCCCTCTGTTGCGGCATCCTTGATGAGCTTGCGCCAAATCGTGCCGTACTTGGCATCTTCGGCCAGCTGGCGGGCATGCAGGTGCTCGGGCATCTGGCCGGAGTTCCTGATGGCCGCTGTCGCGTAGTCGGACAGCTCCAGCTCGTGGCGCAGGTGGGCGTCGATCCCGACGAGGATCCGGTCCAGCGGTGACATTTCGCTCGGCACCTCGTCGAGGACCGCCTCGAGGTGTTTGACCATGTCGGCGATCCCGCTCCACATCACTTCCTCGATAAGCTCCTCGCGGGACGGGAAGTAGTAGTAGATGGCCGGCGCCTGCAACTCGGCATACTCGGCCACATCGGACAGGCGCGTCCCCGAGTAGCCCTTCATGCTCAGGACATGCGCCGCCGCATCGAGGATCCGCTGCCGCGTCCGAGCGGACTTGGGTTCTGTCGACTGACCATCTTCCATGGACGGCTCCACCCGGGTTTTTCTAGCCACAGTTCAACTATAGTTCAGCAGCGTCGGGCGAACTGTGATGGACTCACCAGTGTGGCCACTGTAAAGGCCGCCGACCTCCTCGAACAGTTTTGAATTTGGATTAACTCCGGCTGTTGATCCGTGGTGTGGCGCGGTACGGCGGACCACGGATGATGGCCGGCCTCCGCACTCAGCCTGCTCCGCCTCGCCGGCCACCACAACATCGCAAAAGCCTTACGCCACAACGCAAGACAACCGAAACGAGCGGTAAAACGGGTTACTACCAGCTGAAATGGGACTTTGGAGCGCCGGGATAAACCGGCATGGAGAAGGAGATGAGAGAGCTCTGCATCGAAGGAGTAGCGATCCACGATGGCCCCGCCCATGCGCTGATGCTCGTGAGGGTATTGGTGAAGCGTTGGTGTCGGGGTACGTGCAGGCCGGGCTATTGAGCCGCGAAATCAGTGTGTTCGGGGTGCCGACGCCGTCAAAGTGGTCGGAAGGCAACATCGTCGGCGGCGTTATGCGCGAGCCGTCGGCGGACCCCGCGCGGTCGGAGAACCAGGGCATGTACGGAATCTCCATGCGCGAGAACCGGGAGATCCCATGTCTCGCCCATCTCGCTGATCACGGGGCGGGCCGCTCGGGGAACGCTGAGGCGGTAATCCCGGGATGAACGAGCGTGGGAAGTCTGACAGCCCCGTAGTACCTGCGAAGCCGTCGAACAAGACCGCCTCGGTGGTTGCGGAGATGGTGGAGGAAAGGGGGCTGGCCGAGGAGAACACGGCCGGCAAAACACGTCCCGGACACAGAGCCGGACCAGGCGTGCCAAGTGCGCTGGGGCGTGTGCGTCAAGTTGCACGACAGGACAAGGAAGCACGGTTCACAGCGCTGTTGCACCATGTCACCGTCGACCGCCTGCGGGCGGCGTTCTGGGCGATCCGCCCGGAAGCCGCGCCGGGGGTGGATGGGGTGAAGTGGGCGGACTACCGGCAGGGTTTGGAGGGCAACCTCCAGGATCTGCATGCCCGGCTGCACACAGGGCGCTACCAGCCGGAACCATCGCGGAGGGTGTACATCCCGAAGGCGGACGGACGGCAGCGGCCGCTCGGCATCGCTTCGCTGGAGGACAAGATCGTTCAGCGGGCCGTCGTCGAGGTGCTGGGCGCCATCTACGAGGTGGATTTCAAGGGCTTCTCCTATGGTTTCCGGCCGGGCCGCGGCCCGCATGACGCGTTGGACGCGCTCGCGGTCGGGATCGAGCGGAAGAAGGTGAACTGGGTGCTCGACGCGGATGTCCGCGACTTCTTCGGCAAGCTTGATCGAGGCTGGCTGGGGAAGTTTCTCGAGCAGCGGATCGCGGATCGGCGGGTCCTGCGGCTCGTCGGTAAATGGTTGGCTGCCGGTGTCGTCGAGGATGGGCAGTGGTTGGAGACGACGGAAGGATCACCGCAAGGAGCGTTATGCGCAGCTGCGCATAATCCTCCTTGCGGAGTACCGGCGTCGGTGTCGGTCAGGCTGCCGTCCTCGGAGAGGATTCCAGCCTTCAGGAATGCCTTTGACCAGAGCCAGAACGCGTTTGTCTCCGATCCGCTTCCGCACCCGGTCCATAAGGGCTGAGTGTGAAATCTCGTCAAAGCATGCCTTGATGTCACCCTCCACGATCCACTCATAAGTGCGGGTCGTGAAATGATGCACTTCGGCTATCGCGTCATGGGTCCGGCGCTTCGGACGGAACCCGTACGAGCACGGGAGGAAATCCGCCTCAAAGATTGGCTCCAACACCAGTTTCATGGACGCTTGGACCACCCGGTCGGATATGGTCGCGATCCCCAGACGGCGCTTCTTTCCGTCCGCCTTGGGAATCATGCGCTCCCGCACCGGGACCGGGACGAAGCTACGGGCCTTCAATTGCCCCCGCAGCCGGTCGCAGAATACCTCGACCCCGACCTCGGTCTCGATCGCATACGCGGTCTTGCCGTCGATCCCAGCCGAGCGAGCGCCCTTGTTACTCCTCACTCGATCCCACGCGACCAACACGAACGCGGGATCACAAACAAGGTTATACAGATCATCGAACCTGCGATGGGGATCATCGCTGGCCCATTGGTGCAGTTTGGTTTGAATCTCTCGTACCCGACGCTCGGCTGAAAACAGCCCAGACGGCGGATCATCGGTATTCACCGGCGACCTCCGAGCATTCCAATTTCCTCCACTGCTCGACTTGCTGGCCCCCTTGGCCCTGCGACCGGTTCTCCCGGCCTCCGTGACGGGTCGCTACTCCCGCGACTACTACGGGGCCTCCGCCCCACTCGTGGCCATCAGCTGACGATGAGCCTGCCCACCTGCCGGATTGGAGATCCGGAAAGGGAGGGCGATCACGAGCGGTTCCCACGTTCACCTCACGACCGTTCGACGAGTTAGGCGCCCAGCTCCTGCCCCGGCAGCATCGCCACGGTTACGCCGCAGTCCTTCACCGTGGCCTCCTCGCCGGCGAAACCAACCGGCTACGGAGTTGACCCCGCCGCCAGGCGAGGTCACGCACTACATCCCGACCCATATCCGCCAGATTTGAGCCGGTGGAACTCTTACGGGGCTTTAACCACTGATTCCTGTTCGTGCACCTTCTCGTCCCGCTTGCCGGACCCGCACCGTCTGGCAGTACCGGCACGTCCCGTCGTTGTCAGGGCCGCTCCCCGCCCTCCCCGGCATCTCCCGGATCAGGCTGCCCTCAGCTCCTATCGAGTCGCTGCCCTGCGTGTCAGGCTGAGTTGAGTCCACTGGTTCACAGCAAATCGGCCTGACGCAGGGCGAGATACGGATCAACTTCTTCATGACCACCAGCACGAGGACCTCAACGATCGGGGGCCACAATGGACGGATGGATTCACCGGGGCCACGAGCCGACGAGCCCAAGCGGCGCCGCGCGTTCAGCGCGGCCGAGAAGCTCGCTCATCTTCGGGCCTACGAGGCCGCTGTCGAGCACGGCGACGGCGGTGGGTATCTGCGGCGTGAGGGCCTGTACTCGTCGTTGATCAGCGAGTGGCGCAAGCAGCGTGACGCCGGGGTGCTCGCGGGCCGCAAGCCCAGCGACAAGATCGGCAAGCTGACCGCCGAGCAATCCGAGATCGCCCGGTTGACGCGGGAGAACGCCCGGCTGAACAAGCGCCTGTCGACCACCGAGGCCGCCCTGGATATTATGGGAAAAGCGCACGCTCTCTTGGAAAACCTTTCCGAGAGAGCGGATTCCGACGAGCAGCGCAAGAAGCGTTGACCGCCGCGTATACGGCGTTGACCGCCGCTGGGGTGCCCACCCGGCAAGCGGCGTCGTTGACCGGGCTGGTGCGTTCGACCGCGATCCGCCGGGGCAAGGCCGCCGCCGCGCTCACTGTGGTGGTGTCCACGACACCGCCTCCGGACCCGGTTAACAAGCTGACCGTCCTGGAACGAGCGGGCATTCTGGCGGTGCTCACCAGCGACCGGTTCGTCGACCTGGCGCCGCTGCAGATTTACGCCCAGTTGCTCGATGAGGGTGTCTACCTGTGTTCGGTGTCCACGATGTATCGGGTGCTGCGGGAAAACCGGCAAGTCGGCGAACGCCGACGACTGGCGCGACACCCGGCGAAGGTGTGTCCGGAGCTGGTCGCGACCGCGTCCCGGCAGGTGTATTCGTGGGACATCACCAAGCTCGCCGGCCCGATCAAAGGCCAATATTTCGATGCCTACGTGATGATCGACATCTACTCCCGCTACATCGTCGGTGTCCATGTCCATACTCACGAATCCGGTGTTCTGGCAACGGAATTGATGAAGGAGATCTTCGGTGTCCACGGCATCCCGCAGGTCGTGCACGCCGATCGGGGCACCTCGATGACATCCAAGACCGTCGCAGCGCTGCTCGCAGACCTCGAGGTCACCCGGTCGCATTCCCGGCCGCGGGTGTCAAACGACAACCCCTTTTCCGAGGCGCTGTTCAAAACCTTGAAATACGGGCCGGAATTCCCTGAACGCTTCGGAACACTCACCGAGGCAAGACAATTCATGGATTCATTCGCCCAGTGGTACAACCACGAACACCGCCACACCGGCATCGGCTTACACACACCCGCCGATGTCCACTACGGGCTGGCCACCGGCAAAGCAGCCGACCGGCGCACCGTGCTCGACGCGGCCCGCGCCCGACACCCGCACCGCTTCGCCACCACAACACCGCCGAAGATCCTCGACCTGCCCCACACCGTCTGGATCAACCGACCCGCCGACGACAACACCCAGGAGACCGATACCGCAGCCGCATAACACACCCAGCGGTCTCATTCGGCTTGACAAATTCCGCTGCGACGACTCGACGACGGAGTCCTTTCACCTCCGCACGGTCATGAAGCGCCTCGTGGCGCACGGTTTCCACGTTCCGCACGATTGAGATACGACCGGGGTGGGTGCCCTCTCTCCCCCGAGGCCCTGGTGCCCACACGACCGGCAAGTCGCGACCAGTCGCCAGCGCCGTTTTCCAACGGCAGGCCCTACACTCCGCTACTGCTTCCCACCTGCGGAGACAAGCTTAACGAGGTGTCATCGACCCGTCCGGTCTTCCCCTCGCTTGTGACACCTGGATGGAACAGGCGTCCTTGGGCTTTCGCTTCGAGCTCCGCACCCCGCAGTTACCTGCGACGCACGTCGAAGTGGGGACGGGCAGCGGACACTAACCTGGAACCATACTGTCGATCACTCGACCCTCCTGTTCATCTGGTTCACTCAACACGTGCGACCTCGTGTCGCACCGACTCCTAGCCATAGCTGGCGGCCGGTGGGCGGCTGAGCAGACCTGATCGTGCCAGCTCCCGGGTGTCGTTGACGGTAGTTCCCAGCCGTTCTTGGCGGTGCCTACACAGTGACAAATAGCCTGATCAAGTGACAGATATCCCGATCAGCCACACCACGGCCGATAGTTGTGAGACTCGTCATTTCGACGATGTCAGCAGGCGGAGTGTCCGTCGGCCGACGCCCGAGAATTCGACAGTTGAATACGCGAGTCTGCCAGTCAGAGACCCCGAAGTACCACGTGTAGCAAAGGATTGCTACGGACAAACGTCCCGTATTCGGCAGAAACGGACGTTCGCCGACCGCGCGCCCAGCGGCATGAGCGGATGTCCGGTCAGGCGGCGAGTTGATATCTTGACGGACTCCTACCACTGTCTGGCGTGCCTGCGGGATGAGGCAATCAACCGCATCAGTCCCGACAGCGTCCGGGACAGTCTTGACGTCAACCTGCAGATCAACGCCGCGGTCAACGAACAACAGGTCGGCTGAGCGCTTCAAAAGCTGTAATCGCACAATCTGATCAACCATCGAATAGTGTTCTGGTTTGTGCACGTGGGGTGGTGGTGTCTGTGATTCCGTTGTCGGACGTACTGTTCCGTCGGCTGGAGTTCGACGCAGGGACAGTGGCTGGGGCTCGCGTGATGTTCCAAGCGCTCGTTACCGATCTGATCGCGCTCCGCTATCCGGCGGCGAACGAGGTGAGTGGACCGGGTGGTGGAGACTGGGGAATCGATACGTACGTCGGTCGCCTGGATCAGTCGGTCGTTGTATGGCAGTCCAAGTTCTTTCTTTCGTGGACCGGTGAGGATCAGCGCGGACAGATTCGAGACTCGTTCAAACAGGTGAACGAGAAGGCCAGATCCGAGGGGTTCGAGCTGGCCGCTTGGACCCTATGTGTCCCATGCCTGCTCGCGCCCACAGAGCAGAAGTGGTGGGACGGCTGGTCGGCCAAGCAACGTCGCATCACCGGAGTCAGGATAGCGCTGTGGAACGGCGTGGAACTGCGACGGCAGCTCATGCAACCTGACGCAGACGCCGTGTATCGAGGCTACTTCGGCGGAGGATCGGCATCGCTTGCTTCGCTCCAGGTCCACACCCTCGATGATGTCAGCGGATTCAGTGACGCACTCTTCGTTCGGCAGCTGGAAGAAGCTGGGATGGCAGAAACGGACGCAGCACGCGGTCTATTCTTTGCCGCAGAGGCATTGGCGCGAGATCTGGCATCGGGGGGCAACCGGGCGGGTATCGCGGCATTGAAAGAATTACACCTAGAGGTGCATGCGTTATGGGAGGGACATTTCAACGCTCGCGTTGGCGCCGCCGATCCGGGCGGAAGGATCAACAAGCTTGTCGAGGACGTGCTGGCCGCCGCAACGGTATGCGCCGATCCGGAAGAGCTTCGATTGAGACCGGCACATCGCAAGGGAATTGTGCATCGCCTTGTCGAAGACGCGCGAGCTGGTTGGGTACGCGATTGGCGAACTATCGCTGAATCTCACAAAGGGCGACCTGCGGGCGAGGTAGCCAAACTTCTTCTTGCTGACATGGTGGACGGAGGAGGGTCGTGACTGAGTCCGTTTGGGAAGAATTCCACGAAGACTCTTCGCGGCTGTCTGCGGCTGTGCCATGGGGTCCTGAAGATTCGCAGGTATTTCGACTTGCCCAACTAGCGCTGCTGCTCGAGACGGCCGATCTGGAGAGAGTCCCTGTCCGTTCGATCGACCGTCTCGGGTTCTACGACTTTTTCTCAGCGAATCCGTTCGTCGTCACTGCCGGTGCAGACGAACGCGATGCCGCTGATCGCCTGGTGCTGAGATTAGCGGGATTTAGCGACCACCAACTGTCGTACGCTTCGACAGGCCAGCGATTCGTCAGTCGGCGGCGCCGGCTCCAACACGACCTGGCGCGGTTGGTTGCGTACGGCCTGGTCCGCATTGACAACCAAGGCTACGGGCTTACTGCATCGGGTCGTGAGCTGGCTGCCGGATTGACCTCCATTTATGCGCAGGCGTACCGGGAGGCTGCTGCCGTGGTGCTGCGACGGTTGAAACGACTGTCAGACCGGCAGTTGACGCAGAACGCAGAGAATTGGTTGGGTCGGTCGTGGTTGTTGATCGACCTATTCGACGATGTCTCGGAAACAACGCCCCGCACCACACAGAACCGAGGGAGTCATCGTGGCCGCCAGTGATGTGATTCGGGGTATCCGTCTGGCCGAGTTGCGGCTTGGTGGCCTTGCAGCGACGCGTCGGTCCTACCGGGTGGATTTCCGAGACAGTGCCGACGTCTCGTGGCGCCCGTTGTCGGTTATCGCTGGCCCCAGTCAGACGGGTAAGACATCCGTCATAGATTTCGTTCGGTATTGCCTGGGGGATACTGAGCATCCACAACATCCCGAGGTGCTCGCAGCTGTGCGCGCGGCATTGTTGGAAACTAAACTCGCGGGTCGACCGGTAACCATCGAACGGGCTGCAACTGGTCCCGGATCGAAGTTTGCCTCGGTGTGGGATGCTGCGCTGGACGATCTGCCTGGTTCGACCGAACTACGCCTTTCGATCGAACCCACGTCGGAGCCGACTGGGTTATCCCAGTTTCTCTTGGCTGCGTGTGGTTTGGACAACGTGGAACTTCCGACGGCGCCTACGCAGCTAGAATCGGCCACTCAGATGCTGAGCATCCGCGATCTCTTTCGTATTATGTGGCTACCTAATGAGCGCCTTGACAACAAGAACCTACTTTTCGAACACTCGAACTACATTGTGCGCCAAAAGCTTCTGCAGACAATCGACGTGATGTTCGATGTGCACGACGCCGAAGGTAATGATCTTGCGGTGCGGCTGAAGACGGCAACTGATGCAGCACGTGAAGCCGACCGGGCCGCGAAAGCTCTTCGCGTCATTGTCAAAGGCGAGCATCCGGTAGGGCCACTTGTACTCGAAACCGATCATGAGCGCGCTAAACAGGAAGCACAAGCGATCAGTGCCCAACTCGCTCAGCTTGATCATGACCACACGGTGCGTGGGGCAGGCATCACTGAGCTTCGTCAGGCATTAGCGGCATCGCAGTCCGAGGCCCGCGATGCAGCAGTTCGCGTCCGGGGCCGAGAGAGCCTGCTGGAGCGGTTGGCCGCGCTTCGAGGCCAGTACGCAGACGACAAGAAGAAGCTGACCTTTCTCAAAGAGGCGGAGTTACTGTTCGACCCTTTGCAGGTCAGCGTATGTCCTGCATGTTTGTCGACCTTGGACGCAAGTCCAGTCATTGTCAATGAGGCATGCAGCCTCTGCGAGCACAACTTGCCGAGCGAAGAAAGGGCACAAGCAGTCCAGCAATCGGATCGTGGATCACTGGGGGACACGGAAACCGGCAACGGCATCAGTGGAGGGAACTCGGGTGCAACGGTGGTACTCGCCGCAGAGCTCAAGGCCACAACTCGTCGGCTGGCGGAACTGAACGACTACTGGAATCGATTGGACCAAGATTTGTCCGCGCTTCGAGCAGCGCGTGACGCAGCAAATCGAGCAGCAGAGGCGGCATCGGCCGCAGTCGACAGAATAGTGAGTACACCGGCCCCTTACCTGGCAGTTCGCGATGATCTTGCCCGCCGACATGCTCAAGCCCTTCTGCTAGAACAACAAACGGCGGCCGGGCTGCGCCTATGGGAGCGGGTTCGTCAAGCCGAAGAAGTAGCAGATCGGCTTGCGGGGCAAGCTGCGCGTCTGAGAGCGGAACGGTCCGCGACTGTCACGCGCCCGGACCGCGCTGCCGTCGTGCGCCAGCTCTCGGCTCGATTCGGTGAAGTGCTTTCGGCGATCGGCTACCCGAAACTCAGCGATCCTAGGCTCGATGATCGACTGACTCCCTCGGTTCGAGGTCTTCCGTACACGGCGGCTAGCAGTGGTGGCCTGGTTTTGATAAGCCTGGCCTGGTACTTGTCCCTGTGGGAAGTGGCGTACGAAACGGGCGCTCGGGCGCCTGGCCTGCTGATTATCGACAGTCCGCAAAAGAACCTCGGCCATGGTGCACATCCGGACGATCCCGATTTCGCTGACACACGTCTGGTGGAAAACTTCTACCGCCATGTCAAAGAGTGGCTCGCAGGGCCGGGCGCGGGTGCACAGTTGGTTGTGGTGGACAACAGCCCGCCGGACTTGGTTGCGGACGACGTCGTGGTCCGCTACTCCCGTAGCTACGCAGTACCGCCATACGGGCTGATTGAGGACGCCACGGACTGACGAACGTCCACGAGCGATTGGTCTGTGCGGCCGAGCCGGGTGGGTGCACGCAAGTGCACGGTTGCGGATGTCGAATCATGTTGTGCGGCAGAATGACATCGTCGATTGATAGAAGGTGCGTCGAATGTCGTGGACAGATTTATCTTTGAGCAAACCTGCGGTGTCTCGCTCGTCATTTGCCCACTGCATCACGGATCCGTGTGGCCTGTCATCTCCGCGAGTGTACGGACATCGGCATGAGCGCGCATCGCCAGCGAACGCGCGCTACGCGGCATGAGCGGATCTTCGCAGTCAGGCGTAATCAGGCGTTTCCGGTGCTGTCCAGCGCGGAACGCTCGGTCACGATTTGCCGGCTGCCGAAGGTCTGGAGACGTTCGGGATGCTGTCCGCGGTGACGGCGAGCAGGTCTGCCGCGCTTCTCGACAGCATCTGGGCGAAATCGGCCTGCTCGTCGGCCATGCACCGTTCGGCGGTCAGGCGGAACACGGCCATGCCGACATCGGTGGCCAGCCGCGCCGTTTGTCGGTCGCAGCCGCGCTGCACCAGGGCGGCTGTGAGCGCCTCGGATATCGACGCCAGCTTGATCAGCTCGCGCTCCCGTAACTGCGGATTGGCCGCGATGACCGCGGAGCGCTCCCGCAGGAACTCGCGTGGACGGAACACCTGGGGCGCGGTGGCGAACGCGGCCAGCAGCGTGGGCAGCGGGCCGGTGTCCGCAGGAGCGGCGTGGATCGCGGAGACGAGCTGCTGCTCGAGATCTTCGCCGCCGCCGAACAGCACTTCACGCTTGTCGGCGAACCATCGGTAGAACGACCGCTCGGTGAGGTTCGCGATCTGCGCGATCTGCGCGATCGTCGTGCGGTCGTAGCCCTGCTCGCTGAACAGCTCCAGCGCCGCTCGTTCGAGCCGACCGCGAGCGTTGCCTTCCCACCGTGCCATTCTGTCAGCATAGCGACAGCAGATGCTGTCGTCACTCTGCTAGAGTAAGTGACGACAGCATCTGCTGTCGCTATCTCACGAGGAGACCTCATGCGCACCCTTCGCTTCCACGAGTACGGCGCACCGCTCGACGTTCTGCGACTCGAAGACGCCGAACCTCCCACACCCGGACCGGGCCAGATCCGCGCCACGGTCCAGACGTGCGGGCTCAACCCGGCGGACTGGGCGCTGTGCGGCGGACTCTTCGCCGGTGACCTGCCACGCGGTATCGGGCTTGAGGTGTCCGGTACGGTCGACGCCGTCGGCGACGGGGTGACCGGCGTCGAGATCGGTGATCCGGTGTTCGGCCCGGTGTCCTTCGCAGGACCGACCGCCGGCGCCTCCGAGCAGGCTCTGCTAGACATCTGGTTTCCGCGCCCGCCGGGGCTCGACCCGGTCCACGCCGCCGCGCTGCCGATGGCGGTCGAGACGGCCTATCGAGGTCTGGACATGCTCGGCGTCCGCGACGGCACAACAGTGCTCGTGAACGGCGCCGGTACCACCGTCGGGTACGCGGCGGTGCAGATCGCGATCGAGCACGGTGCTCGGGTCATCGCCACCGCCGGCGAGACGTACGCAGCTGCCCTGCGCGCCGCCGGTGCCGAAGTCACCAGCTACGGCGACGGCATGACCGAGCGAGTGCGGGCACTGGCGGGCGGACCGGTCGACCTCGCTCTCGACACGGCACCGGTCAGCAATGCGCTGCCGGGCCTCGTGCGCACCGTCGAGGCACCGGAACATGTATTGACACTCAGCGACTTCGCCGCGGCCGCTGAACTGGGCGTGCGAACCGCCTTCGGCGACGCCGACACCGCTGCCGCCGCACTGCGCCACGACGTACTCGGCAAATACGCCCAACTGGCGTCCGAGGATCGCTTCTCGGTACCGGTGGCCCGCACCCTCCCATTGGAGGACTGGCTCACGGCTGCGGAGGTGAGCCAGTCCGGACAGGCACGCGGCAAACTCGTCCTACAGATCGGCTAGGTGTTGTTTCGAAGCTGTGAGGGCGGGCCCGTTGGCCCGCCCTCACTACTGTCCGCCTACCAGCAGTGGACGTTCCGCAACTGATGCACGGTAATCGGCAGAAGCGGATATTCGTGGGATCGGCTCTGATCAACGGTTGCGACGGTGCGAACGCCCGCACCGCGGCATGAGCGATTATTTGTCCGAGGTATAGCCAGGCGCGGGCTACCTACGAGTTCGGTAATAGGCCGGTGCTGGATGCGGACTGTATGGGGCGGCAAGGCGTTTCAGCTCTTCGGTAGGGCGAGAGCTGTTGCGGCGAGCGCTCAGGTCGGCTGGGGTGCGGTCTGTAGGCCCGAGAAAACGGCAGCGATAAGGCGTCTGCCCTGGGCCGCTCCGTCGTCGTTGTTCGCGACGCGCCACAAAAAGCTCATCAGCATGATGATGTCGGCGGGGTCGTGCCCGGCGGCGATGGTGCCCTCGGCCACGCAGGCATCGACCAGCTTCGCTACCGCGGCGGTGGTCGGCGCCCAGGACGCGCTGATCACGTCCTGGGCCGCAGCGCTGTGTAAAGCGTCACCGAGGCCGTGCTTGATGCGAATGTAGGCCGACAGGATTTCGAACCACTCGACGAACGCGGCCTTGGCCGATGAGTGACGCGCCAGTACCTCGTCGGCAGTGATGGTCAGGCGTTCGATGTCGTGCTGGTAGGCCGCGAGGATCAGGTCCTCACGGGTCGGGAAATGGCGGTAGAGCGTCCCTGCGCCGACGCCGGCGCGCTTGGCGATCTCGCTCAGTGGCACGAGCGGGTTGTCCGCGAACAGCGCATGGGCGGCCTCGATGATCGCGACCCGGTTGCGCGCGGCGGCCTTGCGCTGCGTGCCGTAGGTGCTCGGCGTCTCGTCGGTCATGCCTCGATGATGCCCTCCAATTGACTCGCGGACAATCCTCCGCTAGTTTGAACTTGCGGAGGATCGTCCGCGAGTTCCGACTTACAGGAGACACTCATGCGTTATGTGAAGCTTGGCACCACCGGACTGGACGTCTCGCCCATCGCGATCGGCGCGATGACCTACGGCGAACCGGACCGCGGCCACCCCGTCTGGTCCCTGGGCGAAGAAGACGCCCGTCCACTGATCAAGCACGCCCTGGACGCAGGCATCAACTTCTTCGACACCGCGAACATGTATTCGAACGGGTCCAGCGAGGAGATCCTCGGGCGTGCGCTGCGCGACTTCGCGAACCGCGACGACGTGGTGATCGCCACCAAGCTGCGCCACCCGATGCGCCCCGGGCCGAACGGCAGGGGACTGTCGCGCAAGGCGATCATGACCGAGGTCGACCACTCGCTGCAGCGGCTCGGCACCGACTACATCGACCTCTACCAGGTGCACCGCAACGACCACGCGACCCCGCTGGAGGAAACCCTCGAAGCGCTGCACGATCTGGTCAAGGCCGGCAAGGTCCGCTACCTCGGCGCGTCGTCGATGTTCGCCTGGGAGTTCGCCAAGGCCCTGCACCTGCAGAAGCAGAACGGCTGGGCCCGGTTCGTGTCCATGCAGGACCACTACAACCTGCTCGCCCGCGAAGAGGAACGCGAGATGATCCCGCTGTGCCTCGACGAGGGCGTCGGCACCATTATCTGGAGCCCGCTCGCTCGCGGCCGTCTGGCCCGCGGCTGGGATGACGCGAAATCCACCGCCCGCTCCGATACAGACGGCGCCTACGCCGACGTGCTCTACTCGCCCGAGCAAAAGACGTCCAACCGCGCCATCATCGATGCGGTCGGCCGAGTCGCGGCCATCCACGGCGTGAGCCGCGCGTCCATCGCCCTGGCCTGGCTTCATCGCCAGCCGGTCGTCACCGCCCCGCTGGTTGGCGCCGGTTCGATTAAGCAGATCGACGACGCGATCGCATCATTGGACGTCGAACTCACCGACGAGGACGTACGCGCCCTCACCGCCCCCTACACGCCACGGTATGACTGGCAGGGCGTCTCGGACGAGGCGACCATGGACGCGATCCGCGCCCGTGTCCCGGGAATGGCCCTGACGTGAGGCCGATTGTTCGCTCTGGCCCCGCTGCCCGCGTCGGAGCGATCCTGATCTTCATCGGCCCGCGGGGTGTCGTGGGTGGCGGAGCTCATCACGGCGGCGGCCTGGCAGCACCCGCACTACTCGCCGTTGTACAACTGGGTCAGCCATCTGGGTCTGACCGGCCCAAGCCAAGTCGCGTTCGGGCAGGTCGGGAACTCCCCGCTGGGGGCCGTCATGGACACCGGCTGGGTCCTCTACGGCATCCTGCTCATCGTCGGCGTGCTACTCACCTTCGATCTGCGCAAGGGCCCGCGGCCGATCGCGATCGTCGTAGTGGCGATCTTGTCCGGTGTCGGCGTGTCCCTCGTGGGGATCCCAGGGATCCAGCGCGAACGTCGCGAACGGCCTGATCGCATTCCACACCTCTGGTGCGCAAGGTGTCATGCTTGCCGGAAACCTCATGGCGATCATCGTCGGCGCCAATGGCGCCCGAATCGGTATAAGCCCTGGCCGCAGCATCGTCAGCATCGTGCTGGGCATCGTCGGCTTGGTCGCGTTCCCGGTCTTCATCGCCGACGTGTTCACCGGCTGGGCGTGGAACATCGGCATGTTCGAACGCGCCGTGATCTACCCGATTTTGACCGGCCACGTTCTCCTCGGCAGCGGGCTCATCGGCGTCCGACAGGCGGTCCACCGCCAGCCGGTCGCCGTCGGCCGGTAGATCCCGGGTGGGTCGGCGCGGGCCAGCTCATCCAACACACCCGTCCAACATAGAGAAGAGAGCGGGAAACGATATGGCGCAGGTTCTGGTCACCGGGGGCACCGGTTATGTCGGCGGGTGGGCGATCGTCGCCCTTCTCCAGCGCGGCTACGACGTGCGCACGACCGTTCGCTCCCCGTCCCGGGAGCAGGCGGTGATCGATGCGGTATCCACCGAGGTCGATCCGGGTGAGCGGTTGAGCTTCGCCTACGCCGACCTGACGAAAGACGACGGGTGGGATGCGGCGATGGCCGGTATCGACTTCGTCCTGCACGTCGCGTCACCGCTGGGCGATGGAGGCGACAAGGACGCCGACGCGCTGATCGTTCCCGCTCGCGACGGTGCGCTCCGCGTGCTGCGCGCGGCGACCCTACACGGCTGAGGGTGTCACAGACGAGACACTATGGACCGTCGACGACCCGTCCCTGCCGGCTTACCGACGCTCCAAGACGATCGCGGAGAAGGCAGCATGGGACTTCATGGCCGATTACGACGGCCTGACCGAACTTTCCTCGGTGCTGCCCGGTGCAGTGCTCGGCCCCATTCTCACACCGGAGAACGTCGGCACGGCGTCGATCATCCAGCGGATGCTCCGTGGACAGATGCGCGGCGCCCCCAAGATCGGTCTGGAGGTCGTCGACGTCCGCGACCTCGTCGACCTCCACATCCGCGCCATGACCTCACCCGACGCGGCAGGCCAACGGTTCCTCGGCACCGGGCCGTTCATCTGGATGGCCGACATCGCCCACGCCCTCGAGGCCGCCCTCCGGCGACAAGGCAGCGAAGGTCTCCGCGCGGGAACTGCCGAATGTCCTCGTCCGACTGACGTCGCTGTTCGCCCCGTCGCTGAAGGCGATCACCATCTCACTCGGCCGCCGCAACAGGCACACGACACAGAAAGCACAACAGATCCTCGGCTGGGCCCCGCGCCCCGCCGAGCAGGCCGCCGTCGAATGCGCCGAAAGCCTCATCGGCCACGGCCTCGCGTGAGCGCTCGACCGGAAATCAGGAAGCGTGCTGAGGAGACACCCATGACAACCGTTCTGGTCACCGGCGGATCCGGATTCATCGGGAGCTGGTGCGTGCTCGCGCTGCTGCAAGCCGGTCACGACGTGCGCACCACGGTCCGCGACCTGGGACGTGAACCCACGCTGCGGGCACAGTTGCACGCCGCGACCGAATTCGATGACGCGCTTCTGACCGTCGTCCGTGCCGACCTGCACAGCGACGACGGGTGGGCGGACGCGGTCGCTGACTGCGACTACGTTCTCCACGTCGCGTGTGTTGAGCTGTTATGTGCCCGACGCCATGTAGGCGGCGAGGATGTAGTTGGGGTGTCGGTCGAGGTTGGTGCGGGCGCGGTCGTAGCGCATGGTGGTGCGGGGGTCAGCGTGGCGTGCTGCGAACTGGACGTCTCGTAGGTCGACTCCGGCGTCGAGCATGGTGGTGACGAAGGTGTGGCGCAGCATGTGCGGGTGCATGCGGGGTAGCCGCATCGCCGAATCCTGGGCCAGGCGGCGCAGTCGTCTTGTGGCGCAATGCCGATCCATGCGCCATCCTCGACGGTTGAGCAGGATCGGTCCGTGGTCGCGGTCGCCGGTGGCGCGGTCGATTGCTCGCCCGACCGCTGGCGGCAAAGGAATCAGGGCAAGCTTTGAGCCCTTGCCGACTACGCGTAGGACGCGGTGGCCGTGTTCCTCGCCGATGTCCTCGGCGTCGGACTTGCAGGTCTCGAAGATCCGCAACCCGAGCAGTCCGAGCATTGCTACGAGCGCGAAGTCGAACCGGTTGGCGGAATCTCGCGCCGCGGTGAGCAGTGCTTCGAACTGTAGGTGCGAAAGTCCGAGTGTTGGTGACTCGTTCGGCACTCGGGGTCGGCGGACGTACTCGGCCGGCGAGTGGTCCATGACGCCGTCGATGACGCAGGTGCGATAGAACCCGGTCACTACTGCGGTACGGCGGGCAACGGTAGAAGGCTTGAATCGGCGGGTCTCCTGCATCCACCGCACGTACCGTTCGATCTCGGCGCGCACCGCTAACAGCGGTAGGAGATGACGTTCGGTGCACCAGGTGAAGTACAGGCGCAGATCAGATCCGCAGTGGATACGGGAGCTGCCGGTAAACCGGGCAAGGTAGGCCGCGGAGGCCAGCCGCAGTACGAGATCGTCACCGGCGAAGGTGACGTCGATATCCGATGAAGTACCCATGCTCCACGATGCCCAGAACACCAGCCGAATTCGCTCGGGTCGCGGCAGATGAGTGGGCTTGGACGACAGACCCGGGACGTCGTGCTGCGCGAGCCAAATCGTCACCTGCCGTGATCAGGTGACTACGGGATCAGCACGATCCTCCCGAAGACCTCGCCAGCGTCCATCTTCTGGTGCGCCAGCACGGCGTGCTCGAGCGGCAGCACCTCGTGCACCACCGTCTGGAGCTCGCCACGACCCGCGGCAGCGAACTGCTCCATCCTCACGGCACGTCGAGCGGGCTCCGCTACCGTCGCGGCGCTGAAGGTGGCGAAGGACATGGACTTCTGGAATGCGGCCATCAACCTCGTGCCGAAGTCGGCCGGCGGCTGGCCCCCGACTGCGCCGACAACCACGAGTCGACCGTTAGCGTTGAGCCTGTCGAAGAACGAAGGCATGTCTTCACCGCTTACGACGTCGATGATTACGTCGTAGCCCGGGGGATCGTCCGGCCCTCCTTCTCCGGAGCGGTCCAGCACGTGGGTCGCACCGAGGTCGCGCAGTTGACGGCCACGCTCAGGGGAGGAGGTGGTGACTGCCACGGCGCTGGCACCACCGCGAGCCGCGAGCTGGACGGTCATGATCCCGATGCTGCCAGCCGCGCCGCGCACCAGCACGGCCTCGCCCGAAGAGAAGTGAGCGTGGGAGAGACCGAAGTGGGCCACGACCCCGGAGCTCCCGAGCGTCACGGCGTCGACAGCCGAAAGGCTCGCCGGGAGGGACAAGACCTCTCCGATCGGCGCAATCGCCTGCTCGACGTAGCCGCCGCCCGTACCGGTGAACGCCCACACGCGCTGCCCGACCCATGCGGGGTCGACGCCATCGCCCACCGCGGTCACCGTCCCCGCCACTTCGCCGCCGGGGACATGACCCTCCCGGAAGCCGTAGGCAGCGAGAGCACCGCTTCGGATCATGACGTCGACGCCTGCGACGCCGATCGCCTCACTGGCGATCAACACCTGTCCCTGAGCGGGAACCGGGCCAGGGATGTCGATGACTGCCAGCCCCTCGGGACCCCCGAACTCCTTGATCGCGACTGCCTTCACTGTTGTCCCTCTTCGTGAGCTAAATCAAAACCGCCGCTAAGCGACTCCTGGTTGCTTGGGACGCTAGCGGACGTCGGCGTCCGTTTAGCTAAAGTGGGAGAGTGGTCGACCGTTTGCATCAGACGCTACGTACGGACGCGCTGGACAACCGCGAGCGCATCCTCGACGCGGCACGAGCAGTGTTCGCCGCCGAAGGCCTGGACGTGCCGATGCGCGAGATAGCCCGGCGCGCCGGGGTCGGCCCCGCCACCCTGTACCGCCGCTTCCCCACCAAACAGGCGCTGGCCACTGAGGCCTTCACAGAGCAGATGTACGCGTGCCACGCCATTGTCGAGGAGGGGCTCGCCGACCCGGATCCATGGCACGGCTTGTGCCTCGTGATCGAGAAGCTCTGTGAGCTGCACGCACGAAACCGGGGCTTCACTACGGCGTTCACCTCGACCTTCCCTCACGCCATGGATCTCGCCGCGGGGCGCGAACACGCGCTCACCTCGCTCGCTCGCCGTGCCAAGGACACCGGCCACCTGCGGCCCGACTTCGTCCTGGACGACCTCATCCTCATGCTGATGGCCAACGGCGGCCTGCACGCCA
This sequence comes from Nocardia sp. Tas62D01, assembly GCF_055232035.1. Taxonomy (NCBI): domain Bacteria; kingdom Bacillati; phylum Actinomycetota; class Actinomycetes; order Mycobacteriales; family Nocardiaceae; genus Nocardia; species Nocardia sp. Tas62D01. The sequence goes on from NZ_JBUYUZ010000001.1 coordinate 5,447,774, forward strand.
CATCGACAAACGCCCGGGTTGCTGCCTCCCGCCGCTTCGCTGCGCTCGCGATTCGGGCGTTTCGACTTGATCGGCACTCACCGCGATGCCCCGTGGTCCGGTCGAGTTCTGCCCCACGCTCACGAAAGCCGAATCGAAGGGCGGTGTGGTTCCCGCGTCGTGTTCGTACGCGCTGTCATCGGCAGATGCGGACGAACGCGCGGAACGCGGCATTACAGGGCCTGGCACCACAGTCCGGCGGGTAGTGGGTCCCACCACCGTGTAGCAGGGACTCTCATGCCTGGACGGTGACTAAAGCAGACCGACGACCTGGAGAACGTCGCTGAGCGTTGGATCTACCGTCGTATGACCATGCTCGAGGCTCTTGAGGACCACCGCACCCTGCGGCGCCCTGTCGACATGGAACGTCGACCAGTTCCGGCACTCCGGACAATCCCTGCCGATCAGGTATGGCCGGAGAAGATGCAGCCGCTGTTCGGGACCGCGCAGGTAGAGACTGTCGACTTCCAACTCGTTGTCCGTATGTTCGGACGAGCTGACCGGTACCACTGGGTGGTCACCCATCAGCTCGCGGTACTCGATGTAGGAACGCCGAGTCAGCGAATCGCGCCGCACCGCTGCTACCTGCACAAGTGGCCAGTCGGTCAGGAATCGGGCGGCGTCGAGGAGGACTCTCAAGTCATTGGCGGCATCTCGCACCGCGTCGGGCAAATCGGTTGCGTCGGGGTGACGCATGTGTGCTTGATCGTTGCGTCGGTCGGAGAGCCGTTGCCGTGCACCATTGACTGCGGCGTTGGCGAGCAAGCCACGCAGATCACCGAGCGGATGTGACGGCGTCATGGATCGGAGCCGCTTACTGGTGGCGGCCTCGGTCAGGACTGCGGTCCATTCACCCAGACCTGGCCCCGTGCGGCCGGTGCGAAGTTTCGCCCGGAGCTCGCCGGCGGAGCCGAGTTCGATACCCTCCTGGCGGGTCAACGCCAACGTCACCAGCGCGCTGTAGCACAGCAGGATTTCGGTCGCGTCCAGAATTGCTGCGTAGGCTTCCCTGGTTGGTGCCGTGCTCTGCAGTACCTCGGCGGTGCGCCAGCGTGCGGCGACCGGGTACGGGAAACGCGTCCGCACCGTGTGGCCGAGGTCGTCCAACAACGAGGCAGCCTCGACACGTAACCGCAGGGTACGGCCGGACTCTATGACGCGTCGCCGAGCTTCCGACGGCGTGTCGCTGCGGAACACCGAGGTGAGGATCTCATCGGCCTGCGCCTGCCATCGTTGAAGGCGCTCCTTCGCTGCGTCCAGACCATCCAACGCGTCGGCCAAATCCTGATCCGGCCGCGGTACAACCATCTCCGCCAACGGCGCCGCCCGAATATGCACCATGTCGTGGGCACTGCTCAGCGCGGCGTTGAGCAGCGTCAGAGCAACAGGAGTTCGGAGGAACCGCAGGGCGAAATCTCTGTCTCGCGTCGCCTGCTGGTCACGCGGTCTCATCACCAGCAGGGGGTACGTAACCACGGCGGGAAGGTCCTCCGGGCGAACGGTGGCTAGCACCAGACCGCCGGAATCGTTGCGACGGTAGGTGCGTTGCACCAGTACGTCATCTACCGCAAGGTGGAACTGTTCGGGTATGCAGGCCCACTGCGTGTGCTTGCTCGGTGCTGCCAGGGTCCCATCGCGGCGGACGTCCCGGCCCCGCAGAACCCGCGCCGCACCCGCGGCATCGGGTGCACATTTCATTTCTGTTTTCAGCTGCGACGAACGGATCGTGGGCGGGAATTCGTACAGGTCGCCCAGGCGAACCACACCGCCGAACCCTGACAGGCTTGCGCGCTGCTGCTCGATAGCGGGGTCGTGAGCGTCGAAGTTGAGCCCGATGTCCGCGTCTGGTCTCTCGCGCAAAACGTATCCGAACTTGCTGCGGCCTCCGCCTTGCTTGACCAGATGCGCGAAGTCGGATCTGACAGCGTCGGCGTCGGCGTCTGTCGGAACGCGGAACATCCTGACAGGGGGCGCAGGATCAGCCTTGGCCCGGAGCACGATAGCTGCGACTCGCATGCGGGGATGCTCAAGGGGGTGACCACCTGTGGCCTCGATTACCGCAGCCACGTCCCAGTGTGCATACATGTTCTGCCGCATCGTCACCGCCGACCGGGAGCTGAGTTCCTCCGCAGGCAAGAGGACTGCTAGGCCCGAATCACGCGAATATGGCCGGAGCTCCTGCAGGTGCTGGTCGTAGTGTGGCCGGCGCCACTCGGCGTCGTCGCGCTCCCACAGAGGAATCCATACGACGCCGGGATGTGTTTCCAGCAGTGCCGACAGCATCGCTGAGAGATTCTCACCAGCGGTGTAGATCGTGCCAGGTCCCCAGTCTGGCGAGCGGCTGTCTGCGTCTGGACTCTCCTCAACGAGCACAGCTGGCCTATCACCAGCCGAGCGTTGCAGAGCCAGTGCCAGCAGCTGCAGAAGTGCTCCGAACGGAGTATCGGTAAATACGAGTTGCTCGTCCATGGAGAATCCTCCTGCCTCCCTGTCGATCTCGAATCCTGCACCACAGCCGACGCGCGAACAACCGCTTATGAACCCCCGGCAGCGCGGACCTGACCCGCATCGGCTTGGGCGATGCAACCATGTCCCCTCGAGGTAGCCTCCGGCCGCCCGCTGCATTTCCGGATCGAAGCACGGATTTTCGGCGGTTTGGCGCGAAAAGTGCAGCTGTAGACCGGTTTGGACGTGTGTCCGGTCGACCACGCCGGTAGCAGCAGGGTTCCCGAATGCCCGGAAATCGGCATTACCGGTCGTTCTGCTGCCGTCGCCATGATCGGTCCGCATAGCGGATCTGGAACATGTTCTCTCAGCGGATCACCTGCTGTCGGTGGTCCTACGACTGGCAACGTGCGGGTCCGGCTGGCGCCGAGGCCGCTTGGTGAAGTCCGGCCCGCGAAGGCTGAGGCTACGCGAGCCGCCACTCACGCACTTGCCGCTGCCTATGGCACACAGATTCGACGTTCCCCAGGGTTTCCCCCACGGTTCGTATGAAAGACGCTGGGATTCTTTGGGTTACTGTGGGCCGTTTATGATTGCCATCATTGCAGGTGACAGGCTGTTTTGGGAACTGCTGAGATGTCTCGCGCGTCCTTGAATCCCCGTGTGGGGGTCAGGGGTTCGAGTCCCCTTAGCTCCACAGTATTTATGCAGGTCAGGGCCGGTTATAGACATCGGTCCTGGCTTTTGTGTTTCAACCATCTTGCCAAGTTCTTTGCCAACGGTAGGGGGAACCCCCTTAACGGCCCGTCTTAGACGGTCTTTTCGGTGCCGCCGAACATGGCCGAGGCGGCTGCGGTCAGACCTTCGTCATAGACCCGGTTGTAGACGGCCGTGGTCATGCGAACATCGTGCCCGTGCCACGCGGCGACGGTGGAGGCTGGGATTCCCGCGTGAAGCATGACGGACACCGAGGTGTGCCGCAGGTTCCGCAAGGTGATCCGGGGGAGCTCGGCTGCGATCCGAATGCGGTGGAACCATCCGGTGTAGGTCCGGGGCAGGACGGCCTTGCCGGTCTCGTCCGAGCACACATGCGTGGTTTCGTCCCAGGACCGGCCGAGCGCGAGCCGTTCCAGCTTCTGGCGAGTCTTCAACTCCCGCAACGTCGTTGCCACGTCATCGAGCATCGGCAGAGTCCGGCGTGAGCGCTCGGTCTTGGGTTCGTCCACCGCGTGGTCCTTGCCTTCCACCTCTACATGGCTTTGCTCGACGCTGAGCGTGCCGCGTGTCAGGTCGATGTCGGTCCAGCGCAGCCCGCATACCTCCGAGCGGCGCAGCCCGTAGCAGGACATGAGGTAGACGGCGTGCAAGCGGTGTGCGCTGGCCTTGGCGGCGAAGGTCTGCACCTGTTCCTTGGTCCACACGTCTGAGGCGGCGACCTTGGTGGGCCGCTGCCGGGGTGCCTGGACGTATTCGGCCGGATCGCGGGCGATCAGACCTTGCCGGGTGGCGTACTCGGTGACCTGTTGGAGCATCACCAGAGCCAGGCGCACCGTGGCCGGTGCCAGAGGCTTGCCGTTCATCGGCCCGGCTTCCAGCATCGTGGACACCCACTCGTCCACATGCGCCTGCCGCAGCGCCTGAACCTTCATCGCGCCGAGGTCGCGGGTGACGTACTTCAGCGAATCGCGGTAGTTCCGCTGCGTGTTCGCTCGGATGTCCGGGCGGGACTTCAACCACTTGGCACACACTTGTTTTACGGTGAGGTCGATCCGGCCGACGAAGGTTCCGGCGGCCACGGCGGCGCTGATCCGGCGGTATTCGCTGCGGGCCATCTTCAAGGTGTCGTAGGTGAACTGCTGCCGGATGCGCGTCCCGTCCGGCCGCACGCCGACATCGACCTGAAACGAATAGGACTTTTTGCCGTTCTTGGCGACGTAGGTATTGATCGGTTCGGCGCGGCTAGAATCTTGCTTGCGACCTCCGGCGACTGCTGCTGCTCGATCATGAATCGAGCAGAGTTGCACAGTGTTTCCGCCGTGAGCGACCAGGTCGCCGAGCCCGTCCGAATCGAACGGCCAGCATTGAGACTCGTGCAGAACCGCTGAGCCGTGCCGATCCCTCAATCGACATGGCGTGGAACAAGTTCACAGTTGCTCCGCGCCGCCTCAATGGCGATGCGCCGCGACGCCTCGACTGGTCGTGGTCGCATCGCGTTGACGCCGGGCGATCGAATTCGTCACCGCTCCCGAGGCGATCGGCGGCAGCAGCTGCCACGCCAAATGCGCTGCGGCGTCCAGTGCGCACGACCAGGTCGAGCCCCGGCTCCCACATCGTGCACTGTGGTGCGCAGGTCCCGCAGCGTCGGGTGCGGGCCTGAACCAGGCCCGCCCTTGGTGACGGTGTGGGCGATCGGCTCAGTGCGCAGCGCTTTCGATCGGCGCGAGCGCGTGTCCGTGGCCATGAGAAACTTGGCCATTGACAGTGCAGGGCTTTGATATACGGGCACAACGCATCCGAACTGGTCGCGCCCTCGGCGCGCAGCGCGACTCATGCGTGTTTGATCAGCATGCTGGCCCTGTCCCCGCTGTAGTTGGCGTAGAACACGATGCGATTCGCGCCGACCCCATGCGCGCGCAGGCACGCTTCCCATGACTACGCCTCCGACGGCATACGGGGCGGGGCGCGAACGGGTCTAGCAGAACCGGCCGGTGTCGTCGAGGTCGCCCGCGACGATGCCAGCGGGGTTGCGGGCGCCGCCCGACGGGGCGACGCCGACACGACACGCAGCGCGGGATCTGGTGTGCCGGTGCGGGATCGGATGATCTCATCGGTCAGCAGCGCACCCTCGGCGTCGAACGGGTAGCCATAATACAGCGCACCCCAGTCCCGGTGAGCTTGCTCAGTTTCCCGGACAGTCGCTATTCGAGGCCCAGCCTCGCGAGAAGCTCGGTTTCACGGTCAACGGCCATGTTCGATACCTGCCTTGTTGTTTACGGTCTACCCTCGTCCGCATAATCGGTCAGCTGTGCCTCTGTCGGCTGGTCGGCCGAGCCGAGCGGGCCCGCCTCCCACCAGACGACCAGATCGACGCGCCCCTGCACGACCAGTGACGCCACCGCCCGCCGACCGGACCGGCTGATGCCCTCCGGAATCCGCTTACCGGACAGGCTCGGTGTCGCCCCGACGGCGGCCACCACCGTCGGGCCGGTGGGCTGCCAGCTGACCACGCTGGCACCCGCAGCGCCAGTCAGTTGACTGGCAGCCTTCGTCAATTCGGCGAACGCCCGGTCCGTCCCCTCGGCTCCGACCCGTAGGACGCGCTGGCAACATTCGGCGAGACTGATGGACTCTGGCGGCACGATGTCATCTTCGTGCACGGGGCGTGGTGGGGAACAGTCCCCGCCGCGCTCCGACGAACCGTTCCGGGCGCGGGCCGGAGGCGGATCCTCACTCAGAGGTGAACCAGCTTGGACTTGCCTGCGCGCAGCCGGGACAGTTGCACGAAGTGCTCCGGGTTGAGGAACAGCTCATTCATCCAGCCCAATTCGTCGATCGTGAGCCCCTCCGCCCGGTGGATGAGGTAGTCCAGATACTGGAATGCGTCCTTGGCGCCGTATCCCACGTGGTGCGCGCCCAGCACTTTGCGGGTGGTGCCGTCCACGACGAGCTTTTGGAAGCCGGATAGCTCAGGGTTGGTGAATGCGTAGAGCATGGTTCCCTCGGCGCAGGGCAGTGGGAGGTGGTTGGTGTCGAGTCCTTCCACATACGGCGGCATCTGGATGATGATCACATCGTCGTGGGTGGCGCGTGCCTCGGCTTCGGTCTGCCCGACCCAGCTCACCTCGTAGGTGGTATGCAGGAAGTCGGGGTATTCGGCGAAATCGAATTCCACCTCTTCACCCATAATGTTGCGCGCCGCGGTGACCCCGGACTTGCGGGCTTTGAACATTTCCATCGGACCGTCGATCATGTCGCCGACCGCGTACACACCGGGAACGGTGGTTTGCATCCGCTTGTCCACCGCCACCCGGCCGGTCGAGCCCACCTGGATGCCCAGTGCCTGTTGTGCCTGCGCGACGTTCGGCCGCTCACCGGTGCCCAAGAAGACGAAGTCGGTTTCCAGTTCGACCTGCTCTCCCGAGGACAACCGCACTGTCACACTGCGCACGACGCCGTCCGTGCCGTTGATGGAGACCGGCGTCGCCTCCTCGAGGATGGTCATGCCCCGCTTGCGCATACCGTCGACCACGTAGGTGCGCAGATCCTCGTCCACATGGTGAAGCGCATTCGTGCGCATCAACGGTGAACGCGACACGAGTGTCGTCTCGCAGCCGGTCGCCTGGAAGAACGAGCCGTACTCCATCGCCACTTTGCTGCCGCCGATGATTACGCACCGGGTCGGCTCGTAGTCCAATTCCTCGATCAGACTGACGAAATCGTAGACGCCGTGCAGGTCCACACCGGGAATATCGGGCAGCGCCGGGCGGGCACCCATACCGAGGACCAGGTTGCGCCCGACAAATGTGCGGCCGGCCGCGGTGACGGTGTTGGCGTCGACGATCGTAGCCGGTGCGTTGAGCACATATTCGACTTCGAGCTGTTCTTTCGTCTGCCAATTCATGAATGCGTGCGCGCTGTTGCGGCCGGTAAGGAACAGCTTCACCAGATCGAGAATTCCGGCTCGCGTTGGGTCGAATTTTGGGTAGAACAGTTTGCCGGACAGCCATCGCATTCGATCGAGTTCCTCGGCCGCCTCGGAGAACAGGTGGTGCGGTACGCAGGCCTGGTGTGGGCACGAGCCGCCGAGGAAGGGCCACGCGTCGATGATCAGCGGCCGCCCGCCCATCGCCCGCATATAAGCGGCACCGAACCGGCCACCGCCCCCGCCTCCTACGAAGATCGCGTCATAGACCGGGTTATCGTCGCCTTCGAGGTTGAGTAGCGGCTCGGAGCCGGGATCGGTTAAACACTGCTCGATCAAATCGTCCCACTCGGCAAGATTCGGATGCTGATCTCGGATATCCATGTGTTGCACCGTTCTCTATTGGTTGTGTAGTTCCGATGGCTTTCGACGGCAGGTCTCCAGACCCCGGATGGGTACCCATATCCGGATACATCCGGACCGCATGACTACCCCGCCGGATAAAGAACCTCACCGCGGCTTACTCCTGGCGCCGTGGCAACGCCCTTGTCGTAAGAGACTTGGTCAGACGCCGCGGCAGACACCAGTCCAGCTGCCACAGCCTCACCCGCGATATGTCTCTGGCGGACCATATTTAGCGGAGATGCTGGCTCATCGAGACATATCGCTGCGCGGCGTTTCGACCATAGATTTCGTCTCATGATCGAGCGCTTGGTAGTAATCGGTGGCGGGGCCGCCGGATTGTCAGCCGCGTCCTCGGCCAGGCGCGTGGCGCCTGATCTGGAGATCGTCGTGCTGGAGGCGACCGGGTACGCCGGCTACGGGATGTGCGGTCTGCCGTACTTCATTTCGGGGCTGATCGCGCAACCAGAGGACCTGATTTCCTATCCGCCGGATTTCTTCCGGCAGCGGCGCCGACTGGACCTGCGCCTGCATGCCAGAGCGCTGGACCTCGATCCGGATCAACGCACGCTGGGCGTCCGTCAGGCCGGCCGGACAGAGCGGCTGGAGTACTCCGCGCTGGTGATCGCGGCAGGCGGCACACCGAATGTGCCCGCGCTACCGACCAGGCCGAACCGGCCGGTCTACACGGTGCGAACACTGGAGGACGCTATCGGGTTGCGCGCCCTGCTGGACGTGGGCAGCGTGGGCCGCGCGCTGGTGGTGGGTGCCGGCTACATCGGGTTGGAGATGGCGGAGGCGCTGCAGGTCAGGGGCTGCCAGGTGACGGTGGCCGATCGGCTGGACCGGGTGCTGCCGACGGTGGATCCGCCGATCGCGGCGATGGTCGAGGAACATGTGCGTGAACGGGTGGAGCTACTGCTCGATACCGATGTCGCCGAGCTGCTTGCCGGGCCCGCGGGCGACGTGGACGTGGTGGTCGTGTGTGCAGGCGTGCGCCCGGCCGGATCCCTCGCGGCCGCCGCCGGTGCAGCGGTTGGCCCGGGTGGCGCGCTGCAGGTGGACGAACAGATGCGCACCAGCCTGCCGTCGGTGTGGGCGGCAGGCGACTGCGCTGCCGTGCACCACCGGGTGCTGGGCGCTGCGGCGTCCGTGCCGCTGGGCCCAGCGGCCAACAAGACCGGGCGCGTGGCAGGCGCGGTCGCGGCGGGCGGCGACGCACGGTTTCCCGGTGTCGTGGGTACGGCCGTGGTCAAGGTCTTCGATCTCGAGGTGGCTCGCACCGGGCTGACCCTCACCGAAGCCGAGGCCGCCGGGTTTGCTGCCACGGCAACCGACGTGATCAGCCGCAGCAGGGCCAAGTACTACCCCGGCTCGGCACCGCTGCATGTGCGGCTCGTGCACGAGCCGGGCGGTCGGCTGCTCGGCGCGCAGCTGTTGGGGCAGGAGGGCGCGGCGAAACGCATCGATGTGGTTGCCGCGGCGCTGCAGGCCCAGATGACGGTGTCCGAGCTCGCCGAACTGGACCTGTCCTACGCGCCGCCCTACGCGCCGGTCTACGACCCGTTGTTGCTGGCCGCGCAGTCGGTTCGATGGCGCGGAGCGGCGGCGACGTGAGCCGAACTTCTGGAGTCGCGCCCGAATGGACGCAGAGCACAACCATACGACCGGTAACAGGCCGGTTTTTCGAGGGAAGGTCGAGGACATCATGAATGGCAGACTGGCGGGTAAGACTGCGCTGATCACCGGCGCAGGCTCGGGTATCGGCCGGGCGGCCGCACTGCGGTTCGCCGAGGAAGGCGCAGCGGTCGGGGTGCTCGACCTGCGCGCGGAAGCGGCCACCGAAACTGCGGAGCTGATTGCCGAGCAGGGTGGCCGCGCACTGGCGCTGACCGTGAACGTCTCCGATGCCGCGCAGGTGGAGGACGCGGTAGATCGAGCCGCGGCCGAGTTCGGTGCGCTGCACGTGCTGTACAACAACGCTGGCGTGGACAGTCGGGGCTCGGTCGCGGTCGCCGAGGAGAGCGATTGGGACCGGGCTTTCGATGTCAACGTCAAGGGCACATTTCTGTGCTCGCGGGCGGTACTGCGGCATATGGAGGGCGGTTCGATCGTCAACCAGGGCTCGGTGGCCGCCCTGGTCGGCGTGCCGAACTTCGCCGCGTACTGTTCGGCCAAGGGTGCGGTGGTCGCGCTGACGCGCTCGATGGCGGTGGACCTGGCGGCGACCGGCGTGCGGGTGAACGTCATTTGTCCCGGCACGGTGTACACCCCGCTGATGGAGCCGATGCTGCGGGCGCGCGGCGACGGGGACCTCGAGGTCGGGCTGGCCAAAACGGTGGCGAAGTACCCGATCGGCAGGCTCGGCACACCGGCGGAGATCGCCAACGTCGCGTTGTTCCTGGCGAGCGACGAGTCCTCCTTTATGACGGGCTCGGCCGTCGGCGCCGACGGCGGGATGACGGCGCAGTGAGCGGCTTCCACCTCGCGGCAGACAAGCGCGCATCGCTGGCCGAGGCCGTCGCCTCCGTCACCGACGGCGCACAGATTGCGCTCGGCGGCGGGCTGTGCGCGAGGTTACCGATGGCATTGGTCCGCGAACTGATCAGGCAGAACCGCCGGGATCTGCACCTCGTCGGTTCGGCGCACAGCATCGACGTGGATCTGCTGATAGCTGCTGGCGCGGTGAAAATCTGCGAGGAAAGCTACGTCGGTTTCGAGCAGGATCTCGGGTTGGCGCCAGCGTTTCGCAGGGCGGCGCGCGACGGCCTCATCGAGGCGCGGGAGAGCTGTTGCGCAACCGTGCTGACTCAGCTGCGCGCGGCCGCGATGGGGTTGCCGTTTCTGCCCGTGCGCGGCGTGAAGGGCACCGGTATGACGCGATTGCACCCCGAGTACAGCCGGGTCACGTGCCCGTTCACCGGGGAGGAATTGGTGGCGGTTCCTCCGTTGCGGCCGGATGTCGCGTTGATCCACGCGTCACTCGGCGACCGGCACGGAAATCTACACTTCGACCAGCCGTACGTGCTGGACGAGCATTTTGCGACCGCCAGCACCACGGTGGTGGCTACGGTAGATCGGCTGGCCGGCCCGGACGAGGTGGCCGCAGCGGGCATCGTTATCCCTGGTCACCTGGTTGCGGCAGTCGTCGAGGTGCCTTTCGGCGCGCACCCCTCCTCGTGTTATCCCGGCTATGCCTACGATCGGCCGCATCTGGCCGCATACCTCGAGGCGGCCAGCGCCGGAGAGGCCGAGATCGCCGCCTACCTGGAGCGATATGTGCATGTCCCGGAGTCCGCATATCGCGATGCGGTGCAACCGGAGCGGTTGAGCACCTGGTCGAATTCGGTATCCGAGTGGCAGGAGTTGTTCCGATGAACGAGAACTCCGGATGGAGTATCGACGAGTGGTTCGTCGTCGCATTGGCCCGTACCATCCGCGATGGCGAAGTCGTCTTTCATGGGTTCGCCAGCCCATGCGCGCAGGTGGCGATGCATGTGGCGCGCCGGACGCACGCCAGGGGAATGCTCCTGGTAGAGGGCGCGACGTATGCTCTCAATCCCGACCCGGTGTTCATCCCGCCCACCGGCAACGATTTGGCATTGCATCGTGATGCCGACTACCGGATGCGTTTCGAGGAATTCTTCGATGCCGCGTCCCGCGGCGCGATCGATCGCATGTTCGTGTCCGGTGGACAGATCGACGGCTATGGCAATACCAATGTGACGGGCATCGGCCACGATCCCACCCGGCCGAAGGTCAAGCTCGGTGGTGGTGGCGGCGGCTGCAACATGTCGGCCACCGTCGGTGAGCTGACGTTGTGGAGCACCCGGCACCGTGCGGGCCGAACGCTGGTGCCGCGGGTGGACTTCCTGACCGATATCGGGCACCGAACCCCGGAGGGCACACGGGTGGAGCTGGGCTACACCGGTCGGGGGCCGCGGTGGTTGATCACCGAGCTGGGCGTGTTCGATTTCGCCACCGACGGTCACGCCCGGCTGCGCGCGCTGTGGCCGGACGTCACCGTCGAACAAGTGCGCGCGGCGACCGGCTTCGATCTGCGGGTCGAGCTGACCCACGGGCTGCTGCACCCGCCGAGTTCGGCGGAACTGGCTGCGGTTCGTGCGGTCGACCCGATGGGTGTGCGGCGTTCCGAGTTCACCGCGGACGAGTTACAGCGGCGCTTTCGCGACGGGGATTTCTCCCCATGCGCCTGCTGACCGCATTATGCTCGCCGCGGCGGGTGGCACTGGTGGGCGCGTCGGATCGGGCGGGCACGCTCGGCGAAACGCTGGCACGCAATATGGCGTCGTTTCCCGGCGAGGTGGTAGCCGTGCGCGCAGGCGCTTCGTTGCGTGATGTACCCGGTGAGGTCGACCTGGCCGTGGTTGCGGTGCCCGCCTCGGCGGTTCCGGGGGTCGCCGCCGACGCCGCGGCCAAGGGCGTGCGGGCGATGGTGGTGCTTTCCGGCGGCTTCGCCGAATCCGGCGCGACCGGCGCCCGCCTGCAACAGGAACTCGTGCGGGCGGCGGGCGCGGTGCGGGTGATCGGCCCGAACTGTTTCGGTGTCCAGAATTGCGACCTGCCGCTCAACGCCTCGATGGCGGCGGGCACGCCCCAGGGCGGCGGGGGGATTTCGCTGGTGAGCCAGTCCGGCGCGTACGGGATGGCGATTTACACCATGGCGATCGACGAGTTCTCGAAGTTCGCCAAGATCCTGGCCACCGGCAACACGTGTGATGTGTCGATTGCCGAACTCTTGGCCGAGTTGCGGTTCGACGACGCTTCCGCAACGCTGTGCTTTTTGCTGGAGGAACTCGGGGACGGTCGCGCCTTCGTGGAGCAGGCCCGGCTGGCCACACCGGACAAGCCGGTGATCGTGTCGAAGACCGGACGTTCCGCCGCTGGCGCGCGGGCAGCCGTGTCGCACACCGCGGCGCTGGCCGGTAGGGAAGCGATCTGGCGTGGCGCGTTCCGCCAAGCTGGCGTGGTGGAGGTACGGTCCGGTCAGGAACTGCTGGATGTGGCGCAGGCGTTGGATACGCAACCGTTGCCAGCGGGATCCCGAGTGGCGATCGTGACCAACTCCGGTGGTATCGGCGTCGAACTGGCCGACATGCTCGCCGACGAGGCGCTGACGGTTCCCGAGCTGTCCCGGGCACTGCAGGAGCGTATTGCCGCGCTCCTGCCAGCATTCGCCAGCTCGGTCAATCCGGTGGATATCACACCCGTCTGGTCACGCTATGCCGAGCTGTATCCGGCGCTGGTGGATCTGCTGGCACGGTCTGGCGAAGTCGACATCATTATCCCGGTGCTGCTGCAACGCGCCGCCCTGGACACACCCACGAGCCGGGCGCTGAGCGAGCTGTTGGGCGAGCATGGGCAACCGGCGGTGCGCGCGGTGCCGGTGTACGTCTGCTGGGTCGCGCCGCGCACCGCGCAGCCCAACGCGGACCTGCTGCGGCAGGCGGGAATTCCGTGCTTCGAGTGGCCTGCCAGAGTCGCCCGGGTTGCCGGGCACGCTCGCCGTTACGCGGAGGCCAGACACCGGGTGTTGCCCGCACCGCCGGTACCGGACAAGCGAGCTGGCCCGGTGCACACCGACGCGCTGGGGGTGGCGGCGCTGCTCGCCGAGTTCGGTGTTCGCACCGCAACTTCGACGCAGTGCGACACCCCGGATCAGGCACTTGCCGCGGCGGCGGCGTGGCCAGCCGTGGTGAAGCTGGCCGCCGCCGAGCATCGCACTGAGCTGGGCGGCGTCCGTCTCGGACTGAGCGAGCCGCGACAGGTGCGGGCGGCGGCTGAAGAGCTGCTGGCCGTCGCGAGGACGAACGGCATCGCGGGTGGCTTGCTGGTGCAGCCTCAGCTGAGCGGGGTGGAGGTTGTGGTGGGTGCGCTGCGGGATCCGTCCTTCGGTGTGGTGGTCATGGCAGGGCTGGGCGGCATCTGGGTGGAGGTGCTCGACGACGTGGCTTTCGCGCTCGCGCCGATACACCACACCGAAGCGAGGGCCCTGCTGAAGCAGCTGCGTGGCTACCCGTTGCTGACCGGGGCCAGGGGCGGACCGCGGGTCGATCTGGACGCGTTGGCCGAGGTCGTGGTCGGTGTCGGCAACCTGCTGGTCGCCACCGACGGAGTCCGTGAGCTCACGCTGAATCCGGTGTTGGCGTCGCGGGACGATGCGATCGCGGTCGATTGGAAGATTTCGTCCTGACAGGTCCATCGGGCGGCGCGTTCTTCGGCTCCCAGGGGCCAGGAAATGAGATCTACAACACACTAACCTGTTAACAGGGGGGTTAAGACGAAGTAAAGTAAAATAAAGGAGAGCGTCGTCGTGCGTATCGGTTCTCAAGACATCTTGCTGCCCACAACCATGGTCGGGAACTACCCGAATCCTCGGTGGTATGACGGACATGGTTTCGCCCAATTCCCCCAGGGGGAGTTCATCTACGACGCGATCAGCCGGGAGGCCTTCGAGGACGCGGTACTTGCCATCGTGCACGACCAGGAGATGGCTGGCCTGGATATCATCGCAGACGGCAAGGTATATGGCGGAGATTCGCCGTACGCCTCGATCATTTACCACTACTATGAGCGGATGACCGGGTTCAAGCCATCGGGGAAGAACATCGGCCTGCCGATCTACTCGACGTTGTACTCGCCGAACGTGGTGGGGGAGGTGACCAGAGAGCATCCGTTCCATCTGGCGACGCTGCGCGCTACCCGCAAGGCTACCAAAAAGCCAGTGAAGGTGTCCTACGTGGGGATACAGGTGCTGGCGGCAGCGGCGACAAACAACTATTACAGCGATACCCGTGAGCTGGGTATGGCCATCGCGAAGGCCTTCAACGAGGACTTCAAGGAGCTGGAAGACAATGGCTGCGACATCATCCAGCTCGACGAATTCGTCTGGCCCTACGGAATGGGCGATTGGGAAGTCGATGCGATCAACGCCGCGATGGAAGGCATCGGTTGCGATTTCTGGGTGCACACCTGCTGGGGCAACTACTCGGGAACCCCCGGTTACTTTCCCGAGGAGAACGAAAAGGACTTCGGCGCCTGGGTGCTGGACAAGCGAACCAAGGAATCGGCCACGCCGGATCGGGCAGCCGCGATCTTCCCTCAGGTGAATGACACCAAGATCACCGCGCTGAACTATGAGGTCGGGCGGCTTGGGCCGGACGACCTCAAGCCGCTGGTGGAGAACGGCTGGGACAGGCCGTTCGTGGCTGGCGTGATCGATGTGAAGTCGACCATCACGGAAACCGCGGACGAGGTGGCCGATCGAATTCGGCAGGTACTGGAATACGTGCCTGCGGACAAGCTCGCGCTGTCCACTGACTGTGGGTTGATTAACTTGAATCGGATGATCTCCGCCAGCAAGCTGCGTGCTCTGGCGGACGGAGCCGCGCTGGTACGTGCCGAGATAGAGACGAAGTAGGCCATGATCGAACTGCGATGTTATTCCCCAGACAGTGCGTCGACGCCGGGCGGTGTCGTGGCCGCACCAGCCATTGTTGATATGGCGGCGGGTTTGCCGTCCGGATGGTCTAACGTGGCGATCGCGCCGGGTGATCATATCTGCGCGTTCTTCCGGGGTAACGCGCAGCGCGAAGATATTCTAGTGCCCTATCTGCGGGAGGCAATCACCTCTGGCGACAAATGCATCTGCGTTCTGGACGATCCGGACACCACTAAGGTCCTCGAACCGCTGAACGCGATGCTCGGTGAACCCTGCGACAAGGTCAGTCAGTTCGATTTGTTGTACTCAATGGCAACATACCTGGCGAATGGATATTTCGAGCCGCAGGAGATGATCGGATTCTGGGATCGGACGATGAGTTCGGCAGTACACGGCGAAGGTTACGGGTTTGTACGTGCTGTGGGGGAGATGACCTGGGCGCTGCGCGATATGCCTGGTGTCGACCAATTGTTGGTTTATGAATCTCAGCTCAACAATTTCCTGCCCCGCTATCCGCAGGTTATCCTGTGTCTTTACGACCTTGACCACTTTATCGACGGACGGATTCTGCTCGATCTGCTGCGGACGCACTCCAAGGTGCTGCTCAGCGGAGAGTTGCTGGACAACCCATGGCATATCAAGCCGGAAACATTTCTGACGATGAGGCGGTAAACCCGATCGGGCTGGGTGAACTCACCCAGCCCGACCGGGATCTACTGTCTACTTTACGTAGTCTGCTGGTGCTCGACCGGCTGATGACCGACGACGCCGACGAGCATCAAATATTGGGGCTCGCGCAGACGGCGGTGGCCTCGCTGGCCAACTGCTGGGCGGTGGGCGTCGAACTGGCCGACAAGCCCGCGAATCCGGTCATATCCGATCAGATCCTCGGGCTGGGGACTGGCGGCGGGCGGATCGATCTCGTCGAAGCCGACTGGGCCTGGGCGTATCCGATGGGCAGCGGGAGCAGAAACCTGGGCTTCCTCGTGGTCGCCGCCGAATCGGCACCCTCGAGCGAGGAGCAGTTCCTCCTGCGCACCCTGGTCCAGCAGACCGGTGCCGCGCTGGTCAATTGCAGACTTCACCTTCAGGAAAAGACCACGGCGCGGGAACTGTCCGTCGTGAACGATCAGCTTCGCAGCACCGTCGAGGCGTTGCAACGGAGTATGGATATCCACGCGAGGCTGACCGCGGTCGCCGTGTCCGGCGAGGGCAGGGAGGGGATCGCCAAGGCGGTGCACGAGCTGACCAAGCTGCCGGTGGCCATCGAGGACCAGTACGGCAACCTGCACGTCTGGGCTGGCCCCGATCGTCCCGAGCTCTACCCCAAGGATTCGCCGATGCAGCGCGAACAGTTGCTGCGCCAGGCATTGTGGGACGGGCGTCCGATCCGTGCCGGGAAGCGGGTATTGGCCGTCGCGAACTCGCACCGGGACGCGCTCGGAGTGATCGTGCTGATCGATCCGCTGGGCCAGGCTGGCGATCAGGAGTTGATGGCCCTGGAACACGGCGCGACCGTCCTGGCGATGGAGTTGGCCAGAATTCACAGCATTGCCGAGAGCGAATTGCGGTTGCGCCGCGATCTGGTGGAGGAACTGCTCAACGGCACCACGGTGGGTAGTGCGCAGAACAGGGCGATGGCGCTGGGCTACGACCTGCAGCGGCCCCACCGCGTGGTAGTGATCGACGGGCGTGGACGAATGCGCAGCAACGACCTGTTCGTGCATGCCGTGCGGAGAGCCGCGCAGACCGAAGCGGCCGGATCACTGCTCGTGATGCGTGGCCAGGAGGTCGTGCTGCTGGCTGATCGCGAGGTCGATTGGGAATGTCTGCGCCAGTCGATCATCAAGGAGCTCGGCGGTGGCCGGGCGCGGATCGGTGTGGGCGAACGATGCACAGGCGTCTCGGAGTTCCCGCGCTCCTATCAACAGGCCAGGCTGGCGCTGCGGCTGCCTGCCGCGGCCGAGTGGGATGACCGGGCGATTCGCTTCGATGACCTCGGCGTGTACCGGTTGTTACTCGGCATCGAAGACCTCACCGAGGTGGAACGTTTCGTGCAGCAGTGGATCGGCGACCTGCTGGCCTACGACGAGCTGCGCAAAGCCGATCTGGTGCGCACCCTGTCGCGCTACCTGCAGCACGGCGGTGGCTACGATGCCACGGCGAAATCGCTTGTCGTGCACCGAAGTACGCTGAAATACCGGCTGAAGCGAATCCGGGAGATCTCCGGGCACAACCTGTCCGACCCGGAGATATTTTTCAACCTCCAGTTGGCGACTCGGGCCTGGAGCACATTGTCGGCGCTGCGCAGTCGGGATACCGATAAGAGCTATCCGCAGATACCGGGGGCCGAGTCGCCCGGCGGCGGACACTCTTGAGGGGTGCCGCTCAGCCCGGATCCACCGGCGTAGGTTCTGAGTGGTCCCTCCCTCGCCATTCCACCGGTGGATCCAGGCTCAGCCGCTTGCCCGCACCAACCGCTCAGCCTTGGCGGTCAACGCCTGCTCGGCCTGCTCGGCCCGATCGCGGCACCGCTCACGCCAGCGCGATGCCTCGGCGGCCCTGGCGCTCAGCGTATCGGCGTGCTCGCGTACCCGGGCCTGCGAACTGCCGCCGAGCGCGGTACGGCCTGCGACGATCACAGCCGGGTCCAGTGCGGCGCGCAGCTCGTCCGCCGATAGCTCCAACGACCGGCCAAGCAGGCTGCCGGAGGCATGGCGGAGATCCGAATCGGTGAGCGCATCGCGGCCTGCGTCCACCGCGGTCGCAACTGCCCGTCCCACGACCCGGTAGGCCGACCGGTAGTCCAGCCCGAACCGCAGCACCAGTTCCTCTGCCAGATCGGCTGCCCCGGTGAACTGGCTGCCCGCAGTGTCGGCCAGGAGATCGACATGAACCGTCAGCGTTCGCACTACCTGCGCGCCCAGCGCGACCACCCGACTGGCCAGCTCCAGCGACGTCGTGACTTCACCGTAGGCATGCAACCAATTGTCGGTGCGTGCCGAGGGCGTGCGCTGCGTGACCAGCAGGCCGGTAGCCCGGCCGACGAGCGTGCCTGCACTGGATCGGATCACCGCGAGCGCGTACGGGTTGCGCTTCTGGGGTAGCAATACCGAGGCGCGGCACAGCGAGGCGTCCACAGTGACGTACCCGAACGCGGGGCTGGCGAAGATTTCCAAATCCTCGGCGAGCCGATCCACCGTCGTCGCGGCCTGGGTAGCGGCCACTACCGCATCGGCCAGCCCGTCGGTCGACCACATCACGTCCCTGGTGTGCGCGCCGGGCGCGCTGAAGCCGAGCATCTCGGCCATGTGGTCTCGATCCAGCGAAATTCTGCTGCCGCCGACCCCGCCGACCCCGCTGGGACAGCGATCCGCCCACTGGTAGGACTGCTCGACCCGGGTCAGGTGGCGGATGGCTTCCTCACCGAAACCGCCGAGGTAGTGTCCGAATGTCGAGGGCTGCGCAGGCTGCAGGTACGTAGTGTCGGCCCACACCGTCTCCGCGTGTTCCCATGCGCCCCCAGCCAGCGCGCTGAGCAGCGCACCGAGCTGGGCGTGTAGGTCCAGCAGTCGCTCACGCATCGCAATGCGGAACGCAATCCGGCCTGCCTCTCGGCGGGTACGACCGGTGTGCAGCCAGCCGGCCACATCACCCAGCCTGCGCTCCAACTCTCGTTCCCGGCTGTTGTAGGCATCGCCGTAGCGCACGTCGTAGGGAAACTGTTCCGGTGGAGTCCCCTGGAACTCCAGCAGAACTCTCAGTAGCGCAGCGGATTGCGCGCTCGGCACCACCCCGGCGTCGTGTAGCGCCAGCACGTGCGCGAGATCGGCGAGCCCGAGGCCGCGGTGCAGCAACGGTGCGTCGGCCAACTCCAGCGCGTACCCGGCGGCCACCAATTCCGGTGCCGGGCCGGAACTGATCCGGCCTTCGGATCCCAAGTATCCTTCTGGCGTTCGTAGGTTCACATCGCTCCATTCGAAGATTCGTCCAGCACACTGAACAACGTCGCCACACCGCCGGTCACGACGAACACCACCGGCCCCGCCACCTCCCCTGCCCGGCACGCGGAGATCAACGCGGCCATCGCCTTGGCGCCGAACACCGGATCCAGGAAGATCCCCTCGGTGCGTGCGACCAACGCAGCAGCGCGTGCGCCTTCCGTCGAGGGCCTGCCGTAACCCGGCCCGAGGAAGCCGTCTCTCACCAGCACATTCGAGCCGGCAGACGGGTGCCGATCCGGCAACTCGAGCAACTCGGTAGCCCCGTCGGCGAGCGAGGCCACCCGGTCGACGCACTCCGCGAGCGGCCTGCTGACGGTCACGCCAACGACCTGATACGAGCAGCACAGCCAGCGCGCCGCAGCGACCAGTCCGGCCTGTGTACCGCAGGAGCCCGTCGCCAGCCACACCTGCTCGGGCGCCAGCCCCGCGGTGAGCAGCTGTCCCGCCAACTCCACGCTGGCCCGCACGTAGCCGACCGAGCCGAGGGCGGTCGCCCCGCCCCGGGGCAGCACATAGGGCTTCCGCCCGTCGGCACGCAGCCGCGCGGCGAGCGCGCGGACAGCATCGTCCACCGAGCTTCGTTCCGGCAGGCCGGTGAATCGAATGTCGGTACGCACCAGGTGGCCGAGCAGGAGGTTCCCGGTCGGCGGGGTCGCAGCACCGTAGAACACGAGGTAGGGGTCCAGATCGTAGTGCCGGGCGGCGAGCCCGGCCAGCATCGCCCAGTTGGACTGCGGACCGGCCCCGGTGACCAGACAGTCGCAGCCGCTGTGCAGTGCATCGCCGATCAGGTACTCCAATATCCTGACCTTATTGCCGCCCAGTCCGAAACCGGTGAGGTCGTCTCGTTTGAACCACACCTCGACGCCGAGCGCGGCCGAAAGCTTCGGCGCGGGGTGCAGCGGGGTGTCGGCGCGCATCAGCGCCACCCTGGGCAATGTGGTCAGCGCTTTCACGGGACCGATTTCCCGGTCTCGGTGGCAGCCAGCACCCGATCGACGAAGGCGGTGGTCGAGCCCAGCGCCGCCACGGGATCGAGGCAGGCATCGAGGTGCGCCGCAGTGAGCACGGCGGTGACCCGGGGGTCGGCGGCCAACGCGGTCCTCAGGTCGAGTCGTTGCGAGCGGCCTGCCAGGGTGGCCTCATAGATCACCTGATGCGCGGTGTGCTTGCCGATCCGGTCGGCCAGCAGCCGCATCACCGGCTCGGACAGCAGATAACCCTGCTGTGAGTGGACGTTCTCCGCCATCCGCTCGCTGTCCACCTCCACACCGTCGAGCAGTCGATGGCAGAAGTCCAAGGCCACGCCCGTGTACAGGCACGCCTCGGGAAATACTGCCCACTCCGCCTTCCAGGATCTGCCGTCTCGCTCGTGCTCGTGCAGCAGCGATTCCCACGCGACACTTGCGTCCGCACGGACCAGCCTGGCCAAGGTGACCAAGTGCTCCGACAGTTCGGGATTGCGCTTGTGCGGCATGGTGATACTGCCCACCTGTCCCGCACCAACGGGTTCGCGCAGTTCGCCGATCTCCGGCCGCTGCAGCTCGTAGACCTCCTGGCCTACCTTGCCGAGGGTGCCCGCGACCATCGCCAGCAGCCCGATGAACTCGGCCACTCGGTCGCGGGCGGTCAGCCAGGCGATATCCGGGGTGGCCAGCTCGAGGCGGTCGGCGAACGCAGTCAGCAACGGGAGCGCCCGTTCACCCCAGAACTCCATGGTGCCGACCGCACCACCAAGTTGGACAACCTCCCAACGTTGTCGCCCCTCGGCCAGCCGTTGACGGTGTCGGCGCAGTTCAGACACCCACACCGCCGCTTTGAACCCGAAGGTGATCGGCAGCCCGGGCTGGCCGTGGGTGCGCCCGCACATGATGGTGTCCCGGTGTTTACGGGCCAGCAGGCTCGCCGCCGCCTCGATGCGGGCCAGGTCGCGTTCCAGGATGTCGCCCATCGCTCGCATCACCAGCGATGTCCAGGTATCGGAGAGGTCCTGCACGGTCGCGCCGTGGTAGATCCATTCGCGGGCGGACTCCGGCAGCACCTGCTGCAGGCAGCGAATGAGCCCGAGCGTGGAATGGCCGGTCGCCCTGGTCTGTTCGGCCACCGCCTGCAGGTCGAGTAGCGCCACATCGGCGTGCGCGCGGATCTGTTCGGCTACCTCCGCAGGCATCGAGCCGACCTCCGCCTCCGCTTCGGCGAACGCGGCCAGAATGTCCAACCAGCACTGAATCCTGCCCTCGTCGTCGAGCAGCCGGTGCAGTTCCTCGGTCCCCCAGAGGTGTCCGTAGATCACCGAGTCGGTGAGATGAGCGCCCATAGCGCGGCTACCTGGCCTGCTCGACGATGGCGCCGAGACCGGTGGGTAGGGGCGCGTGGACGCCGGTCAGCAGGCGTAACGCCAACCGCACCTCGTCCAGGTTGGCTCCCCACGGCACCACAGCGCCCTCGGGGCCCTCTCGTTCGAGTCCACGCTCCAACAGACAGCACTTGGTGAGCGTGGCGCCGGTGTGCCCGGCCTGGCGTAGCCGAAGCCTCGGGCAGATATCGACCCGCGCAGGCTCGTCGCCATAGAAATGCTGGTGGAATTGGCGTGAACGGTCGCAACCGATCAGGAGCCAGTCGCCGTTCTTCGGCGGCCGGGTATCCAGGAAGGACACTTCGCCGTCGAGGTCGACACCCGACCCGCGGCACGGCAGCAGGTAGCTGTCGCGGACATTCCGCGCGGCTATCTCCCGAATATCCACTGCGGCCAGCACGAGTTCGATCGGTGGGAGGTCCTCGTCGTAGTCGACCACCTGCTGCGCCATCGCGAGCAATTTGGGCGGATCCGGCGGCACGACTTCGGTGACCGTGATGGTGATCGGCCGCGGCTCCCAAATAAAATTCACGTGCTCGAAACGGCCACACACGACATATGCCCGCGCACTGGACCGGACATTTCGGCGGGCTGCCGCGGCCAGCGCGCTGGCGTTGCCGACATCCACGTCCGGGTCGACGAGGTAGACCACCTGCTCCGGCCCAGCCAGTAGACGAGCCTCGACCACCGGGGAGAACAGCGGATCCGTCGACGCCTTGCGCACGGCGACGAGCGCTGCGTCGGCACCGTTGCGCAGCACCAAATAAGCAGTCCGGCGATATACCTCGCGGCCGAGCAGATACGCCATCAGATCGGCCTCGGTCAGCGGGACGTCGACCTCCTGCACCGAGAGACCGCGATAGGGGCGGGTAATCGTGTTCGCCGCCGGATCGGGGATCATAGGTGCGCTCCCACGACGGCGGTGTCCGCACGCAGCCCCACCCGTAGCGTCTCCAGCGCCAGCGTCTCCTCCGGCGGCACATTGCCCAGGTTCGCCGCGGGACCCAGCCGCCGAACGAACCACACCTGCTGTGCCTTGAGCGGAGCCTCGAAGATTACCCGCTCGACCGGGAGCGCATCGACGATCGCATCGGCCAAGTCACCGCGCACCACGCCCGCGGAATCGTAGAGTCCGACCGTTCCGCTCTCGCGGCCCTCGGCGATCACCCAGCGCGCGCCCGCGGCCAGATCGGCGGCCATCTCGGCTACCCAGTCGGCGACCACCACCGGGGTGGCATCGTCCTTGGTCCCGGTTTCGGCGAGCACCATGAATTCGGTGGACAGCGACGCGACCAGTTCGGTTTTGGCCTGCGAGGTCATCGCCTGCAGGCCGTTGGATACCTCGATTGCGCCGATTCCGATATCAGCAGCCCAGCGCCGCAGTTCGTCAACTTTGCCCTGTGCCGCACAGATTTCGAGCAACGTACCGCCGAGGCAGGCGGTTACTCCGGCGGCCGCGCACACCTCGACACGCCGCTCGACCATGGGGTCCAGATATCCGATCCCCCAGCCGATCTTCAGAATGTCGACCCAGGGGCCGGCCTCGGCGAGCAGCGCGTCCAACACCGGTATCGGCATGCCCTTGTCCAGCACGTGTGTAATGCCGCGGTTCCTCGGCTTTTGGTCACGGTTCGGTAGAACAAGGAAATCCGGACAGTTCCACACAGGAATTCCTCCATTCTCCCGGCCCGGCATCCCTCCGCCGCTTCCGGATTTCGTTCGACAACTGCTCAAAACCTAAACTCCGGAAGACCGGAGCGATCATGCCCCAATGTGACGAAAACCGGCCGACACCCTGTCTCATCGGGTCATACAGATTCCACTCTGCCGACGTTTAGGGTTACGTCCGAAGGAAGTTATGCGGTGGAACCGGCGTCAACTACTGCCGGTCGATATCACCCACTCTCTCGCCCGGTCGCGGTCATCGCGCGTTCTCAGCCAAGACACCATCCGCCAGCACCGAACGGCCAGGGCACAGACGAAAGACGCGATCATATGACTGAGCGACAGAACGCTGACACGGCCAGGGTAGCGGTGGTGACGGGGGGTGCCTCGGGTATCGGTCTGGCCACCGTGCGCAGATTGGTAGCGGACGGGTTGACGGTGGTCGTTCTGGATGTGACGGAAGCCGACACTCCGGCCGCGGCGCTGCTGCGGACCGACATCACCGACCCGGCCGATGTGTCTGTCGCGGTCGCGCGAATCGTAGACGCCTACGGCCGGATCGACGTGCTGGTGAACAACGCCGGCATCACCGGCTCCGCCGAGGCGACTGTCTGCCATCGGACCCCGGTCGAGGAGTGGGATCGGGTGATGGCTGTCAACACTCGCGGCCCGTTCCTGTGCAGCAGGGAGACGTTACCGGTGATGCTGCGCCAAGGTAACGGCCATATCATCACGATAGCCTCGATCGCGGGCATCGTGGCCTTCCCGGGCAGGTGCGCTTACTCCACCTCCAAGGGCGCGGCGCTGCAACTGACGAAATCGCTGGCGGCCGACTACGCCTCATTGGGCATCAGGGCCAACGCGGTATGCCCCGGATTTGTACAGACTCCGATGACGCAGTGGCGGCTGGACATCCCCGAATCGCACGACAAGCTGCGAGCCAGAATTCCGATGGGCAGAGTCGCGCAGCCCGACGAGATCGCCGACGCCGTGGGGGTGCTGGCCTCCGAGCGGCTCAGTTACGTCACCGGGCTGGCATTAACGGTCGACGGCGGGTGGACGACAGTCTGATCAAACGGTGGCGCCGTTAGATCCGCGTCCTCGCCCCGATCCAGGAATGCGCAGCCGCAAGGAGATCGAATCCAGCCAGAACTTCTGTTCCTTCTTCGCCCTCACGGCTTCGCTCACCTCCTACCTCTGAAACTGCGGAAATACCGAGTCGAGCACCCGTGCATCCCCGGACGTAGCTATTCACCTGGGGTGGTGAGGTTTTCGGTGGTCGGTGTGGTATGCGTGCGTGGTTATGGGGCGGCTGCGGGTGTGAGGGCAGGCGGTAGCGACGGACCGGTGGTGAACAGTTGGGTGAGGGCGTCGAGTTTGTCGAGGCCCCATTTATGGGCGGTGTCGAGGTAGGAAGTGACGATCGCGAAGTCGGTGATTCCCTGCAGGGTTCGCCATGCTCCACCACTGGTTCGTTGCTGTATTTTGACTGGTCGGAGCGTTCTTTCGGCTTCGTTGTTCGAAAACGGGACGGTCAGGTCGGTCGCGAACCGCAAGATCATGTCTTCGTAGCGGGTGAACCGGGCCACCAGCTTGCGGGCGTCGGCGGCCAAGGTAGTTTTCCGGTCACGGTTGTCGTCGCGGCCCAGCCCGATCGCACCGGCGTAGGCGCGGCGGATCCCGGTGAGGGTGTCGGCGTCGAGAGCCGATGCCTCAGCGGCGCGGGCCCGGCCAGCGGCGGTGTGGGCGTCGAGCAGGCAGTCGATCATCGCTTTCGCCCATACCTGCCCGGCTGGATCGGCATCGTGGATCGACCGCAAGTCGCGCAGCAGGTGCGCACCGCACCACGCGTGGGCCGCTTTGAGGTGCGCGTACCCGGCGTAGCCGTCGCGGACCAGTACCCCGGTGAACTCGCCGAGCACACCACCGGCATCAATATCGTCGGCGGAGCGGCCACCGACGTGCATCAACGTCAGATAGTCGGTGCAGGCGACGTGCACGTACTTCAACTCCGCGGCGGCGCGGCCGGTGGTTTCGTCGGCATGCAACACCGGCGCGGTGGCCAGCAGAGTTCGCATGTGGACGGAGAACTGTCGTTCCAGCAGCCGCGCGGCGCGGCCACGCACCCCTGCCAGCCAGCCGGTCGAAATATCGAGGCCGCACAGTGCGACGAACAGATCCCGGCTCCGCCCGATCGGTAGGTAATGCCCGCAGGTCAGCAACGCCGCCCGGGCCAGAGCCACCGGCCCGATCCGCACCGGCGACCCCGCCGCCGCGATCACCGCGACATGCTCGGGTGCCGCATCGGCCCAGTCACCGGCAGTCACTGTCCCGCACCCGCATTCGCGGGCGATACGCCGATACTCGGTGATCACCGGCGCCGCCGCCGGTGCCGTGTCCACGACCTGGCGGCGTTCGCAGGCGACCTCGGCGGCACCGTCGAGCGAACACGAACACCCCTGGCAGCGGGGCGGTTCCAACCGGATCGTGTGGTTCGGGTCATCGTGCAGTGGCCGCGACGTGCCTGCCGAGCCTTTCTGCTTACCCGCCGACCGCCCCGACCGGGTCCGCGACGACCGCTTCTTGGCCGGTTTCTTGTCATAGGGCGAGTCCGACCCCGACGACCACCCCGAGTTCGACGAATCCGCAGCCAACCGCCGCTCCAGCACTGCGATCCGATCCGCCTGCGCCGCAGCCTGTTCGGACTGCGACCCCACCAGCGCCTTCAACTCTGTGTTCTCCGAACCCAACTCCACATTCGCGGCCCGCAACTCCGCATTCGCGGCCCGCAACTCCGCATTCGCGGCCCGCAACTCCGCATTCGCGGCCCGCAACTCCGCATTCGCGGCCCGCAACTCCGCATTCGCGGCCCGCAACTCCGCGTTCTCGGCCAGCACCACCCTCACCTGCGCCGTCAACTCGGCCACCCGCTCAACGAGCTGCTCAACCGACGACGCTCCAGACACCCCGCCACTATGCCCGACAGGCCATCACAATCCAACCGACACGCCATCAAACCCCAAGGGGGACAGCTGAATAGCTACCCCCGGACAATCAGCCCGCGCTGCCCTCCTCGAGCAGCTGTAAGGCCTGCCGTACCAGCCGGCCGAACTCCGCACCAGTCCGATCTCGCAATCGGGGGAGGCCGACTTCCACCGAGCCGACGACGCGGCTGGGCCTGGTCGACAGGACATAGATTCGATCCGCGAGAAATACGGCTTCTTCCGCCGAATGAGTAACAAACAGCACCGTCGCGTGATAACCGGCCCAATACGACAGCAGTTCGGCCTGCATCGCATCGCGGGATATGGCGTCGAGGGCGCCGAACGGCTCGTCCGCCAGCAGCACACTCGGGTGAGAGGCGAGTGCTCTCGCAATTGCTACGCGCTGAGCCATTCCGCCAGATATTTCGTGTGGGTAGGAGTCGGCGAATTCTTCCAGCCCTACCACGCCAAGTAGTTCACGCGCCCGGTCCTTCCGCTGCTTTCGCGGCACACCGAGCGCTTTGAGTGCGAAGACGATATTTTCCGCAGCTGTCCGCCACGGAAGCAATGCGGGCTGTTGAAAGATCATCGTCCGGTCCGGCCCCGGCGGACCAACCGCTTCGCCGCCGACAAGCACTGCGCCCGTGGACGGTTCCGCCAACCCGGCCACCAATCGCAACAAGGTACTCTTCCCGCAACCGGAGGGTCCGAGCAGCGCCACGAATTCGCCGGGCCGCACCACCATGTCGATTCCGGCGAGCGCCGTAACATCGGTATCCGCCTCGGTCCGGAAGACCTTGCGAACATCTCGGAGCTCAACTTCCATCATCGTCCACCCCACCAAACAAATCGCTTTACAACGCCTTTGATCATCGCGTCGAGGCCGAAGCCGACTATGCCGATCACGACCATGGCAACAATGAGAAGATCCGTCCTGAGTACCTGATAGGCGTTGAAGGCCAACGCCCCGAGGCCGTCGCGATACCCGAAATATTCGGCAGCGACAACGGCCATCCATCCGCCGCCGAGAGCGACCCGCAACGACGAGAGAATGCCCGGTAGCGCGGCCGGAAGGGCCACCGACCACAGCATCCGCACGCGAGTGCACCCGACCGTGCGCGCCATATCCACGAGTTGCTGAGGTACCGAACGCATGGCATACGTCGTAGCGGTCAAAACCGGGAAAAACGCGACGAGCATGACGATGAAAGCCGCAGAAGCGAGGCCGCCCTTGAACCACAGCAGGGCGAACGGCACCCATGCCAGCGGCGGCACGTGACGCAATACGTCGACCGTCGGTTCGAGCACTGGTGCGACTTTGGGCCACCATCCGATTACGGCGCCGACCAGCAGCCCGAGCAGCGCACCGAGGCCGACACCGATCCCGACTCGCAGCAAACTGGCACCGACATCACGGACCAACGCCCCAGAGGTGCAGTACTGCACCAAGGTCCGGCCGACCAGCCCCGGCGGCGGTAACAGGTAGTTCGGCAGGGAATGCGCCGCGCTGGCCACCCACCACACCGATACCAGCAGCAGCGGCAGGACCACGCCTGCCGTTGCGCGGCCCATCCGGTGCCCGGCGAGGCGGCGCCTGTCCAGTCGCCGTGGTCGCGGCATTGCCGTTTCAGCGGCCGAGGATACGCTGATGGAGCGCGGCATCGGGCTCGGCCTTTCCTGAGCACGAGACGCCAGGGCCGGCGACTCCGCGAACAATGTCCAGGTCGGTGACGGCGGCCCGATCCGGGTCGCTCGTCATATATCCCATCGCTCGCATGGTGGGCACCAGGTCGTATACCGCATTCATCGCCGCATCGGTGGGCGAGGGACAGTAGTGCGTGTCGTAGCCGACGCGACGGATCGCGTCGTCTTCGGTCATTTTGAGCGCCGGGGCGCTCAGGCGAGCGTATTCCGCGGGATAGGCAGTTTGAAATTCGGCTACATCCGCGTCCACGGCAAGGAAACGCCGCACGAGATCCCGGTTCCCATCGAGGAACCCACTCCGGACGACGATGACATTATCCAGTCCGGGCCACAGTTGCGCGCCCTGAACGATGGGTACGTAACCCTCCTGCACCGCAATGGCGACATTCTCGAAGAACTCCACGAACCCGAACACCGCACCGGCCCGCAGCAGTTGGATGGCATCCGGGCCAGAGTAATTGCGGATCGTATAATCCCGCCCCTCCGTCATCCCGGCCTCGGAAAAGAAATGGCGACAAATCACGTCCTGGGTCGACCCCTTCGCGAAGGCACCGACGATCTTTCCCTGAAACTGCTTGGCCGCCGCCT
This sequence comes from Nocardia sp. Tas62D01, assembly GCF_055232035.1. Taxonomy (NCBI): domain Bacteria; kingdom Bacillati; phylum Actinomycetota; class Actinomycetes; order Mycobacteriales; family Nocardiaceae; genus Nocardia; species Nocardia sp. Tas62D01. The sequence goes on from NZ_JBUYUZ010000001.1 coordinate 5,476,065, forward strand.
TCCGATCACCGCCGAGCTCATCCAAGGTTTTTACCTGACCCGCCTGTCCGACAAGGCTGTATCCGTACCAGTGAGCTGCCGCTACGACCCGCAGGGCAACCCCCTTGTCGATACCGATCAATGCCGGGACCGGACCGAGGTAGGCAATATCGAGCTGCTCCTGCGCAAAGGCCTGCACCGTTGCAGGCCCGCTCGCCATGAGCGAAAAGCTCACCGGAACGCCCATAGTGCGAGCTGCATACCCCGTGGCCTCCATGAAGACCGCCCGCATGGCCACCGCCGACTGGTGGCCGATGCGAATCGGCGTCTTGCCGCCCACCGAACCGGAGTCGGGCGTGCATCCGTCGAGAATGGCGCCGCCAGCCAGAGCCAGCGAGCCGACCAGCATGGTCCTTCTACTGATCGTCACCAACGTTCCCCGTTCATCGGCGCTGCCGGCGGCCGCGGCCTGCGTGGCTCAGCGACCATGACGCTGCCAGAACTGGCCGAACAGCTCCTGCTCGTCCATCGCCTTCGGAGCAAGCGGCCGAGATACCCACGTCAGGTTCACGAAATGGCGGGCGTTGATGTTCTCCGTGGTTATGTTGCCGCCCCAGGTCCCGCAGCTCAGACTGAGCGTGAAAGGCAAACCGTTGCGCGGACTGCCGGCACCGTCGTTGAGATTCTGATTAACCATGACCCGAGCCGTCTTGGTGCCCATCGCCAGTGCGTCGACATGCTCGTCGCGATCGGTGTGGATGCCGCAGGTGTGCCCGATCCCCTGGTAGGCAGTGATCTCGTTGACCCGGTCCACCGCCACGGAAATGCCACCGGAGTACCGGTAGAGAGCCAGCACTACGGACAGCTTCTCACCCGAGAACGGGTAGTCGGGTCCGACGCCGTCCTCCTCCACGATCAGAAACGTCCGGTCCGCCGCCACCGAGAACCCGGCCAGCTCCGCGATCCGCTGCGCGGACTTGGCGATGACGTCCGGCGTCGGAATCTCACCGCCGGACGGCCACATCGCCACGGCCAGCGCCGATTTCTGGTCGGGGGTGCACAGATGCCCGCCGCGCGCGATCAGCCGCTCCAGCATCGGCTGATAGACGGTCTGCTCGGCGACCACCGCATTGTCAGCCAGGCAACTCGTCGCGTAATCGAATGTCTTAGCCTGCGCGATCGCGTCCGCGGCGTCGTCGAGATCGGCCGTCTCGTCGACCACGTGCACCGAATTACCGACACCCACCCCGTAGGCCGGTGTACCCGAGGAGTAGGCGGCCCGCACCATGTTCGCCCCGCCGGTGGCCACGACCAAGTCGGCTTGCTTCATCAGTTCCTGGGTCTTGGCGATCGACGGGGCCGGCAGCATCTGCACCAGGTCCGCGGGCGCACCCACCTGCGTGCACGCCGCGCGCATGTAACTCACCACCGCGGCGGTGGTTTCCACCGTCCTCGGGTGCGGGGCGACCACGATCGCATTGCGCCCTTTGAGCGCGAACAACGTCTTCAACGGTGGAGTGGCATCCGGACCCGTGGTCGGAATCAGCGCTGCCACAACGCCCACCGGCTTGGCGATCTTGACCAAGCCACGTTGAGGATCCTCCTCAACTACGCCTACGGTTCGGGTGTGGCGCATATCCGCGTACACGCCCAGCACCCGCTTCTTGATCTTGATCACCTTGTCCGCGACATTGCCGAAGCCACCTTCGTCCACGGCCAGCGCGGCCAGCGCCTCGGCGCGATCTTCCCGGCATACCGCCCAGGCCACTGCCGCACACAGCTCGTCGGCCTGCTCCTGGCTGTAGTCCGCGATCGCCGACTGCGCAGCCCTCGCGCGCGCCAGCACCTCGCTGACCTCACGTTGCACTGTTTCCCGATCAGCCATATCGCCCACTGAACGCACCGCCCTCATACTCGTAATCGATCTCGGCCGGACCACAATCCGGTAGGACACCCCGCGGTCTCGTGCGAATGCTTCGCGACGGGACTTTGTTCGTGATGCCACTATGCGATGCGTAATGCCTCATGCGGTTCGGCACGGCAGGGCGAAATTACGGGAGAGTTTGTACTTGTGGGGACATCACGGACGCTATGCCGCCCGCGCCCGGCATCAGACGTCCAGTTTGCCTGCGTGCGATCGTACGCTGGACACGATGACATCTGTGGGACGTGAAATACCCTCTGACCTGGACGGGAAGGTGCCAGCTGAACACCGTAGCTCGCCGTCGGGGGCACTCGTAAAGAAGTCCATTGCCCTGCAAGTTGTGCACGGCGCCGGCGCCTGCGCGCTGATCAGTGCTGCGCTGGAACTGGGCGAGGACGGCGCATCGCGACCCTGCCGAGCCGTTCGATTGTGCCGAGGTCAGGGGCTGGTTTTCTGTCTCCGCCATCTTGCCGAGATCTTGCCAAGACGGGTACATACGGGATGGACGGAGCGGTGCTGCCTGGACGGGATACCGCCCCTGACCTGGACGGGATGGACTGGGGATCACCCGCTGGAAAGCACTACTGACACTGGCAGTGTGGGGGTCAGGGGTTCGAGTCCCCTTAGCTCCACTGTTTATGCAGGTCAGGCCCGGCATTGCCGGGCCTGACTTGTTGAAAGTGGAAGATTTCCCCATGGTTTCCCCCATTCTTCAATCCCCCATGTTTCGCCTTAGCGGAGCTTTTCGAGGGCGGTCGTAGAGTCAGGAGCTTGCCGTGGCCGGTCGATGTAGCGGTCGGTGATGTCGGCACCGGTGCTGATCACAGCGTGGCCGGCTTGTCGGCTGGCCTGTTCCGTTCCGTACTCCTCCGCGACTGCGGTCAGATTCGTCCTGCGCATCGTCCGCGCGGTGATCCACGCGTACTTGGAGCCGCGCGCGGCTCGCCACGTGCGGGCGGTGTTGTGCGGATCGCGCCACCCGCCTCTTCGAGACGGAAATAGCGGGGCCTGGTCGTCCTCGCTCCATTCGTCGGCCCCCATCTCCTTCAGGGTGTTCACCGCCCACCCCGGCAGTAAGACGATGCGGTAGCCGGCGTCGGTCTTGGTCCAGTTCTGGCGGTAGAGACCTTGCTTCCCCTTTTTCCGTTTGATGGTTCCGCACACGATCAATTGCCATTTATCGGGCTTCTTGACGACATCGCACCGGCGGAAGGCAAGGCCCTCATATGGTCGACAGCCTGAAGCTAAGAGTATGTCGGCGATACGCAGAATGTCGGGGTCGCGTTTCGGGCCATGCGTATAGGCGGGAGTTCCAGGTATCTCTTCCCCCGCGAGCCATTTCTTCAGCTGGGCCTGTAAGCCGTCGCGAGTTTCCTCGTCCATTGCCTTTGCTTTGCCGCGTCGCCGTCGACCGCCTTTCCGAACCACGCTCATCGGATCGATGGGCATCGCACCCAACTTGACGCCCAATTGGACGATTCCGCTGAGAATCAAATGGTGCACCTCGGTCTTGCGTGTGTATCCGGCGGCGCGAATGGACTTGAGGTGCCGATCAAGGCGGTTGGCGTCGACTTCCCAGTTTCGCAGTTCACCCAACATTGGCCTGATCTTGATGCAATGCCGCTTAGCTCGCCCCCTATAGAGCTGTGACCGGCGGTTTTGCGGATGGTCGTCGTTGTGTCGGCGTGATGCAGCTTTGGTTGGCCAGCCGGATGGTAGCGGGTCCGGTGTGACGGGTTCCCTTGTCTGCCTTGCGTTTTACTCGGAAGCTGTTGTGTCTGGCGCGTTTGACGACGCGGGGGTAGGAGCGGTGGCGGCGGGGGTTGAGGTGGCGTTTTGCGGTGATCTGTTCGGCGAGTTCGGTGTGGAGCTCGAGTTGGCGGTCAGGGGGAAAAACCGTCCGGGCCTGCGATGGTGTCGCGGGCGAGTCGGACGGTCTGGGTGAACTTCACGCGGTCGGGATCGATGCCGGTCTCGACCGCGGCCCGGCAGATCAGCGAGCAGATCGCGTAGTGGGCGATGAGGAATCCGTATATTTCCTGGCGGACCATGTCCGGGGTTTGCGAGCGCAGGGTTTTGGCGGGGCCGCGGAGCTGCGTCTTGATTTGCCTGTTCGCGGCTTCGTGTTCCCAGCGTTGGTGATAGGCCTCGGCCAGGATCAGCGAGGGTGCCTCGTGCGGGTCGAGGATGGTGGTGAGCAGGCAGATCAGCTCACCGCCTTCGCCACGGTCGGTGATCTCGTACTCGATGACGCGGGCGAAACGAGTCCGGTCCCAGTCCAACTCCTCCCCGGCTATGGCCGCCTCCAGCAGCTCGGCCCGCATTTTCGCCGGGGTTTTGGGCGCGAAAAGCAGTGTCACATAGGAGCCGTCACCGAGGCGGTCCACGATCGGCAGGTCCATAATGTCACCGAGACGCCACAACAGGTCGGCGTCGGTGTCGGCGCCCTGGCACCACAGTTTGAAACTGTAGAACCCCTGGTCACACACCAACATCATGCCGGGTTCGAGTAACCAGATCAGTTCGGCCGCGCGGTGCGTTCACCGGTGCCCTTGCCCACGACCGGCCCGATCACCGCGCCCAGGCTCACATGCGAGCCGCATTCGGTCAACGTCACCACCCGTGCCTGTGGCAACACTCCCTTGCTCGGTTTACCGAATTCCGTTGCGTTGGCCTCGGTGTCGGCCACGTCGAACACCATGCCATCAATCGAGACCAGCCTGCGTCGCGCGTAGAACGCGTCCAGGGTCAGCCGCGACGCCACCGGCACCGCGATCCGCTCGAACAGTGTTTTCATCGGCTCGAACCCCAGCCGCTGCCGGGCCTGGGTGATCCCACCCGAGGTCGGCAAACTCCACTTCGGATCCCAACAACGCCAAAGCCGCAGCGGCCCAACCAGTTTCCGCATCACCCCCTCGTAGTCCACACCTGCGAACAACGCCAACGCGACCACGAAATACATCACCAAATGCGGCGGCAACGTCCCACCGCGACGCTTGGGCGCCTTGCCGTGCTCGGAAATCGCCATCTCCACCGCATCACGGTCCACCACAGCGGTCAACACACCCAACGACACCTGATCGATCAACGACACCGCACCCACATCCACCACGTCGGCGACGCTAACCCCAGCACCGACACGATCCGGCACCGACACGCCCAAAAACGCTCCACACCAACCAGTCTCACAGACCAACCAGCTGGCACTACATCGCAATCATGCCGATGACCTGCGAAAACACGTCAAGCTAAGTGGCATTGGATCTTGATGGTGTCGCTGCTGTAGCGTCTGTCTGGGGTCCCGTCCTTCCGGAGGCGGGGTTGTGCCGCGTTGATTTCATCCAGGTACCCCTCAAATGTGCTGCGGTCGAGTGATCCTTCCTGGACTTCGAGTGCTTTCTCCTCGATCCATGTGTCGATCAGGCAGGAGAATTTGGACTTCCGGGTGATTGATCCGCTGCCAGTACCCAGGCTCTTGCCCGCGAGCTGCAGCCGCGCCTGATAATCGTCCTGTAGTTTTTTTCTGGCCTTACCTTCTGATTCGGCGACGAAGTCGAGTGGATAGTCCCTGCCGGTGTTGGGGTGTCGAAATGTTCCTCGCGCTCGGTACTTTCCTTTGTATCTGCCAGACGTCTGGAGTTTGCAGCTGACGTTACCGAGTCCGCCAAGCGATATCTCGGCTCGTGGCATAGCAACTCCTTTGCAAGGTATTGGTGGTGCTAGCGGACACGTAATAATCCGGTTGGGCGGACATTTGGCTCCGGGTCGGCGGACATGATTTCTCCGGGTGGGCGGACATCCGAGGTCTGCGGGACACGCCTGAGCAAATGCGAAACGGGATCCCTTCGAGCGAGTTGAGTTTTGGTTGCTGAGCCAAACCAACTGACGCGTCGAAGGGATCCCGTTGACCAAGTCTGACAGGGAGATCATGGAGATTCTGGAAGCGTTCGACTTAACACGCTGCGCGCATTCGGCCGCGGAGCTGGCGGGTGTGGACGAGAAGACGGTGGCCCGGTATGTCGCGGTCCGCGACTCGGGCCACGACCCGCTGGCAAAGCTGCGGCGACCGCGGGCGATAGACCCGTTCATGGGAAAGATCGAGGAATGGGTGGACAAGTCCGGGGGCCGGGTGCGTGCGGATGTGGTGCATCAGCGGCTGACGGCGATGGGGTTCACCGGCACCGACCGCAGCACGCGGCGCGCGGTCGCAAGGGCGAAAGCGGCGTTCAAGACCGGGCACCGCAGAAAATACCGGCCGTGGCTGCCGGAGCCGGGGATGTGGTTGCAGTTCGACTGGGGTGAGGGCCCGCGGGTGGCGGGTCGGCGCACGCAGTTGTTCTGCGCGTGGCTGGCGTGGTCACGATTCCGGGTGGTGATCCCGTCGTGGGATCAAACCCTGGGTTCGTTGGTGCTAGGTGTGGACGTGACGTTGCGCCGGATCGGTGGTGCGCCAACGTATTTGCTGACCGACAACCCGAGAACCGTGACGGTGGACCGGATCGCGGGGATTCCGGTGCGGCATCCCGAAATCATTGCTGCCGGAAGACATTACGGCTGCAAGGTAGAGACGTGTGAGCCGTTCGACCCGGAATCCAAGGGCGGGGCGGAACACACGGTGAAGATCGCCAAGGCCGATCTGGTGCCGACCACGGCGAACCTGTTGGCGGAGTATGCGACGTTCACCGATCTGGCCGACGCGTGCTGGGCGTGGTGCGAGCGGATCAACGCCCGCCCGCACCGCGAGACCGGCGTGGCGCCGGTGATCCGGCTGGGGATCGAACGTGAGCATCTGCATGTGCTGCCCGCCGAGCCGCATGCGATGGCGCTCGGTGAGGAACGCCTGGTCACCGACGATCAAACGATCCGATGGGGGTCGGTGCGGTATTCGACCCCGGACGGGCACCAAGGCAGGAAAGTCTGGTGCCGGGTTGCCGGTGAGGAGTTGGTGATCACCGGGCCGACCCCGGCCGGGTTGGCTGAGATCGCGCGGCACCGGCTCTCGACGCCAGGGAACCCGCGCATCCTCGATGAGCACTATCCGCACCACGTCGGCGGTGATCTGCCGCGGGTGCGGAAACTACGGCCCCGCACCGTCGAGGAGATCGCGTTCCTCGAACTCGGCGAGGGCGCGCACCGCTGGCTGGTCGAGGCTTCAGCCTCCGGGGTGTCGAGGATCCGCGCGAAAATGACCCGCGCCCTCGAGTTGGCCGCCCTCACTAGCTCAGAGGCGGTCGAGGAAGCACTCGGGGTAGCTGCGGTCGCGGGCCGCTTCGACGACGGCGACCTGGCCGCGATCCTCGATCACCTCGCGAAGTTCTCTCGCCTCACCGACGAGACGCGCGCCGACGAGACGCACTCGGCGCAGCCGGGCACCAGTAACTGGGAAAGGTTCGGCGCATGAGCCACCCGAGGCCACCGGCGCTGCCGGAAGAGCTGGACAAGATCTGCCGCCGGATGCGCCTGCCCTATCTGCGCAAGGCCGCACCCGACGTGCTCGCCACCGCCCGCGCCCAACGCTGGGACCCCGCCGAAGTGCTGCGGGTGCTACTCGCCGAAGAGGTCACCGGCCGCGACTCGGCGACCCGGCGGATGCGACGCAAGACGGCGAATTTCCCAACTGGCAAGACATTTTCGTCCTGGCGGCCGGAGGAGTCCACTATCACCGAGGCCACTCAGAACGCGCTTGCTACCCTGGAATGGGTTGGGCGACAAGAGAATTTAGCTGTCGCTGGACCATCGGGTACTGGAAAGAGTCACTTCGTCGAAGCGCTCGCGCATTCGGCGATCGAGAACGATCTGAGGGTGTCGTGGTTCACCCTCGAGTCGCTGACCGCCACGATCGGCAAAGCCAAGGTCGACGGGTCGATCGCTCGCGCGGTCGCCCGCATCTGCAGCTGTGATCTGATCGTGGTCGATGACATCGGCATGCTGCCGGTCGGCGCCGACGCCGCCGAAGCGTTCTACCGGGTGATCGATGCAGCATACGAGCGGCGGTCTATCGCGGTAACAAGCAATATTCATCCGTCCGGTTTCGACACCATCATGCCCAAGACCCTGGCCACAGCCACTGTCGATAACCGGAGTAGGTGCGGGTTCCTTCAACCGGATTTCGCTGGTGTCAACGCATCTCAGCAGCTCTCGGCCCGTTCGATGGCCTGATCAGACATATCCGGCAATCTGCGAGTTATTACAGGAATCCTGGAGCAGCTGCTGTAATCTGCGACACCATGCCGGATTCCGGGACACGCCCACTGTCGCTCGTTCCGGCGGCCACGCCCGATGGCGATGAAACGTCTGTGGAACCGATCCTCGAGCCGGGGCTAGCAGATGTTGTCACGCTCCAGCGGCGCAAGGCCGCCGAGGTTACTGCCGACGACGAGCAGAGTTTCTTCCTGGATACAGTCGCTGAGTATCAATGGGCCAGGGACACAGCGGGTTTGGCTGCTGCCACGCTGGATGGGCTGACCAAGCCGATCATCGAGATCTGCCAGTACTACGGTTTGGTGCCGTGGCAACTGACCCCACGCCAAGTCGACAAGTACTTCGCGGGTGTCGGCAAGCGGGCACGCTCGACGGTGCGCCGCAAGATGACCCTGATCGACAGCTACTTCGCCTTCCTCGAGCAGCGGTATGCCGGTGAGATCGCCCGCAACTACGGCGTCGGCGTGGAGTCGCCGATCGACCCGTTCAACCGGCCGACCCATCGCGGCGACTTCGGGCTGCGGATACCGCCGTCCCAGCGGGCGACACGCGAATTCTTCGGCCGCTGGCGGGAATCGCTGCCGCAGTCGCGCAAGCCGGCGATCGCCCGCCGCGACTACGTCATGGGCAAGCTCACCTACATCTCCGGCGTTCGCGCCGCCGAGCTGTGCTCGGTGAGGATCGGCGACGTTCACTGGGAGTCCGGTCAATGGGGCCGATTCCTGGTGCACGGCAAGGGAGCTCGCGGATCCGGGCCTCGCCAACGCGAGGCTTATCTGTTCGAGGAAGGCCGGGCGCTGTTGTGGTGGTATATCGAGGAAGTCCGCGCCGAATTCTGCGACGACCCAGACGATTCCGAAGCCCCACTGTTCCCGTCCGAGCGGATCCCGCAGGCCGTCGCCGCGTTGAATCTGGCCACCCCCGGCATCGCGGTCACCCCGTCGACGTTCCGGCGGGCACTGAAAGCCGTCGGCCGCCGGTTTCTCACCGGCCCAGTGACCGAGCTGCATCCACATCTACTCCGACATGCCTGCGCAACCCACAACTACGAGCGGGGAATGTCGCTCTGGGAAGTACAGAAATTATTGGGACACGATCGCCCGACCACCACTGTTTCCTACCTGGCCACCGCACACGCCGACCCGGAAACCGCGAGCCTGGCAGCAGCCGGGAGAGCGGTGCAACGACTCGTCATGGACAAAGGAACCCTGCGATGAAATGGAACCTGCGCTGGGCCGCGGCCAAACGCGACATCTGGCGGCCCAGCGAGCTGATGACCGTATTCGCCGAGGTCGGCTTCACGCCATCGCTGAGCAAAGTCGCCGCCCTCTGGAGCAACAAACCCACCACGGTCAGGCTCGATGACCTGGACAAGATATGCGCCGCACTGCAGTGCACGGTCGCCGATCTCCTGGAAGCCGAGCCCCTCACGACCGCCAATGAGCAAGAGCGGCAAACCAATCGGGCCGTCGGTGGGACGGATGAACCCGTGCGACCGACCGCCCGCCGCGGCGGGACCAAACGATCGATGCCGCCGAACTGACCCGTGACAGCGACACCGAGGAACTGGCCGATCGGGCAGTGCCCGGTCTGCCTGGGCTGGGGCGAGAGACGGCAATACACCACCTGCGCCCCCTGCGGGAAATGGCGCCGCGCCTTCCCAGAATGCAAGCCGTGCTTGCGATGTCGGCATCGCAACCATGTCAGCGACGAGGGACTCTGCCGCTCGTGCTTGCAAGTCCTGCGTGTCGACGATCCCGGATGGCTGCTCGATCCCGTGCCCGGCCGCCCGACGCAACTCACGCTGATCCTGCCGGAACTGCGCTCGTTTCGGGCCACCCCGATCGTTCTGCCCGCGAAGTGGAAAAACCCAAGTGCCGCAACGGGAAAACCCTTCCCCGACCTGGTGCCGACCCCGCAGCAACGACGGCGGCTGACCCCACGGCCTCCCGCGCCATCGATATCACCTCACCTGCTCGACCCCACGCAGATCATGCTGTTCGACGCCCGTCGAGACTGGAGTCGCTTCACCGTCGGTTCCCCCAATGCCCTGCCTGAGCTGACACCGGCAGCCACAGCCCTGCTCGAGGAGTTCCAGCAGCACGCACGAAACCACGGGTGGGGTCCGATGCCCCGCAACGCCGGGGCGATGACCTTGCGGGTCCTGCTGGGCTGGCTCGGCGCAGCCGCCCCCATCCCCGAAGCCGACATCCGTGCGGTCGCCGACCACCGCCCCAATTCCGCCATCCGACGCGTCCTGCAGTTCCTCGACGCTCACGGCATGGTCATCGCCGACCCCGCCCGCCAAGGCGACACCATCGAACGGGCCATCCAGCAGCGCATCGACACCCTTCCCGATGCCCTCGCCGATGAAATCGGTTGCTGGATAAGTGTTCTGCGTGGCGAAGGACGCCGACCACACCCACAATTCCCCTTCGCCACGATCCGCTCCTACCTGAACTGCCTGCGGCCGACGCTGGCCATCTGGACCGAGTCCGTCACCAGCCTGCGTGAGATCACCGGTCCCGACATCCAATCCGCCCTCGACCGGCAACCACCCGTCACAGCCCGCAACCTGCTCTCGGCCCTGCACAGCCTGTTCCGCGCCCTCAAACAAGAACGACGCATCTTCCGCGATCCCACCCGCGGGATCACCCTGACCGCGATGCGTCGCCTGCCCGTCCCGATTCCCACCGACCGCCTGCACGGTCTCATCGACCGCACCGAAGGGCAGATGGCCAAACTCGTCGTCGCCCTCATCGCCATCCACGGCCTGGGCAAACAAGAAACCACCCACCTGCAACTGAACGATCTCGACCTATCCGCCGGACGGCTGCTGGTTCGACGACAAACCCGACACCACACCGTCTACCTCGACGAACTCACCCACACCCTCGCGCTCGACTGGCTACACCAGCGGCGGCGCCTCTGGAGCCGAACCTCCAACCCCCACCTGCTGGTCAGCCAGGTGACCGCAGCCGATGCCACGCTCCCACCCGTCTCCCACCGGGTCATCGACATCATCTTCGAGCGGCTCGGTCTCACCCCATCCCAACTCCGCCGCGACCGCATCCTCGACGAAGCCGCACACACCGCCGACCCCGTCCACCTCATGCGCGTCTTCGGCATAACCGCCAAGACCGCCATCACCTACGTCCAAGCAGCCCACCCCGAACGCCGCTCCACCACACCCCGGTAACAACCCGCCGACGACCGCCCACATCCGCGAACCCGACCCGCTTCGACCACACACCACCCGACCACGCACGGGTTCATCGCATACCACCACCGAGAATCGGCGAACCCGCGCGCTTTCGGCTCCTGCACCACGCCACCGTCGTCATCACCGACGGCGACTCCTACCGCATGAAACACCGCAACAAGAGAGGTGACCGCCCCTGAACTGAACCCCCACCCCCAGCAAAGGGGGTGGGGACTTTTCCTGGCCAAAAACGGCGACTTCAACGGCTCTGGCGCACTTTTGATGATTTCGGGGTCAGTCCGCCAGTAGCACGCGGGCGCGGAGGAGGTCGAAGTTGGCGCGTCCGTACATGGTTCTCTTGATCATTTTGATGCGGTTCACGTTTCCTTCCACAGCGCCGCTGCTCCATTCGAGGGTGAGTCCGTTGCGGACGGCGTCGTAGTCCTTGAGCAGGCCCTCGGCGAAGCTGCGCAGGTGGCTGATGCCGCTGTTGCGGGTGGTGGTGATCCAGGTGTCGAGATGGCTTCCCCGCCGCTCGCGGGCCATGCCGGCGAAGTCGCTGACCAGCTGGTTCACCACCCGTAGGGTGTCGCATCGTTCGAGGTACTGCTTGAGTTTTCCGGACTGTTCGTCGGTCAGTTTCTCGGCTGGCAGCATCATCCAAGCAGCGATCTCACGAGTCCTCGGGCCGGACTTCACCGGTTCCGCCGACGTCGCTGCGGTAGGGGTGCGCCACGTCTGCAGCAGGCGCCGGACCGTTCTGGTGCTGCCGGCGAAGCCGCGCTCGCGGATCTCTCGGTGTAGGACGGCGGCGTTCTCACAGCCCTCGTTCCATCGTTGCTGCAGGTAGGGCTCGTAATCGTCCAGGGCGGTGACTCGTTCGCGGCGGTCGGCGGTCAGATGCTCGGGTGACTCGGCTCGGGCGTAGCGGCGCACCGTTGTGCGGTCGAGCTTCAACGCCCGCCCGATCGCGGAATGATTGATTCCCTGTGCCAGCAGGTCGTGGATCTCTCGGTGGCGTTGCCGCGTAATATTCTCTCTGCCAACAGGATCAGCGTCCTCTGTGATGGTTTGCGGTGTTGGTAGTGGCTGGGCGAGTTCTGGTTGTGTGTCCGGGTCTGCCAGGCATTTGCGGTGCGCCCGAACAACTTTGTCGACAGCTTTGGCCAGGTTGTGCAGCAGGTGCCAGCGATCGGCGACCTGGATTGCGTGGGGTGCGCCGCGGCGGGCGCCGTCGGCGTAGGGTCCGCCGCGGTCGCGGCACACAATGCGGACCTCGGGGTGTCCGGCCAGCCAGGCCGCTACGGTGTCGGAGTTGCGGTCGTCGAGGACGTCGACAGGGCGGTGGGTGGCCATATCGATGATCACCGTGCCGTATGTGTGGCCGCGCCGGATGGCGAAGTCATCGATACCGACAGCCGGTAGGCCGCCGGGTCGCGGCACCTCGAGTCCTCGGATCAGCCGCAACAGTGTCGATCGGGATACCTCCGTGCCGAGGGACCGGGTCATGCGTTGGCCCGGGCGCCCACCCAGTGCGAGGCCGACCGTGGTGAGCAGCGTGGTCAGCAGTGAACTGCGGCGCTGGTAGCGGTCGGCCAGGCCTGGGACCTGTTCAGCGAAGATCGACCGCGGACAATCGGTGTTCGCGCAGCGAAATCTGCGCGCTTGCAACCGGATTGAAACTTCACGACCACTCACCGCATGATCGGCCAGCCGACGCTCGTACCGACTGTGCACCCGATCCGAGGATCGACCACAGAGCGTGCACGCGGCAGTGCGGGCCGTCGCCGCCACTTCGAAGCGCAATGAGAACTTCGTTGCGGATACGCCGTGGACGCGAACCGCGGACCAGTGCGGGAACAGCAAGCCAAGCAGGGCGTCGGCGACGCCATCGAGAACCACGACGAGTGTCTATAACGCAAACTGTTGCACCCCACCAGAATCGACACGCCCATGATCATCACAATTGCGCCAGAGCCACTTCAACTTGGCCATTGACACCTGATCACCACGACCAAGACCCTCGAACAGATCTGGCACTGGTCGATCTGGCGCCGACGTCACCAATACCGGTCCAAACAAGCCCACTACCAGCGAAGACAGAGCTTATATAACTAAGTGCGGCTGGAGTACTAGACACTCGAACCGACAAATCCCGTCCCTCCCGGCCGGTCAGGGTCACAGGAACACAGCTCCGAGTGGACCGAACTTATTTTTAGCGCGGCCGGCGCCAGCCAGGATTTATCCCCAGAACCCGAACTGCTGGAGCCTGAACCGTGCCGTCTCGCGCTCCTGATCGGTGAAGAGTTCCGCGAATCGCTCGTCGAGCACTGCGGCTTCCACCGTCAGATCCAAGCGCTGGAACTCCCACAAGGTGGAGAAACCCTCGGAAAGTTGTTTGGTAGCCAGCAGCTTTCGCGCGGTGGCAACAGCTCCCATCTCCGCGACCATCCGACGAAACTGCCCCGGTCGGTATCCGATTTCGTTGACTGCTCGGGCGATCGCCTCGTTGACCGTCTTGGTGAACTCGGCGGTGACGTCGGCCGCAACAACCGCCACCACCGATTCGACAGGTTCGGGATCAGCGTAATCCGGTTCGGGGGCCTCATCTATCGTTCCGCTTCCCCGATTGGCGTAGGCGAGCAGCTCGTCTAGGGAGGTGAAGACCTGGTAACCGAGTAGTGTCAACCTGGTCAGATCGACGTCGTTGCTGTCGTGGATCAGGACTACCGGGTCTCCGATTCCCGGCTGCAGGCCGTCCGGCCACAACGCGTCGGCGATCACGAGCTCTCGCCGGGTGCGCGGGTCGGTGACCTCGACTTCGAACTTCGGCCTGACGAATCCTCGATTGGCCAGTTCCTCGACCGCAGTACGGAGGCGGGCGACGGCCGGGTTCTCGCTCTCGTCGCGGACCCGAATTGGCCTCAAGTTCGTACTGGGCGCGGCACCGGACAGCAGGCTTTCAAGGAACTTCTGTGCTGCCGCAGTGACGAGCTCGCGGCGGGCCTTGAGGAATTCCAGATAATTCTCGACCCGCCACAGCTTGGGATCTGTTGGGATCCACTGTGATTCAAGGACGCCAGGCTGGTCCCTCTCAACCTCGGCGAGGTAGTCGGCCGGTGCGCGCTTCTTCAGCATGTCGACCGTATTCGCGGGAAGGATGCAGAAGTTGGCCAGGTTCTGGATATGGCCACGTTCGTATCCGGCCTTGCGGAGTTCCTCGTTCGGGAACAGTCGGTGGATATCCAATGCGGCCTGCTGGCCAAGATTCTCGGCCCGCAGTTCCAGTCCGCTGCTGAGGTCGCGGGCTCCGCAGGCGCGGCTCAACGTGTACAGCAGTGGGTAGAACCGGGCGCCACGATTGGCGCCGGTGAAGTCATCGGGGCGAATGGTGAGTTTGCCACCGCGGGTTCGCTCGAGATTCTTGATGAGGGCATCGACGCCGCCCCGAGTCGTGGCCTCGTAATCCTGTTGTAGCGCAGTCTCTGCCGAACCGGTGTACCGGCCCCACAGCGCGGCGTGGACGTACCAGTAGAGGACGCGATCACGGTGGGCATCGTTGTCGAACCCGCCACCGTTGAGCTCGAGCAGTCGGGACGCTACGTGCAGCGAGGCCGGCGCCATCAGCACCTGGGCATGGTCCAGTCCGAGGCGGGTAGAGACCGCATCGAGGAAGGTGTCGATATGACTGACGGCGGACCGCAGCGCACGCTCGAACTCCTCTGGTGTCACTTTGCCGAGCGCGTCGAACACAGAGCGTCCAGTCGCGACGGCGGTGACGTTGCGCAGCAGCCAATCCAGGCTGAAGCCGTATCCCAGCTGGTTCCATCGGTCGAGGTTTCCGCGGAGTTCTTGCCGTGCCTCGGGCCGCCGCGCGCACAGACTCGCCAGCGCCAGGTCGCCTTTCGACAGCTTCGTGCCGCCCGAGTTCACGCGGTTGAAGATTTCGACGACATCATCGACAGTTCGGCCGGAGTCGGTGATCTTCTCCTCGTTCAACGACCGCCTGGTGATCTCCCGGACCTTGTTGAGCCGGTCGAGGTAGACGTCGAGCTGAGCATCGTCGACTTGCGGATGGGTGTCTGGAGAGAATCGTCGCAGGTATGCCATTGGTCCACGCTCGAAAAGCTCCGTGACGTCGACCCAGAACGGGTTGCCTTTCATCTTCGCCGCTGAGTAGAACTCGAACACCTCGTTTTCCACATCGAAGTGCAGCGCGCTGAACGTCTTCGGGTCGCCCTCGAAGAACGGCGGCGGGGTCCCTCGCACGACCCCGTATATGGTGGTCACCCGCTGCTGTCCGTCGAGCAGCAGCCGTCGCGGCCCTGCGGCGGCGCGGGAATCACCCCGGTATGAGATGTCGTCGGAGTCGGTCTCCCAGAACAGCAGACCACCTACTGGGTGCTCCAGATAGAGCGACCGCAGGAGCCCGCGGACCTGGTCGCGGTTCCACACGTAGCCGCGCTGGAACTCCGGAAGGAGCACAGTGCCGGCGTCGATCTGTTCGAGCAGGTTGGCCAGGCGAGTCACAACGACCTTTCGACATTCGGGGCTTCCGGAAGTAGGTCGCTCGGGGCGCCATGCCACGTTACGACCAGTTCCTCGCGGGCGCGGGTGCAGGCGACGAATAGCAGGCAGCGTTCGCGCTGCAGGTCGCGCTGATGAGCGTGCGGGTCTTCCTCCACGGAGGTGACTGCGGGCGCTGGCGGCACCTGCTCTTCGCTGACACCCAGCACCGCCAGGTACCGGAACTCGAGACCCTTCATCCGGTGCATCGTGCCGACGCCGATGCCGCCCTCGGTCGCCGTGGCCAGGTCGATGACTGGAATTCCCGTCCGGCGTAGGGCAGCTCGGGCTCGGCCGCCGAGTTCCTTGGCACGGGTGGCGATTCCGATTTCGTCCGGCACAGCGCCACGCGCGATCCAATCTTGGATCACCTCGACCAGATTGGAGAGTTCGTCCTCGGCGGAGTCGAATCCGCGCACGTCTGGATCGGGTCCGTGCAGGTCGGATCGGCATCCGGCGATCGAGTCCAGCCCCTCGTCCATGTCGTCGATGCGCTCGCCGCGCAGCAGCTCCAGGCTCCAGCGCAGGATCTCCGCGGTGGTGCGGTAGTTGATGGTCAACCGGGTGGAGCGCCCGGCGACGTGGATTCCGATTTCCTTCAGTGTCACCCGGTTCTGATAGATGCGCTGGTGGGTGTCACCTGCGAGGAACAGATCGTCGGACCCGGCGGGCACGCAGGCGCGCAGCAGCCGCCACTGATCAGGGCTGAGATCTTGTGCTTCGTCTACGAGGATGTGCCTGTACATAGGGTCTTCGACCGTCTCCATGATCCGGACGGCTTCGCGGCGGACGGTCTCGTGGGTCCACTGCTTGGTGTGGCTGAGGTGCTTCTCGAAACTCGAGATTGCCATCCAGACGCCCGCTTTGGCTTGCGCATTCATTGCTCGACCTCGGCCGCGACGTTTGGACGCAAGGTATTGGTCCGCCGATTGAATTCGCTGAGCCAGCACTACCTCTCGCCATTCCTCACCGAGGAAGCCCGGTGTGAAAGGCAATTCCAGATCGCGGACGATCGACGCCCAGATCTGTCGTTCCTCCGTCGGCGTCAGGATGTGGGGCGGCTTCCGGTGGCCACGGAAGATCTTGTTCGCGAGCCTGTCGACATTCACGACCTCGATACGCCGACGAACGAGCTCGTCCTCGATCAAAAGGTTTACCCCGGCTTGAAGGATGTCGGCCAGTGTGGACGTGAATGTGGTGAGCAGCACTCGGCCCTCGTTGCGCTTAGCGAGGGCATGGGCGCGGTGCAGCGCGACCACGGTCTTACCGGTTCCGGGACCGCCCGTCACGCGCGCGGGACCGCGGTAGGAGGCGTCGGCAATGGCTCGCTGGGTGGGGTGCAGGTATACACGCCAGAAATCCAGCGGGCGTTCAAGTATGGCGAGCAATTCCTCTGGCCCATCAACCAGGACAAGCCGGTGGCCGCTGCGCGCGATAGCGGCATCGAGGTCGTCTGGGTCGATCGGCTCGGCGGCCAGCTCGGCGGCGAGCAGTTCCCAGACCTGGTCCGGGGTGAATCCCTCGGCGAGACCGGACAAGACCTGCCACTGGGTGCCGGGCAGGAATTCCTTCACCGCCTCCAGCTGCGTTTTGTCGGTGAGAGATCGGGTGACCTTCAGAACCCGGTCGTCTATGCCCAGCCTGCGCAGCACGGCGTCGCCGAAACCGCCGAACAGCATCGTGGGCTCGGACTGTTTCGATCCCGATTCCGGAAGAGCGGCAAGGATATCGGCAGCACCGACGCCATCCCAGATTTCGATGACTCCGAATGTGGGATTGATCGTGACATCACGACGGGCCGCCCAGGCATAGGCGTCATCGTGTGGAAGAACCTTCAGCAGTACGTAGGTATCGCCAGAGGTCGGTGCCAGCACGATGCCCCGCATGAATTGGTTGATGCGAATCGATCGGTATCGATCGTTGCACGCGGTGCGGAGCTTCTCCAGGTGCAGCCCAGTGTGGGTGCTCGCTGCGAACTTGGCGAAGACATCTCGCACGTTGCGCTGCACGGACGCTTCCAGCGCGCCGAGGTCGAGCAGGAAGTCCTTGTCGATCACCAGTTTCGCCATAGACCCCCCTCGGCAAAACCGACGTTCACGGCGCTGGTGCGCCTCAGAGACAACACGGCCCGGCAGCTATGTCCCAGCCATCGGACCGAACAAGGCTAGCATCGAGGAGTCGCCCGAACCCGGCCGTGTAGCTGAGAACCCAGTCCGCCTGAAGAATCGATCAACTCCGGTTGCCCGGCCAGGTCTGGGCCCAATGCCACTTAGCTTGACGTGTTTTCGCAGGTCATCGGCATGATTGCGATGTAGTGCCAGCTGGTTGGTCTGTGAGACTGGTTGGTGTGGAGCGTTTTTGGGCGTGTCGGTGCCGGATCGTGTCGGTGCTGGGGTTAGCGTCGCCGACGTGGTGGATGTGGGTGCGGTGTCGTTGATCGATCAGGTGTCGTTGGGTGTGTTGACCGCTGTGGTGGACCGTGATGCGGTGGAGATGGCGATTTCCGAGCACGGCAAGGCGCCCAAGCGTCGTGGTGGGACGTTGCCGCCGCATTTGGTGATGTATTTCGTGGTCGCGTTGGCGTTGTTCGCAGGTGTGGACTACGAGGGGGTGATGCGGAAACTGGTTGGGCCGCTGCGGCTTTGGCGTTGTTGGGATCCGAAGTGGAGTTTGCCGACCTCGGGTGGGATCACCCAGGCCCGGCAGCGGCTGGGGTTCGAGCCGATGAAAACACTGTTCGAGCGGATCGCGGTGCCGGTGGCGTCGCGGCTGACCCTGGACGCGTTCTACGCGCGACGCAGGCTGGTCTCGATTGATGGCATGGTGTTCGACGTGGCCGACACCGAGGCCAACGCAACGGAATTCGGTAAACCGAGCAAGGGAGTGTTGCCACAGGCACGGGTGGTGACGTTGACCGAATGCGGCTCGCATGTGAGCCTGGGCGCGGTGATCGGGCCGGTCGTGGGCAAGGGCACCGGTGAACGCACCGCGCGGCCGAACTGATCTGGTTACTCGAACCCGGCATGATGTTGGTGTGTGACCAGGGGTTCTACAGTTTCAAACTGTGGTGCCAGGGCGCCGACACCGACGCCGACCTGTTGTGGCGTCTCGGTGACATTATGGACCTGCCGATCGTGGACCGCCTCGGTGACGGCTCCTATGTGACACTGCTTTTCGCGCCCAAAACCCCGGCGAAAATGCGGGCCGAGCTGCTGGAGGCGGCCATAGCCGGGGAGGAGTTGGACTGGGACCGGACTCGTTTCGCCCGCGTCATCGAGTACGAGATCACCGACCGTGGCGAAGGCGGTGAGCTGATCTGCCTGCTCACCACCATCCTCGACCCGCACGAGGCACCCTCGCTGATCCTGGCCGAGGCCTATCACCAACGCTGGGAACACGAAGCCGCGAACAGGCAAATCAAGACGCAGCTCCGCGGCCCCGCCAAAACCCTGCGCTCGCAAACCCCGGACATGGTCCGCCAGGAAATATACGGATTCCTCATCGCCCACTACGCGATCTGCTCGCTGATCTGCCGGGCCGCGGTCGAGACCGGCATCGATCCCGACCGCGTGAAGTTCACCCAGACCGTCCGACTCGCCCGCGACACCATCGCAGGCCCGGACGGTTTTTCCCCCTGACCGCCAACTCGAGCTCCACACCGAACTCGCCGAACAGATCACCGCAAAACGCCACCTCAACCCCCGCCGCCACCGCTCCTACCCCCGCGTCGTCAAACGCGCCAGACACAACAGCTTCCGAGTAAAACGCAAGGCAGACAAGGGAACCCGTCACACCGGACCCGCTACCATCCGGCTGGCCAACCAAAGCTGCATCACGCCGACACAACGACGACCATCCGCAAAACCGCCGGTCACAGCTCTACAGGGGGCGAGCTAAGCGGCATTGGATCAGGATGTCGCGTGCGCGGTCCGGCGCTATCTCCCCGTTGAGCACCGCTTCGGACATCAGTTCGCGGGTCTGCCGGGTGGCAATGCCTCGGTGTTGGGCGTACCGCAGCACCTCCGGGTTGTCCGTGATCCACCTGGATCCGGCGAACTCCTTGCGCTTGGTGAGCAGGAAACAGGTCTCCGCCTCGCCGAGATTCTGCAGCGAACGCGTTTCGGCTCCGCCGAAAACGACGCGCCGCAGCCGATGGACCTCACAGATCTCGGCCGGATCATCGATATCGACAGGTTCGCCCATGTATCCGCTGAGGGTGACCTGGGCTTTGACAGGCAGCGTGCGGGAAACCTCGTATTCCACGGCGGAGGTCCACACGCCTCGGGTGCCGAGAATCGACTTCAACAGATCCAGGCGGTCCACCCCCACGAAGTTGCCGACAACAGCGCTGTCGAGAAATAGGAACTCGCTCACAACTACTGCTGGGCCCCTCTGTCGGACTCCAACGACTCTCTGAGCTGCTCGACGTCGATGTCCAACAGGTTGGCGTATGGACGTAGTGTCGCGGCACCCGTGTCGTATGCCGCGTAGGTGTCCCTGACCAGCAGGCCAGGCGCCCGGGTTGTGCTGGCCGCTACGACACGCTCACCGAACTCGACACCGCGCCCGACGATGTTCGCGGCCTTGGCCGCGGTGAGGCGCTTGAACCGGTCACACAAGCCGGCATCGATCAAATGCAGATCGAGTAACCGGAATGCCAAAGCCGACGGCGTCACCATAAGATCGAAGGCGAGACCGGCGAAAGCCTCCTCGCTGAATTTCGCCGGTATCAATCGCTCTCGCAGCAGTTCTTCGGGCATGAGAAACGCCGCAGCAAAGGAATTCGCACGTATCTCACTGCCTTCACGCCTCTGCGCTTTGCTGAAAACATCCTCGTCCAGGTGGACGCCTTGATCGTCGCCAGCCAGCAGATGACCCAACTCGTGCGCGAGTGTGAACCTTTGCCGCGCCGGAATTGTGCTGGCAGCCAGGATGATCAGCTTGACGTCGGGGTAAGACACCGCCAAGCCATCGAAATCCTGATCGAGTGCCACCACGGCAACATCCACGCCGAATGCCGATTCGATTGCCGTGGCAAGATCCGGCTGCAGCACGGAACTTCCTTTCACCGTCAGGCGTTTCGACGCCGCATCCGCCAGTCGAATGCCCTGCGCTTGAAATGACCCGGCCTCGGATAGATTCGATGACCCGCTCCATGGCTGGGTATATCCGAGACTCGCCATATCGGTACGCAATGTGCCGTAGCGCTTGGCGATCTCGAATGCTGTACCGGCGGTG
Source organism: Nocardia sp. Tas62D01 (assembly GCF_055232035.1). Lineage (NCBI taxonomy): Bacteria > Bacillati > Actinomycetota > Actinomycetes > Mycobacteriales > Nocardiaceae > Nocardia > Nocardia sp. Tas62D01. The sequence goes on from NZ_JBUYUZ010000001.1 coordinate 5,497,175, forward strand.
CCGCCGGTCGTTCGGGCCGCCACAGCGACCTGGGTGTCCTCGCCCATGACCAGCCAGTCGACGGAAACGTTGCACAGCTCGGCGATCCGCGCCAGGTCGACAGAGGAGAACCGACGGGTCCCGCGAAGGGATTTCGACAGCTTCGAATCGTCCAGCCCGATCTGCAGGCCGAACTCACGCTGGCTCAGACCCGACTCCTGGATCATCTCCCGGACGCGATCTGGAATGCTCGACACAGGGGGATGGTATCCCAGGCGGCTTGCGATAATCGAAAAACTCGTCCACTATGGTGTCCGGCGTGTTCGACTCACTCAGCGACCTGCACCGTTGAGGTCGGTTGGGCCGACCACCGCCCAGTGAGCGCAGATGAACAGCACGGAAGGTTGACCGAGGATGACGATCGCGAGCCCGCACCACTCCGCTGCTGATCGGCGCACACTCCCACCGGTGCCGGAACCGGGCCAGATCGTCACAGTCCGCGGTTCGACCTGGGCGGTTACCGATGTCCGACAGCAGGGTCTGCCGCGTAGCCCCGCCGACGAGGGCGACCCCCGGCTGACCCATGTAGTGGGATTGCAGTCGCTGGCCGAAGACCGGCTCGGCGACGAGCTGGAGGTGGTGTGGGAGCTCGAGGTCGGTCACACGGTCGCCCCCGACCAGGGCCTGCCGGAGCAGATCGGCGCGGAGAACTTCGACGACCCGAACCGCCTGGCCGCATTCGTCGACGCGGTCCGCTGGGGCGCGGTCACCTCCGCGGATGCCGACGCCTTCCAGTCCCCCTACCGCAGTGGCGCCAATGTGGAGGCCTACCAGCTGGAGCCGCTGCGCCGCGCCCTGCAGTCCGCCCGCACGAACCTGCTACTCGCCGACGACGTCGGCCTCGGCAAGACCATCGAGGCCGGTCTGGTCGTGCAGGAACTGCTCCTGCGGCACCGTGCCCGCTCGGTGATCATCGTCTGCCCGCCCAGCCTGCGGTTGAAGTGGCAGGACGAGATGCGGGAGAAGTTCGGCCTGGACTTCACCATCGTCAACAGCGACCTGATTCGCCAGGTCCGGCGCAGCCACGGCCTCAACGCCAACCCGTTCCGACTGTTCACGCGGGTCATCGTCAGTATGGCGTGGCTGCCGTCGCTGCGCGCTCAGCAGATGCTGCGCGAGGTGTATGCCTCGGCAGGCAAGGCGTCCACCGCCCGCCGGTATTCCTTCGACGTGCTGGTGGTCGACGAGGCGCACCATGTCGCGCCGGCAAGCCCGACCGCGGTGGGCGGCCGACGTGGTTACGCAGTCGACAGCAACCGCACGATCGCCACTCGGGAACTCGCCCAGCGCTGTGAGCACCGCCTGTTCCTGTCGGCGACTCCCCACAACGGATATTCCGAGTCGTTCACCGCTCTGCTGGAGATGATCGACGGCCGCCGGTTCACCCGCGGTGTAGTCCTCGACGAAACCGCGCTGAAGGATGTCGCCGTCCGTCGGCTCAAAACCGACATCCCGGAGAAGAACTTCAAGACCCGGCAGCTGGAGCCCATCGCCTTCACCCCGGACGACGACGAACAGGACAAGTTCAGTCTGCTGGACCGCATCCTCACCGAGAGCGCCCGCCGCAATGGTCGCGGCCGCTCCGGCGACATCGTCGCGATGCTGCTGAAGAAGCGTTTCCTATCCAGCCCTTGGTCGTTCGCGCTCACCCTGCAGCGCTACGAAGAAGCCGCTTCCTCGGGACGCCTTCCGACCATGGACGACGATGACGACGAGTACTACCAGGAGGTGCTCGGCAGCGGCCAGTCGGACGAGGAAGAGGGCGAGACGGAGCAGCCGGAATTCTCGGCGCTGCGCCGCAGCAAAGGGTCGGACCCGCTGAGTGCCGCGGCACCGCAGGAGATCACGGGGCTGGTCAGCTGGGGCAACGGTTTCGCGCACCGTCCCGATTCGAAGCTGAAGGCGCTCGTTGAGTTCCTTGACAGCGTGTGCCGTGCGGACCGCAAGCTCTGGCTCAACGAGCGTGTAGTGGTGTTCACCGAATACGCCACGACCCTGGAATGGATCAAGGGCGTGCTCGAACAGCGCGGCTACAAGGACCGCCTGGCCGTGATCCAGGGTTCCACCGACGCCGAAGAACGCGAGAAGATCCGGGCCCGGTTCAGCGCCGACCCGAGCAAGGAGCCGGTCCGTGTGCTACTGGCCACCGACTCCGCGGGTGAGGGCATCGATCTACAGGCGCGATGCCATCGGCTGGTGAACTACGACATCCCGTTCAACCCCTCCCGGCTCGAGCAGCGCATCGGCCGCATCGATCGCTATGGCCAGATGCAGACGCCGCTGATCTACCAGTTCGCCCCGGACCGCACGGCCAGCACATTCGGCGCCGACCAGGACTTCTTGCGCCGCATCGCGGAGAAGGTTGGCACGGTCCACAGCGACCTCGGTTCCGTCAACCAGGTGATCGACGACGAGGTGCAGCAGCATTTCAGCCCGACCGTCGCGAAACGGCGTGGCGGGCGCAAGAAGTCGGCTCCCGACGACGGCGCCGCCGCCATCTCGAACGTGATGGCCGGAAGCCGGGAACTGAACCGCCGCCTCACCGAGCTGGCGAACAGCTACACCGAAACCAAGGCCCGCATGCACATCACACCGGCGAACGTGCGCCGCGTGGTGGACACCGCCCTGGAGCTGACGGCCCAGCCGACCCTGATCGAGACGATCGACCCCGACATCGAGCAGGTATTCGACCTCGAGGAGCCGGACTCCCTGGATCCTCCGAACGAGCCCGGTGCCGGCCAGGTCTTCGACATTCCCGGCCTGAGTGGCGCGTGGCAGCCAGCGCTGCGTGGACTGGACACCCACCTCGCACCCGGCATCTGGCGCCCGGTGACCTTCGACGACCGTACCGCGAAGAACCGCGACGACCTTGTCCACGTACACCTCGGTCACGGTCTCGTGCAGCGATCGGCGCGGATCCTGCGCAGCAAGCTGCTCGGCGTCGGCTCGGATGTGAGCCGGGTGACCGCGGTAGTCGTCGAGGACCTGCCGCAGTCGTGTGTGGCAGTGGTGTCGCGCCTTGTGTTGGTGGGCCGCGGTGGCCTGCGGCTGCACGAGGAGGTGTTCCTCACCGGCATCCGTATCCGAGGTAACGACATGGCCGAGCAGAAGGTCGAGGACCTGCTCGAGGCCACGCTCGACAACACGGATCTGAAACTGGCATCCCCGCAGGTTCGTTCGACGCTGGCCAAGCTGTGGAACGTCGAGGGTTCGCGACTGCAGAGCCGGTTGCTGAACGCGATGAACCGCCGCGCCGAGAGCAAGCAGGACGAGGTGGCCAAGGCCCTGCAGGCTCGCTACGCCGCGGACACCAGCCGCACCCGCGAGATCTACGCCGCGTTCCGGCACAACCTGGACGACTCGCTGAAGCGGCTACGCGAGCAGCAAGCCGAGCTGGAACTTCAGTTCTTCACCGACGATCAGCGCAAGCAGCTGCGTCGCGACATCGACGTGATGCAGCAGCGCCGCGACAATCTCGACGAGGAAGAGCAGCGCGAAATCACTTCTGTCGGTGAGCGTTACGCCGATATCAAGCCCTACGTGTCGGTGGCGGCAGTCGTGTTCGCCCTGACCCCCGCCGACGCCGAACCCGGAGCCCTGCAGCGATGATCACCGCACCGAAGAAGCCCCGTCGCCGCGGCACCTCCACCGCCGACCTGCACCGCGAATGGCTGGAACTGGTCGACACCGACGGCCCGTTCCTGTCCATCCCTGCCTTGAAGCGGGTCTGGGAGAACGGCATGCCGGCGATGAACGCCGATGCACTCGCCGTTCTGCGTGAGGCCAAGCCTGCGTTCGAGAAGGCTTGGGAGGAATGGGATTTCGACCGGGACAACGAGGCGGTCCTCGAGCGGTATCGAACCGCGCGGGACACCTGGGTCGACACCATGCTGCGGGAGGTACTCGGGTGGGCGCAGATGTACACCGCGGGCAGCGCTGTCGCCGTGAAGTCCCCGAACCACCAGGTCATGGTCACCGCCAGCGGAGCACTCGTCCGCGGTGACCTGACCGGAGCGCTGGTGCTGCTCACCGACCCTGTGTCGTCGCTGCGGGATCCGCTCGACGACGGGTGGGCGGCCAGCCCGATCGACCGGATGGAAGAGTTGCTGCGTGTCTCCGATGTGCGCATCGGTGTTGTCACCGACGGCCGGTGGTGGGCAATTGTGTCCGCCCGCCCGGACACCATGGTCGCCTCCGGCATCGTCAACGCGCAGACGTGGATCGAGGAGCCGCAGACCCGCAACGCGTTCGTCGAACTGCTGCAGCGGCGCTGCCTGGTCGGCGGTAAGGCCGAGGACCGGCTGACCGAGCTGTTCGGGGAGTCGGTCGCCGCCGCCGAGGAGATCACCGAGGCGCTCGGTGTGCAGGTGCGTCAAGCCGTGGAACTGCTGGTGCAGGCCATGTCCGAGTCGGCGCTGGCGGAAACCTTCGAGGGACTGCCGGATCCGCTGCCGGAGCGCAAGTCGCTGGTGTACGAGGCGGCGGTGACGGTGATGATGCGGGTTGTGTTCCTGCTGTTCGCCGAGGAGCGGGGGCTGCTGCCGCAGGGTGAGCTGTTCACTCTCGGGTACGGGCTCAGCGACCAGCTGGACGAGCTGGACCGGCGCAAGGAGCTGGAGGGCAGCGAGGCGCTCGACGGCACCTTCCACACCTGGCATCGGCTGCTCGCCACCTCGAACGCGCTGTACCGGGGCGCATCCTTCGAGGACATCCGCATCCCGTCCTACGGTGGGTCGCTGTTCGACGCGGACCGGTTCGGATTCCTCACCGCACTAAGCGAATCCGGTGCGCTGGCGATCAGCATCTCCGACCGGGTGATGCTGGAGGTGCTGCGGTCGGTGCAGGTGGCGACCCCGCGCGGACAGGATGCGCGGCGAATCTCCTTCCGCGACATCGATGTCGAGCAGATCGGGTACATCTACGAAGGTCTGCTCGGGTATTCGACGGAAACGGTCGCGGAGATCACCGTCGGGCTGATCGGGGCCAAAGGGGCCGAGCCGGAGATTCCGCTCGCCACGTTGGAAGAGTTGGCGGCGCGGCATTCCGATCCAGCGAAGCTGGCCGATGCGATCATCGCGTGGGCGAAGAAGGACCAGCCGGCCGCGAAGGCCGTGTCGAAAACTGTTCTCGCCAAGGCGATTCGTGGTGCGGGCGAGGTGGAGGACGCCGAGCGGGCGTTGCTGTCGGTAGCCCGGCACGAGGAGTTGCGAAACCGGCTGCGGCCGTTCATCGGCATCATCCGGCGCGACCTGCGGAACAAGCCGTATGTGGTGTTGCCCGGTGGCGTGGTGGTGGTGGAGACGGCGTCCCGGGCGTCCGCCGGCGCGCACTACACGCCGCGGTCACTGGCGGAAGAAGTGGTGCGGTATGCGCTGGAACCGCGGGTATATTCGCCGGGGCCGCATCAGACGGCCGATCAGGACGAGTGGAAGCTGATTCGGCCGGAAGCGATCCTCGATCTCAAGATCGCCGATATTGCGTGCGGCTCAGGGGCATTCCTGGTGGCCGCAGCAAGGTACCTTGCGGCGCGCCTGGTCGAGGCGTGGCAGCAGGACGGGAGTGTCTTCGGGACACCACATGAAATCCAGTTGCATGCCGTTCGTGAGGTGGTGGCGCACTGCTTGTACGGCGCCGACATCAACTCGATGGCGGTTGAGATGTGCAAGCTGTCGTTGTGGCTGGTGTCGCTCGATCCGAAGCTACCGTTCTCGTTCGTGGACGACAAAGTGCTGCACGGGAATGCGCTGTTGGGGCTGACCGATGTCCGGCAGTTGAAGGCGTGGCGTATATATCCGGATGAGGTTGAAGGCCTACTGACTGGGTCTCTTTACGACATCGATGTAGACGGGACATTGGCAGAGGCCGCGCGCTTGCGTCGCTCGCTGGCGTCGGAGGTCGATGATCGGGATCCGCAGCGCGCGACGACCACCAAACGACGGCAGTGGAAGGATTATCAGAACCTCATCGGACAGTTGCGCACCATCGCCGACGGAGTCGTAGCCGCTGGTCTGATCCACGGCGGCAAACCCGGTCGCGGACTGACCGCCGCATACCAGAACCTGGATGTCGCCGTCGCCGACGCCTATCCCGCCAACGGTGAGCCCGGCGACCCGGCCATGCTGAATCGGATTCTGGCCGAGGGGCTTACGCCCACGGTGGCCACCGATTATGAGCGCTGGCAGCCGCTGCATTGGATCCTGGCGGTTCCGGATGTGATGGAGCGCGGGGGGTTCGACGCGATCGTCGGTAACCCGCCGTTCTTGGGTGGCAAGAAGATTTCGGGGTTTGTCGGTTCGAACCTGCGGGAGTGGTTCGTTAACGTCGTTGCGGGCGGTGCTACTGGAAATTCTGATCTAGTGGGATATTTCTTTCTACGTGGGGCGTCTCTGCTGACGAATCGAGGCAATCTCGGCCTCATCGCGACCAATACTGTCGCTCAGGGTGATACTCGCGAGGTGGGCCTAGACCGACTGGAGTCGCAGGGGCTCACGTTGACCCGGGCGATTCAGAGCCGCTCATGGCCTTCTGTGACCGCGAACCTCGAATATGCGGCTGTTTGGGGAACGCTCGGTGAGGTCGATGGATCGGCAACGCTGATCGCAAATGACATGAAGGTTGGTCGGATCTCGACGTTGCTTGAGCCGGTTGGCCGCGTAAAGGGTAGGCCGAGCCGTCTCAGGGAGAACGGTGGAATGGCCTACATCGGTTCGAACGTGAACTGTATCGAGGAGTTTACGATGGATCCGGCGCGCGCTCATGCAATTGTCGCGGAAGATCCGCCTTTGAGACATCCCAGGGCTTAGCTTGTCAAGCTGCGGCTTGTTGATCTTGGGTGTGGTGTGTCCAGGCGGTGGTCTCGTTGTAGAGGGTTCCGGATTTGAGGCAGCCGTGGAGGATGCCCACGAGCCGGTTGGCGACCTGACGCAGGGCGGCACGGTGGGCTAGGCCGCGGGCGCGTTGCTTGTCGTAGTAGGCGCGGGCTCCCGGCGATACGTTGAGCGCACTGAATGCTTGGGCCATCAGCGCGTCGACGAGCCGGTCCTGGTGCACGAACCGGGCCGCGACGACCTTCATTTTCCCCGAGGCGCGGGTGATGGGGCTGGTCGCGGCATAGTTCTTGCGGGCCTTGGCGCTGGCGTAGCGGGTGGGGTCGTCCCCGAACTCGGCGAGCACCCGGGCGCCGAGGATCTTGCCCAGTCCTGGCTGGGACAAGATGATCTCAGCGGCCGGGTGCCGGCCAAAATGGGCCTCGACCTCCCCTTGCAGGACTTTCACCTGCTCGTCGAGGGTGGCCAGGACCGCGACCGCGGCGCGGGTCCCTGCCGCGTAGGCCGCCGCGATGACCTGGTTGCGGCCCAGCTGCTCGCTGCGCAGGATTGCCTGGATACGGGCGGCTCTAGCGTCGAGGTCGCCGCGGCGGCCGGCCCGCTTCAGCGCGGCCCGGATCTGGTTGAGCGACAACCGCGCCGCGGCGGCCGGGTCGGGTGCCTTGCCGAGCAGCTCCAGGGCGTCGGGAGCGTCGAGGTCGTCGAACGCTTCCAAAGCGGCGGGGAAGTACTCCCGCAACGCGTACCGTAACCGCTGCGTGTGGCGGGTGCGTTCCCAGATCAACGTTTTATGTGCTCGCGCAACAACTTTCACCGCTTCTGCGGCGGGACTGTCCCCGGCGACCGGACGCAACTGGTGCGCGTCGGTACGGACCATGTCGGCAAGGGTATGCGCGTCGGCGGCATCGCTCTTCGCACCCGAAACGCTGCGGCGTTCCCGGAACCGGGCCGCCTGCAACGGGTTCACCGCGTACACCGTGTAGCCGGCCGCGATCAACGCCGCGACCCACGGGCCACGATCGGTTTCGATCCCGATCCGTACCCGCGCGGCATCGGCGTCGTCGCCGAGGTGTTCACCGATCATGGCGTGCAGCCGGGTGATCCCGGCGATCCCTTCCGGTAATCGAGCCTTGGCCAGCCGTTTCCCGGCCTCATCCATCAGCTCGACATCGTGGTGGTCCTCGGCCCAGTCATCACCGACCAGCAGCACAGCTGTTCCCTCTTCATCGTTGTCGGACACCAAATCCGGCAGCGTGCGGGAGAACGTCGGCGACCTAATGAATCGGTGCTCACGCCGTCATGCGGCAGGCACGACATCCCATCAGCGATCCATTTCTCCCGGCCGACCGGCAGGGGCACGATCTCAAAGCAGGACTCGAAGTCCGGGGCCAATCAGTGCTCACCTACCAGCCGCTACCAGTAGCGAGTCTGCCCGATCGACCGACCCGCTACATCTCATTAGGGCGGTGGTAAAGCCATACCTAGGCGGCGAGGATGTAAATCAACGACCAATGTGTGACGCGCCTCGTTGGATTGTTGATCTTACGGGGATTGGTGAAGGATCTCTGTCCAAGTACGGCGCTGCATACGAATGGGTGCTGAGCCGGGTCAAGCCGGCACGTTCACGTTTGACAAATAAGCCGCGACTTCAGCGCATGTGGTGGGTATATGAGCGTCCGGGAACTGGGATGCGGAAGGCAATTTCAGGGTTGGGCGAAGTACTTGTGATCACCCTCCATTCCAAAACTGTAGTGCCGGTGCGGGTTTCTTCAGAACAGGTTTTCAGCCACGCGTTGGCAGTATTTGCGACTGACTCGTTTGCTGACCAAGCTATATTGTCATCAAGCCTCCATCAGATCTGGGCATCTACCTACGGATCTACTATTCGGACCGACCTTCGGTACACGCCGTCGGACGTTTTTGAAACCTTTCCCCGGCCTATCGGAGATGATCGGCTAGAAGAACTTGGGAGGATCCTGGAAGCTACCCGCCGACAGATCCTGTTGCATAGGAATATCGGTCTCACAAAGCTCTACAACCTCGTCAATGATCCGGCTGTATTGAATGACTCTGATGCTGAGATTGCGGAAGTACGCAGAATTCATGCTGAACTCGACTACGCCGTGATCGCCGCCTACGGTTGGGACGACGTCCCTCTCGACCACAGCTTCCACACCTACCGCCAAATGCAACGCTGGACCGTCAGCCCCGCCGCTCGCGTAGAAATCCTGGATCGCCTACTTGAGGAAAACCACCGCCGCGCGGCAGCCCAGGGGGCAGCGCCGACTCCTGATCCAGACCAGTCCGACGACGAATTCACCGAAGGGGAGCAGTGACAAGCTCGATCGACGACGCCACGACGCCCACTCCCTCGGCGCCGATTGACTACCGCCTCACTCACACCCCCGACTCCCGCTCCTACACCGCCCGCGAAAACCTCGTCGACATCCTCGACCGCGAAATCCTCGGCCCCGCCAACGGCGACAATGAGATCCTCGAAACCACCCCCGACCAGGCCTACCTGATCGGCCGTATCGCCCCGGTCCGGATCACTGACCGCGGTATTCCGACCGACCAGGACACCGACGAACCAGACACCGATGTCGGTGACGACCTGGATGCGCAGCAGTCCCGCGGTGTCCCGGTAACCGCGGTAGATGACAGTAGCGCCGCAGCCGACGAGGATTCCGCTTCGAACGACGCGGAGGACGCGGCGCCCAAGCGGGGCTTGGTGATTCCTGCATCGATGGGGTTGCGATTCCAGATCCCAGCCGACCTGGAGTCATTCACCGTTACCGCCTCTTGGGGCCAATACAACCGGGTCTCGCACGACGATCTCGAGACTGCTGCTGACCAGCAGCAATCTCGCAAAACCCCACGCTTCCAGCGCACCCCCTTCACGATTCCCGCCGAGATCCGGGTTGCCGACCTGCAGCCGGGCGAGACGAAAGAAATACCTCTGCGTGACACCGTGGTGCTGCGCATCGACAGCTACATGGAGAAGAACCGTCTGCTCGTCGAAGTCGCCTTGTGCAACGACCGGGAAACCGGCCGCCACATCCCCACCGAAGCCTGGCTGTACCAGACGAAGCTGGAGATCGATGCGGGTGGTGCGGATGTGTTCCTACCGGCGTCCGATCCGCTGACCGATGTCCACCAGGAGCTGGACGACGACCGCGCCCGGCTGAACCTGCAGTACCGCAAGCACCTGGAGTACGCGGTCGGGCGCACTTGCTCGGTCAACTGGCAGGTCGACACGTGGCGGAAAGAGCAGTGGGACACCGCAACCCGCTCCCCGCGGGCGCGGAAGGTATGGACCACCTGGCTGCCGGTCACCGAAACTCCACAAACCACAGCCGGCGAAGTACAAGCGCTGCTGGACATGAAGCTGCTCGCCGAGGCTACCAAAGGTGAGCTGCGGACCGGCCTGCAGCCGATCGTGTCCGACTACGCGGTGTGGCTGGACAGCGAAGAGCAGCGAGCGAAGAAATTACCTCCGCACCTGCGGACGGTGGCCCTCGAGGCCGTCGCCGACGCGCGTGAAGTCCACCAGCAGCTCGCCGAAGGCCTGTTCCACCTCCTCACCGACGACACCGCCCTGCGGTGCTTCCAGTTCATGAATGAGGTGATGGCCGAGCAACGTATCCACAGTCAGGTTGCCGAACGCCGCGCCAAGAAGGAGTATCGCGACGAGAGCATCGAGGAAGCTCGTGCCGCGGTCCTGAAAAGCAAAGGCGCTCTGGCCCATTCCTGGCGCACCTTCCAGCTGGCGTTCATCCTCATGCAGCTGCCGATGCTGACCGACCCAACAGCGGAGCGCCGTTCCGGCTCCGCGACCAATAGTGGCCTGGCCAAAGCTCAGCTGCTGTTCTTCCCCACCGGTGGTGGTAAGACCGAGGCCTACCTCGGCCTGGCGGCCTACACTTTCGCGGTCCGCCGTCGGCAGGGTGTTGTCGACAGCTCCGAGGGACCGCTGAATGGTCTCTCCGGAGTCGCTGTCCTCATGCGATACACCCTGCGGCTGCTGACCGCCCAGCAGTTCCAGCGCGCGACCGCCCTGGTGTGCGCCGCCGAGGTTGCGCGTCGAGCTGACGAAAACACCTGGGGCGCCGAACCGTTCCGGATCGGGCTGTGGGTGGGTACCCAGGTCAGCCCGAAGTGGTTCGAAGAAGCCCGCGACCAGCTCAAGAACATCAATGAAGGCCGCGGGCACCGGCTCACCGTCCTGCAGATCCAGCGTTGCCCGTGGTGCGGCAACAGGATCGAAGCAGCCGATGTGAAGACCGATGAAGTCCAGCGGCGGGTGCGAATCTACTGCAGCGACGATCTCGCCGAGTGCCCGTTTTCCCAAGGCGGTGCCGTGGACGACGGACTTCCGGTGCTCACCGTCGACGAAGAGATCTACCGCCTCGCACCGTCGTTCGTCATCGCCACTGTCGACAAGTTCGCTCGGCTGGCACGGGAAGGTGAAGCGGCTGCTCTGTTCGGCTACGTCTCGGAACGATGCGACCGGCACGGCTACGTGCACCCCGACTACAAGCAGTGTGCGCTCCAAGACGGAAACAAGCACAATGCCAAGGGCATTCACCCCGCAGCGGCCCGCCGACCGTCTGGTCGGCTGCGCCCACCGGACCTGATCATCCAGGACGAGCTGCACCTGATCACCGGTGCACTGGGCACCACTGTCGGCCTGTTCGAGGCGGCTGTCGATGTGATCACCAGCTGGCAAACCCCCTCCGGCGCTCCCGTCCGCCCACTGCTCATCGCCTCTACGGCGACCGCATTCCGAGCCGGCGACCAGGTGCGCAAACTGTATGGGCGCGACGTCACTATCTTCCCGCCGCAGGTGCTCGATGCCGGCGACACCTTCTTCTCCCAAGCAGAACCGGTGTCGGAGGACAAGCCCGGCCGCCGGTACGTGGGAATCAGCACCACCGGCGTCCGCGTGACCACCGCCGAGATCCGTGTCGCCGAAGTACTCATGACCGCAGGACAATTGCTGCTCGACACCTCGGGAATTTCCGCCGACCCGTACATGACGTTGGTCGGCTACTTCAGCGCTACCCGTGAGCTGGCCGGTATGGCCCGGTACATGGGTGACGACATCCAGACCATGCTGCGCAAGGGTCGTCCGTGGTCACGGCTACCACGACGGTTCGGCACCGGATTCGACGAGCTGAGGACGGCCGAGCTGACTTCCCGGGTGGGAAGCGCCGATATCACCAAAGTCCTGGACAACATGGCGGTTTCGTTCGATCCGGCGATCGACGCGACTGGCGCCAAAGGCACCAAGCGGGACGCTGTTCCGTACGACGCGGTCCTGGCCACCTCGATGCTGCAAGTCGGTGTCGACGTCACCCGGCTTGGACTGATGCTCGTAGTCGGCCAGCCGAAGAACACCGCCGAATACATCCAGGCGTCCTCCCGCGTCGGCCGAGAGCCGGAGCGCCCAGGGCTGGTCGTGACTCTCGGAAACTGGGCACGGCCCCGCGACCTCGCCCACTTCGAGCAGTTCCGGCATTACCACGAGACCTTCTACTCGAAAGTCGAAGCGCTGTCGGTGACTCCGTACTCACTGACCGCGATGGAGCGCGGGGTGGACGGTGTACTGGTGAGCGCGGCGCGGGTGCGCGATGCCGCCCGCACCGACGGGATGTCGCCCGACACCGGCGCCGGGAACGTGGACGACGAGCACGGGTATGTCAAGGACCTCATCGGACGGCTCGTCGAGCGGATGAAGCGGGCCGCGCAGGACGAAAAGGCGGCGGAACTGGCCGAAACGCTGCTCAACAACCGCCTCGACCTGTGGACCAAACGCCGGGCCGACCTCATCGCCCGCGGAAAGACCCTCAACTACGACAAGAAGCCGAACGATCACGTCGGAACCCTGGTGATCAGTCCCGACAACGCGAAGGGATTGCGCGGGTCACTGGACATTCCACCGTTCGTGGTCGCCAACTCGATGCGCGAGGTCCAGCCCGAGATCAACCTGCTGGTCAGCCCCCTGCCCGACCGGCTCGCCTATATCGCCCCCGCATCCGCACCCCAGTGGAACTTGCCCGAGGCGCAGGACTAGGAGCGCTCATGACCATCGAAGCCACTGCCGCCGAACCGATCTTCGACGAGACACAGGTCGTCGATCCGCTCGGTGATGTGGAGTCCGCGCAATCGCAGGGCACCCTGAAGAACCGGGCGAAGGTCGGCTCCGCGCGGCCGTCGTCGTTGATCTACACCTACGGGCCCGGCTCGGTCATGGATCTACCGAACTTCACGATCATGCCCACCGGGCTGGACGAGTGGGACCGGATCTGGAATCGCCGCGACGGCATTCCCACCATCCACGCGCCCCGACTGCGGGAGGCAGTGCGGCGGCTGATCAAGGGCGCGCACCGGGACATCGAGCTACGGCCGTTCCCGTGGCAGGCGACTAAGAGCAACTTCGGCAAAGAGGGAAACGATCTCGGCGTACCCGCCCGGATCTTTCCGCAGTGGCTGCGCTGCACCAGCTGCGACACCCTCGGCCCCCTGGGCTACTTCAACTACGTGAACACCCATCCTTTCCGGACCGATCTGGCGCAGTTCGAGCACAAGTGCCGTGGCCGGAAAGGCAGCCACAAGAAGGCGAGTGCACATCCAGCAGTGCCGGCACGCTATCTGCTCGCCTGCGAGGACGGACACGTCGACGAATTCCCGTATGAGCTGTGGGTACACCGCGGCCGAGGGTGCACGGAGGCCGTCCAGGGCACCGCGCCGTTGACAATGAGTGACCGGTCGTTCGGTAAGGGTGCCGTCGCGACCATCAAATGCGGTGCCTGCGGATTGACCCGGGCGATGAACGAAGCACAGGGTGAGGCGGCGCGGGACAAGCTGCCCCGATGCCGGGGAAGACACGCACACCTCGACGCCTTCTATCCGTGCAAGAACGAGGTCCGACTGATCCTGGTCGGTGCGTCGAACCTGTGGTTCCCGGCCACCCAGTCGGTCATCGTGATGCCCGAGCAGAAGGAGATGCTCGACGAGGAAATCGCCAGCCGCATCCGGGTCGCGCTCGGCGACAAGCTGGAGCGATACGCCAAGAACCTCGACTTCGCCCGGGACATCCTGCAGGAAAAGGAGATCGATGTTTCGGGATACAGCGACGACCGGCTGAAGCAGCTGATGGACCTCGCAATGGCGCCCCCGGAAGAGTCCGCAGCAGACAAGCAACAACAACGGTGGGACCCGATCGACCTCTTGGTTCCGGAATGGCGCTACCTGCAGTCCGATCCGCTGGGAGATCGGCACTCGGATCCGCAGAGCGGACTGACCCTGTCGCGGCGGAACAAGCACGCTGCGCTCCCGAGTCAGATCAATCGGGTGCTGGCAGTGGAATCGCTGCGCAGGGTCAATGCACTGGTCGGCTTCACCCGCATCGACGAGATCGATCGAGTCGATGATCTTCCCGACCGAATGGTTCCGCTCGCCCGATCGACCCGCCCCACATGGACAGTAGCCACCGAGGACCGCGGTGAAGGCATCTTCCTGCAGTTCGATGAAACAGCGGTCGATGCCTGGGAACAACGGATACTCCAGAGCGGTCTTTGGGCTGCCCTCCGTGCCGCACACGCGCGCAACTTTGCCAACCGCTACTCCGATACCGCTGCCAAGGACCTCAAGCCTGACGACCGCCTCCGGCCACCGCGCTACTGGCTCCTTCATACCTTCGCGCACGTCCTGATTCGCGAGATGGCGATGACGTGCGGCTACAACGCCGCCAGTCTCAGCGAGCGCCTGTATGCCTGGCAGGGAGCAGACGGCCGCGAGCCGGCCGCCGGACTACTGATCTGCACCACCGCCTCGGACAGCGATGGAACACTCGGCGGCCTGGTGGAGCTGAGCAAAGAAGACCGGCTGCAGGAAATCGTTGCTGATGCTCTGCGGCGTGCCCAACGCTGCTCATCCGACCCGATATGCGCGACCCGCACCCCGAAGGATCCGGAGGACTTCCTGCACGGTGCCGCGTGCCACTGCTGTGCCATGGCATCGGAGACCTCTTGTGAGCGTGCGAATCGCTTCCTGGACCGCCGCTTCCTGATCGATCTGCCGGGGAGCAGCCTTGGCTTCTTCAAACCCACCGGCTGACCCGGCGCGCACCCTCGGCGAACTACTCACCGGCACCGAAGCCGAGGATCTCGCCGACCGGCTGGCCTCCGGTAGCACGCTGAACTCGGCCCTGCGGGCGATTGTGCCGAGTCGGCGGGCGATCGTCGGGGCGATGCTCGAAGCATTGGGACCACAGGCTGTGGTACCGGTGCTGCGGGCGATCGAGGGTGCGCGGTCAATCCGCCCGACGGTCGACCCGTTGTGGACGCTACCTGGACAGTTGGCCCGGTCGGGCCGTCTCACCAGCGAGGTGACCCGGCTGGTGGACGGTGCTCGCCAGTCGATCACCTGCTCCACCTTCAACTTTCAGCGCTCGTCCGGGTTCTGGACCGCATTGCAGCGGGCTGCGCAGCGGCCGGGGGTTTCTGTACGGATCTACCTCGACACCTGGGCTGCCGACCGGCAGTCGCAAGCCTGGTCGCCGACGACAACCGAAGTTGCTGCGCACCTGCGCCCTGCCGCTGTCTACCGCACCACTACATACGGCAACGAGTACGTTCGCAATCACGCGAAACTCCTGGTCATCGACCACCGTTTCCTGCTGGTGACCAGCGCCAACTTCTCGCGGAGCGCCGAGCATCGCAATGTCGAGTTCGGCCTGTTCCTCGACAACCCCAACCTTGCCGAGGCCGTTGAGCGGCAACTATTTGCGGTCCAAGAGGAGCTGTACGAACCGGTCGTAGTCAGCAGCGCTTTCTGACCCAGAACTTGCGGCCGGCTGCGATCGAAGTCGCACCACTACCTGCGGAGTTGCGAAAATCGCCATTCTCGTGCGAGGATAGTCACCACAACACCGCGGGGTGATCAGAAACCGCCCCGACGAGCTTCGGCAGACACAGATCTGCGGTTGCGGGAAACAGCTTCTCGCAACACACGTGGTCGGCGCCCAACAATCGCCGACTTGTTCCACACCTTCGATTCCCCGCATCGCCAGCACTGATTCCCTTCAGTGCCGATGACACCTGCGCCGGAACCGAGAGTGCGACATCTGAATCAACAGTCGCAAGCTCCCGTGGCGGAAAATGGAGGAAATCGAAAATGTTCAAAAATCGTGGTTCCAGCCTCCCCTGGACTCAGCCCACTCGGTCAGCGCGCCTGCGCCGGACCACAATTGGGCTTTCGGTCGCCGCTCTGCTGATGGCGACGTTGTCGGCGTGCGTGAACGATACGGACGGTACGGCGGCCGCGCCGTCCACGACACCGTCGGGCAGATCTACGACGACCACGGCCGCACCGAAGCCAGTATTCCATCCGACATCCGACCAGATCTTGCTGTCCCTGACGACTGTCAAGAAGAGCTGCTTCGGCTCGGCCGGGTGCAGTGTCAACGTCCACGTCGACCCGAAGTTCCTGTTCCAACAGGAGATCCCGGCTGGAAAGAAGTGGACGGTGATCTACGAGATTCGTGGCGGTGAGGACGGTCCGAAGATCAACAACTTCACGTTCACCCGCGGCGACTCCGCCGACGAGGTCAGCTACCGGATCGCCGGCGAAGAGAGCGTCAGCACCAGCGGACCGAACGACCGGCTCACGGTCTCGGTCACCGACATCTTCGCCAGCGGCGCTGCCTGAATTCACCACGACCCGAAGGAATCACGACCATCATGACCAACCCACAGGGACCTCAGCAGCCTTCGACCGGCCAGCCGCAGGCGCCGTTCCACCCGTACCCGCCCCAGAAGAAGCGGCGCGTCTGGCCTTGGGTGCTGGGCGGCTTCGTCGCATGCATCGTCCTGCTGTTCGGCGGCTGCACCTTGCTGATCGGTAGTGCCGCACACGAAGTGGCGAAGCAGCAAGACGAGCGCACGGTCGCCGCGCCCGTCGGTACCCAAGTACGAGACGGCAAGTTCAGCTTTGTCGTCACCCAGGTCGATGCCCCGGTAAAGACCGTGGGCGACAACCAGTTCATGAAGCAGGACGCCCAGGGCGAATACATCCTGGTGCACATCGAGGTCACCAACACCGCCGACAGACCGCAGACCTACTTCGGCGACAACCAGAAGCTCGTGGACGACTCCGGGCGGGTGTTCGGCAACGACACCCGCGCCGAGATGAACCTGAACGATCACCTGATGACGGAGATCAACCCCGGCAACAAGATCTCGGTGATCCTCGCGTTCGACGTCCCCGAAGGCACCGCGCCTGCCGCGATCGAGTTTCACGACTCGATGTTCTCCGGTGGCGCCCGCGTCGCCGTCAAGTGACGGCCGTCCTCCATACCGCACGTGTCCCATCCGACATTGCTTCTACTGCAACGAAAGTCGCCCTGATGAAAATCTTGATCACCACCGCAGTCCTGCTGACCTGTATCGCCGGCGCCACCGCAGCCGCCAGTCCGGCCTACGCCGAGGCACCACGGTGGACGGCTGTAGCGGTATCCGCTAGCAACGGCCTGCTGAATAGCGCATACGACTACGCGGACCTCGAAGAGGCGAAGAACGTCGCGATCACCAACTGCGACGGTCGGATCCCGCCAGCCACCGGATCGACTGCGCCGGTGCACGACTGCCGCATCGTCCTGACCTTTACGAGCGGGCAGTGCGGGGCCGTCGCAGCGGGCGACCGGACCTACGACGGCGAGATAGTCGGCCGCGCCTACTCCTACTCGGTCGGCAACAGTCTCACCGAGGCCGACTTCGACGCGGTGCTGAAGAACGCCGGACGCGGCGCGACCGTCTGGTGGTCCCAGTGCCAGCGGTGAGCTGGCTTGCTCACACCGGCGTATTCGAAGCCCACGTGACCGCATCGACCACCCACCAACCCAACGTCACCGAGGAGACGCCATGACCATTTCCATCGACCATCGCTTGCTCTCGAGGCCGCAGGACTCCAGCACCTACCTGGCTCTGAAGACGATCCAGGGCGGGCGCGACGTGTACTCCACCCGTGTTCCGCTGCTCGACCTGCCGACGATCCTGCCCGTGCCCGATCCGAACAACGTCGACAAGGACAACCGCAAGGTAGATCGCCTGCACGCCAAGCAGTTCGGTCAGTACCTCGACGCCAAGCAGGACTGGGTCGCGCCAACGCTGCTTGCGCGGGACGGCGGTGGCTGCGTCTTCACCAAGGCCGATGAAGACGGCCGGGTCGGCTACCTCACCGTGCCGTGGGCGATCGGCGGCATCGCCACCCTGCGCACCATCGATGGACAGCACCGGATCCTCGGCGTCTCGATCGAGAAGCAGCGCATCACCGACGGTATCTCCGCCGTCGACCGTGAACTGGCCCGCAAGGTCAGTGTCGACCGGGCCGCCAAACTGCAGGCCGAGCGCGACAAGCTGGTGCGGCAGATGAACCGGCTGAAGCAGGAGTACGTCGGCATCGACATCTATGTCGAACCTGATCCGATCAAAGCCCAGCAGATGTTCGTCGACGTCGCCGACAATGCCAAGGGCATCAGCAGCGCAGTCCGGGCCCGGTTCGACAACTACAAGGTCGCCAACCGCACACTGTCCGACGTCATCGACCACCCGCTGCTGAAGGGCCGCGTCGATGCCGAACAGGACCGGATGACCCTGAAGAACCCGAACCTGATGGGCGCCAAGCATGTCGCCGACATCACCCGCGCGGTGGTTGCCGGTGCCGGTGGCCGGATCAGCAAGAAGGCCGAGCAGACGCTGACCGACGGCGAGGTCATCGAACAAGTCAAGGACTTCCTCGACCTCATGTCCATCGCATTCACCGATCTCGCGGCCATCACCGAAGAGGACCCGGGGGCGGCGCACGGCGCCGGTGAATCGCTCTCGCAGCAGCTGCGCCGCACCTCGCTGCTCGGTTCGGTCGGTATGTGGCGGGTACTGGGCGGAGTGTTCCGGGAGCTGCGCAGCAGTGATGCCCCTGCCGAACTCGGCGACATCGCCGAGTTCTTCAAGCGCCTCGACCCCCACATGGCGGCACCGGTCATCGAAACCAGTCTTTGGCGTACCACGGCAGCCGACGTCGACTTCGAGCCGAATGCATCGGCCCCGATTATGCGGACCCAGAACATCGTTCACCTGGTCGGCGTGATCGCGGGGTGGTACCGGAAGGATCCTGCCGAGTTGTAGGGCGTTGTCCCTCGACTGAACTCGACCTCGACTCTCGCCCGGCCTGGCGACCGGGCGTGATCGGGTTCGGATTGGGAGGATCGGGGAAACTC
The DNA here is from genome assembly GCF_055232035.1 of Nocardia sp. Tas62D01. Lineage (NCBI taxonomy): Bacteria > Bacillati > Actinomycetota > Actinomycetes > Mycobacteriales > Nocardiaceae > Nocardia > Nocardia sp. Tas62D01. The sequence goes on from NZ_JBUYUZ010000001.1 coordinate 5,516,321, forward strand.
GCTGCTGATCAGCAGCTTTCGGGCGAACTTGGAGGCCCGGTTGTCGGCGGAACGTGAAAACTGATCATTGCGTGGCATTCGTTGCTGATACCGGCGTCGACAGTAACCATCCCGTTGTGCTGCACATGTCACGATTGCTCATCGAGCGCCGATGAGAAGATCAGTGCTCGACCAGGGGGCCGCCCTGCCCGACCCGGGGCGGGAATGAGTTCGAAGTACGCGGAGGAAGATGTGACGCACACACAGCTGTGGGAGGACAGCACGGCGGCTGACTCGGGATTCACGGTGCAGGTGTTGACCCAACCCGCGATCAATCTCGCGCTCGTCCACAACAACGTCCCGCTGATTGCCGGAGTTCGCGTCACGAATACGACGGGGTCAGCCGCAGTCGACGTCACGGTGACGGTTCGATTGCACGGCAACGGCGCCGAACTCGCGCCTGCCTGGACCCGCACGCACGATGCGGAACTCTCCGATGGAGAAGACGCATTCTGGGACGATTTTGCCGGGTTCGCCCCGCAGACCTCGTACCTTCGCGGTCTGGACGAAAGCCACCCCGCGAGCGTTAGCGTTACCGTCAGCCGGATGTGGGGCCAGGATCTTCATCTCACACGCCCGATAAAAGTCCTCGCCCACAACGAGTGGTTCAACGCGCCCATCTTCTACGATTCCTTGGCGGCCTTCGTACAGCCGAACACCCGATCGGTACAGTCGGTGCTCAACGGCGCCGCCGAACTGCTGCGATCGAGTACCGGTGATTCCTCGATCAGCGGCTACCAAGCGGGCGAGGAGCGCGCCGCGTTCATCGCCGCGGCCATCTACGAGACGCTCCGTGCCAAGCGCATTCGCTACATCACTCCCCCCGCCTCGTTCGAGGCGACCGGACAGAAGATCCGTACCAGCGCAAAGGTTTTGGAGCAGCGCTTCGGCACGTGCATCGACCTGTCGGTGACCTATGCGGCGTGCCTGGAAGCCGCGGGCCTGCGCCCGCTGGTGTGGTTGCTGGACGACCACGCGTTCGCCGGCTTCCTCAGCAAGGAAACGTCCCTGTCCCACCCTTCGCTGACCGAACAGAACGTCTTGGTCAACCTCGTCGAATCCGGCGTCGCCGTACCCGTCGAAGCGGTGTACTACGACGAGTCGGCGAACGGATCCTTCAAGAATGCGGTCGCCCAGGGCCGCCGGCATTTCAGCACGCCAGAAAAATTGGCGGGTGTTGTCGGTATCACCGCCGCCAGAAAGAGTGGCGTGCTTCCGCTTCCGAGCATGGATGACATCGAGCTCGACCGCTCACCCGAGGCTACGACCGTGGGCCCAGTTGTCCTCGAGCTACCAGCGGAACTGCGCACCGAACCGGTAAACGACGACGTCCTCGATGCCACCGACAACGCTCCGGCTCGGGTCCGCAAATGGAAGCGGGCTCTACTCGACCTGAGCACGCGCAATCGGCTGCTCAACCTCAAGCCGTCGGCACAAGTCATCGACTTAAATGTCCCCAGAGACGGCCTGCCGATCCTGGACGACATCATTCACGAGGGAACCACCATCACCCTGGTCCCACACGACGACCTGTCGTCAATCCATCAGCTCCAGGGCGCACGCCGCGCCGCTGAAATCGACCCGGAAATCCTGCACACCTATCTCTCGGACGACCATCAGCTCTTTGCTGCCGTCACCCGCGAGACCTATGTTCGTCGCTTCAAGAATCTGTCCCGCACCGCACGCACTTTGCTCGAAGAGACGGGTAGCGCGAATCTCTATCTGACGCTCGGCGCACTGATCCATCGCACCTCCACCGGCGCCGAAGCCAGGGCCCCGCTTTTCCTGCTGCCGGTGAAGATCATCGGTGGAACAGGACGCAAACTGTTCCAGATCATCGTGGACACGACCGAGGTCGCCACCCCGAACTACTGCCTTGTGGAGTGGCTGCGGCTCAAGCACCACGTGTCGATCGAAGCGCTGGAGTCGCCAAAGCTCGACCACAGCGGCCTCGACATCACGGCCACACTGCGCAGTATTCGGGCCGCCCTGGTCGAACACAACATCGATCTGCGCATCGATGAGGTCGCAACGCTGGCGATCTGCCAGTTCGGCACCTTCGGAATGTGGAAGGATCTCAGCGATTGCTGGGACACGTTGGAGCGAAGCCCGATCGTCAGGCACTTGACCCATCACGCCGGGGAGTCGTTCCGCGATCCGCACGCCGACGGTGACATCGGACTCGACCACATCGAGGTCGACGAAAGCGCTGTTCCGGTTCCCATCCCGGCCGATGGTTCGCAGCTGCGGGCGATCGCGCTTGCTGCAGCGGGCCGGACGTTCGTCCTCGAAGGCCCTCCCGGAACTGGCAAGTCCCAGACGATCACCAACCTCATCGCCCATGCTCTCAGCCTCGGGAAGACCGTGCTCTTCGTCGCGGAGAAACAGGCTGCCCTCGACGTGGTGAAGAAGCGCCTCGAAAAGATCGGACTGCAGAACTTCACCCTCGATCTACACGGCAAGAACCAGACGCCGAACGCCATCCGGAATCAGCTCAAAGCGGCGATCGACAATTCGCTCCACTACAACGAGCGCACCTGGGAGATGCGCCTCGGAGAATACGGCGCACGCCTCGTGCCTTTGTCCGACTACCCGGACAAGGTGCACCAATGCAACGGCATCGGCCAGTCCCTGTGGAGCGCGTTCGAGGAGCTCCTCGAAATCGGGGAGGGACCGGTGGCGGACATCCCCATTTCGTATGTGACTCGCCCGCCCGTGAGCTGGGGAGAGGTGAAACAATCCCTCAAACTGTTCGCAAGGTCGGCTCGCCATCTGGACATCCGCCGCGACGTTGCGTGGTCGCTCGCTGGATCCGTCCCGCAGGGGGTCGGCGCGAACCAGATCCTCGCAGCTCTGCGACGAGCTGCCGACGCGTCGAGTGCGGCCCGGACCAGCGAACGGGTCCGCAGGCTCCTGGAAAACGTGGAAGACCCGGCACAAATCGGCCTTATGGTTCCCGCAGCGCACCGCCAGGTCGGACATCCCGTCCCGGACTCGGCGGCTCTTGCCTGGATGCGCGGACCACAGTTCGCGTCGTTGCGCAGCGAATTCTTCGACGAGATAGCGCAACTGCAGCAGAGCTGTGCCGCGATTCTGGCGATATTGACGCCGATGTTCCTCGAGTCCGGTGATGTCGACCGGTTCGTCGCCGAGGCCGAAGCCAGTGGCAAGGGCATGTTCGGAAAGAAGAAGCGGGTCGAGCAGTTCCAGCAGAACTTGGCTCCTTTCGCCCACCCTGGTGTGGATCTGACTCCCGCCACAGTCCTTCCACTCCTGCATGCGATCCCGGACGTGCGGAAGGCGTTGTCGCGGACGCAGGACCACGCCCAGGACCTCCTCGGTCCGTGGGCCCCGCCACGATGGAATCCTCTCTCGGACAAAAGTGCCGACGACCTGCGACCTGTCTTCGACTACGTCGCTGCCACTGTGGCGTTTGTCGACCGCCATCCGAGCGAATGGAGTCTGCTCGAATCGGTGGGCTTCCTGTCGGAGAACGAGATACGGCTGTTCCAGGAAGTGCACGATGGGTGGCTGGAGGTTCGGTCATGCCTCGGCACCTCCGCTGATGACCTGTCGCGGTGGAAAAACGGTGACCACTGGTTGGCTGCCTGGGAACGCACGCATGCCGAGCTCATCGAGGACGCAGAGCATTTCGAAGCCCAGCGAATTCTCGCTTGGTCTCGTATGTCGGACGACTTCGCTCCGCTCCGCCGCGCCGGACTGGGCATATTCGTGGAACAGCTTGTCACCGGCACGATCCCCGCGGCCGAAGCGACCGGAGCCTTCATCCGGGGAACTGCGCAGAGATCGATCGAGGAACGGCGGCGCTCGAAAGGTCTCGACAAATTCCTGTCGGATCTGCGCGATGGGGAGATCGACGACTTCGTGCGGGCCGCCGAGGCACTGCGCGAGGAGCAGGTCAAGGCGCTGCCCGCCGCCCTGCTGCGCGGTCGACCCTTCAAAACAAATGCGCTCACCGGTGAGGTCGGGCAACTCCGGCGCTCGCTCGATAGGAGACGCGGTGGCGCCAGCTTCCGGCAGCTGATGCTCCGGTACGCCGATCACATCGTTGCCACTACGCCGTGCGTCTTCGTCAGCCCGGCTTCGCTCGCGCAATTCATCCCACCGGGCTCGGCCACGTTCGACATCGTCGTATTCGACGAAGCGTCGCAGGTGACGGTGGCGCAGGCGATCGGCGCATTGGGTCGCGGTCGATCGGCGGTCATCGTGGGAGATTCCCAGCAGATGCCGCCGACCTCCTTCGGCCAGGTCACTGCCGACGACGACGAAGCCGACGAGGACGGCGGGCTCGCTCCCGAAGACCTCGACAGCATCCTCACCGAATGTGTCGAATCCGGTATCCCTCAGCTGTGGTTGTCGTGGCATTACCGCAGTCAGGATGAGGCCCTCATCCACTTCTCCAACCAGAAGTACTACGAGGGACGTCTCGCCAGCCTGCCGTCCCCGGGTGGCGACGTCCCGCCGGTGTCGAATGGCGCCGGGTGAACGGCCATTTCAACCGCGAGAGCCGTAAGTCGCTGCGCACGAACCGCGTCGAGGCCGAAGCTGTCGTCGAGGAGATCCGTACGCGACTGGCTACGCCACACCTGGCCGGGCAGAGCATCGGCGTCGTCACCTTCAACATCCAGCAACGCGACCTGGTCCAGGATCTGCTCGAAGAATGCGACGATCCCCTCGTCCGCGAGCAACTACGACCCGACGCCGAAGAAGGCATCTTCGTCAAGAACCTCGAGAACGTCCAGGGCGATGAGCGTGACGTCATCCTGTTCACCGCGGCGTTCTCGGCGAAGCCCGGCGAGTCCCAGCTCCCCCTCAATTTCGGCCCGCTCAGCCGGACGGGCGGAGAGAAACGATTCAACGTGGCGATCACCAGAGCCCGCCGCAAAGTCATCGTCTTCACGTCGTTCGATCCGTCCGACATCGACCTGTCGCGGACCAAGTCGCTCGGCATGGCGCATCTGCGTGGCTACCTCGAGCTGGCGGCGCACGGGGTCGGCGACGGAGACCAGACAAGAGACGGCGCCGCCGTCGATCCGATTCAGAAGGATCTGTGCGCGGAGTTGCGGAAGCGCGGCTACGAGGTGGAGGCGAACTACGGTCTGTCGGAATTCGTCCTCGACATCGTCGTCCGTGAACGGGGCTGCGATCACTGGCAGGTAGCGCTCGTGCTCGACGGGCCGAGGTGGGCGCAGCGGCCGACAGTCGCCGACCGGGATCTGACACCGCGATTGCTGGAAACAATGATGCATTGGGGTTCATCGTTGCGGGTGTGGCTGCCCGAATGGATCGATGATCCCGGTGCCGTCCTCGACCGGATCGAGGCTGCCGTCGAGATCTCCCGTAGACGTCGACAGGCTTTCGAGGAGCAGCTCGAAGCGGCGGCAGCGGCGCGGGCGGCGCAGATCGCAGAAGCCGAAGCCCAGGTGGCCGTCGAGGCGTCCGTCGATGAAGTCGTAGCCGAGCCCGAAATTGATCAGCCGTTACCCACGTACACCGAACCTGCCGAGATCTGGACGGAGCCAGTTGAATCGGCGCGCCTGGCGAATACGGCGCCGGCGCTCGCCTCCGATGTCGACCCCGCCTCAGTCGCGCCGCCAAACTCCGTTTCTCGTGACTGGCACGGTAAGGGCATCGCCTACCAGTGCGCCCCGACGACGATGCTCGGCCCTCGGGACGATCTCGACCGGACGAATTCACCGTCGATCCGACGCATCATCACCGATGCTGTGCGAGTGACCGTCGACGTGGAAGGCCCGATCGAGCTGGACAGGCTGGTTCGTGGCATCGGCAAGTGTTTCGGCTGGGACCGGGTTCTGAGTCATCGCAAAGACTTCATCATCGAGTGCATCCCCGCCGAGCTCGTGCAAAAGTGCCCACTCGGAACGTTCGTGTGGCCCCGGCAGATCGATCGCACGACGTGGAGGGATTATCGCGCCACCCCGGCCGTCGTCACTCGGCCGTTGAGCGACATCGCTCCCGAGGAGATCATCAACGCGATGAACGCAGTGTGCGCCGGACGAGAGCTCGACGAGGAATCCCTGATGCGTGAGACCATGACGGTCTTCAATCAGCGTCGCCTCGCAGGCTCGAGTCGGGACCGGCTGGAAGCGTGCATAGATCTGGCTGTGCAGAACGGCCGTCTGATTCGTATCAATTCCCTGTTGCGTGCCGGGGTTTGACGCCGATACGACGTCGAGAACTTTCTGGCCACCACGAACGGAGTACGACGACCATGGCTCATTGGTCATCGGGCTATGCCGACTTCCACGAGGAGATCTGGGCGCCGCCACCGGAACCCCCTCGGCCGCTGCGACTGCCCTGCGCGGAGTGCGGCGCCACCTTCCCGGAGCTGAACGCGCTGCGCGAACACGCCTTCAGCAGCCACCCCGTCGCTCGGCCGGTTCTCGTGTACCGCGGTGTGGTGTGCGGTGACGCACGCCTTCTGGTACAGCGGCGCACGACGCCGATCGACTGGGCGGTCTCCCAGTGCACGTGGGCACGCGTCGATGGCACCGAGGTCGATCCGGCCGAGCTCGGTACCCGACTGTCTGGGGCAAGTGGCGTCGTCGCCGTGCAGATTGGCAACGACCGATCGGACCGCACATACGAGTTCGACTTCTCGATCGCCTCGGAGGAGGATCTGCACAGCGTTGACACCGACGTCGAAGTACTGCTCGCCACTGGCGGCATCACCTCGAATGCGATCAGTGCCTTCTACGACCGGGCACTGGCCTTCGAAACCGCGCGCAACTACACCGGCGGCATCGCCGAATACCTGTATTGGCTGGCGGGCCGACGAACCGGTGTGGACCCGGCCACGGCTGTCCGCTATCGCGAGAAACTCAATCGTGCTGCGTACCTGCTGGGCGATGCACATCGGCCGGTCGCCCGTGCCATCACCAGCGTGATTTCCTTCCACTTCAACCATTTCGACGAAGCCGAGCACCTGGCGTTGAGCCCGCGGCTGCGTAACGTTTCCGGCCGTCTGGCACGAATGTTGGCGACGAAAACGAGCACTGTCGACCCGAGCCGGATCGCTGGCGGGCTTTCACACCTCGAGCAGTTGCTGATGGACGACTACACCGCTTCCCTCGTGGAGCTCTGCAGCCAGCCCCTCGATGCCGCCGCGAGGGAGGCAGTCGCAAGCTTCGACTACCGCAGCGCCGAACCCTATGACCGAGTCAAGGCTGTGCTGTTCATCGCAGAGCATCACATCGCCACAGGCGACCCCCGCGCTGTGACCGCCGTACGGGAGGCCAGTCAAAATTGTTTGCCCGACCAGTGGGTGGACTCCCGGCTGGATCTCACTACCAACGAAGGATCGACGTGGCAGACGGCAGCAACGGACGCGGCCACCGCAAGGAGCGGACAGACAGCCGGGGCTCTGCCACAGGCGGAACCGGGAGCGAAAACCGCAACAAGAAACCGAACCCGAAGCGTGCAGGCGAGAACCCGCACCGGGACCCAAAAGCCGGCGGGCACGCCACGGAAGACACACACGGCCGCCGCTACACCGAGCGATTCCGCGACGACCGTGACCACACCGGCGAATGTTCGCCCCGAGAAGGCGGGCGCAACCGATGGGACACGGACTCCCGGCCTCCCCTCCGGCACGACAGCGCATCCGGCGAGCGAGGCTTCGACGACTTCGAGCGGCGCGCGCACACCAAGAAAGCACCGGCTCGCCGCCACAGCCCTGACTCCGGCGACCCTCGCCGCACAGGCGCGCGCTCGGAAGGAAGCGGCTTCGGCCACCGGAACATCGAGCACCGCGAACCCGGCTCCGCAAGTGTCCGACACTCCACCGTGGGACACACGCGACGCGATGTCGAGCCGCAGCGACGCCCGGGCAAACGACGCGCCCACAGAGGACGACGAGCCGCAGAAGCCTTGGCGGCGACTGTTTCACCGACGACGGAGGTAGCACGCACCATGTCCGACGCTTCGACGAACGACACCACGCCTGCAATCGAGACGGTGAAGATGACCGATGCCACTACCGAGAGCAATGCCCCCCATCCGACCGAAGCCGTCGAGGACAATGGCACGGCGCAGGAGAGCTCGGCCACGGTTCAAGCCGTAGCAACCGCAGATGAACTCACCAGCGCGGAAGAACCCGGCAGCGCGGAGCGCCCCACGGAGGCAAACTCTTTCGAAGCAGCCTCGGCCGCAGAAACAGAGAATGCGTCGAGCACCGATGACACGAACGTGCCTGCCGAGCGTGCGGCCACCGATGAACCACCCGCCACCTCCGCTGCACAAGAGCACGGTGCGAACGCCGTTCCCGAGGATGATCCGGTTCCGTCGCCCACCCCTGCTGCCCAGCCACTTTCCGCCGCGCCGGCACCGCTGACGATCGACCATATCCAGTCGTTCGCCGATTTCCTCCGTTACCTACGCGGTCTCGACCAGGACCTCAAACCAATCGAACTGGCGGATGACTCATCTTCCAGGAAAGCCATGGCGAAGCCGGTCGAGCTCGAAGACCTCGACGACCTGATCGCCGATATCGCGGCACGCGACACCAAGCTCGCCACCGCCTTGGCGTTGATGCTGACCGCCGACAAGTCCGATCTCCATGGCACCGCACGTCAGAACGTCACCGCGCTAGCCGCGCGGATCCTGCAGCGGCATCCGGCATTCGTCGAAGATTCCGCTTTCGGGGTGCGGCTGGACCGGCTCGTCGCCGGTGACCTCGAGCGGGAGACACTGCCGCTGTCGATCGTGCGGATGCAGCATCTCCTCAGCCAGGATTTCGACGGCAAGAAGTCCATGAAGGGTCCGCTGCATAGCTTGTCCGACAATGCGGCACACACCCTCGTGCTCATCGCGGCCTCGGCGGCGAATTGGGATCTCGCCGACTGTGTCGACGCGTTCGCGGACACCATCTGGGGTGCAGACGAGCCGTTCGTCGAGTCCGCGACCCGCCGCGAGAAGATGGCCACCCTGCCGAAGACTGCGCGCAAAGCGGCTGCGCTCGTCGTCCAGTCCGCACGTCACAAGCTGCAGGCCATCGAAGCCGAACGCGACCAGACGACCCATCACCTGCATGCGGCGCAAGCAGAGATCCGGCGAACCGCGTCGGACCTTGCCGCAGCCCGTGCCCGAACTGCAGAGTTGGAGGCCGAACTGGCGAAGGTCCAGGTCGCGCTCCAGCAGGAAGTCGACGCTCGGCGCAGCGAGCGTATGGGCGCGACATCGGATTTCGAGACGTTGCGCATCGACACCGCGCGGGTCGTCTCCCAACAGGTCGAATCGCTCGAGGACGCTCTCGACGCCCTCCAACACGGGCAGACGCAGATCACCGACGAATTTGTCAGACGCTCGGTCAATAATCTGCGGCGAAGTTTGGCGACGCTACAACCACCTTCCATGAAGAACGCGCGAGGGGTACAGCAATGACCGTCGTAGGTTTCGACTTCGGCACCACCAACAGCCTCGTCTCGGTCGTCGACAACGACCGGGTCTACGACCTTCTCGACGAAGGCCGACCGGTGCCCTCGGTCGTCAAATACGAGGGCGTCCGGAAGGTGGTCGGGCAGGCCGCCAAGGATGAACTCGACGCCAGCGGCCTCGGCGTGCACGGCAGTTTCGTCAAGTCGCCCAAGACCTACCTCGGTGAGGAGACGATCAGCGTCGACGGTGTAGAACTCAGTCCCGTCGACATCACCCACGACATCATCGAGCATGTGCGCCGACGCGCGCTGGCCTCGACCATCAACGCCGACTATCTGTCAGAGATCACGGACGCGGTGGCCACCATCCCAGTTGGCATGAACGGGCATCGACGCCGAGCGCTGCGCGACGCCTACGCCCGCGCCGGCATCCGCGTGGTCCAGTTCGTCCACGAGCCGTTCGCGGCACTCTACGGCCACTTCCGGCCGCGGATCGGCACCGATTTCGTGCAGCGTTTCGACCGCAAGAACGTGCTGGTCGTGGACTGGGGCGGTGGCACGTTGGACCTCACGTTGTGCCGGTTGCTGGACGGTCGCGTGGTCCAGTTGCACAACGCGGGCACGGGTGAACTCGGCGGCGACGTCTTCGACGACGCTCTGCGCAACTGGATTCTCACCCAGGCGACCGACGAATCCTTCGATGTCGACCCCGACCGTCGACGCCAGCTTCGTCACAAGTGCGAGCAGCTGAAAATCTACCTGTCGGAGGAGGATTCGGCGACCCTCTACATCCGCAACTTCCATCCCGACACCGGCGCTCCACTGACCCACCAGATGACGCGAGCCGAGCTCGAGACGATTGCGAAGCCGCTGATCGACCGCGCGATGGACCACGTCGTGGCACTGCTCGACGCCGCGCACGTCAGCGATTCACAGGTGGCGATGTGTCTGGTGACCGGTGGCATGTCGCGGATGCCGGCGATCTCGTCCCGGCTGCGGGAGTTCTTCGGCGCGCACCGGGTCGAGGTGTCACAGAACAGCGCAACGTTGATCGCTCAGGGTGCTGCGTGGATCGCCGTCGACCGGCAGCAGTTGGAGTTGGCCAAGGACATCGAGGTCCGCTTGGCCCGAGGCTCGTACTACCGGCTGCTCAAGGCCGGCACCCGTATTCCCTTCGAGGGCGAAGAACTCTCGGACGAGTCGCTGGAAATATACTGCGCCGATCCTCGCGATGGCCACGCGAAGTTCCAGTTCTGCACGCCGTCCCGGCCGGGCTCGGATACCCAGCGGTCCGATCTGCGTGACGACCTGGAAACACTCAGCCTTGCGGTCGACACCGCCGCGCGGCCCTTTATCGAGCGCCTGACACTGAAAACGACCCTTGACCCGGACGGTGTCGTCCATGTCAAGGCGAAGTCGGACCTGCGCGGTAATCATGAGAGAAAGTCGCTGCACCATCTGCAGTTCGGCATCTCGCTCGGTCCGAGGAAGACGAACGCAGGCGTCGCAGACGACCCCGGTCCGCCGCTCGAACAGGAGGCCGCCGAGATCGGTAGCGTCGTCGTGCGGTCGAACATCGCCGACAAGAAGGACGACTACTACGTGCCCGGCGAACTGCTCTACACCTACAAGTCGACCTATTTCAGCCGGGCGTTGAACCCGCCCGAGATCCAGGTCGACGAACGCCTGTACTACCAGCCGTGCGCGATCTGTCGACGTCGGGCGAACGACCCAGAGTGCCGGTGCGGATCGCACTAATTTAACACGACAGTTGTATTTAGTTGTGCTGTAATCGGTTTCGTTGATATCGGATCTGTCGGGCGTGGTTTTGGTGGTGTCGTCGTCATCGTGCGGTGGCGTGGGTGAGGGTGCGGGCTGGGTGGAGCACTATCGCCAGGAGACGGCGGATGTCGGCGACTGTGAGTGGGCCCAGCCCGCGTGGGCTTTTGGGTCGGTGGCGGCGGTGCCGGCGAGGAAGGCGTGGGCAAGCATGGCCAGGGTGATGTGCCGGTACCAGCCGTCCCATCTGCGCACTTGGTAGTGGTCGAGGCCGCACTGGTCTTTGGCGGCTTGGAAGCATTCCTCGATCGCCCACCGGGCGTCAGCGACGGTCACGATCTGTTGCCGGGGCACAGTGTCGGGGTGAAAGCACAGGTAGTAGGCGATATCGGTCGGGTCGTCGATGCTGCGGCGGGCGAGCAGGGTGTTGTCCGTGGCCATGGAAAAGTGGCTCTGGCACAACCCTTCGTCGCTGACGTGTAGACCCGACCGCCTCCGACCGCCGGTGCCGTGAGGGGGCTGAAATTGGCGTCCGGCCCTTGGGTCTGCCACCGCAGTACGCCGGTCGCAGCGTCCATGTGGGAGCGCCACGGCGCGTGGTTCGACGCCGCCACCGTGGTCGGCGACACGGTGTACCTGCTGAGCGATAATAGCCATATCAGCCCGCTGGCCGCGGCCACCGGCCGGGCGCGCTGGCACGGGGAGAGGGACGGTACACAGCTGGAAACTATTGCGGTGGCTGAGAACTCGGTACTCACCACCGGCGACAGACAGCTGCGCGCGCTCGATGCCGCGACCGGCGAGGAACAGTGGCGATACGTCACTGCCGCCAAGCTCTCGGGAGCAGCCATCGGTAACCGAACGGCGTATCTGATCGGCGGCGACGGTCACATCCATGCGGTCCAAACATGAACAGTCCGATGGCCAGTCCCCGCCGGGTGATATTTGTGCCGCCCGGTCCCCGTTGGACCGGATCGTCACGCCCGAGACGGGGTTCCGGTCCCCGTTGCAGTTGAGTCGCGCGGCTGCTCCTCGACCCCCGTTTCATGACGAGAGTCGCCGCAACACGGTGACTGTCGAGATCAGTGCCGTCGCGATGGCGGTATGGAATGCCCACAGTGCAAGCCAGGGCCGAAAGAAGCCCTCATCGGTGAATTGGCCACGGGCGCCTATGCAGTACAGGGTGTAGTTGACGCCGCCGCCGGAATTGGGCACGGCGTAGGAGACGACGATCGGGTCGGTGTATGGGGCTTCGCAGAACAAGGGTGCTGTGAGTTTTACCTCGCCAGGCCAGATCGCGACGGGCAGAACGCATCCGAGCAGTGCGGTGCCGACTGAGATCGCGAAGAAGACCGCGAGCAGCTTCGGCAGGCTGCTACGGGTTCGGACCGGGTGTTCCTCGTTGCTCATACCTGTCGCATTCGGAGGAAGGTTCCGGTGCGGTCGAACTGGGCGACCGCCAGTTCCCGCGGTGACGTGACGCCGACCGTGATGAGAATGTCTGCATCGAAACGGTTCACCAGGATCGATCCGGGGATGGCGTTGATGCGGTCGCGCAGCTCGCGACGCAGCGCCACGTCGTCGAACGGTGCCCGGTTCTCGTTGTTGAGATGCTGGAAGACCACTTCGATAGTGAATGTTCCTGTGCGCGTGTGGAACAGCGGAATGGCCGATAACGGCAGGTCACCCACGCATCCGCTTGGGCTGCGCTCGGTTGTCAGTGCAGAAGGGGGCGAGGACGGCGCCGGCCTCATAGGAGGCGGTGCGCGGTCTTGGACGATGCTGGCTATTTCCGCTGTCAGAGCGGAAACATGGAGTCAACGATCTGGCAGGTCAACTCTCCAGTGAGCAGCAGATCCATGGGGACAGCGCCGCCGAGCTGTCCGTTCGGCGCACACCACCACTTTCCCGCCTCCCATGGGTGATTTTTGGCATCGAGCTCGAGGTTGGCGTGGGCGGCGACAGGGTTGATGAGCTTGCCGGGTGTATCGAGTTGAAACGTCGGGTACCGATAGGTCCGGCCGACAGGAAACCCCAAAAGTCTGCCACCAGCGCGGTGGTAGCGCACCTGGCTGGTCCGCCGCTTGGGGGTGGCACTGGAGTCGATGACTGCTCCGACATCGGAGGTCCCCACGCACTCGAATCGCCGCAGAATCTCGCGATGCTCGGCGGGGATCGGGTCTGGAGGCGGCTTATAGGTCGCAGTCCAGATCGGTTGCTGGTCCCAACCAGGTGGACATCCAATACGGCTGTGTGGCTCGCCGGCTCCGGCCAGCCCGGTCTTGATCAGTTCTGCAGTGTCGGCGCGCCAGGTCGATCGCGGGTTCAGTTGGCTTGTGAGATAGGCCAGTACGGCCAAGGACGCATAGATCCGAGAACGAGGGTGGGTACCGGCTGCGTGGGCGAGATCCGGGGTCCCTTCGAGTCGGCTCAGCTGCTCAGTGATGTTCTTGTTCCACAAACGAACGTGATGCGCGCAGGTGTTACGCACATAGGTCAGATTGGCGATCCACCCCACGAGCGCTGCTCCATCGCCGTCGCAGTGCTCGTCGAAGACTCCGAATCCTTCAGCGATCAGGTTCTTTTGCTGCTGCTTCAACCCTGCGAGCAGGGTGGACAAGCTGCCGAAGGTGAGAAGCTCGGTGACTACCCATACCGGGAGTGGCATCCCGTACTTCGCCTTGAAGTGTTTGACGAACTCTTCTTTCGATGCGTCTTCGAGTCGCCTGACGTTGGTCAGCCACTTGGCGTGCTCGCTGGCCAGCCAGTGTGCCCTGCTCGCAATGGGATTCTGATCATCCATCTTGGTGAAGGTCGCACCTAGTGCCGCAGGATCCAGATGCGCAAACGGGTGCCCGGTGCCCAATGTGTAACCGAGTCGGACCCGCAGAGCGACCTCGATGCGCTCGATCGCATCGAGGACATGCAGGCGTAGACGGCGGTCGAACTCGTAGAGATTCAGGACCTGGTCGAAGGTAGTCCCAGGGTTGAACTGGTCGCCGACTTCGCTGTGTGGCGTCGTACCGGAGCTCGGCACGGGAGTGCGGTAGATATGCCAGTAACCGCTCAACCGGTAGTAGCCGATTGTGTGCAGCACCTGCATCGCCGCCGTCTCGTCGGCGATGTCCATACCACGCTCACGCAGCAGACCTACCTGCTCCGCCAGAGTCTTGAACGGCTTGTCGTAGATCGTCATGACAGGTGGCGAGAGCGCGAGCACGCCACGAGGGGGGTTACTCATCGAGACACCTCTGATAGTCTGTAACGACATGGCCGACCGCCCACTCCCGCACCAGGGAGGGACGGTCGGTTCTCTTATGCGATGGTTTGTTTCTACCTACGGGAACGCATGATCACAGCGAGTTTCGTAGCTCGCGCAGCGTCTTGCCGGAGCGTGTGTGAGTCCAGTTGTGCCAACCGTTGATCTCTGACCCGACGAGTTCCTTGAGTGCCGGAGACGGTTCGCTGTAAATCCCTTTGTCGGTCCGCACCCGACCTCCATCGATGATCGTTGCCGTAAAGACGTCGCCTTTTCGAACGCGTTCGTGGCGGAGTTCGTCCCCGCTCGCGACTAAGCCCGCGCTGATCAGTGGTGCAAGTCTGCCGAGTCGCGGCGGGCCTGAACTTGCGGCCGCGGAGATGGCGGGGACAGCGTCGCCGGTGAGCAGGAGCCTCCGCAGTACGTCGTTCGGGTCTTCGAAGGCAATCCGGTGCTGCGCGAGTGCGTTGTACACATCGTCGTCAACGACGATCTCATGCTCCATTGACCCGCCGTCCTTTACTTAATCTTGCACTTCAAGTCATCTGCAAGAGCAAGATTAATGTGCCCGCGAGGCGGCGTCAACGAAATACCGTGATGCATGCGGATTAGGAGCCGAAGCGTGCGCACCCATGGCGAGGACGCTGTTGGCCGCGGATTCCGTTCTCGGGTTCCAACGAGACGACGAGGGCTGGTCGGTCACCGACGGTTGCACCGGGCGCCGACACTCGTCACCTTTCGGACGAGACCAGTCGAAACGGTCTGACATCGGATACTTTTCCCGCCGAGTCGATCACGACAGGGTGGTCGTGCACATCGCGGGTGTCACCAGCGTCGGCTCGCTCGGTGCCGCGCACTGGTTGGACGCGCACCTGAGCGAGCTATACGAACCGGCAACGACTTTCGTCAGCGGTGTCGTCGAATGCGACTAAGCTCTACGGCGGCCCGGGCAGGAACGACGTCCGCCAGGACTGACCACAGCCACGGCGTCAACGCCTGGCCTCCGGTGGCAGGTTGAGCGGGAGGCTCGCCACCGTGGCGAGCAGCGTCGTCACCCGGGGTTCACCGGGACAGTACGTGGAACACCTCTACGGAACAGCGTTGAGCTGGGGCGGGATTCGCACTTCTTGGTGTTCCGTTGGCCGATCGGCTTGCGGAGCAGCGGAGATGCGAGCAGCGAGACATGCGGCGAATCGTGTTCACGCGATGTCTGAGCTGATTGGCCTACTCAGGTCCCGTAGTGCGTCGTCGTATTGGTTGCGGTCGAACCGACCGAACGCGCCATAGTCGCGTGTTGGGCGATAGGGCCCGAAGCGATCCCAGATCACAAGGTCGTCGGTGACAGTAATCTCGGCCAGGAGCGGCCAGCAGCCCCACTCGCCGCATTCGCACACGAGCAAGGGTGTCTTCGATCCCGTTGCCATGGTGGACCTTCCGTGGAAGTGGTCATCCATCCGGAGGCACCGAGAGTACGCCGGGATGAGGCCACCATATGCCCCACCTGCGGGCTGCATACCTGCCTCGAGCTCGAATCTGTCGATCAGATCGGTGAGTGGCACACCGTCGACACGTGGGATGACCCGGTCACGTCGCACGATCGGAAGGATGCCAGCGAGGAGCCAGCGGCGTGGGCGGGGGAACTGGACTTGTATGTCGAACTGGATCTTATTGATGGCCATGGTGGAATCCGGTCTCGCTGGTGGATCGGTACGCGGCTGCGGCTTCTGTTCCGCTGGCGCGCCATTCACCTCACAGGGCGCTTCGTTCACGCGCCGCGCCGGCAGCCGGGTGAGCGGTCGTGGGATCGGCCGTGGCCAGCGCCTCCGCGATCGACATACCCGTCCGTTCGGCGAGAATCAGCCGCTCCCGAACCTCGCGCGACGTGCGGGGCCGATAGCCCGGACCGGTGCCACAGCAGCCGCCGTAGAAGTTCAGCCCGGAGTCGAGCACTGCTGCGAGCGCTCGCCAACCCGCCTTGTCGACTTTCCTGGGCACCTCCAGATGCGGCCCAGCGTCGATGAGTCCCGCATGGCATTGCGGGCAGCGGTCCGGCGCCCGGCCGATCGAATGCTTGTAGGAAACCCGGCAGCCCAGGCACACCAGATGCGTCCGGCTGGGGTAGATGCACATGTGGGTAGCGTACGTTCGGCGGCCCCGTCGGGTCGAGCCACCCGTTGTGCTGGAACTGGATCCGGAGCAAGCGGATCTGCCGAGGCTCGAGGAACTCGGCTATATGGTGTTCACGTCGGTCGATGCGTTGCTCGGGTTCGTGAATAAGGATCGCGCTGCCGCCGCGGGGGAAGAACCGACCGATATCGTCGAGACGCCTGCCAGCGACAGCGCTGCCACCGAATTCGGGCGGCGCATGATCGACGCCTACCACCGTGCCCGCGAGGAGGCGGGATACCACGCCGGATATTTCCGCCTCACCGTTGAGGCGCTGGTGATCGAGCCGCAGTTCGCGGGGTTGTTCGATGAGAAGGAGCGGGAGACGGCGCGGAACAGGTTGGTGCAGTTCGGGTTTCAGGTGGCAGAGCGGTCCTGAACGGACAACAACTTGAAGTAAATTTAGGAGCAGCCGGAGCGGGTTGATCAGGATCGCGGCTCCGGAATCACGCATCTAGGCAGCGGCGGCCACGGCTTCCAGATTGTCGAGCATGCTCGCCCAGCCGGGGCCCATGATCGAGCGGGCGCGCTGGGTGACCGCATTGTCGGGGTCGAATCCGGTGTGACTGAACAGGATTCGGGTGCCATGACCCTCCGGCCGCAACAACCAGGTGATGATCCAGCCGGAGTCGACCTCGGCGCGGGCATCGCTCCAGGTGATGCGGAGTAGTTCCGGGGCAACGACTTCGAGCACCTTGCCGCGGATCTCGCCGGAGAAGTCCTGTCCGGGCATGGGCTGCGTCTTCATCTCGAAGATATTGCCCGCCACGGGTTCGAAGCCGATCGGTTGCATCATCCACTGCCCCATGAGGTCCGGGGTGGTGATCGCGCGCCACACCTTTTCCGGCGGGTGCGGGTAGTAGTGGTCGAGTTCGATTTTCGTCAGATCGTCGGTCATCACTCGGATTCCTTCTCGTGGGGGTCGTCGGGCATGGTGTCGAGCACCTCGCCCAGGGCATGCAGGCGCGCCCGCCAGAAGCGCTCGAACGGGTCGAGCCAGGACTGCAATTCGTGCAGCGCATGCGGTTCGACGCGATAGAACCGCTGCCGCCCGCGCTTGTCCTCCTCGACCAGTCCCGCATCCCGCAGCACTTTCAGATGCTCGGACACGCTGGGTCTGGCCATATCGAAGCGCTCGGCAATGGCCTGCACCGACTGCTCACCGTCGAGCAGCAGCTCGAGGATGTCGCGCCGGGTCGGATTGGCGAGCGCTCCGAACACCTGGTCGGCCGCGCCGGATTTCGTGCGGTAGGGCATGACCCACCATAGGTAGGTTTTTGCCTACCCGTCAACCGTAGGAATGTGCCTACCTTTTCGACCAACTGCGACACCGCACGCTACCGTTTGTTCTCATGAACCCTGGAGCCACAATGTCGGGTCCGGGAATCTTGTTCCGGGTGGGCGGACATCGGGGCAGGTGTGCTTTGTCGATCGTCACGAAAGCGGACAGCATCTGGTCTTGTGGAATCGACAGAGTGCAAGTCTGACCACGCCACGGCGAGGCGTATGGATCTTTGGCGTTTGACGTCTGACGAAAACGAGGCCCGTACCAGGATTGGTACGGGCCTCGTTCTTAGCGGTGTCGGGTAGTGCGAGGATCTTCGGCGGTGTCGTGGTGCCGAAGCGGTGCTGGTGTCGGGCGCGGGCCGCATCGAGCACTTCGCGCCGGTCCGCTGCCTTGGCGGTGGCGAGCCCGAAGTGGACATCGGCGGGGGTGTGCAAGCCGATGCCGGTGTGGCGATGTTCGTGGTTGTACCACTGGCCGAATGAATCCATGAATTGTCTTGCCTCGGTGAGTGATCCGAAGCGTTCAGGGAATTCCGGCCCATATTTCAAGGTTTTGAACAGCGACTCCGAATAGGGGTTGTCGTTGGACACCCGCGGCCGGGAATGCGACCGGGTGACCTCGAGGTCGGCCAGCAGCGCTGCGACGGTCTTGCTGGTCATCGATGTGCCCCGATCGGCGTGCACGACCTGCGGGATGCCGTGGACACCGAAGATCTCCTTCATCAATTCCGTTGCCAGAACACCGGATTCGTGAGCATGGACGTGGACGCCGACGATGTAGCGGGAGTAGATGTCGATCATCACGTAGGCATCGAAGTACTGCCCCTTGACCGGGCGAGTTTGGTGAAGTCCCAGGAATACACCTGACCAGCGGCGGTCGCGACCAGCTCGGACTCACCTTCGCCGGGTGTCGTGCCAGCCGGCGCCGTTCGCTGACTTACCTGTTTTCCCGCAGCACCCGATACATCGTGGACACCGAACATAGGTAGGTGCCCTCGTCGAGCAGTCGGGCGTAAATCTGTAGCGGCGCCAGGTCGACGAACCGGTCGCTGGTGAGCACCGCCAGAATGCGCGCGCATTCCAAGACGGTCAGCTTGTTCGCCGGGTCCGGCGGCGGTGCGGTGGCCACCGCGGGAGTCGGTGCGGTGGCCGCTTTGTGCCGCCGGATCGGGCAAGCCCGCCGCGCGCAGCTGCTCCACGAGTTCGGTGTCGGTGAGTGTGTCGTTGGTCAATGCCGCCTCGATCTCGATCAGCTTCGCATTGTTGACCATGCCATCTCTGTTCATCGGGGCCTGAAAACTTTTGCGGCTGTGGACTATTGCCACGGGTCGATAATGGGCACTCCGGCGGCCTCGAACGGGGTCGTGTCGCGGGTGGCGACGGTGAAGCCTGCGGCGGCCGCCGTGGCGGCAATCATGCCGTCGGCGGTGCCGATGGCCAATCCGGCGGCGCGGCCGGTGGACATCAGGCGCGCGAATTCCGCGGTGGCCTCGAGGTCGTAGGGCAGGATGCGCCCGGCGAACAGCGGCATTGTGTCTTTCTCCAGCTGCTCGGTCAGCACATCGCGGCGGCGGCCGTCGGGCAGGATGGACAGGCCGTAGCGCAGTTCGCCGACAGTGACGGCGGTCAGGTAGAGGGTTTCGAGGTTCTGGGCGTCTATCCACGCGAGCACGCGCGGGTTCGGAGTGCGGCCCATGGGTTCGCTGATGACGTTGGTGTCCAGGATGATCACTCGCCGAACTCCAGGGGTTCGGCCGGGCTGCGGTCGCGGTTGTCGAAAGCGGCGTGCTCCTCCTCGGTCAAAGGGACCTCGCGCCAGATCTCGGCCAGCCGTGATCCGAGCTTGATCCGCTCGGCCGGTTGCACGGCGTCGGTGAGGATCGCTCGTATCTCGGCCTCGGCGCTGCGGCCGTGCGCGGCCGCGCGGTGGCGGATCGCTCGGTGTACCTCGTCGCTCAGATTGCGCACGGTCACGTTCTTCATTCGCTATCATCTCCTCTTGTCCGCCATCATTGATGGCAACTCATTCTATCTGATGTCACCTCCCGTTCTGGCCTGAGATATTGTCAAGACTGTGGATGAGCGAGTTTCAGGCGGCCTCCTCGGTGTTGGCGGGTCGGTCGGTCGTTCTGCGAGTTTCGCTGGGTAGCAGTTCGCCGAACTGCTGGTGGATGTCGAACAGGCCGTCGCGCAGTAGCGGGGTGCCGCTCGAGTCGTGTACCTCGTAGTGCGTCCGCAGGGCGCGTCTGGCTGTGTCAGTCGTGTTTCGCCTCGTAGCGCAGCAGGACCGTGCCGCCCGGGAAGGTGCGGTTCTCCAACAGTCGCAGGGAGATCCATGACGGCAGTGTCGGGAAGAACGGGGTGCCGCCGCCCACGGCGGTGGGCGTGACCACGATCCGGTACTCGTCCACCAGTCCGGCCTGCACGATCGGTGCGGCCAGCGTCGCGCCGGCCACCTCCAGCCTGCCGTCGGTTTCGGCTTTCAGTTTCGTCACCACCTCGACCGGGTCGCCGCGTTCCAGGCGGGAGTTCCAGTCGACCGACTCCAGGGTGCGTGAGAACACGACCTTGGGCATGTCGCGCCAGATGCGGGCGAAGTCGACGATCAGAGGGGTGGCGTCCGGGGCCTTGTCAGCGGTCGGCCAGTACGCGGACATCAGTTCGTAGAGCCGCCGCCCGTAGAACGACAGGGCGGTCTCCCGCTCGAAGTCGTTCCAGTACTGGAGGAGCTCTTCGCTCGGATCGGACCAGTCGATGTTGCCTTGCGCGTCGGCGATGTACCCGTCCACCGACACGTTGAAGCCATAGATGAGTTTGCCCATGGAGATCAGACTGCACCGGAGGGCAAAACTCATCGCGACGCCACACGAGATATCGTCAAATCCTTGTAGAAGGGGCGAGCGTCAGGCGGCCTCCTTCGTAGTTGACGAATCGACCGGTTGTTCTATGAGTTTGGGGTCGAGACCGCTGAGGTGCTGTTCCTCAGCGAACTGGCCTTCGGCAGCGACCTGTTCGGCGCAGGCGTCGAGTTCCAACTCGTCAACGCGATACGCGACGCCGAAGCGATCACGATCCTGCGTTCGCTGCAACGGAAGCTCCACACCCGCGCCGGCGCCGAAGCGCTGTTCGTGCCTGAGCTCTACGCACCCGAATAAGCCCGAACCACAAGATGGGACAGCTGCGAGCGGCACCGGAATAACCAACCCCGGAACGACCCAACAGTTCGCCTAGGACCGGATCGGGCGAGCTGGCGGAACGCCGAAGGCGCCACACTGTTCGATTCCCGGTTATCGGGAAACTTCGGAAAGGGGAGGTCGTGCACGACGTCGACGACGCGATGGATTCACTATCAGCCCGAACGTCATCCCGCCCAACTATTTTTCTTGGGGGTGGGTCAGCCACCGTCATGCGGTGTACAGCGAGCGCGCAGGGTGGGCACGCCGGGCCCGGTGAGGTCATCGCAATAGGCATGTCTTCCCGCCATTGCCATGGTGAGCGCGATGGTCGTTCCGCGGATCAAGGGGCCGGTTCCGACAGCGAAGTGGCCGTCGGTCGCCTCGAGGCGTAAGTCTTCGATGATGCTGCGGCTAGCTACGGTGAAATCGCGGCTGGCGAAGAAGCGGGCCACTTCGGTGGTGGCCGCGACCGACGGTGTGCGCGACAGCCCGAGGGGACGCCGGATGTCCTGGGCGTGGACGACCACCTCGCCGAGCCAAGCTGCCGTGTGCCCCGATGCCGCTGTGGTGCTCGTGACGACCGCACGGAATCGTTCGAGGGTTTCGGCCGGGGTCGCACCACGGTGCCCGGCCAGTTGCCGGTCGTTGTGCCGGTCGAAGTCGAAGCGGGCACCGAGGACACTCGTCAGCCAGCGCAGCCGGCCGATACTCGCCGCCGCGGTGAGGTGGGCGACGACCTCCTCGACCACCCAGCGTCCGCACAGCGATCGTTGGGCCCACTGCTTGTCATCCAGGTCGGCGAGATCACCGGCCAAGGCGGCGCGTTCGGCGTGAGCCATGGCCCAGAGGCCCTCGCGAGACACAACATCCGACACCGGGGTTCCTCCAATTCGAGCGAAGCCAGCCAGAAGGGGTGGCGATGTGTGAGCTGATCTGCGTCCTTGGCCAGTGCCGTCGGTGGTGCAGTTCATCGTTCTCGGGTGTAGACGATCGCGCTCGCTCGGATTCATCGGTCGCGCGGTGATCCCAGACCGCCGCCGCTCGGGCGAAGGCCACGCGTTCGGTGACAGATATCCCGCAAAAGTGACACATCTGGTGCTTGCCACAGTGCTCATCGCCCGTGCCCTGGACGATCATCCAATCACTGGCGTCTCCGATGGCTGGACGGTTCGGTAAGTGCTGTCGGAATTCGCGGTAAACTCCGTCGGAGTTCGCGAAAAATCCATCTGGTCTGGATGTCTGTTCCGTTGCGAAGGGTCTGCTCGAGCAGGGCTACGCCGGGCCGCTCGTCGACACCGGGATCCCTGATCCGGTCAACGGCCGAGAACTCGCTGTCGCGGAAGCCTTTTGGCCCGACGGGCTACAACACGGCGTCGGATCGCCTGTTGTGCTGGAACTGGATCCGGAGCAAGCGGATCTGCCGAGGCTCGAGGAACTCGGCTATATGGTGTTCACGTCGGTCGATGCGTTGCTCGGGTTCGTGAATATGGATCGCGCTGCCGCCGCGGGGGAAGAACCGACCGATATCGTCGAGACGCCTGTCAGCGACAGCGCTGCCACCGAATTCGGGCGGCGCATGATCGACGCCTACCACCGTGCCCGTAAGGAGGCGGGATACCACGCCGGATATTTCCGCAGCATGCTGGCCGAGCACGGTCCGGTGCTGACGGCCAGGAAACTGCTTGCCGCACCGACGGTGTCGGACGGGTTCTCGGCGTTGTGGGAGCACGAGCGTCTCGATCTCACCGTTGAGGCGCTGGTGATCGAGCCGCAGTTCGCGGAGTTGTTCGATGAGAAGGAGCGGGAGACAGCGCGGAACAGGTTGGCGCAGTTCGGGTTTCAGGTGTGGGAGCGGTCCTGAACGGGCACCCGAGTTAGCCTGTGCCGCATAGGGCTGGAGCGTTATTCATAAGCCTCTGCGAAAAAGTGCAGTGCGACAATCGCTTTCAGTGCGGAGGGGAATTTGTGGACCGGTGCGCGGTAGCGGCATCCTTCCTCGCTGAGCATGCGCCAGGTCTTCAGGTGAGCGACTGCTCGCTTGACGGCGGCCCGGATTCGGAGGAGTGCGGTGTTCAACGCGGTCTGGCTCTCGTGAAGTTCCCGGTGTGGGGTGCGTCGAGGTGGACCATGTGGGCGGCGTCGTCGATCCGGACAGCTTGGACGGGTCCGGCTTCCTGGCGTAGGGCATCGATCTTCTGGGTCCGAAGCTGACCCACGGGGGCAAAGTAGCAGCTATCTGGGTGCCGTTTGGATGGTCTCGTCGGCCGCGGCCACCGTGGCGTGCCGACGAGTGGTGCGCAGGTGACGCGGCTCTGTGGGGGCTGTCTGCGGCCACCGGGTCGCAGCTGGTGGGAGTCGGGCGGGGCGTCCGGTCAGGAACAATCGAACCAGTGACCGATCGGGCGACCGGTACACGATCGGCACTCGAAGATGTACACGCCGCCCACGTCTCCCAGCATCAGGCCGGCTGCATCTGTCGCCGCCCTGCCCTGCTCGGAGTACCACGGCGCCTGTGTGTCGTCAACCGCCCGGTCCTCGATCGGCAGCCAGGTGCGCCAGGACTCCCCGTCGCACTCCTCGCTGGCCACAGTGAGGAGATGGTGCATGCGCTGACCGCACGAGTCACAGTCGGGCCAAACCGGATCCTGGGCCCAGTCTGGATAGCCACCTAGCTTGATCCCGGGGGCGACGGCGAGATGGTAGTGGTAGATCCAGCCTGTGTCGCTCTCCAGCTGCGCGAACCGGTCCTCGAGCGCAGCCCGAACGTCATCCGGCAGATCCCTGCTGGGATACTCTGTCACCTGCTCGGGATGAACCACACACGGGTTGGGTATGTAGTCCTTTTCCGCTCCGGCAGGCGCCGCAGGAGTGGCTGCCACCTGGTCGACCGCGCGGGCGTCTCGCCAATGGACCCGCGGCAGGGGGTAGCAGTATTCACCGTGGTCGAACGGGCACCACAGTACCTGCAGCAGATCACATCCCTGCGGGAACGACATACTTGGAACATCGGCCCGGTAGACCTGCACGATCGGCACGAACGGCACCACCGCATCATCGTCGTTGTGTTCTTCGGCGCACACCGGCCAGGGCTCGTCGGCCGGCCACAGCAGTGGGCCTCCGACCGAGCTGTCGTGGTATGTCGGGTCGCCCGAACGCGGGTGAAGTCGTATCGCATCCCTGCGTAGCGGTACGAGCTCGGGAAAGAGTTCCTGTACCGCCACCGGCCGAGGCGGGGTGTGACGGACCATTCGCATCTCCTAAGCTTGATTTTTAACCTCCGGGTCACTGCCCGCCGACCGTCCGGGTCGGTGTTGGAGCGGTTCGATCATCGAAACGTGTTGCTGCCGTGTTGATTTAGGGACGAATTTCGGCGTGTCGCCGTGACATGGAGCGGCCACCGCATCATCATCGTCGGGTTCCCGCTAAAGAGCCTGATGAGAAGTTGTGGTGGCCGTGCCTGTCAGTGTGCCCGAAGTATTTCGTCCGGTCGAGTCGGCGCGCCCGTCGGGACCGGAATCGCTTGCCGCGTTCCGCAATTCGTTCTATGAAAGCCTGACCGCGCGCGCCGACGCGCTGTTCGAACTCACCGACGCGGTGCTGTGCGACGACGGACCGGTCACCACGCTGGTCGGACTGTGTCTGACCGGGGAATATCGACGCGGCCACGGCGCCCTCTACGACGGTCTGAACGCCGGAAGTATCGACATCGCCCGGCTCCGGCGCGCGATCACCGCCACGACCACGGTCGGGCGAGACGACGAAGGTGCGATCATGCTGGCCGTCGATGCCAGTCCGTGGCTGCGTCCCGACGCGGCGACCAGCCCCGATCGATCGTTCTGCCATGTCTATGGCCGTGGCAGGGGGCAAGCGCAGATGATCCCGGGCTGGCTGTTCTCCTACGTCGCCGCGCTGGAGCCCGGCCGGACCTCTTGGACCACGATCCTCGACGCGATACGGCTGCACCCCGACGACGACGCGACCGAGGTCACCGCCGCCCAGATCCGGGAAGTCGTGCAACGCCTGCAAGCCGCCGACCTCCATGTTCCCGGCGACCCGCACATCAAGATCGTGTTCGATGCGGGCTACGACATCACATGCCTGGCATACGAGCTCGCGGATCTGCCCGTGGTCCTGATCGGGCGAATACGCTCCGACCGCGTCCTGGCCTTCCCCGCCGAACCCCGTGCGGGCAAGAGGGGCCGTCCCGCCAAGCACGGCCCCGACTTCGCGTTGTCCGACACCGGGACCCATCCCGAGCCCGCTGTCGTCACCACCACCGACACCGACCGCTACGGCGCCGTGCGTGCGACGGCATGGAACCGTCTGCACCCCAAACTCGCCCGCCGAGGATCCTGGGCCTACCACGACGGGGAACTGCCGATCATCGAGGGCGTCGTCATCGGGCTTCGGGTGGACCGGCTACCCGGCGACCGCAACCCGAAACCACTGTGGCTATGGTGTTCGCAACCCGACATCGCCGACCCCGCCATTATCGACCGAATCTGGCGAACCTTCCTGCGGCGCTTCGACATCGAGCACACCTTCCGGTTCCTGAAACAGACCCTCGGGTGGACCAAGCCGCGTATCCGCGACTCCGCCGCCGCCGACCGCTGGACCTGGCTCATCATCGCCGCACACACCCAACTCCGCCTCGCCCGAGGACTCACCGAAGACCTCCGCCACCCCTGGGAGAGAAAACCAACCAGCCCCAGCCGCCTCACCCCAGCCCGCGTCCGCAGGGGATTTCGCCACCTCCGCCCGACAACCGCTCTTCCGGCCCGCGCGCCGAAACCCTCACGGCCGGGTCCCGGACGCCCGCCCGGCGCAAAAAACATCCGACGCGCACCACACCAGGCGGTCGGTAAGACCACCACGGCTGCCAGTTAGAGGTTAAAAATCAAGCTAAGGGCCTGCCGTACAGACGCCGAGACTTTACAGCCCTGGTATGACGTCCGACCTGCCAGCGCTGGGGGCGCTCGGGGTGACCGATCGTGTTCTGGCTCTCCTCGAAAGTTCTGACTACGGCGTGCGCGCCAGCGCGGCAACCGCCCTCGGCCACATTGCGCGTATCCATCGGAGCATTGACAGCAACCGTGTCGTTCCTGCCCTGCAGCGCATTCTGAATGATCCGGAGACTGCTGGCCGAGCCGACGATGCTTTGGACGACATCGCAATGTTCGCCCCATCGGGTGGAGCAGGCCCAGCCTGACGGATCGAATGCGAACCAACCCAGCAGGTGTAGTAGCGGTAGGTGCGGTTGCGGCCGGTGGCACGGGTGCCGATCATGGCGCGCCCGCATTGTGTGGGCAGCGCAATCGGCCGGTGAGTAGGTAGTCGGAGCTGTTGGCGGCGCGGTGGGCGTTCGCGCTCGCGCAGCCCCAAGGAGATCCGCGAACTGTCCAAGGACAAAGCCCGGCTCACCGCGGAGAACGAGGAGCTGCGGCAACTGCGCCGACAGTACGCGGACGCCCAGCTCGCCGAGACCGCACTCGACATCGTGGTCGACAGGTTGTCCGGGGATCCCACGACCGACGATCCCTCCGATCCCCGCGACGCGGACACCGGTGCTCTGGCGACTGCTATCCCGGAGCGCAGGTTCAGTCCGTTCTTGCTCGGTGCCTGGGGCCTGTCAAGGGGTAGTCGGTCCTACAGCATGTGGCTGGTCATTGCATCAGCCGGACGTGTGGGTGGTCGGGCTATTCCGGGCAGACGCGGACGATCTGGTCGTAGCCGCGGCCGATTTGGATCCCGCTCGGTTGCGACAGGTACGCGGCATCGGAGATGCCAGCGGCCTGGTCCTCGTACGGGATCCAGCTGTGACCGGCGCCATCCCACTCGCCCCCGGCGATCGTCAGCAGCGGCTCTGTCGGCGTGGCACAAGCGGTCCGGGTTCGGACGGAACCGCACGGCTCCCGCAGTCGGTGCTGTCCGGCCGACCGGGGCGCGTGCCGATCCGATGGGGAAACAGCAACTGCACCAACGAATCTGCTGAACCGATCACGACCATGACCAGCATCTGTAGCGTATCTGGTTGCGACACAGCATGTTCGACACGACCGGATCAGCGAATGTGTGCCAGAGCCACTTTAAGTTGGCCATGGACATCGCGGGCCTACGCTCGCAGCCACAACCTTCGGCTGTCCGATTACGCCCCGCGCGTTGTCGACGGCACCGCCGACGGCAGCGTACTGTTCGACCGACCCATATCGTGGCTCCAACCCGATCGGCGCGAATCTCGTTGGCGCGCAGCTGTTATGACTGGTCGGTGGTGTGCCAGTAGAACATGTCCGTGTGGCGTCGCGGCCTCAGCTGATGCGCTGGTCGCGTGGTCATCGCGGCGACGATTGCGTGTCGGCACTGCTCCACCGTGAACGCGGGTGTCTTCCGTACCGCTCCTGGCCTCTGCCAGGGAACATCCGGGCCCGATTACCGAACAACCCGGTGCTGGCCTGCCGTTCTGACTCAGTTCGTGTGCGGGCGATTCTTGTGCGGGTGCCTGATGGAGTCGCCACCCTTTGTCTCGTGCAGCCGGCCGAACCGGCTGGCGAGCAGATTTGCCATGCTCTCGGCCGCGCCCCGGCAGGCGTCATCGATCGTCGCGGCGTTGTGGGTCACCGCGACCGGCTGCTGACCGGTGGGACGAGCCTCCAGCACGCATCGCTTGTCGTCCTGTCCGCCTTTGCCCGCGTTCTGGTCACTGAGGTGGGCTTCGACGCTGGTGATCTGGTCGCTGAAGTGCTCGAGCGTCGAAGCGATCTCCTCCTCGACGTGCCGGATCAGCTTTTCGCCGCTGTCGATGTTGCTGTCGGTGTTGATCTGAATCTGCATGTGCGTATCCATTCCGGTAGGTGGCAACTGTTACTCGGACGGAGGCGGATGTGTTCGTAGTCGACTCCGCCGCCGTAGCCTGATCCGCCTTTATCGCACCACTTACCGTAATCCCCGATGATCATCGGACTGAGCGGTCTTGGTCGCCCAACTGTTGGCGAAGGCGATGCCCCGGAGTTCCTGGTAGCCCAGCGGCGATCGAGTCCGGCGCGGTACTGCGTTCCCGCGACACCAACGCGGGCATCACCGCGAGCCCGTGCACAACGATCCCGTCGTTGGAGGGGAACACGCTGGTCGCGGCGGTGCACGAGGATGCGGTTTCCTGGTTGGTGCCGATGTGGTTCGCGGGCCGTGTCATCGACGTCGTGAATCCGAGTCGGCGCAGGCGGTTGCGGGTTACCCGCTGAACCGGGTCGCGTTGACGGAAGGGGGATTCGGTTGCTCTCAGCTGGTGTGGGCGGACAGTGATCGGGTTTCGATGTCGAGGTCACCGCCCTCGGTCAGGGACGCGGTGTAGGTGATGAGCCGTTGGCCGGGGTCGTCGAGCTTGTCCTGGTCGTGCACGGTCAGGCAGGTGACGGCGCCGAAATTCACCAGCAGATACCGGTTTGACCGCACCGGACTCGTTGGTCAGGGCGACGGTGAAGATCTGCCCGTGTGAGACCCAGGCGCGGGCGGCGGTGGCCACCGCCGCGGGTTCAGTGGCGGAGAACTGCAGGCGGAAGGGCAGGTCGGGAGAGTCGAGATAGGTACTCATGGTGGGTTCACGTCCGATCGTGTGGTTGTGTTCGGTTATCTGGTGCAGAACCCGGTGAGTCGCCGCCGGGGTCTGTCGGTGTGGTGGCCGAGCCGGTGAGCAGGATGTCGAGGCCGTGTTCGAGTTCGGCGGCGCCGTCGTAGGCGGCCAGCACCGGTGCCAGTTCGCGCAGCAGCGGGAACTGGGTGGTCCGATCCGGGTCGGTGGCATCGACCGACAGTTGCGCGAACACGATCTCGGCGACACCGTCAGCACCGCGGCCTTGTTCGAGACGTGCCGGTAGATCACCATCGGATCCCTGCCCACCGCCTCGGCGAGGCGTCGCATCGACGACCCGTCGACCCCATCACGATCGACGATCTCGAGCCCGGCGTTCAACACCGCCGCCCGCGTGATCGGCCCCTCACCGCGACCATCGGCGGCAGGGCCGCGACCGTCGGTAGCGGGACCGGAATTGTTGCGGTTGGTCGGGGGTTCGGTCATCGCGGGAAGCTCCCTCCGCCGTAACAAGCACTGTAGATAATGAGTGTAGACCTACATCGTTGACATCAGGGTGTGGGTGGCGTGTACTGGGAGATCACCAGATCCGAGCACAGGCTTGGAGGATCGTCATGATCGTCATCATCGGGCTCGTCATCCTGATCGCCGCCGTGTTCGTCGGCGTCGCGGGCGTCTTCGCCAATGGTGGCAGCACCCACGTGTTGACCGATCACTTCGCGGTATTCGGCTACCACGTCACCGGCTCCACGCGCTGATGCCGGGCATAACCGTGTATTCGAACGACCAGGCAATGAGCGCTATCTGGAAGGGCGGAGGGTGCCGCCGTGAAGCAGCCGATGCCGGTGGCGTCCGTCGGTGCCAGCTCGATAGATCGGCAGAGCTGACACTCGGACACACGAGACGCGGTCGCTTGTTCTCCGGTCCCAACGGTCGGCTAACTGAAAGTCATTGACCGACGACCAGATACCTTCCCGCCATGTGGCCGCCAGCGGGGATTTTCAACGGCTCTGGCACACATTCGCTGATCCGGTCGTGTCGAACACGCTGTGTCGCAACCAGATACGCTACAGATGCTGGTCATGGTCGCGATCGGTTCAGCAGATTCGTTGGTGCAGTTGCTGTTTCCCCATTTGATGGGCGTTCGGGTCGAGGCCGACAGCTCTCCGCTGCCGCGTCCACGGCAACCATGACAACGTCCCGGCGTGTGAACCGACGCGGCAGCGGATACGGTGAGCGGTATGGACCACCTTGCCGTGCTGCAGGCGAAACTCGTCGAATTCGGTGCGCTCATCACCGCCGAACTGGACCTGTCCGCGCCTGTGCCCGGCTGCGGCGACTGGACCTTCTACGATCTGGCCGACCACGTGGGCAACGGCAACATGTGGGTGGTGATCGGCGTCCGGGAGGGGCGGGGCGATCATCACGGTGAGCCCGCGCCCAATGGCGCGGTCCAGCTGCGGGCCTGGTTCGACGACACCGCAGCCGCCCTCGTCGCGGCGCTGTCCGCAGATCCGCAAACCCCGGCCTGGACCTTCACCAGCCAGCTGCCACGCACGGTGGGTTTCTGGCAGCGGCGCCGGATGCACGAGACGCTGATGCACCTGTGGGACGGGCAGAATGCGCTCGGCACGCCCACACCGTTCGACCCGGAACCGGCCGCCGACGGCATCGCGGAGGTCTTCGAACTCTTCGCGCCCCGCATGATCAAGCGCGGCCTGGCCACAGAGCCGGACACCGCGATCCGCATCCACGCCTCCGACACCGGCGACAGCTGGATCTACGGCCCGGGCGAACCACCCGCCGAACTGTCCGGCACCGCCGCGGATCTACTGCTCGCCCTATGGGGGCGCAAATCCCTCTCCGATCCTGCGCTCATATGGTCGGGCGACCGCACTGCCGGAGAGCGCGCACTGTCCGGTCCGCTGGTGCCGTAGCGCACACAGCTCCGGCCGCAACCCAGCATCCGAGCGTTCGGGGCACTTGTAATCACTTGTCCGACAATGCGTCTGGCAACCTAACCAATGCTCGCTCTTGCCGATGAGCGCACATGTCTTAAGTAGCTGCATATCGGTCGTTCGGGAACCCGGGGCCCGCCAATCAAAAGCGCGATAACCCGTTCCACTCCTGTGCCGCTGCCAGTGGTCCCACGACTGGCAACGTGGTGGCACGACGGTGGCAAACGACAAACGGACAGCAGGGGGTGCTCGAGATGCCGAGTCTGGCAATCACCTCCGCTGACTCACGACAAGAGCAACCAGCCGCTCATAGGTCGGACACGGATCACCAGGCACCACAGCATGATTCACCAAAAACGACAGAAACTCGAGCCACCACCTGACCAGATACAGCGCGGATTGCCTCCGAGAAGCTGATTCCCGATATCGATCCCTCCTGAGCGTGCCAGTGTATCCCGCATCACTGCGGGATACACTGCTGCGCAAGATGCTTCACGGATACGGACAGCTGTTGTGTTCGCATTCGAGCCGTCAGGCTGGGCCTGCTCCACCCGATGGGGCGAACATTGCGATGTCGTCCAAAGCGTCGTCGGCTCGGCCAGCAGTCTCCGGATCATTCAGAATGCGCTGCAGGGCAGGAACGACACGGTTGCTGTCAATGCTCCGATGGATACGCGCAATGTGGCCGAGGGCGGTTGCCGCGCTGGCGCGCACGCCGTAATCAGAACTTTCGAGGAGGGCCAGAGCATGATCGTCAGTGGTGTCGTCGAATGCGACTTCGACGACGAGTTCACGGTCACCGCGACGAAGCTCCTCGCTGGTCCCTACCGAATCGAATGATCCACCGGATCAGGTCTGGGCAACCGCACGACTACCGGGCAAGTTTCGACCTACGACGGCCAGAAATGGATAGTGCTCAGCGGTCGAAGCTGACATCGCACCAGCTGGGCGGCGACTGTGTTGACGACAACTTTGCGAGTGTGAGGTGGCTGGCCCTATCGTCTAGACGAGTAAGTCCTAACTCGTTCCTGGGGTGGTGTCGAGGTCCGGAGTTGGCGGTGAGGGAGGATGGGCCGATGTTTGTCGTGATACTCACCTACACCGCCGATCTGGAAACCATCGACTCGTTGATCCCTGAGCACGCTGCGTGGCTGGACGCCAACTATGCCGCGGGCGTTTTCGTCGCGTCGGGGCGGCGGGTGCCCCGTACGGGCGGGGTGATCTTGGCCGATGCCGGCTCCCGCGCCCAGCTCGACGCGGTCCTGGAGCAGGATCCGTTCGGCATGGCCGGCGCGGCCACCTACGAGGTGATCGAGTTCGTTCCAACCAAGACCGCTCCCGCGTTGGCCTACCTCGCTCGGGAGAATGCCTGACCGGCAGGGACTTTCAGCCATCTATGCTCGTGAACCCCGTGGACCGCGTGTTTCGGAGCGAGTGACTCGACGGTGGGCTCTTGTGTGGTTCGCGGCGTGGGCGCTCGAGCTTTCGAACGGGGAAGGGCACCAGTCACCCGGTCATTGATCGCCTACGACCACTGACCAGAGTTCTCGTTGCCGGGTACCTGAGCGAACTCGACAGTCGCGCAAGCACATTGGCACCTCGTGGACCGGGCCTGCCGCAGCCGCCTACACGGATGCGCATCGTGAGTGGGCAGTCGGAGCGACTGATGTCCAGGAGGGGCTGCAGGCGCTGGAGGATGCCACGCGGCGAGCGCATGAGACCTACACCGATGCGGTGACAACCAATCTGCGGATGCTGGGGCGATGACGACGCTCGTAGTCGATCCGAACGTCTACTACTCGGCTGCGCGTCGTTGTCATGAGGCCGCGGTGGAAATGTATGGCTCATACGCGAACGCAGTCGGGTCCTTGAAGCAACATTGCGATGGGATGGCGGGGACCTTCGACGCCGCCCAGGCATGGGCGAGGACATATGACGAAGGGGCCCTTGCGGTTCTGGCTGGTTGGGAATCCGCTATCCGGGCGGCCGAGAACTACGCCGAAGTGTTGCGGCAAGCAGGGCACAACCATGCAATAGCCGAACACGACGCGGCAGGCGCTCCTGGGGCGCCGCCGCCCGCGCCTGCCCTGCCACCGACGTCGCAGGGGTGTACGCCCTCCTCTCCGCCGTCGGCGGGCGGGCCGTCCCATGGCGGATTGATTGACGGCGGAATCGGGCTTGCCGCCAAAGTGGGCATTCCCGTCCCCGACGGTGACGTGGACAAACTGGAGAATGCGCGCAAGATTTGGAGTTACCTGGCATCCGGAGAACCTATAAGCGCGGCCTCGGACAAGCTGCGCGGCCTGGCGGGAATGTTCGATGGAATAACTTCCGATGAAATACCTTTTGTCCTCGACGATTTGAACGAGCTATCCGGCTCGGTCGAAGAACTGAAGACCGCGTCGAACGACCAAGCCACATCGTGCGCCGATTACAGGCGCCACACCGAAGAGCTTCGTGAGCAGCTCGAGGGAATCATCGTCCAATTCGCTACGGAGATGGGGGTCGATGCGATATTTGCCGCGGTTGCCTCTGCGGTAAGCTTCGGTTTGGGCGGTGCAGTAGCCGCTGCCAAGCTGGCGAAAACGATCGAGAAATTTCATAAGATCATCGTGCGGGCAATCGATGCTTGGAAAGTGGCGAAGAATATCGCCAGAGGGATCCCGCCGACCATCTGGCAAGGTGCGAAAAGGGCCTGGGAGAAGCTCGAGCGACTCTGCGAGCTCGGGAAGAACATCTATCAGAAGTGGCGGAAGAGAACTCCCGGCGACGGTCCGC
The DNA here is from genome assembly GCF_055232035.1 of Nocardia sp. Tas62D01. NCBI lineage: Bacteria > Bacillati > Actinomycetota > Actinomycetes > Mycobacteriales > Nocardiaceae > Nocardia > Nocardia sp. Tas62D01. Next base: position 5,549,761 of record NZ_JBUYUZ010000001.1, read on the forward strand.
CGACGAAGCTCCCGACTTCACAAGAGGCGCAGGAGATCATCAGGAACGCGGACCGTACGGGTTCGGGCCTCAAGCCGGACGTGTTCCACCGCTCGGCATCGTTCCCCGTCGACGATATCGGCAAAAAAGGCACGGTAACCGAGCTCGTCGGCGGTGACGGGAGGGCCGTTACACTGGCAGATGCCAGGTGAGGTGAACGGCACACCGGGCCGATTCGAATGGATTATCGACGACGGAGGTAAAGTGGTTCATCAATTGTTTGTCCGCAACGGAACGATCAACGGAATTCCGACCAAGCCATGAGCGACTCGAGTGTTTCGGTGAAGTTCAATATTCCGGCTTCGTTCGTCTCCGAGTGGGCGCAATTGACGCCGGGCGAGCTTAGGTACGGCTATGCGAACGAGTGGCTGACGTCGAAGGATGTTGTCGAATTGGCGCTTACGAGCGTGGTTCCCCCCAGCACGAAGATGGACATCATAGAGGAAATATCGCTGCTCCTGTCCGACGAGCTGTATCGGCTTCCCGGGCTGATGGACAAGCTTGCCGACCACGATGATCGAGTGTGGGCCTATTTGGCACTCGCGTGGGTTCACGAGAATCAGAGCGAATTCGACGAACCGTTCAAGGCGGTGGACATGATTTTCGCGGACTTCGGCTACCCAGAAGACGTGGGCGAGTTCGTTACGTTCATGCCCCCGCCTGTCGGTAGCTTGCCTGGGATGCTCGGCCTGAAGCAGCGGTGGCAACGCTATCTCGATGAGAAACGTTCGTATTACATGAACCGGGTTCCTGACGCGGGTGCCAACGACAACGGGTGCGGCTCTTTCTGAGTGAGCCTGTGGCGGTTGGTTTTTGTGGTGAGGGCTCCTTCTCGTAGGTTGCTGATTGCTGAAGTCTGCAACGGAAAAGTGAAGGAGCCCGGTGTCAGACATCCCAGGAGCTTGGGTGTCAAGGAAATTCAAGCTGCGAGGTGCTGGGATGTCTGACACGCAGGGCAGCAACTGAACTAGTGCCGGGTATGAGGTGGGAGTGGCATCGCGATGCCCTCGCCTCGGACTGCCCGACACCGTATGACCAGACAGAAGGACAGACCGTCAACCTTCCGTTCTATGTGAGCAGTACCCCGATTCCGGACGAGATCTGGCCCCGATACGTCGAACGCATGCGTGCCATTGCAGCGAACTTCGGTGCGACCGCGCCGGAAGTCATGCAGGACCGTACAGCAAGCCCGGGCAGCTTCGGCAATCACGACGTCTGGTTCTCGAACGCGGCGGACGGCACAACGTTCAAAGTCAGCAGCCAGGTGTCGGCTGTCATAGCGGGCAAGGTCGGTTGTCGTCTCCCCCGAGACAAGTTCAGCACCCCAATCCGCCCGACCTCATGACCACGCCACAGTCGTGATGACGGTGGCGGTCTACTTGGTGGCAGACGATCCCGAGGCTGCCACCTCGACAGCTGGATCGCTGAAGCCGAGGCCAGCGGCATCATTCAGCCGAGCGGCCTTCTCCGGTTGCTCATGCGGGCCTACCCGGGTCTTATCGCGATATCAGATCCGGGTACCGCGAATCGCCCAGGCGCGCATGGTCATCGGCAGCGAGCCGTCTGCGGCGATCGCAAGCCGGTCGTACAGGGCTCGACGCAACACCGATTGCCGCCACGGCGGTAGGGACACCAGATAGCCTGCGGCGGGGCCCTCGCCGGCCAAGAACGGCTGCCAATAGTCCTCGAAGCTCTCGAACACCGACGGCACCTCGATCGCCTCGATGGTGACGTCCGCGAGACCGGCCGCACGCCATATCCTCTGCAGTGGCTCCCGCCGGCACACCGTGTACTGCGGTGCGTACGCGTACTCGAACGCCGCCGGATCGAGCATGGTCGCGACGTCCCAGAACGTGCTGAACATTCGGGCACCGTCGGTGAAGTCCCAGACGTAGCCCGCGACAGTGCCGCCGGGGCGCACGACTCGCATCTGTTCGGACAGCGCCTCGACCGGGCGGGGGACGAAATTCATCACCAGTCCGCTGACCGCTAGATCCAACGAATCCGACGCGTAGGGCAGTGATGCGGCGTCAGCGATTGTGAACTCGACGCGATCGTCGTGGATGGTTGATCGGGCGTGGGCCAAGTATCCGGCGGACGGCTCCACGGCGCTGAGCTGTCGTGGCGAGGCATGAGCGAGCAGGGTGCGGGTCAGGGCACCTGCGCCACAGCCGACTTCGAGCCAGGTCTGCCCGGGCGGGACGCCCAGCCACCTCACGAACTTCTCGCCAACCGGGCGACTCCATCGGCCGATGAAATTCTCGTATCCCGCCCCGTTACTCCAGAGCTCGACAACCATGGCTGCCTCCTGTCGATATCGAAACGATCATGTAGCTTTCCGTTATATTCACCGGAATCTGGGAGCGGCAGCTATTGCCGCGTAGTAATAATTCCTCTGTAAATGGCAATAGTTTCAGAGTAGGTCCGATACTTCAGCGATTTCTGAGCGAATACTGAGCATCGCAGCCCCGGCGTATGGGATTCGCCACATCGGCGCGACGGAGCCAGGATGCGCCGGACGACGCGCCACACGCCGTGAGTCGGTCTCGCCGAGGGGACGTGCGTGTGCCAGGCGCCGTCCGAGTCAGCGCCGTCGACTCACCAGCGCGGGCGGGTCTCGCCGTTGCCGATATGGGCTTGCAACTACCCACACCCACGTCGGCGCCCCTTTCCTTGGCGGCGTCGGCCGACCGGGAGTCGGGCCATACGGGTTGGTCTGTGGCTGATATGTCATCGGCGGCTTCTCCTGATCCCCATCTGTGCCCCAGCGATCTCTTCCGGTGAGGGAGTCAACGAGGAAATCGGTCGAGGTGCCCGGGTAGCGGACTGTGGAAAGAAATCGAGCCTCGACAAGAAGTGTGGGCCATGTGTCCGGTGGGGTGACCCAATTGCTCAACAAGCCATCATCGACGTCCAGCTCACGGGCGCAGAACAGGCGTTGAAGGGTTTCGACTGCGAGTTCGGCGATAGATGCCAGGGAGCGGTCGACGTGTGGAAATTGGCGTGGGAGGAGTTCATCCCATTCCTCGACTTTCCCGTGGAGCCACGCAAGATCGTCTACATCACAAACCAGATCGAATTTATCAACTTCCAGTTGTGCAAAATCACCAAGAATCGGGGGGCATTTCGACAGCAACGACGCCACGATGAAGCTGGTCTACCTTGGGCTGCGCAATATTTCGAGTGAGAGAGGAGGTTTCTCCGGTACCGGGACACGCAACTGGACTGTGGCGCTGAACACGCTCGCAGCCCACTTCCTGGACAAATCCCATTGTGCTAGAAGACAATACGTGTGAAGTCATCTCAGACTTACACACTTTTCGTGACAGGCTCCCCATGAAAGCGGCACGGAGACGTGACTTCCGACACGACGTCCACCAGTACAGTTGGTGATCACTCGAGGAGATGAACATTGTCGGCCCGACCCAGTCTTCTGTACGTGACCGATCTTGCCTACCAGGAGCGTTATTCATAAGCCTCCGCGAAAAAGTGCAGTGCGACTATCGTTTTCAGGGCAGAGGGGAATTTGTGGACTGGCGCGCGGTAGCGGCCGCCTTCCTCGCTGAGCATGCGCCAGGTCTTCAGGTGAGCGACGGCTCGCTCCACCGCGGCCCGGATTCCGGAGAGTGCGGTATTGAACGCGGCCTGGCTCTCGTGCAGTTCGCGGCCCGGAGGTTTCTTGTAGGGCACCAGATCGATTCCGTCGACACCGACGTAACCGGAATCGGCGACAGTGTCGATCTCGGCGAGAAGGTCGGCGAGTCCGGAGGCGGCGTATGCGTGCGCGTCGTGTCGGGCGCCGTGCACGATCGTCATGCCGACCGCGACGAGCCTGCCGTCGAGGTCGGCGGCGATCTGGATGTTGAACCCCGGATACTGGGTTTTTCCGGAGAACAGGTCCGGGATCGCCGACCAGTCCCAGGTCGGGCAGATTGTGCCGTCCACCAGCACGGACCCGACTCCGATGACGTCGCGGGGGTTGGGAACGAACTCTTCGAGTACGTCAGCGATCACCGGTCGCAGCAGATCCCAGCGGCGGCTCACCGTGGACTGACTGATCCCGAAGAACGCGCCCGCGACATCCTGGACGAGGTTTCTGCGCATCAACGACACCACCAAAGCGACAGACCTGAACAAGCTCAACGCGTAAGGGCGACCGGCCGACTCGAACCCGCCGACGGTCTCGTGTACCCGGGCAGTCAGTTCCGTCAGTTGCCCATCGGTCAGCCCCGTAATAGCCTTGTACCGCAACGGCCCTCGTTCTCGCTCGTAGACTTCGTAACTCCACGAACTGAGATACATGAGGGCCGTTGCCAATTCGGCTGCGACGCGCCGACGTATCAAGCAGTGCGATCACCGTCTCACCGGCCACACAGGCCACGAGAGTTGCTATGCCACAGCCGATTGCGGGACAGGCTTATGAATAAGCCTCCAGGCCCGTGGGCGACGGTACTGCGACGAGGATATCTTTCTCTCCTCCCGGCTTCGCGCCCAATTCGACATCGCATTATGCCATCCGCGCGATGCTGTAACGCTGATGGACACTTTCAACGCTGTCGTAGTTCGCAACAGTGGACCGGTGCTGCACTACCAGCAGGAGCACGATTCCTTCTGTGAGATGGCCGCGATTCGCGGCATACGCGTGTACAACCCGCTGACCGGCCGGGGTGATATGGCCACCAAGCAATATCTACTTGACCTGACCGAAGCCGGATACCCGGTCATCCCCACCATTGATCGCCTGCAAGACGTGGACCGTCTTCCCGATTCATCCCTATACGCGATCAAACCGAAAGCAGGAGCAGACTCCATCGGACTGCATTTTGTGAGCAAAGACGATCTGGGGCGTCAGACCTACGACGGTGTCTTGGTTCAGCCGCGCATCGACTTCTCCTACGAGGTGTCGTTCTACTACATCGACCACACCTTCCAGTACGCCCTCTACGCACCTGACCCCGAGCATCGCTGGATTCTGGAGGCTTACGAACCCACGGAGGCGGATCTCGTCTTCGCTCAGCGCTTCATCGACTGGAACACGATCGACCACGGCATCCAGCGAGTGGATGCATGTCGCACCCCAGAAGGCGATCTCCTCCTGGTCGAACTAGAAGACCTGAACCCCTATCTGTCCCTCGGCAACGTCACCGACGAGACCCGCGACGCTTTCGTCACCAACATGACAGATTCTCTGCACCGATTTCTGAGCACCCCAACGCATCAGTAGTTGGAGGAGTCCTTTGTTGTTTGTTTCCGACGGGCACAGACCGCGCCCTCGCGGAACCCGAGGTCGTCGGCGCGGCTGGTGATCGTCGGTGGCGGCCAAGGTGGTATCGCGCTCGGTGCCCGGATGCGCCAGCTCGGCGTGCCCGCGATCGTGGTGGACAAGCACGACCGGCCGGGCGACCAGTGGCGCAAACGATACAAGTCGCTGTGCCTGCACGACCTGGTCTGGTACGACCACCTGCCGTATCTGCCGTTTCCGGACAACTGGCCGGTATTCGCGCCGAAGGACAAGATCGGCGACTGGCTGGAGATGTACACCCGGGTGATGGAGGTTCCCTATGCCCTCCTACCGCACCTTCAGCTGCAGCGCCAGATACAGCGAGTAGTGCCGGGACTGGTGCAGGTTGCCGCCGTGGAACCACAGTCCCGGCTGCCGGGTGGGCTTCCACATGTTGCGCTGCTCGCCCTCCCACGGGCCGGGATCCTTGGTCGTGTCCGAGCCTAGGCCCCAGCATTTGCCGACCTTGTCTGCGACGTCCTGGCCGATGAGGTCGGCGGCCCAGCCGTTCATCGAGCCGTATCCCGTTGCGTACACGACGAGTTCGGCGGGCAACTCGGCGCCGTCGTCGAGGATCACACTGTTTTCGGTGAGTTCGCGGATCTGTAGTAGATCCACGGTTTTCGCCAGTTGCTCCTGCGTGTATTCCGAGGTGATGAAGAAGCGAAGGCGGTCTTGGCCCGCGGGGGGCGCTGCGTAGATGCCGTTCTGGAGCAAGGTCGAAGAGACGTAGCCTGCGCGGATCGCGCCTGGGACGATGACCGGGACGATGGGTGTTCCTTGGAAGACACCGAGATTCACGCTGCGATCGGTCAGCGCCGCGTGGAACGGCCGGGCACTGGCCCAGTCGGCGAACATTGAAATCTCCCGCGCGGCAAGGGCGGGGGTGAGTTCAGGGTTGAGAATCGTGTCTCCACGATCGGCGAGGACCCGACATGCCGATAGCATCACCCGAACTCCGCGCGTTCGCCGTTCGCGTGGAGAACGGCGAGTGCCGGTGGTCCGATATCGAACAGCTCGCCCGCCCGGTGCCGACGCCGACGCCGGTGAAGGAACTGTGGCCGTACTGATGAGCCAGCGGCGGATCGAGCTGGGAGGGAGGGAGATCCATGCGGCTCGTCACGGTGAACACCAACCCAGGGGGATTCAACCAGTTCCGCGTCGACCAGATCTGATACCAACTACCGAATCTGCGTGGTTCGTTTTCCGATGGCGGCACTGAGAGCGTCGAGTGGCGGCACTGAGAGCGTCGAGCTCGGCCAATACGTCCGATGCCGCCCAGATTCGATTGCGTTTGTTCTCGGACAGCACCTCCAGGATGCCAACTTCTGTCAACCCGCCGAGGGCCCGGTACACGCTGGCTTCGGTGGTGCCGGTGATCTTCTGCGCCGTGTCCGCATCGAAGATCGGTGTGTCCAGTAATGCGGCGAGTACCGATTCGTCTGCGGAATTCGCCCGCGGCTTCGCGACGGCACGCCATCGGTCGGGGAGATCGGCGAGGGCGCGGGCAGATTCCTGCGCGGACTCGCACCGCCAGGGCTCACGCGCCGACCGCACCCTCACCGAGATCGAAGGTGACGACGCCCCAGCGGAGTCCGGTGTCACCGACGTACCGGATGATCCGCAGTCCCGGTCGGCGTGGCGACGGGCCCTGCTCCGCTTGTCGATGTTGACCGCCTGAACCAACATCAACTGGCCCCGGCAAGCTCGGGCCGCACGCCGTCCAGCCGTCCTGGACGCGCAGTACGACCGATTGGAATCTCTCAATGGCTGAATGGACTTGGGACCCTGACGATTTCGCGACGCTCTGGTTCAGTGGCGCGAACGACCGGTTCCCCGATCCACTCCGCTTCACCAGCCGCTTCGCCAACCGCCTGTTCCGCCCGGAACACCTTCCCGCGCGCCTGACCAGCTCCCTACCGGCCTACCCTCCCGGCAGCCAGCAACCAGCAAGCATCCACCCGGGTGACCTGCGGAGCGCAGCCGACGGCTACCGCGGGAGCATTGCCCGCAACACCCCGCGGGAACGCTACCAACGCCTGCTGGGCCGTACCGCGGATGGCGGGGGCTCCGCCCTGCTGTTCACCGGTCCCGTCAACAAACTCACCGCACCGTGGAATGTGCTGCAGTGGCACGACATCACCGACGACGGCCGCTACCTCGAGGTCCGCGGCAGGCACGTCACCGTCCGGCCCACCGCTCCGCAGGACCTGGCCAGCCAAATGCCCGCCCCGATGGAACCGATGTCGCAGTCGGTGCGTCCAATACTGATACATGACCTCGCGTGAAGGAGTGCGTTGACTTGCCAGGTTTTCTTCAGGTGGATATCGACGTGCTGGGCAAGACGGTCCAGTCGTTGCGGGGCGCCGAGCAGGTACTGAACGATGCGACGAAGGCAATGGCCCGAGACGGTCACGGCGACATCGGGACGAAGGTACTGAACGACGCAGCCGACAGCTTCCAACGCCGCTGGCGTTTCGGTATCGAGCGGATCGGCGAGGCCGCCAAGGTGACCGCGGACGGTGTCGCGAAATGCCATGACGCCTATCAGCAGGCCGACGACGCGTTCGCGAGGGTCCTGGAGCGGGCCAGGGGTGTTCTCGACGGGCAGACGCCACACCAACCGACCACTGCCCAGGACGAAGCATGACCGAGAACCCATACCCCAACCTGGGTTTCAACCCGGTGCCCGGAGCGCCGGCCGACGTGGCGGGGCTGCGTGCACAGATCAGCGCGGCGGCAGACGCAGTCGAGGAAACCAATGCGTTGCTGAGCCGACTGCGCAACAGTAACGACGATGTCTGGAAGGGCGACGCCGGAGATGCTTTCCGGTCGGGCTTCGACGCCACGCTGGCACAAGACCTCGGCTACGCGCAGAACTCGCTGAAACGTGCCGTCGGGCTGCTCGAGGGGTGGCACACGAACCTCGTCAGCTTCCAGGACACCGCCAAAGGTCTGGAAACCGAAGCCGCCGACGCGAGGGGCCAGCACACCGAAGCTATCGCGACTTTCAAACGAGCCCAGTCCAATCCGGACTTGAGTCTGGCGAACATGCAGTTCTCCGACCCAGCGCAGTTGCAGGCCGCGCAGACGCGTCTCGACGCCGCCGTCGCACAAGTCCGAGCAGCCAGCACTGCGGTAAGCGACTGGCAGGGAAAACTGGACTCCATCATCCAGCGGGCACGCGACCTCGAGGGTGCGCACGACCGTGTTGCCCGTGGCACTGCCAGCGAGTTGGACGCTGCCGCAAAGGATTTCGCTCCGAGCCCGCCGGACAAGAGCATCTGGGACCGGATCGCCGACGCGGTCGAGGCAGTGGGCAAGTGGATCGACGAACACAGAGAAGGGGTCCATCAGACGCTTTCGATTGTTGCTGCAATCGGCGGGCTGGTCGCTCTTGTGACGCCCCCTCCGTTCGACATCATCGGTTTCGCGGTAGCAGCGACTGCCACTGCGGGCCTTCTCGCACTGGATTTCTCCGATCCAGAAATACGAGAGGGCCTGAAGAACGGCGAACTCGATGCTTGGAAGCGCGTCGGTCTCGATTCATTGGGTCTAGCTCCCGTAGGCGGTGCGGGCATCGCGACAGGGAAGGTTGGGTGGGCACTCTTCCGAGGCGGGGAGGCCATTGCAGACGGCGCTCATGCTGCTCAATCGTTGGGTGCCCTCGAGCGAATCGGTGGAACCGCCTACAACGCCGTAACACACGAATCTACATTGAGTTCGAAGATTGCTGCCGGAATAGTCAACGGCACTGCCAAGATCCCTGGTGTGCCGAACGTTGTCGAAGCTCTACACATGAACGACGCGACTCGCAGCGTACTCCAACTCACCGGAGTAGCCGGGCCGCACGCCGCACCGGTATCCACAGCCGAGGCGATAGATCTATTTTCCCGATCGGGTAAGGTCGTGAGCTCCATCCTGAATCCCATCGGGTCGATGATCGGAGATAACTGAGATGTCGACGACCGAAGCATCGGTGGACGTGTCGATCGCTGTCGATATTCCGAATGGATACATAGCTCTTCCGCTCGACGATATCGATGATTCGATAGCGCAGGCGGAATCATTGTTCGTTCGGATCGGCCCGGGAACGGTGAGTTCCGCGGCAGCTGCGGTGCTGCAGGCGCTGCGAGTCATGCTGACGCGCCTCGCTCAGCTCAACGCTGTGTACTGCGGTCTCGGCAAACATCTGTCATCGGATGGCGGTCCGATCTCGTCGACACTCATCATCTCCCTGAACGAGTATGGCGAGCGGAGGAATCCGCGCCTGACGCTGGGCGAGGTGCTGAGCGGAAGGCGCGCTGCCGGTGAGACGTTCAAGAACGCCGAACTCGTCGAGATATCAGGTCGACCGTTGCTGCTTCTCGACCGAATACGCGCTCTCCCGGCACCTGAACTTCCAGGGCAGGATTCCTCCGATTCTGAGCATTCGGTCTACCAACTGGAGGCTGTTGCCTCTTCACCGGATGGTTCCACGATCGCGGTGATCGAATTCTCCACAGCATCCATCGAGTACGGAGATGAGTATCTCCCGATGATTGCCGCAATGGCCGCATCCATCGAGTTCACGACTACGCCTCGGCGATCCGGTGCAGCGTCTTCTTTGGACCTGTGAGCAAGGTGGTCATGTCCTACGGAAGAGTCGCAACACCGCCGCCGGCAATATCCTGTCCAGCAACCAAGGCAGCGGCACGGAAGGGAAGGTTTGCACGCTGGTCTCTCCTGCTTTTCGGCTTACTGTGCTTGCCGTTGAGTGTGGTATCGATAGACATTCGCGATCGCGTCGAGGATAAGAAACTATCGGCACTGATCTCGATCGGCGGCAATCTTGCCGTAGCCGGTATGACGGTAGGCCTGCTCTTCGGCGGAGTGCTGCTCTGGATCAACCGGAGAAGGAGAAGAGCACTCGCGCGATACCCGTGGACTTCTTGGCCCATAAATTACATAACCACAGGACGCCACGAATGGGTAGAACTGCTCGATCAGAATCGCCGGCCAGTATCTGCCCTCATTCTGAGCACTTGGCCGAAAGACATCGGGAAGCTGGTCAACCACAAGTCATCAGAGATTTGGTTTGCCGGCGATCCAGCGAAATACGGGGTGATCTCCAGGCCAGGCGGAGGCGACCTCCGATACGCCTATTTCGCCAAATCTCGGCAACCACCTCGCTTGACGTTCCGGACGGACAACCCGAGCGACCGGGACAATCGAGACGAATCGGCGCGCGTGGCCCACGATTACCATCTAACGCGGGTTCGTGGTCAGCTCATGATGAAGCCTGCCGGGGATCAGGTAGGGAAACCTGCACGACACGGAACGAAGGAAGATGCCCGCTATCCGTCACCGCGCATCCTTCGGCGGATCTGCGCCTTCGCAGTTGATTGGATCATGCACTCGAGCATTGGGATCGGTGCGGCGATCGCGGTCAGCCCCGAGTTTTCCACGGACGCCGTCCTACGGTTGGACTGGAAGCACTTCGGAGTGAACATCGTCGCCTTGATCGGCTGCTGGCTGGCGGCGTCCGCAATCAATCGCGTGATTGGTCAATCGATCTTCCACACAACCCTCGGCAAGGCGATGTTCGGATTGTGCGTCATTCGCCCCGACAACGGTGAACATCCTTCGTTCGGAAGACTGTTGGCGGTGTGGTTGGTCGATCTGTACATGGTCGTGGCACTCCCGCCTGCACTCGTCACCATGTCCGACGTTCCCGGCCCGGACCGGCCCGAAGATTACTTTCTGCCCGCTGTGCGACGCCGAGATCTGCTGCGAGATAGAACAACAGACACCGAAGGTGCGGCGGTCCGATGACAGGCGCCCGAGATGGATCGCTCAGTCGGTAATCAGGGAGGGCTCCGGCGTCGTCGGATTTTCGCGCCGTGAGCTGCGTAAATAGGTGAGCGACACCACGTTTGGAATGTTGGGCGGGCACGGGCGAGCGACGCGAGGACGATGAAAGGCCGGAGACGGCGAGTGGGTCGCGGTGGCCTTGGACGGCAAGACGTTGCGGGGAGCCCGCACGGCCGGTAGCCGCGTGACCGTCAGGAGCTCGTGAGGATGACGAGTTGCTGGGTCGCTCGGGTCATAGCGACATAGCGATCGACCGCTCCTTCGATGCCCTCGCCGAACGACCCCGGGTCGACGAGGACGACCAGGTCGAACTCGAGCCCCTTCGATAGCTCAGGGGTCAGCGACCGGACGCGGGACGTCGCCCGGAACGTCGGATCTCCTATGACGCAGGCGATCCCGTCGGAGTGCGAAGCGAACCAGGTGTCGAGGATCGAGTCCAGATCCGAAGCGGATCCGTGTACGACAGGGATGCCGCTGCTGCGGATGGAGGTCGGCACGTTGGCGTCCGGCAGCGCAGCCCGGATGACCGGCTCAGCTTCCGTCATGACCTCTTCCGGCGTCCGGTAGTTGATGCTCAGCGAGGCAATCTCGATCCGATCGAGGCCGACCCGCTCGAGCCGTTCCCGCCATGACTCCGTAAACCCGTGACGCGCCTGGGCTCGGTCCCCGACGATGGTGAAGCTGCGGGACGGGCAGCGCAGCAGTAACATCTGCCACTGTGCGTCGGTCAGTTCCTGAGCCTCGTCGACGACGATGTGGGCGAAGGGGCCGGCGAGCAGGTCCGGGTCGGTGCTCGGCAGTACGGCCTCGTCGACGAGCATCTCCTGCAGGTCCTGGTGTCGCAGCTGCGTCATGAGGCCTTCGCCGTCGGCATAGTCGTTGGAGGCGATCAGGTCGTCGATGACGCTGGACATGCGCTCGCGTTCGGCGGCGAGGGTGGCGTTGTGCCGGCGCTGACGTCGCGACGCCTCCGGGTCGCCGAGCCGCTGCCGTGCTGCGTCCAGGAGCGGCAGGTCGGACACCGTCCAACTCTGGGCGTCCGCGCGCTGCAGCTTCCGAACGTCGTCGGGGCTGAGCCAGGGAGCGCACTTGCGCAGGTAGGCGGGTACCGACCACAGGTCTGCGACCAGGTCGGCCGCTTCGACCAGCGTCCACGCGTTGTCGAGGGTCGTGCGCAATTCCTCGTTCTGCAGCAGCGATTGCCGAAGTTGGGCGGCCGGAACGTCACCGTCGTACTTGTCCATCAGGATCGTCAGCAACAGCTCCCAGATCTGCTCGCGCGCTTCGTTGTGCGGTGTACCGGGTTCCGGTGCTTCGAACGCCTCGGCCCAGTCGTCGGGGGTGAGCCGGATGTCGGACCAGTCGGTCGCGACCGTCATCGCCTTGGTGGGTGGCTGCTCGTAGAACCTGACGGCGGCTTCGATGGCCTTCACCAGATCCGCGGACGACTTGAGGCGTGCCACGTCCGGGTCTGCTTCGATCGGTGCCTCGGCTCCTTCGGTGACGAGGTCCCGGAGGGTGCAGAGTTGTACGCCCTCCTCTCCGAGGCTGGGAAGGACGTCGGCGACGTAGGCCAGGTAGGGCTCGTGCGGACCGACGAACAGCACGCCGTGACGGAGTCGGGGGTCGGAGTAGAGCAGGTACGCGGCGCGGTGCAGAGCGACGACGGTCTTGCCTGTACCCGGACCGCCGTCGACGACGAGAGCGCCGCTGGATCCCGCGCGGATGATGGCGTCCTGGTCGGCCTGGATGGTGCCGAGCACGTCTCTCATCCGGGGCGACCGGTTGCTGCCCAGGCTGGCGATGAAGGCGGACTGGTCGTCGAGTGCGGCGTTACTTTGCAACCCGTCCGCAGTGAAGACCTCGTCCCAGTAGTCGCTGATCCGGCCACGGGTCCAGCGATACCGGCGGCGGCTGGCCAGGCCCATCGGTTTTGCGTGGGTCGCTCCGAAGAACGGCTCAGCCGCGGGGGAGCGCCAGTCGATAAGCAACTGATTACCCGAGGGGTCCATGAGGCCGAGTCGTCCGACGTACACGGGCTCGGGGTTGTCTGCGCTGACGATGCGTCCGAGGCACAGGTCCAAGCCGAAGCGACGCAGAGCGCGCAGCTGAGCCGACAGCTGGTGGACCAGCATATCCCGCTCCAGCACCTCCTGACCTAAGCGGACGGGAGCCTTGCGCGCAGAATCGAGGCGGTTGGACAGGTCGGCGATGGACTGCTCGAGGCTCTTCGCGATGGCCGCGAAGTGCTCCTCGTCGTCGGCGATCAGCGTCGGATCGGCCTTGGGGGAGAGGTGGGCAGGAAGGTCGAACGCGCTGGTAGTCACAGGGGTCAAGTCGTCAGCTCCAATCCATGATTTGTTTCGCGGCCACCGTCGCCCCATCGGTGCGGATCGTGCCGGCCACCGCCGTCGCTCGTGTGCGGGTCTCGGGGGTCAGGGCCGTTGCGAGCGCGGCCGACAGGGACTCGAAGGTCGCAGGCGCGCACACCCGCACCTCCGCGCCGAGTGCCAGGCAACTGCACTGCGGTTCCCACCAGACGTCCCCGCGCGACCCATACGTCGACAACGACACACGCACTTCGTACCCCCCCATTTCCGCAGGTCTTGGCTTCGGCCGGTAATTCTGCGGCACGACCGGGGTCTTGCCGCAAGCCCCCCGGTGCGCTATATGTTGAAAGTGGAAGGAGTGGGTTTCTTCTTCATGGGTAGGTAGATGAGTGGCCACCGCCTCGGCGAGCCCGTCGCGCACGGCATCGGTGGTGACGGATTTGCTGCTACCCGTCGGCGTTGCGGCGCTCGGATGGGAATGTGCCATCGGGTCGTTGACGAGGTCGTCGTACTCCCAGCGCGGTCCGTGGACCTACCAGTCCAGCAGGTCATGCGTTCCGTTGATCAATGGCATGAGCCGTTCCTTCTTGCCGCGACCGCGAGAACCCTTGCCTCGCAATAGGATCTTGCCGAACCGGCCCAGCTCCCAACGGATATCGCCCATTCGCAGCAGGCATAGCTCCGACACACGCGGCCCGATCAGGCTGACCAGACGGCAGGCGGTGTAATTGCGCGCCGTCGGCGCGTATTTGCGGACGGCGGCCAGTTCGTCCTGCCAACCATCGAACAGCCGGGCAACTTCATGCGGCGCCGGTGGGATTTGCAGCCGACTGTGCGAGCCGCCGCGGGGCCGGTTGACCTCGTCCAGCGGCGACTCGACGACGAACCCGGTCGCAGCGTGGATGTCGGGCTTGTGCCGCAGTTCCAGAAACTCGTAGTACACCCCGATCCCCGCCGCCTTGCGAACCCTTGAATACACCGCACCCATCCCGCCTGCACCGAGCAACCGCCCCAGCCGATATCCGGCGAACAGCCCACCGGGACGCACACTCACTCCAGACCCACCCTCACCGCACAGCCGAAGCCACTCGAGGTATGACAGGTCAACATGTCAACCGCATGGTCCATCCAGCCCTCCGCACCGCGTCGCACACGAATTCAGCTGCCCCGGTGTGCCTCTCGCAATGTTCCAGCCACGATCCTCACCCCACCTCCCACCAACGGGAGCGCTGGTCCCGCCAAACGTCTGCCGCAGCCAGCAGATCCACCGCCGATCGCTGCGCGATGCCGCCGGGCGTGATGCGGCTGGTGGTCCGTACCGAATGAGTCAAACGATTACGTAATCACCTACAGCCGACCGTCGAGCGCGTTGATGAGCGGCGCTCATCACAGCCATGCTCGGACGAGATCGTCCGGGCCCCAATGCATTGCGAGTGGCAGATTGTCGGCAACGCCGGATCGGGAGACGGCTACCAGTGCGGTGTTGTGATCGGTGCCGGGTACTGCGAGCAGGGAGCGGGCGAGGGTGTCGTAGTCGTGGTGGTCGAAGGGACGGTCTTCGAGCCACTTGATGGAACCGACGAAATGTATTGCGCTGGCGACGGGTTCGCGGTCGGCGCCGATCAGGTCGATTTCGGGATTGTTCTGTCGGTTCCACCATCCGCCGACGGTCTCGGTTTCGGGCCATCGATCGTTGGGCAGCAGACGCAGCAGGGATTCGCGGATCAATGGTTCGATGGCACGTCCGCGCCAGGTGGTCCACGAGCGTTCGATCCGGGTCAGCGCGAGATCGCCGCGGCCGCGTTCGATGAGCGGAATGCCGCGCTGGAGGAAGGCCAGCCAGAACCGGAGGTAGGAGTCGGCGATTCGGTAGCGTTTGTTCTTGGTGTCGGGTTTCGTGGACAGCGGTAGATCGCTGTCGACGATTCGCTTGTTCCGCAACATGTTCAGCAGCGGATTGAGGGTCCCTGCGGGGAGTGCGTTCGCTCCACCGGCTTGTGCGGCGATGGTGCTGAAGGTTCGTTCTCCACTGCCGATGGCTTCCAGGACTGCGCGCGCTCGCATCCCCTCCGGGAACTCGCCCAGTAGCGACAGCTCGCCTGCCACCAGCAGCGGAGCCAGCGGGTTGGCCGCTGCGTCGCGAAGGAAGTCCGTTCGGCTCATTCCCGGGCGCCACGACTGGACGATCTCCGGGAACCCGCCGGTGATCAACTGGGCGTCGATGCTGTCGGCTGCGCTGAGGCCGGTCATGGATTGCACGTCGGCCGGATGCAGCGGTTCGACGGTCATTTTTGTCGCGCGCCCGAAGAACGGCCGATCGCGGGATCCAAGGGCCTCCATGACCGAGATGTCGCTGCCGACCAGCACGAGAAGGACTGGTTTGGCGCAGAGGTGGCGATCCCACACCGTCTGCAACGCGCCTTCGAACTCCGGATCTTGTTCGACCAGCCACGGCACCTCGTCGATGACCGCGATACAGGGCGTGTCTTCTGGTATGGCGATCGCGAGGGATCGCAGGGCTTGATTCCAGTCGCCGGCCTGAAACCCGCTGATCAGCTCTCCGCCACCGAGGCTGGACTGAGCGATTGTTGCGGTGAAATCCTCGCGCTCGGCGATCGGATTGCGGCCGCGGGTCGCCTGGAAGACCACGTAGGCGCGGTTCGACCGATCGCAGAACTCCTGGACGAGCCGTGATTTCCCGACGCGTCGGCGACCGGTCACGATGACCGCACGCCCCCGGGTGCTGCCGGTGCCGTCGATGACCGAGGTCAGCTGACGAGCGAGCAGGTCGAGGTCGGTGGCTCTCCCGGTGAATTCCATAGCCGTCTCCTCGAAGGTGAGATTCTATCTTACTATGGTGCAATCTTAGTTTGCTGTGCCTATGGGTGGGGCTAGGCTCCGCCAACGCCTATGCCGTGCCCACAGCTACCGCGCATTGCTTGCGTTCCACATAAACCGGGCATCATCACGCGGTGGCCGTCCCGCATCCCGCCGCCACGCCAGCCAGCACTGTGTGATCTATATTGCGCTGCAACAATTTACGTGACATCGGCGCGGCCACAGACCATCAGTCGACGTCCTCGGAAAGCGGTGGGCCGTCCGGATCAAGGAAACGGTGCAGAGCCGCCGCAAGGCCGCGCATCTGCTCACCCGCCTCGACATCGGTCCGAATCGTGGCTGTCCAGCAACCAGTGGTCGAACGGCCCCACGGCCGCAGCGTCCACGCCAACTGGACGTGCCCACCTGCCGCACGGCACACGTGGATATTCTGTGCATGAAGCCGCGAAATCGACTGTCGCTCATACGTTGTAGAGACGTTCGAGGTCGACGAGCTCGACGTCGGATCGACCGGTTGCGGCCTTTTCGAGGTCGAGGGTGAAGCCGGTGGTGGTGAACAGGACAAGCACGGTATCGGTTGTGTTGTGGCCGAGATCGGTCAGTAGCTGCTTTATTCGGTCGAGCCGGTCGAGGTCGGGCAGTCCACGTCGGTCGAGAGTGGCTTTCGCTTCACCGATCACGGTTACGCGGCGGCCGTCCATGGCGAGCACATCGATCTCGTGTTTCGCCCGACCCGGGTTGTCTTGGACGGTCGCGAATCCGACATCGCCGAATCCAGCGGGACGGTCGAGTTCGTCGGGTGCGAAGCGGAGGATCCAGTCTCGGGCAAGTTCTTCGAAGTGGGTGCCGAGGATGTTGGATCGAAATGTCGGTGCCGCGCTTTGCCATACCTGGCGAGCGCGGCCGAACTCGAGTTGTCCGAGATGGGGTGCGGTGATCAACCGGTCGAAGCGGATGACCGGATCCGACACCGTGATCGTCGGTTTGCGGGCGCGCAACATGTCCTGGTTCCGGGTCAGGTAGCCCGCCGACTCGAGCACACCGAGCGGATAGCGCACGGAGTTGCTGTCGCGGCCGAGCATGGCACCGATCTTGCTTGGTGTGCTCGCGCCGGAAGCAACCGCGCTGAGGATGTCGAAATACAGCGCGCGGCTATTGATCCGGGGATCTTCGCGCAGCAGATAGTCGACTTCGGTGTGGGTGAAGACGCCGATATCGGTGGTGAGCAAGTTGTCGATGACCCACTCGTCGAAGTCCTCGATCGATCCGGGGGTGCCGGTGATGAGCGAGCGATATCCGGGGATGCCGCCGACGGTGGCATGGACGTGGAAGGCGATATCCGGGTCGTCGATGCCCCAGAGCCCAGCCGCCTCCCGGTAGTCCAAGGCGGGCAGCCGCAGATCCATCATCACCCGGCCACGCAAAGGCTTTGCGCCGGAAAGTAGTTCGTGCATCACGCTGAGCGCCGAGCCGCAGAGGATCATTCGACCACCCGGCCCCTTCCCGTTCTGGGAGGCGTCGTACAGGTGCTGGATCAGCGAAGGCAGCTGCGGTGCGTGGGCTGTCGCGTAGGGGAACTCATCGATGACCACCAGCGGGGGATTGCCGCTGGTCGCGGTGCGGGTCGCAGTTTCCAACGCGGCACGCAGCAGCCGTTCCCAGGATTCCGGTGTGCCCAACGCCGACGCGGGTAGTCCGGCATGTTCGGCGAGATTACCGGCGAATCGCGCGCGCGCAGCGCGATCGCCTTCGTCTTGGACGCAGACGGTGTACAGGCCACCGACCTCCCGGCACACTGTCGACAGCAGTTGTGTCTTGCCGGTTCGCCGCCGTCCCGAAACCAGCCCGATTCGCAGCGGACTGGCGATGCCGCCGTCGAACAGGAACCGTTCCACGGCGCGCCACTGCCGGTCGCGCCCGACGATGGTCGGCGGCTTCTCCATCTTCACCTCGCAATAAACATAGTTTGATTTACTGCCAATGATAGTATATCCATTTACCATAATTTGCGTATGCGGGCGGTATGCCCACCTGCGAAGCGGAGTCGGCCGCGTGGCTCGCGTCGGCCGGATCGAGGCGTCGAAAGTATTTGCCCGCTCGAGGCATAACGGTGATGAAGGAATACCGGTGGTGGTTGATTGACGGTAGCCGGGGTGCGCCTCGACCACCGGCGCAGCGAGGACTCGAGGTGTGTCAATCCCACCGATGCCGGAGTCTCACGACAGTCCAAGCGATTCGCGCACGCGGGCAGCGCTCATTCGGCCGGGTTGTTCGTCCTGGGGGAAGGAGTCGATGAGCCGGATCAGGTCGTCGCTCTGGTCGGGTCGGCGGCTGCGGCGCGGGGTGTCCAGCCGCCGTGGTGCGAGCTGCCACCGCAGTGATTGCGCCTGGATCGCAATCGTCGCCGAACTGTTCGGTGTGGGCCGCCCACGCGACATCCGCGTCGGCCAGCGCCGACAGCAGCGCCCGTCTATCCTTCCAGCTACCCGGAACCCCTGGCCGCCCGTCAGCCGGGACGCGGTGGCAGCCGGCAACGGCTAGCGTCTGATGACATGGCTTCTCTTGGACGTACTGACCTCGACGTCTTTCCCATCTGCCTCGGCGGCAACGTGTTCGGGTGGACCGCCGACGAGCCGGAGTCCCGCGCCGTCCTCGACGCGTACACCGGAAAGGGCGGCAACTTCATCGACACCTCGAACTCCTACCTGATCGAGCACGGCCGCTCCGAGACGATCATCGGGCGCTGGATGGCCGACCGGGGCAACCACGACCAGATCGTCGTGGCCACGAAGGTCGGCGGCGGCCGCGGACCGCTCCGCAACCTGCGCGCGGAGACGATCAAGCATGAGGCACACGCCTCGCTCGAACGCCTGCAGACCGACCGCATCGACCTCTACTACGCGCACTTCGACGACGAAGAGACGCCGCTGGAGGAAACGCTGCGCGCCTTCGACGCGCTCGTCCAAGCAGGCACGGTCCGCCACCTCGGTGCCTCCAATTACACGCCGGAACGGCTCACCGCCGCCCTCGAGTTCCAGCGCAAACACGGGCTCGCCGAGTTCACCGTCCTGCAGCCGCACTACAACCTCGTCGAACGGGACTTCGAGCGCACGCTGCTGCCCGTCACCGACGCCTGGGACCTCGCCGTGCTGCCCTACTACGCGCTGGCGAAGGGCTTCTTGACCGGCAAGTACCGGCCGGGCAGCGACGTCGTCGAGTCCCAGCGCGCCGAGGGCGCGCGCGCGTACCTCGACCACGGTGGTGCGGCGGTGCTCGC
Source organism: Nocardia sp. Tas62D01 (assembly GCF_055232035.1). Lineage (NCBI taxonomy): Bacteria > Bacillati > Actinomycetota > Actinomycetes > Mycobacteriales > Nocardiaceae > Nocardia > Nocardia sp. Tas62D01. Next base: position 5,569,379 of record NZ_JBUYUZ010000001.1, read on the forward strand.
GGCGCTCGACGAGATCGCCGCGTCCCACGACACCACGGTGGCCGCCGTCGCGCTCGCCTGGCTGCTCGCCCGCCCTCGGGTCGTCGCCCCGATCGCCAGCGCACGCACCACAGAGCAGCTCGAGCAGATCCTGCCTGCCGCCACGATGACGCTGACACCCGCTGAGATCGACCGGCTGTCGGCCACCACGCAATCGGCGTGAGCGACACCCTGCGAGAAGGCCCGACGCGTCCACGGGTTCGAGCCGGTGCCATGCAATGTGCTGCTCTTACTCGGCTTGGGCTGTTGCGTCGACGCGCTCGGGCACGGGTACCTCGAAGCAGACGAGGATCGCGGAGATCGTCTGGTACTGGCCGATGAGGCACAGGATCGCGATCACTCCGGCCTCGCCGAAGGTCGCGGTCGCCTCGAGGTACAGCTCATCGGGTACGACGTGATCGGCGAGCAGGCCTGCGGTCAGCCGATGGGCCACGTCCGCCTCGGCGGTCAATCCGTGTGGGGCCCTTCGCTGAATGATGGCTTCGATTGCGCCATCCGGAACTCCTGCAACGCGGGCAGCCGATCTGTGCGCATCGATCTCGTACTCGGCAGACCAGGCCGCGCCGACGGTCAGGATCACGACCTGACGGACGTCGGCGGCGATTCCGGAACTGGTGATCTGGCTCGTCCACTGGCCGAGTCCCGCCGCGATGTTCGGAACGCGGAGCAGCGCGTTGAACGGGCCGACGAACCGCCCGTCGTCGAGTTGCGCGGTGAACCCGCTTTCCGCGGCTTCCGGTACGACCATCCGCGTCAGCGCTTCGTACACCTGATACTGCGCCCCGTCGAGGTCGGCCGGTGCGAGCAACGATAGTCGGCCGCCGAGCCGATCGAGGCTGCCCTCAGCTGATGTTTGCATTGCTCTCCATTCGTGGATTTGCGGTCGTTCAGCGACCGGACGATCTGACCGACCCATGCCGAAAGCGATGGATCGGAAGGCTTGATATGTTGTTTCGTCATGGAGTGGTCGTCGACCTCGCTGCGGCTGCTGCGTGCGATCGCGGAGACCGGGTCTTTCACCGCGGCCGCAGTGGCGCTCGGTTACACGCAGTCCGCCGTATCACGGCAGATGGCCGGGTTGGAGCGCGCTGTGGATGCCCAACTCTTCGAGCGGCGGGTCGGCGGAGTTCGGCTCACCGCGGCCGGCATGACACTTCTGCGGCATGCTTCGGCGGCACTCGATCAAGTCGACCTGGCCGCACGCGTCTTGCACGGGGCCGACCCGAATGGCGGCACTGTGCGCCTCGGCGTCTTCACGAGCGTAGGAGCGGCGCTCGTTCCCGAGGCGCTCGCTCTGATGCGACAACGCCGTCCCGACGTCGAGATCATCACCCGAGAGGGCTCGACCCCGGCCCTCACCCGGAGCGTGCGCGCCGCAACGCTGGACTTTGCGATCATCTCGTCCCGACCTCCTTACGCTGCTCCCGATGACCAGGACCCGCCTTTCGAACTCGACATCCTGCTCGAAGGCGACCTGCTGGTCGCGGTGCCCGCGCTCGGTGACCTCGGCCGCGACGGCTCGGTGACTCTTGCCGAGTTGCAGCGAGCGACGTGGATCTCGAGCCCGGAGACGCCGAGCGAACCGGGGCTGGGGGTCTGGCCCGCGCTGCCGCACCGACCGACGATCGGGCATCAAGCGCGGGACTGGCTGTCGAAGTTGGCCCTGGTCGCGACGGGATGGGGCGTCACGACGCTACCTCCGTACCTCATCGGTCTGGTGCCCGACACAGTGCGGTTGGTTCCACGTCTCCGATGGCGTGCCCATCTCCCGCCGCGTCCTGCTCGCACGGCTTCCGGGCGCTCCAACCAATGCGGTGACCGAGTTCGCCGACTGCCTGCGAGAGGCGGCAGGGCGTCTCCCTTCGGGCTGATCACCCTCGCAAGCCGCCCGAGCGCTCCCCTTAAGGGTTTGTCGGCAGCTTGTCGCGTGCGATCCGCTCGTCGAATCCCGTGACCGGGTCGAGCCTCCGACCGTCCGCCCACCAGTTCGCCGACGGTGACTCCACGACGTTGATGTAGATGTCCCTGCTTTCCAGGCCGGGACGCTCGGCGAGGTTGGTCACCAAGGAGCGGTAGAGTTGCCGCAACTGCTCGACGGGTCGCGCCCCGAAATACGTCTGGATGAATATTGCCTCCGGACGACGCTCCAGACCGAACGCAATCGGCGCGGTGATGAGGTTGTCGGCCTCGAGTTCGTGGAAGACGTGGTACTTATCGTCGTCCGGAATTCCGAGTACGTCGACGAGCGATCGATGAATCGAGTCGGAGATCGCCCGCCGATGCTCGGGCGAACTTCCCTCTCTCATATAGATCTTGGTCATAGGCATGCAGCACTCCTCGCATTCACGTGTCGACCGATTGAGCCGACTACACCTCGAGCTAAGCGCGTGCAGGCGCATGCGTCCAACGAATGTTTGGAATGGCCCACATGCCAAAATCGCATGCGCAGCCCGGTCGGCATCGACAGCATGCGTCGAGCACTTGCCACGCGCCTTCGAACTCCGGATCCTGTTCGACCAGCAAGCGCAACATCCAGCAACAGCCGACCGGATCGGATTCACGCGCAACGAGATTCGGCACTCGCTCGCCATCCTGACATCCCCATCACTGCACACCATCGCCTACCGCGGGGGTCAGACCTGGACCGGTCGCCGACGGTGCTGGCCCTACATTCCACCCGCGCTCAACCCGGCAACCATGCTGATCTGGGCCGAGCCTGTTTCGGGTCAGCTCGAGCGTTCGACGCGCGCGAGCCACTCAGCGAGGAGGGCGCGCAGGAGTTCCGGTTGCTCGTGGGGTAGGGCGTGTCCCGCGTCGTCGACCACGGCGAGCGAGGCGTGGGGGTAGTGGTCGACGAGGTCGGTAGCGGCGGCATACCCGACCGTCGAGTCCAGCCGCCCCGCCACGACCACTGTCGGACCCGCGTAAGCCGGCGCGTGATCGGGGGTGAGCGCCCACCGTTCGCCGATTCGCTCGAGCGCTGCCTGGTCGACGAGCGCGGCCGCTGGGGCGAGGTAACGTTCGTACCGTTCGAGCATCTCCGGGGTTTGGATCACGAAGTAGCTCCGGAAGACGTCGTCACCGATCTCACCCGATCCGGCGACGACGCGGTGCTCTGGGACGTCGCGCAGTCCTGGCAACAATGGACAGACGAGCGCCAGACCAGCGACCTGCGCCGGGCGTCTCGCGGCCATCGCCTGCGCGTAGTACGCGCCCGCCGAGTGACCGATGAGGAGAAGCGCGGTCCCGCCAATGACCTCGTCGGCGAAGTTGAGCAGCGTGTCGAGGACGTCGTCGGCGCTGCGTAGCGTTTCGGGAGCGATTGTCCGGCCCATTCCAGGGAGGTCAGGATAGATCCGCCGCAGCCCCGCAACGCCGTCGAAAACCAGCTCGAAGCAGGCCTCAGCCTCGCGGTGGTCGACGCCGGCGCCGTGGAGTACCAGCACGGGGCGACCGGTCCCGTGCTCCACGTAGTGGACCACCATTTGGCCCACTCGGATCTCCATCCCCGCAAGCTACCGCGCAGGGGGCGTCGCGACAACGCGGCCTCGACCGGGGCAGCCGATGTCGGCCCGCCCTCGAGTGGGGTCCGGTCATACCGAGGACGGCAGGTTCGTGCGTCGAGCTCCAGCACCAGCTGGGGACCTACCGCTGCGGCGCGGGCAGCAGAGCCGAAGCGGCAAACGAACATTTCTGGTGTGCGCCTGCTGTGTGCGGTGTAGCTTCCGGCCGTGGCTCAGGAGTTGGATGAGGACGAGCTGATCGATTGTTGGACGCTGGTTGGGAATGAGCTGGAACTCGTTGCGGGGCAAGCGTGGTGCGACGAAGCTCGGGTTAGCTTTGATGCTTCGGTTCTATACCGAGCATGGCCGGTTCCCTCGTGGTCGCGGCGAGGTCCCGGACAATGCCGTGGAGTACGTGGCGCGTCAAATCGGCGTCACACGGACCGAGATCGCCTTCTACGAGTGGTCTGGTCGTACGAATAGGTTCCACCGCAATTAGATTCGCGGTTCGCTGGGATTTCTTGAGTGCAGCATCGCCGACGCGGACGCTGTCGCGGACTGCTGGTCGCGTATGTCACCCAGAGCGAAAGGTTCGGCCGACCAGGTCCGTGCACGCCTTCTGGCGCACTTGCGTGCCGAGCGGATCGAGCCGCCTACCGTATCAACCCCCAATAGCTACCGGCCGAACCTGAAAACGGACAAAGACCGGACGAAAACGGACCGGGGGATGTATTGCCAAAGTGCCGCCGCTGGAGGGTTACTGAGTATGAGCGGTGTCACGACCAGGACTGTGCTGCTGCGGGAGAACCCTTTTCCACTGATCACTGGTTAGAAGGCAGGAAAATGCCACCTGTTATCACCTCGCTGACACCCTCTTTCGGCCCTGCAGCGGGTTTCAACTCTGTAATCATCACCGGCTCCGGGTTCAGCGGTGTCGGTCCATTGACTGTCCGGTTCGCTACGACGGCAACGACATTCACCATCGACTCCGATACCCAGATCACGGCCATCGCCCCGCCTGGAACTGGCACGGTGAACGTCACCGTCACCGCAAACCTGGACGGCACGAGCAACCCGCTGCCCTACACCTATCTCACGGTTCCGGCTTTGAGTAGCGTCAGCCCCAGCCAAGGACCCACCACGGGCGGGACTCCGGTCACGCTGACCGGATCGGGCCTGACCGGAGTCACCGCCGTCAATTTCGGTGCCACACCGGCGACCTCGTTCATGGTCAACTCCGACACCCAGATCACCGCCGTCAGCCCGGCGGGAACCGGGATCGTGTCTGTCACCGTCACCGGACCGGGTGGCACCAGCAACCCGGTTACCTACACCTATGTCGTCGTTCCGACCATCACCTCCATCTCCCCGACCTCCGGACCCACCGCGGGCGGGAACAACCTCACGATCACCGGCACCGGATTCACCGGCCCGTTGACAGTCCGGTTCGGCACGACCGCAACAACATTCACCGTCAACTCCGCCACCCAGATCACAGCTGTCGCCCCAGCCCATTCGGCTGGCACGGTGCAGGTCACCGTCACCGGCTCGGGGGGAACCAGTAACGGTGTCGCGTATACCTATGCCGCGGTGCCCACTCTGACCAGCATCACACCCGCTTCAGGAGCGGTGACCGGTGGGACGACGGTCGTGCTGACCGGGACGAACCTGACGGGTGCGACGGCGGTGAGTTTCGGTGGGACACCGGCAACCTCGTTCACCGTCAACTCCGCCACCCAGATCACAGCTGTCGCCCCAGCCCATTCGGCCGGCACGGTGCAGGTGACTGTCACCACTGCGGGTGGAACGAGTAACGGTGTCGCGTTCACCTACGTCGCGGTGCCCACCCTCACGACGGTGGTGCCGAACGTGGGGCCGGTGGCCGGCGGGACGACGGTCGTGCTGACCGGGACGAACCTGACGGGTGCGACGGCGGTCAGTTTCGGTGGGACACCGGCAACCTCGTTCACCGTCAACTCCGCAATGCAGATCACGGCCGTCTCCCCGGCCGGGTCGGCCGGGACGGTTCAGGTGACTGTCACCACTGCGGGTGGAACGAGTAACGGTGTCGCGTTCACCTACGTCGCGGTGCCCACCCTCACGACGGTGGTGCCGAACGTGGGGCCGGTGGCCGGCGGGACGACGGTCGTGCTGACCGGGACGAACCTGACGGGTGCGACGGCGGTGAGTTTCGGTGGGACACCGGCAACCTCGTTCACCGTCAACTCCGCAATGCAGATCACGGCCGTCTCCCCGGCCGGGTCCGCCGGGACGGTGCAGGTGACTGTCACCACTGCGGGTGGAACGAGTAACGGTGTCGCGTTCACCTACGTCGCGGTGCCCACCCTCACGACGGTGGTGCCGAACGTGGGGCCGGTGGCCGGCGGGACGACGGTCGTGCTGACCGGGACGAACCTGACGGGTGCGACGGCGGTCAGTTTCGGTGGCACACCGGCGGCCTCGTTCACCGTCAACTCCGCCACCCAGATAACCGCCGTCGTCCCAGCGGGGTCGGCAGGGACGGTGCTGATCACGGTCACCACCGCAGGTGGAACGAGTAACGGTGTCGCCTACACGTATGTGGCGGTGCCCACCCTCATCACGGTGGTGCCGAACGTGGGGCCGGTGACCGGTGGGACGACGGTCGTGCTGACCGGGACGAACCTGACGGGTGCGACGGCGGTGAGTTTCGGTGGGACACCGGCAACCTCGTTCACCGTCAACTCCGCAACCCAGATCACGGCCGTCGCCCCTGCCGGGTCGGCCGGGACGGTGCAGGTGACCGTCACCACCGCGGGCGGAACCAGCAACGGTGTCGCGTTCACCTACGTCGCGGTGCCCACCCTCGCCGCAATCGTCCCGAGCACGGGACCGGTGGCCGGTGGAACCACGGTCGTGCTCACCGGAACAGGACTAATGGGAGCCACCGCGGTCACCTTCGGTGGGACACCGGCGACGTCGTTCACTGTCGACTCCGCAACGCAGATCACCGCCGTCTCCCCGGCTGGGTCCGCCGGGACGGTTCAGGTGACCGTCACCACTGCGGGTGGAACCAGTAACGGTGTCGCCTACACCTATGCCGCGGTGCCTGTCTTGACCGCCATCGTTCCCAGTTCAGGGCCGGTAAGCGGTGGGACGGTGGTGGTGATCACCGGGACAGGTCTGACCGGAGCCACCGCGGTCATCTTCGGCGCCACATCGGCGACCTTGTTCACCGTCAACTCCGACACCCAGATCACCGTCCTCACCCCAGCCGGGTCGGCAGGGACGGTGCAGGTGACCGTCACCACCGCGGGCGGAACCAGCAACGGCGTCGCGTTCACCTACATCGCGGTGCCCACCCTCACCGCAATCGTCCCGAGCGCCGGACCGGTGGCTGGCGGAACCACGGTCGTGCTGACCGGGACGAACCTGACGGGTGCGACGGCGGTGAATTTCGGTGGGACACCGGCGACGTCGTTCACTGTCGACTCCGCAACGCAGATCACCGCCGTCTCCCCGGCTGGGTCCGCCGGGACGGTTCAGGTGACCGTCACCACTGCGGGTGGAACCAGTAACGGTGTCGCCTACACCTATGCCGCGGTGCCTGTCTTGACCGCCATCGTTCCCAGTTCAGGGCCGGTAAGCGGTGGGACGGTGGTGGTGATCACCGGGACAGGTCTGACCGGAGCCACCGCGGTCATCTTCGGCGCCACATCGGCGACCTTGTTCACCGTCAACTCCGACACCCAGATCACCGTCCTCACCCCAGCCGGGTCGGCAGGGACGGTGCAGGTGACCGTCACCACCGCGGGCGGAACCAGCAACGGCGTCGCGTTCACCTACATCGCGGTGCCCACCCTCACCGCAATCGTCCCGAGCACGGGACCGGTGGCCGGTGGAACCACGGTCGTGCTCACCGGAACAGGACTAATGGGAGCCACCGCGGTCACCTTCGGTGGGACACCGGCGACGTCGTTCACTGTCGACTCCGCAACGCAGATCACCGCCGTCTCCCCGGCTGGGTCCGCCGGGACGGTTCAGGTGACTGTCACCACTGCGGGTGGAACCAGTAACGGTGTCGCCTACACCTACGTCGCCGTGCCTGCTTTGATCACAGGCGTCCCGGATCTGGGACCCGAGGCCGGTGGGACAACGGTCGTGATCACCGGAACAGATCTGGCCGGAACCACTGCGGTGACTTTCGGCGCCACACCGGCGGCTTCGTTCACCATCGACTCGAATACCCAGATCACGGCCGTCAGCCCGGCTGGGACCGGGCTAGTGCAGATTACCGCCACCACGCCGGGTGGAACCAGTAACGGTGTCTTCTTCACCTATCTTCCGGTTCCGACCCTGACCACCGTGGTTCCGAACAGTGGGCCTGAAGCAGGCGGGCAGTCGGTGCTGCTCACCGGAACGGACCTGGCGTGGACCACTGATGTGACTTTCGGTACCACACCGGCTCCGTTCACGGGCCTCTCCGATACGCAGACCCTGGCCACCAGCCCCGCTGGGACCGGGACAGTGCTGGTCACCATCACCACTCCCGGCGGAACCAGCAACGGCGTCCCCTACACCTATGTTCCGGCTCCGGGAGTCTGATAACTGATGGACTGGGCCGTCGGCGAGCTATTGCCGACGGCCCAGCTCGACGGACAGATGCCCCGGATAACGGCCTGTTATCCGGTAGTAACTCCTTAGCGCCGGATTGGGCAGTACCAACCGCCGAACCCCAACCGGTTGTAGTCACGACGCCGCGCGGAGATCTGCCGCCGATCCTCGTCGTCCAAATGGAAGAACCGCTCCAGCTCCACCCGAGACAACGACCCGAAACGGCAGTAACCGGGCACACCCTCATCAGTCACGCCGCCATGAAACCACCAGCTAGACAGCTCGATTAAGTCAGTCGGCTTAGCGTGAGTTTTCTCGCGGTCACCTCAACCCCCGACTCCCGCACAAGCAATGGCCCCGAAGCGCGATTGCTTGTGCGGGGCCATTGGGAAGTTCCGAGGGACGAATTGTGGACAGGCCCCGGTCCGGCTGTCGCTGTGGGACGTGCGCCGCCGGATCCGCCGTGGCACGCCACTGGTGTGAAAATTCGCAAGGAACGGCTAGGTCGCACGGGGTTCTAGGGTGCCGTTCACAAGAGTTGACTCAGAATGGTTGGGTCGGTGATCTTTGTGTCGTTGGCCAGCAGTAGTGCTTTGCTGAGGATCACCGACAGCATCCGGTCGCCGTCGAACGGCAGGAACGAATCCGGCGCGGTTGTGCGTTGAGACGGGACGATGCACAGGTAGCGGTTCTCCGGGGCGATCAGGACGTTTCCCGAGCCCAGGTGGATCCGGTACGAGTGTCTGCTGCCTTGCACGTGCAGGAATCTGGCGTCCACGGTGCACCGGTCGCCGATGGCCAGTCGGGGCAGCAGCCTGGTTAACACCTCGCGCCGGGTTTGGGCGGTCTGGTTCAGTTCGCCGAAGCTGTAGTCGGCCCAGTATTCGGCGAACCTGCCGCCGGGGCCGCCGTCCTGCCATGTCGGGTCGTTGCCGATGCTCGCCACACCGACGAACAGATCCACGTCGCGCAGCACTTCACTCAGCACCAGTTCGGGCACGTCCGATAACGGTAGTGGCGTGGCCGGCCCGGCCGGGTCGGTACGGAAGCCGCCACGGAAGCCGGCATTGGCGCAGTTTTGCGGTGCGTCGATCGGGTAGAACCGCACCTGGTCGGTGAGCAGGCGCAGGTAGCTGCCGGACTCGGTGGTGTCGGTGCCCCAATCGCTGTCGCCCTGCACCCAGTATTCCGCGCGCAATCCCCACTGCGGCAGCTCGCGGGTCGGTGGCGGCAGGGAGGTGTCGGCATCGAGCAGTAGCTTGTTGCGCCATCCCCGGACCGCTGCCAACGCGTGGAACTGGTGTTGGCGCAGTATGTGTCCGGCGAAGCGGTTGGAGTAGTCGCCGGTGCGCCGCTCCGCGTCGGTCAGCACATACACCTCACGGTGGGCCTGTTTGAACGGTTGGCGGATATTCTTGCGCTCCAACCAGTCCCGCCATGCGCCGATCTCCTCCGGCGAGCGGCCGAGCGGGTGCCACAGCTCCACGACCTCACCGCTGATCGGGTTGTCCGCCAGATCGCGCAGCGCGCCATCGGCGTAGCCGCAGGCGAGGCCGTCGACTGTCCACAACAAACGGCGGGCGATCGTGCCCACCAGTGGGTGGTCGACATAATGTTGCCGCCATGAGGGGTAGTCCCAGGTGCGCCGTGCCAGGAACTGGCGGTCCAACCGTTCGACTTGGGCGGTCAGCATCTTGCCGACGTCGCGGACCGTCGCCTCGAGTTCCTTCAATTCCTCGGCGTGGTCGCGTTTCACCGCGGCCGGGACGCTTTTCACCGGCTTACCTGTGAACCAGTTCAGCACCGCCTTGATGCCGTCCACGGTCACTGTCGCCGACGCGGCGCCGAATGCGAATTCCGCTCGACCCACCGACGTCAGGACGTACGTGGGCACGGCCATCTCCTCGATCTCCGCACGGGTCAGCCCCAGCGCGCGTGCCTTGGCCTCCAGCGCGGCGTTGATCAGCTTCAACGTGCCCCTGTAGGTCACCGTGGCGGCCAGCCGCGCCAGTTCGGCCAGCGCCGCCTCGCCTGTGAGTCGACTGAGAGCGTAGACGCCGGCGTTCGCCACCTTCGGGTTGCGTGGTCCCACACCGGCGAGTCTGCGCAGCGACGTCTCCACCAGACCGGCCAGGACGCGGGCGGTCGTCGGCTGCGGGGACCGCAACGCCACCAACCACAACAGACCGCGTACAGCGTTCGCGTTGAACGGGTCGTAGAGATCGTTGATGGGCCCCGGCTCCCGGATTGCACTGTTCTCCAGCGGCAGTGTCCTCGGCAGGCCAACCTTTTCCAGCAGGGCTGGCACCTCCTCGTCGAAGGACACCTTCGCCAGCAGAGCCTGACCGGTTTCCTCCCACTTCTCGTTTGGCTTCGCCATCGTGGCGGTGGCGGCGAAGGCCAACAGGTCGTGCCAACCCGGCGAGGACTGCGCCAACTCCAGAGCTTGGTCCGCCCATTGCTCACCAACGTTCAGCACCGGCTCGGGGCTTCGTCGGGCAATGTCCACGACACCGGTGGGCGAGTACCTTTCGCAGGCCGCGCGGCGATACACCGCGACAACCTCGGGGCTCAGCGCGCGGCCGGATGCCAGTTCCGCTTGCGCCAAAACCGGGTCGAACGACAACAGACTCAACTGGCCCAACTGGTTCGACAGGGTTTCCAGTGCCGCTCGCCGTTCTTCGACCAGTATCGGCAAGGTGGGGGCAATGGTCGACACCAGGACCAGGATGCCGTGTCGTGCATGCTCGGAAGTGGCGGGAAACGCGCCCGCACACACACCAGCCAACCGTTCGGCTGTCTCGGCAGGCAGGCCGCGCGCTACGTCCACCACTCTCGACCAGATCAGCATGTCTTTGGTGGTCGTCTCGTATGCCCGCATCATCGCGTCACGCAGAGCATCCATATCGTCCGCGGCGATGGCGGCACGCACCGCCATCATGGGCTCGGAAAGGCTGCGGGCGACGGTCTCTTCCAGGACCCCGATGCCGTGGCGTGCATGCTCGGAAGCGGCGGGGACCGCGGCCGCGCAGACGCGAGCCAACCGTTCGGACGCCTCGGCCGGAAGATCCCCCACCAGGTGCAATATCTCGGACCAGACCTCCCTGTCGGACTGATTGGTAATCGCCTGGTATGCCCGCATGTACGCGTCGAAGAAGGTGTCCATGTCGTCGGCGGTGACGGCGGCGCGCGCCGCGGTTGTGTACTCGGAACTCGACATCAGCCACCCACCAGTGCGACGAGCCGAAGGAACGTGATTTCCACGCCCGGCGGCAGCGCGACCATCCCGTCCAGCTCCTCGATCTGTCGATCGCCGACCAACACCACCAAACCGTTGCGCCCGAAAGCCTTCAGCACCCCCTCGCACTGGCATTCCGGGTCGATATCACCAGTGGCGCGGAACCCATCGCGCACCACCTCGGCGTCCGCCGGCCGCACCAGGCCACGAAAGACGCCACCCGCCGTGGCGGTGTTGTACTCGGCGATCTCCTTGTACACCCGCCGCCGGATCACCTCCCGCAGCGGCAGCCGCTCCTCGGCCACCTCGAACGTCCAACCGTCGCCGCGATTCCCGGACGTCGTCTCATCGACGATCTTCACCCTCGCCACGGCAACAGGGTAGCCACAGCCACCGACAAGAAAAAAGCGAAGGCAAGGACGTCCTACTCCTTGCCCCTCTCAACTTATAGCTTGCCCCTCTCAACTTATAGCGCACCGGGGGGCTTGCGGCAAGACCCGGCTCGTGCCCCATCATTGTCGGCAGAAAGCCAGGACCTGCGGAAATGGGAGATTTGCGAAGTGCGTGTGTTGTTGACGACGTGGGGATCACGCGGGGATGTCGAACCGCTGGTGGGGCTCGCGGTGGCGTTGCGAGGGCTCGGCGCGGAGGCGCGGGTGTGCGCGCCGCCGGACGAGGATTTCGCGGAGCTGCTGGCGCGTGGCGGCGTGCCGCTGGTGCCGCTCGGCCCGACGGTGCGCTCGGTGGTCGCCGGCACGAAGCCACCGACCGCGGAAGACGCGTTCCGGCTCGCTGCCGAGCTGGTCGCCGCGCGGTTCGAGACGCTCACCGCGGCGGCCGAGGGATGTGACGCGCTGCTGGCGACCGGCCTGATGCCGGCCGGCGCACGAGACGTGGCCGAGAAACTGGGCATCCGCTACGTGCTCGCGTGCTTCCAAATCTATGGACTGCCGTCGCGGCACTTCCGTCCGGGTAGGCGGCCGGGCACGCCGTCTCCGCAGGATGAGACCGACAACCGGGTGCTGTGGGAGCAGGACGCCCAGCGGGTCGACGCGTTGTACGGCGCGGCGCTCAACAGCCATCGGGCAGCGATCGGCCTGCCGCGGGTGGACAACGTCCGCGACTACGTTTTCACCGACCAGCCGTGGCTGGCGGCGGACGCGACGCTGTGCCCGTCGCAGGGCATGACGGACCTCGACGTCGTGCAGACCGGGGCGTGGATCCTGCCGGACGACCGCCCGCTCCCGGAAGGGCTGGCAGCGTTCCTGGACGCCGGTGAACCACCGGTGTACGTGGGCTTCGGAAGCATGGCCGCGCACGTCCCGAAGGACATCGCCCGGGTGGCCATCGATGCGGTCCGCGCGCAGGGCCGCCGCGTCCTCCTCGCTCGCGGCTGGGCCGAGCTGGCCCTGATCGACGACGCCGACGACTGCTTCGTCGTCGACGAGGTCAACCAGCAGGCGCTGTTCGGCCGGGTGGCCGCAGTCGTGCACCACGGCGGCGCGGGCACCACGACGACGGCCGCCCGCGCCGGCGCGCCCCAGGTGGTGGTCCCCCAGATCGCGGACCAGCCGTACTGGGCCGCCCGAGTGGCCGAGCTGGGCATCGGCGCGGCACACGACGGCCCGACGCCGACTGTTGACTCCCTGTCGGCCGCGCTCGAGGTCGCCCTGGCCCCCGAGACCCGAGCGCGGGCAAGGGCCATGGTCGGCACAATCCGCACCGACGGGGCGACGGTGGCCGCGAAAATGCTCCTCGACATGACCGGCCGGAGCGGGTCCGCGGGCTGATCGCCCGGCGGTCGCGCGGCAGGCACCCCGCCTGCCGCGCGACGGTCCAGGGACCTTCAGGCCCGTTCGAGGGCCTTCTTGTGGCGGCATGCAGGCTCAGTCGGGTGGGCGTTCAGCTGGTCGTTGCGCCGGCGGGTTGGCCGATATCGAGGCCGTCGCCGCGGCCTGGGTGAGCTTGTGGGTCTCGGACGATTCGCGGCTCGGCCGCATATCGGTGGTCGAGTACGAATCCGGCTACCATGCACAACGCACCGGGCACCCGGTCGGTGCAGATAACCAGGTGTGCACGGGATCTGGGAGATTCGTTGCTCGAAAGATGGTTAGCGTGAACTGCAGTACCAGCCTGCTGGCGTCCGATGATGCCAGACCGGACCGTATCACCGGTTCGACATTCCGGTCATTTGCCTCCCGCCCCCGACCAGCTGACCGGTTGGGTCGCGATCAATGGGGACGGCGATGAGCGCAATGGGTCGCCGGCACTTCATATTTCGTATCTCAGGAGTTGCCGGTGTTGCCGGTGTCCTGGCTGCCGGCCTCGGGGAAGCTGGAGCCGGGTCAGCCGGGTCGCGGTCACCGTCGTCGGTCATTAAGACTGGCACCGGCGAAACCCCCAGCACCGGCGAAACCCCCAGCACCGGTATTGCTTCCGAAGAGGCGCAGGCGAGCACTTTCTTCGCTACCGCGTTCGTGGAGAACGCGGTTTCCGTCGACAGCGACAGCGACGGCGATCTGTGGCCGACCTGTTGGGCGGACGACGACAACCTGTATTCGGCCAACGGCGACGGCCGAGGCTTCGGGGACGGGCTCAGGCACGATATCGTCGTCAACCGGATTACCGGCGACCCGAAGTCCGGTATCACCGGGGAGCGGTTGGCCGCCGCCGACGAGGTGGGCACGATCTGGGGCGACCCCAGCAAGTACAACAGGAAGCCGACCGGGATCGTCTGCGCCGACGGGCGCCTCTACCTTGCCATCCAGGATCTGCGTACCGGACCGGGCGACGTCGCATTCAACGACGCACCCAACGCCAGCGTCTCGTGGTCGGACGACCACGGACGCACCTGGCACAAGACCCAGGAACCTATGTTCACAGACGGTGTCTTCACCACTGTCTTCTTCCTCGACTTCGGGCGCGACTCCCGCGAGGCCGTAGACGCGTTGGGTACGCAGGCAGCGCGCTACGTCTACGCCTACGGCTTGGACGGCAACTGGCGCGAGTCCTTTAGCGCCACGGTCGCCGACCCGGTGGACCTCTACCTCGCGCGAGCACCGAAGGACGCGGTCGAGCACCGAAGCAGCTGGGAGTTCTTCGCCGGACTCAGCGGTGGCACACCGCTGTGGACCAAACAGCTCGAAGAAAGACGACCGGTGCTCCACGACACCAGGCGCCAGTACACGACGCTTCGCAACTTCGAGCAGTACCCGCACAACCTCTCGGTGATCTCCCAAGGCGGCGTCGTCTATATCAAACCGCTCGAGCGGTACCTGTACACCTCGTGGACGGAGTACACGTTCGAGTTCTACGAGGCACCCGCGCCGTGGGGCCCTTGGCGACTGTTCTTGACCAAGGACTTCGGCGGCTACCCGTGGTTCGGCCGCGGCGCCGGGCTTCCCGGCCCGAAAAACGGCGGCTATGGCACGACCATCCCCTCAAAGTTCGTCTCCGCCGACGGCACGTCGATGTGGGTGCAGTCGAACTGGTGGGTGGGCAACTCTGGTGGCGACACCGCTTATACCTTCAACCTGCGGAAGCTGACACTGCAGCCGTTCACCGCGCAACCCCCGGCAAACCAACCGGACCCGCATGACAACCTCGCCTACACCGGTGAATCCGTCACGCCCATCGAGAAGTGCGCACACCACGGTCACGGCGAGTACTACCACGACGGCGACTTCACCAAGAGCGACGACAGCTTCGATCAGGAGAACAAAGACCTGGACTTCTGGGGCTTCACCTGGGCCAAGCCGTACCTGATGAACAAAGTGGTCTACACGACGGGGGAGATGTTCGACGACGGCGGCTGGTTCGCCGCGAGCCTGCGGGTCCAAGTACGGCAACACTTCCAATGGGTCGACGTGCAGAACACGAACGTCGAACCGCGCTACCCGTACGCCCCCTCCGCGGGACCATTCAAGACCTACACCTTCACGTTCGCCACGACCTCGGGCGATGGCGTGCGAATCGTCGGCAAACCGGGCGGCCGCGCGTACTTCACCTCAATCGCCGAACTCGAGGTTTACTACCGCTGACGCGAGTCCACGGGGGCTCGACACCGCCGATTTCGAGCGCAAGCCGAACGGTCGGAGTTCGGTGAGTACGGGGTGGTCTATGCCGCCCGTGACCACCAGCACGCGCTGCTCAGCGATGCTGGGTCTGCCACCAACATTGGGGTGGTGCGCTGCCTGCGTCGACGACGTAGATTGCGCGGGATGAGGATGTGGGGCAAGGAAATTCGAGCGCTGTGCGTTGCTGTGGCGATGACCGTAGGAGCTGGTGCCGCAGCGACGCCGGCCTACGGCGCGCCCCCTGCGCAGTGCGATGGTTGGCAGGTCGACACGGTGGTTCAAGGGCTGGAGCAGTTGGAGAACCTCGAACCCGACGGCCATGGCGGGTTCTACTTGTCCGGGGACTCGAAGGTCTACGACGTCGATGCTGCGGGGCAGGTGCGCACCGTACTGGCGAACATGGCCGCCCCCGGCGGCTTGCAGTTGGCCGGATCGAGCCTGTACTTCCTCACCCGTCAGGACCGCAAGTTGTGGCAACTGGACACCACGACCGGTCAGCTGACATCGCCGGCTGCGTTGGCGGGCAACGGTTTGCTGCGGCTGGCCGGCGGCGATCTGCTGACAACCTGGGTCGGAACCGAGGGCGGCCCGTCGATGGGCCTGACCCGCTATCGGCATGGCTCGGGAGCCGTCGAGCCGAACTGGTCGACGGTGCCGCGTTCGGAAGGTCTCGCGCCCAGCCCGGACGGCCGCGTTGTGTACACCGACGACCTGTTCACCGGTCACATCATTCGTGTCCCGCTGGAGGCGCCCGACCGGTGGACGGTCGTCGCGACGGTGCCTGGCCTGTTCCCCGGTCTCGACGATCTGACCATGTCCCGGGCCGGAGCGCTCTACGTCGCCGCTCACCTCGAGGGCGCGATCTACCGCGTCGACCCGAATACCGGCGCTGCGTGCGTCATCGCTTCGGGCCTGTCGAGCGGATGGACCGGACCGAGTTCGGTGCGCATCGGCCGGGACGGTGCCGGCTGGGCGCTCTACGTCACTGCCTTCGACGGCACGCTGCGCCGACTGCGACCGCTCGCCGGCGTCGACCTCACGCCGGTACGGACTTCCTGAGATCGAGCATCCAACCGGCGGCGGAAGTGTGGTGATCCAGCCGATCACGGCACGCATGCGCTACCAGGAATCCGATGCACGGTAACGGCATGAGCGGACGTCGCCGCAGTACAGATCTATGCTGACATTGCCCGGTGAACTGAGGGTTGAACAAGATCCAGTGGGATAGCGGCAAAGTCCTCTGAAGGGCGGGACAGCCCCGGCTAGGCGGGCGGGGCTGTCGTCCCGATATCGGTCGAATCCACGGTGCCTCTTCGGCGATGGCGCAGCTCAAGCCGCCCACCGCCCTGAAGTACACGGTTCCCGGATCGGCTTGTGCCGTCGCGGTCAACAGGATCGGGGCCACTGCTGCGGCGCCCACAACCCCGGCAACTCTGCGCACGATGCGTTTCATGCAGACTCCTCGGTGAATTCGATGACGCTGAAATATGAACCGACAGGCTCGTCGAGTTCACCGAGGTATACGTTTCAAATGGAAGCGTGGGCATGCCGGTCGGAGATCGAACCGCAACAGTTTCGATCTCCGCCCCGGTGGTCAGCTGCCGAAGCGGGCCAGCACCGCGCTGGCCTCTTGGGAAGCGGTGCCTTCCTGGGCGAGATGTGCCATGGCAGGCGCGATTTCGCGGCCGTGGTGGGCCATGGCCTGGGCGTACAACCGGCCCGCGCGGTAGGAGGAGCGGACCAGCGGTCCGGCCATAACTCCTGCGAAACCGATTTTCTCGGCCGTCTTCGAGTGCTCCACGAACTCCTCTGGCTTCACCCACCGGTCGACCGGGTGGTGCCGAGGCGAAGGCCGCAGGTACTGAGTAATGGTGAGGATGTCGCAGCCCGCCTCGTGCAGGTCGCGCATAGCCTGGGTGACTTCCTCAGGCGTCTCGCCCATGCCGAGGATCAGGTTGGACTTGGTCACCAGGCCCGCCTCGCGCGCCGCGGTGAGCACCGACAGCGAGCGCTCGTAGCGGAACGCGGGGCGGATGCGCTTGAAGATGCGCGGCACGGTTTCGAGGTTGTGCGCCAGCACTTCTGGACGCGAGGAGAACACCTCGGCTAGCTGGTCCGGGTCGGCGTTGAAGTCCGGGATGAGCAGTTCGACGCCGGTGTTCGGGTTCAAAGCCTTGATGGCGCGGACGGTTTCGGCGTAGAGCCAGGCGCCGCCGTCTTCGAGGTCGTCGCGGGCCACGCCGGTGATGGTCGAGTAGCGCAGCCCCATCGCCTGCACGCTCTCGGCCACCCGGCGCGGCTCGTCGCGATCGAGTGCGGCCGGTTTGCCGGTGTCGATCTGGCAGAAGTCGCAGCGGCGGGTGCACTGCTCGCCGCCGATGAGAAAGGTGGCCTCGCGGTCTTCCCAGCATTCGAAGATGTTGGGGCAGCCCGCCTCCTCGCACACCGTGTGCAGGCCCTCGCGTTTGACGAGTCCCTTGAGTTCGGAATATTCGGGGCCCATCTTCGCCCGGGTCCGAATCCACTGAGGCTTGCGCTCGATCGGGGTCTCCGCGTTGCGCGCCTCGATGCGTAGCAGTTTGCGTCCTGCCGGTGCTTGAGCTGAGGTCACCGAACCGATGCTACGCCCGGTGTTTTCCCCGGCTGCCGTGCCATCGGTCACGCGCCGACGCCGGACTCGGCGGGCGGTGTTACGCGCGCGATATCGTGCGCGGTCACTGGGAGTTCGCCGTTGAGCGTGCGGACGATCGCATCGGCGACGGCGGGCCGGACCTCGGCCACCGTCACCTCGCGGCCCAGCTCGCGGGTCAGTGTGGTGACGCCGGCGTCACGGATGCCGCAGGGCACAATGGCCTGGAAGCCGTCGAGCGCGGAGTTGCAGTTGAGCGAAATACCGTGCAGCGCGATACCGCGCTGAACCCGCACGCCGATGGCGGCGATCTTGCGTTCGGCGAAGAACTCGGTGGCGGGCAGCCACACCCCGGACCGGCCCTCGATCCGGCCGCAATCCAGCCCGAGTTCGGTACACACGGTGATCAGCGCTTCTTCCAGCCTGCGCACGTACTGCACGACATCCACCGGCTCGGCCAGCCGTACGATCGGGTAGCCGACGAGCTGACCCGGCCCGTGCCAGGTGATCTTGCCGCCGCGATCGACCTGTACCACCGGGCTGCCGTCGATCGGCAGGTCCTCGGTCTCGGTGCGTCGACCCGCCGTGTACACCGAGGGATGCTCGAGCAGCAGCAAGTGGTCGTTTCCGATGCCATCGGCCCGCTCCGCGGCGATCTTCCGCTGCAGGTCCCAGGCACTGTGGTAGTCGATGAGTCCGAGATCCTCGACCACGATCGGCGTCGTATCGAATCTGGCGGACCACGTGGTGCGCGTGTCGTTCACGTTCTCGACGGTACGCTCAGCCCGATCGCAGGTCCCACCGACGTGGTGTGGTGGATGCCACAGAGTAACCGGAGCGCCGAACGGCTACTCCGAATGCGCTCGGCGCGAGGCTACTTCGGATCGACCGGCAGCGTCAGCTGCATCAGCGTCAGGTCCATCCAGCGATCGAATTTCCAACCCACCTGCGGGAGCTCGCCGACGGTGCGGAAGTCGAAGCGTTCGTGCAGCGCGATCGAGCCGGTATTGCTGGATTCGATGGCGGCAATCATCGCGTGCACGGTTCCCGAACGACGCGCCCGCGCGACCAGTTCGGTGAGCAATGCGGTGGCCACGCCGCGTCGCTGGAATCGGTCCGCGACGTACACCGAGTTTTCCACCGAGTAGCGGTAGCCGGTCTTGGGCCGCCACGGGCCGTAGCTGGCGTATCCGGCGACCGCGCCATCGATCTCGGCGACGAGGATGGGCTGCCCGGCCGCGGTGCGGGTCCAGAACCAGGTCAGCCGGTCGTCCAGGCCGACCTGCTCCTCATCCCAGATGGCCGTGGAGGTGGCGATATTCGCGTTGTGGATCTCCAGCACCGACGGCAGGTCGCCCTCGTGTGCGTCACGGATGACCATGGCGGGGCGGGTATCGACTTCGGTCATCGGTGATCTCCCCCGCGACCCAACGTCGCCGCCAATGCGGCGCCGATGGTGTGGTGCTGGAACTGATAGCCCGCTTCCTCGAGGGCGGTGGGGATCGCGCGAGGGCCGTGCAGAATCGCTTCCTGCGCGAATTCACCGATCAGCGCGCGCAGCGCGAACGCGGGCACCACCAGCGGGGTCGGCCGGTGCAGCGCCCGGCCGAGTGCGCGGTTGAACTCGGCGTTGGTGACCGGTGCCGGGCCGACCGCGTTGATCGGCCCGGAGACGGTGTCGTTGGTGAGCGCGAAGATGATCGCGCCGATCTCGTCGGCCATCGAGATCCACGGCGTGTACTGCCTGCCGTTGCCCAGCCTGCCGCCGAGACCGAGCGAATACAGCGGCTGCAGCATGCCGAGCAGGCCGCCGTGATGCGACAGCACCACGGCACTGCGCAGCAGCACTGTGCGCACGCCGGCGGCGGTGGCGGGTTTGGTCGCGGCCTCCCAGTCATTGCACAGCGTGGCAAGGAAACCCGTTCCCGCGGGCGAGGTTTCGTCGACCACGCGGTCTCCGGTGTCGCCGCCGTAGAAGTGCACGCCGCTGCTGTTGATCAGCACCGGCACGTCCGCCGCGGCGACCGCGTTGGCCAGTACGTCGGTCGGGGTGATCCGGCTGTCGCGCAGCTCCTGTTTGTAGCTGCCGTTCCAGCGTCGGTGCCCGAGGCTCGCACCGCAGAAATTGACTACGGCGTCCGCGCCGCGCAGAGCCCGCTCGTCCAGTTCGGCGCGAGCGGGATCCCACCGGAATTCATCCGCGGCGGCGGCGGAACGGCGTACCAAGCGGGCGACATCGTGCTCGTCGCGGCGCAGGGCCGCGACGAGCGCTGTCCCGATCAGCCCGGACGAACCGGCGATCACGACCTTCATGCGTGACGTTCCGACCTTCCTGAACAACGGCCCTGATCAGAGGCCCAGGTCCGCCTCGAACGCCGCTTCCTCGAGCCGATGCCGGATCGTGGTCAAGAACCGACCGGCGTCGGCGCCATCGACGAGGCGGTGATCGTAGGTGAGCGGCAGGTAGCACATCGACCGGACGCCGATGGATTCGTTGCCCGTTTCGTCGACAACCACCACCGGGCGCTTGACGATCGCACCCGTGCCGAGCATGCCCGCCTGCGGCGGCAACAGGATCGGGGTGTCGAACAGCGCGCCCTGGCTGCCGATGTTGGTGATGGTGAAGGTGCCACCGGCCAACTCGTCCGGCTTGAGGCCGCCGTTGCGGGCCCGGTTGGCGATGTCAGCGATGGCACGCGCCAACCCGGCCAGCGACAGGTCGCTGGCGTTGTGGATCACCGGGGACAGCAGACCCTGCTCGGTGTCCACGGCAATGCCGAGGTGCACCGAGGCGTGGTAGGTGATCTCCTTGGTGCCCTCGTCGTAGCTGGCGTTGACATTCGGGTGCACGCCGAGCGCCTCGACGACCGCCTTGGCGAAGAACGGCAGGAACGTCAGGTTGACTCCCTCGCGTTCCTTGAACGATGCCTTGGCCTGGCTGCGCAGCGCCGCGATCTTGGTGACGTCGGCCTCGTGGACCTGGGTCAGCTGCGCGGTGGTCTGCAGCGATTCCCTGGTCTTGGTCGCGGTGATCTGGCGGATGCGGTTGGCCTTTTGGACGGTGCCGCGCAGGTGGGCGAGCTGCGACTGGGCCGCGGCCGGAGCGGCGGCGGGAGCCTTGGCGGCCGCGGCGGGTGCCGCGGGAGCGGCGGGTGCCGCAGGAGCGGCGGCCGGAGTCTGCTTGGCTTCCACGGCGGCGAGCACATCCTGCTTGCGGATGCGTCCACCGACACCGGAACCGGTGAGAGCGGCCAGATCGACGTTGTTCTCCTCGGCCAGCTTGCGGACCAGGGGAGTGACGTACGGGGTCGCGCCGTTGCCGGAGGTATCCGGCCCCAGTGCGGTGGCCGCGGGAGCCGCGGCGGGTGCCGGTGCAGGCTTGGGAGCCCGTGCCGGAGCGGCCGGTGCAGGCTTGGGAGCCGGTGCCGGAGCGGCCGGTGCCGGAGCGGGCGCGGCGGCCGCAGGTACCGGAGCGGGCGCGGGTGCAGGGGCGGGCGCGGGTGCTGGAGCGGGCTCAGGTGCCGGTGCCGGGGCAGGCGCCGGAGCAGCGGCGGCCGGAGATCCGGTGCCGACCACGCCCAGCTGCCCACCGACCGGAACGACGTCGTCTTCCTGCGCGGTGATCTCCAGCAGAGTGCCGGCAACGGGCGAGGGGATCTCGGTGTCCACCTTGTCGGTGGAGACCTCGAGCAGCGGCTCGTCGACGGCGATCTGGTCGCCGACGGCCTTGAGCCAACGGGTGACGGTGCCCTCGGTGACCGACTCACCGAGTTCCGGCATCTTCACCGAGGTGCCCGATCCAGCGGCGGCCGGTGCGTCCTGTGTTGCGGGCGCCGGGGCCGGCTCGGTCTGCGCGAGCGCAGGTGCCGGTGCCTCTTGTGCGGGCGCCGGAGCTTCTTGGGCGGGTGCGGGGGCCGCAGCCTCCGGGGCGGGCGCCGCCGCGGGCGCGGGCGCCTCACCGGCGTCGCTGATCACGCCGAGTTCGCCACCGACCTCGACCACATCATCTTCTTGGGCGGTGATTTTCGACAGCACGCCGGCCGTCGGCGACGGGATCTCGGTGTCGACCTTGTCGGTGGAGACCTCGAGCAGTGGCTCGTCGACCTCGACCGTGTCTCCTTCCTGCTTCAGCCACCTGGTCACCGTTCCCTCGGTGACGCTCTCACCAAGAGCCGGCATCTGGACGGAGAAGGCCATGTCCGTTGACTCCTCTGACTGTTCGACGGGTTCTACAACAGTTGGTCTCACTGCGGGCTCCCCCCGCGGGTTGCGGGGAAAGCCCGAAAGCCACCGATCAATGTGCGTGGCACCGGAGATCCGTGTGGTTCTTGTATCGCGTTCCATCCTTGCACCCGTCTGAGTGCGGCGTAGCACAGGGCAGCGAACTGCACGGAGCTGGCAAGATGGGAAGGCCGGTGACGAGTGTTTCCCGGTGTCGGACAGGAGGTCGGCGGCGGTGGGTTTGCTGGATCGGTTTCGTGGCGCCACGGCCAGGGGCGGCGGCGCTTTTCGTTCGGGTTCGACGGGCAGCGAGGACGCCCGCTATCTCGCGCAGTGGGTACACACCCACACCGGGGTAGAAGGCTATGTAGAGCCCAAAACGACAGTGACCGATGTCACTGTCGTGTTGGTCGCCGCCGACGGTGAATGGACGAGGCGCGTGGTCGGCGAGCGCGGAGCGCAACGGCTTGCTGGAGATTTGCGCATTCCCGTCTACGACGTCCGCAAGACCGGCTATCCGCAGCGGATGCGCGATCACGATGCCCGCAAGCGCATCGAGCGCGAGCGGGCGATCGAGCGGGATCTGCGCGACAGGTAGGTTCCGGCCTCTATTTCGTTCAATATGTTCTGCGAGCTACTCGGCGGCGATGTCCTCGATGACCGCTATGAGGGTGCGCACGGGGACGCCCGTGCCGCCCTTGCCGATGTAGCCGAACGGACCGCCGGTGTTGTACGCCGGGCCCGCCACGTCCAGGTGCGCC
This sequence comes from Nocardia sp. Tas62D01, assembly GCF_055232035.1. NCBI lineage: Bacteria > Bacillati > Actinomycetota > Actinomycetes > Mycobacteriales > Nocardiaceae > Nocardia > Nocardia sp. Tas62D01. The sequence goes on from NZ_JBUYUZ010000001.1 coordinate 5,592,439, forward strand.
CACTGCACGCCCTCGGGCACGAACTCCTTCAGGAACAGTCCGGCCGAGAGCATGCCGCCCCAGCGGTGCGGCGCGACATTGGCCAGGTCGGCGATCTTGGAGTTCAGGTCTGCGCGCAGCTCGGTGGGAAGCGGCATGGCCCAACCGTTTTCGCCGACCTCGCGGGAGATGCGGGCGACCCGGTCGCGGAACTCGTCGGTGCCCATCACGCCGGGGGTCCTGGTGCCGAGCGCGACCATCTGGGCGCCGGTCAGGGTCGCTACATCGATCAGGTACTCGGGATTGTCCTCGGCCGCCCGCACGATCGCGTCGGCCAGGATGAGGCGGCCCTCGGCGTCGGTGTTCAGTACCTCGACGGTCGTGCCGCCGTACTGGGTGAGCACGTCACCGGGGCGCTGCGCGGTAGCCGATGGCATGTTCTCCGCCATCGGCACGGTCGCGGTGACGGTGATCGGCAGGCCGAGGCGGGCGGCGAGCAACGTGGTGGCGACGACCGCGGCGGCACCGGCCATGTCCGAGGTCATGTTCTCCATATTCGCGGCGGGCTTGATGGAGATGCCGCCGGTGTCGAAGGTGATGCCCTTGCCGACCAGTGCGACCTTCTTCGGCCCGCCCGCGTAGGTGATCCGGACCAGCCGCGGCGGGCGCGAGGAACCCTTGCCGACGCCGAGCACACCGCCGAAACCGCCGGTCTCCAGGGCTGTTTCGTCGAGCACCTCGACCTCGAGCCCGGCCGCCTCGGCCAATATCTGCGCGCGCGAGGCGAATTCGGCGGGGAAGAGGTGGCTGGGCGGAGTGTTGACGAAATCCCGTGCGGTGGCGACCGCCTCGGCGACCAGCTGCGCCTTCACCAGCACCGCCTCGCCGAATTCCGGCTCGGGCACCAGCAATTCGACCCTGGCCACCGGGCCCTCGTCCGGCTTGGGCGCGGACTTGCCCGACTTGAACGGCGTGAACGCGTAGGCGCCCAGATAGAAGCCCTCGGCGGCGGCGCCTAGGTCGAGGCCCGACAGCGTGGTCACCGCGAGCTCGGTGCCCGACAGCGCCCGCGCGGCCACCCCGGCCGAACGGCGGATCTGCTCCGCGTCGACCTTGTCGGCGGCGCCGAGGCCGACCGCGAGCACGCTGGTCACCCCGTGGAGCCCGGCCGGTGCGGGCACCCGGGTCAGCTCCTCGGCCTTGCCTTTCGCGCCGACCGCGCCGAGCTGGTCCAGTAGTTCCGCGCGGGTCGCGGCGTCGAGCACGTCGCTGAACAGGTCGTCGGGCGCGATCGCCGGGCCGTTCTCGGAGGAGGTCAATCCGATGACGAGCACATCGGTGTCGGGGCCGATGGTTTCGGTCCGTGCCAGTTCGGGTCCGAGTGAGCGATCTGCAACAGCGGTCATGGTCACAGGCTATTAGGTCGACGGCAGGTGTCGCATCGCGACGCCATCCAGCCGCAGTTCGACCCCGGTCTCCAGTACGGCGTCGAAGTCCAGACCCAGTCCGGTCGGAGCGTTGGCGAAGAGCCGATGCAGCACCGGTCGGGCGGCTGGGTCCAGCAGTTCGGGGAGTTCGCCGAGGAGGGCATCCGATCCGGCGAGCGCTTCGCCGCCGCCGCTGCGGCCGGCGCGTTCCGAACTCCACAGCAGCGCCAGTCTACGAGGACGCTCGACGGTGCATAGGGCACCGGCCGGAGGACCGGAGCTGGGCCGTCTGTCGGCCGGGTGACGCCGCGGCGGGGACGGGCCGTTGGTCGGATCCGGCCGGGTTAAGCTCGCCGGGTGACCGACACGAACCTGCTGCAAGGCCCGATCCATGGCGTCCACGTCGAGCTCGGGGCGAGTTTCGCGCCGTTCGGCGGGTGGGAAATGCCGGTGTCTTACGCGGGAACGGTGGCCGAGCATCAGGCGGTCCGCGGCACGGTCGGGTTGTTCGATGTGAGCCACCTCGGCAAGGCGACGGTGCGCGGCCCGGGCGCGGCCGAATTCGTGAACTCGGCGCTCACCAACGACCTCGGCCGCATCCGTCCGGGCAAGGCTCAGTACACGCTGTGCTGTGCGCCCGACGGCGGCGTGATCGATGACCTGATCGCCTACTACGTCGGCGATGACGAGATCTTCCTGGTGCCCAATGCCGCCAACACCGCGGCGGTGGTCGCCGAGTTGCAGAAGGTGGCGCCCGAGGGCATCACGGTGACCGACGAGCATCGCGAATACGGGGTGTTCGCGGTGCAGGGACCGCGTTCGACGGAGGTCCTCGCCGCGCTCGGTTTGCCGACCGAGATGGAATACATGGCCTATGCCGACGCCGAGTGGGACGGACGCCCGGTCCGGGTGTGCCGCACCGGTTACACCGGTGAACACGGCTTCGAACTGCTGCCCCGCTGGGCCGACGCCGAACCGCTGTTCCGCGCCCTCGTCGAGCGGGTGCGCGGCGCCGACGGCCGGCCCGCGGGCCTCGGCGCCCGCGACACCCTGCGCACCGAAATGGGTTACCCGCTGCACGGACACGAACTGTCGCTGGAGATTTCGCCGGTCCAGGCCCGCACCGGCTGGGCGGTCGGCTGGAAGAAGCCCGAATTCTGGGGCAAAGCCGCACTGGAACAGGAGAAGTCGACTGGCCCGCGCCGAATCCTGCTCGGCCTGAAGGCACTCGACCGCGGCGTACTGCGCCAGGGCCAGACCGTGCTGCGTGACGGCGAACCGGTCGGCGAAACCACCTCGGGCACCTTCTCGCCCACCTTGAAGGTCGGCATCGCCCTCGCCCTGCTCGACACCGAGGCCGACCTGCAGCCCGGCGACGAGGTCGAGGTCGACGTCCGCGGCCGCAGCCTGCGCTGCGAGGTTGTCCGGCCGCCGTTCGTCGAGACGAACACCAATTGACGTCCTCTCCCGCCTGAAGGCGGGAGATTCCGGCCTGTGCGGGCTAAGCCGCGCTTCCGGTGGGTTCCTGCTTCAACGCCGGTTGCTCGACCGAGGCCGAGACTGACACCAACTCCACAAGCATTGGGCTGTCCGCACGTCCTGCGGCCAGAATGTTCTTCGCGGCGTTCACATCCCGATCGTGGGTGGTGCCACACGTGCACGTCCATCCGCGGACATGCAACGGCTTCCTGCCGGTCAGCGCGCCACACAGTGAACACAGCTGCGACGACGGGAACCAGCGATCGACCTTGCCGAAGTGTCGACCGTACCGCGCCGCCTTCTCCTCGAGCATGCGGCTGAACATGCCCCAGCCAGCATCCTGAACCGACTTCGCCAACCTCGTGCGCGCAAGACCCTTGACGCACAAATCCTCGACGAACACCGCTTGGTTGTCGCGGATGATCGCCGTGGACTGTTTGTGCGCCCAATCCCTGCGCGTATCAGCCACTTCGGCGTGCGCCTTCGCGACCTTGATTCGCGCCTTGGCTCGATTCGCCGAGCCCTTCTGCTTGCGCGACAATGACTGTTGCGCCTTGCGGAGCTTGCGCTCGGCGCGCCGGAGGAACCTCGGATTGTCGATCACCGTGCCGTTCGACAGCACTGCGAATGATGTCAACCCCAAGTCGATACCCAGGGCTCCGGCGTTGTCGGTCTGCAAGCCGGTGAGCTGCGGTAATTAGCTGTGCGACACGCCGTTTCGGATGCGAGGCGGACACGGGTGGCTCGAGGAGGATGAAGGTTCCTTAGGCCAGAATCTTCCCCGGAGTCGCCCGTGTCCGTCTGTTCAGTATCCCTTGTCGAGCCCGTTGTGGAGGTGTTGGATCGACGGCGCGTCGAACCGGAAACCCACACGGTCGCACCGTGTTTGCTGGAGGTGCTGAAGACGGTTCCCGACCCGCGTGATCCCCGTGGAATCCGGTACCCGTTGGTGGGGTTGCTGGCGATCATGATCCTGGCCACGGCGGCGGGGATGCAGTCGGTGGCCGGGTTCGCCACCTGGGTGCGTACCGCGCCACCGGAAGTGTTGGCAGAACTGGGCATCCGAGTGCGTCGCCCGAGCGAGAAGACGTTGCGAACCCTCATCGCCAGACTCGACGCCGCGGATCTGGATCGCCGGTTGGGTGACTATTTCGCCGCCGTGGCCGCTGCCGCGGACTCCGGCGGACTGATGGCGGTGGCCCTGGATGGCAAAACCGTGCGCGGGGCGCGCCTGGGCGGGGGCCGCGCACCGCACCTGGTGTCGATCTTCGCCCACCACGCGCGATTGGTCCTCGGCCAGCTGGCAGTCGCCGCGAAGTCCAACGAAATCCCCACGGTGCGAAAGCTTCTGAAGGCAATGAACCGGACCGGGCTCATCGCCACGATCGATGCGATGCACACGCAGGTCGCCACGGCGAAACTGATCTGCGGGCAGCTCAAGTCGCACTATTTGATGACGGTGAAGGCGAATCAGCCCAAGCTGTTGGCTCGCATTATCGCCCAGCCGTGGGCCGAGGTCCCCATCGCCCACCGTGACGCCGACGCCAAGCCATCGCACGGCAGGATCGAGACCCGCACCATGAAGGTGCTGAGCGTGCCGCGCGGGATCGGGTTTCCCTACGCCCGCCAGATCATGCAGATCACCCGCGAACGCGTCCAGGTCACCACCGGGAAACTGACGGTCGAGACCGTATACGCCATCTGCAGTGTCACCTTCGAGCAAGCCAAACCCCGACAGTTAGCCGAATGGTTGCGAAACCATTGGGGAATTGAGAATGCGATCCACTGGGTCCGTGATGTGACCTACGACGAAGACCGCAGCACCCTGCGGACCGGCACCGCTCCGCAAGTCGCCGCGACGCTCCGAAACACGGCGATAAGCCTTCACCGCATCGATGGTGCCGCCAACATCGCCGAGGCCTGCCGGACGACAGCCTTCTCACCGAACAGAGGCCTCCACCTGCTGACGAACACCCAAAACCCTTGGTCGCAGGCTAGTTAGGCGACAACGCCGGAGCCCTGAGTCGATACCGACCTCGGAGTCCGAGAGTGGCAGCGGCTCGGAATCGACCTCGACCACGAACGACGCGAAATACCTGCCCGCCGCATCCTTCACAACCGTCACGCTCGACGGATTGGATGGCAGCTCTCGCGACCAGCGAACCGGTACCTCCCCGATCTTCGGCAGACGCAGCTTCCGACTCGAGGTCACCGCGAACTTGGCATTGCGGGTGAAGCGTATCGACTGCCGATTGTCCTTGCGGGAACGAAACTTCGGCGGAGCAACCTTCGCGCCCTTGCGTTTCCCGGACACCGACGAGAAGAAGTTCCGGTAGGCCGTGTTCAGATCGGCGAGTGCCTGCTGAAGAACCACCGACGACACTTCCCCGAGCCATTCCCGCTCCGGGGTCCGCTTCGCCTCCGTCACCCGCTTCGACAGCTCGGCGTCGCTGATCCGATACCCAGCTCCGAATGCTTCCTGACGTGCCCGAAGTGCATCGTTGTACACCACGCGCGCACCCGAATGCCCTCGCCAACGACCGCTGTTGCCCCGCGGTGGGGTACAGGCGGAAGTTGTATCGAAGCTGCACACCTCGATACTATCATTGGTTTATGACCGAATATGGCGACATCCGCACCGGTAGGCACTGTGTTTTCGTCCTGCACGCACATTTGGTTTTTGTCACGAAATACCGGCATCGCGTGTTCACCGACCGACACCTGGCGCGGATAGAGCAGATCATGCGCGCAGTCTGTGAGGACTTCGAAGTCGAGCTGGTGGAGTTCAACGGCGAAACCAACCATGTCCACCTGCTGGTGAACTTCCCGCCCAAGGTTGCGCTGTCGCGGTTGGTGAACTCCCTTAAGGGAGTTTCGTCGCGTCGGATGCGTCAGGAGTTCCCCGAACTCGTGCGCCACTATTGGCGCGCGCAACGGCTGTGGTCGGGGTCCTACTTCGCTGGATCGGTTGGCGGTGCCCCGATTTCGGTGCTGCGGCAATACATCGAGCAGCAGGAACGTCCGGTCTAGGGCACGCTCGCCCGCTGCGCGGACTCCCGCGTCCGCCTTCACCACCGCCCTGAAGGGCGGCGCACTAGCGGACCTCCGGTAGCCAGCACCTGAGCCGCTCGCGGACTCGCGTGAGATCGCGGTCTGAGCCCGGCGATTTGTACAGCAAGTCACGGCGTGGAACTGCGGAAACTATGCGTCTGCGGAAGCAGGCGGATCAGGCGTACACCGCCGAATCGGCGCCGGATAGGATCAGGCTCATGACCGTTGCCGCACAGTTCACCCGTGTTCCGCATCCCGCGCCCGCCCCGGCGCAGCGGATACAGGAGATCCTCGCGGCACCCGGGTTCGGGCGCTTTTTCACCGACCACATGGTGTCGATCGACTACATCGAGGGCGAAGGCTGGGACAACGCCCGCGTCGAGCCGTACGGCCCACTGGCGATGGACCCGGCGACGATGGTCTTCCACTACGGCCAGGCCATCTTCGAAGGCTTGAAGGCATACCGTCAGCAAGACAGCAGCGTCTCCTGCTTCCGCATCGACGCGAACGCGACGCGCTTCCGCAAGTCCGCGCGGCGGATGGCGATGGCGGAACTGCCGGAGGAGCTGTTCATCGAATCGGTGCGCCAGCTGCTCGAGGTCGACGGCGGCTGGGTGCCCGCGGCGGGCGGCGAGGAGTCGCTGTACCTGCGTCCGTTCATGTTTGCCTCCGAGACCGGTCTCGGCGTAAAGCCCGCGTCGGCCTACAAGTACCTGCTGCTCGCCTCCCCGGCGGGCGCGTACTTCCCGCGCGGCGTCAAGCCGGTCCGGGTGTGGCTGTCCACCGAATACGTGCGGGCCGCGCCCGGCGGCACCGGCGAGGCCAAGGTCGCAGGCAACTACGCGGCCTCGCTGCTCGCCCAGGCGCAGGCCTCCGAAAAGGGCTGCGACCAGGTGGTCTGGCTGGACGCTTGCGAGCGCCGCTACGTCGAGGAAATGGGCACCAACAACCTGTTCTTCGTCTTCGGCTCCGGCTCCGAGGCGCGCCTGGTCACCCCCGAGCTCTCCGGCTCGCTGCTGCCCGGCATCACCCGCGACTCCCTGCTCACCCTCGCCGCCGACGCGGGCTACCCCGTCGAGGAGCGCAAGGTCTCGGTCGAGGAATGGCGCAAGGGCGCCGAATCCGGTGAAATCACCGAGGTTTTCGCCTGCGGCACCGCCGCCGTCATCACCCCCGTCGGCTGGGTCCGCGCCACCGACGGCGAATTCACGGTCGGCGGCGGCGAACCCGGCGAGGTCACCATGGCGCTGCGCGAAACCCTCACCGGCATCCAACGCGGCACCTTCGCCGACATCCACGGGTGGATGCGCGGCATGTGACCCGGCTGGGTCCGTACTTCACGAGTGCCTCGACCATGTGCCACTCACGGCCGCTCGACGGCGGGCGCAGGCTAGAGCTGTGCGGGTTGGGGCGTGCCGGTTACTTCGGTGCGGACCTGGTAGGCGGCTGCCGTCGATCGGGGCGTGGCGCTTCGGGTCTTGGTGGGCGGCGCGGAAGTTGTCGGACTCCAGGTAGGCGGAATATGCTGTCTCGTCGGTGAATTCGAAGAGGTAGCCGCGGTCGGGCTGGGCGGGGGCCAGGAGGCGGGCGGCGAGTAGGCCGGGGACGTCGGGCAGGGTGGCGTGCATGCCTGCCGCGAAGTTCCGTTCGAAGACCTCGTGATTCTCAGGGGTGACGTAGAGATCGTTGATGACCACGAACATTGTTCTCATCCTTACTTTTTCGGTGTGGGCTTCCGATTGCGGTCGGTGAGCCCGACGGCTCGGTGAACGAAAGCGACTGTCTCTGGGACGATCTCGTCGGGCGCGTAGCCCGCGTCGATCCGGTCGATGGCGTGACCGAGGGAGCCGCAGACGAGATCGGCGATAAGGTCCGGGTGCGGGATGCCGTAGTCGGTGGCTCTATCACGCGCCCTGGCTCGCGGCAGCAATCACTCGTCACGCGGATCGCCGACGAATTCGCGCCCGCTCCGAGATCGGGACGGGCGTGAATTCGTCAGGGCGGCACGGTTACTCGGTTCGGTGATCAGTAGGAACCAGCGGGACCGCGGCCACCGCCAAGACGGCAGCCGCCAGATAGATCGCGGGAAACCCGCTCGCGGTGATGAGGGCGCCGAACACCGGTGGGATGGCGGCCTGGGTCAGGTTCTGGCCGGTGTTCTGGATGCCGAGACTGCGGCCGCTCCAGGAGGGACCAGCGATCTCGGCGACGGCGGTGAAGGCAAGTCCGTTGTCGGCGACCGTAATTACCGACGCCGCCACCAACAGCGGGATGGCCGCCCACCACGAGTGCGTCCATGCGGTCAGGGCCAGACCGGCCATGGACAGTACGGCCCCGATGGCGACGGTGCGCAGCGGGGCCAGTCGGCTGCCGACCCGATCCGACCAGTGGCCCGCGCCGATTCTGCCGATGGCGCCCAGGATTTGGGTCGCGGTGACCAGGACGCCGGCGGCCACCAGTGACCAGCCGACGTCGCGGTGCAGCCACAGCAGCGCGAAAGTCCATACCGTTCCCTGAGGTACGCACAGCAGCACCGACACCGCGTGGATGCGCCACAGCGTGGAGTCGCCGCGATAGGGGTTGGCCCGATCGGCCGCCTTGCCCTCGGGGCGGGGAGGATCGACGATCCAGATCAGACAGCCGAGCGCGGCAACGCCAGCCATGATCGCAGGAACCAGGACGGCAGCCGAAACCCCGTGTGCCGCAGCGACGGCGGGGATGGCCAGCGCGCCGATGCCGACGCCGAGTGGCTGTGCGGTCTGCCGAATCCCCATCGCCAGCCCGCGTCGATGCGGCGGGAACCAGCCCACGATGACCCGGCCGCTGGCGCCGTTGGTGCTGGCCGCGCCCATGCCGCCCACGAACAGCAGGGCGCCGAGGACGATGTGGTTCGACGCGCTCGCGGCCGCGACGCCCGCCGCCAGCACCAGCAACGGCCCGCCGACCAGCACCTTGCGCTCGCCGATGCGATCGACGACATAACCCCACGCGATCAATGTGCACACCAGTCCCACCGTGGGCATCGCCACCAGCAGTCCGGCGGTGGCCAGCGGCATTCCGCCCGCGGTCAGCGCGGGTAGCAGGAACGGCACGCCGCTGATGAAAACCGCGCTCGAGCACTGCGCGAACACGCCGAGACCGAGCATGGACCACCGTCGGACCTCGTGGATCTGTGTCGCGGTAGCCATCGGCCTCACCCCTGAATCTCATATTATGGGATAGCGTTCCCACTGAGTGAACGTCGGATGCTACCGTACACCCGGTGGGCAAGGCGATTTCGCGAACCCGATGTGGATCGGGTCACACACCGGAGGTTTCCGGGCAGGGGCCCTCTCGCCCGGTGAGGTCGAGGTACCGCGAACCCGCCGTGCCGCAGGCGCGGCAAATCAAACACAACGCGGGTTCGGGCGGGTGACAGCTGGTCGATAGACTGCGGGTCATGCGTCTAGGTCGAGTTGCCAGTCCCGATGGGGTCGCTTTCGTCAGTATCGAAGGGGAAGGAAGCGACGCCACCGCCAAAGAGATCGCGGAACATCCGTTCGGTAAGCCGACGTTCACCGACCGGAGTTGGCCACTGGCCGATGTGCGCCTGCTCGCGCCGATCCTGGCGAGCAAGGTGGTGTGCATCGGCAAGAATTACGCCGCGCACGCGGCCGAGATGGGTGGGCCCGCGCCGGAGGATCCGGTGATCTTCCTCAAGCCGAATACCTCGATCATCGGCCCGAACGCGTCGATCATCCTGCCGCCCAGTTCCTCTCAGGTCGATTATGAGGGCGAACTTGCCGTGGTGATCGGGCGGCCGTGCAAGGACGTGCCCGCCGCCCGTGCGCTGGACGTGGTGCTCGGCTATACCGCGGCCAACGATGTCACCGCCCGCGACCAGCAGCGCCACGACGGTCAATGGACCAGGGGCAAGGGCTACGACACCTTCTGCCCGCTCGGTCCGTGGATCGAAACCTCCTTGGACCCATCGGATCTGGAGATCGTTACCGAACTGGACGGCGAGGTCCGCCAGCGCAGCCGCACTTCGCTTCTGCTGCACGATATTCCGAAGCTCATCGAGTGGGTGAGCGCCGTAATGACGCTGCTGCCCGGCGATGTCATCCTCACCGGAACCCCGGAGGGCGTCGGCCCGATGCAGCCGGGACAGAACGTGTCGGTGACCATCGAGGGCATCGGCACCCTCACCAATCCCGTTGCCGCCAAACATCGTTAGCGACTGCTTGCAGGTCACTCGAAACGACACTGATCGAAAGGAGAGCTATGACTGAAGTACGGGTTCGCTTCTGCCCATCACCCACCGGGACACCGCATGTCGGTCTGATCCGGACGGCGCTGTTCAACTGGGCCTACGCCCGCCACACCGGCGGCAAGTTCGTCTTTCGCATCGAAGACACCGACGCGGCACGGGATTCCGAAGAGTCTTATCGCGCAATTCTGGATGCATTGCGCTGGCTCGGCCTCACTTGGGACGAGGGCCCGGAAGTCGGCGGACCATACGAGCCATACCGGCAGTCGCAGCGACGTGATTTGCATCTCGATGTGGTGCGGAAATTGCTGGAGGCCGGCGAGGCGTACGAATCCTTTTCCACGCCAGAGGAAGTCGAGGAGCGTCACCGCGCCGCGGGCCGTGATCCGAAGCTCGGCTATGACAACTTCGACCGGGATTTGACGCCACAGGCGATCGAGGCGTATCGGGCTGCCGGACGGCCCGCGGTGATTCGACTGCGAATGCCCGACGAGGACCTCACCTGGCACGACCTGGTGCGTGGCGAGACCACGTTCAAGGCGGGCACGGTGCCGGACTTCGCGCTGACCCGCGGCACCGGTGACCCGCTGTACACGCTGGTCAACCCGGTCGACGATGCGCTGATGAAGATTACCCACGTGCTGCGCGGTGAGGACGTGCTTTCCTCAACGCCCCGGCAGCTCGCCCTCTATGCGGCAATGCGCCGGATCGGCGTCGCGGACTTCACCCCGGAGTTCGGTCATCTGCCGTTCGTGACGGGGCAGGGTAACAAGAAGTTGTCCAAGCGTGATCCGGAGTCGAATCTCTTCGCACATCGCGATCGGGGATTAATCCCTGAGGGTTTGCTGAATTACCTCGCGCTACTCGGCTGGAGCATCGCGGATGATCACGATGTGTTCTCTATGGCAGAGATGGTTGCCGCCTTCGATATTTCAAAAGTTAATTCGAATCCGGCTCGTTTCGACCAGAAGAAGGCGGATGCGCTCAATGCCGAACACATCCGATTGCTGGAGCCTTGTGATTTCACCCACCGACTGCGCGAGTACCTGACCGAACACAACCGCATCGGCGCCGAAATCGACGAGAAGTTGTTCGCGGCGGCGGCCGAACTGGTGCAGACCAGGATCGTGGTGTTGGGCGACGCATGGGATCTGTTGCGATTCCTGTTCGCGCCCGCCGATGAGTTCGCGATCGATCCGGCGGCAGGCGCGAAGAATCTCGGTCCCGACGCCACACCGGTATTGCGGGCCGCTATTGCCGCGCTGGAACCGCTCGCACAGTGGACCGCGGCCGCTATCGAGGAAGCGCTGAAAACGGCGCTTATCGATGATCTGAGGTTCAAGCCGCGCAAAGCCTTCGCGCCGGTGCGGGTGGCGGTGACGGGTTCGCACATCAGCCCGCCGCTGTACGAGTCGCTGGAACTGCTCGGCCGCGAGGTCACCCTGGACCGCCTGCGTTCGGCTCAGGAATGGACCGCAACGACCGCCGCGGACTCGGTCTAGGCGAAAAACTCCCTTCTGACCAGCCGATTTGTAGTTAACCGGGCGTAGTTTGGTACTCTCTTTCTCGGCCAGGAACAGGGCCTCGGAGTCAGCCAGACACGAGGTCGAGCGCCCGGTGCATTGGGGTATGGTGTAATTGGCAACACAGCTGATTCTGGTTCAGCCGTTCTAGGTTCGAGTCCTGGTACCCCAGCGGAGATTGTTGTCGACCTCGGTTCGCGGCCGAAAGATCAACAGCAACCGGCGATTTGGTCGCCGAGCTATGGCCGGTTAAGCTAGCCGAGCTTCCAACGATCGAAAGATCACCGGATGGTCACCACGCAAGTGGAAGATCAGTCCTGGCCCCGTCGTCTAGCGGCCTAGGACGCCGCCCTCTCAAGGCGGTAGCGCGGGTTCGAATCCCGTCGGGGCTACAACTCGTGCAGGGCCCATGCTCATGGAGAGCGTGGGCCTTTCTCGTTTTCGCATTGTTTCGTGGGGGTGCGACCCCCACGCCCCTGCGGCGGGCTGCGCCCCCGGCCGGAGGCTTCGCCCCGGCATCCTGTTGTGCGGTGGTCTGAGCACGGGCACCGAGTCCGGGCACTGGCACCGAGTCCGGAGGGCTGCACGCCGCCACCAGGGCCTGCGGACTGCACGTCACCAAGGCCTGCGGACTGCACGTCGGCACCAGGGCCTGGGGATTGCGCACGGCACCAGGGCCTGCGGGCTGCGCGCCGGTCCAGATCCGGAGCGCCGCACACCGGAACCGATCTGGAGGGCTGCACGGGAACCCATCCATTGCGGACGGCTCAGATCCGCCTGGGCTTGTGGTTCTGCGCAATGTCGTTCAGGCGGGCAAGGGCACTCCAGACATAAGCTCTCTCCAGACATAAGCTAAGGCCCTCCAGTCATGTGTCTGGAGGGCCTTGCTCGTGTCGGCAGGTTTATCCGCTCTTGCGCCGGAACTCGCGCTTGTGGCTGGCGTTGCCCTGCGCCGACGATGCCTTGGACCGTCCGTCCAGGTGATCGGACGCCTTGGCGGACTGCTGGTTCTTGCGGTCCAGCGCCTCCTTGAACTTGCGCTTCACCTCTTCGGCACTACTGCCATTGGAACTATCCGGTTCCGCCATCGACTGCTCCTCGTCGTCGCGGCCGAGCACCTCGTCCGTTCGGACGGCGCTGCGCGGCCGATTCGTGTCGAACGTTTCGACGCTAACGCGCCCGCGCCGCCCTGTCAGGCGGATTTCGCCACGCAGGTTGAACCCTACCGTCGGGCGGGCGCGGTTGCGTCCAGCGCGTTGGCCGTGGTACCGCCGAGCGGCTGCCCGGGCAGGCCGAGCTTGCGGTGGTCCCAGCTGCGCACCCGATCGGGCACCACGCGGATCGCTACGCGCTTGTGCAGCATCTGTTCCACGAAGGGGCGCACTTCTTCGCTGTAGGGTCCGGTGTAGCGCTCCCAGACGCTCACGCCGACGGTGTAGAGCTTTTCCGGATCGTCGATGATCTCGGCGTGGCCTTCGATGGAGACGCCGCGCAGGGTGTCGTAGGTCTGGCCTGCCTCGACCATGCAGGTGATGCGCGGGTCGCGGCGCAGGTTGACCGCCTTCTGCGATTTCGCCTTGGTTTCGAACCACAGTTCGGGCAGCTTGCGACCCGACGCATCGGGCTCTAGCTCGCCATCGATCAGCGCGTACCACATGGCGGTCAGGTGTGGCGTGCCCTTGGGGCCGATGGTGGCCAGGGTCGCGATGCGGCTGCGCTCCAAGAAGTCGGTGATCTCGGTGTCGGACATGACGATCTGTGCCCGTTGGTTTACTCCCATGCGCCTACCTTAGGTGTTGTGACTAGAACGTGTTACAGGCGCTTGTGCAGCGCTTCGGCCGCGGCGACCAGGTCGGCCGCCCAGCGCGCGCCCGGTCGCCGACCCATGCGATCGATCGGTCCCGACACCGACACCGCGGCGATCACATTGCCCGCCGCGTCGCGCACGGGTGCGGAGATGCTGGCCACGCCGCTCTCGCGTTCGGCGACGCTCTGTGCCCAGCCGCGCCTGCGCACCTCGGCCAGCACGCGCTCGCCGAACACCGCGTCGGCCAGGATGGTGCGCTGCAGTTCCGGATCGGCCCAGGCGAGCAGTACCTTGGCCGCCGAGCCCGCGGTGAGCGGCAGCCGGGCGCCGATCGGGACGGTGTCGCGCAGGCCGACGGTGGGCTCCAGGGCGGCCACACAGATCCTGGCATCGCCGTCGCGGCAGTAGATCTGGACGCTCTCGCCGGTGACCTCGCGCAGCCGGGGCAGAATTACCGCCGCGGCCTCGTGCAGCGGATCGGTGGCGCCGGTGGCGAGCTCGGCCAGGGCCGGGCCGGGCCGCCACAGGCCGTTGTTGTCACGGGCCAACAGCCGGTGTAACTCGAGTCCGACGGCGAGGCGGTGCGCGGTGGCTCGCGGCAGGCCGGTGCGGGTGCACAGTTCGTTGAGACCACAGGGATGCTCCGCGACGGCATATAGGACCGACACCGCTTTGTCGAGGACGCCGATACCGCTATGCTGTCTCATAGAACGATACTAGCGTCTCGGATAGTGAGATTGCCAATGTTGAGTGATCCAACATTGGCCGCCCCCGATCCTTCGGTGGCGCCACTGTCCGCAAAACTTGTGCAGCCGGCAGCGCGCTCTCAGCCCGAGCGTGTGGACCGGATGCTCATCGGAAAGGGTGATCGATAATGGCCGACCGCGCACGCACGCTGGCCGAGAAGGTGTGGGAGCAACACGTCGTCGTTCGCGGCGAGGGCGAAGGCGCCTCGCGGGAGCCGGATCTGATCTACATCGATCTCCATCTCGTGCACGAAGTGACCAGCCCGCAGGCCTTCGACGGGCTGCGCGCGGCGGGCCGGCCGGTGCGTCGTCCCGACCTGACCATCGCGACCGAGGACCACAACGTCCCGACGATCGATATCGATAAGCCGATCGCAGACCCGATTTCGCGCACCCAGGTGGAAACGCTGCGAGGCAATTGTGCGGAGTTCGGTGTGCGACTGCATCCGATGGGCGATCTCGATCAGGGCATCGTGCACGTGGTCGGACCGCAGCTCGGCCTCACCCAGCCGGGCACCACGGTGGTGTGCGGCGATAGCCACACCTCCACCCACGGCGCGTTCGGCGCCCTGGCGATGGGCATCGGGACCAGCGAGGTGGAGCACGTCCTTGCCACCCAGACACTCTCGCTGCGTCCGTTCAAGACGATGGCCATCACCGTGGACGGCCAATTGCCGCCCGGTGTCACGAGTAAGGACTTGATCCTCGCCGTCATTGCCAAGATCGGCACCGGCGGCGGTCAGGGCTACGTGCTCGAGTATCGCGGCGAGGCGATCCGCGCCATGTCGATGGAAGCGCGAATGACCATCTGCAACATGTCCATCGAGGCGGGCGCCAGGGCGGGCATGATCGCGCCGGACGAAACAACCTATGAATTCCTGAAGGGCCGCCCGCACGCGCCGCAGGGAGCCGACTGGGATGCCGCAGTGGCCGCCTGGGAGGCGCTGAAGACCGACAAGGGCGCGGTTTTCGACGCCGAGGTGCACATCGACGCGAATGCGCTGACACCGTTCGTCACCTGGGGCACCAACCCGGGACAGGGTGTGCCGCTGGGGGACGCGGTGCCCGACCCGACGCGGATTTCCGATGAGACGGCGCGCGAGTCTGCGGAGAAAGCGCTGCGATACATGGATTTGGAGCCGGGAACTCCACTTAGGGACGTGGCGATCGACACCGTATTCGTCGGCTCGTGCACCAACGGACGCATCGAGGATTTGCGTGCGGTGGCCGGGATTTTGAAGGGACGTAAGGTCGCCGACGGCGTGCGAATGTTGGTTGTACCGGGCTCGATGCGAGTGCGCGCACAGGCGGATAAAGAAGGACTGGGCGAGATTTTCACCGCCGCCGGCGCCGAATGGCGGCAAGCCGGTTGCTCTATGTGCTTGGGAATGAATCCCGATCAGCTGGAGCCCGGTCAGCGCTGTGCCTCGACCTCGAACCGCAACTTCGAGGGCAGGCAGGGCAAAGGTGGCCGCACACACCTGGTTTCCCCGCTCGTAGCGGCCGCTACGGCGGTCCGTGGCACCCTCTCGGCCCCCGCTGATCTGAACTGATCTGCCGCCGGGGAGATCCCGAACAGGGTGTGCCGAGTCCGCCGCCCGCGCTCGGATCAATCCCGTTCCCCGCCCAACTCGTCTACCGACCCAGGAGAATCAAGTAATGGAAGCCTTCACCGTGCACAAGGGGATCGGCGTCCCGTTCCGTCGATCCAATGTCGACACCGATCAGATCATTCCGGCGGTGTACCTGAAGCGCGTGACGCGCACGGGATTCGAGGACGGACTGTTCGCAGCGTGGCGATCACATCCGGACTTCATTCTGAACACCGAGCCCTACGACCGGGGCACCGTGCTGGTGGCCGGTCCGGATTTCGGTACCGGATCCTCACGTGAGCATGCCGTATGGGCCCTGTCGGACTACGGCTTTCGTGTAGTCATCTCGTCGCGCTTCGGCGACATCTTCCGCGGCAATGCCGGCAAGGGCGGGCTACTGGCCGCTCAGATGTCACAGAACGATGTCGAAATGCTCTGGAAGCTTCTCGAGGAACAGCCCGGCCTGGAATTGTTTGTGGACCTCGAAGCACGCACGGTGACGGCCGGAACCGTCGTGTTGCCGTTCGATATTGATGACTACACCAGGTGGCGTCTGTTGGAAGGATTGGACGACATCGGGCTCACCCTGAGGCGTAGCGATGCCATCGGCGAGTTCGAAAAAGCAAGGCCAACTTGGAAACCCGCCACGCTTCCGGCACGCATTTCGCAAGCGTAATCACCTCGGGTCGATAGCTGAGCACCCCTTGGGGTGGTAGCTGGACGTGTGCTAAACCACATGAATTTTGGCGTGGCACATAGACTCTTGCCCAAAGTGGGTTTACCGTGGTACTTAGTCGGTCCGACGACGGGCCATTAGTCTGCGGAGGATTCAATGAACAAGGCGGAACTGATCGACGTTCTGACCGAAAAGTTGGGTACGGACAGGCGCACGGCCACCGCGGCAGTCGAGCACGTGGTCGACACCATCGTGCGAGCGGTGCACAAGGGTCAGAGCGTCACAATCACCGGATTCGGTGTGTTCGAACAGCGTAAGCGTGCGGCTCGCGTGGCGCGGAACCCGCGCACCGGCGAAACCGTCAAGGTGAAGCCCACTTCGGTGCCTGCGTTCCGTCCGGGTGCTCAATTCAAGGCAGTGATCGCGGGGAAGCAGAAACTCACTGCAAGCGGTCCCGCCGTCAAGCGCGGCGCGAATGCGCCGGTGGCGGCGACGAAGGCGGCGGCCAAGAAGGCGGCGGCGAAGAAGACGGCGGCCAAGAAGGCCACCGCCACCAAGGCGCCTGCCAAGACGACGGTGAAGAAGGCTGCCAAGAAGGCACCGGCAAAGACCACTGCCCGCAAGACGACGGCGGCCAAGAAGGCTCCTGCCAAGGCCGCAGCGGCCAAGAAGGCCCCTGCCAAGAAGGCCGCGGCCAAGAAGACCACGGCGGCCAAGAAGACTACCGCGGCCAAGAAGACCACGGCCGCGAAGAAGGCTCCCGCCAAGAAGTCCGCTGCCAAGAAGGCTCCGGCCCGTCGCACTCGCTGACGCTGAGGTCCGGCGTCGGTGGTGACGCTGCGTCGCCCGGTGATTCGGCCTTGACGCCGCAATCACCTCTCCTACCGGCTCGAAACGGCCCCGGGGTTCGCCCCGGGGCCGTTTCGAGCTCTGCGTTGGATTTCGGCGCTGTGTGCGTACCGGCCGTCAGGACTTCACAATGGCGTCCGAGAGTGAGCGGTCGAGATGGTCGGCGGCGACCAGATTTCCGGCCGCGAAGGACAGCACCCACACACTGCCCTTGCGATTGCGCGCGGACGGCAGAGTAATGCCGTCGCGTTCGGCCCACCAGTTGAGCAGATCGGGAATTACCTTGCCCTGACTGCACAACACCCGCACCGCGCGATCGGACACGAGTTCGCGGGCGCGCTCGCGGGCGGCGTCGGGCGCTGCGGCATAACCGCTTTCGGAGAACAGCGGTTCGAGGACGATGTCGGTGCCGAGTTTCTCGGCCAACGGCTGGACGGTCTGCACGCAACGCAATGGTGGCGCCGAAAAGATCTCGGATGCGCCGAACGCCAACAGATTCGGCACCAGCGCCTGCGCCTGGGCCTGTCCGGCCCGCTCCAGTGGGCGCTCGTCATCCGGGCCATGGAATCGGTCGCGGCGGCCCGCTTTCGCGTGCCGCATCAGCAGCAGTGTGTCGGTGTCGGCGGGCAGGCGGGTGAACGCGCGCAGCACCTGCCGGTCCATGGGGTAGGACAATTGCTCCATCACCCGGTCCAGCGGGTACCAGCTCAGCCGATCGACCTCGGAATTGGCGGTGAATTCACCGCCCGCCGCCTCGGCCGCCCAGTAGTCGACCCGCTTCAGCTTCCGGTGTCCCGGAATCGGATACGTCACGTGGCCGAGGTAGCGGCCGAGCCGGCAATGCAGGCCGGTCTCCTCCCGCACCTCGCGGACCGCGGCGAGGACCGGTGTTTCCCCGGGGTCGAGTTTGCCCTTGGGTAGGGACCAATCCTGGTACTTGGGGCGATGCACCACGGCGATCTCGATGACGCCCGAATCCTCGGGCGACTTGCGCCACAGCACCGCGCCCGCGGCGTGAATGTTCGCTGTCACTCGGGGATCCCAGAACGGGCCCCCGTCCATCTCGTACCCCGTCGCACCAGTCACGGCTGATCCGGTCTCCGCAGTCGCATGAGGAATACTTGGTGGTCACGCACTTGTTCGCCGTCGGTGCCCGTCTGCTCCGGCCAGGCATGCCAGCTTCCGTCGGCCTGGAGTACCCAGCAGCGCGTCATCGGATGCAGCGCGGAGTCGAAGACCACGCCCAATTGTTCAGTGAGGCGCGGATCCTTCACTTGCGCCATCACTTCCACGCGCCGGTCGAGGTTGCGATGCATCATATCGGCGCTGCCGATCCAGTACTGATCCTGAGCCTGGAAGTGCATGATCCGCGAATGTTCCAGGAACCGACCGAGAATCGAACGCACCTCGATGTTCTCGCTCATGCCGGGCACGCCCGGCCGCAATCCGCAGATGCTGCGCACCACGATCTGCACCGGAACCCCGGCCTGCGAGGCGCGGTAGAGCGCGTCGATGACCTGTTCGTCGACGATCGCATTGGCCTTCAACCGGATTCGCGCCGGGACACCCTGTTGCGCCAACTCGGTCTCGCGCTGGATCCGTTCGATAATTCCGGCGCGAACCCCGTGCGGCGCAACGAGTAGGTTGCGGTAGTTGGCTTTTCGCGAGTAACCGGTCAGCGAATTGAACAGGTCGGTCAGATCGGCGCCGATTTCCGGTGCGGCGGTGAGCAATCCGATGTCCTCGTAGAGCCGCGCTGTCTTCGGGTTGTAGTTACCGGTGCCGATGTGGCAGTAGCGGCGGATGGTCGCGCCTTCGCGCCGCACCACCAGGCAGGTCTTGCAGTGCGTCTTGAGGCCGATGAGGCCGTACACCACATGCACCCCGGCCTGTTCCAGCGCGCGGGCCCATTTGATGTTGGCCTGCTCGTCGAAGCGTGCCTTGATCTCGACCAGCGCGACGACCTGCTTGCCCGCCTCCGCGGCGTCGATGAGCGCGTTCACGATCGGGGAGTCACCGGAGGTGCGGTACAGGGTCTGCTTGATGGCAAGCACCTGCGGGTCGGCCGCGGCCTGCTCGATGAAGCGCTGCACGCTGGTGGAGAACGAGTCGTAGGGGTGGTGCACCAGCACGTCGCCCTCGCGCAGCGCAGCGAAAACATTGCGCGGGGTCTCGCGCTCGCCGAACGCCGCGGGCGTGGCGGGGACATACGGTGGGTCCTTGAGGTTGGGCCGATCGACGCCGTACACCTGCCACAGGCAGGACAGGTCGAGGAGGCCGGGCACCTGGATGACATCGTCCGCGTCGACCTCGAGCTCCCGCAACAGCAGATCGAGCATGTGCTCGGTCATATCGTCGGAGACCTCGAGTCGCACCGGCGAACCGAAGCGCCGGCGCGCGAGTTCGCGCTCCAGGGCCTGTAGCAGATCCTCGTCGCGGTCCTCGTCGACCTCGAAGTCGGCGTTGCGGGTGATCCGGAACGCGTGGTGCTCGACCACTTTCATACCGGGGAACAGCAGATCGAGGTGCGCGGCAATCAGCTCCTCCATCGGCAGGAACGCCGCGATCGAGGAACCGGAGTCGGTGCGCCGCACCCGGACGAAACGGTCGACGTTGTCGGGCACCTTCACCCTGGCGAAGTGTTCGCCGCCGGTGGCGGAATCCTTCACCGTCACCGCGAGGTTGAGACTCAGGCCGCTGATGTAGGGGAACGGGTGGGCCGGATCCACCGCCAGCGGGGTGAGCACCGGGAAGACCTGATCCTGGAAATGTCCCGAAAGCCGCTGGCGCTCATCATCGTCCAGATCGGCCCAGTCGATGATGGCGATGCCCTCGGCGGTCAGCGCGGGCAGCACGGAATCGAGGAAAACCCGAGCATGCCGGTCGGCAATCTCCTGGGCGCGGGCCGCGATCATCGTCAGCTGCTCGGTGGGCGAGCGCCCGTCCGCGGAGCGCACGGAAAGTCCGGTCTCGGCGCGGCGTTTGAGACCGGCGACGCGAACCATATAGAACTCGTCGAGATTCGACGCGAAGATCGCCAAGAACTTTGCGCGTTCCAGCAACGGCAGTGACTCATCCTCGGCGAGGGCGAGCACCCTGGCGTTGAAGTCGAGCCAGCTCAGTTCGCGATTCAGGTAGCGATCACGTGGCAGCCACTGCGCCGTCGACTCCTCGGCGGGAGGTGTCGCGGCGGGTGGTGCCATGGGAAGCAGCTGCTGCTGCTTGACAGTTTCCGTATCGCTCACGTCAACGATCATCCCCTACAAAAGCCGACCGTGGGCAGGCGGACATCGCGATTGGGTAAGTATCACGCCCAGTGTGGCGACTATCTAGCACACGTGCGGTACGTGCTCGTGAACGCGGCCCGGCCAGCCTATGTCGTGCAGGACAGCACGAGTTGCGTCCCCGGCGCCGAGCGCGACGGCACAGTCCAGATCGGCAGCGGTGTCGACATCCAGCCGTAAACCCGGCCAGTCGCCGGTGAGATCGACCGCGCCCGAGGCCATATGCCTGCGCGCCGAGCCGGGCCCGAATCGCGGATCCAGGGCGGCGAAGGTGTCGCGGACAAGTAGCGCGGCGGTGCCGCTGCCGGCGTGGTCGACGATGACCGAGCGCAGGCCGAGCGGTGCGGTGGCCAGCATGTCCGAGAGTTCTTCGGGGCGCAGCGCGGGCAGATCTGCCTGTAGGGCCAGTAGCTCCACCGGGCCGTGCCGCCGCCGCAGGGCGGACGCGGCGTCGGTCAGCGCGGTGTTCAGCCCGTCCGGATCCGCGGGATCCACCCCATCGTGGCGGGGTTCGGGATGCACGGCGGCGCCGAGCGTATACGCCAGTTCCGAGACCACCGGATCCGGAGTCACCACGGTGATCGATACGATCTGCGGCGCCGCCGCGGCGGCGGTCACAGTATCGGCAAGCATGGCAAGCACCAGCCGTGCCCGGTGCTCGGGGCGCAGCCGGTCGGCCAGGCGACTCTTGGCCCGGTCGAGACTCTTCACCGCGATCACGGCGTGCACGGAGTGCTGACGCATGCGTCCAATCCTTACATGGCATATTGGGCTGATGACGAGGGCGGCAGTACTGGGTGCGGGATCATGGGGGACCGCGTTCGCGAAGGTGTTGGCGGAAGCGGGAACCGACGTCACGATCTGGGCCAGGCGACCCGAGGTGGCCGAGGCGTTGGCGACCGAACATCGCAATCCGTTCTACCTGCCCGACGTGCAACTGCCCACGGTCGCGGCCACCCATGATCACGAGCGGGCTCTCGACGGCGCCGAGATCGTGGTGCTCGCGGTGCCTTCCCAATCCCTGCGTGGAAATCTCGAAAAGTGGAACGCCGCGATCGGCACGGCGCGCTCCGACCACGACGCCACGCTGCTGAGTCTGGCCAAGGGCATCGAAACCGGCACGCTGTTGCGGATGAGCCAGGTGATCGGTCAGGTCACCGGGGCCGAGGAGAGCCGGATCGCCGTGCTGTCGGGTCCGAACCTGGCCAAGGAGATCGCCGCAGGCCAGCCTGCGGCCACCGTGATCGCCTGCACCGACGCCGCCCGCGCGATCGCGGTGCAGCAGGCCAGCGCGACCGGCTATTTCCGCCCCTATACCAACACCGACGTGATCGGCTGCGAGATCGGCGGCGCGTGTAAGAACGTGATCGCGCTCGCCTGCGGGATCGCCTCGGGAATGGGTTTGGGCGACAACTCGATCGCCAGCCTGATCACCCGCGGCCTGGCCGAGATCATCCGACTCGGGGTCGCGCTCGGCGCCGAACCCGTCACCCTTGCCGGACTGGCCGGTGTCGGTGACCTGGTGGCGACGTGCACCTCGCCGCTGTCGCGCAACCGGTCGTTCGGGTACGTGCTCGGTGCGGGCGGGTCGATGGAGGCCGCCCAGGAAGCGACTCATGGCCAGGTCGCCGAGGGTGTGAAGTCGTGCACATCGGTGCGTGCGCTCGCGGCCGCGCACGACGTGGAGATGCCGCTGACCAACGGGGTGCACCAGGTGTGTCATGAGGGCGTCTCGGTGAGCGAGGCGGTCGGTACCCTGCTCGGCCGCAGGATCAAGCCGGAGTAACCGCGGCGCGGCGCTGACCTTGAAGGCGTCCGGGTACGAGGTTGGAACGGCCGCCGAAACGGGTACGGTTCGGAGCATGATGAACCGGATCAGGGTGGCCGTGGTGTTCGGCGGGCGCAGTAACGAGCACGCCGTGTCCTGTGTGTCGGCCGGCAGCGTACTGCGCAACCTGGATCCGGAAAAGTACGAGGCGGTGCCGATCGGCATCACCATCGAGGGCAGCTGGGTGCTCGGCAGCTCCGACATCGCGGCACTGGGATTCCAAGGCAACGCCGCGCTGCCGTCGGTGGACGGCAGCGGCACCGCACTGACCCTGGCCGCAGACCCGGGCCGCTCCGGCGCGCTGGTCGCACTCGACGACCCGAGTGCGGCATTGGGTTCGGTCGATGTGGTGTTCCCGATCCTGCACGGACCGTTCGGCGAGGACGGCACGTTACAGGGCCTGCTCGAGCTGACCGGCATCCCGTACGTCGGGCCTGGTGTGCTGGCCAGCGCGGCGGGCATGGACAAGGAATTCACCAAGAAACTGCTCGCCGCCGAGGGCCTGCCGATCGGCAGCCAGGTGGTGCTGCGGCCGGGGACGGCCACGGTGAGCGAGGAGGACCGGGCGCGGCTCGGGTTGCCCGCATTCGTGAAACCGGCGCGCGGCGGCTCCTCGATCGGCATCACCAAGATCACCGACTGGAGCGAGTTGGACGCGGCCATCGCGACGGCGCGCGAACACGATCCGAAGGTGATCGTGGAGGCGGGCATTGCTGGACGCGAAGTCGAGTGCGGCGTACTGGAATTCCCGGATGGTCGGGTCGAGGCCAGCGTGGTCGCCGAAATCCGGATGCCGGAAGCCGATGCCACCGCACCCGAGTTCTACGACTTCGACACCAAATACCTCGACGATGTCTGCGAATTCGACGTACCGGCCAAGCTGGACGACGAACTCTCCGACAGCGTCAGGGAACTCGCGGTCCGGGCCTTCCGCGCCCTCGACTGCCAGGGCCTGGCCCGCGTCGACTTCTTCGTCACCGCCGACGGCCCGGTGATCAACGAAATCAACACGATGCCCGGCTTCACCTCGATCTCGATGTACCCGCGCATGTGGGAGGCCACCGGTATCGGCTACGCGAGTCTGGTGTCGACGCTGATCGAGACGGCGCTGGTCAGAGGTACCGGCCTGCGGTAGGCAAAATCAGGCTCGCGCGTGCCGTGGATGCGGCGCGACGGTCGTCCGATCTCGGCGGTCGGCTCCGAACAGTTCGACGTGGTGTTCACGGCGGGGCGGCACCATAAGTTCGAACAACAGCAGTCGACGCTGATTCATCGGGACAATCCGGGCGACGGTGCGCCGGGTGGCTTCGATACCGACCTGACCTCCGGCACCGCGGTGCTCAGCCCGCTGCCGCGCGAGTGACAACCGCGTACTCGTATTGAGCCGGAAGCTCGGACAGGTCGATCAATTGGGCAGTGGGCCGGGGTCGATGGCTTTTTCGGGGAGGTTGGCGGTGATCGTGTCCGAAACTGCTTGCAGGGGAGTCGGACCCGAGCCGTCGGGCACGGTCAGGGCGATGTAGGTCTCGCGGTCGACGGCGAACCAGGTGCCTGCCTTGGCGGCGGGGTCGCGGGCCTCGAACCACTGGACGCCGTCGACGATCTGTAGTGCCGAGGCGCGGTTGAATTCCAACGGGCGGTCCAGGCCGCAGCGCAGCACGATGGGGTCGCCGCCGTCTTGGTGTTGCCAGGCGCGGGTGGCGGGCGGGGAGGGTTCTACGAGTTGGGATTTGGTGTAGTCGCCTAGTTCGACGGGCAGGGCCGGGAGCAGGGTGGTGCAGGCGGGGCCGTCCGCGGCGGGCGCGGGGACCGGGCCGAGCACGAGTGGCTCGCGCTCGGTCGGGGCCTTGCGTGCGAGGATCGCGGCCACCAGGACGGCGACGATCAGCACGACGGGTAGTGCGACCGCGGTGGCGATGAGTGTGGGCGGGTAGGCGCGGGTCTGAGGAGACGACTCGGAGCCCGCACTGTCGGATGCCGCGCCGTCGCCCTTTGCCGCGTCGTCGGCGTTTTGCGTGGCGTCGCCGGTGGTCGCCGCATCTTCGGCGTCCGCGGCAGGCTCGGCGTCCGATGCTGCTTCGCTCGCAGCGGCGCTTCCACTGTCGGCGTCGGCCGGGACCGACGCTTCGGCGTCCGATGCCGTGGTCCCCGCAGGAGCTGTCCCGGTGCTCGGCGCGGTGTCCGGTGCGGCGGTCGCTCCGGCCTGTTCGGCCGTGCCTTTCTCGGCATCGGCCCTCGACGAATCGGCCCTCGACGAATCGGGCTTCGACGAATCGGGCTTCGACGAATCCGCCGCCATGCTCACCGGTCCTTCCTGTTCGGGTTTGCGCTGGTCGGCGTGCCGCGGGTCTGTCCACCGCGGGTGCTACGCACCGGCCCAGTAGTACTCGATTGCCCTGGAAAGAGTACCGTCGTGGCCATTCCAGCCAGCAGGACGTCGGGAAGGACCGGGTCATCAGCAAGAGCACGGGGCCGCGGACGGTGCGTGAGCTGGGGGAGTTTGCACTGATCGCGCGGATCAACGCGGGTCGGGTGCAGGAGCGCGGGGTTTTGCTCGGACCCGGTGACGATGCGGCGCTGGTGGCAGCGCCGGACGGTCGGTTCGCCGTGACCACCGACATGCTGGTGCAGGGTCGGCATTTCCGGCTCGACTGGTCGAGTCCGCACGACATCGGGCGGAAGGCGATCGCGCAAAACGCGGCCGATGTGGTCGCGATGGGTGCGGTGCCGACCGCGTTCGTGGTGGCGCTCGGCTGCCCGGCCGATACTCCGATCGAGGTGATCGACGAGCTCACCGATGGGATGTGGGCCGAGGCGAGGCGGGCCGGTGGCTCCATCGCGGGCGGGGATCTGGTTCGCAGTCCGGAGATCGTCATCTCGGTCACGGCCCTCGGTGATCTGCGCGGCCGGGCGCCGATCACCAGAGCCGGTGCGCGCGTGGGGGATACGGTCGCGGTAGCGGGCCGCCTTGGCTGGTCCGCGGCGGGCCTTGCCGCATTGACCGCCGGCGTCGATTCGACTGCCGAGACTTTCGCCGATGTGCTTGCCGCCCACCGGGTTCCGCAGCCGCCGTACTGGGCGGTGCTGGACGCGCTGTCCGACGCCGCTACCAGGGCGCGCGACTCACGCGCCGGTGCGCACGATCGGCGCCGCGACGTGCTACCGGACGACGGGGTGCTCGGCGCGCGCCACGATGTGGCGCCGCAGGCTCGGGGCGCCGCGGTGTTCGGGTCGGAGGGCATCATCGGCTCTGCCGCGGTGCCAGGGACCGAGGCGGTGCCCACTGCGCTCACCGATGTATCGGACGGGTTGCTCGCCGATCTGGGGCACATCGCCCAGGCGTCCAGGGTCGCGGTCGATCTGAACTCGGCGGCGCTGCGCGACCGGGCGCTGGAGTCGATCGCTCAACGTCTGGATGCCGACGCGGCGCACTGGATTCTGACCGGCGGGGAGGATCACGCCTTCGCCGCGACCTGGCCGCGGGAGCAGGATGTGCCCGCGGGCTGGGTGCCGATCGGCCGGGTGCTGGCAGGTCACGGCGTCACGGTTGACGGTGTTCGGCGGCCGGGCAATGGAGGCTGGGATTCGTTCGGTGGGGCGGACGCTGCGCCCGGCCCCGAGACCGGCTAGGTTGTCCGGTCATGGGCGCGAAACCACTGACGGAGATCATGGATCCGGGTTGGGCGAAGGCTCTCGAGCCGGTGGCGGAACAGATCTCCGCCATGGGTGAATTCCTGCGCGCCGAAAACGCCGCGGGCCGTGGCTATCTACCGGCGGGCGAGAACGTGCTGCGCGCCTTCCAGCGTCCGTTCGACGCGGTGCGGGTGCTGGTTGTCGGTCAGGATCCATACCCGACCCCCGGGCACGCGATGGGACTGAGTTTCTCTGTCGCGCCCGATGTTTCGCCGGTGCCGCGCAGCCTGGCCAATATCTTCGCCGAGTATGGCAAGGACCTCGGCCATCCCACACCGTCCTGTGGTGACCTGAGCCCCTGGTCGGATCAGGGTGTGCTGATGCTCAACCGAGTGCTGACGGTGTCGCCGGGCCAGCCCGCCTCGCATCGCGGCAAGGGTTGGGAGGTGGTGACCGAACAGGCCATTCGCGCGCTGGTCGCGCGCGACGAGCCGCTGGTGGCGATCCTGTGGGGTCGGGACGCGGCGACACTGAAGCCGACGCTGGCCGAGGCCGAGGTGCCCTACATTGAGTCCGTGCACCCGTCCCCGCTGTCCGCTTCGCGCGGCTTCTTCGGTTCCCGCCCGTTCTCCCGGGTGAATGAACTGCTCGACGAGTTCGGCGCCGAACCGGTGGATTGGCGT
Source organism: Nocardia sp. Tas62D01 (assembly GCF_055232035.1). Lineage (NCBI taxonomy): Bacteria > Bacillati > Actinomycetota > Actinomycetes > Mycobacteriales > Nocardiaceae > Nocardia > Nocardia sp. Tas62D01. Next base: position 5,619,245 of record NZ_JBUYUZ010000001.1, read on the forward strand.
CTGCCATGAACGCTCGACCCGTTAGAAAATAATCACATGAGGAGCACGATGTACAACAGCACAGTTCGCGGCGCTCTGCGCGTCGCCACCGCCACGCTAGCTCTCTGCGCGGCGCTAGCAGGCGGTACCGCCGCGGCCGGTGCGGCGCCGCTGAAGCTCGAGCCCGCCACCGACACCCAGGCGAGCACCGCCACCTCGGCCCCGGTCGCCGAGGAGTTCACCTCCACCGGCTCTTCCACCATCTCAGCCTCGGTGGATGCCCAAATCTCCTGCGTGGTTCTCACCCTCAAGCTGTCCTGCTGAAAGTCTCACCGACCCAGGCTCGCGCGGCCCGTCCGCGGTGGTGTGCGATCCTCAGATCGTGAGTAATGCGAACAATCTTCTCGATCCGGTCCGTCTTCGGCTGCGCGGATCGGGTGGGATCGAGTTGGCCGCCGACCAGTTCGGCTCGATCGACGGCCCGCTCGTCCTGTTCCTGCACGGTGGCGGGCAGACGAGGCACTCCTGGAAGCAGACGGGTGCGAAGCTGGCCGCCGCCGGCATGCGGGTGGTCACCCTGGACGCGCGCGGACATGGCGACAGCCAGTGGGCGCCCGACAGCGACTATCGACACCCGACCATGGTCGCGGACCTGGTGGCCGTGCTGGCGCAATTGGGCGCCCCCGCCGTCGTCGTCGGTGCCAGTATGGGCGGAATCACCGGGTTACTCACCACTGCGGTGCCGGGTGGCGAGGCGATCCGCGCGCTGGTGCTGGTCGATATCGTCACCCGCCCCGAACACGACGGCGTCGCCCGGGTGATCGACTTCCTCGGCAAGCATCGCGACGGTTTCGACAGCGTCGACGAGGCCGCCGACGCGGTCGCCGAATATATGCCGCACCGGCCGCGCCCCAAGAGTTCCGAAGGGCTGCGGCGGAATCTGCGCGAGCGCGACGGCCGCTGGTACTGGCACTGGGATCCCGACATGCTCTCGAATCGCGTCGAGGACCCGACCGAGATGACCGATCAGATGGAAACCGCCGCGCGCGCCCTCACGATCCCCGTGCTGCTGATGCGCGGCATGAAATCAGATGTGGTAAGTGCCGAGGGCGCGGCCTCGTTCCTGGAACTGGTGCCGCACGCCCAGCTCGTCGAGATCGGTGGCGCGGCGCATACGGCCGCCGGTGACGACAACGACTCCTTCACCGACGCCGTAGCGAAGTTTGTAGTTCAACTGCGCCACAGCTGATTCGACGCGCCGCCCACTGACGAATACGCCCTAGCTGTAGTCGGGCTTGCGCTTGTCTACGAAGGCGTTGACGCCCTCCTGCCCGGCGGGGCTGTTCACAGCGGCGGCGATCGAGTCGCGCTCGTGGTCGAGCTGATCGCTAAGTGTGGACGAATTAGATTGCGCCAGTAGCGATTTGATGCTCGCATAGGTGGATTGTGGTCCGGCGGTGAAGGTTCGGGCCAAGTTCAGCGCCTCGGCGCGGACGTCATCGTCGGCGACCAGGCGACTCAGGATGCCGAGTCGCACCGCCTCATCGGCGTCCAGAACGGCGTCGGTGAGCAGGATTTCGCGTGCCCGCCCCGCGCCGACGATGCGCGGCAGCGTCCATGACATGCCGCCGTCCGGGCTCAGCCCGATCCCGGGGTAGGCGGGGCGCAGCTTGGTGCTCGGGCCGCCGATGGCGATGTCGGCGAGGCAGACCAGGCTCATCCCGGCGCCCGCTGCCCAGCCCTGGACGCCGGCCACCACCGGAACCGCGGTCGCGTCGAGCGCGCGCACGAAATGGTGCAGATCCGTTGCGAGACCATGGATATGGGTGGCGCGATCATCGGCAGCGGCGAAGCCGCGCACATTGCCGCCCGCGCAGAAGTTCGCGCCGGAACCGGTCAACAGCACCGCGCCGATCTCGGAACCGAGCGTCCGCAATGCCGCCGTGCCCGCGTTGATGCCGGCGAAATCCATGGAGGTGCCATTGGCGGCGGTCGCGATGGTGATCTGTAGCACGCCGTCGACGGTGGTGACGTACCCGGATTGCTCGGTGGAGGTCATGGTCAGCACCCTATCGCGCGCCGAGCGGCCGATGCGGGGTGAGAGGCCAAGGGCTGCTGAGCAGAGTCATTGGTGCGAGCCGTCCGGCGATCGCACCATTCGCACCTCCATGGCAGATGTGAATGCTTCGGTCCGGCGGGTGCCGTCGAGCTCGAAACCGTGCCTTCGATAGAAGGCCTGCGCGCGCGGATTCTCCTCGAACACCCACAGTGAGCAGGGCATCGTCGGATCGAGCGCCGTCCGGATGAGGTCGTCGGCGACGCCGGTGCCGTACCAGGGTGCGCGGACGTACATGGCGCTCAGTTCGACAGGGGTCACCGCGTCCCGATCAGTCGACGGGCCAGCGCTCGCGAATCCGATCACCTCGTCGTCGACGAGCGCCACATGGATATGTCCCGGGTAGGCGACCCGGATACGCTCCCACTGCGCCGCGCGTCGTTCGACGTCGAAGGCGGCAAGCAGGTGGTCGGGCACCTGGCCCTGATACGCCTCACGCCAGCAGGCGATGTGACACTCGGCCAGGCTGCGGGTGTGCTCGGCAGCGAGCGGGACGATCTGCCACGGGGTCATGGTCACCATACTCGTGCACTGCCGTATCGCCGAAATGCCGTATCGATCACTACGCCCCGGATCACCCATGGGGTGCCGGGGCGTGTGTCGGTGCGGTGCGGCTGAATCAGCCGCGGACGACCTTGCCCGCCTTCAGGCAGGAGGTGCACACGTTCATGCGGCGGGTGTTGCCCGGCGCAACCTGGGCGCGAACGGTCTGGATGTTCGGGTTCCAACGACGGTTGGTACGCCGGTGCGAGTGCGAGACCGACTTCCCGAAGCCGGGGCCCTTGGCGCAGACGTCGCAGACGGCAGCCATAGTCGCGAACTCCTTCATGTCATGTGGGGACCGCTGCTTACGGCAGCATGTCCGGAAACAATGTCTTATGCCCTGCCGACTGATGTCGGCCAGCGCAGACCGGCGACGGCGGCGCGAGGCAACCCCGCAAGATTAACCGCCGGTGCCCCGATACGCCAAACCGGGTCGGCCCGAGGACGCGCAACGACGGCCGGTGGACACTGCCGAGTGTACTGGTCCGGAGTCCCGAATCCACTGTCGGTCTCGCCCGCTAACCTGGCGGACGGTGGTGGTGCGCGGGATAAACGCGGAAAGAGGTGACGGTGCCCGGAGTGCGGGACACGATGAGCGATGGCCGGACCTTCGTCCGTCCGAGTGCTCTGGACGGCGCGGCGCTGTTGCGCTGGGGTCGGACCTGCCTCGAGGGCCTGGAGCGGCGGCGCGAGGAGATCAACGCGCTGAACGTCTTCCCGATCGCCGACGCCGACACCGGCACCAACATGCTGGCGACCATGCGCGCGGCGATGCAGGCCGCGGATGCCGCGGTGGTGTCCGCGCACTCGTATCGCGCACCGGGGAGTGCGGTATCCGCGCACGATGTGGCCGCCGCGATGGCGCGCGGGGCGACGCTCGGCGCCCGCGGTAACTCCGGAATCATCCTGTCGCAGGTGCTGCGCGGCATCGCCGAAACGGTGCACGGCGGACCACTGACGGGGCGCACCCTGCGTGAGGCACTGGCCAAAGCATCTGGTCTGGTGCGCGAGGGGCTCAGTGCGCCGGTCGAGGGCACCATCCTCACCGTCCTGGATTGCGCGGCGAGCTGTGCCGCGGCGTGTTCGAATCCCGCGCTGGCGGAGGTAGCGGTTGCGGCGGCCGACGGGGCCGCCAAGGCACTCGGCGACACGCCCGCCCAGCTCGGGGTGTTGCGCGAGGCCGGGGTTGTCGACGCGGGCGCGCGTGGGCTGGTGGTGCTGCTCGACAGTTTGGTGTCGGTCACCCTGGGCGAGACGCCCGCCAGGCCGGAGTATGTGCGCGGTGAGAGTGAATCCATGGCGTCGGACGCGTCCGTGGAACCCGGACCACACTTCGAGGTGATGTACGTGCTCGCCGACACCGACGACCGGCGGATCGCCCGGTTGCGTACGGTGCTCGGCGAACTGGGGGACTCAGTCGTGGTCGTCGGTGATGGCGGTGGATCGTGGTCGGCGCACGTGCACTGCGCGGACGCGGGGGCCGCGGTGGAAGCCGGGATCGGCGCGGGAACCTTGAGCGGCATCAGGATCGAGAGCTTTGCGATCACCGCACACGGTGATCACGGGCATTCCGAGGCCGCGGCGCAGACAGGTGGCGGCGCCGAGGTGGCTGGGGGCGGCGAGTTCGCCGGGCCGGGTGACGCGGACGGGCACGGCGCGGCCGAACGCCGCGGACCTGCGGGTCGCGGGATTCTCGCCGTGGCGGCCGGAGCCGGAGCCGCCGCGCTGTTCGAGGCCGCGGGCGCGGTAGTGCTCGGCCACGACGGCAGGGTCTCCAGTGCCGCGCTGTTGGCCTCGATCCGGCGGATGCCCAACCGTGAGGTGCTGGTGCTGCCCAACGGTGCGCTGCCCGCGCACGAGTTGGTCGCCGTCGGTGTCGCGGCTCGTGATGCGCACCGCGACGTGCTATTGCTGCCGAGCGGATCCATGGTGCAGGGTCTCGCCGCGCTTGCCGTGCACGATCGCGGCCGGATCGCCGTCGACGACGCCTTCACGATGTCGGAGGCGGCCGCGGCCACCCGCTGGGGTTCGCTGCGCACGGCCACGGAGCGCGCGCTCACCATGGTTGGCACCTGCGAACCCGGCAACGGGCTCGGCCTGGTCGGCCAGGATGTGATAGTCATCGATCGGGATGTGCGGACGGCGGGGCTGACCCTGCTCGATCGGATGCTCGGTTTCGGCGGTGAACTGGTGACCCTGTTGATGGGCGAATCGGTACCCGCCGGACTCGCGAACGAACTGGCCGCGCACATCGCGCACGGCTTTCCCGGAGTGGAGGTCGCTGTGTATTCCGGTGGGCAGCACGGAGATCTGGTGCAGATAGGGGTGGAATAGAACCATGGCGACCCTGAGCGATCGGCTCGACCATCTGCTCGGCGTAAAGGCGGCCGAGCCACTGGCCGACGCCTTCGACATGCACACGGTCGAGGATCTGCTGCGGCACTATCCGTTGCGCTACGCCACTCAGGGCCAGCCCCTGACCCAGGAGGAGCCGGAGGAGGGTGCGCACATCACCGTCATCGGCCGGGTGACGAAAACCGAACTGCGGCCGATGAAGAACCGCAGGGGCCGACTGCTGAAGGTGATCCTGGATACCGGTTCGGTGCGGCCGATCGAGATCACCTTCTTCAACGGTGACAAGGTGAGTTACCTTGTCCGCGAAGGGGTCCGGGCGATGATGTCGGGCACCGTGCACTGGTGGCGGCCGGACCGGTGGAACCTCTCGCATCCCGACTACCTGATCCTGCCGGAGAAGGAAGAGGGCTCGGTCGAGAACCTGACGACGGTGCGCGGCGGCGGCGCCCTGCGCGGTCTGGCGCAAAGCGCGAAAGGCGCGGGCGGCGTGGATGTCTCGTTCTTCGAGCGGGAGTACATTCCGGTGTACCCGGCGACCGCGAAGGTGCAGAGCTGGGATCTGCTGGCTTGTGTGCGGCAGGTGCTCGATCAGCTCGACCCGATCGATGATCCGTTGCCCAACGATCTGCGCGAGGATCGCGGCCTGCTGAAGGTGTCGGACGCGCTGCGGCTGATCCACCTGCCCGAAAGCAAGTCCGATATCGAACAGGCCGGGGAGCGTCTGCGTTTCGACGAGGCACTGGCCTTGCAGCTGGTGCTTGCCGAGCGCAGGCACGAGGTAGAGGGGCGCGCCGCCCGGCCGTGTCCGCCCCGATCCGACGGTGTCGCCGCCATTTTCGACACGCGCCTGCCCTTCGAATTGACCGAGGGGCAGCAGCAGGTGATCTCGGAGATCTCCGAGGACCTGTCGCGCAGCCGTCCGATGCACCGTCTGCTGCAGGGTGAGGTGGGCTCGGGTAAGACGATCGTCGCGCTGCACGCGATGTTGCAGGTGGTTGACGCCGGCCAGCAGTGCGCGCTGCTCGCACCGACGGAAGTGCTCGCCGCCCAGCATTATCGGTCGTTGCGCGCCATGCTCGGCGACCTCGGCACCGCCGGTGAGCTCGGCGCGGCGGACCAGGCGACCAAGGTCGTACTGGTCACCGGTTCGATGGCGGCGAGCGCGAAGAAGGCCGCGCTGCTCGACGCGGTCACCGGCGAGGCGGGCATCGTGATCGGCACTCACGCGCTGATCCAGGACGCGGTCGAGTTCTTCGATCTGGGCATGGTGGTGGTCGACGAGCAACACCGGTTCGGTGTCGAACAGCGGGATGCGCTGCGCGCCAAGGCGAAATCCGGCATCACCCCGCATCTGCTGGTGATGACTGCGACACCGATCCCGCGCACCATCGCCATGACCACCCTCGGCGACCTGGAGACCTCCACCCTCACCCAGCTGCCGAAGGGGCGTTCGCCGATCACCTCGAAAGTGGTGCCGCGCAAGCAGCATCCGAGCTGGGTCGACCGAGCCTGGGAACGGATCCTGGAGGAGGTCGCGGCCGGACGGCAGGCATACGTGGTGTGTTCCCGGATCGGCGAAGACGAAGAGGGTGGCCGCTCCGGCAAGTCCCGCAACGGTCGTTCGAAGTCCACCGACACGGACAAAGCGGAAGAGAAGGAAGGCCCGACCACCCAGGCGGCCGTCGACGTATTCGAGACGCTGCGCACCGGCCCGCTGTCCGGTGTCCGCATCGGCCTGCTGCACGGCAGGTTGCCCTCGGACGAAAAAGACCAAGTGATGCGCGCTTTCAACGACGGCGACATCGATGTGCTCGTCTGCACCACCGTCGTCGAGGTCGGCGTGGACGTCCCGAACGCTACCGTGATGGTGATCATGGACGCGGATCGTTTCGGCGTCAGCCAACTGCACCAGCTACGCGGCCGCATCGGCCGTGGCAAACATCCCGGCCTGTGTCTGCTGATCACCGACGCCAATCCCGCCGGCACCGCCATGGCCCGGCTGAACGCGGTGGCCGCCACCACCGACGGCTTCGAACTCGCCGTCCTCGATCTCCGCCAACGCCGCGAGGGCGACGTGCTCGGCGCCGCCCAATCCGGCACCGCCCGCTCCCTGCGCCTGCTGTCACTGCTCGACGACCTCGAAGTCATCACCGCCGCACAGGATTTAGCCCGCGAGGTGGTCGAGGCCGATCCCGGCCTGCGCAAGCACCCCGGGTTGGCGGGCATGATGCATGCCGCGGTCGACGCCGAACGCATCGAGTATCTGGCCAAATCCTGACCGATTCGCACGCGGTGTCGAAGCACGTTGTGCGGTAACGGCTTCGATGTAGTTCGGAACGTGCGGTCAGCGGAGGATGCGGGGGTAGGGGAGATCGGTGCTGGTGTGTTCGGTGACCGCCAGGGGGCTGCCGATATGGGGGAATGCGCGTTGGGGGCAGTCGGGGCGCTCGCAGACCTTGCAGCCCGCGCCGATGGAGACCGCGGCGGCGGGGTCGTCGAGGTTCAGTCCGGCGGAATACACCAGGCGGTCGGCGTATTCGATGTCACAGCCCAGGCCGATCGCGAAGTTCTTTGTCGCCGTGCCGAATCCGTGCGGCGCGGTCATGGTGGTGCGGGCGATCCACAGGTAGCGGCGCCCGTCGGGCATGGCGGCGATCTGCGTCAGGATGCGACCGGGGTTGTCGAACGCCTCGTGCACCACCCAGAGTGGGCAGCTGCCACCCACGCGGGAGAAGTGGAATGCGGTGGCGGACTGGCGTTTCGAGATATTGCCCGCGTGGTCGGTGCGGACCAGGAAGAACGGCACGCCCCGCTGGCCCTGGCGTTGCAGGGTGCTCAGCCGGTGGCAGATCGTTTCGAAGCCGACCTCGAAGCGCAGGCTGAGCAGGTCGATGTCGTAGTGCAATTCCTCGGCCGACCGCAGGAAGCGACCGTAGGGCAGCACCAGCGCACCGGCGAAGTAATTGGCCAGTCCGACCCGCGCCAGCGTGCGGGATTCGCCGGTGAGCGAGGGGGTTTCGGCGAGGACGGCGTCCAATTCCTTGTCGAAGAGCAGGAAACCGAGGGTGGTGGCGATCTGGAAGGCGCGCTGCCCGGGACGCAGCCGCCGGGCCAGGGTCAGGGTGCGGCTGTCGGGGTCGTAGTGCCGCTTCGGGATGGACGGGTCCGCGCCGTCGCCGCGCACCAGAACCGTTACCCCGGCGCGTTCTTCGGCAACGCGGGCCAGTTGGCGATCGAGCGAGCCGATGGTCAGACCGCACTCCTCGAAGAGTTGTTCGGCGGCGTGATCGAGTTGCGGAATGTGATTGTGGTGGTCGTAGAAGAAGTCCCGCACAGCCTCGTAGGGCATGGGGGCGCCCGGCGCACCGGCGGGCGCGGCGACCCGGGCCGAGAGCAGATCGAGGTGATCGGTGGCGGCGCGTAGCCGCCGGTGCATCGCGACGACGATTCGGGCGACTTCGGGGAGTCGGGTCGCCAGTTCCTCAACCTCGGTCAGCGGTGCGCTGTCGCCGCCCGCGGCATCGACGAGCACCTCGTGCAGGTCGGAGACCATCCGGGCATCGGAGTCGGCAGCGAAGAACTGCACGTCGAGGTCGAAGGTGGAGTTGAGTTTCAACAGCACCGGGATGGTGAGTGGTCGCTGGTCGCGCTCGAGTTGATTGAGGTAGCTGGGCGACAGATCGAGGGATTTCGCCAGTGCCGCCTGCGTCATCCGTCGTTCCTCGCGCAACCGCCGTAGTCGGGCGCCCGCGTACATCTTGCGCACGGGCAAGATCGTAGCGGCCGTCATTCGCAAACATTGCAAAATGCCGAGTTCTCGCCGGGAACCTTTGCTGTTGCGAGGTGTTTCGGATCGAATGCGGGTGCGTAGCGTGCGAAGGGGTTTTCTTATGCGCGCGATCGCCGCGGCAGCGTACTCAGCCTGCTCAATACGGACCCCAGACCAGCGCCTGCGCGGCAACCACGTTGGTGCCGTTGAAGGTTACGGCGGGCGGCCCCTGCAACCGATAACCCTGATCGAGTAGGCTGCTGACCCGCTCGCAGAACGTGGCGTCGTCGACTCCGGTGATCAATCGGTAGCGCAGAGGTTGATCTTCGGTCATGCCGCCAGCTTAAAGCGGTCGGCGCGGTGACCGGTCCGATTGCGGCAACAGCGAGCGCGGGCGATCTCACCGAACCGCAGAGTACAGCTCGGCGCGGAAGAAGCGATCCTCGGGTACCGCGATGAACTCCCGTTCGAACCACGCCGTATCCGCTCCATCAGCCGATTCTCATCTCGAGCGTACCGATATGCAGCGGCCCGATCATTGACGTCGGCGCCGATCGTCGCTGCTCAGTGGGTATGTCGCCAAAAATTCTTGATTATCATCATGTGTCCGCTATTGAACGTACCGTTAGTTGACGGTACATTGATTGCAGATATGATCCTCGTCACTCGTAAGGCTGTCACCATGACCACAGTTCGACCTTCCTCGGAGCTGTCCGCGCCGGTGGACTCGCTCCATGACGAGGACGCGGGTTACCACAAGTCGCTGAGCCCACGTCAGCTGCAGATGATCGCGATCGGTGGCGCCATCGGCACCGGACTGTTCCTCGGCGCGGGCGGCAGGCTGGCCCACGCGGGACCCGGGCTGTTCCTGGTGTACGCCGTCTGTGGCGTGTTCGTGTTCTTCATCTTGCGAGCGCTCGGCGAGCTGGTGCTGCATCGCCCCTCCTCGGGGTCCTTCGTCTCGGTCCTGGCCGAGCGGCCGAGTCGGCGCTCGATCAACGACACCGCGGTGGTTCTCGACAAGCCCGACGAAAAGTGAGCCATTGTCCGGCCCCGGGCTACAAGCCCGGGGCGGACCTATTTCGATGCTGAGAACAATGCTGACGCGCGTCGACAGGTGGCGGACCGGAATGAAACCCCATTTAAACGGTGGGTTCGAGAGGTTCGCATGCCGGAGCACCCCAGCGCATCCGACCGTCCGTTGCCGCATCCGTGGGCGAATCGGCGGATGCGCGGCACCGAGGTGCCACGGCGGATGCCACACCCACGGGCTACTAGGCGATCCACCAAAACCGAGGTGCCCCTACGGTTCTCGCACCTGTGGTCGAGGCCATGGATTGTCGAGGGCCAGTCGCCGCGCCGTCGTGCCTACCCCGAGCCGACCCCGGACGTCGACGAACGTGAGCCGGGTCAACAGGTTTCGACCGCCGAGCTCACCACCGGTTCCGAGGCCGCGCTACTGGCTCAGCTCGAAGGTGAATCCGATCCCGGTTCGGGTCGCAGCGCCAGGTCCCGGCCGAGCGTGCGCCGGCTCGGTGACGGTTAGGTAGCCATGCCTCAGGTGAGCCCGCTCGATCCGCGCACCTCGATACTCGAGCGTCCGGAAGTGCCCGAGCACAGACGATTCTGCTGGAAGTGTCAAAACCCGGTCGGCCGCACCACCGAGGCCGGACCGAGTGCGGTGGTCGGCGAATGCGGCCGGTGCGGATCGCCGTTCAACTTCCGACCCGCCCTCGGACCGGGGGAGATGGTGGCGGGCCAGTACGAGGTGCAGGGCAGTCTCGCGCTCGGCGGCCTCGGCTGGATCTACCTCGCCATCGACCGCAATGTGAGCGACCGCTGGGTGGTGTTGAAGGGCCTGCAGAATCCGCTCGACTTCGAGGCGCATGTGGTCGCCCTCGCCGAACGCCAATTCCTCTCCGAGGTGGCCTATCCCGGCATCGTCAAGATCTACAACTTCGTCAAACACAAGTCGACGCGCGACGTCGCCGACGGCTACATCGTCATGGAGTATGTCGGCGGCCGATCGTTGAAGAAGATGCTCGATCTGCGTGCTCCGGAGCGCATCTCGGTCTCGGACGCGATCGCCTTCATGATGGAGATCCTGCCTGCGCTGGACTATCTGCACTCGTTCGGACTGGCCTACAACGACCTCAAACCCGACAACATCATGGTCAGTGAGGACGAGGTCAAACTGATCGACCTCGGTGCGGTTGCCGCGATGGAGTCCTACGGCAGCATCTACGGGACACCCGGATACCAGGCGCCCGAAATCACCGAAACCGGCCCCACCGTGGCGTCCGACATCTACACGGTCGGCCGGACCTTGGCCGCGCTGATACTCGAACTGCCCAAGGACGCCGACGGTCACTATCTGCCTGGCCTGCCCACACCCGAGGACCAGCCGCGGCTGGGGCGCAACCCGGCCCTGTATCGGCTGCTGAAGCGGGCCACCGACCTGGATCCGCAGCGCCGCTTCCCTTCCGCCTATTCGATGTACTGCCAGCTCGCCGGGGTGCTCCGGATCGTGCTCGCCGCCGAAACGGGTCTCGAACACCCGCAGGCGTCGATCGAATTGGGTTCCATGCGTGGTGATTTCGGTATCGAAACGCTCATCGGGCAGACCGACGGGATGACCGACGGCAGACACCGTCGCCCGGCCTTGGACGCGCCGAGTGTGGTGGCGGCGCTACCGGTGCCGTTGATGGACAGTGAGGACCCGAGCGCCGACCTGCTGTCCACGCTGCTGCACGGCGACCCGAGGCAGGTCCTGGACGCGCTGCGGCGCGCCGGCAACCGCATCGTGTCCGGGATCATCCCGGAGCCGGAGTCGTTCGAGCTGGAGGGCTCGCTGACCGCGATCCGCGCCCATCTCGACCTCGGCGATGTGGTGCTGGCCTGCGACCGGCTGGCGGATCTGCGACCCCGCTACGGCGCCGACTGGCGCCTCGAGTGGTACACCGCAGTGGCCGCCCTGCTCGATAGCCAGTACGAGCGTGCCTACGAGTACTTCGAGCTCGTGCACAGCATGTTGCCCGGTGAACTCGCGCCCGCGCTCGCGCTGGCCGCCACCGCGGAACTCGCGCTGCAGTACTTCGATGCGCCCGCCGACGCCCAGCGCTGGCATCGGATCGCGGCCGAGTACTACCAGACGGTATGGCAGACCAACCGCGGTGTGGTGAGCGCCGCGTTCGGCCTGGCGCGCCGACTGGCGGCCGACGGTGCGCTGCTCGAGGCCGTGGCGGTGCTGGATCAGGTGCCCGAGGCGTCGCGCTATCACAGCGTGGCCCGCATGACGGGTTGCCTGCTACTGGTGTCGCGGCCGGTCGCCGACATCACTGAGGCGGATCTCGGCGAGGCGGCGACTCGCCTGGAGGCGGCGCCGGACGAGCCGCGGGCCCTGCAATTGCAGGTTATCGTGGTGGGCGCGGCGCTCGAGTGGCTGCGCGCGGGCGGACGATTGGCGAGTGCCGACGCGACGATCCTCGGCTTCCCAGTCACCCCGCGGGGCCTGCAGAGCGGACTGGAATCGAGCCTGCGCGCGTTGGCTCGCATCGCGCCGCACCGCCTGCACCGGTACCGGCTGGTTGATCTGGCCAACTACGTGCGGCCGCGGACCCGGTTCTAGGTGTACTGCCGGGCAGTTCGGCGAACAGTTCGGCCAGCTCACTTTTGGTGGTGGCCGCCGAGACCGGCACGCTGCGTTCGTCGAATTCGGTCAGATCCAGCCTGCCGGAACCGAGGTGGTGCGACAGTTCGCGCAGCGCCCGCTCGCGATCCGCGACACTGACTCGAGAGCCCGCGGATTCGCTCATGTCGGAAGGATTAGGCGTAACGTGCAGGCGCCGGTTTGCATGGGCGGGAAGACCACGCGTCGGGATGGTGTTTGCTGATTTGTCGCTGTCGGCCACGTATCGCGGACACCACGCCCGTGCGCAGGGGCCGGTCGGGGCCGTGATGTGGTTTCCTTGAAGTATGGCTGCCGGTGCTGAATACACGATCGACGAGCTGGCGCGTGAGGCGGGCACGACCGTGCGTAGCCTGCGGGTCTACCATGAGCGGGGCGTGCTGCCCCCACCGCAGGTCAAAGGGCGCACGGGGTTTTACGACGCAGAGCATCTCAATCGTGTGCGGACCATCAGCAGGTTGCTGGATCGCGGGATCAAACTCAACGGCATCAAGGAACTGCTCAACGCCTGGGGCCGCGGTGACGACCTCGGCGACATCCTCGGCGTCGCCGAGGAAGTCGCTATGGGGGCGGTGGTTGCCGACGCCGGAGAAACGATTGCCGCGACGGAACTTGCCGAACGCTACCGCGATGTCCCCAACGGCCTGGCCCGTGTGGTCGCTGCCGGTCTGTACGAGCCCGTCGACGCCGCGAACTATCGGATCGCGGATCGTCGCCTGATTCGGATCATCGACAAGCTGGCGGCGGAGGGGGTGCCCAACGGCGAGATACTCGACGAACTCGAGAAGCTGCGCACCGATGCCGACCGCATCGCCCGTCGGTTCGTGGACATGTTCCGCAGGACCGCCCTGGCGGCGTTCCAACAATCCGAGCGGAGTTCGGTGGAACTGGTGGAACTGTCCGAACGTCTGGCGGCAACTAGGACGACGCCGGGCGAGGCGACCGCTGAGCTCGTAAATCTGTTCGTGGCACGGTATCTCGACCAGGACACGGAACTCGCCGAGGTGCTGTCGGAGGCATGACGGCCGACTTCCGCGGTTCGCTATTCCCACACCTGAAGGTAGTGAGCTATAACGTGCTGTTGATCGGCGGTAGGTTAGGTGGCAGGCAGCAGCGGCAATGACGCCGCCAGCCGGCAGGAAATCTGCGCCACAACGCTGTTCGCCTCACCTGAACCTCTTTACAGCGTCGCAGTTCGCCCTCGATGTGGTTGAGTTTTCAACCACCGAACCACGCCGCGCCATCTACCTAGGTATGCCGTGCGCGAATCTACCGATGCGCGCGCCCCGCCGCTCCCTCGACAATCTCACTTTGGTACGAGGGCAGCAGATGGGTTGATCAATGGGAAGCGTGACACTGTGGATGCAGATGTCGCTCGACGGTTTTGCTGAGGGGCCGGATCAGCAGATCCACTGGCCGATGGTGGACGAGGAGTTGTGCGAATCGTTTCTCGACGAGCTGCGCGCGGCCGATCTGTTCCTGTACGGGCGCAAGACTTTCGAGATGATGGCATCGTTCTGGCCGACCGCCGACGGCGATCCGGCGATATCCGAGTTCTATGTCGACTTCGCGCGGTGCTGGAAGCAGACGCCGAAGCTCGTCTTCTCGCGCAGCCTCGGCAGCGCGGACTGGAACACGCGAGTCGTCCGGGACCGGATGGTCGACGAGATCTCCGCACTACGGGAGCAGCCCGGCTGCAATATGGTCTTGTTCGGCGGCGCCGAGACGGCGTCGGCCTTCATGAAGCACGATCTGATCGACGAGTACCGACTGTTCGTACATCCGCTCCTGCTCGGCGGCGGCGTTCCGCTGTTCCCGACTCCGGCGGTGATGGCGGGCCTGCAACTTGTCGACGTGATGACCTTCGACAGCGCCGTTGTCCAGGTGCACTACCAACAGATGGCCCACTCATCGGCGTGACGGTCGACGTATCACCCCGGTAACCGAAAATTTCCCCCGCCTCGACGATCGTTCGGCTAACTTTCATCTCTATGTCCCTGGTACAGGCACATAGCAACGTGCTGGCTGCGTCGACCTGTGAATTCGTCGGCCGCCCAATGGAATTGGACCGGCTGTGCACCCTGCTGGCGGGGGGTGCACGGCTGATCACCCTGGTCGGTCCGGGTGGCATCGGCAAGACGAGGTTGGCTGTGGAGGCCATGCGTGGGGTGTATCGCGCCGGAATCCGCCCGGTCTATTGGGTGTGGCTGGCCGAGTTGGAAGCCGACCGCGCGACTACCGCGCGGGACCGGGTGCAGTCGGCGGTACGCGCCGCCGTCGCATCCCGGCCGCGGCGCGACGTGCCTGCGAGCGCCATCGACGGCGGTACCGACCATTCCGCCGATCCAGCGGTGCTGGTGCTGGACAACTGCGAACATTTGCTCGGCGCCATCGGTCCGCTGATCTCGGATCTGCTGGCGGCAGCCCCGGGATTGACGATCCTGGCCACCAGCAGGGAACCGATCGGCTGGGTCGACGAGTACATCCTGACGGTGCCGCCGCTGTCGCCGCAGCAGTCGCTCGAATTGTTCTGGCAACGCGCCGAACTCGTCGGGCGGTGGGTCTCCGGCGATCCGCAGCAACTCGCCGTCGCCGCGCGGATCTGCCGACGCGTCGACTACAACCCGCTGTTCATCCGGCTGGCCGCGGCGCGCCTGCGGCATCAACCGCCCGCCATAATCTTGCGCGAGCTCACCGGCGACGCCGACGACAAGCGCCTGCAGTGGACACACGGCGCCCGGGCGGGCACCGCGGTACGGCACCGCGGCGTGTACGACGTCATCGCCTGGTCGTTCGCGCTGTGCGGCGCGCAGGAACAACTCTTGCTCGAGCGGCTGTCGGTATTCGCCACGGGTTTCGAGACCGATGACGACGAATCACCCCGCAAGGGCATCGAACTCGATGCGGTGATCGCGGTGTGCGCGGACCAGGTGCTGCCCGCGAGCGAGATCGAGCACCTGCTGGAACGACTGACGGAGCGATCGCTGCTTTCGGTGCACCTGACCGAGACCACCGTCGGCTGGTATCTGGTGGAGAGCGTTCAGGTCTTCGCCCGCGACCGACTACGCCACCGCGACCGCGGTGAAGCGGACCGACTGGCCGCCGCGCAACGTCGCTACTTTCGGTCCAAAGTCCTTGTCGGACAGGTTATCCAGCATGCTCCGAAGAACGAGACCGCACTGGACTCGGTGCTGTCGGCCTGGAATCCGGCGGCCACCGTGCCCTGCCCGCGGCCGCTGCGGGTTGCGTCGCGGTGGCGCGATCTGTCCCAGGCGGAACGCGACGTGGCTGTGCTCGCCGCCGCGGGCTGGCCCAACAGCGCGATCGCGGCCCGCCGGCGCAGCTCCATCCGGACCGTCGACGCACAGGTCGCCACCGTCCGGCAGAAACTGATGATTTCCTCGCGCACCGATATCGTCGGCTACATTCCTGATGAACTCACCGAACGCGTCCGGAATGAATCCGAACGCCGGCCGATCCGCAGGCAGTCTCGGCATCGATAGGCTACTGCGACAGGTGCCAACGAAATCGATAGGTGAGCAACATGTCTGCAGCGCATCCAGGCGGTGAGGTTCCCGCAGCGGCGAGTGAGTTCGTCGGCAGGCACGCCGAGCTGCGGGTGATCGACGCGCTGCTGTCCTCATCCAATGCTCGACTGATCACCCTGGCCGGACCCGGTGGTATCGGCAAGACGACACTGGCGACCGAAGCCTTGCGCAGGTTCCGAAAGACACCGCGTCACACCGTGTATTGGACGCGGCTGTCCCGGTTGGCGCCGGGTGTCGATACCGCGGTCGTTGCCGAAAAGGTGGTGCAGTCGGTCATCACGTCCGACATCGCTACCCACTCGGCCTGGGACGGTCTGCTGGGGACCTTCGCGGGCGGCGACGCGGCGGCCGGCCACCGATCGATACTGGTGCTGGACAACTGCGAGCACGTGCTCGCAGGCGTGGGTCCGCTGATCGTCTGGCTGCTGGAAGCGGCGCCGGCGCTGACCATCATCGCGACCAGTCGGGAACCGGTCGGGTGGATCGATGAGCACATCGTCACCGTGCCGCCGCTGTCGGCCGGTCACGCCCTCGAACTGTTCCGGCAGCGCGCGCAGCTCACCGGGCAGCCGATCCCCGAGGATCCCGACCAACTCGCCATCGCCCAGCAGATCTGCGGGCACGTGCACAACAACCCGCTGTTCATCCGACTGGCGGCGGCGCGCCTGCGGCACCGGACGCCCGTCATCGTGCTGCGTGAACTCACCGGCGATACCGACGACCGGCGGATGCAGTGGTCGCGCGGCGTCCGGGTGGGGGCCGAGGAACGCCATAGCAGCGTGCGTGACGTGATCGCCTGGTCGTACGGACTGTGTACCGGCCCTGAACAGCTTCTGCTGGACCGGATGTCGGTATTCGCCGCGGGCTGCGAGGCCGAGGGCGACGAAACACGGACCGGCGGAGCGGAATACGACGCCATCGCGGCCGTATGCGCCGATCCGTCACTGCCGAAGGCGCAGATTGCGCGGCTGCTGGAGCGGCTGACGGAACGGTCGTTGGTCTCGGTGCGGATCGCGCCGACCACCGTGCGGTACTGCCTGCTCGAAAGCGTCCGGGTGTTCGCGCGCGACCGGCTGTCTCGCCGCACCGACGGTGTGCACGATGCGCGGCTGCTCGGCCGCCATCGGCGCTACTACCGGGACAGGGTCGTCGCGGGTCAGGCCGCGTGGTACAGCCCGCGCGAACAGGAATGGCTCGACTGGGTACGCGCGGCGTGGTGCAACATCCTCACGGCCATAGAAACCAGCCTGACCGAGCCCACCGAGGCCGTCATCGGCCTGGAGACCGCCGCCGTCCTGATGGCGCTGCGCGTTCCGTTCATCACCGGAGCTAACCGCGCCATCGCGGGGCTCACCGAACAGGCTCTGGAAGTCACCCGCCATGTCGAACTCGCACCCACCCGGCTGCGGATGACCGCGACCGCGCTGCTCGGATGGGTCGCGATCTGGCAGGGGCGGCATGCCTACACCGCGCAACTGCTGGAGGAATGCGTGGCCGAGTGCGTGACGGATCCGGGACTGCGTCGGAACTGGCGCGAGACCACCCGCGACGATATCGGCCTGCCCGCCCCGGTGGAGTCCACCTGGGGACTCGAGTTGTTCCTGATCCATCTGGATCTGCGGGCGGTCGATGTATTGGCCAGGGCGCGAAGGAAATTCATCGAGCTGGACGACCAGGGCGGCGCGCAACGCAGCGAACTGTTCCACGCGCTCACCTGCGCGAACCTGGGTGAGGCCGAGCAAGCCCTGAGTGTGGCGCGGCAGCATTTCGATCGGTCCGTCGGCGCCGATTCCGGATGGGCGGTCTCCTGGGCGGAACTGGCGTGGTTGATCGCATTGTCCAGGCACGCCGACCCGCACGAGGCGGTGAAAATCGGTAGGGCCGCGGTGGAACGGCATATCGGCATCGGCGACAGGTGGACGGCAAGCTGGGTCATCCACTTCAGCATGATGGCGCTGAGCTATATCCTCGCCACCCGGATAGCGGAGGGGGATGGCAACCGCGCCGAACTACAGACGGCGGCCACCGAGATCGCCTATCTGCAAGGCGGTGTCGCGACTCTGCACCGTTGGTTGGGCGTCGTCGCCGACCGGGTGACGTTGGTGGCCAGGGGGATCGAGCAGGCCAGCGAGGTCGCGACCTCGGTCCTCGGTGCGCAGGCTTATACGGAGGCCGCACGCCGCGGGGCGCGACTGCGCCCGGAACTCGATGAGGTGCAACGGTTCATGCTGGGCAGGCTCGCGATCGAGGAGCTGCCGCGCGAGGTTGCCGTCGCTCGCGCGAATGCCTCTCGCTGGCAGGAACTCTCGCCCGCAGAGCGGGACGTCGCGGTGCTGGCGGCTGCGGGCTGGGCCAACAGTGCCATCGCCGCGCGCCGCGGCAGCTCTATTCGGACGGTCGATGCTCAGGTCGCGACGGTCCGCCGCAAATTGATGGCGGCCACTCGCTCGGACATCATGGCGCACGTGCCCGGCGAACTCGACGAGCGCATCCGGCTCGAATCCGAGCAGCGGCCCGTTCGCCCGCCGACCCGACCGTGACAGTCCAGTGCATGGCACCGTGCGGTCGGTGACCACTCGGTACACGTCCTGCGCGCCTTCGATCAGCTGACCGCCCACGCAGTAGTCGTTGTATTCCGTCTTTTCGTTCAGGCTTTTCGGGGTACTTTACGCGTCATGTAATGTGCCGCTGGATAACGGCACATACACTTGTTGGATTACTTGCACCAGCTCGCTTGGGCTTTGCACACGACCCAGCCGCCGCCGTCAGCGGAGCCGACGCGTCCGTACGTGTTGTTGCCCGTGTTGTGCTGCTGGTAGTAGTCGCGAACGGACTGGTCCTGCTCGGCCTGCTTCAGGGGATCGGACTCTCTGTGCATGTAGCCCATGGGGTCGATGTGATGCGCGCCGGTGGTGTCACCGTCGCTGTAGGAGCCGCCGCGGCCGGTCGAATGGTTGCTGCGGCCGGACTCCGCGAATACCAAACCCGCCGAGGCGGTGGTGACCACGCCGACGATTGCGGCAAAGGTGAGCAAGCGGCGGCCGGTCGGATGGGAGGTATTAGTGGTCATCGAATTTCTCCGTTCACTTTCAAGCTGGTCAAAGTGGGTTCAGTCGGCGAAAACGCCGCAAAAGAGTCGGCCGGGAATGAACTGCGCGCAGCAGGTCTCGCGGCGCTCGTGCTCGCGGCGCCTGCGATGGCGCTGCGAATCGCTGCCGGGCCGGTCGTGTCGGTGGTGGTCAAGGATTTCGGTCCGTGCCGCTGAAACGGTCGGGCCGGGCTCGGCTAGAACCTGTGTCGGCATCAGCACCTCAGGGGTCGCCACCGTTGCGCTCACGATCAGCAGGCGCAGGAGCGGTTTCGTCGTCCGTCGCGGTTTGTTGTCGCTGGTCATCGTTTGCGTCCGTTCCTGTCACGATCGCTGGATCGTCCGGGAATCCCCGGCTAGCGACTCATTTTCTATCGTGCCGCTATATAACGTCACATTAATCGACGGTTCGATAGATGTCTAGAGTTTTGTCGCTGGCGGGAAGGCGGCGCGGCGAGTCGAAACGGTCAGCGCTGGTGTCGTCGGAGAATCCGCAGGAAACGGTGGGAACCGGACCGGGGTCTCGCGCGTCGAAGGATGACAACAGGGGATGCTGTGCCGAGCGTGCGAGGAGGGGATATGGATCGTTGTCCGGGGTGTCATACCGCGTGGCGTCAGGGCATCGGCTCGCGATCGCGGATACGGGAGCCGCGGCCCGAGGAGCCATGCGAGCGGTATCCGTCGCGGCGTCGGATGCCGCGGCCGGAGCCCGAATCAGAGTGAGACTGCGCGCATCAGAGTGAGAATGTGGGGGTTGCGCTGGCAGTGGGACGGCTCTGGCGCCGCGCCGGTCAGCGCACCGCCGCCGCAGCGACGACCATATTGCGTAGCGACGCTTCGACCTCGACCGGTCCGCGGGTCTTCAGGCCGCAGTCGGGATTGACCCAGAGCCGTCCGGCGGGGACGGCTTTCAGTGCGGCCCGCAGTGACCTGGTGATCTCCTCGACGCTCGGCACCCTGGGGGAGTGGATGTCGTAGACGCCGGGACCAACACCCAGACCGAAGCCCGCCGCGTTGAGATCGTCGAGCACCTCCATATGCGAGCGGGCCGCCTCGATCGATGTCACGTCGGCGTCCAGACCGGCGATGGCGCCGATAACCTCACCGAACTCCGAATAGCAAAGGTGGGTGTGGATTTGGGTGGCGTCCGAGACCCCGGAGGTCGCCAGGCGGAAGGCGTGCACGGACCAGTCCAGGTACTCTGGCTTATCCGCCGCGCGCAGGGGGAGTAGTTCGCGCAGCGCCGGTTCGTCGACCTGGACGATGCGGATGCCCGCGGCCTGCAGGTCCACCGTTTCGTCCCGGATCGCCAGCGCCACCTGCCGTGCCGAATCCGCGAGCGGTTGGTCGTCGCGGACGAACGACCAGGCCAGAATCGTCACCGGGCCGGTAAGCATGCCCTTGACCGGCTTGTCGGTGCGCGATTGGGCATAGGTGATCCAATCGACGGTCATCGGATTGTGCCGTGCCACATCGCCGTACAGGATCGGCGGCCGCACGCAGCGGGTGCCGTAGGACTGCACCCAACCCGCCTCGGTGGCGGCGAAGCCGTCGAGTTGTTCGGCGAAATACTGCACCATGTCGTTGCGTTCCGGCTCGCCGTGCACCAGCACGTCCAGGCCCAGCTTCTCCTGCAGCGCAATGACATCCGCGATTTCCGCATGCATCCTGCGGACGTACTCGGCCTGATCGATCTCACCCTTGCGCACCGCTGCGCGGGCCCGGCGGATCGCCGAGGTCTGTGGGTACGAACCGATCGTCGTGGTCGGCAGTGCGGGCAATCGCAGGCGTTCGGCCTGCAGTGTGCGTCGCTCGTCCGCGGGCGCGCGCCTCGTCGCCTCCGGACCGAGCGCGTTGAGCCTGGCCCGCACCTGCGGGTTGTGCAGGCGGGGATCGGTGCGCCTGGTCGCCAAAGCCGCACGGGTGGTGGCTAATGCGTCGGTGATCGCCTCCGGGCCTTCGTGCAGCCTGGTCGCAAGCAGTCGCACCTCGGCGACCTTCTCGGCGCCGAACGCCAGCCACGAGCGCAGTTGCTCGTCGATGCCGGTTTCAAGCTTCAGGGTGTAGGGCACGTGCAGCAGCGAGCAGGAACTCGACACGGCCACCGGCCCCGCGCTACCCAGCAGCGTGCCGAGCGTGGCCAGGGCCTGATCCAGGTTGGCGCGCCACACATTTCGTCCGTCGACCACACCCGCGACCAGCAGCTTGCTCGCCAATGCCGGTACCGCAACGATCTCCGAGAAATCGGTCGGCACGGTGAAATCCAGTGCGACACCTTCGATGTCGGTGCCAGCCAGTGCGGTCAGTGCGGCGCCAGGCCGTCCGAAGTAGGTGGCGACCAGGATCGCCGGACGATCCGTCGCCGCCGACAGTTCGGCGTAAGTGTGCCGCACCAGGTCGATCTCGTCGTCGGTCAGGTCGGTGACGACGATGGGCTCGTCCAACTGCACCCACTCGGTCCCCGCCGCGGCGAGCAGCCGCAGCAGCTCACGATAGAGCGGAACGAGTTCGCCGAGACGATCCAGCGCCGCCACTCCGGTCGCCTTCGCCAGTTTCAGGAAAGTGACCGGGCCGACCACCACCGGTCGAGCGGGGACACCGAGTGCGAGCGCCTCACGCAGCTCGTCGATCACTTTCTCCGGGTGCAGTGAAAATGTTGTTTCCGAGTCGATTTCGGGCACGAGGTAGTGGTAGTTGGTGTCGAACCACTTGGTCATCTCCAGCGGTTCGACCGTGTCGGTGCCGCGCGCGGCCGCGAAATAGCGGTCGAGCGGCTCGGCGATCCCGGCCACCCGGGGCGGCAGCGCACCGAGCAGTTCGGCGGTGTCGAGCACCTGGTCGTAGTAGGAGAAGGTGCCGACCGGAATCGAATCGAGCCCGGCGGCCTTTAGTTCGGTGAGCTGGGAGCGTCGCAGGTCGCGCGCGACGGCGTGCAGGTGTTCGGCGTCGATACGCCCGGCCCAGTAGGACTCGGTGGCGCGCTTGAGCTCACGGTGCGGCCCCACCCGCGGGAGACCGAGAACCGTTGCGGTGAACGGTGTGTGATCCGAAACAGTCACGATGTTTCTCCAGTGCTGAGTTCGAGGGTCATCGCCATACGAGCTCGCGGAAACCAAGTGACACGCCGGAAAACCGACAGGAGCCCGACACGTCAGCACTGGTGGTCCGCGCGCCCAATCCACGAGGCGGTGGCCGCCGGATACGGCGTACCCGACACGGCTGGCAGGTCTTCGGACTTGCGGGCACGGGCCTTCTGGCCCACCCCGGCCTGCGCCGGGGCTCACCTACTGGCCGTCGCTTCCCAAATCGCGGACTGGTCGGCCCATCGAACTCAGTGGGTGTGACGGCGGTCGTTCCTGCATACCGTTGCGAAACAGTCCCGGATTCTCACCGGATTCCCTCTCGCCCGCCCCGCCCAGCACGGACGAAGCGAACTCGGCTCCGGATACGCGACGTCGCGGCTCCATCTCGCCTGCGCACCGGCGAACCAGCTGCAACTCGAGCATACCTTTCGCCGCACCGGCGACCGGGCCGCTCGGTGAGATGTATCGGCGCCGTAAACGGAACTTCGCAAGCCTGCTAGGTCCGGTTGTGAAGATGGTTGCGAAGGGACCTTCCGTGTCGGAAGCGCATTCGGGGCCGGTACCTTAGGCCAATGTTCTCGAAAGTCTTGGTTGCCAACCGCGGCGAGATCGCGATACGTGCCTTCCGCGCGGCCTATGAACTCGGGATCGGTACGGTCGCTGTCTTCCCCTACGAGGACCGCAATTCGGTCCACCGGTTGAAGGCGGCCGAGTCCTACCAGATCGGCGAAAAGGGTCACCCGGTCCGCGCGTACCTGTCCATCGACGCCATCATCGAGGCCGCGAAGCTGGCCGGTGCCGACGCCATCTACCCCGGCTACGGCTTTCTGTCCGAGAACCCGGATCTGGCCGCGGCGTGCGCTCGCGGGGGCATCACCTTCGTCGGCCCGTCCGCCGAGGTGCTCGAACTGGCGGGCAACAAGGCTAGGGCCATCGCGGCGGCCAAGGCTGCCGGGCTGCCGGTACTGCGGTCCAGCGAGCCCTCGGCCGACGTCGAAGAGCTGCTCGCGGCCTCCGAGCAGTTGGCGTACCCGATCTTCGTCAAGGCGGTGGCCGGTGGTGGCGGGCGCGGTATGCGCCGGGTCGCTGATGCCGAACACCTGCGCGAGTCGATCGAGGCGGCGTCCAGGGAAGCCGAGTCGTCCTTCGGCGATCCGACGGTGTTCCTCGAGCAGGCCGTGGTGAACCCGCGCCACATCGAGGTGCAGATCCTGGCCGACCAGCATGGCAATGTGATGCACCTGTTCGAGCGGGACTGTTCGCTGCAGCGCCGCCACCAGAAGGTGATCGAGCTCGCGCCCGCGCCGAACCTGGATCCCGCACTGCGCGAACGGATTTGCGCCGATGCGGTGGCCTTTGCCGAGCGGATCGGCTACAGCTGTGCCGGCACTGTGGAGTTCCTGCTCGATGAACGCGGCAATCACGTCTTCATCGAGATGAACCCGCGCATCCAGGTCGAGCACACGGTGACCGAGGAGATCACCGATGTGGACCTGGTGCAGGCGCAGCTGCGTATCGCGGCGGGCGAGACGCTCGAAGAGCTGGGGCTGAGCCAGGAAACGGTGACGATTCGCGGTGCGGCGCTGCAGTGCCGCATCACCACCGAGGACCCGGCCAACGGTTTCCGCCCCGATACCGGCCGCATCACCGCCTACCGCACCCCCGGCGGTGCCGGCATCCGCCTCGACGGCGGCGCGAACCTGGGCGCCGAGGTCGGCGCCTACTTCGATTCCATGCTGGTGAAGCTCACCTGCCGCGGCCGTGACTTCGAGGCCGCGGTGGCCCGCGCCCGCCGCGCGGTGGCGGAGTTCCGGATCCGCGGCGTGGCCACCAACATTCCGTTCCTGCAGGCCGTGCTCGACGATCCCGATTTCCGCGCGGGCCGGGTCACCACCTCGTTCATCGAGGAACGTCCGCAGCTGCTCACCCTGCGCGAGTCGGCCGACCGCGGCACCAAGATCCTCAACTACCTGGCCGACATCACCGTGAACAAGCCGCACGGCGAGCGGCCGACCACGGTGTACCCGCACGACAAGCTGCCCGCCATCGATCTGACCGTGCCGGCGCCCGCCGGTTCGCGGCAGCGGCTGCTTGCGCTGGGCCCTGAGGGTTTCGCGCGGGCGCTGCGCGAACAGAAGGCGGTCGGCGTCACCGACACCACCTTCCGCGACGCTCATCAGTCGCTGCTGGCCACCCGGGTGCGCACCAACGGCTTGCTCGCGGTCGCCGGGCACGTCGCGCGGCTGACCCCCGAGCTGCTGTCCATCGAGGCATGGGGCGGTGCGACTTACGATGTGGCGCTTCGTTTTCTGTTCGAGGACCCGTGGGAGCGGCTGGCCGCACTGCGCGAGGCGGTGCCCAATATCTGCCTGCAGATGCTGCTGCGCGGCCGCAATACCGTCGGCTACATGCCGTACCCGGAGCAGGTGACGCGCGCGTTCGTGCAGGAAGCGACCGACACCGGCGTCGATATCTTCCGCATCTTCGACGCGCTCAACAACGTCGATCAGATGCGTCCCGCCATCGACGCGGTGCGCGAAACCGGAACGGCCATCGCGGAAGTCGCGATGAGCTACACCGGTGACCTGTCCAACCCGGACGAAACCCTCTACACGCTTGACTATTACCTCGAGCTGGCCGAGCAGATCGTGGACGCGGGCGCGCACGTGCTCGCCATCAAGGACATGGCCGGCCTGCTTCGCGCTCCGGCCGCCGCGACCCTGGTCACCGCGCTGCGCAACAACTTCGACCTGCCGGTGCACGTGCACACCCACGACACCCCGGGCGGACAGTTGGCCACCTACCTCGCCGCATGGCAGGCCGGCGCCGACGCGGTCGACGGCGCGAGTGCCGCCATGGCGGGCGCCACCAGTCAGCCCGCGCTGTCGGCGATCGTCGCGGCCGCGGCGCACAGCGAGTTCGACACCGGATTGAGCCTGCGGAATGTCTGCGATCTGGAGCCGTACTGGGAGGCGTTGCGAAAGGTATACGCGCCCTTCGAATCCGGGCTGCCTGCGCCGACCGGACGCGTGTACACCCATGAGATTCCCGGCGGCCAGCTGTCGAACCTGCGCCAGCAGGCGATCGCGCTCGGGCTCGGCGACCGGTTCGAAGAGATCGAGGCGAAATACGCAGCGGCGGACCGACTTCTGGGTCGGCTGGTCAAGGTGACACCCTCGTCCAAGGTGGTCGGTGACCTGGCGCTGGCGCTCGTCGGGACCGGCGTCGACATCGAGGACTTCACCGCCGATCCCGGCCGCTACGACATCCCCGATTCGGTAATCGGTTTCCTGCGTGGCGAACTCGGCACGCCGGCGGGCGGTTGGCCGGAACCGTTCCGCAGCCGGGCACTCGCGGGACGCGGCCCCGCGAAACCGGAAACCGCGCTGACCGCCGAGGACGAGGCTGGGCTCGCCGGTTCCTCGCAGCAGCGGCGCGACACGTTGAACCGATTGCTGTTCCCCGCCCCGACCGTCGAATTCGTCGCCCACCGTGAGAAATACGGCGATACCTCCGGGCTCTCGGCCAACCAGTTCTTCTACGGCCTGCGCCGTGGCGATGAACATCGCGTGCAGTTGGAGAAGGGCGTCACCCTGCTCATCGGCCTGGAGGCCATCTCCGAGCCCGACGAGCGTGGTATGCGCACGGTGATGTGCATTCTCAACGGTCAGCTGCGTCCGGTCGCGGTCCGTGACCGGTCCATCGCCAGCGAGATCCCGGCCGCGGAGAAGGCGGACAAGTCCAACCCGGGCCACATCGCCGCGCCGTTTGCCGGCGTGGTGACACTGGCTGTGTCGGAAGGCGATTCGATCGCGACGGGCGACACCATCGGCACCATCGAGGCGATGAAGATGGAGGCCGCGATCACCGCGCCGCGCGCCGGCACCGTCGGCCGGGTCGCGATCGGCCGGGTCCAGCAGGTCGAGGGCGGCGACCTGCTGGTCGAACTAACGGTGCGCGAGTCAGCGGCCGAATGACGCGGATCGTCGCGGGGACCGCGGGCGGGCGGCGGCTACGGGTGCCGCCCGCTGGCACCAGGCCCACTTCCGATCGCGTGCGCGAGGCGCTGTTCAGCGCGCTGGACGCCAGGATCGACTTCGACGGTGTCCGCGTGCTCGACCTCTATGCCGGGTCGGGCGCGCTCGGCCTGGAAGCGCTGTCGCGCGGGGCCGCACATGCGCTGCTGATCGAATCCGACCGCGCGGCCGCCGCGATCGTGCGCGGCAATATCGCCGACCTCGGGCTGCCCGGCGCGGAAGTGCGGATGGGGACTGTGGCTTCGGTGTTGGAGCGAGCCGGGGCGGGCGAATTCGATGTGGTGTTCTCCGACCCGCCCTATGACGTCGACCCGGCCGCGGTGACGGCTGATCTGCGGGCCTTGAGCGAGCGCGGCTGGCTCGCGCCGGACGCCATCGTGGTGGTGGAGCGCTCCATTCGCTCGCCCGAGATCGATTGGCCCGCAGGCTATGTCGCGGCCAAGCCGCGTAAGTACGGTGAGACCCGAATCGAGCTCGCCGAGTTCACCGCTGTCGCAACGGCGGGATGACGGATGTCGCCTGCTAGCGTTTGACGCATGGCAGGAGTGTTGTGCCCGGGCTCGTTCGACCCGGTGACCAATGGACACATCGACGTCTTCAACCGGGTCTCGGCCCAGTTCGACGAGGTCGTGGTGACCGTCATGATCAACAAGAGCAAGCAGGGCATGTTCAGCGTTGAAGAGCGCATGGAGATGCTGCGCGAGGCCACCGCGCACCTGCCCAATATCCGGGTGGAGTCCTGGTACGGCCTGCTCGTGGATTTCGCTCGGGAGCAGGGCATCAGCGCGATCGTCAAGGGTCTGCGTGACGCGGGCGACTTCGGCTACGAACTACAGATGGCCCAGATGCACAAGCACCTGTCCGGAGTGGACACCTTCTTCATCGCCACCAACCCCGCCTTCAGCTTCCTATCCAGCTCTCTGGTCAAGGAGGTCGCGACCTTCGGTGGCGATGTCACCGACATGCTCCCGCCCTCGGTACACAAGCGCCTGCTGGACCGTCTCGCGGAACGCCGCGGATAACTACCCCGGACGCGATTCCGCCCCGGCTCCAAAACTCCGGGACCGGGGCGGATTCGTGTGGGCTGATACCGAAGGATTTAGAAGACCAGGCCACGCAGGGCCAGGAAGCGCATGCCGCCGACCGCCGCGGTGATGGCGAGGATGGCGGTCGCCTCCGCGACCCCGCCGATGCCGGGGGTCCACACATCGAGCGCGGCCAGTCCCGCGGTGGTGATGCCGAGGCCGATCAGCGCAAGGCCGCCGCCTTCCCACTGTGCGGTGAACCAGCCGACCCGGCCGGACGCGTGGAAGGTGAGCTGACGGTGCAGCTCATTGGCGATCACGGTGCTGACGATCGATCCGACGACGTTGGCGATCAGCGGGCCGATGCCGTGCATGGCGAAGAACAGCAGGACGTAGGCGATATTGCTGGAGCTACCGACAAGTGCGAAACGGATCAACTGAGCAAACGCGCGGTCGCCGCGCAGGTACCCCATGAGCTGTTCGATCCTGGCCGCCGATGGCGCGCGCAGCACCGGGTACGGGCCAGCCCAGGGGGTGTAGATGCTGGCGGCCACCGGTCGCGGTGCTTCGAGAACAGTCATTGTCTTTCCGATCGAACACGAGTTCAACAGTCGGCTTCTGGACGTCCGCCTGGCGGGCCTCCTCCTGTCCCACAGTCCCGGTAGGGGCCTGGGATTCGCTTATGAAGGTCTTGTTCCGAACCTTCTGGATAAATGTAACACCAAGTGGAGGTAGATCCTCCACTTGATTTTTGTGGTGTACGAGACACTGGCGCGACACACCGGAGGATGACTCGGCACGAGCCGTGACGGGGGGCACACTGGGCCTCGGTGGAAAGTTCGCCGTAGGTCCGCAGGAGAGTGGGGTAGTGAGCATGTATCGCGTATTCGAAGCACTCGACGAGCTGGTTGCCATCGTCGAAGAGGCGCGCGGCATCCCGCCGACCCGCAGCTGCATCGTGCCGCGGGGCGAGGTGCTCGAACTGCTGGACGACGTGCGTGACGCGTTGCCCGGCGAGCTCGACGACGCCCAAGACGTGCTCGACCATCGCGACAAGATCGTCTCGGACGCCCGCTCGGCCGCCGAGACGACGGTGACCAGCGCCAACGAACAGGCACACCAGACCGTCGGATCCGCGCGCGACGAGGCCGACCGGATCCTCGCCGACGCCAAGGCCCATGCCGACCGCATGGTGGCCGAGGCGAGCGCGCACGCCGACCATCTGGTCAGCACCGCGCAGGCAGAGGCCGACCGCGTCGTCGCCGACGGCAATGCCGAATTCGAGGCTGTCACCGGCCGCGCCCGCACCGAATCCGAGCGGATGATCGAGGCGGGCCAGGCATCCTACGACCGCTCCGTCGCCGACGGGCTGGCCGAGCAGGCCCGCCTGGTCGCGCAGACCGAGGTGGTGCGCGCCGCTCACGCCGAGTCGGCGCGGGTGATCGACGCGGCGCACGCCGAGGCTGACCGTATGCGCGAGGAGTGCGACCAGTACGTCGACAGCAAGCTCGCCGAGTTCGAGGAGACCCTCGACAGCACCCTGCGGACCGTTGGCCGGGGCCGTCACCAACTGCGTTCGGGTGCGGGAGCGCCGGACTACGCCGCCGACTATCGCCGGTAGACGCGCTTCGCCGATCCGCGGCGATGCCGCTCGCGTTTTGGGGGTTCGCCATGGCCTCGCGTATTGTGGTGTGGTTGCCCATTTCCCTTCGAATACGTGAGTGAGTTCGTGATGCCCGCCGGTTCCGGTTCTGCCTCGCGTCCTGGTGCGGCCGCCCGCCGCAATCCGGACGCGTTCTTCGTGCTGGACACCCGCAGCCTGGGCCGTCGCCCCGGCACCATGCAGGAGGTGCGTCGCGCGGTCGCCACCAAGGATCGAATGGGGCTGGATCTGATCGCGATTCCGGCAGGCTCCGAGGTCGAGCTCGATGTGCAGCTACAGGCGGTGTCCGAGGGTGTGCTGGTCACCGGAACGGTGACCGCGCCGACGGCAGGCGAATGCGGGCGTTGCCTCGACCCGTTCACCGGCGAGGTCGAACTGAACCTCACGGAGCTGTTCGCTTACCCCGACAGCGCCACGGAGCAGACCACCGAGGACGACGAGATCCACCGCCTTGTCGACGACACGATCGACCTGGAACCGGTGATCATCGACGCCATCGGCCTGGAGCTTCCGCTGCAGCCGCTGTGCTCGCCGGACTGCGCCGGACTGTGCCCGGAATGCGGTGTACGGATGGCGATTGCGGGTTCCGGCCATGGGCATGAGATACTTGACCCTCGCTGGGCCGGGTTGGCGAACTTTGCCACCGAGTCGCCCGGCAGCGGCAGCCCCGATTCGGGTGCGGCCAACCCAGACCATTAAGACCGAGACCCGTGCTGCCGACTGGCAAGCAACAGGACAAGAGGAGATGTAGTCGTGGCCGTTCCCAAGCGCCGGATGTCCCGTTCCAACACCAGGTCGCGGCGCAGTCAGTGGAAGGCCACCGCGCCGACCCTGATCACGTGCCCGAACCGCGCCTGCGGCGAGAAGACGCTGCCACACATCGCGTGCCCCTCCTGTGGCACCTACAAGGGCCGCCAGGTCACCGCTGCTGTCTGATCGTTCGACCTGTCGTATAGACGTGACCGCCAGTAAGGACGAATCCGGCCCGTCCGTTGACCATGACCGGCTGCTCGCCGCGCTCGGCGTGGATGTGCAGCCGGATTTGCTGCGCCTCGCGCTGACGCACCGGTCGTATGCCTATGAAAACGGCGGGCTGCCGACCAATGAGCGTCTGGAATTCCTCGGCGACTCGGTCCTCGGCCTGAGCATCACCGAGCGGCTGTACCGTGAGCACCCGGAGAAGTCCGAGGGCGAACTGGCCAAGCTGCGGGCGAGTGTGGTGAACATGCATGCGCTCGCCGAGGTGGCGCGCGGGCTCGGCGAGGGCGGCCTCGGCGACCACCTGCTGCTCGGCAAGGGCGAGGAGCTCACCGGCGGCCGGGACAAGCCGAGCATCCTCGCCGATGGCATGGAATCGCTGCTCGGTGCGGTGCACTTGGAGCACGGCATCGACGTGGCCCGCGGTGTGGTGCTGCGACTGTTCGCGGACCTGCTCGAACGCGGTCCCCGGATGGGGGCGGGCCTCGACTGGAAGACCAGCCTGCAGGAGCTCACCGCCGAACGTGGACTCGGCGTGCCCAGCTACGTCATCACCTCGACGGGCCCCGACCACGACAAGGAATTCACCGCGACCACGGTGATCGGTGGCCGCCCCTACGGTTCCGGTATCGGCCGCTCCAAGAAGGAAGCCGAACAGAAGGCCGCGGGCGCCGCCTATCAGGCGCTGACCGCCGAAGCCTGACGTGCCCGAACTCCCCGAGGTCGAGGTGGTCCGTCGCGGACTTGCCGAACATGTGGCCGGCCATGTCATCGAGTCGGTGGCGGTGACCCATCCTCGGTCGGTGCGCAGGCATCTCGAGGGTGCCGCCGATCTGGCGGCCCGGATGACCGGGCTACGGGTGGCCGCGGCGCAACGGCGCGGCAAGTACCTGTGGCTCACCTTCGACGATCCCGACACCTCACTGGTCGTGCACCTGGGGATGAGCGGGCAGATGCTGGTGCAGCCCGCCGACGCCCCGGTGGAGAAGCACGCGCACATTCTCGCCACCCTCGACGACGGCACCCAGCTGCGTTTCATCGATCAGCGCACCTTCGGCGGCTGGGCGCTCGCGCCGCTCGTCGCGGTCGACGGCGCCCTGCTGCCCGAGCCGGTCGCGCATATCGCCCGTGATCCGCTGGATCCGCTCTTCGACGCCGAGTCGGTGGTGGCCGCGCTGCGCGGCAAACAGTCCGAGATCAAGCGTGTGCTGCTGGATCAGTCCGTGATCTCCGGTATCGGCAACATCTACGCCGATGAATCCCTGTGGCGCGCGAAGATCCATGGCAACCGGCTCGCGGCCGGGCTCACCCGCCCCGCCCTGAGGACCCTGCTCGGCGAGGTCGGCGTGGTGATGAGCGAGGCCCTCGCCGCGGGCGGCACCTCGTTCGACGCGCTGTATGTCAACGTGAACGGCCAATCCGGCTACTTCGAGCGCTTCCTGGCAGTCTACGGTCGTGAGGACGAGCCGTGCCGCCGCTGCGGCGCGCCGATCCGTCGCGAGCGCTTCATGAACCGTTCGTCGTACTCTTGCCCTCGCTGCCAGCCGAAGCCCCGCCTGCACTAGACCCGCCGAGCTACCGTTTCTTCTGGGGGTTCGGGAGTCACATCGACCCGTGGAGGAAGGATATATGCGCAAGCTCACCTACTACGTCGCATCGACCATCGATGGTTTCATCGCCACCGAGGAGGGCTCGGTCGATTTCTTCCCGGTCGGCGGTGACCACGGCCCCGCGATCACCGCGCAGTATCCGGAGACGCTGCCGACGAAGGTGCGGGAGGCGCTCGGCATCGATAAGTACAACCGCTACTTCGATACGGTGCTGATGGGGCGCAAGACGCATGATTTCGGCGTGCGCACCGGGACGTCGAGTCCGTATGCGCACCTGCGGCAGTACGTGGTGTCGACGACGTTGCCGGAGAACCCGGATCCGGCGGTCGAGCTGATCGCCGCGGACCCTCTGACGAAGGTGCGAGAGCTCAAGCGGGACAACGGGCTCGGGATCTGGCTGTGCGGTGGCGGGGAACTCGCTCAGGTGTTGCTGCCGGAGATCGATCAGATCTTCCTGAAGCTGTATCCTGTGGTGCTCGGCGGGGGACGCCCACTGTTCGGTCGCGGCCCTCGGCTGCCCGATGCGGCCAGATTCCGGGTGATCACCAGCCGGATCTTTGAGGATGGCGTGGCCTTCGTGAAGTACGCCAGGATTCGATAACCGCTGTGGCGGAAGATGATTCGACCGCCGCACCGGACCTGACGCAGGTGCCGGGTCCGGTGCGGGCGCTGCGTGAGATCGGCTTCTGGCTGGAACGCTCGCGCGCGGAAACGCATCGGGTGAAGGCATACCGGCGCGCCGCCGACATTGTGGCGGAGCTGTCGGAGCAGGAACGCGACGCACACCGCATCGCACACAGCTGGCGCGATCTCGCCGGGATCGGGCCGAAGACCGCGGCCGTCATCGAACAGGCGTATTCCGGTGCGGTACCGGACTATTTAACCGATCTGCGGATGGCCGCGCAGCCCATCGGCGTGCCGGGCAAGCCGCTGCGGACGCTGCTGCGCGGTGATCTGCACACTCACTCCGACTGGTCCGACGGTGGCAGTCCGATCGCGGAGATGATGGGCGTCGCGGCCGCGCTCGGGCACGAATACTGCGCCCTCACCGATCATTCCCCGCGATTGACCGTCGCCAACGGTCTGTCCGCCGACCGGTTGCGCCGCCAGCTGGATGTGGTCGCGGAGCTCAACGAGCGGGTGGCGCCGTTTCGTATTCTCACCGGCATCGAGGTGGACATTCTCGACGACGGCACCCTGGACCAGCAGGCCGACCTGCTCGCCGAGCTCGATATCGTTGTCGCCAGCGTGCATTCGCATCTGCGTGCCGAAAGCGACGTGATGACCAAGCGCATGGTGTACGCGGTGGCGAACCCGAATGTCGACGTACTCGGCCATTGCACCGGTCGGCTGGTCGAGGGTGGGCGGGGCACTCGGCCGGAGTCGACCTTCGACGCGGAGGTGGTGTTCGAGGCGTGCCGTCACTACGGCACCGCCGTCGAGATCAACAGCCGCCCCGAACGCCGCGACCCGCCCGCGCGCCTCATCCAGCTCGCCGTCGAGATGGGCTGCTACTTCTCCGTCGACACCGACGCGCATGCGCCGGGTCAGCTTGACTGGCAGGGTTACGGGTGTGAGCGCGCCGTCGCTAATGGTGTTGCGGCCGAACGGGTCATCAACACCTGGCCCTTCGCCGACCTGCTGGCCTGGACCGAGTCGGCGGACGCCTGAGCAGCCGAGCCGGTGGCATCCCGTCATCACGGCGAACGTCGGGATCCACTGCTATGAAGGACTTTCGTCGGTGCAACCGATAATGTCTCGCGGGCCTTGGCCGTCGGGTTAACTGTTGCCGAACACTTGTGGCGTAGGTGGGCGGCGGCGCGCGCATGCCCGAAGATGGTGGCACACAGATCTCTTGGGGGTGGATTAGCGGGTGGGCGGCTTTCCGATCGACATGATGCTGGCCTTCGTCGGTATCGCGGTGCCGATCGTCGCGTTTCTGTGGGAATTCGTGCTGGTCGGACGTCGGCGACTCGGTTACCGCGTGCAGATGGACACGCCGGTCACCGGTGAGATCGAATCGGTCTTTCCCGGTGTCCTGCCGCAATTGCGACCCGAGAGCGACGGTCCGAGCCCGGATCTGAAGGACCTGTCGGTAGTGCTGGTCCGCATCGAGAACAGCGGCGCCACCACCATCGACACCAACGACTACGCCGTGCCCGATGCCGGCCGCGTCGGGCTGCACCTGCACTTCCCGCAGCGTCGCGTCATCGGCATGGCGGTCACCGAGCTGAGCGAACCGGGACTCGCCGACAGCCTGGACCGCGATTCCGGGATTGCCGTGCGCGAGGACACGGCCGGGCACATCGGCGTGATCGATCTGCCCAAGGTGACGATGAATCGGGCGGACCACTACAAGATCCTGGCGATCCTGCAACGGTCCGAGGGCAGCGGCGAGTATCCGGAGCCGGTGCTGCGCGGGCGGATCAAGGGCGGGCGAGTGGCAGAGACCCGCAGCCGCACCGGTATTTCCCGAGTGATGGTCGCGCTCATCGCCTTTCTTGTGGCGGTGATCGTCGTCCAGGTCGTCGTCAATGTGCTGGCTCCGGAGCCGGCGCCGCTGGAGTGTGCCGAGGGGAGCGTCACGGTGGTCGGCTCGACGGCGTTCGCACCGGTTATCCAGGAGGCCGCGCAGCAGTACACAAAGCGTTGCACCGGAGCGAAATTCACCTTCGGCTTCGAGGGCACCGAACGCGGTCTGGACCGAATCACCAAGGAGGGCAAGGACAATCGGGAGCTGCTGGCGATCACCGATGGTCCGAAGGGCGAGGGATATCCGCAACTGCGGTACCGTTCGCTGGCGCTGTCGCTGTTCAGCATGGTCGTGAACAAGGCGGTGGGCGTCCACAATCTCACCGGCGCGCAGATCCAAGACATGTACTCGGGCCGCGTCACCAACTGGCGCGACGTCGGCGGCCCGGATCTGCCGATCGTGCTGGTCAATCGGATCCCCGGATCCGGCACCAGGAACACCTTCGAGCATCGACTGCTCAGCGAACCGCAGCCGAACCGCCCGCACGTGAGCTGCATGGCGATCATGGACACGCCCCAGGCGGTCGGCGCGCACTGCGACGTACCGGTCACCACGGATATGCTGCAGGCCGTCGCCGCGATCCCAGGCGCCATCGGCTACAGCGAGTCCTCGGAGGCGGCGAAGGCGGATGTGGGCACTCTCGACCTGGACGGGGTCGCAGCGACCCGCGACGGCGCGATCAACCGCACGTATCCCTTCTGGGGCGTCGAGTATGCCTACACCTACGGTGACCTGCCCGGCGACTCATTGGCCACCTCCTTCCTGCGCTTCCTGACCGATCAGGCGGGCAAGGACGTGCTGAGCTCGCATGGCAACGCCCCCTGCGGCGACCTGCCCGATCGGCCGCGGTGCCTGCCGGACTCGTGAGTGCTACACGGCGATGTCACATGGCGGGTCGCTATCTGGTCTCCCTCGTGCAGGAGTAGCGCCGAGGAAAGGACGAACACCGTGTCACGAATGAACCTGTGGAATCGCATCGGGGTACGGCTGCGGATGCAACCCTGGATCGTCTGACGCCCTGCGCTCGACCGGGTGAGCGTCGGCCGGGCGAAAAAGTTTTGGACCAACTGACGGTTTGAAGTGTGTGTCACGAGGTACGTTTCTCTCGGCCCCCCTGTGCACGCCACGGCGTGCCCAGGCCAACCAAGCCCTGATGGACGGCGGTGTAGGCATTGTCTCCACCTCCGCCGCGGCGGCCACCACGTTCGGCGCC
This sequence comes from Nocardia sp. Tas62D01, assembly GCF_055232035.1. Lineage (NCBI taxonomy): Bacteria > Bacillati > Actinomycetota > Actinomycetes > Mycobacteriales > Nocardiaceae > Nocardia > Nocardia sp. Tas62D01. The sequence goes on from NZ_JBUYUZ010000001.1 coordinate 5,654,473, forward strand.
CAGCGCTCCGAGTGCTGGGTGGATGCCAGAGCCAACGGTTGCTTGGAAGGATGGTCATGAGCGCACGGTTATCCGCGCCGATTGCGGCGCCTATTTCCTCGTCGGATTTGTTGTCGATCGATCATGTCGGCGAACGATTTCGCATCGCCATGGTTGTTCCGCCCTATTTCGACGTACCACCCAAGGCGTACGGCGGCGTCGAGGCCGTCGTCGCCGATTTGGTCGATTCGCTGGTCACCCGCGGTCACGACGTGACGTTGTTCGGCGCGGGTGAACCGGGTACCAAGGCCAAGTTCGTGCCGGTCTGGGACCGGGCCTTGCCCGAGCGACTCGGCGATCCGTTTCCCGAGGTCGTGCACGCGCTGAAGGTGCGAAGGGCCATCGAAAGGATTGCCGCCACCTCCGGTGTGGATCTGGTGCACGACCACACCTTTGCCGGACCCCTCAACGCACAGGCCTACGCCGGTCTGGGCTTGCCGACGGTGGTGACCGTGCACGGCCCGGTCGAGGACGACTCCTACCAGTACTACCGGGAGTTGGGCAAAGATGTCGCGCTCGTCGCGATCAGCGACCGGCAACGCGAACTGGCCCCGGATCTGAACTGGGTTGGGCGAGTACACAATGCACTGCATGTGGAGCAGTGGCCCTTCCAAGCGGACAAAGGGGACTACGCGCTGTTCCTCGGCCGCTTCAACGCGTGCAAAGCACCCCACCTGGCGTTGCGGGCCGCGCACGAGGCTGGTATTCCTTTAGTGCTCGCGGGTAAGTGCAGTGAACCCGCCGAGCTGGCGTACTTCGAGAAAGAGGTCCGTCCGCTGCTGACCGAGCACGATCACGTCTTCGGGCTCGCCGATGCGGCGGCCAAGCGCAAGCTGCTGGCGGGTGCGCGCTGCCTGTTGTTCCCCATCCGCTGGGAGGAACCGTTCGGCGTGGTGATGATCGAAGCGATGGTCTGCGGCACCCCGGTGGTCGCGCTACGCGGTGGCGCGGTGGCCGAGGTGATCCTCGACGGGGTGACCGGCCGGATCTGCGACGACCCGGCCCAGCTGCCCGCCGCGATTGCCGAAGTGCGACGACTGGATCCGGCCGTCTGCCGGGCGCATGTCGAAGCGCACTTCGGCGCGGAGACGCTCGGACGCGGCTACGAGCACGTCTATCAGCGGCTACTGCGGCCGTCGCGGCGGGCGCGCGCCGAACGTTGGCTAGACGAGACCGTGCCCGTCCGCGTCCCAGCGAGCGAACTGGCATGACCGCCGACGCGCGCGTCCCAGAGAAACCCGCGGCGCCGAACTCCGCGCCATCGAGCGCGACTTCGGCGAGCCCGACGCCATTCAATGCCGGGCAGCCGACGGCGCTCGGTGGCTGGAACGGCTCCGTCACGCTGGTCGAGGGCGGAACCTTCTGCCTGTCGAACCGCCTCGGCGACGTCGAGCCGGGCCGACCGCACGGGCTTTTCTTCCGGGACGCGCGCGTCCTGTCCCGTTGGGAACTGCTGGTGGACGGCAAGCCCGCCGAGGCGTTGTCGGTGCTCAGCCCGGAGGCGTTCGCCGCCAGGTTCGTGCTGCGCAGGCCACCGCAGGCCGGGGTGGCCGACAGCACCCTGCTTGTGGTGCGCGAACGGCTCGTCGCCGACGGGATGCACGAGATCCTGACGCTGGAGAACATGGGGCGCGAACCCACCGCGGTCTGCCTGGAGTTGCACGTCGACGCCGACTTCGTTGACCTCTTCGCGGTCAAGGAGGGCCGGTCCGGGCACGGGCACGGGCGGGCCGAGGTGACCGTGGCCGAAGGTGAGCTGCTGCTGCACGACAGAACCGATCGAATGCGCGGACTGTCGGTCTCGGCGAGCGTCGAACCCACCGTGTTGCCGGGCACGCTGGTGTGGCGGGTCGTGGTACCGCCGGGGCGGCGCTGGCAGACCGAGGTCGTCGCACAGCCGACGGTCGGCAATCAGCGAGTCCAGGCGCCGTTGGAGCCTGGGGAGGACCACGGGCTCAGCGCGCCGAGTCGCAAGATCGAGGCGTGGCGCGATACCGCGACGACGATTATCGCGGCGAACACGGCGCTCACCCAGATACTGCGGCGCTCGGAAAGTGACCTGGGCGCCCTGCAGATTCACGACGAGGCCGGCGCGGGCAGGCCCTTCGTGGCCGCGGGCGCACCGTGGTTCATGACCCTGTTCGGCCGCGACAGCCTGCTGACCGCCTGGATGGCGCTGCCGCTGGAGGTCGATCTGGCGGTGGGCACCTTGCAGCAGCTTGCCGAATTGCAAGGGCAGGCAGTCGATCCGCTCACCGAGGAGGAGCCGGGGCGGATCATGCACGAGATGCGCCGCGGGCCGGCCAGTGGACAGGTGCTCGGCGGCAGTACCTATTACGGAACCGTCGATGCCACACCACTTTTCATCATGTTGCTGGCCGAATGTCATCGGTGGGGTGCGGATCCGGAGGTGATCAAGGAGCTGCTGCCCGCCGCCGACGCCGCGGTGCGGTGGATCACCGACTACGGCGACCGGGACGGCGACGGTTTCGTCGAGTATCGCCGCGCCACCGATCGCGGTCTGATCAATCAAGGTTGGAAGGACAGCTTCGACGGAATCAACGACGCCACAGGGCATCTCGCGGAGGCGCCGATCGCGCTGTGCGAGGTGCAGGGGTACGTGCATGCCGCACTGCTGGCGCGGGCGGAGCTGGCCGAGGCGTTCGACGAGCAGCGGACCGCGACTCGGTTGCGCGAGCGCGCCGCCGAACTGCGCGGCAAGTTCGCCGAGCAGTTCTGGCTGCCGGACCGGGGCTGGTACGCGGTCGCGTTGGATGGCGGCAAGCGTCAGGTCGATGCGCTGACCAGCAATGTGGCCCACTGTCTTTGGTCGGGTATCGCTACTGACGAGCATGCGGCCGAAGTGATCGAGCGGCTGTCGAGCCCGGAGATGGACTCCGGTTTCGGGCTGCGCACCCTCGCGTCATCGATGGGCGCCTACAACCCGATGAGCTACCACTGCGGGTCGGTGTGGCCACACGACACGGCGATCGCCGTCGCCGGTCTGCTGCGCTATCGCCACTTGCCGGGCGCGGTCGAGCTGGCGACCCGGCTCGCGGGCGGATTGCTCGACGCGGCAGCGACTTTCGGTGGTCGACTGCCCGAGCTGTTCTGCGGGTTTCCGCGTGATCAGTTCGCGGTACCGGTGCCCTACCCGACCTCCTGCTCACCGCAGGCCTGGGCGAGTGCGGCTCCGCTATTGCTGGTGCGGTCGTTCCTCGGGCTCGAGCCGGACGTGCCGGCGCGCACGCTGGCCGTGTGTCCGCACCTGCCGCCGCAGTGGGGCAAGATCAGTCTCCGTGATCTGCGATTGGGTTCGGTGACCGTCGATCTGGAGGCCGAGGGCAGTCAGATCACCGCCGCGCGCCTGCCCGACGACTGGCAGCTGGTCAGTCGATGACGCCGACACGATCACGAACAAACGGGATGAATCGCCGGAGTTCGGGTATTCCTTCGGCGTAACGACATTGGCATGCCTCTCCACTGAAACACGCAGGCTGGAGGTGCACGATGCAGACATCACTGGATACCAGAGACCTGTGGAGCACACAGCATCGCGATTGCGGCGCCGAGCCGACCATGGATCTCGATCTCGACCGGGCACGGTTCATCTGCAGTACCCATGCGGGCCACGGCCCGGACTGCCACCAGTACCTGGCGGCCGCGGCCTACTGTTTCGATTCCGCCGAAGATACCTGACCCGCAACACTTTTCGCGGGCACGACGGCCGGTCAGTTGAGGTCGGTGGAACGGCTGACCTCGTAGCCGAGGAGTCGCTCGGCTTCTTCGATGCCGCCCTGCAGGTCGCCGACCGCGTTCATCTTCGACAGATCGAGGCCGATGGTGACCAGAGTGAGCGCGATCTCCGAGGACAGCCCGGTGATGATGAGGCTCGCGCCCATCAGGCCGGAGGCTTCGACGGTCTCCCACCAGATGGTTGGCGACGGTGGAGTCGATGGTCGGGACGCCGGTGATGTCGATGACCACGACCTTGGCGCGGTTGACCCGGATCGCACCGAGCAGCTGCTCGGTCAGCTGTCTGGCGCGTTGGCGTCGAGGACGCCGATGATCGGCAGGATCAGCAACTGCTCGCGCACCTGTAACACCGGGGTGGACAGCTCGCGGACGCCCGCGCCGGGTTGAGGTCGCCGGTTGGGGGTACGCGGCCAGTGTCAGTCGACAAACCCGATATTTCGGAGGTGATTATCGTGCCCAAGCATGAAAGCGGACCCCGCGAAGGTGTCGAGGGCGTCGTAGAAGACGCTAAGGGCAAAATTAAGGAGGCCGCCGGCATCGTCACCGGGAAGGACGCCCTGAAGGGCGAGGGCCGGGCCCAGCAGGACAAGGCCAAAGCCCAGCGTGACGCGGCACAACAGGAGGCCGCAGCGGAGAAGGCTCGTGCCGAAGCCGATCTCGACGAGATGCGGCAGCGCGGCTACCAGTAATCCAGGTGGCCCCGCATGGGCAGGGTGGGCTACCTGGTGCACACCGGGTTGCCCACCCTTTTTCGGTAGGGCGGCAGGTCCTGGCCAGTCGGGCCGTCCTGGATAGTGAAGCAAGGGTGGTGAGCATAGTGAAATTGATTTCCGGAGCACTCGCGGAAACGACAAAGGTCGGTTTTCGGGTCCCGGCCCGCCTGGATCAATTGCCGATAGTGCGTTCATTGGGTGAAACCGTCTCGCTCCACGCGGACTTCACGCTGGAGGAGGTGGCCGATATCCGGCTCGCGCTCAACGAGGTTGCCACGGCGCTGATTCTCGACGCGGTTCCCGGTTCGACGATCGGATGCACATTCAGCTACAGCGCCGATCGTGTGGTGGTCCGCGTCAGCTCCACCGCGGTATCCGAAGCCGAGGCCGGGCCCAATCAGTTGGGCTGGTATGTCGTCGCCACCCTCACCGAGTCGCTGTCCGCGTCGCAGACGGCCTTCGATGCCGGCATCGGCGGGTACCCGACCGAGGTCGAATTCAGTTGGGAACGACCGATATCGGCGCAGGAGTAGCGGCGGTGGGGAATCGCTACGGCGACGGCAGGATCGGACGTGTGAAGTAGTCCTCGATCGGGCTGGGGCCCGTATAGCGGCGGCAGCCGCAAAGGACCCACTCGCGTAGACCGTGGCTGTTCTTGCGGCCGATGTCGGCGTGGCAGACACCGTCCTGCGGATCGTGCAGGGCCAGGTCGTGGCCACAGCCGCAGGGTGCCGGGGAGTCGGCCGGTTTCTTGCGACGGCTGAACCGGCCCGTTGCCCAGCCCGCTCCGGCGATGGCCGCACCGACGGCCAAGCTAACAGGATCGAACATCTGCATATTATATGTATGCGTATAGCGATACGTCCAGCGCTCCGGCATGATTCGGCGCACCGTGCGGACCGCATTACTCTTCGATCGACTCGGCTGCGTCGTGCACATTCACCGCGAGTCCGTGATGCCTCTGCGGATTTCGCCGGGGCCGTGCTCGACGCGCGAGAGATCCCGTGCCGTCGACGACCGCAGCTGCCACGGCACGCTGGTCACCATCACGCTCGGTTCGAACAGTAGGCGGGCCTTCAGTCGCAGCGAGCTCTGATTGTGCAGCAGATTCTCCCACCAGTGGCCGACAACGTATTCCGGGATGAATACGCTGATGACGTCGCGGGATCCGGACAGGTGCAGGCGTTTGATGTAGTCGACGACCGGACGGGTGATCTCTCGATACGGAGATTCGATCACCCGCAGCGCAATGCCTACCTCGCGCCGCTCCCAATCCTCGGTCAGCGCACGGGTTTCGGCATCGTCGACATTGACGGTGATCGCGGTGAGGGTATCGGGCCGGGTAGCGCGGGCGAATTGCACTGCGCGCTGAGTGGCCTTGGTCCAGCCGGACACCAGCACGATCGCGTGTACCCGGCTCGGCAGTGTTTCGTCGTCGTCCTCTTCGACGTCCAGCTCGGCGCGAACCGCCAGGTAGTGGCGGTGAATGAGGTACATGAGCCCGACGAGCACCGGCATTGCGAACACCACAATGTAGGCGCCGTGCGTGAATTTGGTGACCATGACGACGACGAGGACGATGCCGGTGAAGCACGCGCCGAAGGCGTTGATCGCTCTGGCGCGATGGATACGGCGCCGCTCGGCGGGCGTTGTCGCATCCCGCAATTCGCGATTCCAATGCCGGACCATCCCGGCCTGGCACAGCGTGAACGAGGTGAACACGCCCACGATGTACAGCTGGATCAGGCGGGTCGCAGACCCGTCGAATGCGTAGATGAGCACGCCGGCGATAACGGCGAGCAGGATGATGCCGTTGGAGAACGCCAGCCGGTCCCCGCGGGTGTGTAGTTGGCGCGGCATGTATCTGTGCTGGGCGAGAATCGAATTGAGCAGCGGGAATCCGTTGTAGGCAGTGTTCGCCGCGAGGATAAGGATCAACGCGGTTGTCACCATGATGTAGTAGAAGAACACGCTGTGACCGCCGAACACCGCCGCCGAAATCTGGGCGATCACGGTTTTCTGTGGGTCGTTGTGGCAGTCGCCGGGGAAACCGATCAGGTCGCAGGCGTTCTCGGTGACGCGCGTTTTCGAGATCATGGCCAGTGCGGTCACTCCGGAGAACATCGCGATCGAGATGATGCCCATGGCCGACATCGTGCGGGCCGCGTTGAGCGCCTTGGGTTTACGGAAGGCCGGAACACCATTGGAGATCGCCTCGGCTCCGGTCAGGGCGGTACATCCGGAGGAGAACGCGCGCAACACCAGGAAGGCTAGCGCGGCCGCGCTGAGACCCACTTGCTCGGCATGGATTTCGTAGTGCGCGCTCTCGGCGACCGGAGGATTCCCGAACAACGACTGGCCGATTCCCACCACGATCATCACCATTACGCCGACGACGAACGCGTATGTCGGCACGGCGAAGGCCCGTCCGGACTCACGCACGCCGCGCAGGTTCACTGCGGTCAAGATGGCGATGAACCCGATGTTGATCGCGACCCGGTGCGGGTTCAAGTCGGGAATCGCGGAGATGATGTTGTCCACGCCAGCGGCGACCGACACCGCCACGGTCATTATGTAGTCGACGAGCAATGCGGCCGCAACCACCAGTCCAGGAATGGGTCCGAGATTCGTCGCGACCACCTCATACGAGCCGCCGCCGGAGGGGTAGGCCTGCACCACCTGCCGGTAGGAGAGCACCACAACGGCCAGTAGGACAACGACCGCGCCCGCGACCCACGGCGCCAAATGAATGTAGGCGAGCCCGCCGAGGGTCAGGATAAGCAGGATTTCCTGTGTCGCATACGCAACTGATGACAAGGGGTCGCTGGCAAAAATCGGCAGCGCGACCCGTTTCGGCAGCAACTGCTCTTTGAGCCGATCGCTGCGAAACGGGCGCCCGAGAACTAGACGCTTTGCCACGTCGATCGGTGAAACCACGATGAGCCAGCCTATGGCCGCCTGGCGGAATCCGGCCTCCCCCGAGCCGTATGGATTCTGTAAATAATTGCGCGCAAATCCGCAAAATATCATCAAGGCCAGGTCGGACGAGCGAATGCGTCGCTACCATCTGTGCCTGATCTATGCACGAGGCACGAATGACAAGGCAGCGCCCCCCGATGAACGACCGACGATGAACGACCGACCCGACGACATCGCGTACCTACGCGAGGTGCTCAACCACCGATACGTCGTGGAGACCCTCGACGCCTTGTCGAGCGGGCCTTGCGGCATCGCCGCGCTGACCGCGACCGTTCGGGGCAGCCAGCGCGCGCTGGCGCACGCACTGCGCGTGATTGCCGCACGTGGGCTGATCATGACCGACCGGCGTGGCAGCTGGGATCATCCGCACGCCCCGACCGACGTTATCCAGCTGACCGACCGGGGCAGACAGACCGTCGAAGCCCTGTCGAGCCTCACCGTCTGGATGGCGCTATACGAGGATACCGATCACGTTCGAGACCGATGAACGGACCGCGCGTCCGGATACAGCGCATCGGCACGACAAAGGCCCGCCTTACAGGCGGGCCTTTGTGTTGGTAACCGGTTGGAGTCAGCCGCGGAATGGGTAGTTGTTGTCGAGGTCGATGTTGAGTTCGACGACGTTGACTGTTGGTTCGCCGAGGAAGCCGAGGGTCCGGCCGTTGGTGTGGGCGTCGACGAGTTGGCGCACCTGGTCCTCGGAGATGCTGCGGGCCTGGGCGATTCGGGCTACCTGGATGGCCGCGTATGCGGGGGAGATGTGGGGGTCCAGGCCACTGCCGCTGGCGGTGACGGCGTCGGTGGGGACGGGGGTGTCGGTGGAGGCGTCGCCGTAGATCGGGACGATCCGGCCGATCGAGTAGTCCTCGCCGGGTTTGGCGCATTCGACCTGTACACCCTCGTAGGTGGACAGGAACGGCTGCGTCGGGCACGCCTCGTTGACGCTGTCGGGGTCTTCTGCCTGCTCGCACCCTCGACGAGAGCGATCATCTTGTCGATGAAGCTCTGGCCGGGTTCCTGGGTGATCTTGACGACGACCCGGTCCGACAGCACCGTGGTGCCGCCGGTTACCGCGGAGCGGTCACCGCCGGATTCCCGGATGACCGGTGCGGATTCGCCGGTGATGGCCGATTCGTCCACCGACGCGATGCCTTCCACGACGTCGCCGTCGCCGGGGATTATCTGGCCCGCCACGACGACGTAGTCGCCGCGCCGCAGTTCCGGTGCGCCGATGCGTTCCTCGACCACCCGGCTACCAGGCGACCACTCGACGAGGCGCCGAGCGATGGTGTCGGTCTTGGCTTTACGCAGTGAGTCAGCCTGTGCCTTGCCACGTCCCTCGGCGACCGTTTCGGCCAGATTGGCGAAGATCACGGTGAGCCACAGCCACACCACGATCGCCCAGGCGAAGAAGGTGGGGTGGTGGTGGGGTGGGCGATCGCGAGGATGGTCGACCAGACGGCGCCGATTTCGACGATGAACATCACCGGGTTTTTCCACATGGTGCGCGGGCCGAGTTTGCGCGCGGCGTCCGGCAGCGAGGTCAGCAGCATCTTCGGGTCGAGTGCGCCGCGAGGTACGTGGTCGCCCTTGTGCTCGCGTGGGCGGGCCCGGAGATCTCGGTTGTCGAAGCGGGACATGTCAGTGAATTCCCTCGGCCAGCGGCCCGAGCGCGAGCGCGGGCAGGAAGGTGAGCGCGACCAGGATCACGGTGACACCGACGACCATGCCGACGAACTGCGGCCGGTACGTCGGCAGCGTGCCGATCGACTCGGGAGTGGTGCCCTGCTGTGCCAGCGAACCGGCAAGCGCGAGCACGAAGATCATCGGCAGGAACCGGCCGAAGACCATGGCCAGGCCGAGCGCGGTGTTGTACCACTCGGTATTGCCGCTCAGACCGGCGAAGGCCGAGCCGTTGTTGTTGGCCGCGGAGGTGAACGCGTACAGCACTTCCGACAGGCCGTGCGGGCCGGAGTTCAGCATCCCGGCGCGCTGGCCGGGCATCGCCATCGCGGTCGCTGTGCCGACCAGCACGATCAGCGGGCTGATCAGGAAGTACGACGCGGCCAGCTTGATCTCCTTCGGCGTGATCTTCTTGCCGAGGTATTCCGGTGTGCGACCGACCATCAGGCCTGCGACGAAGACGGTGATCACCGCGAGGATCAACATGCCGTACAGGCCGGAGCCGGTACCGCCGGGTGCGACCTCACCCAGTTGCATGTTGAACAGCAGCATCATCCCGCCCAGACTGCTGTAGGAGTCGTGGAACGAGTCGACCGCGCCGGTGGAGGTCAGCGTCGTCGAGGCGGCGAACAGCGCCGAGTCGGGCACGCCGAACCGCTGCTCCACGCCCTCCATCGACGCGCCGATCGCCGTCGACACAGTGCCGTGGTGCTGGAGCTGGAACAAGCTGGTCAACGTCCAGCTGGCGAGGGCGATCGTGCCCATCACCGCGACGATCGCGTAGCCCTGCCTGCGGCTGCCGACCATGCGGCCGAAGGTCCGCGGCAGCGAGGAGCTGATCACCAGTAGGAGGAAGATCTCGATCCAGTTGGTCCAGGTGCCTGGGTTCTCGAACGGATGCGAAGAGTTCGCGTTGTAGAAGCCGCCGCCGTTGGTGCCGAGTTCCTTGATGGCCTCCTGGCTGGCGACGGGGCCGCCGGTGATGGTCTGCTGGGTGCCGCCCAGGGTCTGCGCGAGCTGGTCGTGCAGGTGGAAGTTCTGGATGGCGCCACCGGCGACCAGCACGATGGCGAACAGGAACGCGATCGGCAGCAGGATGCGCAGGGTGCCGCGCACCAGGTCGACCCAGAAGTTGCCGAGATCGCCGGTGTGCCTGCGGACGAACCCACGCACCAGGCCGATCGCCACGGCCATGCCGACCGCCGCGGAGACAAAGTTCTGCACCGCGAGCCCAGCCATCTGCACTAGGTGGCCCTGGGTGGATTCACCGGAGTAGTTCTGCCAGTTCGTGTTCGTCACGAAGCTGACCGCGGTGTTCCACGCCAGGGCGGGGGTCATCTCGGTGGGCGGATCGTTCAGGTGCAGCGGCAGCTTGCCCTGCAGTAGCTGGAAGAAGAAGAGGAACAGGATGCTGACGGCGGAGAACGCGAGCACATTGCGGGCGTACATACCCCAGGTCTGCTCGACCTCGGGCTGTGCGCCGATGGCCTTGTAGATGATCCGCTCCGCACGGGAGTGCTTGTGGCTGTTGTACACCCGGTACATGTAGTCGCCGAGCGGCACGTGCACCAGGGCGAGCGCGATGATCAGGGACGCCGCGAAGGCGATCCCCGCTGTGGTCGTGTTCACCTAGAACCTCTCAGGAAACAGCAGCGCCGCGACCATGTAAATCGCAACGACAATGGCCAGAACCAGACCGATCAGATTCGCGATCACAGCTTTTCCACCCCCCGCTGGATCAGGCCGAGCAGCGCGAAGATCGCCACGGTCAGCACCGTGAACACCACGACAGACATGAGTGCACCTTCCATATCGCGCCCGCGCTGTCGGGCGCTCCAGGGTGAGTCAAGCGGCCATCCAGGCCCGTGCCGAGCTCCTTCTAGCGCCTCGCAGATCAGGATTGACGCTTCACTTACAGCTAGGCCCGGTATGGGTGACAGGATGCCGTCAAGGAAGGCAAGCAAGGAGTCAACACACCGTAGAGATCGAGTTCAGTGCTCGATCGGGGCGTAGAAAAGTTGCCACAGGCCAGGCGAGGACTCCAGCGCAACCAGCGCCCACCGGATGCGGAAAGGACCGATATGCCCATTGTCACGGTCGCCGTCCTTGCCGGGTTCGGTTGCTGCGCGTTGCTCATTCGCGCGCTCGGAGCCCGGAGAAACGGACACGCGCACGATTCCTAGCCGACCGATGTTGCGACAGACCGGGTGCAGCGTCCGGTTGGACCCAGTCGGACGAGCCTGCCCTTGCTGTCGCTGATCTGGACGAGATCGCTGAATCTGTTCAAGAGTCGGTTGTCGGTGCGGGCGGCATAAGGTTTTTCGCCGGCCAGATTGCTGATTCGCTGGGTGAACAGATAGCGCGGTCGGGAAGCGGGTCATCGCCGAGCTCGGCTGCGCCTACGAAACGATCACGTTTGATTGCCGCGGTCACGGCAAGGCATCTCCCGCAGGCACATACACTGTCGAGGGGTTCCTCAGCGATGCCCAGGCCGTGATGGCTGTTGTCGGATCACACAGTCCGATAGTCGTGGGCTGGTCGATGGGCGCCGACCTCGCAGTCGAATACGCCGCCGCGCATCCTGGTGTGGTGGCGGGTCTTGTACTCGTCGACGGTGCGGTCCCGATCAGCGAGCCGCTCGTGGAAGATGCGGCACGGATGCGGGAGTCCCTCAACAGCGTCGGCGTCAGGATCGGTATGCGCCTGACTCGATTCACCCCTTACCGGCCCGCCGATACACGCGTCAGGTGGTCGAGAAACCGTTCGCGCCGCCGTCGTGGTCGGCGCGCTCGGCGTCGGGCTCGGCCTCGCGCTCGCCCGCGGACTCACCGCAGCCATGGGTGGCACGATCACTCCTGAAACCACTCCGGGTGGCGGACTCACCGTGACCGTCACATTGCCGTGGACATGACCTGTGTGCTGGTGGTCGATGACGACCCGCAGATGCTGCGCGCGCTCGCCATCAACCTGCGCGCTCGCGAATACGAGCGGCTGAATTCCTAACGGCTTCTTTACGTTCTCCTCTGGCACTATTCACATACGGGAGAGTTTCCACTGGAGCGGTTGCGGGACAGGTGATTACGTGGGGGAAGGCGCGACGAGGGCATGCACGGAGCCTGGGTGTGGCGGCACAGTACTGGATGGCTTCTGCGACGAATGCGGCCTTGCCCCTGCTGATCCCGAGCAGTCCGGGGCGTCGGCCCGTTCGATCCCGGGTCCGATGTTGTCCGGGCGGGCCAGCAGGCGCGGCTCGAGCAGGTCGTCGTCACGGTCGGCACGATCGAGCCGCGGACGGCTGGGCGCCGGTTTGGTCACGGTGGCGCCGGTGCCCTACCGCGATCCGTCTTCGGCGATTATGGCGGAGCCGAAAGTAGCTGAGCAGCATCGCTTCTGCGGCAACTGCGAGAAGCCGGTGGGGCGCGCGAACGGTGGACTGCCCGGTCGGGTCGAAGGGTTCTGCAGGCACTGTGGCACCGCGTATTCGTTCGAGCCGAAGCTCGTCGCCGGTGACGTAGTGGCGGGGCAGTACGACGTGCTCGGCTGTTTGGCGCACGGTGGCCTCGGCTGGATCTACCTGGCCCGCGACCGGAATGTCAACGACCGGTGGGTGGTGCTCAAGGGTCTGCTCGACATCGGAGACGCGGATGCGATGGCCTCGGCAGCGGCCGAACGCCAGTTCCTCGCCTCGGTCGAACACCCGAACATCGTCAAGATCTACAACTTCGTCCAGCATCCTGATCCGAAGACAGGCAAGCCGGTCGGCTACATCGTCATGGAATACGTCGGAGGGAACTCCCTGAAGGAGTTGCGTTCGCGCACCGCGGCCGACGGCAGGCTGGAGCCGCTGCCCCTTGCGCAGGGCTTGGCCTACATCCTCGAGATCTTGCCCGCCCTCGGCTATCTGCACGAGCAGGGCCTGCTGTATTGCGATTTCAAGCCGGACAACGTGATTCAGAGCGAAGAGCAGCTGAAGCTGATCGACCTCGGCGCGGTCCGCAGGCACGACGACCAAGACAGCGCCGGCTACAAGACCGACGGCTACTGCGCTCCCGAACTCGAATCCGACGGCGCCTCAGTCGAATCCGATCTCTTCACCGTCGGACGCACGCTGGCCGTGCTCACGTTCAATTTCGACTTTCGACACCGCTTCCGCTACACCTTGCCCGAGGCCACGGAGGTGCCGCTGCTCGCGGCGAATCCCTCCTTCCACCGGCTGATTACGCGCGCCACCGCAGCGGACCCGAATGTGAGGTTCGGCTCGGCGGGGGAGATGGCTGAACAGGTAACCGGGGTGCTGCGCGAGGTGGCCGCCGCGCAGGACGGTGTGCCTAAACCCGCGCCGTCCTCGGTGTTCGGCACGGAGCGCGCGGTGTTCGGTGCGGAGCTCGACATCTGGCCCGCGGCGCTGAGGTCACGCGTGGTGGCGTCGGCGCTCCCTGTGCCGCTGGTGGATATCCAGGATCCGGCGGCCGGCTTTCTGGCGACCGTGACCACCTCGGATCCGCGACAGCTCGAAGCGGCGTCGGCGACCATGCCCGGCTCCGTGGAAGTCGCGCTCGCGCTGATCCGAGCCAGGATCGAGGTCGGCGAATTCGATACGGCGCGTGCAGAGCTGGACGCGCTCGAGCAGACCGAGAACGCCGACTGGCGGATCACCTGGTACCGCGGGCTCGCCGCCATGGCTATGGGCGACACCCGCGGTGCGCAGCGTGAGTTCGACATCAGCTACAGCACGCTGCCCGGCGAACCCGCGGCGAAACTCGCGCTGGCGGCGGCGTGTGAGTGTTGCGCCGACTACGCGGCGGCGGCGTCGCTGTATGAAGCGGTGTGGCGCACCGATCACGGCTACGTCAGCGCGGCGTTCGGTGCGGCCCGTACTCGGTTGGCGTTGCGGGACATCGCGGGTGCGGTCGCGGTGGCCGAATCCGTTCCGGCCAGTTCGAATTTCCACCTCGCCGCGCAGTTGGTGGCGATTCGGTCTCGAGTCGCCGGGGGAGCCGACGAACGTTATCTGGTTGAGGCGGGTGCGATCTTGGCGGCGCTTGACCTCGACGCCGAGCAGTTGGCGTTGACGAGTATCCATGTCCTCGATGCCGCCCGGCACATGGTGTCGCAGTCCCCGGCGATGTTCAACGGGTCAACAGTTCTAGGTTGCACGCTGGACGAACGATCGGTGCGCGGCGGACTCGAGCGACAGTACCGAACCTTGGCTCGGCTGGCGCGAGACAAGGCCGAGCGTCGCGCGCTGATCAACCGTGCAAACGCGATTCGTCCAGTGACCTGGGTGTGAGCCTTGCGGAGAAAAGGGAGGGGCCGATGGCCGTAACGATGGCGCGCGCCGATCTCGGGCGGGCGCGGGCTCCGCGCTTGCGGTCGTGGCTGCCTGATCGTTCCGACGTTCCGGGGTGGATCCGTGTGGTCGCCGTTCTGGCTGCGGGCGGGGCGATCGGGTTCTTCCTGCTGCTCGCCGCGGCGGCGGGGACGGTCCGGTCCGGATTCGACTCGATCGGACACCGCACCGCCCCGCAGGTCACCGCCACCGAGGACCTGTACTTCGCACTCTCGGATATGGACGCTCAGTTGGCGAATATCGTTCTAGCAGGCGGTGATCCGGCGTTGGCCAAGACCCGCGGCGACGCACTGGCGGAGTACGAGACGCGCCGCCTGCAGGCCGATGCCGACCTGCAGCAGGCAACCATGGTGGCCGGTGCCGACCAGTCGGCCCAGCGCACGATTCGCGACATTCTCGATCGGCTCGGACGATATGAGGCGTTGGCGGCGGAGACGATGCTGCGCGTCGATCTCGCCCGCAACCCCGCGGGCGCGCCCTCGCCCGAGGTGCTCGCCTCGTATCGGGAGGCCACCGATCTGATGCGGCCCACCCTCGAGTCCGCACACCAGCTCAGTGGCACCAATGGCGCGGCGCTCGAGCGCTCCTATCAGGACACCGAACACGCTGCCGGTAGCGCCAGGATCTGGCTCGCGGTCCTGGGCACACTGGTTCTCGCCACCCTGGCAGGGCTGCAGATCCTGCTCCGCGTGAAAACTCACCGGCGCCTGAATCCGGCACTGGTGGTCGCCACGCTCGTCGCGGGCGGACTGATCGTCGGCGCTTTCGCCGCGGTGGGCGAGGTGTCCGACGACCTGCGTGTCGCGAAGAAGGACGCCTTCGACTCGCTACTTGCCCTGCGTCAGGCGCGCGCGGTGAGCTATGACGCCAACGCCGACGAGAGCCGCTACCTCGTCGACCCGGATCGCGCCGCGCGCTACGAGCAAGCCTTCCTGGACAAATCGAATTCATTGGCCGATGTGCGCGCCGATCGAATCGGCGCCTACGCCGACGCACTCGACGCGGCGCTGAGCGCCTACCGTATGAACAACGCCGACATACGGATCGGCGGATTCTTCGGTACCGAGCTGCACAACATCATCTTCGCAGGCGAAGGTCAGGCCGCAGCCCAGACGCTCACGGCATTCCAGCAGTACCAGCAAGACGACCGAGTCATCCGGCGGCTGGCCCAGACCGACCGTCGTGCCGCGATCACGGTGACCACCGGAACCTCGAACGAGGACTTCCGCCGCTACGACGACGCGCTGTCCGCGGTCATCGACATCAATCAGCGTGCATTCGACTCGGCGATCTCCGATGGCGTGAACGCGATCGGCGGCTGGTCCGCCGTGCTGCCCTACGGCGGTGCGGTCATCGTTGTGGTACTGATCGGCGCCGGGATCCGGCCGCGCCTGGCCGAGTATCGGTGAAG
The DNA here is from genome assembly GCF_055232035.1 of Nocardia sp. Tas62D01. Taxonomy (NCBI): domain Bacteria; kingdom Bacillati; phylum Actinomycetota; class Actinomycetes; order Mycobacteriales; family Nocardiaceae; genus Nocardia; species Nocardia sp. Tas62D01. Next base: position 5,670,404 of record NZ_JBUYUZ010000001.1, read on the forward strand.
CGGCACAGGCAGATTCGGGTGTGCCGGGCCATCGGTGTACCTCATCCACCGCCACTACACCTTGGTCCGTGCCGAACTCGACATCGATGAGGGTAACGAGGAAACCTTGCCGAGCCGAGGTGCACGCCATCGTGCTGGTGTCGGGCTGGACGAAGGCGTCCCAGCGCGTCGTGCAGTTCGCTCGCGCCACTCGCCCTGACACCCTCACCGCAATCACCGCAATCACCGCAATCACCGCAATCACCGCAATCACCGTCAACGTCGACGACACCGATACCCGTCTGCTACACCAGAATTGGGACCGCCACAACGTCACCATCCCGCTCGAGGTGATCGAATCCCCCGACCGTGAAATCACCCGCCCGGTCCTGGACTACATCAAACGCCTCCGCCGCGACCAGCCACGCGACGTCGTCAGCGTCTCCATCCCCGAATACGTCGTCGGCCACTGGTGGGAAAACCTGCTGCACAACCAGAGTTCACTGCGGCTGAAGGCACGGCTGCTCTTCGAACCGGGCGTCATGGTGACCAGTGTGCCGTTCCAGCTGCGATCCTCGAGGGACCGCGACCTGTCGCGGGAAGACCACCGGTTCGGCGAAATACGAAGAGGCATAACAGGTTCGCGCTTCGATCGACAGTAGTCATCGCGGCGGAAGCAGAGTATGCGTGGTCGAGCTACAAAGCCGCCGCGGCCCCTGGTCGGGTGCCGCGGCGGCTCCGATATCCCGGCGTACCCACGCTGCTCGATGACGGGTACGCCGAGGCCGGTCAGCGCCGTCCGGGCCGATGGCCGTGGTTCGCCTTCTTCTTGCGACGGGCACGTTTCTTACTGGCTCGTTTGGACAATGTCGTGTGTTTCCTTGCTCTGGGTTTCTAGTGTTCAGGCTGCGAACGCGAGCTGATTGCTCCACGCCGCGAGTCGGGTGCGAGCGCGCGAGTTACGCACCAGTGCAGCCGGTTTAGCCAGCTCCAGGCCCTCGTAGTAGCCGCCGTTGACGACCGGGGTTTCTGGCGCGCTGAGCGCCGCCAGCAACGATGCGGCCGCCTCGAGCGAAGCGGTTCGATGGCTGCGCAGTTGCGGCACGTCGATCTCGAAGTCGGCGGGGTGCACACTCACCGCGGTGAGCCTCTCCGGCCCGGTCTCGGCCAGTGACCGGCCGAACATGGTGAGCGCCAGCTTGGCTTGCGCGTAGATCGCGATCGGGGTGTAGATGCCGCGGTTGCGGTCCAGGTCCGAGTAGTCGATATTGCCACCGGCATGCAGCTTCGAGGTCACCGTGACCACCCGGCCGCGGGCCGCCGCGATGGCGGGAACCAAGGCCATCGTGAGGCGCTGCGGCGCGAGATAATCGACCTGGAAGGTCAATTCGTGCCCGTCCTCGGTGTGCGTGCGTCGCTGCGGGGCCGCGATGGACGCGGTGTTGACCAGCGCATCGAGGCGGGGTAGTTCGGCGGCGAGGGCGCGGCCGAGTTCATCGACCTCGGTCAGGCGGGCGAAGTCGGCGTGCACCATGCGGACCCGACCGGATTCGGTCTCGGCCGTCAATCGTTGCATTGTCTCGTCGGCGCGGTCCTTGTGCAGGACATGCGCGATGACGGTGGCGCCATCGGTGATCAGCCGCTGCGCGGTGGCGAAGCCCAGGCGGCCGTCGATACCGGTCACCAGTACGGTACGGGCGGCGGGCGAGATTGTGGACATAGTTCTCCCATCAGATGAGCGCGCACGTCCGGCACCGCACAAGGCGAGGCGCGGGACGTACGCGAAAAGGCTCGCGATCAGACGTCGCGGAGAAAGGTGGAACGTCGCAGGGTCAGTGGCGACACCGCACGGCACAGATCAGCCGAACGGCACTCAGATCGGTGGACCGGCTATACCGGACTCGGCGGCTCGTCCTCGCTCCCGAAGCCGAACAGCTCCAGGGTGGACGGCATGCGCTCCACGCGGTGGCGGGCAACATCGGCGACTCTGCGCAAGGCGCGATGAGTGCCGAAAGTTGCGGTCATACCGGGATTTAAACCCATCGCACGCATCGCGGACAAGTGCTGCGCGCTGTCTTTGACGGATTCCTAGCAGATTTCGTTGATCGAGGCGTCGTTCTATCGGGATCGGCTCGGGCTGATACTGCGTGTCGGCACTCGGTCGGTGAACCTGGACCAGCCCGGTATCACGGTAGAGTGGCAGCAGGCGGCCGAGTCATCGCGGTTCCGGGTGTTGTCCAGCGGGATGCCGCTGTGGGAGGTGCTGTATCCGAACCTGCCGGCCGACGGCGATGTCGGCTTGTTCGTTCGTGATGTGCTCGCAAATGACCTGCGGCGTTCCCGGTTGTTCGCGGGCCCGGGCAGGTAGCGGCCGGGGTAACAGTGTAAAGAGCATGTAATTGCGTCTGCTGCAACGTATTCCTGCGTTATATCCCAGTCGCTCGCCGACCAGCACATGTGCTCGGTTCGGCAATCCGCACCCATAGCCGGCGAATGTTGTTGTACTCCGGCATGTATCAGGTTCCCATCAAATCTGTCGGCTGGATCTGGACTCGGACAGCTCGTACGTGTGATCGTCATCGGGGGTTTGTGTCAGGAGGAAACAAGTGGTCAATCAGCTCGAGGTCGACCCAGACCAGCTGCGGAACGCAGGCGATCTGATGTTTCAGCTGTACTCCGCTATCGATCGGGTGAACAAGACGCTGAGCGGCCAGGTCGACGGGTCGAACGAGCCGTGGGGTGGCGACAGCTACGGCAGCTCGTTTTTCGGCGATGACACATCGGGGTACAAGGCCGGCCGAAAGGGGCTGATCGACGGTCTGCAAAACATGACTACGACGGTGCGGGAGTACGCGCAAGGAATGCTCGACGCTGCCGACGCACTGCGGGCTCAGGAGTTGGCATCCGCCGACAGCCTGCGTGTCTGAGGTAGCACGTGTCGATCAACATGCCGCCGGAGCTGCAGTGGCTCGGATATATTGCCGGCTCCGCGTGGCCGCAGGGCGACGAGGATCAGATGTGGTCGTTGGCCAAGCAGTGGTATCAGGCCCACGACGATCTGCAGACTCTCCTGCCCGATCTGCACGGCGCGATTACGGCTGCCTTGAAGGCCTACCCGTCCGGTGACGGCAGGGATCAGATTTCGACGGCTCTGAACAAGCTGGCGGATGGCGACAACTCGATCCCGCACCTGGCCGATCTGCTGAATAACATGGGCGACGCTGCCGACGGCATGGGCACCGAGATCGAATACATGAAGCTCATGATCATTACCTCGCTGGCCGAGCTCGCGTTCGAGATCTTGCTGGCGTGGATCTTTCCGCCGACCGCACCCGCGGTCGAAGCGGCAGCCGTGGCCGGCACCCGCGCCATCCTGCGCCTCGTCTACAGCCGGACGATCGGCGTCATCGAAAGGCTGCTGGGCAAGGTGCTCGGACAGCGGCTGGCCTCGTTTCTGGTGCGTCATGTCGCCCTGAGCACCCTGCTCGGCTCGGCGCAGGATCTGCTGATTCAGGCGGGCCAGGTCGCGGCCGGTCACCGAAAGGGCGGCATCAACTGGCAGCAGGTCGGTATCACGGCAGCGAGCGCCGCCGCCGCAGGCGCGGCCGGTGGGGTGGTGGGCAAGCTGGTGGACAAGGGGTTCCACTACATCCCGTCACCCACTCGGTTCGCCCCCGTTGCCGATGTCGGTAAGGGGTTGGTGGCGGGTGCCGTGTCCGGCATGGCAGGCGCCGGTGCGGGTTACCTTATGGGGACCGGGGTGTATTCGGCGATTACCGGCACCAATTTCGGGGACAACATCAAGAGCAACTGGGGCAACCAAACAATTACCTCCGGCGCCTCCGCCGGTGGCCTGGCGGGCGGATTCAAGGCCGGGGCAAATAGCTGGGGCGCCAGCCGCATTCCCGGGCCCGGCGGCGTGGACGTTCCGTCGTTCGACGGGTCCGCGGTTTCTTCCGGCAGCAACTCTTCGCGGCCGCCGAGTGTGACCAGCCACTCCGAATCTGGAGTGTCACAGGATCTTTCGGTCGGACAGCGCGGCGGGAACAGCCAGCCGGTTGTATCGGCGGGTGAGCACGGGCCGCTCGCGGACCAGTTGAGTCAGAGTTTCAATCCGGGTTGGACTTTGGAGCCGTTGAATCCGCATTCGGTATCAGGTGGCGGCACCGGCCCTCGGCCCGGCAGCGTCGATGTTCCCTCGTCCGATGGCTCCTCGGTGCTTTCCGGCAGCAACTCTTCGCGGCCGCCGAGTGTGACCAGCCACTCCGATCCTGTGGTGTCACAGGATCTTCCGGTCGGACAGCGCGGCGGGAACAGCCAGCCGGCCGGGTCGGCGGGTGGATACGGGCCGCTCGCGGACCAGTTGAGTCAGAGTTTCAATCCGGGCTGGACTCTGGAGCCGCTGAATCCTCATTCGGTATCGGGTGGCGGTACCCACGAAATCGGTTCCGGCCAGGGCCAATCCGTGCCGTCGACCGCGTCGAATGCGCCGACTACGCCGATCGAGCCGGCCACGCCGACTACGCCGACTACGCCGACTACGCGGACTACGCGGACTACGCGGACTACGCCGACTACGCCGACTACGCCGACAGAACCGGCCACGCCGACCGAGGCGCCTATGCCAACACCATGGGGCACAAGTTGGGAGTTGCCCAACACGCCGCGGTTCTTCCCGACGCCATCGGCCGACTCCTTCACCGCGCCACCAGACTTGGCGCCCGACCTCTGGCGGGGTTTGGGCGGGGCACCCGGTCCGACGTCGGCGCAACCGCAGGGCGGTGCGGCAGTTCCGGCAGGTGCGTCAGCCCTCCAGCAGAATGGTGATCGGGCCGTCGTTAACCAGCGTGATGTGCATGTGGGCACCGAACCGCCCGGTCGCAACGGTGGCGCCCAGGTCACGAAGGGTCGCGGTGAATCGGTCGACCAGAGGTTCAGCGATCGGGCCGGGAGCAGCAGCGGACCAGGAGGGCCGACGCCCCTTGCCGGTGTCGGCGTGGAGGGTGAACTGACTGATCACCAGGATGGGAGCGTGCAGGTCAGCGGCGGAGCGTTCACCGTCCAGAATCCGAAGCCGGAATAGCTTGTCGGCCAATGCCTTCGCGGTCATCTCGTCCATCGCAGCACCGCCTCGGTGGCCTCGGGGCCGCCACGTGTGCGACGTGCCCGACCAGGTGGTGCATGAGTATCGGTGAGATCGGATGCCAGCGCAGGACCCCGCCTTTCTCGCGCAGCTTCACCAGGCAGTCCTCGACGTCGAGATCACGCACTCCCAGCTGTAGCGCGGCACCCCGGCGGCAGGCCGTCTCGATGTGCAGCCGCACGATCAGCGCATCCAGCGTCGGGTCGTTGCCCGTTGTCGCCGCGACGTGGGCGAGCTCGCGCACCTGCTCACCGAGTTGCTGGCACGGCTGTTGCGGGCGCGCCCGCTCACAGCACGCATCCTTGCAATGGTCTCGCGTCGCACACCTACCGAAGTGCGAGGTGTTTCGAAGATGTTCGGATCTTGTGGCTACCGCCGGGACAGCGCGTGGACAAAACGTTAAGGCCGTTGCCCGGTATGCCGGGGTGCGCGTTCGATGTGGAACGACATTCCGAACGTGAGAACCCGGTGAAATCCCCAGTGACAATCGAAAACATTCTCGGCCTCATCGCCGCACTCGCGCTGGCGGTGTACCTCATCGTCGCTATTCGCCATGCGGAGCGATTCTGATGACCACCATTACGCGGGAACGCAACCAAGAACAGCCGCAGACGATTGGACGCGTCGCGGGCGGTGTGCTCGACCGCAAGCACTTGCTGCCCGCGCTGCCAGAGGCGCTGCGCAAGCTCGACCCCAGAACTCTGTGGCGTAATCCGGTCATGTTCGTGACCGAGGTCGGCGCTGTGATCACCACGGTGCTGGCCGTGGTGCACCCTTCGCTGTTCGGCTGGCTGATCACTGGCTGGCTCTGGCTGACCGTGCTTTTCGGCAACCTGGCCGAGGCGGTCGCGGAGAGTCGTGGTCGTGCCCAGGCGAATACGCTGCGCCGAACCCGCCGGCAGACCGTTGCCCGGCGGCTGATCGGCTGGACCGAGGACATATCGGACCTCCACGAAGAGACCGTCGCCGCGGGTGAACTCCAGCGTGGTGACATCGTGTGGGTGGAGGCGGGCGAGCTAATTCCCGGTGATGGCGACGTGATAGAGGGCGCTGCGAGCGTGGACGAGTCCGCGATCACCGGTGAATCGGCGCCCGTTATCCGCGAGGCGGGTGGCGACCGCTGTGCGGTGACCGGGGGCACCAAGGTGCTCTCCGATCGGATCGTGGTGCGGATCAGCCAGGAGCCGGGTGCGAGCTTCCTGGATCGGATGATTGTTCTGGTGGAGGGCGCCAAACGGCAGAAGACTCCCAATGAGCTGGCGCTCAATCTGCTGCTCGTCGCGTTGACCTTCATCTTCCTGATCGCGACGGTGACCCTCCAGCCGATGGCGATCGACGCCAAGGCGATCATGGCCGCCGCGCCCGACACGCTGGCGATCAGCAGCAGCGGCATCGCGGTGATAGTCCTTGTCTCGCTGTTGGTCTGCCTGATCCCGACCACCATCGGCGCGCTGCTGTCGGCCATCGGCATTGCGGGCATGGACCGCATGGTGCAGCGCAATGTGCTCGCCATGTCCGGCCGCGCGGTCGAGGCGGCGGGTGACGTGCACACTCTCCTGCTCGACAAGACCGGCACCATCACCTTCGGCAACCGGCAGGCGAGTGAGTTCGTGCCGGTGGCCGGGGTGACCGAAGACGAGATGGCCGAAGCGGCCCAGCTGGCCAGCTTGGCCGACGAGACCCCGGAAGGCCGCTCGATCGTCGTCTATGCCAAGACCCGGTACGGCCTGCGTGAACGTGAGCCCGGTGCGGTCGGTAGGGCCGAGTGGGTGTCGTTCAGCGCGCAGACCCGCATGTCCGGAGTGGACGTGGGGGACAGGAAGATTCGCAAGGGTGCCGCGACCGCGGTGATGAAGTGGGTGCGCGACAACGGCGGTCATCCGACCGAGGACGTCGGCGAGACGGTGGACGCGATCAGCGCCGCCGGTGGTACTCCGCTCGTGGTCGCCGAACTGCGCACCCGCGGACCCGCCCGTGCGTTGGGCGTCATCAATCTCAAAGACGTTGTCAAGCCGGGTCTTCGGGCGCGCTTCGACGAGATGCGGCGGATGGGCATCCGCACGGTGATGATCACCGGCGACAATCCGCTCACCGCCCGCGCCATCGCGGAGGAGGCCGGCGTCGACGACTTCCTGGCCGAGGCCACGCCCGAGGACAAGCTTGCACTGATCCGTAAGGAGCAGGCCGGTGGCCGCTTGGTGGCGATGACCGGTGACGGTACCAACGATGCGCCCGCGCTCGCGCAGGCCGACGTCGGCGTCGCGATGAATACCGGGACGACCGCCGCCAAAGAGGCAGGCAATATGGTCGATCTCGATTCCGACCCGACAAAGATCGTCGAAATCGTCGAGATCGGTAAGCAATTGCTGATCACGCGGGGCGCGCTGACCACGTTCTCGATCGCCAACGATATCGCCAAGTACTTCGCGATCCTGCCCGCCATCTTCGGCGTGATCTATCCGGGCCTCGCGGGTCTGAACATCATGGCGCTGCATTCGCCGCTCTCGGCGATCCTGTCCGCGGTGATCTACAACGCGATCGTGATCGTCGCGCTGATTCCGTTGGCGCTCAGAGGGGTTCGCTACCGACCTTCGAGTGCGTCGGCGCTGCTCACTCGCAACCTGTGGGTGTACGGCCTCGGCGGCGTGGTCGTTCCGTTTTTCGCGATCAAGGCCATCGACCTTGTCGTCCAGTTCATTCCAGGGATCTGACAATGACTCGTCTTCCGCAGTGGGTCGCCCAGCATGTGGCCGCCTTGCGTGTCGTCATCGTGCTCACGGTGACCGTCGGCCTGATCTATCCGCTGGTGATGGTGGGCATCGCCCAGGTCGTATTCGGCGACAAGGCCGACGGCTCCCGAATCACCAAGGACGGCAAGGACATCGGCAGCAGTTTGATCGGACAGGCCTTCACCGACTCCGACGGCAATCCGATCAAGAAGTACTTCCAGAGTCGGCCGTCCGCGGCGGGCGACGGGTACGACCCGACCGCATCCGGCGCGAGCAATCTGGGGACCGAAAGCGTGGTCGACGTGCTGCCGGATCCGGCAACGCCCGACTCCGGCAAACCGGGTCTGCTCACGCAGGTGTGCACGAGGAGTAAGGCGGTCGGCGAGTTGGAAGGCGTCGACGGATCGCGGCCGTTCTGCACGGCCGACGGCGTGGGCGCCGTACTCGGCGTATTTCGTGCGGATGGGCTGACCGGCAAGGCAACTCGCGTGGTCAGCCTGAACCAGGCCTGCCCCGCGACGCCGTTCGTCGCCGCCTACGACGGTGTCGCGGTCGAATGTGGCCGTCCCGGTGAGGATTACAGCGCCGCACTGATCGTGCCCGTTCGCGGTGACGCGCCCGCACGACCGAAAGTGCCCGCCGACGCCGTCACGGCCAGCGGTGGCGGTCTGGATCCGCACATCTCGCCCGCATATGCAGCGCTTCAAGCGCCACGGGTGGCTGCCGAACGCAACATACCCCTGGACCGGGTGACCGCGATCGTGCACGAGCACACCAGCGGTCGCGCCCTCGGGTTCCTCGGTGAGCCCGTCGTGAACGTCCTCGAACTCAATCTCGCCCTCGACCGGGAGCACTGATCATGTACGGCTGGCTACAAGCGCTCGTCATCCTCGCCGCCGTGCTGATCTTGCACGTCCCGCTCGGCGACTACATGGCCAAGGCGCTCAACGGAGACCATCACTTCGCGATCGAACGTCGGCTCTATCGGCTCTGCGGTGTCGACCCGGATCGTGAACAAGATTGGCGGCACTACATTTTCGCGCTGCTGGCGTTCTCGTTCATCAGTATCGTGGCGCTGTTCGCGCTGCTCACCATGCAGCCGCACCTTCCGTTATCCCTCGGCCACGAGATGACCTGGCAGCAGGCACTGCACACTGCGGTCAGCTTCACCACCAACACCAGCTGGCAGAACTACGCGGGGGAGAGCGCGACCGGACACCTGGCCGTCATGGCGGGGCTCGGGGTGCAGGCCTTCGCGTCGGGTTCGGTCGGCATCTGTGTCGCCCTCGCTCTGGTGCGTGCGCTTGCTCGCAGGGGTGGTCAGGAAGTCGGAAACTTCTGGGTCGACCTGTGCCGAAGCATCTTCCGGGTCATGCTGCCGCTGTCGATCGTCTTCGGCATCGTGCTGATCGCCCTCGGTGTGCAGCAGAACCTGGCGGGTGCGGACAGCGTGGGCACCGTCGCGGGCGGTTCGCAGACTCTGATCGGCGGGCCGGTCGGGTCGTGGGAGCCGATCAAACTGATGTCCGGTGACGGCGGTGGCTTCTTCAACGCTAACAGTGCGCACCCGTTCGAGAACCCCAACTCGTTCGCCAATGCGATCGAGATCCTGTTGATGCTGCTCATCCCGACCGCGTTCATCCGCACGTTCGGCCGGATGACGGGCAACCTGAAGCTGAGCTGGACGTTGCTGGTCGTGGTCGGCATCCTGTTCGCGGCGCTGCTCGGCGCGGGCACCATCGCGCAGGAAACCGATACCGGCACCGTTGCCGCCGCGGTGGGCAGTCATATGGAGGGCACCGAGACGCGGGTCGGGGTGCCGGGCAGCACGTTGTTCGGTGTCGCCGCGACCGCCAGCGCGGACGGCGCCGCGAGCGCCTCCTACGACAGCTTCTCCAGCCTGGGCAGCGGCGTACTGACCGCGGCCATGATGCTGGGCGAGATCTCCCCGGGCGGCACCGGCAGCGGCCTGTACGGGTTGCTCATGGTGGTGCTGGTCGCGGTGTTCCTCGGCGGCCTAATGGTCGGGCGCACACCCGAATTCCTCGGTAAACGCATCGGTTTCAGCGAGATGCGCTACGTCGTGCTGTACTCGCTGGTCGCCCCGACCGCCATCCTGGCGCTGACCGCGCTGGCGATCGGTTTGCCCGACGGCCGTGCCTCGATGACCAATGCGGGAGCCCATGGGTTCACCGAACTGCTGTACGCGTTCACCAGCAACGTCAACGGCAACGGCAGCGCCATGGCCGGTTTCAACGGCAACACCACCTTCTTCAACCTCACCATGACGGTGGGCATGCTGATCGGGCGCTACCTGCCGATGGTCTTCGTGCTGGCGCTGGCGGGCAAGCTGGTGCAACAGCAGCCCATGCCGGTCACTGTCGGCACGTTGCGCACACACGGTGTCAGCTTCGTGGTCCTGGCCACCGGTGGTGCGTTGATCCTGGCGCTGCTGAACTTCCTGCCCGCCCTGTCACTCGCATCATTGGCGGATGCCATGACCGGATAGCCGACAATGGAAAATGTGAAACGCGGCGAACTCCGGATCTACCTCGGCTGCGCACCGGGCGTCGGCAAGACCTACCGGGCGCTGGACGAGGCACACCGCCGGGCCGCGCGCGGGACCGACGTGGTGCTGGGTCTGGTCGAGACACACAACCGGACCCACACCTCGGCCCTGCTGGACGGCCTGGAACTCGTGCCCCGCAGGACCGTGAACCATCGGGGCGCCGAGTTCACCGAGATGGACCTCGACGCGATCCTGGCCCGAAAGCCGCAAGTGGCGGTGGTGGACGAGCTCGCGCACACCAACGTCCCCGGCTCCCGCAACGTCAAACGCTGGCAGGACGTCGCTGAACTCCTCGACGCCGGGATCACCGTGCTCAGCACGGTCAACATCCAGCACCTCGAATCGCTCAACGACGTGATCACCCAGATCACCGGAGTGGTCCAACGCGAGACCGTGCCCGATGTGGTCGTGCGAGCGGCCGAGCAGGTCGAACTGGTCGATATGACACCGGAAGCGCTGCGCCGCCGGATGGCACACGGCAATATCTACGCATCCGACATGGTGGACGCCGCGCTCGGGAACTACTTCCGGGCGGGCAACCTCACGGCACTGCGTGAGCTGGGCCTGCTCTGGCTCGCGGACAAGGTCGACGATCAGCTCGACCGATACCGCGCCGAGCACGGCATCACCCGCACCTGGGAGGCACGCGAACGTATCGTCGTCGCCCTCACCGGCGGCCCCGAAGGTGACACCATCCTGCGCAGGGCGGCCCGCATCGCCGAACGCACCACAGGCGCCGAACTGGTCGCCGTGCATGTGGCGCGCAGTGACGGCCTGATCGACGCCGGGCCCGGCCACCTGATCCGGCAGCGGGCCATGGTCGAAGGCATGGGTGGCACGTATCACCAGGTGATGGGCAATGACATCGCCACCGCCGTACTGGATTTCGCGCGCGGGGTGAACGCCACCCAGTTGGTGATCGGTGCCAGCAGGCGCGGGCCGATCGCGGCGCGACTTTCGGCCGGCGTCGGCAGGTCCATCAGTGCGCAGTCGGGTGCCATCGATGTGCACCTGGTGCACCACGAAGCGACCGCCGAGACCCGCCGTCCACGATCCGGCACATCCGTACTCAGCAGGCGCCGCCGCGTGAGCGGATTCGCGGTCGCGGCGCTGGGGCTGGGCCTGCTGTTCGCCGTTCTCGTTCCGGCGGGCGGCGAGGTGAGCTTGGGCACCGACATCGTGCTCGTGCTCGCGACGGTTATCGCGGTCGCGATGATCGGCGGGTTGTATCCCGCGGTGGCCGCCGCCGTGGCGGGATTCCTGCTGCTGGATTACTTCTTCACGCCGCCGATTCACAGCTTCGCTATCGCCGATGGCCAGGATCTGGTGGCGTTGGCGGTATTTCTGCTCGTGGCGGTCGCGGTGAGCACGGCGGTCGAGGTCGCTGCCCGGCGCACCGCGGACGCGGCACGCGCAAGCGCGGAGTCCGACACCTTGTCGACCCTGGCGGGCAACGTCCTGCGCGGGGATTCCGCGCTGCCCGCACTGTTGAACCGGCTGCGCGAGACCTTCGCCATGACCAACGTGACCCTGCTGGAACGTCATCCGGACGCCGGGCCGGGGCCGGATCTGCAACGCGATCCCGATAATTGGCGCATCGTGGCGACCAGCGGCGAACAACCCAGCCGCGCACCGGACGAGGGCGATGTGGAGGTGCCCGCCGACGACAACCTGACGCTGGTGCTGCGCGGGCGTCCGCTGCTCGCCGCCGAACAGCGGATCGTTGCCGCCTTCGCCACCCAAGCCGCGGTAGCCCTGCACCAGCAGCGCCTGGCCGAACAAGCCGCCGCGGTGGCGCCACTGGAAGAGGTGGACCGTATGCGCACCGCGCTGCTCTCGGCGGTCAGCCACGATCTGCGCACCCCGCTGGCCGCGGCGATAGCCTCAGTCGCGAGCCTGCGCGGGACCGATGTGGAGTTCTCCGCGGAGGATCGCGACAGTCTGCTGGCTACTGCGGAGGAGTCGCTGGACCGCTTGAACCGGTTGGTGGTGAACCTGCTGGACTTGAGCCGGCTACAGGCGGGCGCACTCGGTGTGCATCTCAAGGATATCGGCGTCGAAGAGGTAATGCCTGGGGTCATCGATGAACTCGGTGCTGAGGGCACCACGGTCGAGCTGCGCGTCTCGGACGATCTACCCGCCGTCCGCGCGGATCCCGCGCTGCTGGAGCGTGTCCTGGTGAACCTGATCGGTAATGCGTTGCGCTACAGCCCATCCGACCAACCCCCTGCGGTCACAGCGGACAGACAGCACAACCAGATCGAGATCAGGATCGTCGATCACGGCCCCGGCATTCCGGAGGCTGATCGGGAACGGGCATTCCAGCCGTTTCAGCGCTTGGGCGATCGATTCCACACCAACGGGGTCGGACTCGGCCTCGCGCTCGCCCGCGGGCTCACCGAAGCCATGGGCGGCAAGATCATTCCCGAGAACACTCCCGGCGGCGGGCTTACGATGATCGTCACCCTGCCTTGGAGTTGATATGACCCGGGTTCTCGTGGTCGACGATGATCCCCAGATGCTGCGCGCACTCGCCATCAATTTGCGCGCCCGCAAATACGAAACCCATCTGGCCGTCGACGCGGCGGCCGCGCTGCGCGCCGCCGCCGATCGTCACCCGGAGCTGGTCGTGCTCGACCTCGGCCTGCCCGATATGGACGGCCTCGAGGTGATCAGTGGTCTGCGCGGTTGGACCGACGTGCCGATCCTGGTGCTGTCCGGGCGTGGCGACCGGACCGACAAGGTGGTCGCCCTCGACGCGGGCGCCGACGACTACGTGACCAAACCGTTCGACATCGACGAGCTGTTCGCCCGCATCCGAGCGATCACCCGCCGCAAGTCACCCATCGAATCCGATGTGAGTGCTCGAATCGGTATGTACGCAATTGATCTCGCAGGCCACCGCACCGACCCCGCGGTCCGTCTGACCAAGACCGAGTGGCGGATCCTGGAAGTCCTGCTCCGCAACTCCGGCAAACTCGTCACTCAACGCCAGCTGCTGCAGCAGGTTTGGGGCCCGTCGTACAGCACCGAAACCCAATACCTGCGCCACTATCTATCCCAACTGCGCCGCAAACTCGAACCCGTCCCGTCCCACCCGCGCTACCTGCTCACCGAACCGGGCATGGGCTACCGCTATCAGCCCGAAGGTTAGTGCACTCGGGGCGCGTGGTCGGCGATCGGCTGTCTTCCGTTGCGGCCCTGCAGTTCTCATGACGGTGAACACGGCGAGGGCCGGTGACCTGAGGTCACCGGCCCTCGCCGTTCAGTGATCCGTCGACTGACGCCGGAAGGCACCGGAGGCCGTCGACTATTCGATGAATGGCCTCCGGCCCGCCGAGGTCAGCCTAGGAATGGGTAGTTGTTGTCGAGGTCGATGTTGAGTTCGACGACGTTGACTGTTGGTTCGCCGAGGAAGCCGAGGGTCCGGCCGTTGGTGTGGGCGTCGACGAGTTGGCGCACCTGGTCCTCGGAGATGCTGCGGGCCTGGGCGATTCGGGCTACCTGGATGGCCGCGTATGCGGGGGAGATGTGGGGGTCCAGGCCACTGCCGCTGGCGGTGACGGCGTCGGTGGGGACGGGGGTGTCGGTGGAGGCGTCGCCGTAGATCGGGACGATCCGGCCGATCGAGTAGTCCTCGCCGGGTTTGGCGCATTCGACCTGTACACCCTCGTAGGTGGACAGGAACGGCTGCGTCGGGCACGCCTCGTTGACGCTGACGACCTGCACCGGGTGCGAGATGCCACCGTTGGCGTCGCGCGGGCCGATCACCGAAAGCACCGCACCGACACCGTCTTTGGTGCAGAACGGACGGCTGCCGTCGACACCCTCACGGTCGCCGATCGCCTTGCTGCGCGAGCACACCGTGGAGAGCAGGCTCAGCTTCACGTTTTTCGGATCGGCGTCCAGAGTGTCCACGATGTTCTCGGGGCCGAGGTTGGATGCCGCGGTGGCCGTCGGGTCGTAGCCGTTGCTGCCTGCCGCGGACGGGCGGCTCTGGAAGTACTGCACCAGTGCATTGCCGTCCTTGTCGGTGAACGACTGCCCGATGAGGCTGGAGCCGACGACTTTTCCGTCGACGGTGATCAGTGAGCCTTCGGCTTTGTCGTGCAGGCCGGGCAGCTGAGCGATCGCGAAGATCGCCAGCGGATAAATGATTCCGGTGATCGCGGTGAGCACCAGTAGCGCACGCAGCGCGGCAAGGTGCTGCCGGATCCAGGTTGACATACGCATATCAGGACATCCCGGGGAGGAGTTGGACGACGAGGTCGATGAGCTTGATGCCGATGAACGGCGCGATGATGCCGCCGAGGCCGTAGATCGTCAGGTTGCGGCTCAACAGTTTCGACGCGTTGGTCGGGGTGTAGTTGACGCCGCGCAGCGCCAGCGGGATCAGCGCGATGATGACCAGTGCGTTGAAGATGACCGCTGAGAGGATCGCAGACTGCGGGCTGGCCAGTCGCATGATGTTGAGCTTGTCGAGGCCGGGGAAGATCGCGATGAACATCGCGGGCAGGATCGCGAAGTACTTGGCGATGTCGTTGGCGATGGAGAAGGTGGTCAGCGCGCCACGGGTGATGAGCAGTTGCTTGCCGATCTCCACGATCTCGATGAGCTTGGTCGGATCCGAGTCCAGATCGACCATGTTTCCGGCTTCTTTGGCTGCTGAGGTGCCGGTGTTCATCGCGACGCCGACGTCGGCTTGGGCCAGGGCGGGTGCGTCGTTGGTGCCGTCGCCGGTCATCGCGACCAGTCGGCCACCGTCCTGCTCCTTCTTGATCAGCGCCAGCTTGTCTTCCGGCGTGGCCTCGGCGAGGAAGTCGTCGACGCCTGCTTCGTCGGCGATGGCTTTGGCGGTCAACGGGTTGTCGCCGGTGATCATGACGGTGCGGATGCCCATGCGGCGCATCTCGTCGAAGCGTTCCCGCATGCCCTGCTTGACGACGTCTTTGAGGTGGATGACGCCGAGTACCCGTGCTGTGCCGTCGTTGACCTCACCGACGACCAGCGGGGTGCCGCCGGAGGCGGAGATGCCGTCGACGGTCACGCCGACCTCGGTGGGCACGGTGCCGCCTTGGGTGCGCACCCATTCGGTGACGGCGCTGGCGGCGCCCTTGCGTAGCTGGTGGCCGTCGGACAGGTCGACACCCGACATTCGGGTCTGGGCGGTGAATTCCACCCAGGTCGCGCCGGTCAGTTCGCCGGGGGTGCGTTCGCGCTTGTTGTACGCCTGCTTGGCGTAGACGACGATGGATCGACCTTCGGGGGTTTCGTCGGCGAGGCTGGAAAGCTGTGCGGCGTCGGCCAATTCGTCATCCGGAATGCCGGGCACCGGGACGAATTCCGAGGCTTGCCGGTTGCCGAGGGTGATGGTGCCGGTCTTGTCCAGCAGCAGGGTGTTGACGTCGCCCGCGGCCTCGACGGCGCGGCCGGACATGGCCAGCACGTTGCGCTGGACCAGCCGGTCCATGCCCGCGATGCCGATGGCCGAGAGCAATGCGCCGATGGTGGTCGGGATCAGGCAGACCAGCAGCGAGACCATGACGATGCCGGTGATGCCGTTCAGGTCGAGTGCCTGGGTGTCGGGCACGCCCGGGTTGTTCGCCTTCGAGAAGATCGCCAGCGGCTGCAGGGTGACCACAGCGAACACGAAGATGATCGTCAGCGAGGCGAGCAGGATGTTCAGCGCGATCTCGTTGGGGGTCTTCTGCCTGCTCGCACCCTCGACCAGAGCGATCATCTTGTCGATGAAGCTCGCGCCGGGCTCCTGGGTGATCTTGACGACGACCCGGTCCGACAGCACCGTGGTGCCGCCGGTTACCGCGGAGCGGTCACCGCCGGATTCCCGGATGACCGGTGCGGATTCGCCGGTGATGGCCGATTCGTCCACCGACGCGATGCCTTCCACGACATCGCCGTCACCGGGGATGACCTGGCCCGCCTCGACGACCACGTAATCGCCGCGCTGCAGTGCTGGTGCGGCGACCTTCTCCTCGACCACCCGGGCGCCGGGCGACCAATCGACGAGACGCCGAGCCATGGTGTCGGTCTTGGCTTTACGCAGTGAGTCAGCCTGTGCCTTGCCGCGTCCCTCGGCGACTGCTTCGGCGAGGTTGGCGAAGATGACGGTGAGCCACAGCCACACCACGATCGCCCAGGCGAAGAAGGTGGGGTGGGCGATCGCGAGGATGGTCGACCAGACGGCGCCGATTTCGACGATGAACATCACCGGGTTTTTCCACATGGTGCGCGGGTCGAGTTTGCGCGCGGCGTCCGGCAGCGAGGTCAGCAGCATCTTCGGGTCGAGTGCGCCGCGGGGGACCCGGCCGCCCTTGTGCTCGGCCTGCTTTTTCGGATCCTCGGACACGGCGGCGGAACCGGTCGATTCAGTAGTGGGACTGGTCATTTCAGTGGATTCCTTCAGCGAGCGGCCCGAGTGCGAGTGCGGGCAGGAAGGTGAGCGCGACCAGGATCACGGTGACACCGACGACCATGCCGACGAACTGCGGCCGGTGTGTCGGCAGCGTGCCGATCGACTCGGGGGTGGTGCCCTGCTGGGCGAGTGAACCGGCCAGTGCGAGAGCGAAGATGATCGGCAGGAACCGGCCGAACACCATGGCGAGGCCGAGTGCGGTGTTGTACCACTCGGTGTTGCCGCTCAGGCCCGCGAACGCGGAGCCGTTATTGTTCGCCGCAGAAGTGAACGCGTACAGCACTTCCGACAATCCGTGTGGCCCGGAGTTGGCCATCGATGCGCGCTCACCCGGCAGTGCCATTGCGATGGCGGTGCCTGTCAGCACGATCAGTGGGGTGATCAGGAAGTACGTCGCGGCCAGCTTGATTTCGCGCGGGGTGATCTTCTTGCCGAGATACTCCGGCGTGCGACCGACCATCAGGCCTGCGACGAAGACGGTGATCACCGCGAGGATGAGCATGCCGTAGAGACCCGATCCGGTACCGCCGGGTGCGACTTCACCGAGTTGCATGTTGAACATCGTCATCATGCCGCCGAGGCTGGTATAGGAGTCGTGGAACGAGTCGACCGCGCCGGTCGAGGTCAGCGTCGTCGCAGTGGCGAACGTCGCCGAGTCGGCGACGCCGAAGCGAGTTTCGACGCCTTCCATGGACGCGCCGATCGCCGTCGGCACGGTGCCATGGTGCTGCAGCTGGAAGAAGTTGCTCAACGTCACGCTGAACAGTGCGATCGTGCCCATCACGGCGACAATCGCGTAGCCCTGCTTGCGGCTGCCGACCATCCGGCCGAAGGTGCGTGGCAGCGAGAAGCTGACCACCAGCAGCAGGAAGATCTCGAGCCAGTTGGTCCAGGTGGTGGGGTTCTCGAACGGATGCGCTGAGTTGGCGTTGTAGAAGCCGCCGCCGTTGGTGCCGAGTTCCTTGATGGCCTCCTGGCTGGCGACGGGGCCGCCGGTGATGGTCTGCTGGGTGCCGCCCAGGGTCTGCGCGACCTGGTCGTGCAGGTGGAAGTTCTGGATCGCGCCACCGGCGACCAGCACGATCGCGAACACGATCGACAGCGGCAGCAAGATACGGATGGTTCCCCTCACCAGATCCACCCAGAAGTTGCCGAGATCACCGGTGTGCCTGCGGGCGAAGCCACGCACCAGCGTGACCGCCACCGCCATACCGACGGACGCCGACACGAAGTTCTGCACTCCGAAACCGGCCATCTGTACCAGGTGGCCCTGGGTCGATTCACCGGAGTAGTTCTGCCAGTTCGTGTTCGTCACGAAGCTGACCGCGGTGTTCCAGGCCAGCGCCGGAGTCATCGGCGTGCCCGGATCGTTCAGGTGCAGCGGCAGCTTGCCCTGCAGCAACTGGAAGAAGAAGAGGAACAGGATGCTGACCGCGGAGAAAGCCAGCACACTGCGGGCATACACGCCCCAGGTCTGCTCGACCTCGGGCTGCACGCCGATGGCCTTGTAGATCACCCGCTCCGCACGGGAGTTCTTCTTGCTGTTGTACACCCGGAACATGTAGTCGCCGAGCGGCACATGCACCAGGGCGAGCGCGATGATCAGGGACGCCAGGAAGGCGATCCCCGCTGTTGTCGTGTTCACCTAGAACCTCTCGGGAAAAAGAAGAGCCGCGACCATGTAAACCGCGACCAGGACGCCCAGCACCAGACCGATCAGGTTCGCGATCACAGTTTTTCCACCCCCCGCTGGATCAGGCCCAGCAGCGCGAAGATCGCCACGGTGAGCACCGTGAACACCACGACAGACATGTTTTTACAACCTCCATACCGCGTCCCATCCGTGGGACGCGCCAGGCCGAGTCAAGCGTCCATTCGGGCCCATGCCGAGGTTCCTTACGACTCCTTAGCGCGACCCGCACCCGCATTTGCGGTTCGTTTACACCCCGGCCTGGGATAGCTGAAAGAATGCCGTCAAAGTCGGCGGCGATACCGTCAACACTCCGTAAAGATCGACAGGATTCCTGGTGGCGGCGGTAGAAACGACAAATCCGGCCAGCGGGAGAGTTCAGCGCAACCGGTGGTTCGCATCGGTCATGGAGAGGGAACACAATGTCGGCAGTCACAGTCGCCGTCATCGTCGGGTTCGTGTGCTGCGCGATGGTCATCCGAGCCCTGGGGGCACGGCAGGACGAGCGCCGCCCACAGCGCGTTGTTGTCGATACCCGCCGGGGTCGGTGGCAGCGCGCGGCGGAGTCGAGGGTATTCGATGAGTGAAAATCGAATCCAATTTGCCGACTCGACCCAGGTCGGGTGCACCGCAGGGGACTGCGGCGCGCGATGATGGAAGAGTGAAACGCGGTCAACTGCGCATCTACCTCGGTGCGGCGCCAGGAGTCGGTAAGACCTTCGCGATGCTCGGCGAGGCACACCGACGGCTCGAACGGGGCCGCGACGTGGTAGCTGCGGTAGTCGAAACGCACGGGCGATCCAAGACTGCCGAGTTGCTCGGAGGCATCGAACGGTTACCGCCGAAGATGGTCGAATACCGCGGTACCGTGCTGCCCGAGCTCGATGTCGAAGCCGTGTTGCAGCGGCGGCCCGCCGTGGTGCTCATCGACGAGTTGGCGCACACCAATGCTCCGGGCAGTAGGCACGAAAAGCGCTGGCAGGATGTCGAAGAGCTGCTCGATGCGGGCATCGACGTGGTGTCGACGGTCAACGTGCAGCACTTGGAAAGCCTCAATGACGTCGTCGAGCAGATCACCGGCATCCAGCAGCGCGAGACTGTGCCGGACGCGGTGGTGCGCGGCGCGGACCAGGTCGAGCTGGTCGACATCACCCCGGAAGCGTTGCGGCGCAGGCTGTCTCACGGCAACGTCTATACCGCGAACAAGGTCGACGCGGCGTTGCGCAACTACTTCCGACCCGGAAACCTCACCGCGCTAAGGGAATTGGCGCTGCTATGGCTGGCCGACCAGGTCGACGCGGCGCTGTCGAAGTACCGAGCCGACCACAAGATCACCGACTTATGGGAGGCCCGTGAGCGGGTCGTCGTCGCGGTGACCGGCGGTCCGGAGTCGGAAACCGTGGTACGTCGGGCGAGCCGCATCGCCACCAAATCCAGCGCGGACCTGAAGCTCGTGCACGTCGTGCGTGGCGACGGGTTGGCCGGAGTCTCGACCGAACGGCTGGCTCGCCTGCGTGACCTCGCCGCCAGCCTCGACGCCAGCCTGCACACCGTGACCGGTGACGATGTGCCCACTGCGCTACTGGAATTCGCACGGGAGGTGAACGCGACGCAGTTGGTACTCGGCACTTCTCGCCGCTCGCGGTGGGCGCGCATTTTCGATCAGGGCATCGGATCCACCGTGGTGCAGCGGTCGGGAAAGATCGACGTGCACATGGTGACCCACGAGGAGGCCAACCACGGCTTGCGCAGGCACTCGTTACGCCCGCGCCAACCGGTGATGGCGTGGCTGGCCGCGGTGGCCGTCCCCGCCCTGGTGTGCGCGATCAGCGCCGCGTTCCTGGACGGGCACCTAGATCTCGGCGGTATCAGCGCGGTGTTCTTCGTCGGTGTCGTCGCCGTCGCGCTGCTGGGTGGCGTTGTGCCCGCGGCCTTCTCTGCACTGCTGTCGGGAGTACTGCTCAACTGGTTCTTCGCCGCTCCCCGCTACAGCCTTACCATCGCAGAGCCGAACAGCTTCGTCACGGTGGTGGTGCTGCTCATCGTCGCGGTCGCGGTCGCGGCACTGGTGGACGTGGCGGCGAAGCTGACTCGCCAGGCGCGCAAGGCTTCTCGGCAGGCCGAGCTGCTCACCATGTTCGCCGGCGCCGTCTTGTACGGCGCGGATCTGACCAACCTGTTGGAACAGGTGCGGGAGACTTACGCCCTGCGGGCGGTCAGCCTGCTGTGCGGTGAGCAGGTACTCGCCGCGGTGGGCGTGGACCCGCCCAAGCGCTTGGCCGACGCCGAGACCGTGATCGAGGCCGGGGATGCGTCGAGTTGGCTGCTGCTGGACGGGCGGCCATTGGAATCCGGTGACCGGCCGGTGCTCAACGCGGTCGCCAATCAGGCGGCCGGGTTGGTGCGTCAGGCGCGGCTGGCTGAGGAAGCGAGCGCGGCGGCGGCGCTGCTCGAGGCCGATCGACTGCGACGGGCGCTGCTCTCGGCGGTCAGCCACGATCTGCGCACCCCGCTGGCCGGGGCCAAGGCCGCGGTCTCCAGCCTACGCAGCGATGACATCGAGTTCTCGCCGGAGGACACCGGCGAATTACTGGAAACCATCGAGGAATCGGTGGATCAGCTGACCGCGCTGGTCGGCAACCTGCTCGATTCGTCGCGACTTGCGGTGGGCGTGGTCTCGCCGCAGCTGCGTCGGGTGTACATGGACGAGGTGGCGCACCGGGCGTTGGTGAGCGTCGGAATGGGTGCGCGTGGACTGCGGCGCGCGGCGATGGATCGGGTGAAGGTGGAGGTCGGCGATGTCTCGGTGCTGGCCGACGGTGGCCTGCTGGAACGAGTGCTCGCCAATCTGATCGACAACGCGCTGCGGCATTCACCCCGCGACACCCCGGTCCGAGTTACCGCCGAACGAACCGGCGATCGCGTATCGATCGCGGTAATCGATAGCGGCCCCGGCATCCCCGCCGGTACCGAAGAACAGCTCTTCGAACCGTTCCAACGGCTCGGCGACCGCGACAACACCACCGGCGTCGGCCTCGGCCTCTCGGTGGTGCGCGGATTCGTCGAGGCAATGGGCGGCTCCGTGCGCGCCGAACCCACACCGGGCGGCGGCCTGACGATGCTGGCCGATCTGCCCGCCGACGACAACAGCCCCGCGGAGTCGAGTGACGCGTCGACCGAGGAATCGGCCGCTGCCGCCGAGTCGGCGACAGCTGTTGATGGTGCCAGGGTGGCCCAGGCCGCAGAGGCCCAGACCGAACCGAACTCGGTCGCTGAATCGGAGGTGCGCGTCGACCCGGCGACCGATGTCGGCGGCTCGGGTGTTGTGTCCGGCGAACTGAATTCGGAGACCGGGTCGGGGATGGGCTTCAGTCCGACATCCGAGGACGCAAAGGTCGGGCAGCCGGGTGGGGCGCCCGCCGAACGGGTTCCGGTCGACCGGCTCGCGACACGTTTCGGTCTGCCTGCCGACGAAAACGAGACTGGAAGCCGATGATGATATGACCATGGTTGAGGGTGGCGGAGCATCTCGCACGAAACAGGAAGATCCGATGACCGACAAGAAAGAGGAAGCACCGGCGATCAAGGTGCTGGTGGTCGACGACGAACCGCAGATCGTGCGTGCGTTGCGGATCAACCTGTCGGTGCGCGGATACGAGGTGATCACCGCGGGGACCGGTGCGGCGGCGCTGCGTGCCGCTGCCGACAAGCATCCCGACGTGGTGATCCTGGATCTCGGCCTGCCCGACATGGACGGCATCGAGGTGCTGGCCGGCTTGCGCGGCTGGACCCAAACACCGGTGATCGTGCTGTCGGCGCGCACCGATTCCACCGACAAGGTGGAGGCGCTGGACGCGGGCGCCGACGACTACGTCACCAAACCCTTCGGCATGGACGAACTGCTGGCCAGGCTGCGCGCTGCGGTCCGCCGCGGCGCCACCGACACCGACGCGGCCGACCCGGTGGTGGTGACCTCCTCGTTCACCGTGGACCTTGCCGCCAAGAAGGTCACCAAGAACGGCGAGACCGTCCACCTGACCCCCACCGAGTGGGGCATGCTCGAAATGCTGGTACGCAACCGCGGCAAACTGGTCGGTCGCAAGGAAGTCCTCCGCGAAGTCTGGGGCCCGTCCTACGCCACCGAAACCCACTACCTCCGCGTCTACTTGGCCCAACTACGCCGCAAACTCGAAGTCGATCCCTCCAACCCCAAGCACCTGCTGACCGAAGCAGGCATGGGCTACCGCTTCCAGGAATAGCCGCGCCGGGGTCGGGCGGTTGCCCCGCGGAATGCGGGCGGGCGTCGGGGCGTTGCCAGGCGTGCTCCGTTTCCGACGATGATGGCAGGATCGAAACCATGGCTGATCAGACCGCTGCATCCGTGACCCCGACTTCCGCACCGACCACACCGGGCGAGACCAGCCTGTGGGTCGAGCGCACCGGGACCCGGGCCTACACCGGACGCAGCTCGCGCGGCGCCGAGGTGCTGATCGGATCACAGGGCGTGCCGGGAGTATTCACCCCGGGTGAGCTGCTGAAGATCGCACTGGCCGCGTGCTCGGGGCTGAGCGCGGACTTCCCGCTCTCGCGCAAGCTCGGTGACAACTTCGACGCCACCATCCGGGTTTCCGGCGACGCCGATCGCGAGAACGAGGTGTACCCGCAACTGGACGAGGTCTTCGAGCTCGACCTCAGCGGGTTGGACGAGGAGGCCCGCGGGCGGTTGCTGGTGACCGTGCAGCGCGCGATCGACAAGGTCTGCACCGTCGGCCGGACGTTGAAGGCGGGCACCAAGGTGACACTGTCGTTCGACGTCGACTCGTGAAGACAGTTCCGCGGCTTTCGTGGGCGGCGGCTGGGTCGCGCGAGGCGTCGCTGGTGCGGTGGGGGCGGTTGGCCAGTGTTGACGGGCGGCGGCCGTATGGATGTCGCGCGCGGCATCGCAGGTGTGGCGGGGGATGATTGCGCAGCGACTATCGGCATGGACCGAGTAGGGGTGTCCCGCATGACGTCGGAGGCGTGATGAGAGTGGACCGGACAGCGCTGAACGGGGCCTGATGGGTGAGACATCGCACGCCGAGGCGGGATCGGACGTGGTCCGGCTCAGCGCTTGGGTGCACGGCTGGGTGCAGGGCGTCGGATTTCGCTGGTGGACGCGGGCCCGCGCCATGGAACTCCGCCTGGTCGGGCACGCCACCAATGCCCGCGACGGACGCGTACACGTGGTGGCCGAGGGACCGCGGCGCGACTGCGCCCGACTGCTCGATCTGCTGCGCTCCGGGGACACGCCTGGCCGGGTGGACCTGGTTGTGGAAAGCTGGGACGTCGCGCGGGGCGATTTGACCGGATTCGAGGAGCGTTAGTGGTGGGAGCGGCGACCAAGGGTAGCGATCGTTGAGTACGCAGGACCCGGGCGCCGGAGATAACAGGGACCGGCGCGGCTCCGGCGAACCCGATCCGGCCTCCGGCCGTCCCACGCCCGAAGAACCCGCGGACCGCACTCGGCCGCAACGACCCGCACCTACCCCTGACTCGGACGCTACCGAATCCGCGCCGAAGCCCGGATCGCAATCGGACGTGTCCACACCACAGCCCGATCAGCCCACGCTCGCGGAGTACAACGACCCCGAATCGACATGGTCGGTCCCGCCTGGATCGCAACCAGCGACACAGAGGGCGGCCGCACCGCAACCGGATATGCCGACTCTCGCACAGGACACCGAGCCCGCGCCGACGTCGTCGGTATCACCTGGACGGGAATCGGGCGCGCCGGAAGTGGCTGCGCCACAGCCTGATCCGCCCACCATCGTGGAACACACGGAACCTGCGTCCACCCGGCAGGACCCGTCTGGATCGCAACCACCAGCGCCGGAAGGGGCTGCGTCGCAGCCGGATGTGCCGACTCTGGCGGAATACACGGAACCGCTGTCGACCTCGCCGCTATCTCTGGGAGCGGAATCTGTAGTGTCGGATGCGGATTCGCCGGTGCCGGGTGCACCGGGTGCGACGGGTGCGAACGCCCCAGCGGACCAGCAGCGTCGCTTCTCGATACCGCCGCGGCCGGGCAGTATTCAGCGGCAGGAGCCGGGGGTGACGCAGCCGAGGCCGCCGACGGTAGCCGAGGCGCGGGCGCGGGACAAGGCGCGCAAGCGTGCCGAGGAACAACAGCGGGTCGCCGCGGCCGCGGCGGAGTCCAAGAAACGCAAACGTAAGCGGATACTCATCGGCGGTGTCGCCATCGTGGGTGTCGCCGGTTTGGTCGGCGGCGGATACCTCGCCTATCGGGCGCTCACCAAACCCGATGAGGTGACCGCGTACTGCACCCAGATCGATCAGAACGGCCAAGAGGTCGTGGTGAACGACGATCTGTGCGACAAGGCTTTCGCCAGCTCGGATTCCGGCTCGGGCGGCGGATACGGCGGCGGCAACGGCATCTTCATCTACAACGGCAGCCAGTACCGCTACTATTACGGCGGCACCAATACCGTCGGCAAACCGCCGACGGGCGGCGGCACTGTCCAACCCAAGGGCGCCGAGATAAAGACCAAGAGCGGCACCAGCATTCAGCGCGGTGGCCTCGGCAGCAAGAGCGGTGGTGGCTCGTAATGCGGCGCGCGCGCAGCGCACCGAGGCCGGGTTGGCAGCAGATCATCGAGGGCCAGGGTCTCGTCTACGGTGAGCCGGGGCGTGATGCCAGCGGCCAACCCCGGCCCTACTGGGACGAATCGGTGCACTACGAGTTCGAGATGTCGGAAATCCTCGCACTGGAGGCCGATGTCGAGCTGCTGCACTCGATGTGCCTGAACGCGGTCGAACACATCGTGCTCACCGAGCGTTTCAAGGATTTCGGTCTGCCCGAATGGACTTGGGGCCCGATCGCCGAATCCTGGCGGCGTAACGACCCGCACGTGTACGGCCGCTTCGACCTGCGCTACGACGCCCGACGCCCGGCAAAACTGTTGGAGTACAACGCCGATACGCCGACCTCGCTGTTGGAGGCGGCAATTGTGCAGTGGCACTGGCTGACCGCGCTGTACCCCGGCGGCGACCAGTGGAATTCCTTGCACGAGAAGCTCGTCGAGCGCTGGACCGAGCTGCGCGACATCCTGCCGTCACCGCAGCTGCACTTCACCTGATCGTCCGCGGACGCCACCGGCGAGGACAACGTCACCACCGCCTACATGCAGGAGACCGCCGCCGAAGCCGGGTTCGACACCATCGCGCTGCCGATCGAAGAGGTCGGTATCGATACCGACCTCGACCGGTTCGTGGATCTGGCGGAGGCCCCGATCGACGCGATCTTCAAGCTCTACCCGTGGGAGTGGGCGCTCGACGACGACTTCGGCAAACGGGTCGTAGAGAGCCTGCCGCAGACCATGTGGATCGAGCCGCTGTGGAAGACGTTGCTCAGCAATAAGGCAATCCTGGCGGTGCTGTGGGAGATGTACCCCGGCCACCCGAACCTGTTGCCCGCCTACCTCGATCAGCCCAACGAGCTCACCGAATACATTCGCAAGCCCAAGCTGGGCCGCGAGGGCGCCAACATGACCATCGTCGGCGCCGGCATGGAAACGGCCACCGGCGGCATCTACGGCGAAGAGGGCTACGTCTACCAATTGCTGGACCCGCTACCGGAGTTCGATGATATGCGGCCGGTCCTCGGCGCCTGGATCGTCGGCGACAACGCCGCGGGGCTCGGCATCCGCGAAACCGCCGGTCTGATCACCGACGACGGCTCGGCCTTCGTCCCGCATCGGATCGTCACGTAGCCGCCCGGATTCACCTCAGCCAGCACGCAACTCACCTCGGAAGGACCATGATGACCGCAGTCGCCCTCGAATCGGGGTACTGGAACTCGCTCGGCGCGGGTGTGGGGGCGATCATCCTCTACGCCATGGTCGGTCTGGTTCTGATGCTGATCGGCTTCTACGCCATCGATCTGACCACCCCCGGCAAGTTGCGTGGACTGGTGGCGCAGGGCAAGCCCAACGCGATCATCGTCACCGCTGCGGGCATGGTCAGCATGGCCTTCATCGTGGTCCTCGCCACCTATGCCTCGGCGGGCAAACTCTCCGAGGGCCTCGTCGCCGCCAGCGTGTACGGCTTCGTCGGCATCGTCGCGCAGGTCATCTCCGTCCGCGTCATCGAACGCGCCCTCGGCATCGACATCGGCACCGCCCTCCAATCCGACACCTACACAACAGAAGTCCTGGTAGTAGCCGCCGCCCACTTCGCCCTCGGCCTGGTCGTCGCCTTCGCCATCCTCTAGCTGATCCGCGAGTGGGTATGACGGAGGAACCCTCTCGGCGTTTCCCACAATCATCTGCCACTCGCCGGAGATGGGCTCGTGTGGGGAGTGCGAACTGTTGAGCGGGACTTGATCGAGGGGGCTTCTCGGTGTTTGCCGGGGCTGTGTCCCGTGCGTGGGTAGTCGTCATCTCCAGCGCTGACGCTGCGGCTACCGGGAAGTGGGCCAGTGCTCCGGCCTTCACTTCAGGGCGGGGAGGATGTCAATCGCGTGATCGGCGTTTCGATTGGGGTGGGCTTTAGTGGCCGCGGGCGATCCAGTCGGCGAGCGAGGGTTTTTCGGTGCCGATGGTGGTGGTGTCGCCGTGGCCGGTGTGGACGGTGGTTTCCTCCGGCAGGGTCAGGAGTCGGTCTCGGATCGAGTCGATGATCGTGTCGAAGTCGGAATACGACCGCCCTGTTGCGCCGGGGCCTCCCGAGAACAGTGTGTCGCCGGTAAACAAAGCGGCGGGTTCCGGCAGATGCAGTGACACTGAGCCGGGGGAGTGGCCGGGAGTGTGGAGGATGTCGATGTCGGTGCCCGCCACGGTGATTCGTTTCAGGTCCGCCAGCGACTGGTAGTCCACATCCGGGTGGGTCATCCGCCATAGGGGCTCGTCGCCGGGATGCAACAGGATCGGGGCGTCGAGACGTTTACCGAGTTCTGGTGCGACGGTGACGTGGTCGTTGTGGCCGTGGGTGCACACCACAGCGACGACGTTGCGGTTACCGACGGCGTCGACGATCGGGTCGGCGTTGTGGGCCGCGTCGATGACGATGACGTCGGTGTCGTCGCCGATCAGCCAGACGTTGTTGTCGACATCCCAGGTGCCGCCATCCAATGTGAAGGTGCCGGAGGTGATGATTCGGTCGATTCGGAGGCTCACCGGATCACCGCCGAGCGCAGCGCATTGCCGCAGGAGATCTGGTCGATGCGGATGCTCATAGGACTACTACCGAGCGCAGGACGTCACCGGTGTGCATGGCATCGAATGCATTCTCGACCTGGTCGAGGGTGATGCGTTCGGTGACGAAGCGTTCCAGCGGTAACCGTCCTTGGTGATAGAGATCGATGAGGGTGGGGAAGTCGCGTTCGGGTAGGCAGTCGCCGTACCAGGAGGATTTCAACGCGCCACCGCGGGAGAAGAGGTCGATCAGGGGCATGTCGAGAATCATGTCGGGGGTGGGGACGCCGACCAGGACGACGGTGCCCGCGAGGTCGCGGCCGTAGAAGGCTTGTTTCCAGGTTTCGGGGCGGCCGACGGCGTCGATGACGACATCGGCGCCGAAGCCGTCGGTGAGTTCTTGGATTTTCTCGACGACGGGTTCGGTGGAGGCGTTGATGGTGTGGGTGGCGCCGAATTCGGTGGCCCAGGTGAGTTTTCGGGGATCGCGGTCGATAGCGATGATGGTTTTCGCGCCGGCCAATCGGGCGCCCGCGATGGCGGCGTCGCCGACGCCGCCGCAGCCGATGACGGCGACGGTGTCGCCGCGGGTGATGTTGCCGGTGTTCATGGCGGCGCCGAGTCCGGCCATGACGCCGCAGCCGAGAAGTCCGGCGACGGCGGGGTCGGTGGCGGGGTCGACCTTGGTGCACTGGCCTTCGTGGACCAGTGTTTTGTCGGCGAAGGCGCCGATGCCGAGGGCGGGGGAGAGTTCGGTGCCGTCGGTGAGGGTCATTGTGGCGCTGGCGTTGTGGCTGGCGAAGCAGTACCAGGGGCGGCCGCGTTTGCAGGCGCGGCATTCGCCGCAGACCGCGCGCCAGTTCAACACCACGTAGTCGCCTTCAGCCACATGGGTGACGGCAGCGCCGGTCGTTTCGACGATGCCTGCGGCTTCGTGTCCGAGGAGGAAGGGGTAGTCGTCGTTGATGCCACCGTCGCGGTAGTGCAGGTCGGTGTGGCAGACGCCGCAGGCTTGGACGCGGACGATGACATCGTGGGGTCCGGGGTCGGGGATGACGACATCGACGATCTCGACCGGCGCGCCTTTGCTGCGGGCGATGACGCCACGCACGGTTTCGGACACGAATACCTCCTCGGTTTGCCTGCGGGCTGCGGCACCTGTCCATATTGCCGTGACCGGGCTGCGGGACGCTACGGCGCGCCGTGTCGTGTCGTGTCGAACGCGAAGAGTTCGCAGGCCCGGGCAAGGGACGGTGCGGACAGCCAGGTGGCCCCGAGCTCGGACATCGGGTCTGACGTACGCGTGGACCGTGCTCGTCGTTTGCGTCACCGCAACGGGTTTGGTGCTGGTGCGTCGCATCGATCTGTGGTGGCTCATCCCGGTCTCCGCCCTCACGGTCGCACTGGCTTTGCTTGCGCGCCACGCACTTACCCGACATGGCACCGGCTGGAGCCACGCCTACGTACACGGCCAGGGCGGCTCCTACATTGCGCTGGTCACCGCCACCATCGTGGTCAGCTTCGCCATAGACGGCCCACTGACCGGCCCGAGTCAACTGATCGCCTGGCTAGCCCCCACCGCCCTCGGCATCCCCCTGATCGAACTCTGGCGGCGCGGATTGCTCACGACGCACACGGCCTGGTCACCACAGGGCACCCCCGGTCCCAGCTTGACGGTGTCGCCCTCACCGGTGTCGCCCACCGGTGCGGCTCGGCGCATGGCCAGGGGGAAACTCCGTGTCGTATTCCTCTGGACGCGGTCCACCCCTGGGACGGCTGCCCGGCCGTCCGCGCGACGGGGGTGTCTGGTCGCGATAGGTCGGCGTTGTCTGCTCGCGGTGCGATGCTGGTGTTTGCTCTCGGCGCGAGGGTGGTGCCTGGTCGCGGTGCGCCGCAGGGGTTCGGTCGCGGTGTGAGGGCGACTGATCGTGGTGTGATGGGGGGGTTCGGTTGCGGTGCGACGGTGGCGACTGGTCGAGATTTGACGCTGATGTCTGGTCGCGGTCCGAGACGGAGGTCCGGTCGCGGTGTGGCGTGGGGGGCTGTTCGCGATGTGATCGTGCGGTTCGGTTGTGACGGGACGGTGGTGTCTCGTCGGGGCGCGACGCACGCGGATCGTCATGGAACGGTGACTGATCGCGGCGTGACGTTGCGGTGCGATTACGGTGCGACCGTGTGGAGCGACTGCTGCGGGGCGGCTCGGCGGGCGGGAGTCCCGGTGTGATTACCGGAAGTTCGCGGGTGGTTTGCGTCGGGTGGTCGCCTTTTTCGCGGTAGCGGGCCGGAATGCCGTGCTCGCGCAACCAGGCTCCCGGATCGTGGCGGCTGTGCACGTCCAGTTCGGACACGGTCTCTTCGAGGAGCTCGAGCAGATCACCCTCTTCGTCGCCGAGTGCCGCCCGAATGGCGGGGAAGGTGTTGGGGCGGAAGGTCCAGGACCACTCGTATCCCGGGTGGGAGTCGCCGAGGTCGTGTCCGTGGAAGACGAGGTTGCCGGATTGGCTGATCAGGACGCGGATGTACCTGCCGTCGGATGCGACCAGGTATTCGCGCTGCTCCGCGCGGTGCGTGAGCGTGATCTGGAACCATCCGGCCCCCAGCCCGATGATCCCCAACCCGGTGGCGACCCCGATTTCGACCCACCAGGTCGTCGATCTGGAGCCGTCACCGAACTCGCAGGCGTACAGGAACAGCAGGCTGCCGACCACCAGCGCGGCTATCCGGGCAAGCCGCAGCGCCAATATATTTCCGGCCGACGCGGCTGGCATCCTCTTGTGCTCCCAAACAAACATTCCGGCAAGCGATCAGAGTGGATCGTATGCGGCGGCCCACGTCAGTGCAGCACAAGCGGCAACCGGGAGTGATCGATCAGGTGACCGGTGTGAGAGTGCCGTTGAAGTTGAGGAAGGTGCCGTAGGGAACTGTGATGTTGCTGTGCACCACGTTCCGCTCGAATCTTCTGATGAAATCGCCAGGTTGGCGCATGCGGAGGCGTATCTGTGGCTTCGCGACGAGATCGACGCTTCAGAACCATGGTGACCGCCCGACCGTGACCCGGTCCGGCAAACCTGGAGCACATCAAAATACTGGATATCCTGGGACGACTCGATAACCTACGTATGTCGGCCCGCGCGGTGCCCGCCCACCTACTGGTAATCGGTGAGCGACGGATACCATGGCTGGTCGCCCCGCGGCGGGGACGAGTGTCCGACCAGTGCACGGAAAGGTCGTCGAATTTGCACCTGAAGAGCCTGACGTTGAAGGGCTTCAAGTCCTTCGCGTCTGCGACGACGCTGCGGTTCGAGCCGGGCATCACCTGTGTGGTCGGTCCCAACGGCTCGGGCAAGTCCAACGTGGTCGACGCGCTCACCTGGGTGATGGGGGAGCAGGGCGCGAAGGCGCTGCGCGGCGGCAAAATGCAGGACGTCATCTTCGCCGGCACCTCCGGCCGCGCGCCGCTCGGCCGCGCGGAGGTCACGCTGACCATCGACAATTCCGACGGTGCGCTGCCGATCGACTACGCCGAGGTGTCCATCACCCGGCGCATGTTCCGTGACGGCGCGGGCGAATACGAAATCAACGGCAGCTCGTGCCGACTGATGGACGTGCAGGAACTGCTCAGCGACTCCGGCATCGGCCGGGAAATGCACGTCATCGTCGGGCAAGGCCAGCTTTCGGCCATCCTGGAATCGCGGCCCGAGGACCGCCGCGCCTTCATCGAAGAGGCCGCGGGCGTGCTCAAGCATCGCAAGCGCAAGGAGAAGGCGGTCCGCAAGCTGGAGGCGATGCAGGCCAACCTCGCCCGGCTCACCGACCTGACCACCGAGCTGCGTCGCCAGCTCAAACCGCTCGGTAGACAGGCCGAGGTGGCGCGCCGCGCGCAGACCGTGCAGGCCGACCTGCGTGACGCGCGACTGCGTCTGGCCGCCGACGACCTGGTCACCCGGCGCGGCGAATTGGAAAGCCAGCAGAGCAAAGAGGCTTACGCCCGCGAGCAGCACATCAATGTCCAGTCCGAGTTCGACGCCGCCAATGCCGCACTGGCACAGCAGGAATTCCAGCTCTTCCGGCTCACCCCGAGCGCCGAGGCCGCCGGTCAGATCTGGTTCCAGCTCTCCGCGCTCGCCGAGCGGGTCAACGCCACTATCCGCATCGCGGGCGACCGCGCCCGCCACCTGGACACCGAAACACCGGTCGGCACCGGTCGCGACCCGGACCAACTGGAGGCCGAGGCGCAGCGGGTCGAGGCCGAGGATGCCGAGCTGCGCGAGGCGGTGGAGATCGCGGTCGAGACCCTGGAGGCCGCGCGCGATCAGCTCGCCGAACGCGAATACGCCGCGAAGGCCGCCGAGCAGGCGCATCTGGCCGCCGTCCGGGCGATCGCCGATCGACGCGAGGGTTTGGCCCGGCTGTCCGGGCAGGTCGACACCCTGCGCACCAGGGCACATTCGGTGGACGCGGAGATCGCCCGGCTGTCGGTCGCGATCACCGAAGCCCGGTATCGCGGCGATGCGGCGCAGGCCGAATTCGACACGGTACAAACCGAACTCAGCGAACTGGATTCCGGTGAGGCGGGTCTGGACGCGCAGCACGAGCACGCCGTGCAGGCGCTGGCGCTGGCCGATCAGCGTGTCAATGAACTGCGCGAACAGGATCGCGACGCGGGCAAGCGGGTCGCCTCGCTGACCGCGCGCATCGAAGCGCTCGCCATGGGACTCGCTCGCCGCGACGGCGCGGCATGGCTCGTCGAGCATCGGGCCGAGGGTCTGTTCGGCCCGCTGTCCGGACTGATCAGGGTGCACGGCGGGTTCGAAGCCGCGGTCGCCGCGACCCTCGGCCCGCTGGCCGACGCGGTCGCCGCCGATAGCGGTACGAACGCGCACGCGGCGGTGCGGGCCTTGAAGGACGCCGACGGCGGTCGCGCCGCCCTGGTGTTCGGTGCGACCAACAGTTCGACGTCGCAGGCCGGAGCGTTGCCCGGCGGCGCGCGCTGGCTGTCGGATGTCGTGGACGGCCCCGACTCCGTGCGCGGCGCCCTCACCGCGCTGACCGCCGGTGTCGCGGTGGTCGATCACCTGACCGCCGCCGTCGAGCTGCTGGCGGCCCGGCCGGAGTTGCGCGTCGTCACCCGCGACGGCGATCTCACCGGGACCGGTTGGGTGCTCGGCGGATCCGACCGCGCACCGAGCCAATTGGAGATTCAGGCCGATATCGATGCCGCGAAGGCCGACCTGGTCGCGTCCCAGCGTCGCGCCGAGGAACTGGAAGCCGCGCTCTCCGGCGCCCTGGCCGAACAGGCCGACCGCAAGGACGCCGTCGATCAGGCGCTGCTCGCACTGCACGAAAGCGACCAGGCGCTGGTGGCGATCTACGACCGGCTCGGCAGGCTCGGCCAGGTCGCACGCTCCGCGCAGACCGATGTCGAAAAGCTGACCGGCCAGCGCGCCGACACCGAGGCCGGCCGCGAGGAATCCCTGGCCTCGCTCGCCGATCTCGAGGGCCGGCTGCGCAATGCCGAACTCGAGCATGCCGACATCGATGACGACGGCATCGGCGCGGCGGGTAGTGAATCCGCGGGCCGGGACCGCGAGGAGGCCGCCGCCGCACTGGCCGAAGCGCGCTCGATGGAAGTCGAAGCCAGGCTTTCGGTGCGTACCGCCGAGGAACGCGCGGAATCGGTTCGCGGCAAAGCGGATTCGCTGCGCCGGGCCGCTCGTGCCGAGCGGGAGGCCCGTGAACGCGCCGAACGCGCGTATGCCGCGCGTCGCAAGGCCGCCGAGGTGGCGGCCGCCGTCGCCGAGTCCGGTGCCCGGGTCGCCGCCGAACTGGAGGCCGTTGTCGCCGAGGCCGCCGCCCGCCGCGACGATCTGGTGCGCCGCCGCACCGAATGCGCCGCACAGGTCGATCAGGTGAAGGAGCGCGCCCGCGCCCTGGCCACCCAGCTGGCCCAGCTCACCGACGCGGTGCACCGCGACGAGGTGGCAAAAGCTCAGGCGGCCTTGCGCATCGAACAGCTGGAGGCGACCATCTCCGAGCAGTTCGGCATCGCGCTGAACGATCTGATCGCCGAATACGGACCAGACGTGCCGATGCCGCCGTCGGATCTGGAATGGCTGGAATACGAGCAGGCCAAGGAACGCGGCGAACAGGTCACCGCGCCCGCACCCATGCCCTACGACCGGCAGACCCAGGAGCGCCGCGCCAAACGCGCCGAAAAGGACCTCACCACTCTCGGCAAGGTGAATCCCCTTGCGCTGGAGGAGTTCGCGGCGCTCGAGGAGCGCTACAACTTCCTGTCCACCCAGCTCGAGGATGTCAAGAGTGCCCGAAAAGACCTCCTCGACGTGGTCGCCGAGGTGGACGCACGCATCCTGCAGGTGTTCACCGAGGCGTGGGAGGACGTCGAGCGCGAATTCGTGGGTGTGTTCGCGAAACTGTTCCCCGGCGGCGAGGGCAGGCTGCTGCTCACCGATCCCTCCGACATGCTCACCACCGGCATCGAGGTGGAGGCCCGCCCGCCCGGCAAGAAGGTCAAGCGTCTCTCGCTGCTGTCCGGCGGCGAGAAGTCTCTGACCGCGGTTGCCTTGCTGGTGGCCATCTTCCGTGCCCGCCCCTCACCCTTCTACGTGATGGACGAGGTCGAGGCGGCCCTGGACGACACCAACCTGCGCCGCCTGATCGGCCTGTTCGAGCAGCTGCGCGAGAAGAGCCAGCTGATCGTCATCACCCACCAGAAGCCGACCATGGAAATCGCCGACGCGCTCTACGGCGTCAGCATGCGCGGCGATGGCATCACCCAGGTGATCAGCCAGCGGTTGAGCCGGGCGAACCTGGCACCGGCTGGTTGAGTCGGAAGAATCTGGCTTCGGCAGGTTGGGCATATTGGTCGCCGGTCGGCATGGGCCATCGCAGCGCAGGCGCGAG
This sequence comes from Nocardia sp. Tas62D01, assembly GCF_055232035.1. Taxonomy (NCBI): domain Bacteria; kingdom Bacillati; phylum Actinomycetota; class Actinomycetes; order Mycobacteriales; family Nocardiaceae; genus Nocardia; species Nocardia sp. Tas62D01. The sequence continues at coordinate 5,705,062 of NZ_JBUYUZ010000001.1, forward strand.
GCACGGGTCGAAAGCGGCTGTGCCGAGATGATTTTGGGCTACTGTCGTGCTCATGATCATGAGTCGAAGGCTGGAAACAGGTGGTCTTGCCGCAATCGCCGCGTGCGCGTTGCTGACCGGATGCGGCGCCGAAGATCAGCACGCCGGCCACTCGGCGACCGACTCGCATCAGCCGGGGACCGCGACATCCACAGTGCCGCAGTCGAGTTCGACGAGTACCGCGGCAGCCCCGACGGCTTCGGTGCCGATCGGCGAGGTGCCGGGTAACGCGAATGCCGCAAAGGCCCTGCAACCGTGGGTGCGGGACCTGGTCGCCAACGATATCGACCAACTGGTCCGCAAGTGCTGGACCATCGACCCGAAGAATGCCAGGGATATGTACGCCGACAAGGACGGCATTCTCGCCGCGATCGCGCAGCCCGGCGTCGACGGCCAGTTCGCGATCATCTGGAAGGGGCCGACCGAGACGGTCAGCGTGAAGCGCAGTGAAATCGCCTCCGGGTACGCGTGCCCGAGGGTCGCCCCGACCGGATCGGACGCGGGCTTCAACGAGGCCGACGCCCGATACACCGTCCATCGCTACCTGTCCCGGTGGATCGGAAAGCCGGTGAATCCGGACGACACCGAGGGCAAGTACCCGCTCGCCTGTCCCGGATCCGTGCTGGCCAACAACCCCGGAAGACTCACCGGCACCACAGCATTCACCGACAGCGAGATGACATCGAAACCGACCGGCCTCGCCGACGTCGAGGTGTCGGTTCCGGTGACGAATTCATCCGGCGTGACACAGCCGGTGGCCTTCATGCTGACCATCGGCCCAGAGGGCTACTGCATCAACGACATCCGCGGCTGATCACGTCAGGATGCCTGGCTGATCAGGCGGCCATCGCTGTTCACCGTAGTGCCTGTGCATCACACGATCTGGCTGGTGCATCGAACGAAATCGGCCGCGATCGCATCGAAAGCTGTTGTCATGCCGTGGTGACCTGGATGGATTCGGCGTTCGCCCGGCCGAGGTGATCCGGTGCCGGGGGCATTCCGGGTGCGCCGGGCCAGCGCCGGGCGCCGGTCAGTGCGGTGTGCCGACCGCGTCGCTGTCCAGCAGCGCTTTGATCTTGGCGGCTCCGGTTGTGGCAAGCCAGGATTCGAGGTTCGCGAGGCCCGGGTAGATCTCGCGCAGTGCCGGGAGGTCGGCGTGCCAGCCGCCGGTGTCGCGGGTCAGGCGCCACGTGTTGCCGATCTGCTCGCCGAGCGCATCCGCCTCGGCCTCGGTCAGTTCGTGGTACCGCACCGCGTGTCCGGTAACGCGACTGATTGCGGCCGCCGCGGCTACGGGTGTGATGGCGTCGCCTGCCAATTCGAGGGTCCGGCCATGGAGGCGATCCGGATCGGCGAAGGCAAGGGCGGCAAAAGCGGCGATATCGGCCACCGTGATCATCTGCAGCGGGCGGTCCTGCGGAAACAGATGCCGGTGCACACCGTCGCCGATGCCGTCGACGGGCATGCCGCGCATCAGATAGTTCTCCATGAACCGCACCGGACGCAACAGGGTGTAGCGCAGGCCGCTGTTCGCGACGGCGTCCTCGATGTGCCGCTTTCCGCTCGCGCCCCAGGCCGGGTCATTGCTCATCGAGGCGACACCGGTGAACATGATCTGCTCGACGCCCGCGCGCTTGGCCGCGTCGACCAGCGCGATACCGCGGGTGGCCTCCAGTTCGACATCCCAGCCCTTCGGGCCGAAAGCCGCGGGGGGAACGAGGAATATGCCGCGCGCGCCTGCCACGGCGGCGTCCAGCGTCTCTGGCGTGTCGAAGTCGCCGACCACCAATTCGGCGCCCGTGTCCGCCAACGATCGTGCCGCCGGTGCCCCGGGATCACGCACCAGCACGCGCACCGGGACGCCGTCGGCCAGCAGTCGGCGCGCGGTGGCACCGCCCTGCTTGCCCGTGGCTCCGGTGATCAGGATGGGGTTCTGCTGAGGGGACATTCTTGCCTTCTCTGCTCGATCGAACTTTGCTCGATAGAATCGGGTCGGACGACCCGCATTCGAACGATACGGGTGTCGTAACCCGATTGGCCAGGTCAGGAATGAAAGGCCGTAACGAATGTCTGCTCCGCACCTACCTCTCGGCACCGCCGCCCGCGCCGATGCCCGCCGCAATCGAGCGCTGGTGCTTGCCGCCGCGCAACGGGCGTTCGCCGAGCAGGGCACCTCGGTATCGCTGGCCGAGGTGGCGCGTCGGGCCGGCGTCGGCGCGGGCACCGTGTACCGGCATTTCCCGACGAAGACCGATCTGCTGGAAGCGGTTATGCAACAGCGCGTCGACCGGCTCGCCAAGCTGGCGGCCGATCATCTCGACGCGCCGGATCCGGGCGCCGCCTTCTTCGCGGTGTGCACCGAGGTGGTCGTGTCCACCCCCGGCAACCAGGCATTGTGCGACATGGTCCAGTCCGACGACGGCTGGCCCAAGGCCCTGCTGCGCAGCGCGGGCGTGCGTTTCCACCAGTCACTCGGCGCGCTGCTGGACGCCGCGCAACAGCAAGGCGCGGTCTGCGCCGACATCACCCTCGCCGACGTCCTCGATATCTTCACCGGATGCGTTGCGATCCAACGACACCAGCGCCCCGACCGCACCCTGGTCCGCGCCGCCGCCTTCGTGCTCGACGCCATGCGCGCGACCCCCGGGACAACCCCCGTAACGAAACTCGACCTCGAGCCGCACCACCGTAACGAAATAAGCCAGCGTAACGAAACAACAGATGACTCCAACTGCCCGATCTGCGGCTCGGCAATCCGCCACACCGGCACCGGCCGCCCCGCCCGCTACTGCTCACCCGCCTGCCGCCAGAAAGCCCACCGCCAACGCACCGCCCGCACCGCACTGACCCGATTCGCACTCGATGGCTGAGCGTGGTCGATCCGGTCGAACATCGGCCTACCGTTCAAGGCTGGTAGTCCTCGAATTCCCACTTCACGAGTGCACCAAGATGCAGTCCAGCTCGAACTGTCAGTGAGTCCGACATCGGGGCTGTGCAAACCCTTCGAGCTGAGCTTTCACTGTCCTCCGTCGAGGCTGGGTCAGCGGCCAGACGGCTGTCCACAATGCAGAGCGGCCGGGAGGGAAGCGCCGACAGCCCGGGCGCTGATCGGGGCATCGCTGCGGGGAGAGTGTGAGCGCCGTAGCGCGAGGGTATCCGGACGACCTGAGGACGTTCGGGTTGTCGGGTTGTCGGGTTGGAAGAGTGCTTATCGGGTTGTCGGGTTGGAAGAGTGCTTAGAGGAGGTCGCTGACGTCGTCGGGTACGTCTACGGCGTATTTGCGCAGGATGTCCATGGAGATCACTTCCAGGGCGTTCTCATGGGTGGCCGCCAGTACGACGGGTGCTGCGACACCGTCCTCATGGGCGTGCAGCCAGCGCACGGCCACCACGCACCACCGGTCTCCTGGCTGCAGGCCCGGGAAACTGTTTTCCGGGCGCGGCGTGCTCAGATCGTTGCCGATGGACGCCTGGTGTTCGAGAAACTCCGCCGTGACGACAGTGCACACGGTGTGGCTACCGAGATCCTCCGGCCCGGTGCTGCAGCAGCCGTCCCGGTAGAAGCCGGTGAGAGGATCGGTGCCGCACTCTTCCAGCGGCCCCCCAAGCACGTTTCGATCGGTCACGTCGCCGATCCTATTGTCCCTACGCGAGAAGTTCCGCAGGACAAGAAATCTCGGGGGTTGTGTGTCGGGGCCCGGGCCGCGTGGTAATGCGGATCGACTGGTTCTGCAAGGATGGTCCGCGTGAGTCCCGAAGCGTGGATCCTGATTGCCGTCGTTGCCGCCCTGCTGGTGGTGGCGTTTGTCGCTGGATTCGTCCTGTACAAACGCCGTCGCGTCACATTGACTCCACCTGTCGCCGAGAAAGAATTGACCGACCGGTCCGGTGGCTATGCGGCGTCGGGAGGATTCAGCTTCAGCCAGGGTGGCACGGCCACCCCGACACGCCCCGCACCGGCGCCGATCGAACGCACAGACACCGACGGGCAGCCGCACGTCGGCGACGACGCTGCGCTTCCGCGCGACGCGCCGAAGCGGGGGATCACCAACATCCCGCTGCCGGACGGCGACGTAGACCTGCTCGAACCCGAGCAGCCCACCGAGACCGAACCGCCGCCCGCCGCCGCTGATATCGCCCCGACCGAATCGGACACGGCCGTAGCCGAACCCGAGGTCGAAGCTCCTGACGCGGCACCGACCGCGCCCGCCGAGGCAGCCGCGCCAGTCGAGACCGCACCGACCGAGACCGCACCGACCGCGCCCGCAGCGCCGGTCGACACCGCGCCCGCCACGCCGACCGAAACCGCCCCGCCGCTCGACACCGCGGCCCAGCCCGACCTCGTCGAAGCGTCCGCCCCCACCCTGGAGGAGATCGAGCCCACCGCGGGCCGGTTGGTCCGCCTGCGCGGCCGCCTGTCCCGCTCCCAGAACGCGGTCGGCAAGAGCCTGCTCGGCCTGCTCGGCGGCGGCGATCTCGACGACGACTCGTGGGAAGAGGTCGAGGACACCCTGGTCCTTGCCGACCTCGGCACCGCGAGCACCGCCGCGATCGTGGCGCGGCTGCGCGAGGAGATGGCCTCGCGCAGCGTGCGTACTACCAACGAGGCCCGCGCCGTGCTGCGCGAGGTGCTGATCGAGGCGCTGCGCCCGGAACTGGACCGCTCGATCCGCGTACTGCCGCACGCGGATCACCCGTCGATCCTGCTGGTTGTCGGCGTCAACGGCACGGGAAAGACCACCACCACCGGCAAATTGGCGCGCGTGCTCGTCGCCGACGGCCGCCGCGTGCTGCTCGGCGCGGCCGACACCTTCCGCGCCGCGGCCGCCGATCAGCTGCAGACCTGGGGCGAACGCGTCGGCGCCGACACCATCCGTGGCCGCGAGGCCGCAGACCCGGCCGCCGTCGCGTTCGACGCCGTCAGCGCGGGCATCGAACGCGGTGTCGACGTGGTGATGATCGACACCGCGGGCCGACTGCACACCAAGACCGGCCTGATGGACGAATTGGGCAAGGTCAAGCGCGTCGTCGAGAAGAAGGCCGCAGTCGACGAGGTGCTGCTGGTGCTCGACGCCACCGTCGGCCAGAACGGGCTGATGCAGGCCCGCGTCTTCGCCGACGTGGTGGACATCAGCGGTGTGGTGCTCACCAAGCTGGACGGTACGGCCAAGGGCGGAATCGTCTTCCAGGTGCAGCATGAGCTCGGGGTGCCGGTAAAGCTGGTCGGTCTCGGCGAGGGCGCCGACGATCTGGCTCCCTTCGAACCGGGCGCATTCGTGGACGCACTTCTCGGATGAGCTGTGTGTGATTCGCGGCGCCTGCGGCGTTGCGGGTTCGCGGCTCCGAAGGTCCGCGTCCGAGCGGTGGAGACTCGCGATTTCGTCGCATGCGCTTCGGCCACTCGGACGCGAATCGGTCGCGAACGGCGCTCGTAAGGCTCGCGCATGGCGGTCGTGTCGGCGGGAACGTCGCCCTGTCGACCCGGCGCGAGCGGGATGTCAGCCAGTCCTACTCATCGGTAGCCGCGTGCCGAGTCCTCGACACGCACCCCATCACCCCGGCAGCACGCCCGGTGTACACCACGAAATGTGCTAGCAACACAACTGCGTCATGCGTTCACCTAGGCGAAACACGACAGCGTCGCGGATGAAACACCGAATGAGGACCCTTTCGTTCAGGTCCATTTGCCGGAGTCGGCTGGGCCCGAGATGAGGAGGACATTAAGGTGGCATTTCCCCTTACCGGTGCACCGGACACCGGTGACACCGCATGGATGCTGGCAAGTTCAGCACTCGTGCTGTTGATGACGCCGGGTTTGGCATTCTTCTACGGCGGCATGGTGCGTTCCAAGAACGTGCTGAACATGATCATGATGAGCATCAGCGCCATGGGGCTCGTCGGCGTGCTGTGGGCTCTGTACGGATACTCGATGGCCTTCGGCAACAACAAGCTCGGCGTGATGGGCGATCCGTCCCAGTTCTTCGGCCTGAAGGGTCTGATCGGCGGCAACTCGGTTGCGGAGGTCAAGGACGCCAGCGGCGCCGTAACCACCGCGGCCGTGAACATTCCGCTCGCGGGCACGATTCCGATGAGCGTGTTCGTCGCGTTCCAGCTGATGTTCGCGATCATCACGGTTGCCCTCATCTCGGGTGCAGTTGCAGATCGTATGAAGTTCGGTGCCTGGCTGCTGTTCGCGGGCATCTGGATCACGGTTGTCTATTTCCCGGTCGCGCACTGGGTCTTCGACTTCGACGTGACCGATCCCGCCAGCGGCGAGATCGTCCACCACGGTGGCTGGATCGCCAACCAGCTCAAGGCGATCGACTTCGCCGGTGGTACCGCGGTGCATATCAACGCCGGTGCGGCGGGCCTGGCCCTGGTGCTGGTGCTCGGTAAGCGCAAGGGCTGGCCCACGACGCCGTTTCGTCCGCACAACCTGCCGTTCGTGATGCTCGGCGCCGGTCTGCTGTGGTTCGGCTGGTTCGGCTTCAACGCCGGTTCCGCGGTCACCTCCGGTGGTCTGGCCGGTTCCACCTTCATCACCACCACCTTCGCGACCTGTGCCGCGATGCTGGCCTGGCTGCTGGTGGAGAAGTTCCGCGACGGCAAGCCCACCTCGCTGGGCGCCGCCTCGGGCATCGTGGCCGGTCTGGTCGCCATCACCCCGTCCTGCTCCTCGGTCAATGTGCTCGGCGCTCTCATCATCGGCTTTGTCGCGGGTGCGCTGTGCGCGCTGGCGGTCGGCCTGAAGTTCAAGCTCGGCTTCGACGACTCGCTCGACGTCGTCGGCGTCCACTTGGTCGGCGGCATCGTCGGCACCCTGATGATCGGCTTCGTCGCCGCGCCGGAGGCGGGTGCGGGCAAGACCGGTCTGTTCTACGGCGGCGGTGTCGATCAGCTGTGGCGGCAGGCCGTCGGCGCGGGCGCGGTTCTGGCCTTCTCCTTCATCGCCTCGCTGATCATTGCCTATATCGTGAAGTTCACCATTGGGCTGCGCGCCAGCGAGGAAGCCGAGGCGGTGGGCATGGACGAGTCCGAGCACGCTGAAACGGCATACGATTTCGCTGCTGTGGGTGGCATGGCACGTACGGCCGTCAAGGAGGCATGACGACAATGAAACTGATCACCGCAATTGTCAAACCGTTCACTCTCGAGGACGTTAAGAGCGGGCTCGAGCAGGCAGGCGTGCTGGGTATGACCGTCAGCGAGGTGCAGGGTTACGGCCGCCAGAAGGGCCACACCGAGGTTTACCGCGGTGCCGAGTACTCCGTGGATTTCGTTCCGAAGGTTCGGGTCGAGGTTGTCGTGGACGACGCCTCGGTCGACAAGGTAGTCGAGGTGATCGTCGAGGCCTCTCGCACCGGAAAGATCGGTGACGGCAAGGTCTGGGTGACTCCGGTCGAGGCGATCATCCGGGTCCGGACCGGCGAACGCGGTACCGACGCTCTGTAACAACGGGAATCGAATTGAGCGGCGGCTCCGCTCCCACCGGATTGCCGGTCGGGGCGGAGCCGCACGTTATTGAATGGGCGGTGGGTTTGTGGCTAGTGAGGACGCAGTAGGCGGAAGAGTTTCCAACGGCGCGGCCGATTTGGTCCGCGCGCGAACCCAATTGCTCGACGGCGGGTTGCCCCGCAATCCTCGACTGGATGCCGAATCGCTGCGGCAGGCGCTGGTCGACCTTTACGAACTCTGGCTCACCAGCAAAGGCACCGAACTCGGCATCACCCGCGACAGCGGTCTGGCCGTGGTGGCCGTCGGCGGCCTCGGCCGCAGGGAAATGCTGCCGTACTCCGACCTGGATCTGGTGCTGCTGCACGATGACGTGGACCCGGCCCGTGTCGCCGAGGTCGCCGATCAGCTCTGGTATCCGTTGTGGGACGCCCACATCAAACTCGATCACAGTGTGCGGACGGTCCCGCAAGCACTGCGCGTCGCCGCCGACGATCTGATTGCCGCTCTCGGCATGCTCGAGGCCAGGCACATCGTCGGCGATATGGAACTGAGCAACCTGCTCATCGGCGGGGTGCGGCGCGGATGGCGGACCGGAATCCGTTCTCGCTTCGACGAATTGATCGCGCAGGCCGAGGCACGGTGGCAGCGCAGCGGTGAGATCGCGCACCGCGCCGAGCCCGATCTGAAGAACGGGCGCGGCGGCCTGCGCGACATCCAGTTGCTCGACGCGCTGGCCATCGCCCAATTGACCGACGCCATGCCGGGGCTCGGTCCCGACGTGCCCGGCGGCGGATTCAAGCAGGCGCACCGACGTTTGCTGAATGTTCGCACGGAGCTGCATCGGGTGGCGGGTCGAGCCAGGGACCAGCTGCGCGCCCAGGATGCCGACGAGATCGGCAGCGCCCTGCGCATCGGTGACCGCTTCGATCTGGCCCGCACCCTGAGCGATTCCGCGCGGACGGTGAGCTACTCCGTAGATGTCGGGTTGCGGACCGCCGCCAACGCGCTGCCGCGGCGCGGCCTGGCCCGGTTGCGGCGGATTCCGGTGCGTCGACCACTCGATGAGGGCGTGGTCGAGCATGCGGGCGAGGTCGTGCTGGCGCGGGACGCGCGCCCGCAGCGCGACCCCGGGCTCATCCTGCGGGTCGCCGCGGCCTCGGCGCAGACCGGGCTGCCGATGTCGGCCACCACGCTGAACCGGCTCTCCGAAGGCGCGCCGGAACTACGCGAGCCGTGGCCGAAGGACGCGCTGAACGACCTGCTCGTGCTGCTCGGCACCGGCCGCGGCGTCATCGACGCCATCGAGGCACTGGACCGAACGGGGTTGTGGGGCAGGCTACTTCCCGAATGGGGCGCCGTGCGCGACCTGCCGCCGCGCGATGCCATGCACACCTGGACCGTCGATCGGCACCTGATGGAGGCGGTCGCCTACGCGAGCGCCCTGAGCACCCGGGTCGCCCGCCCGGACCTGCTGCTGCTCGGCGCGCTGCTGCACGACATCGGCAAGGGCCGCGCGGGCGACCACAGTGTGGTCGGCGCCGAGCTGGCCACCCACATCGGACGTCGCCTCGGGCTGTGGCCCTCGGACGTGCGGACCCTCAGCGCCATCGTGCGCCACCACCTGCTGCTGCCCGACACCGCGACCCGCCGCGACCTCGCCGATCCCGACACGGTGCAGTTCGTCGTCGACGCGCTCGGCGGGGACGTACAGCTGCTGGAACTGCTGCACACCCTCGCCGAAGCCGATTCGCTGGCCACCGGCCCCGGCGTGTGGGGCGATTGGAAGGCCTCGCTGATCGGTGAACTGGTCCGCCGCTGCCGATTGGTGATGGCGGGTGGTCAGTTGCCCACGCCCGAGCCGATCGCGCCGCAGCTGCTCGCCAAGGCCGCGTCGGGCGGGGTGCACGTCGATCTGCGGCCAGGCGAGGGCAAATACATCTACACCGTCACCGTCATCGCCCCCGATACCCCGGGTCTGCTGTCGGATGCCGCGGGTGTGCTTGCGCTGCACTCGCTGCGGGTGCTTTCGGCCGCACTCGGTGGCGAAGGTGCCTCGGCCGTCAACACTTTCGTGGTGTCGCCCAAATTCGGTGACCCGCCGGATGCCGGGCTGTTGCGCCAGGATCTGATTCGCGCCATCGCGGGTGACCTGGATCTGCCCGCCCTGCTCGCCAAGCGGGAGCGCGAGGCCGTCGTGGTCGCGCCGAGGCCCTATGCGCAGGCGCAACCGCGGATGATCTGGTCCGGCACGTCGGTGCCGGGCCAGGTGATCCTCGAACTGCGCGCCGAGGACCGGATCGGGCTGCTGAACAGGCTGGCCGCCGCGCTGTCCGGCTGCGGCGCCGAGGTGCGCTGGGCGAAGGTGGTCACCATGGGTTCCGCGGTGGTCGACGCGTTCTGTCTCGACCTCGGCACCGACGATGGACCGGTACGCCGCGAAGCCGTCGAAAAGGCGATTATGGACGTGGTTCCGCAGCCCGCGCCGAAGCCGAAGGAGGGTGTCGGTCCGCCCGCCTCAGGGACGGTTTCCTGACGCCGTCGACCGAACGACCAATCTGTTGCAGAGAATTTGCTGGAAGCCATATGCAGGGGGGTTGCCGCGCCCTACTATCAGAGCGTCTGGCTATCGCTAGCATGAGGGGAGCAGGTCGGTGGCAATTGAAGTCGTTTCGGCGTCGACGATGACGAGTGACGAGACCACGCACATGGCGCGGTGTGTAGGCGGAGATCGGTGGGTCGTCTCGTGGCTACCGGGCCGGACCCTCACCGGACAGCAAGCCGTGACCGCGATGACGATTGCCATTACGGTTGCCGCCACCCACGACGTGCCGGCCGGGGCCGAATGGGCCATGCTCGACGATCTGGCCCTCGACCTGGGCCTGACCGCCCGCGAGGCGGTCTTCATGGTGGCCGAGGAGAACCACGACTACCGCAAGACGGCCAAACCGCGCCGTCGTTCCCTCGAACCGCCGCTCCGCGAATAGCAGAGCTCTCCTACCTCGAAGGACACACCGCCTGCGCGAACACGTGGACGGTCCCATTACCCTGGGATATCAAGATATCAAAGTGAAGTCCCTCGAGATCAGGAGCGCGATCGGTGTTCGAATCCCTGTCCGACCGGCTTACCGGTGCCCTCAAGGATCTTCGCGGTAAGGGGCGTCTGTCACCGGCCGACATCGACGCCACCTGTCGCGAGATCCGTCTTGCTCTGCTCGAGGCGGACGTCGCGCTGCCCGTCGTGCGCGGTTTCATCGCGAAGATCAAGGAACGGGCCAAGGGCGTCGAGGTTTCCGCGGCGCTCAATCCCGCGCAGCAGGTCGTCAAGATCGTAAACGAGGAACTCGTCGGCATCCTCGGCGGCGAAACCCGCAGGCTGACCCTCGCCAAGAACCCGCCGACGGTGATCATGCTCGCCGGTCTGCAGGGTGCGGGTAAGACGACCCTCGCGGGCAAGCTCGCGAAATGGCTGAAGGGACAAGGACATCAGCCGCTGCTGGTGGCCTGTGACCTGCAGCGCCCCGGCGCTGTCACGCAGCTGCAGGTGGTCGGCGAGCGCGCGGGTGTGCCCGTATTCGCACCACATCCGGGCACCTCCATCGGTGGCGGCGAGAACGCGCTCGGTGTCACCGCGGCCGACCCGGTCGAGGTCGCCCGCGCCGGTGTCGCCGAGGCGCGCGGCAAGCAGTACGACGTGGTCATCGTCGATACCGCGGGTCGCCTCGGTATCGACGCCGAGCTGATGCGGCAGGCCGCGGGCATTCGTGACGCGGTGCAGCCGGACGAGACCCTGTTCGTGCTCGACGCCATGATCGGTCAGGACGCGGTCACCACCGCCGAAGCATTCCGCGACGGCGTCGGCTTCACCGGCGTGGTGCTCACCAAGCTCGACGGTGACGCCCGCGGTGGCGCGGCGCTGTCGGTCCGCAATGTGACCGGCGTGCCGATCATGTTCGCCTCCACCGGTGAGAAGGTCGAAGACTTCGACGTCTTCCACCCCGACCGGATGGCAAGCCGCATCCTCGGCATGGGCGACGTACTCACCCTGATCGAGCAGGCCGAGCAGGTCTACGACGCGCAGCAGGCCGAGGATGCCGCGCGCAAGATCGGCAGCGGCGAGCTCACCCTCGAGGACTTCCTCGACCAGATGTTGGCCATCCGCAAGATGGGCCCCATCGGCAATCTGCTCGGCATGCTGCCGGGCGCGGGTCAGATGAAGGACGCGCTGGCCCAGATCGACGACAAGCAGCTCGACCGGGTGCAGGCCATCATTCGCGGCATGACCCCGGCCGAGCGGGACAATCCGAAGATCATCAACGCCTCCCGACGGTTGCGCATCGCCAATGGCTCCGGTGTTCAGGTCTCCGAGGTCAACCAGCTCGTCGACCGCTTCTTCGAGGCCAAGAAGATGATGGCCGCGATGGGCCGCCAGATGGGTCTGCCCGGATCGCGACGCGCCAACGCCAAGAAAGGCAAGAAGGGCAAGAAGGGCGGTCGTGGACCGACGCCGCCGAAGGTGCGCGGCGGTTTCCCCGGTATGCCCGCCGGTATGCCGGGAATGCCCGGTATGCCCGCTGGGATGCCGGACCTGTCGGGCATGCCCGCCGGACTCGACCAGCTGCCGCCCGGGCTCGAAGGCGTCGACCTCTCTCAGCTGAAGTTCCCGAAGAAGTAAGTCGCCGCTGCACGTGACCCGGTGCGCCGCACACGAATTCGTGTGCGGCGCACCGTTGTCTGCGCGGGGTGATGGTTCACGTCACGTAATCCCATGATCGCGGCGGAGTTGGCGGCGGTGCGGGCAGTATGCCGGGTGCGCGGCGACATCACGGTGGTCGATACGGGCTGGAGTTGACCGCAGGGCGCCGTCGGCGATGATGGTGATGGGACTTCGTTCGGCACAGTGGCAGCGGTGTTGTCGCGCGGAAGCCAGGTTGTCACTGTCGGCGTTAGATCGGAGGTCGGTTTGCATCTGCGGGGCGTGGTGCTACCCGGCGCCGAAGTGCGCGATGTATGGGTGCGCGACGGGCTGGTCTCGTTCGAGCCGGTCCGCGACGTGGAGACGCTGTGCACCTCGGGCTGGATCGTCCCCGGTCTCGTCGACGCGCACTGCCACGTGGGTATCAAATACGGTGGCGGAGACGAGGATCGGGACGGCGCGATCGCGCAGGCCGAGACCGAACGCGACATCGGCGCGCTGCTGCTGCGCGACGCGGGCTCGCCGATCGATACCCGCTTCATCGATGATCACGAGGACCTGCCGCGAATCATCCGGGCGGGACGGCACATCGCCCGGCCCAAGCGCTACATCCGCGAACTCGGTATCGAACTCGACGACGAACGCGACCTCCCGGAGACCGTCGCCGAGCAGGCCCGTTTCGGCGACGGCTGGGTGAAGATCGTCGGCGACTGGATCGACCGTTCCGTCGGCGATCTGCGCCCGCTGTGGAGCGACGCCATCCTGAAGGAAGCCATCGACGCCGCCCACGCCAATGGCGCCCGCGCCACCGCGCACGTCTTCGGGGAGGACGCGCTGCCCGGCCTGATCAACGCGGGCATCGACTGTCTCGAACACGGCACCGGCCTCACCGACGACACCATCGAACTGATGGTCGAGCGCGGCACCGCCCTGGTGCCGACCCTCGTCAACATCGACACCTTCCCCGATATCGCCGACAGCGCGGGCAAGTTCCCCACCTACGCCGCCCACATGCGCGACCTGCACCGCCGCGTCCGCGACACCGTCGGGCACGCCCACGACGCGGGCGTGCCCATCTTCGCGGGCACCGACGCGGGTGGCCCTATCCGCCACGGCCGCATCGCCGACGAGATCGCCGCGCTGTCCGGTGCCGGTCTGTCGGCACACGACGCGCTCGGCGCCGCGTCCTGGAACGCCCGCACCTGGCTCGGCCGCCCCAGCATCGAACCCGGTTCCCCAGCGGATTTCGTTGTGTACGAGGAAGATCCGCGCGTCAGCCCGGAGGCTCTCGCCAATCCCTACCTGGTAATCCTGCGTGGTCGGGTGGTGAAGACACACAACCCGGTGACCGGGCATCGTTGACCGGTGCCCGCTAGGCGGATCCGGTCTTTCCCCGGTACGCCGGTAACTGCCGATCGGCGAACCGGTCAGGGCGGAGCCGAGAGCCGGTCGAGGTGCATGACGATTCGGTTCGGCCCATCGCGGCGCGTATGGTCGATTGATGTGACGATTCGCCTCGGTTATCAGATGCCCAACTTCAGTTACGGTCGGCCGGTGCGGGAGTTGTTTCCGACCGTGATGGCGCAGGCCAGGGAGGCCGAAGCCGCAGGCTTCGACACCGTCTTCGTGATGGATCACTTCTATCAGCTGCCAGGTCTCGGTGCGCCGGACGCGCCGATGCTGGAGGCATACACGACGCTGGGTGCGTTGGCCACGGCCACCGAACGAATCCAGTTGTCCGCGTTGGTAACCGGCAACACCTACCGCAATCCGCCCTTGCTCGCCAAGACCGTCACCACGCTGGACGTGGTGAGCGGGGGTCGCGCGGTGCTCGGCATCGGCGCCGGCTGGTTCGAGCTGGAACACAAGTCCTACGGGTTCGAATTCGGCACCTTCACCGAACGTTTCGAGCGACTCGACGAGGCGTTGCAGATCATCCACCCGATGCTGCGCGGCGAACACTCGACCTTCAACGGCAAGTGGTACAACACCGACGACGCCATGAACGAGCCGCGAATTCGCGACGACCTGCCTATCCTGCTCGGCGGCGGTGGTGAGAAGAAGACCTTCGCCCTGGCCGCCCGCTACGCCGATCACCTCAACATCATCAGCAACGCCTCCGAACTGCCGCGCAAGATCGCGGCACTGCACGAGCGCTGCGCCGAAATCGGCCGCGACCCAGAGACATTGGAAGTCAGCTTCCTGTGCTTCCTGATGATCGACGAGGACGGCGACCGCGCCCGCAAACAGCAGCAGGACATGTTGCGCGGTATCGGCGTCGACCTGTCGGCCATCTCGGAGGAGGAGCGTAGGCAAACCCAGGCCGACCGCCAGTTCGTCGGCACCCCCGCCGAGGTCGCCGAGCAGTTGCAAACCCGGGTGCTCGACCACGGCGTGCAGGGCCTCATCGTCAATATGGTCACCAACGGCCACGAGCCGGGAGCGGTGGATCTGGCCGGTCGCACCCTGGCGCCGCTGGTGCACTGACAGCGGGTTTGTTCTCGGCGCCAATGCCGTTGGCGCTCGGTCGTCGTCGGGCGCAGTGCGCGATTGTTCGCGGACGTGACCGCCGTCCCGGGATTGCGGCTCGTCGAGAGTCGAGCGTTCCGGTCCGGGGTGGTGCTGTTGCGGTACCGGCCGGTGCGCGGGGAGGAGCCGATTTCGGGGTAACCGGGGCGGTCTGGCAGAATGGACCACCGTCCTTCCTGGACAAGTGTCAGCCCGTCTCCGGTTACGTACCGCGCGGCGGTCACACACTCCATGTGCAAAACCGGGCTCGCAGACCGTGCGGGTCGCTGAATTGCGCCGTGACCACACCTATCGAAAGGCAGATCAGCACACATGGCTGTTCGCATCAAGCTCACCCGCCTCGGCAAGATCCGCAACCCGCAGTACCGCGTCGTCATCGCGGACGCCCGCACCCGTCGTGACGGCCGGGCCATCGAGTCCGTCGGCAAGTACCACCCGAAGGAAGAGCCGTCGCTGATCGAGATCAACTCCGATCGCGTGCAGTACTG
Organism: Nocardia sp. Tas62D01; assembly: GCF_055232035.1. Lineage (NCBI taxonomy): Bacteria > Bacillati > Actinomycetota > Actinomycetes > Mycobacteriales > Nocardiaceae > Nocardia > Nocardia sp. Tas62D01. The sequence goes on from NZ_JBUYUZ010000001.1 coordinate 5,720,266, forward strand.
GCTGGGTGTCGGCGCGCAGCCGACCGAGGCCGTGCAGCGTCTGCTGGAGATCACCGGCGACTGGCAGAAGTTCAAGGGCCTGCCGGGCGCCGAGGGCACGCTGAAAGTCAAGGCTCCGAAGATCTCGAAGCTGGACCTGTTCAACGCCGCGCTGGCCGCCGCCGACAACGGGCCGGTCGCCGACGCCGTCACCCCCAAGAAGAAGGCCGCCAAGAAGGAAGAGGCCGCCGCTGAGGCGCCCGCCACCGAGGCCGCCGAGTAATGAGCGCCGTCGTCGCCGATGCTGTCGAACATCTGGTTCGCGGCATCGTCGCCAATCCCGATGACGTCCGCGTCGAGCTGATCACCGGCCGGCGCGGGCGCACCGTCGAGGTGCACGTGCACCCCGAGGACCTAGGCAAGGTGATCGGACGCGGCGGTCGTACCGCGACCGCGCTGCGCACCCTCGTTGTCGGCATCGGCGGCCGGGGCATCCGGGTCGACGTGGTCGACACCGACGCCTAGTGGAACTCGTCGTAGGGCGGGTCGCCAAGTCGCACGGCGTGCGTGGCGAACTGGTCGTCGAGGTTCGCACCGACGAGCCCGAGGCACGTTTCGCGCCCGGCGTGAAACTGCGTGGGCGTTCGGCGCGGTCCAAGGAAGTCCGTGACTTCACCGTGGAGTCGGCCCGGGAACATTCGGGCCGACTTCTCGTGCATATCGCCGGGATCAGCGATCGCGCCGCCGCCGATGCGCTGCGCGGCACGCTGTTCGTCATCGACAGCGAGGACCTGCCGCCGTCGGAGGATCCGGACGAGTACTACGACCACGAGCTGGAGGGGCTGACCGTTCAGCTCATCGACGGCACGGTCGTCGGCACGGTCACCGAGGTGTTGCATTCCGCTGCGGGGGAACTGCTTTCGGTGCGTGCCGCCGATGAAGGTCGGGAGATTCTGATCCCGTTCGTCAACGCCATCGTGCCGACGGTGTCGCTGGCCGACGGTCTCGTCGTCATCGATCCGCCCGAAGGTCTCCTCGATCCGGAATGAGGTCGGCATGAAACTCGATGTCGTCACGATCTTCCCGGAATACCTGGAACCGCTGCGAACGGCGTTGCTTGGCAAGGCAATCGACAAGGGCCTGATCTCCCTCGACGTGCACGACCTGCGCCGCTGGACGCATGACGTGCACAAGTCCGTCGACGATTCGCCCTACGGCGGCGGCCCCGGCATGGTCATGAAACCGACCGTCTGGGGCGACGCGCTCGACGAGGTCTGTCCCGACGGCGCTCTGCTGGTCGTCCCCACCCCCGCGGGTGTGCCCTTCACCCAGGCCACCTCGCAACGCTGGGCCACCGAGGACCACCTCGTATTCGCTTGCGGCCGTTACGAAGGCATCGATCAACGCGTCTTCGACGACGCCGCCCGTCGCGTCCGCGTCGAGGAGGTCAGCATCGGCGACTATGTGTTGATCGGCGGCGAGGCCGCGGTTCTCGTGATGACCGAAGCGGTGGTGCGTCTGCTCCCCGGCGTGTTGGGCAATCAACAGTCCCACCAAGAGGATTCGTTCTCCGACGGCCTACTCGAAGGCCCCAGCTACACCCGCCCGGTCAGCTGGCGGGGCCTCGAAGTTCCCCCGATCCTGCTCTCCGGCGACCACGCCAAGGTGGCCGCCTGGCGCCACGAGCAGTCCATGGCCCGCACCAGAGAGCGCAGGCCCGATCTGCTTCCCGAGCGCGACGAGAATTGAAACCCCATGCGGCGTTGGTTTATCCGCCGTCACCGAGCGGACTGCCACCGCAGGTCGCGGCGTAGAGGACCGCGCGCGGGCGGTTGTCCACGACCACGGGCACCGCGACCACGGAACGGATGCGTTCGCCGGAGACCGGACCGTCGTAGTGGTGCGTGATGGACGAGGCGTTGCGGTAGTCCGCGACCGAGGCGGGCCGGCGCATGTCCATCACGCGGCCGCCGAGTCCGGAGGTGCGCAGTACTGCCAGCCCGCGCAGTCCTTTGGCCACGGTGCCGACGAACTCCGTGAGCGTCGTGCACCTCGCCGCCGAACACCACCGGCACCCCGGCTTTGGTCGCTACCCAGCGGATTTCGGCGCGCAGCGCGTCCCCGTCGCGAGGGCGCAGCAGCGCGGGGTGGTGGGAGTCAAGAATTCACCCCTTTTCGGGGGTAGCGGCGAACACGGTGTGACCCACATCCTATTCGATACGGGGTGAGGTGGATCACGGATGAGGAGAGGCGAGATGAGCACGGACCTGAATGTGCGGGTACGCGAACTGCTGGAACGCTACGACGGACCCGACGCGTGCGCGGCGGAGCTGCTGTGCGACGGGCATCCGGCCGACCGGGTCGCGTTCACCATCGTCGACGCCGACCTGTCCTCGACCGACCTCACCTACGGGGAGCTGCGCGAACGCTCGGCTCGGTTCGCGGTGGCGCTCGCCGAGCTGGGCGTCGGGCCGGGCGATCGAGTCGCCACGCTGATGTCCAAGTCGGCCGATCTGGTGGTGGCGCTGCTCGGCATCTGGCGGCGCGGCGCGGTGCACGTCCCGCTGTTCACCGCGTTCGCGTCACCCGCCATCGCGTTCCGGCTGGCGGCGAGTCGGGCGGCGATCGTCATCGCGGATGCCGATCAAGCGGGCAAGCTGGCGCCGGGCGAGGACATACCGCCCGATGCGCCGTGGCGGGTGATCGTCGCCGGTGGCGACGTGGCGGCCGATCAGCCGAATTCTGGTCCGCAGACGGTCGATCGAGTGGGCGCCGTTGTGGAGGCGGTCGACGATGCAGCTGCGACGCTGCGGTTCGCCGACCTGCTCGTTGCGCACTCCGCGGACGATCCGCGGGCGGCCGCCGTGGTCGGCGGCGGCGACGGGCTGCTCGTGCAGTTGTTCACCAGCGGCACCACCGGTACCCCGAAGGGCGTGCCTATTCCGATCCGCGCGCTCGCGTCCTTTCACGCGTATCAGGAGTTCGCGCTGGATGTCGGTCCCGATGACGTGTACTGGAATGCCGCCGATCCCGGTTGGGCCTACGGGCTGTACTGGGCGATCTTGAGCCCGCTCGCGTCCGGGACGCGCAGCCTGCTGTTGCACGCCGGGTTCTCGCCGTCGCTGACCTGGCAGGTGATGGAACGATTCGGCGTCACCAATTTCACCGCCGCACCGACTGTCTACCGTGCATTGCGCTCCGACAGCGCCACTGCCCCAACGGGTTTGAAGCTGAGGAGGGCATCCTCGGCGGGCGAGCCGCTGACCCCGGAGGTCGTCTCCTGGTCCGCGAACACCCTCGGCGTCGCCGTCCGCGACCATTACGGGCAGACCGAGCACGGCATGGTGATCTGCAACGCGTGGCACGACTTCCTCGATGTCGACGCGCCCGCGGGTTCGATGGGTCACACGCTGCCGGGCTGGTCGTGTGCGGTGCTGGAGGACGACGCCGATGTGGAGGCCGCCGCGGCCACGATGGGCCGGGTCGCCATCGACACCCAGCGCAGCCCGCTGCTGTGGTTCCTCGGCTACCTCGACGCCCCCGACCGGACCGCGCAGCGCTACACCGCCGACGGACGCTGGTACTTGACCGGCGACGCCGGATCGCGGGACCCGGATGGGTTCTTCCACTTCTCCGCCCGCGACGACGACGTGATCATCATGGCCGGATACCGCATCGGCCCGTTCGAGGTCGAGAGCGTGCTGGTACTGCACGATCAGGTCGCCGAGGCCGCCGTCGTCGGCATGCCCGACGAACTGCGCGGCGAGGTGCTGGAGGCATTCGTGGTGTTGCGCAACGGCTCGGCGGGCAGTGCCGAACTGGCCACCGAGTTGCAGATCCTGGTTAAGGAGAAGTTCGCCGCGCACGCCTACCCGCGTCAGGTGCATTTCGTGGACAGCCTGCCCAAGACGCCAAGCGGCAAGGTGCAGCGATTCGTGCTGCGGCAGCAGGGGAGCAAGTGATGTCGCCGCTGCCGAGCTACGCGTCCGGTATCTCCGGCACCCCGCTGCTCGGTGACACCATCGGCGGCAACCTCGATCGAACGGCAGCCGCCTACCCCGACCGAGAAGCGTTGGTGGACTGTCCATCCGATCGACGCTGGACATACCGTGAACTCACCGAGGCCATCGATGCGCTGGCCACCGGTCTCGCGGCGCTCGGCATCGGCAAGGGCGACCGGGTCGGTATCTGGGCGCCGAACTGTCCGGAATGGTTCCTGGTACAGTACGCGACGGCGAAGCTCGGCGCGATCCTGGTCAATATCAATCCGGCCTATCGCACGAGCGAACTGGAATACGTGCTGCGCCAGGCCGGTGTGCGAATGTTGGTCGCGGCGCGTGAGTTCAAGTCGTCGAACTATGCCGCGATGATCGAACAGGTCCGGCCGAATTGTCCGGGTCTCGAGCAGGTGCTAGTGCTCGGCACGTCGGAATGGGATGCGGTGGCGCGGACCGATATCGATGCGGACCGACTACGGGAGATCGCGGCGACGTTGTCCATGGACGACCCGATCAATATCCAATACACCTCCGGCACAACGGGTTTCCCGAAGGGTGCCACGCTCAGCCACCACAACATTCTCAACAACGGCTACTTCGTCGGCGAACTCTGCGGCTACACCGAGCAGGACCGAATCTGTGTGCCGGTGCCGTTCTATCACTGCTTCGGCATGGTGATGGGCAACCTCGCCAGCACGAGCCACGGTGCGGCAGTGGTGATTCCGGCGCCGTCGTTCGACCCGGTCGCCACGCTGAACGCGGTCGCCGAGCAGCGGTGCACCTCCCTGTACGGGGTGCCGACCATGTTCATCGACATGCTCACCGCCCTGGGCGGCGACCCGGACAAATCAGGTGCGACGCCGGACCTGTCGACTCTGCGCACCGGCATCATGGCCGGATCGCCGTGCCCGGTCGAGGTGATGAAGCGGGTGATCGATCGGTTGGGCATGAGCGAGGTCTGCATCTGCTACGGAATGACCGAGACCTCGCCGGTGTCCACCCAGACCCGCCGCGACGACAGCATCGAGCGGCGCACCGCGACGGTCGGCCGGGTCGGGCCGCATCTCGAGGTCAAAATCGTCGATCCGGCAACGGGTTTGACGGTGCCGCGCGGCGAGCCAGGGGAGCTGTGCACCCGCGGCTACTCGGTGATGCTCGGTTATTGGGAGCAAACGCAGAAAACCGCCGAGGTGATCGATGCCGCCCGCTGGATGCACACCGGCGATATCGGGGTGATGGACGACGACGGGTATCTCGTCATCACCGGCCGGATCAAGGACATGGTCATCCGCGGCGGCGAGAACATCTATCCCCGGGAGATCGAGGAGTTCCTGTACGCCCATCCCGACATCCTCGACGCGCAGGTGATCGGCGTCCCCGACCCGAAATACGGCGAGGAGCTGATGGTGTGGATCCGAATGCGGGATGGCGCAACACCTTTGGATTCCGCTGCCTTGCGTGAGTTCTCTGCGGGCCGGTTGGCGCACTTCAAGATCCCGCGCTACGTGCATGTGGTCGAGGAGTTCCCGATGACCGTCACCGGGAAGGTTCGCAAGGCCGAGATGCGCGAGCTGGCGAAAGCCATGCTGGCCACGCCCGAGCAGCCGTGATCGGCGGCCGCGACCGCCACGGGACCCGCCGCGTACGAGGCCGTTCACCTGGGTGCGGACGCACTGTCAGCGGGCGACGGTAGTGTCTGCGAACGTGACGACAGCGCCCGAGACCGCCAGTGCAGAGTCCCAACCCACCCTGGTCCCACCCGCGACGACCAGTTCCGACATCGCGAGCCAAGCCAGCGTCAACCGTCGCATCGCCGACGAATTGGACGTGCGCGAGAACCAGGTTCGCGCCGCCGTGGAGTTGATCGACGCAGGCTCGACCGTGCCCTTCATCGCGCGCTACCGCAAGGAGGTGACCGGCGGTCTCGACGACGCGCAGCTGCGCCAGCTCGACGAGCGGCTGCACTACCTGCGTGAGCTCGACGAGCGCAGGGCCGCGATCGTCGAGTCGATCCGCGGACAGGGCAAACTAGAGCCTGCGCTGCACCAGCAGATCATGCTGGCCGAGACCAAGGCCCGGCTCGAGGACATCTACCTGCCGTTCAAGCCGAAGCGGCGCACCAAGGCGCAGATCGCCCGCGAGGCCGGTCACGAGCCCGTCGCCGACGCGCTGATCACCGATCCCACCACCGATCCCGCGCAGTACACCGCCGAGCAGCTCGACGGCGCCCGCGCCATCCTGGTGGAACGCTTCGCCGAGGACGCCGACCTGGTCGGCGAGCTGCGCGAGCTGATGTGGAACCGCGGCCAGGTCGCCTCGACCGTGCGTGCGGGCAAGGAGGAGGCGGGCGCCAAGTTCGCCGACTACTTCGAGTTCAGCGAGCCGTTCACCAAGCTGCCCTCGCACCGGATTCTCGCGCTGCTGCGCGGGGAAAAGGAGGACGTGCTCTCGGTGCAGCTGGAACCGGATACCGAAGAACTCGAGCCCGGCGAGCGCAGCATCTACGAGGGCCGCATCGCCCGGAAGTTCGACATCGCCGATCGCGGTCGCGCCGCCGACAACTGGCTGCTGGACACCGTGCGCTGGGCGTGGCGGACCAAACTGCAAGTGAGCCTTGGCATCGACACCCGGATGCGGTTGCGGCAGGCGGCCGAGAAGGACGCCGTCGACGTGTTCGCGGCGAACCTGCGCGACCTGCTGCTTGCCGCCCCCGCGGGCACCAGGACCACCATGGGCCTCGACCCGGGCTACCGCACCGGCGTGAAGGTGGCCGTCGTGGACGCCACCGGCAAGGCCGTTGCCACCGAGGTCATTTACCCGCACAAGCCGCACGGCCAGACCGAGAAGTCCCTCGCTGTGCTCGGCGCGCTTGTGGCCCGGTTCGGCGTCGAGCTCATCGCGATCGGCAACGGCACCGCCTCCCGTGAGACCGATGCCCTTGCCGTCGAACTGATTTCGCGGATCCCGGAGAACAAGCCGACCAAGATCGTGGTTTCCGAGGCGGGCGCCTCGGTGTACTCCGCGTCGGCCTACGCCACCCAGGAACTGCCCGATATGGACGTGTCGCTGCGCGGCGCGGTGTCGATCGCGCGCCGCCTGCAAGACCCCCTCGCCGAACTTGTGAAGATCGACCCGAAGTCCATCGGCGTCGGCCAGTACCAGCACGACGTGTCCGAGACCCTGCTGGCCCGGTCACTCGGCGCGGTGGTCGAGGACGCGGTGAACGCGGTCGGCGTCGATGTCAACACCGCGTCGGTGCCGCTGCTGTCGCGGGTGTCCGGCATCGCTGGATCGGTGGCGGAAAGCATTGTGGCGCACCGAGATCAGAACGGCCCGTTCCGCAGCCGCACCGCGTTGCTCGACGTGCCGCGGCTGGGCCCGAAGGCCTTCGAGCAGTGCGCGGGCTTCCTGCGGATCCGCGGCGGTGCGGATCCGCTGGACACCTCCGCGGTGCACCCCGAGGCGTACCCGGTGGTGCGGCGCATCCTGGAATCGACCGGCAAGGGCGTCACGGAACTGATCGGCAACACCGGCGTGCTGCGCGCCCTGCGGGCCGCCGAGTTCACCGACGAGAAGTTCGGCGTGCCCACCGTCACCGACATCATCACCGAGCTCGAGAAGCCGGGCCGTGACCCGCGCCCGGAGTTCAAGACCGCCGAATTCGCGGCGGGCGTAGAGAAGGTCGCCGACCTGGAGCCTGGCATGGTGCTCGAGGGCGTGGTCACCAACGTGGCCGCGTTCGGTGCGTTCGTCGATGTCGGCGTGCATCAGGACGGTCTCGTCCATGTCTCGGCGATGTCGCACAACTTCGTCAAAGATCCGCGCGAGGTGGTCAAGTCCGGCGACGTGGTCAAGGTAAAGGTGATGGAGGTCGACGTCGCGCGGCAGCGCATCGGGTTGTCGCTGCGCCTGGATGACGAGCCGGGCACCGGCGCCAAGGGCGGCGACGGTCGCGGTCGGGGCCAGGGCGACCGCGGTCAGGCTGATCGCGGCCGCGGCGGCTCCGACGGCGGCAGGCCACGGCAGAATGGTCAGGGTAGGCCGCAGGGTCAGGGCGGCAACCAGGGCCAGGGACGGAACCAGGGCCAAGGTCGCAACCAGAGCCAGGGCGGAAACCAGCGCCGCAACGCGCCTGCGCCGAGTGGTTCGATGGCGGATGCGTTGCGCCGGGCCGGTTTCGGGCAGTAGGACGATAACAGGCGGAGGTATGTAGGCGGCCATGCGACGGTGGCTTCGGGACGATGTAATCGCGCAGGGCCGACTTCCGCTGCTGTGCTTCCTGCTCGGGTTCATCGTCGGCTTCCTGTTGATCCGGCTCAGCGTCCGGATGATCCGCAAGAAGGTGCGGTGGTGGCCGGGCAACGTGCGCTCCGGTGGTGTGCACATCCATCACATGGTGTTCGGGGTCATCCTGGTGCTGCTGTCGGGCATCGGGATGGTCACCCTGTACCAGAGCGCCAGCGCGGTGACCGCCAGTGTGCTCGCGGTCGCCTTCGGTGTCGGGGCGGCCCTGACCCTCGACGAATTCGCGCTGATCTTCTACCTGCGCGATGTGTACTGGGAGGAACAGGGCCGCACGTCGGTGGACGCGGTGTTCGTCGCGCTCGCGGTGACCGGGTTGCTGCTGCTCGGCTTCCACCCGCTGTGGCTGTTGGATATCAACAACTTCCGTCACGATCCCAGCCTCGAGGTCCGGCTCTTTGTCATTGCCTTCTCGGTGGTGAACCTGGCGCTTGCGGCCATCGTCATCGCCAAGGGCAAGATCTGGACCGGCCTGTTCGGCATGTTCTTCCTGCCGCTGCTCGTGATCGGTGCGCTGCGGCTGAGCAGGCCGGGTGCACCGTGGGCGCGCTGGCGCTACGGCGACCGGCGGCGAATGATGTACCGGGCCATCGTCCGTGAGCGACGCTATCGCCGCCCCGTGATCCGGGCCAAGATCTTCGTGCAGGATCTGGTGGCGGGCAAACCCGACGTGGAGCATGTCCGCACCGCCGCCGAGGAGGAGCTGACCAGGACGGTGGTGCCCGCGCCACCCGCACCGCTGCGCCATCACCTCCCGTGGTCCGCGGAGCACGAGTCCGACCGCTGAGCCCACGAGTGGCACACCAATCATGAACAGCAATTTCGACCGGATTCGCCGACCCGCACAGCGGCTTGTCCTACGGCTACACCCGCCGACGCGCCGGCTTCGGCTTCTCCGCTCCGGAAAACGACCGGTTGGCGGCGGTATTGCACCATTGCGCCCGCGGGTAGGCTGTTCTTGGTTGCGTCGTCAACGGGCCCGATCGCGGCGTCGACCGGGGTCGATTTTCGTAGCGCCCGCTGATCTGGCACAATGCTCAGGTTGCCCTGGGTGGTTGTCGACCTGGCGCACCCCCTTAATTCGGAGCATGAACCGGTCGAGCACGTCGTGTGCCGCCAGGGTCCTCTGTTCGCGCAAACATCAGAAGGATGGAAATGAACACCCTTGACTTCGTAGACGAGAAGTCGCTGCGCAGCGACGTCCCCGACTTTCGGCCGGGTGACACTCTCAACGTGCACGTGAAGGTCATCGAAGGCTCGAAGGAGCGCATCCAGGTCTTCAAGGGCGTCGTGATCCGGCGCCAGGGTGGTGGCATCCGCGAGACCTTCACGGTCCGCAAGGTGTCCTTCGGTGTCGGCGTGGAGCGCACCTTCCCGGTGCACACCCCCAACATCGACCACATCGAGGTTGTGACCCGCGGTGACGTCCGCCGGGCCAAGCTGTACTACCTGCGCGATCTGCGTGGCAAGGCCGCCAAGATCAAGGAAAAGCGCTGAATCTTTCCGCCTGACAGCGGACGCGATCGAATACTCGAATAGCCCGGCACTACGCAGATGATTGTGGTGCCGGGCTAATCTGTTCGGCGTGGCAGACGAAAGTGAATCGAGGACGGTGTCCAAGTCGGACGACGAGGGGTCGGGTCGCCATCGCGGCAGGCGGCGGGCCAAGAAGAAGCAGCGGCCTTTCTGGCAGGAGCTGCCGATTCTCATCGCTATCGCGGCGGTCATCGCGGCCCTGACGGTCAGTTTCGTCGGGCGCCCGTATGTGATTCCGTCCGAATCGATGGAGCCCACCCTGCACGGCTGCACCGGCTGCACCGGTGACCGCATCTACGTGCAGAAGCTCAGCTACTACTGGGGCGATCCGACGCCCGGTGATGTCGTGGTGTTCGTGGGCCCGCCGTCCTGGAACACCCGCTACCAGTCGATCCGGTCGAGCAACGTAGCCGTGCGCGGCGTGCAGAACTTCTTCTCCTTCTTCGGCCTGGTGCCACCGGACGAGAACGATCTGGTGAAGCGGGTGATCGCTGTCGGCGGCCAGACCGTGCAGTGCTGTGACGCGCAGGGCCGAATCCTGGTGGACGGCAAGCCGTTGGACGAGCCGTATATCAAGAGTGACTTCCCGTGGAACCCCGGTCAGCAGAACGCGACCTACCCGGCGGGCCGGGTGTTCGGCCCGATCAAGGTGCCCGCGGGCAATCTGTGGGTGATGGGTGACAACCGCAACCACTCGGCCGACTCGCGCGCCCACGTCTCCGACGACCTGCAGGGCACCGTCCCGGTGGACAATCTGCGCGGCCAGGCCGTGTTCAAGATCTGGCCGCCCGGGCGGATCGGTCCGGTCCGCGCCCAGAATCCCCAAACGAATTGATCGGTGCGGCCGCAGGATAATTGAACGGTGGGGCAGGATCGAGTGGCACAGGCTAACGGCGGGACGCCGACCAATGGTTGGCCTCCGCGTGTCGTGATGCGCCGGGCAGGCGGGCTGCGCACGCTGGAGGCGGCGTTGATCCGTAGTGGTCTAGGGCCCGTCGCCGGTGTCGACGAGGCCGGGCGCGGACCGTGCGCGGGGCCGCTGGTGGTGGCCGCCTGCTTGCTGGCCCCCAAGTCCTACGACAAGCTGGCCGGTCTCGACGACTCCAAGAAACTCACCGAGGCGGTGCGTGAGGAGCTCTACCCGGTGATCACCCGGCTGGCACTGGCCTGGAAGGTCGTCGTCATCCCGGCCTGGGAGATCGACTCGATCGGCATCCACGTCGCCAATATCGAGGGCATGCGCCGCGCCGTCGCCGGACTCGGGCAGACCCCCGGATACGTGCTTACCGACGGATTCCGGGTGCCGGGTATTGCGGTGCCGTCGCTGCCGGTCATCGGTGGTGACGCGGCCGCGGCCTGTATCGCGGCGGCGAGCATCCTGGCGAAGGTCACCAGGGACCGGATGATGGTGGAGCTGGACGAGCGGTTTCCGGGGTATGGTCTCGCGGCTCACAAGGGCTACAACACGCCCGAGCACACGGCCGCGTTGAATCGCCTCGGACCGAGCAGCGAGCATCGGCGGTCTTGGCGCAATGTGCGCCAGGCTGCGGGCCTGCGACCCGGCGTCAGCGCGTCCGCCTACGCCGACGCGGTGCTCGTGGCAGGCACCGATGACCTGCCTCCCGAAGATCCCCAGGCCGTGGATCCGGATAGCCGAGTGGCTACCGACGCTGCCCATGCGCGATGATGTCAGCACACGCAATGCGGCGAGAAGGAGGACGTCCCACCCGATGAGTGCCGAGGACCTCGAGAAGTACGAAACCGAGATGGAGCTCTCGCTATATCGCGAGTACAAGGACATCGTCGGTCAGTTCTCGTACGTGGTGGAGACCGAGCGCCGCTTCTACCTGGCCAATTCCGTCGAGCTGCGGCCGCAGAACGCCGACGGCGAGGTGTATTTCGAGGTGCGCATGAGCGACGCCTGGGTCTGGGACATGTACCGGCCCGCCCGCTTCGTGAAGCACGTGCGGGTGATCACTTTCAAGGACGTCAATATCGAAGAGCTGGAGAAGCCCGACCTGCGCCTGCCGGAGTAGGTAGCTAGCACTGGGCACCGACATCGATGGTGCTGGTGCGGCGGTTGGTTCGCGTTATCCACAGGCTGAGCCGCTATCAACAGGTTTTGTGTCGGCCCAGGTCGGACCCCATGAATGATGCGCTCTATCGAGCACGCTGGCCGGGTGACAGACAAACAGGCGCTCGGCGCACATGGGGAAGAGTTGGCAGCACAGTTCCTGCAGGCCGCCGGGATGGAGATCGTCGGCAGGAATTGGCGGTGCAAGTACGGCGAACTGGACCTGATCGCGCAGGACACTCGCGTCACCGCTTTCGTCGAGGTGAAGACCCGCTCCGGGCTTAATTTCGGCACGCCCGCCGAGGCGGTCACTTTCACCAAACGACAACGGATCCGGCGGCTGGCCCTGATATGGCTGGCCGAACAGGACGGTCCGTGGCGGCACATCCGATTCGATGTCGTCGGGGTGTTGGTAACCCGCGGGCACCAGCCGGTCATCGATCATCTGAAAGCGGTCTTCTGATGGCGCTCGGCCGGGCGCATTCCGTCGCCGTGACCGGAGTGGACGGTCAATTGGTCGAGATCGAGGCCGATATCGGGCAGGGGTTGCCCTCGGTGCATCTGGTCGGGCTGCCGGACACCGCATTGCAGGAATCGCGGGACCGGGTGCGTGCCGCGGTGGCGAACACGGGGGAGAAGTGGCCCGATGGGCGGGTCATTCTGGCGCTGTCGCCCGCGACGCTGCCGAAGATCGGCAGCGTTTACGACATCGCCTTGGCGGTAGCGGTTCTGGATGCGGCGGGTGCGATCCCGTCGGAGCGACTGGCCAAGACCGTCTTCCTCGGGGAACTCGCACTCGATGGACGAATTCGGCGGGTGCGCGGCATCCTGCCCGCGGTGATCGCCGCACGTAATGCGGGCTGGTCGACCGTGGTCGTGCCGGAATCCGCCATGGCTGAGGCAGGGTTGGTGGACGGGATCGCGGTGTACGGGGCGGAGAGCCTGCGCACCCTGGTCGCGTGGCTGCGTGGGGAGGGCACGCTGGCGGAGCCGGACGGCGTGCTGCCCGACACTGTTCGGTCCTGCGGTGATCTGAGCGAGGTGGTGGGACAGGAAGAAGCCAGGTGGGCGCTGGAGGTGGCGGCCGCCGGTGGGCATCATCTGCTGCTGACCGGTCCGCCCGGCATCGGTAAAACGATGCTCGCGCAACGCCTTCCGGGCCTGTTGCCGCCGCTGTCGGAGTCCGAGGCGCTGGAGGTGACGGCCATCCACTCGGTGGCCGGTGCGTTATCCGGCGATCAACCGTTGATCACCATGCCGCCGTTCGTCGCCCCTTCTCTGAACTACCTGGATGCTCGAGTTCCGGCCCTGGCAAGACAGATGGCGAACTGCTCAGCGCTGACCAAACCGCCTTCCTCGACGACTTAATGATCATGGACCGGGATTCCGGCCAGCCACGCTATGCTCCAACTCTGTCCGGGGGCGAAACGTTCATGGCCAGCTTGGTGCTGGCGCTCGCCTGGTGCAGCTCCCGTCCTGGACGGCGCCATCATCGACGCGTTGTTCTTCACCCGAATTTCCGGATCGACCGTTCCGCGTGCGTTGCACGGCAGCTGCGAGAACTACTGTGCCACAGACATTCCCCACCGCGTGGGCGGCACAGAACGAGTGAGGTAGACAGGTGGCCTGGAGGGCAACGAGGCGACCGGTGCGTGCGGTCGCGTACGTTCCGGCGACCGCTGGGCGACACACCGCTGCACACCGCCCTCACCCACGGATTCCCCACCGACTCCCCCGCAGCGTCCGGGCTGACAGCCGCATTCGGTACGCCGGTGGCCTTCCCGCAACTGAGGGAAGAATTGCAGGGCCGATTGCGGGAGCAACTGAAGCGATGAGCGACTCGATCGCAGCAGGGTCGTCCGTGCCGCCCGATAGTGGACGCGGGGCTCGGGCCGTGGACAGCTCCCCACCGGAGACGCTGCCCGGCCCTGTCGAACCAGCCAGTCGACACGACCACGACGGCGACGCGGCGGTGCTGTTGCTGCGGTTGGCTGCACCATTGCAATCGTGGGGAGAGGCAGGCAGCTTCAACCGCCGCGACACCCGCCCCGAACCCACCAAGTCCGGGATCATCGGCCTGCTCGCTGCCGCGCTCGGCCGCCCCCGCGACGCGGACCTCACCGACCTGAGACAGCTGCAATTAGGGATCCGCGTCGATCAACCGGGCAGCCTTCTGCGCGACTACCACACCCTCAGCGACTACCGCGGGGTTCCGCTGCGACAAGCAGGGGTCAACGCCAAAGGCACCCAGAAGTTCACCTCACCAGCCAAGCACACCCATCAAACCTGGCGCTACTACCTGCAAGACGCAGCGTTCCTGGCAGCAGTCGCGGGCCCGCCGCCACTGCTGCATGCCCTGGCACAGGCTCTGGCCCGCCCCGCCTTCCCGCTCGCCCTCGGGCGGCGTAGCTGCCCACCGACACAGCCGGTGAACTTGGGACTGCGCGACGGCACCCTGATCCAGGTGCTCGAATCCGAACCCTGGCAAGCCTCCGAATCCGCACGCGATGCCTTCGTGCGGCGTCGTAAGCATCGGCCCGCCTACCTCGACTTGCCGGTCACCATCGACGACGACCACGGCAACGAAGTGCGCCACGACCTACCCATCAGCTTCGACCCCCGTGACCGCCGCTTCGCCGAGCGCCGCGTGCGTCGGGTCTCGGTGCGGGCGCCCAGCGGTCTACCCCACCCGGACCCGCAAGATGCCGGCACCGATCATGACCCGTTCGCCCTGCTGGACTGGTGAGGACCCATGACCTATCTGTCCCGAATTCGCATCAACCCGCTGCGCCGCGACAGCCGTAACCTGCTGGCCAACCCACGCGCCATGCGCAGCGCGGTCCTGCACGGCATTCCTGATCAGCCGCTCGACGAACGCATCCTGTGGCGACTGGACTCCGACAACCCACACCGGCCCGTGCTGTATGTCCTCACCCGCACCAAACCCGACTGGACGCACCTCGTCGAAACCGCAGGCTGGCCCGACGCCGACGGCGAACACGCCGCCGTCGCCGACTACACCCCACTGCTGGACCGCCTGCGCACCGGTGACCGGTACGCCTTCCGTATCACCGCCAGCCCGGTGCAGAACACCTCAACCCCCACCAAAAACCAAGCCGAACGCCGCGCCGACGGGAACCGTCGCTCATTCCGTATCGGTCACCGCACCGCCGCCGCCCAACTCGGCTGGTTCCTCGACCGCACCCAACGCTGGGGTTTCCACATCCCAGACGCCGCAACGGACACCTCCGCCCCAGGTCTACAACACGACGACGAGGCGGTCGCGATCGCGGTCGTACCCAGCAAAGAGGTCCACATCACCGCCCGCAACCGCCATTCCTTCGGCAAAGCCGAGCCCGGCATGAAAACGCGAACCGACAAACCGGTCGTCGTACACACCGCCACCTTCGAAGGCCAACTCGAAATCACCGACGCACAACAGTTCACCCAGCACCTGCTGCACGGCATCGGCCCATCCAAAGCCTACGGATGCGGCCTGCTTACCCTCGCAACCGCTCGAAAGACGTTGACACGACCCGACGTGGCCGCCCGGCCTACAGCCCGGCTGATGTGGAGCCATCCGCGCGCGTGTAAGGCCGACGTCACCACCCCGGCCCAGCCATGGGTGCTACCCGTTCCAATCGGGGTGTTGACCTACTCGGCGGACGGGATCCTCTGCGGTTCGAGCATGGGGAACTGGCTGATCCACCGGTCCAGGCGCTCGGAAGCGTGAGACATGTTGTCGGACATTACATCTTCGGAGCCGATGCGCTCCGGGGCTTTCCGCCCTGACGGTCCGGATCCACCGCGTAATGTCGCGCCATGGTCACTTTCATCGTGTCGGTCGTTGCTGCTGTCGGAGCATTTCTCAGCAGCGCCTTCGCGTTCTGGCAAGCACGCATCGCAAAAAGAGCAGTGGCAGCAGCAGAGGGAGCGGCGGACGCTGCCAAAGCGTCAGCGGGCGCGGCGGCGCAGCTCGCACAGATCGAGGCCGCCCGCTTCAAGGCCGAGCGAGAACCCGAATGGGAAGGCGTCATCGAAACCAGCAATGACCACTCGGTCTTTCATCTCCGTCTGAAACTGGCATCTGGAGAAGTCGATCACGTGGCAGTTGAGATCCAATCGCCTGGAGTGACTTTCACCCACAGTCAGGTCGGCGTCGACCCAAGCGCGCCAGCGCCCATCAAGCGAGCCGAACACGGCGGCGTCCGGAAAAGCGAATACGCCATATGGCGGGTCGATCTCGAAAGTGATGCACCGGCGTCCGTCGCGTTTGAGATCTACTCCTCGAGCGGGGCCGACACCTGGTCAAAGCTCTTGCGTCTCGATCGACCGGCCATCCCCCGCTTCCATTGAGACGAGGCACGCGCGTCGGTTCGAAGCGGAGCCCTCGGCTCCGGCATTTGAGCGCGTCGGTTCTCGCAGAGGCCTATTCGGTGTCGGCTGGCACGAGCGCGGGTACGGGCATCGGGAACGGGTAGCCAACGTTCTCGGCGACGGGCTGCAGCAGGGCGCGGCCGTCGTCGATCTCTACCACGGTAAAGACCGAAACTCCCTGCGCGCCGATCCGGACTCGATCCCCTACATTCACGCTCCGCAGACTAACCCGATCAAGCGACCAGTCCATGCGAGGCTATTTCGCGGCAGGCCGGATTCCATCTTGCGGCACCCATTGACGCAGCGTGACCCCGACCTGCCCGTTGTGGGTGCGGACGTCGATAGCGACCTCACCGAACCAGATGATCATGGTGCCGAAACGCATTCTCGCCCAAGCGAACTGCATAGCGGGTATCCAGGTGATCTGCGGGTCAAGGCTGAAGGCAGCGACACCGAGAGATACGGGCCCGTCGCGCTTCGGCGTTCGGTCGGGGTGGCTAGGCAGGTGGATTCTGGCGTCGATTCCAGACGAATTTGAGCGTCACCGGATACCTTGAAGGGCACTCAATCCAGACGAAAAATAGCGTCACTTGGGGGTGGCCGGGAATGCGTCGTTCTTCCGGAGAGATGTGCTGGATGGCGAGGGCGTGACTTTCAGCGGCTCAGGTGGTCGTTTCATCGGCCAGTCGCTGCAGGTAGGTGGCGAACTGGTGGCCGTCCCATTCATCCCTGGCTGCGGTGAGCTGATGGAAGCAGCGCCGCTGCCATTCGCGGGATCCCGTGAGCAGACGCCGACCGCTGTCGCTGAGCTGCAGAACCACCCGGCGTCGATCGCGGACCGAGCCGACTCGGATGAGATAGCCGGCAGCGGCAGCGTCACGGACCATGTGGCTGGCGCCGGAGTGGTCGAGCCGGGGCGTGTTTGCGGCCGCGCGCTTCGGCGAGATTCCGCGAGCGGCCGCGTCGTGCAGCTGCACGCTCGGCACCCAGTTCGGGCGTCGAGGGCGGCGTGTTGTCCGTGACCGGGTGCGCTGGCGCGGCCCACGCGGGATGCTCGCCGGCGAGCGTCGACTTCTTCCGGGGCGTCGGCGTCACGCGACTACCCCTTGCAACATATGCGCGGTGATCGGCCGGAACGCGTCGTCACCGAGGACACGGAGCTTTGTCGCGGACTGGTCCAGGCCGAGCCCGTCATCAATGGCGTCCTTGATACCGACCCACAGCGGGATGCGGTGTTCTATCCACACCGGGACACCGGGAAAATGCCGCGCCATACCGTCGACCATCTCGGCTGCGGTCCGTGCTTCGTTCGCCGTGCCGCGCCACTTGTTGACCACCGTTCCCACGATCTCAAGCCGCGGGTTGTGATAGTTGCGGACCCCGGTCAGTGTCTTACCCAGCAGCGCGAGCCCGTCGGATGACCCCAGGTCAGCCTCGCTGACCAGGACCGCGGCGTCACCCGCGGTAAGTGAGTTGATGAGCAGCAACCCGAGTGACGGAGCGTTGTCGATGAGCACCAGGTCGTAGTCGACGAGCACCGGGGAGAGCGCTTCGCGAAGTCGGTGCTCACGCCCGAACTGTGACGCCGCGATCTTCGCTTCGGCGACCGCGAGGGTTTCCCCGGCAGGGCCAAGTCTACGCCCTCCCAGATCGTCGGCACGATGACCTCACGCAGCGTCACATCGGCGCCGGGGGTGATCGCGTCGGCGACGGTCACGTCATCGGCCGCCAGGTCGTCGCGGACGAGGCTACTGGTCGCATTGCCTTGTGAGTCCATGTCGATGACCAGCACGCGGGCACCGTGATAGATACGCGCGGCGCGTGCGCAGCAGATAGTGACCGTGGTCTTGCCGACGCCGCCTTTTTGGTTCGACACTGCGACTACTCGCGCCATGGTAGGACGGTCGCACATTGCGGCCCATGGCGAGTGGACACGCTCATCGGGCACAGGTTCGGGGGAGTGTTTGTGCAGCCGTATTATCCGCGCGTGCGCCCGGCCGCGCGGGCTGGAGCATGGGCGGTCGGATCGGACAGTGGCGAGCACATGCGGCAGGGTGCGGCGGCAGGGTGCGGCACATGCGGCAGGGGGTGCGGCAGGTGCGGCGCTGGTGGTGCGGGCACCTGCCGGGCGTTTTTGGCAGTGACCGAGCACGGAGCGACAGTGGTGCGGCAGCGTGCCGCAGGTGCCGACCGGCAGCGTGCGGCAGGACGGGGGCAGGGGCGGCCCGGTTCGGGTGGAACCGAATCGGGGGCGTGCCGCGTCCAATCACTGTGTAACGCCACAGATTTGGGGGCAACACGATGACGCTGAGTGTCAAAAGGATGATGACGGTCGCCGCAGCCGGAGTGCTGACCGTGTTCCCGCTGGCGATATCGGCGACGCCGGCGGAAGCTTCGACGATCAATTGTGTGTATTCCGGGCCGGTCGTAGACCATCCTGGGATGCAGTACATCTGCTATGTCCACCACGACGACGGTTCGATGGAGATCTTCTATGCACCCGGACCCGCAGCCAACCCCTAAGCCCGTTGTCCACGTGATGCGGCGCCCGCAGTTCGTGTCACAGTCCGATGGCACGGTCCGCGCCTACTACCCTGGCGAGGACTGGCACGTCACAGGCACCGATCGCGAGGACGCGATCAAGCGCTTGGTCGCCGAGTCCGATAAGCGGATGCACGATCCCGCCTACGTGGCTCAGCAATGGGAGATGGCCCAGCGCCACCGCGACGGCCTCGAGGTCACCCCAGGGTTCGAGGTGCGTGAGCTCACCCAGGACGAATACCAGACGCGGACAGCAGTGCTGGGCGATCAGCTTAGGATACGACGACGGATTGACCGGCCAACCGGCGCAGCCGCACCGGGTGCCGCACCTGCCGCACCCGGTGCGGCAGCACGTGCGGCCGCCGCGGCGAACGGCACTCGGCAGGCAGGCCGATCGGCAGGCAGGCCGAGTGCCGGGCACCGAGCTCGCCGAGGCGGGCGGGTGCGGCACCGAGCTTGGCCGGGGTGCGGCACCCGGCTCGGCGAGCACGGCCGGTGTGGCTGCGGCACCCGGCTCGCCGAGGTCGGCAGGCAGCTCGGCACCCGGCTCGCCGAGCTCGGCCGCCAGGTGCGCGGTGTCAGCGCTGCGGCACGACGCCGCCCTTCTGGTTAACTCACCAGCTGTCAGGGATCGGTGTTGAAACGCTGCGTGTGGTGACAGACCGGACACCCCGGTCTTTGCGGTCCCGTCGCCGCTCGCGCAGCTCGTCAATGGACAGTTCCGCCGTACCCGATGCCGGGGTGTTGACGTTCGAGTTACCGGCCTGCGACTGCCACTCGGCACCACTCGCCCGGAATGCTTTCCAGGCCAGCGCATCGGACGTGAGACCGTGACGACGTGGGGCCGGGAACTGATCTGCACCATCCCCGGGATCGGCCCCATTACCGCCGATGTGATCGTCGCCGAGACCGGTACCGACATGACCCGGTTCCCCACCGCCGGACACCTCGCCTCCTGGGCCGGCACCTGCCCCGGCAGCAACGCCTCCGCCGGTCGGGTCAAATCGACCCGGACCCGACCCGGGAACCCCTACCTACAGGGAGCACTCGGGGCCGCCGCGATGGCTTGCGCCCAGAACCCGCGAACCTACCTCGGAGCCCGCTACCGCCGGATCGCCTCCCGGCGCGGGCCCCAGAAAGCCAACGTGGCGATCCAGCACTCCATGCACTCGCGATCTGGCACATGGGATCCACCGACGCGCCCTATCTCGATCCGGGCGGCGACTACTTCAACCGGCTCCACCCCAACCGAGCAAAAACCCGCGCAGTCCACCAACTCCAAACCCTCGGCTACCACGTAACGCTCGACCACATCGGCTGACGACCAAGTACCCGCCACGAGAGAAATCTTCGCGTCAGAGGCACTTTTTGGGGCTGTACAGCGTGCGCCAAGCCCCGCCCCGAATAGACTCCCGCGCATGCTCGCACCGGAGGACCACGCCGCCGCACGGCACCAGGCGGTGATGGACGAGTTCGGCCACGTCCGCGCGAAGCTCGCCGAACTCGTCGCCCGGTTCCACGATGGCCGTTTCGCCGAACTCGTCGGCAGGTTCGACCAGCACGACGGCCGGTTCGATGTACTCGACCGCCGGTTCGACCAGCACGACCGCCGGTTCGATGCACTCGGCGGCAAGCTTGCCGACCACGACCGCCGGTTCGACCAGCTGGACGCGAAACTGGACGCCATCATCGAACTGATCAACGCCTGCTGAACCTTGCCCAGCCGGAGCGTGCCCGGGCCGGCCAGGCACCTGCCATCAGTTGCTCGGTACGGGACGGGACGGGACCGGCTCACCGATGCCCGTACCCGTCTCCCTTCTCCTTGCCTCTCTAGACGCGACCGGGCACCGGACCTAGCCGGGGGGCGGTACCGGACACACGCCGTTCGTGGCTCTGCGTAACGGGGTGCCGGTAAGAACCGTGTCACCTGGTACATGAGCCCCACCAGCCAGTCAGGCCCGTGGGGTGGCTCCTGCGGTGGATTGTGGAGCGACCGACACTGTATTCCTCGGCGAGGTCGGCGAGACTCGTGGCGTCGTCGGGGTCGTGGTATCTGCGGTGGATCGTTTTCCGTGCGGCGAGAGGCAGTTTCGGCTGCTTGCCTTTGAGGCGGCCTTTTGCGCGGGCCTTGGCCATGCCCTCGCGGGTCCGCAGATGGTTCAGGTTGGCCTCGAATTCGGCGACCATGGCGAGGGTCTGCAGGAACAGCTTGCCGAACGGGTCGGCCCAGTCGTAGACCTGGCTGCCAAGCCCGAACAGCACATCGCGCTCGCGCAGGCCGGTGAGGATGTCGCCGGCCTCGGCCATGTTGCGGGCGAACCGTCGAACTTGGTCGTGGTCAGTACCACCTGCCGTCCGGTGACGGCCGCCGCGGCGGAGGTGACCGCGGTCAGCGCGTTGTCCAGGCCGATGCGGTTGCGGCGGGTGGCGCCGGAGAATCCCTTGTCGATGAAGATCCGCTTGCGCGGTACCGCGAGGGCGATCAGCTGCTCGGTTTGGATCTCGATGTCTTGTTCGTCGGTGGAGCAGCGCACGTATCCGACACGGAAGGGCTCGATCACCGCCCGACGTTCCATATGACGGGGGATCATCGGAACAGTTCGCGGAACACCTCTACGGAACACTGTGACCTGGGCCGGAATCCTGCGGCTGTGGTGTTCCGTTGGCCGATCAGCTTACGGAACACCCTACGAGGCGCAAAGCTCCACACCAATCGCGAAACTGCCAGCATGGCGCTGAGCGTGCTGCTCCCCGGCCGCGCTGACCGGCACTCTTCAGTCCCGATGTATCCCGAGCGCTTCCAGTCCCGCTTCGAGGTAGGACTTGGCCATCAGCTACTCGATGTTGACCAGCGCAGTCAGACCTCATTGCCCCTTTCTGGCGTACTCCGGTCGCACGTCTCCAACGAAGTGAGGCGGTTAGGTGAGTAGCGGGAGTGATGCTCGGTGAAGATGTTCTGGTCGTAGGCGCCGAAATGGGTCGAGTCCGACGCAGTCGACGACTCACCCCAAATGGACGGCTCGCGGCCGGCGAAGGTGGCGTTCGCGATCTCGATCGCGATTCGCCGCGCGCCGCCTCGGCGTTCAAGTAGCGGCGGCGCCTGCCACCGACTTGATCCCGGTGTTCGTGCCGTAGGCATAAATCGCCAGCAGAACTCCAGCACGGAAAGCAGTTTGATCAGCCCGGCTCTGTAATGGTTGGTGTACGAGGAGCGCAGCGTGGCCTTCACGGTGCGCTGATATGTCGGCCCCGAGGATTTGAACTCGGCCACCAGATCCCGCAACACCCCTTGCGGCGCGACCGGAAACACCGTGTCACGCACCAGCTTGTCACCCGCGTCGACAGTCGCCTCCGCCACCTTGAAAAGCAGGTTCTCCTTACCGGTGACCCGCTTGAACTCCTTGATCAGCTCGTTGGTGACCCGCACCTCCGCGCGGGCGTTGATCCGGTGCACCGTGGAATTCAGCAACTCGACCAAGGTATCGGTGATCTCCCGGCACCGGCAGTACAGCAACGCCGCCAACAGAGTCAGCCGCGTTTCCAGTGGATGCTCCCGCAGATGGCTCGGTGATTCCACCGCCGCGCGCCCGCGCCAGCCGGTCACGATCTTCGGCCCGACATCGGCGAACACATCACCCGATACTCCGACCGCGCGTACCGCCTCCAGCTTGGCGATCTCGGTGAGCATCGTGTTCAGGCTGACGTTGCCCGAATCCGACCGGATCGCCGCCAGCACCGCCCGCCCGCCCTCGGCGTCACCGTCCAGGGTTTTCTCGCCACCAACACCGGGCGGTGCGATCAACGCCAGCAGCTGTGCTCTGACCAGCTCCGGCAGTCTGACGCTGACCTGCGCGAACAGCAGCTCCTCACCGCGGTGCAGCGCCGAACGCACCATCCGCTCGATCCGCCCAACCGTAGGTGGCTCCACCTTCACCTCACGCAGACGCGCCAACAGGTACTCCCGCACCCTATCGCCACTGCGCTCACGCTGGGTCACATGCGCGACCAGCCACCCCACGATCTCGTCGGCGTCTGTCACGCTGCACTCCCGAAACCCCAGCGACTCCCGGATCTGCGCCCGGTGCGCCTTGCTGGTACGGCCGGTGAAGTCATAGAACGCGATCTCGGTCCGCTCCACACCTACCTGGCGTGCGACGTAATCGACCGCGGCATCGGGGATTTCAGCACGTCCGCGCGGAAACCGACCCCGCTCGGTATAGAACCGCAACATCAACCCGAATCCGAGCTTCGCCGCACCCCGCTTGGTAGCGACCAACTCCGGTTCCTTGCCCAGCAGCGTCCACCGGTCAATCAGCTCGTCCTGGTCCAGCTCCCTCATCACGGGGTCGCCGTAGCATCGGCTGAATTCTGGGCGGATATGGGCCTACGCACGGGATGTCCGGGAGTCGTTCGCGAGACACGTTCCGGCGCAGGGCGTTTCCGCAGGTTGGAGCGTAACGGTTGCCGTGTACGCGGCGACGTCAGCTAGTCGCGGTTGCCGATGCGCCTGACGCCTTGCCAGCGGCGAAGCGTAAATGCGCCCGATTTTCGGCGAGCGCTACCGCGACCCCTGGTTGCGGAGTTCGGACATAGTTTTCGGGTTCTAAGGACGGAGGGTGGTGTGTCCGCGGCCACCGGCCGACCCGGGAAACCGCGACTTGTCGGTGCCTGGGGTGACCATTCGAGGTATGGAGTCTCGCTCGTACGACCAGGGCGGCCCGCTCATCCCGCACCCGGCCACCCTCGACGACGAATGGAACGTGGAATGCGGCCACCACCTGACCGCGTGTCTGGGCTGCTCGACGTGCACGGCCTGCACCGAGACCTGCTACTGCGGCGCCGCTGAAGACGACGACCCGCCCACCTATCTCCTCGAGATCGCCAGGTGAGCGCGCCTGGTGGCCGAATAAATATTCCCGCCCGAATTAAGGTCCCCCTCACGGCCGGGGGCGCGCCTCGCACCGTTCCCGATCAGGTCGATCGCGTCGTCGGGTGCTCGCAGTCTTTGGTGATCGGTGGCGTGTAGACGACGTGACCGCATGCGGTGCAGACGTGGAGGCGGTGGTGACCGCCGGCCTGCTGGCAGCCCATCGAGCCGACCAGCACCGCGTCGGGACCGAACTGCCGTCCGCACGCAGGGCACGCCGCAGGTGCGGGTTCGGCCCAGAGCCCGCCGCGCACCCGGTAGAGGCGACCCGGCGCGACCACCCGGCCATCCCGCAGCCGATACACCACGCGATCGAACACGCTTTCGATAATCCCACGTACCGGTCGGTCTGGCGAGATAGGGTCCCAGGGCACCCACTGTCGTAGAGCTACGCCGGGGCTTGTTGAAGGATGGCGAGATGCGTTGCGGCTGTGTCGGCTTCGGCTGCGCCGATGCGCCGGTAGATTGCTGTCGCTTCCTGTAGCTCGGCCAGAGCGGCTGTCCGGTCGCCTAGACGTGCCCGGCTGCGGGCGCTGCCTTCAAGAGCTCGCGCCTGTTCCATTGGGTTGCGGATTTCACGAGCCAGTCGTAATGCGGTGGTGTAACTTGTCAGCGCTTCCTGTAGTTCGCCGCATTGGATCAGGACTGTGCCGATGCGGTTGAGCGCTTCGGCTTCACCGACGCGGACCCCGCTTTTCCGGTGCATTTCGAGTGCTTGCTGAAGAAGGTCCATCGCGGCTGGGTCATCACCGGTGAGATGTCGGACCCAGCCTAGATGGCTGAGCGCGTTGGCTTGACCTAGGCGTTCGCCGATCTCGCGGTAGATCGCGATCGCCTCCTCTAGCAGGACGATCGCGGCCGGGTAATCCCCGGTGAGGCATTTGATGAGGCCATAGGAGCTGAGGATGCTGGCTACTCGGTGGCGGTGACCGATGGCCTGGTGGATCGCGAGTGCCTGCTCGTATAGGTCTATGGCAGTCGAGTAGTCGCCGGTCGAGGATGTAACCCATGCCAGGTTGGTGAGGGTGGCGGCTTCGTGGACGGTGCTGCCGATTTCCCGGTAGATAGCGTTTGCCTCCTGATATAAGTCGGCTGCGGCTATGTAGTCACTCGTCTTCTGCCGTGCCCGACCCAGCTCGTTGAGCGCGGTGGCTTCGCCGAGGCGATCATTGATTTCGCGGTAAATCGCGACTGCCTGTTGAAAGAGGTCTGTTGCCGCCGGGGAATCGCCGGTCTGATGCTGGACAAACCCTAGATTGCTGAGCGAGTTGGCCTCACCGACACGGTCGCCGACACGTCGATAGATGTCCAGAGTCCGCTCGAACAGGTTGGTCGCGGCCGGGTAGTCAGTAGTCCAAAGCCGAATAGTGCCAAGGTCGAAGAGGGCGTTGGCTTCGGCGAGACTGTCCCCGATGTCGTGTGCGACTGTGGCGGCACGCTGGTGCAATGCGGCGGGCTCGGAGTATTGGCCCGCCAGTTCGAACAGATCTGCCAGTCCGCTGGTCAGCTGTATCACCCGTGTAGCCAGCCTGTTTGCAACGGCGTGGTCCAGGCAGGCCAAGAGGTTGACTTGCTCGGCGCGTAACCATGCCGCTGAGTCCAGGTGGCCGGCAAGTGTTGGTACTGACGTCGGTGGGGATTCCACCGACGCCGCCTCCGGCCGGGTGACCCGTGCCAGATGACGGCCGGCCAGCTGAGCGGTGTGCTGGTAGTAGTTGAGTAGCCTGTCGATCGCTCGAGACCGGTCATGGTCTGGGTCCTCGTCGGCCAGAGTGCGAGCGTAGTCGCGCAACAGGTCGTGCGGCCGGTAGCGACCTACAGTCGTCTCGTCGACGAGATGATCGGTGTACAGGGCATCCAGTTCCCGCCGTGCCGTCGAAACGGGGATGTCGTCCAGGGCGGCGGCAGCGTAGGCGTCCAGGTCCGCGCCAGGATGTAGCCCCAGTCGCCGGAACAGGCGTTGCCGATGGGCTGGAAGATCCTGGTAGGACATCGTGAACGCAGCACGGACCGCACGCTCTCCAACGTCGAGTTCACCGAGTCTGTCTTGCGCGGAGGCGAATTCGGTCGCCATCGTGGCGATTGTCCACGCTGGATGGTGGGCGAGGCGTCCGGCGAGCAGCACAATCGCCAAGGGCAGATACCCGCACCGCCACACGATCTCGCGCGCCGCGGCCAGGTCGCTGTCGGTATGCCCGCGTCGGGCCAGCATGCAGAACAACTCGGTCGCAGCTCGAGGTGCCAATGGGTCCAGAGGTACCGGCATCGCGCCGTCGAGGGCCATCAACCGTCGTCGGCTGGTTACCAAAGTCAAGCACTGGCGTCCGGTCGGCAAGAGCGGCTCGATGTGCGCGCTGTCCTTGGCGTCGTCGAGGACGAGCAGAACACGTTTGCCTGCCAAGCGATCTCGCCACATACTGCGGCGGTCTTGCAGACTCTCAGGGATGGCACGGGGATCGACACCGAGATTGGTGAGCAGCCCGGCAAGCACATCGATGGGCTCCGCCGGGGCCTGACCTGGAGTGTGGGCGTGGAGCTCCACGAAGAAACGGCCGTCGGGAAATTGATCGGCCAGCCGATGTGCGGCACGGGTGACCAGTGCGGTCTTGCCTACTCCTGGCATACCGTCAACAGCACAAACCGACACAGTGCGGTCCGGTCCCGCCGCATCGACGATCCACCGGAGTTCCTCTTCCCGATCGACCAACGTCGAGACATCCCGCGGCAAGGTGTCGGTCACCGCGTATCGCGGCGCCGCAGCCACCTGCATGTTGATCGGACCGTAGTTGTCGCCAGCGATATTCGCTTGTCGCGCTTGATCGTTAGCGCCGGGATGGAACTCCGACATCATCGGTCAGAGGTTGATCTGACCGAGGTTATCGCCGCGAAAGTTGACCTGCTTGGCGTTGTCGAAGGCCTGCGCCAGGAAGCTTTCCACCGTCCGGTCTCGCCGGGCGAGGGTCACCAACCGCTCGAGCTCAGCGCCGAAACTGGAGTCCGTCTTCGCGGCTTCGGCGATTCGCGTCGCGACGAGCGCTCTGGCCTCGTTCGCCTCGTTCGTCGGGGTCTCCACCAAAGTCGTTACCGCGCTTTCGGTTTCGCTGTCGCCCCGAAACTTGGCCGCGACTACCTCCCGTAACCGCTTGACCGCGTTCCAAGTACTCTCCCCCGCGTCCTGCGCGAAGCGTTCACCGAACTTCGACGCCAACAACGCTGCGGCCGCAATTCCTAACGACACCGGCTCCAACACAATCGTCCCCTTCCCGCCCCGATGGCAACTGCACACCAAGACTAACTAGCCCGACTAGCCCGGAAGGGTGATCTCGGCAAGTTCCTTGTCGCTGCGCAGGCCCCGCCAGCTCGGGTGTCGCAGCCCTTCACCGGTGTATTCGCGGTATTCGATGCCGCCGATCAGCTCCGGCCGTACCCAGCGCACCGCTGCGGGGCGGGCGCGACCACCGAGAGGCGTGTCGAACGGACTTT
Source organism: Nocardia sp. Tas62D01 (assembly GCF_055232035.1). NCBI lineage: Bacteria > Bacillati > Actinomycetota > Actinomycetes > Mycobacteriales > Nocardiaceae > Nocardia > Nocardia sp. Tas62D01. The sequence goes on from NZ_JBUYUZ010000001.1 coordinate 5,747,483, forward strand.
CCGATGTGGCGAGTTCGTCGAGTCGTGCCCTCAGGCTGCGGCGGGCCGCCATCGTGAACCCGGTTCCGACGTTGCCGATGTAGACGAGGCGACCGTCGGAGTCGTAGGCACCCAACGCCAGCGACCCGAAGGTGCGCGAAATCATCCCGGTCCCGGGTGTCCACCCGGTCACGATCGCCTCGGTAGTTCGGCGGATCGGGGTCTTGATCCACACCGGCGACCGGCGGCCCGGGTGGTAGGCCGATTCGGGGTGTCGGTAACAGCGACGCTCGCCCGCAGCACGGCCGAGTACGCCAGTCGCGCCAGATACATCGCCGACCCTGACGACACTCCTGATATGCGACTTGCGAAGTGCTGCGAGCTGTTTCGAGGGAGCTTCAACTACGTAGGTGCTCCCAAACCAGATGCCGCGCCTCGCGAGCGGTGGCGCAAGCTCCCGAATTGGCAACAAGGCCGTGGCCTGCCGAGACCGTCGCCGGATGTCAGACAGCGTGACGAGTCCCTTCTCCAGCGGACATGGCAGCGAGAGGCTTCCAGCCGTTGCCTCCGTTCGAGGCAGCGGTGGCCATGCGGTCGTAGGCGTCGAGGACGAGGCGGCGGGTGCGGTATTCGCCGAGGTCTCGTTCGTCGTATTTTCGGATAATGGGGAAGGAGTCGAGTACATGCTCGGACTCGGTGCGGGACAGTCCGAAGACGTGGAGGAATGCGGCGTCGAGGTCGGCGCGGAGCAGCGCTCGACGCTCGACATCCCATCGGAACGGTGCGCCGTCGTCACCCAGCTCGGTCGCGTACGGCTTCAATCGCCATGAGGTGTAGGAGAGCTCGAGAACATAGGGGCGAACCCATCGGGCGACAGTGAGTTGCGGCTGCCATGGGGCGGGCTGTGCAAGCGTGGAGGGTGTGGGGCAGGCGAGCTGCTTGGTAGTGAAGTACTTCATCGAAGTACCGCTAACCTTCTGGCGCGAAACGTAATCGAACACCATGCTCGACCAAATGGCATGCAGGAGTGGCCCACTCTGACGCTCCGCAGGAAATGCAAGCAGGAACTTATCGCCAACTGCAGAAGCCGACAGTACCGAAGGTACGAAGGTCCGTACCTTTTCGATTCCGGTGATGTCCCTCCATCCGAGAAGCCATGAACGATCCCACTTTTCGCCCAGTTTCTGCGACACATCAGAGCGTAGAACCCAGTGGCGAGCTAGTGGTTCGGCTCCTGGGTCGTCATGTTGTGCGTCGGATATTCGTGGCAGCGTTTGCATATTGAGCTGCGCGGTTGTGGCGTCCTTGTAGGTGGAGAAGCGGTGGTCGAAATGCCATAGCATCTTTCCCTCATACAGCGGAACGTATTCTTTACCATCGCGTTCGTAGGACCATCCGTTGAAGTGCGCATCCGTCAGGTCATCGGGCTGTTGGAACAGGCCCGAGTCGTTCGCCATATGGAAGATTGTGCCGAATGAAAGACCCCAGGGGTTGCCGTCGGGATCGTCGTCGCGGATGAGGACAGGGTGCCGACGGTAGATACCGAGGGTGATGTCCGCGTCGGTGCGGGATCGGAACATGGGCAGGGTACCGGTGTTGGGGTTCATCGCAAGGACTTCGTCAGGGGCGAGTTCGAACCTGCGTGAGGGTACGTCCGCGATATGGCGGATAAGGAAGCCGAATCGAGATCGCTCGACTTTTCGCTCTCTGCCGGTCATAGTGGTGACCGCGAATCGGAAAGCGTGGTGCACATCCCGGAAGATCTTCGCTTCATTCTCGAAGTCATAGAACGCGAACAGTCGATTAGTGCGTAGGGTGTCGGAAAAGAATGGTGCAGTGGTTTTGTCGGTAGCAAGACCTGTGGGCGTGATAACGCCAGCGGTACCTGTCGGCCCGAGAACCGTGCGCAGAGTTTCAGCGAACACACTGTAGGTGTTGACATCACCTTGACCGGTGAGCGGGTACCGGCCGCTCTTGAGGAGCAGGTGTGCGGTGCCGTCGGATTGGCGGATGGCGTCTCGGTACTGGTGATAGAGGGCGGGATCCGATTCGGCCAGTTTCGTGATCATCGTCTTGCGGATCGCGGCGGTCGCGGCGGTTTCGATGTCGGTGCGGCCGACGTTGCCGAAGAACTCCTTGTCCTGGGTCTTCACTCGCTCCCACGGTGGGTTGCCGAGTACGCAGGAGAACCCGCCGGTCCAGCCGGTAGCGGTGTCGCTGCCGCCGTCGGCCGGGACGGTGAAGATGCCGGGAAACTCGAGGTGCCAGTGGAAGAACCGGTATTGACGGGCGAGCGAGTTGATCTGTCCGGTGATGGTGTCGGGCACGGAGCCGGGATCCTCGGTGAGGCGGCGCATGGTGTCGTGGGTGATGCCTTGGCCGGAGTCCTCGGTCTTGGGTTGGACGAAGGCGGCGCACCAGGCGTCGGCGACGAGTTTGGCGGCGACAAGATCCGGGTCGGTCTCCAGGGCGCGCCAAGCGTCGGCGCGGGCCCGCATCTCGCGCAGGCCTCCGGCGTGGCTGGCGTCAGCTTCGCGGGCTTTCTTGGTGAACGTGGTGGTTTCGACGTCGAGGGTTTCGGGGCCGAAACTCAACGTCAGCTGATCGATATCGGCGTTTCGCTCGGTCTTGTTGCGGGCCTTGAGTTTGCTGGTCCACTCTCTGTCGTCGTCGCCGAGCACCGCGAAGGCGGTGTCGGGAATGTTGTCGCGCAATAGCTTGGGCGTAGTACCGAGCAGAGCGTTACCGACGCGGAAGTGGGCGTCGAGGAACGGGAACGGACGCTCGGCGTCGAATGCTTCGAGCCACAAGGCGACCTTCGTGATCTCGATTGCCAGGTCGTTGAGGTCGACGCCGTAGACGCAGCGTTCGATGACATCGGCGGTAGCAGCCCGCAGCGCGATCGGGTTCGGCTCGGTATCCCCGGTACGGACGGTTGCGAGCGCGGACGCGAGCCGTCGGGCAGCAGCCACGACGAAATGTCCACTGCCACAGGCTGGGTCGACCACCGTCAGAGCCAGCAGTGCGCCTTCCGGGTCCGGGGTGCGCAGGGCTTCGTCGATGAGTGGGTCGAGGGCTTCGTCGAGGACGAGGTCGATCAGGGCGGATGGGGTGTAGTAGGAGCCGGATTTCTTGCGGTCGTTGCCGGCGGCGATGTCGAGGGTGAAGGTGCGGGCGTCGGCGTTGTAGCGGGGGGTGTAGGCGAGCAGTCCCTCGTACATGCCGCCGAGTTCTTCGCTGTCGAGGTTGTGATAGTCGACCGGGCGGGGGGTGCCGGTGACCGGGTCGTCGATCTGCGCGAGGGCCCGGATCGCGGCGAGGAATGAGTGGTTGGGCAACCGGGCACCGCCCAGGATGCTCAGTGTTTCCCTCGAGTAGAGGGTGGCGCCGAGGCCGCTGAGGCCGAGGGTGGGCAGGCCGTCGCCGGCGAGGGCGTCGGTGACGATCTGGTGGGCCTCCCACAGGTCTGTGTGTCGGCCGCCGGCGTGGGCGGTGGCCATGCGGCGCAGTCTCGCGGTGGAGAAGTGCTCGGCATACAACTCCCTCGCCGTGTCGTCGACGGTGGAGGTGTGCAGCAGGTCGCGGTCTTCGGCGACGAACAGCACGATCAGCCGGTAGGCGATACGCAGCAGCGCCCGATGCAGGTCACGAGCCGCGTCCGGTGTGACAGCGAGGGTTTCGCGCAGCGCGGTGTTGCTGCGGTGGGCGACGAATCCGGTGCCGAGGTGTTGCAGCGCCACCGCGACGCCCTGTTGCAGGGTGAGCAGGGCTCGGGCGCCGTCGTCGATCGCGGTGGTCCGCCACTTCTCGAGCCAGCAGTTCTTCGCCAGCATCGTGGGCGTGTCGGCGTCCTCCTCCGCCTCGTCGGTGTCGGGGGCGGTCTTCTTCGCGGTCTCCTTCAGCCGTGGGGCGAACCGGCTCGCGTGGACGGTGAGGAACAGCAGTCGGAAGTCGGCGTAGCGCTGGTTGGTGAAGATGTCGTCGAGGTCGAATTCGACGTAGGACTGGCGCGAGAGGGTGGAGGCGTCGCGCAGCAGCCGCAGGATGTGGCCGTTGGACAGGACCGCCCACAACGCCCGGTCCTCACGGTTGAGGTAGTCCTGGAGCATCGACTGCGGTGCCCGGGCGGTGTGTCCTGCGGTTTTCGTGTCGAGATCGATGCCGGCGCCGACGAGGTGGAGCGGCACCCACACCGTCGGGGCGGATGCGTCCGGCCAGGACAGGCGGTGCGAGATCGGGAAGTGCGGCGCCGTGGTCTCCCCGAGTCCGGGGGCGACGTCCAGGCCGCCGCTGATGACCTCGGGGCGTCCCCAGCCCAGCTCGTAGAGCAGCGGCAGCAGCCACTTCTCCCGGGTGACCTTGATGGCCGGGTCGTGCTCGGGCAGACGCCCCAGGGCGTGCTGCCATTCGTGGTGGGTGGCGAGCATCGCCTCCCACGCCCGGGCGATTGCGGCGTCGATCGCCATGCCCGGCGGCAGTTGGTATTCGGTGGCGCTTTGGCCGGGCATCCGCAGTTCGACGCCGCGGGTGAGGGCTTCGCTGGGCAGGACGGTGCCGACGGTGTGGACGGACCGGAACGATGACAGCCCGCTCACGAGGCACCCCTGTCTGGAAGAAACACATACACACCCAACACATCCGGGGGTGGCAGCAGCCGGGCCTTGACGCCGCGACTACCGGTTTTGGACGCAGACCGGACGGCGCGGTGATCGGTGACTATGTTCTCGGCGACCTGATGGCCACGCTCGAGCAGGTGGTCCTGCACGCTGTCGAGGCGGCCCAGGGCCCGGTCGAGTTGGGTGCGGGCCAGCGCGTCGGCGACGTTGCCGGTCGGCGGGATCCGCAGTAACTCGTCGACACGGTCGGTTTCGAGCCAGGTCAACTCGTCCCCGGCGGCGGTGTAGGCGAGGAACTGCGCGTCCTCGGCGACCTGGGTGATCGTGGTGCGTGCGCCCGGCAGGACGATTTCGAGGCGGAAGCGCACCACCAGCAAGGTGGTGACCTTGTCCACCCCGCGGGTGCGCATCACTGCAGCTCGGCGGGCCGGCCGCAGCGCGGGATCGAGATCCGGGTCGAGCGCCGAGTCCAGCACATACCGCGACAGTGCCTCGACGGTCCGGTCGGTGCGCGTGAGGACGCTGTGACCTGCGGGGACCGGGAAGGAGCGGTGGAACACCAGACGATGGTCCTTGGCGGGGGGTAGTTGGTCGCGCACCGCGGCCGGCACGGTGTCGATACGGGCGGTGAACCCATCGCTGGTGTCGGCGATCTGTGCCGACAGCAACGACAGGGCGTCGCGGGTGAAGGTTTCGGCGTCGGCGGGGCCTGCGAGCGAGCGACGGACCTGTGCCAGGGTGGCGGCGACGGCGTCGGGTTGCAGCCCGGCCTGCCTGAACCGTGACCGCGATGCCTTCTCCCGCTCCGCGGCGTCGATCCATTGCACGTCCACGGCGTCGGCGAGCGAGGTGGAGGTGGCATCGGCGAAGTCGAGTGTGAGCTGCTGGGTGTCGGTGCCGCGCAATAGCAGCGACTCCCAGATCGCTTTCATCACGGTCGTCGAATCGACCGGGACCGGCACTGATACGCCGGTGCTGCGGCGGATGTTTTCGTGGCGCTTGATGAGCACCTCGAGCACGATCCCGTCGATGCCGTTGTCTTCGCCGTAGTAGGTGAGGGTGCGCACGGTGTCGGCGCGTTGGCCGAATCGGTCGACGCGACCTTCCCGCTGTTCGTGCCGGGTCGGGTTCCATGCCAGGTCGTAGTGCACCACCGCGGTGAACCCGTCCTGCAGGTTGATGCCCTCCGACAGGCAGTCGGTGGCCACCAGCAGCCGCGGACCGTCGTGCTCGGACAGCCCGGTGACCCGGGTTTCGCGTTCCTCCGGGGGCAGGGTGCCGGTGACCGCCTCGACCCGCAGACCCGGATTCTTCTTGGACAGGGCGGCGCTGAGGTGTTCGGCGAGGTAGTCGGCGGTGGGAATGTAGCGGCAGAACACGATCGGGTGATAGCCCTCGCCGATCAGATCCTGCAGCAGCGGGATCAGCCGCTTGAGCTTGGCGTCGGTCTTGGGGCCCTTGAGCGCCGCGGCGGCGGCGGCGAGTTCACGCAGTCGACGGCGGGTCGCGCTGGTGGAGGTCTGCGGATCGGAGATGTCCGAGCCCAGGGTGGTGTCGTCGCCTTCGAGGACGTCGTCGAGGTCGGTGTCGAGCACCCGGGGTGCGGCGATCGCGTCGACGTCGTCGGCGGCGGCGAGAGTGGTCAGTGCGGAGCGGTTGAGCAGGGTCTGCTCGGCCGCTGCGGGACTCGAGGCCAGACAGCGCAGCAACGCGATCGCCGACCACCAGCGCACCCGCTGATGCACGGTGTTGAGTTTCGGGTCGGTCACCTGTTCGCGGGCGAACGCCATGACGTCGTCGAACAGTGCGCGATAGCCGGGGGTGAGTTTGTAGCTGGTTTCAGTCGTTTTCCGGGTGGGGAACGGGGTGTCCTCGTGCAGGTATTCGCGGATGTCGGCGCGCTGACGCTGGATCATGAACTTCGCGAGCAGCTTGCGGTCGTCTTCGCGTTCCCGACCCGACAGGTCCGCGGCCAAGGCGCCGAGCCGGTTGTCGAGCAGCCCGATCAACGATTGCCAGGCGCCGTCGTCGCCGCTGTGGGGGGTCGCTGTCAGGAGCAGCAGATGCCGGGTCGGGTCGTCGGCGATCTTGCGGAGCAGCGTGTACCGCAGGTGCGCCTGGGTGTGACCGACAGCGGCCGCGGCGACGCAGGTGTGGGCCTCGTCGACGATCACCAGTTCGGGGCAGTTGAGGGCGAACTCGTCGCGCCGGCTGCGTTGCTTGATGAAGTCGGTGGAGATCACCAGATACGGGTAGTGCTCGTAGATGCTCGATCCCCACGGCACCTTGAGCCGGTTCACCGTGGACGGCAGCAGCAACTGCGCCTCGATCCCGAACTTGGCGCGTAGCTCGCCCTGCCACTGCGGTGCCAGCTGCGGTGAGCACAGCACCGCCAGTCGTTGGGCCTCACCGGTGGCGAGCAGTTCGGAGGCGATCAGGCCGGCCTCGATGGTCTTGCCGACACCGACACCGTCGGCGATGAGCAGCCGGGTGGTGTCCTGTGCGGTGGACATCATCAACGGCACCAGCTGGTAGTTGCGGGGGCTGACAGCGAGGTTGCCGAACGAGCGGAACGGGCCGCCGGTCGCGCGGAACGACAGCCGCAGCGCATCCCGGAGCAGGCGGGCGCGTGCGGCGTCACCGCGGTCTTCAACGGTCGGTGGGGTGAACACCGCCGGGTGGGGGGTGTCGAATTCGGGGAGCAGGACGGTGGTTTCGTCTTCGCGGCCGCCGAGGGGGCGGGCCAGCAGCATTCCCTCGGGGGCGCCGGGCAGCACCAGCCAGTCCCGTCCCCGTGCGTGGACCAGGGTGCCGGCGGGGTATTCGGTGGTGGTCATGCGCCGAACCTTCCGGGCCCGAACACGTCGGTGTTCGTGGTGATCGTCTGTAGCCAACCGGCGTCGGCGGCGGTGTGGTGGAACCGCAGCACCAGCCACCCGGCTTCGTCTTCGAGCTTCATGCGGGCCTGCTCGTCCTTCTCTGCTTGGTGCTGCGAGTTGTGGACCGGGCCGTCGATGAACACCGCGACGTCCATTCCACCTGTGTGGTAGGCGAAGTCGGGGCGGACGTAGTAGCCCTCGACCAGTTGCTGTGCCTGGTCCGGGAGCCGGAAGCCGTGTTCCTCGAGTAGGGTCAGGAACCGCTTTTCGAGGCTGTTGCTCTGTTCTTCGAGGCGGTCGAGTTGCTGCGAGCGTTCTTCGCCGCCGGAGCCGACGGCCACGGTGGCGCGCGTCAAGCGGCGCAGCAGATCGGTGACGGCGTGTCGGTCGAGGTGCTGGTGGTCCCACTGGTTGCTGTAGGAGAGCAGGCAGTCGTAGCAGGCCTGGGCGCAGTCCTCCATCGCGTGATCGGCCCGGCGCCGGTCCTGGCCGGTGTCGGGGTCGAAGTGCAAGATTTCCAGCGCCTTGGCGGCCACAGTACGGATTTGTCCGTCCTCGGTGGCCAGGCGGCGCAGCACCCCGGCGCCGCCTTCGGCGGCCTCGAAGAACAGCAGCCGCGACCACGCCTGGTCACTGTTTCCGCCGGGCATGGGTTCGACGGCGAGTTCGTTGCTTTCGAGCTGGAACACTGCTTCGATCGCTCGTTTGAGCGCGTACATCGCGGCCATCCGCTGCTCGGGCGGGATCGACGGATCCAGGTGCAGCAGCAGTGCGTTGCGGTGGTCCTCCACGTAGGGGACGACCCGCTGGATCCGGGGGATCTCCCCCTGAGTGTTCTTGTCCAGGTCCGTTTCCCGCGCCCACCGGCCTTCGAGGGTGTCGAGCAGATGTCCCTTGGTGTCCTTGTCCTTGCGGCGGCGCAGCCCGACGTTCATGCGGCGGATCAGCGCGGTGTCACCGTAGGTCATGGTGCCCAGCTCGTCGCCGTCGACGGTGATCGTGCTGGTCAGCTCGCCGGAAAGTTCCCCGTGCGGGACGAACCGCACGGCGGTGACGATTTCGTGGCCGGCGCGTTGACGTTCTTCCTCGTCGGCGCTGATCCGGTCGCGACGGCGGGTCTTGACCGAGACCAGCCGCATCATCCGGTCCAGCGTCTCCAACGACGCGGCCCCGCAGTGTTCGCACGTTTCGACGCTCGTCGGGCCGTTGCTCTCATGCAGGTAGCCACAGTGGTTGCAGCGCTTGATCTCGGTGATATTCACCTCGGTGCCGTCCTCGCGGGCGGGCAAGCTCACCCGGTTCACCTCGTAGCGGGCACCCTCGTGATAGATGAACGCTCCCGGGCCGAACTCGCTGATCGCCAGGAACCGCGGCCGCTGCACGTAGTCGCCCTGCCCGTTTCTGGTCCGTCGCTCCGCCGGGATGAACGCCGCCAAGGGAAGACGCGGGAACGAATAGCCGGGCAGGAAGCCTTCGGACGCGAAGTAGCGGTAGGGGTAGAAGTCGCCCTGGTTGATGTCGTCGACCTGCCCGCGCAGCAGGTCCAGTGCGGCACGGGCCTCGGAGATCCGGCCGCGGGCCTGACGCTTGGATGCCTCGGACGCACCGATGGTCTTGAGGGTGTCATTGGCGTTGTCGAGTTCGAGCAGGGCCTCGCGATAGAGATTGCGCCAGCGGCCTGCGGCCTTGTCGAACCGTTGGGCAGCTTTGTCGACGGTGTCGGTGACCCAGCTGTCGGTCCACCACGGCGCCGAGGTGACCTCGGTGGTTGTTTCGAGGACCGTCGTGATCGCCCGGACGGCGCGGTCGCGGTTCACCGAGGATTCGATGGCCGCGCGGACCTCGGTGTGCAGCGGCTGTCGGGGTTCGGCGACCTCGAGCAGGTCGACCATGCTGGACTTGAGGTCGAGATCGCAGACCACCAGCCAGATCGAGTGGGCGTGGGCGCGCACGAGATCCTGGTTGCCAAGTTCTAGGCGCGGCGGCGCGACCGCGCCGGCGACCATGTCCTGGCTGCGACCGAAATAGTAGGCATCGTGGGCATTTCCGGTGGCGCAATAGGTCAACACCACCGCAGGCTGTCCGGATCGGCCGGCACGCCCCGAACGCTGGGCATAGTTCGCCGGGGTCGGGGGCACGTTGCGCATCCCGACGACGTTCAGGCTCTTGATGTCGACGCCGAGCTCCATCGTCGGCGAGCAGTACAGCACCGGCAGTTCCGCGTCACTGAACCGCGCCTCCCGTTTCTTCCGGATGGATGACTCGACCTGTGCGGTGTGCTCGCGGGCCTCGAGGCCGACCAGACCGGCCGCGGTCTCGGTGTAGAAGCGGCGGAAGAACGGATTGACCCGCCCTTGGGTCTGGTTGCCACGGATCGGATCGGGGACGCGGAACTCTCCGGTGCCGGCCCGCCACTGGATCAGACTCGAGTGGATGCGGTAGCCGGTGCGTCGGTTTTTCTCCTCGATCTTCACGAGAATCCCGGCGGTGCCCATCACCTTCAGCAAAGCCGTGATGACGGTGTCCGCATCTGCCGGCTTGAGCGGATCCTCGTGCAGCGGGAACCGGTCGGGGCGTCGCAACCACCGTCCGTATGCGCCCAGTCCCGACAGGTACAGATCCGCCCCGGACCCGGCCTCGAACTTCGGGCGACTGCCGGGATAAGCGGTGCCCGAATACACGCCGGTCTCCTCCGACAGTGCCCAGGGCACCTTCAACCAGTCCTGGCTGGCGCGTTTGACGCTGTCGTACTTCTCTTCGGTGAGGAACTCCGATTCGATGCACAGGTTGCGCCGCAGTTCGTCGAGCAGGACGTGCATCAGTTGCCGACGGGTCGGTGGTTGCGCGCCGGCCAGGGGTTGACCGGACGCGGCCCACTTGGGTTCGTTGCCGGCGAGGGCGTCGATGCCGAAGTAGCTCAGGTGCAGCTGCCCGGTCTGCTCGAGGTTGGGCATCGTGATGCGCCATCCCCGCTTCAGGTCGGCCCAGAGTCGGTAGGTGACCGCATCGCGCAATGCCCGGGTGATCTTGCGGCGTGGGACGGCCTCGTGCGCGGTCTCTGCGTCCTTGGCGAAGTCCGCGAGATCACCACCGAGAGCGGCGACCACGCGAGATCCCAGGTCCTCGTCCCCGAGCGGTTCGTCCGGGTCACGTTCCTGCTGGTCGCGGGCTGCGCGATACAACGCGGAACGCACCAGGCCGACCAGGACGAAGTCGTTGAAATGCCCGGCCTGCAGGCTCGCGTCCTGCCGGTTGTCCGAGAACGCCAGGAACTTGCGGGCGACATCGTCGAGATCGGTTTCCTGCCGCAGGGTGCGCACCACCGCCTGCGACAGGACCGTGACGGCGCTGGCCCGGCCCTCGGTGCCCAGGCTCGCCACCCGGGAGAATTCCGACTGCTGTGTGCTCTCGTAGCTGGTTTTGCAGCCGGGGCAGAAGTCGAGTCGCTCGAAGAACGCGACTGGCAGCCCGTCGTCGGTGATCGTGCCGAACACATCGACCCGGTACGCCTCGGGCAGGCGGGTACGGCGGCCCTTATCCAGAACACGACTAGTGCCGGTCTCGACCACCCAGTCCTCGGGCACCAAATCCAGCAGGGCCGGATCGTTCGGTGACGGCCACGGCTTGTCGGTGACGAGCAGTAGTCCGGTTGTCTCGGCCTGCTCCCCCCGCGCGCCGTTGAGGATCCGGGGGCTGAAGTTCTCACCGCCCTTGTCGAGGTTGACCACGAGGAAGTCCTGTCCGCATTCGCGGCAGAACGCCAAGGGGAACAGCGGTTGCCCGGTTTCGCCGACGGGGGAGCTGCGCTGGTACTGGGTGGTCAGGTAGCGGTGCTCCGGTCGCTCGAGCGTCGCGTACGCGGTGTCGCCCTTGCCGATGAACTGGTGCAGCTTGAACGCGAACAGGGGACGTCCTTGCCCGTCGCGCACACGCGAACCTGCCAGCAGCAGCTCGCGCAGTTTGTCCTCACAGATCGCCCGGGCGATGCCGGTCTGCTCGGCGAGTGTGTCGGCGGCGACGGCCAGCCTTGTAGGCAACTGCCGGGCCAGTCGGCCCTCGTCGTCTTCGCGCAAACCGAAGGTGCGCTCCGTCCAGATCGCCAGTGGATCTGCGTGTAGCGCCTCCCACGTCGTGGGGGTCGGCGCCGCCAGGCGGGAGGCCAACGCTGTCGGATCGGTGTCCCCGGAAGTGGCGCGGCGGAGGGTCTCGCCGATGATGTTCTCCGGCGGAATCGCGATGCCGAAGATCCTGGTGGCCAGCTCCGCGACCTGACGGCGCTGCTCAGCTTTGGTGCCAGGGCCAGCGAGGGTGGCGCTGGTGCCGATGCACTGCAGCGCCGTCGCCCCGACCGCGCCGCGCAGGCGCCGGATCAGCATCGCCACGTCCGCGCCCTGCCGACCGCGGTAGGTGTGCAGCTCGTCCAAAACCAGGAACGACAGGTTCGCGGCGCTGGTGATCAACCCGGAGCGTTCCCGCGGCCGGGTCAGCATCAATTCGAGCATCACGTAGTTGGTGAGCAGGATGTCCGGCGGGTTCTGGAGGATCGCCTCACGCTCGATGCGGGACTCCTGACCGGTGTAGAGACCGAAGGTCACCTTCGGCTTGTCTTTGCCCAGGAACTTCTCGAGCTCACCGAGCTGGCTGTTGGCCAGGGCATTCATCGGATACACGACGATCGCACGGACACCGCCACCGGAACCTTCACGCAGCACCCGGTCGACGATCGGCACGATGTACGCCATTGACTTGCCCGATCCGGTACCGGTGGTCAGCACATACGATTCTCGGCGCTGAGCTACCTCGAACGCATCGCTCTGATGGCGGTGGAAGGCGATCTCTCGGCCGAACGTGTCTTCGTCAGATCGTGCCCGGAAGATCTCCCGGTTCGCCGGGTGCAGCAGTGCGCGGTCCACGAGCTCGCTGACGGTGCCACCCGGCTCAAACGCGGGGTTTAACGCCAACCATGGCTCGGGCCACAGCAGACCCTTCTCGATCTCCGCTTCGACCTTCTGCTTGACCTCAGGGTCCTTGATGTTCAGGAACCCTGACACGAAAGACTGGTAGTCGTCCAGAACCTTGCCCAGCACACCGAACGCGTCCACACGACTCCTCACAAACTGGACTTCTGCCCAACCTCCCGCCCACCCTATGAGGCGAAATGCCATGCCGCACCAGAAGTCCCGTACACCGCCGCGGAAGCACACGACGTGTGGAAGGACCGCATCGGCTGCAACACCGAAACGTGCGCCGACAAGGCCGCCGCCATCGACACCCTCGTCGCTGCGGGGCGACTGAGGGCGATGTGGGGCGCGGCAAGACCCGCCGTCTGGTCCTCTGGTTCTCTGATCTCGGTCAACTGCGGGCTTATCGTCCCGCTGATGCTCCGCGCTACAGCGAATGCCGGCCACACGAGCAATAGGGAGGAAATCCTATTGGCCAGGATCGGGGGGTGTCGGTAACAGCGGCTTCAAACCCTCACCGCAAGCCATGCGCGGTATCACCAGCCTCCTCGGCCCCGACCACAGCCACTGATAGGTGGCCATACCCCGTGTCCCATCCGCGTAGTGCGGACGCGACCGCGAGGCTGACTAGCGTTGAGCTGGTGGTGGTGTGGAAGGTGGTGCCGGACCCGCGGGCGGCCGAACGGCAGCTGCACGGTTGGCTCGGAGCTGCTACGTCAGGACGTGCTCGCCGCCGAACTGGTCGGCGTAGCTATTGAACGCTGTAGCGAACCCCTTATACAGGGAGGGAATCGTCCTCGCTTCTGTCTCGACCTGCTCGACCGGGGTGATAACAAGCCGGTCCAACGCGGAGGTCAGCTCGTCGGAGGCGTTCACTAATTGCTGAAGAAGCTGGGGGCTGTAACAGCCGAATTCGTCGAGCTTGAACACTTTCTCGTCGGCCTTCACGGTGACAGACAGCGCCCGAGCAGCTGCAGTGAGCGACGCAGAGTCGTTGTCGCCACCGACCGCGTTCTCGTACGCCCGCACATTTCTGTTCAGCTTGTCGACCACCCCGGAGAACCGCTCTCGATAGAAGTCAGCGGGCTCGGGATTGGCGGCAGGCTGGGCCGGGCACGGCTGCGCGACCGGCGGTGCAGCAGAGGTGCTCGCCGCGATAGCCGCAGAGCGCGTTTCGCTCGCGGAGTGGTTAGTGACTGCGTCAGGCTTCGTGTCACATGCTGACAGCCCCACGACAGCGCCCGCCAATAGGGCAATCCACCAAATCTCCATCGAGTTCCCTCCGACCGTCGAATCGCATCCCGCCGTGGCAGAGCCTATGGCCGAAAGTCTTCCGGCATCGGGCAAGGGGTAGCGGTCCAAACGGCCCGAATCCGGCAGGGCGAGAACAGTGACCCGGAAAGTAGCGGTAAGAGGAAGCTCGGCGTGCGCTCATCCACGTCGGCGACCCTAGCCGCCCTCCATGCGGCGCCGCACGAGATCCGGCCACCCAGCGATGCCGTCTGGTTGGGGTGCGACTCCGCAAAGGCGTGTTCCGGGCCAGCTCCAAGGGGATGGTGGCCGCCAACCGGGCCGGCCGCCGAAGTCCCTGGAACAGCACCGCCGGATCGCGGAGGCAATCCGAGCCGGCGATCCGGGAGCCGCCGCACAGGCCATGCACGCCCATGTCCAGACTGTCAGTAATGTCAAGCTGTTAGCTTGGCGCGCTGAGAACGGTGACTGAGGGCATCTCGCCGATCCGGTGGGCATCCTGAACCTCTTCGGTGGGCAGGAACCGCGGATTCCGCCAGCACGTGTCGCAGTGGGAAACGGTGTCGAACCGAACTGACGATAATGCAGGTCAGGACCGGCATCTGTGGGGCGGGTGGGGCTCGAACCCACGACCAATGGATTATGAGTTCAAACACTCCGAACACTGTGCTGACCTGCATAAACAGTGCTCACGGCGAACCGTAATCATAAAATACACTGGTGACGGGCCGATCACCCGATTGCCGCTGGAGCGACTTTCAGCGTCCCGATGTCCAAACTACCTGCCCAACGACGGTCGCACGGCCTGCGGCGCGTGCAGGCCCACGTCTCGAATCGCCGGAGAACTCCGCGAACCGACGACCAGGCGGGTTCGCGTGGCACCGGCGGGAGGTCGGCGACGACGGTTGTCGTCGGCGATACCGGCCGCACGACACAATGGCGATGCACCTCCGCCCCGGAGCCCGCCGCCACGCACGAGGCCGGAGCGGTGCGCGAACATGTCGCCTCGTCACGTTCTGCGTGACGTACGGGTCCTTCAGCGCGAATCCGGGCCGCTTCGACACGATCGGGGTATCCCACGTCACTGATCCCGTGCCCACCTGGTGTGCGACGACGGACGCGGCAACGGACTTGGACAACGACGCGAGCTGGAACCCAGTGTCCGCGTCGACCTTGTCGTCCTTGCCGACCTCGCGTACGCCGAACCCCTTGGCGTACACCGTCTCCCGCCGTGCACGACGGCAACGGCCATCCCAGGTATGCCGGACGACTGCACGACCTCATAGACGATACCGTCCAGTTTGCGACGGCGTTGTTCACCGCATTGTCGGGGTCGTACCGAGTTTGCTGAGTGGCCGAGCGCGTTCTCAGCGTTCTCACAGCCCGCGACAGCATCATCTCAGCAATCGGCGAGCACAGTGGGAACCGTCAGCCATAGCAGCTCAGAACCCAAGGGAAAGGCACCACCGATGAACAAACGGAACAAAATCATCGCAGCCTTCGCCACGGCGCTCGCGGCGGGCTCGATCGGCGTCGGCGTCACCACCGCCCCTGCCACTCCGCCGACGCCCATCGCGGCGGGCTCGATCGGCGTCACCACCGCCCCTGCCGCTCCGCCGACGCCGCCCCGTCGGCTGATATGAGGTGGGCGCAGCTCGTGGAGCTTATCCGCCTATGAGATTACGTGTCCGCTGACATTCGGAAGGATTGATCTCGTTGACCCGCAATGAGATCCGGCACCTGTTCACCCACGATCGACACCGAGCCCGAAACAGTCACTACCAGCGACAACACTCACGACCAACATGTTATGAGTACAACTCCCGAGAACGCTGCCCTGAACTGCATAGATGCAGTTCACAGCCGAGCAAAAGGACAAAATACAAAGCTGTTCAGCTGTCGTCTTACGATCTTGTTGACGGACCGGCGGTACCTGGTTCAATCCCAGTATCGCGCACCACCGTCTCACCAGGTCAGACCCGGTTTTCACCGGGTCTGATCTTGTGTGTGCCCAACGCGCGCCCAACTGGCTGCGAGTTCTAGCCCGCCGACCGGCTGCACCCGTGCGCCCACCACCCGACCGACCGGCGTTCGGGTGCGGTCGACAAGGACGCGCTGGGGCAGAAGATCACCGACTACGTGCGCGCGGCGCGCTCCCAGATCGAGACCGATCAGGCCAACGCCGCGAAGCTGCGCGAGGAGATCGAGGCCGCCACCAAGGCGAAGGGCTCCGCCCTGGCCCCGATCGAACGCGACGCGATCAAGCTCGCGCTGGCCGACGCCGACGCACCCGGCAGCGGCCCGGAACCGGAAACCGTATGGGCAGACAAGGAATCGGCCTACCGCGCCCGCCGCAACGAGGCACGCCAAGAGGCTGAGCGCCGCGCCGAGGCGACCCGCGCGGCAGTCGTGACCGTGCTCGCGGGCGGCGGGCACCAGGTGGAGGACGGCAACGCGCAGAAGTACGACCCGGTGTGGAACGCGGTCACCCGCCTGACCCGCGACACCACCGACGCGTTCGTCAACGGCGAAGTCCAGCCCGACGCCCTGGTCTCCCACCGCCGCGCCCTGTCGGATGCCCTGGACCAGGTCGGCGTCACCGATCGGGAAGCGCGCCAGCAGATCACCGCGGCCACGACCCGCCTGGAGACCGAGTCCGTCGCCGCGGCCGCGACCGTGCGGCGGCAGAAAGCCGAGCAGGCCAAAGCGCGGGCGGATGTTCCGGGGTGGGACAGCCCGTCACGCCGCGAGCAGCTCGTCGAGGAGCTGACCGCGCTCGGTGTCGACCGCGAGCAGATCACCGCGCTGCTGCTCACCGACCTCGCCCAAGCCCGCCCCGGCGGCGCGGCCACCGCCCCCGGTGAGGCGCCGAAAGCCCGGCGCACCTCCCAGGGCGCGGGCGTGGAGCTGGGCCGCAAACGCGGGCGGGAGGGCCGAGCGTGATGCGCCGCCAGCTCATCCCGTCCGGTCTCGTCGCCGTTGCCGTCGCGCTGGTAGCCGCCGCTACCCCCGCGACGGCCAGGCAGCCGCCGAGCGGGGCCCACGACTTCCACCTCTACCCGGTGGGAACCCCCTGCGCGCTCGGCCCCGGCCCGCTCGGCCGGATCGTCGACGCCGACGGCGGCCACCACACCTGCGAACAGCGGATCCCCGGCACCAACAAGTACTACCCCTGACCCTCTACCCGCACACGAGAAGGGCCCCGCCGATCGGCGGGGCCCCTTCTCGTGTTCAGCGCAAGTAGTGGGTGCGCGGTCGCGGCCAGTGTGCCGGGCAGTAGTGCCGGTTACCCAGGAACCAGCCCCGGCCCTTCGCGATCGTGTGCAAGGCGTGCTCGGTGGCGAGATCCCCGACTTCCTCGATCATCTCGCGGCACTCCGACTGGTCACACACCAGCCACAGCGAATTACCGATCATGTCCCGAGTATCAGTGTCCCGACCGACACAGACCAGAGCCGCCCGGCGACTACGTCCGGGGACAGCGCGTAGACGGCCCGCCACCCAGGCAAGACCGTGCAGGCCCCAGGAAAGACGTAACCCCGGCGATTTGCCTGACCACAAATGCGGCCGGTAGGGATCGTTCCGGGGTTTTCTGTCCACCAGTATAGCGTCTGCGGGCGTGACGTCTTCCCCAACCCCCGGGTGGTCGGCAGGTGATCTGCGCCGCTTGCTCTCACCAGGGCGATTCGACCGCTACGTGACCACGACGGGCTCCGAGGAGGCCGGGGAACAGCTGTACGAGTGGAACCTACGAATCGCCGGCGCTTGGTATGAGACGCTCGGCATGTTCGAGGTAGTCCTACGCAACGCGCTGGACAAACAACTGATCACCTACCACAAGCGAGTGCGCTCCGGGAACGGCGACTGGTACACCGGGCCAGGCATGCCATGGGCAGGATCCAGACTCGACCAGCAGATCCGCGAAGCCCGCAGCCGGGCCACCCGGCGAGGCTCGATCCCGGAAATCCATGGGAAGGTCATCGCCGAACTGACCTTCGGATTTTGGCGCTACATCCTCGCATCCCACTACCAGAACACCCTGTGGGCGCCTGCGCTACGCCGCGCCTTCCCGCACCTGCGGTCCCAGAAACGTGGCACGGTGTACACCCCGATCAACAGGCTCCACGACCTGCGCAACCGCGTCGCCCACCACGAACCGATCCACACCATCGACCACTCGGCGTGGCACGCTGATCTGCTGCGCGCCGCCGGATGGGTCGATCCGGCGGCCGAAGCGTGGATCAACGCCAGCACCCGTGTCCCCGAAGTCCTCAAAGCTCGACCATGACCTCAACCAGCACACGGCCGGACTCGGCCCGGAACTCCTATAACTGTCAGGGAGTGCAAGGTACCGGCGTGTCCGGTCGGCGTGCCGAGCATGACGACATCGCACGACCTGCGGAAATCACGCCGCATCGCCCGGATATCCGGACCTACTGTGTGCGCGTGGAGAACGAAACGCACGCAGAGCAATTGAGGCGAGTAGCTCGGGAGATCGACGAGCGGCAGAAGAAGGAGAACGCTGCTAGGCACCCCGCCAGGACGCTCGAACGAACCGCATGGAACGTGGTCGGCTGCTGGCAGATGCTGGTGTCAGAGGTGAACTTCACCTATTTCCATTCAGCGGGGCCCGGCGCACCACCGTTGAAAAAGGAATTGTCCGCCAAGATCCGGAAGGCTGCGGAGAACTTCGACATTCGCTGGCCACACGACGACTGGTCGGCTGCAGCCGATCGGACCAGCAGGGTGCGACATAAGCTCGCCCATCTCCTCTACACGGGTCGGCAGATGTCAGGGCGTCAGCTTCACGCGCCTGGTTCGAGCGAACCGATACCGCCCGAAACGCCGCCTTCGAGGCGCTGCGCAACCCACACACCTGATGGCCGGATCGCCAAGTTGTGGGTGAACTCGGCGCCGCCCGAGGGGATGCGGTCGTAAAGCGATTCGTCGTACAGCCCCTGGTGATCATGGTTTACTCGATTGCGGGAGATCAGCTCTGCTGTCGTTCGACCGAGCGCTTGGAGGTGGGGAAGTGCCAGCGTCAGATTGGGTCTTGTCGGTGAGTTCGGGTGGTTTCGTTCATATCAGGCAGTACGACGGCACCCAGGATCAGAGCTTCGACATCGTCGCGCAGGCAGACGGATCCAAGGGCATCCGCCACAAGTACTACGGTGTCGCGCTGAGCGCTACCGTCGCCGGCGGGGTGAGTGTCAGGCCGTATAGCGGCCAGGCGGATCAGAGTTTTTCCTTCAATACCGCGCGCGACGGCCGGTTCATCCGCCTCTTCTACGACACGACACACGGAGTGATGCAAGGCGAGATGCAATTCACGCCGCCTCCTGTGCATCAAACGGTCGAGATCGTGCCGACACAGAGCATCATGGCTGAGGCCTGGGTCTTCATCGATCAGGCTGATGGATCGACGGGACTGCGCCTGTGGAAGTCCTAGCGGCAAAAGCGACGCACCGATTGTCACAGCTATCGGCACGCGCTCAGCGTGATTTTCTACGTTTCAGTTGTCGGCGGCCTCGGCGAGGTAGCTGTACACGGTTTCGCGGCTGATCCCGAATTCCCGGGCCAGGGCCGCCTTCTTCTCTCCAGCGGCGGCGCGCTGGCGCAGCTGGTGGGCTTGTTCGTCGGTGAGGGCGGGTTTGCGGCCGGTGTAGACGCCGCGAGCCTTGGCGGCGGCGATACCCTCGCGCTGGCGTTCCAGGATGAGGGCGCGCTCGAACTCGGCGAAGGCGCCCATCACTGACAGCATCAGCGTGGCCATCGGAGAGTTTTCCCCGGTGAAGGTCAGCCCCTCCTTGATGAACTCCACGCGCACGCCCTTGCCGGTCAGGGTGCGAACGACCCGGCGCAGATCCTCGAGGTTGCGGGCCAGGCGGTCCATCGAGTGCACGCGCACGGTGTCGCCCTCGCGCACGAACCCGATCAGCGCGTCCAGCTCCGGGCGGGCGATGTCCTTGCCCGAGGCGCGATCGGTGAACACCCGCTCGACGTCCAGGCCCTCTTGGCGGGGTGCCGGTAAGAATCGCGCCACACAAGGCAATCGGGGCGTGACGGCAACGAATGTCCGCCAAACGCTCTGGGCTGTGGGGCGTTTCCGCAGGTGGGCGCTGCACGCAGCAGCGCCACGCCATCCGGGGGGTACCGAATACGTCGATAGCGACAACTCGATTCAAGATCACATAATGGGCGTTTTACCTGGGTTTTCTCTCGCCATATGCCCCGGGTGACGCCATCCTTAACGGCACCCCTGTTGGTAAGGATCGCCCCACAAGCACCGCTAAAGTGTCCAGTTTCCTGGACGGTTCCGGGCTTTACGAACGGGGTTGTAGGACTCCCATGAGCCTTGCTCGCTACCGCCGGATTTCTGGTCGATGAGCCTCTACCCCCTGGGCTCCCGCGGGTTCAAGCGAACTGAGGGTTCTTCACCGGGAACCCAAGGGTTCGTTCAGTCTGCGAGTTGTTTCGACCCGTGGGTTCGTCTCAACTCGGAGCATGTCGCTCGATCTCGGCTTCCAGAAGCTGCCGCGCTGCGGCCGCGTAGCGGATGGCGGTCTTCTCGTCCAAGCCGAAGACGACGGCCAGGTGTAGAGGATCAGGACCTTGGGTGAGGGCTTCCTCGAGTTGGCGGTCGACACGTAAGCGTTCGAGTGTGGCGTGCTGTCCACGGAATCCGTCACCGATCCAGTGCGCGCTGGCCGGCGTGAGCTTGTGGGCGGTCTGATTGTTGATGATCAGGTGCGGGTTGGCGGTGTAGGGCCAGCGGGTTCGACGGTAGTTGAGCCATTCCAGCAGCAGCTGGTAGGTGAGTTCGTCGAGTGGCCGGACATGGGCCGCGATGGTCAGGCGCCGGTTGCCGAGGTCGGCGTCGTCGAGTTGCAGAGCCCGGATCGTTGCTGAGCGGGCGGCGTGGACGGCGGCCAGTGCAACTATCAGCCGATCGGCGGGGCGCGCGGCACCGTTGACGGTTCGCTGTATCTGGTCGGGGTCGAGGGGCTGGATAAGCTTCGCGCCCCGGTCGCCGACCCGGATTCGGCTGGTTGGGTTGATGAAGACGACGCGGGTTTTCTTGCAGTGCTTGAACAGTGACCGCAGCACGACCAGGGTGCCCTGTCGCGCCGAGCCGTGCAACGACTCGAGTGCGGCGATCACATCGTCGCGGGTGACCTCGCGCAGGTGGTCGCGGTGGGCGGACCAGTCGAGCAGGAGGGGACGAATCGTGTTCGCATAGGTCCAGACGGTGCCGATCTTGCGGGGCCGAGCACGTGGGCCGCCGTCCCGCAGGGTCCGTAGCCATGTCTCGGTCTCTTGGGCGATACCCGCCGCGATGCCGTCGAGTTTGCCTTCCAGCCAATCCTCGAACGACGGTTGCCGGTCATCGACCAGGATGCCCATCTCGCCCAGCACGTAGCCGACATGATCGACAGTGAGGTCGAGTGCCCGCAGGGCCGCGAACATCGCCGAGTAATGCACCACATCGCCGTCGATGTGACGCGACAGCAGAATGATCAGCGACCGTTGGACATCGTCTCGGACCCCGCGTGACCAACCGCGCCGCTCGGCGGTCTGGTGGGCGAGGTAGCGAGCCCAGCGCAGCCATCGGTTGTCGGTGTCGGTGTCGGTGTCGGCGTGCTCATCGAAGCGGAGGTAATCCCGCACGGGACTGTCGAACAGAAACATCTGCATGCAGCTGGTATCTGGCCGATGAGCTGGTGACGGTGACGGTTTGAGGGGCCTGCCGCGCCGGGCGTAGCGGCGTGGCGGGTCGGTTGTCGCGCCGCGGGTCGAGCCCATATCGGCGAAGAACAGTTGGTGGTAACGAACCTCGTGCAGGTGGTCGACGGCGGTGGTCGGCACCAGACCGTCGGCTTCTCGGGCGAGTTTGCGGGCCTGATTCCAGCACAATCGACAGTGCTTGTTCTTCAAAGCGACGATGCGTGCGCAGCCGGCGCATTCTGTGACGGCGTGGTCGCGAGTGAACATGTAGCACGCCGCGCACAGACCTCGGCCGAATTTGCCCCAGGCCAAGCAGCCTGCGCAGGTCCGCGCTGCGGGTCCGCGGCCGGTCACTCCGGTGGCAGTGAGCGGCCGTCGCGGCGTTTCGGGGTCACGACAGGGCCATTGTTTCCGGCGGCAACAGCTTTGGAAATCGTTGCAGTGCCAGGTTTTTGGACTTTCTCCGGTTCGGGGACAAGAATTTCCCCGATGGGGCAGCCCAGCACCACGCAGATGATGTCGAGATCGTCGAGCTTGATGCTCGCGGGGTTGCCCGACCACAAGCCCGACATCTTCCCGGCGCTGATCACCAGGCCGTGCGCGGCGAGCAGGTGCTGAAGTTCACTGGCCTTCCAGATGCCGCGGTTGGCGGCGGCCAGGCGCAGGTTCCATTTCATGACAGCAGTCCTTCCAAGCGATGCGCCGCGCGTTGTTGGCCCGCGACCCAGGCGTCCTCGATCCGGGAGCGTTATTCATAAGCCTCCGCGAAAAAGTGCAGTGCGACTATCGTTTTCAGGGCAGAGGGGAATTTGTGGACTGGCGCGCGGTAGCGGCCGCCTTCCTCGCTGAGCATGCGCCAGGTCTTCAGGTGAGCGACGGCTCGCTCCACCGCGGCCCGGATTCCGGAGAGTGCGGTATTGAACGCGGCCTGGCTCTCGTGCAGTTCGCGGCCCGGAGGTTTCTTGTAGGGCACCAGATCGATTCCGTCGACACCGACGTAACCGGAATCGGCGACAGTGTCGATCTCGGCGAGAAGGTCGGCGAGTCCGGAGGCGGCGTATGCGTGCGCGTCGTGTCGGGCGCCGTGCACGATCGTCATGCCGACCGCGACGAGCCTGCCGTCGAGGTCGGCGGCGATCTGGATGTTGAACCCCGGATACTGGGTTTTTCCGGAGAACAGGTCCGGGATCGCCGACCAGTCCCAGGTCGGGCAGATTGTGCCGTCCACCAGCACGGACCCGACTCCGATGACGTCGCGGGGGTTGGGAACGAACTCTTCGAGTACGTCAGCGATCACCGGTCGCAGCAGATCCCAGCGGCGGCTCACCGTGGACTGACTGATCCCGAAGAACGCGCCCGCGACATCCTGGACGAGGTTTCTGCGCATCAACGACACCACCAAAGCGACAGACCTGAACAAGCTCAACGCGTAAGGGCGACCGGCCGACTCGAACCCGCCGACGGTCTCGTGTACCCGGGCAGTCAGTTCCGTCAGTTGCCCATCGGTCAGCCCCGTAATAGCCTTGTACCGCAACGGCCCTCGTTCTCGCTCGTAGACTTCGTAACTCCACGAACTGAGATACATGAGGGCCGTTGCCAATTCGGCTGCGACGCGCCGACGTATCAAGCAGTGCGATCACCGTCTCACCGGCCACACAGGCCACGAGAGTTGCTATGCCACAGCCGATTGCGGGACAGGCTTATGAATAAGCCTCCGGGTCCGGTGAACGTGAACATAATTCAGAGTCGAAGAGATCCAGGAATGCCCTAACAGCTCCTGGATCGCGATCAGATCCACACCCGACAAATACAGCTGGCTCGCCGCGAAATGCCGCAACACGTGCGGAGTGAGGGTGTCAGCCCATCCCGGCAGGTGCGTGCCGGCTGCCCCGGCGAGGCCCGCACGAAGGGCGTCGTCACCCACCCTGCGGCAGGTTCCGTCGGTGTTCTTGCGCTCCGAAGGGAACAACGGCGCACCGGGCCGCTGGTGGTCGTCGTCGAAATGGCCCCACACGTCCTCGACGAACCAACGCACTGTCCGGTCGGCGCCGTTGATCAGCGGCACCATCCGCTCCCGTGGGCCGCTTCCGCGAGCGCCCTTGCCGATTCGGACGTGCAGTTTGCCGAACCTGCCCAGCTCCCATTTGATGTCGGCAAGATCAAGGTTCCGGGCCTCGTTCACGCGCAGTCCGACCTGTGACATCAACTGGGCCGCAACATAATTGCGGGCAGTCGGGCCGAACTTGCGGCAACTCGTCAACTCCTCGCGCCACCCAGCGAACAGCACCTTGACCTCGGCCTCGGTCGGCGGTATCCGCAACGCCGCCTGCTTGAGGCCGCGCGGCTTGTTCATCTCATCGATGGGGCACTCGACAACCCGGCCCGTCATCGCGTGGATTTCGACCTTGTGCCGCAGTTCGAGGAACGCGAAGAACGTCGTCAACGCCTGTGCCCGCCCCAAACGGGTGCCCTTCGCCGCTCCGCGCAACACCTGCCCGAAGTAGGCGTCGGCGTCAGCGGGTTCCATGTCCCACAACGGTTTACAGAACCACGCCCGCACCTGCTCCAAGTGGTTCACATCACCGCTGATCGTGCCGTCCGCCAACCCGGCCGACGCACGAGCCAGCACGAACCCCGCCAGCACATCGGTCTCGAAGTCCGCGAGTTCCTCCGGAGTCGCCGGAGACCGCAGATCGCGCAGATCCCGCACCACAGCCAGGCTCAACCCGCGACCCCACCTTCAGCTCAGACAATCATCCTTCGGATCGCCCGAACCTACTTCATTAATTCTGAACTTCAGTCAAGACACGCCAACCCATCCGAACAGAACGAAAATCCCCAGGTCCAGGGGCGGAGCGGTCCACAGGTGCTCAGTAAGCAATCGCTGGACTCACGGGTTATCTCTTACTTGCACCCCATGCCGTGAGTGTGGGCGGGAGCTGGAGTGGTGCGAGGACGATGTGGTCGAAGCGGGTGATGCCGCTGATGCGGTCTTCGGCGAGTGTGACCACCCACAAGCCGTTGAGGTGCGCGGTGCCGGTGTTGGAGTCGGTGAGGTAGATCGCCAGTGCAGGTTGACCATTGGCTCGCGTCGCGGCCCCGCGGTAGCGGTGGTGCTCGCGGAAAGCGACGGTGGTGAGGAATCGGCTGATCCGGTCGTGTCCCTGGTATTCGAACGGCATGGGCGGCATGCGCAGCCAGGCGTCGTCGGTCAGCAGCGCAACGATGCCGTCGACGTCGCCGTTCTCGAGTGCGCGGGTCAGCCGTGTGAGGAGCTGTTTTTCCGCCGCCGACCCGGGCAGCGCGGGTTTGGGCCGGTTGGTGGTGTGGTGGTGACGAGTCATGGTGGCGCGGGCTCGTTTGAGGGCTCCCGCGACCGCTTGCTCGGTGGTGTCGAGGATATGCGCTGTTTCTCGGACGGAGAATCCGAGTACGTCGCGCAGCATGAGCACGGCACGCTGCCGCTCCGGCAACAGATCGAGCGCCGTCATGAAAGCCAGGGAGACGGCTTCGCGGGTTTCGTAGCGGGCGCCTGGGCCAGGATGGCTGTCGGCGAGTTCGTCGAGGAAGGTGTCGGGAAGCGGTTCGATCCGCTGCACCGGGACCAGCCGGGTCGGTTCGGGTCGGTCGAGGTCCAGCCCCGATGTGCTCGTGCGGGGACGGCGGCGCGCTTCGCGTAGCGCGTTGAGGCAGCGGTTCGTTGCGATTCGGTAGAGCCAGGTCCGCAGCGAGGCGCGTTCGGCGAACTCGGGCAGCGCCCGCCAAGCCGCCATGAGTGTCTCCTGCACGACGTCCTCGGCGTCGTGCAGCGACCCCAGCATCCGGTAGCAGTGGACCTGCAACTCCCGCCGGTACGGGTCGATCAGCAGACCGAAAGCATTCTGGTCGCCGGAGCGTGCCCGGGCGAGCAGATCAGCGGTCATACCCGCCATCCTCGCATTCCCGTTGCCGGATTTTCTGGACTGGGGCCGCCCCATTCGCACGTTCGGCGGTGTCAGTACAGACGAGCGTCGTGGTCGCCGACCACGACGGCGCGGATACCAGCGAAGGAGCCAAGCAATGACGCCAGACCCGGAGACCACAGGCAAGCAGGCCGCGGACACCGTGCGACACCTATTCGAGATCGCCGCGCCACCGCAGGTCGTGTTCGATGCGGTGACCACGGCCGAGGGCCTGGCGGGGTGGTGGACGACGACGGTACGGGCGCAACCAGCGGCGGTGGGTGCGCGTATCGAGTTCGGTTTTCACGATCCGTTCAACCCCATAATGCAGATCCGCGAGTACGACCCCGCCCGGGCGGTCGAATGGCAGGGCGTCGGCGGGCACGACCCCTTCGGCGCCGAGACCACGATCCGGTTCGAACTGGAAGCGATCGAAGACAGGACCCGGGTGCGTTTCCGTCACATCCTCGGGCGTGAGGTCGGCCCCGACGCGGTCGCCAGCGCAAACTCCAGTTGGGGCTACTACCTCAACAGCCTGCGGCAACTGTGCGAAACCGGGACCGGCACACCCTTCCAACCCGACAACCCGCGCACCCGTGTCGGCGCCGACCCCCTCAACTGACCACACGCACAGCGGAGACGACCACACAAAGGACACCTCGCAGCCCCCATCACGCTGCGACGAACCATCACAAGAGAGGTATTTATGAACAGCGCATCCCTTCTTCTGAACAAGCACGCCCTGGTCTTCGGGGCCGGAGGATCGATCGGTGCCGCGGTCGCCGACGAGTTCGCCGCCGAAGAGGCACGAGTTTTTCTCTCCGGCCGAACGAAGTCGAACGTCGAAGATGTGGCCACTCGGATCACCCGTACCGGCGGACATGCCGAGGCGACGGAGCTGGATGCTCTCGACGAGACAGCCGTCGATACGTATATCGACGGCATCGCGGCGGAGACCGGGCACATCGACGTCGTGTTCAACGCCATCGGGCCACGCACCGACGACTACCGAAACGGCACGAACGCTATCGATCTGGCCGTCGACGAGTTCATGGTCCCGCTGACAACGATCGTGCGATCGCAGTTCATCACCGCGCGCGCCGCCGCTCGGCACATGACGCGGCAGCGTTCGGGCGTGATCATGTTCATCACCGGCAGCCCGGCGCGACCTTACCTGCCGGGTTCGTCCGCTATTGGTGCCGCATTCGGCGCAATCGAGAACTTCACCCGGCAACTCGCGCTGGAACTCGGGCCCACCGGCGTGCGGGTGGTATGTCTGCGATCCTCCGGTATGCCGGACACCCGAACGATTCGAGACACCATGCAAAGAAGGATCCGCGGATCGGACCTCACCGAAGACGGGGCAATTCAACAGCTCGAAGATCGAACCATGCTGAAAGTGGCCCCCCGCACCGCCGACACCGCCAAAGCTGCCGCCTTCCTCGCCTCCGACCGGGCTCGAATGATGACCGGCACAGTGCTCAACTCGTCGGCGGGAGCCATCGCCGACTGAACTCTCATGGGATCTGTCAAGTTGGGGTGTACCCCAGAACGACACCGCGTGGATTTCCCGCGAAGTGGGCCAGCTTCCGGCCTTTGGGCATCGAATAGCGCGGCAATGGCAACCGTTCGGTGGCTCGGCCTCTCGACCCAGTTCCGCAGCGTCGCCGGCTTGATATCCAGCAACGCACCCACATCCGGCGCGCGGCCGACATCGAGCCACCGTGCTCACGAATCCGGTCGAACCCGAGTCTCCTCGTCGAACTTCCGTGGTGCACCTATGTGACTGTCAGTCACACTTGCTAAACCGGGAGTCTCCAACCAGTCCAGGACGGTTCATCAGAATGCGCTGGTGGGGTGGGTGCGTTCGGTCCAGTTCTTCCCATCCCACCAGCGCATTCTGGTGCGATCAGTGGGGTCCGGATACCAATTCGGTGGAGGCGAGGCAGAAAGCGCCTGAAAGTCCGACTTCGAAGCCGATACCCGTATCGTGATCGCGACCACGAGAGACAAGACCATCAGCCCGAACACCACCCACGCCAAGGATTTGCGGCCGTTGATCGCTTCCTGGCATGCATTGACCTCGGCATAGGCGTTGTCGGTCTTGATGATGGGCTCGCCGGCGATTGCGCGCTTCGCGTTATCTTCAGCGGCGGTCATGTCCCGGGCATATGCGCTCTGGCGCAGCTTGTAGACGTTAGATGCGGCAACAGCACCGCATGCCACGGTCTCATCACCCGCCGATGCCGACGGGACGGTCGCATCAATCGGCAACCCTAGAAGCCCGATGCCGACGACAAGCAACGCGACCGTCACAACGAACAGGACGCGGGCAGTGATCCTCGCACCGGATATTGGCTTGGCGTTCATAGGATGTCCTAGCTGGCAAGAGAATTCGTACAGATGAATCTGTTGTCAGCGGCTCGCCGACACGATCAACACGGCCACGGTGCGTGGTGTGCTCCAGTGAGTATGCACAGCGGATGTTCTGAACGCCCGGTGATGGCACGTGGGGTCCAGATCTGAGAAATCTGGCGTGTAGCGGCGCACGGAACCGCACTCTCTGAGATCGCTGTTCCGGTTCGCCAAACGGCGCGGCCTGGTGTTCACCAACCCGACCCAGGGAGTCAAGACTCCGCAGGTCGAACTTGAGTCGCCGCCCTCGTCATGACCAGCGGATACACTCCCTCTTCCGTCGAACCCACCGGAAAGCCAACGATGACGCCGCGAAAGGCCGTGAGTTCCCACTGAAATCGCTTCAGTCCGGCTGAACCCACGGGAAACCCCGGAATCCTGAAGCTGGCCCAGGCCGCAAAGTAGCTTCGCGCGCAGGCTGATCGGGCGTGCGTCAGGAGTGGTCGACCGAGGATCTGATCAGGTCGTGGACGCTGGTCGGCAACGACTGGCGGCTGGCGAAGAACAAGTCGGGGGCGACGCGACTCGGGTTCAGCCTGTTGTTAATTGCCACACTTGCCCGCGACGTAGTCGCGCATGGTCGGCGTCAACATATTGACGACGGATTGCTGTTGCTGTGGGGTGATGCCGGGCGAATTCTGGACAATTATGTCGGTCTCGGCTTGCAGGGCCTGTTGCGGTGTCGCCGAAGGGTACAACTTGGTATAGGCGTGGTAGAAATCCCGAAACTGTGTGCACGACGGCGGGTTATCTGTGGACGGGTCGGCCGCGGCCATCCCGGTCCCGAACAACGCGGCTGCCGAAACAGCCACCACGGCAACAACCGCAGTACGCATTGGGCTCCTCAACAATCAACTTCGCCCGGACGAGCGCTCCCGACGATGCTATCGGCGGCAACCCCTGCATGCGACGCACCGCGCAGGGGACGCCGTAGCATCTGGCGGAAAATACAACGAAAATGCTGGTCAGAGCAGGTCTTTCGTGTTGGACGATGTCAGGCTGGCGTCCAACTGTCATCACTGTGACACGGAGGCGTCAGGTTGAAGTGCCTTCCGCGTCATTCTGGCGCTGTCCGGCTGGACTCCCAACCTTCTGATCCGTAGTCAGCCGTTTCCCCGCGTGTGGTGGTGATATGGGTCCCGGTAGAACTCGCCGAATTTTGGGCGGATATGGGCTACGCCAGGACATCGGACGCCAGACTGCGGCTTGAGGAGTGGCCGGACAGATGTCGGGATAGGCCACTCTGGAGACGGGAATTACAGTTCACCGTCACCGGGTCGTCGACTCCGGTGACGGTGAGTAACCCCAAACCGACACTCAGCCGCGCCAGGGATGCTTCTCGGCCTCGTCGAGCAATCGCAGCGCTTTGTTGCAGCGCTCTCCGGATCGGTTCCGTCCAGCGCCGGATGTCCGGGCGCCGGTCGTTGAGCGGGTCGATCCATTCGTGATCGGGCTCCCACTCCCCGGGCAGCGTCCCGCACGCCCGCTCAGACCCCGTGCCCACCGTCGAGCGGGAGGAGCCAGGAGGGTGGTGCGGTGTGCACGCCTACCGCCGAAAGAGATTGTCAGTAGGCGGCATTGGCTCCGTACTCGGCCTGTGCGCGCGTGAAGCCCTCGTACACCAGCTGATCGATCAGTCCGGACCGAGAGAACGAGGTGTGCTTGAGGTACTGCTTGGCGCTGCGTGCCGCCTGCTCGTTCCAGTCCACATTCAGACTGTCCACCGCGAACGTAGCGTCCTCGGTGGAGAAGCCTTCGTACTCGAGCTGGTGGATCAGACCGCTGCGGGAGAAGGCAGAGAACTCAAGGTACTGCTGGGCGGACCGGATGGCATTGCTCTGGCTGGAAGTGATGTCCTGCTTGGCAGGGGAGAATTCGACCGCGACTGTCGATACGAGCGCCGCGATGTCCGGCTGAGCGACGTCGGCCGCCGCGGGAGCGCTGTTCCATGCGGGTGCCGCCAGGGCGAGAGCCAGTACCGGGGCGCCGACCAGCCACGGCCACTTCTTCTGCTTCTTCGGCGCGGTCGCGGCCGACAGGTAGCTGGGCTGTGGGGCGGGGAACAGCTCGGTCATCTCGTGCTCCTTGAAGAAGGTGCGTCGTCGCCGACGCGTCCCGCAGATGCGAGAACACGACAGATTGTCACACCCCACCGACACCGATGGAATGCGGCTCTGAACAAGCAGAGTGGCCTGTTTCGGCCCGTGAGATTGGCAGGCTCGCGTAATCAACTGTCGACTTCGTAGTGTCGGCATGTGGGGTCCAAGTTCGCCGGATCTGGCGGTAAGCCGATAGGGTAGTTCGAATATGTTGCACAGCAACGACTTTCGCTCCGTTCGGTCCGGGGCCGAGAAAGGTGGCGCTAACGGGTTGTCGCGCATAGTTACTCGCTATGCGCGATAGCTCGGATGGCGACCTGGTGTTTTGATCGGCTGGCGGTGGGTCGACTCTGGAAACTATGCGCGGCAGATGTACGACGAACTCGTCGACGACGGCAAACGCCCGGGTCGATTCGCGCTACCGCCGGATTCCGCGCCACTGCTCCTCATGGCCCTGTTCGAAGTCGGCTGCGCTCGGACAGGTCTGGTATGTGCCTGGTTTGGTGTGGATGGTGTTGGCTTGTCGCGTCTTTCGAGCATTGATGCTGGTTTCGGTATCGGCGGCGTGGCGGGTGTGGGCGGCGTAGAATCCGGCGGTCAGAATATCGATGGCCGCGCCCGGTATGGGGGGGTGCGGGGTGGTGGGAGGGGACCTCGTGTTGGAGACGGTGCCGGCGATCGTTGCCGAAGCGGTGGCGGTGGGTGCGGTGGCGGGGTTGGGCGATACCGCCAAGCAGGCGGTGGTCGATGCCTACCAGAAGCTCAAAGCGCTGGTGTCGGGTCGTTACAGCCTGGTCGGTGTCGAATCGCTGGAGCAGCAACCTGATTCGGTCGCTCGGCGCGCGGTGTTGGCCGAGGATCTGCAGCGCGCGGGCGCTGAGGGCGATCAGGGGTTGCTGGCCGCGGCGCAAGCGTTGATCGCGGTGGTCCGCGCGCACGAGGCCGCTGCGGGTGTGGCGGTGGGTGTGGATCTGGAGCGAGTGTCGGCGGCGGCGCTGCGGATCCGGGAGGTGGAGTCGACCGGGACCGGGGTGCGGGTGGTCGGTGGCACGTTCGAGGGTGATATCGAGATCGAGTCGGTGAAAGCGGGCAGGCCCGAGCCGCAGGACCCTCCCTCAGCGCGCCGGTAACCCCCGACCCGGGCGCGCGTCCCGCACCGCGGGAACCCACAACTGGGGTGGACACGATCGCGGGTGCTGGTTGGTCGGGGCTGGTGTCGCTGGCCGACGTCTCCGCGGGCGGAGACGTCGATGTCACTGTGCACATCACCCAGGTCCTCGCTGCGGCGACGTCCTCGGTGGTGTCAGCGGGGCGGGTAGTGGGCCGGATCCCGTCGCTGCCGCAGCATTTCGTGGTCCGTGAGCAGTTCGGAGAGTTGGCCGAACGGGTGGCGGGGTCGCGGGTGACGGCGGTGGTGACCGGGATGCGGGGAGTCGGGAAAACCCAGTTGGCTGCCGCGTACGCGCGTGCTGCGTTGTCGATGCCGGAGTGCGAGTTGGTGGGGTGGGTCGACGCCGAAACCGACGCAACCCTGATGCAGGGTTTGGCCGCGATCGCTACGCATGTGGGTGTGGCCGATCCCGAGGGTGATTCCTATCGGTCGGCGGCGCGGTTGCGTGATCATCTGAGCGGGCGTGCGGGGTCGGGACTGCTGGTGTTCGACAACGCCACCGACCCCGATCGTGTCGGTGAGTTTCTGCCGGTTCATGGTGGTACGAGGGTTGTGCTCACCAGTACCGACCAGGATTTCACCACGTTGGGTGCCGGGGTGGATCTCGGTGTGTACGACAGGGCGGTGTCGGTGCGGTATCTGCATGACGCGACCGGCCATCACACCACACCACCCGATGATGTCGGCGCCGCCCGGGTAGCCCAGGATCTGGGGGATCTGCCGTTGGCGTTGACCCAGGCCGCGACCACGATCAAAACCCGCCGGCTCGATTACGCCCGGTATCGGGAGTTGCTGACCGAACCGTTGCCCCGCGCGTTCACCCGCCGGGCAGGCGACCCGCACGGGCAGCGGGTGGACAAGGCGATCGCGCTGTCGATCGAAACCATCGAAACCTCTACCGGCGACCCTGAACTGGCCACCGCCGTCACCGATCTGCTGGATCTGGTGGCGATGCTTTCCCCGGCCGGTGTGACACGCGATCTGCTGCCCGGATACGCGGGCCGCCGCGACGAAGCCATCGCACGTTGCGTCCAGGGCTCGCTACTGACCTGGTCTGCCGATGACACCACCGTGGTAATGCATCGGCTCGTCGCCCGCGTCCTGCGTGAGCGCGCCGACACCGACCGAGCTCGAGCACGGCTGGCCGGCAACGCTTGCGACGCGATCGAGCCCCACCTGTTCGACCCCGCTCAAGCATGGCAGCGAAGGATCGAAGGCGTTCAGCTCATCGACCACATCGACGCCATCACCGCCACCGGACTCACCGACCCCGACAACACCGCCCGTCTGTTCACCGCACGAATCTGGGCCGGCGAGCAGCTGACCGAGGCGGCCGACCTCGCCCGGGGAATCGACTACACCCGCCGAACACTCCTCGACACAGAAAACCACCTCGGCGCCGAACATCCTCACACCCTGCTCACCCGCCACAACCTCGCCGGCGCCTACCGGTCGGTGGGGCGGGTGGGTGAGGCGATCACCCTGTACGAGCGGGTGCTCACCGATCGGGAGCGCATTCTGGGTGCCGAGCACCCCGATACCTTGACCACCCGCAACAACCTCGGCGTCGCCCACGAGTCGGTGGGGCGGGTGGGTGAGGCGATCACCCTGTTCGAGCGGGTGCTCACCGATCGGGAGCGGATTCTGGGTGCCGAGCACCCTCACACCTTGATCACCCGCAACAACCTCGCCTACGCCTACGAGTCGGTGGGGCGGGTGGGTGAGGCGATCACCCTGTTCGAGCGGGTGCTCACCGATCGGGAGCGGATTCTGGGTGCCGAGCACCCCGGCACCTTGATCACCCGCAACAACCTCGCCTACGCCTACGAGTCGGTGGGGCGGGTGGGTGAGGCGATCACCCTGTTCGAGCGGTTGCTCACCGATCAGGAGCGGATTCTGGGTGCCGAGCACCCCGACACCTTGCTCACCCGCCACAACCTCGCCGGTGCCTACGAGTCGGCGGGGCGGGTGGGTGAGGCGATCACCCTGTACGAGCGGCTGCTCACCGATCAGGAGCGGATTCTGGGTGCCGAGCACCCTCACACCTTGACCACCCGCCACAACCTCGGCGTCGCCTACGAGTCGGTGGGGCGGGTGGGTGAGGCGATTACCCTGTACGAGCGGCTGCTCCCTCTCTTGGAGCGGGTGTTCGACCACGACGCTCCTATTGTCCGCGGGGTGCGCGAGCGACTGGCCGCTGCGGGTAATCAACCGGCCTGAGTTAACGGGGGGCTCGATCTCGTTGTGTCTTCGCTCTGGCGTCGTGTTGGGGTCCCCAACTGCACAGTCCCCACCGTGACGAATCTCGTCTATTTAGGGTTCCTACCTGCATTTTGGGGTTCCGGTAGTCATCGCGCGGAAAACAACGAATATGCCCGTAGCCCCAGGTCAGAGATGTGGAGCTGCCACGGATAACGGAGCTGCTTCGCGCACAGCGTGAGGGGTGTTGCCGCAGATCGGTTCCGGCCTCGCCACGGATAACCGCACACTATGTGCGGTAACTCGAACAGCGACCTGGGCATATGCACCCGGCAGGTGGTACCGACTCGCGAAACTATCTGCGGTGGCGTCTTACCGCCAGATCCGGCGGACTTGGACCCCACGGGCCGAGACCAGGCCGTCCGGGCCGTCGAGTGCACGCAGGTGGAACATCGCGCCGTGTCACGGTACGACTGGCGCGCGTCGCCGAGCCGAGCTACCGGTCCTCGTACTGCGGACACAGAACGGATTGTGCGGCGACGACCCAGATAGCGGCAGAATTCATGTCCTTACCATTCCGGTGCACCTGCACGATGACCTCGGTAGAGCTGATCCCGTCTCCTAGCTCCTGACATATGGCGTAGCCGAGGCCGATACTGGAGTCCGCGACCCTCGGTTTCGCTACAACCGGGTCCTCACCGAGGGCCACAAGCCTCTGCAGGAACGACTCCTCCGTTGGCGTGTGCGCGGCCGCGACCCCGGCGAACACCCCGGCAGCGAGCATGGTCGAAGTGGCGGTGGCAGCGACAACAGCCAGCCGCCGGTGAATTTCCCTCATCAAAATTCCTCTCGAAAAAAGCGTGCGTCTGGAGCGGCGCCGATGCTATGGCGACCCATTCGGGGCGGGGGCTTCAAATACGCTCAAAGTTCTGCGAGTTCTACGGCAGCCTCTTTAGGGCAGGGCTACAGCCAGCGGGCGACACCGCCGTGGTGCGAGCAGGTGCCCGTGCGGTGGCGGCTGAAGCTGTAGGTGCCGTCCTTGCACTGGGCGGTTGCCCCGTCGGGCGCGGCAGGAGCCTGCTCCGGGCGCGGGACGCAGACGTGGTCGACATTTTCGTATTCCTCTGCGCCGCAGGCGATCAGGACCGGGGAGGCGGCGGCTTGCGGGGCCAAGACCGAAGCCAGACCCACGCCGACGGCGAACAACCAGGTCGCGAGTGCGGCTCGACGGGCCAGCGGTCTGCGCGTTCCGGTAAGGCCGCTGTGCCGGCCCGCGTCGCTGTTCATTTGTGAGACTCCCTACAGCAGTTCAACTCTCGGCCGAAGGAAGCTCCAGCACAAGAGCCGAGACTAGCGCAGAACCCATCCCGGCTGTCCGCATTCCGCATCGATTAGGGGCCGTGCGTAATAAACGGACCGGTATCGGATCTACCACCCCGCCGGGGCGGCGCAGGCGGTCATCTACGCCGGATTGTGGCGCGCATGGTGCTCGGTCGTATCGGTGAGAATTTTTCGATGCCTTGGTGCACGATCGCCACCCGGAACCCCTCTACCTACCAACAACTCAGTGCTAGGTGCGGCCGGAAGGGCTTGTGCGACATCGGTGTCGCGTCAGGTATCGGATCGCGCTGTCGATTGTTGCTGCCGTTCAAAGGATCTCAATCGGCAAAGCGCATTGCGGCCGCGCATCGTGGCGCTAGCGACGACTCGATCGGATGAAGGCACGTAGCGTACCCAGATGAGTCCAAGGGCCTCGAGTTCCCTCACGTACGACTCGTAGCGGCGGTGCACGCCTATGGCGTGGCGACCGCGCACGGCTTTGGCTCGTGAGGGCAGATGCCGGTCGGATGAGGTCGGCCACCAGGATCGAGCGTTCGGCTGCGACGGAGGCCAGCAACACTCGCTGGCATGGATGTCGCCGCAGCCATCCCGCCCTTCCTCCGATCTTTTTCACCGTGGGTCATCTTGCTGACGCCCGCGCGGGCGGAGACCTTGGAGAAGGACAAGGCGTGGACTCCCTCGGCGAGCAGTAGCTCGGCTGCCGCGGTCAGCGTCGCGTGGCGGACGTCCTCCGCCCGGCGGCGTCCGCGCCCCGGCTTGAGCGGGCCGGGCTTCTCAGCGTCTGTTCGCTCCACCTGTCTCCTCCTCGTCCGGCGCGACCGGCCTGATTGGCGCGGCGTCCACCAACAATTATATAGACCCAATGGCCACATGTACATGGACTATTTGTCCATGTAGCGCTAGTGTACTCATCGTCCACAAAGATGAGAGGGAGGTCGCTATGACCACCATTGAGCAGTCCGCCGCCCGTGTAGCGATCGTGACCGGGGGTTCGGGCGGGATCGGCAGTGCGGTCGCGCACGCGCTGGCCGTCGACGGCATGTCCGTGGTCGTGCACTACTCCGGCAGCGCCGAGCGTGCCGAGAAGGTCGTCGCCTCGATCCAAGAGACAGGCGGCGCGGCCGTTGCCGTATCCGGCGACGTCGCGGACGAGGCAGCGATGACGGCCCTGTTCGACACCGCCCAGGAGCGCTTCGGCGGTGTCGACGTGGTGGTGAACACCGCCGGGATCATGCTGCTGGCCCCGCTGGCAGAGATGGACCTCGACGCCTTCGACCGGATGCACCGGGTCAACGTGCGCGGCACGTTCGTCGTCTCCCAGCTCGCGGCCCGGCGGCTGCGCCCCGGTGGCGCGCTGGTCAACTTCTCCACGTCCATCACCCGGCTCCAGCAGCCGACCTACGCCGCCTACGCGGCGAGCAAGGGCGCGGTCGAGGCGATGACCCTGATCCTCGCCCGCGAGCTGCGCGGCCGGGATGTCACCGTCAACGCCGTGGCCCCTGGGCCGACCGCGACCCCGCTCTTCCTGGACGGCAAGAGCCCCGAGCTGGTCGAGCGGATCGCCGCCGCCTCCCCGCTGGAGCGGCTCGGCACGCCCGAGGACATCGCGAGCGCTGTCGCTTTCCTGGCCGGTTCCGGCGGCCGGTGGGTCAACGGCCAGGTCCTGTTCGCCAACGGCGGCGTCGCCTGACCGCCGGGCTCTCGTCCACCCGCAACCGACAAGAACACGCACCGCACGACGGAGAGATCCCATGTCCACTGTTCTCATCACCGGCGCCGCCACCGGCATCGGCAACCTCACCGCCAAGGCGCTCGCCCGCGCCGGGCACCGCGTCTACGCGACGATGCGCGCCCCCGAGGGCCGTAACGCCCCTCGGGCCCAGGAACTGCGCGATTTCGCCGCCGCGGAAGGTGCCGACATCCGCGTCGTTGAACTCGACGTCGCCTCCCAGGAGTCAGCCGACGACGCCGTCCACGCGGTGGTCGCCGACTGCGGCGAGCTCGACGTGGTCATCCACAACGCCGGCCACCTACTGGTCGGATACGTGGAGGCGTTCACCGCCGAGGAGATCGCCCACCTCATCGACGTGAACACCCTGGGCGTCCAGCGGCTCAACCGCGCCGCCCTGCCGCACCTGCGCGAACGCGGCCGCGGCACCCTGCTCTATGTCGGCAGCACCATCCCGATCACCACGCCGCCCTTCCTCGGCCCTTACGTGGTCTCCAAGGCCGCGATGGACTCGCTGGCCCTGGTCACCTCCTACGAGGTCTCCCAGCTCGGCATCGAGACCGTGATCGTCATGCCCGGCGCCTTCACCCAGGGCACCGACCACTTCCCCAAGGCCGGTCGCGCCGCCGACACCGCCGTCGCCGAGGCGTACAAGATCCTGGACCCGCTGGTCGCCCGCAACGAGGAGGCCACCGCGAGCCTGTTCACCCCCGGCACCGAGGCCGACCCCGTGGTCGTCGCCGAGGGCCAGCGCCCCTTCCGCAGCGTCGTCGACCTCACCAACTCGAAGGTCGAACAGGCCAACGCCGCCGTCACCGAGGCCCGCACCGACTTCGTCCGCCGCATGGGCTTCGGCGAAGTCCTCGAACTGCGCCACGCCTGACACCCCTTCCCTTGCGAACCTGTTGAGAAAGCGAGACCACCATGGCTGAGTCCCAGCTCGCCGCGATCACCGACCTGCTGCGCACCTCCCCGCTCGACATGGGCGGCGACCCGCACAAGATGCGCATCGTCTTCGACGAAATGATCGGCTCCCACCCCGTCCCCGAAGACGTGCGCACCACAGCCGTCGAACTCGGCGGCGTGAGCGCCATCGAGGTCACCGCAGGCGGCGGCGAGGCGTCGGGAGCGGTGCTGTACTTCCACGGCGGCGGCTACGCCCTCGGATCCGCCGCAACCAGCATCAACCTGGCCGCCGACGTCGCCCGCCGCTCCAGCACCACCGCCTACACCGTGGACTACCGCCTCGCGCCGGAGGACCCGTTCCCGGCAGCGGTCGACGACGCCCTCGCGGCCTACCGCGGGCTGCTCGACCACGGCATCCCGGCAGAGACGATCGCCGTCAGCGGCGAGTCCGCCGGCGGTGGACTCGCTCTGGCCCTCCTGGCCGCGATCAAGGACGCCGGCCTCCCCCAGCCAGCAGCGGCCGCTGTCCTCTCCCCCTGGGCGGACCTCACCCAGTCCGGGCGCAGCTACGAGACCAAGGCCGCCGTCGACCCGGCCCTCACCCGGCAGGCACTGTCCACCCGCGCCGACGACTACCTCGCGGGCGCGGACCCCCGCTCCCCCCTCGCCAGCCCCCTGTTCGCCGACCTTCGCGGACTGCCCCCGCTGCTCATCCAAGCCGGAACCTACGAGATCCTCCTCGACGACGCCGTCCGGCTGGCCGCGAAGGCCGCCGACGACGACGTGGCGGCCACCTTGCAGACGTTCCCAGGTGCCCCCCACGTCTTCCAGGGGTTCTCCGCCGTCCTCCCCGAGGGCGCCCGGGCCCTGGACCAGCTCGGAGCCTTCCTCCGCACCCACCTCGACCGGCGGGCCGTCTAACGGACCGGGCGCATACGGGAGACAGGCCGTTGCGTGTGATGGCCGAGCATGATGCCGACCGTCGAACAACACTAGCCATCGCCCTGGCCGCCGCGCCCGCGGCGAGTCCGTCACCGCAATCGCCCGGCACCTCCCGCGGCGAGGGCTTGGCCCAGGCCGGGCCGAAGGACGTTGTCCATCCGCTGGATCGCCTATCTGTCCGACGATCACCTCGCAGCCGATCGAGCGCGCTAACCTGGAACACCATAACCGCGCCCAGCGCGGCATTAGCGAGGCTTACATCACTGGTAGCTTTGAGTTTGCGAGAAATCCGTCCTCACTAGGGTGAGAAGAGGTGAGCCATGGCTGACGCTGCAGCCGATGCGGCCCTGTATCGATTTTGGGCCGAGATGCTCGACGCCTATGGCGAGCAGTGGCCTGACCGATTTCTGGACGACTTGGTGTTCGATACGGACGCGACGCCGATCGAGCTCCCGCCACAGATAGTCAACCCGGACGATGTCCCGGTGGCGTTGACTGTGCGGATGCCGCTGAAGACCTACCGTCGGCTCAAAGCGCGCGCCGATGGCCAGGGCGTCGGTGTCGAGGAACTGCTGTTGGCGCAGGCTGATCCGGCCGCATAACCGCGGTAACGGCCCCGGCAGCACGAACACCACTACCTCTCGTTGCCCGTCAGTCGGATCCCTATACCGATCGGCCGGTGGTCTGGCCGGGGCTTGGTCAGCTGCAGTCGATGGCGGGCGAGCGTCGTCGATGGTGCTCTCGCCATCGACGGATACGGCGAGTTGCGGCTTCTGGCAGGGCGATCTCACCCGGAACGGTAGGTCACCGGTCGCCGCCCTGGCTTCCGGGCAAGATTCAATGGCGTTCAGTCGGGGCGGTTGGTGACATGTGCTTCTCGGCGTCTGCCAGAAGTGTTGACGGCGTGGTGGATAACGCTTCGGCGATATCCCACAACCGATCGATCTGGACGCTGCTGGTCCCCAACTCGATGCGAGCGAGAGCGGGTTGCGATACGCCGGAGACTTTTGCCAGATCGTCTCGGGTCATCCCAGCCGACTCGCGGGTGCGACGAATGGCCGCGCCTACCGCGTTCCGCCTCAGCTTGCGCACCCTGCTCTGTTGTGGAGACAGCGACGCTTCCGGCACGGGCATGGCCGCATCATCGCACGCCCCACCCGATCAATCCCGTGAGCTCGCTGTCCGGCACGACGCATGTACGATAGCGTCAATATATCGCATGCGATACAAACTGCACGTTAGGCTATATTCTCGTCGGCAGGCAATGGGACTGCCAACTTCCTGGATTGGCGACACATAGGAGGCGCGGCGTGCGGGACAAAGCAGAATTCAACGCAGCCCTCGGCGCCCGCGGCAGTGCTACCGACAGAACGGCAGCTACGGATGCACTGTGGGATCCCTCCCTGATCGGCGACGACGTCTGGCGGCGGATCGGCGTTGACCCGTCCACACTCAGCTCGGACGTCGGCGGCATCGACCGGATCGACGGGTTCACGCGATGCGGCGGTCACGATGATCCGCGGACCTACTCGGTCGATGTGTGGTCGCAGGTCTACACAGTCGACGACTTCACACGTAAGGAAGCCGGTGCCGAGTTTGTCCCGGTCAGGATCGCGGGCCGCCCTGGCCTGCGGTACCGCCCGGCGTCCGATAGGGCCGGCGACCACTGCAACCTGATCTTCGCCTCTATCCTGGGCTCGTTCAGCATTGAGGTGCTGCGATTGGAGCTACGAGGCGGTGTCGCGCCCCACGACCGCGCTATCGAGGTCGCGAACGTCGTGGTCCCGCTGCTGCCGCGCTGAGTACGAGAACGAGAAACTAGCCCGATCTGGGCGGTAGGTCAGCGCCGAATGTCGGCACGCGCGCACTGATACGCTTTTCCCACCGAAGCTGGGTTAGCCATGCCCGGCGGCCGAGACCGGAGGGGGGTGTGCGGTCATGGCGCTACCGGACAAGGGGCAGAAGAACGCCCAAGCGGCCTACAATGCCGCCAAGGCCGACCTGTTTCAAGTACCCGAGGACGGCGCCAGACGGCTCGCAGCCTCCTGCGACACGCTGGCGGATGGATTGCAAGACGAGATCGCGGCGGCCTGGAGTCTGGCCAACGTGACGGGCTTTCCCGATCTTCCGTCCGGGCATGCGGTGGCCAAGGGGTTCAGCGCGAAAGGGCGCGAGTACATCGACGCGTTGACCGCGTTGCGGGAGACGGTCTTGCGGTACAAGGCGGCGTATTTGGCGGCCGGAAAACAGTTCGAAGACGCCGACGCCGCGAACCGCGCAGCGATCAAAGTCGCGGCCGACCAACTCGAGGATCCCGCGTGACAGTAGTAAAAGCGTTGCGAACCAATATTTTTCGCCGTTTTTCGGCTGCCTCGATTCTGGCTTTGGGCGCGTTGACGGTAGCTGGATGCTCCTCGTCAGGAGTTGGAAACCCGGTGGCCAGTTCCCCTGCCGCGACGGCCTCCGGATCAGGCTCGACCGCGGCGAGCACGGCAGGCCGGCCGCCGTTTCCGACGTTGACCGCGCCCGACCTGCAGCCACCGAAGCAGCAGAACCAGAACCGCCCGGACGTCGCGTTCGACCCCTGCACCTGGATCGATGACGACACGATCAGCCATCTCGGATATGACCCGCGCTCACGCAAACGGTCGACCGACATCCACGCCGAGTACACGTTCCTGGGCTGTGCATTTAAGTCACCGGACAAGGCATACACCCTGGGCATCCTGTCGGGTAACCGCACCTTGGACGAGGGCCGCGCGAAGTTCACCGACGACAGCGCTCAGATCCAGGACGCGACGATCGATGGTCACGCTGTGTTGATCGTGCGGCCGCAGATGCCTAGCACCGGATGCACTGTTCTGTTGCAGACCAAGGTGGGGTACATCGACTTCGACCGCGTCATCTTCGCGGATCACCTCGCCGGACCGGCACCCGAAAGGTGTTCGGGGATGGTCGATTTGGTGCATGGGATCATTCCGCGTATCGGGGACAGCTGAATTGGGAGGGCGTCGTGGGTAGACGGACGAGTAAAGAGATCGCTGACGACATTCGCCAGCACCAGAGCCAGCTTGCTCATGTGAGTGGGTTCGGATCGTCTGGCGTCGATCCGGCCTATGTTCCCGATCGGGAGTCGTTCGACAGCTATAGGCACCAGCAGATCTGGGATCTGGTGCACGAGAAGCTGGACCCGGGTGCGATGGGACAGATCGCAAGCGAGTGGAGCAAACGAGCCGACAAGCTTCACGAGCTCTTCGATACATTCTCTCGGGACGTGAAGAGCGAATTCGCGTCCTGGTCGGGCACATTCGCTTCCACCGCCCAACAGTCGACCGACGCGTTCGTCACCGCGGGAGGCGAACAGCACGACACAGCCCTGATGGTTCAGCGCCTGATGGACCTGAATTCCAGCGCCGCACAAACGGTCAAAGCCGCGATCCCGCCGCCGCCCCCGCCCTATCAGGAAGATACCGATCCGGCGATGGAAGCCGCGAACGGGGCGGACCGGCGCACGGCGTACAACGTTGCGGCAGCCGCGGCCGAGGCGACCGCGCAGGACACGATGAACTTCGTGTACAACCCGACTTTGCCTGCGTCAGGTGACAGTGTTCCACGGTTCGTTCCGTTGCCGCCCGGCCCCGGTGCGCTCAGCCCCAGTGATGCAAGTCAGCAGCCGGGTGGTGACCCCGGCCAAGTCGATGTTGGCGCTAGTCCCGGCGAGAACGGCAAGAATGGTGAGCCCGGTGACGGGAAGTCGATTGAGCAGCCATCTGCCGAAAATCCGCAACCAGACAGCCAATCGACGCCTACGCAGACGAAGTCGTCGTCGCTGGATGACCCCGCCGCAACGAAACCGTCGTCGACCTCGAACACATCAACGGCCTCTGCGGGCACCACCCCTGTGGACAAAACGCAGGCATCACCTGCGAGCGCGGTGCCTTCCACCCCGGGCTCGCCCGTCTCCGGCGTATCGGGTTCTCCTCGTGGTGCCAGTGGCGTCCCAGGATCGTCCGGAAGTCGTCCGAATGGACCGGGGGCATCGGTTCCGGGGCAACCACAGTCACCTGTGGGAACCAGCCCGGTCAACACGGCTGGCGCGCGCCCGACGACGGGCAGCTCGTCTGCGCCGATGAGCGGGATGCCGGGGGCCGGGCGCGGGCAGGGTTCGGATTCCGACCGTAGCAAGGGCAGCCCGGACTATTTGCGGCGCAAG
This sequence comes from Nocardia sp. Tas62D01, assembly GCF_055232035.1. NCBI lineage: Bacteria > Bacillati > Actinomycetota > Actinomycetes > Mycobacteriales > Nocardiaceae > Nocardia > Nocardia sp. Tas62D01. The sequence goes on from NZ_JBUYUZ010000001.1 coordinate 5,789,850, forward strand.
TACGAAGAGCTGGGCAAGGTCGATCCGACGATGCCCGCCGTGATCGGTTGGGACGCAACCGATGACGAGCCACCACCTCCACCCAGGAGGTCTGACAATAGGCCGCGAGGGGATGGGTAGTGCGGTGGGTGTTCACCCCGGACGAGTTCGGTCATGTCTGGGCGACCGAGACCAGGCGCGATCGCCGTCCCTACCCGATCGATCTCGCGCCTCGGGGCACGGTGGGCACCGAAAGTGCTAGGGCCGCATTGAAACTTGCCGAGCGGTTCCCGCTCAACGGTGACCCGGACTTGACTGGGACATTGAAGTTTCTCGCCCGTACCGATGTCACGACGATCGCTGTGTTCGGTGACCGCTTCGCCGACGGGCAGCGTTTGCCCGACCCGATCCTGGCTCTCGGGGCTGCCTTCTCCGACTGGGGCGCGGCCGTGCTCGCGACCGTCGATGCGGTCACCGTGGTGTCCTGTCACGCTCGCAACGTCGCCAAACACCTGATCACAGCGATCGGGTCGGCGCCGGTGGGCACGTTGGAGGTGATGCGGGAGCCCCGGGAGGCGGTGTTGTTCCCTGATCCCGGACAGTGGCAGGAGACCGAGGACAGCCGCCGCGCCAAGCGGTTTCGGCAAGTGCTGCGCCGCCCGATCGATGCCCGCGGCTACCTCACCATCACAGCCAATCCAGGGGACCCGATGTCGCCGCCACCACGGCACCGCACGTGGCTGGACTTCACCGGCGACGGCCGTTACCTGCTCACCATCGGTCACGACTTGACGCTCACTCCAGTCGGTGACAGCGAGCTCGCTCAGCACATCACTCATCTCGCCGGAATCCGCTGACCACCTGCACGCCTGTGTCTTGAATTTGCCCAGCTCACCGGTGTGATAGCCGCACATTTACGAGCGTTCTCGCACCGGGCTTGCTCCGTATAGCTGTGATAGCGTCGGCCCGAGGCTGATATCCGTGATGGAGAGGTAAGTCTGTTGGGGGAAATGCTCGAGGCCGACTTCGATGCGCTTCGCCGCTTGGCGCAGGACTTGTCGGGCAAGGCCGATGCGATCGCACACATACCGATGCCCGGTCTGGCGCAGGTGGTGATGCCCGACACCGATCTCGGCGAGATCGCCACCGATGTTGCACAAAAGTTCAGTGCCACCTTCGGACGACAGGCCGACAGTCTGCGGGCGATGTCGGATGCGGCCGGTACCAGCGCCAACGACTATGAGGCCGTTGAGCAAACATTCACCGATCAGCTGAACAAGCTGCGGGCGCAGCTATGACGATTCAGATTCCGACCGTTCCCCAGGTCTTCAGTTGGAAGCCCGAAACCCTGACTAAGGCCGGGAACGATGTGGAGGCCGCGGGGAAGAACTTCTCCGACCGGATGGCCGAAGCGCAACGCGCAGTTGATAATACGGCGTTGCATTGGCAGGGCAACGCAGCATCGGCGGCCTCGGCGCGTGCTCTTACCGAATTCCTTGCTGCGTCGAAGGCGTTCCGGGCGGCTGATGCTGTCGCGCAGTCGTTTACCTCTGCTGGGTCGGCTATTGCTGGGTACCAGGCCGCGGTAGTCAAGATCTATGGCGAAGCGACCGGTGCCGGCATGTCGGTGTGGCCCGACGGTGGCGTGACCGCTCCGGAGTTCCCGAACGCCAAGACCGACGCAGTGGCCGCCATCATGCAGGGCAACCTGAACCGTGCCGCCGCCGATTACCAGACCCGCCTCAAAGAGCAGTTGGCCAATGCCGGGTCGGCTGTCGCAGCCGCGAAAGCCACTATCGCCGCCGGACTGGCAGATCTCTCCGCCCATGGCGGCCCGGGTGGGGGCAAGGATGGCGGCGGCACCGCTCTGAGCGGGCCTGTGGGCGCGGCCCTGGGTAAGAAGATCCATGATGCGGTCGCCTCGGGGCAGCCGATTCCCCCGGAGCTGCTGACCGAACTCGGTGAGGACATGAAAGCCTCCGGTATCCCGCCCGAGCAGCTCGCCGCGTACCTCCAAGGCAACGGTGCGACCATCCCGGCCGCGACGCAGGAGTTCACCCAGCAGTTCTTCAACAGTGCTGGCGCGGATGGCTTCATCGCCGCGAGTGAGCAATTGAAGGCGCAGGGACCTGGCGGACAGGCCAGCGCGGCGGCGATGAGCAATGCACTGCTGATGTTGTCGGATGAGAAGGTCGGCACCGGCCGCGACGGGAGCGGCAAACTCACCTCGCCGGGTAGCTACGACCGGCTTCCATCCGATGTCAGGCAACTGATCTCCACCCGCGCGGGCACTCAGGGGCCTGATGCCAATACCCAGCAGTACCCCGACATGGGACAGCGCCCCGAGAGCGCGAATATGAACGCGTTCCTCACCAAACAGAACAGGTTCCTGGACGCACTGGGCATGTCCGATCAAGGCATCGAACCGGGCACCAAAACGTCGACCGAACTGTACCGGCAGGGATCGCACCTGGCCTGGCAGCAGACCCATAACAACCAACTGAACCCGGATTCCGGCTACCCGCTGGACGATTCGATCAGCAAGTCGGTCGAGATCGCCTCCCGCAACCACGAAGGAACCACCGCCATCCTCACCGGCCAAGGCGGCCCGGAAGTACTGGGAAGTGGCTACCATCCTGACACCGATGTGATGCCGCTGCTGCAACGGCATTGGCCCGACGGAACCAACGGTCCAGCGATCAACTCGATGCTCGACTGGATCCACCAGGACGCGCAAGTCACCGTCCCTCCCGGGGACCCGCACTATCAGTCGCAGCTCGACAATGCCAACCTTGCCGGGAGGTCCGCGCAGGGTCTGTCGCAGATCTTGTCCACCACCCATTCCTCCGACGGCACCAACAACTTCAACGTCCTGTCGACTGGCGAGAACTCTGCGGACGTCAAGATGCCCCACGGCGGGCAGATGACCCCGCAAGTCGCCCAGCATGTCGCTGGCGCCCTCGCACCGTACGTCGGCAACATGGCAGGCGCTCCGGAAAACCTCACCGGCACACACGGATTCGGCACGCTCAATCCAGTTGAATCTACCCGTGTCTTCACCCTCCTCGACGGCGACCCGAAAGCTGCCGCCATCATCAACGGCGCCGCCATCGCCCAAGCCCACCAATTCGACAGCGCCTTCGCCCTCGGACAGGGCGGCCCAGAGTTGGCTCTGGACTCGGGGCGCTTACGTGGTCTCGTCGAGGGCGGCATCGCGGCCGAAAGCGGCCTCCACGGTTACGACGATCAATCGGCAAGCGACCACCGCAAAGAGCGCCTCGGTGCCGGATTCATGACCGCCAAGGAGTACATAAACCTGGGCGTCAAGACACTGCCGTACGAGAAATATGTGTGGTCGCCGATGGCCAATTCCATCGAAGCCTTCCTCAAAGACCCCACGGTCGGCGCGATCAACGACAAGCCTTCCACCCCCTACCCGGCGATCAACTACGACAACCTCGACCTCACCGAAGTGCAAACCGACTCACGAGCGAGCGCGGGACGCCGATACACCATGCTCGAAGCGCTTGTCGACTCGGGCCGTATTGATTCCCATGCGCTCCCGGGCAACTTGGCCGATAACGGCACGCTCAAACCGTTCGAGCAAATCAAGAGCGCTGACGCGACGCTCATTCCGCAAATCCTTGAAGGCGCGGGAGTAAACCCGAACCGCCTCAACCAGTACATGGACGACGCCCACAGCGGGGACAATGAAGTCAACCAGATTGTTTTCGGCGGCAACATGACTACTGCCGACCAACAGCTCTTCGTATCGGTCCTCAGAGGCGACAAGGTGCCGACCGCCGCCAATCAATGGAAATGAGGTTCAATTGATTCGCCCGCGAACAAGGTCGCCCATTTTTGTGGTCGCGACCGTCGCGCTCGGAATCTTTTCGGCGGGGTGTGGTGCAGATAATCCATCAGTGTCCGATCTCCCGAAATGGGATCCCTGCTCAGATTTTTCTGATGCCGCCCTAACGGAAGCTGGTCTGGATCCTGCGCACAAGACTAGAGCACAGATTCCAGAGCAAACATGTACTTTGTTCAGCGCGGATCCGGCCTTCTCAATAAATATTCAGTACAAGTCCGGGGACGGTGCTGCTGCATGGAAGAAGAGTAAACCCAGAGACCTGCAGTCGATAACGATCGGCGACCATCGTGGCGACCTGGACCACCGTACTGGCGACACTCGACTGTTCGCCTGCCTTATGAGACTCGATGTGCGCGGAGGATATGTCGAGTTCGAGTTCATCGACTCCTACGGCGGCCTGAAAGACCTATGCGGCGATTTGACTCGCGTAGTAACCGTGCTGGAAAAACACATCCCACCCGCCAAGTGACGGAAGGCTAATCGTGGCGAGTCCTTACGACGAGGTCGGAGCCAAAGTCCTGCGAGCACAGCAGACGCTGGCCCAGATCCGCGGGTTGGCGCGAGTCGGCGGCGTGACGATCGAGGTCGATTCGAAAGGCCACCTGCAGGCGATCTCGGTAGATGCCCAAGCCGTCGCCGCCGGCCCGAGCGGACTATCCGACCTGATCCTGTACGCGTACCGGCGAGCGGTTCAGGATGCCGAACCGCGTGCTGCGGTGGCCATGCAGGAACTGATGGACGATCCGCAGGTCGCCCGGGTGGTGGATATGACCGTTCAGCCAGATGCCCTGCCGATAAAACAGCCCTCGGCGCCGCAATCGGGCGGGCACGAGCCACACTGGACCACTCCGACGGCAACATCGGGGGTCGACAGTCCTCCTCATTCGCCACTGCCTCCGTCAGTCCATGAAACATCAACGGGTCCCGCCGCGACCCCAGACAACGACTGGGATGATGAAGAAGACGACGACTACTATGCGCGCAAGCGGCGACAGGGATGGCTCGAGTACTGAAGCTCTACGCGCCAGCACCATTGGGGCACTGGCGATCTGATCAGCCAGTCGTTACTCACCGAAGCGATTGCCGAGGCAGCCGACAACAACCCCGATGATCACACCACCACAAACGACACTACCGGCAGACCACCTAGCCGCCCTCGCAGCACTCACGGTTTTTGGAGAGCTGTGCGGGTTCGCAGTTGGTGGTTGGGTTGGCCCCATGAGAGGCGTGCAGCAGGGTCACCAGGCCTCGTCCCGAGTAGTCCATAGGGCCATCGCCAGGCAGTACTGGTTCGTTGGACGTCGTTCGGAAACGGGTCCGTTTTCCGAACACCAGCCGCAGTCAGAGAACAGGCACGCCGAGCTTTGTGCTCGATTGGGGAATTTCGGTGAGCGTCAGTGGGGAAGTTCAGTGAGCGCCATCACCGTGAAGTCGTCCAGTGGTCGGCTGGTGCCTCGGTGGTGCAAGCGTCGGCCGCCCATGTCGATGTCGCTGTCCAGGAGCGTTCTGATCTCTCGGGCGAAGAAGGCGTGGATGCCTGCGAGTGCGACAACGGCCCGCAGGGGCGGGTTTTCCCGCAGCGGCGAGAGCGACCTGCCGTAGCCGCGACTCCGCGACTGGGACGGGCGGCTTGACGGGGCTGGTTCCCGGCCGGACCCGGCGAGCTGGGTCGGCGAAGACCAAGCGCCGAGCTTTGAGACATCCCAGGGCTTAGCTTGTCAAGCTGCGGCTTGTTGATCTTGGGTGTGGTGTGTCCAGGCGGTGGTCTCGTTGTAGAGGGTTCCGGATTTGAGGCAGCCGTGGAGGATGCCCACGAGCCGGTTGGCGACCTGACGCAGGGCGGCACGGTGGGCTAGGCCGCGGGCGCGTTGCTTGTCGTAGTAGGCGCGGGCTCCCGGCGATACGTTGAGCGCACTGAATGCTTGGGCCATCAGCGCGTCGACGAGCCGGTCCTGGTGCACGAACCGGGCCGCGACGACCTTCATTTTCCCCGAGGCGCGGGTGATGGGGCTGGTCGCGGCATAGTTCTTGCGGGCCTTGGCGCTGGCGTAGCGGGTGGGGTCGTCCCCGAACTCGGCGAGCACCCGGGCGCCGAGGATCTTGCCCAGTCCTGGCTGGGACAAGATGATCTCAGCGGCCGGGTGCCGGCCAAAATGGGCCTCGACCTCCCCTTGCAGGACTTTCACCTGCTCGTCGAGGGTGGCCAGGACCGCGACCGCGGCGCGGGTCCCTGCCGCGTAGGCCGCCGCGATGACCTGGTTGCGGCCCAGCTGCTCGCTGCGCAGGATTGCCTGGATACGGGCGGCTCTAGCGTCGAGGTCGCCGCGGCGGCCGGCCCGCTTCAGCGCGGCCCGGATCTGGTTGAGCGACAACCGCGCCGCGGCGGCCGGGTCGGGTGCCTTGCCGAGCAGCTCCAGGGCGTCGGGAGCGTCGAGGTCGTCGAACGCTTCCAAAGCGGCGGGGAAGTACTCCCGCAACGCGTACCGTAACCGCTGCGTGTGGCGGGTGCGTTCCCAGATCAACGTTTTATGTGCTCGCGCAACAACTTTCACCGCTTCTGCGGCGGGACTGTCCCCGGCGACCGGACGCAACTGGTGCGCGTCGGTACGGACCATGTCGGCAAGGGTATGCGCGTCGGCGGCATCGCTCTTCGCACCCGAAACGCTGCGGCGTTCCCGGAACCGGGCCGCCTGCAACGGGTTCACCGCGTACACCGTGTAGCCGGCCGCGATCAACGCCGCGACCCACGGGCCACGATCGGTTTCGATCCCGATCCGTACCTGCGCGGCATCGGCGTCGTCGCCGAGGTGTTCACCGATCATGGCGTGCAGCCGGGTGATCCCGGCGATCCCTTCCGGTAATCGAGCCTTGGCCAGCCGTTTCCCGGCCTCATCCATCAGCTCGACATCGTGGTGGTCCTCGGCCCAGTCATCACCGACCAGCAGCACAGCTGTTCCCTCTTCATCGTTGTCGGACACCAAATCCGGCAGCGTGCGGGAGAACGTCGGCGACCTAATGAATCGGTGCTCACGCCGTCATGCGGCAGGCACGACATCCCATCAGCGATCCATTTCTCCCGGCCGACCGGCAGGGGCACGATCTCAAAGCAGGACTCGAAGTCCGGGGCCAATCAGTGCTCACCTACCAGCCGCTACCAGTAGCGAGTCTGCCCGATCGACCGACCCGCTACATCTCATTAGGACCCTGAATAGGTCTCGGAGGGCTACCGCCTCGCGCTGGGTATCGCTTCGCGTGGCGAGCCAGTCAATGATGTCCTGGTGCGTGACCTGCCGGAGGGTCGCGGAGCGGGGATGGTGAGCATCTGCTCCACCGAGTGAAGTCAGAAGGGTGCATCGGCTCCAACGGATTTCCGGAAAGTAGCCCCTTCCGGCAGCGTCGCGCTGCGTTCGCCGTAGCCGGCACCGCAGGCTGCGTCGGCTTCGTCGCCCATTAGTGTCTGGATGAAACTCGACAGCATGGTGCGCAGCAGATCGGGGCTGGCCGAGGCCAATTGGTCGGACAACAGGGAGTTCGGGTCGATACGCTGAATATCGGACATCTCGTGGACTTTGTTCCTTCAGTGACTTTGGTCGGTCTCTTGAAGGATCACGCGGTGACCACCCTCATGTCCGGGGTTCGACACTCACTGCTCGATCAGCGAGCTGCTACACCACTCTGCCGGACAACAACCGGCAGTTCCACTCACCCGCGAGTACCACGCTTCTTCAGTGCCCGGACCGTCGGTGAACCGGTGGCTCTCGTGTCGGCCGTCAGGTGTTGTTCGGCGTCGGCGAGTAGTGCTGACGGTGTGGTTGCCAGCGCTTCTGCCAGGTCCCACAGTCGATCGATCTGTACGCCACTGTTGCCCAGCTCGATACGGGCGATGACAGGTCTGGATACGCCTGAAGCGGCGGCCAGTTCGTCCTGGTTCATCTTCGCCGCCTCGCGGGCTCGCCGAATCGCAGCACCGACCGCGTCCCGCCTCATCTTGCGCACCTTCCTTTGTTGCGGAGACAGCGAGGCTTCCGGTACGGGCATGGCCGCATCATCGCACGGCATACCCGCCTCGACCCCGCATCAGCCGCGCGGAACGAGACGTGCATCCGGGCTTAGTATATCGCACGCGATACAAACAGCATGTAAATGGTTGCAACACGCGGGCTGGAAATACGACTCGCGGGAAGTGGAGGATGCCAGGCTGTGACGCGTCGATTTCTGGGGGGCGCGGGGGCCACCGTCTATCACCTCATCAGGTGTTCGAATGACCGGAAGGGATGCAGTTGTCGACGTCGATCGTGAAGGGTGCCGCGAAAGGCACAGATACCAAGGCCGAAACATGGTTGGCGACAACCGACCTGGCAGGCGACCCGGCCGCCATAGAGCTGTCTCGAGTGATCGCACCGGCCCGGTACGGTTTCGGGGTCCGGCGCCCGCTGGTTCTGGCCTCTTCGGATGACCGGACTCAGATCGTCCTCGATCTGCTTCGCGCCAAACAAGTTCCTACCGCCGATGCAGTCGATGCCCTGGCACATAGTTCTCACAGCAGTCGGGACATAGCCAGACAGACAGCGTGCGACGAGGAAATCGCACACGCCGAACGGATCTTGCAAGCCGAAGGCGAGTCGCTGGGTGTCGAACTGTCCTCGGCTGTCACGCTGCACCGAATCGACCACAATCACGGCCCCACATGGCAGCAAGCGTGGGGGTTCGATGCGGTCAGCAAGTGGTGGCTGCCCCAGATGGGCAGCACGCCACCGTTCAAACCGATCGGGCGGATCGCTTTCGCTATGCTGCACAGGGCGGGATGGCTCGCGTCGAACCGGACCGTACGCTCATTGTGTCCCGGTCGCCGCTTCTATGTCCGCTTCTACGGTGACCATGTCTCGCGCATGTCGCCCGAGGTCGTCGGCTACGCTGTCGCGCTGTTCATCAGGAACTACCGCCGAAGTAATGACAACTGCAGTCCGACGTGGGCTGCCATCGCCGCATCTGCGACCGACCCGATGGGCGTCCCGCTGTTCTTCAACGCCACCGATGCTCAGGCACAACAGCTTTGGATGGTCATCCAAGGGTGGGTACGTCTCGATGACGACGGTTGTCTTCGCCGCGGCGATCGCGCAAAAACCGAAGCCCGCCGCCGCGTCGAGCTGAGTGCGAAGCGCCGCAGCGCTCGAACAACAACTGCGGTGAAGTCAACCGTAGGATTCGGCGCATGAGGCTCGGCAGTCGGGTTAGTGAGATCCTGCGGCCGTCGCGGTCGCAGGATCGACCGTTGCAGAAGGCCGATGAGGAACGGATAGGCCCCGACGACGCGGAGCTGCATCGGTTCGTCATCCGCAGCGTCAAAGAGTGGGTAGCGGCGCTCGGTGAAAAGCCAGCCGGCGTTCCGGTGTGGCGATTTCCATTGCGTGCCTTCGAAATCGCCGCCGACATGGCGGGCGCCGAGTCCGAACCCGACGCGACACCCATGTCTGCGGAGCTTTGCCTGGAACTGCTGGCCTATACCCCCATCCGGCTACGCAGCTGCGAGGGAGTAGAAATCACGACCTGCGCAGCGGAATGGGCGAGCGACACCGGGCAGACCGTGCTCGAAGTGATCAGCGATTTCGAGAACGAGCACAACAACGGGGAGCTTCGCTGGGAACAGATGGGTGGCAACGGGGTTCACGTCTGCGCCACCATCGGCAGCAGTCAGCCGTAAAGAAGCCATAAGGGCGCGCGAATAAATTACACGTAATGTTGGCTAGCTGGCGGCGTGTTGGCTTGTGTTGGTTGCATCCGCGCGTCCGCACCCAGCAACAGCCGACGCTGCCGCTCATTCAAATGCGGCAACAACGCAGCGAGCTTCGCTGCCAGATCCTCAACCGTCACCACGAAATCGCGCATACCACAACATCTCTCAAAAACAGCGGATGTTACGACTTAATTACTCGCGCGCCCTAAGTATCCGACCATCCCGCATTGGTCGAGTGCGTCCACGAGTTCCGGGGCCAGGTACTGCGGGAAGTCCGCGATGTGTGTCCGTTCCATGGCCTCGCCAGGTACAGCGACATCCAGTGCGGGCATTCCACTGAGTTGTTCGAAGAGGTACCGCCGCGCGATACGCGCGCGGTTGGCGGTGGCTCCGGGCGTGCCAGGGGTACGGCAGATCCTCCGCCACTCGTTGTCGGGCAGCAGCCCTGTGTAGTCGAGCTGCCGTCGCCGTTGATAGTCGATCGGGGTGTCGTGTTCGGCGAGAAAGTCCGCCATTCGAGTGAGCGCGGACCGTATTGCTGCATTGTCGTCGTGACGGGTGAGCAGCTGCAGCACCCGGGAGACTCCGTGCCCGGTAAGTGGGCTGGCGAGCAGTTCTGTTGCCGCGGAATTTGTCAAGCCGAATGAGACCGCTGGGTGTGTTATGCGGCTGCGGTACCGGTCTCCTGGGTGTTGTCGTCGGCGGGTCGGTTGATCCAGACGGTGTGGGGCAGGTCGAGGATCTTCGGCGGTGTTGTGGTGGCGAAGCGGTGCGGGTGTCGGGCGCGGGCCACGTCGAGCACCCCGCGCCGGTCGGCTGCTTTGCCGGTGGCCAGCCCGTAGTGGACATCGGCGGGTGTGTGTAAGCCGATGCCGGTGTGGCGGTGTTCGTGGTTGTACCACTGGGCGAATGAATCCATGAATTGTCTTGCCTCGGTGAGTGTTCCGAAGCGTTCAGGGAATTCCGGCCCGTATTTCAAGGTTTTGAACAGCGCCTCGGAAAAGGGGTTGTCGTTGGACACCCGCGGCCGGGAATGCGACCGGGTGACCTCGAGGTCTGCGAGCAGCGCTGCGACGGTCTTGGATGTCATCGAGGTGCCGCGGTCGGCGTGCACGACCTGCGGGACGGGCGTGGACACCGAAGATCTCCTTCATCAATTCCGTTGCCAGAACACCGGATTCGTGAGTATGGACATGGACACCGACGATGTAGCGGGAGTAGATGTCGATCATCACGTAGGCATCGAAATATTGGCCTTTGATCGGGCCGGCGAGCTTGGTGATGTCCCACGAATACACCTGCCTGGACGCGGTCGCACCAGCTCCGGACACACCTTCGCAGGGTGTCGCGCCAGTCGTCGGCGTTCGCCGACTTGCCGGTTTTCCCGCAGCACCCGATACATCGTGGACACCGAACACAGGTAGACACCCTCATCGAGCAGCTGGGCGTAAATCTGCAGCGGCGCCAGGTCGACGAACCGGTCGCTGGTGAGCACCGCCAGAATGCCCGCTCGTTCCAGGACGGTCAGCTTGTTGACCGGGTCCGGAGGCGGTGTCGTGGACACCACCACAGTGAGCGCGGCGGCGGCCTTGCCCCGGCGGATCGCGGTCGAACGCACCAGCCCGGTCAACGACGCCGCTTGCCGGGTGGGCACCCCCACGGCGGTCAACGCCGTATACGCGGCGGTCAACGCTTCTTGCGCTGCTCGTCGGAATCCGCTCTCTCGGAAAGGTTTTCCAAGAGAGCGTGCGCTTTTCCCATAATATCCAGGGCGGCCTCGGTGGTCGACAGGCGCTTGTTCAGCCGGGCGTTCTCCCGCGTCAACCGGGCGATCTCGGATTGCTCGGCGGTCAGCTTGCCGATCTTGTCGCTGGGCTTGCGGCCCGCGAGCACCCCGGCGTCACGCTGCTTGCGCCACTCGCTGATCAACGACGAGTACAGGCCCTCACGCCGCAGATACCCACCGCCGTCGCCGTGCTCGACAGCGGCCTCGTAGGCCCGAAGATGAGCGAGCTTCTCGGCCGCGCTGAACGCGCGGCGCCGCTTGGGCTCGTCGGCTCGTGGCCCCGGTGAATCCATCCGTCCATTGTGGCCCCCGATCGTTGAGGTCCTCGTGCTGGTGGTCATGAAGAAGTTGATCCGTATCTCGCCCTGCGTCAGGCCGATTTGCTGTGAACCAGTGGACTCAACTCAGCCTGACACGCAGGGCCGCGCCGAGCCGCACTCGTGTCCCGACCAACAGCAGGGCGGCTGACACCGCGGGCCGGATCTGGCGCTGGTAGCAACCCGGAACCGCCAGCGGAAGTGACCACGACGGCCACAGCATCGTTGGGGTTCGGCGGGAGAGCTGTTGCGCGCGACTCGGTCCCGGTGCGGGTCGGCTGGGCATCGACGTTGTCGTGCGATACCGCAGTTGGCAACTGGGCTTGAGGAACGGGCCAGTGCCGCCAGCTGCGCGGCGGTCAGAACGGGACTGATCCTGTTGCCCCACCCGATATTGGTTGCGGTGACAGCCAGCCCGTGATCGCGTGGGGTAGCGACCAGATACCGCAACGCGTCTCCCGCTGTGACGGCGTTGGGCGTATTCAGCGCGGCCACCGCAGCTGTGACGCCGACGGCCGCGGTGGCTGCCTTGTCCGGCGCCGCAAGACCCGGTTTTACGTCGGCGCGCTCACCGGTGCGGGCCGTGGGATGCGCGGTGGAATCGCGGTAGGCGGCGAGCAGATCCGCAGGAACGACGAGACCGAGTTCGGCATCGGAGGCGTAGGCCAGTGCGCTGCCGGCGACGGCTCTGGGGCGTGCGAGTGGAGTTCGTGAAGGAGTCCCTAACCTTCACCGGGGGGGATTCGCCGATGGCGAACCTGTTGCTGAGCGTGATGGGTGCCTTCGCTGAGTTCGAGCGCACCTTGATCCTCGAGCGCCAGCGTGAGGGAATCGCCGCGGCCAAGACTCGCGGCGCCTACACCGGCCGCAAACCCGCCCTCACCATCGAGCGAGCGAACCAGCTGCGCGCCCGTGCGGCCGGCGGGGAGTCGAAAGCCGCGCTGGCCAAGGAGTTCGGCGTCAGCCGCGAGACTGTCTACAGCTACTTGCGGGCCCCCGACTCCACCAGGGCCTGACCGGGAAGGCGGCCCCGGTTTCGGGCACGAGAATGGGGGCTGACCCGTGCCGGCGGGTTGTGGTCTGAGGTGCTGCCGCATGTAAAAGATCGTTCAACTGCTAGTCGGTGTGCTCCGCCTCTTGGTCGGGGCAAGCACTGTCGCCACCAAAGTGCCTTGCCTCCTCGTAGGCGGCGGCAAGGCGGCCGCCTACGGTCAATATGTCGCGGTGCTCAGACCCGAGAACCCGTACGAAGTCGGCGAAGGTCTGCTCGAACAGTGTGATCGCCTCATCCACTCGCCCCGCTCTCCAGTAGGCGACGGCGAGGCGCCCAGCCCGCCAATCAGGAGGTACGCGATCAGGGTATGGCTCATTGGTCACCGGCGGGCTGCTGTAGTCGTGCTCGTACCTCGGGTGGGACCGGAGTGCTGGGCCACGACGAAGTTCGACCGGTTCGCCCGCAACATGGCCGAGGCCGGCGACATCCTCACCGGCCTGCGCAAACGCGACGTGTTATTCGGGCTCGGCAGCTCGATCTACGACTGGAACGACCCGTTCGGCAAGCTATTCCTGCAACCCTCGCCATGGTCGCCGAGTTCGAGGCGAACCTGAACCACCTGCGCACCCGCGAGGGCATGGCCAAGGCCCGCGCGAAGGGCCGACTCAAGGGCAAACAGCCGAAACTCCCCTGGCCGCGCGGAAAACGATTCACCGCCGATACCACAACCCCCACGACGACGCGAGCCTTGCCGACCTCGCCGCGGAATACAGCGTCGGCCGCTCCACCATCCACCGCATCATCAGCGGCACCACGCCACGGGCATAGTGCCTACGGCGCTCATGTACTTGGTGACACGTTCCTTACTGGCACGTCTCCCGTGGGTTCACGCGGACTGAAGGACTTTCAGCGGGAACTCACGGGATTTTCGTGTGTGACATCGAGATTCGCGGCGAGTTTCGGGGAAGTCTAGCGGTTGCCGACTCGGCTCAGTTGTCGGCTGCCAGGCTGGCAGGCGACACTCAGTCGGCTGGCGGATGTTCGAGTTCGTCGCTGAGCAGGTGCTCGGCGACGGTCGCGGCGGCGGTGTTGTGGGAGATGCCGAAGACCAGCGTCAGGTGCAGCGGGTCGGGGCCGGCGGTGAAGGCCTCGTGGAGGATGCGATCGCGGCGGATCTGGTCGACGGTGCAACCGGTGGCCTGTATGCGGAGGTTGACGAATATCTGGCTGATCGGCGCGGTGTCATGCACGGTCTTCGGGCTGACCAGCACGTGCGGGTTCACGGTGGTCGGCCAGATCGTGCGGCGGTGATCGAGCCAGCGGCGGATGGCGCGGTGACCGAGGTCGCCGAGGCGCTGACGGCGTCCGGCGAGGGTGATGCGCCGGTTGGCCAGATCGACGTCGGTGAGTTTCAGGCGCCGGATAGCGCCGGTGCGGGCAGCGTTTTCCGCGGCCAGGGCGACGATGACCCGCCAGGCGGGGTCGGTGGCCAGTTGCTCGACGGCGTGGATCTCTTCGTCGGTCATCGGCAACAGGGGGAAGTCGGCGCGGCGGGCCTTGAGCCCGGTGGTCGGGTTGGCGAAGATCAGGCCCCGTTTCTTGGCGAACCGGAACAGTGATCGCAGAGATGCGATGGCGTTGGAGCGTTGCGAGCCGGTCAACGGCGCCAGCGCGGCGGTGATGTCGGCGCGGGTGACTTCCCGCAGGTGGTCGTAGCGGGTGGCCCATTGATCGAGAAACGGCCGGGCGCAACCGAAATAGACGTAGAGGGTGGAGGTCGAGCGCGGCCGGGCACGAGCGTCCCGTCCAGCAGAACCGTCAGCCAGTGCCGGGCTGGCTTGGCAAAGCCAGACGCGAGATCGGTTGTCACGCAGTCGATCCAGGATCGGATCGTGGCTGTCGAGTCGTCGTCCAGAAGCTCGAGATCAGTGAGGACTTCGACGAGGCGGGGGCGTGACACCCAGCGGTGCGGGCGGGAGCGGACCTCGGTGAGCGGCACCCGCTGCCCTGCGGGCCGCCCGCCCAGGACTGTGACCAGGCCGTCGAGCAGGCAGCGTCGTGGACGGGCTCCAGCCCCGGGCCTGGCCGAGCTGGTGGGCGTGCTGCGCGGCGGCCCGCAGCACAGGGTCGGCAGCGGTCAGTGCTGGGTGTTGCCAGCGCGGCGGGATCGGTTCGCCCCTCTTGCGCCGCCAGTAGGACGCGAGAGCCGAACATCCTTTGCTGCAATAGATTTGGTTTCGCCGCCGCTTGTCCGGCAATGCCTTGCCGCACCGCTGGCAGTTCATCTGGGCGGCACGGATCGGCCGTCGCGGGTGCGTGGCAGGACCGGCCGGGCCTCACCACCGACCACGGCGGGAGCGTCCTCACCGGCCTGCGCGGGCGCTGCAACGGTGTCGGGCTCGGGGATCAGCAGTTCCTCGATACCGCAGCCGAGGACCGCGCAGATGACGTCGAGCTCTTCGAGCTTGACCGCGTTCGGGGTGCCCGACCACAGCCCGGACATCTTGCCGGTGCTGATGACCATGCCGCGATCGGCGAGCTTGTGGTGCAACTCGCTGGCCTTCCAGATACCGCGATTGGCCGCGGCCAGGCGCAGATTCCACTTCACTGGGCGAGTCCTTTCCATCGATCGGCGACCCGGCGCTGCCCGCTCACCCAGGCGTCTTCGACATGAGTGGCGTGGACGTGGATATACCGGGCAGTGGTGGCAGTCCAGGCGTGACCACAAAGCTCCTGAATGGCGAACAGATTCATCCCGCCTAGATAGAGCTGGCTGGCGCAAAAATGCCGAAGAACATGGGGTGTCAGCTTGCCCGACCAGGTCGGCAGGTGCTGGTCGACGGCCTCGGCCAAGGCCCGGCGGAACACGTCCGCGGTCGCTCACCGGCCGGTCCCGTCGATGTTCTTGCGCTCGGACGGAAACAGCGGGACACCGTGGCCGCGCGGGTCGATATCGAACTGGCCGAGCACGTCCTCGACGAACCAGCGCACGCTGCGGTCGGCGCCGTTGATCAACGGCACCAGCCGCGGTTTCGGGCCCTTGCGACGAGATCCCTTGCCGTGGCGGACATTCAGCTTCCCGAACCGGCCCAGCTCCCAGCTCCCAGCGCACATCGTCCAGGTCGAGCATGCGGGCCTCGTTGATCCGCAGGCCGACGTCGGCGACCAAGCGGGCGACGGCGTAGTTGCGGGCGATCGGGGCGAACTTCCGGCAGGCCGCCAGCTCCGCCCGCCACCCAGCGAACAACTGCTCGACCTCTTCAGCGGTCGGCGGGATCCGCAGCCGCGGATCCACCGACGCCTTCGGCCGGTTGATCTCATCCAGCGGGCACTCCACGACGCGACCGATGAGGTTGTGCAACTCGACCTTGTGCCGTAACTCCAGGAAGTGGAAATACACCGTCAGCGCTGCCGCGCGACCGATCCGCGTCGACGGCTTCGCCTCGCGCAGCACCTTGCCGAAGTAGGTGTCCGCGTCGGCAGGCTGCATCTCCCACAGTGGCCGACCGAACCAATCTCGGATCAGCTCCAGGTGATTCACGTCGTTGCGGATCGTGGAATCCACCAAGCCCGCCGAGGCCCGCGCCAGCACGAACCCCGACAACACGTCGGTCTCGAACGCAGCGATCTCGTCCTCGGTCGCTGGAGCCCGAAGCTCCCGAAGGTCACGCACCGCCGCCAGAGCCAACCCACGCCTCCTCGTCTTCATCCCGGCTGAAGCCACATCAGCCGCGCCGCAATACAGTCAGCACCGGTGATGTCGTCTCAATACCGGTATTCGGTGCGGGGACGCGCCTGGATCACCCGGTCCAGGCAGGATTCAGGGAAGTCGGGGACGGCTGGAAGGCTCAGGAACTCGTCGACTGTTGATTACCCAGCGCGGGCAGGTTCCGCTGTTCCGGCGGTGGCGCTGGCGGTCGTTATTGGTACTGGGAATCACGTTCGCAGCCTATTGGCTTCTGCGGTTGGTCGTCGGGGGGCGTGAAGCCGGAGCCAGCGGTGCCGATCGATGTCACCAAGTTGGCGTTGACCGTGGTCGGCGGTGTCGGTGGTGTGGTTGCGCTGGTGATCGCCTATCGCCGCCGGCGTGACCTCGAACAAGGACGGTTCGTCGAAGCTCAGTATGACCCCCTCCAGTCCGACGGGGCCAAGGTGGCGGGCGGGGCTACCCCGATTCGCCGACTGACGAGTGACATCCAACAGCTGATACCAAACCTGTTTCACGTCACGAACATGTTCGTGACGTCCAACAGCAGATCAGCATCATCAAACACCTCTTGACGGTCGGAAAACTCGACAATCGAGCCATGGCGACCGACCGAGACGATTCGGGGTTCACCTGTCGGGCTGAGGGGTGCCCCGCCGACCGGGAGGTCCTGCTCCATCTCGTAGACGATCCTTGGGGTGGTGCTGACCTCTGCGCTGCCCACGCCCGGCAGTTCGCTATCCAGACGCCGCTGGTCTGGGCATGCGAATGCCCGTTCTGCCAGCGAACGCGTGCGTTGTTCTGACTACCTGGCCTGGCCGGGCGGGGGATCCGTGGGCAAAAGGGTGCCGAGGTTGCAGGCGTGGAAGCCAGGGTATTTGCGACCGTTGGTCGCCTCGGTCAGGAGCTGGAGAACGGGCAGGTCGCGAGAGTGACGGAACTCGTCGAGTGTGGTGAGCATCGTGGCATGCTCGGGGCTGACGGGGAGTTCGCGAGGTTCGCGCATGTCAGTTCCTTGGGGTGTTGACGAGTTCTGGGGCGACGATCGTGCGGCTGGCAACTTCGGGGAAGGCGGGGATGCTCAGGAAGACGGTGGCGGCCTGGCGTGCGCGCTGGTCGAGCTGGGCCAGTTTTTCGTTGGCCGCAGCGAGGCTGACGCGGAGGCCTTCGGCCTCGCCGAGCCAGCCCTCGCGGTCGGCCTCAGCGATGCGCAGGGCCAGGTTGTCGCGGATCTTCTCAAGCCGGCCGCTTTGGGCCGGGTCGACCCGCAGGACCGGGCATCGTATGCAGCTGTGCTCATGTTGGCAGCTTGTTCCATATGCTCTGCCGCATTCGCCGAGAGCGACCTTTCGGCGCTCGAAATGCCCGAGGAACTCGTCCCACTCCGCGTCAGTCGGAGTCCGGTATTCCTCACTCGGTCGCACTGCTCGACGCCGCGCGATGAACGCGCGGTGCCCGTTGATCGCTTCCTGGGGGTAGACGGCCTTGTATCCCATCGTGGTGGATATATCCTTGTGCCCCAACAGCATTTGCGCGATGTGCGGCGGCATGCCGTTGAGAATTGCATCGGTAGTGAAGATTCTCCGTAGGTCGTGGGGCTGGAAGTAGATAGGCTCTCCGTCAGCGTCCTTCAGGGCGGTGGCCTCGAAGATTTGCCTGATGCCTTTGCGGATTGTCGTGCTGGAGACGGCCTTTTTGAGGCCAGCATGGTCCCACTGGAACAGCACCGGAGCTGGTGCAAGCCAAACACGTTCGGCCTGGTCGTAGAAGGGAACCAGTGGAATCTTTCCGTCGTTCTGTCGAACTCGGGCAATGATCGTTGACAAGACATCGGCCAACTCCGGACTGATGACCAGGAGGCGTTCCTCGTCGGTCTTGGATGGCGCGATTTGCAGGAGGGGGACGATCTGCCCTGACTCGGGATGCCGATATTGGACGATGCTGTGGTGGCTGGTTTCGAGCATCTCCTCGATCCGGGCACCGGTGTGTCGAAGGAATTCCACTGCCGCCCAGCCCCAGAAGGCGCGGTGCTCCTCCGCCTGAAGGCGGCGGCGGCGACCGGACGAGTCGACGACACCCATGATTTGGTGAAACTGCCCGGTCACGGCGGTCTTGGTGAAGGTCTCGCCCAGGACGGTGAATGACTCGCCGGATTTGGTGTCCAAGCTTGCCTCGAGGCGCAGGCGGGCCTCCTCCACGCGGCGTTCGGCGGTCTGGACGAGGAGAGGGAGCAGGGGCAACCGTTCGCGGGTGCGCTGGTCCATACGAGCCTTGCGCCGAGAAGCAGCTTTCCTCATAGCGGTGGCGGTTTCCGACCCACGGACCGGGCTCGGAACTGCCCATCGCGCCCATCGCGCGGGATCTTCGGTGGCCCACTGTGCGAGATCCAGATAGAACGCTCGAACAGTGGTCATGAGTTGGAGATAGCCGACGCGAGGAGCTGTGGCCTCGACCGAGGTTCCGTCAGGAAGCCGCTTCCGATGGGTCTTGGTGCGGATGCGTTGTTTCCAGTCCCGCGCGACTTCAGGCGCGAGGTGAAGCGAATCGATACCTGGATGATGTATTTCCAGGTTCTTCCAAAAGTGCAGTGCAAGTATGCGGGCGAGGTCTTCCAACGAGGTGTAGTCGAGCGCGGTCTGGCGCTCCGCCAGATAGCTGACCAGCAGGTCGCGAACGTCGCGATTGGCGAGCTCGTAGCGGTCTATCAGTCTTTCGATGCCGTATTGGCCACCGAAGTGCGTAATTCCTCGCAAGGTTGCCGGTGCGCCGGATGGGAAGATGCCAGCCGACTCGAGCAAGGCATAGAACAGATACCGGCGGTGGCCGACCAGTCCGATGCTCAATTCCAGTTTGCGCAGTTCGATGCAGTCTCCGACTGTGATGTCACGAACGCCACCGCCTTTCGTCAAGATCAGGATGGAGATCTGCCATCGGGTCATCGGCATGTGCCGTGGTGTCCAGATTTCGGGATCGGCCTTCGCGTCGAGGAGGGCGAAGCCTGACGGATCCGTGTGTTGTGCAATCGCTGCGGCCCAATGCCTGGTCTTCGACACAGTCAGCAGAAAGGCCTGACTCGGGCAGATTATTTTGGCGATAGACAGCATCATCAGCCCGCATTGCAGGTCCGGTGCCTTGCTCTTGCTGTCCTGCGAGATAAGCCACTCTGCTGCCGCCGCTGTCCACGGTGCATCGGAGGTCTCGGCGCCGGTAGCCTCCCATCGCTGCTGCCAGGTCTCGCCCGGGAAGGTCTGCAACCACTTCAGCATCCTCCGGACAGACTGTCGGCGGCGCCACCGCGTGCCTTCGAACGCAGAACGGAACGGCGGTATGTCGATTCGTTCGACGGTTTTCTCGATTGCCAGAATCTCGGGCGATCCAGATATGAACGGACGCGCGGGAAACTGGGTCAGGACCTGCGCGGCGAGCAGCCCTCGAGTTTCTTTCGCTCGTTCGTACTTGCCACTGGCCCAATTGATCTGTGATGTCGCTGTTCCGGTAGCTGCGGGCATTACGACCTTCCGAACAGGACGTCGAGGGATCGGGGGTTGTAGCCCGGCGCAGGTAATTCCGGCACGGGCGCTGCGCCTTTGGTCTGGCGGGTGTGGTGAGCGAGGACGTTGGCGATCACCTCGTCCTGGGTGGGGGTCGTGTAGAGCTGCGTGGTGGTCAGATAGGCGTGCCCGAGGACCCATTGGACATCGGTAATGCCCATCTCTGGGTCGGCGGCCATGCGGTAAGCAGCGGTGTGACGCAAGGCATGGATCGAGTAATTGGAGCCGAGCACGTGCTGAGCACGAGCGAACATGGCACGGGCTGCGTGATAGGTCAGAGGCCGCCAGGGGCGGCGCAAGGTGAACCAGAGCGGATGGCGGCGTCCGCGAGGTGCGCCCTTTCGCCAGATCTCCTCCTGATAGAGCCGTAGCCAGACGAACGCATCCGGAGACACCGGCAGCTGCTGAACATCTCGAGATCCCTTGCGGGTCACTGCGATCAATTGCTGGCCGGGGTCTTCGTCTCCTTGGCGCGCAGACAGCAGTTCCTCGGCGCGGGCGCCGGTCGAGACCCAGAACGCCAGCAGAGCGCGATCCCGATGCGACTTCAGCGCGGTGAACACCCTGTCGTAATGTTCGTCGGGAATCTTCTTCGGGATGCGCTTGGGGACCTTCGGCCGATAGCGGCCCACACGTTCCTTCCGGTATGGGTCTATCGGGTTGTGGTGTTCGTGCGTCCGGCTCGACCGCCGTGCGCGATCTAGCGGGAACGGGTTGATCAATGGACCCTGACCGAGGTCCTCCAGCTGAAAGTTGTAGAACGCCCGGAGCACTGTCTCCGCGTGTGCCCGAGACGATGCCGAATACTTCGGCCCGGGACTGGGTTTGCCCGTGACGGCGTTGACGCCCGGGTCGAGTTTGCGTCGTTGTCCGACGAGCTGGCCGTCGGCTTTCTCCCGCCAATGGACACGAACTGGTTTGTCCGCCAACAGCATCCATCTCGCGAAGTCACGTCCCTCCGCCGGTGTCACCTTGTCCCACGCGACGTCGATTGCCGCGAGGAATCGCCACCACCGCAGCAGATCGTTGCCATACGACCGAATCGTGGACGGCCGCTTGTCCCGAGCCTGCAGTTCAGCGAAATATGCTGCGGCCGAATGGATCACCGCACCGTTCGCATCGAGTAGCCGGAACGGCATCCACGCATCGCCGGTCTCCTGGAGGCGACCGATTTCCGGCACAACAAGTCTCGACAGATCCCGCTCGGAATCCTCAGCACGCATGGCGCGGAAAGCTATCAGAACACAGCTTCTACCTGCAAAGATGAGAGCGTTAGTTCAGTTAATACGGCGCACCATTCGACGTCGGTGGCCGCGATGATCGGTGGCGGATCGGGCACCGCCCGTCCCGGTGCGGTCAGCCGCGCTCACCGCGGCGTGCTATTCCTCGACGAATGCGCCGAGATCGGCACCAAGGTGCTGGAAGCGATGCGAACCCCGTTGGAGGAAGGCGAAGTACGGATCGCCCGCAGCGACGGCGTGGCACGCTATCCAGCTCGCTTTCAGCTGATCCTGGCAGCAAACCCCTGCCCGTGCGCCCCGGCCCGGGACATCGACTGTATCTGTGCCCCACTCGCGCGCCGCCGCTATCTGGGCAAGCTGTCGGGCCCACTGATGGATCGCATCGACATCTGGGTACAAATGCACGGCCACGTCGGCGCGGCCTTCGGAACCGAAGCCGCCGAGAGCAGTGCGGTAGTGGGCGACCGAGTAGCGGCGGCCCGCCAACGCGCGGTACAGCGCTGGCAAGAATACGGCTGGGTGACCAACGCCGAGGTCCCCGGACACATACTGCGCCAACGTTTCCGACTGCCCCGCGAAGCACTGGCTCCCGTCGAGGCCGCCTTGCGACTCGGTCGCCTGTCCGCCCGCGGCGCCGACCGCGCCATCCGAGTCGCCTGGACAATCTCCGACCTTCGCGCCAGTGACTTCCCAAGCGCCCAGGACATCATGTCCGCGTTGAACTTTCGACAGCGGGGCGCACAGTGAGCGAGTTGACGACGGCCGGGTCATCGACACCAGGTGATGAAAGCCCGGACGACCGTGTGATGTCCGATGTGGTCATTCCGGCTGCGCAATCGGTGGTCGGAAGCGATGGGAGCCGTGCGTCGGGCAGGCATGCTGCGCCTGGTCTGTCAGTGGTCGGCGACGAAAGTGCGGTGGATGCGGCCTCCGCCGCTGCACAGTTGGCGGCGGCCGCTGAGCGCGGCGCAGTAGGGTCTTCCGCCGCCGGGCAGTCGATGTCGGTCGATGACGGAGATCCTGTGTCCGAGGCGGTCTCAGTCGCCGTGCCGTCGGTGGTGGGTGGTGATGGTTGCGTGGTGCGGGGTGCGACATCTGGCCCTGTGTGCGCCGGTGGGGTGGGCGGTGTGGGTGTAGCGGATGAGCGGAGGTTGGCGTGGGTTTATTTGTCGCGTGTGGTGGAAGGGCCTTGTGCGGCGCTGTCTTCGCTGATCGAGTCGGTGGGGGTGGTTGAGGCGGCGCATGCGGTGCGGCAGTGTGCGCTGCCGGAGTCGTTGCGTGGGCCTACCGAGAAGCGGCGTGGGATCGACGGTGCTGCACGGGATCTGGAGGTGATGGAGCGGCTCGGTGGTCGGGTGGTGACACCCGATGATCCCGAGTGGCCGGCGTGGCGGATGTTGGGACTGAGTCAACTCGAGCCGGGGCGGGACCCGGATGGTGCGGTGCCGCTGGTGTTGTGGGTGCGGGGTCCACGGTCGTTGTTGGAGTCGAGTGAGCGGGCCCTCGCGGTGGTCGGCGCGCGGTATAGCAGCGGCTATGGTGACCGCGTCACAGGGGAAATCGCGGGTGACCTTGCGGCGCAGGGCTGGACGATCGTCTCGGGAGCAGCGTTCGGGATCGATGGCATGGCGCACCGGGCGGCACTGGCGGTGGACGGCCCGACCATCGCGGTTCTCGCCTGCGGCGTCGATCGCGCCTACCCGGCGCAGCACGCACGACTGTTGGCGGAGATCGCCGACTGCGGACTGGTCGTCAGCGAATACCCACCCGGCGCGGTCGCGCGCAAACACCAGTTCCTGGCCCGCAACCGACTGATCGCAGCCCTGGCCGACGGCGTTCTGGTTGTGGAGGCGGGCCTGCGCAGCGGCTCGCGCAACACCGCCAAATGGGCCCGTCGCCTCGGCCGCCCCGCGCTTGCCGTTCCCGGCCCGGTCACCTCGGCATCCTCCGTCGGCTGCCACCACATGATTCGTGACGGGGAAGCAGTGCTTGTCACCCGCGCCGAGGAGGTGATCGACGAAGCGGGACCACTGCGGCTGTCGCTACCGACCCACCAGAAACCCGACCCAGGAGACGGATTGTCCGGCGACGAAGCCGCGGTCTTCGCCGCACTGCCGAAAGTTGGCTCTCGCCTGCCCCGGGACCTCGCCGACCAATCCGGTCTGGCGCTGGCCACGGTCCGAGCCGTCCTGCCCGCGTTGGAGCTGACCGGAATGGTCGGCATGGACGGAAACGGCTGGTACCGAATCGGGCGGGCGCCTGAGCCGGGATCCACCGATCCGGTTGGAAAGAGCCAGGTTTGAAGGTCTCGGCGCCGCTCAGGTCGTCATGCAGGTTGGTCCGAAGAGCACTTTGAGGTCTCCCATCAATGCAGATGATTTGCAGATCCGGAAGCGGGGATCGATCGTATGTGATCGTTAGAGCCCGGCAGGATCGTTCGGAACCGGGTCCGCGGTGGTCATCGCGGCGCGCTGGCTTGCCAAGCGTGCTGCCGCGGGAGACGGTGGAGTGATGGAGTTGCCGGAGGATCTCGAGGCGTTGCTGGAGGAGTACAAGCGACATCTGCGGTTGGGACGTAATCGGTCGGCGCATACCGTGCGGGCTTATCTGGGCGACGCGCGGTCGCTGCTGACGCACCTATATGCGCGGTCGGCGGATTCCGCTGTCCGGGAACTGGATCTGACGCTGTTGCGGTCCTGGCTCGCCCAGCAGTCGACGGCGGGGGTTGCGCGCACCACGATGGCGCGGCGGGCGTCGTCGGCCCGGACCTTCACGGCGTGGCTGACCAGCACCGATCGGCTGCAACACGATCCGGGGCTGCGGCTCGGGTCGCCGAAGGCGCATCGGGTGTTGCCCGCGGTGCTCGGCGTCCAGCAGGCCGTCGCCGCCATGGACGCGGCGGAATCCGGTGCGGTGCAACGTGATCCGATGGCATTGCGGGACCGGTTGATCGTGGAGCTGTTGTACTCGACCGGAATTCGGGTGAGCGAGCTGTGCGGGCTCGATATCGATGACGTCGATCGGGAACGGCATCTGGTTCGGGTGCTGGGCAAGGGCAATAAGGAGCGCTCGGCGCCGTTCGGCGTGCCCGCCGACGAGGCCATCGCGAATTGGCTGCGGTATGGCCGTCCTGCCTTGGCGAGTGTGAATTCTGGGCGCGCGCTGCTGCTGGGTCGGCGCGGTAAGCGTCTCGATCAGCGCCAGGCAAGAACCGTTGTGCACGAGGTGGTTTCGGTGATACCCGGCGCGCCGGACATGGGCCCGCACGGCCTACGGCATTCGGCCGCAACGCATCTGCTGGAAGGCGGCGCGGACCTGCGGGTGGTGCAGGAACTGCTCGGTCACGCCAGCATGGCCACGACCCAGCTGTACACCCATGTCTCGATCGAGCGGTTGAAGAAGGTGCACGACCAGGCGCATCCGCGCGCGTGAGGTCGCACCTCGGACCCGTCCTCCGATGACCACGTGGGGTGGTGGTGCGGCGCGGGCACCGCCGCAGTGCCGCCTGACAGCGTCTTCTGAAACGGCTATTTGCGGCAAGCTGGTCGTCGATCTGGCGGCCCGCCCCGGCGTCGACTGGTAATGACCTTCCAGGACGCCACGCCCGTGTGAGGAAGAAAAGCCATTTCGGCTTCGCTGCTGCGTAGCGAGGTTCATGGACGGTCGTCTGGGTGGCGGTTACGCTGCCGTAGTGGATTGTTTTCTTACGGCACGAAACCGACCAGAGATGGAGTGGCGCCCGTGAACCCCTCGGCTACACGGTGTGCAGGTGGGTCCGGCTCGAACCAGCCGAATCTGCCGACCCGGCCACCGGGCTGCACAGTCAAATCACGTTGGCGTGGTTCGTCTTCTGGGGAGTACATGTGGTAATCACCGCGCTGGTGGCCATGCTCGCCGTGACCTGGCTCTGGGTGCGCGGCAACACCGAGCAGCCCGCGAACCGAGCCGAGTCGGTGTGACACTTCCCAGTCCCGCCGAGGAATCAGATGACGGCGAAGACATCGTCGACTATCGTTTCACCCTCGCCAACGAGCGCACCTTCCTGGCCTGGATGCGCACCTCGCTGGGTTTGCTCGCCGGTGGTGTCGCAGTGCACACGCTGGTGCAGCCGCTTCGTATGTCGGGCTTTAGGCAGGCGCTAGCGTTGAGTTGCATTGTGCTGGCGGTGATTATCGCGGTCGGCGCTTATGCGCACTGGCGGCGGGTCGGGGCGGCGATGCGGCGCGGTGAGCCGCTGCCTCACACGGTGATGGTGCCGATTCTCTCGGCGGGCATCGCGGTGGTGTCGGTGTTGGCGTGCGGCGTGGTGTTGCTGCGATGAGCCCGGCGGGTCTTGCCGCAGAGCGGACCGCGTTGGCGTGGCGACGTACGGCGATCGCCGCGATGGTCGTCGCCGTGCTGCTGCTCGATCACGCCGTGACCAGCGGATTGCGTGCGGCCGCGGTCGCACCGATCGGCGCCGCTGTCACCCTCACCGCCGTGGCGGGCATGTGCTACCTGCGCAATCGCAGTCTGCACGAGGGCCGCTTCGGACATGCCAAACGCGCGGTCGCCGCTACCGCGGCGGCGGTGGTAGCGGTCGCCTGTGTCGCGGCCGCCATCGGTGTGACGGATCCCCGACTCTAATTCCCTTCCGGTCCAGGCACTTTCGGTGACAGCGCAGGAGGATGGATATGAGCAATGCGACCGAGCCGAGCGACTTCATCATCGCGGAGCAGCAGCGCGCGACCGCTGCGCTGTCCTTCGCGGACACCACCGATCGTGCGGATGTAGACCGCGGTTTCATTGCGGCACTGGAGCCGGCCGTGGTCACCGGCTCGGACGGAACCGTGGTGTGGGACAACGCCTCCTACGATTTCCTGCGCGAGCCGTGTCCGGTATCGGTCAACCCGAGCCTGTGGCGGCAGTCCGGGCTGGTGATCAAACAGGGTCTGTTCGAGGTCACCGCGGGGATCTACCAGATCCGCGGCCTCGATCTGTCGAATATGGCGCTGATCGAAGGCGATACCGGTGTGATCGTCGTCGACCCACTGATTTCGGCGGAGACCGCCGCCGCCGGGTTGGCGCTGTATCGCGCGCATCGTGGCGACCGGCCGGTGACCGGGCTCATCTACACCCACTCACATGTCGACCACTTCGGCGGCTCGATGGGGGTGACAACCACCAATGATGTCAGGGCAGGGCGTTGCCCGGTGCTGGCTCCGGCCGGACTCCTGGAACACGCGGTCGCCGAGAATGTCTATGCGGGCACCGCCATGGCACGGCGTGCCGCCTACATGTACGGTGCGGCGCTGCCCCGCGGCCCGCGCGGGCAGGTGGGCGCCGGGCTCGGACAGACGACCTCGCTCGGCACGGTGACCCTCATCGCGCCGACCGTCGATATCACCGCAACGGGGCAGGAGGAGGCGGTCGACGGGGTCCGGATCGTCTTCCAGATCACCCCGGGGACCGAGGCGCCCGCCGAGATGAACTTCTACTTCCCGGATCACCGGGCGCTGTGCATGGCCGAAAACGCCACGCACACGCTGCACAATCTGCTCACCCTGCGCGGTGCGCTGGTGCGTGACCCGCACGTCTGGGCGAAGTATCTGACCGAGGCGATCAATCTGTTCGCCCGCGACTCCGATGTGGTCTTCGCCTCGCACCATTGGCCCACCTGGGGCACCGAGCGTCTCGTGGAATTCCTTGCCCTGCAACGGGATCTGTACGGATACCTGCACGACCAGACGCTGCGGCTGCTCAACCGGGGCTACGTCGGCAATGAGATCGCCGAGATGATCGCGCTGCCACCGGCCCTCGAGAACGCCTGGCACACGCACGGCTACTACGGCTCGGTCAGCCACAACGTGAAGGCCATCTACCAGCGCTACATGGGCTGGTTCGACGGCAACCCCGCCCACCTCTGGGAGCATCCGCCGGTCGAGTCCGCCAAGCGCCACGTGGAATTCATGGGTGGCGCCGACCAAGTGCTGCGCAAGGCGCGGACCTCCTACGACGCCGGCGACTACCGATGGGTGGCGCAGGTGCTCAACTACGTCATCTTTGCCGACCCGACCAACGAGGCCGCAAAAGCATTGCAGGCCAGTACTTTCGAACAGCTCGGCTATGGCGCGGAGAACGCCACCTGGCGCAATTTCTACCTCAGCGGCGCCTACGAGTTGCGCAACGGCTCGTTCGGCACCCCGACCAAATCCAGCTCTCCGACCATGCTGGCCGCCCTCACCATCGATCAGATCTTCGACGCCATGGCGCTGCGTGTCGACGGTCCCAAGGCATGGGACCAGCGGGTGATCACCGACTGGCACATCAGCGACGAGAACCGCATCCATCGCCTGGAACTGTGCAACGGTCTGCTCACCCACTACGACCTGCCCAGCGGCGTGACCATGCCCGACCCGGACGCCTCGTTCACCCTGACCCGGCCGATTCTGATCCGGGTCCTGCTGGCCGGTGAAGATTTCGGGGCCGCCGTCGCAGGCGGCGACATCAGTGTGGGCGGCGATCCCACCAAGCTCGCGGAGATCGTCGGCGTGTTCGACGAACCGGACCCGAATTTCGCCATCGTCACGCCGTGATCACTCTCCGTCGCAGGCCGCAACGCGGTGTCCCGGCCCGGTGAAATCGGGCGCGTCTGCGGTGATTGCCGTGGCCGCCGCAACGGATGAATCCGCGTGTCTCTGGCGCAAAACCGTCGACCGACCACCCCGCAGAGCGTACGGTCGGCCACCATGTCCACCGAAGCGATCGACAGGTCCGGGCCGCTCCGTGAGCGGCTGCGCGCAGCTCTCCCCGCCGCGATGAAGGCACGTGACCGCAACGCCATCGCCGCAGTGCGATCCGCACTGGGCGCGATCGACAACGCCGAAGCCATCGAAACCCCCGACGCGCGGGCCGGCGCCATCGAAACCAGCGCCGTCGGCCTCGGCGCGGCCGAAGGCCGCCGCCGCGATCTCAGCGAGTCCGACATCGAACAGATCGTGCGCACGGAGATCGCCGACCGCGCCACCGCCGCCGACGAATACGACAGCCTGGGTCGTACCGACCGCCGCGACGTGCTGCGCGCCGAGGCGGCCGCCTTGACCGCACTGCTGTAGGTCGTCGTCCCTGTTGGCTCGCCGCCACGTCGTCTCGATGCACGCGCGGCGGCGGGCTCAACTCCCGTCAGTCCGTGCCGGTGGCTCGCCCGCTGCGCGATGTAGCCACAGGACTGCTCGAACCGCGACGCGGCGGAAATGCGTGCCCACCATGGCCGCTGCGGAAGCGTTGGTGGATTCGGCGTGGATCCGCCGCCATGGTGCGTTTCGAGCCGCGACGCCCGAATGGGTCGAACAGCTCAGACCGTGGTGGGCAGTGCGCCGATGTACCTTCCCGCGACAACGCGCTGGATGAGCCGAACCACCGGACCGCCAAGGCGCGCGTACCAGGTCCCATTGCGAGAAAACGCGGTAACCAGCCCGTACACGGCGTCGTCGGCCGGGTCGTACTCGACCGCAAACAGTTCCTCACCGATCTCCGGATGCCCCGGCAGTGTCCCGTAGGCGAACCCACGCCGATCCGGTTCATCGAGCACGTACACCACTCGGCACGGCGCCGTAATTGCCAAGGGCCCCAAGCCGAGTCGCACTGTCAGCCGGGTGCCGGGCGCGGCGGTCGGCGTACTGGCCTTATGAAAGACGCCGGTGCCCATCTGCATTCGGTACGCCAGAATCTCCGCACCCGCATGTTCGAACAGAGCGCGCCCGTGACCGATGCGCCGCCGCAGCCGAAACCGGTGATAGCCCTCGGGCAGCGGCCCCTGCGTGGCACCGACCTCGGAATAGGTGAACGGAGGGTCGCCGAGCGCGTTGTCCATGGGTCGATCTTCGCCGGATGCGCCGGCGTTCGGAAGGGACCGGCCGATTGCGCGGCAATCCATCCATCTCGGTTCGTCACAACACATGCACCGGCTTCAGCCGTAGGGGAGCGGCATGCAACAGCCCGAGTGGGTCCACGTATTCGCGGCGACTGCGCCCACCCGCTTCCCGCCGCGCGCCCCAATGCAGGCACGCAGCGGCGGCACAGCCTTCGTGACCGGCCTCCAACGTCCCGATCCGATTCCCACGCCCGACCCGACTCCCCACCGACGCCACCGCCTTCACCGGCTCATATGTAGTCCGCAACCCGCCGGGATGATCGATCGACACCACCGGTTTGTCCGCCACCGTCCCCGCGAACACCACGATCCCGTCCCCGGCCGCCAGCACCGCCTGCCCCGGCGCTCCCGCTAGATCGACCCCACGATGCCCCGGCAACCAGTCGTGCTCCGGCTTGTCGAAGCGCCGCTCGACCGATGGCCGCGGCTGCAACGGCCACCCGAACTGCCCCGTCGGTGCGGCCGCGACCGGCCGCTCCGCAACGGCCCCCAGCAACACGGCCACCCCGACAACAATCGACGCCACCGCCCTGCTGAGGTGATTCATCGGCGGTCAGTGCGGTGGCAGCGGCAGCGGAACCTGTCGGACCAGCTCCAGCAGCCGGAGCAGAT
Organism: Nocardia sp. Tas62D01; assembly: GCF_055232035.1. Classification (NCBI taxonomy): domain Bacteria; kingdom Bacillati; phylum Actinomycetota; class Actinomycetes; order Mycobacteriales; family Nocardiaceae; genus Nocardia; species Nocardia sp. Tas62D01. The sequence goes on from NZ_JBUYUZ010000001.1 coordinate 5,819,553, forward strand.
CGCTGATGATGCGCGGCAACGCATCCGCAGAACCCATGTTCTCCCGACGAACGGCTTCCAACGGGTCCGCGGTGAGCCGCAGGAGGCCCGGCACCCGTGCGAAGTCTCCGGCAGGGGACGGCAACACACCTGCTGAACCGGGCCACGCCGCGAGGACCGACTCGAGCAGGAGCGACGTGAGGTGCGCGAGATCGGGGGGGAATGGAAAGTCCGGCGCAGGACCGAAGGTATCCAGCGAGGCAGCCATGGCAGACCCGGAAGTTTCGGGCGGAGCGGCCGTCGCGCTCGGCGTCATGACCAGGGAGCCCGCGAACAACAGCGGAATGAGCATCGTGATGAAGGTGCTTATGCGGTTCATGTGTCCACCGTCATCCGAGCGGCGCGGCCGCGGTATCCCCGATCCGCCGATTGTGGACAACATCCACGACTGTGGACACCGCCCATTTCACCTGCGTATCGGTCTGTGCGGCCGTTCCTTCCAGGTCGATTTAGGAGGTAGGGCCTCCAGCCCGTAGACTGGTCGAGCGGTCTATGCGTGCATGGACCGACTTCGCGCGCCACCCGTGCTTGTTCGTGATGGCGCTGTTCGGATAGAGCCTCAGTTCGAGAGAGCGCTCGTTCGCGGCAGTGCATGTGCAGAGCAGGGAATCGTCGGCTGGTCCTGATCTCATCGGTCGGGTCCGACGATTCGGAGGCGCCAGGGCAGTAGATCGCCGATCTGCTGCGTCAACCGGCAATGAAAGAGGATACGAGGGCTATGGCTGTCGTAACTATGAAGCAGCTGCTCGACAGCGGCGCACACTTCGGACACCAGACTCGACGCTGGAACCCGAAGATGAAGCGGTTCATCTTCACCGACCGCAACGGCATCTACATCATCGACCTGCAGCAGACACTGACCTACATCGACAAGGCCTACGAGTTCGTCAAGGAGACCGTCGCCCACGGTGGCACCGTTCTCTTCGTCGGCACCAAGAAGCAGGCCCAGGAGTCGATCGCGGCCGAGGCGACTCGCGTCGGGATGCCCTACGTCAACCAGCGCTGGCTGGGCGGCATGCTCACCAACTTCTCCACCGTGCACAAGCGCCTGCAGCGCCTCAAGGAGCTCGAGGCCATGGAGCAGACCGGTGGCTTCGAGGGTCGCACCAAGAAGGAAATCCTCATGCTCACGCGTGAGATGAACAAGCTCGAGCGCACCCTCGGTGGTATCCGCGATATGGCCAAGGTGCCCTCGGCCATCTGGGTCGTCGACACCAACAAGGAGCACATCGCCGTCGGCGAGGCGCGCAAGCTGAACATTCCGGTCATCGCGATCCTGGACACCAACTGCGACCCCGACCTGGTCGACTACCCGATCCCGGGTAACGACGACGCGATCCGTTCCGCCGCTCTGCTGACCAAGGTCGTCGCGTCCGCGGTGGCCGAGGGCGTGCAGGCGCGAGCCGGTGTCTCCTCCGGTGACGACAAGCCGGAAGCCGGCGCGGGCGAGCCCCTCGCCGAGTGGGAGCAGGAGCTGCTCGCGCAGGCCGCCCCCGCCGCTGCCGAGGCCGAAGCCCCGGTCGAGACCGCAGCCGAGGCCGAGATCGCCGAGGTCCCGCCGGCCACCACACCGGCCGACTTCTGATCTTCTCGACGGCTTTTGTTCACCTTGCCGGCCTCTCCTGGGTAGGAGAGGTCGGCAAGGTGGTCTCACCACCCATGACAACACACAGGAGGATCGCCACCGATGGCGAACTACACCACCGCTGATGTGAAGCGGCTGCGGGAGCTCACCGGCTCCGGGATGATGGACTGCAAGAACGCGCTGGTCGAGACTGAGGGTGATTTCGACAAGGCCGTCGAGGTGCTGCGCATCAAGGGCGCCAAGGATGTGGGCAAGCGCGCCGAGCGCACCACCGCCGAGGGCTTGGTCGCCGCCAAGGGCGGCGTGATGGTCGAGATCAACTCCGAGACCGACTTCGTCGCCAAGAACGCCGAGTTCCAGGCGCTCGCCGACCAGATCGTGACCGCCGCCGCGGCAACCAAGCCTGCCGACCTGGACACGCTCAAGGCGCTGGCCCTGGACGGCTCGACCGTCGACGACACCGTGCAGGCGATGGCCGCCAAGATCGGCGAGAAGCTCGAGCTGCGTCGCGTCGTCGCCTTCGACGGCCAGGTCGCCACCTACCTGCACAAGCGTGCCTCGGACTTGCCGCCGGCCGTCGGCGTGCTGGTCGAGTACACCGGCGAGGGTGACACCGCGGCCGATGCCGCGCGTGGCGTAGGCATGCAGGTCGCCGCGCTCAAGGCCAAGTACCTGACCCGCGACGAGGTTCCGGCCGACGTCGTGGAGAACGAGCGTCGAATCGCCGAGCAGACCGCTCGCGAAGAGGGCAAGCCGGACGCCGCGCTGCCGAAGATCACCGAGGGCCGCGTCAACGGCTTCTTCAAAGACGTCGTGCTGCTCGAGCAGTCGTCGGTCACCGACTCGAAGAAGACCGTGAAGGCCCTGCTGGACGAAGCCGGTGTCACCGTGACCCGCTTCGCCCGCTTCGAGGTCGGTCAGGCCTGATATCGATTCGAAACCCCTCGTGCTGCCAACGGCGTGCGAGGGGTTTCGGCTGTCCCGGCCCGTTCCGAGGGGGCCTTATATCACCACGGAATCCGAATAAGGCAGGATAGGGGCGCTCGACGTTGCTATCCTGCCGACCTGCCTGCCGAAGAACCGAACCCGCCGCCGAAGGAGAAGCACACCCATGACGGACCCGGGGATCGACCGCCCAGGATATCGCCGGGTGCTTCTCAAACTAGGTGGGGAGATGTTCGGCGGCGGCCGGGTCGGGCTCGACCCGGATGTCGTGCAGGCGGTCGCCGAGCAGATCGCCGAGGTGGTCGCCAGCGGTGTGCAGGTGGCCGTGGTCATCGGCGGCGGCAACTTCTTCCGCGGCGCCGAACTCGAGGAACGTGGCATGGAACGGGCCCGCTCCGACTACATGGGCATGCTCGGCACCGTGATGAACAGCCTTGCGCTGCAAGACTTTTTGCAGCAGCAGGGTGTGGACACCCGGGTGCAGACCGCCATCACCATGGGCCAGGTCGCCGAGCCGTACCTGCCGCTGCGCGCCAAACGGCACCTGGAGAAAGGCCGCGTGGTCATCTTCGGCGCCGGGATGGGCATGCCCTACTTCTCCACCGACACCACCGCCGCCCAGCGCGCTTTGGAGATCGGCGCCGAGGTGGTGCTGATGGCCAAGGCGGTCGACGGCGTATTCACCGCCGACCCGCGGGTGGACGAGAGCGCGACAATGTACACCGAGATCACTCACAAAGAGGTCATCGAGCGTGACCTGAAGGTCGCCGATGCGACGGCATTCAGCTTGTGTATGGACAACCAGATGCCCATCCTGGTGTTCAATTTGTTGACGAAGGGCAATATTGCCCGGGCGGTCGCCGGTGAGAAGATCGGCACATTGGTTCGGTCCTGACCCCGCGACCCGCGGATAATGATGCTGACGACGCTGTGGAGGAAACGGTCGTGATTGATGAAGCGCTCTTCGATGCCGAGGAGAAAATGGAGAAGGCCGTCTCGGTTGCGAAAGACGATCTCGGATCCATTCGGACCGGACGCGCGAATCCGGGCATGTTCTCCCGGATCGTCGTCGACTACTACGGTTCGCTGACCCCGATCACCCAGATGTCGAGTATCTCCGTGCCGGAGCCGCGGATGGTGGTGATCAAGCCCTACGAGCAGGCGCAGATGGGCCCGATCGAGACCGCGATTCGCAATTCCGATCTCGGGGTGAACCCGACCAACAATGGCGACATCATCCGCATCTCCATCCCGCAGCTCACCGAGGAGCGCCGCCGGGAACTGGTGAAGCAGGCCAAGAGCAAAGGTGAGGACGCCAAGGTCTCGATTCGCAACGTCCGCCGCAAGGCCATGGACGAACTGTCGCGCATCCAGAAAGATGGCGAAGCGGGTGAGGACGAGGTCGGGCGCGCCGAAAAGGAGCTCGACAAGACCACCGCGAAATACGTCGGCCAGATCGACGAGCTGGTCAAGCACAAGGAATCTGAACTGCTCGAGGTCTGACGCCAGATCCGAGGCCCCCGGGCGGGGGAAGAGGCCCGCCCGGGCGGGGGAAACGGAACGACGAGTGAGCGACGGGACAATCGTGGCCGAGAACGGCGCCGCGACCGGTGCGGCCCAGGAGCCGTTGCCGGACAACGGCATACCTGATGCGTCGGACGAGCGCACGAGCGATGCCGAGACCGAGGGTGACCCCGCGGTCGCCGAATATGCCGGCGAAGCTACGGCTGTCCACGAAGCCGAACCGGTGGTGCCCGCCCCCGCGGCATCCGGATCGCGTGCGGGCCGGAATCTGCCCGCCGCACTGGCCGTCGGATTCGGCCTCGGCCTGTCGCTGATCGCCATTCTGCTGTTCGTGCCGAAGGTGTTCATCGGGGTGGCGGCGGCCAGTGTCGGCTTGGCCACCTGGGAGGTCGCCAAGCGGCTGCGTGAGGCCGATGTCCTGGTTCCGAGAATTCCGCTCATCGTCGGTGGTCAAGCGGTATTCTGGCTCGGCTGGCCCTGGGGCGCCAACGGTGTCGCGGGCGCCTTCGCCGCCACCGCGCTGATCTGCATGGTGTGGCGCCTCTTCGATCACGGCCTGCAGACCGCACCACGAAACTTCTTGCGCGACACCGCGATCGCGGTCTTCACCCTGGCCTGGATTCCGCTGCTGGCATCCTTCGCGACGTTGCTGCTGCTCGAGCCGGACGGCAACCTGCGGGTGCTGACGTTCATGATCTTGGTGGTCTGCTCGGATGTCGGCGGTTATGTGGCGGGCGTGCTGTTCGGCCGCCATCCGATGGTGCCGTCGATCAGCCCGAAGAAGTCGTGGGAAGGCTTCGGCGGCTCGCTGGTATTCAGCGTCATCGGCGGCCTGCTGACAGTGACCCTACTGCTGGACGCAAATTCGATGATCGGCGTGGTGCTCGGCGTCGGTCTTGTGCTGGTGGCGACCGTCGGCGACCTCATCGAATCCCAGATCAAGCGGGAACTGGGCATCAAAGACATGGGCACACTGCTGCCTGGCCACGGCGGCATCATGGACCGCCTCGATTCGATGCTGCCCAGCGCCTTCGTCTCCTGGCTGGTGCTGAGCACTCTGCTCTGATCTGCCTAGCGTTTAACGGCGCGGCGCAGCTGGACGATGCGGACGCCGCCGACCAGCGCCATCACCAGGGCGCCCGCGATCACCGACAGCAGCACCAAGATTCCGACCGGCAGCGAGAAGCTCCAGAACAGCAGATGCACCTGTTGCCCTTCGAGGTTCTGCAGGATGAAGATCAGCACCACGATGCCGATCAGTGCCGCGGCGATGAGACCGATCCAGGTGTAGCCGGTCCGCGACTTCTCCAGGGTTTTCGATACGTCGGGCGGTGTGGGAGGGACAGCAGGTTCTGTCGGCCGACCGAGCTGTGGCTCGGGCGACGACTCAGCGTGGCTGCTCATGGTCCGATCATTGCCGATGGCTATGGTCCGCGCACGCGTTTCTACGGGGACCGCATCTCGCCGCGGCTGCCGAACGCCGCCGACTGGTCGGGTGAACGTGACGTTCGTCGCGTCGGGCGTCGTGATGGTCACCTTCGGGCGGCAGCGGCCACGCGGGATGGGACACTGGAGAAACTATGACTGTCTCCCTGCCGCTTGTCTTCGATGCTCCGCGCCGTGGTATGCCGCCGCGGCACCTCGCAGACCTAGATGGCGACGGGCGTCGCGCGGCAATCGAGGAGCTGGGACTACCGAAGTTCCGGGCGGACCAGATCGCCAGGCAGTATTACGGGCGGCTGCAGGCCGACCCGGAACAGATGACGGATCTGCCGGCCCCGGTGCGCGAGAAGATCGGCGCGGCGCTGTTCCCGCCGCTGATGTCGGTGGTCAAGCACGTCGCGTGCGACGGTGGCCAGACGCGCAAGACCCTGTGGCGCGCGGGGGATGGCACCCTGCTGGAGAGCGTGCTCATGCGCTATCCGGATCGTGCGACGCTGTGCATCTCCAGCCAGGCCGGCTGTGGCATGGCGTGCCCGTTCTGTGCGACCGGCCAGGGCGGCCTGAACCGCAACCTGTCCACCGCCGAGATCGTCGACCAGGTACGCGCCGCGGCCGCGGCCATGCGCGACGGCGATGTCGCGGGCGGACCGGGCCGCCTGTCCAACATCGTGTTCATGGGCATGGGCGAACCATTGGCCAACTTCAAGCGGGTTCTTGCTGCGGTGCAACGGATTACGTCGCCCTCGCCGGATGGGTTCGGAATTTCGCAGCGGAATGTGGTGGTGTCGACGGTGGGATTGGCGCCGGCGATCCGGAAGCTGGCCGACACGGGGTTGTCGGTGACTTTGGCTGTGTCGCTGCACACTCCGGATGATGAGCTGCGGGATACGTTGGTGCCGGTGAACAGTCGGTGGTCGGTGGCCGAGGTTCTTGATGCGGCAAGGTATTACGCGGATAAGTCGGGTCGTCGTGTGTCGATCGAGTATGCGTTGATTCGGGATATCAACGATCATCCGTGGCGTGCGGACCTGCTTGGCTCCAAGCTGCACAAGGCCCTCGGCTCCCGAGTGCACGTGAATCTGATCCCGCTGAACCCGACTCCGGGGTCGAAGTGGGATGCCTCCCCGAAACCCGTTGAGCGGGAGTTCGTTCGGCGGGTGGTGGCACAGGGTGTGCCGTGCACCGTGCGGGATACCCGTGGTCAGGAAATCGCCGCTGCGTGCGGGCAGCTGGCCGCGGAGGACCGGGATTCGTAGCTGCCCCCCGCTACTCGAATACCACGACTCTGGTTCACAATCGACCATTCGACGTTCGCCGCTTTATATGGATAGGCGATTGCGTCGGGTCAAATCCAGCTACGGACGCAGATTGACATGAAAGGGGTTGCTCTGTAGTGGATTTCATCCTTCTCGAATCATGAACACCCTGATTCGAACCCCCACATACCCAGGCCGGCGACCTTCGATCGATCGGTTCTGGCGGACGGTCTGCTGCATTCCGGGGCCTCGGCCACGGTCCCAGCGCAGGGTTGGCGGTCAGTCAGGTGGGGATGTGAAAGATTGGTGTCGCAGGGTTTCTGGCATATCAAGGAACCGCTAACAGGGGCAGTGTCACCGGTTGGGCGGTCTCTTCGTAACGTGGGTACTGGGAATCGGTCCTTCGTCGGCGCAGGTTTACTGCACGAGAAGGGTTGAACAGCAATTATCGTCCTGGGTGCCGCCACCGGCGGGATCGGAGCCCTTGCGACAACCGCCTCAACAGCGCTCGGCCCTGTTCTCGGCCCCGTGGTCGCGGGCGCTATCAACAAAACCGCCGAGGCGGCCGCTACCGCCGCCGTCGACAAAGCCAAACAGGCTGTAGTCGACAAGATCTCGGGAACGACCCCGGCCGCAGATGCTGATGAGACAGCTGCGCCGGTGCTGGGCACGACGCCGCTGGACATCCGCGCTCTCGCCGCGGTGGTCCGCTGGGTGGCCGAACGCCTCGGGCGCACAGCCGGTTGGTACAAGAGCAGAACAATCGAGCCACCGACCTGCAGACCCTGGAGCAGGCGCGCATCCAGTGGGGATCCGCCGTCCCCGGAGCCGAGTGGGACGCTGCCCCGGACGATCGGTCGGCTGCTGAGACACGGGAACTATCGGCACCATGGATGGACGAGGAATACGCCGCGGCACGCAGCAAACTCTTCCTGGCGGCCCTCGACCTCCATCGGGCGCTGCTCGCTGCCGAGCCCAGGCTCATACGCACCAGCATGCTTTCGGCCATCGATGTGATCAGCGGCGGTCCTGCCAAAGACATGAAGCCGCACCAGATTCAGGCAGTATGGCAGCTCCTTTTCCTCATCGTGCCCGTCGTATCCACGACCTTCGCGTCCCTCGGTCGGATGTTCCGCGGCCTGGAAGTCGAATCATTGGGATGGCTGTTCGTAGATGAGGCCGGCCAAGCCGCGCCACAGCAGGTCGTCGGAGCAATTTGGCGGGCACGTCGCGCCGTGGTGGTCGGTGACCCGCTCCAGCTCGAGCCCGTAGTCACTCTTCCGTGGACCGCCCAGCAACGCCTCGGTCGACACTTTTCGGTCTCTACCGAGTGGGCCCCCGGCCGCACCTCGGTTCAATGCCTCGCAGATCGGCTCACCATTTTCGGCACTATGTTGCCGAGCCAGGGCAGCGAACCGGTCTGGGTAGGATCGCCGCTACGAGTTCATCGGCGATGCGACGGCCCGATGTTCGAGGTCAGCAACACCGTCGCCTACGACGGCATGATGGTGTTCGGCACTGGAAACGGGCCCCGTATCCCCTCGTCACCAAGAACGCCTGGATGGATGTTCAATCTGCCGAGGCGCAGGACAAGTGGATCCCAGCGGAGGGTCGTGTCCTGGCAAAGTCACTTGACCTGATCGAGGCGCGGCTGCGCGGCCGTCTCCGCGAGGAACTCGCCGCCGACGTCCCGCCCGATTGGGCGACGCAGCGGGAAGACACCGAGCAGGACGATCCGCTGGAAGCTGAGCTGCGCTCTCGGATGGCTCGAGGCGTTTTCGTCATTAGTCCATCCGTGAGGTCAAATCAGGTCTACTGAGGGTCACCAGGGGTCGGTTACCCAACAGCCGGGTAGGGACCGTCCACACTACCCAAGGCAAGGAAGCCGACACCGTCATCCTCGTCCTGGGGACCAGGGACAAACAGCGCGGATCTCGCGACTGGGCGTCAGCGTCCCCCAACCTCCTCAATGTCGCGGTCAGCCGTGCCCGTCGGCGCCTTATCGTGATCGGAAACCGCGCGGCGTGGTCGAAACATCGATACTTCTCCGATCTGGCTGGCCATCCCGACTTTGGATCCACGGAGCCTCCTGCGGGGTGGATCGCACCCGAGTGATCAAGATTTTCCGACCAGCAGCGATACGGCTGTCAATGTGTTGCGAGCAGCTACACGATCACCACTGGCATTTCAGTGGGCGCCGCACAGGCCTCGAATGCTACTTCGGTGACTACCATCCTTCGAGTAGGTCCGCGGGGGTAAATACGGCGTCGAGGTGTTCAGTTGTCGCTCCGGACCGGGTGACGGCGATCAGAGGGACCGGGTCGTCGGTAACTCGGTGGCGGTGGCGCTGGAGTGTGGTCAGGTCGTGGTTGTCGAAGGGCGAGTTTTCCAGCCATTTGATGGATCCGAGGAAGGCCAGTTCGTGCGCGATGGGTTCGCGGTCTGCGCCGACGATGTCGATTTCCACGTCGTTGCTGCGGGTCCAGTAGCCGCCGATCGCGGGGACGGCCGGAATGCCCTGTGCGGGCAACAAGCGTGCCAGTGATTCCCGGACCAGCGGTTCCACGGCGCGTCCGCGCCAGCTGGTCCATCCACGGTGAATTCGTTCGCGTGTGAGATCCGAGCGCATACGGTCCAATTCGGCGAGGTGCGGGCCGAGGAAGGTCAGCCAGAAGCGTAGGTATGGGTCGGTGATCCGGTACCGGCGTTCCTTGGACGGTGTGAGGCTGATCGGCAGTTCCGCGGCGACGATGCCCTTCTCGGTTAGTAGTTCCGTGGCGCGTGACAGGGTGGAGTGCGCGATTCCGCCAGCTGCCCGGGCGATATTGGTGAAGGTACGTTCGCCACTGCCGATCGCGGCTAGGACCTGGCGGGCCTGGGTTTGATCCGGGAACTCGGCGGCGAGCGACAGTTGAGCCGAGACGACCAGTGGGCTCACCGGATCTGCCAATTCTCGGGTAAGGAATGCGGGCATATCCTCGTCCGGGCGCCAGCGCGCGCAGATGATAGGAAGCCCTCCCGTCACCAGTGTTGCGTCGAATGCCGACGCGGAATCCAGGCCGGTCATCGTGGCAACGTCGGCCGGGTTCAGGGGGCCGAGCCGCATTTCGGTGCCGCGCTGGTGAAATGGGCGGCCGTATGATGTGAGTGCGTGCATCATGGCGAGGTCGGAACCGATGAGGATCAGCAATACCGGTTTGCGTGATAGCTCGCGGTCCCACGCTCGCTGCAAGACACTCTCGAACGCTCCGGCGGGGTCCATGAGGTAGGGCAGTTCATCGAGCACCACGACACTTGGCCGGTCCTCGGGCAGGATGCTTGCGAGCTGGCGGAACGCGGCTGTCCAGTTGCCGGGTAGGGCTTCGGCGAAGATACCTGCATCGGGCAGCGAGGAGTCGCGCACGGCGTCGATGAACTCAGCCAGTGGATCGGTGCCGAAGCCGATCTCGCTGGTATAGAAGGCATTCGGCACTAGGCTCTGATGCACGAACTCCTCTACCAATGCAGATTTGCCGATCCTGCGTCGCCCGCGCATGATCAGGCAGCGTCCCGGCCGCGCCGTTCCGATTTCCGCCTGCACTCCGGCTAGTGCGGCTCCGAGTGCGTTCAGTTCACGTTGTCGTCCGATGAAGTCGACCAAGTCGTGCCCTCCTACACTCGACGGTCAGATACTTTCGCAGATGATACTATCGCATGCGATAGTATCATTGTTGGTAGGTGGGCGTCTGAGTGGGGTGAGTCCGCGTAGGGCTGGTCGCTGTGTTGTAAAAGGGTGGTGATCGGCGAACCTCTTGCGAACTACCGCCGCGTAGTTTCGGCGGTTCGTCGTATTACATCACCGTCGCCGGATGGGTTTGGTATTTCGCAGCGCAACGTAGTCGTTTCGACGGTCGGTTTGGCTCCCGCGATTCGTAAGCTTGCCGATGAGGGTTTGTCGGTGACATTGGCGGTGTCGTTGCATACTCCGGATGATGAGTTGCGTGACACTCTGGTGCCGGTGAACAATCGTTGGCCGGTGGCCGAGGTTCTGGATGCCGCACGTTATTACGCTGACAAGACCGGGCGCCGTGTGTCGATCGAGTACGCGCTGATTCGTGATGTGAATGATCACCCTTGGCGTGCGGACCTGCTGGGGGCGAAGTTGCACAAGGCGCTGGGTTCGCGGGTGCATGTGAATCTGATTCCGTTGAATCCGACGCCGGGTAGTAAGTGGGATGCGAGTCCGAAACCTGTTGAGCGTGAGTTTGTTCGGCGGGTCGAGGCGCAGGGTGTGTCGTGTACGGTGCGTGATACTCGTGGTCAGGAGATCGCTGCGGCTTGCGGGCAGTTGGCTGCGGAAGGCTGAGAACAGGCGCAACTCGCTGACTTGGCGGCTCAGATAAAGTCCGCACGTCTGCAGTGAGGCGACGCCTCAGCGGATCCCGACGAAGAACTAACTAAATGGATGGCTCGTCAGATCGTCCTGCGGTAACCAACCCGCGCATATCAGTCTGACCACGCGTCGCGAACAACGACACGAACCCCCTAGGCGGACCGCTCGACCAACACCGAAAGCGGTCCCGGTAACTGACGTTACCGGGACCGCTTTCACCTGCCACTTGACAAACCGGCCGACATATCAGAGCCGCTTCAAGCATCGTTCAGCGGGTCGGCTGCCGGGTTCCGCGGGCCCGGAGGTGGTTGTCCTTTTGTTCGTCAGGGCAGGGTTGATGCTGGTCACCCGTGTTGTAGGCGGATCGGCGCGGTGGCGATCCGCTCGGGGTTTCGGTCAGGAAACGACGTGGCCTTCGCGCATCGAGGCGATGGTCTCCGCACCGTAGCCGAGCGAGGCGAGGACCTCGTCGGTGTGCTCTCCCAGCAGCGGCGCCCCCTTGATGTCGGGTTTGAAGCCGGAGAACTTGATCGGGCTCCCGACGGTCAGGTATGTCCCGCGGCCCTGCTGTTCGACCTCGACGATGGTTCCGCTCTTGCGGAGGTCCGGGTCTTCGGCGAGTTCTTTCATGCTGAGTACGGGCGCGCACGGCACCTCGAATTGGCGCAGGACTTCGACAGCCTCGTACTTGGTTTTTTCTGCCAGCCATTTCTCGATCTCGGCGAAAATGTCGAAGATCTTCGATTGACGGGCCCTGGCGGTCGCGTACTCCGGGTCGGTTGCCCATTCGGGACGGCCGATGACCTCGGCTGTACGGGCCCAGTTCTGCTCCTGGATCGTGAAATAGATATACGCGTTGGGGTCGGTCTCCCACCCCTTGCATTTGAGCACCCAGCCCGGCTGGCCGCCGCCGCCCGCGTTGCCACCACGGGGCACCGCGTCGGTGAACTCGCCGTTCGGATACTGCGGGTACTCCTCGAGATAGCCGATCCGGTCGAGGCGCTGCTGGTCGCGCAGTTTGACCCGGCAGAGGTTGAGCACAGCGTCCTGCATCGACACCGCGACCTTCTGTCCCTTGCCGGTCTTCCCACGGTCGATGATGGCGGTCAAGATGCCGATCAGCAGATGCATGCCGGTGTTGCTGTCACCGAGCGCCGCGCCGCTGACGGTGGGCGGGCCGTCCCAGAAACCGGTCGTCGAGGCGCCACCGCCGGCGCACTGCGCCACGTTCTCGTAGACCTTGAGGTCCGACCACGACGAGTCGTCGTTGAAACCTTTGACCGAGCCGAGGATCAGTCGCGGGTTCCACTGCTGAATCTGGTCCCACGACAGACCCATGCGATCCATGGCGCCCGGGGCGAAATTCTCGACGAGCACGTCGGAGTCACGGATCAGTTTCTCCATGACTTCCAGGCCCTCGGGAGTTTTGGTGTTGATCGCCAGTGAGCGCTTGTTGCTGTTCAACATGGTGAAATAAAGCGCGTCGAGTTCGGGGATGTCGCGCAATTGATTACGTGTCACGTCGCCGCCGGCGGTGCGCTCGACCTTGAGTACGTCGGCTCCGAACCAGGCGAGTAGTTGGGTACATGCCGGGCCGGCTTGGACACCGGTGAAGTCGATGACTTTGATCCCGGACAGTGGCAGTTCGGTCATGACGCCCTTTCTTCTATCGGTTGCTGTGTTGTCGAATCGTGTGGTTCGGTCGGGCGGCAGGTCACTGCTGGACCGTGATGCCCTTGGGATTGAGGTGGGCGATATTGCCGCTCTCGGTGCCGTCCGCGGGATCGATCACGCAGTCGATCAGCGCGGGCACCCGCGCGGCGAGAGCCTCCCGCAGCGCCGTGGCGACCTCACTGGGAGTCGTTGCGCGGTAACCCTTTCCGCCGAATGCCGCGATCAAGAACTCGTGCCGCGCCCGCAGCGCGGTCGGTGCCGGATCCTTGGAGGGGGAGGGATCGTCGCCGCGGTACACGCCGCCGTTGTTGAGGATGACGGTGACGATGGGCAGGTGGTAGCGGCAGATCGTCTCGATCTCCATCCCGCTGAACCCGAACGCGCTGTCGCCTTCGATGGCGACGACCGGGTCGCCGGTCTCGACTGCGGCGGCAATCGCGTAACCCATACCGATGCCCATGACACCCCAGGTGCCGCAGTCCAATCGGTGCCGAGGAACCTGCATGCCAATTGTGTTGCGCGCCAGGTCGAGTGCGTTCGCACCCTCGTTGACGACATAGACCTGAGGGTTGTCCTTCAGGACATCGCGTATAGCCTGCAACGCGCCGAGGAACTTCATCGGCTGCGCGGCCTCGGCCGCCGCCAAGCGGGCGGCCATTTTGGCGGCATTCTGTATCGAGCGGGCGGAGAGCTCCTCTCGCCACTGTGCGGGGACCGTAATCTGTCCGGGCTTGCTCCGCTCGACGAGGGCGTCCATCACCGATCCGATATCGCCGACCAGCGGCGCCGCGATAGGTTGGTTACTGTCCATTTCATTGGCCGCGATGTCGATCTGGATGAATGTGGCGTCGGCGTTCCACTGCGGCGCCTCACCGTGTCCGAGCAGCCAGTTGAGCCGCGCACCGACGAGCATGACGACATCGGCCCCGCGCAGGGCGAGCGACCGGGCGGTGGCCGCCGACTGCGGGTGATCGTCGGGCAGCAGACCTTTCGCCATCGACATGGGCACATACGGCACGCCGGTGGACTCGATGAACTCCCGGATCCGCTCGTCCGCGCGGGCGTACGCAGCGCCCTTGCCGAGCACGATCAAGGGCCGTTCGGCGGCCGCGAGCAGGTCGATCGCACGGTCGACGGCCGCAGGCTCGGGCAGTTGGCGAGGCGCCGGATCGACCAGACGCCACAACGACGCCGCGCCCTTGTCCGCAGCGATGACTTCGCCGAGTACAGCGGCGGGGATGTCGAGGTACACCCCGCCGGGGCGGCCGGATATCGCGCTGCGGATCGCGCGGGCCACGCCGCGACCGATGTCCTCGGCCCGGTGCACCCGGTAGGCCGCCTTGACGAACGGCTTGGCCGCCGCCAGCTGGTCCATCTCCTCGTAATCGCCGCGCTGCAGATCGACGAGGTCGCGCTCGCTGGACCCGGAGATCTGGACCATCGGAAAACAGTTGGTGGTGGCGTTGGCGAGCGCCACCAGTCCGTTGAGGAAGCCGGGAGCCGAGACCGTCAGGCAGATGCCCGGCCGCTGCGTCAGGAACCCGGCGGCGGCCGCCGCGTGCCCGGCCGCGCTCTCGTGCCGAAAGCTGACGAAACGGATTCCCGATGTCTGTGCGACGCGCGCTACATCGGTGATCGGGATGCCGGGTACGCCGTATATGGTCCGAATGTCGTTGCGCAAGAGCGCATCAACGACGAGGTGTATCCCGTCGGTGAGGGCGTGCGGATCGGCCGCCCCGACGGCCACCGGCCCCTCACTGGAAGCGTCGGTCATTGTCGGGCTCCTCCCTGGCAGCTCTGCCATCAATTGCCTGTGCTGTTTTGCTTTTCTTTACTTTTCACGTCTTCTATCGACTCGTCCAAGATCGTTCGCCAACCAGTTCATAAACGCGGTTTATCAACGGGCGACCGCGAGATCCCGGCGCGCGGCGCGAAGAAGGTGTCCAGCGACAGACCCGCCGCCACATTGAGGAACGCCCTTGCGGCCACCGAACCGGGCGTGCCCGCATGGATCGCTACCGAAATCTGCGCCGTGGTCTCCGGCTCGATCAGGCGAACGGCTCGCGTCCCTTCGGGCACCGGCATGACGCGTAGCCAGGTATCCGGGACGACGCTCGCCCATGCCCCCGTGGCCACGTGCGCGTAAAGGGAAGCGACGGAATCTGTTTCGATCTGGGGGGCGGCCATGACGCCGCTGCTCGCGAACGCCTTATCGATGAACTGGCGGAACTTCATCTCCGGCGCGAGCAGCGCCAGCGGCAGCCGGCCCGCATCGGCCCAGGCGATGGCTCGGGTCGCGGGCACGAGCAGCTCGCCCGACACCAGCAGCACGTACCGTTCCTCGTACAGCGGCACCACCTCGAGACCTTCGTGGTCCTCGGGACCGAAGTGCGCGATGGCGGCATCCAACTCGAATCCGCGCAGCCGCCTGCGTAATTCCGCGGACGACAGTCGCGAGCACACCTGCACCTTGGCCAGCGGGTGCATGGCACAGAATTCGGCCACCGGAAGCGCGGTCGTCGTCGACACGGTGGGGCCGGTCCCGAGCCGCAGCGTGCCGGTGATGCCGGAGCGCATCGCGGCCACCTCGTCTTTGAACGCATCATGTTCGGCGAGGATGCGGTTGGCCGAGATGGAGAGCCGTTCGCCTTCCGCGGTGAGCCCCTCGAAGGTCCGGCCGCGATTGATCAGTGTGACGTTGAGTTCCCGTTCCAGTTTGGCGATCGCCGTCGAGAGCGCGGGCTGTGACACGTAGCAGGCCTCGGCCGCGCGTGCGAAGTGTTGCGCTCTGGCCAATGCGACGAAGTACTCCAGCTGGCGTAGTTCCATAGCACCTCCTTCGTCTATTGTATTCAATATACGCTACTTGGTGAAAGGGGAAGCATTGTGAGTGAGGTCGACGAGACCTGGGTTGCCAGGGCGGTCGTACGTGAGGCGCCCGAGGCCATCGTAGTGACCGATCCTGAGGGGGCCATTCGGCTGTGGAATCGGGCCGCAGAACGCATGTTCGGGTACCCGGCGGCCGAGGCGCTCGGCCGCAGTCTCGACCTGATCATCCCGGAGAAGTTACGGGAGCGGCACGGGCGTGGCTACCGGCAGACGATGGCCACTGGACACACCCGCTATGGAGACACGCTGTTGCAGGTGCCTGCCACGCACCGGGACGGCCGTCGGCTGTCGATCGAGTTCAGCGTGGCCTTGCTGCGCGACGATGCCGATCGGATCATCGGAATCTCGGCGATCATCCGCGAGGTGAGCGACCGTCGTAACGCCGAGCGGGCGTTGCGCGCCAAACTGGCCGAACTCGAACAGGGCCTGACCCAGCCCACGCGCTGACGGTCGCCGCCGCGTGCGAACAGGCGGGGCCGTTCGCACGCGGCACAGCAACCTACAGCGCCTTCAGCTCCTGGGTGATCTCGGCGACGGCGGCTTTGGCGTCGCCGAACAGCATCGCGGTCCGCGGATCGAAGTAGAGCTCATTCTCGATTCCCGCGAATCCCGGATTCATCGAGCGCTTCAACACGATGACGGATTTCGCTTGGTCCACATTGAGGATCGGCATGCCGTAGATCGGGGAGGCCGGATTCGAGCGAGCCGCCGGGTTGGTGACATCGTTCGCGCCGATCACCAGCGCCACGTCGGTCCGGCTGAACTCGCCGTTGATCTCGTCCATCTCCTTGAGCTGCTCGAACGGCACGTCTGCTTCGGCGAGCAGCACGTTCATGTGGCCGGGCATGCGCCCGGCCACCGGATGAATGGCGTGTTGGACCGTCACGCCGCGATCCTCGAGCAGGACGGTCATCTCGCGCACGGCGTGCTGGGCCTGTGCGACGGCCATGCCGTAACCGGGCACGATCACCACCCGCTCGGCGTAGACGAGTTGAATCGCCGCGTCGGCCGAATTGGTCTGCCTGATCGTCTGATCGGCCGAGCCGCCACCCGAGCCGGTGGCCACCGCCGTCCCGCCGAACCCACCCGCGATGATGGCCGGGATCGACCGGTTCATCGCCGTCGCCATCAGGTTGGTCAGGATGGTGCCGGAGGCGCCGACGATCATGCCCGCCACGATCATCACGGTGTTCTCCAACGCCAAACCCGTTGCCGCGGCTGACAATCCGGTGAGTGCGTTGAGCAGCGAGATCACCACCGGCATATCGGCGCCGCCGATCGGCAGCACCACCATCACCCCGAGCGTGGCCGCGAAGACCAGGACGCCGACGATCAGCAGTTGGGATCCGTTGCCGAGGCCGATGGCGACCGCGCACCCGACGGCGGCGATCAGCAGGACGAGGTTGAGCGGTTGTTGCGCCCGGCCCAGTCCGAGCGGCCTGCCCGGCAGCAACTCCTGCAGCTTGCCGAATGCGATCAGCGACCCCCAGAACGACACCGACCCGACGATCGCCGCGAACAACGATGTGACACCGACATAGCCGGCCACCGTCGCGTAGCCGTGGCTGTCGCGGAACTCCACCCAGGCCACCAGGGCAACCGCGCCGCCGCCCACGCCGTTGAACAGTGCGACTGTCTGCGGTATCGCGGTCATCTTGACGCGTTTCGCGGTCGGCACGCCGACCACGGTGCCAAGGATCATGCCGAACGCGATCAGCAGCCAGTTCGACATGCCGGGCGTCAGCAAGGTGGCAACGATCGCGATCACCATGCCGGCGCCAGCGATCAGATTGCCACGTACCGCGGTCCTGGGTGCGGTCAAGCCCATGAGGCCGTAGATGAACAGTGCGAACGCGAGGATGTAGAGGACAGTGATCAGCTCACTCATGATTGGCCATTCCTTATCTCGTCTGCACTCGGCGTCTTTTCCCGCTGGCGTTCCGGCGTCTTCTTGAACATGCCGAGCATCCGATCCGTCACGAGGAACCCACCGACCACGTTGATCGCACCGAAGGCGATCGCGACCACCAGCAGTAGCTTGTCGACAAAGCCCGACGCGGACAGGCCGAGCACGATCATGCCTGCCAGCAGCACGATGCCGTGGATGGCATTGGTGCCGGACATGAGTGGGGTGTGCAGCGTGTTGGGCACCTTGGAGATCACCGCGAAGCCGACGAAGCCGGCCAGTACCACGATCGCCACATTGGCCAGCAGGGTCATCGGACCTCCGTCAGGTTGTGGTTGGTTGTCACGCAGCAGTCGGCAATGATCTCGTCCGAGTAGTCCGGCACTATGGCGCCGTCTGCCAGCATGAGTTCGAGTAGGGCCGCCACGTTGCGCGCGTACATTTCGCTGGCGTGCTCGGGCATCGTCGCAGGCAGGTTCAGCGGCGCGGTGATGGTGACGGCGTGGTGTATCACGCGCTCGCCGGGGACGGTGAGCTCACAGTTGCCGCCCGCCTCCCCAGCCAGATCGACTACGACGCTGCCGGACCGCATCCGGCGGACGGCCTCGGCGGTGACCAGCCGCGGCGCCGGACGTCCCGGCACCAGCGCGGTCGTGATCACCACATCGAAGCCGGAGATCGCGTCGGTCAGCCGCCGCTGTTGCTCCTCCTGTTCCGCGGCGGTCAGGGTGCGCGCGTAGCCGCCGTCGCCGCCGGCCCGCACGCCCAGCTCCAGCCACTGCGCGCCCAGCGACCGCACCTGCTCGGCGACCTCGGGCCGAACATCGAAGCCGGTCGTGCGCGCGCCGAGCCGCTTGGCGGTGGCCAGCGCCTGCAATCCCGCGACGCCGACGCCGAGCACGAGCACGGCCGCCGGCTTCACCGTGCCAGCGGCCGTGGTGAACATGGGGAAGAAGCGGGTCGCGCAGTCGGCGGCATGCAGCGCTGCCCGGTAGCCGGCGATATTGGCCTGTGAGGAGAGCGCATCCATGGCTTGCGCGCGGGAGATTCGCGGCACGGCCTCCATCGCGAAGCCGGTGATGCCGGCCAGCCGCAGTCGTGCCGCGATTTCGGGGCGGGTGCGTGAGTCCAGGAATCCGATCACGCTCGCGCCCGGCCGCATTCTGTCGATCTCGTCGTCCGTCGGTGGGTTCACCTTGACGACGACATCGCTCGGCCAGGGATCGCCGAGGGTGGCTCCGGCCTCTTCGTACTGCTGGTCGGGGATCAGCGCCGCGGCACCGGCCCCTGCCTCGACCACGATGGAAAGGCCTGTGGCGCATAGCCGCTCGACCACCTTGGGTACCAACGCGACGCGACGCTCACCCGCCGCGGTCTCTCGGGGGACTCCGATCAGTGTCATATTCCTCTCCTGATTCGAGTGGGATTGGCCGGCGTTCGTCCGGCCGCAGCGCCGTCGGGCGGCCGGTGGATGGGACGACCCGACGGGACTCGAGACTGTGCCGCTCAGCGGTCGGGCGTCGATACCCGAGGCGGCCAACGTGTGGGTCTACTGAATACTGTATGCAATATCCGACAGCTTGCCATGAATTCCGCCAAATCCGAAACAGGCTGGCTGCTATGTGTATATTGTATGCAATGACGAAAGGGGCAGCATTGAGGATCGCAGTTGTCGGCGCTGGAGCAATCGGCGCTTACTGGGGTGCCGCGTTGCACCGTGGTGGTGCCGAAGTTCATCTGATCGCACGCGGCGCGCATCTACACGCGATGCGGGAACGCGGCATCCGGGTACTCAGTCCGCGCGGCGATTTCGTGGCAACGCCACATGCCACCGATAACCCGGAGGAGATCGGAGCCGTGGACTACGTTTTCCTCGGGCTCAAGGCGCACAGCTATCCGTCCTGCGGCCCGCTGGTGGAACCGCTGCTCGGCGAGCACACGGCGGTGGTGGCGGCACAGAACGGGATTCCCTGGTGGTACTTCCACGAACTGCCGGGACCCTACCGGGGACGCCGGATCGAGGCCGTTGACCCCGGCGGTGCCACCAGCGCCGTGCTGCCGCCGCAGCGAGCCATCGGGTGTGTGGTGTATCCGGCCACCGTCATCGAGGAGCCCGGCGTGATCCGGCACCTCGAGGGCACCCGCTTCTCCATCGGTGAGCCGTCGGGGGAGCTGTCCGAGCGCTGTAAGGCGTTGAGCGAGGCCATGATTGCCGGCGGGTTGAAGTCCCCGGTGGAGGCCGACCTCCGCAATGACATCTGGATCAAGCTGATGGGCAATGCCGCGTTCAACCCGCTCAGCGCGCTCACCAGAGCGACCATGGTCGAGATCTGTCGCCACCCGGGCACCCGGCACTTGGTGGAGCAGATGATGGGGGAGATCCTCGACATCGCCGCCAGAGTCGGTTGCACACCGGACATTTCGATCGAGAAGCGGCTACGCGGTGCGGAGAACGTTGGTCACCACAAGACCTCCATGCTGCAGGACCTCGAGGCGGGCAAGCGACTGGAACTCGACGCCATCTTGGCGGCGGTGGTGGAGATGGCGGATATCACCGGCGCACCCGCCCCGACCGTGCGCACCATCCACGCGGCGATCGACCTGCTCGCCCCCGATGGCCTCCCGAGAACCAACGAGCAGGGCGGACCATTGTGAACCGGCGCACCAAGATCATTTGCACACTGGGACCTGTCACCGACACCGCAGCGCAACTCGCGGAACTCGTGGACGCCGGAATGGATGTGGCGCGGCTGAATTTCAGTCACGGCACGCGCGACGACCACCTCGCCCGTCGGAGGGTGGTCGCCGCACGGTGACTCGGCACATCGCCGCAGCAGACCCGACACCGGAAGAGGACTTCATATGGGACGGATAACCAGCAGATACCGCATCCTGCGCCTGACCGACGGCAGTCTGACAACCCGGCCGGACACGCTGGCGACCGAGGAGCCCTTGGAGATTCGGGTCGGCGGGCGACCGCTGGCGGTGACCATGCGAACGCCCGGGAACGACTTCGACCTCGCACGCGGCTTTCTCGTCAGCGAGGGCGTCGTCGGGAAGGGCTCCGAAATCGCGGCGATCCGGTACTGCGCAGGCGCGACCACGGACGGCGGCAACACCTTCAGCGTGGTCGACGTGACGCTCGCTCCGGGTGTCGCCGCTCCCGATCCATCGGTGGAACGGAACTTCTACACCACCTCGTCGTGTGGTCTGTGTGGCAAGGCCAGTCTCGATGCGGTGCGCGCCACCAGTCGATGGTCGGTCGACGAGGATCCGCTGCTGGTGACCCCGGAATTCATCAGCGGGCTGCCTGCCACGCTGCGACTGGCACAACGGGTCTTCGATCGCACCGGCGGGTTGCATGCGGCGGGGCTGTTTGCGGCCGACGGTGCGCTGTTGTGCATCCGTGAGGACGTCGGCAGGCACAACGCGGTCGACAAGGTCGTCGGGTGGGCGCTCGACACGGATCGTGTGCCGTTGACCGGCACCGCCCTCATGGTCAGCGGGCGGGCGTCGTTCGAACTGGTGCAGAAGGCGGTGATGGTGGGCATCCCGCTGCTTGCGGCGGTGTCGGCGCCCTCGTCGCTGGCCGTGGACCTGGCCAGGGAGATGGGATTGACGTTGGTCGGATTCGTCCGGGGGACGTCCATGAACGTCTATTCACGCGGTGAGCGACTGGGCATGACCGAGACCATCGCGAGCCGCGCCGTGAACATCTGAGCGGTTCGCCCAGATCGCCTGTCGATCCGCGGGCGGAATTTCCTCGCAGCAATGCATACAATATGGAATATACGTGGTGCCGATTCGACTGGGTCGGGACGGCGCCACGCGGCGAAAGGTAAGAAACGATGAGCAGCGCACTCGCGGGAGTCCGGGTTCTCGATATGACACATGTCCAGTCGGGTCCCTCTGCCACACAGATCCTAGGTTGGCTCGGCGCGGACGTCGTCAAGGTGGAAGTCCCGGGCCGTGGCGATGTCACCCGGCAGCAGCTGCGTGATCTGCCCGATGCGGACAGCCTGTATTTCACGATGCTCAACTGCAACAAGCGCAGCATAACCTTGAACATGAAGACGGACGAGGGCAGGGAGGTGTTCGCTCGGCTGGTCCGCGACAGCGACATCCTCGTTGAGAACTTCGGCCCCGGCGTGATGGACCGCTTCGGATTCACCTGGGAGCAGCTGCAGGAGCACAATGAGCGGCTGATCTACGCCTCCGTCAAGGGGTTCGGTCCGGGTCGGTACGCGGACTACAAGGCCTACGAGGTTGTGGCGCAGGCAATGGGGGGCGCGATGAGCACCACCGGTTTCGCGGACGGGCCGCCCCTCGCGACCGGGGCGCAGATCGGAGACTCCGGCACCGGGATCCATCTCGTCGCAGGTATTCTCGCCGCCCTCTATCAGCGCACCCACACCGGCCGCGGTCAACGCGTCAATGTCGCCATGCAGGACGCCGTCCTCAATCTCTGCCGGGTCAAGCTGCGTGACCAGCAGCGGCTGGCGCACGGCCCGCTCGCCGAATACCCGAACCAGATATTCGGTGAGGAGGTGCCGCGCTCGGGCAACGCCTCCGGTGGCGGCCAGCCCGGCTGGGCCGTCAAGTGCGCGCCAGGTGGGCCCAACGACTACGTCTACATCATTGTCCAGCCCGTCGGCTGGAAGCCGATCACCGAGCTGATCGGTCGTCCGGAGCTTGCCGAGGATCCCGAATGGGCCAACCCCGAGGCCCGGCTGCCCCGACTGGACAAGGTCTTCGAGCTCATCGAGGAATGGACCAGCGGGCTGACCAAGTGGGAGGTGCTGGAGCGACTCAACGCCAACGGCATCCCCTGCGGCCCGGTGCTGTCGACCAAGGAGCTCATCGAGGACACCACCTTGGCGGAACTCGGCACGGTGATCGAGGTCGATCATCCCGAGCGCGGCAGCTTCAAGACCGTCGGCTGCCCGCTGCGGCTGTCGGATTCACCGGTCGCGGTGCGGCGTCCGCCGCTGCTCGGCGAGCACACCGACGAGGTGCTCGATGCACTCGGGTACGCCCCGCAGGAGATCGAGCGACTCCGCGGCGCCGGCGCGATTTGACGTAGGACGGATAAAAATCTGCATTCCTGGAAAATTGAGTGTATACAGTCTACGATCCTCTTCAGATTGCGGCGCGTGATGGTTCGGCGAGCTGGGTTGTCGAGCACCGGCAACCCAGCCGCGGAGTGGACGGGCTTGGGGAACAGGTTGTAGCAGTCTTTGGGGGCTCGATTTCTGGTGAGGATGAGTG
Organism: Nocardia sp. Tas62D01; assembly: GCF_055232035.1. Classification (NCBI taxonomy): domain Bacteria; kingdom Bacillati; phylum Actinomycetota; class Actinomycetes; order Mycobacteriales; family Nocardiaceae; genus Nocardia; species Nocardia sp. Tas62D01. Next base: position 5,842,454 of record NZ_JBUYUZ010000001.1, read on the forward strand.
GTTTGCCGTTGACGGCGCGGTCGCTGATGAGTTCGTAGAGGTCGTCGGCGTGCATGGCGGTGTGCTCGCGTTGCGCCGCCGAAACCGTTACGCCACAGTCCTGTGCTAAAACCCGTCGCTGCCGGGTAACGCGCACTTCAGCAAATCTTCAGGACGCCTCGGCCAGGCCGTCCGGCGTGCCGAACATGAGGCAGACCTTAGGCGAGGATCCCGAGGCCACCAACGCAAGTGCCCCGCCAACATCCCGGACAATGCAGAAATTACCGCAGGTCACGCTGCTGTTCTGGGTTATGAAGATCGCCGCGACACCCTCGGCGAGAGCGGCGGTGACCTGCTGGCGCAGACCCTGAACATCGGCTACGCCGCGAGCTCGCCGCTGTACATCGGACTCTTCGTGATGAGCCTGGGTCACCCAGCGGAGAGTCGACCGGTTTCACCCGGCGCTGTACTGGACCGCCATCCTGGCGACGAGCACCGCGGGCACCACCATGTCCGATTTCGTGAACCGCCCGGCGGGTCTCGGCTACACCAGGCAACAGGGCAGCTAGTCCCGGCAGCCGCGATACCAGGCGAGCGGACAGCCACCGCGAACGAGTCCCGCAGATCGAGGATGTCGCGGAGTGCTTGCCGAAACCGCGTTCGATACCGCTGCGCTCACAGGACATGTCGTGGCACCAACACCGTTCAGCCGCTTGCAGATCCGGGAAATTAAGATCGTTAAATCTTGCATTATTGATTGTATGTAGTATACGTTTCTCTCGTGACCCCGATCACTACCGAAAGCGGAAGTGAGGGGGTTCACAACAAGTAAGCCCCGGTCGTGGAATCGCGAATCCCGCGACCCTTGGCCCACTTGGTTTCCCTGTACTTCGGCGCGCCTGGCGACTTCCCTGCCCGGTTAGCGACGACGTCCTTTGCGGGTTACAGGGGAACCGTTAGGAGATGTGAGCAGGATGAACGCGGCAGCGCAGCCGAGATTTCGAGAAGTAGTAGACAGCAACGGCAGGGTGTACCGGATCGGGGAGACCGACCGGGACATCCTGGGGCGTTCAAGAGCGTGGATGGTGTGGCTGCCGTGGGCCGCCATGATGGCGGTCAGTGTCTTCGAGTACGGCTACGGCTCCGCCACGAAGTCCCTACGGGAGGCGCACGGCTGGAGCCTGTCCCAGACGTTCTGGTTGCTTTCCATCTGGGCCTTCTTCCAGGCACTCGTCGCCTTTCCCGCTGGAAAGCTCCGCGAGAAGGGGATCGTCTCGGCCAGGGTAGCCATGCTGGTCGGCGCGGTCCTGTCGGCGGTCGGCTTCTTCAGCATCACCCAGGGCAGCCTGGTCATCGCCTACCTCGGCTTCTCCGCATGCGGAGGCATCGGCGCAGGCCTGATTTACGCGACGTGCATCAACATCGTTGGTAAGTGGTACCCGGAGCGGCGAGGCGCCAAGACGGGGTTCGTCAACGGCGGATTCGCCTACGGCGCAGTGCCATTCATCTTCATCTTCAGCTACGTCCTGCATCCGAACACCTATGTCTGGGTCCTCGACTCGGTCGGCGTGTACATGCTGGTGGTCTGCGCCGTGTGCGGAATATTTTTTGTTGACCCGCCCAAGAACTGGTGGCCGGCAGAGATCGACCCTGCGCAGTGGGCGAGCAGCGAGAAAGGCGCGGAGAGCCTGCGGAAGAACCCGCCCGCAGTCCGGCAGTACACGCCACTGGCGGCCATCAAGACCGGCATGCTGCCACTCATGTGGCTGTCGCTGGGACTCAGCGCCGGAGTCTCGCTCTTCGGCATCAGCTACATGGTTCCCTTCGCCAAGGAACTCGGTTTCGGCCCGTTGATCGCGGCGTCGTCCGCCGGTGTGCTGTCGATCGTCAATGGCACCGGTCGCACGGTGACCGGTGCCCTATCCGACCGGTTCGGACGCAAGCAGACCCTGCTCATCGTGCTGCTGGTATCGGCCCTGTCACTGGTAGGCCTGCTCTACGCCGGTGAGGGCAAGAGCGAAATCGGGTTCCTCATCTTCGCCTTCCTGGTGGGATTCGGCGGCGGCGCCTTCTACCCGTTGTTCGCGTCCATCACCCCGGACTACTTCGGTGAGAACAACAACGCCAGCAACTATGGCCTCATCTACAGCTCCAAGCTGCTCGGGTCGATCGTGGGAATCGGCGTCGGTGCGAGCGTCATCGACGCGTGGGGCTACACCGGCGCCTACTGGCTCGCCGCGGCGAGCGCTCTGGTCTCAGCCGGGATCGCGGGCCTTTTCCGGCAGCCGGGCCGCCGCGGGACTGCGGCCGCCGAGGGGTTAGCCCAGGAGGCCACCCCCTCGTCCGTCTCCTGACGTCGTTCGTGGTTCTTCCTGGTGCGCTCGGCGTGCCGGCGCATCAGGCCGCCGGCACGCCGAGCGTTCCGGCGGGCGAGTGCATTGATGAGTTCGGCGTGCTCGTCCCACGAGCCCTTCCCGCGGGTCCGCCGCGATGGGCAGGGAACACCACCGCACCCGACGGTCGACCGACGCGATGAGATCGGCCAGGACGGTGTTGCCGGACATGAGGACCACGTAGACGTGCAGAGCGGCGTTGGCCGCGACAGGGTGGCCGCGATCTGTATGGTGCGGTAGCTCTGGGGTCGCCGACGGTCAGCGCGCGGGCGCAGGCGGCTTCCAGGCGGGTGTCACCGACGTCGCGGCGCAGCGCGAGCACGCCTTGCGCGCTGCGCAGGCGGGCGATCGCGTTGACCTCCATGAACCCGGCGATCACCTCGGCGCAGGACGGGCCGACCTCGGCGGCGACGCGTCGGCACCAGGTGGGATTGCGCATGTGGAAGGCGATCTTCTCCGGCGTTCTGTGCTCGAAGTCGGTGCCGCGGCCGGACAGGCGCAGCACGTGGGTGGCCACGACGGTGCCCTCGTGCACGATCTGCATCAGATCGCCGCAGGTGCGGGCGTGGACCTGTTGCCCGATCAGCCGCCACGGCACCGAGTAGAGCGCTTTGGCGATCTTGGCAGTCGGTGCCGACCTTTCCGGTCGACCACACCGCCAGCTGGAACGGTGTGCGTGGCAACGGAATCAGCTCGGATTGTTCGATCGCGGCGAAAACCGCGACCGGCGCCTCGCCGTCCAGCGCCCGACTGTGTCGTGTCCCGGCGACCTCGAGACACCACCGGATCGCGTCGTCCTGCATCTGCTCGACCGAGTCGAATTCCCTTCCCGCCCAGAATGAATCGCGGATATATGGCATCTGCCTTTCGACTCGGGGCTTGTCCTTTGGTTTCCGTGCCCGCGCCGGGTCGACCAGCGTCGCGTAATGCGCGGCGAGTTCGGCGTATGCCTTGTTGATCTTCGGGTCATACAGGTCGGGTTTGTCGACACCGGTCTTCAGGTTGTCGGGCACCAGGCGCGCGGGGACGCCGCCGAAGAACTCGAACGCCGCCACATGCGCCGCGCACCACGCCGTTTGATCGGTCTTGATGACCGGGCGCACGAACATGTGTCGTGAGCAGGGCAGCACCATCACGAACGCCTCGACCGCGACCCGCCAGCCGGTGGCCGGGTTCCACCACATACCCAAACGGGGGGTGGAGATTCGCCTGCAACGGGGTCGTTTTCACCGGCGCGGCCAGCGTCGAAGTGACCCGCTACCGTTACCGCGGTCGGAACATTCCGACCCCATGGACCACCAGAGAGGCAGCAGCCGTCACCGGCAGCTGACCAACGGGTAAGACACGTGGAGCGCCCGGTGCGGTGAGAGCCGCACGCCGGGTGCGGCGAGCGGGTCGGGGAAACGGGCTGACCGCAAGGCCGGCACCGCGCCCCGGCCCGACTCAACCGGGAAGTTCTATCCGTCGGCGTTGTCCAACCTTCTGGCCCGCATCAACACTTACCTGGTGCGGTGGATCCGCAAGAAGTTCAAACGGTTACGGCCACGCCGCAAAGCCCGAGAGTACTGGGAACGCACCACCACCGAGTACCGCCCACTGGCGTTGGGTGGCCCATCCGCTGATGATCAAGACGGCAGGAGCCCGGTGAAGGGAGACTTTCACGCCGGGATCTGCGGGAGCGCCGAGGGTGCAATCCCCTCGGGCCACCCGACCCTGATGCCCGTCATGCCGAATCGGAGCGCTCGTCTCCGGTGGCCGCCGAATCAATCTGCTCACGGTAGAACTCGGTGGTCCGTTCGGTGTGACGGCGCATGATCTCGCTCGCTCGTTCGGCGTCCCCATCCGCGATGGCTTGAATGAGCTGGGTGTGCTCGGTCCACGCATCCTTGCCTCGGGGCCGGGCGATCGGGGTGTAGTACCAGCGGACGCGCCGCTCCACCTGAGAGATCAGTTCCTGCAGCACCGTATTGCTGGACATCCCGGTGATGTAGCTGTGTAGCGCGGTGTTCGCGGCAACAAGGCGCTTCGCGTCGTCGGCGGAAAGCGCGTCGATTCCCTCCTGCTGCAACACATTCAGCTGTTCGACGTGTTCCGGTGTCGTGTGCTCGGCGGCCAGTCGTGCGGAATAGGTCTCGAGTACCGAACGCACCTGCAGCAGTTGGCAGGCATCCTCGAGCGTCGGTTGGTGGACGAAGGCGCCCTGGGCGGGCCGGAGGTCGACCCAGCCGTCGGTCTGCAGGCGCTGGAGGGCCTCGCGGATGGGCTGCCTGCTGACGCCGAGGGCTTCGGCGAGTTCGCCCTCGATCAGGTGCTGTCCCGGAGGGAGGGATCCGCTGATGATCAGGTCGAGCAACGTCTCGTAGACGCCTTCGCGGAGCGGAGCGGGACGCGTCAAGCGGCGTGCGGACGCCGCGGCCAGCACTCTTCGCGGATTGCCCGAAGAGCTGGTCGACGGCTGCACGGTCCTGTTGATCACTTGTTCACCTCGTAGTAGTTGCTGCGCTGGGAACGGAGACCTGTGGGAGTAGCGGTTGCCCCCGGTATGAGCATATCGTTTTTCGTATGCAATCTGCGTAGTGGGTGATGTGGCGTATCTCTCTCTGTGTCAAGCCGCTGGCGTATCCATCGTTTCGCAACGGCGTTCCTCGACGAGAGAGTTCGACATACTGTAGACTGTATACAATGAACATTACTGCAGCGGTGTCCCCGTGGAGGAGCTCATGAATCCGACGACGAGACCGGCGACCGGAGAGGTCGAGGCGGTGGTCCGCGAGATCGCGGCGACCCATCGCGCCGACCGTGGCGCACTGATGCCGATCCTCCACGCTGTGCAACAGGCCCTGGGTTGCGTCCCGTCGGCGGCGATTCCGGTGTTGGCCGACGAGCTCAACCTCTCGCGTGCGGACGTGCATGGGGTGGTGAGCTTCTACCACGACTTCCGGTCCGAGCCGGCCGGCCGGAGCGCGGTGCGGATCTGCCGGGCCGAGGCCTGCCAGGCCCGCGGTGCGGCGCAGCTGGTGGACTGCGTACGAGACCGGTACGGTCTGGCGCTCGGGGAGACCCGCCCGGACGGTTCACTGACCGTCGAGCAGGTCTTCTGCTTGGGCAACTGCGCGCTGGGCCCAGCGGTGCAGGTGAACGGCCGACTGTACGGAAGGGTGGACGAGGTTCGCCTGTGCTCGATTCTCGATGAGGTGGGGGTGCGATGAGCGCATCGACATCGGTGACGGTATATGTGCCGAGGGATTCAGCGGCGACATCCGTTGGCGCGGACGAAGTGGCGGATGCGCTGCGGCGCAGCGCGATTCGCCAGCAGCGGCCGGTGCGGGTGGTCCGCAACGGGTCGCGCGGGATGCTCTGGCTGGAGCCGTTGATCGAGGTGGTGACCGAGCGCGGACGGATCGGCTACGGGCCGATCGCTCCGGACGACGTCGAGGATCTGGTGGCGGCGGGCCTCTTCGACGGCGCCGAGCACCCGACCCGGGTGGGTGTGGTCGATGAGCTGCCGTGGCTGGCGAAACAGCAACGGGTCACCTTCGCCAGGATAGGCGTCACGGATCCGCTGTCCCCCGAGGATTACCTGCGGCACGGCGGACTGGCCGGACTGCGCCGTGCGCTGGCGATGCCTCCAGTGGAGGTGGTCGCGGAAGTGACGGACTCCGGGCTGCGTGGGCGCGGCGGCGCGGGATTTCCGGCCGGCATCAAATGGAAGACGGTGCTCGACTGCGCTGACGGGCTGAAGTTCGTGTGCTGCAATGCGGATGAAGGCGACAGTGGAACCTTCGCCGACCGGATGGTCATGGAAGGCGACCCGTTCATGCTCATCGAGGGCATGACAATCGCGGCGTACGCGGTCGGCGCCACCGAGGGCTACATCTATATCCGGTCCGAGTATCCGGACGCGGTGGCCACGATGCGCGCCGCCATCGATATCGCTCGCGAGCAGGGCTGGCTGGGCAGCCAGGTGCTCGGGTCCGCGCTGAGCTTCGACCTGCACGTGCGGGTCGGCGGCGGCGCATACATCTGTGGCGAAGAGACGTCCATGCTCGACAGCCTGGAGGGCAAGCGCGGCATGGTCCGCGCGAAGCCGCCGATCCCGGCCGTGCACGGTCTATTCGGCAAGCCGACGGTGGTCAACAACGTCCTCACGCTGGCCGCCGTCCCGACGATCCTCGCCGATGGTGCGGCGGCGTACCACGAACTCGGTGTCGAGCGGTCGCGTGGCACGCAGGTCTTCCAACTCGGTGGGAACATCCGCCATGGCGGCATCGTCGAAACCGCCTTCGGGGTGACGCTGGGCGAGCTCATCGACACCTACGGCGGCGGGACCGGTTCCGGGCGTGCGGTGCGCGCAGTGCAGGTCGGTGGTCCGCTCGGGGCATACCTGCCGAGGTCGATGTTCGAGCTGCCGATGGACTACGAGGCTTTCGCGGCCGCGGGCGCGATGCTCGGCCACGGCGGCATCGTGGTGTTCGACGACACCGTCGATATGGCCGGTCAGGCTCGCTTCGCCATGGAGTTCTGCGCCGCGGAGTCGTGCGGCAAGTGCACGCCGTGCCGGGTGGGCTCGGTGCGCGGCGTCGAGGTGATCGATCGGATCATTGCCGGCGATCACCGGGACGAAAACCTGGCCGTGCTCGAGGATCTCTGCGAGGTCATGACCGACGGTTCACTGTGCGCGATGGGCGGGCTCACGCCACTGCCGGTCCGCAGCGCACTCACACATTTTCCTGACGATTTTCTCGCAGCCGCAGTGCCCGAGCGGATTCGAACCGCGCCGAACATGATCAGGGAGGACATGGCATGACCCTGTTGCACGAACCCGACTTTGGTACCCCGGAGGCCACCGGCACGGCGTCGATCGCATTGGAGGTTGATGGCCTGCACGTCCAGGTCCCGGAGGGTACGTCAGTGCTGCGGGCGGCAGCGGTCGCCGGCATCGAGATCCCCAAGCTGTGTGCGACCGACCGGCTCGACCCGTTCGGTTCGTGCCGGCTGTGCCTGGTGGAGATCGACGGCCGCCGTGGCACCCCCGCGTCCTGCACGACGCCGGTGGCCGACGGCATGGTCGTGCGGACTCAGACACCGAAGGTCGCCAGGCTCCGCGAGAACGTCATGGAGCTCTACATTTCCGACCATCCGCTCGATTGCCTGACCTGCCCGGCCAACGGCGGCTGCGAGTTGCAGGACATGGCGGGCACGGTCGGGCTGCGCCAGGTCAGATACGGATACGAGGGTGCCAACCACCTCGATGCGGTCGCCGACCACAGCAACCCGTACTTCGACTTCGACCCGTCCAAGTGCATCGTCTGCTCCCGCTGCGTGCGCGCCTGTGACGAGATCCAGGGCACGTTCGCGCTGACCATTTCCGGTCGCGGCTTCGACTCCAAGGTTTCCCCCGGTGCAGGCGAATCGTTCATGGACTCCGAATGTGTGTCCTGCGGTGCCTGCGTGCAGGCGTGCCCGACGGCGACGCTGCAGGAGCGGTCCGTCGTCCAGCTGGGGATGCCGTCGCGGTCGGTGATCACCACCTGTGCCTACTGCGGCGTCGGCTGCTCGTTCAAGGCGGAGCTGCGCGGTGACGAGGTGGTCAGGATGACCCCCCACAAGGACGGTGGCGCGAACGAGGGCCATTCGTGCGTGAAGGGCCGGTTCGCCTTCGGCTATGCGACGCATCCTGATCGGCAGTTGCGCCCCATGGTGCGCGAGAAGATCACCGATGAGTGGCGGGAGGTCGAGTGGGACGAGGCGATCGGCACGGTCGCCCGCCGCATGCTGGCAATCAAGCACCAATACGGGCCCGACGCAATCGGCGCGATCAGTTCCTCCCGATGCACCAACGAGGAGGTCTACGTCGTCCAGAAGATGGTCCGGGCGGCCTTCGGCAGCAACAATATTGACACCTGCGCCCGGGTCTGCCACTCGCCCACCGGCTACGGGCTCAAGCAGACCTTCGGGGAATCGGCAGGCACGCAGGACTTCCGTTCGGTGGCCCAGGCCGACGTGATCGTCGTCATCGGGGCGAACCCGACCGACGGCCACCCAGTCTTCGCCTCCATGATGAAGCGCCGGATTCGCCAGGGCGCGAAGCTCGTCGTAGTGGACCCGCGCCGTATCGACCTGGTGCGTTCACCGCACATCGAGGCCAGCCATCACCTTCAGCTGCAGCCGGGCACGAATGTGGCGGTGGTCAACGCGATGGCGCATGTGGTGGTGACCGAGGACATGGTCGACGGCGCGTTCGTGACCTCCAGGTGCGAGGGGTTCGCGGAGTGGATGGAATTCATCTCCCGCCCGGAGCACAGCCCCGAGGCCGTCGAACCGATCACCGGTGTGCCTGCCGAGCAGCTGCGCGCTGCCGCGCGTCTGTACGGGCGGGCGGCCAACGGAGCCATCTACTACGGCTTGGGCGTCACCGAACACAGCCAGGGCTCGACGATGGTGATGGGCATGGCGAACCTCGCGATGGCCTGCGGCAATATCGGGCGCGAGGGTGTCGGGGTGAACCCGCTGCGCGGCCAGAACAATGTGCAGGGCGCCTGCGATATGGGGTCGTTCCCGCACGAGTTCAGCGGATATCGGCACGTCTCCGACGACGCGGTCCGGCAGGTTTTCGAAAACCTCTGGGGCACAAAGCTTGTCGCCGATCCGGGCCTGCGGATCCCGAATATGTTCGATGCCGCGGTCGACGGCGCTTTCCGCGGCTTGTTCGTCCACGGTGAGGATATCGCCCAGTCCGATCCGAACCTGCAACATGTCTCGGCGGCATTGGGCGCGATGGATCTGGTGGTCGTCCAGGATCTGTTCCTGAACGAGACGGCCAAGTTCGCGCACGTATTCCTGCCCGGCGCTTCGTTCCTGGAGAAGGACGGCACCTTCACCAACGCCGAACGCCGGATCAACCGCGTGCGCGCCGTGCTGAAGCCCAAGGGCGGCAAGCACGAATGGCAAACCGTTTGCGAGATCGCAACGGCCATGGGCTATCCCATGCACTACGACCATCCGAGTCAGATCATGGACGAGATCGCTTCGGTCACACCGACTTTCGCCGGAGTGTCATTCGAGAAGCTGGACCGTCTCGGCAGTATCCAATGGCCGTGCGACGACCGGGCTCCCGAGGGGACGCCAGTCATGCACGCGGACAGCTTCACCCGGGGACTTGGCAGGTTCGTGCCGACTCCGTTCGTGCCAACCGATGAGCGCAGTACGCGCCGTTTCCCGCTGATCCTGACCACGGGCCGAATCCTGAGTCAGTACAACGTCGGAGCGCAGACGCGCCGGACCGCCAACATTGCCTGGCACCGCGAGGACCTGCTGGAGATCCATCCGCACGACGCGGAGGTCCGCGGCATCGGCGACGGCGACGAGGTCCGGCTGGCGAGCCGTGTCGGTACGACGACGCTGCGCGCACAGATCTCCGATCGGATGCCGACCGGGGTCGTCTACACCACCTTCCATTACCCGGTAACGGGTGCGAACGTGGTGACAACCGACAACTCCGACTGGGCGACGAACTGCCCCGAGTACAAGGTGACGGCCGTGCAGGTCACCCTCGCCCATCCCGGTTCCCGGCAATCGGGGGAGTCGTCCGCCGATCGCGTGATCACCGATGAGTTGGCCGCCGATCGCGTGGTCACCGATGAGTTGGTGAACTGACATGTCGTCCGTATTTCCGCCCGAGCTCAGGCTGATCAGCAGGATCGCCGTGCACTTCTGCCATCTGCCGGCCGACGAGGCGGCCGCAGCGGTGGCGGACCACCTGACCAAGTTCTGGGAGCCGCGGATGAAGGCCCGGTTGGTGGCGGAGGTCGCTGACGACCCGACGGGCTTCGATCCGATCGTGGTGGCCGCGGTAGCGCGGCTGCGGTGATGGAGGTCGACCAATGAGTTATCGCGATGCACTCACAGCGGTGATTCGAACTGACATCGGCCCCGCCGCCCGGCAGGTCGGCAACGGCAGGTACCCGCGGGCCGCGGTCCGCGCCCTCGGGCGGACGGGCATTCTCGGTCTCACCGTGTCCGACCAGGTCGGCGGCTTGGGCAAGGGACTCCGCGATGCCGTCCACGTGGTGGAAAGCGTTGCGCGGGTGTGCCCTTCGACCGCGGCCGTACTGTCGCAGCATTACGCCGCGACTGCCGTTCTCGAGGTTTGTGCACGACGGCCGCTGCGTGCCGAGATCGCGGCGGGGCGGCATCTGAGCACCCTGGCCATGTCTGATGTCGGGGGCGGCTCCGACATCTGGTCCTGTACCGGCACGGCGCACGTCCACAGTGCGGTGGTCGATGTGCGCTCCCGCAAGCGGTGGGTCGTCTCCGCCGGAGAGGCGGACAGCTACGTGTGGTCGACCCGTCCGCTCGACGCGGGCGGTCGCATGACGCTGTGGCTGGTCTCGGGTGCGGCGCCAGGGCTGCATGTGCCCGCCGAATCCCACATGGTCGGGCTGCGTGGCAGTGGCTGCGCCGACATCGTCGCCGATCCAGCGCGCATCCCGCGCTGCGCCCGGCTAGGCCCGGACGGTGCGGGACAGGACATCATCACGGAGACGGCGTTGCCCTGGTATTTCGCTTTGCGCGCGGCCCTGTGCCTGGGACTGGTGGAGGGCGCGCTCGATCGAACCCTCGCGCATCTGGCACATGGCCGTGAGCGCACGCCGCGAGCACACGAGAGCGCGGATCTCGGGCGGATACGGCTTGCCGCGGATGCTCTTCGGATTCTGCTCACCGATGCCGTCGGCGCCGCGGTGTGGGACTGCGACGACACCCGGCGGCGTCTGCTCGCGGTGCACGCCGCCGCGAACGAGGCCGTCGTCGACTGCACGAATATCGCGATGAAGGCCTGTGGTGAAACCACCTTCCATCAGGACTGCGGCATCGAACGCAGGCTGCGGGACGCGCTGGCCACCCGGGCGCTGGAGCCGACCACCGGCGCGGTGCTCGACGTCTTCGGGAGTTGCTTGCCGCGCGACGATGCGCTTGCCGCGATGACGGCCGGTTGATTCCGATGCGACGCACCCACCATCCCCCGAGTGGAAACCCACCCGCAGACCAGAACGGCGATCCAGCATGACGCGGTCGAACCATTCCGGCACGGTCGTGGAACTGACCGACTTCTACGGACGCCGATACCGCATGGGCGCTTGCGACCGAGAACTCCTCGGGCGCTCCCGGCGCTGGATGTTCTGGCTGTGCTCGGCGCTGATGCTGGCGGCAGGTATGGCGCAATACGGGTACGGCGTACTGGTGGCAACGCTGGCGCGGGCGCACGGCTGGAGTCTCGGCGGCGCATTGTTCGTGCTGGCCATATTTGTTGTCGTCCAGGCCGCAGTGGCCTTTCCTGCAGCCTGGCTGCGTGATCGCGGGTGGATCTCGACGCGGGGCACGGTGCTCGTCGGTGGCGTCCTGTGCTGTGCCGGACTTGTCACCGTGGCGCACGCCGGCAGCCTCGCCGTTGTCATCCTCGGATACGGAGGGTGCTGTGGCGCAGGCGTCGGACTGATGTACTCGACCTGTGTTGCCGCCGTTGCCCGGTGGTACCCGGAACAGAGTGCGGTGCGGATCGGTCTGGTCACCACGGCCTTCGTCTGCGGCGCGGTGCCGTTCGTCGTCCTGTTTTTGACGATCGACATCTACAACGTCGCCATTCTCTTCGATGTCGTTGCCGCCGTAGTGCTCGTGGTGGCGGCGGCATGCGGGACGTTGCTGCGGGAACCGCCGCCCCAATGGTGGCCCGCCGACATCGATCCGCGGGCCTGGGCGCTCGATAAGCGGGTCAACCGGAGTCTGCCGCGTAACCGGCCTGCCATCCGGACCTTCCGGCCGGGCGAAGCGGTCCACAATGCGACATTCACCGTGGTGTTCGCGCTGTTCGTGGTGGCGTCCACGGTGTGGCTGTGCGATCTGGCGTTCCTTGCGGCCATCGCAACCGGCACTGTGTTTTCCGCGCAGGCCATCGCGGTGGCGTTCGCCGCGCTGATCGGTGCGAATGTCGTGGGACGCGCGGTCGTGGGCGCGCTGTCCAATCGATTGGGTCGGCGGGAAGTCCTCGCCGCGGTGCTACTCATCGGGGGCGTGGCCCAGTTCGCGCTGCTCGGCGGTGCGAGCCACGGTTCGACCGGTCTGTTTCTGCTGGGGATCTGCTGTGCGGCAGTGGCCGCGGGATGTTGTTTTCCGCTGTGCGCGGCGCTCGTGCGGGACTACTTCGGCGAAGCTACCGCGCTGCAGAACTTCGGCATCGTCTACAGCGCCAAGGCAATCGGCGCGGTCTGCGGCATCGGGTTGGTGGCCGTCACCAGCGGGGGTTCGCTCGCCCCGGCCGTCACCGCCTGCCTCGCCATCGCGGGCGCAGTGGTGGCCGGTCGGCTGCAGCAGCCCGGCCGGCCCGCCGTGGTGCTGCCATGAGGGAGGCCGCGCGCTCTCGCGCCGGATCGGCGCACCCGGCCGGCCGAGTACCGTCGCGGCAGCTACACCTCCTTCCCGTGGCGCGGGGATGGCATCGGACACCGGCGCATGGCGGGTGCCTGATGGAGTTGACCGCCCACGTCGCAGGCGAACTGTGGACCGACCGGCCTACCTGTGTCGACCCGGTGCTCGCCGCGATCGCGCGACGTGTCAACGACGAGAGCAGTGCCGCCGCCCGGCATCGGCTCGTGCCCATGATTCCGTTGTTCATCGGAACCGTCGATGGCGGTCCGGTGGCGGCCGCACACCTGGTCGTGGTGTGTGCGGACACCGTTTTGGACCTCGACGATGCGCACCGGTCTCTCACGAGCAGGCAGCGCCGCAGCGCGCTGGCGGCGGCGCGGACTGCGCGGTACCTGCTGCGCAGGCGACACCCGGATACCGCAGGACAGCGCGGAGTTCGCATGCCGCAGAACGGATCTCGACCGGATCGGCGCACACGATGGCTGGTCGCCTGCGGTGACGCGCTCGGCCTCACCGATACCGCCTATCGCTGGCTGATAGCCCCCTCGATCGCCGGTCGGCTCACCGGGCTCGCCGCGCGGGGAGCCCGCTGCGACCGCGATACGGTCCTCACGAACCTGCTGCGATGTTGTGTTGCGGCAGTTCGTACAGCGGTAGAAAACGTGCCCGACTCCGTGCTCGGGCCCACGCCGACACCCATCATCGACCACCGCGTCCCGGAGTTCGCCGAGCTCGCGAAGCACGTCGAGCGGCTGAAGCCGGTGTCGCCACCAGATCGGTCACGGCGTGCACCTGCTGGCGTGGCATCCCGTCGAGCTGATCCGGGAGGCGCTTGCCTGAACGAAATCCTTGTTCCGACAACCGATCAAGAGTCGCCGTGCGTTATGCGGTGAACTGTTCCATCCTGCTCACCGACCTACCTCTGCTGGAACGTCCGGCGGCGGCGAAAAGGCGGGCTTCGATGCGCGGCGCTAGCCGCCTGCGCGACCGCATCGGCCATGTGCAGATCGCCGACGAGCCGGGCCGCGGTGCGCCCGGCACCGGCGCCCTGCCGCTGGACCGTTGGCTGAGCGCGCTCGAAAACCATGGCTACCGCGGCCATATCGCACTGGAATACCGGACCACCACCGGCGATCCGTTCGCCTGGCTGGCCGCACGAGGGGAGGACCTGACATGACATCCATAGCTGTGATCGGACTCGGCATCATGGGCGGACCGATGGCCGCCAACCTGGTCAAGGCCGGATTCGACGTGGTCGGCGTCGACCTTCGCGCCGAACATCTGGCCCGGCTGACCGAGCAGGGCGGTCGCGCCGCCGACTCGGTCGCCGAGGCCGTCGCCGGGGCCGATGTTGTCCTCACCATATTGCCGGACTCGCCCGATGTCGAGGATGTCGCGCAGGATATCTTCGCGCACGCCGGACCTGGCACGCTATGGATCGACAGCAGCACGATCCGCCCAGATGTGAGCGTGCGGCTCGCTGGAGTCGCTGCGGCACAAGGCATTCGAGCCGTAGACGCGCCGGTCTCCGGTGGGGAGGCCGGCGCGATCGAGGCCAGCCTGTCCATCATGGTCGGTGCGACCGCCGAGGACTTCGCCGCTGCCGAACCGGTGCTCGATGCGGTCGGATCGACCGTCGTGCACGTCGGCGCGGTCGGTTCGGGTCAGACAGTAAAGGCGGCCAATCAGCTCATCGTCGCGGGCACTATCGAACTGGTCGCGGAGGCGATCGTGTTCCTGGAGGCGCACGACGTGGACGCCGCGACCGCGGTCGCGGTTCTGGCGGGCGGCTTGGCAGGGAATCGGATTCTGGACCGCAAGGCGTCGGGCATGCTGGCCCGCACCTTCGAGCCGGGTTTCCGGGTCGACCTGCACCACAAGGACCTCGGCATCGTCACCGCCGCGGCGCGGCAGGCCGGAGTCGCGATCCCGCTCGGCGCCGCGGTGGCGCAGTTGATGGGCACGCTGCGGGCGCAGGGTTACGGCGGTCTCGATCATTCGGCGTTGCTGCTTCAGGTCGAGCAGCTTTCCGGCCGTCGTCGATCGGGAGATTCCAAATGACACGGATGCGAGCTGTTGACGCGGCGGTGCTGATCCTGGAGCGGGAGGGCGCGACGCAGACGTTCGGCCTGCCCGGCGCGGCGATCAACCCGTTCTATTCGGCGATGCGCGCGCACGGCGGGATCAACCACATCCTGGCCAGGCATGTCGAGGGCGCCGCGCATATGGCCGAGGGCTACACCAGGGCTCGGAGCGGCAATATCGGCGTGTGCGTCGGAACCTCCGGCCCGGCGGGTACCGACATGATCACCGGACTGTATTCCGCCTGGGCAGACTCGATTCCGATCCTGTGCATCACCGGACAGGCCCCGGTCGCCCGGTTGCACAAGGAGGATTTCCAGGCGGTGGATATCGCGGCGATCGCCGCGCCGGTCGCCAAGATGGCGATGACCGTCCTGGAGCCGGCTCAGGTGCCCGGCGCGTTCCAGCAGGCATTCCATCTGATGCGGTCCGGCCGTCCGGGCCCGGTCCTGATCGACCTGCCGGTGGATGTGCAGCTCGGGGAGATCGAATTCGATATCGAAACCTATGAGCCGCTGCCGGTGTACAAGCCGGCCGCGACGCGCGCGCAGGCGGAGAAGGCGCTGGATCTGCTCGCCGCCGCCGAACGTCCGCTGATAGTCGCGGGCGGTGGCGTGATCAATGCCGATGCCGCCGATCTGCTGGTCGAATTCGCGGAATTGGTTGGCGTCCCGGTGATTCCGACGCTGATGGGGTGGGGGACCATACCGGATGATCACCCGCTGATGGCGGGCATGGTCGGGCTGCAGACTTCGCATCGCTACGGCAATGCCACCCTGCTCGAGTCCGACTTCGTGCTCGGGATCGGTAACCGGTGGGCCAACCGGCACACCGGCGGCATCGAAACCTACACGCGCGGACGGAAATTCGTGCACATAGATATCGAGCCGACACAGATCGGGCGGGTGTTCGCACCGGACTACGGCATTGTGTCCGATGCCGCGGCGGCGTTGCGTCAGCTCATTGCCGCGGCGCGTGAGCGGGTGCTGCCGAATCGCACGGAGTGGGTCTCCCAATGCCGGGAACGCAAGCGAACCATGCACCGCCGCACGGACTTCGATGTCGCGCCGATCAAGCCGCAGCGCGTCTATCAGGAGATGAACCAGGTGTTCGGCAAGGACGTGCGTTACGTCTCGACCATCGGTCTCTCGCAGATCGCCGGTGCGCAGTTCCTGCACGTGTATCGCCCTCGGCACTGGATCAATTGCGGGCAGGCCGGACCGCTGGGCTGGACCGTACCTGCGGCGTTGGGGGTCTGTGTGGCCGAGCCAGAGGCGACGGTCGTAGCGTTGTCCGGGGACTACGACTTCCAGTTCATGATCGAAGAATTGGCTGTCGGCGCACAGTTCAATCTGCCGTATATCCAAGTGCTGGTGAATAATTCGTACCTCGGACTGATTCGGCAGGCCCAGCGCGCTTTCGACATGGACTATTACGTTCAGCTGTCGTTCGACAATATCAACTCTCCCGAGCTGGACGGATACGGCGTGGACCACGTCAAGGTCGCGGAAGGCTTGGGCTGCAAAGCGATTCGGGTTCGGGCGGCGGAGGAACTGCCGGAGGCATTCGAAGCGGCGCGGAAGCTGATGGCCGAGTTTCGGGTGCCCGTTGTGGTCGAGGTGATCCTGGAACGGATCACGAATATCGCGATGGGTGCGGAGATCGACGGGGTGGTCGAATTCGAGGAACTCGCCGACTCCGAATTCTATCTGGGGGGCCTCGATTGAGGCCGGTCGTTGTCGCGCCGGACAAGTTCAAGGGGGTCACTGCGGTCGTGGAACCGGAGTTCCCGTCATTGGTTGCCCGGTGACCGGAACGTGGGCTGGTGAGATCGGCGCTGTATGTGCTGTGTCGATACCCACCTGCTGGGGTCCCGGTAGCAATGGCGGAAAATCCAACGAAGTTGCCTGTCGCCATGGATAGGGGCCTGTTATCCCCCGGCGACACCAGAACCGACCAGCGGCAACACCTCTCGCGCAGCGCGCGAGTCGACCCTGCTATCTGTGCCAGCCCCAGAGCGCTGAACAGGGGATACGTCCATTTCCGTTGTTTTTTGCGCGAAAACTACAAGCGCCGCCAATTGCATCAGATGCGAACTCGCTACAGTATGCGAATCGCTGTGGTGAATCCCGGCAATGTTGCTGAATGCCAAAGGAATTCGTCTCACTAGCCGACCATGATGGTAGTCTGCGTCGCGGCCGCCGATGGGGTGCGACATGCCGTAGACGAGCAGTGACCTGCGGTTCCGCTGATGCGACTGGCGGAGGGTGGTGGTTCGGTGGGTTTGAACGGTGGCGGAGCGCCTGGTGCGGCGCGGCTGCATCTGGTCGACGGCGTCTCGCTGCTGCGTCCGGATGAGCAGGTGTTCGGTGCGATGCTGGCGGGGTTCGCCAATCAGCAGCTCGCGCGGAACCTGGCCCGGACGATGGTCGAGAGCCGGGAGAACACGGTGAAGGCCTTCGCTGCCTACGTCAACACCTTCCCGTGGCAGTGGACGGCGGCGATGGTCGATGAATGGCTCGGTGACCTGCGGTCGCTGCGGGATTTGAAGCGGTCCACGATCCGCTCGTACTCCGAAGCCGTCCGATCGTTCTTGCCACTTCGTCACCGATCCGCTCTACGAATGGCCGGCCACGTGCGAGGACCGGTTCGGCACCCACCCGATTCAGGTGGTCCACGAGTGGAACACCGCAGTCCATGTGCAGGATAACGAGTCCGACCCGAAGAAGCGGGCATTCACCAAAGCCGAGCTGCACGCCTTCTTCGAGCACGCCGACAGCCAAGTCGCACGCATCCGCGCGTTCGGCCGCAAAGGCTGGCTGCCCGCGTTCCGGGACGCGACGTTGTTCAAAACCGCCTATGCATTCGGCCTATTCTCCGGGGCCCAAGCCCTGTGCGCCAGTGCGATTCCGTGAGTTTGTGCAGCTCAGAAGTCGATACCGGAGATGCTATTCGCCGCAACAGATGTGGTGCAAGTGGATACTCCGAGGCATTCGCACCTCCGATAAGGACGCCGGTCCGGGGCCGACGAACCCCAGGCCGGAGTGACAGCTCATAGCCGATACAGCACGTTTCGGGTTGCGCGTGCTGGGATCATCCCTCGGCTACGGGCTGCTGGCAGCCGAGACGGTCTCGCTGGCCTCGGCTGCCGAGGGCAGCGGTGCGCTTGTTCCGGTCCTGAGTAGGCCATCGAGCCGAGTCGAGGTGCTCTCGTCGTCCGGCAGGTAGACGATGAGTTGCTGGTCGTCGGCGTCGGGCAAGCTCAGCATCTCGAACGCAAGGCGCAGCTCCCCGGCGTCGGGATGGCGCAGTTCTTCGACGCCGTACCGCGCGGGTGTACGCGAGGGACCGTTTGCGCGGCCGGTGAATGTCGTACCGGCGAGCGCGGTCAGCTCATCGACCAGTTCGTTGATGTGCGGGTCGGACAGGTGTGGCGCGAGCGGGAGGGCCGCGACCCTGGCGTCGGCGATCGCGGCCCAGTTCGGGTACGACGTGCGAGCGCGCGGGTCGGTGAGCGTGAAGCGGACGAGGTTGGCGGGGGTCGGGTCGAGCAGACCGATCGGTGCCATCAGCCGGGCAAACCCGTTGGTGTAGGCGAGCACGTCGGTCAACCGGCTGATCGCCACGGCCGGCGCGGGTTCGAGTAGCTCCAGCAGCATCCGGACCGTCGGGCGGACCTCGGACCGCGGCGGCTCGGCGGCCGGCAATTGGATACCGCGCGCGGCCTTCACGAGTCGGCGGAGCTCGAGCTGGTCGTTCCTCGAGAGCCGCGACGCATCCGCGAGCACGGCGAGGACCTGGCGCGAGGGATGCCGGTCCCGGCCCTGCTCAAGGCGAGCCAGGTACTCGACGCTGACTCCGGCCAGTGTCGCTAGCTCGGCCCGGCGCAGGCCGGGGGTGCGGCGCCGGGGTCCCGACGGCAGCCCGATATCGCAGGGGCGAAGGGCCTCGCGGCGGGAGCGCAGGAAAGCGCCGAGCTCGTTGTCGCTCACGATGTCGAGCCTAGTGCGGGTGGCGACGGCTTATCGTCGCCCTGCGAGTACCTGTCTCGGCGCGGTGTTCCTTCCCGGTCACGCCGCCATCAGTGTTGTGGGCGTTGACTCATCGACGAGGGAGTAGCGCATGAAGCTCGTGATCATCATCGGCAGTGTCCGTGAGGGGCGGTACGGGCCGCGGATCGCACGGTGGTTCACCGACCGGGCCACCGAGTACGACCAGTTCGACATCGATGTGCTCGACATCGCCGAGGTGGTGTTGCCGCCCGCACTGCCGCCAAACGGGGCCGCCTTGCGAGATGTCGCGTCGCGCTCGGCGCAGCAGCAGGCGCTGTCCGGGCGGCTCGCGGCGGCAGACGCGTTCGTCGTCGTCACCCCGGAGTACAACCACAGCTTCCCGGCGGCACTCAAGCACCTGATCGACTGGCACTTCACCGAGTGGCAGGCCAAACCGGTCGGGTTCGTCTCCTACGGCAGCCGCGGAGGTGGCCTGCGCGCGACCGAGCAGCTCCGGCCGATCTTCGCCGAACTGCATGCGGTGACGGTGCGTGACTCGGTCAGCTTCGACCGGCACTCCGAGCGATTCGACGAGGCCGGTGTGTTGTCGGACCCCGAAAGGCCCGAAGCCGCAGCGAATGTACTGCTGGACCAGCTGACCTGGTGGGGCACGGCGCTGCGCGAGGCCCGCGCAGGCCAGCCGTACCCGGAGGGCCCAACGCGGCCGCCGGCGGTCCTGCAAAGGCTGTAGCGTTTGGGCACGCCGCGCCATGGCTCCGGCCGGTTGCCCTGCGTGCCTGCACCGGCTCCGGCGTCCCGACATCCTGTCTTGCAGCTTATCGAGCGGTTTTCACCGGTTGGTCCTGGTGAATGGCCATGACGCTGGACGTGCCGGTCGTCGGCGTCCGGCACGTCGGTCGCGGTGAATCATCAGCCGCTGGCCGCCCGTGAAATGCCTGATGGTTCTGGGCGATGTCGGATGCAGCACCAGGGTGGATTTGTGCGTGTCACGCGGGGCGGGTTGATGTGTTGAGTCGGGCGGCGCGTTCGTGGGCGGCGAGCAGGTCGGCTTGCAGCGAGGCGCGGGTGACCGCAGGCCCGGTGCCGCTGCCGACGTTGGCGGCTGGATCTGCTTGCAGCGCATGGATTTTCTCCAGCAGGTCGCGGTGCCGGTAGAGGAAGGTGCGGTCGACCCCGGCGGCGCGAGTGATGGCGGAAGTGCTGACCTGCTCACCGTCGGCCGCTGCTTTGTCGAGTATCGCGATGACGCGTTGGCGGCGGCGCATCGAGTCGTCACGGCGACCGTTGAGCATCGGCTCAGTACTGGTGATGTGCTGCGCGCGAGTGGATTTCATGGGAGTCATGCGCTGACCTCCGTGGTGGGTGTGGTGGTGAGAGTCGGCATGCCCAGCGGGATGCTGTGGGCGGCGCGGTGACGGCGAACGACGGCGACGGCCTCGTCGATGCGGGCTCGCTCGCCGTCGTCGAGGTCGGCGACGTCGCTTTTGATCCGGTTGATCAGCCGCCGGATGCGGGTGATTTCTTCCTGGGTCGGGGTGGCGTCGGCGCGGGCCCACTCGTCGACTCCGTTGATGGCGGCCGATAGGCGTTCCCGGGTGCGCAGCAGGTCGTCGAGGTGCGCTTGCAGGTCGGGCAGGTAGGCGATGTTGGTGCGGAAGTGGTCGCAGCCCGCGCAGCGGAACCGGACCGGGCAGGCGCCGCCACCGGCTGTGACGTTGGTCGGTTCGGTGCAGGTGCCGTAGGGGACGGCGACCTCGCCGACGGCATGGCGGGCGCGTTCGGATTCCAGCAGCATCCGCGCGTCGCGCCAGATCCGGTTGCCGTGCCGGTCGAAACTGAGTGCGGTGACGGTGTCGACCGCGGTCGGGCCGTCGAGCGAGGTGTTCGGACAGCCGCCCGATGTTGTTGATCTTGCCGCGAACCCGCGCAGCACCGCTGCCTCGATGGTGCGGCAGTTGTTCGGCGGCCCACCGCTTGGCCGCGTTGGACAACCAGGGCTGGGTGATCGTGGTGAACGACAGCCTCCCCGGATGACCGAAGACCGCCAGATCCCAAGTGTCCTTGGCCTGTTCGGTGCCAGGATCGCTGAGCATGCGTCGGGCGTCGCGGGCGAACGAGGCCATGATCGACCTCGGCCGCGGGGCAGGCGCCAGTTTCGGGTCGCAGTCGTGGATGGTGGCGACCTGGTGGCGGCGCAGGGTGTCGCAAACTGCCCGCAGCACGACATCGGTGAGCCGCAACCCGTCGCGCAGGCGCGTCTGCAAGCCGATCAGCACCTCCGTGACCACCAGCTCGAGCAGTGCCCGCAGGTTCACCTGCCCTGGTTCAGCTACTCCCGATTCCCCTGTCCGCCAAGATTTTTCGTCGATACCCAGATCGTTGCGCTGGGCTACCGTCCACCGCTGATAATGGGTGCCGCAGTAGCCGACCGCCCCGTCGGCTGCGCGGATGCACGCCGCGACCAAGCAGTCCGGCGACGGTGGGTGGGGCCGAACACGTGGATGCCGCGCGAACTCTGCGACGCTCACGCGAATGCGCCTGGTGCGGAAGTTGGCTGCATGCGGTTCGCACAACTCCGCACCCGGAACGACCGGCACGCACAGGCATTCAGGGACCGCGCACTGCGGCGCGGGCGCGGGCGCGGCGGGAAGCTTGTCGCTCGCGGCGATGTCGGCCATGGCCATGCCCATGCGGCTCAGCCTGGTGGAGCATCGAACGCAGATGTCCGGGTGATCGTTGTGGGCGGTTCCGGTGCACTGATCGACCCGGCATACCTTCCGGCCGAGGAGGCGATGCTCGGCAGGCAGAAACAGGATCCGGCTGGCCGGATCCCATCCGGCCTCGGCCAGCAGCTCCTTGTCCAGTGCTCGCGCCAGCATCGCGGCGGGGCCGTCGAGACCGACACCGGCGAGCACATGCGGGAACTCGATCGCCTCATGGCCGTTCCCTCCTGCGGCGCGGGCCACGGCGGCGGCGGTCACTGGTTCACCGCGCCGAGTTCGCGGGGACTGGGCACGGCGTCGACGGCCGCGCGCAGTCGGGAGGAGTCGGGATGCATATAGACCTGCGAGGACGTGATCGAGGCGTGTCCCATGAGGTCAGCGACCACGTCGATGCCGGCTCCGGCGTCGACAGCGTTGCTGCCGAAGGCATGACGCAGCTGATGCGGCCGGACCGGGGTGTCGAGCCCGGCCCGCCGCGACGCAGAGGCCATCAGCTCCGCGACGGCGTCCGGACGCACTGG
Source organism: Nocardia sp. Tas62D01 (assembly GCF_055232035.1). NCBI lineage: Bacteria > Bacillati > Actinomycetota > Actinomycetes > Mycobacteriales > Nocardiaceae > Nocardia > Nocardia sp. Tas62D01. The sequence goes on from NZ_JBUYUZ010000001.1 coordinate 5,864,587, forward strand.
CGCGCCGATGACCGCCACCAGCCCCGGCCCACCGTGACGCGCTGGGACTGGACGCCGGTCTCGATTTCCATGGGCTCAGGCGTTCCTACGTGACCCATCTCATCGAGGACGGCTGGGATCCTCGGTTCGTGCAGGAACAGGTCGGTCACGAGCACGCGTCCACGACCTCGATCTACACCAACCCTCGGGCTTCGGCACCCGCACCCTGCGCCGGCAGCTCGACGCGACCGTTGCCGCCGCCCTGGAATCCCGGAAGGGGAGGCACGCATGAAACGCACCGTCGGCTACACCTGGCGCCTACGTGAACTGATGGCCACCCGCGGCAAGTTCACCGCCACCGAACTCGTTCCGCTGCTCCACGAACGTGGCATCAACCTGTCCGCCTCCCAGGTTCACCGCCTGGTCTCGGGAACACCGGAAAGACTTTCACTGCAAGTACTTTCGGCGCTCTGCGACATCCTCGGATGCACCCCGGACGACCTGGTCGTTACCACCGCCGAGAACATCGGAGTCGGCCGCACCGCCACCGACGACCTACCCGGCCCGGCCCCGGCGAACGTCGCGAAGCTGCGACCGCGGGCAGCCCGCATCCTGCCCGAGGCATGAGCCCGGCCTACTGGACGACCTGCATCCGATGCGGACGAACCGCCTCACTCGCAGGCTGCCGGCCTGATGGGCACGTTTGCCGCACCTGCCACGACCGGGCGTTGAGGATCCGCGGCCGATGCCCCGGCTGCGGCGCCGATCGGGTGCTGGCTGGCCTTCGACTGGCCGACAATGCACCGATTTGCCGGGACTGCGCGGGCATCAGGGAGTCGTTCACCTGTTCGCGCTGCGGGAATGAGGACAAGCTGCATGCGGGCCGCCTCTGCACCCGCTGCACGCTCTCCGACAAGCTCACCGAACTGCTCGACGACGGCACCGGCCGGATCCGGCCCGCACTCGTCCCGCTCGCTGAACATCTGCTCGCGATGAACAATCCGCTGACCGGCCTGACCTGGCTCTACCCGCGCGCGGGTAGAGCCAGGACGGCAGTGGATCTGCTGCGGGAACTCGGGCGCGGCGAGATCGAGCTGACCCACGAGGCGTTTCACGCCCTCCGACCCTGGCGGGCTGCCGCACACCTGCGGGAGCTGCTGATGGCCTGCGGCATCCTGCCCCGCATCGACAAACAGCTTTGCTCACTCGAACGATGGCTCGCCGAGCACCTCGCCGAGCACCTCGCCGACATCGCCGATCTCGAACGCGCTCAACTCGTGCGCCAGTTCGCCACCTGGGAAGTACTCCCGCGCCTGCGGCGGCGCGCGGAGAACAAACCGCTGACTCCTTCAATCCGCCGCAATGGCGGCGACCAGATCAAACACGCCACAGCCTTCCTCGGCTGGCTCGCCGACCGTGAGCTCACCTTGGCGATCTGCGGTCAAGCCGACATCGACGTCTGGTTCATCGAGCACAGCGTCCATGCCCGAAAGTGCTTGCGCCCCTTCCTGTCCTGGTGCATGGACCGCAAGTTAACCAAACGATTCCGGCTCCCGGCCGCGTTGAAACGTGAGGGTATTCCGTTGCCGCAGCAGCAGTGCATCGAACTTCTCGGGCGCCTGCTGGTCGAGCACGACAAACCCCTGCGCGCCCGCGCGGCAGCGGCGATCGTGCTGCTCTACGCCCAACCGTTCACCCGCATCGTCCGGCTCACGATCGAGGACGTGATCACCGAAAACGACCAGGTCCTACTCCGGCTCGGCGAGCCACCCTCCCCGGTCCCCGCCCCGGTCGCGGAGCTGCTATTGGAATGGGTCGCCAGCCGGACCAACATGAACACAGCGACCAACCGCGAATCACGCTGGTTGTTCCCTGGCCGCCGAGCCGGCCAGCCGATGCACCCGGAAACCCTGTCCGCCACGGTCCGCCAACTCGGAATCCCCAACGTCGCGGCCCGCACAGCGGCGCTCCGCCAGTTCGTCCTCGAAATGCCCGCCCCAGTCGTCTCCGACGCCCTCAACTACCACTACACGACGACAACCCGGCTCGCCGCCCAGGCCGGAGGCGTCTGGACCCGCTACGCCACCGGCCCCCGCACACGATCACCCAAGGGCTGGAAACCAGATAGATCCCGCGACTGTTGAATACGCGACCTCAGCAGTCCGGTACCCCGATGTGGGCCGCGAGATCTTGATCAGACCCGTGGTGTGTCGCCGCTGATGATGCGGTGGATGGTGGAGCGGCCGACGTTGTACTCCCCGGCGAGGTCGGCCAAGCTCGCATCGTCGTCGGGGTCGTGGTAGCGGCGGTGGATCGTTTTGCGTGCTGCGAGCGGCAGTTTCGGCTGTTTGCCTTTGAGTCGGCCTTTGGCGCGGGCCTTGGCCATGCCTTCGCGGGTGCGCAGATGCCCCAGGTTGGCTTCGAACTCGGCGACCATCGCCAAGGTCTGCAGGAACAACCTGCCGAACGGGTCGTCCCAGTCGTAGACCGCGCTGCCGAGCCCGAACAGTACGCCGCGCTCGCGCAGGCTGGTCAGGATCTGGCTGGTTTCGGCCATGTCGCGGGCGAACCGGTCGAACTTGGTCGCGGTCAACACGACCTGGCGGCCGGTGACCGTGGCTGCCGCCGAGGTGACCACGGCCAGCGCGTTGTCCAGGCCGGTGCGGTTCTTACTGGTGGTGCCGGAGAATCCCTTGTCGACGAAGATCCGCTCGCGCGGCACCGCGAGCGTGAGCAGCTGCTCGATCTGGATCTCGACGTCCTGCTCGTCGGTGGAACAGCGGCAGTACCCCACCCGGAATGGCTCACCCATGCTCCGGATTGTTCCGGATAGCGGGGGTTCATCGGGACAGTTCGCGGAACACCTCTACGGCTGTTCTCGACGCTGGTAGGGCTCAGGCCGGTCGTCGTTGCACAGCGTCGGAGATGACCGCTGCCACGAACTTTTCGACTGCTGATGTAGTCGGTGGACTGGGGTCGCGGTCTGTGAACAACAGGTGCCCGCCACCGACCAGGGAGAGGGTGAGTGAGTCGATGTCTGCGTCGGCTGCGATGCGGCCCAGTTCACGCTCGTCGGTCAGATAAGTGGAGATCGCGGTCGTCGCCTCGGCGAGGATCGCCATGCCGCCGCCGGGCCTGGCTTGCCGAAGTCGTGCGCGCAGCTCGTCACGGAAGGTGATGAGCGGGATGATCGCCACCGGAACCGGTCCGAACAGAATGGTCAGAGCGCTGGTCAGATTGGCGGCCACCGTGCCGGCGCCGGCGGAGGCGCGCAGCGCACTCGCCTGCGCTTCGAGCTGCGCGGCCCGGTCGAGCACAAGGTCGGTGAGGAAGGCGTCGAAGTCGGTGAAGTGCCGGTGCAGAACGCCTTTGGCGCAGCCCGCCTCGTCGGTGACAGCCCGGCTGGTCAGCCCGTTCGGCCCATCCCGCAGCAATACGTGTTCGGCAGCGTCGAACAGCTGCTGCCGCGCATCGCGCAAATGCACTCCAGTCGGCACTTACAGATCCTCTCGATACGTCAACCAGTCGGCACCAGTTGATTAGTGGGCATACGCCCATTAACGTGGGCGCATGCCCACTCTACCGCGAGAGCAACCAGAACCGTCCCCAGCGCAGCCGCACAAGGCCCGGCGGATGGCCGAGTCGTTCGGTATGGACGCGCAACGCTACGACCAGGCCCCGCCCGTTTACCCCGACGCCCTGGTGGCGCGGATCGTCGCCGGCAGCCCCGCGCCTGACGTGCTCGACGTGGGCTGCGGCACCGGCATCGCGGCCCGCCAGTTCCAGGCCGCAGGGTGCACGGTGCTCGGCGTCGAACCCGATGCGCGAATGGCCGACTTCGCGCGAGCCCGCGGCCTGCGGGTCGAGGTGGCAACCTTCGAGGCGTGGCAGCCGGGTGACCGGATGTTCGATGCGGTCATCGCCGCTCAGTCGTGGCATTGGGTGGACCCGGTTGCCGGCACCGCGAAGGCGGCCGGCGTGCTGCGTCCAGGGGGACGGCTGGCGATCTTCGGTTACGTGTACGAGCCACCCGCCGAGGTGGCAGAACCGTTCGCCGCCGCCTACCGGCGGGTGGCGCCGGACTCCCCGCTCAGCGGCCAACCGGCTCGACGTCACCTCGAGCTCTACCAAGCGGGATATGCGAAAATCGCCGACCAGATCCGCGAGACCGAACAATTCAAAGATCCCGAACAGTGGCGATTCGACTGGCAGCAGTCCTATACACGCGACCAATGGCTGGAGTTGCTCCCCACCACAGGTGGCCTCACCCGACTCCGTCCTGATCAGCTGGCCGAGATACTGGACGAGGTCGGCAACGCCATCGACTCTCTGGGCGGATCCTTCACGATGGACTACACCACCCTGGCCGCGACCGCCGCACGCGCAGGCACTTCCTGACGGCCGCGCTCGGCACCAAAGCCGGTCCAGGGCGCCGAAGGCTGCGGCGGCCGACACCGCTGCGAGTGCAGCACCGACGATAAACCCGCGCCCACACGGGGTACCGGTAGTTTTCGCGCAAAAAACAACGGAAATGGACGTATCCCCTGTTCAGCGCTCTGGGGCTGGCACAGATAGCAGGGTCGACTCGCGCGCTGCGCGAGAGGTGTTGCCGCTGGTCGGTTCTGGTGTCGCCGGGGGATAACAGGCCCCTATCCATGGCGACAGGCAACTTCGTTGGATTTTCCGCCATTGCTACCGGGACCCCTGCTGATGGGCGACTCGGACCGGGTGGCACTCGCGGACGTCGTACAGGTCGACGTGCACGACGCCCAGTATCGGCACCACCGCGCGCTCGCCGAGACCGGCATCAGCCTCGCGCAGCCGAAGCGCCGCTGCCTCCGCGCTGTTCAGACTGCTGCTGTGGGTAGCGCGCCCAGGCTGAGTTCGCTCTGGTCTACGTCGGCGAGGGTTCGGGATGTGTGGGCCACTGTGTGGAACCGAGCTCCCGGGAAATGGTCCGCGCGGTAGTGCGGACCGCGTCGATGGTGTTGTCGGCGGCGGGCCAGTCGGCCGTGGGGAATACGATACCGACTGCCCCGACAACACCACCGTTACGGTCGAAAATTGCTCCGGCGACACAGGATTCGCCGAGGACCGCTTCGTCGCGCTCATGGGCGAGCCCGGACGACGCGACTGCCTGGAGGTGTTCGGCGATGGCCTCGGCAGAGGTGATCGTTTCGCCGGTCATGCTGCGTAGCGGGCCGGTCTCCGTGCGTGGCAGAAAGGCGAGCACCGCCTTGCCCAATGCGCTTGCGTGCGCGGGGATTTCGATACCCACCTCGGGCATCTGCCGACTGCCGTCGGGGCGTGGTTCGTGGTGGATGATCACGATGTCGTCGCCGAAGAGCACGCCGACTCGTACGGCGAGGCCGGTCTGCCGGGCGAGTTCGTGTGCCCAGGTGAGGGATCGGGCACGCAGCTCGAGCGTATCCAGATAGACGTTGCCCAGGCGCAGTACCGCCGGGCCGAGCTGATACCGGCCACCGCCGTGTTCCTGCACCACCACGCCGTGTGCGACGAGGGTGCGGACGATCCCGTGCACCGTGGTGGCCGCGAGCCCGAGTTCGGCTGCCAGCTCGGACAGTGTCATCCGTCGCGCGCCCTGTAATGCGAACAGGATGCGGACCGCTCTGTCGACCGACTGGATCACGCGGCAACCTCTCTCTCGCGCCACCCCTTGTGGCGTGCGCCACATCTCTGTATTCTACGAACATCATTCGACATTGTCGAATGTGATTCGAAAACTATCTCGGGAGTTCCCCATGGATGGATTGCGCACGCCGCAACGACTGGCGGCGGAAGTGCTCGGCACGGCATTCCTCGTATTCATCGGAGTCGGGTCGGTGCCTGCGACAGCCATCGTCAACGGCAACGCGCCGTTCACGATGGCTGACCTCGGCATGATCTCGCTGGCCTTCGGGACAGTGGTTGTCGCGACCGCCTATGCCTTCGGGCATGTGTCAGGTAACCACATCAACCCGGCGGTGACGCTCGCGCTTGCGGCCTCCGGCCAGTTCCCCTGGCGGCAGGTCCCCGCGTACCTTGCCGCGCAGCTGGCCGGTGCCGTGCTCGGATCGTTCGCCATCGTCGGGGTGCTGGGTGATCGGGCGAGTGAGGTCGGGCTCGGTGTCGCGGCTTATGGACATAATGTCGGTGCCGGACAGGCGTTCATCGCCGAATTCGTGGGCACTTTCATTCTCGTGCTGACCGTGCTGCTGGTGATCCATCGGGCCGCGGCGCCGGGCTTCGCGGGAGTCGCGATCGGCCTGGTGGTATTCGCGGCGATCATCCCGGTGGCGCCCGCGACCGGCGCGTCGATCAACCCGGCGCGCACGCTGGGACCGATGCTGGTGCAACAGCTCTGGGGCGGACACGTGTCGTGGGGTCAGGCGCCGGTGTATCTCGCCGCCGAATTCCTCGCCGGCGCGGCCGCCGCGCTGGCAGCCTACGCATTGACCCGCGTCGACGCCGTCCGCGCGGATCGCGCCGCGGTCGACACGACCGTCTAGGAGAACTCGATGAAGAAACTGATCAACGATCCGGCCGACGTCATCGCCGACGCACTCGCCGGAATCGCCGCGGCCCATCCGGAACTGAAGGTCGACGAGAAGAACCGGCTCGTATTGCGTGGTGACGCACCGGTTGCGGGCAAGGTGGGGCTCGTCTCCGGCGGCGGCTCCGGACACGAACCGATGCACGGTGGTTTCGTCGGCCTCGGCATGCTCGATGCCGCCTGTGCCGGAGAGGTTTTCACCTCTCCGGTGCCCGATCAGATCCTCGCTGCCACCGCTGCCGTCGACGCGGGCGCCGGGGTGCTGCACATCGTCAAGAACTACACCGGCGATGTCATGAACTTCGAGATGGCGGCCGAACTCGCTGCCGTGGAAACCGGTACCGAGGTCGTCTCCGTCGTAGTGAACGACGATGTGGCCGTTCAGGACAGCCTGTACACCGCCGGGCGTCGTGGGGTCGGCGGCACAGTGGTGCTGGAGAAGATCGCCGGGGCCGCGGCCGAACAGGGGTGGCCGCTTGCCGAGGTCGCCGAACTAGCCCGAGTGGTGAATGCGAATTCGCGCAGTATGGGTATGGCGCTGACCTCGTGCACCGTGCCCGCCGCCGGCAAGCCGACCTTCGAACTGGGCGAGACAGAGATGGAGATCGGCATCGGCATCCACGGGGAGCCGGGCCGTCGTCGGGTGCCGTTGGCGCCGGCTCGCGAGGTCGCCGAAATGCTGGTGGAGCCGATCCTGTCCGACCTGCCGTTCATCCAAGGCGACGCCGTGATCTGCTTCGTCAACGGCATGGGTGGCACCCCGCTTATCGAGCTGTACGTGATGTACAACGAGGTGGCGCGCATTCTGCGCGGCCACGGGGTCTCGATCGCTCGATCTCTCGTCGGCTCGTACATCACATCGCTGGAGATGGCCGGGTGTTCGGTGACATTGACCAAGGTTGACGACGACCTGCTGAATCTTTGGGATGCGCCGGTGAATACATCGGCCCTGCGCTGGGGAGTGTGACGATGACAGCTGTTGACCCGATCCGATGGCTCCGCGATTTCGCTGCGCTCATCAATGAGCACACCGACGAACTGACCGAACTCGATGCGGCCATCGGCGATGCCGACCACGGCAGCAATATGCAGCGCGGTACCGCCGCGGTCGTCGCCGCCTTCGACGAATCTCCATCCGATACCCCGGCAGAAGTCTTGAAACAGACCGGGATGGTGTTGATCCGGTCGGTCGGCGGCGCGAGCGGTCCGCTCTACGGCACCTTCTTCTTGCGTGCGGCTGCGGCATCCGGCGAAACACCGCTTGACGCAGCGGGTTTCGCGAAGGCGTTGCGAGCCGGTCTCGACGGTATCGTGGCCCGCGGCAAGGCGGAAGCCGGGGACAAGACCATGTTCGACGCCTTGGCTCCTGCCGCCGACACGCTGGACGAACGACTGTCTGCCGGCGCCTCGCTCGCCGACGCGCTGGATGCCGCGCTGGCTGCTGCCGAGGCAGGCCGCGACGCAACGATCCCGATGCTCGCCCGCAAGGGCCGCGCGTCCTATCTGGGTGAACGTAGTGTCGGACACCAGGATCCGGGTGCGACCAGCACCGCACTGTTGGTGCGGGCGGCGCGGCAGGCGGTTCTATGATCGGCATTGTCGTTGTCTCGCACAGCCGTTCCCTCGCGCAAGCCGCCGTCGCGCTGGCCACCGAGATGCTGCACGACCAGCAGGTCCGCATCGAGGTGGCCGCCGGCCTCGACGAGCAGACCTTCGGCACCGACGCGGTAGCCGTCGCGAACGCCATTGCCGCGGCTGACGGTGGCGACGGTGTCCTCGTCCTGATGGACTTGGGCAGCGCGGTGCTCTCGGCCGAACTAGCCCTCGACTTGCTCGACTCGCCGCACCGGGTGCGGTTGTGCGGAGCTCCGGTCGTGGAGGGCCTGATCGCGGCCGCCGTGTCGGCCGCCGGGGGAGCGGACCTGGATGAGGTGGCGGCCGAGGCAGCGAATGCTCTCCTCGGCAAACGCGCACAGCTGGGCGAATCGGACTCCGCCGCAACAGATAGCCGCGAAGCGGCCGCGACACCTGCGGGATCGGATGCCGATGTCGATCAGGAAGCAGTGGATACCTTCGTCGTAACCAATGAGCACGGTCTGCATGCCCGTCCGGCGGCGCGACTGGTCGCCGAGGTGCGTCGTCTGGGTGTGCAGGTCAGGCTGCGCAACCTGACGACCGGTGCGGGGCCTGCTTCGGGAACGAACCTTACGCGGATCGCTGCGCTGGGTGCGCTTGCGGGTCATGAAATCGAAGTCACGGCAAGCGGTCCCGGCGCGAAGAGCGCGGTCGATCATGTGCTCGCACTGGCGATGCGCCGGTTCGGCGAGGCTCCCGCGACCGTGTCGGCTGTCTGCGCCACGCAGTCCTTCGGTTCTCGTTCCGGATCAGCGATTACGGCGCCGTCCGCGGGGCCGCTGCCCGCATCAGCGGGCATCGGTATCGGCCCGGTGTGGCGGTTCGGCGCCGCCGAACTCGGTGTACCCGAGGAGCCGATGGGTCCCCCTGACGAGGAGCAACGGCGGCTCGATGCCGCGATCTCGGTGGTGGGTAAGGAGATCGAATACACCCGGACCCATGCGGGGGCCGAAGCGGGCATATTCGAGGCGCATCTGCTGCTGCTCGACGACGACGAATTGGCCGATGCGGTCGGTGTGCGAATAGCCGACGGGTATTCCGCCACCGCCGCGTGGACAACCGTACTCGACAGCGCCGCAGTCGAATTGGAACACCTCCCGGATGACTATCAACGGGCGCGCGCCGCGGATATCCGGGCTGTCCGCGATCAAGTGCTTGCGGCGATGCTCGGATACGCCACCGACGTGATCAGCCGCGCGGGGATCCTCGTGGCGGCCGACCTGACCCCGGCACAGGCTGCCGGATTGGACCGGGCACTGGTCACCGGAATCGTCCTGGCACAGGGCAGCCCGACCTCGCACAGTGCGATCCTGGCCCGTTCCCGTGGCATACCGGCGGTGGTCGGGGCCGGTCCGCAGGTCCTGACGATCCCCGAGGCGACGATGGTGGCGCTGGATGGCGGCACCGGCCGACTCGTCGTGGACCCCGATCCGGTGGCGCTCGCCGAATTCGCCACGCGGGCAAGCGAACAGCTCGAACAGCGCCGGGCGGCCGAAGCTGGGGCGCGGCAGCCGGCGGTCACTCACGACGGCACCACCGTGCATATCGCGGCGAACGTCGGCAATATCGCCGACGCCGCGGAGGCCGTGCGCAGCGGTGCCGATCTGGCAGGACTGGTGCGCACCGAATTCCTGTTCCTCAGCCGTGACAGCGCACCGTCCATCGACGAGCAGGAACAGGTGTACCGATCGATCGCGGAGGGTTTCGACGGTCGCCGCGTCGTGCTGCGCACCCTCGATGTCGGCGGTGACAAACCGTTGCCCTACATCGCGCAGCCACGCGAGGCGAACCCGTTCCTCGGTCTGCGCGGCATCCGGCTGGCGCTGGCTCGCCCGGACCTGCTGCGGGACCAACTGGCGGCGATCTGCCGGGTCGCCGCAGACCACCCCGTGAGCGTGATGTTTCCGATGGTCACCCAGCTCGACGAGGTGCGCGCTGCCCGACGCATTCTGGAAGAGGTTGCACCACCGGGTATTTCGCTGGAGGTGGGGATCATGGTGGAGGTTCCCGCCACCGCGGCCAAGGCGGCCGCATTCGCCGACCACGTGGACTTCTTCAGCATAGGCACCAACGACCTCACCCAGTACGCCCTCGCGGCCGAACGTGGCAACGACACCGTCGCCCAACTCGCCGATCCTCTCGACCCCGGGGTGCTGCGCCTGATAGACCTGGTCTGCCGCGGCGCAGGCACTACCCGAGTCGCGGTCTGCGGTGAGATGGCCGCCGACCCAGTCGCCGCCCCACTGCTGCTCGGCCTCGGCGTCACCGAACTCAGCGTCGCCCCACCGGCAATCCCGTTGGTCAAGGCGACCGTCCGGGACCTGGACCTGGCCGACTGCCGCATGGCAGCCGCGCGTGCGCTGACCTGCGAGTCCGCCGCCGAGGTTCGCGTGGCGGCACCGAGCGCCCACGCCCGGCCGTCGTAGTCCCGCAGCGCTCATACGTTGGGCGTGCCATTCCGGTTAGCCGGGCCAACCGTAGCGGGCGGTCTGGCAGTTGCCTGCGGTATGTCGGGTCAGTGGCGTTCGGCGAGTTCAGCAAGTTTGTCGAGGGAGGCGCGGAGCTTGGCGGAGGTGGTGGCTCTGGCGCGGGCGATGCGTTTCTCGTCGGTCAACTGTGACCAGTCGTAGGCGTGTGTGACCCGAGTGCGTGTTTCGTCGACGGGCTCGAGTTCCCAGCGCCACAGGTGGCCAGGGGGTTCGTGGTCCGGTTCCGAAGGTAGCCAGGCGATGCGACGGCCCTCTTCGAACTCCACCACGTGATTCTCCCGGACGACTCCGTTGGTGAGCGTCATGGTGAACACCTCGCCCACGCCTCGGACGCGTTGTCCCACTTCGGCTTCCGCCAGATTCTCGTTTCCATCCCATTGAGGCTGCTGTGACGGGTCGGCGATCAGCTCGAAAACCTGTTCCGGCCTGGCCGCGATTTCCCGGCTGGCAGTCACGACGCGAGGAACCTCGGTGTTGTCGGTCATGAACTGATCGAAGCATCCAGCAGCTGAGTTGCGCCATTCAAAAAGGCACGCGGCCGTAGTCGGCGCCGAACACGGCCGAGCGTATGTGACCTATATCACTTTCCAGTGGTCGGCTGCGGCGACGGTTTTTCCTCCGGGGGCTGGTCTTGATATGGACGAACCCGACCACCACTCCGGAGGATCCGATGTCCACTGTCTTCCAGACCGCCGTTGTCACCGGTGCCAGCCGCGGCTTCGGGCGCGCGATCGCCGCCGCGCTCGTAGCCGGAGGCGCCAACGTCGTTGGCATCGCCCGCGACGAACAGCAGTTGCGCGCCGTACGCAACGAACTCGGCGAGAGCTTCACGCCCGTCGCCGCCGATGCCACCGATGAAGCGCTCGCGCAGGACGTGATCCGTGCACACCGTCCCAGCCTGCTCGTCCTCAACGCCGGGGTCACGCCGCACATGGCCCCAGTGCATGAGCAGACCTGGGAAACCTTCAGCCGCAACTGGCACACCGACACCCGGCATGTCTTCACCTGGACCCGGGCGGCGTTGCGGGAGCCGCTCGCACCCGGCAGCGTGGTCGTCGCGATGTCCAGCGGAGCCGCTCTGGCCGGATCCCCGCTCAGCGGCGGATACGCCAGTGCCAAGGCCGCCATCCGCTACATCCGCGGGTATGCGGCCGATGAGTCGAAGCGGGCCGGGCTGAACATCCGGTTCGTCACGCTGCTTCCGCAGCTGACCCCGGCCACCGGCCTCGGCGCGGTCGGGGTCGCTGGCTATGCCGCGCGCCAGGGCGTCGACCCGGATAGCTTCGCCGAAGGGCTGCAGCCGATCCTCACCCCCGAGCAGGTAGGCAAGGCTGTCGCTGAACTCGCAGGGGACCCCGACAGCGCTCCGGAGTACCAGGTCAGCGGCGCCGGACTGCGCCCGATCAGCTGAGCCGCCGCCGTCTACAGTGAATCTCACCGCACCCCCGGGAGAAGCCGCGATGCCGTCGGACGCCGAGTTCACCGCCCTGGCCGAGCCGTTCCGGCCGGAGCTGCTCGCGCACTGTTACCGGATCCTCGGCTCGATCCACGACGCCGAGGACCTGGTGCAGGAGACCTACCTGCGCGCGTGGCGCGCGTTCGGGCAATTCGAGGGCCGCTCTTCGGTGCGGCGGTGGCTGTACAAGATCGCCACCATGGCCTGCCTGACAGCATTGGAAACGCGCTCGCGGCGACCACTTCCATCGGGATTGGGCGCGCCTTCGGACGATCACCGGGTGGCCGTGGCTCCTCGCGAACCGTTGGTGGCCTGGCTCCAGCCGGCGCCCGATGCGCTGTTCGGCGCCGACGACCCGGCGGCAATCGTGGCAGGGAGGACCGGAGTGCGGCTCGCCTTCATCGCCGCACTCCAGTTACTGCCCACCCGGCAGCGGGCCGTGCTGACGCTGCGTGACGTGCTGGCATTCCGGACGGCCGAGGTCGCCGAGATGCTGGAGATGACGACCGCGGCCGTCGACAGCGCGCTGCGTCGCGCCCGTGCCCGCCTGACCGAGGCCGGACCGCTCGAGGACGACCTGGCCGAGCCCGACGAGCAGGCCCGTCGCACTCTCCTCGACGGCTACGTCGGCGCGTTCACCCGGGCCGACCCCGACGCGCTGGTGAATCTGCTGCGGGCCGACGTCGAACTGGAGATGCCGCCGATCCCGACCTGGTTCACCGGCCAGCGGGCCGTCGTCGGGTTCCTGGCCAATCGCGTTCTACACAGGGGCAGGTGGCGGATGGTGCCCACTCGCGCCAACGGACAGCCCGCCCTCGTCGTCTATACGCGCGCGGGTGAGGACCGGTACGAGGCATACGGCGTCCAGGTCCTGACTCTGATCGGCGCCCGGATCTCCCGCATCACGGCGTTCAACGACCCGAGCCTGGTGCCGACGTTCGGTCTCGCCACCCGCGCTCCCGCGACCTGAACGTACGTGGCTCTGGGCGGCGTCGTGGGCGCTGGCCGCGAACCGCGTGGGAGGAACCCGTCGGCGGGTCAGCCGGTAGGGAAGGTGTCCGAGCCGAGGACATTCAGGAGGGCGAGTTTTTCGTAGCTGTCGGTGCCGGGTGTAGCGGTGAAGATGAGCAGGGACTGCGACTGGTCGGGGTCGTGCAGGTTTTGGCAGAACAGGTCGATGCGCCCGACCTGTGGGTGGACGAATCGTTTGGCGTCGCTCCAGCGGAGTCCGACCTCTTGCCGGTCCCACAGCGATGCGAACTCTGTACTGTCGCGCAACAGGCTCGCCACGAGCCGGGCGGCCCGCGATCGGGGCCCTTCCCGGGTAGCCGCTGCTCGCAGGAGTGCGACGTTCACCCGGCTGTTGAGGTCGTGGTCGTCGGACAGGTACCGCTGGCGGGCGGCGGGATCGGTGAACCACCGGTAGGGGGCGCTGCGGGATTCCCCGGTGTAGTGGGTCTGCTCCCCGAGCAGGGCCACGGCGGGCGGTGTCTGCCGCAGCGTCTCGCCGAGTGGACCCATGACCTGTGCCGGGGTGTCATGTAACCGGTCCAGCACCCGCATCAGTCCCGGGCTGACGTGCTCGCCACGCAGCTGCCGGTGTGGGGTGCGGTGCCCGCACAACAAGAACAGGTAGTCACGCTCGTCGGGGGTCAGCCGCAGCCCACAGGCGATGGCCGCCGCCATCTGCTGCGACGGCTGCGCTCCGGTACCGCGTTCCAGTCGGGCGAAGTAGTCGGCGGACATGTCGCACAGTTCGGCCACTTCTTCCCGGCGCAGCCCGCGGGTGCGTCGTCGTGATCCGCGGCGCAATCCCACATCTTCCGGTTGCAGCGCCTCTCGCCGGGCGCGCAGAAATGGGCCCAGGGATGCGCGGTCCACCGTCTGCCCCATGCAACCTCCCTCAGCAGTCGAGCCCTGTCCATGCCGGTCGAGCGCCGACGTTCACCTCCACAGCTTCGCAGCGCGAGCGACCTCAGCCACTGACTAGCGGTCCGCGGCTGAGCACGTCCTTCATCCACGCTGCCGGGTGCTGTCCACTGGTTGCGGTGAACGACGCACCGGGTTCGCACCGACCGACACCGCAATGACCAAGGCGAAAGGGGCCCTCTGATGGCCAAGTGGACAGCTGCCGACCTACCCGACATGACCGGCAAGTCGGTACTCATCACGGGCGCAAGCAGCGGAATCGGACTGATCACCGCCCGAGAGCTGGGACGCGTCGGCGCCCGCGTCGTCCTGGCGATCCGCAACGCAGAGAAAGGCCACCGGGCAATCGCCGGACTACCCGGCGACTTCGACGTCCAGCACCTGGACGTCGCGGACCTGACGTCGGTGCGGCGGTTCGCGCAGGCGTGGACCGGGGACTTGGACATCCTGATCAACAACGCCGGCGTCATGGATATCCCGGCGACGCGAACCGCGGACGGTTTCGACGTGCAGACCGCCACGAACTACACCGGCGCGTTCGTCCTGACCAACCTGCTGCTGCCACACCTGACCGACCGCGTCGTCAGTGTGACCAGCCAACTCCACCGGCGGTCCAAACTGGACGTGGACGACTTCGACTGGCGCTCACGCAAATACCACCCGATGAACGCCTACAACGACTCCAAGCTCGCCATCGTGTTGTTCTCCCTGGAACTGCAGCGGCGACTGACCGCATCGGGCAGCCCGGTCCTGTCGGTGCTGGCCCACCCCGGCATCGCGGCGACCTCGCTGGCCGCACACTCGTCGGCGAAGGTCGTCAACCGATTCACGTTCCTGATCAACGACCCCGAACACGGAGCCCTGCCCACCCTGTACGCCGCGACGCAGAACGTCCCCGGCAACGCCTACATCGGCCCGGACGGTTTCGGCAGCATCAAAGGCGACCCCACTGTCCGCAAGCCCGGCAAGGCCGGCCTCGACCAAGCCAAGGCCGCAAACCTGTGGCGGGCGACCGCCGCACTGACCAGCGTCGGCCGATGAGCTACCTGGAAGTCGAGCGACCATGCCGGTATCTTCGTCCCGCACGCCTTCGCCCGAGCAGACCGTCGACCTGGGCGAAATCCGCATGAACTACGCCGTGACCGGCGACGCGTCCAACCCCGCACTACTGCTCATCCCCGCGCAGACCGAATCGTGGTGGGGCTACGAGGACGCGATGCGGCTGCTCGCCGACCGATTCCAGGTCTACGCCGTCGAACTACGCGGGCAGGGCCGTTCCACCTGGACATCCGCGGCCAGGAAATCGGCTAGGGGCGATTCTTCGCGGGCCTGTTCGTTGCCGCGCGGCGCTCGGCCTGCTGGGTCTTGATGCGCTCGTTCTCCTGCAGCACCGCGGCGTAGTTCTCGCGCTCACGGACCAGCCAGTCCGGCTGCTCGGCCAGGAGGTTGGCGATCTCGTCGGCGGTGAGGGAGTCGGAGACCTCGGCGCGGGCCAGGCCGGAGTTGGAAACTCCGAGTTTGCGGGCCACCACGTCACGGGGGAAGGGGCCGTTCTTGCGCAGTTCGGTCAGCCAGGCCGGAGGATTCGCCTGCAGCCCGTCGAGGTCGGCGCGGGAGATCGGTGAGTTACGGAACTCCTCGGGCGCTGCCGGGAGGTAGATGCCGAGCTTGTTCGCCGCCGTCAGCGGCTTCATCGTCTGCGGTTTCTTGTCCGGGCTCACCGATACACCCTATGGCACAGTGGCCGGAGTCCTTCCGTAGCCCCGCGCTTGGACGAGCGAAGCCTCGGCCACCGCTTATCTGGCCCGTCGCGGGTCTTGATCACGCCGGGCAATACCCTTGACCGAATGAGCCGGTTCGAGTCCATCGACGTCACTCGCCTTCGCTGGTTTGTTGCCGTTGCCGAGGAACTGCATTTCGCGCGCGCGGCTAAATCGCTGAATATCTCGCGCCAGAAGCTGAGCCACACGGTCATCGATCTGGAGAACGAACTCGACACGAAACTCTTCGTGCCGGGCGCGCAGCCGACACAGTTGACCGAGGACGGAGACGAACTGCTGCGCGAGGCGCGCGAGATCATCGCCCGCGCCGATCAGCGTCCGGCCGAGCCGGCTACGTCCGAAACCACCACCCTCCGTATCGGTTTCGTCCCCGGCGTCACCGTTTCGAAATGGACTCGTATCTGGGGTGAACGGTTCCCTGAGACTCCGCTCGAAGTGATCGCGGTCCCGGCCGCAGACCAGTCGGCGGCGCTGCGCGACGGCCGTGTCGACCTCTGCTTCGTCCGCCTGCCGTTCGATCGCGACGGCATGAGCGCGATCCCGCTCTATCGCGAGCTGCCCGTCGTCGTGGTGCCCAAGGACCACCCGATCTCGGTGTTCGAGCAGGTGAGCACGGCGGAACTGGCGGACGAGCGAATGCAGGATTCCGACGACATCGACGCGATCGCGGGCACCATCGAGCTCGTCGCCGCTGGCGTCGGCGTCGCCATCGTGCCGCACTCGATCGCCCGCCTACATGCCCGTCGCGACCTCGTCTACCGCACCGTCACCGACGTGCCGAGCACCGAGATCGCCTTGGCGTGGCCGAACGAGCAAACCACCGACCTGGTCGAAGAATTCGTCGGAGTGGTACGCGGCCGCTCGGAACACAGCTCCCGATCACCGGCCGTCCGCACCAAAACCCCGCAGCAGCCCGACAAGACCCCGGCCAAACGGGTTGGCGGCCGTTCGAACCCTGCCAAGCAGAAGCCCGCCAAGCGCCGAGGGCGCTGATCCGAGCCGGTCGGCCAGGTGGCGATGGCTTCAACTATCGACGACGATCGGCGAATCCTTTCGTCGCGTTCGCCCCTCTCATACTTGTGTCGACGGCCACTGTCAGCTGACCACCGCTGACAAGGAGTGATGCCGGAACGGGCGAGCCGCTGCTAGCGCGGCTTGCGGCGCAGGATCGAATCGCGGATGAGGATGCCCGCGATCGCGAGGGCGAAGCCGACCAGGAAGACGTCTTCGACGTGACCCTTCTGGTTGCCGATCGTCATGGCCAGCAGGATCACCACGACGACCCAGCCCGCGACACGGAAGGTCCGGCGGGATTCGCCGCTCCAACCCCAGGCGGCGGACGGAACCTCGGCGGTGTCCACATGGGTGAGGACGCCGCTGTCACTGTGGGTGGTTTCGAGTTCCGTGGCGGCCACGATCGCTCCTCAGCTGGTGGGTCGAGTACTTGTCGATATCGTGGCATACGACTGGTCGTCGTAGCCAGCAGGCCCTGCCACAATGGGGCCGTGTCCGACATCGTGAGAGTCCTACTGCTCGGCAGCACCGGTTCCATCGGGACCCAAGCGCTCGAGGTGATCGCGGCAAACCCGGACAAGTTCGAGGTGGTCGGCCTGGCCGCCCGCGGTGGCAATACCGAAGTGCTCGCCACGCAGATCGCCGCGACCGGGACCCGCAATGTCGCCGTCGCGGATCCGGCCGCGGCTCAGCAGCTCGACCTCACGCTGGGCGGTCCCGGTGCGGTCACCGAGTTGGTGCGCCGCACCGAGGCCGACGTCGTGCTCAACGCGCTGGTCGGCTCGCTCGGTTTGGAGCCGACCTTGGCCACACTCCAGTCGGGCACCCGGCTGGCCCTGGCGAACAAGGAATCGCTGGTCGCGGGCGGTTCACTGGTGACCCGGGCGGCATCCCCCGGCCAGATCATTCCGGTCGATTCGGAACATTCGGCGCTGGCACAGTGCCTGCGCGGCGGACGCGCCGAGGAGGTGGACCGCTTGGTGCTGACCGCGTCCGGCGGCCCGTTCCGCGGCTGGACCGCCGAGATGCTGGAATCGGTGACTCCCGCTGAGGCGAAGGTACATCCGACCTGGTCGATGGGTCTGATGAACACCATGAATTCGGCGTCGCTGGTGAACAAGGGGTTGGAACTCATCGAAACGCACCTGCTGTTCGGCATTCCCTACGACCGCATTGACGTCACCGTGCACCCGCAGTCGATCGTGCACTCCATGGTCACCTTCACCGACGGCTCCACCTTGGCGCAGGCCAGTCCGCCCGATATGAAGCTGCCCATCGCACTGGCCCTCGGCTGGCCGGACCGGGTGCCCGGCGCCGCGGCGGCCTGCGATTTCAGCACCGCGTCGACATGGGAGTTCGAGCCGCTCGACGACTCGGTGTTCCCGGCGGTGGAACTGGCCAGGCAGGCGGGCACCGCGGGCGGCAGCGTCACCGCGGTCTACAACGCGGCCAATGAGATTGCGGTGCAGGCCTTCCTGGACAGCGCTATCCGGTTCCCCGAGATCGTGCGCACCGTGGCCCGCGCGATCGAGGCGGCCGGTCGGTGGCGCGCGGAACCCGAGACGTTGCAGGAGGTGCTGGCCGCCGACACCTGGGCGCGCGAGTATGCCCGGGCGCTTGTCGCCGGGTAATCAGCTCCGGCTACGGGGTGATCGGGCGCGCCGTAGGACGGCGGCCTGGCAGACTGGGCCGAGAGGGTTGGGCCGCGTCCAGTTACTGTGGTCGAGGTGCTCGCGGCCGAGAGCGGTCGCGTGCGTGCGGCGGCCGCTGGTCGCATTTCATCGAGGCGAGCTGCGCAATGCAGGAGGGCTGTAAACCAAATGGTGTTCGCGTTGGGGTTCGTGCTGTTCGCTCTTTGCATCACGATGTCGGTCGCGCTGCACGAATGCGGGCACATGTGGGCTGCTCAGGCAACCGGCATGAAGGTGCGGCGCTACTTCATCGGCTTCGGCCCGAAGGTGTTCTCCTTCCAGCGCGGTGAGACCGAATACGGCCTCAAGGCGCTGCCGCTCGGCGGCTTCTGCGATATCGCGGGCATGACGGCGCTGGATGAACTGGCGCCGGAGGATCTGGACCGGGCGATGTACCGGCAGGCCACCTGGAAGCGCCTGGTGGTGATGTGCGGCGGCATCGCGATGAATTTCCTGCTCGGCTTCATCCTCGTGGTTATCCTCGCCATCGGCTGGGGCCTGCCGCGCTTCGACCAGCCGCCCGCCACCACCATCGGCAAGATGAGCTGCGTCGCGCAGCAGAATGTGGACGGGACGCTGCAGACCTGCTCCGGCACCGGCCCGGCGCAGCAGGCTGGTCTGCAACGCGGCGACGTGGTGACCGAGGTCAATGGGGTGAAGGTGAAGACCTGGCAGGAGTTCCAGGCCGAAACCCAGAAGCAGACCGGACCGTTCGCCTACACCGTCGAGCGGGACGGAAAGACTCTCACCATCCCGGTGACCCCGGAACGGGTGATGCGGTACCCGACCGACGGCGGGCCAGGCAAGGAGGTCAGCGCCGTCGGTGTCGGCTCGGAGTACTACGAGCCCGTGAAGTACAACGTGCTGGCTGCGATCCCGGCGGCGGGCGCGTTTGCCGGTGACATGTCCGTGCGCACGCTGCAGTCGCTGGCGCAGATGCCGCAGAAGGTCACGGCGCTGTGGACCGCGGTAACCGGTGGCGCGCGCGACCCGGAAACCCCGGTCAGCATCTACGGCGCCAGCAAGATCGGCGGCGAGACCGCCCAGCGCGGGCTGTGGGGCGTGTTCATCCTCGTGCTGGCCAGCCTGAACTTCTTCCTCGGCGCCTTCAACATCCTGCCGCTGCTGCCGCTTGACGGCGGCCACATCGCGGTCGTGCTGTACGAGAAGATTCGCAATTCCATCCGCGGCTGGAAGGGCCTCGCGCCCGGCGCACCCGTGGACTACATGAAGTTGCTACCTGTGACCTACGCCGCGGTGGTGATCGGCGGCGCGTACATGGTGCTCACGCTGGCCGCCGACATCGTCAACCCCATCAAGCTGTTCCCCTGACGGCGACATCCCCGATCCGTTCCGGCTGTTCGCCTTGACGAGGTACCCTGTCGCGGGCACTGGGGAGCAGCATGTCATGGTCGTCACAGGGTGCGCGGCCGCCGCGCGACTAAGCTCGGTAGGCGACCGGCTCACCACAGAACGCACGAAAGTAGGCAGCCGAAAGTGACCAGCACAATCGGATTGGGGATGCCGACCGCACCAGCGGCCGTTCTCGCGCCACGCCGCAAGAGCCGCCAGTTGATGGTGGGCAATGTCGGCGTCGGCAGCGATCATCCGATCTCGGTGCAGTCGATGACCACAACCAAGACCCACGACATCAACGCCACCCTGCAGCAGATCGCGGAACTGACCGCCTCGGGGTGCGACATCGTGCGGGTGGCCTGTCCGCGTCAGGAGGACGCAGACGCGCTGGCCACCATCGCGCGCAAGAGTCAGATTCCGGTCATCGCCGATATCCACTTCCAGCCCCGCTATATCTTCGCCGCGATCGATGCCGGTTGTGCCGCCGTCCGCGTGAACCCGGGCAACATCAAGGAATTCGACGGCCGGGTCGGCGAGGTCGCGAAAGCCGCTGGCGCCGCTGGCATTCCGATCCGCATCGGCGTGAACGCCGGCTCGCTGGACAAGCGGATGATGGAGAAGTACGGCAAGGCCACCCCGGAGGCGCTGGTCGAGTCGGCGCTGTGGGAGGCGAGCCTGTTCGAGGAGCACGGCTTCGGCGATATCAAGATCTCGGTCAAGCACAACGACCCGGTGATCATGGTCGAGGCATACCGGCAGCTGGCCGCGCAGTCGGACTACCCGCTGCACCTCGGCGTCACCGAGGCCGGTCCGGCGTTCCAGGGCACCATCAAGTCGGCGGTGGCGTTCGGAGCGCTGCTGTCCGACGGCATCGGCGACACGATTCGGGTGTCGCTGTCCGCGCCGCCCGCGGAAGAGGTCAAAGTCGGCGGGCAGATCCTGCAGTCGCTGAACCTGCGGCCGCGCAAGCTCGAGATCGTGTCCTGCCCGTCCTGCGGCCGCGCCCAGGTCGACGTGTACACCCTCGCCAACGAGGTGACCGCCGGACTGGAGGGCATGGAAGTACCGCTGCGGGTGGCCGTGATGGGCTGCGTCGTGAACGGTCCCGGTGAGGCCCGCGAGGCCGATCTCGGTGTCGCCTCCGGCAACGGCAAAGGGCAGATCTTCGTGAAGGGTGAGGTCATCAAGACGGTGCCCGAGGCAATGATCGTAGAGACGCTGATCGAGGAGGCCTTGCGCTTGGCCGAGCAGATGGGCGAGGACACCGGCGCCGGGGAGCCGGTCGTCACCGTCGGCTAGTCACCGTCGTTTCATTCCCCCGCCGCCGATCGGATATCGACCGCAGTGTTGCGTTGCTATTAGGGATAGGCGTACCACATCCGGGCGATTCGTGGCAGGCTGTCATTCGTGCGGAGTCTGTTGGAGCCGACGCGACGGGCCAAGTACGCCGCCGCGCGTCAGCTCGCGAACCGGGACCTGGTACAGGTCCTCCGAGTACTGGATGCCGATCCGGTCGCTTCGTGCATGGTCGCGGCACGACTGCAGGAGTTCGGGTTGGAGACCGGCAGCGGGTACGGCGAGTTGTGGAGCCGCGGCGATCCGTCGGAGTCGCTGTGCTTTTCGGGCGCGAACATGGTGCCGTTGCGCGGCGGCCAGGATGCGTTGCGCGCGTTCGCCGAGCGCGCGAGGTGCTGGCCTCGGGTGTGTTCCTCGGTGGTCGGCCGTCAAGAACTGGCGCTGCCGCTGTGGGAAATGCTTGCCTCGCATTGGGGACCGGAGCGGGAAGTGCGTGCTGAGCAGCCGCTGCTCGCCCTCGCCCAGCCCTCGCTTGCGACCGCGGACGCGGACGTCCGCCCGGTTCGTCCCGACGAATTGGACCGCTACCTCACCGCGGCGATCGCCATGTTCATCGAGGAGGTCGGCGTGGACCCGCGAGCGGGTGACGGCGGCCGCGGATATCGCCGCCGGATCACCAGCCTGATCGAATCCGGCCGGGCCTGGGCACGTTTCGAGGACGGTGAAGTGGTGTTCAAGGCCGAGGTCGGCTCGCTGTCCCGGCGCACCGGTCAGATCCAGGGCGTGTGGGTGCACCCGGAACATCGTGGCGCCGGGCTCGGCACCGCGGGTACTGCCGCGGTCGCGAATGCGGTGGTCGCCTCCGGCCGGACCGCCAGCCTGTACGTGAACGACTTCAACCAGATCGCCCGCAGGGCCTACGGCAGGGTCGGGTTCCGGCAGATCGCCACCTTCGCCACCGTGCTGTTGGACTGAGTTTCGGTGCGCCACAGGCGTTTGCCAGCAGTTGGCTACTAGCATCGGTGCCGATGTCCACACGCATTCTCATCACGCTGGCTGTCGTGGCGCTCGCGGCCGCGGGAACCGCTTGTTCGGCGAGCCCGCAGGGACCGGTCCCCGCTGCCGACGCCTTCGTCAGGGCCTTCGCCGACCGCGACCTCGAAGCCGCGGCCCAGCTCACCAGCCAGCCCGAGAAGGCAACCGCCGCATTGGGTTCCGCGTGGAACAAGTTGCAGGCCGAACGGCTGACCGCACATACGGGCGCGGCCAGGGTCACCGGGGATACCGCGACCGTCGACTACACCTACGAGTGGCGCCTGCCCAAGAATCGGACCTGGCGCTACACCGGCCAGCTGCAGATGGGCCGCAGCGACGGCCGCTGGATGGTGCGCTGGACCTCTTCGGACATCCACCCGAAACTCGGCGACACCCAAACCATGGCCCTGCGCACCAACCCCGCGCCGCGCGCCAGGGTCAACGAGCAGTCCGGCAGCGACGTGCTGGTGCCGGGCAAGGTCTCCCGGGTCGCCTTCACCGCGGCCGACGCCCCCGACCAGGGTTTCGTCGCGACATCCCTGGCGGCGGCGCTGAACCGATTCGACGAGCGGCTCACCCCCGAGAAGATCCTGAGCTCGGCGCGATCCGCCACAGGCGCCTACACCGTCGCGTTGCTGAGCGAGAACGAATTCGACCGAGTGAGTGCGGATCTCATCGGGCTGCCCGGGGTGACGCTGACCCAGCAGTGGGACATGGTCGCCACCGATCGGAACTTCGCGCCCGACCTGCTCGCGCAGGTGCGCAAGACGGTGATCGCTGAGGTGGACGGCAAGGCGGGCTGGAGCGTGGTCACCATGAACGCCAACGGCGCCGACACCGACGTGCTCACCGAGGTGGCCTCGCAGCCCGCTCCGTCGTTCTCCCTCAGCGTGGACCGGTTCGTGCAGAATGCCGCGCAGCGCGCCGTCGACGCCCGCGCCGAGCAGACCATGACGGTGGTGCTGCGTCCGTCCACCGGCGCGATCCTGGCGGTCGCGCAGAACCAGGCCGCCGACCGGGACGGTCCGGTGGCCACCATCGGGCAGTATCCGCCGGGCTCGGTGTTCAAGACGGTCACCGCGGCCGCCGCGATGTCCGCCGGAATGGCCACTCCGGACACTATGCTGCCGTGTCCGAGCCGGATCGTGATCGGGGAGCGGACGATTCCCAACTACGACCTGTTCCAGCTCGGCGACGTGTCGATGGCCAGGGCCTACGAGCGTTCCTGCAACACGTCGTTCGCGAAGTTAGCCAGTGAGTTGCCGGGCGATGCGCTGCACGCGACCGCCGCGAAACTGGGGGTGGGACCCGCTTATACCATCGCCGGACTGCCGACCACGTCGGGTTCGGTGCCGCCCGCCGACGACATGATCCAGCGCACCGAGGACGGGATCGGGCAGGGCAAGGTGGTGGTGAGTCCGTTCGGCATGGCCGTGATGGCGGCGACGATCGCGCACGGCTCCGCGCCGGTGCCGTATCTGATCGCCGGTCGCGATACCGAGATCGAGGGCGAGCGCCCGGCCATCGCGCCCGAGGTGATCGACGGGTTGCGCGAGATGATGCGCAAGGTCGTCACCGGCGGCACCGCCGAACGGATCGCCGACCAGGGCGAGGTGTTCGGCAAGACAGGAGAGGCCGAGGTCGACGGCGGGTCGCACTCGTGGTTCGTCGGCTACCGCGGCGATATCGCGTTTGCCACGCTACTGGTCCGGGGCGGCAGCTCGGACCACGCGGTCGCGGTCACCCGCGATATGTTCGCCGCGCTGCCCGCGGGGTACTGAGTGCATTCGCTGCTGGAAACCGACAGCTCTACTCTGCCGGTGTTCTTCCACGACCGGCGCGGCGGTTCCGGCATCGCGGCTGTCGAGCACCTGAATGGCGGCGGCTCCGCCCAGAATCAGACCGGCCGTGGCGAGGATGGTGGTGGAACGCTTCATGGTTCGGCTCCCTCGGGTCAGGGGTATCGACTTGGAAGGGTTCGAGCTGCTCCGCGGGGGAATTCGGTGAAATTGTCTGAGTTTTGCTGGCCTGTGAACCGTAGAACGAGATTGATCGGCCGAGCAAGACAAAGCGTCCGGCGCACATCGTCTTCGAGTTTATGGCTTGGATCACATTTTACGAGGTCTTTTTTCACTTCCGCGCGCGGCTGGTTCAGGCGCGGTGCAACGTTGCGGCGAGATGGTGTTGGATCGGCTCGCCGACCGCGGCCATGCGCAGCGTGTAGTCGATGGTGTTGCCCGACAGCCGAATCGAACGGCCGAGGGCGGTCACCAGTTTCGCGGTGCTGCTGCGGCCGATGCTGGTCGAGTCGAGTTCCATGTACACCTCGTCGTCGGTGACCGACAGTGAGCCCTCGCAGATTTCGGTGATGCCGGTTGGGTGGGCGAGGATCAACTCCACCCGATCCGGTTGCGGGCAGCGCAAATAGCCGGTTTCGGCGTGCATCGGCCTGCTGCCGTCGGTGGCGCGGGTGCGCTGGCGATAGGTGAGGAACGGCCTGCCGAGATGGCCGAACTTGATTTCCTCCAGGTAATCGAACGGCTCGATGGTCGGGTATTCGCCGTGCCCGGGTCCGCGCCAGGTGCCCAGCAGCGGTGCCAGCGGAGCGATATCGGGATGGGGGGCGACGGAGGGTTGGGGTACGACCACGGCCGACAGCCTAACCCGTATATCAGCGGCAAGCTGCTGGTCGGCAACTTCGGCGGCCTCGGTCACGTGCTCGCCTACGACGACGCCACCGGCAAGCGTCGATTACCTGCGCGACGCCGACGGCAAGCCGGTCGAGATTCCCGGCCTCTGGGCGCTGATGTTCGGCAACGGCGAAAGCCTCGGCGACGCCAACTCGCTGTACTTCACCGCGGGTCCGGAGGACGAGAAGGACGGTCTGTTCGGCAAGCTCCGGCTGAAGTAATCGGCTATGTGCCACGGCGGCTCCCGATCATGCAATGGGAGCCGCTTTTGTCGTATGTCCCGCGGCTATTCGGCGTCGCTCGGCGGGGCCTCCACCGCACAAGCCCATCGCTCCGACCAATCCCAGACCGACTGCAACGCGGTGCCGAGTTCGGTTGCCGCGATCGTCAGCTCATAACTCTTGTCGGGTTTCTTCACGATCAGGCCGGCGGTTTGCAGGTGCTGTAGGCGCGTCGACAGCATGCTCGACGAGCAGTTGCCCATCCGGCGGCGTAGTTCGAGGAAGCCGAGGCAGCCGGGTTCCAGCTCCCACAGGACCCGCAGCATCCACCGCTGGCCGATAAGTTCCATCGCCGCCAGCATCGGCTCGTTCGCCGGATCGGCGTGGCCCCGCGATGGTTTCGCTCCGCTTGCACTTCTCATTTCGAACTACCATAGTGATTCTAAATCAGAAGCATTGCCGCGGGTTGGTCCGCGATCGAGAGGGAGACGGTGGGCGAAATAGGAAACTCGACCGAACAGCGGATCATCTTGATCACCGGGGCTTCGCGGGGCATCGGCGCCGAAACGGCGCGTATGCTGGCCGCGAGCGGTGACCACGTGATCATCAACTATCGCGAAAAGCACACGCGCGCGGCGAAGCTCGCCGAGGAGATCGTCGCTGCGGGCGGCAGCGCCTCGACGGCGGGTGCGGATATCGCCGACCCGGACTCCGCCGGCGCGCTGATCGACGGAGTCACGGAGCGCTTCGGCCGTCTGGATGTGCTGGTGCTCAACGCATCCGGTGGGCTGGAACGCAATGCCGCCCCCGGGTACGCGATGGCGATCAATCGCGATGCGCAACTGCGCCTTGTGCGACTGGCGTTGCCGATCCTGCCTTCCGGTGGCCGCATCGTCTTCGTCACCAGCCACCAAGCGCACTTCCACGGCCGCAAACCGGTCCCCGCCGATTACGAGCCCATCGCCGAGAGTAAGCGCGCGGGCGAGGACGCCCTGCGCGCGATGATTCCGGAACTCACCGCACACGGCCTGGGCCTGAACGTCGTCTCCGGCGACATGATCGACGGCACCATCATTGTGCGCCTGCTGGAACGTCGAAACCCCGACGCGGTCTCGGC
The DNA here is from genome assembly GCF_055232035.1 of Nocardia sp. Tas62D01. Classification (NCBI taxonomy): domain Bacteria; kingdom Bacillati; phylum Actinomycetota; class Actinomycetes; order Mycobacteriales; family Nocardiaceae; genus Nocardia; species Nocardia sp. Tas62D01. Next base: position 5,890,829 of record NZ_JBUYUZ010000001.1, read on the forward strand.
CCGCCGCCACCACGGTGCGCTACCAACGATCGAAGACTTCGCCGCCGCCGTCGCCGCGGCCACCAACACCCGAGACGAGCCCGGCCACACCAGTTACGTGGGTGGCGAGGACTACCTCGCCACGCTGTAACCCGGCCGTGCGTCGAACCTACCTCGATGCGGTCCCGCCCGGCAGTAATATCCGACGTTTCGGGTGGTCGCGGGGGGATTCGGAACGATAATCGGAGAGTGGGATCCGGTCGGGCGGTGCGGTTCAGACGTTGCTGTTCGGACTGGCGAACGGCGGCGGTACTCGGCGTCGGGGGGAGACCGAGATGAGATACCCGGACAACGACCGGATGGTGCCGGGTCGGGACCTGCTGATCGCGGCTTGCCGCGGGTTGCCGCACGATGATCATCCGATGTTGGAGGCCGTCGGAGAGTTGGCTCAGCTGCACCAACTGCGTGAGCAGACGCCGGTGTGCGCGATGGCCAAGCTGGATCGGCGGCGCGCGAAGCTGGTGCGGGCCATCGATCTGTGGGTGACGTTGGCGATGCCTGTGCCCTTCTGTATCGCGGGCGTACACGGCGAAACGGTCGGGCAGATCGTGGATCGGCTCGCGCGGATGACCACGCTGGCTTTCGTGCCATTGGCGCTGGCCCCGGAGCCGGTGTTCTATGACGCCTGGGTGCAGCTCAACGAGTTGGCGGACGCCTACCAGGATTTGGTTGACGAATTGCGTGCCGGAACCAGGCGACTACCCGACGGCACGGGTTAGCGGCTACTTTCCGCGGCCGAACAGCCGGAACGACCGATCCCGCCGCCGCGGCAGCGTCGCGTACACCATGGTCATATCGGCGAACACCTCCGCCTCCTGCTCGCGTTCGGTGCCGAAGTCGCTGCGGCCGAGGACATGTCGGATCGATACCGGCGAGATGGAGGGCAGCAGCGCGGCCAGGGTCGGTGCGAGCGGCGTGGCGGGATCGGCGTCGTCGCGGCCGTGCCCGAGCAGCATGTGTCCCACTTCGTGCAGGATGATGTGGTCGGCATTGCGTTCGGTGGCTTCGGAGTCGTACACGATGATGTCGTCGTGCTTGCGCGCCACCCACAGACCGCTGCCTCGGCAGCCGGCCTCCGCGAGCATCGCCGCGGGGACGGGACGCAGCGAGATCGACCGGCCGCGGTGCGCGGCTACGCTTGCCAGATAGGCAGACAGGTTCCATGGGCTGGGGTGTGGCACGGTCCGGATAGCGTCACGGAAACGAGCTTCCATGCTGGTCATCGAGGCACACCTTACCGATCCGCGAGTCGGCCGTCACTTCCGCGATTCCGGCATAACACCCGTGATCGATTCCGACGTCGGACAATTCGATCCCGCCTCGGCCTGGCCGTCTGCACCCGGCTCGTCGAGCAGAGCCGAACTTTCGCCGAGTTCGATACGTACTCTGTTCCGAGCGACAGCGGACAACAGCCGGTTCCAGGCCGATCAGCATGGCTGTCACGGAGGATGGAGCTGTGCAGATGAGCAGCGATCGGCTAGTCGACGCGCCGCGACCGCGCACCGCGCGGGTGGCCCAATGGTGGGTGCTGACCTGCCGCCTGATCCGGCCGTCCTGGCGCAATGGCGAGGTCCTCACGGCGGTGCTCGCGCCGACGATGTTCACTATTGCGTTCTATGTACCGCTGAACCTGGTGATGACCGTCTTCGGGCACGGGCTGAGCAGTTACGCGCAGTTCCTGATGCCGATGATCGTGATGCAGGCGGTCGCCTTCTGTTCGACGTCGGCCGCGTTCCGGGCGGCCACCGACGCCAGGGATGGGCTCAACCTCCGGTTCGGTTCGATGCCGATGGCGGCGGTGATGCCGTTGGCCGCGCGGATCACCGCCGCGCTCTATCGCGCGCTGATCGCCCTGTCCGCGGCGCTGGTGTGCGGCGCGCTGATCGGGTTCAGATTCTATGGAAGCTGGTGGGACACAGTCGGTTTCCTCGGCTTCGCGCTGCTGATCGCGTTGGCGCTGTGCCTCGGCGCCGATCTGCTCGGCAGTATTTCCCGCAGCCCCGAAGCGACCACCCAGGTATTGATCCTGCCGCAGCTGATCCTCGGCATGGTGTCCACCGGCTTCGCACCCGCCCAGCAATTTCCTTCCTGGATACAGGGTTTCGCGCGCAACCAGCCGGTGTCGCAATTCGTGGTGGGGTTGCGGGCGCTCGCCGGTGATTCGACGCCCAACGCGGGCGCGGTGGGCTGGCCGGTGCTCGGTCCCGCGCTGGCCTGGACGCTCGGTCTGGCCGTGGTGTTCGGCGGTGCGTGCGCGGTCGTCGCCATGCGGAGGTCGGCATGACGCGGACGCTGACGCCCGCGCGGGCCCTGCCGACGGTGTCCGGCCGCACCGAGACCTGGCGGTTGCTGCTGCCGCAGACGATGATTCAGACCAAGCGGCTGTTGATGCGGTGGTGGCGTGATCCGCTGACGGTCATTCAGTCGCTTGTCTACCCGGCGCTGCTGCTGATCATGCTCAATACGGTGCTGGGCCGCCAGATTTCGTCGTTCGCGGGTGCGAGCGCGCTGTATGGATCGGTGCCGATGGTGTCGCTGGTCGGGGTGATGTCGGGGTCACTGGCCGGCGCCGTCACCCTCGGCCGGGAACGCGACCAGGGGTTGCTCGCGCGGTTCTGGGTGCTGCCGGTGCACCGTGCGTCCGGGCCGGCCGCGCGGATCGTCGCCGAGGGTGTCCGGATCCTGTTGTGCACCGTAGTGATTTTCGCGGTCGGTGTGGTGCTCGGCTTCCGATTCGAGCGGGGCGTGCTGGCCGGGATCGCGATGTTCGGGGTGCCGATGCTGTTCGGGCTCGGCTTCGCGACACTGGTCACCGCGGTTGCCGTGTTCAGTGCGAAAGCCGCTCTGGTCGAGGCGGTTTCGCTGGGATCGTCGATCATGATGTTCTTCTGCACCGGGTTCGTGCCGCTGTTCGCCTACCCGGGGTGGGCCCGCCCGATCGTCGAGCACCAGCCGATGACCTATGCCATCGAGGCCATGCGCGGACTGTCGCTCGGCGGCGCGGTGCGCGCGCCGCTGCTGGCCAGCATGGCCTGGTCGGTCGGCGCGATGGTGCTCTTCGCGATCCCCGCCGCGGTCGGGTATCGGCGTGCCAGCCGGGCCTAGCAAGCTGTCTCAGCGCATGTGCTCGGCGGCCTCGTTGATCAGGTTCATAGAGTCGCGCGGACTCAGCGCCATGGCGCGCAGCTGGTCGAAAATCACTCCGAAGCGGCGGATTTCGGTGTGACCCTCGATCAAGTCGTCGCCTGCGATGCCCTCCACATACACCAGTTCCGGGTCGGCCGGATTGGGGAAGTCCAGCAGCGTGAAGGATCCGGCCATGCCGGGATGGGCGCCCGCCTCGAACGGCAGGATCTGCAGGATCACGTTCTTCTTCTTGGTCTCCTCGAGCAGCCGCATCAGCTGTCCGTTCATGACCTCGGGTCCGCCGACCTTCCGTCGTATCGCGGCCTCGTCCAGCACCACCCACAGTTCCAGCGGATCGCTCTTGGTCAGTACGGCGGCGCGGTCGTGCCGGGCCTGCGCGCGGCGTTCCAGGGCCGACGCCTCGAGTTTCGGCATGGAGGTGTCGATGACCGCTATCGCATATTGTCCGGTTTGCAATAGCCCTGGGATGAACGAGGTTTGGTAGTGCCGGGCCGAGAGCGCCTCGGACTCGAAGTTGATGTACGCGGCGTACACGTCGGTCAGGCTGGCCTCGTAGGGCCGCGACATACCCGGTTTGAGCGCGTCCGACAGCAGCTCGAGGGCATCCTCGCGCTGCTGATCGGTGACGCCGTACAGGTCGAGCATCGTCATCAGGGTGCGCCGCTGCGGCCGGGCCTGCGCCGTCTCGATCCGGTAGAGCGTGGTGATGTTGATTCCGGTCTTGCCGCTGACCTCTTCCTTGCTGAGACCAGCCTGTTCGCGCATGTCGAACAGCAGTACCGAGAGTCGGCGCAATCCCGCGGTCAGGACCGTCCGCTTGCCTGCCATGACAACAACCCTTTCACCCGGCGCACTACCTGGACGCACCATTGCGTTCTTGCATGTGTGAGAGCTCGCCACGCGCTGCACATTTGCAACGGTGTTCGTAGCGTCCGAGCCTACCGCCTTCCGTAACAACGCGGTTCAGGGTTTTCGGTGCAATGGGGTGATGATTTCCGGTGGCCGGCGGATCGGATCGGCGCGTCGCGGCGCTACCGATGTCCGGCACATACTTGTGGGCGTCGGTGCGACGTTCGCCGCGCACTGGTGCTCTGCCAGCGGCTACTGCCGCTGGGCCGAGCGGACACTGGCGGTCACGCGTGGGCGCGATCCACAGCCTGTCGAGCTCCAGATATCGGCGATGGCCCTGATCGGCTGGATCAGCATGTGCCAGGGTGTGCACGACGAAGTCGAGCGGATGCTGGACGAATGTGTCGCCGCATGCGTCCCGGACCCGCAAGCCCGGCGAATTGGCGCACCGACCCCGAGCGCGATCTCGGCCTGCCCGGACCAGTGGAATTCACTCTGGGCAGCGACAACAGTGTCGGGAGCTGGTGGATCGATGGGGTTCGACCCGTACATCAGAAACCGACCAGCCGGTATAGTGGCCTGAGTCACACGAATCTCCCGGTGTTGTGTGGCTGGCGGGATCAGAACCCGCCCGGCACTCTGTGGAGACGGGCTGGGCGGGTTCTGCACCACCCCCGCATTGCGTATGCCGTTTCGGTCGTCGATCCGTCCGAGGGGTTCACATGCGTTCACAGCTGACCGATCCCGCCGTTGGCGGGCGAAAACCGATCGATAGTGCGGGCGCGGGCATTCTGTATCAGCTCGCTGCGCTCACCTCTGCGACTCTGACGGGCCGCCCCGCGGTCGCGATCACCAGTTGTCGCTCTGGTGACCTCGTGGTCGTCGCGGAATCGGCGGCGCGGGCACGGATCTTGGAGGAAACGCAGCTGATCTACCAGGCTGGGCCGGGGCTAGAAGCTGTGGCCAGCGGGGTCGCGGTCACGGTGGCCGACCTCGATGGCGAGCGGCGCTGGCCGGACTATTGTGCCCAGTTGCGCGCGCTGGGTGTTAGATCGCTGCACTGCCAGCCGCTGATCACCCGCGGCGCCATGGCATGCGGTGTGCTCACCGCCTACTCGGACTACCCGGCGGCCTTCCTCGGCCGCGCTCGCCACAGCATTCTTATCGCCTCCAACCGCGCCGCCGCCCTGCTGCACCGCGCTGTGCAGTGGTGAGGTCCGCAAGGGATGATGAGACCTCATCGCCGTCGTACAGCGATGGCGGGCAGCTCGGGCGTCGCTGGCCCCGCCCTGCAACGTCCCGATTCCCGATCGGGACGCGACGAGTCCAGAGGCACTCCGCGCCACAGGGGGCCGGTGGCGTATCGAATCGGTAACAGTCATCAGTACCGGCTATGACCCCTGGTAGAGACTGCGTCGGAAGCGGACACGCCGCAGGAGACGGCGTCCTCGGCCCGCGGTTCGCGCTACCGTGCCCAAGCATGGACGACAACGAACTCCGACCACCCACGGTCAGTTCCGCGAAAGAAACCGGGCTTGTCCTGGATATCGCCGCTGTCGGAATCGACGATCCAGCCGCACCGGCCTATGTACGCTGCACCGACGGCCGAACCTTCCGCCTACCCGATCCGCTGTTCGAGTGGGCGACCACCCTGATCGACCTGCACTATCGCCACCGCATCGCCGGTAACCCCTCGATGTTCCCCACCCAGATCGAGTTCGGCACCCGCGGGGGAGACATGTACGCCGAACTGCTGTGACACCAAGTTCCGCATAGGGAATACGACGGCACCCGTTCGGGCTGTTCTGGGCCACCCGACCCGCGGTCGAGGCCGAGTTGTCGTCAGTGCCCGTGGATGAGTTGTCGTGGGACGTTGTGGAGGCAGTGGTTCGGCCCCGCTTTGGGTTGCGGCTCACGTGTGACTTCGCGGGCGTTTTGTCCATGCGCAACCCGCGCCAAGTGCGGGTCGGCGGCGGTCATGAGGCTATCTGGACTCCTGGTGCAACTTCACCGTGTGGCGGGCGGCCGGGCACATCGCCGGGTACCTCGAGCACACGGAGCAGGGGTGCCGTCATTGCCGTCGTCACCAGCGCCATGACTACCAGCATCGAATACAGTTGCGCTCCAATGAGTCCGGTGGTCAGCCCCACATTGAGGATGATGAGTTCGGTCAAGCCACGCGTGTTCAGAAGGGCCGCTAGGGCGCCCGCTGACCGGGCGTCGATCCCGGTGAGACGGGCCGCCAGGAAGGTACCGCCGAGCTTCCCGGCGAGCGCGGCCAACAGGATGGCCAGCAGCTCGGCGACACCCGCTCGGTCGATCGATCCGAGGTCGACTTGTAGCCCTGCGACAACGAAGAAGCCAGGTAGGAACACCGAACTCAGCAGACGAGCACCGGGCTCGACCGCGGACCGGTGCGTGCGAGGGAAGATAACGCCGAACAGGAAGGCCCCGAAGATCAGGTGCAGGCCGATCCATTCAGTCGCGGCACCCCAAAGGAGTGCGCCCGAGACGGCAGCGAAAATCATCGTCTGACGAGTGGTCGCGGCGGCCACGCGAGCGAGCAGCGGACGAACGATCCACCACGCCCCGAGGGCCAACGGCACCAGCAGTGCCAGGCGCCACTGCTGGCTGAGTCCAGGGCGAGCGATGCCGAGCACTACGGCGAGAACGCACCAGGCCAGGATGTCGTCGATCGCGGCGCAGGCGAGGCTGAGCTGACCGATGCGGGTGCCTGTCAGGCCACGATCGTGCAAGATCCGGGCCAGGACCGGAAACGCCGTCACCGCTAGCGCGCAACCGAGGAAAAGAGCGAAGCTCAACCGGTCTCCGCCACGGTGGCGGGGTAGAACCGCAAGGGCTAGAACACATCCCAGCACGAACGGAGCCGCATAGGCCGACAGCGACACTGTGGCCACACGACGCCGGCCTCCGGCGAACGATCCTCGGTCGATCTCCAACCCAGCGACGAACATGAAGATCATCACGCCGACGTTGGCGAACGCGCTCAAGTACGGACGGATGTCCTGCGGAAAGATCACGCCCGACAGTTGCGACCCGAGAACAGTGGGTCCGGCTATGATCCCCGCCGCTATCTCCCCGATCACTGCGGGCTGGCCGACTCGCTCGGCCAAGCGGCCCAACAAGCGTGCCGCCGCCATTATGAGAACGAGATCAACCAGCAGCACTACAACTTGGTTACTGGGCACCATCTACTCGTACGAAAGTTGGACCACGAATGCCTCGACCGCACCCGGCCACCGGCCGGGTTGCTGCTCGATGGCGGGCCGCGCACCCACCGGAGTCTCCCTACACGATGCTCAACGGCGGGGACTTGGGGAAGACAACCGGGAATGCCGTCATAGCCCGGTGGAAAGGACCCGGCCGCCAGACCAGCTTGTCCGCAGGCACGGCCAGCTGTATTTCGGGGAGGGCATCGAGCAGCTGATCGATGGCGTACTGCACAGTCAGGTACGCTACGGATCTGGCCGGGCAGGCGTGCGGCCCAGCGCTCCACGCCAGATGCGAGCGATTGCCGATATGGCTCCCGCCGAGGTCGTCGTTCCCGCGGATCTGGGGGTCGTTGTTGCAGCCGGCGAGACTGATGAGGACCGGCTGGTCTGCGGGCAACCAGACATCGTCGATCATTATCGGCTGCCGCGGGTACGTTGTACAGAAGTTCGATATCGGCGGGTCGTTGAACAAAACCTCGTCGAGCGCGTCGACGGTCGACAGGTTCCTACCGAGGACATCGCCGAACCGGAACCGGTCGTCGGTGATTATCAGCAGCAGTGCATTCGTGATCAGATTGCGCTGCGCTTCGAAGCCCGCACCGTAAAAGCTCATCAGTTGGGCGAATATCTCCACGTCGTCGAGGTCGGCCGGGTGATGCGCCAGCCGTGAGGTGACATCGCCACCGGGCTGGGCGCGCTTGAGCCGAATCAGCTCCATCAGTGCCTCTTTGAGCATTTCCATGCCCTGGGCGCCCTTGACTGTATCGAAGCGCGCGGCCATACCGGTCGCGACCCGCTGGCCGATCTCGGCCGGGCAGCCGACCATCTGGTTGAGGACCTCGAGGACGAGCGGAAACGCGTACCGGGTCACCAAGTCGGCGGAACCGGTCTCGCAGAAGGTATTGATCAGCGGGACGGCGATTTTCTCGACTGTGGAATCCAGGGCATGCACATCGATTCCGTCGATGCTCGCGACGGAGGCCTGCCGATAGCGCGCATGCGCAGCTCCGCTGTTGTACCTCGCGGCCGGATACCACTCCATCATCGGCCGAACGGGAGAGTCCTCGGGAATGGTCTTCTGCCAGGTTCGTGGATCGGCTGGAAAGTGGTGGGGGTCGTTGAGGATTCGCACCGCGGCCGTGTAGCTGATCACAAGAGTGGCAGGCACACCCGGTGCCAATTCGATCGGAACCAGCGAGCCGTACTGACGCCGCATCTCGCGGTAGGCGCGATGTGGGTCAGCGACGAACTCCGGTGTATACAGCAAAACTCGGGGGTCATCGGTATCGATAAATGATCCGTGCTGGACGGGGCAAGTTCCGGCAGTGGTGTTAGGCGCGGACGTTGGGGACTGTGGTGTGGTCAAAGACGTGACTCCAGACGATGGAACAGGGATTCGGCGAGAGTGATCAGTGAGCGCAGACACGCGCCTCGATCACGTGCATCGAGCGAGGTCATTGGCGTGCCGGGTTTCAGATCGAACGCTTCACGAGCTTCGTTGGGCGCAAAACGCTTAACACCCTCGAACTGGTTGACAGCAAACGAATACGACACGCTGCGCTCCCCGAGAACCCAAGGCATTGCCCCCACGTTCACCGGCACCGCGAAGCCTGATCGCCTCGGAAACCGACGGCAGTGCTCCGGCGAACGGCTCGAGAGTTTCCTCGTAGGGCCCCTGTTCGTGCGCCAGCGCGTCGGCGCGCGCCCGTTGCTGTTTCACGTACCGCACCGCAGACCGCGACCGCCACGGCGATCAGCCCTGTGAGGGGCCAGAACCATGAAAACACCACGGCGACCTCTTGATTCATCAGCTCTCTCGTCGTTGACGGGTTCGAAACTACAGACTTCCATGACCTGTCGTCCAGAACTGGCGACTCGCCCACGCTAGCAACATTGGAACGAGGTTGCCTAGTGCTGGCGATCGCGGTACCGGCCACGCTGGCCGGGGCGCGGTCGTTCACCGCGATCGCAGACTGGGCTGCTGATGCCCGGCGGGCGTGCTGGTCAGGCTGGGGGTTGCCGGCGCGGTGCCATCGGAATCGACGATCCACAGACTGGGCAGGCAAGCTCGCCGCAGACCGGATCGATGCCGTGATCGGTGCGTGGATGTGGCTGCGCACCAGCACGATCCGCGGGAGGCGGGGTGATCAGTTTCGATGGCAAGACCGTCAAAGGCGGTGCGACCGCCCAGGCCATCCGCGACCGCGATGGCCACTACGTGCTCACCATGAAACGTAACCAGCCCGGCCTGCACACCCGCGTGAAATCGCTGCCGTGGAAAGACATTCCGGTGCCAGCGGTCGCCTCCCGAGGTCTCGTAGGTCGCCAGTGATGCTATCTAAAGATCGGTCGGTCCCGATTCCGGGGTTTCCGGCTCGTCGGCCCAGTGCAGATCGCCGTCAGTGGTATGGGCGTGGTCCGGCGGAATGACGGCGGGATTGAAGGATTCCCGGATATAGCAGAGGGGCCGATCTCCGAGCACGATTACGTATGACTTCGCAGCACAGAGGCGGCCGTCCGGCCATCTCGTCAAGCCCGCCCGCAGTATGTGACGGCGCTGGGATACACCCCGAGAAATCAGGCTGTAACCGATCGGCATCTGCATATCGTCCACTCCACACGCGGCCGCGGGTCCGCTCACGGCGACGACATGATTGACAGATACGGCGACCATGTCGGAATTGATCAGACATGAGCGGCGGACAATGACGCGGTCGGTACCGGACAACTGCAATGCATCGGTGACGGTGGTGGGTAGCCGGCTGGCCGCCATATCGTCTTGGCGGAGCACACGAACCTGGAGTTCCGTGCCGAGTATCGCCTCGAGTGCCGGCATTGTGAAGCCGTCGCTGACCAGCAGCATCCTGGTGAGCGGGTGGCCGAATTGCCCGATCTCGTCTCTGTTCATCCGGAAATCCGAACCACCGGCCGGGGAATCGCCCGGTGGTTCGGGGACGGATTGAGTTATCGTCACAGCCGTCGGCTCCGCGCAGTTGTTTTCACGAGAAATCCGGAAAACCAGGGCCTAATGTGTGGTGCCGCCAGCACCCGTCGGTGGTAAGACTGGGCGAGCCACGGCCTCCATCTCCGCGGCGGTGCGGGCTCGACTGGTCAGGCCGAGTACCGGCTCGGTCGTAATTCGCACATCACCCATCACCGTGTCCGCCAACGGGTCGCGCCAGTGGTCCCACACCGGGGACATATCCAGGCCACCCATGTATTTGATATTCACCCCGTCCGACTCCGCGTGGAGACGTTCGGCCTCGGAGACGATGGTGTCGGTCCCGGCGCGCTGTTGCTCTCCCGACGACTCGTCCACATCGGTCAGCCCCGCCATGATCCGGGTGAACGACTCCTGCGGGGTGTCGCCATCGCGCGCCGCGGTGAGGCTGCTGGCATGCGAAAAATATTCGTCGGATCCGACGTACTGTTCATACATTCGCGAAACCAGGGACAGGAATCGCGTGTACGCCCGTCGAAAGGTGTACTCGTAAAAGGCCAGTGCGTCGGTCTCGCTCATCTCGCCCCGCAAGGTGGTCGCAATCGCCGCCGATGCGACCAGCCCCGAGTACGTCGCCAAATGTACGCCGGTGGACAACAACGGATCGAGGAAGCACGCCGAGTCACCGACGATGGCATAGCCCGGACCGCAGAACCGATCCGATGTGTAAGAGTAGTCCTGCTCGGCCCGGACGTCGGCGACCTGCTCTGCTCCCTCGAGCAGCTCGCTCATTGCCTTAGTGTCGCGGATGGCGTCGAGGTAGTACGAGGTCCGTGATTCGTGCTCCCGGAGTTTCTCAGCGGCCTGGCGTGCGGAAATCACATAGCCGACGCTGAAGCGGCCGTCGGAAAGCGGAATGTGCCAGAACCAGCCGCCTTCGGCGGTCGATACGACGTTGATTGCGCCTTCCGGACTATCCGGATGCAGGTGGGCGCCTTTCCAGTACGACCAGATCGCGATGTTCCGGAACGCCGGGTGCGATCGGCGCATACCGAAATGTCGCTTGGACAACAGGCCGTCCCTTCCCGAGGCGTCGACGAGAAAATCGAACTCGGTAGTCCGGGTTCGATCGTCACCGAGCCCGGTCCATTCGACGGCTGTCGGACGGTCGCCGTCGAACAGCACATTCTTGACAGTGGCCTGCTCGATCACTGTGGCGCCCTGTTCGGATGCGTTATCGAGCAGAATTTTGTCGAACTCGGCTCGGTTGACCTGCCACGACCAGGCTTCCGCGTCCACGAGCTTGGACCAGTCCAACAGCCAGGTATCGTCCTGCCACTGAAAAAACCCGCCCCACTTCACCTGGAAACCATGAGCAGCAACCCGGTCGTAGGCACCGGACACGCGAAGTGTCGACAAGCACGATGCGAGCAGCGACTCCCCGATGTGATACCGGGGGAACTTCTCTCGTTCCAGGAGGGTCACTCGAATCCCCGATCGCGCGAGCAAGGCTGCCGTGGTCGAACCGGCCGGACCTCCACCTATTACCAGAACATGCGGTTTAGACCCCATAGCAAACTCCCTGCAACTGCTGACAACGGATAGTGCGCCCGCACCGGCACGGGACCGACTCCGGGGGCCCACGGCCGTGGGCAAACCCGGATCAAGTGCTGCCGCTAGTTAGCTAACCTAACGGCACACTGTTGATTGTAGCAATGAATATCGAATCATCAAGTACAAGAGGGCATTTGGTAACTTTGGGCTGGTCGGAGTGTGGATGCTGGTATGTAGAGGGGACTCTCGGTACGAGATTTCCACACCAGACTGTCACAGCCGGCATGCCGGGGTGGACACCGGAGGAGCCGTCGGCGGAGGCGGGTCGAGGTCGGCGCAGATCTGGTCCAGGGTCACGTTTTTCGCCAGGCGGGCTTGCCGCAGCGGGGCGATGGCCTTGGTCGTGGGCGGGGTGGCGATGGTCGGTGTCGTCTGGTCATCACCTCGCTCTCGCTGCAGAATCAGGGTACGGCGGAGCCTGGGGTTGCGCGAGGCGTGCGCGCAGAATCTGTCCGGCGGTGAGTTCGTCGCAGACCTTGGTCAGCTCCGGGTGGCGGTCGACGAGCGTATAGCCTTGCGGCGGACGCCATTTGCCGAGCTTTGAGGCCAGTTGCGCGGCGGTGAATCCGGCGTATTCGTGCACGCGTGGCCCTACCTGCCGATCTGCTGGTTGTCGTCCCGCGCCGACTTCGCTCCGCGTGATTCGAATGCCCATGATCGCGGGCAGGAATAGGCGCGGACCACGGTCCGTTTAGGGTAGTAGTTGACGTAGAAACCACTCACGAACAGGATTCGAGCTGTGGAACTGGGACTCACGACATTCGCCGAGCTCTACCCGGTCGGCGACCGGCCCGCACCAACTGCGGCCGAACGCCTGCGCGAGGTGGTGGACGAGGCCGTCGCCGCCGAGCGCGCCGGGCTCGATGTCTATGGCGTCGGGGAGCATCACCGCAAGGATTTCGCGGCGTCTTCGCCCGCGGTCGTCTTGGCGGCCATCGCGGGCAAGACCGAGCGGATCCAGCTGACCAGTGCGGTGACCGTGCTGAGCTCTGACGATCCGGTACGGGTGTACCAAGATTTTGCGACCCTCGACGGCCTGTCGAATGGACGCGCGGAGCTGATGGCCGGGCGTGGTTCTTTCACGGAATCCTTCCCGCTGTTCGGCTACGACCTGTCCGATTACGACGAGCTGTTCGAGGAGAAGCTGGCGCTGCTGTTGCACATTCGCGAGGACGGGCCGGTGAACTGGGACGGCAAATTCCGCGCGCCGCTGCGGGATGCGGTCGTCTACCCGCGCACCGACAACCGGCCACTGCCGGTGTGGATCGCGGTGGGCGGCAGCCCGGAATCGGTCGTACGCGCCGGACTGCTCGGCTTGCCCCTGGCGATCGCGATCATCGGCGGGGAGCCCGCGCGCTTCAAGCCGCTGGTGGATCTGTATCACCGGGCGCTGGCCGAGGGCGGACACAAGAAGCAGCCGGTGGCGGTGCACGCGCACGGCTACATTGCCGATACCGATGAGCAGGCCGTGGCGGATTTCTACGAGCCGTACGCATTGGCGATGAGCACCATCGGTCGCGAACGCGGTTGGGGCCCGATGACCCACGCCCAGTTCGACGCCCTACGCTCCCAGAGCGGTTCCCTCTTCGTCGGCACACCGGACTACGTGGCGGAGAAGGTCGCCGACGTCCGCGACACCCTGGGACTGGATCGCTTCATGCTGCACACCAGCGTCGGCACGGTGCCGCACGATAAGGTGCTGCACAACATCGAATTGCTGGGCGAGAAGGTCGCCCCTCAGGTGCGCTGAGCCGCTACTCGCCGACAGGAGGTGAAGCGGTCGTGACCTGACCGGGGAAACATCGTCAGTCCTCGGTCGACCAGCGGTGGTAGGCCCGGCGGAGGGCGCGGGCGTCGGAATAACCGAGTTGGCGGGCCATATCGTTCCGGTTGTGCGAGTGCTGGGGGTACTGGTTCTCCAGTTCCTGGCGCCGAGCCCGGTCGAGTTCACGACGCCAGGTGGTTCCTTCCTCCGCGAGCCGTCGCTGCAGGCTCCGTCGACTCGCGGCCATGTGCCGCGCCGCGCGGTCGAGGGTGACCGGACCGTCTCCGAGCATGGTGGTCAGCACGCGCTGCAGTTGCTCCGACCAGGTCGTGGTGGGTGGCGGTGGCGGTGCCAAGGTCGCGGCGTACCGGAGCAGGATCTTGGCGAGCATGGGATCCGCGGTCTGGAGCGGTCGGGTCAGGTCGGCCGTCCGGAAGGTGAGTTGGTCAGTGGGAGCATCGAATTCGACCCGGTCGGTGCCGAGTAACTCGGTGTAGAGATCGTGGCGTCGAGGTGCGCCCTGTCGAAAGCAGACCCGTGCCGGATTCACCACTCCGCCTGTCGCCCACCGAGTGCGATGGGCCAGGCCCACGAGGGAATAGTGCATCGCCAGCTCGCGGCCATGACCCTCGCCCTTGCGCAGCCCGACATCGAAGTTCACTTCTTCTGCGGACTCGGCGGCGGGTGAGAGCGAGAAATTTGTCGTGAGAGCGGCCAGGTACGCGACGGACCGGGTGAACCCCTCGGCCAGGTTGGGTGCCGTCATGAACAGGTAATCGTTGAGCCCCATCTGCCCTGCGACATACGCTCCTCCGGCCCGCAGCGCCACGGACGAATCGCCCAGTTCATGCTCGACCAGCTCCCACAGACGCTGCTGGAAGCCACCTGGCAACGTACCGCCCGTGCTGGACAACACCCAGTCGGGCATGTCGGCTTCGCGGGCCAGCCGCTGCCGTACCGGCTCGCTCAGCCCGGTGGCGTCGAGAGGGAGTCTGGCTAGCAGGACGTGATCTGCCGCATCCATGTAAACAATCCCGGACAGAGAACATTGACCCTCTGACAGTAATCCACACGAGCGGTCCCCGCGCCCTGTGGCGGTGATCTTGATGTCTACACAACGACTACGTAACCTCCGACGGCCGGTCCGCAGGCCGCCCGCCGTCGGTGCAGCGGCCACACTGCGGCCCTGCACCGAAACCCGTGCTACGCCAAGCGGATCAGCTTATCGGCGTCGGTTGCCGGGCGGGCTGACGCTGCTCGACGGTCATCATCAAATCACGCGGGGTGAACGTGGTTCCGGGAACCTTCTGCATCCGGACGCCGGGTGTGACGCGCAGACGCCATTGTGCGGCGATCGTCGCAAGAGCCAGTGTCGCCTCGACGACAGCGAAAACGTCCCCGATGCACTTACGCGGCCCGCCACCGAATTGCACGATGGCGTCCCGGTGGATCTCATCGGCCCGCTCCGGTGACCATCGGTCCGGATCGAATTTCTCGGGTTCGCTGAACAATCGCGGATCCCGTTGCACGACATAGGCACTGAACATCACGGTGGCGCCCGCGGGAACGTGGAGATCTTTGAGGTCCACATCCTCGGTCGCACGCCGGGTGGCCAGCCAGGCCGGCGGGTAATACCGCAGGGCTTCATTGATCACCTGGGCGGTGTAGGTCAGCTGCCGGACATCGGCGTACTCGGCCGGCCTGCCGTCGAGCACCCGGTCGACTTCGGCGTGCAGCCGGGCCTCGACCCCCGGGTGTTCGGGCAGCCGATACGACTCACCCCGACGGAATTCGAACTGCTGGGGATCCTCGCGGAGCGGCCCGGCAGCGCGGTGAGTCGAGCCCAGTTGATGGATCGTGTGTGGGGCGACGCATTCGTCGCGGTATCACGGACGCTGGACGTGCATATGACCAGACTGCGCACCAAGTTGAACCGGCCCCACCTGATCATCACGCGCCGCGGCCACGGCTACCAGTGGGCACATGATTCGGCCGCAGTGACGACACTCCGAGCAGGATGAGCGTGGGCACGCTGCTGCACGACGTCGAATTCCTCGGCGCGAAAGTCTCGCGTCAGGTGCGCCCTCGGTGTAGGAGCGCAACTGCAACGGCTGCACCAGATCTCGTAGTCGATGCCGCCGAGGTTGATTCGGTTCGATGGTGAAGGTCATGCCCGGTTCGATAATCGACTCGATGGCGTGCTGGTCGTACAGCATGACCAGGCCGCTGTGGAAGGTGGGACCAACGCCGTGTCCGGTGAATGGTCGCGGAGTCGTTGGCGGGTCTGTCGAGCCGGGGCGGCCGTCGGCGCGGCAGAATGCCCTACTGCCGGGCCATGTGCATGCGTATCTCGCTTTGGATGTCGGTGATCAGCTCCCCGGAGAGGTCGACGGTGACGGTATGCAGTGTGGCGGTGAACCGGAAGGGCGGTTCGTAGTCGGGTGTCACCGCGGAGCCCGGGTTGGCGCCGCAGGTCATGCCGCCGGGGTTGAAAGCGATGGGCGTGGTGACGGGGATTTCGGCCTCGCCGACCAAGCGGTTGTCGATGTAGAGCTGGGCGCGGCCTGGTGTGCCCTTGCCGTGGGCGATATCGGGCTCGCCGGTGGGTTCGAATTCGAAGCGCAGCTCGTGGCGGCCTTCGGGGATCGTGTCCGTGGAGGAGACGCGGTGCAGGCTGCGCCGGACGTAGTTGTGGGCGTAGTGCAGCCGGCCGTCCTTGATGTAGAAGGACCAGCCGCCCGCGTTGGTGCCCTGGCACAGCAGGACGCCCTCGGCGCCGCCGGGCGGGATCTCGGCATCGGCGGTGATGCTGTGCGGCCGGTTGATCACCCGGGGTGCGACGGCCGCGGGCAGCGTCTCGGTGCCGGCGCGAAGCGTGTAGCGCAGCTGCGCCGGTGTGATCTGGGGGCGCTCCACTGTCAGCCGTTGCAACGTGCTGCTGTCGATGGGCAGCACGTTGTATTTGCCGGCCTCCACGTACCACAGCGAGATCATCTCGATCAGTTTGTCCCGGTGCTCGGCGGCGATGTCGAGGGTCTCGGCGAAGTCCTCGTCGATGTGGTACAGCTCCCAGTGGTGGGCGTCCAGCTCGCCCAGGTCCTCGGCGGTGATGGGGGTGCCGAAGGGTTTGTCCGATTCGGCGAAGGAGGGGCCCGGCCATGGGCACACGGCCCGCCATCCGTCGTGGTCGATCGCGCGGTGGCCGAACATCTCGAAGTACTGCGTGTGGTGCAGGGACGGTGCGGCCGGGTTGTCGAAGGTGTGAGCGAAGCTGACACCGTGCAGGGGCGACTGGGGTACGCCTTTGATAGTGGCCGGGGGTTCGATTCCGAGCACGTCGAGGACGGTGGGGACCATGTCGACCAGGTGTGCGTACTGAGTGCGCACCTCACCCCGCGCCGTGATGCCGCGGGGCCAGTGGACCAGGAACGGATCGCTGACACCACCGCGGTAGGTCTCGCGCTTCCACCGCCGGAAGGGGGTGTCGCCTGCCCAGGTCCAGCCCCACGGGTAGTGGTTGAACGTGCTCGGGCTGCCGAGCTCGTCGATCACTCGGAGGCTGTCTTCGATCGGTTCGGGGGCGTTGTTGAAGAACTGCAGCTCGTTCGTGGTCCCGGCGACTCCGCCCTCGGGGCTGGCCCCGTTGTCGGAGACGACCATGATCAGCGTGTTGTCGAACTCGCCGGTCTCCTCGAGAAAGTCCAGCAGCCGCCCGATGTGGTGGTCGGTGTGGGAGAGGAATCCGGCGTAGACCTCCATCATCCGCGCGGCCAGGCGGCGCGCGTCAGGTGGCAGCGAGTCCCAGTCCGGCACATCCGGGTCGTGGCGGGAGAGCTGCGCGTCAGGTGGCACAACACCCAGCTGCTTTTGCCGGTCGAAGGTGTACTCGCGGTAGGCGTCCCAGCCGTCGTCGAACCGGCCCCGGTAACGGTCCGCCCACTCCTTCGGCACATGGTGCGGTGCGTGCGTCGCCCCGGTGCAGAAGTTCATGAAGAAGGGCTTGTCCGGAGCGACCTGCTTCGCGCTGGAGATGAAGGAGATCGCCCTGTCGACCAAGTCCGCGGTCAGGTGGTAGCCCTCCTCCGGGGTGGCGGGAGGCTCGACCTGGTGGTTGTCGTAGACCAGGTCCGGGTACCACTGGCTGGTGTCGCCGCCGAGGAAGCCGTAGAACCGCTCAAAACCACGGCCGAGCGGCCAACGCTCGTATGGACCGCAGGGCTCCGGCGTTGTCGCCTAACTAGCCTGCGACCAAGGGTTTTGGGTGTTCGTCAGCAGGTGGAGGCCTCTGTTCGGTGAGAAGGCTGTCGTCCGGCAGGCCTCGGCGATGTTGGCGGCACCATCGATGCGGTGAAGGCTTATCGCCGTGTTTCGGAGCGTCGCGGCGACTTGCGGAGCGGTGCCGGTCCGCAGGGTGCTGCGGTCTTCGTCGTAGGTCACATCACGGACCCAGTGGATCGCATTCTCAATTCCCCAATGGTTTCGCAACCATTCGGCTAACTGTCGGGGTTTGGCTTGCTCGAAGGTGACACTGCAGATGGCGTATACGGTCTCGACCGTCAGTTTCCCGGTGGTGACCTGGACGCGTTCGCGGGTGATCTGCATGATCTGGCGGGCGTAGGGAAACCCGATCCCGCGCGGCACGCTCAGCACCTTCATGGTGCGGGTCTCGATCCTGCCGTGCGATGGCTTGGCGTCGGCGTCACGGTGGGCGATGGGGACCTCGGCCCACGGCTGGGCGATAATGCGAGCCAACAGCTTGGGCTGATTCGCCTTCACCGTCATCAAATAGTGCGACTTGAGCTGCCCGCAGATCAGTTTCGCCGTGGCGACCTGCGTGTGCATCGCATCGATCGTGGCGATGAGCCCGGTCCGGTTCATTGCCTTCAGAAGCTTTCGCACCGTGGGGATTTCGTTGGACTTCGCGGCGACTGCCAGCTGGCCGAGGACCAATCGCGCGTGGTGGGCGAAGATCGACACCAGGTGCGGTGCGCGGCCCCCGCCCAGGCGCGCCCCGCGCACGGTTTTGCCATCCAGGGCCACCGCCATCAGTCCGCCGGAGTCCGCGGCAGCGGCCACGGCGGCGAAATAGTCACCCAACCGGCGATCCAGATCCGCGGCGTCGAGTCTGGCGATGAGGGTTCGCAACGTCTTCTCGCTCGGGCGACGCACTCGGATGCCCAGTTCTGCCAACACTTCCGGTGGCGCGGTACGCACCCAGGTGGCGAACCCGGCCACCGACTGCATCCCCGCCGCCGTGGCCAGGATCATGATCGCCAGCAACCCCACCAACGGGTACCGGATTCCACGGGGATCACGCGGGTCGGGAACCGTCTTCAGCACCTCCAGCAAACACGGTGCGACCGTGTGGGTTTCCGGTTCGACGCGCCGTCGATCCAACACCTCCACAACGGGCTCGACAAGGGATACTGAACAGACGGACACGGGCGACTCCGGGGAAGATTCTGGCCTAAGGAACCTTCATCCTCCTCGAGCCACCCGTGTCCGCCTCGCATCCGAAACGGCGTGTCGCACAGCTAATTACCGCAGCTCACCGGCTTGCAGACCGACAACGCCGGAGCCCTGGTATGGACCGGCAGCCGATTCCTGCTCCGAGGGCACCAGGTGCCACTTGCCGAGCATGTAAGTGCTGTATCCGTGCTGCAGCAGCATCTCCGAGACGAATCCGTTCTCGAACGGAATGTTGCCGTTGTAGCCCGGATATCCCGTGGCAATTTCCGTGATGCCAGCCATCGCGTTGGCATGGTGGTTGCGCCCCGTGATGATGCACGACCGCGACGGCGAACACAGCGCCGTCGTATGCATATTGTTATACAGCAGCCCGCCCTCGGCCAGCGCGTCGATATTCGGAGTGGCGATGGGACTGCCGTAACAGCCGAGCTGTCCGAACCCGGTGTCATCCAGCACGATGAACAGTATGTTTGGCGCCCCCGGTACGGCCCGCACCGGTTGCGGCCAAGCCGGGCTCGACACATCGGTTGTTCGCCCGATGATTCCGGGGAAAGCAGTTCCTGGCCTGTATTCCTTCGGTGACATCTCTCGGTCCTCCGTCCCGCCGACCGGCATGCATCGCACGGGCCGGACGCGTAGGTCTTTGCCAATGTTGCCCGCTGTCAGCCACACCGGATGGAACTGGTCACCGCCAGCGTTGCTTTTCCGAACAGCAATACACGCAATCCCGCCTCCTCAACGAGATAGCTCAGCTCTGTGACTTGCTGGATGCTTGCTCTGGAGCAGCTGCGGCGACCTTGTGGAAACGGCGTTGAGAAACGCACGACGCTCCGACAGGAAATCTGGAAATCGCACCCGACACCAACGAATGGGGTCGCTCCGTGAGCCGTCACCCTCGATGGCTCCGCACATATCAAAGGGGACGGGGCCACACAAACAAACAACCCGGGTGAGAAACCAGCGCACCCATGCATTCAATATCGTTCTCTTGACCCACCCACTACTGCGACGGCGCAATAAGAACAGTAGCCGACCAGTAGCTCGACCGCCATAGAACATAGAACAAGGGGAAACCCTTTCCTGCACGAGCCGGGAAGCTCTGCCACGCTTGCACAGGGCCGGGAGGACCGCCTGGGAAAGGCGAAAAACACGGCGTCCGGTGGGCCGTTCCCCGGTCTCGGACATCGCATCCCGAACGTCGGCTTCGTCATCGGCGTGATTCCGCCGGCCCTGCTGGCGTTGCTGGACAGCGGGCCGGAGCTGATGATCTGGGTGATCGTCCTCTACAGCGTGCTCAACTTCGTCATCCAATCGGTTATCCAGCCGAAGCCGCCTTGACGAGCAGAGCCATCGGGACCCAGCAGTGCTCCAAGCGCGCCGAGCACCCAGCTCCAGAACACCAGTCGGCACCGCTGGTGCACGCTGATTTATAGCGTGCTGGTGAACACTGTGTAGCCCCACAGAGAACGCCTCGGGCTGCCCTGCCGCCGGACGCTTGCGCGTCAACGTGCGGTCAGAGTGAAGAAGATGAATTGTGGAGTGCGGGTGAGGCGTTGGTAGGCATCCGGCGCGATGTCGGCCATCTCAGGCTGCGGGTCGGGCACAACGATGTCGTCGACGGCGAATCCCGAGGAGTTGAAGGCCGCCAGCATGGCTCGCATCGGCCGGTGCCGGAACCCCGACCGGTAGGTGTCGCGGGTGCGGGTTGGCTTCATCGCCTCCTGCACCTTCACCGTGTAGTCGGCGAAAGCCGGTGCGGGCTCACGCGTTTGCGGCATCGCCAGTAGGTCTTCCATCGTGACATGCAACCGATCCAGCAGAAGTCTCGCTGCGACGATCTCGGCGTCCGATGCAATCGGCTGCGTGCTCATGGCCGCACCTCATGGACGTCCGCGAGCTCAGCGAGCAACCGGCTGGCGATCTCATCGAGCGCGCCGCAGACCAGGACCAGGGCCGCGCCGACCCGCACAGTGCCCTCGTCGGACCGGAACAGAGTGATCCGACCATCGTCCGCACGCCAGCACACGCGGTCGCCCGCACCGGATCCCAGAGCGTCGAGGATCCTCCGATCCGCCACTCGCCCCGACGCGTCGAGGGCATGGACGCCGTAGACGAACCTCGGCTCAGGTCGTGCCGGGGCCGGTCCCAGCGACGGAATCGGAAGTGGGGAACGAGCCCGTGCCTGGGTGCGTCGGGGGTTGCTGGTCGCAGGACCAGGGGGTTTACATCGCTGGCGCCCATCGGCGACACCCCCACTCAGGAGACGTCGAAGTCGTTGTGTCGCTGCGGATACAGGCATCTTCATGGTGCAAGAACCCGCTTAGCGCAGAAATGCGGTCGCACTCTTGCGTTCTTGCATCTGTAAGAGCATGATCCAGCTAGCCTAGTTTGAACAACCAATCCGATGACCGGTATAACCGAATCGAGAGCCAATTATGTTGGTACAAAGCGCGTTGGTGACAGGTGTATTCGGGGTTTGGCGATGAGCGCGCCGACGGTAGGGGTGCTGCCGACCGCTCCGCAAATATTGTGCGCCTTCCAGGGGCGCCGTTTTCAAGATCGCGAATTGCTACGATCCGCGCACGCGCTCGCTGAGCTGCACGCACGCCGCAGGGAGGTGCTGCGCGACGTGCACATGGTGGCCGAAATCGATTGTCGTCGCAGCGAACTGGTCGACGACATCAATGAGTGGATCGCGCAGGAGATCCCCCAGCACCGCAACGGCGCGTCACTGCATACCGAAAGCCTCGGCGCGGTGGTCGACCGGATGGCACGAAGCTGGGTCGATGCGAACCAAGCCATTGATGTGGATGGCGCGCGCAGCGACAATACCCATAAGTATTGGTATCACCTGGCCGAACTAGTGGACGGCTACACTGATCTCGTAACCGACGTGGCCGGTGGCCGCCGACGATTGCCAGTGCAGTGACTCCGCGACCGCCGGTTCCGCATTAGTGACACTGCCCTGACAGCGTCACTAACATCATGGCGACGTCCCGGGTGTCGAGTCATCCGACCAGTGGCTCCATTCGGATGTTCACGTCGCCGCAGTGATGGCGGGCGCAACGGGGCGCCCGCCCGGCGTGCCGCGTGGTCGACTGGCGCGGCACGCCCGCTCGGTAGCTCGTGTATCCGTAGCCGCTCAGACAGTCGCCGCGCGCCGTGCCTCGCGGCGCAGTCGGCGGCGGAGGTAACGGCGAATTCGGCTGGCGAACAAGCACACCAGGCTCACGCCAATAACCAGCAGGATGCCCGCGATCACCGCCGCCGCTATCGGATGGAAGACGGCGAGGGTGACGATTCCGGCGACGGATACGTCCTCCGCGACGCTCATCGCGATGTTGCTGGCGGGTTCCGGTGAGGTGTTGATCGCCATCCGCGTTCCGGCTTTGACCAAATGGCTTGCCAGCGCGGTGGTTCCGCCCACCGCGCCCGCGGCGAGCTGGGGGAGCGAGCCATCCTGACCGGCCAGCAGTGCCGCGACCACGGCGCCCGACGCGGGCCGCACGATGGTGTGTACGGCATCCCAGAAGGAATCCAGGTATGGGATCTTGTCGGCCACCGCCTCGATGAGGAACAGCACGCCCGCCGCGATCAGCACATCCGTGCGCTGCAGCCCCTCGGGCACGTGGTCGGAAATGCCGGTCACACCGAAGATACCGAGCAGCAGCACCACAGCATAGGCATTGACCCCGCTCGCCCAGCCCGCGGTGAAGATCAGAGGTAGTGCTGACACCCGGCCATCGTAGGAGGCGGTGGGGTCGACTGCCGATCCGCGGAGTCAGCGCAGTGCGGCACGGCCCTCGAGGTGGCCGAGCAGTGCCAGGGCTACCAGGGTGACCAGTAGGAGCAGGCAGGTGCTTGCGGCGGCGTTGAATACTTCGCCGCTGTCGGCGCCGGTGCCACCGCAGGCCGCGGTGAGCGCGACGGCGGAGACCGGGGCGAGGATCAGCGCGGTGCGGGAGATGGTGCGTGCCAGGGGGCCCTGCGTGTTCGAAGTACGCACGATTGCTGAAGCTTTCGGTTCGTGTCGAGTGTGGTGTCGAAGGGGGGGTGACGGTGCTCAGGTGCGGTCGGCGAGGACCAGTTCCGCGAACTCGGTGACCGAGGGCACCACGTGTGTCGCACGCGCGGCGCGCAGCTGCTCTGCGTTGTGCGCGCCGGTCAGGGTTCCGGCGACGATCCGGGCGCCCGCCGCGAGGCCGGTGCCGATGTCGCTGGTCGTATCGCCAAGCACCGCAACCTGATCCACGGCATCGACGCCGAGGCGCAGCAGTGCGGTCAGGACCATGTCGGGGTAGGGGCGGCCGCGACCGGCATCCGAGGGCGCCAACGTCAGATCGGCAATGTCGTTCCAGCCCAGCGCATTCAGCAACCGATCCTGGGTGCCGCGGCTGAAGCCGGTGGTGAGCGCGACCTTGACGCCCGCGCCGCGCAGCGCGCCGATCGCCTCGGCGGCACCGGGAATCGGCGTGATGTCGACCTCGCCGATCAGCTGGTCGTAGGCGGTTTCGAAGGCGCGGTTGCCCAGTTGAGCGCGCTCCTCGTCACCGAGCAGAGCACGGAATACCGCGATCTTGGACTGACCCATGGTGTCGAGCACATACTGGAGGGCCCTATCTCGCTCGGGACCTTGGGTTTCAATGCCCGCGGCGGTCGCGGCCGCGTCGAAGGCGCGCAGCACCAGTCCGCCGTCGGCGACGGTGGTGCCCGCCATGTCAAGTACGGCCAGCTGAATGTTTTTGTCCGACAAGGCAAACCTCACAGGTTGAGTGCGTCGGCGGTTTCCTCGCCGAGGACGGGGCCGAGGGTCATGCCGCGGCCGCCGGGGCCGGTGATCACCCAGATGTGCTCGTCGGCCTTGGCGCGGGTGACGATGGTGGTGGGGTCGATGCTCTGGCTGTAGACACCCGCCCAGCGCCGAACCACCTGCGGCAGTTTGCGTCCGAGCAGTTCCTCGGTCACCGCGGTGAGGTGTTCGTAGGGCGCTTCGTCCACGTCGAATGCGAACGGCTCTGCGTATTCGTGGGTGTCGCCGATGGTGAGTCCGCCGTGCAGGCGCTGCACGCACAGCAGCTGCATCTGGTGCTCGGCGGCAATGGCGGTCTGTGACTGCTCCCGGTTCAGGATGTCGGTTTCGGCACCGGCGAACCCGGGGTAGTAGCGGAAGCTGTCGCCGTCGGCGATGGCGGTGGTGAGCGGCTCGTCCAGTGGCGCAGTCTGCATCATCTGCAGCCGGACCCGGCGCACCGGGATGGTGCCGACCAGCTCGCGGGTCAGGCCGGAGTGCGCCGCGCCGGGGCAGTCCAACACCAGGTCGGCCTCGAAGCTGCGGCCCTGGTCGTCTACGACGGTGGCGCCGGAGCCGGTGTCGGTGATCGACATCGCCTCGGTGCTCGGGTGGAAGGTGTAGCGGCCCCTCGCCGCCAGGTACGCGCGCAGTGCGGGCAGCGCCTGGCGTGACTCGACGGCGGCATCGGTCGAACAATGCAGTCCGGCAAGGAATTTGCCGCGCAGCGCGGGATTGACCGCGCGCACCTGCTCCGGCTCCAGCAGTTCGAAGCCGCGCGCCTGCGCACTCGGACCCGCCGCGGCGGCCTCGGCGACGGCGAGTTCAGCGGGGGTGCGCACCAGGGTTATCGACCCGGCCGGGCGGAAGCCGACACCGGGCACCCGGCCGCCGATCTCCTCCCACAGCTGCCGGGAGCGCAGGGTCAGGTCGAGCTCCGCGGCCGAACGCCCGGACACCCACACCAATCCGAAATTGCGAACAGTCGCGCCGCGGGCCTCGGGCTCCCGCTCCAACTGCACGACCTCGTGCCCGCGACCGATCGCGGCCAGGGCGTGTGTGGTGCCGAGGATCCCACCTCCGATGATGACCAATCGCATGGAACACATACTGAGTAATGGTCTAGACCGATGGGTGTTTCCTGCGCTAACGCCAGGTTAACAATTGGTATAGACCAATCACGGGTACGCTGTGCGGCATGGACCCGACGGACGTGGTGGGGGTCGGTGCCCGATTGCCGAAGGCGTATCTGGTGCGCACCGAGCTCGGGCAGATGATCGACGACCTCGCGGAGGGTGATCCCGTTCCCTCTGAACGGGACCTCGCGGTGCGGTTCGAGGTCGCGCGCGAAACCGTCCGGCAGGCGCTGCGAGACCTGTTGGTGGAGGGCAGGATTCGCCGGCAGGGTCGGGGCACGGTGGTGTCGCGCCCGAAGATGGTGCAGCCGTTGCAGTTACGGTCCTACACCGAAGGGGCGATCAGCCACGGCCGGGTTCCCGGTCGACTGTTGGTCAATTGGGAGGACGTGTCCGCCAATGCCGATACCGCCAACGCGCTCGGCCTTGCGGTCGGAACTCCGGTCATGCACGTGGAGCGGGTGCTGCTGGCTGACGTGGAACGCATCGGCCTGGAGAGCACCTTCCTTCCGCTCGCCCGATTCCGCGACCTGTACGACACCTACGACCCGACGACATCGCTGTACGCGGCGGTGCGTGCCATGGGTGTGCATCTCGGCAAGGCGACCGAGCGCATCGAGACGGTCCTCGCCTCCCCGCGCGAGGCCGCCCTGCTCGAATGCACCACGGCCCTACCGCTTTTGCTGTTGCACCGCCGTAGCGTCGACGAGCAGGGCGAGCCGATCGAGCGGGTCCGGTCCCTGTATCGCGGCGACCGCATCGCCTTCGAAGCTCAACTGAGCAGCTGACGGCCGCTCGGGGTTTCGGTTGCGTGGTCCCGCTCAGCGAACCTGCGGAGCCACCTTCGCGCCGAGCAATTCGATGTTGTGCAGCGCCTTTTCGTGCAGCAGCGTGCCGACGCCGGTGTGCAGCGTGAACCGATCGAGCCCGAGGGTTCGCGCACGTCGGCCACCTTCTCCGCCAACTGATCCGGCGTCCCGGCGAACGGCGAACCGCTGATTTGGACATCGAGCGCCACGCCGTCGCCAGCAGATGTTGTCGAGCTTGCTGACTACCCGATAACCAACGGAGTCTCGGCAGGGCCGGGCGCCTAGCCGAGCCGGGCGGTGAGACTGTTGGCCGCCTCACTCACCGCGGCGCCGAAGGCGGCTTCGGATTCCTCGGTCAGGCGGCTGACCGGGATGTTCACACTGAGGCTCGCGATCGGCTTCTCGTGGCCTCCCATGACCGCTGCGGCGACCGAGCCGACGTCGGACCTCCATTCCCCGCGATTGACGGCGAACCCCCGTCCCCGGATCGCGGCCAGCTCGGCGCGCAGCTCATCCGGGTCGGTGATCGTCGTATCGGTGTAGCGCGGCAGCTCGTCGGCGAGCAGTTGGCTGATGACCTCGGGACTGCTGTACGCGAGTACTGCCTTGCCGTTGGCGGACGCGTGCAGGGGGAGTGCGTGCCCCAGCGCCATGCTGGTGCGTACCGGTTTGTCGGTCTCCAGCCGCTCGATCAGGACCATCTTGCCGTCCTCGGGGACCGTCAGGTGAATGGTTTCCTCGGTGTGCCGGCGCAGGTCCTCCATGATCGGCACGGCCGCGCCGCGCAGATCGAGATCTCCGCTGGCACGACCGCCGACAGCGAGTGCCTTGGTGGTCATCACCCACCGGGTAACCTCGCCCGAAGCGGGGCGAATCCACCCAGCTGTGTCGAGCGTGACCAGCGCACGCTGCACCGAACTCTTGGGCATGTCCAGTACACGAGCTAACTCGCCGACGCCGATCGGCTGCCGTGATGCGACCTCTTCCAGCACGCGGAGCGTGTTCAGGACGTTTCGCAATGTCTTGACTCCTCGATCGCTCATACCTACTATTGCTGAACCTTCTCCCGGCACAGTGTGCCACCTAACGGCATAGATTGGAAATAGGTGTAGTGACCACTCACAGTGGACGGCATTTCCTGCAGATCCCCGGACCAACCAACGTCCCCGACCGGGTGCTGAGCGCCATCGCGCAACCGACCATCGACCACCGCGGACCCGACTTCGCCGAGCTCACCCGGGACCTCCTGCAACGGGTCAAGCCGGTGTTCGGCACCAGTGGTCCGGTCGTCATCTATCCCTCCTCCGGCACCGGGGCGTGGGAAGCGGCGCTGGTCAACACCCTCTCGCCCGGCGATCGCGTGCTGGCGTTCGAAACCGGTCATTTCGCCAGCCTGTGGCGTGACATGGCGCAGCGCCTCGGGCTGGTCGTCGACTTCGTCCCCGGCGACTGGCGGCGGGGTGTCGACCCGGCGGCCGTGGCCGAACGGCTGGCCGCCGACACGGCACACAGCATCGCGGCGGTGATGGTCGTCCACAACGAGACCTCGACCGGGGTCACCAGCCGGATACCGGAGATCCGGGCAGCCATCGACGAGGCGAATCATCCCGCGCTGCTGCTGGTCGACACGATCTCCTCGCTGGGGTCCATCGACTACCGGCATGAGGACTGGGGCGTCGACGTGACGATCAGCTGCTCGCAGAAGGGGCTGATGCTGCCCCCGGGTCTGGGCTTCAACGCGATCAGCGAGAAAGCGCTCGCGGCCGCACCGAAGGCACGGCTGCCGAAGGCATACTGGGACTGGGCGCCCATCCTCGAGGCCAACGAGCGCGGCTTCTACCCCTACACGCCGTCCACCAACCTGCTCTACGGCCTTCGGGAAGCGTTGCTCCTCCTTGAAGAAGAGGGGCTGCCCAACGTGTTCGCACGGCACAACCGCCACGCCGCGGCGACCAGGGCGGCCGTCCGGGGCTGGGGCCTCGAGATCCTGTGCGCCGACGAGCGCGAGCACTCCAGTGTCCTGACCGCCATTCTGCTGGGCGAGGAACACGATGCGGACAAGGTCCGTCAGATCATCCTGGACCGCTTCGACATGTCACTGGGCGCCGGCCTGAGCAAGCTCGCCGGGCGCGTGTTCCGAATCGGCCACCTCGGCGACTTCAACGACCTGACGCTCGCCGGAACCCTCTCCGGCGTCCAGATGGGGCTCGAACTGGCCGGCGTGGCCGTCGACCCAGCCGGCCTCCAAGCTGCACTGGAGGTGTTGCGCACGGAATGAAACCTGGGCGAGTGCCGGGCTTTCCTTTGAACCATTCGCTCCCGGCTCGGCGGATCACGTCGTAAGCCCACTATGACGGCATGGGCGTTAAGGCCAGCCGCACGGCAGGTCCGCGAGGCCTGGCGCTGGAACCCGGCGCCGGCCTTCTGTTTCGACTCTCATTTGCTCCAACACCAGCCGACGCCGACCGCGCCGGCTACCTACAAGGAGGTAGGTCGTTGACCGAGCGCACTTCCCCTGTCCGGCGCCTGGCCCACATGAAGCGGTGGACCTATATCTTGCCGATCATTGTCTTCATCTACGTCATCTGTTATATAGACCGAACGAACATCGCTTTCGCGCTGCCCCACCTCAAGACCGACATGCATCTCAGCGGGGCCCAACAGGGTCTCGCGAGCGGCATCTTCTTCTGGGGCTACCTGCTGCTGCAGATCCCCGGCGGATACATGGCCGAACGGTGGAGCGCGAAACGGTGGGTCGCGATCCTAATGGTGCTGTGGAGTGTGGCCGCGATGGCCTCCGGCTTCACCCACAGCTTCGGCCAACTCATCCTCGCCCGTTTCCTCCTCGGGGTGGCCGAGGGTGGCGTGCAACCCGCGCTGATGACCACCATCCGGTCCTGGTTCCCGTTCGCCGAACGAAGCAGGGCATACGCGATCTTCAAGCTGTACACACCGATCGCGGCGATAGTCGCCGCCCCGTTCTCCGGCATCATCCTGACCTACGCGGACTGGCGTTGGATGTTCATCATCCAGGGCGGGGCTCCGCTGGTCATCGGGCTCATCGCCTGGCTGGCGGTGGTCCGCGACACGCCCGCCAAAGCGAGCTGGCTGTCGGAGACCGAGCGCGACTTCATCGAGAGTTCTCGTATCGAGGAAGGCGAGGACCTCAAGTCCCGCGGGACGTTCAAGGCCGCCTTGACGAGCGGGATCGTGTGGCAGTTCGCCCTCATCTACACGTTGACGCAGATGGGCCTGCTCGGCCTCACGTTGTGGCTGCCGAGCGTGCTCAAGAAGGCTTTTCACACCGACTTGCAAGTGGGTCTCGTCGCGATGCTGCCCCAGGTCGCCGCGGGTGCCGCCATCATTCTCGTCGGCCGGTCGGCGGACCGCCGGGGCGGGCACGTCGCCCATATGTCGGTGGTTCTCGGTTGCGCGGCGGTGATTCTCGCCGGCGCGAGCCTGATCTCGACGCAACAGAAGTGGCTTGTGCTCGGGGCGATGATCCTCGGCACGGCGGCGTCTATCGCCTGGTACGGGCCGTTCTGGGCGACGGTCACCAAGCTCATCCCCGTGGCGGCCGCGGGCGCGGGGATTGGCCTCATCAACGGCGTCGGGAACCTGGGCAGCTTCTTCGGGCCTTACATTGGTGGATGGCTCAGTGACCTCAGCGGTGGGGGATACGCGCTCACCCAGGTGTTCTTCGGTGTGGTATTCGGCGTCGCTGCACTGCTCGTCCTGACGTTGCGCAAGAAGCTGCGCGAGGCGACGAACCTCCAAGCGGCCGCACGAACGGAGGAAGAACCGGCGTCGAACCCTGTCTGACTCATCTAAGCCACCGCGGCGGCGGGTCCGCCTGACGGATCGGCCGCCGCGGTGGTGGTGTCTGTTGCGAATGACAACGGCTAGAAAGGACTCGTGATGACCTTGCCCACGACTGACACAGCCGCGACTGATCAGTCAGCCCTCGCCCCGCGCTTGGAGCATGCGCTCCGCGCGACGATGGACGGCGAGGTTGCCTTCGACGACTACAGCCGCCACATTTTCTCCCGCGACGCCAGCATGTACTCGATAACTCCGCTGGGCGTCGTGTTTCCACGTCATGCCGACGACGTCGCCGCGGCGGTGCAGGCCGCCGGTGAGCTCGGCGTGCCGATCGTGCCCCGGGGCGCGGGAACGAGCCTGGCCGGCCAGACTGTGGGACCCGGCCTGGTGCTCGACCTGTCCCGGCACATGAACCGGATCGTGGAGATCGACCCGGTGGCCCGCACCGCGCTGGTGGAGGTCGGGGTAGTGCAGGATCAGCTCAACCAGGCCGCCGCCGCCCACGGGCTGATGTTCGGCCCGGACACCTCAACCAGCAACCGGGCCACGATCGGCGGGATGATCGGCAACAATTCCGCGGGAAGCGGCTCCCTGACCTACGGCATGACGATCGATCACGTGCGGGCACTGGACGCGGTGCTCTCCGACGGCTCGCGCGCCCGGTTGGAACCCGTCGACGAGGCCGAGCGGAAACGCCGGGCGATGGCGGATACGCTGGAGGGCCGGATCTACCAGGCACTTCCGGACCTGGTCGTCGCGAACGAGGAGATCATCAAGGCCGGGATGCCGGTGTTCTGGCGTCGTGCCTGCGGCTACCGGCTCGACCGCCTGGTGGGCTTCGGTGACGACAACTCGTTTGATCTCGCCAAGTTCGTGGTCGGTGCGGAGGGCACGTTGGTGGTCGTCACCCACGCTCTGGTGGAGCTGGTGCCCAAGCCCGCGCACACGGTTTACGCCGTCGGCCACTTCACCGACACCGCGAGCGCCATCGCGGCCACCACGGACGCGTTGAGCTGCGAACCCCACCAGGTCGAGCTGATGGACCGCACGATCCTGGAATTGTCCCGGCAGAAGATCGAGTACGCCGAGCTCGGGAACATCCTCGTCGGCGACCCGGGCGCACTGCTGTTCGTCTCGTTCACCGGTGACGACGAAGCGAGCCAGATCGCCAAGCTGGACCGGCTCGACGAGCTGTGGCGACAGAACGGGCACGGCTACCACACGCTGCGCGCGGTCACTCCCGCCGATCAAGGGGCGTTGCTGAAGGTCCGCAAGTCCAGCCTTGGCCTGCTGATGGCCGCTGGCGAGGGCACTCGCCGCCCGCTCGCCTTCGTGGAGGACACCGCCGTCGATCCGGCTCAGCTGCCCGAATACACCAAGCGGTTCAAGCAGATCCTCGATGACCACCAGCTGGAGGCGGGGTTCTACGGCCACTGCTCGGTAGGCTGCCTGCACATCCGCCCGTTCGTCGACCTGACCAAACCGGACGAGGTGGCCAAGATGCGCACCGTCGCCGAAGCGGTTAAAGATCTCGTCGCCGAGTACGGCGGGGTGAACTCCAGCGAACACGGAGACGGCCTCGCCCGCAGCGAGTTCAACCGGGAGATCTTCGGCGACCAGCTGTACGAGGTGATGCGCACGGTCAAGCGCATCTTCGACCCCGGCAACGGCATGAACCCGGGCAAGATCGTCGACGCGCCGCCGATGACCGAGAACCTGCGCGACCGCGACGCGCTGCCACCCGCCCCGCCACTGAAGACGACGCTGCAGTTCGAGGTCGTCGGCGGCATGCGTGGCGCCGCGGATCGCTGCATGAACATCGGCCTGTGCCGGAAGTCCACCTCGGGCGTGATGTGCCCGTCCTACATCGCGACCAACAACGAGGAGCACGCCACCCGCGGCCGGGCCAACGCGCTGGTGAAGGCACTGTCCGAACCGGACCCACACGCCGCGCTTGGCGGCGAGCGGCTGCACGAGATCCTCGACCTGTGCCTGATGTGCAAGGCATGCAAGAGCGAGTGCCCGATGAGCGTGGACATGGCCGCGCTCAAGGCCGAGACGCTGCATCATCACCATGAGATCCACGGAGTTCCGTTGCGCTCGAGGATCTTCGGCTCCATCCGCCTGCTCAACCGGATCGGCTCCGCGACCGCCCCGCTGTCGAA
The DNA here is from genome assembly GCF_055232035.1 of Nocardia sp. Tas62D01. NCBI lineage: Bacteria > Bacillati > Actinomycetota > Actinomycetes > Mycobacteriales > Nocardiaceae > Nocardia > Nocardia sp. Tas62D01. The sequence continues at coordinate 5,922,607 of NZ_JBUYUZ010000001.1, forward strand.
TCTGCCCGGCCGCAACAGATTCGCGCGCCGGATCATGGAGCGCGCCTTCGGCATCACAGCTGCCCGCCCGCTGCCGGTCTTCGAACGGGTCAGCCTGCTGCGCTGGTTCCGCCGGCACCAGCGGGCTGTGCCCCTGGGCCGTGCGCCATTGGGCACCGTGCAGTGGCTTGCCGACTCGTTCACGACCTTCACCGAGCCACACATCGGCAGTGCGGCCATAGAGCTGCTGGAGCGCGCGGGGTGGGAGGTCGAGCTTGCCAGTGGCGGTTGCTGTGGCCGGTCGAGCCTGTCCAAGGGACTGCTCGACGACGCGAAGAAGAAGGCTGCGGGGTTGGTGGCGTCGCTGGCCGCGACGGATCCGGCCTCGCCGATCGTGGGCTGTGAGCCGTCGTGTCTGTTCACGTTGCGCGACGAGCACACGGCGCTGCTGCCGGATTCGGAGGCGTTGCGAGAGGTTGCTGGGCGGGTCAAGCAGGTGGAGGAATTGCTGGTCGAGGCGATCGATGCGGGGCGGTTGACGCTGCGAGCGGATTCCCGGTTCGCGGGCCGCCGGATCGTGTATCACGGTCATTGCCACCAGAAGGCCGAGGTCGGCACGGCGACCACGATGGCGCTGCTGCGCCGGATCCCGGGTGTGCAGGTGGAGGAGATCAACTCCGGCTGCTGCGGGATGGCCGGCTCGTTCGGTTTCGAGTCGGAGCACTACGAGACGTCCATCACCATCGGCGGAGATCGGCTTTTCCCGGCCCTCGCGGCGGAGCCGGAGGACACGATCGTGGCCGCGACCGGTGTGTCATGCCGGCAGCAGATCTTCCATGGAGCGGGCCGCACCGCGTGGCACCCGGTTGAGCTGGTGCGCGAGGCGCTGGCCGGTCCTGGTCGAGAATAGGAGAGATCATGCGTATTGTTCGCTACTTGTTGGACGGCCAGGCCGGGCGTGGCGTGGTGGTCGGGGATGTGGTGCGCGAGTTTCCCGACGGGTATGCCGAGCCGGGCGAGGTGGTGGGGAGGCTGGCGGAGCTGGCGTTGCTTCCCCCATGCGATCCTCGCACGATCGTCTGTGCCGGCAGCAACTACGCCGGTCAGATCGCCGAGAAGGGCAGGCCCTGGCCGAAGCAACCACCACTGTTCTTGAAGGCCCCCAACGCGATCACCGCCCCTGACGCGGTGATACTGCGGCCTAAAGAGGTGCAGCGCCTGGAGTACGAGGGCGAACTGGCCGTCGTCATCGGCCGCACCGCCCGGGACGTGCCGGCCGATCGTGCGGCGGACTTCGTGCTGGGCTACACCTGCGCGAACGACGTCACCGCGCACGACTGGCGCGACGACGGCCAGTGGACCCGCGCGAAGAGCGCGGACACATTCTGCCCAATGGGTCCATGGATCGAGACCGACATAGCCGATCCGTCGGCGTTGCGGATCACCACCCGGCTCGGCGGCCAGGTCGTCCAAGATGGATCGACCTCGGACATGGTGTTCGGGGTAGGGGAGCTGCTGGCGTTCGTCACCCGATGGATCACTCTCGAACCCGGCGATGTGCTGCTGACCGGCAGTCCTGCCGGGGTAGGGCCGATGGTGCCCGGTGACATCGTCGAGGTCGAAATCTCCGGTATCGGCACACTTCGCAACACAGTGGCCGACCGGGGCTGATCGAACCGCGATTTTCTTCCCACGGCGGGAAAACATGGAGGCGGAGGATACATTGACGACAGAATCGAACCCACCCTTGTCCGGCGTGACCGTGCTCGAGGTCGGCGCGTTTATGGCCGCCCCGTATGCAACGATGCAACTGGCCGACCTCGGTGCCCGCGTGATCAAGGTGGAGAATCCCGACGGTGGCGATCCCGTCCGCGCCACCGGACCGTTCATCCACGGGGAGAGCTCCCCGTTCGTGCGGCTGAACCGCAACAAGGAATCGGTCACGCTCGATCTCAAAGACGAACGCGACAATGCCGCGTTCCGGGAGCTCGTACGCTCGGCAGATGTCCTGGTCGAGAACCTCCGGCCGGGAGCGATGAGCCGGTTGGGACTCGACTATCCGACCCTGCGCGAGCAGAACCCGCGGCTGATCTATGCCTCGGCGTCGGGGTGGGGCCAGGACGGCCCCCTCGCCCACCTCCCTGGTCTGGACATCATGGCGCAGGCACGCAGTGGCCTGATGAGCATCACCGGGTTTCCCGGTCACGACCCCGCCAAGGTCGGCGTCCCGATCTGCGACCTCACGTGCGCCCTTTACGTCGCCCTGGCAGTGACCGCCGCGCTGCGCGAGCGAGACCGGTCGGGGGAAGGGCAGCACATCGATGTCTCCCTGCTGGAATCAGGCGTCTCCCTTGCGATATGGGAAGCCGGCATGTATTTCGCCGACGGAACCGTCCCGCGCCCGCACGGATCCGCGCATCAGAACAACGCGCCCTACCAGGCGGTGCGGACCGCTGACGGGCACGTCACCATTGGCGCGACCACGCCGAAGACCTGGCCGGCGTTCTGCCACACACTGGGTCTCGACGACCTGCTCTCCGACCCGCGATACGGCAATGCTTATTCCAGGCTGCAGTATCGCGAAGAGCTCATCGAGGCCATCGAAAAGATCACCACAACCCGGACGTCGCGGTCCATTGTGGACGACCTCGAGCTGGCGGGGGTGCCGTGCGCCCCGATCCTCGATTACGCACAGGTGTTCACCAACGAGACGTTGCGACAACGGGATTTCTTCTGGGACGCACCACACCCCACGCTGGGCTCGGCCGAGCAGCTGGGGTCCCCGATGCGCTTCTCCCGCACCCCCGTGCGGCGGGCGCATGCCGGACCACCACTGGGCGATTCGACCGCAACGGTCCGCGCGGAAATGAGTCACGTCGACCGGGAAGGTGACGAGTAGCAATGAGCACATCCGAAGTCGAGATCAGCGCCGAGAACCACGTGCTGACCGTGACGTTCAACCGGCCGGATCAGCGAAACGCAATGACCTGGGCCATGTATGAGGCGCTCGAGCAAGCCTGCGACCGGGCCGACTCCGATAGCGCCATCCGGGTCATGGTCCTGCGCGGCGCCGGCGGTCGCGCATTCGTCGCCGGTACGGACATTAGCCAGTTCACCCAGTTCTCCACGGGTCAGGATGGTGTGGACTACGAGCGCCGGGTGACCGCGGTGCTCGACCGGCTGCAGGCCGTGACGATTCCCACCGTCGCATCGATCGACGGCTACTGCGTCGGGGGCGGTCTCGGCATCGCCTGCGCGGTCGACCTCCGCGTCGCGACACCCCAATCGAAATTCGGAGTTCCGATCGCACGTACTCTCGGGAACTGTGTCTCGGGAGCCACCCTGGACCTGCTCGTCCAGAACTTCGGTCACCCACGCTCGATCGCGCTCTTGCTGACAGCCGAGTTGATGAGCGCCGAGGAGGCCCATTCGGCGGGATTCCTCGTGGCGCTGGCGGACGATCTGGAAAAGGCAACCGAAACGATCACTGAACGCATCCTCGCCCACGCGCCCTTGAGCATGTGGGCATCCAAAGAAGGGCTGCGCAGACTGCATCGCAGCGGACGCGACGCTGACCTGACCGACATTGTCTCGCGCGTCTACAGCTCCGCTGACTTCCGGAACGCGGTCGAGGCGTTCGTGGCGAAACGAGCGCCGAGCTGGAATGACCACCGCGACCGGACGACCAGCGAAGGCCCCTAGCGTTTCGCGGGGCAGATGCTCGGTTCCGCCAACATCAGCGGCAGCCCGCTCATGCACTGCATGACCGGCAACCTCTCCTTCCAGATCGAGCACCACCTGTTTCCGGACCTACCGAGCAACCGGTACGAGGAGATCACACCCCAGGTGCGCGCCCTCTTCGAGCGGTACAACCTGACCTACACCACCGGCTCGCTCGGCCAGCAAGTCGCCTCCGCATGGAAGAAGGTGTTCCGGCTGTCGCTCCGGGCGTCTTCATACAGAAGGTCACAGCCAGACCAGCCATTCGGTGCAGCCCCACGCTTGGATCGCGGAGTTGGACCGCGGCTCGGGTGAGGCGACGGCGTTGCTTGTTCACCGGACGACGCGTCCGGTGAACCGCAGTTGGGCGCCGGGGTGGTTGAGTCGGCCCGCAGCGCGGTGCCGGTGTCGCCACCGGCCCGTTTCTGCGGGTCGGAAGGGACTGCGCTCGGCGAGCATCGGCCGTACCGAGGTCGAACGCTGGACCACGGTCCGCGACTATTCTGTCGGCGGTGTAGGGGGTGCTCGATGCGGTAGGCGTGCGGGGCATCCGGGGGAGATCGGCACGTCAGCCGATGGACGTCACGGCGTGCGCGACGGAAGGTGCGGATAGTCTGATACGCATGTCAGTGCGTACCCGCCAGCCGCTTGTTCCCGGGACCCTCTCGCCGACTCGGGAAGTCCCGCGCTCGATCGAGCGTCCGGAGTATGCGTGGAAGAAGACCGTCAACGAGGGCAATGAGCCCTGGGTGCAGACGGCGGAGACGATCGAGAAGATGCGGATCGCGGGCAAGATCGCGGCGCAGGCGCTGGAAGAGGCGGGCAAGGCCGTCGCGCCCGGCGTCACCACCGACGAATTGGATCGGATCGCGCACGAGTACATGTGCGATCACGGGGCGTACCCGTCGACGCTGGGGTACAAGGGTTTTCCGAAGTCCTGCTGCACCTCGCTGAACGAGGTTATCTGCCACGGGATCCCGGACTCGACGGTGATCGAGGACGGCGACATCGTGAATATCGACGTCACCGCCTACATCCACGGGGTACACGGTGACACCAACAAGACCTTCCTCGCCGGTGATGTGGACGACGAGGTTCGGCTGCTGGTCGAGCGCACCGAGGAGGCCACCACCCGCGCCATCAAGGCGGTCCGCCCCGGTCGTGCGCTCAATGTGATCGGGCGAGTGATCGAGTCCTACGCCAATCGATTCGGCTACGGAGTGGTGCGCGACTTCACCGGCCACGGCGTCGGCCCCACCTTCCACAGCGGCCTGGTGATCCTGCACTACGACCAGCCCGCCATCGAGTCCATCATCGAACCCGGCATGACCTTCACCATCGAACCGATGATCAACCTCGGCGGCGTCGACTACGAGATCTGGGACGACAGCTGGACGGTGATCACCAAGGACCGCAAGTGGACCGCGCAGTTCGAGCACACTCTGGTCGTCACCGAAACCGGCGTGGAAGTCCTTACCCTGCCGTGAGTGCTGGACCGCGCAGTTCGAGGCTTGCGCCGTTGGGTCGTCACCGAAACCGGCGTGGAAGTCCTTACCCTGCCGTGAGTGCTGGACCGCGCAGTTCGAGGCTTGCGCCGTTGGGTCGTCACCGAAACCGGCGTGGAAGTCCTTACCCTGCCGTGAGTGCTGGACCGCGCAGTTCGAGGCTTGCGCCGTTGGGTCGTCACCGAAACCGGCGTGGAAGTCCTTACCCTGCCGTGATCCGCGCGGCTGATCGGTTGACCCCGAACGCCCCGCTCTGTCGTTCCGGCGAAAGCCGAGGCGTGGGCGGGGAAGTCTTGGTCGCGACCCGGTGAAGGGAGCGCTGCTCGTCGCGGGAACAACCTCCGATGCGGGGAAAAGTGTTGTCGTAGCGGGACTTTGCCGAATGCTGGCACGGCGTGGGGTGCGGGTCGCGCCGTTCAAGGCGCAGAACATGTCCAACAACTCCGTCGTCACGCTCGACGGCGGCGAGATCGGACGGGCGCAGGCGTTGCAGGCGCAGGCGTGTGGGCTGCACCCGAGCGTGCGATTCAATCCGGTGCTGCTCAAACCGGGCAGTGACCGGCGTTCCCAGCTGGTGGTGCGCGGTAAGGCAGTCGGCACCGTCGGGGCGCGCGACTACTTCCGGCATCGCCGGCAGCTGCGGGAGGTGATTGCCGCCGAACTCGCCTCGCTGCGTGCGGAATTCGATGTGGTGATCTGTGAAGGGGCCGGTTCGCCCGCCGAGATCAACCTGCGTGCAACGGATCTGGCGAACATGGGGCTGGCGCAGGCGGGGCAGCTGCCGGTGCTTGTGGTCGGCGATATCGATCGCGGCGGCGTGCTCGCGCACCTTTTCGGCACCGTCGCGGTACTGGAACCCGAAGACCAGCAACTGATTTCGGGGTTCGTGATCAACAAGTTCCGCGGTGATGTCGAATTGCTTCGACCGGGCCTGGACCGACTCACCGAACTCACCGGCCGCCCGACACTTGGCGTGATTCCGTACTCCGAGGACCTCTGGATCGATGCGGAGGACTCGCTCGGCACCGTCGCCGACGCACCGGTCGGCCGGTCCCAACCGCCCGTCGGCACCGAATGGCTGACCGTCGCCGCCATCCGGCTGCCGCGCATCTCCAATTCCACCGACGTAGAGGCCCTGGCATGCGAGCCGGGGGTCGCGGTGCGCTGGGTGAGCGACCCCTCCCGGCTGGCAGGCGTCGACCTGGTGGTGCTGCCCGGCAGCAAAGCGACCGTCTCCGATCTGGAGTGGTTGCGGCGCACCGGCATTGCCGACGCGCTGCGCAATCGCGCGGCCGCGGGCGGTCCGATCCTCGGCATCTGCGGCGGCTATCAGATGCTGAGCGGGAGCATCGTCGACCGGGTCGAATCCGACGCGGGCACCGTCGATGGACTCGGCCTGCTCGATCTGGAGATCGAATTCGCCGACCCGAAGGTGCTGCGACGCACCACCGGGCACAGCGTCGAGCTCGGTATCCCGGTGCACGGCTACGAGATTCATCACGGCCAGGTCGTTCGCAGCGGCGATTCGCCCTGGCTCGAGCTGGGCGGTGCGCTGGAGGGCAGCGTCCGCGGCGCGGTCTGGGGCACGCACCTGCACGGCTTGCTGGAATCCGACGAGTTTCGTCGCGCCTGGCTTGGTGAGGTCGCCGAACGCGCTGGACGCACCGGTTTCACCAGCGCCGAGAATACTTCCGTCGCCGACCTCCGATCGACCCAACTCGACCTGCTCGCCGATCTGATCGAGCACAACCTCGACATCGGACACATCGAGCGTCTGATCGCCGATGGCGCACCGGTGGGCCTCCCCACTGTCGCCGCCGCCACTCCCGCAGGAGGCCGAGTGTGATAACGCCGTCACCTTCGGCAGCGGCCGCCGCGAAAAACCCTGGATTACGGCTCGTTCGCTGACTCGCGGCAATTGGACACGCGGTTGTGTTCAACCAAGCCGTGTACCGTCTTCCGGCATGAAATCTCGGCGGATCACGGTCGGTGACCGGGCTTGGACTGTGCGGGTAGACGGGCCCGAGTCTCGGCACAGCGTGCTGCTATTGCCCGACGCGGGTGATCCCGTCGACGTGTACGACCAGGTATGTGCCCGACTGCACACTTCGGACTTGCGGACGATCGCGGTGGAATCGGTATCGGACCTGGATACCGCGGGTGTGCACGCCATTCTCGACGAGCTCGGCGTGCCGTGGGTCAACGTCGCCGGACGCGGCGCGGGCGCGGAACTGGCCTGGCAGCTGTGCGCGAGCGGTTTCGGCCGGTTCATCAGCCTCGTGGTCGCCGACCGCGGTCATCCCGCCGCGCCAGGTGCGGACGGCAAGGTCGCCGATGCGACCTGCCGACCGGTCGAACTGCCCGCGACCATACTGGTCACCAAGAATCTGCCGCGCGCGGTCGCCGATGCCTCCGGGCGTTACGTCTACGGCGAATTCCGGGTGGTGGAGATCGATGTCGACAACGTGGCGACCGAGGCCGACCACGAGCTGGCCACCGAGATCGTGCTACGCACCAGCCTGTGGTGACCCGGACTTGCGCAGGTAGACCGCCAGCCAATCCAGCCAGCTGTCGAGTTCGCTGAACGCCTGCGCCAACGGTTCGGCCGAGGACAGGAACACGTCGTGCCGCGCGCCGTCGATGGGGACGATATTGGTGCGATCGCCAATGCAACCCGACCACCGTTGGATCTGCCGGACATCGAGCACCGCGTCCGCCACGTCGACGGCCGGGCCGTACGTGCGCGCGAACTTGGTGATCCGAGAACGCAGGATCAACGTGGGGATCCCGATATTGAGACCCGCCTGCAGCCGCGCGTGCCCGTTGCGGATGGCGCGCAGCCAGCCGAAGCGGACCGGGAAGCCCTCCAGCGGTTTCCAATCCAGGTTGTAGTCCCATTCGCCCGCCACGCTGTGATGCAGGCTGTCGCCGTAGGAGCTGATCTTCCCGCCCCGTAGCTCGATCATCGAGCGGAACCGGCCGAGCGTCTTGATCACCGGGGTACCGATGGTCCGGTAGTAGGAGGGCCCCTGCAGGTCGAACCAGGGGCTGTTAAGCACCAGGCCGGTGATGCCGGACGCGACGGTACCCTGCGCCCGGTTGAGCCGGTCCAGCCACAGCGGCACGATCAGCCCGCCGGTGGAATGCGCGACCAGCAGCACCTCGCCGCCCGTCTCCTCCCGCACGATCCGCAGCGACTCGTTGAGTTCGTCGTCGTAGAGCGCCAGATCGGTCACGTAGTGCGGCGTCTGGCCGTCGCGCAGCGAGCGCCCGCACTTGCGCAGATCCAGTGCGTAGAAGCGATGCCCTCGGCCCGCGAAGTGCTCGGCCAGATGCTGCTGGAAGAAGTAATCGGTGAAGCCGTGCACGTAGAGCACCGCGGGTTCGGTGGCGGCGGCGCCGGAATCGGGGGTGTACCGGACCAGCGTGGCCACGGCGTCCCCTTCGCCGTCGGGATCGGGGCCGAGCGGCAGTGTGCGCTGCTCATAGCCCGCGCCGAGCACGTCCGGATGCCACTGCTCGCCGGTCGTGATGTCTGACACGCCTAGCGAGTTTTCGTTCGTCACGACCTCCAATCTAGGTGACGTCCGCCGCGGATCGACGATCGAACCCGGAAGGAATCTATGTCACATTCGGTAGGTTCGTTACGGTTGACCGGAGCGGTGAGGCGCACAATTGGCATAGGTGAACGGCGGGTAACCTTCTCTCCGCCGAGTCACGCCAGGCTCGCAAAAAACACATAGCGCCCGTGCCCAGGCAGGCCACCATGCCGGTGGAAAGCCACAGAAGTGACAAGGAAGTCGATCTACCCGTGCCGAACGCTGCCATGACTGAAAAGACCGATGTGGTACTCATCGGTGCCGGCATCATGAGTGCCACTCTCGGTGCGCTGATTCGTCAGTTGCAGCCGGACTGGTCGATCTCCCTCTTCGAGCGGCTCGACGCCGCCGCGCCGGAGAGCAGCGACCCGTGGAACAACGCGGGCACCGGACACTCGGCGCTGTGTGAGTTGAACTACAGCCCGCAGAACCCTGACGGCTCGGTCGACATCAGCAAGGCCATCGACATCAACGAGCGATTCCAGGTCTCGCGCCAGTTCTGGTCCTATGGCGTGGAGAACGGTCTGCTCGGCGATCCTTCCGCCTTCATCAACCCCATCCCGCACGTCAGCTTCGTGCACGGCGCCGACAACGTCCACTACCTGCGCAAGCGCTACGAGGCGCTGTCGCGGCACCCGCTGTTCGAGGGCATGGAGTACATCGACAGCCCGGGCGAGTTCACCCGTCGGCTTCCGCTGATGGCCAAGGGCCGTGACTTCTCCGATCCGGTCGCACTGAACTGGTCCGACGCGGGCACCGACATCGACTTCGGTTCGCTCACCACCGAATTGCTTGCCTACCTGGGTTCGGCAGGCGTCGATCTGGCCTTCGGTCACGAGGTCCGCGATCTGACCAAGCAGGCCGACGGCTCGTGGCTGGTGAAGGTCCGCAACCTGCGCACCCGCCAAACCCGCACGCTGGTCAGCAAATTCGTGTTCGTCGGCGCCGGTGGCGGCGCACTGCCGCTGCTGCAGAAGGCGGGCATCAGGGAGGCCAAGGGATACGGCGGCTTCCCGGTCAGCGGTCAGTTCTTCCGCTGCACCAACCTTGACCTGATCCGGCAGCACGCGGCCAAGGTCTACGGCAAGGCCGCTGTCGGCGCGCCGCCGATGTCGGTGCCGCACTTGGACACTCGCATCATCAAGGGACAGCCGGGCCTGCTGTTCGGCCCGTACGCCGGGTGGACGCCGAAGTTCCTCAAGGACGGTTCGAACATCGATCTGTTCAAGTCGGTCAAGCCGAACAACATCTTCTCCCTGCTCGGTGTCGCCGTCACCGAGTTGGGGCTGACCAAGTACCTGATCAGTGAGCTGCTGAAGTCCGAGGCGGGCAAGGTGTACACGCTCTCGGAGTTCATCCCGCGGGCCGAGGCACGCGACTGGGAGCTGATCACAGCGGGTCAGCGCGTGCAGGTGATCCGGCGCAAGGGCGCGGGCGGTGTGCTCGAGTTCGGCACCGCCGTGATCGCGGCCGAGGACGGCACCATCGCCGGTCTGCTCGGCGCGTCGCCGGGCGCGTCGACTGGTGTCAGCGCCATGATCGATGTGCTGCAGCGGTGCTTCCCGCGCAAGTACGCCGACTGGACGCCGAAGCTCCAGGAAATGGTCCCCTCACTGGGCGTAAGGCTCTCGGAGAACAAGGCGCTGTATCAGGAAGTGTGGGATTGGACGTCCAAGACGCTGAACCTCACGCCTGTGTCGGACAACACGCCAAAGGACAAGGTGGTCGCGCCGACGGCGTAGGTGTGGTACCAAAACTCGATGATGTCAACGGTTGCACTCAAACGGTCATGGGCGCAGGATCTCGACACCGCCACTCTTTATCAGCTCTTGAAACTTCGCGTCGAAGTCTTTGTCGTCGAGCAGAAGTGCGCCTACCCGGAACTGGACGGGCTGGACTTGCTGCCGGAGACCCGACACTTCTGGCTCGACGACGAAGGTGAGGTCATCTCGACGTTACGTTTGAGCGAGGAGCACGACGACGGCGTGAAATCCTTCCGCATCGGACGCCTGTGCACCGCGGTCCCCGCCCGCGGTCACGGCTACACCACCCGCTTGCTGCAGGCCGCCCTCGCCGAGGTCGGTTCCGCCACCGTGCGCCTGAACGCGCAGACCTACCTGATGGACATGTACACCAAGCACGGTTTCAAGCCCGACGGCGACGAGTTCGACGACGACGGCATCATGCACCTGCCCATGCGCAGGGGCTGAGTCCCGAGCAGGGGCTGATCCCACTCGCTGTGTACGCACCCGCACCAGATTTCTGATGCGGGTGCGGTGCTTTGGGAACCTCGAGTTCGCTCGTTGCGGGGGTGTGCAACGACGGCAGGTGCCCGGCGACCGCGGTTGCGCCGGGCCAAACCCTATGTCGTCGTCACCCGATTGCCGCCCCAGCGCGGCGACCAGGCCGAACCAATGGCCGAGTGGTACATGGTGGGGAGCACTACTCGACGTTTGCCGCAGCTATGTACCGCTCGGCGGGTGTGGTGGTGGGGAGAGGGCGCTCGTGAGGGGTGGGGGTGGCGCGAATAGAGTCAGGGCGTGTCTTTGTCCCATGCCGAAACTGCACGATCAGCCGATTCGTTGACCGGTTCGCGTTCGCAGGCGGACGGCGAGGTGAGATTTCCGTTCTCGGCGGTGGTGGGGCAGGAGCAATTGCAGCTGGCGCTGATTCTATGCGCGGTGCATCCGGGGATCGGCGGGGTGCTGGTGCGTGGGGAGAAGGGCACCGCGAAATCGACTGTGGTGCGGGCGCTCGCGCAGTTGCTGCCGCCGGTCGTGGACGAGACCGGTGCGCGGCCCGCGAAGCTGGTGGAACTGCCCGTCGGCGCCACGGAAGACCGGGTGGTCGGTTCACTCGATCTGGAGCGGGTGCTGCGCGACGGGGAACAGGCGTTCCGGCCGGGGCTACTGGCCGCGGCCCATCACGGCGTGCTCTACGTCGATGAGGTGAATCTGCTGCACGACCATCTGGTAGACGTGCTGCTCGACGCGGCAGCGATGGGGCGGGTGCACATCGAACGCGACGGCGTCTCGCATTCGCATCCCGCGCGGTTCGTGCTGGTGGGCACCATGAACCCGGAGGAGGGCGAGCTGCGTCCGCAGTTGCTGGACCGGTTCGGGCTCACGGTCGATGTCGTCGCCTCGCGTGACGTGGACGTGCGGATGGCCGTGGTGCGGCGTCGACTGGACTACGAGGCGGATCCAGCGGGGTTCGGGTCTCGCTATGCCTCCTCTGATCGGGAGGTCGCCGAGCGAATCCTCACTGCTCGCGACCGCGTCGCCCAGGTCGTACTCGACAATGTCGAGCTGCGCCGAATCGCCGCGCTCTGTGCGTCTTTCGACGTGGACGGGATGCGCGCCGACCTGGTGGTGGCCAGGACCGCGACCGCGCATGCCGCCTGGCGTGGCGCCGACGCCGTGAGCGAACAAGATGTGCGGGTAGCCGCCGAACTCGCGGTGCCGCACCGCCGCCGCCGCGATCCCTTCGACGAGCCCGGCATCAGTGAAGAGCAGCTCGACGACGCGATGCGGGATGCCGGTGCGGAAGCAGCACGGGCCTCGGATCAGCAACATGGCGACGAAAACGCCACGGAGCGTGAAGAATTCGGATCGGGTGAGTCGCAGAATGCTCAGCCTCCATCCGGGGCGGGCGACTCCGACAACTCAGATGTCGACCGGAGGCGTGACGACAATCCGGATCTCGGCCCGAACAACGGTGATTCCCCGAATGACGGACCCGACGGTGGTCCGGACGGCCCCGACTCCCCGAACGGCGGCCCCGGCGGCGGGCAGTCGCCGTCCGCTCGCGAAGGCCGAACCGGGTCTCCCGCTTCGTCTTCGGTGACACCGCCGCGCTGGGAAGTCCCCGGCGTCGGTGAGGGCGCGGCGGGTCGCCGTTCCCGCGCCCAGACCAGGCAGGGCCGTACGGTCCGCTCGAGCACCGACACCTCCGGCGGACTGCACCTGCTCGGTACCGTCTTCGCCGCCGCACCGCATCAGCGCTCCCGAGGCCGCTCCGACGGCCCACTCGTGCTGGCCGCCGACGACCTGCGCGGCGCGTATCGCGAAGGGCGCGAAGGCAATCTGGTCATCTTCGTGGTCGATGCCTCCGGATCGATGGCGGCCAGGGACCGGCTCTCCGCCGTTACCGGCGCCGTGGTCGCCCTGCTGCGCGACGCCTACCAGCGCCGCGACAAGGTCGCCGTGATCACCGTGCGCGGCCAGGACGCGGAACTCGTCCTGCCGCCCACATCCTCGGTCGACATCGCGGTGCGCCGCCTCTCCGGCATGCGGACCGGCGGTAAAACCCCGCTCGCCGCGGGGCTTTTGAAGGCCCGCGAGGTAGTGCACCGGGAGCGGGTGCGCGACCCGCGCCGCCGACCGATGCTCGTACTGCTCACCGACGGCCGCGCCACAGGTGGTACCGATCCGGTTCTTCGCGCCAGGACCGCCGCGGGCATGCTGGCACATGAAGCCATCACATCGATCGTGGTCGACTGCGAGCGCGGCATGATCCGCCTCGGCCTGGCCGCCGACCTCGCCCGCGCCCTGCGCGCCGGCTACCTGCGGCTAGGTGAGCTGACGGGTGACTCCGTCGCTGATGTCGTACGCGCTGGTCGTTCGAACGCGGGGCAGCGCGCCGCATGAGTCGGCCCCAGCGGACACTTTCGATCGCCAATGCGTGCTCCCTGCGCTTTCGGGCGAATAGTGTCCGGGCACAACGGGACCAGCGAAGTCGGTGCCCAGCGCCGAACGCCGCCCAGAGTGCCCGCCCGCGTGACCCCATCTGAACGGACACTTCCGATGAGTTACGCGCCCTCCCCGCGCATTCAGGCGAGAACTGTCCATGCAGGCCGGGCGAACGAAGTATCAGAGAGGAACAGCAATGCCTAGAGGTGTGCCGGAGACCGTCCCCGACGACGGGCTGACCACGCGGCAGCGCCGGAATCAGCCCGTGCTCGCGGTGCACACCGGGCCGGGCAAGGGCAAGTCGACCGCGGCGTTCGGGATGGCGTTGCGCGCCTGGAATCAGGGCTTCGATGTGGCGGTCTTCCAGTTTGTGAAGAGCGCCAAGTGGAAGGTGGGCGAGGAGGCCGCTTTTCGCACCCTCGGCAAGCTGCACGAGGAGACCGGCGCCGGCGGCCCGGTCGAATGGCACAAGATGGGCGAAGGTTGGTCGTGGACCCGCAAACAGGGCAGCGACGAGGACCACGCGGCCGCTGCTCTGGCCGGTTGGCAGGAGATTGCCCGTAGGCTGCAGGCCGAACAGCACCGCTTCTACGTCCTGGACGAATTCACCTACCCGCTTAAGTGGGGCTGGGTCGACATCGACGAGGTGGTCGAAACCCTGCGCAACCGCCCCGGCAACCAGCACGTGGTCATCACCGGCCGCGAAGCCCCCCCAGCCCTCCTCGACGCCGCCGACCTCATCACCGAAATGACCAAGGTCAAGCACCCTATGGACACAGGCCGCAAAGGCCAGCGCGGCATCGAATGGTGATCGTCGCCGCGCCGAACGGCACCTGGCTGCGGCAAACAGCGAGTGGCCTTCTCCGCCATGTCCCACTCGCGCAACTGTTAGGCGTGATCGCATCCGGGAAGGCCACCGTGGCAAGTTCGTGGGTCTTCTGCGGAGCCGCGCTCCTGGCAGGGGCTCGGAATGGGTGCGGGTTGCCAGAAGGGGGGCGGGTGCTGTGAGCGTTCCTGCGGTGGTGATTGCGGCGCCGGCCTCGGGGAGTGGGAAGACGACGTTGGCGACCGGGTTAATCGGGGCGTTGCGGCTGGCGGGGCATCGGGTGGCGCCGTTCAAGGTTGGGCCGGACTATATCGATCCCGGGTATCACGGGCTGGCCGCCGGGCGGCCGGGGCGCAACCTCGATCCCGTGCTCGTCGGCATCGAACGTGTGGTGCCGCTGTATCGGCACGGTGCGCAGGACTGTGATCTTGCGGTGGTCGAGGGCGTGATGGGGCTTTTCGACGGTCGCATCAATGAGAATCAGTCCGGGCCGATTGCCGAGGGATCCACCGCCCAGGTTGCCGGATTGCTTGGCGCGCCAGTCATTTTGGTGGTTGATGCGCGCGGGCACAGTCAAAGCCTGGCCGCGCTGCTGCACGGATTCGCCACCTTCGACAGCGCCATCCGGCTCGGCGGCGTGATCCTGAACCGTGTCGGCAGTGAGCGCCACGACCAGGTGTTGCGCGCCGCCTGCGACCGAGTCGGTCTGCCTGTCCTCGGATCGCTGCCGCGCATGGCTGAGCTGGAAGTCCCCTCCCGCCACCTCGGCCTCATTCCCGCCGTCGAACACGGTGGCGCCGCAACCGCCGCAGTCGAGGCGATGACGGATCTCGTTGCCGCGCATGTCGATTTGCGCGCCATCGCCGCTCTCGCCCACTCGACCGTGTCCGGCCCGGTATGGGATCCCAGGGTGGAGGTGCGGGTGACGGATGCCGACGTACTGCCTGTCGCAACGGGGTTCGCACCCATGATCGCTATGGCCGGCGGGCCTGCGTTCACCTTCGGGTACGCCGAACATCGCGAACTGTTGATCGCCGCGGGCGCACAGGTGGTTGTTTTCGACCCGATACGCGACGAACTTCCCACTGGTACAGCAGGTCTGGTGCTGCCCGGCGGGTTCCCGGAAGAGCATGCTGCGGAACTGGCGGCCAACACTCGGCTGCTGGGCCGGGTGGCTGAACAAGCTCGGCGCGGGATGCCTGTACACGCCGAATGCGCTGGGCTGCTGTATCTCACCCGATCGTTGGATGGCCACTCGATGGCCGGAGTGGTCGATACCGTGGCGGAGTTCGGTCCGCGACTTACCCTCGGCTATCGAGACGCGGTGGCGCTCACCGATTCCCCGCTGTGGCGAGCGGGGGAGCGGGTACGTGGACACGAGTTCCACCGGACCCGACTGGTCACCACCGGCACCGACACTCCGGCCTGGGGTTGGCATGTCGGCGGCGAGCGGGTTCGCGAAGGCGCGCTCATCCACCGCGTGCACGCCTCCTACCTGCACACTCACCCGGCCGGAAACCCGAAAGCCATCGGTCGTTTCGTCGCTGCGGCCGCCGACTACGCCCGCACCCGTGCCACCACCTGAGTTCGCCGTCGGCGTCGGCCTGCGACCCGGCAACTCGGCCGGCCGAATCCTGGCCGCTATCCGGGAAGCGCTGGGCGACAATCCCATCTGCTGCCTCGCAACCGTAGACCGCCGAGCCGACGAACCCGGCCTCCGAGCCGCCGCTACCCATCTGGCCGTTCCGGTCCGCGCTTACACCGCCGCCGATCTTGCCTGCGTGCCCGTCCCCAACCCGTCTTCGCGCACCCGATCCGCACTCGGCACCGCAAGTGTCGCCGAGGCCGCCGCGATGCTGGCGGCCCACGGTCCGCTCGCGATCCCCAAGCGCACCATCGATGGCATCGTCATCGCGGCCGCACTCTGCGCCCCCCACGCCGAATTCGCCTCGCCCGCAGCTCGATCTGCTGCGCGTTCTAGGTCCGGACCGGAATCCGCCTCGCCCACAACCTGATCCGCCCTGGGCGGCGCGCGTGGGCCATTCAACGACAGCTCCGATGTGAGCGGCATCGGCGTGGTTTCATGGCGTGATGGAGATCCGAGGTATCGACAACGTGCTGGTTCCGGTCGGTAACCTGACGGCCGCGGTGGAATTTTACGAGGGCATGCTGGGGCTGGGGGTGAAGTTCACGCTGCCGGAGCAAGGGATCGTGGTGTTCGATGTCGGTGGTGAGATGGCCGGGGTCATGGCGCGGACGGATCCGCGTGCGGGTGAGGGCGGACTATCCGGGATGCGGCTGTGGTTGGAGGTGCCCGACGCGCGGGACGCGGCAGCGGAACTGGAAAGGTTCGGAGTCGAATTGCTCGGTGCCCCTTTCGAGGTGGGTACCGGGTGGAGTGTCGAGGTCGCCGATCCTTGGGGGAATGTGATCGGGCTTACCGACTACGTCAAGCGTCCCGACCTGGCTCGACCCGAGAGCTGAAACCCATACGGGGCGAAGGGTTGTGGCGGGTGGAGTCCGGTGCGGTGATGCTGCCGAGCATGGCCAAGGCGTCTTCGGAGGGGCGGCGGATTCGGCGGTGTAGACCCGCTACGGCGACACCGACCCCCAGTCGGCGAATCCGGTCGGGTCGTGGCGGCCGATGCTGGCGTGTTCGAACAGGCCCCAGCCTTCGGCGTCGCCGCAGCGGGCGTGGCCGACGTGGTCGATGACGCCGTAGGGCACGCGGGCGGCGATGGCCGGGTCGGTGAGGTCGTAGTGGCTCGAGGAGATCCAGTCGCGGCCCTTCCACTGGCCATGCTGCCAATCGGGATCGCCGCCGTAGCCGCAGCCGACGTGCAGCGTCACGTTGGTGCCGGTGTGCACCTCGACCTCGAGCGGTTTGCCGTCCGGCGTGCTGAGTTCGATCCGTGCCGACACTGGATGCCTTGTGCCGGAACGGTATTCGATGTGTATGCTGGGCCAGCCCAGCTGCTCGGTGCGCCCGTCGGGCCAGATGCGGACGGCATCGTTGAGGGTGCGCTTGCCGTCGGGCTCCTCCTGCACGATGATCACGATCGCGAAATCGTCGAAACGCAACGGCATGTACAGCCACCAGAAGCCGCCGGACGGTTCGCTGGCCGCGCGACCGGCGGGCTCGGTCTCACCGACCGGGCGAATACCCCAGGAACGGTCCCTGCTGCCGGTCCACACGGCCGGGTCGATCGTGAAGTCGGTCCCGTCGACGTGCAGCGTCCCCTCCCAGGTCCCCACCTGCGCGAAGCGGGACGCCTCGATGATCGGCCGATTGCCGTTGAGGATCAGGTGCGGCTGTTCCTGCACGGTGGGGAAGGCGCCGTTCCAGGTGAGGTCGAAGCCGAGGTCGTCGTGTTCGCAGATCACCCGCAGCCGCTGCAGCGGTTCGAGCACCTCGATGCGGTAGCCGCCGACCTTCAGGTCCAGGCTGCGCTCGGCCAACGCGTCGGAGAAGCGGACCGATCGCTGAGTGTCACCGCGGCGGACGGCGGCGTAGGCGTCGACCACCCCGAGGTTCGGATACACGCCGAAACCGGTGACCAGGAAGGTGCCGCCGTCGCGGTCGTGGGCGTTGAAATAGCTTCTGTCGTAGAAGTTCCGGTCGCCGCTGGCGACCCGCGCCAGCGACAACGGTGTCTGATGGATCGGATATTCATCCAAGGGGATGGGCACGGCGTTTCCTTTCAGTCCCACACGTAGGTTCCGTCGAGCAGCGCTTCCAGGAATGCTCGGTGCAGCACGTAGTCATTGCGGTCGGGGGTGTCGGTGTCCTCGCCGAAATGGGTCATCCGGCGCTTGACCCGAGCCATCACGATGGCGTGCCGCAGCGCCGCGTAGACGATGTAGAAATCGAGGTCGCGCACCGTATATCCGGTGAGCTCTTCGTATTTCGCCACCACATCGTCGCGGCGCAGGAAGTCTGCGAGGCCGGGCTGGTCGAATTGGGTGGCGACGTCCTGGAAGAACCGGTGGATGAAGATGACCCAGGCGATGTCCAGTTCGCGCGGGCCCAGCCCGGCCATCTCCCAGTCCAACACCGCCGCCGGCTCGAACTCGCGGTAGATGATGTTGCCAGGGCGGGCGTCACCCCAGGCGAGCACGTCGGGGCCGGGATCGGTCGGCCAGTGCGCGTCGAGCCAGTCGAAAGTCCGCTCGATGATCGGGATCCGGAATCCGTCGTTGGCCAGCGCCCAGCGATACCAGGCCCGCTGCGCATCGACATGCCTGCGTAGCGCATGTCCCGGACCGTGCAGCATCGGGAATCGTGCCGCCACATCGGGTATCGCGTGGATCTTGGCGATGACCTCGACGGTGTTGGCGGTAAGCCGGGCGCGTTCTTCGGCGCTCGCGTCGAACAGCCAGCCGACGAACACATAAGGCGGGTTGTCCGTCGGCACCCGGCCCTCGACCCGATCCATCACGAAAAACGGTGTGCCGAGTGCCTTCTCGTCGAGCTCGAGCCAGCGCAGCGCGGGCACCGGTACGTCAGTTGCCTCGGCGACACCGGCGATGACGTTGTACTGCGTTGCCAGATCGTAGGTTTCGAATATCGGAAACGCCTCGGCCTCCGGCGCCATCCGTGCGACGAACGACCCGCCGTCGCTGCGCCCGTCTACGGTCCATTCGGCATCGAAGAGCACCGACGTGCTGGACATCCCACCGGACTGCGGCCGGGTCAGGCCCGAGACCTGCGGCGGGTGGTCGGCGCAGACCTTCGAATTCAGCCACCGCGACAGGTCCTCGGCCAGAGTATCGAGATCGCGCTCGCTGATCGTCATCTGTCGCCGCTGGGTGGGATCGAGGTCGTCGGCCATCTTCTATCCTCCTGCGCCATGAAGCTCGGCCAGAATGTAACGCGTTCTAGTTTAGAACGACCATCTTCGTCTACTTCGGGGCATTCTGCGTGACATTCCCGCAGATATTCTTCGTGTTCACCGGCATCTTCACCGTGTCGATGCACGAGAGCGCCCCACTGACTATCAGAGTCGTATCGGCACATGGTGCCGCGCGGGTATCCGAAGCATCTTGACCTTGTCGGCAGCTGACGAAGGTCAGGCCGTGGTGGTGTCGGGGGCCCGCAGGTAGCTGTAGACGGTTTCGCGGCTGACGCCGAACTCCTTGGCCAGCGCGGCTTTTGACTCCCCGCCGGTCGCGCGGTCGCGCAGCTGCTTGGCCTGCTCGGTGGTGAGGGCGGGTTTGCGGCCGGTGTATGCGCCGCGGGCCTTGGCCGCCGCGATGCCCTCGCGCTGGCGTTCCAGAATCAGCGCGCGCTCGAATTCCGCGAAGGCACCCATCACGCTCAGCAGCAGGTTCGCCATCGGTGAGTCCTCGCCGGTGAAGGCCAGGTTCTCCTTGACGAACTCCACCCGCACGCCCTTGCCGGTCAGCGTGCGCACCAGCCGCCTCAGGTCGTCGAGGTTGCGGGCGAGCCGGTCCATCGACTGCACGATCACCTCATCGCCGTCGCGGATGTACGCGACCAGCTCGTCCAGCTGCGGGCGTGCGGTGTCTTTCCCGGATGCCTTGTCGGTGAAGGTACGTTCGACGTCGATCCCGTCGAGCTGACGGACGGTGTTCCGATCGACCGTGCCGACCCTGATATAGCCGACGCGCATGATAGCCCCTCCTGAACCCGATGTGTCAGTTTGAAGTTTAAGAATCAGGCAGGCAAGTGTCAAGAAATTAGAGAATAGACTCTATCTTGACGAAACTTGGATCGGTCATGCGTGTAGCGCTGGGGTGTACCCCAGATACGCCCTCTGACCAGGCGATACCCACACCAGTCCCCATTTGACGACACAGAAGTCGCCGCACCGGAGTCAGGCCGACACGATTTCGAAAACCGGATGGGTGCGGGCGTTGTCGAGGAATTGCTGCGGCGATGAGTCCATACCCACATCCAGGTAGGGCAGCACGAAGAAGTGACGATACAGCACCACAATGGGTTTCGGAACGCGTGGCGGCCCCGACACCAGCGACGCGCGGAACACCCTGGCCGCCTGATCGGTGGACAACTCCACGGCCGTCACGGTCTCGACGTGTTTGCCGTGGCGCAGCGCCGCCCTACCTTGTGCCGCACGCAGGTTGCGCACCCAGTTCACCGTTCCGTAGGACGCCACCAGGTATCGCCGGTCGTCTTGTTCGAACACTGCCAGCGGCGTCTCGATCGCGCGGCCGGTGCGCCGTCCGGGCACCGTGAGGACACGGAACGTCCACATCGGCAATCCAGCGCGTATCACGGTCCGCATCCACGCGTTGGACGCCCTTACGCCCCACCGTGCTCGATACGGCTTGGCCATGAACTCGAGCGTCCGCCTGTCCGTCATCGAAGGCAAGGGGCCGACGCAGCCGCCCTGGCCAGAGGAGAACGATGTGGACGCCCCCGCCGGCCGGGTCGGCGGGGCCGCGGTAGTGATACCGACCGGCCGACCAAGGCAGACACCGCTAAGCGCGACTTTCACGTCACTGGACCCCATGTGCCTGCTCCAGCTCGGAGGTGGCGGCGATGATCGAGGGCCTGTTACGGCACTGCACCGACGCGGAGATCGGCCGAGAATAGGAACGTGGTGCGCCGATCAGACGCATGTACCGCCGAGGTTGACGCCGGGCACGACGAGATGGTCACGAGTCGACAAGATCTCGCCATCATCGTGGCCGTCCCGACCGGCGGTGATTCCACGATTTACGCCGCGAGCCACGACATTCCCGTCGCTCCCGCATCTGCGACCGAGAATTCCGACGCGCTGGCAGCTCAGTCCATGCTCACGGAGGTCCGGCCGGGGCCTGCGGGCTATGCGGCTTTTCGATGACGGCCACCGGGCGATTGCCGGGGTCGCCGTGCCAGGCCTTAGGCTTGAACACTGTGCCGAACACGTCTGACTCCACCGATGACCAGCTTGCGGGCGACCCTAACTACCTGGTCGGGCTCGATCTGAACGGTCGCCGTGTGGTGGTAGTCGGTGGCGGAACGGTGGCGCAGCGGCGGCTCGGGTTGCTGATCGCCTCCGGCGCGGAGGTGCATGTGGTCAGCCGTGAGGTCACCCCGGCGGTCGAGGGGATGGCTACGTCGGGACAGATCACGGTCACGCTGCGGGCGTATGCGGATGGCGACTTGGGCGGCGCGTGGTACGCGATCGCCTGCACCGACGAATCCGAGACCAATGCGGCCGTGGTCGAGGAGGCCACCCGGCTCCGGATTTTCTGCGTGCGCGCCGACGTGGCCCGACTCGGCACCGCCGTCACTCCCGCGACCGCACGATACGACGGGCTCACCCTCGGTGTGCTGGCGAGCGGGCAGCATCGACGCTCGGCCGCGGTGCGCAACGCGCTGCTCGAGGCGATGCAATCCGGTGTGGTGACCGATGATTCGACGCCGATCACCCCGGGCGTCGCGCTGGTCGGCGGCGGTCCCGGCGACCCGGATCTGATCACCGTGCGCGGACGGCGCCTGCTGGCGCGGGCGAATCTCGTGGTCGCCGACCGCCTGGCGCCGCCCGAGTTGCTGGCCGAACTCGGACCCGACGTCGAGGTGATCGACGCGGCGAAGATCCCGTACGGACGTGCCATGGCGCAGGAGGCGATCAATACCGCGCTCGTCGAGGGCGTCAAGGCGGGCAAGTTCGTGGTGCGGCTCAAGGGCGGCGACCCGTATGTATTCGGTCGCGGCTTCGAAGAGGTCGAGGCCTGCGTGGCGGCCGGGATCCCGGTCACCGTGGTGCCGGGCGTCACCAGCCCCATCTCCGTGCCTGCGGCCGCGGGCATCCCGGTGACCCACCGCGGCGTCACCCACGAATTCGTGGTGGTGAGCGGTCACGTCGCGCCGGACCATCCGGATTCGCTGGTCGACTGGCCCGCGCTGGCCCGGTTGCGCGGCACGATCGTGCTGATGATGGCCGTCGAACGGATCGAACAGTTCGCGACCGTGCTGATCGAGGGTGGACGCGCCGCCGACACTCCCGCGACCGTCATTCAGGAGGGCACTCTGCGCACCCAGCGCGTGCTGCGTGCCGACCTGGGCACGGTCGCCGCACGGGTCCGAGACGAAGGCATCCGACCACCCGCGATCGTGGTGATCGGCCCGACCGCCGGATTCTCCGCGAATCCCGAAATGCCGCAAGCCGAGTCGACTGCTGGATAGGTACGGTCCCGCATGCCCGTCCCGGCGGCGCCGACCAGGTTGACCGGTCGCCGCATCGAGTCGATTCCACGAGGTCGAGCGCCACGTCGAGCATCGACGATATTCGCGCACCCGGTGGCGGTTGCACCGCGCATCGCGCTCGGCCGCAAGCCGATTCGGCTGATCGACGCAGGCCCGCCGAAGCGTTGCCTCGGTGTCACAACCCGTAGTCTGTTCCGCTGTGATGGGGTGGATCGAGGCACCGTCGGCCCGGGCGGCTATCACTGAATCAATTACAGTGACTGACCGTGCCCGACTATCCCGCTGCGACGATGCAGTATCCGGTGACGCAGCGGGCCTTCGGGCTCGCGATCCTAGTGCTGAGCGGGCTGCAGCTGATGGTTGTGCTCGACGGCACGGTGGTGATCTTCGCCCTGCCGCGGTTGCAGCAGGAGATGGGGATGTCCAGCGCGGGCGCTGCGTGGACGGTGACCTCCTACGGTCTCACCTTCGCCGGACTGATGCTGCTCGGCGGCAGGCTCGGTGACGCGTTCGGTCGCAAATGGATGCTGATGCTCGGCGTCGGCCTGTTCACCTGCGCCTCGCTGCTGTGCGGGCTCGCGCAGAACGAAGCCATGCTGATCGCGGCGCGCGCCGTGCAGGGCGCGGGTGCGGCGATCGCGGCTCCGACGGCATTCGCGCTGGTGGCAACAACTTTTGCGCCAGGCAGGGCGCGCAATCAGGCGATAGCGATCGTCGGCTCCATGGTCGGTATCGGGTCCGTCGGCGGTCTGGTGGTCGGCGGTGCGCTGACCCAGTTGTCCTGGCGGTGGATCTTCCTCATCAATGTGCCGATCGGTGTGCTGATCATCCTGGGTGCGATGTACCAGCTCGCGGACACCGAGCACCACCGCTTCTCGCTCGATGTGCGCGGCGCCGTGCTCGGCACCGTAGCCTGTGCCGCCATCGTGTTCGGCGCGACCGAGGGACCGGAAATGGGCTGGTCCAACCCGGCCATCATCGGCGCGCTGATCGGCGGTGTCGTGCTGCTGATCATCTTCGTGGTCGTGGAACGGCAGATCGAGAATCCGCTGCTGCCGTGGTCGCTGTTCGACAGCCGCGATCGCGTCGCGACCTTCCTCTTGATCTTCCTGGCCGGTGGAGTGCTGGGCGCGATGACCTTCTTCGTCGCGCAGTTCCTGCAGAACGTGCTCGGCTACGGTCCGCTGGTGGCGGGCGTTGCGTCGATTCCGTTTACCGTCGGGATCGGTATCGGCGGGGCCTTGGCCTCCAAAGTGGCGCTGCTCATAGCGCCGCGCTGGCTTTTGTGCGGATCGGCCTTCGTCTTGGCCGCGGGGCTGCTTGTCGGCTCACAGCTCGACGGCACCGTGCACTACGCGTCGACCCTGCTTCCGTTGTTGATCGTGATGGGCTTCGGGGTCGGCGTGGCGATGGTGCTCGGGCCGCTGTGCGTTCTCGTCGGCGTGCCTGCCTCGGACATCGGTCCACTGGCTGCGGTGGGGCAGATGTTCATGAATCTCGCGACGCCGGTCTTCATCGGCCTGCTCACTCCGATCGCGGCATCGCGCACGCTGTCGCTCGGCGGTCGGACCGGCAAGGCGGCGGACATGAATGCCTCGGAGATCGCCGCGCTGGGCAGTGGGTACACGCTGGTCCTTGCCGTCTGCTCGCTCGTCGCGGTGGCGACGGGAATGATCGCCCTCATGCTCCGGTTCACGCCGCAACAGCTCGCCCAGGCGCAGCACGCGCAACAAGAAGCCCAGCAACAAGCCGACACCGGGGCATTACCTACAGTGCCTTACAGCCGTGTCCGATAATCCCGCCGCGGCGAGGCAGCTCGAGTGACGCAGCGGGCCTTCGGGTTGGCGATCCTCGTGCTGAGCGGGCTGCAGCTGATGGTGGTGCTCGACGGCACCGTGGTCATCCTCGCGCTGCCGCGCCTACAGGACGAGCTGGGGTTGTCGAGCTCCGGCAGTGCCTGGATGGTCACCGCCTATGGGCTGCCGTTCGCCGGATTGATGCTGCTCGGCGGCCGGATCGGTGACTCTTTCGGCCGCAAGCGCATGTTCGTTCTCGGGGTGTCGCTGTTCACGCTCGCCTCGCTGCTGTGCGGCCTCGCGCAGAGCGAGGCGATGATGATCGCGGCGCGAGCGATCCAGGGCACCGGAGCCGCGCTCGCGGCTCCGACCGCATTCGCCTTGGTGGCCAGTACTTTTGCGCCAGGCCGGGTGCGTAATCAGGCGTTCGCGATATTCGGATCGATGATGGCCATCGGATCGGTCGGGGGTCTGGTGGTCGGTGGTGCGCTGGCCGAGGTGAGCTGGCGCTGGATCTTCCTGATCAACGTGCCGATCGGCGCGTTGATCATCCTCGGTGCCGTGCACGAGTTGCGCGACACCACCCACCAGCGGCTTGCCTTGGACGTGCGCGGCGCGGTGCTCGGCACGCTCGCGTGTGCCGCCATCGTGTTCGCGGCCACCGAAGGACCCGAATTCGGGTGGGGCAGCCCGTGGATCATCGGTTCGGCGGTCGCCGGTGTGGTGTTGCTGATCGTCTTCGTGTTCGCCGAACGCTGGGTGACCAACCCGTTGCTGCCGTGGTCGCTGTTCGACCACCGCGATCGGGTCGCGACGTTCGGCGCGATCATCCTGGCGAGCGGTGTGCTGGGGGCGACGACCTACTTCGCGGGTCTGTTCATCCAGAACGTGGTCGGGTACAGCCCGCTGGTGGCCGGGGCGGCGTTCATTCCTTTCACCATCGGCGCCGGTATCGGTACCGCGGTGTCGTCGAAACTGGCGATGATGGTCGCACCGCGGTGGCTGTTGAGTGCGGGGGCGGCGATCCTGGTCGCGGGGCTGTGGTTCGGCTCGACCCTCGATCGCGGCGTGCAGTATCTGCCTACTCTGCTCGTGCTGTTCGTCGTGATCGGTTTCGGCATCGGTATGGCGATCGTGCCGATCCCGCTGTGTGTGCTGGTCGGGGTGCCACTCGATAACGTCGGCCCGCTCTCCGCGATCGGCCAGATGTTCATGAACCTGGGCACGCCCATCGCGATCGGCCTGCTTGCCCCGGTCGCGGCCTCGCGCACGCTGGCACTGGGCGGCCGCACCGGCGCGCCAGCAGATATGACGCCCGCCGAGCTCGACGCACTGGGCGACGGTTACACCCTGGTGCTGTTCGTCGCGGCCATCGGAGCCATGCTCGTCGGCATCATCGCGCTGACGCTGCGCTACACACCCGCCGAAGTGACCCAGGCCCAGCACGCGCAGGAGGAGGCCCAGCAAGGCTGAGCCCGCCGGGTGTCGGTCGGTCGGGGATTCACAGACGGCCTGCGACCTTGTGCGGGGTGACGCGGACGATCACCCGCGGTCCGTCGTTGACGGAGGCGGGATTGAACTCCACGTAGGGCAGTCCGGAGTACTTGCGAGACAGCTCGTTCGGCAGCACCTTGTCGGGATCGGGCGTGAGGGTCGCCGTGCCGCGAATCTCCGCGTACACGTACGGGTTGTCCGGCGGATTGATCATCACCGTGATCCGTGGGTCGCGAGCGAGGTTCTTGCCCTGCTGCCGGTCGGTCGTCGTGGAGAACAGCAGGTCGTCGCCGTCGCGCCCCAGCCAGATGACGGTCAGGTGCGGTTGCCCGCTCGGCCCGATCGTCGCCGCGGTCGCGAACACCTTCGACTCGTCCAAGTACTTCTTCAGTTCATCGGAAAGCTCAGCTGTAGAGGTCACGCCCAACTGGAACACGGTGCCGATCAGGATCATTCCACCGTTGCGGCGTGGCGCGGGATTTCGCGCGTCAATCCATTCGGGAGAGTCATCGGCAATTCTCCTGCGTCGCTATAGGTTGCTTACCTGTTCTGGGGGAACCCGAGTTCCAGCCCGCCATGGCTGGGATCGAGCCAGCGGCTGGTGACGGCCTTGCCCCGGGTGAAGAAGTGCACACCGTCGGTGCCGTGCGCGTGCGAATCGCCGAACAGCGAGTTCTTCCAGCCACCGAAGCTGTAATAGGCCATGGGAACCGGGATGGGCACGTTGATGCCGATCATGCCGACCTCCGCCTCGTTGTGGAAGCGCCGGGCGGCGCCGCCGTCGTTGGTGAAGATCGCGGTGCCGTTGCCGTAGGGGTTCGAGTTGATCAGCGCGAGCCCGTCCTCGTAGCTGTCGATGCGGACGACCGAGAGGACCGGGCCGAAGATCTCGTCGGTGTAGACGCTCATCTCGGTGCCGACATTGTCGAGAATGGTTGGCCCCAGCCAGAATCCGTCCGACTCGCCATCGGCCTGGATGCCGCGCCCATCGAGAACGACGGTGGCTCCGGCGGATTCGCCCGCATCGATGTAACCGGCGACCCGATCGCGGTGCTCGCGGGTCACCAGCGGACCCATGTCGGTGTTGCGGGTGCCGTCACCGGTCTTGATGGTCCGAGCGCGTTCGGCGATCTTGGCGACCAACTCGTCGCCGACCGTGCCGACCGCGAGCACCACGCTGATCGCCATGCAGCGCTCACCCGCGGAGCCGAAACCCGCGTTGACGGCGGCGTCGGCGGCCAGATCCAGGTCCGCGTCCGGCAGAACCAGCATGTGATTCTTGGCGCCGCCGAGTGCCTGCACACGCTTGCCGTTCGCCGTGCCGCGCTGGTAGACGTACTTCGCGATGGGCGTCGAGCCGACGAACGAGACCGCCTTGATGCCCGGGTTGTCGAGCAACTCGTCGACCGCGACCTTGTCGCCCTGCAGCACGTTGAAGACCCCGGCGGGCAGGCCCGCTTCGTGCCACAGCTCGGCCATCCAGAGCGACGAGGACGGATCCTTCTCACTCGGCTTGAGGACCACGGTGTTTCCGGCGGCGATCGCGATCGGGAAGAACCACATCGGCACCATCGCGGGGAAATTGAACGGCGAGATGATGGCCACCGGGCCGAGGGGCTGGCGGATCGAGAAGACGTCCACCTTCGTCGACGCGTTCTCGGTGTAGCCGCCCTTTACCAGATGCGGTATACCGCAGGCGAATTCGACGATCTCCAGGCCGCGGGTCACCTCGCCGAGCGCATCGGAGAGCACCTTGCCGTGCTCGGCGGTGATCAGCAGGGCCAGCTCTTCCTTGCGCTCGTTGAGCAGTTCACGGAAGCGGAACAGCACCTGCGTGCGGCGCGCCAGCGAGGCTTCGCGCCACGCGGGGAATGCCGCCGCCGCCGAATCGATCGCGGCCCGAACGTCCTCGACACGCGCCAACGCCACCTGCCCGGTCACCACGCCGGTCGCCGGATTCGTCACTGGCGCCGTCGCACCGCTAGCTCCGGCGAAGCCCTTGCCGTCGACCCAGTGCGCGATTGTCTGCATGTTTCCTCGATTCGATCCGTGAGCGTCGGTGTGGTGCGGTGCGTCGCTGTGACGATCTGCCGTCAGCCCGGCACCGCCAGGATCCAGGATGCGCGGGTAGTGATGGCTCTACTCATGCTTTGCCGGATTCCGGCGGGTGTCCGAGATATGGGGTTGTGGTCGTACTCTGCCGGATAGACCACCTCGCGACTGCTGCCCGAGGGCTGGGACCGTGGTGGCCGTCGCCGCACACCCAGCGATGGAGGTCGCACATCGCCACGCACCCGGTTGCCTCGACCGCACCGGCAGTCGTAGAAACCCACTGCGGCACCGTATGTCGGCGGCGAGGTGATCGCCTCAGGTGAGAATCAATAGCTCAGTGGGGGAGGCGATTTCGGTCTTCAGGCCGGACTTGGTTGCGATGCGAGCGACGGCGCGGATGTCGGTGGGGTCGGCGCGGGTGAGGATCAGGGCGCGGGCCAGCAGGCCCTTGTGGTGTTTGTTGAAGTGGCTGACCACGGTTCGGGAGCCGTCGGGGTGTTCGGTGAGGACGTTGGCGGTGATGGCGTCGGGAACCCGACCCAACTGCTGGTAGGTACCCGAGCGGAGGTCGATGACCAGCTCGCCCGCGGCCTCGGCGTGCAGGGCGTCGGGGAGGGTATCGCGCCAGACGGCGGAAAGGGTGGGCAGGCCGGGCAGTTTCGAGCCGCCGGACAGGCGGTAGGCCGGGATGGGGTCGGTGGCGCGGACCGCACCGAACAGCGCGGAGCCGATGGCGAGGCGGGCATTGGCCTTGGCGCGCTGGGCCTTGGTGAAGGAGCGGGCGTCGAGGGCGTCGTAGAGGACACCGGTGTAGCGCTCCAGGGCGGGCCGGATAGGGGAGGTGCGCAGGGTCGCATTGCGGGCGATCTCGGCGTCAGCCCCCTTGCCGAGCCCGAGCGCGGTGCGCGAGGCGGCGGGGTCGGCGGCGAGCTTGACCACCTCGTCGATCAACCGGTCGCGCACCGGTGTGAGCTGCGGCATCGCCAGCGACTCCAGCTCCAGGGGCGCGTCGGAACCGCCGTCGGACTTGGTTTCGGAGGGAGGCAGCAGCACCAGCACGAGCGGATACGGTAATGCCTTGCAGACATCGCCAGGCCAGCGACTACCCTACGTTCCGTGATCACCCGCCTCTCCCGACTTTTCCTGCGTACCCTGCGCGACGATCCCGCCGACGCAGAGGTGCCAAGTCATAAACTGCTCGTCCGCGCCGGATATGTGCGGCGCGTCGCACCTGGCGTGTACTCGTGGCTGCCGCTGGGCCTGCGGGTGCTGCGGCGGGTCGAGCAGGTCGTGCGGGACGAGATGAATGCCATCGACGCGCAGGAGATTTCGCTGCCCGCGCTGCTGCCGCGCGACCCGTACGAGACCACCAACCGGTGGACCGAATACGGCCCCGGCCTGTTCCGGCTGCAGGACCGCAAGGGCGCCGACTATCTGCTCGGCCCCACCCACGAGGAGCTCTTCGCGCTCACCGTGAAGGGCGAATACAACTCGTACAAGGATCTGCCGGTCACGCTGTACCAGATCCAGACCAAGTACCGCGACGAGGAACGGCCCCGCGCGGGCATCCTGCGCGGGCGTGAGTTCATCATGAAAGACTCGTACTCCTTCGACTTGGACGAGGACGGGCTCAAGGCCAGCTACGGGGCACACCGCGAGGCGTACCAGCGCATTTTCAACCGGCTCGGCGTCAAGTACGTCATCGTCGCGGCCACCTCCGGCGCGATGGGCGGCAGCGCGTCCGAGGAGTTCCTGGCCGACAGCCCGGTCGGCGAGGACACCTACGTGCGGTGCGTCGAATCCGGGTACGCGGCGAACGTGGAAGCGGTGGTCACGCCCGCGCCCGAACCGCTGCCCATCGAGGGACAGCCCGCGGCGGTCGTGCACGACACCCCGAACACGCCGACCATCGCGACGCTGGTGGACTGGGCCAACGAGGCTGGTGTCTACGACCGCCCGGTGACAGCCGCCGACACCCTGAAGAACATCATGGTCAAGCTGCGTCACCCGGACGGCAAGACCGAGATCCTGGGCATCGGCATCCCCGGTGATCGTGAGGTCGACGACAAGCGTCTGGGCGCGTCGCTGGAGCCCGCCGAGGTCGAGCTGCTCACCGAGGCCGACTTCGCCGCCAATCCGTTCCTGGTGAAGGGCTACATCGGCCCGAAGGCACTGCAGGACAACGGTGTTCGCTACCTGGTCGACCCGCGCATCGGCACCGGCACCTCCTGGATCACGGGCGCGGACAGCCAGGGCAAGCACGTCGTCGGCCTGGTCGCGGGCCGCGACTTCATCCCCGACGGCACCATCGAGGCCGCCGAGGTCCGGGACGGCGACCCCTCGCCGGACGGGCGCGGTGTGCTCGTCGCGGCGCGCGGCATCGAGATCGGGCATATCTTCCAGCTCGGCACCAAGTACACCGACGCGTTCGACGTGGACGTGCTCGGCGAGAACGGCAAGCCGGTCCGGCTGACCATGGGTTCCTACGGCATCGGCGTCTCCCGCATGGTCGCGGTGCTCGCCGAGCAACTGCATGATGACAGGGGCCTGCGCTGGCCGCGCGAGGTCGCGCCGTTCGACGTGCACGTGGTGATCGCGAACAAGGACGACTCCTCCCGCGAGGGCGGCGAACAGGTTGCCGCGGAACTGAATTCGGCGGGCCTGGAGGTTCTGCTCGACGACCGCAAGGCCTCGCCCGGCGTGAAGTTCAAGGATTCCGAGTTGGTCGGCGTGCCGCTGATCGTGGTGGTCGGCCGCGGCTGGGTCGAGGGCAAGGTCGAGATCCGCGACCGTTTCACCGGCGAATCCACCGAGGTCCCCGCCGAATCCGTAGCGGAGTCGGTGCTCGCGCAGGTGCGCGGCTGACTCGATCCCCCGAGCGGAGTGAAATGGATTTCTCGATGTGGCCGGATAGCCACCATTTCACCCCGCTCGTTCGGGCGTATCGAACCTACGGTTCCGTAGGCGCGATTCGGCGCATCGGCAATGGTGGACTCGCCGCGGGCTGCTGTTACTCGCTGGTAAGTTAACCGGCATGACGAGCACCGACGCGTTGTTGTTCAACCCCGCCACCTACGACCCCACGCAGTTCGATGCGGCGACTCAGCGGCTGCTGAAGGCCACCATCGAGTGGTTCGAGGCGCGGGGTAAGCGGCAGCTGCTTGCCGACGACGAGGACGCGGTGTGGGTCTCGGACTTCCTCGAGTTCGCCAAGAAGGAGAAGCTGTTCGCGACCTTCCTGACGCCCGCCGCCTACGCCGACGGTGACGAGAATCGGCGCTGGGACGCGGCCCGCAATGCGGCGCTGTCGGAGATCTTCGGGTTCTACGGTCTGGCGTACTGGTACGCCGAGCAGGTCACCATCCTCGGCCTCGGCCCGATCTGGCAGAGCGACAACGAGGCGGCCAAGAAGCGTGCTGCCGCCGATCTGGCCGACGGTCAGGTGATGGCGTTCGGTCTGTCCGAGCGTGATCACGGCGCCGACATCTACAACACCGACCTGGTGCTGACACCGACCGAGCCCGGCAGTGCCGACGCCGAAGCGGGAATCCTGTTCCGCGCCAACGGCACCAAGTACTACATCGGCAACGGCAACGTCGCCAGCATGGTCTCGGTGTTCTCGCGTCGCGCCGATATCGAGGGCGCCGACGGCTACGTGTGGTTCGCCGCAGACAGCCGGCACGACGACTACGAGCTCATCGACAATGTCATCCACGGCCAGCTCTATGTCAGCACCTTCGCGCTGCACAACTACCCGGTGACCGCCGACGACATCCTCTCCACCGGACCCGAGGCGTTCTCGGCGGCGCTGAACACCGTCAATGTCGGCAAGTTCAACCTGTGCCACGGCAGCATCGGCATGGTCGAGCACTCGTTCTACGAGGCGATCACGCACTCCAACAACCGCATCCTCTACGGCAAGCCGGTCACCGAATTCCCGCATGTGCGAACGAATTTCGTCGACGCCTACGCCCGCATCGCCGCGATGAAGCTGTTCAGCGACCGGGCCGTCGACTACTTCCGCACCGCCGGCCTCGAGGACCGCCGCTACCTGCTGTTCAACCCGATGACGAAGTCCAAGGTGACCTCCGAGGGCGAGACCGTCATGACGTTGCTGCTGGATGTGCTTGCCGCGAAGGGGTTCGAGAAGAACACCTACTTCGCCCAGGTCGCCCGCTACATCGGCACCCTGCCGCGGCTTGAGGGCACGGTCCACGTCAATGTCGGCCAGATTTTGAAGTTCATGCCGAACTACCTGTTCAACCCGAAGGACTACCCGGAGGTCGGCACTCGCCAGGACGCGGCAGACGACGCGTTCTTCTGGCGGCAGGGCCCGGCTCGCGGCGCGGGCAAGGTGCAATTCGCCGACTGGACCCCGGTCTACGACAAGCACACCGACGTCGCGAACGTGGCCCGCTTCTATGAGCAGGCCGAGGCTCTGCGCACGCTGTTGACCATCGCCGCCCCCGACGCCGACCAGCAGCAGGATCTCGACTTCATGCTGACCATCGGCCACCTGTTCTCCCTGGTGGTCTACGGCCAGCTGATCCTGGAGCAGGCCGCGATCACCGGCCTGGACCGCGATGTGCTCGACCAGATCTTCGACTTCCAGATCCGCGACTTCAACGGCTACACAACCACCCTGTACGGCAAGCCGTCCGCCACTGCGGCACAACAGGACTGGGCCGTCGGCGCCCTGCGCACCCCGGCCACCGACCGCGACCGCTTCGACCGCGTCTGGAACCAGGTCGCGTCCCACGACGGCGCATACTCCATGCGCCCGTAGCAGCGGATCTACTGTTCATTGCTACACCGCCGCCCAGTCGCGCCCCCGCCCGCGCGGTATTCCATGAGTGGCACATGGTGGAGGGGTTTTCTCGCCCATCTCCGCAACGGTGTGCCACTCGTGGCTCCATGACTGGCACACCATGGAGGAAAAGGCGGAGTTGCCGTGCCGTCAGACCTTGCCGGGGAAGGCGACAGTGGGCGGGTTGGTACCCAGGATCGACTGCCAAGTGGCGAGGCGCAGCGCGGATTCGGTGAGGGCGTCGATGCCCATGCGGCGGACGGGCTCGGTGTCGGCGTGTTCGACTACCGAGCGCCAGGCGGCTGAGCAGTCGGTTTCGACGGTGACGGCGAGGTGGGCCGCCGGAATCGGATCGTCGACCGGGAACGGCGTTGTGTAGGCGGCGTCGGGAGGTGGCGCGGTGGCGCCTGCCGCGGTCAGGGCGTCGACGGTGCTGTCGCGGCGGGCGCGGTGTGCGGCGGTGTACTGGGTGATCAGCAGTCCGCGTTCGGGGGAGGCGTAGGCGCCGATCACGCCGTAGGCGTACACCGCCGCGTATTCGGCGTTCAGCGCGCCGATCAGGGCTTGGCGTTCGGCGTCGGTCATGCGAGCAACACCCCTGCCTCGGTGGCGCAGGCCGCGCTGATGGAGGCCAACAGTCCTGCGCGGTAACCCGATTGGGTGCGCGCCAGGTCGGCGGCCGACTGCTGGGACTTGGTGATGCGGTCCCGCAACTGGTCGATGGACGGCGGCGTGACGGGCGGAACGGACGTGCCGGACGCGGCGGGCGACGGCCCCGAGTCGGCGGGCGCTTCCAGCGCGCGGGTGCGATGGGTGGGAGTGGTGCCGTCGCCGTAGGTGCCGATCACCCGGTTGATCTCGGCGAGCAGCGCGTCGGCGTGCGCGGTGCGTTCGCTCGCGATGGTGGTCAGCGCAGCGTGGCGCTGCGGCGTGAGCGCGATCGCCGCGGTCGCGGCCGCCGCGTCGGCGCGGGCCGAGACCTCCTGTGCGGCGAGCGGATCGGGTTCGTAGACCGTCTTGTCGGCGCAACCGGCCGTCGCCCCGAGGGCTAGTACGCCGACCGTCCCACCACCTGCCAGTCGTAACGCGGAACGACGGTCGAGGGCCGCGGTGCGAGTGACCGCAGTGCGCGGACCGACCGGTGCGCCGGGTTCGACCGAACTGCCGTGGCCGACCGAACCGTGGCTGGGATCGTGCGGGTCGATCGGAATGCCGGAGATGCACCTCGCGCGCGGCGGGGCGGGAAGGCGGATGGACACGGCACTATCGTGCCAGATTCGCGGGGCACCCCGGACCACGTGTCGACCATGGGCCGGCCGTCGTACACACGGCAAACTTGCCTGAGGCCGCCAGTCCTTTACACTCTCGTGGCGCGTTACGCTAGACCTTCGATAGAGAATTTTCCCGCTACGTCACACCCGCAACGTCACAACTGAACCAGGAGCCGCCCCACCATGCCGATGCCGACCGAGGAAAGGCTGAGTCAGCTTGTTGCTGGACTCGTCGAACGCCGAGGATTCGACCTCGAGGGCGTCGAGATTTCGACGGCCGGCAAGCACGCGGAAGCGCAGGCTCGGGTGAAGGTGATCGTGGACAGCGATGACGCCGCCGATCTGGATACCATCGCCGAACTCAGCAGGGAACTCTCGGAGCACCTCGACGAGGCAGGCGATTTCGGCGAGACCCAGTATCTGCTGGAAGTCACCACACCGGGCATCGATCGCCCGCTCACCGTCGATCGGCACTGGCGCCGCGCGCGCGGCCGTAAAGTGCGGATCTCGCTACGCGCGGGGGCGTCCGCGCCCGATGCGGGTGGAGCGGACAAGTTCGACGCCAGGGTCGGTGCGCTCACCGGTGACTCGGTCGCGCTCGTGCTCGGCGGCAAACGCAAACCACACCGGGTGAACGTACCGCTGGCCGATATCGGCGAGGCCGTCGTCCAGGTCGAGTTCTCCCCGCCCGGCGCGATCGAGCTCGAGCTCGCCGGCGGCGTCGTCCCCGGCCGTCCGGTGCCGGGACAGGAAGAAGATGCTCTCGCGGTGGACGATGCCGCGGACGTCCGAGGAACAACCGGTGCACTGCCTGAATCAGTAACAGCGTCCGATTCGCCGACCGAAGGGATCGTGGAATGAACATCGAAATCGAAGCCCTGCGCGCGATTGTCGCCGACAAGGGGATCTCGATCGAGACCGTGATCTCCGCGATCGAGTCAGCTCTGCTCACCGCGTACCGCCACACCGAGGGTCACCAGCCCAACGCGCGCATCGACATCAACCAGAAGACCGGCGTGGTGCGAGTGATGGCCATGGAGGTCGACGCCGACGGCAACATGATCTCCGAATGGGACGACACCCCAGTGGGATTCGGCCGGATCGCGGCGACCACCGCACGCCAGGTGGTGCTGCAGCGGCTGCGCGACGCGGAGAACGAGAAGTCCTTCGGTGAGTTCGCCACCCATGAGGGCGACATCGTCGGCGGTGTGGTGCAGCGCGACGCGCGCGCCAACGCCCGAGGCACCATCGTGGTGCGCATCGGCAGTGAGATGCACGGCACCGAGGGCTTGATCCCGCAGGCCGAGCAGGTGCCCGGCGAAACCTACGAGCACGGCGACCGGATCAAGTGCTACGTCGTCGGCGTCTCGCGCGGCCCGCGTGGACCGCAGATCACGCTGTCGCGTACGCACCCGAACCTGGTGCGCAGGCTGTTCGCGCTCGAGGTGCCCGAGATCGCCGACGGTTCGGTCGAGATCGTCGCGGTCGCGCGCGAGGCCGGGCATCGCTCCAAGATCGCGGTGCGTACCACCGTGTCCGGCGTCAACGCCAAGGGCGCCTGCATCGGCCCGATGGGACAGCGCGTGCGCAACGTGATGAGTGAGCTGGCTGGCGAGAAGATCGACATCATCGATTACGCGGAAGACCCGGCGACCTTCGTCGGCAATGCGCTCTCGCCGTCGAAAGTGGTATCGGTCACCATCGTCGACCCCGAGGCGCGCGCCGCCCGCGTAGTGGTGCCGGACTTCCAGCTGTCGCTCGCCATCGGCAAGGAAGGGCAGAATGCGCGGCTGGCCGCCCGATTGACCGGCTGGCGCATCGATATCCGCAGCGACGCGGCCCCGGACATGGACGGAAGCGAGCGGACGGAGGCACACCGAAGTTGACCGACACCGCGCGCGGCGAGCCGCGTCTGGGCCCGGAATCGGACTCGTCGGATGACATGTTGGTAACTTCCGCAGGGGCGGGGTTCGGTGTTCCGACCGGGGCAGCGGTAGAGTGGACTCAGGTTCAACGCGAGCCTTTGGTTTCCTTGTCCGAACGCACCACCCAGCAGTCCCCGACGCCCCAGCGTCCGGCAGCTCCGGTGCGAACGTGCATCGGATGCCGGAAGCGAGAGTTGGCCGCCGATCTGTTGCGGATCGCGGCGCAGGAATGTGAGACCGGCGACGGTTCCCACGCTATTGCGATCGTTCCCGACCCGCGGCGCAGACTTCCCGGACGGGGTGCCTGGTTGCACCCCGTTTCGGTTTGTTTGACCGCGGCAGAGCGGCGCCGAGCATTCGGCAGAGCACTACGAGTGTCCGGACATCTGGATATCTCAGCCCTGGAGAAGTACCTCGAGAACAGGCACGAGCACTCATGAGCACACCGTGAAGCACCAACGATGAACGTCCATCGGAGATAACCCGAGGTCGTGCGGGCCCGCCGTCCCTAGGCGGAGGCGCTGCTCGACCTCTCAGTGAGGAGAGCAGTGGCAGGCAAGGCCCGCGTGCACGAGTTGGCCAAAGAACTCGGTGTCACAAGCAAGGAACTACTCGCGAAGCTCAAGGAGCAGGGCGAGTTCGTGAAGTCGGCATCCTCGACGGTGGAAGCACCCGTCGCACGTCGGCTGCGCGAGTCGGTCGCGGCGAAGTCCGCGCCGACCAACACCAACGGAGCATCCAAGACCGAGGCGCGTCCCGGGTCTTCCTCGGCGTCCCGTCCGGCCGCCAAGCCGACCCCGGGCGGCCCACGCCCGGGTCCACGTACTCCGGCTCCGGCGCAAGCCGCCGCACCGGCGGCTCCGGCCGCGAAGGTGACCGCTGAGCCCGCCGCCCGGCCCGCGGAGCGCGTCGCCGACGCGGTGCGTCCCGGTCCGGCCGCGAAGCCTGCGGCCCCGGCCCCCGCCGCGCGTGAATCCGCGCCGGTTCAGGACGCCGCTCAGTCGGCGCCCGCGGCGAAGGCCGCTCCGGCTCCGGCCGGTCCGCGCCCGACCCCCGGTGGTCCGCGTCCCGGCCAGTCGCAGCAGCAGCGTCCCGGTGCTCCGGGACAGGGCTCCGGCCCGCGTCCGGGTGGTGGCGCGGGTGGTCCGAAGCCCGGCCCCAAGACCCCGCGGGTCGGCAACAATCCCTATTCCTCGGCTCCCGAGCGTGAGCGTCCCGCAGCGCGTCCGGCCCCCGGCCAGGGCGGTCCCCGCCCGGGTCCCGGGCACGGTCCGCGTCCCGGCCCGGCTCAGGGTGGCGCGCGTCCGGCTCCCGGTCAGGGCGGTTCCCGTCCGGCTGCGGGCCAGGGTGGTCCGCGTCCCGGTGGTCCGCGGCCGAGCCCCGGCTCGATGCCGCCGCGCCCGAATCCCGGTGCCATGCCAGCTCGTTCGGCCCGTCCGGGTCCGGGCGGAGGCGCTGGCGCCGGTCGTACGGGCGGTCCCGGTGGTCGTCCGGGTGGGCCCGGCGGTCGTCCCGGTGGCGGTGGCGGTGGCGGTGGCTACCGCGGCGGTCCCGGTGGTGGTGGCGGTGGTGGCGGCACGGGTGCGCCCGGTGCGGGTGCCGGTGCTCCCGCGGCCGGTGGTTTCCGTGGTCGTCCCGGTGGCGGCGGTGGTCGTCCAGGTGGTCCGGGTGGACGTGGCGGCGCGGCAGGTGCGTTCGGTCGTCCCGGTGGCGCTGTTCGTCGTGGCCGTAAGTCGAAGCGGGCGAAGCGCGCAGAGTACGAAAACATGCAGGCTCCTGCCGTCGGCGGCGTTCGGCTGCCGCGCGGCAACGGCGAGATCATCCGTCTCGCCCGTGGTGCCTCGCTGTCGGACTTCGCGGAGAAGATCGACGCCAACCCGGCCTCGCTGGTCCAGGCGCTGTTCAACCTCGGCGAAATGGTCACCGCGACCCAGTCGGTGAACGACGAGACCCTCGAGCTGCTCGGCAGCGAAATGAACTACGTCGTGCACGTCGTCAGCCCGGAGGACGAGGACCGCGAGCTGCTCGAAAGCTTCGACCTCACCTACGGCGAGGACGAGGGCGGCGAGGACGACCTGCAGATCAGGCCGCCGGTGGTGACCGTCATGGGTCACGTCGACCACGGTAAGACCCGACTGCTGGACACGATCCGTAAGGCCAACGTCCGTGAGGGCGAGGCCGGTGGCATTACCCAGCACATCGGTGCCTACCAGGTGCTGACGCACGTCAACGACGAAGACCGACTGATCACCTTCATCGACACCCCAGGTCACGAGGCGTTCACTGCCATGCGTGCCCGTGGTGCGAAGGCCACCGACATCGCGGTCCTCGTGGTCGCGGCCGACGATGGCGTCATGCCGCAGACCGTGGAAGCGATCAACCACGCACAAGCGGCCGACGTGCCGATCGTGGTGGCGGTCAACAAGATCGACAAGGAAGGCGCGAACCCGGACAAGATCCGGCAGCAGCTGACCGAATACGGTCTGGTGGCCGAGGAGTATGGCGGCGACACCATGTTCGTCGACATCTCCGCCAAGCAGGGCACCAACATCGATGCGCTGCTGGAAGCGGTCGTGCTGACCGCGGACGCGTCGCTGGACCTGCGGGCCAACCCGGATATGGACGCTCAGGGTGTCGCCATCGAGGCGCACCTCGACCGCGGCCGTGGTCCGGTGGCGACCGTGCTCATCCAGCGCGGCACGCTGCGGGTCGGCGACTCGATCGTGGCGGGCGACGCCTACGGTCGCGTCCGTCGCATGGTCGACGAGCACGGCGCAGATGTCGTCGCGGCGCTGCCGTCGCGGCCGGTCCAGGTCATCGGCTTCACGTCGGTGCCGGGCGCCGGTGACAACCTGCTGGTTGTCGACGAGGACCGCATCGCACGCCAGATCGCCGACCGCCGCAATGCGCGTAAGCGCAACGCGCTGGCCGCACGCAGCCGCAAGCGGATCAGCCTGGAAGATCTGGATGCCGCACTGAAGGAAACTTCGGAGCTGAACCTGATCCTCAAGGGCGACAACTCCGGTACCGTCGAGGCCCTCGAAGAGGCGCTGCTCGGTATCCAGGTGGACGACGAGGTGCGTCTGCGGGTCATCGACCGCGGTGTCGGTGGTGTCACCGAGACCAACGTCAACCTGGCGTCGGCGTCGAACGCGATCATCATCGGGTTCAACGTCCGGGCCGAGGGCAAGGCGACCGAGCTGGCCAACCGCGAAGGCGTGGACATCCGGTACTACTCGGTGATCTACCAGGCCATCGACGAGATCGAGAAGGCCCTCAAGGGCATGCTCAAGCCGATCTACGAAGAGGTCGAGCTGGGTCGCGCCGAGATCCGTGCGATCTTCCGGTCCTCCAAGATCGGCAATATCGCCGGCTGCATGGTCACCTCGGGTTCGGTCAAGCGCAATGCGAAGGCCCGGTTGCTGCGTGACAACGTGGTGATCGCCGAGACGATGACGATTTCATCCTTGAAGCGGGAGAAGGACGACGCCGCCGAGGTCCGCGAGGGCTTCGAATGCGGTATGACCGTCACCTATTCCGATATCAAGGAAGGCGACATCATCGAGGCCTACGAGCTGCGCGAGAAGCCGCGCGACTGATAGTTCGAGCACCTCGCGCCCGCCCGTCACCCGGCGAAAGCCGGGCTCGGGTGGGCGCGGCTCGGCGGTCCGGTTGTTTTCGACACTGAAGTTGTTTCGACAATGAAGAGGTGTGCGTGTACCTCGGTGCACTGGAGTTCGACATCCTGCTCGGTGACGTGCACTCGCTGAAGGAGAAGCGCTCGCTGATCCGGCCGGTCCTGGCCGAATTGCAGCGCTTCGGCGTGAGTGCCGCCGAGGGCGGGGAACACGATCGGCATCGCCGGTCGCTGCTGGGAGTTGCCATGGTCAGTTCCGGAATGGATCACCTGACCGAGGTGCTCGACAAATGTGAGCGGCACGTAGCCGCCCGTCCGGAGTTAGAGTTGCTGGCAGTGCGCCGCAGGATCTTCGGACCCGAAGACTGACAAGTTAGTAGTGAGGAGGGTTCAGCCATGGTGGATCAAGCCAGGGCCCGCCGACTCGCCAAGCGGATTTCCGCGATCGTGGCGACCGCGATCGAGTACGAGGTGAAGGATCCTCGGCTGAATTTCGTCACCGTCACCGACACCAAGGTTTCCCCCGACCTGCGGGACGCGAAGGTGTACTACACGGTGCTCGGCGAAAGCCTCGACGTGGAACCCGACTACACGGGTGCCGCCGCGGGCCTGGAGAAGGCGAAGGGCGTGCTGCGTTCGAAGGTAGGCGCCGGTACCGGCGTGAAGTTCACCCCGACGCTGGCCTTCGTGCTGGACAAGGTGCCCGAGGTGGCGGCGGACATGGAGGCGTTGCTGGCCAAGGCCAGGGCCGCCGACGAAGCGGTGGCGAAGGCGGCGGCCAATGCCACGCACGCCGGCGAGCCCGACCCCTACCGGGTCGAACGCGATACCGACGAGTGATCTGCGGTAGGCGATGACGATGATGCCCGAAGCGACCGACGTCGGCGCTGTTGATCTCGGCGCTGCCGTCGCGGCGCTGAGGTCCGCGCGGTCGGTCACCATCCTGTGCCACGTGCAGCCCGATGCCGACACTATCGGCAGCGGGCTGGCGTTGGCGCTGGTGCTGCATCGTCGCGGCATCCCGGTGTGGGTATCGTTCGCGGAGCCTGCCGAACTACCGTTTTCGATGCGGTCGCTGCCGGGCGTGCACCATTTGGTTCCGCCTGCGAAGGTGCCGCGCGAGGTGGATCTGCTCGTCACGGTGGACTGCGGCAGCGTAGGCAGGCTCGGTGCGCTTGCCGACCGATTGCCCGGCGCCGCAACGACATTGGTACTCGACCATCACCGATCGAATACGAAGTTCGGGACCATCAATGTGGTCGATCCGAGCGCGGAATCGACCACCAGCCTGATCGTCCGATTGCTGGATGCCCTGCAGGAGCCGATCGATCCCGAAGTGGCGCATTGTCTTTACGCCGGACTCGTCACCGACACCGGTTCGTTCCGCTGGGTCCGGCCCGGCGCCCACCAGCTGGCCGAACGCCTGCTGTCCACCGGTATCGACGGCGCGGAAATCGCCCGTATCCTGATGGATACGCATCCGTTCGACTGGTTGCCGATGCTGTCGCGGGTGCTCGGCACCGCCCAAGTGGTGCCCGCGGCGCACGGCGGCGTCGGCTTGGTCTACGCCTTCGTCCGCCTCGCCGATATGGCCGGCGTGCGCTCGGAAGAGGTGGAGAGCGTCATCGATATCGTCCGCACCACCGCCGAAGCGGGCGTCGCCGCTGTCTTCAAGGAATCCCGCACCATCCCCGACCGCTGGATCGTGTCGCTGCGTTCCCGCGACACCACCCCCGGCACCAACGACGGCGTCGATGTAGCCGAGATAGCAACATCTTTGGGCGGCGGCGGGCACCACTTCGCCGCCGGGTACACCACCCACGGGACTCCTGAGACCATAGTTGCTGCACTGCTGGCCGCCCTCGGGTGAACCGCCCCTGGCGTCGCGCCGAGTCCGATTTGTGCCGGTACGAGTCGCCGCTCGCCTGTGGGCCTTCTTCCCAGGGTGCACCTCGCCGGGAGGCGGATAGCTGTCGTGCGGCGGCAACTCTCGGACCGGGTTCGATCACACACGTGTCGTCGCGAACCGCGGCATTTCCTGTCGGGCACTCGCCTCGGGTTTGTGTCGTACTGGGCCGCTATACCTTGTGCGATGGTGTTAATCGGAGCAGTGGGAGGTGTTCGTGAGCACTGAGGGTGCGGGGGGCGAGTTGGCGGGTGTCGCGGCGCTGCCGGAGGATCCGGCGGCCGAGGCCGGACCGCGGCGGATTCTCGGGCTGGCGTTGCCGACGTTGGTTGTGCTGGTCGCCGAGCCGATCTATTTGCTGTTCGACCTCGCGGTGGTCGGGCGGTTGGGGGCATTGGCGCTGGCAGGGCTTGCGGTCGGGGGATTGATTCTGGCGCAGGCGAGTTCCCAGCTGACCTTCTTGTCGTATGGCACGACGGCGCGGGCGGCGCGCAGGCATGGCGCGGGGGATGGGCGCGGGGCGGTGGCCGAGGGCGTGCAGGCGACGTGGTTGGCGGTCGCGTTGGGGGCGCTGATTCTCGTTGGGGTGCAGGCGTTCGCGGTTCCGCTGACCAGTGTGATCGCGGGTGGCGGTGATATCGCCGCGCAGGCGCTGGTCTGGGTGCGGATCGCATTGTTCGGTGTGCCGCTGATTCTGATCTCGATGGCGGGCAACGGTTGGCTGCGCGGGGTACAGCAGACACGGCGGCCACTGACATTCGTCGTTGCCGGACTGACGGTTTCGGGGGTGTTGTGCCCGGTGCTGGTGCACGGATTGCTCGGCGCTGCGCGGCTGGAGCTGCCCGGTTCCGCGGTCGCCAATGTCGCCGGTCAGGCCGTGACGGCTGCGCTGTTCCTGAGTGCGCTGGTGCGCGAACATATTTCGTTGGCGCCGCACTGGTCGGTGATGCGTGCGCAATTGGTGCTCGGCCGCGACCTGATCCTCCGAAGCCTCGCCTTCCAAGCCTGTTTCGTCTCGGCGGCCGCCGTCGCCTCCCGCTTCGGCGCCGCCTCGGTGGCCGCGCACCAACTGGTCCTGCAACTCTGGAATTTCCTTGCGCTGACCCTGGATTCGCTCGCGATCGCCGCGCAAACCCTGGTCGGTGCGGCGCTCGGAGCCGGTGCGGCGCGCGGCGCGCGCGGCCTAGCGCGCCGCATCACCCGCTGGTCGGAGATCTTCGCGCTGATCCTGGCCGTGTTCTTCGCTGCGGGCGCGGGTGTGATCCCGAAGTTGTTCACCGACGACCCTGCTGTTCTCGATCGCACCCACGTCGCGTGGTGGTTCTTCCTCGTCATCATCCCGGTCGCGGGCATCGTCTTCGCCCTCGACGGCGTCCTGCTCGGCGCGGGCGACGCCGCCTACCTACGGACCACCACCCTCGGCGCGGCCACCCTCGGCTTCTTACCCGCCATCTGGCTGTCGCTGGTCTTCGACTGGGGCATCGCCGGAATCTGGTCCGGCCTGGTGGCTTTCATGATGCTGCGATTGGTGGCGGTGGTGTGGCGGGCCGAGTCGGGCCGCTGGGCGCAGATCGGTACGGAAGTCCCGGGCAAGGCGCGCGCGGTCTCTTCCTGAGCGAGTCGGCGTTCCCGTCCGCGGTCGATCATCTCGACTGCTTCCATAGGAATGCGAGAGCTCGTCAACGAGCCAGCTCCGGTAGTCATCAATTGTGGCGCCGAAATTCGCGGGCAAAGGGGCGCCAAAACCGGGAGGCGAGAGCCGAACTACATCTTCATGATTGAACTTGGACAACTCATTGAGCAGCGGCATCCAGACGGCAGAGGTTACAGGGACACCGTGAACGAAGACGATGGTCATGTGTAAGTATCGTTCGACGAGAATCTGATTGATTCACAAGCTAGATTTCGATGCGCAGCGGAGACGGGGTCACACTAGCTGAGCTGCTGGCGCAGCGCCTGCCCGTACGGGTCGACCTGCACGCTGACGCGGTGCTCGCCCTGCGCGAACGCGATGACCAGCCACACGGGCGCCCACAGGGTGCACGTGAAGATGGTGAACAGCAGGTGCAAGGTGTGGTTGGGCTTGCTGCCGGTGACGATCATGGCGCTTGTGTCGTTCTGGCTTTCAACACGTCCGCCGCGGGCGACCTCCGTGGCAACGACGATCGCGAGACGCTGACGGCGCATATCCATCGGCATCTCCGGCATGGCCTGGAACGGCTGGATTGGCTGGAATGGCGGCTGGAGGGGCGGCATCTCCCCCATCGGCTGCGGTTCGGGGGCCCCTGCGCCCGGCGAGAAAACCGTTCGTCCAAGCCATGCCCTTTCTGGTGCTCGGGGTGCTGGTCAGTGGGGGAATTGCGGCGTTCGTCTCGCCAGCAGACTTGCGAAAAATGTTGCTGCGCAATACATCCGCATCTACCTAGCCGGGATCGCCGCGCCGCTCGAGGACGACGCGTGGGGAGGTCCGCGGCATCGTCGAACCGGACAGCGCCCGGCGCGATCCCGAATTGACGCCCACGTTCGTCGTCACCGGCTTCGATCGGATCCCGGCTCCGGATCATCCGTACGAACGGACCCATTAGGAGCCGGCACCACGACTCCGGGGTTCTGGCTCACTCAGCGATCGGCGTTCTCGCGGTGGGGGATTCGTCGGCGCGGGAGGTTGTAGTCCGCGGCATGCGTCAGCGTGCCGAGACAGCGGCGTCTGGTCAGCGGGCGTCGTAGCGACGGACGACGACGCTCGCGGGGCGCAGGGATCTGCCGGCTACGCTCAGCCCCGGTTGAATCAGGTTGTCGACCGTGCGGTCCGCTGCCGAATCATCGGTCTCGGTCACGTCCGCGGCTTCCATCGTGAGGGAATCGAAGGGGTCGTTCGGGCGCGGGGCGACCAGGGCGGCGCCGCGGCCGATGATCAGTCGTTCGACTCGGGTGGCGATGGCGTCGAAGGCGTCGCGTTCGCGGGGGGACCCGGCGGTGGCCGCGCAGGCGGCGGTGTCGGTGTGCAGTGCGAACAGTTCGACGACGAGGGGGAGGTCGGCCCCGGCACGGTCTTGTTTGGCGCGGGATTTGGCTTCATCGGCCATGCGCTCGATGGTTGCGGCCTGGCGGGCGATCATCCGGGTGAGGTCCTCGATGCGCTCGGCGAGTTGGTCGAGGGTGCTGCTCGGGTCCTCGGTCGGATGGACGCCTGATTCCGTCATATTCGCACCATAACCCGACGCGATTGATTGGGTTGCGCGCCAGCC
The DNA here is from genome assembly GCF_055232035.1 of Nocardia sp. Tas62D01. Taxonomy (NCBI): domain Bacteria; kingdom Bacillati; phylum Actinomycetota; class Actinomycetes; order Mycobacteriales; family Nocardiaceae; genus Nocardia; species Nocardia sp. Tas62D01. The sequence goes on from NZ_JBUYUZ010000001.1 coordinate 5,967,239, forward strand.
GGATACGGCCGGAATCTCGGCTGGGATCTTGTCGGATCCGGCTGCTACGATCGCGTCTCATGGGGGTTTACGGCATCGACCTGGGCACCACGAACTCGGCCATCGCGCGGATCGACGCCGACGGTCGACCCGAAGTCATGGTCGGCATGACCGGTGACTCGACGGTTTCTTCGGTGGTGCTGTTCGCGTCCGCGCACGACCATCTCGTCGGCGAAGGCGCGCGGCGGCAGGCCCGGCTCGACCCGGAACATGTGTGCGCGTTGGTCAAGCGTCGGATGGGTGATGCCGAGTGGCGGTTCGCCGCGCACGGGGAGACTTGGTCGGCGCCCGCGGTGTCGGCACTGATCTTGAAAAGTCTTGCTGCCGATGCCGAATTCGGTGGTGGCGAGCCGGTCGGGCGTGCCGTCATCACGGTGCCCGCCTACTTCGGTGACGAGGAACGTCGCGCGACGATCCAGGCGGGAACCTACGCGGGCCTCGATGTCGCGGGCGTGCTGTCCGAGCCGATCGCCGCCGCGCTGTCCTATGGTTTCGGACGCCTCGACGGCAGTGTCGACGTCGGCAAGAACGGGCCGCGCGAGACCGTGCTGGTCTACGACCTCGGTGGCGGCACCTTCGACGCCACCGTTATCGAACTCGCCGACCGCCGGATCTCGGTGCTCGCCGTCGAGGGCGACCATCAGCTCGGCGGCGCGGACTGGGACGAGCGGATCGCGCTGTATCTGTCGCAGCAATTCTGTGCGGCCAATCCGGATGCCGAAGACCCACTGGACGATTCGGCGGGATCGCAGATGCTTGTGCTCGCCGCCGAGCGCGCCAAGCGCGAGCTGACCGACGTCGATCGCACCGATGTGGTAGTCGCGCACGATAGGGCGAGAGCCGTCATCTCGCTGACCCGCGACGAAGTCGAGGCGATGACCGCCTCGCTGATGCGACGGACGATCGATCTCACCAGGGACTGCTTGGCCGCGGCTGCCAAACGCGGCGTTTCCTCCGTCGACCGTTTGCTGCTGGTCGGCGGCTCGTCGCGAATGCCCATGGTGGAGCGCGAACTCCGTAAGGAGCTCGGCTTGGCCGGCGAGCTACGCGACCCCGATCTCTCGGTGGCTCGCGGCGCCGCGCTCTACGGCGAAAAGCTGGAGATGGAGCGGCTGGTCGTCGCGGACCTGGTGACGCGCGGCAGGCTGCGCGACGGAGCCGGCATCCACGATGCGCCGCAACAAGATCTGGACAACGCCGTTGCCAGGGTCGCCGAGTCGTTCGGGCAACCGGTCGGTCTGGTGCGCCGGATGCTGGAAATTCAGGTCGACACGGTCGTATCGCGTGGCTTCGGCGTGCTTGCGCTCGAGTATCAGTACGGGCTGGCGGCGACCTGGCTGGTCAATCGCAATCAGACCCTGCCGGTGCGGGTGCGGCGGTCTTTCGGCACGGTCCGCCCCGACCAGGACGAGATCGCGTTGACCGTCGTCGAGCAGCAGGGCCAGGCGGCATCGATGCGGCCCGAGGACACGAAAGTGCTGATAGAGGGACGTATTCGCGGAATACCGCCGGGCTATCCCGAAGGCAGCGAGGTGCGGGTGACCTTCGAAATGGGCTTCGACGGCGTCCTGCACGTGACCGCCCATCACGTCGATGCCGATATCCCGCTGGTTCTTTCGGCGCAGACCGGGGCAACGTTGTCGCAAGCCGACGTGGAGCGCGAGCTGGATCAGGTCCAGCGTTCGCGCCGTCGTAGCAGCTGAGTCGGGTCCATGCAGGCATTCAACCCGAACGACTACCGCAAGCGAGTGCTCGCGGAGGTCGAGCGGCGAGGCGGAATCGAACACTCGGATCCGTTCGAGCTCTACGACATTCCGCTGGATGAGGCGGACTCGCTGAGCGATGCCGAGGTCGCCGCGCAGGTGGCGGAGGTGTGGGGCTTCTGGCAGCGCCAGCGCGATCATCCGAAGTACCGCGTGCTGGTCGGATTGCTGGTAGACGCGCACCCCACGCTGTCGAAGCTGGTGCTCGAGTCGGGATCGCGCCGGGCGGAGGCGGCGCGGGTGCGGGAGGCGCGGGCCCAGCGCGACGCCGACCGATACAAGATGCTCGACGCGGCGATCTCGCGATTGGTGCAGCGCCACGGCGGTGTCCCGGCCGGGAAGGTCGCCGGGTTGGGGGAGATCGGCGCGATGGGCGGGCTCAGCGCCGCCGAGGTCGCGACCCGGCTGCGCAGGCACCGGGTCATCGCCGATGCCGCCGAACCCGCGGTCGTCGGCGTGCTCACCGAGCAACGCCGACGGCAGATCCGGCAGCTGCTGAGCGAGTGGGAACGACTACTAGAGGGCCCGCCGACGCCGACACTGTTCGCCCTGCTCGGGCTGGATTCCTCGAAGGCGAGTCACACCCAGGAGATCCGGCTGCGCGCCGAGGCATTGCGTGCGCGTTCCCGGGAACTTCCGCCGGGCCGGGTTCGAGTGGTGTTGGACGAGTTGCTCATTCACGTCCACGACCTGCTCGAATCGGGCGATGCCGCCGTGCAGGAGTACCTGCGAACGGTGGCCCAGGATGTCGCCGACGAGCTGCGTCCGAAGGTACGGGCCGCGGTGCTCGTCGAAGATGAACTCGTCGGTGCGGACTACCAGTACCTGCTGGACGAGGCGATCTCGTTGGGTCTCGATCATGCCGAGGCCGCCCGCGTGCTCACCCGGATCGCCACGGAACTCGGTGTGCGGGTGGAGGATTCGCCGCGCGGCGTGCCAGCCCCGCCGCCGCCTACTCCCGCACCGCCGCCTCGCCAGTGGGAGGCGCCGCTGAAGGCGGCCCGAGCGGCGTTGCGGGCCGGTCGCCCCACCGAGGCCGCACGTCAGGTGGCCGAGGCGCGCCGGCTCGTTGCCGCCGATGGCGATGGCCTGACGCCGATCCGTTCGGTGGCCGACGAGGTCGATCGGGTGCTCGCGGAGGCAGCGGCGCATTGGCGCAGCGCGACCGCTGCTTGCGCGGCTAAGCGATATGTCGAGGCGCGGCCGCACCTGGAGTCCTTGCAGCGCACCGCATCCGATGTGCCACCCCCGCAATCCGGCCCCGGCCTCGACAAATTGCTCGCCGCAGCCCGTAGTGCCATTGCCGAAGCCGACCGTCTCGTCGCGGAAGCGCAAGCCGGACCCGTCGATGCGCGCTTGCGAGGCATGCTCGCGGCCCAGGCCGTCTGCGCCGATCACGCAGGCGCCGCAGCGGCGCTCGCTACATCGTCGGTGGAGGCGCCGGGCAGCGTCGACGCCACCCGCATGACGAACGGATCGGTCCTGGTGGTCTGGTCTCCGTCGCCGACCGGCAGCGTCGATTACCGGGTGACCCGTTTGCAACCGGACGGATCCTGGCGGGTTGTCGGCCGCACCAAGGCCACCGAGCTCGAGGACGGTGGCGCGCCCGCCGGACAGCCGACCGTGTACGCCGTGGCGGCCATTGTCGCAGGCCGATACTCGGAGATCACGCGGTCCGATACGGTGCCCGAGGCGCGGACTATGGGTGCCGAGCCACCGAAAGCCCAAGGCGGGCAACAACCCTCGCAATCCCAGACTTCGCAGGATTCCGCATGCCCGCAGGACGCCCACGATGATCCGGCACCGAGCGGGATCCCCGCCGTCACCGGGCTGGCCGAACGAGCGGGCTTGCTGGTCTTCTCCTGGCCGACCGGCGTCACGGAAGTCGTGGTCGTCGCGCGCGCCGACGAACCACCGACCACCCCCGACGATCCTCGAGCCCGCGCGTGGAAGGTCACCAACATGCGCTACGAGATCGACGGCGGCGTCCGCATTCCCACCGACCTCACCCGCCCCTGCCACCTGGCCATCGCCTCCTGCCGTCGCGAAACAACCGGAAAACTCACCATCGCCGCCGGTTTCGCCCCAACCGCCCGCTACCGCTGGGACCACTAGGCTAGGAACTTCGCAGAACCGTCAGCGGCGGGGATGACCAGCGCTGGTGGGGGTGGGTGAGGAGTTCGAGCAGGTTGTCTCGTTGGCCTCGATATGGGTCAGCGTGATCTGCAGCTGGTCGGTGTCGCCGAGCCGTGATCGCGCTGTAGCCACGACCACCAACCAATCACCGGGATCATTGTGCTGATGTGCTCGGCTATCGCCAAGGATGATGTGGCGCCAGGCGAGGGCGCATTGCGTATTCGGACCGGTCGGTGACCCGGGTGCCGCGCAGAACCGGGGGCATCTGCAGCTGACCAGTAGGCCCGGATTACCGCTAGCGGGAAGTGTTGATGGGTGCTAGCGGTCGCGACAACGCCTCGGTGGAGCGCAACAGTGGTTGACATGATGCTTACCGAGATTTAAAGGGGCGACATGGAGACCACAACATTGGAAAGAAGCGGGCTGTGCGTCTCGCGAATCGCCTTCGGCACGTGGCAACCCGGCGGCGTGTCGGGTTACTTCGACGAGGACACGGCGAGCATGCCTATCCGCTGCGCCCGCAAGCTGGGCGTCAACTTCTTCGACACCGCGCAGGCGTACAGTTTCGGCGCATCATCACCGACGGCGCCGCCGTCGAAGAGGTGATGACCGGACCCGCCGGCGCGCGGTCCGCCCTGCCGTCGGGTGCAATCTGGATCCAGATTGCACCGTCGGGGTCGAGTCCTGCGCGCGTCTCGCGGACCTCGCACTCCGGAACGACGTCGCGCATCAGCATGGGGTGGAGCTCGCCCTCACCAGTGCGCAGCTGCCACGCCGGCACGAAGCCATCGCCGGGAGGCCTCGTCCAAGCTGGTCAACGATCGAAGTGAGTTCTGCGTCATGATTCGGAAACGGTCACCGAAGCGCGGCTGGCGAGCGTCCGTGCCAGGTGCGGCTGCTGCACGCCGCCATCCCGATGCCGGACCATATCCACCCTCGATGCGCGCGCGCTTTGTGTCGTTGTTGATGGGCCCGACAGCACCGGGCCTCACGCGGGGGTTCGTGGTTGCCGCGTCTTTCATTGTGGCGGAGTCGTTGCTGGTCTATTCGCTCGAGCAGGTCCTCCCCGGCGATGGATTCGGTGTGGTCTATCTGCTCGGCGTCCTGGTGGTCTCTACGGTTTGGGGACTCGGGCTGGCGATGGCGACGTCGGTGGCCAGCGCCATCGCCTTCGAATATTTCCGTAACTGGCCCGTGGACTTCACCTCGACCGGGGCCCAGGACGCGGTGGCCCTCACAGTTTTCCTGGTCGTCGCGTTACTAGCCAACACTCTCGCGGCCTTGGCCCGATCGCACGCCGCCGAGGTAGATCGACGCCGCCGGGAGGTCGAGGCGGTCAACAACGCACTCTTGGCGAGCCACGCCGAGCTGAGCGCGCTAGCGGAGCAACAGGCCGCGTTGCGACGGGTTGCCACGCTGGTCGCGCGCGGTGCGACGTCGTCAGAGGTGTTCTCGGCGGTGGCGGAAGAGTCGGCCCGATTCCTGGGCGTGTCCAGCGCGACGCTGTTCCGCTACGAGCCTGATGGCTCCGGCATTCTTGTCGCGGCCCGCAACGAGCCCGGACTACCGACGTGGCCGGTCGGCGAGCACTTTACCTTCGAGGGCGAGAACATTCCAGCGATGGTGCTCCGCACCGGAAGCACCGCCCGGATGGACAGTACCGAAAAGGCCACCGGCTCCATCGCCCCACGCATCCATGAGCTGGGCCTGCGCGCGGCAGTCGGGGCGCCGATCGTCGTCGACAGCCGCTTGTGGGGCGCGGTCATCGCGGGCTCGTCGCGACACGAGCCGTTCCCACCCGACACCGAGGCGCGCATCGCGGAGTTCGCCGACCTCGTCGCGACCGCGATCGCGAACGCCGAGGCCCGCGCGGAGCTCACCGCGTCCCGCGTGCGGATCGTCGCGGCCGCCGATGAGGCACGGCGTCGTATCGAACGCGATCTGCACGACGGCGCGCAACAGCACCTCGTCTCGCTCGGACTCGCACTCCGCACGGCAGAGGCCGCGGTGCCGTCCGAACTGGCCATGCTTAGAGGACAGATCTCCGACATCGTGCAGGGTCTGGTCGGCGTCTCAGCGGATCTGCGAGAGATCTCCCTGGGGATTCATCCGGCGATCCTGTCGCAAGGAGGACTCGGCCCAGCGCTCAAGGCGCTCGCTCGTCGCTCTGCAGTCCCGGTCGATCTCGACCTGGACCTCGACCGGCGAGTGCCCGAGTCAACCGAAGTAGCCGCGTATTACGTTGCGGCAGAGGCGTTGACGAACGCAGCCAAGCACGCACGAGCGTCCGAGGTGAACGTGTGCGCCAGAACCGAGGGCGTGAACCTCCAGCTCTCGATCCGAGACGACGGAGTCGGCGGAGCCAACCCAGCCAAAGGGTCCGGACTCATCGGTTTGACAGACCGCGTCGAAGCCCTCGGCGGCCAGATGGAGATCGCAAGTCATGCCGGAACCGGGACATCGCTACACGTAACGATCCCGTTCGTGTCAACGGCGGGCGAGTGACCGAAGGCCGGGCCACCCGTCGTCCTGGAGAACGCCGACCCAGTCGGAACCTGCGTAGAGCGGCTCGCTGGATACTTTCGTCAATTCCCGGTGGGCAGGAAATCGCGATGCGAGCCGCTGGCTGGGCGATGAATTCGTCCAAGCGATTCGGTATGGCAGAGAAGGCAGCCGGCATCGGCAGGTTGCTTTCGAACAGAGAGGGCAATCTGACGTCGTTACCTTGGCCGGGGTCTTTGTGGACCGCGAGCCGCGACATGCCAGAACCACCGAAGGAAACCTTCAGATAGTGGTGGGCCCGAACTCGTGGGAGAGTCGAATAATGAGCGGGCGTAGCGAGATTCTCAAACGCATCCGTGGCGCACTCGAGGGTTTACCAGCACCGGAGCCGGTTCCTCGTGACTACGACAGAGCCAGATCTAACGGCCCCGCAGATGTCGCACGGTTCGCGGCGACTGTCGACGACTACCACGCACAAGTGTTCCGGATCAAACGTAAGAGATCGCGACGACGGTGGCGAGACTCTTAGCGGCCGATGCGCGCATAGTCGTTCCATCGGACCTGCCCGCCGAATGGCTACCGGCTGTAGACGTACTGACAGACGACAACTTGCCGGTCTCAATACTCGACGAAGTCGATGCCGTGGTCACTGGTTGCGCGGTCGGCATCGCGGCTACCGGAACAATCGTGCTTGATGCCGGCGCCGCACAGGGGCGCCGCGTGCTTACTCTCGTTCCCGATCATCATATTTGTATCGTTTTCGCGGATCAGCTGGTCGATACAGTGCCGCAGGCGTTTATGGTTCTCGATCCGAGGCGACCACTCACATTCGTCAGCGGTCCAAGCGCGACGAGCGATATAGAACTGAGCCGTGTCGAAGGAGTGCATGGTCCTCGCACTCTGGACGTCCTGATTGTGGAATGAGAGGCGCAGTGAGACTGCGTTCTCCACGTAAGCCGCGGTCGTCGACGCACGCATCGGTAGGGCCACCACGGGCGCGGGACGTGGTGCGTCGTTCCCGGACGGCTAGGTCGTCGATATACCGTAGCCGGCGCGGCGTCCCCTGCGAGCTCGGACCTGTCGGTTTTGGTGCTGGTCAGGGGCGTGGTCCGATATCGTGGGCCTGTCACATCAGCTCATGGGCCCGACGCACACTCGAACGGGCCCAAAGAACCAGTGATCACCTTTCATGCTTGGACACCTGTGCAGGGTTACTAACTCGAAAGGAACTGAGACATGAGCGCTAAGGACACCCCACTCAAGCTCAAGAAGATCGTCGCTACTGGCGCGATCATCGGCGGTGCCGGCATGGCATCCGTTGGTCAAGCTTCCGCCGCTACCGGTCAGGAATGGGACAGCCTAGCCGCATGTGAGTCGGGTGGTAATTGGAGTATCAACACCGGCAACGGGTTTCAGGGTGGCCTCCAGTTCTCACCGGGCACATGGGCCGCATATGGCGGTACCGAGTATGGGCCGACTGCCGACCATGCCACCCGTGAACAGCAGATCTCCGTCGCCGAACAGGTACTCGCCGCTCAGGGATGGGGCCCCTGGGCAGGTTGTTCGGCTGCGCTCGGCCTTTTCCAGTGAGACAACGGAGCTGTCCAGCGGTTACGAACCGAGTCCGAAGCTCCTCACCGCCCAGTCGGGAGCCCGGGCAGGCCCGTCAACACCGATACCGTCTACGGGTAGCCTGCCGCGGATGTGACTTTGGCCCTGGCTTCGTCGTTGAGGGCCGGCCTGCCCCGTTGAGACCTTCTCCGCGGTGAACGCGTGGTCAGACGACGAGGACTAACTGCGAACGGCAGGACGCTCGACTGACGGTCGGATTGCGATCGTCAGTCGAGCGTGCTGGTTTGAGCGGGTTCGCCGTCGGCTCGGGCGCGGCCGCGTTCGCCGGCTCGACCAGCACGCTCATCGGATGGCGTGTAGTCATGCCCGGCACGTTGTCGACGATCACCGCAGCCTTCCCACCCGCACCCACCGCAGTAGAGCGGTCGGACATCACAGTGACATCACAGCGAAAGGGAAACATCCCATGCAGCGATCCACTCTCTACCACGCGCTCGCGGTCCCGGTGACTGTTGTCCTCGCAGCCACCGGCGCGTGCCTCATCGCCGGGTGCGGCATTGCGTCGTCAAAGCCCTTGCCCGTTAGCGCCGAGCAGGTCACCGTTGCCGCTGACAAGGCGGGGCACCCATGGGCGGCCGCCGCGTCCGCCACCGTAACGCCTGGGGTGCAGACCAACACTATGGGCGCGAGACAGTGCACGGCGAACTACGTCTTCGTCGACGATGCCGGCAACGTGTATGTCGGTCAGGCCGCGCACTGCGCGGGTACCGGCGAAGTGAACGACCCGGACGGCTGCACGGCCGGCAGTCTCCCACTCGGTACCGCGGTGACCTTCAACCGTGGCGGCTTACCGATGTTCCCGGGTGAGGTCGTCGGCCGCGGTCAACTGGTCTATAGCAGCTGGCTGGCCATGCGGCAGGACGGCGAGCATGACCGTAATACCTGCGCCTACAATGATTTCGCGTTGGTGAAGGTCGCCCCCGAGGATGTCGGTAACGTCAACCCGAGCGTGCCGCACTGGGGTGGTCCCGTCGACATCAACACCACCGGAACCGGTATCGGTGACCGCGTCTACGGTTACGGTAATTCCGGCTTGCGGCTCGGAATCGCCGAATTGTCCCCTCAGGCCGGCCAGAGCAAGGCCGACGCGCTTGCTACCGATGGTTGGACACACGTGCTGACCGTGCCGGTGCCAGGGATGCCCGGCGACAGCGGCAGCGCCTTCCTCGACCGCAAAGGCTGTGCTCTCGGCACGCTGTCGAGTCTGGGCATCGCCCTGCCGATCGTCAACAACATCGGTGATATGAGCCACGAACTTGCTTACGCCCGAGCGCATTCCGGCATCTCGGGACTTTCGCTGGTCCTCGGCACCGAACCGTTCAACCCGAACCGCTGAGAGGCGCTGTCAGCGAAAACAGCAGATCCGCCAAGCTGAAGTATGTTGCGTTGGATGCAATTCCGCCTGTTTGGTGCTCAGTTCGAATGCTATTTCGGCGTACCAGCAGGGCTCGGTCAGTCGTAGTCGTGCCCACGCGTACTGCATCGCGGCCAGCCATGCCTCGCCTGGGTAGCAGTCGAAGGTCTTCGCGCGCACGCCGATCGAGGGCCGGTCCGGGTTCCGCGTGCGCGCCGGCACGTACACTCGGGTCGGATCTGACCGGTCCCCGATGACGGAACCACCCGGTTTTAGAGCCAGGTTGTTTTCGATCCGTATTCAGTTGATGCCGCAGGCCACCGGGTGGTGGCTGTGGCTGCAGCGGGCAGCGTACTCGGCCGGGGTCAGATAGCCCAGCGCCGAATGTCGATGTCGTCGGTTGTGGTCTACCTTGTAGTCGCCGATGACGACGCGGGCTTCGAGCAGGCTTGTCCAGTGGTTCCGGTCGAGGCATTCTTTGCGCAGCCGACGGTTGAACGATTCGACGAATCCGTTATTCCACGGCGTGCCCGGTGGGATGTAGATGATCCCGACCCGGTTTGCGCAAAACTGTTGCAGCGCATGGGAAATCATTTCCGGCCCGTTGTCCATCCGCAACACCGTCGGCGACCCACCATGAGTGGTGAAGACCTTCTCGAGCTCGGTGACGAGCCGCTCGGCGGTGATCGAGCGTTCAACCAGATGCAATAGTGATTCACGGGTGTGTTCATCGACCATCGACGCGATCTTCACCGCTCTGCCGTCGATGGTGGAATCGAACTGAAAATCCAACGCCCACACCACCTTCGGTGCATCCGCATCGACCGGCGGCATCGACGAAACGCCGGCCCGTTTACGCGGCTGGTGCTCACGCACCTGCAGCCCTTCCTCCCGCCAGAGCCGATGCACCTTCTTCTTGTTCACCGAGCTGCCCTCGTCGAACCGCAACCGCGCCCACGCCCGCCGGAACCCGTGACACGGGTTCTTCGTAGCATACGAGCGCAGCCAGGCCCGCAAACCGGCGTCCGGATCATCCGGGGTCTGCGCGAGGGGCAGCCGCCGATACGTCGAACGAGCAAGCCCAACGACCTTGCACGCGAACCGTTCCGACACGCCCTTCACTGCTGTGAGCATGTCGACGGCACGGCGCTTGGACGCTGGGCTCAGAATTTTCCCCGGCTGATCTCCCGCAGGGCGTCCTTTTCCAGCTCCGCCTCGGCCAGCAGCCGCTTGAGCCGGGAATTCTGCTCCCGCAGCTCCTTGAGCTCCTTCGCCGCATCGGTATCCATACCGCCGTAAGAGCGGCGCCAGTTGTACAACGTCGCCGCCGACACTTCCAGCTCTGCGGCGATCTCCTCGCCCGACTTACCGGCCGCGGCCAGCTCATCGGCACGGCGCAGCTTCCGCACGATCTCCTCCGCGGAATGCCGCTTCCGTCCTCCAGCCATGATCCCAATCGTCCCTTCTGGCCCCTACCAGGGCCAACAGGACTCTAATACCGAGCGGTCTCATTCATTGGGGACGGGCCAGATCCACCAGCACTGGCCGCGGCCTCGGTAACCGATGCAGCGCCTGCCATCGGGCGTCGGGCACAGCGGCTTAACCAGCCTGCGACAGCCGCCGCACCGGCGCGACGCCGACGGCCGATACGCTGCGCGTCCAGCGTCCCTGTCTGGAGGCACTAGCCTTGTCGCATGGCACGGGATGAGCGCGGGGTAACCGCCCAGAGTGAGGATTTCGCTTCCTGGTACAACGAGCTGGTGTTGAAGGCTGGCCTCGTCGACCGGGGTCCGGCCAAGGGCACCATGGTTATCCGACCGTATGGCTACCGCATCTGGGAGCTGCTGCAAGCCGAGCTGGATGCGCGGATCAAAGCGACCGGGCATGAGAACGCCTATTTTCCGCTGCTGATCCCGCAGAGCTATTTGGAGCGCGAAGCCGATCACGTCGACGGGTTCGCCCCTGAGCTGGCGGTGGTGACCCATGCGGGCGGTAAAGAGCTGGAGGAGCCGCTGGTGGTGCGGCCGACTTCGGAAACCATCATCGGGGAGATGATGGCCAAGTGGATCTCCTCGCACCGGGATTTGCCGATGCTGCTGAACCAGTGGGCGAATGTGGTTCGGTGGGAGATGCGGCCGCGAATGTTCTTGCGCACCACAGAATTTCTGTGGCAGGAGGGCCACACCGCCCACGCTGATGAGCCGCAGGCGCGGGCGGAGATGATGCTCGCGCTCGGCATCTACCAGGAGGTGGCGCGCGAGCTGGCCGCGATGCCGGTCGTGCCGGGTGAGAAGACGCCCGGTGAGCGGTTCGCGGGCGCGGTCGCGACGACCACAATCGAATCGATGATGCGTGACGGCAAGGCCCTACAGGCCGGTACATCGCACTACATGGGTACGAATTTCGCCGAGGCGTTCGGCATCCGCTACGCCAGCACCGACGGGCGAGAAGAGTTGTGCCACACCACTTCTTGGGGTATGAGCACCAGAATGCTGGTGGGGTGGTGATGACTCATGGTGATAATCGTGGGCTGGTGCTCCCGCCACGGCTGGCGCCGCATCAGGTGGTGATCGTGCCGATCACCCGCGGCGACGGCGCGGACGTTGTGCAGGCCGCGCACGCGCTGGCAGCGGGGCTACGTGAGGCCGGGGTGCGGGTGCACGTCGACGACCGTGACCAGCTCAGTCCCGGGTTCAAATTCAACGATTGGGAACTCAAGGGTGTGCCGGTCCGGCTGGAGCTGGGCCCGCGTGATCTCGCGGCCGGTACTGCGGTGATGGTCCGCCGCCTGGGCGAGCAGGGCAAGCAGTCGGTGGAATTGGAGACGTTGCCGCAGCTCATGCCGAACATCCTCGAGGAGTTCCAGTCGTTTCTCCTGGCTCGGGCAACCGAGTTCCGCGATTCCCATACCGTCGAAGTCGACGAGTGGGCCGCATTCGAGTCCGGGGTTGCCTCGGGATGGGTGCTGGCGCTGCATTGCGGTCAGCCGAGCTGTGAGGACGACATCAAGACGGTGACCGCGGCGACGCCGCGATGCGTGCCGTCCGATGTCGCGCCGGAGGCGGGCCGGTGTGTGCGCTGTGACGCACCGGCCGCCTACGGCAAGCGGGTGATTTTCGCTCGCGCCTACTGAACCACCTGGATCACCCTGGGTTCAGGGTGATCCAGGTGGTTTTCAGGTCGGAGTATTTATCTAGCACGGCAAGGATCGAGTTGCACGACGGTCAGGTCGAACCGGGATCCCCACAGTCCGCAGCAACACCCACTCGACCATCTTGGCGGCGTCGAGCTCCAAACTTGGACCCGCCGGCGGTTCGGAAACAAGCACCGAATACGTCTGCCCAACCATGACTTCGATCTGGATGACCGGTTTCCCGGACTGCTCGACGCGGTCCTGGCCGCCGCGGTTGCTGACGCTGTGGGTGCTCAGGTCAGCCTCGCCGACGACACCTCCATCGTCTCCTAGCGGTTGCTGTGTAGGTGGCTGTTCCGCAATCTCGTTTCGTCGGTGGCGTTCTTCGTCGGAGTGAGATTGCGCAGCGCCGTCAGTCGAGCCGGGCTACGTCCTCATCAGTCACGCCGACATGAAATCGCCGCGCAGCGGGATGACCGATGCGAGGGTCTCGTCGGTCACAACGACCACCTACCTGGCAGAATGAACCGCTGGTAGGACGGGGTTAGGGTACGCGAGAGTGTCCGATCGGCGTAATGACATGGGGTGGCGGCGAGTTGGTAACAGGTTCGTGTCAGAGTAGGTGTGGTGATACCCAAGTTGATGGCGGTGAGCGACATTCATGTCGGCCACAAGGGGAATCGTCCGGTGGTCGAGCAGATTCGGGCGGATTCGCCGGAGGACTGGCTGATCGTTGCCGGGGACGTGGGGGAGAAGACCGACGATATCCGGTGGGCGCTGGAGTTGTTGCGCAGCCGGTTCGTGAAGGTGATCTGGGTGCCGGGCAACCACGAACTGTGGACCACGGCGAAGGATCCGGTGCAGATGCACGGCGCCGCGCGCTACGACTACCTGGTGTCGATTTGCCGTGATCTCGACGTGCTCACCCCGGAGGATCCATTCCCGGTGTGGGAGGGCGCGGGGGCGGAGGAATACGGCGGGCCGGTGACCGTCGTCCCGATGTTCCTGCTCTACGACTATTCTTGGCGGCCCGAGGGCACCACCACCAAGGCGGAGGGACTGGCCGTCGCCCGCGATCGCAATGTGGTGGCGACCGACGAGTTCCTGCTGTCGCCGGACCCGTACGCGACGCGCGACGCATGGTGCCACGCCCGCGTCCAGGTCACCAAGCGCAAACTGGACGCGCTCGCACCCGGCACCCCCGTGGTGCTGATCAACCACTTCCCGCTGGTGCGCCAGCCCACCGACGTGCTGTTCTACCCGGAATTCGCGCTGTGGTGCGGCACCGACCTGACCGCCGACTGGCACACCCGCTACAACGTGGCGTGCTCGGTCTACGGCCACTTGCACATCCCGCGCACCTCCTACTACGACGGCGTCCGCTTCGAAGAGGTCTCCCTCGGCTACCCCCGCGAATGGCAACGCCGCGGCCTCCCCGACCGCCTCCTCCGCCAGATCCTCCCGACCCCGGAATACCCCCCGGGCTCACTGAACAAGTGGGGCGGCCATTTCCAGGTGACGCCGGAGATGGAGGCGTCCGCCGCGGAAATGCGCAGCAAGGCGCAGCGGAGACGCGGGGTCTGAATTCGGCGGCACGCGGTTGTGCGTGCGAGTGGCGGGCCGGCTGCGCGAGATCCTGTCGACTCGGGTGTATTCGCCGGGTTCACTGAACAAGTGGGGCCGTCATTCGAAGTGACGTCGTAGGTCCAAGTGGGGCTGCTATCGCCCGGTGATGCCGGACATCGAGACGGCCGTCGTAGAGTTGCCGAGCAACGCGCCGGCAGACGTGGTCTGATCAGGGAGGGCTCCGCCGGGCGGACGTGCGGGATCGGCTCAGGTCGGCTCGACTACGCTCGTTGGCGATGATCGAGAAAATTCTGCCCGCAGGTGTGGCCTCGGCTGAGCTGTTGGAGTACCCGGAGGATCTGAAGCCGTATCCGGCGGAGGAGCATCTCATCGCGAAGTCGGTGGAGAAGCGGCGCCGGGACTTCATCGGGGCTCGGCACTGCGCGCGGCTGGCGCTGGCGCAGTTGGGTGAGCCGCCGGTGGCGATCGGTAAGGGGGAGCAGGGTGCGCCGGTGTGGCCGCGCGGGATCGTCGGCAGCCTGACGCACACCGACGGGTATCGGGCGGCGGCGTTGGCGCACAAGCTGCGGTTCCGGTCCGTCGGCATCGACGCGGAACCACACGGGGCGCTGCCGGAGGGTGTGCTGGATTCGGTCAGTCTGCCGCCGGAACGGGAGTGGTTGCGCGGCGTCGGTGCCGACGGCTCCGTTCCCGCTCTGCATTTCGATCGACTGTTGTTCTGCGCCAAGGAGGCCACCTACAAAGCATGGTGGCCGCTGACTTCACGCTGGCTGGGATTCGAAGACGCGCACATCACCTTCACGATCGACAAAAGCTCCGATGGCGCGGGCGCCGGAACCTTCCACAGCGACCTGCTGGTGCCGGGGCAGACCAATGACGGTGGCGTGCCGCTGACCTCGTTCGACGGCCGCTGGATGATCGGCGACGGCCTCATACTGACCGCGATCGTGCACGGCTGATGGCGCGCCCGGACGCGCTCGGCGGCCTGTTGATCGTCGACAAGGACGGTGGGTGGACCAGCCACGACGTCGTCGCCAAATGTCGGAAGCTGTTGCGCACCAAGAAAGTCGGGCACGCGGGCACGCTCGACCCGATGGCGACCGGGGTACTGGTGCTCGGCGTGGAGCGAGCCACCAAACTGCTCGGCCTGCTCACCCTCACCACCAAGGCATACACCGCGACCATCAGGCTCGGCCAGGCCACCACCACCGACGACGCCGAGGGCGAGGTGCTCTCGACCACCCCGGCCACGCACCTGGCCGATGACGAAATCGCCTCGGACACAGCGAAACTCACTGGCGACATCGAACAGATCCCCGCCACCGTCAGCGCCATCAAGGTGAACGGCGAACGTGCCTACGCCCGCCATCGTGCGGGTGAACAGGTACAGCTCGCGGCCCGCCCCGTCACCGTGTCCCGCTTCGATATCCTTGCCCGCCACGATATTTCGGACGGCGACTTCATCGACCTCGACGTCGAAGTCGAATGCTCGTCCGGCACCTACGTGCGCGCCCTGGCCCGCGATCTCGGCGCCGCCCTCGGCGTCGGTGGTCATCTGACCGCGTTGCGCCGCACCAGGGTCGGCCCTTTCACCCTCGAACACGCGCGCACCCTGGACGAATTGGCCGCCGCGGCCGAATCGGATGACTCACTGCTCAGCCTCGCCATGGACGACGCCGTCCGAACCGCCTTCCCGCACCGCGAGATCGACGAATCGCAAGCCAACGACCTTCGCAACGGCCGCTGGCTCGAACCCGTCGGCCTCCCCGGTGTGTACGCCGCGATCGACTCGGCTGGACGCGCCATCGCCCTGTTGCAGGAGAGCGGTAAGCGCGCGGCGTCCGTCATGGTCGTCCGCCCGTCAAACCTATGACCCCCAACCCGTAGGCCCGAAGTTCCGGAACTGTTCGCCGCATTCTGGTTAGCGGGTGATGAGGTCGAACGCCTGCGGGATCTGGATCGCGTCCTCGGGGCCGGTGATTTCTAGACTCGGCGACAGCGCCGACCTTTGGTATGTCTCGGATCCGGAGTGGGACAACGTAATTGGTGCAGCAACGGCCGCGCGTCGTGCGATGATCCGGGCAGGTGTACGTGGCGGCGGGCGGTGGTGACGACGAATCGTCACCACCACACCCGATCGGTCGACGGAAAAGGGGAGTCAGTCGGCGGTGGTGAGCCAGATGGCTTCGGCGGCAGGGCTGCCCAGGTCGAGAGTTCGGTCGTTGATACGGATGGCGATGGTGCCTGCGAAGTCTCGGCGCTCTACTACGGCGATGGGGGTGTCGAGGGCTATGCCGACGGAGTCGAAGTAGCGGAGCATGTCGGGGTCGGCATCGGAGATGCGGGCGACGCGGCCGGATTCGGTGGCGTGGAAGTCGCTGAGCTGGCGGGCCGGCGGGGTGGGGACAGCGCCGTCGACCGAGGGGATGGGGTCGCCGTGCGGGTCGCGGCCGGGGAAGCCGAGTTTGGCGTCGATGCGGGCCATCAGCAGTTCCGAGACGGCGTGCTCTAGCACCTCGGCCTCGTCGTGCACCTCGTCCCAGCGGTAGCCGAGTTCCCTGACGAGGAAGGTCTCGATCAGTCGGTGGCGGCGCACCATGGCGATCGCGGCGAGTCGACCGTTTTCGGTGAGGGTGATCGATCCGTAACGGGCGTGCTCGACCAGACCTTGGTCGGCGAGTTTGCGAACGGCCTCGGAGACGGTGGAGGCCGAGACGCCGATCCGCTCGGCAAGCAGCTTCGTCGACACCTTCTCCTGCGACCACTCCTGCGCGGTCCAGATCACTTTCAGATAGTCCTGAGCGACCGACGAGAGCACCGGCGCTATGGTCGCGGTGCTGCCGTGCGGATCGCCCTGCGCTGCCTCGTCGGCCAGCCGCGCCGAGCCGTCGGGCAGCTGCGCGGAGTCGCTGGTCAGCTGCGCCGAGGTGTCGGCCAGCTCGCGTCGGGTGGCGATGTCTCGTTTACCGGGCACATACTCGAGCTTATGCACACGACCGCCGATTCACACATACAGACACTTCGATCGGCGGCGGTGTTGGTGTGAATTGCAAGGTGCAGGATCCACAGCGCCACGCGGGCTACACCGACTCCGGTGACGATAGCCACCGCGACCGCCGATAGAAGCCGAACCCGCCCCGCGCGCCGTTCACCGGCAGCGGCGATGTCTCCCAACGTGACGGGCAGGTTTCGTCACAGCGCCGTTCGCGAGCGCGTCCATTTCCCGAGGCTACGGCTCGTTCCGGTCTCGTTACGGCTCGTTCCGGTCTCGTTAAGCGCCTTCCACCGCCGTCCGCCTCGATCTAACGTCTCATTCGTCAGATGGTCAGACCAAGTTGGGACGGTGAAACGTGGCGGAACGCGCCATTCGCCCGCTCGAACTGCGGGTACGCAGTGTGAGCGTGCAGATCGCGGCGCACCTGGAACGCCTGATCACCCTGGGCGACCTCAACCCGGGAGACCGCTTGCCCGCCGAACGTGATCTCGCGGCGGACCTGCGGGTATCGCGGGCGTCGCTGCGCGAGGCGATGCATGAGCTGGAGGCGAAAAAGCTCATCGAACGCCGGCCGGGCCGCGGAACTGTCGTATTGCCACCGCCGGAGCATGTGCGCGATCTTTACGAACACATCTCCGGCGAGGACCGCAAGCTGCGTGATGTCGCGGAACTGCGCGAGACGATCGAACCGCAGATCGCGCGGCTGGCTGCCGGCAGGGCGACCGACGCGAACCTGATGGAACTCGAAGGCGTGCTCGAGCACACCGTTGAGGGATTGACCGCCGAGGGTTCCGAGAAACTTGATCTGGAATTCCACCTATTGCTGGCGCAAGCCTCACAAAATCCGCTGCTGGCTTCGCTCAACACGTTGACCAGCACGTGGACCCGGTCGGTCCGCGTCTTCTCCCACGCGACAAAACACGCGCGCGAGGTTTCCTATCGAGGACATCGCGCGATTCTCGACGCCGTCGCCGAACGGGACAAAGACGCCGCAGGCACGGCCATGCTCCGGCATCTTCGGGAAGTCGCCGAGCTGACCAACGAAAACTTTCCCCTATAGCCCTTTTCCGGTCGCGTTCACCGCGGCTGACTTCTGTTTGTCCCCGAGAGGAATACCGCCTTGCGTAAAATTGTCCCCGCCCTCGCATCCGTTGCGGCGCTCATGCTCGCAGCGGGCTGCGGCAGCAGCCCGACCACCAGCGCCGCCCCGGCCGCCGCGGCTTCGCCCGCCTGCCAGCAGTGGGACCGCGTGGTTTTCCTGAGTGGAGGCTCGGTGACCGAGGAAGGGCCGGCCGACGAGGTACTCACCCGCCCCAAGCACCCGGCGACGGCCCGCTTCCTGCGGGTGATGGGTGCTGACAGAGCGACGGAGGTCGGCGTATGACCGCGATCAAGGAGACGTTCTCCTTTACTCCCAACGAAGGCGTGCCACCCCAGGTCGGCCCGTTCGCGCATGCGACGAAGTTCGGCTCCCTGGTGTTCGTCACCGGTCAGATGCCGACGGACCCGGCCAGCGGCGAGCTGGTGCCGGGTGACGTGGTCGCGCAAGCCGAGCAGGTGCGCCGCAACCTGGAAGCGGTCCTCGCCCAATTCGGGCTCACCCTCGACGACGTGCTGATGGTGCGGGTTTACCTCACCTCGTTCGACGACTTCGATGTTTTCAACACGGCCTACCGCACCTGGTTCCGTGGCCCACTGCCGAGCCGGACGTGTGTGGGCGTCTCCGGTCTGGCCGTCGGCGCGGACGTGGAAATCGACCTCATCGCCGGAATCCCGGAAGGACAGTAACCAATGAGTCTGCCATTGCTTCAGCCGCACGAAGGCCCCATTCCCGGCGACCACTACCTGCCGTCGACGCTGGACTCGGTGTCCTGGGGATGGCTTCCCGCGGAAGGCGCCATGCCGGCCGTCGAGATGCGCTCCGGCGAGACGATCACGATCGACACCGTGTCACACGAAGGCATCGTTGAAGATCACGGCCGGGATCCCAAGGCGTTCTTCGGCAAGTTCGGCGTCGCTCCCGCGGATATCCTGCGGGATGCCGCGGATATCGCCGCCGGGCACCCGTCCCGGGACCCGAACGTGGCCGGCCCGCACGTCGTGACCGGCCCCATCGGCGTCACCGGCGCCCACCCGGGTGACGTGGTCAAGGTCGAATTCCTGGAGCTCGTTCCCCGGGCGCCGTACGGCATCATCTCGAACCGGCACGGATATGGGGCGCTGCCGGGCGAGTTGCCGCCGCTACCGCACCCGGACTTCGTTCCCAGTCCAGGCGATCCCGAGAAATCGGGCACGGTGTCGCTCTTCTGCCCGGTGTCCGACGACTTCACCGGCAGTCTGATGGCCGGCGGTGGGCGCGCCATCCGGTTTCCGCTCGCGCCGTTCCTCGGCCTTATCGGCGTGACCCCGGCCGGCGACACCCCGCTGAACTCGGTGCCGCCGGGGCCGTTCGGCGGGAACATCGACATCAAGGACCTGGTCAGCGGCACCGCGCTGTACCTGCCGGTGCAGGTCGAGGGCGCCGGCCTGTTCGCGGGTGACCCGCACTACGCCCAGGGGCACGGCGAGGTCGCGCTCACCGCCTTGGAGGCGCCGTTGCGCGCGACGCTGCGGGTCACGGTGTTGCCGGCCGCGCAGAGCCGCGAGCTGCTCGGACGGCTGGATCGTCTGGTGGGCGAGACCCCGCTGCATTGGCTGGCGGCTGGGCTGCACCGCGACCTCAACGAGGCGTTCCGCGAGGCCGTCCGCGAGGCACTGCGGATACTGGAGGAGGTCTACCAGGTGCCGACGGACGTGGGGTACGCCTACCTCAGCGCGGCCGGCGACTTCGTGGTGTCCCAGGTAGTGGACGACGTCAAGGGCGTGCACTGTCTCATTCGCAAGAGCGACTTCGCCGCCTGGACTTGAGCCGCTCAGCCGGGCCGTTACGGGTCAGTGCGCAATGCCGGATGGCGGTCGGCGTTTGCCTGGCCTGGTCCGCGTCTGCTACGTGCTGTCCAGAACGAGCTGCAGCGCCTGGTCCCGGGGTTCTGCAGTCGACTCGTCAGGTGATCCAGAAAATTGGATTCAAAATGGATGAACTGGATCTCCTCAGGAAGCATGCCATCGCCGCCGTTGCTGGTCAATGCAGGAACGGGATAGGTCAGTGCAGGTAGATCGCAATATTGAGAGCAGGTATCCGCACGACAGCGGGATGGCGGACAGTCGCGCAGGCGGCCTACCGCCGCGACGTGATCCCCTAATCGGGTAGTTGTCGTCTGATCCGACGGCAGCCCGAACGGCTTTCACGGAAGGTTGTTCGAGGACTATGGAGCAGGCGCCGCAGGAAGGCCCAGCGCGGTCAGCCGGAGATAGGTAAGTGTCGCCGCGGTCTTGTCGGTGAACACGGGATTCATCATCCGTATACGACACCGGAAGCGTTGTGTGACATCAGCACGCCCGAATACTGTTCGCTACCTCATTTGCGTAGGCTGCGCACTGTGCAGAGATGGCGAAGTCTCGACGAGGTCCCCGCGGACTGGGGGCGGTGCGTGCTCACGATCGGCGTGTTCGACGGCGTGCATCGCGGCCATGCGCAGCTGATCAGCAAGGCCGTGAAGTCCGCTGCCGCGCGCGGTGTTCCGGCGGTGCTGATGACCTTCGACCCGCATCCGATGGAGGTCGTGCGTCCCGGCTCGCACCCGGCGCAGCTGACCACGCTGACCCGGCGCGCGGAGTTGGCCGAGGAACTCGGGGTCGACGTGTTCTGCGTGATGCCGTTCACCCAGGATTTTATGAAGCTGACGCCCGCCCGGTATGTGCACGATCTGCTGGTCGAGCGGCTGCATGTGGTCGAGGTGGTGGTTGGCGACAACTTCACCTTCGGCAAGAAGGCGGCGGGCACCGTCGAGACTATGCACGAGCTGGGTGAGCGCTTCGGCTTCGAGGTCGACGGTGTGAAGCTGATCGGCGAGCACGCGGTCACGTTCTCCTCTACCTACATCCGGGCCTGCGTCGACGCGGGCGATATGGTGGCTGCCGCCGAGGCACTCGGTCGCCCGCACCGCGTCGAGGGTGTGGTGGTGCACGGCGACGGGCGCGGCAGACAACTCGGATTCCCCACCGCGAACGTCGCGCCGCCAATGCACGCGGCCATCCCCGCCGACGGGGTGTACGCGGGCTGGTTCACCGTGCTCGGGCCCGGCCCGACCATCGGCACCGTGACGCCGGGCGATCGCGCGATGGCCGCGATCTCGGTCGGCACCAACCCCACCTTCTCCGGGCGCGCCCGCACTGTCGAGGCATACGTGCTCGACGGCGAGGCCGACCTCTACGGCCAGCACGTTGCCGTCGATTTCGTCGAGCACCTGCGCGGCATGCGCAAGTTCGATTCGATAGACGGTTTGCTCGAGGCGATGGGCCACGATGTAGAGAACACCCGCAAGGTGCTCGCAGCTGCCGAGCCGTCGACATCACCCGACGCCTGAGCCGGAAGCGACCGCGATTCGGTCTTGCCGGAGGCCGTCCGGTAGGGTGAATCCTCGGGTTTGCTGCGGTCCGCGGTGGCACCCGACCCGGGCAACCGGAGTCTCCGAGCGCGGCACTGAAAATAGGAGTGGATGCCCCATGGCGCTGACCACCGAGCAGAAGTCGGCAATCCTCAAGGAATACGGCCTGCACGAGAAGGACACCGGTTCGCCGGAGGCCCAGATCGCGTTGCTGTCCAAGCGGATCTCCGACCTCACCGAGCACCTGAAGGTGCACAAGCACGATCACCACACCCGGCACGGCCTGCTGGCCCTGATCGGTCGACGTCGTCGCCTGTCGAAGTACCTGGCGGCCAACGACATCCAGCGTTACCGTTCGCTGATCGAGCGTCTCGGCCTGCGCCGCTGACGGTGTTTTATTTGCAGCGCCTGCGGCGCTGCGGGGGTTCGCGGCCTCGAAGGCTCGCGTCCGAGCTGCCGAGAATCGCGACTGCGTCGCATGCGTTTCGGCCACTCGGACGCGAGCCGACCGCGAACGTCGCTCGTAAGACTCGCTCCGTGGTGGTCGAGCTACGAGCGGAATGTGCCTGACACGCTCCTTACACGAGGCTGTCGGCGCCCCAGCCAACGGGGAGGCATACAATCTCCCCGTTGGCTATTTGTGTATGTGGGGTGGACTACCCCGGTGCATGACAACATTGCACAGCCGTATGCACCCGCCCGCGTGGCGTCGGTCTTCGGTAGTGGCCTCCCGGCAGGTGAGACTCCGCCGGCGGGCTTCGATCGATGACCGCCTCCGCGTCGCCGAGTCCAAGGGGATCTGGCCGGGTGTGCGCGTTGCAGCCAGCATGGTTGCTGCGCGCCCGTATCCGGTACGGCTGACGACAGTCGAGTCGCGCCCGATGGCGCTCGACTCGGCGAAGACGAGAGGTTGAGAGAAGAAAATGACCGAAACAACTGAACGTACGTCCTCGGCCGTAGAGGTCGAACCCGGTGTGTTCGAGTCCGTCGCGCTGATCGACAACGGCAGCTACGGCACCCGCACCGTCCGCTTCGAAACCGGCCGTCTGGCCCGTCAGGCCGCCGGTTCGGTCGTTGCCTACCTGGACGACGAGACCATGCTGCTGTCGGCCACCACCGCGGGCAAGCACCCCAAGGATCACTTCGACTTCTTCCCGCTGACGGTCGACGTCGAGGAGCGGATGTACGCCGCCGGTCGCATCCCGGGTTCGTTCTTCCGCCGCGAGGGCCGCCCGTCCACCGACGCGATCCTGACCTGCCGCCTGATCGACCGGCCGCTGCGCCCTTCGTTCGTCGACGGTCTGCGCAACGAGATCCAGGTGGTCGTCACCGTGATGAGCCTGGATCCCAATGATCTCTACGACGTGGTGGCCATCAACGCCGCTTCGGCGTCCACCCAGATCGCGGGCCTGCCGTTCTCCGGTCCGGTCGGCGGCGTGCGCGTCGCGCTGATCGAGGGCCAGTGGGTCGCGTTCCCGACCGTCGAGCAGCTCGAGGGCGCCGTGTTCGACATGGTCGTCGCGGGCCGCGTGGTCGAGTCCGGCGATGTCGCGATCATGATGGTCGAGGCCGAGGCCACCAACAAGGTCATCGCGCTGGTCGAGGGTGGCGCGCAGGCGCCGACCGAGGCCGTAGTCGCCGAGGGCCTGGAGGCCGCCAAGCCGTTCATCGCCCGCCTGTGCAAGGCGCAGCAGGACCTGGCGTCGCTGGCGTCCAAGCCGACCGGCGAGTTCCCGCTGTTTCCGCCGTACGAGGCCGATGTCTACGAGGCCGTCGAGGGCACCACCAAGCGTGAGCTGGGCGAGGCGCTGTCGATCGCCGACAAGCAGCAGCGCGAAGAGAAGATCGACGAGATCAAGGTCGAGGTGCTTTCCCGTCTCGCCGACGACTTCGTCGGTCGCGAGAAGGAGCTGGGCGCGGCGTTCCGCTCGGTCACCAAGAAGCTGGTGCGCCAGCGCATTCTGTCTGACGGCTTCCGCATCGACGGTCGCGGTCTTGCCGACATCCGCGCGCTGTCCGCCGAGGTCGCCGTGGTGCCACGTGCACACGGTTCAGCGCTGTTCGAGCGTGGCGAGACCCAGATCCTCGGTATCACCACCCTCGACATGGTGAAGATGGCGCAGCAGGTCGACTCGCTCGGCCCGGAGACCAGCAAGCGCTACATGCACCACTACAACTTCCCGCCGTTCTCCACCGGTGAGACCGGTCGCGTCGGTTCGCCGAAGCGCCGCGAGATTGGCCACGGTGCGCTCGCCGAGCGGGCCCTGATGCCGGTGCTGCCGAGCCAGGAAGAGTTCCCGTACGCCATCCGTCAGGTGTCGGAGGCGTTGTCCTCCAACGGTTCCACCTCGATGGGCTCGGTCTGCGCCTCGACCCTGGCGCTGCTCAACGCCGGTGTGCCGCTGAAGGCGCCGGTCGCGGGTATCGCCATGGGCCTGGTGTCGGACACCATCAAGAACGACAAGGGTGAGGACGAGGTCCGCTACGTCGCGCTGACCGACATCCTCGGCGCCGAGGATGCCTTCGGCGACATGGACTTCAAGGTCGCGGGTACCCGTGACTTCGTTACCGCGCTGCAGCTGGACACCAAGCTCGACGGCATTCCCTCGCAGGTGCTCGCCGGTGCGCTGAGCCAGGCGCACGACGCACGCAACACCATCCTGGACGTGATGGCCGAGGCCATCACCAGCCCGGACGAGATGAGCCAGTACGCGCCGCGCGTCACCGCGATCAAGATCCCGGTCGACAAGATCGGTGAGGTCATCGGCCCGAAGGGCAAGGTGATCAATCAGATCACCGAGGAGACCGGCGCCAACATCTCGATCGAAGATGACGGCACCGTCTACGTCGGTGCGACCAACGGCCCTGCGGCGCAGGCGGCGATCGACCATATCAACGCCATCGCGAACCCGCAGCTGCCGAAGGTCGGCGAGCGCTTCCTCGGCACGGTCGTCAAGACCACTGCCTTCGGCGCGTTCGTCTCGCTGCTGCCGGGCCGCGACGGCCTGGTCCATATCTCCAAGCTGGGCAACGGCAAGCGCGTCGCCAAGGTCGAAGACGTGGTGAACGTCGGCGACAAGCTGCGCGTGGAGATCGCCGATATCGACAACCGCGGCAAGATCTCGCTGGTGCCGGTCGACGAGAACGCCGACGAGCCTGCTGCCGCCGAGACCGTTGATGCGGACGCGGCGGGGACCGAGTAGTACTTGTCTCTGTGACGCAGAAGAAAAGGACAACCCCTCTGCTCCTCGGTGAGCAGGGGGGTTCGTTACTAGAACTCCGGATGGACGAAGCGCGAATGGTCGATACCGGGGTGCGGCGCACCGTCCTACCCGGCGGACTGCGCGTGGTCACCGAGCACGTGCCCGGCGTGCGATCAGCGTCGATCGGGGTGTGGGTCGGGGTTGGTTCACGCGACGAGGGACCCACCGTCGCCGGCGCCGCGCACTTCCTGGAACACCTGCTGTTCAAGGCGACTCCGACGCGGTCGGCGCTGGACATCGCCCAGGCGATGGACGCGGTCGGCGGGGAACTCAACGCGTTCACCGCGAAGGAGCAGACCTGCTACTACGCGCACGTGATCGACGAAGACCTGCCGCTGGCGGTCGACATGGTCTCCGACGTGGTGCTCAACGGCCTGTGCCGGGCATCCGATGTGGACGTGGAACGGCAGGTGGTGCTCGAGGAAATCGCCATGCGCGACGACGATCCGGAAGATCTGGTCGCCGACGGGTTCCTCAGCGCGCTGTTCGGCGATCATCCGATCGGTCGTCCAGTGATCGGCTCCATCGAGTCCATCGAGGCGATGCGGGCGGCCCAGTTGCGGGGCTTCCATCTGCGGCGCTACCGGCCGGACCGGATGGTCGTCGCGGTGGCGGGCAATGTGGAGCACGAGCACACCGTCGAACTGGTGCATCGCGCGTTCTCGGATCGGCTCGATTCGACTGCAGAGCCCGCGCCTCGGCGCGAGGGTCGGTTCCGAACGCAGAGCGCTCCGGAACTGCAGCGGAGCTACCGCGACAGCGAACAAGCCCACCTGGTGTTCGGTGTGCGCGCCTTCGGCAGGCACGAGGGGGAGCGGCGCTGGCCATTGTCGGTGCTCAATACCGTTATTGGCGGTGGGCTGAGTTCCCGGCTGTTCCAACGGATTCGGGAGGAACGCGGCCTGGCGTATTCGGTGTACTCCAGCGTGGACACCTTCGCGGATACCGGGGCGTTCTCGGTGTACATCGGCTGCCAGCCGGAAAACCTCGGCAAGGTCGCGTCGCTGGCGCGGGGTGTGCTGGAAGAGGTGGCCGCAGACGGGATCACCGACGCCGAATGCGCGCGGGCCAAGGGTTCGTTGCGTGGCGGATTGGTACTGGGCCTGGAGGATTCCGCGTCCCGAATGAACCGGATCGGTCGCAGCGAACTCAGTTACGGTAACCACCGGAGTGTTTCGGAAACGTTGACGCGCATTGATGCGGTGACCACCCAGGAGGTGTCGGCAATCGCAGCTACGCTCCTGGCTCGGCCGTTCGGCTCGTCCGTTGCCGGGCCGTACCGGCGCACCCGCGAATTGCCTGCCGCCGTGCGCCGATTGGTCGATAGCTGACATAGCGGCAGGTAGTGCCGCCAACCGGTGCGGTGCCGCCCGAGAAGAGCGGCGGTTAGGTGGGCTGATCGCCGCCGCCAGCCCGGCGCCGTCAGTCCTGGCGGGCCTGGTTGGCCGCGTCGACAATGGCGGGCAGCAGTCCCGGCAGTGCGTCGTCCAGATCCTCGGTGCGCAGGCGCTGACAGGTTTGGCCGTCGATAATCAGTCGCTCGATGACGCCCGCTTCGCGCAGAATCTTGAAGTGGTGCGTGGCGGTGGACTTGTTGATTACCTCGTAGAGCGCGCCGCAGCGCACGGCGTCGCCTGCGTTGCTCAGGCGGCGCACCATCTCGAGTCGCACCGGGTCCTGTAGGGCGCCTAGCACCGCGGGTAGCGGCGCTACCGGCGGTGCTGCGGTCCCCGAGGCCAGCTCCTTAGCTTCGGTCATGATCTACCTCACTCCGGGGTTTGACGTTCATCATACCGAATGTAGGCTAGGCAAGTTCGATGATTATCAAACCTACCTGATGGGAGCTGCGATGGCAGCGACAATGGTGGCCGCCGACGAACAAACCTCGCAGCGATGGGCCTACGCGCTGGTGCTGGCTGCCAGCGGTGTGGCGCTCGGAGTTTCCGGTGTGCCTGCGCCGCTCTATGGCATCTATGAGAAGCAGTGGCATCTCTCGCCACTCACCACGACCATTGTTTTCGCCGTGTACGCGGTCGCCGCCCTCGGTGCGGTACTGGTCTCCGGCCGGATCTCCGATGTGGTCGGGCGTAAACCGGTGCTACTCGGCGCCTTTGTCACGATGATCGTCGGGCTGGTGGTGTTCATGCTGGCCGATTCGGTGCCGATGCTGCTGCTGGCTCGCGCCCTGCACGGCATCGCGGTCGGTTCGACGGTCGTGGCGGGCGCCGCGGCCCTGCTGGATATGCGGCCGACCCGCGGCGCGCGGTCCGGGCAACTCACTGGTGTCGCGTTCAATGTCGGTATGGCCGTGGCGATTCTGGGCTCCGCGCTGCTGGCACAGTACGCGCCGAATCCGCTGCGCACGCCTTACGTCGTGATCACCGTGATCTGCTTGATCATCGGTGTCGGCGTGCTTGCGCTGAACGAGCCGCATGCCACCCGGGTCGCCGGTCGGATCCGGATCGCCAAACCGGCTGTCCCGCAGGAGATCCGCGCCGACTTCTGGTTCTCGGCGATCGGCGTGATGGCGGCCTGGTCGGTGCTCGGCGTACTGCTGTCGCTGTACCCGTCGCTGGCCGCGCAGAAGACCGGCATCCACAACCTGGTGTTCGGCGGCGCGGTCGTCGCCTCCACCGCGTTGTCCGGCGCCACCGCGCAACTGTTCGCCACCGGAGTGCCCGCCCGACGTGCGGCGATCATCGGCGACACCGGCATGGCGATCGCGCTGCTGCTTACCGTGCCCGCCCTCGGCACCCACAATTGGGTCGTGGTTCTCGGTGCCGGTGTGCTGCTCGGCGCCACCTTCGGTCTCGGATTCGGCGGATCGCTGCGGCATCTGTCCGAGGTTGTGCCGCACCACAAGCGGGGTGAGACGATGTCGGCGTACTACCTGCTCGCCTACTCCGCGATGGCGCTGCCCACCATCCTGGCCGGTTGGGCCGCCACCACCTGGGGCCTGAGCACGGTGTTCCCCTGGTTCGTCGGCGTGGTCGCGCTGGCTTGCCTGATCGCGGCGGGGCTTGGCCTGCGGCGCAATCACGAGGCGTTGCAAGCGACTGTGTGAGTTGAGAGCTCCCCGCAGGTATGGCGCGCTGCGGGGACTCTCGCGATTTCTCGTATACACAAGGTGTCGGCTATTGTTCTTTCTCGCGCCACGATGGCAAGAACGAAGCTCTCGGGACGCGAATGCGGATGTAGCGCAGTGGTAGCGCATCACCTTGCCAAGGTGAGGGTCGCGGGTTCGAATCCCGTCATCCGCTCTCACAAATCCCCAGGTCAGTTTCCCCCTGGACCGGGCAGTTCGACGGTCTCTCGTTCGCCGTCTGCGCCCTCGACGGTGAGCGACACGGTCGGCTTGTCTGGCGTAGACATAGCAGCAAGACTAGATCGGCCAGATTCCTTGGGCACGTCAGCGACTGCGTGGGAGCAATACACAAGATCGCCCACTCCGAACTGGTCTCACCGCGCGATAAACTGATCACCAGGCGTTCCATGCTCGGCCACGCTACCGAGCCGTGACCGGACAGGGGGCGCCATCCCGATCACCGCAAAATCCATGACGGATAGCGGTGTGTCATCCAAACGTGTCGAGTACCTCACGTTGTCGGATATCGGCCAAATCTGTTCACGCACAACCGGATCCGAAAGAGCGGTCGATCACTGCCGCATTCAGTTGCTGATGAGGACATCCGCGACGGCGTGCGCGATCTCCCGCAGATCGCTGTCGAGGACCTTTGACCGATAGGTATCCCAGTCGGCGAGTTTCGGTGCGTCGCGCTCGGCACCGCGGGCGATCATTGCCGACGCCTTCATCCGCAGATGCTCCGCCAGCGAAACGCCGGTATTAGCCGCGCGTCGGATCACTGAAAGAAACGGCGCATCCAACCCCACCGGATGTCGGACCGCGATCCCGAGCCCCGTACGGACCAGCCCGTCATAGATACCGGGAGACACCAGCGGACCGGTATACATCGCTGTCGTGGTCGTAGGGATCACCACCAAGAGCTCGCATCACGTCCCGCTCGAGACGCGGCGCGAAACTGACCGGCATGATCCAAGCAGTGCTCGGCGAACACAAGGCGGCGTCTCAGAGCTTCCGTGCGGCGATCGACGGATCTGCGGCGTGGCCGAGGGAACGAGTGCCGAACCGAGTGCGCCAGGCACCTGCTATTGCCTGGCTGTCTGCGGAGGAGCAGTGTGAATGGCACCGGTGGCGCCACCGGGGCGCTGCCTCCGAGCAGAGAGGGGGTGGGGTCGTGTATGCACGCTCCACCACAATTCAGGCGCGACTCTCCGCTATTGATGCCGGGATTGCGCATGTGCGCGACGACGTGATGCCGGCGTTGGCCGACATCTCGGGCTGTGTCGGGCTGTCTTTGCTGGTCGATCGGAAGTCCGGCCGGTGCATCGCCACGAGCGCGTGGGAATCGGAGGAGGCGATGCGCGATAGCGCGGACCGGGTTCGCCCGATTCGCGATCGCGTCGCAGAGATGTTCGGCGGCGGCGCCCAGGTCGAGGAATGGGAGATCGCTGTCCTGCATCGCGATCACCGTTCGCGGCAGGGTGCCTGTGTCCGCGCTGTCTGGGTCAAGACCGCCCCGGAACGGCTCGACGCGGCCGTCGAGGCCTACAGGTCCCAGTTCCTGTTGGAAATGCAGACGCTCGAGGGGTTCTGCAGTGCGAGCCTCGTGATCAACAGGGCGTCCGGGCGCGCCGTCTCTTGTGTCACGTACGACGGCGCCGAGTCGATGATTCGCAACCGTGACCAGGCTGCCTCGCTGCGGGCCGACGCCAGCCGTCGATCCGGTGCCGATGTGATCGACGGCTGTGAGTTCGAATTGGCGCTCGCGCATCTGCGTGTACCCGAGTCGGTGTGACGGCAACTGTTGTGCCGTCGCCACGACGGCGCAACGGCCTGTCAGGTGTTGCTGACATAGCCGCGGAGTCGATCAGTTCGTCGCGGTCGACCGCACTCGGCAGCTAGGAATTTGCTCGATGGCGGGACACAATATGGAGGGATGAATGTTCCAGGGTGATCTGTCGTGTTCGACAGATCACCTCGCCTGCACTGATTGGAGGCGGAACTGACGACATGTATCGAGACGGAGAGCGCCCGAGAGGGCTTTGTGTTTCCGCGCTGGCGGCGGTAGCGAACCCGTCGTACTCGCGAATCGATACGTGGAATCTGCTCGACGACGCGTGCCGGCAGCTCGCCGATGTCAATCGTGCCGGGCTGGACACCACCCACGACACCGCCCGGGTGCGGCGCCTCCTCGATCGTCTCGGCGCCTACGAGCGGTACTGGCTGTATCCAGGCGCGGCGAGACTGGCGATGTTTCGCGGATATGTCGCCGATCTTGCCACGGTGCGCCTCACCGAGGAGGTGTCGCTGGCCGTGCGCCTGCTCTCCGAGTACGGCGACCGCACAGCTGTGTTCGACACATCCGCGCCGTTGGCCGATCAGGAACTGGTGGCGCGGGCTAAACAGCAGCAGTTCTACACCGTCCTGCTCGGCGACGATTCCCCGCCCGGGGCTCCCGAGAACCTGGCGGAGAGCCTGCGGGCGCTTCGCGACCCGTCGGACGATGTGCAGTTCGAGCTGCTTGTCGTGGCGAGCATCGAGGACGCCATCACCGCCGTCGCGTTGAACGGCGAGATTCAAGCGGCGATCATCCGGCATGACCTGCCGCTTCGTTCACGCGACCGGGTGCCGTTGATGACCACGTTGCTCGGCGCCAACGACAACGTGGTCGTGACCGACTGCACCCACGACTGGGTTGAATGTGGCGAGTGGATCAGGCAGCTGCGGCCTCATATCGACCTGTATCTGCTCACCGACGAGTCGATCGCCACGGAGACCGAGGACGAGCCGGACGTCTACGATCGCACGTTCTATCGGCTCAACGATGTCACCGACCTGTACAGCACGGTGCTCGCCGGCGTCCGGAGCCGGTTCGCCACACCGTTTTTCGACGCCCTGCGTGCCTATGCGGCCGCGCCGGTCGGCCAATTCCACGCCCTTCCCGTCGCGCGTGGCGCCAGCATCTTCAACTCCAAGTCGCTGCAGGACATGGGCGAATTCTACGGCCGCAACATCTTCATGGCCGAGACGTCGTCCACCTCCGGCGGGCTGGACTCACTGCTGGACCCACACGGCACGATCAGGGCGGCGATGGACAAAGCCGCCGTGACGTGGTGTGCCGATCAGACGTACTTCGTCACCAACGGAACATCCACCGCGAACAAGATTGTTGTGCAGGCCGTGACCCGGCCGGGCGACATCGTTCTGATCGACCGCAATTGCCATCAGTCGCACCACTACGGCCTGGTGCTGGCCGGGGCGTACCCGATGTACCTGGACGCCTACCCGCTCGAGCCGTTCGCGATCTACGGAGCCGTGTCGCTGCACACCATCAAGAAGGCGCTGCTGGACCTCGAGGCGGCCGGACAACTGGACCGAGTGCGCATGCTGCTGCTCACCAACTGCACTTTCGACGGCATCGTCTACAACCCCCGGCGCGTGATGGAGGAGGTCCTGGCGATCAAGCCGGACATTTGCTTCCTGTGGGACGAGGCGTGGTACGCGTTCGCAACCGCGGTGCCGTGGGCACGGCAGCGGACCGCGATGGTTGCCGCCGAGCAACTCGAATCGACGTTGTCATCGCCCGGGTATGCCGAGGAGTACCGCACGTGGCGTGCGTCGATGCAGGGAGTCGACCGTGCCGAGTGGAGCAACCACCGGCTGCTTCCCGACCCCGAGCGTGCGCGGGTACGCGTGTACGCGACGCATTCCACCCACAAGTCGCTGTCGGCGCTTCGGCAGGCGTCGATGATCCATGTCCGCGACCAGGATTTCAAAGCTCTCGTCCGCGAGGCATTCGATGAGGCGTTTTTGACCCACACCTCGACGTCGCCGAACCAGCAACTCCTGGCGTCGTTGGACTTGGCGCGTCGGCAGGTCGACATCGAGGGCTTCCAGCTGGTCCGGCAGGTCTACGACATGGCGCTGGTCTTCCGTCACCGCGTCCGCAAAGACCGGCTGATCGGCAAGTGGTTCCGCATCCTCGACGAGGCCGACCTGGTACCCGACGAGTTCCGGTCCTCTGAAGTCAGCTCGTACCGGCAGGTCAGGCAGGGTGGCTTGGCAGAGTGGAACGAGGCGTGGCGGTCCGATCAGTTCGTGCTCGACCCGACACGGGTCACCCTGTTCATCGGCAAGACCGGCATGAACGGGTACGAGTTCCGCGAGAAGATCCTCATGGACCGGTTCGGCATCCAGATCAACAAGACCTCGATCAACAGTGTGCTGTTGATCTTCACGATCGGCGTCACCTGGTCGAGCGTGCACTACCTGCTCGACGTGCTACGTCGGGTGGCTACCGACTTCGAGCGCAGCCAGAACGCGGCCGGTAAGGCCGATCGCGCCCTGCAACAGCGCCGGGTTGACGAGATCACCAAGTATCTGCCAGCGCTGCCCGACTTCAGTGAGTTCGACAGCACGTTTCGTCCTGACGGCGCCAGCTCGTTCGGCGACATGCGATCGGCCTTCTACGCCGGGTATGAGGAGTCCGACCGCGAACACGTCCTGCTCGGCGACGCCGGGCGACGGCTCGCCAAGGGGAAGACCCTGGTGTCCACCACCTTCGTCGTCCCCTACCCGCCCGGCTTCCCAGTGCTGGTCCCGGGCCAGGTGATCTCGACGGAGATCCTGTATTTCCTGGCCGAGCTCGACGTCAAGGAAATTCACGGATACAACCCCGACCTCGGGTTGTCGATCTTCACCGAGGCCGCGCTCGCACGGCTGGCCGCGGCTCGGCACGCAAGTGCCGCGGCGGGCGGCGGTGCGCCGGCGCCAGCACCAGCCACCGTCACTTGCCGTAGCGGCGGTAACGATTCACCCACTTCGACGCCGTCGCTCGCGATATCCCCATCTCAGTGGCAACATGCGCGACCGGGCGGGCGCGACGGCGCTCGATGAGCCTGCGGCGCCCTTCCAGGGGGAGCGGGGCGTTGCGGTGAGTCATGCGGCCCGGACGTCTTCGGCCGATGCGGCGGGCTCAGGGCCGGACAAGTGTGTCCGTTTGGGCAGCAAGAGCGGGGTGGCGTCGCGAGACACATAGCGCGACAGGAGGTTTCCGCAGGCCGAATCTGTAATGCTTGCCCTGTACGCGGCAACGTCAACCTGTCGGGGTTACCCGATACGCTGCGGCGCATGCGAATCGGCTACGGGCGTGTATCCACCACCGACCAAAACCCCGGCGCCCAGCACGACGCGCTCGCCGCAACCGGCTGCGAACAGATCTTCATCGACAAGGCCTCCGGCAAACTCGCTACCCGCCCCGAACTCGACAAGGCGCTACTGGTCGCGAACCGGCCTGGCGACCCGCTGGTGGTCAAAAAGCTCGACCGGCTCGGCCGCACCCTCCCACCTGATCGAACTGTCCAAGGACCTGCAGACCCGGGGCGTGGACTTGGTGGTGCTCGACCAGGGTATCGACACCTCGACTGCGGTTGGCCGCATGTTCTTCCAGATCCTCAGCGCCATCGCTGAATTCGAGCACGCCCTGATGTCCGAACGCACCCGCGACGGCCTCGCTGCTGCCCGTGCCCGCGGCCGCACCGGCGGCCAGAAGCCCGAGCTCGGCCCACGGCAGGTGCAGTTGGCGCGGCAGATGTATGACGAGCTCGATGACACCGGCAAGCGGCGCTACACCGTGGCGCAGATCGGCGCCGAGTTCGGCGTCACCCCACCGACCATCTACCGCCATCTCACCGCCGCCGGGATCGGCAGCTGACTACACTGGTCACGAGTCCGAGTCAAATCCCTATCAGCTGTGCCAACTGAAGTGCGCTGGGATGCAGCTTGGCCGGCGGCCACGGCGCAACCTCATAAGCTCGCTCAACTCGATTGAGGTACGCCGCATCGAACTCGGCTGGCGCACATCGTATCTCCGGCGCCGATTCGACCGTCTTATGGGACTGCGTCGAGAATGTTCGGGCCGACGTATTTTGCTGCTGGTGGGCATAGGTATTTCACGCTGGCGCCGGAGATGATTTCCATGCTACGGAAGTCGTCGGGGCGTGTGTAGGGGAGGGCTGCGCCGCTGATGTCGCCGCGGTTGCTGTAGATCTGGTCGCAGATCTGGTGGCCTTTGATGACGAGGTCTTGATCGTTGATGCCGCCTCGGTCGACGCCGGATGTGTTGATGGCATTCAGGAATCCGGGTACGTCCTCGGTCTGCGAGTCGATCTGCCCCTGTACCCACGGGTCGGGGCGTGGGTCCGCATTCGCCGGTGCGGTTGTGCCGATGATCAACCCGCCGACGGTGGCGGTAGTCGCCAACAGAGACGAGACCAGGCGACGTGCGTTCATCGGGCCCTCCCCGAACGAAATGATCTTGTTTACCGACTAATAATAGGCGGTTGCTGAATACCTTGGTGGTGAAGTTGCCAGGCGCGGTCGACGTGTCGACTTGCCAACCGGATGATCATCTGGCGCGTTGATCTGGCGATCGAGCAGTCGGTGCTGGCTTCCGAGTTCGGCATCAGCCGCGAAACCATGTACAGCTACCTGCGCAGCGCCGCAGCGTCGTGAACACGAGTGCGAACCGAAACCACCTGTAGTGCACAGGAGTTCGAGACTGACCGATGTTCGAAGTCCTAGGCATTCGCGTCGGAATACCCCCGTCAGCACTGCACCGGCCTTCGAATATCGACAGTTCCGGTCTCGGCGGCCCGGTGTCGATAAAATGAACGATTCTCGACACAGCAACCGGCCTGATCTACTGGGCCATCTACGGCACAAGCCCCTTAGCTTCTTTAATGCGTTGGGCTCGCGCGCGCACTGCCGTGGTGTCCTTCGCGTAGAGAAGGCCGAGAGCAACCTCGACCATCTCGGCTGACATCGACGAAGTCTGATGCCTTGAGCTCACCATGATGGGCGCCCTCGTTGCCTTCCCACTTGGCAGCCTCCAGCAGTTCGGCGGCATCGGGATGGCTGGCCTCGAAGTCTTCGAGACGTTCGTGCAGGCTGCGATAGCTCGTCTTGATAGGGTCCCTCCCGTTAGGCTTGGTGTCTGGGATCCTGTGCGCATCCATGAGTCGTTCGATGGCCTGCCGCAGTAGCGTCACCTGTCACCGATAGGGGCATCGCTTGGCCGGAAGCGGGCAGTATTGCAACGGTGTAGTCGACAGGCCGACCATTCTGGATGCACCGATGCTCATCGCACTCGGCGAATCCGAGCCGGCGGACTAGCTGTCGGCTCCGGGTGTTCCACGTTTGGATGACTGCACGAACTGGAGTCGTCGGATGGTCCTGGCGGAGGTGAGCGATTACGGCAGTGCCGAAGTGCATGCCGTGACCTCTGCCGACCCATCGTGGATCCATGCCGACACCAAGGTCGATTACGTCGGGGTCTTCTTCAAGGCCTGGTACTCGTGCTTCTGGTCCGGTGCAGAAGAACCCGACAATGCGGCCGGTGTCGGCGTCGGCCACTGCCATGTATCCGTCAGCTGCACTGGGCAATTCGTCGTCAGCGGTCAGGTTGTAGATTTGCCATGGGCCGCCGTATTGCCAGCTAGCCACCTGGCGGGCGTCGATGACGGTCAAGGGACGCACTATCAGGTGATCAGACCATCCGTCGTTCATCCCGTGATCGTCTCTCAATCTCCTGCCGCGCATCGAACTGCTCGATGCTCTGAGTGGCCAACCACCCTGTTGCGTAGCCGGTGTTGATGTGTATGGCCAGTCGGTCAGCGAGTGCGGTGATTGTTTCGGCGAGCGGTGGCAGCGGTGATGCTATGGAGCGGTGCGTGGTCCATCGGGGGATGGAATGCCACCGTGGTTGTGGTCGATTGGGGCGGTGTGAGGTTGGGGCGTAACGGAGTTCGCCGGATGAGATCTGGCACCAGATGATGGCGGATGCGAGCTGTCGGATGTTTTCGTCGAGCTGTTCGGGTGCGGAATCGGTGATTGCGTGCCAGTGCTCGATTGGGATGAGCCAGTTTCGAGTGCGAGGCGACGGCGCCGGTAGTTGATTTCCTGCTCTGGTCACCGGGTCGGGTGGTGGGTGACACTGGGGAGTGTTCGTCGCGGTCGACCCCGAATCCTCTGTAGTGCCGGTGAGCCTGTAGGTCAGCATGGTGGTGGAGGGCTTCCACGGAAACCGTGGATTGGTGCTGGCCCGTCCCCAATGAATGAGACCGCTCGGTATTAGAGTCCTGTTGGCCCTGGTAGGGGCCAGAAGGGACGATTGGGATCATGGCTGGAGGACGGAAGCGGCATTCCGCGGAGGAGATCGTGCGGAAGCTGCGCCGTGCCGATGAGCTGGCCGCGGCCGGTAAGTCGGGCGAGGAGATCGCCGCAGAGCTGGAAGTGTCGGCGGCGACGTTGTACAACTGGCGCCGCTCTTACGGCGGTATGGATACCGATGCGGCGAAGGAGCTCAAGGAGCTGCGGGAGCAGAATTCCCGGCTCAAGCGGCTGCTGGCCGAGGCGGAGCTGGAAAAGGACGCCCTGCGGGAGATCAGCCGGGGAAAATTCTGAGCCCAGCGTCCAAGCGCCGTGCCGTCGACATGCTCACAGCAGTGAAGGGCGTGTCGGAACGGTTCGCGTGCAAGGTCGTTGGGCTTGCTCGTTCGACGTATCGGCGGCTGCCCCTCGCGCAGACCCCGGATGATCCGGACGCCGGTTTGCGGGCCTGGCTGCGCTCGTATGCTACGAAGAACCCGTGTCACGGGTTCCGGCGGGCGTGGGCGCGGTTGCGGTTCGACGAGGGCAGCTCGGTGAACAAGAAGAAGGTGCATCGGCTCTGGCGGGAGGAAGGGCTGCAGGTGCGTGAGCACCAGCCGCGTAAACGGGCCGGCGTTTCGTCGATGCCGCCGGTCGATGCGGATGCACCGAAGGTGGTGTGGGCGTTGGATTTTCAGTTCGATTCCACCATCGACGGCAGAGCGGTGAAGATCGCGTCGATGGTCGATGAACACACCCGTGAATCACTATTGCATCTGGTTGAACGCTCGATCACCGCCGAGCGGCTCGTCACCGAGCTCGAGAAGGTCTTCACCACTCATGGTGGGTCGCCGACGGTGTTGCGGATGGACAACGGGCCGGAAATGATTTCCCATGCGCTGCAACAGTTTTGCGCAAACCGGGTCGGGATCATCTACATCCCACCGGGCACGCCGTGGAATAACGGATTCGTCGAATCGTTCAACCGTCGGCTGCGCAAAGAATGCCTCGACCGGAACCACTGGACAAGCCTGCTCGAAGCCCGCGTCGTCATCGGCGACTACAAGGTAGACCACAACCGACGACATCGACATTCGGCGCTGGGCTATCTGACCCCGGCCGAGTACGCTGCCCGCTGCAGCCACAGCCACCACCCGGTGGCCTGCGGCATCAACTGAATACGGATCGAAAACAACCTGGCTCTAAAACCGGGTGGTTCCGTCATCGGGGACCGGTCAGTGCCTTCGAGCCCGAGCGTCGGACTCCTGTTATCTCCCTGCCCTCCCCGCGGCGGGCGCCGAGTGGTCCGTCGACGGGAATAGAGGTGGCAGCGATGGAGATCGTTCACGTCCGGTGCGCTGGCCTGGACGTTTCGAAGAAGGACGCCAAGCTCTGTGTCCGGGTGCACCGAGCTGAGCCAACCAGGGCAGGTTCTTCACCACCGCGGTCACAACGGCACGTCGGCCTCCGGTCTTACCGTGGCGGGCATTCGCGCCGCGATCCGACCGGTTCTCCAGCGACTGGGCGACACGGCCAGGGCACGGGAGGAGGCGCGCGACTACGCGCGCCGACGAGGTGACCATTCCCAGCGAGAGCCCGCCGGACAACCGTGGCTCGGCTCCTTCGCGCAGCTGTATCCGGGAGAAGGCCCGGCCGATCAAGCACAGTTCTACGGACAAGAGCGCGAGGATCCGTACGTGCGGCAGACGGTCGGTGAGATCGCCACGCGCGCGCAGGCAGCGCGGGCCGTCGTGTTGTTGGCGGCTCAGACACTCGAGGACGTCCGGGGTCTCACCGGGCCCGTTGCACGCAGCGGCGGTGCTGCTGCTGCCGCGGTTCACGTCGCGCAAGCGGGTGCGATCGCCATCGAGTCCGCGGTCGAGCTGGTCTTCGACGTGGGCGGTGGCTCCATCACCAACCGAGACCTAGGATTCGACTGGCACTGGCGCAAAGGCGCGCACCGCCGCCAATCACACCCCGCGGCAGTGGAAGCAGGCGGTCGCAGGGGCGTACCACCTGACGGGCGAGGAACCACCGACTACCGGCCTCTTCTAACCACTGACCCACTGCAACCACTGACCTGAACGGAAGAGACAACACCGATGACCCAGGGCCCCTTCGATCTGACCTACGCCGCTGCCGAGGACCGCTACGAGAAGGTCCCGTACCGCCGCACCGGTAACTCCGGCCTCGATCTACCTGCCTTCTCGTTCGGCCTGTGGCAGAAGTTCGGTACCGACTACCCGTTCGCGACGCAGCGGGAGATAATCCTGCACGCATTCGACCTGGGCATCACCCACTTCGACAACGCCGACCGCTACGGTCCACCGCACCGCGCCGCCCAGCAGAACTTCGGCAGGGTGCTCGCCAAGGACCTCGCCCCTTACCGTGACGAGCTCATCCTGTCGACCAAGGCAGGCAACCCGATCGGTCCGAGCCCTTACCTCAGGGGAGGATCACGCAAGTCGATTCTCACGTCGCTCGACCACAGTCTGCGCGACCTCGGCACCGACTACGTCGACATCTTCTACCACCACAGGCCCGATCTCAGCACGCCGTTGGAGGAGTCCGTCGGCGCACTGGTCAGCGCGGTGCAGCAGGGCAAGGCGCTTTACGTCGGCATCTCCAACTACCTGCCTGATCGCACCCACGAGGCTGCCGAGCTGCTCCGGCAGGCGGGCGTCCCGCTGCTCATCCACCAGGCCCGCTACTCGATCTACGACCGGCGCCCCGAACAGAACGGCCTGCTGGATGCCGCAGCCCAGGACGGCTTCGGCCTGATCGTCTACTCGCCCCTCGCACAGGGCCTGCTGACCGACAAGTACCTGGAGGCGATTCCCGAGGGCGCACGAGCGCAGAACAGCACCTTCCTGTCGCCGGATGTGATTGATGAGACCTACCGGCGACGCACCGCCGAGCTCAACAAGATCGCCGAGGCCCGAGGCCAGTCACTCGCCCAGCTAGCGCTGCAGTGGGTGCTGCGGCGACCGGAGGTCACCTCGGCGCTGATCGGTGCGAGTTCGACCGAGCAGCTCGACCACAACATCGCGGCGCTGGACTTCCCGGCGCTCACCGACGAAGAACTCGAGCTCATCGAGGAGCACGGTGTGCACGGGACAGGACTGCGGCTCTGACTTCCGAGCGCGCAGCGGACAGCGTCCCCGCGTAGCGGGCACGTGGTCCTCCCCGCGCTCATTCCCGCAGCAACGGCAGCAGTTGGTTGCCCTGACGCTCGATCTCCGGCAGGTACGGGGTGTCGGAGAGCACGAAGTGGGTGATGCCGAGGTCGCGGTACTTGCGCAGCGACTTGGCGACGTCCTCGGGGGAGCCGACGAGCCAGGTGGTGCCTGCGCCGCCGCCACCGAACTTCCCGGGTGCGGTGTACAGATTGTCGTCGAGCACGTCGCCACGGGCGGCCAGGTCGAGGAGCCGCCGCTGTCCCACAGCGGTCTGGCGGTGCGGGTTCTGCGGAGGCACCCCGCGGTTGTTCGCCATCTCCTCCACCTTCGCCTCTGCCTCTGCCCAGGCCTGTTCGGTAGTGTCGCGGACGAACGTGGTGATCCGCAGGCCGAACTCCAGCGGCGCGTGCTCGCGCCCGAGTTCCGCGCTCAGTGACCGCAGGCGCTCGATCCGTTCCCGCACACCGTCGAGCGGTTCACCCCAGAAGAGCTGCACGTCGGCCTCAGTCGCCGCGACCCGCTCGGCGGCTTCGGACGCGCCGCCGAAGTAGAGCTTCGGGTGCAGCCGGTCCCCGCGTGGCGCGATCCGGGGCACGACCGTGGAATCGGTGACCTGGAAGTGCTCACCCCGGTAGGTGACTTTCTCCTCGGTCCACAGCTTTCGGACGAGCTGGATGAATTCCTTGGTGCGGGCGTAACGATGAGCCGGGTCGCCCTCGCTGTCTCCGAACGCTCCTAGGTTGTCCTTCCCGGACACGATGTTGACCCGGACCCGGCCACCCGTCAGATGATCGAGGGTCGCCGCGGCGGACGCGAAATGAGCCGGCCGCCAGTAGCCGGGCCGGATCGCGATGAGCGGCTCGAAGGTCGTCGTCCTTGCGGCGAGCGCCGTGGCGACGGTGAGTGTGTCCGGGCGACCCCAACCGGTGCCGAGCAACGCGCCCTTCCAGCCGTGCTCCTCGAGAGCCTTCGCCTGGGTGGTCAGGGTTTCCAGGCGGTTGTGGTCGGCTGTGACGGCGTCGCCACGGTGTCCGGGCGTGACCTCGTTGGGGATGTACCAGAGGAATTCGAGACTCATCGAGGTGATTCCTGTTCGGTGGTAGTGATCAGCGGGCGAGCTGGGCGAGTTGCGCTCGGCGAATGTCGGTGGTCTGTCCCTGGACCAGGACGAAGAGGGCGGAGCGCGCCCTGTCTGCTCCAATTCACCCAGGACGGTCTCCACGAGACCGAAGTGATGACCGCGAGCATCGCTGGCCGTGCCGATGTCGATGAATCGTGCCTCCGCCAGCGATTGGGCAGCGAGCACGTGCTCGTCGGGGACGAACACGTCGTCGAGCCGGACCCCCGCCGTCCGGCTGCCGGCTACGGCGCTGAGCTCGAGCGGGCCTGCGCTGCGGGTACGCTCGCTCACTGGCACGAGCGCGGTGACGACGGTCTCGGTGCGGGCCGGGAGTTCGGCTCCCGCCACGCGGCTGGATGCCAGCCCGCTCCGTCGAGCGCAACGCCGAGATGCAGTCGGTTCGGTACCATCGTCTCCCGTTTCTGTGCATGCGCGAATGTTGTGTCCTTCAACGCGGGAACCACTCGACGGTTGCGCTGCCCGTGATTCGGAGGCTTCGCCATACGACGGCCTGGCCGCCCGGCATGATCGTCCCGAAGCCGGATACCGCGTGGCCACGCGGTATCCGGTGGCTCCCGCACGGCACGATTCCCGCTCGGCGCGGGTGGTGTCAACGGTTGGGATCAGCTCGAGCCATGGGAAATACCCTGTGGGCGAGGGGAATTGAAGGCTGCATGCACACCTTCGACGACCGGCTCGGCATCATCTCCGACCGATATACCGGTGTCGGCCGGGCGAAGGCATTCGCGGCTTACGGTGTCGCGGGCGGGCTCGCCGGGGTGGTCGGGCCGATCGCGGCGGGCACGATCCAGGGGGCCGCCGAACCGGACCTGGGCTGGCGGCTGGTGCTGCTGCTGAACGTGCCGTTCGCACTGCTCACCCTTGTCGGCGGCGCGGTGCTGCTGCGGCGAGACCAATCGGTGCGCGCCGCTGTCAGGTTCGACGTCGTAGGCCTCGTAGTTCTCGCGGCGGCGACTCTGCTGTTGCTGCTGCCGATGGTGTCGTCGGCTGGGAGCGGCCGGACGGTGGTCTTTGTCGCGGGATCGCTGGCCATGCTGGTGGTGTTCTGGTGGTGGGAGCGCCGCTACGCGCGATCCGGCGGTACCCCGGTGCTGCTTGCCCGCGCTGGTGGCCGCGCGCGGTTACACCCTTGGCGCGGCCGTCGCGATGTTCTGGTTCGGCGCGGTCGTCTCGCTCAACACTGTGATGACTCTGTATCCAGACCACCCCGTCCCGCGCGACGCGCGACGCGTACCTGCGCGCGGCGAAGACCCGACGGTGCGGTCATGATGTGAGCGCGGATGCCGGGGTGGCGGATCGTTTGAGCGCCTCGTACAGCCAGTCGGCAGCAGCACCGACTGTGGGGGTGCCGGTGAACTCGCCAGTGAGGCTCCAGTATTAGCGGATGCGGTAGTCGGTGTCGGCGGCGCCGACCAGGAGTTGCTGTCGGAACTGTGGCGTGTCGCGTTCGCCTCGGGCGGTGGCGTGGGCGTCGACGAATTGGTCGAGTTCGGGGCCGGGCCGAGGCTGCTCATGGGCGAGGAGGAGGTGGCTGGCGGACTCGTATGCTTGGGCGACTCCGGTGAGGAGCGCTTGCTTGTGGCGGATCCGTGTCTGGTTGGATCGCCACAGCTGGCGTGAGATCACGGCGCGAAGCGCGGGATCGGTGATGAGTGTGGCGAGTTCGGCGTAGGCCACGACTTGGTGTGGTGCCGGATCGTGCGGCAGGTCCGGCACGTTCATCGCGATGAACCCGTCGAACATTTCCGGCGGTATGGGGGTGAGCATGTGTCGCCAGAACCCCACGAGCGAGTCGTGGGCGCTGTGTCCGCACGCCCCAGCGTGGGCTGGATTCTCGTCAACCTGATTCGCGCTCGCGGGAACCTGGACCGAGCAATCCGAGACACCGCTATCCGCCACGCCGAGAACACGACGACAGCGCAGCTGCTCAGCGAGCTACGCGACAGCATCGGCCTTCGCTCGACTGTGGTCGGCACCACCCCTGCCGACCGGCTGATGGATTTGCTCGTGCACGGCCGAGACATCGCGGTTCCACTCGGCATCGCCCGCGAAATGCCTATCGACGCTGCACGATTGGCTCTCGAACGAGTCTGGACTATGGGTGCTCCGTTCGATGCCCGCAAGAAGTTGACCGGGTATCGCCTCGCGGCAACTGATGTGGGATGGACTGCTGGCGACGGGCTCGCCATCGAAGGACCCGTCGCCGCGCTGTTGCTGCTCGCTACTGGCCGCCGCGCCGCGCGAGATCTCCTCGCCAGCAAGGGTGCTGTGCGACTGATCGCCGATGGAGGTCCTCGGTAGTCGGCGAAGTTCGGACGCTGCGAGGGAATCGAGTGACACCATCGCCGATCGCATGTGCGCCTGGACGCCGTTCCCGACGGTCGGCCACAGACGGTCGCATCGACCACTGCGCTGCCGGTCCTTCCGGCCGGTGAACAAGACACCACCGTCGTCGCGGACCTGGTCACCGCTCAGATTCGCGCGGCCGTGGCGACCCTGCGCCCGGTGCACGACGACACCGATGCCGAAGATCCGTCCACGGCGGACCTACTGCACGCCGTCATCAATGTGCTCGAAAAGCAGGCATGGTTGCTCAGCAGCGAAAACCGCACTCGGGGTTAACCCCAATGCCGCGCAGTTGAGCGGTTGGGCTTGGCGGCAAGTCGGGTGGTTTGTGCGGGCTGATTGTGCCATTCCTCACCGATCGGGAACCCGACACACACATCGGCGCCGAGGTCGACCATCTCCTGATTGCGGATCGGACTGGCCGAAGTACGGTCGCGCGGCCAGGTCGGAAGACATCATGCGTGAGAAACGCCGGTAGGTGTTAGGCTGGTTGGGTAGCTGCTACTCGCGCTGTTCTAGCCGACCAAGCTTCGTAGCGCGTGCAAGTAGTAAGGCCCCTGGCTCGGTGGGAGTGACTCCCATCGAGCCAGAGTTACGTTCACGCGCCTCGTCGGTGTCGCGGCCTGTACGGTCGATCGTCATCACGAGTGCGTCGTCTTCGATCCCGCACAGTTTCGCGTACACGTCCCAGGGCACGTTGCGGATGCTCCCGTACTCGCGGATCGCCTGCTGGAGTGGCGTTGGGACGCGGGGACGTGTCCGACAACAGCACCCACGGAGTCGCCCACTCGGCGAGCGCCGACCAGTCCCTCACGACCCGACATCCCGGCCCGCGAATCACGGCGGATCGCGGCGTACAGATCCTTCACTAGGCAAGCCGAGTGTCGGAATTGGATCTGTCGGATGGGTATGCTGCTCGAATCCAGCGACAGAAGTTTGCGGCAGGGTTCAGGCCCCGGCCGCGAACTCTTGGAGGATTTGCGTCAGTGACGCTGAATCCTGCAGCATCGGCAGGTGCCCGGTCGGCACCTCTCGGCGGAATTTTGGGTTGAGCTCGGCGGCATACTTTCGTTGCGACGCGATGGGGAACCCCCGGTCGATCGTGGTCATTACGTATCCGCTGCGGGCCGGAAGTGTGCGCGGCGACACGCCGTCTCGATAGAGGCGCTGCGATTCCGGTTCAAAGTCCGAAACGATGCGCGCGATATCGGCGTCGCCGAGCCCCGCGCATAACCCGGAGCGAATCATCTTCTCGGGAGGTCGGGTTCCGGCGAGCCGCATGATCAG
Organism: Nocardia sp. Tas62D01; assembly: GCF_055232035.1. NCBI lineage: Bacteria > Bacillati > Actinomycetota > Actinomycetes > Mycobacteriales > Nocardiaceae > Nocardia > Nocardia sp. Tas62D01. The sequence continues at coordinate 6,011,313 of NZ_JBUYUZ010000001.1, forward strand.
GCCGACGACAAAGCGTTGTGGCGCAGGCAGTGCGCCGAGGAATGACGTTCCGGCGGCGGGCACCGAAGCGGCGACGCCGAGCAGGCCGTCGACGCGCTCAGGTGCGATCGCCGTGATCTCGCTGGCCACGACGCCGCCGATCGAGTGAGCCACGATCGTGAATGGCCCGTCGGGTGCCTGTGCCAGAGCGGTGTCGGCGTAGTCGTGGAGGGTCGCGTCGCCCCGCTTCGGGTAGACAGCGACTACCGATTCGACGGGCAGGGACGCTCGAACGTCGTCCCAGATCCAGGCTGGAAGCCCGGCACCGCTGAGAAAAAGGATCGGTGTTGTTTGCGGTCTTGTGCTCATCTGCGCTCCTTGGACGGCTCGGCTGCGCTCGCAACAGTAAACAGTTGGTCCGACACAAACGGCGGATAGCAGAGGGGGGTCTATGAATCGTGGGAGTGAACTGTCGGGAGTCGGGTCACGTTGCCCATCTCGGCGAGTTCCTCGTGTGCCTGATGCAGCTCCAGTGACAAATCGGCGATCGCCTTTCGGAGGGCGGCGGTGGCCGCCTCATGTCACGCCGACGCGCTGTTGATGCGAACGAAACATCCACAACACCAACATTTTCGGCATCAGAAGCCCACAATGACCCCGGTTGAGCGCACCATCGGCGCGCCGCCAGAGGTTAAAGACAAGCTAAGGAAATCAGGAAATCATCGGTAAGGAGATCTTGGCAACGGCAGTGTTCCAACTGCAGAGACGCACTTGGGATTCGGCTCAATTCGCGGGAGTTACCCGGAGTTTGGGATCGGCCGACTGTGGTCGGCACCACCCCTGCCGACCGGCTGATGGATTTGCTCGTGCACGGCCGAGACATCGCGGTTCCACTCGGCATCGCCCGCGAAATGCCTATCGACGCTGCACGATTGGCTCTCGAACGAGTCTGGACTATGGGTGCTCCGTTCGATGCCCGCAAGAAGTTGACCGGGTATCGCCTCGCGGCAACTGATGTGGGATGGACTGCTGGCGACGGGCTCGCCATCGAAGGACCCGTCGCCGCGCTGTTGCTGCTCGCTACTGGCCGCCGCGCCGCGCGAGATCTCCTCGCCAGCAAGGGTGCTGTGCGACTGATCGCCGATGGAGGTCCTCGGTAGTCGGCGAAGTTCGGACGCTGCGAGGGAATCGAGTGACACCATCGCCGAACGAAAACCGCACTCGGGGTCAACCTCTCGGATATCGAGCGGGGTGCTGACCGTCGCACCCGCTCGATGCGCTGGTGTGTGCCCGTCCCAGGTCCGCGCCCTCGGCGGGGCACTGTGAACATGGGAACGGGGCTGACCTGCGGTTTTCCGTCGGGCATTTGGTGATAGAAGCCGATTACCAGCTATGAACCGACCGCAATCAAGCAGCCCGCTCGTTGGGACAGTGCGGCGGCAGGGTAACCGAAGGTTTGTCTGGATCGAATGGCTCGTGGGATTGAGGGTGTCGCGTCTAGCCGAGTCTTCGCGACTGTTCGAAGCTATCGTCTCCTAGATCGCCATCAGGTTGCGGGCGGAGAGCATGCCCTGGAACGACGCGGCCCCGACCTTCAGTCTGGCCATCCCGCTGGTGCTCGAAAGAACTCACCGCCGAGCTGTTGGAGGTGGCGACCGGATTCCGACTCGGCAGCGCGGTACCCACGCCGCTCAACCGACCCCAGCCGGGACGGGCACGCCAACTCCGCGCTGATCAAGTTCTGGAGAAGACGCCGGCCATATGGTTGATTCGGTGGGCGCGGGCGAGCTTGGGCAGATCGCTACCGTCGGCGACGTTCTCGCCCGCGGCCCCGAGTCGTTCGATGATTTCCGCCGCCCAGGCGACCTCATCGGGTTGCGGGCTCAGCGCACGGTTGACGACCGCGGTATCGCGGGCGTGCATGCAGAGCTTCCCGCTCATCCCCATCGACTTCGTCACCGCCAGCTCCGACGGCAGTTCCGTCGGGCCGGTGACGCATGGTCCATCGATCGGCCCCGCGATGTCGGCAGCTCGGCTGGCGACGACGAGACGGCTGCGCGCATAGGCCAGGGCGTCCGCGCTGACGTGGGTATCGCGGCGGAAATCGCCTGTGCCGAAGGCCAATCGGATCGTGGCATCGGCCGAAGCGATATCGAAGGCGAATTCGATGCCCCGTGCCGACTCGACCAGGGCGAGAACCGGGATGCCGGGGAGTTCGGCGGCTGTGCGATCGACCTGCTCCGCGGACTCGGTCTTGGCGAGCATCACGCCGCTCAGACCGGCAATGTTGCCAAGCGCCGCGAGATCGATGCTCCAGTCCGCGGTGGTGACGTTGTTGATGCGCACCCACCCGGCGCCGCCGGCCTCGAGGAATTCGGTGACATGCTCGCGGGCTGCACCTTTCGCGGACGGGATCACACCGTCCTCGAGATCGAAAATTACGGCGTCGGCTGCCGAATTCATGGCGTCGTCGAACCGATCCGGGCGCGAACCCGGGACCAGAAGCCAGGAGCGAGCGTGGATCGCCGGGACTGCGACGGTCTGTGGCGAGGACGTACGGGTCATTCGGTCTTCTTTCCTCTCGGCAGTGCTGGATCCGGAATGCCGGTGCTGTACCGGATGACCGGATCCGAATCTCGCTCAGCTGTCCCGCTGCGCGTATTCGATTCGGTACGCGCGTCGAACAGTACACCACATCCAATATATTGGATGTGCGTCACTCGATCCCCTGCGTACCTCGAGGGTTTGCCGGACGTACAGTATCCAATATGTTGGGTGACCGGGTGGAGCGGCGACGCATGAGCGATGTCGCGTTCGATCGGATCTGCGACGCGATTGTCACCGGTGAGCTCGCCCCTGGATCGAAGGTTCGTGACAGTGATCTGGCCGACCAGTTGGGCCTGAGCCGGACCCCGGTTCGTGAGGCCCTGGCTCGGCTGATCGACACTGGACTGGTCGAGGCCAAACCCGCCGCATTTACCCGAATCACTCCGCTGGACCGCGCGGACGTCGAATCGACGTTGGCTGTCCTGGAGGTATTGGACCAGCTGGCCGTCAGGACCGGGGTCCCCAACCTCACTGCCGACATGATCGCTCTCATGCGCACCGCCAATGACGATCTCGCGCAGGCGATCAAGGCCGACAATATCGGTGCAGCGCTCGCCGCCGACGACATCCTGCACGGCGTGATCGTCGATGCCGCCGGTAATCCCCTGCTCAAGCGGCTCATCCAGCAGGTTCACCCGCAGATCCACCGGATCTACTATCGCAAGTTCTCCAGCCTGCGCGGCTGGCAGGACGCTCTCGAGCACCACAACAACCTGATCAGGTTGTGTGCGGCAGGCGACAGCGATGCCGCAGCCGAAATCTCCTCACAACACCGGCGCTTCCTCGGCGGACTGATTGGCGAACTCTTCGACATCGATGAGCACAGCTCCGCCGCACCGTCGCGGTAACAGGCCGGTCCGCAAGTCCGAGAGCAGCGCATCGCCGGTTCTCGGTGTGGACCGAGGCCGGTGTGTGGCGGCGGCTACACCACACCGTGCTGGACGAAGAAGCTGGGCGGTGAAGGTTTGATCGACTGGTCGCGGGCGGTGATCGACGCGGCGTCAGGTTGAGTTCGGCGACGCTGTCGTGGGTGGCCGCGAGCAACCACCCCCGCAAACTACTCGATGCGGATGTGGTGGTGGCCCTGCCATGATCAGATCGAAGAAGACGATCGCGCTGCTCCCGCATCTTCCGGCTGAGCGAGTTCTGCTGGAGACCGACGGTCCATTCGCCCGGTACGGGAGTCGGCCAGCCCGCCCGTCCGACGTGGTCAAGGTACTGAATTACCTTGTGTATCAATGGAATGCAACAGCTGTCGGCTGCCAGCCCTTCTACCTGGCAGCCGACATGGCGTCAGGTTGCGCTTCGGTGAGGTGGGGGTTCCGGTAGAAACGGCGCGAAATATCTGCATAGCCAGTGTGCCAGCACGCCATTCGATCACCCCGCTACGACTCCGGCGCCCGCACCTTCGCCCTCGACATCGCCGCCGGCAATGACCGCAAGAAGTCCGGCTCCACGCTTTCGACGGTCTGTCGCACCGGTGGTCAGCGTGGGCGGAATGGGTTGTCGGTGTAGCCAGGCCGCTGGTTGATCTCGCCACGCTGGTGCCGCTCGGTCTGCCAGGCGTCCCAAGCCCGTTCCAGCTGCAGCGTGGACGAGGCGGGCAGGCGTTGGCGGGTGCAGAAGTCGCGGAAGCCCAGATCCAACTCGGCCAAGCGACGGCGGTGCTCTGCGCGCCCATCGGGCAGCACCGCCGCGGTGTCCAGGTCAGCGGACCCGGCGGGCACGGGCCAGTTCATCCACGTCGGCGGCGATGCGCTCCAACACCGCCCGCACACGCGCGAGATAGACAGCGACGTGGGCCGTGACGGGCCAGTCTGCGGCCGGGCGCAGGTTGACCGCGGGCGGATACCCGCCGCATCCAGTTGGGCCAGCCAGTCCGCGCACCGACGCAACCAGTCCACCTCGGGGGTTAGCATCCGCGAGGAAAGTGGCGCTAAGCCGACCAGCGGAATCAGCTTGTCCGGCCGGTGATTTCATGTCGGCGTGAGTGGGGGTCCCGGTAGCTTCGGCGCAAAAAACAACGGATATGGACGTATCCCCTGGTCAGGGCCCGGGCGTGCCGCAGATAGCAGGGTCTCGCGCACTAGCGGGAGTTTCCGGGTTAGGTCGCTGACCAGTGCTGTTCGTGCTGGTCAGCACCCCTTTCAGTCGATGGCGGCTGTATTACCCAGACCGGCGTTGGCGCAGGTCAGCCTCCAACTGTCGCGACTTCCTATTTGCCCAGGTGGCGACCCAGGAACGGTACCTGTTCCGCTCCGATTGACACAAGGGGGCCGACGACAACTGGGTAATACGCAATATTGACCCAATAGTGAAGCACTACAACGGTATTGAGTCTGCTCTAGTCCATAACCCGGAAACTCGGGCTAGGCCAGAGGTGTTGCCGCAGGTCGGTTCTGGCGTCGCGACCGGGTAACAGGCCGTTACCCGTGGCAAACCGGGCAAATCCGTTGGATTTTCCGCCGTTGCTACCGGAACCCCGTCTTGGGCGTGGAGCGAAGTCGCAACATCACCTTCGAGCTGGCGAAGAAGAACGAGGACATGTACCTGTTCTCGCCGTATGACGTGGAACGCATCTACGGCAAGCCTTTCGCCGATATCGATGTCACCGAGAAGTACTACGAGATGGTCGACGACAAGCGCATCCGCAACTCGAAGATCAAGGCGCGCGAGTTCTTCCAGACCATCGCCGAGCTGCAGTTCGAATCCGGTTACCCGTACATCATGTTCGAGGACACGGTGAACCGGGCCAACCCGATCGCAGGCAAGATCACCCACTCGAACCTGTGCTCGGAGATCCTGCAGGTCTCCACGCCGTCGCTGTTCAACGACGATCTGTCCTACGCCGAGGTGGGCAAGGACATTTCGTGCAACCTCGGTTCGCTGAACATCGCCAAGACGATGGATTCACCCGACTTCGCGCAGACCATCGAGACCTCGATCCGAGCGCTGACCGCAGTGTCGGATCAGACGCACATCTACTCGGTGCCGTCGATCGAGCAGGGCAACAACTCCTCGCACGCCATCGGCCTCGGGCAGATGAACCTGCACGGATACCTCGCGCGTGAGCGGGTGCACTACGGCTCCGACGAGGGCATCGACTTCACCAACATCTACTTCTATACCGTTGTGTACCACGCGATTCGGGCTTCGAACCTGATCGCGAAGGAGCGCGGCAGCTACTTCGGCGGGTTCCCTGAATCGAAGTACGCGTCGGGGGAGTACTTCGACAAGTACACCGAGCAGGTGTGGGAGCCGAAGACCGAACGGGTGGCGCAGCTTTTCGCCGACGCCGGAGTACACATCCCGACCCAGGACGACTGGCGTGAGCTGAAGTCCTCGGTCATGGAGCACGGCATCTACAACCAGAACCTGCAGGCGGTGCCGCCGACCGGCTCGATCTCCTACATCAACCACTCCACCAGCTCCATACACCCGGTGGCGTCGAAGATCGAGATCCGCAAGGAAGGCAAGATCGGCCGCGTCTACTACCCGGCGCCCTACCTCGACAACGACAACCTCGAGTACTACGACGACGCCTACGAAATCGGCTACGAGAAGATCATCGACACCTACGCCGCCGCCACCCAACACGTGGACCAGGGCTTGTCGTTGACCCTCTTCTTCAAAGACACCGCCACCACCCGCGACCTCAACCGCGCCCAAATCTACGCCTGGCGCAAGGGCATCAAGACTCTCTATTACATCCGCCTGCGCCAAATGGCATTGGAGGGAACCGAAGTCGAAGGCTGCGTCTCCTGCATGCTGTAGTCGCTGTCCGAACAGGGGCGGTCTCCAGATGAGGCCGCCCCTTTTCGCCTTTCCGGTCGGATATCTGGCTAGAGTTGTTGGACCACCGTGCGCGTGAGTCGACAGGAGGGGCGGCGGGCCATGGCCGATGTTGTGCTGGTTATCAATTCCGGCGGTCGACGAGATGCCGAGTGGCTCGACGAACTGGCCGATGAGCTACAGGCCGATCTGCGCGAGATCAGGGGTCTGGTCGTACGTCGTGCGACGGCGGCCGCGGGCGATGGTGTGAAATCCGGGACGCTTGAGCAGGTCGGCCAGCTGGTGGCCTCCGGCGGTGCGATCGGCACCGCGGCATGGGCGATACGGGACATCGTGATTAGGTTTCTCGACCGCACCAGGGCCGGTTCTGTCACGGTAAGAAATGGCGACCGGGAGGTCACCATCGCCCGGGCGAGCGACGGGCAGGTCGACAAGATCGTCGATCAGCTTCGCGATCTGCTCGACAATGAGTAGTCCGACCGGACGCCGGTTGGCGCTGTTCGTCGCCAACGACACCTACCACTTCACGGGCCTGCCTCGGCTCTACGCGCCGGTCACCGATGCCGATCAATTACGAGAGTTGCTGCGCGACCCGGAGATCGGAGGTTTCCGGCCGACCGAGCTCTTGATCAACGAGTCCAAGGCCGAGATCGAACGCAGCATCGAGCGGTTGTTCCGCGGGGCCGAGCCGGAGGATGTCATCCTCTTCTACTTCTCCGGTCATGGCTTGCGAACCAGGCAGAATCTGTATCTGGCGACCAGCAATACCGATCCGCAGTTGGTCAGCAGTACGGCGGTGTCCTCGACGTTCATTCGGGAATTGATCAGGGAATCGGCCGCGGCGGCGAAGATCATTCTGCTGGACTGCTGCTACAGTGGCGCGTTCCTCGGCCCGGATGTGGTCAAGTCCGCGCCGAATATCGACGATATCGGCCGCGAACTCTCTGCGGGAGACGGCATTTGCGTGCTGACCGCGTCCAGTGCGATCGAGACCGCCGAGGACGGACGGGCGAGTGCGGATCAGTCCGCCCCGCTGTCGGTCTTCACTTCGGCGCTGGTGAAGGGGATCGGCACCGGCCTGGCCGATAACGGCAGCGGACTCATCGGAGCGCACGATCTGTGGACCTATGTCAGCGCCGATGTGCGGGCCCGCACGAGCAGGCAGACACCGAATCATTACGGGGTGTTCAAGGACGAGGTGTACATCGCACGGGTCCGGCGGAAGTACTCCAGCATCCTCGAGGCGGGCGATCGAGTCCAACTCGGCGAATTGCTCGGCCGGCTCGAACGAGATCCGGTGGCGGGTCTGCGTGCCGGGAACTGGTGGGGGACCGGCGGACTGAAGGTGCCGATCGGTCTGGAGCGGCGCGCGGACGGCGCAGAGGGGGAGACGGTCTGGCTGGATCTGGCGGGTGCCGATGGGAACCTGCTGGTCATCGGCCGTGCCGGGGCTGGGAAGAGTACAATGCTGCGCACACTCGCCGGATCACTCGCGCTCACGCATACCCCGGACGAAGTGCAGATCTATGTGCTGGAGTCCAGTAACCGCCTGGGGTCGATGAGCGCACTGCCGCATTTCGCCGATGTGGCAAGCGATGACGAACCCGAGCAGGTGCTGATGCTGCTGGAGAAGGTCGCCGCCGAGATCCGCACTCGCAAAAAGCTCTACCGCGACAACAATATCGATTCACCTGCCAGCTTGCGTGCGGCCCGGCCGCTGCTAACCGACGGACCCGTCGCCGATGTATTCCTGCTGATCGATCGGTGGGGTGACTTTCGTGAGCACATCGCCGAACTCGACAGCAGGATCAAACAGGTGGCGAGTGCGGGGCCGGAATATGGCGTGCATCTGGTCGCGACGGCTCGCGACTGGACCGAAATACCGGACTGGTTGGCCGATCTGCTGCCCGCGCATATCGAACTCCGGCTGCATCGACCGGTGGAATCGCGGCTCAATCCCGAGCGTGCCGCGCGTCTACCCGAGGGGCCTGGCTGGGCGCTATACGGGCAGCGGCCATTCCGCATAGCCATGCCGGATCTGCGTGAGCTGCAACCGGATTCGGTGGGCATGGAGATGACCGATGGCGCGGGCGAACTGGTGGGCCGGGTTGTCGGCGCCCGAACCGCAGTCGGCGGTCCGGAGGTGCGGCGTTCGCCGTTCGAGGGTGAGGTCGACTTCGCCGACCTGTTCGGGCTGGATGTGAACGACCGGGTCGATCTCGATGTGGCATGGCGGCCGAAGGTGGGGCGGGAGCGGCTGCGCGTCGCGATCGGTGTGACACCTACGGGCGAAACCGTCGAGCTGGATCTGAAGCCCGCAGAGGGAGGTATGGGGCGACACGGTCTGGTGGTGGGTGCCACAGGATCGGGTAAGTCGACGTTGTTGAAGAATATTGTCACTGGTCTGGCGCTCAACCACCCGCCCGATGCGCTCAACTTCCTACTGATTTCCGCGAAAGGTGGCGATGCGTTCGACGGGTTTGCCGCGCTGCCACATGTTTCGGCGATTGTCCCGAATCTGGAGGTCGATCTTCCGCTGATCGATCGTCTTGTCGAGACGATCGAGGGTGAAGTCGGGCGACGGCAGGAGTTGCTGCGTTCGACGGGGAACTTCGCGAACACCGTCGACTACGAGGCGGCGCGTGCGGCGGGTGCCGAGCTCGATCCCCTGCCACTGTTGCTCGTCATGGTGGATGAGTTCACCGAACTCATTACACAGCGACCAGGATTCACGGAAGTGCTAGTCATGATCGGACGACTCGGTCGTTCGGTCGGGGTGCATATGATGCTGGCAACGCAACGAGTCGACGGATATCGGCTTGGTGGGCTCGAGTCGTACCTCTCTTATCGGATCGCCTTGCGGACCTATTCGGCCAATGAATCGCGCGCGGTATTGGGCGTGCCGGATGCGCATCATCTGCCGAGCACGCCGGGACATGCGTACCTGAGATGTGACCAATCCGAGTTGGTTCGCCTTCGAGCCGCGCACGTGTCGCGACCAGAGCGTGGCGAATTCGGAAAGGACACCGGCGCGACCGTCCAGCGGACTCTCCAAGAGGCGTTGGTCGCACAACTGCAGGGGGGCGCGCCACCGGCACGTGCGGTATGGCTGCCGCCCCTGGACGAGGCCCCGACCCTCGACCAGCTCATCCCGCGCAGCGTGCTGACCGGCGAATACTCCGCCGTCGCTACCCTGCGTGCCCCCATGGGCATCGTCGACCGCCCCTACGACCAGCGCCGTGATCCCTTCGTCGTTGACCTGTCGGGTTCACGAGGCAATGTCGCGGTCGTCGGCGGCCCGCGGTCGGGTAAGTCCACGGCCCTGCGCACCATGATCATGGCACTGTCCCTCACCCACACCGCCGAACAGGTGCAGTTCTACTGCCTCGACTTCGGTGGTGGCACCCTGGCCAGTCTCGAGGGTCTGCCGCACGTGGGTTCGGTGGCCAGCCGCTTGGATGAGGACAAGGTGCGCCGCACCATTGCCGAAATGACCACCATCGTCCGCCAGCGTGAGGCGCGGTTCCGGCAACTCGGCATCGAATCGATGACCGAATTCCGCCGCCTGCGCGCCTTGGACCCGGCCAGCAGCCCCGGAGCCGCTGGGGCCCATGAGGATCCGTTCGGCGATGTCTTCCTGGTCATCGACGGCTTCGGCTCGATCCGCCATGACTTCGATGCACTCGAGCAGCCCATCATGAACCTCGCGGTCCAGGGCCTGTCCTACGGCGTCCACGTGGTCATCGCCCTCGCCCGCTGGGCGGAGGCTCGACCCGCTCTCAAAGACCAGATCGGCACCTCTATCGAGCTCAGGCTCGGTGACCCGATGGATTCGGAGCTGGGCCGCAAGTTCGCTCAGCTGGTTCCGCTGGGGCGGCCGGGACGCGGTATGACACCCGAATGCCTGCATATGCTGACCGGCCTGCCACGGATCGACGGGGGTGCCGATCAGGCCACCCCGGGGCAGTCTGTCTCCGATGCGGTCGCGACGATCGCCCGCTTGACACCGGGACGGCCTGCACCGGCGGTCCGCATGCTTCCGGAAATGCTTCCGCGCGAGCAGTTGCTGCAGCTCGCGGGGAACTGGCCCGCGCAGGTCGACCCGGAAGTCAAGTGCATGCGAATTCCGCTCGGTGTCAATGAATCCGAGCTGGCGCCGGTCTACCTCGACTTCAACGAGAGCCCGCACTTCATCGTCCTCGGTGATACCGAGAGCGGTAAGACGACATTGCTCCGGTCGATCATCGAGAGCATCGCGGCCTCGAATACACCGGATCAGGCGCGTTTCATCCTCGGCGACTACCGACGGACCATGCTGGGACACGTGCCCGACGGGTACCTCGCCGGATATGGTTCCACCGCACCGCAATTCACCCAGTACATGGCCGATCTCGCCGCCTATGTCGCGCAGCGGACGCCGGGACCCGACGTCACGCCGCAGCAGTTGCGTGACCGCTCGTGGTGGCGTGGCCCGGAACTGTACGTCATCGTCGATGACTACGACCTGGTGGCATCCTCCAGCGGCAACCCGATGTCGGCGCTGGTCGACCACCTGCCGTTAGCGCGTGACCTCGGTTTCCATGTGATCATCGCGCGCCGCTCCGGTGGTGCCAGCCGGGCCATGTACGAAGCGACGGTGGCGCGCATGAAGGATCTCGGTTCAGCCGCTCTAGTCATGAGCTGCAATAAGGACGAAGGCGTGCTCTTCGGCACCACCCGACCCGGTATCAAACCGCCTGGTCGTGGCACCTACGTCACGCGCAATTGCGAGGGCCTGATTCAGCTGGCCTGGATGCCACCGGCCGAGTGATGCCGAACGTCCGATCTGGTGGTGACCGGGGCACACCACGCCGAGCAACCGGCTGGTGACAGATAACCGGGTGTGCACGGAACCCGGGGGGATTCAGTACAGCCCGGATGAGTTCGCCGTGATCCTCCGCATCGCCCTCGACGCTGTCCGGCCGAATCTTCAAAAAGCGCTCCCAGCCTTCCTTATCCACAGGACGAACGGGAGCACGAACCGATGCCGAGCAAACCGCACAAACCCAGTTGCTACAGGGATAGATCCATTGACAGTCCAAATGTACTGTGAAAACGTTTCGGCACCATCGCTGCCGAGGTTAGGACGCCGACATGACTTTCATCGGAGACACCGTCGACTACGAAGTGCGTGAGTATCGTGCTTACCTCACTTTGAACCGCCCGGACAGGCTGAACGCGATCACCGCCGACATGGCCCGAGAGATCGAGGACGCGGTTGCCGAGGCGAATACCGACGATTCGGTGCGCGTCATTGTGATCCAGGGAGCAGGGCGTGCGTTCTGCGCGGGCTACGACCTGAAGCTCTATGCCGAAGGCGGCGCGGAACACCAAGGCACGGTGTGGGATCCGATCAAGGACTTCCGGATGATGAAGGCCAACACCGACCACTTCTTCTCACTCTGGCGATCGGCGAAGCCGACTGTCGCCAAGGTTCACGGGTACGCCGTTGCGGGTGGCAGCGATATCGCTCTTTCCTGCGATCTGGTTGTGATGGCCGAGGACGCCGAGATCGGATACATGCCCGCACGTGTGTGGGGGTGTCCGACAACCGCGATGTGGGTCTATCGTCTCGGCGCCGAACGTGCCAAACGCATGCTGCTCACCGGCGACACCATCAACGGTGTCCGGGCCCGGGAGTGGGGGCTGGTCATCGACGCCGTTCCCGCAGCCGAACTTGACGCCGCGGTCGAAAAACTCGTCGATCGTATGGCAGGCATCCCGATCAACCAGCTGGTCATGCAGAAGATGATGATCAATCAGGCCTACGACAACATGGGCCTACAGACAACCCAGAATCTCGCCGTGTTGTTCGACGGCATAACCCGGCATTCCCCGGAAGGTCGCTGGTTCGTCGACTTCGCACAGAAACACGGCTTCGGCACCGCGGTCCAGTGGCGCGACAGCGGCCGTTTCATTCCCGACGGCGGAGGCGACATCCCCACCGAGGACGAAATCGGCCGAATGAAACGAGAACTCGACGAGAAGGCGGCCGCGGCGGATGCGAGCCGATAACGGTGCTCACCAAATCCTCGTGGCCAGCGGATACCAGCCGGCCTGTCCTCGATATCCCCGTGGGCGAACTCTTGCAGCAGGCCGCCGCCGAGGTCCCGAACAGGCTCGCTCTAGTATCGGTTGCTCCGGAACGCCAAGCCCGCACCTGGACCTACGCAGAGTTGTGCGACGATGCCGAGCGTGCGGCCGCCTGGCTGCTCGACCGTTTCCGGCCGGGCGAACACGTCGCGGTATGGGCGCCGAATGTCCCCGAATGGATCGTGCTCCAGTACGCGGCCGCACTCAGCGGACTGGTGCTCGTGACCACCAATCCCGCACTGCGCGGACCCGAACTCGAGTACGCCCTCGACAGGTCACACGCGGTCGGCATCTTCTTCGTCGACAGCTTTCGTGGTTCCGATATGGCTGCGCTGGTCCGAACCGTACTTCCCGCGGTGCCCGTGGTGCGCGAGGCCACCGCCCTGGGGGGTTGGCTCGAAGAGGTGCGCTGTACCGCTAAGCGGGCCGAGTTGCCGGTTGTCGATCCCTGGTCCGCCACCCAGATCCAGTTCACCTCGGGCACCACCGGTCGCGCGAAACCAGCGGTGCTCTCGCACCGGGCGATGGTCACCAATGCTGCTTTCGTCCGCGACCACTGCACTGAGGCGCGGGCGGCGACGTTCGCCACCGCCCTGCCCCTGTTCCACACCGCCGGTTGTGGTCTGGCCGGGATGGGATCGGTGCATCAGCGGGCCACGCTGGTCATCGCCGAGATCTTCGATCCGACGACGATGCTGGCGGCGATACAGAATTACCGCGCTGAGATCTTCGGTGGCGTGCCCGCCATGCTGCACGCCCTGCTCGCGCATCCCGGGCTGGCCGGTTTCGATCTCGGTTCGCTGAAGGTCGTGATGTCCGGAGGCGATGCGGTCCCGCCCGCCTTGGTCGATGGGTGGGCGAAGGCCTGCGGTGCCGTGACCAGCGCGGTCTACGGCCAGACCGAACTCGGTCCGATCGTCTGCCAGACGCGCCCGACGGACAGCCGCGACGACAATCTGTTCACGGCGGGTCAACCGCTTCCCCAGGTCGAAGTATCCATCCGCGATCCCAGTACCGGCGCGGTACAGCCCATCGGGGTCGAGGGCGAAATCTGCGCGCGCGGATACCAGCAGATGATCGGCTATCTCGATATGCCGACCGAGACCGCGCAGACGATCGATGCCGACGGCCGGCTCCACACCGGCGACCTCGGGACCATGGACGCACGCGGGTATGTGCGCGTCACGGGACGGCTGAAGGACATGATCATTCGTGGCGGGCAGAACATCTATCCGCGCGAGATCGAGGAGATCTTGGCCGCGCACCCCGCGATCACCGACGCGATCGTGCTCGGTCTGCCCGACTCTGCGTGGGGCGAAAGTGTGGCGGCCGTCGTCCGGCTCGACCCGGCGCAGCAGCCCCCCGCCTCGGACGAACTGCACGACTACCTGCGGGAACGCCTCGCGCCGCATAAGACCCCCAAGTCCTGGTTCGTCGGCGACAACTGGCCGATGACTGCCCTGGGCAAGGTCCAGAAATTCCGGCTTCGCGATCAGATCGCCAACGGCGAGCTCAGGCCGTTGTGAACCTGGAACCAAGAGGACTGACGCGTAGAGAGCAACACGCGAGAACGCATGAGGCCCTTCTGGACGCCACGATCAGATGTCTGGTCGACCATGGTTACGCAGGCACGACAACACAACGGATCCAGGACGAGGCCGGGGTCTCGCGGGGTGCGCTGCTGCACCATTTCGGCTCGAAATCGGAGTTGCTCGTCGCTGCGATCCACCACATCGCCGATATACGCCTGCGCCATGTCGGTGAACTCGTTACCGACCTCGGCGACGGACCCGAGGCCCTGGACCAGATGGTGCACGCGATCCGATCGGCGATGGCAGCCCCCCTTTCAGGCCGCCATCGAACTGCGGGCCGCCTCCCGCACCGACCCGCAGCTGCGCGCCGCGCTGCTGCCGGCGGAGAAGAGACTAGGCTCCGCACTCCGGACGCTTTTCCACCGCCATGCGGGCATCCCCGATGCCGGAGCAGCGCGTACGGCATTCGAGTCGCTGATGGCCCTTATTCTCGGGCTCGAACTGACCCGCCTCATGCGAACCGATCAAACCCTGGCCGACCAGGTCATCGACGACTGGCTCACCAACGTCGCCCGGCTGCGCAGAGGATAACGGCTACGCCGACGTAAGCGGAGGCGACGCCGGGAAGACGACGGGCAGGGCAGTCAGTGCACGATGGAATGCGCCCGTCCTCCAAGTCAGCTCGGCGGCCGGCACTCCCAGACGTAGCTCGGGCAAGCCGTCGAGCAACTGGTCGATGGCGTCCTGAGCGATCAGGTAGGCCAGCGAACTGGCCGGACACAAATGCGGCCCACCGCCGAAGGCCAGGTGAGAACGATTGCCGGTGTGCTGGTCCGTGCCGATCACCGGATCTGTGCTGCAGCCCCCCAAACTGATGACGACGGGTTGGTTGGCAGGCAACCAGAAGTCATCGATGAGGATCGGCTGCTTCGGGAAAGTGAAACAGAAGTTGGCCATCGGCGGATCATTGAACAAGACTGCGTCGAGAGCGTCACGGGTCGACAGGCTTCCGCCCACGACGCTGTCCCCGAACTGTTCGTCGGTGAGGATGACGCGCAGCGCATTGACGATCAAGTTCTGCAGCGGTTCGATGCCTGCCCCGTAGAGCGTGGCCACCTGATTCACGATCTCGGACTCGTTCAGATCGGTCGGGTGCCGCATCATTCGGGTCGTCACGTCATCGCCGGGCTCGGTGCGCTTGAGATCGATCAACTCCAGCAACGACTCAATGAGAACCTTGCCTCCGCGCTCCGCATCGACGCCCTCGAACATCGCCGCCATCCCGGCAGCGGCGCGCTGCGCGATCTCGGTCGGGCACCCCATCAGAGCATTCAGCACGGCGAACGTGAGCGGAAAAACGTACTGCCGGATCAGGTCCGCGGATCCGTCCTCGCAGAACGAGTTGATCAGCTGAACAGCGACCCGCTCCACGGTGCCTTGCACGCTGTACGGATTGACATCCGCGAGACCCGCAACGATGGCCTGCCGATACCGGGCGTGTGCGACGCCGTCATTACGCCGTGCGTTCGGCCGCCACTGCATAAGCGGAAGCACGGGGCAATCCGCAGCGACGTTCTGCTGCCAGGTACGCGGATCGGCCGGAAACCGCTCCGGATCGCTGAAGATCTGCACCGCAGTGTAGTAGCCGATCACCAGCGTGGCAGGCACGCTGGGCACCAACTCCACCGGAACCAGAGACCCGTACTGTTCACGCATCGCTCGATAGGCGCTGTGCGGGTCCTTCGCAAACTCCTTTGCGTACAACGGAATTCGCGGACCGTCGATATCGATCGGTGAACCGTGCGGAGCCCGGCCCGATCGATGGCTGGAAGTCGTCATCGGACGAATCTTAGGCGCAAACCGGAGTCATCGGCCAAGACGCGAACGATGTACCCCAGGTTCCGTACGGGAGCCGGGAAGCTGCGCCGTGGGCCAACCGGACAAGACGGGACTGGACCGACTACCTGGCCGCACGAGCTCAGCAGAAGTCAGAAGAAGTATGACGAATACTGCAGGCTCCAAACATCGCTACGTCACCAGTGTTCTACGTCACCGGTCTCCGGCTTTCGCCGGGCCCCGTTCCTTCAGCGCCGCAAGGGAATCCACGTTCCGTCACCGGTCCCGGAACCGGTCGCGGAAATCCTGCTGGCCTGGATCGACAACCGCACCAACATGAACACCGCCACCAACCGCGATTCTCGTTGGCTGTTCCCTGGCCGGCGAGCCGGACAACCGATGCACCCCGAGACTATGGGCGGCCTGCTGAAAGCTCTTGGCGTCTCGAACGTTCCGGGCCGGACATCGGCCATGCGCCAGCATGTCCAGCCGATGCCCGCCCGGTCGTCGCCGATGCCCTCGGCTATCACCCCGTCACCACCACGAAGCGCCGCCGAGGCCGCAGCCACCTGGAGCCGCTACCTCACCGCACCCCGGTTCCAATCACCCGAAGGTTGGACACCGTCGAGAACCCGCGACAGTCCCATCAGTGGCAAACGGGTGGTCCCATACTGAAGGGACCACCGGTTTGCCATGAGCTTGGGACCGGGTTGGGTCCGGTCGTGGGCCGTGTGTTGGCTGAATAGACCTGGAAGCCAGACGATTTCGCTACGCTGTGGTCCAGCCTCGCGAACGACCGCTTCCCCAATCCACTCCGCTTCACCAGCCGCTTCTCCTACCGCGACGACTTCGAGGCCCATCGGGTTACCATGTGCGAGCGCCACACCCACGACGAACTCGAAGAGATCAAACTCGCCCTGCACACCTTGACCGCCTCGACGACGCGCATCGAAATCTTTGGCGGCACAACCCAACACAAGAGCCCTAACGGCGGCGTGCGGGTGTACCGACCCGGCGATCGACGGCGCTACCGAGCCCCAGGTGACAAACCGGATTGAGGCGCTGGCACACAAAATGTTCACTCAATGGAACCGTTTCGAAAGACGGTGCGTCCATTACTGATACAAGTGCCTTAACCCGACCGAAACTCAGGTCCCACCCTGCGGAACGCCCGCACGGACCGGGGACCGAGATCTCGGGCCGGCATGTACATGACTTTGTGTGAAGGAGAGTGTTGACATGGCCGGGTTTCTGCAGGTGGACATCGATGTGTTGGGCAAGACGGTTCAGTCTCTTCGCGGTGCCGAGCAGGTTCTCAATGATGCGATGAAGGCGATGACAGACGGGGGCCACGGCGACATCGGGACCAAGACTCTCAACGATGCCGCCGACAGCTTCCAACGACGATGGAAATTCGGCATCGAGCGGATCGGCGAGTCCGCCAAGGCAACCGCGGACGGTGTCGCGCAGTGCCGCGATGCGTATCAACAGACCGACCAGGCATTCGCCAAGGTGGTCGAGCAAGCCACAAGCGTCGTTGACGGACAGCCGACCACCTCGGTCACAGCATGAGCCAGAACCCGTACCCCTACCTCGGTTTCAACCCGGTTCCAGGCGCCCCTGACGGCGTCGCAGGGCTGCGCGGGCAGATCAGCACAGCCGCGGACGCAGTCAAGGAGACCAACCAGCTGTTGAACAGCCTGCGCAACAGCAACGATAGCGTCTGGAAGGGCGAGGGCGGCGACGCTTTCCGCGCCAACTTCGACGCCTCGCTCGCCCAAGACCTCGGCTACGCACAGAACTCGCTTGAAAAGGCCGTCGGCCTGCTCGCCGAATGGCACACGGACCTAGTGGGCTTCAAGGACACCGCCAACGGCCTGGAAACCGAAGCCGCCGAGGCCAAAGGGCAGTACAACAGCGCACTCCAGACACTGCAACAAGCCCGGTCGAACCCAGACCTCGGTCTGGGCAGTATGACCTTCACCGATCCGGTCGAGCTGCAAGCCGCGCAAACACGCCTCAACGCCGCGAACGCCCAAGTCAACACGGCCGTCACCGCAGTCGACACCTGGCAAGGCAACATCGATTCGATCATCCGTCGCGCGCGAGATCTCGAAAGCACACACGACAGCTCGGCCCGCCGGATCGCCAGCGAACTAGATGCAGCCGCAAAGGATTTCGCGCCGAGCCCACCGGACAAGAGCATCTGGGATCGCATCACCGATGCGATAAAAGGTGTCGGCCAGTGGATCAGCGATCACCGACAGCAGATCCACGATGTGTTGGCAGGAATAACCGCGGTTACCGGCCTTCTCGCGCTGGTGACACCCCCGCCAGCCGACGCGATATTCGCAGGTATCGCGCTCGTCGCCGGTGCAGGTGTACTCGCAATTGATTTTCTCGATCCTGAAGTCCGTGATGCGTTCAAGGATGTCTTTTCTGGGGATTCCAAAGGTGCTGCACTCGAGAAGATAGGGATGACAGTCGGCATTGACAGCCTAGGTGTCATACCTGGCGTTGGAGGTGCGATAAAGGGCGTGAAAGCATTCACTGAACTCGGAGAATTCGCACCGGCCATAAGGGCATTCACTGAGGGCGCGCAAGCGCCGGGGGCAGCAACTAAACTTATTGATGGTGTTCCAAATGTTGTCACCAAGATTCCGCTGATGCCGTCGGCCGTAACTAGATCCATGGGCGACTTCAGTAGCTTCTTCGAGGACTTCGGTCAGGCCAGCAAGTTTGAGCCGGGAACGTCGGCAGCCGGCATTGAACTGTTCTCACGTGCCGGAAAGGCTGGCCTCGGGCTCTTCAATATTGGGAACAGCGGAAATGGCTGAGACAACGGTAGATATCTGGATTCCACACGGCTTCATGGAGATGCCTCTGACGGATGTCGAGAGCCGGATGGGTGTTGTCCAAGAGATCGTTGGAGAAATGCAGCCGTCGACGATGAAGTCCATGGCTCAGGCAATCCTACCCACTGCAGCAACGCTCTTTGCCGAACTAGCACACAGGGATGCGAGATACTGTGGAATAGGTAGACACCTGTCATCAGACGGAAACCTGATCACGTCATGCATCACGGTTTGCGTTTATGAAACCGGCGGAGATAAGATCAATCCACGATTGGCCTTGACGAATCTAGTCGAGTCCAGAGCCGAATCCGGCGAAACATATGCTATCGAAATGGCAGACGTGGGCAGTCGGCCAATGATGTTCGCTGAGCGCATCACAGAGCTCCCAACGCCGGAACTTCCCGAGAGGCCGTACATGAGTAGCACGACGGCCACGTACCAACTGGAAGCGGTAGTGCCGTCAGGCGACCGGTCAGCCCTTGCCGCTATCGAGTTATCGACCGCAGCAGTCGACTATGGTCCGGAATTTCGAAAGATGATGGTCGATATGGCGCAGTCGATCGAATTCCGGGCAAACAGTCGGTCGACGCCCCGTTCCTCTTCGCTGGACTTGTGAGGGTTCTCATCGTGGAAACATCATCAACGGCCGCATCCTGGCCAGCGACACGCGCCGCGTTGCGAAAGGGCGCGTTGTTGCCGTGGATGGCACTGGCCGCCGGGATTGTCAGCATCCCAGCATCGGTGATCTTCATCAATATGGGCGATCCTGGCCACAGTCCTTGGGTCCACCGTCTGTCCGCTCCCGGGTGCATTTTGTCGGTAATCCTGTTCTGCACAGGAATTATCGGCGGATGCACGGTATGGATCAGGAGACGTACGAGGCGGATATTGCTGCGGCACCCCTGGTTGGAGTATCGAGTCGGCCATGTCACCAACGGCCGTTACGAGTGGGTTGAGCTGAAAGATGCAAACAATACCCGAATCTCACAATTGATCGTCAGCAGTTGGGTTCATCAAATAGGGGAGGTTGTCGATGACAGCTCTTCGATAGCGTGGTTCGCAGGCGATCCGCGCAAACGTGGGGTCATCTCGACACCAGGTGGAGCAAACCCACGATACGCTTATTATAGAGGCAATGCACCAGAAGAACCCCCGCGTATCGATAATAGAGAAGCCCACCTGTCACGACACGGCGGTAAAGATGATAGCCGCTACCCATCGGCGCGTGCGTTACGACGAGTCTTCGCATTCGTCATCGACTGGTCATTGCACTTCGGAATCGCCGCTGCGGTAGTCATATTGGGTAAAGGTATTATCCCACTTGCCGGAGGCGTTGCGCTCGGCGTCTGGTTGACGACCTCCTTTGCCGATCGAGTCATACTGCAAGGGGCATTTCACACGACCATCGGGAAGGCGCTGTTCGGTCTGTGCGTGATACAGCCTGGCGACGGCTCGTTTCCGTCATATGGCAGACTGACAAAGGTCTGGTTCATGAATTTGTATTTTTCTGTCATGCTACCCCTGGCATTATTCGGAGGCGATGGCCCGAGCCCCGACAATCTCAGCGACTACTTCCTGCCCGCGGTGCGACGTCGTGACCTTAGTGCGCAGACAGAACTCCAATAGCTTGCGAGCATTCCTGGGTGGCACCGGCACCACGTGTCCGGCTACACCGATTTCAGGGAGATGTTCTCACCCTTCTTCCACCAGCAACACCGCTGCCTGGAGATGCACCAGACAATCGTCGGGCCGGTGGTGGCGGTGGATGTGCTGCAGCTCCCGTGCCGGCGGCGGCAGGGGCGTAGTAGCGGCGCGCGTCGTCAGGCAGTCCAGCATCGGGATGCACCCAGCCGGCCGCTGTCATCAGCTCGGCACCAGCGCTGGCAAGGGCGCGACAAACGGCGTCGGTGTAACTGCCGCCTGCCGAACCCGAGGCCGGGGCGGTGACCGCGGTGTGTGCGTCGCCGAGTTCAGGGCGGCGAAGGAGATACCAACGAAGATGATCTCGAGCACGGGGCCTTCCGCGTTCGAAACCGGTTGAGCGAGAGGTCGTCTGATGTCTACTTGCGGCTGAAGATCCAGACGATCAACCACACCGGTGCCCACATCCCGCAGGTGAGCAGTGTGAGCATCAGATGCAGCCCGTGGTTGACTCCGCGGCGCACCTGTATCGTGCCGCCGACCGAGTTGTTCTGGGTGATGACGATCGGCATCTGCATCGGCATCGTGTACACCGGATAGGACGCCTGCTGCGGGTATCCCGGCGGCATGTGTTGCGGCGCAGCAGGATACGTGGGCGCCTGCGGATGTGGCTGCGGTGCCTGCTGGGGGATGGGCCGGGGCGGGTAGGCCACGTCCCGTGGCGCCGGGGGCTGGCCCTGCGTGGGCTCGACCGGCATATAGGGCGGCGTCCGGATATCCGGCGGCGCCGGCTCGCCGATGCCCGGCTGTCCGGGTGCGGGTTGTTTGTCGAGTGGTCCAGTCATGTCTGTTCGACTCCTGCGGTCGTGTGGAGCGGCCAGCTGGGCCGCCGACGGGATCACCGGCGGCCTCGGGGCTGACCCGGCGGGACGGGAGCTAGGACAGCCCGTCGAAGCTGCCGGTCGCCATGAGGACGAGCAAGTGCAGCGGGATCTCCGGGTACGGCACGATCGACAGCCGATACACGCCGTTGTTCAGCCGATCGCACAGCACTACCGAGTTCGGCACGCTGCCGATGGCGGCTTTGTCGGCGTTGCAGGCGTATTCGGCGCCGTACCCGGAGTAGTGGCGGATGCGGGTCTCCGCGGCGGCCGATCCGGCGTTCGCGGTGGCGATCGCACCGGTGGCGAGGAGCGCGGCGGCGTAGACCGCGGCGCGGGTGGACTTGTGCATCGTTACCTCGAAAAGTTGGTGGAATGGTTCGGTGTCAGGGGTGTCTGCCGGCGGTGGCTGGCGGCGACCGTCGCTGTCGACTTCGAGAGCTGGTATTCGCCGGTCGCCCCCGACCACACGACGGTCCCGGCGATGATGTGCGGACATGTCACGGTGTTCGGCCGGTGCGCGGCACCGATGGCGAGGCGAGTCGGGAAGCCGGTGGGTGCGGGTCGAGGTCTACTGACGCAGCGACACCGTGACCCCGCCGGAGAAGAGTGAATCGTGCAGCACGATCCGCTGCGGCTCGGCATCGGGCGGCAGATCGAAGACCATCTGTGCGGTAATCGTGTTGCCCGGATTGATTTCCGCGTAGAGGCTGGTGTCGGCCTGCAGATTGATCGCGGCCGCGGAGTCGTTGCTGAACTTGCGGTTCCGGGAGTCGAAGACGTACTGGTCGCCGGGGGAGAACCCGTACGGCACGCCCGAGGTGTTGCGCACGGTGATCGACACGATGGTGTAGGAGCCCTGGGCGGTCTTCCGCAGATACGGGTTGGTGCCGATCTGCTGCAGACCGGACTGGACCTCGGTGACCACGAACTCGAACTTGCCGTCGCGGACAGGGGTGTTCAGTCCGGGAGTTGGTGGTGCGGGAGCAGGCGCCGGTGCAGGTGCCGGCGCGACGGGTTCTCTGCGGTCGCCGGGAGCTGCGGTGGATGAGGTCCGGTTGGCGCTCTTGTCACCCTGCCCGGCGAGCATGCCGACTCCGCCGCAGATCAGGATGATTGCACCGATGACGATCAGGATGATCAGGCCTGCGCCCAGCTTCTTACGCGTCGTTCCGTGCCCTGGTGGTACAGGATGCGGCGGCATGCCGGAGTACTGCGGCGGGACGCCGAGCTGATGCGGCGCGACAGGGTTGTGCGGCGCGACAGAGCTCTGCGGTGGGATGGGGCTCTGCGGTGGGATGGGGCTCTGCGGTGGGATGGGGTTGCGCGGTGGGACGGGGTTCTGCGGTGGGATGGGGTTGTGCGGATAAGGCGGGGGCTCGGGGTAATTCACGGCGTCTCCGTGTTCGGAATGGTTCGGGATGGGTTGATCGGTCGGCCCGGTCGCGGCCCGGTGCTGCCGGGCCGCGGCGGATTCGGAATTCCGATGGGGTCTGCGTCGCGGACCCGGTGCTATTCGCGCACCCACTCGCAGCCGGTGACGTTGATGACGTCGCCCGCGTCGATGTGTGAGCAGGTATTCGCCGGTCGCCCCCGACCACACGACGGTCCCGGCGATGATGTGCGGACCGAAGGTAGGGCGTCACGGTTACGGCTCGTGAACCCAATCGCAGCCGCTCACCGTGATGACGTCACCCGCATGGAGCTGCACGAAGGACTGGCCCTCATATGCCTGGATGTCGATCAGCTCGGACGACCGCGCCCCCTTGTAGGGCAGCCACTCGATGTAGCAGGCGCCGTAGTCGCTCGGCCTCGGGCCGGGGGTGCTGTACAGGCCGGGCAGAACATCCGTCCCGACGACTTGCGTTCCTTGCTGGAGTCGGGTTCGAGGTTCGGCGTGCGCGTTGCCCGCGGCGATGATCACGGCGAGGCCGATGCCGAGAATTGTGGCGAAAAGTTTGCGTATCAACGGATTTCACTCCTTCAGGGTCCAGCTTGGGGGAGCCGGTCGGTGGGTCGGCGGGGTCGTGGCTACAGGGCGTTGTGCGGGCAGTAGGCGTCGATCGCGGCATCCAGGAAGATGTACGGGTAGTCGACCGTGCCGCGCGAGCGCTCCGCGAGCTTGATGTGATTGGCGGCCGAACTGCCGTAAGTGTCGAGCCACTGGCACTGGGCGTGGGCGAGCCCGATGGCGGAGTTCTGCACGTCCCAGCTCTTTTCGTCGTAGTAGCTCAACCGCAGGAAGAGCTGATCGGTGTAGCTGCGCTGCGGTCCCGCGCTGCCGGAACTGCCGGAACTGCTCCCCGCCGAGCCGGAGTTGAGCGGCGCGGCCTCGGCGAACTGCGCACCACCCAGGATCAGGGCGGTGGACGCTACTGCGGTGACAAGGATTCTTTTCATCGGGACTCCTCACGAGGCGGGTTGTCGAGCGGGTTGGTCATCTGGGTGGGCTCTTTCGTGTTGGTCGGTCGCGGATGCGCGGCGCCTGGTCACCGGGTGGTGGTGTGTGGGGCGGCTGGGTGCGTGAAACGTGCTCATCGGCATCCCCGGTTGCCCGCGGGGCTGATGTGTCCGAGTCGAGTGCCGGTAACCCGCGCGAGCTCGGCCAGGTTGCTCACACCCGTGCGTGTCGCGAGACCGACGGCGATGTCCGCGGCCGCGGCGGCGTCCGAACCGGCGTCGTGATGGTTGTCCAGCGCGATGCCGAGTGCCTCAGCAACAGGTTTCAACCCGTGTTTGGGCAGTGGCAGTTGCCTTTTCGCCCAAACGAGCGTGCATCCGTAGTGCCACGTCGGCACGGTCACACCGCTGTGCGCGCACGCCTGGCCGACTGCGTTCATGTCGAAGGCCGCGTTGTGCGCCACCACCGGAAGACCGGTGATCGCGTCGAGTACCTCCGGCCACCGCTGCGCGAAGGTCGGCTGGTCGGCGACCATCGCGGCGGTGATCTTGTGGATGCGCACGTTGAAGGGGGCGAAGGTGCCGACGTCCGCCGGCGGGCGGCACAGCCACGAATGCGTCGCCACCCGCACTCCGTCGCGCACGATCGCGACACCGATCGAGCAGATGCTGCCGTATTGAGGGTTCGCGGTCTCGACGTCGAAGGCGGCAAACGACAGGTTCGTGGTCATCGGATCTCCGCCAGGGGCAGCGGGCGGGGGTTCGGCCCGCCGAGGTCGACCAGGTATGCACGCGTAAGCCGCAGCGCTTCGAACGTGGCCCAGGCGTCAGCCAGCTCCGCGAGGCCCCGCGCCAGCGTCAGGACCCGTTCGATGAGTTCGTCGGATGACCTGGCAGTGCTCGGTGCCGCGGCCGGATGGTGAACGACCGGCCAGTCTGGCCGGACCAACAGGCTCCGCACCGTGGCTTGGTGCTCGCTGAACTTCTTGTCCGCCCGGTCGATGTGGGCGTGTACCGAGCGCACGGTGGCGTCCACGTCGACCACCATCGAACTCGTGATCCCTTGGGGGAGAACCACGTCGACGGAGCAGTGGACGGCGGGGCGGTTGTGCGCCAGGTTCCGAATGGTCTCGACCTGGTCGGTGTCCACCATCCAGGCGCCGATCAATCGGGACAGGGCGCGGTCCGGACCGACGCCGACATGCCAGACGGCGAGGCCATCGTCGGAGTGGTCGAGTACGACCAGCGGCGAGAAATGTTCTGGGGGAGCGGTTTTCGACTCGCTCGCATTGGTTGCTCCGGGTGTATGCATGGTTCCTCGATCGTGTTGATGCTGAAAGTCGCACGGCTTCACATGGCCGTGCGTCGCCCGCCGACCGGATCGCCTGGCGGCGCGACGGTCGAGCGTCCGAGCTGATGGGGTGCTTGCCCGCTCGGCGGCTGGTGCGACGAAACCTGGTTGTATTTCGGGTTTCGAGATCGCTTTATGGGATGTCAGTGGCGCGATCGCAGTTGCCGCACTGCATTTGCTGGTTGGCGAGGTGGAAGCCGACGCTGATCGGACAGCGGTGCACCAGTAGCTCGTGTCGATGCGCGGCGCTTGGTCAGCGAGCGGTGGTGTGGTTTTGCGGCTGGCTGGTCAGGTGCCAGCCCGCGCAGATCGGGCATTCGTAGGTGCGCCGTTCCCGACGGCGCGGGTTGCTGCTGTCGAGACCGGCGAGGACGAGTTCGGCGTCGGCGTCGGCGGGGTAGCGGATCTTCCCGCTCGAGCAGCGGGAGCGCTGTGGTAGCGGTGGCAGGCGCTGTAGGTCGTTGCCGTCGCGGAGGGCGAGCGGTCGGTGGCCGCGGGCGGCGAGCCGTCCGCGGTTGCGGCATCGGCGACTGTCGCCTGGGCCGTGTCGATGCTTGCTCATGGCGAAACCCCCTGTACCGCAATGTGATTAGGAAAGATTTTGAGTGACCCGGGCCGGATCGGCCGGTGCAATGAACACTAAGCGTGTCTGAAAACATTGTCAATCATAAATCTGATGGTTGACTTCGGCATTGCGTTCCGGGAAGCTAGCTGCACACGAGAGGAGGGGTATGTCGGATACCGCCCCACTGGTCACCGCCGCGGAGATTTCCCGGCTGGCCGGTGTCACCCGCGCGACCGTCAGCAACTGGCGCCGCAGGCACCCGGGCTTTCCCGGTCCAGCCGGCGGCAGCGAGTCGCGGCCACTGTTCGACCTGCATCAGGTGCAGCGGTGGTTGAGCGAACACGGTGTCGCGGCGGCGGAATCGCCGTTGCAGCACTTGCGCACGGTGCTGCGATCCGAGGTGCCGCCGCAGGACATCCCCGAGCTGATGGAGTTGCTACCGAAATTCGCTGAGACGCGGGGCGTGGCCACAGCTTCGGGGAACGCGGGCGGAAAACTCGCGGACGCGGTCCGGGCCGCGGTCGACGATTCCGGGCCGGTGGCAACACTCCAGGTGCTGGCCGAGCGCGGGTTGGAGGAGAGCCCCACCACCGGCGCCTACCAGACGCCGCATGCGGTGGCGGCGTTGATGGTCGATTTGGTGGCAGCGGCCGCCGGGATCAGCCCGCGAGATGTGCTCGACCCTGCCTGTGGCAGCGGGACGCTGCTGGCCGAAGCGGCTCGAACGGGTGCGCGCGAATTCTATGGGCAGGACGTGCTTTCGGTGCAGGCGCGACGCACCGCCATGTTGTTGCGGGTGGCAGGCCACAGCTTCGATGTGCGCACCGGGGACAGCCTGTCCGCAGACGCCTTCCCCGGCCTCGAGGTCGACGCGGTGTTGTGCAATCCGCCCTACTCGCAACGGGATTGGGGGGCCGAAGAACTCGCGCTCGATCCGCGCTGGGAGTACGGAGTGCCACCCCGCGGCGAATCCGAAATGGCGTGGGTGCAGCACGCGCTCGGACATCTGCGACCCGGCGGCATCGCGGTATTGCTGCTGCCGCCCGCAGTCGCAGTGCGAAACTCCGGCCGCCGGATTCGGGCGGCCCTGCTGCGTGCGGGTGCGCTCCGCGCGGTGATCGCACTCCCTACGGGGGTGGCGACGCCACGGCATATCGGCCTGCAGTTATGGGTGCTGCGCCGTCCGGAAACCACCGGTCCGATACCAGACCAGGTGCTGTTCATTGATGCCGCACGTCTTCCGAAAGCGCAGGGCAACCGGCCGGAGTGGGATGCGGTCAGCAAGACCATCATCGACGCGTGGCGAGCTTTCGATCACGGTCCCCCCGACTCGGCAACGGTGCCCGATGTGGCGGCGGCGGTGCGCGTAATGGAGGTGCTCGACGAAGACGTCGATCTCACTCCCGCCCGCTACGTTCGGGCGCCGGTGGACCTCGAGCGGGTCCCAGGTGAGGTGAATGAATCGATCCGGGACCTCGCCGACGAGATGTCCGGTCTCGTGCGGGCCGTCGAAAGTGTGGGTTCCTGGTCGGCGGCGAGCGGAAAACCCTGGCGCACAGCCACCATCGCTGATCTGGCCGCGGGCGGAGCGTTACAACTCATCACCGCTGCGCCGGTGCAGGACGCCGATCATTTCGAGCTGAGCGCGGATGACGCGGCCCGGCCGGTACTTACCGCTCGCGATATCGTGACCGGTGGTCGGCCCTCGGGTGCGGTCGGCACGGATGCACCACCGCTGTCCGCGGTCATCTTCGAGGGCGATGTGCTGATGCCGCGAATCCGCAGCGACCGCGACGGCCGGGGCGCGGCTCGGGTTGCCAGTGCCGAGGACGACGGAGCCTGGCTCGGCGAACACGTCTTCCTGTTCCGCCCCGATCCGGAACGGCTCGACCCCTGGTTCCTGGCAGGTTTCGCGGGCAGTGCGGAAAACGCCAGCGCGATGCTGGGAACAACCATGATCCGCTTCGCTCCGCAGCGTATACGAATACCGTTGTTGCCGTTGGCGGAACAGCGGCGGTACGGCGACGCCTTCCGCCGCCTGCACGACTTGCGGATCGCTGCCCGCCGCGCCGGCGATTCGGCGGCGCGGGTGGCGGGTCTGGTCGCCGGGGGGCTCACCGCCGGGGCACTCGAGCCGCACAATACGAACACCGCGAGTTCTCCAGAACCGGCGGAGCCGAAACTTCGGAGAGGTAGGAAGTGAACACGAACAAGCACACGGAGCTGGCCAATCACGCCTGGTCGGTGGCGGATCTGCTGCGGGGTGACTACAAGCAGTCCGATTACGGCAAGGTGATCCTGCCGTTCACAGTGCTGCGGCGGCTGGAATGTGTGCTGGAGCCGACCCGGGATCGGGTGCTCGAGCAAGTAGGCAGAAGGAGGGGCTGGACATCGATCTGGACCCGTTCCTGCGCAAGGCATCCGGCACCGTCTTCTACAACATCACCGACCTGACGCTCAAGAAGGTCCTCGGCGACCCCTCCCACGTGGCCAAGAACCTGCTGAACTATCTCGGCGGATTCTCCGAGAACGCCCGCGAGGTGCTGGAAAAGTACGAATTCGCCCAGCAGATCAAACGACTCGATGGCGCGGGCCTGATCTACCAGGTGATCGGCAAGTTCGCCGACCTCGACCTGTGGCCCGAGTCGGTGTCGAACCACAATATGGGCTATGTATTCGAGGAACTGAT
This sequence comes from Nocardia sp. Tas62D01, assembly GCF_055232035.1. NCBI lineage: Bacteria > Bacillati > Actinomycetota > Actinomycetes > Mycobacteriales > Nocardiaceae > Nocardia > Nocardia sp. Tas62D01. Next base: position 6,039,573 of record NZ_JBUYUZ010000001.1, read on the forward strand.
CCGGCGATTCGCCGAACAGTCCAATGAGACTGCCGGCGAGCACTTCACACCGCGTGAGGTCATCGAGTTGATGGTGAACCTCCTGATCGCGCCCGATGCGGAACTGCTCGGCGTGCCGGGTGTCACCCGCCGAGTGCTGGACCCCGCCTGCGGCACCGGCGGCATGCTCAGCTCCGCTGATGAACACATCCGGGCGATGAATCCGCAAGCGCGCGTGGAAGTTTACGGTCAAGAACTCAACCCGGAATCGTGGGCGATCTGCCGATCGGACCTCATGATCAAGGGCCAGAACCCCGGACAATATCGCCTTCGGCAACTCCTTCAGCGACGACGGCCACCAGCGCTTGAAGGCCGACTACCTGCTCGCCAATCCGCCGTTCGGCGTGGAGTGGAAGAAGGTCAAGGACGCCGTCGAATGGGAGTACAAGAACCTCGGCGACTCCGGGCGGTTCGGCGCGGGACTGCCCCGCATCAACGACGGCTCACTGCTGTTCCTACAGCACATGCTGTCGAAGATGAAGCCGGTCGACGCTCATGGTGAGGGCGGCAGCCGGGTCGCGATCGTCTTCAACGGATCCCCATTGTTCACCGGTGCCGCCGAATCCGGTGGATCCAATATCCGCCGCTGGATTATCGAGAACGACTGGCTGGAAGCCGTTGTGGCGCTGCCGGATCAGCTGTTCTATAACACGGGTATCTCGACCTACTTCTGGATTCTCACCAACCGCAAGTCGGCCGAGCATCGTGGCAAGGTGGTGCTGCTGTATGCTCGTGACTACTGGCAGAACATGCGGAAGTCGCTGGGGGACAAGCGGAAACTGGTCTCGCCTCAGCAGATCGAGGAGATCACCCGGCTCTACGGCAACGCCCTCGAAGTCGCGGGTGACCCTGATCACCCGCTGCACGGCAAGGTGAAGGTCTTCCGGAACGAGGACTTCGGGTATCGGCGGATCACCGTCGAACGGCCGCTCAGGTTGCGATTCGAACTCACCGAGGAAGCGCTCGATCAACTCTCCGCCGCCGCGCAGGTGCGGAAGCTGTACAAGGACACGGACGACCAATGCCACTTAGCTTGTGCCTGACAGTGCTTTGACCTGCGGTTTCCCTGTTGTTGTGGTGATGAAGCTGTGGTTGGCGAGACGGACGGTGGCGGGGCCGTTGTGTCGGGTTCCTTTGTGGCCCAGGCGTTTCACCGGGTAGCTGTTGTGTCGGGCGCGTTTGACGACGCGGGGGTAGTCGCGGTGGCGGATCGGGTTGAGGTTGCGTCGGCCGGTGGTCTGGGCACCGAGTTCGGCGCGCGCCTGTTGCTGGTGGTCAGGGGGAAAAGGCTTCCGGATCGGCGAGCCTGTCGCCGATGATGCGGAAGGTGTTCGTGAATTCGACCCGGTCGGGGTCGATACCGGTTTCCTCGGCGGCTTGGCAGATGGACGCGCAGACCGCGTAGTGGGCGAGCAGGTAGCCGTAGATCTCCTGACGCACCATCTCGGGACTCTTCGACCGCAAAACCCTTGCAGGACCGCGCATCTGGGTTTTGATCTCATTATTCGCCGCCTCGTGTTGCCACCGCTGATGGTAGGCCTCGGCGAGCATCGGGGCCGGGGCCTTCATCGGGTCGAGAATGCTGGTGAGCAGGCAGATCAGGTCCCCGGAGCCTCGATCGGGCACCTCGTATTCAACCGCCCGCGCCAACCGCGCCCGCTCGGATGCGTCGGCGAGGTCATCCCCGGCACGAGCACGTTCAAGCAGCCGCGCCCGTTCGGGTTTGCCGACACCGGGCGCGAACAACACGGTCAGATACGAGCCGTCCCCGCAGCCGGACACGACCGGCAAGCTGCTGATGCACCGAAGGTGCTGGCCGCGATCGAGGCCGCGCGCGGCACCGCCCGTGCCGCGGCGTGGCGCTCCGCTGGCCGGCAAGCTCCCGATCACGGGATCGATGCCGATCATCCGCTGGTCATCGACCTAGACGCCAGCCTGCTGGACGCGCATTCGGAGAAACAGAACGCGGCTGCGACCTTCAAAAAGGGGTTCGGTTTCCATCCGTTGCTCGGGTTCATCGACCACGGCGGCGCCGGCACCGGCGAACCAGCGGCGATGCTGCTACGTGCGGGCAACGCCGGCGCCAATACCGCTGCCGACCATAAGCAGGTGCTCGCGAAAGCACTCGGGCAGTTGCCGTGGCAGCCCGGTTACCGGGTGGGCCGAAAAGTGTTGGTGCGCACCGACGGTGGTGGCGGCACGCACGAGTTCGTGGGCTACTGCCAGGCCCGGCACCTGCAGTACTCGCTCGGGTTCACCCTCACCGACGCCCTCGTCGAGGCGGTCGACAAGGTTCCGAAGAAGGTGTGGACACCGGCCTATGACGCCGACGGGCAAGTCCGCGAGGGCGCGTGGGTCGCCGAGATCACCCACCTGGCCGACCTGTCGGGCTGGCCGCCGGGGATGCGGCTGATCATCCGGAAGGAACGCCCGCACCCCGGTGCGCAACTACGGTTCACCGACGTCGACGGGCTCGACCGCGTTCGTCACCAACACCCGCCGCGGCCAGCTCCCCGATCTGGAACTACGCCACCGCCGCCGCGCCCGCTGCGAGGATTATCCCGATCCCCGGATTATCCCATTTTTGGGTTGTTGCTGGTAGGGGCTGTTTTGGTGGAGTGGATGTCGGGATAATCCAGGTAGGTCAGAGGGCTTCGAGGAACGCGATGAGCGATCCGGTGGTTGGTATCGTCCAGGCGCGGTCGGGGTCGGCATGGTTCTGTCCAGGGCTTTCTGTTTGAGTTCGAGGTCGGCGTGGAGGTAAATGCTGGTGGTGTCGACCTTTTCGTGGCCGAGCCATAGCGCGATGACCGCGGTGTCGACCCCGGCGTGGAGTAGGCGCATGGCGGCGGTGTCGCAGGACGTGGGGTGTGACGTTCTTGGCAGCGAGGGTGGGGCAGGTCGTGGACGCGGCGGCGGCGTGGATGGCGACTCGTTGGGCCAGGGCGTGGGGGCTGAGCGGGCCGCTGCGGTTGGTGGTGAACAGTGGGCTGTAGGGGTCGTCGGGTTGTTCGTTCATCCAGTCGCGCAGGACGGTGACGGTGGTGGCGTTCAGGGGGGTGATGCGGTCCTTGCGGCCTTTGCCGTGGCAGCTGATGTGGGCTCCGGTGCCGAGGTGGACGTCTCGGCGGGTCAGCGAGGTCAGCTCCGATGCGCGTAGCCCGGTTTGGATGGCGAGGTGGAGGATGGCGTGGTCGCGGCGTCCGGTGCGGGTGTCGCGGTTGGGCGCGCCCAGCAGGGCGCGGGTTTCGATGTCGGTCAGGTGGGTGATGATGGTGCGGTCGCCGCGTTTGGCGGGGATGGCCAGGACTCGTTGGATGTCGGCGGCGTGCTCGGGGTGATGGAGCGCGGCGAACGCGAACAACGAGTGGATCGCGGCGAGCCTCGCATTACGGGTGCGGACGCTGTTTCCCCGATCGCGCTCCAGGTGGTCGAGGAACGCCGACACCGTCGTTGCGTTCAGATCGCCGAACTCCAGCCGATGGCACGGAGTTCGGGTGAGTTCGGCGGCGTATGTCAGCAGCATCCGCACCGTGTCGCGGTAGGCGCGGATGGTGGCTGGACTGGATCGGCGTTGCGCGATCAGCCGTTCGGTGAAGAATGCCTGCACGGTCGCAGCGATGGTTGTCATGATGGATCACCGCTGTCGGCGAAGTGGGTTTCGAGTCGTTGGGCGGCCTCGGCGAGCAGTTCCGGGGTGGCGGTGAGATACCAGTAGGTGTTCGCTGGACAGACGTGACCGAGATAGGTTGACAGCAGCGGCATTCTGGCGTCGATGTCGCCGCCGTCGCGATACCAGTCCAGCAGTGTGCGCACCGCGAACGTATGCCGCACGATTATGCCGACCTGCGTGTTGTGCCGATCTCCGCTGAAAGGTGTTGTCGGGTGGCGTGATCGCCGCATCGAGGTCGGCATAACGATGTTGGCGTGAGGATCGTCTTCTTCCGGTTTATCGAGAGAGGAGACGGTCATGGCCAGGGCGAGAAGCAGGGTGAGCAGGGTTTCGATCGCGGGTCCGTTGGCCCCGTTCGCGGGTGCGTATGAGCGGGAGCTGAGACGACGCAGCTATACGCCGCTGACGGTGGTGCCCCAATTGCGTCAGCTGGCGCGGTTGAGCGGCTGGCTCAGGGACAACGGGTTCGGGGTGGCCGAGTTGAACGTTGAGCTCGTCGAGGATTTCCTCGCCGCTCAGCGCGACGGTGGGCGGCACCGTGCGCAGTGGTCGCGTCCGGGTCTGTTGTGCGTGTTGGATGTGCTGCGGGAACTGGGTGTGACCGCCGTTGGGCAGCAGGCGGCGATGTCGCCGGTGGATGCGCTGATCGCCGCGTTCGAGGGTTATCTGGTTGCCGAGCGGGGCTTGGCGGCGGGCACGATCCGGGGGTACTGCGGCCACGCGCGTCGGTTCGTGGGTGGGTTGCCCGGCGGAGCGGACCTGGCCGGGGTGCGGGCCGCCGAGGTGACCGTGGCGGTGTTGCGCGAGTCCGCGGCGGTGTCGGTGAGCGCGACCCAGTACTTCGTGGCGGGGCTTGGGGTCGTTTCTGCGGTTCTGTTTCACCACCGGCTTGATGGAGACCGACCTGTCGAAGGCCGTGCTTGCCGCTACGACGACGGCGCAGCTCACCGCTGCCTCGGGGGATCGGGAGGGACAACGCGAAAGCGTTGCTGCGCTGTTGTGATCGTCGCACCGCGGTGGGGCGGGGTGATTACGCGATGATCGTCACGCTGCTTCGGTTGGGTCTGCGCCGCGCCGAGTTGGCGGGCCTGGCGCTCGAGGACATCGATTGGCGGGCAGAGGAGATTGTGGTGCGCGGGAAGGGTGGTCGGGTCGATCGGCTGCCGCTGCCGTGGGAGGTGGGTGAGGCGATCGCCGGCTACCTGCGGCGGGGCCGTCCACCTACCGATCGCAGGGAAGTGTTCCTGCGTGCCAGGGCACCGTATGCCCCGATCGCGGCCGGCACGGTCTCCTCGACGGTGCGCCGCGCGTGCCGCCGCGCGGGACTAGCCGAGGTCGGCGCGCATCGATTGCGTCACACCGCGGCGTGCGAGATGGTCGCCGCGCAGGTCCCGTTGACGCAGATCGCGCAGGTCCTGCGGCACCAAAGTCTGCAAACCACGGCGATCTACGCCCGCGTGGACGTTGAGCAGTTGCGGCAGTTGGCCGCCCCGTGGCCGGAGCAGGTGCGGCGATGAGCACATTGCATGCCCGTGTTCAGGACTATCTGCGGTTGCGTCGGGCGTTGGGGTTCAAGCTCGAACGCGAAGGCCGATGGCTGACCCAGCTCGCGGACTGGCTGGATCGGTCCGACACCCGGACGGTGACCAGCGATTCGGTCATCGCCTGGGCACAGCAATCCACCGACGCGGGCCCTAACCAGTGGGCCAAGCGGTTGGGGGTGGCTCGCCGGTTCTGTGCCTGGCTGGTCACCCTCGACCCCGCCACCGAGATACCCCCACCGGGGGTGTTCCCTGCCCACCGGCACCGACCGGCCCCCTATCTGTGGTCACCCGAAGAGATCGCTCGGCTGATCACGGGGGCGCGAGCGCTCGCTGCGCCGTTGCGTGCTGCCACCCACGCAACCTTGTTCGGGCTGCTTGCTGCCACGGGCATGCGCATCGGTGAGGCCGTCGCGATGCGCCGTAATGACGTCGACCTCGACGCCGGCGTCATCACGATCCGGCACGCCAAACTCGACCGCACGCGTCTGGTGCCGCTGCACCCCAGCACGATTGTCGCGTTGCGCGACTACGCCACCCAACGCGACAACCTGTGTCCGGCACCGCAGGCGGACACGTTCTTCGTCTCCACCGCCGGCACCGCCCTCGACCACAGCAGTGTCGGCAAAACATTCCGGACGATCACGACCTCGGCCGGCATCGCCACCACCGAAATCCACCCGCGCATACATGATCTCAGGCATAGCTTTGCCATGCGGACACTGCTCGGCTGGCAGCGGTCCGGGGCAGCCGTCGACGAACGCATCGCTGTCTTGTCGACCTACCTCGGGCACATCGCCCCGGCCGACACCTACTGGTATCTCGAGGCGTCACCGCAGCTCATGGCGCTGGCCGCGGACCGGTTGGACACATCGTCGGGTGCAGCCCGATGAGCGCCCTCGCGCCTGCACTGCAGGCATGGTTCACCGAACGGCTCATCCGCCAACGCGCCGCCGGCCCCAACACCATCGCCGCCTACAAGCTCACCTTCGGTCTGCTGCTCGGCTTCGCCGCCCAGCAGACCGGCAAAAAGCCCAGCGAGCTGGACATCGCCGACCTCGACGCGCCCCTGATCGCCGACTTCCTGCATCACCTCGAACACCAGCGGCACAACCGGACCACCACCCGCAACAACCGGCTCGCCGCGATCCACTCCCTGTTCGGCTACCTCGCGCTGCGCCACCGGCGAACACGCCGCGACCATCGCACGCGTGCTGGCGATACCACCCAAACGCGGCGAGCGTCGCCTGCTGTCCTACCTCACCGACACCGAGGTCGACGCGCTGCTGGCCGCTTGCGACCAACAGACCTGGACCGGTCGACGCGACCACGCCATGTTCACCCTCACCATCCAGACCGGATGAGCGGATTTCCGAAGTCACCGCACTCACCCGCGCCGACATCACCCTCACCACCGGCTCCCACCTCCACACCATCGGCAAAGGCAGAAAAGAACGACGAACACCCCTGACGCGGAGCACGAAAGCCGTGCTCAAAGCATGGCTCGCAGAAAGGCCCGCCAACCCGACCGATCCTCTGTTCCCCACCATCACCGGCGGGCGGCTCAGCCGCGACGCCATCGAGCACCGACTCGCCCACCACCTCACCCTCGCCGCCGCGGACTGTCCGTCCCTGCACGAAAAACACGTCACAATGCACACCCTGCGCCATACCGCGGCCATGCGACTACTACTGGCAGGCAACGACATCACCGTCATCGCCCTCTGGCTCGGACACCAACAGGTCGCCACCACCAACGCCTACCTCCACGCCGACATGACCCACAAACAGCAAGCCATAGACCGCGTCAAACCGCTCACCACCAAACAAGGCCGCTACCAACCACCCGACGGACTGCTCGCCTTCCTCGAAAGCCTCTGACCGTTATGCCGACCTCGATGCGGCGATCACGCCACCCGACAACACCTTTCAGCAGAGATCGGCACAACACGCAGGTCGGCATAATCGTGGACGCGGGGACGGCATCGGGGTGAGCGCGGTAGCAGTCCCGCTTCGCGTGTCAAGACCCGGAAAGTTGCCTCGATCAGGTGTCTGGTCAACGGTGTTCCCGCTCCCGTCACCAGCAGTGCGGCGCTGACCGGGTTCGGGAATTCCTGATCGCGCTGCCGACGGTAGTCCTCGATGGCTGCGACGGTGCTGGTATGCAGCGGCAGCAGACGTTGCTTGCCGAGCTTGGCGCGGCGCACCGTGAGCAGTGCGTCTGCGGGGTCGAAATCCGAGTCATCGAGACCGACGAGTTCCCCTATCCGCATCCCGGTCACCGCGAGCAACCCGATCGCGGTGGCTATCGTGGCCCGCCGCAACGGCGTCTTCAGATACTGGGCGCGTGCCATGACCGCGATCACATCGGTATCCGAATACAGGTACGGGACAGCGCGTTGCCGGTGACTGGGCATCAACCCGGGCGGTATCAACTCGTGGACCGGGTCGATTGTGTGTAGGTAGGCAGCGAAGCCTCGCACCGCGCTCACGCGGTCGCCCGAAGCGACCGGGGCGGCAGACAACCGGGCCCACGCGACTGTGGCATTCACGGTGACGGCGGGTATGCCCTGTTGGTCGAGCCAGGCGACGTAGCCGGACAGTCGTTGTCCGACCCGGGTGAGGCTGAAACCCATGGAACGTCGCAGTGTCAGGTAATCGATCAGTGCCTCAGCCAGATTCGCGGTCATGACAGTCCGGCTGTCGGCCAGGGCCGCGCCAACCCCCGCAGCGCGACGATGTCGACCTTCGCGTAGATTGCGGTGCTTTGTTGGCTGTGGTGGCGAAGCACCTGCCCGATCTCGGTCAGCGACGCACCCGCCGCCAGCATCGACGTGGCGACGGTATACCGCAATCGATGCGCATGCACCACGCCCAACCCGGCCCGACGGGCGATATCGCCGACCCGCTGGGTGACCCCGGTGCTGGTGAGACCCCGATGCGGCGCCTGGATCCGAATAAACAACCGGCGATCCAACGCATCGGGAGGACGGCCCCGCTGCACGTACTCGACAATCGCCATACCCACGTCGACGGGAAGCGGAATCAGGTCAACGCGGTGGCCTTTCCCCCTGATCACGATCTCGCCGTTGCGCCAATGGATGTCGTCGAGTTCGAGCCTGGCGACCTCGCAACTGCGCAAACCGACACGCGTTAGCAGCGTGAGCATCGCGTAGTCGCGCAACCCGCTTGGACAGCCCCGATCGCATGCCCCCAACAGCACCTCGACCTGCCCTGGCGGCAGCCCTCGGGCCAGTCCTCGACGGCGATTGGCCACCGCCGGAACCGCTGCGACCAACGACACCGCCGTCATGCCCTGCACATGCCAGTACCGCAACAGCGCCCGCAACGCGGTAGCCGAGCGCTGCACCGATTTCGGTGACACTCGCCGTGACTGGGTGACTATAAACCCGGTCACCGCGCCAACCTGCAAGTTCCGCAGATCGCCACCGTCTCGCGCACACCAGTCGACGAACCCGGCAACCTCGCGAACATAACCCTCAGCCGTGCTGGCGCTCAGCCCGCGCTCACTGACCAGGTAGTCCCGAAACTGTCGCAGCAGTACCGCATCCGCGCTATCCGCCGTCGGCCGGTCCCATGTGAGCACTCCGAGCCCACGAAGATAGCCGAGCAACGGAGCCAGGGCTTTCGCCGAACGATGATCCCGATATCCGCGCTCATTGCGGGCAGACACGTATCTGCCCACCACCGACGGCGACAAATCCGGGACGTCCACGCCCTGTTCGACCATCCAACGGCTCAGGTGCGCAATCAAAACCAGTTGATGCACCGCCGACTCCTCGCAATAGCCCTGACGGGCCAGCTCAGCGGCGAACCCCTCAGCAAACCGCTCCAGCGGACCAACCACGATCGAACGCAACGCTTTGACCATGACGCTCTCCTCTCCGGCTACGGAAAGATCAAGCATCGACCGACCTGGATTATCCCGACATCCACTCCACCAAAACAGCCCCTACCAGCAACAACCCAAAAATATCGGGATAATCCGGGGATCGGGATAATCCTCGTTATCCCGATTTCGGGATAACGAGGACCGCATCCGCCACGCCAAAGACACCGGGCTGCGTAACCTTCCCTTCAAATCCTTTGATGCCAACCAGATTTGGATCGCCATCGTGCAACTCGCGATGGATCTCACCGCCTGGCTGCAAACCATCGCCCTATGTCGACTGCCAGGAGAAAGGGACCACCTCGGAGCCGTTTTTGCCATGAGCATGGGACCACCCTGTTTGCCACTGATGGGACCACCTGACTAGCGGTTTTGCCAGTTATGGGACCACCCGGCGTGGCTTCGGGGCTTCCGGTCGCTCGGCCGCTGTATTGGCCAAATGAGCTACCGGGAGGTTTCGGTGATCGAGATCAGGGAGATGCTGCTGCTGTGGCTGCAGGGTCGAGGGTTGCGGGAGGTGGCCCGGTTATCGGGCACCGACCGCAAGACTGCGCGCCGGTATGTGGAGATGGCGCAGTCGTGCGGGCTGGACCGCACTGGTGGTGTCGAGCAGCTGAGCGATGAGTTGCTGACGATGGTGATCGCCGGGGTGCGGCGCAAGCGCACCAATGGCAAGAGCGATGCATGGGAAACCGTTGCCGCGCAACGGGATCAGATAAAAGAGTGGCTGGATCAGGGCCTGACCTTGACCAAGATCCATATTCTGCTCGGCCGGCGCCGTCCCGGTTCGTCCGTTCCGCCACCGATTTCGCGGTCAGGAGGCCGTCATGAGCACCACCCGCCGTCCCGCCGCGTCTCCGGCGGTCAAACCCATCGAGATCACCCCGGAGCTGAAGTCGCTGATGCGGCGGCTCGAGCTCGGCCAACTGCTCGACACCCTCCCAGAACGGCTGGCCCTGGCCAGGTCGAATCGGTTGCCGCATCACGACTTTCTGGAGATGTTGTTCGCCGACGAGGTCGCCCGCCGCGATCGTGCTTCCGCGCAACGCCGCGCCAAGACCGCGCATCTGGACCCGCAGATGCAGCTGCAGGCATGGGACGACTCGACCGCGGTCACCTTCGACCGGGAACTCTGGGCCGAACTGTGCTCGCTGCGGTTCCTCGCCGACGCCTACAACGTGTTGATTATGGGACCGGTTGGGGTTGGAAAGACGTTCCTGGCCAACGCATTAGGGCACATTGCCGTCCGCCGCAATTACAGCGTTCACACCGAACGCGCCGACAAGCTGTTCAAACGGCTGCGCGGCGCACGCCTGGACGGCAGCTACGAAGACGAGATGCGCAAGCTGCACCGCGTCGACCTGCTGATCATCGATGACCTGGCACTCCACCGATTGGAGGCACCCGAGACCAACGACTTCTACGAACTGATCGTCGAACGCCACCGCAAAGCCTCCACGATCATCACCAGCAACCGCGAACCCCCAGAGATCCTGACCATGATGGCCGACCCGCTACTGGCGCAGTCCGCGATGGACCGGCTGCAATCTGCCGCCTACGAGCTCGTCGTCGAGGGCGAGTCCTACCGGCAACGCCAGAAGCCACGCCGCGGCAAACCTGCCGACCCGACACACTCGGATTGACCAACGGCCCGGTCGTCAGCCACCATCAGGACACGGCCCGCGACCGGACACAACCCGGTCCCATACTCATGGCAAACCAGTGGTCCCTTCACGCTGGCAGGCGACACCCTACACGATCATCCCGCCCGCCGCTGGGGAACCGAAAACCCTTCGGCTATGGCTGTTTTCACTCCCCGGACGCATCGCCCGCCACGCCCGCCGAACACGACTACACCTACCCCGGCACGCACCCACCACCGCACTACTCACCACCGCGATCGCCCGACTACAACCCGACTGACCAGCCAGAATCCGCCCCTCTGATCACCGAAAGGAACCCCACCGGGCCCGTGGAACCCGGCAGACACCCGCTGACCGGTCCAACCCCCGTTTGCCCATAAGCTGCCAGCAGCGCAGCAAAACCCAATCCGAACCCGATCACGCCAGGCCGCAGGCCGGGCGAAAGATCGAGGCTAGAGGCCATGATCGCGGGCAAGATCATCTGAGATCCAGGCACGGATAGCCCGGCGGGCCACTATCGCCCCACGTAATGGTCGCGCACAGCTGCTGTGCCGGAAGATACAGATTGTCCCAAGTGTAGGAGCGGTCACTCATGTATTTCGGCGACCACAACGCGCCCGAAACCTTTGTGATCAAACCGTACTGCCGCGAAAGATTCGAATTGCCGGTGTAAGAGATCTGTACCCGTGCGCCAGCGGCGACCGAACCCCAGATCTCGATACAGATGTCGCCGTTGCACCCTCTGGCATCGGCGGAGGCTTGCGCTGGAACCAGCGCTAGCCCGGTCAATGCCGCCAGCGTGGTTACGGCCAAGGTATTGACTCGTCGCAAATTGATTCGTTTGACTTGCAAACCACACCCCTCGGAAGCTGAACAGAGAACCGATGCCCACCAGCTCGGCGTGATCAGTGTTATCGAAGCAGTTCCCGTCTGTCAATGGCCATTTGTAGGTGGCTCTGGCACACATTCGCTGATCCGCTTGTGTCGATCACGCTGTGTTGCAACCAGATACGCTACAGATGCTTCATCGTGGTTGCGATCGGTTCAGCAGATTCGTTGGTGCAGTTGCTGTTTCCCCATTGGATGGGCATCCGGATCGAGGCCGTCGACACCACTGCTCGACGGGTGCGGATTGAGGCCACGACCTGTACCGAGAAGGCCGCATGCCCAGTCTGCGGTGTGTACTCCGATCGTGTTCACAGCCGCTACCGGCGCCGCATCGCCGACCAAAGCGTGTCCGGACGCGGTCAGATACGAGCCGTCACCGCGGCCGGTCACGACCGGCAGCGCCACGGTGTTGCCGACACGCCATAACAGATCCGCACCCGAACCCGCTGCCTCGCACCACAATTCGAAACTGTAGAACCCCTGGTCAGCTGGTGCGGTTCCAGCAACGGACTGCTGGGAATCGCTGCACCCGAACGCATGTGACGATCGCGTAGTGCACTGCAGTGCGGCTCTCGACGCCCCGTGTCGGTGGGCCTGCTGCGCGACGGCCTGGAGCCGGTCGGGCTCGGCGAGCAGTGGGTCGAGCGCCTCGCGCAGGGTCTGCGACGATACCTCGCCGAGCAGGGCGATTGCCGCGCCGTGCTCGGCGAAGGGCGCGGGCGTTGTGGGCGTGCTCGTTGACCGCGACCTGGAATGGAACCGGTCTGCATCAGTGATTTCAGTTCCAGAATCGGCTGGCCGGGCACAGTCCGGCTGATGACGCTCCAGATCTGAACCCGCCCAGGCGAGTCCTGCACCGAAGCCGTCGACATCATGCTGGCCGGGTTGCGAGCGACTTGAGGGTGCAACGGACCTGATCAGTGGGTCGAAGGCAAGCCGAAGCGCTGGAACAGCTTTGGTTCGAGGAAGACGGTGATCCGATCGATGGCCGAGTCGGTGACGGTGAGAACGTGAATGGAATGTGCTCGGTGGATGCCGTTTTCGTCGCGCAGGTAGTAGGCGACGGCGGGTTGGGTGTTGGCGGCTGTTCGCACGCCGCGCCACTTGTCCGGGTCCGAATCGGCCTGGCAGGGCAGGAACGCCTTGTCGGCGAAGAATTCGAGGACGTGGGCGCGGCCGGCGAACCAGAGCAGGGCGGGCGGCATCTCCAGCACCACGTCGTCGCGGAGCAGCTTGGCGAGCTCCTGCATGTCGGCGTTGCCGAAGGTATGGACGTAGCGGTCGATGGTCGCCCGTTCGTCCGGGCTCAGGGATTCCGACATCTGGTCGAGCATCGGGGCGGCCTTTTCGAGTTGGGCGTGGGCGCGCTGCAATGCGCTGTTGATTGCGGCGGGGGAGGTTTCGAGTAGATCGGCGACCTCGGCCGCGGACCAGGCGAGCACGTCGCGCAGGATCAGCACGGCCAGCTGGCGGGCGGGTAGGTGCTGCAGTGCCGCGATGAACGCGAGCCGAATGCCACTGCGCGCTGCCACCACTGTTGCCGGGTCGTCGGCCGAATTGCCCAGCAGCGCATCGGGAATCGGCTCGATCCACGGGATCTCCGGATGGCGTTCCGGGTGGGTGACTATGACCTCGCTCGGACCGCCGAGCCCGGTGGGCAGAGCCCGCCTGCCGCGCTGCTCGAGCGCGGTCAGGCAGGCGTTGGTCGCTATCCGGTACAGCCAGGTGCGCATCGAGGCCCGCTGCTCGTCAAACCGGTCGGCGGTGCGCCAGGCGCGCAACATCGTCTCTTGGACCAGATCCTCGGCGTCGTGGATTGAGCCGAGCATCCGATAGCAATGCGCCAGCAGTTCGGGCCGGTGGGGCGCCGTCTGGGCCGCGAAATCCGCACTGACCGTTATGGGTGCATAACCTACCGTGGAATTGGTGTGACGCGTGTCGGTGCTGGTCATGCTGTCGTTCCCCTGCGATCCGTGGATGCCGTCGAGCCTGTGGCAACCGGTGGCTCGGTGGCGACCGGTGGTTCGGCGGGACCGGGCACGCCCGGAGCATCCTCGGGAACGGTCGCGTCCGCCGGAACTGGTGCGCCGGCAGGAACCAGCAGGCCGATCGCGGCACCCGCCAGAGCGAGAATGGCGGCCGTCCCGATCGCGGCGGCGAACCCGTCATTGAATGCTTGTGCGGAGGCGAAGCCGCCCACCGCCGCGAAAACAGCTGCGGGCAACGCGATCCCGAAGGCGCCGCCGAGCTGGCGCAGTGTGTTGTAGGTGCCCGACGCGGCCCCGACCGCAGACATCGGCACCGCGCGCAGCACCGCGCTCTGCGCCGCGGGGATGGCCATCGATACGCCGATGCCGGAGATCACGAATGGTGCGATCATCGCAGCGTACGGCAGGTCGGGGCGAGTGGCGAGCGCGATCCAGCCGTAGCCGATGGCCTGCATCAGCAGACCGGTGATGACAAGCGGACGTTCACCGAACCTGTTGACCTGCTTGCTTGCGATGGGCGCCACCAGGAATAGCGTTACTGTCCATGGTGCCAATCGCAGTCCGGCGCCCAGCGGACCGTGCTGCTGCACCACCTGCAGGAACTGGGCGAAGAAGAATGCGCCACTGAAGATCGAGGCGGCCAGCAGGAATCCCACCGCGTTGCCCGCGGAAAAGGCACGGGACGCGAAGAACTGCATCGGAATCAGCGGCGCGGCGGTGTGCAGCTCCCAGCGGACGAATCCGATCAGGGCCGCCGCCCCCGCGGCGAAGGTCAGCACGACTTCGGCACTGGTCCAACCGGATTCGTTCCCCCGGATCAGACCCAAGACCAAGCCGAGTGCGGCGATGCTCACAAGCGCGATCCCGGCGTAGTCCAATCTGCGTGCCTGGCCGAAACTTTCGGTGAGCTGCGTGCGTACCAAGGGGATCAGCACCGCGCCGATCGGCACGTTCAGCCAGAAGATCCACTGCCAGGCCAAGCCCTGCACGACCGCGCCGCCGACGAGCGGTCCGCCGAGAGTGGCCAATCCGGTTGCCGCGGCGAATAGTCCGAGCGCTCGAGTCCGCTGTTCCGGCTGAAATGCCGCCGACAGCAGGGCCACAGCTACCGGCATGATTGCGGCGGCACCGATCCCTTGAGCCGCCCGCGCGGCAATCAGCCAGCCGAGGCTCGGCGCCAGCGCGCACCCGGCCGACGCCGCACCGAACAGGGTCAACCCGCCGGCCAGCACCCGCCTGCGGCCGTAGCGGTCACCTAGCGCTGCGCCCGCCATCAAGAGCACCGCGAAACTCAAGTTGTAGGCGTTGATTGTCCATTCCAACTCGGCGATCGATGCTTGTAGATCGAGCTGGATGGCATGCATCGCCGTAGTGACGAACAGTGCGTCGAGCACGATCATCAATCCGGCAAGTGAGGTCAGCGCCAGCACCCAGCGCTGACCGACGGTCATATTCATGTCCGAAGTCCTCCTCCGAAGGGTTGTCGCGAGTACATACCGGCGTCGTCGCGCCAATTCATCGGAGGTGGCGAGGATTCCTTGCGGGGCTGGGTGCGGGCCCATCCGATCGTGCCCGCACCCAGCGGTCGGAGTCAGCCGTCGGACGGGTCGTTGAAGTGCTCGCGCAGATGCTGTTCGACCGGGGCAGCGTCGCTCTGGCCGAGCGATCGTTCACCAGCGCCCGCCGGACCGCGGAACGAGCTGGCGCGTTGGATTTGGTCGCGTTCGCCGGCGGTCCGAACGCAGGATTCATGAGCACCTGGAGTGGTGATCCACCCATGGCGCCGAGTGCGTCTATGGGTCGCTGTCGTGGGCGCGCCGCAGCGGGAATCGGCGCCTGACCGCGTTCGTAGCGACGATGGCGGCCCGGGCGCACGCGCGAATGAGCGAAGCCGACCTCTGCATGCAAATGTTGGTCGAGGCAGAAACCGAACTGTCCCGGCACCGTCCAGACGAGCCGGACCGGTTTGGTTGGCCTGACCTGTTTTCATTTGAACCAACCTCACGCTTAACGGGTTCGCTTCCAGTTCCGGGACGGATGTAGCCCCGTCTTCTGGGGGTATGTTTCGGTGTTTCGAGGGCCGCACCTGCTACGATCGGGAATTCACAGTCCGGCAGCTGCTCCGACTGCGGGACAGACCGGGTGCTGCCCGGCGTCCGAGCCAAGGACAACACACCGGTCTCCGGCGATTGCGCTGGATTCACCATTTCCTACCAGCCATCAACGTGACAGTTGATTGCGCGAGCCCAGCAGTACGGAATCCCGTCGGCGAAAGGCGGGCGTCAACAATCCGAAAGTCCAGGTGGAGAACAAACTTCACACGCTGATCTGCACCGGTGAGGGTCCCTCGGACGGGAAGTGATTATGGCAGTACGACGCACGCGGGGCCGACATTGATACCGGTTCCGATGGTCAGTGGAGTGAGGTGGGAGTAGGGGTCGAAATCCTCATCCGACACCCGCTCGACCACCACGATCTGGTGCTGCCCCTTCTTGTCGGGGGTCCATGTGGTGCGCACCGTTCCAGACGCATCTGCGGTCAAAACAGCTGGCTGGAATGTCGTGTGGGACACGTCTGCGCCGACCTCGTCGAGGAAGATCACCTCCATGCCCGGTTCCGTCTTCGCGACGACCGTGTAGGAGCAGCCAGTGCCGAGCGGGGGTTCCGAGCTACCGAAGCTCTGCCCGTGCTCGACACCGATGCTCGTGACGGTGGCCCCGGCCTGAGGCGCAGCGAGCGCGACCGCTGCGGCCAGCACACCGAGCGTCGCCACGGTGGCGGCTGTCCTGTGCGAATTGAGCACGATGAATTACCTTTTCTAGCAATGGATTTCCCCCAGATGAGAGATCGCAGCGAAGTGTCGCACAGGCACTGTTCGCGTTCAATACCCCTCTTTTGGGCGAGTGGTGCGCGCCCGACCGGTGGTCGCCGACGCCCTCGGCTACCGCCACCACACCGTTATTCGCGTCGCCGCCAAGGCCACCGTCACCCGGACCCACTACGCCGAAGCCCCCAGGATGAGCGCGATGCTGGAACGATGCCAAGCAGTAGGCGGTCCGACCGCTGAGCCCGGATCCACCGAGGCGGATTCCTCGCTCAGGTCCCGCCGAGCTCCACCAGCGCGGTCAGCGGCCGGGTGGTTCGTCGCGCGGCCCGTCGTGACACCGGCGAGCGGATGTCACGGTAGGCGCGCTCACGCTTCGTCGAGCAGCCGTCGAATCTCTGCTCGCAGTGCGGTGGCCACTCGGTCGGCGGGGACGGGCGGCAGTCCGGCCTCGATCAGTGCGGCGGTGACGTTGCTCGTGGCCGTCTCGACGAGGTCGGCGGTGAGTACCTCGGACGTCGGCGGACGCAGGGAACGCGTGTCTGTCCACGCGGATTCGGCCGCGGCGACGGCGGCGTCCATCGCGGCGTCATCGCTGCGGGAACCCATGGCCTCGGGGAGATCCCGGCGGACCCGACGCCGGACGGCGGCGCCGATCCGCTGCAGCAGGGTCTGCGTGCCGGACTTGGACCCCTCCTTGATCGCTTCGGCCATGCCGTCCGCGACGTTCTTCAACAGCCACAGCCCCACCACGGCCGCGAGGGTGGCCGGATCGAACCGCACCTCGCCCGGGGGTTGCAGATGAGGAAGGTCCGCGGCCAGCTCGTCCGCGATCGCTGCGGCCGCGGTCTCGAGGTCGCTCATGTGTCGCCTTTCGTGGTTGGAAGCAGGTGGGCGCGCGCCGATTTGGGGCGGAGCAGCGCCGTCTCGCCGTCGAGCAGGATACGTCGCACGAGACGGTTGTCACCGACGGCGAGCGCCTGCGCGATCAATTGCCGGTCCAGGTCCAGCCACTGGTTGTCCAGGTCGAACCATTGGTAGAACAGTCCGTCCACGACCCGAACGGCCCATTCGTCGGCGACCCGATGGATTCGCGCCGCGGGCGACTCGTCGGTGCCCGGCTCGGCGGTTACGGGCAGCGCTGCGGCGATCGTTCGTGCCGCGTGCAGATAGGGGTAGCTGTCGTAGAGCGCCTTGGCGAACCCGCCGCGATCGTAGGTCGGCTGATGGACGGCCGCGTCACGCATCTGCTCCCCGCAATCGAGGAATCCCGCCGCCAGCTGTCCGACGATATCCTGATATCCATCCTGAACGGCAAGCTGGGCGAGGGGCGTCATCGATTGCGCGGCAGTGATCTTCGCATCCGCGTAGGCAAGATACCGCGCCCAGAGCGCGAGGCCCTGCGTGCCGTCCGCGGACTGGGCGACGGCGCTGGCGAGCATGACCGCGGTCAGAGCGTCGGCGGCGGTCGCACCATCGACGAGGCCGAGCTCCCGCTGCTCCCACACCGCGCTGATGAGTCGCTGTTCCTGCGCGTGGACGACGTCGGATGGCGCCATCCCGGGGCGCGCGATATCGCCCAACCCCAGTTCCTTGATGAGCGAGAGCAGTCCACGTCGGATCGGTGGCCGCGCGCCCGGGGCCGTGATCGCGGCCGCGTTCTGGATGAACCTCTGCAGGTGGGCGATCCGATCGTTGGCGATCCGGCAGGCGCGGGGCGCCAGCGCGGCGAGCCGGTCACGAGCGGGAGTTCGTGCCAGATCCACGTCGAGGGTGCGCCAAGCCCCGGACTCAGGTGGGGCCGTGTGGTGCAGCCGCCCGGACAGGTCGGGCCGCACCTGCGCCCAGCCCTCGCGCACCGGTCCGTCGCGCTCGACGTGGCGCAGGTGCGCCGACATGTCCACGACGCCCCGCTCGGGATCCTCGGCGACGGCCGCGAGATCCCGCTCGGCAGACTGCGAATAGTGTTCCAGCAGCTGCAGATTCGCGTCGATATACCTCGGGTGACCGCCGATGACGGCGCACGCCAGCAACGCGGCCTCGCAGAAGCAGTCGAAGTCGCTCCGCGGCAGATCCCACATGCCGAGCCCCCTTGTCGCTGGCGGATGCGGTCAATGTAACCGAGGTCCGCCCGAGTAGGCGCCTGATCCGGCTGTATCCAGCGGGGACGAGGTGTCCCGCCTTCAGCCACCGATGACGGCGAAACCCGGATGGCAGCGGGCGGCTTCGCGGGCGGGATCGAGCAAGGAGCGGGGCCCGCGTAGCGTCCAGACAACGATAGCGTCGGTGTCCGGATAGCTCGCGAAGCAGTTCTGGATGTCGGCTTGTGTTGCGGCGACCAGGGGTTCGCGGATTACGGGTGCGGTATCGACCGGCACAATGGACATGGTGGAGGTGCCGGACACCTCGAGGTAACCGTGCGGCCCGAACTCGTGTTTGCGGGCGGCGTGGGCGCTGCCTGAGTAGGCGGCGAGTGGGTCGGTGGCGATTGTCCTGCGCTGATGCACATGGCCCAGCGCCCAGTAGTCGTAGCGGCGGGCGGCCAGCGTTTCTACCGTGGTGGGCGCACACGTGCGGCGGCTGTGCACACCGGTGAGACTGGTGTGCAGTACTCCGATGTTGCGCAGTCCGGGCACCGCGTCGGGGTAACCTGCGGCGAGGTCGCGGCCCTCGTCCGGATCCGCGATGGATTGCGCGTGGATCGCTAGTCCAGCGTGGTCCCAGAATCGGGTCGACGGGGTCTGCGGTCCGGCCAGCCAGGTGGTCGGTGGCAACCGAAGTTGTGCGGGCAGCGGGGATTCCGCGTCGTGGTTACCCCAGATAAGCGCGACCGGGATGCCCGCGTCGTGCAGATCGGCCAACGCCGCTTCGGCGACGCTTCGCGCGCGGGCGGTGACCTCATTCCGGTCGAAGAGATCGCCCGCGAGCAACATCCCGTCGTAGCCTCCGGTCAGGATCCGGTCCAGCAAGGCGGCGAACGCGTCGTAGGCGGATTCGACCGGGTCGATTTCCGGGCAGCCCGGATAGTCGGGCAACCCCCGCAGACGCGCACCGAGATGGATGTCGGCGACGTGCGCGAGCCGGATCATGCCAGCCGTGCCGCGTTGATGCGGCGGCGCCAGAGTTCGACGACCACCAGGACGACGGTGGAGCCGAGCACGCCGATCACGGTCATGGCCATCGCTTCGGCGCGGTGGCCCTGGTCGAATTCGGAGATAATCCACGGGGACAGCAGATCCAGGGTCGGCGGGCGAATCATCGAGGAGGCGACGACCTCGCGCAGGCTGAGCAGGAAGGCGAGCAGCCAGCCGGACACGATTCCGGGGACCAGCAGTGGAATCATGATGCGCCAGAAGGTTTGCACCGAGGTGGCGCCCGCTACTGCGGCGGCTTCTAGCAACCGGTCGTCGACACCGGAGCGGGCGGCCTTCACGCTCTGCAACACCATGGGCAGGGCGATCACGGCGTAGGCGAGGATCAGCATCCCGCGGGTGTTGTACGGGGTGACCGGCAGCCAGCGCGCGTTCCACAGGAAAATGAACCCGATCACCAGGACGATAGTCGGAATGGTGTCGGGAGCGACGCCGAGCAGATCGACCACACGTCGCGCGGTCATGGCGGTGCGCTCGCGGCGAGCGATCGCCAAGGCACAGGCCACGCCGACGAGGGTCGCGATCGTCGCGGCGATGAGTGCGAGCACCGCGCTATTCTGCAGCGCCATCAGGCCATCGCCGGGGCGCAACACCCGGGCGAAGTAGTCGAAGGTGAGGTTGTTCAGGCTGGGCGGCTGGGAGCGCAGTACCGTCATCGCGCCCAGCACGATCACCACGAACGGTATGACAACCGATACGAGCAGGATCAGTCCTAGCCATGCCCAGCCCAGCACGGCCCAGCGCCCGAGCCGCACCGTCGCCCGGCGCGCGACCCGCCCGCCGAACGGCACTTCCCGCCGCGCGACCCACTGCTGCAGCACCCACACCGACATGCCGACGGTCAGCAGCACACTGGAAAGCGCTGCCGCTCGGGGGAAATTCAACGGGTCGATGGCGACGTTGCCGTAGATCTCCGAGACCAGCACTGGGAATCCGATGCGGTTGCCCAGGGTGATCGGTGTGCCGAATTCGCCTGCCGCGCGGATGAACACGATCAGTGCACCGAGCGCGTAGGTTGGTGTCAGCAACGGCGCGAGCACCAATCGAAGGCGTTGGGCGCCGGTCGCCCCGGCGACCGCAGCCATCTCATCGAGCGAGGCGGGGACCGCGTCCAGCCGGACACGCAGTAGCAGGTACATGAACGTGAAGATCTCGCACGCCATGATCGCGGCCATCCCGACCGGACTCTCCACCACCGCACGCACCATCGCGCCTGCGGGACCCAACCAGCGATCGGCCAGCCCATTGACACGGGTGAAATCCACCCACGCGAGCGCCGCCACATACGGCGGAGTCATGAACGGCACCATCACCGCGATGTCGATCCAGCGATGCCGCCGCAGTGCGGTCCACGACATCAGGAACGCCAACGGCGCGGCCATGGCGGTGGCGATGACAACCACGAGTAGGCCGAGCAGCACGGTGTTGGCGAGGACCCGCAGTTGGCTCGGTTGCCAGAGTTCACCAAGGGCCGATGGTTGACCGTTATATCCGGTCACCGCGCGCAACAGCACTGCGACCAGCGGCGCGGCCACGGCTACCAGCAGCAGGAGTAGCAGCGCGTACATGGGGCCCCGCCCCGCCCGCCGCACCGTTGCGGCGCGCGGGGCAAGCGTCTCGGTGGTGGTCGTCACGAACGCAGGTAGCGCGTGGTGAACTCGGCGAGTACGGCCGCACCGGTGGCGCTGATCTTGTCCCAGGTGAAGTCGAGCTGCTTCACGTCACCGTACGTGTGGGTGCCTTCGGCGGCGGGGACATCCTTGCGGGCCGGAATCATGTAGTGCGAGGCCGAGATCGCCTGGCCCTGCGGCGACATCAGGAAGTCGGCGAACGCCTTCGCTGCCTCGGGGTTCTTGGTGTCCTTCAGGATGAACAGCGGGCGCGGTGTGATGGTGGTACCCGACGACGGGAGCACGACCGCGAGCGGTTCGCCCTTCTTGATCGCCGAGTAGGCGGAGTAGTCCACACCGCCCAGAATTACCGCGTGCGAACCGGCGGTCACGTCGTCGAGGGCGGGACCGTTGGCGCCTTGCACCACCAGACCGTTGGCGAACAGCTTGTCGAACAGTTCCCAGGTCCGGTCCTTACCCCAGGCGGCGACCATGGCGGCGATCAGGTCGGACGCGGTCCCGGATTCGCGCGGGTCGGGCATGATGACCTTGCCCTTGTACTGCGGGGCCGCCAGATCCGACCAGTCGGAGGGCTTACCGGGGGACACCCTGGTGTTGACCACGAGCGCCAATGCGGAGCCGTCGCGGCCGGTGAAGCTGTTGTCGGGTCCCAGCCAGCCGGTCTGGACCTGGTCGGCGCCCTGTGGGCGATAGGGCAGCGCGGCACCGGCTTTCGCGTACTTCGCGGCGGGCGACCAGGACGCCACGTAGACCACGTCGGCCTGCGGGTTGTTCTTCTCCGCGTCGAGCTTCGCGGTGATCTTGCCGGTCTCACCGGCGAAGACCGCGACCTTGACCCCGGACGCCTTGGTGAAGGCGGCTGCCAGATCGTCGGTCAGCTCCTGCGGATTGGCCGAGTAGAAGGTGATCGTCCCGGATAGGCCCGCGGGAGCGGTCCAGGTGCTCGAGCCCTGGACCGGTGCGGGTTCTTCTACGGCGGATCCGCAGCTGGCGGAGACCAGCAGCGCGGCCCCAGACAGCGCGAGCAGCGCGCGACGATTGAGTGACATGAGTTTTCCTTTCGATGCCTCTAGGAAGCGAGGATGATGACGTCCTCGGAGGCGAATGCGAGGTGGACCTCGGCGCCCGGGGAGTAGGTGTGGCGGTGCGTGACGATCCACAGGCGGTCGACACCGGCAACGTCGCAACCGAGTTCGTAACCGCCGCCGGCGAACACCGCCGTACGCACGGTGGCGGCGACGGTTCGCTGATCGGAGGGTGCAGTCTCGTCGTCGGCCAGCACTCTGACACGACCGGCCCGTATGCCGCTGATCCCGTCGGGCAAAGGGTTGAAGGAGCCGACGAACTCGGCGACGAACGAATTCGCGGGCTTGTCGTACAACTCTTCCGGGCTGCCGTGCTGGTGTACGCGTCCGGCGCGCATGACGACGATCCGGTCCGACATGCTCATCGCCTCGGCCTGATCGTGCGTCACATAAACCGTGGTGACACCGAGTTCGGTGGTCAACGCGCGCAGCTCCGTCCGCAACTGCGCGCGCAGCGCGGCATCGAGCGCGGACAGCGGCTCATCCATCAGCAACAATCGCGGCCGGGCCACGATCGCGCGGGCGATCGCGACGCGCTGCTGCTGGCCACCGGAGAGCTGATGCGGCATCTTCGCCGCGCTCGCCTCGAGATCGACCTTGGCGAGTGCGTCGGCGACCCGAGCCGCCATCTCGGCGCGCCCCACCCCCCGGACCCGCAGCGGGAAGGCGACATTGGCGCCGACGCTCAGATGCGGCCACAGAGCCAAGTCCTGGAACACCATTCCTGGTTCTCGCCGGTGCGGCGGCACGAAGACGCCCTGGCCCGCGTCGAAGACGACCCGATCTCCGAACCGGATACTCCCGCGCTGTGGTCGGTCCAAACCCGCCAGACAACGCAGCAGTGTCGACTTGCCACAACCCGAAGGACCCAGCACGGAGACGAATTCGCCGGGCTCGACAACGAGATCGGTCGGCAGTAGACCCGAGCCGTCCGGGAAAGTTCGGCACAAATCCTCGACGACGATGCCGATACCCAGCTGGTCGGGCCCGCTCGAGGAGGTCACTGGACCGGGTCCGTTCGGTACTCGGCAGAAAGCGGAATGCGTAGCGCCGCAGATACGCGCGGCCCGGTGAATAGATGAATCGGAATGTTCTTTCTGAGAGCTTGTGGCCAGCAACCTGATGTCAGTACCGATGCAGGATCAGGTCGGTCTCGAGCACATCGGTCCTGTTCAGCCAGCCACGGGAGTCGAGCAGGGCAATGGCTTGACCTACGTAGCGATGTCGCCTCGGACAGGGTGTCGACTTGAACGAGAACTCGACAATCGTGCCTGTGCCTGTGCCTGTGCCCGCAGCATCGCGGATCGGCAGCACCTCCAGATCGACGTCGACGCCCTGCCAGCTCTCCATTCCCTACCAGTCACCGGACCGCGCTGGCGGGAAGCCTTGATCATGTCGCGGCCCCAATTTGAGGTTTATTCGAGACCACACCCGCAAGAACCACGAGTGCCGGGAGCAGAAGGTGTTGGAACCTCGGTGTTCGCCCGATCACGAGCGGAACTGTTACGGACCGATCCGAATAGACAGCGAACAACGGCAGACACAAATGTGAACAGTCGGCGTTTACCACGCTGGGGACGAGTTGGCCCGCTATGTGGCCGAGCTGCTGCGTCAGGTGTAGGCGCCACTATGGCCGATCTCGAAATGAGCTCGATCCCCTCACTCCATGGACTCGACCGGGCCGCAGAGGGACTGCTTCGGAAACCGATCGCTTTCCCGCGTCCACAGTCTGTGCAGATCGGTCTTCAGGTCCAGCATTGCCCCGGCATCGACACCTTGGCTCGAATGTTGTTGGACACCAATTTCCTTCGGAGACCGGCGAGCATCCGCTGTTGCCGCTCGCCCGCGAGTTCGGCCTGATATTTGAGCAGCGACTGTTCGGGCAGGTACGTGAGTGTCGTTGCCGCAGAGATGAACTCATGCCCGAAATCGACGGGTGGGTGGTGGGTCGGCTGCCGGTGCCACACCCTCGGGCCGGTGTGCACACCGAGACGTTGGGGGCGGTCGTCGACCGGCTGGCCGAAGCTCAGGTGCGGGCGTGGCATCTGCTGATGACGATCAACCCGGCCGACCCGCTGGTGCATGCGGCCTGGTATCGGCTGGCGGAGCTGGTCGAGAGCTACATCGACCTGACCACCGATGTCATGCGTCGCGCACGGCGTCTACCGATGGGGGGGATCACGACTGATGACTACCGGACTTCCGAGCAAGGAAGCAGTGCTGGCCGCCTGTCGCGGCTTCCCGATATGACCGATCATCCAGTGCTGGATGCGGCCGGTGAGCTCGCTGTGCTGCATCAGACTCGGGAGCAAACCCCCGCGTGCGAGCTGGCCGAGATCGACTGGCAGCGCACGTGTTTGATGCAGGTGATCGGCGTTGGTGGCCCCGGTCCCGTTCCCTGCGGCCCGGCTGCACGCCCACACGATGGGGCAGGTGGTCGATCAGCTTGCGCAGCTGACCGTGTACACCGATATCGCGCTGGCCGCGGCCCCCGACAGCCTGTGCTCCGACGCCTCGGTCCGGCTCGATGAGCTCGATGATGCGTATCAAGATCTCGCCGACGACCTCGTCCGTGGCACCCGGCGAATTCCCGAGATCACGACGCCGTGGTGATCCGGAGCAGCGGCTTTCGTTGCCCTCGCGCTAGGCCGCGTAACGCGGTACACCGTCGAGCTGCCGGTCAGAGCGCGGCCAAGCACCGCCGCGCGCTCGCCCGCGCCCGGGTCGCGGTCGAGGCCGACCAGTCACAGAATGTCCTATCTCATCTATCGAGGATCGCTGCGCGACGGCCGCCGGGCGCCCTCTCCGGGGTCACGCTCGCGCTACTTCCATTCGAAGAACCGGCCTTCGGACTTGCCGCTCTCGTCGACCTGCCACTCGAACACGATGGCGATCCCGTTGAGCCGCTCCAGTGCCGAGGAGGTGGTCTCGTAGTACAGGGCGCCCCGCCAACTGATGGCACCGGGCCGGGTGAAGCGGCCCACCCCGGTAGCGCGGAGGGTCGCGGTCTCGCCCTCGGCGGTCACCACGACCCCGTTCCCGCTTCCCGCGATGGTGCCGTTGGGGCGGATCGTGCCGGTATAAGTCAACGTCGAGGTGACGTGGACCCCACAGAGAGTGCCGGCGGACTGATCGGTCACCTCCTGACGCGGCCCCTGACCCTCATCGGGCAACACCCTCGTGCCGGTCGTCTGTCCAGTGGATTCGCCCACCTGTTCACCAAGCATGTCGAGCCTCCTACCCGTCGTCTCCGCTTGTGGTGGATGCTTTTGCATCCTCGCGATGCCCGACCGGGCGGCGCTGTCAACCGTGTGCCACCCATCGGGCGTCACTACGACCAATACCCAGGACCGAAGATCCCGTATGCGCAGTGGCTGTTCGGTGTGCCGCCAGGGTTCGGGGCACAACGAGCGTTACCAAACCCATGGTCCTCCGCACGAGGGGGCGATGTCTAGGCCGACCCGGATGCGCGCGCCGACCGTGCCGGTCAGCACACCACCACCGAGCTCGCCGAACTGTTCAACGTCGCCCGCTCCACCGTCTACCTGGACTCACCGACCGGGCGTACTCGAATCTGATTCAAATCGTTGGATTTTCACCGGAAGCTACCCTGGCGGCGGCCCCAGGGCCCGCCGGAATCCTGGCCGGTGGTGATCTGGTCGCGTAACGCCGAGTACGAGAAGTTCGGCTAGGTGCAGTACCGAACGGCCGAGCCGGTCCAGGCGGGTGATCGCGATGGTGTCGCCGGTGCGGGCGGTCTTAAGAACCAGGTCCAGTTGCGGGCGGGAGGCTTTCGCGCCGGAGGCAGCGTCGATGTAGACGTCGGTCTCGGCGACCGCGGCCCGGCCGGAGGACTACCCCTACCCCCTGTTTCCCGAACCGGGCGGGCTGCTGGCCTGGGCGGTGACCGACACCGGGGAACTGTCCTGGCTCACCCACCGTCATGTCGGGGGCTGTCCTTGCCGTCTGTGCAGTGCGGCACTGATGAGCGCTCGCGCCGAATCGCCCGTTACCGCGAGTTCGGCCAGATCCGCGAAAATCCGGCCGTAGATGGCGATCTCTCGGGGCTGAGTGACCGTCAGCTATGCCGTGATCGCTTCCACCAAGACCAAGCGGGTATCGAACATGGCGAAGTTGGTTACCTGCATGGGCAATTCGGCCTGAGCCGGGACGATGCCCAGTAGGACGCGGGGTAAGCCGATGACCGCTAGGAGCCTGTCCAACTGCCCTGCCATGACGGCGTAACCGGCCGTGGTCGACAACGCCTGCTCGGCAATCAGGATATGGAACCGATGGTTTCCCTTGTACAGGAGCTGTTGCCGCTCAAGGCGTTTTGATACGCCTTGGTCCAAATCGTCTGGCACACGGTAGAAGTCGATGTACCGACGTAGCACCGCTTCGGCGTACTCCGCGGTCTCGTATCCGGCGCATCGCAGGTGTGGGATGAGAGGCTCATGATGCGGTGGCCGAGGTGCACCATTTCGCGTCCCGCTCGTATGAGTGGATCGTGGAGGGAGTCATCAAAGCCTGCTTCGGCCCAGTCATTACCGACGAAGATCATCGATCACCTCCCTTGTGTCGAGCAGCGAATTCTGTTCGAGCCCAAGGTGACCCGGCGGCGACCTAATGGATCAGTGCTCGACCGGCACGACACCCCATCAGCGCTACAGGTAGCCTCACCGGCCGGCCGGGGCACGATCTAACCCTAGGAATCGGATAACACTCCAGGCGGCAGAAGTGCTCACCGGCCGGCGGCTCGGTTGATCAGACTGCCTCCCACTGGTCACCACCGGTCGTAGGCGCGCTGATCGACTCCCATTAGACGATCCCGACGACATGTGGGACCTGATCCAGAGCTTCGATCACCCCGCGTTGGGGATTCTGCCGGACGGCCGCAACATCGCATTGGACACCCTGCTCGAGGGACGGGTCCTGACACATCGTTTGACCTTGCTGCCGCGTTGACCGAGCACATTTCCGACGAGTCCGCATACGAAGTCGCGTTGATGTGTGGCAACCCGTCGCTGTTCACCGAGCCGGCGTCGCCGATCAGCGAACTCGTCCGGCACGAACACCGCTCGGCGCTCGGCGCCCGTGGGCAGGCTGGTTTCCTGCCCCGGGTCAGAAGTAGGTGGGCATGCGCGGGACGTAGGGTTCTGCGAGGGAAGCGATCTCCGCGTCGGTCAACTCGATGTCGAGGGCTGCGACGGCGTCGGCGAGGTGATGAGGTTTGGTCGCGCCGACGATCGGCGCGGAGACGACCGGGTTCTTCAGCACCCATGCCATGCCGATCTGCGCCATCGACACGCCGCGGGTGTCGGCGATCTTGGCCACGGCGTCGACGATGGCCCGGTCGGAGTCCAGGAACAGGGGGCGGCCGTACTGGTCGGTGTCGGGGTTGACCTCGGCGCGGGGGGTCGAGCCCTCGCCCCACGGCCGGGTGGCCTTGCCTCCGGCCAGCGGGCTCCACGGGATTGATCCCACGCCCTGGTCGGCGAGTAGCCCGAACATCTCGCGCTCTTCCTCCCGGTGGATCAGGCTGTACTGGTCTTGCATGGAGACGAACCGGGTCCAGCCGTTCGCATCGGCGGCGTGCTGCATCTTGGCGAAGCGCCACGCCCACATCGAGGAGGCGCCGAGGTAGCGGGCCTTGCCGGCCTCGACCACGTCGTGCAGCGCCTCCATCGTCTCCTCTACCGGGGTCTCCGGGTCGAAGTGATCGGATTCTGTTGACTGGAGCGGGATTTGGGCGCGGCGGCGCAGACGAGTTCGTGCTGGAGTTCTGCCCCAAGCCAGAGTTCCCGAATGGCGCCCGGTCACATGGCAGGTTCTGGCAGGTGACCGAGACGACGGATAACACGCTCGCGCAACAGAAGATACTCACTCCACCGGCGGGACAAGGGACCAGGCGGACGTTCGACAACGCGAGCCGCTGTCACCGTCTGACCAAGCTGGAACTGATCACGAGTCAGATCGAGCTCGACACCGCTGGGCAACCGGTTCCACCAGTGAAAACCACACTGTTTCCCTTCAAGCTGCACCTCGCCGACCATCAGGTCACCACCGAAGACGTCATTGACGATCAACGCCGTGATGGTTAGGTAGGCCCCGGACGCGGTGTCGGCGTTGCCGCCGATCCGTTTTCCGAGGCCCCCTGCCGCACCCGGCGTGCCTGTCTCGAGGCACCGGGCGCTCCACGTGTCTTGCCCGCTGGTCAACTCGCGGTTGCCGGTTTCGGTGTCCACGGGGTCGGGATTGTGCTGCCGCGGTAGCGGGTCACGGTGACGCTGGCTGCGCCGGTGAACACGACCCCGTTGTGAGCGAACCTCCATCCCTTGTCGCAGAAGCGGCGTCGGAGCTCCTTCATCATGAGCCGGTGTTTGCCTTTGTATTTGGCACGTATCCAGCGCATCAGGCGGAGCCATGTGAATCGGTCCACCGCGTTGAACACAGCCTTCGACACACCGTAGCGAAAATGGTTCGCCCATCCCGTCAAGGTCCTGTTCAGGCTGGTGAGCAGCTCATCCAGCCTCAGGACACGGGTGGATCTGTAGGTTTTCACCTTCACCTTGTCCTTGATCGCCTGGATCGCTTTCTTGGACGGTGTGGTGTAAACCCGATACTGATTCGTCCCCCTCTTCCGTAGGCGTCGAATCGTGAATGAGAGGAAGTCGAATCCCTCGTCGATGTGGACCACTCGGGTTTTCTCCGGCGACAGCCGCAACCCCAATGGGGCGAGCACCTCCGCCACCTCCAAGCGTAATGCTTCGGCATGTTTCTTCGTGCCGGAAACCATGACGATAAAATCGTCCGCGTAGCGGATGAAACGCCAGTTCCCCAGCCCTTGCCTTTTACGTTTGGACCGCTGCCATTTCGTGCCCATCTGTTCCTGCCATTGCTGGTCGAAGTGCTCATCCAGCCTCGACAGGGCAATATTAGCAAGCAACGGAGAGAGAATTCCTCCCTGTGGTGTCCCTCTCGGTGTGTCTTCCCGTTCCCCGGCACCGATCATGACACCGGATTTCAGGAATGCCTTCACCAGCCCGTACACACGTTTATCTCCGATCCTCACCCGCAGGCGTTCCATCAACGCCGTATGCGAGATTTCGTCGAAGCACGCCTCGATATCCGCATCCAGAATCCAGTGATAATCCATGCTACCGGAACTGGAGTGGTGTATCTCGGCAATCGCGTCCTGCGCACGCCGGTTCGGCCGGAACCCGTACGAGCACGGCAGAAAATCCGCCTCGAAAATAGGCTCGAGCACCGACTTGAGACTCGCCTGGACCACGCGGTCAGCGACGGTAGGAATCCCCAGCTTGCGGAGTTTTCCGTTCGCTTTCGGAACCATCACCCGCCGGACCTCGACCGGCCGGAACTCACTCGACTTCAGTAGGTTCCGAACATACTCCAGGAAAGCCTGAACCCCGATCACCGACTCGATCCAGGCCACTGTGACCCTGTCGATTCCCGGCGTTTTCGCCCCAGCATTCCCGGACACGCGTTCCCACGCGTGCACGAGAAAAGCCGGATCGTAAACGAGGTTGTACAAATCCCCGAACCGACGGGAGGTATCTTCTCCCGCCCATCGATGCAATTTAGTCTGCATCCTCCGTACCGTGAAGTACGCCGAATCAGCATCCGGCCACTCCACAGCGCCGATATTCACCAGCGCGTCTTCGGTCATTACAGTCCTTCCTTGCTTGACACGCTGCCGCCGCTGGGTAGGCCGTCGGCGAGGTGTCCGCGTGCGCGGCTCCTTTTCCGACGGCCCCCCTCCGAACCGGGCGTGCGACTTATGACCGCACCCGGCTCTCCAGTGCCGTTTTCCTCGAATCCTGCCGGGTGGAACATCCGTTGTGGATGTCTTTGTGGCAGTCGCGACAGACGATAAGGGCTTTGCGGCGGCGTGATGCCATCTGCTTTGCCCAGTCGGGCTGCTCAGCCTCATTCTCCGAGGGGAGGTCGCTCAGTCGCCGAATGTGGTGCGCTTCGACGTCCGTGTATTTCTTGCAGAGTTCGCAGCGGCCGGTCATGAGCCGGTCGATGAGTTCTGCGGAGCGCTTCCTCCATACCGCCGGGAGTTCGTCTTTGAGGGTTACCCTCATGGTCCTGCGGGCCAACGATATTCCGCCCCACCGAGCGACCAGGGCTTTCTTTCCGCTCCCGCGTTCGACTTCGACCTGAAGTCCCCTTCGGGGACCGGCAGGCGTCTGCCAGGTGGACCGGTAACGGTTCCAGACCTTGGTGACGCTGATCTTGTTCTTATGTCCCAGCGTCTTGGTCAAAGACCGTTCCATAATCCATCTCAGCAGGCCGAGACGGTGCCGGTTGTAGGCCAGCTGGTAATACTCCGCGATGCCCCGGAACCCCGCCTGATAGCGCGCGACGATCCGGAAGTCCGAATCGTGCGCACGCGCGAGCAGAGCAGCAGGTTTACCGCGGCGCAGATAGGGTTTGCGTTTTCCCCGCACGACATCCATCGGCACTTTCAGGCCGATCTGCCCGTTGATCGAGCGGTGACCGTTCCGATCGCGCTTGGCGTCGTTGTGGTGGACCACGATTTCGTAGCCGAGAAATCGAGCGGCCTGTGTCCGCCCGTGGGTGATCAGGGTCTTCGGCTCGGACAGTTCCAGCTTCAAACGATCCCGCAGGAACCTACCGACCTGTTCCTTGATCAATTCGGCTTCCCGCCGTGTTCCGGAGAATCCCAGCAACCAATCGTCGGCATAGCGGATATAGTGCAGCCGGCGGAAACCCGGATCATTCGGGTCATGAGAGGGAAGTTGTTGCAGCTGACGACGCAACTGCCGCGCTTCCTCCCGTTGACCACGTTTCTCCAGCTTCCATGCTGCCTTGTGCACCCGCATATACGGCAGATACGGCCTGCGCCGGGCTCCCCGGTTGAAGGCGGGCAGAAGTGTTGTCTCGACGTACTTGTCCAACCGGTCCAGATAGATGTTGGAGAGCAAAGGACTCAAAATACCCCCTTGCGGTGCGCCACTCAATGTTTCGTGGTAACGCCATTCCTCTAGATATCCAGCCTGGAGCAGTCCGTCGATCAACCGCAAGAAACGGTTGTCGTGAATGTCTTCGACCAGAATGGAGTGCAGCACCCCATGGTCGAGCCG
Organism: Nocardia sp. Tas62D01; assembly: GCF_055232035.1. Taxonomy (NCBI): domain Bacteria; kingdom Bacillati; phylum Actinomycetota; class Actinomycetes; order Mycobacteriales; family Nocardiaceae; genus Nocardia; species Nocardia sp. Tas62D01. The sequence goes on from NZ_JBUYUZ010000001.1 coordinate 6,071,078, forward strand.
GTCGAAACACTGGGAGATATCTCCCTCGACGAACCACGTCATACTGCGCCACGACTGCGATATTTCCGTCAGAGCGGTGTGACAGCCCTTCCCCGGCCGGAAGCCGTGAGAACGTTCGGAAAACTGCGGCTCGTAATACGCTTCCAACAGGGAACGGATCACTTCCTGCAACAGCTTATCCGACCACGACGGCAGACCCAGGGGTCGGCGTTTCTTCGGCGATCCTTTCTTGTCGATATATACACGCCTTACCGGGGACCACCGATAGCGCTCATACCGCAGCGCTTCGATGATCGCCTGAATCTTCTTCAGGCTCATGCCATCCACGGTCTCCTGATTAGAGCCGGGCGTCATGGAACCGTCGTTTCGGTAGATCTTGCCGTAGGCACGCAGATACAACTCCGGGTTGAACAAGTGCCGATACAATCTCTCCAGTGGCAATCCTCTCTTACCGCGTTCATGGATGATCTCCCTCAGGACTTCGGCTCTCTGCATTACGCATACCTCATCTATCCGGATAACCTCGACACCTGTGCCACTTGGCCCTGTGAACGGCTTTCCCGCTCTCCCTGGTGGGGCGTCACTCCCACGACTACTATTGGCACTCCGTCACCGTGGGGCTCGCGCCCGGTAGGTGATCCCGAATTCCTCTTGCGCTGGACGTATCGAGTGCGACGTAGGCGGCCCGTCCGTTCCCTTGAGTGAGCTCGTTGCCCACCGCCCACCAGCCGGAAGGGTTGGGGCGAAGCAAAGGGGATTCGCCTGATGCTGGTGGCTCCGCTCCGGGCGTTGTATGTCGGAGGATGCACATTTCCATCACCGGGAACTGGGCTTCAAACAGTCTGGTCTTCGCCATATCACACGGGTCTTGCGCGGCAGCACCATCAACGCCTTCACAATGCTCCACGCTTTCCCGCCATGCTGTTGTCCCCTCGCGCTTTCGCGTCCAGGTAAGACGGGTGACCCAAAGGGTCTGCTCCTTCCGAACCTCTACTCTCTGCGAGAGTGATCCAACGCCGAGTTAGACGGCGCAACTTCGCCCTGCGGACGGCTTTCCCGCACTCGCAGTACTACGGCGGCTCCGCCCCACCCGCACCCTTCGGCTGACGTTGCACCTATCCACTTACCCCACTTCTGGCAAAGGCAGAGTATGCGGAACAGACGCGGGCGGTTCCCACGTTCACTGTCATCCGGTCGACGAGTTAGGCACCCGGCTCTACCCCTGCGGCATCGCCACGGCTACGCCGTAGACATTCACCATGGCCTCCCAGCCCAGACTACGAAGATCCGACCAGGAGTTACGACCCGGAAAGAAAGAAATATATATCCCGAATCGTATGCACCGCGTTCCAGCCCAAATCCACCGGGTTAGAGCTGGCGGGCTCTTAAGAGGCGTAACAACACCGGTTCCTTGCGTATACCTTCTCGTCTCGCTCACCACGCCCGGCCCATCCGGTAGTACTGAACCGACGTGACTTTGTCGAGGCTGCTCCCGCCCTCCCCAGCGACTCCTGGATCAGGCTGCCTCAGCTTTAATTCCCCGCTACGACGAGGAACAAATGAAAGGTCTTTCACCTCCATCCGGAACTGACAGCGCCTCGTGGCGCACTCGCAGTGACCCCACCCTGGGTTACCAGGTTCCCAGTCGGCACGAGCAAGGTCATCCGCAGAGCAGGTGTCAGCAGCCCAGCTCACCCGCAGAGCCCTCTCGATGACAAGCAGGTTCCAAGGGATCATGCCCGAAGCATCCCATCTCGCACCGACAACTGAATGGCCGCCGACACTGGCTCTGAAAACACACTTGGGCCATCTTCATTGGCAGAACACGGATTACGGTCTGCCATTGAAGATGGCCCACTACTGGTCAGGGCCCCGCCGATGGGCCACCATCGCTGGCACAGGACACGAATTTTGACACCACTCGACCCGCGTGTCGGTTAGTGGTGCCGGGCCAAATTCGAGCAACAAGCGGTGGCCCGCATGAGAATGCCAGGTCGTTCCGCGCGCTGAGGGTCAGGAGTGCGGCGTGGCGTTCAGGAACCGGTGGAGGGAGGCCGTCATGCTGGTGACGAAGGCGTCGCGGGCCTGGTGCGAGAGGCGGTCCAGGGAAAGGTAGGGGTTGAGGTCTTCCAGTTCGACCAGGAGGAGGTCACCTTCCTGGGTGCGACAGGCATCGACCCGCTGAATGCCGTGGTCGAGGGAGTTCCAGTCGATAAAACGGCGGGCGAAGTGGAGGTCGGCGTCGGTGGGTTCGTAGGGCTGCAGGCCCCAGCGCTGGTCGGGGTCGGGAGCGTGGAGGGCGTATTGGAAGGTGTCATCGATGTAGTAGAAGGAGACCTCGTAGCGGAAGTTGATGCGCGGCTGGACGAGGATGGAGCCGTAGGTGAGATTGCTCAATTCGCTGTGCGTCACGAAGGTCAGGCCGATGGAGTCGGCGCCGACCTTCGGCTTGACCGCGTATTGGCTTGCCTCGGGCAGACTGTCGAGGTGTTGGATCTGGTCGATGGTGGGGATGACTGGATAGTCGGCAGCGGTGAGGTCCAGCAGGTACTGTTTGCCGGCCATGTCGCCGCAGCCGGTGAGCGGGTTGTAGACCCGGGTGGCGTTCTCTGTGGCCTGCACTTGAAAGGCGTCGTATTCCTTCTGGTAATACAGCACAGGGCCGGTATTGCGGACAACGACCACGTCGAAGGGATCCATCAGAGCCGCGGCGTCGCGTGGGTGGCACAGCGCGATGTCGAAGTGGTTGCGTAACCGGGAAGTCAGGAAGATGTCCTCGTCGCAGTACCGCCGTCCGCTGGCTTGGTAGGCGAGATCGGTTACGAACAACACCCTGGCTCGGGCGGGCATACTGAGTCTCCTTAGTGGTGACTCTCGAGCTACAGCTTCAGGATCGGGAGCCTCGCGGCCGATGTTACTGGTAGTCGCGTCCGTCCCAGGCGCGGTGCGCACCGAAACGGTCCCGTCCACGGAACCGATCAGAACCGTGGGGACGGTGAACAAGGGTGTAGCGCCGCAGATGACGGTAGCGGAGCGCGAGCGGCTTGCGGAGCCTCCCCGGGTGGCCCGTGGTGGCCGGGGCCTGCCCTCCCACTCGTTGCGTTCCCGCTCCCGGTCCGCCTCCCTGCCGCCGGTGTTCGGGCCGTGGCAGACGGTGTGTTGCCGAAATCCGAAGGGCGCGTGGGCCGTAACTTCACCAACTCCCACTGCGCATCCGTCAACACCCGGTACCGATCACCAACCGCAACCACGGTGACCATGCTGCCGCATGGTCACCAAATCAATTGGGAGACACGCGCTAGTACCGCAAGCCCGAGGTCGGTGAGGCCGAAGGTGACGAGGTGGTGGTCCGTCTCGGTGGGGGATGGTGTGGTGCCGGCAAGCAGATGGCGCTGAATTGAGCCGAACTCACGTGACCGGCCATGACATCCCCTCATTCCCATGGGTTTTCGTCTAGGCCTGTTTCTGGCCCTGCCGATACCGTTGTGCCGGTGCGGATTCGGCACGGCCAGGAGGACGGCAATGTGCCGGTTAACAGGCGGAATTGCGTCTGTTGCAACAATGTTCAGGTCGGTGAAACCACCGTATCCCTGGTGGTACGACCGGAGCATTAGGGGCTGGCAGTGGACACGGCAGCAGTCGGCGCGGTTTCTACGCGAGCAGAGGGTCGGGCCGCGGATTGGGTTGATCGAGCGGCTGGTGCGGTTCACCGGGTTGTATCGGTAGCAATGGACGTCAGCTGAGGGTGAGGCGTTCATCGATCACCTGCGCCGGGAGAATCCGATCAAGGTTGCGGTCTTAATGGGTCGGCGCAACACCGTGTTTCTCGTGGTGAACGGGGTTGTGATGCGCGATGACGAGAACTCGTGAAGTCTAGCGATAACCGCCTGAACCCGCACCGACGAGCGGATGTTGAGATCAGGCTGCCCAGGGCCAGTGGTATTTACCGCTTAGGGTTGCAGGCGCGTGATCTTCATGGCTGCCACGTCGATGCCGTCGGGGTCCAGCTCGACCCGGATCCGGTTGTGTAGCCGGCCGCGCCGTCTCTGCCAGAATTCGATCTGCTCGGGCCTCACCTGGTAGCCGCCCCAGTTCGCCGGGGCGGGCAGCTGTTCCACATCCGCGAAACGGTTTGTGACCTCGGCGTGCGCCCGCTCCAGTTCGGCCCGCGAGGCGATTGGCTGGGACTGTTGCGAGGTCAAGCCGCCCAGTTGCACGCTGCGCGGGCGTGAATGCCAATGCACAGCCGTCATCTCCGGTGGGATCTGCCGCACCGGGCCGCTCAAATGCACCTGCCGGCCCAGTGCGGGCCAGACGAAGGTGATCGAGGCGTAGGGCACGTCGGCCAACTGTTCACCCTTCTGGGACCCGCAATCGGTGTAAAAAGTCATACCCTCGAGTGAGAGCCCCATGCACAGCACCGTGCGCGAGGCCGGCCGCGGACCGCGTTCGGTGCGTTTCACAGTGGCCAACAGCATGGCGGTCGGTTCGATGATCCCGGCGCGGGCGGCCTGCTCGATCCAGCTGCGCAGCAGCGGTTCCCAGCCATCTGACAGCCACGATTCGGTCAGATCCGGGTCGTCGGGGAATTCGGCGCGCTTCGACACCTTGTCCAGGTCCAGGTAGCCCCGAAGCGCAGGGTCGACCGGGGGGGTGTCGTACCCCGTGGCGTTCCCCGATGAGCCGGGCGAATTCTGTTCGTCGCGCATGAAACAGACATTATCCCACGATAAGCGCCCGCGGTAGAATGATGAAGTTCGGTAATTCCACAAGCATATTTCCATTGGATGAGTCGATTTAGACGGCGTCTTGCATGGTTGTAATTCAATTCGGCTGCGCCGACATGGGCTGTACTAAATGATTTTCGGTCGAGAATCCGGGCGCACAGCAGATTCCAAGCCCTTTCACATAATGCGCATTTCGGACATTGAAATGGACTGATCTTGCGAAGTCAGCGCGTGTCGAACCCCTTTCACCAAATGAACAAGCGGTCGTCGCGCCGTCGCTGGCCGCCAACGGCCTCTCGCGCACGGCGAGTGTGACGGGGGTCGTCTTCGCCACGGTGGACAACACCACCAAGGGCACGCTGGTCACCGGATATCTGGTCGGATGTCAGGTCGACCTGCGCGGGGGGCTCTCGCTCGGCGGGGATGTGTACGTCTCACCGAGTTCCGTCACCCCCGAGATCGCACCCAGCATCAGCCTGGTTCCGGGCGGGGTGTCGGTGGTGAAGCTCGATACCAAACAGCTCGACCCCACGGCGGGCCACCCGACCCTGGGCCGTCGGTATTGCGTATTCCGGTCGCGGCATCCAGGTTTCGGGGTGCGCCGGCTAGTTCGCGGACGCCGGTGAGTTCGTCGAGGGTCAGTACCGCTGCTGGAGCGCGTCGTTCGGCAGGCAGCAGCTGGCCGACCAGCGCCCGGTACTTGGCGATGAGTTCGTCGTTGGTGACGGGGTCGGCGGGGCCCGCCGTGGAGCCCCGCGTCTTCCCTTCAGGGCGCCGTTACCGGTCAGCCCTGCGGTGGGATTCGCTGGAAGGCAGCGGCTCAGGCCGCTGTCCTCCATCATCGGTGCATGATGTAGGAGCGGTCTGGAACGATGTGGCAGACGTCTACCAGCATGTCGAAAGCGGCGGCCTTAGCACCACAAGAGTCGATGTCGCATTCCATATGTTGCTGCATCAATTTGTGGGCTTCGGTCACAGTCGGGGGAGATTCCGGTGTGGCGTGGGTTCGCTCGTCGGGTGCAGCAGTGGTAAGCGACGTTTGGCGGCTGCTGGCCCACATGATTGCTGTCCATCCGGCCGATGAGAGTGCAATAAATAGCGCAGGATAGAGTGTCATTGTCGAGGATCTTTTATGCGTGATCTTGGCGACAGTTAGGCTGCTTCAGTATTCGGGGGTGTCGGCTCTCCGAAGATGAGCTGTGTCAACGTCGCCGGGTTCGCGGCCGCGGTTGCCTTGCGCAGGAAGTCGTTGGGCAGCGCGAGACGGAACACCTTCTTCCAGGCAGAGCCGACCTGTTGGACCAGCGAACCGGTGGTGTAGGTCAGTTCGTAGCGCTCGAAGAGCTCACGCACCTTCGGTGCGATCTCCTGGTACCGATTGCTCGGCAGGTCCGGGAACAGGTGGTGTTCGATCTGGAACGAGAGGTTGCCGGTCATGAAGTGCATGAGCGGGCTGCCAGTGATGTTGGCGGAACCAAGCATCTGCCGGAGGTACCACTCGCCGCGCGTTTCGCCGTCGATCGACTTCTTCTCGAACGTCTCCACACCCTCCGGGAAATGTCCGCACATGATGACGGAATGCGTCCAGAGGTTACGGACCAAGTTGGCCGTCATGTTTGCCGTCAGCGTGGTGAGCGCCGATGGGCCCGACAGCAATGGATGCAGAAGATAGTCCTTCGTCATCTGGCGACGGATCTTCGCGAGCACGTTCTTACCCTGACGACGGAACTCGTCCTTGTCTTTTAGACCCTGGAAATACTTGCCGATCTCGAGGTCGTATCCGGCGATGCCGTACTCGAACAAGCAGGCGTTGACGAAGTTCCACAACGGCTGCGCGAGATACAACGGCACCCAGCGCTGGTCCTCGTCCACCCGCATGATGCCGTACCCGAGGTCGTTGTCTTTGCCGACAACGTTGGTGTAGGTGTGGTGGAGTTCGTTGTGCGAGTGCTTCCACATGTCCGACGGTGAGGCGTTGTCCCACTCCCACGTGGCTGAGTGGATCGCCGGATCTCGCATCCAGTCCCACTGACCGTGCATCACATTGTGGCCGATCTCCATGTTTTCGATGATCTTCGAGATCGACAGCCCAACGGTGCCGGCGAGCCATGCGGGCGGGAATAGAGAGAACAGTAGGGCCCCCCGGCTGCCGAGCTCGAGCTTGCGCTGAAAGTCGATGACAGTGCGAATGTAGGCTGCATCACGCTCGCCACGCGTCGAAATCACCTGCTGCCGGATGACCTCGAGTTCCTTGCCGAGGTTCTCGACGTCTTCGTTGCTGAGATGAGCGATCGGGTTTTGTTCCTTGCGTTGCAAAGTAGTCATTATCAGTCCTTACAGGTCGATGTGGCATGAGCCCGCAGCCGCGGACACACACGTTTGAATCAGCACACCGTCACCTGGTGCGGCAGTGGTGATTTCGCCGGTGCGCAGATCACGTACGGCGCCTTCTCGCAGTGGTGCGACACATCCGAAGCAGATGCCCATCCGGCAACCCGATGGCATCAGGACGTCGGCGGCTTCGCCTGCGCCGAGCAATGTTTGAGATCCCTCTGTTTCGAGGATGGTGTCCGATTTGGCGAAGCGGACGGTGCCGCCTTCACCGGCTGTGACCACGGTCGGCCGAAACCGCTCCGTGTGCAGACGATCGGCGATGCCACCGTCGATCCAGTGTTGCTCGAGTGCGTCCAGCAGGCCGGTCGGCCCGCAAGCCCACGTCTCGCGCTCGGCGAAGTCGTCGACCAGATCGTCGAGTTCGGCAACGTCTAGCCTCCCGTCGGTGTCGGTGTGCTTCTCTACCAACCGGATTCGGCCATTCCGTGTCATGAGGCGCAACTCACCGGCGAAAATTACATCGTCCGACGTCGGAGCGGAGTGCACGACGACTATGTCCGCCGGCTGACTGACCATATTTCGCAGCATCCCCATAACCGGTGTAATACCGCTGCCCGCGGTGAGAAAGAGAATCTTCCGCGGCAGTTCGACGCCGAGCGTGAATTCGCCTACCGCGTGATCGAGTTGAACGATGGTCCCTGCGGTGGCTCGCCGGACCAGGTAGTTGCTGACCTTGCCGTCCGGAATCGCCTTGACAGTAATCGCGATACACCCATCGGGGCGGTCGGTCTTGGAGGTCAGCGAATATGCCCGCCACTGCCGGACACCGTCGACGTCGACGCCGAGACGAACATATTGGCCGGGCACATGCGTCTGCCAGCCGCGTCCCGGCTTGATCACGACAGTCACCGCATCCAGAGTCTCCGGATGTATGGAAACGATCCGACCTCGTAAGCCGGCGCCGGAGTGCAACGGGTCGACGATGTCGAAATAGTCCGCAGGAACCAGCGGTGTAGTGACCGATTCCGCGAACCTGACGACCCGATCGCGAAGCGCGCCGACCGCCGACGGCCTGTGCAGTGTTGCTGTCATAAGACCACACTCACCCCTGCGCGTGTGTAAACTCTTGTCCATCGAGAGTGAAACATCCCAGTAATATTGTTCGTAGGGAATAGTTTCTTGGCAGAACAAGCGCCTGAGCTTGACGTGGTCACCGAGCTGGACTTGGACGACGTCATCGTCGTGGCTCTCCGGGCCAGACTGCCGGCAGTCGCCGAACAGGCGGTTGCTGCGATCACGGCCGAAGTGCCCAGTTATGCGGGCGCGTTCATCGGGCGAATGGGCAAGAATATCGAGAACGCCGTCCGGTTGGCGTTGGTTGCCTTCCTCCGCTGGGTCACGCGCTCGAAGCATTCCGATCCGAGCGCGCCGCTTGCGCCTGCGCTCGACGGCGCCTACGAGTTGGGCCGCGGCGAGGCCCGTGACGGACGCTCGATGGACGCACTATTGTCGGCGTACCGTGTCGGCGCGCGGGTGGCCTGGCGTGAGCTGTCAGCCATTGCGGTCGACGGTGGCGTGCCTGCCGCCACCGTGGCCAGGTTCGCCGAGTTGGTGTTTGCATTCATTGACGAACTCTCCGCCGCAAGCCTTTCCGGGCATGCCGAGGAACTGGCGACATCGGGCCGGGTCCGGCAGCGCTATCTCGATCGACTGGGCACGAGCCTGCTCACGGGGGAGCCGGCCGAAAACCTGCTCGTGAACGCCGAGCGTGCCCACTGGCTTCCACCGGCCACCCTGACCGCGGTGCTGCTGCCCCTGGCCTCGACGCGCGGCGTGGTATCCCGGTTCGGCCAATCGACGCTGTGGCTGAGTGAGGACCTACCGGGCATCGACACGTCGGAGTCGGTCGTCGTGCTGCTCGTGCCGGATATGGAGGGCCCCCATCGGCCCCAGCTGCTGCGGCTGTTGCGGGGCAGGCAGGCCGTGGTTGGCCCGGCGCGCGAATGGATCCGGGCCCAGTCCTCCTACCATCGTGTGTTGCGGGCGCGTGATCTGGCATCCGTCGGCGACGCAGACGTGTTCGACACCGACAAGCACCTTGCTGCCCTGGTTCTCGGCGCCGACCGCGACGCCGCCGACGACCTGCGTCGCCAGGTACTGGCGCCGCTGTCGCAGTTGCGCCCGAACACCTTCGAACGGCTCGTCGAAACACTGCGCTCATGGCTGCTGCACCAGGGCCAACGCGACGCCGTAGCGGCAGATCTGTTTGTGCATGCCCAAACCGTGCGATACCGCATGACGCAACTACGCCAGCTGTTCGGCGACCGACTCGACGATCCGCAGACGATCCTCGAACTGACTGTGGCGCTCGGGATTCCGGCTCCGATCGAGGCAACGCCAAGCTTCGGAGACCGATGATTGCAAACGCCGCCCAGTTGGCGCGGATTCGGTTGGGAGAGGCTGCGCTCGGCCGGGCCGATGTTCCCCGCTTGCCGTCCAGAACGCAGCCGACGCCCTGATACCCGGCGTCGGGTGCCCTGCCGAGGCAATCGCTGGCCGAGACGTCGTTGTCCGGCGCACTATGGAAGGTAGAGAGGCTGCTGTGATGGTCGAAGCATCGACGTACCAAGGCCCGATCGGGTCCGCTCATTACTTGCCGATCGCCGAGCACGGGCTGATCGGTGATCTTCGCACGGTGGCCTTGGTGGGCACCGACGGTGCCATCGACTGGTATTGCTGTCCGTCGTTCGACGCACCCAGCGTCTTCGCGTCGATACTCGACGCCAAGCGGGGCGGATCGTTCCAGTTGTATGCCAACGCACCGGCCAAGACCAAGCAGTTCTACTTCCCCGACACCAATGTGCTGATAACCCGGTTCTTCACAGAGGACGGGTTGGGCGAGATCCAGGACTTCATGCCCGTCTCGGACTCCCGCGATGCCGACCGGCACCGGCTGATCAGACGGGTGGTGTGCGTGCGCGGATCGATCCCGTTCCGAGCCCGGGTAGCTCCCCGTTTCGGCTACGGCACCCAGCCCCACACCGTGCGAATGCTCGACCAAGCCGCACTCTTCGAGTCCGAGACGCTGTCGCTCGCACTGACCGCCACCGTTCCGCTCGAACGCGACGGCCCGGACGTGCTGGCGGAATTCAAACTCGCCCGCGGCGAGTCCACAGTGTTCGCGTTGGACCGGATCAGCGGCGAGGTGCCACCGCGCCGCTGCCCGTACGAGGAAGCCGAGCGGGAGTTCACAGCCACGGTGGCGTTCTGGAAGCGCTGGTTGTCCTCTTCGCGTTACCGCGGCCGGTGGCGGGAGATGGTGCACCGCTCCGCGCTGACCCTCAAGTTGCTCACCTACGCCCCCACCGGCGCGATCGTCGCCGCGCCGACGGCCAGCCTGCCCGAGCAGATCGGCGGGGAACGCAACTGGGACTACCGCTACGTGTGGGTTCGCGACGCCGCGTTCTGCGTCTACGCACTGGTCAGACTCGGCTTCACCGGGGAGGCCGAGGCGTTCATGGCCTTCCTGACCCAGCGAATCGACGTCCGCGGCGACGGACCTTCCGGACCGCTGCAGGTCATGTACGGCATCGACGGCCGGACTGACCTGCCCGAACAGGAGCTGCCACACCTGGACGGTTACCAGGGATCAGCGCCGGTGCGCATCGGCAATGCCGCCGCCGACCAACTCCAACTCGACATCTACGGCGCCCTGATCGACTCCATCTACCTCTACGACAAATGGGGGCAGCCCATCTCCGGCGACGACTGGGACGCGGTATGTGTCCTGGTCGAATGGGTCTGCGACCACTGGGACCAAGCCGACGAAGGCATATGGGAGACCCGCGGCGGACGTAAGCACTTCCTGTACTCCCAGCTAATGTGCTGGGTGGCGATAGAACGCGCCATGCGCATTGCACGGCACCGCGGCCTGCCCGGCGAGCTGACCCGCTGGGGACGAACCCGAGACACGATCTATCGGCGGATCATGCAGAAGGGCTGGTCCGAGGCCCGTAAGGCGTTCGTCCAACACGAGGACGACCAAGTCCTCGACGCAGCGGTGCTGATGATGCCGTTGGCCAAGTTCATCTCCCCCACCGACCCCAAGTGGCTATCGACTCTCGACGCGCTCACCGAGGACCTGGTATCCGACTCCCTGGTCTGGCGCTACGATCTGCAGGCCAGCCCGGACGGCCTGAATGGCGAGGAAGGTACCTTCTCCATCTGCTCCTTCTGGTACGTCGAGGCGCTTACCCGTGCCGGATGCCTGGACGAGGCCCGGCTGGCCTTCGAGAAGATGCTCACCTACGCCAACCACCTCGGCCTATACGCCGAAGAGATCGGCCACACCGGGGAACAGCAGGGCAATTTCCCACAGGCATTCACCCACCTGGCATTAATCAGCGCCGCGTTCAATCTCGACCGCGCGCTGGGCTGATGAGAGGGTCCTCACCCGCGGACTCGAGTGCGACGCCCTCGGTCCGACCAAACGTGCATCGGATTCGGGACCGGCGGTATTTTGCAACGGTTTTCGAGGCAGCCAGCCAGGCCGGTGCTCGGCCACACGATCCAACATTACACGCCACATCTACCAGCACTCGATCACCCGAGTGCCGTTGCAGTACTAAGGCGGTGTCTCACGTCGATGTTATTCGCTTTCGGTGTGTCGTAATCGGTTGTGCTGCACGATGTGTCTCTACTCGGGCTGCGATCGAAGGAGGCAAGTTGATGTGCGACAAGATAATTGGCTGAACTCAATATGGCCGCGATGTTGCTGAGCAGTCGCGCTCGGCGCTCGGCGCGCTGATGCTGGTCGACGCCCGGCGGATCGAGCAAGCCGATGAGGTGCTCCACCTTCTCGAGGAGCGTGGAGTGCGGTATTCGTGAGTTCGATGGCGTGGAACGTTATACGTTCGACGAAGTCCGCGACGCGCGCTCGACCTCGCGCCGCGTACCCCTTTGACCGCTCTGGACGCACGTGATCGGCGCACGTGCGTGCAATCCCCGATCAACCTCGTCGAGTTCCTTGTTCATTCGCGTCAGGAGTCACGCATTTGACCACCCCCTTCCGATCGTCGGTGGGCGCCGACGGCCCACGCATTGCGCTGTACACCCCGGAATACGCTGCGGACCCACACCGCCTCTATCGCGAGATGCGCAGCCGCTATGGCTCTTTCGTGCCGGTGGAGATGGCTCCGGAGGTACCCGCCACCTTGGTGATCGGGTACCGCGAGGCCGTGCGGATCCTGCACGATCCCGAGCATTTCCCGGCCGATCCGCGGGTGTGGGAAGAGTCAATTCCCGACAGCTGCCCGGTCAAGCCTATGATGAGGTGGTATCCGGGCGTGGCGCGCAATGCGGGCGCGTTGCACGCTCGATACCGGCAAGCCAACGTCGCGGCGATCGACGGCGTCGACCTGTATGGCCGGCACGCCGCAGTGGAGAAGACGGCCACCGGGCTGATCAATACCTTCTGCGAGGCCGGCGAAGCCGATTTGCTCAGTCAATACGCGTTCCCCCTCGTTTTCGCGGGCCTGAACGAGATGCTGGGCTGTTCACCGGCGTTGGGCCAGCGGGTCGCGACCGGCATGGCCCACCTCTTCAACGCCATCGACGACAACGCCGATTTGGGTATGAAGATGCTCAGTGAAGCGCTGATGGAGCTGATCGCTCAGAAACGCGCTGAACCCGGCGACGACATGGTCACCCGATTCGTGCAGCACCCAGCCGATCTCAGCGAGGAGGAGATACTGGTGAACGTCATCAGCATGTACGGTGCCGCGCTGGAGCCGCAGCATAATCTGATCGTCAATACGCTGCTGCTGATTCTTACCGATGACCGGTTCGCAGGTGACGTGCTGGGTGGCAGTCTGTCGACGCGCGACGCGCTCGATGAGGTCTTGTTCACCGATCCGCCGGTGGCAAACTACGCCACCAGCTATCCGCGGCAGCCGATCCTGATCGGCGACACCTGGCTGCCTGCGCACCAGCCGGTGGTCATCAGCTTGTCTGCTTGTAATAACGACCCCGCGCTCTCCGACGGAGAGTTTCTAGGTAACCGTTCGCATTTGGCGTGGAGCCTCGGGCCGCACGCGTGCCCGGCCAAGCCGTTGGCGTCCCTGATTGCGCAGGAGGCTATCGACCAGCTGCTCGATGCACTGCCGGAGATGCGCCTGGCCGTCCAGCCCGAGGAATTGACTTGGCGGCCGGGTCCGTTCCACCGGGCGCTGGCAGCGCTGCCAGTGGTCTTCCCCAAGTCTCCGCCATTGAATGTGTCTTAGTACTGCAACGGCACCTGTGTGAGTCGGTGCTGGTAGATGTGATGTGTGGTGTTGGATCATGTTGTGGCCGAGTTGGATTCCATTGGGCCCCATCCATATGGATGGGGCCCAATCAGCCTCTCTGCGCCATGGTTCGCCCCGTATTGTTCGTCCTAGAACCATTGCAGCACTGGCTATTTCGCCACCATGCGCGCCTATACTGATCGGTTACACGGTGTCGTGTTCCTCGACAACCAGGACGATCTTTCCCATGGTGCGGTTCGTTTCCCCCAGCGCGTGCCCCTTGGCAGCTTCGGCCAGCGGGAAGGTGGCCTCGATGTGTGCGCGGAGTTGCCCTGCCTCGGCTAGATCAGAGATTGCCTTCATCCCAGCTCGATCGGCCTCGACAAGTAGCGTCGCTACTCGTACGCCCAGTTTCGCGGCCCTGTCCTGCTCGTCGGGTTCACCTCCGGGCAGGAGCGATATCAGTATCCCGCCGCGGCGTAGTACGTCGAGCGATCGGGTGCGGACCTCGCCGGCAAGAGGGTCCAGAACGATGTCGACAGGTTGGACGACCTCGGTGAAATTCTCGCGCTGGTAGTCGATCACCTCATCTGCGCCGAGGCCGCGCAGGAAATCGTGTTTGGCGGCGCTCGCGGTGCCGATTACATACGCGCCGTGGGCCTTGGCGATCTGTACGGCGAGGTGACCCACGCCCCCGGCGGCCGCGTGGATGAGGATGCGTTGTCCGGGCTGGATATTGGCGGTGTCGACGAGCGCCTGGTAGGCGGTGAGCGCGGCGAGCGGCAGCGCTGCGGCCTGGATGTGGTCGATTCCAACGGGCTTGTGGGTGAACGCGTGCGCCGGTCCGGTTACGTATTCGGCGTGCGACCCGACCCCATTGGGGTAGGGGAGCATGCCGAAGACTTCGTCGCCGGGTTGGAATCGGGTGACGCCGAACCCGACGGCCTCGACAACTCCGGAAACGTCCCAACCCAGTACCAGGGGGAGCCTATCGATGAAGAGACCGAAGGCGCGGTGCTTCCAGTCTGTGGGGTTGACACCTGCTGCGCGAACGGAGATGAGAATTTCACTGAGCCCGGGGACAGGCCGGGGTAGGCGGACTTGGTGGAGCACCTCGGGGCCGCCGTGTACGTCCTGGCTGATGGCGCGCATGGTGGGCGCTGCTGTATCGGTTGCGTGGTTGCTCATGTGACTCAGCTTGGAGGAAGGTGACCTGTCTGCACGATGGCTAGATAGCCAACTTCCGATAGGATCTGGCCATGGGGTCTTCTCGCCGTGTTGTTGTGCTGGCCCTGGACGGGGTATATCCGTTCGAGCTGGGCATCCCGAGCCGGGTCTTCGGTGCCGCGGATGGTCGATACGAAGTGCTGACCTGTTCAGTCGACGGCGGTCCGGTGCGCAGCAATTCCGACTTCTCGATCACCGTGGAGAACGGTCCAGAGGTCCTCGCTACGGCGGACATTGCGGTGATTCCGTCGATCGACCCGTCATTTGTCGTGAAAGAACTCCCTGCGACTACCGCACTGGCCTTGGCATCCATACGGCCGGGTGCTCGCATCGTGTCGATCTGTACAGGCGCGTTCGTCCTCGCGGCCGCCGGGCTGTTGAACGGCCGACCCGCAGCCACCCACTGGCGCGCGGCGTCCACTTTCGGCGAGTGGTTCCTTGACGTGGCGTTGGATCCGGATGTCTTGTTCATCGACGATGGCGACATCCTGAGTTCGGCGGGGGCGGCGTCGGGGGTGGATGTTTGTATGCACATCATACGCTCAGACCATGGCAGTGAGGTCGCCAACCATGTGGCACGCATGTGCGTGGTTCCGCCATGGCGCGACGGTGGTCAGGCCCAATACATCGAGCAACCTGTGCCTGAAACATCGGCAAGCGGAACGTCCGCTACTCAACGGTGGTCCATCGAGAATCTGCATGAGCCATTGACTTTGGCTGACCTTGCTGCGCATGCCCGCATGAGCTCGCGCACCTTTGCCCGTCACTTCCACGACGAGGTCGGTATGAGTCCCATCCGCTGGTTGATCCAGCAACGCATAGCCCGGGCCCGGCACCTACTCGAATCCAGCGATCTCTCGATCGACGAGATTGCCAGTCAAGCAGGTTTCGGCACGGCGATTTCACTCCGCCAACATCTGCACACAGCTGTAGGCGTATCTCCGCTCGCCTATCGCCGCACCTTCCGCAGGACTGAACTAGCAGACCACTGACAACCAAACCCAGACGAGACATCGTCCCAAACGCAGACTTCCCGGGCACGGGGAACGCCGCGATCTCGAGTAGTCGTAGCCCTTGTCGCCTGCGGGCGCGGGTCAAACCGTGGGATCAAAGGATCGGCGATGTCCCACAACGCATCTGGAACCAGCCGTAGAGCCAGCTTATCCACCACGAACAAGCATCATGCCGCTACCATGCGGAGATGCGATGGGGGAGGTTGGGTGACCGACTGCACCGCGCGGCGTTGTTGCTGGCGGTGCTCACCGCGGTCGTCGGTGGACTCGTCATCGCGGCTCTCACGTGGTGGTTGCTGTGGCTGGGGCTCGGGGCCAAGGCGGAAACGCCGAATCAGTTGGACCTCACCAAGATCGCGCTGTCGGTGGCGGCGGGTGTCGGCGGTGCGGTTGCTCTGGTTGTGGCCTACCGGCGGCAGCGGGATCTGGAGCGCGGCCGGTTCGCCGAGTTGTTCGGCGCGGCGGCGCGGCAGTTGGGTGACGCGGATGTGGCGGTGCGGATCGCCGGGGTCTATGCGATGGCGGGGGTCGCCGACGAGTTCTCGGCACCGAGTCGAAGACAGCAGTGCATCGAGGTGCTGTGCGGTTACCTACGACTACCCTACGATCCCGACGGTGGGTCGAATCATCTTGTCTCGCGGGCCGAGTCGACCGAGGAAGCGGGGATCAAGGTCGAACGGTTCTACCAATTCCGGCAGAACGACGGCGAGGTGCGCCGCACCATCGTCAAGGTGATCGCCGATCACCTGCGGCGTCCGGCGGACATCTCCTGGTCGGACTGCGAGTTCGACTTCAACCGGGCGGTCCTTGAGAAGGCAGACTTCCGACACGCCGCGTTCGCGGGTCGGCATACCTCGTTCGCCCGCGCGATATTCACCGGCACTACCACTTTCGAGCACGCGACATTCGCCGGTCCGCACGTCACCTTCCGCGAAGCAACGTTCCGGGGTGGTTCGGCGCTGTTCGACCATGCCGAGTTCGGATCGACCCGCGTCGTGAAGAACGAGCTCGCCGGCTTCGGCACCACCTTTTGCGACGTCACGTTCGATTGCCCGACGTCGTTCGAGAGCGCCACCTTCAGCGGTTCGCGAACGACCTTCCAGGGCGCACGTTTCCTCGGCGCGCGAACCTCCTTCCAGGAGGCGGTGTTTCGCGCCGAACTCACGTCGTTCGAACGAGTGACGCTGGATGGCGAGCGAGTCACCTTCACCGGCGCCGACCTGATAAGCCCGCGAATCACCTTCACCGGCGCCCAGCTCTACGCCACCGCCATCGACTTCGACGACGTGCGGTTCGGCGCCCCATCTCGGTTGCGCACCAAAGGAACTCGCGAGACAGACTTCACCCGAGCCGAATTCCACGGAGCCGTCACCTTCGCCCGCACCACCCTGGGCGGCCGCACCGTCGACTTCTCCGAAGCCGATTTCTTCGGCGACATCTCATTCCGCACCACCCGATTCGCCGCCAACGAAGTCCGCTTCGACCGCCCCAAGGCATGGGTCGGCGCACACTTCGACTGGGACGACAACCCGACCCGCAAACCAACCTGCGTCAAACCCAATCCCTGGCCCCCGGCACCGGATCAGCCCAGTAGGTGACTCTGTCGTCGACCAACCCGTTGCCTGATCCCACGGTGGGATGACAGCGGGGCGGCGTCCGGGTGGAGGCCGCCCCATGTCCTACTGCGTCGGCCAGCCGCCGTAAGGGACGGTGATCAGTTCCATGAAGTGACCGTTGGGGTCGAGGAAGTAGACGCCCCGGCCGCCGTCGTTGTGGTTGATCTCGTTGACGCCCTGTTGGCGGGGGTCGGCCCAGTGGTCCAGTTTGTAGCGCTGGATTTTGGCGTAGGCCGTGTCGAACTCGGCCTCGGAGATCAGGAAGGCGTAGTGCTGGGGCTGGATTTCGGTGATGTGCGGCGGGACGTTCGCGAAGTCGAAGCTGACTCCATTACCCGTGGGAAGCGGGATGAACGGGCCCCATCCTTTTCCGAGTTCCAGGCCCAGAATGTCCGCCCAGAATTCGGCGGACACCCGATTGTCGCGGCAACCGACAATGGTGTGATTGAACTGTACTGACAGGGGATTTCTCCTTGTTGTCGTGACGGTCCCGACCCCGGGCTCGGTACAAGGCGGCCTACAGGAGCACCGTCACGGCCGAATACTTTAACACCGATGTCGGCTGATGCGCCAGCTTCTCGTGATGCAAGCCGTATCGCTCGATCGGGCGATCGCGCCCGCGACGGTGCACCGCGCGCAGGCGCCGACGGCGCTGCTCGACTGCACCTCCGGACCGCCTTCGGGGACATTCGTTGGGCGGCGCGGACCGCGGGCGGTAGCGTCGGCGGAATGAAGATTCGTGGAGCGGTCCTGGAGCGGATCGCAGCGCCCGTGCCGTTCGCCGAGTCGGCGCCGATCACCGTCTGCGAGCTGGAGCTGGGCGAACCCGGTCCGGGTGAGCTGCTGGTGCGGATCGAGGCGGCCGGGTTGTGTCACTCGGACCTGTCGGTGGTCGACGGGAATCGGGTGCGGCCGGTGCCGATGCTGCTCGGGCACGAGGCGGCGGGCCGGGTCGAGGCGGTTGGGCCCGGTGATGCCGATATCGCGGTCGGTCAGCGCGTGGTGATGACGTTCCTGCCGCGCTGCGGGGAATGTGCGGGCTGCGCGAGCGAGGGACGGACGCCGTGCGGTCCCGGCAGCGTCGCCAACAATGCGGGGGAACTGCTGAACGGCGGCCGACGACTGCACCGTGACGGCACGGAAGTACACCATCACCTGGGTGTATCGGCCTTCGCCACCTACGCCGTGGTGGATCGACGATCGGTGGTCCCGGTCGATGGCGACGTGCCGCCGGAGGTGGCGGCCGTGCTCGGCTGCGCGGTACTGACCGGTGGCGGTGCGCTGCTCAACTCCGCGAAACCCGGTCCGGCGGATCGGGTGATGGTCGTCGGGTTGGGCGGCGTCGGTATGGCGGCGTTGTTGGTGGCGGTATCGCTGGGCGGCACAGAGGTGATCGCCGTCGATACGGTCCCGGAAAAGCTCGCTCTCGCAAAGGAACTCGGCGCAACGTCGGCCTACACCCCGGCCGAGGTTGCCGAGCAGGGCATGCAGGCGGAAGTGGTGGTCGAGGCCGCGGGGAACATCCGCGCCTTCGAAACCGCGGTCGCCGCAACGGCACCCGGCGGCACGACGGTCACCGTGGGCCTGCCCGCCCCCGACGCGCGAGCGAGCATTTCACCGCTAGCCCTTGTCGCACAGGGGCGCTCGATCGTCGGCAGCTATCTGGGCTCTGCCGTGCCGTCCCGTGATATCCCCGAGTACGTCCGAATGTGGCGTGACGGACGGCTGCCCGTCGAAAAGCTGGTGTCCGCGCACATCGGCCTCGACGAAATCAACCACGCGATGGACGAACTCGCCGCGGGCCACGCGCTGCGCCAGGTGATCGTCTTCGACTGAGGGAGGCGCCACTGCTCGAAGTGCTCAGGAAACCGGCCGCGACCGCATAGGTTCCGCGGATCGTCATCGACCGTCCGGCTTGGTTCGGCTCCTCGACGCAGGGTTGTCGAGTGCGTCGACGAAACGGACCAGTAGACGGGCGAATTCGGTACGTTCGTGGTCGGTCCAGTCCGACATGGCGGTGGCCATGGCAGTGCGGCGACCGTCGCTGGCCGCGGCCACCAGGTCGTGGCCGTCGGGGGTGAGACGGAGTACGGCGCGGCGGCCGTCGTGCTGGTCGGCTAACCGCTCCAACAGGCCGGACGAAACTGCTTGGGCGACAAGGCGGCTCGCGCGCGGCTGGTCGACACCCAGTGCGGGCGCCAGGGTTCCGACGGTGGCCGCGTCGGTGGTGGCAACGGCGTCGAGGACGCGGAATACCGCAATGGGCGCGGGGGATTCGCCCGCCAGCGCGCCGCGGGTCTGCCTGCGCCGGATTCGGACCATTGCCGCTTCGACGGCTTCGGTGATCGGGTCGTGCTCTTCCACGGCTTCAACTTTCATGTAAGACTACATGTAGTTGTACATTCTACATGCTTCCGGAGGAACGATGACCCAGCAACGTCGGATCGGCTATTGGCTCAAGGAACTCGACCGCCTGGTCGACGAGCGGTTCGCGGAGGATCTCGCGGCAGGCGGCCTCAGTCGTAGGCACTGGCAGATGCTTCATTCGCTGGCCGATGGGACGCGACCAGCCGATGAAGTCCGCGATGGTCTCGCGCCGTTCTGGACCGATCCGGCGGAATGGGGGATTCAGCTTGCCCAACTCGTGGATCGCGGACTGGTGGTCGATGAGGCGGGCACGCTCGCGCTGACCGATGCGGGCCGAGCGACGCACGAAGAGGCGTTCGCCAGGATCGGTCGGCGGCGGCGCGCGATGGTCGACGGCATCACCGACGAGCAGTACGTCGAGACGGTGCGAATCCTCGAAAAGATGGCGGCAAATATGGCAGGCGACATGAATCTGCGGGTCTGCGCTGCGCCTGTGCACATCGCGAAGTGATTCGCAGAGGTCAGCGGACTGCCGTGCGGGCGCGCTCGATAGGCTTGCGGTACTGAAGCGGAACAAGGAGGTGCGGTGACCATTCGGGTCGGAGTGCTCGGTGCACACGGGAAGGTCGGGCAGGCGATCTGTGCGGCGGTGGAGGCAGCGGCCGATCTGGAGTTGGTCGCGTCGGTCGACAAGGACGATTCGCTCGAGGTGTTCACCGAGACGAATACGCAGGTCGTTGTCGATTTCACGCACCCCGATGTGGTGATGGGGAATCTGAAGTTCCTGGTGGAGCGCGGGATTCACGCGGTAGTCGGCACCACCGGCTTCGATGCGGCCCGCCTCGACGAGGTACGCGGCTGGCTGGCTGCGCGGCCGGAGACCGGCGTGCTGATCGCGCCGAACTTCGCCATCGGTGCGGTGCTGTCCATGCGGTTCGCCGAGCAGGCGGCCCGATTCTTCGACTCGGTCGAGATCATCGAGCTGCACCACCCGAACAAGGCCGATGCGCCCTCGGGCACCGCCTACCGCACCGCCGGACTGATCGCGGCCGCCCGCGAACGCGCCGGGGTCGGGCCGAGCCCGGACGCCACCACCACGGAGCTCGAGGGCGCGCGTGGCGCCGACGTCGACGGGGTGCGGGTGCACTCGGTGCGGCTGGCCGGACTCGTCGCACACCAGGAGGTGCTGTTCGGTACGCAGGGCGAAACCCTGACCATCCGGCACGATTCGATCGACCGCAACTCCTTCGCCCCCGGCGTACTGCTCGGCGTGCGCGAGATCGCCAACCGCCCCGGCCTCACCGTCGGACTCGACCCGTTGCTGGATCTGTGAGCCTGATCGAGCGCAGGCACGACCGAGCCGACCGCCGACGGGGCGCATTGGTGCAGGAGCTCAGCGCGGAACCCATCGGTGCCCCGATGGGTTCAGCCGAGGTTCGGTCATGAACGCACAGGAACCGGTCGACTCGGCGGATTCCGCCCGCAGCACCGAGGTCCGCAAGGTTGTCGCGCTACTCGCGGCGCTGGTGCTCGTGCTTGGCTTCTATTTCCTGCTGCTCGGCCGAATCTCGTTCAGCCTGATCGGATCCGGCAACGTTGCGGCCGTCATCATCGGCATCGGCGTGCTGATCCTGCCGTTCCTCGGCGTATGGATCGTCTTCGCTACCGTGCGCGCGGCCCTGTCCCATCAGCACCTGGCCCGCCGTATCCACGAGGAGGGACTGGAACTCGACACCTCCGACCTACCGCGCCGCCCCTCCGGGCGCATCGAACGCGAGTCCGCCGACGCGCTGTTCGACCAGGTCAAGCAGGAATGGGAAGCCGACCCGGACAACTGGCGCGTCTCCTTCCGACTGGCCCGCGCCTATGACTACGCCGGCGACCGCACCCGCGCCCGCGAAACCATGCGCCGCGCGGTGGCCCTGGAGAAATTCGAACGCGAACAGGGCGACCGTACGGTGTCCACGGAGCCGCCCGACCCCGAAAACGGCGAGGGCTGACCGCCTGGCGCGGTCAGGCCTCGAAAGAGCCACGGCTGCCCACCACTTCCAGACGTGGCCCCCGCACTGCTTCCGGGGCTCGGGCCCGCGGTGACCGGCTACGCTCGGCGACGTGGCTCGGTTGTTGATCATCCATCACACCCCCTCACCGCACATGCAGGCGATGTTCGAGGCGGTCGTGTCCGGTGCGACGGATCCCGAGATCGTGGGTGTGGAGGTCGAGCGCCGCGCGGCGTTGGCTGTCACTGCCAGCGATGTACTGGCCGCCGACGGCTACATTCTCGGCAGTCCGGCGAATTTGGGGTACATGTCCGGTGCGCTCAAGCACGCGTTCGACACGTTCTATTACCCGTGCCTCGATTCCACTCGGGGTCGTCCCTACAGCCTGTACCTGCACGGCAATGAGGGGACCGAGGGTGCCGAACGGGGTGTGGAGAGAGTGACTACGGGTCTCGGTTGGGAGAAGGCTGCCGCGCCGGTCATCGTGTCGGGGCCGCCGAGTAAAGAAGATATCGAGCGGTGCTGGGAACTCGGTGCGACGATCGCCGCGCAACTCATGTCCTGAAGCTCCCGTATCGCCGGTGCCGAACGTGTGGCACGGGTGTCGTTCGGGTGGCCCCCGATTTTGGTGGCTGACGTCTCGAAGCATTTGCCGGGCATACTTCTCGGTGAGGTTGTACCGGTGGGGTTGTGGACGAGTTACTCGGGATGGGAGTACGTGGTGACCTGGGTCGAAGGAGGCGAGCACCCGCCGCGCCGGATAGGACTGGTCGAAGACCACGAATCGGTCGCGATCGGGCTCGCCGCAATGCTTGCGCCGGAACCGGATCTCGACTTGGTGCTGACGGCAGGCACGGTGCCGGAACTGCTAGCCGCCGCGGTCGGCCGCGCCACAGACACGCAACCCGCGCTGGACCTGGTGGTACTGGATCTGCGACTGGCCGACGGGTCCTCGCCCGAGGACAACGTGCGTGCACTCCGCAATCGCGGCATGGAGGTCCTAGTGTTCACCGGGGCGGACAACGCGTTCCTGGTGCGTGCGGCGGCGAAGGCCGGTGTGCTCGGCGTCGTGCGCAAGTCCGAGGATGTGCCGACCGTGGTCGCGGCGATGCGCCGCGCGGCGTTCGGCGAGCAGGTGGTGACCACCGACTGGGCCGCGGCCATCGACGCCGACCCGCAGCTGTCCAACGTGGGTCTGAGCCCACGTCAGGAAGAGGTGCTCACCCTGTACGCCTCGGGTGAGAAGGCATCCCGCGTGGCCAGGCTGACCGGTCTTTCCGAGCAGACGGTGAACGACTACCTCGGCCGGATCCGACAGAAGTACGCCGATGCCGGTCGTCCGGCTCCCACCAAGACCGACCTCTACAAGCGGGCGGTGGAAGACGGATGGCTACCGGTTCCCGAGCGGCATCCGCACCGATGATCGCGTCCAGCACGCTGGACACCCCTCCTACCGCGGATTCCACGACGACGCTCGACCGTTTCCGGGTGAGTCGCTGGTGCCGTGGTTTGGCGGCGATGTCCCAGCAGAATGATGCCGAGCCCGCGTCCGATCGCATTCT
This sequence comes from Nocardia sp. Tas62D01, assembly GCF_055232035.1. Classification (NCBI taxonomy): domain Bacteria; kingdom Bacillati; phylum Actinomycetota; class Actinomycetes; order Mycobacteriales; family Nocardiaceae; genus Nocardia; species Nocardia sp. Tas62D01. Next base: position 6,094,208 of record NZ_JBUYUZ010000001.1, read on the forward strand.
GCGCAGGCTGGGCCTGACCGTCGGCATCACCGGATTGATCGTCGCCGTCGTGGAGTTTCCCGATATCGCCAATCAGAGCCGGTCGGTGGCAGGCGGCTGGACGGCCCTGGTTGTCGGCCTGGCATTGGGTTGGTTCCCGGTGCTCGCGGTGGTGTCGGTCCGGTGCAGCAGACGCGTGATCCGGGCGGTCGCGGGCGCGGCGGCGGTGAGTTTCCTCGCGGCGATGGCGATGATCCCGTTCGCCTACACCGCGCCCGTGCCGGACGCCTCTTCGGTGTGGGTGTATCGGGTGCTCGCGCTCGGCGTCCTGGTGGCCGGTCTCGCTTGGCGGCCGCCGCTGTCGATCATCTACCTGCTGGTCGCAGTGGTGGAGGCGGCGCTGGCGAACCAGTCTGTGGTGCCGGGCGCGACGACGTGGTCACTGGTCGGCGACTTCGCCAGGGCGGCCGGACTGTGCGGGATGTTCCTGTGGTGCACCACGTATGCGCTCGCTGCGGGGGCGCGCGTGGATCGCGAGTCGGTAATCGCGAGCCGGCGCGCGGCCGCGGTGGCGGGCGCCGCGGCCAGGGACCGCGAGCGCGCGAGATTCGCCGCGCTGATTCATGATGCGGTGCTCTCGACGCTGCTGGATGCCTCCCGGGCCGGTACCGAATCGCCGGTGCTGCGTCGTCAGGCCGAACACACCCTCGAACAACTCGACGAATGCCGGGGCGACAACACCGAACCCGACCGGTTGGACGCGCAATCGGCCGTCGGCTTCCTGCGCTCGACGCTGCACGAGGTGAATCCGGGGATCCGGTTCACCGCGCGCCGGTGGGCCGGGCGCGATGATCTGCGGCTGCCGGTGGACGCCGCGGGCACCATCGCCGCCGCGCTCGCAGAGGCGGTGCGCAACAGCCTGCGCCACGCCACCGTGCCGGGGCGGGTCGTGCATCGGACGGTCACCGTCACCGTCAGCGCGGGCGGTATTCGTGTGGTGTTCCGTGACGACGGCGCCGGTTTCGATCTCGACCGCGTGCCCGCCGATCGGCTCGGCATCTCGGTGAGCATTCTCGGCCGGATGCGACAACTGGCAGGCGGAGCCGGATTCGTGGAATCCCAACCGGGGGAGGGCACGACGGTGACGTTGGTCTGGGGCGGCGATGGCTGACCGAGATACCGAATTCGGCCTACGCGACCTGCTCGGGCTGCGCGATCGGTGGGCATGGTTGTTCCTGATCGTCTTCGAGCTGACGATCGTGCTGTACATGGTGCGCAATCTCGCCGAATCACCGCTGATACCAGCGGTTTCCGCGCTGCTCATCATAGTCGCGGCCGGCGTGCTCGTGCTGGTGGTACCGGTCGATCCGCTGCCCTGGCCCGCCGCCGTGTTCGTCGCGGCGGCCGGACCGGTGGCGACCGCGCTGACCACCATCGATATCGAAAACGGCCTGACCAAACAGGTGTGGACACCGTTCGCGTCGTCCTACATCCTCGCGGTACTGGTGCTGCGCGGCCGATTGGGCGCGGCCTGGCTCGGGGTGGGCGGGATCGCGGTGGTGATCGGGCTCGTCGGCGTGGTGGCCGGGGTCCGGGTGGGGGTTGTCGTCGGGTCGGTGGTCCCGGTCGCGACGGTGGCGGGCATCTCGGTCTGTGCGGCGATCATGCGACCGACACAGCGATCGTTGCGCTTGTTGCGGGAGGAAGCGACCATGCGGGCCGCGGCCGAGGCGACCATGGCCGCCGAGAATGGCGAGCGGGATCGACAGCTGGCCCGCCTCGACAAGGTCGCCCGACCGATCCTGGAAGGCATCGCGGGCGGGGCCGAACTCACCGCCGCCGAGCGCGAACAGTGCAGGCTGCTGGAGGCCGAACTGCGCGACGGGCTGCGGGCGCCGCAGCTGGTCACCGACGAATTGAGCAGCGCGGCTCGCGGGGCCCGCTCGCGCGGAGTCGAGGTGGTGCTGCTCGACGACGGCGGCTTCGCCGGGGTGCCGAGATGGGTGCGTCAACAGGTAATCGCTTCGGCAACAAGGGAATTGGACGCGGCCAACGCAGGCTCTGTTACCGTCCGCGTGCTGCCGATGGGCCGCCGGATCCTGGCCACGGTGCTCGCCAACGCCCCCGATCGTGACCGTCGCACCGAGATCGACACTGCGGGAGATGTATCCGTATCGACCTGATTGCCGCCGGGCGGAGCGCTGCGACGGGGCCCGAATGACGTACCGGCCGAGCTTGTCGTACCACCATGGCAAAGTTCCAGGCATGCGGAAGATGAGTGCGGCGGTGGCGCGGCGGGCGGCGCTGGCCGCGCAGGGGTTCGGTAGGCGCAAACCGGCCGAGCCCAATCGGCGCACGGTGCTCGACGTGCTGGCCAGAACGCAACTGCTGCAACTGGATTCGGTGTCGGCCGTGGTGCGCGCACACTATGCGCCGGTATTCAGCCGGATCGGTGGTTACGACCGCGCGCTGCTGGACCAGGCCGCGTGGAGCAACGGGGTGCGGCGGCCGCGGCGGCTCGTCGAGTACTGGGCGCACGAGGCCGCGCTGATTCCGGTCGAGGACTGGCCGCTGATGCGATGGCGGATGGCCGAGTACGAGCACGGCCGCTGGCAGGGCATGCGCCGGGCGGTGGAGCGCAATCCCACCCTCGGCAAGGACATCGTCGATGTGATCACCGAGGTCGGCGCCTCGACCGCCGGTGAGGTGGAACGCCACCTGGAGTTGGACAAGCCGCGCCCCAAGGGCTCCTGGTGGAATCTCAGCGACACCAAGATGATCTGCGAGCAGCTCTTCGCCTCCGGTGCACTGTCGGTCGACAAACGGGTCGGGTTCACCCGGCACTACGACCTGGTCGAGCGGGTCATTCCGCCGGAGATCTTGGCGCGCAACGTATCCGAGGCTGAGGCGATCCGTGCACTGACGCTGCGCGCGGCGACCGCACTCGGGATAGCGACCGAGACCGACCTGCGCGACTACTACCGGACCCGCCGGACCCAGACCCAACCGGCGATCGCCGACCTGGTCGACGCCGGGGAACTGGAACCGGTCGAGGTCGCGGGCTGGGACAAACCCGCCCGTGAGGCGCGGCCGGACGGAGTCCGTCGACAGACCCGCGCTTGGCGAAGCGAAGGCGCAGTCACCGCCTATCTGCGCACCGGCGCGGCGACCCCGCGCCGGATCGAGGGCGCCGCCCTACTATGCCCGTTCGACCCGCTCATCTTCTTCCGCGCCCGCACCGAGCGCGTCTTCGACTTCCACTATCGGATCGAGATCTACACGCCGGAACCCAAACGGGTACATGGCTATTACGTCTTCCCGTTCCTATTGAACGGTGAACTCGTCGGCCGCATCGACCTCCGGGCCGAGCGCGCGGTGGGACGACTGCTGGTTCCCGGCGCATTCGCCGAGCCCGGCTACTGCACCCCGGAAACCGCCCGGGCGCTCACCGACGCTCTCCGCGAAATGGCGGATTGGCTCGAACTCGACAAGGTAGTCATCGGCGACCGAGGAGATCTCGCACCACTGTTGTGACTGTGTTGTGACTGTCGTGGTCAACCTCCCCGGTCACTCAGACGTCGCGCTTGGGCCCGTAACCACGCATCTGATCGCGCAGCGCACCGGAGACGACCCCCGACAACCACGAATTCAGCGACATCCCGCTCTGCGCCGCCGCCTCCTCGGCGCGGGCCTTCATCTGCTCGACCAGGCGCAGCGTGACGCGGCTGATATCGCCGGTCATCTCTTCGAAGCTCGGGTGGTCCTCGGCATCGGTGGCCGAGTTTTTGCGCACATCGACGCTGGCGTCGGTGCCGTCTACGGAAACGTGCACCGTGCGGTCACCGAGTGCGGTGCTGACCTCGGCGGCCATGTCGGACAGTGCCGCGAGCAGTGCCAATCGGGTGGCGCTTTCCGCTGCCGCGGCCAGCGCCGCGGCCGTGGCCTGGGTCTTTTCGTCACCCAGCGCGGCGGCGGCGATCAGGTCGTCGCGCAGTCGCGTGGTGTATTTGTTGAGGTCCATGACATCAGCATGACGCCATTAGTGATGTCACACAAGGAAAAGTTTGACGTCATCGCCGCGCGGTGGGAGGTGAATCACTCGCACGGGCAGGCCGATCGGCGGTCATGGTGTCGAGGGTGTAGCACAGAGCGGGTAGCCTTCTGACCATGACGAACGGTGAATCGACGCCAACGGAGCTGCGTGCGTCCGGCACAGTGGGCGTCGCGATGGTGACCCCCTTCAGTGCCGGGGGCAAGCTCGACGTCGATGCCGGCGTTGCACTGGCAGACCGTTTGGTCGGGCGTGGTGTCGATCTGCTCGCGATTTCCGGTACGACCGGGGAATCGCCCACCACCACCGAGTCCGAGAAGGTCGATCTGCTGCGTGCCGTCGTCGACGCCGTCGGCAATCGCGCGACCGTGATCGCGGGCGCAGGCACCTACGACACCGCGCATTCCATCGAACTCGCCCGCAACGCCCAGCGGGCCGGTGCCCACGGCCTGCTGGTGGTGACCCCGTACTACTCCCGTCCCACTCAGGAAGGCCTGATCGCGCACTTCACCGCGGTGGCCGACGCGACCGACCTGCCGGTGACCCTCTACGACATTCCGCCGCGCTCGGTGGTGCCCATCGCACCGGAAACCATCCGACGACTGGCCGAACACCCGCGGATCGTCGCGGTCAAGGACGCCAAGGGCGATCTCGGTGCGGGTGCCGCCCTCATCGCCGGGACCGGCCTCACCTTCTACTCCGGTGACGATGTGCTGAACCTGCCGTGGCTGTCGGTCGGCGCGGCCGGATTCATCAGTGTGATCGGACATCTGGTGCCGGAGCGGCTGCGGGAGATGCTCGACGCCTACGCGGCGGGCGAGGTGGTGCGCGCCCAAGAGATCAATGTGCGACTGCTGCCGTTGTACCGGGCGATGGCCAGGCTCGGTGGTGTCGCGATGACCAAGGCGAGTTTACATCTACTAGGCATCGAGGTGGGTGAACCACGGTTGCCGCAGTTGATGCCCTCGCTCGAACAGCTCGATGAGTTGGCCGCCGATCTGCGCATGGCAGGAGTGCTCGCATGACCGACTCCCCAGCACGTCGGCCTCGCCGTACCGCGTCCCGCGCCGCGGGCGCCCCCCCGCCCGCACCGAAGCCGGTGCAGACCGCGCAACCGACACCGCAGGACAGCCCCGTACAGCTGGACACCATCGTGCAGGCCGCCGAAGCGGCGCGGGTCGAAGCCGCCGGGCAGTCCGCCACCGCCGTACAGTCCGCCACCGCCGTACAGTCCGCCACCGCCGTACAGTCCGCCACCGCCGTACAGTCCGCCACCGCCGAACAGTCCGCCACCAAGAGCACCAGGCAGCCCGCTCAGGAGAAGGTCCCTGCCAAGAAGGCCGCGGCCAAGAAGTCGGCGCCCGCCGCCGAGCAGCAATCGGGGAAGAAGCCGGGACGCGGTCGTCAGCAGTCCGGCCGTGGCCGCGCCGAGCAGGCCGCGCCGCGCCCCGTCGATCGCCCGGTGGCCGACCGGCTCGGCAGTCCGCCGAAGCTGCCCAAGAACGGTCTGCGCATCTTCGCCCTCGGTGGCATCGGCGAAATCGGCCGCAACATGACCGTTTTCGAGTACGGCGGCAAGCTGCTCATCGTCGACTGCGGTGTGCTGTTCCCCGAGGATCAGCAGCCCGGCGTCGACCTGATCCTGCCCGACTTCCGGCCCATCGAGGACCGGATGGACGATGTCGTCGCCGTCGTGCTTACCCACGGCCACGAGGACCACATCGGCGCGGTGCCCTTCCTGCTGCGCCTGCGCCCCGACATCCCGGTCTTCGGCTCGAGGTTCACGCTCGCGCTGGTCGCGGCGAAGTGCAAGGAGCACCGGCAGCGGCCCAAGCTCATCGAGGTGGTCGAGGGCGAGCGCAGCACGCACGGCCCGTTCGAGTGCGAGTACTTCGCGGTCAACCACTCCATCCCGGACGCCATCGCCGTCGCCATCCGCACCCCAGCCGGCGTCGCGCTGCACACCGGTGACATCAAGCTCGATCAGCTGCCACTGGACGGTCGGCTCACCGACCTCGCCGGGTTCTCTCGCCTCGGTGACGAGGGCGTCGACCTGTTCCTTGTCGATTCCACCAACGCCGAGGTCCCGGGATTCGTCACGCCGGAACGCGAAATCGGCGGCGTGCTGGACACGGTGATCGGCAAGGCGCGTAACCGCGTGATCGTCGCGTCGTTCGCCAGCCACGTGCACCGCATCCAACAGGTCGTCGACGTAGCGCAGAAGTACGGGCGGCGGGTGTGCTTCGTCGGACGCTCGATGGTCCGCAATATGGAAATCGCCCAGGATCTCGGCTATTTGACGGTCCCTGACTCGGTGGTCGTGGATCTCGATGTCGCCGCGACCCTGCCCGGCGACAAGCTGGTGCTGATATCCACCGGCTCGCAGGGCGAGCCGCTCTCGGCGCTGTCGCGGATGGCGCGCGGCGAACACCGGCAGATCAATATCCGTCAGGACGATCTGGTGGTGCTGGCCTCCTCGCTCATCCCCGGCAACGAGAACTCGGTTTTCACGGTGGTCAACGGCTTGGCCCGGCTCGGTGCCGCGGTGATCACCCAGCAGAACGCGAAGGTGCACGTCTCCGGGCACGCGTCCGCGGGTGAGCTGCTGTACCTGTACAATGCGGTCCGTCCCACCAATGCCATGCCGGTGCACGGGGAATGGCGGCATCTGCGCGCCAATGCCGCGCTGGCCGTGGCCACCGGGGTGCCGGAGGATCGGGTCGTGCTCGCCGAGGACGGCGTCGTGGTGGACCTGGTCGACGGGATCGCCTCGATCGTCGGGCGGGTTCCGGTCGGGCACGTGTACGTCGATGGGCTCTCGGTCGGCGATGTCGGCGAATCGACTCTCTCGGATCGTCTGGTGCTCGGCGAGGGCGGGTTCATCTCGATCACCGTCGCGGTCGACTCGTCCACCGGCAAGGCGGTCAGCACCCCCGAGGTGAGTGGTCGCGGCTTCTCCGACGATCCGACCGCGCTCACCGACGCCGCGGAACTCGTCGAGGCCGAACTGCTGCGGTTGGCGGGCGAGGGCGTCACCGACATCCACCGCATCGCCCAGAGTGTGCGCCGCGTCGTCGGACGTTGGGTGGCCGACGTCTACCGTCGCCGCCCGATGATCGTGCCTACCGTCATCGGGGTCTAGCAACCAGAAAACCGCCGGATGATGTCACCATCATCCGGCGGTTTCTTTATTGCTCGGTCTAACTCACTTCGCTTGGCAGGCAGCCGAATCCAGCTTTGCCGACTTCACAATGTTGCAGGTGAATTGGTGCGAGACCTTCCACTGGTCACCCTCGGCGACGAACTCGACAAACGCGTTCTGCACCGGCTCACCATTGATGGTGACCTTGGCATCGGCCTTCAGCTTGCCGTCCTTGGGCTCCTGCACGCCGGTGATCTCCACCTTGACGTTCTGCGCCTTGGCGGCATCGACGAGCTTGTTCACCAGTTCGGGATCGCGCTCGGCGTCCTGCACCCAGCTGATCTTTTCCATATTGTCGACGCTCGGATCGAATGCCTTGGTGATCCGGTCGTTGAGCAACTGGACGGCCGGCTTCGGCAGGTTCGGCGGCGTGGTGCTGGCCGGCGCCGAGCCATCGATCGCGCTGTCGGAGTTCTTGCCTGCCTCGAACTTGCCCGCGGCCTGTGTGGTCGACGCGCTGCCGCTCGATGACGAGTTGTTGTTGGAGCTGCAAGCGGCGAGACCGAATGCTGCGGTTGCGAGCGCTACCGCGACCGCCGCTCGAATTGATCGGTGTGTCACTGAAATTCCCCTGAATCGAGTGTCGCGGACTGCGACAGTGGTTGGTCTCGGAGTTACAGCGAGTAACCGCGGGTGCAGCGCCAGTCCACGACGTAGCCGCCGGGCAGGCGGCTCAACGCGGCCGAGCGGGCCGCGGAGTAGCTAGCGCGAGCGGCACCGCTCCACTGCCTTGACGAGCTGGCCAGCACGCCGCAGCCGTTGGTCCACGAGATCAGCACCTCGCAGCCGGAGCCGCAGGCGGACAGGGCGTTGCTCTCCGCGGAGGAGTAGCTGCCGTAGTTGTTGGAGATCGCGTAGTCCCCGTTGCGCGCTACGGCGATGGCGCCGTAGTACCCGTATTGGGCTTGTGCGGGCGCCGAGGTGGCCAGCACAGATCCAACCGTCGCCGCCATGATGGCGGCACCGGTGATGAACTTCTTCACAGGTGAAAATCCCCTTCATTATTCACTGGTCCACGACCCGATGAACCGAGTGACAAGCTACAGAGCTGAAGTCGCCAGCGCTACCCGAGAATTCGGGGCTCGGCGGTCCAGATGCGTTCGGTACCGGGCGATGCCGGGGGAAATCGCGGCTCCCCGCACCGGGCGTGCGGGGGATAGTGTGGCCCAGAGCGCGCGGCGGCGCAACTCACGGTTTCTTCGCTGTCTTCGCACCGCTGCCGCGAAAGTCCTTGCACGACAAGCTATCGCGGGCCCAACCGACACCCGCGGCGCAAGACGGTCGAGTTGGCGACCGATCGACTATCTTCGAGCACGTGAGCATGGCACAACGGGAGCGCCGGGCGCTGGTCGAGACAATGTCCGCCGTCGGGCCGGACGCGCCGACCCTCTGCGGAGCGTGGACGGTGCGGGAGCTCGTGGCGCACTTGGTGGTTCGGGAGCGACGCCCCGACGCCGCGCCGGGCATCATGCTGAAGCCGTTCGCCGGATATCTCGAACGGGTGCAGGCCAAAGCGGCCCGCAAGCCGTTCCCTGAGCTGCTGGAGCGGGTGCGCACCGGACCGCCGTGGTGGTCGCCTCTGCGCCCGGTCGATGCCGTGGCCAATATGCCGGAAATGTTTGTGCACCATGAGGATGTGCGCCGCGGCAGGCCCGGCTGGGAGCCGCGTGAGCTGTCGGCCGCCGACGAGGCTCGGCTGTGGTCGCTGCTGCGGAAGATGGGCCGGATGGCCTACCGGAAGGCGCCGGTCACCGTTGTCCTCGCGACGCCGGACGGCGACCGGGCAGTGGTGCACACGAAACCCGGCGCCGAGGTGACGTTGACCGGCAAGCCGTCGGAGTTGCTGCTGCACGCGTTCGGGCGGGATGAAGTGCGCATGGAAACCGCGGGCGAACCCGACGCGGTGCGGGCGGTTTTGAGCCTCGATCGCTCGGTGTAGTGCTGGAACGTCGGCGTGGCGCGGTCGAAAATGCGCATCTACGGCGGCATGCGCGACCTGGGCTTCCGCATGATTCGGCACGGTTGAGACGAGCGATACCAGTGTTGCGGATGGTCCGGATGGTGCGTTTGCGGCTAGCCTGAGTCCATGGCAGGTAAGTCCCGCAGCTCCACGACCAATCGTGCGCGGGCGGGATCGGCCCGGGGGAGGGCCACCACGGCACGGTCTCGTTCGGCCACGCCGCGTGGTGGCGCGATCCCGCGCGGCGCCGCGACGCCACGCGGCCGCTCCGCTCCGGTACGCCGCTCGGCCCGCCGGAAGTCGAATACCGCGCCGCTTGCGGTGATCAGCCGGGGCATCAGCAGCGGCTGGACCATGCTCGCGCGCGGCCTCGGCGCCACCACCCGAACCATCAGCCGGGCGGGCGAAATCGAACACGGTCACCGTCGCGACGGCATCGCCCTCGCCCTCATCGCGCTCAGTGCGGTCATCGCGGCCGCGGTCTGGCTGTCGGCGGGCGGACCGGTGGGGCACTGGGTGGAGGAAGCCATCCGGGCGGTCGCCGGGTCCGCGGCGGCCGGGTTGCCGTTCGTGGCCACCGGGATCGCCATCGTGTTGATGCGCACCGAGGCACGCCCCGAGATCCGGCCGCGGCTGGTGCTCGGCGGAGTGCTCGTCGGCCTGCCGATCCTCGGTCTGTGGCACATCGCGGCCGGGGCGCCTACCGACGCGCACGGGCGTTCGCGCGCCGCGGGTTTCGTCGGTTTCGTGGTGGGCGGACCGCTCGCCAATGGGCTCACCGCCTGGCTGGCGGCGCCGATTCTGCTGCTGGCCATCGTCTTCGGTGTGCTGCTGCTCACCGGCACCACCGTCCGCGAGGTGCCGAACCGGTTGCGGCAGTACTTCGGCACCGACACCGGCGGCGACGAATATGGTGACTACGACAGCGAATACGGCGAATACGGTCCGGCCAACTATGACGCCGACGGGTTCCCGCTGCACCGCTCCGCCGGGTCGAAACGGCGCGGCCGCAGCCCCGCGGAGAACTACCCGCCCGACGAGTTCGGCGATCCCGACGCGGTCACCGAGGTCATCGGCGAGCCGCCGCTGCGCGACGCCAAACCCATTGCGGCCGAACCGCTGCCCGAGGAAAAGCCGAAGCCGAAGAAGCGTCCGGTCAAGGTGGCCGACCAGACCCCACCCCCGCCACCGCCGCAGCAGATGGAGCTGATCGCCGATCGGGAGATCGAGGGCGACTATGTGCTGCCGCCGCTGACGCTGCTGACCGACGGCGATCCGCCCAAGAAGCGCAGTGCCGCCAACGAATCGATGATCGACGCGATCACCGAGGTGCTGGTGCAGTTCAAGATCGATGCGGCGGTCACCGGTTTCGTGCGCGGCCCGACGGTCACCCGGTACGAGGTGGAGCTCGGCCCCGGCGTCAAGGTCGAGAAGATCACTGCGCTGACCCGGAATATCGCGTATGCCGTTGCGACGGAGAACGTTCGGCTGCTCGCTCCGATCCCCGGCAAATCCGCCGTCGGCATCGAGGTGCCCAACGCCGACCGCGAGTTGGTGCGCCTTGCCGATGTGCTCAGGGCGCCGTCGACCCGAAACGACCACCATCCGTTGGTGATTGGACTCGGCAAGAACATCGAGGGCGACTTCCTCGCGGCCAACCTTGCGAAGATGCCGCATCTGCTGGTGGCGGGCTCCACCGGCTCGGGTAAGTCGAGTTTCGTGAACTCGATGCTGGTGTCGCTGCTCGGACGGGCCACGCCGGACGAGGTCCGGATGATCCTGATCGACCCGAAAATGGTGGAACTCACGCCCTACGAGGGCATTCCGCACCTGATCACGCCCATTATCACCCAGCCGAAGAAGGCCGCGGCCGCGCTGGCCTGGCTGGTGGAGGAGATGGAGCAGCGGTATCAGGACATGCAGGTCAACAAGGTTCGCCACATCGACGACTTCAACAAGAAGGTCAAGTCAGGCGCGATCACCGCGCCGCTGGGCAGCGAACGGGTCTACCGGCCCTACCCGTACATCCTCGCCATCGTCGACGAGCTCGCCGACCTGATGATGACCGCACCGCGCGACGTCGAGGACGCCATCGTCCGAATCACCCAAAAGGCCCGTGCCGCAGGCATTCACCTGGTGCTGGCCACGCAGCGGCCCTCGGTGGACGTGGTCACCGGCTTGATCAAGACCAATGTGCCCTCCCGCCTGGCCTTCGCCACCTCCTCGCTGACCGACTCCCGCGTCATCCTCGACCAGCCGGGCGCGGAGAAGCTGATCGGCATGGGCGACGGCCTGTTCCTGCCCATGGGCGCGGGCAAGCCGACCCGCCTGCAGGGCGCGTTCATCAGCGACGAGGAAATCCATGCCATCGTCGAATTCGCCAAGAACCAGGCCGAACCTGATTATCAGGATGGCGTCACCGCCGCCAAGGCGGGCGAAAAGAAGGACGTCGACCCCGACATCGGCGGCGACCTCGACGTGCTGCTGCAAGCCGTAGAACTGGTCGTCACTTCACAATTCGGCTCGACCTCGATGCTGCAGCGCAAACTGCGCGTCGGCTTCGCCAAGGCCGGTCGCCTGATGGACCTCATGGAAACCCGCGGTGTCGTCGGCCCCAGCGAAGGCTCCAAGGCCCGCGACGTGCTCATCAAGCCCGACGAGCTCGAGGGTCTCTTGTGGTCGATCCGCGGCGGCGGTGACGAGGAGCCCGGCGGATCGGACGACGAGTAGCTCATCGTGGAGTCGAACCACGCGCGGCAGGCCTTATGAGAACCCCGCGGCAAACCTGCATGAGCCGTAGCTGGAGTGCCAGGATTCGAACCTGAGCCAACGGAACCAAAATCCGTGATGCTGCCGCTACACCACACTCCATCGAAACGGTGGCTGGAGTGCCAGGATTCGAACCTGGACCGACGGATTCAGAGCCCGCTGTGCTGCCGTTACACCACACTCCATCGGTGCGCTCGAGAGGATTCGAACCTCCAGCCGCCGGATTCGTATTCCGGTGCTCCATCCCATTGAGCTACGAGCGCGTACCCGCGCGGGCGCGCGGACTTGTTCCCTCGGCGAGATTCGAACTCGCACTGACCGCATCCTGAGTACGGTGCCTCTTCCAATTGGGCTACGAGGGATCGGTTTTCGTACCCGTGGGTGGAATCGAACCACCGACCAGCGCTTTCGGACGGCGCCGCTCTAGTCCACTGAGCTACACAGGTGCACGGATGGAGGGAGTCGAACCCCCAGCCCACGACTTTGGAGATCGTCGCTCTACCGGTTGAGCTACATCCGCAAGCACGAAAAAGGGGTCTCTCCTTGGCGTGTGCCGCGGAGTGACCCCTTGCAGGTTTGCTCGAATCGAGACCTCAGGGGCCGCTCCGGACGCGCATCGACCAACGGCCGAGTTGCATCGATAGGCGGGCATTGCCGAGCCAGGCACCGTCGAGCAAGCGCTGCCGCTGCTGCTGGGTCTGGCCGGTCATCTGCCTACGCCTTTCGGTGGGTCCCGTCTACGTTGTGTTCGACGCTAACACCTGGAGGCCGGGCTGGAAACCTATTTATCCGGTGGGCTTTTGGGTGCCGGGAACAGAATGGTCGGTCGGTATGTAGGGCCGATCTTGCGACACACCAGCGAGATTCGACTGCCCTCGCATCCACCCCGCTACCTTGGTCTTCGGCAGTTCCGCACTTCACCTCGTCAGCACAGTCGTTGGGAAGAGGCGCTATGACAAAGATGTCCGTTCGTCCGGCGCTCGCGGCCCTCGGGGCAAGCGTGCTTGCCGTCGGGTTGCCCATCCCCGCGTCGGCCGTCATCGGTGGCTATGTGGCGGGCGCCGATCAGTTTCCGTGGACGGTCAGTGTGCAGAAGGACGACGCGCACGCCTGCGGCGGGTCGATCTACAACGGCCGCACCGTGATTACCAGCGCGATGTGCGTGCGCGGGATGGCGCCCGGACAGCTGGCGGTCCGGTACGGCTCGCTCACACAGGGTTTCGGCGGCACCGTGGTCGGCGTCGAGAAGATCGTCCTGCATCCCCGGTACGACGACACCACGCGCGACAGCGACATCGCCGTACTGCACACCGCCTCGAACATCACCTTCGGACCGAATGCACGGCCGGTCTGCCTCCCGGAGCAGGGCAACGACCCGGCCGAGGGCGCCACCGCACAAGTGTCGGGTTGGGGCGCCACCTACGAAGCCGGACCGACACCGTCGCAGCTGATGGCCATCGATCTGCCGATCGTGGCGCGGGCCAAGGGGCGCGGCCAGTACGGCGCCGCCGCGGTGACCGACAACATGATCGCCACGGGCATCGACGCCGGCGGCAAGTCTCCCGGCCCCGGCGACGAAGGCGGTCCGCTGGTCATCCGCGACGGCAACGACAAAGCAACCCTGGTCGGCGTGTATTCCTGGGCCGGTGGCAGCGCCCGCCCGGACCACGCAGCCATTTTCACTCGCGTCGGTGGCGAGGTGCGGACCTTCATCGCGGACAACATCCTCGGTGCCAACGATGCCGGTGTGCCCGCGAACGCGCCGTGCGGTGGATCCCGCTAGCCGCGTCAGAGTTTGCGTGCCTGCAGGGTGCAGCTGAGCTCGTCCCAGTTCGCCTTGTTGAGGATGCGGTAGTCGTCGGTCACGCTGGCGACTCTTGCACGGGGGGCGTTATGACCGCATGTGAAATTGTCGACAGCAACCACCCCGCAAGCCGAACGGAACGGACAAAGCAGGCATGCTTGTTGCCATGATGTTCCTCGCCGATCGGCGAGGAACATCCATGTAACCGCACTCGAGACGACGGCGAGCAGGTGCGCGTCCCGGAGATCTCCACGCCGATGTCGCTCGGGTAATCCTGGGCATCCTGATCGTGGCGACGGTCGCCGGTCTGATCAAGACCCGCGGCGCGGCGAACCGGCTAGTCGACAGTCGCGCGAGCGAATAGCCGCCGGTTCGCGTGTCCGGTCAGGACGCGAATGCGCCGAGCACCGGCAGCCACTCGACGGCGCGGACGGCGTCGATCAGGTTCTCCCGCGCGAACGGATCCTCGACGAGCCGACTCTTCAGTGCGGTCTCGTCGGGGGCCAGAAACAGCAGCAGCGCGCCCGAACCGTCCGGGTACGGGCCGCTGCTGAGCAGGGCGCCCGCTTCGAGTTGGCTCGACAGCCAGTCCCGGTGCTCCGGGCGGTGGGTGTCACGGCCGGGGACGGTGGCCTCGGAGTAGGTGTAGTGAACGGCGAAGATCGGCACGGTGGATCGCTTCCTGTCAGAGATTCGTCAGAGATTCAGCAGCATTCGAGTATTGCCGAGAGTGTTGGGTTTCACGTAGCTCAGATCGAGGAACTCGGCGACACCGGTGTCGTAGGACCGGCACATTTCCGCGTACACCTCGGCGGTCACCGGCGTGCCCTCTATCTCGACGAAGCCGTGCCTTGCGAAGAAGTCGACCTCGAAGGTCAGCACGAACAGCCGGCCCAACTCCAGCTCCCTGGCCACGGTGACCAGCCGCTGCACGATGAGCCTGCCGACACCGTGCCCCTTGACGTCGGGATGCACCGCGACGGTGCGCATCTCACCGAGGTCCGCCCACAGCACGTGCAGCGCGCCGCAGCCGACCACCCGGCCGTCGAGCTCGGTGACCCAGAATTCCTGCACCGCCTCGTACAAAGTGACCAGGTTCTTTTCCAGCAGGATTCGACCAGCGTAGACATCGACGAGGCGCTTGATCTCGGGCACGTCGGAGGTTCGAGCGCGGCGCACGACCGGTACGGAATTGTGCGTGGCGGGTGCCGCGCCCGGATGCGCGTCGCTGGTCGAACCACCTAATGGTCCCCGAGAGGTCATGGGTGCACAGTAGTCGGCCCGGTTACCGATAGGCTGAGGGTGTGCCGCACATCCGATCGCTTCGCTCACCGCTTCGCGCCGGGCAGCGCGATCGGATGGAGCGGGCGGAGGGATGAGCGTGCAACCTGACGAGATAGATCGCCGTTGGGCCGATTGCGGGCCGCTTCATCCCGGTTACGTGCCCGCACACGTCGAGCCCGTGGTTCCGTTGATGAATATCGCGAACGTGCTCACCATGATCCGGATCGCGCTGGTGCCGCTGTTCGTGCTCGCGCTGTTCGCGGGCGGCGGCCACCAGACCCGTTGGCGGATCGCCGCGGCGGCACTGTTCGGCATCGCCGCGATCACCGATCGTTTCGACGGGCAATTGGCCCGCAAATACGGCCTGGTCACCGACTTCGGCAAGCTCGCGGACCCGATCGCGGACAAGGCCCTGATCGGTTCGTCCGTGATCGGGCTCTCGGTTCTCGGTCACCTGGCGTGGTGGATCACGATCGTCATCTGCGGCCGCGAGATCGGCATCACCCTGTTGCGACTAGCGGTGGTGCGCCGCGGCGTCATCCCGGCCGGACGCGGCGGCAAGCTGAAGACGCTCGTGCAGTCGATCGCCATCGCGGTGCTGCTGCTGCCGCTGGCGGGCGGATTCGCCACCGCGGGAATGGCTTTGATGTACGTGGCCGTTGCGCTGACGGTGCTCACCGGGCTCGACTACGTGGGGCAGGCGGCCCGGGTCTGGTTCGCGGGCGCGTCGGGCCGGTCGCGCGGAGCATGACGAGCCGGGCATCGGCGAGGCGTGGTCATGAGTGATCCGCTGATCGCCGATGTGCCCGCCGGCGATCTGGTGCGGGCGCTCGCGGCCGCCGGACAGACCGTCGCCACCGCGGAATCCCTCACCGCGGGCCTGCTCGCGGCGACCATCGCCGGGGTGCCAGGCGCGAGTGTGGTGCTGCGCGGCGGGTTGGTGGTGTACGCCACGGATCTCAAACACAGCCTCGCCGGCGTCAGCGACGAAGTAATAGCGGCGGAAGGTCCGGTGGCGGCCGGCACGGCCGAGCAGATGGCAGTCGGCGCTCGGATCCGCTGCGGCGCGGACTGGGGTGTCGGGCTGACCGGCGTCGCGGGACCGGACGAACAGGACGGGCACGCGGTCGGCACCGTCTTCCTCGGACTGGCCGGTCCAGGGCATACCGAGGTGGTCCGGTTGAAACTCCTCGGTGATCGGTGGACCATCAGAATCGGCGCGACGCACACCGCCATCCGGGAGTTACTGCGGTACGTACAGGGCAATTGAACTTCGCTCCGCGGGAACCAACCGGACCGTGCCTGACGTTGTGCCAGAAAGAACGGCATGCGCAGTGATGGTAGGTACCGCGCGTGGCCCGCTGTCAGTGAGCGAAGGAGAACGAGATGACGCTGCTGCGAGAGGCGATCGGGGACAGTCTGCGGCGTGCTCGTCTCGCCCAGAGTCGGACCCTGCGTGAGGTGTCCACCTCGGCGCGCGTGAGCCTGGGATATCTCTCCGAGGTCGAACGCGGCCGCAAGGAGGCATCCAGCGAGCTGCTGGCCGCCATCTGCGCAGCCTTGGACGTGCCGCTGTCCGGGGTGCTATGGGATGTGAGCACTATCATGGCGGGCTCCGACGGGCCGCCGACCCCCGCACAGACCGCCGCCACACCCGCGCCCGAGGCGGAGCAGACCGCCGCGGCCGCACCCGCCGCGGCCGATGCCGCAGCGGAGCCCGCGCTGACGTCCGCGACCGCCACTATGTCGGTGGCCGGCGCCGGTTCGCGTCCGCATATCGCCGAGGACACGCGGATCGTCATTCCGGCGCCGAAATCCGACATCCTGGTCCTGGTGAAGAGCATGTGACGCAGAACGAGTGGTGGCAGCCCCGGGCAACGCTGCGGACCGGTGCCGAGAGCGGATAGATTCTCCCTAGGCGTCGGAACGGCTGGGTTCGCCCGGTCGGGTGCCACATGGTGGAGGATAGGCACATATCGGGTGCGTGACGGTCGCGCACTAGAGTCGCGGTAAGCGCGGCGCATCAGATGGAGGCGGGATCAATCGATGGCTAATCCGTTCGTGAAGGCCTGGAAATACCTGATGGCCCTCTTCGATTCGAAGATCGAGGAGCATGCGGATCCGAAGGTCCAGATTCAGCAGGCTATCGAGGAAGCTCAGCGCCAGCATCAGTCTCTTTCGCAGCAGGCCGCGTCGGTCATCGGCAATCAGCGTCAGCTGGAGATGAAGCTCAACCGTCAGCTCGACGAGGTGGAGAAGCTCAACGCCAATGCGCGCCAGGCGGTCATGCTCGCCGACCAGGCCGCCACCGCCAACGACACCGAGAAGGCGATCCAGTACACCAACGCGGCCGAGGCTTTCGCCGCGCAGCTGGTCACCGCCGAACAGTCCGTCGAGGACCTGAAGGTGCTGCACGACCAGTCTCTGCACGCGGCCGCGCAGGCCAAGAAGGCCGTCGAGCAGAACGCGATGCTGTTGCAGCAGAAGGTCGCCGAGCGCACCAAGCTGCTCAGCCAGCTCGAGCAGGCCAAGATGCAGGAGCAGGTCTCCGCCTCGCTGCAGCAGATGGACTCCACGCTGTCTGCGCCGGGCAGCACCCCGAGCCTGGACGCGGTGCGCGAGAAGATCGAGCGTCGCTACGCCAACGCGCTCGGTTCCGCGGAGCTCGCGCAGAACACGGTGCAGGGTCGCATGCTGGAGGTGCAGCAGGCCAGTATCCAGATGGCCGGGCACAGCAAGCTGGAGCAGATCCGCGCCTCGATGCGCGGCGATCAGCTGCCCGCGGGCGGCGCCGCCGCTATCAATCCCGCGCAGACACAGACGAATCCGGCACAGCCGCAGATGAACAAGGGCCAGGCCGCGCAGCAGTAGCTGTCGGATGGACGCTCGGCGAGGACTGGTTCGGTGAAGGCGCGTTCGATGGAGGCCAGCGCTCGGGTAACCCTCGGGCCCTTCGCCGTGTGTGCCCGGCCCGCACCCGCCCGACCGGTGGGAGGGAAACCGTGAGCCGCAAGCGAAATCGCGAGCCGCAGTTCCGGGAGGAACCCGCCGTTGTGCGGTCGGGGCGCCGGGCTGTCGTTCGCGCAGCACAATCCGCGATCGCACAGTCGGCGATCGTGCCGCAGCCGGGCAGTCTCCCGGACAGCCTGCGCGAAGTCGGCCAGCACGCGCTGGTCGCCGTGCGTCGCTGGGCGGATCCGAGGGAACGGGAATTACGCAAGCGTCGCCGGGCCCGCCGCCGCAGCTTCCAACTCGGCACGGTATCCGGACTCACCACCGCGGGCACCGTCGGTCTCGTCATCGTCGCCGCACCGGCCTGGGCCGTCGTCGTGGTGGGCGGGGGAGCGGTCGCCCTGGTGACCGGGACCGCGCTGAGTGCGCGCCGCTATCTGCGGCTGCGCAACGCACCACTGCCGCAGGCCGCGTTCGTGCCGCGCAAGCAACCGCCGATGTGGTCCGCAGCGCGGGCGCCGATCGGCAGGTTGGTCCGCGCGGAGCGGGCCCTGCACGGTTTGGCCGCGCAGATCGACCGATCCAACCGGCTGCCCGATGACGAGCTGGGCGACATGTTGGAGACCGCGGCATCCGGCGCCGCCGCTCTGCACGCGCTCGCCGCCGACGTGGCCGTGATGGAGCGGGCCATCAACATGATGGGCGGCACGAATTCCGATGCGGCAGCTGCCCTTTCGGGCAATGTGCAACTGGCGCTCGCGCGCCTCGAATCGGGTGTCGCGGAATACGAGCAGGTGGTCGCGGCCGCCGGACGGATTCTCGCAGTGCCCGAAACCATTGTGCTGCGCCACGATTTCGACATGATCGTCTCCGACCTGCGCCACGCCGCCGACCGTCTGGACGGCTGGGCACAGGCCCTCGCCGAGGTGGCCGACTATCAGGTCGCGGCCCCGCTGGCGCCGCACGGGCTACGCTGAGCGGCGTTTCGCCCGGCTTACGGCCACCCGACCGGTTCGGTGCCTACACCGTCTTTCGATCACTGCCATGGTCTCGGAGATCTGCATGGCGGAGATCAATAGCCGCTGTGCGCGCCGCGACCTGCGAGTCGCGGTCCGCATGCTCACCGCCGCGGCGGCCGTAGGCTGCTCCCGGTGTCAGGGTGAACCCTGATCTTTCCCGGATATCCGGCTTGACCTGGTGATTTGTGTGCTGCGGCCTGCCACGATGGAGAAGTCGGATCGTCGCATGGCGGTTCGCCCGAGACCTTCTGGAGGCTGGCATGTTGTGGAAGATTATCGGTGTGGTCGCGGTCGTCTGGATCGCGCTCGCCATCATCGGTGCACTGATCAAGGGACTGTTCCCCATCCTGGTGATCAGCGCCATTGTGTTCGGCCTGTACCTGCTGTACAAGGCGGTGTCGGGCTCGGACAAGTCCTCCGTCACGAAGCTGTAGCGTACCGCGGATGCCTCGGCCGAGGCGGCGTGGGGTCGGTGATCAGGGCGCGCAACCGGATTCGGTGCGCGCCCTTGCGTGTGCTCCGAGGCGGGCACCTCTCGGCAAAAGTGGGGGGAGCTGCTTGAATGGTTCGGTGGAGCACCTTCCTGAGGATTGGCAACGCGGGCTGGTTATCGTCGCGCACCCCGACGACATCGAGTACGGGGCGGCCGCGGCCGTGGCGCGGTGGACCCGGCAGGGGAAAGATATTCGATACGTCTTGGTGACCTCCGGTGAGGCCGGATTGGCCGGGGTGCCGCCCGCGGAGGCCGGTCCGTTGCGTGAGGCCGAGGAAATCGCGTCGGCCAAGGCGGTCGGTGTGCACGAGGTGGAATTCCTCGGTTACCCCGATGGTCGAGTGGAAGCGAACCTGGCGTTGCGCCGGGATCTCGCGGCCGCGATCCGGCGTCATCAACCAGAGTTGGTGGTGCTGTTCAGCTTCGGCGACACCTGGGCTCCCGGCTATGCCAATAGCGCCGACCATCGTGCGGTCGGCCGCGCCGCCTTGGACGCCATCTCCGACGCGGGCAACGAGTGGATCTTCCCCGAAATCGCCGACCTGACACCGTGGTCGCCGCGCTGGGCCGCCGTGGTGGGCCCCGCCGCCACCCACGCCGTGGACGTCACCGATACTCTCGACCAGGCCGCCGCGTCGCTCGCCGAGCATCGCCGCTACCTGGAGATCCTCAGCCCCGAGCCGGTCGCCGACCAGGTCCGGGCTGTCGTCGAGAGGGCGACCGGGCCGAAGGAGGGGTTCGCTGCGGCGCATGCGGTTGGCTTTGAGCTGTACTTTTTCGGGGGCTAGGTCCGGCCTGAGCGGACACTTCCCGACCCGAAACGCGGAATCCTGTGAGCAGGAGCGAATGCTGTCCGCTCAGGCCGAGCCGACCCCGGCAACTCGCTCGATAACTGCGCGCCACGACTCCAGCGGCGCGACCTCGAGCCCGACAACTTTGCCCGCATCGTCGGCGCGCCGGAGCGCGATGGCGGCGCTGAAGTCCGGATCCGCTTGGAACGCAGCGACTTCCGCCGCATTCATCGGCCCACCCTGGGCGACCAGCGTGCGTCGACTTGACGGCGACAACCCCTCGGCGTGCACGGCGTCGGTCGCGGCGAGGTATCGCTTGGCGACGACGTGGAGTTCCACCAGCCGGGCCACCCGGTCGCCGAGCAGCGGGCGGACCGCCTGCGCGCCGTGCCTGCCGTGGCCCGCGTCGTCGCCGGGCACGAGTATGTGACCGATATCGTGCAGCAGTCCGGCCACCTGCAGTTCCTCGTCGGCGGGGTAGGCCTGCCGCAGCAGTTGCGCGCATTGCAGGTCGTGATCGAGGATGTCGACGGGGTCGCCGCTGCGGTCCGGCATATCCCAGATGTCGTGGCAGCCGGTCAGCATGCTCATCAGTTCGTCCACGGTGGAGACGGACACCTTCATCCTCCAGTACGGTATCAATGGTCTAGACCATCATGGCAGTCGATGCTGTGCGATGCAGTGTCCCGCGACCGTCCACTGCGTGAACACCGCGTGGCAAGAGGTCTGTGCGAAGGGACGAGCGCATGCGCGACAGGTCCGCTCGGCGCAATCGATGGTGTGGCAGTCTGGGCGAATGCGTGTTGCCGTAGTAGCTGGGCCGGATCCAGGGCATGCGTTTCCGGCGTTGGCGCTGTGCGAGCGGTTTCTGGCGGCCGGTGATGAGCCGGTGCTGTTCACCGGTCCACGGTGGTTCGACGCCGCTCGGGACGCGAGCATCCCGGTGCGCAGACTCAAGGGCCTGGCGCCGCGCGCGGTCGACGACGACGGAGACGCGGGTCAGCGGATTCATGAACGGGCCGCACACATTTCGACGGAGATCCTGCCGGATCTGAGTGCGATGCTGCCCGAACTGGTGGTGTCGGATGTGCTCACCGCCGGCGGCGGCATGGCCGCCGAGCGACTCGGCGTGCCGTGGGTCGAATTGTCCCCGCATCCGCTGTACTTGCCGTCGAAAGCATTGCCGCCCATCGGCAGTGGACTCGCGCCGGGGGAGGGCATGCGCGGCAGGCTGCGCGACAACGTGCTGCGCACCATGACCGCCCGCGCCATCCGCAACGGTCAGCGCCAACGGGAGCAGGCCCGCGAGAGCGTTGGGCTGCCCGCGATCGATCCCGGTCCCGCCGCCCGGCTGATCGCCACCCTGCCCGCACTCGAGGTGCCGCGTCCGGACTGGCCGGACAGCACCCACCTGGTCGGCCCGCTGTTGTGGGAGCCCACCGCGGCGATTCTCGAACCGCCGCCCGGCGACGGACCGCTGGTGATGGTCGCGCCGTCGACCGCGCATACCGGCGTGACAGGCATGGTCGACACCGTGCTCGCGGCGCTCGACGGTGCCGGTGTGCGGGTGGCGATTTCGATGCTGGACACCCCGCCTACCGACCTGCCGTCCTGGGCGAGCGCCGGACTCGGTCGCCAAGACGAATTGCTCACCCACGCCGCGGCGGTCGTGGGCGGCGGCGGCCACGGCCTGCTGGCCAAATCCCTGCTCGCGGGCGTCCCGATCGTAACCATCCCCGGCGGCGGCGACCAATGGGAACTCGCCAATCGCGCTGCCCGCCAAGGCAGTTCGATCCTGGTGCGCCCCCTCACCGCCGATGCCGTGCGCGCCGCGGTCCTCGACCTGCTCGCTGACCCCGACTACACCGCCGCCGCTCGAACCGCCGCCGCGGGCGCCGCTTCGGTCTCAGACCCGATCCGGCTGTGCCACGACGTGCTCAGTAGCGTGCAAGCGCAGTAGGGCCCGGCGCCGTAAGACCTCCCGCGCGGTCGTTCCGCCTCGAACCGGTCGGGCCAGCTGAAGGTGTTCGCGGGAGGGGATCGGCGGATGCGGCGGGGCAGGCTGGTCTGTGTCGGTGAGCATGACGACAGCACGATCGAGAAGGGCCGCGACTGGCAGGATCGATGCCGTGCACGCAGCTATTTCGTAGCCGCACTCGACTGACTCGAATCGAAAGTCGCCGATTCGCGCGGCCGGGTGTAGCCGGGACAGACGCGACAGGTCCAGTGGCGCGAGTATCTTGAGCACAGTGCGGTTGACCGAGTTCCAAGAACTGTTGCACACCGAGTTCGGGACGGCTCGCGGTGATGCGCTGCTGACCGATCATGTGATCCCGTCGCTGGGCGGGCGTACCGGCGCCGCCGCCATCGAGGCGGGCGTCGATCCGCGGGATGTCTGGCGGGCGCTCTGCGCGGACTTCGATGTGCCACGAGGCCGTTGGTAATGGATTTCGGCTTGGACGAGCGGCTACGGATGGTGCCCGCCGATCGCGAGCGCCTAGCGGCTCGGGCGGCGGCGGTTGGGCCATTCTTCACCGCCTACTGTTCACCGCCGAACAGCTACGCGAACTCGGGCCGCGTGGCTCGATGGCGGACAACGGAGTCGCCGATGTGGAGGTGACGCCGGCGTTGCGGGTGTTCAAGCAGGCGCAGAAGCTGCTGGACAGTGATCGGATTTCATTGGTGCGATGATGGGATTTCGCTGACACGGTGCGGCGGGGGCCGTCGTAGCCGACGGTTATCTCCGGCCGCGGCAGCCGGTTCGCGTGTTGCCGGGCGCGTCGCTTGACTCGAACATCTGTTCGTCTAATGTGGGCGCCAGAACTTGTCGGTGCCGCCCTCTAATGTGGGCGCCAACCAAAGAACGAGACTTACCCGTCGAAAAGGGGATCAGGACATGGCACCACAGGCGTATGACCGTGACAAGGCGCTCGAGCTGGCACTGGCGCAGGTGGAGAAGAGCTTCGGCAAGGGCGCGGTCATGCGTCTCGGCGAGGAGGCCCGCCAGCCCATCGCGGTGATCCCGACCGGTTCCATCGCGCTGGACGTGGCCCTCGGCATCGGCGGTCTGCCGCGCGGCCGTGTCGTGGAGATCTACGGCCCGGAGTCCTCGGGTAAGACGACCGTCGCGCTGCATGCGGTGGCCAACGCGCAGGCGGCCGGTGGCGTCGCGGCGTTCATCGACGCCGAGCACGCTCTCGATCCCGAATACGCCCGCAAGCTCGGAGTCGACACCGACGCGCTGCTGGTCTCCCAGCCGGACACCGGTGAGCAGGCCCTGGAAATCGCCGACATGCTGATCCGCTCCGGCGCGCTGGACATCATCGTCATCGACTCGGTGGCCGCACTGGTACCGCGCGCCGAGATCGAGGGCGAGATGGGTGACAGCCACGTCGGTCTGCAGGCCCGCCTGATGAGCCAGGCGCTGCGCAAGATGACCGGCGCCATGAACAACTCGGGCACCACCGCGATCTTCATCAACCAGTTGCGCGAGAAGATCGGCGTGATGTTCGGTTCTCCCGAAACCACCACGGGCGGTAAGGCGTTGAAGTTCTACGCCTCCATTCGCCTGGACGTGCGCCGCATCGAGACGCTCAAGGACGGCAGCGATGCGGTGGGTAACCGCACCCGCGTCAAGGTCGTGAAGAACAAGGTGTCGCCGCCGTTCAAGCAGGCCGAGTTCGACATCCTGTACGGCTTCGGCATCAGCAAGGAAGGCTCGCTCATCGACATGGGTGTCGAGCACGGCTTCGTTCGCAAGTCCGGCTCCTGGTACACCTATGAGGGCGATCAGCTGGGTCAGGGCAAGGAGAACGCCCGCAAGTTCCTGCTGGAGAACACCGACATCCGCGACGAGATCGAGAAGAAGATCAAGGAAAAGCTCGGCATCGGCGCCGATGTGACCGCGGCCGATGTGGCCGCCGAGGTGCCCGCCGATTTCTGATCCGATGAACGGCCGACGCGCACCGCAACGTTCCGATGGGACCGCTTCCGAGGAGCGGCGGTCCGACCCGGTGAACGAAACGCGGCGTCGGCTGATCGAACTCCTGTCCGCTTCCGGCCGATCCATCGATCCGGTCGATCCGGACATGGGAGGCACCTGGCCGGGCGCGCTCGAACCGCAGCGGGCGCGCTCGACCAGGTCCACATCGAGGCGTAGTCGATCGAAGACCACCCCATCGGGCGATTCTGATCGTTTGGGAAGCCGATGGGAGGCGGATCCGGTGGCGGCTGGATCCGAGTGGGGTCAGTCGGAGCCGAAACAGGCCGGTGCATGCCGGTCCTCGTCGGAACCACCCCTGCCGGGTGGGACGGTCGAGCAGGCCAAGGACGCATGTCTACGCCTGCTCGCCGTCCGCGCCCGAAGCCGGGCCGAACTCGCACAAGGCTTAGCGGCCAAGGGTTTCACCCCCGAGGTGACCGAGAACGCCCTCGACCGGCTTGCCGAAGTGGACCTCATCAACGATGCCGCCTTCGCCGAAGACTGGGTGCACGCCCGCCACACCTTCTCCGGCAAAGGCAAACAGGCACTGGCCCAAGAACTTCGCCGCAGGGGCGTCGCCCAATCCGACGCCGCCCCCGCCCTGGACGCAATCACCGCCGACGACGAAGAGCTCCGCGCCACCGAACTCGTCCGCCGCAAACTCCGCTCGATGCCCGTAAACCTGGACCGCGACAAGACAATCCGCCGCCTCGTCGGCATGCTCGCTCGCCGCGGCTACAACCAGTCCACCGCCTACCAGGTGGTTAAGGCGGAACTGGCGAGCCACGGCGCACCCTCCGAGGATCTCCCCGACTCGATCGACTAGCGGATCCCGGCAGGGCCCTGACACCGATCGCCCGGGTGCGTCGGCCGATACGTCTGGTCGATTCGTGTATCGGGAGGTCAACGGCCGGAGCGTTAGGTTTGCTCGCTTGCAGGTGACGAGTATATCCTCGCCGTTTGTAACACGTGATACATTCTTTGATGTGAATGATGGTGTTCAGCCGGTTCGATGGATTGTGCTGATCGTGCGGCTGCGCGCGGAGCCGACGCGGCACCGGGTCGCGGTGTGGCGGGAGCTGCGAAAGGTCGGGGCGCTGTCGTTGGGGCAGGGGGTATGGGCGGTGCCGGATGTGCCCGCATTCGCCGCTGGCCTCGGTCGGGCCTCGGTGCTGGTCGAGCGGGCCGACGGTGAGGTCATCGTGCTGCATGCCGCCGGGGCCAGCGCCGCGGATGGCGCCCGGTTCGAGGGGATGTTCACCGCGGCTCGTGAGGACGACTGGGCGGAGTTCCTTGCCGATTGCGGCAAGTATGAGGCCGAGTTGGACAAGGAGATTCGGCTCGGCAAGTTCACCCTCGCCGAACTCGAAGAAGAAGAGCAGAGCCTGGAGCGGCTGCGCCGCTGGCACCGCGACCTCAAGGCTCGCGATGTGTTCGGTGCCGCGAACGCCGCCGAAGCCGCCACGCGATTGCAGCACTGCGCGCAGCGGTTCGAGGACTACTCCGAGCAAGTCATCGATGCACTGCACGCGCCCGAACCGAGTCTGGGCGGCGACGCGTCATGACCGCCGCTGACCCGAGTCCGCCGCCATCGGCGCGCTGGCAGATGTGGCCGCTGTACGCGGCGGGATTCACCACCGCGTTCGGCGCGCACGGCATCGCCGCGAACCTCGGCGCCGAGACCGGAGATCTGCGTACTTCCCTGCTGTATCTCGGCGTGCTGCTCGCGTTGTACGACGGCGCGGAAGTGGTGCTCAAGCCGGTGTTCGGGACGCTGGCGGACCGGATAGGCGCTCGCCCGGTATTGCTCGGTGGCCTGATCGGATTCGCCGCCGCCTCCCTCGTCTTCGTGCTCGTCGACGATCCGGGCTGGTTGTGGCTGGCACGCCTCGGGCAGGGCGCCGCGGCGTCGGCGTTCTCACCCGCGGCCTCCGCACTGGTCGCCCGGATGAATCCGAAAGCCAAGCACGGCAAGGCATTCGGTACCTACGGGTTCTACAAGAGCATCGGCTACACCCTGGGCCCGCTGCTCGGCGGCGTGGTCGTGTGGATCGGCGGCCTCACGCTGCTGTTCGCGGTGCTGTCGGCGCTCGCCGCGGCGGTCGCGGTCTGGGCGGCGGTCTCGGTCCCCACGATCGCGCCACTGCCGCGCTCGCGGCAAACGCTGGTCGACCTGGCACGTCGACTCTCCGATCGCACCTTCCTGCGGCCCACCGCGGCACTGGCTTTCGCGACCGCCGCACTCTCGGTCGGCGTGGGATTCCTGCCTGTCTCCGGCGCCGCCGCCGGACTCGGCCCGGTGGCGACCGGAGCAGCGGTGTCGGTGCTGGCGGCGTGCGCGGCCCTGGTGCAGCCGAAAGCCGGTCGGGCACTCGACGCGGGCCGCCTCTCGGCGAACACCGGGGCCGCCGTCGGATTGGTTGTCACCGGTCTCGGTCTCGGCTGCGCGATGCTCCCCGGCCTGGTGGGTGTGCTGCTCGCCGCGGCCGGCATCGGCGTCGGCACGGGCCTCATCACACCGCTTGCCTTCGCGTCCCTGGCGAGCTCGACACCGGAGGACCGCATGGGCCAAACCATGGGCGCGGCCGAACTCGGCCGCGAACTGGGTGACGCGGGCGGCCCACTGCTGGTCGCCGGAGCCGCGGCCGCCGCGACCCTCACCGTCGGCTATGCGGTGCTTGCTGGTTTGACCCTCGCCGCACCCGCGGTGTTGACAGGAAATATGCGGCTCCGTCGATCGACCACCAGCCGTCGACGGTGACCGACGACGAGTAGGAGGCGGAATGGCAGTACCGGCACTGAGTTTGAGCGCATCGCAGATCGACGGGTCCTGGTTCACCGACGTCACCGAGTTCGCGCGCAACACGCGGTGGTTCAACACACCGATGGTTGACTACTCGAGTCTTGGGATGGTCCTGTTCGCGGCGTTCATAGTCGCCGCCTGGTGGATCGCTCGACGTGCGGACACGGTCACGATGTCCGCCGCGCTGGCCGTCCCGGTCGCGGCAGTCGTGGCCTATCTGGTCAACGACGGCATCAAATGGATTGTCGGCGAACAACGTCCCTGCTATCAGTACCCCCAGGCGTACTTGCTCGAGCAATGTCCGCCGATTACCGATACCGGCTTCCCGAGCAACCATGCCGCGGTAGTCGCGGCGATGGCGGCAGCGCTGTTCCTCGTCAATCGGCGACTTGCGGTCCTCGCCTCGGCCGCCGCGGCGATCATGGGCTTCTCTCGCGTCTACGTCGGCGCCCACTATCCCCACGACGCGTTCGTCGGCCTGCTCGTCGGCGCGATTGCCGGCACGGCCACCGCACTGATCGTGCGCAAATACGCGCCCCCGCTGGTGGATCGGTTCGCACAGGGGCGGCTACGTCCCTTGTTGACCGCAGGCTGACACTCGATGCGACCCCGCGCCGTCCCAAACCGCGGAGATGCCAGGCCTTGCAAAGGCGGTCGATCTCTCGGTTGGCGATGCTGAGAACGTCAGCTTCGAGAACCTTTGTGGCGAGCCCTCCAGGTGCCCACCACTTCGCTGAGCACCGGCTCGAATGACGGTGCGCTCGAGCGGATTACCGCGTCGAGCGCCCGCAACTCCGGCTCCCGACACCAACACGGGCCAGGGAGCCGGAGTCGCGGGCGCATCCAGGCTCACGACTTCTTCGTGAGATCCATCCCTGGTACGGCGTCGGTGAGAATCGAATCGGCCGCGACTACGTTGCCGCCCCTGGTCTTTCGCCCGCGCAGCCGCCGCTCCACCTTGGTCGCCACCAGCGTCAGCGCGCTGTTGAGCGCGATCATGACGAGCGCGATGACCATCAGCGACGGGACCGTGTTCTGTTGAGCCGCGCCGAGCTGCTGGCCCGATCGCACGATTTCGACGTAGGTGATCTGGTAGCCCAGCGCCGAATCCTTCAACGCGACAACCATTTGCGAGATCAGCGCGGGCAGCATGGCTGTGATCGCCTGCGGCAGCAGGATCAGCCGCATCAGCTGTCCCTTGCGCAGCCCCAGCGCGACCGAGGCCTCGGTCTGTCCCTTCGGCAGCGAATGGATACCGGCTCGTACGATCTCGGCGATGACCGACCCGTTGTAGATAGTCAGCGCGGTGACCACGGCGGCGAGCGCCAGCTGGTCCACCTGGAACAGCTTGTAGCCGGAGAAGACCGAGAACAGGAAGATCATCAGGATCAGCACCGGGATGGCCCTGGAGAGTTCGACGACCGCGCCCGCGACCCATCGCACCACCCGATGATCCGACAGCCGCAGGATGCCGAAGACCATGCCGACCACCAGCGCCAGCACGATCGACAGCAGCGCCGCGACCACGGTGCCCTTCAGGCCCGGCAGGAGATAGGTGGTCCAGACGTCCTTCTCCAGGAAGGGCTTCCACTTCTCCGCCGTGAACTGTCCCTTGTCGGCGAAGCCGCTGTACAGATACCAGAGCACACCGCCGACGGCGACGACCACCAGCACCGAGTAGATGTTGTAGCGGATGCGCGCACGGGTGCCCGGCGCGTCGAACAGGACCGAAGCACCTGAGCTCATCGGGCCACCTCGTATCGTTTGGCGAGCCAGCCGAACAGCAGGCCAGTCGGCAGAGTCAGGATCACGAAGCCGAACGCGAAGATCGCGCCGATGGCAATCGGCATAGCTTCGGACTCGACCATGCCCGCCATCAGCTGGGCGGCCTCGGCAACGCCGATCGCCGAGGCGATGGTCGAGTTCTTGGTCAGCGCGATGAGCACGCTGCCGAGCGGGGCGATGACCGAGCGAAATGCCTGCGGCAGCACCACGAGTCGCAGATTCTGCGAGAAGCTGAAGCCCAACGACCGGCCCGCCTCCGACTGACCCAACGGCACCGTGTTGATGCCCGAGCGCAGCGATTCACAGACGAACGCCGCCGTGTAGATGGTGAGTCCGGCGATCGCGAATCGGAAGTTGTTCTGTGCCACCGAATTCGGGCCCTCGCCAGCGAGTCGCCAGCCCATGGTCGTGTACAGACCGAGAGAGCAGAAAACGATGATCAGGGTCAGCGGGGTGTTGCGGAAGATAGTGACGTACGCGGTGCCGACCCAGCGGGCAACCGGTACCGGGGACACGCGCAACGCGGCGACGATGGTACCGAGAATCAACGCCGCGATACCCGACACAACGGTCAGCTGGATGGTGACCCAGAATGCCTCGAGGACTTGGTCGTGGTACCTAGAGATCAGGTCGAACACGGCGGACGCGTCCCTCCGATCGGTGTGGATTTACAGGGGAAACGGCGGGTGGCCCGATCCGGCAGATCCGGGCCACCCGCTGTGAAGAACTCAGTACCGATTCACCGTCGGCGGCGTCGGGGCCTGGTATCCGGATACGCCGACCGTCTGGTCGAACGCCTTCTTCCAGGAACCGTCGGCGATCATCGCCTCGATCGCGTCGTTGACCTTGTCGCGGAGTTCCTTATCGCCCTTCTTCAGGCCGATGCCATAGTTCTCCGTGGTGAACGGCTTACCTGTCACCTTGAACGCACCCGCACTCTGCGCGGCGTAGCCGGCCAGGATGATGTCGTCGGTGGTCACCGCGTCCCAGGACCCGCCCTTGAGGCCTTCGAGGCACAGGGAGTAGGTGTCGTTGGTCATGAGCTGGGTGTCGGGGAAGTTCTTCTCGATGTTCTGGGCAGGGGTGGAGCCCTTCACCGAGCAGACCTTCTTGCCCTTCAGATCGTCCGGGCCGTGGGTGTCGGTGTTGTCGGCGCGCACCAGCAGCGACTGGCCCGCGACGTAGTACGGACCGGCGAAGTCGACCTTCTCCTTGCGCTTATCGTTGATCGAGTAGGTGGCGACGATGTAGTCGACCTGTCCGTTCTCGATGAGCGTCTCGCGCTGCGCGGACGGGGCCTCCTTGAAGGTGATGTCCCCGGGCTTGACGCCCAGCTTGTCCGCCACGTACTTGGCGACCTCGACGTCGAAACCGCTGTAGGAGCCGTCCTTGTTGCGCAGGCCCAGGCCCGGCTGGTCGAACTTGATGCCGATGGTGAGTTTGCCCCCTTTGGCGTGATCCAGGGCGGACTTGCTGTCGCCTCCGCCGCAGGCGGCGACGGTCGCGGCGGTCAGCGCCAGGGCGATCGCCCCGACACCGACTCGAAGCGCACGGTTGATCCTCATCGAGATCCTTCCCTCATTTATGGTTTCGATGGCCGTGATTGTCAAATGGTCAGTGGCTCAATATTTTTCCGAGGAAATCCCTGGCGCGTGCGGACTTCGGCGCGGTGAAGAAGGTTTCCGGCTCGGCATCCTCGACCACCTGCCCGTCCGCCATGAACAGCACCCGGTTCCCGGCGCGACGGGCGAAACCCATTTCGTGGGTGACCACCAGCATGGTCATCCCTTCCTTGGCCAGCGACACCATCACCTCGAGTACCTCCTGGACCATTTCCGGGTCCAGCGCGGAGGTCGGCTCGTCGAACAGCATCACCTTCGGGTTCATCGCCAAGGCGCGGGCGATCGCCACGCGCTGCTGCTGGCCGCCCGACAGTTGCGCCGGGTACTTATCGGCCTGGTTGGCGATGCCGACCCGTTCGAGCAGTTCCATGGCCCGCGTGCGCGCTTCGTTCTTGGGCACCTTGCGAACCTTGAGCGGCGCGAGCATGACGTTCTCGACGATCGTCTTGTGCGCGAACAGGTTGAACGATTGGAAGACCATACCGACATCGGCGCGCAGCGCGGCCAGTGCGCGGCCCTCGGCGGGCAGCGGCACGCCGTCGATGGCGATATCGCCGGAGTCGATCGGCTCGAGTCGGTTGATGGTTCGGCACAGCGTCGACTTTCCGGATCCGGAGGGACCCAGAACGATGACGACCTGTCCCGGGGGGACTTCGAGGTTGATCTCGCGCAGCACATGCAACTCACCGAAGTGTTTTTCCACATTGCGCATCGAGATCATCGGCGCACCGGTGGTGGTGCCCTCATCCCCGGTCGTGGCGGCCCCGGTCGTGTCGGGCGCGGCAGCGGCGTCGGTCATGGTCAAAGACCTTAAGCGGAAATTCCGGATTTGCCCGATTTTCAGCGACACACCGTCCCGCCGCGCCGAAGCGATACGTGGATGTAACCTCAACAGGTGTCCCACGACACAGCCTCGCGCCCACCGGAGTGCAAGGCGCCCGCCAAGGCCGGCGGTGGCTCGAGGTTCCAGCGGCTCCCCGCCGGCATCACGTCGGGGCGTATGCGCCGGTGCGGGCGACGAGAGTCGCCGCGTCGTCGGGATCGAGGCGGACGATGACCGTGCGTTCGGCAGCCAGGACGTGACCGATCTCTTCTGTGACGGCGGCGAAGACCTCGGCCGGTGGCAGTCCGCGGGCGACCAGCGTAGCGGCGCGGTGCAGCGCTGCCTGTTCCTCGGCGAGCCGGCTGAATTGGGCAGCGCCAATGGCAATCAGGAACGGATTCTATTCCGGCCAGTCGGACTCCTCGATCACGTCCACGAAATCCGTCCGTTCGAAGCCGGGCACGAACCGTGCCAGCACGTCGGCTTTCACGTTCCCGAAGGTGGTCTGAGGCCGATCCACGATGCCGTCGGTGAACGCGGCGAGGATCCGCTTCTTGAAGTCCGGGCGCGGGTGCGCCGCGACGATGGAGTCGCGAGTTTCGCCAGGCAGGTCGGCATAACCGATCCCCAACACGTCGAGTTCCACGCCCGCGGTGACCAACGCGATCTCTGGCTGCATCCAATAGGGGATCTCGGGGGTGGTGTGCAGCGCGATCGCGGTCCACACCAGCCGCACCGACTCCTCCGGGATGTCGTGTCCGCGCAGGAACGCCGCGGCCTGCTCGGCGCCATCGATCTCGAATCTGCGGTCGGTGGTGCGGTATTTGTGGGTCAGCCCGAGATCGTGGAACATCGCTCCGATGTAGAGCAGTTCGGGATCGAAGTCGAGGCCGCGGCGACCGCCTTGCCACGCGCCGAAGAGGTAGACGCGGCGCGAGTGGTCATAGAGCAGGTCGTCGGTGACATCGCGGACCAGTTCGGTCGCGGCGGTGGCCAGACGGCTGTCGGGGATGACGATATCGGCGATGCGGTTCATGATGTCCTTCTCGGGTTCGAAGTTGTCACCTTCGAGTCTTGTTGCGGTCGATGCGCGGGGCCATGTACGCAGGGACAGGAATCCCTCGGATCCGGCCATGCGTGCCGACTAGGCTGGTGAGATGTCCGCCACGACGCGCCACATCGTGTTCCTGGCCTACGAAAACGTGCGGCAACTCGACATCGCTGGGCCACTCGAGGTCTTCGTGACCGCCTGTGACATGGGCGCGCCGTACCGCTGGTCGGTGTGCTCGACCGATGGTGCGGATGTGATGGCCGCGACGGGCCGCATGGCCGTCGACGGCCGGGTCGACAGCGGCGCGCTCGCACCGATCGACACGGTCGTGGTTCCCGGTTCCGCCGATCTTCCCCGCGACCGAATTCCGGACGGCCTGCTGACCGATATCGCCGAATTGGCTCCGCACGCCCGCCGGGTGGCCTCGGTGTGCACCGGCGCGTTCGCCTTGGCCCGGGCGGGTCTGCTGGACGGACGCCGGGCGACGACGCACTGGCGACAAGCCGGCCTGCTGGCTCGCCGCTATCCCGCCGTCCGCGTCGAACCGGACGCCATCCACGTGCGCGACGGGCACGTGCTGACGTCTGCGGGTGTGACCGCGGGCATCGATCTCGCGCTGGCGATGGTGGAGGAGGACATCGGCGCGGACCTCGCGCGCGAGGTGGCCCGCGATCTGGTGGTGTTCATGCAGCGACCCGGGGGACAGTCGCAATTCTCGGCGTCGCTGCGCGCACCCGCGGTGGGGCACGATCCGCTGCGCTCCGTGGTGGATGCCATCGCCGCGGATGCGTCGGCCGATCATTCGGCATCCGCGCTGGCCACCAGATCGGGCCTGAGCGTCAGGCACCTGAACCGTCTGTTCCGCGACCAACTCGGTGCGACACCCGCGGAATATGTCGAGTCCGTGCGCGTCGAAGCGGCGCAGGCACTGCTCGCGGACGGCGCGACGGTGACGGATACGGCGCTGCGCAGCGGTTTCGGTAGTGACGAGTCGCTGCGGCGGGCATTCGGGCGGCGGCTTGGCATCACGCCGTCGGCGTATCGAGCGCGATTCCGTACCACCGCTTACTCCGACAGCGACGCCGAAAGCCTGCTCTCCTAGGTATCGCGACGAAGTTCACCCGGATGCGCCGAACGCCGCCGATGCGGACAGCCTTACCCTGGACAGGTGAATTCGATGGGCCAGGTAGAGGGAGCAGTGCGCAGTTACGAGGTCCGCACTTTCGGCTGCCAGATGAATGTGCACGACTCTGAACGCTTGTCCGGTCTGCTGGAGGATGCGGGCTATGTGAAGGCCGTGGCGGGGGCGACGGCCGACCTAGTCGTTTTCAATACCTGCGCGGTCCGCGAGAACGCCGACAACAAGCTCTACGGCACCCTTGGTCACCTGGCGCCGATCAAGGCCGAGCAGCCCGGCATGCAGATCGCGGTCGGCGGCTGCCTGGCGCAGAAGGACCGCGACGTCGTGGTGCGCAAGGCGCCCTGGGTGGATGTGGTCTTCGGCACGCACAACCTCGGCTCGCTGCCGGTGCTGCTGGAGCGTGCGCGGCACAACGCCGAGGCGCAGGTGGAGATCTTGGAGTCGCTCGAGGCATTCCCGTCGACGCTGCCGGCCAGGAGGGAATCCGCGTACGCGGGCTGGGTGTCGATCTCGGTGGGCTGCAACAACACCTGCACCTTCTGCATCGTGCCGTCGTTGCGCGGCAAGGAGGTCGACCGTCGCCCCGGTGACGTGCTCGCCGAGGTGCAGGCGCTGGTCGACCAAGGCGTGCTGGAGGTGACGCTGCTCGGGCAGAACGTGAACTCCTACGGCGCCTCCTTCGCCGACCCGGATGAGACTCGCGACCGCGGCGCGTTCGCCAAGCTGCTGCGCGCCTGCGGACGGATCGACGGACTCGAGCGCGTGCGCTTCACCTCGCCGCATCCGGCCGAGTTCACCGACGACGTGATCGAGGCCATGGCCGAGACCCCGAACATCTGCCCGCAGCTGCACATGCCGCTGCAGTCCGGCTCGGATCGGGTGCTCAAGGCGATGCGCCGCTCCTACCGCAAGGCGCGCTATCTCGGCATCATCGAGAAGGTGCGCGCAGCCATGCCACACGCGGCGATCACCACCGATATCATCGTCGGCTTCCCGGGCGAAACCGAGGAGGACTTCCAGGAGACTCTGGACGTGGTCCGCCAGGCCCGCTTCACCAGCGCCTACACCTTCCAGTACTCCAAACGGCCCGGCACTCCCGCGGCCGATATGCCCGACCAGCTGCCCAAAGAGGTTGTCCAGGAACGCTACGACCGGCTCATCGCGCTGCAGGAGGAAGTCTGCCTGGACGCGAACCGTGAGCTGATCGGCACCGAGGTCGAATTGCTCGTCGCCGAGGGTGCGGGCAAGAAGAACGCCGCAACCGCGCGGATGAGTGGCCGGGCCCGCGACGGCCGCCTCGTGCACTTCCGCCCGCCCGTCACGGAATCCGGTAGCGCCGATACCATACGGCCCGGCGACGTCATCACCGTCGAGATCACCGGCGCCGCCCCGCACCACCTGATCGCCGACGGCCCGGTCTGCAGCCACCGCCGCACCCGCGCGGGCGACGCCCACGAGCGCGGCATCACCCCCAAGACCGAACCGATCGGTGTCGGGCTCGGCCTGCCCCGCATTGGCGCGCCGGCTCCGGAACCGGCCGCCGCGGGCTGCGCGACCGGCTGCGGCGCATGACCGGCGGGCCGGGCGAAGGAAGCGATATGGCGCGCGAAGCCGGGGGAGCGGAGCCCGCGTCCAGCCGCAATGGACAGGGCGAAGCGCACGTGGATCCGCCTGCGGCCGAGGGTGACTCGCGCTCCGCCGACGGTGGTGGGGTCGCGAATCAGTCGGAACACGGCGACGGCGCGGCGCATCCGAGTGGGTACCGAGAAGCCGCGGACGATGCGGCATCGAAGTCGGCCGGGCTTGATCCGACCGCAAGTACTACTTCGCGTAGTGGGTCGGTCGCCGGGGCCGCGGGTCGCGATGGCACAGTGGACCCCGGCAATGCCGACCATGACGACGCCGAACGAAACGAGGGCTCAATGAACTCGGTCGAGGGTAGCAAAGACTTCGAACAGTTCCATGACGATCTCGACGCTGTCGAGCGCCGCATGGCCGGTGAGATCGATCCCGGTGTGCGCGCGATGGTGGTCGCGGGTGCGGTGTTCGTGCTGCTGCTGTCGCTGGTGCTGCCGCACGCCGGGACCGCGCGCGGCTTCGACGTGCTGCTCGGCACCGACGCCGCGCGCTTCGAACACATCGGACTGCCCTCGCGCGTCTTCGTCTGGCTCGTCGTCGTCTTCGGCATCGGGTTCTCGCTGCTTGCCTTGATGACCCGCCGCTGGGTGCTGGCCTGGATCGCCGCCGCCGGTTCCGCCGTCGGCAGCGTGTTCGGCATCTTCTCCATCTGGCACCGGCAGACGCCGGGAGTGGGCGGCCCGGGCGGCGCCAACTACCACGGCGCGGGTCCCGGCATCGGACTGATCATCGGCGCGATCGCCGTCATCGTGCTGACCTTCCACTGGATTCGCGTCGTCTGGAGTCGCACCACCCTGCAGCTCGCCGCCGAGGAACAGCGCCGCATCGCCGCTGCCGCCGCCGAAGAACGCGACCGCCGCCGCTTCAAGGGCGAAAACTAAAGAGCCGCATACCTTCTGATCTCCCGTGCTTGGGGATCAAGAGGCACGCGGCTCCGGTCGAGAACGACGGCAGCGCGTCAGAGGTTGCTGACAGCACCCTCTGCGGCCTCGGCCCACTCGCGCCACTGTTTGGCCTGTTCCATGGCCTTCTCGGCGTCGCGCTCGTTGCCGGCAGCCGTCGCCTTGGCCGCCTGCTCCTCGAATTGCGCTACGCGCTCACGGAATTGGGCCGCCCTGGCCATGGCCTCGGGATCGGTGCGCCGCCACTGCGCGTCCACGGCGTCGCGGACCCGCTTTTCGATGGCGCGCAGCTTGCCTTCCAGTTCCTGGATGCGTTCGCGCGGCACCTTGCCGAGGGCGTCCCACTTGTCCTGCAACTCGCGCAGCGCAGCGCGGGCGGCGTCCAAGCCGTTGGCCGGATCGATGTGCTCGTAGTGGCGCAGCAGTTCTTCCTTGGCGGTGGCGTTGTGCTCGAACTCGGTGTCGCGTTCGGAGACCGCGGAATTGCGCGCGGCGAAGAACACGTCCTGCGCGCTCTTGAAGCGCCGCCACAGCGCCTCGTCGGCCTCGCGCGGCGCCCGGCCCGCAGCCTTCCACTCGGCGAGCAGGTCACGAAATACACCCGCGATGCCCACCCAGTCGGTGGAGCCGGACAGCTCCTCGGCGCGTACGCACAGTTCTTCCTTGCGGGTCTTCGCGGCCGAACGTTCCCGATCGAGCTCGGCGAAGTGCGCGCCGCGGCGGCGGTTGAATGCCTCGCGCGCCTTGGAGTACCGCTTCCACAGCGCATCGTCGACCTTGCGATCCACCCCGCGAATGGACTTCCACTCGTCGAGGATTTCGCGCAGCCGGTCGCCGGCGGCCTTCCACTGGGTGGATTCGGTGGCGATCTTCTCCGCCTCGGCGCAGAGCGTTTCCTTGCGCTCGGTGTGCTCGTGCCTGGCGCGTTCCTTCTCCTCTTTGGCGTGCGCGGCCGCCTCTTCGGAGTGTTCGGCGATGGCCGCCAGCCTGCGCGTCAGCCCGTCGATGTCGCCGATGACGGCGGCGGTGGGCAGCGATTCGGCGAGGGTGACCGCGGCTGCCTTGGTCTTGCGGGCATCGGCGCCTGCGGCCAGTCGGGCCTCGAGTAGCGCGACTTCGGTGGCCAGGTCGTCGAATCGGCGGCCGAAATGCGCCAAGCCCTCGGCGGCGTCACCGGCCTGCCAGGAGCCGACGATGCGTTCGCCGTCGGCGGTCTTCACCCAGGCGGTGCCGTCGTCGTCGACGCGGCCCCACGCGCTGGGATCACTCACGGTGGGCACGGCGACCGGGTGCGGATGCTGCTGGGCCGGGCCGGGCGTCGGCTTGACGGCGTGCGGCTTGGGATGTGCCTGCGCAGCGCCCGGTTTGGGGGCGCCGGGCTTGGGGACGTCCGAGGGTCGCGGTGTCATGCCGGGGGTGACTTTCGCGGTTCCGTTGCTGTCCGTCATTGCTCCTCGTCCCTGCCGCGCGTCACGGCTGCCTGGTTACGCCCTAGCTCATCCCATTGAACCCGGTTCGAGCCCTAGAAACCATCGATCGACGTCCTCGCACGGGGGATTCCCAGGGAATCCAACCCGTGATGACCTGGGTTGTAGCACCTCGAACACTATCAATCTCGGCCAAATTTGCGGCAGAGACACTCGAAGCCGACCAGGCGTGAGGTGGGTCGGGGGATCGGTACCCCGGGGCGCGACCCACCGCCGCGGCGAACGACTACGGTTACGGCGTGTTCTCCATTGCGGCCCTGGTCCCGTCGCCGCCGATCCTGGTGCCCGAGCTCTGCGGCGGTATTGCGCGCGTGACCGGGTCGGATCCGGTCGCCGCACCCGCGATGCTGCGTGCGGCCGCACTGGAGGCGGTGAGCGCGTTGTCGGTCGCGCATCGCTGGATCGTGGTGGGTACCGGCGCGGCCGATCAACATTTGCCGGCGGACGCGCTCGGCACTTTCCGCGGCTTCGGCGCCGACGTGCGGGTCGCGCTGTCGGATCAAGCCCTCTCGACAACGCTCGGCGCCGACCTGCCGGATCCGGAGTTGCCGCTGCCCGCGTTGATCGCTGGGTGGTTACGGGGACAGGTCGCACCGACGGCCGTCGCCTCGACTCGGATAGTCGGTGCGGATACGCCGACCGCGGACTGCGCCGAGGTCGGTGTCGATTTGCGCAACGAGCTGGACAGCGAATCCGAGCCGCTGGGAGTGCTGGTGATCGCGGACGGCGCGGCCACCCTGTCCACCGCCGCACCCGGGTATCTCGATTCGCGAGCCACCGCCGTCCAAGAAGACCTCGATCGCGCGCTGGCCGCGGGCGACCGTGCGGGCCTGCGGGCCCTCGATGCCGCGTTGTGCGCCGAACTCGCGATGTCCGGCCGGGCCGCCTATCAGGTGCTGGCCGGGCTGTTCGCAGACGACCCGGCCGACCCGATCGTCGAAACGCTCTACCAGGACGCACCGTTCGGCGTCGGCTATCAGGTCAGCGTGTGGCGTCCCAGGCTGGGTGACGCGCCGTGACGAACCCGATCACCCCGATCGCCGTCGTCGGCCCCACCGCCACCGGCAAATCGGATCTCGGTCTTGACCTCGCCGAACGGCTCGACGGCGAAATCGTGAACATCGACGCGATGCAGCTCTACCGCGGCATGGATGTGGGCACCGCCAAACTCGCCCCCGCCGAACGGCGTGGCATCCCGCACCACCAGCTCGACGTGCTCGACGTCACCGCGACCGCGACCGTCGCCGCCTACCAGGCTGCTGCCAGCGCCGACGTCACCGCGATCATGGCCCGCGGGCGCACCCCGATCATCGTCGGCGGCTCGATGATGTATGTCCAAGCGCTGCTGGATGATTGGGAGTTCCCGGCCACCGATCCGGAGGTCCGCGCGCGCTGGGAGAGCCTGCTCGCCGAGCAGGGTCTCGTCGCGGTGCACGAGGCGTTGCGGGCCGCCGACCCGGCCGCTGCCGCGACCATCCTGCCCACCGACGGCCGTCGGATGGTGCGCGCACTCGAGGTCGTCGAACTCACCGGCCGCCCGTTCGCCGCGTCCGCGCCCGCCATCGGCACACCGCGCTGGGACACCGTGATCATCGGTGTGGATCGCGAGACGGCGGAATTGGATTCGCGCATCGAACACCGCACCGCGCTGATGTTCGACTCCGGACTCGTCGATGAGGTGCGCGACCTGATCGATCATGGCCTGCGCGACGGCGTCACAGCGCGCCGTGCCATCGGCTACGCACAAGTCCTGTGCTACCTGGACAACGAATACGACCTGACCCACGCGCAGGAACGCACTCTGATCGGCACCCGGCGCTACGTCCGGCGGCAGCGCTCGTGGTTTCGCCGCGATCCCAGGGTGCGCTGGGTAGATGGCGCCGACCCGGAGTTGGTCAGCACGGCGCTGTCGTTTCTCGACGACAAAGAACGGACTCCGCAGTGACGAGACGTGTGAGTACCCGCAACGCTTCGGTCCAGGTCTGGCAGGCGTACCTGAACAACCGCACCAAGCGCCACCGCGACGGCCGCTTCCTGGTGCAGGGCGTGCGCCCGATCACCCAGGCGATCGCCAACGACTGGCCGCTGGAGACCATGCTCTACCGGCTCGGCGCGCCCGACCTGTCGAGATGGGCGCGGGAACTCCTCGAGACCAGCGGGGTGCCGCAGGTCGGTCTGGTCCCGGAGTTGATGGCCGAACTCGGCGAAAAGTCCACCGGCATACCCGAATTGGTGGCGGTCGCGGTATCGCGGCAGCCGGAACTCGACACCTTCGAGCCCTGCGAACCCGGTGACGCCGCACCGCCGGTCGTCGTGGTCTTCGACCGCCCCAACTCGCCGGGCAACCTCGGCACCCTGATCCGCTCGGCGGACGCGTTCGGAGCCGGCGGCGTCATCGTGACAGGCCACGGCGCCGACCAGTACGACCCGCAGGCGGTGCGCGCATCCACCGGCTCGCTGTTCGCCATGCCGGTGTTCCGAGCCGCGGGGTCCGCGCAGGTGCTCGAATTCCGGGACCGGCAAGTGCGACGCGGCATCCCCACCCGCATCGTCGGCACCGACGAGGATGGCGCGAGCGCGGTGTTCGACCACGATTTCGCCGAGGCCACCATCCTGGTGATCGGCAACGAGACCAGCGGCCTGAGCGCGGCTTGGCAAGAGGCATGCGACGACATGGTCTACATCCCGATGGGCGGTACCGCCAGCTCGCTCGGGGCGCCCTCGGCCGCGGCGGTCGCACTGTACGAAATTTCCCGCCAGCGCAGGACGTTTGTCAGATGACGCAGGCGAGAGCAGGGTGGGAGCACACACAGAGCAGGGAGACGTGAACGTGTCGGACATCGAATTTTCGAAGGGGCATGGCACCCAGAACGACTTCGTGGTGCTGCCCGATCCGGATGTTCGGCTGGAATTGACCAGGGACCGGGTCGCTGCCCTCTGTGACCGTCAGCGTGGCCTGGGTGCCGACGGCGTCCTCCGGGTCGCGCGTGCCGGTGCGCTCCGTGATGCGGGAGTGCTGGCGGAGCTTCCCGAGGGCATCGATGCCACCGACTGGTTCATGGACTACCGCAATGCCGACGGCTCGATCGCGGAGATGTGCGGCAACGGCGTCCGGGTATTCGCGCACTACCTGGCGACGAGTGGGCTGGAATCGCGCACGGAGTTCGCGGTCGGCAGCCGGGCCGGCGCGCGCCCGGTCACCGTGCACGCCGCCGATCCGGTCAACGGCGATGTCACCGTGGGCATGGGTCCGGTGCGCGAGCTGGGCGCCTCGACCGCGACTATCGCGGGCTGGGCGTTTTCCGGAGTCGGCATCGATGTCGGCAATCCGCATCTCGCGTGTGTCGATCCCGGCCTGTCCGCCGACGGGCTGGCCAAACTGGACCTGACTGTCTCACCGGGCTACGACCCCGACCTGTTCCCGCACGGTGTGAACGTCGAGATCGTCACCGCGCTGGACGCCGACAATTCCGTCGACATGCGCGTCTATGAACGCGGCGTCGGCGAAACCCGTTCCTGCGGAACAGGAACCGTCGCAGCCGCGGCCGCGGCCCTGGCCAACGCGGGCTTCACCATAGCTACCGACAGCGGCGAAGTGCGGGTCCGGATCCCCGGTGGTGAGGTCACCGTCACCCTCCGCGGCGGCTCCGCGGAGCTGCGCGGCCCCTCGGTGCTGGTCGCCTCGGGCCGCATCGCCGGGGAGTGGTGGCGCAGTCTCTGAGACTCCGCCGACCGCCGATCGGCGTGGCGTCACATAATCCGAATGCACCTTGTTGCCACATCGTGGGACCATGGACGTTGTATGACGAAACAAGAGACGTATGAATTCACGCTGGCGGCCGACGACGACTTCGAGGCCGCCGATGAGGCGACTTTCGACACCGATGGCGACGACACCACAGGCGACGTAGTAGCCGAGCATCGGGCGCGCATGGCGCGTTCGGGCTGGACCCGGGACTCGAAGTCCGCGGACCCCACGGTCGGCGAGATGCAGCTCGACGAACGTAGTTCACTCCGCCGCGTCGCGGGTCTGTCCACCGAGCTCACCGACATCACCGAGGTCGAGTACCGGCAGCTGCGCCTGGAACGGGTCGTGCTGGTCGGCGTCTGGACCTCGGGTAGCACGGCGCAGGTCGAGGCGAGCATGGCCGAACTGGCCGCACTCGCCGAGACCGCGGGCTCTGAGGTGCTCGAAGGGCTGATCCAACGCCGGGACAAGCCGGACCCCGCCACCTACATTGGTTCCGGCAAGGCCGACGAACTGCGCGCCGTGGTGCTGGAGACGGGTGCGGACACCGTGATTTGCGATGGTGAACTGACCCCCGCGCAGCTGACCGCGCTGGAGAAGGTCGTCAAGGTCAAGGTGATCGACCGGACCGCGCTGATCCTGGACATCTTCGCCCAGCACGCCACCTCCAGCGAGGGCAAGGCGCAGGTTGCCCTCGCCCAGATGGAATACATGCTGCCGCGACTGCGCGGCTGGGGTGAGTCCATGTCCCGGCAGGCCGGTGGCCGCGCGGGCAGCAACGGCGGTGTGGGTCTGCGTGGCCCCGGTGAGACCAAGATCGAAACCGACCGTCGCCGCATTCGTGAGCGAATGGCCAAGCTGCGCCGCGAGATTCGCGAGATGAAGACTGCTCGCGACACCAAGCGGGCCCGCCGCAGTTCCAGCGGCATCCCGGCGGTGGCGATCGTCGGCTACACCAACGCGGGCAAGTCCAGCCTGATGAACGCGCTGACCGGCGCTGGACTGCTGGTGCAGGACGCGCTGTTCGCCACCCTGGACCCGACCACCCGCCGTGCCGACTTGGACGACGGCCGCGAGGTCGTATTCACCGACACAGTCGGTTTCGTGCGGCACCTGCCGACACAGCTGGTCGAGGCGTTCCGCTCCACCCTCGAGGAGGTCACCGGAGCCGATCTGCTGCTGCACGTGGTCGACGGATCCGATGCGCTGCCCGCCGAACAGATCAAGGCGGTCCGCGAGGTGATCACCGACGTGATCAAGCAATCCGGCTCGGCCGCGCCGCCAGAACTGCTGGTGGTCAACAAGATCGACGCGGTCGACCCGGTGGAGCTCACCAGGTTGCGGGCGATGCTGCCCGACGCGGCCTACGTGTCCGCGCACACCGGGGCGGGCATCGATGAGCTGCGAGCGCGGCTGGCCGACGTGCTCGGCGGACTCGATGTCGAGATCAGCGTGCTGCTGCCGTACGCCCGTGGTGATCTGCTCGCCCGCATCCACGCGGACGGCCGGATTACCACCTCCATCCACGAAGAGGTTGGCACCCGGGTCCGGGCGCGGGTGCCGCATGCGCTGGCCGCCGCGTTGTCGGAATACGCCCATGCGGGATCGTCCGGCGACCCCGAGACCAACGGGCTTCCGTACCAACGGGCTTCCGTAGAGGAACTGTCGGGCACAGGTCTGATCGCCACCGGGTGTGACGTCACGCTCACTATGAACGTTGTGTGAGCGTGTACGGCCCACCGGTCAGCGGACGGCGGTTTCCTCCTGCGTTGACGGCGGGCTCCAACATGCGCTATTAGCAAATTCTCAGCAATCGATTGCTACGGTGGTCCAATGCGTTGGAAACGGAGGCGAGCTGCGGTAGCGGCGAGTGCGATAGTGATGTTTCTGGGGGCTCCCGCCGCATCGGGCGGAATTGCCAGCGCCACGGCGGCAGCGTCGGATCCGATCATCGCCTCCCGATCGCTGCTCGCCTCGCCTCGGTCCTCCGACGGGTCCCGGATCGACAGCTTCACCATCGAGGACGACCGCAACATCAAGCTGCAGGTGTACTCGGCCGCTATGGACAAGAACATCGAGGTCGACGTGCAGCGCCCCGCCGACGCCGCGACGCCGCGTCCGTCGCTGTATCTGCTCGACGGAGCCGGTGGCGGCGAGGACAGTGCGACGTGGCAGAAGCAGACCTCCGTGCTGAAGTTCCTAGCCGACAAGGATGTGAACGTCATCCAGCCGGTCGGCGGCGCGTGGAGCTACTACACCGACTGGCGCGCACCCGACCCGGTGCTCGGGGTGAACAAATGGAAGACCTTCTTCACCGAGGAGTTGCCGCCGGTGGTCGACGGCGCGCTTGGCGCGAACGGGACCAATGCGATTGCGGGCCTGTCGATGTCGGGCACCTCGGTGCTGCAGCTCCCTATCGCTAAGCCCGGTCTGTTCAAGTCGGCCGCCGCCTACAGTGGCTGCGCCCAGATCAGCGATCCGATCGGCTACAACCTCGTCAATACCGTGGTCGCGGCGGGCGGCGGCGACTCCAAGAACATGTACGGCCCGCCGAAGGACCCCATGTGGGCCGCCAACGACCCGTACGTGCACGCCGACCAGTTGCGCGGCGTCGACCTCTTCATCTCCAACGGCACCGGCATCCCCGGCCAGTGGGACACCCTGGACGGCCCGCACGCGCTGCCCGGTGTCGGCGGCCTGGCGAACCAGGTGACCGTCGGCGGCGCCCTCGAGGCCGCAGCCGACTACTGCTCGCACAATCTGCAGACTCGCCTCAACCAGCTCGGCATCCCCGCCACCTACGATTTCCAGTCGGTGGGCACCCACTCGTGGGGCTACTGGCAGGACGCGCTGGAGACGTCGTGGCCGGTCCTCGCGCAGGGTCTCGGCCTACCGGCCTGACCTCCAGCGTTTGCCGGGAATCTCGCTCGGCTCCGCGAATCATCGCCGCCAGTCCAGGTGAGACAACAATTTACAGACGCGAAGTAAACTGTGATTCTCATTCCGGGTACCGTATGTGACAACGACGGGTCGGCGTGGACCGGCCGGTGTGGTCACTAGGAGGTTGGTGTGGAGCGCACAATTTTCGAACCCGAGCATGACTTGTTCCGGGAGTCGTTCCGCAAATTTCTCGATCAGCATGCCGCGCCGAACCACGCGAAGTGGGAAGAGCAGGGCATTGTCGATCGGGATGTCTGGCTCGAGGCCGGTAAGCAGGGCTTCCTCGGCATGGCCGTACCGGAGGAGTTCGGTGGCGGCGGGGTCAAGGACTTCCGCTACAACGCGGTCA
Source organism: Nocardia sp. Tas62D01 (assembly GCF_055232035.1). Classification (NCBI taxonomy): domain Bacteria; kingdom Bacillati; phylum Actinomycetota; class Actinomycetes; order Mycobacteriales; family Nocardiaceae; genus Nocardia; species Nocardia sp. Tas62D01. Next base: position 6,138,783 of record NZ_JBUYUZ010000001.1, read on the forward strand.
TCACCGAGGAGTCCGTCAAGGGCCAGTACTCCGGCCTCGGCTTCGCGCTGCACAACGATGTGATCGCCCCTTATCTGCTCGAGCTCGCCAACGAGGAGCAGAAGCAGCGCTGGCTGCCCGGCTTCTGCGCGGGCGAGGTCATCACCGCCATCGCGATGACCGAGCCAGGCACCGGCTCCGATTTGCAGGGCATCAAGACCCGCGCCGTCCGTGACGGCGACGACTGGGTCATCAACGGCGCCAAGACCTTCATCACCAACGGCATCAATGCCGACATCGTCATCGTGGTCGCGCAGACCGATCCCGAGAAGGGCGCCATGGGCTTCAGCCTGCTGGTGGTCGAGCGCGGCATGGCGGGCTTCGAACGCGGCCGCAACCTCGACAAGATCGGCCTCAAGGCGCAGGACACCGCCGAACTGAGCTTCACCGACGTGCGCGTCCCCGCCGCTAACCTGCTCGGCGAGGAGGGCATGGGCTTCATCCACCTGATGCAGAACCTGCCGCAGGAGCGCATGTCCATCGCCGTCATGGCCGCCGCCGCGATGGAAGCCTGTCTGGACATGACCATCCAGTACGTCCGCGATCGCAAGGCATTCGGCAAGCCCATCGGCGCCCAGCAGAACACCCGCTTTGTCCTCGCCGAGCTGGCCACCAAGACCACCGCCGTCCGCGTCCTGGTGGACCGCTTCATCGAAGACCTCAACGCGGGCAAACTCTCGGTAGAAGACGCCGCCATGGCCAAGTGGTGGAGCACCGAAGAACAACTCGACCTCATCAACCGCTGCCTGCAGTTGCATGGCGGCTACGGCTACATGAAGGAATACCCGATCGCCAAGGCCTACATGGACGCCCGCGTCCAGACGATCTACGGCGGCACCACCGAAATCATGAAGGAAATCATCGGGCGCAGCCTGAAACTATCCTGATATCAACTGGTTTCGAACTCCAGCCGGCAAAGGTCTCCAAGATATTGTCGAGGCTGGTCGAAAAGATCGGCGGTGTGGTTTCGGCCATGGTCGCCGTTCGTGACATCATCGACGGCCTGTACCGGGCACTTCCCGGACCAGGTCGGCACAGCGGCCTGCAAGAGAGCGCATGACCTTATGCTCGCCAGCTGGGTGATACACGTGCTGATCGGCGAATCGGCAGGTATGCAGGAGCGGGCCGCGCAGCGGCGCGGATAGGCCGGCCGGGTTCGATTGGAACGCGCCTTGTACTGCGTGGATCCGGTCATCGCGTCATATCGTGAGATCGGTTGCGGCGGGGCAGGAGTGGTTCGGCGACGCCATGCCGCAGACAGCCCGTCCACACGCCCAAGCCGTAGGCGAGGTCTCCGGCGATGTGCGGCAATGGGTTTCGTCCGCGGACGAGGTCGGCGGCTACGGCCGAGAGGACGGCCGCGGCCAGCACTGCCCGCCCGCGGCGGCTCGGCAATGCCGTCGGCCACCACACCCGCCGCATCGCGTCGGCGACCTGGCGTACGAGCCCGAGTTGCCCGGCAACCGCGACGGTGACCGCGGTCCGCGCTGGAATGCCACGGCGATGGAGGCGGTGCGCCGACCGTCCGGCGGTGACGAGTCCCGACGCCGCTGCGGTCACCGGATGCCCGGTGACCGCCAGCGCGCATTGGACGGCGAACACCTTCGGCAGGTAGGCGCAACCCAGCAGCCCCGGGTGCCGGACTGCCAGTGGAGCAGCCGAGGTGCCGTAGTCGAATTGCTGCCGCAGCCATGCGCGCACGGTGGCGCGTGGTTCGTGCCGGACAATCGACAATGGTTGATAGCGAACGGTTTTTCCGGTGGCCAGTAGTCGCCACACCAGGTCGACGTCCTCGCCGAAGCGCAGGCTTTCGTCGAATCCGTCGATGAACTCCAGGGCCGAGCGGCGGACGACGAGTGCGGCGGTGGGGACGTAGCGGACCCGCCCGTCGTGGCGCACTGTGGCCGGATCGCGTCCCATATCCAGGCTGGATCGGTGGGCCTCGAATCGCCCGGCCATTCCGTTGGGCAACGACCGGATCCGGGGCGCTACGGCGGCCACCGACGGATCGCCGAACAGCGGGAGCACCTCGTCCAACCATCCGGGATCGGGGATGGTATCCGAGTCCAGAAATGCGATCAGCGGTGTCTCGGCACGTCGCCATCCGCTATTCCGAGCCGCCGCCGGCCCATACGAATCATAATGGCGGACAGTTGCTTTCGAAATCCGAACGGACGATCCGTCGTCGACGACGATGCGATGGGGCAGGTCCGCGGTGGCGGTCAGCAACCGGTCGAGGCCGGCCTGATTGTCCTTCACCGGAACGACAACGGTCACTTCGTTGTGCGTAAGGGTCCCCCTGTCCGGGACGGGGTGCATGATTCCGGCGTCCAGCATCCGGCGGGCCAATGCCTGCTCGCTCGGCCCGTGGCCGACAGGCGCACCGGCCAGCCACGAGTCGACTCGCGCGATCCCGGCCGGGCCGAGGCGGAGTAGCCGCATCGGTGCGCCTCCGAGCAGGATCCGGCCGCCCTGAAACAGGCGTACTCGAGTGTCCAGGCGCAGCCGTACAGTCATGAAATGTCCTGTGCCGCTGGGCTAATGGAGCCCCGCGACGGGACGATGTCGACGTAGAAGCCCTGCATCCGCTGCAGCTCGTCAGTGCGCCGGATTCTTCGGCCGCAGCGACACCGACGCCGCCAGGTGTACGGGCGGGCCGGGTCGAAGGGCGCGGTCTCAGTAGACACCGCACATGCCGTCGATCGAGACATCCTCCACCAGCAGGTCCGTTTCGATAGCGCTGTCTGCGTCGGTGTGGGTCGCGGTCGCGTGGGTTTCCGTTTCGCTCATGATGTGCTCCCGGGTGTCGGAGGGCGGATCTGTGCCCGACACCATAATGTCACCGAGTGTCGAAATAGCTGCGATGACCGCCCAGCGAACGCAGGACTTCGACGAGCGGCTGCGGGAGTTACACGTCCTTATCCGGGGTTTGCGCAGAATTAATCTGCTGAGCACGCGATTGTGCCCGATAGCACCTGGCCGACAACTAAAGTCGGTGACGCGTCTTCGACACGGACACCGGCGTCACCTGATGAGCGGAGCGGCTCGAACGGTTCTGAGCGCCCGCAGATACCGACAGATCGTCAATGCGTTGCGGCACCATCACGCCCCACCCCATCGAACCGAGTCAGCAGTCTGTCCTGACCCCAGCGACACCCGCGGAGACCTCATGACCCATGCCGACCTGAAACCCGCCCGCCACCTGGACGTCCGCATCGTGACGCCGGGCCAACTCGCGAGCGGCACACCCGCCGACGCCGCGGCCCCGGCAGCACCGTCACAACGGATTCCGCTGTCGAGCGATCAGGGGCCGTCCCGGCAGCTCAGCTCGCTCGATGTCCTGCTGCTCAACGCCGAATCACCCACCATGCTGTTGCACGTCGGGTCGGTCACCCTGCTGGAGCCACCCGCCGCGGGCAGTGCGTTGACCGTCACCGCATTGCGGGAGTTGATCGCGAGCCGCCTCCACCTGATCGCACCCCTGCGGTGGCGACTGCGCACCGTTCCGCTGGGTCTCGACCTGCCCTATTGGGAAGACTGCGACACCATCGACCTCGGGTATCACGTGCGCGATACCCGCCTGCCCGAGGGTTCGACCGACGTGGCGCTGGCCGACCTCGCCGCCCGCCTGCACGCGCAGCCGCTCGATCGGAACCGGCCGCTGTGGGAATGCCACGTGATTTCCGGGTTGGCGCAGGGCCGCCAGGCCATCTACACCAAGGTGCACCACGCGCTGATCGACGGCGTGTCCGGGGCGGAGGTCATGGCCGCGGTCTTCGATGTCGTCCCCGAGTCCCGGCCGGTGCCGCCGCCGCAGGACGGGGTCCGGTTGGGACGAACTCCCAATCCCGCCGAAATGCTCGGCCGCGGCATCGCGAACACGGTGACCCGCCAGGCCGATCGGGTGCGCCTGCCGTTGCGCGTGGGACCGATGCTGCCGAACGCGCTCGATGATATGCGCAAGGTGAATCCCGCGCTGCCGGGTAACGGCCCCAACGGCACCGACCGGTCCTTCGCCTTCGTCTCGCTATCTCTTGACACCGTCAAGCAGGTCAAGAACAGCTTCGGCGGTACCGTCAACGACGTCGTTATGACGTTGTGCGCCTCCGCATTTCGCCGCTGGCTCCTCGATAACGACGTATCGGCCGACGAACCCGCCGTCGCCGCGATACCCGTATCGGTGCGCACCCCGGAGCAGTGCGGCACCGCGGGCAACCAGTTCTCCATCATGTTGTGCGAACTACCTATCGGCGAATCCGATCCACAGCACCGGATGAAACTAACCCACGCCGCGATGCTGGCCGCCAAGGAGCGCTTCAACGCCACCCCACCCGCCCTGCTGCACTACGCCACCGCGGTCCTACCGCAGATCCTGCACGGCCTGGCCACCCGGATGCTGCTGCGCGCCGCCGCACCCGCACTACCGCTGGCCAATATGGTCATTTCCAACGTGCCAGGACCACAGATCCCGCTCTACGCGGGCGGCACCCGAGTAGCCGCGAGCTATCCCATCTCCGTGCTCACCGACCTATCGGGCCCACTCAACATCACCGTCATGTCCTACAACGGCCACCTCGACTTCGGCATCCTCGCCTGCACCGACACAATTCCGGACGTCTGGAACATCGCCACCTACTTGAAAGACGCCCTCGCCGAACTCATTCAATAGCCGCTCCCCCGGAAGCGGCTATGCAACCGTGCCCGCGTCGGTCCCAGATCCACAGCTGCCAGCACGGCATCGGCGCGGACCCGACCGGATCGGTATCCACGGTGACCGTATAGTCGCCGTCCCACGCCCGCATCCGGCGATCACGCTGTCGAGGTGGGCACGCACGGCCTGTTCGGCGGTGGCCGGATCACCCGTGATCACCGCCTCCGCCACCGCGACGTGTTCAGCCAGGGAGACCTCCGGACGCCCCGCCCGCAGCGACAGCTGGAACTGATGCCGCACGATCTGGGCATTGAGCTTGCCGATCAGATCCGCCGCGGTCAGCTGCCCGGCGATGTCGGCGAGTGCCGTGTGCAGTTCGTGGTTGAGACTCGAGTACTTCAACGGCTCGCCGTCGCGCACCGCCGCCGTGAGTTGATCGACGTAGCTGCGCAGTGGGCGTCGGCCGGTCCCACGCGCTCGGCAGCCTTGGCTGCGATGAGCCCCTCCAGCACCTTGCGGCATTCCAGGATCTCGATGGCCTGCCGGCGGGAAACCGTGCGTACCCGGGCGCCCCGATTGTGGATCCGCTCGATCAACCCCTCGGCGACCAGTTCATCGATCGCGGCCCGCACACTGCCCCGCGTCACGCCGAACTGTTCGACGAGCTCCGCCTCGACCAGCCGCTGGCCCGGCGCGACTTCACCCCTGCCGGATGGCGCGGCGAAGTTGTTCCACCGCAACGGCTTTGCCTTGCGTTCCCCGTTCGAGCTCGTGACTCTCCGGCACCGATACCGTCCTGGCAATAGGCGTGGCGACTGTATTGTCCCAGCGACTTCACAGAGTGCACACCCCGAGCTCGCAGCCCGCTCCCCGAGGCTGAAAGCAGTTTTCGAGGAGCGTGCATGACAGACATAGGTACGGCCGGCGCGGCACGCGTCGGCTACCGAACCCGAACGGGCAGTGAGGCGCTCGCATGATCACCACGACAGGTGCGGAAACCCGCGCCAAAACACAGTTTTCGGCGACTGTCGCGCGGGGAGACGCGGCGATACGGACTGCGGCGGGAGTCGCACTATGGCTGAGCTTGCTGGTGGTCGTGTACTGGTGGACGGCAGGTGGCGGCATCCAGGATCTCGGCACCGCCGAAAACCGGCTGACTTCGGTGGGGCGACTCACCGGGCTGGTCGCCTCCGACCTGCTATTGGCACAGGTGCTACTGATCGCACGAATTCCGTTTCTGGAGAACGCATTCGGCCGCGACCGGCTGATCGGACTGCACCGGCTCATCGGCGGCACCTCCTTCGGGCTGATGATCGGCCACATCGTGCTGATCACCTGCGGGTACGCCGGCGGCGCGCTGCTTAGCACCCCGGCGATGCTGTGGGAGCTGACCGTCGACTATCCGGGCATGCTGCTGGCCGTGGCGGGTACGGCACTGCTAATGCTGGTCGTGGTGACCAGTGTGCGCCCGTTCCGCGACCGGCTGCGTTACGAGACATGGCATCTGCTGCATCTGTATGCCTACCTCGGTGTCGGATTGGCGCTACCGCATCAGCTCTGGACCGGACAGGAGTTCCTGAGCTCTCCCGCGGCGACCGCGTACTGGTGGAGCGCGTGGGCCCTCGTGATAGCGGCCGTGCTGACGTGGCGCTTCTTATTTCCGTTGTGGCGCAACATGATACATCGACTCCAGGTCACCGCGGTGGTCCCCGAGGGCGACAACGTCTGGTCGGTGTATATGTCCGGGCGGCGACTGGATCGGTTGCCGGCCTTGGCTGGGCAGTTCTGCACCTGGCGGTTCCTGAACCGAGCAGGCTGGACGCGGGGCAACCCCTACTCGTTGTCGGCGGCGCCGAACGGACAGTACTTGCGCATCTCGATCAAGGCGCAGGGCGACAACAGCGCGCGCATACCCGCGCTGCGCCCCGGTACGCCGGTACTTTTCGAGGGCCCCTGCGGTCGCCTGTCGGCTCGGGCGCGGACCCGGCGGGGCGTGGTGTTGATCGGCGCGGGCGTCGGAATGGCGCCGATGCGGGCACTGGCCGAAGGAATCGACTACGCGCCGGGCGAGGCGATCGCACTGCAGCGATACCGGACCGAACCGTTGTTCGTCCGCGAATTCGACGATCTCGCCCGCGTGCGCGGCCTGCGCGTGCTCCATCTGCCCGGGCATCGCCGCGACACCGAATCCTGGCTCGGTGACGGCATCGGCCGGGTCGACGATCGCACGGCGTTGCTGAATTGGGTGCCCGATATCGCCGACCGCGACGTCTACGTCTGCGGTCCGGTCGACTGGTCGGGCGCGGTGTGCCGCACGGCCCGAGCGGCCGGTGTGCCCGAATCCCAGCTCCACATCGAGAACTTCAGGTGGTAATCCGTTGAAACGCATTGTCTGGTGGGTCATGAGCACAATCACCGGCGGGGTGCTCCTGTTCGGTTACCACACCTCCACATCCGGGCCGATTAACACCGCATCACCCCCGGCGGCCGCGTCTACACCCCGACCGGGTGCAACCCCATCTCAACCCGGCGCGACCGCATCCGGGTCGGCCGCACCGGCCTCGGCACTGTCGACGACCTACACCGGCTCCAGCGCCCAAACACGTTGGGGCCCAGTCCAAGTGACGGTGACTGTGAGCGGCGGCAAGGTCACCGATGTCACCGTCCCGCAATCCCCCAACGGCACTTCACGCGACAAACAGATCAACGCCCGGGCGCTGCCAATTCTGGTGCAGGAGACCGTGAAAGCGCAGAGCGCGAACATCGACATGGTCAGTGGCGCCACCGTGACCAGCTCCGGCTACATCCAATCGCTGCAGGCCGCACTCGACCAGGCGGGGCTGTGAACACGAGCACGACCGCCCGATACGTCGAGCACCTGATGGGGATGCCGATCAGCCTCGCCATGCGGGGCAGGCACGCCGCGGACGATACCGGCCGCGCGGCCTGGGCCGAGGCGTTGTCCACCTTGCGGGAAGTCGACCGCGTCTTCAGCACCTATCGACCGGATTCGTTCATTTCCAGGATGATTCACGGCGACACACCCGGGGAACCACTTCCGCCGGACGTCGCCGAAGTCATGGCGCTGGGAGCCCGGGCCGAACGCGAATCGGACGGCGCGTTCGCGATCCGCCGGCCCGGTCCCGACGGCGAAGTGTTCGACCCCAGCGGTGTCGTGAAGGGGTGGGCGGTGGACCGCGCCGCCACCCGGCTGCACGGCCTGGACGCCACCGACTTCTGCCTGTCCGCCGGCGGCGACATGGTCTGCCGCACCCTCGATCCGGCCGCTCCGCCGTGGCGCATCGGCATCGAAAACCCCTTCGACACAACGCAACTCGTTGACATCGTACCCTTGCACACCGGTGCGGTGGCCACCTCGGGAACCGCACATCGCGGCCACCACATCACCGACGCCCGCACCGGCCACCCACCGACCGGCGTGGCCTCGGTAACCGTGATCTCCGATAACCTGACCTGGGCCGACATCGACGCTACCGCCGCCTTCGCGCACGGCCCGCAGGCCGCCCAGTGGCTCGACACCCGCCGGCACGCCGGCTACCTGGTGGTATGGCCGGACAGACAACAATCCTCGTCGACGCGATACCGCCGTTCAATGGTTCGCCGGGCATAAACTGGGAGGCTGGCGCGGCAGCGCCGCGGACGCCCGAGACAGGCAAAACAATGGCCGACCGCGACCCATTGGCAACACAGAGCAAACATCTCGGGAAATCGACCCTTGTGGCAGGCATTCTCATCACCAACAGACGAGCTCTGCCGCCGGGAGCGCCGCGCTTTCTCGTGGCGTCGAGCGCCGGGAGAAGCCTGGCATCACCCTGGCAGCAGAGCTATCCGGGAACAGCCGGGAGTCCGTCCCACCAAACGATTAGGAGTTAGAGAAACCTCGTTCACCTGCCATTAGCCGGCAGTGTTCGTTTGGCCCATTCGAGAATGAGGCTGTATGTGGTGGGCGCCGTCGGTGACAGATTCAACGCATGCCCTGCGCCGGTGATCAAACCAGCCTCGAACGTGCTTGCATCGCTGAAGAACGGTCGCTCGGATGCTTCGAACGTGGGGGTGTCGGCGCAATTCCCGACGGCGGGTGTGCAGAACTGCGGGTCTTCGTTGCCGTTGACCAATAGCACCGGAACCCGAATCCCGTCGGTCGGCGGGATGGTCTCGCCCGGATCACCTACCTGCAGCTTGGGTAAGGGCAGGGTCGCCGCCCCCGCTCCGGGTGACTCGGCGGCGCTCACGACATCTTTGTTCGTTTCGTCATATGCGGCGATCTCAGGAGTGACGCCGGACGGGCCATAGAAAACGCTCCGGGTTTCTGGCCGCGTCGTCAGATATCCTGGATCGAGTCCCGCGAAGCGCTTGTCGAGCGTCGCCGGCATTAGCGTGGTAGCGAGTGCGGTCATGCCGACGGGGTTCGGGTAGTGGCTGAATCCAGTGAGCAGAACTGCATCGGCATCGTGATACTTGCTTACTTCAGTGATGACGATCGTTGATCCGATCGAATGTCCGCCGACCAACACCTTGGTAAACGGGCGACTTCCGGCGACTCCGGAACGGAGGGCGCGAATGACATTGTGGACGGCGTCGGCCTGGCGGCTGAGCGTGAGTGTAGCGGAAAGCGGTTTGGAACTGGCCCCGGTGCCCAAAGAATCTAGAATGAACGTACTGTAGCCACCTCGGTTCATAGCCTGCTTGAAGTTGTAGACGTGTGGTTCGGTCGTGACATCCCAGTAGGCGGAGGTGTAGGTCGCGCCCGGAACGAGCACCATGACTGTGTCAGCTGGACTATTCGTCGGCGAACAGAGTGTGCCGGCAATTTCGAGATCACCTGTAGGGATCTGGGTCTGCGCGCATTTGGGAACGTCGGCATTGTCCGCCCTGGCGTACGCCGATGTTGTCGTGCCCGCAAAAGTGACTGCCAAGCTGGCGATAACAGCTACCGCACCCGCTGGCCGGGCTGATCGGCGGAGGATGTGCATTGTTGAACCTTAACCTTCGCTCCGGGAGATGTGATGAGAATCAAATCTAACGACGTTTGGCAACTCGGTCAAGCGAGTGTTGAAGTCATGCGTTTTCCGGCTCGCGGCCTTCGTTTGTCACGTTCTTCCCCCAACCAGCGGTTACTGGAAATTCCAGGTGGGGACGTGTTTGCCGGGTTACGTCTAGTCCTCTTGTGTGACCACGGACAAGGGCCGGGTAAGGGACTGACGGTAGCAATGATCGCCTGAACGATGATCGATTTGATGCAGTTGCTACCCGCGTCGAGACGCCCGACGGCAGCTGTTTCCGGAGCGTCGGTGGGCGAATTCCGACTGCGACCGACTCATCGAAACGAGCGGAAGACTCCTCATGGACGGACGGCGAACTAACCGCTCCCGGATACCGCACCGGCAATCGCAACATGATCCGCAACGTCGCCCGGTCGAGTCAGCTCGACGGAGCAAGCGCAGATATGACAAATCCCCATTGGCGGACACCTGTAGATTCCGGTCGAGTATCAGGCGATGCGGCGATGCTGCATTTTGAACTGCAGATGCGGATGTATCGGTTAAGACTGAACTGGACTCCGATGCCGTCGATCGGGGTGCGACGGAGCTAGGCGTATCCTAGCTTTCGGCGACAAAGTTGTGGCTCGCCATCCATTTCCGCACGACCAGCGAAGCCTCATCAAGGTGGGAAAGCTGATCGCCCTTGCCGCTATAGTAATGATTCGCCCCTTGAATCTCATGAAACGCCTTGTCCTCGTGGGTAAGAGCGTTGAAGAAGTCCCGAGGGTGGGCTGCAGGAACCGCGTCATCCGCACTATTCGCGACAACCAACGTAGGGACCGAGATACGTGGCGCGGCGTCAACCGCGTCGACCTGGGCATACCCAAGCGCCCACTGTGACAACCAGCCGCGTGTGGTGCAGAATCGAGCGAGCCCTGCGGGACCATCGTTGGCGACCTGAGGGTCGCCCAGGTAGGACCAGCGGGGTCTGCGGTCATTGGGGTCGATCGTCGGATCAATCCATCGCGGATCCGCCATCGTCCCCTGCACCACGAAGCAACTCTCGTCCTCGTCGCGGCCCGCCCTGCGCATTTCGGCGAGGTCCTCCAATGCTCGCTGCGTGATTCGCTGGTTGCGTGCCCTCTGGGCAGCCCGGTAACGAGCGATGTATTCGGGAGAGTATGGCGGCTTGTTGGGATTTGCGGGGTCGTAGAGGTTGAGCTCCGGATTCCGCTCCTTCGGCTTGTCCTCGTCTATGATCGACGGATCCAGAAAGTCTGCGATGAGCTCATGCCGGCTCCTGTGTGCCGCCATGAGAATCAGGCCGTCGGCGGGAATCAAGTCCGCATCGGCCAGGGGAGTCGGCTCTCCCGCCGCTGTTGTTGTGATGGTCCGCTGCTCCGCCTCAGCCTGATAGCCGGCCATAACCGAGCCGCCGCCGCTCCACCCCACCAGAATTACCTGTTTATAGCCAAGCCTTTCTTTGGCGTCGCGGATGCAGGCCGCCAAGTCCAGGAGAATGTTCTCCATCTGAAGAGCGGCGTCGCCAGTGGTGTAGCGGGTTCCACACGCAACGACATGGAACCCGCAACGTGCGAGTTGTGAGAACGCCGGGAGGTACCCGGGAGAGCCGATGGGGTGCATCGCGACGATCGCGGTGTCTGACGGGTCCTCGCTGCGCAGCAACTGCGCATGCCGGACAACCGAGTCACCGATAGATCCGTATATATCTTTGCGTCGGTGCTGTTCCCGGGAGACGACAAGGTACGGTGTGCGGCTGTACCGAACACTCGCGCGGTCGAAGTTCGATGTTGTACTCACGTTCGCTTCCTGGTCTGATGCTCGGGGAATCTGAAGGACACGCTGGCGGGGAAGAACTCAGCAGCTGCACCACTCGATAATTGGTTAATGTGGGTAAGTCAGCCGGTCTTCGGCGGCCCGGTCGAGCTCATGTCAAGTACTCCAGAATCTCAGTACTGCGCGAACATGCTCTCCAACATGAGAGCCGGTGGTGAGCGCGTGCTATTCCCGGCAACACGGATCGTACCTAAAAATCTAACAAGGATTGGTAACTGACGCAAGGCCGGCTCCGCTGGCCGTCGAGGTGAGGTCGGGCTGCCGATCGTCCATGGCACTTCGGACAAGTGACTTCCCGGACCCACCGGCAGCAACCACCCATCCGGCGCACACAGCCGCTCTTGGCACAAAGAGGCGTCGTCCATTGGAGGGCTTCGGTTCGCGTACTGGTTCGCGGTGTGATCTCGAACCACTCCCTGGAGAGGACTTGACTCGAAGCCACAAATCGAACTACGTTCGGTTCAGCGAAAGCGGATGGGTGCGTGTGTCAACTTTTTGGTTGTTTGCACCCCGAGTCGCGTCGAAGCGAGCATTCGCTCAGACGTCGATAGCGCGCACCACAGATGTTGCGGCTGCAATGGCGGACTGAGGTAGGGGGTCTTCGGCCCGCGATTAGTTCCACTGATCGCGGATGCGCGCAGCGCTTCCCTACGACATCGCAATCCCCGAAGAAACGGAGACCCGTGTACGCCGTCGGCTTTCAGCAAGCAGGTGGTCCAGAGGTTTTGGAGCTGATCGAACTACCCATCCCGCAACCCGGTCCTGGAAGGATCCGAATCAAGGTCGCGGCCGCTGCGGTCAACCCCACCGACGTCGTGTTTCGGAAGAATGGTCCGCCGGCCTCAGAGAGGCTTGCGGCCCCCTGGATACCAGGCATGGAGTTATCTGGCACCGTCGACGCTGTCGGCGAGGGTGTCGAGTGGGAGATCGGACGTCCGGTGATGGCGATCGTGGCGCCCCGCCGACCAGCCGGCGGGGCACAAGCCCAGTATGTCGTCGTGTCAGCTGATGCCGTAGCCGCCATTCCAGATGGGGTCTCCTCCATCGAGGCTGCCACCCTTCCGATGAACGGACTGACAGCGCGGGCCGCGCTAGACGCGATGGGTCTGCCCGTCGGCGCGACATTGGGGGTGACTGGATCTGCGGGTGCGGTCGGCGGATACGCTATTCAACTCGGCAAGGCGCACGGGCTCACGGTGGTCGCTGACGCGGCGCCGGATGACACGCCCCTTATCGAAACGCTCGGCGCGGACGTCGTGATCACACGATCGAAGGACGTCACCAAGGAAGTCGCGGCCTTCCGCGCTGCCGTTCCCGATGGCGTCGATGGCCTGATCGATGCCGCAGTCCTCGACGCGGATGCACTACCTATCGTCCGTGACGGTGGGGGATTGGCAACTGTGCGTTACTGGGATGGGCCTTCCGAGCGCCGAATTCGGATTCATCCGATACTTGTCGCGCGTCACCTCAAGGACGGGGCGGGGATCGCTGAGCTGGCTCAACTAGTCGCGGAAGGTCTGCTGACGTTGCGTGTAGCCGACACCTACCCGGCGGCGCGTGTCGCCGACGCACACCGCCGGCTAGAGGCTGGCGGTGTGCGTGGCCGCCTCGTCATCACGTTCTGACCGCACTGACGCCGAATCATGCGGGTTGATCGACCAGCCCCGGTGACGATGCGGTTAGCGCGTCCTTCGGGCGTCAGGGTGCGTTGGCAAACACCACGAAGGACCGCGCCCGGCGTCCTGGTGACATGGCTGGGAACGCGGCCGGTTCGGCATCGAAGCCACCTATCGGTGGTGGCTGCACCACTACAACCACCACCGATCCCACACCGGCATCAACGGCTCAACCCCAGTTGACCGCATCGACATTCACAGCGTCCCCGAGCATTGCATGGGGACCTTTGGTTGACTCGTTGACCTGCCCCAGGGTTCAGGCCAGCTGTGTGGCCTGGTTGATCGTCTCGAACTCGATGGCGAGGAACCGGTACTGAAGCCCGGGTCGTCGGCATGGATGTCCAACGCCGCGTCGATCAAGTGTGCATCGTCCCAATCACGTTGGGAAACAGGGTCTTTCTTCCATTTGTACACGGCTTGGGTGGAGACCCCGAGCACCCGGCAGGTCACCGCGGCAGGGATCTTGTCGGCGCCAGGTCGAAGACCGTACTCGATGTCGGCCCGCCGCTGACCGCACTCGCCGACCATATCCGCACCTTCGCCCGGATCCGCTCGGCTTGGGATCTTCCGTTCCAGCACCGGCAGCGGCCGAATCAACCCGTCTTTCAACGAGATCCGCAAAGTTCCAGGAATCCCGGAACCCCGATCTGCTCCTAGACATCGGTGACGGTCATGCCATCGACGCCGGGAGTTCGGGCCCGTTGTCGCCCGCGACCGGTCGAACGCCACGATCAGTGTCGTCGGGTCGTGCACGAAGTTCAACAGATCGACGAACCGGCCGCCGGGGTCGGCCGCCGGTTCGACGGTAAAACGTGCCTGTATCTCCGATACCCGTCGACGCGGCCCCACAGGGTCTTCCGACGTGGCGTCACCATCCGGTGGCGCGTCTTTCGGCTCTATAACCTCCGCCAGTAATCGTCGCCTACCTCAGCCGCGCATCGCGCCCGAAGAAGGTCGCGACGACCGGCTCAGCTCGTTCGTACGGGCGACAGCGGCTGCGCCTTGATGCTCAATGTGCTGGCGACGTCGAAGGACTCATGTAGTTGGATCGAGCCGTCAATGCAGCCGTTGGTGATGGTCTGCGCGGCGACAGTCGGATCGCCCGTCACTTCGTAGACGGCCAGGTAGGCATGTGGCAGCGGCGCCGACGAGTCGACCTCCGCGCCGACCTCGCTGGCATCGACACCTATCGGGCCGAGCCTGAAGCGCTGCGCCGAAACGACCATCGGCAGGGCGAGGATCTGCGGCAGGTGGGTGTTGTCGTACCAATCGTTGAATGCGTCGTCCTGGCCCGCGACCGCGTTGGTGTAGACGAGCAGGTTCGTGGTTTCCATCGGATTCTCCTTGTGTCAGCGGTATCGAGCGGGTCAGTCGAACAGGACGACGCCGCGGATGTTCTTGCCGGCGTGCATGTCGCGGTAGCCCTGTGCGACTTGGTCGAGGGTGTAGTTGGTGGTGATCATGTCGTCCAGAGCGAAGTTGCCCTCCTGGTAGAGCCGGAGCATCTTCGGAATGTCGTAGGTCGGGTTCGAGGCGCCGAAGAGCGCGCCCTGGATGCGCTTCTGGAAGAACGTCAGTTCCGCGAGCGAGACGGGGATACCGGCCTCCTCGGCCTTGCTCACGGCGGTGACGACCACCGTGCCAGCCTTGCGCAGCGTCGTGAACGCGTCAGCCACGTGCTGGCCGGTAACCACGCCGACGGTCACGATCGCCGAGTCGGCGCCCTGCCCGTTGGTCAGGCCCCGCGCGATTTCGCCCGCCTCGGCAATGGACTCGACCGCGTGGGTCGCCCCGAGCTTAAGCGCGAAATCCCGCTTGAACGGGACCGGATCGACCGCGACGACGTGGCTGGCCCCGGCGTGCAGCGCGCCCTGAACCGCGCTGATCCCGATCCCGCCGATGCCCATGACGATCACCGTGTCACCGATCCGGACTGCCGCCGAGTTCACTGCCGAACCCCAACCGGTACAGACGCCGCAGCCCAGCAGACAGACCTTGTCCATCGGCACGCTCTTGTCGATCTTGATCGCAGCCTGCGCGCTGACCGTGCTGTACTGCGAGAAGGTGCCGAGGCCGCCCATCTGGCCGACGGGTGTGCCGCCCTCGGCCAGACGGTAGCTCGTCGGGTCGTCGGGCCGGGCGCCGGTCTGCATGGCAGCGCCCTGGTCGCAGAGATTCTGCATACCCGCGGCACACCATCGACACCGGCCGCAGACGGCGAGGAAGGAGAAGATGACGTGATCACCGACCGCAAGGTCGGTGACCCCGTCACCGACCTGCTCGACAACGCCGGCACCTTCATGGCCGCCGACGAGCGGGTAGACCGCGTAGGGAATGTCGCCTGCCGCAATATGGTCGTCGGAGTGGCACAGCCCGGCCGACACCATGCGCACCAGCACCTCGCCGCGACGCGGCTCGTCCAGCTGCAGAGTGGCGGTCTCGTATTCGCCTGGTGCGCCACGCAGGATCGCGGCGCGGGTTTCTATAGACATCTATCGACTCCTCGGGTAAACGAGTCCGGTCAGCTATCTCGTCAATTCGACGGGTGATCAAGGCGAAGTCCGACGCATCCGAGATGCAGGGGTTTAACCTATCAGTGCATGGTTAAGTCGGCAAGCATAAATTGTGTCCATAGCCCGGAGGGCGTGGTGTGCCGCCCGACCATCGACGGCAACCCCATCGGAGGGACCACGGCCTTCGAGGTAAGAAGCCCCTGGCATGAGCTCGATTACCGTGCTTCGCACCGACGCAGTCGGGGGATGTGAGCCTCGGTGGCCGGCAAGCTACGAGGCCTTGCCCCGCGCTCATGGCGCACTTGAACGAGCCGATGAAACAATGTTCGATAATCCCGTGGACTGCTGAACTGAAACCTCCTCCCTAGCGCGTGGCTCGACATCGGTGTGACCTTGACCTACGGCGAGGAGGTGGTTTATCTTTCCAAGATACCTATCGCTGATTGGTTTGTTGTCGAAGCGATTGCCCGCGAGTATCCACGAGGAGACCATCGCAAAATGAGTGTCGCCAACATGGAGATGTGCCTGTACCGGGGCATGAACCTGCTGAGCGCGGAGTTGGGCCGCAGCATCTCCTACCACGCGCTGGCGGGGGTAAGGGCCGCCGAGCGCCCGGACGTCAATTCGAGTTACCGTGCACCATCGAGAGCGCCTGGCGTGCCTCTCGGGCTGTCCGCGCTGCAGACATCTGACAAATGCTGAACGGGGCGCGGCTCGCGGGTCGGACAGCTCTCGTGACCGGCGGACTAGGCGGGATCGGTTGGGCTATCGCCTCTCGTTTCGTAGGGGAGGGCGCCAACGTCTTGGTGACTGATCTATCCGACGATGGCAGTCGGGTGGCGACAGAACTCCCGGGTTCGGCGCACTATATGCGGCATGACGTCCGCTCCCGCGACAGTTGGGATGCCGCTGTTTCCGCAGCTGTCGAAAGATTCGACAGGCTCGACATTCTAATCAACAACGCGGGCATTTGGCGTCCGAGCTTGTTGATGGATTTCACAGTAGACGATGCTCAGCTCTCGTTCGAGATCAACCAGCTCGGACCTATGTTGGGAATGCAGGCTGCCGCCCCGACGATGCGTGTCAGCGGGGGTGGATCGATCGTCAACCTTGCGTCCGGAGTGGGAATGGCGGGGGCAGTCGGGCAGATCGTCTACTCCGCGACGAAGTGGGCTGTTCGTGGGATTACCAAGTCGGCGGCATTGGAGCTGGGGGCATTCGGCATACGAGTGAACGCGATCCTTCCTGGCTCGATCGACACGCCGATGACTTCGTCGATCCAGCGGCCAGCGGATGGTAATCCCTTCGGCTTCTTACCCATCCCGAGGCGAGGCCTCTCGGAAGAGGTCGCAGCGCTCGCTCTCCACCTTGCATCCGACGAAAGTTCGTACACGACGGGTGCTGAAGTCACCATCGACGGTGGACTGACAGCAGGACTGCCGATGCCCAGCCGCGTTCATGAGTAACCCATCGCGATTTGCCGGCGCCGACCTTCCCGCGGCCCCATCATCGCCACGGATCGTCGGTTCCGCACAATCCGCTGTTCATCGCACGGCCGTTCCTGAAGTCGAATGAATATTGAATATTTTACTGCGGCCGACAAATTTTCCGGCAGAAATGGAAAGCAATGGCAGACGCATCCGAAGCTCGCCCAAGCGTAGACAAAGGTGCGGTGCCGCCCGGGCTGACGCGAGTCTTCAGTTCTTTGAAAATCGGACCGATAACGGTCCCGAATCGAATTGTACGCACGGCGCACCTGACGAAGATGTCGATCGGGCCCCAGGTCAGCGATGATGTGATCAACTATCATGTCGCACGCGGTGAAGGAGGCGTGGGACTAACCATTCTCGAGGCGACGGCTGTTCATCCTTCAAGCGTACTCGGAATGGCCGGATGGGATGATGCGATCATCGAGGGGTACCGCAAGATAGTAGACGCCGTACGCCCAACCGGGATGCGCCTGTTCCAACAACTTTGGCACGGCGGGCACATCTACAGCCCGCCGGACGGCTCTGCACCGCGCGGTGTTTCCAGAATCCCGGGCGTAGTGAGTGGGGTTCCTCCGGTTCCGATCCGCACAGAGGAGATACCAACCTTTGTCGAAGCATTCGCGAGCGCCGCTCGGCGATCGGTTTCAGCGGGGATCGAAGGCATAGAACTCGCTGCATCGCACGGCTATCTATTTCATCAGTTCATGTCGGCAGCGACGAATACGCGAACTGACTGCTATGGCGGTACCCTCGAGAATCGAATGCGGTTTCTTGTCGAGACGTTGATCGCCGTTCGGGAGGCTATCGGGCCGGAGAGGGCTCTCGGGATCCGCGTTGGCGCCGGCGTTGTTCCGGGTGATTTATCCGAGGCGGAGCTCGCCCTGGTTGCGGAGAAGTTGGTGTCTGACGGCCTGATTGATTACCTCAACGTGTCGATGGGCGACTACTACGCTTTGGCCGACGTCATGGGGGCTATGGAACGTCCGGCTGGCTACCAGTTGGAGTCCAGCGCGCAGATCACTGCTGCGGCCAAGGGCGTGCCGCGTCTTGTCACTGGTCGTTTCCGAACTTTGGAAGAAGCTGAGCAGGTATTGAAGGAGGGGACCGCAGATCTGGTGTCGATGGTTCGCGCTCATATCGCGGATCCACTTCTCGTGGTGAAGACTCGCAACGGCAATCCCGAGCAGGTGCGCCCGTGCATCGGTTGTAACCAAGGGTGCTTGGGGCGTACGTCTGGAATGGATAGCCGACTCGGTTGTGTGGTAAACCCAGCAATCGGCAAAGAGGGGACTCTGTCGGAGAGTCGTATCGGGACTACCACGAACCCTAAGCAGGTGATGGTTATCGGCGGCGGCCCTGCCGGACTTGAAGCAGCGCGGACTGCGCGTCTGCGCGGACACCGAGTGGTGTTGCACGAGGCTGCGGACAAGTTGGGTGGCGCTCTCAACTTCGCGCGTCTTGCGCCGCGCATGCAGGGTATGGACGATATCCTCGATTGGCTTCAGGCGGAGGTCGCACGTCTCGGGGTTGCAGTAAGTACCTCGTCATATCTTGATGCAGATGACATCTCGGCACGGGCGCCGGACGTCGTTATCGTAGCGACCGGCGCCCAGGCCAACCTTGACGGACATCTGATCTCGGCTCCAGGTGAACTGGTGGAGGGTATCGACCTGCCGCACGTCTTGTCCTCGGTCGACCTGCTCGGTAGACCTGGCCGCAATCTTGGACAACACACTCTTGTCTACGATGAGATGGGTCAGTACGATGCAGTCGCTGTGGCCGAGTACTTACTCGAGAGAGGACTGAACGTCACTGTCGCAACACGGTTTGCGTCGTTCAGCCCACTTGCCGAGTTGGCTCTTCGGGTAGACCCGGCGCTTAAGCGGTTCGGGAAGATCGGTCCGACTTTCCGAGTCGTCCCACGTAGTCAGCTGGTTTCGGTCGCGAGCGGGACGGCAGTCTTACGTTCGGCAGGTGCAGGGGGCGACGAGACTGTCCCGGCCGACACGGTTGTCATGGTCACGTATAAGGTCCCGATCGACGACTTGGCTGGCCTCCTCCGGGGAAAAGTCGACGACGTCAGGGTTGTCGGGGACGCGCACTCCGGTCGTGACCTTCAAGTTGCCATTCGGGAAGGCCATCTTGCCGGTCGAAGCATCGACTGAAGCCGGTAGGTCGCGGGAAATGGTCAAGACCCGTGCTGGGCTCCACCCGGAGGACCATGTGGTGGTTCGGTGAGCCCTTACTGCTAGCCCTAGACAAATCATACACTGTTTGATTACATGGACGCACAGCACAGCTACCTGTCCGCGAGTCGCGAGAGAAGTCCATGAGAGACCACACCCTTGAAGGTCGGATCGCGCTGATCACCGGTGCCAGCCGAGGTATCGGAGCCGCTACCGCGCTTGCCCTCGCACGGCGTGGAGCTCGAGTCCTGCTGGTTGCACGCAAAAAGGAAAGCTTCAGCGAACTCGTCGGAGAGCTCGAGCGGATCGGGGCGCACGCTCAGTTATTTGCGGCCGACCTGTCCGACGAGGTATCGACGCGGAATCTGATCGACGAGATCCGCATGGTCACCGATCGGCTGGACATCCTGATCAACAATGCAGGAAAACTCCCGAAAGCACGCCGAATGGAAAATCTGGAGCGGGCAGAGTGGACTTCAGTGATGGAGCTCAATCTCACATCCCCATGGTTTCTCTCGTGCCGCGCGAAAGAGATGATGCACGCGCCGGGTCAAGGAGTGATAGTCAATGTAGCAAGTACTGCGGCGTTCTTTCCTTCGGCCGGCCTGGCTCCGTACAATGTTAGTAAAGCAGGTCTCGTGATGCTGACGAAGGTGTGTGCACTGGAGTGGGCAAAATACGGAATCCGAGTTCTCGGCGTTGCGCCTGGAAAAGTCGATACCGAAATGGTCGCTCCAATTCTTGAATGGAGTGCAAACAACAACGCAGAGATCAACCCGTTGCGACGGCTCGGCACTCCACATGAGATCGCCGAACTGATCGCGTATCTCGTCACGGACGACGCGAAGTATATGACTGGCGTGATCGTACCGATCGACGGTGGAGAACTCCTCACCTACGGTCGGTGAGAACAGAGACTAGGGAGCGGATTGTGTTCGTCGAGATCTTGGATTCAAACGAGGGAGTGCTCGTGTCTCTCAAAGATGCCGGAGATTTTACGACCCTGCGGGTCGATGCTCCATCCACACTCGGCGATGACGCAATCGGTTCAGTTCTCGACACGGCTGGGTGGGGAACTCTGGGGAAACCGGGACACGTCTGGCTATACACCGAGGTTATCCGCACCCATATCGCGCTCGATTCGGGCGATGAGGACCACGAGAAGCTCGAAGAGATGTTGCGATACGCGGAGAAAAAGGGTTGGTGCACCGACGACGGTAAATGTGTCGAGGCACACATACGGAGAGTCGAGCCGGTAGTCGACACGAGTCCTGTCGGGTTCGACGATGACAAATTTCGCCACGTTCTCGGCAATTACCCCACTGGAGTAACTGTAGTCACCGCAGTTGGTCCGGACGGCGATCCCGTCGGAATGGCAGTCGGTTCGTTCACTTCGGTGTCGCTCGATCCGCCCATGGTCGCATTTCTGCCAACCAAGAAATCGAGTAGCTTTCCGAGAATCAAGGCAGCGAGATCGTTCTGCATCAACATACTGAGCTTCGACCAGGAGGACCTGTGCCGAAAATTTGCAGTCAGCGGTGGTGACAAGTTCGCTGGCGTAGCGTGGCGGCCTGCGCCATCGGGAGCGCCGATCATCGACGGTTCTGTTGCGTGGATCGACTGCATTCATGAGCAGATATTCGAAACTGGCGATCACTACATCGCAGTCGGAAAAGTCACTTCTCTCGAAGTCTCCAATCCGACGTCACCTCTCATTTTCTTCCGAGGCGGGTACGGGAAGTTCGCACCCGAGTCGATCGTTGTCTCCGGTCAGTCCCGCATGGTCGATCAAATCCGCTTGACGGAGTTGATCCGGACCGATATGGAACACCTCGCAGACAGTCTTGGAGTGCAATGCGTGGCGGTAGGTGCGGACGTAGGTCAATTGGTTGTGCTTGGTAGCGCGGGTTCTCCGGCCGGACGTCGAGTGCCGGCGCGCCTGGGCAATCGAATGCCCTTGGTGCCGCCTGTCGGCGGACTATTCCTCGCATGGTGCGGCCGTGACGACGTCGAAGCTTGGTTGAAAGCAGGGATCGACGACAAGCGAGACAATTATGAACGCCTGCTTCGCACGATTCGTTCCCGCGAATGGTCCGTCGCTATGTCGAGTGACAATCACCGGAGACTAGAAGATGCAATCGGAAAAGATACCGGCTTTCAAACAGATGAAGACCTCGAGGATGGCATCCGAGAACTCACTCTGTCAGTGAGTGATCAATACGAACCAGTGACCATCGAGCCCGATCGCCCGTATGACGTAACGCTGCTGTCGGCGCCGATCTTCGACGCTTTGGGGCGCGTGACATTGACTGTGGGTCTTTGGGGCTTGCCATCCCCGATTCATGGTGCCGACTTGTGCCGATACGCGGATCTATTGGTGGGTATATGCCGGAAGCTGACAAACGAGAACGGTGGTCGCGGTCCGGCGCTCAGTGGTCCGGGCTTGCGCCAACAGTGCGGCGTCGCGCGAGCTGGAGGAAACGGTGACTGAGGATTATGTGCGTTCAGTACCGCACGTCCGCCGCTCGTCATCACCAGCCCACGTGGAGGGGCTTTCCGAATACCCGCCATCTTTTCGACGATCCGCCTTCTCGCACCTACCGATTCGGCCGAGACTTACGGGGGTTGGCTCGGCGAGTTCGAACCGAACGCTGGCGAAGTCCCAGCGAAGTGTGTATGAGAACGGTGATTCGAGAACTTTCCAAGCGAGGTTGAAATGACCTTCGTTATCACTCAGCCCTGTTGCAATGATGCTTCTTGCGTCGAAGTGTGCCCTGTTAATTGCATCCATCCGACCCCTGAAGAAGCTCCGTACATGAAAACGGAGATGCTGTATATCGATCCCGATACGTGCATCGACTGCGGCGCATGCGTATCCGAGTGCCCAGTCGGCGCCATCTTTGCCGACGACGACCTCGACGAGAATGCAACCCCTTTTCTCGACATCAACGCGGCATATTACCTGAAGTACCCTCTTCAGGCGTCCGGCGCCAGGCCGCCGCGTCCGGCGAGGCGAGACTTCGACTTCTCCGGGCTGCGTGTAGCGGTCATCGGATCCGGACCTGCTGCGAGCTACGCTGCAACAGAACTTTTGGCCTATCGAGGCGTACGAGTTAACATGTTCGATCGCCTGCTGGCACCGTACGGGCTGATTCGCTCCGGGGTTGCACCCGACCATGTCGGCACGAAGGCAGTCACCGATGTCTTCCGCGCTACTGGCACCAGGACGGAGTTCGAACTTCATCTCGGAGTCGAAGTCGGCAAACATGTCAGCCACTCCGAACTTCTCGCCCACCACCACGCGATCATTTACGCCACAGGGGCCGCTGCGGATCGAAAGTTGGGAATACCTGGCGAAGATCTCGCCGGATCGCATGCCGCGATGGAGTTTGTGGCTTGGTACAACGGTCACCCAGACCACTCCGACCGAAGCTTCGACCTCTCCGGAGAACGTGCACTGATCGTAGGAAACGGAAATGTTGCGCTTGATGTTGCAAGAATTCTGGTCACCGATGTCGACGAACTCGACAAAACGGATATCGCCGACCACGCGGTCGCGGCGTTACGTCATAGCAATATTCGCGAAGTCGTCGTGCTGGGCCGGCGGGGTCCGGCCCAGGCGGCATACACGAGTGCGGAATTCCTAGGACTGGGCAAACTTCCGAACGTGGACATCCTCATCGACTCCCGGGAGGCAGTCCTCGACCCATACACTCAAAAGCTGATCGACGACGAGGATGCCGAACCTGCTGTTCGAATCAAATCTGATCTCGCCGCCCAGTTCGCGGCCAGGCGAACGAGTAACGAACCCAAACGAATCGTGTTCCGGTACTTCGGATCGCCAATAGAGATAGTGGGCGAACAAGCCGTTACTGGGGTGAAGGTCGTTCGTAACCAGCCGGTACCCGCGCACGACGGTGGTGTCGCGGTCGTGCCTACCGGCAAGGTCGAGACGATCGAGGCAAGCCTGGTACTCAGGTCGATCGGGTATCAGGGATCACCCCTGGCCGAAGTGCCGTTTGATTACGATCGCGGAACTATACCCAACAGAAACGGCCGAGTCATCGATCCTGCATCCACTGAGCCGGTTGTCGGCGTCTACGCAGCAGGGTGGATCAAGCGGGGACCTTCCGGTGTCATAGGAACAAACAAAAGGTGCGCCGCCGAGACTGTTGGTCATCTCTTGGACGACTATGAGACGGGGCTACTGGCGACGCCATCCCACAGTCAAGACGAATTGATGGATCTGATACACGAACGGCAGCCGGCTACGGTGGATTTCGCTGGCTGGCAGAAGATCGACAGAGCTGAGAAAGCCGCTGGAACCGCACGAAATAGAACACGAGTGAAGTTTATCGACGTCGACAGCATGCTGGCCGTTGTCCGTGCGTCCGAGTGAAGCGGCACCCTGATGACTGATTCGTATCTCGCCCTACGTTACCCGAGGAGTGTATCAATGTGATCAGGGAAATACGGCACAATAGCGGACTGGTAGAGTTTGTCGTCGAAAACCCGCCGGTCAATGCTTTTTCAATCGCTGATATCAATGCACTGACATCACGTTTGCATTCGTGCGGATCCGACGAATCAGTACGCGCAGTACTGCTTCGATCGGAGGGTCGCGGTTTCTGCGGAGGCGGCGATGTCAAGGAAGTTCAAGGACTTCCCGGATTCGAAGGAATTCTCGGGCAAGCTAGAGGTTCGTTCGAACTGACACTAGCTATCGCCGAGTGCGCTGTACCTGTCGTCGCCGCGGTTCATGCCTACTGCATCGGAATCGGTGTCCTTGTCGCAGGAGTTTGCGATATCGTGCTCGCCTCTCGTGCGACGTCGTTCGTACTTGCGGAGGCTGACAACGGCGCTACGAGCGGTGTCGTTCAGGCTATCGGTCTCATGCCCGAGAAGCGGCTGAGGGCAGCGATGTTCACCTGCGAACCAGTTCCAGCCGAAGAGTTGCACCAGTTCGGAAGCATTCTGAAGGTGGTTGACGAGAACGATCTTGTTGCTGAGGCACGGAGTGTTGCAGAGACGATCTGCGCCAAGCGCCCCAGCGTCATCCGGGGGCTGAAACTATCCATGTCGGGGAGCGTCGGGCGCGATATCCGAACTCTTTACCGACAGGAGCTCAGTTATACCTACGAGCTGAATATGTCAGGTGAGGCATCGTCTGCGCGAGGCGATTTCATCGAAGGGCGTAGAACAGGCTACTTGTCCTAGTACTCCAGCCACGCATCGCAAGGTTTTCGAGGTGTGGCGAGGTCGTCGGTTGTGCTGCATGCTTCTGTGTTGTGGAGAACGTAGAGGGCGAGCTGCGACGCCTTCGATCTGGGCTCGGAGCCGGCGACCGTCGGGAGGCAGTATTCCTCGTACGGATCCGGTTCACTGCTGAGGAGCCTGCGGTCGTTATCGAGCATGCGCGTGCGGTACTGGCGCGAGTGGTGGAACGGACAGGCGTCTGGCCTGCGTTCGAGGACTGGCCGGGAGTGTTGCCGACGTGGTTCGTGCAGCGATGTGCTCCGGAGCGTGTGCCCGACCCTTCCTTTGACATCGAAGCGTGGGAACGGCAGTGGCGGGCGATGACGCCCGAGGAGAAGTCGGCTGCGTGCCTGGGTCCGTGGATGCTCTCGGATTGGCTCTACTACTTCGACCCGACTGAGGACGGGCGAGGCGATGACCGCAGCTGGTGGTGGTGGGATGCGGGGGTCGGCGAGTCCGGCAGTGGATGGATCGAGGTGGCCACGACCGGCTGGCCTTTCGAAACTGGAACCCTGTACTGGTTGATCGAGGTGAGCGGCGGCGAGGATCTCAGTTACGAGGTGTGAGCTTCATCCGTAATGTCAGGGCTACGGTAACGACCGCGTGCGCGCTCGGTGGCGTCGTCGCAATGGGACCAGCGCAACTGGTATGCCGCCTCGCCGGCATGGGCGTTTCGCGTTAGCCGCCGGAGCTGTGCAGATCCGATGATTTCTCGCTGGTCGCGCGCTACTTCGTCCAGCTGTTTCCCGGGGACGTTGTGTGGTGACGCGGTTGATGGGTGATTGGCCGCCGATCTTGGTGTGGGGTCGGCCGACGAGATCTGCGGGCGGACGTACTTCGGGGACGAGAACGGATGGATGAACAGGCCGTCGCCGACCCCGCCCGCCACGTGCACCATCCGTTCGCCGACACCGGCGATCATCACCTTGGGCCGGCCGGCCGAACGCATGCGGCGCCGACGTCACGCAATGCGATGCCGTCGAGAGTTCGATCGAGAATCATCAGATGGCACTGCCCGTCTGGCCGAACCGCACGGCGGGGCGCGCCCAGCCCGCTTCGAGCGATCGGACAGCGAGGTTGCCCTCGAAGGTCGCCGCCTCCAGCAGCCTCGGCCCGACGGCATCGCCGGCTACAACGACCTTCCAGGGACCGTCGCGCAGCTCCTCGTACAGGTCCGCCGACGGCACGTTGCCGGACATGAAGACGAGCGTGTCGTAGTCGATCAGCTCCTGACGCTGGGGTGCCTCGATCCGGGCGACGCAAACCTGCGTCGGGGTGATCTCGGTGATCACCCGCCGGGCGCACAGCTCGAAGTCGCCCTCGAAGAGGATGCGGGCGTTCGGGCCGCCGATCATCTCCCAGCGCATCTCCAGGTTCGCCGCCACGGCCGAGAACCTGGTCACCAACCGCACGGTGCGGCCCTGGCTCACCAGCAGTTGGGCCACGTCGAGGGTTTCGTAATGGCCGACCTCGTCGAGCAGGACGACGACATCCCCGGTGTCGACGCCGCTCAACACGTCCCAGCTCGTCAGGATGGTCGAGGGGTCGAACCCGGCCGGCGGCCCCCACGGACGAAGCGTCTGGAAGCCGTCACGCCTGGGCACGCTGCCCGTCGCGACTATGACCGAATCGGGGGCCAGCTCCCTGATCATGGCCGCAGTGGCGCTCACGCCCAGGCGGACGTCGATGTCGAACGACGCGAGACTGGTCGCGTAGTAGGGCAGCAGCTTCGCGACTTCGCCGCGACGCGGGGACTGGCGGACGAAGCGCAGCTGACCACCGAGCTCGTCGGCAGACTCGAGCAAGATGACCTCATGCCCGGCCAGGGTGCCGGCACGAGCCGCCTCGACGCCGCACGGCCCGCCACCGACCACGACCAGCCGTCCGGGCTCCGCCGAGCGCAGCGAGTCGTCGCCGTGCCGCACCTCGCGCCCGGCGACCGCATTCACGGTGCAACTGACCCGGCCGCGGGTGTTCAGCCCGCCCGCGCACGACTGGTTGCAGGCGATGCAGGGCCGGATCTCGGCGGTTCGGCCCTCAGCAGTCTTCTTCACGATCTCCGGGTCGGCGATGGTCGCGCGCACCATGCCGATCAGGTCGGCGCTGCCGTCGGCCAGGGCCTGCTCGGCGTCGGCGATGCTGGCCATCCGTCCGGTCACGATGGTCGGCAGGCTGTTGCGGCGGGCGATGTCGGCATTGACTTTCAGCTGATAGCCCGGGTGTTCATGGATCCCGCCCATCAGCAGGTCCCGGCCGTAGTGGCTGCCCAGTGACAGGTTGACGAAATCGATGAGCCCGCGCACTTCGAGATCCAGCGCTACCTCGAGGACGCTTTCGCTGCTCGCGTGCCCCGGCGCGCCGTCGGCCGACAGCCGAACTCCCACGACGTAGTCGGGGCCGACCTCGGCCCGGATGGCGGCCAGCACCTCCCGCAGCAGCCGCGTCCGGTTCTCGAACGATCCGCCGTAGGCGTCGGTCCGATGGTTGGTAGCACTCGACATGAACGCGCTGAACAGGTACCCGTGTCCGCCGTGCACCTCGACACCGTCCATGCGCCCGAGCTGAGCCCGCCGGGCCGCGCCGGCGAAGCCGGCGACGACCTCGTCGATCATCCACTGCGTCATCGGGCGCGAGACCATCCCCAGCCCTGGGTCGGGTATCGCCGAGGCCGACCACGGCGCCGAGCCATCGAGCGGGATGTTCGTGGGCCCACCATGCATGAGCTGCTCGAACATCTGCATGCCCTCGGCGTGCACGGCGTCGGTCAGCTTCTGGATGCCCTCGACGCAGGCGTCGCGGGTGTTGTCGATGAAGGCCGGCGAGCTCCAGTGCGTCTGGCCCGGGTCGCTGTAGCCCAGCGCGACCCCACCGCGAGCACGGGCAACGTGCCATGCGATCGAGTCCTCGGTGACCAGCCCGCCCGCGGTCAGCCCGCTGCCCTGGGACGTGCGCACGATCCGGTTGCGCAGCCGGACATTGCGGATCTCGAATGGCGAGAAGACCCGCGGGTAGGTGTCGATCCCTGGCGTGTGGATCGCCGTCGCCGTCATCACGACATCCTCGCCGAGCGAACCGCAGCGAGTTTCCGCATGATCATTCCGTCCTCCTGGAGTCGCGCACCGACCGATTCCGTTCGGTGGGTGCGAAGTAGCCGTCGCGTCTGCAGCAGTGACTCGGCCGGCTGGGCCGCGAGCTTGGCCGCGATCATCGCCAGATGCTTGTCGAGCTCGGCCTGGCCGCCGTCGAGCATCTCGTTGATCAGCCCCCAGCGCAGCGCCTGCTCGGCATCGAAGCGCTCGCCGAGCAAGAGCAGTTCCGCCGCACGGACATGACCGGTGACGGCGGGCAGCAGCAGCGTCGAGGCCGCTTCGGGCACGAGCCCCAGGTTGACGAAGGGCAGCGCGAAAATACTGGACGAGCTGGCGTAGACGAGATCGGCATGCAGGATCACCGAGGTGCCGATGCCGATCGCCGCGCCCGCGACCCCGACCACCAGTACTTGGGGTAGCGCGACCAGGGCATCGAGGAAGCGCCGGGGTGGTGAGTCCTCGTCAAGGTCCCCCGCCTCGGCCATGTCCCGCAGGTCGTTGCCCGCGGTGAAGCTGCCAGCGGAGCCGGTCAGGACGATTACCCGCACGTCGGCGTCCTCGCTCAGCCCGGCCAGCCCATCGGCGAGGCGGGCGTACATCGCCATCGTGAGGGCATTACGCTTGGCGCCACGATTCAGCCGGACAGTCGCGACCGCTCCAACCGTCTCGATCAGGATGTCCTCGGTCACGCCCATCGACATTACCTGTCATCGTTTGATTAAGGAATATTTCAGCACCTTGGCGCCGAGGTCGGCCTCCAGTCAGCAGAGAGTCTCGGCGGGCGGCACGTCCTCACGGGTCTCTGGGCACGCGCGAACAGGACCAAGCGATGTTCGTTTTACCTCCTGCGGAAGGGGTGCCCGACGCAGCTGCGATGGCTTCGGTACCCCTTACCGGCTTCGTCGGAGCTGGAGTGGCGCCCCGGGGGCCGGTGGCTCAGCGCATGGCATGTCCGCCACTGGTTGGCGCGGGTGCGGGGCGGGTGCCTGGCTCTCCGCTCCGCCATCAGCTCCGCGGCGAGCGCGCCGACCCTCGGCAAAGCTTTCCGGGACGCGACCTGCGCAAGCGACCCCACGGTGAACGGGTGACCATCGAGCCTCTACCTGCCTGCGGTGTAGCCCGCATCACATTCCGCCATCGATGCCGACTTAACCAAACACTGTTGTCAATCCAGGTAGCCGATCGAAGTTCGGTCACCTGGGTTGGCAACCCGCCCAGTGTCGACGCGGCGGTGGTCCCAGCTACGAATCCGCTCGACGCGCAGCCCGCAGTCCGACGCCCTTTGCCTCTTGGCGCCCGAGCGCCTTCTCGCCCCCGGTCTCCTCCGACCGGGGCGCGCTCTCGACGTTGCGCTCCAGCAGGATCCGCTGGCTGCTGGCACGCCGCGCGCTGAACTCGAACGGCGAGGGCAGGCGGCCTCATCAGCGGAGAACCAGCCAAACGGCAGCCCACCTCCAGGGCGCGGGCCACCCGGCGTGTCCACCGACACTCCGGGTGAGCGGCTCGTCACGTCATGCTCGCCTCGCCCAGCCCGACCGTACGCAGTTTGATTAATCAAACGCTGTTTGCTAAATTGCGACCTAAGGACTTGCGCAAACACGTCCCAGAACATCGGAGGCAAGGCGATGACACTGAGTTTAATGACGCTCGGCGACCAGGTAACCGATCCGGTGACCGGGCAGCGCGAGACGGCTGCGGAACGTCACCGCGCCATCGTTGATGCGGCAGTCGCCGCGGAGGAGGGAGGGTTCGAGAGCGTACACATCGGCGAGCATCATGGTCTCGAGTACATTTACTCCGCTCCGCCCGTTATACTCGCGGCCATCGGGGAGCGGACGAGTCGAATAAAGCTCAGCACTGCCGTTACTCTCGTTGCGAACCTCGATCCTGTCCGGGCTGCAGAGGACTACTCGACACTCGAAGTTCTGAACCCCGGTCGCGTCGAGTTGGTCGCTGGCAGAGGGAATTTTTTCACGTCCACATACACCACTTTCGGGCAGAACCCGGACGATTCGCATGTTCTCTTCGAGGAGAACATCGAACTTATCCTGGAACTCTTCAGTGGCAAGGCAGTCAGTTGGACGGGTAGCCACCGTGCGCCACTCGATGAGTTCGAGCTTCAGCCACCACCGACCGAAATCCCCCCGCTTTGGATCGGTGGCGGTGCATCCGAATCCACACTCGACCTGGCAGCTCGCCTCGGCTTGGATTTGATGTTGCCCAGCGCATTTGGCAATCCTGCCATGTTCAAGCCCGTACTCGAGAACTACCTCGAGCGTTACGAATCCTTCGGACACCCGCGCAGGCCTCGTATCGGAGCATGCTGGCACTTGAATGTCGACGAGACCAGTCAGCGGGCACGGGAGCGATGGCTTCCACGCTACAAAGCCTACTTCGACCTCATGGCAACCATCATCGGTCGGGTCAATCCGAACCCGCCGCCCTTTATTAAAAAGCCGTTCGATTTCGAGTTTCTCAGCACTCAAGGGCCTGCGATCTGCGGCAGTCCCGAGGAGGTGGTCGATCGACTCGGAACTCTGAGCGAACTCCTATCAGCCGACGTAAATTTGTTGTCCATCGACATGGGAGGGCAACCTGCCGGAGAATTTCGTGAAATGGTCGAACTGCTCGGATCCGACGTCATTCCTCGTCTGCGATGATCACGAACCCGACGCACCAACGGTGTGCTGATTTCGGAGCAGATCCACTCGGATCTGTGCGACGAGGTAGTCGCGGCGCGACAAGCGTGTCCGGAGACCGCGATCTCGATCTCCCTCGAATGATCGCCGCGGGCGCCGAATCCGACGACCACAAGGCGAATTCCGACACTTGCCGACGTCCGCGGCACGCAGGCATAGACCACGCGTCGGTGACATCGATCGCGACCGTGGTTCCCGCTTGATTCCGGGCCAGTGTCCCGACCGTGCCGCAGTACTGCTGATGTCAATCGCAGCCACCCCGGAGGTGGCTCATCAAACGTTTGTCCAACCGCCACTCGATCCGTGTTCCACGATCCGAGGAGAGTCTTGACCGACAACCCGCCAACCGGCATACCGAAGCCGGCCTCGAGCACTTCTGCCCGCCGAAGTGTCGACGGACCGCTCGCGGGTGTGTCTGTGGTGGATGTGAGCACACTGGGTCCGGGTCCGTTCGCATCCATGATCCTGGCGGACTTCGGCGCGAATGTGATAGAGGTTCGGCGTCCGGGGCGCCAGGAGGTGGACGCTTCTGCCCAGTTCTCACGCGGAAAACACACGCTGACGATCGATCTGCGTGCTCCTGGAGGTGCCGAGTTGATCACCCGCCTCACCGACACGGCAGACGTATTCATCGAGGGCTATCGCCCCGGAACCATGGAACGCCGTGGTCTAGGTCCCGACGTACTGTGTGAACGTAATCCGGCCTTGATCTACGCACGGCTCACCGGCTGGGGGCAATCCGGCCCTTATGCCGAGTCGGCCGGCCATGACATCAACTACATCGCCGTCGGCGGACCCCTCGGCGCGGTCGGCATCGGGGCTCCGGTGCCCGCACTGAATTTGCTCGGCGACTTCGCCGGCGGGTCGCTGCCCATGGTCCTCGGCATCGTCCTGGCACTGTTTGCAAGACAGCGCACAGGGCGTGGGCAGATCATCGACGCCGCGATGGTGGACGGCGCCAGCTATCTCATGACGACACAGCTTGCAGAACTAGGCCGCAACGAATGGGCAGGCCGTGGTACGAGCCTTCTTTCAGGGGTCGCGCCGTTCTATTCGGTCTATCAATGCTCGGATGGCCGATGGTTTTCGGTTGGCTCGATTGAGAGCAAGTTCTACGCCGAGTTGCTGCGGCTACTGGACCTGGACCCCGCATTGCTACGGATACAACATGAGAGGGCACGCTGGATCGAGGTGCGCGGGCTCATTGCCGACAGATTCGCAACGCAACCGCGAGACCATTGGACCCGAGTCTTCAGCCGTAGCGATGCGTGCGCCTATCCGGTCCTGGACCTGGATGAGCTTACCAAGGACGCGCACCTGGCGGCGCGGGGCCAAGTGGTTCAGAGTCGCGGGATTCCGACAGCACAGCCCGCGCCGCGTCTGAGCGAAACTCCAGGTGTCCTCGCAAACGGCGGCGCCCCGCTAACAACGGATGTCCATCGACTGCTCGCCGCTCGTGGACTATCGCCCGATGAAATCAGCCGATTCATAGCGTCGGAGGCCCTTCACATCTGACGGCTGCCGTCAGCCTGATGGCTGTGCCAGGTGATGGTACCGGCCGCAAGCCGTAGAGGCGCAAGGAGAATCCGATGGAAACCACGAACCTGCTCGTCTACACCAATGCGGTCGCGGGCCGGGACGCCGCATTCAACGTTTGGTACGACAAACCCACCTGCCGCAGATCCTCGCCCCGCCGATGGTCATTTCGGGACTTCGCCGCGCAGACCATCACCAACGGCTGCATCGACGGTTCGATCCAACTACACGAGTCCTTCGACGTCGCCAGCACAGTGAGCATCACGGCGCAACCGCTGTCGCCGGTACGAATGAGCTGAGCTCCGCCGCCCGGTGCTCAGCCCACCGGGAACCAATCACTGTACGTTATCCCGAAGGCGGGATCCCCAATGGAGGTGACATGGCGACCCTGACGCGCAGCGCCGACTACACGACATGGTGGGACTCGGTGCTTCGGCTGCAGCCCGCATCGGGCGCACTAGACGTACCAAGCATCGCACCGGTCGCCGACCGCTTCGTCAGCGCGGTCCCACCCGCCGCCTTTCCCCGGCTCTACGGGGGCCAGATCGCCGGGCAGGCGGTCGCGGCGGCGGCGGCGACCGTCGACCCGGCTCACGAGGTCAACTCGGTGCAGACCACCTACCTGCGCGGCGGCGACCCCGGCTCCCCGGTGGAGTACACAGTGGAACGGCTGCGGGACTCCCGGACGCTGTCGACACGCAGTGTCCGTGCCGCGCAGGGCGGCCGCTTGCTCGCTACCGCGACCGTGTCGTTCCATGACCTCACGGCGGCCGAGCTAGAGCATGAGCTCCGTCACGAGCGCGCCGGCCGCCCGGCGGTTGCGCCCGAGACGATGCCGTCCCGCGGCGAACGGCTCGCGGAGCGGTTCGGCGACGCCGTACCGGTCGCGGCCGCGCCCCATTGGCCGGTCGACACCCGCTACGTGGACCGGGCGCCGTGGGACCCGATCGGTCCCGGCACCTCCAGGGAGCCGCGCAACAGGGTGTGGCTTCGCGCCGATGGCTCCCTGCCCGAGGTCCCTGGCGTCCATGCCGCCGCGGTCACCTTCGCTACGGACCTCCCGATGTTCGAACCGGTGCTGTTTCCCCACGGCATCGACTGGGAACTGGTGACCAGCGGACGAGCGGTGTACGGCGCGAGCCTGGACCACGTGCTGTGGTTCCACCGCCCACCACGCTTCGACGACTGGCTTCTGCTGGACCAGACCTCACCCGTCGCCGACCGGGCACGCGGGTTCTGCCGGGCAGAGCTGCGATCGGCCGACGGACGGTTGGTGGCGACCGTAGCGCAGGAGATCGCCTTCGTGGAGCCCCGCGGCTAACGACATTTGGTTCAACGCGGTTCTCTTGGCCGTTTTCCTCCGTCGCAATAAACAAACGTTGTAGGGTTATTGGGGAAGAGATTTCGCGAGTTTCGCCGACCTTGCTTGCCTATCAGTAGCCGCAGCAGGCGCACCACTCGCTTGAAACGACAAAGGAGTCGTGGTGACCGAGATCCTCGCCGACTGGGTGTCCTATAACGCGGGCTGCCATCCTGATTCGATCGCACTCGCCCAGGCCGAGGACGACACCACCCGGACGTGGGCCGAGCTGGAGGCACGCGTTGCCGCACTGGCCGGGTTCCTGCGTGACGAGTGGCACATCGGGCGTGGCGATCGCGTCGCCATCCTCGCCGAAAACGACCTGCGAGTGTTCGAGCTCCAGTTCGCGTGCATGCGCATCGGCGCGATCCTGATGCCCCTGAGCTGGCGGCTCACTGCGGAAGAGCTGGCACAGCAACTGACCGACGCCGAGGCATCGGTGATCGTGCACGACGGCAGCTGGAGCGGCCTTGCCGACGAACTCACCGCGAAGGTAGCGCTGCGGCACCGCGCAGGGTGGGGCTCGCCGGCCGGCGTGCCCGACTACGACGACGCGGTTTCGACGGCCGCGCCGATACCGGGCGGCGACCTGGACCCGGACGCGGCGACGCAGCTGATCTACACCTCGGGAACCACAGGCCGACCGAAGGGTGTGGTGTGTACCAACCGGACACTGACCACTCAGGCCTACAACCTCGCCCACACCAGCAGGATGGCCGAGCGGGGCGGTCACCACCTCAACATCGTGCCACTGTTCCACGCGGGCGGGCTCAACGTCTTCAGCAACCCGATGCTGTACTGGGGTGGCCGCGTGACGACTGTGCGACGCTTCGATCCACAGCGGACCCTCGACCTGCTCACCGATCCCGGGTTGCGCATCACGCACCTGTGCGGCGTGCTGCAGATGTATGAGTGGCTCGTCCGTCTCGACGGGTTCGCGGCCGCGGAATTCCCCGCCCTCTCTACCGTGCTCTTCGGTGGGTGGGGTCCCTCCGCGCGCGAGATCTACCGCGCCTTCGGCAAGCACGGCATCCAGGTCCAGCTGTCGTACGGGGCCAGTGAGCTGGGACCCAACGTCACCATCTTGTCCCCGCCCGACGACGCGGCAGCCGAAGCCGGGTCGTCCGGAACGGTAGCTCCACACACCCGGATCCGGCTAGTTGGACCGGACGGCACCGAGGCCGCTGTCGGTGAGATCGGCGAGCTGTGGGTCCGCGGTCCCGGGGTCACCCCGGGATATTGGCGACAACCGCGACGCGAGAGCATCGACGGGCAGTGGTTCCGCACCGGTGACGCCGCCCGGCTGGACGCCGCCGGTCACCTCTATGTAGTCGGCCGACTCAAGGAGATGTATCGGTCTGGAGGGGAGAACGTCTATCCCGCGGAGGTGGAGGCCGTGTTCGCTGAGATGCCCGGGATCGCAGAGTTCGCCGTGGTCGGCGTGGCGGACGAGAAGTGGGGCGAGGTCGGGCTTCTCGCGGTCGTGCCCGCATCAGGGGCCGACATCACGCTGGCCGATGTGCACGCGTTCGCGGCGGGCCGGCTGGCACGCTTCAAGCTCCCAGTCCACCTGGTCGTGCTCGACCAACTGCCGCGTAGTGCCACCGAGAAGATCTCCCGCGCGACGATCCGCGAGCAGTTCGAGGCAGCGAAGTCCGTCCGCTCGCCGCAATAACTTTTCGGGCCCTACACGCGGCTCGCCCACCTATTTGCACCGATCCAAACCCCGCGAACGAACCGCGGGCAGTTCCATAAGCAGTGAAAACCCATGGGAGACATGATGATCGAACCCGCCCAGCGAGCGGCCTTCTTCACGGGCCGCCGCGCGAATAGGCGCATGAGCCGTGCGGCCCGTTCCCTGCTCGTCCTCGCAGCCGCCGGGGTCCTGACGCTGGTGTGCACGAACGCGCCGACCGCGACCGCGACGACACGGTCCAGCTGCGCACTACAGCAGCTTCCGGTCTCCCTCGGTTCAGGCCAACCGACTGGCGAGCACCTCGGCGTGCGAGTATGCCTTCCCCGAGGCAACATCAAGGGCGTGCTGATCACGGTCCCCGGCGGCAGCTACAACTCGATTTACTGGAACTTCCCGGACACCGCCCGGCACACCTCGCGCTACTCCTTCACCGATTCGGCGACCGACCGCGGCTACGCGGTGCTCAATATGGACCGTCTCGGCACCGGGAGCAGTTCACGGCCATCGGGTGTCCTCGTGACACCTGACGCCGACGCGTGGACCATCCACTCACTGGTGCAAGCCGTCCGCGATGGGCAGATATCGGGTCTCGGGAAATCGTCGGCGAAGATCGTGACCCTCGGTCATTCCTTGGGCACCATAGTCACCTGGCTGGAGGCCAGCACCTACCACGACGTGTCGGCGGCCGTCTTTACCAGTTTCACGCACACGGTCCGGCTCGACACCATGGCACGCCTGGGGGCCGCGATGGCACCCGCGGCGTTGTACGGGCAAACCGCGGACCCCGGGTACATAACCACCCGGCCCGGCACGCGCGGGATCTTCTACGAAGGCGGACCGGCCGACCCCGCCGTGCTCCAGACCGACGAACAGACCAAAGACGTCGCCGCCGTCGCCAGCTTCCTGGGCATGTTGGAGGCCAACCCCTACGCCCCGCTGCCGGAGCTCGACATCCGCGTTCCGGTCCTGCTGGCGGTCGGGCAACGAGACCCGGTCAACTGCGGCAGCGTACCGGTGCTCGGCGGCGTCGACTGTTCGTCGGCCAGCACGTTTGTCGACGCGGAAAGGAAATTCCTCGGCCCGAACGTCCCATCGGTCGATGGCTACGTTCTTCCGGATGCGGGGCACGACATGAATATGGCGGCGAACGCGGAGGAATGGTTCGGCGCCGCACTCGCGTGGATCGACGGCCAACTGTCCCGGTGAAGGACCCGAAGGTCGACATCGATCCGGCTGGTTGAGGGGCTGCTCGACGACACGTTGTGCTTGGTCGTCGAGCAGTTCGGTGTGGCCTGGCCGACTGCCCAACCGTGGGTCGTCGAGTGCTGGCAGTGGGACCTTCTTTACGGAGTGACCGCTGCAGGTACATCGCACACCTCACGCCGCGTCGGCGACCGATGGCGTCTGTCCAGAAACGACTACGGATAGGGTTGTCCATCGCGATGGAAGTGGGCAGCGTGTCACCGTCCGGACCGCAGACCCGCGCCGCCCGAACCACAGGTCGGGGGAGGAACACGAGTGGATCGGCAGGTCATCGACGTGGTCGAGGTGCCAGACCTTAGTCGTCCTGACTGACCGGATCCAATCCTGTTCGCCGCGCTCGCCGAACAGGACGCCGCCATCGCCGCCTACATTCCACTGGCGCCAACCAGCACGCCGAACTCACACGTGACTTCGCCGTCAACTGCAAGATACGACTACCGGATTACCTGCCCGAGTTGCTTGACGGGCACTAGTCTGTCCGATGCGATCGGACCATATCGCTGATTCGGACACAAAATAGGCCATGACGCTCCGCGAAGAGTTGCGCCGCGTATACATCCAGGAGCTCGCCGGTGTCGGCGACGAGCGCTGCCATTACCGCTGCCGGGAATCCCGCTCGCGAACAGACTCCCAGGCCCACAAATGCCGGATCGGTCCTGCAGTGGGATTCGAGATCGGGTGGAACTCGAACGGGCACCACATGGCCAGGCCTGGTGAAGTCACTCGGGACAGCCCACGGGTCCGCCAGGGAGCGTGCAGTTCTGGCACGATCGTGTGCCGAGATGCCGGTGGTCGTACCCGCAGCGACATCCACTGCGACGGCGTAGGTCGAGGAATGCGACTCGGTGGACGTCGCGACGACGGGAGGAAGCTGCAGACGATCGCATCTTTCTTGAGGCAAAGCGACTGTGACGAAACCCGACGTGTGCCGAATCAAGGAATGCATTGTCGACTGGGTGACCAACCCTGCAGCGACAACGAGTTCAGTTCGTCCATCTGGTCGCACGTCGTCGACAAGGGCAAACGCACGGCCACCTTGAACGTAGAGCAAGAGATCCGGTAGAGCCTCGTCCGGCCCTGGCGACCTCCGGCCGTCGATCGCACAAAAAACGGGGAGTGTTTGATCGGTCATCGAGTGCTCACCTTCGTGTTTTGTGCGTGCCGATGAGAAGATAATATCAAACATTGTTTGGTTACGGCTGTGAGGTCCATTTCTGACGCCGTTCAGCGCGTACCGGGGGATCGAGTACCGGGGTTCTCCCAACGGGACCGACCGATCGCATGGTTGGCAGGCGCGTAGCCCAGGTTCTGCTGCCTTCGGCAGTGCCCTGCCGCGGTGAGCGGCCTTCGCGCTCGCTGTTGCACACGCACGATCGTGGGATCGAGCGACACTACCCAGTCCAGCTCATCGCCGGAGTCGGCCGAGGCGGCAAACGCGGTCAGCGTCCGATCCCGCGGCAGCGTAGCGGCGATGCTGCATCCCTGCCGTCTGTCACGGCACATACTCTCCCGGCGGTGCCATCCGCGTTGCCCAGCGCATCCTCGCCACACCCGCCACCCCTGGGAACCAAGACCCTACGACTGGCCCGAGCTACCCGAGAAAGAAGGTAGGGACCACTGACCAGGCTTCGTGTCTGCGCCGGGAATTCGTTGAAGATATGAGGCGAGTCGTTCGAGGATCTCGTCGGCGGTCTTGGTCCAGGTCGGCGGTTTCGGGTTCTGGTTCCACTGGTCGATCCAGACGCGGATGTCCTTCACTGCTGGTGGGCACGCAGGGCCTGCTTCGAGATCTTGCCGGTGCTGTTGCGCGGCAGTTCCTCCACGATCACGAGGCTGCGCGGTGCCTTGTAGCGGGCGATGTGCGCGGCGCAGTGCTCGCGGAGGGCCTCGAGAGTGAGCTCTGCGCCGGGGCAGGCAACCACGAATGCCCGCCCGACCTCGCCCCACTTCGGGTCGGGGATCCCGACCACGGCGACGTCGACGACATCGGGGTGCAGGATCAGGATCTGCTCCACCTCGGCCGGGGCCACGTTCTCGCCACCGGACTTGTACATCTCCTTGACCCGGTCGACGAGGTAGTAGAAGCCTGCCTCGTCCTGCCAGGCCGCGTCGCCCGTGCGGAACCAGCCGTCCTCGGTGCGAGCGGCGTCGACGGTGCCGTCCTTGCACCAGTAGCCGGGTGTGACGCTGGGCCCTTTGATCCAGACCTCGCCGACCTCACCGGTCTCGGCGCTGGTCCCGTTGGGGGTCACCAGCCGCACGTGGGTGAACGGCACAGCGCGTCCGCAGGAAGTGGGCCGCTCGGCGACGGCTCCGCGAGGCATCCCGGTGACCGCCGGCCCCAGCTCCGTCCCGCCGTAGGCCTGCTGGAGCACGACGTCGTGCTTGGCCCAGGCATCCAACAGCGCGAGGCTGGGTACGCCGCCGGCGACCTCGGCAAGGCGCAGGGAGCTGAAGTCCCCGTCCGTGTAGGCGCGCTGCTCGGAGAGCATGGCCCACATGACCGGGGGTGCGGTGAAGTGCGTGATCCCGTTCGCCGGGTCCCCGAGCAGCTCCGCGATCGGAGCGGGTTCGAAACGGCGCATGGTGGCGACGGCCCCGCCGGTGATCAACATCGGGGTGGCGATCGTGGTGAGCCCGCCGGCGTGGAACAGCGGCATCGGGTTGAGCTGCTTGGAGCCTGGCCCGAGCAGGCCCCGCTCGACGCCGGTGTTGAGGACCTGCCAGGTCAGGGTCTTGACCGTCGTGATCGCGCCCTTCGGCCGCCCGGTGGTGCCGGACGTGTGCAGGATGTGCGTCGGCAGGTCCATCGGCAGATCGTCGCTCGGTTCGACGGGAGAAGCCTCGGCCAGCGCGGCGTCGTAGTCCACCATGCTCCCGGGTGCGCACCGCCAGCCGAGACGATGTTCCGTACCGACGGTCTCGGCGACCTTCAGCGCCGTCGCCTGCCACACGTCGTCGGAGATCACGAGGGTGGGCTCGACATCGCGGGCCAGGTCGACGAGCTCGGGCAGGGCGAGGCGCCAGTTCAGCGGCACCATGATCGCCCCGAGCCGGATGCAGGCGAACTGGACCTCGAACGTCCGTGTGTCGCCCTCGGCGAGGAGCAGGACCCGGTCGCCCCGCCCCACACCGAAGTGGTCCCGGAACACCCCAGCCAGCCTGCCGACCCGTCCGTCAAGGTCTCGCCATGTGTAGCACTCACCCGTCTCGACGTTCTCCAACGCCAGGGCGTCGCCGAAGCGATCGGCGTTGGTCCGCACCCAGTCCTTCGTGATATCGACCACTCGCCCACTCCTTCGTCGTCGAGGCTCTAAAACTAACATTGATCGGTCAAATGCCCAACGGTGTTGTGCTGTCAGTCCACGACCCGGCGACCGGCCGCGTTCCGGGAGGGCGAGATCGCCGCCTTCGCTCTCTGATTGGGTCGAGAGGCGTTGCTGCATTTGCCAAATGTTGTTAGATTAATGGTGTCGGTAGCTCGGCCGACGAGGAGTGGATGACCTGATAGTGCAGTTGCCAGTGCCCGGCCGGGTCTATCCGGCGTCCTCCGACGTCGTGGTCCTAGGTTCGGGTGCGGCCGGTCTGTCCGCGGCGCTCTCCGCGCGTGTGCACGGTGCCGCGGTGGCGGAACGCCGGCGACCGGCACCTGAGAAGCCTGACCGGCACGGAAGAGGGATTGTGAGCGACGACGACAGCCCGACCGGCTTCCTCGCGCGGCTGCAGCTGGGCGAGTCCGGACCGGACCGCTGGCGCGGACGGATCGGCGACGCGAACCAGCAGGTCCCGCGGGGCCTGCTGGCGGCTCAAGCGATGATCGCCGCCGGCCGTTCGACCGACACCCGCTGGCGGTGGGTCCACTCGGTCCACATCACCCACCTCGCGGAGCCCGAGCCCGGTCACGACGTGGAATACCGGGTGCAGCGGCTGCGGGACACGGGTCACGTCGCGTCCCGCCTGGTTCATGTGGTCCAGAACGAGTCCCTGCTGGCCACGGCGACGGTCGGCTTCCTGGCGCCACGGCGCGGCCTGGGCCCGACCCACCAGGACAACGACCCGGGCGAGTTGCCGGACCCGCACTCGCTGCCGGCGGCGGTCCGCGAGGTGGGCCCCGGGGTCCCGGTCGACGTCAGGTATCTCGACCGGGCGCCGTGGGAGACTCCGGTCGGTCCCGAGGCGGCCAATCGGATGTGGATGAGATTCACCGAGGAGATCCCCGACGAGATCCTCCTGCACGCTGCGGCGATCGTGCTCGCGGCCGACATCCTGCTCGTGGAACCCGTCGCGCTGTCGCCGGCCGGAACGGGGGAGTGGATCGACCTGGACACCGGCAGTGGCCTGCGGGCGGTCGGGCTCGATCTCTCGGTCCGCTTCCATCGCAGCTTCCGCGCCGACGACTGGGTGCTGCACGAGCACCTTTCCCCATCAATCGCGGACTACCGGGCGTACTCGACGGGGCACTTCTACTCCTCGATGGGGCGGCTCATCGCGTCCGTGTCGCAGGAGACCGCACTGCTGCCCATCGCTGGTCCGGGTGTCCACGCGGTGGCGGAGGCCGCGGGAGCGCCGTCCCGAACCGCTCACTAGTCCGAACACCGGCGGCGCCGGAGGCGGTGCCGCCGTCAATCGAGAGGAGTCTCATGCCCTTCCATCACGTGGCGGTGGCGTCGAAGGACGTCAAGAAGTCGCACAAGTTCTACACCGAGGTGATGGGCTTCAAGCTCAAGAAGGTGGTGAAGCGGCAGACGCCCGAGGGCGGCTGGACCAAGCACATCTTCTACGACACCGGCGAGGGAGAGCTCTTCGCCATCTGGGACCTGCGCGGTATCGAGGGGGTCGTCGTGGAGCCGGACCAGTGGCAGGGTGGCATGGCCAACGGGCTGCCGTACTGGATCAACCACATTGCGTTCGATTGCAAGGACATCGGCGGGCTCGAGGAGCACAAGCAGCGCTGGCTCGACAAGGGTTACAACGTGGTCGAGGTGAAGCACGAGTTCATCCACTCGATCTACACGCGGGACCCCGACGGCACCTTGGTCGAGTTCACCTTCGACACTCAGCCGCTGACCGAGGCCGATGAGCGGGAGGCCGAGGAACTGCTCGCCGATGACAGCCCGGCCCAGGTCCCGGAGTACGAAGGCGTGCAGCACAAGTCGCCGAACGCCAAGGCCCGCCGCGAGGCGGAGAAGAAGGCAGACCAGGAGCTGGCCGAGGCCGGCGCCGCGATCTGATCCCACCCTCAGCACGAACGGGGGCCCGCCCCCGTTCGTGTGCGCACCGAGGAAGGCGACGGGGTTGACGACATGTACGGTCCTGCACCTCTACCTGGGTGTGCCCGACGGCGCCCCACGACCCCGCGGCCGGTACGAGCTCGTATCCCAGGCGCTGGCGAAGACCGATCCAGCGGGCGGATCGCTGCCGGTTCCGCCGACGGCGTTCGACTGGACTAACGTTGTTTCGATACTGCTTCATCCGCGAAGAGAGCGCCAAGGTCAGGCCGGCTCGATCCAGGATTAGACGTCGGTCGGGAACGGTGGCAGCAGCGTCCCGCGCAGTCGATCGTCGGCCGCGACGGCGTCGTCGGCGCGATCCCAGGTGTCGGTCTCCGCGAGTGGCGCCATAGCGTCCATTCTGCGGACGGCCTGACGGCCGAAATACCGCACCAGGTCGTCGAGCCGGTCCCCCGGGCCGTCGGCGACGAGCGCGGTGATGTCGGCGTGCCGGGCGTCCGGGTCGAGCGAGCGGTGCCCGAGGAGTTCGGCCGTGTCGTTGGCGCCGTCGACGTCGGCCTGGAGCTGGGTGGCCCTCAGCAAGGTGCGGGCGAGCAGCAGCGTGTGCTGGGTGCCACCGGGAGCGTCGGTGGAGTCCGTGAGCGAGACTTCGAGGCGGTCGGCCAGCAGGGTGGCGAGCGTGGTCAGCTCGCCGGTGTGGGGCCGTTGCGGCGCGAGCTGGAGCGGTGGGTGGCCGAGGGCCTCCCCGAGCACCTGGCACAACGCGACCCGGGACAGGGCGTCCCACCAGAACCGTTGCAGGGCTTCGGGGTTGCGGCGGTGCGGACGCTGTACATCGCTGCTGATCCCGGCAAACATGACGAGCGCGGCCGCAACGGTGAAGTAGTCGACGGCGGCCCGGTCCACCGGGTGGTCGGACACGGCAGCATACTCGGCGACGAACTCCGGGTATGCCCCGCTCGGGTAGAGCGCCTCACGGTAGCGCGTGTAGCCCAGGTCCGACATCGGATGGCCGAGGTGGCAGAGCTCCCAGTCCAGCAGTGCCGTGAGCCGATCACCGGAGAACATGAACTGGTTGGGGCCCGCGTCGCCGTGTAGCAGACAGGTGGCGCCTGCGGCCGGGACGTTCTGACGCATCCACCACAGTGCGAGATCGATCAGCGGATCGGGCCTGCCGAGCTTGGGACGCATGCGGTCGTAGTCCGCGAGCACGGCCACGAGCGGCCCGGGTCGGTCCGGTCCTGCAGGGTCCGCCTCCCCGTCGAGCTCGGCGATCGCGCCGAACCGAGCCGGGTCGAGCCGGTGCGTGGCGGCGAGCTGCCGCGCGTACTGGCGCATGAGGCACGCCCGGTCGGCTTCCGGCGCGGGCTGGAGCACCCCCGATCCCGGTACCCGGCCGATCAGCAGCGCCCCGGCGTCGGGCAGGTATCCATGGTAGACGGGAACCTCGATCCCGCTGTCCTGGAGTGCCTCCAGCGCCGCAGCTTCGCGACGTGTGCCGTACCCGGTGAGCATTCGGGACCGGGTCTCCACCCTGCGAGGGACTCGCGGGCCCTTCAGCACCAACGGGATCTCCGAACCAGCGGCCGCGACGTCGAGGAAGTAGTTGGGCCGCCACCGGTCCATCCTCCTGGCACCAACGATCCGGCCCCCGGTCACCTGCTCCACCCAGGCTGCCTGCGCCGGATCGAGGCCTGCGGTGTCGGTCGTCGCGCTGCCGAGCTGCACGGGCATGCCCATCCGATCGTTGTTCGATGCGTGCCTTTCTCGGGCACTGCAGGGCTAGGCTAGCCCAACAGCGTTGGGCAAGCGAGGGGCATCGGCGATCTCGATGCGCTGGTGCGGGTGCGCCGGGAGTTCCTGGAGCCGCCGTGCCCCGCGGACACCGTCTCCCAGGCAGCGGCGCTGGTCCGCCCGGAGTTCCTGTTCGAGATCGACGCGGTCGGACTCATGGTGGACGACCGGCTCGGGCAGGCGACGCGCCGCATTAGGACCGATCGGCCCCGGGCGCGTCGTCCCCGCTGAGCGTCGCCGGCGGGGTGTCGCCCACTCGACGGAAACCGGGTGTGGCCATCTAAACCGAATGATGTTAGCTTATCTCTCGTGGGTGGCTCGGGTCACATGGGCTGCCCGCCAGAACCTGCGCAGGCCGTTTGCTGCCGGGCCGATCTCGCCTCGACGTCGACCGGTTGTCAACACAGCCCGGGTCTACTGCTGGACCCCCACCGGTGCTGCGTACCAAGCAAGGTGCACCCCTTCGACCGCTCGAGGATGGCGACTCATGGCCCGAATGACGATCAACGGCAAGTCAGTGGAGACCGGGGCGGAGTACGACGTCGTCAACCCCGCGACCGGAAGGGTCGAGGCACAGGCGCCGGACTGCACGCCCGATCAACTCGACGCGGCCCTCGCTGCGGCGGCCGCGGCAGGCCGGGGCTGGCGTGCGAACGAGGACGAGCGGCGCAAGGCCATGCTGAGCCTCGCCGATGCGATCACTGCCGCCTCCGACGAGCTCGCCGCGGCGCTCACCCTGGAGACGGGGAAGCCCGGCCCGGTGGCAGGGAGCGAGCCCGGGATCTGTGCGGCGTGGCTGCAGGTCTTCGCGAACATGGAGATCCCGCGACAGGTGCTGCAGGACGACGAGTCCGCCCTGATCGAGGTCGCGCACCGGCCGCTCGGAGTGGTCGCGGCGATCACCCCGTGGAACTTCCCGCTCGGCCTGGCCATGTGGAAGATCGCCCCAGCGCTGCTGGCCGGCAACACCATCGTCGTCAAGCCGTCGCCGTTCACTCCGTTGGCGACCCTGCGGATGGGCGAGATCATGGGAGAGGTGCTGCCTCCCGGTGTGGTCAACGTGCTCTCCGGCGGGGACGACCTCGGTCGGGCGCTGGTCGCGCACCCGACTCCCCGGAAGATTACGTTCACGGGCTCGATCGCCGGCGGCAAGAGCGTCGCGGTGAGTGCCGGGGCGGACCTGAAGCGGCTCACCCTGGAGCTCGGCGGCAACGACGCGGCGATCCTGCTGCCCGACGTGGACCTCGATACGGCTGTCCCGCGGATCCTGGGGACGGCGTTTTTCAACTCGGGCCAGGCGTGTGCACTGCCGAAACGGATCTACGTGCCGGATGCCCTCTACGACGCTGCCGTGGACGCGTTCGCGGCGGCG
Organism: Nocardia sp. Tas62D01; assembly: GCF_055232035.1. Taxonomy (NCBI): domain Bacteria; kingdom Bacillati; phylum Actinomycetota; class Actinomycetes; order Mycobacteriales; family Nocardiaceae; genus Nocardia; species Nocardia sp. Tas62D01. The sequence goes on from NZ_JBUYUZ010000001.1 coordinate 6,183,494, forward strand.
GCGGCGGCGATCGAGGTCGGCCCGCCGAGCAACGCGGCGGCACAGATGGGGCCGCTGTCGACCCGTCCGCAGTTCGAGCGCGTCAAGGGCCTGACCGCGGACGCGATCGGGAACGGCGCCAGGGTCGCCGCGGGAGGATCCGCCATCGACGGTGACGGATTCTTCTTCCAGCCGACAATCCTCGCCGATGTCGCCGAGGGCGTCGCAGTCGTGGACGAGGAGCAGTTCGGCCCGGTGCTGCCGATCCTGCGCTACTCCGACGTCGGCGACGCCGTGGCACGGGCGAACGACACCATGTTCGGGCTGTGCGGTTCGGTCTGGGGCGCCGACGAGGAGGCCACCCGCGCGGTGGCGGAGCGCCTGGAGTGTGGCAGCACCTTCGTCAACACGCATGCCGCGCTGCTGCCCACGGTGCCGTTCAGCGGCTCCAAGTGGAGCGGCGTCGGGGTCGAGAACGGCGTAGCTGGGCTCCTCGCATTCACCGAGCAGCAGGTCGTGCACACCGCGCGAATCTGATTCCAGTTACCAGCGGTATCCCGCGAGGAGGCAATGACGCCATGACCGATACCCACCGAGCTCCTCGGATGCCCGATGCAGGCGGGCGACCGGCTCGCCATCCACTGGCGTTCGGGGAATCGGGACGAGGCCAAGTTCGACAGTCCCGACGAGCTGGTCTTCGACCGCGGCAATAACCCCCACGTTGCGTTCGGGGTGGGTATCCACCGCTGCCTGGGTCAGCACTTCGCCCGCCTGCAGCTCGAGATCGCATTCAACCGGCTTCTCGCCAGGGTCACGAACCTGCGCGTCGCTCCCGGGACCGAGGTCCGCAAGACCGTCGGATCTCCGTCGGGGCGCCCGAGGAGCTGCATCTCATGTTCGACAGGGTCGCCGAGCCCGCCACAAAGGAAGGACAACGATGAAGACTGAGGCCGCGATCCTGTGGGAGGTTGGCAAGCAGTGGGAGGTCGAGGAGGTCGAGCTCGACGATCCACAGCCGGGAGAGGTGCGGGTCAAGCTCGCCTCGAGCGGCCTGTGCCACTCCGACGACCACGCCGTGAAGGGCGACCTGCCCACCGGGCTCCCGATCATTGGTGGGCACGAGGGAGCCGGTGTCGTCGAGGCGGTCGGCGCTGGCGTTACCCGTCTCCAGCCGGGCGACCACGTCGTACTGGCGTTCATCCCGGCCTGTGGCCACTGCCGCTGGTGCGCGAGCGGGAACTCCGTGCTGTGCGACTACGGCGCAGTCATCATGGAGGGGATGCCCATCACCGACGGCAAGCCGCGCACGCACGCCCGCGGTGAGGGCCTGCGGCGCATGTCCCTCCTGGGCACGTTCAGCCCGTACACCGTGGTCCACCAGGACTCGTGCGTGAAGATCGACGACGACATCCCGCTCGAGCTCGCGTCGCTCGTCGGCTGCGGGGTGACGACCGGATTCGGCGCCGCGGTGAACCGGGCGCAGGTGGGCCCGGGCGACACGGTCGTCGTCGTCGGAACCGGTGGCCTCGGGACCAGCGCGATCCAGGGTTCCAGGATCGCGGGAGCGGAGAACATCGTCGCGGTCGACCCAATCCCGTTCCGGAGGGAGCAGGCGGAGATGCTGGGCGCGACCCACTCCGTCGCCTCGATGGAGGAGGCGATGCCGCTGGTCACCCAGCTCACCCGGGGCGTCATGGCGGACAAGACGATCTTGACCGCCAACCTGATGACCAGTGACATGCTGATGCCATTGATGCTGCTGACCCGCAAGGGCGGCCGCGCCTGCCTGACCTCGGTGGCGAATCCGAGCATCACCAACGTCGATGTCGTGCTGGTCGACGTGATCCTGAGCCAGAAGGAGATCGTCGGAAACGTGTTCGGCGGCTGTAACCCGCACGCCGACATCCCGCGGCTGCTCTCGCTCTACAAGAGCGGAGACCTGAAGCTCGAGGAGCTCGTCACCAAGACCTACACGCTCGACCAGGTCAACGAGGGTTACGACGATCTGCTAGGCGGTCGGATCATGCGGGGCATGATCAAGTTCTGACGCTGTGCGACGCCCCACCGAGCGCCCGAGTGGGCCGGTGGGGAGTCGTCGTCCACGCTCGAGGCGACCTGAACCGGCCTGATTCCGGTCGGAGACGGGGTCAGGCCGGGCGACATCGACCGCAACATCTACAAAACCCAGATCAGCGTGCACATCCTGCCCGGTTGACAACCAGGCAGGTAACCCAAACTGAAGCGGCCCTGCCCCTAGCCCGTCCGCACGATCTGACCCAGACTGGAACTGCGACATCTCAAGCCTGTATCGGAGAAGAACACAACGACGGTAAGGAATCACCACCCAAAGGAGAGGGCACGATGACTTCCTTGGAGCTGACCAGCGGTGGGACGGCAAAATTCGATGAGGGCGATCTTTACTTCATCGGTAACGCCACCACATTGATCCGTTTCTGCGGACTGACGATCCTGACTGATCCTGCCTTCCTCCACAAAGGCGAGCACGTCGATCTGGGTCATGGCATATGGGCCCGGCGCGAGGTCGAGCCAGCCTGCCAGATCGCCGACCTGCCGCCGATAGATCTGGTTATCTTGTCGCATTACCACGGTGATCATTTCGACAACGTCGCCGCGCAAGAGCTCGACAAGAAACTGCCCATCGTCTCAACGGCTGACGCGGTGGGCAAGCTCAGCTCTCTCGGCTTCGAGCAGGGCTATCCCCTCGACACCTGGGAATCCCTGGTGGTGCAAAAAGGCGACGCGACGCTGAAGATCACCGCCATGCCGGCCAAGCACGCCACAGACGACGCAGTTAACGCGCTGCTAATGCCTGTCAATGGGCACATGCTCGACTTCAGCCGGAACTCCGATCACCTCTACCGGCTCTACATAACCGGGGACACGATGCTCATCGATAGCCTCGAGGACATTCCGCGCCGCTACCCCTACATAGACCTCGCGCTGATTCACACGGGCGGCACGACCTTTCTCGTGACGGTAGTCACGATGACGGGCGAGCAGGCAGCGAAGGCCGTCGAGATCACCAAACCTCGCACCGCTATCCCGATCCACTACAACGATTTCTCGGTATTCCTGTCGGGACTCGACGACTTCAAGAAGGCCGCCCAGGCCTTGACCACGAGTACCGAGTTCGTCTACCTCGCTCACGGCGAAACCTACACATTCACCCCCAACGTGTGAACATCACCGACGCACCGGAGTCGGATCAACGGGACTCCCCGCTCCAGTGTGTCGGTATCCCCTCCGGCCGGTCCGAAAGGAGTGCCGCGGTGATGAGGCTCAAAACTAACGGCCTTGGATAATACGGTCAAAGGAGGGCCAACAGTGTTGTGAGACCCGTGGGGTCGGAGAGTGGGATACCCGTGGTCGGATCGTCGTCGAAGACGCGGGGTGGACGATTCGGTCGCAGCTCCGGGTCGAGGGTGACTGTGGTCGAAGAACTCACTGAAGATCTCCTTCTCGCTGGCCGCGACGTTCCCCGGACCGGACGGGGAGCTTGACCGATCTACCAAATGCCGTTAGATTACTGTGGATCGTCACCGGACCTACGCGCCCCGACGGCGCGACGGTGACATCCCGACCGACGGGGACGGCAGGCGACGGAAGGCGGACAGCGGCGTGACGACCGTGACGATCGACGGCAACAGGTGCCAGGGCCACGGCCGCTGCGCCCTCATCGCGGCACAGGCGTTCGACATCGATGAGTCCGGGCTGGGCCTGGTACTTGTCGACTCGGTGTCCGATGCGGACCTGCCGGATGTGCAGGAGGCGGTGTTGAGCTGCCCCGAGAGTGCGATCGCGCTGGTGGAGTGACGCCGGCCTGGCCATCACACACACGACAACGCCGGCATCGAGATATGGTCAAGCTGGCAGACCATCGAAACCTTCGCACGGTCGGTAATCCGCTGCTTCGACGAGGTAGCAACGAAGTACGGCGAGAGCGGATACCACGGCAAATGGACGCAACACTTCCCTCGCTCCGAACTCGAAACCCTCCGGACAGCCTGGCACACGAATCTACACATCGAACCCACCTGAGCCCGGCCGAACCAGTGATATTTCGGAGGCACTACGCATACGTTCGCGCGAACAAGTGCGCTTTGGAGTAGCTGTCGTTGGAGGCGATGGCGACGCTGTTCTTCTCTTCGCGTTCGGTCAACACCTGGAACAGCAGTTCGGCGCCTCGGCGGTCGAGTTCCATGTAGCGGAGCTCGTCGATGCAGAGCAGGTCGAGGCTGCCGACGACAAGATCCTGACCAAAATTATCGCCCGCTACGCACCATGGCTCGACCGGATTACCCCGACCAGCCAGTCGGCTGGGCTCACTCCCCGAGCACGACCGTGCCGTCCGCGGCGAGTCGGGCAATCTCGTCACCGTCGAAGCCTGCCTCCGCCAGGACCGCGGCGGTGTCGGCGCCCCGGGTGGGCGCCGGGCGAAGCCTGCCGGGGCTCCTGGACAGCCGTGGGGCGGGCGCGGCGGCCAGGTGTTCACCGTCCGCGACGATCGTCCCCCGCTCACGCAGGTGGGCGTCGTTGGCGATCTCGTCGAGCTCGAGCACCGGCGTGCCGCACCCGTCGATCTCGGCGAACACGGCGGTCCAGTGCGAGCGAGGCTTGGCCGCGATGGTCTCGGCCACCCGCTCGCGCAGTGCGGACCATCCGGCCGGGTCCATCTGTTGATGCAGGTCGACGCCGTCGAGCCCGAGCGCTCCGACGAACTGGACGTAGAACTTCGGTTCGATCGCACCGATGGCGAACCACCCCTCGTCCGAACAGCGGTACACCCCGTAGAACGGCGCGGCCCCGGCGAGGATGTGCCGGCCGCGGCCGGCCCAGAGACCCGCGTTGAGTTCACCGAGCTGCGGTGTGTTCAGCAAGGCCGACCCGTCGACGATCGCGGAGTCGATAACCTGTCCACGACCTGTCACGGTGCGCTCGAACAACGCCATCATGATGCCCAGCGCGGCAAACATCGACCCGCCCGCGATATCGCCCACCAGCGCCAGCGGCGGAACTGGCGCCTCGGGTCCGCCGATCACGCTGAGGGCACCGGAAATGCCGATGTAGTTGATGTCGTGCCCGGCCCGGCTGCTGTACGGACCGTCCTGACCCCAGCCCGTGAGGCGGGTGTAGATCAGGCGGGAGTTGCGGGCGCACAGGATGTCTGGGCCGAGACCGCGCCGTTCCATCGTGCCCGGTCGGTTGCTCTCCAGGAGCACGTCGACATGATCGGCGAGCCGCGCCACCACGTCGCTGCCCCCCGGTGCCCGCAGATCGACGATCGTCGAGCGTTTGCCGCGGGCGAAGAACTTCGCCGGGTCGAACGCCGGCGACTCGGGTCGTTCGACGGCGATGACGTCGGCGCCGAAGTCCGACAGCAGCATCGAGCAGAACGGTCCAGGACCCAGTGCGCTCATGTCCAGCACGCGAACGCCGTGCAGGGGGCCTTCGGCCGGCTCGGCGCCCGGGGCGGGCGTCGGGGTGGTCACCATGTGCCCCTTTCTAGTGTCGGATCTCGCACTATACCAATCACAGTTCGGTTTGTGCGGCGCGGGTTCGGTACCGACCTACGAGGGGCTGCTCGACTGTATGCAGGCCGTCCCCGGAATGCTCGCCGTAGGCGGATCGTTCCTGACGTCCTCGGCCGAGCGACTCACCGGCAGCGCGCACCTTACTGCCCGGTCCATGCCCGTGGGCGGCCCGAACTTTCTCGCAAAGGTCGTGTCTACCGGGTCCGGGAGGGCGTGCGGTGCCACGCGACAGTGTGCCGATGCGGTGCGTCGTCGACCGCAGGTGCGGGATGGCCCGGAACGGATCCGGTGTTCAACGGGGGCGGAGTAGGGTCATGTCGCCGGATCGGGTCAGGATGCTGTTGCGCCGGTACGCGATACGCCAGCCGACCGGAGTCCGGATGTAGCGGTCGGCGTAGGTGCCGGTGACCGTGTAGGTGGCCTCCTCGGCCACCGGCCAGGGGACGCCGTAGGCCACGTGGTGAGCGGTGACGTGGGTCAGCCCCTCGGCGGTGTCCTCGCCGGTGTGCCACACCCGGGAGGTGTGCAGCAGGTGCTGGGTGGCGGCGACTCGGATCGCGGTGGACCGGAAAAACTCGACGATCTGCTCGATCCCGCTGTGCAACTGGGTCGACTCCGAGTAGTCGATCTCGGCGTCCTCGCTGAAGACGCTGCGCAGGTCGTGCCATTCACGAAGGTCCAGCGCGAACGCGTAGCGGGCCAGCACGTCGTCGATCTCGGCACGGTCCTGCAGGTTCAACGTTGAGGTGTTCTGCGGCATGGGTGTCCCTACCTGTCCGACGGCCGTCAGCCCGTGATCGACGCGAGGTGTTGGCGCAGCTCGTCGACGAACACCGTGTACAGGGCCGTGAACGCGCCACAGAGCTTGTCGACGAGGGCCGCGTCGGTGTCGTACTCGCCGTACCACTCGACGAACGTCGCACCTCGGTCCGTGATGGGCAGTAGATGGACGGTGCCCCGGTAGAACTGGACCGGATACGGGTTCTCGCCGACGAACTCGTAGGAGTACCGGTGCCCGGGGGCGTCGTACTGCACGAGCCGCTCGCGGACCTGGCGGCCGTCAGGTTCGAGGGTGAGCCGCCGGATCGAACCGACCGCGCCCGGACCCGCGCCGTCCTCCGCGGCGGACTCCCGGATGCGCCCGAGCCAGGCGGGCATGCCGTGGAAGTCCCGGAGGACGGACCAGACGGTGTCGATGTCGGAATCGAGCGTGGAGCTGACGTACGCAATGCTCATGAGGAGTTCTCCCAAACGGTGTCAAACGTTGTTTGGATACTGCCTCATGCGACCGCCGTCCACCAGTGCGAGCTACTCAAACGGTTGCCGGCGACGTGTCCACGCCGGTGCCGGGTCGTGGGGATCTGGACCCCGACGCGGTGAGCAGCCGACGCAAGACCCTCGTGGTCTGCCGAAACTGCCACGACAGCATCCATCAGGACACGCCTGCGCCACTCACGCGGTAACTACTGGAGAGCCGGATGTGCGGGTAACCTCGCACGTCCGGTTCGGTGGGAGACCGCGCGGAAAAGGACCCGCACGCGCGGGCACCTCGCCGCGGGGTCGACCCTACATCCCGTGATCCCGTGTCTGCGAAAACTTCTGGACAAAGGGATGCAACCGATGGTCAGCGACTACCGGTCGGAGACAGGGCAGGCGTATGCGCGGTGAGACCTCCGTCAACATAGAGAACCTGGCCTGTTATGAATCGAGCGTCGTCTGAGGCAAGGAATACGACGGCATTGGCGATGTCGACCGGACGGCCCAACGTTGGTGTGAGATGGGCGTCGGTCAACTGTGACAACTGCTCCGGCGGGACGGAGTCAAGCGCTTCCGTGGCGACTATGCCCGGGGCGACTGCATTGCATCGAACGCCACGCTTGCCATATCCGGTTGCCACGACTCGAGCCAGGTTGTCCAGACCCGCCTTTGACACCGAGTACGCCGTTCGGAAGGAACTGCCGGTACTACCCTTGACCGAAGAAGTGAGAATGATCGACCCGCCACCAGCTTGTAGCATCCCGGGGACGACGTGTTTGCATGCGAGCATGCCTCCCTTGAGGTTGACGTTCAGGACGCTGTCAATGAGATCAAGATCAAGATCTATTACACCCAGATCTCTGTGGTAGGCTTCGCGTGTCGTCAGGGCCGCATTGCTGTGCAGCACTGTTATCGTGCCGAGCGTTTCTGTCACGGCATCCAACGCAGTCAACCACTGTGTCTCTGAACTGACATCGAGCGCGACCGCCATTGCGCGGTGGCCGGCATCGGCAATCCGATTTGCAACAAGCTGAGCCGAAGGAAAGTCGAGGTCGCTCACTGCTACCGCCGCCCCCGCCGCAGCGAGCGCCTCAGCACTTGCTGCGCCGATGCCGGAGCCCGCGCCGGTCACCAGGGCGACGGCTCCAGCCAGTTTGTCAGTCATCGCACTACTCCAGCATTCGTCCGAGATGTATGCACGCTTGACATCTAGTTGTCCTCGACGACTGTCGGCCGCGGGCTGAACTTCACTGGAAGTGAACGTATTCCAAAGGTATTGGTGCCTGTGCTCCACTCGGGCTGACCGTCTGGTTCGACATCCGGTAGCTGGTCGAGAACATACTCGAGTGTCAACCGGATCTCGAGCTTCGCGAGTGCCTCTCCGATGCAACGGTGTCGGCCGAAGCCGAACGTGAGGTGTCGATTCAAGCCATCACGGTCGATGTCGAACCGCTCTGGGTCGACGAATTCCTGCGGATCACGGTTCGCAGCGGCGTAGGCGAGCATAACTTTCTCTCCCGGACACATGTTGACACCGCGCATCTCGGTCTCTTGAACGACAGTTCGAGCCAGGTTCCACACCGGAGTATGCAATCTGAGCGTCTCATTGATGACGCCGTTCATCAACGATCGATCGGCCAACAGTCGCTCACGCAATCCAGGCTCTGTGATCAGGCGATGAATAACCGTCGCCATTCCATTGACAGTTGTCTCGTGACCTGCCACTACCATCAGCTGTACCAGTCCGAGAATCTCACGATGGGAAATGGCCTCCCCATCGACGGTTGTGTTGACGAACTTGCCGAGCAGATCGACAACCGGCTTGTCTCTGCGTGCGGAGATCTCTTCTTCAAGGAAGCTCTCGAGTTCGAGTGCTCGCGCGCGTGCCAGCTCGGGATTACCGATGGCTTGCATGAAACCGGAAGCCAATCGACTGATCCGGCGCCAATCGGAGTCGATGCCGAGCACCAACGCGATGATCAATACCGGAACAGGATGTGAGATTTCACTTGCTAGATCGGCTCTGCCGCGAGCGAGGACGGGCTCGAACGCGGACGCGATGATCTGGTTCATTTCCGGTATCCACTTTTGAAGTGCCCGCTCCGTGAAATCTGCCATCACAAGTTTCCGCAGCTTCGTGTGCCGGGGCGGATCCAGCTCGCCAGGAATCACGGGCATGGTCGCCCCAGTCGGCGGGATCATGATTCCCTTGGTGACGGTGAATGTCTGCCAGTCGTTGGAAGCCGCGACGACGTCGTCGTATTTCGTCAGAGTCCAGAATCCGCCTGATGCCTCGCTCCACGCAACAGGGCACCGATTCTGCATGTCACGCAGAACGTTATGCAGGTCCTGTTTGACTTCCGGCTTGACGTTGTCGAAATCGACAGTCGGTCGTCCGGTCGTTTCAGTCATGTTGATCTCCGGCAATCTTGTGTAGCAATTTGAGAACTACTTGCGTAGCTCGGACCGCATGGCGGCTCAACTCGGGGCCCGGCAGGCTCACATCTGGTACGGGCCCGCGGGTGGGCGACCCTTCATTCGATCGTCTCCTCGAGGTTGTTCTCGGGTTGCCGCAGGAGGACCGACAACAAACCAAGCAGTGATTGATACCTTTGCAGAAGGTAGTCCTCGCGCGCAGCGTCGGTCAAGGTCGCAGTGCGAACTCAGTCACATGGGCGAGATATGTGACGAATCTTGTGGGTTCATCTGCCTCGGGCGAGGGGCGGTAGCGTGGTCGGCTCCCAGACGCGGTTCGGTGCATCCGCCGACGCCGCCGTTTCCACGGCCGAGCTCGACTCGCTCATCCGGGCGCTGCGCCGCACCGTCAGCCGGATCCGACCGCGTGGCAGGGACTCGCGACACCCGCGCCGAGCAAGTACGCGTCCAACATGCCCAGCTCGCCGAACAGGCGGAGGCCATCGAGACCGCGCAGACCGCCGAGGTCCGGGCAGCTGCGCTACCGCATCCGCGACCGCAAACGCACTCTCTGAACGCGGTCGGCGCGATGGTGGTCGAGCTCCATGTCACCTCAGCAGCAGCCGCATACGCGCAGACAGTCTCTCGGGAATCAGTGCCGCAAAGCGTGCACGCCTGCCGCCACGGCAACGCGATCAACCCGATTTCCATTACCGTCACGACTCACCTTGACGCGGCACTAGTCGAGCCCCTGCGCGGCTTTGAGCCGCTGGTCGAACACGGCAATCGTTTCATCACTGAGTCGGCCAACTGGACCGGTCAGCCATGGACGGTAGACCGTGGTCACCCGGTCGGGGCGAATCCAGCCTTGCACCGGATCGCCGTCCGAGAGGGGGACCGCGACGAGCTTGTCGGGATCGAATCGCTCAATCGGAGCGACCATGACCCAGTTGTCGCCGGACCCCAGTAGATATCCAGGGGTGACGATGACTCGATAGGGGGTGCGCTCGTCGTTTTCGCGTGCAGGTCGGTCTCGGTCGAAAGTGTAGATATCTCCGTGGTTCACGCAGCGTGCCCGTGACCGCGGGCTTCCGCGTCGGCCGCCGCATCGAGGGCGGCCAGTTCCTCGGCCCGCGCGAGGTCTGAGGCATCATCGCGGCGCTCGGGCCGGTTCGAGTCTTCCCACAGTGCGCCGATCTTCGCGGCCCGCACGAATTGCGCCTCGGTTGTATGGCCGCACGCACCCGCATGCGGAGCACGGCCAACGTGTCGAATTTCCTGCCTATTTCCTGTTCCGACACTCAGTTGGCGAGTATGCGGAAATCGGACCTGCCACCGCCTGGCTGGTCGAACCAACCCGGTGGTACCGGCTTGGGTTTGATCCGCTCGGGTTCGCGGTGCTTGGAGCATCCCACTCGTTCACGGTGACGGTGTTGCGGCAGCAGCAGGCCCTCTTGGCGCCACGCGCGTTGGATCTTCTCGGGATCGACCCGCCGCCCTCGCCGTGGACATCGTTGTAGACGCGGTGGAATCTCCGCGAGCGGATGGGCCCGCGCATGCTCCCTCAGCCCCGCTCGCAGCGCCGCGTTCGGGGCGTCATCACAATCGAGCCCTCCCGCCCACAACATGGGCCGTAAGACGCACACGCCGACCCGAATCCGGTCAACAGGCTCACGTCAGGTGTCTGACGGGCCCTAGATTATCTAACAACGTTTGGCTTAGACTGGGTCTCAACGAGGAGGAACATCGAAATCATGCCAACACTCACGCCGGAACTCGGGACCATCGGCGTATGGTCGGCGCAGCTACGTAGCCGCAATCGTGATCGTGTCAGAGAGATCGCGTCGACACTCGATGGTCTCGGTTATGGAACCCTATGGGTGCCTGGGGGTGCCGGCGGAGATCTGTTCGGCGACGTAGATGCAGTCCTGGACGCCACTACCCGCGCGGTTGTTGCAACCGGGGTTCTGAATATTTGGATGCATCCAGCAGAGGGGACCGCCGCCTGGTACTCGGCGGCGTCGCAGCGTCACCCGGGACGGGTGCTACTCGGATTGGGAAGCAGCCACGCGCAGCTCGTCGAGACCACTGGCCAGACTTACAGACGTCCGTTGTCGGCGCTTCGCAATTATCTGTCCGACTTGGATGCCGCGGCGACCTCGGTACCTGACAGTCGGCGCATCCTCGCTGCGCTCGGGCCCAAGATGCTGGAACTGGCGGCCGAACGTTCGATCGGGGCTCACACGTACTGTGTCGACCCCGTACATACTCAGGTCGCGAGGGTGGCAATGGGGCCGTCCGCGGTGCTGGCACCCGAACTCAAAGTTGTCGTCGAGAGTGATGCTCGCCAGGCGCGTGCGATAGCTCGCCTTCATCTCGAGTCCTACCTGCAGCTCCCGAACTACACACGTAACCTCTTGAAGACCGGATATTCCGAAGAAGATTTATCGGGTGGCGGTAGCGATCGACTCATCGACGGAGTCGTGGCCTGGGGAACGACCGACACGATCGTGAAGCGTGTGCAGGAGCATGTCGATGCCGGTGCCGACCACGTCTGCATTCAGGTCCTCACCGCAGAGCGGCGCGATGTTCCGTGGGAAGCCTGGCGGGAACTTGCTCCGGCGCTCAGCGAAGTGACGCCTCGCGCGACTCCAACTTTCCAGTGACGCTATCCATCCAACTGCTCGACCTTCGGGAGCTCATGTGAACGAACAGACCAGGCGTACCTCCGAGGCTGAAACCTTCCGGCATCTATTGTCACCGATCCGCCTGGGTTCGATTGATGTCCGGAATCGAGTGGTCATAACCGCCCACGGCGCGAGTGATTCATTCCGTCATCCCGCGCTGAGCCCAGACGCCTACATCGAGTACCTCAGAAGACGCGCGGCCGGCGGTGCAGGGATGATTATCGTCCAGCCCCTGCTGTCAGGCCCGCTGGGAGCAGCCACCGCGGAGATTACCGATAGGCATGCGCGGCTGGCAGAAGCCGTTCACGCCGAGGGCGCAACGATCTTGCTGCAGATCACGGATCTTGGCGTCTACGGACGCTCCGAAGGTGATGTGCGCCGTCCACCTCTCGTCGGGTTCGAAAACACGATGTCGGCTGCTGGTGAAATATCTCATCGAATGTCTCACGGAGAGATCGAGGCCGTACTCGAGGGTTACGGACGGGCAGCTCAGCTTGCCGCAACTGCCGGGTTCGACGGCGTGGAGGTCCACGGTGCCCATGGTTATCTCGTTCAGCAGTCGCTCACGCCATCGTTCAATTCGCGCGAAGACATCTGGGGGCAGGACCGCACGCTGTTCGCTCGACGCTTCATTGCGGCGGTTCGGGAACAGGTCGGCCCGGAACGAATCGTGGGCTATCGTACGCCCACCGATGACCTCCTTTCGCCTGAAGACGGCGGGCTGGGTTTCGCTGGAATAGCGGAGTCCGTGCAGGCCATCCTTTCGACCGGCAATATCGATGTGCTCAACACCACCATTGGCGATGGAGGGCCTTCCTACGCCCGCGCGATCCCGAACTACCGATACGGAGAAGCGCCCAACATGCCCGCCTTGGTGCGGCTGAAAGAAGCTATCGAGATCGACATTCCGATCATCGGAGTCGGACGAATTTTGTCACCTGGTGTCGCCGAACAGCTGATCGCCGAAGGTCACTGCGACATGGTTGCGATGACGCGAGCGCACATCGCCGATCCGGACCTGGTTTCGAAGACACGGAGCGGGCAGACGCACCGGATCAGGCCATGCGTCGGGGCGAATGTTTGCGTCAATCGCAAACTACAGGGATATCCGGAGATTTCGTGCTTTCACAATCCCGAAGTTCTCAGAGAGATCGAACTGAGTCCACTCAGGATCGCGAATGCACCAAAGACCGTACTTGTCATCGGCGGTGGTCCTGCGGGCCTGAAGGCCGCTGAGATCGCTGCCAAGCGTGGCCATCGAGTTGTGGTCGTCGACGCAGCAGACAGTCCAGGAGGACGGCTGCGTTCGGTCGAGCGCACCGCCGCATCTGGCCTGATGAGTGCCGTCGACTATCTTGTCAGTGAACTCGGCGAACTCGGCGTGACGATCCGCAGAAATACGACCGCCGACGAAGGTCTGATTCGGGAGCTGGCACCCGACCATGTAATTCTCGCTACTGGTGGACGGCCGATTGTCGATGCTTCATTCCCCGACGCCGCCGACGGAGTCTTGCTGACCAGCGAGGAAGCTCTCGCCGGACGAGCAGGCCATCGGATACTCGTGCACGATACCCTCGGGGCCAACGAAGGTCCGCTGGTGGCAGAAGCTCTCGCCAAGCGAGGCGCTGGAGTCACGTACTCCACAACGACGGAGACCGTGATGCCCTGGGGCGGTGCGCTTCATCGCGCGGAAGTTCCCGATATCTTGCGCAAGCGCACGGATAGAATCATCACCAACGGCGTACTCGGCGATGTCGACGGAAAAAATGTTCTCATAGTCCACCCCAGCGACGGAGAAACTCTTGCAGAGTTCGAAGTTGACAACGTAGTTCTAGTCGTCGACCCCACTCCCAGCATCGAACTGGTATCTGTCGTCGAAGGTATGGGAATCTCTTATCATGTCGTCGGTGATGCGCTAGCTCCGAGAACATCCGCCCAAGCCTTCAAAGAAGGTGCAGAGGCGGCTCTCGCTTTGTGACGGGGGTTCACCGGATGCTCCCTCGATCGATTCGAAGCGACAATTTTAAATGGACAGCGGATGCAAGTGACGAGGTGACGAATCCGAAATCCTCTCCGCATAGGATCGGATCGGACCCCGACTTCGGCATCCAGGTCTCATCGAAAGCGCGAGGTCATGACGACGAGTAGTGAAGCATATCAAGGCAATATGGGCTGGTCCGTATCCGTGGGTTTCTCTCAGGCGGTCCGTTCCGGCGGATTCGTGTTCGTGTCCGGACAACCCGGAGTCGATGCGTCGGGGCGCATCGCAGGCGACGGCGGAATCGAAGCGCAGGTTCGTCAGGCATTCGCGAATATCGACGCCATCCTGCAACAGGCTGGATCGGGATTGTCGAATGTCGTTCGATTTACGACAATTCTTCGAGATATCGAAGATATGGAGACCGTCGTACGCGTTCGTTGCGAACTTCTGACACCACCCTATCCAGCCGACACAATCTTTCAGGCTGCAAATCTGGCGCGGCCGCAGTTCCTGGTCGAGATCGACGCAATAGCTACGTAAAAGACACTCCATATCGTCCCGAGATCTGGCCGGCTCGGACAGCTCATCGGCTGAATCGGAATGGTCTCGGGCGGCAGGTTCAGGAGATATCCTACCCTCCGAGGATTCAAGGGACATTCATGACGAACAGTGCAGATACTCCGGTGCCTCGCCACAATATTTTTCCACTCGACGGCGTGCGGGTACTCGAGTTGGGTAACTACATCGCCGCTCCTACCGCAGGGCGGATGCTCGCGGATTTCGGGGCCGAGGTGATCAAGGTGGAGCGCCCGAAGACCGGCGACGAGCTGCGCAATTGGCGCCTGTACTCCGGCGACACCTCGATGCTGTACCGCACGATCAACCGCAACAAGAAGTCGATCGTCCTCGACCTGCGCACAGCGGAAGGTCGCCAACTCGTCCTCGACCTCGCCGCCAAGTGCGACATCCTGCTCGAGAACTTCCGGCCGGGCACCCTCGAGAAATGGGGCATCGGACCGGACGTGCTCAACAAGGCCAACCCCGAGCTGGTGATCACCCGGATCTCGGCGTACGGGCAGACCGGCCCGATGTCGCGACGACCCGGATTCGCCGCCGTTGCCGAAGCCGCGGGCGGACTCCGTGAACTCGTCGGCGACCCCGATCGTCCGCCGGTGCGGGTCGGAGTGTCGATCGGCGACTCCATTGCCGGCCTCTATGCCGCGTTCGGCGCCGTTATGTCCCTGTTCCGACGCGAGACCGCGAAGGTCGCCGGAACCGCAGGCCCATCCCTGCCGCACCGCGTCATCGACGTCGCACTCAACGAGTCAGTCCTGTCGGTGATGGAGTCACTGATCCCCGACTACCTCGCCTACGGCATCAAGCGCGAACGCGTCGGCGGACGGATGGAGGGCATCGCACCCTCCAACGCCTATACCTGCAACGACGGCAACAGCGTCATCATTGCCGGCAATGGTGACGCCATCTACCAGCGCTACATGGACACCATCGGCCGCCCAGATCTCGGCGCCGACCCGGACCTGTCGACCAACGCCGGACGGTGGGCCCGCCGCAACGAGCTCGACGCGGCGATCGGCGAATGGACGATCCAGCACTCCCGCAGCGAGGCACTGAAGATTCTCGACGAAGCCGGGGTGCCGTCAGGTCCGATCAACACCGCCGCCGATATCTGCAGCGACGAGCAGTATGCGGCCCGCAACATGATCCAGCAGTTCACCGTCGACACCGGTGAGGCACAACCGAAAGTGGTGGGGTTCCCCGGCATTGTCCCTGTCATCGGAGAACAGTCGCTGCCCATCCGGACCCTCGGACCCGACCTCGGTGAGCACACCCGCGAGGTTCTCGAGTACCTGCTCGGCAAAACCCCGGAACAGATCGACATCATCATCAACGACACAGTGGGCGGCACGCGATGACTCAGACCTTCGAATCACGCACCCTGCTGCGCGATGTCACCCTGCGCGACGGTCTGCAGCTGACCGGCAAGATACTGCCCACGGGCCGCAAGCTCGAAATCGCGCGGAAACTGCTCGAGCTCGGCGTCCCCGCCGTCGAAATCGGGTCGATGGCCCGCGCCGATCTGGTACCGCCGATGGCCAACACCCTCGAGGTGATCAGTGAACTCACCGACGACGAACTCGACCACTGCTGGGTGTGGGTGGCCACTCCGCGGCAGATAGAGAGGGCCGGCGCAGCCGGTGCCAAGCATTTCCAGTACTGCCTCTCGGCATCGGACTCGCACAACAAGGCCAACATCGGACGGTCCACCGAGGACAGCCTTGTTGCGATGCCCGCGGCGATTGAGCTTGCGAAGCAGCTCGGCGGCAGCCTTCAGCTGTGCATCGCCACGTCGTTCACCTGCCCGTTCGAGGGGAAGGTGCCTCAGGAACGGGTGATCGGCATCGCGAATGATCCGCGCGCGGCCGGTGCCGTCGACATCGTGATCTGCGACACCCTCGGCCAGGCCATCCCCGCCGAGGTGAACTCCCTCATCTCCAGGGTGCGAGTGGAGACCCCGCCGCGCAACCTCGTCTTCCACGGACACGACACCTGGGGCTTGGGAGTGGCGAACAGCCTCGCGGCGGTCGCGGCCGGCGCGAGGACCGTCGACGGCGCCCTCGGTGGCCTCGGTGGCTGCCCGTTCGCACCCGGTGCCAGTGGAAACACGGCAAGCGAAGACCTGCTCTTCGCGATCCGCCCTGACTGGCTGACCCCCGCGACCTTCGGATCCCTGGTCGAGTTGTCCGAGAAGACCCTCGCCGAACTCGGCGAAGCCAACCGGTCCAAGTCCGCGGAGGGCGCACGCTCCAACGCCAAAGCCTTCGAGTGGGTTATCGGCGGCCGATGTTCCTAACGCTCCGCGTTTGAAGTTGTTGGGCGGTTGACTCGAGCAGCCTGGCGATTTCGTATTCTAAATCTTCTGTGGACAGTCGGCCCGGTGGAGCTACGAGAGGTTTCGCGCCTCACCGGTGCTTCGCGCAAGTATCTCCAGCGCGCTCAACTCAATCCGACAGACAACGAACAAGAGAGAGCCGCGATGCTTCACACCTGGGTCGAGTCCACCGGAGGACCCCTGCTCGTCGCCCCCGAATCAGAACTTGGTCACTGGGGCGGTGCAACCTGCGTGGACGGACCCGTGGAGACGTGGGGCGACTACGGCCGAGCCTGCTCGGTCGAGGGATACATCGGCCTGGTCACCATCGGCTCTCAGCAAGCGCTGGTCCTTGGAGACGAGCCCGCACCCACGACATACCTCCCGGCCGAGCGGGTGTTCCTGCGATGGGCAGCGGCCGACTCCGAAGAAGAACTCGTCGCGGCAGCGCGGCAAGCGCTACAAAAGCACATCCCATGGGATGAAGACGAAGACCTCGTCTGGGAAGTACGAGAGCCCGTCATGCTTTTCGACTCCGCCTGGCCAGGAGCGGAGATCGAACTCGACAACCAGCTCCGCATCGCCCTGGATCCAGGTCGCTACCCGCGCAACCTACATCAAGGACCCGCAGCGCAACTGGATGATCCTCGTTCAGCTCCAGCCAACGGTCGGGAAGCAACCTCAACGACACCAATCCAACGGAGGTTGACTGAAACTCACCGATGCACAGGTCTTGACAATATTTCGAGCCTTCGCTCATCAGCGTCGGAGGCCGCTCCGATCTTGGCGGGATGACGGACGAGCCGACGCCGTCCTCCTACTCGCACATGTGCGAGCAGGCCACCGGCTCCAAGGACGCGACGTTCTCCTTCGGTCAGTTCAATTCCCAAAGTGACCTGAGCTCCACCATCAACCTGTGCATATATCGACGTGTCGCCCTGTGCGACTGCCTCAGCGATACCGGGGATCTTCCAATGGTCACCGACACCAGCGGCAGAATGACTATGTGAGTCGAGAAGAATAAGCGGAACTATGCCTACTGCGATCAGATTACGTCGATGGATCCGAGCGTAGCTGCGCGCCACGACAGCCCTGATGCCAAGGTACAGGGGGATCAGGGCCGCGTGCTCGCGCGACGATCCTTGGCCGTAGTTGTCGCCGGCAATGATCAGTCCGCCACCCCACTCGATCGCGCGATCATGGAACCCTGAATCCAGTCGAGTGAACATGAATCGGGCACAAACTGCGATGTTCGACCAAACGGACATAGCAATGGCACCGTCAGGAGCCAATGCCGCTTAGCTCGCCCCCTGTAGAGCTGTGACCGGCGGTTTTGCGGATGGTCGTCGTTGTGTCGGCGTGATGCAGCTTTGGTTGGCCAGCCGGATGGTAGCGGGTCCGGTGTGACGGGTTCCCTTGTCTGCCTTGCGTTTTACTCGGAAGCTGTTGTGTCTGGCGCGTTTGACGACGCGGGGGTAGGAGCGGTGGCGGCGGGGGTTGAGGTGGCGTTTTGCGGTGATCTGTTCGGCGAGTTCGGTGTGGAGCTCGAGTTGGCGGTCAGGGGGAAAAACCGTCCGGGCCTGCGATGGTGTCGCGGGCGAGTCGGACGGTCTGGGTGAACTTCACGCGGTCGGGATCGATGCCGGTCTCGACCGCGGCCCGGCAGATCAGCGAGCAGATCGCGTAGTGGGCGATGAGGAATCCGTATATTTCCTGGCGGACCATGTCCGGGGTTTGCGAGCGCAGGGTTTTGGCGGGGCCGCGGAGCTGCGTCTTGATTTGCCTGTTCGCGGCTTCGTGTTCCCAGCGTTGGTGATAGGCCTCGGCCAGGATCAGCGAGGGTGCCTCGTGCGGGTCGAGGATGGTGGTGAGCAGGCAGATCAGCTCACCGCCTTCGCCACGGTCGGTGATCTCGTACTCGATGACGCGGGCGAAACGAGTCCGGTCCCAGTCCAACTCCTCCCCGGCTATGGCCGCCTCCAGCAGCTCGGCCCGCATTTTCGCCGGGGTTTTGGGCGCGAAAAGCAGTGTCACATAGGAGCCGTCACCGAGGCGGTCCACGATCGGCAGGTCCATAATGTCACCGAGACGCCACAACAGGTCGGCGTCGGTGTCGGCGCCCTGGCACCACAGTTTGAAACTGTAGAACCCCTGGTCACACACCAACATCATGCCGGGTTCGAGTAACCAGATCAGTTCGGCCGCGGCGGTGCGTTCACCGGTGCCCTTGCCCACGACCGGCCCGATCACCGCGCCCAGGCTCACATGCGAGCCGCATTCGGTCAACGTCACCACCCGTGCCTGTGGCAACACTCCCTTGCTCGGTTTACCGAATTCCGTTGCGTTGGCCTCGGTGTCGGCCACGTCGAACACCATGCCATCAATCGAGACCAGCCTGCGTCGCGCGTAGAACGCGTCCAGGGTCAGCCGCGACGCCACCGGCACCGCGATCCGCTCGAACAGTGTTTTCATCGGCTCGAACCCCAGCCGCTGCCGGGCCTGGGTGATCCCACCCGAGGTCGGCAAACTCCACTTCGGATCCCAACAACGCCAAAGCCGCAGCGGCCCAACCAGTTTCCGCATCACCCCCTCGTAGTCCACACCTGCGAACAACGCCAACGCGACCACGAAATACATCACCAAATGCGGCGGCAACGTCCCACCACGACGCTTGGGCGCCTTGCCGTGCTCGGAAATCGCCATCTCCACCGCATCACGGTCCACCACAGCGGTCAACACACCCAACGACACCTGATCGATCAACGACACCGCACCCACATCCACCACGTCGGCGACGCTAACCCCAGCACCGACACGATCCGGCACCGACACGCCCAAAAACGCTCCACACCAACCAGTCTCACAGACCAACCAGCTGGCACTACATCGCAATCATGCCGATGACCTGCGAAAACACGTCAAGCTAAGTGGCATTGCGTCCACAGGTATCGGGAGTATCGTCGAGGAACTCTCCCCCCACACCTCACGAAGAACCGTCACATCCCGGTCGAGCGGTGCTACGTTCGCGCCTGCGTTCAGGAAAGCCTTAGCGATCTCGTACCCGATGCCCTGTGCTGCTCCGGTGATGACTGAGGTTCACCCCGAACGGTGGACAGGGGGCTATGCGGCTTCCGCTGCGGCTGTCGCCAGGGACTGCTCGTAGCGTAGCGGACTGATCATCCCGATCGCAGAGTGACGGCGACCGGTGTTGAACCATCCTATCCAATCATCAACGGCGGCAACAAGTTCAGCCTTCGTCGCGTAGGCGTGACGGTAGTAACACTCGTGCTTGAACGTGGACCAGAACGATTCGGCGGGACTGTTGTCCCAGCATATTCCGGTTTCGCCCATCGACCGCCGAAGCCGGTGTCTGGCACAGGATTTCGCCGTCAGACCAGCGGTGAACTCGCCACCACGATCGGAATGCAGCACGGTGTCCTCGCATCGGCCGCCGCGGGTGGCCACGGCCGCATCGATGGCCTCACAGACCATGTCGGCGCCGATGTGGTCGGCCACGACATGCCCGAGCACGCGGCGGGAGTGCCCGTCCCGGATCGCACACATTCTGTGGAATCTGAATTGTCCGGTTTATATGGATTTGCTTGGGTCTGCAGGGGTTATGGGCAACAGGGTGGCGGTGGGCGGGACGCCGATCTCGCGGGGCGTGGCGCCAGTTGGGGCGGGGACATCGATCAGTCGTTCGAGGAGCTGATCGAGGGCGCTTTGTCCCTCGTCGACGGCGACCCGTTCCTCGTCGGTGAGCGGGATGTTGGCCAGCATCCGCTGCAGGTTCTCTTTGGCCTCCAGGAGTTGCCCCTTGCTGGAGTTCTTGGGGGTGTAGAAATCGCAACGAGCGCAGGCCATTCGGTGCGGGCATTGTTCGAAGAAGGTGTAGGTGCAGAAGCCGTGACCGAGGTCGTAGTGCTGCCAGGGTTCTCCGGCGGCGGCTGCGCCGGAGGTGACAGCGTCTCGGTCGACGAGGACCTCGATGGTGCGGATGTTGCGGGCGAAGTACCCGGCCTCGGAATACGCCTTGGACAGGGTGTTCGGGGTGATTTTGGCGTAGTGCTGGGTGGTGTTGGGGGTGCGATGTCCGAGCCATGCCTGCAGCTCGAACAGGGTCATCGGTTCCTTGGCGTTGTAGAGCTGGCTCGCGATCGTGGACCGGGCGCGGTGGCTGGTGATGTTGCCGCGGACGTCGGTGGTGGGGACACCGGCTTTGGCGCAGAGCGCCGGGATGACGGTGCGGTTGATGTAGTACTTGGCGACGGGCTGGGCGCGGACCGAGAACAGCATGTCGACATGTTCATTGGTCTTGCGGTCGAGCCGTTTCGGCTGGTGCGGCCGTATTTTCTGCCAGGCTTCGATGGCTTGTCCGACGATCGGGTCGACCGGTTTGGTGAACGCGGTGCCGGTCTTGTGGACGGGAACGTCGAGCAGGCAGACCGCGTCCTCGGCGAGGACGTCGTCGGAGTCACCGGGGATGGGCAGTCCGGCGTGTTGCCAGCGGATGCAGCCCACCCGCAGGCGGGAGAGCTCGTCGCTGCGCAGCCCGGAGAACAGCCACGTCACCGTGATGGCGCGGACCAGCTCCATCGGATAGGCGGTATCGCCGGAAGTGCCGGGCAGGTCGGGGGGTTCCAGGTTGAGCCCGGCCCACAGCAGTTTGGCCCAGACCTCGTCGGCGATCACGCGGGGGTTGGGGCCGATCAGCGCGGCGACGCTGCGGGGGACGGCCAGCGCCCGGTTCGGGTCGAACCGGCGATCGATCCACTCCCATTCCTGGCAGTCCCGGAAGAACGTGCGGGTGGCATTGAGGTTCTGGGCCTTGGTGCGTGGTGAGATCGGAGTGCCAGCGCGGTCGCCGAGGGCGTCGTGGCGCTGAACCCAGTCACCGACACTCATCCGGTCGACCACGGCGACCCAGGCTGCGCAGGTCGCCCTGGTCCAGTGGCCCGGTTCGGTGATCTCGGGGTGCTCGGCGGCCAGCCAGCGGCCGGCTTTGGCCATGATATTGCGGACTGAGGCGCGGACTTTCGGGGTCAAAGTTGATGTGGCATACCATCGTTCGACCCACGGCGCCCACTCAGGATCGGTTTCTTCGATGCCGAGGACAGGGTTGTATCCGCTGCGCACCGGCGCCTCACAGTGCCCCAGTTCCGCCACGACGCGTTGCAGCGCGAACAGCATCGACCCCTGATGCCCCTCAGTTGCCGGATGCGCTCGCAGGGCCGCGAACGCCGTGGTGCTCAACTCGTCGAGGCGGGGACTGCCGTTGAGCAGCAGGGCTTGACTGACCCCGCCCCGCATCCGATGCTTGGCGTCCATGACGTCGCAGTAGCCCCACCGTTGCAGCGTCTCGCCGGTAGTTCGCAGGGACTGCTCTACGTCGGATTCACCGAAAATCAAGCAGGCCAACCGAAAACGGTTGAACGTGCCCAACCGGTGGAAGTCGGTGAACCCGCCGAGCAAGTAAGCCAGCGCCACGACGAACGGCCTGACCGTCGACTCGGTCGGCAGCGGCTGGGCGGTTTCGAACTCCCGCGCGCTGCCGCCACACACCCTGGCCCACTCCCACGGTGTCCACCCCCAATACGACCGGCCAGTGTCCGCGCAGTGCGCCAGCACGATCGCCGCGGCGTGCAAGCCAGCCCGCCGGAACCGGACATCCTCACCATGATGCAGCCCGGCCAGAGTCTCATCGAGCGGAACGACCAAGCGGGTCACCGCATTCCAGTGCCGCGCCGTCCGCCGCGGGACACCGGTGGACCGTTTGCGCCGCAGCCCCGCGGGCCCCAACGCCAGCACCGCCGCAGCCTCACCGTCGAGCAACACACCACGGCGGTCCCAGCCGCGGCGGCGGCGCGGCAGCGCGGCGACACCGCTTGCCGCCGACGACACCGCCTCGGCCGCCGTCACGCCGGCCCGTCCTGTCGGCCGTCACCGGTTCCGGTGAGCATTCCGATCCGCCATGCGTGGACGTGCGTCATCGAGGAATTCAGTTTTGCCGACAACTCCCGCCCGGACAGGTGGATGTACTGCAGTGTGGAATCGGTGCTGCGATGCCCAGCGAAACTGGCGATCGCGTGCAGCTCCCACCCCATCCGGGCCAGATCCGTCAAACACAGATGCCGGGTGGTATGGGTGGAGAACCGAGAAACATCAGCCGCCAACGCAATGCGCCGCACCACCTTCGACCACGTCCACAACGTCAGCGGCTCCGCGCGATTACGGCGTGACTCCGACAGAAACAGCGCGCCGCGAGCCCTGCTCAGGGTGGCCCGGTGCTGCAAATACTCCGACAGCAGCACCCCGGTCGGCGCCGAATACGGCACCACACGTTCCCGGCGGGTCTTGGTCGTCTCCGCCCGCACCCGCACCGTGCGGTGCGCCGGATCGATATCGTCGCTGCGCAACGAGCACAACTCCTCCCGCCGCAACGCCGCGTCGTAGGCCAGCGCCAGCATCAGCCGATTACGGATCGGCTCCTCGGCGAACACCCCCAGCAGCCGCAGCCACTCCTCCTCGCTGGGAATCCACGGCAGCTTCACCATGCGAGGCACCAGCGACCGCGCCCGACCGCTGACCACCCGGCCAGGCGTATACCGGCCCCGGCCAACAGGATTCGAGTCCCGCACCCCCTCCTCAACCAAGAAATCATAGAACAGCCGCACCGGCACCAGACGCTGCTGCATGGTCGCGTTCGCCAGCCCCGACCCCGAATCCAACGCCACCACATTCGCCCCTCGCCGACTCGGCCGCGACGTCAACTCCCGCACGAACACCGCCACCTGAGCGCGAGTCGCGGTCAGCGGATCGAAACCCTCCCGCTCACAGACCAGCAGATACTCACCCAAACCCCGCGCATACGCATCGATCGTTCGCGGCGCACGCCCCAGATCGGTCCAGATCCGCAACCACTCCGCCGCCCGCACGTGCCGACCGAGAACCGGCCACTTCGCCTCCACCGTCTCCGGCATGCACCAGCCCCGTCTGTCCGTCGAGTTCGAAAGTTCGCCGCGACGTTACTGAGCCCAGGCCCGGACCCCGCTGACCGACACACGGTCAGATTCCACGTAACTTATAGGTACATGTCGCCTTCACCGCAGTTCAGGTAGGTGATGTCGGTCAGCCAGACGGCATCGAGCCGACCCCGATCGAAGTCGCGTTGCACCAGATCCGGCGGGAACGACGCGGTCGGGTCGACCACGGTCGTTCTTACCTTGAAGGTGCGCGGGCTGATGCCCTCGATCCCGATCCCGGCCATGATCTTGGCGACGGTCTTCTCGGTCACCCGCTCACCGCGTTCGCGCAGCTCGGTGGTGATTCGTGGCGACCCGTAGGTGCCGTCGGAGTCGGCGTGCACGTCGAGGATCTTCACCGTCAGATCCGCCCGCCGCTGCGCCTGTGGAGTGAGTTCTGTTGCCGTGCGCCGTTTTCGCCACTGGTGATAGCCGGAAGTGGAGACCTCCAGCAGGCGCGCCATGCGGGTGAGGTCGAACCGCGGCGTCAGCGCGGCGGGGGTGCCGGCAGTCTCGGCGACCTCGGCGTTGTCGGGGGCGGCGTACTTTCCCATCAGCTCGAACCGCTGCGCGGGTGCTGCATCGCGGCAAAGTACGCCGAAGCTTTTTTAAGGAATTGAATGTCCTTGTCCTGCTCGGCAACTCGCTTTCGCAAGGCCAGCAGCTCGGCTCGCTCAGCCGGATCCAGCGCGGTATCACCGCGTGCTGTCGCCGCACCCATCCGGCGGCGTTCGGCTTTAACCCAATTGCTCAGCAGGCCGTCGTTGAGTCCCAACTCGCGGGCGACCTCAGCGATCGTGCGACCGGAATCGATCACCCGATGCGCAGCCTCGACCTTGTACTCGGCCGTAAACGACCGACGCTTGCGAGGAGGCATATGGACATCCTTCCAGCAGGACCGTTAGTCCTGCGAATCAGGTGTCCACTTTCCGGGGGGAACCTCAGACCACCGTGCGGCCAGTGAAATCGAGTGTGAGATTTTTGAGTGTTGACGCCTGACGGTTCTCGATCACGAGCGGGGGATCTTGTTCCACGGGACATCCTTATCTGTTCGGTGTTCGGCAGGCAGGCCAAGCACCCGCTCACCAAGAATGTTTCGCTGCACTTCTGATGTCCCACCCTCGATAGAGTTCGCCAACGAGCGGAGATACGCCTTGACCGGTACATCGCCGCCGTGGACAGCTGCGAAATCTGGCTGAGTTTCCACGTAGGAGTCGACGAGCAACGATTCCTGATCCTGCAGATCGACACAGAATTCGTAGACGGCTTTGTTCAGTTCCGCCATCTGCAATTTGGCAATTGAGCCTTCAGGCCCCGGGCCTGATGAAGTTGCAGCCGCGCGCAGGTTCGTGAGACGCGCTGCCTCCACCCGGGTCCACAGTTGCATCAATCGATCGCGCTCTACGGACGTGACCGCATCTCTTGCGGCAGCTACGGAGAAGGCTGCTATGGCTTGCCCGATGGGGCCCTGTCCCCGAAGCGACGGTCGGCCGCCTAGCGATACCCGCTCGTTGCTCAACGTTGTCAACGCGGTGCGCCATCCGTCACCGATTTCGCTGAGCCGGTGTTCATCCGGGATCTCAACGTCGTTGAGGTAGACCTCATTGAATTCAGACTCTCCCGTCAGCTGGCGCAGCGGACGCACCTCGACACCGGGGGTCGTCATATCGAGCAGGAAATATGTCAGGCCCCGGTGCTTCGGCACAGAAGGATCCGTTCGTGCGACAAGGAGCCCCCAGCGTGCAACGTGACCGAGTGACGTCCATACTTTCTGGCCGTTCACGATCCAGTGGTCTCCGTTGCGTACTGCTTTCGTGGCGAGCGAGGCCAAGTCGGAGCCTGCGCCGGGTTCACTGAAGAGCTGACACCAGATGTGCTCACCTGTGAACAGCGGCTTCAAGTGCGTCGCCTTCTGCTGCTCGGATCCATGAGCGTAGATGGTGGGTGCGGCCATTCCGAGCCCGATCACATTCCTGGCCGTCCAGTCGGGTGAGCCGGCATCGAGGAAAGCCGACTCGGCGTCTGCCTGTAGCGAGGGGTCGAGGCCGAGTCCGCCGTGACCCTCGGCGAAGCTCACGAATGCGAGGCCGGCGTCGAATCTCGCACTCCGGATCGCGAGGTCTTCTGTGGCGGAAACGTCGTGCATATCAAAGAAGCGAGCCAATGCCTCGCGGAGCGTCGCGCGCTGATTTTCGAGACCAGGTGAGGTCATCTGATCAGCCTGCTTTCGGAATGGCGAGTAGATCGGCAAGGCGTGCTCGATGATATGTGCTGGAACCCAGGAGCAGCTGAGAACTCTTGGCCCGCTTGAGGTAGAGGTGCGCGGGATGCTCCCAGGTAAACCCGATCCCGCCGTGTATTTGAATGTTCTCCGACGCAACCCGGACATATGTTTCAGAGCAGATGGACCTGGCAAGGCTCGCAGCAATTGCTAGCTGATTGGTGTCCTGGTCGACGCTCCACAATCCATGCCACACTACGGAGCGCGCGGACTCGACGTCGACCAATAGATCGGCGCAGCGATGTTTGATCACCTGGAACGATCCGATTCGACGACCGAACTGGACCCGCTCCTTTGCGTACATCACGGACATCTCGAGCGCAAAGGCGGCGCCTCCCAACTGTTCGGCTGCCAACAGCAAAGTGCCACGATCTATGCCACGCTGCAGGCCATCCGGGTCGGATTCGATTCTGTGTGCGGGTGTTTCGTGAAAATCGATGTTTGCAAGCGGTCGGGTCGGGTCGAGGACCGTCAAAGGCGTGCGAGAGACGCCGGAGTCAGCGTCCACCGCAAATAGCGCCGGACCATCTGCTGTAGCTGCGATGATGAGCAAGAGATCAGCTACGGACCCGGATATGACATTATCCGCGCGGCCACTCAGTGTCCAAGCGGCACCACTCGTGGTGGCGCGGACCGTGCTGCCGAGCGGATGTTGTCCACACCAGCCCACGGTGGACCGAATATCACCCGCGGCAATGCCGGGTAGGTAGGCGTTCTTTGCTTGCGGATCTGCACTCTCGAGCAGCATCCAGGATGCGAGTCCGACAGTTGCGAACAGCGGCGCGCACAGTAGTGCTCGGCCGGTCTCTTCCAGGACAACACCTAGCTCGACCATCCCGGCGCCACTGCCGCCGTATTGTTCAGGTATCGCGATTCCGTTGAGTCCGAGTTCGGTGGCTGCGATCTGCCACACGTCCGCATCGAAATCATCCTCGGAGTCCATGAGGCGACGGACTTCGGACTCGGGGGAACGCTTCGCGAGGAAGCCTCGCACTACCGTCCGCAGTTCCTCGGCGTCCTCTCCGGGGGTGTAGTTCACTGGCGGTCCTACTCTCGCGATGTGGCGACTGTTGCACCCGACAGCATAACCATATGCTGTTAGGTTTTACAGGTTGGGTTCTTGATCTGCCATCGCAGAGAGGTGCCGCGGTCCGTCGAGGACAATGCCTTTGGTTGCCGGGGATCACGCAAGTCCTCCCCATCTGGGAGTGTCGGTCGGGCTTCGGGTGCTGCTTCAGGTTCGCTCATGACTGGCCACCGACAAGGGAGCAAGAGAGTGGCCGACGTGGCGAGGGCGACGTGAACGATGATTGATTTAAGCAGTCGACGTTCTGGACTCCCTTGATGCACTCTTTGCCGGCGGTGACTTCTTTCGGCGTGGAGCAGTCGGGCGCGGTTGCGCCGCAGGCTTTGCTTCGTCTGGTGGGCTCGGTGGCATCCAACGCGCCCGGCGTTCTTCGCATGCGCGTTCGATGGAATCGACGATGCTCGAGACAACGACCTTGAAGACTTCGTCTGCGCTGAGTCCTCTGTGGTCAATCGCCATCGTCAAGGACGGGTATGCATCCTGGTCCAGAGTGTCGTCCAGTTCGTCGTCGGCACCGGTGGCCTGTGACTCGTGTAATGCGCTGCCGATCGCCATCAACTCCAACGCGTCGATCAACGGCATCACTGCGGCGCTCGGTACGCCCTCGGACATGAGTCGTCTGGCAGATGCGTCGAGTTCCTTCGCGCCGAATCCGAGGCTCCTGCGCCTAACGATGACAGGTATCAGCTCCGGGTGCTCGAGGAGCGCCGAGCGCAGGGCATACGCGTTCCGAGGAAGCCACTCTCGCCAACTCTCCGAGGGCTCATTCGGCGTACGAACGTCGGCGAGTGCGAGTTGAGCAGCCCCGGAGACAATCGCGTCTTTGTTCGTAAAGTGGTGGTACAAAGACGCACCGTTGACACCGAGTACGTCAGCCAGTTTACGAATGCTGAGTGCCGCGAGGCCCTCGTTGTCGATGATGGCCAGCGCAGCTTCGAGCGAACGTCGCCGAGATATCAACGGTTCTTTGGGTCTAGCCACCTGATCATAACCTCGCTTCTTGAACGAACACGGTCTGAATAGGATAACCGAACACCGTTCTACCAGGTGCATGCCTCGCGCGTCGTACCTGTGCTGGGCACGTCCACGCTCCTGTTTCGCTCGCCGCCGGATGGTCGGCCAGTGTCGCACGGCCGATCCCGAGCCCGAGCAGGAACCACCTGGTCCTTTAGCTGGGCGAAGCCGTCGAGAGTCTGCTGCGTCGTCGTCGCCTAGATGCTCGTGATGTCAGCAGCAGAGGGGTGGGGTTTGCCGGTCATCGCGGATAGGGTTTCGACTATTCCGTATAGCGATGCTTTTACGTATGTCATCGTTGCGCCGCATTCATGGCAGGTCGACCCAGCAAGCACGGCAGGGAATGGTGGCGTAACGTTTCGTTACCGACCCGGCTCGAGTTCAGCGTTACGTCGCTATGTCGATCGCGCAGAAGAGTGCGGCGATCGCGATCCCCAGGCAGATACACACAGCCAGCAATGTCGGCGCGGGGTGCTCATGGCGTGGATTGTCGCGGTATCTGGTGCGGCGCAAGGACAATCCCATACCGGTGGCGGCGATCACGCCCGCGAGTGCGGTGACTGTGGCAACGAATAGCCATCGGTGCCCGCCATCGTGCAGTTTCAGTACCGCTACCGCGACGCCGACCGCGGTCAGCGCGGTGCGGCGCCATGCCAGGATCGTGCGTTCGGGTTGCAGGCCTGGATCCCGCGAGCCGGCATCGGTCATGCCGAGCCGGAAATCGCGCAGATCACCGCGGCCGCGACGACGCCGCCCACGAGTATCGGCACCAGCGGCGAACTCGGCAAGGGGGCGTGGCGCCGCATCGCGGCCTGCACTTGTCGCCACCGCAGCAACGCGCCGACCGCGATCACCGCGGCCAGTGTGACACATGTCAAAGCCAGTACCTGCCGCGCAGATTCGGAGAATCCGAGGGAGAACAACTGCCCGACCGCGACCCCACCGGCGAGTAATGCCAACGCCGTTCGGACCCAGGCCAGCAAGGTTCGTTCGTTGGCGAGGGTGAAACGATAGTCGGGTTCCTGGTCGATCAACTTCTCACTCCGTAGTCGTGGGCACGATCGCCGGCGCCGGCGCTGCCGTGCGGCGGTGATCGTGTAGTTCGTCGTCGGCTTGCAGCGCCGCTTCCAACAGCGGTGCGCCGTCTTTGCGTAGTACCGCGATGCGGTTGTTCCACCGATCGAGCGTCGCCTTGGTTTCGATGGCGAAACTCTGCGCGGCCGGGCTCAACGCTTCGGGGCGATGGATGATCCCGAACGGCGTGCGGAGCTCGGGCCGTGTCTCCACTACCACCGCACCCGAGCGAGCCGCACCCGTCGCCATCCGCAACGGCAGAAATGCGCCGCCGACACCGTCGAGGACCAGCGTCAACTCGGCATGGCGATTGGGCACCTGGGCGACGATCCGCGGCACGGCCGTCTCCCGCCGCAGTGTGGTGGCGACGATGCTGTTCTCTCGCTGCGCCGAACTGCTGGCAATCAAAGCGACATCGTCGAGCCTGGCGAGCGGGAACGACTCGCTGGGGTCGACGTCGGTGCCCGGCGGAAGCACCAGCAGCAGCCGCTGCACCGCGAGTTCGACAGCGTTCACGCTCCCGCCGGGCACCGGGAAGGTGGTGAATCCCAGTTCGTAATTGCCCGCCGCCACTTCGTCGCACAGTTGCGCGGCGTCGGCGAATTCCAGCAGGTCCAGTCGGATGCCGGGATGCAAACGGGTGAACGACCAACTCCACGCAGCCACCGCCTCGCTCGACATCTCCGGCATCGTCCCGATCGTGATGGCGCCAACCTGGAGTTCACGCGCAGAACGCATGATGTCGCGCGCCGCCAGCGCGTCCGCGAGTACGGTGCGCGCCGGCTCCACCAGCAGCTGCCCAGCGGGGCTGAGCACGAGATTGCGCCCGGTGCGGTGAAACAGCGACACTCCGAGTTCACGTTCGAGCTGCCGGATGCTCTGCGACAGCGATGCCTGTGCAATATGCAGATGCTGCGCCGCGCGGTTGACTCCGTGCTGATCGACCACTGCGAGGAAGTACTCGAGCTGCCGAAATTCCATTCTCGCTCCCGTTCGGCTACACCGAATCCCGCCGCGTCACCCGGAACGTGTCGGGCAGCGTGCCATCGACCCCAACCTGCTTGATCATCGCCTTCGCGAGATTGCGCTCATGCACCGGCGAGGAGCCCTCGTAGATCCGCAGAGCACGCACGTCGCGCCACATCCGCGGCACAGGATGCGGCCCGACGATACCCGCGCCGCCGAGCAGTTGAACGCAGCGGTCCGCGACCCGGCTCGCCATCTCCGAGCAGTACAACTTCGCGGCAGCGATGCGATGGCGAGGAATGGTGCCGGCGTCGAAAGCGTGCGCGCAGTCGAGCACCATCGACCGTCCGGCCTCCAGTTCGGCGAAGCTGCGACCGAGTTCGGCCTGCACCGCACCCAGCTCTGACAGGGGCCCGCCGAATTGGTGGCGGTCGTTGAGATAGGCGGTGGTCTCCTCGAGCATCCGGGTGGCCTGGCCGACGCACGTGGCCGCCACATGCAGGCGGGCGTGGTTGATGCCACGCAGGGCCTGGGTGAGGCCCCGGCCCACTACGCCGCCCAGCAGGTTGTCGGCGGGTGTCGGCGTGGATCGGAAGGAGATCTCGCCCACCGGCGCCTCGGCGTGACCGTTCATCATCTCCGGCTGCGCGGTGTGCACGCCCGGTGCCTGCGCATCGACGATCAACGCCGAAATCCCGCGAGCGCCAGGTTCGTCCGGGTCGGTCCGGGCGAATACCAGGAACGCATCGGCCCAGGCGGCATTCGTGATGTAGCGCTTGGCGCCGTCGATCAGGTAATTCTCACCCTGTCGAGTAGCGGTGGTGTGCAGATGTGCGGCGTCGGATCCGGCCTCCTCCTCGGTGAGAGCGAAGGCGGTGACCAGCTCACCGGCGGCCATCGACGGCAGCAGACGCAGCCGCTGGTCCTCGGTGCCGTGGTCCAGGATGGCCTGCGAGCACAAACCGATCACCGTGGAGAAGCGCGAGCGGTACACGCATGAGGCGCGCGTGAATTCGAACGTCAGCCGGACCTGCTGGCTCATCGACCACTCCAGCCCGCCGAAGCGGCGCGGAATGGAGATGCCGAACAACCCGAGCTGCGCCATCCGTTCGACGATGTGCTGCGGCACAGCCCCTTTCGCGACCATCTCCGGTTCGGTAGGGATGAGTTCGGCGTCGGTGAATTCGGCGATCCGCTCGAGATAGCCGTCGAAATCCAGATTCCGGACGGATGGGTCGATCATGCGCGCTGCCTTTCCAATAGTTCGTGAGCCGGTGCCGCGATCACGCCGCGATTGACCAGATCGGTGATGTCTTCGTCGTGGTAGCCGACTTCCCGCAGAATCCGCACGCTGTCCTCACCTACCGTGGGTGCGGCCCGCGACTCGGTTCGCCGATGGCCGTCGATAGTGAAAGCGCTTCCGGGAACGGTTATTTCGGTGCCGTCCGAGCCGGTAACATCCACCAGTACACCCGCGGCCGCCACGTCCGCGTCCGCGGCGATCTCGTCGAAACCGCGGACGGCGCCGCAAACGATGCCGGCCGACTGCAACAGGCCGGTCGCCTGGGCCCGGGTCATACTGGCGAACGCTTCGTTCAACGCCGCGAGCAGTTCGCCGCGATGGCGAACCCGGGCCGGATTGTCGGCGAAGCGCGGATCATCGATCATGTCCGGCCGCTCGATCAAGGTGCACAACGCCGCCCATTTGTCGGCGGTATATGCCGACAGCACGATGGCACCGTCGACCAGCTCGATAAGGTCGGCGGCGGGGGCCGCGTTGGCCTGTCCATTGCCCGTGCGCCGCAACGGAACCCCCGTGAGCTGATATTCGCCCCACGTCGCAGCCTGCAGCGCCAACACCGCCTCCATCAGCGAGGTTTCCACATGCGCACCACGCCCGGTTTCACGCCGCTCGTACAGCGCGGCCAGGATGCCCATGGCCAGCGCGTTCGCCGCGGAGACATCGGCTACCGCGAAACCGATACGCTGCGGGCCGCCGTCCGCGGGACCGGTGGCGTGCATCAGTCCGAACTCAGCTTGCGCCGCGATGTCCAGGCCCGGACGTTCCCGGGAAGGCCCGTGGGCGCCGAACCCGGTGACGCCGGCGTAGATCAACCGTGGATACATCGCGCGCAGCGTCTCGACGCCCAGGCCCATTCGTTCGGCCGAGCCGGCGCGAAAGTTCTGGATCAGCACATCGGTATGCGCGAGCATTCGGTACAGCACCGCCTTACCTTCCGGCCGAGTCAGATCGATTGCGAGGCTGCGCTTGTCGCGGTTGTAGGCATTCACCATCGCCTGGCCGAAGGTTCCCACAGCGCGGGCCTGATCACCCCGCAGGGGCTCCACCTTCACTACGTCGGCACCCAGATCCCCCAGCGTCTGGCCGGCGCTGGGGCCGGCGATGTACTGGCCGAAGTCCAATACCCGAATTCCGTGCAACGGTCCATGCATCGATATCACTGTTCCTTCCGGGCCGCGATGGCGGCGCTGAGTCGTTCCAGGTCGGCGCGCGCTTTCTCGGGGTTCAGCATCAGTGCACCGATCACGCCCAGCACGCAGACCAAGATCCCGACAACCAAAAATCCGGTGGAGTACCCCTGTGCCGGGATCGGTGCACGGTCGACCAGCAGTCCCAGCGCATACGGTGCGATGATGCCGGCCACGCTGTAGGCGGCGATGATGCAGCAGAAAACGCCACTCGCTGCCGGGCCGGCAGGAAGTCGGAGGCGCCGGTGAACGCGACCGAGAAGGCGACACTGTTCACCGAGAAGGCCAGCGTGACCAACACCAACTGCGGCACACCTGCGCCGAGCTGGGTGAATGCGATCATCGCCACGCCGCCACCGAGCAGATAGAGACCGCTGACGCCGCCCCGGGCGAACCGGGAACTGTGGCCCTTGCGCAGCAGCCGGCCCGACAGCACTCCCGCCGACAGCAGCACGACGACCGCGGCCGCATACGGGATCGACGACAGGGCGCCGACCACACTCTCCGAGTAGAGCGTGAAGAACAGGAACAGCACCAGCCCCCAGGCCTTGGCCGTAGTTTGCTGTTTCTTGTCCGGCTCTCTGCCGATGTTGGCCAGTTGGACGGAAGCCACCATACTGCTCTCCTCAGTGCTGATGTCCGGATGGCGAGTGCGGGCATCCGCTGCACATCCGACATGGTCTAGATCACACCGAGGGGGTGGTCGGAATCAACGATCAAAACTCGGTCGGACCATTCGGTTCTACCTATCGGTATAGCCGCTGTCCACGAGGACCGTATACGCCACCCCCTCTGTTGAGTTGATGAATCGAAGGTCGAACCGCATGGAGGCCGGCTCGAGCCCCGGCCGTCGGGAGCGCCCGCAACGGTCGATCGCTGCTTGGATGCCGGACAGTTGCCGTAGTTCATATCATTTCTTCGGAAATGGGGGGTTGATGGTCGTGGAGTACTGGATCGCTGCCGCCATGGCGATGGGGCGCCGACGAAGATGGCTCCGGCGAGGATGCCAAGCGGAGCGAGGACCGCAGCGCCGATGAGGCAGCGTATTTCAGACGAAGGCGGAGTGTTTTCATGGAATTTCGTTACCGAGCCGCAGCGTCCCGAAGGCGCCCGTCGCGTTCGGGACGGATGAACAGCACGGCGATGACCCCGCCGATCAGCAGCAGAACCGCGCTGATCAGGAATGACACGGTGAAGCCCGTATGCGCGCCGGCGGCGTCGATCAACTTGCCTGTCAAATAGGGAGCGATAATTCCCGAGGTGGCGTACACGGCCGCGTAGGCACCCAGCACCCCGCCGCGCTGGCGCGCCGGGGAGATTTCCGCGCACACGGTTTGCGATACCCCGAAGATCACCGCACCGAAATTGAAGGCGATCGTCATGCACACGATCTTCAGCCATCCGGCCGACACGAAAATGAATCCGAGCATCGCGACGCCGGCTACGAGAATGCATGCGCCGCCGAGAATTCCGCGGGCAACGCGGCTGGATATCCCGTTCCGCATCAGGCGGGTGGTGATCATGCCCTGACTCAACTGCCCCAGGGCCCCGGCGGTCCACGGCAGGACGATGAGGAACCCCGTCGTTGTGGCGCTGTAACCGAGTTCCTTCTCCAGATACTGCGGCAGCCAGGAGACCAGCATGGCCGTGCTCCAGTACACGGCGAACCCGGCGACCACGCTGGCGAGCCAGGTGCCGGTGGACATGATTCGCCAGTACGGCAGCCGCGCCGACTCCCCGGGCTCGGCAGAGCTGGCAGTGGGTTCGGTCGAGCCGGCAACTGTGTCGGCCTCGGGTCCCTCGCGGCCGATGATCAGCCATGCCGCAGACCACACGACCCCGAGCAGAGCCAGCACGGCGAACGCTGCATGCCAGCTGTAATGCATGATCACCCAGGTCAATGCCGGGCCACCGACGATAACGCCGAGCGGCGCCCCCGTCAGGATCAGTGCGGTCGGCAGGTTGCGCTCCGTATTCGGAAACCACTTGTGCGCGGCATGGTTCGCCACGGGAAATGCCGGGCCCTCCGCGGCGCCGAGCACGACGCGGCTTGCTATCAGCACACCGAAGCCGACCGTCCCGATCATCGGGACCTGCGTCACCGTCCAGATCAGCGCCATCGCCAGCAGCACCCATGTGGTGGGGACCCGATCGACGAGGAAGCCCGTGCCGAGCGCGGCAATGCTGAACAGAAAGAAGAACGAACTCGAGATCAACCCGAATTGGCTAGCCGACAGACCGAGGTCGTGGGTGATGTGCGTACCGGCCAGGCCGAGGACGGCCTTGTCGCCGAAATTGACGAGCATGAACAACAGCAACATGCCGGTGATCACCCACGGCCGCACCCGGCGCCGACCTGTTTGTTTACCTGCTGCGGTACCGGGTTTCGGCGGCACCACGATCATCGGCTCGTCGAGGGCATCGCGGTTGTCCTTCAGTGTCGAGATGCCCATCGCCGTTCGGCGCAATTCGGGCTTCACTATCGCTCCCATCGTCAGGGTCATTGAGTGCTTCCCGACCTCACGCATTCGCGATTGGGAACCCGCTCGAGGCTTGGAAGATTACAGAGCGCCACCTTGTGAGCTGGATCTCACAGGCGACCCTGCTATTAACGATCCGGAGTGGTCTATAGGTCAAGGATCAATTTTTTATCGGATCCAGTGCGATTTCCAATGATTCGCTGGATACCCTGCTCGCATGAACTTGCGGCAACAGCAGCTGGAGTGTTTTCTGGCCGTAGTCGACTACGGCACCGTGACACGGGCAGCGGCCGTGCTGCATCTGGCTCAGCCATCGCTGTCTCAGACGATCCGCAAGCTGGAGAAGGATCTGGGGACCGAGTTGTTTCACCGGGTCGGCCGCGGGTTGGTCCTCACCTCGGCAGGCGAAGCGCTCGTGGGGCCGGCGCGCCAGGCGATGCGCGATCTATCGCTGCTACGCGATATCGCCCATGGATTCAGCGGGGGCCGTCTGGATATCGCGTGCGTCCCGTGGATGGCCCGGGACTTCCTGCCGGAATGGATCGGGGCTCTGCGACGATCGAATCCTGGCGTAAGCGTGCGACTCGACTTGCTCGAGGATTCGACGACCATCGCCGAACGAGCACGAGCCGGCGACTACGAGCTGGGCTTCAGCGGCTCGATGATCTCGCGGGAAGGTTTGCAGTCGCGCCACCTGGCCGATCAACTCATTGCGGTCGCGCTGCCGCCAGGAACGGGGGCCGACCTGCCCGAACCGATGCCACTCGAGGAGCTGACACGGATCCCGCTGGTGGTGGTCCGGCCGCGCAGCGGCAGACAGGGCGACATCATCGATCAACTTGCCGACCATGGTTTACGTCCCACCGTAGTCGTCGAGGTCAACGACGACACGCCCCTCGTGCCACTGGTCATTTCCGGTGCGGGGGCCGCCCTTTTGCCGGTCCGGCTGGCGATCGAGGCACGTCGGCGCGGCGCCACTGTCCGCACGACCACTCCCGCATTGTCGCGGCCTTTGGTCCTGCTGCATCGCGACAGCGCCCTGTCACCGGCCGCCCGAGCCTTCGTCGAGATCGGCGAAAAGAACCTGCGACTGTGGTACGCCACGGTGGACAAGCGACGTAGCCCCGAGCGTTCACTGATGGAGATCGCGATGGCGACCGATGATCGCATCGTCGCCGCATATGCCCGAAACGCCGTGCCGCTGGTGCCGCCGACGTCGGAAACCTCCACTTCGGGCAAGCGCACCCGCCGGTCGGAATCCGCGCAGGACGATACGTAGGGACTTTTCCTTGTGCCGACCATCCTCGAAGGCGTGCCACTACACCGACCTATAGGAAATTGCGGTCGATCCGGTTGGAATTTGGTCTTTGATTTATACGTTCAGTGATCCTTCAATTGCTCTGTGGCCTGTCATCGGGTTACACAGCCAGTCGAGGAGGACGTATGCCCGGCCAAGTTCATCTCACCGTCGAGGGTGCCACGGCGACCGTAGTCATCGATAATCCTGGTCGACGCAACGCGGTGTCCTTCGACGTCTTCGAGAGCTTGCGCTCTGTCGTCTCAACGCTGTCTCGCTCAGCGGAGATTCAGGTAGTGATCCTGAAGGGCGAGGGCTCCGACTTCAGCGTCGGCGCGGATCTGTCGGCGCCGCCCGGGTCGAAGACACTGCGAGGGGATTCGGTTGCGGAGGATACCGCTCGGCTGCGTCAAGTCTGCGACACCCTCCTCGACCTGTACCACTTGCCACAGGTGACGATCGCGGCAATCGACGGAGCTTGCGCGGGTGCGGGCCTGTCTCTGGCGGCCGCGGCGGATCTCCGGATCGCTTCTGACCGTGCGGTTTTCAATACCGCATTCGTCAACGCGGGCTTGTCCGGCGATCTCGGTGGCGTGTGGCTACTGACGAACATGCTCGGTGCGGGCCGCGCGCGCGAACTGTTCCTGACGCCCGGAAAGATCACGGCGACAAGGGCATACGAGATCGGGCTGATCAATTCCGTTGCTCCGGACCGGTCTTTGCACGATTCGACGCAAGCGCTCGCACACCGCCTCGCCACCTCGGCCCCGCTGGCGCTGCGGGCGATGAAGGAAAACCTGCTGCAATCACCGGTCACCACGCTGCGGGACTACCTGCCCGCGGAGGTGGACCGGATGGTGCGGTGTTTCCATTCGAGCGATGCACACGAGGCGACTGCCGCCTTCTTGGAGAAGCGTGCACCCGCCTTTACGGGGCACTGAGTCCATCAGCCGCCGATCTCTGCATAGGCGTCAACAGGAGAATGCTGCATGACCGCACCATTGGACGGCGTTTGCGTCGTCGATTTCGGACAGTACATCGCGGCGCCGGCCGCCACCCAGATTCTGGTCGACCTCGGCGCCGAGGTCATCAAGGTCGAACCCCTACATGGTGAGTCGTGCCGGCTGATCGGTGCGTACGGCGAAGCGATCCTGCGCAACTACAACCGCGGCAAGCGCTGCATCGCCGTAAACCTGAAAGATAAACGCGGACAGCGGATTGCCTGGGACCTTATCTCCCGAGCGGATATCGTCGTGCAGAATCTGCGACCCGGCGTAATGGAATCATTCGGTCTTGGCGCCGATGCCGTCCGCGCCGCACATCCGGGCTGCATCTACGCCACCGTCAGTGGATTCGGGCTCAACGGTCCCTCGAAGAACAGGGCGGGCCTGGATATCGCGGCCCAGGCCGAAAGCGGGATCATGTGGGTCACCGGCGAAGCCGACGGCGAACCGCAACGAGTCGGATTTCCGGTCGTCGACGCCGCCGCCGCGCATGTGTTCGCCCAAGCCATCCTCGGCGCCTACATTCGGCGCTTGCGGAGCGGGGAAGGTGACACTGTCGAAACCTCCCTGCTGGAAGTCGCGGTGCACCTACAAGGCCCGAATTGGGGCGAGTATCTCCTGACCGGCCGCGAACCGATGCGAAAGGGCAATGGTCAGCCGACCGTTGCCCCCGCAGCGGACGTCATGTCCACTCGCGATGGGGCCATTGTCGTATCCGCCTACTCCGCAGCACATTTCGATCGGCTCTGCCACCTGCTGGGCCGAGGGGACCTCGCCGACGATCCCCGCTTCGAAACCAACGACCTCCGGGTCTGCAACCGTCCTGCGCTCCTGGTCGAGCTCCGCGCCGCGTTCGCCGAAATGACCAGTGACAAAGCGATGGAGCTCCTGACCTCGAACGGCATCGTGGCCGGGCGGATCAGCTCTTATGGCGAGGTCCGCAAGAATCCGGATGTCGCGGCGACCGGCATTTTCATCCACGTCACCGATGTGACGGGCGTCGAGCACACCGCTCTGGGCTCCCCATGGCGGCTGGGGAGCATCCCCAAGTCTTCGAATATCGCCGCTGCGGCTCTCGGGCAGCACACGGTCGAACTGCTCACCGAACTCGGCTACCCCGCCACCGCTGTCGGCGAGCTCACCACGGCGGGTGTCGTCTACTCGTCCCGCTGATCATTCGAACACATTCGGCGGCTGAGCTTTTCGGGCTCCGCTTTCCGACAATCCGGTAAGGACTCTTATGTACCGCGATCTGTTTACCTCCGACCACGAAGCGTTCCGTGACACCGTGCGCCAGTTCATCGGCAAGGAGGTGATTCCGAATATTCCCGAGTGGGAAGCCGACGGACTCGTACCTCGCGAGCTTTTCGTCAAGACCGCCGAAATCGGTATCAACGGACTGCAGATCCCCGAAGACTTCGGCGGAGGCGGCGTCGACAGTTTTCTGTTCAACGCCATCGTCATCGAGGAGACCGGCTACGCGGCGGCCACACTCGGCGGTCTGCAGGTGCACCTCAGCACCGTTCTGCCGTACTTCTTCGACTATGCCAACGAGGAGCAGCGCAACCGCTGGTTCCCCGGTTTCGCCGACGGCACGCTGGTGTCCTCGATCGCCATGACCGAACCCGGCACCGGATCGGATCTCGCCGGCATGGCCACCACGGCCGTGCGCGACGGCGACGACTGGATCCTCAACGGCACGAAGACCTTCATCACCGGCGGCATCAATGCCGATCTGATCGTGGTCGTCGCACGCACCTCCCGGGTCGCGGCCAACCGCCGCGACGGGTTGTCTCTGCTCGTTGTCGAAGCCGATATGGAGGGCTTTACCCGCGGCCGGAACCTCGACAAGCTCGGCTTGAAAGCCCAGGACACAGCCGAGCTGCTGTTCGACAACGTGCGGGTTCCCGCGCGCAATCTGCTCGGCGAGGAGGGCGCCGCCTTCTCGATGCTCACCCACAACCTGCCCCGGGAACGACTGACGATCGCGATAACGGCGCAGGCTACAGCCACAGCGGCACTCAACCTTGCCATCGCCTACGTCAAGGAACGCAAGGTCTTCGGTCAGCGGGTCGCCGACTTCCAGAACACCAAATTTGTTCTCGCTGAATGCGCTACCGAACTCGAGGCGGCGCAGGCCCTCGTCGACCGAGCCCTCATCGCCGTCGATGCCGGCACCTTGACCGCGGCCGACGCGGCCAAAGTGAAACTGTTCTGCACCGAAACCCAGGCGCGGGTGATCGATCGCTGCCTCCAACTACACGGTGGTTACGGCTACATGCGCGAGTACCCGATCTCCCGGCTGTACGCCGAC
The DNA here is from genome assembly GCF_055232035.1 of Nocardia sp. Tas62D01. Taxonomy (NCBI): domain Bacteria; kingdom Bacillati; phylum Actinomycetota; class Actinomycetes; order Mycobacteriales; family Nocardiaceae; genus Nocardia; species Nocardia sp. Tas62D01. Next base: position 6,223,284 of record NZ_JBUYUZ010000001.1, read on the forward strand.
GCGCGCGTTACCCGAATCTTCGGCGGCACAAGTGAAGTCATGAAGAGCGTGATCTCGCGGTCGCTGGGGGTGTGAGCGTGGCGCCCGACCCCATCCGGCTCTCGGGAAGAAGCATTCTTGTCGGTTGGTTGTCGATTGGCAGATCACTGCCAACCGGCCACTGGCCATGGCGCCGAACAAGTATTCGAGGAGAGAACTGTGGCTGTGCCGCCGATCCTGAAAGACCGGCTACGGCTGCCCATCGTGGCATCACCGATGTTCACCGTGTCCTGCCCCGACCTCGTCATCGCGCAGTGCACCTCCGGCATCGTCGGCTCATTCCCATCTCTGAACGCTCGCCCCCAGCCGGTGCTGTGCGAATGGCTCACGCGCATTACGGACGAACTGGTCAAGCACGACGCCGATCACCTGATCGCCCGTCCGCGCCGTACGCGGTCAACCTGATCGTCCACAAGAGCAACGACCGCTTGGACAAGGATCCTGCCACGATCGCCGAATTCGAGGTGCCTGTCATGATCACCTCGCTGGGCGCCCGAGCCGCGACGGGCTCATCGCTGTTGCCGCCGGAGCCGGCGGGCATGCGGGAACCCATTCGCCGTTCGCGCTGATCCAGGAGATTCGCGAATGGTTCGACGGTCCGCTGCTGCCGTCCGGCTCGATCGTGCCCGGCCGGTCGGTGTCGGCTGCCCAGGCCGCCGGGGCCGACCTGGCGTATTGGGCTCCGCGTTCACTTGGGGCCGACGAGACGAGGGAGATTCTGCATGGTGATCGGTACAGCTGTCGTGTGTCTGGCTGTCGGCTCCGTGATCGGCGGCGCCACCGGGTTCGGTACGGCCTTGATCGCGACGCCCCTGATGCTGCTGACCGGGATGAATATGCCTGTGGTCGTTGTCATCAACTTGGTAGCCGGTCTGTTGACCCGCGTCACTGTAGCCGTGCGATTGCGCGAGCATGTGGCGTGGCGGCAGGTAGCCCTGTTGGGTGTGGGAGGCATGCCGGGCGCCTGTTTGGGCGCGGCGACGATCAATATGCTTCCACTCGACTATCTGGAGCCCGCTGCCGGTGTGGTGGTCGTGGTGTGCGGTTTGTGGCTGGCCGTGCCGACGCGGACGGCTCCGCGCCCGCTGACGGACACTGCCTTTGCGATGACCGGAGCCATCGGCGGATTTCTCAGCACGACAACGTCTTTGAACGGCCCGCCACCCGTACTTCTGCTCACGCGCGCACGGCAACCCCCGATGCCGTTCATGGCGAATCTCGCCGGATACTTCATCGTCATCAACACCCTGTCGCTGGCCATCCTGTGGTTCGGCGCCGGAATCCCCCGCGATATGCCCTGGTCATGGCTGCCGCTGTTCGTCGGCGCCGCTGTCGTCGGAAACCTCGCCGGACTGTGGCTGGCCCGCCGGATGGACGCGTCCCGGTTCCGGTCGGTAGTCATCGCCATGGTGATCGTGGCCGGTGCTCTCACAACTCTCAGCGCCCTGCTCAACCGATGACATGCCCCGGTGAATTTCGGACGTCTCCATCGTCGATATCTCGGGATATAAGGGTCTGTAAATTTCTCCGGCTCTGTCCCACTTTCGACCTGGACAGACCCCTCACGCTCTACCTTCAGCGCCTCGACACGAGATGCGCGGCGTGCGCACGCCGCTGATCCGAAGATCGAAGGTGAGTGGGCAGGCGACAGCACCCGGCGCCGATCCGAACATTCGGCAATGGGAGTGGACCTTGTAACGGTAGTCGAGCCGCCTTTTCACGGATTCGTCGCCAACCGGGTTTGGAAGATTTCCGACTTCAAGGAGGTGCTGGCCGACAACAGCTTCACCACCGGAACAACTTTTCGATGCGGGGTGAGTAGAGCGTGAACCTGACGGAGGTGCCGACGGAGTGGTCGCCCCCGGCTGGCCCTTCGGGGCTGGGCAGCTGCTCCCTCGGTGCCTCGGTGTTGAGGTAGGGAGCGGTGGCGGCGGGTCTTAGGAGGGTGAGGCGGTTGGCGGCGGCCAGAGTGGTCAGGCGGATGAACATGCCTTCGGAGGAGCGGTTGGTGAAGGATTGTTCGCCGTTGTCGAGGGAGGGGTCGACGATGCGGAGGGCTTGGGCGAATTGGTTGACGCCGCCGAATTCGTAGACCTCGAAGGGCCTGGAGGGCGCCCAGGTCGGCCCGGAGAGCAGGGTCTGCAGGTCGCCGTTGAGTTCGGTCTCGATGGCGGCGGCGCCCTCGACGGGAGCCGGTCCCTCGACGGTGTACTGGTAGTGGACGGGGATTCGCTGGTGGTGCCGACACTGCGTTGCCACGCGCGCAACTCGCGGTTGGAGTTCTGGATTTCGGTCAGATTGCTCGGGCGTTGGACGCGAGGCTGAAATTGGGGCGGTGGCCATCGCGCTGGCCGCTGGCGGAGAAGCCGAGTTGGTGGCCGCGGGCTTCACCATCACCGAACAGCACCCAGTGCGCCGCGGGCTGGTTCCGCCCGCGCTGGTAGCGGACGTGCTGACGGTCGCTCGTCGCGCCTGACACCGCACCGGATCGACGACTGGGCCCATCGCACCGCGCGCCGATCTCGAAGCGAACGGTGACTGCCTATGGTCGGGAGGGTGCGAGCGACGACGATAGTTCCAGCGCTGCGGCCGATCCCGATAACTGGGCTGGCTCGATGACCGACCTGGTCTGGTATGCGGCCTACGGGTCGAACATGCATCTGGCCCGGCTGCGGTGCTACCTCCTCGGCGGCACCCCCGAAGGCGGCACCCTTGTCCTCCCCGGCTGCCGCAATCCCGCCGACCCGGTGCGGTCGGTCCCGCTCACGCTCCCCGGCCAACTGTATTTCGCGACGGAATCCCTGGTGTGGACCGGCGGCCGCGCCTTCTACGACCCGGACACCCGCGGCGAAATCGCCGCCCGCGGCCATCTACTCACCACCGATCAGTTCTCCGACATCGCAGCCCAGGAGATGTACCGCGAACCCGGCACCGACCTGGACCTCACCGAGGCCATCACCTCCGGTCGCGCCGCCCTCGGTCCCGGTCGCTACGAAACGCTGGTGTGCGCAGGCACCCATGACGGCTACCCGATCCTGACATTCACCGCCCCGTGGCACTGTGCCGACCTGCCCGGCAACCCACCATCCGCCGCTTATCTATGCCACCTGGCCGCGGGCCTGGCCGATTCGCACGGCTGGGACGTGGAGCGGATTGCCATCTATCTGGCGGCGCGGCCGGGTGCGAACATCGGCTGGACGGTCGCCTCCGTCACCGCGCTACTGCGGCTCGCGAAGTGACTGCGCCCAGATCAGATCGTCTGAGACGCTTTGGGAAGCCTTCGCTGCCGCAACCGAGCGTCCGGTGCTCAGGTGGTCTGCTGGGCGATCTGGATGAGGTTGCCGCAGGTGTCATCGAGGACCGCGACAATGACAGGCCCATTATCCAGGGCCCTTGGGTGAAGCGAACGCCGAGCGCGTGCAGCCGGTCGTACTCGGCGCGCACATCGTCGACAGCGAACGACGTGTACGGAATGCCGTCCTCGACAAGGGCTTTCTTGAACCGGCCGACCGCGGGATGGGTATCGGGTTCGAGCACGAGTTCGACACCGTCCGGGTCGTGTGGCGAGGCGACGGTCAGCCAGCTGGCTTCGCCGAGTGGGATTTCCGTCTTCTTTACGAAGCCGAGCACTTCGGTGTAGAAGCGCAGGGCTTTGTCCTGATCGTCGACGTAAACATTGCTCAGGTTGATGCGGATCATCATGAGCACGCCCATTTCCGCCCACCGCCCTTGTTTCGACAGGGTGTTCAGCTCGGGTTGGAGATCGCCCCGGCCATGATGTTCCAGCACGGGTCGGTACGACGCGGTGGAACCGTAGAATCCGAGCAGGCGGCGGGTTGCCGCGTCGGCTGCTTCCTGTTCCTCGTCGGTACTGCCCACCGCGACAATGGCTTCGGGTAGCACCGCGAACTCGGCCGGGTCGAGGTTCGCGGCGGCCGGCCCGTCCCGCACCGTCGGCATAACCCGCTCGCGCAAGAACCGCCCGGAAGTGAGTAGCTGTAGGTCGTTGGCCAGGTGGATCGGGTTACGCGGGAAGGCGATGGTCACGTTCATCAGCTGCGATCGACCCTCTTTCAGGCTGACAGCAGTGACCGGTGTCGCCGACCGAGTTGAACAGGTTGAGAAACGCGCTCTGCCCGACCGCGGCGAACCGACACGCAGCACGTGCAATTCGGCCACCATGATCTCGCTGACCCCGGCGCGCCCAGCGCTGACGAGCAACTCGAACCGGTCCACCGCGCACCAGCGCCGTCAGGTCGTAGCGGCGCGGGTCGGCGGCCACGGTGCGGATCATCTGCATGAGCAGCAGGTGATCGACGTCGATGATGTCGGCGAAGATCTTGGCGGCGCGTTCGGGAGTGCCGGAAAATGTGGTGCGCGGTGTCGATTCCTTCGTCGCGGGAATCTTTGGCAGTTTTGCCCACGAGACCACGAGGGGATTGATAGGTTTCGCCAACTGAGACAGCTTGCTTCGATGAGGGTGCAGTTCACGTGTTCGATTGGGATCTACTTCGCAGCACCTCCAGTGCGCATGTGCTGGTGCAATTGGCAGGGGAGCGCGGAATGTCCGCCGCGGACTGTCTGGAGGGGACGACGCTGCTACCCGAAGCGGTAATCGACCCTAGTGCCGAGATTTCCGCACGCGAGGAGTTGCGGGTGCTACGCAACCTGCTCGCTCGATTCGGTGACGAGCCAGGGCTGGGCGTCGAGGCGGGCCGTCGCCACCACCTGTCGCTGTATGGCGCGTGGGGGCTCGCGCTGATCAGCAGTCGGACCCTGCGTGACGCGGTCGACGTGGCCTTGCGCTATGCCGACCTGACTTTCGTGTTCGGCCAGCTCACCTTCCACGAAATGGGTGGTCGGGCTTGCTTGTGCTTCGACGACTCGGAAATCCCGGTGGATATGCGCGCCTTCCTCGCCGAGCGGATCATGACCTGCATCAACACCATCTGCCAGGACATGTTCTCGGCAGGAATTCCCATGAGCAGCATCAGGTTTCGGCACGGCGCGCCGACGGATACTGCTCACTACCGTGAGATCTTCGGCCTGGAACCGGAATTCCATGCGGAGCTCAACGAACTCGCCTTCGACAGCGCCTATCTCGACGCCCCGCTGCCCCAAGTCAACGACTTGGCGCGCGGCACCTGCGAGCGACTCTGCCGTGACCTGCTGACCACGCGTCACGCCCGGACCGGGGTCGCCGGTTCGGTCCGCGACCTGCTGGTGCGCAACCCCGGCGAGATTTCCGACCAATTGGCTATAGCCACCAGGCTTTTCATGAGTCCGCGTACGCTCTCGCGCCGCTTGCGGGAGGAGGGCACCTCGTTCCGAATCCTGGTCGACGAGGTGCGGCTGATGATGTCCGAAGAGCTGCTCACCCACACCGATATGACCACCGAACAGGTAGCGGCGCGGCTGGGCTACGCCGAGGCGGCGTCGTTCATCCGTGCGTTCCGGCGGTGGAAAGGCTGTCCGCCACAGGAGTTCCGGGCGCGCGGCGCGGCAACACGGGCGATGCACCGGAACGAATTGGTCGGCGCGGCAGGCTGATTCGTCAGAGTGCGGTCATGCCGCGCCGTGCGCCAGGATGTTCCGGTCGGCGGTCACCTGTTTGAAGGCGCCAACGGCGTCGACGGCCCGTTTGCCCTCGAGCATGGCGGTGCCGTGGCTCGCGCGCGTAGCGTCCGAAACGGCAAGGGTGGAGGATGCATCGTGCGGGGTCCTATCGGGGCCGGGGCATCGGTCCCTGGGAGTTGGACCTACGACTGGATCGTGGCCGGCAGTGGATTCGGCACGAGTGTGTGCGCACTCCGGTTGTCCGAGAAGAGGTATTGAGGCGGGTGCTCGGAGCAGGGGCGGTGATTCGGTGAGGAGGACTTCGCGACAAGCGCCGCAACTGCGGAGATACCTGTGGCTGCCTGCACTGTCGCTGCACGGGATCAAGCGGGTTGGCACGGTATTAAGGACGCGACGGTTCTGTCCGACGTCGCGGTCAGGCTCGTCTGCGCGAGCACGATGTGCTAGCCATAGGGCGTCCACTTCTATAAGCACCCACAGTGGGCCGATCTCGCGGACTGGCGCGCTGAGTCGGAAACGCACCTCCGGGACCGGGTGCGCGGTTGTTCAGTGTCGAGTCTGATCGAGGCCGCAGGACTGATGGGCGAGCTTGGCGGGAGCCCGGCGTGCCGGAAAGGTTTCGGCAGACACCTGCAGCTGTGCTCCGCGAACGGGAATAGATGCAAAACCCCCGGTAATCAGGCGATTTGCATATTCACGGAAGCGTCACGTAATGTTCTTCGAGTCAGAGCGACACGGACACCGACCTGGAGCTGAGAAGCGAAGCGGAAACGCTGAGCGAGAGGCGAGGGAAACGAGGTCGTACGAGGAGCGCCTGGCGGTCACACTGGTTCGGTCGGGGTCCTGGTTTGCGTCGGGGTTCGGGGCTGGGCTAAGCTTGTTAAGTTGCCTCACTGAATCAATCAGGGTGAAACTTGTTTGGTGGTGTGTGCGTGTGTTCTTTGAGAACTCAATAGTGTGTCGATGAATGTCAGTGCCAAATATTTTTTGGTTCCGGCCTCTCATACCCCCCGGTTGGTGAGGTTGGATTTTTGTCAGCAATTTTTTTTGTTGGCGTTTTGTTTTGCTGGGTTTTCGGACTCTTGTTTAGGTATTTCTGATTGCATCCTTTTTGGGGTGTGGTTGAGAGTCTTCAACGGAGAGTTTGATCCTGGCTCAGGACGAACGCTGGCGGCGTGCTTAACACATGCAAGTCGAGCGGTAAGGCCTTTCGGGGTACACGAGCGGCGAACGGGTGAGTAACACGTGGGTGATCTGCCTTGCACTTCGGGATAAGCCTGGGAAACTGGGTCTAATACCGGATATGACCATTGGATGCATGTCTGGTGGTGGAAAGATTTATCGGTGTGAGATGGGCCCGCGGCCTATCAGCTTGTTGGTGGGGTAATGGCCTACCAAGGCGACGACGGGTAGCCGACCTGAGAGGGTGACCGGCCACACTGGGACTGAGACACGGCCCAGACTCCTACGGGAGGCAGCAGTGGGGAATATTGCACAATGGGCGAAAGCCTGATGCAGCGACGCCGCGTGAGGGATGACGGCCTTCGGGTTGTAAACCTCTTTCGACTCCGACGAAGCGTGAGTGACGGTAGGAGTAGAAGAAGCACCGGCCAACTACGTGCCAGCAGCCGCGGTAATACGTAGGGTGCGAGCGTTGTCCGGAATTACTGGGCGTAAAGAGCTTGTAGGCGGTTTGTCGCGTCGTCTGTGAAAACTCACAGCTCAACTGTGAGCTTGCAGGCGATACGGGCAGACTTGAGTACTTCAGGGGAGACTGGAATTCCTGGTGTAGCGGTGAAATGCGCAGATATCAGGAGGAACACCGGTGGCGAAGGCGGGTCTCTGGGAAGTAACTGACGCTGAGAAGCGAAAGCGTGGGTAGCGAACAGGATTAGATACCCTGGTAGTCCACGCCGTAAACGGTGGGTACTAGGTGTGGGTTTCCTTCCACGGGATCCGTGCCGTAGCTAACGCATTAAGTACCCCGCCTGGGGAGTACGGCCGCAAGGCTAAAACTCAAAGGAATTGACGGGGGCCCGCACAAGCGGCGGAGCATGTGGATTAATTCGATGCAACGCGAAGAACCTTACCTGGGTTTGACATACACCGGAAACCTGCAGAGATGTAGGCCCCCTTGTGGTCGGTGTACAGGTGGTGCATGGCTGTCGTCAGCTCGTGTCGTGAGATGTTGGGTTAAGTCCCGCAACGAGCGCAACCCTTATCTTATGTTGCCAGCGCGTTATGGCGGGGACTCGTGAGAGACTGCCGGGGTCAACTCGGAGGAAGGTGGGGACGACGTCAAGTCATCATGCCCCTTATGTCCAGGGCTTCACACATGCTACAATGGCCGGTACAGAGGGCTGCGATACCGTGAGGTGGAGCGAATCCCTTAAAGCTGGTCTCAGTTCGGATCGGGGTCTGCAACTCGACCCCGTGAAGTTGGAGTCGCTAGTAATCGCAGATCAGCAACGCTGCGGTGAATACGTTCCCGGGCCTTGTACACACCGCCCGTCACGTCATGAAAGTCGGTAACACCCGAAGCCGGTGGCCTAACCCCTTGTGGGAGGGAGCCGTCGAAGGTGGGATTGGCGATTGGGACGAAGTCGTAACAAGGTAGCCGTACCGGAAGGTGCGGCTGGATCACCTCCTTTCTAAGGAGTACTTCTCCACGGACACCCACGGTGGTGGGAGGGTAAACGTCTGTGGCAGAGACCGTTTCGGGCGCATACGTTGTCCGGCGGATGCTCATGGGTGGAACGCTGGCAGGTTTCATCGCGGGTGGTCGGAGCTGAGTCTTCGATCGCGGTGGATATATCGACACACTGTTGGGTCCTGAGAGAACACGCGAGTGTTTCCTCTTAGGCAAGATAACGACAAGGCTGGATTCGCAGTCATACCGCAGGGCAGTTGTTCTGGCTGGTGTTGCGTCAGGTTCAGTTTTGTGTGTTGTTTGAGAACTGCACAGTGGACGCGAGCATCTTTGTTTGTAAGTGTTTAAGAGCGTACGGTGGATGCCTTGGCACCAGGAGCCGATGAAGGACGTAGGAGGCTGCGATAAGCCTCGGGGAGCTGTCAACCGAGCTGAGATCCGAGGATTTCCGAATGGGGAAACCCAGCACGAGTGATGTCGTGTTACCCGCATCTGAATATATAGGGTGTGTGGAGGGAACGTGGGGAAGTGAAACATCTCAGTACCCACAGGAAGAGAAAACAATAGTGATTCCGTGAGTAGTGGCGAGCGAAAGCGGATGAGGCTAAACCGTGTAGATGTGATACCCGGCAGGGGTTGTCTATACGGGGTAGTGGGGTCATTCTTCTCAGATCTGCCGGTCTGGGCGGGAGTCATAAACCGTTGTGTTAGTCGAAGGGTCTGGAACGGCCTGTCGTAGAGGGTGAGAATCCCGTAGGCGAAAACTCAACGGCTCTCGTGGATGATGCCCGAGTAGCAGCGGGCCCGTGAAATCTGCTGTGAATCTGCCGGGACCACCCGGTAAGCCTGAATACTCCCTGGTGACCGATAGCGGACTAGTACCGTGAGGGAAAGGTGAAAAGTACCCCGGGAGGGGAGTGAAATAGTACCTGAAACCGTGCGCTTACAATCCGTCAGGGCCTGCGAGCACTTTGGTGTGTTGTGGGTGATGGCGTGCCTTTTGAAGAATGAGCCTGCGAGTTAGTGGCATGTGGCGAGGTTAACCCGTGTGGGGTAGCCGTAGCGAAAGCGAGTCCGAATAGGGCGTTTCCAGTCGCGTGTTCTAGACCCGAAGCGGAGTGATCTACCCATGGCCAGGGTGAAGCGACGGTAAGACGTCGTGGAGGCCCGAACCCACTTAGGTTGAAAACTGAGGGGATGAGCTGTGGGTAGGGGTGAAAGGCCAATCAAACTCCGTGATAGCTGGTTCTCCCCGAAATGCATTTAGGTGCAGCGTCGCGTGTTTCACACCGGAGGTAGAGCTACTGGATGGTCTAGGGGGCCTACAAGCTTACCGAAATCAGCCAAACTCCGAATGCCGGTGTGTGAGAGCGCGGCAGTGAGACTGCGGGGGATAAGCTTCGTAGTCGAGAGGGAAACAGCCCAGATCGCCGGCTAAGGCCCCTAAGCGTGTACTAAGTGGAAAAGGATGTGGGGTCGCGAAGACAACCAGGAGGTTGGCTTAGAAGCAGCCACCCTTGAAAGAGTGCGTAATAGCTCACTGGTCAAGTGATCCTGCGCCGACAATGTAGCGGGGCTCAAGTACACCGCCGAAGCCGCGGCATTCACACAATACATCCGCCATTCCCTGCGGGGGGTGGTGCAGTGGTGTGGATGGGTAGGGGAGCGTCCTGCAGCCAGGGAAGCCACGGAGTGATCCAGTGGTGGAGGCTGTGGGAGTGAGAATGCAGGCATGAGTAGCGAAAGACGAGTGAGAAACTCGTCCGCCGAATGACCAAGGGTTCCTGGGCCAGGTTAATCCGCCCAGGGTGAGTCGGGACCTAAGGCGAGGCCGACAGGCGTAGTCGATGGACAACGGGTTGATATTCCCGTACCCGTGTATCCGCGCCCATGATGAATCAGTTGTGCTAATTGTCCAAAACCTCCGAGAAGACCTTCGGGTCTCGGGTGAGGGGCTGCACGAGACCCCGGCTGGTAGTAGTCAAGCGATGGGGTGACGCAGGAAGGTAGCTGGGCCAGTCAGTGGTTGTACTGGTGTAAGCCTGTAGGGCGTGACATAGGTAAATCCGTGTTGCATGAGCCTGAGAGGTGATGCGTAGCCGATTGAGGCGAATTCAGTGATCCTATGCTGCCGAGAAAAGCCTCTAGTGAGTTGGTACACGGCCCGTACCCCAAACCGACACAGGTGGTCAGGTAGAGAATACTAAGGCGATCGAGAGAACTGTGGTTAAGGAACTCGGCAAAATGCCCCCGTAACTTCGGGAGAAGGGGGACCAACGCTGGTGACCGGATTTACTCCGTGAGCTGGTGGTGGTCGCAGAGACCAGTGAGAAGCGACTGTTTACTAAAAACACAGGTCCGTGCGAAGTCGTAAGACGATGTATACGGACTGACGCCTGCCCGGTGCCGGAAGGTTAAGAGGACCGGTTAGCGCTTCGGCGCGAAGCTGAGAATTTAAGCCCCGGTAAACGGCGGTGGTAACTATAACCATCCTAAGGTAGCGAAATTCCTTGTCGGGTAAGTTCCGACCTGCACGAATGGCGTAACGACTTCTCAGCTGTCTCAACCACAGACTCGGCGAAATTGCATTACGAGTAAAGATGCTCGTTACGCGCGGCAGGACGAAAAGACCCCGGGACCTTCACTATAGCTTGGTATTGGTGTTCGGTACGGTTTGTGTAGGATAGGTGGGAGACTGTGAAGCGGACACGCCAGTGTTTGTGGAGTCATCGTTGAAATACCACTCTGATCGTATTGGACCTCTAACCTCGGACCATGATCTGGTTCAGGGACAGTGCCTGGTGGGTAGTTTAACTGGGGCGGTTGCCTCCTAAAATGTAACGGAGGCGCCCAAAGGTTCCCTCAGCCTGGTTGGCAATCAGGTGTCGAGTGCAAGTGCACAAGGGAGCTTGACTGTGAGACTGACAGGTCGAGCAGGGACGAAAGTCGGGACTAGTGATCCGGCACCGGCAAGTGGAAGCGGTGTCGCTCAACGGATAAAAGGTACCCCGGGGATAACAGGCTGATCTTCCCCAAGAGTCCATATCGACGGGATGGTTTGGCACCTCGATGTCGGCTCGTCGCATCCTGGGGCTGGAGTAGGTCCCAAGGGTTGGGCTGTTCGCCCATTAAAGCGGCACGCGAGCTGGGTTTAGAACGTCGTGAGACAGTTCGGTCTCTATCCGCCGCGCGCGTCAGAAACTTGAGGAAGGCTGTCCCTAGTACGAGAGGACCGGGACGGACGAACCTCTGGTGTGCCAGTTGTTCCGCCAGGAGCACTGCTGGTTAGCTACGTTCGGAAGGGATAACCGCTGAAAGCATCTAAGCGGGAAGCCTGTTCCAAGATGAGGTTTCTCACCACCTTCGAGTGGTTAAGGCCCCCCACAGACCATGGGGTTGATAGGCCAGAATTGGAAGCCCGGTAACGGGTGTAGGTGACTGGTACTAATCGGCCGAGGACTTACCAACAAAGAAGCTACGCGTCCACTGTGCGGTATCTGAAACAACACACAGATACAGATGCACCACAGCGACACTCTCCGGAGTTCGAGTGTGTGCTCTCTGTGTACAGTTTCATAGAGTTACGGCGGCCATAGCGGCAGGGAAACGCCCGGTCCCATTCCGAACCCGGAAGCTAAGCCTGCCAGCGCCGATGGTACTGCACTCGACAGGGTGTGGGAGAGTAGGACACCGCCGGAACATCATTCACGAAAGCCCCCAGCTGAAGCTGGGGGCTTTCGTCGTATCTAGCCCCGACTGTCAGCGCATTTTGGCGTCGCTGATCAGCCACCGTGCGTCGATATTGTCCTCGATGAGAAGCATTTGTAGTATCGCCGTTGCTCGCGAACGTGTACCTGCATTATGCTTCGACCTGTGGGTCCAGTGGTGGAGAAGTCATTTCGCGCAGGGCGACGTGATCGCCGTGCGTTTCGCTGACGACTTCCCATGGGTTTCGAGTATGAGCAGGACGCGCAGCGGTTCCTGATCGAGCTTTGCGAACGGTTCGCGAAGTTCGGGTTGGAACTGCATCCGGAGAAGACGCGGCTCATCGAGTTCGGGCGGCACGCCGCTCGGCACCGGCGAGTCCGGGGCGTTGGGAGAACCGAGACGTTCGATTTCCTCGGCTTAACACACATGTGTGGTCTGTCGCGGAAGGGGCGGTTCTGGGTGAAGCGCATGACCATCACGAAACGGATGCGGGCCAAGCTGTCCGAGGTCAACGAGGAACTCGAGCGACGCCGGCACCAACCCATCCCCGACCCTGGCTCCACCCCCGCCACTCGCTTGGCTGCTTACACTTTGCGTTCAGATGCAAAGGGAGATGGTCGCGGTGGCGGAGAGGAATGCCGGCAACCCTGACGAGGCGGACCCGGTATGGGTGCGGCTGACGGACCAGCTGAATTGGTACAGCACGAGAAGCATTGCCGCCCAACAGGCTTACAAGCGGGTCAAGATCGCGCAAATCGCCGTCGGTGCAGCGGTTCCTGTCATCGCGGCTCTAGCCGCTCCGGCTGCCGTTACAGCGATCTTGGCTGCTGTCGTAGTGGTTGCCGAAGGCGCCCAACAGCTGTTCCAGTGGCACACCAACTGGTTGCTTTATCGTTCGACTGCCGAATCGCTCAAACATGAGAAGTTCCTCTACCTCGCCGGCAGTGGTCCCTACAGCGGCTCGAATCGTAGATTGGTGCTGGCTGAACGCGTCGAAAGTCTTGTCTCGCAAGAGAACACCAAATGGACCACTGCACGCGGACCACATGATCAGGACCAAACCACCCAAAGTCAGTCGCCGGACTAACTGGCGCAGCATCGGAAGCCGCGATCCGGCCATAGTCGCAAGTTGCCACCCACCGTAGCCGACGTGACGAATATCGGCCGGACGGAAGTGAGCACCGGGCGAGCGGCAAATGGCCTGCGAGAAGATAGGCCGACCGCCGGACTCTTGCGCGCGTCACTTCCTCGCCACCGAGGGCCCTCAACGAAAGACATAGTCATGAGCAGCGACACCACTCTGCATATCGGACCTCTGTCCCCGGACCAGGCTGAGAACTTCGACCTCATGTGTGCGGTGACGGCGCTGGTCAATGAGGTCTACGAAGTGTCCGAGTCGGGGCTGTGGGTCGCTGGCACCACGCGGACCACCGCGCAGGAGGTCGCCGCACTGACCAGGGCTGGGAAGATCGTCGTCGCGCGCCTAGATGAGGTCTAGGCGCGCGACGACGGAGAAATGATCAGGACCTGTGGATGGCCGGGAAGCGTACCTTCCCGGATGATCTACGAAGCCATAGGTATTTGATCAAGTCCAGCGCGCCAACGCTGGCGGGAAGGTACGCCGGTGCTCAAGGTAGTTCACGATGCGGCGGAGTCCAACGATCCCGGTGTGTCCTGCGCCCGGTCGTTGCTCGATGAGATTGTTCGCGACGGTGCCCGCAAGATGCTCGCCGCAGCGTTGCAGGCCGAGGTCGCGGCCTATATCGAGCGGTTCGCCGACCAGGTCGACGACGAAGGCCGGCGGCTGGTGGTCCGCAACGGCTACCACGTCGAGCGGGAGGTCCTGACCGCCGCGGGTGCGGTGACGGTGAAGGCACCGCGTGTCAACGACAAGCGTGTCGACCCCGAATCCGGTGAGCGGCAGCGGTTTTCCTCGGCGATCCTGCCCGCGTGGGCACGAAAATCGCCGCAGATGACGGAGGTTCTGCCGTTGTTGTACCTGCATGGGCTGTCCAGCGGCGATTTCGGGCCGGCGTTGGAGCAGTTCCTCGGCACGGGCGCGGGCCTGTCGGCGGCCTCGATCACCCGGCTCACGACGCAGTGGCAGGACGAAGCCCGCACCTTCGCCGCCCGCGACCTCTCAGGCACCGACTACGTGTACCTGTGGGTCGACGGCATCCACCTCAAAATCCGGCTCGACCAGCAGAAACTATGCCTGCTGGTGATGATCGGGGTTCGCGCCGACGGCCGCAAGGAGCTCGTCGCATTGACCGACGGCTATCGCGAGTCGACCGAGTCGTGGGCCGATCTGCTGCGTGACTGCCGCCGCCGCGGCATGACCGCGCCGGTGCTCGCCGTCGGTGACGGCGCGCTCGGATTCTGGAAGGCGCTGCGTGAGGTATTCCCCCTGACCCGAGAGCAGCGTTGCTGGTTCCACAAATCCGCGAATGTCCTTGCAGCGCTGCCGAAGTCGGCGCATCCTGGCGCGTTGGCGGCGATGAAGGAAATCTACATGGCCGAGGACATTGACAAGGCACAAGTCGCGATCAAGGCCTTCGAGATCGACTACGGCGCGAAATACCCGAAAGCGGTCGCCAAGATCGTCGATGACGCCGACGTGCTGCTCGAGTTCTACAAATACCCGGCCGAACACTGGATCCACCTACGCACCACAAACCCGATCGAAAGTACTTTCGCCACAGTGCGTTTGAGGACGAAGGTCACCAAGGGGCCGGGTTCCCGCGCGGCCGGGCTCGCCATGGCCTTCAAGCTGATCGAGGCCGCTCAAACGCGCTGGCGGGCCGTCAACGCCCCACACCTAGTCGCACTCGTCCGGGCCGGGGCCGTATTCCACAAGGGCAAACTCCTGGAACGGCCCGCCGACATCACCCCGAACACACCGACCAGCCCGTCATCAGCCGAGGCGGAGGAGGTCGCCTGAAACTTGCTGATCCACAGGTCTTGACAATATCTCTAGATGAGGAGATCGTCGGGTGTGTTCGCGTTCAACAGCTCGGCACCGGGGTCTGCGAGTTCGGCATGCTGGCCGCCGCACCCCAACGACGTAGCACGGGCGTCGGGCGGGAACTGGTGTGGTTCGCCGAACAGCACGGCCGGGACTCCGGCCTGGGCGTTATGCAACTGGAGTTGCTGCTGCCGCGTGAGTGGTCGCATCCGTCCAAGGAATTCCTGGCCCAGTGGTACCGGCGCATCGGCTATGGGGTGGTGCGCACGGGATCGATCGAGGAGTCGTACCCGGAGCTGGCACCTCACCTGATCACACCCTGCGACTTCGTGATCTACCACAAGGATCTCCGCTTGTAGCCCGGTCGGGCTGGGTGGATGTCCTGTGTGGTGAGCGGCGGGAAAGAGTGACCATCGGGCACGCGTGCCGTCGGTCGCCGTGCAGCGTAGCCTGCAGACGAAGTGACCGTATCTGGCGGCTGAGCAGTTCTGAGCATCAAGATGAGCTGGTGCTCAGGTTTCACGTGTCGGAAGGATGGATGGGTGTCCCGAAGGATAGCTCCAGCCTCAGGTTGTGCGCCCGCGCGGGGACAGCGGGGGCGTCAATGAACAGGAATCGCCGTGATCTCCGCCGTTGTCATGCCCGAACCCAACGCACCGCTAGAACTCCGCTCGTTCGCCCGCCCCGAACTGGAGCCGGGTGCGATCCTGCTGCAAACCCTCGGAAGCGAGGTGTGCGGCACGGACGCGCACCTGTGGAGGGGGCAGCTTGCGGGCGTGCCGTACCCGATCGTTCCCGGCCATGTCAGCGCGGGACGGATCAGTGCGCTGGGCCCGGGTGAGGTCGCGCGGGACGTGTCCGGAACCCCGCTGCGGGTCGGGCAGATCGTGACGTTTCTCGACGTGTACGGGACGTGCGGGCGTTGCTGGTACTGCACCGTCGGCCATGCAACCACCCGCTGCCCGGAGCGGAAGGTGTACGGGGTCACGCTCTCGGCCGATGACGGACTGCTGGGCGGTTGGGCGGAGTACATCTATCTGAAGCCGGGCGTCCACGTGATTCCGCTGCCCGATGAACTGGACTGGCGCGAGTTCCTCTCCGGAGGCTGCGGCATGCCGACCGCCCTGC
The DNA here is from genome assembly GCF_055232035.1 of Nocardia sp. Tas62D01. Classification (NCBI taxonomy): domain Bacteria; kingdom Bacillati; phylum Actinomycetota; class Actinomycetes; order Mycobacteriales; family Nocardiaceae; genus Nocardia; species Nocardia sp. Tas62D01. The sequence continues at coordinate 6,239,351 of NZ_JBUYUZ010000001.1, forward strand.
ACGCCGTGACGCTCGGCGAGATCGCCTTCGGCGACACCGTCGTAGTCCAGGGCTCAGGCCCTGTCGGCCTGTGCGCCGCCGTCCTCGCCCAGCTGCGCGGCGCCGGATCGGTGATCGTTGTCGGGGGGCCGGAGGTCAGACTGGACGCGGCGACCCGGTTCGGTGCCGACACCGTCATCGATATCGGCACGACGACTCCCGACGAGCGGATCGCGGCTGTCCGGGAGGCGAGCGGAGGACGCGGCGCCGACGTTACGGTCGAGGCGACCGGAGTGCCTTCGGCGGTGCCCGAGGGCATGCGGCTCACTCGGGACTCGGGGCGGTACGTGATCGTCGGTCAGTACACCGACGCCGGTGAGACGACCTTTAACCCGCATCTGGACCTGAATCAGAAGCACCTGGACATTCGCGGTTGCTGGGGCAGCGACGTGGGTCACTTGTACCGGGCGGTCCAAGTCATGGCCCGATACAAGCGGATCTTTCCGTGGACCGACCTCATCAGCAGGGAGTACAGCCTCGACGAGGCACAGGTCGCGCTGGAGGACGTCGCAGCTCAGCGTGTGGTTAAGGCACTCATCGTGCCCTGATCCAGCGGCCGTACGGTCCATGACATCCGCGCCGCCCACACCCGCGGCGTGAACGACGCGCTGGCCGCGAGCGGCGTCAACTGCTGGGCGGACAAGGGGATCTGGGTGCGGGTGCCCTTCCGTGGACGGTGAGGGACCCGCTGCCGGCCACCTTGCGCTGAGGCCGGAAGCGAACTCACTGGCGGGGATCCGGCGCATCGACAAGCTGATTGCCACCCGATCACGCCCGGCGGCTGTCGGCTGGCGACGGCGCACCCCAGGATTCCCGTGCGGCACTCAGGATGCCTTCCAACTCGGCGATTCCCAGGCTGTGGCCGGTCGGGCTGTGTGGGTTCGTCACGAACACGATGCCGGGGCGGTGTTCGGCGATCATTGCCGCGGAGTAGTCGATGTCCAGGGAGAAGTCCGCCTTGCGTTGGTCTTCCACCCATTCGGGTGTCGAGGCCTTTGGCGATGATCTCGTACATCGAGTACGACGGCGCAAATTGAGCGCGCGGTGACCGGGGCCGCCGAACGCCTGAAGTAATTGCTGCAGAAGCTCGTTGGAGCTCGTTGGCCGCCCACACATTGGTGGGATCCACGACGAATCCTGTTCGGCGCGTCAGATATTCGGCCAGATCGGTACGCAACGCGGTTGCATCCCGGTGCAGATCGGCGGCCTCGACGCGAACGGATTCGGCTATGTCGTCGATCAATGCCCGCGACGGGCCGGTACGGGTTCTCATTCGTATTCAGCCGCACCGGCACGGTCAGTTGGGTGCTCTTGTACGGGTGTGCCCGGTTCCCGCAGCGGCAAAGCCGGCCCCGCTCGACCCCGTAACCGAGCGGTGCACCGACCACATCATTCGATGTCATGGCACAGTCTCGTGCGCTTGGACGAGCGCAGGCGACGTCACCGCCTATCCCGCTCGTAGCATCTTCGTCCCAGTCTCGTAAGGATCTGGTCCCCATCGGTAGCCGTAGCCGCGGATGTTGGTGATCAATCCGGGGCGCTTCAGTTTGGTGCGCAGCGAGGCCATGTGGACATATAACGTCGGCGACAGCGCGAGGAACGCGTCGCCCCAGACGCAGTCCATCAATTGCTCATGGCTGACTGCGATTCCCGGACGCTCGACCAGGATCCGCAACAGCTCGAATTCCAGCCGTGTGAGCTGGACCGGTTGTTCGGCCACCTCGACCCGCCGTGCCGCCAGGTCCACTCGAACATCGCCTGCTACGACGGTCTTGTCCGGTGCGGCCGTGGCGACGGTACGACGGCGCGTGACCGCTTCCAGCCGGGCTGCCAGCTCGGCGATGCGTGCGGGTTTCACAAGGTAGTCGTCGGCGCCGCTGCGTAGTCCGAGCACGATCGATCGTTCGTCGGCGTGCGCGGCAAGGATCACGACCGGTACCGAGCTGACTTCACGTAGCTTGCGGAGCACTTGAAGCCCATCCATATCCGGCAGGCTGAGGTCGAGTATGACCGCGTGATAGCCGTGGTGCCTGATGAGTAGGTCCGCGCCTCGACGCTTGCGATCCACCTGGTGACCGCAGAGTTCGAGCCCCTGCGCCAAGGCAGCGCCGCTGTCGGCGTCATCGTCGATCATGATCAGCCGCATAACGTCTCACCTTCCTGACCGTCACGCCGAAGACCAGCGGTCTGTAGGGTTGCCGAAGATCACTGGGTCTGCAAAATGATTCTCGCCGCGAGCGTTGAGAAGAAGGACCGAATGCGCCGAAGTGCGCTCTGAATGCGCCAATGTCTCCAAGTCAGGATTGCTTGTATGGAGGCGGTGGATTCGGTCCTGATGCCGAGGCTTGCCCTCGACAACGCAGGTCTGGCCGAACCGGTGCAGCGTCAGCTTGCCCTGGAAGCCGAGATACCCGACTGAATGTTGTCCAGCAGCAGGGCTGCTGTGCCCAGTGACCGCAGCATGCGGATGTGGGAACTTGTCGAGCACGAAGTGAACGACCCGTATATCGCACTGCGAGTTGGGCTGACGCACGACCCCGGAGCCTGGGTCTGCGCGCCCATCTGTTCCTGACGGCGCCACGTTGGGTGAGGGGTTCGCCCGTGCGTACCTGAACGCGCTTACCACCAACTTCACCTTCGCGCTTGCCGAGGAGTCCGAAGAGGAAGTGACTTTCGATATGCGGTCGCTCCGCGATGAAGGACGTGGCAGGGATCTGTCAATACAGGTCGGACTTGCCGGCTTGCCTGCGCGCGCCCGGTTGGCAAACGGGTACAGCGGTCAATCCGGTGCAGATGCGCCGGCGTGAGAACGCGCCTCGAGGGCCCGCCACTTCGTCGAGGCGTTCGGGTCCAGCCGGGTCGATTTCGGCGCTCCCACAGACCAACTCACCTTCCGCAAGGCCGATCTGGCGCTGCCGCTCGTAACTGCCGACCCCATGCTGGCGGAAATCCTGCTCCCGCACGCGGCGACCGGGATCGGCAATCTGTCCGCGAGACAGCAACGCATCTGCAACGCTTGCACCTATGGCATACACAGTCACCGTGGGAACCGGCATACCTCGGCGCACCTATGAGAGTGGGGATTACCTCAAATTGCATGACGGACATCTGGAGATCCTCGACAACCAGAAGAAGTCCGTGGCTGTCTTCGCACCTGGGCACTGGCAGACCGTCGAGCGGGAAGGCTCCAGCAAGTAGCCAGCAGCAGAAAGTCAGCAAGTCTGATCTCCGTGATGCCCTCTTTGTCAGCTATGAGCCTCGCACCGCACTTCAGACCCCGCAGGCTGACCATGATTCAACACCAGCACCGAGATCCTATTCGGTATGCGACGCTCCGACTTCTCGCTTCGGTGTCGACGGCATTCGATCACCACACAGCCGGACCGAGTCGCCAGGTCGCCAGACCGGGACAACCACCCGGAAACTCCGAGAACCAGCGGGGGCCCTGTCTCCGGAGCAGAAGGCCGCCGGTTCGATTCCTGCCGGGGGCTCGCACGAAGAAAACCCCTGATCAGCACTCTCGCGATCAGGGGCCTATCTCATACCAACATTAGACCGCCTCGATGTCACGAGTTGTCACAACTTCGCGTAGGCGACTGCGGTCATTTACGCGCTACCGGTGCCCCAGCCCCAGCCCCGGTCCCCGCCCCAGCCCCAGCCCCCGCGCCCGCCCCAGCCGCCGTGATGGCCCCAGCCGCCGAAACGGACCTGGTCGAAATGGCCGGCCACGGCCGTCGGCGCGGCGGCGCTCACTGCCGGTGGCGCCGGAAGGGGAGCGGCCGCGGCAGTCGGAGCGATAGCGACAGCTAACGCGGCAGCGCCCGCCGCCAATGCGGCTGTGATGGAGGTCAGTCTGATTCGCATGGTGGCTCTCTTTCGATGGCTCTATCTGAATGCCTTCCAGCATTGCGCTCGAGCGAACCCCATGTCATTGCCGCTGATACCCATCATCGCTCTCCGCTAGCTGGAATCCGTGCGTACCCGCCAGCATGCAGCAGCCGGGTCCTGTTTGCCCGACTCCGACGCGATGCAGGAACAAGGTTTCGCCGAATCGCGCCTGGCAGATACTTGAATGAGTCATACTTCGGAATGTGTCCACACCTTCGGATTTCGAGCGCATGCTGCGCGGGGCTGCTCTGCGTGTGACGGCACCGCGGATAGCGGTGCTGACCGCGGTGCATGACCATCCTCACTTCGATACGGACTCTATCCTCGGTCTCGTGCGCGAGACTCTCGGTGCGGTGTCCCATCAAGCCGTGTACGACGTGCTGCGCGCACTGACTTCCGCGGGTCTGCTCCGGCGCATCCAGCCGATGGGCTCCGTGGCGCGCTACGAAACGCGGGTCGGGGACAACCACCACCACCTCGTGTGCCGGTCGTGCGGCGTCATCGCCGACGTCGACTGTGCCGTCGGCGAGGCACCCTGCCTGACCGCATCGGACGACAACGGCTTCGTCCTCGATGAGGCCGAGGTCATCTATTGGGGTCTGTGCCCCGATTGCTCGACACCACACACGTCGCTATCACACCCGTGATCACAGCGCGATTCACTCACTGCCGAAAGGAAATGCCGTGCCCGAGGAACACCCGCCCATCGGAGAGGCCAACACGGAACCCGGGGAAAGCGGTTGCCCCGTTGCGTCCGGTCGCCTCAAGTACCCGGCTGAGGGTGGAGGTAACCGTGACTGGTGGCCGAACCAGATCAACCTGAAGATCCTCCAGAAGAACCCCGCCGTGGCCAATCCCATGGGCGAGGACTTCGACTACGCCGCAGAATTCAAGACCCTTGCTCTGGATGCGGTGAAGCGGGACATCGAGGACGTGATGACGACCTCGCAGGAGTGGTGGCCCGCCGACTACGGCCACTACGGACCGTTCTTCATCCGGATGGCCTGGCATGCCGCGGGCACCTACCGCATCAACGACGGCCGCGGCGGTGCCGGGGCCGGCATGCAGCGGTTCGCGCCGCTCAACAGCTGGCCCGATAACGCTAGCCTCGACAAGGCTCGCCGCCTGCTGTGGCCGGTCAAGAAGAAGTACGGGAAGAAGCTCTCGTGGGCCGACCTGATCGTCTTCGCGGGCAACTGCGCGCTGGAGTCGATGGGCTTCAAAACCTTCGGCTTCGGGGGCGGCCGCGTCGATCAGTGGGAGCCCGAGGAGGACGTCTATTGGGGTCCGGAGCACACGTGGCTCGGCGACGAGCGATACACCGGCGACCGGGACCTCGAGAACCCCCTGGCCGCGGTCCAGATGGGTCTGATCTACGTGAACCCGGAGGGGCCCAACGGCAACCCGGACCCCCTCGCGGCGGCCACCGACATCCGTGAGACGTTCCGCCGCATGGCCATGAACGACGTCGAGACAGCGGCGCTGATCGCCGGCGGCCACACCTTCGGCAAGACTCACGGCGCCGGCCCAGCCGACCACGTCGGCCCCGAGCCCGAGGCCGCCCCGCTGGAGGAGCAGGGCCTCGGCTGGAAGAGTTCCTTCGGCAGTGGCGTGGGCCAGGACGCGATCACGAGCGGCCTCGAGGGTGCCTGGACGCCCACCCCGCGGTCGTGGGACAACAGCTTCCTGGAGACCCTGTATGGCTACGAGTGGGAGAAGACCAAGAGTCCCGCTGGGGCGTGGCAGTGGGTCCCCGAGGACGGCGCCGGGGCGGGCACAGTGCCTGACGCCCACGACCTGTCTAAGACCCACACCCCGGTGATGCTGACAACGGACCTCTCGCTGCGAGTCGACCCCGTCTATGAGCAGATCACCCGTCGCTGGCTCGACCACCCTGACGAATTCGCGGACGAGTTCGCCAAGGCGTGGTACAAGCTGACCCACCGCGACATGGGGCCCATCGTCCGCTACCTCGGGCCGCTGGTCCCGCAGGAGACGCTGCTCTGGCAGGACCCCGTCCCTGCGGTGACGTACGAGCTCATCGGGGCAGACGACATCGCCACCCTCAAGAGCCGGATCCTGTCGTCGGGTCTGACCGTGCCGCAGCTTGTCTCCACTGCGTGGGCAGCGGCGTCGTCGTTCCGCGGCAGCGACAAGCGTGGCGGTGCCAACGGTGGGCGTATTCGCCTCGAGCCGCAAAGCGGGTGGGAGGTCAACAACCCCGACGAGCTCGCGCAGGTGGTGCGCACCCTGGAGGGGATCCAGGAGTCCTTCAACTCCGCCCAGACCGGGGACACGAGGGTGTCGTTCGCGGATCTCGTTGTGCTGGGCGGATGTGCGGCAGTCGAGCAGGCCGCCAAGAACGCCGGGCACGACGTCGAGGTGCCGTTCACGCCGGGACGCACGGACACCACGCAGGAGCAGACCGATGTGGAGTCCTTCTCCGCACTCGAGCCGAATGCTGACGGTTTCCGCAACTACCTCGGGAAGGGCAGCCGGCTCCCGGCCGAGTTCCTGCTGATCGACAAGGCGAACCTGCTGGCTCTGAGCGCTCCCGAGATGACGGTCCTCGTTGGTGGCTTGCGCGTGCTGGGCGCGAACCACAAGCAGTCGTCGCTGGGCGTGTTCACCTCGACACCCGAGTCGTTGACCAACGACTTCTTCGTGAACCTGCTCGACATGGGCACGAAGTGGGAGCCGTCGTCGGCCGACGACGGGACCTACGCAGGCAAGGATCGCACCACCGGAGAGGTCACGTGGACCGGCAGCCGTGTCGACCTGGTCTTCGGGTCGAACTCGCAGCTGCGCGCTCTCGCGGAGGTCTATGCCACCGACGACTCGAAGCAGAAGTTCGTCCGGGACTTCATCGCTGCGTGGGACAAGGTGATGAACCTCGACCGGTTCGACCTGGCCTGATCAGGGCGCGATGACCGGCCCGCGGGCCGGTCGTCCACACCTCGTACGGCATCCCGCGAACTGACACGGCTCGCGGGATGCCGTGCATTTCTCCTTGCACGTCTTCGTCGACGGCAAGGCGGTGAAGATCGCCTCGATGATCGATGAGCACACCCGCGAGTCGCTGCTGGACATCGTGGAGCGCTCGATCACCGCCGAACGACTCGTCGCCGAGTTGGAGAAAGTGTTCGCCGCCTGCGGCAGTCCGCCGATGGCACTGCGCATGCACAACGGTCCTGAACTGATTTCCCAAGCGCTGCAACAGTTCTGCGCCAACCGCGTGGGGTTGTCCTACATTTCGCCGGGCACGCCGTGGAACAACGGTTACATCGAATCGTTCAATCGGCGGCTGCGGGCCGCAGTGTTTCAACCGTAACCACTGGACGAGCCTGCTGGAAGCCCGCGTCGTCATCGGCGACTTCAAGAACGAGCACAACCACAACACCGCCACTCGTTATCTGACGCCGGCCCAGAGCGCTGCCCGCTGCAGCCACACCCACCACCCCGACCCTGCTCGAATACCGAGCGGACTCGATATCGGGGACTCGCCAGAACCCTGTAGAAGGGAGTATTGGGATCGGTCGGGCCGATGGGCTGACGGCACGTTGATGGCGGTCCCGGATCGACTGAGTCGCATCGGCGAATTCCTGCTTCGCCCAGCGGGATTCGTCAAAGAATAGACGTTGGCGGCCAACGACAACCGAAAGACGCAGGTGACGGAAACGCCTCTACGGCGCTTATGTGAAGATTGCCCCGAGGTAGCCAGGCGCCTCAGGCCGGCAATGACGGCGATGGGACGCCAAGGTCTTTTTCCCTATTCACTGATACTTTGACGCGCGGAGCCGGCGATCGGTTCCACCGACTTCACCGGACCTCAACCGCCACTTCGCGATCATCGCTAGTGGATCCAAGCCACCGGGCCCAGCCTGTGACATCCAGAGATGAATCAAGCCCGGTCCGAAAAATCGGGCCGGGCTTGGCAACCTCCCTTGTAGGGTGTCGTCACCGATGGTCACTGCCACTGCGCTGACCTGGTACTTCAGCGCTGTCTCACGGCCTGGCCACGGCCGTCCGTCTCACTTCGATGGCCAATCCTCGGGCTGCACACGGTCATTCGGCTGATAGCCGCCGCGTTGACCTGCGAAATCTCAGGCTGGATGGTCCAATTGACCGCCCAGTGGCCACGGGCTCGAGACCGTGGCCACGACTTCCGAGACCCTACATCCCTTGTAGGATCTCGAAAGTCGTGGCGGGCCGCCAGCTGATTGACCTGGCCTTTTCTGGTTTGTCTCACGCAGTGGCCAGCGGTGCTTGTCTCAGTTCGATGGCATTTCTTCGGTTCGATCCGGCTGCTCGAGAGAGCACCTGCTTGGCGTGGGCGAGCCCGCGCGTCATCGTCTGCGCTCTCTCCCGGTCGGTGCATGACCTTGACGCCCGCGCGAGGATCGCAGCCGATGCCCAACGACGGAGATCGGCGCACGATCGAATCTCGTCTACCGCAACCGGACCGGCAGTTCGGCGAGGCCGCGGATGATGGTGCTGATCTGCCAGTCGGGCGTGAAGCCCGCGTCGGCAAGTGACAGGTGCGGGAAGCGGTCCAGCAGCGCGGCGAACGCGATTTGGGCCTCCAAGCGTGCCAGCGGGGCGCCGACGCAGAAGTGGATGCCGTGTCCGAATGCCAAGTGCCTGGAGGCATCCGTGGTGATGTCCAGGTCGTCTGCGCCGCGATAGCGGGCCGGATCGTGATTGGCGGCGGCCAGGGCGATGTAGACGATCTCCCCGGCGGGGATGTCGGTGTCACCGATGCGGACCGGTTCGTCGGTGTAGCGAGGCGTCGCCCACCCCACCGGGCCGTCGAAGCGGAGGAACTCTTCGACCGCGGCCGGTATCGCGGACCGATCTTCGCGCAGGGCGTCGAACTGAGACTTGTTACGCAGCAATGCATAGGTGCCGTTGCCGATGAGGTTGACGGTGGTCTCGTGCCCGGCGACCAGTAGCAGGAACGCCATCGACACCAGCTCGCGGTCGTTGAGCTCGTCGCCGTCGTCGCGCGCCTGAACCAGGCCGGAGAGCAGATCCTCGCCGGGCTGTTCGCGTTTCGCTGTCACCAGGCCCTGCAGGTACAGCGACATCTCGGCGCTCGCCCGGGTGTGTTCATCCATCTCGGCCCCGTCGCCGATCAGTATCTTCGCCCAGGACTGGAACGCCTCCCGATCGCTGAATGGCACGCCGAGCAGCTCGCAGATCACCATCACCGGCAGCGGTTGCGCGAAATCCTGGATCAGATCGGCCTCGTCGCGGCCGGCCATGGCATCGATCAGCGCGGTGGTGATTTCTTCGATACGCGGGCGCAAAGCTGCCAACCGGCGCGGAGTGAACGCCTTGTTCACCAACTTACGCAGTCGAGTGTGGTCGGGCGGATCGGTGTTGAGCATGTGGCCCATCAGTGCCGGTGAGTTCTGATCTTGTAGCGCCTGCGGATCCTTGGTGCGGAATATCTCCCTGATGCTCTCGTAGCTTTTACGCAGCCGGGGGTCTGCGAGCGCGGCCCGCCCTTCGGCGTAGCCGATGATCACCCAACTGGGAACTCCCCGGCGGAACCGGATCCGATGGGCCGGACCGTGTTCTCGCCAGCGGCGGTAATACGCGTGCGGGTCGGCGAAGAAGTCGTCGCCGACCTGCTCGACTCGGCTCCCGTAGGGCACCGTAATGATCTCCAGGCCGTGCCCGTCGGGGTCGTCCCAATACAGCCCGCGGCCACCGTCGTTGGTGTTGATCTCGTCCTCGACGGTGTGCCGCGGGTCGGCCCACCAGGTGAGACCGCGTTCGCGGATGCGGGCGTGGATGGCATCGAACTCCGCATCGGGGACCAGGAAGGCGTAGTGCTGCGGATGCGGGGTCCCGCGACCGTCGGCGAAGTCGAGTGAGACGTCGTTGTCGACCTGGACGACGACGAACGGCCCGACGCTCACGGGGGCCGGCAGCCCGAGGATGTCGGCGTAGAACCGGGACGATGCGTGCTTGTCGGAACAGCGGACGATGGTGTGGTTGAGCTGGACGGTCACGACGATGTTCCTTCGGAGTTCGGTGCGGATTTCCCAGGCTGTCGCCGGGGTTATGACCGTTGTAGGTGGTCTGTGACTCGTCGGATGCGCTGAGACGGGCATGGGTGTGGTTTTCTGTCACAAGATGCGGATACCGATAGCTGAATCCGACACGAAGGGGAACGATGGAGGTCGACGATCTACGACTCGTCCGTGCCCTACAACTGGCGCCTCGGGCCAGCTTCGCCACGCTCGCCGACGTGGTCGGGACCCACGAGAGGACCGCCGCCCGGCGCTATCGCAGGCTGCGCCGGGCGGGGATCCTGCGGATCTTCGGCATGGTCAACCCGATGGCGGTCGGGTATCAGTTCTGGCAGGTGAGGGTCCGCTGTCGACCGGACGCGTCGGAGTCGTTGGCGATGGCGCTCGCGGCCCGCGACGACATTGCCTGGGTAGGTGTGACGGCTGCTGGTTCGGAGGTCTCGTTCTCGGTCCGGTCGCTGTCTGCGGAGCGGCGTGACCTGCTGCTCACGCGCAGCCTGCCGCGATCGGCCCATGTGCTCGGCATCGACGCCAGCGTCGTACTCCATGTCTTCCTGGGGCTCAGTCCCAGGGGCTGGTCCGAACTCGACGGGCTACTGACATCCGAGGAGGTCGCGCAGCTCGCCGACGACGATGTGCCCGGGGCGGGTGTGGCCCCCGTTCCGTTCCAGCCGTACGACTCCGCACTCTTCGACGTCCTGGCAGCCGACGGTCGCGCCACCACGGCGCGGCTGGCGGAGGCCGCCGGGATCAGCGAGGGGCGGGCCGCCCGGCGTCTCGCCAGTCTGATACGGACTCGGACTCTCGTCATCGACGTGGATCTTGTGCATGAGGTTTTCGGCTATACCGCCTGGGCCCAGATCCATTTCGCCGTCACCCCGGCACGCTTGCGGGAGGTCGGCGAGGCGCTTGCCCGGCTGCCAGAGGTGGGGTTCGTCGCCGCGATGTCGGGACGCGACAACCTGATGGCGTCGGTGGCCTGCCGCGATCTCTCCCATCTCTACGAGTTCACGACCGGACGCGCGGGCGCACTCGAGGGCATCGTCTCGATGGAGGTCGTGCCGTTCGCGCGCATCGTTAAACAGTCCGGAGGACTGGTCGTCGACGGACGGCTTATCGACCCGGCATAGACTGCGGGTGGCTCACGCTGATAGCCGGCGCGGCGCGGCGGAACGCCAACTGCACATCATCGCTGGTGACGGACCGCAAAGACTTCGGTACTCGCGACGTCACGCATTCGTCAACGCGAATCCTCCTGCCCTGGACCGCAACTAGCGAAAATAATCCTCCAATGGGGCCCGCGGACGGAACGGAATCTCAAAATCATGGCCAACTGGCCAAGTCGTGGCCAATCATTGTGTCCTGTGCCAGCGAATTGTCCTCGAGGTGGGCGTCCTGCGGTGAGGAATTTTGAGTGGCGAACCGGGTGCTGGTCAAGGTTGCGGGGGTGCTCTGGGATCGGGTGATTTCGCCATTGGATCTTGCTCGATTTCGCGGCGTTGAGGATCCCTGGAACGAGCACGATGGCGTCGGGGTATTTCGCTGCGCGTGTGTAGGCGTCGTGGTCGGTGCCGATGTCCGGCGCTGGTTGATGGTCTGGAGAGTGCTTTCTTGCCCACTCCGAGCGCCGGGCTGCTACCGGCCGATCAGGGCTGGATGTTCTCCAGGTCTTCGAGAAGGCTCGGGTGCCTGGGCTGCCAGCCGAGCGTCTGTCGGGTGTGGGCACTCGACGAGGGCTGATCGGTCGCGAAGATCGGGCCGAGAGGGCCGAACATCTGTTGCGGCACGGCTTCCACCGCAACCCCGAGCCTGCGACCGATGACCGCCGCGATGTCACGCACGGCGTCGCCCTGGTCGGCCACGGCGTGCCACGCGGTCCCGGCCGGCGCCTTCTCGAGGACCAGCCGGAAGAGTGCGGCCGCGTCGAGCGCATGCACGGCCGGCCAGCGCTGGGTGCCGTCGCTCGGGTAGCCGGACACTCCATTGCGGCGCGCGGCGTCGGTCAGCACGCCGGCGAATCCGCCCTTGCCCTCGTTGTGCACCGTGCGCGGCATGCGTACGGCCGCGCTCCGGACGCCGCGCGAGGCCAGGTCCAGGACCGACATGACAGAGCGGCTGCGACCGCCGACGGGTCCGTCGGTCGGCAGCGGGTCGGCCTCGGTGGAGACGCGGCCCGGCACCCACGGCGTGCCCGAGACCGTGATGAATGGACGGTCGCTGTCGACGAACTCCTCGCCCAGGGCCACAAGAGCGGCGCTCTCCTCGGCGACTCCCTCCGCGAGAGCGGCCGGGCTACTGAAGTCGTTGCTGAAGGCCAGGTGGATCACACCGTCGGCCCGGGCGGCACCGGCGCGGAGCGTGCGCAGATCGGCGAGGTCGCCACGAATCGGCTCGGCGCCGGCGGTCTCGAGGGCCGCCGCGGAGGAGTCGGAGCGGGCGAGCGCGAGGACGGTGTGGCCGTTGCCGAGCAGTTCGGCAACGACAGCCGAGCCGATCAGGCCGGTGCCGCCGGTGATGAAGACGTGCATGTTTCTCCCTCGAAAGTGATGGGACTAGTGTCTCATCACTGTAGCAGAGGGATGAGACAACAGTCCCATCACCTATTATGGTCTGATGGCGCGATGGGAACCTGGGGCACGCGAACGGCTCGTCGTGGCTGCTGTGGACCTGTTCACCGAGCTGGGATATGACGCCACGACGGTTGCGCAGATCGCCGAACGCGCCGGAGTCACGAAGAGCACCTTCTTTCGGTACTTCCCCGACAAGCGCGACCTGCTGGCGGCCGGACAACAGACGCTGAGCCAGCTGCTGGCCGAGGGGATCGCTGAGGCGCCCGAGAGCGCTACCCCACTCGAAGCGGTCGCGGCCGGCCTCGAGCGCGCATCGAGCGCGATGGGCCCGATGAACCGTGAACTCGGCCCACGCCTGAAGGCTGCAATCGCCGCCAACAGTGAACTCCAGGAGCGTGATGCTCTCAAGAGCGTGGGTCTGGCGGCGGCCATGACCGACGCTCTCCGCGCCCGCGGGGTGCCGGACCCGACCGCGCACCTCGCGGGCGAGCTGGGCGTCCTCGCGTTTAAACGGGGCTACGCCCAGTGGCTGCAAGCCCGCCATGACGCCGCACTGGCGCCGTACACCCTGGCGGCCCTCGAAGACCTACGGGCAGCGAGCCAGTCCCTCACCTGAGCAGATCCCCGTTGCGACACCCTCGGCCGCAGTGCCGGATGGCGTGACTTCGACGGTCGTCGCGACAGCACAGCAGGGTCGGCAGCGCAGTCGCGGCCGATGCCCGGTGACGCAATGCATCGAGTACAGACTGCCCGCGGCCCGCGGCGCCGCCTGTTGATTGGGTCATCTTCGTCGAGCCCGCCCGACAGCACCATCGGCCACCATCCCGCCCGATACGATCAAGACAACAAGCAAACCGCACTGGCAGAACCGGCCACATGAGCAAGATTCATTGACACAGAGCAAGATTCACTGACACAGGACACATTGTGAGATTTGGCCACGATTTTGAAACCCTATAGTTTCTTGTGTAGGGTCTTGAAAGTCGCGGCGGACCGCCAGCTGACTGACCTGGCCGTTTCCGGTTTGTCTCACGTCGTGGCGGGCGTTGCCAGTCTCCATTCGGTGGCATTTCCTCATGCTTCGTCCGTGGTCACGACATCGCGCCGCGAACCGCGCCACACCGCTGGCCGGCCAACCTCCGCCGGGTGATCGCTCGATAAGCGGCTATTATGGTGCGTTCGAAGCAATCTCGAGGAGCGTCCATCGGTGGATGTTGTCGCGATCATCGACTCGTGCACTCCGCAGAAGTCTCGTCTGGCCACCTCGGCATCAAGCTAGGACGGCTGACGGATCTCGGTGACGATGGTGTAGAGCTCGATGATGACGCCATCTTTGGTACGAGCGATGTCCATACCACTGACCACCGGCGGTTGGCCGGCAGGGCCGTACTGGAAGCCGAGGTGGCCGATGTCATCGAGCTCCGACACGGGGCCTACGGGTCGGAAGACCCAGTCCGGGTTTTCGGCGCGCAACTCTTCGGCGCGCCGTTCGAGGTCCTTGCGCCCCTTCGCAATTCGGTCCGGCTCGTGCCACACCACATCTTCGGTATAGGTCCGGGATTCGGCACAGAACTCAAGTTTGCGGGATGCGGGTTTTGTGTGGTTGCGGGTGTTGTGGGGTCGGCTGCGTGGGTGGTGAGGTGGTTGATGTGGTCGAGGGTTGGTGCGGTGATGTGGATGGTGAAGTGTGCGTGGTGGGTTTGGTGGTTGTAGGTGGTGGTGAAGGCGTAGGCGTCGAGGAGTTGTCGTAGGAGTGGTGTGGGGAGTTCGGTGAGGTCGAGTTGTGTTTGGGGGAGTTGGTTGATGAGGTCGAGTGCTGGTTGGGGTTGTGGTGGTTGGGTTTTGGTGAGTTCGGTGAGGTCGGCCACCTTGGTGTGGTGTTGGATTTCGAGGTCGCGGAGTTGTTGTCGGATGTCTTCGATGACGTGTCGGTCGGTGTCGTAGTCGAAGATGCCGAGGTTGCGGATGAGTCGTGTCCGGGTGTTGTCGATGCGGGTGAGGGTTCGTTGGGTGGTGTCGATTTGGGTTTGGTGTTCTTCGGCTTGTGCGGTGTCGGTGGTCTGGAGTGAGGTCAGGAGTAGTTCGCGGCGGTGGGGTCCGAGGACGTGGGTGTTGAAGAATTCGGTGATGGCGGCGAGGATTTCGGGTTCGGGGAGGTAGATCCCGGTGGGGTGTCCGGGGGGTCGTGAGGCTTTGGTGCGGGGTTGGCAGAAGTAGTAGGTGCGGGCGCCGCCGTCGGCTTTGCCGCACATGCGGTGTTTGCAGTGGACACAGGTGATGTAGGAGCGCAGCCGGGGGTAGACGTGTTTGGTTTGGCGGTGGGGGTTGGGGTCGCCGGGTGTTCGGTCGCTGCGGGAGCGTTCGCGGCCGGGTGCGATGTGTTGGGCGGCGTGGAATTGGTCGATGGTGATGATGGGGGGGTGTGCGGGTTGGGGTGACCAGATCCATTGGTTGGCGGGTTTGGTTTTGCTTTTGTGGAGTGTGGTTTTGTTGCGGGTGCGGTTGTAGACCTGGTAGCCGGTGTATTTGGGGTTGTGCAGGATGTGGGAGATGGTGCTGGTGGACCAGGGTCCGCCGTTAGGCGATGGGTAGCGGTCCATGTCTTGGTTGAGTCGGTCGCAGATGCGGGTGTAGCCGAGTCGTTCGGTGATGCGCCAGGTGTAGATCTGGCGGATGGTGGGTGCGGTGTCCTCATCGATCATGAGGATGGTTTTGTGGAGTCCTCGGGATCGTTTGGCGGGTACTGGGTGTGGGATGTGGTGGGGTTGGTAGCCGTGGGGGATTTTGCCGATGTTGTAGCCGGCTTTGATGTGTTGTTCGGTGCCGCCGCGGGATTGTTCGAGGAGGTTGCGGACGTACCAGTCGGCGATGGCGCGGTTCATGCCGCGTACGAGGGTGGTGGTGGCGGCGGGGTCGCCGGTAGTGATGTCGATGGGTTCGTTGGCGCACCAGAGTTGGATGTCGCACTGTTTGAGCCGGTGTTCGAATTCGATGGATGCTCGGGTGTCGCGGGCGGTGCGTGAGATTTGTTCGGCGATAACGACATCGAAGGCGGGCTGTGCGGCGGCCGCGGCGGTGAGGAGGTCGGTGATGCCGCCGTCACGCGGGACGGGGACGTTGAACTTTTCGTGGCTGGTGCCGTGTCCGCGTTGGTCGAGGTCGAGGCGGCCGGTTTCGATGTCCCAGTAGTAGGCGACGATCACCACTTGGATCGGCAACCCTGCGAGTTTGGCTTGGCAGGTGGTGACTTGGCGGGGGATGGAGAGGGTGGGGTCTTGGTTGTCGTCGGTGGAGGTCCTGCCGACGAAGGCGGCGCGGATGATGGGTGCGATCTGGTTTGGGTTGGTGGGGGTGAGTCGGGCGATCAGGTCTTCGATGGTCACCGTGGACTGTGGGTCACCGATCAGTTCCCGCTCACCGGCGGCGGGGTTGTCGTCCTGCGTGGGCTGGGTGTCGGGTCGGGCGGTATCGCGGTGGGGTTGGATGGGGTTTGTTGGGTCGACCATTGCAGTGCCTCCCGGATGGCTTGTGCTTGCAGGATGTTCAGGCGTCGTCCTTGCTCACCTGCGATGTGGATGATGTCGAAGGTGGCCGATAGGTGTCGATGTGTAGCAGGCTGTCGACGGCCGATCGACCATGGTGAGTTCGCTGAGGGTTCGTTGTCCATGCCGCATGAAACGCGAGACGGCAGCGGTGTCGATCGTGTGGGCGGGTTGCGCATTATCGTCATCGGGGACGGTTCCCGCGATCAACATTGTGTTGATGAGCTGTTCAAGGGCTGCCGACTTGTCGGTTTTCTGGATGCCGACCGTGGCCTTCTCGAGGTTGTCGCGCCCTCGGCGGGGCGCTACGAACATGGGAACAGAAATCAATCCCAGCCTTCGCGGGGTGGGTGTTGAAGTCCCCCTTCGCCCACAGATGTAATGAGGTAAAGTCGCAGGTCAGTGTGTGTTTTCGCGGATCTGTGGCTTTTTCGTCAACGGGTTTTGTTGACTGGGGTGTTGACGTAGACGTGGGTCGACGTGTCTTGGTGTTGACGTGGGTGTCAGTGTTCTCCCCGGGGATGGGTCCCCTTTCGGTTTGCCGTGCGTGGTTTCCCCTGTATGGCAGTGGGTTTTGGTGAGCGCCACCGATGTGGTCGGTTGTCATTTGCCACCCCCGTTGTGGGACCACCCGGTTGCCAGTCGTGGGACCACCGACGGCAGGTGAACCGCTGAGAGAACATGTTCCAGATCGGTTCTGCGAATCGATCATGGCGACAGTAGCCGAATGCCCGGTAATGCCGATGACAGGACGTGTCCGGTGGGAAGGGCGACTCCGGCCGGGTTTTGCCGTCATCGATCCGGTCAGTGTGGAATGAGTCTGGAAGGGCGGGGCCCGGGCCGCGACGTTAGGTGGGCTTCGATTACCTGCGCCACCTGGTAGGCGTGATCGGTCAGCTCGAGGAATGGTAGGTATTCGACCGTGCGCGCCAGTGCCGGGAGATCGACGGCCAAGTACATCGCCATGAGCGGGTTCACGAACAGTTCTGTGCCGCGGGTGCGGTCGGTGGCTTGGACATCGCCGAATTCCCCGCGCAACGCGCTGGTGATCTGGGAGTGGACAATGCTTGGGCGCAAAGGTGTTTCGGCCAATGAGTGGGCGACTGCGGCGAGATAGGCCGCGCCTTCCGGGCTGTCCAGCGGTATGGAGAGTGCTCCGAGGAACGCGTTCTGCCGTTGCAGCGCCGCGAGATTCTCGAGCACATGTGCGTGACAGACGCCGTGATAGGCGTCAACGCCGAAACCGACCGACACCACCAATCGGGCGATGCTGTCCAGCCCTGCCACGGCCGCGAGGCTGGTCATGTCCTCCTGCGGAGTGCCCAGGCCGGTCTCGTCGCCGCGCAACAGGATGTCTGTGCCACCATCCACCAGCACGAGGGCGTCCACGTCGAGCTGCTCAACAAGCGCGGTATAGGCCGCGCGTAAGGGCCGGACACCGGATTTGGGGAACGCGTACACGACCGGCTCGCGACCAGTGATTGCCAGCCATCGCGCCAGGCTGCGTTCGGGGAAGTAATCATCATTGCCGATGGTCTCGGGATTAACGGCGGCGACTCCCGGCACCAGCCAGTCTTCAAGCGGGGTCCGGCGCAGGTCGCTGAACGACAGGTTCGCCAGATACACCTTTTTGCCCAGCCCTTCCAGTGCCACGGCGAGCGGCAGACCACCGTACACATCGAATCCGCCGCCCGCCCCAGCGATCAGCACGCTCGAGGCGTCGCGCAGGCGAGTGAACAGCGGCGGCTCGGCCAAGTGATACGAAGTCACCTCGCCATCATGGCCACGGCGACAACATGGCGCCAGAAGTCTTTTATCCCGGCCTGCCGTTGCTCCGAACTCACACGTCGCACGCTCATGCCGCTTATCGAGTGTTTTCCGCTGGTAACAACCGGGAGACATATCGAGTCGGGTGTTTCGGCGCCGCCGATCATGCGGGTGCACGAAGAGCGCTGATAACCAGCGAACCGCCAAAACCGCAGGTCATGCCTTCAATGTCACCCTGCGTGCGCCTACTGGCTTGATCCGGAGCGTCGGCCCTTCGGCCGTCGGGTGGTTCGGATTGATTAGGGTTAGGCCCACAAAATGGCAAAACCACAGGTCAACGGCCTGTGGTTTTGTTGTGTTTCTGCAGTTATCCGAACCATTTCCGTGCTGCAGCGTGCACAGCCCGCCGGGCCAGCCGGCGACCGGGATCCCGGACGTGGTTCTCTCGACGAGACGACTGCCGACGACCTCGAAACGCCTGGGTGATGGCTCATTACACAATCGAGCACCTAAAAATCCGCAGAGAAGCCGAGTCGGTCTCCGAGCAAGGGCCGCTGCGCGGTCATCGTCATGGCGCGGTGCGTTCGGTCGGCCTCGAATCGATACAGCCACCTGCAGGTCGCCTGCCCCGCTCCGACCGGTTCGATCAGCGCGGTATGCGGCAGATGCGGATATTCGGCGGAACGCCCGGCGCGCTACTGGTGCGGCAGGTTCATCCGGGCGTGGGGGTCGTCAGCGCTGCGTGCATATTGCCCGGGCGTCGTGCCCAGAATGCGTTTGAAGTGTCGGATTAGGTGCGGTTGGTCATGAAAACCAGTGGCGGCGGCCACGTCTCGCGCGGGCATGCCGCCCAGCAACAGCGGGCGGGCAAGATCAACCCGGCGGGAGATCAGATACTGGTGCGGTGGCATCCCGAACTCGCGGCTGAACGCGCGAATGAGGTGGGTGGGATCGGCGTGCAATACGACCGCGGCCTCGGTGAGGGAAATGCCTTCGGTGGTACGGGAATCGAGCAGTTCTCGCAGGCGGTGGGCCAACCCAGGATCGGCGCGCCGAGACGGCGGATCGGTGCCGCGCAGCAGGTCGCGGAGCCGGTCGTGGATGAGAGCGAGGCGGCTGGCGGCCTCTAGTTCCTCGCCGAGGTGGGTGAGTGCCGCGTGCAGCTGGCGGATGCGGCGGTGCAGCAGTGGGTCGGTGAAGGTGGGAGTGTCGACGGCGCAACCGATCATCGCCTCGGGGAGATGGGCATGGTCGAGGTACAGAACACGCTTGCGGAACCCGTGCGCGGTCGCGGCCTGGCCGTTGTGCGGAACATGCGGCGGAAGCAGCGAGACCACGGAGCCGAGGACCCCGTGTTCGTGACGGTCGAGGTCGTAGCGGACCGCCCCATCGTCGACGATCAGCAGCGTCCAGGAATTGTGGGCGTGCATCGGGTAGACGTGCCCGATGAAACGGGCATGAAAGACTTCGACGATACCTGGCACCCCCGGCTGCCAGGCCCTGACCTGCTCGACTGCGCCGCCGGCAACCATGCCAGGATCGTACAAGCCTCGGCGGGCCGGATGGCGGGAGAGTCATCGGCATGGAGAACGTGCGATTCGACACCAAGCTCGCGGTACTGCTGCGCGCGGACCTACAGACCTGGCAGCGGCTGAATGTGACGGCATTTCTGGTCAGTGGTCTGGGCACGGCACAGCCGGAGGTGATCGGGGAACCGTACGAGGACGCGGACGCAACGATCTACCTTCCGATGTTCCGGCAGCCGGTGCTCGTCTTCGAGGGCACCAAG
The DNA here is from genome assembly GCF_055232035.1 of Nocardia sp. Tas62D01. Classification (NCBI taxonomy): domain Bacteria; kingdom Bacillati; phylum Actinomycetota; class Actinomycetes; order Mycobacteriales; family Nocardiaceae; genus Nocardia; species Nocardia sp. Tas62D01. The sequence continues at coordinate 6,258,987 of NZ_JBUYUZ010000001.1, forward strand.
GAGGTGCTGCGCGGCGCGCACGGCAGGGCACTGGCGCAGGGGCTGCGGACGGCGGTGTTCACCTCCGATCTGTTCACCACCGGAAACGACCGGGACAACCGGGCCGCGGTGCGGGCGGTCGGCACCGACGGCCTGGACCTCGTCGGCATCGCCGTGTACGGACCGCGCAACGTCGTGGACAAGATACTCAAAGGTTCACGAATGCATCCGTGAACCGAACGCCGTAGCCCGACCGGGCAGCGGCCGAAGCGCCCGCTCGAGACCGTCGGCGACGGGCTACCGCACATCGGCAGATGCGGACGTTCCCGAGATCGACTGCTGGCCAATGGCTGTGCGCGGCCGAACGCGCGGATCGCGGCATGTCAGGACGTTTGTTCCTGGCTCGACGTTTGCGGCTGGCGCTTGGCCGTCACGCCCGCGCTGGATCCCGGTCGGGAGTCGGTTCAGCGCAGCTCCTGTATGGGGATCAGGTGGCCCCGCGGATCGCAGAAGGTGCAGTCGCGAACCCGCATCCAGCTGCATTGGCTACCTGTAGCGTGGTCGGTCGATCGTAACCGTAACTTGGAGAGGGTAATTCACGTAGAAGCCCGACACCGAAGGCTGTTTGCGTGCTCTGATGGAGTGACCCCACACCAGCACTGAGAAGGGACACCTACCATGCCTGATGAGGATCGTTTGGTCGACTGGTACGACTGTTCGGGCAAGGAGGACGGCAATTACCCGCATCCGGACGGCGACACCACCAAGTTCATGTCGTGCGTCGCCCACTCATACGCCTACGAGCGCAATTGCCCGCCAGGCACGCATTTCGATCCTGAACAGGGGCAATGCGTATAAGGCCCCCTGTATGGCTCGAACATCCCCGGGGCGGTAGGTCGACACACGTGTTGGACAGCGACGCGGGCAGGGGCTGTGTCCAGGAGTTGACTGCCCGGCCCTCTTGGACGCGCTCGATTGGTCCGCACCTGCAACGACCGACGTCCGATCTGGGAACTCTGAGAACGGTGACATCACAACGTCCGGAGAGCAGCATTACCGCGCATTACATCCTCGTGGTTGACGGCGGTGATCGGAGGCGCTGCGTTCGGAGGTGTGGGATGGGCTGGTTTGGTGGGGTTAGCGTCCTTTGCGGATGAGGGTGGTGAGTTGTTGGCCTTCGCTGAGGGTGAGTGGGCCGGTGCGGTTGGGTTCGGCGACACCGAGGGCGGTGGCGAGGTCGCGGCCGTGCAGGTCGAGGGCGGTTTTGGACAGAATGGTCAGGTCAGCAACGGCGGCACGGGCTTGAACCCATCCGGTTGTCCCGATACCGACGCCTATCAGTGCCGCCGGCCACCACAGGGTGCCTAGGAGAAGGTAAGGCCAAGCCCAGGTGCCGGTGGCCGTCGCGGCGGCGAAAGCAGCGTTCGCCGTGGTGATCTCGGTGCGGGTGGTGTCGGGCGACACGAGCCACAGGCGTGGCCAGGCGAAGGTCAGGTCGAGCCCGTAGCGGTTGGCGGCGATGGCTTCGAGAGCGTGAATACGGTCACCCATCCAGGTGGGTCGACCGGGTTCGGCCAAGGCCAGCCGGTTGACCCGCTCGGCCGCACTATCGATTTCGCGCTGCTGGTCGGGGGTGCGGGACGCTTGCGGATAAGTTTGTTGCAGCGTACGCCGCTGGTTCACGCGCGCGTGCCAGCGTCGGCGACGGCTTTCGACCCGCCAGCGCAGAAGCGGTGCCAGCGGGCGGGGCCACGGGCCCAGCCACACCATCCGGGTCGCCCCGGCCAACCCCTGCACCATCAGCCCGACGCCTGCGGTGGCCAGCAGCACCGCGATCACCGTCACGGCTTGGCTACCGGCGGCCTGCCGTGCTATCCATGCGGTGACAGCGGCGGCGATCGTGCGCAGCTGGGTGTAGTCGAGGGCATGCTGGTGGCCCAACCGGACACCGATTCCGGCGGTGGCGAGGAAGAGGGCGCCGGGGATGACCAGCAGGGTGATCCATCGTTCGGCAAGTTTCTTGGCCAGTTCCTGGAAAAAAGTGCCCACCGATGTCTACTGTCGCCGCATCGGGGTGTTGGTGAGCACGCAGCGCGGCGCCGACCCGGCGGGCAGGGTCGTGGCCACGTGATCACAGGCGCGGTCGGGGCAGCCGAACGATTCCTCGTCCGCCCGGCCGGGACCGAACCCGGGCAGGCCACCGGAGGTCATCAGACGGCGGTTCCTGGCGAATCGGAACCGACGCGGAGATCGCCTGGATCGCTGACAATACTCCGGCTGGGCTGACCATCACCTCCGCGATTCCGCCGGTCTTCGACAGGTACGCGACACCAGCCAGCGGCGGTCGATCGGAAAGATCAGAACCGACGAACAGGCTCCGATGCCGTGGACGGCATGGCCGCCAAATCGCGTACCGCGCAGACGATTGCGTCTCCGCTGTATCGCCATGACGCTGTCCACCGAGACGACCATGCCGCCCCGAGCCGCAGCCGCTCGCGCACCGAATCCAGCGGCTCAGCAGCGACCATCAGATCATCCAGGCTGCACCGATCCGAACGCACGACACCGTAACCGCTTGTCTGACAACAGGGTTCCAGAACGTGCAATCCTACCCAGCGGACGCACAACCTGATTGAAAAGGCGCGGAGTCCGCGCTAGCGCCGACCAACCCGCGCGGCTATTGGCGCGCAGTGACCAGCTCATCATCATCAACCAGCCGGAGCCGACGAGCCAGGTCGGAGACGAACACCCGCTCCGGATCAGCATCATCACGGATCCGTCGCCACTCCTCTAACCGCGGATACATTGCTCGAACCATTTCCGGCGTGGTGCGCGACTCTTTGGCGAAGTAGAGGCGACCACCGGCGGTCAGCACCCGCTGATCAAGTTCGGCGCAGAACTCGTTCAGTCCCGGCTTGAGGGGGAAGTCCAGGCTCAGCATGAACCCCGGATGCGGCCACGACAGCGGGGCGCGGCTGCTCGGGCCCATGCGCTTGAACACGTTCAAGAACGATCGGTGTGAAGATCCGCCGCACGGTGTGGCGCTGCTTCTTCGGCGCGGTCAGGTCCGCGCGCAGCCATTCGTCGATGACCGGCTTGAACTCGGCCCGCCGCCCGCGAGCACGGTCACGACTGCCGCGCGGGTCGCCTCGGCGCGGCGCTCAGCCTCTTGGCGTGCCTCGTTGCGGCGGGCGCGGTAGGCCGATTCCTTGTCTGCCCATACGGTTTTCGGTTCCGGGCCGGTGCCGGGTGCGTCGGCGTCGGCCAGCGCGAGGTTGATCGCGTCGCGTTCGATCGGGGCCAGGCCGGAGCCCTTCGCCTTGGTGGCGGCCTCGATCTCCTCGCGCAGCTTCGCGGCCTTGGCCTGATCGGTCTCGATCTGGGAGCGGGCCGCGCGCACGTAGTCGGTGATCTTCTGCCCCAGCGCGTCCTTGTCGACCGCGCCCGGCCACAACGGCTGAACTCCTGGGCGGGCGCGGCTTTGATCGCCTTCCCGCGGGCGCGGGCGTTGTCGCGGTCGGCTTCGGGCAGGTCGGCGACCAGACGGGTGAGCTGCGAGACGATCTGGCTGGTGTCGGCGCCACGCGCCAGGCGGGCCTGGTAGTCGCGCAGCGCGAGGTCCATCTTCGCGCGGGTGTCGGCGTCGGCACCCCAGTTGGCTTGCCTGATCGCCGCACGCGGGTCGGTGGTCAGGTAGTCCAGGGCGAACAGCACCTTGTCCTGGGCGGGCTCGTCGGCCTCGGCGAGCAGGAACCGCACCCGGGCCCGCGCCGCTTCCTGGGTGGCTTCCACACCTGGCGATGGTGGTGTCGAGCTGCGCTGCATCCCCAGGGATTTCGCCGCCGCGTGCGTGTATTCCTCGATCGCGGCGTAGACGGCTTTGCGCTGGTCGTCGCTGAGGCTGCCGATTTCGGCGGTGGCGTTGATCGCGTACTTCTGCGCCAGCCGGGCTCGATCCAGGCTTGCGCCGTCGGAGTAGGCGTTGTGCACCACCCGCTCGATCGCGTCGGGGTCGGCGCGGCGGGAGAGTTCGTCGACGTCGATGTTCCAGCGGTCGCGCAGCCCTGCGGCCAGGTTCTGGCGCACCTGTTCGGCTTTCGCGTCATGAACGCTCCACGAGTTCGCTTCGGCCCGTGGGGTCCAAGTCCGTCAGAACTGGCGGCAAGCCTTACCGCACATAGTTTCCGGAGTCGTCGCACCCGGGGAAGGGGCGTTTCCCCAGGTCGGCATAAGAGTTACCGCACATAGTCGGTACCTATGCGCGGTAACCGCTTAGCGCCGGTTTTCGCAGAAATGGGCTGGCCACCGGGAAACCTGCTGGTCAGGACGTTGCTGATCACGCTAGCGCCGAATCCGGCGGACTTGGACCCCACGGGCCGATCACGCCAAAATCGGGGAAGGATGCACTTACGCTTGCGAGGTGTCTCGGGGCCTCGGTAGTCGACAAATCCGTGTGCTGAGAGACCTCTACAGCCAGACGCGGTTGGCCGACATCCTCGGCCCTCACGCAGGATGGCGATTGTTCGCGGACCCGGACGGCGGCGAGATATGGATCCTCGCTGCATCGCTGGATGTGCGCGACGAGGACAGCGTGCCATTCGGCCCGCCACATCGACCCGGCCGCGCCAGCACCCGACGAAGTGTCCGTGCGCTCCAGCAACGCGACCTAGTCGAATGCCAGATGCTGGACGTCGAGATCCCGCAGCGTTATATCAGCGACGCAACGGCCGCTGGGAAGAACCCGCGCCGATCACCTGCCCGAACGTTATCTCCTCGAGGCCGGCCGGACACTGGTCGGCTGGCTCGCCTGCCGACAGGTCAACGGCCGCGGGCATCGTCTCCACGCCTGCCGGACCTGTGACGCCACCGTCTATACCCCCCTAATCCTTTCAGCGATCAGCTCGACTGGAGTGCGCCCCACCCACTCCCACAGTCGCATCCCGCTCGCGTATCCGCACCCATTGCAGGGCTGTGAAAGGCTCTTCACTGAGCGGGAATGATCTCGGCGAGCAGGTCGATCAGCTGCTTGCCGTCGGCGCGCCATTTCTCCGCCGCCAGATGTCCGCCCAGTTCGAGGTCGGTGATGCCGTGTGCGGCGGACAGCAGCAGGCCCGCGACGGGATGGGCGCGTTCGCGTCCGACCTTGCGTCCGACGATGGCGAGAAAGTACTCCTGCGCAGTCGATGCCGCCTGGATAGCGGACGTGGAATTGCCCGCCGGTTGTGCGAACATCAGGCGATACAGGTGAGGGCGTGCTCGTCCGATATCCATCAATGTGTGCAGGGCGTCTCGGAGGGCGGCATCCGGGCTCCGCGATGCGTCGTCTGAAATCGCGTTCAACCGGGCCGCGAGCGCGTTCCACGCCTCCGCCGCCACGGCCATGAGCAGATCATCCTTGTCGCAGAAGTGGCGGTAGGCGGCTGTGCGCGAGACGCCGGCACGGCTTCCGACATTCCGAAGGGTCACCGCGCCTACTCCGCCGCTGTCCAGCAGGCTCGACGCGGCGTCGAGGAGGGCTTGCCGGGTCATCGCTGCGGTCTCTGCACGAATTGGCACACCCTCACCATACAGTTGACAGCGTCCACTGAGAAATGTTTCAGTGGACGCTGTCAACTTAGGGCGTTCGGGAAACATCAGCCGCACGAAATCCGACGACAAGTGCGCCCGCATACGAACGGAACCAGAAAATGCACACTCTGATCATGACGGGCGCAACGGGCGGGATCGGGCGAGCCGCAGCCGCGAATATCGTGCGCGACGACAAGGAAACGCACTTGGTCCTGCTCGCCCGCGGAGGGAAGTCCGGCCAGGAAACCCTCGCCGAGCTGCACACCATCTCCGACAACGTCACACTCGTGCCCACCGACCTGGCCAGCGTCGACAGCATCCGGTCGGCGGCCACGACGGTGAATCAGATGCTCGACCGGGGCATCGTCCCCGAGCTCCACGGGTTCGCCGGCAATGCCGGTATCCAATTCGTCGATGCCCTGCATGCCACTCCGGACGGGTACGAGACCACCTTCGCCTTGAACGTGCTGGCAAACCACTTGCTACTCCGGGCTTTCGAGCACCAGTTCCGTATCCCGGCACGGATCGTGATCACTGTCAGCGACACCCACTTCGGCGACTTCAAACACACCGGCGGAATCGTTCCGGCACCGCGCTGGTCCGCCCCGGAGACCCTCGCGCAGCCGGGCACCTTCCCGAAACCCACCACCGTCGCCGCAGGCCGAACCGCCTACTCGACCAGCAAACTCGCCGCCATCTATCTGGTCCACGAGTGGGCCAGGCGCTTGCCGCCCGGTATCGACATCATCTCGTACAACCCCAGCCTCGTCCCGGGCACAGGGCTGGCCCGCGCGGCCGGCCCGGTCGATCGCTTCCTCAACCGGTGGGTCCTTCCCGCGCTGGCCGTCACACCGATCGTCGACACCGTCCCCACGGCCGGACGCAAACTCGCTGACGCCATCCTCGGCGGAACCGCCGCGCCCTCCGGTTCGTACATCGACCGCAAACGGGCAGTGCCCTCGTCTGACGAGTCATACGACACCGAACGCGAACTCGCACTCTGGGACTTCGCCGAACGAGTACGGACCGGCGGCGCCACCGCCTGAGCGCCACGACAGGCTCAGGGGTGATTGATCACGGAACGGGCGACGTAGAGCCGACCGGGCACTCCCGCCTCACGCTCCCACCGAATGTCGTTTGCCACCGTCATGGCAAAAACGGCTCCGAAGTGGTCCCTTCTTCCGGTTCTGGCGTAGATAGCGTGATCGCGCTGGTCGGCGCGTCGCCGCAGGATCCGGCCTGGTATGGGTGAAGGTGGCAGGCGCGCATTGATCTTGTTCGAATGTTGTTGCCGCACTTGAGCGATCTGCTGATCCGGGAGGTCCGAGCTGAGGCCGATGCCGTGGTCATCGACGCTGCTGTCGCTACCTCGATAGCCCGGTGTACCGGATGCGGAGTCGCTTCCAGTCGCGTGCATTCCCGTTATCGCCGTCGGCTTGCCGACGCTGCTGTCGCCGGGCGGCGGATGGTCCTGCGGCTGATCGTGCGACGGTTCTTCTGCGTGAATGCCGACTGCCGGGCAAAGACTTTCGCTGAACAGGTCGACGGGCTCACGGTGAAACGGTCACGTCGCACCGATCAGCTGAACGCGATGCTCACCAGGATCGCGGTGGCGCTGGCGGGACGCGCCGGGGCTCGGCTGGCAGCCCAGCTGGGGTTGTCGGGCAGCCGGGATACGCTGCTGCGGCTGGTCCGCGCACTGCCGGACCCGCCGGTCGATGCGATCACCGTGCTCGGGGTCGACGATTTCGCCGTCAAACGCTCCCGCAGGTACGCCACGATCCTGCTGGACATGGCCACACACCGGCCCGTGGACGTCCTCGACGGGCGTGAGGCCGATCCGTTGGCGGCATGGCTGTCGCAGCACCCGGAGATCGAGATCATCACCCGTGACCGGGCCGGCGCCTATGCCAACCCTCAGGAATTGCATCAAACGGGCGAGGACGTCCCAATTCCCTGATGGATTTCAAGGTTTGATGCTAGCGCGCCGTCATCGAGTTATGCGCCTTTGACCTGCCGATTTGTTGTGTGTCTCCCGTTTGATGCATGATCATCCCGCTATCCGGGCGAGTCTTGGAGGTGGGTTGCGGCAGGTCGATCTGGCGGGTGCGGCGCACCTGGAGCTGGTGTCGGGTGTGGTGCAGTTGCGCCCGGAGGACGCGATGGTCGAGGCGATGATGCGGGGCTGGCGCGCGCAGCAGACAGCTCGCGGATTGCGGCTGGAGACGATCGCCGAGCGGGAGCGGCTGGTGCGTCAGTTCGTGGAGTTCACCAACGACTACCCGTGGCGGTGGATGCCATCGCATGTGGATGAGTGGTCGCTGTCCTTGACCGGTGAACGGCATCTGGCTCCGTCCACTATCCGTGCCTATCAAGGGACTTTGCGCCTGTTCAACGAGTATCTCTGCGATGGCCGGTACGGCTGGGCGTTGGCGTGTGAGGCCGAGTTCGGGCCCGGCGAGCACCCGGTGATGATCGTGCACGAGTGGAATTCGATCGCTCATCTGCAGTCCTACGAGGGTGACCCGGAGGCGCGGCCGTTCACCCGTGAGGAGTTGCAGCGGTTCCTGGATTATGCGGATGACCAGGTCGACCGCGCTGTGCGTGCGAAGCGCAAGGGGGCCTTAGCGGCGTATCGAGACGCGACCTTGTTCAAAGTGATGTATGGCTGGGGACTGCGCAGGACCGAGACCTCGCGGCTGGATGTCGTGGACTGGGGACGCAATCCGGAGGCGCCGCAGTTCGGTCGGTACGGGACGCTGCATGTCCGCTACGGCAAGGCCAAACCGGTCAGCCGCCTCGCCGCCGGAACGTGCTGTCGGTGTTCGGCTGGGCAGTGGAGGCGGTAGCCGACTACGTGGAGAACGTCCGGCCGAAGTTCGGCTGCCCCGAGCATCCGGCGTTATGGGTGACCGAGCGCGGCGGCCGCGTCCGACCCCCGGAGATCAACGCACGGTTCGTGTCCTACCGCGATGCTCTGGGACTACCAAAAACCCTTGTGCCCCATAGCCTTCGACATTCTTGGGTGACGCACAACACAGAGGATGGTGTGGACCGGAGATTCATCCAGGTCCAGGTTGGCCACGAGTGCGACAGTTCGACAGCGATCTACACGCACGTGTCCGACGACTTCATGAACACCGCGCTGCGCAAGGCGCTCGCACCGGCATTGGAGCCGGCCGCACCGAACGGGAAGGACCACTGATGCCCCGGAAGCTGGACTACCGCTGGCACCTGCGTCGGATCATGGCCGACCGTGGCATGTTCCAGACCACGGACTTGATCGGCCCGCTGGCCGAGCGAGAGATCATCCTGTCGTCCAGCCAGGTCTACCGGCTGGTCACCGAGCGGCCCGAGCGACTGAGTCTGAAGATCCTCATGGCGTTGATGGACATCCTCGACTGTTCGATGGACGACCTGATCGAACCCGTCACCACACAGAGCGCGGCGAGTCGACCGAAGAAGGTGGCGGGCGGTGCCGCGGCAGACGGTTTGGGGGATCTGCGCCCGAAGCGCGCCAGGATCACCCGGTGACCAAGAGGATCGACCGGTCACGACTTGCCGAGCAGGTCGGCCCGCTGCTGATGCTGCTCGCCGGGATGGAGCCCACACTGGTTCCGGACACGATCGTCGCAGCTCTCCGCGAGGCCGCGGCACATCCCGCGGGCCAGCGCCGGATCGCTGAAGAAGTGGCAGAGCGACCCGAACTGCTCACCGGCGGAGGAGCTTCGGCAGCGTCGCCGGGTGTCCTCCGATTCATCCACGCTCTGGTCCACGCCGGCGCCACCACGGTGATTGAGCCGACCTGCCCTCACTGCGGCAGACAGCGCAAGCTCGGCTGTCCGTTCAACGGCTTACGGCTATGCGCCGGCTGCACCAGAAAGGCGGCGGCTATGCCCTGCGGCCGCTGCGGCAAGGTCAAACCCCCGGCCCGCCGCAACGACAACGGCCACGTCATCTGCCAGAACTGCTGGTGGCGCGACCCGAGGAGTTGGCAGCAGTGCGTGAACTGCGGCGACCTCCGTCGCGTCGCCGCGCTCACCGATGCCGGGCCGGTCTGCACACGCTGCCGCCCGCGCTCCGATATCGTCTGCGGCATCTGCGGGCGCACCGGGCGAGGCAGCGTCTCGCGCGCGACCGGTCAGCCGATATGCGTCCGCTGCCGCGAACCCTGGGTCGTGTGTTCGGGCTGCGGCACCAGCGCCCCACTGCAAGGTGGCACGCGGCAGGAACCGTTATGCGCCCGATGCGTCAACCCTGATCCGGCGTTCTGGAACCGCTGCGGCACCTGCAGGATCACCTGGCAACTCACCACGACCGAGTGCGCACGCTGCAGCTTGGACCGCAAGCTCCGACAGATCCTCACCGCTGATGGCGATGCCGTTGCGCAGCAACTGGACCAACTCCGCGAAACTCTCGTTCAAGTCGACCGCCCGGACCACGCACTGGACTGGTTGAACAAGACCGGCGTCCGCGACACCCTCCGAGCCGTCGCCGCTCACCACACCATCTCCCACGAGACCCTCGACGCGATGCCGCCGAGCGGCACCGTCGAACACCTGCGATCAATGTTCGTGGCGGCCGGGGCACTGACGCCCCGCGACCAGCGTCTGACCGCCCTCGAACGCTGGATCGACCAGGCCATCATCGAACGCAAATCCGTTGAGCATCAACGTGTTTTGCGTGGATATGCCGTCTGGCACCACCTGCGTCGGCTGCGCGGGCGCCTCGACGGCCAGCCTGCCAGCACCCTGCAGGTGAGAAACGTCCGTCACCATGTCACCGACACCGCGGCCTTCCTGGACTGGCTCGACTCCCGGGAACTGTCCCTGACCACATGCACTCAAGGCGACCTCGACCAATGGCTCGGGTCCGAACCTCACCGGGCAGACCGAACCGCGAGCTTCGTGCGATGGGCCGTGACCCACCGCCACGCATCCCGCCTGGTCGCTCCGGCGACGCGCTGGACCGGCCCCACCGAGGCACTCGACCAGGATCGCCGGTGGGCCGACGCACGACAGCTCTTGCAGGACGACACCTACCCGGTCGCTGACCGAGTGGCAGGGCTGCTGATTCTCCTCTACGCCCAAAAACTCAGCGCCATCACCGCATTGACGACCCAGCACGTCCGTCACGAGGAAGATCACACGCTCTTGTTCCTCGGCGCACGTCCCATCGTGCTACCGCCACCGATAGACAGCCTGGTCGGCAAGCTGGTGGCCACGCGCAGGCCGCCGGGCAGCGTATTGGTCAAGGTTCCCTCTGACTGGCTGTTCCCGGGCCGATGGCCGAGACAACCCCTCAGCGAGGAGTCGCTCGCCCGCCGCCTACGAACTCTCGGAATACGTCCCGCTCAGGGCCGGAAGACCGCACTGTTCGCGCTCGCCGCCGAAATCCCGGCCGCGATCCTGGCCAAGATGCTCGGGATCCACATCAAGTCCGCGATCCAATGGCAGAAGCTGTCCGCCGGAGACTGGGCCACCTATGCCGCCGAAGTCAGTCAACGAAATGCAGAGCCCGATACCGCATTCCAACAGTTCGAATAGCTGATCTCACCATAGGAGGCAGCGCGCCGCGGCGCACCCCAGGCCACCCAATGCGCAGACCGCTGGCACCTATGGCACAACCTCGGACAAGCCGTGGACAAGACCGTCATCGCCCACCGCAGCTGCCTCGGCGAACCATGTTCTGCAGCAACAGAACCCGCACGCCGCCCGGCGGTCGCGACGACCGGCGCCAGTCCCGCCGCACCGGCGCCGGTCGCAGCGCCCGTGGCCGACGACAAGCACACGCAGCTGCGGGCACGAACCCGCGAACGCTTCGATGCCGTCCACCGGCTGCGGAAGCAGGGCATGGGCTTGAGAACGATCGCCAAGGAACTCGGTCTCGATCGGAAAACAGTGCGGCGCTTCGTCACTGCCACCTCACCGGATGAGGTGATCGCCGCTGCCACCTCACGGGTGGCGGTGCTGGATGAGTTCGTGCCGCACTTGCTCGAGCGGTGGAACGCCGGGATCACCGACGTCACCGCGCTCACAGCCGAACTGCACCAGCTCGGCTACCGCGGCAGCCAACGCACCGTCTACCGCTACCTGCAAACCCACCGCTGCGGGCGCATACCGGTCCGGCCCGTCGCGATCCCGCCTACGGTGCCGAAGATCCGCACCGTGACAGCGTGGATCATGCGCGACCCCGACACCCTCGCCACCGGCGACAGTGAACAACTGAACCAGATCCTGGCCCGCTGCACGGAACTCGCGGCCACCCGCCGCCATGTCGGCGCGTTCGCGGTCATCATGCGCGACCGGCGCGGTGACCGGCTGCCTGAATGGATGGACCAGGTACGCGCCGACGACCTTCCCGCGCTACATTCGTTCGTGACCGGCCTCGAGCACGACCTCGCCGCCGTCACCGCCGGGCTCACCCTGCCCTGGAGCAATGGTCCAACTGAAGGCACCGTTAACAAGATCAAGGCCCTCAAACGGCAGTGCTTTGGAAGATCGAACCTGGACCTGCTCCGGAAGCGAATACTGCACAGCCACAACGATTTTAGCGCGACAGCGGAAAAAGTCACTTCCAGGGATGATTACGCTATCGAAACCCGATTCCGGATCACCTGGAACCCCTTGACGGGTGCTGGCGACGTTGCGAGCGAACACGAGGATTGACGATGCCCATATTCTATGGGTACGTGAAGGTCATACATCCGGAGGCGCGGTATTCCGCAATGCGGCACGTCCGGACGTGGTTGTGTCGTTGCTGTTGGCTCGTTCGGTCGCCACCCGGCGTAGCGCTTCGGTAGCGGTTGCCGCGCTCGTTGGAGTAACGAGTTCGAACACCCGGTGCTGGGCCGCAGTGCTTGCGAGGACGGCCCGCTCCGCAAGTTCGAAGCCGGCGGAGGTGAGCTGGACGTGGTTGCGTCGCTTGTCGAAAGGGTCGGGTTGCCGCTCGATCAGACCGCGAGCATCCAGGCCGTGCAGAGTTTTGGTTACTCCGCCGCTGGAGAGAATGAGCTCCGAGCCGAGGTTGGTCGGCGATAGTCGGTACGGGTCACCCACCCGGCGCAGGGCAGCGAGAATGTCGTATTCGGCCATGGTGAGCTCCAACGGACTGAGGGCCGTATGGATTGCCGCGGTCAGCGCGTGAGCGAGGTCGAGCACTCGCTTACCCAGCTCGGAGGTTGGAGTGAGCGCTTCGGGCAGCTCACGATGCCATGCCGAGAGGATGTGCTCGGTCCGGTCGATCATGCATATATCTTACTGGAAAGGTTTCTAGTAAGGTTGTTGCTATGCCAGCTTACGTAATCAGCGAGGTCCGGGCACGCGATCCGGAACTGATGCAGCGCTATCGCACGCTCGCCGCCGCCTCGATCGCCCGGCACGGCGGCCGATACCTCGTGCGCGGCGCTCGCCCCGTCGCAGCGGAGGGGCGTTGGGACGACGAAGAACGCGCAGTCGTCGTGGAGTTCCCATCGATGGCCGACCTCCGAACCTGGTACCGCTCTTCCGACTACGCCGAAGCACTCGCGGTACGCCCCGACGCACTCGAGCGTCGGCTTCTGTTCATGGAAGGGGTAGCCGACACGCCGACCGGGATCTGAATGCGAAGGCCCGTCCTCTTCACGCTAACTGCGTCAGAACCGGAGAAAGGGACCACCTCGGAGCCGTTTTTGCCATGAGCATGGGACCACCCTGTTTGCCACTGATGGGACCACCTGACTAGCGGTTTTGCCAGTTATGGGACCACCCGGCGTGGCTTCGGGGCTTCCGGTCGCTCGGCCGCTGTATTGGCCAAATGAGCTACCGGGAGGTTTCGGTGATCGAGATCAGGGAGATGCTGCTGCTGTGGCTGCAGGGTCGAGGGTTGCGGGAGGTGGCCCGGTTATCGGGCACCGACCGCAAGACTGCGCGCCGGTATGTGGAGATGGCGCAGTCGTGCGGGCTGGACCGCACTGGTGGTGTCGAGCAGCTGAGCGATGAGTTGCTGACGATGGTGATCGCCGGGGTGCGGCGCAAGCGCCCCAATGGCAAGAGCGATGCATGGGAAACCGTTGCCGCGCAACGGGATCAGATAAAAGAGTGGCTGGATCAGGGCCTGACCTTGACCAAGATCCATATTCTGCTCGGCCGGCGGGGTGTGATGGTGTCGTATCGGACGTTGAACCGTTACGCAACAACAGAATTGGGGTTCGGGAAGCGGCGCACCACGGTGCGGGTGGACGACTGCGAACCCGGCGCTGAGGTGCAGGTCGATTTCGGCCGGCTGGGCTTGCTGACCGAGGTCGAGGGCCGGCGGCGGGTGGTGAAGGGCCTGATTTTCACCGCGGTGTATTCGCGGCACATGTTCGTCTATCCGACCTATCGGGAGACCCTCAACGACGTCATCGCCGGGTTCGAGGCGGCGTGGGTGTTCTTCGACGGCGTGTTACCAACGGATCGGACGCCGATCACCGAGAAATAGGTGACGATCTGGCAGGCGCCGAGGGCGGCGAGCGCCAGCCCGATCGGGTCCTGCCGCGTTCGGCGGCGTCGGTGAGATTCGGTGCGGCCCGGAGCGATTCGCGCGAGCGAATCGATGTCGACACCCAGGCGGGCCGCGTGGAAGCGATCGCCGCGATCTCGGGACGAGTCGCGATCCAGCAGAAACCCTTGCTGCGCAATACACCTCGCAGGCCGTTGAGTACCTGCTCGAGCCGGGCCGGGTGGAACGGACGGTCGGCGCGATAGGTGCAGCTGCGGATGCCGTACTCCTCGGTCTCGGGCGTATGCCCGCCCGCCAATCTGGCGCAAGGACTGGGTCATCGATCTCGATGTCGCCAAGTTCTTCGACAGCGTGGGCCGCTGACCCGGGCCCGCATCTGGATCGCGCCGACCGTCGATATCAGCGCCGAGCTGGATATGGGCCCGGTATTCGGCATCGACACCGCACCGCAACCGTGGAAATGCGAGCAAGCTCGGATCTCAGATCGTCTTCAATCCGGCGACTGCCGTAGAAACCGGTGTGACGCAGTACGGTACGAAGTACAACCAGGTCATCAGTATCGTGGGTGCCAATGGAAAGACCATCGACGTTTCGTTCGCGTGGATACGGAACAACGACGGAATCGTCAGGTTGGTCACGGCGATCCCGACCAAGAAGTAAGGACCACATGTTTCAGGAAAACGACGTCGTCAGGTTGGTTCGCGGGGTGGCCACGGACAGTTCGACGCGCTGGCCGGGCATCCCGTCCACGGCCCTCGTTGCCGGTTCGGTGGGTACCGTCGTCATGGTCCTCGGCGATGGCGAGGCGTATGAGGTCGAGTTCGTCGCCGAGGACGGCATGACCCTGGGATTGTTGACGCTGACCGACTCGGACTTGGAGTCGGTGCCATAGCGGGCCATTCGATCAGGGAACCGGGTTCGACCCTACCCGGCTACCAGGCGGAATCGGTTACTGAGTCGCGTGGGTCGGGATTGTAGGTGTCGGTGAAGTGGGGGTCGGGGTCGGTGGGCGAAACTTTGCGGCGCTCAGGGGAATGCGGGGGTGCGGTGGAGGCTGGGATGGGTTTGGGGATGGGGAGGTCGGGGATTTCTTCGGCGAGGTCGGTCAGGGTTGGCAGTCGGGCGCTTCGAAGTTGTAAGGGGGCGAGTAGTTCCTGGGTTTTGCGGGCTAGGTCGGCGGAGGCTTGTTGGGCTGCTTCGGTGACGGCGGCGGCGAGTTCGGGGAGGGGGAGATCTTCGGCGCCTGGGCCGAATTTGGTTTCGATGATGGTGTTGTCGGCGTTGACGGTTACGGTGACTCGTTTGCCGCGCGCGGTGGCGGTGGCCATGAGTTCGGCGCGCTCGGCGACCAGCAAGGTGGCGATGCGCATCTGCTCGCGGGCGTCGTCGAGCAGGTCCGCCAGCCGTGCGTCGGATTG
This sequence comes from Nocardia sp. Tas62D01, assembly GCF_055232035.1. Taxonomy (NCBI): domain Bacteria; kingdom Bacillati; phylum Actinomycetota; class Actinomycetes; order Mycobacteriales; family Nocardiaceae; genus Nocardia; species Nocardia sp. Tas62D01. Next base: position 6,274,433 of record NZ_JBUYUZ010000001.1, read on the forward strand.
TTTGTCCATCGTGTCAGCCCCCTCCACTGTGCACGGCACCACCCGGAGATCCGGGTTCGGTTGTCGCCGAATTCTATTCGCAGTTTAGCTGGGGAGTTGGGTGGCGTCACGGGTGAGGACCCCGGCCCACGAGGCGCACGCCACGACGAATACGTCCTCGAACTCGCCACTGTCGTAACCGCAGGTGGGAGCGCTGACAAAATCGTATCGCCTCTCGTCCAAGTGGGAACTCGTGCGACGGCCCCCAGCAGTGACGAACCCACAGCCGAACCACTGGCACATCAATGGGTCTGGCCCCGACGACATCGCCGAAACAGCCGGCACCACCATGCCCGAGGGACAACGATTCTCCATCACCCGGATGGCATGTCTGCTGAAGGTATCCACCTCCGGCTACTACCAGCACGTGAAACATAGGGCGGCAATGGTTTTGACGCCGCGTCAGCAGCGTCGCGCCGATCTCGAGGTGAAGATCACCCAGGTGCACACCGACTCGCGCGGCACCTACGGGTCGCCGCGGATCACCGCCGAACTGCGTGATCAGGGTGAGGTGGTCAACGAGAAAACCGTGGCCAAGATCATGGCCTCGATCGGGCTGGAGGGCGTCAGCCCGCGCACGTTCAAGGTGAAAACGACGGTGGTCGACCCCACCGCGTCGTTCCCGTCGGACCTGGTCGAGCGCCGATTCGATCAGGGCCGCCTGGATGCGGTGTGGCTTACGGATATCACGTATTTGACATGCGGGGAAGGCGACATGTTCCCACGGCCAGGACTCGGCTCGCGCTGGTGGCGGTGTCGGCGGGGTGGTCGTCACTGGCCACGCGGGCAACCGCCGTGACCGTGACCGCGTCGGTGCGCCACTGCCGCCACAGCGTCGCGCTCACCGGAGCCCACACCAGGGCCTCGGCCTCTGCGCGCTCGGCGAATCGGGGATCCATCAACGGTCGCGCCACCCGAAACGCCGCCCGCTGATCGGCGTGTTCACCCGGCCGATAACTGAACGCTCCGATGGATACGCGCAATGTGACCGAGGGCGGTTGCCGCGCTGGCGCGCACGCCGTAATCAGAACTTTCGAGGAGGGCCAGAGCACGATCGGTCACCCATGCGGCATCCGGATCGTGATGCGCCAAACGCAGAATGGTTTCGGCCGCCACCTGACTCTCATTTGATTCGAGCAGCGCGATCGCTTCGTTCCGCTCGATTGGATCCAGCCGTTGGTACATACTCATAGCGGCCTATCTTCGGGCCCCCACCTCACAACTCAGCTATCCACGAGATCAAACACGAAACCGACTGCATCCCAACGGAATACAGAACAATACGTCGCTACCCAACTCCGCCAGCTACCATATAGCGACAGAGAATAGAGCCCACTCTGACACGCTTTCGAGCAGGCACACCAGCGGGGCGACGCCGAGGCGGCGACACGGTTGAGCTACGAGTTCCATCGGGCGGTCAACATCGCGGCCGGGTCACCGAAACTCGCCAAGCGATGTCGAGCATCACCCGCTATGCGCCCGAGAATATGTTTCCGACCTTCGCGGGGTGGCCGGAGGACTCGATCGCCGATCACCGGCGCATCATCGAAGCGCTGCGTCTGCAGGATCCGGTCGCGCTTACCAGTCATCAGATGGCGAGGGCACGGTCTTTTCTTCGCCCCGAGTGGTCAGAATTCCCGTGACCATCGCGCGACCTGGGCTCTTCCCAGGTGAACCATGGGTCTCAATTCGGACACCTTTACGCCCACCAGGCCACCGGAATCCATGCCTGCTAGCCGGAATGTTTTGTGACTCCCATCACACAAGGGTTAGCGGCAAACTTCCAGCGTAGATAACGATTCGGCAACTATACCTTGGGCTTTCCAAGATCATCGGGCCCAATTCATTCATTTTTCGTTCACCGTTTGTTAACCAAGCGTGACCATTCTGCAATGCAGGTCACAAAGCGACCTGAAGTTTGGTTAGTCCGAGAAGTTGCTGACACCGATTCGGTAAACGACCGCACGAACGGCACCTGCCGGCCACGCGGTCACGGAGCGGAATCCGGCAAGGACCCACGATCCCCCATTCTTCCGCCCGTCTCTCCGCACCGAGGATGCGGAGACCCGCGCGACACCGCGGCCCGCGAGAGCGAGCCGGGAATGCACGCACGAAGCACGTCGCGTTCCCGGGGAACTGACGTTCCCCACAACTCAACCACACAAAAGCACATGGCCATATCGGTGAGCGCCACCAGCGTACGCCGGAGGATCCGTGCTGCCCGAACGCGCGGCCGGATCGAGACAGTCCCAAATCAAGGAACAGATGCGCAATGGCTCGCCACCGACGCCCTTCGTCCATCCATCGCCCGTCACTGCGCGAAGGCATCTCCATTGCCTTCGCCATCGCGAGTGTCGCGGTCATGGCCACCTCCTCCGCGGTGTCCGTAGCCGACGACCGCGTCCCGTCTCGGATCGCAATGGAGGTCGAGCAGCAGCCCGCTGCCGCCGCGCCCATCGCGGAGACGATCCCCGCACCTATGCCAGCCCCCGCACCCATCGCGGAGACGATCCCCGCACCCATGCCAGCCCCGGCACCCACGCCAGGCTCCGCACCGAAGCCGATCTCGGCACCGATGCCGATCTCTGCACCGGCGTTCTACGGGAACAACCTGGAGGGCTGGATCCGCCAGGCACTCGACATCATGCAAGCGAACAACATCCCGGGCACCTACGCGGGCCTGCACCGCAACATCATGCGCGAGTCCGCCGGCAACCCCCATGCCATCAACCTGTGGGACTCGAACGCCGCCAAGGGCATCCCGTCCAAGGGCCTGCTGCAGGTGATCGACCCGACTTTCTCCTCATACCACGTTGCGGGCACCGCCTGGGATATCTATGATCCCGTCGCCAACATCGTCGCCGCCTGCAACTACGCGAAGCACCGCTACGGCTCGATGGACAACGTCTACGGCGCATACTGAACTTGAGTTTTAAGCTGCATGCGGTGGTCGGGCACCCCGGTTGAAAAGTGAAGCAGCCCTTGGTTGATCATGCTTCTTGCGAAGGAAGAAGATCAAAAAACAAGGGCTGCGGTGATAAGTGTGCAGGATGGTGTGGCGGCGGGTTCGCTCGGGGAGCTGTCGGGGTTCCGTCGGGCGTTCTACGACAGCTTGACCGGCCGTGCGGACGGGTTGTTCGAATTGACCGAGGCCGTGCTGTGTGCGGATGGCCCGGTTACCTCGCTGGTCGAGTTGTCGATGGCCGTTGAGCATCGACGCGGCCACGGCGCGCTCTACGACAGTCTGAACAACGGTGGGATCGACATTGGTAAGCTCAGCGAAAGTGTTGTCTCCCAATCGATTCCCAGATGTGCGGATGGCCGTATCGTGTTGGCCATCGATGTCAGCAACTGGTTGCGGCCCGATGCGGTGACCAGCCCGGACCGGCTGTTCTGCCACACCTATGGACGCGGCAAGGGCCAAGCCCAGATGATTCCGGGGTGGCCGTACTCGTTCGTCGCGGCACTGGAATCGGGGCGCACGTCGTGGACGGCGATCCTGGATGCCCAGCGATTGGGCCCCTGCGACGAGGACACCGCTGTGGCCGCCGCGCAACTGCGTGCGGTCGTGGAACGGTTGATCGCGGCCGGGCACTGGCACGACGGGGACCCGCGGATGTGGATCGTCGGCGACAGCGGCTACGACGGCCCCCGACTGGCGTTCGAGTTGGCCGATCTGCCCGTGCAGGTGCTGGTCCGGGTGCGGTCGGACCGGGTGATGGCCCTGCCCGCGCCGCCACGCGTGAAGGGCGTCCTCGGACGCGGCAAACGACACGGAGCCGAGATGAAGTTCAAGGACCCGGCGACCTGGCCGTAACCCGACCACGCCACGACCACCGACACCAGCAGGTACGGCACCGCGGTTGCCCGTTCCTGGGATCGGTTGCACCCCAAACTGACTCACCGTGGCGTGCCGGGTCTGGTCGCCCCATGATCCGGTCGTCGAGAGGCATACTGTTGACCAACCCTTCGACTGCGGCGGGCCATTCTGCGTGAAAGGCCGAGCCTGACCGGGGCGGGGTCCCGACGGCGAACTGTCGATCAGTGTGACGCGGGCGGGATGCTCTGCTCGTACCGGAAGACGTTGTGGGGGTCGTACTTCGCCTTGATCCTGCGCAGCCGCTCGAAGTGCTGTCTCCCCCAGTAGGCGGTCTCCCACTCTTGCATTCCGACGTTCGGCACGTTGACGTAGGCGCCGTCCGCGTAGGGCCGCAGCGCCTGGCTGAACTCGGCGGTCCAGGCCTGGGCCTGCGAGGTGAGCGGGTCGCAGACGCCTGGTTGTGTTGAACGAGTCCCCCAGGCTGCGCCGATCTCGCCGTAGAAAAGCGCGTCGCGATGCACGAGCGCCGTGCCGCCGCGGGGCTCCCTCTTAATCGCCCCACCGAAGGCATCGACGAAGTAGTTGCTCTCCTCTGTGGGAGCGTTTCGCACGAAGTAGCCGATGATGTCGATCGCCTTCTTCGGGAACAGCTCCTTGACGAACTCCGAGAAGAACTTCGAGTTCGCGGGCTCTTGCGCGAGCGGGAGCTGGGCTCCCGCAAAGATGTCGCCCCAGTTACCGACCTGCACCGTGACATCGGGCGTGCCGACCGACAGGATCGGAGCCAGCATCTCTTTGGCCTGTGCCGCCGACCCCTCTGCGAGCCACGCGGACAGCAGGATCTGGGACTTGTGGATCTCGAGCTCGGATCCGAGACGGTTGTCGGCGAACGGTACCGTACGCTGCCATGCCTCGAAGACCCCGTACAGGTCCCCAAGTCCATCCCATGTCGCCTGCACACAGGCGAGACGCTTGAGTGGATACACCTTATAGGTGAGTTGTGTGACGATCCCGAAGTTGCCGTTTCCCGCCCCGCGGAGCGCCCAGAGCAGGTCCGAGTGGTGCTGCAAGTCCGCGTTGATCACCTTGGCGCAGTCGTGACCCGACGGGACGACGACCTCGGCCGCCATCAGGCTGTCGCAGGCCATGCCGAGCCAGCGGTTGAGGGGCCCGAGGCCACCGCCGAGCGTCGCACCGGACAAACCTACGCTGCCCTCACTTCCGGTCGTGACCGCAAGGTTCTGCTTCGCGAGCGTCGTCACCGCTTCCAACTGGTTCAGCCCGGCGCCGACCGTCGCGATACGAGCGCCAGGGTCGATCTGGACCGACTTCAGCTGGCTGACGTCGATCACGATGCCGTTGTCGACGTTCGACCAGCCCTCGAGGGCGTGGCGGCCGCTCCGCACCCGCAGCGCGACGTTGTGCTGCCGCGCCCACGTGAGGGCGTTCACCACGTCCTGGGTTTCCTGTGCGAAGACGATGACCAGCGGATAGTGAGAGAAGAGCTGGTCCCAGCCGAGTCGCGCATCCGTGTACGACGCGTCACTGGGGCGGACGATGTGGCCGGTTAGCGTCGCGGGCGGGCATCCCGAGCTTTTACTCGGGTCGCTCGCGGCCACAATTCCCGGGGCGCTCGCGTCCGCAATATCCGGCGTGCCTGCGGCCGTAAGGCCCGGAACAACGACCGCCCCGACGCCAGCGGCCGCCGACGCCCTGAGCAGGTCACGGCGAGAAAGATCGCTCAAGGTCCAGATCCTCTCAATCGGGCTACGCCAGTACCCGGCTGCTAAGGGAACCCTTACCCGCCAGCCGCCGGGCAGTCCTTTGTGGTCGACCCCCGCACGGTAACGGGGTGACGTGGCGGTGTTTCCCGACACGCCAATCGAGGACGATGACGACAGCCTGAAGGAGTAACTCAGCGGATCCCGTCATAACCGGTTTGGACAATCGTCGGGGGACGTGACCCAGTGAAGCTTCTTGAGGAGCGTCAACAACACCCGCACCGCGCAAGAAGCTTCGTTGGCTACTTATCGCCGCCCTCGGACGTTCCCGAGGACCTGGTTTCCTCTATCATAGGCGGGGTTCGTGTCGGCTGACGGGGTGACTGGGTGGTCCGGGCGTGGAGACGCGCTGCGCGACGCGGGGATGCACTACGAATCGGGAGCCCGGCTTTCGCGCTGTTTAGGGGTCGATGTTGATCAGTTCGACCAGCGGCGCCAGAGTGGTCCAGTACCGTCGGCTGGATGCGCAGCTGCACATCCACCGAGGCCCGCGGCCGGTGAGGTTGTGCAGCTCGACCTTGTGCCGCAGCTCCAGGTACCGGAAGTACACCGTCAGCGCCGCCGCCCGGCCGCTGCGGGTCGACGGCCGCGCGTCGCGCAGCACCTTGCCGAAGTAGCTGTCGGCGTCGGTGGGCTGCATCTCCCACAACGGATGCCCGAACCAGTCCCGGATCAGCTCGAGGTGGTTGGTGTCGTTGCGGATCGTCGAGTCGGTCAGCCCGGCCGAGGCCCGCGCCAGCACGAACCCGGCCAGCACGTCGGTCTCGAAGTCGGCAAGCTCCTCGGCCGTCGTCGGGGTCCGGTACTCCGCAGATCACGCACCGCCGCCAGGACCAACCCACGGTCGCCACCGGCGCGAACGTGGGATCAGCCACTTGCCCTTGTGTTTTCCGCCGCGGGTCGAGGGCTGGCCGGAGATCTTCACTCCGCGGCGGCCGTGGATCCCAGCCGCTGTTGCACCGAATCCGGCATTTCGGCGACGACGGTCAGATCATCCACCCGACACAGGTCCGAACGCACCGGCACACCGTAACCTGTTGCTCTCCAACCTGTTTCGAAATCACAAATCAAGCTGCGACTCCCAGCCATAGATGGCGGCCGGTGGGCGGCCGACCAGACCTGATCGTGCCGGCTCCTGGGTGTTGTTGGCGGTAGTTCCCAGCTGTTCTTGGCGGTTGCCTACACAGTCGGCTGTCGTTTGCTACCCCGTTCTGGGACCACCACGTTGCCAGCCGTGGCCCACCCCTGCGGATAGCAGATGATCCGCGGAGAGAACTTGTTCCAGATCCGTTATGCGGACTGATCATGGCGATGCCGCCCGCGACCGCGCGATAGCCGGCTTCCGGACGTTGGAGTACCCCCCGCGGCAGACCGCACCACGAGTCGGATGTGGGACTGGGGCTGATCATTCAGTCCGACAACACTATTCAGCCTCACGCAATTCCGCCACAGAGTACGGTCAACAGCAGCTATGCTCCGAGAGATGGTCCCGCTTTCACATGCCGCGGCCTTCGCCGTCGCCGCCTTGGCCATCATCGTCATTCCAGGCCCCAACGTGCTGTTCGCCATCGGCCGAGCACTGTCCCTTGGGCGCCGGTCCGCGGTCCTGTCGGTCGCAGGCGGTGTCACCGGATCGTTCGTGCCGTTGGTCGCTGTGTCGTTCGGCCTGGGTGCGGTATTGATGGCCTCAGCGATGTTGTTCCTGATCGTGAAAGTTGTTGGGGCCGCGCAAACTGTGGCAGGACGGCGCCGAAGAATACGATCGCGGAGGCTCGGGTTGTCGGCCAGCCGCGACACTCTGCTACGGCTGGTCCGTGGAATGCCCGATCCGCCGGTCGGCGTGGTGAAAGTCCTGGGTGTCGACGATTTCGCTGTCAGACGCGGCCGCAGGTACGGGACCGTGCTGCTGGATATGGCCACGCATCGCCCGATCGATATCCCCGACGATCGGCAGGCCGACACCTTGGCGGCGTGGCTGTCGGCGCATCCAGGAGTCGAGATCATTACCCGAGACCGTGCCGGAGCCATTGGAGGGAGCCAGACGCGGTGCGCCGCAGGCGATTCAGTGTGCCGATCGCTGGCATATCTGGCAGAACCTCGGCCGGGTGGTGGAGAAGACAGTCATCGCGCACCGTGATTGTGTGCGCGAATCATTCACCGCAACAACACATTCCCGCTGCCAACCTTACCCTGCCCGACCGGACAGCGTCGATGCCGCCGATGCGATGGCGAAGATCGACCTCTGCCAGGCCCCGGATCGGTTCGCGCAGTTGCGGGTCCGCACCATCGAGCGTTACGACATGGTGCAGCGTTTGCGCGGTCAGGGCATGGGTCTGCGCACGATCGCGAAAGAGCTTGGCATCGACCGGAAAACAGCTCGGCGGTTCGCTACCGCGTCTGATCCGGAAGACGTGATCGCCGCTGCCACGTCGCGGGCGGTGCTGCTGGACGACTTCGTTCCGCACCTGCTCACGAGATGGAACGCGGGATGCACCAATATCGCCGCCCTGATCACCGAACAGCGCGAGCTCGGCTACCGGGGCAGCCAGCGCACCGTCTACCGCTACCTGCAGCCCTACCGCGCGGGCCGGAACAAGACCCGGACAGCCGCAGTCCCGGCGGCAGTGCCGAAGGTCCGCGCCGTGACCGCGTGGATCATGCGAGATCCGGACATCCTCGCCAGCGATGGCGCTCAGCAGCTCGCCGGGATTCTGGCCGGCTGCCCGGAACTGGAGGCTACCCGCGGCCACGTCGGCGCGTTCGCTGTCATGATGCGCGACCTGCGCGGTGATCGCCTTCCCGAGTGGATGGCGCAAGTCCGCGCCGATAACCTGCCAGCGCTGCACTCCTTCGTCACCGGGCTCGAACACGACCTCGCCGCGGTCACCGCCGGGCTTACGCTTCCGTGGAGCAACGGCCCTGTTGAAGGCACCGTTAATAAACTCAAGCACCAAAAACGCCAGTGCTTCGGCCGGGCCAAACTGGACCTGCGCAAACGATTGCTGCTCAGCCACGCGACCGTCGATGGGTGCAGCTCGGATACAGTGACTGTTGATCATGCTGCGGGTTGGGCGGTTTCAGGGTAGCGGCGTTGGTGTTCGTGTTCGAGGTGGAATTGCCAGTATCGGTCCAGGTCGTTGATCTGATGACGGCGCGTAGCCGCAGGATTGCTTCGGCGCCATCCAATCCCCATCTGGCACCGCCGAGTTCGAAGCGGTCGGCAACGAGATGGCGTACTGCTCCTTCGATGATGACGGTCGCGATCGGCCAGCCGTGGTCGAGGGCTTTGTCGTATGTTGACGCCGACTCTGGCGCAAGGCATCATGCGTAGTCCCGGCGCTCGACGAAGGCACCGTCGTGAGAAGCTCCTCGACCCAAAGGAACATCGATGCCGCTGCCAGCCCCCAACTTCGAACGGCTGTTTGCGCCCGGAACGCGTCACACACTGCCCGGCGGCAGGGCTGCTACCGTCCGCTTGCGGCGAGACGCCTCCCTGTGGTTGCCATCCGGGCGGGTTGTTGCCGGCGAGCCGTCCATGCTCTTGTCGATGGCCGATTCGGAGAATTGGTTTGTCCAACAGGTGTCACCGGGTCGGTATCCGTTGGCGCTGATACTCGCCGCGTTCGGCGAACCGGGCGAGCAGGATACGCACGAGAGGGTCGCGGCGGCCCGCCTGGTGATCCGGGACGAGCCCGCAGTCTCCTGGGAGATGGCGCTACGCACGGGCCAGGACGCCGCCGAGCTGGGCGACGACGAGTACTTCGGCTACCCAGTCGATGGCGGTGTCGGCGGCTTCGTGGACGCGGCGAATATCGCGACGCTGAGCGAGAACGATGACTACAGCGACCAGATGCTATCCAATCTGGACATCTATATCCTCAACGAGACCGATCCCACCGCGCCTGCCACGTTCGCCGACGACCAGGACCGGCCCCTGGTGGTGGCGTTCCCCTCCGGTAACGGAGACGGGCACTTCCCGACCTGGGTCGGGCACACCGCCAGCGGCGAGGTGGCCTGCTTCCTCACCGACTTTTGCGTCCTGACCGAGAACGGCGACAGCGCGAATGACGAGCCGCCCTCGGGCGGCGGTCCGACAAACGTCTCGCCGGACCCGACCACGTCACCACGCCCGCTCTATGCGGCCGTGCCGCAGCCGCTGTCCCCGGTGCAACAGTCTCCAAGGCGACCCGCCACCGGGATTGCCAAACCGGCGACTCCGAGCCGTCCGAGCACGCCACTCCCGAGCAGTGATGAAACATGAAACCTCGTCGTGAGGGGTTGCGACGTCGGATCACATCCTGAACTGTGAGACGCGTGCACGGCATTTCCCCGGGGGCGTGCGGGTCTGTCCCGCACGCCCCAGCATGATCCACAGTCACTGCTTCCGAGCTGCACCCACCGTCGATCAGCATCCGCCAATGAAATGATCACGGTTCCTGCGCCAGAACCCCGTTGTGGGACCACCACGTTGCCAGTCGTAGGACCACCGACAGCAGGTGGTCCGCTGAGAGAACATGTTCCAGATCCGCTATGCGGACCTATCATGGCGACGGCGGCCGAACGTCCGGAAATGCCGAGTTGAGGACGTCTCCGAGATCGCCTGTTTGCATCGAGAGTCCCGATGAGAATGTCCGGCAACCGATTCCAGCAGCTGTTCCGGCTCGTTCACACCGGTTCGGATCCGAGTCGCCAGGTGCTCGGCACGGGCGGAAGCGGGTCGCTCGTCACAGTGGTGAAGGCGGTGAGCAGGTGCGCGGTAAAGCGTTGCGAGGCTGCGGGTCCCGCAGTTCCCACAGTGTGCAGCAGGCCGGCGTTGGTCACGGTGGCCAGGAACAGGTCGCTGTGGTGCAGGTCGGCGCGCACGACACCGGCTGCCTTCGCGTGCTCGATCAAGCGGATGGTGGCGGCGAGGATGCGCTTGTGTTGCGCCGTCAGGATCGGCGATTCGGTCATCGGGGTGGTGAGTACCTCCGCGAAGGCCGGGTCGGTGCCCTGGCGCGCCAGCAGCAGTGTCAGGTAGTCGCCGAACGCGTCGGCGGGTTCGGTGAGCGCCCGGTCCGCGGCGAGGTCGGCCTGGTCGGCGAACTCGGTGAGCGGTTGCGCGAAGACCGCCTCCACCAGTGCCTCACGGTTGGGGAAGCGCCGGTAGAGGGTGGCGATACCGACACCGGCTTCGCGAGCGATGTCCTCGAGCGAGGCCGAGCATCCCTCGCGGGCGAACAGCTTTTGCGCGGCCCGCAGGACCGCGATGCGGCGGCGTTCGGCATCGGCGCGCAGACCCGTGTTGTCGGTGGACATGCTTCTTTTCTACCAGCCGAACACACCAAGTGGAGGAGGACCTCCACTTGCGTGGTATGACTGGAGACACGAACTGGAGGCAGTCCTCCACTCTTGGATCGAAGCTGGCTGGAGGCGTTGGCAATGCACGTATTCCTATGGATTCTGCAGATCGTGCTCGGGTTCATGTTCCTGGCCGCGGGAGTGATGAAGTCCACGCAGCCAAGCGAGAAACTGCGCGAGAAGCTGCCGTGGGTCGAAGACGTCTCCGACCCGATCCTGCGGTTGATCGGTGTCTCCGAGTTGCTCGGAGCTGGGCCTGGTACTGCCGGCACTGACCGGTATCGCCCCGATCCTGACCCCGATCGCCGCGACCGCGCTGGCGGTGGTGATGGTGCTGGCCGCGATCACCCACGCCCGCCGCAAGGAACCCAGCGGCATCGCGTTCAACGCCGTGCTGTTGATCGCCCTGGTCGTGGTGGCCTGGGGCCGATTCGGCCCGTACGCCTTCTGACCCGTCGAACCCACACCACCGATCCGGACCCGGCGGACCGGCCGAGGAAGGAAACCGCATGAATGTCACCGTGTTCGGCGCGATCGGTGCGCTGACCGTGCAGAACCTGCTCGACGCCGGTCACACCGTCCGCGCCTACGCCCGCAACCCCGCCAAGACCCCCGGCGGGTGGGGTGATCGGGTCCAGGTCGTGCTCGGTGAGATCACCGACGCGGCCGCGATCGGTACCGCTGTGGCCGGTGCGGACGCGGTCATCAGCGCGTTGGGCCCGAGCATGGACCGCAAGGCCACCGGCCTGCCCCTGGTCGAAGGCACCGGCCACATCCTCACCTCGATGCACCGGCACAACGTCCGCCGATTCATCGGCCACGCCACCCCGAGCGTGCTGGACCCCCGGGACAAGAAGACCTTCCAGGCTCGACTGGTCGGCCTCATGGGCCGCAGCCCGCTACCACGCGCCTACCGCGAACTGCTCGGCATGAGCGAACTGATCATGAACTCCGGGCTGGACTGGACCATCATCCGCTTCATCGCCCCCACCGACGGACCCGCCAAAGGTGTTGCGCACCACGGCTTCTTCGGCATCGATCGCATCGGCTGGAAAATCACCCGCGCCGACATCGCCGCCTTCACCGCCGCTCAACTCACGAACAGCGCGTACCTGCGCGCCGCACCAGCGATCAGCAACTGATCCACGGGTGGGTGCTGCCGGGGGAGGCAGTACCTGTTGAAACACACTCACATGCCGCTTCCCGTGCGGTTCGAAGCGGTCACGCGGCACGCCGAAGATCAACGGGCCGAGATCATCTCGGGCAACCGCACGACTGCCGGCGGAACGCACGCTACTGCCGACTACACGACGACGGATGAGCGCACTCGACAAACCCGCGGCCGTTCCCGCTGAACCCACAGTTGCGCTCCGACTTTCGGGACGAGAAATCGGGCCCTGTTGCGGCGCCGGCGCTACATTTGATGCAGCCCCTCGGTTCGTCGAGTAGTACCTGCTGCGTCCGCGTGAAGGGAGTCAGAAGATGTTCATTGCCACCGTCGTCGTTTCAGTCGTGTTGGCCGCGATGCTGACCATGTCCGCCGCGCTCAAGTTCTCCCACCGAGAGCAGGTCGTACAGACCTACCGAGCCGTCGGCGTCCCCGAGGATAAGATCAACTATTTGGCGGTGATCTTGCTGGCCGGAGCGGCGGGGCTGATCGTCGGCCTGTTCTGGGCGCCGATCGGCATCGCCGCGGCGATCGGACTGATCCTGTACTTCCTGCTCGCCGTAGGCGCGCATTTCCGCTTCCACGATGCCGGGCATGCATCCACACCGGCGGTGATCGCCCTGATCGCGGTAGCCGCGCTGGTCTTGCGGCTTGTCACGCTCTGATCAGCGTCGCCGCACGGCAGCCGCGATCGCCGGGCGCCTATATCGCCAGCAGCTCCCGCGCGATGGCCACGGAGATCTTCTTCTGCTCGTCGGGGCTCGCGTCGATCATGTCGCCGAGCTGCTCACCCGTGATCGGCCCAAAGATGATCGCCGCCACCGCGGTGCGGATTCGGATGCGTGTGTGCAGATCACCCTCACTCGGCGTCATCAAGGTGATGACCTCGCCGATCAGCGCCTTGAGTTCGCCGGCATCGCGCACCTGCCGGTTCGTGGCGTCGGCTGCCAGTGATCTGAGGACGGGCTGATTCTGTTGGATGAGCCGCACCACGCGGTTGGCGTCGCCGAAGAACAGGTCGGCGACACGGTCGAGCATCTCGTGCTGGAAATCCGGTGAGAAGCTTTGTTCACGGCCCCAGTCGACCAACGCGTTCATCGCGTCGAGCAGTTCGACGATCAGGCTGAGCAGGATCGTGTCCTTGGACTTGAAGTGGTAGTAGAGCGCGGCTTTCGTGACATCGAGCCGTTCGGCGATCTCGCGCAGCGAAGTGCCGTCGTAGCCACGCTCGGTGAACAATTCCAAGGCGACCTGACGGATCTTCTCTCGCATGCTGCCGTCGGCGGGTGGCATCCGTTCACGCTCCTGTTCGTTGTCCGTCAATTGACAACCCCGGTCAGGAGATTACTATACGGCAGGTACGTAGCTGACTGGTCGGCAAGTAGGTGAGTGGGACATGGTAGATCAATCGACTGCGCTCGAGACCGAGGGATTCCAACGGCGAAGCCACCGCGAAATCATTACCGTGATGAGCGGTCTGATGATCACAATGCTCCTCGCGATGCTCGACAACACCATCGTCGGCCCGGCGCTGCCGACCATCGTCGGCGATCTCGGCGGATTGAAGCACCTGGCGTGGGTACTGACCGCCTACACCTTGGCCACGGCGGTCTCCACGCCACTGTGGGGCAAACTCGGCGACCTGTTCGGCCGCAAGTCGACGTTCCTCGCCTCGATCGTCGTCTTCCTCGCGGGCTCGGCTCTCACCGGAATGTCGCAGAACATGATGGAGCTCATCCTGTTTCGCGGCCTGCAAGGGCTGGGCGCCGGCGGACTCATCGTCGGCGTCATGTCGATCCTCGGCGAGTTGATTCCGCCGGCGGAACGCGGACGGTACCAGGGGCTGTTCATGGCCGTCATGCCGCTGGCTATGCTCGGCGGCCCGCTCATCGGCGGGTGGATCACCGACAATGTGTCGTGGCGGTGGGCGTTCTACGTGAACCTGCCCCTAGGAGCCATCGCGCTGGTCACTGTCTGGTTCACGCTGCACGCGCCGCGACGTACCACCGGCAAGGTGTCGATCGACTGGTGGGGCGCGGGAACGCTGGCAGTGTGGGCGAGCGCGATGGTACTGCTCGGCAGCTGGGCCGGATCGCAATACGCCTGGGGCTCATGGCAGATCATCGCGATCATCGTGATCGCGATCGGCGGGTTCGCGGCATTCGTCGCCATCGAGCGACGGGTCGCCGAGCCGATCATGCCGTTGCACGTCTTCACAAACCGCAACTTCTCGCTGGCGGGCGCGCTCGCGTTCATCATCGGTCTCGCCATGATGGGTTCGGCGGCCTACCTGCCGCAGTTCCAGCAGCTCGTCCAGGGAGCTTCCGCCACCAACAGCGGATTGCTGTTGCTGCCCATGATGTTTCCGATGATGTTCGCGAGCGTGGCCATCGGGCAGATCACATCGAAGACCGGCAAGGTCCGCATCTTCCCGATCATCGGCTCGGTTGTACTCATCGGCGGAATGGTCCTGCTGGCCCAGGTGCACACGGACACAACCAAACTCATGCTGGGCCTGTTCATGTCGGTCCTCGGCCTGGGTGTCGGCTGCCTCATGCAGCCGTCGATGCTGATCGCGCAGAACAGCGTCGGCCTGCGGGACATGGGCGCGGCCATGGGCGCGAGCACATTCCTGCGGACCATGGGCATGTCGCTCGGTACCGCAGTGCTGGGCACCGTCTACACGACCCGTCTCACGAACGAACTCACCGCCAGGGCCGGCGACGCGGGTTCGAAGCTGGTGTCCGGCGGCGCACAGTTGCCACCCGCAATGCTGCACACGCTTCCCCAGCCCCTGCAGGACGCGTTGCACGCCGCGGTCACCCACGGCATCGTCGGGGTGTTCTGGGCGGGTGCCGCCGCCGGCGTCATCGGCCTGATCGTGTCGTTCTTCATCCGCGACGTGAAGCTGGTCGGATTCGCCGATGCGCCGAAAGCCGAGCCGGCCGAGAGCACCACTGCCGGTTAGCAACCTAACGCCGGGCTGGATCAGCTCGCCCGCGCAACGTCCCCACCCGCGACCGGACGAACTCGTGGAGACCCAGGACGGCCTCGCTGCTGCCTGCCTAAGCGGTTATCAGAAAGCCATAACCCTTAGACCGTGTCTCATGTGGATGATTTCACTCGCGCCTTCGTGAGTTTCGTGTAGCCGGTCAGTGCTGCGGCCAGGGTGAGGAAGGCCAGGTAGTGGGTGGCTTTTCGGTCGTAGCGGATGTTGAGGCGGTGAGCGCCGGTCAACCAGGAAATGGTGCGCTCGATGACCCAGCGGTGTCGGCCCAGACGGTCGCTGGACTCGACGCCCTTGCGGGGAGATATTGTCAAGACCTGTGGATCAGCAAGTTTCAGGCGACCTCCTCCGCCTCGGCTGATGACGGGCTGGTCGGTGTGTTCGGGGTGATGTCGGCGGGCCGTTCCAGGAGTTTGCCCTTGTGGAATACGGCCCCGGCCCGGACGAGTGCGACTAGGTGTGGGGCGTTGACGGCCCGCCAGCGCGTTTGAGCGGCCTCGATCAGCTTGAAGGCCATGGCGAGCCCGGCCGCGCGGGAACCCGGCCCCTTGGTGACCTTCGTCCTCAAACGCACTGTGGCGAAAGTACTTTCGATCGGGTTTGTGGTGCGTAGGTGGATCCAGTGTTCGGCCGGGTATTTGTAGAACTCGAGCAGCACGTCGGCGTCATCGACGATCTTGGCGACCGCTTTCGGGTATTTCGCGCCGTAGTCGATCTCGAAGGCCTTGATCGCGACTTGTGCCTTGTCAATGTCCTCGGCCATGTAGATTTCCTTCATCGCCGCCAACGCGCCAGGATGCGCCGACTTCGGCAGCGCTGCAAGGACATTCGCGGATTTGTGGAACCAGCAACGCTGCTCTCGGGTCAGGGGGAATACCTCACGCAGCGCCTTCCAGAATCCGAGCGCGCCGTCACCGACGGCGAGCACCGGCGCGGTCATGCCGCGGCGGCGGCAGTCACGCAGCAGATCGGCCCACGACTCGGTCGACTCGCGATAGCCGTCGGTCAATGCGACGAGCTCCTTGCGGCCGTCGGCGCGAACCCCGATCATCACCAGCAGGCATAGTTTCTGCTGGTCGAGCCGGATTTTGAGGTGGATGCCGTCGACCCACAGGTACACGTAGTCGGTGCCTGAGAGGTCGCGGGCGGCGAAGGTGCGGGCTTCGTCCTGCCACTGCGTCGTGAGCCGGGTGATCGAGGCCGCCGACAGGCCCGCGCCCGTGCCGAGGAACTGCTCCAACGCCGGCCCGAAATCGCCGCTGGACAGCCCATGCAGGTACAACAACGGCAGAACCTCCGTCATCTGCGGCGATTTTCGTGCCCACGCGGGCAGGATCGCCGAGGAAAACCGCTGCCGCTCACCGGATTCGGGGTCGACACGCTTGTCGTTGACACGCGGTGCCTTCACCGTCACCGCACCCGCGGCGGTCAGGACCTCCCGCTCGACGTGGTAGCCGTTGCGGACCACCAGCCGCCGGCCTTCGTCGTCGACCTGGTCGGCGAACCGCTCGATATAGGCCGCGACCTCGGCCTGCAACGCTGCGGCGAGCATCTTGCGGGCACCGTCGCGAACAATCTCATCGAGCAACGACCGGGCGCAGGACACACCGGGATCGTTGGACTCCGCCGCATCGTGAACTACCTTGAGCACCGGCGTACCTTCCCGCCAGCGTTGGCGCGCTGGACTTGATCAAATACCTATGGCTTCGTAGATCATCCGGGAAGGTACGCTTCCCGGCCATCCACAGGTCCTGATCATTTCTCTTGCGGGCGATCCGGACACCGATGCCGCGAGCGCGCACTCATCGACTTCAACGACGTGAGACAACGTCTTAGGCGATGGAGTGGGAATAGTGCAGTAATCGAATAACAACCGTCCGCCAGGTAAGTGAGCAGAGTCGCACGCGATGTGGCATCGACCCCTGGTAGGCCGATGCCACATCGAAGCACTCGCTGAGAAACTAACCTGCCTTCAAAACCTCTCGATAAGCGGCATTTCTGGATTTTCGGTCGGGCGCGGCTGCCCGCAGGAGCGTCGTACATCTCGATACGTCTCTTCGACAACCCACCGTGCAGGAGTGACCATCGGGATCCGAACGTGACGACCCAGTTGTCGGTGACACTATCGACTATTGGACACCGTCGCGCATGGCTGGTGGCGCTTATTCCTTCTTTAGTCCATTCAGAGCTTGCTGGGCTTGGTTTTTGGCGATCGTGTCGAGCTCGTCCCGATTCACCGGGGGTTCGCCTTTTGCGCGCAGGACGGCGACTTCTACTCGCACCGAGATGTTGCTGTCGTGCACGCCCACGATGTAGGTCATTCCATTGCTGGTGTCGGTGGTCGCGGTGTGCCAGTAGCCCTGGGCGCCGATTCCAGTGACCTCGCCGGAGGCCAGCCCCGCTCCGGTGGCGGCGGTGTCGGTCTGTTTCCAACGGTCGTAGGCGGGGGCGGCCTCGGCGCCGGTGAACTGGGCCTGGAGGCTGATTCCGGCTTCGTCGACGGTGGCGTCGTCGTCGACGGTCGAGGGGCTGGTATAGCGGATGGCGCAGTACAGGTTGCCGCCGTCGGAGGTATTCGGCGGGAATTCCTGATGCTGGGGGTCTTCCCTGGGCGTGGACGACCACCTGTGCAACGGCGTGGGATCGACAAGGTCGCAGGCATTGGTGATCGCGCTCATCGAATAGATCCCCGGCGCGGCTTCCCGGCGCGACGTCGTCGTGGCCGGGGCCGCGCTAGAAGGGGCCGGGGCGCTGGACGAGGCCGGGGCAGCGGCGGAATTGCCGCCACTGTCGCCGCCGCCGACGAAGATGCCGATCGCCACACCGATACCCAGCACCACCACCAGCCCGAGAACGCCGGCGATGATCAGACCCGTTTTGCCGCTACCGGTCGACGGCGGTGGCGGCCCGGACCCCTGACCAGGTTGGCCGTAGCCGATAACAGGCTGACCGGGAGCAAACGCAGGCGGAGGCACTGACGTGTAGGTGCCCGAGTCGGGGTCACGCCGGCCGCCCACGGGCGGATTGTGTTGCCGCACAGTAGGATCGGCGCTGCCCGGCGTCGGCTGATCGTCAGGTCCGCGCTGAGAGTAGGTCATCCCCGTAGCCCCTCCGGTTCTGCAACGGGGTTCCCCCGTCAACCATCAACTCCGAACCGATCGTATTCCTGCTGTCGAGCAGTCATCCGCACCGTCCCCACCGGCCTGCTCGAGTCGACGGCCTCTACTTCTCCCTAATGAGATGTAGCGGGTCGGTCGATCGGGCAGACTCGCTACTGGTAGCGGCTGGTAGGTGAGCACTGATTGGCCCCGGACTTCGAGTCCTGCTTTGAGATCGTGCCCCTGCCGGTCGGCCGGGAGAAATGGATCGCTGATGGGATGTCGTGCCTGCCGCATGACGGCGTGAGCACCGATTCATTAGGTCGCCGACGTTCTCCCGCACGCTGCCGGATTTGGTGTCCGACAACGATGAAGAGGGAACAGCTGTGCTGCTGGTCGGTGATGACTGGGCCGAGGACCACCACGATGTCGAGCTGATGGATGAGGCCGGGAAACGGCTGGCCAAGGCTCGATTACCGGAAGGGATCGCCGGGATCACCCGGCTGCACGCCATGATCGGTGAACACCTCGGCGACGACGCCGATGCCGCGCAGGTACGGATCGGGATCGAAACCGATCGTGGCCCGTGGGTCGCGGCGTTGATCGCGGCCGGCTACACGGTGTACGCGGTGAACCCGTTGCAGGCGGCCCGGTTCCGGGAACGCCGCAGCGTTTCGGGTGCGAAGAGCGATGCCGCCGACGCGCATACCCTTGCCGACATGGTCCGTACCGACGCGCACCAGTTGCGTCCGGTCGCCGGGGACAGTCCCGCCGCAGAAGCGGTGAAAGTTGTTGCGCGAGCACATAAAACGTTGATCTGGGAACGCACCCGCCACACGCAGCGGTTACGGTACGCGTTGCGGGAGTACTTCCCCGCCGCTTTGGAAGCGTTCGACGACCTCGACGCTCCCGACGCCCTGGAGCTGCTCGGCAAGGCACCCGACCCGGCCGCCGCGGCGCGGTTGTCGCTCAACCAGATCCGGGCCGCGCTGAAGCGGGCCGGCCGCCGCGGCGACCTCGACGCTAGAGCCGCCCGTATCCAGGCAATCCTGCGCAGCGAGCAGCTGGGCCGCAACCAGGTCATCGCGGCGGCCTACGCGGCAGGGACCCGCGCCGCGGTCGCGGTCCTGGCCACCCTCGACGAGCAGGTGAAAGTCCTGCAAGGGGAGGTCGAGGCCCATTTTGGCCGGCACCCGGCCGCTGAGATCATCTTGTCCCAGCCAGGACTGGGCAAGATCCTCGGCGCCCGGGTGCTCGCCGAGTTCGGGGACGACCCCACCCGCTACGCCAGCGCCAAGGCCCGCAAGAACTATGCCGCGACCAGCCCCATCACCCGCGCCTCGGGGAAAATGAAGGTCGTCGCGGCCCGGTTCGTGCACCAGGACCGGCTCGTCGACGCGCTGATGGCCCAAGCATTCAGTGCGCTCAACGTATCGCCGGGAGCCCGCGCCTACTACGACAAGCAACGCGCCCGCGGCCTAGCCCACCGTGCCGCCCTGCGTCAGGTCGCCAACCGGCTCGTGGGCATCCTCCACGGCTGCCTCAAATCCGGAACCCTCTACAACGAGACCACCGCCTGGACACACCACACCCAAGATCAACAAGCCGCAGCTTGACAAGCTAAGCCCTGGGATGTCTCAAACCGTCCAGCGCCCTGCGGACTTGGGGCCTGGCGATCGAATCGAGTTCGTCCCGGCTCACCGCAGGAGAACCCTTCTCACGTGTAAGGGCGATCTTTACCCGCACCGAGACATTGCCGTCCTGCACGCACACGACGTAGGCCATTTCCGCGACGAGGTTGCCGGTCACTTCGGAATGCCAGTAGCCCTGGCTGCCGATTCCGGTGACCTCGCCGGAGACCGACCCCGGTCCGGCGGAGGCGGTGTCGGCGTGTTTCCAATGGTCGTAGAAGGGTGGAGCCGTCCCGTCGGTGAACTCGGCCTCGACGCTCATTCCGGCTCTGTTCATGGAGAACTCGTCGGTGGTCGAGCTGGTGTAGCCGACATCGCGCTTCAGGCTGCCGCTGTCGTGGGTGGACGGCCGGGTTTCCCGATGGTTGGGAGCGCCTTTCGGCGTGGACGACCACCTGGTCAACGGTGTGGGGTCGACCAGGTCACACGCATCGGTGATCCCGTTCATCGAATAGGTCCCCGGCCCCGATCCCTGCCGGGCAGTGGCCGAGGCACCGGCGGACTCACTGCCACCGTCGCCGCCGACGAAGATACCGATCGCCACACCGATACCCAGCACCACCACCAGCCCGAGAACGCCGGCGACGATCAGACCCGTTTTGCCGCTACCGGTCGGCGGTGGCGGATACGGCGGTGGCGGCCGGTACCCCTGACCGGGTTGGCCGTACCAGGGCGAGTCGGCAGCCGGGCCCGCCGCAGCGGGACCGAAGAACACAAGGTCTGCGCCTGCAGTGGGACTATCCTGGCCGCCGGGTGGGTTGAATGGCGGCGGTGCGGGTTCGGGGGTGCCCGGGTTCGGGTTATCGCCGGGTTCGTGCTGGGAATCGGTCATGCGTATAGGCCCCTCCGGTCTCGAACGGGCCTCCCCGCCAAACCGTCGACTCGGACCCTGATCGTAGTAGTTCGGGTGCAATCAAGGCCGAGGTAGCCGTCGTAGCGGCGGCGGCATCTTCGGCGACGTCGCAGACCAAGCCGTCTACTTCAACATCTACAACGACAAGGGGCCACGGAACACCACCGACCAATGTGCACATGGAAGGCCCGCACTCTCGTCGGCTCCCGTGCGCAGTAGGTCGGTCCTTGAACGTTGAGGCCGGTCCGGTACACGTCGGCGAGGTGGCCCATGCCCACCTCCCCTGCTCGCAGGTGGCCCCGCAGGGGGACGACGGTGCTGTCCGGAATTCTGGTGGCAGCGTTGATGAACAGCCTCGAGGAATAGCGCACGAACGGAATATCGCCCTGCACCAGTCAAAGCGGTTGCAGGACAGTCGAACTCTGCTCGGCCGGTATGGAGGTTCTATCGGTGTTCGGACTGACAGGCAGTGCGCATGAGAACGCACCCTGCCGATTATCGTGCACCCGCCACCGATTCCCGCGACGACGAGCAAACCCCCGGCCTCACTCGAACGGCCGAGCGGCTTGGCGCCAGGACGCACGCGGTCAGAGGGGCTGGAGCCGGGCGTGCAGGAGGCAGAATTCGTTGCCTTCTGGGTCGGCCAGGACGTGCCAGCTGTCGGTGCCGGTCTGGCCGACGTCGACGGGCCTGGCGCCGAGAGCGAGCAGCCGCTCCAGCTCGGCGTCCTGGTCGCGGTCGGTGGGGTTGACGTCGATGTGCAGTCGGAGCTTCCCGGTCCGCGGGTCGCTGCTGGGGATGAGGATGAGGGTGGGCTGCGGGCCGCCGAAGCCGGCGTCGGGCGGCCCGATCTCGATGCTTCCGTCGTCCTCCCGGCCGAGTTCGACGTAGCCGAGGACCTTGCTCCAGAATGCTGCGAGCCGGTCGGGGTCGGCGGCGTCGATGACCAGCTCACTGATGCGGCATGCCATGCCCGTCAGTGTAGGTAGACAACCCGAGAGTCGATAGTCGGCCGTGTGCCGGAGGGTTAGGTACGCAGATAGTGTTGTCGCAGAACGAAGTTCCGGGCATCGGCGTTGTCGATAGCGGTCACGATGTAGCGGGCGGGGTCGAGATGTTCATGGTCGCTGCGGTATCGGACCGATGTGACCAACCGGACGCACGGTAATGCCGCATATCGCGCGTTCGTCGATGCCCGCTCTCAACCGGTTGCCCGACCGGGCCGTACTTTTCGCCAGCGCAGTCACTTCCGACGGCTGATGGAATCGTTGCGATGCGCCATCCCGATTGGGGTTACAGTCGATCATGCCCGGGGGAATAGTGCACGACTGGAATACCTACCCTCCACCGGTTTGGACCGGCGACGACCGCCTCCGACACCCATCCTGGCGAGGGCTACGCCCCGACAAGGCGCCATGTGACGTGACGCGCGAGCAGCACCCCTAGCCAAGCCTGGCTCGGTCCGGGGCAAACGGCACTCGCTGACTGCCAGTGATGAAATGCTAAGGGCCCAACGCTTTTCGAGCCACGAACCCTGGCTATGGTTACCGGCGACGATCAGCCGACGGGGAGCGTGAACGTGACCACCGAAACTGCGCGCCTACCGGCGATCGACGTCATGATCCCGGTAGCAGCCAAGGACCTACCCAGCCTCGACGTCTGTATCACCGGCCTGAGGGCACACTGCCGTAATCCGATCCGATCGGTGAATATCGTCGGGTCCGCGCGACTGTGCGCACAGGTGCGGACCGGGCACGTGGTGCAGTGGATCGATGAGGAAGCGGTCTCGCCGACACCGGCCTCCATCGAGGCGACCCTGCGCACAGCGGGCGGCGATCACCACAATTCGTCCTGGTATTTCCAGCAGTTGATCAAACTGAACTGCTTCCGCATCCTGCCGAGTACGGTCGAGCACCTCCTGGTGCTCGACGCGGACTACGCGCTGGTCGACGATGTCGTGTTCGTCGAAGACGATGGCAGATCTTATCTGGCACTTGGCTATCCGCTGCAATGGCGCCTCAACACCCGCCAGCACGCGATCCCCGCCCGCCACTCCGCGATCACCGCAGCGACCCGGCTGCTTGCCGGGTGGCGGCCGGTCGACCCATACAGCGGGATGCAGCATCACATGGTGTTCGACAGACAAATCCTCGCGGACCTGACGCGGCGAGTCGAGGATCAGCACGAGCGACCGTTATGGGAGGCATTCCTGGCGACGATAGAACACGCCAAATGGACCGGTGCTTCGGAGTATGTGCTCTACCGCCACTTCGCAGCGAAGTTCTTCCCTGAACAGATCCGGTCACGACACCTCGACGCCATCGACATCATCCAGCCCGCCGAAAACGCTGTGTGGACATTGACCGACGCTGTCACCAGCGTCCGCCGGGCGGGAGTCAAGGCTATCGGATGCCATAGTTTCCTCAACTACCGCAACCGGATTGCCACCATGGACTACATACCCGACCAGTTACGCAGCCAGCTGCAAACAACCCCCGGGGCGCTGATGCTCGACCTCAACCAAGGTGCCCTCCACATCGCCCCCGCGACCCCACCCCTGGGTCGCGCCGAGCGTCTGGGGCGACCCCCAGGTCGTGGGTGAAGTGTCGTTCGCCGAGTGGACCAGTGACGGCCGCCCCCGACACCCCTCCTGGCGAGGGCTACGCCGCGGCGAGGCGCAGCGCGACGTCAACGGCCGAACCATCGGCCTGAGTTCACGAACCGCACTCGCAGGTATTTTCGGTTGCTGTCCCGCCCTACCCCCGCCTGATGCGGACAAGCCTGCGCGATCCAGCCCGTATCGACAAGTGCTGCAATCACGACGATCGTCAAGTGAAGATGCTGTTCGCCCGCCTGGATCGGCCAGCCGACGAACCCTCGGTGTGGGTCAGAGCACAGACGGTCGCGGAGGTGCACGCAGGGCTGCGCAGGGTCGCCGGGCTCGACGAGTCGTGGACCATCGCCGAGGCCAACCCTGAGTACCGTTGGCACGGTCTCGACGACGACTACCTCGATCTCGACGGCTACTTCGATGACGTGCCGGCGGACTATCTGCGGGCTGTTGGTGTGGATGAGGCTGCCATCGGCGAGCGGGTGCTGCGTGACCTCGCCCGGCAGCGGCACCGGCCCCAGCTCAGGATTTTGGCGGCGACAGACAAGCTGGCCTCGGATGTGGTGTTCGCCTACGCCGACAAACGGGCCTGCGGCGGTGTCGGGCTATCCGCTACAACCGACGCACTGCATCGGCTGCTGAAGCATGGCCTCGCCGTCGATTTGGGCCCGCTGCCGACGCGGGCGGGTGAGTCTTCAGTTTTCAAACAGCGAACACGGGCGAGGCTGGCGGAGCTGATGAGCAGGCATCCGTGGATGACGCCGCTGATGCCATCGCTCGGTATCACGGTGTTCTACCTGGAAACCGGTGCGGGGAAGGATCTGGACAACATCTTCGGTGATCTCGAGGTCCTTCCCACAGTCCTCGACATCGCCCGCCCACCAGCCGTGCCCGTGTTCGAACATTCCGCGATTGAGGATCTCGAGCAATGGCGCGAACACGATCGGAGCACGACACAGTCGGCAGTCGGAGACGTCGGGTTCATCGAAGCCGTTGCGCTGAAAGGCATTGAAGACGACCGGCTGTCGCCTGGTTCGGTGATCGTCGCGCTCTCGCAAGGCGGACGGCGCAAAAGCTGGTGGGGCAGCGCGCTCGACCGCCGCGGGTTCGGCTGATCGCTTTCCGACCGCATGGAGGCATGCGCGCCGGGCGGCCTGCGCTGTCGAACGGCCTCGTCTACGGCATCGGTCGCCGTGGTCCAGGATGGGTCGGGTCGCCGGGGCTGTTGTGGTAGGCGGCGACCAACCACCTGTCGTCACGCCTCTGGAGGACCCAGGTCGCATTGACGAGCCGGTCGGCAGGCACTTCGGTTTCGCCGACGAACAGGATGCCGGCCTTGCTGACGACGATTGCGTAGTCTTGACCGAGGAACCGGATGTCTTGGATCTCGTCGGTCACGGTCGAGTTCTCAAGGAAGGTAGCGAAACTTGCAGCCATGCTCTGCCGGACTTCCTTCCTGTTCCGTCGGTAGGCCCCGGGCATGATCACGGTGGCGTCCTCGGTGTAGTCCGCGACAAAAGTGTCCGCGTCACCGGCTGCCCATGCTTTGTACTGGTCGGCCAAGACCTGCTTGATGGCCGCCGAGTCGTCCGTTCGGGTCATGTTCATGGGATTTCCTCCGTTTTGTTGGCACGGCCCACCGTTCGGACCATTCAGCTATCCCGACGCGCGACCACCCCTCGAATCGACAACCCGAACGGAACGTCGTCGCGGGTTCATGACTTGGCGCGTTCGGATGCGGCGGCAGTCGCCGGGTAATAGGAGACCGACAGCGAACCGGTGTGCCGACGTGTTTGTCCCGTTGCGGCCAATCCAGTGCGAGGTGGCGGACTTTCGTCGCTGATCCTGTCGCAGCAGGACGGTTGAGCTGAGGGCCGCCCGCTCAGTTGGTGACGGGGAGAGCGGCAAGCGGCCCTAACAAAGCTGGGGCGTGCCAGCACTGCCAGCTGGTGGGGATCCGGCGAGCGGGACAGACACCCTCGCCGCACTCGATCAGCTGCCGCCGACACCGCTGAACGCGCCCTGACGACCATGCTGATCTACCGCCACAAACCCTGACGTCTCATACCCAGTCCGGTGATTCGTATCGAGTCAGCTTCAATCGGTCCTGCCTATCGCCGCGATCGACGACCCACCCTCTATTTGCTCATATGTTGCCGATTCGGACATTGTTCGGCGTGTTGGATTCTGACACGCCGATGTGGTTGGAGCGCAGGCGGAACACATAAGACAGAGACTGGAGACTTGCACGCATCGGGTCGGAGTCATCGGTGATGGCCAATCTCGTCATTCGATCCGTCCCACCAAAATCTCACATTTTTGATGGGATCTGCCCAGATCTGATGGGACATGACGGGCGGGTGCCGGCGTATAGATATCGGCTGTGACCAGGTGTGATGGAGTCTGCTGAGGCATGTCGATGAGATTGGAACCTGTGTCAGGTGGTCGCAGGTTCAAATCCTGTCGTCCCGACAAGATCAGAGGCGGTTTTCCCGCCCTCTGTCCGGCATTTCGAACCCTCCAGCTTGCCTAGTGGCGGGAGAGCGAGCCTTTCGACTGAAGAGTGCACAGCACCTGTAGTTCGGGGAAAATGGGCTGATCACCGCTTTACGGCGGGCCTTCTGTCACGGCGGAGGCTTCCGCCGCCGCTGGGCGGGGTGGTGCCTTGCATCTGTGCTGTCGTAGGAGAACGATTGCCGGACATCGTCTTCGTCTATGTATGGAGGGTGATATGCCGAGGTTTCTGTGGGAGGTCACCTATTCGTCCGCGGGCGCGGGCGGGCTGTTGGCGGAGGGTGGTTCTGCCCGGCGCGACGCGATAACTCGAATGGTCGAAAGTATCGGCGGGACCGTCGAATCATGCTATTTCGCGCTGGGTGCGCGGGATTTGTTCGTGATCGGGACGGTTCCCGATGAGGAAGCGGCTGCGGTGCTTGCGATTCAGACGGCCGCTTCCGGTGCGGCGCGATCGCAGTCCGTGCCGTTGCTGACGCCGGAACAGGTGGATGAAGCGGTGCACCGCACTGCGGAGTACCGGCCACCGGGCAAATAGCTGAGGATGGGGCGGTCCGGTTCGTATCCACATCGGTGAGGTTCAGTACGACTTGGGCAGTCGCAGGCTGTGCTGGGTGACGTAGTTGAGGATCATCTCTCGGCTGACCGGGGCGATGCGAAGCAAGCGGGCCAGTCCCCACTGGGCGTACTCGGCGCTCAGACCGTTTCCGCCGTGGATCTGGATTGCCTGGTCGACGGCGGCGACGGCGGCTTCGGCGGCCGCGTACTTCGCGATGTTGGAAGCTTCACCGGCGGGTACGCCGTTCTCGTACAGCCATGCCGCCTTCGCGGTCATCAGCGCCGCGAGGTCGACCTCGATTTTGGCCTTGGCCAGCGGATGCGAAATCCCTTGGTAGTCGCCGATGGCCGTTCCCCACACCGATCTGGTGCGCATAGGCGGCGCCGCACTCGACCGCGAAACGACCGATGCAGACGAACTGCAAACAAGCGGCCAGCGTCAGGCTGCTGACCAGGACCAATAGCTGCAGTGCAGCTGTCGCCTGAGACGCTGGGCTGTCCAAGGCCGATGCACATCGTCACGCAGACCGTCGACACCTCACCAACGGCATCGGGCCGACGACACCGCAGCACGAATCGTCGAGCATGTCGGCGCGGAAGTCCCGGCAGCGTGTGCAGGGCCATTGGTCCTCGATTCGGGCGCCCGCTGTACTCGATGGCGTGGTGCCGGGTGGGGACCAGAGCCCCTATCCCGCGGCGGTGTAGCAAGACAGGCTTGGAGGGTGCAAGTCAGGCAAACGGCGGGCCCGCTGATCGATTCACGCCGCTACGATGCGGTTGTCTTCGACATGGATGGCGTGGTCACCGACAGCGCCGCCATCCATGCGGACGCGTGGGGGGAGCTGTTCGACACCTTCCTCACCGCCCAGGCTCCGACTGTGGGGGCGGACCTGTCCCCGTTCTCCCGGTCCGACTACCAGCGGTTTGTCGATGGTAAGCCGCGCTACGACGGAGTCGCCGACTTTCTGGCCTCTCGTGGGATCGCGCTGTCTCGGGGAATGCCGACGGATCCGGTGGACGCGGCGACCGTGTGCGGTCTGGGCAACCGCAAAGACCAGCTGTTCCTGCGGCGGATCTCCCGCGACGGAGTACCCGCTTTCGCCTCGACCGTAGCTCTGGTCCGCCGACTACGCGCGGCAGGCATCCGCACCGCGGTCTTCTCCGCCAGCCGCAACTGCGCCCAGGTGCTCACCGCGGCCGGTATCGAGGACCTGTTTCCGGTTCGCGTCGACGGTCTGCTCGCCGAGAGCTTCGCTCTCCCAGGAAAACCCGACCCCGCGACGTTGCTGGAGGCCACACGCCGACTCGACTGTGCTCCTGAACGCACAGTGGTCGTCGAGGACGCGGAAGCCGGTGTAACCGCCGGTCGTCGTGGTGGCTTCGGGCTCGTCATCGGCGTCGACCGAGTCGGCCACGCCGACCGCTTGCGGGCCTGCGGGGCGGATGCCATCGTCACCGACGTGGCGCAGGTCGCGGTATGCGCCGGTTTCAGGAGGATGTCCGAGATCCCCGACGCCTTCACGCACTGGCTGCGAATCGACGATCTGCTCGACGTCGGCAAGAGCGCGGTGCTGCTGGACTTCGACGGAACCCTCGCCGACATCGTCGCCGACCCGGCTACCGCAGCCCTCGTCGACGGCATGGAGGCGACTCTCACGAAACTGGTCCGACAGTGCCCCGTCGCAATCATCAGCGGCCGCGATCTCGACGATCTGCGAAGCCGCGTAAACCTTCCGGGAATCTGGTATGCAGGTGGCCACGGCTTCGAACTTCTCGCGCCCGACGGGAGCCGGCACGTTCACGACTGCGGTTTGTCGGCCGAGCCCGCTATCACCCGTGCCGCCCGGGAACTGGGCCACCGCTTGCGCGACACCCCCGGAGTCCTGGTGGAACACAAGCGATTCGCCGTCGCCGTGCACCATCGCAACGTCGCAGGACAGCAGATCGCGGCGGTGATCGCCGCCGCCCACGAGGTCGGCCGAGACGCCGGCCTGCGCGTCTGCAACGGACGCAAGGTCACCGAGCTGCGCCCCGACCTCGACTGGGACAAAGGCCGTGCCGTGGACTGGATACTGGACCGCCTCGGCATCCCGGCACTACCGATCTACGTCGGCGACGACCTCACCGACGAGGATGCGTTCGACGCGATCGCCGGCGACGGCATCCCGATTGTGGTGCGCGACACCGAAAGCCGTGATCGCCCTACCGGCGCGCACTATGCGGTCGACAGCCCTGCGCGGGTCGGAGATCTGCTGCGCCGGCTCGCCGAGTTCCTGTCTTGCGAGGTCACCTCCACCGCCTCCGAATCCTGGACGCTGAACTTCGACGGCTACGACCCCCCAACGGAAAAGTTGCGTGAAGCACTGTGCACCGTCGGCAACGGCTACCTCGCGACCCGCGGTGCCGCGCCCGAATGCCGAGCGGGGACAGTGCATTACCCGGGGACGTATGTCGCCGGCGTCTACAACCGGCTGCGTGACGAGATCGCCGGACATACCGTCGACAACGAGAGCCTGGTCAACCTGCCGAACTGGCTGCCGGTGACATGGCGCATCGATGACGGCGACTGGTTCGACATCGACGCCACCAATCTGCAGTTCTACCGCCAGCAGCTCGACCTGCGACGCGCTGTGCTCACCCGGGAATTCCGATGTCGTGACAACGCCGGCCGCGTCACCGCGGTCGTGCAACGGCGCTTCGCGGCCATGCACGCCCCCCACATCTGCGCGTTGCAGACCACCATCACCGCCGAGAACTGGCACGGTCGGATAACGCTCCGCTCCGCTGTCGGCACCGCCGTGGGTAACACGCTCGTGGAGCGCTACCGCGACCTGTCCAGCGACCACCTCGCACCGGTCGCTCTCACGCGACCATCTCCGCGCACGGTACTGGCCGTTGTCGAGACCAGCCAGTCCCACATCGAGATCGCCGCAGCCGCTCGGAGCGCTCTGTGCATGGACGGCGAAATCGTGTCCGCGACAACGCATAACGTCGACAGTGCCGGACTGGTCGGACACGATTTCGGTATCGATCTGGATCTCGGGCAGACGGTTACCCTCGAGAAGGTCGTCACGATCTGTACTGGCCGCGATCATGCGGTATCGGCACCTGGCGAACAGGCCCTGCGGACACTTGACGACCTCGGTGGTTTCGACGAACTGCTGGCCGGCCACACTGCTGCCTGGGAACACCTCTGGGCGCGCATGCGTATCGACCTCGACGGCAGCGCCGCTGCCGCGCGCACCGTCCGGCTACACCTGTTACACCTGGTGCAGACCTTGTCTCCGCACACCATCGACCTCGACGTCGGCGTTCCAGCACGCGGCTTGCACGGCGAGGCCTATCGCGGCCACGTGTTCTGGGACGAACTGTTCGTGCTGCCGGTGCTGAACATTCACTTCCCGGCTCTGACCCGGTCACTGCTGCGCTACCGCTACCGTCGGCTGCCGGAGGCCCGGCGTAGTGCCCGCGCGCTCGGGCGCCTGGGTGCGCTGTTCCCGTGGCAGTCCGGCAGCGATGGCCGCGAGGAAAGTCAGCAGTTGCACCTGAATCCGCGCTCCGGGCGCTGGAATCCGGACCCGAGTAGCCGCGCCCACCACGCCGGTGTCGCGGTCGCCTTCAATGTCTGGCAGTACTACCAGGTGACCGGTGATACTTACTTTCTCGCCGAATCCGGTGCCGAACTACTGGTGGAGATCGCGCGATGCTGCGCAAGCAGCGCCACCTACGATCGCGGCGACGACCGATACCACATTCGCGGCGTGATCGGCCCCGACGAGTTCCACTCCGGATATCCGCATGCACCCGACGACGGAGTCGACGACAACGCCTACACCAATGTCATGTCAGCATGGGTGATTCGCCGGGCCCACGATGCGTTGCAGCAACTGGCGCCGCGTGTCCGGGCCGAACTGCTGGAGTCGCTACAGATCCCGCCGTCGGAGCCGGCGCACTGGGCCGAGGTCGCCGACCGGATGTTCGTGCCTTTCCACGACGGTGTGATCAGCCAATTCGCCGGTTATGACGAACTGGCCGAGCTCGATTGGGACGTCTATCGACGCCGTTACGGCGATATCGGACGTCTGGACCGCATCCTCGACGCCGAGGGGGACGACGTCAACCGCTACCGCGTCGCCAAGCAAGCCGACGTGGTTATGCTGTTCTACCTGCTGTCCGCGGACGAACTGCGAGAACTGCTGGGACGGATGGGATATGAGCTGCCGGGCGAGATGATCCCCCGCACCGTCGACTATTACCGGGCTCGCACCTCGCACGGCTCGACACTCAGCGCTGTCGTGCATTCATGGGTACTGGCGCGCGCCAACCGCGACCGTGCCATGGATTTCTTCGCTACCGTGCTGGAATCCGATATCGCAGACATCCAGGGCGGCACGACGGCCGAAGGCATCCACTTGGCTGCCATGGCAGGCAGCGTCGACCTGTTGCAGCGCTGCTTCACCGGCCTCGAGATTCGCGGCGGTCGATTGATCCTCAACCCACAGTGGCCGCAGAGCCTGGGAACACTGAGTTTCCCGATCGTCTACCGCGGTCACCGGCTCACTGTCCATATCGACGCAGACATCGTAGAAGTCGCCTCCGACCCGGACCACGCGCAGGCGGTCGAGATCGAGTGCCGCAATGAACGTTATCGACTCGAGCCAGGCGGCACGGTGCGGTTGCCCGCGCGCCCGAGTCCCGCTGCTCTCTCTCCTGACCCGGACTATCTCGACACTGGTCGGTCGACGGCTGCTCTCGGCCACAGGAGATTTTCGATCGAATCGTAGGTTGGGCGCCGCCACGGGTGGGCTGCGCTGAGCTGCCCAGCAGCAGGCTCAGGGGGATGCGATTCCGTATCCGGGTTGGAGCGCAAGAACGGTGGACGCCGACGGGCGGGGCCGATGAGGCGTGGATGGACGGGATGCAGAGTTCGCAACCAAGCCAAAGCTGGTGGTCGCCTTGCCTTACGGGCGCTGGGTGCGAAGACGCCGTTCGTGTGCGGCTCCGCCCCCGGGTCGCGGCGGCGATACGGCGGAGTTCCTCATGCGAGCCGGAGACACGCTGTACTTGATCGATTCGCCCGAACGTGCTGAGCCGGCGGGATGGTTTGTGGCCGGCAACTCGATCGAGTGCGCCGGATACCAACGTGGTGGCTTCGGCTACACGATCGATTCGTCGGCCCGCTGCTGCAGCCATTCCGTCAGCGGCATCGTCGGCGGTCGCGTCGAGGGTGCCGGGTCGGCCGCGATCTCGACGTCGTCGATGCCGTTGACGGTGAGCACGAGCTCCGAGACGGTGCGCTGCTCGTCCGTGTCGGCGAAGCGGCCCCGAATGATTGCCCGGCCCTCGGCCACCTCGACCGACCATTGCCGTCTGCTGCCGGCGTAGTTGTCGAGCAGGGCGCGGACGTCGGCCGCCGCAGCTGCCGTGTCGCGGACGAGGGCGCGCAGAAGGTCGCGGCGAGCGACGATGCCGACGAGCACGCCCGCCTC
This sequence comes from Nocardia sp. Tas62D01, assembly GCF_055232035.1. Lineage (NCBI taxonomy): Bacteria > Bacillati > Actinomycetota > Actinomycetes > Mycobacteriales > Nocardiaceae > Nocardia > Nocardia sp. Tas62D01. The sequence goes on from NZ_JBUYUZ010000001.1 coordinate 6,306,402, forward strand.
GACCACCGGCATGGACCGCAGGTTTCCGGTAATCATCCGGGAGGCGATGGTGGAGACGGCCGTACCGGGCGCGACCACCTCGGCCGGGACCGTCATCGCTGTCTCTACGTTCGCGGTCTGGCGGGCGACGCGGGCGGCCAGCGCATCGGCTTCGGACAGTATGCCGATCACGTGGTCCTTTTCGTCGACGACCGGTAGTGCACCGAATCCGCCTTCGGTCAGCAGCGAAATAGCCTCCGGTAGCGGCGTGTCGGGTCGGACCGTGACAACCGGTCGGCTGAAAATGTCGCGGGCATACACGGGATTCACCTCCAGGAAAGAGCCAGGTGCCGAGTGGTCGGCGAACCTGATGGGTGAGCCGAGTGGCGATGCCGGTCAACCAAGCACGGATGTGCTCGGGATCGCGGTAGTCGTCGGCGGAATTCGTGGCCATTGCGGAAGTCGGGAAGCTGCGCACGTCCGGTTCGAACCGGTCGGCCTTGGGAACCGCATTGGCTTCGGCAATCCTCTCGGTATCGGGCTGATCGAGCGAGGGGTCGAGCGGACCGATACCGAACAGCCGGACCGGCCGCTCGCACCGCAGTTGTCGGGTGAAGGGGCGAAGCCGCAGGTGTGGCGGTGCCAGCGGACGGCGTTGAGTGCGCCACCGAGGATCGCCGCGCCCAATCCGCTCAGTGACGTTGTGTGTCATAACCAGCCTCCTTTCTGCCATCTCACTCCACGGTTCCCGTCGCAGATAGTGGCGAAAGCCCCTTGGGGATCATCCGTTGGGCAACGGTGGTGTGCGGCGGTGGGATCATTCGGCGGTCCGACAGGGCGCAGTGACCGCACCGTTGCCATCCCGCCGGAGGTCGCCACAGCGGTCGAGGGCCGTCCGGTCTGATCACTCGGGGGACACCGTCACATCGGTGTGGATGGCGATGCTTCGGCCGGCACGTCGGCACGGGCTTCCGGTGCGCGCTCGCCGCCGAGGCGGAGCACGGTGGCGAAACCCGTGCCGAGACATTCGGTCAGGGTCGCGAGGTCCGGGATCGCGGCGGTGTCCGCGTTGATCGCGACGTCTTCCAAACCGTCCACGCGACGACTAGGCGTCGGCGCACTTCAGATCGGGGAACTCGACGCTGAACGCGGACGAATCCCGCGGCGACCAACAGGTATCGCATCCCACGCTGAGCAGCCTGCGCTCGATCTCGCGGGCCCGGGGGCCGACATGCTGGGCGGTATCCATACCGGTAAGTCTGCTGGGTCCCGGCCGACGGCGACCGATCACGAAGACCCTTTTACCGAGGCCCTTCGTCCTCTGCCTCGTCCCGGCAAGCGAGTCGAGGCCCTAGGGCAAGGGCGCAGACCAGCGCAGTACGGTGCCTTCGGCTGGATTGTTCTCGATGCTGAAGCTGCCGCCTGCCTGCTCGGCTCGCGCCGCCAGATTGGCCAAGCCACTACACCGCGCGATGTCGTCGGGAACCCCGATACCGTTATCGGTCACCTCGATGGTGACGTCGTCACGCACCTTCAGTTCGATCGACACCGTGGTGGCGGACGCGTGTCGTACCACGTTGCTCACCGCCTCCCGCAGCACCGCTTCGACATCATCGGACAGTGGTGGCGCCAGCACCGCCACCGGTCCGGCCAGCCGTACGGTTGTGCGCAATCCGCTGTCGGCGGTCATGTCGACCACGATGCCGTGCAGGTGTTTTCGGTACTTGGAGGAATCTGCCGTGGTGTTGCTTTGCAGATCGAAGATCGAATCGCGAATATCCTGCACGATCGCCTGCACATCGTCGATGGTCTCGGTGAGCCGGGACCTTACTTCCGGTGCTCTCGCGCGCTGCATCGTGCCCTGCAGTGACAGGCCCACCGCGAACAGTCGCTGGATGACGTGATCGTGTAGACCGCGGGCGATGCGGTCACGGTCGGACAGCACGTCGAGTTCCCGCATCCGCCGCTGTGTATCGGCCAGTTGCAGCGCCAGCGCCGCCTGGCCGGCGATGGCCGCCATCATCGACTGCGCCGCGGTATCCAGGGGCGGCGTGTCGGCGGGCCGCAGGGTGGTGAGCACGCCGATGACGGCCTTCCCTGCCCGCAACGGCAGGATCAGCGCCGGACCGAACTCGGCAGCGGAGTCGAAGGGCGGATTGTGGGACAGCTCGTCGACCGCGACAGCGCGCCCGGAGCGAAACGCCTCACCGGAATGGGATTCGTCCACGGGTATTCGTTGGCCGGTGAGCGTCTCGGCACCGGTCCCCGCGGCCACAACCACCACCAACTCGGTCACCTCGTCGTGCGGGACGTCTGGGTCCTCGGGCAGGGCGAGGAACGTGCATGCCGACTCGGTGAGCGTCAAAGCCCGTTCGGCAACCAGATGTAGTACCTCGTTCGGTTCCCCGCTTGCGAGCAGCTCGGTGGCCACGTCTCGGGTTGCTTCCAGCCATTGCTGCCGCTGCCGGGACTGCTGGTAGAGCCGCGCGTTCTCGATGGCGATACCCGCGGCCGCCGCCAATGCCTGCACCACGACCTCGTCGTCTTCGGTGAACTCCTGGCCGCCTGCCTTCTCGGTCAGGTAGAGGTTGCCGAACACTTCGTCACGGACCTTGACCGGAACGCCGAGGAAGGTGTGCATCGGCGGGTGGTGGTCGGGGAAGCCGACTGAGGAGGTGTGGTCGGAGAGGTTGGCCAGTCGAATGGGTTTCGGTTGTTCGATCAGCAGGCCGAGTACGCCGTGGCCGCGGGGCAGGTCGCCGATCATGACGCGGGTCCGGTCGTCGATGCCTTCATAAACGAACTCGGCGAGCTGGTTGCTTGTCTTGTCGGTTTCGCGGACGCCGAGTGCACCGTACTCGGCGTCGACCAGTTCGATGGCGGCGTGCACGATGGTGCGGAGAGTGTTGTCGAGGTCCAGCCCGGCGGTGATCACCAGCATGGCCTCGATGAGCCGGTCCATCCGGTCACGCACATCGACGATCTGCGCGATGCGGTCCTGGACTTCGATGAGCAGCTCACGCAGTCTCAACTGAGACAGCGTTTCGGTCACCGGTGTTTGACCGCTCGAGCCTGCCACGGACGACTGGCTTGCCATGTCGACATTCTCTCACGATCAGACCGTTATCCCAGGCCGAGGCGGTAACTACGCGGGGTCGACTGGAGGTTTGTCTCACTCCTGCGTCTCTGGTGAGTTGAGCTTGGAGGCCATCACGGCGGCCTGTGTGCGCCGCTCGACTCCGAGCTTGGTCAACAGTCGCGAGACATAGTTTTTCACCGTCTTCTCGGCCAGGAACATTCGGGCGGCGATCTGCCGGTTGGTCAGCCCTTCACCGAGCAGCGCTAGCAATTTTCGTTCCTGCTCGGTCAAAGTGGCCAGCGGCCCGGTCTTGGTGTCGGCTTCGGCGCGGAGTTTGGCCATCAGGGCGGCGGCGGCACGGTTGTCGAGCAGGGATTTGCCGGTGCCGACGTCGCGGATCGCGTCGATCAGCTCGAGGCTTTTGATGTCCTTGATGACGTAGCCGCTGGCCCCGGCGAGGATGGCGTTGAGCATGGCCTGCTCGTCGGTGAACGAGGTGAGGATCAGGCAGCGCAGGTCGGGGTTCGCTGAGAGCAGTTCGCGGCACAACTCGATGCCGTTGCCGTCGGGTAGTCGCACGTCCAAGACCACGACGTCGGGCGCCAGCGCGGGGATCCGGGCGAGGGCGTGGGAGACACTGCCCGCTTCGCCCACGACGTGGAGGTCGGGTTCGAGGCCGATGAGGTCGCCGACACCGCGCCGCACGATTTCGTGGTCGTCGACCAAGAATACCTTGATCATGGGTGCACCTCACTCATGGAATTACCTCAGCCTACGGAGCGATCGGGCTGGGCGCGCCGGAGTTGGACCCTGCTTGGGTGACGAGTGTCCCTTGACGCGTCTGGCTCGGCCCGCCGCGAGGGTTGGTGTGTCCATTCTCCGGTGATCGCCAGGCTCGGTAGGCCTCGGCCACGGTGTCGTCGAGGGGCCGACTGGTGTCGAGGAGGATCGCGTCGAGCCAGGGCGATTCCGATGCGGACATGGCGTCGGCGATGTCGGGTGACGCGTCGGACTCGCAGGCCAAGCGCTGCCGGATCCGGCGGTCCGCCAGCGTTCGGGGACAGACGCATTGCAGTTGCACCAGGTCGGCGCCTGCGTCGGCGGCGAGTACGGCGGCACGGCGCCGTTCGGTCGCGTCGGTCCAGCTCGCGTCGAGAATCACCGACATCCCGGACTCGAGCAGCGAACCGGCCCTGGCAAGCATCTCTGCGTAGACGCGGGCCTTGCCCGTTGGCGAGTACCTTCCGACGCCATAGCTGCCGATCTGACCGGTCACCTCTCCGGTAGCGGCCATTTCCTTGCGTATGTGGTCGCTGGAGAGCACGACTGCACCGTTGGCCGCCGAAAGGTGCGCGGCGACAGTCGATTTCCCGGTTCCCGGCAGGCCGCCGACCAGTGTGAGGAGCACCGAGGCCCGTTCCAGATGGTGTTCTGCGATCTCCAGGTGCCGGTGTGCGTGCTCTCGTGCCGCTGTCTCGCCTTGTCCGAAGCGGATGACGTCGACCTTTGCGCGGACGAGGGCGCGGTAGGCGACGTAGTGGTCGCGCAGCGACGCGGGCGCCGGGTCTGCGGTGGCCTGCAGGTAGTCGTCCAGCAGGCGATCGCCCAGATCGTGGTGGCCGAGGAATTCGAGATCCATCGCTAGAAATGCGATGTCGTCGAGGCAGTCGACGTAGCGCAGCTGGTCGTCGAAGTCCAGGCAATCCAGCACCCGGAAGCCGTCGGCGAGATCGAAGATGTCTTCGGCGAGCAGGTCACCGTGGCCGTCGACGATGCGGCGTTCCCTGATCCTCTTCGCCAACAACGGTTTCCGGCCGTCGATGTAGCGCATTGCCCTATCCTCGATCTGCGCGAGTTGCTGCGGGTCGACGAGGTCGGCCGGCTGTTCCCGGAGACTGGCCAGCAGTGCCTGCCACCGGCCGCGCAGCGCTTGCGGGGTCCCGGCCTGATCGATGCCGGGGCCGCGGCGGGCCGTGTGGTGAAACAGGGCCAGCACTTGGACCAGCGCCGACAGTTCCGACCCGCTCACTGTCGGGTCGGCCAGGACGTTGGACAGCCTGCGGTTCTCCGGCATCCGGCGCATGACGAGCACCGGTTCACTGGGGCCGCCGGTGGGGTCGCTCATGTGGTCGACGCCGAGGTACACATCCGGTGTCATGCGGCGATTGAGCTCGAGTTCGCGCGCGCAGGCTCGCTCGCGCAGTTGCGGTGTGCTGAAGTCGAGGAAGTCGGTGGTGATTGGCTTCTTCACCTTGTACGCGCGGTCCCCACACAGCATGACGATCCCGGTGTGGGTTTCCCGCAGCTGGGCGGGCGATCCGAATTCGGTCATGAGCACGTCCGTGTCGTCGTGGAGGGTCCGATCAGCGCCATACCGGCGATGGCGCCGCCGTCGATGACGAACTCCGACCCGGTCGAGAAGGTCGCCTCGGTCACGATGAATCCGACCATCGCGGCGACCTCCTCCGGCTCGCCGAAGCGTGGAAGTGGCTGCCCCGCTGCGATGCTCGCGTCGAGACCAGCTGTCATCGGCGTGTCGATCGGGCCGGGGAGCACCGAGCAGACCCGCACGCCTGCCGTGCCGAGCTCGATCGCAGCGGCCTTGGTCAGCCCGCGCAGACCCCACTTGCTGGCGACATATCCCGCGATCCCGGAGTAGCCGATCAGCCCTGCGGTCGAGGAGATGTTGACGATCACACCATTCCCGGCGGCGCGCAGCCGCGGCGCGGCCAGATGCATGCCGAGCCAGGCGCCGAACAGGTTGACGTCGACGACGTGCCGGAACATTGCGGGCGACTCGCGCTCGAGGCTGCCGAAGTCGCGAATGCCCGCATTATTGACCAGGACCTCCAAGGGCCCGAAGTTTTCTTCGGCGTCGCCGAGCACCAGCCGCCACTGGTCGCTGTCGGTGACATCGAGGCAGCGGAATACCGCATTCTCGAGTGCCGAGGCGGTGGCTTCGCCTTCGTGCTCGAGGATGTCGGCCACGACAACGCCGAGCCCGGACTTGACGAGCGCGCGTGCGATGGCCGCACCGATGCCGTGGGCGCCGCCGGTGACGATGGCGCTTCGGCCATGGAGATCGGACATGGTGACGAAATCCTTTCGTTGTGATGGGTACCTTCAGACTTCCGCACCGGCACGGTGCGAAGTGATGGCCGAAGGTCCTTGATCCCCGGGGCTTCCGGTTCGTTCTCTGCGCTGGGCTGTGTCGCGCGAATCGCCGCTGTATTCGGTCGCTGGATGTGCCGACATGGGCTGTCGGCCGCTAGTGGTGGCCATGAGTTGATACGTGTGGCGTTGATACGTGCGAAGGTTCATGCCGTGAGCTCGGCTGGCACCCAGCGTCGGGGAAAGCGCCTGGGTCCTGGATCAGGTCCGGGCGGCGATGGATGGGCCCGGGGTGAGATGACCATGGATGAGCCCGGGCCGATCAGGTTCGGAGAGTCCCGGGTTTCACCCGGGACTCTAATCCGATCCGGACGAGCGCTTTACGACGGCGTCGAGAGCGCTGGCCAAGCCTGCGCGTGCTTCCTGTGCGATCGAATGCAACGCGGGTCGCCCTGTCTGCCGCATCAGTAGATCCGGATCCACGGCCTCGACGATGGTGGCGTCGCCGTCCGCGCGCACCGCTACATTGCAGGGGAGCAGCAGCCCGACCTGTCGGTCGATCTCCAGCGCCTGGTGCGCGAGATGCGGGTTGCAGGCACCGAGGATTACGTAGTCTTCCATCGCCACGCCGAGCTTCGCTCGCATTGTCGCGCGCATGTCGATCTCGGTCAGGACGCCGAAACCCTGCTCGGCCAGCGCCTGCCGAACCAAGGAGACGGTGACGGCGAACGGCGCGGGCACCCGCGCAACGAGTTGGGCGGCAGCGACGGGGATACGAATCTCAGTGACCAGATCATGTGCCTGTACCGCTTCGTTCGGCGCGACCAGATACACCTCGGTCGGCGGGCCCACCGGCTGAAATGTGGAGCAGCGGAGCCAGTCGTCCAGCGCCCGGTACGCCTCACCGATTCGGTGGTAGTCGCCGTGATGGGTGGTGTGTGCGAACAGTTCGGGCTCGGTCCGGCGCACCGTGATCTCGGCAGCGCTGCCGAGCGGCTCGGGGTCGACCGGCAGACCGAAGTCGACCTCGGTCGAGGTCCCCGGACCGAACGTGCCGCGGTAGGTCGTCGACGGCGGCCCGCACGGTGCGAGTCCGATCCGGGCGGCCAGTTCGTAGAGGGCCTGCATGCCGGCGCCGATATCGTCGCCGGCATGGTCGGCGCGCACGTAGCGCCGCAATTCGAGCACGGTGTGCGGGGTCGATTCGACGACCGTGACCGGGTATCGCATGTCGTTCAGACCCGGTGTGATTTGCGTTCGATTTCGGCGCGGGCCAGTCGCTCGGCCCAGGCTCGGGCGCGCTCGAGTTCGCCCTCGGTGACGGGTCCGAGGATGCCGTCGACCAGGAAGTCCGCTGGATCGGTGGGGAGCTGATATCCCAAGCGGCGCAGGCGCTTCCCTGCGCCACGGGCGGCCGATCCCGGCATCCAGGATGGGTGGGCAGCGCGGGTGCCGAATGCCGCGGCCCTGGCACTCGGCGCCGGTGTGCTCGCCCCAGCGAGCCATTCCCGGATACCCACCTCGGTCGCCACCGGTGCCTCGGTCCGCACGGCGGCGTCGCGTCGCGTTCGCGGTCTGCTGAGTCCCAATGCGTGGGTCGGGCCGCCGACCACGAGCAGGTCGACCGCCCGCTCGGACAGCTCCGCGGCACAGGCCACGTTCACAGATTCCACCTCGAAGTGTTCGCCGAGCCCCTCCGCGATGGCTTCGGCGACGGCGGCGGTGTTGCCGAACATTGATTCGTAGACAATTCGTGCACGCATAGCGGTCTCTCTCTGCGGGATATCGGTTATAGCTTCCGGTGGGGTGTGTTCCGGCGACGGAGTGCTATGCCCAAGACGAGCACGGCGAGTCCGAGCAGCGCGCATATCGGCTGCAGCCAGCTGAACGTGCGGATCACCGGCAGTTGCACGGCGATCCAGCCGACGAGCAACAGGCGGCGATAGCCACGGTCGGCGTCCGGTCGTCGTCGTGCACGGCAAGCACCGCCGTCGCCGTCATCGGCGCCGCGACGATCAGTGCGAGCATTAGACCGGCGAAAATTGGACTGTGGAGCGGGAGTCGGCCCTCGATCGTGCTGCCGAACTCGATCCCGCCGGTAACAAGGCCGAATGCCCCGGCGAGGGCCCACGTCGCCGCCACGCCCGACACCAGCCACAGCACGGCCTGTCGTGCGCCGATTCCCTGCATATGTGTTGTGAGCACCATGACTCGACTGTCCCCTCGTCGCGACGCACGCGGGAGGGCCTGATGGCCTCGGTAGCCGGGCCGGAAGTCGCGATTGGTGACTTTTGGCTGTCTCGCCCTACCGTGCAGCGCGATTCCGGCGCAGCGAGCTGGTCCTCTGGCGCTCGGCACGGTCGCGGCGGTGCGCTGGGGCGTGCCTATGGGGTCCTGGTCGCGATCGTACTGTCGATCTTGGACCTGCTGCGCCGGATCGCGCGCGCCCGCGACGCGATTCTCGGATTCGTCGCAGGGCTCGCTGGCCGGCACGACGCGGACGACTATCCGGCCGCGAAACCTTTTCCGGGACTGGTGATCTACCGCTACGACGCACCCTTGTGCTTTGCCAACGCCGAGGACTTCCGGCGCAGCGCGCTGGCGGCGGTCGAGTCGTGGACCGAGCACGGTGGGGTGCCGGTGCGCTGGTTCGTGCTCAACGCCGAGGCCAATGTGGAGGTTGACATCACCGCCGTCGACGTGGTCGAACAGCTTCGGTTCGGACCTGGCAACCCGGGGCATCGTCTTCGCCATAGCGCGGGTCGAGCAACACCGGCGCGACGATGTGGACGCCTCCAGGCTGACCGCCAGGATAGGTGAGCAACACCTCTATCCGACGCTGCCGACCGCGGTCGCGGCCTATCAGGCAGACCGAAATCCGGGGCCACTCGGCCCACCCAGCGGGTGACCTTCTTCTCTGCCCGCGCCCCGGGCCAAGCGAGATGCTCGATGTCGATGGCAATGCCGTCGAAAGGGGTGACCGGCGATGTCCGAGAGCGCAACCATTCCGATCCATGGGTGGTGGACCCGGCTGATCCGCCTGTGGTCGACGCAACCTTGGAATCCGAATCCGCTGATGCGGCTATCGGATCGCCTCGAAGCCGCGCTGCGGATCGTCGCGGTGGCAGCGGTGCTGATCGCGGTACCCGTCGCAGGTGCGCTCGGGACGGCGGCCTACACCGACAGCGCTGCCCGGATCCAGCGCGACGACGCGACGAAATCCGTTGTCGGCGCGGTGATCACAGACGAGCCGACGCAAACGACAGCCCACCGTTTCGAGGCACGCGTGCAGTGGAACGAGAACGGCCGATCCGGGACCGCCACCGTGCCGGTGCGCCCAGACGCGCAGCCCGGCGACCGGGTCGCGGTATGGCTCGGATCCGGCGGCGCGCCGACCACCGAACCGCACAGCCCGGATGCCGCCGCGATGACCGGGATCGGCGTGGCCGTCGTCGTGCTCGTCAGCACCTGGTTCTGTGGCTGGTGCGTGGTCGAGGGCACGGGATGGCTGTTGGACCGCCGCCGTAGCGCCCGATGGGACCGAGAGTGGCGAGAGATCAGTCGTCCGATCAGGGAGGACAGGCAATGATGTATTGGTACAAGGACAGCCCACAGTGGTGGATGATCGCCCTCACCATGTTGTTCGTCATCCCACTACTGATCGCGGTCGCCATAGCGATCATCGCGGTGAACCGGCCCGACCGCACCGGCAAGAAGACGCCAGGCGAACCCACGCGGCTCTCACCGGAAGCCCTGCTGGCCGAGCATTTCGCCAATGGCGATGTCGACGAATCCGAGTACCTGCATCACCTTTCGGTACTGCACCCCGATTCCGGCGTCGCGCAATCGAAACCGGCTACCCACCTCCCAGCGCAGCAGTGACCTCGGCGCGAAAGGAAAGACCATGGCAGGCGAAACTTCTTCGCACTCCACACAACTCAACCCACCGATCCTCGCCGCCGTCGACGGCTCGGCCAGCTCGTATCAGGCAGTCGCCTGGGCGGCCGTCGAAGCCGCGCTGCATCACCGCAGACTGCACATTCTCACCTCGATGGCGATCCAGACCGGATTCGGGCCTGGCATGTCGCTGGCCGAAGCAGACCTGGAATGGCTGCGCAAGGACGGGGAGCGAATTCTCACCGAGGCCACACGTGTCGCGCGGACGGCCGCGCCCGGCGAGGATCCGGTCATCACCACCGAAGTGACTTTCGAGCTGGTCATCCCCACCTTGATCGAACGCTCGGCGCACGCGCGGATGCTGGTGGTAGGCAGCCGCGGAATCGGCGCGTTCCAGCGCGGACTGCTCGGTTCGGTCAGCACCGCGACCACGCACCACGCACACTGCCCGGTCGCGGTCATCCACGGGATCCCGGCGATCGACACCGTCTCGGCAAGCCAACCCGTCCTCGTCGGTGTCGACGGTACTGACAACAGCGTGCCTGCCGTCGAACTCGCGTTCGAGGAGGCATCCCACCGGAAGGTGAGTCTGGTGGCCCTACACGCCTGGAGTGACACCAGCAGCCTCGACCTGCCCATCGCTGGTTGGGACGCTGCGCAGAAATCGGCGGAGGCAGTCCTGGCAGAGAGCCTCGCGGGCTTCAGCGACCGCTACCCCGACGTTGCGGTGCGCCGAATCATGGTGGCCGACAGGCCCGTTCGCTCGTTGCTCGATGAGTCGGCGAACGCCCAACTGGTCGTCGTCGGCAGCCACGGCCGCGGCGGATTCGCCAGCATGGTCCTCGGTTCCACCAGCAACGCCCTGCTGCATTCGGTGGAAGTCCCGATGATCGTCGTCCGCAAGCGTTGACTGCACCGCCCGGCGCGGGTGACCGAGAACTCGTCACCCGCGCCAAGACCTCGGACTTCCCCAGTTCTTCGGGGTGAGTCTGGATATAGGCCCCGGCGGCAGGCAATCCAATTGTGCACCGCGCTGCCCAGGACCACGGTGCCCAAGCGGGGCAGGTCGGGCGCGTGTTGGACATCTTTCAGCCCGACTTCGGCGCCGACCCGCTTGGCAGTGCCAGTCGGCGCAATGGTCGGGTCTTTCGGCCCTTCCTGGGGAATCGCCCGAGTGCGAGCGTGGCAATCACACCCGACGACGCCTAGGACTTCCGATGCCGACTCGACACCCCGACCGCGATACCGTCCGCGCCGCGCTCGCACTCGCGGTGCGGGCGCCGTCGGTACACAACACCCAGCCTTGGCAGTGGCGCATCGGCGACAGATCCGTGCATCTCTTTGCCGACGACAGCCGCCATCTGAGGTCCGCGGACCCGGACCGCCGCGATCTGATGCTCAGTTGTGGTGCCGTCCTGCATCACTTCCGGGTGGCGATCCACGCCTCGGGCTGGGAAACGATGGTGCACCGCTTCCCCGATCCGGCCGTTGTGGACCATCTGGCTGCGGTCGAGTTCACCGCCGCAACACCGACCGGTGAGTCGCTGCACTTGGCGCGAGCGATCCGCCGGCGACGCACCGACCGGCGCAGGTTCACCTCATGGCAGCTTCCACCCGGACACATCGCGACCGTGGTCGCCGCAGCCGCCGCGGAGGGAGAGATAGGCTCCGGACCCGCGAGGATCCGGCTGCTGCGCGCTTTCGAGCTGGCGGCCCGGCAGCACGCGCAGGACCTCGCGTACACCACCGAACTTGCCCAGTGCAGTGGTAGGCACCCCGCGCCGCAGGGGTGCCCGCACGTAATGCCGTTGTCACCGTCGATGACCCGACCATCCGGACCTGCGCCAGTCCCAGCCTGCCCGAGGCCGTCGTACACGACATCGATGGGCGGGTCGGGCTGCTCGTGCTGAGCACCAGAGCCGACGACCCGCTCTCCCGGCTGCGCGCCGGTGAGGCCACAAGTGCGGTACTGCTGGCCGCCACAACCCTCGGCCTGGCCACCTGCCCGCTCACCGAGCCGCTCGAGATCCACGAGACCCGGGATCTCATCCGCACCGACGTCCTGGACGACAGCGGGTATCCGCAGCTCATCGTCCGGCTGGGATGGGCGGCCACGAGCGCCGCGCAGGAGCCGCAAACCCCACGACGCCCGCTGGCCGATGTCTTGCACCCGCTGTAACCGGTCGGCGCCGCCCTCCACCCGGCCCGACGTCCGCCCCTGACATCGGAGACAAAAGGAATCATGATGTCCGACACCACCCCATCGCACGCGGCGCCGATCAATGCGCCGATCGTCGTCGCCGTCGACGGTTCAGCCGTTTCCTATCACGCGGCGGCGTGGGCGGCGGTCGACGCCGCACTGCATCGGTGCCGCCTGCAAATCGTGACCTCGTACGCGATCCCGGTCGGATACGGGCCGAGTGTGACTCTGACGCAAGACGATCTGGACTGTTTGCGCACCGACGCCGAGCGGGTGCTCGGCGAGGCCACCCGGGTGGCGCGGGCCGCGGCGCCCGGTGAGGCACTCGGTATCTCCGCCGAACTGCTAGACCATCCGATCATCCCCGCGCTGATCGAGCGGTCGAAGCAGGCACGGATGCTGGTCGTCGGCGGCCGGGGGCTCGGAGCCATCCGCCGCGCCCTGCTCGGCTCGGTCGGTACCGCGGTCTCGCGGCACGCGCACTGCCCGGTCACGGTGGTCCACACGACCTCCGCGACCGATTCGGTGTCGGCATGCAAGCCGGTGCTCGTCGGTGTCGACGGCAGCCGCAACAGCACGGCGGCCATCGAGATAGCCTTCGAAGAGGCATCCCGGCGCAAGGTGAGTCTCATCGCCCTGCACGCCTGGAGCGACACCAGCGGACTGGCTCTACCTTCGGTCGGCTGGGATGGGATACGGGATTCGGAGGACGCACTGTTCGCCGAAAGCCTGGCCGGCTGGGCGGAGCGGTATCCCGATGTCTCGGTTCGCCGGGTTCTAGTGTACGACAAGCCTGTTCGCTCCCTGTTAGAGGAATCCGAGAACGCCCAATTGGTGGTGGTGGGCAGCCACGGTCGGGGCGGATTTGCGGGCATGCTGCTCGGTTCGACGAGTACGGCGCTGCTGCATTCGGTGGAGTGCCCGATCACCGTCGTGCACGGTCGCTGAACCGGAGGTACTGCCGATGATTCGGATGAACGGGCCGACCAAGTACTACGGCGACCAGCCCGCCCTCGTTGATGTGACGTTGCATGTCCCCGCCGGAGTTGTCTTGGGTTACCTGGGGCCCAACGGCGAGCAGCGTTCCGCTGAAGAAACCCGAGACAGTCGCCGAGCAGGTGGAGGTCAAGTCGGCCGAGTGACGCAAGACCTGGAGCCCGCCCGGGCCGCCAGGCCGGGCCGGCTCGCTATCGGGGCCACATGATTTCACGAGCCCACTCGAGGAGGTGACTGGTGACTCCGATCGTCACACTCACGATGAATCCAGCAATCGACATGGCGACGCGCACCGACCGCGTCGTGCCGACCGACAAGATGCGCTGCGAATCACCGCGATTCGATCCTGGTGGCGGTGGCATCAATGTCGCCCGCACCATCGCGGCGCTCGGCAGTGCGGCGATGGCAGTGTTTCCGTCGGGCGGCCCCTCAGGCGTGCTGCTCGAACAACTGGTGCGTGACGCTGGTGTGCCGACGCATCCGGTCGCGGTGGCCGAACCGACCAGGGAGAGCCTCTCGGTCACCGATATCGGCTCGGGACAGCAGTTCCGGTTCGTCTTTCCCGGGCCGCGGCTCACCGCGCCCGAACAGCACCGCTGCCTGGCCGCAGTAGACCAGTTCGTACGCGGCGGGCGGTACCTGGTGGCAAGCGGCAGTCTGCCGCCCGGCTTGCCCGCGGACTTCTACCAGGAGCTCGCAGACCTTGTCGGCGGTCTCGGGGTCCGACTGGTGCTCGATGCCTCGGGCACCGCCTTACGGCATATACGCAACGGTGTCCATGTGCTCAAGCCGAGTGTGCGGGAGCTCGCCGAGTGCGTCGGCCGCCCGCTACCCGGCCGCGCCGAGCAAGCCGCTGCGGCCCGGCAGTTGGTGACCTCGGGTGTGAGCGAGATCGTGGTGCTGTCGCTGGGTGCCGAGGGTGCGCTCGCGGTGACCAGGGACACGCAGGAGTGGTTCGACGCGATCGACGTTCCGGTGCGCAGTGGCATCGGTGCGGGCGACGCGATGGTCGCCGGCATCACGGTCGGCCTCGATCGCGGTCTCGCCCTCGACGACGCGGTCCGCCTCGGCATCGCCGCCGCCAGCGCGGCCCTGGTTACTCCCGGAACCAGGCCAGGCCGCCCCGAGCGCATCGCCGAACTTTACCGGTCCATCAGCCCGAGCGCCGACCATCGGGCATCTGACTATGAGCCACGGAACATCGACGGCCAACCCGAGAAGGGAGAGCTCGCCCCCGACGACTGGCTCGGTGACCCGCACCAGCCTGGCGTCTTCCCGCCACGAGTAGGCCGCCGGGCGCGGGATGCACGACGCGGGCTCTCGTGAGGAAGGCACCGGTGATGAATCAAGCTCGCGGGAAAGAGGGGGCCGGGATGACGAGCAGCACGGCCGATGCGGCGGGATGCTCGTTGCGGACCTGAATCGAGGCTGTGCGCGACGATCCCGCGTCACCGTCGTCGAAGCCGCGCACAAGCCGCCGCATAGCATGGATCACCTCGGCGTTTGGCGCAGCCCGAGGAACGCATCGTCGAGAAGACATCCGGACTGGCAGCGAAGGGCGGTTGCTCGGCATGGACGAGAATCACGTGATACCCCCGGCGATCACGGGCATACATCACCTGGCTGTGCCCAGCAGCGATCCCACTGTGGTCGGTGATTGGTATGCGACCGTGTTCGGGTTCGTCTGCGTCCTCATCGAGGAGCGGGAAGACGGGGTGACAGCCGTGTTGCTGCAACACCCGAGTGGGGCTCGGCTGCTGCTGCGCCGGTCGTCCGGGCACGAGCCCGCGGCGTCGAGCGAGTTCGGTTTAACGGTCGCGGATCACACCGCGCTGCTGGACTGGGCCGACCGTCTCAGCGCGCTGGATATCGAGCACAGCAGTGTGCATCGGGCACATCTGGGCTGGGCATTGACCATCGCGGGGCCCGACGGTGTGCGACTCCAGTTGCGCACCAATGAGGGGCTCAGCGGCGAAGACGCCGAACCGGTGCGGAGTTGGTCGCGGCCGCAATAGCTCGTCGGAGGCGGATGCCCTCGGCGCGTTCTTGTTCTTCGAGTGCGAGTTCGACCCGCGCCAGTTCCCCTCGCAGGCTGGGGATATGGCGGCGGCGCAGGCCCTGGGCGCGGATTCGGGTGGCCGTGCACTCACCTTCGACGGCGCGGACCGCGGCGGCTACGGCGGCGTGCCGCGCGGCGACGGCGATCGCGGCACGGTGCGCGGTCCGGGCATGCACGATCGCGGCGCTGCCCGCGATGGCATCGGTGCAGTCTTGTGGCAGTTGGCATTCGGCGTCGATAGGGTAGCGGACACCGGCGGTCGTCGCCCAGTGCATGGTGACCCCGGCCGGGCGGCCGGCGGCGGCCATCCGGATCGAGCGTTGCCCACCGAGCAACGCTGCCCGTAACTGCCAGACCCGTGCGCGCAGGCAGGCAGCTTCCCAGTCGGTGCGGGTCGCAGCGGCGAGCAGGGCCAGGCGGTTGCGTTCCTGTTCCAGCATGCTCAGCTTCGTCTCCAGCAGCGACAGCCCGTGCTCGGCAATCTCGAGCCGACCGCGCAACCACTGTCGTCCAGCCCGCCCCGGGGGCACACGCATCGGCTACTCCTTCGCTTCCTGAACGTCGAGCATCTCCTCGGGAAGCATCGTCAAGGCACTGCGCGGGAGTCGGCGCAGCACGCGCCATACCCGGTCGAGGGTCGAATCGAGGTCACGCGTTTCGTCGCTGCGCTGCTGCACGAGTTCACGCGCGAACGCGTCGTCGAGGTCCAGATAGGCACGTTCCGTGCGGCTCAGGGTGTCGGTGCCGATCAGCTCGGCGAGTTCCCGTACCTGTCTGGCCTTGGCGAGGGCGGCCAGCAGTTGCGCGGCCACCGTTAGATGGTCGTCGCGCGTCCGGCCCGGCCCGGCTCCCCGGCGCATCAGCCGCGACAGCGAGGACAGCGCGTCGACCGGCGGATACGTTCCGCGCGCGTGCATTTCGGCGGAGAGGATGATCTGGCCCTCGGTGATGTAGCCGGTGAGGTCGGGCACCGGATGGGTGATATCGCCGCCGGGCATGGTCAGCACGGGCACGATCGTGACCGATCCAGGCAGTCCTTTGATCCGTCCGCAGCGTTCGTATATCGACGCCAGGTCGCTGTAGAGATACCCGGGATATGCTCGGCGAGCCGGGATCTCGCCACGCGCGGCCGACACTTCGCGCAACGCCTCCGCGTAACTGGTCATGTCCGTCAGCACGACCAGCACGTGCCGTCCGCCGTCGAAAGCGAGATGCTCAGCGATCGTCAACGCCAGTGGCGGTGTCACCAGCCGCTCGATCACCGGGTCGTCGGCCATGTTGAGCAGCAGCACCAATTCGCCTGCTGCGCTCCGGTCGTCGAGCACAGCCCGCGCGTACGCGGCGTCGGCGTAGGTGAGTCCCACACCTGCGAACACGACACAGAACGGGTCCCCGCCCGCTGTGGCTTGTGCCGCGATCTGGCACGCCAGCTCGAGATGGGGCAGGCCCGGCACCGAGAATACTGGGAGTTTCTGTCCACGCACCAGAGTGGTGAGCGCGTCGATGACCGAGACGCCGGTGAGCACCGGGTCGGCGGGCGGGTCGCGGCGGATCGGGTTGAGCGGGGTGCCGAAGACCGGCGTACGCCGTGTCCCGGCGACCGGGGGGCCACCGTCGACAGGTTCGCCACGGCCGTTGCAGGTTCGGCCCAACCAGCCCTCGCCGATCGGGATCCGCAATGGCTGCCCGGTGAACTCGACCCGGGTGCGGGCTGCACCGTGCACCGATGTCGCGGTCATGCCTGCAGTTCCCTCCAGCACCTGGATGACCGCCAAGTCGCGATCCACCTCGAGCACCAACCCGTGTCGCACGGTGCTGTCGGCCAGGGTGATCACCACGAATTCGTCCCAGCCGACTCCCGCTACACCGGCCACCACCATCAGCGGTCCACGCAGTTCGCGGATATGGGTGTAGTCGATCCAGCTCCTGCCGATCCTGCTGGTCATGTCGCACCTGCGGGGCGTGCCAATTCGTCGAGCCCGGCGAGGATCTTGTCCTGGCAGCATCGAGCAGCGCCGGTATCGTCTGGCCCAGCTGCCTCGCGCGCCCGGATCAGCGGGCCGAAGTCTCGTTCTTCAATCTGCTGCGCGGTGACCCCGGCGGCGACCAGTTCCTGACACCGGTCGAGCACCGTGAGCACCGAGTCCACCAGTGCCGTGGTCTTTTCCGATGAGCAGTAGGCATCGGTGTCCGACAGTGCGCTTTGTTGCAGCACAGCTTCGCGCAAGAGTTGACCGCCGAGCATGATGATCCGCTGGTATCCGGGCAGTGCCTCGATACCGATTAGTTCCACCAGCGCCGCGAGCCGGTCGGACTCGGCGAGCAATCCGACGACGCGGGCGCGGCGCTCGAGCCATCCGGAGTCGCCGCCTGCCGCCTGCGCCGCCCCCAGTGCATCGGCATCTCGGGAGAACGATCCGGACCAGGAGACCGCGGGATAGTGTCGGGCATAGGCGAGGTCGCGATCCAACGTCCACCGGCACCGGACGAATCGTTCGGTGTGGGCTGTGACCGGTTCGGAAAGGTCTCCGCCCGGCGGCGACACCGCCCCGATCACCGTGACCGATCCGGGCAGGCCGCCGAGCGTGGTGACCGATCCGGCGCGCTCGTAGAACGCCGCCAGCGCCGAGGCCAGGTTGGCGGGATAGCCCTCCTCGGCCGGGAGTGCCCCGGTTCGGGAGGCGAACTCCCGCAACGCTTCCGCCCATCTGGACGTCGAGTCCGCGATGACCACCGCGTCGTAACCCATGTCGCGGAAGTACTCGGCGACGGTGACGCCGGTGTAGATGCTGGCTTCCCGGGCCATCATCGGCATGTTCGAGGTATTGGCGATGATCACGGCGCGGTCGGTGAGTCGTCCGCCGGTGCGCGGGTCGGGCAGGGTGGACAGCTCCGCGACGATCTCGGCCATCTCGTTGCCGCGCTCGCCGCAGCCGACGTAGACGATCACGTCCGCGGCACACCACTTCGCGAGCTGTTGCAACAGCACGGTCTTGCCGGTACCGAACCCGCCGGGCACCCCGGCCGTGCCTCCCTTGGCCACCGGGAACAGCAGGTCGAGCACCCGTTGACCGGTTTGCAGTGGTTCGATGCCGCCGCGGCGGTGGGCGTAGGGGCGCGCCACCCGAACCGGCCAGTTCGCCGTCAGGACCACCGGTGCGGCGGCGACCGTGGCCACGACGGCGTCGCTCGGGTAGTCGCCTTCGGCGACAATCATGTCGACGCGGCCACCGGCCGTTGGCGGCACGAGGACCCGGTGCTCGACCGGACCGGCATCAGTGATCACGCCCAGCACCGTTCCCGCATCGACCTCGGCGCCGACCGCGATGACCGGACGGAATCGCCATCGGCGCGCGGCAGACGGTCGGTAGGCGCCGGAAGTCAGCCAGGTCGCCGCGTTCGCCATCGGTCGCAGCAGTCCGTCGTAGACGTTGCCGAGCAGACCCGGTCCCAGCGGCGCGGACAGCGGCGTGCGCAGCGGAACTGCCGGGTCTCCGGGTGCGAGGCCACCGGTGTACTCGTAGGCCTGGACGGTGAGCGTGTCGTCGCGGATCGCGACCACTTCACCCGGTGTTGCCTGCGCACCGAGGGCGACCAGATCGTTCATTGCCGCCCCGTCGAAGCTCTCGACCTCGACGAGTGGCCCGGACACGCGCACGACCGCGACCGTGTCCACGCGGCTCGCCCCATCGGCGCTGTCGGCGTGCGACGGCACCGTGCCGGTACTCGGTGCCGTCCGGTCCGAGGGCGCCGCGCCTGCGCTGCGCTCGATCATGGGGCCCATAGCTTTTCGATTTCCGGCTCGCATCGCTGCATGGCTCGAACCGCGATCGTGGCCAGCCGGAGATCGAGCAGGCGATCCCCGGCCACCGCGAGGATCCCCCCGGCGGAATCCTCGGTGATCGTCGCCTCCGGGCCGAGCAGATCGGTGGCCGCACTTCGCAATCTGTCGCGCAGCTCGGGATAGTCGGGATCGTCTCGCAGGCGTTGGACGGCGGCGATCGCGGCGGTTCGTAGTTGCTGGTAGGCGTCATGTTGCACGGCGAGGATCTGGCCGCGGCGTGTCTGCCGGAGGCGGGCCCGGTCGGCGGCAAGTTCGGCCTGCGCATGCGCTTCGCCGGCCGTGCGGGCGCGGGCCGCAACATCGCATGCTTCGGCCTCGGCTCGTTCCAGTGTCGTCCGGATTTCCGCCTGGGCGGTGGCGACCGTGCGGTCGGCCTGCGCTGCGGCGCTCCGCAACAGCTCGGAGGTCAGCGGTGCCAGCGCGGTGCGGGCCCGGTCGATGTCCAGCGCGGTCATGACGGCATCACCGCTGTCATCCGGGCACCTGAATCGAGTTCTTCGCCAAGGGATGCCGCGGCGGCAGCGGTGAGGATGACCAGAGTGGTGTGCGTCGTGAGCGAGTTCCACGCCGCGCGGGCGGCGGGCGCGTCCTCGGCCACGAGCACGGTGGCGCCGGCCAAGGCATATCCCTCGATCAGGGCGGATGCACCGATGACCGCGACGGCCCCCATGTCACGCTCTTCCGATCAGGATGACCGAGACGATCAGACCGTAGATGGCGATGCCTTCGGCCAAGCCGACGATCACCATGGCTCGGCCGAACAGTTCCGGTCGTTCGCTGAGCGCCGCCAATGCGGCGGCACCGGTGTAGGCGACGGCGATGGCGGCGCCGATCGAGGAACCGGCCACCGCTATCGCCGCACCGAGCAGCGCGGCCCAGTTGCCGCCGGAACCGCTCGCTCCGGCGGCGTGGGCATCCGCGGAGGCAGGCCCGGCAGGCGAGGCGAGAATCAGTACGGCGGCCGCGCCGAGCACCAGCACCGCGTTGACGGTGTAGAACAGCCGCCGCGCGAGCCGGCCACGACCGCGCAGTAGCAGGATGCTCACCGCGAATCCGGCGGCCAGCGCGGGCAGAGTCACAAGCCAGGTCAACACGATGCAACCTCCCAGGTGATGGTCGGAACTCGCCACGGTCGAAACGGACGCCCCTCGTCCACGAAGACCCTGGAGAACAGTTCATAGAACTCGAGGCGCATGGCCTGCACTCCGGCGACCAACGCCTCCAGCGCGAAAGTGAACATATTGCCGAGGACGAAAACAGCTACGGCGGCCACGATTCCGAGCGCGCCGAGACCGGCCGACGCCGTTGTGGCGTGCCAGACCACCCAGCCGAGCGCGGCGTGAGTCATCCCGAACGCGGCGAGCCGGGCGAACGAGACGAGGTTGGAGCCGAGCCGTACCAGCAGATCGAACGTGCCGACGCCGGTCTGCGCTATCCCCGCCGCGCTGCCGCCGGATTCGGCGAACAGCCCGGACACTGCGAGCGACAGACCCACCCCGATCACCACCGCACCGGCAAGCACCGGCGCCGTCGCGCCGAGCAGCATCCCGCCGACCACCACGCCGATGCCCAGAAAGACCGTTGCTCCGGCGATTCCGGACGATGCGTACAGCGCCACCCGGATGCCGCCCTCGCGCCAGCGGTTGACAATCCCGATCCCATAGGCGACCGCGAGCAATACCGCGCCCACGGCGAGGGCGGCGGCGATCAACCGCAGCGGATCGTCGAGCGGCGCCAGCCATATCACCGGGAGCACGCCGGTCGGGCCGAAGAACTCGCCGAAGAGCACCCCGAAGCAGGTCGCCGCAGCACCCGCGCCCGCGACGAACGGCCACAACTTCCGCAGCGCGGCAACCCGCCGGATCCAGCCGAGCCGCAGCAGCACGGCTGCCGCCAGGAGCAGCACGCCGTGCCCGGCGTCGCCGAACATCATTCCGAACATCACCACATACGCGATACCGGCGGGGATCGTCGGGTCGATATCGCGATACGGCACCACCCCGTAGGTGCGCACCAACGGAAGGAACGCACGCTCCAACCCGTTGTGCTCGCCCAGTAGGCTCGGCGGATCGACCCCGGGTGGCGGCGGTAGCGGCACCACAGCCGCCCCTATGCTCGCCAATCGGATCGCCAGCGAGTCCAATTCGGTGGCCGGACACCAGCCGGTCACCGCGGCGACATCGTGTCGACGCTGTGCGGCCGCCGCGTAGCCCCGCAGCTGGGTCTCGCCGGCGAGCAGATCGTCACGACCCGCGCGTTCGAGCGCCTGGACGTCGGGTTCGACCGTCGCCAGCGCCGGCGGGCCCGCCGTGGTTCCCGATTGCGGGGCCGACCGACCTTCCGGCGCGATGTCGTCGGGTTGCACCACGCCCGCAGCTGCGACGGCCACCAACATCTCGCGCAGCGCGGCCGTAGGGGCGAGCAGCGCAATGCGTTGCATCCGAACCGGTGTCATCGACTCAAACCAGCGCATCGTAGACCTCCAAGGGCGCACCGCCGCCCGCGGCGAGCTGCAGAGCCGCGCGGCAGCGCCAGGCGTCGGCAGCCAACAGGGCGGTGGTGCCGACCGGCGCCGCAGCGCCGAATCGCGGACGGTGCAGCAGGGCCAGCCCATCCCGATCGACCCGCGACCACCAACCGAACTCGGCGCGCCAGAGATCATCGATCGATCCGACGCCCGACAGCACCCACCGGGCCCGCACCGGCAGACCAGCCACGAAGGCCGACATGTCGCGGGCAGCCAGGCACGTGGCGCCGAGAAGCCTCGTCGCACGCCTGCCTGCGACATCCGTCAAGCGACGGCCCTCCAGCAGCTGGCGGCGCGCCACCAGCAGTGCCGCGCCACCAACCGCCCAATTGGCCGCTTCCGGGACGCCGACCGCGACCCGGTGCGCCCAGCCGAGTTGCGCGCCGACCGCGATATCGGCAGGCGAATCACCGCCCGGATCGCCCCACGTCGACCGGGCGAGCGCCCGCCGAAGCTCCAGCAGCGAGGTCGTGGCACGCAGCCCTGACCAGCCGACGCCGAGCGCCCCCAACTCGAACAGCCGCTCCGGGGCGGCCCCCGCCAACCTCCTGGCTTGGGCGCACACATTCGCCACCTCGAAACCGCCTGCCAGCAACCGGATCGCCGCAGCGCCTGCACGCGGTTGCCAGCCCGCAAGCACCCGCATGTGCCACAGCAGCGTTGCGGCTACACCGTACTCGGAATCCGCAAGCGTCTGGCCGACGAATACCTCTCGGCGATAAGAACTTTCGGCCAGAAACCGCTGTGCCTCGCGCAGTCGACCGGCCGCCGCGAGCTCGCGCGCCCGCGCCGCGCCGACACGCCGGTTCAGCAACGCTATGGCCCGCACGTTCCCGGCGACCCATTTCGCGCTCATCTGCCGTCCACCCGGTCCACGGACGGCTCGCTCAGTTCCGCGACGAGCGTGCGCGCCTGCGCCGCAACGCAATCGACGTATCCGGGTATCCCAGCGGCAATGCGCGCTCGCAGCTGTTCGATCTTCAGCGCGTGGGCGGCGTCGGCATCGCCTTGTCGTGTACCGAACCGAGACCGGGCCTGCGCAAACGATTCGGCCTCTAGCACTCCTCTACCGGCCTGGGCCCGGTCGACAACAGCGGCGCCCTGTCTGCCGCCATCGCGCCGCAGGCGATCCGCCTGCTCGGCGGCGGCGCCACGGATCAGCTCGGCCTCGGCATAGACCTCATCGAGCAGTGACAGCAGCGGAGCGAGTTCGGCGGCGGCGTCCGCGACCCGATCCGCGGGTACGCCCCGCGGCATCGCCGATCCGGGAGCACCCGCCGGACGAAAGCGTTCGAGAAAATCCCGCCACTGCGGCATCCGGCACTCCTTTCCTCGTCTCGATCAAGCGTTGCTGTCATCGTCGAGCCGAGATCGGGCGGCGAGGTAGAGAACCAGGTATCCGATACCCGGGACTTTGGTCCCCGTCACGCATCGTCAGGTGCGGAGGGCCATTCGGTGACGGCCGGAATACCCACCCGGAATACCCACCCGGAATACCCCACCCGGGCGCATTCTGCGAACACCAGCCGTTTCGGACGCCGATGCGAACGGTTGGGCAATGACACCACCTCGCGACGGGCTGCGGCGGGGATTTGCTACCTCCCCGCCCCTGGCGCAACGGCTAGCAGTGACGGGCCCGCCGTGCCGAGGTGGTCATCGGCTCGCTTCGCTGTGGGGCTGTTCCGCGTCGGCATTGCCGATCAGCTTTATCAGTGCACGGTAACGCCGCAGCACATCCTCCCTGTTGGTCTGTTCGGGCACCGTGGGCTAGAGCCCGGACAACTGCAGCGGACAGAGCCGGAATGGGGGACGATCGGTGACTTTCGTCAGTTCGGAAGCCATGCCGCTGTGCAGGGCCATTGGTCCTCGCGGTGACCGACGGTGTGCCCGTCATCCATCGGCGTTGGCCTCTGGATCCGCGGTGGCAGGGCGAACCATAGTCGACCTATGGACATAGCGGAGCCGGCGGAGCGACCCATGAATACGGCAGCGCAGGATGCGGAGCGAACCGGAGAGGTTGTCCGTGACCTTTCCGCTATCCGGCTGTCGGACGAATTCGAGGCGGGTGGCAAGGGAGCCAATCTCGGTGAGCTCACGGCGGCCGGGCTACCGGTGCCCGCCGGTTTCGTCATTCTCCGCGACGGTTATCTGGATGCGATGCGCCGCGGTGGCGTGGCGGACGAGCTGGCCGCGGAGCATCGCCGGGCGCTGGCTGCGATCGGTGACGACCAAGCACTCGCGCGGCACTGCGAGCAGATGCGTGCGCTGGTGGCCAAGGCTGGCATGCCACCCGATCTTGCGGACCGGATCACGCAGGCCTATCAGCGACTCGGTACCGACACCGCCGAGGCGATGGTCGCGGTCCGGTCGTCGGCGACCGGCGAGGACAGCGCATCGGCGTCGTTCGCGGGCATGAACGCGACCTTCACGAATATCTCCGGTGCCGCCGCGTTGCTTGACGCGGTGCAGCGCTGTTGGGCCTCACTGTTCAGCCCGAGGGCCGAAACTTACCGGGCCGAGCGGAGTTTCACCGGTGAGCCCGCGATGGCGGTGGCGGTGCAGATCATGCTGGCCGCCGAACGAAGCGGCGTGGCGTTCACCGCCGACCCGAGCACGGGTGAGCGGGACCGGGTGGTGATCGAGGCGGCGCGTGGGCAGGGCGAGGTCGTAGTCTCCGGTGCGGTCGAACCGGACCATTATGTGTTGGTCAAGGATGATCTGCGGATTCTGCAGGCGCATCGGGGAAGTCAGGCATTCGAGATCGTCCGCGGGGATAGCGGCGGCGATCGGTCGATCGCACTCGCCGGAGCCGGGGAATATCGCCCGGTCCTCACGGACGACGAGCTCCAAGCCATCGCCCGGCTGGCGATCGCCGGGGAGAAGCACTACGGCAGACCGCAGGACGTGGAGTGGGTCATCGATGACGGTGGCCGGGTCTGGCTGGTGCAGGCGCGCCCGATCACCACGATCGACCGGCCCGCGGCAGCGACGACGCCGGTCCCGGCGGGTGCGCAGCTGGCGGCGGGGCTGGCCGCCTCGCCTGGTATCGCCAGTGGAGCGGTGCGCATTCTGTCGCGTCCTGCCGAGGGATCCCGCCTGCGTGACGGGGAGGTCTTGGTTGCCGCGATGACTACGCCGGACTGGGTTCCGACGATCCGCAGGGCCGCCGCGCTGGTCACCGACAGTGGTGGCACCACCTGCCACGCCGCGATCGTCTCGCGTGAACTCGGCGTGCCTTGCGTCGTCGGGACACGCGCTGCCACAACAGTTCTCGCTGATGGCCAGATCGTCACCGTCGACGGGGGAGCGGGCCGGGTGTTCTCCGGCAGCCATCCGGTGGCGCAGCCCGTCCAGGTGGCAGAGCCGCACCTTGCCGAAGCCGAGGCGCCGGTCGTCACGGCAACGAAGATCTATGTCAATCTGGCGATGCCGGATGCCGCGGAAACCGTGGCGGCCCAGAACGTGGACGGCGTCGGGCTGCTGCGGGCGGAATTCATGCTGACCCAGGCGCTCGGCGGGCGGCACCCGCGCGACCTGATCGCCCGGGGCGAGCAGGAACAGTTCGTCACCGCGATGTCGGAATCGGTGCAGCGCATTGCCGTGGCGTTTGCGCCGCGGCCGGTGATCTATCGGACAACCGACTTGCGCAGCAATGAGTTCCGCGGCCTGACGGGTGGAGCGGACTACGAGCCGGTCGAGGACAACCCGATGATCGGCTACCGGGGCTGCTTCCGCTACATCCACGAACCCGACATGTTCGCCCTGGAACTCGCGGCATTGGCCCGAGCACGCGAACTGACCCCGAATATCCATCTGATGCTCCCGTTCGTCCGCACCCGGTGGGAGCTGGAGCAGTGCCTGGATCTCATCGACGCCAGCCCGCTCGGGCACAGCCGCGGACTGCACCGGTGGGTGATGGCCGAGGTCCCGTCGGTGGTGTACTGGCTCCCCGAATACGCCGGCCTCGGCATCGATGGCGTGTCCATCGGCAGCAACGACCTCACCCAGCTCGTGCTCGGCGTCGACCGTGACTCACAGCCGTGCGCGGAAGTGTTCGACGAGTCGGACCCTGCCGTGCTCGATACGATTGCCCACATCGTGGGCATCGCCCGCGACCACGACCTCACGTCATCGCTGTGCGGCCAGGCGCCCTCCACCCGCCCCGGATACGCCGCGAGCCTCGTGGGCATGGGCATCACCTCGATCTCGGTCAACCCCGACGCTGCGGGCCACGTTCGCCGCGCTGTCGCCGCTGCCGAGCAGCGAATCCTTTTGGACGCTTCTCTGACCCGATTGCATCGGCCGTAAGAGACCGCCGGGGCGGCCGCTGGGTCTTCGGCCGATGCCGGTGCCCGACTCTCCGATCTCGAAGGTATTCGATACAGCTTCGACAGCAAGGCAGACGTTCGACGAGTGCATGTCGTCCAGGCCCGACTACGTTGTCGGGCCGCCAACCGACAGCAGGTGGCCGCGACCCACCTGGCCCGCACTCGGTATGCGCGATGGTGATGGATCAACTCGGTGACCGGATGGCTATGGCCGGATCGAGTCGATCTTCATGGCAGCCAACTCGTCCAGGACGGTTTCGACAACCCGCGGTACGGCGGCTTCGACCGGAGCCGACAAACCCAGGCCGAGATCGAGGTTGGCGGCTTCGACAGCGACGACGATCAATTTGCTGGGGACGCGGTCGAGCGCGCGGCCCAACAGCAGGGCTTCGGGGACACCGAGGGAATGCGAACTCGCGCTGTGGGTCACCTTATGCAGGTTGTCCACGGTCGAGCGCCAGATGCGCCCCGGATCGGATGGTTCACACAAGACAGCGTCCACCAGGATGGCGAGATCGACACCACTCCATGCCTCGAGTAGACCGACGGGTTCGCCGTCGCAGAGGGTCAGCTCCACGTTGGGCAGCCGGTGGCGCTGGAGTTCCGACACCACCGCGGGACCGACGGCGTCGTCGCTGCGGTACTGATTGCCTATGCCGATCACCACGGCGCTGGGGTGTGGCGGGGTCACAGCCGTACCCTCTCGATATCGAGGAAATGAGCGGAACAGGAGATGCAGGGATCGTAGTTACGGATGGTGCGTTCGCACAGCGAGGTGAGCGTGGCATCGTCGAGGTCCAGGTTCGCCGAGACGACCCGTCGGAGGTCGTCTTCGATGGCGGGCTGGTTCTGCGAGGTCGGCGGCACGATGGTGGCGTCGAGAATGATGCCGTCGGCGTCCAGTTCGTATCGGTGATAGAGCAGTCCGCGTGGTGCCTCGCTGACTCCGTGTCCGACGCCCGCGGCCGGCGTCATCGGCACTGCCGGGCGGTCTGGGCGTTGGTATTCCTCGATCAGCCGCAACGCCTCGTCGATCGCGTAGACCACCTCGACCGCGCGAACGACGATGCTGCGAAAGGGATTGCGGCACTGCGAACCGAGGCCGGCGGCGCTGGCGACTTGCCGCGCGGTCGGCGACAGGAGTTGGGAGTTCAGCGAGTATCGCGCGAGTGGTCCGGTGAGGTATCGACGGCCGTCGAGCTGGGCGTGCAGCGCGGTGGAGTGCGGTACCTGGTGCTCGACGACATGCGCGGAGAATTCCGCGGCTGGGAAGGTAGCGCCGGTACTGGTGCGGATATCGCCGCGGTCGATCGGATATCGGTGGAGGTCGGATGCGGCCAGCAGGTCGTGGGTCAGTTCCAGCTCGGGGAACTCGAATCCCGCCACCCACCCGGCGGTCTCTATCGCGTAGTCGAGGGCGCGGCGCAGTTGCTCGGCCAGCGGTGCCAGCCCGGCGGCCGTCGGCACCGAGTAGAAACCGCCGACTCGGACGTTTACCGGGTGGATGGCGCGGCCGCCGATGAACTCGAGCAGCGCGTTGCCCGACTTCTTCAGTGCCAGACCCTTTTCGACGATGTGGCGGTGGTCGCGGGCCAGGGTGATCGCATCCGGATAGCCGAGGAAGTCGGGCACGTGCAGCAAATAGATATGCAGGGCGTGGCTCGAGATCCATTCGCCGCAGTACAAGAGTCTGCGCAATGCGGCAAGCGGTGGATCGAGTTCCACCCCGCACGCCTGTTCCAGCGCGTTGCAGGCGCTGGTCTGGTAAGCCACGGGGCAGATCCCGCAGATCCGTGCGGTGATGTCCGGCGGTTCGGTGTAGGCGCGGCCGCGCAGAAATGCTTCGAAGAACCGGGGCGGCTCGTAGATGTTCAGCTCCGCTGCCTCGACCTCGCCGTCTCGGACGACAACGCGTAGTGCGCCCTCGCCCTCCACCCTGGCCAGTGAACTGACCTTCAGTTGCCTAGTGCGGTGGCTCATGCTCGGAGTTCCTCTGCGCGAATTCTGGTGCGTTGACTGCGAAAGTGCTGAAAATCCGGTTGATTTCGCCGTCGGACATACCGTTTTCGGCCAGCTGTGGCAGTAGCGCGCCCAGGTTCGGCTTCGCCATCGGCCCGAAGCAGCCGTAGCAGCCGCGATGCACGCCCGGGCACAGCGCACCGCATCCGGCATGGGTGACCGGCCCCAGACACGGGATTCCCTCGGCGACCGTCACACAGGTCAGGCCGCGGCGTTTGCACTCGGTACACACACTGGTATTCGGGATGTCCGGGGCCCGCCCGGCCAGGAACGCATTCAGCACCTCGAGCAGTTGGCGGCGGTCGATGGGGCAGCCACGCAGCTCGAAGTCCACCGGCACGTGCGCCGAGATCGGGGTGGAGGTGGCCAGTGTGTCGATGTATTCCGGGCTGGCGTACACCACCGAAGTGAATTCGGCGACGTCAGCGAAGTTGCGCAGTGCCTGGATACCTCCGTGAGTCGCGCAAGCTCCGATCGTCACCAGGAATCTGGACTGTTCCCGCACCTCGCGGATCCGCCGCAGATCGTCGGGGGTGGTGATGGAACCCTCCACCAGCGACAGATCGTAGGGACCGGCCACCACCGCGCGAGAGGCCTCGAGGAAGTGCACAACCCGGATTCGGTCCGCAAGCGTGAGCAGTTCGTCTTCGCAATCCAGCACGGTGAGTTGGCAGCCGTCGCACGACGCGAACTTCCAGACCGCCAATGTCGGTGTACTCATCACAACTCCCTTACCGTGAGCAGGGGATCGGCGCTCGCGTAGTCGACGATCGGTCCGTCCCGGCACAGCAGCAGCGGGCCGAGCTGGCAGTGACCGCACAGCCCGGTACCGCATTGCATGTTGCGTTCCAGGGACATTCGAATGTCGCGGGCCGACACGGATTTGCGGAGCAATGTTTGCGCGCAGAACAGCATCATCGGCTCCGGTCCACACAGGAACGCGGTGGTACGGTCCGGCGCGACAGCCAGGTGGGCCATAGGTTCGGTAACGAACCCGACTCGGCCGCGCCACCCCGCCGTCGGGCGATCGACGGTCTGGTGGACCTCCAGCGCTCCGTCGGCCATCCATTTTTCCTGTTCGTCGCGGAACAACATGTCGGAGGACGTGCGGGCGCCGGTGACCAGGCTGACCCGGCCGAAGCGGTTTCCCGCCGCCATCGCGGCGAGCACCACCGGACGCAGCGGAGCCAACCCGAGGCCGCCCGCCACGATGATCAGATCTCGGCCCGTCGTGGTTTCCAGGCCCCAGTCGGTACCGAATGGCCCGCGCACACCGATCACTCCGCCCAGCGGAGTGTCGTGCAACGCCCGGCTGACCGGTCCCACCGCACGGATGGTGTGCTCCAGGGTGCCGTGCTGGTCGTTGGGGTCGCCGCTGATGGAAATCGGGACTTCGCCGACGCCGAATGCATAGAGCATCATGAATTGGCCCGGAAGAAACGGCGGCAACATGGCGTCGACCGGGCGCAGCCGCAACGTCACGGTGTCCGTCGTCTGCTGGACGCGGTCGCTTACGCGATATGCGACCGGGAAGTTGGCGTTCACGTCCGGGCCTTGCCGGGGTTGCGGTAGAGATCGAGCAGTCGGGCCCGAGTGGCTTGCAGCCGTTCCAGCACGGTCTCGAACAGCACGGTGGTCAACGCCCGCCCGAATTTCGGGTCTTGATCGACCAATTCGGACAACTGCCGCGCATCGAACTCGATTGCGGTCACCGCGTCGATACACCGCGCCCCGAAATGCCACCGGTACGGCGCTACCCGCCAGGACCATCCGAGCAGGTCGCCGCGCCCGAGTGTCTGCACCACTTCCTCGCCGCGCCCCGGTATCTGCGCGTCCAGCTGGACCAGACCGTCGCAGATCAACCAACAGCGGTCGGCGTGCGCATGTTCGGTGAACAGCCGCTCCCCGGCAGGGAAGGTCACGCCTGTGCCGATGCGTGCTAACGCGGTCAGTTCATCGCGGCTCAGCCCGGCGAGTCGGGGAAAGGTCGACAGCTCGTCGACGTCAGTCATCCTCGGCGCCTCCCTCGGCAAGTTCGGCGAGCCGGGACATTTCGGCGGTGATGTCGATGCCGACCGGGCACCACGCGATACACCGACCGCAGCCGACGCATCCGGAGCTGCCGAACTGGTCGTGCCACGTACCCAGTTTGTGGCTGATCCACTGGCGATACCGACTCTCGCCGGATTTCCGCACGCTGCCGCCATGCACGTAGGAGTAGTCCAATTCGAAACACGACACCCACCGTTGTCGCCGCTCGGCGTGCTCGCCGGTCAGGTCGGTCACGTCCTCGGTGGTGGTGCAATAGCAGGTGGGGCAGACCATCGTGCAGTTGCCACAGGTCAAGCACCGACTCGCCACATCCTCCCAATGCGGCGACTCACGCGATTCGCGCAGCAGCGTCGGCAGGTCGACCTCAGGCATCGCGCGATACATCCTGTTAGCGGCCTCGGCCACGGCCGCCCGGGCGTCGGTCACCTCGGCTTCGGTGGCGGTGCGAGCCGTCACCAGCGCCATGACACGCTCACCGGCCGCACTGCCCACCTCGACCAAAAACCGGTGGCCCTGCTCGTCGATGCGCTCGGTGAGTGCGATGTCGTATCCCGGTCCCACCTGCGGGCCGGTACCCATGGAGACGCAGAAACACACCTCGCCCGGCTCGGTGCAGTTCGCCGCGACCACGAACAGGCCCTGGCGTTTTCGGGCGAAGGAGCTGTCCGGATGCGCCCCCGCTCCGAGCACCCGATCCAGGATCGCGATGGACGCCAGGTCGCAGCCGCGCACCCCGAGGAACGCGTCCCGGGTCGGAGGTTCGTCGGCGGGCTGTACGCGGACGTCGGGGTCGCTGGTCCACACCGTGCGCTGCGGCGGATGCAGGAATTGTTTCCAGGACTGAGGTCCGGCGGAGTGTCCGAACACCGCGGCGTCATCGCGACGGCGCAATCGGTATCGGCCCGGCGCGGAATCCACCCCCCACCCCGCGGGCAGTTCGCGGCCCGAGGCCAGTTCGGCGAGCACGATCGCGTTGTCGCGTAGGGTCGGGCCGATTACCCGGTAACCGTCGTCGATGAGCACCTCGATCAGGCGGTCCAGACCCGCGCGATCGAGCACCAGGGCCGTATCAGGTGTCATGGTTGCCTACTTCCCTCGACAGATCCGCGGCAGCTGCTCGCAGACCAAGCATGTTGACGACGAACGGAAAATCGACGCCCGCCACGACGCCGTGTACCGATATCCTCGCCTGCCGACTGTGGCATTTCCCGCTGGTCGTTCGGCCGTACCACCACTGGGCTCTTTGTGTGGTCATCACACAACTGCCACCTTTGTCGTTTTATCGACCTGTTTCAAGAGTCGAAAGCCATACGCCGACCCGTCCTATTGACATTTGGTTACGAGCCAAAGGTCGAAGGGAACGGATGGACTCCGAGGCGGTACGTTCCCGGCAGTTCGACCAGATGGTAGAGCTACCTACAGCACGATTTCCGACGGCCAAACCTTGCCGAGGTGCACGAAATGGGACCTATCGGTACCTGAACTCGGCCGCACGGCTAATTCACATCGTAGCCCTGACTCGCAACCTCGAGTCCGTATTTGCAGGTGGTATCACCGGTGGCGTTCTGTCGTACCCGGCCTTGAACGACCGGGTGTCGGGAAGGACGAAGGTCTTCTCCTTTCGAGGACAACAGGCGCTATCGATCGGGTAGTCGACCGGCGCATTGTGTTGATATGAATTCCGAGTCCGAACACAGTGCTCGTCGGACTTCATCACCGCGGCAAAGGACTGCACGTTCGTACGGCGGCGGTGGCCATTTGGACAACGTGCCGGAACATCGCAGGCGACTCGCTCTCCATGTCGCCGAAATCGACGATGCCACGCGTTGTTGATCGCGACGGCCAATGGCCCGAACGCGGCTTCGGCATCGTCGAGTACGCGCCGCCACTAGGCTCCGTCGGTCACGTCGAGGCGCCGGAGGCCAAGCGCCGCCGCGCGGGATTCACCTTGTTGATCGAGGATGTCGGTTACCACGACGCCGGCGCCGGATTTGGCGAGCGTGCACGCTATCGCCGCTCCGACGCCGCGGGCCGCGTCCGTGACGACGGCGCTGTGCCCATGGAGATCACACCCAGGGAGATCGGACATGGTGACCAGATCCTTCGAGGTTGGTGCTCTCCGGCTTCCGCACCGACGCCGCATCGGGGATGGCCGAAGGTCATGATCCGCAGGGCCTTCCGCTTCGATCTGCGGGTCGGGCCTGGTTGGCCGTAGACGCCCGAAGTCCCGCCGGTAGAGGCCGTCTTGCCCTTACCGATGCGGTGCGCCGGTGAGAGTGTGAAGTCAAACGAACGGAGGACGACATGGACCACGGACTGCCCGACGATAACACCGTCAAAACAGCGCTGGCGCTCGCGGTGCGGGCGCCTTCGGTGCACAATGTCCAGCCCTGGCGGTGGCGGATCGCTGACCGATCCGTGCATCTCGACCTGGATCCGACTCGAGCACTGCCGTACACCGATCCCGATCAACGCGATCTGGTGCTCAGCTGTGGTGCCGAACTGCATCATCTGTGCGCCGCCTTCGCGGCGCTCGGCTGGTCGGCGGTGGTGCATCGGCTGCCGAATCCCGCAGACCCGAATCACCTGGCCGCGATCGAGCTCGTGCCGCATCGGCCGACTCCGCTGGACGTCGCCCTGAGCGCAGCGATATCGCAGCGGCGTACCGACCGCAGACACTACAGCTCGTGGCCTATCCCGCCCGGATACCTCGGGCTGGTGACCGAGCGCGCGGCCGCATTGGGCACAATCGTGCGCCAGGCCGCTGATCTCTCGCGCGATCACCTGGTCGAGGCGATACGTGACGCGGCGGCCAGGCATGCGACGGATCCGGACTACCAGTTCGAGCTGGCCAACTGGAGTGGCAGGCACAGCACCGCGGACGGTGTCCCGGCCAGGAACACCCCCAGCCCGCGCGCGGAGGACGAACTGCCTGCCCGGGTCTTCGCCGCGCCGCAGCTCACCGATACTGCGCAGGAGCCCGACTACGCCGAACTGCTCGTGCTCGGCACGTCGGCCGACGACCAAATGTCACGGCTGCGCGCGGGCGAGGCAATGAGCGCGGTGTTGTTGACCGCCACCAATGTCGGCCTGGCGACCTGCCCGCTGACCGAGCCGCTGGAGATCCCGGAGGTGCGTCGCAAGGTCCGCCTCGGCGTGCTCGACGACAACGCCTACCCCCAAGTAGTCATCCGGATAGGTTGGGCGCCGACCAGCGCGCCGCCGCTGCCGGCCACCCCTCGCCGTGCGATCGAGGACTTGGTGGATCCGTTCGAGCCGGCACATCGACACTGACATACGGATCCCCGACTCGCCCCAGGCCGGGCGCACAGGGCCGCGGCCGCCACGGCCCACCGGATGGAACATCGAGTCGCGAAGCAACTCGTCGAGCGCGCGGTAGGCGGCTCGGATTCCGTGGTTGACCTACTTCTTCGGTATCAGACCCGGTGCTTCTTCGGTACAGACCCGGTGCGCGATGCGGTCGAGTTCGGTGTGTGCGAGGCGTTCGGCCCAGGCACGGGCGCGGTCCAGCTCACCCGCAGTGACCGGCCCGGTCATGCCATCGACCAGGAAATCCGCCGGATCGTCGACGAGCTGATAACCCAGGTGCCGCAGGCGTTTTCCGGCCGCGTGCGCCGCTGATCCGGGCAGCCAGGGCGGTCTGCCGACCTGGTGCCGAACGCTACGGCTCTGCTGCCCTCGGGAACCGGGAGCGCTGCGTCGAGCCACTCCCGGATGCCGACGTCGACCGCGATCGGCGTAACGGTCCGCTCGGCGGCGTCGTGGCGGGTCCGTTTCCTGCTCAGCCCGAAGGCGTGGGTCGGTCCGCCGACCACGAGCAGATCCACCGACGGCTAGGGTACTTCCGCCGCGGCAGCGACATTCAGCAGCTCCACCGTGGAGTGCTCACGCAGCCCCCGCGCGATGGCCTCGGCGACGGCGGCGGTGTTACCGAACATCGATTCGTAGACGATCCGCGCCCGCATCTCGGTCTCCTCCATGCCGTCTACCTGCGGAAACTCTGTGAGCATCGATGCTACGTTCGGGCGCGCGCACCGAACAGTGCCGAACCGACGTGGGCGGCGAGACCTTCGTCCTCCGGTCCGCCGCGCGGTGGATCAGCGAAATGGCCATGCCGCAGGAGCGCGGCGCCGAGCAATAGCACCGCCACCCCGAACAGCACGCAGATCGGTTGCAGGTCAACTGGTCTCCCCGATCACCGCCAGTTGCACCGTGTGGCACTGGGCGACGAGTGCGCTCGCCGCAGCGGTGCTGGTCGGACTGCTGCTGCGGGCCTGACGTGTGCCGCGCGTCCCAGGACCGCTGCTGGCGGTGCTGCTTATGCCACCGGCGTGGTGGCGGTGTTCTCGTTGCCGCGGACGATGTCGCGAAGCTGATCCTGCCCGCGGTCGGTATCGCGCTTGTCTGCTTCTCCGGCAATGTCCTCACCACAAGGGCTTTCGCGGTGCGCCACGGCGAGCACGCCGAGGCCAACACCGAACTCACCGCGCTCGGCGCTACGAATGCGACAGCCGGGATACTGCACGGATTCCCGGTCAGCTGCAGCAGCAGTCAGACGACGATCGCGGATGCCATGGGGCGCGTACACAGTTGTATTTCGTTGTGATGCTGGGTGGGTTCTGCTGGTGCTAGTCGGCGCCCGTGGTGTGCTCGCGGCCTTTCCCGCGGCAGCCGCTGGGTGCGCTGGTCATCTACGCCGCTCTGCGCCTGATCGAGGTGAGCGAGTTCCGGCGGATCACCCGATTCCGGCGCGCAGCGAACTGATACCGGAGCGGCGGCGCTAGGAGGCGGTGTGGCCGGGCGTCGGAAGATTCGGGGCGCAAACGGCTTCCACGAACTCGCCGACCTGCTGCTCGGGTAGGTGGCGCGCGAGATCGGCCTCGGTGATGATCCCGGCGAGCAGACCCTTAGCGGTCACGGGGAGTCGCCGAATCTGGAACTCGGTCATGTGCGCGAGAACGTCGCCGATATCGGTGCTGACGTCGACGGTGTGCAGTTGATCTGCACCCTGGGTGAGTTCGCCCGCGGTGGTCGTTGTGGGATTCAACCCGACGCCGACGACCTTCACCGCGATGTCGCGGTCGGTCACGATGCCGACGGGATGCCCTTCGCCGTCACAGACGGGAAGCGCGCCAATACCGAGCTGGCGCATACGCTGGG
Organism: Nocardia sp. Tas62D01; assembly: GCF_055232035.1. NCBI lineage: Bacteria > Bacillati > Actinomycetota > Actinomycetes > Mycobacteriales > Nocardiaceae > Nocardia > Nocardia sp. Tas62D01. Next base: position 6,341,674 of record NZ_JBUYUZ010000001.1, read on the forward strand.
CGGCGAAGTCCATGGTGTCACGCACGCCGATGCACTCGACATCGGGGCGCATGATGGTTTCCGCAGTGGTCATAGTGAGTCTCCTCAGTGGACGGCCGGTTGCTGCTCGACCATCATTCGACGAACTCCTGCGGCGACGACAGGGGAGAAGGTCACCGCGTCTCGGGATCTTCGCGTGGGGCCCGGGGACGGCGGTGGTCAGTGCTGCGCCGCTATCTCATCGCCACAGCGGCACACGTGTGCTCTCGGCTCCGCAGTGCGCCAGCGGGCTGCTCTCGGCACAGGCGAATACCAGGTTTCAGGTTGCGCCGTACAGAATCCAGCTAGGTGCTTTGCCGATCTCCGAGGTGGGCGGGGCATCTGCTGTGCCGACGCCACGACGGTGATCTGGCTGACGTGCTGCCCGCAGAGAGCGGGGCCGGCGGTAGGTCCGCGGAAGTCCGACCGTGAACGATTCCAGCACATACGACGAGCGGTGCCGAATGGCTGCCGGGGTGAGGGCTTTGTCTTCTGTGACGCCCGGCGCACCGGCGGAACCATGAAGTCCATGACCTGGGAAAGCCGTCGGTCGGAGAGGGCGGCCATGATCGGTCGAATTGACGCCCCGCACGCGGAGTGAGGTGCTGAGTCATGGGATTTGTCATCGAGTCGATCGAGGCGGCGAAGCGCTGGGGTATGCGATGGCGCTCCTACCAGGAGGTGGTACTGGCGTCGATTATCGCCGTGCTTGTCGCCGGGGGACTGGCTGCGTGGTTGCTCGGCTGGCGGGCAGCCGATCTGCTGTGGCTTGCGGCCGTGGCCGTCGCCGTGGTTCCTGCCCTGATGTGGGTGGCGGCGGATCTGCGTAGAGGACGATACGGCGCCGATCTGCTTGCACTGGTGGCCCTCGTCGGGGCGGCCTCCGTCGGCGAATACTTCGCGGGCGCGCTGATCGCTCTGATGGTCGCGACGGGGCGAGTGCTGGAAGCCTACGCGGGCCGCCGGGCCGGTCACGACCTCACGGAGCTGTTGCGGCGAGCACCCGTCCAGGCGCATCTACAGCGGGCCGGTGGCATCGAGACGGTTGCGGCGGCGGTGGTGTCAACCGGTGACACGGTGGTCGTCCTGTCCGGTGAAACCGTTCCCGTCGATGGCGTTCTCGTCATGGAGGGTGTGTTCGACGAGTCGGCATTGACAGGAGAGCCGGTGCCCGTGGTTCGCAAGGCCGGTACGGATGTTCGCAGTGGTGTGGTGAACGCGGGTGGTGCGGTCGATATCCGGGCTCGAGCCAGCGCTGCCGAGAGCACCTACGCCGGGATCGTGACGTTGGCGGGGCAGGCGGCCGCGGCGGCGGCCCCGGTGGTGCGGCTTGCCGATCGGGTCGCGGTGTGGTTCCTGCCCGTCGCGCTGGCCGTTGCGGGCGCGGCATGGGTCATCACAGGCGACGCCGTCCGTGCGGTCGCGGTGGTGGTCACCGCGACTCCGTGCCCGCTGCTGCTGGCTGTCCCGGTAGCGATCACCGCCGGGATGTCGCGGTCGGCGCGGGCTGGGGTGGTCCTGAAAAACGGCGCCGCGCTCGAAACGCTCGGCCGCGCGGTCTGTCTCGCGATGGACAAGACCGGCACCGTGACCGTCGGCCGACCCGAGGTGATCGATGTCGTCGCCGCGCCGGACGCCGACGTGGCCGCCGCGTTGCGGCAGGCCGCCGGTGTCGAACAGTACTCGGCGCATGTGCTGGCCGCGGCAGTTATTGCTGCGGCGGCGACGCGCGGGCTGGAACCCGATGTCGCGGAAAGTGTTTCGGAGCGACCCGGCCGGGGAACCAGGGGCCGAGTCGAGGGCCGCTGGGTGAGTGTGGGCCGATTGCCGGAGAACGCCGAGCCTTCCCCGTGGGCCGATGTCGCGTTGCGCCGCGCCCGTTTGGACCTGGCGAGCGTGATCTGGGTGTCGGTCGACGACGAGCCTGTCGCTGCCCTGCTGGTGCGAGATCGCATTCGCACGGACGCCGCCCGCACCATGCGGAGGTTGCGTGCCGCGGGCCTGCACAGGCTGCTCATGCTCACCGGTGACCGGGTCGACAACGCGACAGAGGTGGCACGCATGCTCGGTCTCACCGAGGTGCTCGCCGACGCCGACCCGGCCGACAAGATCGCGGCCATCCACACCGAACGTCGCAGCGGTGTGACGGTGATGGTCGGCGACGGCGTGAACGACGCTCCCGCGCTGGCTGCGGCAGACGTCGGTATCGCGCTGGGCTCGCGCGGGTCGACCGCTGCGGTGCAGGCCGCCGACGCGGTGATCGTCGACGACCGGATCGATCGGCTCGCCGATGCCGTCGACATCGCCCAGCGTGCGCACCGGTTGGCGGTGCAGAGCGCTGTGGCCGGAATGGTGCTGTCGCTGTGCGCCATGGTCGCGGCGGCCTTCGGCTTGCTGGTGCCGGCAGTGGGCGCGTTGGTCCAGGAGGGCATCGACGTCGCGGTGATCTTGAACGCGTTGCGGGCGTTACGGGTGGGGCGAGGTCGGGATACCGCATCGATCGACCCGCTCGTGGCCCGTTTCGCGCGCGAGCACGAGGGGCTGTATGCCGCACGAGCGTCGGTACGCGATGCGGCCGACGCGTTGGGAGACGGGCCGGGACCGATCGCCGACGCCGCGGTCCGCGGAGCGTTCGATCTGCTCACCGAGCACGTCGCGCCTCACGAGCACGCCGAGGAAGCCGAGCTGTATCCCGCCCTATCGGACTACCTGGAGGATCCCGAAGCGATGGTCACGATGAGCCGGGAGCACACCGAGATCGAGCGTCTGGTCGACCGGCTCCGCCGCCATCTCGACGACGCCCCGCACGGCATCGCCGCCGATCAGGTGCCGGACCTGCGCGCGACGCTATACGGACTCGACGCCATTCTCACGCTGCACTTCGCCCAGGAGGACGAGGCCTTGTTCACCTTGGCACACGCCAACGCCGCGCCGCGCGAGTGATCGCGCGCCGCGTTGTCGGCAGGGAGGGCAGCGGGCCTACTCCCGGTGTTCGGTGAACACGTCGACCAGCGGCCTGCGTGGGGTCGGCGTAGGTTCGTCGGCGTCCGGCGCCGTACCGACGCGCAGAAGCACCTGCGGGAGTCCGACGCGCGGGACCAAGTTGGCCAGCAGCTTGCGGCCCGAGGGCACCTCGGTGATGTGGGTGAGCGCACAGGTGGCCAGGCCGGCGGCGGTGCACTCGAGCAGGACAGCCGACAACGCTTCTCCCGTGTGCACCCACTGCTGCGGGGAATCGCCGTTCGAGCTCAAGAGCGCGATGCGGGCGCGGTCCTGGATATGGTCGCGCCGCATCGAGTGCGGCACCGACGGGAACGTACGTCCGACGCCGACCCGGGCGAATTCGGCCTCGGAGATCAGCGACGACGGAGGAATTCCCTCCGGCATACCGGCATGCCCTGTCCACCAATGCAATTCGGACTGATACAGCATGTCGTAGCGGCGCAAGGCCGTGGACTGCTCCGAGGCGGTCACCAGCCGGGACCTGACGCTCTCGTCGAGGACGTCGAGTTCGATGTCGTGTGGCGACACCAGTCCTCGCAATGCGGGCACGAGATCGTCCCAGCCGTCAGGTTGGAGCATCGGAAGCCGGTCGGTGTAGCGGTGGTCGATCGCGCCGGCGCGAGCGCGCACCCCCGCAGGCGGGTCAGGCCACGGACGGAACTCAATGGCCGCTAGGTGCCGCGGTTGCCCGAGATCAGGCAGGTGCACGGTGTCGGTATGCCAGTTGTAGGCGGCGAAGACGGTTCGCACGTGATGCAGCACGGCCCCACAGCTGATCATGAGCTGGCGCCCGTGCGGGTCCATCGACAATTGCCGGTCGGTATCGCTGTAGAGGTGCAACCGGGCGCCGTCGAACACCCAGCGCCACGGCTGGGTGTTGTGCACCGACGGCGCGCGGCAGGCGAGTCGCATCGCTGCCAGCATCGTCGGATGGTCCGGCACCTCTGTGACGGCGGAGGTGTCTCTGGCGGTCATATCAGTCAGTGTCGTCGGCGTGGTGGCAGCTCCGAAACAGCCATTGCGCACGTTCTGGCGGGACCTCCGGCCCTGTTCTCGCGGCGTCCGGAACCACAGGCCCAACGTCCCGCGGACCGAGTGCCTTCGCACCTGTCGCCGCGTCCATGGCCGATCGAGAATGGGAGGTAGCGGCCGTGGCCGACCAGGCACCGGCGTCCACGACGTCGAGATGGAAGATCCGCGATGACCGAACTGAACCCATTGGACTCCGGATTCATGGAGTTGGAGGACACCGATCGGCATGTGAGTGTCGGGATCGGTGCGGTGGCGATCGTCGCCGGATCACCACCGCCACCCCGCGCGGAGTTCGCGGCGGGGTTGGCGAAACGGCTGGCGGTGGATGCCAGGCTCCGGCAGAAGGTACGGACCACCCCGTGGGACCTCTCCGCACCCGTCTGGGTGGACGACCCGAAATTCGATCTGGCGCACCATCTCCGATGGATGGCATTGCCGGAACCCGGCGACGAGACGGCACTATGTGAGCTGATCGCGGAGGTAATGGAGGAACGACTCGACCGCGACCACCCACTATGGCAATGCGTGGTCGTCGAGCAGCTTGCCGGAGATCGCTGGGCGATGATCGTGAAAGCCCACCACAGCATGGTTGATGGGGTCTCGGGAATCTCCCTGTTCGAACGTCTGTGCGATCCATGTCCTGGCAACGCCACGGCGCCCCGCACGGCCCCGGCCGACAGTTCGTTCGACTGGCGCGCTCTGGTGGTGAATACGCTGCGGCTTCCGGTGGATGCGCCACGGATCGTGGCCCACACCGTGCGCGCCGTTGTTCCGCTGGCACTTTCCGCCGTGCGGCCCGCCCCTGTGTCGTCCTTGAACGGCCCCATCGGACGGCAACGTCGGTACGCCGTGGCACGGACGTCGCTGTCGGCGGTCCGGGAGATCGGCGCGGTATTCGGCGCGACCGTCAACGATGTGGCCTTGGCCGCCGTGACATCGGCCTTCCGGTTGACATTGTTGCGGCGCGGCGAGGAACCCACCGCGGACAAGGTGCGGATCCTGGCCCCGGTTTCGGTACGTTCATCGCACGCAAAATTCCTGCTGGACAACCGGATTTCGCTCATACTGCCGGTACTCCCGATCGAAATGAGCGACCCGGTCGGGCAGCTGATCGCGATACACGAGCGGATGTCCAAGCACAAGGCCGACGGTGAGGCGTCGGCGGCGAGCACGATACTTGCGCTGGCCGATCGGCTGCCCTTCGCGCCGATCGCGTGGACTTTCCGGCTGGTGTCTCGATTCCCGCAGCACGGCATCGCCGCCTTGGCGACGAACGTGCCTGGGCCCCGGCGTCGGTTGTATCTGTACGGCCGGGAGGTGCTGGAAATCCTGGCCTATGTTCCGATCGCGATGCGGCTACGCACCGGCATCGCCATTCTGAGCTACAGCGACCAGCTGACATTCGGGATCACCGGCGATTTCGACACCACACCCGATATCGCCGTGCTTGCCGAGGAGATCGAGCAGGCCATCGACCGACTCCTCGACCACGCCCGTGCGACGGGGAGCCGGCCATGAACCAACCGCCGCATGTCGAGTGACCGGCTCACTGCGGACTCGATCCCATGCGTCGAGGACGATCGCCCTCACGTGACGGGTCGCGCGCGGCAACTTGATCAACTCGGCTTGGGTAGCAATTTGCTCCCCCTGCACTCTGCCCGGCGATCAACGCCGACTGGACAGCGATCAACGGCGCCGGGCGCTCCCTGTTCGACAATCGTGCGGCCGCCGGTGTCGATGGTGACTGCCCTGGTGGCCACGATGTCGGGTGCAGGCAGCATTGTCGCCGGGCACTCGTCAGGGACGGCGCCCCATGCGAGGCACCGCTGCGCACATTCCGAAGGCGCGGCTCCAAACCGTCACCGCCGCACCGATACTCGTCATCACCGCGGTAGCCATGGCCGGTCTGGCGATCGCTTACCCTGACCGCGTTGTCGGTCCCATCGGGATCAGCGGGACTTCACGACGGTGAAGATGTCCATGACCGGTCTGCGAGGAGTGGGCGGGATCATGTCGCCGTCATCGGGTGCGGTCCCGACACGGATCAGCACTTGCGGCGTTCCCGAGCGGGGGATCAGGCTGGTGAGCAGTTTCCGGCCCGTCGGGAGTTCGGTGATATGGGTCAGCGCACAGGTCGCCAGACCGGCCACGGTGCATTCCAGCAGTACGGCCGACAGTGCCTCGCCAGTATGCAGCCAGCGTGTCACCGAGTCGCCGTCGGTGCTCAGCACAAGCAGCCGTGAGCGGTCTTCGAGCTGCGCGCGGCGCGTCGAATGCGGGCTGGAAGGGAAGACACGTCCGACACCGACTCGCGCGAATTCCGCGTCGGACACCAGCGCGGTCGGCGGCACCCCCTCAGGAGTCTCGGGATGCCCGGCCCACCACTCCAATTCGGTCTGATAAAGCAGGTCGTCGTGGCGCAGGGCGCCGGCCTGCGCCGATGCGGCCGCAAGCCGCGGCCGGGCACTCTCGTCGAGCGCACTGAGTTCCACCTCGTGCGGCTCGCTGAGCATGCGTAGCCGGGGCAGGATGTCGGCGAAGCCCTCCGGTTCGGCCATCGGCAGCCGGTCGGTGCGCCGCTGGTCGATGGCGAGCGCACGGGTGCGGACATCGGCGGGCGGGTCCGGCCACGGCCGGAATTCGATCGCCGCCAGATGATCGGGTCGTTGCGAATCGGGCGCGCGGGTGGTGTCAGTGTGCCAGCCCCGAACGGCGAACACGGTCCGTACATGGTGCAGTACGGCGCCACAGCTGATAACCAGCTGGCGGCCGAGAGGGTCGGTCGAGGGCAGCAGCCGGTCGGCATCGGTGTACAGGTGCAGGCGAGTGCCGTCGAACACCCAGCGCCACGGCTGTGTGTTGTGCAGCGACGGCGCTCGGGCAGCGAGCCGCAGCGCCGCCAGGATCGTCGGGTGATCGGGTACCGAAACGGCAGGTGCGTTGTCGTTGGCGGTCATACTTCAAGTCTTCTCGGTGCGGGGAGCTGCGGATACGGGACTTCCGTCCGCGGGGCGGGGTCCTTGGTCACCCCGGGTGGCCGGTGCTGCAGAACGACCCGCTCGGTTCGCCGCTTGGTGTCGAGCAGCATCTTCCGTTCCATCAGCAGACTGCCCGGTTCGATCATGAGCGGGTTGAATAGGCAAGCGAGCGCCGACGCGTTCGTGAGCGCGATGCGATTGCGGCTCGCCAGCCGGCTGGCTCTACCCATCGGGGACAGGCCGAACGCCCATACCCAGCGGACGTCCTCGGAAGCGAAAACCAAGGCACGTTCGGGCTCGACAACCGCGATGCCCTGATGACGTCCTACTCCTGTTCCAGGTTCACCGTGCGGAGGCGGTAGGAGCGCGATACCCCACCACGGCAGCCGGATCGCGAGAACGATGAAGACGACAGTGGCGGGGTACACCAGGCTCGCGCCGCCGAATACGAGCGAGGGTATTAATGCTTGCAAGGGCGGGGCGAAAGACCCAGTTCCGCTGGGATCACTACGTCTGTCCGGTGGCTTCGGGCATGTCGAGGATCTCGGTGAGCGGCCGGCGTGGTGTAGCCGGACCGTTCTGCTCCGATTCGGGCGCGATGCCGACCCGGATCAGGGCCTGTGGCAGGCTGGAGTGCCCGGTCAGCTCGCGGACGGCGGCGCGGCTGCGCGGTATTTCGGTCAGATGGGTCAGGGGACATGTCGCGAACCCGGCGAGCGTGCATTCGAGCAGCACGGTGGACAGCACCTCGCCGCAGCGCACCAGGTCGTCCGGTGTATCGCTGTCGGTGGACAGGACGAGAATCACCGAGTGGTCGTCGGTGATCTCGCTGCGTCGGGGTTCCCCGGTGGTCGTGGGGAACTGGCGGCCTACGGTCACTCGCTGCCGTTCCTCTGGGGAGATCAGGGCTTCCCTGGGGACACCGGTGTCGGCGACGGTGTGCCCCGTCCACCACTGCAATTCGGCGTGGTACTCGGAGTCGTAGCGGCGTAAGGACGCGGTCATCTCTGAGGCGCGGGCCAGCGCGGGTCGGCTGTCGTCCCGCAAGACGTCGAGGGCGGCGTCGGCCGGATCGAAGGTGGTCCGCAGCACGGATTCGAAGTCGGACCAGTAGGCCGGCGCCGCGAATGGCAGCCGGTCGGTGTGCCGCCGCAGAATGGCGTCGGCGCGAGCGCGGTCGCCATGGGTCACGATCTGGGCCGGTTGGAAGGTGATGTTGGCCAGGTGATCGCGGCGGTTGGGGTCAGGGAAGCGGGTGACGAGGATCCGCCAGCCTGCCGCGGCCATGGCTGCGTGCAGATGATTCAAGGCGATACCGCAGCTGATCAGCATCTGCCTGCCGGAGGTGTCCGTCGCCGGGAGCCTACGCTCGGGCACGGCGAACAGGCGTAGCGCTCGGCCGTCGAATGTCCAGTGCCAGGGCTGGCTGTTGTGCAGCGACGGCGCCCGGCCCGCGAGCAGTACGGCCTTCTCGATGGTTTCACCGGTCGGTAGCTGATTCATATCACTGACGGTAGGTGCTGGACTCCGGTGCCGGAGGAGTCGTTGGTCCCCATCTCGGCGCTCGTGGTCCCCATGTCGGGCGCCTACGCTTGTGTCGGGGGTTCAGGACCTGGTTGGCCCGATGTTCTCGGGACCTTGTCGACAAGATCGGATCGTGCGCGCGGCAATGAGGTTGCCGACCCCGCGTCCAGTGTGGGTGTCCTGAGACGGGAACAGCCGGTCGTAGCTGGACAGGCTCATGCGGCCACGCAACCCGATTGCCTCGGCGAGCAAGGCTGTGGCGATGCGCCGGGCCGACGCCGCGGGTGTGGCTTGGGCGAAGAAGATCCGACCGGACTGGGATACTTCGAGCGCGGCCGGAATGTCCCTGGCGCGGGCGGCTTTTAGGTACGCCAATGCATCCGGCATGGCGGTGTCTTTGTCGAAGTCGGCAGCGATCCACCAGCAGGTGTCGGGGTCCGGGTAGAAAACGGCCAGGATTGAACGCTAAGCGCATTCATACTGGTCGAGGGATTGGGATCATTTGCCGCCGCGGTTGCCCGGGGGTGGCAGCAGCGGCTCGAGCAGCGCCCACTCGGGGTCGGTCAGCGACGAGGATGGGTAGAACGGGCATTCCGGCGAGGTGATCGGGGACTCGCCGTGGGCCGGGCACAACGAACACGAGCAGGTAAGCGACACTGGCACAGGGACTCTCGGTGACGACGTTTTGGTATGGAAACCTCAGTCGTACCGGGAGTCCCTCTACATATCTGGCATCACACGCCGAACAGCTACCGAGTTCTCAGATGCGCTCTGAGATGTCCTGTGAGTGGACACCGTTCATGAGGTGGATCCCACCGTTTGAGTCGGCGTGCGTAGGGTGGAACGGCGTTGGAGCGAGAGGGGATCCACATACCGTGGCGGTTGATTCGGATGCGGAGTTGGCGCTGGGACATCTGGGACATGGTGGTTCTTGGCTGGCGCGAGGCGGGGTGCTGAGGTATCAGTCGCTCACCTCGCCGTCGGGCGGTTGCACCCTGCTCCATACGGTTCGTCCCCAAGGTGACGGGACAGGCTCGGTGGCTCTGTACGAGAACACGTCGGGCTGGCCGATATGGTCCATTCCGGTCGGATGGTCCTCGAACCTGGCTCTGGGGTTAGACGGTGACCTGGTGGCCTGGGACGGCACTCGGCGGCCGGTATGGGCGAGCGGTACAGCCGCCTCCGGGGCACAGCGGCTGGAGGTTCGAGACAGCGGCGAGGCCGTGCTGGTGGATGGCGCAGGCCGGGTGGTGTGGACCACCGGAACGTCGATCATGCCGACGGCCGCCCCGCAGCCGGGGCGAGGGGCGGTGCTGCGGCGAGGCGAAAGGCTGCGGCACCAGAGTCTGACCAGTGACGATGGCAGCACCGTTCTGGTTGCCCATGGCTCGTGGGTAGCGGTGCTCGATACGTATTGCGAGCTGAAATGGAACCACGCCTACGAGCTCGGCCAGCTCAACGTGATGGATGAGCGCGGGGTGGTTCACCCGCGGGATGCCGATGCTCAGGCCCGGATGTACCTCGTGCTCGACGAGGACGGGATGCTGCGGATGCGCTACCCCGACGGCGCGGTGGTCAGCGAGATCGCTGGTCCGGGGCAGGAGCTGGTCGTGGTCCGGGACCGGGCGTTGCTGCGCGACGCCGACGGCACAGTGGTGTGGACCACGGCCCGTGGCGGCTTGTCCGAAGCCGCGCCGCCACAGCTGCCCCAGGTCCCGTGCCAGCACCAGTTGGAAGCGTGGGTTGACTCCCTGACGGGTGAGCGGGGCTACTGCGGAACGGTCGTGCGGGATCTCGAACCCATCGAGGCGCTGGGCCGGCTGGGCCTGACTGAGGACGCGGTCACCCGCGGGACCTGGGCCCAGCTGGCTGACCGGCGTGACCGACATCCAGCCGGTGACGACGCGGTTACCGTGGCTGCTGCTGCGCTGGGGCCGCACACGTTGCTGCTGGCCGGTGACTGGCGGGCTGGCCCGCCCGGGCCGGAGCTCTCAGCAGGGACGCTGGCCGTGACCCACTGTCACATCACCCGCGTTCGCGACGATGGCCCCAGTCGCCGCGATGACATGGAGTCGGACTTCGTCGTGCACCGCAACGGGACCCTCGTCACTCAGCTGCGCGAGAAACCGTCGCGCCGTAAAGGCGTCAAGCTGCCTGAGGTGGCCGCGGCGCTGGCCGACATGGGCTCCTGGAACGCGGTCACCTGGGCCAGGCTTTACGGCTTGGAGCTGATGTGCCGGGTGGCCGGGGTATCCCCCACGGCCGCGGACCTGGCCGGTGAGTTGCTGGGCGGGATCATGGTCGTGAACGCCGATGCCGAGGGTGTCCGCGCGTGATCTGACAGTCGGTCAGCCGTCGTCCTCGTCGGTCCCGGGCTCGCGCAGGGGCCGTAGGTTGCTGCCCAGGTCGGGCCGGGCGATGGGGTAGCGGCCATTGAAGTTGATGTGGTCGAACATCAGCGGGTGGATCCGCGCTTTGACCTCGGATGGGATCACCATGCCGTCGGCCTCCAGCCGACGGACGGCAGCGTCGATATACAGCGAGTTCCACCACACCACACAGTTGAGGCTCAAACCCAACGCCCCCAATTGGTCCTCCATGCCGGTCACGTAGCGCTGCCGCAACTCACCGAGGTTGCCGAAGAAGATCCGCCGGGCCATGGCATGGCGGGCCTCGGTCAGGTTGAGCTGCGTGTTGATCGCGGCCTCATCGGGCACCTGCTCCGTCACCGTGCCCCTGTTTCGGCTCGTCACCGTTCTTCCGGGATTGAGCGACGTACCGGGCGGTGCCCGCTGATCGATACCGACCGCCGATCGTATTGCAGCCGGCCGTTATTCGGTGTCCTCCAGTGCTTGGTAACCCGCGTTGTAGCCGGGGATGACGGTGATCCCAGGGCCGCCGTGACAGCCGGTGCTCGCAAGGTAGAGTCCGCCTACTGGAATCGGTAAATCTACGTACCCTCGTGGTCCAGGACGGTTGCGGCCCATTTGATCGGGGTGCAGCAGACCGTGGCAGAAATCTCCGCCCGGGCAGCCGAACATCGACTCCATGTGGTAGGAGGCGAATGTAATATGACGGCGCTCGATATCTCTGAAGTTGGGTGCGTAGCGACTGATCCGCTCGATCACCCTCTCGGCCATGTCTTCCTTGAGTTTTCCCTGTTTCGTCCGATCCGACTCGACCGGAAAGCAGAAGGCGAATGCGCTGGCAGCGTGCTTGCCGTTGGGGGCCATCTCCGGGTCGTGAACAGTCGGAATCTGCATACCCACCGCCGGATTTTCGGGAATGACCCCCTTTTGACAGTCCGCCCATTGATCCTGCAACTCTTCAGCGGAGCAGAACATACTGACCGATCCTTGCATCCCCGGCTCGTTGAGGAAATCGTACTTCGAGATGTACTCCGGCAATCCGTCCAGCGCAAAATGCATTTGGATGTACGCCGCTCGATGGTCGACGGTGGACAGGCGAGTCACGAGGTCCGGCGGCATCAGGCCCGGTTCAACGATACGGGTGAGGGTGACGCCCGGGTCCAGATTCGAGATCACGACCGGCGACCTGATGATCGAGCCATCGGTCAACTGGACGCCAGCGACGTTGCCGGATTCCACAAGGACCTTGTTGACTTTGCGTCGGAATCGGATCTCGCCCCCGTGTGACTCGTAGAGTTGGCGCAGGTGTTGGGACAAAGCTCCCACACCGCCTTTGTATTTGGTCATCATGGCTGCGCCGTCGGCTGGCAGCGCCAACGCGAAGGCGAGGCAAGTCGCACTTCCGGGGGTCTGCGGACCTCGATATGTCGAGTTGACGGCGAGAAATGCGAGCATTGCCCGCACTACAGCATGCTTCTTCTTGTCCGGGAAGTATCTGTCGAGGACGTCTGCCGCGGATCCGAAGAGTATGTCGTTGATCGCTGCCCGCTCCGCTTCGTTGGTCGCGCATGCAAACATTTCGTCGTAGCTCTTCGGCGGTTGTCGCACGTCGAACCGGCCGAGGGCGCGGGCCGGAGCGGAGCTCCACGCCAATAACTCGGCCATTCCTGCGACGGCGGCCTGTCCGTGCTTGTCGTTGAGGTGATTCATCAATCGCATGGGATCGCGGTAGAAGATCATCGGCTCGTCGTCCACCCCACCAAGGTTGACCGACATCACCTCGGGCTCAATCGTGCTGAGCGCATCGAGCCCCAAGTCTTTGACGATGGCACTCGACAACGGAAATTGGACTGACCCCGCGATTTCGAATTGAAACCCATCGATCAGTTCAACAGTCGCTGCCATTCCGCCACTGTAAGTATTCGCCTCCAGGCACAACGTGCGGCGGCCGGCTCGTGCAAGGATTGCAGCTGCGGCAAGTCCGTTGTGTCCTGCTCCAATAATTATTGCGTCGTACTCAGTCATTCTGTCCCTTTCAAACCGGCAAGATGCCACGAATTATCGGCGGCGCTCGGCTCCGCACCTTTCCGAAACGTGAAACATCAGGCGATGCCGATCGGGGTGACTTCCTGATCGGCCGACCGCGGCGCCGTAAGCATCGCAGCTGCGCGCCCGGCATGTCAATGATGACATTATTGAGTCAGAGCTGACACGTCTTGCGATGGTCGTCTGTCGACCACAATTCCAGGTTGGTGGACATGGCAACGCGCTCGTTCCAGGGGAAACATGTCCGGCGGGCGGTCACGGCAGCTCGCGCCTCGGACGGTGCCTGCCACGAGGGCCAGGCAGGATAGCCGACCGGCTATCGGCGTCGCCTGCGTCCTTCACATGTAGGCTCGGTACGTGCCACCGACGACCAATCGCCATGAACTCCGGCGGCTCGATACACGTGAGTCGCTCCGAAGAGTTGCTTTGGAACAATTCACCCAACAGGGTTATGACGCAGTCACTGTGGCAGCCTTGGCGAAGGCAGCGGGGGTGACCGAGCGTACGTTCTATCGTCACTTTCCGACCAAGGAGTCGGTACTCTTCCAGGATTATGAAAATCACCTTGATTGGTTGTCGACGGCGCTTGCGATGAGGCCGCGGACCGAGGATATATTCGACTCGATCCTGGCGAGCGTACAAGCCTTTCCGCATGATGCGGAGATCGTCCGGCAAGCGGCACTGCTGCGCGCAAGTCTGATCAACGGCGACAAGATCGTGAGCCATCTCAGAGTTGTCCAGGCGTCGTTCGGCAGCGTGATCACCGATTTCATAAAGAGTCGACATGCCGACCATGCGGATATCGAGTTGTTCGCTCGCGTGGCAGGAGGGGCGGTTGCGGCCGGTCTCGTAACCGCCGTCGAAGTCTGGGGCCAAGGCGGCTGCGCCGAGGACTTGGGTACTCTCGTCAACCGATCCATGGAGTTCATGAAGTCAGGACTCGTAGTGACGATGTGAGGCGTCGCGGTTCTCGGTACAGCGAAAGCGACTTGATCGCCACCCTGTCGCCCGAAGCTGCATCATCGACGACTGTTCGGCAATGCCGCAGGTCCATGACTGATTGACCTGCGCTTGTGTGGATCTCCGCCAGTCGCTCCCCGCCGCTGGATCGGCGCGGCGACCCCGGGTCGACCGGGTGCGGCGCGAGGCAGTCCACAACAACTATGTCAGGACTGACATAGTTGTTTCATAGTTGACATTCTCCTGATGGCTCGCGATACTCCTTGTGCAGGAGACGGGGAGATGAGTAGCGGTCCTGCCCCTCTGGGGCGCAAAGAGGTGCGGATCCCTTCGAACACCCCGTCGAGTCGGCCGCTCGATCCGGGAATCGTTGCCAGCGCGAAAATGCTTGCTGCCTCCGAACCCGTACAAGCTCACGCAGGTGAAGTCTTCGGTTTGCTTCGGCGGAACGCAGGATTCGACCACGCAGAACAAGGATATTCGCATGACGTATGTAATTGCCGAACCGTGTGTCGATATATTGGACAAGGCCTGTGTGCAAGAGTGTCCGGTAGACTGCATTTACGAAGGCGAGCGATCGATGTACATTCAGCCCGACGAATGTGTCGATTGCGCCGCGTGCGAGCCGGTCTGTCCCGTCGAGGCGATATTTTATCAAGATGATATCCCCGAAGAATGGACGCGGTACGTCATCGCGAACGTGGACTTCTTCGAAAGTCTCGGGTCGCCGGGCGGTGCAGGCAAGATCGGCAGAATTGCCCATGATCCGCCACTCATCAAAAGCTTGCCTGAGAGAAGTTAGTACTCCAGCCGGACTTTGGATCTCCCCGCGGTGACGGCAGCGGCGGTCGTGGGAGCTGCTGGTAGTAGGGCGGCCGCCGCGTGATCATGTCGTGTTTGTGTGGGACACAACTGAATTGGTGGTGGCCGCGGCTGACATCGTAGACCCTGACTAATGTCGAGCCGTACACGAAACGCAAGTACCGCGCCTACATCGTCAACGACATCGCCCCGTTCATGGGACACCTCCCGTTGGAGGCGGTCACCCAGTTCACCGACGCTGCATGGGTGTTGTGGCTGGAGGAGAAGGGCAACAGCGGCAAGACCATCGCGAACAAGCAGGGTTTCTTCGCTTCGGCGATGGCCGTGGCGGCGGGGATGCGGCCGAAGCCGTTGATCGGCTACAACCCGTGTATCGGTACCCGGTTGCCGCGCCATGACGTACCGGAGATGGTGTTCTTCGAACCTGCCGAATATCAAGAAGCGTTCCTGCCCGCGTTGCGTGAGCTGATCGAGGTCGACGACCGGGGCAACGTGTTCGATCGGCTGGGCGGTAAACGTCCGATCCCATATACGTTGCGGCACACCGGGATCAGCTGGCGCCTGTTGAGTGGTGTGCCGATGTTCGTGGTGTCCCGTGATGCCGGCCACGACTCCTACGACGCGACTGACGAGCGGTATGGGCATCTCGACCGCACTGCCAGCGCTGCGGCGGCGCAGGTTCTTGCCGCGAAGATTCCGCGACTGAAGAACCTGCCCGGTCCGACGACGTAAGTGACGGAGCCCGGTTGGCCGATCGGATTTCGGCCGACCGGGCCACCTGAATTGACTGTTTCGATGGACCCAATAGGCGCTCGTGGACGTCAGTGGCGGGCTTGCGCTTGGGGTGACTCGCCGAGGGTGATCCCCCGGCGGGGGATGTTGACCGGGTCAACACCTCGGCGTTACGGTAGCGATTGTCAGCGTGCCGAAATCACTTGGACCGCAGGATATTGCACCGAAATGCACGTGCGAGCACGGGGAACCGGAAGTGCTTCAAGTCCCCCTTCGCCCACAGGTGTAGTAGATGAAAGCCGCAGGTCAAAGGGTGTTTTCTCTGGTTTGCGGCTTTTTTCGTCAACAGGATTTGTTGACCGGGATGTTGACGCGGATGTGTGTTGACGTGTCTCGGTGTTGACGGGGGTGTCAGCGTTCTCTCTGGGGGAGTGCTCCCTTTTCAGTTTGCGTGTATGGTTTCCGCTGCATGGAGGTGGTTTTAGAGGATACGACCGGTGTGGTCGGGTTGAGGGGTGAAGGGGGATTCGGGTATGGGGTGAAGGGGGTTTCGAAGCACTCCCGACCCCCGCGTCTCGGGTGCGGTGGAGGCGAGTCTGCAAGTTTCGCCGCCAGACGGCCTGCGGCGACCGGCCGCAAGCCATTGATCCTGGCGTCCTCGCGCGTCGTGAAGATTGGTTGTTCCAACCGTGTTGATTCATGCGTTCGAGGTGGGCGTCGTTGGCTTCTTGAACCAGAGGGGCAGTATTCAGGATCAGGACCGGGACACCGGTTTGCGGATCGCGGATGTCGACTTCCGAGGACGCGACGATATCGGGCTGTTCGCGACTCCATTGCAGCTCGAATACCAGGTACTGCGGAGGAGATTCGCGGCCGCCTCGGCGCTGCTGGTCGGCGCGCTCGAGCCGCGCTGGCACTTCCCAAAAAAGTGACCCCGCCCCGGTGTTGCCGGGGCGGGGTCGACTCGTCCGGCCGATCCAGGTCAGGCCGTCCGAGCCCGTTCGGGTAGGTCGAGGCGGGCACGGACGAAACGCGCGACTCGTCCGAGTGCCGCCCTGCCCTCGGGCAGATCGGGGAGGATGCTCATGAACGCGTGCACCTGGCCGCGCCACAGCTCCAGTGAGTTCGACACCCCGGCCGCGGTGAGCCGGCGCGCCATGAGTTCGCAGTCGTAGCGCAGGATCTCGTCCTCGGCGGCGATCAGCAGCGCGGGCGGCAGGCCCGCCAGCTCGCCGTTGACCGGCGACAGCATCGGATCGAGCGTGCCATCGACCTCGGCGCCGATCCGGACCACCGCCTCGAGCGCCGACAGCGGGATAAAAGGATCCCGTTCGATGTTCACGTAATCGCGCTTGGCGGCGTAGTCCAGATCGAGCAGCGGGCTGAGCCCGACCAGCCCCGCTGGAACGGGCAGTCCGGCGTCGATGGCGCGCAACGCGGTGGCGAAGGCCAAGTAGCCGCCCGCTGAATCGCCCGCCAAAACGATTCGCGCTGGATCCGCTCCGTGCCGCAACAGCCAGCAATAGGCGTTCAGGCAGTCCTCGACCGACTCCGAAATGCGGCGTCCCGGCAGCTGGCGGTAGCCGACATTGACCACCGGCAGCCCGGTGCTCCGGGCCAGACTCGCCGCGACAGGACGATGCGTGTCGAGCCCACAGACCGCGAATCCGCCACCGTGCATGTAGAGCACCGCGCCGTGGCGCAACGCCCTCGCGGCGCCGGACGGACGGATGATCTCCATGCCGAAACCGTCCAGCGTCACCCGTTCCCGATCAATGCCCTGCGGCCGCGGCCGCAACCGCGCCAGCCCATCGATCGCGGCCGCGCCGATCGGAATGGTCGCCGGCGTGATCGGCACGGTGCGCAGGATCGGCCGCACCACCCCGAGGCAGGTCGCCCACAGAACCCGCGCTGCTGCGCTCGGTCCATCCGGATTCACCACGATGCTTGCGTTCTGCGGGACATCCGCACCCGGTCGGGCCGCAGCAGCGCTTCGCGATTGTGTCTCCTCCGGCCCTCCGGGTTCGTCGACCCTACTCGCTGTCATCGTTCGCCGACCGCTTCGACCGTAATTTCGACGGGGTTGATTACCGGCCGATACTCATCGATCAAGTCGTATTGCCTGAAAGTCGATACTATGCTGGCACATCCGGACATATCCGCGCTCCGGTCCAATTGAGCTTTCGATACGACGACCTCCTTCGCAAGGTCGTCTATCACAGTTCTGTGATAGTTCTATCACAGTTCTATCACAGATGGCCATTCGTCCTCACTACCCGGTCCTTCGACGGCTTTGTCCTTGGCATGGACCGCTTCGGCATCAACCTGGACACCACCTTCGAGGCCCGCGCGACACCTCATCGAAAGGGTGCGTCGCGGCTACACCGACCGGATGGTTCTCTTAGGACGCGAGCTGCTACCTCGACTGGATCGAACCGGCCGCGATGGCCGCCCTGCCACTTTGCTCTCGCACTAGTTTGCGATCTCTTGCTGGCAACGGCTGATCCGGCTCTGCCGGGCCGGCTTGCGGGTGAGGGCCGCATCGCCCGAATGGCTCTCCGATTCCGCGATCCACTTATTCGCGCAGACCAGCGTGATGACCAGCGTGACGATCCCCCAGAACATCAGGTAGGCGGAGATCGACAGCGAGCTGTGCGTCAGATCGGTCAGCCAGACCGCGACGAATGGTGCGGTGCCGCCGAGCAGTGAGGTCGCGACGTTGTAGGAGAGGCCGCCGGCGGTGACCCGGACGCCGGCCGGGAAGATCTGGCTGACGGCGAGCAGCACCGGCACGGCGAGGATGCCCTTGCAGGCTCCCAGCAGTGCAGCGCCAAGGAATCCGCCGACCAGTCCGGTCCCGGCCAGGGCGTAGCCTGGGAACACGCCGACGGTGATGACAATCGATCCGATGATCATCGCCTTGCGCAGCCCGACCCGGTCCGCGACCGGGCTGAAGACCAGCACGAGGATCACCACGAAGACGCTCGCCAGGGTGTTCGCCGCATTCGCCAGCGTCGGCGTTAGGTCCTTGTTCGCGCGGAGGAAGGTGGGCAGGTAGTTCGTCAGCAGCGTGGCCGACGTCGCCCAGGCGCCCATGAATCCGGTGAAGAGCAGGATCCGCTTCCAGTGCAGACGGAAGGCCTCTACGATTGGGACCGCCTGTCCACTCGTCGCCTCTCGTGCCTTCTGGATGGCTTTGAACTCGGGTCCCTCTTCTGTCCGGCGCCGCAGATAGAGACCGATGAGCCCCATCGGGATCGCGATCAGGAACAGGATCCGCCAGCCGTAGCTCTGGTAACCACCGGTCGGCAGCACCCCGTTCAGAATGGTGGAGAACAGCGAGCCGATGAGGAAGCCCATGAACGTGAGCGAGGTGAGCGCGCCGACGGAGGTGGCCTTCTTGCCCTTCGGTCCGTGTTCGTACACGAAGCTGACCGCCGTGGTGTATTCGCCGCCGGTGCCCATCGACTGGACCAGCCGGAAGAGCAGCAGAAGGATCGGGGCCAGCCAACCGATGGCGTGATACGTCGGGATCAGGCCGATCAATCCGGTCGTGAGACTCGTGAGGATGATGGTCACCGACAGTGCACGCTTACGGCTGAGCTTGTCCGCGATATGCCCGAAGATGACGCCGCCGAACGGGCGGAGCAGGTAGGAGATCGCGAACAGCGCATAGGTGTTGAGCAGGCTGATCGACGGCGGCATATTGCTGGGGAACAGCTCCTTGGAGAGCATGACAGCGGTAATCCCGTAGATCCCGGCGTCGTACCACTCGACGAAGTTCCCGGCTGCGGCGGCGGTGATGGTGCGGCGTCGTTGCGCGGAGCTTTCGACGATTCCTGGATCGTTGGTATGTGTGGTCATGGGATGGTTCTCGTTTTTCTGTGTCGCGACGTGCTTCATCGCGGCTTCGGTGCGGTGACCGAACGCCTGTTTTGGGAAGAGTGTTTCTGGCGTTATTTCTCTACGGTGCGGGCTTCCAGCTCATAGAGCTCGTTGAGGCCGATGGTGCGCTCCACGTCCTTGCGGATCTGCTGGACCGCGGCCTGGTCGAACCCTGGATCACCGGTGTTCTCGAGCCTCGTCAAGAATTCCTTGACCGCGGAGAACATCACATTGGTGACGCTGATGGAGTCATAGGCAACCTTCCAGCCCCATTGCTGTAGTACCGATGCGGGATAGACGCCCCGCCCCTGGTCGTTCCCGGTGCTGTTGACGTACACCAGCGGGACCCCGGGAAGGTCCTTCGGTGCGGCTTCGGTTTCCTCGTCGTTGTTGGGGAACATCATGACGGCGTCGGCCCCGGCGTCCATGCAGGCTCTCGCCCTCCGGATCCCCTCGGTGTATCCGTCCGTGCGCATTGCATCGGTACGCGCGCAGATGACGAAGTCTGGATCGGTCCGGGCAGCGATGGCGGCGCGGATCTTTTGGACGAGTTCCTCGAGGGAGACGACGTGTTCGACGCCTTTGTGGTAATGCGCTCGTTTGGGGAAGGCCTGGTCCTCGATGTGGACTGCGGCGGCGCCGGCCAGCTCGAGGGTCCGGACCGTGTGCATGACGTGCATCGGCTCGCCCCAGCCGGCGCCCGCGTCGACCATGACCGGCAGATCCGCGACGGCACGGATATTGCGCATCATGGCGGCGACGTCCTCGAGGGAGAGCAGAGGCTCCGTGGTGGAGCGATGCGCCCCCATCGCATATCCGCCGAGGCTCACAGCGGGGATGCCGACGTCCTGGGCGATCCGTGCCGACAGCGGGTCGGGCAGCGAGGGCTGGATGACGATATCGGGCCCGACCAGCAGGCGGCGGTATTTCGCGCCCTGGGAGAGCGAGACGGCTTCGGACGGCATACCGGACTGATTCGCGGTCATTTCAGGTACAGCTTTTCGCCGGCGTCCAGCAGCATCGCGTCGGTGTCGAGGAAGTCGACGTACCGCACGATCAACGCCTCGTGAGTCTGCGGCAGCACCCTGGACGACGGCGTATGCGAGATCACCCCGTGCACCATCTCGTGGGAAAGTCCGTGCTTCCACATGAGGAATGCGCCGTAGACGCCGTGCTGGATGAGGTTGCCCATCCGGCCCTTCTCGATCGCGTCCTTCGTGCCCTCGTACTCGACGACTTTGCTGACGTCGTGTAGCAGAGCCAGCGCGAGCAGTGAATCATGGTCGTAGTCGATCCCGTGCAAGGTCCGGATGGTTTCCGCCGAGGTGATCGCGAGCTGGGCGACCGCGCGGGTATGCGTCACCAGGGTCCAAGCGTTCGGCACCCGGGCGGGCGCCGCGGGCGAGGAGGGGTTCTTCGGGATATCGGCGAGATCCTCCCAGTCGCTCTCCTGCCAGACCTGATCCCAGATCTCCTCGACGATCCCGCGGAGCGTGTCGTCGCCGATCTGCGCGATCTCCGGGAGCAATTCCCGGATGGATTCGAGGTTCTGGTGCGCGTTGTCGGTTTTGCGCGTCATTGTCCTACCTGGCTCTTCTCGGATGGGCGGCCGTGGCCGCGGGTAATGGGGGTGCGTCGTCGTGGTTGATCGTCGGGTCCGTGAGCCGCTGCGCGAGCGGCTACGGGATCTCTAACCGGACGATCGGGCTGTGGAACTGGCCGCCGAAGATGTCGGTATCGGTGCGACTGCCCGATGACATCGGTCGGGGCAGCGAGATCTTGATCGCGAGCGCCGTGTCCGCCTCGAACGACTGGACCACGGACGGATCGACGGAGTAGAGCTTCGCGATCCGGTCGGTGCTGAGCATCCCGGACTTGCGCACTCGGTCGTAGGATTCCTGGTTCTCGAACATGATATCGATCGTCAATTCGAACGGTCCGGCGTTTTTGCTCCTGATCAGGCGCGCCAGTTCGTGGAGTTGCGTCATGGCGGGGTCTCCTATGTCTCTTCGACGGTCAGGGTGTAGGTGTCGCCCGGCTTGTCGACGTGCATTACGTGGTTGATCGAGAATTCGTAGACCGCTCCGGCGGCGATTGCCGGAGGCGAGATCGGGAAGGCCAGGTTGCTCACCAGGCCGCTGTATTCGGGTATCGGCTGGTGCAGCGCCGTGTGCCAGGCGACCGAGCCGATGGCCTGAGCGGTTTCCTGGGTCTTCGCGATGATGTCGATCATGAGCGCGACCTCGTGGCCGGTCACGTGGCTCTCCGGTTCGAAGGGGCCGAGCGTGCCGTTCTTGCCGTAGATGTTCCAGCGCATCGTGTATTCGTCGGGGCTGACGCCGAGGCTGTCGGCGATCTTGCCGCGGATGACACCGTCCGTCTTGTCCACGAACCCCTCGATCTGGTCGACCAGTAACGGGTCGCGGACCCCGGCGAAGACGACGGTCCGGTAGCCGGTGAGTGTGGCCGCTTCGAGTTTGGTCGTGTAGTCGTCGGTGAGTTCGAATCTGCTGCCGGTGACTCGCACTGCCCGGTCGGAGGTCGCGGTGTACACCGAATCCGTCGTTATCAGCGTGCCGTTCGGTTCGGCCAGCCGGAACGGGTCCGCGGTCTCGTAGAAGCTGTGGGAAGCGACGCTCTGCGGCGTGCAGAGCATGAGCGGATTCGGCGGCTCGACGGTGAAGGCGTCCTCGTCGAGATAGGCCACCATCGAATCGGGGTAGATCCGCTCGACCACCGAGGCGGCGCCGCACTCCAGGATCTTGGCGGCGTGGAAGGCGATGCCCTCCGGGATGCCGTTCATCATCGGTACGGCGGCGAAGATCGAGGTATCGCTCGATCTCCCGGCGATGACGACCTGGGCGCCCTTCTCCAGGGCCTCGATGAAGCATTCCGGACCTTGCATCGCGACGATATGCGACGCCGCGCGAATGGAGTCCTCGTCGATCTCGGGTGCGCCGTTCAGTGGGGTGAGGCGTTGGGCGCGGTAGGCCTCGACGACTTGGTCCGCGGATACCTCGCTGTCCACGATGCCGAGCGTGAAATGCCAGTCGTTCTTGGCCGCGAGCTGCCGGATGATCTCCACCGTGTGCTTCAGGTGCGGCCGGGCTCCGGCTGTGCCGGCTGAGCCGATCAGCACCGGGATGCCGTTCTTCAGGCCCTCGCCGATCATCAGCTCGAGATCGCGGGAGACTGCAGCGTTGGACGACTGGGTCATGCCCGAGCCGAGGTAATAGGGACCGGGATCGGAGGATCCGGCGTCGCAGCCGATGAAATCCGCCCCTACGGCCGCCTCGGCGAGGGTGTGAGCTTTGAATCCGGTGCCGAGCTGTCCTGTCGCCGCCACTGCCTTGATCATGAAGTCGTCTCCGAAGTGAAATAGCTGGTGAGTTGTGCGGCGTGCTCCTTCAAGGTGGGTGCGAAGGCCTCCATCTTGGTGCGCGTCCACCGGGAGGAGGGGCCGCTGATGTTGATGATCGCGATGGGCATCGCGGAGGTGGAAGCGAAGACTGGGACGGCGATGCCGTTCATATCCGGGAAGGTGCCCTCGACCGACATCGAGTAGCCCTGTTCGCGCTCGACCTCGAGCCGGGCGAAGAGTTCGCCGTTGTCGGCGATCGATGCCTTGGTGCTCCGGTACAACGGCCGGGCTTGCAGGGCCGCGTGCACGTACGTCTCCTTAGCGAAGGCCAGGAACGCCCGTCCGCTGCAACCGCGGCTCAGCGGCGCGCTCTCGCCGATGCTCTTCTGCGCACGGATGGGTGAATCAGAGAGGCTACAGACGATGCAGACTCGGTCCGGCCAGGTGGGCACGCACAGCACGGCAGTCTCCCCGGACAGATCCCGCAGGGTGTCCAGCAGGGGGGCCGCCTGTTCGGCGAGCAGTGCTTCGAGCGGACTTGTGCGCAGCCAGCGGGCGATCGACGGACCGGCGAAGTAGGTCTGACCACCGGGCTGCTGGGAAGCGAATCCCGATTCGACCAGGGTGGCCAGTAGTCGTGAAACGGTCGCCTTCGCCAGTCCCGTGCACAGTGCGAGTTCGGTGAGGTTGGGTGGGGTATCAGCGCCGAGGATCTCCGAGAGCACAGCCAGTCCGCGGGAAAGCGTCCGTGTGGTCGAGTTCTCCTTGGGATCATTGAGTTTCATTGGTTGAAACTCATCTTCCAATGGATGGGTCACGTGGTCGACGCTAGCTCCGGCTGTCCGCTGATGTCAACGATTGTCTTCATCCCCGTCCTGGGCTACGCCGACGACGCCATCATCGGCACCGCCGTGCTCCGCAACGTCGTCCGACACGCAGGCATCGACGCCGTCCGCGCCCATGGCCTGGCACCGCCTTGCCGCCGACGTCGAGCGCCTGGCCGTGACGGCTGATCTTGGCGGACGTGGCCGTTCAGCGGTTCAATCCTGCTTCGAGCTGGGGCAGTTCGCGAGGTCGGCGATGGTGACCGTCGACCTCTCGCTCACAAGGCGAGTGGTTCGACGCGGCCATCTGACCGCCGATCGTGTTCACGTACTGCGGACGTCGAGAATTGTTCTTGTAAGGGGGTCTTGTGCAGACGATCCTGAAAATGACAGGGGTTCATACGTGGTTGATCGGGACCGGCATCCGTACGCCGGTGAGATGACGCTGGAACAGGTCGTCGAGTTGCTCGGCAAGTTCGGGATGCTCATGGGACTCGACCCTTCCGGCGACCGTGACATGCAGGCGGGATGTGGTGTGACGAGTCGGCGAACGAAGCGACTACGGCCTCCACGAGCGGACGCATCAGCTCACTGGTGGAGGGGAGATATTCCGACCGTGCACTATTGCTCGGCTTCCCGGGACTTGATCATCGCCACGGTAGATTTCAGTGGAGCAGGGCTCTGACCGGGGTTGTTCTTGCTTAGCTGCATTGTCGCTTTGCGCCGACTTCTATCCGCATTGCACTACCCGCTGGACAAGCCTGGCGGCCGCGCTTGCGCGGAATGCGTCGATTCCATGCACAGCTGCGCCAGGAATCGGTCTTCGGCCGTGTAGTCGAAGAAGTGGCGGAAGTACGGATCCTCGGCAGCCGGAAGGACCCGCGCCTGGTCTCCGGCTTTGGCTGTGTCGATAAGCCAGTCGATCTGTGCGGCAACCGTTGTCGCGTAGTCACCGGCCGGCCGATAGCCGAGCGCGATAGCTGCAGAGGTGTCGAGCACAACGGGGTGGGCTGAATCCCACGGTGTCACACCGAGCCGGTCATCCGCCTGATCGTCGAGGAGCACCTCGTTCCACTGATGATCGAGGTGCTTGGCGATCGTGCGGGAGATGTCGAGAGCGCTCGGTGAATCGGGATCAGCGATATTGAGGATTCGTGCACCTGGTGTGTGGGCGATGGCTTCGACTAACGCGGCGATGTTGGCCGCGGCGGTGGTGTGGACCATCCCAGCGCCACGCTGGGCGAGTAGCACGGTGGTGCGCCGGTCCAGGATGCGCTTTACGAACACCCATTCGCGTGGGCGGCCCCCGCCGACCCCATGGACCCTCGATGGCCGCAACACGCTGATCGCCAGCCCACTGTCGAGCGAGACCTGCTCTGCCGCAACCTTGTTCGGCCCGTAACCCTCGCGGGACCGGTAATCAATATTGCTCGCAGCCAGGGTGGGTGCCGACTCGCTGATCGGGCCATCGAATCGCGGCTCGACCTCTGAGTTCGCATGATTGCCTTCGGCGTCGACGTATACCGCCTTGCTCGAAATGAGTACTGTCGATCCAGCGTCGGCGGCCAACTCCACCAGTGAGTGCGCGTCCGTTGCGGTGTAGCAGACGCAGTCGACCAGCAGGTCTACCCCGTCGCCCACGATGGGGCGCAGTCGACCAGCATCGGCGCGGTCTGCCACGATGAAATCGACTCCAGCCGTGCGGAGTTCGGCAGGCATATTGGCGGGGTTGCGCCCAGTTACCTCCACCCGCCAGTTTGTGGCCGCTAAGTGTGCCGCTATCGCACGTCCGACCACACCGGTCCCACCCAGGATGAGGGCATCAGGCATCACACGAGCCTAAGAGAAAACCGACGGCACCGTTCCTCCGGCGGGCGTCAGCGCCATCAGAATTCGCCTCATCTGCATGGCCGACAGCGGTAGGTCGATATCTGCCGCGGTATTCGGTGGTGGCACAGCGAGCCCGCGACTGCCCGCAGTCACGGGCGAGCCCACCCCGCGGTCATCGACCGGACAACGCCCCCGCTTCAACTCCCGAACCTCGGCCTCGAGCTGCACGATCACCACATCCTGGCGGGCCAGCAGATCCGCCTGCCGCGCCACAAGCGCGGCCAACTCCTCATACGAGGGACGCGGATCACTGGACACCACAACATCATTGGCCACCAACAGTCCAGATCACAAAGGACCCGCCGTCAAACCCCAGCGACTCCCGCCATCAGACCGGAACCGCAACCACCTGACCAGTTACGGATTGGGAAGCATGCGCACCACAGGACGTCGTCATCGGATGGCTGCTGTACGCGATCGGGATGTAGGCAGCCGGTGATCGGCTCTCCTACCAGGTGACCGGAAGCCGTTGCACACCATAGACACCGATACCATCCGGGCGCATCCGGACCTCGTCCGCCGCCGTCGCGAGCCGCAGGGTCGGAAACCGGGTTATCAAGGCGGGCAGTGCGGTTCGCATTTCGACCCGGGCCAGCTGCTGGCCAAGGCACTGATGGATGCCATGTCCGAATCCCAGGTGTCCCGTCGCATTGCGCCGCAGGTCGAGACTGTTCGGATGGTCGAATCTGGCCGGATCGCGATTGGCGGCCTGCACCGAAAGCGCCACCGTCTCACCGGCTTTAATCACCTGTCCGGCCAGTTCGACATCCGCCAGGGCGGAACGGGTGAAGGTGTGGGCGATGGTCAGGTAGCGCATCAGCTCCTCGACCGCCCGATCGGCGAGATCGGGATCGGCGCGTAGCGCGGCTAGCTGTTCGGGGTGGCGCAGCAGCGCGAAAGTGCCGAGTGCCAACATATTCGCGGTGGTGTCGAATCCGCCGATCAGCAGCAGCACAGCCATTCCGGTGAGTTCGTCTTCCGCGAGATCGGTGCGGGTCAGATCGCTGAGCAGGTCGTCGGTCGGTTCGGTTCGTTTGGCGGCGACCAGCTGCCGCATATATTCCCGTGTCTCCTCGAAGGCCGCGATGCCCTGTTCGAGGGGCACATCCGGATCGTTGAAATTGGCGACCAGGTTGGCTACCAGGTGCTGGAACCGATCCCGATCAACTTCGGGCACACCGAGCAGTTCACAGATCATCAGCGCCGGAACCGGATAGGCGAACGACTTCACCAGATCCACCGGACCACCGGCTCGTTCCATGGCGTCCAGGTATTCGGTGCTGATCTGTCCCACCCGCTCGGTGAGCAGTCGCATCCGCCGGACGGTGAACTTGCCGGTCAACAGCTTTCGGTAGCGGGTGTGCTCGGGTGCGTCGAGGTTGAGGAAGTGGCCGGGCGGGGCCTGGGGCAGTGGGCCGAGATCCGCCAGCGCAGAGCGCATGAGCTCGGTTCGCGCACTGAAGCGCGGATCGGCCAGGATTGCGCGCACAGTGGCATGCCCGGTCGCCAGCCAACCTTGGTGGCCGTCCGGAAAGACCATGCGGGTCAGCGGATTTCGCTCACGACGCTGCGCCAGTTCGATGGGTGGATCGAAGGGGCAGCCCGCGGGACGGGTGGTAGGCAACGAGACAACGGTGGTCAGCGGCTCGGTCATTGGATTCCTCCTGGCGCGCGAGTTTCAGTATGAACCGAACGCTAGGTTGCGTTCAGAGATTGCTCAACAGAGCCCGCGCAACGATTCTTGATAACTGCAGGTATATTCGGTTTTGTCCGTGCAATGACCTTGGCATCAAACGCAACATCGGGCACCCGACATGCAATGAGATGTCGCTGAACGCATACTGACACCGCACGACGAAGCCGAAGGAGAACCGCACCGATGCCAGGAGGCAGGCTCACACTGCATGAGCGGGAATGCATTGCGGCGGGACTGGTCGATGGGTTGGGATACACCGAGATCGCGCGCCAGCTCGAACGGCCCGCCTCGACGATCAGCCGGGAGGTGACCCGCAACGGCGGACCCGGTCGTTATCGCGCCGATCGGGCCCACCGGGCCACCGCGGTGCGGGCGCGACGAAGCAGAGCGGCCACAGCGCAGCAATCAGACTCGGCCCCAGTGGGATTCATGGTCGACAACGATGCGGTGCGCGATTTCGCGACACACTTCACCGAGTTATTCGTGAACGACGGCATGCCCCGGATGCAAGCACGGGTGATGACTTGCCTGCATCTCACCGACTCCGGCAGTCTCACCGCCGCCGAACTGGTGCGCAGGCTCGAGGTGAGCCCGGCCTCCATCTCCACGGCCGTCGGCGCGCTGGAAAAACGGGATCTCATTCGCCGGGAACGTGATTCGCGACGCCGCGACCGATACTGCATCGACGACGACACCTGGTACCGCACCACGCTGAACCTCGCCCGCGCCGCCGAAGTACGGGTCCAGGCGGCCCGCCACGGGGCCGAACTCCTCGGTGCGACAACGCCCGCGGGCGCCCGACTGAACGAGATAAGCCGATACCTCGACTACCTCGGCCGGCAGATGGTCCTGGTCGTCGAACGCTGGCACCTCTCGTGAGCGAGTTCCGCTGGCCGCAGGGCATCGACGATTTTGATGTACGCCGTGAGGCTGGTCGATGTCGGCCTTCTAACGGGGCGGTGTGGGTTGGGCACGACTGGGCTGTCCCGGTCGGGGGCTGCCGCCGCGGCGGGTATGTGAACGTGGCGGGCGAGGAGTCCGGACAGGCGGTGATCCGGCGGCTTGCGGCGGCGGACGGGTTCCCGGACTTGTGCCATGTCAAACCCTCATCACCAAAAACTATTGCGCAGAGCAACAATTGCACTGGGTGTGAATTTGGTGGCGAACCGGCGGCGGGTTGAATGGCAGGGCAGTGGCGGCTGGGCGTCTGTGGCAGCGGTCAGGCCGCGTGGTGGCTTGCCGGGCGTCGGTAACCGGGTGTCGTCGGCGGGTTGTGCTGTGGCAGCGGCGGTTCGCCGTGGTCGATCAGGTGCTCGTCGGCGGGGGTGAGGGTCTGGCCGTGCCGTGGGTGATCGTCGTCGCGGTGCTCGCGGTAGACCAGGTACAGCAGGGCGACACCGACGACCACAGGGACGTGCGACAGCAGCCGGGCCAGGGTGACATCACCGTCGGCGAGGTCGAGCAGCGAGGCTGCGGTGAGCACGCCCACGAACACTGTGAGCATAGGTAGCTGCCCGGCCGCGGTGCGGGTGTGCAGGGCGGCCCATCCGAGCCCGATTCCGATGGCGACGTTCCAGGCCGCGCTCTCGTGGCTCATATGCCCCACCATGAATACGCCGTGTTCGTGCCCCATGCCGGTGTCGGCGCCGAACAGCTGGGCCAGGGCCAGGGCCGTTTGCGCGATCGCCACCACGGCCAGCGCGACTCGCAGGTAGGGGCGTGCGCGACGATCCGCCGTGAGTTGCGCCATGATCTCGGCCGTGAGGTCGGGGACAGCGGGTGCGGAGTGCAGGATCGTGGCGCGGCGCAGGGTTTCCGCGCGCCGGTACCAGCCCTGGCAGGCCGGGCAGCCCGCGAGGTGCCGATCGGTCGCTTCTGCCGGGATCGGTTCCTGTTCGCCGTCGATACGCGCGGACAGTGCTTCGCGGACCGTTTCGCACTTCATGTTCCCATGGTCGCCCAGAGTGCGCAGCGAGTTCCACGACGGGGTGTAGTAGCCTCGGGCGCTGTGCGCGGAGGTGACAACGACGACGAATTGACCGCACTTGCGATAGTTGCAGGTCGCG
Organism: Nocardia sp. Tas62D01; assembly: GCF_055232035.1. Classification (NCBI taxonomy): domain Bacteria; kingdom Bacillati; phylum Actinomycetota; class Actinomycetes; order Mycobacteriales; family Nocardiaceae; genus Nocardia; species Nocardia sp. Tas62D01. The sequence goes on from NZ_JBUYUZ010000001.1 coordinate 6,370,880, forward strand.
GTGATCGGCGGGCGTTCGAGCGATGGGTGCGGGCACTGCAGGCCGATGTGTGGCGGTTCCACGCGTACCGCGCCGGGCTGGGCGCCGCCGACGATCTCACCCAGGAGACCTTCGTTCGCGCCTTCGCCAGCCTGCCCCAATTCGCTGGGCGGTCGACCTCGCGAGCGTGGCTGTTGTCGATCGCACGTCGAGTGGTGGTCGATTCGATCCGGTCGGCGATGGCGCGGCCGCGGATCCAGGACACCGGCGATTCCTGGGAGGCGGTGGCCGAGCAGCGGGTCGTGCAGCGGCGTTCGGGGCGGACGTTCGAGGATCTGGTCGAGATCCAGATGTTGCTCGATGGCCTGGATCCCGAGCGCCGGGAGGCGCTGGTGCTGACCCAGGTCTTGGGGTTGTCGTACCAAGAGGCCGCCGACGTGTGCGGCGTGCCGGTCGGCACGGTGCGGTCGCGGATCGCCCGGGCACGACAGGACCTGCTGGCGGCGGCCGAGCAGCGCGACGGCGGCGTGGGCTGACAAACCGCCGCCTGGCTCGTACTGGGCGGCGTGATTCACGTCTCCGCCGGGAACTTCGCCTCTGCGGCATCCGACCTGTCTCATGACACAGCCGGCAAGAGTGGGATGGGGTGCCATCGAGATGACGAGTAGTTCCGCGATCGCGGAACGTCCGGCCACGCAACGCATTCGTCTGGCGGTCACCGGCATGACCTGTGCCGCGTGTTCGGCCCGGGTCGAGCGTGCGCTGAACCGGGTCGAGGGTGTGAGCGCGAGCGTCAATTTCGCCACCGGCGTCGCGACCGTCGACGCGCCCGCGGCAATGGCGCCGCAGGGGTTGCGCGACACCGTGATCGATGCCGGCTACCAGGCCGAACCGCTCACCGACAGCAGTGTCGCGATCGATACCGGACCCGAGGACCGCGCGGCCGCGGACCTGTTCCGCCGTCTGGTGGTCGCGCTGCTGCTGTTTTTCCCGCTGGCGGATCTGTCGATCATGTTCGCTACGGTGCCCAGCACACGGTTCCCGGGCTGGCAGGTGGTTCTGCTGGGGCTGGCGCTGCCGATCGTGGTGTGGTCGGCGGCGCCGCTGCACCGACGCGCCCTAGCCGGGCTGCGAACCGGCGCCACCAGCATGGAAACCCTGGTGTCCATCGGTATCTGTGCTGCCACGCTGTGGTCGATCGTCACCCTGTTCGCCAGACCGGCTTCCGTGCCCGCGCGGCACGGCGTGTGGGCGGCGGTGCTGGGCGCGGATTCGATCTATCTCGAGGTCGCTGGCGGCGTGACCGTATTCGTGCTGGCCGGACGGTATTTCGAGGCCAGGGCCCGGCGCCGGGCCGGAGGCGCGCTGCGGGCATTGGCGGCGCTGGGAGCCAAGGACGTCACCGTGCTGACTGGGGACGGCCGGGAAGTCGTCGTTCCCGTCGGTGAACTCACCGTCGGCCGCCGATTCGTGGTTCGGCCGGGCGAGACCATCGCCACCGACGGCCTGGTAGTCGAGGGCCGTTCCAGCGTCGATGCCGCCGCGATGACCGGTGAGTCCACCCCCGTCGAGACCGTCCCGGGTGCGGAGGTCAGCGGCGGCACAGTGGCGTTGACGGGACGCCTGGTGGTCGAGGCGACGGCGGTCGGTGCGGACAGCCGGCTGGCCGGAATGATCCGGCTGGTCGAGGAAGCGCAAGCGGGTAAGGCCGGGTTGCAGCGGCTGGCCGACCGGCTGGCCGGGGTGTTCGTACCCGCTGTGCTCGCGCTCGCGATGCTCACCCTGGCGGGCTGGCTGGCATCGGGCGCGGGCGTCGACCGGGCTGTCGGTGCCGGCCTGGCGGTGCTGGTGATCGCCTGCCCCTGCGCGCTCGGACTGGCCACCCCCACCGCCCTGATGGTCGCCTCCGGGCGAGGCGCCCAACTCGGCATCTTCCTCAAGGGGCAGCAGGCCCTCGAGACCAGTCGCCGGATCGATACGGTGGTGTTCGACAAGACCGGCACCGTCACCGTCGGTGCGATGGCCGTCGTCGCAGTGCACACCATCGGCGCCGATGACACCGAAATCCTGTGTCTGGCAGGCGGTGTGGAATCCGCGTCCGAACATGCGGTCGCCACCGCGATCACCGCGCACGCCCGGAGCATCGCTTCGCGGTTACCCGCGGTGACCGACTTCGAGGCGCTGGCGGGACTCGGGGCCCGCGGCACGGTCGACGGTCGCCGGGCGCTGATCGGCCGACCGGCGCTGATCGATTCCGAACGTATCGATGTGCCCGCCGAACTGCGGCACGCGCTCGATGACGAACAGCGGCGCGGCCGCACCGCGGTCTACTTCTGCCTCGACGGCCGCGCGGTGGCGGTGATCGCCGTCGCCGACACCGTGCGTCCCCGCGCGACCGAGGCGATCGCCCGGCTGCACCGGCTCGGCCTGCGGACGATGCTGCTCACTGGCGACAATCCCGACGCCGCACGGACCGTGGCCGAGGAGATCGGCATCGGCGAGGTCGTCGCGGAGGTGCTCCCGGCCGAGAAGGTCGCGGTGATCCGCCGCCTGCAGGCCGACGGGCGGTGCGTGGCGATGGTCGGCGACGGCATCAACGACGGTCCCGCGCTGGCCGCGGCCGATCTCGGGCTGGCCATCGGGCAGGGGACCGACGTGGCCATCGGCGCGGCCGACATCATCCTGGTACGCGAGGACCCGGTCGCGGTTCCCGACGCGATCGCCCTCGCGCACGCCACTCTGCGCACGATCCGCGGCAATATGGCGTGGGCGTTCGGTTACAACCTGGCCGCGCTGCCGCTGGCTGTGGCCGGGCTGCTGAACCCCCTGCTGGCCGGGGCGGCGATGGCGTTCTCGTCGTTCTTCGTCGTCTGGAACAGCCTGCGGCTGCGCGATTTCCGGACCTAACGCCGGGACCGTTGCAACTGCTCGAGCATCGCGTTGTAGGCGGTCAGTTCGTCGTCCTCGGGGAAGCGCTCCTGATGCCGGTCACCGCGCGCGGCTTCGCGCCGGTCCTGTTTGGACCATTGCGACAGCAGCGCACCCACCACCAGCAGCACCGGAACCTCACCCGATATCCAGGCCAGGGTTCCGCCCAGCCACTGGTCGTGCAACAGATCGGTCATCCACGGCAACCGCAGCTCCGGGTAGAAGACGCCGCCGATCAACGTATCCATCGACATCACCGCCACCCCGAAGAATGCGTGAAACGGCATGACCGCGAACAGCATTCCCAACCGGCCCAGATGCGGCAGCCGCCGCGGACCCGGATCGATGCCGATGATCGCCCAGTAGAACAGGTACCCGGTGAGCAGGAAATGGATGTTCATCAGCAGATGCCCCCAGTGGAACCGGATCAGCTGATCGAACAGCGGCGTGAAGTACAGCCCGTACAGCGATACCACGAACACCGCCAGCGCCACCCCGGGATGACTCAACAGACGGGTGAACCGCGAATGCATCAGCCACAGCACCCATTCCCGCGGCCCCGGCGGCGCGCCCCGGCCTGCTGGCTCCACCGCCCGCAGCAGCAGCGTCACCGGCGCCCCCAGTACCAGCAACTCGGGCAGGAACATGTTCAACGCCATATGAACCGCCATGTGCACGCTGAACATCCCGTAGCTGTACGCGCCGATCCCCGACGAGGTCGCCAGAAGCAATCCGGCGCAGCCGGATATCCACGACACCAGCCGCCACCGCGGCCACGCATCCCCGCGGCGGCGCAACCGCACCAGGGCGGCAACGTATAAGGCCGCGAGCACGATCGACGCCGTCCCCAGCACCACATCGAACCGCCATACCGTCAGCAACCGCCACGCATTCGGTGGATTCGGCAGATCGAACCCGAGGAACACCTCCTGTGCGGTGAACGGTCGCCGCCCGAACGCCGGCGCGGGCTGCATCGCCATCGTCACCGACACGCCCAGCCACACCACCTCGGCGGCGACCGCGGTGCGCAGCAGCCGAACCAGCCGCGGCGACTCGCTCCGGACCCGCCCCAGCGCCCACACCAGAATCCCGTGTGCGGCAAGCACACCGGCCGATACCACCCCCAGCCAGCCATACCAGCCGCCGAACGTCGACGGGGGCGCCAGAATCAGTACCAGGATCACGGCGGTCGGCATCATCACCAGCACGCACAGCGCCACCACCCGCCGATAGCGCCGCAGCACGATCGCGCTCTCGTCCGGTCCGCGATCGGTGCGCTGACCGAGCACGCACCAGGTCAGACCGACCAACGCCGACATCGCGAGCGTGAACGGGATCACCGCACCCGTCGCGTAATCGTGATCCGGCCCCTCACCGGCATTGCCCACTACCGCCGGCGCGATCACCGCGATCCCGGCAATGACCGCCAGACCGAACAGGCTGTTCCACGACAACGCGAACCGCACACCCACCGCGATCAGCGTCACACACGCCACCGCCACCAACCACGCCTTGGGCTTCTCCGCCGCCGCGATCAACGCCGGCATCCCACCGTCCCGCAACACCGCACCGACCGACATGCCTGCGGAATCGGCGGCCGACATCGGCACCAGCGCCACCGCGGCCACCAGCCACAGCAGCGACGCCGACTCGGCCACCCGCACACCGCGATACCCGGTCGCATCCAGCCGACCCCGCTCCGAGGCGGGCGCGCAGAACAGCGCGTAAGCCAGGGCACCCAGGGTGAAACCACCGGCCAGCGCGGCGACCACCCGCAGCAGTGTGTATACCGCGACAGCGACCGCTCCGGGATAGGAGATTCCTTGCGCAGCATAGGGCTCTGTCCGCAGCGCGGTCATCGCCGCCAGCGCCGCGCCGATGCCGATCGCTGTCCCGCCGATCAAGACAGCCGCCGCCCAGAACCGCTGATGGTGTGCGTGACCGTTTTCCGGTTCGGTTCGTATTGGCCCCACCTGCTACACCACCATCGCCGTCACCATGTACGCCATGCTCACGGCCATGACCGCCAGACTGATTCGTACATCGACCGAATCGTGTCCCGCCAGCCCGACCGCCTCACGCCGCAGCACTGGGCGCCGATCCCACACACCCGACAACCATCCGGCCGCGTCCACCCCGAGATACCCGACCACGACCCACGACACGACGTGCGGTATCGCGTGCGGCCACAGCATCACCGCCGCCATATAGGCCATCGCCGCCGTATTTACGACCGTCAACGCCCACAATGGATTCGGCATGCTCTCGCGGCGCGCGACCACCGCTGCGGCGACCACGACCGCACCAGCTCCGAATGCCGTGAGCAGCAACCGATCCAGCCCGGTCTGTCCCATCGGGTCCGCGGCATACATCGCGATCATGCCCACCGCCATCGAGACATGGATCCCGTGCCACCATCGTGGTTGTCCGGCCAGCGATCTCGCATGCCAGACATGCAACACCGCGACCAGCAAGGGCGACTACCCACACCAGCCGCACCCGCCCCGGCAGCATCGACGTCATCGACCCCACGGTGTGGTGCATGGGGCTCATATCCGGAATCCCGGATCCATCGGAGTTACGCATCACTCCATAAGTCGGCTCGGGCACCCCTCCGGTTCCCGCCTCGGTAAGGTCCGCAGCTCACTGCACGTGACACCGGTCCGGCCAGCGATGCCCGGCGCCCGGCCGCTGTTACCTGCCCATCGGCGTTCAGGTCGCGGGCACTCGCCGCAACACGCTGCCGATGTACGGGGAGTCCGGTGACAGCAGTGTGCTGGCGAGCAGGCTGCGGCCAATCCCTCACGCACTTGGGCTTCGGTTCCCGTGGAAACTCCCGCTAACGCCGAGAGGGAGTCTGCGAGGATGGGCAGGTGAGCGGCAGGATCGGTTTCGACTAACCGTCGGGATATGGGTCTCGCCGATCTGCTTAAGACAGGACTGTTGGAAGGTCTCCTGCCAGACCGGTGCAGGGTCTGGGTGCGTCGTTCGTGAGCTGGCCTGGCAACGGCCGCCTGGCCGCGGTGCGCGGCACGCGTGGCTGTGGTCATGTGGGTTGTTCTCGATCAGCCGGTGTAGAACAGGAACATCACCGCCATGGCCATCGCCATCACTGCTTGCATCGCGCCGGTCCGGCGGCGGGCCTCGTCGTCAGCGAGTGCCCGCCGATAGGTGTAGGCGACCCAGGCGGCCGCCATCGCGACGTAGACGAGTCCGATCGTCAGGTCCAGGTATCCGGCCCAGGACGGCAGCCGCATCGTCATCGTCGTCGGCATGGGCATCGTGGTGCCGCCGCCCATGTCCATCGAGCTACCGGCGGAGGACGTCTGGGTGCCGCCGACGATAGATGGGTCCATCACGGCGTACATCCACACCATTGTCGCCATCATCAGCGCGTGATAGCCATTCTCGTGGTGCTGGCGCCGTGCGGCGAGCAGCACCAGGAATGTCGCCGACGCCACGGCGAACACTGTCATGCCCGCGACCGTCGACACGCTCGGCAGGCGGGGCCACACCATCGCCAGCATCGCCAGCGACATCACGACGTGCAGGACCCCGGTGATGCGGCCCGGGATCATCGCGGACCGTTCACCGGCCCGCACCGCCCAGAACACCGCCGTCACCACGAACGCGACAGTGACGGCCCACTTCAGGAAAGGATCGGTGATCACGCTGCGGTGTGCTCCCGTCCCCGCCGGGACAGCTCACCGGCGACGACGTCGCCGAGGACGAACAACCCTAGCGTCGCGCCGAACAATGGAGCCAGCCAGCCGATGCCCACGAGAGCGGCGACCACGATCACTGCCTCGATCGGGTGCAGGCCCAGGAGTGCGCCTCGCCGCGGCGCCGTCGGCCACCCGCCCCGAGTGGGACGCCGCTTCCACCACATCGCGTAGCCGCGGACGACCACCGAGATCAGACACACGACGAGCAGGGCCAACGCGATCTGGTTCGGAAGCCCGAACAGCAAACCCATATGGGTGTCGATCGCCCAATTGGTCAGCTTGGCGATGAGCGGCCAATCCGCGAACCTGATCTCGTCGGCGATGGCGCCGGTCCGGGCGTCGACCGCGACCGCATCGAATCGCGTCGGGAAATCGCGCTTCCGCTCGTACACCTGCCACGCCTCGCTGGCGCTCGCCGGCGGTTTCATCCACATCGGCGGCTGCAGGCCCGCGGCTTGCGCGGTGCGCAAGACCGTATCGGCGCCCGCCACTGGATCGTTCCACGCGCCGGTACCGGCGTCGGTGCCCGGCAACATCGTCGACACCGACGGCGTGGTCCAGCTCAGCTGGGTCCGCAGTTGCTCGACGTGGTCACCGGCGAACCGCGACCACGTCAGACCGGTCACCGACAACCCCAACACGCCGATCACGATCCATACTCCGACCGCGCCATGCCAACTCAATGTCCGCTTCCGCGACCCTTTCGGCGCGCCTGCGCGATCCGGGGTGACGAACCGCTTCGCCCCACGCCGCCGCGCGTGACCGATCCACAGTGCGAGGCCGCCGAGCGCGATCACCCACAGCCAGCTCGCCGCGATCTCGCTGTAGTACCGGCCGACCACCCCGAGGTGCAGAGTCCGATGCATCTCATCGAACCAGGCCCGGATCGGCAGCCACTGCCCGTACGTGGTCAACGTCCCCTGCACGTGCGCGGTGTAGGGGTTGACGAACACGGTGCGGGTGTAGTCCTGCGGCACCTCCGGCGCCGCGAACGCGATCTGCGTCGTCTCGCTGGGCACCGTCGGCGGTTTCACGCTGCTGATCGGGGCATCGGGGTACACCGTGCGCGCGGCCGCTATCTGGTCGGCGAGGCTGCGCACCTGCGGCGCGTACCCGTCGACGGTCACCTCGTGCCGGAACACGATCCCGTCCAGCTGTGGCGTGAGCGTGTACAGGAGCCCCGTCACCGCCGCGACCAGGATGAACGGCCCGGCGAGCATGCCGCCGTAGAAGTGCAGCCGCATCAGCAGCGGCCGCCACCGCGCCCACGTACCGCGCGCCGGCGGCTCCTTCGCGTCGCGCCCGTTCGACGCCTTCAAAACCTGATCGACCATCCGCGGGTTCCTCACTCTCCGGGCACGCTTCACCTGCCCTCGGGTGAGACAGTCGGGCCGGGACCTTCGAAAGTTCCGGCGTGACACCCCATTTCCGTTCGGCAGCGTCCCCCGGCGGTACTCCGCAGTTCTCTCCATCGTCGCGGTGCGGCGATCGACGCCAGGTGGTCGGGTTGTATCCACCGTCGCGCAGCGCATCGAAGGCACGGCGCCTGTTGCGTGGACTGGCAAATTCGGCGATGACTCTCTGACGTTCGCCGATTCGGTGTGGCATGGCTACGCTGATCGGGGAAGTCGTTCGACCGCAACCAGATGCGCAGGTAACGAGCATGACCGAAATCACCCCACAGCCGGAGCTCGGACGGCTGGCGAAGATCGTCGGATTTCTGATCGCGTTGGTCGTCGTCTTCTGTGCGGCATGGCAGGTCGGCTCCCTCGCATCCGGCTCACCGCACGGATCGTCGACTTCCCCGACCGTGGGATCCGACCATGGGCATATCCATTCCGGGAGATAGCTTTTCGGGCACAGGATCAACAACGAACCACCGGCCGGTTCTCGGTGTCGCGGCGAGGTGACCCTTGCTCGTCTCGCCTCCCCGCCTGCCGGTCGTGCTGCTGCACCTGATACACCGGCGCACTCACAGCGACCGCCATCCGCCCCAAGACCAGATGTCTGAGCAAACGGGAGAATTCGTATTCAACGAATTCGACTGGGCACCGCCACATCACCGGGGACCGGGCCCCGGTGGCCGGTCGTCGACGAGCCGGTAGCCGCAGTAGCCCCGATCGGTCAGCTGCGCCAGCGATCGCTACGGGCTCGCCACCGCCAAGGCAGCCGACCGCCACGGTGTGCTCGATGCGGCCCGCGCACGGCACCCGCACCGCTTCGCCACCACGACACCGCCGAAGATCCTCGCACTACCCGACACCGTCTGGATCAACCGGCCCGCCGACGACACCACCCAGGAGACCGACACGACAGCCGCATAACACACCCAACGGTCCCATTCAGCTTGACAAATTCCGGTCGAAATTCCACGGAGCGCTCAAAATAGGCGTTCGGAACAATTCCGGTACCGCCCGACCGGTGGACGGATGTGCAGATATCGCGGGCCGGGGGCCCGCGCGAGACTATCGTCATCGCAGAGCATCGGTTGCGTTCGATTCCTCACTGTGAAGGAGAGATCTCGGCGATGAATACTTCTTGGATTTCGCGTACTGCATTCACCTGCGCGGCTGCGACCATCGCGGTGGTGGTCGCGGCGGCCCCCGCATTCGCTCATGTCACGGTGTCGGCGCCGGATGCGTCGCGTGGCGGTTCGGCGGTGTTGGTGTTCCGGGTGCCGAACGAATCGGCGACCAATAGTGCGACTGTCGAGCTGGCGGTGCAGATTCCCGGTGTGACCGCTGCCGATACCGAGGCGGTGCCGGGCTGGAAAGTGGTGGCGCACAAGGATGGCAACGTCACCGCCATCACCTGGACCGCTGATCCCGGTGGCGGGATCGGGCCGGGGCAGTTCGGGCAGTTCTCGGTGCTGGCCAACGGATTGCCCGATACCGGCACGCTGAGGATGCCCGCGGTGCAGACCTACGCCGACGGGCAGGTCGTCAAGTGGGATCAGCAGTCCACGGACAAGGGTTCCGAACCCGAATATCCTGTCCCGTCCTTGTCTTTGGCCGCGAAACAAGCCGGGGGCGCCGAAAACCACGGCGCCATCCCGGCGATGTCGACCGGCAGCGGATCCGCGAGTGACAGCACTGCTCGCTGGCTCGGCGTCGTCGGCATCGTGCTCGGCGTGCTCGGTCTTCTTACCGGTATCGGCCTTACGGTGTTGCGGCGCAAGCAATGACCGCAACATCCGCCCTTGGTTGCGATCCGTGGCGGTAAGCGTCGGATCAAGGGGCGTCTGCCCTGCAGTCGTTTTCAGCCGACCGTCCTTGTGAATCGCATTCGCACCGCGGCCCGGTCCGGTTTACCCGCCGGCGTGGAAGCGGCGGCAGTTGGTGTCCTGTTCGGGTAGAGGTTTCGGTGTTCGGGGTTAGTTTTCGGGGGTGGTTGCGGAGTTCGGACATAAGTTTCGGGTTCTGAGGATGTAGGCGACACCGCGGTCGAACCCGTCCCCTGGCCGCAACGCCCCGAATCGGGGCCGTACCCGAACCCTCGGCCTTGGTCGGTCAGCGAACGCCCGTATTTCATGCCCAGCCCCCGCCGACGGCGGCAGTTCAGATTCCGATGAATACAAGCCCGGGTCGATGGGTGCCGGTCATTCGCCAGTGGAATCGGGTGATGGCCGGTTGTCGGGCGATTCGCCGGTCGCCATGAAGACAGTGCGGCGGCCGACCTGGACAGCGTGGTCGGCGAACCGCTCGTAATAGCGGCCCAGCAGGGTGAGATCGACGGCAGCGGTCATTCCGCCGGTCCAGTCGTCGCCGAGCACTGCGGCCAGCAGGTCGCGATGCAGCCGGTCCACCGTGTCGTCCTGGTCATCGAGCTGGGCGGCGTCGTGCGGGTCGCCGGAGCGCAGCACCGCGACGGCGCTGGTGGCTATGGCGATGGCGGCCGCACCCATGCGGGCCACGATCGGTTGCGCGGACTCGGGGACCGCGTACGCGGGGTGGCGGCGGCGCGCGATGTTGGCGATGTGCTCCGACAGCGCACCCATCCGGAGGAGGTCGCCGACAAGCTGGATAACGGTGACCACTCGCCGCAGCTCGCTGGCGACCGGCGCCTGCAACGCCAGCAGTGTCATCGCCGCATGTTCGCAGTCGTCTCGCATGGTGTCGATCTCGCGACAGATGTCGATGGCCTGCTCGGCCAACTCCAGATCGGCGCCCAGCAGAGCGTTGGTGGCGGTGGCGATGGCGGTGCGGTCACGCAGACACATCGCCTGCAGCTGGGCAGTGAGCTGATCGAGGTTCTCGTGGAAGCGGGTCCGCATCCCTCATCTTCGCCCACCAGCGGCCGCGCCAAGCACAAACACCATCATGGGGTCGAGTCCACGAGCGATCCGCCCGACCCAACAATCCGCAACCTAGGTCCGAACAAACACAGCGTAGAAGAATGCGAACCACACTTCGGATCGCAGGTCACGAACTCGGCAACCCGCAAAGCTCGTCCGGAACGGACACAGGGATACGTGGCGAGTGGGTGGCGAAGTTCCGGGGATAGGTGGCGAGAGGCTTTGGTACTACAGGACGTTGCGTTGAGGTAGTGCGGTAGTGCCCGGCCACCGGCTCGGCCGGGCCCACCTAGTCTCTCCTGGATAACTGATCTCAGAGCAAGCAGCCAGCAGCCTTGAGGCGGGCGTACAGCTGATCGGAGACAGTGATCGTGCCGCCAGGACCGACGAACACCACCCCGACCAGATCCAAGCCCACCCGGGATCGGAGGGAGCAGTCCAGTAGTTGTGCGGTGGCGGGGATGGTTTGGTCGGCGTGTGCCGCACCGGCTCCAATGATGGTTGAACAGGCGAGTGCCAGGGCGATAGCACCTGCTTTGACGAATCGCACGGGTGTCCTCCTTCGAATCGCAGTCGTGTACAGCTTGCGTTGGTCTCTCGTCCGGGTGATCGAGCTGTGTGCTGAAGATGTCTGTCGTCCCGGACCGACGTCCCGCCGGCTCCATGTGCAGGCCCTAACGATAGGTGCTGTCTCCCGGCCGAGCGTGTCGGCAGCACCGGCGATTCGTCATATAGTTGCGGATAACGCAGTTACACAGTGTCCGGAACCAAGTGGCGATGCGCCGCACACACTCTGCATCGCTTGCGGTCATGAGACGGATCGGACAATAGGTGAGGGTGTGGAAGTGGCGGCAGTTGGAGGTCTGAAAAGGCGTCACCCGCCCCCGGGGGCGGACCGGAGCCAGTCGATGGCTTCGCTCTCCACAGATGCTCGCCTCGACTTCGTCGTAGAAGCCTCACAAGTTGGTACGACGGCCAGCGCCCACCCATCGGACGAACCGCCCGACCACACCGGCCTCACTCACACCGACTCTTTCAGGGGCAAGTAGCTAGAGCTCGCTCAGGTTGCCCAGGTCGGCCGTGAGCCAGTGCTCCGGCCGCAGATCCGAGGTCAGCGGCATGGCGCCAGGCTAGCTCTGAAAGCCGTTGTCCACGAGAAAACTTCGAAGTCCGTACCAAAAATGTATCGTGGGTGGTGCCAGCGTTTCGGGTGAAGGGAGCGTCACGTTGATGTCCCCTGCCTCGAGGTCGCAGTTCGCTCGGCCGAAGGCCGCGCGGCTACCGGAAGTGCCGACGCTCGCGCCCACCGCGGTGCGCGCGCTGTTCCCCGCGTTGGCCGATGCCACCGAGGTCTACCTCGACAGCGCCGCCACCACGCAGAAACCGTTGCCGGTCATCGAGACCATCCACCGCTATTACAGCTCCCGCACCGCCAACGCGGGACGCGGCACCTACCCGTGGGCGACGGGCCTGTCCGCACGGATCGCCCGCGTCCGGGAGCACACCGCCGCGTTCATCGGCGCCGAGCACCCCGACGAGGTGGTGTTCACCGGCGGCGCCACTGCCGCGCTCAACGCCGTTGCGCTGTCGTGGGGGCTGGCGGCTCTCGCGGACGGCGACGAAATCCTCTACAACGAAAGCGATCACGCGTCGAACGTGTACCCATGGCATCACCTGCGTGGGCTGCTGGCGCGGTTCGGGCGCCGCGTCTCGCTGGTCCCCTATCGGGTGACCGGCGCGGGCGAGGCGGACACCGACGACATCCTGACCAAGGTCACGCCGCGGACCCGGCTGATCACGACCAGCCATCTGCACCACGTCTTCGGCGGCCTCACCACGCTGGAGGAATTGCGCGGGCGGATCGATCCCGCCATCCTGCTGTGCTTCGACTGCTCGCAGAGCGGCGGGCACCTTCCGATCGACGTGACCGAGCTCGACGCGGATTTCGCGATCTTCGCCGCGCACAAAATGTTCGGCGCGCCAGGAACCGGAGTGTTGTACTGCCGCAGGCGCGTTCACGACAGCCTCGTGCCGTTCCTGCCCGGAGGCAACTCCGGGGTGCGTCTCGGCGCGGCCGGGCTGACACCGGCGGCGATGCCCGAGTTGCTGGAGGGCGGGACGCACAACATCCCCGGCATCCTCGCGTTCGGCAGCGCGCTGGAGGTGCTGGAATCGTTCGACGTCGGTGCGATCGCCGCGCACAACCGTGACTTGACGCTGCGCCTGATCGACGGCCTGCGACCGATTCCGGGGCTGGAGTTCCTGCCCGGCCCTGCGTACGCCGCCTGCGCGGTCGGCTACGGGATCGTCTCGTTCACGCTGAACGGCATCTCGTCGACCGACCTGGGATTCGTGTTGAGCGAGCTGGGATTTCTCGTGCGCACCGGCGCGCACTGCACCCCCGCCGCGGGCGCCGACGCCGACTCGGTGCGGGTCAGCACGCACGTCTACAACACCCCCGACGAGATCGACCGATTCACCACGTGCGTCAAGACAATTGCCAAGGAGGTCACGTGACGATCGACACCCCGCGTTACGACCGGAGGGCCGCGTCCCGGGTGCTGGCCGGGCTGGCGCAGCCGAGGCTGTTCACCGCACCGGTTCAGCCGCCCGAGCCGCGCCGGTTCGACTTCACCTGCGCTGCACTGCATCTCGAGCCAAACAGCCATCTCACCTACTCGCAGCGGCTGTATCTGGAGCGATTCATGCGGCCGTGCCGCGCGGACCAGGTGACCAGCGCCACCCACCGGATCGCATGGACCGACAGCGACGGCATCCCGAACACGGGACATTTCCGCGCCGACGGGCTCGGACCGCTGGTGCCGATCGCGATGCGCGAGACCGTCCTGGCGCTGTGGCACGCGCTGGATGCGGATTCCGGTTTCGCCGAGCGGGTTTCGGTCCTCGGACCGCGCGAACACGCGGTGTTGGACGGCACGACCACCGATCATGACCCGCTCGACATCTTCCGGGTGGGCATCGAGGCCGCCGGCCGTGCGCTGGCGCAGCACGCGCTGCTGGCCAGGCAGGCCCCGTATCGCAGCGCCGCCGAATTCGCCAGGGGCATCCACGATTCCGGCCTGTTCGCCGCCGTGGCCACCCGTTGGTACTGGGAGTTGCAGGCCTCTACTTATCGGCGCGGCATGATCCCGGTGACGCTCGTCGCTCAGCCCGACGGAACGGTCCGCTACTCGGCGGAGACGGTGGCGACGCTGCGCGCGATGAAGGACGCCACCATCGCCGACGCGCACACCGTGATGCGCCGCGCCACCACCGTCGAGGCGCTGTCGGTCCCGGACGCGATCGCCAAGTACCATGACGATCTCGACCTGATCTCCCGCCAGTACGCGCTGCTGCCCTCCGGCACCCGCCCCGGCTGCCTCGCCGCCATGCCGCACCAGCGCAGCGGCGAGCACTACAGCCTCCTGCCCGTGGTGGTCGACCGGTTCGTCGCGACGTTCACCGAGATCGCCGAGCGCTGCGAGATCGTCGAGGTAAGCGCCGATCTCGATGAGGCGACCGCCGACCGCGCTGCCACCGCCGAGGACCAGGTGTTCTACGTGCCGGACATGACCTGCAAGCACTGCGTCCGAACGATCGGCGGGGTGCTGGAGTCGATGGACATCCGCGTTGTCGACATCGACCTGATCAGCAAGCGGGTGGTCGCGGAGTTCCGCAGCCCGCGCAACCGGGCGCGGGCGTTCGAAGCCATCCGCGACGGCGGCTACAACCCGGTTGCCGAGCAGCCGGAGACCGCGGCGCGGGAATCCGCCGCGGAGCCGTCGGAAACCGCGGTATGACGGCGCCGCTGCCGGCGCTACCCGCGAAGCTTCATCCGCTGGTGCGCGCCTTCCTCGACACACCGGGTGCTGTGGCGGAGACGCTGGCGCGATTCGGCTCCCCCGCACACCTGGTGTTCCCGCAGGTGTACACGGAGAACCTCACGAGTCTGCGTACAGTGCTCGACCCGCGGCTGCCCCGGCACCGGATCTGCTACGCGCACAAGGTGAACCAGTCCCGGGCGTTGGTCCGCACGGCCGAGCACGCGGGCATCGCCGTCGACGTGGCCTCGCCGTACGAGCTGGCCAGCGCTGTGGGCGCCGGGTTCGATCCGGCGCGCATCGAGGTGACCGGACCGAAGGGCGAAGCCTTCCTGCGCGACCTCATCGACTGCGGGGCGACCATCAACGTGGACAACCTGTGGGAGCTGCGCCGGATCGCCGAGTTGGCCGGGAAAAACGCGAACGTTCCTGTGCTGCTTCGGGTCTCCGGTTTCGACGCAAGCCAGGTGAGCCGGTTCGGTGTGCCGCTCGCGCACATCGGGCAGGCGTTCGACCTGCTGTCGGCGCAGCGCGACCGCATCGCGTTCCTCGGCTTCGCCTTCCACCTCGACTCCGGTGACCTCGGCGAGCGGGTCCGCGCGATCGACGCCTGCCTCGCTTTGATCGAGCAGGCCTATGACCGCGGGCTCGCACCGTCGGTGCTCGACATCGGCGGTGGATTCCGTCAGGTGTTCACCGCCGACGTCGAGCGGTTCGACGCGTACGTGCTCGCGCTGCGCGAATCGCTGCTCGGCCGCGGGGAGCCGATGAGCTGGGGCAGCAACACCTTCGGCTACCAGATCGCGGGCGGCGCCGTGCACGGAACACCGGTGTTCCACAAGTACGCCAACACCGTGCCCGCGAGCGGGATGCTCGCGGATCTGCTCGACGCGCCGCTGGAGCGCCACGGCGGGCGCACCGTGGCGCAGGTCGTGGGCGACAACCTGCTCGACCTGTGGCTCGAGCCTGGTAAGGCACTGGTCGACCACGCGGGCGTCACGGTGGCCATGGTCGAGTTCGTCAAGGAGCTGGCCGACGGCACGGTGCTGGTGAACGTGGACCTCAGCCGCGATTCGGTGACCCCCGCCGACCAGGAGGTCATGGTCGATCCGATCATCCTGGCCGGTGCGGCGGATCGGCCCGCGGCCACCGGACCCGCTCCGGCCGACGGCGCGACGGTGGACGCCGCGGCGGCGGGCGACACCGCCCCTGGTCCGGTCGGCGTGTACTTCGCCGGGCGGCTGTGCCTGGAGCGAGACCTGATCACCAATCACAAGGTGTGGCTGCCCGCCCGGCCGCGGCCGGGCGATCCGGTCGTGTTCCCGAACACCGCCGCCTACCACATGGATCTGTCCGCGGCGTCGGCGTCGATGCATCCACCGACAACGAAACTCGCCGTCGCGCACCGCGCGGGCAGTTTTCATGTCGTCCGCGACGCCGACTACGAACCAGCCGTGTCCGTAGATCCGCTGCCGCCACGCCGTGCCGTGCCGCGCGGTCCCCACCGTCCCACGAGGCCGGTCCGACCCGCCGAGGCTCCCTGATGCGCTACGAACACATCACCGAACTCATCGGCAACACGCCCCTGCTGCGCCTCGATCCCGCGGTGCACGGTCTGGCAAATGTCGAGCTTTACGCGAAGCTCGAGTCGCACAACCCGTTCGGTTCGGTCAAGGACCGGGTCGCCTGGGGCATGCTCCGCGACGATCTGGACGAGATCCGCGCGGGCGGGCAGACTCTCATCGAGGCCTCCAGCGGAAACACGGCCAAGGCGCTGCGCGTCCTCGGCGCGATGCACGGCATTGGGTTGCGCGCGGTCACCAACCGGATCAAGGTGGCCGAGGTCCGCGATCTGCTGCACCTGTTCGGCACCGAGATCGTGGAACTGCCCGGGCTGTCCGAATGCCCGGACCCGACCACGCCGAACGACGTCTACTCGGTCATCGGGGCGACCATGGCGCAACACCCCGGCGTGTACCGCCACCTGTCGCAGTACACCAACGAGAAGAACGTCGAGGTGCACCATCACGGCACCGGCCGGGAAATCCACGAGGACCTCGCCGCCGACGGCATCACCAGGGTCGACTATCTGATCGGCGGGCTCGGCACCACCGGGTCCACCCGGGGCGCCGCCACCTACCTGCGCAAGCACAATCCCGAATTGCGCACCGTCGCTGTGGTGTCCGAGCGGTCGGACTTCATTCCGGGCATCCGGTCGGAGAATGAGATGTGGGATGTCGGGCTGTTCCAACCCGATTTCTACGATCGGATCGTCACCGTGGCGGCAGGCGACGCGGTGGACGCGACGCTGCGGCTCGCAACGGGGTACGGGGTGCTCGCCGGGCCGACCAGCGGTGCGAGCTATGCTGCGGCGCTGGAAACACTTGGCGCACTCGATCATTCGGCGAACGACTCGAACGGGCCGATCGTCGCGGTGTTCATCGTCTGCGATCGGCTCGAGCCCTACCTGTCGTATATCAAGAAGCGCAGGCCCGACCTGTTCGACCGCGCCGACCGCGAACCGGCGCCGACGCCGGCCGATCTGACCGCCACACCGGCGCTGTCGCCCGAGCAGCTCGCCGAGCTGGACCGGACCGGCCGACCGACCATCGTCGACACCCGTGGCGCGATGGCCTACCGCATCGGCCACGTGCCCGGCGCGCTGAACATCCGCGACGACCAGCTCGATGACATGTTCACCCACGGCATCCCGTTCCCACGGTCGCGCCCGGTGGTCTTCGTCTGCCCGGTGGGTGAGTTGTCGCTGCGATTCGCCGCCCGAGCCCGTCGGGCGGGATACGACGCCGCCAGCCTCGACGGCGGCATCGTAGCGTGGCGCGACGCGGGCCTGCCCCTGGAGCGCGGCTGAACTCCGCCACTCGGCGCGCCCGCCCGAGGTTACGGATCTCCTCTCGTACGGCGCTGTGCTCGCGCTGCGTGCGCTTCCACGCCTGATCGGTCCGATACGACCAATTTGTCCACCGGCTGGGAGAGCTTCATCGAACCGGCCGCCAGGAAGACGGCCGCGAGCAGGCTCGCTAGGTGCCGTCGGCGTCGACCTCGAAGATGTCGGAGAGGGCTTCACAGATGCCGTGGCCCGAACACCTGATGCGATCATGGTCACCCCGCTGCGCCGCAGTGACCCGGCGACCTCGAACACCTCGAACAGCGCTTCCTTGGCGCGGGATCGGCGGTAGAGCGTGCTGCGGCTGATTCCCGCACGGCGCGCGATGTCGTCCATGGCGGTCCGACGCACCCCGTAGCGTTCGAATTCCGCGCGCGCGCCGCCGCGAGTATCGCCTGTTCCGAGGTGGCGGTCCCGGTGCCGTTCGGCATGGCTGCCGGGGATATCGATCTGCGCTCGACCCACGCCATTGTGGTTGCGGCCGCTCATTTGTCGTACTTCTGCAGTCGAACCGGCAGGCCGTCCTTGGGGATGGGCAGCGTGGAATAGTCGAGCTTCCACTGGTATCCGGCCGGCACTGTCCACTGGCTGGTGAGCAGCAGGTTGTGCATGATGGTCTTGATTTCCAGCTGTCCGAAATAAAGGCCGATGCACTTGTGGACGCCGCCGCCGAAGGGCATCCAGGCGTAACGATGCGACTTGTCCTCCGCTCGCTCCGGCGAAAACCGATCCGGGTCGAACTTTTCGGGGTCGGTCCACAGGGCGGGGTTGTAGTGGCTGGCCATGGCCATTGCGGCGATCTGTGTCCCCTTCGGCACGAAATAGCCGTCGATCTCGGTGTCGGCGACGGCCTCGCGCACCAGGCCGGGTACCGGGGCGTTCAAGCGCAGCGATTCCTTCATGACCGCGTCCAGCACCGTGAACTGCGGCAGCGTGTCATAGCTGATTTCGGCGGGCAGTTCTCGTGATTGCGCGCGCGCCTTGCTCTGCCATTCGAGGTTTTGGGCCAGGTAGTAGGCCATGGTCGTCATGGTGATGGTCGAGGTGTCGTGCGCGGCCATCAGCAAGAAGATTATGTGGTTGACCACGTCCTCGTCGGTGAAGGTGTGGCCCTCGTCGGAGGCGATGTGGCACAGCGTGGAGAACAGGTCCGGTGTCTGCTGGGCCCGCTTGGCGGGCAGGTGTTGATACATGAACTCCTCCAGCACCTTTCGCCCGGCAATTCCCCGCGACCATCTCGTGCCCGGCAGGTCGAAGCGCACCAGCGACATCCCGGCATCGACGCAGTCGATAAATGCCTTGTTGATCCGGGCGGCCTCCGCACGCGGCAGTTCGAGGCCGAGGAAGATCTCCAGCGCCACGTCCAGCGTGAGTTGCTTGAACTCGTGCAGCAGGCGAATGTTGTCGCCGTCGGGGAGTTCGGCCACCCGCGCGCGGATCATCGGCTCCATCTGCTGCATGTAGCCCTTCAGGCGCGCCGTGGTGAATGCCTGCTGCAGCACCAGCCGGTGATAGCGGTGCTCCTCGAAGTCCATCAGCAGCAGGCCGCGACGGAAGAACCTGCCGATCATGAAGCCCCATCCGGGCTCCGAGGCAAATGCCTTCTGGCGATTCATCGCCACCGCCTCGATCCCGTCCGGGGAGAGCGGGCCCACGAGCGTGTTGCCTAGGCCTTTCATGAAGCTGATGTCGCCGAACTGTTCTCGTCGCTGTGCGACCGACCGTAATGGATTGCGGCGGAACTGAATTCCCTCGGCGATGGCGGAGTAGCCGGTGCCATAGATCGGCTTCAGATCGCTACCCGGCGGCGGAGCGGCCAGCAGCTGACGGCGTACGGTCTTCGGCTTGCCGCCGCCCGGCAGGGCCGCGCGCACGCGCCGGGCTCCAGTTTTGGTGCTGTCATTCAGTTTTCGGCCGGTGCCCTGCGGTACGACCGCGAGAATGCGATCCAGCCGGGTCGGTTCGCCGTTGTGGAGCGCTCGCGGATCCACGCCGGTCCGTTCCCACGCCTCGGCCGCGAACGAGGTATAGAGCCCGCGTACCGGAAGTCGGTTGAACAGCGGGTTCAACGCTCGCATGCCGGCAGCGAACCGCTGATAACGCTTCTCCTTCTTCTCATCCCACTCCAGGCTGCACACGTCGCGCATCTGCTGCGGCAGCGTCCCGACGACGATATTGCGTACGAATCCGTTCAGCGCGGGAGCCAGGACCAGGTTCCACACGGGCTCCGGTATCCGTTCCGGACGGGGAATGCCCTTGCGGATGTAGCCGGTGGCGTAGCGGATCGTCTTGGTCGGCACGAATTTGTCCAGCATCCCGTCCCAGTACGAGAGGAATTCCTCATACGTCTGCGGCTCGCCGCGGTTGCTGATCCCGTACAGCTGGAACCAGACCTTGCTCTCCTCGAAGATCTGCACTTTCTCCTCGTACGACAGCCGCCGGATGAAGGTGTCGGTGATGTAGAGGGTCTGGTCGACGAAGGTGGCGTGCGCCCAATAGAACAGCTCGGGATTCATGGCGTGGTAGCGCGATCCGTCGCTGATGGTGCCCTTGACCGGCTTGTGGAAGTCGCGGATGGTCCGGCCCCAGTGGTGGGAGTCCGCGGAATAGACGGTCTTCTGGATCGGTGGACCGGTGCGGCGGCCGCGGCCGAGGGTGTCGGCGAAGAACTGCGAGTGATCCTCCACCGCCTTCCCCAACTGCTCGATGCAGTTCTCCGTGCCGGCCAGGCGCTGGAAGCCGATGAAGCTGCGGACGTCACCGAAGAATTTCCATACCAGGCTCTCGGGTCCCAGCCGCGGCGAGGCATCCAAGACCTCGTCCTCCACCGGCATGGGCACCGCTTCGCGTATGTCGGTGTCGAATTTGGATCCGTCGAACGCGGTCATGGCGCCATCTCTCGTGAAGCAATGGAACAAATCTATGTATGTGTGTCGCCACGGACAGCGCCGAACGGCACGGCGAGACCAGGTCCCCGCACCGCAGATTCTGCCGGTATCTGATACCGATGGTCCAAGCTTGCACTCGTCGGTAGGTGTCGTCAAGGTTGTGAATGGCGACCCTAAGGTCGCCGACCGCTAATTTGTCGAATCGACGCCGAGCTCTTGACCGAGGTATGTGACTCATTGGACACTCACAGCCATCGGTATCAGATACCGATGGAAGCGAGGTTTCTGTGCGGGGTCGATGTGCGGCCGAACTGCGCTGTTTCGGGCCGTCGGATGGCACGGTCAGCAATGAGATCACAGCTCGGATTGCCCACTGCACCTTCAGATCCAGGCGGTCGCGGTGCTGCAGTAATTCTGCCGAGCTCGCTGCATGGTCATCCGAGTGACGTTCACCCGACCAGCTGGCGATGTTCTCCTGTCGCATCACGCGCTAGTTGGGCTGTTCGGCGCAAATCTGGGCCGGGTCGATGGCGTGCATGATGCGGTGACCGATCCGCGCCAACTGACTGACCTGTGCTTTGGTGAGCGCGTCGAACACATACCGTCGGACTGCTCCGACGTGTCCGGGTGCGGTGGCGACGACTTTGGCCCAGCCCTCGTCGGTGAGGGTGGCCAGGGTGTAGCGGCCGTCGGCGGGGTCGGGTGCGCGACGCACCCAGTTGCGTTTCTCGAGGCGGCGCACCGCCTGAGAAAGCCGAGCCAGCGAGCCGTCGGTCAGCGTCGCCAGCACACTCATGCGCAGTGTCCGTTCGGGCGACATGGACAGCCCGGACAGCACTTGGTACTCGAAGTGGCTGATCTCGGCATCGTCCTGTAGTTGCGCATCAAGGGCCGCGGGGAGCCGGATCAGCATGCTAACCAGCGCGATCCATGCCTGTTGCTCTTCGTCATCGAGCCAGCGTGGCTGTTCCGCGGTTCCCATAGTCCCATTTTAACTTGAATGATGGAGTGATCCAGCGCTCTCCATCGCTTGCAAGTTTGAGTGATGAGGGTCTAGTGTTCACTTAACTGTTTAACTGACTGGAAGAATAGTTGATCCGCTCGACCGGAGAACAACGACGCGTGCTGGCGCCCGCGCGTACCGCCAGCGGTTTGGCAGTCATCGCCGCAGGTTAGAACCGCGGCGCGATTGTCGTCGACATCACCGATAAGGAACGAACTCGTGAACGTTACACTGTGGATTATCCAAAGCGTGCTGGCCGTGGCCTTCGGGCTTGCGGGCTTGATGAAAGGCACCCAACCCAAAGAGAAGCTGCGAAAGAACATGCCGTGGGTGGACGACGTCTCCACCGGCACGCTGCGCCTGATCGGTGTGACCGAGTTGGCCGGGGCGCTCGGGTTGATCCTGCCTGCGGCCACTGGAATCGCCGTCGTGCTCACCCCGCTGGCGGCCTGCGGGCTTGCTTTGACCATGGTTCTCGCAGCGGTCGTACACATCCGCCGCAACGAGTACAGCTCGATCAGCGCCAACGTAGTCCTGTTCGCACTGGCGGTGCTCGTCGCATGGGGCCGCTTCGGCCCCTACTCCATCAGCTAGCTCCAGCGATCACATCAGCGAGACTGCGACATGACCCGGCAGCCTGTTGTCGAGAATCGGAGCTGAGCCCGAGCGAAGCGAGTTGCGGCGTCAGGTCTGCGGTACCGGTCGAAGGCCGTCCATCAGCAGGTCGGCGACCGCCTGGGCGTGTTCCTCGAGACGGTCAGGGGTGAGCCGGGCCGGGCCGAAGAGCCGGTCGGTGAGGGCGTCAGAGCTGTACATCGCACGGGCTTCGAGTGCACGAACCGGTGCCGCGCGGGGACCTTGCTCTGGGGGAGCGGCTCGAGTGGCCGTCCCTCGCGAAGGGGTGAACTGAATCAGTTGGCCGCCGCGGCCGGGGTGGTGAAATAGCCCGCGATCGGCGCGTCGAAATCGATGTGGATGCCGTTGGCATGCGCGGTGGCCTGAATCAGCGACCGCGCATTCTGGTCGACCTTGTCGATGAGGTGGGACAGGCCGATATCGCGCGCGGGATGGTCGATCCACCACTGCCCGGCGCTCATGGTGCTGCCGACCAGCATGTACGCGGAGAGGCCGACATCGGTGTCGGCACCGCCCAGTGCCAGCATGATCGTGCGCAGGACGGCCGCCAGGTCCTCGGACGCATTCGAACCTCGGTCCAGGCTCGCATTGGCGGACTCCGTCGATTCCGACATGGTGAGCACCACGAATCGAAAAATGTTCGGATGCTCATCAGCCAATTTCAGGTACGTGATGATGCCCGAGCGCAGGAACGTCCCCAGGGTCGCGTCGGCCTCGGTCGGACCATTGGTAATCCGTTCCGTGATGTCATCCCGTATGCGGTCGCCGATCGCGGTGGCCAGCTCGGACTTATCGGTAAAGAAGCGATACAGCGTCGGCTTCGGTATCTTCGCCTCCGCGGCAATCTCCCGCATGCTGACCTGCGGTCCGATGGCGTCGACCGCGCGCATGGCCGATTCGACGAGCTGCTTACGGACCTTGGCCCGATGGTCAACCCAGCGTTCGGTTCGGGCATCAGCCACGCGAGCACCCCTCTAGTATCACCTCCGCATTTTCCCACGGCCGGTCGCTCGACCGCCGGACCAGGGACCACCTCACCGGGGTTGCGCAGCCAGGATAGGTGTCTCTGGGCTCGATGCGCGAAATATGACGCCGCGCGCTACACAGATGATCATCTGCATCGCGGTCGGCGCTTATTGTTGGCGCCGCCGGGTTGATGTGATCCGAAAGGCTCGGAGCCATGGACGTCCTGTTGTGGATCATTGCGGGTGTACTCGCCGCCGCTTCCCTCTGCGCCGGGGTGCTGAAACTCGTTCAATCGAAGGAAAAGTGCGGCGTGGCAGGCAGATCTGCAGGTGCCGTTCGGTGTGCCGTTAGATGGCCAGCTTGTCCGCCAGGCGGTCGAGTTGGTAGTCGAGTCCGCCCGCGAGGGACTTGCCCGCGATTGCGTTGCGGTAGAAGAGATGGGCGTCGTGCTCCCAGGTGTAGCCGATGCCGCCGTGCAGCAGGACCGTGTTCGTCGCGATGGTCAGGTAGCTCTGCGCGGCTCGGGCCCGGGCGGCGGCCGCAGCCACCGGTAGTTCTTGCGCGGAGGTTAGAGCTGGTCAGAAAGCGGTGTCGAATTGCTGGCAGCGCCGGTGTGCCGAAAACCTATGGCGCTGCGCCGATGAGTTCTGCGTCGAGGGTGGCGCCCTCGATGTCGAGGTCGGGGACGTACCGGGCGAACCAGCGCGGGTGAAACCACATCCGGTTGCCGACGATGGCCATGATCGCGGGGATCAATGTCAAGCGCACCAGGAAGGCGTCGAGCAGAACGCCGACGGCCAAGCTGAAGGCGAGTGACTTGATGATCGGGTTGTCAACGGTGATGAATGCGGCGAAGACCGCGAACATGATGAGTGCGGCGGCGGTCACCACCCGGGCAGCATGGGCCACACCGTTTTCCACCGACGCGCGGGCGTCGGCCGTCCTGGTGTGTTCCTCCTTGATCCGGGAGACCACGAAAATCTGATAGTCGCTGGACAGCCCGAAGATGATGGCCAGCACGATGATCGGCAGGAAGCTCAGTGTCTCTCCGGGGACGACGCCGAGTTGATCTGCGCCCCAACCCCATTGGAACACCGCGACCTGCGCGCCGAGGGCAGCGAACACCGATCCGACGAAACCGATGATGGAGCTGATCGGTACCAGGATCGTGCGGAATGCGATGGTCAGCAGGATCAGCGCCAGCCCGATGACGACGACCAGGAACAACGGCAGGGCTTGGCCGAGCCGCTTGGAGGTGTCAATGTTGGCGGCGGTGGTGCCGCCGATGAGATAAGTGGTGCCGGTGTTCGCCTCGATACGAGTGCGGTCGTCGCGGATCCGGTTGACCAGATCGGTGGTCTCGGTATCGTTGGGTCCGGTTTTCGGCACGACTTGCAGCAGCGCGACGCCGTTCTGGTTGACCGACGGCAGCACCGTGGCCACGTCCGGCTCGGCCTGCAGCCCGGCGGCGAGGGTGGCGACGGCGTTGGGGTCGGTGGCCTGCGAGACGTCGACGACCGCGAGCAGCGGTCCGTTGAATCCGGGGCCGAACGAGTTGCTGATCAGATCGTATGCCTTGCGTGCGGTGCTGGAGGTGGGCAGCGATCCACCGCTGGGCAGTCCTAGCTCCATCTTTGTGACCGGCGCGGCCAGCACCGCGAGCGCCGCAATCCCGATGACCAGCAACGGAATTCGGAAGCGGGTGACGAACCTTCCCCAGGCGTGCCCGCCGGTCTGCTCGGGTTCCAGCGCCGCTGTCCGGGCCACCTTTTCGTGGTGTCCGGGCCGCAGCGGGGTGGCGACGAATCGGGCGACGGTGGTGCCGGCGAAGCCGAGCAGCGCGGGTAGCAGCGTGAGCGCGACCAGCATCGCCACCAGCACCACGCCCGCCGCGGTCAACCCCATCACCGTCAGGAACGGGAGCCCGACGATCGACAGACCGCACAGCGCGATGATCACCGTGATCGCCGCGAAAACCACGGAGCTGCCCGCGGTTCCGACCGCCAGCGGTATCGAATCCTCCGACGCGAGTCCGCGCATGATGTTGTTGCGGTGCCGGGACAGGATGAACAGCGCGTAGTCGATGCCGCACGACAAACCCAGCATCAACCCGAGAGACGTTGCCGCGGAGGGCACGTCGACGAAGGCGGCGATGCCCGTGATCCCGGTGACTCCGATGGCCACGCCGATGAGCGCGGTGACGATGGGGAGTCCGGCGGCGACGACTGCACCGAAGGTGATCAGGAGAATGATGAGTGCCGCCGCCACGCCGAAGAGTTCGGGCGTCTCCGGGATGCTCATCGAGAACCCAGGATAGACGGCACCGGCGTACTCGACCTCCAGCCCCGCGTCGCGGGCGGGTTGCGCAGCCCGCTCGACGTCGTCGAGCGTGGACGTTTCGACTTCGCCCGCACCGACGGAGAACTGAACGGTCCCCAGGGCGACGTGCTCGTCCGGTGACACTGTCTTCGCCTGGAACGGATCGATGGCGGTGGCTACCTGCGGCACAGTCTCGAGGTTCGCCATTGCGGCCGCGATGCCTGCGCTGAGACCGGGGTCGGTGACCTTCGCCGTCCCGCGGGGCGCGAACACGACCTGCATCTGGGCTCCGCCGAAAGTCGGTAGGCGCTGCTGCAGCAACGTGACGGCATCCTGGGATTCGGTGCCCGGCACCGTGAAGTTGTCGTTGGTCTTGCCGTCGGCGCCGACCGCGAAGGAGATGGACACCGCGAGCAGGACAAGCCAGACGGCGAGCACCCACCAGCGCCGCTGTACGATGGACCGACCGAGAGCATGCAGATAACGGGACATGATGGTCCTTTTCTCCGAGCCGCCGCAAGTCCCGGTGCCATCGGCTTTTCAGGACCGTGACCTGGTGTCGACGCAACAACGTAGCAAGCAGAATGTCGACGGACCCGACGACACTCTGGGCCGCCGGGAGAACGCTGCTCTGCCGATACCGAAGTCTTTGAGCTTGCGGTAGCTGGTCGCCCGTCGCCTGGTGGGCGCTTTCTCGCGGGTTGTGACCGCCGTCCCTCCTGGCGCGTACCACCGCTTCACTGGCACGGCCACGGTCCGGGTCTACCGCGGCGGCAATCTGGCCGAGGAGTACTCGAGCCCGACCGCCGTCTGGGAGCTGATGTACTTCGGCCACCGAGTGGCGGTCCGGCCCAGCGGCACCGATGAAGTCCATCACCTGTGGCGGTCCGGCACTCAATCCAGCGGCAGAGCAGGCAGTCAAGACCACGAGCTTGTGGTGGCTTTGAGCTCTGTCAGACCACTGGTCCGGCGGCGGCCTGCATCGGAGTCGTGAAATCAGCGGCTCGACCCGCGAGCCCGCGCTCGAGGATTCTGTCGATCAGCTTCCGAATGCTGTTGCGGCGGTGTCGCGCTGATTGGCCCGCTGTCAACTCTTATCCCCGTGGGCATTCTCGGCGAGTGGCGGATAGATCTCTTCGACCCGATCGCGCTTGGTGAAGATATCCCAGTAGCGATCGGCGAGATCGTCCGGGTCAACCACGGGGAGTTCGTTCGCGGTTGTCAGGCGGGCAGGCAGTAGCGAGACATCATGCCTTCGTCTTCATGGTCGATGAGATGGCGGTGCCATACGTAACCCTGCATCATCATGTCCCCGGCGTGGAACATCGCGTCGGGATCGAAAAAGAGTTCGTCGGCTCGGATCCTTGTCGACATTACGCCGGTATTCGAAAGGCGCGCTGCAGGACCGATTCGGGGACGCTGTTGCTCTCCACAGGGGTATATAGCGTGACACGTTCAAAGTCCTCGTGCTCCGGGCGGCCTGAGCCGGTCGTCGTCACCCGGCGCGAGGCGGCGGGACTGTCGGACCGGGCTACTGCGGATTGCCGTCGGCTGGGCGGTAGTGGGCGCCGGTGAGGACGAAGTCGACGATCCGGTCGGCACGGGCTGTTACGTCTTGCCGAACTCGGTGATCTACCGCTCTGGGGATCGCGGTCAGCGAGGCCGTGTTCATCGCACGCAGTCCACCGCAGCGAGGCAAAGGTGCTGATCGTGTCGACCAGCGGCCTTGCCCGGTTGGCTGCGTCGTCGGTATCCGGATCACCGAGGCTAGGATCAACAGCATGCGCTTCGGGTTCAAAACCTCTCAGCAGGACACGACGTGGTCGGAGATACTGGCCATCTGGCAGGAGGCGGACGACATCGACCTGTTCGAGTCGGGTTGGGTCTTCGACCATTTTTATCCGATTTTCGCCGATTCGACCGGGCCGTGCATGGAGGGGTGGACGGTCCTGACAGCGTTGGCGCAGGCGACGCGTCGGCTGCGCATGGGAACCTTGGTCACCGGCATCCATTATCGCCATCCAGCGGTGCTCGCGAATATGGTGTCGACGCTGGACATCATCTCTGGCGGGCGGCTGGAACTCGGCATCGGCGCGGGCTGGAACGAGGAGGAATCCGGCGCCTACGGCATCGAGCTCGGCAACCTGCGTGAGCGCAGCGACCGTTTCGAAGAGGCCTGCGAGATATTGGTCGGCCTGCTGTCGCAGGAGACCACGACGTTCGCTGGCAAGCATTATCGACTGACCGAGGCTCGCAACGAACCGAAGGGGCCCCAACGACCGCATCCGCCGATCTGCATCGGCGGAAGCGGCGAGAAACGGACTCTGCGCACCACAGCGCGTTTCGCGCAGCACTGGAACTTCGTCGGCGGCACGCCCGAAGAGTTCGCCCGCAAACGCGATGTGCTGCACGCCCACTGCGCCGACATCGGCCGGGACCCGAGGGAGATCACGCTGTCCAGCCACGTCCGGCTCGGCGCAGACGGCGATCCAGCGCCGGTCGTCGACCAGATCGCAGCTCTTGGCGAACAGGGTCTCGACCTTGCGATCGTCTATCTCCCGGTGCCGCACAGGGCGGCCGTGCT
This sequence comes from Nocardia sp. Tas62D01, assembly GCF_055232035.1. NCBI lineage: Bacteria > Bacillati > Actinomycetota > Actinomycetes > Mycobacteriales > Nocardiaceae > Nocardia > Nocardia sp. Tas62D01. Next base: position 6,398,928 of record NZ_JBUYUZ010000001.1, read on the forward strand.
CGCTCCCTTGGCCCATGCGCTAGCTCCTCTGGCCTGACGCGGCAAGAACCAATGGACATCGGTGTGGCTGCGTTTGGCGCGGTCACCGACCCTGCTGCTGAATTTCGTCAGGCGGCGAGAGCGTGATCGAGACGAGTCAGGTGGCTGGTCCGGGTTCGGTCCAGGGGTGGGGCGTTCCGCCAGCTGTCCAGGCGGGAACGGGCATTTCGACGGAGTGGACGACTCGCCGTGGGTCGGGCATGACGAACACGAGCATGTAAGCGACACTGACACTGGGGCTTTCGGAAGAACTGGACGGATTCGCAACCACCAGTCCTACCCGGGAGCCCCCCGATCTCTTGCATCACACGCCGATGCCACCGAAGTTTTCGCCGCCGTCGCTTGCGTTTTGAATCTACCCAGTTCAGAGCATGTGCGTGCGCAGGACATCGGGGTGTGCTACGCACTCACCTCGCGTGTCCTCAGGCCACGCATAGGGAACTGTGGCTCACGGCCGAGTTTCCGGATGCGTTCTCAGACTTGTCGGAGGCGGACCGAGCACAGACCGGCAGGACGGAGCCTGCATTGGCCGAAACATGGTGGGATGCTTGCTGATCCGCTTGTGTCGGTGCATGCCGCTAGTCTGCTGGCATGGTCGGACTCGACTCGGCGCTGCGCCGACTGATGCGCGAGGCAGGGAAGCTGCTGCAGCCGTATGGCTTTCACGACTCGGAAGCTATGTGGGTGCGAGTCGTGCCGGGTGGTGTGGCGTCGGTCGGGCGCACCCGGACACTGCGCACCTGGACCGGCGGGCAGCAGGTACTCAGATTCGGCCTGTGCCTGAGCGCTACACCGACCGCCTGGTGGGAATTCCGTAACTGGCGCAATGCGCAGCTGGGTCTCCCGCCCACGCCGCTCGAGCAGGCGACCGGCCCCGGCCTGATCGACGACCACGGCATGCCGGATGACCTCACCGAGTTGTGGTCCCTGCAGCTCGACCCGACACAACCAGGCCGGAACGCACTGCAGGCAGACATCGACACCATCCGCGCCGAGCTGCCCCGGCGCGTGCACGCCTACGCGCGCCGGGCGCTGCGGCTGCTGGAACCGGACCGGTACCTCGACGAACTGTTGGCCGACCCGGACCCGCAGATCGCGACCTGGGAGGCGATCGTCGTCCTGCTCGCAGACCGCAGACCAGGACCGCAACTGGACGACGCAATCATCCAATTCCGGGCGTGCCTCGCGGAGCGGGACGCGTCGGCCTGCGCAGAGAACCTCATCGCGTACGCACGAGGCCGTGCCGCCCTGGTTTGAGCAGGTACGGGCATTAGTTCAAGCCTTGCGCCGTACCACCGGCGGGACGCCGAGCGGACGCGCGATCAGCGCCATTACCGGACGTGGCGCGTGCGTGATCATTTGTGGGCGATTCGCCTGTCATCGGGGAAGTTTCGAGGTGGGCCGGGTTGAGATGCCGAGGTTGGACATCACCGAGCTTCCGGCGGCGAAATCACCCCTCTACGACCTCCTGTGTCACCGACTGCCGATGCTATTTGGTCAAGATCGAGGTGTAGTAGTCGGCGCAGAACGTTTCGTCGTTGTTTTGCGGTATCTCGGGTAGTCCGTTGGCGGCCAACAACTCCCTCGTGGTCGTGGCGACCGTGTGCCAGCCGCGGCTGCCCAGGTACGTCGCGACATTATGGCGCTCGCCTTGAAATACCAAATCCTCAATCTCGAGGTCGAAACCGTGCTCACGCCAGTGCAGGGTGGCGTTTCGCATTTGGGCGACGCCGAGTTGCGTTGGGAAGCTCTCAGTTGCCAACCGGCTGCCGCCGGCACTGAACGCGGTGATGTTGTCCAGCAAGCGGTCCTGTGCATCCGGCGGCAGGAAGGCAAGCAGGCCTTCGGCGATCCATGCGGTGGGCCGGTCAACGTCAAAGCCCGCCGCACGCAGCGCGGCAGGCCAATCGTGTCGCAGATCGATCGGCACCGCTCGCAGGTCTGCTGTCGGTTCAGCACCCAGACCGGCCAACGTTGCGGTCTTGAACTTGATGACTTGCGGTTGGTCGATCTCGAACACCGTCATGGCCAGCGGCCACGACAGTCGATAGGCGCGTGCGTCCAAACCGGAAGCCAGAATCACTGCCTGACGGATGCCCGCCTTCGTCGCGTCGAGGAAGAACGCGTCAAAATACCGGGTGCGGGCCGCCATCGCATCGGACATCCGTTGCAGGCCCCAAGCCGCGTCTGCATCGTCGACGTCGGCGGCGGCGAGCTCTCCGGTGGCCCACCGCGTGAAGAAATCGACACCCACGGCGCGAACGAGCGGCTCGGCGAACGGATCATCGATGAGCGGGTCCTCAGCGCTGCTGGCCATCGCCCGAGCCGCAGCGACCATCGTCGCGGTCGCCCCCACGCTGGTCGCCAGGTCCCAGGTGTCGTTGTCTGTGCGCACCATGTTCCGCCCTTCCCTGCAGTGAGCCGAAACCGATACTTTGTCAATGTAACGAACTGATACCGACAGTACGCCAACTATTTGCTGGATGCCATATTCAGTGTGCGGAACCGCGCACGACACGGCGCAAGCCGGGGACGCGACTTCCTTATGTTTTCATACGCCGCTACCCCAATCAGCCTTTACGCCGAGCTCGGTGAACAGGGCGCAGATCGACTCGAGGCCCCACCGCGGGCCGCCGGCATCGCGGCGGCCTTGGTGTTCGGTGTTGAATCTGTCGATCCGCGCGGGGGCCGGTCGGTGAAAGTCGGCCCGGGACGCCACCGTGTGTCAGGGGCCGCTGGCGGATGGTGGCGAGCCAGCGAAGACCGGGAGCTGATCGGTATTCCGCTGCTGATCCGACGCAGCACCCGGAGTGCAGGCCACCGAGGCCGGGATTGTTGGCCGCGATCGACGCGCTCGCCGAACTGCTGGGCGTTTTGCTGGTTCCGCGTTTGCGGTGGCGCTGGATGACAACCACTGGTGGTTGTTCCGTTTGCCCCGGGCCGGGGTTGTTTTCGCCAGCACTTGCGGTCGGAATGGCCGGTCCGGGATCTATGTGATGGACCTCGATGGTGAGCACATCCGACCGCTCACCGACGACGACATGGGATACCCGTCGTTCTCGCCGGACGGCACGAAGATCGTCTACACCCGTTTCACCGGTGATCCAGCGTCCAAAATAGGAGCCGAGATCTGGGTGATGAACAGCGACGGCAGCAACCCGCGCCGCCTCACTGATCCGAAACAAACTGCGCAGGCTCCCAGTTGGGGCAGAGGAACCGATTCGTGACTCGAGATGAAAATCCATTGACAAGTGGGTCAGAGATCACCGATATCGCAACCGGGCACGGACGCCGCCACCTATCTCTGGACAGTCGGAGCTCAGTGCGTCCAGACTTACTTGGCGCGTCCAGACTTACTTGGCGAACCACAGCTTGCCAGCGCGAGCGCTCCCCACGTTCGTGCGGAACGGACAATAGGTGTTCTGTCCGGGTATAGGTTGCGGTGTCTGTCGACGATCAGCTAATTCCCAGGGGTGTCTGTCAGAGATACCCGAGGTCGCGGGCCAGTCAGGAGGTTTGGTGCGTGCCGACGTAGAATCTCATGGTCGCACCGCCAGCCGGACTGCCTTTGCCGTGACGAGCACTGCGACAGGGCAGAATGGGGTTGTGGCACAGGTCGAGAACCCCGGCAAGGACGTCGAACCGTCCCCGGACAGCGCAGGCTGGTTGCTGCTGGTTTACCGGGTTCCCTCCGAACCCACCCGGCTGCGCGCGGCGGTGTGGCGGCGGTTGAAGGGGCTGGGAGCGATCTACCTGCAGAACTCGGCCGCGACGCTGCCCGCCAGTCCGTCCAGCGAGCGCGCGCTGCGCAAACTGCGCCACGAGATCCTGGAGATGTCGGGCACCGCGGTTCTGTTGTCCTGCACGGCGCTGGCCGGGGAACAGGATGTCCTGGCCGCGTTTCAGACGGCCCGCGACGACGAGTACGAGGAAATCATCGACAAGTGCCACGACTTCATGGCGCAGCTGGACAAGGAATACAAGGCCGAGCACTTCTCCTACGCCGAGCTCGAGGAGAACGAAGAGGATCTGATCAAGCTGCGCAACTGGTTCGCGAAGGTCGCCGACCGGGATGTGTTCGAAGCTCCGGGAAAACCGGCGACGGTGGCCGCGTTGCAGACCTGCGAGGAGGCGCTGGAAGCGTACGCCACCCGCGTCTACGCCGAAGAGGGGGAGAGCCGCTGACCAGCGGCTTTCCCCCTCCTCGACGGTGATTCAGCTTCGGCGTGCTGCGCGGCGCAGGCTCAGCGGCAGCACCAGCGCCACTGCGAGCGGGAGAATCCACCACGCGGCCAGGCCGGCGGTGCTGACCGCGAACGTCAGGGCCAGCGCCACGACGACCGCCACCGCGACCCGCCAGTCGTCGCCGACGACGAAGTCGTACCAAAATGCGCCGAACTGACGCAGCCGTTTCATCACGATGCCCCCACTTCCGTCGATGCCGCCATGGTGGTTGTGGCGCCGATGCGCCGCATCGCCGCGACCAGGCCCAGCGCGAACAGCGCCACCACGGGCACCAGCACCAGCAGTGCCGCGTCGGAACCCGGCCACTGCGCGCCCGCGCCTTCGGCGCCCCAGAAGATGCCGAACGAGGTCAGCATGATCCCGACGACGAACTTCAGGGTGTTCTCCGGCACTCGTGCCAGGGGCGCTTTGAGCGCGAAGCCGGCCGCGGTGACCAGGACGATCGCGCACAGCGCCGCGATCGCGGCCAGTGGCACGTTGTGCTGGTTGGCGCCGAAGGTCAACGCGATGAACGCGACCTCGAGTCCTTCCAGGAGCACCCCCTTGAACGACAGGGTGAACGCGTACCAGTCCTTGACCATGCCGTTGCGCTGAGCCGGAGCCGACTGGGCGGCCGCAAACTCGGTGGCGAAGATCTGCGTTTCGTCGTGCAGCGCCTTGTGCCCGCTGGCGCGCAGCACAGCCTTGCGCAGCCACTGCAGGCCGAACACCAGCAGCAGTCCGCCGACCACCAGGCGCAAGCCCGCCATCGGAATTGCCGTTAGCGCGGGACCGAGCGCGCCCACGATCAGGACCAGCACCGCCAGTCCGGCGATCACGCCCGAGCCCGCCGAGCGCCAGTCGCGGGCGGTTCCCGCCGCCAGCACGATGGTCACGGCCTCCACCGCCTCGACCACACAGGCGAGGAACACTGCTAGGAATAATGCTCCGTCGTACACCTGTCACCTCCTTTTGTCCGGCATCACCGCGCGGATCTTCCCCAGCCTAGCTTTCATTACTAACGACTGTTAGATCTGTGGCATAACTAACCTCGGCGGGCTGGTCGGTGGTGTGCGCGGTGCAGCCGTCCGGGTCCAGCGCGACCTGCACCTCCGTTCCCCTGGGCCACGCGTGCTGGTCGAAGACGCCGGCGAGGGTGCCCGAGGCCGTGGTCACCACGTGGTCGTACCCGCGCCCGCGGTAGGCCACGTCGGTGACCGTGCCGGTCACTGAGTTCTGGGTCTGTCCGGTGTGGGCGGCCAGGAACCGGGTCGCGGCAGGACGGACCAGCAGCCGCGCGGTGTCCCCGGTCGCCGCGGTCCCGATCACCCGGGCCCGCAGCGGCCTGCCCTCGACGTCGACGCCGAGGAACTCGCCGTCGGTCCACGTGACGCGGCCGGTGAATTCCCCTGCCAGCCCGGTGAATCGGGCCACGAACGGGGTCGCCGGCCTGCGGTAGATCTCCTCGGGATGGCCCCACTGGGCCACCCCGCCGTGATCGAGCACGCCGATCACATCAGCCAGCGCGAACGCCTCGGCCTGATCGTGCGTGATATAGACAGCCGTGGCGCCGGTGTCGCGCACCACGGTCGAGATCTCGACCCGCAGCCGCTCGCGCAGGTCGGCGTCCAGATTGGACAGTGGCTCGTCGAACAGCAGCAACCCCGGGCGGGCCACCACCGCACGGGCCAGCGCGACGCGTTGCTGCTCGCCACCAGAGAGCTGGTGCGGATAGCGGTCGGCCTTTCCGGACAGCCCGACCCGTTCCAGCGCCTCGCCGGTCCGGTGCCGTTCTTCCTGTGCCGACACCCGCCTGCGGCGCAGCGCGTAGCGCACGTTCCCGGCGACGGTCAGGTGCGGCCACAGCGCGTAGTCCTGGAAGACCATGGCCAGATTGCGGCGTTCCGGCGGCAGGTGCGCCCGGCCGTCGTCGACCAGGTGGTCGTCGAGGTGGACCGTGCCGGAGTCGACCCGCTCGATGCCGGCCAGTACCCGCGCCAGCGTGGACTTGCCCGAGCCCGACGGTCCCAGCAGGACGGCGAACTGTCCCTCGGACACGTCCAGATCGACGCCCGCGAGCGCGGCGGCGGCGCCGTAACGCTTCACCGCCCCGCGAACGCGCACCGGCGTTCCGGTGGTCATGCCCATGCTTGCCTCCTCGTTTTGGACTGTTATGCACCATCTCTAACCGTTGTTACGAACAGTCCGTGACGCGTTCAACCAACAGGGGAGTCGTGGATGGCTCGGACGTGAACTCGAAACCACGGTTGAGCGGACACCCTTGACCTGGTCGCCGACAGCGTCCATGCGCTCACCCGTGGTGATTCAGGAGTGTGGTCAACGCCGGGCTTGCAGTGCTTTCAGTGCTGTTAGCGGGGGACGCGCACGGCGTACTCGGCCCGGTCGCCACGGATGCGGTGGACGATCTGGGCCACGGCGCGGCCCTGCTCGTCGCTGTTGGTTCCCCGCAGCAGCAGCAGCAGTGGCGTGCCGACCTGCACGTCCAGCCAGGTGGCGTCCTCCGGGTTGGCCGGCACCGCCGAGAAACAGCGTTCGTCGCGCCGGATCCTCAGGTCGTGAGCGGCCGACATCGCGGCGAAGAGGCTGGTGGTCCCGTCCCAGCTGCGGGGAGCGAGCGCGGCGGGGACGGCGGCGAACGACACCGACCACGGCAGCTCGCCCGTGCCCGCAGGGTCGATGCGCCGGGAATCGATGACGGGCTGGCGCACCGCGCGCCCGTCCTTCGCCATGGCTTCCAGGAGACTGACCTGCCCGTCGTCGATGCGGTGCCGCACCGGCTGGGAGGCCACGAAACTGCCGACGCCGTGCTCGGTGCGCACAACGCCGGCCCGGGCGAGGTCGGCGAGTGCCCGCCGCACCGTCAACCGGTTGACCCCGTACGCCTCTGCCAGGGCCGACTCCGCAGGCAGCGGATCGCCCGGGGCCAGCGTGCCGCCTTCGATCCGGGAGGACAGGTCGGCCCGGAGTTGTTGCCACACAGCCGTTCCCGCGATCCGGCGCAGGGGGTAGATCGGCCCCGGCCGCGTGTCCTGCGGTTGATTCGCGACGGAATCAATCACGGATTTCCCCTCCACTGGAGTTCAGCGCCTTACCGTACGTTGTTCACTCTGCCGTCTCCTCGGCGTGGCATCTAGATGTGTATACATGCAGCAAGGTTCCTCTGTGGGGCGCCTCCGCACGAAGGGAAGAACCATGTTCTGTGTCCGTCAGCAGCACGGAGACACCAAGCTCAGTTCCGCCACCGGCAGGAGATCCCGCCGGCTCCGATGGGCGGCTCCGGTCGTGGCCACCGCGGTCGCCCTGCTCGCCAGTGCATGCGGATCGTCCGGTACCACGGGTGCGTCCACCTCCGGGAAAGTCCCTCTCGTCGTCTATGCAGCGGAAGGGTACGACAGCGCGGTGGTGAAGGCTTTCCAGGCGGCGACCGGGATCCCGACCTCGGTCTACGACGCCCACACCGGCCTCGTCGTGTCCAAGATCGAACAGGAGAAGAACAACCCGCGCTGGGGAGTGACCTGGTTCGACGGTGACATGGCGATGGCATCCCTTGACCAGCAAGGACTTCTCCTCAAGGGCTACGCGCCCGCTGTCGCGTGGAACGCACGAGGACTCGAGTTCCTGCCGAAAGACCAGAGCTATGTCCCGAGCGGCTACACGATCGCGGCGACGATCCTCTACAACAGCAAGGCCATGCCGCAGGCACCGAGCGGCTGGAACGATCTGCTCGGTGCTTCGTACAAGGGCAAGGTCGGCATCCTGAACCCCGCGATCGCCGGGTCGGCGTACCCGATGATGGCGGGGTGGGCCGCCCAGTTCGGGGGCGTCCCGCAGCTGGAGTCGTACGTGACCGCGCTGGTTGGGAATGGCGCCAAGGTCTTCTCCTCGCCCGATGACGAGCTCAACGCCATCAAGCAGGGCAGCATCGATGTTGCCTTCGCGCAGAGCAGTTACGGGATCGGTGTCGGCGAGACGCAACCCGACCTGAAGCTCGCCTATCCGCAGTTCGTCACGCCGATGCCCAGCCTCCTCGGCGTCGCCGCCAAGGCACCGGCGGCCGTCCAGGCGGAAGCGAAGCAGTTCGTCGAGTTCGTGCTGAGCGCCCAGGGACAGCAGGCGATGCAGGCCGGCGACGCCCACGGCGACTCGCTCTACTGGCCGGTCATCAACGGTGTGGCGCCCCTGCCCGAGGTCCCCTCATCCGAGACGATCCCGACCAAGACCGTCGACCCCTACGTCTGGGGCGCCCAGGAGAACTCGATCAGCCAGTGGTTCACCTCACACATCGCGGGCTGATCCGGCGATGACCGGACACCGATCTCTTTCCGGCCGGCGGGTGCGGAACCTGGTGGCGTCGATTCCGTATGGCTTGCTGGTCGCCCTGCTGCTGATCCCGACGGCCTGCTTCCTGCTCCTGCCCTTCCTGGGCCCCGTCTTCGGGCAGGACATGGGCGGGGTGGGCTTTGCCGCGTTCCGCGATGCCTACCAGGGGTATGTGGTGACGGCTCTGGTCAACTCGCTGTGGGTCGGGCTGGCGGCGAGCGCCGCGGCGGTGGCGCTCGCTGTCGGGCTCGCCTGGTTGTGCGAGCGGACCCGGATCGCCGGTGCGGGTGCGTGGCGGCTCGGGGTATGGCTGTTGCTGCTCGTCCCGACCTACCTCAGTGCGCTCGGTTTCGAGGACCTCCTTGCACCGCACGGAGTCATCGCCTCCGCGACGGGCTGGTACCCGGCCACGCTGGACCACCTGCTCGTCGGGCCCGGCGGCGTGGTGTTCGTGCTGAGCCTCCGGGGCGTCGCGTTCGCCTACTTCGCTGTCGCCGGTGTCGTGCGCTCCATGGGCACCGACCTGTCCGACGCGGGGCGGGTGCACGGGCTGTCCCGCGGGCGCACGATCCTGGTTCAGGTGAGCAGTGTCGCGCCGGCCCTGCTGGCCGCGTTTGTGCTGGTGTTCGCGGAAACCGTGAGCGACTTCGGCGTCGCGTCCACCTTGGCCGCCGACGCGCATTTCCCCGTCATCACCTACGTGATCTTCACGTTCACCGGTGCGGTGCCGATCAACTTCCCAGCGGCCGCCGCAGTTTCGTGGAGCCTGATCGCCGTGTTCGCCGCGGTGTTGCTGTGGCAGCGGTACATCCTCGGCAAACGCGGCTTTTCCCGGCGCGGCAGCACACCCCGGCCGCCAGTGTCGCGGACGTCGTCGACGGGAGGACATCGGGTCGCCGCGCTCGTCACCGGCGCGTTCTTCACCGTCGTGCTGATCGGACCCGCGATCGGGATCGTCGTGTCCTCGCTGCTCGGCGGGACGACGTCCTCGGGCGGGGCCGTCGCGGCAGCCGAGTCCTCAGGGCTCACTTTCGCGGCGTACCAGGCATTGTTCAGCACGCCGGGCTCGCTCAGTCCCGTGTGGCTCTCGCTCGGCCTCGGCCTCGCCGGCGCGAGCGTGGCCGTCGCGGTCGGGCTCGTGATCACCCTGTGGAACCAGTACCGGGGCAAGGCCGGCACCTCGGCGCTGATCGACATCGGCCTGGTGGCGGTGATCGGGCTGCCGTCCATCGTCCTCGCCGCGGGGTTCGTCTTCTTCTACAACCTGCCAGCGGTGTACGACGTTCTGCCGATCTACGACACGCAATGGCTGCTGCTGATCGGTTACGTCGTCGGCTTCGCGCCCATCGCCGTCCGGATGCTGCAGGGCCCGTTGACCCAGGCCGGCCGCACTCTCTACGACGCGGGCCGGGTCCACGGCTTCGTGGCAGTCCGGGCGTGGTCGAGGGCGGTGCTGCCGCTCGTCTGGCGCTCGTTCGTGTCGGTGTGGCTGTTCCTGGTCGCGGTCATCATGTTCGAGCTGCCGCTGTCGGAAGTCCTCCAAGCGCCGAGCCAGGCCCCGCTCGCCGTCGCGGTCGCCGTGAAGTTCAAGTCGGAGGTCGCGACCGGCACCGCGCTCACGGTCGTCGCCATCGTCGTGATGATCGCGGTGCTCGGCGCCGTCAACGGGCTCGTGTGGACGGTCGGGGCGCTGGACCGCCGGCGCCGCGCCCGTCAGGCAGCGGCCGTCGAATCGCTCATCGTGCCCACACCCGTGGGAGTACCACGTTCACCATCGAAGGGAACACCATGACTGGAAACGGATCTCGCTCTCCCCGCCTGATCTTCATTGTCGACGGGCTCGGCAGCGACTAACAGTGGGGCGACGCCGTTCCTGTCGCGCCTATACGCCGAGGGCGGCACGGCGGTCGAGGGCCTGTGGCCGACTGTCACCAACGTGAACAACGTCGCCATCGCCTGTGCCGCCCCGCCCGCGGTCACCGGGATCACCGGGAACTCGTTCCTCGATCCCGCCACGGGCGTGGACCGGCACATGGACTCCGCGCAGATGCTCAACGTACCGACGCTCCTGGAGACCTGATCGGGCGCAGGGCGGCGGTGCTGTCTGCTCACCGTGAAGGGCAAGTCCGGGCGGCTGCTCGGCCGGGGGCTGGAGTACGTGGTGACCAGCCAGGACGCGCCCGCAGAAATGGTCGAGGCGGTGGGCGCGCCGCCCGACATCTACACCATCGACGTCAACATCTGGCTGGTGTGCTGCCTGCAGTGGCTGATCGCCAACCGGTAGGAACTCGACACCTTCTACGTGCACACCACGGATTACCCGATGCACATGTGGGCACCGGGTGAGGACGGCTCCCACGAGCACCTGCGCCAGCTGGACGCCGCCATCCGCGTGGTCGTCGACGCGGTGCCGAATGCGGAGGTTCTGCTCACCGCCGACCACGGGATGAACGCCAAGGACCGGGCACTTGACCTGGGGCGGATCCTCACCGCACGAGGTGTCACCGGTGTGCGGGCGCTGTCCATCGAGAAGGACGGCTACGTGGGACATCACCGTGACCTCGGCGGCAGCGCCTGGGTGTGGGTGGACGAGGCGCAGCGGGACCGGGCCACGGAAATCCTCGCCTCGCTCGAGGGGGTCGATCAGGTGCTGTCGCGAACCGAAACCGCAGCGAAGTTCACGCTCGACCCGACGCGGATGGGCGACCTCGCGGTCTTCGCGGACCGCCGGTCGGTCTTCGGTGACCTGGAGACCGAGACGGAGGACCTCGCCCCCGGCTACCGCTCCCACGGCTCGCTCTACGAACGCGAGGTCCCACTGCTCCGTTGGGGCGTCGGCAGCCCGAAGCCCGGTGAGGAGATCTCGATGAACTGGCACCTGCTCCGCCCCGTCGCAGACGATCACACCCACTGATGAAGGCCACGCGCCCGGTGCCGGGTTCCCACCCAGCACCGGTGCCGTCGCCCGATGTCGCCGAATCGCCACCGAGTGCGTTGCGGCTGACCGGCCTGACCAGCCGGTTCGGCCGCTTCGCCGCGCTCGGCGGCTCATCCACCGAGTCCAGCCGTCGACAGAGTCCGCGAGGTGCGCGATCGCATGAACCGCCGGGGTCAGTCGATTCCACGGGCGGATAAGACCGCGTCTGCCGCTCGACCGCTCCGCATCTCGTGTTCGTTCGCACTTTCGGTAAGCACCCAGCGCATCAGCGCACCTACGAAAAGAAGGAGTACGGGGGAACGGGCTGTCTCGAGCACCGCGAACCCGACTGCCGATGGCCGAAACACCTGTGCACGACGCGAACGAAGTGACAAGTAGCCGCTAGGCGTGCGGACGCCAGAACGTCCCCATCTGCCGAGTTGCGGACGTCCAGATAGTCGTTATCCCCAGCGTCTGGCCGCCGGTAAGCGGGGTGACGACGGCGACCGCGTCGGGGCGGTGCTGCGCGCAGGCATGCGGTGTGCGCTCGAGGATCGCCGAAGGTGGCCAGGTAGTCCCGGACCAGATACAACTCCTCGCAGCGGATCCGTTCGACCGCCACGTACGCATCAGACCAGCAATGTATCTGGCGCAGCAGCATCACCGCCAGCGCCCGGCCGGGGCGAAGGCAGCCACGCCAACGCCTCGGCGATGAACCCGCCGGGATCATGAAAGCAACCCGGCCGCAGCGGCCCCTTTTCCTCAGCCCAGGTGAGGACGGAGCAGCCGCGGTTACCGGCAGCTCAGGACGGCCGCACTGCCGGGGTGCCCGGTCCCGCGTGACCAGGCCGGGCTTTCGTCGATGCACCCATACGACGAGAACGGACCATCAGGGACAGGCACGCCACCCGCCCGTCGTGATAGGGGCGGCGGATGACGGCGACTCCCCGAGTCCCGACGTCGTCCAGACGCTTATGGAACACGCCGTTCACAAAACGAAGCATCGGGCGGTATTCAGGGGCGATTTCACCGAGGAACCGTTCACCCTCCACGAGTGAGGCACGCGCGGAACTCGCCGTGGCCGATATCAAAGCCCTCACTTCAGGGGTATCCCGTCCCTGCTCCAGGTCCGCACGCGTCACGCCGTGTCGGTCGAGGTCGGAGACCGGCAGGCACAGCCGCCCGTCTGTCAACGGTCACCGGGAAAACCGGGTGGGTGGACAGCTAGCGTCCGGGCTGGTGGACATTAGTTCTCCGGATCGGCGGCCATTGGTTGTCCGGGTGGGTGGCCGTCGGCGGTCCGGGGTTTCCGCGTTGTGTGAGGTGGTGCATTGTGGTGGTCGTGTCTGACATCCGCCTGGCAACTGCCGATGCCGTCGAACTCGCCGAGATGCTGATGTTTCTCGATGATTGGCTGGCGAATGCTGGTCCGGCCGTTGCGGAATCGCTGGCCGGGGTCGTCGGGTCCGATACCTACTCGATCGAGCTGTTGCGCGTCGATCTGGGCCGGTTCGCGTTCCTGTTCGGCGGCAGCCGCGGCGAGCCGATGTTCGACGGTGAGCCGTTCTAGCCGCGGGCCGCGGCGCTGGAGGTGCTGGGTCAGGCCAAGGCGACCACCCCCTTGCCGGCGAGCGCTTCGGCCAAGCGGTGGGAATCACCTGTGGTGAGCACGAGATGCGCGTGGTGGAGCAGGCGAAAGCGCGCGGGTTCGCCGATTCTCGGTGGTGGTATGCGATGAACCCGTGCGTGGTCGGGTGGTGTGTGGTCGAAGCGGGTCGGGTTCGCGGATGTGGGCGGTCGTCGGCGGGTTGTTACCGGGGTGTGGTGGAGCGGCGTTCGGGGTGGGCTGCTTGGACGTAGGTGATGGCGGTCTTGGCGGTTATGCCGAAGACGCGCATGAGGTGGACGGGGTCGGCGGTGTGTGCGGCTTCGTCGAGGATGCGGTCGCGGCGGAGTTGGGATGGGGTGAGACCGAGCCGCTCGAAGATGATGTCGATGACCCGGTGGGAGACGGGTGGGCGCGTGGCATCGGCTGCGGTCACCTGGCTGACCAGCAGGTGGGGGTTGGAGGTTCGGCTCCAGAGGCGCCGCCGCTGGTGTAGCCAGTCGAGCGCGAGGGTGTGGGTGAGTTCGTCGAGGTAGACGGTGTGGTGTCGGGTTTGTCGTCGAACCAGCAGCCGTCCGGCGGATAGGTCGAGATCGTTCAGTTGCAGGTGGGTGGTTTCTTGTTTGCCCAGGCCGTGGATGGCGATGAGGGCGACGACGAGTTTGGCCATCTGCCCTTCGGTGCGGTCGATGAGACCGTGCAGGCGGTCGGTGGGAATCGGGACGGGCAGGCGACGCATCGCGGTCAGGGTGATCCCGCGGGTGGGATCGCGGAAGATGCGTCGTTCTTGTTTGAGGGCGCGGAACAGGCTGTGCAGGGCCGAGAGCAGGTTGCGGGCTGTGACGGGTGGTTGCCGGTCGAGGGCGGATTGGATGTCGGGACCGGTGATCTCACGCAGGCTGGTGACGGACTCGGTCCAGATGGCCAGCGTCGGCCGCAGGCAGTTCAGGTAGGAGCGGATCGTGGCGAAGGGGAATTGTGGGTGTGGTCGGCGTCCTTCGCCACGCAGAACACTTATCCAGCAACCGATTTCATCGGCGAGGGCATCGGGAAGGGTGTCGATGCGCTGCTGGATGGCCCGTTCGATGGTGTCGCCTTGGCGGGCGGGGTCGGCGATGACCATGCCGTGAGCGTCGAGGAACTGCAGGACGCGTCGGATGGCGGAATTGGGGCGGTGGTCGGCGACCGCACGGATGTCGGCTTCGGGGATGGGGGCGGCTGCGCCGAGCCAGCCCAGCAGGACCCGCAAGGTCATCGCCCCGGCGTTGCGGGGCATCGGACCCCACCCGTGGTTTCGTGCGTGCTGCTGGAACTCCTCGAGCAGGGCTGTGGCTGCCGGTGTCAGCTCAGGCAGGGCATTGGGGGAACCGACGGTGAAGCGACTCCAGTCTCGACGGGCGTCGAACAGCATGATCTGCGTGGGGTCGAGCAGGTGAGGTGATATCGATGGCGCGGGAGGCCGTGGGGTCAGCCGCCGTCGTTGCTGCGGGGTCGGCACCAGGTCGGGGAAGGGTTTTCCCGTTGCGGCACTTGGGTTTTTCCACTTCGCGGGCAGAACGATCGGGGTGGCCCGAAACGAGCGCAGTTCCGGCAGGATCAGCGTGAGTTGCGTCGGGCGGCCGGGCACGGGATCGAGCAGCCATCCGGGATCGTCGACACGCAGGACTTGCAAGCACGAGCGGCAGAGTCCCTCGTCGCTGACATGGTTGCGATGCCGACATCGCAAGCACGGCTTGCATTCTGGGAAGGCGCGGCGCCATTTCCCGCAGGGGGCGCAGGTGGTGTATTGCCGTCTCTCGCCCCAGCCCAGGCAGACCGGGCACTGCCCGATCGGCCAGTTCCTCGGTGTCGCTGTCACGGGTCAGTTCGGCGGCATTGATCGTTTGGTCCCGCCGCGGCGGGCGGTCGGTCGCACGGGTTCATCCGTCCCACCGACGGCCCGATTGGTTTGCCGCTCTTGCTCATTGGCGGTCGTGAGGGGCTCGGCTTCCAGGAGATCGGCGACCGTGCACTGCAGTGCGGCGCATATCTTGTCCAGGTCATCGAGCCTGACCGTGGTGGGTTTGTTGCTCCAGAGGGCGGCGACTTTGCTCAGCGATGGCGTGAAGCCGACCTCGGCGAATACGGTCATCAGCTCGCTGGGCCGCCAGATGTCGCGTTTGGCCGCGGCCCAGCGCAGGTTCCATTTCATCGCAGGGTTCCTTTGTCCATGACGAGTCGTTGCACCGCTCTCCCGGCTGCTGCCAGGCTCGCGGTTTCCGGGTCGGCGTGTGCGGTGGCCAGGTAGGAAACAGTGGTGGTCGGGCGATCGTGTCCCAATAATTTCTGTACTTCCCAGAGCGACATTCCCCGCTCGTAGTTGTGGGTTGCGCAGGCATGTCGGAGTAGATGTGGATGCAGCTCGGTCACTGGGCCGGTGAGAAACCGGCGGCCGACGGCTTTCAGTGCCCGCCGGAACGTCGACGGGGTGACCGCGATGCCGGGGGTGGCCAGATTCAACGCGGCGACGGCCTGCGGGATCCGCTCGGACGGGAACAGTGGGGCTTCGGAATCGTCTGGGTCGTCGCAGAATTCGGCGCGGACTTCCTCGATATACCACCACAACAGCGCCCGGCCTTCCTCGAACAGATAAGCCTCGCGTTGGCGAGGCCCGGATCCGCGAGCTCCCTTGCCGTGCACCAGGAATCGGCCCCATTGACCGGACTCCCAGTGAACGTCGCCGATCCTCACCGAGCACAGCTCGGCGGCGCGAACGCCGGAGATGTAGGTGAGCTTGCCCATGACGTAGTCGCGGCGGGCGATCGCCGGCTTGCGCGACTGCGGCAGCGATTCCCGCCAGCGGCCGAAGAATTCGCGTGTCGCCCGCTGGGACGGCGGTATCCGCAGCCCGAAGTCGCCGCGATGGGTCGGCCGGTTGAACGGGTCGATCGGCGACTCCACGCCGACGCCGTAGTTGCGGGCGATCTCACCGGCATACCGCTGCTCGAGGAAGGCGAAGTAGCTGTCGATCAGGGTCATCTTGCGGCGCACCGTCGAGCGTGCCCGCTTGCCGACACCCGCGAAGTACTTGTCGACTTGGCGTGGGGTCAGTTGCCACGGCACCAAACCGTAGTACTGGCAGATCTCGATGATCGGCTTGGTCAGCCCATCCAGCGTGGCAGCAGCCAAACCCGCTGTGTCCCTGGCCCATTGATACTCAGCGACTGTATCCAGGAAGAAACTCTGCTCGTCGTCGGCAGTAACCTCGGCGGCCTTGCGCCGCTGGAGCGTGACAACATCTGCTAGCCCCGGCTCGAGGATCGGTTCCACAGACGTTTCATCGCCATCGGGCGTGGCCGCCGGAACGAGCGACAGTGGGCGTGTCCCGGAATCCGGCATGGTGTCGCAGATTACAGCAGCTGCTCCAGGATTCCTGTAATAACTCGCAGATTGCCGGATATGTCTGATCAGGCCATCGAACGGGCCGAGAGCTGCTGAGATGCGTTGACACCAGCGAAATCCGGTTGAAGGAACCCGCACCTACTCCGGTTATCGACAGTGGCTGTGGCCAGGGTCTTGGGCATGATGGTGTCGAAACCGGACGGATGAATATTGCTTGTTACCGCGATAGACCGCCGCTCGTATGCTGCATCGATCACCCGGTAGAACGCTTCGGCGGCGTCGGCGCCGACCGGCAGCATGCCGATGTCATCGACCACGATCAGATCACAGCTGCAGATGCGGGCGACCGCGCGAGCGATCGACCCGTCGACCTTGGCTTTGCCGATCGTGGCGGTCAGCGACTCGAGGGTGAACCACGACACCCTCAGATCGTTCTCGATCGCCGAATGCGCGAGCGCTTCGACGAAGTGACTCTTTCCAGTACCCGATGGTCCAGCGACAGCTAAATTCTCTTGTCGCCCAACCCATTCCAGGGTAGCAAGCGCGTTCTGAGTGGCCTCGGTGATAGTGGACTCCTCCGGCCGCCAGGACGAAAATGTCTTGCCAGTTGGGAAATTCGCCGTCTTGCGTCGCATCCGCCGGGTCGCCGAGTCGCGGCCGGTGACCTCTTCGGCGAGTAGCACCCGCAGCACTTCGGCGGGGTCCCAGCGTTGGGCGCGGGCGGTGGCGAGCACGTCGGGTGCGGCCTTGCGCAGATAGGGCAGGCGCATCCGGCGGCAGATCTTGTCCAGCTCTTCCGGCAGCGCCGGTGGCCTCGGGTGGCTCATGCGCCGAACCTTTCCCAGTTACTGGTGCCCGGCTGCGCCGAGTGCGTCTCGTCGGCGCGCGTCTCGTCGGTGAGGCGAGAGAACTTCGCGAGGTGATCGAGGATCGCGGCCAGGTCGCCGTCGTCGAAGCGGCCCGCGACCGCAGCTACCCCGAGTGCTTCCTCGACCGCCTCTGAGCTAGTGAGGGCGGCCAACTCGAGGGCGCGGGTCATTTTCGCGCGGATCCTCGACACCCCGGAGGCTGAAGCCTCGACCAGCCAGCGGTGCGCGCCCTCGCCGAGTTCGAGGAACGCGATCTCCTCGACGGTGCGGGGCCGTAGTTTCCGCACCCGCGGCAGATCACCGCCGACGTGGTGCGGATAGTGCTCATCGAGGATGCGCGGGTTCCCTGGCGTCGAGAGCCGGTGCCGCGCGATCTCAGCCAACCCGGCCGGGGTCGGCCCGGTGATCACCAACTCCTCACCGGCAACCCGGCACCAGACTTTCCTGCCTTGGTGCCCGTCCGGGGTCGAATACCGCACCGACCCCCATCGGATCGTTTGATCGTCGGTGACCAGGCGTTCCTCACCGAGCGCCATCGCATGCGGCTCGGCGGGCAGCACATGCAGATGCTCACGTTCGATCCCCAGCCGGATCACCGGCGCCACGCCGGTCTCGCGGTGCGGGCGGGCGTTGATCCGCTCGCACCACGCCCAGCACGCGTCGGCCAGATCGGTGAACGTCGCATACTCCGCCAACAGGTTCGCCGTGGTCGGCACCAGATCGGCCTTGGCGATCTTCACCGTGTGTTCCGCCCCGCCCTTGGATTCCGGGTCGAACGGCTCACACGTCTCTACCTTGCAGCCGTAATGTCTTCCGGCAGCAATGATTTCGGGATGCCGCACCGGAATCCCCGCGATCCGGTCCACCGTCACGGTTCTCGGGTTGTCGGTCAGCAAATACGTTGGCGCACCACCGATCCGGCGCAACGTCACGTCCACACCTAGCACCAACGAACCCAGGGTTTGATCCCACGACGGGATCACCACCCGGAATCGTGACCACGCCAGCCACGCGCAGAACAACTGCGTGCGCCGACCCGCCACCCGCGGGCCCTCACCCCAGTCGAACTGCAACCACATCCCCGGCTCCGGCAGCCACGGCCGGTATTTTCTGCGGTGCCCGGTCTTGAACGCCGCTTTCGCCCTTGCGACCGCGCGCCGCGTGCTGCGGTCGGTGCCGGTGAACCCCATCGCCGTCAGCCGCTGATGCACCACATCCGCACGCACCCGGCCCCCGGACTTGTCCACCCATTCCTCGATCTTTCCCATGAACGGGTCTATCGCCCGCGGTCGCCGCAGCTTTGCCAGCGGGTCGTGGCCCGAGTCGCGGACCGCGACATACCGGGCCACCGTCTTCTCGTCCACACCCGCCAGCTCCGCGGCCGAATGCGCGCAGCGTGTTAAGTCGAACGCTTCCAGAATCTCCATGATCTCCCTGTCAGACTTGGTCAACGGGATCCCTTCGACGCGTCAGTTGGTTTGGCTCAGCAACCAAAACTCAACTCGCTCGAAGGGATCCCGTTTCGCATTTGCTCAGGCGTGTCCCGCAGACCTCGGATGTCCGCCCACCCGGAGAAATCATGTCCGCCGACCCGGAGCCAAATGTCCGCCCAACCGGATTATTACGTGTCCGCTAGCACCGTCCCGCAGGTCCTCGAACAAGTCGGTGAGGTCGTCTGTCCGCTGCGATGTCCTGCATCAGTTGCTCGCCCAGGGCGTCGAGAAGGATCGGAGCAATCTCGGATGTCCATGGAGACGGGGCGCCGACGTGCGCTGCGACCCAGTCGCTGAAGTCGAGCATCTGCTCCGCGATGGCGGGGATCTGATGCTTCGGTGCGCCGAAGAGATAGGTGATATAGCCCCAGTAGTCGCTGACGGCTTCCAATTTGGCGATGGTGCATTGATTGCCGAGTGCGTGGTCGTGCAGCACAGGCACGATCCCGAATGACAGATAGCCTTGTGCCAGCGATGACACCGAGATCGGTGCGCCGAATGCGCCGAATGCGTCGTTGCCCCATTTCTTGCGCAGCGCTGCGCTGACCTGGGCGTGCATGAGCCCGACCTGCACGATGTCTTTGAATCCGGCGGCATGGCGGTTCAAGCCGCCCGCAACCGTGACCGCTTCGAAGAACGCAAGGGTTTCCAGGTTCCTGCGCACCGCATCACGGGCAAACCGGCCGGTCGCGCCGACCGCGGCGGCGACGTCGGGTGCCATGACGAGGTTGCCGGTCAACTCCGTCATCCTCCCGATCGGCGACAGCGACACCCATACCCGCCTTCCGGCCTCGACTCGTTCGGCAGCGAACCGGGCAGGCGGATTGTCCAGCCTGTTGAACAGGCGCACCAGTTCGGCGGGCGGATCGGTCAGCGCACCGAGGCCCTCTTCCAACGCCTGCTCGAACAGCGCCCGCCCTTGGCATCCGTCGTTGACGCGCTATTGGAGGTAGGGCTTGCACTCGTCGAGCAGGCTGGGGCGTCGGCCGGTGCCGTTGTTGACCAGCAGCTCCTCGGCCGTGCTGGCGCGGGCGAAGCGCGTACGGTCCCTCGGGCCAGGCCGAGCCGAATACCGATGGCTCTGATCCTTGCGCCATCAGCGAGCAAGGCGTGGATATCGTTGCAGCGCTACCGCCGAATCCATCGAATCGCGCATCCTCGATGCCGCGCTGATCGTTCGAAAAGGTCGGCATCAAAAGACGACCATCGAGGAAATCGCGCGCCAAGCCGGCGTCGACCGCTTCACCGTTTACCGTCGTGTCGGCTCCTGCGACGACGTCGTGCAAATCGTCACCACCCGCGAGGTCGCGCGGGTGCTCGCCGAACTGGCCGAGATCCCCGAAACGCCACCACAACCTCGACGACCTCGTCGCCGACATCTTCGTCACGGTCGTCACCCGATGGCGCACCCACGCCCTGGTCAACCGGATGCTCGCCCTGGAACCCGAGCGGGTCCTGCCACAACTCACCACCGAAGGCGGATCCACCTTCACCATGTCGGTAGCGGCGACAGCAGCCGCGCTGCAGCAAGCGTCGAGAACGGGCTGCTGCCGAACGCCCCAGACCTACTCACCCGCGCCGAAATCATCTGCCGCCTCGTGCACTCACTCATCCTGCAACCGCACGGATCCATCGCACTCGACACCACCGAAGAACTCAACGCATTTGCGCGAAAGTACTTGACGCCCATCATCTCCCGCTGAGTCCCGTTGGACGTTCAGCGCGGACGATGACCCGCAACCCAGTGGCTGGTTGGTAGATCCAGCACGCCGGTCGACTCGGCGCCTCAGGCGGCCTCACAGACTTGCCCGCCGCTGTCCTGAGCAGTTGTCCACGCGGAAGGACAACGCGGCTGCGGTGAGCGGCCGGGGATCCGGGCCTCCCCAGATGGATATAGCCCTGCTGCACAACCAATTTCACTACCGTGGGGAAAGCTGAGTGTGCAAGCATTTTCGGAGGGGGAGATATCGTGGTCAACGCCCGTTCGGGAAACCAGCTTGCGATCGCGCTGATCGAGCACCACCAACGCAGTGGAGATGTCGATGTGCTCCATGAGGCCGCAGCGGCGTTGCATAATGCCGTATGGTTCACCGGCTACCGACGCCCCACCCCGGTCCCCGTGGGCCGGGGCCGCGTCGCATCTCACAGGTCACAGCCGGAGGCGCCCAGGCCCGCAGCAGGTCGATCAGGTCCGGCTCCGCCCGGCACAGCAACCTCATAAGACCCGCGACCGAGCCTGGCTTTTTCGGTCTTGACGAACGCTGCTCACATGCGGCTATCGTTGGTCTCGAAGATAGGCTGTCCCAACGGTTTCGGGGCGGCTTCCAGGCTGCCCGGCGTCGGAGGGATGGTGAGAGTTCGTGTGCGAGGGGGGAATTTGTCTCGACTGATGGCACACGATGACCTGGAGCCGACGGTATTCGCGCCGAGACAGGTTGGGCGGCAATTGTTTCGGATGGTGGTGGCGGCGTAGTGAAGTGGCCATGGTCGTCGCGCGATGACGGGCGGCACGACGAGGGACAACGCCCCCCGCCGGGCCCGGTACAGCACCAGCCACCGAGCCTCGAACAGCGTCGGCCGCCGCGTCGCGAACAACACCAGCCGCCGAACCGCGCAGCACGTCGGTCTCAGCCCGATCCCGAGCTGAGCCCCGCCGACCGGGCGCGGCGGCGGCTTTCGATGATCGACGAGTTCCTGGAGCAAGCCGACGCCGGGATACCGCCGGACACGCAGCAGCTGCAATCCGATCTCGTCGAGGCCGCCGCGGTCCTCCCGGATGCGGCGATGCGGCTGCTCCCCGGCTTCAAGAAGCGCTGCGGCGCGAGCGAGGCTGCCGTACAGGCAGTGTTCCGCGCCTGGCTGCGCACACCGGATCCGGGCTCGTTCGCCCAGTCGTGGGCCCTTGCCGCCGAGCTGATGAAGTCGGGTGTGGGAGAGTCGGGGCCCTCGACGCTCTGCGTTTGGTTCGGCAACACCCTGCGGGCCAAGGATTCCGACGTGTCACCGGAGTTCCGGATAATCGCCACTGCCTACCTCACCGAGTTCGTCGACACGCACTTCGAGGACTACGCGTTCAGCGGGCGGTCCTCGGTGACGTGGCAGGTCATGTACGCGCTGGGACCGGACACCCGAGCGGAGTGGTATCGCTTGCTGGGCGATCGCGCTGCCGAGCGAGGCGACAAAAGGTCCGCGGCCCGCCGCTACGAACTCGCGGAGCGATTCGGCGGTGACTCCACCAAGGAAAAACGGCCGCAGCCGAAACCGAGCGGTACGCTACCGGCCAACCAGGCCACATCCGGGCCGAAGCCGCCGGCAGACCGTCCGACGTCCCCACGGAAACCGCTCGTCGGGTCCGACACCACCCGGCGACCACCCCCGCCGGCTCCCAGTAGGCCCCCGGCATCGAGCCTGCCCAAGCTGACCGGCTATGTCGATGTCAACCGCCAGGTGGTGCTGGCTGCTTCGGATGTGATGCACGGCCGGTCGGCCGCCGCACGTTTGGCGGACGCCTCAGAGCAGCTACCGGACCGCCCTCTCCGCGTCGCGGTCACGTTCATCACTGCCTTGTCTCGGCTGCGCGAGAACAACCTGCCGAAGGCCCGAGCCGAGCTGCGACGGGTTCTCAGCACTCCGGCCGAATTCGACGCCGACCGCGACATGATCGCGAACGCCCATCTCATCCTCGGGTTCCTCGACAAAGACAGCCGACTGCTCGCGGTCGGCACGCAGGCGTTGATGGACCGATACCAGGACCGCTGGGTCACCCGGTCAATGGTCGATCCGAAGGCCATCTGGTTCGCGATGGCCGAGGCCGCCGCCGAGGAGTCAGCGGCGTCGGTCCCCGCAGACGAACACCCAGGCGGACCTGCCGAGTCCGGAGCCGAACTCAGCGCCTTCCATCGCGGGATCGCGCACGCGAGTCTCGCGAAGGCCGCACAAGCGGCCCTGCACGCCCGCATCGAGGAGGCAGACGCCCTGCTCGCGTACGTCCGGAAACTGCTCGACAACGCGCGCGGCGACCAGGCAGCGGATCTGCGGGAGTCGGCCGCCCGCATCGGCGAGATCACCGCACGGATGGACCGCTCGTCCCCGCAGCCACAATTCACCCGGCTGGCCGTGGCGGCACTGCAAGTGGACGGCGTGACCCACCCGTGGACACCGCAGGCGATGCGACTGTGGGACGAGCACGGTGCCGACGACAACGATCCGATCACCGTGCACCATCAGGCGATCGCCGAACACGCCCGGGCCTACCAGCTGGAACTCGACGGCAAGAATGCCGCCTTCGCGCATTGGGAGCGGGCTCTGCATCATTGGGCACGGCTGTACGGCGACCCCGGTTTCTGGCGGTCGATGCGCGAACATCTCGACACGGTGATGGCCGATGCCACGCCGGACGAGGTGGTCCGCGCGATCGAGGAGGTCCGTGCGGAACTGCCGGAGCGTCTGCTCGAACCCCATGTGACGCGGATCCGGGCGCTGTGGAGGGACCATCCTCCGCGCGCACGCGAGCACGTGAGACTAATTCGAATGTCCCCGCTTCCCGCGGCGGCCAATGCCCGGGCACGGTCCAAAGTGACCCACGATATCGAAGTCCCGATGCGGCGTCTGGCGCGCGAAGGCCACCACGGGCCCGCGCTGGACATGGCCGCAGCTTGGCTGAACATCGACCCGGACAACGTGCAGATCGGGGAAACAGCGATCGATGTCGGTATCGAACATGTCGAGGCCCGGCAGAGCGCTCAGGATTCGATGTACCCGTCCCGGCTGTTGCTGGAACGAATTTCGAAGATGGTGGCGCCGATTGTCGCGGGCCTCGGACTCACCTACCTCCGGGTCGGCCAACCCGCCGGAACGTCGCCGACCGGAGTGTCGGAAACCGATCGTGCGGCCTTCGCCGCGAAACTGGCCCGGCACGAATTCTGGCTGGGCACTTGCCTTTTGTTCATCGCCTATGACCGGCTGATGAAATCAGCTCACGTCAGCGGGGGCCGCGAGGCCGCCGAACATCTGCAGCGAGCCATTCGGCTGGGGCTGCCCGAAATACCGCCCTACGACTCGGCACACGAACTCGCGTCCAAGGCAGAAATGTTGGGCCAGGTGCGTCTGCACGGCTTCGGATACCAATAGCGAAATCGGAACAGGAACAATGGCAGCACTGAATCCTTGGGAATGGCGTGATCGTAACCCGTACCATGCCACGGCCTTTCAGATCCTCGATCTCGAGCCCACGGCCGATCCAGCGACGGCCCGCACTCGAGTCGCCGCCCGTCGCAAGCGAATATCCTTCGACGCCAAGCGATTTCCACTGTTCGGCGAACTTCTCACCGCCGCACAGATCAACGCGGCCGAGGAACAGCTCAGCACCCCCGGGACGCGTCTGACCGCGGAGCTACTCACCCACCGGCCGGTGCCGGCCGGCCCCGACATCGCCGACCTGTCCGAGCTGCTCGCGCTCGCGGAATCGCTGGAATCCGCAGTAGCACAAGACCGTGCGGAGTCCGCAGCCGACAACACCGACGAGCCGATGCCGGAGAACACGATACCGCTCGACTACACAGTCCTGCCGCGGCTGCTGCCGTCCGCGCTCGGACCAGACCTCAACGCCCTGCGCTGAACAGGAGACGCCGAATGACCATTGTGGCCGGAATCGACCTCGGCACCACGAACTGCTGTGTCGCCGTACCCGCTGACGCCGACATCCCGAACAAGCAGGCGCTGATCGACCGCCGCCGGTTGCGACCTCTCGGCGGGGCCCTCATCGTCACCAATCCCGACCTGTCGCTGACGACTCCGTCGGCGGTGTGGATCTCCCCCGACGGCACCCCACAGGTTGGAGCGCTCGCCAAACGTAAAGCGCGGCTTCCTGGTTCGCCGCCTGCCATGTTCTTCAAGCGCAATATGGGCACCGATCAACCGGTCACCGCCGGGCACGCGACGATCACCCCGCTCCAAGCTTCGGTGCATCTGCTGCGCCATCTGAAGACGGTGGCGCAGGATGCGATCGGCATGCCGATCGACCGGGCGGTCATCACCGTGCCCGCCTACTTCGAAACCAGCGCCAAGACCCAGACCACACAGGCCGGCGCGGAAGCCGGCCTCGAGGTGGTCGAGACGCTCATGGAGCCGGTGGCCGCGGCACTGGCGCACATGCACGAATACCGCCAGCCGGAGTCCGAGGCGAGCCGGTTTCTCATCTATGACCTCGGCGGCGGCACCTTCGACACGTCGGTGGTGACCTGGGATCCCGCAGGAGGCTTCAGCAGCCGCTCCTTCGACGGCAACCGGTATCTCGGCGGATACGACTTCGATCAGGCGATCGTCGACTGGATGATCGCCCAGTTGCCCGGCTACGACCTCGGCTTCCGGCCGAACGAACCACGTGACGCCGAGCTGCTGGCCCGGCTGCTCAGCCTGGCTGAGACCGCGAAGCACGAGCTGTCGCGGGAGACCGAGACCGAGATCATCAGCCAGGATTTGGTGGATCGTTCCGGGCTGCCGATGAACATCAATCTCCCCCTCGGCCGGCACGATTTCGACCGGATGATCGAGGACTTCCTGCGCGGCACGCTCGACCACTGCACCGAGGCGCTGTCCAAGGCCCGGGTCACCGACACCGATCTCAACGAGATCGTCCTGGTCGGCGGGTCGTCCCGGATTCCGCTCGTCGGGCGGCTGCTGGAGCAGCGCTTCGGTACCGCACCACGGTTGTTCCATCCCGAACTGGTGATCGCGGTGGGTGCGGCACTGAAGGCCACGAGCCAGGGCACCCGAAGCACCATGCTGGAGCTGGAAAACTTAGTGCCCCAAGGGGCTTCGGTCGACATCGCCGGGCACGTACTGCTACCGGTCACCGCTGGACAGCAGATCTCCGTCGTCGTGGAACCGTCCGACGGTGCACCCCTCGAGCAGCAGATCACCGGCGACGACGGTGCTTTCCTGTTCATCGACGTGCCACTGGCCGCCGACGGCGAAAGCTCGTTCACCGTACGAGTTCTCGTCGACGGCCGCGAAGTCGACACCGGCCACCTCACAGCGCGACCGGACAGCCCGCCAGCGGTGCCCGACCTGGCTGGAGACGTACTCGCCCACGACTTCTCGGTCGAGCTGGTGGACGGGCGGCTGGACCGAGTGGTCAAGGCGGGCACGAAGATTCCGCATCGCGCGTACCACCGCCTGGAAACCGCGCGCGCCGGCTCAGCCTTGCGGGTGCGTCTCTACGAGGGACGGATCCCGATCGGGTCGGTGCAGATCCACGACCTCCCCGACGACGTCCCACCCGGGACCGCGGTCGAGCTCACCCTCGAATTCGCCCCGGGCTGGGCGATCCACGCCTCGGTCCGGCTGCCGCACCTGGACCGGACCGCGACCGCGGTGATCGAGATCCCCGTCCGGCAGGTCGCCGAGTGGGAGGAGATCCAGGCACGGACCGCCCGGGCCCACGCTGCCTGGCGGCAGGTGCGCCCGGAGGTGCACGAGGTCGAATCTGCCAAGGCCGCACCTGAACTCGAGCAGCGGTTGACCGCTCTCGAGGGGTTGATCGTTCGCACCCAGGATCAGGCGAAGGCACACCATATGCTGCTCGAGGCCGAGACCATCCTGCAAACGCTGCAGGAAAGCGAGGGCCCCGAAGCCTACCTGGAACCGCCGCTGGCGGAATTCGAGGACCGGATGGCCTCGCTCACCCAGCTCGTCATCCTGCTCGAACGCGATCGACCGGCCGATGGGCAACCGTTCCGATTCCGCCAGGACAATATTCGAACGGAGGCACTGGCCGCCTGCAGCACCGGCGATTTTGTCGCCTGGCGAAGGGCCAACGAGAAGCTCAACGATCTGATCCGGGAAGTAGTGCAGGTTCCGGTGATTCGCGAAATCCTGACCGTCGGGAATACTCCGAACGAGTACTGGAGGTGGCTGCGTGAGGAGATCGACACGACCGACGAGCTGATCCGTCGCAAGCACGAAGACCTGCTGCACGACCCCCGCCTCGCACCGGCGGAGAAGGCGAGCCTTCCGCACCAGCGAGACCAATTCCTCAGCGAACTTCAGATGATCGCCATGACGGTCGACGACATCGATCTCGCACGACCCGCCGCACGCGAACAGCTGCACAACATCTACAGCGGTCGCCTGCAACCTCTCGAAGCACGCATCAACCGTTGGGGCCAGGAAACCGGGATTCACACATCGCAGTAACCGCGTTGGTGATCACAGCCTGGCATGCCGCCGCCCCAAGGCGTGAACTAGGGCAGCCAGTGTCCGCGTACGCGCCAAAATGTAGTGGCGCGACCCGGTACGTCGTCGATCGGCGATTGCGACGGTCTGGGCGGAAGGCTGAGATGCGCCACCGCAAATTTCGGGCACCTTCGCGACCCTGGAGGTGCTCGGCCTAGATCGACTCTGGCTCCGGTCGGCGTTCCGGGCGGGCCCGGGCCGGATGTCGAACAGAGCGGGTGAGGAGTTCGCGGATCTCCGCGGCGGACATCGGACCCAACCTGAGTATGCAGGTCGTCGCCGGGCAGGTTCGGATGTTTTGGGTCGTGACCAGCCGTGTGCCGCGAGTTAGCGGCTGTGTTTTCAGGTGCGCGGCATTCCAGCACTGTTGACGCCTGCGGCAGCTTGAAGGTCTCGCCGGGGATGCGGGCAACAGTGCGGGGAGGATACCGCGTTATAGCGTCGAGGAATGATGGATCCCTATGGGTTCCAAGCGGGAAGCATGCTCGGGGTCTCGATCGACGCGTACGGAAAGCCCATCGGCGGACCGATCGAGCATCCACGTGCTTCGACTGCTCTGATTCTGGGCGTGCTCGGACTGGCCTGTTGTGGAATCTGCGCACCGATCGCCTGGGCGATGAGCCGACAAGCCCTCATCGACATCAACCGATCCGGCGGCGTCCTGAGCGGCCGTGCGCAAGTTATGGTCGGACTCGTCCTCGGCATCGTCGGCACAGCCGCGATGATCGTCCAAGCAGTGGTGTTCACACAGATACTCATCGGAGGCCAAGCCTGATAAGGCGAGGATCTCGACCCGCCGGGTGGCCGACTGTGCGGGGGCGCGGCTGTTCTGGTCTGGTGCCTTTGTGCCCGATGGGCGGTGCGATGTGTGAACACCTATAGACCAGCAGAACCAACCTATGGAGACGGTGTAGAGGAAGTCTTCGTTGTCGGTGCAGGCCAGCTCGGCGCCATTGGCGCGATTAACCACTCGGATGTAGGCGTTGCGGACCTGTCCGAAGGATTGCCGCGACGCCACCCTCCTCACCAATCCTTCTCCTTCATCATCCTCATCGCCCGACTGCGCGGGTTGGTGCGCCGCGGCGCTTCGGAGCGACCCGCGGTACTTACTGCGGGCAGCCTCGCCCTGGATCCGGCGCGGCGAAGTGTCAGCCGCGCAGGACACGAACTGTCGCTGACCCCGCGCGAATTCGGCGTACTGGAATACCTGCTGCGCCACAAGGGCGACGTCGTCACCAAGTTCGACATGCTGCGCTCGGTCTGGGATGCCAACTACGAAGGCGCCGATAACGTCGTCGAGGTCTACATCGGCTACCTCCGTCGCAAAATTGATGCCCCGTTCGGACTGGCCAGCATCGAAAACCATCCGCGGCGTCGGATACCGGCTCCTCGACGTCACCTGACCAGCTGGTGGTGCTCTTCCGCCGTGAGCGGCCACACACTTTCAGCGTGCTCTCAGCGGCTCTTCGACAGACTCCGCGCCCAAGGGTGTCGGCACCGGAGAAAGAGAGCACCGATGGTGAAACATGCGGCTCGGAGTCTGCTCGTCGATTACAAACTTCCCCAGATCACGGTCATGTTCTGGGTACTCAAGATCGCCGCGACCACCTTGGGCGAGACCGGCGGTGATCTGCTGGCGCAGACACTGAAACTCGGCTACGCGCAGGCATCGCTGGTGTTCCTGGTCATCTTCGCGGTCAGTGTGCTGACCCAGTTACGGGTCCGCCGATTCCACCCCGCGCTCTACTGGACGGTCATCGCGGCCACCAGCACGGCGGGCACGACCATGTCCGATCTCATCAACCGCGGACCGGGCTCGGACACCTCTACCGAGGGCGGCCTCGGCTACGGCGCGGGCGCGGTGCTGCTCATTTCCGGGCTGGCTCTGGTCTTCACGATCTGGAAGTTCAGCATGCAGAGCTTCGACGTCGCCAACATCACCACCTTCCGTGGTGAACTGCTCTACTGGGCCGCGATCCTGCTGTCCAATACTCTCGGCACCTCCCTCGGCGACTACCTGTCCGACAGCTCAGGCCTCGGCTACTGGGGCAGCGGCTTCCTGATCGCCGTCGTCATGGCGCTGATCCTCACCGCCCACTACCTCACCAATATCTCTGGCGTACTGCTGTTCTGGATGGCGTTCGTCCTCACCCGTCCGCTCGGCGCGACCGTGGGCGACTGGCTGTCCAAACCCCACGCCAGCGGCGGACTCGCACTGGGCACCTACGGCACCTCAGCCGCACTCCTGGCGATCCTGATCATCGGCATCGCCTACAACTACCGAAACAAGCGTCGCGTGGCCATGATCGAGGGGACCACCGTTGAGACCGCGATCGAAGATGCCACCGACACCGCGCCCGATCCACTGGGAACTCGATAGTCGGCAGCCACCCGCGGACGACGACCAAACCGGGTCGACGTGTCACACATGAGCTAGAACCCCGCGCTGGGGAGCGAGTGCGTGTCTGATGTTCGGCGACTGGGTTCCGCGCGGGATGGGTCGTCACCAGCGCGGGATCGTGATCACCGTGTGACATCCAGCGCGGTGGTCCAATCGGTGGCGATTGCGTCCTGCGCCGTCGCCAGCGCTACCGCGCTGGAACAAACGCGCTCGTTCAGTGTGTCCTGGACGCGGTCTTTCGGATTGGTCGAGCGGCCGGGTTCGATCCACAGATTCCGTGGGTCGTTGGGGTCGCCGCCGAGTTCGAGCGGGACGAGATGGTCGAATTCGGCATCAGCTAGTGACCCGGTGTAGCCGTACCCTCGCGCGCTGTCCTTCTTCTCCTGATCGGTGATGGATTCCGGCGGGCGAATCGACTTGGTGTAACCGGATTTGCAGATCGTAGTCGCCAACGTATCTTGGGTGACAAGCGGATTCAGTGCGCCCGGCGTGCAGCCGGATCGGGGAGCGTCGCACCGTCGGCGGCGACCACATAGTGACAGCCCTGCGGCTGCGGCTCCACCCGATAGTTCCCCGACGGCCCCGGACCGATGGGATGGCTGCCGAAGCAGGGCAAGCGGTGGCGAAAAGTGTTGCGGCCAAGCCGAACCCGGTGAGCAGTGCCCTCATGTCCGGCACCCTACCCGCGCCTGGCCTCCAGCCGCATGCGCCAGACGACCTGGACATCGTTCACTTCCCGTTATTTGGTTACGGTGCGTGGTTTGGCTCGGAGTTGGTTGGTTCGTTCTGTCCCGCTCCCAGCCCGATGTCGCTGTTATGTGTGAACACACCGCACGGTCGAGCAGCTGGACATGGGCCGCACCGGGAGCGCGATATGGATCCTCCGACACCTGCCGTGATCGTTGAATACCTGCCTGGGATGAATACCCTTAGGTGGATCGTCGGAGTGCGCGGTTTCGCTATTTGTGCGGCCTTGCTTGGCGTCGGTGCCGGAACCAGCGCAGGATTCGCGACCAGCGACTGGCTGTTGTTCTAGGCAAGTAGACCACGGACGCCCGCTGTGGGAGATGCAATTTCGGGCAATACAAACTCGGGCAATACAAACTCGATAAACTCGGCGTGCCCGTTGCGGTCTTTCTGCTCATCGGTTTCTACCGCGACCGGCCGGTCATGGGCCTCTGGTCCGGCGAAGGGATGGGCTCACATGGAGACAGACCGCATTCACGATGGAATTCCTCAGCCCCAGCGCAACGGCAAGGGCGGCATTGACACCGGTCCACGAAACATCGAACTCGACCGGCAGAACCCCGACCTGATCACCCCGCCGGAGACCGACAGCGGAACGCTGCCGAACATGAAGTTCTCATTCTCCATGGCACACACCCGCATCGAGGAGGGCGGCTGGACACGGGTAGCTATTCAGCTGTCCCCCTTGGGGTTTGATGGCGTGTCGGTTGGATTGTGATGGCCTGTCGGGCATAGTGGCGGGGTGTCTGGAGCGTCGTCGGTTGAGCAGCTCGTTGAGCGGGTGGCCGAGTTGACGGCGCAGGTGAGGGTGGTGCTGGCCGAGAACGCGGAGTTGCGGGCCGCGAATGCGGAGTTGCGGGCCGCGAATGTGGAGTTGGGTTCGGAGAACACAGAGTTGAAGGCGCTGGTGGGGTCGCAGTCCGAACAGGCTGCGGCGCAGGCGGATCGGATCGCAGTGCTGGAGCGGCGGTTGGCTGCGGATTCGTCGAACTCGGGGTGGTCGTCGGGGTCGGACTCGCCCTATGACAAGAAACCGGCCAAGAAGCGGTCGTCGCGGACCCGGTCGGGGCGGTCGGCGGGTAAGCAGAAAGGCTCGGCAGGCACGTCGCGGCCACTGCACGATGACCCGAACCACACGATCCGGTTGGAACCGCCCCGCTGCCAGGGGTGTTCGTGTTCGCTCGACGGTGCCGCCGAGGTCGCCTGCGAACGCCGCCAGGTCGTGGACACGGCACCGGCGGCGGCGCCGGTGATCACCGAGTATCGGCGTATCGCCCGCGAATGCGGGTGCGGGACAGTGACTGCCGGTGACTGGGCCGATGCGGCACCCGAGCATGTCGCGGTGATCGCGGCGGCGGGGTCGCCGGTGCGGATCGGGCCGGTGGCTCTGGCCCGGGCGGCGTTGCTGACCTGCGGGCATTACCTACCGATCGGGCGGAGCCGGGATCTGTTCGTCGCACTGTGCGGCCTCGATATTTCGACTGGCTGGCTGGCAGGGGTGCGTGGCCGCGCCGCGCGGCTGCTGGAACGACAGTTCTCCGTCCACATGCGAACTCTGCTGGCCACCGCGCCGGTGTTGCATGCCGACGAAACCACCGGCCGCGCCGCCGCGGAGTTGAAGTACGTGCACGTCGCCTGCACCGACTATCTGACGTTGATGCACGTCGGTGGCCGCTCCGCCGACGATATTGATGCCGGTGGTGTGCTCGGCGAGTTCACCGGGGTACTGGTCCGCGACGGCTACGCCGGGTACGCGCACCTCAAAGCGGCCCACGCGTGGTGCGGTGCGCACCTGCTGCGCGACTTGCGGTCGATCCACGATGCCGATCCAGCCGGGCAGGTATGGGCGAAAGCGATGATCGACTGCCTGCTCGACGCCCACACCGCCGCTGGCCGGGCCCGCGCCGCTGAGGCATCGGCTCTCGACGCCGACACCCTCACCGGGATCCGCCGCGCCTACGCCGGTGCGATCGGGCTGGGCCGCGACGACAACCGTGACCGGAAAACTACCTTGGCCGCCGACGCCCGCAAGCTGGTGGCCCGGTTCACCCGCTACGAAGACATGATCTTGCGGTTCGCGACCGACCTGACCGTCCCGTTTTCGAACAACGAAGCCGAAAGAACGCTCCGACCAGTCAAAATACAGCAACGAACCAGTGGTGGAGCATGGCGAACCTTGCAGGGAATCACCGACTTCGCGATCGTCACTTCCTACCTCGACACCGCCCATAAATGGGGCCTCGACAAACTCGACGCCCTCACCCAACTGTTCACCACCGGTCCGTGGCTACCGCCTGCCCTCACACCCGCAGCCGCCCCATAACCACGCACGCATACCACACCGACCACCGAAAACCTCACCACCCCAGGTGAATAGCTACGGACACGGGAGGTCACCCAGCGCGAACTGCCGGTCGCGACCACTCTGGCCGGCGTCGACATGAAGCTGAACCCGGGCGCCTACCGCGAAATGCACTGGCACAAACAGTCCGAATGGGGCTACGTACTGCAGGGCAGCTGCCGCATCGGCGCGGTGGACCACGAGGGCCGCAACTTTCTCGAAGATGTGGAACAAGGTGACCTGTGGTTCTTCCCCAAGGGCGTCCCGCACCACATCCAGGCCCTAGCCGAGGGTGTGGAATTCCTACTCGTCTTCGACGACGGTGAGTTCTCCGAGAACTCTACGTTCATGATCAGCGACTTCTTCGCGCACACGCCGAAGAACGTGCTGGCCAAGAACTTCGGCTGGCGACCCGAGCAACTGGACCACCTGCCGGAGAAGGAGAAGTACATCTTTCAAGGCCAAGTCCCACGCCAGTTGACAGCGGACCGAGTGTTCAGCCCGACCGGCGACGTACCACGCACGTTCAAGCACAACCTGCTTACCCAACGACCCCTGGAGTTCCCCGGCGGCCGCGTCCGCATCGCCGACCACTCCAACTTCGCTGCGACCACCATCGCCGCCGCACTGGTCGAGATCGAATCCGGCGGCCTACGCGAGTTGCACTGGCACCCCACCGACGACGAATGGCAGTACTACATCTCCGGCTTCGGACGCATGGGAGTCTTCGCCAGCTCTGGACTGAATCGGACATTCGACTTCCAAGCTGGCGACGTCGGCTACGTCCCCTTCGCCTACGGCCACTACATCGAGAACCTCGGAGACGAGCCACTGAAATTCCTGGAAATGTTTCGCAACCCGTTGTTCAAGGACATCTCGGCCACCCAGTGGATGGCCAATACACCATCACAGGTCAGCGCCGACACACTGAACCTTCCACGATCGATGATCGAGGCACTGCCGAAGGACAAACGTTCCGTCATGGCATAACACGGCGGCTGGGCCCGTCCGCGTCCGCGACCGGGCCCCAGGTTACGTACCGGCCGCTGCGCGGTGCCACTGTCGCGTTCCGGGTTCTCGCCGGGCCGCTGGGGCGCTCACACTGTTGTTCGGCTTCGCGGCGAGCGCATCCGCGACCTCACCGGCCCGACCCGCTGCACCTGTCGCTGGTGTTTTACATCGAGCCCTCCACCGCACTGCGCTACGCCACCGTCGCCGAGCACCCGCTCAGCGACGAACTCGAGCAGACGAACTCGAGCAGCAGCCGGACCGGCAGAGCAGCCCGAACCGCTAGGCTCGCACGAACCCACGGCAGTTCACCGACGGCGTCACGCCGGACTGCTGGACACGCTCCCCGACCACGAACGCGGCTACGAAAACTGGCGCGTCGATGAAGACGCCCTCGCCGCCGCAGCCACGACGTCCCGGCCAAACAACTGAACGTTTACGGGAGAAAGAGCCGGAAATGGTGTCGGTTGGCCACTTTGAGTGTCATTTTGTGGTCTACCCCAAAGCGACGTTATCGGCGCAAATATCTGGTCCGCTCCGGCGGCAAGGGGGTGAGTGTGTCGGTGACGAGTCGGAATTGAGCTCGGCTGTTGGGGCTGAGCAGTATGTCGGGGTCGGCGAACTGTTGCGGTGACTACCGCACGCACGTGAGAAGATAAGCAGGTCTAGATGGATGGGTGTGGTGTTCGGCCGTCGCTCTGCACTCCGCTTCCCACTAGGGCGAGTGGTGTCTTGCAGTCGAAGCTGCAGCCGGGGCAGCGGCGCAGGCCGATCCGGACGCTCTGTTGGTCGAACACAGCGACGGAAGAGGGCACGATGTCGCCTTACGAACTCGAGTCCGTGGTCCTGCACAACGACGTCCTCAAGTTCGTCGACGTCGGTGACGGACCCGCGGCAGTGTTGGTGCACGGTCTGCTCGGCTCGCACGAGTCCTGGATGCCGCAGATCGCAAAGCTCGCCAAGAAGCATCGAGTAATCGCACCCGACCTGTTCGGACATGGACAGTCGGACAAACCCGCTGGTGACTACTCACTGAGCTCCCACGCCGCCACTCTCCGCGACTTGATGGATCATCTGCAGATTCCCACAGCAGCGTTTGTGGGGCATTCCCTCGGCGGCGGAATCGTGATGCAACTGTCATACCTCTTTCCCGAGCGAGTCGATCGGCTGTGTCTGGTGAGCAGCGGGGGCCTCGGGCCCGAGGTGAGCTTGTTCCTCAAGGCGGCCACCTTGCCTGGAAGTGAAGTGGTGCTGCCGATCCTGGCCTCCGACTGGGTCCGGCGCAACACCGAGACGGCACTCAGACGACTGGGACGTCTCGGGTTTTCAGTGCAACCGAGTCGCGGCGCTACCGAAACGTGGCGACGGCTCGAGACTATGTCGGACAAGTCTTCGAGAGCAGCGTTTCTGGCATCCACCCGTGCAGTCGTGGGATTGCGCGGACAGACGGTCAGCGCCAAACATCATCTCTCGAAATTCGAAACGATTCCGTCGCTGTTGGTCTGGGGTGGCAGGGACAGAACGATTCCCGCCTCACATGCCGACAACCTCCGCCGTGAAGTACCCCACAGTCGCATCGAGATCTTTCCCAACGCCGGCCACTTTCCCCAACTCGACGAACCACTACTGTTCTTCCGTGTACTCGACCAATTCCTCCGGGCCGGTCTCGGAGTCCAGTAGCCGGTAACGACCTCTGGGCACGGTGGATCGCGCGATAGTCGACGTCAACGACAAGCTGGTCCCCGTCGGCGTACGGGGGAATCATCCACGACTTTGTGATGGTCAACTCGATGCACGATACCCACACGGCCAAAGTTGCCGTCGCACAATCTGTTGCGTCATTGCGTGTTGCGCGTCGCTGAATATGCCGATCAGCCATCACGCCGCATGGTTGGGTCGCCGTTCGTCGGCACGGTGACGTCACGCTCGGCGTCATGAGCGCCGTACGGGCACAAGGCCCGCACGGATCTGACCAGGGGCGAGAGTCGGTCGGTCGTCACCTTGAACGACGGCATCGGCATCACCGGCGTCACCGAAATCCGCAGTCGCAGCGCGCCCCCGCTTCGCTGACCACGTGATCGAGTTCGATCCGGGTTCGTAGCCCGGCTGGCTTTCTCGAATCGGCTCGGTCACTGCTGCGCCTGTGACCGACAACGCCGTCGGCCTCCGAAAATTTCGTTCGAAGAGGAGGTTTCGATGTCTACCGGTACTGGTAAGGAGGGCTCGCGCGCCGCATTCAGAGCTTGTCTGCTACCGACACGCAGTTCGCCGATGCCCGCCCGGAGGAGGCGATCTCCGCGGCGATCCGGCGGCCCGGGCTGCGGCTGCCGCAGCTTGTGCAGACTGTGATGGAGGGCTACGCCGACCGGCCCGCGCTCGGAGCGCGTGCGGTGCGGTTGGTTGCGGACCCGGCCACCGGCCGCACCTGGGCTGAGTTGCCGCCCCGATTCGAGACCATCACCTACGCGCTGGTGTGGGACCGCGTCGGCGCGATCGCCGCCGCCTGGTCGAATGACCCGGTGCGGCCCGGTGATCGCGTGTGTGTCCTGGGTTTCACCAGCGTGGACTACACAACGGTCGATATGGCGTTGATGCGCCTGGGGGCGGTGTCGGTTCCGCTGCAGACCGGCGCCGGTGGCGACGCTGTGGCTCATTGTCGCCGAGACCGAGCCGGCCGTGATCGCCTGCAGCATCGACTACCTGTCCACTGCCGTCGACCTGGTGTTGACCGGCCACGCTCCCGCTCGGCTGGTCGTGTTCGATCATCGGCCCGAGGTGGACGACCACCGCGCGGCGGTGGAAGCCGCTCGTGCCCGGCTGGCCGAAGCGGCCAGCCCAGTGGTTGTGGAGACGCTGGCCGATGTCGTCGCGCGCGGTGCACGGCTTCCCGCCGCGCCGGTGTTCGTTTCCGTCGAGGACGACCCGGTGTGGTTGCTGGTCTACACCTCCGGTAGTACCGGCGCACCCAAGGGTGCGATGTATCCCGAACGGCTGGTCGCCGACTTCTGGCGCCGGTCGCGCGGATCGCCCTGGCCTGATGGCGCTGCGTCCATCTCGCTCAACTTCACGCCGATGAGCCACGCCATGGGCCGGCAGATCGTGTATGCATCGCTCGGCTGCGGCGGCACGGCCTATTTCGCCGCCAAGAGCGACCTGTCGACCCTGTTGGAGGACTTGGCGGTTGGAGGACTTGGCACTGATGCGCCCGACCGACTTGATGTTCGTGCCGAGAATCTGGGAGATGCTGTTCGGTGAGTACCAACGCGAATTGGACCGGCGGTCTGTCGCCGGCGCCGACCAGGCGGCAGTGGAAGCCGAGGTGGTGGCGGAGCTGCGGCAGAACCTGCTCGGCGGACGGGTCGTATCGGCGATGACGGGCTCCGAGCCCCTCTCACCGGAGCTCGCGGCGTGGGTCGAACAGTTCCTCGACCTGCACGTGTGGGAAGGCTACGGCTCCACCGAGGACGGATTCGTGTACATCGACGGCCGTGTGCAGCGTCCGCCGGTGATCGACTACAAGCTGGTCGACGTCCCGGATCTGGGGTACTTCCACACCGACCAGCCCCACCCCCGCGGCGAGCTGCTGGTCAAATCCGAGGAGATGTTCGCCGGCTATTACCGACGGCCGGACGTCACCGCCGAGGTGTTCGATGCCGATGGCTACTACCGCAGCGGCGACATCCTGGCCGAGACCGGTCCCGACCAGCTCCTTTATCTCGCTCGGCGCAACAATGTGCTCAAGTTGTCTCAGGGCGAGTTTGTCGCGGTCTCCAAGCTGGAGGCAGTGTTCGCTGACAGCCCGCTGGTGCGGCAGATCTACTTCTACGGCAACAGTGCACGCCCCTACTTGTTGGCGGTGATCGTGCCCACCGAGGAGGCACTGGCCGGCTATGACACCGAATCGCTGGAGTCACGGATCAGCGAGTCGTTGCAGGACCTCGCGAAAGAGGCCGGGTTGCGGTCCTACGAAATCTCCCGCGACTTCATCATCGAGACGACGCCTTTCAGCCAGGAAAACGGCCTGCTGACCACCGGCACGCGCAAGTTGGCGCGCCCGAAGCTCGAGCAACACTACGGCCCGAGTTTGGAGCAGCTGTATGCCGATCTGGCCCACGGTCAGGACAACGAGCTACGCCGACTGCGCCGCGCTGGCGCCGACCAGCCGGTGCTGCAGAGGGTCAGCCGGGCTGCGGCGGCGCTGCTCGGCGCGGCGGCCGGCGATCTGCGTCCTGATGCGCAGTTCAGCGATCTGGGCGGGGACTCGTTGTCCGCGTTGACCTTCGCCAACCTGCTGCACGAGATCTTCGACATCGACGTCCCGGTGGGCGTCATCATCAGCCCGGCCACCGACCTGCAGGGCATCGCCGACTACATCCAGGCGCAGCGACAGCCCGCTCCAGATACCTGTTCGGTCATAGTGAAACCGTTTAACGTGACTTTTCTCGAAAGTGGGCCCCACGTGCCGCAGCGTGGTGGGTGTGGAACGCGGAGTGCGGAAGCGATCTCGACGTAACGTTGTATTTCGGATTTCCTTACTTCGACCGATAGGCGACAGTTGCTGCCAAGATACTGATCGGTAAAGGTTTGATCACACCGCATAATCTTTCGGCCACATGGGCACACTGGTTGGGGGAAGTGTCGCGATTCCATATCGGAGACCGTGTCGGGTTCGGGACTCCCGCTACCGGCCTAGACTCTGTTTGGTCGGAGGTATCGCCCTCGATCTACGGCGTCGATATGCTGTCGCCGCAGCACCGTCAACGCCGCGCTCGTCACCGCTGATATGTCTAGGCCTCTGACCACTTCCGTCGAAGTCGGCCTCGAACCTGTGGCTCGAATAGTCCGCTCTCGCACCGAAGGGAGAACATCATGTCCAGCTTCGACTCAACCAATGGCTTCCGCGCCTCCACTACCCTCGCCACACACCTGCAGCGCGTTCTGGTCAACCTCATCGCGCTTCACCTGAATGCGAAGCAAGCGCACTGGAATGTCGTC
The DNA here is from genome assembly GCF_055232035.1 of Nocardia sp. Tas62D01. Taxonomy (NCBI): domain Bacteria; kingdom Bacillati; phylum Actinomycetota; class Actinomycetes; order Mycobacteriales; family Nocardiaceae; genus Nocardia; species Nocardia sp. Tas62D01. The sequence goes on from NZ_JBUYUZ010000001.1 coordinate 6,437,525, forward strand.
GGCCACAACTTCCGCGACCTGCACCTGCAGCTCGACGAGATCGTCGATGACGCCCGCGGAGCAAGCGACACCATCGCCGAACGCATGCGTGCACTCGACACCGTGCCGGATGGACGCCCCCGGACCGTTGCCGCTGCCGACCAGCCCGCGATCGACCCAGGCGAACTGGACACCAGCGTCATCGTCGACGTGGTTACCGCGCAACTGCGTCACACCGCCGGAGTCCTGCGGGAGGTTCACGACGAGGTCGACGCCGAGGACCCCTCCACCTCCGACCTGCTGCACACCATCATCGACCAGCTCGAGAAGCAGGCCTGGATGTTGAGCGCGGAAAACCGCGTCCATGTCTCGCGATGACATCGTCCGCGCCGGGTCGGTGTGTGTAGCAGGCCGCCGAGGCTGATACCGACACGGGGTCGCTATCGAGATCCGGCGGCGATCACCGTCGCGGCGTCCTCGGCGATCGAGGCGGTCAGCCACTTACCGGCCGCTTCCGAGCCGCGTGCCCGCTGCTGGTAGCCGTCTGCGCCGGGGCGGGCGATGACGTCGGAGGCGGTGCGGGGCACCGCGACAGCGTCGTAGACGCCGACCAGTTCGGCCATCCGCCTGCGGTGCGGTTTCTCCCCAGGCGAAACACGATGTGGGTGGTGTCCCCTTTCGTCGACCGGTGAAAGGTGGTCGCGGATGAGCGAACCGCATGGGCCGCAGGCCGATGTCGAGGTGATCGTGCCGGAGGCGTTGAGCCAACGGGTTCACCTGCTGGTACAACCGGACCGACTTCACTCTGGACTTCCTCGTGTACCTGCCGACCGACCCGGGTGTCGACGACGCCGGTCGGCCGATAGTGCGGCAACCGGCTGTGTCGAGGGTGAAGTTCCCGCCGGCGCTGATCTTCCGCCTGATGCAGATCTTGAACGACAGCATCCTGGCAAGCCCACTCGACCGGGCCGTCGTGACCGACCCCGCGATCCATTACCGGTCCCACAAGATCGACGGCCGCTACCACCTCACCGCCACCGGCAAACAAACCCGCCACCGAGGAATGATCACTGCATGATCAGTGACTTCTAGACGGGGATCGTGTCGGACAACCGGAAGCGGATAGCGGTTGCGCACTCCGGCCGAACAGCATCACGCATCCAGAACACTGGGTATCCCGATGCTCAGGAGTGCGGCCCACCATCAGCCCACCTGCCTACGACCTCAGCCCCACTCATCGTCGGTAGCCCTGGGCGAACAGCTGTACCAGCGGCGTCGGGTTCCTGCGCGGACACCATTGCGTATCGAGCAACTGGGTGACCTCCGCGTGGCTCATCGCCCGGAACTGCGGTGGTGTCTGGCCTCATTCCGGGTCGGGGGGGCCGTGGGTTCGCGGATCAGGGCGCCGCCCCACATGTCGATGATCGACCCGTCATCGGCCTGGTACACCTCGACCTCGTAGGCGCATTCGTCGGTGTCCCGCGCGCGGATCGGTCTCGAAGGACCATTTTTCGCTGGTCACAACCCATACTCGTAGCCGATCTCTGCGCAGTGCATCGCGCTGCTTTCCGGTTGTCGTGGTGGTTGGACGAGCTGTGCAGACCCATCGCCGGCGCAAGGCCAAGAGCGGCCGCAGCCGTTGTTTTACGAGAAATCCGCGAGCGCGCCGGCCTATCGCGCGCCCAGCTTGCGGCCCGCGGTCACCTGAGCGCATCGTTGATTGAGAAATGGGAGCTTGAAGGCCCGTGATCAGCGTCGCGGAGCTGGTCGAGCACATAGCCGAGGAACACAACTGGGTGACGAGCTCGTGAGAGCTACTCGGGCAGCCCCGCCCGGCGGCGAGCCACGGCGGCGACGGCGGCCCAGTCCTTGTGGTTGTCGCCGTGTGCGAGGGCGTCGAGGAAGGCGTCGCGCAGCACACTGCCGAACGGCAGCGGGACGTTCGCCGCGGCGCCGGTGGTGAGGGCGAGGTTGACGTCTTTGAGGCCGAGCGGCAGTCGGAAGCCGACTGGTTCGTAGCGGCGTTCGGCGACCATCGCGCCATAGCCGGAGTAGATCGGCCCGGGAAAGAGTGTGCCGGTGAGCATCTCGATCAGGTCGGCGGGCGGAACGCCGTTGGCCTCGGCCATGGTGCACGCCTCGGCCATCGACTCGATGGCACAGGCGATCAGGAAGTTGGTGCTGATCTTGGCGGTGTTTGCATGGCTCGCTTGGGCGCCGAAATGCCAAGTGTGGCGGCCGATCGCGGACAGCAGTGGTGCCGCCTTCGCCAAGACTGTGGCGTCGCCGGCGGCGAGAATGTTCAGTTCGCCGGTTGCGGCCACTTGGGGTCGGCCGAGGACGGGCGCGGCGACGTACCCGATGCCGTGCTCGGTGTGCAGGGCTTGGGCCCGTTCGGCAAGCGAGATCGAGACCGTCGCCATGTTGACGTGCACGGCGGCCTTCGCGCCGGCCAGCAGCGCCGGGTCCAGCAGCAACTGCTCGACCGCTTGGTCGTTGGCCAGCATGGAGACGACCGCCTCGGCGGCGAACGCGTCAGCGAGGCTGTCGGCTGCCGAGGCGCCCTGGGCGACCAGCGTGGCGACCGGCTGCGGGGAGCGGTTCCAGACCCGGACCCGATGGCCCGCCCGCAGCAGGCTGGCAGCCATGCCCTGCCCCATCGCGCCGAGACCCACGAAACCGACTGTCATTCCAGCCATCACACACTCCTCGTTGTTATCGTTGGTATGGACTGAGCTCGTTCACCGTGTATTGAACATCGCCCGCACGCCCTCGAGGGGCCCCGCGGTTGCCGGACAGTCGCTCAATGGCTGATTTCTATGCCGCTTGCTGCCGGTTCAGGTAATCGTCATGGACTTCCAGTGGTGTCCGGTAGTCGAGTCCCGAGTGGCGGTGGTTCTCTGGGATTCCCGGGCCGATAGAGCCTTGGATCTTTTGCATTTCTGCAGGTCCTGTGGCTGATTTCTGAAGAATATGGTGTGCAACAGGTGTTGTGCAAGTGATTCGGTGGGCGTGTCAGCTGGCTTGTCGTGAAGCGTTGAGCTGGGTCATCAATTCGCGGTTTGCGGCGCGGGTGCCGGCGAGGTCTTGGTCTCGTTCCTCGAGTTGCAGTCGCAGGTCGATGACCTGTTGTTCGAGCATGGTGATACGTTGCTGGAGGTGGTCGATGTCGGTGGGTGCGCCGAGTCCTGTTGCGCGCCATTCGCTGAAAGTGAAACGTCGGCTGACACGGCCCGGCCTGCGCACGGTGGGGCGGCCGATGCCTGCCCTGAGCGGGTTCGAACGTGCGTCCGGAACGAGAATTCGGCCGCTGATCTCAGTGTCAACCAGCCTCCGTGCCAGCGGCGCATTCCGCCAAGACCTTCCTGGCGGCCGGAGCCAAGAAGGTGCTGGAACTGGGAGCAGGCCACGGTCGCGATTCCCTGCACTTCGCTCGGCAAGGCTTCACCATCCACGCGACCGACTTCAGCGCGCTCCGACGGCACCGATGAGCGGATCTGGTGTCCGTAAGCCGATCGTCACCGGCCACCCGCGCCAGCCTGCAACGACGGCGGCCACAGTGCCTGAACGTCGTGAATCAGACTCGCCGGCATCTGCGGGTCGATTGCTGGACCTCGCTGCCCTCGTGTTGATCATCATCGCGACAGTTGCGCTCGTCGTGGTTGGCAATGCCAGCACCGCTGTGTTGACGGCGGCCGGATTCCTGATCGCCGTCGTGTTCAACCGGCGTGTCGAGAACCTTTCATTCTGAAGTACCCCAATCGGACTCCGAGGGTTGGGGTTGCGCAAGCCGTGACCGCTGAACTCTTCGGCTACAGCTACCAAGTCGCCCAGAGGCACGCCGAGATCGCTGCACAACCCTGCTCAAAGTACGCAACCTGATGAGTCTGTTGCGGCCCGGCCCGCATACTGGACCTGCTCCCCGACGCCGGTGTGGGTTTACGCCGCCGCGAGTGCCTCACGCGCCAACCAAGACTTCCTCACCCGAACATACCCGGCAACAGCCACACCCTTTCCGCTTACCAACTACTCGACGAGAGGCTCGACGGATGTCCGGTTTCCGTGTAGGCGTCATGGATACGATCGTCGCCGCTCGCCCAACAGCTGACAGGTTCACCCGAGCCAGTTACCTCGGTGCTCTCGCCAGTCTTGCCGACTCGTTCTGGGTCCCCGACCACATCAACGGACTGCTCCCGCGATCACTATGGAGGCCGCAGTATTGCGGCGCGACGAAGCTCGTCCCCACAAGCGACGCATACCTCGAACCGTGGACCATGCTCGGACACCTCGCCGCCCGGAACCGAATCGGCCGCCTGCGCTTGGGTGTGGGAGTGACCGACACCGGACGACGGAACCCCGCTGTCACCGCGCAGGCCGCCGCGACGCTGCACTTGTTGACCCGCGGCCGCGCGATACTCGGCATCGGTCCCGGTGAACGCGAGGGCAACGAGCCCTACGGAGTGGACTGGTCCAAGCCGGTCGCACGCTTTGAGGAGGGTGTCGCGACCATACGGGCACTCTGGGATTCTGGCGGCGAGTTGGTCAACCGGGACTCCCCGTTCTTCCCCCTACACAATGCGCTGTTCGATCTGCCCTCGTATCGCGGGAAATGGCCGGAGATCTGGATCGCCGCCCACGGCCCTCGAATGCTGCGGACGGCCGGACGCTATGCCGACGGATGGCTCCCAGGCTTCCCGCAGCAGCCACAGGATTACGCGCAGCGTCTCGACGTCATTCGAGTGGCGGCCTCCGACGCCGGGCGCGACCCGATGTCCATCACTCCCGCGGTGTGGTTCTCGGTCATCACCGGCAGCAATCGCGACGACGTCGACGCCGCACTCGACTCCACGCCCGCCAAGGCGTGGGCACTCACTGCCTCCGCGGAGGTATTCAACCGCCACGGTGCCGAACATCCTTTGGGAGCCAATTTCGCAGGCGCCCAAGACATCCTGCCGTACACCTTGGACGAGCAGACGGCGTTGACTCACGCCAGCCAAGTCCCACCGTCACTGATTCGGGAAATAGTGTTGAACGGGACTCCAAACGAGATAGTCGAGCAGGCGGCGCAGTGGCGCGACTGCGGCGTGCGCTACATGGTCCTGGCGAACGTCAGCCTTCTACAGCCAAGCCTGCGCAAAGGCTTAGCGGCGACCGTCCCCTTTCTCAAGGCCGTCCGCGCGATCAAGAAACTCTAGCTGGACGCCACCTCGGACAACGGGTCGAGCACTCACCGTCAGTGATGTGTTGTTCGGTGCCGCCGCGGGATTGTTCGAGGAGGTTGCGGACGTACCAGTTGGCGGTGGCGCGGTTCATGCCACGCACCAGCATGGTGGTGGCGGGGGGATCTCCGGTGGTGATTTCGATGGGCTCGTTGGCGAACCACAGTTGGACGTCGCACTGTTTGAGCCGGTGTTCGAATTCCATCGACGCGTGGGTGTCGCGGGCGGTGCGCGAGATTTGTTCGGCGATGACGACATCGAAGGCGGGCTGCGGGGATGCCGCGGCGGTGAGGAGGTCGGTGATGCCACCGTCACGAGGGACCGGGATGTTGAATTTTTCGTGGCCGGTGCCGTGTCCGCGCTGTCGAGATCCATGCGCCCGGTTTCGATGTCCCAGTAGTAGGCGACGATGACAACTTGGACCGGGAGTCCGGCGAGTTTGGCCTGGCAGGTGGTGACTTGGCGGGGGATGGACAGGGTGGGGTCTTGGTTGTCGTCGGTGGAGGTCCTACCGACGAAGGCTGCTCGGATGATGGGTGCGATTTGGTCTGGGTTTGCGGGGGTGAGGCGGGCGATAGGCTCCTCGATGGTCACCGCCGATTGGGGCCGGGTGGTATCGCCGTCGGGTCCGTTTGAGCGTGTTGGGTTGACCATTGCAGTACCTCCCGGATCGCTTGTGCTTGCAGTGTGGTCAATGGACCAGTGCTCACACCAAACATCTTGGCGGGCACGACATCCCATTGGCTGTACTGCTCCCGGCCACCGGCAGGGCACGGTCTGACCATAGAAGTCGACATGCGTTGGCAGGACGATTGAAGCGACTGTAGAAGTGTATTTATTAGAAGTATAGTTATATGAATGACAGCATTGATGAAGCCCGGTTGGGTGTTCGACCGCGACCGCGAGTGGGAGGGGCTGGTGCGGTTCGCGACCTCGCCGAGCCCGGATGTGCGGTTGGGGATCGTTAGCGGGCGGCGACGGCAGGGGAAGACCTTTCTCTTGGACGCGCTCGCCGATGTGGTGGGCGGATTCTTCTTCACCGCGACCGATGCCACGGAGGTCGAGGCATTGGAGGGATTTGGGGAAGCGGTCGCCGCACTTGCGGGAGGTGGCAGATATGCGTTCCGGAACTGGGACGAGGCCCTGGAGCGGTTGTTCGCGGTGGTGGGGGATGGGCTGGTTGTGATCGACGAGTTTCCGTATCTGAGCAAGGCGAGTCCGTCGTTGCCGTCGGTGTTGCAGCGGGCGTTGGATCCGCGTGGGTATGCGCGGCGGGCGGGTTCGCGCTTGTTGTTATGTGGGTCGGCGATGACGGTGATGGGGCGGTTGCTGGCGGGTAGTGCTCCACTGCGTGGGCGAGCCAGTATGGAGTTGGTCCTCAGACCGCTCGGTTATCGGGAGTCGGCTCGGTTCTGGGGGATCGATGATCCGCGATTGGCGGTGTTGGTGCATGCGATCGTCGGTGGCACGCCGGCGTATCGGCGTGAGTTCGTCGCGGGTGATGCGCCGGAGTCGCTGGACGATTTCGATTCCTGGGTGCTGCGCACGGTGTTGAACCCGCAGGTGCCGTTGTTCCGGGAGGCGCGGTATCTGTTGGCGGAGGAGACCGAGATCCGGGATGCGGCGCTGTATCACGCGGTGCTGGGCGCTATCGCGGGCGGGCACACGACCCGTGGCGGGATCGCGAACACCATTGGGCGCGGTTCCACTGATATCGGACATCCGTTGTCGGTGCTGGAGGACTCACAGTTGATCACTCGTGAGGCGGACCCGTTCAATCGGGGCAAGTCGGTGTATCGGGTGGCCGAGCCGCTGATCGTGTTCTACGAGGCGATCATGCGGCGTGAGTGGACTCGGTTGGAGCGTGGGAATCCCGAAGCGGCGTGGCGTAATTCGCGGGCGACGTTCTTGTCACAGGTGGTAGGCCCGCATTTCGAGGGGATCTGCAGGGAGTGGGCGATGTCGGTCGGAGCCGAGGTGTTCGGTGATCTGCCGGGGCAGGTTGCTGCCGCGACGGTCAACGACCCGCGGGACAAGAAGCAGATCCAGATCGATGTCGCTGTCGTGGCTCCAGAGGAAACCAACCAGCCGCGGCGAATCCTATCGCTGGGTGAGGTTAAATGGGACCGTACTATGACGATCGGGCACGTGGACCGGTTACGTCGTGCGCGGGAGTTGTTGTCGGCCAAGGGATACGACACGAGCCAGACTGTGCTTGCCTGTTACGGCGGGGCGGGATTCGACGAGAACCTCCGCGAATTGGGAGCCGAACTCGGCCAGCGACCGGACCGCAGCGATGCCCCGATGCTGATCGATCTCAACACAGTGTATTCGCAGGTTTGGTAGACACTACATGGCTACCCGAAGTCGTCGAGCAGATCTTCGAGCACTGATTCCTCGGGCAGCCAGTTGATCGTCACGGTTCCCGACTATCACCGGTGCACCGAACTGTTCACGGGATTGCTTCTGGCCAATCGAGCGATGCTTGTGCCTGAGCTCCTTTCGCCTGGCGGCTCGACTAGTGGAGTGTTCCCGGAATTATGGACACGGGATCAAGCCCTCGACTTTCGCACTTTCGAGGCAGTCCGGCTCGGGGCCTCGGCGGTGCCCGCGTGAGGACGTCCTGACGTAACGGCGTGTCGCGCAAGCGGTTTGGGCTTGATGGTGGAGCATCGGCGGTGCTTGTAACAACCCCCGTCGCTAAACGAAGAGTGTTCCGCCGATGCTCCAGGTGCCAACCTTACCGGGCTCGCTCACGCGTGTCCTGGCCTCCTTGCGGCCGTGTTTCACCGCGCCGACGTTCGAGACGTTCACGATGATGGTGGCGGGTTTGTTCGCACAACCGGCGGCGCGGACGGTGTGCGGGATGCTCACCGGTGCGGGGTTGGCCCGGATCTGCCCACCACAGCCGGGCTCACCGATTCTTCTCCACGGCGCGATGGAACCCCGGCAGGTCGGCTTGATTCTGGCGGAACTGATTGTCAACCAGCTACTTTCGCCTGGCGCGGCGATCACGGTCGCCGTCGATGACACCGGTGTTCCGACGTCGCGGCAAGCGCGTGCACGCGGTGGGCTGGTTCCATGACGGCTCCGCGGCGGGGCAGGTCAAGCTGGGGTTCGCCCAACAACTGGGTGGTCCTGGCCATCGTGGTCACGCTGCCGTTGCGTTCGCGGCCGGTCGCGCTGCCGGTCCTGGCCGCGTTGGCGGTCAAAGGCGGCCCAGCGAAACCGGATCTGGCCCGCGACATGCTCGAGTTGTTGGCTGAACGGTTCGCTGATCGCACGGTTCACCTCGTGGGCGATTCCGCCTACGGGTGCTGCGCGTTCGCCGGTCTCGGTGACGGTATGACGATCACCACCCGAGCCAAGGTCAACGCCGTGTTCTATCAGCCTGCCCCACCCCGGACGGGGAGGCGGGGCCGACCGGCGTTGAAAGGCAACAGGATCGGCACACCGGCAGACATCGCGAAGACCGTGATCTGGAAGTCGGTGACCGGTGTCGCGTTACGGCACCACCAGCACCGTGAAAGTCGCTGAACTGGTGTGTCTGTGGTTCGGGACATGGCGCACCGATCCGGTCCGGGTCATCCTTGTAGGCAACACCGGACGCACCACGAAAACCATTGCCGCCCATGGGTATGATATCGCGCTGATCACCACCGACCTCACCTCCACCGCGGAGGAGATCATCGCCCGCTACGCGGCCCGCTGGGCCATCGAGGTCACGTTCTTCGACGTCAAAAACATCCTCGGTGTCGGACAAGCAAGCAACCGTGTCCAGGCCGCGGTCACCCGGACCGTTCCCTTCGGGCTGCTATGCCACAGCATCCTCATCCTCTGGTACGCCGTGGCCGGCCACCACCAGGACGACGCCGCCCAACGACGCGATGCCGCACCCTGGTACCGGACCAAAACCGAACCCTCGACCCTGGACAAGCTCACCAAGCTCCGACGCCAGATCATCGCCACTCGATTTAACCCGGGATCACCCCGACCAGCGACAACCCAGGAAATCATGGAAGTCCAGGCAGCCTGGCTTGAAGCGGCCGCGTAACTGCGAAAGTCAAGTCACTATCTTCACGACCGGATAGCTGGCCCTCTCGCCGCCGATGAATTCGTGTCTGTCGCTCACCGATATTCCTGAGCGAATCACCATCCGAACCGCTTCATCCTTGTATTCCGGAGAGAACAGTGGCACGGCGACCGCCGGTGGTGGCCGTCCATCCTGCCGGGGCGAGTGCGACGAAAACGACGAGAAGCAGGGGGCTTATTCACAGGCCAGTTGATAGAAGTGCAGGCCGATGACCGCGGAAATGGTTTGTGTGAAGGTGTCGAGGGGTAGTCGGTAGTCGACGTGCATGATCAATGCCACTAAGCGTGTGATGAATCCTGCTGGTAGGAGTGGGTTTTGGTGTGTCGGTGGGGGTGGTTGGGCCGTCGGCGGTTAGCGTGTGGGGGTGGTGTCGAGTGTGTTGCCTGCCCGGTTGATGAATCTGGTTTCTGTTGGGTTGCTGAGTAGTTCGGTTCCGCGGGATGTGATCGATGACGCGGTCGCGGCGCACGGCAAGCAGGCCAAGCGGTCGGATGGGGCGTTGCCGCCGCATGTGATGGTGAACTTCGCGATGGCCATGGCACTGTTCGCCGACGACGACTACGAGGGGGTGTTGTCGAATATGGTTGAGCCGCTGACTGTTTGGGGTGGATGGGAACAGCGGTGGGAGCCGGCGTCGTCGAGTGCGATCACCCAGGCGCGGCAGCGGTTGGGATACGAGCCGGTGGCCGAGGTGTTCGAGCAGATCGCCGAGCCCGTCGCTGATGTGCTGACCCGCGGCGCGTTCTGCGCCGGGCGCCGGATGGTGTCCATCGATGGCACCGTGTTCGACGTCCCCGATACCGCCGCCAACGACGCCGTGTTCGGCCGCCCGTCCGGGGGTGCGTTTCCGCGGGTGCGGGCGGTGACATTGGTCGAGTGCGGCTCGCATGTGGACCTGGGTGCTCATCTGGGACCGGTGGTGGGCAAGGGCACCGGGGAACGCAGCGCCGCCCGCGCGTTGTTTCCGCTGCTGCGGCCTGGCTGGATATTGCTCGGCGATGCCGGTTTCTATAGTTTCGCCGGCCTGTGCGCGGCTCTGGCTACGGGCGCGGACGTGTTGTGGCGCATCGGCGACATCATGAAACTGCCGATCATCGCCGGCCCGCACACCGACGGCTCATACACCTCGATCGTGTACGCCCCCCGCACTTCGGCGAAGGTCCGTGCCGTGCTGGCCGACCGTGCCCGCGCCGGCGACGACCTCACCGACGCGGCGGCCACCGCCCGGCTGGTGCGGGTCGTGGAATACCAGGTCGACGCCGGCACCGACACCGACGAGGTGCCCGAACTGGTCTGCCTGATCACCAATATCGTCGATCCCGACGACGCCCCCGCAGGCTTGCTGGCCGATAGCTACCATCAGCGGTGGGAACATGAAGCGGTCAACGCCGAGATCAAGACGAGCCTGCGCGGCCCCGGCCGGGTGCTGCGATCGAAAAGCCCCGACATGGTCCGCCAGGAAATCTATGGATACCTGTTGGCGCACTACGCCATCGCCGCCCTGATCTGCCGGGCAGCCACCGAAACCGACACCGACCCCGACCGGCTCAAGTTCACACGCACGCTGCGCATCATCCGCCGCCGCATCAACGATCCGGCGGCTTTTTCCCCCTCGACGCCAGAAAACCCTCCTCAACCAGGTGAAACGTAGTATCACCAGGCCCCGCAACCTCAACCCCGTCCGCCGCCCCCGCAAATACCCCCGTGTCATCAAACGCGCCCGCCACAACCACTACCCGTCAAGCAACCCCACCACACCGGTACCCGCCACGCACCACCTACCATCGACCTCGTCAACCTACCGAAATCCCAAGGCGCACAGTCTTAGTGGCATTGCGTGCATGATTCGCCAGGTCTTGAAATTGGCGATTGCTCGTTCGACTCGGCAGCGAATCTCAGTTGCCGTTACCGCTGCTGCCCGCGGTTTGTTTTGCGGTGACCGGAGGCGCTGGCACCGCCCTGCTGGCGATCTGGATCCTGCGCGGTCTGATCTACACCAGCACCACTCCGGCCAACCCGATCGACATCACCAAACTCGCACTCACTGTCGCTGATGGCGTAGGCGCCGTTGTCGTCCTGTCGTCGCCTACTACCGCCAACGCGACATCGGACAAGGCCGCTTCGACGAACGCTTCGGCGCGGCCCCCGCGCAACTCGGGTCCAGCCAGGTCGCGGTCCGTATCGCCGGCGTCTACGCGATGGTCGGCGTCACCGACGAAGCCACCGGCCTGCGCCGCCGGCAATGTATCGACGTCCTCTGCGGCTACCTTCGCATGTCTTACTCCCCGGAACTCGGTGCCAACCATCAGACCAAACACATCCAGAAACGCACAGCCACAGGCCCCGCTGACTCGGATATCTGAGTTGATCCAGGGTGTGAGAGTCGTGCGGCCCACGTTGTGGGCGACCGGAACAAGCCGCGCCGCGCGCCCGCTCGGCGGTCACGGCGACGTGAGATCGGCGTGCACGGTCAACTTGTTGCGCCTACGGTCAACAGGGCGATATCGACATATCGGTTGGCGACCTCGGGTGGGCTCAGCGCGCCGTCAGAGTGGTACCAGCGGCCGATGGATTGGCACATGCCGAGCAGCGCTCGCGCTGTTTCCACGGGTTCGGTCGCGGTGAACACACCGTCGCGGACTCCGTCGTCGACGATCTGGAACATCAGGTTCTCGATCTCCTTGCGGCGGGCCGCATAGCGGGCGCGGTTGCCGGGGGACAGATGTCGCGTTTCCGAGTCCAGCGCCGCTAGGCGGTTGCGGTGTGTCATATGCAGCACGATCGCTTCAATTACGTTGACCAGCCGCGACCGGGGGCGGGGGTCGGCTGCCGCGGTGGCGGCCCGGACCCGTCGGCTCAGGTCGCCGGTGCTCAACTCGAGCAGGGCGACCAGAACCCCTTCCTTGTTCTCATGGTGGTAGTACAGCGCAGGTACGGTCTGCCCGACGCGACGGGCGATGTCGCGCACTGTGGTGCCGTGGAAGCCGTGCTCGTAGAAGGCGTCGAGCGCCACCTCCAGAATGGGGGTGAGCTCGAGTTTTTGGACATGCCGCCAATCGGCGTCGACGGCACCGCCACTGCTCTGACCCATTGACCACCTATCGAACATGCTGCCGGACAGCGTGACGATACCGGGGTCAGCGCGGTGCCATCCGGATGGCACCGTCGAGACGGATGGTTTCGCCGTTGAGCATGGGGTTTTCTACGATGTGCCGGGCTAGTGCAGCGTACTCGGCAGGGTCACCGAGTCGCGAGGGGTGCGGAACCTGAGCACCGAGCGAGGCAACGGCCTCCTCGGGCAGGGTGGCGAACAGCGGAGTATGGAACAGGCCGGGCGCGATGGTGACCACTCGGACCTTCAAGCTCGCCAGGTCCCGGGCGATGGGTAGGGTCATACCGACGATGCCGCCCTTGGAGGCGGAGTAGGCAGCCTGGCCGATCTGGCCGTCGAACGCGGCGACCGAGGCGGTGTTGATGATGACGCCGCGTTCCTCGCCGACCGGGTCGGTCTTCGAGATGCGTTCGGCCGCAAGACGGATCACGTTGAAGGTGCCGATCAGGTTGACGCTCACGACCTTCGTGAAACTGTCCAGCGGGAATACGCCATTCTTGCCGACGGTCTTGACCGCGTTGCCGATCCCCGCGCAGTTCACCGCGATCCGCAGCGTACCCAGCTCCTCAGCGGCGTCCAGCGCGGCCTCGATCTGAGCTTCGTCGGTCACGTCGGCGGCAGCGAAGACCACTCCGTCGCCGAGTTCCTTGGCGACGGTTTCACCTGGCGATGACGGCAGGTCGACGATCACCACTTTGGCACCCTTGCCGTGCAGTTCCCGCACGGTGGCCAGCCCGAGTCCCGATGCGCCGCCGGTCACCACCGCGACGGTGTTGTCGATCTCCATATGAGTTCCCTCTCCTGATGCATTGCTATCGGACGACGGCCGCGAGGCGGCCGTTGATGAGTTCTGCGGCCTCAGCGGCCGGACCGACAGCGCCGCTACAGCCGTTCGATGATGGTGGCGTTGGCCATGCCGCCGCCCTCGCACATGGTCTGCAGGCCGTACCGGCCGCCGGTCGCCTCGAGCTGATTCAGCAGTGTGGTCAGCAGGCGGGTGCCGGACCCACCCAGGGGGTGGCCCAACGCGATCGCGCCGCCGCGGGGGTTGAGCCGCTCGGGGTCGGCACCGAGTTCCTGCTGCCAGACCAACGGTACCGGCGAGAAGGCCTCGTTGACTTCGTAGGCGTCGATGTCATCGATCGACAGCGCGGACCGGGCGAGGATTTTTTGCGTGGCCGGGACGACACCGGTGAGCATGAGCAGGGGATCGCTGCCGGTGACGGCGAAGCTGTGGAACCGGGCTCGCGGCCGCAGCCCGAGCGCCGCGGCACTTTTCTCGCTCATGATCAGCACTGCCGACGCCCCGTCGGTGAGCGGTGAGGAGTTGCCGGGCGTGATTTTCCAGTCGATCTCCGGGAAGCGGCGGGCCAGTTCCTCGTTGTAGAAGGACGGCCTCAGTCCGGCCAGGCTCTCGACGCTGGTGCCGGCTCGCACCGTCTCGTCGATGGTGAGGGTGCGCTGTGTCCCGTCCGGCTCGTCAACCGTGATCGGCAGGATCTCGCCACTGAAATCGCTTGCCGCAGCGAGGGTGTGGGAGCGGGCGGAGAACTCGTCCAGGGTGGTGCGGTCGAGCTTCCACTTGGCGGAGATGATCTCGGCTGAGATGCCCTGGCCGACCAGACCCTCAGGGTAGCGGGTCGCCACTGCGGGACCGAATGCGTCTTTGCCCATAGGTGCGGTCCCCATCGGGACCCGGCTCATCGACTCCACCCCGCACGCGATCACGATGTCGTAGACGCCCGCCATGACGCCTTGGGCGGCGAAGTGCGCGGCCTGCTGGCTGGAGCCGCATTGGCGGTCGATCGTGGTGGCTGGAATCGCTTCGGGGAAGCCAGCGCCGAGTACGGCGCTGCGGGTGATGTTGAGGGCTTGTTCACCCGACTGGCCGACACAACCGCCGATCACATCGTCGAGCAACGCGGGGTCGAGGCCGGTGCGCTCGACCAGACCGCTGAGCACACGCGACAGTAGGTCGGCGGGATGGACGCCGAACAACTGACCGCCGGGCTTGCCCTTGCCGGATGGGCTACGGATCGCATCCACAATCACCGCGGTTGTCATATCTGTGTTTCCTTTCTGATCAGCTCGTTAGCCTTGGCCTGGCGCGCACGAACTTGTCGGGTGTGTGGCGGCCGACCTTGCCGGACTCGGCGCTGCTGAGGAGCCAAATGCGCACGCCGGGCGTCGAGCACCGGTTCGCCCACCGGATCCCAATACCGGGCGCACCCTGGCGGTCGGCGCATGCGCATTGCTGCTGTACTGCTGCACTACCGGGAGCACCGTTGCGCGGGTCCGTTCCTCGCTGGGCTGCACAGCGGCCGTGATGTTGGGGTCGAACTCGATCTGCACGGCACCTCCTTCGAACCAATTTATCTATCGATCGCTAAGTAGAGAAGACCTTGAGGCCGGTCTGGTTGTCAAGGGGCTGGACGGGCATGTGCGCATTGCCGCAGGACTGTGACCGTCGGCGCGCCTGTGTGGCCAATCGAGTGATGCTGGCCGAGGGGTGGAGGCGCGCCGGACGGTCACGCTCTGAGCGGGCGCTGCGAGACGGTGGGTATACGACGACTGCTCTCGGGGGGAGGGGGCAGGGCTCCGGCGTTGTCGCTTAAGCTGCTTCTGACCAGCTGTTTTTTGGTTTCATTAGCAGGTGTATGCCTCTATCTGGGCTGAACGCGGTGGTGCGGCAGGCCTCGGCGATGTTGGTGGCTCCGTCGAGACGGTGGAGGTTCATCGCGGTGTTTCTGAGCGTGGCCGCGACTTGGGGAGCATGGCCGGTGCGCAGAGTGCTGAGGTCTTCGCCGTAGGTGACATCACGGACCCAGTGGACCGAATTCTCGATTCCCCAGTGTAGGCGCAACCATTCGGCTATCTTCCTGGGTGTGGCGTGTTCGAAGGGCAGACTGCACACGGCGTAGACGGTCTCGAAGGTCCGCTTGCCGGTGCTGACCAGGACGCGTTCACGGGTGACTTCGATGATCTGGCGGGCGTGGGGGAACCCGAGTCCTCGTGTCACGGTGAGGACTTTGAAGGTGCGGGTCTCGATACGGCCGTGGCGTGGCTTGTCGTCGCTGTCGGTGCACACCACCGGCACCGCGGCCCAGGGCTGGGCTTTGATGCGGGTCAGCAGGCCGGGCTGGTTGGATTTTACGGTCATCAGGTAGTGCGATTTCAGCTTTCCGCAGATCAGCTTCGCCGTCGCGGTCTGCGTGTGCATAGCATCGATGGTCACCAAAAGCGTTGTGCGACTGAATAATTGCAGTAATTTCCGGACCGTTGGGATCTCATTGGTCTTCGAGGCGACCGCCAACTGGCCCAGGACCAGGCGGGTGTGGTGGGCGAACATCGACACCAGGTGCGGTGCCCGGCCACCACCCAACCGTGCACCTCTCACGGTCTTGCCGTCCAGCGCGACGGCCATCAGCTCCGTAGTGGTGTCGACCGTGGCGGCTATGCCGGCGAAGTAGTCGCCCAACCGTTGGTCCAGGTCGGCGGCGTCGAGGCGGGCCATAATCGTGCGCAACGTCTTCTCGCTCGGGCGTCGGACCCGGATGCCCAACTGCGTCAACACTTCCGTCGGCGCGGTACGGGTCCAACAGGCGATCCCGGCCACCGACCGCATCCCGGCCGCGGTGGCCAGGATCATGATCGCCAACAACGCGGTCAACGGGTAGCGGACCCCGCGTGGATCGCGGGGGTCGGGCACCGTCCCCAACATCTGTAGCAAACACGGCGCGATCACCCGGTCCTGCGGTAGCGGCGACGGTGCCGGTTCGACGCGCCGACGGGTCAACACCTCCACCACGGGCTCGGCAAGCGATACTGGACCAGCGGACACGGGCGACTCCGGAAATCGATTCAGGCGTAGGAACCTTCATCGTCACCGAGAAGCCCGTGTCCGCCTCGCATCCCGAACCGGCGTGTCGCGCAACCGGTTTCCGCAGCTCATGACCTAGACCCCGACAACGCCGGAGCCCTGTGGGGGAGGGGGTGGATATCTGACGAGAGCAGATATCGAAGCCGCGACGCTGTCGCACTTGCAAGTATTTACTTAGCGATCGATAAGTAGATAGTCTGTGGCCGGATCACTGGACCTGCCTTTACGACCCGGTTTGTAGGCGGCCCCACGCATAAGGAACGAGGAGCAGGAAATGACCGACAACGTTCTGACTGAGTTCGGCGACAGAATCGCGACGATCACAATCAATCGGCCCGATGTTCGCAATGCGATCGACCGCGCGACCGCCGAAGGTATCGCCGCTGCGGTCGACGAACTCGAGGCGCGATCAGACCTGGTGGTAGGCATCCTGACCGGGGCTGGCGGCACGTTTTGCGCGGGCATGGATCTCAAGGCGTTCGTGCAAGGCGAGAGTCCAGTGGTACGTGGGCGAGGTTTCGGTGGGATCACCGAGATGCCGCCGACCAAGCCGCTGATCGCTGCGGTGGAGGGCTGGGCATTGGCGGGCGGTTTTGAACTGGCTTTGAGCGCAGACATCGTGGTTGCCTCGCGGGAGGCTGTATTCGGAATCCCCGAGGTTAAACGGGGGCTGGTCGCTGCGGCGGGAGGACTATTGCGGCTGCCGAAAGCGCTGCCGTATCAGCTGGCGATGGAGATCGCGTTGACGGGGGATCCGCTCAGTGCCGAGGTTGCGCATCGGCACGGACTGGTAAGTATGCTTACCGAGCCGGGCGGGGCGTTGGCCGCGGCGCGCGAGCTCGCTGCCCGCATCGCAGCGAATGCGCCGTTGGCTGTACAGGCGACCAAGCAGATTGTCGCGGGTGCCGTTCGATGGACCGATGGCGGCGCGTTTGCAGCGCAAGCTGAGCTTGTCAAGCAGGTGGTCCGTTCCAAAGATGCGCGAGAAGGCGCAAAAGCATTTACCGAGAAGCGCGCTCCTGTCTGGCGAGGCGAGTAGGTCGGTATCCGACATATTCCCTATGGTTGATTTCACTGAACTGGTCGTCGTCGGCATATTCAGCTGATTCACTTTGTCGCGATCGATTGTCGACCACCGACCAGGAGGCTTATTCATAAGCCTGTCCCGCAATCGGCTGTGGCATAGCAACTCTCGTGGCCTGTGTGGCCGGTGAGACGGTGATCGCACTGCTTGATACGTCGGCGCGTCGCAGCCGAATTGGCAACGGCCCTCATGTATCTCAGTTCGTGGAGTTACGAAGTCTACGAGCGAGAACGAGGGCCGTTGCGGTACAAGGCTATTACGGGGCTGACCGATGGGCAACTGACGGAACTGACTGCCCGGGTACACGAGACCGTCGGCGGGTTCGAGTCGGCCGGTCGCCCTTACGCGTTGAGCTTGTTCAGGTCTGTCGCTTTGGTGGTGTCGTTGATGCGCAGAAACCTCGTCCAGGATGTCGCGGGCGCGTTCTTCGGGATCAGTCAGTCCACGGTGAGCCGCCGCTGGGATCTGCTGCGACCGGTGATCGCTGACGTACTCGAAGAGTTCGTTCCCAACCCCCGCGACGTCATCGGAGTCGGGTCCGTGCTGGTGGACGGCACAATCTGCCCGACCTGGGACTGGTCGGCGATCCCGGACCTGTTCTCCGGAAAAACCCAGTATCCGGGGTTCAACATCCAGATCGCCGCCGACCTCGACGGCAGGCTCGTCGCGGTCGGCATGACGATCGTGCACGGCGCCCGACACGACGCGCACGCATACGCCGCCTCCGGACTCGCCGACCTTCTCGCCGAGATCGACACTGTCGCCGATTCCGGTTACGTCGGTGTCGACGGAATCGATCTGGTGCCCTACAAGAAACCTCCGGGCCGCGAACTGCACGAGAGCCAGGCCGCGTTCAATACCGCACTCTCCGGAATCCGGGCCGCGGTGGAGCGAGCCGTCGCTCACCTGAAGACCTGGCGCATGCTCAGCGAGGAAGGCGGCCGCTACCGCGCGCCAGTCCACAAATTCCCCTCTGCCCTGAAAACGATAGTCGCACTGCACTTTTTCGCGGAGGCTTATGAATAACGCTCCAGGTTGGCGTGAACTCGGTGTTACTCGAACAGCCTCGGCCGTCGCGTGTAACGGCCGAGGCAGAGGACTGCGTGCCTATCGCGGGGACCTCTCGGGGTGCTTTATCGGTGCCACTCCGACTTGTTCCACATTCCGATGTCAGCGGGCTACCCGAAGTCGAGCCGCTATGTTGTGCGGACGACCGGGATTGGGAGCCGGCTTCTCGTGTTCTGACCGGGCTGTTCGTCAGATCCAAACGGTATCGATGTCGACGCTCTTGCGCGCTGGCGGGGTGGGTGGATCGGCGGGGGTGCGGGAGAACCGAGGCGCCGGGGCATGCTGGGTGACGCCGTCGAGCTCGATCAGCGACCCGCGAGCGGCGATGTGCTCGTTGGCGGATGCCTCCGCGAACGTCAGGACAGGCGATACGCAGGCGTCGGTGCCGAGGAAGATGGCCGACCACTCCTCGCGGGTCTTGGAGAGGAACTTGTCGGTGAAGATTTTCTTCAATTGCGCCCAGGAGGAGATATCCATTTGCCGCGGCAGTTCGGCGGGGTCGAGTTCGAGTCCCCGTAGCAGAAGCGCGTAGAACTGCGGCTCGATCGCACCTACCGCCATGTAATTGCCGTCGGACGTCTCGTAGGTGTCGTAGAACGGCGCACCGGTGTCCAAGATGTTTACGCCTCGCTCGTCGGACCAGACGCCCCGGCCGCGGAATGCCCATATCATGTGGGCCAGTGCCAGTGTGCCGTCGACCATTGCGGCGTCCACGACCTGGCCTTTGCCGGACTTTTGGCGCTCCACCAACGCAGAGAGGATCCCGAAGACCAGGAACATCGAACCGCCGCCGAAGTCGCCGACCATGTTCAGCGGCGGTACGGGACGCTCGCCCTTTCGGCCGATGGCATGGAGGACACCCGTTAGAGAGATGTAGTTGATGTCATGGCCGGCGGCGCCGGCCAGTGGGCCTTCCTGGCCCCAGCCGCTCATCCGGCCGTAGACCAAGCGGTCGTTGCGTGCGAGGCAGACATCAGGTCCCAGGCCGATACGCTCGGTCACCCCGGGGCGGAAGCCCTCGAGGACGACGTCGGCGCGTTCGATCAGCGCTAGCACCTTCTGGACCTGCGCGGGGTCCTTCAGGTTGGTCTCGACCACGCGGCGACCGCGTTGGATCTGGTCGTGCGGGCCCTCATGCGGAATCATTCCGGGACGCTGGACACACACGACGTCGGCGCCGAGATCGGCCAGTAACGCAGCGGCATGAGGGCACGGTCCGAGGCCTGCGAATTCGATAACGCGAATGCCCGCGAGCGGGCCCTTCTTTGGAGCTGGATCAGACACGTGAATTCCTCATTTCGATATGAGACACCTGTCGAATCGACCATGATTTGCGACACGAGGAGCGGTCGTTCCGGTTGCGACCAGACGGTAGATCTTCTGGGTAAAAGGTGGAGCGGTCGCGGATCTACAGTGGATCCGCATCTTGGACGCTGACACCGCCACAGACATTGCCGCCGATCTGCAATCGCGCCGCGCCTCTCCTGCGACGCTTCGGAACTACATGCGAGGGTCTCAACGTGTCTGACGGGCCGTCCGTCAAATCCAGACGTCGACGTCCTCGCAGGTCGGCGGGGAGAGACCTGCGGCGCTGTGCATTCCGTGTCTCCACCCCGTGCGGCGACAGAGAATGCACCGCATTCTTTTAATTGCGCTGGGGTTGTGAGTTCGGCTGCTCCCGAGTCGGAGTAACGGGCTGCGGGTTCGCGCTTCACGGCAATCTACGGGTAGATTGCCGTGAACAGCGGGCAGCCGTGGTCGACAGCATCCACTTGTCCCGAAGCGAAACCCGTTCCGAGACCCCATCTATCGCTTGTTGGGACTACGCACTGTTGGACGCGATCAAGCCCGCACTGACGGTCATGGCTTCGCCGGTAATGAACTTGGCCTTGTCCGAGACGAGGAACATGATTGCGTCGGAGACGTCCTGGCATTCGATCCATGGCACGTTCTGGGGATGCATTTGGTTCATCCGTGGTTTGATGTCCTCGAGTGTCGGATTCTCCAGATCGGGTCCGAACAGGTCATACACTTGCTGATGCTTGATCAGATGGGTGTCGACACTGGTCGGACAGATTGCGTTGACGGTAACACCGAACGGTCCGACATCGATGGCTGTGCCTTTGACGAATCCGATGACGCCGAATTTTGCGGCGATATAGTGAGCGCAGTTGCCGTAGGCCTGCCGCCCACCCATCGAGGAGGTCGCGACGACACGTCCGTAACGCCGCTCGACCATATGCGGGAGCACCGCACGCACAGTGTTGAAGACTCCGGTCAGGTCGATGTCGATGGTTTCTTTCCACTGCGCCGGTGCGAGTTCTTGCGCGGGCGCCATTGTCTGGATTCCGGCGTTGGCGAGCAGGATATCTACCTTGCCGAGTTCGTTGATGGTCCGGTCGACGAAGGACTGGACCCGGTCGTAGTCGCGGACGTCGACTGTGTCGGTGATAACTCGCACGCCTTCAGCTTCGGCGAGGCGTCGTGTTTCTTGCAGGTCGTCTTTGGTGGCTCCCTCGTAGGCGGTGCCCATCTGTTCGCACACGTCGAAGAGTGCGACATCGACACCGGCCCGAGCGAGGTTCACCGCGTGCGATCGACCTTGCCCGCGGGCGGCGCCGCTGATGATGGCGGTCTTGCCTCGTAGATCAGACATTTCAGAGATTCCTTCGATTCGAAATTGTGGCGCCGGCCGGAGAAGCCCGCGCCCTCGTAGCGTCTTAGGGGTCTGGAGGGTCGCGACGCCGTCGACCCGCCACGTCAGGTCACGGCACTATCGAAATCGCGCGCTCCGGGCAGCCGGCAACGGCTGTCCGTGCCGACTCGAGTCGATCGGCATCGAGCCCGCCGGTGACGGACAACTCAGCGAAGGCTTCCTCGTCGGGGGCGAAGAGCTTCGGATGATGGTTGTAACAGTTGCCATGCCCCTGGCACAGGGTTCGATCCAGTTGAATACGCATCAACGGCCCTTCAGTGCAACGGGTAGTGCACGGAGGCCGCGAGCTTCGCCGCCGGTCCAGATCAGTTTGCTGCGATCGGTGACTTCGAACTCGCCCAGCCGGTTCAGGCCTTCCTCCAAAGCCACCTGAACCATCGCGCGGGCGTAGTGCGAGCCGACGCACCGGTGTGGACCTGCTCCGAAAGACAGATGCCGGTTGGGGGACCGATCAAGCACGACTTTGTCGGCGTCGGAGAACATCTCCGGGTCTCGGTTAGCCGCACCGAATGCCAAGAGGACCTTGTCGCCGGCATGCATCGGGCATCCGCCGAGAGAGCTATCCCGGGTTGCGGTTCGGGCCATCTGGTTCACCGGTGTGGTGTACCGCAGGAACTCGTCAACAGCTGTAGGGATCAAGTGCGGATGGTCACGGAGTTCTTGCCGGCCTTCAGGGTTGTCGGCCAACCACAGCAACATGCCGCCGATCGCCGAGGTGGTCGTGTGCAGCCCACCAAAGGTGAGCAGCAACAGCATTGGAATGATCGTGCTATCCGTCAGTGGTTCCTCATTGAGAGTGCCCTCGAGGAGCGCGGTCATGAGGTCCGGGCGTGCGGGCGCAGCGCGTCGTTGCTCGACGAAAGCCTGGAGATACGCGAAGAATTCTCCAGCCATCTCCGCGGCGCCTTCGCGCTCCTTGTGCTCACCGACGATGTGCTCGACCCAGTTGTCGATCTTGGCGAGATCCTCGTCGGGATACCCCACCAACCGCAGTGCGACCGTCTTCGGGAACGGTGCAGCAAATGCCTTCATGAGGTCGACCTCGGGCAGGCCGCTGATCTTGTCGAGCAACTCGACAGCCAGGGCCCTGATCGATGGCAGGTGTTCTTCCACGACCTCCGGTGACATGCGGACATTGAGGATTTTCCGGTACTCGCGGTGGTCGGGCGGGTCAACCTCGAGTGGGATGAACGGAGGGAAAGGTAGGGCAGGGATATTGACGCCCTGCGCGGAACTCAATGTCGTCGGATCTCCCGCGCCGGCCAGGACATCGGCGTACCGGCTGAGCACATGGAACCCGCCGTAGCGCGGACTCCAGACCCCCGTGGCCGCCCGCATCGAAGCCCAGGTCGGAGTGGGATCTTCGATGACCGCAGGGTCGAAATGATCGAAGTCGATGACTGTGGAGCCAGGGGGAGGGGTGGCTGAAACGGATCCATCGGTAGCCGATTGGCTCATGACAAGGCCCTTCTTTGAGACATGTGACACGGTGTGTTCTTTGTTATACCCGCGCACGAAACCGATCACAAGGGGGTCCAAATCTGGACTTCCCGAATCATGTTTATTGCCAAGCAGATTGCATCGTCAAGTAGGCGGGCGCTCACTACCTTCGGCCATTGACGCATCCGGTGGCCGTACGTATGCTCCGGATCACATCCAGCACGGATCGTGAGGAGAAACACATGTCGATCATGAGGTCGGAGCATCGAGGGATGCGGATGGGAGCCCGCCCGGCGTTGGCGCTGCTTGCCGTGGTGATGGCAGGTATGTCGATCACCGCATGTAGCGATAACTCCTCGTCGGTGGCAGACAGTGGCAAGGCCGCCGCAGGGCCGTCATCTGACGTAGGCGTCAAGGCACAACAGTTTGTATCCCCTTACCTCCAGTCGCCCACTGCCATCACAGTGACCGAGCCGCTTCCGGCCCCGCCTGCGAAGGGCAAGACCTTTGTATGGATCTCGTGCGACGCCGCGACCTGCACCGATATCGGAGCCGGAGTCAAGGAGGCGACAGAAGCTGCGGGCTGGAACTTCAAGACACTGAGCTTCAAGAACGCTGACCCGTCTTCGCTGGTGGCTGCGTTGAATCAAGCTTTGGACTTCTCGCCGTCTGCTGTCGGCTTCGCCGCGCTTCCCGAAGCGGTCTGGTCGAGCGTTGTCCCGGCCTATCAGAGGGCGAACGTCATGCTGGTCCCGGCAGTTGTCGGGCCGGTTACGACGAATGCGACCGTTCCGGCCAACATCTTCCCGGATGCCAGTCAACGCACCCAAGGCGAAATCCTCGGGAACTACGCCGTGGCCGACTCGGACGGGTCCGCCAAAGCACTGCTGGTGAAGGTGCCCGACCTGGTGACGCTCAACGCTTACAACCAGGGCGTACAGAACGCCTTCGGCTCGTGCGCGAGCTGCAAAGTGAGCACTGTCGACGCAAGCCTTGCGCAGGTCGCCGGCGGCCAGTTCAACAGTGTTGTTGTCTCGTCCCTGCAGCGAGACCCCAGCTTGAAATACGTGATCCTGCCCGCTGTCGAGTTCGCTCAGGGACTGCCGACAGCGCTGAAGACTGCGGGCCTCTCGGACATCAAGATCCTGGGCCCGGGCGGGTCACAGGAGGACCTGAACAACGTCATGGCAGGGACCGAGACCGCGATCGTGCCTTTCAACTCTCACTATTCTGGCTGGCTCGTCGTCGACGCCGCTCTGCGGCACGATGCCAACCTCGCGTTCCCCGCAGATTACGGGCAGACACCGCTGCAATTGTTCACGAAAGCGAACACGACGAAAGCATTCAGCCAATACGAGGGACCTGCCAACTTCCGTGACAAGTTCAAGACACTGTGGAAGCTGAGCTCGTGATCGGAACTCACGCCGGTCCGGCGAAGATCCAGGTGTCTGGGCTGTCCAAGTCCTTCGCCGGCCAGCTGGCTCTGGCCGGCCTCGACCTCGCGGTCGAGGCCGGCCAGGTCCATGCCTTGCTCGGCGGAAACGGATCCGGAAAGTCGACATTTATCAAGATCCTCTCCGGGTACCACAAACCGGATCCCGGTGGCAAAGTGCTGATTTCCGGGCAGGAACTGACATTCGGATCACCCGAATCCGCACGAAGTCTCGGGTGCCGCTTCGTGCACCAGGACTTGGGGCTGATCGATAGTTCATCGGTGCTTGACAACCTCATGTTCGGACGAGGTTTTCCGCATCGTTTCGCCACCGTTCGGGAACGTGAAACCCGCGATCGAGCAGTTGAGAGCCTGGCGAGGCTCGGAATCAAGATTGATCCTCACACTCTGGTGGGCCAACTGTCGCCGGCGGAAAAGACCGGCGTAGCGGTGGCCCGAGCGCTCGGTTCGACCGATGGCGACCAGGTGAGCCTGCTCGTGCTGGACGAGCCGACAGCTGCGCTTCCACACGACGACGTGGACCAACTGCTGGAGACGATGCGGACGGTCAGTACCCATCGAGTTGCAGTCATCTTCGTCACGCACCGGCTCGAGGAGGTGCTCCGCGTCGCCGATGAAGTCACAGTGCTACGTGACGGCCGGCGAGTCGCCTCCCGGGCTGTATCCGGATGGGATCGTCCACAGCTGGTCGAAATGCTCGTCGGGAGTGAACTCGAGGACGCACACTCGGTTTCGCAGGAATTACCGGACAGCCATGACCCGGCTTTTTTCACGGCGCGTGGTATTACCAGCGGACCGCTGACCCATTTCAGCCTCGAGCTCCGGCCGGGCGATCTCGTGGGAATCGCTGGGATCACCGGCTCGGGACGCGACGTGGCGTTAGGAGCGATCTTCGGGGCTGTCGAACGTGATGCCGGCACCGTCACACTAGACGACCAGGAAGTGCCGCCAACTCGGCCCGCGGCATCCATACGCGCAGGATTGTCCTTCCTGCCAGCCGAACGGCGCAGCCGAGGAGGGGTGTTCGGACTGTCGGCACAGGAGAATCTCAGTCTCGGCGACCTCGGCAAGTTGTGGCGGTTTCCGTTCCTGCGCCGCTCGCTGGAACGTAGACAAACCAGGTATTGGTTCGAGCGCCTTGCCGTACGGCCGGTCACCGGCATGGACATGCCACTGTCGGCATTCAGCGGTGGCAACCAACAGAAAGTCCTACTCGCGAAGTGGCTCAGTCGCGCACCGCGGGTGCTGCTCGTCGACGAACCAACTCAAGGAGTCGACATCGGCGCGCGCGCGAAGATCCACCAGGAGTTGCTCGACTCCGCCCGGCAGGGCGCGGCAGTGGTGATCAGTTCGTCTGACATCGACGAACTCGTGGCGCTGTGTCATCGGATTCTCGTGCTTCGCGGGGGCCGTGTGGCGACCACGCTGAGCGGTGGCGATCTGACCGTCACTAATATTTCGAAACAGACGCTGGCATCTATACAAGAGGTAACGACGTAATGAGGCTTCCCCCGTTAGGACTCGATCGCTTCAGCGGGATGTATTTATGGGTTCTCTTCCTGTTCGTGTTCGGAATGTGGACACCGAACCTTTTCCTCACCTCCGGCACACTTCACTCGGTAGCCTCGAATCAAGCGATCAGCGCGATGCTGGCGCTTGCGATCGTCATTCCGATGGCCGCGGGTTCCTATGATCTCTCGGTCGGCGCGCTTGCCAATCTATCCACTATTATCGTGGTGAAATTGCAGACCGGCAGCGACTGGGGTATGTGGAGCTCAATCGCCTTCGCGGTGGGTGTCGCGGCTGCAGTTGGGGTGATCAACGGTTTCATCGTGGTCAAACTGCGTGTGAACGCTTTTATTGCCACCCTGGGTACGGCTACGATCATCGGGGCGTTTCAGACCATCGTTTCTGGTGGCAGCCAACCGCTCTCCCCATTGTCGCCGGCGTGGAGGAACCTGACCCAGTCCACCGTTTTCGGTTTCCAGATCGTTGTCGTGTATCTGCTCATCCTTGCAATTCTTGTGTGGTGGGCACTCGAGCACACGCCAGCCGGGCGTTACATCTACGCCATCGGCGGCAACGAAGAAGCTTCGCGTCTTTCCGGCATTCCCGTAGGCCGGTGGCGTTGGCTGACGATGATCGCATCGTCGACCATCGCCGGTGTTGCGGGTGTCTTGTATGCGTCGTTGACCGGACCGTCCTTGACGTATGGTCCAGGGCTGTTGCTGCCCGCCTTCGCGGCCGCCTTCCTCGGATCGACGCAGATCAAGCCGGGCCGGCCTAATGCATGGGGGACTGTCCTGGCCGTCTACGTTCTTGCTACCGGAGTGAAGGGAATGCAACTGGTCACCGGTGTGCAATGGCTCAACGACATGTTCAACGGCACGGCGTTGATCTTCGCGGTTGCCTTCGCTGTGTGGCGGCAAACCCACCGTGGTCGAGGGATGCGAAGTCGCAACAAGGGCTCGGCCCGGACTGGCACGAAGGGCGGCACCGCAGCCGATCCAGCCGACAACCGCAGCCCCGAACAAGAATCCAGTCCGATCGTCACGGTATCCTGAGCCTGCTGCGCTTTCTGGGCGTGCTGTTCAGGAAGCGCAGCAGTACAAGGGAACCCGAAAACCGTCAGGTCGCAGGCGACCATCCTGTGTGCCGATGGCCCCGGTTGAAAGGACTGCGTATCAGATGACCAGCAGCGCTGTCGGATCGAGCACTTCTGGTCGGCGGCGCCGTCCTGGTGAGGTCCGTGAGGTGATAGTGAGCGCGGCGACCCAGTTGTTCGCGAAGAACGGGTATGCGCGGACGACCACCCGCGACATCGCGGCCGCAGCAGGTGTCGCGGACTCTCAACTTTTCCGGCACTTCACCAATAAGGCCGACCTCTTTCGTGCCGCGATACTCGCGCCGTTCACCGAATACTTCGTCGACTATCGGCGCAAGTGGGAACAGCAGCAGAACTCCCCGGTCAGTACAGAAGAACTGATCCGCATATTCGCCGAGGGTTTCTACGACTTCCTGCGCCAGCGCCGCGACCTTGTTCTCGCCCTGATCGAAGCGAATCAGTTCGACTCGGAGTCTTTGGGAGGTATGGACTTCGGGCTCGGAGATCTTCTCGCAGAGCACGAACGTCTGATCGCCGCCGAGGTAAGCCCACGAGACCTCTCCGGACTGGATATCCCGGTGACTACTCGCGCAAGCGTATCGATGATCATCGCGATGGCCGTACTCGATGACTGGCTGTACCCGCGAGGCCAGCGTCGCCCCAGTCGCCGGCGAATCATCGATGAGATGGTTGCTCTCTTGCAGTACGGTGTCGCAGGGCGACCGTCCTGACAATTATCATTCTCACAGAGCGGATGAGAGCGGCGACGGGTTTGATCGGTTCCGACCCGCGCCGCCCTCGGGTTTGCCTACGCGATGACTGTCAGCTTTCGAGGCGGACCGAGAGCACGCCGATGTCGAGCAGCGACGTCCGAAATCCGTGCGTGTTATCCCTGGTGTAGGTGATGTAGTCCGGTTCCCGGGCATCATTGAGGAGCATCGCTCCCGGTCGCAGTACTGGTGCAATCCGCTCCAACACTGCCAGTGCGCGCGAAGGCGCGCTGAGCTGAGGCCAGCCGTCGACCCACACGAAGTCGACCGGAGCTGGAACCTCCGCGAGTACGTCGGCAGGATCGCCACAGCGAATCTCGACGAAGTCGGAGAGTCCTGCCGCCTCGATGTTGGCCGTGGCTGCAGCGACGCGCTCCGGCCGCCAGTCAGCACTGATCACACGACCCCCGCCGTTATCGCGCACAGCTGCGGCGAGATAAATTGCCGATGCTCCGGCGGATGTGGCGAAGTCAAGAACTGTGCTCGCCCCCATGCTCCGACACAGTAAGTACATGAGCTCCCCCTGCGCAGGTCGCAGCGAGAAACCGAAATCCCCGACGACATCGTCCGACAGGCCGTCTGCCGGTGTCCACGCGGCGTTCGACCGGTCCGACGCAACCTGGGCATCCGTATAGATTCGCTCGAGAACGAGCTCGATCCGTTCATCGCACAAGAGATGTGCCGTGCCGGCCAGGATACGATTCACCGCAACAACGCTGGACACAATAGACCTTTCTGTTCACATGTAGACATCCTCCGCGCAGCCCACGCTGACCTCACGTCCACGCGGCCCCCTCGCTGACTTGGGGTAATACCTTGTGTATCTCGCGAGCGCTATCGAGCCCGACGGCCCCGCTCACGCGTCCGTGGCGCCCGTGCAGCACCACTAGTCGCCCGGCCTCGGCGTCGGAGTACACAACCCGGGTATCGTCCGTTGCCCGTGGTCGCCCAAACATCTGGATCAGGTGGCCTAGCTGATCCGACCACACGTAGGGCACCGGTGTATGCGGACGCCAATGATCTGGATCGTGGATTATGTTGTGGGCCACGGTCAATGCTTGCTCCGCGGCGTTCATCCGATGCTCGAGCCGAATCCGCTCGCCGGTGGAACGATCGATCCAACTCGCGACGTCCCCGACTGCAAAAATCGCCTCAGCGGCGTGGCAGTACTGGTCGCACTCGACACCGTTGCCGATCTTCAGGCCGCTGTTCTCGAGCCAGCCCGTCACTGGTTCTGCGCCCACCGCGAGAACGACCACTTCACTGGACAGCACCGTGCCATCGGACAGTTCGACACCGGTCACCTCCTCAGGCGCCCCGCCACCTGCGGGCACCAGTCGGCGCACGCCACGACCGAACTCGAGGCGTACGCCAGCGGCGGTGTGCATGGCTCGAACCCGCTCGGAAACTCTGCGGTCGACGGTGGCGGCGAGGGGACCGGACTGCGGCTCCGCAACGGTAACGGCGCAACCGAGCTGAGCTGCGGTCGAGGCAATTTCGAGGCCGAGAAAACCCGCGCCCACAACTACGACGGATGATCGGGATCGTAGAGCGGTAGACAGCCGGGCGGCGTCATCGAGCGTGCGCAGAACGTGCACATTTGCACCTGGCCTCGCTAGACCGAAAGTTTTCGGAGTGAGTCCGGTGGCGATGACCAGAGAATCGAATGAAATGCTGTCGCCGTCTGCGAGGCCGACCTTGCGTGCAGCAACGTCGAGCGACGTAGCCGCGGTTGCCGGCCGGAAATTTACTTCCAGCTCACGAAGACGACTCGGCGCGCACAATTGGGTGCGCTCGAACTCCCAGCTTCCGGCTAGAACTTGTTTCGACAGCGGTGGACGGTCATATGGCAGATGCTGTTCAGCGCTCACGATGGTTATCGGGCCGTCGTGTCCCGCTGAACGCAATGCCTCGGTGACCGACCAGCCACCGAGCGAACCACCTATGATTGCCACGTGCCCAGAGCGGCTCATCACGAGACCCTCGTGATTTCGCCCGAAACATGAATCATCGCGCGTCACCGATGCGTAGAGCCCTGGTCGGGCACTGTCGCACCGCGTTCTCAGCGGCAGTCAGATCGGCAGCTCGCGGGAGGGGTTGACGCACAATGACCAGGCCTTCCTCGTCTTGGTCGAAGACAGCAGGTGCGAGCATCACGCATTGTCCAGATGCGCAGCAGCGATCTTGATCAGCTTCTATGATCATTGGATTCTTCTCTCACGCGTCTGTGCTGATATCAGCGGAGAGCGATGAATGAAAATGCTGGATGACGGCTTCGTTTCGGCCAAGGACCAGTTCGGGGACGTGTCCGGAGCTAACACCACGCATGATCGTCCCGGAAACCTTCCAATCCTCTTCCTCGAGTGCATAGCAGAGCATTTCCCAGTTCCGCTCCAGATAGCGAAGCTGCTTTTCCTCTTCGGTTGTGTGAGGCGCGAGGATCCGAAGGAAAACTGTGCATCTCGAAGGGTCTGATTCGTGGGGCAAAATAGTCCAGATCTCGTAATGCTCGGGCGCTGGTACGATTACGGTCGATGGGTAGATTGTGTAGTTAGTTGCGACGTAGCGTCGGTAGTTGAACGTGTCGGGATCTTTGTCGCGCACCTCCTCGATCTGTCGCCGTGCAACGAGGATTCGACTGTTCTTGTTGTGCGGCTCGAAGGTGTAGATATTCGTATGGAAGAACGGGCCGACAGTCTCGGGGTGAACGAACTGCAGGTGGTAGGCATCGAGAAATCCTTCTAGTACGATCTTCCAGTTGATCGGAACATCGAAGGTCTTCTGTCGAAACAGCCATGACCCGCTGATGTCGTATTCTTTGAGCTGGCTGATGAGATCGGGACCGAAGTCGCTGTCCATGGTCTCTCCGAGATCCAGGCTCGGATCCGGGAATGGGGCCACCCATATCAGCCCGAACCGGACGGCGGTCGGTAGTGGTTGAAGGCCACGGTCGGAGCGATCGAGCTCTGCAAATCCGTCTTCGAAAGGCATCGAACGTATCTTGCCATCGCGGTTGTAGCACCATTTGTGATACGGGCATGCGAACATTTTTCGGCGGCCGGTCGGCTGACTTTCGACTCTTGCTCCGCGGTGGCGGCAGATATTGCTGAACGCTTGGATGGAGCCGTCGTCCTGACGTATGACCAAAATCGGCGCGTCGATGATGTCGACCGTCAAGAAATGGCCCGGTTCCGGAATTTCGCTGACGTGGCCGACGACGGTGGGAGATCGTCTGAAGACGTGAGTTCGTTCCCGTTCGGCGATTTCGGGGTCAGCGTAAACAGCGGAGTCCACTGTCATGACCGAATCGGCGTAGTCGGCGGTTCGATTGTCGACGTGCTCGAGCAATCGTTTGATCGCTTCTCGGACTGCGTCCTTGTTCATGAGGTTACCTTCGGGTTCGGGTCCTTATGCTTCTGTCTGCTTCGCGTGTTGGTTGGTGGTCATCGCAACCCGCCGTCGACATGGAGTAGTGAACCAGTGCAGAATGAGGAGGCATTCGAGGCGAAATACAATGCGGCGCCGACTATTTCGTCGGGATCGCCGCCGCGCTGTAGCATGAGTTGCGTTCGGGCGCGTTCGCGGAAGGCGTCGATGTCCCACGCGTTCGCAACGTCGGTCAGGAACGGGCCGCACAGGATTGCATTGACGCGGACCTTGGGTGCGAAGGCTCGTGCGAATCCTTCCGTGAGAGCGTTGAGGCCGGCCTTGGCCGCCGCGTAGGGGACGGTAGCTGCGCTCGGCCGGATCGATGCCACGGAGGAGATATTGATGATGGTGCCTGCGCCCTCTTCAGCCATACGAGTACCGACCAGAGCACCCAGCCTGAACGGGCCTTTGAGATTGACCCCCTGAACTTTGTCCCACAGCTGTTCGGTCACCTCGTCGAGACTGGGATAGACCGGCGCCATGCCAGCGTTGTTGACCAGGATGTCGATTCGCGGTGCTTGTCGGTAGGCATTCTCGGCGAGGGTCGTGCATTGCTCCCAGTCGCTGACGTTGGCTGCAATGGGTATGGCGCGGACGGAGAACTTGCCAGTGATCTCCTCCGCCAGAGCGCGACAGTTATCGATTTTACGGCTCGCGATGATAACGTCGGCGCCGCATGCGGCGAAGGCGGTTACCATCGCTTTTCCGAGACCACGACTGCCGCCGGTCACGAGTGCCGTTCGCCCGCTGAGGTCGAAGAGTTCATCGGTCATATCAGGACTCCTTGATCCACATGGTGGCTTGGGCGAACAGATCCAGGGCCCGGAGATGCATAGTTCGGCCTATCTCCTCCGATGCAAGCCCGGCACATGATCGGGCATAGGTACCTTCGAGCAGAATGCCGAGCTTGAAGGAAGCGAGGACGATATACCACGTGATCGAGCTCAGATCACGGTCGGAGAGTTGGGAGTAAGCATCGACCAAGTCGGTGGCGGGTCCCAGGCCGCCTGCCTCGGCCAGTGCGCCGCCGACAGCACTCGGCCCCGGGCGTGTCGGCCAGGTAGCAATCAGCCAGCCGAGGTCGAGCAGGGGATCACCGATGGTCCACATCTCCCAATCGACGATCGCCGCGAGATTCGGTCCTTCGGGAGAGAACATCAGGTTCGCAAGGTGGTAATCGCCGTGCAGAATTCCCGCACGCCAGCTCTGTGGCCGATACTTGTCGAGCCATCGAGCAGACTCCTCGATGCCTGGAAGATTATCACCGGCATATCCGGCGACCGCCCGATAACTGTCGAGCTCTCGTAGCCAACGACCTACCTGTCGGTCGAGGAATCCCGTCGACCGATCCAAGTCCCCGAGGCCGACACTCACGTGGTCGACCGTACTGAGGCGAGCGATTCCACGCGCGGCTTCCAGACCCATTTCGTGTCGAATAGGGGCGCTGCCGGCATGCAGTTCCGGCAGCGCCATCACGGGATTGAAACCGTCGACCGGAGTCATCAAATAGAAGACAGCACCGTCGAGCACTGTCTCGTCGAGGCAAGCCGCAATAAGGCGAGGTGCGGGTACATCGGTGTCACAAAGTGCCGTGAGTATCCGAACCTCACGCCGCAGTGCGTCATTGCTTTTCGGACGGAGGTGGCGTGGTGGCCGGCGCAGCACGTACTCGGCACCGCCGCGGGTGAACCGGATGAGTATGTTCTGTGTCCCACCAGCGAGCAGAGCTATTTTCTCGAACTCGCCTCCGGGGAGCCCGACGGAATCCATCCACAAAGCCAGTGCGTCGCTATCGAGGATGGACTCGTCGACGCCCGCGAGAGCGAAGGTATTGGTCACGTGTTCGCCTCCTCATGTTTCCACGCTATGCATTCCACATCTCGCGGGGTGGGTTTGATTTGCCTGGGTACGACTGTCAGGTGATCGGAATCTGCTGTTTGGGCAGATCCGCGTACTCGGTGCGAAGCAGACGTCGAAGGACCTTTCCCGATGCGTTGCGCGGCAACGCGGAATCGGTTGTGACGATATACTTGGGCACCTTGTACCCAGCGAGTCGCTGTTTGCAATAATTGGCGACAACTTGCGGATCAATTTGTTCATTGCTGTAGATGATCGCGGCACCCACTTCATTCCATCTTTCGTGGGATACCGCTATCACGGTGCATTCGATCACTCCGGGATAGTCGGACAGGACTCGCTCTACTTCGGCCGGGTAGACATTCAATCCGCCGGAGCGATACATGTCTTTCTTGCGGTCGATCCACTCGAACATGCCGTCGGCGTCCTGCACCCCGAGATCGCCGGTGTGCAGCCAGCCGTCGACAACGGTTTCGGCCGTCGCTTGCGGGTTTCGCCAGTACCCGCTCATGACTGTCGGTCCTTTGACGATGATCTCGCCGACTTCTCCCACCGACACGTCATCACCTGCGTCGTCGACAAGCCGCACTTGGGTTTGCATGCTCGGCATGCCAATGGATGCGGGCTTGTCGGAAAGGAGACGAGGCGGCAGGTCGGTGACCAAGGCGGTCGCTTCGGAGCATCCGTAGACCTGATGGAACAGCACACCCTTCGCTCGGAAGGTCTCGATCGGCGGTGGGGGCTGGCCGCCACCGAGCGCTGTGGTGAGTGAGGTGATGTCGGCGTCGGCGAAGCCGTCGACCTTGGTTAGCAGTTCCCACATGATGGAGGCTCCCATCATGCACGTGATGCGTTCTTCGACGATCAATTTGAGGATGCGCTCGGCGTTGTATCCGCGCTCGAGGTAGAGCGCACCGCCCGAAACGTAGGTGAGGAGGAAATTGGTGACGATGCCGCCCGTGATGGATAGCGGCACGCACAATAGTGTCCGGAGAGTGTCAGGTGACCATCCCAGGACCGTGCTGCGGTCCAGGGCCTGGGCAAGAATATTGCGGTGTGAGAGCATGACCCCCTTGGGGAGGCCTGTGGTTCCCGACGTATAGGCGATTATCGCCGTGTCGTCTTCGCTGAGCTCGACAGGCGTGAAGCCGGCGCCAGACGCGGCCAGCGACGGGAAAGCCAGGCGGCCATCTCGGTCGGCGTCGAGATCGAAGTCGATCACGGTGAATTCGAGGGCATCGATTGCGGGACCCAGCTTGGGTCCGAGTTCGGAGTCGGTCACCACCGCCGCGACGTCAGCGTCGCGGAGTAGCTCGGCGATCTCGGGAGGGGCAAGACGATCATTGATGGGTACCACGAATATTCCGGCTTTGATGGCAGCGATCGTGACGACACACCAATCGAGTCGGTTGATGGCCAGGATGGCCAAGCGGTCGCCTTTGACGAATCCAAGTTTCTGGAGTCCTGCCGCGATGGAGTCGGTTCGCTCGTCGAGCGCTTGCCAAGTAATCTGGTCGTCCGCTGTGACGATCGCGGCGGCGTCTGGCCGCCACCGTGCCCAGAAGCGGATGGGCTGTTCGAGGTTCATGCTTCTCCGATCCGATGTTGGATGATGTTTGTCTGCAGAGGGATGTCGCTGTAGCGGAGCCGGGCCGGCAGATGGAGTAGGTTGAGCCGTCCGCGGTGCGGGTCTGTATCGGTGGGAGAGAGTCGATTCATAGATTGGTGTCGCCTATCTGACTCGACCCCACCGAAGGTGGGCTGTGTGCGTCGAATACCTCGGACATCGAGGCTTCTTGTAGTCGATCGGCTTGAAGTCTGGCCTCTGCGATGAAGCGTTCACGCAAGCCGAGTCCCGGTCCTGCCTGCACCAGTCTTTTCGCGTCCTGCGGACCGCTCGGAGGGTTCCCTGCGATGAGGGATGCAACCGACAGCGCCTCGGCCAGGACCAGGTCGTCGTCGACTACGAGGCGGTTGAGCAATCCCATGTGGTACAGCTCTTCCGCCGGCGCGGCCCGGCCGGTCAACAGCATGTCCTTGGCGTGTGACCATCCGACTAGCTGCGGAAGTAGCCAGGTGTCGTTCGCCCCGCCGAATCCTGTTGCTGTGATCCGCATGGAGCAGTTCGGGCCGCCCACACGCAGGTCCGATGCCATCGCGAGGATCGCCCCGTTGCCGTAGGCCAGTCCGTTCAGAGCGGCAATGGTCGGCACCGATGACGTGGCCCAGTGCCATGTCCACTGTTCCCGCTCCGTATTGAGTGCCGCCACTTCCTCGCGGGAGAGCCGCTGGAGTTCTTTTATGTCGTTTCCTGCGCAGAAGGCTTGGTTTCCCACGCCGGTCAGGATCAGGCAGCGGACCCCGTCGCGTTCCGCGACGCTCAACTGGCTATCGAGTAATTGCCCAACTTCTCTATTGGTTGCGTTTCGGACTGCAGGCCGGTTTATTGTCAGGACACGAATGTGCTCGAGAGGCTCATCGCACAAGACCAATTCCGCGAGGTTCATGTTCGTTCGGTCATCTCTGTGCGGTGGTGGCGATTTGCTGACCCTGGTAGGTGCGAAGCTCGCGGCGGGCGACCTGCATGCGGTGTACCTCGTTGGGGCCGTCTGCCAACCGCAGGATTCGCATCTGTGCGGCCATCGCAGCAAGCGGGAAGTCTTGGCCGACTCCTGCCGCCCCATGCGCCTGAATTGCGCGGTCGACGACCTTGGAGGCAACCTCGGTGGCTGCGACTTTGATCGCCGAGATCTCGGTGCGGGCTCCCGCATTTCCTACGGTGTCCATCAGCCAGGCCGTCTTCAATGTGAGCAAGCGAACCTGCTCGATTTCGATCCGACTGTCCGCGATCCACTGCTGAATTACGCCTTGGTCCGCCAACTTTCGCCCGAACGCGGTGCGCTGGAGGGTACGTCGACACATGAGCTCGAGGGCGCGTTCCGCGGCGCCGACGCATCGCATGGCGTGGTGGATACGCCCGGGCCCGAGGCGGGCCTGGGACATAGCGAAGCCGCCGCCCTCCTCACCCAACAGATTGGTGACCGGAACCCGGACATCATCGAAGGTGACCTCGGGATGACCACCGACGTCTGTGTAGCCGAAGATGGTGAGGTCGCGCTCGATGGTGACCCCATGGGTGTCGATGGGCACCAGCACCATGGACTGCTGGATGTGACGGCCGGCATCCGGATCGGTCTTACCCATCACGATGAGGATGCGGCAGCGCGGGCTAGCCGCACCCGAGATCCACCACTTGCGGCCGTTGATGACATAATCGTCGCCGTCTCGAGCGATCGTCGCTTCGACGTTCGTCGCATCGCTGGACGCCACCGCCGGCTCCGTCATGGCGAACGCCGACCGGATCTCACCGTCGAGAAGCGGTTTGAGCCATTGCTGCTGCTGGTCTCGGGTGCCGAACATCGCCAGCAGTTCCATGTTCCCGGTATCGGGCGCCGAGCAGTTCAGCGCCTCGGCGGCGAGACCCGGCGAACGACCGGTGATCTCGGCGAGGCTCGCATAATCCAGATTCGAAAGACCCTCAGACCATTCCGTTTTGTGCGGCAGGAAGAGATTCCACAGGTTGCGCCGGCGAGCCTCGATCTTCAGCTCTTCCATGACGGGCGGATGCAAGTGAGGGTCGCCACTGTCCCGGATTTGCTGTCGGTAGATCGACTCGGCGGGATACACATGATGGTGCATGAAGTCCTGTAGCTCGCCGACGAGCTCCTCGGCCTTCGGGCTGATTCTGAAATCCATTAACGATCCGATCCCTGGGGTGCGTGTGGGCGAGCTACCATTTCGACCCGATGAGGCCGTACATCCGGGTCGCCAGGTCGAGCCCCTGGGCGGTGAACACATGCCGTGGCTGGACGAACTCGAGCAGCCCTTCCTCTCCGAGTTCGCGCCCCATTCCGCTGTTCTTCATTCCGCCGAATGGGGCGGAGCAGAAGGTGGCACTGGAATCATTGATCCACACCGTCCCCGCTTCGAGGCGGGCCGCAACCGCCTGGGCAGCGGAGGTGTTCGCGCTGAACACTGCTGCCGCCAAGCCGAACTCAGAATCGTTTGCCAGTCGGATTGCTTCTTCGACATCGTCGTAGGCGATCACCGACAGAACCGGGCCGAAGACCTCGGTCCTCGCAATCGTGGAATTGTTGTCGACGCTGCGGAGAACTGTCGGCTCGAAGAAGTATCCGGTGGGATGGTCCGCAGAACGCTGTCCACCGGTCACCAGCTCGGCGCCCTCGGCGAGTGCGTTCTGTACGAGCCGCTCGATCCGATTCAGCTGTGCCTGGCTGATCACCGGCCCATTGTCGACCGCGGGGTCCTGCGGGTCCCCTACCACGATCGACTCGGCGAGCTGTGCCAGCCGCTCGGTGTAGGCATCGACCTGGTCGCGGGGGACAAGCAGTCGGGTGAGCGCGCCACAGATCTGACCTGAGAGCGTGAAGCAGCTTGATGCGACAGCCTGCGCGGCCAGCTCGAGATCGACATCAGGAAGAACGATGGCCGGGGACTTGCCTCCCAGCTCGAGCACGACGGGGGTCAAAGACCGCGCAGCTTCGGCCATCACCGCTGAACCCGCGGTGGTGCTACCCGTAAAGCTGACCTTGTCGACGTCCTTGTGAGAGACAAGGTGCGCCGCAGGCTCGACATCACCGTGGATCAGGTTGACGACACCGTCAGGGATACCGGCTTCGACCAGCGCCCTGTAGAAGCGATCGACCGCGAACGGGGCGAGTGGTGATGGTTTGGCCACGATCGTATTCCCCAGCACCAGAGCGGGAACTGCCTTCCACACGGTCAGTGGAGTGGGTGCGTTGAACGGGGTGAGTGCGGCCACCACGCCGAACGGCACGTACTGCACGACCCCATTGCCAGCGGGTGCGGTGGTCTGCCCCAGGTCGCGTTCCTGAAGCGCCGCAGCGCTTTCGGCGAGCTCGGCAGCCCACATCGATGGGCCCTGCCGGTGGAACAACTCCGCCAGCCGGCGGGGATGACCGGTATCGGCGATGATCAGGTCGAGGAGACCTTCCTCGTTGACGAACTGGTCGACTCCGCGTTTGACGATCGCCGCGCGCTCGGCGGCGGCGAGCGCAGCCCACGCTGGCTGAGCCGCGCGGGCAGCAGCGACTGCGCTATCGACGTCAGCCGCCGCGCTGTCGGGCACGGTGCCGATGACTTGCCCGGTCGACGGATCGATCACGTCGATCGTGGCACCGGCAATGGCGGGCAGGGCTCGCCCACCAATGATGTTGCTGCCCTCGGTCATCTGTCGTCCTCCTGAGCTGTGACATGTGGCGGTATCTGTAACATGTATACCTTCGCGGTACGCTCAGGACAAGAGCGGATTTGAGCATAGGTCGGCCGACGCGATCTACTAGTCAGCGGACACAGGGACGATGAGGAGAAGTCTTGACGGGCAAACGGCGGGCTCGATCCCTTACGACCAATCCGGAGACGACGCGACGGATGCTGTTGAAGGCGGCCGAGAAATGCTTCGATCAGTGGGGGCTTCAGCGCACCACCATGGACGATATTGCGACTGCTGCCGGGGTCTCCCGCATGACTCTCTATCGGTACTTCGACGATCGAGACGCATTGGTCTCGGCGATCGTCGCCTCTCGTTCGGCAAGGTTCGTGGGTAAGGTGCGGGCCGTTTTGGATCAGCAGGCCAGTTTCGAGGACAGGCTGGTGGAGGGCATGATCTTTCTCGCCGAGAGTGGCCGCAACGATCAGTTCATCGGCATGTTGCTGCGTTCGGAGACCTTCGACTTCACCAACAAGATCCTCTTCAACGAGAATGGAAGCGGCGTCGCGTTTGCCTCTGCCGTCTGGAATCCGGTCTTCGATCAGGCCGTCGAGTCCGGCGAGCTGGCTGCCGACTTCAACCGTGAGCCGGCCTATATCTGGCTGACGTCGGTGAACTTCATGATGATCGCCTGGTTCGACAGGCCGGGAGCTGATCCTGCGTACTACCGAGATCTGGTTCGCACCTTTGTCGTGCCTGCGTTCAAGCTGCAAGGGTCCCGGTGAGGCGGGCGGGCAACGCGCTGGCTGTCCCACCCACTCCGGGCTTCTCCTTCGGCCTGCTGGAAGGCCTCGTCGACGTGCCAGCGGGGTCCGGCGATCCGGTCCGGTCGATCAGCCGGGATCGGGCTGCCAGTAACAGGCTGTAGTAGGCGATCTCGGCCGGACCATCGATCGACCGTTGGGCTCGCAGTCGGTGTCCGCGCCCGCTGGTCCAGCTCCCGTCGATTGGCTTGCGCACCCGGTTGTACGCACGGGGCTTATGAGCGCCAGCGCCGACCGACAGCCCTGCCACGACCGCGCAGGCACCCGGCAACCAGCGTATCGGTGCGGGTGGTGAACCGGTCGTCGCAACAACGGTGGATCGTGCAGGTCGGGGTGGATGACGCCTAGATGTTGACCACCGCGCCGCCTGCGCCCGCCGGCTCGGCTCGGATATCTGAGAGGTTGCCCGAGGACGTTGACTCCGATTCGGCAACCTGTATAACATGTGACGAAATTAGTTACATGTCACACCGTGGTGTTGCGGAGCGCGCCACTCGCTGCACCCGATTTTGAACGGAGACCGAGACAACGATGTCAACTATGACCGCGTACCGAATGCTCGAGTGGGGACGTAAGCCCGAATTCGTTGACATCGAGCGACCTAAGCCGGGTCCGAACGAGGTTCTCGTCAAGATCGGTGCCGTGGGACTCTGCCACAGCGACATCCTGATTCAGGATTCTCCGGCCGGTGCCTGGCCGTTCGACCCTCCGTTCACACTCGGGCACGAAAACGCAGGCTGGATAGACGAGGTCGGCGCCGAGGTCGACTCGGTTCAGATCGGAACACCCGTGCTCGTATCCTGTGTCCGCTCGTGCGGAGTCTGCGCGCAGTGCCTCCAGGGTCGTGACAACTATTGCTGGTGGTCGACGAAATACACCACGCGAGGTGTGGGGCTTGATGGTGGTTTGGCCTCACATATGGTAGTTCCGGCCCGTGAAATCGTTCCGCTTACCAACCTCTCTCCACAACAGGCCGCCATTCTCGCCGACGCCGGGGCGACCTCGTATCACGCTGTGCGTCAGGCCCTTCCCCGATTGGCTCCTGGCAGCACCGCTGTCGTCATCGGGCCAGGTGGGCTCGGTGGGTTCGCCATCCAGTATCTGCGACTCCTCAGTGCTGCTCGGATCATCGCAGTTGATGTGTTGCCCAGCCGTCTCGACTTCGCCAAAGAACTCGGCGCTGATGAGACGGTATTTTCCGACGAGGCTGCGGCGCAGAAAATCAACACTCTCACCGGCGGGAAAGGGGTAGACGCGGTGTTCGACTTCGTGGGAGTCGACAGCACGCTCACCATGGGTCTCGAAGTATCGGCGCCGCTCGGCCGGATCACAGTCTGTGGTGCCAACGGAGGTCGCGCATCAGTCGGCTGGGGTGCAATACCGGGTGGATGCGAATTCGTTGTTTCGCTCGGCAATACGCTCGCGGACCTGCGTGAGGTGGTTGCGCTAGCTGAGCAGGGAAAACTCCACATCGAGACGGAAAACTTCGCCCTTGCCGATGTGGAGAAGGCATATGAGAAGCTTCGCACAGGGGCGCTGCGCAGCCGCGCACTGATCGAAATCGACTAGCTGCTGCTCGAGGTGAGGTCATGCAAGTCGACGACCGCGCTGAACTGCCGATTGTCGGCTAGTGTGCCCTTCCCAGTGCATCTATCCGGGGCCGGATGAGCCTGTCTGTCCGGTCGACGCGATCAGTCCGGAGTACGCGCTCACGATGGAGACACGGGGCTGTCTGGTACGGAGTCGCCCCTGACCATCAGAACACTCCGCGACCGAATTCGTCGCCCGGTACAACGGTCATCCGGATTTCGCCGATGTTAGTTTCCGCTGGACTCCAGGCGAGCAGTGATCGTCGGCAATGGAAACGTCGCGCTCGATGGCACCCGAGTCCTCCTCAGTGACATCGAAAGGCTCCGCCGAAGCGATATCGCCGATTATGCCCTCGGACTTCGAGCTTCGTCGACCCGGACGATGTAGCCAGGACTCGGGTGGCCGAAGCAGACGCGACGCCCGCGCGATCAGGGCGGGTCTTCGTGCTCATCGCGTGGCTGCTCCCAGCGTGCGCAGACCCCCATCGAGCAGGATGGCGACAGCGTCTCCGACGGTGTCGAAACCTGGGCCGACGGTCTTTCCAGCCAGGTGGCGCTGGTGAATTCCTTCCGCAATTACCGCGACCTTGAAGTAGCCGAGCGCGCGGTAAAACGGCAGCCTGTCGAGGTCTGCCCCGGTTGCGGTGGCATACCGGTCTGCGAGCTGATCGGCAGTAGCGAAGCCGCGGTTGGCGGAGGGCGCATGCCTGACGCCGAGTACCGGTTCGCTGATCGGATCCCAATAGACCTGCAACAGTCCGACATCGGCGAGCGGATCGCCCAGCGTGGCCATTTCCCAGTCCACGATGGCGGCCACGCGGCCGATGTCTGCGCGGTCGAGGATCGTGTTGTCCAGACGGTAGTCGCCGTGGACAATGCTGGAACCGCTGTGTTCGGGCACCGAGGCAGCTAGCGCGCTATGTAGGCGATCCAGGTCGGCCAGCTCGCGGGTGGCCACTCGGTCCCATTGGTCTCGCCAGCGTCGGACCTGGCGTGTCAGATATCCGTCCGGACGACCGAATTCGGCCAGACCGACGTCGGCGTAAGGCACGGCATGCAGCGCCACCAACGCGTCGACGAGGGCGTTCGAACAGTTGCGTGCCTCGTCGGCCGTAAGTGCTGCGGCGTCCGCGCCGTCCTGCAGTGTGCGGCCTTCGACATAGGACACGACGCTGAACGGAGCACCGATGACATCCGGGTCTTCACACAAGACGACTGCCGCGGCTACGGGTACCTCGGTGTCGTGTAGTGCCCGCACGACGCGATACTCCCGGGCCATGTCGTGGGCGCTCGGTGTCAACGGCCCAAGGGGCGGCCGGCGCAGCACCCACCGATTGGCCCCATCGCTGATCAGATAGGTCAGATTGGACTTGCCGCCGGTGATGAGTCGAGCCTGCACTGGACCTGCCGCGTGGGGCACCGAGTCGGCGAAGAATCGTTGCAGTGCGGGCAGATCCAACCCTGGCGGGTTCATCGACCGGCATCTTGACGGGCTTGCGCAGCGCGCAGCGCGCGGCGCGCGATCGACCATCGGTGAGTTTCGGAGGGACCGTCGTAGATGCGGAAGGCGCGAACCTCGCGGTAGAACCTCGACAGGGGTGCGTCGCCGGAAATGCCGAGTGCTCCATGGATCTGCAGGGAACGGTCGACCACCCGGTTGACGGCCTCGGCGACGAAAGTCTTGGCGATCGAGGTAATCCGGCCCGCGGGCTCACCCATGTCTATGTCCCAGCAGGCCTTGAGAATCAGTCCACGGGAAGCCTCGATGTCGATCTCGTTATCTGCGATCAGCTGTTGAACCATGCCGAGTTCGCCCAGCTTGCTACCGAATACGTGACGTTCATTGGCACGTTCCGCGGCCAGATCCGCCGCTCGCCGGGCGGTGCCGAGCCAGCGCATGCAATGGGTGGTTCGAGCCGGGCCGAGCCGGACCTGTGCATAGGTGAAGCCCTGATCGACAGCGCCGAGTACCGCATGCGAAGGGACCTCGACATCGTCGAAGACCAGTTCCGAGTGGCCGCCGAACATGCTCTCATCGAGGGTGTCGATGGCACGCACATGCTCGAAGCCCGGGGTATCGGCATCGACGAGAAACATTGTCGCGCCGCCCGCGGAACCCTGCTCCCCGCTGGTTCGGGCCATTACGATGGCGAACCCGGCACCGTCAGCGCCGGTAATGAACCATTTGCGGCCGTTGATCACCCAACCGCTGGAGGTGCGCCGCGCCGTGGTGGCCAACCCCGTCGGATCCGACCCGGCACCGGGGGCCGGCTCGGTCATCGCAAAGCACGACCGGACGTCGCCGCTAGCCAATGGCAGCAAGTAGCGCAGTTTCTGCTCGGGGGTGCCCACCTTCTCGATGAGATGCATATTGCCCTCATCCGGCGCGGCGCAGTTGAGTGCCAGCGGACCGAACAGGGAGTATCCGGCAGCCTCGAACACCGGCGCACGTTCGCGCATGTCGAGGCCGAGCCCGCCATACTGCGCGCCTACGTGCGGTGCAAACACCTCTTTCTTCCTTGCCGTGTTCTGCAACTCGCGGCGGACCTCCTCGGGCAACGCGTGAGCATTGCCGCCGTAGCGCTGCTCCACCGGGAGGACTACCTCGTGGATGAGTTCCATGGTGCGCTCCACAACATGCACAGTGCGGGCATCGAGGTCGAATTGGATCGGCACGGCACCTCTCAAAGTAGGGATATCTAACGGTCGCTAAGTAGCGAACCCGAGTCGGTTCCGGCTGTCAAGGCCCTGGTCGAGGCCGGGCTTCACGTCTGGAATGAAGTGATGCACGTCTTCCGTCTGGTTGCACGGTATGTTCCACCGAGCGTATAACATGTAACGAAGAACGTAACATGTAAAGCGCTTTCCTCGGCCGCTGCCGCCCTCGCGGAGGGGCCGGATCGATGGAGGTAGCCAGCACAATGGATGAGGACCCTGTGAACAGTCGGCGCACGGCCGGACCGGCCACGCGAATCCCGGGGAGCCCGCTGTGAACCCCGATCCCAGAACTCCGATCCTGGTCGGAGCTGGGCAGGTCAACGAACGTGTCGGCGGCATCGAACCGGTGGACCTGATCGCGGACGCGGCACGCCTTGCCGCTGCCGACGCCGGCGCGCCGCGTCTGCTGGCACGGGTGGATTCGGTGCGAGTAGTCGGCTTGCTCTCCTGGAAATATCGCGACCCCGGTGCGCTGGTCGGTGAGCGCATCGGCGCGTCCCCTCGAGACACCGGCTACACCGGCAACGGCGGCAGCACACCACAGGCGCTGGTCAACGGCGCAGCGCAGGACATCGCAGCCGGTCGCGCCGACGTCGTGCTCATCGGCGGGGCAGAAGCCTGGCGCACCCGAATGCGGCTGCGTTCGCAAGGAACTCGACCTGACTGGTCGACACAGGATGACACGCCGGCGGCACCGTGTCTGGTGCCCGATGTGCCCATGGCGTCTGAGTCCGAACGGCGGATCGGCCTGGACCGACCAGCGTATGTGTACCCCCTGTTCGAACAGGCGGTGCGGATCGCCGCCGGGCGGTCGATCGAGGAGCATCGCGACCTGATCGGCGCGCTGTGGTCTAGGTTCAGTAAGGTCTCGGCGACCAATCCGCACGCGTGGACTCAGCGTGAATACAGCGCCGCCGAGATTTTGACTCCCTCGGCGGATAACCGGTGGATCAGCTGGCCCTACACCAAGCTGCTGAACTCCAACAACATGGTCGAACAGGGCGCGGCGCTGCTGTTGTGCTCGGTAGAATCTGCTGCGCAACTGGGTATCCCGCGTGATCGGTGGATATTTCCGCAATCGGGCACGGAGGCACACGACACGTATGCGATCGCCGAGCGCGGCGCGCTG
This sequence comes from Nocardia sp. Tas62D01, assembly GCF_055232035.1. Classification (NCBI taxonomy): domain Bacteria; kingdom Bacillati; phylum Actinomycetota; class Actinomycetes; order Mycobacteriales; family Nocardiaceae; genus Nocardia; species Nocardia sp. Tas62D01. The sequence continues at coordinate 6,481,741 of NZ_JBUYUZ010000001.1, forward strand.
CATCGGTCACCGGCGATCCGCATTGCTGGCGCACGCGCCCTGGAACTAGCCGGTATCGGCCTCGACGATGTCGCCTATATCGACGTGTACTCGTGCTTTCCGTCGGCAGTGCAGGTCGCGGCGGCCGAACTCGGCTTGGCTCTCGACGACCCGGGCCGTCCGCTGACATTGACCGGCGGCTTGACCTTCGCTGGCGGACCGTGGAACAACTACAGCACCCACGCGATCGCGACTCTCACTGGTCGACTGCGTGAATCCCCCGGTAGCTACGGGTTGATCACCGCGAACAGCGGCTACCTCACCAAGCATGCGTTCGGCGTGTATAGCACCGATCCGCCGCCGGACGGCTTCCGGCGGGAAGACGTGCAGCCCGAAGTCGACGCAGAACCGACCACGACCGCCCTGACTGCATATGACGGTCCGGCGACGATCGAGGCGTGGACCGTGGTGTACGACCGCGACGCACAGCCCGAACGGAGCTTCGTCACCGCACGAACCGCCTCTGGGGAGCGAACTCTGGCAACGACCAGCGAGCCGGGCGATCTGGCGCGGTTCGTCGCCGCCGACGTCGCAGGCGACCCGGTAGCGATCTCCGCGGACGGGCGGTGCGTGCTCGAGTGATCCGTCGAAATGAATCGAAAGACGTACGGCAACCGCTCTTCGAGTGAGTCCGGCAGATCCGTGACAGCTCCACCAACCTGTACCCGATGTGAAGCCCATCGGGCTGAATCCCCCGAAGGACCGACATGGATGACACTGTCCTAGATCGCACCGCCCTCTACATCGACGGCCGCTTGGTCGTGCCGCGCCAGGGCGCAACGGTCGACATAGTCGAAGCTGCGACCGAGACAGTGCTCGGTCGAGCCGCGCTCGCATCGAACGGCGACATCGACGCCGCTGTCACCGCAGCGCGCACAGCCCTGGACGGGCAATGGGGTGCGTTCACTCGCAACGAGCGTGCGGAGGTGCTGGAAAGGCTCGCGGCAGCGCTGAAATCGCGGGGCAAGACCACTGCCAAGCTGGTCAGTCGAGAGAACGGAATGCCCATCACATTGTCGGCCGCCGTCAATGGATACGGGCCTGCCGCAATGTTCGGCTACTACGCGCAGTTGCTGCGGCAGTCACCAACCGAGGATCTGCGCCCGAGCATGCTCGGCGGTCGCACGGTGGTGCGTCGCGAACCGGTTGGTGTGGTCGCCGCGGTGATCCCATGGAATTACCCACAGCCGTTGGCTGCGATGAAAGTTGCCCCGGCGCTCGCGGCCGGCTGCACCGTCGTGCTCAAACCGGCACCCGAAACCGCGTTGGACGCTTTCGTTTTCGCCGACGCCGCGGCGGAGGCGGGTTTGCCGCCGGGGGTCCTCAACGTGGTGCCGGCCGACCGCGAGGTGAGCGAATACCTCGTCGCACACCCCGGAGTGGACAAGGTGGCATTCACCGGGTCCACCGCGGCCGGGCGGGCGATCGGGGAGCTGTGCGGGCGGCTGTTGCGGCCGGTCACCCTCGAACTGGGCGGCAAATCTGCGGCCATCGTCGCCGCCGACGCCGACCTGGATGTCTTTGCAGCCAACCTCGCCGAAGTATCACTGGTGAACAACGGGCAGACCTGCCACGCCAGCACCCGTATTCTGGCGCCCCGGTCACGCTATGCCGAGGTCGTCGAAGCCGTGACGGAGACCGTGCGCGGTTTGCGGGTCGGTGATCCGCTGGACCGGACTACCGCGATCGGCCCGCTGGTCAGTTCTGCTCAACGGGCTCGCGTGCTCGGATATATCGAGGCCGGACGGCGGGCTGGCTATCAGGTCACTGTCGGTGGAGGTGTGCCGGCAGCGAACCCCCTCGGCTGGTTTGTCGAGCCGACGGTGTTCGTCGACGTGGACAACTCGGCACTTATCGCCCAGGAGGAGATCTTCGGCCCCGTCCTGACAATCACACCGTATGACGGGGAGGACGAGGCGATCGCGATCGCCAACGATTCGGAGTACGGGCTCGCCGGCACTGTCTGGACCCGCGACGAGGAACGCGGACTGGCGCTGGCGGCACGAATCCACAGTGGCACAGTCGGTGTCAATTACTACGCCCTCGATCTGGCCGCACCTTTCGGTGGAGTGAAGGCCTCAGGTCTCGGCCGCGAGCTCGGTCCCGAGGGTATGTCCCCGTACTACCAGACGAAATCGGTCTACTTCGGCACGCGTTGACGCGCTTTCGCATTCGTATATCCGTCGATCAACTTGGAGTCGTCGATGACATTTCCTTTGGACGGTGTCCGGATTCTCGATCTCACCGACGGTCTCGGTGAATCGTGTGGCCGGTATCTGGCCGATCTGGGCGCGCAAGTTATCCGAGTGGAGCCGCCTGGAGGGTCTCGCTCACGCAACGCCGAACCGGTGATAGACGGCGTCAGCATTCCGTTCGCGCTACACAACGCCAACAAGCTCTCAGTGACGGTGGACTTCGATGATCCCGCGGGTCGCGCCCGGCTTCGCGGGCTCGTGGCCGATGCCGACATCCTGATCGAATCGTTTGCACCCGGCTGGCTCAGTAAACGCGGCTTGGGCGCAACGGAACTCGTGGGCGAGAACAAGACGTTGGTGTGGCTGTCGATCACCGGTTTCGGACAGACTGGGCCGTACCGGAGCTGGGAGGCGACCGAGCAAGTTCTTTACGCGCTCAGCGGTGTGTTGTCGCGGTCGGGCACCCCTGGCGCCGAGCCACTGCTGCCTCCTGCGGGCCTGGTCGAGGGGACCGTGGGCATGCATGCCGCATGGTCCGCGCTACTGGCCTACTATCAGCGGCTCCGTTCGGGCCGGGGGGAGATCATCGACCTGTCCGCGTTCGAGGCTGTTGTACACGGATTCGACCCCGGATTCGGCACCCAGGGCTCGGCGGCGGCGGGACGCTCCGAGGACTTCCCCCGGGGTCGCCCGCATGCCGCGAATTTCTATCCGGTGTTCCCCTGCGCCGACGGCTACGTCAGGATTTGCCTGCTGGCAAGACGTCAATGGCGTGCAATGTTCGAATGGCTCGGTGCACCAGAGGAATTCGCCCATCCGAAGTACGACACCATCGCAGCCCGGTTCGATGCGGCCGACCGACTCCATCCACTGATCGCGCGTCTTTTCGCGGCGCGGACACGAGAGGAATTGGTCGCGGAGGGAGCAGCGCGCGGGGTGCCGGTGGGCGGAGTCCATGACGTGGCCGAAGTGCTCACCGCCGAACACTTCGCGGCATCGGGCTCGTTGATCGACGCGGAGCTCGCCCCCGGTGTGCGGGCCCGTGTCCCCTCTGGATACGTCACATTCAACGGCCGCCGCGCAGGGATCCGAACGCCAGCTCCCGAACTCGGCGCGAACAACCACGATCTCGGGGCTCATTCAGCGGATCGTCCGGCGCCGGCCACAGAGGAAGCGGTGCCAACCGGGCCCCTGGCCGGGCTGCGTGTGCTCGATCTCGGTGTCATCGTCTTCGGCGCCGAGCTCAGCCGGCAGTTCGCGGACTACGGTGCGGACGTAATCAAGATCGAGAATACGGCGTTTCCCGATGGGTTGCGCCAGACCAAGCGAGGCGCGGCGCTGTCTGCGTCGGTGGCTTGGGGGCATCGCAACAAGCGCAGCCTGGGCGTGGACCTGCGCAGTGCCGAAGGACTGCAAATCTTCCGGGAACTGGTCGTCGGCGCGGATGTGGTGCTGGCGAACTTCAAGCCGGGAACGCTCGCCTCGATGGGGGTTTCCTACCCGGAACTGTCGTCGCTCAACCCTGGTGTGATCGTTTCGGAGAGTAGCGCTTTCGGTAGCGTCGGCCCGTGGGATATCCGCTTGGGCTACGGGCCGCTGGTGCGCGCATCCTGTGGCGTGTCGGCGTTGTGGCGTTACCCCGACGACGCGGAGCAGCTTTGTGACGGTATGACTGTCTATCCCGATCATGTCGCAGCGCATACCAGCGCCATCGCGGTCCTGGCAGCGCTGATAGGCCGTCTACGCACGGGACGCGGGGCGGCCGTCGAACTTGCCCAGGCCGATACGGCACTGGTTCAGCTGGGCACTCAGGTGGCCACCGAGTCGATGCGTCCCGGGACGGTCACAGCCACTGGCAACTCCGATCCTTACTCAGCGCCGACCGGAGTGTTCCCATGCGCGGGTGGGGATGAATGGTGTGTGGTGTCAGTGCGGCACGATGACGATTGGGTGCGGCTGTGCGAGGCGATAGGGCAGCGACATCTTGCGACCGACCCGATGTTTGCGACCGCGGACGAACGGATCCGTAACCGGGAGTGTGCAGATCGGGTGCTTATCGATTGGTTGCGGGACAGGTCACCGATCGCCGCGATGCGGGCTCTTCAGTCCGCCGGGGTTCCGGCCGGTGCGATGCTGCGACTGCCAGAGTTGCTCATCGATCCACATCTGCTCGCACGCGGCGCCTTCAGTGATCTGAAACACAACTTCTTGGCGGCGAACCTGCCGGCAACGACGAGGGTAGGCCATTTCAGCTCGATCACGGATCCTCCGATGCGGCAGGCGCCGCTCGCCGGAGAACAGACCCGTGACATCTGCCGCAACGTGTTGGGAATGACCGATGTCGAGATCGACGATCTGCTCCGGAAAGGCGTGTTGCAGGTGCCATCGGTCGAACCCCGGCCGAACTGAGTGTCGGAGGCTGCGCCCTTACGTTTTCGGCACGTTTTCGGCGGCCTGGTGGCCTGCGCCCGGCCTGATGAGTCGGCGGGATTCCCTAGTTCTTCTTCTTAGCACGACAGTTGTATTTTGTTGCGCTGCAGGTTGTATGTCGGTGGTAGCGGCGGGGTGTTCGCGCCAGGGCATCTGGGCGAGTTGACCCAGGTCTGCCGTTCGAAATGGTCGATGCGGCATTGGAATCGGCTCGGGTGTGATGGCTCAGCGGTAGGTGTGTGCGTCAACGACCCGTTTTACCTTGTCCAGCGCTTCGCGCAGGGTGTCCAGGTCTGTCGAGCCGAGAGCCAGCCGGAGCGCGTGTGGCACGTGCGCAGACGTGGCGAACGGTTCCGCCGTGGACACCGATACGTGTTCGCGCATGAGCGCTGCCGCAATCTGGTCGGCTCGTACATCCTCGGGCAGGGGGAGCCAGAGGAAGTACGACGACGGATGGCTGACCTGGGGTAGCCCCGTTAGGACGTCGCAGGCCATTGACTGCCTGATCCTGGCATCGTTGCGCTTTTGCGTCTCCAGCCGGGTGACGGTGCCGTCATCGAGCCACCGGCACGCGATCGCTGTCATCACCGCAGGGGTGTTCCAGGTGGTGGCGCGGATCGTGCGCTCGATTGCAGGCACTAACGGGGCTGGGGCCGCGACGAATCCGAAGCGCAGGCCGGTCGCGACGCTCTTGGAAAGCCCAGAAACGTATATGGTCCTTTCCGGTGCGAGCGCCGCCAGCGGGGGTGGTGGCTGCTCGGCCAGGAAGGCGTATGCGGCATCTTCGATGAAGAGGAGTCCGTATCGGCGCGCAATCTTGACCAACTGCTCGCGGTGGTGCGCCGTCGTGACCCATCCCAACGGGTTGTGCAGCGTCGGCATCGTGTACACAGCACGGACCCGCCGCGTCGCGCACAGCTGCTCGAGGGCGTCGAGATCGGACGCGTGGCCCGCCGCGGGAAGCGGTGCCAGTTCCAAGCGGAGCGCGTGGGCAAGCGCCTTGAAGCCCGGATAGGTCAAGGCATCGGCCGCTACGACGTCTCCGGGCTGCAGCGTCGCCATGACCGTGGCGGCCAATCCGTGCTGAGCGCCGTTGACGATCAGTACCTGATCGGCGCTGACCGGCAACCCGCGCTGCTTCAGATGGCGAGCCACTGTGGCCCGCTCATGTGGGCGCCCACTATGGGGCTGGTAGCGCAACAGGGCCTCCAGGTCACCTGAGGACGCGAGCTGACGCAATGCCTGACGCAGCATGTCGGCCTGACCAGGTAGCGAGGGATAGTTGAAGTTGAGATCCACCATGTCCGCTGCAGCCGCCTGCTGGTCGATGCCATGGCTGGGCGGCAGCGCGGTCTCGCGAACGAAGGTGCCCCGGCCGGGTTCCCCACTGACCAGGCCCATGGCTTCGAGCTCGGCATAGACCCGCGACGCGGTCACCAAAGCCAGCCCTTCGCTGGCCGCGAGTTGGCGATGGGTCGGCAACCGTGTCCCCGCCGGCAACCGACCCGCACGGATGTCGGACGCCAACGTGGCCACCACCCCTTTGTATCGCGAGAACGCCACGCTCCGATTGTATGCATGACAATTGTTTGATTGTATCGGGTTGGGGGTCATACGGTGCCTGGTAACAACTGTGAAAGGCAACCGCCATGCATATCGCCATCCTTACCTTCGAGGGCTACAACGAACTCGACTCCCTCATCGCGCTCGGCGTTCTCAACCGGGTCAAGAAGACAGACTGGCGTGTGTCGATTGCCAGTCCTACGCAGCGAGTCCGTTCGATGAACGGTGTGGTCATCGAGTCGATGGCCACCCTTGAAGAAGCCAACACCGCGGACGCGGTCATCGTGGGCAGCGGCATGCAGACCCGCGAAGTTGTCGCCGACCAGGCGCTCATGGCGCAGTTGCAGCTCGACCCGTCTCGGCAGCTGCTGGCAGGACAATGTTCCGGGACGTTGGTGTTGGCCAAGCTCGGATTGCTCGACGGTGTTCCCGCATGCACCGATCTGACGACCAAACCCTGGGTCCAGGAAGCCGGCGTCGACGTGCTCAACCAACCCATCTTCGCCAAGGGCAACGTCGCCACGGCCGGCGGCTGTCTCGCATCGCACTACCTTGCGGCCTGGATGATCGCCCGCCTGGAAAGTGTCGAAGCGGCCGAAAGCGCTCTGCATTACGTCGCTCCGGTCGGAGAGAAGGAAGACTACGTAGCACGCGCGATGCGCAACATCACCCCTTACCTGCACGAGGAACTGGCCAAAGTGCCAGCGGGACGCAACAACTGACCGCGGCTCAACATTTCCGTCGAGCGTGTGCGGCGGCTTCGGTCGGCCCGATGTCGTGACCGCGGGACACGCCACGTCGCAGGCTATAAGAGGCGCCACACAGCATCGAACTCATCGACGCCATTCCGGTCTCGGGTGCGGGGAAGATCCCCAAACGCGAACTCCGCACAGCATGTTGGGCCGACAGCGACCGCCAAGCCAACAGAATAGGCAAGGCCAAAACTGGGACTGATCTGCTGGCTCAGATCAGCGCCGCCCTGGGGCTGACCGTGCTGCTACAGACGAGTCGCCTGCGACCACGGAGTTGTCGCAGATTCTCGGGCTATGGTTCGTCGCCGAAACCGGTGTCTGGCTCGCCTGCGTCGCGTGGATGGTTGCCCGTGGCACCGGCTGGTTGCGGAAAGCGACAGTGCACCGTCGGCTCGAGCGCGTGACCGGTGCAGTACTGATCGGCCTCGGCGTGCGACTTGTCGCCAAAACCAGCTGAACACCTGCGTCGTTAAACAATTGTCTATCGACATCACGGAGCAGACCGGAAGGTCATCGAAAATAAGCCAGAAGGTATACAGCTCGAATCAGCTTCGGCGGGAAGAACACTCCGGACGCATATCCCGGGACATGAGTAGGGGTTAGCACGACAGTTGCATTTCGTTGTGCTGCAGTCTGGTTCGTTACATAGTATTTTTACGCCTGCTGAATGATGTTGTTGCCGAGGATGTTTCGCCGTGTCCGTCCGGTTTCGATGAGGTGTTCGGGCGGGTGGAGCCGCGACGGTGGGCGCGGGCGTATCAGCGCCACAGGTCAATGCGGCCTCGACCACTACCAAGTACCCTGGTACCGGCACATCACCCTCGCGATGCTCGCCCACGCCTTCCTCGCCGTCACCGCAGCCACCGACCCAAAAGCCCACGCGGGCTGGGCCCAATCACAGTCGTCGAAATCCGCCGTCTCCCGGCGATAGTGCTCCACCCGCCCGCACCCGCACCCACGCCGCCGCCGCCCACTGGAGGCGACACCACCAAACCCGCGTCCGACAAACCCGATATCGTCGACAACGACTGTGACACAACGAAATACAACTGCCTCGTTAGCGCAGGTGTGGTGGCAGGGCCGCAGCCGACCGTGCCCAGCCGCGTTTCGAGATGTCGATTCAGATGGCGAGCAGACGGTAGTTGATCAAGTCGCGGCGAGCGCAGCCGGTGGCTTGCCCGCCTTTTCGTCGCCAGTGTCGGACTCGTCCGGGAATAGCAGCCCCAGTGCCAGCGCGCGGTTGTCCCGAACGTGCTCGGCCGAGCAGGCCCGCGCCCGTTCGGGCTCCCCGGATGCGATGGCCTCGTACAGGCGCCGGTGCTCCTGCAGCAGCCGGTCCCAGTCCTCGTTCTGCTGGAACAGCCAGCGCAGCCGATCTTCGATCTGGTGCAGCATCGACAAGAGCAGCCGGTTGCCGGCCAGCTTGACGATCTCCTGGTGGAACCGGACATTGGCTTCCGCCACCTGGGTGATGTTCCCGGCCGCGAGGGCTCGCGCAGCTTCGGTGACCGAGCGCTTCAGGCGGCGCAGTGCCGGCGGGTCCACGCGCTGGCAGGCCAGCCCGGCGGCGAGCACTTCCAGTGCCTCCCGCACGTCGAACAGCTCCTCGACGTCAATCCTGGACAGTTGCCGGACCACCACCCGCCGCGGGGATTGCACCACCACGAAGCCGTCCGCCTCGAGGCTGCGTATCGCTTCGCGCACTGGCACCCGGGAAACGCCGAGGTCTTCGGCGAGATCACGTTCGACCAGCCGGTCACCCGGGCGCAGCACACCGGTCACGATCCGCTCGCGGAGCTGCTCGCGCACCCGCTCCCGCACGGCCGCGAGCGGCGGCCGCACCTGCTCACTGTTCACCCTTGCTACTCCGTCTCGCCGCGTGAGTTTCCTGAGAGGATACCGCTCTCCGCACAGGAGAACCAAGATCGACAGTTACACGATGGTTACCTGGAATTTGCATCTTGGTCTTGACCGCGACGGTCCCTTAGGGTGAGTATCTGCGTAGCCGTTTTGGGATACCAAACTGCTCAAAAGGGACTTTCAGGGATGGCAGAGCAGGCCCAGGGCGGCTACTGATCGACCAGGCGATGGCTCATCCCCCGCGGCAACCGGCAGGCCTACGCGGGTCCGCTGGAAGTGATTACCAGATACAAGGAGGACCACGCGGGATGGCCAAGGACATTCAAATTTGCTTCGGGGTTGACGTCGATGCTGTCGCCGGCTGGCTCGGTTCCTACGGCGGCCAAGACTCACCCAGCGATATTCAGAGGGGCATGTTCGCGGGTGAAGTCGGAGTACCGCGACTGCTCGACCTCTTCGAGGAACACGAACTGCGCACCAGCTGGTTCGTTCCGGGACATTCGATCGAGACCTTCCCCGCGCAGATGCAGGCCGTCGCCGACGCCGGGCATGAGATCGGCGCACACGGCTATTCGCACGAGAACCCGATCGCGATGACGCCCCAGCAGGAACAGGACGTGCTGGCCAAGAGCATCGAACTGATCGAGAAGCTTTCCGGACGGCGACCCCGAGGCTATGTGGCACCGTGGTGGGAGCTGAGCGGGCAAACCGCGTCCTTGTTGGTGGAGAACGGATTCAGCTACGACCACTCGCAGAACTACAACGACTTCACCCCGTTCTACGCCAGGGTGGATGACTCCTGGACGAATATCGACTACAGCAAGACGGCGCAGGAGTGGATGAAGCCGCTCGTGCGCGGCCGTGAAGTGGATCTGGTGGAGTTCTGTGCCAACTGGTACATAGACGACCTGCCGCCGATGATGTTCATCAAGCAGTCCGCGAACAGCCACGGTTTCGTCAACCCGCGTGACATCGAGCAGTTGTGGCGCGACCAGTTCGACTGGGTCTATCGCAAGATGGACTACGCGGCCTTCCCGGTAACCCTGCACCCGGACGTGTCCGGCCGCCCGCAGGTGCTGCTGATGCTCGAGCGCCTCATCGACTACTGGCGCGGTCACGAGGGCGTCCGCTTCATCACGATGGAAGAGGCGGCCGAGGATTTCCGTCGGCGTCATCCGTTCGCCAACCAATAGCCTGATGGAGACAATCGCATGTTGAGGGTTCCGGACTCGGAGGAGATCCGAGCGCTGGGCGAGAAGCTCGGACTTGATTTCACGATGCCCGAAGCCGAGATCGTCAGGGAACGCATGGTGGTCAAGCTCAAGGAGGTCGACCAGTTCTACGAGGCGCACTTCCACGGAGAACACGAGCAGCGCCCCAGGGGAGCTAGTTATCGGCCATCGGTCGAAGAGGATCCGCTGAACGCCTTTATCAGCAAGTTTCGAATCGAAGGCGCGGAATCCGGACCGCTCGCGGGAAAGACCGTGGCGCTCAAGGACCACATTTCGGTCGCCGGGGTTCCGCTCACGCTTGGTTCGCACTTCATGGACGGGTATATCGCGGATATCGACGCAACTGTTGTCACGCGCCTGCTCGACCACGGCGCGACCGTGATCGGCAAGCTGAACATGGACGACTTAGCGAGCGGCGGGGGACTGCTCGGAGCAGGCAACTTCGGTCGGACCCTGAACCCGCACGGCACCGGATTCGTCACCGGCGGTTCGTCCTCGGGTGCGGGTGCGGCCGTGGCCGGCGGGTATGTCGACATCGCAATTGGCGGCGATCAGGGTGGCTCGATCCGTAACCCGGCGAGCTACTGCGGCATTGTGGGGTTGAAGCCGACCTTCGGGCTCGTTCCGCATACCGGAGCGATAGGAGCCGATCCGAGCCTGGACTATCTCGGCCCGATGACGCGCCGCGTGGAAGACACGGCGCTGACCCTGCAGTGCATCGCAGGTCCCGATGGCAGCGACCCGCGCCAAAGGTTGATGCCAGACATTCCCGACTACTCGTCGTTGCTCGACCGCGGTGTCGAAGGATTAAGGATCGGAATTCTCGACGAGGGTTTCGGCTACGTGGGCATGGACGGCGACGTGAGCGATGCGGTCCTGGTTGCTACCGATGTGCTGCGAGGGGCTGGGGCCAAGGTGGCGAGGATCTCCGTTCCGGCTCACACCGATGCCTATATTCCGGCATCGATCATCATGGCTGAAGGCACGCGGTACCTGTTCGACTCCAACCTGGGCGGCACAAGTGCCGACACGTATTACCCAATCTCGCTTATCACGGCCTTCGGGCGGTTCAAGCAGGCGGCGGGATACGAGTTGCCACTGAGCGCAAAGCTCAATGCGACGTTCGCCGAGTACGTGCATACCCGGTACCACGGGCGGTTCTACGCGAAAGCCCAGAATGTGCGGGGTGCGATCAGGCGCGCATACGACTCCGCCCTCGCCGAGGTGGATCTCCTGATCTGCCCCACCAAGCCGACCACCGCGCCTCGCTACGTCGAGCCCACGACCTACGTGGAAGAGATGGAGTACTTCCTCTCGCGCGGCGAGGCGGGGAACGCGGCATTCTCGCGCAACACCGCGCCCTTCAACTACACCGGTCACCCCGCGATCAGCGTCCCGTGCGCCGCAGTGGACGGCATGCCGGTGGGGATGCAGATCGTGGGCAGGCACTTCGAAGACGACGTCGTTCTGCGTGCTGCCTATGCCTTCCAGGAATCCAGTGGATTCGTCATTATTCCCGACGGCGTCGGCACGACGACCTCGCTCGGTTAGCCCAAAGGTCAGAGGAATTGAACAGCAAGAACGCGCCCAAACGACTCGGAATGCTCACCCCGTCTTCCAACACGCTCCTCGAGCCGGTCTCGTCGAAGATGCTGAACGGGGTCAGCGAAGCCGACTGCTATTTCTCACGATTGCCCGTGACGCATATCTCGCTCGAACAGAGCTCCCTGAGGCAATTCGATTTCGACCCGATGCTGCGTGCGGCCGAGCTGTTGGCCGACGCGGAAGTGGATGTCATCGCGTGGAACGGTGCATCGGGAAGTTGGTTGGGCCCAGATATCGACCGCGAGTTCTGCGAGCTGGTCACCGCCAACATGGGCATCGCGGCGACGACGGCAACGCTCGCCATGCTGGACGCGTTCGAGGCGATGGATGCCGCGACCTGTCACCTCGTCACACCGTACCTTCCGGAGATGAACGACCTGATCGTTGGCCAGTACCGCGATACCGGCATCACGGCGGTCAACGTCGAGGGCTGCGCCCTGACCATCAACAGGGACATCGGGTCGGTCAGCCTGGAAACGATCGAGTCGATGTTCGCGCGAGTCAGCGATGCACCTGCTGATGTGATCAGCGTGCCATGCACCAATTTCCCAGTGATCGAGAACATCGAATACCTGGAGAGCAAATACGGAGTCGTCATCTGCGACTCGATCGCCGCGGTCATGTGGAAATCGCTAAAACTCGCGGGCGTGGATCCCCAGGCTGTGCGTGGCTGGGGCCGATTGTTCCAACTGGAGCAGTCGGCATGAAGCAGGACAAGATCGGCGGCCTCGTCAGCATTGCGGTCGGCGCCGGCTCCCTGTTCGAGGCGAACACTCTGTATCCGTATCGTCTGAACTCCGTCTCCGGCGACTTCGTCATGCCGGGCGTCGTTGGTGTGCTTCTTGTTGTCCTGGGGCTTCTGCTGGTCTTCGTGGTCAAGACTCCCCCGTACGAAATCGAGCGACCCGATCGCCGGGCCGGGCTCCAGATGCTCGGCACCGTCGTCATCCTCTTCGCGTATTGGTATGCGATGAGCGAGCTCGGCTACACCATCGCCACCCTCCTGGCCTCGCTCTGCCTGTTCAAAGTCGTCGGCGAATACGGCTGGATCCGGACGACGGCTTACGCGGGCATCGTCACGCTCGTGCTGTACGTGGTTTTGATCCAGCTCCTGAACATTGCACTCCCGACCGGGATCTTCAATGTCTGACGAAAGGACGACATGAACTCTCTTGACCTGCTGCTTGGCGGCTTCGCGAACGCGCTGACGCCAGCCAACCTGCTGATGGCACTCGTCGGGGTGCTGATCGGTTCGCTTGCGGGAATGATCCCTGGCATCGGTCCCACCCCGGCCATCGCAATCCTGATGCCGTTCACGACCGCGCTTGGTCCCGTGCAGGGGATCATCATGCTGGCCGGCATCTACTACGGCGCGATCTATGGCGGATCCACTACCGCCATCCTGCTGGGAATCCCGGCGGAGCTCCAGGCGGTTCCCGTCACGCTGGACGGTTATCCGCTTGCGAAGCAGGGCAAGGGCGGACCGGCGCTCGGCATCGCGGCGATCTCGTCGTTCGTCGCGGGCCTGCTCGGAGTGCTCGGGCTGATCTTCTTCGCTCCGCTGCTTGCCGACCAGGCGCTCAAGTTCGGGCCGCCAGAGTATTTCGCGCTCATGATTCTCACGCTCACGGTAATCGTGAACCTCTCCGGTGCCTCGGTCACCAAGGGACTGGTCATGGGCATGGCCGGCTACTTCGTCTCGCTGGTCGGAGTCGGCCCATCCAGCGGGCACGCGCGATTCACGTTCGGCCTTGCGCCCATGTCGGCCGGAATCGAAATGGTGAGCGTGATCATCGGCCTGTTCGCGATTTCCGAGGTCATCATCGGGATGGGTTCGCGCACGCCCGTCACGGCAGCGGAGAAGATCGGCAGTGTCTACCCGAGTCGGTCGGACCTGAAGCAGACTGCCCCGACCATGGTGCGCAGCGGCCTTATCGGGTTCTTCCTCGGCCTGTTGCCTGGAGCGTCGCCGGCCGTGTCCGCCTTTCTCTCTTACGACGTCGAGAAGAGGATGTCCAAAAACCCTGGCCTCTTTGGAAAGGGCGCGCTCCGGGGTGTGGCGGCACCGGAAGCCGCGGGAAACGCGACGGCCTCGTCCGGATTCATCCCGCTCTTCACCCTCGGCATTCCGAGCTCACCTCCCCTGGCGATCCTGCTCGCCGGGCTGATGATCTATGGGTTGCAGCCGGGACCCAACCTCTTCAACCAGAGCGGAAGCTTTGTCTGGGCGGTCATCGCGAGCATGTTCATCGGGAACGTCATGCTGGTTGTCCTGCACCTTCCAATGGTCGGCATCTGGGTGAAGCTGACCCAGATCCCGCTCAAGGTGCTCAAGCCGATCATCCTGATCCTGTGCGTGGTTGGCGTCTACACCGTGCGCAACAGCACGTTCGATGTTCTCGTTGCCCTCGTCTTCGGCGTGATCGGGTACTTCCTGCGGAAGTATCACTGGCCACTCGTCCCGTTCATCCTCTGCTTCATGTTGGGCCCGCTCACCGAGCTCTCATTTGTGCAGTCGATGTCCATCTCGAACGGAAGTCTGAGCATCTTCTTCACGAGCCGGATTGCGTTCGTCATCCTCATCGTGGCGGTGGCACTCTTCGGAGTCTCGGTGTTCCTGATGAGGCGCTCACGCAAGCGCGCCTTGTCGCTCGAGGTGAATCGTGCCGATTCTCCCCATCTGAATACACACACAAATTAAGCAAGGAAAAGTCATGCGCAGCAAGAAGTTATACAGTTCGTTGGTAGTGGCTGCGGCCGCTGTCCTGGCGCTCGCCGGTTGCAGTGGCGCCGGGACCACCGGCTCGAGCACGAACGGGGCATCCGTATACCCGACGAGGCCGATCCAGCTCGTCGTGCCCTTCGCACCCGGTGGCGGAACCGACCTCGTGTCCCGCGCCGTCGCGGAATACCTTGGGCAGAAGTGGGGCAAGCCCATCAACGTGGTCAACAAGCCGGGTGCCGGAGGTGCAACCGGAACCCAATCCGCATTGACGGCAGCGCCGGACGGCTACACGGTGCTCGCGGACAACGGCTCGAGCACCGAGGCGCTGCTTGCCGGTGCGAACAAGCCGCCCTTCACGCTGAAGGATCTCAACCTCGTGGGAACCGTCGTCGACCAGCCCTTCGTGTTCCTCGTGAAGTCCGGTTCCCCATTCAAGAACATGCAGGACCTGGATGAGTGGGTCAAGGCCAATCCTGGCCAGCTGACCTTCGGCACCACGGGCGTCTCCTCAGTGCAGACATACACAATCATCGAGTGGCTGCAGTCGATCGGCGTGGACTACTCGAAGGTGCACTTGGTGCCGAGCAACGGCGCAAGCGACCTGCTGCCCCAGATTGCCGGCGGCCACGTCGTTCTCGGTGTGCAGGATGTCACCGGTGCAGCGAGCCTGGTCAAAGCCGGACAACTGACGCCCCTCGCCGTGACGTCGACCGATCCAAGCCCCCTGTTCCCCACCGTCCCGACGTTGGCGCAGGCCGGTGTGCAGGGTGTCGTCAGCTCGTTCTGGAGCGGGATCGCACTTCCCAGCGGGGCGCCCAAGAGCGTTGCTGACAAATGGGGATCCGCTTTGGACAGCATGCTGAAGGACCCGGCGTTCCTGACGAAGCTCGAGACGCTCAATGCCCAGGGCAAGTACCTGAACTCGACCGAGTTCACCGCATTGGTCAATAACAACCTCACGACCTATACGCAGCTCGTGAAGCAGTACAACCTCGGCTAGTAGCTCCGGAAGGCCGGGCAGGCCCGGATCGCAAAGATGAATCGCAAAGATAAAGATATCGAAGAGGCGAATTGATAACACAACGGTTGGTCCAGAACTGCCTGGACACTCCTTTTGACTCGATCCCCCGGGACGTGGTCGAGCACTCGAAGAGGTGCATCCTCAACTGGATGAGTGTGGCGATCGGCGGAAGCCGTCACGCGTCCGTCGAGGCATTCATCAGCATGAAGGACGAACTGGGCACCTCCGCCCAAGTGGCCATCCTCGGTAGGCCAGAGCGGGCAGACCTGCTCTGGGCAACGCTCATCAATGGCACGAGCTCGCATGTTCACGACTTCGACGACACTCACCTCGAAACGTTGAATCACCCGACGAGCGTCATCGCGCCCGTGGTCTTCGCCCTGGGTGAGCATCTGAACCTCTCTGGCGAGGCCATCCTGCATGCCTTCATCTTGGGGATGGAGGCGGACCTGAGGATCGGTAACTCGGTGTCGCCGAGTCATTTGGACTCGGGTTGGCACATCACGAGCACGACAGGCGTGTTCGGGGCAGCTATCGCCGCCGGCATCCTTCTCGGCTTGGACGAGGACGAGTTGATCTATGCGCTCGGCATCGCGGGGACCCAGGCATCGGGCCTGATGGAGATGCTGGGCACGATGACCAAGTTGTTCCACCCCGGCAAGGCCGGGCAGAACGGGCTGTGGGCTGCCATGCTCGCGTCGCGTGGAATCGAGAGCTCCCGCCGGATCTTAGAATCCGACCGGGGCTTCGCTCGCCTCTACGCCAGCGAGTCCGATCTCAGCCTCGTCAGTCACGAGTGGGGATCGAGCTGGGAGTTGTCGAAGATCGCCTTCAAGCCGTATGCCTGTGGCATCGTGCTTCACCCGATCATCGACGCGTGTATCGAGCTGGGCCGAAAGGTGCCGGACTCCGAGGTCGGCACCCTGGTGATCACCGTGAACCCCTACGTGATCACCCTGACGGACAAGCCCAACCCGAGCAGCGGACTAGAGGCAAAGTACAGCGTCCGGTACGTTGCCGCCCTCGCGTTCCACGACGGTGACGCATCCGTCGAGCAGTTCACGGATGCTCGTGCGTTCGCCCCGGAGATCGTGGCCCTAGTGGATCGGGTGTCGATCGTGGTGGACGAATCCATGCAGGAAGACGAGACCGCCGTCCGACTGACCACGACGGATGGCAGGTTGATCGAGTCGCGTGTGAAGCATGCGACCGGCAGCATCGACAACCCGATGTCCGATGAAGCGCTCATCGCAAAGTTCCGGAAGCTCGCGCATGCCTCACTCGGACGGGACGAGGTCGACGCCCTGATCGAGGATGTGTTGCGCTTCGAATCCCTCGACACAATTCATCAGTTGGTTGCGAATACCGTCGGCAAATAATAAATCGAACGCGAGCTAGGCCTGCGTACGCCCTCGTGCGCGGCCGAACTCGCGAATAATCCGCACAAGGCCTGCATGAAGATCTCTGCACGGCGAAGACCTAAAGGATCTGTGATGAGTGAGTCGCGAAAGTACACAATTGCGAACATTCCTGGGGACGGTGTCGGCAACGAGGTCATCCCCGAAGGGCAGCGTGTTCTCGAGTACCTAGCCGAGCTGTCCGCGGGAAAGTTCGAGTTCGAGTTCGAATCTTTCCCCTGGGGTTCCGACTACTACGCCAAGCACGGTCGCATGATGGCTGAAGACGGCCTCGAGCAGCTGAAGAAATTCGATGCCATCTACTTCGGCGCGGTCGGTTGGGAGAACGTCCCGGACCATGTCAGCCTCTGGGGTTTGCGACTGGCCATCACCCAGAACTTCGACCAGTGGGCAAACATCCGTCCCGTGCACTTTTACTCCGGCGTGAAGAGTGCACTGAACTACCACGACCTCGAGTCGCTGGATTGGGTCCTGATTCGTGAGAACTCGGAGGGGGAGTACTCCGGGTTCGGAGGGCGGAACTTCTCAGGTCGCGGCGATGGCAAGGAAATCGCGGTCCAGTCTGCCGTGTTCACGGAAGAGGGATGCGAACGCATCATTCGCCACGCCTTCGAGGTTGCGCGCACACGCTCACGCAAGAAGGTCACAAGCGCCACGAAGAGCAATGCGCAGCAATACGGCATGGTGCTGTGGGACGAGGTGTTCGATCGGGTGAGCAAGGACTACCCGGACGTCGAGGTGGAGCGTTGGCTCGTCGATGCGCTGGCGGCTCGTTTTGTGCAGCGGCCGGACACCCTCGAGGTCGTGGTCGGATCGAACCTGATCATCGACATCCTCTCCGATCTGGGCAGCGCGCTCGCGGGAAGCCTGGGTATCGCCGCCAGCGCCAACCTCAATCCAGAGGGGCGTTTCCCCAGCATGTTCGAACCCGTTCACGGTTCGGCGCCCGACATTGCCGGCAATGGGGTCGCGAATCCGATCGGTGCCATATCCAGTGGCGTCCTTATGCTCGAGCACTTCGGCCTGGTTGACGAAGCCGCGTTGGCGCACCGGGCAATCGAACAAGCGGTCAGCGATGGCAATGTCACGGCAGACCTCGGCGGCACACTCGACACGAGGCAAGTCACCGACGCCATTCTCGCGAACATCGCGGCGCTGCAGTCCGCGCCGAGCAGCGCCGTGACAACCGGAGCTCGTCCCGCTCCTGCGACATCTCGGGCATGATGGCGATGAGCGCCACAGCGGCGTGGGACGCTGCAAGGGCCCGGTACTTCGTCAACGACGACCGCGTCCACGCCGTCATCAGATGGATCGACGAGTCCCGGCGCGACGCGGAGGCCAGCGACCGCCGCCGAGACGCCGGGATGCCCCTGGGCCCGCTCGACGGAGTTCTCATCGGCCTCAAGGACAACATCGACGTCGCGGGCGTACCGACAACCGCGGGCGCTTCGTTCCTCGCTGGGAACGTGCCGAGGTCCGACGCCACCGTCATCCGGCTCCTGCGCCGTCAGGGCGCGGTCGTACACGCCAAGCTGAACATGGCCGAGCTGGCCTGGGGTATGACCACCCAGAACGCCACCTACGGTTCCTGCCGCAACCCGTGGGACCTCGACCGCATCCCGGGCGGCTCGAGCGGTGGACCCGGCGCGGCGATCGCCGCCGGGTACTGCGACCTCGCCCTAGGCACCGACACCGGCGCGTCGGTCCGCGTCCCGTCCGCTCTCAACGGCGTCGTCGGGCTGCGGCCAAGCGTCGGTACGATCTCGATCAAGGGCATCGTCCCCGGCGCATACACCCAGGACACCGTCGGACCGATGGCCCGGCGGGCCCTCGATGCCGCCCACCTGACCGAGGCGCTCGTCGGCTTCGACGCGGAGGATCCGTTCTCGGTCGCCAGCACAGGCGCACCGGCGACGTCGGCGATCGGGAAGCCGCTTGACAGCCTCGGGGTAGGCGTGGCCCGCGACTTCTTCTTCGACGAGCTCGACGACGGCGTCGGTGAGGTCGTCGAGACGTTCCTCGGTTGGCTCGCCGACCAGGGCACGCGGACGCTGGGTGTCCCCGACTTCGGCGCCGCCGACGCGGCCGAGCACTGGACCCGCATTGCCCAGTGCGAGGGGGCGGCGTACCACCAGGACCGGCTGCTGCGCAGCCCTGAGGACTTCTCGGTCGACGTGCGGGGCAGGCTCTCTGCCGGACTCGACGTCCCGG
The DNA here is from genome assembly GCF_055232035.1 of Nocardia sp. Tas62D01. NCBI lineage: Bacteria > Bacillati > Actinomycetota > Actinomycetes > Mycobacteriales > Nocardiaceae > Nocardia > Nocardia sp. Tas62D01. The sequence continues at coordinate 6,500,792 of NZ_JBUYUZ010000001.1, forward strand.
CCGTGGAGCTCGCCCGGTCGCTGGAGTTCCGCACGCGGTACCGGCGGAGGCTCTCCGCGATCTTCGGCGACGTGGACGTCATCGTCAGCCCGGTCGTGCCGGTCGACGTGCCGCTGGTGGACAGCCTCGACTCCCGCGCACAGACCGCGGCGCTGGGCCGGATCACCTACCCCTGGGCCCTGCACGAAGGCCCGACGCTCAGTCTGCCGATCGGCTTCCACCCACGCAGCGGGAACCCCGTCGGCATCGCGATCAGCGCGGCGCGTTTCGATGAGGCCGTCCTCTTCCAGATCGCGACCGCCTACCAGGAGGCCACCGATTGGCATACCCGGTACGCCGAGATCCCGGCGCCGTGAGCGCCGCGCGGCGACGCCCGGCGCATCACCCCGACTCTCCCAGCACTTACCGGGAGGTTGCAATTCCCATTTGTGGATGTGGATTGTCCTGCGTATCAGTGTTTTTCGCCGGGTGTGACCGAGGTGATCGAGTCAGGGGGTGAAGGGGTTTCGGGCGGGGGTGAAGGGGGTTCGCCTGCACACCCGTCTCCTGTGTCTCGGGGGGAGACGGGTGTGCACCTGCGTCGCGACGCCGGACAACTCGCCTTCGCCTGACACATGCGCATCTATCTATCTGATATTGGAGTCGGCCTAGCGGTCGGGGACCAGAGCGATTCATCATTGGATCCTGGTCTGCAATCGCGGTGGTGGCGAGAAAGCGCTCACGACTTGTCACCCTCGCCAGCTTTGCGGTACCAGGACTCCGCCTCGCCGGTCTTACCACGCTCGACGAGCAGGTTACCGAGGTTGGTCATCGCCTTGGTGTGGCCGCCGTCGGTGGCTTTGCGGTACCAGGACTCCGCCTCGCCGGTCTCACCACGCTCGGCGAGCAGGACACCGAGGCTGAACATCGCCTCGGGGTTGTCGGTGGCGGCGGCTTTGCGGAATATCGAGGCTGCTTCGGGTGCGTTGTCGCGTTGGTAGGCGCTGACCCCGACCGCCAGAAGGGTGTCGGGGTCGGCGTTGTGGATCGCTTTGTGCCAGAACGCGTTCGGTATGGGGCGTGGTTTCCGGTTGTCTTGTCCGTCGTCGGCGGCGGCGAGGTAGTCGAACGGGCGATAGCCGCGGGTCTGTTCGTCGAGCAGCGCCGCTACTCGCCCTAACCCCTGTGGTGGTGTACGGGCGGCGGTGATAGCGTCGCGCACCTGCTTGGGGGTGGTGTCGATTTCTGATCGTGCCGCCCGCAGTGCTGCTACCGCGAACTCGGCGAGTGTCGGTTCGGGTATCGGGTCGCCTCGTCCGACCCGAGCCCAGTCGGTGACCACCTGGATCACCATGTGCCGCAACGGATCGGCGGCGCGCGCATCGTCGTATTGTTTCAGGAGCTCGGGTGCCCCGGCCAGGATCTCGGCCAGCCCGTGGACACCGAGGTTCTGGCCGGGATAGGCGCGGGCGGCGGCCTGCTCGTAGGGGTCGTCGCTGGTGGAGGCCAGGTCGATGGTGCTCGCGCGTTCCAGCAGTCGGCGGGTGTCGCGCTGGAATTCACCAGCGCCGCGGCGCAACCGGTCACGGGCCTCGGCCCGCAGGGTCGCGACTATCCGTGTGCGGCCGGGACGTAGTAGAGCATCAGAGTTCGAGGTGCTTCATCGTTATGCCCTTGCTTCGCGTGTCCGGTTGACTCGGATGAATGCCATCCGATTACTTGTCTCAGACAAGAAGTATCCGAGTTGAGAATGCGTCCTCGAAGAAGCCCAGACGTGCCCGGTGCGCGCCGTGAAAGGTGAGAACCATGAAGCTCGCAGTCATCGGCGGTACCGGACTGATCGGTTCGCGGGTGGTCCGGAAGCTGACCGCCGCCGGACACGAGGCCGTCCCCGCGGCACCTTCCACCGGCGTCGACCTGATCACGGGGAAGGGCCTGGACCAAGCACTGGAGGGCGCCGAGGTCGTGATCAACCTGGCGAACTCGCCGACCTTCGACGAGGCATCCCTGGACTTCTTCCGCACCTCCATGAACAACCTGCTGGCCGCGGGAGAGAGGGCAGGCGTCCGGCATCAGGTGATCCTCTCGATCGTCGGAGTGGACCAGGTGCCCCAGCTGGACTACTACCGGGCCAAGACCCTCCAGGAAGAGCTGCTCCGGCAGGGGCCCACGCCGTACTCCATCGTGCGCGCCACCCAGTTCTTCGAGTTCGTGGACGCGATCCTGTCCTGGACCTCAGACGACAGCACCGTCCGCCTTCCCCCCACCCCACTCCAGCCAATCGCCGTCGCGGACATCGTCGACGCGGTCGTCGATGTCTCCACCAACCCGCCGCTGGGAGGCATCCGTAGCATCGCCGGCCCGGACGTCTTTCGCCTCGACGAACTCGGCAGGGTCACCCTGGCCGCGCAGCACGACGCCCGGACCGTCATCACCGATGACAAGGCCGGCATGTTCGCAGCCGTCACCGGCGACGTACTCATCGCAGGACCGGACGCACACCTGGCACCCACGCATTATCAGGACTGGATCCAGCAGGCCCACTGAACCGGGGGACGACCGGTCCCCGCTTCAGGCAAATGCCGCGATCGCCGTCTTGGCCTTCATGGCCGTCGATTTCGAGGGACTCGTCGGTTGTGAGGTCAGCTGTGTAGGAAGTAAAGGACGGTCATGGCCACGGCGGTGGTCAGGACGATGTTCCGCATAAGTCCAGCGGGGAGCCTGCGTGCGAGGTGGGCACCGGCGAAGCCTCCGGCTATCGCACCGGCCAGCATGGTGATGAGGAGAAGCGGAGCGCCCGGTGCGTCTGAAGCGATGAGGAACACCGCGCTGGCGCTGAGATTGATGGCCGCGAGCTGGGCGATCCGCATCGGGTTGCCGACCGCGGTGTCTAGGCCGAGGCCGATGCTCCACAGGGCCAGCATCATGATGCCTACGGCGCCGCCGAAGTATCCGCCGTACACGGCGAGGAGGAGCTGGGCGGTCAGGACAGTTCGGGAGCTCATGCCGACTGAGCGGCCCATCGCGGTGCTCAACGCGCGGGAGACGCGGCGCCCGAAGGCGAGGATCACCGTGGCGGAAGCGAGCAGCCACGGCACCGCGGCGTTGAACGAGACTGCCGGCAGCGCCAGCAGCAGGCCGGCACCGAGTCCGCCGCCACACTGATCGCTGTCAGCGCCGTCGTAGACGTCGCCCCGACCGCGGTGTCTGCCACCAGAGCGGGCAGCGCCACGAACGTGCCCCCACCACCGATGGCGTTCAACGCTCCGGCGGCAGTACCGGCCAGCAGGACAACCAACATCTCGGACACCTGCCGAGCATCACCCGTGGCCCGTGGGCCCACAATGCGTGATCGGCGTACTCGGCATCAGGCTGCGCCATAGGCTGATGCGGTGCGTTATGACCTAATCCGAGTGATTCCTAATGGTCGTAGGCGATGAGGGATCGTTTGACGGGTGCGCTGATGGTTGTGTTGTGCCAGATCACGGCGGCCAGGGCGAGTAGTCGCTGGGCGACTCGGGCGTAGAGTCCGGCGTCGGTGCGGGCGCCGTGGGCTTCCAGGGAGAGCTGTCCTTTGCAGGTGTCGTAGACCGACTCGATGAGTTGGCGGATGCCGCCGAGGTTGCCGATTCGGCGGGGTTCACCCTTTCGGTCGGGGCGCACGAACTTCACGTCCTCGAGTGCTGCGAGACGTTGAAATTCCTTGCCCGAGACGCCTTTGTCACCGATCAGGACACAGCGCCGAGGCAGCATCGCCCGGTCGCGGGCATGCCCGATCAACTCGATCGCGACCTCTCGTTCACCGATCTTGGGGTCGGCCAGGCACCAGGCCACCGGCATCCCCTCAGCGGTGGTGATCAGATAAAGCTTCACCCCCCAGTACCACCGCGACAGCGCCGCGCAGTACCCGTAGTTGGCGAACCCGGCCAGCTCGGACCGTTTACGGGTAGGCACCGAAGTCCCGCACGGGACCGGTGTGGCGTCCAGGAACCGGAATTCGTCGGTCTCGGTCGACACCAGTGCCGCCAACCGGTCGACGGTGTCGGTGATCAGCGGCCCCGCGGCGTTGATGCGCTTGTTGTAGCCGGGCTGGTTGGGCAGGTACCCGAACATCGCACCCAGCCTGCCACGGCAGAACCGCAGCCAGTGATGCTGGGATGGAAAGCCCAGCAGGACTTGGGCAACCGCCAGGCAGATCAACTCGGCGTCGGTCAACTTCTTCGGCCGGCCAGGCCGTCGCAGGCGCGCCCCGATCACGTGATCATCAACGAAAACGTAGAGTGCGGTCAGGAGGGTATCGAGGTCTGTCTTCACAAACTGACACCGATACCCTCCGCCGCGTCAAAACTCGAGTCGAGGCGACTCAGGGTTAGGAATCACTCGTCTAGGCCGGGGTTACGCATTACTAACTCTGGGCCCGGTCGGCTGAAGGAGTACGAGACCTTCTCGAGTTCCGTGGCTTCTACGGTGAGTCGAAGTTCGAACCGATCGGGTAGCAGGTAGTACGTGGCGTGCTCCAGAAGCCGGTCGTCCGCATCCATCGTTTCTCGTTGCATGACCAGCAGCGGGTGCCCGGTTGCGACGCCCAGCGGGTGCGCCAGGTCTTCCGGCGCACTTTGACTGGTCAGCGTTATTCGTGCATAGCTGAGAGCTAGCCCCAAGTTGTCCTGGAGCACCTGGTAGATGGGGTGTTCCGTGATGTCGGCGCGGGAGATCCGCTGACCGAACGGATCGGGCACTGCGATGTCCGCTACGGCTTGAGGCGCCCCGTCGATCGTATAGAGCCGCCGTATCATCAGCGCTCCGTCCACTGGGTGAGTCATTTGTGGCGGTTCGCTAACCCATTCGAAGCGCAGTATCTGTCCTTCAGGATGCTTCCCGACGCTGGCGAAGATCGAAATGAACGGCCTGAGCTGGTCCAGCGGGTGCACGATGCGCCGAGGTGCCACGAATGTCCCGGCCCCCTGCCGGCTTACCAGTAGTCCCTCCTCGACGAGCCCGCTCAGTGCCCGGCGCACCGTCGTCCGGCTGACCCCGTAGCGGTTGACCAGCTCTTTCTCGGTCGGCATCTGGCTGTCCGGTGTCATCTGCGACACCTGCGCGCGCAACCGCTCGGCCAGTTGCTTATGTATGCTCGCGCTACCCCCGGTCAGGCCAGAATTGTCCTTGATTGACATCAAACCCACCCTCGACTTGTATCCTATTGTATGTTAGTCTCTCGGATATCAGCATACCAGTCAATGTGGAGGGGTAATGCAGCTAACTTCGTTGGAACGCGACATGTTGGATGGCCGTCACGGTGACGCGCTCGCCGACATCCTGCGTGAGCAGGTCAGTGTCGGAGAGTTCTTCGGCGCAGAGCGGTTTGTGGAGATCACCAACGCCCACTTCATGGGTGACCGTGAGGTGTTCGGTCAGGCAGGCACCAACTATCTGCAGCGGTTGGCCTCGGCCGAGGTCACGGTCACGGTGCCTACCACGCGCAACGCGCAGTCGGTCGACTTCGAGCAGGCGCACCTGTTCGCCCAGTCTCCCGAGTTGGTCGACGGGGAGAAGGAGACTCGGGTTTTGCTGCGGCGCCTCGGGGTATCCACGGTGAACACCTGCATCGGCTACCAGAGCGTGTACCAGCCGAGGCTGGGTGAGCACGTGGCGTGGGGTGACACTGGCACGGTCGCATACGCGAACTCGGTGCTGGGTGCCCGCACGAACTACGAGTCTGGCGCGGCCGGTCTCGCGGCGGCCTTGACCGGGCGTACCCCGGAGTACGGGTTCCACCTGGACGTTCACCGGCGGGCCAACGTCCGCGTGCGGGTCACCGCCGCGCTCCCTGACCTGGCGGACTGGGGCGCGCTCGGCGCTGTCATCGGCGAGCGGTGCCGCGGCTATTGGAATGTTCCGGCCGTGGAGCTCGTGAACCGGGAAGGACCGGTGTCCGACGAGCTCAAGCACTTCGGCGCGAGCCTGGCCAGCTTCGGCTCGATGGCGATGTACCACATCGTAGGCACCACTCCGGAGGCCTCGACCTTCGCCGAGGCCAACAGTGGCCGCGAACTGATCGACGAGTTCGAGGTGACGCAGGACGACATCGACGCCGTGTTCGCCCGGGACCTCGCCGACGGTGGCGATGTCGATCTGGTGGTGTTCACCGCGCCACAGCTGTCCTTCTTCGAGATGAAGCGGATCGCCGAGCGACTCGAGGGACGCAAGGTTGCCGACTCCGTCCGTCTGATCATCACGACCAACAGCTTGACCTGCGAGGCCTTGCGCGAGGAGGGGCACCTGGACGCCATCGTCGCGGCCGGCGGCATCGTGCTGCGCGGAACCTGCTGGTACGTGATGGACCCGGCGGCGCAGCGCGAGCACTTCGGCTGGCGCAGTCTGGCCACCAATTCGGCCAAGCTGGTGAACATCATCCGGGCCCATGGCTATCGACCGGCTTTGCGTCGCACCGACGAATGTATCGACGCCGCACTGACCGGAAAGGTGGCCGGGCGATGAGTGATCTGGTCTTCCACGTCGCGCAGGCGACCGGCCCGCTCGTCGAGGCCCCGGCCGTCGTCAGTCCGGTGCCGTTCAGTGCTCGCTACGACCTCGATCGAACCACCGGCGTGATCTCCCGCGAGGACCACCCGCTGCGCGGAGAGTCGGTCAAGGGCAAGATCTTGATCGCGCGCGGGGTGCAGGGCGGAGTCGCGGCGGGCTGGGCCTTTTTGGCCATGCGCGGTCTCGGTGTCGGGCCGCGTGGGATGCTCTTCGGCGCGACGAACCCGGTCATGGTTCAAGGCGCGGTCACCGCCGGCCTCACGATCGCTGCTGGCGTCGACCCTGCGTTCTTCGACAACGTGTCACACGGTGACACGATCCGGCTCGATCCAGCGGCCCACGAGGTCACCATCCTTCGGAACTAGCAGGCGCCCGAACTCGGCCCGCTCGGGGGACCTGGCGGTCGAGTGCCGTGGTGGATGTCGTTGTGGGCCATGCGTTCGGGTCAATGGCATCTGGGCAGTGCCGACTGACGACGTCGTCAAAGTCTGTTCGTCAACGTGGTCGGTCGACAGCTCCCAGCTGTCGATGTCTGCGCCCCTCTCACCCGGACGCCTGGCTGACTCACAACACCGCGGCCTCGGTCAGCAGGGCCTGGCAGTCACTGCCGTGCGTCCGTCGTTGATCCTCGGTGGCCACTAGCTCCGCGATCTGCCCGACCTGTCCTCTCCATCGAGGAAAGGATGCAGCGCTTACATCGGGAAATCACGACTGGATAATTAAATAATTAATTAAATAATTAGGGACAAAGATGTCGCTACTCCAAGTATTCTCCCTCGTCCTTCTTATCGCTGCTTTCGCCCTCGCGATCTGGCGGCATATCAATGTTGGTCTGGTGACCATTCCGGCCGGCTTTATTCTCGCCACGGTGGCAGGTGTTCCTGTCGGGACATACTTCAAATATTTCCCCGGCAGCCTGGTGATCCTCATTGTCGGAGTCACGTATCTGTTCGGGCATGTTCTGCGAAACGGTGCCATCGACCGACTGATCGGCATCGCCGAACGCGCCACCGGGAGGCGGGACTGGCTCCTGCCGTGGATTATGTTCGCGGTCGCTGCGCTGCTCAGCGGGATCGGAGCCCTTCCGACGGCTGCGCTCGCAATTGTCATCCCCATCGCCATTCGTACCGCCCTGCTGCGTGACATCAATTTGATGTTGATGGGCGTTGTGACCACTATGGGCGCTCTGGCCGGCGGTTTCTCGCCGATCAGTGTCTGGGGTCAGCTGGTCGGCACTCTCGTTACCCATGCCGGCCGTTCGGAGTCCTCGATTGGACTGTTCGTCATCGAATTCGGTCTCAATCTGCTGGTGGCGGTAGCCGCATTCATCATCTTCGGCGGCGTTGGCCTGATGCGGCGCAAAACCACGACTGAGCTGGGGCCGTCAGAGGGACCGCCCGCCTCATCCGAGCAGGGGGGCAGCTTCACGCGCTCCCAGATCGGTTCGCTAGTCGGGCTCGTCGTCTTTGCCGGTGCGGTCCTGGTGCTCCCCGTCGACGTCGGGCTGACGGCATTCGTCGTCGGGCTGATCCTGCAGCTGGTGTTCCGGCCGGCCGAGAGGGAGATCATCCGTGACCTGCCCTGGTCGGTGGTGCTGATCGTCAGCGGCGTCCTGCTCTACGTCGGGCTGCTCGAGAAGCTCGGCACGTTCGACGCCATCGCGCATCACCTCCAGGGCATCAACAGTCTGAGCCTCACCATCCTGGCGCTGGCTTTCGTCGGTTCACTCTTCGCGTCCTTCGAGTCATCGTCGGTCGCTGTCCTGGGCATCGTGATCCCGGTAGCGCTGCAGGTCACACACGGCGCGACCAATGCGGGATTGCTGCTCATCCTGTGCGCGGTGTGCTGGGCGATCGTGACGATCAGCACCAGTCCGTACCACCTCTGCGGCGGCCTCGTGCTGGTCAGCAGCCCCGAGGCCGTACAACCGCGGCTGTTCCGGCAGCTGCTGGTGTGGTCGTTCGGCGTAGCAGTAGTCATCCCACTGATCGGCTGGACCATCCCCTTCGTCGCCTCCGGGTGAACCTGGCGGTCAGGCATCGCTGTCTGGGCTGGTGGACGAGAGCTCGATCTGGTCCGCCCGTCCTCCAGCCCACTACGAGGAAGCGCCGCATGGCAAATGACCGAAGGACGACCGGCGACGAGCCGGACACCGCTGTCGAGGAGTTCGAGCCCGACTACCGCTTCACGCTGGCCAACGAGCGCACCTTCTTGGCGTGGCTGCGGACATCGCTTGCCCTGTTGGCCGCCGCGGTCGTCATCGTGCACGTCGTGCCGGAGCTGTTCGCTCCCGTCGCACGGCATCTCGTCGGAGGCGTACTGGTCGCGCTCGCCATCTTCACGACCGGGGCCGGGCTGTACCGGTGGGGAAAGGTCGACGCCGCCATGCGGCGAGGCCTGCCGTTGCCCCGGCATCGGATGCCGGTGTTGCTCGCGGCCGGGCTGCTACTTGTCTCGGTGCTCGGGTTCGCGTTGGTGATGAGCGGCGCGGTGTCGGGGTGAGCGAACGGATCCCGCGTAAGCCCCCGGACGACGGCCTGCAGGCTGAACGCACGTCGCTGGCGTGGAGCCGCACGTCGTTCGCTGTGCTCGCGAACGGTGTTCTGCTTCTTCTCCGGGACCTGTACCCGTTCACCGGGCCGCTACGGCTGCTGCCCGCCCTGATGGCCGTCGTCGTCGCCCTGGTTACGTATGCCGTCGGTAGGCGGCGGCAACGAACGTTGCGCCAACGACCGCTGCCCGCGGTCATCACCGCACGTCGCCACATCCAGGGGATCGGAGTCGCAATACTCGTCTTGATCCTCGCGACGGCCGTCGCCCTGCCGGTTTGATGGCTCCTCACTATGAAGCGTTGAGACGTCCTCTCACGTGGTGCTCGTCCCTGTCGGGCAGGTGCCGCCGTGTACGGTCAGGATGACAACTTGCATACCTTTGGGAGTGAAGCGGAGGTCGTCGTGGCGGCTAAGGCGACCGCGAGCGCTCGGAGCGGAGCCAAGGCGAGAGCGCTCGACTTCGTCAAGGGCCGGGTTCTGACCGGAGCCTTCCGCGGTGGAGACCTGATCAGCGAGGGCGAGGTCGCCGAAGCTCTGGGGATGTCCCGGACGCCGGTACGTGAGGCCTTTCTCAGGCTCGAGGCCGAGGGACTGTTACGGCTCTACCCCCAGCGCGGGGCTCTGGTGATCCCTGTCTCGCCGGAGGAAGTCCGGGCGGTGATTGAGGCTCGGCTGGTTCTAGAGCAGTTCGCTGTCGAGAAGATCATCCGCCGCGGCCCTGGATCCTGCGGTGCGATAGCCGACGCCCTCGCCGCCGAGATCGAGCGGCAGCGACGGGCCGGTGCCGAATCCGAACTGCCGGAGTTCCTCGACGCGGACAGGGCGTTTCACACGATCTTCCTCGACAACGCCGACAACTCCATCCTCGGAGGTGTCTACGCGTCGCTCCGGGACCGGCAGCTACGCATGATCGGCGAGTCGGCTCTCCGTGATCCTCGGCGAATCGAGACAATTCTCAGCGAACACGCGAGCATCGCCGAAGCGGTGCGTGACGGCGATGCCGTCCGGACCGTTACCGCCATGCGTGCCCACTTGACCGGCACGGTGCTGGCCTTGGGGCTCGCGCCGGAGTCGGTCACTTCCGTCACCTGGCCCTCGGTACCCTGACGTGCCTGACGGCGGCCCGCAGCACGGCGGCGGCGCAGGTGGCGCAGCTGTGTGACGGCATCGACCGCGCTGCGTCCTGAGGGGTGGCGGGATGGGTGGCCAGCACTGGCCCGCCTCGGCCAGCGACTCGGCCTTCAGCCCGCGTAGTCCACCGCTGCCAGCTCACGCGACACCGAGCTCGATGAGAAGGGTCGCTGGCCGGTCTTGACCGAGCCGGGACCTTCGAGCTAAGGTGCCGATGGCTGATGAGTTGTATCTCAGTTGTATATGGTTCAGTATCTGAGTTGTATTCAGTTGACCAAGGCGGTCGACGACCGAGGAGGTGGGCGATGACGCCCTTGCGGCTACGTACTGAGTTCATCAAGGCAGTGGGAGCCGACGGCGTGGTGGACGACCCCCTAGAGCTTCGCACCTACGAATGTGACGGGCTGACGGGTTACCGGGTCATTCCCTCTCTGGTTTTGTTGCCGCGCGACGCGGCGGCTGTCGCGGCGGCAGTGCGGATCTGCGCTCGGGAGGGGGTGCCGTTCGTCGCGAGAGGGGCCGGAACCGGCCTGTCCGGTGGTGCCCTTCCGGTCGCTGATGGAATCGTGATCTCGTTGCAGCGATTGAGGTCGATCATCGAGGTCGACCCGGTGAACCGGCGGGCGATCGTCGAGCCCGGGGTCACCAACCTCGACATCACTCGAGCCGCGGCACCGCACGGCCTCTACTTCGCGCCGGATCCGTCGAGCCAGCAGGTCTGCACGATCGGTGGCAACGTCGCCGAGAACTCCGGGGGCGCGCACTGCCTGAAGTACGGGTTCACGGTGCACCACATCCACGAGATCGAGGTGGTACTGCCCGATGGGTCGATCACCACGCTCGGCGGAGACTCGCCGCACCAGCCGGGTTACGACCTGCTCGGAGCGTTCATCGGCTCCGAGGGCACCCTTGGCGTGGTCACCCGGATCACGGTCAAGCTGCTGCCCCGTCCGGCATCGGTGCAGACCCTGGTCGCCGACTTCCCGTCGGTCGAGCAGGCCGGTGACACCGTCACCGCCATCATCGCAGCGGGCATTATCCCGGCGGCGGTGGAGATGATGGACACCTTGGCCATCGAGGCCGTCGAGGAGGCGGTGAGCGCGGGCTACACGCTCGGAGCCGTAGCGGCGCTGATCGTCGAGCTCGACGGCCCGGCCGACGAGGTCGCGGTCCATCTCGAAGAGGTGCAGAAGTTGTGCCGCGACAATGGCACCACCGCCCTGAATCTGGCGGCCTCCGCCGACGAGCGGGCCAAGATATGGAAGGGCCGGAAGGCGGCGTTCGCCGCCGTCGGCCGGATCAGCCCGAACTACTTCGTCCAGGACGGCGTGGTCCCGCGAACCCGGCTGGCCGAGGCGCTGACCCGGATCGGCACCCTTGCCGACGAGGCGGGCCTGCGGGTCGCGAACGTGTTCCACGCCGGGGACGGGAACCTGCATCCGCTGGTTCTCTACAGCGAGGCCAACGGCGAGCACGAGCGGGCGGAGCACCTGTCGACGTCGATCGCCGAGCTGTGCGTCGACCTCGGCGGGTCGCTGTCCGGCGAGCACGGGATCGGCATGGACAAGGCGTGCTCCATGCCGCGCCAGTTCACCGAGTCCGATCTGGCCACGATGGCGCTGCTGCGAACCGCCTATGACCCGGCCGGTATTTGCAATCCCGGAAAGCTCCTGCCCACACCACGGTTGTGCGGCGAACGCCCCGGGCCACACCACCCGCACCCGCTTGAATCCGCGGGTCTGATCGAACGGATGTGACTGTGCAGGCGACCCCAATCGGGGCGGGCGCTGGTTCGCTGAACGCGACACCCGGAATGACGCTTCGCCCGACTTCACTCGACGAGCTGCACACGGCCCTCGCCGACACGGCTCGCACACACCCCAGGCTGTTGATCGCCGCCAATGGCACCGCGGCCGACTGGGGCGGACGCCCCGAGCCGGCGGACGCGTCGGTCGATGTCACCGGGCTGTCGGGCGTGCTCGTCTACAACCCCGCCGACATGACGATGGCGGTCCGTGCCGGGACACCGCTCGCCGTCGTCCAGGAAGAGCTGTCGAAGAGCGGACAACGAGTGGCCTTCGACGCCGCGCGCGTCGCCCGGGGCGCGACCCTCGGAGGGCTGCTCGCCACGGCTGACGGGGGGCCCTCCCGCCAGTGCTTCGGAATCCTGCGCGACCTGGTCATCGGCGTGACCGTGGTGCTCGCGGACGGTACCGTCGCGCGGTCCGGCGGGCATGTCATCAAGAACGTCGCCGGCTACGACCTGGCCAAGCTCTTCCACGGGTCGTTCGGGACGCTCGGTGTCGTCGCCGAGGTCGTCCTGCGCCTGCATCCGTATCCCCGTACCGAGGCGACCGTCGAGGTCCCGGGCACCGCCGAGGAGGCTTTCGCCTCCGCTGGGCGGATCATCGGATCGGCGCTGGATGCCGCGGCCCTGGAGTGGGTGCACGACGATGACGCCGGTGGCCGAATGCTGGTCCGGTTGGAAGGCACTCCTGACGGTGTGACCGAGCGTGTCGCAGCCGCTACCGCGCTCGCCGACGGCCGCGCGCGGACGCTCGAGGCCGACGCGGCGGACGCCGCTTGGCGGTCGGTCGCAGCTGTGGCCGACGGCACCGATGGCGACACCGTGCTGCGGATCGGCTCGCTTCCGTCGGAAGGGCCCAGGCTGGTCGGCCTGATCGCGGCCGTCGCCGCGGAGTCGAAGGTCGACGTCGCTCTGAGCAGCACGATCGCTGCCGGCGTGCACACGGTGCGGCTGCGCGGAGGCGATCGGGGAGCACATGACCAGGTGCTCGGAGCGCTGGGCCCCGTGGTCGGTGCCGCGTGCACCGTGCATCGGCGGGACGGGCTCGGCCCGGACACCTCGTCTTGGGTTGCCCCGCCGCCCACTGCCCCGCTGATGCGTGCGGTCAAGCAGCAGTTCGACCCGCAGGGGCGCTTTGGCAACGGGCGCTTCGCACCCTGGCTCACCACCCCCGGACCTCGAGAGAAGAAGACGTCATGACCGAGATCGCAGATGCCGGTACCTCAGGCTCGTTCGACGAGCACCACCCTCCCCGACGTGAGCTGCTCGATGACTGCGTGCATTGCGGCTTCTGTCTGCCGACCTGTCCCACCTACGCGGTTACCGGCGAAGAGATGGAATCTCCCCGCGGCCGTATCTACCTGATGGACCTCGCCGCCCGTGGCGAGGTGAGCCTGGACGAGGCGTTCGGGAACCGGATCGACTCATGCCTGGGCTGCCTGGCCTGCGTCACCACCTGTCCCTCCGGCGTGCAGTACAACAAATTGATCGAGGCTGTGCGGCCTCAGGTCGAGCGGCACGTGCCCCGCACGTTCGCCGACAAGCTGTTCCGCAAGCTGATCTTCATGGTGTTCCCGTACCCACGCCGGCTTCGGCTCGCCGCGCTGGGTGGGATCGCCTATCAGCGCCTCGGCATCCGCGCACTGCTGCACCAGCTCGGTGTGATCGCCGCGTTGCCACCCCGGCTGCGCGCGATGGAGGCGCTGCTGCCCAAGACCACCGTGCGGAAGCTCTTCACCCGCACCGCCCCGTTCACGCCTTCGGCCGGCAAGTCCAGCCTGCGTGTGGGCCTGCTGGCCGGCTGCGCCAACCGAGTCTTCTTCGGTGACGTCAACGCGGCGACCGTCCGCGTGCTCGCCGCCGAGGGCTGCGACGTGTACGTGCCGCAGGAGCGCCAATGCTGCGGCGCGCTTTCGGTCCACGCGGGCCAGGAGGAAGACGGCTTGGCGCGGGCGCGGGAGACGATCGACCTCTTCGAGCGTTATGACCTCGACGTCGTTGTCGCGAACGTCGCCGGCTGTGGCTCGACGCTCAAGGAGTACGGCGAACTGCTCCGCGACGACCCAGAATACGCCGAGCGCGCCAAGGCGTTCGCTGCCCGGGTCCGGGATGTGAACGAGCTGGTCGCCGAGCTGCCGCAGCAGGCACCGCGCAATCCCATCGTGACCAAGGTCGCCTACCACGACGCATGCCACCTGGCCAATGCACAGGGCATCCGCAGCCAGCCCCGCGAGATCCTCCGGGCGATCCCCGGGCTCGAGGTGTCCGACATCGCCGAGGCCGACCTCTGCTGCGGCTCGGCCGGCATCTACAACATGGTGCAGCCGGAGAAGGCCGAAGAACTCGGCAAGCGGAAAGCAGCGAATCTCCAAGCCGTCCAACCGGACGTCGTCGCCACCGCCAACGCCGGCTGCCTTCTGCAGATTCGCCGGTTCCTCGACGCCGGCGTGCCCGTCGTCCATCCGATCCAACTGCTCGACGCCTCCATCAGGGGTGTCGACCTGCTGAAGGAAGAAACAGCGTGACCATCCGCTACCTCGTCAACTGCTCGATCATCTTCACCGAGTTGCCCATACTGGAACGCCCCCCGCCGCCGCGCGTGCCGCCGGCTTCGACGCCGTCTAGTAGACGAGTGATTCCTAACCCTGAGTCGCCTCGACTCGAGTTTTGACGCGGCGGAGGGTATCGGTGTCAGTTTGTGAAGACAGACCTCGATACCCTCCTGACCGCACTCTACGTTTTCGTTGATGATCACGTGATCGGGGCGCGCCTGCGACGGCCTGGCCGGCCGAAGAAGTTGACCGACGCCGAGTTGATCTGCCTGGCGGTTGCCCAAGTCCTGCTGGGCTTTCCATCCCAGCATCACTGGCTGCGGTTCTGCCGTGGCAGGCTGGGTGCGATGTTCGGGTACCTGCCCAACCAGCCCGGCTACAACAAGCGCATCAACGCCGCGGGGCCGCTGATCACCGACACCGTCGACCGGTTGGCGGCACTGGTGTCGACCGAGACCGACGAATTCCGGTTCCTGGACGCCACACCGGTCCCGTGCGGGACTTCGGTGCCTACCCGTAAACGGTCCGAGCTGGCCGGGTTCGCCAACTACGGGTACTGCGCGGCGCTGTCGCGGTGGTACTGGGGGGTGAAGCTTTATCTGATCACCACCGCTGAGCTTGATTTTTAACCTCCGGGTCACTGCCCGCCGACCGTCCGGGTCGGTGTTGGAGCGGTTCGATCATCGAAACGTGTTGCTGCCGTGTTGATTTAGGGACGAATTTCGGCGTGTCGCCGTGACATGGAGCGGCCACCGCATCATCATCGTCGGGTTCCCGCTAAAGAGCCTGATGAGAAGTTGTGGTGGCCGTGCCTGTCAGTGTGCCCGAAGTATTTCGTCCGGTCGAGTCGGCGCGCCCGTCGGGACCGGAATCGCTTGCCGCGTTCCGCAATTCGTTCTATGAAAGCCTGACCGCGCGCGCCGACGCGCTGTTCGAACTCACCGACGCGGTGCTGTGCGACGACGGACCGGTCACCACGCTGGTCGGACTGTGTCTGACCGGGGAATATCGACGCGGCCACGGCGCCCTCTACGACGGTCTGAACGCCGGAAGTATCGACATCGCCCGGCTCCGGCGCGCGATCACCGCCACGACCACGGTCGGGCGAGACGACGAAGGTGCGATCATGCTGGCCGTCGATGCCAGTCCGTGGCTGCGTCCCGACGCGGCGACCAGCCCCGATCGATCGTTCTGCCATGTCTATGGCCGTGGCAGGGGGCAAGCGCAGATGATCCCGGGCTGGCTGTTCTCCTACGTCGCCGCGCTGGAGCCCGGCCGGACCTCTTGGACCACGATCCTCGACGCGATACGGCTGCACCCCGACGACGACGCGACCGAGGTCACCGCCGCCCAGATCCGGGAAGTCGTGCAACGCCTGCAAGCCGCCGACCTCCATGTTCCCGGCGACCCGCACATCAAGATCGTGTTCGATGCGGGCTACGACATCACATGCCTGGCATACGAGCTCGCGGATCTGCCCGTGGTCCTGATCGGGCGAATACGCTCCGACCGCGTCCTGGCCTTCCCCGCCGAACCCCGTGCGGGCAAGAGGGGCCGTCCCGCCAAGCACGGCCCCGACTTCGCGTTGTCCGACACCGGGACCCATCCCGAGCCCGCTGTCGTCACCACCACCGACACCGACCGCTACGGCGCCGTGCGTGCGACGGCATGGAACCGTCTGCACCCCAAACTCGCCCGCCGAGGATCCTGGGCCTACCACGACGGGGAACTGCCGATCATCGAGGGCGTCGTCATCGGGCTTCGGGTGGACCGGCTACCCGGCGACCGCAACCCGAAACCACTGTGGCTATGGTGTTCGCAACCCGACATCGCCGACCCCGCCATTATCGACCGAATCTGGCGAACCTTCCTGCGGCGCTTCGATATCGAGCACACCTTCCGGTTCCTGAAACAGACCCTCGGGTGGACCAAGCCGCGTATCCGCGACTCCGCCGCCGCCGACCGCTGGACCTGGCTCATCATCGCCGCACACACCCAACTCCGCCTCGCCCGAGGACTCACCGAAGACCTCCGCCACCCCTGGGAGAGAAAACCAACCAGCCCCAGCCGCCTCACCCCAGCCCGCGTCCGCAGGGGATTTCGCCACCTCCGCCCGACAACCGCTCTTCCGGCCCGCGCGCCGAAACCCTCACGGCCGGGTCCCGGACGCCCGCCCGGCGCAAAAAACATCCGACGCGCACCACACCAGGCGGTCGGTAAGACCACCACGGCTGCCAGTTAGAGGTTAAAAATCAAGCTGAGGGGATGCCGGTGGCCTGGTGCCTGGCCGACCCCAAGATCGGTGAACGAGAGGTCGCGATCGAGTTGATCGGGCATGCCCGCGACCGGGCGATGCTGCCTCGGCGCTGTGTCCTGATCGGTGACAAAGGCGTCTCGGGCAAGGAATTTCAACGTCTCGCAGCACTCGAGGACGTGAAGTTCGTGCGCCCCGACCGAAAGGGTGAACCCCGCCGAATCGGCAACCTCGGCGGCATCCGCCAACTCATCGAGTCGGTCTACGACACCTGCAAAGGACAGCTCTCCCTGGAAGCCCACGGCGCCCGCACCGACGCCGGACTCTACGCCCGAGTCGCCCAGCGACTACTCGCCCTGGCCGCCGTGATCTGGCACAACACAACCATCAGCGCACCCGTCAAACGATCCCTCATCGCCTACGACCATTAGGAATCACTCGTCTAGCCAATTTGTCCCTGGTGGGACGCCCGTTCCGGGCTGAAAATGGTGTGGTGGTCGCCTCGCGACGCCGTTATCCCTATGGTCCTTCGAGGCCGTCGTTTAGCCGGGCGTTGGGATCATGCTGTGGGCCCTTCATTGTTGCCGTTTCGTTGAGCACGAGGATTAGATTCTGTTCCTTCGTTGTGATCCCACGGGGCGACCACCCAGAACCTGTCGGGTGGCGTGTTGAAGGAGGTGGTGGGAGATGCTGGCCGAATCCCATGACGAGGAACAGATCATCGTCAGGGTCGCTGCCCTGGATATCGGCAAGGCCGAATTGGTGTGCTGTGTGCGGGTTCCCGCGCAAGACAGCGCGAGTAAACGGTTGCAGGAGGTGTCCACGCATTCGACGATGACCCGGTCGTTGATCGAGTTATCCAATCGGCTGGTCGAGTTGGGTGTCGAGCGGGTGGTGATGGAAGTGACATCCGATTACTGGAAGCCGGTGTTCTACCTGTTCGAGGCGCACGGTTTGGATCCGTGGCTGGTCAACGCCCG
The DNA here is from genome assembly GCF_055232035.1 of Nocardia sp. Tas62D01. Classification (NCBI taxonomy): domain Bacteria; kingdom Bacillati; phylum Actinomycetota; class Actinomycetes; order Mycobacteriales; family Nocardiaceae; genus Nocardia; species Nocardia sp. Tas62D01. Next base: position 6,518,593 of record NZ_JBUYUZ010000001.1, read on the forward strand.
CGACGTCAAACATCTACCAGGCCGACCGAAACCGATGTGCTCGACGCGGTCTGGTTGTGCAAGGTCGCCGAACGGCAAATGCTGCGCTCCAGTTTCGTTCCGCCGTGGCCGATCCGACGGTTACGGGACCTGACCCGCTACCGCATCGATCTCGTCGGTGCGCGGACCGCGGAAAAGAACCGGGTCGAGAAGCTCCTCGAAGACGCCTGCATCAAACTTTCGGTCGTCGCGTCCGACATTTTCGGGGTGTCGGGGCGGGCGATGATGGCCGCGTTGATCGCCGGTGAACGCAACCCGAAAGTGCTGGCGCAGATGGCGAAGTCGAGGATGCGTACCAAGATCGACCGGCTCGAGGAGGCGTTCAACGGGCACTTCGACAACCACCACCGGTTCCTGCTGGCCAAGATGCTGGACCGGATCGACGGTATCGACGCCGACATCGCCGCCCTCGACGCCGAAATCGAGGCACATTTGGCCCCTTTCGAAGCGGCGGCGGCGCGCCTGGATGAGATCCCCGGCATCGGGCCCGTCGCCGCAGCCATCATCACCGCCGAGATCGGCGTGGACATGTCCAGATTCCCCACCCCAGGGCACCTGTGCTCGTGGGCGAAATTCTCTCCCGGCATCAGCACCTCCGCGGGCAGACCCAAAGGCAACGGCTCGACTGGACACGGCAACCGCTACCTCGCCCGCATCCTCGGCGAAGCCGCCGTCGTCGCCGGGCACACCAAAACCTTCCTCGGCGAACGCTACCGGCGCATCGCCAGACGACGAGGCAAAAAAACGCGCCATCGTCGCTACCGGCCGCTCCATCCTCGTCATCATCTGGCACCTGCTACACAACCCCGACACCCGATTCCACGACCTCCGCGCCGATCATTTCAGTCGCCACAACCCGAACACCAAGAAACGCAACCACATCCGCCAGCTCGAAGCCCTCGGCTACACCGTCACCCTCACCCCAGCCGCCTAGCACGACCAGCAACAACAACCATGTCGGCTCCGCCGACAGCTAACCGCCGGGTGCTGTCGCGTGCCCGGTCACCTTGGTTATTTTCCGGTCAGCATCCCGGGCCGCTTCGCTGGCCCGCCGTGGAGGCGGGAAAATGGGTGCGCGTTCGTCCCGGAACCCCGTAATTTTCCTTGATGCCTCGAGTTCGTCGGTCAGCATGGCGGTTCGGGAGCCACCGACAGGAGTTGTCGATTGTTGCCATGAGCACGCGGATCAGAGTCTTCAGATCCCTGTGGCTCCTCCGGGCGGACGCCCCTGGCAGGACACGGTTTCCGGAGGAATGTTCGTGGAGTTGTTGCATGAGCGGTGCGCCGCGTTGGACATCGGCAAGAAGGATCTCAAGGCGTGCGTGCGGACACCGAGCGTGAGCAAACGTAAGCGCTCGCGCAACCAGGAGATCCGCATGTTCGCCACGACCACCAACGCCCTGCTGGAGTTGCGGGACTGGCTGGTCGAGCAGGAGGTGACCCTGGTGGTGATGGAAGCGACCGGGGATTACTGGCGGGCGGCGTTCTACTTGCTGGAGGACTGTTTGAACGTGATCCTGGTCAACGCCTCCCACGCCAAGGGTCTGCCCGGCCGCAAAACCGACGTCTCCGATGCGGCGTGGCTGTGTCAGATGGGTGAGTGTGGCCTGTTGCGGGCCTCGTTCGTGCCACCCGAACCGATCCGGCACCTGAGGGATCTGACCCGCTACCGGACCACGCTGACGGCCGAACGCACCCGGGAGGCGCAGCGGCTGGAGAAGGAGTTGGAGGACGCCGGGATCAAACTGTCCAGCGTGGCCACCGACATCCTGGGCCGCTCCGGCCGCCAGATGCTGGCCGCGTTGATCGCCGGCGAGCAGGACGCACAGGTGCTGGCCGACATGGCCAAAGCGCGGATGCGCCCGAAGATCCCACAACTGGTCGAGGCGTTGACCGGCAACTTCGGTGAACACCACGCCTTCCTGTGCCGGCTGCATCTGGAACGAATCGATCAGTTGTCTGCGACGATCGAGGAACTCTCGACACGGATCGAGGAGCAGATGCGCCCTTTCTCCCGCACGATTGACCAGTTGGTGACCATCCCCGGAGTCGGTCGGAGGGTGGCCGAGGTCATCATCGCCGAGACCGGCGCCGACATGAGCCGATTCCCCACCGCCGGACACCTCGCCTCATGGGCTGGGGTATGCCCCGGACACCACGAATCCGCCGGCAAACGCCGATCGGGCAAAACCCGCCACGGCGACCGGTGGCTGACCGGTGCGTTGGGCACCGCGGCACTGGCCGCCGCCCGCACCCGCGACGGCACCTATCTCGGCGCGAAATACCGTCGGCTCGCGCCACGAATAGGCAAGCAGAAAGCCCTTGTCGCCCTGCAACACTCGACCCTGGCAGCGGTCTGGCACATGCTCACCGACGACGTCGACTACCAGGATCTCGGCGGCGACTACTTCGCGCGCCTGGATCCCGAACGCGCCATGCGACGCATCGTGCGCCAAGCCAACGCCCTCGGATACGCCGTCCGTTTCGACCCCATCCAAGCCGCCTAATCAATAAGACCTGCAACCACACCAAACGTGACGACCCATCCCGGCTCGCTACGCATCGCCGGGAACTGTCACGTGCCCGCTCACCCGCCCACAGCCACTCACCATGGGTTTATTTTCGGGTCAGAGGACCTGCGGCTCTTCCTTGACATCGTGGCGGAGGGTTCTATCACGGCGGGCGCTCGCCGGATGCACCTGAGCCTGCCTTCGGCGAGCGCCAGGGTGCGCTCGCTCGAGCACCACGCCGGCGTGGCACTGCTGATCCGCGGTCGGCGGGGAGTGCGACCCACCCCAGCGGGGACGACACTGGCCCGCCACGCAGGCGAGGTTCTCGCCCAGACCGCGCGGCTCGAAGGCGCCGTCGCGAGCTATACCCGGTCCCCAACTGCTCCACTGACCCTGCTGGGCGGCGGCTCTGCGAGGCATCGACTCGTACCGCAAGCCCTGGTCTCGTTCCTCCGTGCGCACCCAGACATTGACGTCACTGTTTCCGAAAGCCGCACCCCGCAGACCGTGCGGATGCTCGCCGACGGCAAGGCAGACCTCGGGGTCGTTCTCGACGACGAGGCCCGCGACTGCGGCCTCGACATGGAACCCCTCGGCGACGACTCTCTCGTTGTGGTCGGCCAAGCCGGCGGGATTCTCGCTGGGCGAACCGCGCTGACCTACAGCGAGGTCGCCGAGCACCCTCTCGTTGGGCTCGACGCCGACTCCTCGCTGCGACGCTGGATCGAGAAGAATCTCGGTCCGCATGCTCCGGTAGTGCGATACCGCACCAGCGTCGCCGACCTCAACATCCTCGTCGCCCTCGCGGCCGCCGGCGTCGGGCTCGCCGTCGTGCCGCGTCGCGCTATCGACCCCGACCAACTACTCGACGTGTGTGACCTACAGGATCCCTGGTCACGCCGCCACCATTTGCTGGCCTGGGGCGCAAAGGCCAAGACTTCGTCGACCGCCGCCGCGGCGCTTGCCGAACACCTGCGTCACGCGGCACTCTCTGAGCCGAGCGCCCACAGCAGACACTGAAGCATCCCGGCCAGTGGATGATGCATTGCCACAACGCCTATCACGGCGAAGCCGGAATGATGACGGTGCCGTCCTACATCCGCTGACACCACTGGCACCGGCGGTCTGCCGAGCTGGGGCACCGCCGGTCGTGGGGTCGATGTCAGGCAGCCGAGTTCGCGATGTGCGTCGTGGCTGGTGTCGCGGTCAGGTGTGTCGAAGCCGGGTGCGTTGTGCTCGTTCAACCAATAGCCGCCTACGTGCTGCGCCGACGGGTGTCACCGGGAGTCGGCCGAACAGGATGTTGAATTGACACCCGTCGCTGGATGCGAGTGGCCGAGCTCGATGGCTACTTGTGGCAAGCCTGGCGGTAGTCGTGAATGGCCGCACGGGCGGTCTTGAAGTCCTGTGCGTCCTGCGGGTGCGCCTGGCGGTAGGACGTCCGCTCCGCCTTGCGCTGATCCTTGGGCAGGGCCTTCACCTTCGCCACCTCGGCGGCGAAGTCCGGGTGGCTCGCCAGGAATGCCGCGACCTTCGGTGCGCTGTCCGCCTTCGCCTGGGCCGCGGCCTGGGGGTTGCATTGCGGGCCCGGGTCGGCGGAGGCGGTCGCGGGCAGGGCGATGGCCAGGCCGGCGAGGGCGGTCAGGGTGGCTGCGACGAGGCTGCGCTTCATTGCTTACTCCAGTGATCGGACGGATATGTCCCCACCGAATCTGCCGACACAATCTGAACCGCGCCCTATTCGGGTCACTATCTTCAGGCGATCTTCAGCCGCAGCTGGAAAACGGCACCGGGCCGTCCGGCCGGAGGATCGGCGCAGATCAGGTCGCCGCCATGGGCTCTGGCGATGCCGCGGGCGATGGCAAGACCGAGGCCAGAGCCGTCCGCACGGCGATCGCGCGCCTGGTCGAGGCGCACCAGCCGGTCGAAGATCCGCTCGCGTTCGGCGGGCGGCACCCCCGGGCCGGTGTCACTGACGGTCACCTCGGCCAGCATTCCGGTGACGGCCACCCGTGCGGTGACCGCGCCGTTGCCCGGCATGGCGTGGCATGCGTTCTCGAGCAGGTTCAGCAGGACTTGGTTGATCCGTTCCGGGGCGACGGCCGCGACTACGTGATCGCCGGTGAGCTCGAACTCGATATCGGAATGCAGCAACCGCATTCGGTTCAGCTGCGCGTCGGCGAGGTCGTACAGATCGGTGGGGGTGTGATCCAGCTGCAGTCCGGCGTCGATGCGCGCCAAGTCGACGAGATCGTCGACCAGCCGACCGGCGCGCTGGGCCTCTCGGACCAGCAGCAGATGCATCTGCTGACGGGTATCGGGATCGGCGTCGGGAGGCTGCTGGATGACTGCTTGGGCGATCGCGCGGATCCCGGTGATCGGGGTGCGTAACTCGTGCGCCGCATCGGCGACGAAAGTGCGGATCTGTTCCTCGGAGGCCTGCGCCCGTGCCTCGGCGCCCTCGAGTGCGTCCACCATTTCATCGAAAGCCATTGCGGTGCGGCCGAGTTCGGTATCGGTTCGGGACGGCGACAACCTTCGGCCGCGCCGTCCGCGCGCGATCTCGCGAGCCAGCAGCGTCATCGAATCCAGTGGCGCCAGGGCGCGCCGGACACCGAATGGCAACCCGATGACGATCACGAGAAGTGCCGCGGCGGTGGTGCCCGCGAGCACCCACACCAGCTTCGACTGGGCACCCGCCAACAGCTTGGTGTCGAGTTGCAGGGTCAGTCGCGCGTGGTTCAGGTCGCCCTGGCCGTTGAGCAGGACGTGCTTGGTCTTTACCGTGGGTTGTTCCTCGCGCTGCGCGGTCAGGCTGCCGAAGGTGCGGCCATCGGCGAGGACGAGCCGCGCCCGCACCGATCGCGCGTCGATCCGGGTCATCAGGTCGGTGGGCGAGGTGCCCTGCTTGGCGAGTTGGTGTGCCAGCTGAACGCGGTCGGCAAGCACCGCGTTCTGGCTGCGATTCACCGCCACCGCGAACAATCCGTGCACCACCAGCGAGACGATGATCAGCACCGCACCGAGTACCACCGCCGCGGTGAACGTGACGCGCCGCCGCAGCGACACGGTCTTCATCGTCCACCGGCGCGAGTTCACTGGTCGCCGACCCGCAGGGTGTAGCCGAGGCCACGGACGGTGTGCAGTAAACGTGGTCCGTGTCCCTCCAGCTTGCGTCGGACCGCGCTGATATACACCTCGACCAGGTTCGGGTCATAGTCGTCGTATCCCCATATGGCGGTGAGGATTTGGGTTTTGGTGACGAGGCGGTCGCGGTGCGCGGCGAGATAGGCGAGGACCTTGAATTCGGTGGCGGTCAGTGCGATGGTCTCGCTGCCGCGTTGCACAACGCCGGATTCCACGTCGATGACGAGATCGCCGATCGTGGTCTTGTGCTGCAGCCGGCCCATCCGCCGCAGCAGCGCCTCGACCCGGGCCACCAGTTCGGCCAGGTCGAACGGTTTGACCAGGTAGTCGTCCGAGCCTGCCCGCAGACCGCGCAACCGGTCCTCGATACCGTCCCGGGCGGTCAGGATGACCACGCCCGCGACGGATCTCGCGCGCATGGCCTCCAGCAGGGTGAATCCGTCGCGGCCGGGCAGCATGATGTCGAGCACGACCACATCCGGCCGGAACTGCGCGAGATCGCGCTCCAGCTGCTGACCGTGCTCCCGGCTGAACACGTGGTGTCCGGCCGCGGTCAGCCCCGATTCGACCGCGGCTCTGATGGCCTCGGCGTCCTCGATGACAAGTATTCGTCCCGGCTGCACATGTGTCATTGTTCCGCCTCTCGGCTGAAGGTTGCCTGAAAGCTGGCGGTGAACGAGCTGGCAACGGCGGGCACGGCCGGATACTCGGATCATGGGCACGCAATCGGCGCAGTGGATGCACACCGCGCGCATGCTTCGCCGCGCCGGCTTCGGTGCGACCGGGGCCGAGATCGACGCCGTGCAAGCGCAGCAGCCGGCCGACTATCTGCGTTCGGCGTTGACCGCCGACCCGGACGCGGATCCCGGAGCGCGGGCGACTCCGCTACCGGTGTTCACCACGCATGCCGCCCCGGGGAAGAACGCGTCGCTCGACGTCCGTCGCCGGTACAACGCCGAACGAAGCGATCAACTCGCCACCTTGACCGCGTGGTGGCTGCGGCGGATGGTCGCGGTACACCAGCCGATCCACGAGAAGCTGGCCATGTTGTGGCACAACCACTTCGCGACGTCGGCGGCCAAGGTCCGCGATGCCGCCGCCCTGGCCGCGCAGAACCAGAAACTGCGCACCCTCGGCACCGGTGACTTCGGCACGCTGGCCTACGCCATGCTCACCGACGCGGCCATGCTCAAATGGCTCGACGGCACCAGCAATTCGGCGAAGGCGCCCAATGAGAACCTGGCTCGCGAGTTCATGGAGCTATTCGCACTCGGTCACGGCAGCGGATACACCGAGACCGATGTGCGCGAAGGCGCGCGTGCCCTGACGGGGTGGACGATCGACGGAAACGGCGCCACCACACTGAATCTCAAACGGCACGATCCCGGCACGAAAACCGTACTCGGCGTGACGGGTTCGCTCGGCGCCCGTGAATTCTGCGATATCGTGCTCGGCCGCCCCGAATCGGCACGCTATGTGGCCGGGCGGATGTGGCAGCAGCTCGGCTCCGACGCGGCACCCTCGCAACCGGCGATCGACCGTGCCGCGGCGGCCTACGGACCGAACCGCGATGCCGCGCGCATGGTGGCCGCGATCCTCACCGACGACGAATTCGCCACCGCACGTGACACTGTCGTACATGGCCCGGTCGAATGGTTGATCGGCGCGGTTCGCGCGCTGGCGGTGCCCATGGACAACGACGCCGATGTCGGGAAACTGACGGGTGTGCTGCGCAACCTCGGACAGTTGCCGTTCTACCCGCCGTCCGTCGGCGGCTGGCCGCACGGTCAGGCGTGGATGTCGACGGCCGCCGCACAGCTTCGGCTCACGGCGGCGTCCGGTCTCGTAAAAAAGGCGGATCTGGGCCGGATTTCGGCCGCCGCGCCGGGCGATCGCCTCGACGCGGTCGGATACCAGCTCGGCATCGGCGCGTGGTCGGCCCGAAGTGCTGCCGTGCTCGCGTCGGTGCGCGACGATCCCGCCAGGCTGACCGCGATCGCGTTGAACACTCCCGAGTACCTGACCAGCTGACCCGAAAGTCACCGAACCATGGCTCAATTCAGTCGCAGACAGCTTCTCGTCGGCAGCAGCGTACTCGGTGCGCTCGGTCTGGCCGGGGGCTCGTTGTTCACCTGGGACGAACTACATCAACGAGCGGCCACCTCGTCGCTGCCGCAGGGCGCCGGAATTCTGGTCCTGTTGACGATGTACGGCGGTAACGACGGCATCAACACCGTGATTCCCTACGCCGACAACGCTTATCACGATGCGAGACCGGAGTTGTCGTACCAGCCGGGGGAGGTGCTGCACCTCGACGGACAACTCGGACTGAATCCGGCGATGAAGGGATTCGCAGACTTGTGGAGCAAACGCAACCTCGCGATCGTCCGCGGGGTCGGTTACCCGCACCCGGATCACAGTCACTTCCGGTCGATGGATATCTGGCAGACGGCTGCTCCGGACAGCCCGGTCAATACGGGATGGATCGGCCGCTGGCTCGACGCGACCGGTGACGATCCGGTGCGCGCCGTCAATATCGGCCCGGTGCTGCCCCAACTGGCGATGGGGGCGAAGCACACGGCGTCAGCACTGGATCCCACCTCGGCGCCACTGTCGCCCGAATTGTCCACGGCGCTGAGCGGACTTGCCGCCACCGACCCGCACGACAGTCCTGCCCAGGCGCTCGTCTGCGCGGGCTATCACGCTGAACAGACTGTGACACAGACGTTTTCCTCGATCGGCCGGAATCCGGCCAAGCCCGGCGGCAATCCGCTGACCGCCCAGCTCGAACTCGTCGGAAAGTGCATCAAGGCGGGAGTGCCCACGCGGGTCTATTCGGTCAGCCTGGACGGCTTCGACACACACGCCGACGAACGCCGAACCCAGCAGCAATTGCTCGGTCGATTCGACGAGGCGGTATCGGCGTTCCTGACAGATATGGCAGGGCATCCTCGCGGCCGCGACGTAGTTCTCATGGCCTACAGCGAATTCGGCCGCCGCGTCGCCGCCAACGCCTCCCAGGGCACCGACCACGGCACCGCCGGACCGGTGTTCGTCGCCGGGGCACCGGTCAAGGGCGGTTTCTACGGCGACGAGCCCAGCCTCACCGACCTCGACAACGGCGACCTGAAAACCACAGTCGACTTTCGCGACGTCTATTCGGAGTTGATGCACCGAGTCGTCGCGGCCGACCCCGGTCCCGCTGTCGGCACCGGCCGCCACGACTTGGGATTGATTGCCTGAGTGCGCCTTTGCCCGTGCGCCGCGAATCAATGGACCTCCGGTAGTGCAGTCGATCAGTCGGCGCAGCAGCGTCAGTGATTTCGAAAGGTGTTTTTGCTCAGCGTTGTTCATGCGATCGGTGATCAGATCGGCTAGATGTTCGTAGCCGGCCGCACGGCGTTCGGTGAGCAGTTGGCGGCCTTCGTCGGTGATCACGAGCAGCTTGCGGCGTAGGTCGTGCTCGTCGGCGGTGCGGCGAAAGGCCGCGGTCGACGAGGGCGGCGACGGCGGTGGCAATCGATTGGTGGCGAATCTTGTCGGCTCGGGCGAGGTCGGCGACGGTTGCCGGCCTTCGCGGTCGAGGCGTTTGAGGATCGAGATGTGCGACAGGGAGATTTCACGGGTGGGAGAGACCGAGCACATGCGCCGGACCAGGGCACCGACCACCGACTGACGTTCCTCGGCGATCGTCTCGTGATCGCTTGTATGGCCGAATGCCATCCCCCGATCGGATGCCAGCTGACCCAGCACCCGCCACCGATGCCCGGTCGGCTCACACGCCGCCGTCACCCCGGGTGAAACCTGCGGCGACCGCCCGCTGGCGGCCCAGTCCAATGCGGCCCCGAGATCCCAGGCGCGGCATCGGAACATCTTACGAGCCAACACTTTCGAGTCGTGATCGGCCACCACTACCATCTGTTTCCGATCCGCCAGATCGATCGGCTCGAGAGCGATTGCGGCACAATCTATGATGGTCTTTCTGATCCCGGGCGCGGCGGGGCCGCAAGCGCACAGGAAGCGACTTGGCCTGAGCGCAGCCACATTCGGGTCTCCTCGGTCACTGACCGGGGAAGAAGGTAGGAGGTATGCGGGGTGGACGCGGCAGCGCGATCTGGGGACCAGTGGGTAATTCGTGGTTGGCTGAGGAAGACTGGCGCTGTCATAGCAACAGCTGTGCTGGTGTCGTCGATCGGTGCGGCGGTGGCTACCGCCGCACCGATCCACGCACCGATATTGCGCGCACCGGTAGGCGGTTACGAGGAGCTCTTCGTGCCGTCCAGCATGGGGCCGATCAAAGTCCAGGTGCAGTGGGCGGCCCGCGGCGGGAGCGCGGCCCTCTACGTGCTCGACGGTCTCCGTGCGCCGGCCGACCACAGTCAGTGGACGACCGATACCGACGCGCTGCGCCAGTTCGCAGGCGACAATGTCACGTTGGTGTTCCCGGTTGGTGGTCGCTCGAGCTTCTACACCGACTGGTACCGACCGAGTAGTACCAACCGTCAGGCGACGACGTACAAATGGGAGACCTTCCTCACCCAGGAACTGCCTGCCTTCCTGGAACGGTACGGGGTGTCGCGAACCAACAACGCCATCGTCGGGGCCTCCATGGGGGGCAACGCCGCCCTGATGCTGGCCGGCCACCATCGCGACCAGTTCAAGTTCGCCGGATCCTTTTCAGGATTCGTGCACCCGGCGTTTCCGCTCTGGAGCGAAGCGATGCGCGCTGCCATGTGGGACGAGGGTAACTTCAATGTGGACGACATGTGGGGTCCGGCTGGGGACCCAGCCTGGAGCCGCAACGATGCCACTGTGCAGGCAGAATTGCTGCGCGGACTGCCGATATACGTCTCGACGGGCAATGGCCTGCCTGGTCCGCTCGACCTGCCGTATGGGATCGGCAACACGGTGAACGGGATGGGCCTCGAGGCGATGACGATGGCTGCCGCCCAGATGTTCGGTGATCGAATCGCGGCGTTCGGAATTGCCGCTCGCGTCGACATCGTCAACGGGACGCACACCTGGCCCTACTGGCAGCAAGCGCTCGCGACGGCGCGTCCGATGATCCTCGATGCGCTCGGCGCGCACTGACGCAACCTGTCACTAAAGAGGTTTCGGTTTCTGGGTGAGGTTCACAGGGGCAGTCGTGGTCGGTCGAGGAGCTGCGGCACAGGTCGTAGCTGGTGCCGATGCGTTCGAGACCGGTGTGTACGGCGGTGTCGGCGTCGTCGATGGTGTCCGGGTATTCGAGGAGGATCTCATGCCTCCGCCGACTAACCCCGCCACCATCGCCGGACTCGTGGTCCGCGTGGTCCGTATCGCGCGACGGCGCGCCGACCAAAATTGCCGTCGCCCGGCGCAGCTATCCCACCGACGAAGCCGCGTGTGGTGTGTCACAGCGGTGAACCACCTCGCGCATGACGGCCGTATCCTGCTCGTACTGCGCCGAGATGGGAGATCACACATGAATCGCAGGATGTTGGTGCTGGCGGTCGCGTCGATCACAGCCGCGACGGCGGTGGCCGCATGCTCGTCGGCGGTCCGATCAGGGACGCCGCAGACGACATCGGTCGCGCATCAGGCGGTGGACGAGTCCGCGGTGTCGGCACCGCTGCGGGTTCCTGCGGGCAATGCGCTCACCTCGACCCTCGATGGTTCGGGCGTGCAAATCTATCAGTGCTCCAAGGGCGCGTGGTCGTTGCTGGAGCCCGCCGCGACGTTGAGCGAGAACGCCAAGCCGGTCGGTCTGCACTTCAAGGGACCGATCTGGGTGTCCACCATCGATGGCAGCGAGGTCGGTGCGGCATCGGTGGCCACGCTCGCCCGCGACGGCGCCATACCGGAGCTATTGCTGAAGGCGAATGAGCATCAAGGACAGGGCACCTTCGCCACTGTGACCTACGTTCAGCGTTTGCAGACCCATGGCGGTGTGGCGCCGTCCGGATCGTGCACCGACGGGGCGCAGCGCTCGATCCAGTACTCCGCGCTATATCGGTTCTGGTCTGCAGGCTGACCGGTCGCCGACCAATACGGGCGGGTCGGCCAACTAGCGGGTGCGTGCTGGACATCGCGGCGCGGCCCGCCATTGCACACTTCCGCTACACATAGGCGATGAGCATGAGCGGCCTTATGGGAGGCGGCGTGCGGCATGCGGGTGCAGATGCAGAACGCGGCCGTTTTTGCTGGTGGTGCATTGCCCGGGCAGTTGGCGCAGGCTTTGCCGAAGGTGACAGCACGGGTTGCGGTGATGCGGCGGATGATGCCGTTCGGGCAGGTCGCTGTGCCAGCCGCTTCGTCGATGATGAAATCGTCGAGGGTGAAACCGTTTTCGACGGCTGGACGCAGCGGTGCCGGCTTGATAATGGCGATGTGGCCATGTGCGGCGAGTTCGGCGCGCAAGTTACCGGTGCCGTACGCGCTGTCGCCCAGCACTTCTCGCGCACCGTCGTCACTGTCGAGCAGCCGCAGCCCGATGACGGCTTCGTGGTTGTCGTCCCCGGAAGCTTTGGCGCGGACACCGGCGGTGAAGATTCCGGTGTCGGGTTCCACGGCTAGGTGAGCCTTGTAACCGTCGCGGCGGTGGTGAACGGTCTTGTGCACGTGCCGTGCCTCGGGGTCGGTCGACCGCATCGTCGAGCACCACCGAATCCAATGCGCATCGCGACTTACCTTGCAGCACAACGGTTTCGGAAACGACGGCACGCACCGAGTCGAAGATCCGGTTCGGCCGATCCGAGCCCGCCAACCGGCGCCGCCAATTGCCCGCGCCCAGCTACCGGCGCTGCACGCCCTGTGCGTGATCTCGACGGTGCTCTTCGCCGACACCGGGACTTGGACATCCTGCGCCTCGCCGCCGAAGCGGTGCCCTCACTCGGCTGCTGCCGCGCACTCGCGAGCTATCGCATCGTCGACGGGCAATACCTGCGCTATCTGCAGCACGCGCGACCCGACCTCGACGCGCAGATCCATGCACTCGACAGCGACGGCAGCATCGAGGTGCCCGACGGCCAGTGAGGCCGGGTCTTAATCCTGAGCAGTGTGCCCGGCGCGGTCGGGTCGCTACTCGTCACGCCGATCACGATCTGGTGTACACCTCGAGCCGATATCTCGAATGCGGCGGCAACTACGACGAATCCGCCGCCGCCCTACACATCCACCGCGACACTCTGCGCTACTGCCTCGGCCGTATCCGTGAGATCACCGGCTACGACCTGCGCGATGTCACCACCCGTTTCAACCTCCAAGCCGCCACCCGCCCGCCTGGCAATTCATCTCCGTGGTGCGCCACGCACCCATGGCGTCGGTGGGTTCGTGACCCACGCACCGTCTGCCTGCATGGGCTCGGTGACAGCGGGTAACTCGCAGTCGCGGCGCATTGGCACGGGATTGCCGACAACGCTGTCGACATCCTCCCGCCTCGCCGTATCTACCTCGATCACAGTGAAGGAGACAAGCATGACGAAGACCAGCAAAAGGTCCGAGGTACAGTCACGAGTCCCGGTAGCTACCTATGAGCTGTACGAGGACGCCGAGCGCGCCGTCGACTACCTCTCCGACCAGGAATTTCCGGTAGAACAGACAACCATCGTCGGTGTCGGGCTCCGCAGCGTGGAAAACGTCCTCGGCCGCCTCGATTATTGGCGGGCAACCGGTTACGGAGCCGCAACCGGCGCGTGGATCGGCCTGCTGATCGGCCTGCTGTTGTCGCTGTTCGCCACCAACACCGCGTCCTGGTTGGCCATCATCATCTGGGCGGTCGTCGCCGGCGCGATAGCCGGGGCAGTGTTCGGCCTCGTTTCCTACGCCGTGACCGGCAGACGCAGGGATTTCATATCCGCCAGCCAGATCGTCGCCGAACACTACGAGCTCGCCGTCAGCCCCGAACACGCCGAACGGGCCCGCGAACTCCTGCAGTCACTGCCCCACAGACCCCGATGAATGGGAATGTCCATTTCACGACCCGATACGTCAAATCTGCGGTCACCCATGAGTTGACGGTGTGAAGCTGCGTCGGCGCACCTATCCGCGCATGTGCTGGAAGACGCCTACGGCGGACACCCGTAGTGCCACGTCAGTGAAGATCTGTCAGCACAGCCGCAACCCAATCGGCCGGAATGAGGTTGGGTGACAGCGTGGGGGAACGGTGATAGCGCCTGGTCCAGGCAGGAAGCGGGGAGACCGAGAGAGTAGGAGAACTCAGGAACTCATCGACTGTTGATTACCCACATTCCCCGGTCGCGGGCCCAGCCGAAGAACTGCGGGAGATGACGGACCGCCTTTGGGAATTCGACGAGATATGTCTCGACCGTCTGCTGCCGGGTGGCATCTAGTTGTGGTGTCGCGGGAGGTTGCCAGGAAGTGGGAGAGTCCGCGCAGGTGTGTGCGGGTGTTCGCCCCAATGTGGACTGTCATCCGTACTTGGATGGCCTTCGTCCGCAGCCTCGGCGTGGTGTGCCAGCTGACGTAGGGGCGCAGGATCTTCTTGTCGCCCTGCGGCAAGGTGGTCAGGAACTAACGTAACCATGACACCTTCACAGCAAGGTGGCCCGGTGGAATGCTTGGTCGCGGGGGTCGAGAAGGAAGAAGTGCGAGATGTCGAAGTGGCGGTAGCCGGGAGGAAGCCACCGACCTCGTCTTCGCCCTGGATGGCCCCGAAGTCCACCACCTCCTGGATCCGGGGCTGGCCACCACAGCAGTTCGACACCCACCTGACCGATCTGCTGGGCCGGATCATCGGTTCCCGGGAAGGCGCCCCAAGTTCGCACGGCCCGGGAGCGCTCGAGCACACAAGCACCGCGCAGAAGAAGGCTCCCAACTCCCAGAGCGGGCAACGGCACAGAAAGCGCCCCGCACCGAACCTGCGGGGCGGCGTCGCGACCCCCAGACCTGCTGGCCTAGGCGAGACCAGGACTGCGATTCGTCGAAGCAACTACCCATCAAACCGAGGAGTAGATGATGATCGACAAGAAAATCATTGCGGTAGTAGGCGCGACCGGCTCGCAGGGCGGCGGCCTGGTCAGGGCCATCGTCGCCGACCCGGAGGGTCCTTTCACCGCGCGCGCTCTAACCACGAACGCCGACTCGGACCGGGCGCGTGACCTCGCCTCGCAAGGGGTTGAGCTCATCGAGGCTGACCTCGATGACGAGACCAGCCTGCGCAAGGCCTTCGACGGCGCCTACGGCGCCTATGTGGTCACCAACTTCTGGGTGCAGCGGACACCGGAACAGGAAAAGGCCCGCACCCGCGCCCAGATGGAACTCGACCAGGCCGCCGCAGCGGCCAGGGCCGCCAAGCACGCCCAACTACAGCACGTAGTGTGGTCCACCCTCGAGGACACCCGGCCGCACTTCGAGCGCCTGGGCATTGACGTCCCGAACGCACTGGGCAGCTACAAGGTCCCGCATTTCGACGCCAAGGGTGAAGCGAACGCGTTCTTCACCGAGCTCGGAGTGCCGACCACATTCCTGCAGACCACCTTCTACTACGAGGCGTTCCTCCAAGGGCAAGGCCCTCACCGTAACGACAACGGCGAGCTGGTCCTTTCCCTCCCGATGGCCGACAAGAAGCTGGCGCTCATCGCGTCCGAGGACATCGGGAAGACCGCGCTCGGTGTCTTTCGTCGCGGTGATGAATTCATCGGCAAGACCGTCAGCATCGCAGGCACCCACGCCACCGGAGAGGAACTCGCCGCGACGTTCAGCGCGGCGCTGGGCGAGAAGGTCGTGTACCGACCGCTCACCACCGACGCGATGCGGGCGGCAGGGCAGCCCGCCGTCCTGGAATTCGCCAACATGTTCCAGTTCTATTCCGATGCGTCCGAATACTTCACCGGAGTACGCAACCTCGACCTGGTGCGCGAACTCAACCCCGAACTCCAAACCCTCGACAGCTGGCTAACCCAGCACAAGAACGAGATCCCGCTCGACTGAATGCCCTCCCAACTCACCGAACTGATTCCGGCACGATTCGCGCCGTGCGCGGCGCGAATCGTGGAGGTCAATGATGAGTTACTGGGGCGAAGACTGACGAGTAGCCAGCAGCGACATGCTCATGATGCACAAGATGTCCCGCCCTGATCGCCGCCGTCGTTCTACTGGGAACGTAGCCGTCGGCTTGGAGTCGAGACAGCGTAAGAAACGATCACGGCGCGGCTGAATCGGGATACAGCGAATGTTTCGCTATAGTCCGCACGCCCGAAGCTTTCAGGAGCCGATCGTAGAGGTCGTCGAACCTTGACAGCACAGACGAGCAGTATGCGCCGGATTGTCGACCACGAGGCGCGACTGTCGTGGGTGCTGGCTGCCTTGGCCGGTCTTGTCGGGGCAGCGGCGTTCTTGCATACCTCTGGCTACTTCGTCACGTTCATGACTGGGAACACCGAGCGCGCGGTGCTGAGCCACTTCGCGAACGACACTGCGACCGCGCTGGCGGCAACCTTGCTGTTGGCGGCCTTCCTGGCTGGAGTCGTCGTAGCATCGCTGTGCCGCAAGTATTTCTGGACCAATCACCCGCATGATGTCACCGTGCTCACCACGGTTAGCCTGGCCGTGGCAGCTGCGACCGATATCGTCCTCACCGGATGGGACACCCAGGAGGTTCACCTGGGCCCGATCCTGATGGTTGCGTTCGGAATAGGTGCTTTGAATACGTCGTTCGTGAAGAACGGCGAGGTTTCGGTGCCGTTGAGCTACGTGACCGGAACCATGGTCAAGCTGGGACAGGGGATCGCTCGGCACATCAGCGGCGGGAGCGCCGCCGACTGGCTCGGCTACGCACTCCTCTACGCAGGATTCGCCGGAGGCGCCGCGATCGGCGGAGTCATCGGTAGCTGGCTGGGTGGCCCGATGATGCTGGTGGTAGCGACGGTCGTCTCTGCATTGGTCACCGGTTTCGCGCGCTTGCATGCCTACTTGTACGGACCGTTGTCGACGGAATGACGAGCAACGGTGCTGGTATTACGGGCGCTCCCCCCGAGTGGAGCCGCCCTTCCCCGCTCATCCCTCTGCAGACAGCCCTTCGACTGGTCTGGCAACCGCATGCTCGAACCGCATCGGATGGACCTGCATCGTCGTCGGGATCACGTCGGGCAGCGCTGCGATGTCGGTGACGGTCGCGGACGAAATCATTTTTGTAGATCGTGCTGCGCGAGACACCGAGCAGCCGGGCAACCGAGGACACCGTTTCCTCCGGTTGGGCGAGGATGGCGCGGGCCTGGCGGATCTGCTCGGCGGTCATGGCTGGTGGCCGGCCGAGGCGTTGCCCGCGCGCGGGCAACGGCCAGGCCCTCGTTGGTGCCCTGCACGATGAGCTCACGGATGAACTCGGCGAGGGCAGCGAACACGTGGAAGACCAGGCGCCCGCCGAGGGTGGTGGTGTCGATCGCTTCATGCAGGGATCGGAATCCTATGCCGCGCTTCCGAAGTCCGGACACGATCGAGATCAGGTCTTGCAGGGACCGGCCGAGCCGGTCCAGCGACGGCACCGCCAGGGTGTCGCCAGATCGCATGTACTCCAGGCACTTCCAGAACTCTTCGCGCTCTGTGTCCCTTGCCGGACTTCTTGTCGGTGAAGATCTTCTGGCATCCTGCTTCATTGAGCGCATGGGTCTGGCGGTCGAGCAGCTGGCCGATGGTCGACCGGCCGTAGCCGACCAGGGCACCACCGCCGCCGATCGGGTCGCGTGCGTTGCCGTCGAGCACGAGCGGATCCGGGATGTCGAGGGAGCGCGTCTTGCTGGCCATGGCCGGAGTGTATGAGATTGGGCAAACCCCGGCATGCAGGCGGACGCCGGCGCGTTATGGTGAGGCGGTGGCACTCGAGCCAGGTAACCAGTTTGCGGGATTCGTTGTGAAGGCCCGGCTGGGTCATGGCGGCAGCAGCGAGGTGTATCTGGCCGAGGATCCGGAACAGTCGCGGCCTGTGTCACTGAAGATTCTGGGGCCGGACGACAGCCGGTCACCCGAGGCGCGTGCGCGATTTGTGCACGAGTTCGACATCCTGTCCGCGCTGCGGCACCCCAACATCGTGCGGATGTACACGCACGGTGAAACCGACGGCAGGCTGTGGTCGGCACACGAGTACGTGGCAGGCGCGACGGCGTTGACGTTGGTGCGGATGCCGCACCAGCACCCGGATCTGCAGCGGGTGCTTCACGTGCTGATTCATGTCGCAGCAGGATTGGATTTCGCGCACGCCAACGGTGTGGTCCATCTCGACGTGAAACCGGCGAATGTGTTGGTCGGCGCGGACGAGCCCGCGACTGTGAAAATCTCGGACTTCGATTCGGCCCGGTGGCTGCACCGGCCCGAACCGCCCCTGGCCACCAACGGTTTCGTCGTCGTGTCGGTACCGTATGCCGCGCCGGAACTGCTTCAGGCGGGCACGGTGTCCCCGGCGACGGACCAGTATGCGCTGGCCTGCTCGGCCATCGAGTTGCTCACCGGCCGCCCGCCGTTCCCCCGCGCGAACCTCATGGCCACCGCACAGGCCCAACTGCATGACCCACCCTCCGAGGTCTCCGAGCGCCAACACTGGATCCCGCCCGAGGTCGACGCGATCCTGCAACGGTCGCTCGCAAAAGACCCCAGTGCCCGCTACGACTCGTGCACCGAACCCATCCGCCTGCTCACCGAGGCACTCCACGATATCGATCCCCGCCCTCTCGCCCCCTTACTGAACCGTCTGAAAGTGGCATTCACCCGATCGCATCTGCTGAATGCCACATTCAGACGGAAAGAAGGGGAGGCGTCCACCTTGGTGCGGTCCTGACCAGGCTGGCCGGTGTAGGCCAGGTCCGCGTCGATTGCGCGGCGCGCATACGTGCTGGCCACCAGGATCCAGTGGCCGGCGTCGACGAGCTGAGAAACGCCGAGGCCGAACATGACGCCCATGTTCCGGCTGGCGTGCTCGGACAAGTACGGCACCGCGATGTCAGCGAGCTCCGAGTGGACCGTCCACGCTTCCTCGCCTTCGGTCAGTGAGGTCTCGGGTGGGCCGGGCTGGGCCGCCTCGGGCGCGTCATCGGCCGCGGCCATCAGGCTCAGGTAGGTCTGCGCCTCGGCCAAGGTCCTCGCGGTCAGCATCAATTCGCTCCTGTATCCCGGTAGCTGCCACCGACGACGAGCAGTCGCCAGGAGGTCATGGTCTCCGTTGTCGAGCTCGAAGTCTGAAGACGGTCTTGGCCAACTCCGGGCCCTCCCTTGCTCAGTGGCGTTGTGCTTCCTTTGCAGGTTGTGTGCTGCAGTCGGTTACGCGTTCGTCGCTCGACGGGCGTCTGACCACCGATCCTGTTCACCTGCCGTGAGTGTCGAGGATCGATCGTTTCTCCGACACCGCTCCGCCCGAGACGCGTGTGTGCGGAAGCTCTGACTCGCAGCGTTATGTGGCGGTGTTTTCGCGGTGGCGCCGATGACGAGGGTGCTGCGGGCGGTTTCGACGACGTCGGCGGTGATGGTGTGGAGTTCGTTGATCTTCATGATGCGGTGGATCTGGGCGAAGAGTTTGTTCGCGCCGGTGAACAGGGGCGCCACTGAAGTCGTACAGTAATTGCTGATCACTGTCCGCGCTGCGGCCTTGACTTCCTCCGGCACACCGACCTCGCTCAGCTCCGACGCGATAGCCTCCAACTCCAGCGCCAACACTTCAGTCTGAAGCAGAGGCCGCGCTCAGGGCCGCGAATGTGTCGCTTGCCAGCTTTATGACCATCGCAGCGGCGACCTTCTCCGGATCAGGGCCATCACCGCCAGCGGCGGCCAGGGCGGTTGCGGACGTGGACCACACGACCTGTCCGGCGCCGTGGCGATAGTAGAGCGGGTGCAGTCCGGCCAAGTCCCCTAGCACGGTGACGGTGCGGCCCACCCGGGCCACCGTCAGATAGGACCCGGCCAGCGCGTCAGCTCGCGCCACTGCCCGGACGCCGCCAGATCCGGCGCCGCCGAGAGCTGAGCTGTACTCGCCCCACAATCGCCGACCACCGCCACCGCCGCCATCTTTTGAGACATCCCAGGGCTTAGCTTGTCAAGCTGCGGCTTGTTGATCTTGGGTGTGGTGTGTCCAGGCGGTGGTCTCGTTGTAGAGGGTTCCGGATTTGAGGCAGCCGTGGAGGATGCCCACGAGCCGGTTGGCGACCTGACGCAGGGCGGCACGGTGGGCTAGGCCGCGGGCGCGTTGCTTGTCGTAGTAGGCGCGGGCTCCCGGCGATACGTTGAGCGCACTGAATGCTTGGGCCATCAGCGCGTCGACGAGCCGGTCCTGGTGCACGAACCGGGCCGCGACGACCTTCATTTTCCCCGAGGCGCGGGTGATGGGGCTGGTCGCGGCATAGTTCTTGCGGGCCTTGGCGCTGGCGTAGCGGGTGGGGTCGTCCCCGAACTCGGCGAGCACCCGGGCGCCGAGGATCTTGCCCAGTCCTGGCTGGGACAAGATGATCTCAGCGGCCGGGTGCCGGCCAAAATGGGCCTCGACCTCCCCTTGCAGGACTTTCACCTGCTCGTCGAGGGTGGCCAGGACCGCGACCGCGGCGCGGGTCCCTGCCGCGTAGGCCGCCGCGATGACCTGGTTGCGGCCCAGCTGCTCGCTGCGCAGGATTGCCTGGATACGGGCGGCTCTAGCGTCGAGGTCGCCGCGGCGGCCGGCCCGCTTCAGCGCGGCCCGGATCTGGTTGAGCGACAACCGCGCCGCGGCGGCCGGGTCGGGTGCCTTGCCGAGCAGCTCCAGGGCGTCGGGAGCGTCGAGGTCGTCGAACGCTTCCAAAGCGGCGGGGAAGTACTCCCGCAACGCGTACCGTAACCGCTGCGTGTGGCGGGTGCGTTCCCAGATCAACGTTTTATGTGCTCGCGCAACAACTTTCACCGCTTCTGCGGCGGGACTGTCCCCGGCGACCGGACGCAACTGGTGCGCGTCGGTACGGACCATGTCGGCAAGGGTATGCGCGTCGGCGGCATCGCTCTTCGCACCCGAAACGCTGCGGCGTTCCCGGAACCGGGCCGCCTGCAACGGGTTCACCGCGTACACCGTGTAGCCGGCCGCGATCAACGCCGCGACCCACGGGCCACGATCGGTTTCGATCCCGATCCGTACCTGCGCGGCATCGGCGTCGTCGCCGAGGTGTTCACCGATCATGGCGTGCAGCCGGGTGATCCCGGCGATCCCTTCCGGTAATCGAGCCTTGGCCAGCCGTTTCCCGGCCTCATCCATCAGCTCGACATCGTGGTGGTCCTCGGCCCAGTCATCACCGACCAGCAGCACAGCTGTTCCCTCTTCATCGTTGTCGGACACCAAATCCGGCAGCGTGCGGGAGAACGTCGGCGACCTAATGAATCGGTGCTCACGCCGTCATGCGGCAGGCACGACATCCCATCAGCGATCCATTTCTCCCGGCCGACCGGCAGGGGCACGATCTCAAAGCAGGACTCGAAGTCCGGGGCCAATCAGTGCTCACCTACCAGCCGCTACCAGTAGCGAGTCTGCCCGATCGACCGACCCGCTACATCTCATTAGGGTGCTGTTGTTCAGGCTGTGGGTATGAGGTTGTCCTGGTAGCGGTGTTGGTGGTTGCGGTTGAGGTCTTGCTTCTCGTGCCAGGTCTAGGTACGGGAGCCAGCGGCATTGTTCGCCGTGGCGGTGAGGGCGTCGAGGAGAGCTTCGGTGGCCGCCGTGGGGCGGCGGCGGGCGCTGACGGCCACGGACAGTTGCCATGTCAGACCCGGTGCGTCGAGAGGGATCACGAGCAGGCCGTCGCCGCCGGTCGCCACCGAGGCGGGCAGCAGAGTCGTGCCGAAGCCGGCGCCGACGAGCTTGGTCATCAGCCCGTAGTCGGCGACTTCGGTCGCTGACTGCGCCGGGCCGAGCACCCGGTCCACGGTGTCCCGCATTCCCCAGCCCGGTGGGAAACGCAGGATCGGCTCGGCCGACAGGTCGGGCAGCGTGATCGTGGCACGTCCGGCCAGTGGGTGGTCCGCGCGGCAGGTGAACACCAGCGGTTCCTCGATCAGCGGCCTGAACATGATCCCGTCGGGCTGCCGCTCGCTGCTGGCCGTCAGCGCGATGTCCAGCGAACCGTCCAGGATCGCCCGCAGGTTACCCGTGGAGCCGGCCGATGACTGGCGGAGCTGGACAACGACCTCCGGATGGCGGGTCCGTAGGTCGGTAAGCACCGTGGCGAGGTCGAGCGGTCCTGTGCTGAACGTACTGCCGAGCACGACCGTCCCCCGTACCCGGCCCGAGGCGGCGTGGACTTCGTCCCGCGCGCTCCGTACGGCGTTCAGCACGCGCTGGGCGGCGGTACGGAGGGCGTCCCCGTGCTCGGTCAGGGCGACGGGCGTGACCGAGCGGTCGAACAGCGGTACGCCCAAGTCCCGCTCCAGCCGGGCGATCGCGCTGGACATCGCGGACTGCACGATGTGCGCCTTGCGGGCCGCGGCGGTGAAGCTCCCGGTCTCGCAGCAGGCGAGGAAGTACTCGAGTTCGCGGATCTCCATGGCCGGAGTCTAGGGCGCGTCATCGATAAAATCGATGAGGTCCAGCACTTGTGATCGTTGGACATGATGAGGAGGCGTGGCGGACGCTTGAGACGCCATCCGACGGGGCGTAGGCGGAGCAGGTGGCCCGCCGCCTCGCCCCGGCCTCGACCGCTGCCCCGCCCCTCCACCCCCGGCCCGTCAAAAAGAAAGCCGCCATGGCCGTCTCCTCCCCCCTCAACAGCCGCCCGACGGTGGCCGCGATGCTGGTGCTGACCGCGGTGACCGGACTCATCGACACCTTCAGCTATCTCCAACTCGGACACGTCTTCGTCGCCTTTATGACCGGCAACGTCATCTTTCTCGGCGCCGGCCTGCGACCGGGCGCCCATCCGGAGGTGGCCGCGGCGGTGGCCGCCTCGGCCACCGCCCTCGCCGGGTTCGTCCTGGGATCGCTCACCGGCGGTCGTATCGCCGCCCACCTGTCCCGCCGGCCGCGCCGCTGGCTGGTCGCGGCCCTGGCCGCCGAAGCGGTCATACTCGCCCTCGTCGCACTGCTCACCGGCGGTGGGCAGGCCACACCCGGCGGGCGCGGCGCGTACGCATCCATCGCATTGCTCGCTCTGGCGGCCGGGCTCCAGAACAGCACGGTCCGCCACTTCGGTGTACGCGACCTCAACACGTCCGTGCTGACGTTGACCCTCACCGGGCTGACCGCCGACAGTGCCCTCGGCGGGGGGTCCGGGGCGAAGGCCCACCGCCGGCTCGGCTCGGTCGCTGCGATGCTCGGCGGCGCCGCGGTCGGAGCAACCCTGCTCCAGGAGTCGGCCACGTCAGTCGTCGCCCTCGCCGCGGTCTTGGTCGCGCTGGTCTCCGGCGCCTTCGCGACCGGGCGGTCGCCGGCCTCGGGAACGTCGGGAACCGACGCCGTAACGCGGGCAGACGTCTCGACCAGCACCACACCTCGGACCCGCAATCTGCGAGCACGGTGGGAACCGTCAGCGCCATAGCGGCTGAGAACCCAAGAAAAGGCACCACCGATGAACAAACGGAACAAGATCATCGCAGCCTTCACCGCGGCGCTCGCGGCGGGCACGATCGGCGTCGGCATCACCACCGCCCATGCCGCTCCGCCGACGGCGCCCCCGTCGGCTGAGGAGATCCTATCCACCCTCGCCAACCTCTGACGCGAAGATTCCTCTCGTGGCGGGTAGTTGGAGTCAGCCGACGCGGTCGAGGGTTACGTGGTAGCCCAGGGCTTGGAGGCTTCACGAAAGACTCTCGGAAGCGGGCAGGCGCGAAGCTGCCACCGCGCACCGCCCCCCGGCGAGGTGAGGCGGTTTATGGTGCGACAGGTTCAGGACTGCGAAGCGTCCGGCACATCGAGGTACCGCGACCTGATTCGGGTGACGGTGGCCTCGGGTGTGCAGCCTTTGTGGGTTCTGCAGAAGAACTCCACGAACTTCTCCGGTGTCATGTCCGGGAAGCCCTCGGCCTGGACCTCGTCGGGGGTGATGGCGTTCAGGCGTTCACGACGGACGTCGAGGACTTCGACGTCGACGATGCGTACCAGCGGGTCCACGGCCCGGCGGCCCATGACCTTGCGGCACAGAGATCCACTGCGCCTCAGGTCATCCGCTCATAGCCCGCTGACCGCGCGGTGCGATGGGACAAAAACGATCGTTATCTAGAGCCTTCAGGGCTGTGTCGTTGGTGTTGAGCACGAGGGTCTCGGCTCCCTGGATTCGTGTGGTGGACGTGGTTACCTACAGCTCGTCCATCTCGCGGATTGCTTTGGAGGAGCGATGCATGTGGTGCGTGTGCTGTCCCCGATCTCGCGGCGTGAGTCGTGGACGGTCCTCGGCGACGACGGGCCGGTGGCTCCGGTCGAGCGGTATCTGGCGTATTTGGCCGATATCGAGCGATCGCCGAACACCGTCAAGGCGTATGCGCATGATCTGAAGGACTGGTTCGTCTTCCTCGGTCGACGTGAGCTGGACTGGCAGGCGGTCCATCTGGAGGACGTCGCGGAATTCGTGTCCTGGCTGCGTCGCCCGCCACTGGCCCGGGACGGGGCGGTGGCCGTGCTGCCGTCGGTGGAGCATCACTGCGCGGAATCGACAGTGAACAGGAAGCTGTCGGCGGTGAGCGCTTTCTACCAGCACGCCGCCCGAAACGGTGTGGACCTGGGCGAATTGATGGTGACGTGGCAACCGGGCGGGCGGCGCGGAACCGGCTGGAAGCCGTTTCTGCACCACATCACCAAAGGCGAGCCGCACGCACGGCGGGCGATCGCACTGAAGGCTCCGCGGAAGCTTCCACGGGTGCTGACCGTCAACGAGATTCAGGCGATTCTCGACGCGTGTGACCGGTTGCGGGACCGGTTCCTGTTTGCCCTGCTGCACGAGACCGGCATGCGGGTCGGTGAAGCTCTCGGCCTGCGCCATGAGGACTGGCCGCCGCCGAACGGGAGGTCGTGGTGGTGCCGCGAGACAACGACAACGGCGCACGAACCAAATCGCAACGGCGACGGTCCATTCCGGTCAGCGCCGAGCTGATCCGCCTCTACGCCGACTACCTGCACACCGAATATGGAGACCTGGACTCGGACTATGTGTTCGTCAACCTCTGGGCCGCACCGCACGGACACCCTTGGTCGTATCCAGCGGTCTACGACCTGGTTCGTCGACTGCGCCGGCGGACCGGCATCGACTTCGATCCGCATTGGTGTCGACACACCGCTGCCACCCGGATGCTGCGCGACGGAGTGCCGATCGAGGTCGTCTCCAAGATCCTCGGTCACGCTGATCTGACCGTCACCTCGACCGTTTACGGGCACCTCACCATCGAAGACGCTCGGCGAGTTCTGGAACAGGCTGGCTGGTTCACCGGAAACGAGGTGAAGCTGTGAATCCCGTCGCCGAGGTCACCAGCATCACCGTGGCCAGCGGGGCACGGCGAACCCCGCTGGCCGGTACCGGCCGCCAGCACGATGACCCCTGGGTGGATGAATACAGCCGCGATATCTGGGATCTGCGTCGCCTCGGAGCCCGCCGCCAACCCAGCCACCAGTCTTACCTCCATTTCGACGTGATTCCCCAGCCCTGGCTGAAAGAGCTGGCCAAGCGCTGGGCTCGGTGGCGAATATCGACTGGGAAGACCGCAGCGACAGCAGCATTGGGAACCAACGCTGTCACGCAATTCGCCGTGTTCCTCGCCTCGCAACCGACTCCGGTCGACTGCTTGGCCGATGTCGACCGGCCCCTTCTCGAGCGCTATCTGGCCTTTCTGCACGCGACCTGCGGCGGGCGCGTCATGCACCGGCACCTGATCGGTCAGCTCAATCAGTTCCTGACCGCGATCCGTCAACACGGCTGGGACACAACACTCCCGGTCAACGCCATGTTCTTCCCCGAGGACTATCCCAAAGAAGGTGAATGGCTGCCCCGCGCGCTCAGCGACCATGTCATGGCGCAGCTGGAGCGCCCCGACAACCTCGACCGCTGGAACATCCCCGCCTATCGGCTGGTGACCCTGATCCTCATGCGCTGCGGACTCCGGGTCATCGACGCACTCGGACTGACCGTCGACTGCGTGGTCCGCGGCAGCGACGGCGCACCCTACCTGCGGTATTTCAACCACAAGATGCGCCGTGAAGCGCTGGTGCCGATCGACGACGAACTGGAGCAGTCCATCACCGGACACCTGCAACAGTTGAAAACCCAATGGCCGCAGGGCGTTTCGAGGTTGTTCCCGAAACCTCGGAACAACCCCGACGGCCGACTGCCGATGGACGGGTCGGCATACCGCCGCGCCCTGCAGCGCTGGCTGGCCAGCTGCGCCATTCAAGACGAGCACGGTCAGCGAATTCGGATCACGCCCCACCAATGGCGGCACACCCTGGGGACGCAGCTGATCAACCGTGACGTTCCGCAAGAGGTTGTCCGGCGGATCCTCGATCACGACTCCCACATGATGACCGCCCGCTATGCGCGGCTGTCCGACACCACCATCCGCCGGCACTGGGAAGCCGCCCGCAAGGTCGGAATCACCGGCGAGACAGTCACTCTCGACCCCGACGGCCCACTCGCCGAAGCGGCCTGGGCCAAACAACGCGTCGGACGAGCAACCCAGGCTCTTCCCAACGGATATTGCTCATTGCCGCTGGTGAAGACCTGTCCGCACGCCAACGCTTGTTTGACGTGTCCGATGTTCGTCACGACCGCCGAGTTCCTTCCCCAGCACCGGCACCAACAGCAGCAGGTCATCGAGCTGATCTCATCGGCCGAGGCGCGCGGTCAACAGCGCCTCGCCGAGATGAACCGGCAGGTGCTGGGCAACCTGACCAACATCATCACCACGCTTGAAACTGAACCCGACCCAGCAGCGCAGGGAACGCCGAATGCGAGCTGACAACACCCGTCACCTTCTCGCCGCCGCCCGCCACCGGCACGAACTGGCCCGCAGCAAGGCGATCCGAGCCATCCGTGAACTCGACGCCGCTGGAGCGGCCGTGACGTTTCAGACCGTTGCCGCCGCAGCCGAGGTGTCACGGTCCTGGCTCTACTCCCAGCCCGATATCCGAACCGAAGTCCAACGCCTTCGTGAGCTGAATCGCCGCGCACCGGCCACATCGGTGCCAGCGCATCACCGCAGCAGCGATTCCTCGCTAATCCGCCGCCTGGAAGTCGCCAACGCCCGCAACCGGGAACTGGCCGAGGACAACCAGCGGCTACGCCGACAACTCGCCCAGGCTCTTGGGCAACTACGGCATGCGGGCATTCGCCCCGTCCCGGAAGCCACCGCGCCCCCACCGACCCGCAGCCGACATCGCACTTCCATAACGATCAGGCCCTGCTGACCAACCCTCTTCACGCCTGGCATCTGTTCGTCGGAGACACCGTCTCCGACGAACAGAGCCAGGTCAGCAGTCCACGACCGCAGAAGGCTCTAGATAACGATCGTTCACGAGACACATTGCACGGCAGGATGTTTCCGCGGGAGCGGAGCGTAAAGATTGCCGTGTACGCGGCAGCGTCAACCTGTCGGGGGTTACCGATACGCTCCGCGGTCATGCGAAATAAGCAGATGATTTCGTGGCTATGTGTCACAGTCGAGAGCAGGCGGAACAGATCCGGCAACGGCTCGAACAGTGGTTTGCCCCAAGGGGTTTGACGTTCAACGAGGCAAAGACACGTATCGTTCACGCCTCGGACGGCTTCGACTTCCTGGGATACAACGTCCGCCGCTATCACACGCAGCGCGGCGGCAAGCTGCTCATCAAACCGAGCAAGGAGTCGAGCACCAAGATGCAGCGGCGACTGACCGTCGAGATGCGGTCCCTGCGCGGGGCCGGTCCGGCGGACATCGCTAGGCGGCTCAACCCGATCATCCGGGGTTGGACCGCTTATCACCGGCCGGTCGTGGCCAGTGAGGCTTTCGCCAAGCTGGACAACCACCTATGGCCACTCACATATCGGTGGGCGCTGCGTCGCCATCCGCTGAAGTCGCAGCGGTGGATTGCCTCCCGGTATTACGGTCGATTCGACAAATCCAGGAAAGATCGGTGGGTGTTCGGCGACCGCATCAGCGGCGTCTATCTCCATCGGTTCGCCTGGACAAAGATCGTTCGGCACGTGATGGTCACCGGCTGGGCATCTCCGGACGACCCGGCTCTGGTCCAGTACTGGACCGAACGGCGCCGCAAGCGGCAACCCCCACCGCTGGCACCGTCCACCATGCTCCGCATCAAGGCGCAGCACGGACGATGCCCTCTCTGCGCGGGACTACCTGCTGTTCGCCGACCACGAACCACAATCCCCCAGCCAGTGGGAACAATGGTTCACCACGATCCGCACGGCGATAAAACGTCAACTCATCGTCGCCGGAACGAACGGTCAGCCGAACGAGTACTACCGCCTCATACACGCCCATTGCCAGCGTCGACAACCAGCCGATACCAGCACGGGCACAAACAGTTTCGGCAAAGCCAGCACGCCCCAGCGGCCTGCTTGAGCCGGTTGCGGGGAATATCCCGAGCCCCGGATTATGCCGAGTGGATGATCATTCCTGCTGGTGATGGCCTGAATGCTGGGTCGCGGTTCGGCATATTCCGGTCGGCTGATCGGGTTGATGCTGGTTTCACCGGAACAGGGTGTCCCGGTGAAGGAGGCGTGGATCATGAACAGGCCGTCACCGTGGCGGGTGGGTGTGTCGGGGCCGCTGCAGGTGTATGTCGCGGGGTTCCGTACGGACCTGCTCGAGCTGGGGTATTCGGAGCGGTCGTGTGCTGAGCACCTGCTGCGGATGGCTCACCTGAGCAGTTGGCTGGCCGAGATCGGTTTGCCGCCTGAGGAATTGGTGATGCCGCAGGTCGAGCGATTCCTGGAGGTTCGTATGGACCGTAGTTGGGTCGACCGGACGTTGACGGTGAAGGGGATGCAGCCGCTGCTCGATCATTTGCGCGGCGTCGGTGTCGTGCCTGCGGCGGAGCCGGTGCAGCGCCTTTGTGGTGGGCGGGACCTGGTGATCGAGCAGTTCGTTGCCTATCTGGTCGCCGAGCGCGGGTTGGCGGCGTCGACTGTCGGTAACTACCGCAAGGTCGCCGAGCGGTTCCTGGGCGAATGTCATTGGGAGCCGGGTGATCCGGCGTTCCTGTCGGGTGGGTCGGTGAACGCTTTCGTGCTGGGTGAGGCTTCCCGGCGCAACAGGGGATCGTTGAACACGGTGACCACCGGATTGCGGGCGTTGCTGAGATTCCTGTATCTCCACGCGCATACGTCCGCCCTGCTGGTGGACGCGGTCCCGGTCGCGCCGAGCTGGCGTGATCAGGGTGTGGTGCGTGCCGTGCCCGCCGACCATGTCGCCGGGATGCTCTCCTGTTGTGATCGGCGAACCCGCGTCGGGCTGCGGGACTACGCCGTCCTCGAGGTACTTGCAAGGCTGGGTTTGCGGCGGTCGGAAGTGGCCGGCCTGACCGTGGACGATATTCGCTGGCGCGCCGGGGAATTGATGGTAACGGGCAAGGGTAACCGGCGTGAAGCGCTGCCGGTGCCGGTCGATGTCGGCGAAGCGATCGCCGATTACTGCCGTGACGGCAGACGAGGCGGTGGCTCCCGCAGCCTGTTCCTGGGCTCGCTGGCGCCGTGGGAGCCGTTGTCGCCCAGCGGTGTCAGCCAGATCGTGGCCCGCGCCTGCACCCGCGCCGGGTTACCGGTTGTCGGCGCGCATCGGTTGCGTCACACGGCGGCCACCGAGATGCGTGCCGCCGGCGCACCGCTGCTGGAAATCGGGCAGGTGCTTCGGCACCGGAACACGGCCACCACCATGCTCTACGCCCGTGAGGACATGACCGCGTTGCGAGTGGTCGCCCGCTCATGGCCTGGGAGCCGGAAATGAGTCCCGAACTGCATGCCCGCGTCGATGAATACCTGCGGATCCGGCGGGGGCTGGGGTTCAAACTCGACGACCACGCCCGTCTGCTGCCGGCGTTCATCACTCATCTCGAACGCACCGG
The DNA here is from genome assembly GCF_055232035.1 of Nocardia sp. Tas62D01. Lineage (NCBI taxonomy): Bacteria > Bacillati > Actinomycetota > Actinomycetes > Mycobacteriales > Nocardiaceae > Nocardia > Nocardia sp. Tas62D01. The sequence continues at coordinate 6,548,263 of NZ_JBUYUZ010000001.1, forward strand.
CGCGTCCATGCCGACCGTTGAGGCTGCATTGGATTGGGCCACCGGACCCCAAGGGGTTCAACCGTTTCGCTGGAAACAGCGGCTGACCGTCGTGCGTGGTTTCCTGCGCTGGCTGCACGGTATCGACCCGGCGGTGCCGGTGCCGCCGCGTGATCTGCTGGCCTATCGGCGCCGGCGCCCGACACCGTATGTGATGTCGGCCGACGACATCACTGCCCTTCTGGACGCGGCGGCTAGGCGGCCCCGGCTGTTGAGCGCGGCGACCTACTACACGTTGTTCGGGCTGCTGGCCGTGACCGGCATGCGGGTGGGCGAAGCCGTGGGGTTGGACATCGATGATGTCGATCTCGACGCTGCGGTGATCACGATCCGCCAGACCAAGTATCGCAAGCAGCGGCGCATCCCGGTGCACGCCACAACCGTTGCGGCACTGCGCGATTACACGCAGGTGCGTCGACGCTTGTGTCCGCGTCCGGCAGCGCGGTGCTTCTTCGTGTCCAGCCGTGCCGGGCGGATCACCACCCGCCGGGCTAATGCGATGTTCGCCCGCATCGTCGCCGCGGCCGGGCTGGCGCCCCACAACGGGGCACTGCCCCGCGTCCACGACCTGCGGCACAGCTTCACCGTCGCAACGTTGATCGACTGGTATCGCGACGACGCGGACGTCGCCGCCCGGATGCCGTCGCTGTCGGCCTACCTCGGTCACGTCGGACCGTCGTCGACCTACTGGTATCTGCAGGCCACCCCGGAGCTGCTGGCGGTGGCCGGGCAATGGCTCCAACAGCATCGAGGACAACGGCCATGACCGCCCTGGCACCCACCCTCGAAGCGTTCTTCACTCACCGGCTGACGGTTCAACGTGACGCCAGCCCGCACACCATCACCGCCTACCGCGATACCCTGCGGCTGCTGCTTGTCTTCGCCCGCGACCACACCGGCAAACAGCCATCGGTGCTCGACGTCGCTGACATCGACGCGCCCCTGGTCGCCGCGTTCCTCACGCACCTGGAAACCGAACGCGGCAACAGCATCTCCACCCGCAACGCCCGGCTCACCGCCATCCACTCCCTGTTCCGCTACGCCGCACTGCAGCATCCCGAACATGCCGAACAGATCCAGCGAGTGCTGGCCATCCCCGCCAAACGCCACGACCAGAAAATCGTCTGCTACCTGGCCCGAGACGAGATCGACGCGCTGCTGGCAGCTCCCGGCACCGACACCTGGTTCGGCCGGCGAGACCAGGCCCTGCTCACGCTGGCGGTCCAGACCGGCATACGGGTCTCGGAAATAACCCGACTCGTCCGCACCGATCTTCACCTCGGCGGCGGCGCTCACGTCCGCTGCCACGGCAAGGACGCAAAGAACGCGCCACACCCCTGACCAGCCACACCATCACCGCACTCACCAACTGGCTTCACGAAAACGACTGTGGTCCCACCGATCCCGTCTTCCCCACCCGCCGCGGGCACCCCCTGAGCACCGACGCGGTCGCCTCGCTGCTGACCAAACACACCGCCACCGCGGCCCAGCAATGCCCATCACTGCACGTCAAACATGTCACACCCCACACCCTGCGCCACACCGCTGCCATGCAGCTGCTCCACAGCGGCGTCGACACCTCCGTCATCGCGCTCTGGCTCGGTCACGAAAGCGTCGAGACCACCCAGATCTACCTGCACGCCGACCTTGCCCTGAAGGAGAAAGCTCTCGCCCGGATCGCCCCGCCCTCAACACCACCCGGACGCTATCGGCCCAACGACACCCTGCTCGCCTTCCTCGAAGCACTCTGAATATGCCGAGCCCGCGACCACCACCATCACAGTGACCTGCGACTATGCCGAGCAGCTACGGTCCACTCGGCATAATCCGGGGCTCGGGATATTCCCCGCTATGCCGAACTCGGCATAGACGGGAAATCTCGCATGGCCGGTTCTGACCGGTAAATGACCCAATGGTGACCAGACACGGCGAAGCCGCCCGGCGATGCGAAGCGAGCCGTCGGGTGGTCTTTGAACTGTTCAGTTGTGGGCCGTTCGTTCACGCGGCGCTGGTGGCCTCCAGGGTGACGGTGTATCCCAGCGCGGCGAGTTGGGCGGACAGGTTGCGGACTTTGCGGCCGGTGTCGATGCGGCTCGCGTGGTAGCCGGGCCCGAGGTCGTTGAATCGGAGGCCGGGATCGGCGACCAGATGCCAGACGATGACCAGGATCGACCGCGCCACCGCGACCAGGGCCTTGCCTTTGCCTCGGCGTTTGACGATCCGCCGGTATTTCTCGCCGAGGAAGGTGTTGGTGCGGGCGGCCGCGGCGGCGGCGTCGCCGAGCGCGGCCTTCAGATACGGGTTGCCCTTGCCGGTTCTGCCGCCGTGGTGTTTTGCACCGGACTGCACGGTCGTGGGCGAGAAGTTTCGCCCACGACGCGAGATGGCCGGCGGTGAGGAACACGCTCATGTCCACCCCGATTTCGGCGAGGATGATCTGGGCGTTGAGCGGCCCGATGCCGGTGATTTCGTCCAGCCGCGCAGCCAGCAGCGTCGCGGTGGCCTGTGTCTTGGGGCCGTCCGGGTCGTCGTTCTCGGTAAACTCGATGTCGATCTCGCTCAACAGTTTCTCGACCCGGGCGGTGATCGTGTCGATCTGGGCGCTCAACGCGTCGATCTGGTCGAGCAGCATCCGCGCCAACTCGCCATGATGGGCGTCGAAGCGCCCCATGAGGGCCTCCACCAGGGCGTCGTGCTTGAGCCGCATCGTCGATCGCGCCAGACCCGCGAGCTTGTATGGGTCGCGTTCACCCGCGATCAGCGCTTCGATCATGTCGCGGCACGACATAGTGTTCAACGACGACGCCACCGACGAGATCTTGATCAACGCGTCCTCGAGCAGCTTCTCCAGCCGCTGCCAGTACCGGGTCCGGTCGTGCACGAGATCGGCCCGCATCCGGGTGTAGTCCCGCAACTCCCGGATCGCCGGCGGTGGTACGAAACTGGGGCGCAGCATGCCACGTTCGGTGAGTTTCGCCAGGCACACCGAATCTAGCTTGTCGGTCTTCGGCCGGCCCGGCACGTTCTTCACGTCGCGGGCGTTGACCAACTGCACCGACAACCCCGCCGCCTCCAGCAGATAAAACCAGATCCGCCAATAATCGCCCGTGGATTCGAGGGTGACCTTCTCAATCCCCTTCGCCACCAACGACTCCGACAGCTCCATCACGGCGTTCATCGTCGCGGGCACCTCCCGGACCTCACTCGACCGGCGCTTACCGCCATCAGCCGGCGGAACCCAGACACACACCGACGCCAACGCCTTGCCCACGTCGATCCCGCACACCCGCCGCAGGACCAGCTCATGATCGGCGTCTACGATCACTTCCGCGGTCGCCGCCACCGGTTTCTTCTTCCTCACCCTCGCTACCTCCAGCAGTCGACACCATCGAGAGGCCACCCGGGGGCCGCGGTCGAAGAAACCGAAAATCCGACCGGCGTGCTCGAGGCAACAGTGCGCGACCCTTCCAGGTCGAGGCCCCGACACCAGACTGAGGGACGGGCTCTAAACCCAGGAACCGTTCGGCGTCGGCAGGCGACCGACACCCATTTTCACGCCTCGCGGCGTCCCCCGGGGCAGGATGACTGAGGGGGCGGGGGTTCAGCGATGGACTCCCGCTACCCGACCAGCGGTAGCTCCGGGTCACCCAAACCTGTGCAGTGTCGTAAAACGTGTCGAAAGTATTGGTGCCCAATAATTCTTGTCGTCGACCCCGAACCAACTTCGACATCACACCCAACAGACAAACACGAGCCCCCCCGGAACGCGTGTCAATGGCCAAGTTGAGGTGGCTCTGGCGCAATGATCGGTGGCCTGATCCGGGCACCCTCGCACCGATGAGTAGAAGGTGCGCTCGAGCGGTCATCGCCGCCCTGCGCGCCCCCTATATGATTGCTCGGACCGCGCCGGACCTCCCGACGACACAATCTCGACTGTTGGGCAAGCCCACCATGCTTGGGCTGTGCGGACCCGCTGGACGCGAGAGGTGAATGCACTCGAATGGATACTGCCCGCCGTTCCGCTCGTGGAAGCCGTCGTCGAAGGTCGGGTGGCCCCTTCTTCGGGCAGCTACTCACGGCCGCTGTGGAATCCGCGGCCGATTCGGTGGCGATCCGGTTCAACCCGACGGGTGAACCCGACGATCAGCGCGAACTCACCTATCGCGAGCTCGACGAGGCATCTTCGCGCCTGGCGCGGGAGCTGATCGAGCGGGGGGTGGGTCCCGGCGACGTGGTGGCCATCGGCATTCGGCGCTCCGTCGATTCGCTGCTGTCGGTATGGGCGATCGCGAAGGCCGGTGCCGCTTACGTGCCGGTCGACCCGACCTACCCGCCGGAGCGGATCGAGTACATGCTCGCCGATTCCGGGGTGGTCCTCGGCCTGACCACCTCGGCGTATCGCTCGGCGCTTGGCACCTCCGTCTATTGGATCGAGCTCGACGATTCGGTGCACCAGGCGCGGATCGAGGCGCGGGCCGCACATCCGATCTCCTATGCCGACCGGGTGCGGACGCTCACCGAGCAGCATCCCGCCTACGTCATCTTCACCTCCGGCTCGACCGGGCGCCCCAAGGGTGTCGTGGTCACGCATTCGGGCCTGGGCGCGATGGTGGCGTCGGAACGGGAGCGCTACGGCGTCACCGACATCTCCCGGGTGATGCATATCTGCTCCCCGAACTTCGACGTATCGGTGCTGGAGTATCTGGTTGCCTTCGCCACGGGCTCGACCCTGGTGGTGGCGCCGCCGACGGTGTTCGGCGGGTTCGAACTCGCTGATCTGCTGCGCCGCGAGCGGGTCACGCACATGCTGATCACGCCCGGCGCGCTGGAGTCCGTCGATTCCTCGGGGCTGGACGATCTGCAGGCCGTGGTGGTCGCGGGCGACAGGTTCGGCCCCGACCTGGTGACCCGCTGGGCCCGGGACGGGCGCGCCCTGCTCAACGGATACGGCCCGACCGAGGCCACCGTCCTCGCGGCCAGCAGTACGCCGCTGACGCCCGGTGAAACCGTCACCATAGGCAACGCCATTCCCGGATTCGGTCTGTTCGTGCTGGATTCACGGCTGCGCCCGGTACCCGACGGGGTTACCGGCGAACTGTATCTGGGCGGTCCGGCGCTGGCACAGGGCTACCTGAACCGGCCCGGCCTGACCGCGGCGCGGTTCGTGGCCAACCCGTTCGGCGACGGCGGTACTGCGGGGTCGCGGCTGTACCGGACCGGTGACCTGGCGCGGCGCCTGGACGCCGAGGGCGGGGGCATCGAGATCCTCGGGCGCTCCGACTTCCAGGTGAAGGTCCGTGGCTTCCGTGTCGAGCTCGGCGAGATCGATGACGCGCTGAGCCGCCACTGCGATATCGACTTCGCTGTGACGCTGGGTAAGCGGCCGCCGAACGGCACGACCATGTTGGTGTCGTACGTGTTGCCGACCTCGGGAACGACCGTGGATACCGGCGTGCTCGCCGACTTCATCGGGGAGTCGTTGCCCGCGTACATGATTCCTTCGTCGATCATCGTGCTGGACAAGATCCCGCTGACCCCGATCGGCAAGCTCGACCGGGCCGCGCTGCCCGAACCGGTCTTCGAGGCCAAGGAGTTCCGCGCACCATCGACGCCGGTGGAGGAGATCGTCGCCGACGTGTTCGCGGCGCTGCTGGTGCCCGGTGATGGTGACAATCCGGGCCGCGTGGGTGCCGACGACGATTTCTTCGAACTCGGCGGCAACTCGCTGCTCGCCGCTCAGGCCGCCGCCCGCATCGGGTCCGCGCTCGACGTGCGGGTGCCGGTGCAGTTGCTGTTCGAGGCGACCACGGTCGCGGCGCTCGCGCAACGGGTTGAGCAGCATACCGGTCCGGCCATGGGGCAGACCTTGCGGCCGATGCCGCGGCCCGAGCGGATTCCGCTGTCGTATGCGCAGCAGCGGATGTGGTTCCTCAACCGGTTCGATACGGCCAGCGGTGTCAACAACATTCCGGTAGCGGTGCGGCTGTCCGGCAAGCTCGATGTGGACGTGCTGCGCGCCGCCGTGCGGAATCTGGTGGAGCGCCACGAGGTGCTGCGCACCGTATACCCGGAGTTCGACGGCGAGGGCTATCAGCTGGTGCTGCCGGTCTCGGATGCCCGTGCGGTGCCGGGGCTTCCGGTGATCGCGACCACCGAGGCGGAGGTGCCCGGACTCGTCGCGGAGGCGGCGATCACCGGATTCGACGTGCTGGCGGCGCCACCGATCCGGGTGCGACTGCTGCAGTTGAGCGAAACCGATCACGTACTGGTGTGCGTGGTCCATCACATTGCCGGCGATGGTTTCTCGATGGGCCCGCTGACCCGCGATCTGATGGCCGCCTATCTGGACCGCATCCGCGGCGGACAGCCGGAATGGGCGCCGCTGGAGGTGCAGTACGCCGATTACGCGCTGTGGCAGCGCGACAGCCTCGGCACCGAGGACGATCCGGAATCGGTGCTGTCCCAGCAGATCGCGTTCTGGCGCGACGAACTGGTCGCGTTGCCGGAGCAATTAGATCTGCCCGCCGATCGGCCGCGGTCCGCGGTGGCATCCAACCGTGGCGCCACCATCGAGTTCGAGATCGGCGCCGATGTGCATGCGGCGCTGCGCCGGCTGGCGCACAGCCACAATTCGACGGTGTTCATGGTGGTACACGCCGTGCTGGCGACGCTGCTGGCCAGGCTGTCCGGCACCCGTGACATCGCTATCGGCACCCCGATCGCCGGCCGTGGTGAGGCCGCGCTAGACGACCTGATCGGCATGTTCGTCAACACCCTGGTGTTGCGCACCGAGGTCGATCCGGGCGCCACCTTCGACGAGTTGCTGCGCGAGGTGCGCCCCAGCGACATCGCGGCATTCGGACATGCCGATGTGCCGTTCGAGCGACTGGTGGAACTGCTGGACCCGGTGCGGTCGGCGGCGCGGCATCCGCTGTTCCAGGTAATGCTGACCTTCCAGAACATGGCGCCGAGCCACCTCGAACTGCCCGGGCTGGGGGTGTCGGGTGTGGATCTGGCTGTGCCACTGGCCAAATTCGATCTGCAGCTCGCGCTGCTGGAGCGGATCGATCCGGACGGTACGCCGCAGGGCCTGGCCGCCGCCTTCACCTATGCCACCGACCTGTTCGATGCGTCGACCGTGCAGGACTACGCCGACCGGTTCCACCGCATTCTGGCCGCGGTGGCCGCCGACTCCGACACGGTGATCGGCGATATCGACGTGCTCGCCCCGGGCGAGCGCGAACTCGTACTGCACGAATGGAATACGGCCGGGGCGCACGTTCCGGACGTCACCCTCGTCGATCTGATTGCCGCGCAGGCGCGGCGGCGCCCGGACGCGGTCGCGATCCGCTTCGGCGACACCACGCTCACCTTCGGAGAGCTGCAGCGGCGCGCCAACCGGGTGGCACGGGCGCTGATCGCACAGGGGGCCGGACCGGAATCGCTGGTGGCCGTGGCGGTTGCGCGGAGCGAGGAGTTGCCGGTGGCGCTGCTCGCGGTGCTCACCACAGGCGCCGGCTACCTGCCGATCGACACCACGTATCCGGCACAGCGTCTGGAGTTCATGCTCTCCGACGCCGCACCGACCTGTGTCCTCACCACCGCCGGTGAGCGGGATGCGCTGCCCGTCGGCGATATTCCCGTCCTCCTGCTCGACGAGGCGGAGTCGTTCGACGATGCACCGGTCACCGACGCCGATCGCGTCGCACCGCTGCGTGCCGACCATCTCGCCTACGTCATCTACACCTCGGGCTCCACCGGTGTGCCCAAGGGCGTCGGGGTGGCGCACCGGAATGTGGTGGAGCTGTTCGCGAATACGCAGCTGCTGTTCGACTTCGACGAGGCCGATGTGTGGACGCTGTTCCACTCGTTCGCCTTCGACTTCTCGGTGTGGGAACTGTGGTGTGCGCTCGCCAACGGCGGTGCCGTGGTGGTCGTCGACTACCTGACCTCGCGATCACCGGAACAGTTCCGCGAGTTGCTGATTCGCGAACAGGTGACGGTGCTCAACCAGACGCCGTCGGCGTTCTACCAGCTGGTCGAGGCCGACCGCGCCGCGCATGAGGCGGACGATCGCAAGTTTGCGCTGCGCTACGTCGTATTCGGCGGTGAGGCGCTGGATCTGCGCCAGCTGGAGCGGTGGTACGACCGCCATGGTGGTCGGGGGCAGGATGGTGTGGGTGACAACGCGCCGCACTTGGTCAACATGTACGGCATCACCGAGACCACGGTGCACGTGTCGTTCCTGGCTCTGGACGAGGGGCTGGCCGACAACGCAGCTAGCATCATCGGCCGGGCGCTGCCGGGTCTGGAGACCTATGTGCTCGACGACCGGCTGCATCCGGCGCCGGTCGGGGTGGCGGGGGAGATGTACGTCGCGGGCGCGCAGCTGTCCCGCGGTTACCTGGGCAGGCCCGGGCTCGCCGCGACCCGGTTCGTCGCGAATCCGTTCGGCGCGCCCGGTTCTCGCATGTATCGCACCGGCGACATCGGCCGCTGGGCCGGTTTCGGCGGGCGGGTAAACCTCGAATACGCCGGCCGCAGCGACCAGCAGGTGCAGCTGCGCGGTTTCCGCATCGAGCTCGGCGAGATCGAGTCGGCGCTGCTGCGCTGCCTGGGCGTGAGCCAGGCCGTGGTCCTGGTGCGCGCCGACGAGCACGTCGGCGACCGGCTGGTGGGTTACGTCGTCGCGGAGACGGGTTCGGAGCTGGATCCGGTGGCGCTGCGCGGTGCCGTGGCCGAATTCCTCACCGGCTACATGGTTCCCGACGCGATCGTGGTGCTCGACGTGCTGCCGCTCACCCCGAACGGCAAGCTCGACCGCAGGGCGCTGCCCGCCCCGCGGGTGTTCACCGAGCGGGAGTTCCGGGCGCCGACCAACCCGGTGGAAGAGGCCGTCGCGGGCGTGTTCGCCGATGTGCTCGGTGCCGAGCGGGTCGGCTTGGGCGATGATTTCTTTGCGCTGGGCGGTAATTCGCTCGTCGCGACTCGGGTCATCGCGCGGGTCAACGCCGCGCTCGACGCCACGCTGGGCGTGCGGGATCTGTTCGAAGCGCCGTCGGTTGCCGAGTTGGCCGCGCGTGCGGAGACAGCGGCGGCGAGTGGCGGCCGTCCGGAGCTGACCGCCCGGCCGCGTCCGGAGCGGGTGCCGCTGTCGCTGGCGCAGCAGCGGATGTGGTTCCTCAACCAGTTCGATACGGCCTCGCCGGTCAACAACATCCCGTTCGCGGTGAGGTTGACCGGGGCGCTGGATGTCGCGGCACTGCGGCGCGCCGTCGCTGATGTGGTGGAACGGCACGAATCGCTGCGTACGGTGTATCCGGCCGTGGATGGCGTGGGCTATCAGTCGGTGCTGCCGGCGACGGCGGTGCCGGAGCTGCCGGTGGTGCCGATCGCCGAGGATGCCGTCGCCGGGTGGGTCACCGAATTCGCTGTGCGTGGTTTCGATGTGTCCGTCGAGGTGCCGTTGCGGATCGCGGTGCTAGAGGTTTCCGGCGACGTGCATGTGGTTGCCGTTGTGGTGCACCACATCGCCGGTGACGGTGCGTCGGTGGCGCCGCTGGTGCGCGATCTGATGATGGCGTATGTCGCCGAAAGTGAAGGCGCCGCGCCGAATTGGGTGCCCTTGCCGGTGCAGTACGCGGATTACACGCTGTGGCAGCGGGAGCTGCTGGGTGCCGAGTCCGATCCGGAGTCGTTGGCTGCGGAGCAGATCGGCTTCTGGAAGTCGGAGCTGGCCGGCCTGCCGGAGCGGATCGATCTGCCCGCCGATCGGCCTCGCCCGCAGACCGCTACCGGCGCGGCCGGGCTCTACACGTTCAGCATCCCGGCGCAGACGCACCGGGCGATCGTGGAACTGGCGCGCGAACACGAGGCCTCGGAGTTCATGGTCGTGCATGCCGCGTTCGCGGCGCTGGTGTCGCGGCTATCGGGTAGCGGTGACGTGGCGATCGGTTCTCCGATCGCGGGTCGTGGCGAGGCCGCGCTGGACGACCTGGTCGGCATGTTCGTGAACACTCTGGTGCTGCGGACCGCGGTGGAACCGGGGGCGCAGTTCACCGATCTGCTCGATCGGGTCCGCGAATCGGATCTGGCGGCGTTCTCGCATGCGGAGCTGCCGTTCGAGCGGCTCGTCGAGGTGCTCGACCCGGTCCGGGCGCCCTCGCATCATCCGCTGTTCCAGGTCGCGCTGGTGTTCCAGAACATGGACCGGGCGCGGCTCGAGTTGCCGGGCCTGATCGTCGACGAGGTCGAGTTCGACGGTGTGTTCGCGAAATTCGATCTGCAGCTGGCGGTTTCGCCGGTCGAGGAGACCGAGGCGGTACCGGTCGCGTTCACCTACGCGCTGGATCTGTTCGAGGAAGCCACAGTCGCCGGGTTCGCGGAGCGGTTCGTGCGGCTGCTCGATGCGGTGACCCGCGATCCGGAGGTCGCGGTCGGTGATGTCGAACTGCTGGCTCCGGCCGAGCGGAAACTGCTGCTGGCGGGCCGGAATTCGACGTCCTACGAGGTGTCGCCGGAACTGCTGCTGGACGGATACCGGCGTGCGGTCGCGGCGCATCCGGATGCTGTCGCCGTCGTGTACGAGGGCGAGCGGCTGACCTACGCCGAGTTCGATGCCCGGGTGAACCGCTTGGCGCGACTGCTGATCGCGCAGGGTGCGGGACCGGAATCGGCTGTGGGAGTGGCGATTGGCCGGTCCGTCGATCTGGTGGTGGGCATCTACGCGGTGCTCGCCGCGGGTGGCGCCTATGTTCCGCTGGATCCGGATCACCCGGTGGGGCGCATCGGTTATGTGCTCGATGTGGCGCAGCCGTTGTGCGTATTGACCACCGCGCGTGACGGTTTCGTCGCGCCAGAGGGCGCGGCCGTGGTCGAGATCGATACCGTCGATCTGTCGGGATTCGGTGCCGAGCCGGTGCGCGAGGCCGAACGCCTGGCACCGCTGCGTCCGCACAACACCGCCTATGTGCTCTTCACGTCTGGTTCCACCGGCCGTCCGAAGGGTGTCGCGGTGTCGCACGGTGCGATTCACAACCAGATCACGTGGATGCTGGACCAGTATGGGTTCACCGCCGGCGACGTGTACCTGCAGAAGACCGCGACCACGTTCGACGTCTCACTGTGGGGCTACTTCATGCCACTGCGCGTCGGCGCGACGCTGGTTGTGGCGACCCCGGATGGTCACCGCGACCCCGAGTACCTCGCCGAAACTATTGCGGCACAGCGGATCACGGTCACGGACTTCGTGCCCTCGATGCTGACGGTGATGACCGCGCACGCCCGTGCCGAGCAGCTGACGTCGCTGCGGCACCTGTTCGTGGCCGGCGAGGCGCTGCCGCCCGAGACGGTGAGCGCGTTCGCGGCGCTGTCGACGGCGGGAGTGCACAACCTGTACGGCCCGACCGAGGCCGCGGTCACGGTCACCCACTGGACCGCCGACGACGGCGTCGCCGGATACGTGCCGATCGGTGTGCCGGAAGCCAACACCCAGGTGTATGTCCTGGATTCGCGCCTGCGGCCGGTGCCCGAGGGCGTGGCCGGCGAGCTGTATCTGGCCGGTGACCAGCTGGCCCGTGGCTACCTGCGGCGGCCGGAACTGACATCGGATCGGTTTGTGGCCAACCCCTTCGGAGTGCCCGGCGCCCGTATGTACCGCACCGGTGACCTGGTGGTGTGGCGGCGCACCGACGCCGACGCGTCGGCGATTGTCTACCTGGGCCGCATCGACTTCCAGGTGAAGTTCCGCGGCCAGCGCATCGAGTTCGGCGAGATCGAGACGGCGCTGCTGGCGCAGCCGGCGGTCAGCCAGGCTGTCGCGGTGGTCGCGACGGGTCCCATCGGTGATCAGCTGGTCGGCTACGTCGTTCCCGCGCCCGGGCAGGCGCCGGATCCGGCACGACTACGCGATGCGGTGGCCGAGGTGCTGCCGCCGTACATGGTGCCCTCGACGGTGATGGTGCTCGACGCCTTCCCCCTGAACATCTCCGGCAAGCTGAATCGAAAGGCCCTGCCGGCACCGGTTTTCGAAACCAGGACGTTCACCGCGCCCGCCACGCCGATCGAAGAACTGGTGGCGGGGGCGTTCGGCGATGTACTCGGTATCGAGCGGATCGGTCGCGACGACGATTTCTTCGCCCTGGGTGGCAACTCGCTCAACGCAATTCGCGTCACTGCGCGTCTGGGCGCCGCATTGGATGCCCGGGTGCCGGTCAAGGTGGTCTTCGAGGCGCCGACGGTGGCAACCCTCGCGGCCCGGCTGGAATCGCAGTCGTCGTCGGCGCATCGTCCGGCGCTGGTCGCGGGTCCGCGTCCCGAGCGAGTGCCGTTGTCGCTGGCGCAGCAGCGGATGTGGTTCCTCAACCAGTTCGACACGGCCTCGCCGGCGAACAACATTCCGTTTGCGGTCCGGCTGACCGGAGCGCTCGATATTGCCGCACTGCGGGCCGCTGTCGCCGCTGTCGTTGCGCGGCACGAGGTGCTGCGGACGGTCTACCCGGCGATCGACGGTGTCGGGTACCAGTCGGTGCTGCCGTCCTCGACGGTGCCGCAACTGAACGTGGTCTCGGTACCGGAAGCCGAAGTGGCTGGATGGGTCACCGAATTCGCTTTGCGTGGTTTTGATGTGGCTGCCGAGGTGCCACTGCGGATCGCGGTGCTCGCAGTCGCGGAGCCTGCGGAGCGACCATCCAGCACTGCCTCGGACTCCGTTCATGTCATTGCGGTTGTGGTGCACCACATTGCGGCCGACGGTGCGTCGGTGGCGCCCTTGGTGCGCGACCTGATGACCGCGTACCTGGCCAACGTCTCCGGCGCCGCGCCGGGTTGGGCGCCGTTGCCGGTGCAATATGCGGATTACGCGTTGTGGCAGCGGGAGCTGCTGGGTGAGGAGTCCGATCCGGAGTCGTTGGCTGCGGAGCAGATCGGGTTCTGGAAGTCGGAGCTGGCGGGTGTGCCGGAGCGGATCGACCTGCCTGCCGACCGGCTGCGGCCCCAGACCGCCTCGGGTGTCGGGCGGATGCTGTCGTTCGATATCCCGGCCACCACCCACACCGGACTGGCACGATTGGCGCGCGAGCGCAACGCCTCGATGTTCATGGTCGTGCATGCCGCGTTCGCCGCGCTGCTGGCGCGACTGTCGGGCAGCGGCGATGTGGCGATCGGCTCTCCGGTCGCCGGCCGTGGCGAGGTCGAATTGGACGACCTCGTCGGCATGTTCGTGAACACCCTGGTGCTGCGGACGGTTGTCGAACCGGGCGACAGTTTCGCGGAGCTGCTGGACCGGACCCGGGAATCGGATCTGGCGGCGTTCTCGCACGCGGAGCTGCCGTTCGAACGGCTGGTGGAGGTGCTCGATCCGGTTCGCGCGCAGTCGCATCACCCGCTGTTCCAGGTCGCACTGTTCTTCCAGAACATGGACCGGGCCCGGCTGGCCCTGCCCGGAATCGGGGTCGAGGAAGTCGGATTCGACGGCGCTGTCGCGAAATTTGATCTGCAGCTGACGGTTTCGCCGGTCGACGAGGCCAAAGCGATGCCCGCCCTGTTCACGTATGCAGCCGACCTGTTCGATGAATCGACGGTCGCCGGGTTCGCCGAGCGGTTCGTGCGCTTGCTCGACGCGGTCGCCGGTGACCCGGAGATCGCGATCGGTGATGTGGAGCTGCTGGCCGCCGCCGAGCAGGATGTACTGCTGCACAGCCGAAACGACACCGCGCACCCGGTGGCACCGGAACTGCTGCTGGACGGATACCGGCGTGCCGTGGCGGCGCATCCGGATTCGTGTGCCGTCGTGTACGAGGGCGAGCGGCTGACCTACGCCGAGTTCGATGCCCGGGTGAACCGCTTGGCGCGACTGTTGATCGCGCAGGGAATGGGGCCGGAGTCGTTAGTGGGCTTGGCGATTCGCCGGTCCGTCGACCTCGTTGCCGGCATGTACGCCGTGCTGACGGCGGGCGGTGCGTACGTGCCGCTGGATCCGGATCACCCGGCCGAGCGCATCGGCTATGTGCTGGACGTGGCGCAGCCGGTATGTGTATTGACCACGGCGCGTGACGGTTTCGTGGTGCCGGGTGAGGTTCCCGCCATCGAGATCGACACGGTCGATGTGTCTGCCTACGGCGCAGAGCCTGTCACCGAGGCCGAACGCGGGGTGCCGCTGCGCCCGCACAACACCGCATACGTGATCTTCACGTCCGGTTCGACCGGCCGCCCGAAGGGTGTGGCGATCTCGCACGGCGCGATCCACAACCAGATAGCGTGGATGCTCGCCGAATACCCGCTTGGCGCCGAGGACGTGTACCTGCAGAAGACGGCGACCACGTTCGACGTGTCGCTGTGGGGCTTCTTCATGCCGCTGCGAGCCGGCGCCACCCTGGTGGTGGCGACCCCCGACGGTCATCGCGACCCGGAGTACGTCGCGCAAACCATTGCGGCGCAGCGTGTCACGGTCACCGACTTCGTGCCGTCGATGCTGACGGTGTTCGCCGCGCACGCACGCGCCGAACTGCTGGCCGCACTGCGGCACGTGTTCGTCATCGGTGAGGCGCTGGCACCCGAGACGGTGACGGGCTTCGCCGAGGTGTCGGATGCTGGGCTGCACAACCTGTACGGACCGACCGAGGCGGCGGTGTCGGTCACCTACTGGCCGGCCGCCTCTGGGACGGACCCGGTGCCGATCGGTGTCCCGCAATGGAACACCCAGGTGTACGTGCTGGATTCGCGGTTGCGGCCGGTGCCCGAGGGCGTCGTCGGTGAGCTGTACCTGGCCGGTGACCAACTGGCCCGCGGATACCTGCGCCGCCCGGACCTGACGGCGGATCGGTTCGTGGCCAATCCGTTCGGCACGCCGGGCGCGCGGATGTACCGCACCGGCGACCTGGTGGTGTGGGGTTGCGCCGAGAGGGGCGAGCCGGTCCTGGATTACCTGGGCCGCATCGACTTCCAGGTGAAGTTCCGCGGCCAGCGCATCGAGCTCGGCGAGATCGAGACGGCGCTGCTGGCGCAGCCGCCGGTCAGTCAGGCCGCCGCGGTGGTCGCGGCGGGGCCGACCGGTGATCAGCTGGTGGGCTATGTCGTTGCCGCACCGGGATATTCACCCGACACAGCTCAACTGCGTGCGGCGCTCACCGAGGTGCTGCCGCCGTACACGGTGCCCGCGACGGTGATGGTGCTGGACGCGTTCCCGTTGAACACCTCCGGCAAGCTGGATCGGAAGGCCCTGCCTGCACCGGTCTTCGAGACCACCGAGTTCCGGGCGCCGGTCACCACGACCGAACAGGCCGTCGCCGGGGTGTTCGCCGACGTGCTCGGCGTCGAGCGAGTCGGCCTGGACGACGACTTCTTCGCCCTGGGCGGAAACTCGCTCAGCGCGACCCGGGTGGCCGCCCGGCTGGGCGCTGCGCTGGATATCCAGGTGCCGGTGCGACTGCTGTTCGAGGCATCGATGGTGGAAGGTCTGGCAGTGCGGGTCGAAGCGCACACCGGCGAGGCGGCCCGACCGGCACTCGCCGCCCGATCTCGCGCGGTGCAGGGAACTTCGCCGGCAGGCGAGACCACGGAGCAGCTGCCGCTGTCGCCGGCGCAGCAGCGGATGTGGTTCCTCAACCAGTTCGACACCGACTCGGCGGCGTACAACATTCCGATCGCGGTCCGGCTCACCGGTGCGCTGGATGTGCCCGCGCTGCGCCGTGCGATCGCGGATGTGGTTGCGCGGCACGAGATTCTGCGGACCTTCTACCCACAGACGCCGCAGGGCCCGGTCCAGGTGGTCGAGCCTGCCACGCAGGCGACTCCGCAGCTGCTGCCGATGAACGTGGCCGAATCCGATCTGGCGGACCGGATCATCGAGATCGTCACCACCGGCTTCGATGTCGCCAACGAGGTGCCGCTGCGGGTGGCGCTGTTCCGGATCGCCGTCACGTCCGGCTCCGACGAATGGGTCGTGGTGTTCGTGGTGCATCACATCGCCGGTGACGGCTGGTCGATGGGCCCGCTCACCCGTGACGTCATGGCGGCCTATGCCTCGCGTACCCAGAGCGCCACGCCGGGCTGGGCGCCACTGCCGGTGCAGTACGCCGATTATGCCCTCTGGCAGCGCGAGATGCTCGGCGACGAGGCCGTTCCGGAGTCGCTCGCGGCGCAGCAGATCGGTTATTGGCGGCGGACACTGTCCGGGTTGCCGGAGGAGTCGACGCTGCCGGCCGATCGGCCGCGGCGGACCGCGCCGAGCTTCCGCGGCGGCGCAGTCGATTTCGTGATCGATCCGGAGATCCGGCAGGGTCTGGCTGAGCTCGCGCGCGGCGAGAACGCGACACTGTTCATGGTTGTGCACGCGGCGCTGGCGGTGCTGCTGGCCCGCATGTCCGGCAGCGACGATGTGGCGATCGGCACCCCGGTCGCCGGTCGCGGCGACGCATCACTGGACGACCTGATCGGTATGTTCGTCAACACCGTGGTGCTGCGCAGTACGGTCGCACCTGGTGCGTCGTTCCTGGATCTGCTTGCCCAGCAACGGGAAACCGACCTGTCCGCCTTCGCGCACGCCGATGTTCCGTTCGAGCGCCTGGTGGATGTGCTGGCCCCGGAACGCTCGACGATGCGGTCGCCGCTGTTCCAGGTGTCGCTGGCATTCCAGAACCTGCCCTCGGGATCGTTCGAGCTGCCCGGATTGCGGGCGAGCCTGGTCGATTTCGATGCCGCCATCGAGAAGTTCGACCTGTCGGTGACCCTGTTCGAGGCACCCGCGGTGGACGGCTCGATAGGCCTGATGGGCCGGTTCACCTACGCAAGCGACCTTTTCGACGAGTCGACGGTCCACACCTTCGCCGACCGCTACCGGCGGATCCTGGGTGCCGTCGTCGCCGACCCGAGCGCCCCGATCGGCGATATCGATCTGGTGACCGACGACGAACGCGCGGATGTACTCGGGGCGTGGACCACGGCCGGTCCGGACACCGGACGGGTGGCCACCCTGGTCGAGCTGTTGGATGCCACGGCACGCGAGCACAGCGACCGCACCGCTGTGGTGTCCGGGCAGGATCGGCTCACCTACCGGGAGCTGGACGAGCGCGCGAACCGGTTGGCGCGCAAGCTGATCGAGGCCGGCGCTGGTCCGGAGACCCTGGTGGCGGTGGCGTTGCCCCGGTCGCTGGAGCTCGTGGTCGCGCTGCTGGCGACGGTGCGGGCCGGTGCGGGCTACCTGCCGGTGGATCCGACCTACCCGGCCGACCGCATCGCGTACATGCTCGCCGACGCTCGCCCGGTCTGCGCGATCACCATCTTCGATCGCGAGATCGAGCTGCCGGATGCGCTGCCGGTGCTGGAGCTGGATCGACTGGATCTGTCCGGTGCGGCTGCCGGGCCGGTCACCGACGCCGACCGCAGCAGTGTGCTGACTCCGGACAACATCGCCTACGTCATCTACACCTCGGGTTCGACCGGACGTCCGAAGGGCGTGCAGATTCCGCACCGCACGGTGGTGAAGCTGTTCGCGAACACCCAGGCGCAGTTCGGATTCGACGAATCCGATGTGTGGACGATGTTCCACTCCTATGCCTTCGACTTCTCGGTGTGGGAGCTGTGGGGCCCGCTGCTCTACGGCAGCACCCTGGTGGTTGTCGACTACTACACGTCGCGGTCGCCGGAGCAGTTCCTGGAACTGCTGCGCCGCGAACGGGTTACGGTGCTCAACCAGACGCCATCGGCGTTCTACCAACTGGCAGAAGCGGATCGGGTCGCAGGCTCGGACCAACCGCTGTCGCTGCGCTACATCGTCTACGGCGGTGAGGCGCTCGAACTGCGCCGCCTCGCCGACTGGTACGCCCGCCACGACGAGGCCATGCCTCGCCTGGTGAACATGTACGGCATCACCGAGACCACGGTGCACGTCACCTACCGGGCCCTGGACGCTGCGGCGGCCGGGGCCGCCAACGGCAGTGTGATCGGTCGGGCGGTTCCCGGCCTGCGCACCTATGTGCTCGACGCGCGCCTGCGCCCGGTGCCGGTCGGTGTCCGCGGTGAAATCTATGTGGCCGGAGCCCAATTGGCTCGCGGTTACCTCGGGCAACCGGCGCTTACCTCCGGCCGGTTCGTGGCGAATCCGTTCGGCGAGCCCGGTTCCCGGCTCTACCGCTCCGGTGACCTCGCCCGGTGGAACGCGGCCGGCGACCTGGAGTACTTGGGTCGCGCCGACGAGCAGGTGAAGGTGCGCGGCTTCCGCATCGAACTGGGCGAGATCGAGGCCGCCGTGCTGGCGCAACCCGGTGTCGCCCACGCCGCGGTGATCGTGCGCGAGGACCGGCCTCGTGATCCGCGGATCACCGCCTACGTGGTGGCGGTGGATGCGAATGCGCAACCCGCCGAAGGCAACTCGGGCGGGAGTAGGGCGGGATCTCACACAGCCGACCGCTGGCGCGCGGGCGCGGCGCAACTACTGCCCGAGTACATGGTCCCGTCGGCATTCGTCGTGGTGGACGCGATTCCGTTGACCGCCAATGGAAAACTCGACCGCCGCGCACTGCCCGCGCCTACCTTCGCCACGACGGTGTCGCGTGCGCCGATCAGTGACACCGAGGCCCGCCTCGCGAAGCTGTTCGCCCAGGTTCTCGGCCTGGAGCAGATCGGCGTGGACGATTCGTTCTTCGGCGTCGGCGGCGACAGCATCATGTCGATCCAGCTGGTGTCGCGGGCCAAGGCCGCGGGCATCGTGTTCACTCCGCGAGATGTGTTCGAGCAGAAGACCGTTGCCGGGCTTGCCCGGGTCGCGGTCATGGCGGGTGAAGCCACGCCGATCGAGCTGGCCGAACTGCCCGGCGGCGGCGTCGGCGAGATCCCGCTGACGCCGGTGCTTGCCGCATATCTCGAAGAGGGTGTCTACAACCGCTTCTCGCAGAGCATGGTGCTGGGCCTGCCGGACGGAATCGATCGCGCCGGACTGGTCGCCACCATCGCCGCCGTCCTCGACCACCACGATGTGCTGCGCTCGCGAGTGCGGCACGTCGACGGGCAGTGGCATTTCGAGGCGCTGCCGCTCGGTGGCGTGGACGTGAACACGCTGATCTCCGAGGTCGACGTGCCGACCGGTGTCGACGAGACGGAGCTGAACCGGATCGCCAACGCGGCGATGGATTCCGCGCTCGCGACGCTGGATCCGGCCGCAGGCAAGATGCTCGCCTTCACTTGGCTGCGTCGCCCCGATGCACGCGACGCTGTCACCGTCGCGGCCCATCACTTCGTCATCGACGGTGTGTCGTGGCGCATCCTGATCCCGGACCTCGCGGTGGCTTCGGCGCAGCGAGCGGCGGGGCAGGGGGTCACGCTGCCCGCCGTCGGCACCTCGTTCCGGCGCTGGGCATACGGCCTGGACGCGGCGGCCACGGCAGCGGACCGTACCGGCGAGGTCGGCTACTGGCAGCAGGTGATGGCCACGCCGGATCCGTTGCTCGGTACCCGCGCCCTGGATGCCGCGGTGGACACCTATGTGACGCGCGGGCAGATCGGCATCCAGGTGCCGGCCGAGGTCACCGACGCTGTCCTGATCAAGGTTCCGGCGCTGTACCGCGGCGGTGTCAACGACGGTCTGCTGGCCGCACTCGCAGTGGCGGTGCGCACCTGGCGGGCGCGACGCGGCATCGACGCACCCGCCACCCGGGTGAAGCTCGAGGGCCACGGCCGCGAGGAGGGCACCGTGCCCGGCGCCGACCTGACCCGTACCATCGGCTGGTTCACCAGCATCTACCCGGTGGCCCTGGATCTGTCCGGCATCGACACCGAGGCAGCCCTGGTCGGCGGCAAAGCGGCTGCGGCGGTCCTGAAGTCGGTGAAGGAGCAGTTGCTTGCGGTGCCGGACAAGGGCATCGGTTACGGCATGCTGCGCTACCTCAATGCGGCCACTGCCGGCGAACTCACCGGTGACCTCGGGCAGATCAGCTTCAACTATCTCGGCCGCGTCTCGGCAGGTGGAGTGCCCGAGGGCCTGGCCGATTTGGGCTGGCTGCCGACCGTCGATCTGGGAGCCGTTGCGGGCGAACAGGATCCGGCGATGCCGACGCCCGCGGTGATCGACATCAACGCGATCGTCAACGAGACCGCCGCGGGTCCGCAGATGGATGTGTCGTTCGCCTACGCCGCCGAGATCATCGGCGAAGCGGACGTCCGCGAGCTGGCCGACGAATGGGTGTCGGCACTCACCGCGCTCGCCCGCCACACCCAGGATCCGGCGGCCGGCGGGCTCACCCCGTCGGATGTGCCGCTGGTGCAGGTCACCCAGGCCGAGCTGGACACCTGGCAGCAGACGCGGCCGGGTCTGTCCGATGTGCTGCCGCTATCGCCGCTGCAGGCGGGACTGCTGTTCCTCGCCGAAGTGTCCCCAGTGGACGACTACATCATGCAGTTCGCGGTGGAGCTGTCCGGCGATGCCGATATCGACCGGCTGCGCCGCGCCGCGCAGGCGGTTGTGGATCGGCACGCGAACCTGCGGACCGCCTTCGTCGCCACCGCCGACGGCACCCCCGTACAACAGGTGGTGGACGCCGTCGAGGTGCCATGGCAGATCGTGGACGATGCGCACGATGCCGAGCTGCCGGCGATTCTCGAAGCCGATCTGCGGCATCGGTTCGATCCGGCGGTGGCGCCGCTGGTGCGATTCGCGGTGTACCGCACCGAGTCCGGACGCACCCACCTGGTGCTGACCACCCACCACATCCTGCTCGACGGCTGGTCCATGCCGTTGCTGATGAAGGATCTGCTGGTCCTGTATGCGACGCACGGTGATTCGTCGCTGCTGCCGCGGGTGCGGCCGTACCGCGACTACCTGGCGTGGCTGTCGCGTCAGGATCGCGATGCGGCGCTGCGGGCGTGGGCGAAGGCGCTCGACGGGCTGGAGGCGACCCCGCTCGCGCCCGCGCTGGCGCGGCCCGCGGCACCGGAGCCGGGTGTCGAGACGCTGGCGTTCGACCTGTCGCCGCAGCAGACCTCGGCGCTGGCGGCCTTCGCCGCCGAGGCCGGCGTCACCGTCAACACGGTGGTGCAGGCGGCCTGGGGCCTGGTGATCGCGGCCGGAACCGATCGCGATGATGTGGTGTTCGGCGCCGCGGTGTCTGGTCGGCCGCCGCAGCTCGACGGCATCGACGACATGATCGGTCTGTTCGTGAACACCATCCCCGTTCGCGTTCAGTTCGATCCGCGATGGACCGTGCGAGAATTGCTGGGCCGCTTGCAGTCCGAGCAGGCAGCTCTGCTGGACCGGCACTACCTGGGGCTGGCCGATATCCAGCACGCCCTGGGTGTGGACGGACTGTTTGATTCGCTGCTGGCGTACGAGTCCTATCCGATCGACACCGAAGGGCTGCAGCAGCAGGCGAGTTCGATCGATGGCATGGCCATCACGGGTCTGCAGAGCGTCAACTTCAGCCACTACCCGCTGACGGTGCTGGTGGAACTGACCGCACAGCTGACGGTGAAGGTGATCTACCAGCGCAACACCGTAGACGGTGCGGCCGCACAGGCTGTCACCGACCGGATGCGGATGCTGATCGGCGAATTCGTCGCCGGTCCGCAGCACACGCTGGCGGCGACCAACCTGCTGCTCGATGCCGAGCAGGCGGCGCTGGACGCGGTGAACGACACCACGGCACCGGAATTCGTGGACGACGCGACACTGGTCTCGTTGTTCCACGCCCAGTGCGGGCGCACTCCCGACGCGCCCGCGGTAACGTTCGGCGACGAGACGCTGACCTATGCAGAGCTCCGGTCGCGCGCGAGTCACCTTGCCGGAGAACTTGTCCGGCGCGGTGCCGGCCCGGAGACCCGGATCGCGGTGGCGACGCGGCGTTCGCTGGAGCTGGTAGTAGCGATCTACGCGGTGCTGGAAACCGGCGCGGCCTATGTGCCGGTCGACCCGGATCATCCGGTGGAACGCAACGACTACGTGCTCACCGGTTCGGCGCCGCTGTGCGTGCTCACCACGGTCAAGGACGGGTTCGAAACCGGCACCGCGGCAACGGTTCTCGATATCGAGCAGCTCGAAGCCGCTTCGCGAGGGGCGAATATCGGGTTCACAGCGCCGGAGGCGAATATCGCGACCGCTGCGGAGTGGATCTCCGAGCCGAGGGAGTCGCGTCCGGGTGATTCGGAAACACGGCCGGACAACACCGCCTACGTCATCTACACCTCGGGCTCCACCGGACGCCCGAAGGGCGTGATGATCACGCACCGGCAGATGGTGAACCAGTTCCGCTGGGCCCAGCGCGAATACCCGCACACCACCGGCGATGTGGTGCTGCACAAGACCCCGATCACCTTCGACATCTCGACGTGGGAGTTGTTCTGGCCGTTGCAGACCGGCGCTCGTATCGTGGTCGCCGAACCGGACGGGCACCGTGATCCGCGGTACCTGGCCGAGGTGATCGAGAAGGAGTCCGTCGGCACGGTGCACTTCGTGCCGTCGATGCTGGACGCATATCTGGAACTGGAGCAGCTCCCGAATGCCGTGCCGCGCCGGGTTTTTGCAGCGGGTGAGGCGCTGGCCGCCACCACCGCGGCCGCGTTCGGCGAACGGCTGTCCGGCGAGCTGTACAACTGGTATGGCCCCGCCGAGGCAACCGTGGTGACCGCCGCCGCGGTGCCGGCTCCCACTCCGTCGTCTCCGACCCGCCGTGGCGAAATCCGCGGCGCGGTGCCGATCGGTGCCCCGGCGGCCAACACCCGGGTATTCGTGCTCGACCGCCAGCTGCGGCAGGTGCCGGTCGGCGCGACCGGCGAACTGTACGTTGCCGGTGTGCAATTGGCGCGCGGCTACCTCGGTGCGCCGGCGTTGACGGCCGAACGATTCATCGCCAGCCCGTACGAGCCGGGTGCCCGGCTCTACCGCACCGGTGACATCGTCAAACTGGTGGGTCGCTCTGCAAGCTCCGCCCCCGCAGGAGAACTCGGATCACCCGTTCTCGAATACCTCGGCCGCGCCGACTTCCAGGTGAAACTGCGCGGCCAGCGCATCGAACTGGGCGAGATCGAAGCCGTCCTGCTGGAACCCGATTCGGTCGGTCACGCCGCGGTCGCACTGGTGCCGGAGCCGGATCGCCTGGTCGGCTGCGTGGTGGCCGCATCCGGTCACACGATCGACGAGGTGGCACTGCTCGAGCACACCCGACGCGGGCTGCCGGCGTACATGGTGCCGTCGGTGCTCGTCACGCTGCCGGAGCTGCCGCTGAACGCGAACGGAAAGCTTGATCGCAAGGCGCTACCGGTCCCCGCCTTCACCGCGCGGCCCTACCGCGAGCCGGAAACCCCGCTGCAGCAAGCGGTCGCCGCGGTGTTCGCGGAGGTGCTCGGTATCGAACGGGCCGGTCTGGACGACGACTTCTTCGCGCTGGGCGGCACCAGCCTGGTCGCCGGCCAGGCGGTGAGCCGACTGCGTCAGGCGACAGGCGCGCAACTGCGGGTGCAGTGGTTCTTCCTGGACCCGACGGTGGCCGGCATCTCGGCCCGGCTCGTGGAGGCGGTGGAATCCGGCCTCGACTACGACGCCGGCTCCGATGCCTCGATGAGCGTGATGCTGCCGATCCGCAAGACCGGCAGCCGTACACCGCTGTTCTGCATCCACCCGATGTACGGCCTGTCCTGGTGCTACAGCGGGCTGGCCCAGCAGCTGGACCCGCAGCAGCCCATCTACGGCGTGCAGTCCCCGGCGCTGTCGGAGGACGCCGATCCGCCGGAGTCGTTGCACGACATGGCCGCCCGCTACCTCGCGGAGATCACCGCCGTCCAGCCGGAGGGGCCGTACCGCCTGCTCGGCTGGTCGCTCGGCGGTGTGCTCGCGCACGAGATCGCGGTGCGGTTGCGGGCGGCCGGGCAGGAGGTCGAGTTGCTCGCGATGCTGGACAGCGACCACAGCTTCGACATCGACTTCTTCCACGACGCCATGCTGGAGGTGCTGGCCGAGATCGGTATCCAGGGCATCGACGCGCAACAGTTGAGTGTGCTGAGCGAAGCGGACTTCGTGAAGCTGTACGAGGCGATCCCGACGGACATGGTGGCGTTGACGCCGGACCGGCTGCGGCGGATCTACACCAGTGCGGTGCGGTCGGCCGAACTCACCCAGAGCTACACCCCGCAGGTGTTCGACGGGACGGTGCAGTTCTTCAAGGCCATGCAGAACGAAGGCGTGAAGCGGGACATGGTCGCGGCGTGGCGGCCCTACGCGGCCGGGGTCACGGTGCACCCAGTGGCGGCCGGCCACGAGGCGATGACCGAGCCCGAGGCGCTGGCCGTCATCGGCCCCGTGCTGGCCGATCTGCTGCGGGCCGGCGACCGGAAGTAGTCCCGAACGGCAACGGCCGCATGGCGATTCGTTCGCCACGCCGCCGTTGCCTTACGCCGGTGGAGCGCTCAGCCGACGAAGAAGCTGCCCTGCGAGGTCGCCAATTTCGCAGAGCCGGTCACCGGCCAGTTCCTGCTCAGTGATGGCCGCCGTGGTCGTGACCGAGGTCGTGATACGGGCCGTCGTCGTGGCCACCGTGCCTGTACCGGTCCGTGGACAGGATTCTCCTGTCGGTGGCGTCGACGAAGACCTCCTGACGCGTGGTCGCGGTAACGACGTGCACCTTCCAGACTGTGCTCCCCTGGATGGCCACCAATGCGGTCTCGGTGACGGTCCCGCCCGGCACCGCGGCGGTGGCGATGGTTCGGGCGGCTGCTTCGTCGATGGCAGTGGACGCACGCGGCGCCGTCACGGACGGCGACGGCGACGACGTCGTCACCGCTCGCTGCCACGGCCACCGTCGTCCCGCCCACCGCGAGTACGGCACCGGTCGCTGCGATGATCAGTGTCTTGCGCATGGCTGCTCCTTTTCCTTTGCTGGTAACAAAGGTGAGCTTGCCGTCGGCTTCGATAGCAGCGCGCTGCGGCAGGTTTAACAGGGGTTTAAGAACCCGGCGGCCCGAGCTCCAGGACGATCCTGGCGCCATGCGGATGCGCCCGGGCCACGGTGAACGCGCCACCCGAGGCCCGGGCCGTTTGACGGGCGATGTCGAGACCGAGACAGGTCGACCCGGCACCGCTCGTGCCGCGCGACACCTCCGTGGCCGCGAGGCGAAGCCGGGCCCCTCGTCCTCGACCACCAGCCTGGCCCCGCCGTCGGCCGCTGCGCTGAGCCGGATCGCGTACGCCGTGCCCTCGGGTGTGTCAAGGTCGAGTCCCCGGGTGATCTCGAATTCGTCGACCGGTTGCTCGACGGCATCGAGGCCGGTGCCGAAGGTCGTGCCCCGGTCGTCGTAGAGGCGCTCATCGAAACCGCCGACGGGCTGAGCCGGGTCGAGCAGATCGCCGCAGCCGCTCCGCGTCTGGCCGCACTGATCACCGGGTACGCGGATCTCGCCGTGTCCTTGGGGCGGACCGCCGGGTGCATACCGCACCTGGGCGACACGCTCACGACGACCACGGCGATCGAAGGGCTGCGGCAGAACCGGCACGTCCCGACCGGGCCCCGACCGGCCTGGTGGCCTTGCGAATCCACACCGTCGATCAGCAGGGTCGTGATGTCCTCGACTTCTGGCGGTGTGCGATGTTGCCGCTGCGTACGGACCACGACACCGGCCGCGCGGACAACCTCGACAGCATCGGATCCGACGTGGAACCGAATTGGACTGCGGCGGTGGGCGACTGGGATGTCACGGCACTGGCGAGGGTGCCTGGTGCGCGGGGCCTGGTTCCGGAAGCCGGGCAGCAGATCGAGGTGGTCGGCGGCGATGCCGTTGACGGAGCTGCGCAGCTCGCTCGGATCAGCCTCAATATCGCTCAGGTGCATCACGACGAGCACGCGGCCGGTGGTCGTCGCCTCGTCTACGGTGGCCACACCATCGGCATCGCATTGTCGCAGGCATCGCGGGCCTTCCCGAACCTGGCGACAGTGGTCGGCTGGCACGGCTGCGATCATGTCGGCCCCGTCCATGAAGGCGACACACTGCACTGCGTGATCACCGTCGAGAAGGTGACGCCGTACGCCGCGGGCACCCGCCTAGTGCAGCTGCGATCGGAGGTCTTCGTGGGCGGCCACATGGCCAATCGTGAGCGGGCGGTTCTCGATTGGCGTTACGTGGCACTGCTCGCGTAGCCGGGCCGACGGCCGTTCCGTGTAGGGATGGGCGTAGAGGACGTACCCGGAGGTTCCGGGAAGGCGCGAAATGGTTGCGTGAGTGGCGCGGCACCGGGCTCCCGGGGATCTGTTCGAAAGATCATCGATGAACTGGCTCCGAAATAGAAGAGATGACGGTCGGCACGCACGAGGCGGGCCTGCTCAGGTGAGCATGCCCGCTTCTGCTTGTTCGGTGACCGCGGCAGCCTCGCTCGCGGTGAGTCCGAGCGCCGCCAGGGTGTGCTGAGTGAAGGCGCTCGCCGCCGTCCCGCGCTGGCGGCCATCCAAGATGTCGTGGATGAGCGCGAACGCGCCACCGATCACCGCCGTCAACGTGACTTCGATATCGACTACGACGAAGCGCCCGGTCTGGATTCCGTGCTCGAGTGCGACCCGTGCATACGGTCCCATCGCGGCGGCGAACAGGGTTTCGGCATGGCTCAGGTTGACGATCAGGCGTGCGAAGTCGGGGTCGCGGTCGGCCAGCTGGATCACCAGCAGGCAGGCGCCCGCCACAACGGCGGCCGGATCCCGGTCATTGGCCGTCGGCTCGACCGTCGCCGCCGCCAGTTCGGACAGGCTCTCGCCGACCACGGCCTCGACCAGGTCCTCTTTGGTCGCGAAGTAGTTGTAGAACGAGCCGAGCGCGACATCGGCGCGCCCGGTGATCTCTTGGATTCGCAGCCCCGCGACCCCGCGTTCGGCGATCAGCTCGCGTGCCGCGTCCAGCAGTTTGCGCCGTGTGCGCTCGCGTCGGCGGTCGCCGCGCGTCAAGGTGCTGCTCGATGCATCTTGTTCCACAGCATTCATCCTGCCAGATTTCAGGGCTGCAGTGAAAAATTTTTCACCCTTGAACGACTCTTCAATTTATTGTAAATTCAAAACTTGTAGTGAGGCGGGTCACACGTGGGTGATCGGGTGATCTGCCTCTCGCAACGATGGGAGTGCTGAATGTTGACGACGATGCTTGCGGCGATACCGCAGCCGCCGGTGGACGAGGTGATGCCGAAGACGGCGGAGACGGTCTTCAACGTCTTCATCTTCATCCCGCTGGGCATTGCCCTTGCTCTGGCGATCCGGCAACTGGTCAGAGGCAAAGGACCGCTACTGCTCTACTGCATCATTGGTGGCGCGTTTGCGGCGGCGATGGAACCGATTGTCGATGTTCTCGGCCTGGTGTACCTGAAGGAGAACGGTGCGCTCGGGACGTTTACGGTGCTGGACCGCACGATGCCGCTGTATATCTGCTTCGTCTACCCGTGGTACGTCGGCGGGCTCGGTTATCTCGCGTACCGGCTGTTCCAGCGTGGTGTCACCATGAAGAACTTGTTCGCGCTGTGGGCGGTCGACTGCGTAGTCGACGTTTTCCTGGAAACGCCGGGCATCTTGGCCAAGACCTATCTCTATTACGGTCATCAGCCGTTGAACCCGTGGGGTTTCCCGCTGTGGTGGGGTTTCGTGAATCCGGTCATGCCGATGTTGGCCGGTGCGCTGATCTATCATCTGCGGCCGCGCCTGAATACGTGGTGGAAGCTGCCTGCGGTGATCGCGTGCATTCCGATGGCGGACGGCATCGCTAACGGCGCTGCGGCGTGGCCGATGTGGGCCGCCCTCAATCAGGACAACGTCTCCTACGTCTGGACGTATCTGGCTTGCTTTGTGACGCTGTGTCTTTCGCTGTTCTGCGTGTGGATCATCGGCCTCGCTGTCGCCCGCCCTGATCAGGCAACCTCTGGGTCGCTGTGGCAGAAGCTCACGTCGCTCGGGCAAGCACCGGCTTCGTCTTCCGTGCCGTCGCCGACGCGCGCTGTTGCGGTCGACGTCTGAAAGGGGCGAGACCTTGCCACTCGGAATCCATCCCCCAGAAACGGATCTACTGCTTCCCCTGCCTGTTGCGGACGAGCACTGGGATCCGCATCTGATCCACACCCACTACTTCGGTTTCTCGATCCCGGAGGCGCGGATCGGCGCATTCCTCTACGTGCGTTATCAGCCGGAGTTCCCGCTGTCGCAGGGCGGGGTAGCCATCTTCCAGGGGACCGACAATATCGAGTACACCGATATGGCCTTCCTCGACTACGAGATCACCATGCCCTGGCCGACCGTGCGGGACAACACGATTACCACGGCCAACGGTCTGACTATTGAGTTCACCGAGCCCGGCCGCACTGCCAGGCTGACCTACCGCAGCAGCGACGGCGACACCTCCTTCGACATCGTGGCCGACGCGGTCACCCCGTTGCTCGCCCGTGGCCACGTGATGCCGGGCGAGGAAGATCACCACGGCGACCTCGGTCGCGAACCGGGCGGTAGTGAACAGGTCATGCACGTCACCGGGGAACTGGTCCTGCACGGCGAGCGGTACGCCGTTGACTGCTACGCGCCGCGCGACCGATCCTGGCGCCAGATCCGCGTCGAAACGCGTGGGGCCGTGCCTATTCCGCCGGTGGGTTGGTCGCCGATGTACTTCGGTCCTGATCTGATCTTCAACCAGATCAGCTTCGAGCCGCTCGACACCGACCCGGCCTGGGCTGGGCTCTACGAGGTGGGCGACCGGCCCTCCCATCACTATGCCTGGGTGCAGTGCGGCGACGAGTCACGGGCGATCACGCGGGTGCGCCGCAATGTGCTCGAGTATCACCCGCGGCTCTATCTGCCGATGCGCCAGGAGATCGAGGCGCAGGACGAGACCGGCGAGGTTTACCGATTCCAGGGTGAGGCGATTGCTTGCGCGTCGATTCCGGCCTGGCCGAATACGTCCTTCCGCGACAGCGTCTACCGGTGGGAGGACGAGCGCGGCCGGTTCACCTACGCCACCTATCAGGAGCTGTGGTTCGACAAGTATCAGCAGGCGATGAAGCGGCGGTCCGCATCGGCCGTCACGGCATGACGGCGCGCTCCGCCTCTATCCCACCCATATCCAAGGAGTCCTCGTTCGATGAGTAGCAACACCGCCAAGATCGCGGAGTGGACGCTGAAGAAGATGCGCCGATCCAGCGCCGACGCACCGCGCGGGCTGGTCCAGGGGGACGGTCGATGAGAAATCCCTTGCATGAGATCGGTTCTCCTGACACCGCGTGGACGACCGTCAATACCCGGGAGAACTTTCCGGGTGTCGCCACACCGCTGGGCTGGACGTTCTGGCGTGATCCACTCGAGCTGGGCATGAAGGGCGCGTTCTGTGACCTCGGTGTCCTGCCGCGCAGCGCGGTGACGGTTCCCGAGTCGATCGATGATCGTTTCTCTGCCGCGGTGTTCGGGCGCTTCACCGCGAATATCGACTGTCTGCGGCGGGCCGCCGATCTGATGCCGGGTACCTCCGGAGACGCGCTCGAGGAGCAGCTGCTGGGATCGGTTCGGCCGGGGGTACAGAGCAATCCGTCCACGCGGCGCTACCCGATCATCGCGATGAAGATGACCTGGAATGTGCTGCGGCTGCCCGCGCGGATCATGAAGCTGCGCACTGATACCGACCTGTGGTGGCGCACGGTCACCGCGCCCGGCGGCATCCCCGACGCCGCGGCGGCGCGCGAGGTCCTAAGAGAGGCCGCTCGCCGGTTCGAAGAGGTCATGTGCCCGCATTCGATCGTGACCTTGCTCGGCACCGGAATCTTCGATGAGATCAGCAAGATCACAACCGCCAGCGGTGATGTGGGTCTGGCGACCTCGCTGATCACCGGATTCGGTGATGTCGAAGAGGCGAAATCTGCAGGCCAGCTGTGGGAGGTCTCGCGCGGGGCGCGGTCCCTCGATCAGTTCGTGGCCGACCATGGATACCACGGGCCCGTCGAGGCCGAAATCTCCTCGCGCTCTTGGCGAGAGGATCCGGCGCCGCTGGAGCGCCTGGTCCTGACCTATCGGAGGTTGCCGGAGTCCTCGTCGCCGTTGGTCCGCGCGGAAGGGCAGCAGCAGCAGCGGGCCGAGGCCGAGCGCCGGGTGTTCGCCGGTCTCGGTGTCCTCGACCGACGCAAGGCCCGGCTGGTGCTGAAGGTCGCGCGGCGCTATATCCCGCTGCGCGAGGTCGGTAAGGCGGCGTTCGTACAGACCATCGACGGCGCCCGGGCGGCTGCCCGTGTCCTCGGCGCTGACCTGGTGGCGCGAGGTCTGTTGCGCTCCGCCGATGAGGTGTATTTCCTGACCTTCGATGAGCTGACCGGTGAGCTGCCCGCCGATTGCGTTGTGCGCGTTGATGAACGGCGCGGTATCTACGAGCAGTACCGCGCTCTGGTACTGCCCGACCAGTGGGTCGGTCTGCCCGTGCCGCAGCGCGGCCGGGCCGTCGAGGAGGAGGTCGAGGAGGTTCGCGGGACGCCGGTGAGCGCAGGCACGGTCGAGGGGATCGCGCGGGTCGTCCACGACGCCGACGCGGGTGATCTCGAGGATGGCGAGATCCTCGTCTGCACCACCACCGATCCCAGCTGGGCTTCGTATTTTCTCGTCGCCGGGGCGGTGGTCATCGATATCGGCGGACCGCTCAGCCACGGCGCCATCGTCGCGCGCGAGATCGGCATCCCGTGTGTCATCAACACCGGAAACGGTACGCGCGCAATCAAAACCGGTGATCGGCTACGGGTGGATGGCTCCACCGGGCTGGTCCAGATCCAGGAACGGGCGGCGGACAACGTCGCAGCGGAGGTCGGCAGATGAGTGTGGAGATTCGCGTACTGCAACTGGTGCGCTTGAAAGGACGTGCCCGGGTGGTCGATATCGCGGAAAGTGCTGGTCTGTCAACGGATTCGGTGACCGGGGCACTACGCCCGATGCTCGACGATGGTCTCGTCGACGAGACGAACGGCCGGCTGAAAATCACTGCCGAGGGGCGATCCAGGTTGGCGGCATTGATCGAGTCCGAGCGTTCCGGAACCGATCTCGACGCGCTGTCGGTCACCTACCACGAATTCGATGGTTTCAATACCGAATTCAAACAGCTGGTCGCCGACTGGCAGCTGAAAAACGGACTCGTGCCGAACGATCACGGCGACGTCCAATACGACGCGGGGATCATCGCTCGGCTCGAGCGCCTGCACGAGCGGTTTCTTCCACTACTGCACGGCATCTGCGTCATCGCGCCCCGGTTGGCACCATACCCCGATCGGTTCTCCATCGCGCTGGCAAAAGTCCTCAGCGGCGAGCACGGATGGCTGGCCCGGCCGCTGATCGACAGCTATCACACCGTCTGGTTCGAACTGCACGAAGATCTCATCGGGCTGACCGGGCGCTCCCGCGTGGCGGAGGCGGCTGCGGGGAGGGCGGAATGACGACGACAACCTCGTCCCAGATCCTCACCCTGGACGGCAGCACCGGCGCCGACCGGGACATGCTGGGCGGCAAGGCATTCAGTATCGAACGGATGCGGGCGCTGGGCATACCGGTACCGCCTGCCTTCGTCCTCACCACCGAGGTGTGTCGGCGGTACTACGCAGACGATCGGCAACTGCCTGCCGACGTCTGGGCCGGACTACCGGGCGCGATGGCCCGGCTCGAGCAGGACACCGGCCGTGGGTTCGGTGATCCGCGGCGCCCGCTGCTGATCTCGGTCCGCTCGGGTGCGGCCACCAGCATGCCCGGGATGATGGACACCATCCTCAACCTCGGTATGACCGACGAGATCGAGCGGGCGCTGGCCGAGCAAAGCGGTGACGCCGCCTACGCTGCCGACACCCGCCGCCGGTTCCGCGAGCAGTTCGAGCGAGTGACGGGCGCTGCGGCGCCCGGCGAGCCTTGGGAACAGTTGCGGCAAGCCATTATCGCCGTTCTGGAATCCTGGCACTCGACCCGGGCCATCGCGTACCGGCATGATCGCGGGCTCTCCGATGCGGGCGGCACCGCCGTAACCGTGCAGGCGATGGTGTTCGGCAATCTAGACGAAAACTCCGGTACCGGAGTGCTTTTCACCCGTAACCCGCTCACCGGCGCCGCGGAACCCTACGGTGAATGGCTGCCCGGCGGGCAAGGTGAGGACGTCGTTTCCGGCCGCGCCGACGCGCTGTCGATCGACGTGCTGGCTACCGCACTACCGGACACACATTCGGATCTCATGGCCGCGGCCCGGCTGCTCGAGGAACACGGACGGGATGTGCAGGACATCGAATTCACCGTGGAGAGCGGCACATTGTGGCTGCTGCAGACACGCAACGCGAAACGCACGCCGGAAGCCGTGGTGCGACACGCAGTGCAGCTGCACCGCGAGGGGCTCATCAGCGTGAGCGATGCCCTTGACCGCGTGGGCCCGGAGCACGTCCGGTCGATGCTCACACCGCATCTGTCGCCGACCTCGGTCGCGGCCACGACCAGGGCCGCCGTCGGCAAGCCGGCCTGCCCCGGCATCGCGACCGGGGTCGTGGTCACCGATGCGGAGCAGGCCGTCGAGCGTGCCGAATCGGGCGAGGACGTCATCCTGGCCCGGCCGACGACGGACCCGGACGACGTGGCAGCGATGTCAATTGTCCGAGCAGTGATCACCGAACTCGGCGGCTCCACTTCGCATGCTGCGGTTGTCTGCCGGGAGATGGGCGTGCCCTGCATCGTCGGCTGCGGGGCGAACAGCCTGGCCGACCTGGCCGGTCGAACTGTCACCGTCGACGCCACGACCGGAATGATCTATCTCGGGGAAATCCCTATCGTCGCCGGGAACGAAGGTGAAGATCCCGATTTGGTCCAGCTCACCGAGTGGGCCAAGGCTGAGCTGGGCGCCCACCAGGGCCCGTTGTCGGATCTGCTTCACGCTCGCGGAAGGCCGAGATCTGCCCCCCAAGAATCTAATAGAACATAAATTATCTGAAGTGAAGTGAACGGATCTAATCCCTATGACTGCTGCACGGGGCTGCCTGGTCGACTGGAACTACTGGTTGACCACCTGGCCTGGCCGACCGGTGTTATTGACCAGGGCGAATGCTGCCGACGGTTACCCGAGGGCGTTGACGCCACTAACCCAGGATCTCGTTGTCACGTTCGAAGATGCCGGTGTCCGCCGGTTCTTCGAAGAGACCCTCCGCGCGATGAAGCCGTCCGATGCGCCGGACCCGTACTTCGTGTCGATGTGGGGCTATGTGTACATCAACGCTGATCAGCTTGCCGCGCTCGGCGATGTCATGCCCGGCAGCTCCCGGCAATCGATCTACCAGCAGTACATGGGACTCGCGCCGGACCCGGAGTTCTCGTCTCCCCGGGCGACCGGAGATCTATCGGGCGTCGGTGCCGGTGTCAGACATCCCAGGAGCTTGGGTGTCAAGGAAATTCAAGCTGCGAGGTGCTGGTGGCGGTGTGACCAGGCCGCTTGCTGGCTGTAGGGAGTCTTGGTTTTCAGGCAGCCGTGCAGGATGCCGACGAGCCGGTTGCCGAGCTGGCGGAGAGCGGCGTTGTAGTTCATGTCGCGGGCTCGTAGCTCGTCGTAGTAGGCGCGCGCTCCGGGGTCGTGCAGGATCGCCGCACCGGCCTGCATGTGCAGGGCGTCGACGAGCCGATCGTTGTGGACGAACCGGGCGTGGACGGTTTTGGTCTTGCCGGACTGGCGGGTGATCGGGGCGGTGCCGGCGTAGTTCTTGCGGGATTTGGCGTCGGCGTAACGGCCATCGGCGTCGCCGAACTCGGCAAGCACCCGGGCGCCGGTGATCACGCCCATGCCGGGTTGGCTGAGGTAGACCTCAGCGTCCGGGTGCCGGCCAAAACACGACCCCACCTCGCCCTCGAGGATCTTGACCTGCTCGTTGAGGGTGCGCAGGACCGCGACCGTCGCGCGGACCGATGCCGCGTAGGCGCCGGCCACGATCTCGGCCTGGCCCAGGTGCTCACCGCGCAGCGCCGCCTGGATCGCGGCGGCCTTGGCGGGGATATCGCGGCGTCGTGCCCGCTTGAGCGCGGTAGTGATCTGGCCGATCGTCAACCGTGCCGCAGTGGCGGGATCGGCGGCCTTGCCCAGCAGTTCGAGGGTGTCGGCACCGGCGAGCCCGAGCGGCTTGTAGGCCTCGAGTGCCGCCGGGAAGTACTCGCGCAGCGCCGTGCGCAGCCGCAGCATGTGCCGGGTGCGTTCCCAGATCAACGTCTGATGCGCGCGGGCGGCGACCTTGACCGCCGCGGCCTCGTCGGAATCGGCGGCGACCTGACGCAGCTGGTGGCGGCGGGTGCGCAGCATGTCGGCCAGGGTCTTCGCGTCGGCCTTGTCGTCCTTGGCGCCCGACAGCGACAGCAGTTCCCGATGACGGGCAGCGGTTTTCGGGTTGACCCCGTACACCTGGTAGCCGGCCGCGACCAGCGCCCGCACCCACGTGCCGCGGTCGGTCTCGATGCACACCAGCACCTGCCCGGGATCGGAATCCTGTGGCAGGAACCGGGCGATCAGCTCATGCAGCCGGGTCATGCCCTCGACGCCCTCGGGTAGCCTGGCTGCCTTCAGGGTCTTGCCTTGTTCGTCCTGCACCTCCACGTCATGGTGATCTTCGGCCCAGTCGTCTCCGACGAACAGCATCGTGTGCTCCTGAATCTGCCGGTTCGGTCATCAGCAGCCGACGGGAGACCCAGCGCCCTAATGGACCAGTGCTCACACCAAAGGTGTTGGTGGGCACGACATCCCATAAGTTGTTTCGCTCCCGGCCACCGGCAGGGGCACGGTCTGACACAAGAACTCGAAGCTCAGGGTGCGTAAGTGCTCACCTGCCGGGGCTACCGGCACCGAGTCTGCCCTACCGACCGACCCGGTAGCTCCCATTAGGGTGCTGCGCGGCATGCTGCGTGAGGCACGGGGGGCCAGGCAGCGATTCAAGGACCAGATCGACGAGATCAAAGGTATGCGCCGGTCGGGTGAGCTGACCGAACTCGACTGTCTCGCCTGGGTGCTGGATCTGGAAGCCGTCACGGTACGGGCGTGGGAGAGCCTGATGATCGGTCCCGGTATCGCCAGTGCGACGTTCGAAGTCAGCCAGAAGGTCATCAGCCGTGCGGTCGGCGGAGGAGTTGACGGGGCCGACCTGAACAATCGACTGCATGTAGGACTGGGAGACAACGAAAGCGCCGAGGCGGGTCGGGCGATCGGGAAGCTGGCTGCGATCGCACGGCGGAACCCGACCCTGGCCGATGCCGTTGTCCAAGGGCTCTCGCTGTCCGACATCAAGGCAACCGATGCCACATTCGCGAACACGCTGGATGAAATCTTGGACCGCTTCGGTTTCCACACGGCTCCGGAATTGGAACTCGCCCAGCCGACGTGGCGCCAGGATCCATCGCAGATTGTGCGTGTAGTGGCCCGTGAGCTTCGGCGGGACGGGGCGGAGCCGGACCGTAGTGTGGAGATCCGTACCCGGGCAGAGGGTGAACTCGGACGCACGACGCGCTTCGGCTACCACTGGCTCGTGCGTAAGCTGCTCACCTTGTCGCGGCGGCAGATGGCGCTGCGCGAGAACGCGAAGATCCCCATTGTGCTGATCTTCGACGAGCTGCGCCGCGTCATCGAAGCCGCGGCGCCCTATCTGATCGCCACAGGCGTTGTCGGCAACGCGTCCGACATCGTGTATCTCCGATATGACGAGTTCAAGGATGTGCTCGGCGGAGCCACCGGCCCCGGGCATGATGAGATCGCGCGGCGGCGCCGGGAACACGAGTCCTGCCTGCGACTCGAGGTGCCTGAACTCGTCGAAGCCGGGCCCGGCTTCATGCGGCACATCACCGAGGAGCACATCACCGCGCGCGGGCTGCTTGCGCCCACCGTGATCACCGAGTCGACGACCGTTCTCACGGGTGTCGGTGCATCCTCCGGCCGCATCACGGCGGTCGCGCGGGTCATGAGTGACCCGCTCGACGACGACTTCGAGCCGGGAGACGTCCTGATCGCCAAGACCGTCGACCCGGGATGGTCGGCGGCCCTGGCGTGTGCCGGCGCCATCGTCCTCGATATCGGTGGGAACCTCTCCCACGGCGCGGTGGTTGCCCGTGAACTGGGCATTCCGTGCGTTGTCAATACGAAAGCCGCCACCACGGTCGTGAAATCGGGCGAATCGGTAACGGTTGACGGCACTACAGGGCAATTGATTATCAACCGAGAGGACCACTGATGGTAGCTATTCAGCTGTCCCCCTTGGGGTTTGATGGCGTGTCGGTTGGATTGTGATGGCCTGTCGGGCATAGTGGCGGGGTGTCTGGAGCGTCGTCGGTTGAGCAGCTCGTTGAGCGGGTGGCCGAGTTGACGGCGCAGGTGAGGGTGGTGCTGGCCGAGAACGCGGAGTTGCGGGCCGCGAATGCGGAGTTGCGGGCCGCGAATGTGGAGTTGGGTTCGGAGAACACAGAGTTGAAGGCGCTGGTGGGGTCGCAGTCCGAACAGGCTGCGGCGCAGGCGGATCGGATCGCAGTGCTGGAGCGGCGGTTGGCTGCGGATTCGTCGAACTCGGGGTGGTCGTCGGGGTCGGACTCGCCCTATGACAAGAAACCGGCCAAGAAGCGGTCGTCGCGGACCCGGTCGGGGCGGTCGGCGGGTAAGCAGAAAGGCTCGGCAGGCACGTCGCGGCCACTGCACGATGACCCGAACCACACGATCCGGTTGGAACCGCCCCGCTGCCAGGGGTGTTCGTGTTCGCTCGACGGTGCCGCCGAGGTCGCCTGCGAACGCCGCCAGGTCGTGGACACGGCACCGGCGGCGGCGCCGGTGATCACCGAGTATCGGCGTATCGCCCGCGAATGCGGGTGCGGGACAGTGACTGCCGGTGACTGGGCCGATGCGGCACCCGAGCATGTCGCGGTGATCGCGGCGGCGGGGTCGCCGGTGCGGATCGGGCCGGTGGCTCTGGCCCGGGCGGCGTTGCTGACCTGCGGGCATTACCTACCGATCGGGCGGAGCCGGGATCTGTTCGTCGCACTGTGCGGCCTCGATATTTCGACTGGCTGGCTGGCAGGGGTGCGTGGCCGCGCCGCGCGGCTGCTGGAACGACAGTTCTCCGTCCACATGCGAACTCTGCTGGCCACCGCGCCGGTGTTGCATGCCGACGAAACCACCGGCCGCGCCGCCGCGGAGTTGAAGTACGTGCACGTCGCCTGCACCGACTATCTGACGTTGATGCACGTCGGTGGCCGCTCCGCCGACGATATTGATGCCGGTGGTGTGCTCGGCGAGTTCACCGGGGTACTGGTCCGCGACGGCTACGCCGGGTACGCGCACCTCAAAGCGGCCCACGCGTGGTGCGGTGCGCACCTGCTGCGCGACTTGCGGTCGATCCACGATGCCGATCCAGCCGGGCAGGTATGGGCGAAAGCGATGATCGACTGCCTGCTCGACGCCCACACCGCCGCTGGCCGGGCCCGCGCCGCTGAGGCATCGGCTCTCGACGCCGACACCCTCACCGGGATCCGCCGCGCCTACGCCGGTGCGATCGGGCTGGGCCGCGACGACAACCGTGACCGGAAAACTACCTTGGCCGCCGACGCCCGCAAGCTGGTGGCCCGGTTCACCCGCTACGAAGACATGATCTTGCGGTTCGCGACCGACCTGACCGTCCCGTTTTCGAACAACGAAGCCGAAAGAACGCTCCGACCAGTCAAAATACAGCAACGAACCAGTGGTGGAGCATGGCGAACCTTGCAGGGAATCACCGACTTCGCGATCGTCACTTCCTACCTCGACACCGCCCATAAATGGGGCCTCGACAAACTCGACGCCCTCACCCAACTGTTCACCACCGGTCCGTGGCTACCGCCTGCCCTCACACCCGCAGCCGCCCCATAACCACGCACGCATACCACACCGACCACCGAAAACCTCACCACCCCAGGTGAATAGCTACCACTGATGACCCGGCAGTATGACGCATCCGACGAAGGAACGCACGAACCCGACTCCAGCGATCCGGACTGGCAAGAGAGTGTGTTCGTGCACTGGTATGACGTCGGCCAGAAAGTCGGCGGAGTGCACCGGATCGGTCACGAACCCAATCGAGCAGGCGGCCGTTCTGCTTTGGAGTGCGCGGTCTTCACAGCTGACGGAACGCGTTTCAGACGTATCGAATGGGAATTGCCGCTCGCTCAGCCGACCAGCCACAAAGGGTATCGCGCAGGTGGGAGTCAATGGCATGTGGACGGCGAGTACCCCAGGATCGAAGTGCACGAACCCGGGGTAGATCTCGAACTCGAAATGCAGAACTTCTATCCGCTGACGGACTTCTTTCCGTCGGGCGGGAGCCTCGTCGATGAATTTGCTAAACACCACTACGAGGCGTCTGGCCGGATCACCGGCAAGGTCACCATGGATGGTCGCGTATTCGACATCGATGGCCTCTTTCATCGAGATCATTCATGGGGCATTCGAAAGATCGACACGCTGCTTTCGCATCGGTGGGTGTCGGGTACCTTCGGACCCGATTTATCGTTCGGATCAATGTGCTGGCACGCTGCTGACGATTCGTTCGTCAAGGTGGGGTACCTCGTCCGCGACGGTGAGCTGGTCTTCGCCGAGGACGTCGACGTCGTGACGTGGATGGAAGCAGATGGGTTGACGCATCGCGGCGGTGAAATCACCTGGTTCTTGCCCGGCGGTGAGGAGTTCCGTCTCGAGTGCCGGAAAGTCGACGGGGTCGTGTCCCAACTCCATGGTGCCGTCTATATCGACACCCTGTGCACCGTGACGCACAACGGACGAGTCGGTGTGTGCGATTTCGAAATCAGCAACAATGCCCGGGCAGGTGAGCGCCCGCCAACGTTTGCGCTGGCGGCAAACCTTGTCGACGGCTTGAGCAGGCGATCTGTCGGTTCGGCATGAGCCGCCGGGCCCTGACCGAAATCCTTCAACTCCGGGCACGGGGACGAAACGAGGCCCTTGATCAGCATGTTCACCACATCGCATCGGGAGATCATCGAGGAGCGGTCCGACACGCCGCTGCTCCGTGCCGCGCTCGCCTCGATGCCGCCGTTCTGCTGGATGAGTCAGGATGGAACCGGCTGGGCGCTGATCTATATCGGGATGTGTCATCGGACCAACTCGGCCCGGTTTGAAGGCGGCACCGGCGCCCTCACCAATGCGGTCGCGCAGTCGCTGCTGGACTACGTCGGCACCATCCGCACCAACGCCAAGGTCGTCGGGCTCACCACGCGCGGCGACGTGGTGACCGGGGTCGAGCTCGAGAGCGGTGAAGTGCTGAAGGCGAAGGTGGTGATGGCGTCGTGCAGCCCGAAAGCGACGCTGAACCAGCTGCTCCCGTCGGGAATGATGCCCGATCACATGGAGCGGCGCGCACGAGCGATACCCACCAATGTCCTCGAGACGACGACTTTGAAAATCGACGTCGCGGTCTCCGGGAAGCTCGACATGCCCAAGCACAACAAGTGGCGAAAAGACGGTCTCGATCTCTGTGAGCCGATCGTGAGCTGGCAGACGTACGAGGATCACCTCAACGCCTGGAACAGTGCCGTGCAGCGCAAGTATCCCGAGAACGAGTGCTTTATCGGGATCGTGCCCTCGCGGCTGGACCCCACCCAGGCACCGAAGGGGCAGGACACGTTCTGGTTGTGGTCGGGCATCTTCCCCCGCAATCCCGATGTGCCGTGGGAAGCCATGCGCGACGGCATCGGCAACAAGGTCCTCGCGGAGTGCGCGAACTACTACGAGGGACTCGACACGCTTGAGATCGGTCGTCGTGTGTATTCCGCGCCGGAGTTGGAGCAGCGATTCCATGTTCCGGATGGGAACGTGTACCACGTAGAATCGGTCGGAATGCGTTTCGGTCCGCTGCGGCCAGCGCAGGCTCATCGACTCGTCGGCCTGGTGTGCGCCAGATTCGCATGGCCTGACATGGCCGTCGCAGGTTCGCGCCCTCGGCGGGGCACTTTATAGATGGGAACCGTGGCGATCGGCGGCTTCATTGTGGTTAGCTGGTCGTTGAAGCGGATTTCTCGCTGTGATTGTGTGCTGCATGGTGATCGCACTGTGGTCCGCGCGCATGCCCGCCACTGATGCCAACCGGTCTGGGCCCAATGCCACTTAGCTTGACGTGTTTTCGCAGGTCATCGGCATGATTGCGATGTAGTGCCAGCTGGTTGGTCTGTGAGACTGGTTGGTGTGGAGCGTTTTTGGGCGTGTCGGTGCCGGATCGTGTCGGTGCTGGGGTTAGCGTCGCCGACGTGGTGGATGTGGGTGCGGTGTCGTTGATCGATCAGGTGTCGTTGGGTGTGTTGACCGCTGTGGTGGACCGTGATGCGGTGGAGATGGCGATTTCCGAGCACGGCAAGGCGCCCAAGCGTCGTGGTGGGACGTTGCCGCCGCATTTGGTGATGTATTTCGTGGTCGCGTTGGCGTTGTTCGCAGGTGTGGACTACGAGGGGGTGATGCGGAAACTGGTTGGGCCGCTGCGGCTTTGGCGTTGTTGGGATCCGAAGTGGAGTTTGCCGACCTCGGGTGGGATCACCCAGGCCCGGCAGCGGCTGGGGTTCGAGCCGATGAAAACACTGTTCGAGCGGATCGCGGTGCCGGTGGCGTCGCGGCTGACCCTGGACGCGTTCTACGCGCGACGCAGGCTGGTCTCGATTGATGGCATGGTGTTCGACGTGGCCGACACCGAGGCCAACGCAACGGAATTCGGTAAACCGAGCAAGGGAGTGTTGCCACAGGCACGGGTGGTGACGTTGACCGAATGCGGCTCGCATGTGAGCCTGGGCGCGGTGATCGGGCCGGTCGTGGGCAAGGGCACCGGTGAACGCACCGCGCGGCCGAACTGATCTGGTTACTCGAACCCGGCATGATGTTGGTGTGTGACCAGGGGTTCTACAGTTTCAAACTGTGGTGCCAGGGCGCCGACACCGACGCCGACCTGTTGTGGCGTCTCGGTGACATTATGGACCTGCCGATCGTGGACCGCCTCGGTGACGGCTCCTATGTGACACTGCTTTTCGCGCCCAAAACCCCGGCGAAAATGCGGGCCGAGCTGCTGGAGGCGGCCATAGCCGGGGAGGAGTTGGACTGGGACCGGACTCGTTTCGCCCGCGTCATCGAGTACGAGATCACCGACCGTGGCGAAGGCGGTGAGCTGATCTGCCTGCTCACCACCATCCTCGACCCGCACGAGGCACCCTCGCTGATCCTGGCCGAGGCCTATCACCAACGCTGGGAACACGAAGCCGCGAACAGGCAAATCAAGACGCAGCTCCGCGGCCCCGCCAAAACCCTGCGCTCGCAAACCCCGGACATGGTCCGCCAGGAAATATACGGATTCCTCATCGCCCACTACGCGATCTGCTCGCTGATCTGCCGGGCCGCGGTCGAGACCGGCATCGATCCCGACCGCGTGAAGTTCACCCAGACCGTCCGACTCGCCCGCGACACCATCGCAGGCCCGGACGGTTTTTCCCCCTGACCGCCAACTCGAGCTCCACACCGAACTCGCCGAACAGATCACCGCAAAACGCCACCTCAACCCCCGCCGCCACCGCTCCTACCCCCGCGTCGTCAAACGCGCCAGACACAACAGCTTCCGAGTAAAACGCAAGGCAGACAAGGGAACCCGTCACACCGGACCCGCTACCATCCGGCTGGCCAACCAAAGCTGCATCACGCCGACACAACGACGACCATCCGCAAAACCGCCGGTCACAGCTCTACAGGGGGCGAGCTAAGCGGCATTGGGTCTGGGCCTCGCCGATCCGCTTCGCCGAGGCTCTGTTCACTCTCTGCGGCGTCGGCACGGCCAGCCGCACCGCGATCTTGACCTCGGTGGCTGCCGACATCCAACTTGGTTCGCCACACACCCCGGCGAGTCGTGGCGTGACGCCAAGGAGCTACATCGTCGCCGCCGCCACTGTCGAATAACCGAGGCGGCAGCCAAGCTTCCGCTAGCAGCGAATCCTGTTGCAGCAGTGGGAACACACCGTACATCCCGGTCCCCAGGGTTGCTGTGTGCGATTCTCCCGTGTGTTCGCTCCCGCGGCTTGATGCGGGTGAACCGCTCGCCGATGCTCGCCATCAATGAATTCCCAGCTCGGCCCGATCGAGTACCTCAGTTTCAAACGTCCGGCGGGTGTCTCGCGGTCAGCCATGGACGCGAGACACCCGTCCGCGTCATCGGCGGTTCTTCGCCTCGATCCGCATCGCCGTTTCGGCGGCAAGTTTTCCGGGGAGCGAGCACACACCCCCGACGGGATGTGTGCCGGCACCACTGAGGTACAGCCCATCGACAGGCAGGCGGTAAGCCCCTAGCCCCGCCGCCGGCTTCATGGGGCCGAATCGGGTGATCAGTGGGTCGACGTGGTAAACGTTGCCGGCGGGGGCATTGAAGCGCTCCTCGATATCCGGCCCGCCGAGCACCGCTCGGCCGATCTCCAGGGTGTCGATACCTTCGTAGTACTGGGCACAGTCGCGCAGCACGGCGTCGCCGACCTTGTCCCGCACGTCCTCCCACGGCTCGCGCGGCGTCACGGGGATGACACCTGACCACAGGTAGAAGGTGCTTTGCCCAGTTGGTGCCTGCGAGGGATCGACGGCCGATGGGATCATCGAGCAGCTGACCGGCACGGGATCGGGCCATTCGCCGCGCACCACCGCGTTCCAGGCGGCGTCCTGCTGTTCCAGCGTATGCCAGGCGGCGAGGTATCCGCGAAGATCGAGATCGTTCCCGCGCCACTCTTCGTGGCGTTTCATCGACACCTGTCCCTTCAATGCGACGTTGATCTTGAGGGACGTGGCATGAGTCTTGCGGATGGGGATGTCCTTGGCGCGTGTCGCCAGTTTGTGATCCAGCGCCCCTTCCGGCAGCAGCTCGTTGAGCGTGATGACGGGGTTGCACGTGCTGATGATGCCTTTTCGCGCACGAACGATCTGGTCGGTGTCGAGCTTGACGGCGGTGGCGCGGCCATTCGACAGGACGATCTCCTCCACGCGGCAGCCAGTGTGCACGCTACCGCCGTGCGCATGGAGATAGCGGTGCAATGCGGCGGGAAGGGATCCGGTACCGCCGACGGGCATGGCATTGGGGACTTTCTGAACGATGCCGAGGTAGATCATTGCCCAAGCGGTCATATCGAGACGCATCTGCGAGAAGGCGGCCATCGCCGCCAGGGCACCCTTGGGCAGTTCCGATTCGAAAGTCTCTTCGAGGAACTCCGTGTGCGAGGCGGTCGCCAAGTGTCGCAGGGAGGACAGCCGCTTGGGGTGTCGAGCTGCCCGGGCGACCGCTTTGGCCATGTCTTTCGTCCAGGGCCGTAGCGGGTGAGCCTTCATGTAGGCGATGACCAGGTCCATCGCAGGGTCCAATGCGTTCGCCAGGTCGAGCCACGCCTGGGCGTCCTTTTTCGAAAACCGACGCAGCTCGTCGGCGGTCTTCCGCGGATCCTTCCAGATCGCCAGTGAACTCCCGTCGGGTGCGAGCTGTACGTGCGCCGGATCGACGGAGATCATCCGCAGGCCGTGCTTGTGCAGTTCGAGATCCTCTGCGATGCCGGACATTCCGAAGATTCCCGTCGCCTGAATCGCGCCCTCGTTGAAGAGGTGATCAGGAGCGCTAGGCAGGATCGCGTTCGTGCATGTCATTCCGCCGATCTTCGGCGACGCATCGAGCACGGTCACTCGATGGCCGGCGCGGGACAGGTAACAGCCTGCGGTCAAACCATTGTGACCAGCGCCGATGATCAGGTAGTCGGTCTCGCGGGGCAGCGTGTTCGACGGTGTCGGTGTGTCTGGGCTCATACGACGATCATCCACAAATATGAACATGAATTCAATGGTGAAATGTATTTCATTATAGAAAATCCTGTCGAGGATGCCGTACAAGTGCCGTCACCGCGGCGACCTCACTGAAGCTGTGGTCCGAACTCGCCGCCGTCGCTCG
Organism: Nocardia sp. Tas62D01; assembly: GCF_055232035.1. Lineage (NCBI taxonomy): Bacteria > Bacillati > Actinomycetota > Actinomycetes > Mycobacteriales > Nocardiaceae > Nocardia > Nocardia sp. Tas62D01. Next base: position 6,592,217 of record NZ_JBUYUZ010000001.1, read on the forward strand.
CCGTCATCCGAATCTCATGCTCGACTTCGGCGGTGCTGCGGGATCCGGATTCGGACTATGGCCGGTCGACTGGACACCGATCACCGGGCAGTCGGGGCTCGCGCGAACCACGTACAGAGTTATGTGTGGCTGCTATAGCGTTGGCGGCCACGGGTTCTCCGAAAGCGGCCTGAACAGCTCGCCTACCTCCACATGGATACTCGCGCCACCCAGGTCAGCCTCGCGGCCGCACTTACCACCGAGCAAGTTCACGCGCTGCTATCGGTGCGGCCCGCCTTTCGCGCCCGGTCAGCCTGTGCAGTCCGGTCCACGATGACCGCGTTGGCCGGGACGATTTCGGGGGACTTGTCGTCCTGCGAGATCCAGCGGGTGGTGGCGTATCCGCGCTGGCCCTTGCCTACGCATTTGGTCGCTAGGTTGCCGAAACCGTTTGGGAAGTTGTAGATCTCGGCGGCGGAGTTTTCGCCCTGTCGGCCGCTGACCGGCGCGTCGGCCTTGCCGCGTTCCTCGTAGTGCTGGCGGGAGCAGCCGGCGACCGAGAGCAGCAGCAGGCAGGCGGCAACTGCGAGGTACCTCATGGTTTCGGCTTGCAGGTGTCGTCGGCAACGATCTGGATGTTCGACGGCCCGGTGGCGTTCGTGGTGACGTATGCCCGATACCCATGGCCGACGCACTTGGTGGCGACATTGCCGAAACCGTTCGGCATATTGAAGACTTCGGCGGGGGTGTTGTCGCCCTGGCCGTCCTTCACGGGGGCGTCACCTTTGCCCCGCTGGTCGTTGTAGTCATTCGAACAACCCGCCAGCGCCACGAGGCAGGCCACCGCCAGCACTCGCACCGACGTCTTGGCATCGAACCGCATGAAATCCCCCTAGAACAAGCGCCTCCGGATAGCACCAGACGCCGTGGTCCAACACGCCCTGCGCGTCCCCGGCAGTTTGGCCAGCATAGCGAAATTTGCTGGAATTGACGACGCACGGACCAGCACGGCTGGTCTGGGCACGATCTTCGACGAGGTCGGCATCTGCAGGCGGCGGACATCGTGGCCGACCGTAGGCTGTGGCAGCGAGGTTGCCAGCGCGGCAACCTGTTTCGGGGACAGCCTCGCAACACTGGACAGGTATGTCCCTGGTCGTCGAACGGTTCGAGGGTCGCTGGATCCAGGAACACGGTGGTGCCGTGCTGGCGGCGGCCCCGCTCAGCGGTGCTGCGATGAGATTGCCGACCCCGCGTCCGGTGTGGGTGTCCTGGGACGGGAACTGCCGGTCGTAGCTGGACAGGTTCATGCGGCCGCGCAACTGCATGGCTTCGCCGAGCAGGCCGGTGGCGATACGACGCGCCGAGGCCGCCGACGTGGCGTCGGCGAAGAAGATCCACACGCGGGCGCCCCGCCCGGACTGGGAGACCTCGAGTGCGGCGGGAATGTCCGTTGCGCGAGCGGCTTTCAGATGACCGCTCGGGGCCAGACCTTGGATGCCTTGTGCCCAGAAGTCCACGCTCGAACTGGTCGGCGGCTGGCATCAGCGCCGATTCGATGATGTGGGGATCGATCGGCCGGTCTCGCAGGTCAAGACACCGGACGCGAGGGGCTTCGTGCCATCGGTACGCACCCGGAGTCAGAGCAGGGTGACGAGGATGTCCGGCTTGGTCTGTTCGGCGGCTTTGGCGAGCCGGGCGTCGAAGGTGATGAGCGCAGCGTCGTGCAGCGCGGCGACCGCCAGGTAGGCCGCGTCATATACGGAGACGTTGTGGCGCATTGCCCAGACCGTATGCAGCAGCGGAACATCGGTTCCTACGTAGACGATCTGCATAGCGGCGAGGGCTCGGAACGCGGCGTCGGCGTCGTTGGCGGTCAAGTGATTGCCCAGCACGGCCTTGCGGAGGGTGCGCAGTACCGCCAATGGCATGTGCGCGGGAGAGATCCAGTCGTCGTCGGCGAGCATCGCGGCTCGCGCGGTGTCGCCCTGCGTCGTGGGGCTGGACAAGGCCATGACCATGACGTTTGCGTCGACGACGATCACTCGTCGTCCTCGCGGCCGCCACGAATTTCGTCGACCACATCCTCGGCGCCCATGTCGAGGCTGCGGTGCCCGGTCAAGCTCTCGAGCAAATGCTTGTTCCGCTCGGCGCGCAACTCTCGCTCCAGCAGGGCGCGCAGGTACACCTGGGTGGACTGGCCCCTCGCTGCGGCGCGTGCGGCGATAGCGTCCCGCACTTCCTCGGGCACGTCCTTGATCTGAATCGCAACGACCATATCTGCAGTCTACATGCGAATGCCATGCGCATGCGCTTATATGGAGCCGTATGACGGGCGACTGTCACGTACGGATCTGTGGGGGCGTGCGGGTGAGACTCTCTCGGGCTACCCGACCTCAGGCCGGTACAGCCGGTTCCGTGGACAGGTGGAAGAGGGTGCGAAGCGTGGCTACGGCATCGCGATCGCCTTGGAATGTCAATCGCCGCAGCGCGGCGTCCCGTTCTGCCGCGGTAGACCCGAGCCGGGCGGCAAGCAGATCGGCCCCAGTGGCGGTCACTGTCACTGCGGGCGTGCCACGTCCGGCGGCAAGGTGTCCGCTGTCGACCCTGAATTCGAAACGGCGGCCGTCGATCTCGATGCGGTAGGACGCGTCGAGATTACCGGCGCGGGTTGGGTCGAAGGCGAGCAGGACGCCGGCGAGGAATCCGTTCAACGGTGACACTGTCCCGGCCTCGTCCTGCTCCAGCATGTCCAAGCCGAACCATGCGATGGCCTGCAGGATCGGCAGGACCCGCCGCCAGCCCATCTCGCTGAGGGTGTAGACAGTGCGAGCGACCGGTGGCGGCAGTTCGGCGCGGTCGACGATCCCGGCATCCTCGAGCTCCCGGAGCCGGTCGGCCAACAGGTTGGTCGCAATTCCTGGCAGTTCGGCGCGCAGGTCGCCGTAGCGGCGTGGGCCCCCGACCAGCTCGCGCAGGATCAGCAACGTCCATCGCTCTCCCAACATGTCGAGCCCCTTCGCGATGGGGCAGTTCTGGTTGTAGTTCCTCCGGGCGGCCATGCATGCAATTCTAGCAGTAAGACAACTTTCTAATCTAATCACTTGATTTGTTTGTCTAATCGGGCTTACCGTATCTGTATGCGCACCTACCACCATCGCCCCGTAGACCGTGAACATCCCCTCGCCGCGCTCGCCGTCATCTGCCTGAGCGTCTTCGTCATCAGCGTCGACGCCACCATCGTCAACGTCGCCCTGCCCACGTTGTCGCGCGAACTCGACGCGGGCACAACGCAACTGCAGTGGATTGTGGACGCCTACACCCTCGTCATCGCCGGTCTGCTGCTGTCGGCGGGCAGTCTGAGCGACCGCTACGGCAGGCGGGGCGCGCTCGGCATCGGGCTGGCGCTATTCGCCATCACGTCCGCTGGTGCGGCACAAGTGAACTCGGCGGATGCACTGATCGCGGCGCGGGCCGCCATGGGCGTCGGCGCCGCAGTGATCTTCCCGACGACGCTTGCGCTGATCACGAACATCTTCACCGACCCGGGTCCGCGTGCTCGGGCGATCGGCCTATGGGCCGCGATGACCGGCATCGGGGTGGCCGCCGGACCGATCACCGGAGGCTGGCTGCTCGAACACTTCTCCTGGGGGTCGGTCTTCTTCGTCAACGTTCCGGTCGCCGCGGTGGCGACCATCGGAGTGCAGCTGCTCGTCCCCACCTCCCGCGATCCTGAGACGCCACCCGTCGACATCGTCGGTCTGATCCTGTCCACGATCGGCGTGACCGCCGTCGTCTACACCATCATCGAGGGACCCGGCTGGGGCTGGGGCAGCGCTCGAACCCTGACCGGCTTCGGCGTGGGCGTGGGCGTACTCGCATGGTTCGCCGTCTGGGAACGACGCCGGTCGCATCCGATGCTGGATGTGTCGGTGTTCGCGAACCGGCGGTTCTCGGGCGGCAGCCTCGCTGTGACGGCGGGCTTCCTGACCCTGTTCGGCTTCATCTTCGTCATCACCCAATACTTCCAATTCATCAAGAGCTACAGCGCATTCGAGACCGGAGTGCGGTTGTTGCCGGTCGCCGTCTCGATCGCGGTCGCCAGCGTCGTCGGACCACGTATGGTCGAAAGAGTCGGCACGACAGTCGTTGTCGCTTCGGGTCTGGCCATCTTTGCCGCCGGGTTGGCTTGGGCGTCCACAGTCGCCGCGGCTACGCCGTACACCCAGATCGCGATGCAGATGGTGCTTCTCGGTGGTGGCCTCGGACTCACCACGGCACCGGCCACCGAGGCGATCATGGGCTCGCTGAGCGCTGACAAGGCCGGCGTCGGCTCGGCCGTGAACGACACCACCCGCGAGTTGGGCGGCACTCTCGGAGTCGCGATCGTGGGCAGCGTATTCGCGTCGGTATACACGGGCAGGCTCGATGAGGATCCGGCACTGACACCGCTTCCCGCTGACGCCCGCTCAGCCATTGGACGGTCGATGGCCGCCGCGCACAAGGTCATCGACCAACTGCCACCGCAAGGTGCTCACGGCGTCCGTCAGGCAGTCGATCACGCATTTCTCGACGGACTCCACGTCGGTTCGCTGGTCTCCGCCGGAATCGCCCTGGTCTCAGCTGTTCTCGTCATGTTCCTACTGCCCGCGCAAGCCCGACAGACAACTCCTTCGGCGACCGAGTTGCCGGTCGGCGCCTGACGCCTGCCCGAACTGCGGAGAGGAAAAGACAATGCAGTCCAATAGGATTCCCGAGCAGAGCTACACGGCGACGTGGAGCGAGGGCCGAGGCGAGGTCGAGTTCTTCGTACGATCCGATGGTTCGCGGTTGCGCTACTTCAAGAGCGGCACCGGTCCGTCGCTGGTGCTGCTGCACACCGTGCGCACGCAGCTGGACTACTTCCACCGAGTCATCCCGCAGCTGTGGGATTCGTTCACGGTCTACGCGCTGGATCTTCCCGGTATGGGATGGTCCGACATCGTTCCCGGTGCGCGCTACGAGGAGCCCGAACTGCGCGCCGCGGTGGTCGAATTCATCACGGCACTGGACTTGGACGATGTCACTCTGGCCGGCGAGTCCCTCGGCGCCGCTCTCGCCTTGTCGGCATCGACCGAACTGACCGACAGGCTGAGCCGGATCGTCGCCTTCAACAGCTACGACTACCCACAGGGACTCGAGCGCGGCAACTGGTTCGCGAGGTTCATCGGGACGGCGATCCGGCTGCCCGGATCCGGACAGATCTTCGCCCGCATGGAGAGCCGGCTCATCTTGCGACGTGTGCTGCGAGGCGGTCTCATCGATCGCAACAATCTTCGGAAGGCTTCCTCGCAGAGCTCCGTCGCAGCGGCAGGCGGGCCGGTTACCCGACTGTGGCTCGCGCGATCCTGCGCAGTCTGGACGGATTCGTCCAGGCACGACGCAGTTATGCGGATGTACGCGTGCCGGTGACGCTTGTCTACGGCGACAAGGACTGGTCACAGTCGGCCGAACGGGAACAGGTAGAACGCTTGCTATCCGATGTCGAAACGATCACCCTGGCGGACACGGGTCACTTCACATCTCTGGAACGCCCGATCGAAGTAGCGCGCATCCTGTTGCGGTGAGCGGAACATGCCTTCCGCCAACAGTATTCGTCTGTCAGCCGTCGCGGTGATCGTCGACCCATCGAGGCCTCAGAAGCCCGCAGGACGAGCAGCTGTTCCATACCCGGCGCGGTACCCCGATCCGGTCGGTCGGTGACGGGTGTGATGGGGGATGGCCGAGCGTTTGTGTGGATCCATCCCGACAATGACGGTCACGGTGTTCTCCCTGGACGGTGATGTGGTGTCCGTGCGGGAGGGCACCGCTAGTTCGGGCCTGGGCAGACCCCTTTCCAGCCACTCCCTGCACGGCAACCGGTGGGAGGCAAGCCATTAGAGAGCCACGCCAACGCAGACGGTGGGTCGGTCAGGGTCGGTTACTGGGCGAGCCGAAAGTGCCTGCGCCCGTGTGAGCCGGAGGTTCGGCGTAGGAGCGACAGCGGTCGGAGCAGTCGCGCCAGGTTTCGAGCATGATTCGACTTCTGCCGGAACCTAGGGTGGTAACTGCCCTAGGTGGTTTCTACGGCCGGCGAGATCGCCGACGGGGCGATGCCCGCCATGCTGCCCCCCGAGTTCACCGTGCAGGCCAGGCAGGCGCTCGGCCCGGACAAGCTCCTGGTCATCGGGATGGCCGTGGTCGCGGACACCACCGCGACCGGGCGAAGGCGATCGCGCGGGAGAGGGTGTCGGGCGGGCTCGGCCGGCCGTCGTCCGCGGCGAGCATGGCCCGGCTGGGCTAGTCCATGTCCGTGTCACTTGTTCGGTGCTAGCTAGAGCTCGACGCTGGCCGCGAGCCTCGCAGTGCTATGGGATAGCCACGCGAACGCGCTCTTCGGCCGCTGATGGAGCGTGCCACCACACGTGCCGATGAGTGCGTGTAAGGCGTCAGCGGTGTGTGTCTTGGCGTCTGCCGTGGTGGGCTTGCAGCTTGTCGATTTTTCTGACTGGCTCGGGTCGGCTGTCGCCTGTCGGGTGGGGCGCGATGGGGCTACTGGTTCGTCTCCGTACGTTGACCCGGTAATTGATCTCTCAGTGCAGTTCAGCTCGGAGTATGTGCCAGTTCGGGCTCCTTACCTGCGGCATCGCAAGGGCAGAACCCGGCGCTGAGCCGCTGCGGCAGCGGGCCACCTACAACCGCTCCAAGGCTGCATGGGACAGCACCGGTCGTGGTTGTGGAACAGCACAGTCGATTGTGGACGGCGCGAGGCGGGTCAACCGTTGAGCCAGGCGTGGGCGTCGTTGTAGAAGCGCGTTGCCTGGTGGGGGCGGTCGTCTCCATAGAGGTCATCACCGACGGTGTAGCCGCGGCGGGAGAACACGTAAGAGAGGAATCGGTAGGAGGGCCGGTAGGCGGCGACGTCCTGCGGGCCGACGGCCAGCTGGACGCCGGGGTGAGCGGCCGACAGGGTGTCGCGTTCGTAGACCGGGTCAAGAGAGACAAGCAGCCAGCGGCCGTCGCGACGTTCGACGCGGTAGTAGAGGCGGGCGGCGGACGCGAGGTCGACCTCGGTGCCGTCGAGGGTGGTGCGCATCTCGATGACGGCGGACAATTCGACCAGGGCGCGCTCATCGCGGTGGTGGACAACGGGAGGACTGAGCCGGTGAACAGCGGCGTCACCGCGTCCGGCCATCTTCTCGGACTCGGCGACGAAGTCGGTGCCACTGCCGCGGAACCAGCTCAGCCGAACCGTCGCGTCATCGGCGAAGCAGGACCGCATCTGGTCCCACCAGCCGCGGTCACGACCCTGCCGCTCGTGGAGTACAAGCTGGGTGATCTCGGTGATGTCACTGTTCATGTCTTCCTTCGTGTTGTACCGGTTGTTCGCCTGGTAGGGCGGTCGTTCCTGCGGTGGCGCGGCCGGCTGCACTCGAGCGCCTCCGAGTCAGACGCTGGTGGTAGGGGTGATCTGGCGGCCGGCGCACCAGACCGCGCGGATCTTGCGGGTGGCGGTGATGTCGGTGGTCGCGTCCGTCCCGGAAACCGGGCGCTGCCCGCATGATCCTCGCACGTTCGTGCCACTTCTCGACAAATTCGTCGACCTGGTCGGCGGGTATTTCCCGTCGACCAGTTCGGCGCCTTGCTGGTGCACCCCGACCGCAAGAACGTCGAGAAACGCCGCTTTGGGGACCTCGCCGGAATGCGACAGTGGATTGAAGCGATCTACGACACCTGTAAAAGACAAGCTATCCCGGCGTCGTGAGGACAGCCGGATCTGTGGGCACCGTGTCCTTGTGGACATTCCCCCGGCTCCGCAGACTGGGCTCATGGGATCGAACGGCCGAGGCGACGTCGTGGTGGCGATATCGGATAGTGTGTTGCTGCTCGATATCGCCCGGGCCAGTCCAGGTATTGCATTGGGCCGGGCATCGGGTGCGGTTCGCCTCACCGGACGGTCGACCGGTCTGCACCGATGTCGGTGCGCCGCTCGGCGTGGAGTACGCGATCACCGATCTCGCCGGAAGCATCGACACCTTGATTGTGCCGGGATATGCGGCACATCGGTCACCGGGGGCACGGCAGGCTGACCGGGCCGCCATCCGATCAGCCTGCCGCGTGCCCGTGTAGCTGGTAGCCGGCCGCGGCCTGCTGCTCGGACGTTTCTGGCAGGTAGAGCACCTCGGCCACCACGATCAGGGGGTACGGGCGCGACCGTGTGGATGTTGATCGCCGACTCCAGCATGCGCTGGGCGACCGGTACGGATACCAGCACGGCGGTGCGTCGCCGGACGTTCGCCCTGGCCCGCCGCAGGCGCCAGCGCGAGCACCCGAGTGTCATGCCGGTACCCCTCCCAGCCCGTGCCGGGCGCCCAGCCGACCCTCGGCGATACCGGCCCGCCGGCGCAGCCCGGCGGGCCGGTATCCTCGCTTGGGCGCGCTACCCACGTCGGTGATCGATGAGTTGCACAAGCGCTTGCGACAGCCGTGACGGCAGCTCGAACTGAATCGCCCGAGTATCGTCTGGTCGTCAGTACACCACCCGAATCAAATCTGCCGGAAAGAAAACCCCTTCCGACCCAGGTCGGAAGGGGTTTTTGTTGTCGGGATGACAGGATTTGAACTTGCGACCACCTGACCCCAGGACCGCGTCCGAGTTATTTCCGCACGTCACGCACGGTATGCCTGTAGCCCACCCGTTCACGTGACCTGGGCGTTCGTCAGCGCGCGTCACATGCGGTCCCCACGTCAACATCTCTCGGATGTCCAGCAGAGCGAAGTGTCCGCACAGATCGAGTTGTGTCGGTGGCAGTCAGTGTGCGGCAGTCAGGACGGATTCCCGGGCATGCTCCGCAAGTATGGTGTCGATCCCGGCCAGGTGCGCAAGCAGATCATGCAGAACGCGCTGATGTTCCCGGCGGTGGCGAACAACACCTGCCAATTCGGCGACGGTGAGCATTACCGCTACCCGGAATCTCGCGGAAAAGGCGCAACGCAGGGCGCGCGAACGGGGCGTTTACAGCTCACCGGAAGGCCGGCCTTCCTGCTGGCAGGAAGCGTCGATGGGTGGTGGCGGTAGCGACAAGTGCGCGCCGGAGCGCGACCGTGGAACACGGAATGCCACCGAGGATTCGGAGACCGACATGAAGCCGTGTACAAGCTCGTCGAGGATCGAGATGAGCTCTGCATCCTGATGCGGAAACGGTCTCAGATGCGCGGCTGGCCGCCATCCCCGCCGGGTGCGGCTCCCGCACGCCGCGATGCCGATGCCGATCCGTTCTCGATGCGGGCACGCTTGCTCTCGCTCTCGATCCGTCCGACGGCCCCGCCCCTGCTGCTCGGAGTCGCGGTTGCGGCGTTTTTCATAGTGGCGGAGTCGGTTCTGGTTATGTGGCTCGAACAGATCGCCCCCCGCGACGCGTTCGGTCTCTATCTGGTGGGCATCATGGCGGTGTCGACGGTGTGGGGGCTCGGGCTGTCGGTGATGACGTCGGTGGCCAGCGCCGTCGCCTTGAACTACTTCCGTAACCACCCCGCACAGTTCAGCCCGGCTGCGGCCCAGAACGTCACGGCGATCGCGGTCTTCCTCGTTGTCGCATTGGTGGCCAATACCCTTGCTGCACTTGCCCGGTCGCATGCCGCCGAAGCGGACCGACGCCGCCGCGAGGCCGACGTCGTTGCCGAAGAGCACGCCGCGCTGTGGCGGGCTGCCACCTTGGTCGCGCGTGGTGCGACGTCAGCGGAGGTGTTCTGCGCCGTGGCGGAGGAATCGGCGCGCTGCCTGGGCGTGGTGAACACGTCCCTGTTCCGCTACCGGCCCGACGGCACGGGCATTCTCCTCGCCGCGCGGGACGAGCCCGGACGACCCAAGATGCCGGTTGGCGAGCGGTTCACCCTCGAGGGCGAGAATATTCCTGCGATGGTGCTCCACACCGGAAGCACCGCCCGGATAGACAGCCTCGACCATGCGGCGGGCTCGGCCGCCGCCCGCGCCCGGGAGCTGGGTCTGCGCTCCGCTGTCGGTGCGCCGATCGTCGTCGACGGCCGCCTGTGGGGTGCGGTCGTGGCGGGCTCGTTCGGGTGCGAGCCCCTGCCGGCCGACACCGAGGAACGCCTCGCGGAATTCGCAGACCTGGTCGCGACCGCGATCGCGAACGCCGAGGCCCGCTCGGAACTGACCGCATCCCGCGAACAGCAAGCCGCGCTGCGACGGGTCGCCACCCTGGTCGCGCATTGTGCGACGTCAGCGGAGGTGTTCTGCGCCGTGGCGGAGGAATCGGCGCGCTGCCTGGGCGTGGTGAACACGTCCCTGATGCGCTACCGGCCCGACGGCACGGGCATTCTCCTCGCCGCGCGGGACGAGCCCGGACGACCCAAGATGCCGGTTGGCGAGCGGTTCACCCTCGAGGGTGAGAATGTTCCTGCGATGGTGCTCCACACCGGAAGCACCGCCCGGATAGACAGCCTCGACCATGCGGCGGGCTCGGCCGCCGCCCGCGCCCGGGAGCTGGGTCTGCGCTCCGCTGTCGGTGCGCCGATCGTCGTCGACGGCCGCCTGTGGGGTGCGCTCATGGCGGGCTCGTTCGGGTGCGAGCCCCTGCCGGCCGACACCGAGGAACGCCTCGCGGAATTCGCAGACCTGGTCGCGACCGCGATCGCGAACGCCGAGGCCCGCTCGGAACTGACCGCATCCCGCGAACAGCAAGCCGCGCTGCGACGGGTCGCCACCCTGGTCGCGCATTGTGCGACGTCAGCGGAGGTGTTCTGCGCCGTGGCGGAGGAATCGGCGCGCTGCCTGGGCGTGGTGAAGACGTCCCTGTTCCGCTACCGGCCCGACGGCACGGGCATTCTCCTCGCCGCGCGGGACGAGCCCGGACGACCCAAGATGCCGGTTGGCGAGCGGTTCACCCTCGAGGGCGAGAATATTCCTGCGATGGTGCTCCACACCGGAAGCACCGCCCGGATAGACAGCCTCGACCATGCGGCGGGCTCGGCCGCCGCCCGCGCCCGGGAGCTGGGTCTGCGCTCCGGTGTCGGTGCGCCGATCGTCGTCGACGGCCGCCTGTGGGGTGCGCTCATGGCGGGCTCGTTCGGGTGCGAGCCCCTGCCGGCCGACACCGAGGAACGCCTCGCGGAATTCGCAGACCTGGTCGCGACCGCGATCGCGAACGCCGAGGCCCGCTCGGAACTGACCGCATCCCGCGCCCGGATCGTCACGGCCGCCGACGAAGCACGCCGCCGCATCGAACGCGACCTCCACGACGGCGCGCAACAGCGGCTCGTCTCGCTCGGGCTCGCCCTGCGCACCGTGGAAGCTTCGGTACCACCCGACTTGGCCCCGCTCGAAGCGCAAATCAGCGAGATCGTGCAGGGTCTGGTCGGCGTCTCGGACGATCTCCGCGAAATCTCACGCGGGATCCATCCGGCGATCCTTTCGGACTCCGGACTGGGTCCAGCTCTGAAGGCGGTCGCTCGCCGCTGCCCAGTCCCGATCGATCTCGAAGTGGACCTCAACCGGTCCGTACCGGCATCCACCGAAGTCGCCACCTACTACGTGGCAACGGAAGCGCTGACGAACGTAGCCAAACACGCACAGGCATCCGGAGTGACGCTGCGTGTCGCCACCGAAGGCAACAACCTCCGACTCCGGATTCGAGATGACGGGATCGGCGGAGCCGACCCGGCCAAAGGGTCCGGACTCATCGGCCTGACCGACCGCGTCGAGGCCCTCGGCGGCCACCTCGAAATCATCAGCCATACCGGACACGGGACGGGCCTGGAGGTAACGATCCCCTTCCCCGTCGAACGAGAGCCGACCGCCGATGACAGGGCACAACCTAGGTCGAGCGTGCCGCGGTAGGAGGTTGCAGTCTTCTGGACATCCGCAGCAAACCTCTAGCTAGTATTCTGCGCCAGGAATTCGTTGAAGATATGAGGCGAGTCGGTCGCCGATCTCGTCGGCGGTCTTGGCCCAGGTGAATGGTTTCGGGTTCTCGTTCCACTGGGCGGTCCAGTCGCGGATGTCTTTTTCGAGGGCTTGGATCGAGCGGTGTGCGCTTCGGCGGAGTTTCTTGTCGGTGAGCAGAGCGAACCAACGTTCGGCGGGTAGCGGGGAGGCGTTGGCGCGTCCCGGTCGGGTAGATCGACGGCCGCAGCCCGGACATTGCCAGTGACCCTGTCGATCGCGAGCCGGCCACGGTCGAACAGGCTGTGGATGTCGGAACGCAGCAGAAGACCGTAGCGGGATCGTGGCTCTGACGTTCCGAGTGGAGGGACCAGACGGCGATCCGGCAGCAGTGGGAGCAGCACGCGGCGGGCCGCCGGGGAGGGGGCCTGCTGCCCCTGTCCGGTAACGATTTTCGATGCGGAATCAAAGCGGCCCTTGGCATTCAGTCAGCGGTGAGCACCCCGCGCAACCGCTCGCCGAAGGCGATGGGATCCTCGACAAGCTCCGCGCGGTCGTCGAGCAGGTCGGGCAGCGGAGGTTCGTGCGCGATCACTATGGAAACCAGTTCCGGATGTGCCTGCGCCAGCGCGAGCACACTCACCGCGCCGCCGCTGGAACCGAGCACCACAGCCGGGCCCGCGTCGAGGCGGGTGATGAGCCGGGCGAGGTCGTCGGCGCGCAGTTCGGGCGTCGAATCCTGGCCTGGGTCGTCGAGCACACTGCCCTGGTGTCCGCGCGGGTCGGTGGTGAGCACCGTGTGGCGACCAGGTCGGCCAGCGGTGCGAATGCCGCGGCGTTCATCGGCGAGCCGACCAGCACGATCAGTGGTCCCGAACCGCGCACCTCGTAATGCAGGCGCGCGCCGGGAACCTCCAGAGTCTGCGCGGTGGCGGCAGCGGTCGAGGTGGGATTCATGTGGCCTCCTTGGTGACTGATATCGGTGTTCGAGTAGGTAGACCGCGCCCGCGGTCAGAAATCATCGGCCATCGCTCGCGCGCGATTTGGCAAGCGCCAAGCTGTTTCCGCTCGGTGAACGTCTCCGGCGAACGCAACGTGGGTGGTCGTACTCCTCCTTCGGAGTCCGCCGTTGGACGTAGAACGGAATACGCCTGGCGGCGCAGGCGCGACCGCCCGGAAGCGGCCTAGGCTGGGGGCAGCGTGATTCGTTCCCCTGATGAGGCGGTTGATATGACCGATTTCGACCCCACGGTATTCGGGCCGCCAACCCTGCGTGTCGGTACGGCAGAACGCGAGCAGGCGGCGGAAGCGCTCGGCAAGCACTTCGCGGCTGGGCGACTGGATGTCGATGAATACGACGATCGAGTGGGCCGTGCCTACGCGGCCAAGACGGCGGACGAACTAGCAGTGCTGTTCACCGATCTACCCCGGCCGCTGCCACCGCCTGCTCATCCAGTCACGGCGACACCGCTCCGGCAGCACCCGCGGACGTTGCTGCCTGTCGTCGTGGTTGCCGCTCTGGTGCTCGCCACGGCGGCTGTCGTGACGACTCATATCGTTCCGTTCTTCGTGTTCCCGGTGTTGTTCTTCCTGTTCTTCCGCGGTCGCCGAGGCTTCGGGCCCGGATACCGCGGCTGGGCCCGGCGGCACTACCGAATGTGACGGGCGTGCGGCAGAAGTACGGGTCCATCCCCTTTGTTCGGCTCTTCGCGCACGCGCGGTGAATGTCTTGTCGGTCCCGTGAGTTGTTTGCCCGGGTTGGCCACGCCACCGGCTCGCGGAGAACACCCCAAAATCAACCGCATACCGCGCTGACCGAATCGGCGACGCCGTCTGTCCAGCAGGCGAGACCCGCTGCCGCCCAAGGCATCCGACGTAGCCGCTGAGCGCGCGGTTTGACCTGCCCGCCCCATATGCTGGCCATAGCCGGCAAGAGTGAGCACTCATGCCGATTATGTGATGTCTGCTCGGTGGCATGCCGCATCGAGCGCGGTGAACGCCGCCGCGGCCAGGATCAATACCGCCGAAACCAGCAATGCCACATCGAGTCCGTGGTGGAATGCCGTCTTTCCGGTATTGAGCACGTCGGATACCTTCGACAGATATTGGAGATAAGGGGTGATGTCTGCGCCCTCGGGTATGCGGCCACGTTCGACGGCGTCGATGGCGTTGGGCTGCAGCGCGGTCGGCAAACCCAGTTCGTTCATCCGCGCCTCGAGATCCGAGGTCAGGAACGAATTCACCAGTGCCCCGAGCACGGCGACACCGAACGCCGAACCGATCTGGCGCATCGTGTTGGTCACTGCGGCGGCCATGCCCGAGTGCTCCGCCGGCACCCCAGACAGCACGGCCGACGTCAACGGCACTACAGCGATCCCGAATCCGAACCCGGCCATCGCCATCGCACCTGCCAGCGGAAGGTCGTGCAGTGGGCCGGCGAGAGCATGGCGGGTCAGCAGGATCCCACCGGCACCGACCGCACAACCGATGATCATGGGAGTGCGCGCACCACGACGCGCCACCCAGAAGCCCGCGGCCAGCGATCCGACGATGATCGCGACAGCCATCGGTGCGAAGACCGTGGCCGTGCGTGCACCCGAATACGACTGCATCACTTGCAGATACAGTGCGGTGAAGAAGAAGATCGAGAAGACGCCGAAGTACACGGCGAAGGCGACCACCAGCGCACCGCGCACCGCCGGCAGGCGCAGATATCGAAAGTCGAGCATGGGAGCGCGGGCCCGCGTTTCGACGGCGACGAAAGCGACGAACGCGATGCCACCGAGCACAAACAGTGCGATCACCGAAGGCGCGGTGTAGCCCCGATCCTCGCCGGTGGTCGCGGCGTAGATCACCGACCCGAGAAAGGCGGTGCCGAGCAGGAATCCCGCCCAGTCGATGGGCCCCAGGCGTGGGTCGGCGCTTTCCGGGACGGACCACAGCGCGGCAGCGAGCGCCACCGCCCCGATCACCAGGTTGAACCAGAAGATCGAGCGCCACCCGTACGCGTGGACGAGCACTCCGCCCAGCACCGGTCCGGCTGCCAGCGCCAGTCCGGACACCGCCGCCCATACGCCGAGCGCCCTGGCGCGAGCCCGGTCGTCGGGGAAGATGTGCCGCAATACCGACAGGGTGCCCGGTTCCGAGGCGGCTGCTCCCAAGCCCATGATCGCGCGACCGGCGATGAGCACCGGCACACTGGCCGCAAGTGCCGCAATCACCGATCCGGCACAGAAGATCGCCAATCCGACGATCATGACCCGCTTGCGACCCCAGCGGTCACCGAGTGATCCGCCCGCCAGCATGAGGCTGGCGAAGACCACGGTGTAGGCATTGACCACCCACTGCAGCAACATCACGTCGGTACTCAGTTCGTGCCGGATATCGCCGAGCGCGACACTGACGACGGTGGTGTCGAGGAAGGTTACGAACAGGACGGCAGTGACCGCTGCCAGTGCAATGCCCGGTCGCGCCGCTGTGCTCGGTGCGTTGTCGATTGGCCTCACCGGCACAGGCTACTGGCCGAGGCCATTGGGCCCACAGCCACCGCTTCGGGGTGGGCGTTCCGAGCTCCCTGCGTGGCGCGGGGGTCGGCCACGCGCACCGCGTGGGCGCGCTCATGCCGATTACCGTGCGGGTATTCGCGGTCGGTTTGGGTCTGGAGGTAGGTCCGAGAGCCCCCGAACCAACCGAAATCCGGTCTCGGCATGCACTTTCGGCACCGCCATGCTCGAAACGTGGGTGCCGGCGTCGATAGCGCACATGTAGGACCGGGTCGAGTCGAGTGGGCCGAACAGGATGGGCCGACCGGCCCGGGGCGCGTGCCGGGCTAGCCGTGGGCTAGCCGAACGGATCCGTGGTGGCACCGTCGAATGCGTCGTCGTCCGACTCGTCCTCGAAACAACCGTAGGGGGCGCCGCCCGCGGTGTAGCCGACAACGAACATCCGCCGCTCGCCCACCATGATCCAATCGAACTCTGCCGGTCCATCCATGGTGCCCGGCTGGTCGCGGCGCTTCCCGTTCGCGTGCCGGCGTTTGCTCTTGCTTGGCTTACGGCCCATGGAGTCGGGCGTTCCCCTCGACGTTGGGTTTGTTCGTGGCGGTCACATCGGTCCCGCGGCCACCGAGAAGTGGAAGTTCCCCGCACCCACGGACTGCTCGAGAGTCCGCACGACGGCTGTCGGATTGTCGTAGGGCCCGCTGAGGTAGAACGGCTGACCGTCCCTACCGAACCCGATCTGACCCGGCCCGTCCCAATCACCCAGGAACGCGGCGGCATCACCATCGAACGCGTCCGCAGGCTCGAAACCGAGCCCGCGCGCATACTGCACCGCCCCCAGGATCAGCTCGCGGCCGAGTTCGATCGGAATCTCCAACGCAGGACGGTCGAACGACGCGTAGTACATGCGGATGGCGCTGGGGATCCTGCCCGCG
The DNA here is from genome assembly GCF_055232035.1 of Nocardia sp. Tas62D01. NCBI lineage: Bacteria > Bacillati > Actinomycetota > Actinomycetes > Mycobacteriales > Nocardiaceae > Nocardia > Nocardia sp. Tas62D01. The sequence continues at coordinate 6,608,551 of NZ_JBUYUZ010000001.1, forward strand.
TCCATGGTTTCGGGGTCACCGGCGTTCTTCACCCCCAAGCAGTGCACGTCGGCCAGGTAGCCTCGCAGCGTCGCCCGACCACGCCGTCCCTCTCGTGCCACAAACACCTGCGCGAAGCCTTCGTCCTCATCGGCGGGAGCGTCCAGTTCCGCCCACTCCGGATGACCCTCGAGGCCCAGCCCGACACTCCAGCCACAATTGACCCAGCAACCGAGCACCCTCCCCAATCCTCGGGACGCCTCGGCCTCGGCAGCGATTCGTCGCACCAACGGCACCACAACCGACGGCCGCACGCCCAGAGCACGCGCGATCACCTTCGGCGGGACACCGCGCTCCCAACGCCACCGCACCTGCTCGAGCAACTCCGCATCGTCCATGGCACCCCATTCTGCTCCACCGATTGGAAGCTCCCGCCTCTGCACATATCCGCTCATGCCGCATACGCGGTGACGTTGAGCGAGATACCTTGCCGCAACTACCGAGGCAAGCTCGGAGACTTGGTGTGGCGCCGCGCCGATGTCGTGGCAACAGTCCTGGTCACCTTCGCCCTAGGTACAGCGGCTGGTGACTGGACACTAGAACTCACCGGCTGGGGGCCTGGTATTTTGGTGCTTCTGCCGGCTGGCCCGATCGTCGCGATCGGCTGGCGGCTGCGCGCAAACGCGGTGCTGTCGTTCTGGCTCGCCTCCAAGGCGCTACGGCGTCGAAGCCAGCGCACCCGCCTCACCTGGCCGCGGATGAACCGCATCGCGAATCGGTGGCTGCCACCAGCCCGTGTGAAGCATCCGTTCCCGGACGCGCGGTTCGACGCCAGAACCCAAGGCAGGAGCCCAGTGCGGTAATTCTGCACGCTGGGATCTGCGCGGGGGGCCGCCTGCAAAGGCGGGTCCCTACCGCAAATCCCTGAAAGGTGTTGCGGTGTGCGCAGAATCGCTGTGGAATGGCAAGGTGGGAGCGCGGGTCCAGCCTGCGGGTTGTGGGCAGTTCCTGTAACGCATTACGCGGTTCCTGTAACGCATTACGCGGCAGGCGATACCACTGTTAGCGAGCGCATCCCCATGACCTCATGACAAGCTTCTCCAGACAATTCGCATGCGGGGCGTGTGGGATGTGTCGCGTCAGTCGACCGGGCTAGTGCATTACATAGGAAGGGCTGTACATAGGAAGGGCTGTCGAGTGTTCAGACGTATCGTGATCGTCAACCGTGGTGAGGCCGCGATGCGGCTGATTCACGCTGTCCGGGACCTGGCCGCGGAGACCGCGACACCGATCGAAACCGTCGCTCTGCACACCGATGTCGACCGGAATGCGACCTTCGTGCGCGAGGCCGACATCGCCTACGACCTCGGTCCGGCGTCCGCACGCCCGTACCTGGATCTGAAGGCGCTCGAGCGTGCGCTGGTGGAGACCGGAGCCGACGCCGCCTGGGTCGGCTGGGGTTTCGTCGCGGAAGACCCGGCCTTCGCGGAGCTGTGCGAACAGATCGGAGTCACCTTCATCGGCCCCAGCCCGGAGGCCATGCGCAAGCTCGGCGACAAGATCGGCGCGAAGCTGATCGCCGAGGAGGTCGGTGTGCCGGTCGCGCCGTGGAGCCGCGGTGCGGTCGAGACTTTGGAGGCCGCCCTGGTGGCGGCGGCCGAGATCGGCTACCCGCTGATGCTGAAGGCGACCGCCGGCGGCGGCGGGCGCGGTATCCGGGTGATCACGAACGAGGCCGAGCTCGTCGATGCCTACGAGCGCACCCGCCAGGAGGCCGCGCGGGCGTTCGGCAGCGGCGTGGTGTTCCTGGAGCGGCTGGTCACCGGCGCCAGACACGTCGAGGTCCAGGTGATCGCGGACGGCCAGGGCACCGCGTGGGCGCTCGGCGTCCGCGACTGCTCGGTGCAGCGGCGCAACCAGAAGGTCATCGAGGAGTCCGCGTCACCGGTACTGCACCCTGAGCAGGTAGCCGAGCTCAAGGCATCGGCCGAGCGGCTGGCGATCGCCGTCGATTATCGCGGTGCGGCGACCGTCGAGTTCCTCTACCATCCTGGCGACAAGCTGTTCGCGTTCCTCGAGGTCAACACCCGCCTGCAGGTCGAACACCCGATCACCGAGTACACCACCGGTTTCGACCTGGTTCGGGCGCAGCTGTTGGTGGCATCCGGTGGCCGGCTCGAGGGCGATCCGCCAGCCGAACGCGGGCACGCCATCGAGGCCCGGCTCAACGCCGAAGACCCCGACCGCGACTTCGCGCCCGCCCCTGGCCGCATCGCGCGGCTGGATCTGCCCACCGGGCCGGGCATCCGCGTGGACACCGGCGTCAGCGAGGGCGACACCATTCCCGCCGACTTCGACTCGATGATCGCCAAGATCATCGCCTACGGCCGTAACCGTGAGGAAGCGCTCGGCAGGCTGCGCCGGGCGATGGCGCAGACCAGGGTGATCATCGAGGGTGGCGCGACGAACAAGAGCTTCGTGCTCGACCTGCTGAACCAGCCCGAAGTGATCGACGCCAGCGCGGACACCGGCTGGATCGACCGCGTCCGCGGTGAGGGTCGGCTGGTCTCGCACCGACACTCCGCCATCGCGCTGGCCGCCGCCGCCATCGAGGCGTACGAGGAGGAGGAACGCGTCGAGCGGCAGCGGCTGCTGTCGACCGCGTTCGGCGGCCGCCCGCAGGTGCAGCACGAGAGCGGACGGCCGCTGGATCTGAAGCTGCGTGGCATCGGCTACCGCGTGCGCGTTGCGCGGGTCGGCGCGCATCGGTTCCGCGTCGGCGTCGAATCGGGTGGCGACGTCCGTGCCGCCGACGTCGAGCTCGAGCGCTTCGACCGGCACACCGGGCGGATCGTCGTCAACGGCACCCGGTATCGCCTGATCACCGGCACACATGGGCCGATCCACCTGGTCGAGGTGGACGGCGTGACGCACCGGGTCAGCCGCGACGAGGGCGGCGTCGTCCGCTCACCCGCGCCCGCGCTGGTAGTCGCCACGCCGCTGGAGGTCGGCGCCGAGGTCGAGGCGGGCGCGCCGGTGCTTGTACTGGAGAGCATGAAGATGGAAACGGTGCTGCGCGCGCCGTTCAAGGCACGGCTGAAGGAATGTGTCGTGTCCGTGGGCAGCCAGGTGGAGACCGGTGCACCGCTACTGCGGCTGGAGCCGCTCGCCGACGACGACACCGAAGCCGAGGACACTTCGGCCGCCGGGTCCGTCGAGCTGGACCTGCCCGCCGCGTCCGGGAAGATCACGGCGCGGGAGCGCACCTCGCGCGGCCAGGAGGACCTGCGCAGCCTGCTGCTGGGCTTCGACGTCGACCCGCACGACGAACGCCGGGTGCTCGACGACTACCTTGTTGCGCGCCGGGCGGTCACGGAGGACGGCCGCCGGCCGCTGGCCGAGGAGCTCGAACTCCTCGACGTGTTCGCCGACCTCGCCGACCTGAGCCGCAACCGGCCTGCGGGCGAGGACGTCGGCGGCCACGTGCACAGCGCCCGCGAGTACTTCCACACCTACCTGCAGAGCCTCGACGTCGAGCGGGCCCGGCTGCCGGAATCGTTCCAGGCCAAGCTTGCCAAGGCCCTCGGGCACTACGGTGTCACCGAGCTGGAGCGTTCCCCCGAGCTCGAAGCCGGGGTGTTCCGGATCTTCCTTGCTCAGCAACGCGGGTCCGCCACCGCCACGGTCGTCGCGACATTGCTGCGCGCGTGGCTGCGGGAATCGATGCCCGACGAGACGCTCAGTGAGCCCGCCGGTCTCGCGCTGGAGCGGCTGGTGGCCGCAACACAGGTCCGTTACCCTGTGGTCTCCGACCTCGCGCGCGGAGTGGTGTTCGCCTGGTTCGGCCAGCCGCTGCTGCGCCGCAACCGAGCCCGCGTCTATGCCGATGTCCGCAGGCATCTGCGCCACCTGGATGCGTACCCGGACACGCCGGACCGCGCTGAGCGCATCGCCGAGATGGTGCGCAGCACCGAGCCGTTGGTGCGGCTGCTCGGTCAGCGGCTTATCCGCCACGACCTGGACAACGCGGTCATGCTGGAAGTGCTGACCCGGCGGTACTACGGCAACAAGGAGCTTACCGGCGTCTGCACCGCCGAGGTCGCGGGCTGCACGTTTGTGATCGCCGAGCGTGTGGGCTCGCGCGTGGTCTCCTGCGCGGTGAGCTTCGAAGCGCTGGGCAGCGCGCTGCGCGGGCTCGTGGAGCTGGCGAGAGGCGGTAACGCCATCGACGCCGACATCTATCTCGCCTGGGAGAAGCAGCCGGAGGACTCCGACGCGATGGCGGCTGCGCTGCACGAGGTCGTCAGAACGCACCCGCTGCCGAACCGGGTGCGCAGACTCACCGCCACCGTCGCGGGGCGCGGCGCCGCGGTGATACACCACCACTTCACCTTCCGTCCGTCGACCACGGGGATGACCGAGGAGCGACTGATCCGCGGCCTGCACCCGTACATCGCGCAGCGGATGCAGCTGCAGCGGCTGCACAAGTTCGACCTCACCCGGCTGCCGTCGTTGGACGAGGAGGTCTACCTCTTCCAATGCGTGGCGCGGGAGAACCTGTCGGACGACCGCCTCGTCGCGTTCGCACAGGTGCGCGACCTGACCGGGCTGCGCGAGCACACGGGCAGGCTGATCGCGCTGCCGACGGCCGAGAACACCATCGCCACCTGCGTCGACTCGATCCGCCGCGCGCAGTCGCGGCGACCATCGAAGAAACGCTTCAACACCAACCGGATCGTGGTCTACATCTGGCCGCCGAGCGACCTCACCCGCGCGGAGCTGGAGATGATCGCCGGGCGCGTGCTGCCTACGACCGCAGGCGCAGGGCTGGAGGAGATCCTGTTCATCGCGCGCCAGCACGACCGGAAGACCGGCGAGCTGACCAAGCTCACCGTGCGCATCTCCTTCGACGCGACCGGCGGCACCGAGCTGACCGTCGGCGAACCGTCGGCCGAGCCGGTCGAGCCGGTCGACGACTACCGACAGAAGGTGCTGCGCGCGAGCAGCCGCAACACCGTGTACCCGTACGAGTTGACCGGCTTGCTCGGCGACTTCGCTGAACACGACCTCGACGACGACCACGCGCTGGTGCCGGTTGACCGGCCGAAGGGGCGCAACACCGCGGCGATCGTCGCGGGCGTGGTCACCACGCCGACCCGGCGGCACCCGCAGGGCGTCACCAGGGTCGTGTTGCTCGGCGATCCGACGAAGTCGCTCGGCGCACTGTCGGAACCGGAGTGCCGCCGCGTGATCGCGGCGTTGGATCTGGCCGAACGGATGCGGGTACCGCTGGAGTGGTATGCGCTGTCCTCCGGCGCCAGGATCTCCATGGAGTCGGGCACCGAGAACATGGACTGGGTGGCGGCAGCGCTCAAGCGGATCGTCGAGTTCACCCAGGACGGCGGCGAGATCAACATCGTGGTCGCGGGCATCAACGTCGGTGCACAGCCGTACTGGAACGCCGAAGCGACAATGCTCATGCACACCAAGGGCATCCTGGTGATGACGCCGGACTCGGCGATGGTGCTCACCGGTAAGGAGTCGCTCGACTTCTCCGGTGGCGTGTCGGCCGAGGACAACCTCGGCATCGGCGGCTACGACCGGGTGATGGGCCCGAACGGGCAGGCGCAGTACTGGGCGCCGAACCTGGCCGCCGCGCGGGACGTGCTGATGTCATACTACGACCACACGTACGTCGCACCCGGCGAGGAGGCGCCGCGGCGGGCGAAGACGACCGACCCCGTCGACCGCGACATCTCCGACTTCCCGCATGCCGTGGTGGGCAGCGACTTCACCACCGTCGGCGAGATCTTCTCCGCTCAGGCGAACCCCGACCGTAAAAAGCCGTTCGACATCCGGACCGTGATGCGGGCGCTCTCCGACCAGGACCACCCGGTGCTGGAACGCTGGGCCGGCATGGCCGACGCGGAGACCGCAGTGGTGCAGGACGTGCATCTCGGTGGCATGCCGGTGTGCCTGCTCGGCATCGAGTCACAGTCGGTGCCGCGGCGCGGTTTTCCGCCCACCGACGGCCCGGACACCTACACCGCGGCCACGCTGTTCCCGCGGTCATCGAAGAAGGCCGCGCGGGCGATCAACGCGGCCAGCGGGAACCGGCCGCTGGTGGTGTTGGCGAATCTGTCGGGCTTCGACGGCTCCCCGGAGTCGATGCAGAAATTGCAGCTGGAGTACGGCGCCGAGATCGGCCGTGCGATCGTGAACTTCCGCGGACCGATTGTGTTCTGCGTGATCTCGCGGTACCACGGCGGCGCGTTCGTGGTGTTCTCGAAGGCGCTGAACCCGAATATGACCGTGCTCGCGTTGGAAGGCTCGTTCGCCTCGGTACTCGGCGGCGCCCCCGCCGCCGCGGTGGTGTTCTCCGGCGACGTCAACGCCCGCACCGCGGCCGACCCGCGCGTGCGAGACCTGGAGGCCCGCGCCGCAATCGCCTTCGGCGCCGACCGCGGCGCGTTGACCGCGGAGCTCGACGACCTCCGCTCGTCGGTCCGCGCAGAGAAGCTCGGCGAGGTGGCCACGGAGTTCGACCGCGTGCACAACATCCAGCGCGCCATCGAGGTCGGCTCCGTCGACGCCGTCATCCGTGTCGCCGAACTCCGCCCCCGTATCATCGAGGCCATCGAGTTCCCTCTGCGTTAGCCCCAATGCCGCGCAGTTTGGGCTCGCAGTGAATTAAGTCGTAATCGACCGTGCGGGTGGTCGCGGGTTCGGTGTCCGGTTATGAGCAGTCTCGACGGGTGGCCAGGTGTAGTGGTGTGCCGAGGGTGATGGTTTGCGGGCCGTTCGGTGTGTCGATGGTGGTCGTGGGGCCTGAGGTCAGGCTGACGGTCGTTGTGGCTGGTTGGATCTGTACGGTGAGCCTGCTGCCGCGAATCGCGATGTCGCGGATCGTCATTCCGTCCGGGAAACCGCTGGGCAGCATGGGGTCCAGGCGTGGCCCGGTCTCGGTCCACCGGAGTCCGGTGGGCCCGTAGAGCAGACCTTGGAGGAAGCCGGCTGCGCCGGTGATGAAGATCCACGCCGGTTGGGTCAGGAGTTGGCTCAGGGATTGGACCAGGACGTTGTCGCTGGCTTTGATGCCGCGGGTCTCAGCCTGGAAGTGATACGGCCCTTGCACATATGGTGCCGCCGATTGATCCAGGTAGTACTGGGTGCGGCATGGGTCGAGTTGTGCAGTGAGAACGGCTGCGACGCTGTTGCTCATGTTCGGGCCGTAGGGATCTGTCCGGTCGAGGTAGTACCGTAGCGTGGCTGCGGGTGAATATCCCGGTGCCGCATAGGAAAACGGGTAGCTGAGCAGCACGGTGTCGGCTTGTTTGATCTGCTGGCCGATGTAGCCGTGGTATTCGGCGGGCACCCCGGGTGCGATATCGCCGGGCATGACCATGTTGGCGGCGATGTCGGCCCACCGCGGGTCCACCGGCCCTCCGGCGATTCGTGCGGCTGCCGCGGCGGTGCGCATGGTGTTGATCACGCCACCGTTGGTCAGGGCATTGTCGACCGAGACGGCGACGTATTCGTCAGGCCCGGCTGCCGGGGCATAGTGGTATTTGCCGTCGGGTAGTTTCGGCCCGACGCGAGCTGTCAGATAGTCGGCGATCGCGGTGATCACCGGCAGACCGCTGCGGCTGAGCCACTGCTCATCACCGGTGGCCAGGTAGTACTGCCACTGGGCGAGCACGATCTCGTTGTTCAGATGCTCCTCGCCCAGCCCGCACACCGCCGGTGTCGCGCAGTGCTGTGCCGGGCCGTCGTCCCACGGAAATAGCGCGCCCTGCAGTCCGTACGCGCGTGCGTTGGCTCGAGCTTGGGGAAGGGCCTCGGCGCGCATGTCCACGACGGTGCGCGCCAGTCCGGGATACAGCGCGAGCAGGGTGGGGAAGATCCAGGTCTCGGCATCCCAGAAGGTCAGGCCGCCGTAGTCGTCGGATGCCAGCCCTGCGGGCTGTACGGACCAACGCTGGCCTTCTCGCACGCTGGACAGCACCGAATACAACGCCGCCCGAATCCAACCCTGGTAGTCGTCGCGGCCGGGGATCTCGATCGAGGGCTGCCACAGCTGCTGCCACGCCCGGGTGTGGTCGGCGTACTCCCCGGCGAAGCCCTGTGCACGGCCCGCGCGGGACGCGGCGGTGGCGATCTCCCGCGGGTCGGCGCCGTCGTCGGTGGAGGCGATGCCCACATACTTGGTGAACGTGTACGAATGACCCGCCTCGACGGCGACGCCGAACCGCAGTCCGGCCGTGTCGGCGCCGGGGGCGACCACCGCGGTGCCGGTGGTCGCGTCCGGGGTGTCGACAGTGGAGACGACGAACGCCGTGTCGTCGGTGCCCTCGGCTCGAACCCCGACCGTGCTCTGTCTGCCGGTCGGGTCGGCGGAGGATGCGACCGGTGCGACCCGTCGGGCGGCGGCACCGTCGATGAGGTCGGTGACGGCGAGTTCGCCGGAGAATTGTGGGGTCACGGTCAGCCGCTGGACCGCGAGGTTCGGCTGGGAGCGGGACACGAACGTCTGGTAGGTCAGATCCAGCTGACGCCCGGTGTCGGGCGACCAGGTGGTGCGTGTCGTGACCATTGCGTCACGGTAATTCAATGTTTGCTGGTAGTTGCTCACCGTCGTCGGGTCGACGTCGGGCTGGTAGGTTCGGTCTCCCACCGTGACCGCGAGGCCGGACCAGGCGGGCAACGCCGCGATCACCTGCGTGTTGTTGTAGGAGCCGGTTTGCCGCGCGTAGAAACCGGCCAGAAAGGTGCCGGTGTAGCGAGGTTGCCACAATGGAAACGACCCGCGCATCGCGTCGCCGTAGCCTTGATATCCGGCTCCGCTCGGCGGGATCGTGGAGCCGATCCGTCCGTTGCCCAGATACGGCGCCGCACGGAAATCGGCCGGCGTGAAAGTGGTAGAGGTTGCCGACCGGCCGTCGGGATCGCTGCCCGCCTCGTCCGCCACGGCCTCCCCCGGCAGCAACGCCAGAGCCAACGCGGCGCACACAAATAAAATGACTCTGGTCCGGGTTATTCGCCGCATTTGCTACAAATTAAAGCAGCACATCTGCCGAACCGGACGGCGTTACTGCCAACGGTGGGAAGCGATGGGAAGGTCTTCCGAAACCACTGGTCACTGGTTTGAACCCGACGTTCATCGCGCGCACAACATCGCCGCCACCGGGCCTCGTTGATGATCAGCGACAGATGTTCGGACGAGCCAAACTCCGACATGCTCCGCAAAACGAATTCTGCTGAGCGACTGAACAATCCAACGGGGCGCTGGCCGTTGCCGCCGAGCTGTGTCGAAAAGAGGAGCGGGTTCGAACCCATCGAGATCACGATCGGTGATCCCGCCGCGACCACCATGCTCGTGCGCGGCATGAACCGCGCCAGCAGCATGTGCCATGGCATCGCTGACGACCGACACTACGTGGCATAGCGTGATCATGTACCGTAGAGTAACGGGCCGTTGTTCAGCGGCATGATCTGTGCGTCTGGAGCCATGTTTGACCACGCCACAATCTCCTGTCCGGTTCCGCCGCTGCGTTCGTGGTCGATCGCGGCGCCGGGTTGTCGACATCGTCGCAACCGCGACATTGCTGCTGTGCGTGGCGGTGGTCGCGCCTTTGCCTGCGGGTGCGGAACCGCTGACGCCACCACCGAGTTCCGGGTCCTCGGGAAACTCTGAGCCGCCGCCTAAGAGCACGTACCTTCCGGGCCCGGCAGTGATCGACCACATCGACTCGATCACCGACCGCTGGCTGCGGGTGTATGTAACCTCACCGGCGATGGGCCGCCTCGTGCAGGTGCAGATGTTTCTGCCCGCCGATCGGAGTAAACCTCGCCCGACGGTGTTTATGCTCGACGGCCGAAACGCGGAACAGGGCAACAACGGCTGGGCCGAGCACGGCGGCGCGGTGCAGTTCTTCGCGGACAAGAACGTGAAACTGGTGCTGACAACCGACCGACCGGAAAGAAATCCATGCCGATCTTCGTCATCCCGAAGGCGTTTCGTACCGAACTAGAAAGGTCGGTATATCTCCTGTTCAGAATGAGGTGGTAAGCCCATGGACAAAAAAGGACCCAAAATACCAGCACACCCCTTCTATCGTCGCGCCGCCTCCCTCGTCGTCGCGAGCGCGATCCCGCTGTCGGTGACTGTGTTCGGCGCCGTGACCGCCACCGCCGATCCGCTGGCGCCGGAGATTTCCATCCAGATTCCGTTCGGACCGGTGCCCGCCGTCGTCGCCGTGGCCCCGGTCGCCGATCCTGCGGACACTGGTGCCGTGCCGCCCGGGGCCGCTCCTGCGGACCCCGGTGTCGTACCCCCCGACGCCGCTCGCCCCACGCCCCCGGTTTCCGCCGGCCGCAACGACTTGAGCACCAACCGGCCGATGCCGGACCCAGGCGTGCTCGCTCCCATCGTTCCGCAGCGCCTGCACCTGCCCAACCCCGCCGCCTCGGCCCCCGCGGTCGCACCGATCGGGGCGCCCCCCGGCACGCTGCGCGTCGGCGACGTCGTGATCGGCAGGCCGGACTGGCTGAGTTCCGAGCAGGGCAAGCAGATCAACGACGCGATCGCTGGCCCGGAAGCGGGCATCGCGCAGACCTTGGATTCGGCAGGCTTCGAGCCATCGCGCTCTGACCGCATCGCGGCGGACGTACTCGGCGCCACCGCGATCGGCGCCTCGGTAGGCAGCATGGTGGCTGCCCCGGTCGCCTCGATCGGAGCGGTTATCGGCGCGGTCTCCGGCGCCATCGCCGGCATTCCGATGTTTCCGACCGGGACGGTAGCTACTACCATTTTCGGCGCCGCCATCGGCTACCTGTTCGTCGCTTCCCCTGCCATCGCTATCGGCGCGGCTATCGGTGCAGCGGTCGGCGTCGCCGAAGGCCTTCTCACGCCGCCCACAGTTCCGGCCTCATAACCCAACTTCCCGGCAACACTCCGCGGAAAAGGACGCAAATACGCGGAGTCGACGCCACCTGGATCGATTTCATAAGTGCACGATTCAACCAGGAAGACCCGGTCTCGGCCGGGTCTTCCTGATGGGCGGTGAAAACACCGCACGTTTGGCCCCTCCGTATCGGGTTATGGCCCAGGAGACCGGCTGGATATGGCAGGCCGGCCAGATCGCCAGCGACATCGGATGCGACGCGGATGCCGTAGTCGATGGCGGCCCGCGACCCGACTACAGCGATGTTTTACCACGCGAACCGATTCAGTTCGGCACCACACCCAAGAACACGATCGGGCTGTGACCGCGGACATACAGGGCATCGAGATCGTCCAGTGCGCGGGGCTATTCCGCGTCATCACGGGTAAGCAGCCGTCCTCCCAGCGCGGTGATCTGCTCGGGGTCGCGGGCGGCCCGGCCACGCAGATCCGCCGGGCGCGTCGACGGCGACCTCGCGTGCGGCCAGCTGTGCGGCGGCGTCCTCCACACCGTGAGCGGCCAGCAGATCGTGAACCCCCGCAGCAGGTGCGGCGGTCAGCGCGGCGCGCGCGAGGATCGCCGCAGGGCACGCGTATCGGCCTGCGGTGAGGGTGCGGGGGAATGCACGAGACCTCCGAAGGGTCGAGGACGGGTTGGTCAGTCGAGGTCGATGCCGAGGTCGGCCGCCGTTGCGCGTCGATCAATGCGGCCACCGAAGTCGACCTGATGGGCCAGGCCGCCAGCGAAACCATCGCCGGATGCTACTGGTCATCCTTGGGCGGCCAAGCCACCGAATACGGCATCGCCGCGCTGGGCGGGGCCAGCCTCGACCAGCGAGGCCGCCGCAGACTGATCGGTTTCGAGCGCAACTTCGACAGCGGCGCGCCGGGCGCGTGGGCCTGGGCTGATTTGCAGTTAGCAGGTACCCGCGGAGTGGGGCTGGTGGGAGGCCGATGGCGGTTAGCACTGACGACACCGGCTGGTGGGAAGGGCAATTCTGGGAGTCTAAGAGGGCAATTCGAGGAGTTGAGACATGGTCACATCCCAGGAAGCGACCGAAGCTCCCACTTGCGCAGCAACAGAAACCAGCGGGGCGACCACTGCCCGTCGGGGCAATGCGCGGTACGCCGTGGAGCTGATCGGGACGTTCTTTCTGGTGTTCACGGTGGGGGCTGCCGTAGGCAGCGGCAGCCGGCTCGCCCCGCTGGCGATCGGGTGCGGTCCTGATGGTGATGATCTACGCCGGGGGGCACGTGTCTGGTGGACATTACAACCCTGCGGTGGCGTTGGCGGTGCTGGTGCGGTAGCGGATCGGCATGCGCGCTGCCCCCGGGTAATGGGTTGCGCAGCTCGTTGCCGGGCTGCTGGCGGCAGTGGTGGTGGTGACAATTCTTTCTACGGGCTGGCGATCGGGTTCACCGTGGCGGCAGGGGCATTCGCGGTCGCCGCGATCTCTGGTGGGGCGTTCAATCCGGCGGTCACGTTCGGTGCGGCCGTGATGGGGATGTTCGCCTGGCCGACGCTGTGGGTGTGCCTGGCGGCCCAACTCATCGCGGGCGCCGCCGCCGGCGCCGTCTTCCTCGTACTCAACCCCGACGACAAATGATCCCGCCCCTTACAGCGAGGGCAAACCGTTCCATCCACCAACCGAGAGGCACGACAATGACCTACACAATGCCCACACCGACGACGGCGGATGCCGGTATCTCGGTTCCGCCCGCTAGGACTGTCGGGGTTGGAAGAGTGCTGGCCACCAGGGAGATTCAGCTGAACGGTCGGTCCGTACTCGTGATTGTTGGTGAGCCGCAGCGGCTTCCGTCGACCGCCACTGGTCTGGGGTATGTGTGTCGGCTACAGATCGTGGGGTTGCAGCCGACGCCGGTAGGAATCCAAGCGACCGGCCCAGAACTAGCGCAAGCGTTGATGTCCGGGTTGGTCGAGGTCAGCGCGCGGTTGTGTGTCACGATCACCGATTTACTGTCGGAGGCGCACATCGGTGGTGTCGGTGTCCTCGCACCAGACCGTGCGTAGCGCGAAGGCGGTTCGCAGGGCTGGGCGGTGGCATCCGTATGGAGGGCTGGCGCATACGGGGGCGAGGCTCGAGTTCTATCGGTGGTTGTGAACGTCACCCGGAAGTGGATGTTCGGATGCCGCGTGGTGGAAATAACCGGATGCCGACCTCGGCGAAAAGCAGTACTTCGAGTGATCAGGCGGGGATGAAAGGCGCTGCGGCGGCGCGCATTGTCGGAGTGTCAACCAGCTGCGGATCGCTGTGGTTCCTCGATGCCGGCGGGATGCTTGTACCGGACCCAGGACCGATCTCGCCGCCTTTCCTCACCCACGACGACCGGATCGCCATCGCGGATGGCCTGCAGGCCGAACTGCCGGTCGAACAGATCGCCGCCTTGATAGGCAAGAGCTTCCATACCGTCTACCGGGAGATCGAACGCAACAGCAAACCCGACAGCCGATGCCAGCCCTGGGAGCACACGGCGGAAACGACCGAAGGAATGCGGTATCCGCGTAAACAAACAGCTGCGTGCCGCCATCCGGGACAAGCTGGCCGAAAATTGGTCACCGCAACAGGTCTCGCGATATCTCGCCCGCACGTTCCCGGATGAGGCGACGATGCGGGTCTGCACGGAGACGAGCAACCGGGGCCTGTTCGCGCTCGAACGAGGCGGAGGCGGAATCCGTAGTCGCCGCGGCCAAGGAGTCGGGCGGTAGCGCGGTCGCGTTGCCGCTCGATACCGGCGATGTGGGCGCCTTCGATGGGTTCGTAGCAGACGTGCGGCGCACGCTGAAACAGACCTGGGACCGGGATAGCTTCGATTTCGGCGCCGTATGACACCTATGTCGATGCCGCCCACCAACTGTGCTGCGCCCATGTCCGCTACACCGACCCCGCCCACAGGTGAGGAAATCCGGTGAGCAGGGGTGGGGAACTTCGGCGAGGGCCGTCACTACCGAGTCGAACGAGCAATCGCCAACTTCAAGACCTGGCGAATTCATGCACGTCGACTACCGACGACCCCTCGACACCTTCACACAAACCATTTCCGCGGTCATCGGCCTGCACTTCTATCAACTGGCCTGTGAATAAGCCTCAGTGACTCTGGTGCTGGCGCTGGAATGTGAACGCGTGCGCCTGCTCGCGATAGGTGACCCACTGCGATTGAGTGATCTCGTCCAAGCTGCTCTGCGAGCCGAACCGGCTGCCGTTACCGGAGACACCGGTGCCGCCGAACGGCGTGATGACGGCGTCGTTGTTGAGGGTCGGGGTCGTTGATGTGGACGATGCCGATCCGCAGCTGGCTCGCGAGGTCACGACCACGCTCGAGTGAGCCCATCTGGACCGCTGCGACCAGTCCGTACTCGATGTCGCTTGGCGAGCGGGTCGAGATACTCGTCGTCGACCTGCTCGAGCACGACGTGCCGGCCGTCATACACACTTTGTCTGTCAGGGTTAGCAAGTGCTGACGAATTTTCAGCGGTGTCAACGAGTTCGGGGTCGCGCATCGGCGAGCTGTGGTCTCGCCGTTGTCTGCCCGTGTGACCAGCGTCCGGCCGAGCGGCCCGGATATCCAACCTACTAGAAACTTTCCAGCACTGTCCTGATCAGGAGGGTGCCAGTCTGGTTTGCAAAGCCGTTCACGTTGCTCAAGGCGATTACGTTTGTGTCGCACTCCGGAATGTGCTGGATCATGACCTCGTAGCCGGGATCGTTGCCCGCGTGCCCGAATCGGCCTTGGCCGTACAGGAAGGCGCCGTAGCCCATGGCTATACCCTCGGCCACCACACATCGTGGCGTGAGCATGGCTGTCCGTAACTGCTTACCCAGCATGCTGCCGTCGGCATAGGCTCGCAGGAATCTGTCGAGGTCGGTGGCGGTCGAGAAGGCTCCGCCGTCGGAACCGCCTACCGACGGGATCGAGTAGATGTTCGACCGCCACGGCCCGCCCGGTTCGCGCGGTGACAGGTAGCCGATCGCTACGCGTCGTTGGACCTCGTCCAAGGCGAAGAAGCCGGTCGCGGTGAGGCCCGCCGCTTCTAGGACGGACTCGGTGACGACCTCGATGTATGGCGCCTGAGCGATCTCTTCGATGATCAGCCCGAGCATGATGTAGCCAGCGTTGGAGTACTGGAACTGTTGCTCAGGTGGCCGGTGTGGTGGGAAATTCGCGAACAGCGGCAGAAAGTCGGCCGGGTGCAGGATGCGGTAATTAGGCCGGTCTGTCCACAACGCCGCATAGTCAGCCGACAGCCCGTTGCCCTCCTCGAAGTAGTCGGCGATGCCAGAGGTGTGGCTGAGCAGATGGTGGACGGTAACGTCAGGGCGCAACATGGCCGGGCGCCGGTCTGGGGGGAGTATTTCTTCCACGGGAGTGTTGAAGGAGACCTGTCCGCTGCGCACGAGTCGAGCCACGGCGACGGCGGTAAACATCTTGGTCACCGACGCCAGGCCGAAGCGGGTTTCTGGGCATACGGGAACACCATCGGACCGGTTCGCCAGCCCGTAACAGCCCTCGAACTCCCGCACCCCACCGCGTACGACGACAGCGACGCCGGAGTAGCCGCGCTCCTTCTCCCACTCCCGGAGCAGGGCATCCATCTTGCCCCATACCTGGTCGACCTTCGGTTGGCTCATCCCGCCGCAACCCTCTACAGGCTGTTCATCAGCTGGAATGAGCGACGCAGCGAAGCGATCAACTCGCCGAGTACGCGCCGTTCATCGTCGGTGGCACGAGGCAGCATCGAATCGGCGACCTGTTGCACCCGCAATAGACAGGAGGCACGGCTGACCGCGTCGATCTCGTCAGCTCCTTCGCCATCGGCCCGGCTGGTAGCCAGTGTTTCCGCGTACTGGTGGCCGACCCGGCCCACTCCGAGCCGGAGGTCGATGAGAACTAGGCTGCGGCCTCTGATGACGGTCAGGTCCGCAGGCCCACAGCCCGCGGCAAGCGAGCGCTGTAAGTCCGCCATCGGCACGTGGTCGGCGAACATGCGTCTCGCCGCAGCTTCTCCGGTGGCGAATGTGTAGTAGCCGGCCTCGGAGCAGGACGCCACCACGCATTCCTTCTGTATGAGTACCGGCAGTACGGTCGCCCGGTCACGCGGGAAGCACGGCCGGTATGCCATCCGGCGCAGTAACGACGACAGCGGTGCCTTCCAGGGGAACGTGTCGGCGAACTCGTCCGCGATCACAGGGCGCACCAGGCCGAGGATGCCGCCGGTTTCGACGAGGTGATGGTGGATCAGCTTCGCAGCTCGCACCTGAGCCAGCACGTCGCACATCTCCCTGCCCAGGTCGGGCGCCTGTGCGATGAGGCATCGGAACGAGTATTTGTGGATGTAGACGCGCCGCCCTGCAGTGCTCCCTGCTGAAGTCAGCGCTCGATAGTGGACCATGGCCATTTCTCCTGGAGGGTCGCCCCGCAACATCGGCGGCTAGGGATGGTAGGCGAGCATGTAGATCCCGGCGTCCCCGACGGCGCACAGTAGCGTGCCGTCCGGATGCCAGGTGACGCCGAGTAGGGGCGCGGCGAGCCGCAGCGCGCAGTGGCAGGTATTTGTGGCAATGTTCCACAACCGCACCGTCTGATCGCTGCTGACGGTGGCGAGCAGGCTGCCGTCCGGCGAGAACGCGCTGCTCTCGACCCACCCGGTGTGGCCGCGGAGAACTGCCTCGATCTCGCCGGTCGCGACCCGCCAGATCCGTGCCGTCTGGTCATCGGACACGGTGGCCACCAGAACTCCGTCCGGGGAAAAGGCGCAGCCTGTTACACAGTCGGTGTGACCTGACAGCACGGCCACCTCGGTCCACTCGGGAGCGCGCCACAACCGTGCCTTCATGTCGAATCCGGTGGTCACCAGCACACTGCCGTCCGGGGAGAAGGCGCAGCCGTCCAACCACTCCTGGTGGCCGGTGATCACTTTCACCGCGCGGTGCGTACGGACATCCCATAGGCGGACGGTGCGGTCACTGCTCGCGGTGGCAAGCAGCCGTCCGTCCGCCGAGAACGCGCACCGGCGGACCCGGTCCGCTCAGGACGGCCGATTCCGAGCCATCAGTACACCGCCACAACCAAACCGTGCCGTCGTGGCCCGCGGTCGCGAGCACGCCATCCGGAGAGAACGCGCAACCCCATGCGCTGTTGCGGTGACCGAGTTCCCGGAGAACGAGTACGCGCACCTGTACCGGTTGCGGAAGGTGCCGTGCTCGACGCCGGGGGCGTACCAGGTGAACACCCGCGTCGCCGCCGGTGTCGTTCTGCCTGCATCGCATCGGTACCTGACAACATCGTCGACGAATCGGCAACTGCTGATGGCACCGCCTACACACGGGGCGACGACCATCAGAACGCGCGGTACGCGGCGTTTCAGTACGTTGTTGCGGGATCGACGTTGCGCGGATGTGCTTCACTCAGGGACCACGACCCAGCCACCCCTTCATGCACTCTCATCAGTGGGGATGCTGACGGAATCCTTCGCCGTGCAACCACTTTCGGCTATAACCAGAGCGAACGCGCCGGAGCCGACCGGTGTGCGGACTACCTCACCAGCCTCGCCGACCACTTGCGCTACGACCTCGCCCTTGCCCACGCCTTGCCCATCGTCACCGGCGTCATCGAGGGCGCATGCCGGCATCTGGTCGCCGACCGTCTCGACATCACCGGCGCCCACTGGGGCCTGGCCGGAGCCGAAGCCATCCCGCGGCCGCGCGCCGTCACCAGCAACGGCGACTTCAACGAATACTGGCGCTACCACCAGCACCGAGAACACGACCGCACCCACGACAGCCGATACCAGCAATCACAAAGCGACTACACGCTTGCCGGCTGACAACTCACCCGAGGCGAGCTATACCCTACGTCGTATCTAGCCCCGACTGTCAGCGCATTTTGGCGTCGCTGATCAGCCACCGTGCGTCGATATTGTCCTCGATGAGCGTCATTGTCACGGTGTCGCTAGTCCGAATGGCCACCGGTGGCGTCGCTAGTGCCTCGTCCAGTAGGTCGATCGGGTAATCGGGGTTTCGGGCCGCTGCACGACGCCATCTCCACCGGTAGCGATGCTGCCGGTGGAGATCCTGTCGTGACTCCCGCGACGATGCGAGAGACCCCGGATTCCCTTCCGAACGTCAGTTCCAGTTGTCGATCTTGACGTCGTGGGGATCCGGAGCGCCTTTCCCGGTTTCGATCAGCGACTTCAGGCTCATCAGAAAGACCGCCCACTTGGTGCTGCAGTGGTGCATGAATTCCACCGGCTCCTTCCAACCTTGGTGATTGAAGAGAACGATGGTGTAGTCGTCGACCTGATCGAGGTCCCAGTCCACATGTGTGCCGATCCATTCTTCGGGTCCGTCGACCACCTCCCACAGCACGCGCTTGCCTGGGTCAAGCTCGAGGACCTTCATGTCGAATCCACCGGCCCCGAACCCGAATTGGAGCACGTCGCCGAGGTCGTTGCCTTCGCCTTGGGTGTTGGTCGTCCACCAGCTGGCAAGTCGCTCGGCGGTGGTCAAGGCCGCGTAGACCTCGGCCACCGACGATTTGATTCCGACCCTGTGCAGGATGTCTACCATTTTCGATTCTTCTTTCCAGTGTGGGTTCTCGTATGACCTTCATGAATTCACTGCTGTATGTCGCGCTGGTCTTTCCTGCGCTGAATAGCCTCGGCGATCCGCTTGATACGCCGGAGCCTGGCGTCCCACGCTGCCCCCACCGAGGACAACTGCGCGACCGCGCGAGCAAGTTGCGCCTCGTCCACCCGGTACCTCCTCTCTCGCCCGGCAGGCGTGGCGTGTACCAAGCCGACGCGGTCGAGCACGCCGAGATGTTTCGCGATGGCCTGCCGTGTCACGGGCAGCTGCTCACTGAGGCTGGTGGCCGTGCCATCGCCATCCGCCAGGAGCAGGTCGAGCATCCGCCGACGGGTCGGATCCCCGACCGCGGACCACAGGTCGTCGTCGACGGCGGGGGCGGTCATGGGGTTGACACCAGCCGCGCGAGGTACTCCCCGAGTCGGGGAACAAAGGTGTCCCAACCGACGCTGTGTTCGCGGTACTGCTCCGCCAACTTCGCGGCCTCCCAGCCCATCTCCCGGAACCCGGTCTCGGTGAGCCGAATCCTGGTGCCCGTCCCCGACGGGGTGAGCTCGAAGGTGACCAGCAGCGAGTTGGCGGAGTCGTCGACCTTGCCCTCGGGATAGCACCAGCGGAACGAGAACAATCGAGGCGGCTCAGCGTTCACCACGGTGATCGGGACGACCTCTGCCCGCTCGCCCCAGACAAGCTCACCGACCGCGCCGGGAGTCGCTTCGACCTCGGCATCATCGGTCCACCATTCCGAGATGTGCTCCGGGCTGCTGACGACCTCGAAGACCACCTCGGGCGAGGCGTCGACGTGGATCTCTCGTTCGATGCTGCCGTACTCCATACTCTTCACTCTTCCTCCATATGCAACGTTTGGTTGCACATCACGCTAGCCGACCACCCGCCATCGTGCAACCATTGGTTGCTTATTGGCGGCAATAGAGCTGTTTGAGGCCTGCCCAGACGGCTGACGCTAGGTGAATACGCCACACCCAGCTTCGACGTCGCCCTCCCACACACCGCGCCGGCAGATCCGACCAGCAGCCCGCCAGCCCGATCGGGTAATCGGGGTGCCGGGTTGCTGGTCGGCTCCACCGGCAGTGATGCTGCTGGTCGAGGTGGTGTCGTGGCTCGTAAGCCAGAAGTGTTCGTCCGGCCGGTAACCCCGGAGGAAGGCCGCAAACTGCAGCAGATCACCCGCATGAGCAAGCAGCCGGTGCGGGTGCGGCGCGCGATCGTGGTGCTGGCATCCGCGAAAGGACAGCCGGTGCCGTTGATCTGCCGGAAATGGTGACGTCATTGTGGTCACCATCAATTATCGGCTCGGCGCTCTCGGGTTCCTGGCCGCTGGCGCACTCGACGACGGCTCCGGGTCCGGCAATTACGGTCTCCGCGATCAGCAGACCGCATTGCGGTGGGTGCAGCGCAATATTGCTGCCTTTGGGGGGCGATCTGGGCCGGGTCACCGCCGCCGGTGAGTCTGCGAGCGCCATCGCGGTGTGCGCCCAGCTCGCCGCGCCCAGCTCGCGCGGGCTGTTCCAGGCCGCGATCATGCAGAGCGGTCCGTGTGTAGACGGCGTCCTGGTGGCTCAGGCGGAACGCGACGGTGATGCGTACGCGTCGCGGCACGGCTGCTCCGGCCCGGATGCCGCGAAGTGTCTGCGCGAGCTGCCGGTCGATACATTGGTGGGGGACCCGGTCACCAAGACGGTGGTCGGTGGAGAGTTGCTGCCGAACAGCCCACTGGCGGTGGTGCGGAATGGGGCGATACCGCAGGTGCCGATCCTCGTCGGTGCGAACCATGACGAGATGTACATGAAATACGGTGTCCCGCTGGGCAAGCCGCTGACCGTCGACGGCTACCGTGAAGCACTTGCCAACGCCATGTCGGATCTGACACCGGAGCAGATCGACAGCGTCGAACGGCAATATCCGCTGTCGGCCTACCCGCAGCCTGCGCTCGCGCGCACTCGGGCCCGGACCGACCGGGTGCTGTCCGGGCTGACCGTCGAATCCGCGGCGCTGAGTCGCCACAACCCCGAGCTACGTGTACACGTTCGACGATCCCGCACCACTCGGGCCGTCATCCACCTTCCCCCTCGGCGCTTTTCACGCCAGCGAGCTGTGCTCCCTGTTCAGTATCCGCGACCTGAGCTGGCTCTACAGGGTCGCGATGACCCCTGACCAACAGCGGCTCGCCGGTGAAATGCGAAGGTATTGGAGTCGTTTCACGATCGGCGGCACTCCGAATCCGGCCGGACTGGAACCCATCCCCGCCTACGATCCTGCCGCACCCCAGGTCATCTCGTTTCGCCCCGACGGAAGTCGCCTCATCGACACCTACGCCGCCGACCACCACGCTGACTTCTGGTCGACCATGCCACAGACGCGGTAAGCGGTGCGCGGGAGCCCGTGCACCGCAACAACTTTCGTGCTCAGATCTTGCGGATGACCGTGACGACCTTGCCGAGGATCCGCGCGTCGTTGCCCGGGATCGGTTCGAACAGCGGGTTGTGCGGCATCAGCCAGACGTCCTTGCCGGTGCGCTTGAACGTCTTGACGGTGGCTTCGCCCTCGATCATCGCGGCTACGATGTCGCCGTTGTCGGCGACGTTCTGTTGGCGTACGACCACCCAGTCGCCGTCGCAGATCGCGGCTTCGATCATCGATTCGCCGACGACCTTCAGTAGGAACAGCGAGCCGTCGCCGACCAATTCGCGGGGGAGTGGGAAGACATCTTCGACCGCCTGCTCGGCGAGGATCGGACCACCGGCCGCGATCCGGCCGAGGACGGGGACGAAAGTCGGTGTCGGGCGACCGGGATCGGCGTCCTCGACCGAGGACAGGCTGGTCACGGCCCGGACTGCTTCGTCGAGACCGCGAACGTCCACGGCGCGTGGACGATTCGGGTCGCGGCGCAGGAAGCCCTTGCGCTCCAGCGTGCGTAGTTGGTGGGCAACCGATGAGGTGGAGGTCAGCCCGACCGCGTCGCCGATCTCTCGGATGCTCGGCGGGTAGCCGCGCTCGCTCACCGAGGCGCGGATGACCTCCAGTACCTTGCGCTGACGCACGGTGAGATCCGCCCCGGCCCCGGATGGGCCGGTGCCTCCTACGCTCTCGTCGCCCGTGTCGTCTGTGTGGGTCACCGCAACCGCCCTTCACCTGTCGTTGGTTTCGTCTTACGAATCTAGTCCGGCCGCGCCGATGTTTCAAACATCTGTTCGAGGCATGTCGGGCGTTTCTGCTGACTTTGTCGGTGCCTTCTGGTAGAAATCGAAGACAAGTTCTTCGAACATATGAGCGAACAGCTACCCCATCGAGTCTCCAGCCAGCAGCCCACCACGGAGGTTTGTCCGATGAGCACAGCGATCAGCGATGTCAGCAAAATCGGCGCGACCGTCGCCCTCGAATCGGCCGGGAGTGACGCGGAGGTCGACCTCGGCTTCGATTCTGTTCCGCGCGTGCAGCGTCCGCGCCGCGGCGGCGTACGGACGCTCGATCCTGCGCGCCGGTCGGTGGCCGATCGGCGGCCGCGCGAGAACCGGCCGCGTTGCGCGGTGGCGCTGTATGGGCGCGGCCCGGTGCGGACGCCCGCGCCACGGCAGGCGCAGGGTCCGCATCCGATGGAGCGGGTCGAGCAGGCGCAGGTCGGTTTCGCGGTGCTCGCGGTGTCGGCGTTGCTGAGTGCGCTGCTCGTCACGGCGTTGATCGGATTGGCGCACCTGCGGGCGGGCACGTTCGACAACGGCCGGTCGACGACGGTGCCCGCGGTGGTCGAACAGCAGGGCGATCAGCAGACCATTCCGGATGTCGCCGGGGTGCCGCGCTAGTACTGGGCAGGGTGGCGGATGGTCGCGTGCCGATCCGCCACGAATGGTGGCCGAATTTACGGGGTCATCGCCGATCGGTGGGATGCGACCTCGGCGGGCCGCGGCACGATCGGCCGGGTGCTCACCTACGTGAGCACCGTGGCGGGCAAGCCCGCCGTGCCCGGTGTGCGGGCACCGGCAGTGTTCGCGCCTGCGACGGTGCGCGCCGATGTCGGTGGAAGAACCCTGGCGCTGCGTACCCCGCCGCCGGACTTCACTTGGGCCGACCGGGATGACCGCTGGACCTGCATCACCGGTGATCTGGTGCCGCGCCACGTCGACATGGAAAGCAATCCGCCGTTTACCGCCGCGGTGCTCGGTGAGTCGTTCTGGAACAAGCTCGCCCACGGCCGGATGATCGCGCGCCTGCCCGACCTGATCGCGGACATGACCACGCAGTGGCAGATCGGCGAGTGACGCGGGGAAAGGCCCCTAGCCCGGCACGGGTATCCTCGAAGTGCTATGGAGGTATAGGTCTAGACCCCTGCACTCGTGCTCCCCGGAACGGTCACCCTGATCGGCGCCCGGCCCGGACGCGAGCGCCCGCATCGACGAAGGATCTCTCGGATGCATTGCCCGTACTGCCGACACCCTGACTCGCGGGTCGTCGACTCGCGTGAGGCCGAGGAAGGCGCGGCCATCCGCCGTCGCCGTTCCTGTCCGCAGTGTGGGCGGCGGTTCACCACGGTGGAGACGGCGATTCTGTCTGTGGTCAAGCGCAGCGGCGTCACCGAACCGTTCAGCCGCGAGAAGGTCATCCGCGGTGTGCGTCGCGCCTGCCAGGGCCGCGAGGTCGCCGAGGACGCGCTGAACCTGCTGGCTCAGCAGGTAGAAGACGCCGTGCGGGCCACGGGCTCGCCGGAGGTGCCCAGCCACGAAGTCGGTCTTGCCATCCTCGGCCCGCTGCGCGATCTCGACGAGGTCGCCTACCTTCGCTTCGCGTCTGTCTACCGCTCGTTCACCTCGGCCGACGACTTCGAGCGGGAGATCGCGGACCTGCGGAAGCATCGGGACGAAGCGACGGTGGCGGCGAGCGCCGACTGATCCGTGTCGCTCGACGGATCAGCCCGAGGAATACCAGGCGGCGCCAGTACAGCAGCGCCGTGATGGAGGTAGGCCGGGCCCGGAGTTGTGCGGCAAGCCGAGGAACCAGCAAATTACTCGCGCTCGTTCAGTCGTTCGCCGCGGGCAAGGTGATAGACGACTTCGGAGCGGCCCGCGGCCAGAGTGTCGGCAACTCGGTACTGCCGGGATGCTGGAACAACGGCGTGGCTTAGCGGCGAACTTGGTCGATCGCCTTCTCGATGCGCTTGACGGACACCGGATACGGCGTGCCGAGCTTCTGGGCGAACAGGCTGACGCGGAATTCCTCGATCATCCACCAGATTTCGGTGACGGCCGGTGCGTGCTTGCGATTCTCCGGAAGTACGGCGACGAGCCGGTCGTAGGCGGCCAGGGCGCGTTCGAGTTCGATGGTGGCCTGGCGGTCACGGACGGCGGAGCCGGGGAGTGATTCCAGGCGAACGGTCGCGGCCTGTAGGTAGCGCGGTAGTTCGCGTAGCCGTGTACTGCCCCATTCGGAGACGAAGCCGGGAAACACCAAGTCGCCCAATTGGTGTCGGACGTCATCGGCGATATCGCGGTCGGTGGTCTCCGTGAGCGCCACCGAAAGCCGGTGTGCCCCAGTTAGTACGGGCACCACCAATCGCACCAGCCGCGAGACCGCCTCGGCAAGCTTGGGCCGGATGGTGGAGACCAAGGCGTCGAAGCGGTCCGGGCTGTGGACGGGACCGCCTGCGGCGGTGATGAGTTCGTCGGCGGCGGCGGCGCGGCAGTCCTCGACGAGTGCGTCCAGGGAACCGTACGGATTCTGACTCAGCGCAAGGCGTTCCGCTTGCGATAGGCCCGCGCTTACCGCGCGCGGCGAGGTGGGTATCGCGCGCAGCACCAGTGCTCGGGTGCCCGCGCGCATCGCCGCGGCCTGTTCGGCGGGGGAGCTGAGCACCCGCACCGCGACGCCCTCGCCCTCCGGCACCAGCGCCGGATAACCGGTGACGGTCTGCCCGGCGACCTCGCGTCGCACGGTGGGCTCGACCGTGCCGAGCGACTCCGAGGTCCATACCGCCGCGGGGGCGCGTTCGGCTCCTGCGGTGGCGCGCGCGACGGAGGCGGAAACCTGCTCGGCCAGTTGGGTTTTCAGCTGGGTGAGGCTCTTGCCGCTGGCCAAGGTGCGGTCTGTCGCGTCGGTGGCGGCGAAGGTCATGCGCAGATGGTCCGGCAGTGCGGCGGGGTCGAGATCGTTCGGCGTGATCGTGACTGAGCCGAGTCGCGACAGTTCCCGGGCGAGGCCGGTGCGTAGCGGCTCCGCGCGCGGGGTGAGTGCCGACAGCGCGGCGGCCGCGAAGTCCGGTGCGGGAACTACGGTGCGGCGCAGCGCCTTCGGCAGGGTCTTGATGAATGCAGTGGCAAGTTCTTCGCGCATGCCGGGCACCAGCCAGTCGAAACCGACGGCCCGCACGTGGGCCAGCTGTTCGACCGGGATGCGGACGGTGACACCGTCGTCGTCGTTGCCTGGCTCGAATTGATAGGTGAGCGGGAAGCTCAACTCGCCCTGGCGCCAGGCGTCGGGGAAGTCGGTCGGATCCTGGGTCGCGGCGCCCTCGTTGACCACGGTGTCGGTCGAGAAGTCCAGCTGCTCGGGATCTCTGCGCTTCGCGGTGCGCCACCAGCTGTCGAAATGCCGCACTGACACGATGTCGGCGGGGATGCGGCGGTCATAGAACTCGAACAGCACCTCATCGTCGACCAGGATGTCGCGGCGGCGGGCGCGATGCTCCAGATTGGCAACGTCGTCCAGCAATTCGCGATTGTGGTGGAAGAACTCGTGGCGGGTTTGCCACTCGCCCTGCACCAGGGCATGCCGGATGAACAGTTCCCGCGACAGCTCCGGATCGATCTCGCCGTAGTCGACGGGGCGGCCGGTGACCAGCGGCACGCCGTAGAGGGTGACACGCTCATAGGCGCGGGCGGCGCCGCGCTTGATGGACCAATGCGGTTCGGAGTAGATGCGTTTCACCAGATCTCCGGCGAGCTGTTCGGCCCATTCCGGTTCGACGCGGGCCGCCATCCGACCCCACAGCCGCGATGTCTCGACCAGTTCCGCGGCCATCACCCAGCGCGGTGGTTTCTTCGCGAGCGAGGAGCCGGGGAAGATCATGAACTTGGCGTTGCGGGCACCGAGGAATTCGCGCGATTCCGCTTCCCGGACGCCGAGATGCGACAGCATGCCTGCCAGTAGGGCCTGATGGATCGCGATGGAATCCCAAGGGATGTCATCATTTTCGATGCTCGTGTTCGCGGCCGGCAGCGCAGAATCGGACTGCCGACCGCGCCGCGATGCGGACTGTGGTCCCGACGCCGCTGCGGAGTCGTGTGTGCGCCTGGCCTGTTCACGACTCGGCGCTCCGTCGTCCCGCCGGTCCGAGCCCGCCGCGCGAGTGTCGCGTCCGCCCGGTTGAGCACGGCCCGAGCCGCTGTCGTTCTTCGAGGTCGCCCCGGAATCGGCTGCTCGGCGATTCCGCCGTCCACGGCGCGAACCGTCGTCGGTGCTCACGGCTGTCGGATCACTCGAATGTCCACGGCGCACATCACCGCCGGTCTGCTGTGACCGATGCGCCGCACTGTCGGTCTGCGCCGACCAGCCGAGCCCTCGGGTGATGGTCCGCAGCTGACCGTGCAGGTCCTGCCACTCTCGGATCCGCAGGTAGTGTAGGAACTCCTCCCGGCACATCCGACGGAACTGATTGGACGACAACGACTTCCGCTGCTCGGTCAGATACTCCCAGAGTCGGAGGTAGGCGAGGAAATCCGAGCCCTCCACGACGAACCTGGCGTGCTTGGTGTCGGCGGCCTGCTGTTGGTCGGCGGGTCGCTCTCGCACATCTTGAATCGATAACGCGGCAACGATGATCAGAACATCGGCGAGGCACCCGTTGCGATTCGCCTCGACCAGCATCCGCGCCATGCGGGGATCGACTGGCAGTTGCGCCATTTCGCGCCCGATCGGCGTCAATGTCAATGTCGCGTCGGAGCCGATTTCGCTCGGCTGCTCGGCGTCCCGGGTGCCGTCGGCATGTTCGCGCGGTGTGGCATCGGTTCGCGTGCCGCGCTTCGGCGCCGCGAGCTTGCGCTGATGTCCAGAAGCGTTGTCGGATCCGTCCGTCGAACCGAATGTGGTGCGATCGTCGTCCGCGCCCGACATGTCCTGCTGCGGTGCGGGTTTCGCCGGTGTCCGCGGCGCGAGCGCGCCGAGCTCCTCCAGCAGCGCGATACCGTCGCGGATGGCGCGACGATCCGGCGCCTCCACGAACGGGAATTTCTCGATATCGCCGAGGCCGAGCGCGGTCATCTGCAGGATGACGGCGGCCAGATTGGTGCGCAGGATCTCCGGTTCGGTGAAGGCGGGCCTGGAGTCGAAGTCGTCCTCGGAGTACAGGCGGATACAGATGCCGTCGGCGACGCGGCCGCAGCGACCCGCGCGCTGGCGGGCTGAGGCTTGCGAAACCGGTTCGATGGGCAGCCGCTGCACCTTGGTGCGCATCGAGTAGCGGGAGATGCGCGCGGTGCCGGGGTCGATGACGTAGCGGATGCCGGGCACGGTGAGCGAGGTCTCGGCGACATTGGTGGCAAGCACCACGCGACGACCCGGGTGCGACGCGAAGACGCGGTGCTGTTCGGCCGTCGACAGCCGCGCGTAGAGCGGCAGGATCTCGGTGCGGGGCAGCTTCAGGTCGCGCAGTGTGTCGGAGGCGTCGCGGATTTCGCGCTCGCCGGATAGGAACACCAGGACGTCGCCGTCGCCCTCGTCGAACAGTTCGCGCACCGCGTCACCGATGGCGTCGACGGGGTCGCGGTCGACGGTCCGGGTGTCCTCGTCGTCTTCGTCATCTAAGGAGCCGGGTAGTTCCAGCGCGAGTGGCCGGTAGCGGATCTCTACCGGATAGGACCGGCCGGATACCTCGACAATCGGTGCGGGAGTGCCGGATTCGTCGCTGAATTGCCGAGCGAACAGTTCCGGATCGATGGTCGCCGAGGTGATGATCACCTTGAGATCCGGTCTGCGCGGCAGCAATTGCTTGAGGTAGCCGAGCAAGAAGTCGATATTGAGGCTGCGTTCGTGCGCCTCATCGATGATGATCGTGTCGTAGCGGCGCAGCAGCCGGTCGCGCTGGATCTCGGCGAGCAGGATGCCGTCGGTCATCAGCTTGATCAGGGTGCGGTCGGATGCCTGATCGGTGAAGCGCACGGTGTATCCGACGACGTCACCGAGTTCGGAGTCGAGTTCCTCCGCGATGCGCTCGGCGACGGTGCGTGCGGCCAGCCGCCGCGGCTGGGTGTGGCCGATCGTCCCGCGAATGCCGCGGCCCAGTTCCAGGCAGATCTTCGGGATCTGCGTGGTCTTGCCGGAACCCGTCTCGCCTGCGACGATCACCACCTGGTTGTCGGCGATCGCCTTCGCGATATCGTCGCGGCGCGCGGAAACCGGCAGCTGTTCGGGGTAACGGATTTCCGGTACCGTCGCGCGGCGGGCCTCGATACGGCCCTCGGCCGCCGCGATCTCGGCCGCGACGGCGGTGAGATCGTCGCCGCGAGCCCGGTCCAGGCGTCGGCGCAACCGGTATTCGTCGCGGAGGGTAACGGCGGCCAGGCGGGTACGAAGATCGCGAAGAGTCGTGTCGGCTGTCCTGGTCATTGCGTTCACCAGGGTAGCGAAACGGTCGCCGGTGCCGCGCGTCGAACCCCGCACGGTGCCGGCCATCCGGCGAGCACACCGGATGTCGACCACATGACATTCCGGCGGCGACCGCGCCCGTTCACCGCCGATCGACTATCTGAGATACGACGATCCGAGCATGAATGCAGGTGCCGCTGCGCTGTGGATTCGCATTCTGCGCTTCGCTTTTGCCGTACTGGGGGTGCTGGCGCTGTCGTGGATACCGATCCGCAACTTTCGGCGAGTCGGGCTTCTCGGTCAGCAACTACTTCAGCTACTTCACCATCGAGTCCAACGTGCTCGGCGTGCTCGTGCTGCTGATCGGCGGCCTGCTCGACCCACGCGGCCGGCGTTGGCAAATGATCCGCGGCGCCACCACGCTGTATCTGCTGATCACCGGCGTGGGACGCGGTAAGTGCCAAAGCCGCGAGGAGTAGGCCCGCGACCGCGACCCACGGGTCGCTCGGGTACCGAGCCAGGCGGCGAGCACATCTCCGACCGGTGCACCGATCACGATCGCGGCGCGGTTGATGGAGCGCATGGTCGCGATCATCCGGCCCAGTAGCCGGTCGGGCGTCACCGACTGGCGGTAACCCATTGCCAACGGTCCGGCGCACGGCTACGGGTCGGTTGGCTACTCGCTGGCCAACCACTTCGGCTACTTCACGATCCAGTCGAACATCCTCGGCGTGATCACGCTGCTGGTGGGCGCCCTGCTCGATCCCATCGATCGGCGGTGGCCGCAACGTGCGGGGTGCGAGCAGGGATGCGTGTCGATGACGATCGGCTTGGTCGTGGCGTTCGCGCTACTCGCCGCCGCCGGTCCGAGCGGCCGAGGGCGGGGCGGACGACACAGTTTTGGTCTTGAGGTAAAGATGGTTGGTATGAGTGCGCTATGGCATGGGTTCGCGGATATGGGTGCCGTCGAACGGGACGGCGCGTTCGTCGTCGCGCGCGGTGAGGGCGCGTATATCTACGACGCGGCGGGCACCCGGTATCTGGATGCGACGGCGGGTCTGTGGTTCACCAATGTCGGACACGGGCGCGCCGAGATCGCCGACGCGGTCGCCACACAGTTGCGCACGATCGCGCACTACTCGAACTTCGGAGATTTCGTCGAACCCGCCACGCAGGAGCTCGCGGAGCGCTTGGCGACGATCGCGCCGGTGCCAGGTAGCAAGATCTTCTTCACCTCGGGCGGCTCGGATTCGGTGGATACCGCGGCGAAGCTGGTCCGGCGGTACTGGCATGAACTCGGCCGTCCGGATAAGACGATCGTGGTCGGTCGGCGGATGGCCTATCACGGAATGCATATCGCGGGAACGGCTTTGGCGGGTATCCCGGTCAACCGGGAAGGGCACGGCGAGCTGATGGCCGATGCTCGCACCATCGAATGGGACGATGCCAAGGCGCTGCTGGCATTGATCGAGGAGATCGGCGCGGAACGCATCGCGGCGTTCTTCTGCGAACCCGTCATCGGCGCGGGCGGAATCTATCTGCCGCCGCAGGGATACCTCGCCGAGATCCGGCAGATCTGCCGCGATCACGACATCCTGTTCGTCGCAGACGAGGTGGTCACCGGTTTCGGCCGTATCGGCGGATCCTGGTTCGCCTCGACCCGATTCGAGCTCGAGCCCGATCTGATGACAACTGCGAAGGGGCTGACCTCCGGGTATGTCCCGATGGGCGCGGTGTTCATCGCGCCGCACATCGCCGAGCCGTTCTTCAACGGGGGCGTGTGGTGGCGGCACGGCTACACCTACGGCGGCCATGCCGGTGCGGCCGCCGCGGCCCTGGCCAACCTCGACATCGTCGAACGCGAGGGTCTGCTCCACTCCGCCAAGCGCCTGGAAACCACGCTGCACGAGAAGCTCGCACCGCTGGCGGACCATCCGCGGGTCGCCGAGGTGCGCAGCGGTATCGGTGCGGTCGCCGCGATCCAGCTGGCCGATCCCTCGGAGGGGCTCCCGCTGGTGAAAACCCTTCGCGCCCACGGTGTTTCGGGACGCATGGCGGGCCAGGGCGCGATGCAGATCTCGCCGTCCTTCGTGATGACCGATGATCAGGTCGGCGAACTGGTGGACGGATTCAGGCGCGCTCTCGGCTGAATCACTCGGTGGGGGCACCGTCAGTGTGGGAATGCGCGGGCGGCCGCAAGGTGGTTTGGTGAAGAGGTTCGCGGCAGCTACAACCCGGTCGGGAAAAGGGAAACGATGGTCGGGACGAGGCGCACTCGTTGACCGACTACGAGATCGGGCCGGGAGCCTTCGAGCTCCACCAGCACTATCCCTGGACTGAGGTCGAGGACGGCGACTCCGTCGGCATCGACGGCGGATACCTCGGCGCATATCACTATGTCGTTGTCCGACAGGTGGATTCCGGGTCTGGCCTCGTTCAGCGCCGGTAGCCAGGTCTGCACCGCGTCGAAGTCGACTTCCACGTCATAGTCATGACCGCTGGGTGCGGGCGACTCGCCGCGCCACACTGCTGGCCATGATCCGGTGCCGGAGTCGGCCAACGTGGTCTGGCCCGGATTCGCCGTGGTCAGAATTCTGATGATCATGGTGCCGGTTCGCGTCTATCGCAGGGTGCGGGTCAGGTAGATGCTGTGGGGGTCGTCGGTGTAGTCGGCGAAGGGGGCGCAGGGTGTGAAGCCGTGGCGGGTGTAGAGGCGTTGGGCGGGGGCGAAGAAGGGCGCGGCGCCGGTTTCGAGGCTGAGGCGATGGTAGGCACGGGTGCGGGCCTCGGTGATGATGTGGTCGAGCAGGAGTGCGGCGACGCCGCGGCCGGTGTGGTTGGCGGCGGTGCGCATGGACTTGATTTCGCCGTGGGTGGCGTCGAGGTGTTTGAGGGCGCCGCAGCCGAGCAGATCGGCGACGTCCCAGGCGCTCCAGAAGGTGATGTCGGGGCCGCGCAGGGCATCCAGGTCCAGGGCGTGCACGCTCCAGGCTGGAGAGTTGGCGTGCATTTCGGCCAGGTGTTCGGCGAGCAGGGCGGCGATCTGGCGGCCGGAGAGGTCGTCGACGACGATCCGGGCCGGGGGCGCGGTGCGTGGTTGCTGTTGGGCGCTCGATCGCGGCAGGTGTTCGTCGGTGTGGCTCGACATTCGTCCATCATGACCGGACCGGTGGTCAACGCGCTGTCGTGGGGTGCCGCCGCTGCTCGCTCGACGAACTCGTTCGGCACGCCTTACTGTGAGGGCACTCGCCCTCACCCTAGGTAGACAACGATGTCGATGTTCGAGAAGCTCGCCCACCGCGCGAACAATGTGCTGATCAAGCCGCGCCGAGTGCCGTTGCCGTGGGATCGGTCGCTAGCCGATCGGGTGGCGGGGCGCACGGTGCTGATCACCGGTGCGTCCAGTGGGATCGGCCGCGCGCTGGGGGAGGCGGTGGCAGGAGCCGGAGCGACGACCCTGGTGGTGGCGCGCCGCGCGGACGAGCTGGATGTGCTGGTGCGGGAGCTGGTGGACACGGACATGATCGGCCCGACCGGGTGGGGCGGGTTCGCGCCGCTGACCGTGGACGAAGCCGTCGCGCTGATGGTGGACGGGCTGCGCAGGCGGCCGGATCATGTCGGCGTGCCGCTGGGCTCGCTCGCCGCGACCGGCAGCCAGCTGATGCCGCGCACGGCCCGCCTGCTGCTGCATTACCTACATCGGATGGTGCCGGAGTCGGCCGCGTCCAAGGGAATTCGGGCGGAAGCGTCGGATATCCCGGACACTGCCACCATGGGAGTTGAATCATGAAGTTGGCCAACAAGGTCGGTGCGGTGGCCGCGAAGGCGGCTCGCCGGGTTGTCGATGAGACGTACTACGCCTCGCTGGCGGTCCGGGCCGGTCTGGCAAACCCGGAATGCCCGGACCGGCTTGCCCGGATGGGTGTGGCGGTGCTGCGTTCGGGAATGCTCGGCGGGCTCACCACCGTGGCGGCCCTGCGCTACCGCGACCGCGCCGCCATCATCGACGAAATCGGCACCCTCACCTTCCAGGAACTCGACGAGCGCAGCACCGCGCTGGCCAATGCTTGGCGGGCCCGCGGTCTGCTCGACGGTGAGGGTGTCGCGATTCTCGCGCGCAATCACCGTGGCTTCCACTATGCGGTATTCGCGGCGGCCAAGTGCGGAGCTCGAATCATCTTGCTGAACACCGACTTCGCCGGTCCGCAGCTGCGCGAGGTGGTCGGGCGCGAAGGCACCGATCTGCTCGTCTTCGATGACGAATACTCCGGCATCGTAGGCGATCTCACTCCGCCACGCGGCCGCTACCGCGCCTGGGTCGACAAGCCCGCCGTCGATACGCTGGACAACCTGATCGCGGGCGGATCACGCACCCCACCCCGCCGTGCCACCACCACCGCCCGCATCGTCCTGCTGACAAGTGGAACAACCGGCACTCCCAAGGGCGCACCGCGCAGCGAACCGACCTCGCTCGCGCCGCTGGGCGCCATCCTCGGCAAGGTACCCTTCCGCGCGAGGGAGATCACCGAATGCCCTGCTCCGCTGTTCCATACGCTCGGATTCGCCCAAGCCATCCTCGCGGTCGGGTTCGGGTCGACGCTGGTGATCCGCCGCCGCTTCGATCCGCAGGCGGTGCTCGACAGCCTGCACCGGCATCGCGCCACCGCGATGATCGCGGTGCCGGTCATGTTGCAGCGCCTCGTCGATGCCAGCCCGAAAGCTCGTGCCGGACATAATTTCTCGCACCTGCGCATTATCCTTGTCGCCGGTTCGCAACTCGGTGCCGACCTGTGTGTGCGGGTGACCGAGGCATTCGGTCCGGTGGTCTACAACGTGTACGGCTCCACCGAGGTGGCCTACGCGACCATCGCCACCCCCGCCGATCTGGCCGACGAACCCGGTTGCGTCGGGTCTCCGGTGCCGAGCACCGTCGTGAAGATCTTCGACGACAACGACACCGAGGTGCCGCCCGGCACCACCGGCCGCATCTTCGTCGGCAACGACTACCAGTTCGAGGGCTACACCGGTGGCGGCGACAAGGCGCGCATCGGCCGCCTGATGTCGACCGGCGATGTCGGCCACTTCGACAGGGCTGGGCGGCTTTTCGTCGACGGCCGCGACGACGACATGATCGTCTCGGGCGGCGAGAACGTCTTCCCCGGCGAGGTCGAGGAACTGCTCGCCGCGCATCCCGCCGTCGAAGAGGTGAGCGCGTTCGGTGTGCCCGACGACAAGCACGGCCAGCGGCTGCGCGTGGTTGTGGTTGTCCGCGAAGGACATTCGCTCACCGAGGACGAGGTGCGCGACCACGTGAAGACCCACCTGGCCCGCTTCAAGTCGCCGCGCGACGTGCTGTTCGTCGACGAACTGCCGCGCAACCCCACCGGCAAGGTGCTCAAGCGAGTCCTGCGCGAACTGCCCGCCTGATCAGCGGTGGTGCCCGACGGGGGTTCTGGGCGGAACCCCGTGGGCACGGCCGATCCGACCGGCCGCTGAACGGTACTGCGCGTTAGGTTCTTGTGTCGGCGTCGCTGTCGAAGCATTCGCGCCGCCGTCCGCGTGCATCCGCTCGATGAGGGCGGAACCGCTACGGCGGAAAGGGCACCCTAAACCCGTGCGGGGTGCGAGCATGGAATGGGCGGCCCGCGACGAGAGGCGGTGGGGTGTGGCGGAGTTCGTTGAGCAGTACACCGCGTTGCGGTGGTCGGTGGTGCTGGCGTTCTTGGTCGCGTCGGCGATCGTGGTGGTGCGGTTGGCAGCGCCTGTAGGTGCGGGTGCGACGCTGGGGTCGGCGGCGGAGCGCTGCGGACCGGATCGGTCGGTGGCGGCGGGTGTGTCGGCCGTCAGTCCGGCCGAATATTCTGGTGCGCACCAGAATTCGAATGCATCGGTCGCCGTACCGACCGCCTGTCACGAGTCGGATGCCGCGCATCTGATCATGTGCCTGGTCATGCTGACCATGCTGGTGTTTCCGGCGGGCGCGAATCCTCATGCGTTGCACGGCGTACTCACCGCCATGACCGTGGTGCTCGGGGTATTGCTCATCGGCCGGATTATGGAGTGGCACAGCGAGAATCGGGCGCTACCCGTCGATCGGATGGTGGCGCTCGGCTATCATGTCCTGGCCGCCGGGGCCATGCTGTACGCGATGTCCGGGCACGGTGCCGGTGGCCATGTCGACGGCCCCTCGCCCGTTCCCGCGCTGGCACTGGCCACGCTGTTCATTGCCGACGCACTTGTCGCGCTCGTCGCCGTGAGCGCAGGATGGCGGCATCACTGGCTCGGACATCCGGTCGGTGCCGGCCCGTCTACCAGCCGGTTGTCATCGGCGCTGGTGCCGCACGTGGTGATGGACCTGGGGACCGCGTACATGCTGGTCGCCGCGGTCTCCGGGTGATCATCGGCAGAATAGGCGTTGTCTACAGATCGACCACCGAGTCCGCGACGACGCGCCCACCCAGGCGCACCCAGCCGTCGGAGTCCCATTCGGTGAAGATCTGCGAGCCCTTGCCCTGGGTGATGACCAGGCCGCGGCGCAGCAGTGCGGTCAGTGCGACGGCCGCGGCGCCGGTGGCCTCGTCCTCGGCGATGCCCATCGAGGGTGCGAACATCCGGGATCGCAGGGCGCCGCGGTTCTCGTCGGTCCACACCCACAGGTAATGCGAGCCGTCGGGGAAGTCGTCCGGGTTCAGGGCGGCCAGCTCTTCGAGGTCGCCGAGCTGGTGGAAGGTGAAATCCGGTGCCCATTCGCCGCGCGCCTTGATCCAGGTGAGGCCGTTGGCGAGCTCGACGGCCACCGGGCCGGCGGGCACCTGCAGCACCCGCACCGGGACGCCCTGCTCGGCGAACCACCAGGCGGTGCCCACCGACGGGTGGCCCGCGAAGGGCAGCTCTACCGCGGGCGTGAAGATCCGCACCCGGGCAATCTCGTTCTCGGGGTCGTCGACCACGACGGTTTCGCTGTACCCGGCGCGCGCCGCGAGTGCCTGCCGGTCCGCGTCGGCGACATCGCCCGCGCGGGCAATGGCCAGCTCGTTGCCGAGCCGTCCCGCCGAGTCGGTGAATACCCGCACGACCTCGACCCGCGTGCCCATGGCCTCCAGCTCATCCTGTGTGCCCATGATCGCGAGCCTACCGGCACGCCTGCTGCGCTCCCAGCCGACCGCTGCAGTCGAAGGCGGGGTCCCCGCCGGCGTTATTGGTCACATTTTCGGCGAGGTCCGCAACCATGGCCCGAAGTCCAGCAGTGCCGTGCCGTCGGGCCGCCATCAGGATGACGAGATAGTGCCCGGCTGCCCGCGGAAAAGACAACGGCCCCGTCCTTTTCGGACGTGGCCGTTGGCTGTGCGAGGTGTCAGACGGTGGCGGCGGCCAGCGTCTCGGTGGACTGCACCGCTTGGCCGACACCGGCGACGATGGCCGCGACGCGCAGCGATTCGAAGATCACCTCACGCGAGACACCCGCCTCGCGCAGGGTGTGCTCGTGCGCCTCCAGGCAGTGCTGGCAGCCGTTGATCGAGGACACCGCGAACGACCAGAGCTCGAAATCGGCCTTGTCGATGCCTGGGTTGCCGATGATGTTCATCCGCAGCCCCGCGCGCAGGTCGTCGTAGCGGCCGCCGAGGAATGCCTTGCCCCGGTAGAACACATTGTTCATGCCCATGATCGAGGCGGCGGCGAGGGCGGCGTTGTACGCTTCCGCCGACAGGGTGTCGGCGGCTTCCTCGGCGATCTCACGCAGCGTGGTCGCCGACCGGGTTGCGGCCGCCGACGCCAGCAGGGTGCCCCACAGCTGCTGCTCGTTCAGCACGGTGGTGCGTGCGATGGACGACAGGTTGAGCTTGAGGTCCTTGGCGTACTCGGGCAGGGAGTTCTTCAGGGTCTCGATGCTCATTCGGCGATTCCTCTACTCATGCTTGATTTTTCGGTGTTCTGAACGCTGATTCTCAGACGCTGGTGGCGAGCAGCTCGCCGACGTTGATGGTCGGGTCGCCCTTCTTCCAGTTGCAGGCGCACAGCTCGTCGGACTGCAGCGCGTCGAGCACACGCAGCACCTCGTCGACGTTGCGGCCGACGGAACCCGCGGTCACCGAGACGAACTGGACTTCGTTGTTCGGGTCGATGATGAAGGTGGCGCGGTCGGCGACGCCGTCGGCGTTGAGAACACCGGTGGCCGAAGCTAATTCACGCTTCAGATCCGACAGCATCGGGAAGGGGAGGGTCTCGAGGTCCTCATGCTGGGCCCGCCACTGGAAGTGCACGAACTCGTTGTCGACCGAGGCGCCGAGCACCTGCGCGTCGCGGTCTTCGAACTCTTCGTTGAGCTTGCCGAAGGCGGCAATCTCGGTGGGGCACACGAAGGTGAAGTCCTTGGGCCAGAAGAAGACGATCCGCCATTTGCCGGTGTGGTCGTCGGAGGTGATCTGGGTGAAGTAATCGTCAGGCTGCTGAGCGTCGACCTTCGACAGGTCACCGCCGATCACCGCGGTGAGGTTGTATGCCGGGAATTGGTCGCCGATGGTCAGCAGGGCCATGCTTTTCTCCTCGTCATGTTGGTTTGCTAGCGCTGTGCGAAAAGCTCACTGTGATCTTGCCCAAAGGCTGGTGAAAGGTAAACGTGATCAGTCGCACTACACTGATAGGCGTGACTGATCAGACTTATCAGCCAACGCTGTCGCAGCTGCGTGCGTTTGTGGCGATCGCGGAATATCGCCATTTCGGCACTGCGGCAGCCAGGCTCAGTGTGAGTCAGCCCACGCTATCGCAGGCGCTCGCAGCGCTGGAACACGGGCTCGGGCTGCAGCTGATCGAGCGCAGCACGCGTCGCGTGCTCGTCACCGCCGTGGGCATGCGGCTGCTCCCGCAGGCGATCGCGACCCTCGAGGCTGCCGACTGTTTCGTCGCTTCGGCGGCCGGGGCCGGGCTCGGTGGGACGCTGCGGTTGGGTATCATTCCGACGGTTGCTCCGTATGTGCTGCCCGCGCTGCTTCCCGAATTGCGGCGGCGGGTGCCCGTGTTGGTGCCACAGGTGATCGAGGATCAGACGGCGCGATTGCTGAACGGTCTGCGCACCGGTGTGCTGGACGTCGCGCTGCTCGCGTTGCCCACCGAAACCCCCGGTCTGGTCGAGATCCCGCTGTACACGGAGGAATTCGTGCTGGTGACCCCGCGCGGTCACGAGCTGGCCGGGCGCACCGATATCGTACCGGCGACCCTGGACGCCCTGCCGCTGCTATTGCTCGACGAGGGGCACTGCCTGCGCGATCAGACACTCGAGTTGTGCCGCACGGCCGACGCACACCCGGGCGGTGTCGGCGACACTCGCGCCGCCTCGCTGGCGACCGTAGTGCAGTGTGTCGCAGGCGGTTTGGGTGTCACTCTGATCCCAGAGATGGCGGTTGTCGCCGAAACCACCCGTGGCACAATGGAAACCGCGCATTTCGTGGCGCCCGCACCGGGTCGGACGCTCGGGCTCGCCTTTCGCGCCTCGACGGCACGGACCGAGGACTACGAGCAGCTCGCCGAGATCATCCGGGCGCAGCGGCCGGAGTGATCGGCTGAGGCGTTGAACTACGCTCGACGTATTCTTCAGCGGGAGAGATGATCAAGGACGGTGGACGAGTGGGCTCCGACGGGCAAACGCGGGGAGCGCTCCGCTCTTCGTGTACGGGACGCTGCAGTTTCCGGAAGTGCTGACCGAACTGATCGGCCGCTGTCCACAACTCGATCCGGCTTCGGTACTCGGGTGGCGAGTCGCCGCGTTGCCGGGGCGGGTGTATCCGGGACTCGTCCCCGATTCGGGCGGTCTCGCGCGCGGCGTACTGCTGTCCGGACTCACCGCCGCGGAGTGGGAGGTGCTGGACGAGTTCGAGGACGTCGAGTACGAGCTGCGTCAGGTGCCAGTCGTCGATCGCGTCGAGTCAGTGTCGACCTACGTGTGGACGGCGGAGGTCGAGCCGGGAAATTGGCAGACCGACCGGTTCGCGATCGACCACCTTGCAGGCTTTGCTGCTCGATGCGCACGCTGGCGCAGCGGAGCATCTGCCGATCTGACCTCATCGAGTTGGGGGAGTGCGGTGATCGTGACCGGATCCTCCAGCGGCATCGGACGCGATGTCGCCCGTGCCTTCGTCGAACGTGGCGACAGGGTGGTCCTCAACGGGCGTGACCCGGACAAGCTCGCCGCGGTCGCCGACGTGCTCGGCGCGCCCGACCGAGTCGCCGTATTAGCGGGCGATATCGGTTCTCCCACAACGGGAACCGAGCTGGTGCGCCTCGCGGTCGAGCGCTTCGGCCGGGTCGATGTGCTGGTGAACAACGCGGGCATCTTCGGTGCCAAGCCGTTCGTCGACGTCACCGAGGCGGACCTGGACAGCTATCTCGACGGCAACCTGAAGGGCACCTACTTCACCACCCAGGCGGTGGTACGGCAGTTGCAGGCGCAGCGCGGTGGCGGCAGCGTTGTCAATATCGGCACCGTCCTGATCAACCACGCGCTCGCGGGCCTGCCCGCTTCCGCGGCACTGGTCAGCAAGGGCGGCGTGCACGCGCTGACCACCAGCCTGGCCGCCGAACTCGCCGCCGATGGCATCTGGGTCAACGCCGTCGCTCCGGGTGTCATTCGTACGCCACTCTTCGGCGCGGGGGATGAAACCGCTTCGGGCAGACTGGCGTTGCTCAATCGAATCGGTGAGGTCGCCGAAACCACGGCGGCCGTGCTGTATCTCGCGGACGCCGAATTCACCACCGGTCACATTTTGCCCGTCGACGGCGGGTTCATCTCGGGAAGGGCGGCGTAATGCCATACGTCAACATCAAGGTCACGAAGGGCGTCACGCGCGAAGAAAAAGCGCAGCTGATCAGGGGTGTCACCGATCTGCTTCACGATGTGCTCGGAAAGGCTCCTGCGAGTACGTACGTGGTGATCGATGAGGTCGAGCTGGTCGATTGGGGCGTGGGCGGGATGAACGTGGAGGAGTACCGCAAGCAGCAGTCCTGAGCTGCCCAACGCGCCAGCGCTCATGGTGCCTTCCACGGGCGCCGACGCGTTCGTCGGGGAGTGCTACTGCTGTACGCGCAGGGCGTACGGCTCGATCGCGCCACGCACCAGCGCCCGAGCGTCGACCGTCTCCGGTCGGTAGGGCAGCGTGGCCAGGCGGTCGGTCATGCCCTGGACCGGATCGTCGATCTGCTCGTTCAGCCCGAACAGGAACGACCATTCATGCTCGTCGCTGGTGTAGAGCACCACGGTGCCGAACTGCTCGTGGAACCGCTGCCAGGACCGCTTCAGGGTTTCGTTGCGCCACATCGTCGCGCAACCGGCCTGGGCGCTCAGCACGCCACCGGGAGCGAGCAGGGCTCGACATCGCGACAGGAATTCCGCCTCGTATAGGCGGTTGTGCTGCGCGTCCTCGACCCGCTCGTCCGGCAGGTCGATCACGATCACGTCGTAGCGGGTGCCCGCCTCGGCGGCATTCGCCAGGAAGTCCCAGCCGTCGGCGTAGTGCACCGTGATCGGGCCCTCGCCCTTGACTGCCGCGGTCAGTTCCCAGGTGGTGTAGCCGTAGGGCAGGTGCTCGGCGCACAGTTCGACCTCGAGTTGGTCGATATCGACATGGTCGACGTGCGCGGCGCCCGCGGCGACCGACATCTGGCTGGCCACGCCCTCACCGGAACCGATGATCAGCACGTTGCCCAGATTCTCGGCCAGCACGAAGGCGGGGACCATCATCGCCTCGTGGTAGGTGAGCTGCGAGAACTCCGTGGACTGCCGATCATTGTCGGAGAACAGGCTGATGCCCTGTTCGGTGCGCGCGATCAGCATGTGCTGGAACGGGGTGTGGGTGTCGACGATGACGTCGGAGACGTCCCAGATGCGGGTCAAACCTTCGCCGACCGGCTCCTCCACCCGATGCCCGGCCCGGCCGCGCCGGATGGTGGACATCCGAACTTCCCTGGGGGACAAGGCCTCCCGCAGCAATTCGATGGCCTTCTCAGCACCCGCGCCGATGCTGCCGCAGGTGAATACGTCGACAAAGATGTCGCCGGACTCCGGATAAGTGTGAATCGAGGCGTGAGACTCCGACAACAGCGCGAGGACAGTCACCCCCTGCGGATCGAACTTCTTGTGAACGACATCGCAGATGGTGACTCCCGCGGCGATCAAAGACTCTCGCAACGCCGATTCGAGTCGTTCGAGGTCGTCGCAAAGGGCCGCGTCGACACCACCGAACTCGGCCAGCACGTGCCAGCCGGTGAATTCCGCCGTCATGGGCAAACTCACTCTCGCTCAGCGCCCGAGACATGAACGGTCAGGGGCGGAAAACCATTGAAGGACACCGACGAATAGCTCGCGGTATAGGCGCCGGTGTCGAGGATCTGAATGCGATCACCGGCTCGCAACGTGGTCGGTAAGAGGACTCGCGTGCGTTGATACAGTACATCGTCGCCGTCGCAGGTCGGACCGGCCACCACCGCCTCGTCTATGGGGTCTCCGTCACGTTCGGTGACGAAGCGGTAAGCGATGTACTCGTTCTCTGTCTCGGCCATTCCGTTGTAGCGGCCGATGTCGAGATACACCCAGCGCCGTCCGTCCGGCGCGATGCGCACGCCGACAACCTCGGCGTGAATGGTGCCCGCCGACCCCACGAGCGCGCGACCGGGCTCGACGACGAGTCCGGTGGTCTCGGGCAGGAATTCGGCGGTCGCGGCCGCGACGACGGCCCCGATGTCGTCGAGCGCGGGCGCCGCCTCGACGTAGGAAATGGGCAGGCCCCCGCCGATATTCACCGACGAGACCCGAATGTCTTTGTCCGCCAACGCCGCAACGATGCGTCCGGCCTGTTCGATGCCGATCCGCCAGGCCGCGGGGTCCAGTTGCTGCGAACCCACGTGGAAGTACGGGCCCGCGACGATCAGTCCGAGATCGCGGGCGCGCACCAGCAGCCGGAGGGCCTCGGTGGGGCTGCAGCCGAACTTCGTGCCGAACGGCGTCTTCGACTCCGGCGCGGAGGACAGGAACCGGCACTCGACCTCGGAGCCCGGCGCGTGTTCGGCGATGCGCAGCAGGTCATCCTCGGTGTCGAAGGCGTAGCGGCGCACATCCTCGGTATAGGCGGTCGCGATATGGGCGGCCTTCTTGATCGGGTTCCCATAGCACATCCGCGCCGGATCGACGCCCTTGCGCAGGCACAGTTCGATCTCGCCGACGCTGGCGACGTCGAACTCCGCGCCCTCCGCATCCAACAGACGGATGAGTTCCGGCACCGGACTTGCCTTGACCGCGAACCGGATTCTCGCGGTGGGTATCGCGGTCCGGAGCGCGCGATAGTTGTCGCGCACCCGCTCGGGGTCGATCACCAGGCAGGGCGATTCGGGCATGTTTGAACCGATCAATCTAAGGGAACTCTCCGTCGTTTGGGTAGACGCCGTCTTCAGGCACCGCGCGAGAGAGTATCAGCGCGATGCCACGGATAACGAACTCATTGACGACACCTTGATCGTGATTACCCGGCGGATACCGTGACCTCGTCGAATACGACCTCGCCCGCGGAATCGGACTCGGCCAGATCGACCACCGCTTCCAGCGCCCAGCCGTGGTCGCCCGCTGGGTCGTCGAGCACCTGACGCACGTGCCAGAAATCGGGGCGCTGTTCCACCTGGAACAGTTGCGGGCCGCGAGCATCCGGCCCGGTGCCGATGCGCTCGTATTCGGCGAAATAGGGGGCCAGCTC
Source organism: Nocardia sp. Tas62D01 (assembly GCF_055232035.1). Lineage (NCBI taxonomy): Bacteria > Bacillati > Actinomycetota > Actinomycetes > Mycobacteriales > Nocardiaceae > Nocardia > Nocardia sp. Tas62D01. The sequence goes on from NZ_JBUYUZ010000001.1 coordinate 6,650,400, forward strand.
GGCTTCCCAGTCCGGGCCGGTGCCCATATCGGCGAGGATGTCCCAGCGGCGCAGCGCGGCGAGCTCGACGCGGCGGAACATCGCGTTGCGGACCATCACCCGGAAGGCGCGCTCGTTGGCGGAGATCGGGCGGATCGATTCCGCGCCGAAGGCGAGCTGGTCGGCGTCGGTCTCCGCACCCGGGTTGGTGAGCTGCTCCCATTCGTCCAGCAGGCTCGAATCCACCTGGCGGACAAGCTCACCGAGCCATTCGGTGATGTCGTCTAGGTCCTCGGTGCGGGACGAATCGGGCACGGTGCGACGCAACGCACGGTAGGCGTCGGCGAGATAGCGCAGCACCACGCCCTCGGAGCGGGCCAGCTCGTAGTGGGAGATCAGCTCGGCGAAGGTCATCGAGCGCTCGATCATGTCGCGCACTACCGACTTCGGTGACGGGGCGAACTCGGACATCCACGGATGCCCGGCGCGGTAGGTCTCGAACGCCGGATCGATCAGCTCGGCAAGGGGTTTGGGCCAGGTAACCTCTTCGAGCAGTTCCATGCGTTCGTCGTATTCGATGCCGTCGGCCTTCATTTCGGCGATCGCCTCGCCGCGGGCCTTGTGCTGCTGGGCCATCAGCAGCTGGCGTGGATCCTCCAGCGTCGACTCGATGAGCGAGACGACCTCGAGGGTGTAGGCGGGAGATTCCTTGTCCAGCAACTCCAATGCCGCAAGCGCGAAGGGGGACAGCGGCTGATCGAGCGCGAAATCGCGTTGCAGGTCCACGGTGAGCCTGGCCCTGCGGCCCTGTGAGTCGGGCTCCGGAAGCTGTTGCACCACACCGGCATCGCGCAAGGCGCGGTAGAGGCGGATCGCGCGCAGGATGTGGCGGCGCTGCGCGGGGCGTGGTTCGTGATTGTCTTCCAACAGGTGGCGCATCGCCGCGAAGCAGTTGCCCGGGCGGGCGATCACGTTGAGCAGCATGGAATTCGTGACCGCGAAGCGCGACACCATCGGTTCGGGGGCGGCGGCGACCAGGCGGTCGAAGGTCTCCTCGCTCCAGGACACAAAACCCTCGGGCGGTTTGCGCCGCACCACCTTGCGTTGCTTCTTCGGATCGTCGCCAGCCTTAGCGATGAGCCGGGTGTTCTCGACCTCGTGATCGGGGGCCTGCACCACGACCGTGCCCATGGTGTCGAATCCGGCGCGGCCCGCGCGGCCTGCGATCTGGTGGAATTCGCGGGCCTTGAGCCTGCGGGTGCGCACGCCGTCGTACTTGGTCAGTCCGGTGAGCAGCACGGTGCGAATCGGCACATTGATGCCGACGCCGAGGGTGTCGGTGCCGCACACTACTTTCAGGAGTCCGTCCTGGGCCAGTCGTTCCACCAGCCGGCGATACTTGGGCAGCATGCCCGCGTGGTGCACGCCGATGCCGTGTCGGATCAGCCGCGACAGTGTCTTGCCGAAGCCGGAGGAGAAGCGAAAATCGCCCAAAGCCGTGGCGATGGCGTCCTTTTCGGCGCGGGTGGCGAAGTTCACGCTTGTCAGCGCCTGCGCCCGCTCCAGCGCGGCGGCCTGGGTGAAGTGCACGACATAGACCGGGGCCTGGTGGGTGGTGACGAGTTCTTCCAGGGTCTCGGTGATAGACGTGCGCGCATACGAATAGCTCAGTGGCACCGGACGTTCGGTGCCCGAGACCACCGCGGTCGGGTTGCCGGTGCGCCGCGCCAGATCGGCGGCGAAGAAGTCGACCTCACCGAGAGTGGCCGACATCAGCAGGAATTGGGCGCGCGGCAACTCCAGCAGCGGCACCTGCCAGGCCCAGCCACGATCGGGGTCGGCATAGAAATGGAACTCGTCCATCACCACCTGACCGACATCGGTGGCCGCGCCCTCGCGCAATGCCAGGTTCGCCAGGATCTCCGCGGTGGCGCAGATGATCGGCGCCTCCGCGTTCACCGCGGCGTCACCGGTCACCATGCCGACCTTGTCGGCGCCGAACACCTCGCACAGCGCGAAGAATTTCTCGCTGACCAGGGCCTTGATCGGCGCGGTGTAGTAGGTGCGCAGGCCGCGGGTCAACGCGAACATGTGTGCGCCTACGGCGACCAGGGATTTGCCGGACCCGGTCGGGGTGGCCAGGATGACGTTCGACCCGGACGCCAGCTCTAGTAGCGCCTCATCCTGCGCGGGATACAGTGGCGTGCCCTGTTCGGCCGCCCACGCCCCGAACGACTCGTACAAAGCGTCGGCGTCGGTTCCCGGTATCTCGAGTAGTTCGGTCAGATCCACTCCGACCACCCTACGGGCTACCCTCGGCGATCTTGCCCGGCGATCGGCGAGCAGGCCCCGGCAGGCTGTCCACTTGGGCCGTCGTCCTACTTGGGCTCGTCGCTCCCGGTGCCGCCCTCGACGCTACCGCCGTCGTAACCGCCCTGTTCGGCGAGGAACCGCTCGAACTCCGCGCCCAGCTCGTCACCGCTGGGCAGTTCACCGTCTCCGACCAGCAGGCTCGACTGCCGCTCCTGCGCGGTCACGAAGCTGTCGTACTGGCGCTCCAGCGCGTTCACGACAGTCTCCACCTCGGAGTTGCCCGCGATGTGCTCGTTGACCTGTTCGCGCACCCGTGCCGCCGCCTCACCGAGCGCGGCGAGCGGAATCTCCAGGCCCGCGTTGTCGGCGACGTTCTCCAACAGCGTCTGCGCGGCCTCCGGGTAGGCGGTCTGCGCCAGGTAATGCGGCACGTGCACCGAGAATCCGACCGATTCGTGTCCGTGCTGCGCCATCCGGTACTCCAGCAGCGACGACGCGCTGCCGGGCACCTGTAGCTCGCCCGGCCAGCGCTGACGGTCGGCGATGAGGTCCCGATCGGAGGAATGCGCCGTGATGCCCAGCGGACGGGTGTGCGGTATCGCCATCGGAATCGCGCTCAGTCCGATGCTGCGTCGCACCCCGAGCTGTTCGGCGAGCAGGCGCACCGCGGTGGTGAATTTCTCCCAGCGCAGATCCGGTTCGAGCCCGGACAGCAACAGGAACGGCGTGCCCGCCGTATCGCGCAGCGCCCAGAGGTTGAGCTCCGGTTCGGCGTATTCCGAGAAATGATCGGTCTTGAACGTCATCAGCGGGCGCCGTGAGCGGTAGTCCAGCAGCTCGTCCAGATCGAACGAGGCGACCAGTTCGCTTTCCAGGCTCTCGCGCAGATGCGTGGTGGCCAGCCGCACCGCATGCCCAGCATCGGTGAAGCCTTCCAGCCCGTGTACCAGGACCGGACCCGCGCCATCGTCGGACGACAGCTGTGGAGCGGGGAACTCCAACTCGTACATTCGCGACTCGTGGTCCATCGCGTACTCCTTCCTGCGCGGTCCACCGACGCGAGCCGCAAGCTATCCGAAGAACTTCCAGGTCTTCGGACCTTTGCCGTTCGCAGCGGAGAATCCACTGTCTATTGTCCCCCATGGCGCGGACCCTCGCGCGCACGGCCGACACCGGCCTATAAGAACAGCCAACAGCCGCGCTGCCCGAGGCATTCCCGTCGCAGCCGCCCTCGGCGTGGCATCGCGGTCGGGCACCGGCAGTTTGGCACAGTGAGCGGGTGACTGTGCCGAATTCGATGCGCAGGGGGCCATTCGGATATGCGACGTCGGGTTGGCTGCCCGTTGTCGCGGGTGCGGTGCTGCTGGCCGGATGCGCCTCGACGGTGACCGGTCACCCGATAGCCACCACGCCGACCACGGTGGGGCGGCATATCGCCGCTCGGCTTTCGACGCTGCTGCCGGACCCCGCACTATTTCCGGCCAAGTATTCGGCGGTGGTGCTGCCACCGGCAGCGGCCGCTCAGGCCGCGGGCGATCTGACCGGCGTCGGGCGGGGTGCGACGGTGCAACCCGGCGGATGCGTGCCGCCCGAGCAGCGGTTCGGGCCCGATCAGACGGCTATCGCGGTCGGTACCGACACTGACAGTCGCGCCACCGTCACCGTCGAGCTGACCAGGACCGATCAGCCGTTGTCCACGCTGCGCAGTCAGTTGCAGCGCTGCGAAAAGTTGCAGGTCGCCAGGGCGGGCGCGACGACAACCGTGACCACGCAGCTCGATCCGCCGCCGCCGATCGATGCCGACGACACCCTGGCGCTGCGCCGCACCGTGGCGCCGGACATCGCGGGAGCCGGGCTGACCCAGTCCATGCAGACGCTGTCCGGACAGGTCGGCGATGTGCGAATTGCGGTGACGTACATGTCCTTCACCGATGCGAAGCCGGATACGGCGGTATTGGACGAGCTGTTCACCACGACGGTGCAGAAGGTCAAGAAGGGGTAGGGGATCGGCCGTGCAGCCGGGGCCGGGGGCGGGATCGTAGCAGTCCGCACCGACAGGGTCGTGACGTCGTTGGCGACCGCGGGTGTATTCGTCCACAGGCCAGGCGGATTCCACAGGGCGGGTGAACGTCCAGGTCGGCTGGTCCGGTGGCGTGGAGGGGCGCGCAACCTCGATGCATGACCAACCCCGCGAACCCTGCCGCTGTCGACGATTCCAGCGACCACACCCGCCCTGGCCGTGGCGCCGGATCGGGCGACCGTAAAACCAGCCACGTCGCGGGTCGGCCGCATTTCCGTGGTGCCACTCGTCCGCGCGACATCGCTGATATCGGTGACACGGCGCACATTGGTGGCGCTGCGCGCTTCTGCGATGCCGCGCACTTTCGCGAGAGCGCCCACGTCCACTGTGTGGAGGCCGTGGACGCCGACGGCGCGCCACACCGGGCCGTCTGTGCTGAGCAACCCCCGCAATTCGGCCCCGCGGCGCCGGCGCACTTGCATGTGGACGACCCCGGCGAATTGATCGCGGCGCTGCCCGCCATGGTCGGGTTCGTGCCGGAGCGCTCACTCGTTGTTGCCGTGCTGCGTGCCGCGCCCGAGCACGTGGACGTCCCGATCATCGACGCGGTGGTGCGCTTCGACCTGGACCAGGACAGCGGCAGCCGACGTGGGCTTGCGGCGGCATTCGCGGAGCAGGTGGGGCGGATCTGCCTCAGCGAGAACGCGCGCGAGGTGCTTGCGGTGATCGTCGACGACCGGGTCCGTGAACCGGCGCCGCGTGGCCCCGACGCTCGGCGTGCCCATCGAACCGAACCTTGCGGGGCATTGATCGCCGCTCTCGCCCGGCGGTTGGTCGACGATTACGAGGTCGTGCTCGGGGGTGCGTGGGCGGTCCGCGCGATCGACACCGAGCAGCGCTGGTGGAGTCTGCTCGACGCGGATCAGCGTGGGCCACTGCCGGATCCGGCCACCTCGATGGTGACGGTGGCCCATGTCCTCGATGGCAGGCCAATCCACCGGGCCCGCTCGGAGCTGACCGCCCTGGTGGCTGTGGACACCGCGTCGAGCGAGGAGGTCGCGGCGCAGCTCGACGACGCGGTCACCGCGGCGCGCGATCGATACGTCGGCGCGATCCGGCGTGGCGATCCGGACGGCTATCACCGAAGGATGCTCCAACATGTGCTGTGGCAGATCTCGAACATCGAGTTCGGTACGCGGCTTACGGCCAGGGAGTTCGCGGAACTGGCTGCCGCACTGCGTGATCGGGTGGTGCGCGACGCACTGTTCGCACTGGCTGTCGGCGATCACGCCGCCGCCGCGGAACGTCTGTGGGTGACGCTGGTCCAAGTGCTCTCGGATTCCGACCGCGCCGACGCCGCGGCGCTACTGGGCTATAGCGCCTACGTCCGCGGCGACGGCCCGCTGGCGGGTATCGCGTTCCAGGCCGCGCTGGAGGCCGACCCGTCCCACCCCATGGCTATCCTGCTGGAGACCGCCCTGCGCGCGGGCATGCGCCCGGATCAGCTGCGCAGGCTGGCGCGGTCCGGACTCGAAACCGCGGCCGACCTCGGCGTCGAGTTGTGTTGATGGGCCGGCGGATCAGCTCAGCTACGGGCCGAGTGTGCGCGAGGACCGAGGGCGCGCAGGAATTCCCACGCGTCGGAGACGATTTCGTCTAGGTCGGTGTGCTTCGGGCGCCAGCCGAGTTCGTCGACTGCGCGGTCGCTGGAGGCGATCAGCATGGCGGGGTCGCCGGAGCGGCGCGTGGCGTCCTGCGCGGCGATCGGAAGCCCGGTGACGCGTTCGCAGGCCGAGATCACTTCGCGCACCGAGAATCCGGTGCCGCTGCCGAGGTTGAAGATGCGGTGCGTGCCCGGTTCGGCGGTGGCCAGTGCCAGTAGGTGGGCCTGGGCGAGGTCGCGGATGTGGATGTAGTCGCGGACCGCGGTGCCGTCCGGGGTCGGCCAGTCGGTGCCGAAGACCGAGATCGCCTTGCGGTGTCCGAGCGCAACCTGCAATACGAGTGGGATGAGATGGGTTTCCGCCACACGGTTTTCGCCGAGGCCGCCGTAGGCGCCGGCGACATTGAAATAGCGCAGGCTGGTCGCGGCCAAGCCGTGTGCGATCGAGTAGGAGGTGATGGCGTGGTCGATGGCCAGCTTCGAGGAGCCGTACGGGTTGGTCGGGCGGGTCGGTGCGTCCTCGGTGATCGGCACCTGCTCCGGCTCGCCGTAGACGGCCGCGGTCGAGGAGAACACCAGCCGCGGCGTATCCGTGCGGCGCATCGCCTCCAGCAGCTCCAGGGTCTTCACCACATTGCCCTGCCAGTACTTCTCCGGCTGCTGCACCGACTCGCCGACCAGCGACTGCGCCGCGAAATGCAGGACACCATCGAACGGTTCGGCCTCGAGCAATGCGGGGGCCGCGACGGCGACGTCACCCTCGACGAAACGCGCGTCCGCGGGCACACCGTCGGCGTTGCCGGTCGACAGATCGTCGACCACCACCACCTCATGCCCTTCTTCGAGCAGGACCTGCGCGCACACCCCTCCGACGTAGCCTGCGCCACCGGTGACCAGAAGTCTCACGTGTCAGACCAGCTTCACCTGGACGGCGTGCGACATCTCGTCCGAGAGTTCGAAGCCCGCGTGGCCGGGCACGGTGATGATCACCGTTCCCGGCTTGGTCTCGACCGTCACGCGCGCGTCGGGCACCACGCCCGCCTCCCGCAGCTGGCCGATGACCTCGGGGTCGGTCTGGATGTGCTCGGCCAGTCGCCGAACGACGACCGCATGCACCTGGCCGTGCGGCAAGTCCGACAGTCGCACCAGGGTTTCCTCGGCGGAGCTGGACGGGATGATGCCCAGCTCGTCCAGGCCGGGAATGGGGTTGCCGTAGGGCGAGGTGGTCGGGTGGTTGAGCACCTCGACCAGCCGCCGCTCCACGTCTTCGCTCATGACGTGTTCCCAGCGGCACGCCTCGGCGTGCACGTTCTGCCAGTCCAGGCCGATGATGTCGACCAGCAGGCGCTCGGCGAGGCGATGCTTGCGCATCACCGCGACCGCCATGCTGCGGCCCTTCTCGGTCAGCTCGAGATGACGATCACCCGCAACCAGCAGCAAACCGTCGCGCTCCATCCGCGCCACCGTCTGGCTCACCGTCGGACCACTCTGTTCGAGGCGCTCGGCGATCCGGGCGCGCAGAGGCGTCACGCCCTCCTCCTCGAGGTCGTAAATTGTACGGAGGTACATCTCCGTAGTGTCGACCAGATCCTTCACCTGTTACCCCTTTGTCGGCATGAATTCTACCCATGCACGCGCCACTACCGTGTGCCGGACCAACCTGGTGGCCCGCCGTCACGATGTAGCGCATGCGCTGTGAGAATCATGTCGGCGCACGGCGGTCCCGCCGTGTTCGGACTTGCCTGTAGTTCTACTGCATATGAACATTCCGCGGGGTCGGTAGCTTCCCGCGCACGCGTGTCAAACAATTCGTTCGCCACCCCCCCCTTCTATACGGGCAGGCACCGACAAGCTATACGGGCAGGCACCGACAAGGTTGTTCGAAACGCTCTAGCGTGGCAACCATGGCCACCGCCGACGGAACCGTTGTCTGGACCGACCGCTTCCTCGATTACGCTTGGACACCGCAGCATCCGATGAAACCGGTGCGCCTGAAGTTGACTATGGCGCTGGCCGAAAGTCTCGGATTGCTCGACGGTGTCGAGCGGTTGGAGCCCGCCCAGGCGAGCATGGCGGATCTGCTGCGCATCCACACCCCCGACTACATCGAGGCCGTTGAACACGCCAAGGCTCCTGCCGGTGCGCCGTTGGCGCCACCCTATGGTCTCGGTTCGCCGGACAACCCGGTGTTCCCGCGGATGCATCAGGCGGCGTCGGTGATCGTCGGCGGCACGCTGGCCGCGGCCCGTGAGATCGCCGAGGGCCGCACCAAGCGGGCGGTGAGCATCGGTGGCGGCATGCACCACGCGATGCCCGGTTCGGCCGCCGGGTTCTGCATCTACAACGACGCGGCGGTCGCCATCTCCTGGCTGCTCGACCACGGCTTCGATCGCATCGCCTACATCGATGTGGACGTGCACCACGGCGACGGGGTGCAGCGAGCCTTCTACACCGACCCTCGGGTGCTGACGATCTCGATCCATCAGCATCCGGCGACCCTGTGGCCGAATACCGGCTGGCCGGAAGAGACCGGGAGCGGGGCCGCAGCGGGCACCGCAATCAATCTGGCGGTGCTGCCGGGCACGCGAGATGCCCAGTGGCTGCGCGGTTTCCATGCAGTGGTGCCCGGCGCGGTCGAGGCGTTCCGGCCGCAGATCATCGTGAGTCAGTGTGGCGTCGACACCCATCGGGAGGATCCGCTCGCGGAGCTCGAGCTCACCGTCGACGGCCAGCGCGCTGCCTTCCTCGCCATGCGCGAACTGGCCGATCGGCACGCGGAGGGCCGGTGGCTTGCCGTCGGCGGTGGCGGCTACGGTGTGTTCCGGGTGGTGCCACGGGCCTGGACGCATCTGCTGGCGACCGCGCTGGACCGGACCATCGCGCCGGAAATTGCGGTGCCGACGGACTGGATCGACCAGGTCGGCGCCGCGGCGCCCGCGGTCGAGCTGCCCCGCACCATGGGCGATGGCGGTGATATCGCCTACCACCCGTGGGATGGGCCGGGTGGGACGGGGGAGACTGGGGACGCGCGGGTCGACCGCGCACAACGTGCCATCGACACCGCCGTGCTGGCGACCCGTCGGGCCACTTTCGGGTTGCTCGGCCTGGATCCAGAGGACCCCCGTGACTGAGAACCCGCCCGTCCCGGATTCCCCCGGCACGCCAGCGGTGCCGCCCCCGCCGCCCGAGCAGTGGCTCGCCGACGTGCTGGCTTCGGACGGGGGTGTGGTGCGACTGCGACCCATCACCCCCAAGGACACCGATCGACTCCAGGAGTTCCACGCGGCACTGTCCGACCGCACCAGGTATCTGCGGTATTTCGGGCCGTACCCGCGTATCTCGCCCAAGGATCTGTACCGCTCCACCCACGTCGACCATCATGATCGGGTCGGACTGGTGCTCGAGCTCGGAGAGGCGATCATCGCGGTCGGGCGCTACGAACTGCTCGATCGCACCGGTCCGCGCGCCGCGGAGGTCGCGTTCGTGGTGGCCGACGGGCATCAGGGCCGCGGACTGGGCTCGATCCTGCTCGAACATCTGGCCGGCGCCGCCGCCGAGAACAAGATCGAGAGGTTCGTCGCGGAGGTGCTCGCCGAGAACACCGTGATGGTGACCGTCTTCCGTGACGCGGGCTACCAGGTCGAGCGCAGCAGGGACGGCTCGGTGCTGCACCTAGAATTCGCCATCGACCCCACCGAAGCCCTGCTCTCGGTGCGGGATTCGCGCGAGCGCGCCTCGGAGGCGCGCAGTGTGGGCAATCTGCTCGCACCGGGTTCGGTCGCCGTCATCGGCGCTACGCCGGGTACCGGCCGTGTCGGTGGCGTGGTGCTGGCGAACCTGCTGTCGGGGGTGTTCCAGGGGCCGGTGTTCCCGGTCAATCCGAATCGCAAGTCGGTGCGCGGGGTGCGCGCCTACCCGACGGTGCGCGATATTCCGGACGAGGTGGACCTGGCGGTGGTCGCCGTCCCGGCCGGGGCGATCAGCTCGGTCCTCGACGACTGTATGGCCAAGGGCGTCAAGGGTTTGGTCGTGCTGACCGCGGGCTTCGGAGAGACCGGCGCCGACGGCGTGGCCGCCGAACGCGAGCTGGTCGCCGCCGCGCGCGGGCATGGGATGCGGGTGGTCGGCCCGAGCGCGCTCGGTGTCGCCAATACCGATCCGGCGGTCTCGTTGAACGCGACCTTGGCGTCGGTGCTGCCCGCGCGCGGGCGGATCGGGTTCTTCTGTCAGTCCGGGCCGTTGGGCGCGGCCATTCTCGGCGAGGCGGCCGCACGCAACCTCGGTTTGTCGACCTTCGTGTCGGCGGGCAATCGCGCCGATGTGTCCGGCAACGACCTGCTGCAGTACTGGGATACCGACTCCGCCACCGATGTGATCCTGTTGTATCTGGAGAGCTTCGGTAATCCGCGCAAGTTCTCCCGGGTCGCGCGCCGGGTGGCACGGACCAAGCCGATCGTCGCGGTGAGCAGCGGCAGGCTCGCCGCGCGGGCCCAACCGACCGGGGATATGGACCGATCCATCGTGCGGGATCTGTTCGCGCAGGCCGGAATCGTGCAGGTCGACTCGATTTCGGAGTTGTTCGACTGCGCTGCATTGCTGGGCTACCAACCGCTGCCCGCCGGTCCGCGGGTCGCGGTGGTCGGCAACAGCGCCGCGTTGAACTGGCTGGCCGTCGATGCCGCCCGCGGCGAAGGGCTGGAGGTGCGGCGGCCGGTGCCCGATTCGTCCGAGAACGCTCGGCGTCCCCGACCCACCGAGCGTGGGGTGGACGAACAGTCGGTGGGCGAGCCGGTGGATCTGGGGCCCGAGGCGACACCGGGGGCGTACCTGGACGCCGTGGTCGCGGCGCTGCGCTCGGATGAGATCGACGCGGTGATCGTGGTTTTCGCACCCCCGGTGCCGCTGCCGACGGCTGGGTTCGCCGACGCCATCCGCGAGGCCGCGCTGGGCGTGCCCGACTCCGGCAAGCCCATCCTGACCACTTTCGTTGCCGAACAGGGGATTCCGAACCTGCTCGCGATGCGCGGCACCGGCGGCACCGCGGTGCGCGGCTCGATCCCGTCCTATCCGGATCCCGAGCGGGCCGCGCGGGCGCTGGCCAGGGTGCGCAGGTACGCACAGTGGCGGACCAGGCCGGTATCGGTGGTCCGCCGCCTGGAGGGCATCGACACCGAGCGGGCCAGGGGACTGGTGACGCAGTGGATGGCGGACTCCGGCGGGCATCGGCTCACCGACCAGGAAACCGTTGCGCTGCTGGACTGTTACGGCATTCACGTCGTGGAATACCGCGAAGTGCACAACGCCGACGAGGCGGTCGCCGCTGCGGAGGAACTCGGTTATCCGGTCGCGGCCAAGGCGATCGGAGAGATCTGGCGGCGCAGGCCCGACCTCAGCGGTGTCCGCCTCGACCTGTGGCGTCCGGACGCCGTGCGCCAGGCGTACGCCCATCTGGCGGAGCTCAGTGGCGATCGCGTCTTGCACATCCAGAAGATGGCGACTCCCGGCGTCGGCTGCGTGCTGCGCGTGCAGGACGATCCGTCGTTCGGTTCGGTGATCGAATTCGGCCTGTCCGGTCTGATCATCGAGTTGCTCGGTGACCGCGCCTATCGGGCGCTGCCGCTGACCGAGGACGAGGCCACCGCGCTCATCGATGCCCCGCGCGCCGCGCCGCTGCTCTCGGGCACCCCCGCCAGCCCTCGCGTCGACAAGGCCGCGCTAGCCGAACTGGCCCAACGCATTTCGGCCCTCTGCGACGACATCCCGGAACTGCGTGAATTGTTCTTCGACCCGGTTCTCGCGTCGGCGGCCTCGGCCGAAATCCTCTACGCACGAGCCCGAATCGGCCCAGAGCCCAGCCGTTTCGACGCAGGCCCGCGCCGGTTGGGCTGAACCCGACCCGCACACCGTCATCGACCTCGGTCGCAGCGATATTCACCAATTCCCTTGGTGCGGAAGGGGTATCGTGGAAATGCCATGGGGCCGGGGCGAGAGTTCGGCGACGGTTCGCGTGAACCCGGAGGAGGCGGGGTGCGCGTACACCGGTCGGCGTTTGGCAGATGGCTGTCACCAGCCACCGAGCCTGACGCCGGACCGGCCTCGGAATAGCCCGACGTCGAAGGCCGTACCGGGTCACCGGTACGAGTTGTGCGATCGGCTGGCCGATCCGATCAGCTGGCGTAGGCGCGCAGCCGGTCGGCCCGCTCGCCCTTGCGCAGCTTCGACATGACCTCACGCTCTATCTGACGCACCCGCTCGCGGGAGAGTCCGAAGAGCTTGCCGATCTGGTCGAGGGTGCGCGGCTGGCCGTCGTCCAGGCCGAAGCGCAGCCGGATGACCTGCTGTTCGCGCTCGTCCAGGGTGGCGAGCACGCTGCGCACGTCGTGGTGCAGCAGACCGGCGATGACCGCGGACTCGGCCGAGGTGGCCTCGGAGTCCTCGATGAAATCGCCGAGCGGGGCCTCTTCGTCGTTGCCGACCGGCATGTCCAGGCTGACCGGGTCGCGGCTGTGGTCGAGCAGATCGGAGATCTTGTCGACCGGGATGCCGGACTCTTTGGCGAGCTCGTCGTCGGTGGCCTCGCGGCCCAGTTGCTGGTGCAGTTCGCGCTTGATCCTGGCCAGCTTGTTGACCTGTTCGACCAGGTGCACTGGCAGCCGGATGGTGCGACTCTGATCGGCCATACCGCGGGTGATGGCCTGCCGGATCCACCAGGTGGCGTAGGTGGAGAACTTGAAACCCTTGGCGTAGTCGAACTTCTCCATCGCCCTGATCAGGCCGAGGTTGCCCTCCTGGATCAGGTCGAGCAGCGGCATGCCGCGGCCGGTGTAGCGCTTGGCGAGCGAGACAACGAGGCGGAGGTTGGCTTCGAGCAGATGCGATCGAGCGGCCTGGCCCTCGCGGACGACAATGGCCAGATCGCGCTTGCGGGTGGCCGACAGTCGTTTGCCGGTCTCCAGCAGATTCTGCGCATAGAGGCCCGCCTCGATGCGCTTGGCCAGCTCGACCTCGTCGCTGGCCGTGAGCAGTGCAGTGCGGCCGATCCCATTCAGGTACACGCGTACCAGGTCGGCGGCGGGGCTCTGGGCGTCGAGGTCCGAATCGCTGATGCGCACACGAGTGGTGGCGGGGCTTGTCATGACTTGCCTCCTGTCGGTGGTGTCTCATTCCGAACAACGGACCCGACAGTAGGAAAGTTCCCCGCTAACGCTTGAATAAACCGCTCTGGCCTGCGGTTTCCGTCACCTTCGTCTGAGAAGTTCCTGAGAAGCGCGCGATAACAGAACATTGCTGTCGAGTGCCTCTGCCGACAGCAGCGTGAACTACACGGGTCGCACCAATCCGTGACGAACCAGCCCAGCCACCACCGTCAGCGCGTCGGCAGCGAACTCCGGCGTCACCCCATCGGATCCATGGGCAACTGCCAGCAGTTCTATCAGCTCATACAACGGCATCCCGTCCGCGCGCATTCCCGCCACCAGCCCGATGGTGGACTCGTCAACCTCGTGCTGCCAGCGCGGACCGTCGCCGCGGTGCAGCCGCGCGACCTGCTGTGACCACCCGTCCTCGCCCGGCAGATAGACGCGTTCCAGCGCTGTGGCCGGATCCACCGCGAAACGCGCTGACCAGGCCAGATTTTCGTCATCCGCGACCGCGCGCAGCCAGGCCGAACGCTCGAAGTAGCGCGACGCCTCGGCACCGAGCGGGTCGTCGAAACCGTGGGTGAGGTCCTCGGCGAGCAGTTCGGTCGGCCCGTCGATGGCGCGCAGGTAGACGAACCCGAAGCCGATGCCCTCGACATCCGCTGCGGTGAACGCCTCCAGCCACCGCTCCGCGCGAGCCTGCGCGGCCGGGTCGCGCGGATCCAATCCCGCGTCACGCAGCCAGGTTCCGACGTACAGGGCCGGGTCGGCCACATCACGCTGCACGACCCAGGCATCGACACCGTGCGCGGGCAGCCACGACGACACCCGCTGACGCCAATCCTCGCCGTCCACGTGCACCCACGCCGCCAGCATCGCGGCGGTGCCGCCCAGGGCGAGCAGGTCCGGGGCCTGTGAAATCACCAATTCGCTTGCGCCGTCGAGGGCGAGGCCGGAATCACGGTAGGTGTGCTCGATGCGGGCGGGGCCGACTACGAACGGCGGGTTGGCCACCACCTGGTGGAAGCGGCGTCCGGCCACCGGCTCGAACCAGGAACCCTCGAGCAATTCGATATCCAGGTCGTTGAGCGCGGCGGTGGCCTGTGCCAGCCACAGGGCGCGGGCGTTCACATCGGTGGCCGTTACCCGGTTCGCGTAGGACGCGGCGTGCACGGCCTGCACCCCGCACCCGGTGCCGAGATCCAGTACCGAACCGACCGGGCGGGTCGGCGTCGCTCGCAGCAGCGACAGTGAGGCATGCCCCACCCCCAGCACGTGCTCTTCGGTCAGCGTGCGCCTGTGCATCGAGTCGTCGAGGTCCGACAGGATCCACCGGGTGCCGACGCCGACGTCCAGCGGGCGCAGATCCAACGCTGTGCGAACGTCGTTTCCGTCGCGGTCCAGTAGGCCGGCCGCGACGGCGCGCTCGATATCCACCGGGGCCAACGCGGCCGCGACCTTCCGCTCCGGTAGCGCGTCACCGAGCAGCAACAGCCGAATCAGCGTGCCGAGTTCGCCCGCGTCACGCGCGGCCCGTCGCACCGGCACCGGCTCCGACCGCCCGAGTGCCGCGTGCACGTCCGCGCCGAGCACCTCCAGCAGTGTGTCGGCGTCGTAGCCGACCCGGGTCAGCGCGACCCGTAGATCGGGGCACAACGCGGTGAGCAGCGAGCCGGTCGTCGTCTGGTTCGTAGGCACATCGGTACTTTGCCACCGCATCCCTCCAGCACCCGCCAGGTGTCTGCCGTGTCACATGCCGAGCGGCGGCGGGCCGAGTCCCAGGAGATTCGTTCGTCGAAACCCGCCCGACTGCCGATGCCGTGGGGAGCCGTATCCGACGTCAGACCCCGTTGGGGTCGCGGGCGGTGATGCAGTAGACCGCGTCCGCGGGGTCGTTCATGACGATCCAGTGTTCCACGCGCTGGATCTGGGTCGCGCCCAGAGACTCGTGCCAGGCGGCTGTTGCGTCGGTATCGGAGGAGGACAGGTCGATGTGCGCGCTGGTGGTGCGGTCCTCGCCGAGACACTGCATCAGGAGTTGCACCGGCAGTGGCTCTTTCGGGCGCAGGCGGGAGAACTCGGGTAGCCTGCCCTGTTGCAGGTCCCATCCGGTCAGCGTGGTCCAGAACTGCGTCTCGATGTCGTGATCGGACGCGCCGATGTCCAGGCAAACCTGGTCGAGACGGCTCAGCGTGCCGTCCGGAGCGGGCACGGCGGGTGCGGGCTGGCCCTTGGCGCGGCCGCTGGGCGTGAAGCAGAACGCCTGGCCCGACGGCGAGCGCAGGACGGCGTAATCCGGATGGTTTGCGACCAGGTCGGCACCCAGGTCGAGGGCGATGCGGACAGCGGCGGCGATGTCGTCGACGTCCAAGTCGATGTGCACCCCGCCGAGGCCGGTGACCGCCTGCATCTTGATACCGGCCGCGGCGAACAGCGCGGGATCCGGTAGCAGCGTGACGAATTCGTCGTTTGCACCGCGGCGCGGGGAGAGTTGGCTGCCGGTGATCGTCGACCAGAACGTCGCGCAGTCGTCGAAACGCTGTGCGGGCCGGTCGAGGAAGGCCCACGCCCACCGAATCATGCTGTCTACCCTTTCATACGGGGTAACGCCCCGTTTCCCCCGCCACACAGTAGGGCTAGGCCGCAGCGATGTCGAGGCGGTATCGGATTCGCCGCGCAGGCACGATCTTGTCGGTTAATGGCGTTCCTGCCACTCGTTCGAAGGGTGATATTCCGGCACGCTCAGCGGGTGACCGAACTGCAGACGCCCCCGGCGCAGGGACCTGTCGATTCCATGACCCGGCCGCGGCTGCACCCCGCCTGGATCGTCGCGGGTGTGGGTTTCGTCGCACTGCTCGGTGCGGCCGCGTTCCGATCGGTGCCCAGTGTGCTGATGGATCCGCTGCACGCGGAGTTCGGGTGGTCACATGGCACCATCGGCGCCGCCGTCTCGCTGAATCTTCTGTTGTACGGGCTGATTTCGCCGTTCGCCGCCGCACTGATGGATCGCTTCGGCATCCGCAAGGTGGTGGCCTGCGCACTGCTTCTGGTCGCGGCGGGCAGTGGGTTGACGGTGTTCATGACCCAGCTCTGGCATCTGATACTGACCTGGGGTCTGCTGGTGGGCGTCGGAGTCGGCTCGATGTCGATGCCGTTCGTCGCGACCATCACCGGGCGCTGGTTCGTGCGCAGCCGCGGCCTGGTCACCGGGGTGCTGACCGCCGCAGGCGCGACCGGGCAGCTGATCTTCCTTCCGGTGGTGTCTGCACTGGCGCAGGCGCACGGCTGGCGGCTGCCCTCGCTGATCGTCTCGGGCGCGGCACTGGCCGTGGTGCCGCTGGTGCTGCTGTACATCCGCGATTTCCCCAGCGACGCGGGCGTTTCCGCCTACGGCGCCGAGCCGGGCAGCCTGGTCGGGGTCCGCGCCCCGGCCGCCGGCGGTGCGTTACGCGCGCTAACCGTGCTCGCCACAATTGCGCGCCGACCCGGATTCTGGCTGCTGGCAGGCGGATTCGCGGTCTGCGGCGCCTCGACCAACGGCCTGGTCGGCACGCACTTCGTCAGCGCGGCCCACGACCACGGCATGCCGCCGACTACCGCGGCCAGTCTGCTGGCCCTGGTCGGTCTCTTCGACGTCGCGGGCACTATCGCGTCGGGCTGGCTCACCGACCGGGTCGACCCGCGCTATCTGCTGGTCGGCTACTACACCCTGCGCGGCCTGTCCCTGCTGATCCTGCCGTCGCTGTTCGCGCCGCACACCCAGCCGAGCATGTGGGTGTTCATCATCTTCTACGGCCTGGACTGGATCGCCACTGTCCCGCCGACGATAATGCTGTGCCGCGAACTGTTCGGCGCCGACGGGCCCGTCGCCTTCGGCTGGGTATTCGCCTCGCACCAAATAGGTTCCGCCATCGCCGCCACCGGCGCGGGCGTCATCCGCGACATGCAAGGTAGCTACAACCTGGCCTGGTACATCGCCGGTGGACTGTGCGGTGTCGCGGCGTTGATGTCCGCGGGTATCCGGCGCCACGCCTAGCCGGACACCTGAACTCGGCCGACCGGAACGGTCAGCCGTCGATGGCGTTGTGCGGGCGGGATTCGATCGCCGTGCGGGGCTGATCCCAGCGGCTGGGCTCGTCCTTGCGGCGTGGCGGGCGATCGTTGGCGATCAGCACGGCGATCCAGGGCAGCGGTATCGAGACAGCGATGATCAGTATCGAGATCAGGGCGCTGCTGAAGGTGCTGTAGGCAATCGCGGCCAGCACCAGGCAGGGAATGCGGAAGGCCATGATGATCGTGTACCGACGCACCCGTGCACGGTGTTGATCGTCCAACGACGGCGCGGCCTCGGTAATCAGCACCGGGTGTTTGTCATCACTGCCGGGGAAGTATCCGGCGGACTTGCCGGGGGTCGGCACCGTGACTTCCGGGCGATCACCACTGCCGATGTCGTCGGCGTCGGGGGTGTCGCCGTCCTGCTGCATACCCTGAGTCTTCCACTGTCGACCGCCCCGTGCACATATCCAGGTCAGCCGCTCGTGCGGGGATGCGGCATCATGGAATGCGTGAGTACCGACACTCTGGTCAGCCCGGATACGACTACCGACGAGACGACGGGCGACGACACCCCGAAGTTCTTCCACTATGTGAAGAAGAACAAGATCGCCGAGAGCGCCGTCATGGGCACCCACGTGGTCGCACTATGTGGCGAGGTGTTCCCGGTGACCCGCTCCGCGAAGCCCGGTTCGCCGGTGTGCCCGGAATGCAAGAAGGTCTACGACGGGCTGCGCAAGGGCGACTGAGCCGACTGCGCCGACGGTGATCGATCCGCGATCGATGCCGCCGGTGCGTCGTCGTCCGCGACCGGTCTCGAGCCCGGCTCGGGGTCGGTCGCTGTCTTGGGTGCGCCCTCGGATTCCGAGGTAGCGGCGGCCGCGTCCGCTTCCTCGTCGTCGGACGAATCGCCGAGCACCTGGTTCGTCAACCACTCCTTCACCTGATCGATGCGGGTGCTGCGGGCGGGCCAGAACTCTTGGACGGTCGCGTTGAACTCAGCGCCGAGGATCACTGCGAACCCAAGGAAGTACGTGAAGAGCAGGAACGCGATCGGGGTGGCCAGCGCGCCGTAGCTGACGCCGGTCTTGGTCACCCACGCCAGATAGCGGCGCAGCAACTCGCTGGCCGTGATGAAGAACACACCCGCGACCAATGCCCCGCCGAACAACCGGTGCCACGGCAACGATCGATGCAGCGCCAGCTTGTAGAGCGTGGTGAGCCCGATGATGAGCAGTAATCCGACGCTCGGGTAGTAGAACGAGTCGATCAATCGCAGCCCCGGTTCGCGCCACGCGTCCGGCAGCGCCCGCCCGATCAGGGTGGGGCCGAGCGCGATCAACGGCAGGATGAACACCGACGCGATCAGGAACAGCACATACAGCAGTAGCGCGAAGATGCGCTGCCATACCGGATGCCGCGCATCCTGCTGTCCGTGCGCCTCGACGATGGAGTCGACGAATGTGGCCATGGCCGAGGAACCGGCCCACAGCGACAGCACGAAACCCACCGACACGAACGCGGCGCGCCCGTGCCCGAGCACATCGGTGACCGTGGGCTCTATCAGATCCGTGACGACCGTCGGGCTGAACAGATCGCGGCTGAAGGCGATGATCTTCTGCTCGACGATTTCGACGGTGTCGGGCCCGAACCACTCGCCGACATAGCCGAGGCTGCCGAGCACGCCGAGCAGCAGCGGCGCCAGCGACATGGTCTGCCAGAACGCCGCGGCCGCGGACTTCGTGAAAATCGAGTCGTTCCAGGCCTTCACCGCCACGCGCGTCACGAGCCTGCCGGTTTGGCGACCCGCGCGGGCCAGCCAGGCGCCGGTCTGTCGGGCATTGTGTGCCCGCGACCGTGCGGCGCCACCACCGCTGTGGTTCGGCTCGGAGGTATCGCTCGGCGGGGCGCTGTCGTCGGTCATCGTCACTACAGCATCGCGCACAACGCGCATCGGCACGGGTTTGCCGGTGCAACGTGTCGGTGGGTAACGGGTGAACCCTTGGGAACCGCGGTCTTCACGTACGAGAACTCCCACGACACACTGTGATGCCCGTCGCCCCGACCGCGTCGGTTTGGCGACACGCCATGGCGGCCCAGTAGGGTCTTGAGCGTGACTGGGTCGGGCGCCGCTGTGGCGGGAGAAGCGGAAACGCCGGGCGATTCGGAAACATCGAGCGCCGCGGTTTCAGGTGGGTCGCTACGCGCTTGGCAGCGTCGCGCCTTGATGAAATACCTCGCCACCAAACCGAGGGACTTCCTCGCGGTGGCCACGCCCGGTGCGGGTAAGACCACCTTCGCGCTCCGGGTCGCGACCGAGTTGCTGGCCGATCGCACCATCGACCAGATCACCGTGGTCGCCCCGACCGAGCACCTCAAGCATCAGTGGGCCCAGGCCGCGAATCGGGTCGGCATCGCGCTGGATTCGCGGTTTTCCAATGCCACCGGTGGCACCTCCGGCGACTATCACGGTGTCGTCGTCACCTACGCGCAGGTCGCCTCGCATCCGTCGCGGCACCGGGTGCGCACCGAAAACCGTAAGACGCTGGTGGTTCTCGACGAGATCCACCACGCGGGCGACGCGAAGACCTGGGGTGACGCGGCCGCCGAAGCCTACGGTGACGCCACCCGCAGGCTCGCGCTGACCGGAACCCCGTTCCGCAGCGACGACAGCCAGATCCCGTTCGTCACCTACGAACCCGACGAGTCCGGCTTCCCGCGGTCGCGCGCCGATCACGCCTACGGCTACGCGGAAGCTCTCGCCGACGGTGTGGTCCGGCCGGTGGTCTTTCTCGCGTATTCCGGTGAGGCCCACTGGCGCGACAGCGCGGGCGAGGAGTACACCGCCCGGCTCGGCGAGCCGCTGAGCGCCGAGCACACCGCCCGCGCCTGGCGCACCGCGCTGGACCCGGCGGGTGACTGGATTTCCGCGGTGCTGCGTGCCGCCGACATGCGCCTGCGGCAGCTGCGCACCTCCGGCATGCCCGACGCCGGCGGGCTGGTGATCGCCACCGATCAGGAGCGTGCTCGCGATTACGCCGAACTGCTCGAGCATATTTCGGGGGAGAAGCCCGCGGTGGTGCTGTCCGACGATCCCGATTCCTCCAAGCGGATCGGCGAGTTCAGCAGGAACACCCAGCCATGGATGGTGGCGGTGCGCATGGTGTCCGAGGGCGTCGACGTGCCGCGCCTCGCGGTCGGCGTGTACGCGACCAGCGCCTCGACACCGCTGTACTTCGCGCAGGCCATCGGCCGCTTCGTGCGCGCGCGCAGACCCGGTGAGACGGCGAGCGTGTTCCTGCCGTCGGTGCCCGTGCTGCTGGATCTTGCCGCTCAGCTGGAACTACAGCGCGATCACGTCATCGGCAAGCCGCATCGGGAGAAGGACAGTCTCGACGACGAGCTGCTGATCGATGCGAACAAGCAGAAGGACGAGCCCGGCGAGGACGAGAAGCCGTTCGTCGCGCTGGCCGCCGACGCCGAACTGGACCAGGTGATCTATGACGGATCCTCCTTCGGCACAGCGACTATCGCCGGCAGCGCGGAGGAGGCCGACTACCTCGGCATCCCCGGCCTGCTCGACGCCGACCAGATGCGTGCCCTGCTGCGCGAACGTCAGTCCCGCCAGATCGCCGAACGTGGCGAGCCCGCGACCCGGGAGCCCGCGCTCGCGGTGGCCAGCGCCGCGGAACGCGTCGCCACCGCCGACCGTCTCGGTGAGCTACGTCGCGAGCTGAACAGCCTGGTCGCCATGCACCACCACCGCACCAACAAACCGCACGGCGTCATCCACGGTGAGCTGCGCCGGGAATGCGGCGGCCCGCCAACGGCATTGGCGACGGCAGATCAGCTGGTCGAGCGAATCGCCGCGCTGCGCCGGAAATAGTACTGTCTGATGCCACGTAACTACGGACCCCTTTCGGACGGTCGCATTTCGCTGTGGGTGATGCTGGCTGTGGCAGACGCAGCCTATGCAGTGATGCCTTGGCATCGTCCCGATAAACCGATGCGCCTGTCGGCCTACGACATTGCCGAGGACGACGACATCTCCGCCGGTGATGTCGTCGGCCTCGGTTTCGGCGCTACACGATCAACCCGGCGTGGCGACGGCAGTCCCGAAATAGTCCGCCGGGTCGAGCGTGTTGATCAGCACCCAGCGCGGTGACTCCACCGGTGTGGCCGAATCCTCCTGCGCCGCTAGGAAATAGCCTTGCAGTTCGAGGGCTATGCGGGGGTCCTCGTCGACTCGTCGGGCGATCTCGTAGAACACCGCAAGCACGTGTACGCAGCGCGCCGAGCGGGCCGAGCACGAGCAGTCGGTGCTCGCGAGCGCCGGTGCGGGGCTGGTGCCTGCCGTGACGAGCGCGCGGTGCATCTCGTCGGTGAGAATCGTCGGGTTGGGGATCGTCTCGGCGATCGCGGTGATGGTCACGCGCGGCAGCGGCGCCACCTCCACGTGCGTGACCGACGCCTGGCCGCCGCGGTGGACGGCGCCGCGGACGATCAGACCCTCGATCGTGGCCTGTACGCCGTGGTTGCGGGCGATGCTGCGGGCGCGGGGGAGCAGGGGATCGGGCCGGGTCTGGCGCAGCGGTTCGGCCAGGCGTACCCAGTCCATGCCCCATGCGGTGTAGCCGAATTCGTTGTCCGCCATCAGTTCTCCCTCTTGCGCCGCAGGACCTCGATCAGCTGATCGTCGTCGAGCTTGGCCAGTGCGGCGATGCCCGCCGAATCACCGAGGTCCGACAGCGCGGACTTGCGGTCGTGCATGCCGGCGATGTGCTCCTCGACGGTGGTGCCCGAGGTGAGGGTGGTGATGGTGACGGTGCGGGTCTGGCCGATCCGGTGCACCCGATCGGACGCCTGCGCCTCCACCGCCGGATTCCACCAGCGGTCGAAGTGGATAACGTCCGCGGCGCGGGTCAGCGTGAGGCCGGTGCCCGCCGCGCGCAGGCTCAACACCAGCACCGGTGGCCCGTCGTCGGACTGGAACCCCGACACGATCGCGGCGCGCTCGGACTGGTTCAGCCCGCCGTGGAAGAACGGGGCGGCCACTCCGAACTGCTCGGCCAGATGGCGCACCAGTAGCTCACCGGTCTGCCGATACTGGGTGAATATCAGTGTCGGATTGCCGGTTTCGAGGTTGTTGGCCACGATATCGGTGCACAGGTCGAGCTTGCCGGAGCGGCCCGCCAGCTCGTCGAGTTCGCCGGTGATCAGGCCGGGATGGTTGCAAACCTGCTTGAGCGCGGTCAGTGCCGCGAGCACCCGGCTCTGCCGTTGTGCGCCATGGCCGAAGCCATCGTCGATGGCCCGATCGAGCAATTGGTCATAGAGCTTTTCCTGTTCCGCAGTGAGGTCACACAGCAGATCGCTGTGGATCTTGGCGGGCAGCGACGCGGCGACCTGAGACTTCTTGCGCGCCAACACCACCGGTTCGATCGCATCGCGCAGCCGGGCCGCGGCGGCGGCCGAACCCTCGTGGATCGGCCGGACGAACCGGCGCCGAAACTGGGTGCGGTGCCCGAACAATCGCGGCGCGACCAGATTCAGCAGCGCGAACAACTCCTCCAAATGGTTCTCCACCGGGGTGCCGGTGAGCGCGACCCGCGCGTCGACGGTGAGCGCGCGAGCGGCCTTGGCGATCTGGGTGCGGGGATTCTTCAACGCCTGCGCCTCGTCGAAAACCGCTGTCGCCCAGGTCTGGTCGTACAAAGCGTGTCCGTGCAGCCGCAGCGTCGGATACCCGGCGATGACGACGGCGCCCGCCTCGGCGGCGAGATCGCCGCCACGCCACACCACCGGCCGCAGGCTCGGTGCGAACCGGGTGATCTCGTGCGCCCAGTTGCCGACCAGAGAGGTCGGGCAGATCACGAGCTGCGGTCCGGCAGCGGCTCGACCCAGTAGAAAGCCGATAGTCTGCACGGTCTTACCGAGCCCCATCTCGTCGGCCAGCACCGCGCCACCGTGCACGGCGACGGTCTCGTGCAGCCACCCCACCCCACGCGCCTGATAAGGCCGCAGATCCGCTTTCAGCGTGGCACGCAATTCCGTGGCCACGGAACGTGTTTCGCGCAGCACCCGCAGCGCGCGCTCGGCGGAGAAGATCGACGCGCCGGACGCGTCCGGTACGGCATGCGCCGCCACCGGCAGTTGGGGCGCGCTCGACTGCCTCGGCGCGTCACGGGGCGTCGACGGATCCGGCAGCTCGCTCACCTCCCGCAGCGCGGCCCGCCAGGTGTCGACGGACGGTCCCGCATCGTCGATGACCAGTCCTAGGAGATCGTCCGGGTCGACCAGTGCGCAGTCGACCGCCGCGACCTCGATGGCACCGCGCTCGCCCTTCGGTACCGCGAGTGGAATCGCTTCGTGGTCGCCCTCGGGTGCGCGTCCCGTGGCATCCCCGGTCCACGTCCACAGCGCGAACATGTGCCGGTCGGGCAGATACGTGGCCTGCGTGCTTGGCAGAGCGCGCCCCTAGATCGTCGTATGGTGTACGGAGTATTGTGACAACGTACAGCGTACTGGATTTATTTCGAGGAGGCGCGTGACCGACGGCACCGCTCCCGACCAGGCGAAACAGTTGATGAGCCTGCTCTGGCGGCACACCATGCCGCAGCGCCCCGGCGGCCGCGGACCCAAGCAGACGGTCAATGTCGACGCCGTGGTCGCCGCCGCCGTCGCCCTGGCCGATCGGGACGGATACGAGAAGGTGTCCATCCGAACCGTCGCCGCGGAACTCGGCCTGAAACCGATGAGCCTCTACACCTACGTCCCGAGTAAGGACGCGCTGGCGCTGCTGATGGTCGACGCGGTCGCCGCCGAGGACGCACCCATCCCGGCCGACCTGTCTGTGCGCAACCGCATGGCGGCCATCGCCGAACAGGTGCGCACCGAGTTGATCAACCACCCCTGGCTGCTCGAGGTGCCACCGTGGCGGCTGGTCTTGGGCCCGGGCCGGACGCGCCGCTATGAGCGGCAGTTGGCCGCGATAGACGGGATGGGCCTGTCGGATGTGGCGATGGACCGGGTGATCGCGGTGTTGTCGGAATTCGCGACGGGCAATGCCCGGATGGCGATCGCGGCGATCCGCAGCGCCGCCGAACTGTCGGACGCGCAGTGGTGGGAGCAGCACGGCCCGCTGCTGACGAGGCTGATGCCGGTGGCGGAGTTCCCGTTGTCGTCGCGAGTCGGTGCGGCGGCGGGGGAGCAGTATCAGGCTCCGGCGGATCCGGATGGCGCCTTTGCGTTCGGCCTGGCCAAGCTGCTGGACGGCATTCTCGCCGAGTGCGGCGTGGGGTAGCGCCGCGCCAGGGAACGTCAACAGCGGGCGACTTGTCGGTCGCCCGCTGTTGGTATTCGCGATGTTCTGTTGTTCGATGCTGTTGTGTCGGGACGCGAAGAGGAAGGTTAGAGGGCGGGAGCCGATTCCGTGGAGATCACGGCTTCGAGCTCACGCAGTCGATCCATGTGTTCGTTCGCGTGGTGCTGGCAGAAGAGCAACTCGCCATTTGCGGGCAGTACGGCACGCACTCGCGCAGCCGCCCCGCAGCGGTCGCAACGATCGACCGCGGTCAGTGGGGTGCTTGTCAGGGTTCCTGGCATGACTCCTCCGTCCTGGCTCCCGGCACTACAGTCCGTTCACCTGGTGTGGGGCCCGTGGTCACTCCGCGGGCTCGCGACCGCTACTTCCCAGTAGTGGTATGACTACTCTGTCAGACGTTCGGGACGGGGGCTTTGTTCCCGGAAGTGATTCCTGTGTGTTTTGTGTAACACGACCTGGGATTTCGCTACTGGCGAACATCACTGGTCACGTACCGAACTCCACTCGATCACGATCACGAACAGGCCTATCCAGTTGTCTACCGGGAGATTACCCGTGATCCACGACACTCACACTCTCGTTCACATTTGCACCCTGTCGGAGTGGCTGACCACACGGCAAACCGGTGAGCACCGCCCACGGTCGCTGGCGGAGGTCGGCTTCATTCACCTGTCCACTCCACAGCAGGCGCACCTGCCCGCCAATCGCCTCTTCGCCAGACGCCGCGATCTGGTGCTGCTGCGCATCGACCCGGCGCGGGTCGGGGCGCCGGTGAAGTGGGAGCCGGGCGTGCCCAGCGATCCGGAGTCCATGCTGTTTCCGCATCTCTACGGTCCGCTGCCCGCGGGCGCGGTGACCGCGGTCGTCGAGTACCAGCCCGGCGCCGACGGAACCTTCACCTCGCTGGATCGCTGAGCCGGCTACCTGGCCTCGCGCGCCAGGATGGCGGCCTGAACCCGCGACCGCACACCGAGTTTGGTGAGCACCCGCGAGACGTGTGTCTTCACGGTCGTCTCGCCGATGAACAGCCGCGCGGCGATCTGCGCATTGGACAACCCCTCGCCGAGACAGTCGAGCACCTCGCGTTCGCGCTCGGTGAGATCGGCGAATCCGTCCGGCGCGGGATCGTGCGGCTCGACGGCCGTCGAGGTGAACGCGTTGATCACCGCCGCGGTCACCTCCGGCGCCAGCACTCCGTCCCCGGCGGCTACCGCCCGCACCGCGTCCACCAGGGCTTGTCCCGACGCGGATTTCAGCACGAAACCCGATGCGCCCGCCCGTAGCGTCCGGAAGACGTACTCGTCCAGATCGAAGGTGGTGAGGATGAGTACCCGGGCCAGGCCATCGGCGGTGATGCGCCCGGTGGCGGTGATGCCGTCGACGCCGGGCATTCGCACATCCATCAGCACCACGTCCGGCCGTAGCGCTTTCGCCTGTGCCACAGCGATATCCCCGTCGGCGGCCTCGCCGACCACCTCGATGCCGTCGGCGGAGTCGAGGATTATCCGCAACCCGGCTCGGATCGCGCCGTGGTCGTCGGCGATGAGCACCCGAATCGTCATGACACCGCCGACGTCGACAGTGGCAGCCGCGCAAGCACTTCCCACCCACCGGAAGCCGGTCCGGCGGTGAAACTTCCGCCCAGCGCCGCGGCACGCTCACGCATGTTCACCAGGCCCCGATGCCGGACCTCCGGATCGGCGGACGGATCAGCCTCGCCCGCTGCGGAATTCGGGACCCGACCGTTGATGGAGTCGGTGGCGCGCAGCAACCCGTCGACGGGATTGCGGACCGATACGGCCAATGTCGTTGTCTCGGCGGACACGTCGATGTCGACCTCCTGTCCTGGCGCATGTTTCATCGCGTTGGTCAGTGCTTCCTGGACGATCCGGTACGCGGCCTGATCGACCGCACTCGGCAACTCGGTGCCGTCCAGATCGGCGGCCACCCGCACCGTGATCCCGGCCGCGCGGGCCGCGTCGACCAGAATCGGCAGCTGCGCGAGCCGGCGCGGCGCGGCCGGGTCGTCCTCCACGCCGTCGTCGCGACGCAGCAACCCGATCATGGTGCGCATCTCCTGCAGCGCGCTGACGCTGTTGGATCGGATCGACCCGACGATGCCGGTCACCGCGGGATCGGCCGATTCCTGCCGGGCCAGCACACCGAGCGCAGCCTCGGACTGGATCGCGATTGCCGAGAGATGTCCGGCGATCACGTCGTGCAGGTCGCGCGCCATCGTCTTGCGTTCGTCGGCGATCGCTGCTCGCCGGTCCAGCTCGGCGACCAGGGAAAGCGCTTGCGCGCGTGCGCGTTCGGCGCCCGCGATCTCCTTGTGGGTGCGCACCGACAACGCCCACCAGATCGAGGTGCCGACGAAGGCGACGGCCGCGGTGATCGCCAGCGCCATCACGCGCCAGTCGCCAGTCAGCACCAGCGCGGCCGCCGCCACCATCGTGGACAGCGTCGCGCCCGCCGCGATGACGAAGCGGGCGTGCGCACGCGGCGCGTAGAGGACGGCGGCGTAGATCAGATCCGAATACATGATCCAGATCGGCACCGTGGCGCCGAGCCACAGATCGAGGCCGAGCGGCACGAGCCCGGCGGCCAGGGCCCAGAGTGGCACCCGGCGGCGCAGCAGCGATACCACGCACATCAGGGCCAGTACGGCGAACCGCACCGTCAGCGAGGTCTCCGCGCTGCGCGAGGTCATCGTGTACAGCCCGGCCAGGTAGAGCGCCGCGCCGAAGGCGAACACGAAGAGGGCGATCAGCGCGTCCTGCGCCGCCGCCGACAACGCCGACCAGTGCCTCCTCACGTCCCCATCACAGCACATCGCGCCGCGTGCGGAGGTCCGCCGAAGTGATGAGCCGCGGTCGATCCGACGACCGACGCCCACCGACCCTGGCGCGCGCCAGGCTCGGACGGTGACATTGATACCGGCCTTGATCGGACTGGCGCTGGTGGACAGCACCAGCATCGGCACATTGATCGTTCCCATCTGGTTGCTGCTGGCGCCGCAGCGCCCGCCCGCGCGGCGGATGCTGGTCTATCTGGCCGCGATCGCCGTGTTCTATTTCCTGGTCGGGGTGGCGGCGCTGTTCGTCGTGGATTCGGGTCTCGAGCGCTTCCGTGGCGCCGCGCACAGTCCGTGGCTGCTGGTGCCGCAGTTGGCGCTCGGCCTCGCATTGTTCGCTGTCTCTTGGCGATTCGACTCCAAGAAGGGCCGGGAGCGCGGCGAAGCGGACCGTGCGGTCGCCTGGCGCACCCGGGCACTGAACTCGCAGGCGTCCACCGCCGGGCTGGCCGTGCTCGCACTGAGCGCGGGCACCCTGGAGGTGTTCTCGATGGTGCCCTACCTCGCGGCCGTCGGCCTGCTGGTGTCGAGCCACCTGCCGACCGCGACCTCGGTGGCCCTGCTGGCGGCCTACTGCGCGGTGATGGTGGTGCCCGCGCTGGCGCTCATCGCCGCACGGACGCTGTGGCACACCAGGATCGAACCGCTGCTGGTCCGGATCGACGGGTTCCTGTCCAGGCACGCCGACAGCGCGACGGGCTGGGCGCTGGCGATCGCCGGACTCTTGCTCGCTCGCGCCGCGATCGGTGGCCTCATCGCTGGTTAGCCTCCCCTGGGTGGCGGTCTCGGCCAAGCGCTAGGGTGGAAAGTGTGAATGTCGATGTCACCGCACTGCCCGGGATCGGGGTCCGCAAGGATTTCTCGGCGCGGTCGGGCCGCAGAATCGGCGTGGTTGACCACCGCGACGGCGGCATCGATCTCATCGTGTCCAAGCTCGATGATCCCGATGCCTGCGCGGCGCAGATCCCGCTGACCACCGACGAGGCCGCCGTGCTCGCCAACCTGCTCGGCGCGCCGCAGCTGGTCGCGACGCTGCGGGAGGATCACCGGGACCTGCCGGGGATCACCACCAGGCAGCTGCCCATCGGCGCGGACTCGCCGTATGAGGGCCGCACCCTCGGCGAGACCGGAATGCGCACGCGCACCAAAACTTCCATCGTCGCGGTGATGCGTGCGGGCCAGCTGCACCCCTCACCCGGCCCCGACTTCACCTTCGCCGCCGACGACCTGCTCGTGGTCATCGGCACGCCCGACGGCCTCGACGCGGCCGCCAAAATTCTCACCCACGGGTGAGCCCGTGAACGAAACCGCGCTCGCTTTGCTCGAGCTCGGAGCAGTGCTCTTCGCTCTCGGCATGCTCGGCCGCGTGGCAGGTCGCTTCGGGATGTCACCGATCCCGCTCTATCTGCTCGGTGGCCTGGCATTCGGCCAGGGTGGTTTGCTCAAACTCGGCGTGGCCAACGAATTCGGCCACATCGCAAGCGAAATCGGCGTGGTGCTGCTGTTGCTGCTGCTCGGCCTGGAGTACACCGCGCCGGAACTGGTGACCGGGCTGCGGCGTTCCTGGGCCGCGGGCCTGCTCGACATCGTCGCGAACGCGACACCCGGTGCGGTGGTGGCGCTGGTGCTCGGCTGGGGCCTCAACGGCGCGATCACGATGGCCGGGGTCACCTACATCTCGTCCTCGGGGATCGTCGCCAAGGTGCTCAACGATCTCGGGCGGCTCGGCAACCGGGAAACTCCGGTGATCCTGTCGATTCTGGTGTTCGAAGATCTCGCGATGGCGATGTATCTGCCGTTGCTCACCACGATCCTGGCCGGGATGAGCTTCCTCAGCGGATTGCAGGCGCTCGCCGTCGCGCTGGTGACGGTGACCGTGGTGTTGGTTGTCGCGCTGCGCTATGGCCGATATGTGTCGGCGATCGTAGACAGCGCCGACCGTGAGGTGTTTCTGCTGAAGCTGCTCGGCGCGGCACTGTTGGTGGCGGGCGCGGCCTCGGCGTTGAACGTGTCCGCGGCGGTCGGCGCGTTCCTGCTCGGCATCGCGATCTCCGGCTCCACCGCGCACGAGGCGGCGAAACTGCTGGAACCGATCCGGGATCTGTTCGCGGCGATCTTCTTTGTGGCCTTCGGGCTCAGCACCGACCCGCGTGCCATCCCGCCGGTGCTTGGCTGGGCGATCGCGCTCGCGGTGATCACGATGCTGACCAAGATCGGCACCGGCTGGTGGGCGGCCAGCAAGCAGGGCATCCGCAGGATGGGTCGCGCCAGGACGGGTGCGGCGCTGGTCGCGCGCGGCGAATTTTCGATCGTCATCGCGGGATTGGCAGTCAGCATGGGCGCGGTCCACGGCGATCTCGCCGCCCTCGCGTCGGCCTATGTGTTGCTGATGGCGGTGCTCGGACCGGTCGCGGCCCGCATCGTGGAGCCGGTCATCGGCTTGGTGCAGCGCCGCACCGCACGCACCGCACGCACGTGATCACACCTTCTGACCGAGCTGTTCCTCGGGCCGCCGCTGGCGTTTCCGCTCGACCCGCCGCCAGAAGGTCGTCGCGATAGCGCCGACGAGGAAACCGATGATCGCCGCGCAGAGGTGGCCGTAATCGGTGAACGTCGGGCCGATCCAGAGCGACGCCACCAGCGTGACCACCATGACACCGGCCCAGAGCGCTCGGACGATGCCGGTGAATCGGAACGCCATCGCGGCCAGTACCGCGGTAACGCCGTAGCTGGTGCCGACATCGGCGGCCACCGCCACCCGGGACGGGATGATCCCGCGGTCGATGGCGCGGCCGATCCCGATGACGGTGACCAGCGTCGCGCCGATATGCCCGGTCGCGAACAGCAGAATCCAGCGCCCGGTCCCGAGCCAGCGTTCCGCGGCGGCCATGAGCACGAGAAATTCCGCGATGGTCGTCCACGGGAAAGTGCCGCCGGTCCAGAACGCGGAGGCGACCAGCACCTGGATCGGGTTGTGCTGCATGTTGTAGAGGTTGGTTGAGGCGGAGAAGATCAGCCTGCGCTCGACCGAGCTACCGACCCCGCGCAGGGTCCACCAGGTGACGAACAACGTGAAGGCATAGGCGGTGCTGGCCGGCGCGGCCCCCAGATGGTGCCGCACCGCGGGGAGAATCCTGTGCACCAGATTGGGGCGCCGTAACCACGCCCTGGCGGCGCGAACCTCCGGGCCGAGATCGACGGCCCGTGTCCAGCGGGGCCGAGGTCGGCGCGAAGCGGGAGCAACCACAGAAGGCAGTGTGCCGTGCATATGCCCATGGTGCCGCCCGACTCGCCCATGATGTGCGCCGGGTCACCTGACCTGGCGTTCAGTCGTAACGTCGTTTCACATCCGGGCAACATTCGCTCAGAAGTATTGGTCTACCGAAATCGGCTGGTAGACGAGGAGCGCCCCGCACAGATGACGATCGATGCGGTGAGGTTCGCCGACCGGATCGGCGCTGGCTATTCGGCGAGTCGGGTGCTGGCCCGCGCGGAAGAAGAACTCCGATGGCGCGCAGCAACTCGGCGCGACCGGCTACGTCTTCGACGGACTGGTGGACTTGCTGGCCAAGGCGACGCCACTGCGCAGCGGTGACGAATTGGCAGGGTGCGCGGCCGGATCCGACGCCGAGCGCGCGGCCGCGCAGTGGGCGCTGGCCGAGGTGGCGCTGACGGAGTTCTTGAACGATCCGGTAGTGCCGTATGGGACCGACGAGGCCACCCGGCTCATCATCGACACTCATGATCGTGGTGCGTTCCAAACGATTTCGCAACTCACCGTCGGCGAGTTGCGGGACTGGCTGCTTGCGGTCGCGGCCACCGACGAAGCGGCCGAAACAGGCCCGCATCCGCCGAGCGGATACGGGCCTGTCGGAACCGATTCGAGCTAGTCGAGGTAGTCCCGTAGCACTTGGGAGCGGCTGGGGTGGCGCAGTTTGCTCATGGTCTTCGACTCGATCTGCCGGATGCGCTCACGGGTAACCCCGTACACCTGGCCGATCTCGTCGAGGGTGCGCGGCTGGCCGTCGGTGAGGCCGAACCGTAGCCGGACCACGCCGGCCTCACGCTCCGACAGCGTCTCCAGCACCGACTGCAGTTGATCCTGCAGCAGCGTGAAGCTCACCGCGTCCACCGCGACAACGGCTTCGCTGTCCTCGATGAAATCGCCTAGCTGGCTGTCGCCTTCGTCGCCGATGGTCTGGTCCAGCGAGATGGGCTCACGCGCGTACTGCTGGATTTCCAGCACCTTTTCGGGCGTGATGTCCATTTCCTTGGCCAGCTCCTCCGGCGTGGGCTCGCGGCCCAGGTCCTGGAGCAGCTCGCGCTGGATGCGACCGAGCTTGTTGATGACCTCGACCATGTGCACCGGGATGCGGATGGTGCGGGCCTGGTCGGCCATGGCGCGGGTGATGGCCTGCCGGATCCACCAGGTGGCGTACGTGGAGAACTTGTAGCCCTTGGTGTAGTCGAATTTCTCCACCGCGCGGATCAGACCGAGGTTGCCCTCCTGGATCAGGTCCAGGAACGCCATGCCGCGGCCGGTGTAGCGCTTGGCCAGCGAGACCACCAGGCGCAGGTTGGCCTCCAGCAGGTGATTCTTGGCGCGATTGCCGTCACGGACGATCCAGGTGTAATCACGACGCATCGCGACCGGCAGCTTCTCACCCTGCTCGGCGAACTCGCGCACCTTCTCCGCCGCGTAGAGGCCGGCCTCGATCCGCTTGGCGAGCTCGACCTCCTCCTCGGCGTTGAGCAGCGCGACCTTGCCGATCTGCTTGAGGTAGGCACGCACCGAGTCGGCGGAGGCGGTGAGCTCGGCATCCTTGCGGGCCTGGCGCAGCGCCTCGGATTCCTCCTCGTCCCAGACGAAGTCGCCGGAAGCCTTGTCGGCGGCCGTCGGCTCGGCGGCCTCGCCCTCTTCGTCGGCGACGTCCTCGGGCGGGTCTTCGACGACTTCCTCGTCGGCGAGGTCATCCTCGGCGACCTCGAGGTCGGCGAGGTCCTCGAGATCCAGCGACTCGTCGTCGATGGTCTCCTCGACGGGCTCGCCGTCGGGTCCGGCCTTCTTGGCGGCAGCCTTCTTCGCAGGCGCCTTGGCGGCGGCCTTCTTCGCCGGAGCCTTCTTGGCGGCGACCTTCTTCGCCGGAGCCTTCTTCGCGGCAGCCTTGCGGACCGGCCGTGCTTCGGTTACATCTGCGGAGTCGGCCTCGGCCGATTCGGCGGTCTGACGGGTCGTGGCTACCACGTACGCCCTTTCGTGACGGTCTCGTGCGGCGTCACGCCAGAGTGGTGTTCCGGCGGAGCGGTCTGTCGGGTCTCACCGGCGGAGTGCCGGGTTGGGGGTTTCCGGCTCGCGGCCGGAGTAGGTTCCATTGTAACGATCGAACCAGGGTACCCACCCCACGATGCCGTCAACGGCTTATCGCTCACTGTCCGCGTGGCATCCGGTGCTCAGGGCGCGATGCCTGCATCGATGGCCATGGCGGCCCCGACGATGCCCGCGGTGTTGCGTAGATGAGCGGGAATCACCTGAGTTCGGTTGGTGAGCAACGGAATCCACTGCTCGGCATCGCGGCTGATGCCGCCGCCTGCGACGAACACCGTCGGCCAGAAGAGGTTCTCCAAGCCGCTGAGCACCGTGCTCACCTCGGCCGCCCACTGCGGGTAGGTCAGGCCATCGCGGTCCTTGATCGAGGCGGCGGCGCGATGCTCGGTCTCCATGCCGCCGATCTCGAGGTGGCCGAGTTCGCTGTTGGGTACCAGCGTGCCGTGGAAGATCAGGGCCGAGCCGATACCGGTGCCGAAGGTCAGCAGCAGCACCAGGCCCGCGAAATCCTTTGCCGCGCCGTACCGATCCTCGGCGAGCCCCGCCGCGTCGGCGTCGTTGAGCACGGTGACCTCGCGGCCGCCGAGCGCGGTGGAGAACAGCGCCCGGGCATCGGTGCCGATCCAGGCCTTGTCGACATTGGCGGCGGTGCGTGCCACACCGTCGAGCACGACGCACGGCAGCGTGATGCCGACCGGCCCGTCCCAATCCGCCTGAGCCACGACCTTGGCCACCGTGTCGGCCACCGCCTGCGGTGTCGAGGGATGCGGTGTCGCGATCTTGATCCGCTCGTGGACGAGTTCACCGGTAGCCAGATCCACCGCGGCGCCCTTGACGCCGCTGCCACCGATATCGATACCGAATGCGTGCTCCCGAGCGGACATGACTATTCCCTCGTTCCCTGTGCTGGCCGCTGTGATGACGCCGCCGCCGCACAGTGCTCACCATGGCCGGAAGGCACGCAACCGAGCTTGTGCCCGACGACGGCGCTGTGTCGTGCACGACAAGAGTAATCGCCTGCGCTACTACGCGTTCGACGAGGATCTGTGATCCGATGGAGGTCATGCCGGAATCCATGTCGTCAACTATCACGGAAGCCACTTCAACGCCATCGGGAGACGAGGCCGAACTACGCCTGATCGCCGTTCACCTCGCCGAAACGGCGGCCGCGTATGTGCGGGCCCGCCGCCCCGAGGTCTTCGGTCCGGACGGCGCTCGCGTCGCGAGTGACGTGCAGACCAAGGGCCATCCCACCGACCCGGTGACCGTCGTGGACACCGAGACCGAAGAGTTGATCCGGCGGCTGCTCGCCGAGC
This sequence comes from Nocardia sp. Tas62D01, assembly GCF_055232035.1. Taxonomy (NCBI): domain Bacteria; kingdom Bacillati; phylum Actinomycetota; class Actinomycetes; order Mycobacteriales; family Nocardiaceae; genus Nocardia; species Nocardia sp. Tas62D01. The sequence goes on from NZ_JBUYUZ010000001.1 coordinate 6,684,387, forward strand.
TGCGACCCGGCGACCCGATCCTCGGCGAGGAGGGCGGCGGAGGCCTGGCCGGGGGTGCCGAGGACACGGTGCACTGGGTGGTCGACCCGATCGACGGCACCGTGAACTTTCTGTACGGAATCCCCGGCTATGCCGTGTCGGTGGCCGCGGTTCGCGGTGGACACCCGGTGGCCGGTGCGGTGGTGGATGTCGCCAGGATGGCGACCTACAGCGCCGGGCTTGGCCTCGGCGCGCTGCGGGTGGATGCCGACGGCGTCGTCGAACATCTGCGCTGCACCCGGGTCACCACGGTGTCGATGGCGTTGGTCGGCACCGGATTCGCCTACGGCACACATCGGCGCGCTCGGCAGGCGGCATTGATCGCCGAGGTGCTGCCGAGCATTCGGGACATCCGGCGTTTCGGCGCGGCGGCGCTGGATCTGTGCCTGGTTGCTTCCGGCCGAATCGACGCTTATTACGAGCACGGTCTCAATACGTGGGATTGGGCGGCGGGTGCTCTGATTGCCACTGAGGCTGGCGCACGGGTCAGGCTGCCCTCCAGTACCAGCCCGGGCTCAGTAGGCGAGCTGGTGCTCGCTGCGGCACCCGGAATCGCCGACGAGTTGGCCGAGCTGCTCGATCGCGTCGGTGCCACCGACCCGATTCCGGACGCGTGAACCTTTCGAACGCACGATTCAGCGGCGCGCTGCGCTGAATCGTGCGGTGTGTCGAGTCGTGCCGTGTGTTGAGTCGTTCAGCACCGGCTCTGGCGCGCGGCAGCCAGCAGCTTGGAGTCGATCGACGGCGGCCCGCCGGGCGCCGGATTCTTCAGCGACCGCAGCACCTCCTCCGCGTCGGCGCTCGGCCGCAACGACTCGCCGAACACCGAGCCGAGCACCAGATCCACCGTGTCGTCGCCGCGTTGATCCTCGATCAGCTCGGCGCACGGCGCGATCAACTGCACCGACGCGGCGGCCGGGCGGCCGTTCACACCGAAGCGGATCTGACCGGTGCACTCCAGATCGCCGTTGACGTAGATGGAATCGTTACCGAATTGCTGCCCGGGCGCGCTCGCGAAACCGAGATCACCCAGCGCCGACGCGATGTGCGAAGCCTGTCCGCTCTTGTTGTTGGCGTTGAGTACACGCACCTTGCTCGCGGCCAAAGGCGCGGGATCGACGTCCTGGAGCCGAGACGAACCGACCCGCTCTCCTAACGGCGCAGGTGGCGACGCTTTCGTGTCGGTGGCCGGGCTCGGTGAGTTGCACGACATGGCCGTGCCGCTGTTGTCCTGGGTCGTCAGGGCCCTGATCCACACAACTGTGCAGATCAGCACCAACACGCCGACCAGGATGAGCCATGGTTGATTACGCCGCCGAATGAAGGGTTGCCCCCGTTGATCCGTTGCGCTGCCTTCGGTGATCAGTGAAACCACGAGCACACTCTACGAAATTGTCTCGGCTGCGGTGCGCAAGGTCTCGGCGAGTTAGACGAACGGTGTCGATTACCCGTCAGTTTTGACTCGTCTGTGTTTTGATTGCGACTTTTGCCGTGTGGTCCGCTATTGTCTGGCGGCCCAGATCGAATCATCAGCGGCGAAATTGGTGGTCGGTCGCGGGAACAAGACAGGGCATGTCCTGCGTTGACCGAACGCTATGTGGTTGATCGAAGGATCAGACCTGATAGGCGACCGGTGTGCGTGTGACGTGCACCACCGGCGGGGCGGTGCGGGTCACGGCGATTCCGAGAGGAATCGGTGTGGGCGAGCCGGTCCGGGATATACGGAGTAAGGACGAGGGGAAGACGACATGGCAACCGACTATGACGCACCGAGGCGCACCGAAACCGACGAAGTGTCGGAAGATTCGCTGGAGGAGCTGAAGGCTCGTCGCAACGAGGCACAGTCCGCCGTCGTGGATGTCGACGAATCCGATACCGCGGAGTCGTTCGAGCTTCCCGGCGCTGACCTGTCCGAGGAAGTGCTGACGGTTCGGGTGATCCCGAAGCAGGCCGATGAGTTCACCTGTTCCAGCTGCTTCCTGGTTCATCACCGGAGCAGGTTGGCCAGCGAAAGCGGCGGTCAGCTGATTTGCATGGACTGCGCAGCCTGATCTCCAGCGGAGAGATCGAGGTCAGCCCGCGCTCGGCACGCCAGGCCCTGTGCCAGGTATGCCAAGCGCGGCCAGGACCCGGTCGGGCCGTCGCGTACTGACCAACCAGTACGGCGTCGGATCGTCCGGGTCATCGAGCACGAGTAAAACCATCGGCCCGATCCAGGGTCGATGCTGGATATAGGCGGCGGGGTCGAGCTGGCGACCCAGCGCCGCGCTCTTGGCGGCTGCCCCGACGGCTGCCCCACGGGTCACGAAGTTCGCGGGCAGATGCGCGCGATCCGCGCGCAACTCCGGCGTGCCGTTCGCATCCGGCGCGACCTCCACCCGATGGCGGCCCAGCCACAACAGCACCCACACCGGCACCGGGAGCAGCAGTACATACGGCAGCCACGCCCGGACTCCCGGCGCGCCCATATGGATTTCGGCGGCCAGTAGTCCGGTGACCGCCAACGCCACCGGCCACCACCACAGCGGCACCCAAAGGCGCTCTTTGTACACGGCTGCCGAGCCTTCGCTCGGCCCGGCGCCCGGCTGCGGGCGGACTCCGTCCGGCTGCGTTCGGTCGGGCTGAGGGCTGTTGTTTTCGTGGTCCATCGTCACGGGATTGGGCTGGTCCGACACGACTCAACACTAAGTCACTCCGGTGACAGTCCTACGCGTAGGCTCGACCAACGTGAGCGCACTTTCACCCATACCCTTGCTGCGGCTTGATCCCGGCATCCCCATGCCTACGCGTGCCCACCACGAAGACGCGGGCGTGGACCTGTGCACCACAGAGGACGTCATCCTGGAGCCGGGGCAACGGGTGCTGGTCGGCACCGGTGTCGCCGTCGCGCTACCGGTCGGCACGGTCGGGCTCATCCATCCCCGCTCGGGACTGGCCGTCAAAACCGGGCTCTCGGTGGTCAACACGCCGGGCACGGTCGATGCGGGGTATCGCGGTGAAATCAAGGTGTGCCTGATCAATCACGATATGCGCACGCCCGTCGAGCTGCGCCGGGGCGACCGGATCGCACAGCTGCTGGTGCAGCGGGTGGAACTGGTCGATTTCGTGGAGGTCGACACGCTCGACGTAACCGCGCGCGGTGCGGGCGGTTACGGATCGAGTGGCGGTCACGCGAGTTTGACCGCACGGGCCGACGGGGCGGGCCCGGCCGGCAAGGAGGCATGACAGCAATGTTCGGAAAGAAGAAGAAGTCGGGCGACCGGTTCGACGATGACCTGTACGACGAGGCGGCCGAGTACGTCGACGACGAGTACGAGCACGGCTACCACGAGACGGGCTATGACGATGAGCCCATTACCGACGAGAACCCGATCGTCAGGGCCGATTACGACGCCGTGCCCGTTTACGACGACGCTCTTGACTACGAGGACGACGACGACCTGGACGCGCCCAAGTCGGGTCCCTACGACTACGCCGAAGTGGCGGAGCTGCTCGGGAAGGTGGCCGATCAGCGGCTCGACCTCGGATCGGTGATCCTGCCGGTGCCGCCGGGCGGCCAGCTGCAGGTCGAGATGACGCCCGACGGCGCCCCGCAGGCGGTGCACCTGGCGACCGAGCACGGCCGGATCACGGTCGCCGCCTACGCGGCGCCCAAGTCGCCGGGCCAATGGCGCACGGTGGCAGCCGATCTCTCCGAATCGCTACGCAAGGACGGCGCCAGGGTCGCGGTGGAGACCGGGCCCTGGGGTCGTGAGCTGCTCGCCATCACCGAGGGCGCCGACCTGCGGTTCATCGGAGTCGACGGGCCACGGTGGATGGTTCGACTGGTGGCGGCCGGTCCGGCGGGCGCCGCGGACGAGGCCGGACCGCTGGTCTCGGCCGCGCGAGCCATCCTCAGCGAGACCGTGATTCGGCGCGGCGACGACCCGATGCCGGTGCGCGAGCCGCTGGCGGTGGTGCTACCGCAGGAACTCGCCGAGCAGCTCGCCGCCGCACATCAGCAGCAGGTGGAGGCGCAGCAGCAGGCGATGGCCGCGCAGGCCGCGGCCCAGGTCGCGCCCGCGCCCGTTATCGCGCCGCGGATGCCGCAGGAGCCGCGGCGTGGCGTAGATGGTTCCGCAATGCAGCAGCTGGGTCTGAACTGACCAGACCGAAACTGACCAGACCGTTCGTTCGCTGAAAACGCCCATTGCCCCGGCAGGAGCCGTGGCGAAGCGGCGGTATCGCGGCTTTCGACGGGACGACGTCGTCAGCCGACGTTGTTGTTGCTCAACGGTTTTCGTCGAACGCGGCGAGGCCGATGTTGCCGAGGACCGCGGGATCCGCGCCCAGTTGGGCGAGAGTGATGCGGTGTAACTCGGCCCGCGGGATCAGCGCAGCCCATTCCTCGGCGATCGCGAACGGGTGTACCGGGTCGTCGACCGCGGTGATGAGGGCGACCGGGACATCGAGGGTGCCCAGCCGATCGGCGCCGGGCCATTTGTAGTCGGCGGCCTCCTCGAGCGCTTCGGGCAGGTGCGGCCATTGCGATCGCCAGGATTGGGTGAGCGCGTCGGCCAGCCAGCGTGGGCTGCCTGCCCGCATCCGCTCGATCACCGGCTCGAGGCCATCGGCGCGCAATTGCCTGGCGGTGATTGCCGCGCTGAGCGCGGCGGGGCAGGCGGCTGTGTCGGGTCCGGTCCAGGCAGGCAGGGCCGCGACGACACCGACCGCCGTGTCGGGATGCTCGCCCGCCCACTCCAGCGCGATCGCCGCGCCGAGGGAGATTCCGGTCACCAATACCGGACCCGAGCCGGCTGCGGCATCCAGTGCCGCCCGGTACGAGGCGACAACGGCGCGCGGGTCGGGCTCAACGGCGATCAGCTCGATTGTGCGGTCTCTGCAGGCAGCTTCGAACGCGCGGCGGGCGAAATCGGCATCGGAGCCGGTGCCGGGCAGCGCGACGACGACCGCAGGTCGGGGGGTCTCGAACACTGGACCGAGCGTAGCGGGGGCAGGGTTGCCCATCTACAGTGGCGGGTATACGGCCGATAGCCGGTCGTTACCGGAAAAACCACGATGGCGTGTAACCCCACGTCGTCTTGCTCCATGCAGGAGAGCGTGCAATGCCATCCGCTGCCTCAGGTTATTTTCGCCGTTTGGGCCGCAGACTGACCGAGGACATCGATCGGTTGGACGCCGAGGAACTCGCCGAAACCGCCGATGCCTCGGGCGCTTGTCGCGCTTCGGAGTGTCAGCGCGGTGACGAGGCCACGATGCTGGGTCGACTACGCAGCGTCGAGGCGTGTCCGAAGTCCGCGGGTGCCAGTGTTCAGGCAGAATTCTTCGACGGTACCGACGCCATAACCTTGGTGTGGATCGGGCGCAGGCGGATTCCCGGGATCGAGCCGGGCCGGCGCATTCTGGTCCGTGGCCGCGTGGGTGACCGCGACGGCCGCAAGGTGATCTACAACCCCTACTACGAATTGCGCGAGAACAGCTGACGTATGCCATCGAGCAACGAGAACGCCGCCGACAAGTCGATCGAGACCGAACTTCGCGAACCGATCGGCGCCCGGCCGGGTGAGGCGCTCGACGCCGACCCACGCGGACCGACCGAGCGCGGCCGTCATCAGCGGATCGATGCGGGCGAGCCGCTCGACACGGACGAGGAAGCGACCGAGCAGACGCTGCTCGAGCAGCTGGGCGGTTTCAGCGGCCTGATCTATTCGACGCTGCCAGTGCTCGTCTTCGTGCCCGTGAACACCTTCGCCGGGCTCACCGCGGCCATCTGGGCGGCCCTCGGTGTGGCCGCCGCGATTCTGATCTGGCGGCTGGCGCGCCGCAGCCCGATTCAACCGGCCATCTCCGGTTTCATCGGCGTCGGGATCTGCGCGTTCATCGCCTACCGGATGGGTGAGGCCAAGGGCTTCTTCCTGTTCGGCATCTACACCAGCCTCGTGTACGCCGGCGTGTTCCTGGTGTCGATGCCGGTGCGCCGGCCGCTGGTCGGCGTCATCTGGGGAGTGCTGAACGGTCACGGCTCCGACTGGCGGACCGATCGGCGCGTGGTGCGCCTCTACGACCTCGCCACCACCACCTGGGTGCTGGTCTTCGGCGCCCGCTACCTGGTGCAGTCGCAGCTCTACGACACCAACCACACCGGTTGGCTGGCCACCGCGCGCATCGCGATGGGCTGGCCGCTGACCGCGGTCGCGCTGGCTGTCACGGTGTGGGCGGTACGGCGCGCGGGGCATATGCCGGTCCGCGGCGCGGCCGCTGAAGCGGTCTAGGGATCGGTCGCGGTTCTGTATTCACTCCTGGGGTGTTAACACCGGCCTGCCGAGGTGGGGGACTACCCACCCTGGGGTTACTGGTTGGAGAGCCGAGTTCATCGGACGATCGTTGCGAGACAAAAAGCGCAACATCGGCGAGGAAGGACTCGGAAATTGGCTACCGAGCACAACATTGCGGCACGCTCGAAGACCCAGAGCAACAACCCGGCCCTGTCGGAAAGCCGCCGGGTATCGGTCGAACTGGACACGCTGATCGGTCCCGCGGTGGCGGGCGACCGCGCGGCCGTCACCGAGATCGTGCGGCTGGTCCATCCGTCGGTTCGCCGGTATTGCCGCGCGCGCCTTGGCAATACCGCGTACCTGAGTGTCACGGCCGACGACGTGGTACAGGAAATCCTGATGGCCACCGTCAATGCCATTCCGCGCTACCGGGACCAGGGAAAGTCGTTCCTGGCCTTCGTCTATGGGATCTCGGCGAACAAGGTCGCCGACGCGTTCCGGCGCTCGCAGCTGCATCCGAGCTACCCGGTGGCCGATGTGCCGGACACCGCGTCCACTGCCGCGGGCCCGGAGGATTGGGCGCTGGCGTTCGAACGTCGCGACGCCACAAGGGAATTGATGAAAATCCTGGCGCCCACGCACCGCGAGGTCCTGGTGATGCGGATCGTGCTCGGCTGGACCGCGGCACAGACCGCGGAGGCGATCGGCACCAGCCCGGGCGTGGTCCGGGTGATGCAGCACCGCGCGCTCAACAAGCTGCGCGCGCAGCTCAAAGCCGCCTGATACGACCCGCATATCAGGCCGTATCGGGGAGTTATGGCTTGATGCCGTGGTGGGCCAGCGCCACTCGCAGGTCTTCTTCAGCCTCCACGGAAGTCACGAACAGCAGCTCGTCGTCGCCCTCGAAGGGGTCGTCGGGCTGCGGCACGATCACCCGGCCGCCGCGCAGAATTGTCACAAGGGCGGCGTCGCGTGGCAGGGTGAGCGTGCGCACCGGCTTGCCCGCCAGAGCGGTATCGGCGGGCAGGGTGATCTCGACGAGATTCGCCTGGCCCTGCCGCAGCGTCATCAGCCGGACCAGGTCGCCGACCGACACCGCCTCCTCCACCAGCGAGGCGAGCAACCGCGGCGTGGACACGGCGACATCGACGCCCCAGGACGAATCGAAGAGCCACTCGTTGCGCGGGTCGTTCACCCTGGCCACCACCCGCCGCACGCCGAACTCGGTCTTCGCGAGCAGGCTGTGCACCAGGTTTGTCTTGTCGTCGCCGGTAGCGGCGATGACAACCTCATAGGTCTCCAGGTCCGCGTCCTCGAGCAGCGCGAGCTCGCAGGCGTCGGCGTGCACCCAGACGGCATCCGGGATGGCAGTGGGGTCGATGTGATCGAGCTGGCGCTCGAGCAGCATCACCCGGTGGCCGCCCCGCAGGAGTTCCCTGGCTATCGATCGGCCCACGGCGCCGGCTCCGGCGATCGCCACTTTCATGTTCAGTCCTCGCTTGCTGGGGGCTTACCGGCCAGTGCGACGGCCTCGCCGACGCTACCGGAGGCGGCGGCGACATAGACGACGTCGTCGGCCTGAACCATGGTTTTGTTATCGGGCAACAGCCCTTGACCGAACCGGATGATGAATGCCACCCGAGCGCCGACGGCCCGTTCCAGATCGCGCACCGTGCGGCCGTACCACTCTTCGTGCAGCGTCAACTGGGCGACCGCGACCGTGCCGGTGGGATCGCGCCAGGTCGTGGTGCCGCTGTCACCGATGACGGCGGTGAGGAACCGGTCGGTGGTCCACGGCACCGTGGCGATGGTCGGAATGCCGAGTCGCTCGTACACGGCGGCGCGTTTCGCGTCGTAGATGCGGGCCACGACGCGTTCCACCCCGAAGGTTTCGCGGGCCACCCGCGCCGAAATGATGTTGGAGTTGTCGCCGGAGGACACCGCCGCGAACGCGTCCGCCCGCTCGATTCCGGCTCGGATCAGCACATCACGGTCGAAGCCGAAGCCGACCACCTGCTCGCCAGGAAAGTCCTCACCGAGGCGTAGAAAGGCGCTGGGGTCCCGATCGATCACCGTGACCTCGTGACCGACCCGGACCAGGGCGCGTGCCAGCGACGAGCCGACGCGCCCGCACCCCATGATCACTACGTACACCACAACCTCGTTCCTGGAAACGATCAAAACAGCCGGACATCGTCCGTCAACAGCCTTGCGCCGGGCCGAGCGCAGGCGAGGCAGCCGCCCATGGCGTTCGGCTTGCTTGTCCCTTCGGGCAAAAACCGTACCTGCCAAGTATGGCCATGACCCATTTTCCCGCTCCGGCCAGGAGTCAAACCTGTGACGAGGGCTGCCCCCGGGCGCGATCAACCCTTCGGGGATCTATGCTCGCTCCAGTGTCCAAGTTGACGACGGCAGCTAAACGGGTGCTGCTGGGTAGGCCTTTCCGTAGCGATTCGCTGGGCCACACCCTGCTGCCGAAGCGAATCGCGCTCCCTGTGTTCGCCTCCGACGCTATGTCGTCGGTCGCGTACGCGCCTGAGGAGATCTTCCTGACCCTGTCCGTGGCCGGGATCTCGGCCTATGCGTACGCCCCCTGGGTCGGGCTCGCGGTCGCGTTCGTCATGGCGGTGGTGGTGGCGAGCTACCGGCAGAACGTGCACGCCTACCCCTCCGGCGGCGGTGACTACGAGGTAGCCACGACGAATCTCGGCCCCAATGCCGGTCTCACCGTCGGCAGCGCGCTGCTGGTCGACTACGTGCTCACCGTCGCGGTATCGATTTCCTCGGCCGCCTCCAATATCGGCTCGGCGATCCCATTCGTGGACACGCACAAGGTGCTGTTCGCCGTAGTGGCCATCGCGGTGCTGACCGCGATCAACCTGCGCGGCGTGCGCGAATCGGGCACCGCGTTCGCGATTCCGACCTACGCCTTCATCATCGGCATGTTCGTGATGCTTGCCTGGGGGTTGTTCCGGATCTTCATCCTCGGCGACAATCTTCGGGCCGAATCGGCGGGCTTCCAACTCAACGCCGAGCAGGAGCATCTGTACGGCCTGGCGTTCGCCTTCCTGATCGCGCGATCCTTCTCCTCCGGCTGTGCCGCGTTGACGGGTGTCGAGGCGATCAGCAACGGTGTGCCCGCTTTCCGGAAGCCGAAGTCGCGCAACGCCGCAACCACCCTGCTGATGCTCGGCACCATCGCGATCGTGCTGCTGATGGGCATCATCATCCTGGCGCAGAAGATCGGAATCGTATACGCGCACAACGAGTCCGAGCTCGTCGGTGCGCCTGCCGACTACCACCAGAAGACGCTGATCGCGCAGCTCGCCGAAACGGTGTTCCACGGGTTCCCGATCGGATTCTTCTTTATTACTACGGTGACCGCGCTGATCCTCGTGCTCGCCGCAAACACCGCGTTCAACGGGTTCCCGGTGCTCGGTTCCATTCTGGCGCAGGACCGTTACCTGCCCAGGCAGCTGCACACCCGCGGTGACCGGCTGGCCTTCAGCAACGGCATTCTTTTCCTCTCCGGCGCGGCCATCGCCTTCGTGGTGGTGTTCGGCGCCGAGGTGACCAAGCTCATTCAGCTCTACATCGTCGGCGTGTTCGTGTCGTTCGTGCTCAGCCAGACCGGCATGCTGCGGCACTGGACCCGGTTGCTGCGCACCGAATCCAATTCGGCGCAGCGGGCCAGGATGAAGCGTTCGCGGGTGATCAACGCGATCGGGCTCAGCGCGACCGGCACGGTGCTGGTCATCGTGCTCATCACGAAGTTCTTCGCGGGCGCCTGGATCGCGATCTGCACGATGGTGGCGATCTTCGTGGTGATGAAACTGATTCGTAAGCATTACGATTCGGTGTCCCGAGAGCTCGATGAGCATGATTGGGACGGCGTGCTGCCGAGTCGCTCGCACTCGATCGTGCTGGTGTCCAAGCTGCACCTGCCGACCCGCCGCGCGCTGGCCTATGCCCGCGCCACTCGCCCGGACACCTTGGAAGCGGTGACGGTGAACGTCGACGAGCCCGATACCAGGGCGCTGGTCCGGGAATGGGAGCGCAGCGATATCACCGTGCCGCTCAAGGTGATCGAATCGCCCTACCGCGAAATCACCAAGCCGGTCCTCGATTACGTGAAGCGAGTGCGTAAGGACTCCCCGCGCGACGTGGTGACCGTGTTCATCCCCGAGTACGTGGTCGGTCACTGGTGGGAGCAGATCCTGCACAACCAGAGCGCGTTGCGGCTCAAGGGCAGGCTGTTGTTCGAGCCAGGAGTGATGGTGACGAGCGTGCCGTGGCAGCTGAGTTCGTCCACACGGGCGCGACAGTCGGGCGAGGTCTACGCGCCGGGTGCGGTGCGACGGGGGTACGAGGACCGGCCATGAATGCGGCCGTATGGTTCGCAGGATGACTGACTGGCGCGAGACCACTTTCGAGGTGCGGCTCGGGCCGCCCGGACACGGCGGGTTCTGTGTGGGCAGGCGCGAGGGCCGGGTCGTCTTCGTCCGGCACGGGCTGCCCGGTGAGCTGGTGCGAGTGCGGGTCACCGAGGATCGCGGCGGTTCGTTCTGCCGGGCCGACGCGATCGAGATCCTGGACCCATCGCCGGACCGGGTTCCGGCGACCTGCCCGGTATCCGGGCCGGGCGGCGCGGGCTGCTGCGATTTCTCCTTCGCTACTCCGGCCGCGCAGCGGGCGTTGAAGGCGACCGTGGTCGCCGAGCAGCTGCGTCGGATCGCGGGACTCGAGCGGGATATCACGGTGGAACCGATCACCGGCTACGCCGCCGAGGCGACCGGTGGTTGGCGTACGCGGGTGCGGTTGGCGGTGGACGAGCAGGGCCGGGCCGGGGTACATCGGCTGCGCAGCACCGATGTGATCGCGGATTTGCGCTGCCCGCAACCGGTTTCGGGTGCGTTGGACGGCGTGGCCGAGCGCCCGTGGACGCCGGGGGCGGAGCTGGTGATCGCGGTCGACGGCGACGGGATGCGGCACATCGTCGAACTCGCTGTGCCGGTACCGGTTTCGGCGGGTGGACGTGGCAGTGATCGGCCGGGCACGGACCGGCGTGGCGGCGATCGGCGCGGTAAAGGGCGGCGCGACGCGCAACGCCCGAGCGGGCCCGGCGGTGCTCGCGACGGAGAGCGGCGCGATGCGTCGGCACGTCGCGCGGCCACGCATGCCGCCCGCGAGGAGTGGGTGCTGGAAGGCAGCGGCCGCGCGATCGAGTATGTGTCCGGTCGCCGCTGGGATGTCTCGGCAACCGGCTTCTGGCAAGCGCATCACGCTGCGGCGCAATGCTATTCGGACATCGTGGCCGAATGGTCCGGCCTCGATTCCGGCTATCTGGCCTGGGACCTCTACAGCGGTGCTGGTGTTTTCGCGGCCCGACTGGCCGAACAGGTCGGCCCCGACGGATCGGTGCTCGCCGTGGAATCCGCGCGCTCCGCGGTCGCCGACGGCTCCGCGGCCCTGCGGGACCTGCCCTGGGTCGACTTGCGCGCCGACCGAACCGAACGCTGGCTGACCGAACAGGGCACTGCCGCACCGGATGTCGTGGTGCTCGATCCACCCCGCACCGGTGCGGGCAAGGAAGTCGTCGCCGCCATGACCGACCGCGATCCCAGCCGCATCGTCCACATCGGCTGCGACCCAGCCGCTTTCGCCCGCGACCTCGGGCTGTACCAGGCGGCGGGTTACCAACTCACCGAACTACGAGCCTTCGACGCCTTCCCCGCCACCCATCACGTCGAATGCCTTGCGCTCCTGGAGCGTTGAGCATCGGAGTGCTGGGCGCCGGTAGCCTGCCCTGCGTTCCTGTGCGGTCACCGTTTCGCTTTCGACCTGCGGGTGCCGAGCTCTCCTCGGCTCCCAGTGCACTCGCGGACGTGGAGATTGCCAAGGATCGGCACGCTGGGGCCGACACGGTGACATTTCTGGTGAAGGGGTTTGGCTGATCGGTCGTGAGTGGTCGGCCGATTCGCGAATTACATGCGGCTCGGCCGTGATTCGAATGGTCAGCGATGTACTCAGTCTTCGTAGATCGGGGCGCGGCGGTCGCGGCGGGCTCGGATGGCTTCGTCGAAGTTGTCGGTGGTGAGGCGGACGTAGAGCTGCGCCATGCCTTCGTGCTGCATGTGGGATTCGAAGCTGCCTGCCTCCATGCCGCTCCACAGCATGCGTTTGGTGAGTTCGGTGCCGACGCGGCTGAAACCGATGATGTGTTCGGCCAGGTCGTAGCAGGATTCCAAAAGCGTCGCGGTGGGGACGGTGCGGGAAACCAGGCCGATGCGTTCGGCTTCGGCGGCGTCGACATCGCGTCCGGACAGCATGATTTCGAAAGCGCGGGAGGATCCGATGGCGCGCGGCAGGAGATAACTGATGCCCAGCTCCGCGGACGTGAGACCGTTGTTGATCCCGGCCGCGCGGAAGTAGGCGTCTTCGCCCGCGATGCGAATATCGGTGGCGACGCTGAGGCAGAAACCGCCGCCGATCGCGGCGCCGTTGATCGCGCCGATGACCGGTTGATGCATCCGTCGCAGCGTGACCATCACGTCATTGAGCAGGTCCATCGAAAGCCGCGCGACGCTCGTGACGGTCAGCCCTTCGGTATTGGGCACCTTCCCCGCACTCTGCAGGTCTGCGCCGGAACAGAATCCATGCCCCGCGCCGGTGAGTACCACCACCCGCACGTCGTTATCGGCGCTCACCTCTTCGAGCGCCTCGCGCAACGGGATCATCACGTCGAAGGCCATCGCGTTCATGCGTTCGGGCCGGTTGAGCGTCACCAGCGCGACGTGCGGCCGCGGTTTCTCGATGAGCACGAACGACATGCAAACCCCTAACCAGCGCTGATGACGACGTGTCACCGATTCCTCAATATACCCAAGCAAGCGCTAGGGAAAGAATGACCCGGGCGCCGTCAGGTGAGCTGCCAGGTGGCGCGGATGATAGCGCTGATTTCGGATTCGCCGAGCTCCACCGGGACCGGGGCCGCGCCGTATGCGGCGTTCCCGGGCGCGGACACCATCTCGATGCGCGGGTACCTCGGAGGCGCGGAGGTGGTGTTCTCGGTGATCTCGAGGACGGGGCCGAGGCTGCGGCCAGCCCGGTCCGCGTATTGCTCGGCTTTGGTCAGCGCGTTGTCCCATGCCGCGTCGCGCGCCAGAGTGAGTAGGCTTTCCTGGTCGGCGAAGGTCAGGTTGAGGCCGCCGAGGCGGACGTCGTCGCCACCGGCTTCCACGCAATTGGCGATGATCGTGGCGGGTCCGGGGTCGGCGTTCTCGCCGATATCGCGCAGCACCACGGTGAGGTCGGTCGTTGCGAGGTAGCCGGTGATCTTGGAGCCGCCGCCCTCGATCCAGACGGTCTCGGTCCGCACGGACAGACCGCTGGTCGCGATGTCGGCGCCCGAAACCCCGTCCGAGCGCAGCGAATTGGTGACGGCCGCCACGCGCTCACCGGCCTGCCCGTAGGCGAGGGCGACCTTGCCGGCCCTGGTCTCGATCGAAATGGTGACTCGCATCAGGTCGGGCGTCGCCCGGGCAGTTCCGCTGCCGATAGTGGTGACCGTGCCGGTGGTGGCGACGGCATCCTCGGAGTTCTTCTTGCTCACGGCGCTCTCCTGATTCTGTCGGATCGGGTGTCTCGCAGGCTCAACGGTCCGTACCCCGCAGGTTCGCCCGCCGGGGCGGTGATGGTCGAGCACGATGTCTTCGCACCATTCGGTGGCGGTGTCGCGGTCGATGAAGACGCGTCCGCGCGGATCGTTCGGGTCCAGGCTGGAAACCAGGTCCGGTCGACCGCCTCGTCGGGATCGGAGTCGATGATGCAGAACGACCGCAGCATGTAGCCGATGGCGCGGTTGCGGAACCCGGTCCGCGCCTCGGCGGCGTACACCGCCTCGTTCATCGTCAGCTCGCGCCCGGCGAAGCGGGAGTGGCAGCGCCGGATGCGTTCGAACTTCTCGGTCGGATCGTGGCCGGTGATCAGCGACGCGGCGGTGATGGCACCCGCATTGATCATCGGATTGCGCGGGCGCTCGGTCACCGGGTCGAGGCTGATCTCGTTGAACGGCTTGCCGGGGGGTTCTACGTCGATGCGTTCGGCGACCGCCGCCGGACCCCGGTCGGCCAGCGCGAGTGCGTAGGTGAAGGGCTTGGAGATGGACTGGATGGTGAACGACGTGGCGGCCTCGTCGGCACCGTATACCCTGCCGTCCGCGGTGGCCAGGCACAGTGCGAACGAATCCGGTTGCGCTGCAGCGAGTTCCGGGATGTAATCGGCCAATTCGCCGGAGCCCTCAGCCCGGCACAGTTCGTAGACATCGGTGACGATGCGCGCCACGACGCCGAGGTTGACCGCCTGCGGAAGCTCCTGCTCTGGCTCGGCCACACGATCACTCTAGGCGCGGTAGCGTATGGGCGGCCGGACATGCGTCCGGCCAAGCGCGTGTCCGTGGACGGAGTTCGGCTGGCTGTGCTGCGTGTGGAGCCTCACATTTCAGCGCTATGTCGGCAGGTGACGTGCTCCGGTCGTGCGGGGCCACTGCCGCGGCTCCGTAGACTGTTCGGATCAGATGCGTTATCCGGAGGGAGCGAATTCAGGTGGGAGTGCTTTCCCGGGTCGATACACCCGCAGACCTGTACCGGCTGAATATGGCCGAGTTGCGTCAACTGGCGGCGGAGATTCGCGAGTTCCTGATCGAGAAGGTCGCGGCGACCGGCGGTCACCTCGGGCCCAATCTCGGTGTGGTGGAACTGACCATCGCGCTGCACCGGGTCTTCGACTCGCCGGCCGATCCGCTGATCTTCGACACCGGGCATCAGGCCTACGTGCACAAGATCCTCACCGGCCGCAAGGACCAGTTCGACACGCTGCGCAAGCAGGGCGGGTTGTCTGGCTATCCGAGCCGCGCCGAGAGCGCCCACGACTGGGTGGAGTCCTCGCACGCCTCGGCGTCGCTGTCTTATGCCGACGGTCTGGCCAAGGCGTTCGCGCTGACGGGTCAGAATCGGCACGTGGTCGCGGTCGTCGGTGACGGCGCGCTCACCGGCGGCATGTGCTGGGAGGCGCTCAACAACATTGCGGGCGCTCCTGATCGGCGGGTGGTCGTTGTGGTCAACGACAACGGCCGCTCGTACGCGCCGACCATCGGCGGCTTGGCCGACCGATTGACCGCGCTGCGCACCCAGCCCGCCTACGAGCATGCGCTGGATACGGGGAAGCGGATCCTCAAGAGCATTCCCCGCGTCGGCGAATCCGCCTACTCGATGGTGCATGCGGTGAAGGCCGGTATAAAGGACGCCGTCAGCCCGCAGGAGCTGTTCAGCGATCTCGGACTCAAGTACGTGGGCCCCGTGGACGGACACGATAGCGTCGCGCTGGAGGCCGCGCTGCGCCGGGCGAAGGATTTCGGCGGCCCGGTTCTCGTGCATGTGGTGACGCAGAAGGGGCGCGGGTACGAACACGCCGAGAACCACGTGGCCGACCAGATGCATTCGTGCGATCCGATCGACCCGTTGACCGGCCGTCCGCTGACAGCCAAGAAGGCACTCGGCTGGACATCGGTATTCTCCGAAGAGCTGATCGCGCACGGCGAGCGACGCGACGACATCGTCGCGGTCACTGCGGCCATGCCCGGCCCGACCGGCTTATCGGGCTTCGGTGAGCGCTTCCCGGATCGCATGTTCGATGTCGGTATCGCCGAGCAGCACGCGATGGCCTCGGCCGCCGGTCTCGCACTTGGCGGCATGCACCCGGTGGTCGCGATCTACTCCACCTTCCTCAACCGCGCCTTCGACCAGCTGCTGATGGACGTCGCACTGCTGAAGCAGCCGGTGACCGTGGTCCTCGACCGCGCAGGCATCACCGGCAACGATGGCGCCAGCCACAACGGCATGTGGGACCTCTCGGTACTCGGCATCATCCCCGGCATCCGAGTAGCCGCCCCGCGCGACGCAGGCACCCTGCGCGAAGAACTCGCCGAAGCGCTGGCCGTCAACGACGGCCCCACCGCCATTCGGTTCCCGAAAGGCAGTGTCGTCGAAGACATTTCGGCGGTCGAGCGCCTCGACGGCGTCGACGTGCTGCGCCTACCCGAGCGTGATGGCGGATCGGCCCAGACCCAGCGCGGCGATGTACTCCTCGTGGCAGTCGGCGCCTTCGCCGAACTAGCCATCCAGGTCGCGGATCTTTTGGAGCCGGAAGGGATTTCGATCGCCGTCATCGATCCCCGCTGGGTCCTTCCGGTTTCCGACACCATCGTCAAACTCGCCGAAAACTACCGCCTGCTGGTAACTCTCGAAGACGGCGGCCTGCACGGCGGCATCGGCGCCACCATCTCCGCCCGCCTCCGCAGCGTCGGACTGGACGTCCCCACCCGCGATCTCGGTGTGCCCCAACAATTCCTGGACCACGCCTCGCGCGCGCAGGTCCACGAGGAGTTGGGCCTCACCCCCACCGACATCGCCCGGCGAATCACGGGCTGGCTCGACGCCAGCTAGTCGAAGAGGTCGCTCCGGCTCCGGTTGGTGCCGGAGCGACACCGGTGGTCGTAGCGAGAGCGCGCGACCAGGCGCACCGCGAGCACCCTGAAGTCTGCTGAATCCCGGCCGCAGCCAACATAGGTCGATGTCGGCACGGTCCATCGCTCGGGCGGTGACGAATTCGGTGATGTCGGCCGAAGAACCCAGATCACGGCCGGGTGCCTGCGGCGATGAAGATCGGCAAGGTGACGGACAGTCGGTTTGATCGGGCGCGGGCTGTTTGGTCTGTCAGCCAGGTGTCGACGTCGTCGCGGGAGACGGCCGTGGTGGTGACGGCGGACTCGGCGAGGGCGGTCAGCATCGGGAGTATTTCGGGGGTGGTGAAGAGTGAGGTGTGGGCTTCGACGGTGGTGTCGTGGAATCCATTGTCGAGCAGGATGGTTCGGTGTGCGCGGGCAGCGCGGGGGTTGGTGATGGTGTCGGCTCGGGCGTGCACGAGGGTGCGGGTGATCTCGGGGTGGTCCGAATCGATAATGATTGCGTCCCAGTCCTGGCCGAGGAGGACGATGCGTCCGCCGGGTCTGAGGACTCGCTGCGCCTCCGCGAGTGCTGTTGTGGGGTCGGCGATTTCGTGGAATACCTTGTCGGCGCGGTAACCGGACATCGACACGTCGGGCAGGGGCAGGAAATCGGCGGTGGCTTGGCGGAAATCCAGTGCGGGCCAGCGGGTTCGGGCTGCTTCGAGCATTGTCGGGCTCGGATCTATTCCTGTCGGTCGGGTTCCGCGCTCGACGAGTTCGGCGACCGCGCGGCCGGAGCCGCATCCGACATCGACGACCGTAGCGCCGCGGTCGAGGTGCAGGAGGTCGTAGGAGCGTGCGCGCAGTTCGGCTGCGCCGGGGGCTGCGTCGGCGAGGTCGAGTCGCTTGATCAGGGCGGCTGTCGCGGTATCGGCGTTGGGGGTGGACATGGGAGTCATGCTGCGACTTAATGTCGACATGAAGTCAAGCGGTTCGGTGTCGAGCATCGGCGCGGTCGCCGAGCGGTTCGGGCTGGCGACGCATGTGTTGCGGCACTGGGAGTCCGTGGGTCTGCTTGCCCCCGAGCGGGATTCGGCCGGTCGGCGACGGTACGGCGCGGACGATGTCTTTCGGGCCGCGGTGATCCTGCGCGCGAAGGAGGCGGGGTTCGCGCTCGAGGAGATCCTCGCCATGGTTGACACGCCCGATCAGACGGTGCGCTCGGCCGTCTTGCTCAGTAGGCGTAGCGAGTTGCGGGCGCGCATCGCCAGCGCCCAGGCATCGCTGGACATGATCGAGCACGCATTGGCCTGCGAGCACGACGACTTCACCCTGTGTCCAGAGTTTCGGGCCGCGGTGTTCGAGCGCCTGCTTCGCCAATAAAATGCGATGGCTGTGGCCGACGCCGCGGTCGACGAGCAAGCCGGAGGACGCCCTCATGCTGGCTCTCGATATGCGGCAGCCGGTGCGGGATCCGCTCATCAGCAGCGTCGAGGAAACCTATCCCGGGAAGTGGACCCACCAGATCTGGGTGGCCGACGACTCGGTGGTCGAATGGGTCACCTTGGCCGGTTGGCTCTAGGCGGCCGCCGCTCCTATAGCCTGGCCCGGTGTTCTTAGCCCAAATAGTCGCCGCGCGGGTGCCGAATCGGATGCTGATCGTGTTCGTGCGGAACGCGGAGTTGTTGAAGTTTCTGACCGTGGGAGCCATCGCCTTCGTCACGACGTCGGTGCTCTTCTTCGGACTGAAGTGGACCGTGCTGCACGGGAAGCCGGTGACCGCGAACGTCATCGCGGTGTTGATCGCCACCGTGGTTTCCTATGTGTTGAACCGTGAGTGGGCGTTCACCGCGCGTGGCGGTCGCGAGCGCAGGCACGAGGCGGCACTGTTCTTCCTGGTGGCCGGCATCGGAATGGTGATCAACCAATTACCGTTGGCGGTGTCGAGTTATGTGTTCCAGCTCAGGACGCCGCATGTGTCGATCCTGGCGGAGAACGTCGCCGACTTCGTCAGCGCGACCGTGATCGGCACCCTGCTGGCAACGGTGTTCCGCTGGTGGGCGATGCGCAAGTTCGTTTTCCCGCACCCGGTATTGCCGGACCTAGAACGTGATGAACCGGTCCAGGAGAACCGGACGTGACGAGTCGGGCCACCTCGAGCGAGGGCGCGTTGTCGACGGTCTTCGGACTTGTTGCCGCTCAGCGACTCAGCGCGGTCAGGTCGGTGCGGGCGGTCGGGTCGAGCCCGTCGGGGCGCGGGCTGGCGACCGGCTCGGCATTGTTGTCCGCGAGCAGGGTGCGCAGCCCCTCCCGGAATCGCGCTGCGCGATCGCGTTCGTCGGCCGTCGCCGTGACACCGCGCGGCACCAGGTCGTACGCGCGCAGCCACGCCGTCAACTGCTCTGGCGTGCCGATGACGTCGCCATCAGCGCGGCGGGTGTTGACGAATTCCACGAGGCGCTGAGGCGCCGGGGGCGTGCGGTCTTCCGCCTTGGTCTCGACTCCGCTGGGCATGGACGAGGCCCGGCGCAATCGGCCGCGACACCACGCCGGGCCCGAGGAACCCGTGGATCGTCGGGACTCAACCCTCGGGGCTCGGCGGGGTCAGTGCGACCGTCAGCCGCGGGACCACGAGTTCCCGCTGCCACGGACGCGCCCCACCGGACTTGAGGAATCCGTCTATGGCCGCTGACAAGTCCGCGGGGGATTCGGGAATCCGGTCGTAGTCCGGCAATCCGTCCCAGCACAGGCGGCGGACGAGATCCGGGGACAGCAAGTTCTCCACTGGAATCGCATGTTCGGTCGACAGGTCGCTCATCGCTGCCCGTGCCCGTGTCAGCCTGGCGGCCGCCGCGGCGTCGCGTCGCTCCCACCGATTCACCGGAGGCGGCCCGTCGAAGGGCTGGGTTAGCGGCGGCAGTTCGCTGTCGGGCAGCGTCCGGCCGCGGTCGACGGCGCCCAGCCATTCGCGGGAGTAGCGGCGCTGGCGTGGTCCGCCGAAGACCGGCAGCGCACGCAGTTGCGCGATGGTACGCGGCTCTGCGGTCGCGGCGGCAACGATCGCCGCGTCCGGCAGAATCCGCGCGGGCGCCACGTCGCGGGAGCGGGCCAACCCGTCCCTGGTGTTCCACAACTCGCGCACGATCGCCAGCTGCCGGGTGCGCCGCAGCATATGAATGCCGGAGGTGCGCCGCCATCGATCAGCCTTCGGAGCCGAGGGCTCGGCGAGTCGGATGTGCTCGAATTCCTGTGCGGCCCAATCGGTCTTGCCCTGCGCGTCGAGCGTGGCCGACACCGAGTCGCGCAATTCCAGCAGCAGTTCGACATCGAGCGCGGCGTAGTTCAGCCAGTCGTCGGGCAGCGGCCGGGTTGACCAGTCGGCTGCGCCGTGGCCCTTGCGCAGCGCCCGCCCGAGCAGGTTCTCGACCATGGCCGCCAAGCCGACGCGGTCGAAACCGGCCAGCCTGCCACCCAATTCGGTGTCGAACAGTCGCGCCGGACGCAGGCCGAGCTCCACGAGACCCGGCAGGTCCTGGTCCGCCGAATGCAATACCCATTCGAGGCCGTTGATCGCCTCGGCCAGCGGGGCCAGCTCGTTGCTCACCGGGACTGGATCGATGAGGAAACTGCCCGCGCCCGCACGCCGTAGCTGGATCAGGTAGGCGCGGGCCGAGTACCGGAATCCCGAGGCGCGTTCGGCGTCGACGGCCAGCGGACCGGTGCCCGCGGCCAGCCGGGTGGCGGCGTCGGCGATCTCATCCGCGGTAGCGAGGACGGGTGGCACACCCTCGGCGGGGACCAGCAGCGGTTCCGCTACGTTGTCTTCCGCTCTGCTGCCCTGATCGGGCTCGTCTGCTACCGGCATAAACCTGAACTTTACGTGGCCGTCAGCTGTGGTCGTTGCTGATATACGACTCTGGCCGCAGATGAGTGATTCCGGCAGGCGGCAGCCCGGCCGCGTAGGCGAGCACTTCACAGAACGCTTCCACGTGTGGCTGCATCTCCATGGTGACCGCAGTCCAGGACGCGCGCAGCTCCAATTGGTGTGCCCGCGGTGGTCCGGCGATGTCGCCGTAGCGCACCGAACTCGTCGAGGTGACGGTGCCGCCCAGCGCGGTGAACGGTTCGTGCCGGGATTCGAGGGCGTCGACCAGCCAACTCCACGCGACCTCCGGCAACAGCGGATCGGTCGCCAGCGCGCCGTCGATATCGGCCTGGATGTAGGCCACCAGTCGGAAGATGCCGTGCCAGGCGTCGTCACCGTCGGGATCGTGTAGCAGGATCAGCCTCCCGAAGGCGTCGCCCTCGGAATCGACAGGCACCACGTTGGTTTCGGGATGCTTGACTTCGGCGCCGAGTGCGTAGGAAAAAGGTGCCAGGCGTTGTGGCGGACGGATCGGTGCCAGCTCGATCCGAGGGTGCACGGTGGCGGTGCCCATAGCCTCGACCGCGGCGCGAAATTGAGCTGGTTCGCCATCGGGCCCCTCGGTCGGTGCGGCTCCGTCGCGGAAGTCGAGCGGTGTCACGAAACTGACGGTAGACCTAGTCTGCCCGGCACAGTCGGAGGCGCGCCGCTTTACTCGATGCGGCGTCCGCGGGCCCCTGCGTGGTTACGCAAGCTGCCGCCTCCGGGTCCGTCGCTCCCGCTGTACTCGATGCGGCGTCCGCGGGCCCCTGCGTGGTTACGCAAGCTGCCGCCTCCGGGTCCGTCGCTCCCGCTGTACTCGATGCGGCGTCCGCGGGCCCCTGCGTGGTTACGCAAGCTGCCGCCTCCGGGTCCGTCGCTCCCGCTGTACTCGATGCGGCGTCCGCGGGCCCCTGCGTGGTTACGCAAGCTGCCGCCTCCGGGTCCGTCGCTCCCGCCGGGCCCGCTTACGATGACGGTGATGAACACTCACACCCGCCGCCGGTTGACCGATGCTCCGTTCCTGGCCGCCGCCACCGGCGCCGCACCGAGCCGTCGGCCGGTGTGGTTCATGCGCCAAGCCGGACGGTCGCTGCCCGAGTATCGCGAACTGCGCAGGGGCATCGGGATGCTCGAGTCGTGCTTCGATCCGGAGCTGGTGTGTGAGATCACTATGCAGCCGATCCGCAGGCACAATGTCGACGCCGCGATCTTGTTCTCCGACATCGTCGTTCCGTTGAAGGCCGCGGGCATCGACCTCGACATCGTGCCCGGTGTCGGTCCGGTGGTCGCCTCGCCCGTGCGCACCACCGATGATGTGCGTGCGCTGCCGCGACTGCGTCCGGAAGAAGTGGGTGCGGTCACAGACGGAGTGAAGCTGCTCGTCGACGCGCTCGGCGAAACGCCGCTGATCGGATTCGCGGGTGCGCCGTTCACCCTCGCCTCCTATCTGGTGGAGGGCGGACCGAGTAAGAACCATGAGCGCACCAAGGCGATGATGCACGCCGACCCGACCACCTGGCACGAGCTGCTCGGCGTGCTCACCGACATCACCGTCGCCTTCCTGCAGGCGCAGCTGGCGGCGGGCGTCGACGCGGTCCAGCTGTTCGACTCGTGGGCGGGCGCGTTGTCGCTGGCCGACTACCGCACCTTCGTGCTGCCGCACTCCGAGCGGGTGTTTGCGGAGATCGCCGACGCGGGTGTGCCGCGCATCCACTTCGGCGTCGGCACCGGCGAGCTGCTCGGCGTGATGGGGGAGGCGGGCGCCGACGTCGTCGGCGTCGATTGGCGGGTGCCGCTCACCGAGGCCGTGCGTCGGGTCGGACCCGGAAAAGCGTTGCAGGGCAACCTCGATCCGGCAGTGCTGTTCGCCGGTCCGGCAGTGGTCGAGTCGGAGGCGCGCCGCATCGCGCGCGAGGCCGACGCGGCCGTAACGATGGGTGCGACCGGCCACATCTTCAACCTCGGACACGGCGTGCTGCCCGACACCGACCCTGGTGTGCTGACGGCCCTCGTCGAACTCGTCCACGAACTCTGACCATCCAGGTCGGTACCCGACCGATCCGGTAGGCCGAGCTCGAACCTTCGCACCGCTTCAGGGGCTTCGCACCCGCTGCGGGCAGCCAGAAGGCGTGCGTATCCCGAGAAGAGGTGCGAAGGACTGGCGGGCCTGCGCGCCGCGCGACTCATCTAGTCGGTGCCTGCGGCGCACGTACAACTGCGCCGTTCGCACCGGGTCGCCACTTGTCATTCGGCAGTGCGGCTGTGCCGGGAGGTGCCTATAGCGTGGGACGGGTGTTGGTGGCGGAGATTGCGGCACGGGTAGCCGCGAGTGAGGCGCGCCTGGGGTCGACGCGACTGGTGGCCGTGGATGGGCCCGGTGGCGCCGGAAAGTCCACGCTCGCAGCATGTTTAGCGGATATGTGCGGGGCGCAGGTGGTGCATACCGACGATTTCGCCGCCGAGAACAATCAGCTCGCCTGGTGGCCGCGGCTCGAGCTGCAGGTGCTCGAACCGATTGCCGGCGGTCGGCCGGGTCGGTATCAGCGCTATGACTGGGATGAGTGCGCCTTGGCCGAGTGGCACGATGTCGCTCCGGGCGGCGTCCTTGTGCTCGAGGGTGTGTCCTCGGCTCGTGCCGCCGTCCGCGACCGGTTGTCGCTGGCGGTGTGGGTCGACACGCCGCGAGCGGTGCGTTTGGCGCGCGGTCTCGAACGGGACGGCGCACACACCCTGCCGCTGTGGGAGCAATGGATGGCGAACGAGGACGCCCACTTCGCGGCCGATCGCACGCGTGAGCATGTGGACCTGATTGTCGGTGGCGAAACACTCGGCCGGTAGCGAGCAGGATACGGTCTAAGGCATGAGAATCGCGGTTGTCGGCGGCGGTATCACTGGGCTGGTGGCCGCGTATCGGTTGCGGACGCTGCTCGGGCCGCAGGTCGAGATCGTGGTCATCGATCGGGCCGATCGGGTCGGTGGAATTCTCTACACCGGCGAATTGGCCGGGGAGCCTTTGGATCTCGGCGCGGAGGCATTTGTCGGGCGCAGGCCGGAGGTGCCCGAGTTGCTGCGCGAACTCGGCCTCGAGACGCAGCTGGTGACCCCGGCGGGCCTGCGTCCGCTGGTCTGGTCGGAGGGCATCGCGCATCCGATGCCGGAGCGTACCCTGATGGGCATCCCCTCCGACGCCGAGTCGATGCGCGGGCTGGTCGATGCCGAAACGCTCGAGCGGATCGACGCTGAGCCGAGCAGGCCACTGGCCTGGTATCCCGACGCCGACATCGACGTATACAGCCTGGTCGCCGACCGCTTCGGCGCACAGGTCGCCCAGCGCAGCGTCGACCCGCTGCTCGGCGGCGTGTATGCGGGCAGTTCCCGCTCGATCGGAGTGCGCGCGGCCGTGCCGACGCTGGCCGCGGCACTGGACGACGGCGCACCCAGCCTGACCCACGCCGTTGCCGCCGCCATGCCGCCCCCGTCCAACGCCCCCGTCTTCGGTGGCATCCGCGACGGTTACCAGGTGCTCCTAGCGGCACTGTCGGCCCGTTCCGACGCGAAATTCGTCACCGCGACACCCGCAACCCGCCTGGCCCGAGGCTTGCGCGGCTGGGTCGTCGACCCGGTCGGTGCCGTTGACGCTGTTGTGCTCGCCACCCCGGCGCCGATCGCCGCCCGTCTGCTGCGCACCATCGCCCCCGCCGCCGCTGGCGCCGCGGCAGGCATCGAGCTGTCCTCTTCTATTGTTGTGGCACTGGCACTTCCGCGCGACTCCGCACTTCCGGAGAATTCCGGCATCCTCGTCGCCACCGGAGAACCCTTGCGCGCCAAGGCCTTCACCCTCTCCAGCCGTAAGTGGACGCACCTGGCGCAACGTGAAACAGCCTCCGTACGTGTCTCTTTCGGCAAGTTCGGCGACGACTCCACCCTGTCCTGGTCCGACGCCGAATTGATCGCCGCCGCCACCGAAGACCTGGCCACCGTCACCGGTGCCACTATCGAGCCACTCGGCGCACTCGTCCAACGCTGGCCCGGCGGCCTCGCGCAATACGCACCGGGCCACACCGACCGCGTCGCCGAAATCGAGTCCGCCATAGCGAATCTCGACGGCCTAGCCATCGCGGGCGCCTACCTGCACGGCGTCGGCGTCCCGGCCTGCGTCGCCTCCGGCACCGCCGCCGCCCACCGAATCGCCGCATGGCCGAACTGGAGACCTACGCGTGACTCCGACCGGATGCCTTGACGGCCAGTCGAATTGGGCCACCTGCACCCGTGAGGCCGACACCAACCGGCGGCGACGGATGACCGAGGACCTGACCACGGTCAACGCTGGCGCCATCGAGTGATCTGCGCCTGCAACGCTCGCCTGGCGGCCTCGCCAAATCCGGGCGCACCACCTCGAAATTTCGGCTTTGTTTCGCGTCTGGACCAGCTGCCGTGCAGCGAATCGCCGCTGCTGTGGACACCGATCTGGATGCGGTGACCGACTCTATGAGGATGCACGGCTGCGGCCGATCAGAGGGCGTGACCCTCATCGAATGGCGCCGGAGCAGCCCTACCCAGGGCTGGTTGCGGCCACGTCCATCGTGACTGGGTCGGCAGGTTCGGTCGGTCGCGCTGTGGCACCTCGGACGGCTCTGGTGGCAGGCCACGGCCGCCGCGAGTGGGTCGGCGCGGTGGCTTCGATCGGCCCGGGGTAGCGCTCATTCGGGGGAGTGGCACGATGGGTGGCATGGCGCGACTCGACTACCAGGCCCTCAACTCCACCATTCGGTACCTGATGTTCTCGGTGTTCCAGGTGAAACCGGGTGTGCTGGGCGAAGATCGGGCCAAAGCCGTCGCCGAGGCGCAGGCGTTTTTTGATGGGCTCGCTGATCGTGACGTGGTCGTGCGCGGCATCTACGACGTGGCCGGTATGCGGGCCGACGCCGATTTCATGATCTGGACGCACGCCGAGCGCGTCGAGGATCTGCAGGCCGCCTACGCGGACTTCCGGCGCACCACCGACCTGGGTCGGGCTAGTACGCCGGTGTGGAGCAATGTGGCGCTGCATCGGCCCGCCGAGTTCAACAAGAGCCATGTACCGGCGTTCCTCGCGGGGGAGGACCCGGGGAACTACATCTGCGTCTATCCATTCGTGCGGTCTTACGAGTGGTACCTGCTGCCCGACGAGGAGCGTCGGAAGATGCTCGCCGATCATGGCAAGGCCGCTCGTGGCTACCCGGACGTGCGTGCCAACACGGTCGGCTCGTTCGCGCTCGGCGACTACGAGTGGATCCTGGCGTTCGAGGCACCGGAACTGCACCGAATCGTCGATCTGATGCGTGATTTGCGGGCCACCGAGGCGCGTCTGCACGTGCGCGAAGAGGTTCCGTTCTACACTGGCCCGCGAGTCGAGGTCGACAAGCTCATCGCAGCCCTGCCCTGACATAGCGCTCGACCTCCGGCGATTCGGACCGGGCCGACCGACGATCTGGAGGTTGGCGAGTGTCCGGTAGGGGACGATGCGCGACATCGTCTATTGCTCTGCCGGGTTCTGGTGGATCTGCCGTCGGGCAGCCAGCGCTGCGGCGACTGACCGGCGTCGCGGCCGCATGCCCCGACATTTCGGGGCATGCGCACCGGTACCAGCGTCCGTACCGTACCGCTCAGCGTCGAAAGTCGACTGACTACTCCGCTGTGGTGTCCGAGGGGTGCAACCGCAGGGATATCGAGTTGATGCAGTAGCGCTTATCGGTGGGCGTTTTGTACCCTTCGCCCTCGAACACGTGGCCGAGGTGGCTGTGGCAGTTGGCGCACAGCACTTCGACCCGCCGCATGCCAAGGGTGTCGTCGGAGCGCAGGATCACCGCATCGGACTCGGCCGGGTCGAAGAACGACGGCCAGCCGCAGTGCGAATCGAACTTCTCGGTGCTACGGAACAATTCGGCCCCACACGCCCGGCAGGTATACACGCCTTCGGTCTTGGTGTCGGTGTACTCGCCGACGAATGGACGTTCGGTCGCGGCCTGCCGTAGCACCGCGTACTCCTCGGGATTCAGCTTGGCCTTCCACTCCTGTGGCGTCAGCTGGATGCGAGGCGCGGGCAGGGTGGTGTCAGCGTCAGAACTCATTGCTCCACGCTAATAGGTTTTCGGCGGCGGCGCCGCAAACCATCGTGTTACTTGAGCGCGCTCGCTTGCGGTTCGGCCCGGAGACCAGGGCGTTCGTCCTCGGCGTCGTCGGTGTGGGTGGCGGTTGTCTTGCCTGCCCGCTGCGGCGCCGGGTCGGCCTCCGCGCCCGGCTCGGGCGCCGACTCCAGCCAATTGGGGTCGATGCCGAACTGCAGCCGTCCCTCGCGGCGGGCCGTCAGATACCGGTCACCCAGCACGCAGAAGATGACGATGAGGAGCAGACCCCAGCCGAAGGTGATGCGCAGGTACTCCATATTGCGGCCCAGACTCTGCCAACGGTCCGATAGCCACTTGTCATAGGACATGAACCCGAACACCGCCAACCAGGCCGGCCAGTTCCGCATCACCGAATTGCGCAGCACCACCGACATCAGCAACGGGAACAGCATCATCGAGTAGTACATCTGTCCGAGCGAGGACAGCAGGAAGTACGCGGTCAGCAGCACACCGGACGAGGTCGTCACGAAGAACACTTCGTCGTGCCGGTAGTAGCGGTACAGCAGCCACAGCGAGATAACGACCAGCACGCCCATCAGGATGCGCATGCCCCAGGTCAGCCACAGTGGCAGCCCGTAGTATGCCGCGTTGCCGACGATCGCGCTGTTGAAGTAGTCCCTGGACTCGGCGATGTAGCGGACGGTTCGGGTGAAGAACTTGTCGGCGTCCTTCGACAGCGGCCAGGCGATGGCGGTCAGCGCGACGGGCACGCCGATCGCGGTGTAGAAGACCTTCCACTGCCCACGGGCGGCCGCGATCAGGACCAATGGCGCCAGTGTCGGTTTCACCGCGATACTCAATCCCAGTATCGCCCCGGCCCATAGGTCTCGCCGTTTCAGCAACAGATCGATGAAGGCGACCTCGGCCAGTAGGACGCACCCGTTGACATTGGTGAAAACCAGCGTATTGGTGACGGTTTCGGAGATGAACATCCCGAACAGCAGCACCGGCGCGGCCACCGAGGACAGCGTGAACTTGAACAGCTTCAGCAGCAGATACCACGCGGCCAGGATGGCGATGGCGTTCAGCAGGATGAAGCACCAGCGCGACTTTTCCGGATCGATCAGCGCAAGTGGCGCGATCAGCAGCGTGCCGCTCGGCGGGTACAGATAGTGCGGGTCGACCGAGTCGAAGTTCGCGGTGTATACCGGGCGGCCGTTGAGGAAAGCCAGCGACGCGTTGTAGACCGGCTTGAAATCATCGGTGATGAAACCGTTGATGCCCTTGATGAACACCCGATTGAGCACAGTCATGACCGCTAAAGGCCAGAGTGCGAATTTGATCGCTTCGGCGGTCGTACGAGCGGTGCGCGGCTCGAGCTGTCGAAGTAACACTGGGGCACGGTACACCGGATCACCTCATGGCGGTTGCGGAGACCTGTCCAGCGCGCCGGACCAGGGGATCATGCGGGGCATGCGGTCGCGTCCGCAGGCAGCTTCGCGTCCTTCAGATAGTCCAGGAGAGCCAGCTGCGCGCACCCGGAATGGCTGAAGACCGGATGCCCCCAACCCTCCCATGTCAGCGACGCGTGCCGGGCGCCCGCGGCGCCGAGCGCACCCGTCACCGAAGCCTGGCCGGCGTTGCCCACCACCGGATCGGCGCTCCCGCCGAGGACGAGAACCGGCATGTTGAGCTGCGTGGGCATCGGCGGCGCCTGCGTGACCGGCCAGGCGGCGCACGCCATCATCGCGATGGCGGCGGATCGGCCGAAGACCGGATATTTCTGGGCCCATTCGTCGCTGAGTTCCTTGGCCCTGGTCGGGCTCGGCGGGGTCTGACTGTCGGTGCAGCGGTTGACGAATTGGCCATCGCTCGCGGTGGCGGCGGATTCGCGCAGGATGATGTTGCCGAGCGTGCCGCGATCGCCGCGGCCTGCCGCCGACAGTGCGTCGGCGAGTTCGGCGACATGATTGACCTGGTCGGCGCGCGGACTGCCGAGGAACCCGGTCACGGCGGTCAGCAGGGCGTTCGCGGAGATATCGCCGAGTCCGCCGGTGCTGGCCCGGTTGACCAGGTCGGTGATCGCCGCGCGCGGGTTGGCGCCGAGTGCGCAGTTGATTCCGGTGCAGCGCTGGGCGAATGCGGTCAGTGCCGCCTCGGCGCCCTGGACCTGCTGTTCGGCGCGGGTGGTGGCGTCGGCGCCGACGGCTTCGGGGGAGTCGAGGACCAGCCGGGACAGGTGGTCGCCGAACTTGCGGGCATAGCTGAGCGCGACCTTGGCGCCGTTGCCGCTGCCGAGCAGGTCGATGTGGTCGACCTGCCACTGCTTGCGCAGCTGCTCGATGTCGTCGGCGGCATGCGGTGCGTCGAAGGTGCCCTCGTAGGGGTGCAGGAAATCGCGGCAGGCGATGGTCGCGTCCTGGCTGAATCCGGTCATCGCCTGGGCGGGATCGTTTGCGCCGGGACCGAATTGGGCGTTGTCGGCCATGCCACGGCGCACGTCGACGGGCAGGCAGTCGATCGGCTGCGAGGTGCCGAGGCCGCGCCGGTCCACCGCGACGATCGGACGGGCGGCCAGCAGCCCGCTCGCCGGTCCGACCGCCAGCCCGGCCAGCGTGGCCGAGGAGGACCGATCCGAGCCGGAGGTGAGCACCAGCGGGGCGGCGTCGGCGGGAGTCTGCGGCAGCCGGGCGCGCATCGCACCAGCGCGGAAGCTGCCGAGCACGCCACCCGACGCGTCGATCGGTGTCGAATATTCGGCGCAGTCGAGGATGAGTCCGGCCGGCGCCGGGCCGAGGCCGAGCAGATCGAGCGTCGGCGCCGTGCACTCGTGCCAGCTGAGGTCGGTCTTGGGTACCTCGGCCCGCGGTGGCGGCGCCGCAGCCGACGTGGTGGCGGACCCCCCGACGGCGGGCGGGCGCTCGACGGCAACACCGGGGCGATCGGAGGGTCCCGCACCGCATCCGGCGATCATGATCGAGAGTGACGAGGCCAGCACGGCGGCCCGAGTCCAGCGCATGCGCTACAGCCTGCCAGGTGCCGGCGGTTGTTTCATCGACGGGCCCAACGGGTGAGCATCGCGCCGTCGTCATCGAGCAGGATGTGTTCGCGGGCCATGGGGGTGCGGAACTCGTGTGCGGACAGCGATATTCGCCGGGCCGTACCACCGACCAGCACGGGTGCCGTGGTCAGGCACAGCTCGTCGATCGCGTCGGCCTCCAGCAGCTCACCGAACAGATGCGGGCCGCCCTCACACAGCACCCGGCGCAATCCGAGCCCGTCGAGCGCGCCCAGCAGCCCGTTCGGAGTCACCGCGAGCTCGCCCGCCTCGATCACCCGCGCGCCCGCGTCGGTCAGTTGCTGCTTGCGTTTCTGCGGCGCCGCGGCGGTGGTGACGATCAGTGGCGGGACGGTGGTGTCGGTGCACAGCCGCGAGCCCGGTTCGATCGAGGCGCTCGCGGTGAGGACGGCGATCGGCGGCGGGTCGCCGTCGCGATGGCCGCCGATGCCGCGGTCGTAGAGATCGCGGCGGCGTTGCGGATCGGTGCGTGCGCCGCCGTAGTTTTCGGCACGCGCCGTGCCCGCGCCGATGAGGATCACCTCGGCCAGCTCGCGCAGCATCATGAACACCGCTTTGTCGGCGGGCGTGCCGAGCCCTTCGGACCGTCCGTCGCTGGTGGCGGCGCCGTCGATGCTGGACACGAAATTCGCTCGGACCCAGGGTGCGTCTAGTTGGTTGGGGTAGGCGTACAGCTGGGCAAGATCGTCCTGGCTCAGACCTGTGAGCTGGATCGCATTGTGGCTACGCTGCATGAAGCTAGATCACACCACGTCATTAGGCTTTGTCCATGCAAGAACGCCTTGTCGATCGCCATCCGGAGGTTCCGGCAGACCAATTGGTCGCCCAGATGGTGCCCCCGCCCATGTTCGACGAGGTCAGTTTCGCCACCTACATTCCCGATCCCGAGGAACCGAGTCAGGCGGCCGCGGTCCGCAAGGCCGAGGACTTCGCCGGGCTGGTCTCCAAAACCCACCAGGCCGTCAACAAGAAGAGCCTGTTCGGGAAGAAGAAGCCGATCAGCGGCGCCGGGCTGTATCTCGACGGCGGCTTCGGTGTCGGCAAGACCCACCTGCTCGCCTCTATCTTCCACAGCGCACCCGCGCCGAAATCCTATGGCACCTTCGGTGAGCTCACCAATCTCGTCGGCACGCTCGGCTTCAACAACGCCGTCGAGCGGCTGTCGGCCAACAGCGTGCTGTGCATCGACGAATTCGAACTCGACGATCCCGGCGACACCATGCTGGTCTCGCGGATGCTCACCGAGCTGTCCGCGCGCGGGGTATCGATTGCCGCGACTTCCAATACGCTGCCCGGTCAGCTGGGTGAGGGCCGTTTCGCTACGCAGGACTTCCTGCGTGAGATCAAAAAGCTCGGCTCCATCTTCGAGGCGGTGCGCGTCGACGGCCCCGACTATCGCCACCGCGATCTGCCGCCGGCGCCGGAGCCGACCTCGCCGGAGTTGCTGGCCGAACAGGCCACTGCCACACCGGATTCCACGCTCGACGAGTTCGACGCGTTGCTGAAGCACCTGAGCACACTGCACCCGTCCAAGTACGGCGCGCTGATCTCCGGGGTGTCGTCGGTATTCATCTCGAACGTGCACCAGGTGAACGACCAGGCGGTGGCGCTGCGGATCGTGGTGCTCGCCGACCGGCTCTACGACGCGAGCATCCCGGTCACCGTGTCCGGCGCCAAACTCGACGAGATCTTCTCGCAGGAAATGCTCGAGGGTGGCTACCGGAAGAAGTACTTGCGCGCGATTTCGCGACTGCTGGCGTTGTCGCGTTTCGAGGCGGCTGCGGCATAGGCAGCTCACATTCGACGCGAGCTCGGCCCGCGACAGGGTGTTCGATCGAGCTTCTGTCCCGGTGGCGGCGTAGAAGGTTGACCTACTGATCTTTCAGTTGGTTGGGTGGTGTCGACGACATCGGGGGGACCGTTCGTTCAACCGATTGGAGCACTTGTCATGGTCAGTCGTTCGATTCGTGTGCCGGTGGCACTCGCCGCCGGTCTCGCCGTCGCCTTCGCGCCCGTGGCAGGAGTCGCGCTCGCCGATCAGCCCAGTGCGTCGGCCACTGCGTTCGACCGCTCGCTGAACCTGCAGGGCGTGCAGAACGCCCGTGACGCGGGCGGTTACCGAACCACCGACGGCCGCTTCGTGCGCACCGGCCTGGTGTACCGCACCGGCCAGCTCAACAACGCAACCCCCGCCGACCTGGCCGACCTGACCCAGCGTCATGTCCGCTACGTCGACGACCTGCGCACGGTCTTCGAACGCACCATCGGCCAGGACAAGGTGCCCGCCGACGCGACCGCGCACTGGGACGACGTCATCGGCCAGGCGCCGCCGCAGACCCTGATCACCTCCCTGACGGGCGGCGACGACCTCTACCGCGCCTTCATCACCGCCCCCGGCGCCAACCAGGCGTTCTCCTCGGTGCTACGCGACATCATCGACACCGACGACGGCGCCGTGCTGTTCCACTGCACCGCGGGCAAGGACCGCTCCGGCTGGAGCTCCGCGGTCCTGCTGACCATCCTCGGCGTCGACCGCGCGACCGTCACTCAGGACTACCTGCTGTCCAACCAGTACCGCAATACCGGCCCGAACGACACCCTCAACGGCGTCCAGCAGCCATGGCTCGACGCCGCCTTCGACCAGGCCGACAAGACCTACGGCAGCTTCGATAACTACGTCCGCGACGGCCTGAAGCTGTCCGCCGCCGACGTCGCGGCGCTGAAGGCGAAGATGCTGGCCTGAAATCCTCAGCGGTGACCTGCTCCGGCGTGCGGTCAGGAATTGCTGCGTTCGGCGTCCCAGCGGTCGATCAGCGCGACCAGCGCCGCCGCCGCCATCGTGATCGAGTGCTTTCCCGTCACCGCGCCCAGCAGCGGGGTGATCGTGCCAACGGCCAGTCCGAGCAGCCCGACACTCACACTGGCAGCGACGATGTTGCTCGCGGGCACGTTCATCTTCCCGGCGTTCGCACCGACCAGCACGCTCAGTGTGAAAACCGTTGTGATGAAGGCGGTCTGAACGGCCAATGCGGCGACGGTGTCCCGGTCGTTCTGCAGCACGGGGTAGCGGCCGATACCAACGCCAGCACACTGACGATGGTGCCCGGCGATCACCTGATGGCGTCATCGAGCCGACTTTCCATGCGGCACTGATCGATTTCGTGAAGAGCTAGAAGACCATTCGCATTACGAAGTCGTGGTGCAGCTGGTTGCCGACGTGGAAGGTCTTGGCGCCGACTCGGGTGAACCCGTGCTTGGTGTAGAACCGCTGAGCCCGGGTGTTCTCCTGGTTGACGCCGAGCCAGACACCGGCGGCGCCGTCCTCGTGGGCTCGTTGCAGTGCGGCGCGCATGAGCGCCTTCGACACCCCGCTGCCGTGATGGCCGGGCAGCACGTACATCTTGCTGATCTCGACGGCCGGGCGCAGATCCACCGCCTTGGCGACCTCGGCGTCGGCTGGGTCTCCGGCGTGCAACATCGCGTAACCGACGATGTCATCGTCCGCGACTGCCTTGAGCACGGTCCGGGTGGGATCGGTCAGGTATTCGCCGAAACGCTCACCGGAGAGGACCTCGCTGATGAAGATCTCGATGTCGTCGGCGGTGGCGTCGGGCGGGCAGGCGAGTGGAAAGGTCGCGGCCGCAACGTCACTGAGGGCCTCGGCGTCCCACAGGCCAGCCCGGTCGACCGTGACTGGGATGTTGGTCATCTGTCAAGTACAACATGATCGTTGCCCGCGGCGAGAAATTTGCTTGCTTCGGAACGCGAATGGAATACGCGTGCGAGCACGATCAGGATCGCCGCGAACAGCAGCGGGATCGCGAATCCGGCCCGGTGCCCGAAGCCGGCGGCGATCGCGCCGACCACCCCGCCACCGACCAGCGTGCCCGCATAGTTGAACAGGTTCAGCCGGGCCATCAGCGCGTCCAGGGCGCGTCCGCTGGTCAGCTGTCCGGCCTCGCTGAAGCACAGTGGCGCGATCACCGGCATCCCGACACCCGCGATCAGGAAGCCGACGACGGCGATCACCGGCCCCGGCGCGGCGACCACCACGGTCAAGCCGACGACGCCGATCGCGGCGGCTACCCGAACCACCGGGCGCGGGCCATAGCGCCGCACCCAGATATCACCGGTGAGCCGGGCGATCAGCGACGTGCCCTGATACGCGGCCAGCGCCAGGGCTCCGGTGGCCGAACTGGCCAGCAGATCGTCGGTCAGGTATAGCGCCGACCAGTTGCCTACCGCGAGGTCGATGGCGAACACCAGCGCCATCGAGATGCCGAACGCCAGATACGCCGACAGTGCGACGGTGCCAATGGGTCCCGCCGCGCCGGATGCTCCGGATTCGCTGTCGGCCGGGCTCAGCTCCGCCGGACCCGCTTCCGCCTCCCGGGTGCCCAGCAGCCGCGGTCCGAGCGCCAACCCGAGCACCAGCACCACGCCCGCCGCCGTGAGCACCGACTCGCGCAGCGTGACGTTCAGGGCCTCGCAACCGGATACGAACAGCGCACCGGCTATCGAACCGGCGCTCCACGCCGCATAGAACGATGCCAGGATGAACTTCCCGTACCCGTGTTGGATGAACACCGCCTGCATATTGGTGCTCGCATCGACGATGCCGACCGCGATCCCATAGCAGCCGAGTGCCACCAGCAGCACGATCGTGTTCGGTGCCATAGCGATCGCGCAGCCGGTGATCGCGATCCCGAGCAGGCCGATGCGCAGCGTGGTCCGGCTCGACCAGCGGATCGCCAACTGTTCGGCCGCGACACTGCCGGCGCCCGCGAGCAGCGACACCAACACCACCGACCCGACGATCAGCCCGTCGGACAGGCCGAAGCGTTCCTTCTGCTGGGGCAGTTCAGTGAGGACCACGGCGAAGAAGAAGCCCTGCAACCCGAACGCGACGGAGTTCGCGATCCGGGCGGCCCGCAGGACAGGGGCAATCGAACTCATGCCCGGAGGGTAGCGACGCCGCTGCTGTCATGCCCGGCGAACCGGGCGGGATCACCTTTCGCGCTCCGGCCGCGCATTCCGCGTAGGTATGCGGTGGCCATGAGCTGTGTCGGCGTGCCACTATCGAAGGCGCGCAACAACACTCACGAACGCAGGGAGGTCGATCGAATGAGGCAATTGCCGCAGGATTTCTTTCGTACGCCGTACGCCTTCTACGAGCAGCTCCGCGCGACCGGCCCGGTGCACGAGATCCAGCTCCGCACCGGCGTGCGCGCCTGGCTGGTGGTGGACTACGACCTGGCCCGCGAGGTCCTGCGCAACCCCACCATCGGCAAGGACCCGCATTCGACGACCGGAGTGCAGGCCCGCCGCGCCTCGGTGGGCGACAGCGGCATCAGCGCGTCCGATCAGCGCCTCAGCTACCACCTGTTGAACGCCGATCCGCCCAACCACTCGCGACTGCGCCGCCTGGTCACCCCGGCCTTCGCCCCGTCCAGGATCGACGCGCTCGCGCCACGAGTGCAGGCCATCGCCGACGAACTCCTGGACGCGATCGACCGCCGCGCGGATTCGTCCGGACCGGTGGACCTGCTTACCGAGTACGCGTTTCCGCTGCCCATCACGGTCATCTGCGAACTGCTCGGCGTGCCCGCCGAGGACCGCGACCAATTCCGCGAATGGTCGGCAGCGGTAGTCGATCCGACCATGGCCGGCGCCGAGGAGATGCGACGGTCGACCGATGCCATGACCGAATATTTCGACGGGCTGGTCGCCAAGCGCCGGGCCGAGGGGCTCGGCGCCGACCTCGTCTCCGATCTGATCGCCGCGAAGGCCGACGGTGATCGCCTCAGCGACGACGAACTCATCTCGATGATCTTCCTGATCCTGATCGCCGGGCATGAGACGACGGTGAACCTGATCGGCAACACGGTGCTCACCCTGCTCGGCGATCTGCCGCGATACCGCGCGCTGCACGGGAACCCGGACGCCGTGCCCCCGCTGATCGAGGAGATGCTGCGCTTCAACGGCCCGGTCAATGTGGCGACCCTGCGCTTCACTACGACGCCGATCACCCTAGGCGGCACGGAGATTCCCGCGGGCGAAGTGGTGCTCGTCGCACTCGGCTCTGCCAACCACGACGAACGGCACTTCCACAACGCCGCGCAGTTCGATCCGCAGCGGACACCCAACGGCCACATAGCCTTCGGCCACGGCATCCACTTCTGCCTAGGCGCGGGCCTGGCCAGGCTGGAGGCGCGCATCGCGATCACCAAGCTGGTCGAGCGATACCCCGACCTGCGACTGGCCGTCGATGACAGCGATATCCGTTGGCGGGAAAGCATTCTCATCCGCGGCCTGCACGACCTGCCGGTCGACCCGCAGGGCGCGCCCGTGCTGCACTGACCGTGCGGGGCGGGGCAGGTCTTTCGCGTTGTCGGCGGGATGTGCGACATTGCTCAGGACCGGACGCGCGGACGCGTCCGGCGTCGGATTCGGAGGAAGCGATGACCGCGACGTATCCACCGGGGCCGCCGCTGCCGGTCTTCGTGCAGAGCTTTCTGTATATCCGCCGCCGTGCCCTGATCCTGCCGCCGCTGCGCAGGCGTTACGGCGACGTCTTTTCGCTGCGGGTGCCGCCCTTCGCGGACAAGCTCGTCGTCTTCAGCCGCCCCGAACACATCAAGCAGATCTTCGCGGGCGACCCGCGCGAGCTGCACGCCGGCGAAGGAAACCAGATCCTCGGCCCCATCATGGGCGAGCATTCGGTGCTGATGACCGACGAGGCCGAGCACGCCAGGGCCCGCAGGCTGCTCATGCCCGCCTTCAATGGCGCGGCGCTGCGCGGCTATCGGGACCTCGTCGCCGAGATCGCCGGTGCGGAAGTACAACGCTGGCGGCCAGGTTCGACGGTGACCACCCTCGACCGGATGAACGCGCTCACCCTCGAGGTCATTATGCGAGTGGTTTTCGGCGTCACCGATGAGCGCACCCGCGCGGCACTGGCGCCGCGGCTGCATCGCATCGTCACCATCGGGACCGTGCAGTACATCGGTCTGCTCAAACCCACGCTGGCGCGGTTCGCACCGTGGAAAGCCTTCCACGACAACCTGGTCGCCATCGACAACCTGCTGTACGCCGAAATCGCGGCCCGCCGCACCGCACCCGACCTCGCGGAACGCACCGATGTGCTGTCGCGACTGCTGCAGGCGGGCGGCGAGTCGGACACCGAACCGCCACTCACCGACGCCGAACTGCGCGACCAACTCATCACCCTGCTGCTGGCCGGTCACGAAACCACCGCCGCCGCGCTGTCCTGGGCGCTGCACGAACTCGCCGTCGACCCCGATATCCAGCGGCAGGCATTCGAGGCGGTCCGCAGCGGCGACGACAAGGCCCTGGAAGCCGTTATGAAGGAGGCGATGCGGCTGCGCACCGTGATTCCCGGCGCGGTCCGCAAACTCACGAAGGACGTGACCATCGGCGGCTGGCAGCTGCCCGCGGGCACCGTGGTCAGCTGTTCGATCCTGCTGGCGCACCGCAGCACGGACAGCTACCCCGACGCCGCGGTCTTCCGGCCGTCGCGCTTCCTCGACGGCGAGGTCGAGCCGAATATGTGGCTGCCCTTCGGCGGCGGGGTGCGCCGCTGCATCGGCGCGGGCTTCTCGCTGATGGAGGGCACTGCTGTGCTGCGCGAAATCCTGACCCGCTACCGCCTCTCCGTGCCTGCCGGTGCGACACCGGAACGCGGGCATGTACGCAACATCACTACCGTGCCGCGCGGCAAGGCCAGGATGGTCGTCACGCCCCGCTCGGTCGGATGAAATCTGCAGGAGACTTTGCCAGCACGGGCGCTGGCGACGTAATCTCCGTCCCATGACGAGCGGGAACCGCATCGCGATCGTAGGTGCGGGCATCGCAGGCCTCGCCTGCGCGAAGGTGTTGGGCCAAGAGGGCTTTCCGGTCGAAGTATTCGACCGGAGCCCCGACGTCGGGGGCGTATGGAGTGCGACGCGCCGGTATCCCGGGCTGCAGGCGCAGAACAGTAAGCACACATATCACTTTTCCGACTACCCGATGCCCGCGGACTACCCGCGCGTGCCCGACGGGCAGCAGATGCAGGAGTATCTCGACGGATACGTCCGCCACAACGGCCTCGGCGAGCACCTGCGGCTCAGTACCGAAGTGGTCGCCGCCGATCCGGTGGACAGCGGCTGGCTGCTGGAGATCCGTGACGAGGGTGGTATCCACCGCACCTCGTGTGATCACCTGGTGATCGCCAACGGCGTATTCAGCGATCCCGTGATCCCGGACTTCCACGGCGCCGATCGGTTTCGCCGCGCGGGCGGACAGATGGGTCACGCCTCGGAGTTCTTCAACGCCGAAATGGTGCGCGGCAAGTCCGTCGTGATCGT
Organism: Nocardia sp. Tas62D01; assembly: GCF_055232035.1. Taxonomy (NCBI): domain Bacteria; kingdom Bacillati; phylum Actinomycetota; class Actinomycetes; order Mycobacteriales; family Nocardiaceae; genus Nocardia; species Nocardia sp. Tas62D01. The sequence goes on from NZ_JBUYUZ010000001.1 coordinate 6,722,667, forward strand.
CGGTTACGGCAAGTCGGCGTGCGATATCGCCGAGGCGGTCAGTCATGTCGCGGCCTCGACCTCGGTGGTGGCGCGGCGACTGCTGTGGAAGTTTCCGCGCAAGCTGGGGCGCGTGCTGGACTACGAGCGACTGATGCTGACCCGGTTGGGCGAAGCGCACTTCCGCTACCAGGATCTCGGCCGGGTCGAACGCTTCTTGCACGGTAGCGGGCACTCGTTCCGCGACACCAACTTCGATGTCATCCAGGAACTGGCCACCAAGCAGATGAACCTGCGCGAACTCGGTCTCGTGCCGGAGGGGCGTTTCGAGGAGATCGCCGAAAGCACCGTCAGCCTCACCACCGAAGGATTCTACGAACAGGTGGCTGCGGGCAGCATCGCGGTGTATCGCGATTCGGTCATCACAGAGATGCTCGGCGACGACGATGGAACCGCTGTGCAGTTGTCCACCGGTGAGGCGGTCCAGGCCGACGTAGTGATCTGTGCCACCGGGTACCACCAGCGCGTCCCGTTCCTTACCCCGTATGTGCAGCGCCAGCTCACCGATGATGACGGCAATTTCCGTCTGCACCGCCAGATCGTGCCGGTCGGCGTCCGCAACCTCACCTTCGCCGGCTACAACTCCTCGCTGATCAGCGCGCTCAACGCCGAGGTCGCCGCGCACTGGACCGCCGCCCTGCTCACCGGCCGCATCGCGCTGCCCTCGACCGATGACATGCGCGCGCAGGTCGACGAACGCCTGCGCTGGATGGCCGAACGCACCCACGGCCACCACGCCCACGGCACCGCCATCACCCCGTTCTCCATCCACAACATCGACGAAATGCTCGCCGACCTCGATTACCGGCTGCCCTTGAGAACCCGCGTCGCCCAATGGTTCCGGCCGATCAAACCGTCCTCCTACCGTGGGCTGGGGGAGCGGCGCGCGAAGGCGAACGAGACCACGCCGGGTATTCAGGTGGCGGCTGGAAGGTAGGTCCGGGCCCGTCTGTCGGTCGGTCGGAGGACTCCGTTCAGGTGGCCGTTGGCTGTCGTCGAGGTCGTGCAACGCTATGGGGTGGCCGCTATCAGGGCGCGCTGCTCGAGGCGCGCGCTGCTCGGCGCGCCACGGACCGTACTGCGCGGTGCCCGTTTGTTGCTGGAGTAGGCATTCTCGCCGTTGGCGGTGATAGCTACCCGAAGGGGGAGTGCTGTGTTCGCGGACATCGGGGTCGACGCGCGGTGGGTTTCTCCGTCGATGGCTATCGCGGTGTCGGGACCTGTGGCGCGCTCGTCAACTGACGACCCGCATCCCGCCTGCGGGTCGAGGTGCAGCGACGTAACGGATTTCGTGATCGGTGAATCGGCGCTGTCCGACCACACCATCGGAAACGCGATGGATTATCACCAACGCAATGTTGGTATCCAGTCTTTCCACTGGTGATAATCCAGTGGTGGAAGCCTTGGACATGAATCTCTTGGTTGCTCTGGATGCGCTGCTGGACACCCACAGCGTCACCCGGGCCGCCGAACGGCTGCACACCTCGGCCCCCGCGATGAGCCGAACCCTGGCCCGATTGCGCCGCGTGCTCGGCGATCCTCTGCTGGTGCGGGCAGGCCGCAATCTCGTGCCAACACCCCGCGCACTGGAATTGCGCTACGAGGTGGGCGCACTGGTCGAACAGGGCCGCGCACTTCTCACCCCACGCGATGCCCTCGACCCCGCCGCGCTCAAGCGCGGCTTCTCGCTACAGGCAAGCGACATGGTCCTCACCGAGCTCGCCGCACCACTCCTGGCCGCCGTCCGCACCCAAGCGCCCGGCATCACAGTGCGTTTCCTCCCCGACAGCCTCGAAGGCACCGCAGCACTGCGCGACGGCCGAGTCGATATCGAGATCGGCGTCATCGACCGCACCGACCCGGAAACAACAGTCCAACGCGTCCTCGGTGACCGCGTAATCGGCGTCGCCACCCCCGACCACCCCCTCGTCACCGACCGCGTCACTGTCGCCGCCTTCGCCTCCGCCGCCCACCTGGCAATCTCTCGCCTGGGCCGCGTCCGCGGCCCCATTGACGACCGCCTCGCCCTACACGGCCGCACCCGCCGCGTGGTAGCCACCGTCCCCGACCTCACCACCGCCCTACTCGCCGTCCGCGCCGGCAACCTCATCTGCCCCGCCCCCGCCGTCCTGAGCGCCACCACCCTGACCGCCCTCGGCCTACGCGCCTTCAAAATCCCCCTCCCCCTACCCGAAATAACCATCACCATGGCCTGGCACCCCCGCAACACCCCCGACCCCGCCCACCGCTGGCTCCGCACCCTGATCCGAACAGTCCTCACCAGCGCCATAGACTCACCCGCCCCGAAGCCCACCGCCAACGACTGACACACCTGAACTGTGCGCGCGCGATGGTCTCGCCCAGTTCGACCGACAGGGCGGCGCGGATCTGCGGGACTGTCAAGTTAACGGTGTAAGTGGTTGATTGACAGTTACTTTCGTCCGGCGGACAAGCGTCCGTCGAAGGTGATGTCGAAGGCGTTGAGTGCGTCCTTCCACCGGTTGGACCAGCGTTTCTGGCCCTTGCCGGTGGGGTCGAGGCTCATGATGGCCAGGTAGACGCATTTCAGGGCGGCCTGCTCGTTGGGGAAGTGCCCGCGGGCGTTGACAGCCCGGCGGATCCGCGAGTTCAGGCTCTCGATGGCGTTCGTGGTGCAGATCAGGGTGCGGATGGCCTTATCGAACTGCAGGAATGGCACGAACTCGGCCCACGAGTTCGTCCACAGCCGGATGATCGCGGGATAGCGTTTCTCCCACTTGTCGCTGAATCCGGCGAACCGGTCCAGTGCATCCTGCTCGGACGCAGCCGAATACACCGGTTTCAGGTCCTTGGCGATCGCGGCCCAGTCCTTGCGGGAGGCGTAACGGAAACTGGCCCGCAACAGGTGGACCACGCAGGTCTGCACAATGGTCTGCGGCCACACTTGCCCGACGACCTCGGGCAGGCCCTTGAGACCGTCGCAGACGAGCATGAGCACGTCGTTCACGCCGCGGTTCTTCAGCTCGGTCAGCACCCGCAGCCAGTACTTGGCGCCCTCGCCGTCGCCGTGCTCGCCGGCCCACAATCCCAGCACCTCGCGAGTGCCGTCGCAGGTCACCGCCAACGCGACGTAGATGGGCCGGTTCGCCACGTTACCGTCGCGGATCTTGACGTTGATGACGTCAACAAACACCACCGGATACACCGTGTCCAGCGGCCGGTTCTGCCACTCGGCCATGCCCTCGACCACACGGTCGGTGATCGTGGAGATGGTCTGCTTGGAGACCTCCGCCCCGTACACCTCGGCCAAGTGCGCGGAAATCTCGCCGGTGGTCAACCCCTTGGCCGACAACGAGATCACCAGCTCGTCGACGCCGCTGAGCCGCCGCTGCCGCTTGGCCACGATCTTCGGCTCGAAACTGCCGGCACGGTCGCGGGGCACCTCGACCTCGACCGGCCCGGCCTCGGTCAGCACCGTCTTCGCGCGCCGCCCGTTGCGGGAGTTACCGTTTCCGCGGCCGGTCGGGTCGTGCTTGGCGTAGCCGAGATGGTCGTCCATCTCGCCCTCCAGCGCGGACTCCACCACCAGCTTGGTCAGCTTCGCCAGCAGGCCGCCCTCGCCGGTCAGCTGCAGCCCGTCGGCGCGGGCCTGATCGACCATCTCCCGCAGCCGCGCCTCATCGAAAACCTCACGGGCCGAACCGGCCTCGGTCTCACGCTCGATCACATCAGTCATCGTGGTGCATCTCCGTTCAGAGTTACACCGTTGTTCTTACAGTCCCGGATCTGCTGCCAGGTGTCCGAGGCTATGAGTTCAGATTGTCATCGGAGAAGTTCGAGGGCCGCGGTGATGAGCGCCTGCGCATTCTGTCCGTGGACCCTTGCTGCGGCAGCGTCTGCAAAGCCTTGTCCCACAATCGATTCCACACCCCGACGGTGTTCGACCATCAGGCGCAGCCTGACGTGCTTATCCTTCGGTTCGGACCGCGAAATGTGGGTCGATGCCAGGCATTTCGCCGGGGGTGTGGGTTGGTTCGGAGCGGGCGCCGAAGGGGCCGTTGCGTTTTAGTTCGTCGAGCATTGCTTGGAGTTTGTCGACGTGGGAGGTGTCTTCGCCGGTGGTGGCGCGGTGGGCGCCGGGGGGGATGGGGGTGTTTTCTTCGCGGTTGTCGCGCGGGGCGGTCATGCCGGATTCGGGGCGGGTGGTTGCCGGGGTTTCTAGGCGGCCGTTGGTCGTGCCCGTCGTGGTGTAGTCGGCTCGGCCGTTGGTGGATCCGGTGTTGTAGTCGTTTTGGGTTGTGGTGCTGGGGGATTCGAGGCGGCCGTTGCTGGTGGGGGTGCTGTAGTCGGCCCAGCTCGGAGCGGGGGGAGTGAGGCGTTCATTGCTGCGGGGCGCGGCAGGTTCGGGGAATTCGGTGGTCGGTGTGGCTTCCAGCCATTCGCTGCGGGGGTTCGGGGCGGCGGGTTCCGGACGTTCGTTACCGAAGGGGGTCGCTGTCGGTTCGACCCTGGTGTTGCGGGGGTCGCTGTGCGTTGCGGGTCCGAAGGGTTCGAGGTGTTCGTTGCGGAAACTGGGCGTCTGGGATTCGACTCGCGGATTGCGCGGCGTGATGGAGTTGGGCTCGTTCGGCGGTGTGGGCGCGGGGGCTTGGAGACGTCCGTTGCCGAACGCGGGTGTCGGGGGGTCGAGCCGGGGCTTAGACGCTGGCTCGTTGCGCGTTGCGGCCGCAGAGGTTTCGCGGGAGGCGCTTGGGGTCGCCGTCCGGTCGTTACGGGTGGCGAGCGTGCCCGCTTCGCGGCGTTCCGCCCGCGACGGCAGCGTCGACGAACGGCCCGCGTCGAGTCCACCGCTGCCGGATTCGGGCTTCTTGGCACTCGGGGTGACGCCGGATTCGACCTGTTCCAACCGGGTGTCCAATTTGGAAATATCGTCTCCGGCACGGAAAGCCCACGCCTCCAGCTTCGCCAGGCGCTCGACCACGTCGCTCTCGTCGCGATCATCGTCCACGCGGGCGGCCACAGCATCCAGCTTGTCGCTGACCTCACGCAGGGTCGTCGCGAGGCTCGACAAGAGTGCGCCGATCGAGTCGCCACCCTGCTCGCCGTGGTCCATTCCAATACCTTCTTCCCCGTAGTTGCCCGAACTCCGCCCGTGGCCGGCCGATTCTATCCGCCGACCGGTATCTCTGCGGTTCGAGGCACCAGAGATGAGCGAGCAGTGGCACTTTCGTTTCTGGATGCCGTCGCACCGCCACCCGCTGCCCCGGGCAGTCACGACAGCGACGAACAGGTCGAGATCGAGCGGCGATCACAGCATCGTGGTGCCTGTGTCCGGGGTGGCGGGTAAGACGTGGACCGGACGAGAGACCAACGCCTGCGGCACTTCCGGTCACACTGAACCAGCTACCCGCCGTCCAGGGCAACCGCTTCGGTGGTGATCGCCGATAGAAGACCGGGTCGAAGCGGGCGACGACGTCGAGTGGCCACAACGAGTTCGGCCTGCGCGAGAGGTGTACGCGCGGGCCCGATGCGCGGATGCGTGCGAAAAGTTTGGCACGCGGACATGCCGCCCTCGCATGAACTTTGATGTCCGGTGGGTGACCGGTCGTTACTGCCCCGGCCGCGTCGCGGAATGGCCGCAATTGTCAATCCACTGTAATTTATGTGGTGATCGTCCCGGATGTCGCTACGAAAACCCTTGTGACGCATCGCACATCGCCCGGTTGGGAGTGGTTCTCCGATTGCGGCACACCCGAGCGCGGGGTAAAGGGGGCTGGCGGGCGTCGGGAGTCTGACGCACTCTTGATCTATGGCGTAGGTCGCCAGATCTGCGGTGGTGTTTTGGGCAGGGGAGTGGTCGCGTGAGAACGAAGCAACGAGCAGAGATTGCTTGTGGGCGTCGGGCGATGCTCGCCGAGTTGGGCCTATCGGACGGTCGTGTGTCCGATGGCCGGGTTTCTGGTACGCAGGCGCGGGTTGCCGCCACGGCACGGGATGAAGCCGGATACGCGTGCCGGTGCCCCGAATGTGCCGAGGCGCAATGGAATATCCGGCGGTTGAAGTATTGGCTGGCCGCGCGGTTGCTCGCGGACGGCGCGGATGAAGCCGAAGTGGACCAGCGGGTCGGGGACATCCCGGTCGACATCTACTGCCGGATCGGCGACCGGCAGTTCGCCATCGAGGTACGCAGCGGGCCGCTGGATCGCGAGTCGGCGCAGCAGCATACGACGCGGCTGCACGGGGTCGGCTGCGACGGCGTGCTGTGGCTGTGCGCGCCGGGCTATTGGGTCGCGCATCTGCCCGCGCTCGGTATCGCCGATTTCGCGCCGCCTGCCTGCGACTACCTGATAGACCTCGGCATGTTGGATGCCAAGCACAGCGCGGTGGCGGTTCCACAGCGCGAACCGTTCGAACTGCGTGACTTTCTTCAGGGCTGGGTTGCGGGCGACATCGCTTGGGGCTACCGCGACCTGATGACAGGAGGATGGGCAACCGTGACCGACTGGGAACACCACACCAGAACGCAGGCCAGCGTCATCGCCCGCCAACGCCAAGAGCTGGTCAATCAGCGCACCACCCTGGCGCTGTCCCGGAAGTCCTTGCGGGACAAGCAAAAGCAGATCATGAGACTCTCCGCTCGCTTGGTGCGCGCCGAGGAATCCACCCAGGAACACGCCGACTCGCTGGCCGAAGCCCACCGCAAACTCGCCGACCACAACCGCGTCGACACCAGCCTGCGCGCCACCATCGTAAATCTGCAACAAAGCATCAGCCAGTGGCAACTGGTCACGTGCTGCGCAATGATGCTGATCGTCACGTTCGTGGCCGGGGCAATGGTGGTGCGTTGAGGATCAGCCCTCGCCGGCGAATCCACTGCGGCGCCCTGTCATCTCGGCCAACCGTAGGCATCCCGGAATGCCTTTTGCCGCGATCGGGCAGCTGTCGTTATCGAAGTCCTCGTTCCGCTGATCGATAGGGTCGACCCGTCATCCAGGACAAGCGCAACGACCCTCAGCGCGCAGCCGTCAACGTGAACGGCGCACGGTCCCAGCGCCATTCGTGACGCAGCACCAGCGTGATTAAGTCGAGCAGTTCGAGCTCGGTCTCCATACGCACCTGCTGCATGGCGGGCCAGTAGACCGGCCCACGCTCGACCAGCTCCCGCAACAGACCTTCGGCCTGCGAATCGACCGTCCGCCCGAGCAGATCCGGGATCCCGACCTGGCTCCCGGTCCAGACGACCCAGCCCCAACCGTGGGCGTGCGCGTACGCGCGTCCCGCGGCGGACTTCACCCGATTGATGTGAAAGCCGACATGTCCGAGCGGTTCCACATCGATCAGCACCACCCGCCCATCGGCCAACCGCGCGACGATGCTCGGGTAGGAGACCCGCTGCTCTCCATCGATCTCGTATCCAACGGCGCTCGGCTGTTCCTGAAACGTTTCGACGAGGTCGCTCGCATTCAGCGTCCGCAGCAGGCGAGCCTCCAGCCCGGAGTCGAACGCGACATCACGACCGACCTTGTCCAGATAGAACCGGCCGCGGCCGTCGTCATCGCCATCGACCGTCCGAGCGGACTCCAGAGGTAGGGGACCAGGAGCTCCCGATCCGGGCCAATCAACCTGCCCCAGCCACGAATTCACCTCACTCGTCGCCAACGGCTCGGCATTGTGCAGCTTCGCCAACCGCCGATTCGTCCTCTTCTGCCACGCCATGATCCGCTGCATCACAAACCCGGCAACGCGTTTGGCGTCCTCCCCGGCATGCCCCGCCAGCCGCAATTTCAGGTACGCCAACTCATTGGCCACGATGTCGGTGTCCGTCGCATATGTCTCGACCAACAACGCCCGGACCAACTGCTGATCCCGAGACCCGATCGGATACCGCCGCGCAAACACCGCCGCCGCCCGATGCCCACTCAACAGCGCGTCCCGCAGAATCTGCCCCACCGCCCGCGTATGCAACTGCCGAATCCGGTCCCGCGACAAGTCGTATCGCGCCCCGATCCGCGCCAACGTCTCCGGCCGCTCGCCACTCACCCCCAGCCGAAACCCGACTATCTCCGCGCCCCGCCGCCGCCGATCCCCATGCATCTCGATCAACTCACCCAGCAGTTCATTGACCTCTTCGAGCCCGAGCGACACATCCCCCTGAATATCGTCGACCTCGAGCTCCGCCCCATACCGGTCGACCACATCCGCCGATTCACCAGCAACATCCGGTTCCGTCGTCAACGCGGCAAACCCCCTACCTCGGCTCCACAACCCAACGCGCGAAGCCTAGCTCCGCCCACCGACATTCCCGCCGGTTGCCATCCGATGGGGCATGGCCACGTTTTTGCCGCCCCGCTGGATCACACGCTCGGATCCATTCCGAAGGAGTCATGGATCGCACGCACCGTAAATCAATCCACAGATTTGCAATAGCGCAACCGATCGTTCTCGTTTAGTCTCGCACCGTGCCACGACTCAGCGAGAACACGCGAGCCCAGCGCCGTCAGCACATCCTCACCAGTGCCTGGAGGTGCTTTTCGCGGGACGGGTTTCACGTGACGTCGATGGACACCGTGATCGCTGAGACCGGGATGTCGTCCAGCGCGGTCTACCGCTACTTCCGCAGCAAAGAGGAGATCATCCACGCCACCGCCGAACAGGGCGTGGGACGGGTGAGCGCGATCTTCGCAGACCTGCTCGCGCGTGATCCGTGTCCCACCCCGGCCGAAACGCTGGAGCTACTCGTCGCCGACCTGCGCACCACGACCGGCAACCCCGACTACGACATGACCCGTCTGGTGCTGCAGGGATGGGCGGAAGCACTGCGCGATGAGGTACTCCACAAACGTATTCAGGCGCTGTATCTCGACACCATGGATCGCGTCGCCGAACTGGCCGGCTACTGGCGCGACAACGAATACATCCCACTCGACGCGGATACCAAAGCTGTTGCCGCGACCCTCTTTTCCTTGATGCATGGCCTCCTTGTCATGCGCCACCTCGTCGATGACATTCCCGCGGATACCCTCCGCGCCGGAGTCGCGCTGCTGGGTACAGCCGTCGCGACCCCGTTTGGTTCAACGTCGAGTCAGGGATTGGGCTAACAGCTCTGAGACGGAGCGATTGCGCAACCAGCGCAACTCTGGTGCGGATGTAGCGAAGGCTGCCGCCCGGCCGCCCAGTCGCGCCACTGGCACGGACGTAGTAGCGCTCGTCACCGCCCGGTCGGGCATCGCGAGGATGCAAAAGCATCCACCACAAGCGGAGACGACGGGTAGGAGGCTCGACATGCTTGGTGAACAGGTGGGCGAATCCACTGGACAGACGACCGGCACGAGGGTGTTGCCCGATGAGGGTCAGGGGCCGCGTCAGGAGGTGACCGATCAGTCCTCCGGCACTCTCTGTGGGGTCCATGTCACCTCGACGTTCTCAACGGGATCGCCATCGTGTTCGAGTGGCAGGTCGACGAGAGCGGCAAGTCCGAAGGCCGGGGCTTCGAATGGAAGTAGCGCGAGCGTGACCCCGGCGCTCGGATGATTCACTCGAACCGTGCCGCGGGCATGCGACGGCAGGGCAGGTTCTGGTCGGACGTCCAACGTCGGCGGGGGTAGTGCGTTTCCGCGGCGCGCGCCCGGCGGGCGGTTTGGTCACCTGCCGCTCGAGAGACGAGGCAAGGACGCCGGAAGGAAGTCGGGCCCGGGCCGCTCGCCCATGCTGTGCTGGCTGTGGGCTGTGGTTCGGCGCCGAGGACCGATCGAGCAGTCCGGCGTCGCCGTGCTCGCGCCAGCGCCCGTACCACTTGGCCAGGTAGCGGCGGGAGATGCTCCTGCCTCGGCTGCGACTAGCTCGGCAGACTGATCTCGTCGGGTCCTTTGTCGGTGCGCAGCCCTCGCCAGCTGGGATGGCGTAGTCCTTCGCCGGTGTACTCGCGGTATTCGATGTCGCCGATCAGCTCCGGCCGCACCCAGCGCACGACACCGATGTCGGCGCAACCACCAGCAGCAACGTCGAACGGGCTCCCCGCGGCGGCAAGTTCATCGAGGCGGGTGCGCAAGCTGCGGCGGGCGGCCAGCGTGAATCCCGTGCCGACGTTGCCGATGTGGACCAGCCGGCCGCCCTGATCATGGGCACCCAGCACCAGCGACCCGAACGTCGAGGACATCATCCCGGCCCCCGGCGTCGACCCGGCCACGATCGCCTCCGTGGTCTTGCGGATCGGGGTCTTGATCCACACCGGTGACCGGCGGCCGGGATGGTAGGCCGAGTCGATTTCCTTGGACACGATGCCTTCGAGGTGATGGTTGCGGGCCACCTCGATCATCCGATCGGCCTGCACCTCCAGCCAATGCGGCGGCATGCTCACCAGGCCACCCGCCAGCCCGAGCTCATCCAGGCGAGCCCGGCGCGCGAGGTAGGGCACCGCGGTGGTGTCCTCGGCGCCGACGGCCAAGACGTCGAACGCATAAAGCTGCACCGGGACCGCCGCGATCAACTGCCGGCTCGGGCGCACAGTATGTATGCGATGTTGCAGCAAACCGAACGAAGGTGTGCCAGAAGGGGTTTGCGCGATCACCTCACCATCCAGAATCAACTTCCGACCCCGCGCCGATTCGGCAATCGCGGCAGCAAGCTCAGGATAGGAACCGGTGACATCACGACGATTTCTGCTGTACAGGCGGCAATTCGCGCCGTCGCAGATGACTATGGCGCGGACGCCGTCCCACTTCATCTCGATCGCCCAGGCAGCAGCATCCGGCGGCCGCCCTGCGACGGCCAGCATCGGCGCCGGTACTGCCACCACTTCGCCAGCGTATCTCTAGCTATCGATACATGTGACGACAGGTTTTAGTTGTTACCGAGGAGATGGGTCGATCTGGAGCACCGATCGGGATTTCAGGCGATGTGGTCGGGTAGCGATAGATGGCCAGTCGCAGCGATAGCCACGCAACCCGTGCTCCACAGCGTGCGCGGCTTGGGCGGGGCGGCGGGATCGCGGTCAGGCGTGGGTCGGCAGCAGCTCAGCAACCAGTGCCTCGACACGAGTCTTGATTTCGTCGCGGATCGGGCGCACCGACTCCACGCCCTTGCCCGCAGGGTCCTCGAGTACCCAGTCTCGGTAGCTGACGCCGGGGAAGATGGGGCAGGTGTCGCCGCAGCCCATCGTGATCACGACGTCGGAGGTCTCGACGGCGTCGAAGGTGAGGATCTTGGGTGTCTGGTCGGAGATGTCGATGCCGACTTCGGCCATAGCCTCGACCGCGGCGGGATTGATCGACTCGGCGGGCGCGCTGCCCGCGGAGCGGACCTCGATCGCATCACCGGCGAGGTGGGTGAGGAATCCGGCGGCCATCTGGGAGCGTCCGGCGTTGTGGACGCAGACGAACAAAACGCTGGGCTCGGAAACCATGGGCGGCAGTGCCTTTCAGCTGGTCGGGATGTCGAGTTCGGCGAGCAGGTGACGGACGAGGGTTTCGATTTCCTCGCGGATGGGACGGATCGCGGCGACGTCGAGTCCGGCGGGGTCGTCGAGATCCCATTCCTCGTAGCGGCGGCCGGGGTAGAGCGGGCAGGCGTCGCCGCAGCCCATGGTGATGATGACGTCTGCCGCTTGCAGGATCTCCTCGGTCCACGGCTTGGGGTACTCGGTGGTGATGTCGATGCCGACTTCGGCCATGGCCTCGATGGCCGCAGTGTTGATCTCGTCGCCGGGTTCGCTGCCACCGGACCAGGCCACCGCGCGGTCGCCGGCGAGGTGGGTGAAGAACCCCAACGCCATCTGGGAGCGTCCGGCGTTGTGCGTGCACAGGAACAGCACGGTGGGTTTGCCGGTGTGGGCTTTGCCCTCGACCTTCGCCAACGCATGCAGGCGTTGGCGGGCGAAGCGTTCGGCCAGCAGCGATTGCGCCGACAGGGCGTTGATGTCGGTTCCGGGTTCGGTGCCTGCGGAGTGGACCTCGACGAGGCCCTGGGCGGCGTGGCGCATCAGTCCGGCGGCCATCTGGGATTTGCCGCCGTTCTTGACGCAGACGAACAGCACAGAAGGTGGCGTGGTCACCGCTGCCGAGCCCCTTCCTCGGCGGCGATAGCAGCGGGTGCCCCGGTGGTGGGGCGGAATCGGTTGCGCAGTGCCAGTGACACATAGACCAGGCCGACGAGGACGGGGACTTCGATCAGTGGTCCTACGACCCCGGCCAGTGCTTGGCCGGAGGCGGCGCCGTAGGTGGCGATCGCGACGGCGATGGCGAGTTCGAAGTTGTTGCCCGCGGCGGTGAACGCCAGCGTGGTGGTGCGCTCGTAGCCGAGGCCCAGGACAGCGCCGAGGAGATACCCGCCGCCCCACATGATCGCGAAGTAGGCCAGCAGCGGGATCGCGATCCGGACCACGTCAAGGGGTTGGGAGGTGATCTGTTTGCCTTGCAGGGCGAACAGGATCACGATCGTGAACAGCAACCCGTACAGCGCCCAAGGCCCGATCCGCGGCAGCAGGGTGGACTCGTACCAGTCGCGGCCCCTGGTGCGTTCGCCGAGGCGGCGGGTCAGGAAGCCTGCCAGCAGCGGGATTCCGAGGAAGATCAGCACCGATTTCGCGATTTGCCATGGCGAGGTTGCGATGGTGGTTTGTTCCAGGCCCAGCCAGCCGGGCAGCACCGACAGGTAGAACCAGCCGAGCACGGCGAACATGATCACCTGGAACACCGAGTTCAGCGCCACAAGCACGGCGGCGGCTTCGCGGTCGCCGCAGGCCAGGTCGTTCCAGATGATCACCATCGCGATGCAGCGCGCCAACCCGACAATGATCAACCCGGTCCGGTACTCCGGCAGATCTGGCAGCAGCAGCCACGCCAACGCGAACATCAACGCGGGACCGAGCACCCAGTTCAACACCAGCGAACCGATCAGGAGTTTGCGGTCGCCGGTGACGGAGTCGAGGCGGTCGTAACGCACCTTCGCCAGCACCGGGTACATCATGATCAGCAGGCCAATCGCGATCGGCAGGGAAATGCCGTCGATCTCGACCGCGCTCACCGCATCCCCCAGGCCGGGAATCAGGCGGCCAAGTAGGAGCCCGGCGGCCATGGCGACACCGATCCACACCGGCAGGAACCGGTCGAGGGTCGACAGTTTCGCAACGACGCCGTGTTCGGCGGTGGTGGTGTCGGTGCTCATGCGTTCGCTCTCGTCGCGGCGCCGCTTTCGACCAGCAGCATGTCCGAGAGTCGTTGCAGTGCTTCAGGAACCACCCGGTAGTACACCCAGGAGGCGCGGCGTTCGCTGGTGAGCAGTCCGGCCTCGCGCAGCACCTTGAGGTGATGGGAGATCGTCGGCTGAGTCAAATCGATCCCCTCCGACAGATCGCACACGCAGGCTTCCTGGCCTTCGCGGGAGGCGATCGAGTTCAGCAACCGCAACCGCATCGGGTCCGACAACGCTTTGAACACCCCGGCCAACTCGGCGGCGGTCTGCGCGGTCAACGGTTCACGGACGATCCCCGTGGCCGAACACGACTGCACGGGGATGATCGGAAGCTGCGACTTCGACATATACCTATATTGATTGATATCAATACTGAGCGCAAGCAAACGGTCGGTGAACACGGTCACGTTCGAAGGGAGCGTCTTAAGGCCCTTCCGGCAACGCGCCCGGCCACCACGGGGAACAGCAGACCTGGGCGGACATGTCGATCAACGGCAGGCTCTTGGGCATACGGGCATCGGCTCCTTCGGATCAGGAGCGGTGGACAGCGGCGGGTCGGCAACGACCGGCACCGAGGTCAGCGGACCGGTGAGCGGCGTTCGAGCAGCACGGTGTCGCGCCAGATCCCCTCGCGCTGGGCGATGCGTTCACGCACGCCGACGGTGCGGTATCCGCCGCTGTGATGCAGGGCCAGCGACGCGCGGTTCTCGGTGAAGATCGAGGTCTGCAACGTCCACAACCCGACCTCGTCGGCGGCGATGACCTGGTGGCGCAGCAACGCTTTTCCGACACCGCGCCCACGGTGGTCCTCGGCGACGTAGACCGAGGTTTCCGCGACCCCGGCGTAGCAGTCACGGTCGGAGACACCGGCGGCGGCCGCCCAGCCGACGACATCGCCGTCGCGTTCGGCGACCCACCGATGCTCGGGCAGCCAATGCCCGTCGAGGTAATCCTTTGTAGGGGTCTGGGTTTCGAAGGTGGCGTTGCCGGTGGCGATGCCCTCGCCGTAGACCCGCAGCACCGCGGGCCAGTCCTGATCGTCCATCGCGCGGACGGTGATGTCGGCGGGCACATCGTCGGGGCAGCACGGCTGCGGACCCAGCAGCCCCATCACCGCGTCGGCGGCGTGCGGCAGACCCGAGCAGCAGGCCTCGTTGATCGTGACGATCGTGGCCGTGCCCTCCTTGTGCAGGCGCACGAACCCCACGTCGGCGAGTTTGCGGACATGATGGGAGGTGGTGGACTGGCTGGTGCCCAGGATCTCGGTCAGCGCGCCGACGGTAATCCCCTTCGGGGTGGTGGCCACCGCATGGAGCAGCCGCACCCGCACCGGCTCGGCCAGGCAGGCGAACCACTCGGCGTAGGTGGTGGCCTCCCCTGCGGGCAGGACCTGGGCACGAGGCAACGCGATGGGCATACCCGTGATTGTATCGATCTGGATCGATGGTTGCATTCATCGATGACGGTCGATACTCTCTCGATTGGTTGATCGACCCCAATCGATGAAAGAGGGTTACTGATGAACACCCTGCCTGTTGTCGTTGTCGGTGCCGGCCCGATCGGGCTCGCCACGGCTGCCGAACTGTCCGGCCGCGACCTGCCGGTGCTGGTCCTCGAACGCGGTGAGCACGCCGGAGCCGCGGTCGCGCAGTGGAACCATGTGCGGCTGTTCTCGCGGTGGGCCGAGCTGATCGCCCCGGCCGCCCGCGGACTGCTGGCCGAGTCCGGCTGGGTGGAACCGGATCTCGACGGCTACCCGACCGGCGCGGACTGGGTCACGCGGTACCTGCGGCCGCTGGGTGAGGCGCTGGGTGAGCGGGTCCGTTTCAGCGTCGAGGTGGTCGGTGTCGCCCGGCGAGGCCGCGACCGGGTGGTCGATGCCGGGCGCGACAGCGAACCGTTGACCGTGCACATCCGCACCGCCGACGGCCGCGAGGAACGGATCACCGCCGGCGCGGTGATCGACGCCTCGGGCACGTGGAGCGCCCCGAACCCGCTCGGCGGCGACGGGCTGCCCGCCGCCGGGGAATCCGCGGCCGCTGACCGGATCGCCTACCGGGTCCCGGATCTCAGCGACCCCGACGTCGCGGCCCGGTATGCGGGCAAGCATGTCGCGGTCGCCGGGAGCGGGCATTCGGCGCTCACCGCGCTGGTCGCGTTCGCCGGGCTCGCTGACGAGCATCCGGGCACCCGGATCTCGTGGCTGTTGCGGCGCGGGGAGATCGGCTCGACCTTCGGCGGCGGCCAAGCCGACCAGCTGCCCGCCCGCGGCGCAATCGGGCTGCGCGCCCAGACCGCGGTCGAGGCCGGACACATCAAAGTAGTCACCGGGTTCCGCACCCAGACCGTCGAGCCCGGCGCTGATGGTTGCCTCGTTCTGGTGCCCGCCGCCGGACAGCCTGTCACCGAGGTGGATGAGGTCGTGGTGTTGACCGGGTTCCGTCCTGAGCTGTCGTGGCTGTCGGAGATCCGCCTCGGCCTGGACTCCACCTTGCAGGCCCCCACCTTGTTGGCGCCGCTGATCGACCCGAACGCCCACTCCTGCGGGACTGTGTATCCGCATGGGGTGAAAGAGCTTTCCCACCCTGAGCCGGGGGTGTTCCTGGCCGGGATGAAAAGCTACGGTCGCGCCCCGACGTTTCTGGCGATGACCGGCTACGAGCAGGTCCGCTCCATCGCCGCCGCCCTGGCCGGAGACCACGAAGCTGCCGAACGCGTCGAGTTGGTGCTGCCCGAAACCGGTGTGTGCGGCGGTTCTGGTCTGTTCGACGCGCCCACAGAGGAATCGGGCGGCGGCTGCTGCGCGGCACCGGCGGGCCCCCAAGAGCTGTCGCTGTCCGCGCCGGTCGTGATCCAGGACCTGACGCTGTCCGCACCCACTGGCCGCTGAACCTCTGCGATGGAAGCCGTTTCGGCGCCGCCCGCCCCCGCCGCGACCGACACCGGGTTGCGGCGGGTCCTGGTGATCTTGTGCGTCACCGAGATCACCAGCTGGGGAATCCTCTTCTACGCCTTTCCCGTCCTTCTCGGGCACATCACCACCTCCACCGGCTGGTCGGCGACCGCGCTGACCGCCGCCTTCTCGGCCGGACAACTCCTCGCCGCCCTGACCGGAATCCCGGTCGGACGCTGGCTGGACCACCACGGGCCACGCGGGGTGATGACCGCGGGTTCACTGATGGCCATCCCCGCGCTGGTCGTGATCGCGGCCGCACCGAACCTGGTGTGGTTCTTCACCGGTTGGCTGCTGGCCGGGATCGCGATGGGCGCGGTGCTCTACCCGCCCGCCTTCGCCGCGCTCACCCGCTGGCACGGCCCGAACCGGGTCCGCGCGTTGACGGTGCTGACCTTGGCCGCCGGGCTCGCTTCGACCGTGTTCGCGCCGTTGACCGCGGCCCTGTCGGCGCATCTGGGCTGGCGGGCAACGTATCTGGTGCTCACGGTAATACTCGCGGTGGTGACCGTGCCGGGACATTGGTTCGGGCTGCGGCTGCCGTGGCCGCCGCGCCCGGCCGCCGGAACCCGAGCACGCCCACCTCACCGATCCCGGCCCCGTCGTGCGCAGCCGCGCCTTCGTGGCGTTGGCGATGTCGTTGAGTGTCACCGGTTTCGCCTCGTTCGCGGTCGTGGTCACCCTGGTGCCGCTGTTGACCGAACGCGGTCTCGACACCGGCCTCGCCGCGATCGCCCTCGGCCTCGGCGGCGCCGGGCAGGTCGCCAGCCGCCTCGGCTACTCAGCATTCGCCGCCCGCACCAGCGCCCGTACTCGCACCGTGGTGATCCTGCTCGCCATCGCCGCCACCACCGCACTGCTCGGAATCTTCACCACCACCGCCACTTTGATCGCCGCCGCGATAGCAGCGGGCATGGCGCGCGGGGTATTCACCCTCCTGCAAGCCACCGCCATCACCGACCGCTGGGGCGCAGCCCACTACGGCCACCTCACCGGACTGCTATCCGCACCACTGACCATCACCATGGCCCTAGCCCCGTTCGGCGTCACCGCCCTCGCTTCGGCAGTCGGCGGCTACGCGGTCACCTTCCTTCTCCTCAGCGTCGCCGCCGCAATAGCCGCGGCGCTATCACTGGCAACCATCCCGAAACCATCACGGAAAGACCAACACTCATGAACCCCACCACCTCGCCACCGAGTGAAACTCTCGTGCGCGGCGGTGGGGTGCCCTCCGCCGATGGCACCACCATCAGCTACCTCACCCGCGGTTCGGGACCGGTGATCCTCGTCATCCACGGTGGCCTCGGCAGCGCGCTGAGCCTGCAACCATTAGCCGGACACCTCGCCGACGAGTTCGAGGTCGCCGTCATGAACTGCCGAGGCCACGGAACCCACTGCCCGTCACCTACCCCATCCCCGACCCCGCACTCATCGAAACCGCCATCGCCGCAGGCGATTACGAGCAGCTACTGCTGGATGCGACACCCGGCAGCGGGGGCTTCTCACCAGCCGAACTGGCCGCTGTGCGCGACGACCCGCTATGGCTGTCCAAGGTCGCCCACGCACCCACGCTCATACCAACCATGCAGGTGTTATCGGGGCTGTCACCCACCGTCGACCAATACACAGCCGTGACGACGCCGACGAAACTGATGGAGGGCACCACCAGCGCCCCCTACATCCTCGACGCGGCAGACCTGCTCGCCGACGCGCTACCAGACCTCACCCGGGAAGTCCTGCACGGCCAAGGCCACCACGCCGACCACCAACTGCTCGCCCGATCCCTCGCCGCATTCGTCCGCCGGTAGCCGTGCCGCCCGCCACTGCTCGGCACGAAATGCGGACGCCCTGGTCCATCACCTCCCGAAGTCCCGTACAGAAGGAACCGCGCTCATGATCGACGCCATCGTCATCGGCGGCGGCCAATCCGGTCTCGCCGCCACCCACCACCTCAGCCGCCGCGGCCTCACCGTCACCCTCATCGAAGCCGGCGCCGAACCCGTCGGCTCCTGGCCGCACTACTACGACAGCCTCACCCTGTTCTCACCCGCCAAATACAGCTCACTACCAGGCGTTCCGTTCCCCGGCGACCCCGACCACTACCCTCACCGCGACGAAGTCATCGACTACCTGCGCCACTACGCCAAAACCCTCGACGCCGACATTCACCTCGGCCACCGCGTCGAGGCCGTCGACCACGATGGACAACACTTCACCGCCCGCACCGACGGCGGCGCTACGTTCACCGCACCCCGCCTCGTCGCTGCCACCGGCGAATTCGGCGCACCCCACCTACCGGTCCTGCCCGGCCAAGACACCTTCACCGGAAACCTCCTGCACGCCAGTCACTACCGGTCGCCAGCCGACTACACCGGCAACGAGTGATCGTCGTCGGAGCCGGGAACTCCGCGGTCCAGATCGCCGCCGAACTCGCCACCACCGCGACCGTCACCCTCGCCAGCCGCAACCCAGTGAAGTTCGTGCCCCAACGCCCCCTCGGCCGAGACATGCATTTCTGGTTCACCATAACCGGACTCGACACCCTGCCCATCGGACCACTCCTACGGCAACCCCCGACCGCCCCGGTCTTCGACACCGGCCGCTACAAAACGGCCCTCGCCGCACACCGACCCGAACCCCGCCCGATGTTCACGACCCTCGAAGCCAACAAAGCGATATGGCCAGACGGCAGCCGCATCGACCTCGACGCGATCATCCTCGCCACCGGCTACACCCCAAACCTGGGCTACCTCAACGCAATCGGCGCGCTCACCGACACCGGACACCCCCTACACAAGAAAGGCCTATCCACCACCCACCCCGGACTCGGCTACGTCGGCCTCGAATGGCAACGCAGCCTCTCATCAGCCTCGCTCCGCGGTGTCGGCCGAGACGCACGACACCTCGGCTCACAACTCACCAACCCCTACATCGGTGCATGACCGCGCGACGCCAAGTCGACCCCGCTGAGGACACATCCGGTATTCACCGCCTCCGGCACCCGACACGACCGCTGGTCGCAACCGGCAAACGTGCACCACAGCTGTTGCTGTTTGCTAACGTCTAACGGAAGTCATTGAGCTGCGCAGACTCCGAAGAACGAGCGCATGTAGCCGTACGACCCCAGAGAACTCGCGCACATTCCAGATCCCGGACCGGACCCGCTGTCGGTCGCGGTACTGCTCGAGGGATTGAGCATCGTCGCCCTCGACCACCCCGGATCGGCGCCGCCGGGCGCCGTCGTCGCCCGGGCACGCAGCCATGGCGCGGTGCTGATCGTCACCGACACCGGATGGGTGCGCCCGGATCTACTCCTGGAGAGCAGGATCGCCGGATACACCGGCCTGAGCAAAGGCCGCGCCGCTTGCAGGCCGTGCATCTCGATGTCCGGGTGTCCGCGTGTGGCGCGCGGCCGCGCATCACGCGTCTGACTTTGGGCTGCATTGGAGCGGGACCCTTGTGCTGGACCCCACAAGCAGCGGCGGTAACGCCGGTGGCCGGCCCGCTCACCCAGACCGGATGACCGGCCGATGACCGGGGACAAATGGTCACCGCTGCGACGTCTGGAACCACCGCGGCGGGTCATGGTGGATCCGCGACGCATATGGGTACACCCGCAGCGTGACGCCAGCGCGTCGACCCGGTGACCCTCGGGGAAAAGGCTGCGTCCCTGGACATTCGGCTCGACGACGCATGGATCCCCGGTGTGCTGTACGCCTGGGCGCGAGTGCGCCTCGGTCGCGAACCGACCTGGTACGCAGATATCGGGATCCAGTGGCACAGCCATTCCGGCGTCGTCCGGTGACGATGCGCCACTGGGTGCCCTGGGACGCCGTGCGGCTGCCGGGTGCTGGTGAACCGTGAGGCATGCCGCTGAGTGGTTATCCGTGCCGGACTAAGTCGATCGTGGGCTGGCGGCGAAATCGCTTGCTCGAAAGGCGAACCTTGGCCGCCGGCACCTCATCGGCAGCCAAGCAGCGCTTGACGAAAGTCACGATTCGATATACGTTTGGAAACAATACGGTAGATGCGGGTTCGAGTCCCGTTATCTCCACTGCGCGGGGACGTAGCTCAATTGGCAGAGCGCCGTACTGATATTTCGAGGTGGGAGGTCTAGGCCCCCGCACCTCCCAACTTCCGGGCCACCGGCAACGACGCCGGACAGCCGGGGTCAGCAACGATGCCGACCCCCAGGCCCGGAATCCTGTCCGCTGACTAACGGGGCAGCCCCTACCGCCCGCACGGAACCCCTCTCCGACCGTGCGGGCGGTAAGAGGCACACAACCTCAGACGAGCTAGCTGCGGTCATCGCGCGGACGCAACGCGTACGCCGGAACCAACTGATCCGGCACATGAAGGTCCGGGCGGCCTCCGCATACTGCACGCTGAACGTGACCTTGCCCAGCCAATCACCGGCCACCGTCGGCACCCAATGCGTCAACATCCCCGGACGCTCACCCTGCATGATCACCCCAGCATCATTGGTGTGCTTGGGCGTGCCAGGATCACGAATCGCAATCGCATCCAACCGAACCCACACTGGCCCAGGCGGATAAGTCGCCGCCCGGTAGTAGTGGCCCGTCGCATTCGGATACTGGAGCTCCGGCTCCGTACCCTTCGTGCGCAGCGGCTCGTCTATCGAACGTATGTTCGAATAATAGCGCCGGACAGTGCTGGACAACCACCTGCCCGCACGCAACCCGCCGACCCATTCCTGCGTCGAACCGAGCATGGACAACGAACAGCAGCGACTGCTGCGCGATGGGGGATGGGTTGAGTCGGCCTGGAGAAACGGGCCGGAGGTAATTCCCGTACCGCGCTTCAGGCCGAATCAACGCTAGTGCCGCGTCTGGATAGGTTGCGTCGGTAATCGGGTTCAGGGTCGCTTCAGAACGCGAATCCGTCGCCGTAGCCCGTCGTTTGTGCAGTGCCGCGGTGCCCGGGTAATGCGGGGTGCCGGGCCCCGGGGCAATGCAGGATGCGGGCCCCGGGTAGTGCGGGGTGCGGGGGTCTGCGGGGTGCGGTGCCGGGTGCGGTGGGTGCGGGCAGTGCGGTACACGGCCGTGCAGGGTGTGTGGGCCTGGGTGCGAGGTGCGGGTGCCCGGGGTGCGGGCCCGAGGCACTGCGGGCGGGGTGGGGTGCCCCGGGGCAGCGCGGGGTGTGGAGGGGTGCGGGGCAGGTGTGCGGTCCCGGTCGTGCGGGGAAACCGAGGTGTCGGGCACCCCGAGGAAGGGGGTGCCGGCGGGCCGAGGTGGGGATACCGACGGAGGTCGGCAGTTAGGTCTATTGCGCAAGGGACAGTCCCAATCCCAACCCTCTCGGTCGGGCTTCGCTCTCCCATTGGGCCGAGTGCCTTCATTCGTTGGTGCGGGCTGTCTGCCTCGAGTTCGGCGGAGCCGCGGATTGATGTCGATTCATCCACCCGGACACCCCGACAACCGGCCCGAGTCTGTCTCCGGAGCAGACGGTCGCGCGAACCCGGAACACGCCGGGCATATGCAGAGCAACAGCCGACCTATCTGCGGGCAGTGAAGGCCGACGGGTGAGCCGCTGCGGAGTTACGATAGGCACACGTTGGGCACAAACAAAATCAGACCCTATAAAACCGGGCCTGACCTGGTGAGACGGTGGTGCGCGATACTGGGATTGAACCAGTGACCTCTTCCGTGTCAGGGAAGCGCTCTCCCGCTGAGCTAATCGCGCGAGGTGGAGACGGGAATCGAACCCGTGTGCACGGCTTTGCAGGCCGTTGCCTCACCACTCGGCCACTCCACCGCGCAAAGGGGGACGGCGTAAAGGAAAATTAAGCCTGGCCCTACCTCTCGAGCGGATGACGGGATTCGAACCCGCGACCCTCACCTTGGCAAGGTGATGCGCTACCAGCTGCGCTACATCCGCATTTGACATCTCGGAGGCATTCTCGCTGTCCTCCGTGGTGCGAGATGAAACATTAGACGACGTTCACGTAAAGGTACAAATCCGCTGGTAGGAGCGCCTGAATTGGAATAACAAGGGTGTAGTTCGGGTGGCAGCCGGGGCGTTCGGGAGGTGGCGCCCGATTGAGGTAGAGGATCCCCGCGCGGCGAAGACCTTCCGATCGCGACCGCGATACTGCATCCCACCCTGTCCGGGAGGCGATTTGGTGGACCGCCGGTAGTGCGTGCTAATGTTCCTCCTCGTTCGGATGACGCTTCAGCGCCACCCGGACAACAAGGTTCGGTCCCATAGCTCAGCGGGAGAGCGTCCGCCTCACACGCGGAAGGTCGCTGGTTCGAAACCAGCTGGGACCACTTATTCCCCTCGACATATCGCCTGGTCGAGGGGTTTTTAATCGCATACCTCCGGGGGGGCATGTAGCCGTGGTTGACCGTTACTGTCCAACGAATTCCGGTCCTTGGGGCATGCCGGGGGCACGCCGTTCCGGGAGGTGCTGCGCGTGACGGTGACCCGAACGCGAACTCGGGCTACACAAGCGCCTGGTTGTCGCGCTGCGAGCGCTTGAGCCACCGATCGCGGTCTATTCCGTGCAGGTGAATGGTGTTGAGCGAGACAAGGGATACTTCATCGCGGCAGAAGGCACCACTGTCCACCATGCTGTTGACTTGGGGGAGTCGCTTGCACGTCTCGGGCAGTCGCCTACGGCGATCTCGATTGACTACGAGACACAAGTCCATATGTTGCTGACTCGGAGGAGTCCACCACCGCATTTCAAGGTAGGGATGTCCGTGTGTCAGGGAACGTCCGGTAGTCCGGTGATGGTGACCGTCGACGTCAGCGGCTCCGATTCGACAGAAACGTACGGTTTCGTGGATCAGCTCTACCCTGGGTTCGACAGTTGGAGCCGGTTTCTGGTCTGATCGGGCGGTGAATCGGCAGGTCAACTGTGTTTGGGCTAGCGAAAAACGTGAAATCGCCTAGTGACACAGTTTTGGCTGTAAACCGGATTTACGTCGAAATATGTGGTCATCTACTAGTCGGCTATCCTGTTTCGCGTGTATGTGAAGGTGTCGTCGCGCAAGACCAAGAACGGGCAGGTCGTCCGGTATCTGCAGCTCGCCCACAACGCGTGGGACAGCGCGGCGGGACGGTCGCGAACCAAGGTGTTGTACTCCTTCGGTCGCGAAGACGAACTCGACCGCGCGGGGATCGAGCGTCTGGTGGCGTCGCTGTCGCGGTTGCTCGATCCCGCCCGTGCTGCGGCGTTGACCGTGCCGGGCGAGATGGTGTTGACGGCGTCGGCGCCGGTCGGGGGCACCTTTGTTCTGGACGGGTTGTGGGGTCGCCTCGGGTTGGACCAGGTCGTCCGCCGTCAGTTGGTGGGCCGCAAACTCGATCCGCGGGTCGAGCGGGTGCTGTTCGCGCTGGTCGCCAACCGGGCGTTGGCGGCGTCGTCGAAGTTGGCTGCCGCCGGGTGGATCAGCGACGATGTCCACATCGACGGGCTCGACGCGATCGACGAACAGTCCTGCTATCGGGCGATGGACTACCTGTTGACCATCGAACCGGAGTTGGCGAGGGAAGCATACTTTCAGGTCACCGACCTGCTTAATCTCGAGATAGACCTGCTATTTTTCGATACGACCTCGACCTATTTCGAACTCGACGCCCCCGATGAGCCGCTCGATCGCGACGAGCGTGGCACCGTCATCGAGGAAGGTTCGGATGTCTCGGTGGACAAGACAATCGGGTTCCGCACCTACGGCAAGTCGAAGGACTCCCGCGACGACCTGCCCCAGGTTGTGGTCGGAATGGCGGTGACCCGCAACGGGATTCCGGTGCGGGTGTGGTCGTGGCCAGGCAACACCGGCGACCAGGATCTGATCCGCCAGGTCCGCGACGACCTGCGCCAGTGGTCGTTGTCGCGGGTGGTGTGGGTCGCCGACCGCGGCTTCTCCTCGAAGGAGAACCGGCGGGCCTTGATGGCCGGTGGCGGCGGCTACATCATCGGGGAGAAGCTGCGCACCGGTTCACCCGAAGTCCAAGCCGCACTGTCGCGCCAGGGCCGCTACGCCACGGTCAAAGACAACATGCAGGTCAAAGAAGTCAACATCGGCACCGACGACCGATTCGTGCTCTGTTTCAACCCCGATCAAGCCACCCGCGACGCCGCCATCCGCGATCAACTCGTCGCTCAACTCGACGAAGCGATCACCGGCACCGACCCGCTCACCGCCACCGACCGCGCCAAACTCGTTGGGACACTGTCGAGTAAGCCAGGTTTGAAACGGTTCCTGCGCACCACAACCAGTGGGCTTTTGCGCATCGACAAGGCGAAGATCAAGGCCGAGGCGAGACTGGACGGGAAGTACCTGCTCCGCAGCAGTGACCCGCACCTGTCCGCCGAGGACATCGCCCTGGGTTACAAGCAGTTCCTCGAAGTAGAACGCGGCTGGCGCGACATGAAGCAGATCATCGACCTGCGCCCGGTCTACCACCGCCGCGAAGACCGTATCCGCGCCCACATCCTGCTGTGCTGGCTGGCGCTGCTGCTGATCCGCGTCGCCGAAACCACCAGCGGCACAACATGGAACCGGCTACGCAGTGAACTGCAACGCATCCATGCCGTTACCTTCACCGGCCCCGCGGGCACCTTCCGCCAGACCACCGAACTCACCAAGCCCCAACGCGACCTCCTCACCGCACTCGAACTCGCCCCACCAAAGAAGATCATCGACATCGTCGCGAATCCCTGACCAGCGCGTTCGACAACGCCTAGTGACACGCCCCGTCACCGGGCATTGAGTCATACGAGCAGGTCAACACCACTATCCGCCGACTAGAGCGCTACCCAGCTGTCGAACCCAGGCTGGAAGCGGCCGGGCTGCGGGTGCAGCTGGTCAACGCCCGCGATGTGAAGAACGTGCCGGGCCGGGCGAAGACCGACAAGCTGGACGCGGTGTGGCTGGCCAAGCTCACCGAGAAAGGCATGCTGCGACCCAGTTTCGTGCCGCCGGCCCCGATCCGGCAGTTGCGTGACTACACCCGGCTGCGTATCGACCTGACCAGGGAACGCGCCCGCTACTGGCAGCGGCTGGAGAAACTGCTCGAGGACGCGCTGATCAAGGTGTCGTCGGTGGCATCCACGATGGACACACTGTCGGTGCGCGACATGCTCGAAGCGTTGATCGCGGGCGAGCGCGACCCACGCCGGCTCGCCAATCTGGCCCGTGGCCGGATGAAAACCAAACGGGCCGCGTTGGTCGAGGCGTTGACCGGCAGGTTCGATGACCACCATGCAGAGCTGACCCGGATGCTGCTCGACCAGATCGACGCGTTGAGCACCCAGATCGCCGCACTCACTACCCGCATCGACGAGTTGCTGGCCGCGGTGGCGCCCGTAGCGGGCGGTGGTGGCGACAGTCCCGGCGGCGCGAGCCCGAGCGGGGACGACGCCGCCGAGTTGACCGTGATCGAGCGGCTCGATGAGATTCCCGGTATCGGCCCGGGGGCCGCCCAGATCATCCTCGCAGAGATCGGGCTCGACATGAGCCGGTTCCCGACCGCCGCACACCTGGTGTCGTGGGCGAAACTGTGCCCGCGCACCATCCAATCCGGACCCGTGCAACGCGCGGGCAAGACCGGCAAGGGCAACCCCTATCTCAAGGGTGCTCTCGGCGAGGCCGCCGCGGCCGCCGCCAAGACCAGCACGTTCCTCGGCGAACGCTACCGGCGCATCATCAAACGCCGTGGGAAACTCAAAGCCCTCGTGGCCGTTGCCCGCTCGATTCTGGTCATCATCTCCGAACCTGCTTAGCAACCCGACCGCCCGTCAATCTCGGTGCCGACTACCACGCCACCCGTGTCAACACCGAACGCAGGATCCGTAACCACATCGCCCAACTCACCGCCATGGGCTACCACGTCACCCTCGAACCCGCCGCCTAACGCCCACCGCCACAAGACAACCCGGCTCCGCCGGGTGCTGTCGCGTGCCCGGTCAGGCGGGAAAATGGGTGCGCGTTCGTCCCGGAACCCCGTAATTTTCCTTGATGCCTCGAGTTCGTCGGTCAGCATGGCGGTTCGGGAGCCACCGACAGGAGTTGTCGATTGTTGCCATGAGCACGCGGATCAGAGTCTTCAGATCCCTGTGGCTCCTCCGGGCGGACGCCCCTGGCAGGACACGGTTTCCGGAGGAATGTTCGTGGAGTTGTTGCATGAGCGGTGCGCCGCGTTGGACATCGGCAAGAAGGATCTCAAGGCGTGCGTGCGGACACCGAGCGTGAGCAAACGTAAGCGCTCGCGCAACCAGGAGATCCGCACGTTCGCCACGACCACCAACGCCCTGCTGGAGTTGCGGGACTGGCTGGTCGAGCAGGAGGTGACCCTGGTGGTGATGGAAGCGACCGGGGATTACTGGCGGGCGGCGTTCTACTTGCTGGAGGACTGTTTGAACGTGATCCTGGTCAACGCCTCCCACGCCAAGGGTCTGCCCGGCCGCAAAACCGACGTCTCCGATGCGGCGTGGCTGTGTCAGATGGGTGAGTGTGGCCTGTTGCGGGCCTCGTTCGTGCCACCCGAACCGATCCGGCACCTGAGGGATCTGACCCGCTACCGGACCACGCTGACGGCCGAACGCACCCGGGAGGCGCAGCGGCTGGAGAAGGAGTTGGAGGACGCCGGGATCAAACTGTCCAGCGTGGCCACCGACATCCTGGGCCGCTCCGGCCGCCAGATGCTGGCCGCGTTGATCGCCGGCGAGCAGGACGCACAGGTGCTGGCCGACATGGCCAAAGCGCGGATGCGCCCGAAGATCCCACAACTGGTCGAGGCGTTGACCGGCAACTTCGGTGAACACCACGCCTTCCTGTGCCGGCTGCATCTGGAACGAATCGATCAGTTGTCTGCGACGATCGAGGAACTCTCGACACGGATCGAGGAGCAGATGCGCCCTTTCTCCCGCACGATTGACCAGTTGGTGACCATCCCCGGAGTCGGTCGGAGGGTGGCCGAGGTCATCATCGCCGAGACCGGCGCCGACATGAGCCGATTCCCCACCGCCGGACACCTCGCCTCATGGGCTGGGGTATGCCCCGGACACCACGAATCCGCCGGCAAACGCCGATCGGGCAAAACCCGCCACGGCGACCGGTGGCTGACCGGTGCGTTGGGCACCGCGGCACTGGCCGCCGCCCGCACCCGCGACGGCACCTATCTCGGCGCGAAATACCGTCGGCTCGCGCCACGAATAGGCAAGCAGAAAGCCCTTGTCGCCCTGCAACACTCGACCCTGGCAGCGGTCTGGCACATGCTCACCGACGACGTCGACTACCAGGATCTCGGCGGCGACTACTTCGCGCGCCTGGATCCCGAACGCGCCATGCGACGCATCGTGCGCCAAGCCAACGCCCTCGGATACGCCGTCCGTTTCGACCCCATCCAAGCCGCCTAATCAATAAGACCTGCAACCACACCAAACGTGACGACCCATCCCGGCTCGCTACGCATCGCCGGGAACTGTCACGTGCCCGCTCACCCGCCCACAGCCACTCACCATGGGTTTATTTTCGGATCAGGAACCTGGGCCGCTGCGCTGGGCCGCCGTGGAGGCGGGAAAATGGGGGCGCGTTCGTCCGGGACGCCGATCGTACTGTGATGCCTTGAGCTCGTGGATCAGGATGGTGTTGGGGACCACCGACAGGAACTGTCGATTGTTGCTTCGAGCACGTGGGTCAGACTCTTTAGCCCTGTGGTTCCTCCGGACGGGCGTGCCAGGCCGGCCAGTCGTCTCGGGAGGGTGTCGTGGAACTGTTGCACGAGCGGTGCGCCGCGTTGGACATCGGCAAGAAGGACCTAAAAGCGTGTGTGCGCACCGCGAAGCCGGGGCGCGGGCGCTCACGCCGCCAGGAGATCCGCACCTTCGCCACGACCACCAACGCCCTGCTGGAACTGCGGGACTGGCTGGTGGCCGAGAAGGTCACCCTTGTGGTGATGGAGGCCACCGGGGATTACTGGCGGGGTGCGTTCTATCTGCTGGAGGACTGCCTGAACGTGATCCTGGTCAACGCCGCGCACGCCAAAGGACTGCCCGGGCGCAAGACCGACGTGTCCGACGCGGCATGGTTGTGTCAGATGGGTGAGTGCGGGCTACTCAAGGCCTCGTTCGTGCCCCCGGAGCCGATCCGGCACCTGCGGGATCTGACCCGCTACCGGACGACATTGGCGGCTGAACGTTCCCGCGAGGCCTCACGGTTGGAGAAGGAACTCGAAGACGCTGGCATCAAACTGTCCAGTGTGGCCACCGACATCCTCGGTGTTTCCGGGCGGGCGATGCTCGCGGCGCTCATCGACGGGGAGCGCGATGTGCGCGTACTGGCAGAGATGGCCAAGGCCCGGATGCGCCCGAAGATTCCGCAGCTGGTGCAGGCGCTGACCGGGAACTTCGGGGAGCATCACGCCTTTTTGTGCCGGCTGCACCTGGAACGCATCGACCAGCTCTCGGCCGTGATCCTGGAGCTGTCGACGCGGATCGAGGAAGAGATGCGCCCTTTTGCCCGTCAGCTTGAACGGTTGGCAACGATCCCTGGGGTCGGGCAGAGCACCGCTGAGGTGATCATCGCCGAGACTGGCGCCGACATGAGCAGGTTCCGTACCGCCGGGCACCTGGCCTCGTGGGCCGGGGTTTGCCCCGGGCACTACGAATCCGCCGGCAAACACAAATCCGGCAAGACCCGCCACGGCAACCGATGGCTCGGCGGTGCCCTGGGCACCGCGGCCATGGCCGCATCCCGCACCAAGGAAAACACCTACCTCGGCGCCCGCTACCACCGACTAGCCCCCCGGCTCGGGAAGAAGAAAGCCCTCGTCGCCCTGGAACACTCGATCCTCACCGCGGTCTGGCACATGCTCACCAACGACGTCGACTACCACGACCTCGGCGGTGACTACTTCACCAAACGCGACCCCCAAGCCGCGATGCGCCGGCTCACCCGCCAAGCCAACGCCCTGGGATTCACCATCCGCTTCGACCCCATCGAAGGAGCCGCCTGACCCCGGCCAAGCGGTTACCTCACCTTCAATTTTCGGGTCAGTCTGGGTCACACGCCACTTCGATTTGCCCGGCATGCCGTAGGTGTTGAAGGCGCGCACTAGTCGAGCGCAACTGGCTCGTGGGTGCAGGATGTCGGATCCTGTGGTGTCCCATCGCGGTTTGGCGAGCTTGCAGAACCGCTGAGCGTGTTCGTAGGGGTCGTCGGCGAACACGAGTGCACCGCGATCCGTACGACGGCAGCCAGGATCAGCCGTTCCTGCGCCGGTTCGCTGATCAGGACCATGTCGAACCGGCAACGTGGATCGGCCTCGAGGGCGTCGCGGCGACGCCGGGTCCGAAGTCCTGCGTGATGTCGGCGTTTCCGACATCACCGACTTGGTTCGCGCGGAACTCGTCGACCGCATCAACTACGGCGCCGCCCGCTACGGCAACCGCGTCGGCCCTGGAGCAGGCGGGACAGGGCGGCAGGGTTTCGGTCACTGAGTTGCCCTTTCGGAGTATTCCGATTGTTATGCGGCGGTGAGGAATTCGATGATCACGCGGTTGACCTCGTCCGGTTGTTCCAGGTAGCCGTAGTGGCCGCAGCGTTCGATCTCGGCGTAGCGGGCGTGGGGGATGGCGGTGGCGACCTCGCGGCCGAACATTGTCGGTGTCATCTGGTCATCAGCGAATCCGACGACGAGGCTGGGTGCGGTGATTCGCGCGTAATCGGGCAGGCGGTCGCGGGAGCGGTCCATGCCGATCTGCGCTCGGACACCGGGTGGTGTTTTGCCCGTGGTGAACTCGAATATGTCGAGCCATTCCTGGGCTTTGGCGTCATCTTTCAGGGTGTGCGGCGACAGGTTCAGCATCGCCTTGATGGCCGCCGCGTACTGCGGGGGCAGCTGAATTCCTTGGTCGTGGAGGGCTTGTTCGCCCAGGTTGAGGGTGCGCGCCATCGGATGGGGCCGCCCGGCGGCGCCGAGCATGATGGCCTTGTCGACCAGGTCGGGGCGAGCCAGCGCCAATTCCTGCACGACTCTGGCGCCCATCGAATGGCCGACCACGTGGGCGCGGCCATCGCCCAAGTGTTCGATCAGCGCGGCGGTGTCGGCGACCAGATCGTCGATGCCGAAGCCCCCGGCGCATTCGTCCGACGGTGCGATCCCGCGATTGTCCATCGTTGCGACCCGGAATCCGGCTTTGACCAGTGCGGGTACTTGATAGGTGCGCCAGACCCGGCCGGGGCTACCGGTTCCCATGACCAGTACGACGAGCGGACCTGTTCCGGTGACGTCGTAGTTGAGTCGGATCCCGTTGAGGGTGGCGATGGGCATGGTCCTTCTTCCGTGGAACAGTGCGCTGTTTGACGAATGGTGTTGTGGAGCTGGGCAAGTCGGCGGCATCGTGTGCCACGGATCGATCCGGTGCGAATCCTGGCCCGGTGTAGTCCGACCCGGCTTTACTGGGAGGCGGGTAGTCGCAGCACGATACAGGGAGCGCTTCAGTCGGCGCCGGAGGTGCCGAACGGCTTGCCCGTACCGTGGACTATCAGCGGTTGCGCCCCGCAGCGGGGGCAGGTCGGCGTACCCGCCGCCAGCGCTGAGGTTCTGCACAGAAGGCCGCAGTCCGGGCACTGCAAGATCCGCCCACGGAACTGGCTGATCGGGGTCACACGCATCCATCCACCTCCCTGTTTATTTGCTAATGTTAGCAAGTATCTAGCGGGAGTATGGTTTGCTCCCTGGTCGGATGGTTGTGCCGCCTTCGACCGCGGGGTCGTTTGTTCGGATCAGGCGCGGCCGTGTCGGCGTTCGTAGGCGAGGCGTTCGGCCTCGGCGCGGCTTGTGGCGCGGGCGTCGGCGAGTTCGGGGTCGAGTCCGTGTTTGATCAGCCGGTTGCGCCGGTAGACATTGTTCAGTGCCACCGTGAAATAGATCAGTGGCAGATACAACAGGGCCATCATCGCGAGGCCCATCCAGGCCGGTCCCGGCATCAGCATGAACAACATGAGCACCGGAATGATCGGGATCAGGATTCGCAGCAGATACCGGCGGGTGGCGCCGGGCCCGGTCAAGTCGTTGCCTACCCACTGCGCCATCGATGCGGGCAGTGTGCGCCCGCAGATGTAGCCGATCCGCTGGGTCAGGGTCGGAGCGGCGCGTTCGGTCATCGGCGCACCATCCCGGCTGCGCGCGCGGCGGTGCAGTTACGGCGGGTCGGCGGGGACCGATCCGGCTGCTGGGCTGGGGTGGTGTGCAATGCCGCGATCAACTATGTTCTCCCTGGTTGCTAAACTGCGCAATCAATATATCGACTGTCGGTGCCGATGTCGCATGCGGTGGGAGGATTGGTTCGCAAGTGCCGGGTTCGAGTGCGCCGCTGTGTCAGGCGAAAGCCGGCTTCTTCAAAACCCTGGGGTATCCGGTGCGGATCCGGGTGCCGGAGTTGCTCAGCGAACGTGACCACGCGGTGTCGGAGATCCTGGCGGAGGTCGGTGTGGAGCCGGCGAACCTGTCTCAGCAGTTGTCGATTCTGCGCCGCGCCGGTCTGGTGACCGGGCACCGTGAGGGGTTGTCGGTAACCTATGCGCCGACCTCGCCGCGGATCGAGGAGCTACTGGTCACCGCGCGCGCCATCCTGACCGGAGTGGTTGCCGGACATGCCGAGTTGCTGGAAAGCGCCTTTCGATCCTGGACCTCCGGTGTGTGAGGTCAACATTTGACCGCTTGACCGCAGTGGGCATGATCACCGGGCTCGCCCATGGCCAACTGATTGCGTGATTTCTAAACTAACTAACTAACTACCTAGCGAGTTAGAAGGAGAACACCCGTGACTGATCGCTCCGCGTCCACCCTGTCCCCGTTGGCCCCGACCGATCACCCGGGCATCGCTGCTTGGGTCGAGGAGGTCGCCGGGCTGACCGCGCCGGATCGCATTGCATGGTGCGACGGATCCCGGCAGGAGTGGGACCGGCTCACCGCGGAACTCGTCGCCAAGGGCACCTTCGTCCCCCTGGCCGGGAAGCCGAATTCGTTCTGGTGTGTATCGGATCCCGACGATGTGGCGCGGGTGGAGGACCGGACCTTCATCTGTTCGGAGTCCCAGCTCGACGCTGGGCCGACGAACAACTGGGTGGACCCGGTCGGCATGCGCTCGGTGATGACCGAGCATTATCGGGGCGCGATGGTGGGCCGGACCATGTATGTGATCGCGTTCTGCATGGGGCCTTTGGACGCGGCGGAGCCGAAATATGGTGTGCAGATCACCGATTCGGAGTATGTCGCGGTCTCGATGCAGATCATGACGCGATCCGGCGCTCCGGTGTGGGAGAAGCTCACCACCGGTACCGAATTCGTGCGGTGCCTGCACTCGGTGGGTGCGCCGCTGGCCGCGGGTGACACCGACGTGCCGTGGCCGTGCGACCAGACCAAGTACATCGCGCATTTCCCGGAGTCGCGCACCATCTGGAGCTACGGCTCCGGCTACGGCGGCAACGCACTGCTGGGTAAGAAGTGCTTCGCGCTGCGGATCGCCTCGGTGCTGGGCCGCGACGAAGGCTGGCTGGCCGAGCACATGCTCATCCTCAAACTCACCTCCCCGCGACAGAAGGTGCACTACATTGCGGCAGCGTTCCCGTCCTCGTGCGGCAAGACCAACCTCGCGATGCTCGAACCGGCCCTCGCAGGCTGGAAAGCCGAGACCGTCGGTGACGACATCGCCTGGATGCGTTTCGGCGCCGACGGCCGCCTCTACGCGGTGAACCCGGAGGCCGGGTTCTTCGGTGTCGCACCGGGCACCGGCGCCAAAACCAATCCGAACGCGATCGCGACCATCGAACGCGGCAACTCGATCTTCACCAACACCGCGCGCACCGACGACGGCGACGTGTGGTGGGAGGGCCTCACCGATACCCCGCCCGCACACCTCATCGACTGGCATCACCAGGACTGGACACCCGAATCGGGAACCCCTGCCGCACACCCGAATTCGCGTTACTGCACCCCCATCGAACAGTGCCCATCGGTGGCACCGGAATGGAACGACCCGACCGGGGTACCCATCTCGGCGATCTTCTTCGGCGGCCGACGCGCCACCACCGTCCCCCTGATCGCCGAATCCTTCGACTGGGCCCACGGGGTATTCATGGCCTCGACCCTGTCCTCGGAGACCACCGCCGCGGCGGCGGGCAAGGTCGGCGTAATGCGCCGTGACCCGATGGCGATGCTGCCGTTCCTGGGCTATCACATCGGGGACTACTTCGCGCATTGGCTCTCCCTCGGCGCTGGCGCCGACGCGGCGAAGCTGCCGAAGATCTTCCAGGTCAACTGGTTCCGGCGCAGCGGCGACGGGAAGTTCCTGTGGCCGGGATTCGGTGACAACGTTCGAGTGCTGAAGTGGGCGCTGGAGCGCCTGGACGGCACGGCACCCGCCCTGTGGACACCGATCGGGCATGTGCCGACCCCGAACGCACTCGACCTCACCGGTCTCGGTGAGGGCGACCAGTCACTCGTCGGCACGGCCCTAGCCGTCGACAACGAGGAATGGATCACCGAAACCCGCTCCATCGACGAGTGGTACGCCACCATCGGCGGTAACCGGTTGCCCGAGGAGCTGCGCGAGCAGCTGGCCGCATTGAAGCTACGCTTGCTCGGCGCCCGCTGAGTATGCGGATGCTGCTGCCGACCTGGTCGGAATGGAAGCCCGCCGTGCGCGCTCCCGGCGCGGACCTGATGGCCGGTCTGATCGTCGCGTTGGTGGCGCTGCCGCTAGCGCTGGGCTTCGGCATCAGTTCCGGGCTCGGCGCAGCCGCGGGTTTGGCCACCGCGGTCATCGCCGGTGTACTAGCGGCGGTGTTCGGCGGGTCGCGGTTCCAGGTGTCAGGTCCGACCGGCGCGATGACCGTGGTACTCGTGCCGATCGTGGCCGCGCACGGCGCGACCGGGGTCCTCGCGGTCGGCCTCATGGCGGGGCTCGTGCTGGTGGTGCTCGCGTTCGCCGATGTCGGGCGCGCGGTGCGGTACATGCCCGCCCCGGTGATTGAGGGGTTCACCGCGGGGATCGCGGTCGTGATCGCGCTGCAACAGTTCCCGTCCGCCCTCGGCATCGCCCACGCCGAGGGCGAGAAGGTGTGGCAGTCAGCATTCGACGCACTGCGCCGCTTCGTCGCCGAGCCGAGCGTGACGACACCGGTCACCGCGCTGGTAGTGGCCGCGGTCATTCTGATCGGCGGAAGCTACCTGCCGAAACTGCCGTTCGCGCTGGTCGCGGTCGCCGCCGCCACCGTTGCCGCGGCGCTGTTCGACATGGACCTCACGCGCATCGGCACCATCCCGTCGGGCCTGCCCGCACCGTCGCTGGGCTTCGTGCACCTGAACGAGCTGGGGTCGCTGATCGGGCCCGTGCTCGCGGTGGCGGCGTTGGCTGCGCTCGAATCGTTGCTCTCGGCCACCGCCGCGGATTCGATGTGTGTCGGCACCCGGCACAACCCGGACCGGGAACTGCTCGGCCAAGGCTTGGCCAACATCGCGGCACCCCTGTTCGGTGGCGTGCCCGCCACCGGCGCGATCGCCCGCACCGCCGTCAACGTCCGCTCCGGTGCGCGCACCCGGTTGGCCGCGCTCACCCACGTGGTGATTCTGGCCGCGATCATCTACCTCGCCGCGCCACTCGTCGCCGACATCCCCTCGCGGCCCTCGCCGGCGTGCTGCTGGCAACCACGGTGCGCATGGTGGAAACCGAGGCGCTGATCGCGATCGCCCGAGCCTCCCGCGGTGACTCGATCATCATGGTCGTCACCTTCGGCGTCACCGTCGCGCTCGATCTGGTCACCGCCGTTGCGGTCGGTGTCGGGTTCGCCGTCGTGCTCGCCCTGCGATCGGTGGCGCGCGAAGCCCGGCTCGAACAGGTACCCCTCGATGACAGTGACCACCTGGCCGAGGAACACGACCTGCTGCGCGATCACATCGTCGCCTATCGCATCGACGGGCCGCTGTTCTTCGCCGCCGCGCACCGGTTCCTGCTGGAGTTGGCGGAGGTCGCCGACGTCAAGGTCGTCATCTTGCGCATGTCCAAGATCACCGCCCTGGACACCGCTGGTGCGCTGGTACTCAAAGACGCGATCGGCAAGCTCGAGCACCGGCATATCACGGTGCTGCTGTCCGGACTCCGGGCCGACCATCAACGACGGCTGATCGCCATCGGGGCGCTACCGGCAGACGGCCTCGATAGCTTGTTCACCAATACTCGCGGGGCGATAGATCACGCGCGCCGCTACGTGCCGCTGTGCCGGGCACCCGTCGCGCACCGGCGGTCGGCCGAAACCGGCACGCTGGCCACCACCGCGACACGAGAGCGGAGTCTTACCCACATTCCCGGCTGAATCCCGTGCGCGGGCTCGCGGCGGCATGCACCTTGCGGACCAAGGACCCCGGCGGGCTCGAAGCGCACACAACATGCGGGGTTGCATGTTTTCGCAATCAAATAGATTGTTGGCTTGTAATCTGGTAAACCTCTAGCCGTGGGCGAAGTACTGGTAAACATTCCCTCCGTCACTCCCGGCAGCCGATAGGCCGCGCGATGGGCTGGGTGCGCAAGATCCTGCGGGTCGGCCGAGCGGCCGAGCCCGCGCCCGCTGCGCCCGCGACAGCGAATGTTCCTGCCGCCGTGCGTGGTTCGCTGCAGATCCGGCATGTCGACGCAGGCTCGTGCAACGGCTGCGAGGTGGAGATCTCCGGTGCGTTCGGGCCCGTGTACGACGCGGAACGCTACGGCGCACGATTGGTCGCTTCCCCGCGGCACGCGGATGCGTTGCTGGTGACCGGGGTGGTCACCAGGAATATGGCCGAACCGCTGCGACGGACCCTCGAGGCGACACCACAGCCACGCCTGGTCATCGCCTGCGGTGACTGCGCCGTGAACCGGGGCGTGTTCGCCGACGCCTACGGCGTCGTCGGCGCGGTCGGGGATGTGGTGGACGTCGATGTCGAGATCTCCGGTTGCCCGCCGTCGCCGGACCGCATCGTCGCCGCGCTGCGTTCGGTGACCGGGCGGTGACCGCCGCCACGGCAGCCATCGCACCGGCTGCGGAAATCCCGGTGCACCGCAACATTATTGATGCGGTCATCGCCGGAATCGCCACTGCGGCACTGGGTGTGGCGGGCGTGGTGGCCGGGTTGGCCGCGGTGTTCGGCGCCATGGGGTCGGTGTCGGTCGGCTGGCTGCTACCGCTATCGGGTGTGTATTTCCACCTCGATCAGGTCGGCGGATTCTTCATGGCGTTGACCGGTGCGGTGGCCGTGCCTGTCGGTATCTACGTGATCGGCTACGCGCGGCGTTCGCATCTGGACCGGGTGCCGTTGTGGGTGCTGCCGGCGTTCGTGGCGGCGATGCTGGGGGTGCCCGCCGCCGGATCGGTGACGACGTTTCTGCTGATGTGGGAACTGATGGCGATCGCGTCGCTGGTTCTGGTGCTGGCTGAGCATCGGCGACCGGCAGTGCGGTCGGCGGGAGTGTTCTATGCGGTGATGACCCAGCTCGGGTTCGCCGCCATCCTGGTCGGCTTGCTGGTGGCCGCGGCGGCTGCTGGTGGCGCGGATCGGTTCCGAGAGTTCACGGAGCTCTCGGAGGGAACACGCAATGTCGTGTTCGTGCTCACGGTCGTCGGGTTCGGGTCCAAGGCGGGTTTGGTGCCGCTGCACGCGTGGCTGCCGCGCGCGCATCCGGAGGCGCCGAGCCCGGTGTCGGCGCTCATGAGCGCGGCGATGGTGAACCTCGGGATCTACGGCATCATCCGATTCGATGTGCAGCTGTTCGGGCCCGCACCGGGCTGGTGGGGTTCGGCGCTGCTCGTGCTCGGCGGGATCACCGCGCTCTACGGTGTCCTGCAGGCGTCGGTGGCCACCGATCTCAAACGGCTGCTGGCCTTTTCGACCACCGAGAACATGGGCTTGATCGTGCTGGCGCTCGGCGCCGCGATCCTGCTCGCCGATGCAGGCGCCGCCGCGGCAGCCACCGTGGCGATGGCGGCGGCGCTGCTGCATCTGGTGGCGCACGCGGCGTTCAAATGCCTCGGCTTTCTGGCGGCGGGATCGGTGCTGGCCGCGACCGGACTGCGCGACCTCGACCGCCTCGGCGGGCTGGCACGGCGGATGCCGGTGACCACGGCGGTGTTCGGGGTCGCGGCATTGGGTGCGTCCGGGTTGCCGCTGGGAGCGGGGTTCGTCAGCGAATGGCTGATCGTGCAATCGCTGATTCACTCTGGGCGCCATGATGATCCGGTGGTAGCCCTAGCCGCGCCGCTGGCAGTCGGCGCGGTCGCGTTGACCGCGGGTCTCGGTGTCGCAGCGATGGTCAAAGCTTTCGGGGTCGGGTTCCTGGCGCGTCCCCGGTCCCAGGAGGCCACCGACGCTCGGGAAGCCCCTGCGTCGATGCTCGGCGCGATGATGCTCGCGGCCTGCGCGTGTCTGGTGCTGGGGGTCGCGCCACTGGTGTTCGGTCCGGTCCTGGCGCGGGTCCTCGCCGTCCTGCCGCCCTCGCGCGATGTCGCGTTCACCGGTCTCGCCGCGACCGTGCGGCTGCCCGGGCTGTCGGGGTCGATCGCGCCCACCGTGATCGCGGTCGCGCTGATCGCGGCGATCCTCGCCGCACTGGGGGTGACCCGATGGCGGGCCCGGCACCGACCCGCGGCGGCCGTGCTGCCGTTGTGGGCGTGCGGAGCGGATCAGCCGAACGCGCGCATGCAGTACACGGCGACCTCGTTCGCCGAGCCGATGCAGCGCGTCTTCGACGATGTACTGCGCCCGGACACCGACATCGAGATCACCCCGCACGCCGAATCCCGGTACCTGGTGGACTCGGTCGCCTACCGGGCCCGCATCACCGACACCATCGAGGAAAGGTTGTATCGACCGGTGACCGCCGCGATCCGGCGGGCGGCGTTGGTGGTCGCCCGCGCCCACACCGGCAGCGTGCACCTGTATCTGGCCTACGGCGCGGTCGGTGTTCTGATCGCGTTGCTGGTGGCGCGATGAACGTCATGTCCTATGCGGCCGGGGCCGTCCAGATCGGCGGTGTCATCCTCGGTGCCCCACTGGTGCTCGGGGCGATGCGCCAAGTCCGTGCACACCTGGAAGGCCGCGCCGGGGCCGGGATCAGCCAACCGTGGCGAGATCTGCGCAAGCAACTGCGCAAACAGTCGATCACCCCGGAAGGAACCACGATCGTATTTGCCGCCGCCCCAGCGGTTCTCGCGGGCACGTCGCTGTTGATCGCCGCGATCGCGCCACTGGTCGCCACCGGGTCACCGCTGGACGGTGCCGCCGATCTGTTCGCGGTGGTCGGTCTGCTGTTCCTGGGCACCGTCGCATTGACGTTGGCCGGTCTCGACACCGGCACCGCGTTCGGCGGGATGGGCGCGAGCCGGGAGACCGTGATCGCCGCACTGGTCGAGCCGACCATCCTGCTGTCGGTGTTCGCGCTGTCCATTCCAGCGGGGTCGTCGAATCTCGGTGCGCTGGTAGCGAACACGCTGGAGCATCCGGGGCGGGTGGCGTCGGTGGCCGGGGTGCTGGCCGCAGCGGCGCTGGTGATCGTGATCATCGCCGAAACCGGCCGGTTACCGGTCGACAATCCGGCGACCCATCTGGAATTGACGATGGTGCACGAGGCGATGGTCCTCGAATACGCCGGTCCTCGGTTGGCGTTGGTCGAATGGGCCGCTGCGATGCGGTTGACCGTCCTGTTGGCGTTGCTGTCGAATCTGTTCCTGCCGTGGGGGATCGCGAGTACGACGCCGACCGTGCTCGAGGTGGGTGTCGGTGTCGTCGCGATCGTGGTGAAAGTCTTTGTGCTGGCGGTGCTGCTGGCGGGCGCGGAGGTGTTCATCGCGAAACTGCGACTGTTCCGGGTACCCGAACTCTTGGCCGGGTCGTTCCTGCTGGCTTTGCTGGCGGTCACGGCCGCGAACTTCTTCACCCCGCGAGGGTGAGCGTGTGATGACCACGGAGACAGCGCTATGACCCAAGCCGGCTACGTGAGCGTGCTCGACTTCGCCGCGGGCGGTCTGCTGCTGGCCGCGGTGTTGGTGGTGTGGCGCCGCGACCTCGGTGCCATCGCGTGGCTGCTCGCCGCGCAAGGTGTTGCGCTGGCAGCGATTCCGATCGTCGGAGGCGTACACGACGGGGACACCGCCCTGCTGATCGTCGGTGTCGTGGTGCTGGTGTTGCGGGCGGGCGTGCTGCCTGCGTTGTTGGCGCGCGCCGCGGGGGCCGAGCGCCGCGAGTACCGCGAGGCCACCCCGCTGGTGAACACCGCCTCCTCCCTGCTCGTCGCGGCCGGGCTGACCGTGGTCGCGTTCGCGGTGACCCGGCCGCTGGCCGAGTTGGAACCGGGACCGGCGACCGACGCGGTGCCCGCCGCGTTCGCGCTCGTGCTGATCGCGTTGTTCGTGATGGCCACGCGCCGCCACGCGATCTCCCAGGCCGCCGGATTCCTCATGCTCGACAACGGCGTTGCGGCAACGGCGTTTCTGCTTACCGCCGGGGTTCCGCTGATCGTCGAACTCGGTGTGTCCCTGGACGTGTTCTTCGCGGTCGCGGTCATCGGCGTACTGACCGGGCGGCTGCGGCGTGCTTTCGGCGGCGCCGACCTCGACCAGTTGCGGGAGCTGCACGACTGATGACTGCACTGGTATTGCTCGCGATCCTCACACCCGTCACCGCCTCGATGACCGGCGCCATCGCCGGATGGCGCCGCGCCACAGCACGACTCACCATGCTCGCCGCCCTCACGGTGCTCGGCTGCGCCGCTGCGCTCGGCGCGCGCCTAGCCGGTACCGAACATCTGCTGGCGGGTGGGTTGTTGCGGGCTGATGCCCTGTCGGTGACGATGCTGAGCGTTATCGGTGTCGTCGGCACTCTGGCGACCTGGGCCGGGATCGGCTATATCGACGCCGAACTCGCGCATGGTCACACCGATCCGCAAGGCGCCAGGGTATACGCGGGGCTGGTTCCGGCGTTCCTGGCCGCGATGGTGCTTGCGGTGTGCGCCAACAACATCGGCGTCATCTGGGTGGCGGTGGAGGCCACCACGATCGCCACCGCGTTCCTGGTCGGGCACCGGCGCACCAAGTCCGCACTGGAGGCGACCTGGAAGTATGTCGTGATCTGCTCGGTCGGGATCGTGGTTGCCTTCCTGGGCACGGTGTTGCTCTACTTCGCGGCTCGCCATGCCGGGGCGCCCACCGAACATGCCCTCGACCTCGATGTCCTGCTCGCCCACGCGGGTGACCTCGATCCCGCGGTAACTCGTCTGGCCGGTGCGCTGCTGCTGATCGGATATGGCGCCAAGGTCGGGTTGGTGCCGTTCCATACCTGGCTCGCCGACGCGCACAGCCAAGCACCCGCGCCGGTGTCGGCGTTGATGAGCGGGGTGCTGCTGGCGGTGGCGTTCTCGGTGCTGCTGCGGGTGAAGTCGATCGTGGATATCGCGGCCGGGCCCGGTTTCCCCCGCTCCGGGCTGTTGACCATCGGACTGCTCACCTTGGCCGTCGCCGCGCTGATGCTTACCGTGACAAGGGATGTCAAACGGATGCTGGCCTACTCCTCGATGGAGAACATGGGGCTGATCGCGCTCGCCGCGGCTGCCGGGACCGAACTCGCGATCGCCGCTCTGCTGCTGCACGTGCTCGCACACGGCATCAGCAAGACCGTGCTGTTCCTGGCCACCGGACCGGTGCAGGCCGTGCACGAATCCACCGCGATCGCCGCGATCACGGGTGTGGCCGCGCGCTCCCGGCTGATCGGCACCGCGTTCACGGTGGGCATAGTTGCGCTGCTGGGTTTGCCGCCGTTCGCGATGTTCGCCAGCGAACTTGCCATCGCTCGCTCGCTCACCGACGCGCGACTGGCGTGGGCGCTCGGCGTCGGTCTGGTTTTGATCGCGATCGCCTTCGCCGCGCTGATCCGCAACGCGGCCAGGATTCTGCTCGGCTCCCCACCCGCCGCCGCGCCCGCGATCACCGTCCCGGCGACCACGGCGGCCGCACTGATCGTCGGCGCGGTGGCCTCGGTCGTGTTGGGTGTCACCGCTGGAGGGTTCACCGATCTGTTCACCACCGCCGCGAACCAGGTGAGCGGGCGATGACCGACCATGAACGGATCCGCCGCGTCGTCTCCGGTGACGAATTGGCCGATGCCGCAGAGGAACTCCTCGATGCGGGCTTCCGGTTGGCGTTGACCGCCGCACACGACGACGGGCCGATGCTGCGGGTGGTGTATCTGTTCCTGGCCGGGCGCCCCGACCGCCGGATCGAGCTGGAATGCTCGCTGCCCGCCGCCGATCCGGTCCTGCGGTCGCTGGCCTACCTGTCGTTCCCGGCTGGTCGGTTCGAGCGGGAAATGCTGGACCTGTACGGGATTCGGCTGCTCGGGCATCCGCGTCCACGCAGGCTGGTGCGGCACGCACACTGGCCAGAAGACTGGCATCCGATGCGCGCCGACGCAGGCACTGCGCCCGACTTCGGCGGCTCCGGTGAACTGCGATTCCTGACCGTCGCCGGTGCCGGGGTCTACGAGATCCCTGTCGGGCCTGTGCACGCCGGGCTGATCGAACCGGGCCACTTCCGGTTCTCGGTGGTCGGGGAGACAATCGTGCGGCTCAAAGCGCGACTTTGGTACGTGCACCGCGGGATCGAGCGATTGTTCCATGGCCGACCGGCTGCCGGTGCGGTGGAGCTCGCCGAGCGGATCAGCGGCGACACCTCGGCCGCGCACGCGCTCGCGCACAGCCTTGCCGTCGAAGATGCCTGCGGTATCAGCCTCCCCGACGAGGTGCACCGGCTGCGGGCGATGCTTGTCGAGCTGGAGCGTCTCTACAACCACGCCGCCGATCTGGGCGCCCTCGCCAACGATGTCGGCTTCGGCCTCGCGAACTCCCACGCCCAGCGGATCCGCGAACAGCTGCTGCGGATGAATGCCGCTGTCACCGGGCACCGGCTACTGCGCGGCGCGATCCGCC
Source organism: Nocardia sp. Tas62D01 (assembly GCF_055232035.1). NCBI lineage: Bacteria > Bacillati > Actinomycetota > Actinomycetes > Mycobacteriales > Nocardiaceae > Nocardia > Nocardia sp. Tas62D01. The sequence goes on from NZ_JBUYUZ010000001.1 coordinate 6,764,810, forward strand.
CGGGTGGGGTTGTGCTGCAAGCACTTCCCGACCCTCGAGAGTTGGGCTCGATAGCCGCCGATCTCGCCGAAGTAGCTGAGCTGACCTTGGGGAACGCGGGGATCTACGACCGATTCGCCGGCACGGGGGTCCTCGCCGGCGACGATGCCCGCGCGCTCGGTTGCCTCGGGGGCCCCGCCCGCGCCAGCGGGGTCGCGACCGACGCCCGCATCGAGCACCCCACTGTCGAACTGCCGGTGACCGAGATCGGTGCCACCAGCGGTGACGTGCTCGCCCGCTACACCGTGCGGCGCGACGAGTTCGCCGCCTCGACCGCACTCGTCGTCGCGCTCGTCGAAAGCCACAGTGGACCACTGGAATTCACTGCCGCCCCGACCAATGCTTATCGGGCAGGCAGCGGCGTCGGCATCGTGGAGGGTTGGCGCGGCACCATCGTGCACAGGGTGGAACTCGGTGACGGCGGGTGGATCACCCGCGCCAAGATCGTCGACCCCTCCTGGTTCAACTGGCCCGCCCTGCCCGTCGCCATAACCGACACGATCGTCCCGGACTTCCCCTTGGTGAACAAGAGCTTCAATCTCTCCTACGCAGGCAACGACCTATAGCTGAGCGGCTTCAGTTGTGAAATCCGATGTCAGGTGATCGCGCATGTGGTGTCCCCGTGCCAGCGAAGGTGGAGCATGGTCAGGTTCTCTGACCCAGTGGGCCATCATCGTCAGTGGCAGACCGTAATCCGTGTTCTGCCACTGAAGTTGACCCCAGCTGCGCGTTTAGGGCCGGTGGCGGCCATCTAGTTGTCGGTGTGAGATGGGATGCTTCGGACATGATCGCGTGGAACCTGCTTGTCATCGAGAGGGCACTGCGGGCGAGCTGGGCTGCTGACACCTGCTCTGCGGATGACCTCGCTCGCGCCGGCTGGCAGCCCGGTAACCCTGCCCGGGGACACTGCGACATCACGGCCTTGATCGTCAATGACCTCTTCGGAGGTGACCTGATGGTCGGCGAAGTGCACCTTGATGGGGAACAGCATGGCTTTCACTGGTGGAACCGGCTACCCAGCGGCGTCGAGCTCGACCTGACTCGTGATCAGTTCCAGCTCGGTCAGACTGTGATAGCGGCTCGTGTTGTCCAACGTCCGCCCGGTCCCTTATCCCGCCGGTGGAGTGAGTATCTCCTACTGCGCGAGCGTGTTATCGGACGTCTCGGTCACCTGCCAGCACCCGCCCTGTGACCGGGCACTATCCGGGAACTCTTTGAAGCGACTACAGCGCCCGCTGCGGAGGTTGGTGGTTGCCCGACGACGGTGCGGGGGCGCTGTTGGCGATCGCCGTCAGATGGTGACGGTGATGATGTCGCTGGTCGTGGTGATTTCCTTGGTGTCATAGTGCTGGCTTCGGATGGCGTCTTCGATGATCTGGGTGTTGTGGCCGCAGAACACGACGATCGCGAGGGTGCTGGGGTCGATGGCCTGCACGACGGCGTGCGCGGAGACCGTGGTGTGGGCGAGCTCGGTGAGCTCGAGGTGGGAGATGGTGTTTCCGAGTTGGGTGATGGTGGTCATCGGTCGCTTCCTGTCTCGGTGGATGTTGCTGTGGTGAGGCGACGTTTGAGGGCGGCGAGTTCCTCGCGCAAGGGGAAGGGGAGTTTGTTGGCGCCGATGGTGGCGTACCAGTCCCCGATCGACCAGGTTTCAGTGACCCATTCGGCGCGGTCGACCGCCAGTGCCGCACGCAGGTTCGCGTCGTCGAGGTCCAAACCGTGCAGATCGAGAGCCTCAGGGGTGGGCACGAAGCCGATGGGGGTCGGATGTGCATCAGCGGTGCCGGTGATGCGTTGCAGCGCCCATTTCAGGACGCGGGAATTCTCCCCGAAGCCGGGCCACAGGAACTTTCCGTCCTCGTCACGCCGGAACCAGTTGACGTAGAAGATCTTCGGCAGCTTGTCGGGATTGCCGTGGGTACCGATATCGAGCCAATGCTGGAAGTAGTCCCCGACGTGGTAGCCCAGAAACGGCAGCATCGCCATCGGGTCACGGCGCACGACACCGACTCGGCCGGTCGCGGCGGCGGTGGTCTCAGAGGACAGGGTGGAGGCGAGGAACACCCCGTGCTGCCAGCTGAACGATTCGGTGACCAGCGGGATGGTGGTGGCGCGGCGGCCACCGAAGAAGATCGCCGAAATCGGCACCCCACGGGGGTCATTCCATTCGGGAGCGACGGTGGGGCACTGCGCGATCGGGGTGCAGTAGCGCGAATTAGGGTGCGCGGCAGGGGTTCCCGAGGTCGGTGTCCAGTCCTGGCGCCGCCAATCGGTGAGATGGGCGGGCGAGGTATCGGTCATACCCTCCCACCAAATGTCGCCGTCGTCGGTGAGAGCGGTGTTGGTGAAGATCGAGTTACCGGCGGCGATGGTCGCCATGGCGTTGGGATTGGTGTCGGCGCTGGTGCCGGGTGCGACGCCGAAGAACCCGGCCTCGGGATTGACAGCATAGAGACGGCCGTCGTCACCGAAACGCATCCAGGCGATGTCGTCGCCGATGGTTTCCGCGGTCCACCCCTCGAGGGTGGGTTCGAGCATGGCCAGGTTCGTCTTCCCACACGAGGAGGGGAACGCCGCGGCGATGTAATGCACCTGCTGCTCGGGTGAGGTGAGTTTGAGGATGAGCATGTGCTCGGCCAGCCAGCCTTCATCGCGGGCCATGGTGGAGGCGATGCGCAGCGAATAGCACTTCTTACCCAGCAACGCGTTGCCGCCATAACCGGAGCCGTAGCTCCAGATCATGCGCTCCTCAGGGAAGTGGGAGATGTATTTGGTGTGGGCGCACGGCCACGTCAGATCGAGCTGTCCCGGGCGTAGTGGAGCGCCGACCGAGTGCAGGCAGCGGACGAACTCGGTGCCTGAATCGAGTTGGTCCCACACCGGCTTCCCAGAGCGGGTCATGATCTGCATGGACACCGCCACATATTCCGAATCAGTGATCTGCACACCATATTTCGGCTCCGCCGCATCCAACGGGCCCATGCAGAACGCGATCACATACATCGTTCGCCCGGCCATGGCACCGCGATACTCCTCGGTCATGACGATCTTCATGTCGACCGGATCCATCCAATTGTTCGTCGGCCCAGCATCGGCCTCGACCTGCGAACAGATGAAGGTGCGGTCCTCGACGCGGGCGACGTCCTCGGGATCGGATGCGCACCAAAACGAGTTGAGCTTGCCCGACAACCGGACGAAGGTGCCCTTGCCCACCAGATGCGTTGTCAGCGTGCGCCATTCGTCGTCGGATCCGTCACACCACACCACCCGGTCGGGTGTGGTCATGTCGGCGACGCCCTCGACCCAGTCGCTGATCCCGGGATGACGGTAAGGGGCGGGGGTCATGCCGGAGATGGTCGAGGCGGTCACGAGTGGTTCTCCTTTGCCGTGGTGGTTCGGCGGGATAAGGGTGCAGGCGGTTATGGGTGTGGATGCTGCGCGGCCCGCGCGGCCAGGGTTCTGCTCACATGCCGGGCGACAGCGGAAACCAGCAGCCGATGCGCCGGATCGGGCAGCGTCCGATCGGCGGGGGTGATCAGGGCTATCGCGCGGGCCGCCGCGGCCAGCGCATCGACGGTCAACACCGAACAGTCGTGACCACACAGGGCGCTGAGCAGACCTGGCAGCGCCAGGGTGGCCAGGTCGAACAGGTCAGTCGGGACCGACAGGATGCGCCCCGGCGCCGCCAACGGCGACACCGTGCCCGTGAGATCGATCAGGACATCGTGATACGCCATCAACCGGCGCAGCGGAAGCGCCGAGGCGTCACGCTGATAGAAGTTGGTGACCGTCCCCGCACCAGCACCACGCAGCACCGGCTCGAGGCGCGGCGCGCTATCAGCACCGGTCACCATCACCCGACCCCGCCCCGGTGGCACCCCGCGTGCACGCAACCTCGCCACCGCCGCGGCAGCGAGTGCAGCACTGACGACATCGAGCTCGGTCACGACCAACGGCCCTGCAGCCGCGGTCGCCTCCGCTTGCACCGCCATCGAATCCGCAGACCGCAACCCGATGACGAACACCGCCGCCACCCTCTTCGGGAGACTCATCACCCGCGCGGCGACTGCTGGTACCTCGCTATAGGTCAGCGGCAGCGCCAACGCGCGCATCGCGGTGCGCTCACCGATCAACGCGGTGTAATCCTCCATCGCCGCCCAGCATGTGCGGGCCACCCGATCGCCCCGACCGCGACCGGGTGGTTGCGACACCGCTATCACGCCGACGTCGATCCCGGTCGAGCGTGGTCCGCCAGACATGGTTGCGTCGTCTTCGGCAGCGGAATCGGTGGTCACCGTCGGTGCAGATCCAATCTGTGTAAGGTACGCACTTTAGAAATCCTGCAATCAGAGGGTAGGCGTTGCTGGCTTCGCCTCGGGGGGCGGGGTCAGCCGGTGGATTCGGTGATCAGCGCGGGTTCAGACAGCTCTTCGAGCAATTCGGCTTGCCCGGCGACAACCCCGGTGAGAATGGCCCGCGCCACCGTCAACAGCTCCGCGACACGCGGCGATGTCAAGGCATAAGACACCGACAACCCTTCACGGCGCGCGGTCACCAACCCAGTGCGACGCAGGATCGACAACTGCTGCGACAGATTGGCCGGCTCGATACCGACCTCGGGCAACATCTCCGACACCGCGTAATCGCGTTCACTGAGCAGCTCCAGCACCCGGATCCGCGCGGGATGACCGAGCGTCTTGAAGAAATCGGCCTTCATCCGATAGAGCGGCTGACGCGAATCCGCCATGACGTCCTCCACTCCCCGCATATCCACGGCTCCCGAGATTGATTTCTAATCTTAGCAACTCGTAGACCGATCGGGGTGATCCGCCATCGTCGGATGCCGTTGCCAGCGTAGGCGAGGTCCAGGCTCGATGTGGCCACCAGCAGATCGAGAGTGCAGCGGTGTTACAGCCGTCGTGCCCCAATTCGCATCGGCGGCACCATCGGCTTGGTGGTGGATGCTGCGTCGACGGATGCCTTGTACAGCACCACGTGCGCGCTGTACCGCACCGGTGTTCGTGGTGCTGGGCACCTGGTGCGGCGCCTAAACTCGCCTACCCGGCTTCGCCCTAACGACGATTGGGTGCGCGACGGTAGGGCGTGCTGGTTGCCCGCGCGCCGCGGGTGGACATGGTCGCCACCGGCTGCGCGACACCCGAGAATACCTCGGCCATCATGTTGCGGCCCAACCGTTTACGGGCTTGGGTGATCCCACTCGGTGCGCCTTCGTCGCCCAGCTCGATGCGCCACCTCGAGCAGCTTCGGGATGGTCGCGATGATGTCGTCCTCGTGGATCGAGTCCTTCGTGAGCAGCGTCGCGATCGCGTCCGGGGTCGCCCACCCGGAACGCAGCCAACTTCGTATCGCCGTCTCACGGACGACGACATCCGGATCCTTCAGGGCCGCCACGATAACCGGCCGATGCTCGGCGACGACCGCCATGAATACCGCCGTTTCCCGTCGAAACAGCTCGCCGCGGTAGAGATCGTCGAGGACCGCACCCATGTCCCCCGAATCAGCCAACAGCCGTGCCTCGTGCGCGAGCAATCGCAATCGGTCAGGGTAAGCCAGCGAATCGATTTCGATCAGCAGTTGTTCGTACACGGAAGACACGTGTGAATCATGGTCCGACACCCCGAAGCGAGTCCATCACCCACTCCCCACGGCTGAGTGCCGTCCAAATTCACGGATACTCGATCTTGAACCCAGCACCTAGTGCCGTCGGAATCGGTGGACAAGTGCCGTCCGTAACCATGGACGCAGCCACGCGCAGGAAGTACGTATTGGAGGCCACGTCCCCACCTCGGTAGGCCGGGTGGCCGCGGTAGGTGTCCGCGCACCACTGCCACACATGGCCGGTCAGACGATGACTGCTCAGCTGTAGCAATTCGGTCGTTGTGCTAAGGCTGCGCGTCATACTTCCGCCGCCGGTATGCCTTGGATCGGCGCAAAGGCGGGGGAGCAGAACCGGATATCGGCACGATGGCCGACGCCGGGCCACAGCACCGTGCCGCAGACCTGACACTTAATCCCCGACAGGATCCAGCCGTCCGGGATCGCGCCAACGAGCTGCAACCGCGTGCACTTCGCCATCACACCGATGATCTCGGTGCGGATCGCTGTCGGCTGCGCTGCCCTGATCCGGGCGCGGTAAGCCCTTGCGGCGCAGGCGTTCCGCAGTAGCGCCGCCGTGAATTAGCATCTCGCGGCAATCGCGTCTTGCAGCTGGCGCACCGGCGAGGCGGCGGCCCGTATTTTCCGACGTACACCACCGCCGCTCGCGCCCAGTTCTACCGGAAGGCACGCGGTCACCGGCGCGGTCGCGGCGTGGAAAATCAGCACCGGCTATCAGCCCGACCTCGAAGCGGGTGCTTGGTCGAGCTCGTCTCAACCACATGATTCGAAAAGGGTTACGGCCGCGATGAATAGTTGGGGGCATCTGCGGTGATGGAGACGTCATGCGGGTGGCTTTCGCGCATGCCCGCTGCAGTGATTCGCATCAGCTGGGCCTGGTGCAGTTCCGGGATTGTGCGTGTGCCGGCGAATCCCATACCGGCGCGCAGGCCGCCGACCAGCTGGTGCAAAACATCCGGCAGGGGCCCGCGGAATGGGGTGCGTCCCTCGATGCCTTGGGGGACGAGTCGTTCCTCTGCGAGTACGTCGTCCTGGAAGTAGCGGTCTTTCGAGTAGGACTTGCCTTCCTCGCCGCGTCCGCGCATTGCCGCCAGAGAGCCCATTCCGCGGTAGACCTTGTACTGCTTGTTGCCGACCAGCACGATGTCGCCGGTCGATTCGGCTGTGCCTGCGAGCAGGCTTCCTAGCATGACCGTACTTGCTCCTGCGGCAATTGCTTTCGCGATGTCGCCGGAGTATTGGATGCCGCCGTCGGCGATGACGGGGATTCCTGCTGGGCCGCATGCGGCGTATGCCTCGGCGATGGCGGTGATCTGTGGAACTCCGACACCGGCCACCACGCGTGTGGTGCAGATCGAGCCTGGTCCAACACCTACTTTGACGCCGTCGGCGCCCGCGTCGACCAGTGCTTGGGCTCCCGCGCGTGTGGCGACGTTGCCGCCGACGACGTCAACCTTGTCGCCGAATTCTTTTTTGAGCCGGGTGACCATATCGAGGACGTCGCGGTGATGCCCGTGTGCAGTGTCGACCATGATCACGTCGATGGATGCGTCAGCCAATGCCATGGCCCGGTTGTAGCCATCCTCGCCCACACCGATCGCGGCACCGACCAGCAGACGGCCCTGGTCATCACGCACCGCGAGCGGGTAGTTATCACTTTTCACGAAGTCCTTGACCGTGCGCAGCCCGGCCAGCTTTCCCGCTTCGTCGACGATCGGCAGTTTCTCGACCTTGTTGGCGCGCATCATGGCCAACGCGTCGTCCGGAGTTACTCCAACGGGAGCGGTGATCAGGGGCGTCTTGGTCATAACTTCAGCGACGGGCCTGGACATGTCGCGTTCGAACCGCATATCGCGGTTGGTGATGATTCCGACGAGGAGTCCGTTGTCGTCGACCACGGGCACACCGGAAATCCGGAACCTCGCGCACAGGTCATCGACGTGCTGCAGGGTTGCATCCGGTGTGCATGTGACAGGGTCGATGACCATTCCCGCCTCAGAGCGTTTCACGATCTCGACCTGTCCGGCCTGTGCCTCGACGGGCAGGTTGCGGTGCAGGACACCGAGACCACCGTGGCGGGCCATGGCTATCGCCATGCGTGCTTCGGTGACGGTGTCCATCGCCGCGGACACGATCGGCACACTCAGCACCACATTGCGTGAAACCCGGGTCGTGGTGTTGACCCCACTCGGGATCACATCCGAATCGGCTGGCACGAGCAGCACATCATCGAATGTCAGGCCGATCGGCAGATCGGACAGTGCTACCTCGACGCGGGTATTCATGCGGGTGACCAGCTCCTCAGCACGGAATTAGGGCGGAACGGTGGTGGGAGTGTAACAACGGCCCCTGGCCTAGCTGGCCGAGGGTGAATCCGAAAGTCGCTGGAGCGGAGGGAGATACCTGCGTGCCGGTGAAATCTCACGACGAGTCCAGGGTTCATGCCGACCGGAACTGTCGATGCGCCACGGAATTGAGTCGCTCATTCCATCGCCACATCGCCAAGACGAGCCAGAGCAAGTCCACTGGCCACGTCGCGAGGTCATCGGGCGGCATGGTGAAGAGGGTGGCGACGAGCGGGTCGGCGCGAAGAAGTTGTTCGTGACGCCGGGCGAGCGTCACCAGACTGCGGTGCAACGCGCCCTTCGCCGGGTAAGGGAAGACAGCTTTCGGCCGCGACAGCACGGTGTCCGGAATGATCCTGTCCATGCTCGCACGCAGCAGCATCTTGCCTTGCCGGGACTGCGGGTGGATGTGGCGCTCGAATGGTGCGGCGAAGCACCATTCGACGATCGGGTGATCCAGGAATGGGAAGCGCGCCTCGATGGTCATGCGCATGGCGAGGAAGTCCTCGAACTGGACGATTCTGGCCACTTGGGTGCCCACCAGTAGACGGTGTGCGCGCTCGATGGCTGTTCCCGGTTCACTGTGCAGGATCTCCAGCACCGCGGCGTCAGCGGTGGGGCGGTGGCGCAGTACGTCGCTGGACAGGCCGGGGGCTTGGCGGGAGGCGGGTAGTCGACGGATAAGGTGTCGCGGACACGTCCGGCCCCTTCGCCTGTCAATTGCACTCTGCTACCAACTCTACGAGAAACAACCGACCGCGGCCGACCACCCGCGGTGGCACCGAACAACGTTGACGCGCAGGTCCATCCGAACCAACTCGCTCGGATCGGTTGCGGTGCGAATCATCTACTACCAGAGCGGGATTCGGCGGGGCCGTGTTCACCGCGGGACAGGTCGCGGCTGCGGCGCGGCGGGCCACTCGCTCCTCGGCTTCTCCTGCGACTCGTCCTCGGCACGCAGTTCTCGCGCCCGCAACGGTGGCGGCCCGGGGGAGAGCGGAGCCTGGGGTGGGAGTCGTTGACCGGTTCAGCCTCGCAGGGTGAAGAATGCTGTGCTGCCGATGCCTGCCACCAGGCAGTAGATCGCGAACGGGGTCAAGGTTTTGGTCTCGAAGTACGAGGTGAGGAATTTGACCGAGATGTAGGAGAGCACGCCTGCGACCGCGGAGCCGGCCAGGGCGGGGCCGAGGATGTCGTGGTTTTCGGGCTTGAACAGTTCCGGGGTCTTCAGTACACCGGCCGCGAGGATGACCGGGGTGGCCAGCAGGAAGGCGAAGCGGGCGGCGTCCTCGTGACGCAGGCCCTTGAACAGGCCCGCCACGATCGTGCTGCCGGAGCGGCTGATGCCCGGGAAAAGTGCTGCGATCTGGGCGGATCCGATGAGCAGCGCCTCCTTCACGCTGAGCCGAGACAGCCGCACGTCCGAGGCCCGGTCCGGGTCGGTGACAGGCAGCACGACCGTGTCCTGCATGGACAGGTCGGCGGGCCGCCCGGTCGGGGTCAGCGCCTGCTCGCTCTTGTCGCGGTTGCGCAGCAGTTCGGCCGACAGCAGCACGAATCCGTTGAGCGCCAGGAAGATCGAGGTCGGGATGGGTGTGCCGAGGTAGTTGCGGACCGCCTTCTCCATGACCAGACCGGCGAGGCCGACGGGCACGGTGGCGATGATCAGCAGTACGCCCAATCTGGCTTCGGGGGTGCGGATTTCGCGGATGCGCACCGCGTCCCACAGTCCGGTGAGGATGCGCACCCAGTCGTGCCGGAAGAAGATGACCAGCGCCAGCGCGGTGGCCACGTGCATGGCCACCAGCAGCGCCAGATAGGGCGAGTTTTTGGCGGACATGTCGAGGTCGTTGGCCCACTGCCCGCCGATCCAGGCCGGCATCAGGATGCTGTGCCCGAGACTGGAGACCGGGAACAGCTCGGTTACCCCTTGCAGTGCCCCGACGACGATGGATTCCAGATAGGTGATGGTCATGCGCTTTCCTGTGGTAGGTCCCTGTCGGGCTGGGTGATCAGCGCGTGCCCCGTGGGTGGGCCACACGTGGACGTGGCGGCGGCCGGGTGCTGCGCGGTCCTCGCAGGTCGATGAGTGAGCGTGTCGGCTCCGGCCCGCCGCAGCGTGGGGGTGTCGCTGTGGGTCAGCTCAGCCGAGAGAGGTGAGCAAGGTTGTGAGGGTTCGGGTTTCGGTCGCCGGGTCGGGTTTGCTAGCGCGCAGCGCTTTGAGCGCGTTGTCGATCTGGCCGTCGAGGACACCCCATGCGGCTTTGTCCATGGGCTGCAAGGTGTCTTGGTCCTGGTCCCAGGCTGTTTCGAGGTCTTTGATCCGGGCCTTCGCCTCGTTCTGTGCTCCGGCTTGCACCTTGGTCAGGGTGTCCTGGGTGATGGTGCGGAACTTGGCGATCTCGCTCGGCGGGAACTGTGCAGTCCTCTGCCCGGGCGCCATCGTCGCGGAGGCGGGCGCGGCTTCTTCGTCGCTCGCGGACGCGGTGCTGTGCGGTTGAGCCGACGCCCACACCAGCAGCACCCCGGCCAGCGCCGTGAGGACCGCGTAGTACCCGAGCATGATCTGCTCGCGGGCTGGGTTGGCGGCGACGGTTGCTGCCGGTTGCTGGTCGATGACGTCGCGGCGGCTGCGGGTGAGGTAGATGACGGTGGCGAGGATCGCGGCGAGGAAGATGACGCTGGTGAGGGCGGTACCCACGCCTAGGCCGCGGTCGGCGGTAGGGGAGGCGAACCAGTCGCCGAGGTTCGCTCCCAGCGGCCGGGTCAGGATGTAGGCGAGCCAGAACGACAGCACGGCGTTGGCGCCCAGCCGCCACCCGAGCATGATCGCCGCGATCAGACCGGCCGGCAGCAGCACCGAGACGCCCGGGCCCCACCCGGTGAATGCCAGCGTCCAGTCGCCTGCCGCGGTGCCGAGCGCGAAGGTGACCAGAACGGCGAGCCAATAGAACAACTCGCGCGGTGTGGTGACGATGCTGTGGATCGACAGTGTCCGCTCCCGCACGAACCAGACGCTGAACACGACCGCCAAGACCGCGGCGAAGACGCTGGTGCTCACCGCAAGGGGAACAGAGAGGTTGTCGGTGAGGATGTCGGTGTACAGAGTGCCCGTCACACTGAGCACGACGACGGTCAGCCAGTACACGAACGGCACATAGCGGTCCAGGCGCAACTGCCAGCCCAGCACCGCGGCGAGCACCACGGTGAACAGCAATGCCGTCAGGTTCAGACCCACGCCCAGCGACATGTTGATCCAGTCGGCGAAGCTCTCCCCGACGGTGGTGCACAGGATCTTGATGATCCAGAACCACGCAGTGACTTCGGGCACCTTGCTGAGCATGCGTCCGGTCGCGCCGACCCTGGAATTCATTATCTTCGTCACGGCGTGCACCGTAGTGATCGGTCGCTGTGACAGCGCTGAGAAACCGTTGGCCGGCAGGAAAACCTCGGCCATGCGTGCGGTAGAGCAATGATCAAGGTCTGTGGATGACGGGAAGGGCGCACCTTCCCGGATGATCTGCGTAGTCCGAAGTCATTGATCATGCCGGCGCGCCAACGCCGGTCGGGAAGGTACGTCCGTGCTCACGGTAGTTCAGAAACACGCAATCAACCAACGACAGTGCCAGCTCGAGCCTGTCGTTGCTCGATGAGATCGTCCGCGACGGCGCCCGCCAGATGCTCGCCGCCGCGTTGCGGGCCGAGGTCGCCGCTCATATCGCGCAGTTCGCTGACCAGGTCGACGAGAATGGTCACCGCTTGGTGGTCCGCAACGGCTACCACGCCGAGCGGGAGGTTCTCACTGCGGCGGGCGCGGTGACCGTGCAGGCACCACGAGTCAACGACCAGCGCGTCGACCCCGACACCGGTGAGCGGCAGCGGTTTTCCTCTGCAATTCTGCCTGCGTGGGCGCGCAAGTCGCCGCACCTGACGGAGATGCTGCCGTTGCTGTATCTGCATGGTCTGTCGTCCGGCGATTTCGGGCCTCCGTTGGAGCAGTTCCTCGGTACTGGGGCCGCGCTGTCGGCCTCGATCACACGGTTGACCGGCCAGTGGCAGGACGAGGCCAAGGCGTTCGCGGCTCGGGACCTGTCGGGTGTGGACTACGTGTACCTGTGGGTCGACGGCATCCACCTGAAAGTGCGTCTGGAACAGCAGAAACTCTGCTTGCTGGTGATGATCGGGGTCCGCGGCGACGGCCGCAAGGAGCTGGTCGCGTTGACCGACGGCTACCGGGAATCCATGGAGTCGTGGGCGGATCTGCTGCGGGATTGCCGCCGCCGCGGCGGGATGCGGGCACCGGTGCTCGCGGTGGGCGACAGCGCGCTCGGTTTCTGGAAGGCGCTGCGGGAGGTGTTCCCGGCGACCCGCGAGCAGCGTTGCTGGTTCCATAAAGCAATCGAATGTTCTTGCCGCGCTACCGAAATCGGCGCATCCAGGCGCGTTGGCGGCGATGAAGGGCATCTACCTGGCCGGGGACATCGACAAAGCACAGCTGGCGATCAAGGCGTTCGAGATCGACTACGGTGCAAAATACCCGAAAGCCGTCGCCAAGATCGCCGACGACATCGATGTGCTGCTGGAATTCTACAAGTATCCGGCTGAGCACTGGGTACATCTGCGGACGACCAATCCGATCGAAAGTACCTTCGCCACAGTACGTTTGCGGACCAAGGTCACCAAAGGACCGGGGTCGCGGGCCGCCGGTCTGGCGATGGCCTACAAACTCATCGAAGCCGCCCAAAGTCGCTGGCGGGCGGTCAACGCACCACATCTCGTCGCGCTCGTCCGTAATGGCGCGGTCTTCCACAAGGGAAAGCTGCTCGAACGCCCCACCGACATCACACCCCCAGAAGGAGATGAATCAACCGACGCCGAAGTCGCCTGAAACTACCGCTGCCCGTTCCGAACTCGGACGGCAAGCTGTGGCCCAGTTCTGTGGGGGTTCGCTCAGCGCTTCCAGCAGGCGAAGTGCTGCATCGCGGTCTCGAGGGCTGGATCGCGGGCCGGATTTCCGACGTTGACCCCGCGGAACGTGCGGTTCAAGCGGTGGCGGTGACCATGCCGTTGACCGGGCGGTTGGTGGGACGAGAGACATCGTCGAGGCGATGGAGCACCTTCTGTGGCAGTTCCAATTCCATTCCGGCCAGGTTTTGGTGGAGCTGGTCCAGAGTGCGCGGTCCAACGATGACCGAGCTGACCTCGGCCCGGGTCCGCACCCAAGCCACAGCGACCGCTGTCGGAGTGCTGTCGAGTTCGGTTGCGACGGAGACGACTTCCTCTGCGATGCACAGATTCCGTTCGGTGAGCAGGTCACGCCCCCACGTACTAGCCTGCGGCGCCGGAGAAGCCAACAGGCGACCGATCCTGCTGTCGGAGTCGGGTGCGACCGTGCGGTATCGACCGGTGAGCACACCGGATCCCAGTGGGCTCCACGTCATCGCGCCCAGGCCGTGACGACGGCAGGTGGGTAGAATCTCCGCTTCGATCGTCCGGGCGACCAGAGAGTACTGTGGTTGCAGGCATACGAAGCCGGTGCCGCCGACCCGTTCGGCGGCCAACTGGGCCTCCACGATTTGGGCCGCAGTGAAGTTGGAACACCCGAGATACCGGACTTTGCCGGAGCGTACGAAACCATCCAAGGTCGCCATGGTTTCCTCGATCGGGGTGTCGGGATCCCACTGGTGGCAGTAGTAGATCCAGATCACCACCCCGAGCAGCCCATCGCCGATTGTCTCGGCGATGGTGACGATCAGCGAGATCACCTGTGAATATCGGCGCGGCACCGGATCGGTCTGCAGTCTGGAGTAGAAGTAGCCGAATCCCACCGTGACCAGAATCAGCCGTGTCAGCATGTCGGCCGCTTCATTGTCAAGGATAAAGCGGTACCACGGCGTCAGATACAGCAGCCACGGTGTGCTCAGCATGGCGATCGATGTCACCGGGGGATCGGTCGCAGCGGGCCGCGCGACTCGCGAGCGCGGCGTCGACCCATCGCCGCCGCGAAATTCCGCCGCCGTCACGCAATACTGTCACCCGTTTGCCCAGCGCCAACCCGAACGGCACGACCAGCAGCAACATCAATACCTGCAGGGCCCGCACCCAGAACAGCGTGTCCGCGTACACCCCGACGAAACTCATCGTCGCCAACACCCATACGCCGAGCCCCAACCCCAGGAAACACCACACACGCGGCCCACCCACACCCCCACCAGCACCCACCGCAGCGGCATTACTGCGCCAATAGCGAAACCCTAACCCGATGACGACGACGGTTGTCGACCAATCCCACTGCCAGGAGTCGAGAACACCGAACGCTGTCAACGGAATCTGCTCGTACGCCACAGCCCGAATATCCTCGCATCCGATCAGGGGCAGCAGTCAGCACGCTCTGATCCATCTCCACGGCAGCGCTGAACCACCGCGTATGCGGTGCCGCTCAGTTGGTGGTTGGTGGTGGGTGTCAAGCTGCTGCGACAACTCTCATCCGCACCGGTTGTGGCCGCCGCGGCGCCCGAATTGACCACTCTCTCAGTCGATCTGTCGCCATTCCCTCGGCGGGGGCCTATTTGAACAGGCCGATCGCGCGGGCGATCACCAGTGCGATCGTTATCAGCGACACCGCCGACTGCAGCATCATGATCATCTTGGCGCGGATCGTATACGGCATGACGTCGGTGGGACTGAACGCGGTCGCGTTGGTATAGGCAAGATAGAGGTAGTCGGGGAAGCTGGGCATCCAGCCCACCAATGCGGGATCGGGGTCCTGCTGCTGCGGGAACACGAAATCGCGATGACAGATCGCACCCCGGGACCCGAGCGGCCCCCCACGGTCGAGCTGCCAATACCACAGCCCGAACACGATCACATTGGTCGCCCAGATCGCGGCGCCGGAGATCAGCAGAACGAACGCGTCGTCCTGCTGGCCTTGAACGATCTGGGTGACCAGCCGGATCGCCGACCACCCGTTGGTCACGGTGATCATCGCGGTGAGCAGGACCATCATCCGCCGCAACCACCGTGTCGGACGAGCGCGGTTACGCGGATCGGCGACCACCAGGCCGGCGAGCAGGACGAGCTCGAGGCCGGGCACCAAGCGATGCCCCGGCGTGAAACTGTTCGGCAGGCACACCTGTAGCGCGACCGCGACGACGACCGCCGCGGCGACCGGCCATCGTGACTGCACGATCCGGGTCAACGCTGGTGAGGGTTGCTGCTCCTCGGCGATATCGAGCAGCCGCTCGGTTTTGCGCAGCTGTTCCTGCAACTGCCGCAGCGCCTGACGCGCCGTCAACCCGCCCGGCTCTGCCGAGCCGGATCGATCCATCTTGTCCACCGATTACCTCCACTGACCGCTCGGTCTCGCCATCACATGCCGACATCATCGCCGAGAGCCGAATTACCCGCACGATATCCACGATGAACTCTCGCAGTACGATGCCGGACTGGCCGGATACCTTGCGCGCCAGCATGAATCACTATTCCGGCTGCCGCGCCCGCGCTTGCCGTGCCCGCATCATGTGCCCGAATCGTGCGGTTGACAACGCGGCCGGTCACCACAACAGTGGGTGCCGCGTCGAGAGACCTGACGACGCATTCACCGCAGCAAACATAGAGGAACACATGAACGTTCGCCGTTGACCGTCAGCGCTGCCCTCGTAGGATTGACTCTGCTTGCCACACCCATCGCGCTGTCCGACCCACTGCCGATGCCGTCGGGTTCCTCCGGGACCGGTTCTTCTGGGATCGACTCGGGTTCGGCCGCGGTCGGATCCGCGGGTCTGAACCAAACCGGTTCGGTGGGCGGCGCGTTCGCCAACTGCGACGCCGCTCGTGCGGCAGGCCGCGCGCCGCTGTTCCGCGGGGAACCCGGCTACTCCCCGGCCCTGGATCCGGACAACAGCGGGATGGCTTGCCCAACCGTCTAACTCTCGCGGGCTGCTCCCGCCAATTGTCGCCTTGCCGTGTGGCGACCGCGCTCATAGCCGCACAATCGCTGACCTGCATCGCCCGAACAGCGACCACAGCGCGGTCCCTGCAGACGCCACAGGCGGGCTGGCCGGGGCTCGGACTCGAGACAGCAGCACCGACAACTGCGGCAGTGTCGGCCGTGCCGATCCAGTTCGTCAACGCCACGTACTCCTGCGAAATCAACTGGTCGACAACGAGATTCGCGCCACCGATCGTGGCCCTCCGCAGGTGCCCGGTCTTCGTGCCACGACGATGTCGTCGCGTACTGGTCACCATCGATCGTATCCACGTGAATACCGCAGCTGTTGCGGGTTGCGGCCGATGAGTGCCGTGGTGGCCTCGGCGATGGGGGCAACCGCCGGTGGCGCGGTGTTCGCGAGTTCGCTGCGCGCCCGGTGCGAGATCCGGACCAGTAGGGCGATGCTGATGTAGTTGGCCAGCAGTGAGGAGCCACCGTAGGACATGAACGGTGTGGTGATGCCGGTCAGCGGGATCAGTTTGGTGACTCCGCCCACGACCACGAACAGCTGCCAGCCGATCGCGAACGCCAGGCCGCCCGCGAGCAGTGTTCCGAACAAATCACGAACGGTCAGTGCCGCTTTGAAGCCGCGCATGGTGAGTATCAGGAATACCATGATGACGGCGGTCAGCCCGATGAGGCCGAGTTCCTCGCCGATGGTGGAGATCATGAAATCGGTCTTGGCGAACGGTACGTCCTGCGGGCGACCGGTCCCCAGGCCGTCGCCGCCCAGCCCGCCGGTGGCCATCCCGAACAATGCTTGCGAGATCTGATAGCCATTGCCGAAGTAGCTGGCGAACGGGTCCTGCCAGACTTGCACGCGCACCCGGACATGTGCGAACAGGTGATAGGCGATCGCGCATCCGATCGTGAACATGACTATCCCGATGAGCAGCCAGGAAACCCGGTTCGTCGCGATATAGATCATGGCCAGCACGGTGCCGAACACCAGCAGCGAGAACCCGAGGTTCTTCTCCACCACCAGCACGAGCACCGCGATACCGGTCACGACCAGCAGCGGCGCCAGGTGGCGTGCCTTCGGGATCGTCATGCCCCACACGCGGGTGCCCGCGGCGGCGAACAGTTCACGGTTGGCCACCAGGAACGCGGCGACGAAGATCAGCAACGCCACCTTCGCGAACTCACCGGGCTGAACCGAGAAGCCGTGCAACCGAATCCAGCTCTTGCCACCGTTGACCTCGCTGATACTGCTCGGCAGTACCGCCGGGATCATGAGCAGCACCACCCCGGCCAGGCCGAAGGTGTAGCCGTAGCGCGACAGCACGCGATGGTCCCGGATCGACACCAGAACGGCCGCGAACAGCGCGACACTCACGATCGTCCAGATCAACTGATGAGCAACGTCCGGCGTCGGGACCGGCTCGCCGTCTGCGACCGCGCGTGCCGCCTCGGCGTGATCGAGCCGATCGATCAGCACCAACCCCAGCCCATTGAGCAGTGCCACGCACGGCAGGATCAACGGATCCGCGCCATCGGCCCATCGGCGTACCACCAGGTGCGCCGCCACCGTCACAACCGCGAATAACGCCAAGTCTCGCGGCACGTACCCTTCGATGCCCGAACCCGTGCCGATCGCCATCAGACACCACGCCACTGCCGTGATCACCAACGCGAGCACCAACAGCAGCAACTCCGCCCGCCGTGCACGCCCAGGACTACCGCTCACGCCGCCAGCAGGGAGTCCGGTCCGATCAGGAGCAGCAATCACATCACCAAGTATCCGCGCGAGGACCACTGAAATGCTGGGTTAACTCACCACGGGAATGGCATCCATCCCGCGCCTACGCAACGGCACCAATCGCGACTCCCACGACGCCCTCGATGGCACCGACTGATGGTGGCTGGAGACCGGATCGGTCACGCGTGCCGATCTCAAATACCAAGGCAGTGATGCCGGAGCACGGTCAACGGCCGCGATGGCGGCGGACCCGTAGTGGCGGTCGTTTCGCCTACCACAACGCCCCGGATGGCGCGTGTAGAGCAGCATAGAAACCGACTTCGGCGCAGGTGCTCGTCTTGTCAGGCGCGGCCACCGATGAGCATCAGGGTGAACAACAATGCCTCGGCGATCATCAATACGGTGCCGACGATGCCGAGGATGAGTCCGACGGTGGCTGCGTGGGATCTTCGGTCCCCGATCGACGGATCGATGGCAGTCGGCGCTGGACCCGCGACCGCGAACGTCCCGGCCACGGGCATCCGCAGCTCGGTGCAGCTGTCTAGCGGCGAGTTCGCGGCTGTCGCTGACGTGGACGACCACCGCTGAGCGCCCTGGGGTCGAACCTCACTCGATAACATCGGTGCGGCCGGACCTCAATCCGTTGCCGGTTTCTTCCTGTCGCGACGGTCGGCGGGTGCGGAGACTTGTTCTGGATAGCTCGTCAGGTCATTTCGGCGTCCCGCTGGGGGGGTATTCGTTGATATCCGGGGTGCACGCCGGGGGTTAGGTGCTGTTGCTCGGCGATGCGTTCGAGCAGGGTGGCGAGTTGTTGGTATTCGTTGCTGTCGAGGCTTGCGAGCAGGTCGGTCTCGTGGGTTTTGGCCAGTTGCCACATCTGAGCCAGTTGTTGCTGGGCGGCGGGGGTGAGGTGGAGTTCGTGGTTGCGGCGGTCGGTGGGGCTGCGTCGGCGTTCGACCAGGCCTTTGCTGTCGAGGCTATCGATGAGGGTGACGACGCGGCTGGGGACTACGCCGAGTTGGGTGGCCAGTGCGCGTTGGCTGAGGCCGGGGTTGGTGGCGATCAGCCGGAGTAGGCCCACATCCGGGGGTGTGAGGCCGAGGTCGGCGATGCGTTCGGCGAATCGTTGGGCGGCGTGCGCGCCGATCTGGGCGAGCAGGAATGCCACCGCGCGTGGCGGGTTCGGTGGCGGCGTGTGGTTTTCGCCCTCTTGCCTTGCTTCGGTCACTGCGCTAGCGTACACACCACGCAATCGTTCATCATAGTGAATGATTCAGTTGAGAGAATGGACTGTCATGGCGCAATCGCCACCCTTGCCCGGGCAAACGCGACATCGGCAATCGCAATCCGAACCGCCACTCGGCGTGCTCGCCGTCATGACCACCGCCGGCGCGGCATTTCTGCTGCCAATTGCCCGATTCGCAGGACTGGCGTGGCTGATCGCCGCGGGTTTCGTACTGCCGACGCATCGCCCACACCCGACCGCTGTCATCGACCGGAACGAAACGGAGTGAATATGAATGCCGAAGTGATCGAGAAGCTGGTGCGATTCCAGCAGCCGGAGAAGGTGCTGCCCTATCTGAACGGGCTCGACGAGGCACGCACCGCGGGGCTCTTCGGCCTCGATCCCGTCGAATATCGCGATCTGCGTGCTGGATTCACCGAACGGGCACGACAGGCTGCCGTCGAGTTGCTGGAGAATGCCGAGTTGGCCGCGCAAGTGGACCGGCTCCCGTTCGCATCGGGCCAGCATGTCATTGCCTTGGGGGAGAGTTCGACCGCAGATCGCCTGTCCTGGTTCGAGATTCTGCGCCAGCTGCTGGCCATTCGACGCCCTGAAGACGCCCTCGAGCTGACGAATCTGGCGGTATCGGGTTGCACCACAACGCAAGCGCTGAGCGTGCTGCCGAGCCTGAGCTTCCACCGACCCGACTGGGTGCTGTGCCAGCTCGGCGCGAACGACGCCCAGCGTCTGGGCGGTGCCGAAGGCCCCAGACTGGTCAGCGCGCTGGAGACGGCGCGCAATCTGCTGTTACTGCGTGACCGCGGCATCGAACTCACTGCGGCACGCTGGGTTTGGCTCACTCCGATCGCGATCGAGGAAAGCCGGGCAGCCGCATTCCCGCATTTTCAGCGAGCCCAAATCGCCTGGGTCGCTGCGGATATGGAGCAGACCGCGCGCCTGGTGTCCGGGCTACCGGAACCGACCGTCGACGCCATTTCGATCACCACGCCGGCACCGGGCGCGGCAATCCATCTGGACGACGGCGTGCACCTGAGCATCGTCGGCCAAAAGGCGGTCGCGGCTGCGGTCGTGGCGAGACTGGCCCAACTTTCCTGAACTGATTCGGTGAGGAGGATCGTGGTGGATCTCGAGGGAGTCGGTTCGGGCCCCGTGGTTGGTTATGTAGACGAGTCGGCTCGGGTAAGTGCGCGCCGGTGGAGCGTGCTCGTGGTGGTTTCGTTGGCGCAGTTGATGATTGCCCTCGATGCGACGGTGATGAACGTTGCCCTGCCGTCCGCGCAGGCCGACCTCGGGTTTTCCGATTCCGATCGGGGGTGGGTGATCACCGCCTACACCTTGGCCTTCGGTGGGTTGCTGCTGATCGGCGGCCGCGTCTGCGATGTGCTCGGGCGCAGGCGGGCCTTCCTGGTGGGGCTGACCGGGTTCGCGGCCGCGTCGGGTGTGGCGGGAGCCGCGCCGAACCTCGCCGTACTGGTGGCGGCGCGGGCGGCGCAAGGCGTGTTCGGCGCGCTGCTCGCGCCGACGGTGCTGGGCTTGGTGAGCGTGACGTTCACCGATCCGCGTCAGCGCGCGAAGGCATTTGCGGTCTTCGGTGCGATCGCGGGCGGCGGTGGCGCCGTCGGACTGGTGCTCGGTGGGCTACTCACGCAGACCCTGAGCTGGCGCTGGTGCTGCTACATCAACATCGCTCTGGTCGGCGCCGTAATCGCGGGCGGCTGGTACCTGCTGTCGGGCGATCGAGGGGCGTACCGGGGAAGACTGGACATCGTCGGCGCGGTTCTGATCACCGTTGGTGTCACCGCAGTGGTCTTCGGTGCCTCCCAGGCTGCGACGTCCGCCTGGACTTCGGGGTCGGTGCTCGTTTCTTTAGTGGGTGGAACGGTCGCGTTGGTGGTGTTCTGGCTGTGGGAGTCCAGGGTCGCTGATCCACTGCTGCCGCTGGCGCTGTTCAAGGATCGGAACCGGGCGGGGGCGTGGTTGACGGTGGCCAGTGCGGTGGCCGGATTGCTTGCGCTGTCCCTGTTTCTGACCTACTACCTGCAATCGGTGCTCGGATACAGCCCATTGCGTGCCGGGATGGCCTTCCTGCCGCTGTCGCTGGCGGTGTTCGGCTCCGCGCAACTCATTTCGGGACCGCTGACGACCCGGCTGCCGCCACGCGCACTCATTGTTCCCGGCCTGCTCGCTGCGGCCGTCGCGATGCTGCTGCTCACCCAGCTGACGCCGACCAGCCGCTACTTCACCGGCGTGCTGCCTGCCCTGTTACTGCTCGGCGCGGGGATGGGATGTGTTTTCGCACCTGCGATCAACGTTGCGACCGCGGACGTGCCACCTAGGCAAGCCGGGGTGGTCGCCGCCGCTGTCAACGCGGGCCAGCAGGTCGGTGGCTCGTTAGGCGTGGCGGTCCTCAATACCGTGGCCGCGGGTGCTACTGGGCGGTCCCTCAGCCGACACCCGCAGCAGTTTCCGGTCGTGGCTGTAGTCCACGGCTACACCACCGCGGCCGCGTGGGCGGCCGCGCTGCTATTCCTCGCCGCGCTTACGGCGGGCCTACTCATCAACCGTCGAGCGGCGGGGCATCGCAACGCAGGCTGACCAGCTCGCCCCGAAGCTATCCATCGGATCCGGATACCGCCGGGTCGAACAACCCATCGAAGGAGAGATATGAATACCCAGGATCAGGTGCGCGAACTCTGTCAGCGCTGGGCCGAGGCCGAACAACTCGAAGACGTTGCCGCTCTCGACGAACTGTCCACCGCCGATTTCGCCCTGGTCGGGCCCGCCGGATTCGTGCTCGACAAGACGGCGTGGCTGGACCGCTACCGAACCGGCGCCCTACGCACTCGATCCCTGACCTGGCAGGACGAGGTCAGCGTGCGCGACTACGGCACAGCAGCGATCGCGATCGGCCGACACATCCAAGAGGCCGACTACCAGGGGAATGCGGCCGGTGGCCGATTCCGGAGTACGCACATCGCGGTACTGCGCGACGGTCGATGGCTACTGGCAGGCCTGCACCTGAGTCCCAGCGTCAGGCCCTAGCAGGAAGGCGATCTCCACCCGCACCTTCACCCGCATGGACGCGGCATTTCCGCTGACTATTCGCCAGACCGGTTCGGTTCATCGCCGCCGGTTTCACGCTCCGAAATGCCGCGTCCATACAAATACTTTCACCAATCGACACGAAGTGGAGTGGACATGGACGCCGAGCCGACCGAGAAACTGGTGCGGTTCCAGCAGCCCGATAAGGCGCTGCCCTACCTGAATGGTCTCGACGAGGCGCTCGTTGCCGAGCTGCTCGGGGTCGATGCTGTCGAATATCGCCCCCTGCGTGACCAATTCGCGGATCGGGTGCGCCAGGCTGCTGCCACGCTGCCCGAGGATGCCAACCTGGCCGCTCAGGTGGATCGGCTGCCGATCGCCCCGGACCAGCATGTTGTCGCGCTGAGCGGAAAGCTCCACCGCTGATCACATGTCCGGTGACTAAATAAATTTCGACTCCGGTCGCGCTATACGCACCGGACGACGGAGAGGTGAGCTCATGAATGTTCTGGTGGTGGGTGCCGCGGGCCGCACTGGCGGCCTGCTGGCCGAACGGGCACTGCGTGAGGGCCACACCGTCACCGCACTGGCCCGCGACCCGAGCCGGGTGACCACACGCCCCGGCCTGACCGCGGTGCGCGGCGACGTGCGCGATTCGGCCGATCTGGCGGCGGCTATGCCGGGGCAGAACGCGGTCGTGGTGGCACTGGGCGTGCGCGGGCGCGGCGCGACCACGGTGTTCTCCGAGGGCCTCGGCAACGTAGTCGCCGCAGCAGGGACGGCTGGGACGAGGCGGCTGATTGTCATGTCGTCGGCGGGCCTGTCCACCGACCAACTGCCGTTCTTCCAGCGCCAGGTCACCCGGCTGGTGGCATCGCGCGTCTACGGCGAAATCCACGCCGACCTGGCCCGGATGGAGGCGGTGGTGGCCGACTCGGGGCTCGATTGGACGATCCTGCGCGCGCCGATGCTCAAGGACGGCGAGCCGACGTACACGTACCAGGTATCGGTGGGCGGCCATCTCGGCAAGGCGGCCACGGCGGTGCGGGCCGACGTCGCGGACTGGATCGTACGGAACTTGGCGGAGCCGGCCACCTACCGGCAGCGGGTCGAGATTGCCGGATAGCGCCCGAACCGCACTGTAGGACATGCAGCACGCGGAGAGACCGTCCCCGACGCCCAAGCGGAACGCCAGTACGGCAGCGACGGGGGGAAGCCGGGCCCACCCTCGGTCTCCTACGGCAGATCGACCTCAACCTGCTGCTGGACATCGGGCACTGCCGGGGCCGGCCCCCGGTGTGAAAGTGGTAGAGGTTGCCGACCAGTCGTCGGGATCGCTGCCCGCCTCGTCCGCCAGTCGTGTGTTGAAAACACGATCATTTTACGACACTGTGTGGAGCTGGAAGCGATGCTGGCCCATCTGTCTCCGCCTGACCTGCTACTCGTGGAGCGAGTCAGCGCCGTCAGGGCACATCCAACACACTTGCCGGAACCCCATAGGGCAGAAACCGCACCCGACGGCGATCATCGGTGTTATAGCGATGCGCGCGTAAGGCCTCGAGCTCGCTCGGAAAGACCTGGTCAACCCTAGCCTCGCCGATGTCATCGATGCTGTAGATCGCCCACACCCCGCTGCCGGTCTCACCGGTGGTCTCGCCCTCGGGTTTCGGTGGACGTGGCCGTTGCGGTTGGACGAACTGACCGAGCAGCGACGCCAGTGAACTGACGCTCGCGTGATCTACGCGATCCAGGTACACGCTGGCTTTCCCGAGCAGGTCGCGGAGCTCGGTTCCCGCCCCACGCAGTGCGCGTTCGAAATCTTCCGGATCGATGCCGAAAGGCCCGTTGGTTGGCATCGCAGGTGCTCCTGGGGATGAGGTGGGCGCTACGTCCTCAGTATCCTCGCGAAACGCCGACTTCGCCACGCCGACTTCGCCCGTCCTCGACGCCGTCACGCTTCCCCATGTGGGGGCGATCTCACCGGTGGGTAGCCGCCCTCGGTGATATCTCGACGCTTCGTCGGAGGGAACGCTGGCCGACAACCTCGGAGTACATCTCAGGGGGTCGACCCCCTCCGGGGGGTGGGGAACAGGCACGTGGACATCCTCCCAGGCAGCAGACGCCGCCTCAGCTCAGGTGACTAGGAAAGATCAGGCAGCATTCCGGAGCGATGCTACGGCGCTCCGCACCGCAGGGGTCAAGATCGGATTCCCTCCCCGCCTGAAGGCCGGGATTCCCTCCGAAGAAGAGGATGGGCAACGTCGAGCGGCCGGAACGCGTTGATGCCGGTGGTGTCCTCGCAACGACCGGAGACTTCCGCGCGGTGCACGTCGTAGGCGGCCAGGTAGGCGATAGCGCCACGCCGCTTGTAGGTGTGGTTGACCCGCAGCGTGCGGGAGCGGCCGGGCGGGAGCGTGCGATGGCATCGGCAGCGGGCCTGGATGGAGGTCTTCTCATCGGCAGAAATCACGTAATCGTCTGCACCCAATGGTTTTCCATTCCAGATGCGGGCATACAGGTCAAGCACCCGTTCGGCTTTGGTGGCGAAGTGGGGATCGGTGATGAAGATCCATGACCGATGTCACCAGGGTTTGAGGGCGTCCTGCTACTGGTGCCAGCCATGATCATGGACCCAGACACTCGCTGATAGGCCGGTAAGCGGCATTACCGCCGTTCGCTGATGATTGGCATCAATCTGTCGCCCAGGCGGGCAGAGGTTCACGCGCCGACAGCCACTGCTCCGGTATCCCGCGTATCTTGCCTCGACTCCCGACCCCTGTGTGTGCTGCCACGATTCCACCGACGATCGCGGCCGTCGTGTCCACATCCCCACCGGCCTCGACGCACGCGGTGACGGCGGCCGGATAATCATCGAGAAAGGTAGCGGCTGCCCACAGGGTGAACGGCACCGTGTCCTGGGCGCTGACCTGTGCGCCGTTGCCGAGCTCGTAAGCTGCTTCGGCTACCGATCGGCCGAGTAGCTTCCGGGCTCGCCGTACACCGTTCGCGGTCCGACCATCGACCAGATACGGCTCAACCACGTGCAGTAATTCGCTTGGTGCACAGCCCTTTCCGCGAGTCGCCGCAGCGTGGCTCGCCGCGGCGGCGACCGCCATGGCACCCACGATCGCTTCCGGATGCCGATGGGTGACCTCGGCCGACAGCGCGGCCTGCGCTGCCGCTCGGCCCGGGTCTCCGGCGAAGTACGCCCCGAGCGGGGCGACCCGCATCGCAGCTCCGTTTCCCCACGACCCGCGACCGTCGAAAACAGCGCCTGCCGCTTCATCCCAGGGCCGCCCGTCGCGAATCTCGTGCAGCACAACGACTGTGCCGCCGCCGTAGCCACGATAAGGTTCGCAGCGATCGGCGAATACGGCCGCGAGCGCGTCCCGCTCGACGCAGCCGCGGCTGCGGACTTCCGAATACACCGAACAGGCCATCTCGGCGTCGTCAGTCCACTGCCACGGAGCTGCTGGCGGTCGCCCGGCGAGCAGATCAGCTACGGAGCGGCCGGGCACAAAGAACTGAGCACCCAGCGCATCACCGACGGACAAACCCTCGAGGCTGTTATAAGCGGTATCGGAAACCAACGGCATACGGTAGCCAATAATGCCAACCGCAACCAGCTACCGCAACACTCGGCAAGAGCAAGCGGCACAACGGTCCACAGCTGCATTCCGCCGTATGACGCCGCGGTCGACTGGCGTGCCGGTAGACGAAACCAAGTGCCGCCGATCACGCCTCGGAAGCCCGCCCGTCTGGCGATCGCGACGAGCCCTGCGTGTCAGCGCGATCAGCAGCGTGAGCCGATGTTCGGCGCGGACTGTAGTCAGTGTTCGACGGTCATGCTGCTGTCGGTGTGCAGGATGGCGACGGGACTGTCCTCACATCGGCATGACCGTCGCCTGCACCTACGTCGGTCGAGCTTGCCCGGTGGTCGACGCGCGCTGCGGTGATCGGTCATTTCCGACCCGGGCCGCCGTTGGCGCCGCCTTTTGGCATGGCTACCATCGGACGCGATGCATGTTGACTTGATGCTCGATTCACTCGATGGGCTGTCTGTGGGGGATGCGTTGGGTGCGGAATTCCCCATCATGAGGCGGTCTATTCCGGATCTTGGGGCAGGCAATCTCCCGGCCGGACCGTGGGGGTGGACCGACGACACCGAAATGGCATGCACCGTAGTTGCCGAACTCTGCAGTCACGGTGGGATCGACCAGGATCGGCTTGCCGCCGCCTTTGCGCGACGGTTCGACCCGCGCCGTGACTACGGCTTCTTAGCGGTCGGCACATTGCGTCGAATCCGGGACGGCGTCCACTGGCGGGAGGCGGCCGGAGCCGTGTTCGATCACCAGGGTTCCTGTGGCAACGGTGCGGCCATGCGGGTCGCCCCGCTGGGTGCCTTTTATGCCGGGGATCCGGAAAGAGTTGCCGCCGAAGCAGTCCGGTCAGCGCAGGTGACGCATCTGCATCCCGAAGGGGTCCTCGGCGCGGTCGCGGTGGCACTTGCGGCCGGTCAGGCCGCTCATGCCCGCCTGATCGGGACTCGGCCCACACCAACGGAATTCATTACCACGGTCCTGGATCGCCTCGACGACGGTGATACGAGCCGACTGATTCGCCGTGCTCGCACTCTGCTCGGAGTCTCCGCCGAGGAGGCCGCGGATGAACTCGGCAACGGATCTCTGGTCACCGCGCAGAACACGGTGCCGTTCACGATGTGGGTCGCGGCAAAGCATCTGGACGACTACCCGGCCGCGATTACCACATGTATTGCGGCAGACGGGGATATCGACACCACCAGTGCCATCGTCGGCGGGATCGTCGCCGCCTACACCGGCAGCCGCTCCGGTTCGATCGTCGGGGTGCCGCAGACGTGGCTTGCCGCGCGAGAACCCTTGCCCGGTTGGTTCACCCCGGTCCGCCGAACACGACGGCGCGGCCGCGTTCGACGATGGTTATCCGGCGCGTCGGAAGGATAACCAACCGGTCGATCTCGCTGGTCATCGGCAATGGTGGAGGTATGCGGGCCGTCCGGCCAGCCGTCTTATCGTGGCCTGGCCGTACGGCCGGAACGCGGCATTACAGTGCGCCATCCGACCTACCTGCTTAGGCTTGGACCTGATCGTGGTTGCCGACGAAGTCCAGGAAGCGCGGAATCACCTGGTCGGGATTTGCCCAGAGCACATCGTGTCCGATGCCCGGATAGATCTCGATGTCCGCCGACGGAATGTGCTTCCGGATCCGGGCCGCCGCGATCTCGGGGTCATTGGCCACCGTCTCGGCGCCGAAGAGCACCAGCATCGGCGCGGTGATGGCGTCCAACTGCTGGTCGGTGAGCGGCTGCTCCCACGGCATGCCCATCCGGAACTTCAAGCACGCCATGACCATTGCGAACTCGTCATCGGCGAGTTCGGTGCCAGGGGTCAGCCGGCGGCCGGGCGCGGCACCAAAGGCAACCTCGACCTGACGAAGATCCAGGCTCCCACGCTGATCGTCTACGGGGAGGACGATCCCATTATGCGGCCGAGCGGGTCCAAGGCACTGGCCAAGGCGATTCGCGGTTCCCGGCTCGTCAGCTACCCACGAATGGGTCATGACCTGCCCAAGTATGTCTGGGCCGACCTCGTCGCGGAGATGTCGAAGTTCGTGTCCGTTAAGTGACATCAGGTTTGTGTTGGTGGAGGTGAGGTCTCGGCTCTCACCTGCATGAGGAAGATGATTGTCGCCGCAGCGGTCACCATCGCGCTGGCAAGCGCGGGAGCGGTGTCGCTGATCGTGAGTGCCAACCCGAGCGTGGTGTCACCCCAGTCGGTCTTGCGAATCTCAGCGTTCGACGGGAAGTCGCGTTCGGATTGAATCCGCTGTCGACGACGTTGTAGGTCACCTGCGGCGTCAGTTTGCCGTGCGCCTGCAGCAGCTGCCAGGTGGCGACACCGGTGTCCATCGCTCCCCCGGCTTGCATGAAGGACCATTCGAAAACGTCTTCGCCGATACGTCCCCATCGCACGATCCCGGCATAACAAGACCCGGCGCCACCTCACACCACGTCCACCCAGAAACCCGGCGCCGACAACCACGGCAGGCCTCAGCCGCCGCGCATTGGCCAGCTACAGCCATGACGATCTACACCGCCCCGCGCGAACCTCCGACCGACCGTGCGGGTGACGTCATTCCTCACGAATTTCGATACCACTTCCAGGGTTGCGGTGCAGGACGAGCGTGCTTCACCGCTGAGGTGTCTCAGCGCCGCCGCATGGTTCGAGTCGTGGCGGCTCGACGGTTGGTGTCTTCCTCGGTCAGGTCGTCAGCGATCCGACCGATTCGCTCACGGACCTCGGGAACCAACATGTTCGCGTGGGCGATGGCAATTGCCCGCGTCCCGGACTCGCAGTCGTCGAGGCATTCAACTGCCCGCCCGTCGGCGAAATCCGCTGCAAGACGGCTCAACGCCGCGGCGCACCGTTCGCGGAGATACGAGTAGACGGTGTTGTCGAAGACATCCTCGACAGCCGCGATACTGGCGACGTGGCCCAGGCGGGCGAGTCCGTCGACCAGGTCGCACTGCGCATAGATGTAGCCGTTGCCCTCGGGCGACTGCCTCCGCTAGGAGCTCGAGCAGCCAAGGAGCGTCGGACGTTTCGGCGATGTCAGCGATCAGGGACAGTGCCGCGGACCCAGCGTAGCCGTCGAGGGCGGTGTTCGCCCTGGCCCAAGCCAGTGCTTGAGGTGAGCGTAGTTTGCCAAGGCATCTCCGCACCGCGACCCGCACGGCGGGCGGGCGATCCTCACCCTGAAGCATGTCCGTCGCGATGCCCAAAAGGGTCGTCTCCCAACGCTCGTCGGTCAGCTCGAGCCCCGATATTGCCGTGATGAGGTTCGACTCGGCCGCCGCTCGCAACACCCGTTCGCGTTCCGCCGAGTCCCGTGCGGCGCGATCAAACGCCGATCGGCCGCCTGCTGGCCGAGACCGTTCGGCCGCTGCGGCGACCCGCTCGATGCGCGCGCTCGCCCGCCTCCAGTCCGGCCAAGGCGGCGCGGACAAGTTGCTGAGCCAACCGATGGTGGACCGCAGCTGTTCGTCATCGGCGACCTCCAGCACGTCATCGAGCAACCCCTCGGCTTCAGGGTGGTCGATGAACGAAATCAGGGAGTCGAGCGCCTGTTCGAGGTCCCGCCCCGAGCGAAGGTAGTACCGCAGCTCGGTGACGCTGCCACCGACACCGCGACGGGCAAGCCGCTCGAAAACGCCTGTAGCGAGCCAGGCGTCGGAGTCTCCGCCGGTGTCCAGCGGTCCGGCATACGCCGCACGCAATCGAGAAAGCTCGACCCCCAAGTCGACGACGAGAGTCGCGTATAGCCAACTGCGTTCCTCGACCTGGTGGTCCCATCGAGGATCGTGAACGATGCAGTCGACCACAAAGTCGCCCGCCATCGCACGCTGCGCATGCGCCTTGCCGTAGCAAGCTCCTCGCCCACGCTGGATCATCCCGAGCAACGTGCTCGGCTCCGCCCACGACGATTCAGCGGACCCCAGGTCGTCCGCATCATCATCACGCCCGAGCACCGGCATGACGCGACCATAGAGCCGCCGAGCCCGAACAGCCACCGGATTTATCGGTCCACAACCCCTCACCGGCACCAGCATGGCGGCCGCCGCCGCGTGCCAGCCGAGCAGCGACATGCGGGTGCCGAGCACGGTGGTGGCGGCGACACCGGTCAACGCCGCCGGGGTATAGGCCTCGGATTCCCAGCGGGACCGATGCCACAGCAGCCGCGATGCGAAGTTGCCCGCGAGCAGGATCCAGACCGTCGTGGCGAGGGCGAGTGCGATCCAGGAAGCGACTTCGAAACCGGTGAGATGCAGGCCGACCGACACGCTTGCGGTGGCCATGACGAACGAGCCTGCCGCGGGCGGGAGATCCTGCCACATCGTTGCGCCATCCGGATATCACATCTCGAGACAGCACTCGGGTCAAGCAACTAGCCAGCAAACAGTTCGGCGAGGTGGCTGGGAGATGCGCTGGCGGCGGGTTTTGCTGGAACGGATAGTCGTGCACGCCAACCTTGGGCAGGTGCGGGATCTATGGCTGAAGCTGGTGCGGGAAGAACCGAAGACCCAGGGGGCCGATATATGCCCTTCGGTGAGGTCGAAGATGGCCGCGGACCGGCGTGGTGCGGAATGCGAAAAGGCATGACCGGCAAGGGATTTCGGCGTAGAATTCGAACATGGTTTCGAATGCCGCTGCTATCGCCGATCCGTCGGTGGAGGCGGCGTTGTGCACGCTCGAAGCCGGGCTCACGCAGATTATGAAGGTACGGACCGGCAATCTGGGTAATACGGATCGGCTACACGTGTTGGCGCGTGTGGAGGCGATGGTGCGGGCGTTGCCCGGGCTTGGGTTGGAGTTGGTGGCGCAGATCGATCAGCAGTGGAGCAACAGTGATTTCGCGACCGTGACGGTTTCCGACACTCTCGTTGACGGGTTGCGGGTCAGCCCTGGCGAAGCGCGGGCGCGGTGTCGTGCGGCGCGGGAGTTGGCGCACCGCATCAACTTCGATGGTGAGGTCCTCGAACCCGAACTGCCGGCGACCGCGGCCGCCCAATGCGACGGAGCGATCGGGGTTGCGCATGTGCGGGTGTTGCAGGATTTCTTCCATCACCTACCCTCATGTGTCGATGCCGCTACCCGCGCGCAAGCCGAGGTCGAACTCGCCGCGTACGCCCGAGTTTTACGGCCCGACCAGTTGAAGAAGGTCGCGCAACGGGTTGATGCGATCATCAATCCCGACGGAGTCTTCAACGAAATCGACCGTGCCCGGCGGCGTAGCTTCACGATGGGGCGGCAAGGACCGGACCTGATGAGCAGATGCACCCTCATCGCCGATCCGGAACTGCGGGCCTACCTGGAGGCGAGTTTCGCGAAACTTGCCAAACCCGGCATGTGCAGCCCTGAGGACGCCATCGGGCAGGTCGATGGAGATCCCGATCCCGATGCCGCGCAACGTGACACCCGCAGCGCCGGGCAACGCCAGCACGACGCTCTCAAGACCGTGGTGCGTGCGATGCTCGCCTCCGGGGATCTGGGGCAGCATCGTGGACTACCGGTGTCGGTGGTGGCCACCACGTCGTTGCAGGATTTGGAAGATGCTGTCGGGTAAGCGGATCCGGCTGGTGGTTCGGACCGGTTGTTGGTTTCCGGTCCACCGGTGGTCACTGGTGGTGGGAGTTTGCTGCCGATGCATGACCTGATCCGGATGGCTGCCCACGCTTACCACTACCTCGCCATCTTCGATGACTGTGACGGGCGGCCGTTGTATCTGGGTCGGACCAAACGCATCGCGTCGGCTGATCAGCGAATCATCCTGCATGCCCGCGATATCGGCTGTACTCACCCGGGATGCAGCAAACCCGGATACCTCTGCCAAACACATCACCGTGACGAATGGGCGCACGGCGGCGGCACCGACGCCGACCGGCTGACTTTCGCGTGCGAACCGCATCACCGGCTCATCGGCAGCAGCGACACGCAGTGGAGTACCGTCCCCGCACCCGCCGACCATCCGACTCCCGGCCGTACGCAGTGGATCCCACCCGAGATTATCGACTCGAAACAAACGCCTCGGATCAACCATTTTCACCATCCGAGTGAATACCTTGCGCCCCAACACCACCCACCCGACAAACAACCCGGGTGACAAACAACCCACCCGACAAACAACCCACCTGACAAACAACCCGGGTGATAAACGAACCCGACTGACACTCGTATCGGCGATGCCGACCGGCACGGCTGGACCCGCCTCGCCCCGACGTGTCTAGGTGGCGATCCGTTCCGGGCTCGAGGCCCGCACATCGGTGGGAACGGCTGCCGTTCGAATGTTCTTCACGATCGCGACCATTGGGCAAGGAGCAAGAGCCAAGCTATTCGCGGGTCAGAATCGCCAACAGCGCCGGGTCGGCACGGATCTCTGCCGTGTGCCGCCACTGTGTCAACAGCGTGGCCAGTGGAGCGAGGTTCTCCAAGGCGGCCGCACCCGGCGCTACCGCGACCAATTCGTCGAGGAACTGATCGAGGTCCCTTACCGGAAGGAAAATAACCCAGGGAACAGCGCCGGGCAGAACATCCCGCACGGCCTCTACTCCCAGGCGGCGGACCAGACCCGGGAGCAGTCGCGCGGTGAAATCGACGACCATGCCTTCAGCATCCATCTGCGCTACTCGCATGAGTGCCAGATCATCGGCATCCCGGCGACGCAGCCGCAATGCGCGCACGTCGTCCGAAAGCTTCGCGGTGACCGCGTGCTTATGCAGTAAGTCGCTGAAGGGAACCACGCCGTAGGCAGCACCCATAACATCCGCACTACCTCGGATGTATCGGAAGAGTTCGCGCTGCCAGGTTTATTCGCCGCATATTCTGCGGTGAATAAGGGCTACAATCGCCGCATGGCGGATGGATATCGCACGTATATCTGGGAGCGCCCTGATTGGCCCGACCTGAGATACGATGCTGCCCGCCTGGCCGGCTCGATAGCCGAGGTCGCCCACCAGCAGGGACACTTGCTCGGCAGGCTCGCCGACTGCGACGACGCGGTGCAGGAGCAGGCCGGCCTCGCCGCCCTCACCGCGGACGTGGTCAAAACCAGCGAGATCGAGGGCGAACTGCTCGACGCCGCGTCGGTCCGTTCCTCCATCGCGCGTCATCTCGGCATGGACATCGGCGCCACTGTTCCGGCCGACCGGCACGTGGACGGCGTCGTGGAGATGGTCCTCGACGCGACGATCCACCACGATCAGCTGGTTACGACTGGACGGCTCTTCGGCTGGCATGCCGGGCTGTTTCCCGTTGGATATTCGGGTATCTCCCGCGTGCGCGTCGGTGCTTGGCGCACCGACGCCACCGGACCGATGCAAGTGATATCCGGCCCCTATGGCAGGCAGCGGGTGCACTTCGAGGCGCCGCCAGCCGACCGGCTCGACGCCGAAATGCGCCGGTTCCTGGACTGGTTCAACCGCGATGCCACAGAGCCTGCGATCGTGAAAGCCGGTCTGGCGCATCTGTGGTTCGTGACCGTTCACCCCTTCGACGATGGCAACGGGCGTATCGGTCGAGCACTGGGCGACCTGTGGCTGGCGCGGGCCGATGGCAGCTCGCGACGCTTCTATAGTCTCTCGGCACAGATTCAGCGGGACCGAAGCGCCTATTACTCCGTTTTGGAGCGCACCCAAAAGGGCACGCTCGACGTCACCGAGTGGCTGCTCTGGTTCCTCGGCGCACTGCAACGCGCGATCTCCCACGCCGACAGCACCGTAGACACGGTCCTGACGAAGGCCAAGTTCTGGCGTCACTGGGGGCAGACCACGATGAACGCCCGCCAGATCGCCATGCTCAACCGACTCCTGGACGGATTCAGCGGCAAACTCACCACACGCAAGTGGGCGCTCATCACGAAATCCTCCCAGGACACCGCGCTTCGGGACATCAACGAATTGCTCGAGCTGGGCGCGTTACGCCGATCAGACTCCGGCGGGCGCAGCACATCCTACGAACTGGTTCAGCCATGAACCGCGGACGCGGCCGAGTCGGGTCCGCCTGGGATGGGTCCATCGCATAGCCGAGGCGGTGATGATGCCGGTATTCGAAGAGGCGACCGCGGAACGTGCGTATTCGGTCCGTCAAGCGGCGGCTTCGGTTCGGGCCGAAGGGCTTTCACCCGGTTCGGACGCCGAAGCGATCCCCGAGGAGTGGGCGCAGGGCAAGATCAGCACAGCTCAGATGCGTGAGCGCGTTGGGCGCTTGCACGGTCTCACCCGATAGCCTTACCTGAACGAGGCCAAGTGGTCGAGCCTGGAAGTCCTTCGGGGTTTGACGTGGGGCTTCACGCTGTGGCAGTCCGATGTTGCCGGGTCCCCATCGAAGATCGGACGCAGCGGCTGGGGTGGCCTATGTGTGGATATCCATGTTCTGGGTGCCGAGGACGGAGAGGAGTTGCAGGGCCTGGTCGGAGGGGGAGCCGGGTTCGGCGGTGAAGATGACCACGTGCTGGTCCTGGTCGGGGACGACAAGGACATCGCAGTTCAGCGTGATCGGTCCGACCAGCGGGTGGTGGATCGTTTTGTGGAGGTGGCGGGCGGTCCGCACATGATGTGAGGCCCACAGGCGGGCGAACTCGTCGCTGCCACTCACCAGTTCGTCAACGAGAGCGTGGATCCCTGGGTCGTCGGGGTAGCGGGCCGCTGCGGCGCGCAGGTGGCCGGCGGCGAACAGGCCGAACGCTTCCTCGCCGGACAGGCCGTAATGCCGCTGTGCCGGGTCGGAGTGCAGGAAGTGGCGCCGGATGAGGTTGCGCTCGCGTGGTGCCAGCGCGGAGAAGTCCTCCAGGAGCGCGGCGGCCAGGGCGTTCCAGGCGATCACTTCGTACGTCGCGTCGAGCACGATGGCAGCGGCCTGTGGCAGGCGGTCGATGAGGTCCAGGATGCTCTGCCGCACCTCGCGGGGCGGGCCGGGCTGCGGGCCGGGGGGCTCACCTGCGAGGTGGTAGAGGTGGTCGCGTTCCGTGTCGGACAGGCGCAGAGCACGCACGATGCCCGCCAGCACGCGCCGGGAGGGGTGGGGACTGCGGGCCTGTTCCAGGCGGGTGTAGTACTCGGTCGAGATGTGGGCGAGCTGGGCGACCTCCTCCCTGCGCAGACCGGGCGTGCGCCGTCGTGGTCCGGTCGGCAGTCCCACATGCGAGGGCTGCAACTGTTCGCGCCTGCTGCGCAGGAAGGCCGCCAGTTCAGGTTTGTCCACACCGCCCAGTGTTCCGCCGTCCACGCGGGCCGGCCAGGTACCGGCAGTGCCTGGCTGGCCCGGCGGAACTGCCACAGGCTGTGGGCATGAGCAATGCAACGACACCGAACAGCCGCCCGGACCGCGCTCCTGGCGGCCTCCTGGCGGACAAGGTCGCACTGATCACCGGCGGCGGACGAGGCATCGGCGCCGCCGCGGCACGGCTGTTCGCCCGGGAAGGCGCAATGGTCGTACTGGCTTCGCGGACCGAATCCGAACTGGGCGACGTGGCCGAGGAAATCCGTAAGGCCGGCGGCACCGCCAGCTACGTGGTGACCGACCTGGCCGACGCCGTGAGCGTCCAGAACGCGGTCGACGCAGCAGTGCAGCGCCATGGACGGCTGGACGTCGCCTTCAACAACGCCGGCACCGCCATCCCCCTCGCGTCCCTCACCGACGTGCCCGAAGGCGACTTCGACCTCGTCACCTCGATCAACTACAAAGGCGTCTGGCTGGCGATGGCGGCTGAGGTCCGGGCGATCCGCCGGACGTCCGGGACTGGCGCGATCGTCAACAACAGCAGCGTCGGCAGTCTGATGGGCAACCCGGGACTGGGTGCCTACTCCGCCGCCAAGCGGGCGGTCAACAGCCTCACCGAGACCGCCGCCGCCGAGTACGGGCCGGAAGGCATCCGCATCAACGCCATCGCTCCCGGCACAACCATGACCGCCATGATGCGGCAGTGGGCCATCCGGGAGCCCGCCATCGTCGAGCAGCTCAACGCCCGCACCCCCCTGCGACGCGCCGCCGACCCCGACGAAGTCGCCGAAGCGGCCGCCTGGCTGCTGAGCGACCGCGCCTCGTACATCACCGGAGCGATCCTGCCCGTCGACGGAGGCATCACGGTGTGAGACGCAACTGCGCGCCCGGGCGCCGCAGTACGCCGCCCCTCTCAGAGCCCCTCGGCCCTCCAGCACAAGGTCGTCCAACCCATCGACTTCACCGATCTCAGCGAGGTCCGGGACCGGCTCCGAGCCTTCGAAGACCGCTACAACGCCACAGCACAGCCATTCCAGTGGAAGTTCACCACCTCCGAACTGGAAGAAATACTGACCAGGCTCGACCGGCACACCACCGATCACCAGGAAGAATCCTCCGCTGCACTGACGGCTCGAGCAACCCCATGCACCGAACTCGCGACGTCGAAACCGCTCCCCGAAATGCCGAACGACGCCGCTCCCAAAGGAACGGCGCCGTCCGCTCTCAAGACCGTGGTGCGTGCGATGCTCGCCTCCGGGGATCTGGGGCAGCATCGTGGACTACCGGTGTCGGTGGTGGCCACCACGTCGTTGCAGGATTTGGAAGATGCTGTCGGGTAAGCGGATCCGGCTGGTGGTTCGGACCGGTTGTTGGTTTCCGGTCCACCGGTGGTCACTGGTGGTGGGAGTTTGCTGCCGATGCATGACCTGATCCGGATGGCTGCCCACGCTTACCACTACCTCGCCATCTTCGATGACTGTGACGGGCGGCCGTTGTATCTGGGTCGGACCAAACGCATCGCGTCGGCTGATCAGCGAATCATCCTGCATGCCCGCGATATCGGCTGTACTCACCCGGGATGCAGCAAACCCGGATACCTCTGCCAAACACATCACCGTGACGAATGGGCGCACGGCGGCGGCACCGACGCCGACCGGCTGACTTTCGCGTGCGAACCGCATCACCGGCTCATCGGCAGCAGCGACACGCAGTGGAGTACCGTCCCCGCACCCGCCGACCATCCGACTCCCGGCCGTACGCAGTGGATCCCACCCGAGATTATCGACTCGAAACAAACGCCTCGGATCAACCATTTTCACCATCCGAGTGAATACCTTGCGCCCCAACACCACCCACCCGACAAACA
Source organism: Nocardia sp. Tas62D01 (assembly GCF_055232035.1). NCBI lineage: Bacteria > Bacillati > Actinomycetota > Actinomycetes > Mycobacteriales > Nocardiaceae > Nocardia > Nocardia sp. Tas62D01. The sequence continues at coordinate 6,801,487 of NZ_JBUYUZ010000001.1, forward strand.
ACCCGGGTGACAAACAACCCACCCGACAAACAACCCACCTGACAAACAACCCGGGTGATAAACGAACCCGACTGACACTCGTATCGGCGATGCCGACCGGCACGGCTGGACCCGCCTCGCCCCGACGTGTCTAGGTGGCGATCCGTTCCGGGCTCGAGGCCCGCACATCGGTGGGAACGGCTGCCGTTCGAATGTTCTTCACGATCGCGACCATGCTTCGGCTGGGTCCGGTGTCGCGACGACGACGAGATCGAGGCCGGAAGTGTCGGTGAACAACTCGTCGGCGCTCGCGACCACGACCAAGACGCCACACCACAGGAAGCCGACGAAAACCCCCCGGCTGCCACGGGGCCCCAGCGGAAGCGCACCCCGGCAGGAGCTCCGGATCCGGAGCTGGTCACCGTCGAGCGCGACCCCGCCGGCGGATACCGGGTCAGCGACCCCTACAGGTACCTCTGAACGCCAGGTCAAGGTTAGCGGCGGGCGGGGCCGCTGGCAGGCGGTCAACGACAACGGCAACCTCATCACCAACCGCGGACCCTGGAACACCGTCAACGACGCAGTAGTCGGCCTGCTGCTCTACCACCAGGACCTTTACGCGCGGCGATGAGGAGGCAGGTAGCCCCCAGCTTCGACTCATCTGGATGGTGTGGGGAACGACCCCGATGCGGTCGTATGGCAAGGCTATGATGTTGGCATGGCGTCACCAGAGTCGTCCAGGTCGTCGGCGCTTCCCGCGCTATTGGCGCCATCCACACCGCGCGCAATTCGTGATGCCCTGGTTGGTTCCGAACGCGTGGAGTTCGAGCGCCACTACGCCGAGGAGATGGCGACCGCAGCCCAGTCCCTGGATCTGACGGGCGTGCTGGCGGTGTTGGAAACTTTCCGCAAGGTCGCCGAGATCACCCAACGCCACGGTGCCGACGCTCACACCCGGATGCTCGCCCGGGTCGCGGACCTCCAGCAGGGCCGGAATGTCACCACCATCGGGGCGGCCGCGCACCGAGCAGAGATCAACGCCAAACTCGGCTCGTAGGCCGATGTATTCCTACGAGATCGTTCCCGAGGCCCGGGAACAGGTCGACGGCATCCCCAATGATGCGCTGGTGTTCTACGCCGAGCTCATCGCCTTCTTGGAGCTGACTCCGTGGGCGGGCCCGCCCTACCGGGCAGACAACCCGGATGCCAACATGCGCCGGATGGTTTTCGGCCAGGGCGGTGAGGGCCTCGCGGTGTACGTGGTCCTCGAACAGGAACGCCGCGTGGTCGTCGTCAGCGTGACTTGGGTCGGCTGAGACACCTCCCTGGAAAGAAGTAGCCCAGGTTAGGCGTAGTACTTGTCGGTGCCGGGGATCCGCTGCAGGCAGATGTGGTGTCCGCTACCACGCAATCGCTGACCCAGATCATCCACACCTGGGTCGCATCGTCATGCCCGCTACTCACGTGTGGGCCCTGATGATGCCCGCACATCTGGGGCAAGCGGTGAAGGTCGAAATGCAGTGCCATACAACCAATCTCGGCCCGATCCTGTCGCACACCCGCTCGATCCGATGGACCTATCTCATCCGGCCGGACCTGCCCGACGAGGACAGCCTGTTCGCCGAACTGTTCCGGCTCAACGTCTCGGTTGTCCGCGAGGGCGGCACCATCGCATTACCGTCACCCACCGACCAGCGCGTGGAATTCCGGCGCTGGGTCGAGCCACCCCGTTGCATGTACCGGCCTTCAGGTGCCGTGGTGCTCAACGCGATCCGCGCGTGCCTCGGCCCGGGAAAGCGCCGGGCGGTGACCCATGGGTGACTGCGACTGCGGACCGTGGATCAAGTGGTCGCACTGCGGGTTCGGAAAGTTCGACCCGCGCACCAACGCGTTGACCGAGGTCGCCTGTCCGTCACGGCATTGCGCGACATGGGTTCGGTTGGTCGACGGCAAGCTCACTGAGCACGAGCGAACGATCGGTGGACGCTGCCCGTGGATCGGTGTTCGCGTGGTCGACGACCGCGCCGACCCGATCAACCGCACCGAACAGAGTCGTCGACCCCGAGGCAGCCCGATGGGATAGCGAGCGGTGACAGGCGCCGCCGCTTCCCCGCGCCCCGAAGAGCCGGACGTGCACCTCAGCATTTTCCTGTGTGGCGCAAGATTCGATTTCGCGGCCTGCCTGACCGCCGCCCTGCTCTTTATCCAAGACCACCAGGCCCGCCACCACGCCGACGAAGTCGACGTACTCCCCGGCGACACAACCGAATTGAGTCGCTTGCCATGCGAGCGCTTATTCCTCGATCCCTGACCCAGGCCCATACTCGGTGTCCGGGGGCAGCCAATATCTCGAACGCCTCCGGCCGCGCTACCGGCTGCGGATCGGTGCGGTCATCGTGCGCGACCCCGGGAAACTCCCCGAGACGGTCCGCGCCCGCGTTGATGTCGTCACCGGCTCACATGGCGACACCGACGTCGTGGACCGGGCATTCGCCGGTGCGGACGCCGTGTTCTGGCTGGTCCCGCCGGACCCTCGGGCACCGAGCCTGGACGCGGTGTATTCCGGGTTCACGCGCGCCGCGGCGAAGGCGTTCACCACCCACCGCGTCGGACATGTCGTCGGCGTCTCGGCGCTCGGTCGCGGCACTCCCGTCGCCGGCCACGCCGGTCAGGTGACCGCGTCGCTGGCCATGGACGACCTCATCGCGAGTACCGGCGTGGCCTACCGGGCGCTGGCGAATCCGACATTCATGGACAACCTGCTGCGGCAAGTGGTTTCGATCCGCGACAACGGCGTGTTCACCGACACCGTCGCCGCCGCCCGCACCGACCCGATCGTCGCCACCCGCGACATTGCCGCGGCTGCGGCCGGTCTGCTGCTCGACCGCTCGTGGACAGGAACGGGTGAGGTCCCGGTCCTGGGGCCGGAGGACCTTTCACCGGACGACATGGCACACATCATGTCCGAGGTGCTCGGCCGCCCGGTCCGCTACGCGCGGCAGTCACTCGACGACCTGCGCGCCGCACTCACCGCACGCGGCGTAGCAGACGCGACCGTGCAGGGCTATATCGACATGATGCGCGCCAAGGACGAAGGCCTCGACGACGGCGTGCGGCGCACGCCTGCCACCACCGGCCCGACAACCTTCCGCGAGTGGTGTGAACAGGTCCTCGTGCCGGCGGTCCGGGCATGAGCACAGCGCTCATCGTCGGAGCATCCCGCAGCCTCGGACTCGGCCTGGCCACCGAGTACACCGGCCGTGGCTGGGACGTCATCGGAACCGTCCGGGGCACTCGGCGCACCGGCCTGCACGACCTGGCCGAGGCGTCCGGGGGCCGGGTCAGAGTCGAGTCGCTGGACATGACACAGCAGGAACAGGTCGCCGCGCTGCGCGAACGCCTGGCCGGACGCACCCTCGACCTGTTGTTCGTCAACGCTGCCATCACCCGGGGCAACATTCCTATCGGCGATGTCCCGGCGGACATGTTCGTCGAGGTCATGGTCACGAACGCACTGAGCCCTATGCGCGTGGTCGAGTCCTTCCGCTCGCTGGTCGCGCCGACCGGGACAATCGGCGTCATGTCCTCGCGCCAGGGCAGCATCAGCCTGAACACCAACGGCGGTCAGGACGTCTACCGCGCCAGCAAATCCGCCCTGAACCAGCTGATGCGCAGCTACGCCGCCCGATACCCCGACGCCGCGCACACCCTGCTGCTCATCTGCCCCGGCCACGTCCTCACCGAACTCGCCGGAACGACCGCACCGCTGACCATCGACCAGTCCATCCCAGGCGTGGTGGACACGATCGAACGCCACCGTGGCGAACAGGGCTTGAAATTCCTCAACTACCAGGACCAGCCCGTGCCCTGGTAGCAGCCGCCGCAGTGAGTCCCAGCCACAAGACGACCACCGCCAGATGCCGCGTTCGGTCGGCACGTCAACAGGCCTGCGGCAGACACACGCTCGCCTTCGCCGACGCCCGCCGCGAATGGCTCGCCTCCGCAGCCGATCTCGTGATCGACACCACCTCGATCAGCGCACCGCAGGCCGCCGGCCAACTCGCCGACGCGCTCGCATCCTGGACTGCCAGCACACCCGCGGCGGCCCCGATCCTCACCGACGCACACCGCATGGTCGTGCTGCGCGGTCACCGAGCCGAGGACATTCCGGCGATCGTCGAGCAGTGCCACGACCGGGCAATGCTCGAATACACCCGCATCCCCCGCCCCTACAACCTCGAGCACGCCCATCAGCTACTCGACCTCGCCCGCAGCAGCTGGGCCCAGCCCGGCGCCGTTTCGCCGCGATTCTGGGCGATCACCACCCGCTGCGAGGAAGGCGAGTACGCGTTCGCCGGGACAATCGACTACCGGCCCACCGGCCACGGCACCGCCGAAGTCGGATACGGGCTACACCCCGCCTTTCGCGGTGCCGGCCTCATGTCGATCGCGCTGGGCCTGGTCCTCGACCATGCCTTCGAGCACGACGGGCAGCACCTGATGGCTTGGCAGGCCGCTGTCGGCAACTGGGCCTCGGCAAAAACAGCGTGGCGCAACGGATTCCGATTCGAGGGCCGCGTGCGCGGGCTATGCCTGCGCCCTGACGGCGGCTTCTCCGATGGCTGGATCGCCACCCTGCACCGAGACGATCCCCGCACCCCCACCCGGCCCTGGTCGGAAACGATCGACGTGCTCGGCGCTGCCGATCTCCGTTGACGGGCCCGCCGATTCGTGTTCACCACCAGCGACTTTCGCGTAGAAAGGGCCTTATGGTCTCGGAATTCGATCGGCACTTGGATGCATTCCGTCGCTACCAGGAGACCCCGTGGGGCCGATTGCGCTACGAGCAGGTCGCGACCAACCTCGCTCGCCACCTACCGCACCGGCCGCTGAGGGTCCTCGACGTCGGCGGCGGCAACGGCCTGGACGCGCTGCACCTGGCAGCCCTGGGCCACCACGTCACGATCGTCGACACCTCCCAGGCATCACTCGACGAGGCCATAACGCTGGCCGGAAGCAACGGTTGCACGGAACTGCTCGAGACACGCCTCGCCGACATCGAAGCCCTGGCCGGCGTCGCGGCAGAAGGATCGTTCGATGTGGTCCTGGCCCACAACGTGCTCCAATACGTGCCCGGCCGGGCCGAAGTGCTCGCGGCGATGGTGTCGGTCCTGGCGCCCGGGGGCTTGCTGTCGGTGCTCGTGCCCAACCCCGCCAGCGACCCGTTGATCGCCGCCGTGCGGCGCGGGGAGCTCGCCGAGGCGATACGGCTGCTGGACGCCCCAACCCGGCCCGCACTCACCTACAACGTCGAGGTCGACGCGATCACCGCGACCGAGCTGGCCGCCGACATGATCACCGCAGGCCTGGGCCGACCGGTCCGCTACGGGGTGCGCGCGGTATGCGATCTGATCAGCGACGACGAGGCCAAACACGACCCTCAGTTTTTCGGCGAACTGCTGCGGTTGGAGAACCTGCTCGCCGACCGACACCCCTACCTCGAAACGGCCCGCTTCGCCCATCTGATCGCACTGAAACCCGAAACCACCCCAGTGTCCCAGCGCTCCCCCGGAAACTGCTGAGTAGAAATTAGATCGAAGGGATCCGACCATGGACGAGACAGACCCGTTCGACGACCTCGAGCCGGGTGAGAAACAGCGTCTGTTCGAGCTCGGAGCAGCCGAGATGCGAGGCGAAACCGCCGAGGCCGGGTGGAAGATGTACCAGGAGTTCGAAACACCGCTGGGGATCCGCCGCTACACCAACGTGCGGACCCTCGAGGACGGGCGCGTGCAGGCACGCGAGTACCGAGTAGATCGCAACGATCCGCAGACGATCTTCGACCTCGAGATGGACCGCTACCTGATCGAGAACGGCGTAATCCATGAGGTCCACTGGATCACCGCCGAGTGAAAGCCACCCTGCCAGTACTGGACCTGTTGGCCGCCGCCCTGGCCACGGCGTCTGAACCCGCGCAGCGCGTGCGACTGATCAACGAAGGAGTTCTGCCGTGAGTGCGCATCAGATCGCGTTCGCCCGAGTATTTGTCGTGAACCCCGTGGGTCAGGTCTTGCTGGTCCGTGACCACTTCGGGTACTGGAATCTACCCGGCGGCAAAGTCGAGCCAGGTGAGATGCCCGCAGCAGCCGCTGTCCGAGCGATACGGGAGGAGACGGGCCTGACGATCGTGGAGATCTGTCCTGCACACCTTCTTCGACGTGCTGACCCTGCTCGCCCGCAGCGGTGTCAGCGCGGTCGCCGAAGCCGCGTTCCAGGACAAACTGTGGCGGCCGAACCTGTTGCCGCTGACCGAGATCGCCGACATCCGCATCGTCCACTGCATCGCACCGACCGCGATTGTGCGCGACCGCATCACCCAGCGCGCCGACACCGACCCCCACAGGCAGGCCCACGACGACAGCGGCCTCGTCGCGGCCATCGACACCGGCACGCAGTCCTTCGTGCCGGTCAGCATGGACGTGCCGACCCTGACCGTGGACACCAGCAACGGCTACACGCCCGACCTCGATGCCATCGCCCGATTCGCCATACACTCACCGACCACCTCGTTCTTTGGATAAGCAGTACCGGCCCCGGCTCAATCCCGTCGGTTCAGAAAATGATCATGGGTGAACCTCGCGAACTCCCGATCAGCCCTCAACTGGCCGAACTGCTCAACGGACTCCGTCGCAGCAGAGACATGCCCAGAACATCCGGTAGCGGCTTATTGAGCAGTTTTCCGCTGGCACTAGCCGATCTGTAGGACGAGTTTGCCGCGTGCCTGTCCGGACTGGCTCAGTCCGCGGCCGTGCGCCAGTCATCGAGCGGGAACGTGCGGGCCACCGGGACCGAGAAGCGACCCTCGGACGCCAGTTGGGGTCGCCGTAGTACTCGCCGAAAATCGGGCGGATATCGAAGCAACCGCAGCTGAGGGTGCTATCGGTCGTGACGCCGGGTCCAAAGAGGCGCAACCGCTAGATCCAATGCCGCTTAGCTCGCCCCCTATAGAGCTGTGACCGGCGGTTTTGCGGATGGTCGTCGTTGTGTCGGCGTGATGCAGCTTTGGTTGGCCAGCCGGATGGTAGCGGGTCCGGTGTGACGGGTTCCCTTGTCTGCCTTGCGTTTTACTCGGAAGCTGTTGTGTCTGGCGCGTTTGACGACGCGGGGGTAGGAGCGGTGGCGGCGGGGGTTGAGGTGGCGTTTTGCGGTGATCTGTTCGGCGAGTTCGGTGTGGAGCTCGAGTTGGCGGTCAGGGGGAAAAACCGTCCGGGCCTGCGATGGTGTCGCGGGCGAGTCGGACGGTCTGGGTGAACTTCACGCGGTCGGGATCGATGCCGGTCTCGACCGCGGCCCGGCAGATCAGCGAGCAGATCGCGTAGTGGGCGATGAGGAATCCGTATATTTCCTGGCGGACCATGTCCGGGGTTTGCGAGCGCAGGGTTTTGGCGGGGCCGCGGAGCTGCGTCTTGATTTGCCTGTTCGCGGCTTCGTGTTCCCAGCGTTGGTGATAGGCCTCGGCCAGGATCAGCGAGGGTGCCTCGTGCGGGTCGAGGATGGTGGTGAGCAGGCAGATCAGCTCACCGCCTTCGCCACGGTCGGTGATCTCGTACTCGATGACGCGGGCGAAACGAGTCCGGTCCCAGTCCAACTCCTCCCCGGCTATGGCCGCCTCCAGCAGCTCGGCCCGCATTTTCGCCGGGGTTTTGGGCGCGAAAAGCAGTGTCACATAGGAGCCGTCACCGAGGCGGTCCACGATCGGCAGGTCCATAATGTCACCGAGACGCCACAACAGGTCGGCGTCGGTGTCGGCGCCCTGGCACCACAGTTTGAAACTGTAGAACCCCTGGTCACACACCAACATCATGCCGGGTTCGAGTAACCAGATCAGTTCGGCCGCGGCGGTGCGTTCACCGGTGCCCTTGCCCACGACCGGCCCGATCACCGCGCCCAGGCTCACATGCGAGCCGCATTCGGTCAACGTCACCACCCGTGCCTGTGGCAACACTCCCTTGCTCGGTTTACCGAATTCCGTTGCGTTGGCCTCGGTGTCGGCCACGTCGAACACCATGCCATCAATCGAGACCAGCCTGCGTCGCGCGTAGAACGCGTCCAGGGTCAGCCGCGACGCCACCGGCACCGCGATCCGCTCGAACAGTGTTTTCATCGGCTCGAACCCCAGCCGCTGCCGGGCCTGGGTGATCCCACCCGAGGTCGGCAAACTCCACTTCGGATCCCAACAACGCCAAAGCCGCAGCGGCCCAACCAGTTTCCGCATCACCCCCTCGTAGTCCACACCTGCGAACAACGCCAACGCGACCACGAAATACATCACCAAATGCGGCGGCAACGTCCCACCACGACGCTTGGGCGCCTTGCCGTGCTCGGAAATCGCCATCTCCACCGCATCACGGTCCACCACAGCGGTCAACACACCCAACGACACCTGATCGATCAACGACACCGCACCCACATCCACCACGTCGGCGACGCTAACCCCAGCACCGACACGATCCGGCACCGACACGCCCAAAAACGCTCCACACCAACCAGTCTCACAGACCAACCAGCTGGCACTACATCGCAATCATGCCGATGACCTGCGAAAACACGTCAAGCTAAGTGGCATTGCCGCTAGATCACCCCTACCAGGGGATATGCCCGAACTTCGTTGGATTCTCGGCGATTGCTACCGGAACCCCGGATAAAGGCAGCGATCAATTGCTCGGAAGGATCTGGCGGGGTTATGGTTGTGGCGCTGCCAGTGCTATTCGCCGTGCTGCGGATGTGTCGGCCCATATTTCCACTGCTGATTCAGTAGCAGTCGACCGAGTAGTCTTCCACGCACGTTGCGCGGGGATAGCCCTGGTGCAATCGAGTTGAATGGATCATTAGAAGGATCAGCAATGTTCGCAATGACCAGGCAAACGGTGGCTCGGGCCGTCCTTGCCGGTGCGATTGCGGTGGCTCCGGTCACCGCCGTGACCGTGCCGGCCCAGGCCGATGTGGTCACCAACTACGCCCCCACCCCTGTCGATCAGCACTGGGACCACGGCTGGGACAGTAAGCACTTCTTCTTCCCTCCGGGCTGGGGAATCCCTCCGGGATGGTTCAAGCATCTACTGCCGTTCAAGTTCTTCGATTGGGACTAGTAGAGCGTTCAATACGACCGCCGGCGCCGACACTCTGCGGTGAAGGCATCCCACGCATCCGGGGTAAATGTCAGCGCCGGACCGGTCAGGGCCCCGTTCTCTCTTCGTCCCTGCGCATCCTCGAGCGCTACAGCAACCCGCGGCACCGAATACTCGACACTCAGACATTTGTCGCCTCCGAGTTCGGGGAGCGTTGATGCTGCGCCAGTTCAAGCACAAAAGCTTCGAACAGTCGGCGCGGCCGAAGTGGCGTCTATTCGCTGCGGAACCTGGGAAGGGCTGTGGTGTGGGAGGTCAGGTCGACGAAAACCGGAGGTGGAGAAGCGGCTTCGGCAGCGGCCCAGAGCCGACGACGGCCGGCCGCCGAGATCGGCAGGTTGTCTTCTCCGCCTGCAGCCACCAGCACATCGAAATCAAGGGCCGAATCGCGCAGGGCGCGGGGATTGTCGCGATCCAACGCACGCTTCACCACCGCCGCCATCGGACCGCGGGCCAGTAGGTCGAGCGTGGTGTGGTACGAACCACCGAGCATGTCGGCCAGGTCGAGGGCTTCGCGCAACCCCGCCTCCGCAGCCATGACGACAACATTGGTGATCAGTTTGTAGGCGACGCCGGATCCGAGCGGGCCGACACGAACAACATCCCCGAAAGTTGCGAGGATCGGTTCGGTCAAGGTCATCGCGTCGTCGGAACCCGCCAGCAACACGGTCAGCGCGGCTTCCGACGCGTAACGCACCCCTCCGATGAGCGGGGCGTCGGCAAGGTGAACGCCTGCCGGCATGTGCGAGGCAATCGATTGCAGCATCTCCGGGGTCGTCGTCGACGAAACAGCCAGGGCTGCTCCCTGCCGCATTCCGGCGAGGATGCCATTCTGTCCCAGATGTGCCGCTGGTATGTCGGCGGACATCACGGCACTGATCACCACATCCGCGTCGCGTGCGGCCACAGCCGGGCTGTCAGCCGATACCGCCCCCAGCGCTGTCATCCCATCAACTCGGTCCGCTACGACGTCGAAGACAATTACTCGATGGTTGGAGCGCAACAGATGGGGCACCATACGAGAACCCATGTCCCCGAGGCCCACAAAACCGACTATCGCCATGGCATTCTCCTGGGGCAAGGTGCCCGGGGATCGGGTGTAATGTCGACTTCGTGATCCGAGACATTACCGCATACTGAGCCCTTTGGACGCACGGTGACGCGTATGCGGCCGCGTCTACCGGCACTTCGGTCGCGCCGGCCACGAATCTCGAGTCCTAGTCATATAGGGCGCGCGCCGGATCAGTCGTGACTCGATGATAAGAATCTACAAAAATCCGCTGTAGACACAGACATGTGAAAGCGGCTGTGCAAACGGGCATACTTCGGTAGCGGGCCGGTGCGTCATTCGGTAGGTCTTCAAAGAAGGAAGGTCACATGAGCACGATCACCACCGCTGATGGCACGGAGATCTTCTACAAGGACTGGGGCACGGGTCAGCCCATCGTGTTCAGCCACGGCTGGCCGCTATCAGCCGATGACTGGGACACCCAAATGCTGTTCTTCCTGCAGCACGGCTATCGCGTCATAGCCCACGACCGGCGGGGCCACGGCCGATCGACCCAGACCGGTGAAGGCCACGATATGGATCACTATGCCGACGATCTTGCGACCCTGACGGCGCATCTCGACTTGAGGAATGCCGTGCACGTCGGCCATTCGACCGGCGGTGGGGAGGTTGTGCGCTATCTGGCACGCCATGGCGAAAGCCGAGTGGCGAAAGCGATGCTGATCAGTGCGGTGCCGCCGCTGATGGTGCAGACGGCGACCAATCCAGGCGGCCTTCCCAAGAAAGTTTTCGACGACATGCAGGCGCAACTCGCGGCGAATCGCGCGAAGTTTTATCGCGACTTGCCCTCGGGCCCCTTTTATGGTTTCAACCGACCGGGCGCGGAGGCGTCGGAGGCCATCATCCAAAACTGGTGGCGCCAAGGCATGATGGGCGGCGCGAAGGCGCATTTTGACGGCATCGTCGCTTTCTCGCAGACCGATTTCACCGAAGACCTGAAGACGATCACGGTGCCGGTGCTGGTGATGCATAGCGAGGACGATCAGATCGTTCCGTACCAGGACTCCGGCCCGCTGTCCGCACAGCTTCTCGGGAACGGCACGCTGAAGACCTACGAGGGCTTCCCGCACGGCATGCCTACCACCCAGGCGGAGACCGTCAACGCCGACCTGCTCGCCTTTCTGAAGGCGTGACACCAAGCCGAATCGTTGGAGGGAATCATGACCGACCGGAACGACCTACCCGCTCCCGAACAGGGACTGGTCTTGACGCATTTCCTGGCCGTGCGCGACGTGGCTCGCTCGCGCGATTTCTACGCCGACATTCTCGGCGGTCGGGTCGTGCTGGAGGAGAACCCGGCCATCATCAAGGTCGCCAACAGTTGGATCATCATGAATCCGGGCGGCGGCCCGACCCCGGACAAACCCGATGTCACCCTGACTGCCCCGGAGCCAGGTGATCCGATCTCGTCATTCTTGAACGTGCGGGTCGCCGATATCGCCGCGTTCTACTCCGACGCCAAATCCAAAGGGGCACAATTCCTTACCGAACCACTCGACCGCAAGGCCGAGATCCGGTGCTATCTCCGCGACCCCGACGGCTACCTCATCGAGATCGGTCAGGGTACCGGGATGCTCCACGGCATCTACGCTGACCGGGACGTCGAGGACTGCTGAACGGAGGAGGACAGAGCAAACCTGAGCGGCAAGCGTGCCATCGTCACCGGCGGCTCCTCCGGGGTGGGCGTCGAGACCGGGCGAGATTCCCGGCACGTATGATTCGGACGCAGTTTTCCGCTTCGGTCGTCTGGTTCGCGCTTGACCTTCGAGAGGAGTCCGCTCGCGTTCCTGGAGCGCGGTGACGTTATGCGTCGGCCGCCACCATGAGGTCGGGGTGCGGTGGTTCGGGTTGCTTCGGGGCGGCGGGCGCGCACACCGCCTGTCCACGATTCGCACGGCCGATCAGATCCTGGTGCTCGAGGACGGTCGAATCGTGGAGCGCGGCACCCACACTCAGCTGTTGGCCGCCGACGGTCGCCATGCGGAGTTGTACCGCACCCAGTTCGCCGACGAAACTGTCACGGTCTCCGCTTGACCGATTCGCTGGCTCGGATGAGACCGATCATCCTGGGTCAGCGGTGTGGGCTAGGGCGTGGAATGATCCGCGTAGCAGGTGATGTCGGTTTCCGGCATGGTTCCCACGCTGAAGTATGTGTTGATCGCGTGATTTACGCAGCCGCTGAGTTCGGGCCGGAATGTCATGTGGATACGGACATCCTGCAGCGTCACCATCCGCGACTCGGACATGTCCTGATGCAATCGGACGCCGTGGGCATAAGGAGTTCGGGGGTCTCCCGTCGCCTGCAAGATGAGCGCGGGCACCGAATTCCGGACGACAGTCGCAGGCTCGACCGGGCGAGGCCAGAAGGCGCACGGCTGGATGTTGTTCGCCAGCGCGCCGAACACCGGCTGCGTGGCCCGGGTCTCTTCGATGTTGCGCCAGTACCAGGTCGGATCAATCGGTGCCCCGACATCGCCGCAGGCGATCTGCGCAAGCACCGAGTTCTCATTGTCGCGCAGCGCCTCCACGATGGCGCGAAGCCGGGGTGTTCGCGATGTAGTGGGCGGACCGCCCGCGGCATCGGCGATCTCCCGCACAGTGGCGGCCATCGCTTCGTTCAGCCGGAAGTTCATCAGCAATCCGTGCAGGATGAACGGAAGCCAGTGATCGTCAATGGCAAACCCATCGATGACAATCGGTTGGCGTGCGGCGATACGAACGAGCTCCTCGATCTTCGCTCGCACCTGCTGCGGAGTCGCACCGAGCCGGAACTCGTCGTCCCGACCGGAAACCCAGCCGGCCCAGTCGTCCAGCGCGATCTCATCTGCCGGACCCCAATCCTGAACCAAGCCCTCCCAGTACCGGTCCGGGTCGATCGTGCTATCGAGCACGACGCGGTCACTCCTCTCGGGGAACATCTGCGTGAACACGGCCCCGAGGTAGGTGCCGTAGGACACGCCGTAGAAGTTGGCCTTCTCCTCACCCAGGGCGCCTCGCACAATGTCCATGTCACGCGCGGTGTTGCGAGTGGTGAACTGCCTCAGCTTGTTTGGATCACGAATCAGGCAGGTCGCGGCCATCCCCGCGGACTGAACGGTGTCGTGCACGAATCCCAGCGGATCCAGACCCGCCGACCGAATCATCTCGCCTACCGGCCACCCGCACCGCGGACTCCGACCGGATTCGCCGACCCCGCGCGGATCCATGCCGATCAGGTCGTAACTCGCCAAGACCTCCGGCGAGAGCACATCACCGAGCAGATCCAGACTGTCGAGCCCCTCCGCACCGGGACCGCCCGGATTGGACAGCAGAATTCCCCGCCGCTGCACCGGATCGCCGGCCTTCACCCGCGAAATCGCCACGGTCATCGTGCGATCGTCGGGATTCCCATAGTCGAGCGGCACCAGTACATCCGCGCACTCGCCACCGGCCTTGTCGACATTCTCGACGCCGCAAGGCTTCCACTCGAGCCGCTGGCGATAGAACCGGTCCAACCCGATCGGGTGCGCGTCGTCCACCGGGTCCGCCTGGCTGTACGCCGGCACAGCCATCAGCAGGGACACCGCCACTACAGACATCGAACGCCAGAACAGGTTCACCGACAACAGACTTCGCCTCTCGACCTGAGCTTGATTTTTAACCTCCGGGTCACTGCCCGCCGACCGTCCGGGTCGGTGTTGGAGCGGTTCGATCATCGAAACGTGTTGCTGCCGTGTTGATTTAGGGACGAATTTCGGCGTGTCGCCGTGACATGGAGCGGCCACCGCATCATCATCGTCGGGTTCCCGCTAAAGAGCCTGATGAGAAGTTGTGGTGGCCGTGCCTGTCAGTGTGCCCGAAGTATTTCGTCCGGTCGAGTCGGCGCGCCCGTCGGGACCGGAATCGCTTGCGGCGTTCCGCAATTCGTTCTATGAAAGCCTGACCGCGCGCGCCGACGCGCTGTTCGAACTCACCGACGCGGTGCTGTGCGACGACGGACCGGTCACCACGCTGGTCGGACTGTGTCTGACCGGGGAATATCGACGCGGCCACGGCGCCCTCTACGACGGTCTGAACGCCGGAAGTATCGACATCGCCCGGCTCCGGCGCGCGATCACCGCCACGACCACGGTCGGGCGAGACGACGAAGGTGCGATCATGCTGGCCGTCGATGCCAGTCCGTGGCTGCGTCCCGACGCGGCGACCAGCCCCGATCGATCGTTCTGCCATGTCTATGGCCGTGGCAGGGGGCAAGCGCAGATGATCCCGGGCTGGCTGTTCTCCTACGTCGCCGCGCTGGAGCCCGGCCGGACCTCTTGGACCACGATCCTCGACGCGATACGGCTGCACCCCGACGACGACGCGACCGAGGTCACCGCCGCCCAGATCCGGGAAGTCGTGCAACGCCTGCAAGCCGCCGACCTCCATGTTCCCGGCGACCCGCACATCAAGATCGTGTTCGATGCGGGCTACGACATCACATGCCTGGCATACGAGCTCGCGGATCTGCCCGTGGTCCTGATCGGGCGAATACGCTCCGACCGCGTCCTGGCCTTCCCCGCCGAACCCCGTGCGGGCAAGAGGGGCCGTCCCGCCAAGCACGGCCCCGACTTCGCGTTGTCCGACACCGGGACCCATCCCGAGCCCGCTGTCGTCACCACCACCGACACCGACCGCTACGGCGCCGTGCGTGCGACGGCATGGAACCGTCTGCACCCCAAACTCGCCCGCCGAGGATCCTGGGCCTACCACGACGGGGAACTGCCGATCATCGAGGGCGTCGTCATCGGGCTTCGGGTGGACCGGCTACCCGGCGACCGCAACCCGAAACCACTGTGGCTATGGTGTTCGCAACCCGACATCGCCGACCCCGCCATTATCGACCGAATCTGGCGAACCTTCCTGCGGCGCTTCGACATCGAGCACACCTTCCGGTTCCTGAAACAGACCCTCGGGTGGACCAAGCCGCGTATCCGCGACTCCGCCGCCGCCGACCGCTGGACCTGGCTCATCATCGCCGCACACACCCAACTCCGCCTCGCCCGAGGACTCACCGAAGACCTCCGCCACCCCTGGGAGAGAAAACCAACCAGCCCCAGCCGCCTCACCCCAGCCCGCGTCCGCAGGGGATTTCGCCACCTCCGCCCGACAACCGCTCTTCCGGCCCGCGCGCCGAAACCCTCACGGCCGGGTCCCGGACGCCCGCCCGGCGCAAAAAACATCCGACGCGCACCACACCAGGCGGTCGGTAAGACCACCACGGCTGCCAGTTAGAGGTTAAAAATCAAGCTGAGGGATCACGCAGGTTGGTGCGACGTGAACCGTAGCCGATACGGGGGTTCGGTTGTGGTAACCCACACCCACTCAGATCGAGTCTGTCCGCTGCGCGCCAGCATGCTCAGCCATGCCGCCTCGGTGATGCCATGCCCACCACGTAGCTGATCACTGTGCCGATGCAGTCGCTGGCCTCGTCGCCGGGGAATCCGCCCGCCTGGAACAACCCGACCATGCGACCGTTGAGCCGCATCACGTTCGGGCCCAGATAGGACAGTCCGACCTGGCCGAGCGTCGAGGCCAACCACGGGTGCCGCAGGATCATCGCGCGCAGGCTTTGCGCACACTCCTGC
This sequence comes from Nocardia sp. Tas62D01, assembly GCF_055232035.1. NCBI lineage: Bacteria > Bacillati > Actinomycetota > Actinomycetes > Mycobacteriales > Nocardiaceae > Nocardia > Nocardia sp. Tas62D01. The sequence continues at coordinate 6,817,329 of NZ_JBUYUZ010000001.1, forward strand.
GTCGCCGTGCGCCAGTGCGTCGGATCGTCGATCTCCGGAACGCTGAGGCTCGGGTCTGTACTCGGCAACTGAGAGTTACCACGAGTGGTGGTGCAATATACGTGGGCCGGTCATCGGGACTCCACCCGCCGTAGTCGGCGACCGCACCTGATCACCGGTAATCGGCATGAGCGCTCACTCGTGCCGGCGATCGTGAGTGCCTGTGACGTCGGCTCGGCCATCAACTTGCGGCCACCCGAACCTGCCAAGATCTTGACTCGAGACAGACATCCTCCGCGTCGGACTTCTTGGCATGGTGCGCACCGGGATCCGCAGGCAAGCCTGCCGCATTCGGCGCTCTAGCTAGCTGATCGGCAGCGCGTTCAGGATCGGGTCGTAGGCCCAGTTCAACATGCGCTCGGCGTCGTCCTTTGCGGCGACCGCGCTGTCGGGTGAGCTGTGCAGGACCACACCGATCAGCGGTATTCCTGCCCTGACCGTCTCGAACAGCAGGCAGGTTCCCGCAGCGTCGGTGGATCCGGTTTTGATGCCGATAGTGCCGGGATAGTCGTGCAGCAGCAAGTTCGTGGTCTGCCAGAGGTGAGCGCGGTTGCCCGGGCCGGCGGGCAGGTGATAGCTCTGCGACCTGGCGATGTCGCGGAACACTGGCAGGCTCATCGCACGCAGACCGAGGGCCACCAGGTCCGCCGGTGTGGAGTAGGTGGAGTGGTCGGTGGGGGCGGGCAGCCCGCTGGGATCGGTGAAATGTGTTCCCGCCAGGCCCATTTGATGCGCGGTGTCGTTCATTTTGGCGATGAAGCCGTCTTGGCCGGGCCCGTAGGCCTCGGCAAGGGTATAGGCGGCGTCGCAGCCGGACGGCAGCATCATCGCGTATAGGAGCTGTCGCGCGGTGAGCACCTCGCCGGGGACCAGGCCTGCGTTGCTTCCGTCGTACTTGGTGCCGTAGGCGATGATTTCTTGCGGCACGGTAATGGTCCGGTCGAGGTCGCCGGCGTTGATCACGACCAGCGCCGTCATCACCTTCGCGATGCTGGCTATCGGGACCGGGGTGTTCGGCTGTCGCGACCACAGCACCGTGCCGATGATTCCGTCTGCCAGCGCGGCTCCCGACGCCTGCACTGCGCCCGGCTCAGGAGTCAGCCAGGGCAACTGAATATGGGCGTCGCTTGCGGCGGGGGCGGCCGCGACGCCATGACCGGCTACCACGAACAGCGCTCGGCGGCGGCGGCCTGCAAAGTTGCACTTGTAACCGAAAGATCGTTGTAGATGCAAGTGAAGCCCGCTAGGCTTGCTACATGTACCAGCTCCGCAACCGAATCGAAGGAGAGGGCCATGGATCCGCTGCTGCGCGGTGATCGCGCGACAGTGTCGGTGACCACACGCGAGGTCGAGCAAGCCGGTAACGTTCGCGCATTCCTGGGGGATGCCCAGCCGACGCTTTCTGTGCAGGCGGGTGACGGCCCCGATGCCTTGCTGACTGTGCCGGCCGAACTGACGTCTGTGATCCTGCAGCTGATCGATCTCGTCGGACGAGGCTGCACGGTTACTGTCGGCAGCATCCCCGCCGAGGTGACCACTACCGTGGCCGCGCAGATGCTGAACATCTCCCGGACCACTGTGATGAAACTCGTCAGGGAGCAGAAGATTTCGTCGCACAAGGTTGGTGCGCACACTCGTCTGTTCAGCCGGGATGTCATCGAATACCGTCGGGCCCAATTGGCCCGTCAGAGTGCGGCTTTCGATGAGTTGCGTGCCCTCGAGGAGCAATGGGGAATCACGGACTGACCCGGTAGATCCAGCTGCCGACCTGCCTGCGCCCGCTACGATGATCCACATGGGCGGCAGGCAGGTGCAGCGAGTTCTGGTGGATGCCAACATCTTCTATTCCCGCACGCTGCGCGACTGGCTCTGTCTGCTCTACCTACGCGGAGGTAGCGAGATGTTCCAGGTCTACTGGACCGAGGACATCATGGCCGAGGCCTTGTACCACCTCCGCAGGAAGAACCCATTCCTTGCCGAGCAGCAGGTCGGCGGAATACGGCGAACCATCATCGAGACCTTCGGCGACCACAGCCAAATCGTCCGGTACACCGTCGATCGGGATCTCGCCTACCCCGACGTCTTCGACGCCCATGTTCACAGCGCTGCCATCCACGCGGAGGTGGACATCGTCCTGACGGCGAACCGTGACGACTTCGATTTCGATGGCAGCGATGACCTGAACTACGAGGTCTACAGCGCTGACGCCTTTTTCGAACTCGTCGACGACTCGAAGCCTGCGCTTGTTCGCGCGGTGGCGCAAGAGCAACTTGTCTACTGGGTTGAGCGCAAAGGCAAAGCGCTGCCGGAAGCCCTGCGCGCGGCAGGAGCCGACGGCTTCGCCGAACGTGTGCGGCGACACCTCCAGACGCTGGATGTGGGTCGGATCTTCGTCTCGAATCAATGATTCGGGCGGCACCGATGGGGTGGTTCGCAATCGACACGGACTGGAGGGTTGTTGACATCGCAGCGCGGTCTGGGGGTCGGCGTGGTGGCGGTCATATCGGCCCGTCTCGCGACCGGGACGCTTGTTTGTGAATAGGGACTGCGTTGGTGCTACGCCCGCTAGCCTGGTGTCTACGATGTGATTCCGGTCGGCGAGTTTTAGCCTTCCAGCATGGGGGTTGTGGGATCGCCGCAACGATTTCTCCTTGTGGCGCAACATGGTTCGGGGTAACCCGAAGAGCTGCTCGGCTATCCAGAGCATGACGGGGCACGAAGTATTCCGATCGATTACGAGAGCGCTGCTACTGTCGGGCATGGTTTCCTCGATCGGTTCGGTCGGCGGCGCATATGATAATGCGTTGGCGGAGACCACAATTGGGCTCTACAAGACCGATCGTGCGCTGGCGCTGGCATCTCCGTTGGTCGTTGCTCGAGTCGATCGCCTTCGTCACGCGCACCCCGATGCCACTGCCGAAGAACTGGTGCGGAAGCTCGAGAGGACCCTGCTGTCCACGGTGACCGCGACGGGCGCCGCGACAGGTGCGACGGCCGCGGTGCCGGGCGTCGGCACCGGTGCGGCACTGGCGATGACCGCAGGCGACGCCGCGTGGTTCACGACAGCCGCTGCTACACATGTGTTGTCGGTCTTGCGGCTGTACGGCTACGAACTCACCGACCTCGAGCATCAGAAGGCTGTCGTGCTGACGGCCCTCGTCGGTGGATCCGGTTCGGGCTTCGTCGGCAAGGCTGCGGGTCGAACAGGTGGACACCTGGGCCGTCTGCTCGCCGACTCGGTTCCACTCGCCACCATTCGCTCGGTGAATAGAGTCCTAGGCGCGAACTTTGTGACCAGATACGGTGCTCGACAAGGGATTGTGGTCCTGGGTCGGGTGGCGCCGTTCGGTGCCGGGATGGCGATTGGGGCCGGTGGCAACCTTGTGATGGGACGCGCGGTGATCAAGGCGACGCGGTTGGCGATGAGATCTGTGGCCCCCGAGGCACATCTAGACCCGGAGGCGTAGCGATGGCGTTTCAGACACCGAAGAGCGTCGAGGAGATGCTCACCGCCATTCACCGCCGGGACTAATGATGCCTGCGATTCAGCAGGTCTGCGGTACGACCTGCGCTTCCAGACGGACAAGGGAAGCCGCGACGTCCTCGGGAGGACGCCGAAGTTGGCGGCGATCTGGTCGACGGTGACCCTGTCGCCGTGGTTACGCACGACGTCGTCGCGGAACTTTTCGGGGATAGGGCTGGCGCATCAGCCGAGTGTCGAATCCATCCCGCCCGAGCATCATCTCGGCGCGCATCAACGCTGTGAGCGTCGACACCATCACCCGATGGAACCGGATCGCATCGCCTCACGTCTAATCATGGTGATCTGCCCAGATATTCGAGGACTGACGTATGACAAGCCAACCCGGCTCGACCAGCACCGACTTCGCCCTGGTCCCCGACGAGGTCACCGACGCCGGACGCTACCTTCAGCAGGTAGCTGAATCCCTCGTCAACGGTCTCACCTCCCTCGACACCGATATCGCGACGCTGCTGTCCAATTGGCGTGGCATCTCCGCCGATTCGTTCAACGCGGGTTGGACCGAAACCAAGCAGGGCGCCGATACCATCCTCGACGCGCTGGCCGACATGGCCGAACTGCTCGGTGTCACGAGCAAGACCCTCGAGGACCAGGACGGTGCACGAGCGGCGGCAACCTCCGCCCTGACCACGTCCCTGGACCTGCCGGAGCTGTGATGGTTGACAACGCAGAACCTTTCCGCGTCGATCTCGACGAACTCGAACAGATCGTCACCCGCGTGTCCGGGTTCATCGGGTTTCTCAACGACAGCCTCGACGGGCTGCAGCAACGGGTTTCGGCTGTCCAGCGGAACTGGAACGGCGCCGCCGCCGACGCCCAAGCCGAGGCATTCCGTGAATGGCACACCGGCGCAACCGATGTCGCCGACGGTATCGCAACTATGCGGCAGGCAGTCCAGGACGCTCACGGCAGATACAACGCCGCCATCGCCGCGAACCTCTCGATGCTGGGCAGGGCGTAGCACCTCATGACGACCCTGGTAGTCGATCCCACCGTGTACTCGCTTGCCGGGGCGTCGTTGCATTCCTATGCCACCGAGTATCAGCGGGTGTACTCCACGCAGATCGCCGCCTTGAGCGATACCGCCAACATGGGCGGCAACGTCGGCGAATCCAAGGCGTGGGCTACCTCCTACGATTCGACCGTCATGACGGCGATGAGCATGACCCAGCTGCTCATCACCGCGATGGGCAACTACTCCAACATCCTGCGGGAGCTCGGCTACAACCATGCTCTGGCCGATTACGTCGCCAGCACCGGACGGCCGGAACCGGCCAAACCGACCCAGCTCGCCCCGGCGTGGGCTCCGTGCCTGGCGCCCCCACCTTCGGCAGGTGGCCCTGGCAGCGGTCTGTTCGACGACATCGGATTCGCAGTGTCGGCGCTCGAGGAATTCGGCGTTTCGATGCCCGACGGCGAACCGAACGATCTGCAGACCGCCGCGGACACCTGGGACAAATTTGCCGCCGAGTCGGGTATCGGCAACCTGCCGACCCTGCTGGACCGGCTCGCGAAATCCTTCGAAAGCGAAACCACGCCCGACGCAGCATATGTCGATGAGGACATTCGCGAACTGAAGAAGTCGGCCGAAGGGGTCCTCACCCTCTACAAGGACCTCGCCAAGTCCTGCCGCGAGCACCGTTCCGCGATCCTGGAATTCCGGACACAGCTCGGCCAGTTGCTGGTCGATCTCGCGAAGGACCTCGCCCAGGAAGTCGCCGAAACGGTCGTCCTCGGGGTAGCTATTCACCTGGGGTGGTGAGGTTTTCGGTGGTCGGTGTGGTATGCGTGCGTGGTTATGGGGCGGCTGCGGGTGTGAGGGCAGGCGGTAGCCACGGACCGGTGGTGAACAGTTGGGTGAGGGCGTCGAGTTTGTCGAGGCCCCATTTATGGGCGGTGTCGAGGTAGGAAGTGACGATCGCGAAGTCGGTGATTCCCTGCAAGGTTCGCCATGCTCCACCACTGGTTCGTTGCTGTATTTTGACTGGTCGGAGCGTTCTTTCGGCTTCGTTGTTCGAAAACGGGACGGTCAGGTCGGTCGCGAACCGCAAGATCATGTCTTCGTAGCGGGTGAACCGGGCCACCAGCTTGCGGGCGTCGGCGGCCAAGGTAGTTTTCCGGTCACGGTTGTCGTCGCGGCCCAGCCCGATCGCACCGGCGTAGGCGCGGCGGATCCCGGTGAGGGTGTCGGCGTCGAGAGCCGATGCCTCAGCGGCGCGGGCCCGGCCAGCGGCGGTGTGGGCGTCGAGCAGGCAGTCGATCATCGCTTTCGCCCATACCTGCCCGGCTGGATCGGCATCGTGGATCGACCGCAAGTCGCGCAGCAGGTGCGCACCGCACCACGCGTGGGCCGCTTTGAGGTGCGCGTACCCGGCGTAGCCGTCGCGGACCAGTACCCCGGTGAACTCGCCGAGCACACCACCGGCATCAATATCGTCGGCGGAGCGGCCACCGACGTGCATCAACGTCAGATAGTCGGTGCAGGCGACGTGCACGTACTTCAACTCCGCGGCGGCGCGGCCGGTGGTTTCGTCGGCATGCAACACCGGCGCGGTGGCCAGCAGAGTTCGCATGTGGACGGAGAACTGTCGTTCCAGCAGCCGCGCGGCGCGGCCACGCACCCCTGCCAGCCAGCCAGTCGAAATATCGAGGCCGCACAGTGCGACGAACAGATCCCGGCTCCGCCCGATCGGTAGGTAATGCCCGCAGGTCAGCAACGCCGCCCGGGCCAGAGCCACCGGCCCGATCCGCACCGGCGACCCCGCCGCCGCGATCACCGCGACATGCTCGGGTGCCGCATCGGCCCAGTCACCGGCAGTCACTGTCCCGCACCCGCATTCGCGGGCGATACGCCGATACTCGGTGATCACCGGCGCCGCCGCCGGTGCCGTGTCCACGACCTGGCGGCGTTCGCAGGCGACCTCGGCGGCACCGTCGAGCGAACACGAACACCCCTGGCAGCGGGGCGGTTCCAACCGGATCGTGTGGTTCGGGTCATCGTGCAGTGGCCGCGACGTGCCTGCCGAGCCTTTCTGCTTACCCGCCGACCGCCCCGACCGGGTCCGCGACGACCGCTTCTTGGCCGGTTTCTTGTCATAGGGCGAGTCCGACCCCGACGACCACCCCGAGTTCGACGAATCCGCAGCCAACCGCCGCTCCAGCACTGCGATCCGATCCGCCTGCGCCGCAGCCTGTTCGGACTGCGACCCCACCAGCGCCTTCAACTCTGTGTTCTCCGAACCCAACTCCACATTCGCGGCCCGCAACTCCGCATTCGCGGCCCGCAACTCCGCGTTCTCGGCCAGCACCACCCTCACCTGCGCCGTCAACTCGGCCACCCGCTCAACGAGCTGCTCAACCGACGACGCTCCAGACACCCCGCCACTATGCCCGACAGGCCATCACAATCCAACCGACACGCCATCAAACCCCAAGGGGGACAGCTGAATAGCTACTCCTCGGGCTCATCGCGGGCGCCTTGACAGCCGGATTCGGCACCGCCGCCATCGCTGCCGCCAAGGCGGGCAAGCTCGCGCTGAAGATGAAGAAGTATGTCGACCGCGTCCTCGCCGCCAAACGCGCAGCCAAATTCGTCGAGAAAGTCGCCCAAACTGGCGACGATCTCGATGCCAGACGCGCCGCAATCCAGCGCATTGCCGACCTCCTCGCGCAACGCACAGCCGATATCGCCAAGGCCGCACGCGACAAGCTCAAGAGCTCTCTGGATTACGCGCTCGACAAGGAGGCGATGGGCCATGTCTTCGTGCCGAAGCACAAGTTGGACAATCTCGTGAAGTCACTGGGCGGCGAAGAGGCGACGATGACCAAGATCATCGAGAGTGTTCAGGGGGTTCCCAACGGCGTATACAATGCTTCGAATCCTCTGGTGCGCACCATCAATGGTGAGACCGTTCATATTCGCGGCGCGATGATCGACGGTGTGTTCAAAATCGGCACCGCCTACATTCCCTGACACAGCGAAGGATCCGAGGAGATCGATGAGCACCACACCCATTCAGCCACGACCGCTGACCGACCTCGAATCCGATGTCGTCACCAAACTGCTGTCCGTCGGCGGTGCTGGCGCTGACGAGTTCCGGACGCAGATCCCGTATACGCAGGTCGTCGCGACCTGGGGCGTCGGGTCACCCAGCGTCGATCTGGCTGTGCGGCCGGGGGCCGCGCAGGCAGCCGGCTCCGCCGATGGGATCTTCGCCAATGGCGCGGTCACCGACCGCAACGGATCACCGGTCGGCGAAGTCATCCTGTGGGTCGAGAACGGGTGGCTCAGTGGCATCGAGTACGCCTGGTATACTGATGAGCGCCCTCGCGCTCTGCCGGAACCGGCCCAGATCGAGGTTCTCCGAACCAGTTGACGCCACCGGCCGATCTCTCCCGGACACGTGCCGAGGAACACGGGCGAATGGTTGGTGGTGGCGCGTGAGGTGCTTGACGGGCTGTTTCGCTCAACTGACGACCATGAATCTGCCGTAACCGCGGGCGCTAGGTGAAAATCGCGCCAGCGGCGACGCCGACGAGGAATCCTGCTATCTGCTCGGGTCTGGCGTCGGTAGTCGACAGGATGATGATCGTGTACACGGTTTCGATTGATCGTTTCTCGGTGGCGCGATTCGTGCGGGTGCGTGTCATGCGCATGACCTGCTCGGGGCGTTCACGACCAGACGCACTTGGGACTAATCGAAACGAAAGCCGAACAGCCCGCCGGTGTCTGTCTCGTCGGTCAGTCGCTGGTCGAGAATGTAGGGCCCGGCGTCGAAAGCTCTGTCGCTCTGCGCTTCGACGCTGTCGAGGAAGTCGGAGTTGAGCGCCACGATGTACTGGAATCCGTGTTCATTGGCGAGCCGGGCTCCGATGTTCAGGCAGGATGCCACCTGACGTGAGTCGATCGCATCGAATAAGTGGCTGTCGTGGACGAGGATTCGTGGTCCTCGCCCCCCGGCCTTGATCGCGGCGAGCGTGCAGACGAGGTCGAGCATGAATGTCTCGACGCTTCGCACCCCGGAGCTAGCGTCACCCGAGATTCGAGGCTCGAGCGCGCTGGCCAGCGCGATCAAGGACGCCCGGACGCTGAACTACCCCGCAGCGGCCGACCATGTCCGAGCGGCACAGGAGTTCGCAGCCCGCACGGGGAAGACAGATCTGTACATGACGGCATTCGGCCCCTAATAGCGCACCCATCCAGGGATCGAGGCTTAATCATTATCGCCGCCGAAGTCCCCCACGGGTGCCGGCGGCCCGCAACCGACCAAGATCTCCCACCTCGCTCTATGCGCTGTCACCAACGGGCATCGGTTAGGATTCGCGTCATGAGTGATGGGGGGACACCAGCCTCTGGCCAGAACCTCTCGGTGGTGCCCGAGAAGGTGCGCGAGGTCGGCAAGTACGTCTACGAGTTGGCCGAAGCACTGCGATCGGCACTGGACTCCGCGGCTAAGGATGTCGCTTCGCTGACTGATGGTAGCTGGACCGGTGATGCGGCCACGGAATTCTCTGAGGGCTGGACAGAAGTGCGTGACGGCGGTTCCCGGATCATGACCGCCCTGACCGGCATGGCGGAGAAGCTGGGCGTCACCGCCGACACCTACCAGGCCCGAGATGAGAGCAACGCCGCTGTATTGAACACTTCGAGTTTGGATCTGCCATGAGCTCCCAGTTTTCGGTCGATCTGGACTATCTCGATGAGATCGTGGCCCGCCTGTCGGGGCTGGCCGGGTTCATCGGCGAGCATCTCGATGAGATCGACGATCGGGTCGCCACCCTGGCCGGTAGCGGCTGGGAAGGCGTTGCCGCCCAGGCATATACCGAGTCCCACGCTCAATGGGTCACTGGGGCAAGGGAATTCGTCGAGGGTGTGAAGGACATGAGCGACGCGGCCAAGGCAGCCCACGCGCGCTACACCACCGCCGTCGACACGAACTACAAGATGTTCTCCGGGGGATAGAACAACATGGGTGTACTGGTCATCGACTGGCAGACTTACTACGACGCCGCCAAGAAATGCCACTCCCTCGCCACTGATCTTCGTACCGCAGACAAACCGGTCCACGATGCGGTCAAAAGTGAGTGCGCGGGTATGGCCGGTGACACGGCGGGCTGTGAACAGTGGGGGAAGACCTACGATCGCGTCGCCCAGGAGACGATGCAGACCTGCACGAATCTGGCCGATGCCCTCACCAACATGGGGTACATGCTCGCCGCCGCCGGGTACAACTGGGCGCTGGCCAATAAATCCAACCCGATGCCCGACCGTCCCACCGTGTCGGCGATGTCGGAGCACAAGGTGTCGATCCCGACCTCGGTCGGCAAGAACGGTGACGGTGTCACCGAGGGCGACGGCAGTGTCCCAGGCTTCTACGACGCCCTGGTCGGAAAGATCCAGGACGAATTCGGAGGCAAGCTGCCCAATGGCAACAAAGACAAGCTCGCCAAGGCCGCATCCACGTGGAAAACGTTCGCCGAACACACCACCATCAAAGGTGCCAGTGCTCGGATCACCGAGATCAGCAACCTTTTCAACGACATCCAGGACAAGAAAGGCCTCGACCCCCTCTTCGGACACCTCACCACCCTCAACGGTGGCGCCACCCACCTCGCCTCCGCATCCCTGAACCTCGCCGCACCCGTCGCGGAATACAGCAGCGCCACCTCCGAGGTCCGCGAAAAATTCCGGGACGCGGTCACCAACGCCCTGATAGCGGCCGGAGCCACTGTCGTCATCGGTATCGCGGCCACCTGGATCACCGCCGCCCTCAGCGACGTCGCCGCCGGCGCCGGTGTGGTCGTCATTGCCGGCAACACCGCCAGGGTGCTCAAAAGCGCCTACGACACAAGCAAACTCATCAAAATAATCGGCACGGCGGCAGCAGTGGCGGGCGCCGCAGCCTTCACGGTCACCGCGTTCGACAAAGTCCCCACCTTCGCTGATGCCGCGAAACTCATCGCGATTATCGGCATGAAGGTGTTCATCGACGCCGCAGACGAATTCGAGAACTTGCCGCTGGCTCCGGGCAACCCCGCTCCGGGTATGACTGATGAAGTTGAAAAGTACATCCTTGGGAAGCATGTCAAAGGCGCTCCCAATTATAATCCTTCAAAGGGCACCTGGCCTGACACGATGACCGGCGAGGCGCTCGACGAGCTGGCCGAGGCGGCCGAAAACTCACCGGCACGAGGACCGAACCACGACGGCAATTTCGAACGCGAAGTTGACGCCGGTAAAGTCATCGGCAGTGTGTCAGAGCAGTTGGGTGGTTACGCCGCCAGCCGATACAAGATCATTACCGACCGATTCGGCGGCATTATTACCATGTATCCGATACCGTAGATGCTAGGAGTTGAATTGGGAATCGACATAATTATTCAAAATCAAATCCACGAACGGATCGACCTGGCATATGGGGACGCGGACGATACGCTTGTCAGGTATCGCGGGAATGCTCCGGCAGGCTCAATGCTTCGGGGTCTTCACGCGCACGCGGACACAATGTTCAACACAACCCAGCTGACCATGCTCTTGGACGAACTAGAAAACCTGTCGCCGAACAATGACAAAGAAGCGGAGATGCTCGTCGTATTGCGCGACGCCGCCGAAACCGCTATCCGTAGGAATGGGTATCTTTGGTTCAGTGGGGACTGAAGTCGTGAGCGTTTTCCGCCATTGCTGCAGCCGGTCCTGCGCGCAGCGCGAGGCGGCGAATTTGCGCATCCGGGTGCCCGGCATGGTAGCCCTTGTGAACGGTACCTTCGCGGCCAGCGGGGGTTCCCCACAGCGATCATCTGCCGCGGTTTGGTAGCGAACAGCCGAAATGCGATCTTGCGTAGGTGTTCTCGTCATCGACGGTGATCACGTCGCAGGTGCTGGCCAGGACGATTGGTATCTCGGCTCCGAGGTGTCTCAGGTGGGGTGTGAAGACGGCTTCGGTGTCGGTCCGGCGGACGATGGTGATCAACCGGGTGATCGGGTCGAGGGTTCGTGGGGTGAACACGATGGTCTTCGCGAGGTCGTATCCGTATCTCTTTGCCAGCGAGCGCATTCGGATCTCATCCCAGTTCTGTGGTAACCATTCAGCCTGTGTGACTGGCTGTTTGGTCGGTGTGGCGGCTTGACTGCGGGTGTGGCTACTGATGGGCTTGCTCGGTGTCCGATCCCGCGCCCACCTACGAGCAGTTGCTTGTGGTGGTGGCTGAGCAGGCGCGGTTGATCGGCGAGTTGCAGGCGGAAGTCGCGGAGCTCAAGCGGCGTCTGGGTCAGAACTCGCAAAACTCCTCGCGCCCGCCGTCGGGTGATCGGTTGAACCGCAGTCTGTCTCGTGCGCAACAGCGCAAGGCCGACCGCAAACCCGGCAAACAGTCAGGCGAGCAGGGTTTCACGTTGCGGCGCAGCGATTCTCCCGACGACGGGTTGGATTACGTTCCGCCTGCATGTGGTGGTTGTGGCAACGATCTGGCCGGTCGGGAGTCGGGGAAGGTGTCCGCGCGGCAGGTTGTCGACATCCCTGAGGTGGTCGGTGCGATGGCGTTCGAGCATCGGCTGCATTCGGTGCGGTGCGGGTGCGGTCACCTCACACAAGCCGACGCCCCGGAGGGGGTGAGCGCCCCGGTTCAGTACGGCCCGCGCTTGCGGGCGTTGGCTACCTATCTCGTTGTGTATCAGCATGTTCCGTTTGCTCGTGCCGCCGAGTTGATCGCCGATATAACCGGCGCGCGCCCGTCGACGGGATGGATCAGCTCGGTAATCGCGGCGACCGGAGAAGCGCTCGTCGATACCGACGCTTTGATCCGGGCGCAGCTGGTCCGGGCCTACCTGCTGCATGTCGATGAGACCACGATCAACGTCAACGGCACGAAGATGTGGCTGCATGTCGCCTCGACAGCGACACTGACCTCCTACTTTCTGCACAAGTCGAGGGGCCGGGTCGCGGTCAACGAATTCGGTATCCTGCCCGCCTATACCGGGGTGTGCTGCATGACTCGCTGTCGGTGTATGACGGCGAGGATTACGCCGCTGCCATACACGCGTTGTGCGGCGCCCACATCGCCCGCGAACTCGTCGCCGCCAGCGAGGCCGACCCGACCAACGCCTGGCCGAAAGCGGCTTTGGACGCGTTGTACGAGCTCAACACCGCCGCACACCAAGCCCGCGCGCTGGACCGGTCCACGATCGCGACCGAGGTTCTCGACCCGCTGCTGCTTTGGCGGTCCTGGGATCCGGCGTGGCGGTTCCCGACGTCGGGGGCGATTACCCAGGCACGGCAGCGGTTGGGGTTCGAGCCGGTCAAGGAGGCTGATCCCGTTGCTCGCCCGGGACATGATGTTGGTGTGCGACCAGGGGTTCTACAGTTTCGACCTGTGGTGCCAGGCCGTGGAGACCGGCGCCGCGGTGTTGTGGCGGCTCGGCGACATCATGGCGTTGCCGGTCGTGTCCGGCTGCGGGGACGGCTCGTATCTGACCGTGTTGTTCGCGCCCGGTGTCGGCAAACTCGAACGGGCGCGGCTGCTCGAACGTGCTCGCGCCGGGGATGACCTCGCCGACACATCCGACCGGGCGCGGTTGGCGCGGGCGGTCGAGTGCGAGGTGCCCGATCGAGGCTCCGGGGACCTGATCTGCCTGCTCACCAGCATCTCGACCTGATGAAGGCCCCGGCCCCGATGCTCGCCGAGGCCTACCGTCAGCGGTGGCAACACGAGGCGGCGAACAAGGAGATCAAAACCCAGATGCGCGGTCCTGCAAGGGTTTTGCGGTCGAAGAGTCCCGAGATGGTGCGTCAGGAGATCTACGGCTACCCGCTCGCCCACTACGCGGTCTGCGCGTCCATCTGCCAAGCCGCCGAGGAAACCGGCATCGACCCCGACCGGGTCAAATTCACGAACACCTTCCGCATCATCAGCGACAGGCTCGCCGATCCGGAAGCCTTTTCCCCCTGACCACCAGCAACAGGCGCGCGCCGAACTCGGTGCCGAGACCACCGGCCGACGCAACCTCAACCCGATCCGCCACCGCGACTACCCCCGCGTCGTCAAACGCGCCCGACACAACAGCTACCCGGTGAAACGCCTGGGCCACAAAGGAACCCGACACAACGGCCCCGCCACCGTCCGTCTCGCCAACCACAGCTTCATCACCACAACAACAGGGAAACCGCAGGTCAAAGCACTGTCAGGTACAAGCTAAGTGGCATTGCCGATGAAAGTCGCCTCGTTTAAATTCGCAAATAACAAACCCATCGAGCTCATCGATGGCGCCAATCTCCTCTGTCTCCTCGAAGAACACGCTGGCATCAAGGCTCGAATACAGGCGCCGGATGGTGGGCGCGATCCAATCGTAGGCAATGGCGAATGAGCGTCCAGCACAACTCGATCGGCGAGGCCGAGTGGACGTCGGTGTCGACCCAGCGTTGGGCTCCACCCGCAAGGGACTGCTTTCGGTCGATGGCGAAGGTAGAAAGGAGGGGCGATAGCGTGTCCGGGTGAGTGAATCCACCAGCGCGACGCCCGGCACGTGGCGGACCGTCGACGGCTCTGCCGTGTCCTTCAATGATGCCCTCTTTGCGTGGGCCTTGGCCCAATGCCACTTAGCTTGACGTGTTTTCGCAGGTCATCGGCATGATTGCGATGTAGTGCCAGCTGGTTGGTCTGTGAGACTGGTTGGTGTGGAGCGTTTTTGGGCGTGTCGGTGCCGGATCGTGTCGGTGCTGGGGTTAGCGTCGCCGACGTGGTGGATGTGGGTGCGGTGTCGTTGATCGATCAGGTGTTGTTGGGTGTGTTGACCGCTGTGGTGGACCGTGATGCGGTGGAGATGGCGATTTCCGAGCACGGCAAGGCGCCCAAGCGTCGTGGTGGGACGTTGCCGCCGCATTTGGTGATGTATTTCGTGGTCGCGTTGGCGTTGTTCGCAGGTGTGGACTACGAGGGGGTGATGCGGAAACTGGTTGGGCCGCTGCGGCTTTGGCGTTGTTGGGATCCGAAGTGGAGTTTGCCGACCTCGGGTGGGATCACCCAGGCCCGGCAGCGGCTGGGGTTCGAGCCGATGAAAACACTGTTCGAGCGGATCGCGGTGCCGGTGGCGTCGCGGCTGACCCTGGACGCGTTCTACGCGCGACGCAGGCTGGTCTCGATTGATGGCATGGTGTTCGACGTGGCCGACACCGAGGCCAACGCAACGGAATTCGGTAAACCGAGCAAGGGAGTGTTGCCACAGGCACGGGTGGTGACGTTGACCGAATGCGGCTCGCATGTGAGCCTGGGCGCGGTGATCGGGCCGGTCGTGGGCAAGGGCACCGGTGAACGCACCGCGCGGCCGAACTGATCTGGTTACTCGAACCCGGCATGATGTTGGTGTGTGACCAGGGGTTCTACAGTTTCAAACTGTGGTGCCAGGGCGCCGACACCGACGCCGACCTGTTGTGGCGTCTCGGTGACATTATGGACCTGCCGATCGTGGACCGCCTCGGTGACGGCTCCTATGTGACACTGCTTTTCGCGCCCAAAACCCCGGCGAAAATGCGGGCCGAGCTGCTGGAGGCGGCCATAGCCGGGGAGGAGTTGGACTGGGACCGGACTCGTTTCGCCCGCGTCATCGAGTACGAGATCACCGACCGTGGCGAAGGCGGTGAGCTGATCTGCCTGCTCACCACCATCCTCGACCCGCACGAGGCACCCTCGCTGATCCTGGCCGAGGCCTATCACCAACGCTGGGAACACGAAGCCGCGAACAGGCAAATCAAGACGCAGCTCCGCGGCCCCGCCAAAACCCTGCGCTCGCAAACCCCGGACATGGTCCGCCAGGAAATATACGGATTCCTCATCGCCCACTACGCGATCTGCTCGCTGATCTGCCGGGCCGCGGTCGAGACCGGCATCGATCCCGACCGCGTGAAGTTCACCCAGACCGTCCGACTCGCCCGCGACACCATCGCAGGCCCGGACGGTTTTTCCCCCTGACCGCCAACTCGAGCTCCACACCGAACTCGCCGAACAGATCACCGCAAAACGCCACCTCAACCCCCGCCGCCACCGCTCCTACCCCCGCGTCGTCAAACGCGCCAGACACAACAGCTTCCGAGTAAAACGCAAGGCAGACAAGGGAACCCGTCACACCGGACCCGCTACCATCCGGCTGGCCAACCAAAGCTGCATCACGCCGACACAACGACGACCATCCGCAAAACCGCCGGTCACAGCTCTACAGGGGGCGAGCTAAGCGGCATTGGGCCTTGGCCGCGCATGAGGTGCTCGTCGACACCGCGACGCGGTTCAACGATTTCATCACCTACAAGGAACTTTCTGAACAGGTCCAGAAAATGTCAGGCATCCGCACTCGCTCGCAGATGCGCAATTGGATCGGGAGCGTTCTGGGGAGGGTCGCCGACCGTTGCCACGGGGCGTGCGAGCCACCCCTTACCGCCCTGTGTGTCCGGCAGGATCAGACAGTCGGCGAGGGATACAAGTATGTCCTCGAACTCGCCGGGCTACCTATCCCAGAGGATCTGGAAATGCACGCCGCACACGCCCGGTGGCAGTGCTATCAACACTATGGAGCCGACCTTCCCGACGACCATGGCGTACCGACCTTGACCCCACGCGTCGCTGCGGCCCGTCGGGCGGAAGCCAAGGCACAGCCGACCCCGCCGGCGCTCTGCCGCGGCTGCTACACACAGCTCCCCGCGAGCGGAATATGCGACTACTGCCGCTGATCTACCGATCCGAACAACGCCGATCGGAGATTCGGCAACCTGCCCGGGTTGAGTTCAGCAAGATGGTGTACGCGTCGGCGGCCTGATCGGTCGCCGAGTCTGGCGTACTCCCCGGACAGCAAGGCGGTCACCGCGTGATCCTCGAAGGACCTTCCACAGTCTCTCGTAGGAGATTTCACGCGATGACCGCAATCCAGCCCGATCTGCTGTGCACCGCTGTCGAGCTTCGTCCAGACCCTGATGGGCGCCGAAGCCGACGCGGTCTGCGGTGCCGGCTACGGCGAACGCAGCGACGAGCGGACCAACCACCGCAACGGCTACCGCCACCGCGGCTTCGACACCCGCGTCGGCACCATCGACGTCGCAATCCGAAACTACGGCAGGGCAGCTATTTCCCGGACTGGCTGCTCGAACGCCGCAAACGCGCCGAACGCGCCCTGACGTCGGTGGTGGCGACCTTGCTATCTGCTGGGTGTTTCGACGCGGCGGATGGAGAAGCTCGTCGAATCCCTCAGATTCACAAGTCTTTTCAAGTCCCACGATTCGGTCGAGTCGCCGGAGCAGCTACTCACTGTTCAATGCAATTGCGCCTGCGTCGATGCTATCGACGCTGATGTCGGGTGGTTCTTGTGACCGGAATTGGGGCTGCGTCGCCGCCGTGTCAGTGGCTCGAGAGCCATTGACAGGCTATTGGCTGATATGAAACAGGGCCGGCTCCTGGAGGACTCGCAGGGCGCCGTCCACGTCGGCCAGTCGCGCGGAGATCGTGGCGGCAGCCAGGTTGTCGGGCAGCACATCCGAGAATTTCAGTCCGCGGGTCGCGCGTTCGTCGGCCTGGGGCAGAATCACGATTGGATCCTGGGCACGCCGCTCGGCCAGTGCGTCGTGCCACATCCCGGCGGTGAGGTCGGGGCGCAATCGGATGCTGAAGTCGTTGGGTCGCTGCGTCGGATCCACCACGGTAGGGAGGGACGCGGCCAGGGTGGCGTTGGCGCGGAAGCCTGCCCAGGTCCACCAGCGTGCTGCGCTGCCCACACGGTCGATGATGGTGGCGTGGCGGTCCGCGATTCCGATTCCTTTGGTCGCCCGCAGATCGTCGAGTTGATTGCGCGCTCGCCGAGTGAGATCGACCGGGGGATCCGTCCCGAGCAATACGTCCCGAATTGCCCGCGTCAGCTCGAACGACAATCCGCGCAAACCGGTGTTGGACCACTTCGCCACACCGCCGGCGTCGGCGGGTTCGACGAATGCGCGTCGACGTGACCAGTCGATGTAGTTGACCCGCCAGCTGCGTCCGGCGAGTAGCAAGATACGGGGACCGGCGGTTTCGGCGGTGAGCACGGAGGGATCGGTGTGCCCGATCTCCTGGCGTCCGGCGAGCACTGTGAATTGTGGGGGCGCGGTGAAGGCGGCGGTCAGGTCGAGAAAATGGCGTTTGCCGAAACGTTTCTCGGCAGCGGGGCCGATGTGCAGCAGTCCACCGTCGTCCTCGAGGTGACCTTCGTGGATCAGGTGACGCAGGATGGGTGCGGCGGAGATGTCGAACGGTGCCAGGTCGTTCCATTCCAGCGGCCAGCGGCGATCACCGATGCTGTGCTGTTGCAGGGTGAGAGCGAGCAGTTGCTGCGCGACCAGATGGCGCGGTTTTGGTGGGGGAGTGACCGGTTCGACCCATCCGCGCCCCCAGAGCAGCAACAGCCCCGCGGCTTGCAGCAGTGCATCGTCGGTGGTGGCCAGGAACAAGCAGTTGCGGGTGCCGTTTGCTCGGCGGCCGGTGCGGCCGATGCGCTGCAGAAACGACGCAACTGTTGCGGGGGAGTCGATTTGGATGACTCTGTCCAGATCGCCGACGTCGATGCCGAGTTCAAGGGTGGACGTGGACACGATGACACAGTCGCGTGCCTCGGCGAAAGCTTGTTCGGCCCTGGTGCGTTCGTCGACTGACAGTGACGCGTGGGAGAGGAAGACCGTGACCTGTCGTGTCCGAAGTGCCGCACCCAGCTCCTCGACCTGTCGGCGTGAGTCACAGAACACCAAACGCTTCTCACCGCGATGCAGTGTCGCAATGACTTTGGCGGCGTTCTCCAGCGAGCCGACATAGTCGAGTTCGACGTGTCCGGGGGGCGGCGCGGAAGTGGATCCGGGATGTGGCAGCGTCACTCCGGGGGCGACCACCCGACCTGGTCGGACGCCCGCGCCGGAGCCCTGCAGCCAGGTGAGCAGGTCGTCGGGGTTGCCGACGGTGGCCGATAGACCGATCCGCTGGATCGGCTGCCCGGTGACCCGCTGCAGTCGTTCCAACACGGCGAGCAGGTGCCAGCCGCGGTCGTCGCCGGCGAAGGCGTGTACCTCGTCGATCACGACTGCCCGAATGTTTCCGAGGAGCTGGTGGTGATCGGTCTTGGTGCCGATCAGCATGGCTTCCAAGGATTCCGGCGTGGTGAGCAGGATGTCGGGGTGTTCGCGGCGAATGCGGTCGCGGACGGAATTGGTGATGTCACCGTGCCACAGTGCGGCCGTGCGACCCAGCCACTGGGCGTACCCGTCGACCCGGACGGCGAGATTGTTCAGCAGCGCTTTGAGCGGACACAGATAGAGGATCGAGGTGCCGGTCCACTGTTGCTGGGACATCGCGCTGAGCAACGGAAAGCACGCTGCCTCGGTTTTGCCGCCGGCCGTCGGTGCCAGGAGCACGGCGTCCTCGCCGTCGAGGAGGGGGGCGATCGCTTGTTCCTGCAAGGGTCGCAGACCCGGCCACCCGAGGGTATTGACGATGTGGTGGACCACCACCGGGTCGAGGCGGTCCCATGGCTCGTCGGTCACAGTTCCAGGTCGATGTCGTCGGCCCGCACGAGATTGCGCTCGGCGTCGGTGAGTTCGGAGGTGTTGACGGTGAGCTTGTAATGCTGTCGCGGATCGAAGTCGGGGAACTGGTCGATGCGGTCGAGGACGTCTCCGACGAGTTTCTTGAGAAAGAGTCGGGGCGCGACGCCGACCTTGCCGCCGAGAGTGCCGCCGACCGCCTTGGCGAGGTCGGCGATGTAGGCGTCGTCGGCGATGTCACGGATCCGTTCGGGGTGCTCACTACCGTCGGCATACAGGTCACGAATCGTAATGCCCAGCGCAACAAGCGAATCCATGGTGAACCCCGACAATCGGAGCTGCACGGCGCGAGGATTGTCGAAACGGGGGTCGGTGGTGAAATCCGTGGCAAGGCGCTGCGCCAGCGGCGCAAGACGCTGCACACCCTGCTGGCCGTCGTAGAACGCCGGCGTGCCGGTGATGAGAAGATACAACCCGGGAAAACGGCCGGAGTACACCTCGTCGATGAGCTGACGCAAAGCATTGAGGGCTTTGTCCCTGGCATCGGATCGCACTCGCTGCAGGGTCTCCACCTCGTCGAGTACCAGCAGCAGACCACGATGACCACTGTCGCGCAGAGCGGTGAGCAGACCTTGCAGAAATCCGAAGGCGCCGAAGTGGTCGAGTTCGCCTCGCACTCCCGCGGCCCGCCTGGCCGCGGCGGCCACGTTCGGCTGTCCGCCCAGCCAGGCGAGGATCGCGGCGGCAGTCGCTTCGTCACCGTCCACCAGTGCTGTGCGGTACCCCCGCAGCGCCGTGGCGAAGGAGGGCGCGTGCCGCGAAACCTCGATCAACCGAGCTGTCATGAGTTCGTCGACAGCCCCGATCAGCGAGTCATCGTCGGCGCCGGCTGCCAGAGCGTCTTCCTCGAGCGCGTAGAACCAGGCGTCGACCACCGAGCGCAGCGCACTCGGCGGGAAGCTCGACGTCGTGAGTCGCTCGGTGAACCGCCGATACACCGTCTCCAGCTTGTGCAGCGGCGTCTCGGTTTCGGAGATCTGCACTTCAGACACCGCGAAGTTGCGCCGCTTCGCCCGCTCGCCCAGCCATCGCGCGAAGAACGTCTTACCCGATCCGTACTCGCCGCGAACCGCTTTGAACACCGACCCGCCCGATTCGACCGCGTCCAGCTCCGCGTCGAGGGCGGCCTCGAATCGGTCGAGCCCGGTAGCGAGCAGGTCCAGTCCGCTCTCCGGCACGGCGCCGCGTCGCAGCGCATCGATGACCGCGCGGCGCCGTGCCGCGCTGACCTGGGTTGGCTGGCTACTCACCTGGACAGTTTCGCATGGGCAGGGGTCGTGCCTATCCGAGGAGTTTGCCGCCCGACCGGGGAGTCTGAACCCGCACAGACGATGAAAAAAGGCTCAGGCATCGAGGCGGCAGATCCATTGCTGGAGGTCGCCGCTGGGGACCCCACGCGGTTCGTACCCAGCGCGCTCGAAGAGCCGCTGACTGGCGAAGTTCCGAGTATGAATGTTGGCGGTCGCGAACACAGCGTTCGCGCCGCTTGCTCGTCCATCCCCGAGGGCGACATCGCGCACTTCCTCCAGCGTCCGGTCAGCGACCGCCCCTCCCTGGCCACGCACCGCCGTACTGACACCGATTACCCCGACATGAACAGAGAACCCCACGACGGAGATATCCGGAATCAAGTGAGCGACTGCAAGGATCTCGTTGTCGGTGAGTGATCAGCCGACTACCAACAAACTGCCTGGCTGGAAGTTATGTGAGCTCTGCCGAATGAAGCCTTGCGCATTCCATTCCCACGGCTTCGGATGAGGCAGTTTTCGACCCTGCGACGTCTTCGGATGCGGATCGGTACACGAAAACGTTTGAAATGGATGGTTCTTCACCTCTCGGCGTTCGGTGATTGTGTCCCAGCGGATGTCAGGCGGATTCACTGCGCGGACTGGCTACTCGCAGCCAGCCAGTCCTCCAGATCAGTTGCGCTCGGCCGAGCGGCAAACACACGCTCGTAGTCGTCGCCGGCTTCGATGTCATCGTCGGGTTCGGGGAAATCGATCTCGTCCACCGGCACATTCAGCACCCACGCAAGATGCTCGGGCGAGGCCGCGCCGGCCCCGACTCGCTTCTGAAGCGCATCGACCAGGGCCGCGGGAAACACGCGGGCGGCCGACTGTTGCTGACGAACGATCAATTCCTTCACACCACCGATCCCTCCTCGATCCTCGCCCGCATTGGCGCGAATCAGGTCCAGAGTGCTCCGCTTCAGCGCGGCAACCACCTCTGTCGAGACTGACACACCCAACGAGCCCAGTCGAATACTCAGAGCCTTTGTGGATACCCCTGTCCGCCAAAGGAATTCCACTACAGCAGGCTCATCCATCCGACGCCAATCCTCCCGTACGACCAGATCCTCCGGCAGCAGCAACTCCGCCGCGAATTGGTCCGCAGGCCACTCATCCGCCTCACCCGGCTCGGAGTCTCCCTTGTGGTGTCCGAGCGCGAAATGCGCCAGTTCATGAGCCAACGACCAGTTGCTCCGGAACCAGTACGGCGTGGTCGTGAGTATGACGACCGCCCGGGAGCCTATGCTTAACGAGTAATCAGTGGATAGCATCGGCAGACGCACGACATCCACGCCCAGCCGATCCTCAACGATGGCGCCATACGCCCTCACGAAATGTTCACCCAATACCTCCCGCATGGCCGTGGGATTCTCAGGCAGTGGTTCAGTCGGAGACGGCCCTTCCGGGTAGGCCGCGGCATACGTTTCGGCCACCCGCCCGAGTAGCTCGTCATCACCCGGACGTTCCGGGTTGACTCGAAGACGCGCAGCGGTGTCCCAGCTGTGCCGAGCAGCGATCCTCACACGATGCGGATCCTGCTCGCCTGTGACCAGCCAGTAGAGATCCGTGCCGAGTTCATCCGCGATCCGGGCAAGTTCCACAGAGGAGAACCCTCGCTGCCCATTTAAGGCTCGCGACAGAGCGTCGGTCTTCATACTCGTTCGCTCCGCGAGCTGTCGCTGGCTCAACCCATCCGGCATGACAGATCGAATTCGATCACCCACCGCGCGCAGCTCGTCGTCCATACCTCCAGCCTAGCGCCTACGTTGGGAATATCCCAACATTCCATTGGTCACGATTGACCAGATCGCCGATCTGACCTCAACCAGGCACGATGGACTACCCATGCGATGCTAGCGGCGCCATTCTGCCAGCACGAATACCGACGAGCGCCTGGACGATCACGGCCCCCAGCGCGCTCCGCGCGATCTGAGGTGCCTACTGGCCGGGCGAGCGCTCGGCCGCCGTAAGCGCCGCCCGATCCGTCACCGCAGACCGAATTGGGTTCGCAACAGCCCCACGTTCAGTCGCAGTGTTCGCCCGTCCGGCAGAGTTTCAAGCACCTGCGCTCCGTCCACATTGAGCAGCTGTCCGAGGACGGCGGCAAAGCCATTGGCGCGGGTCGGTGGATCGCCGACCCGTTGGGCGAGAGCCGTGGTGGATTGCGGACCGTCGAGTAGAGCTCGAATGGCCTTCTCCAGCTTCGAGTTACCTGGTTTGCGTGCCAATTGTTCCAACTGTGCCGCGAACATATCCGATGCGAGCAGGCCGGCTACAAGGTCCTCTGTCGGATTCGAGGGCCGCGATAGCGGTTCGGGGGCGGGCAACGGGATGTCCAGGGTTATCTGCGCGGCGACCTGTTCCGCGATCTTGTTGCTCATGCGCTTGGTTGCCTTCTTGACGGCCGCCGGAGTCTGGGGCTCGGACAGCGCGTCAGCATCATCGCGCCACCAGGACGGGCGCTGGTCGCCTAGTTCACGCCAGCCGGGGGGTCGCTCGGCGCCGTAGGGGAGGAAGGCCAGGACCGGGATGGTGATCTCTGCTAGTGCAGCGCCGCCGTGGTAGCCGGCCTTTTGAGTGGTGTAGCGGGAGTCGTTGTCCCACAAGGCAACGATCGATGCTCCGGGCTCGGGCCAGACGACTCGGGGGCCGTGTAGCAGGATTTCGGTTTCGGTGCGGCGGTCGAATTCGGTGGCGGGCAGACGGTGTCGCGCCGACTCGATGTTGGTGGCGTCGACGGGCTTGCCGTGTCGGTCGATGACGTGGCCGTGGTCGCTGGTGATCAGCACGACCATGCCCTGAGCTGTCGCTGCCGAAGCGAGTGCCCGTAGGTCGCCGATCTCGCGGGCTTCCCAGCCGGAGTCGTCGAGTTTGGCTTCTTTGGCGAGGCGGTCGTCGATGGTGTTGAGGACGACCGCGACGTGACACTCCGGGTCGTCGAGCGCGGTATTGAGGTCGGCGCCGAAGCGTTCGCCGGGCTTGCTGCGCAGGTCGTTCTTGTGGAAGACGGCCGCGCGCCTCGCTCCCCAGAACGAGTGCGCGGGGAAAAGACGCTGCTCGGTTTTCTGGTCGCCCTTCATGAGCTTTCCGGCGAACAGCGACGTGCGGGAGACCGCGGTCAGGCTCGGCAACGCCGCGGCCATGCAACGGCGGCGGGCTTCACCGTCGGGCAGCGGATCGTGTTCGGCGAAGGTGGTGCGCAGTTCACCGGCCAGTTCGG
The DNA here is from genome assembly GCF_055232035.1 of Nocardia sp. Tas62D01. NCBI lineage: Bacteria > Bacillati > Actinomycetota > Actinomycetes > Mycobacteriales > Nocardiaceae > Nocardia > Nocardia sp. Tas62D01. The sequence continues at coordinate 6,841,014 of NZ_JBUYUZ010000001.1, forward strand.
TGGCGATGGACGCGCTCATACCGTCGACGACGATCAGCAGAACGCGGTGCGCAGATGCCAGGGGACGGACCACGCGATGCAGGAAGGTCTCCACGGTGAGCATTGCACCCGGAGAAGTTCCCGACTCAGTCCATATCGCAAGGTTCTTCGCGAACTCGCGGTCGAATTCCCGGCGCAGCGCCCGGGCGCGGGTGGCAATGGCGTCGTAGGCGACGCGCAGGGCCGGGTCGTCGTCGCCGCCCGCGTCGAGGTAGTCGAGGGCGCGGTCGGCCCAGGCAGTGCTGTGCATCTGACGGTTCAGTGCCGCGGCGACACTGCCGTCGACGGTGGGGTCGGGGTCGGTGTGCAGCCACCGGGTGAGGCGCTGGGCCATTCGAACTCGGGTGATGCGCACCCGGTGATCTGCGGCGAGGTCATGGTCGCGCAGGGCGGCGACGGCCCGGTCGATCTCCGCGGGATTGCCGCGACCGAGTGCCTGCCCGGCAGCGGTGAACCTGGCTTCGAGTCCGGCCGCGAGTAGCGGGCTCTGTGCTGCTGCTTCGCCCGCGCCGAACTGGCGGACCAAGAGATCAGCTTGCGCGAGGACGGTTTTCGCCGCTTTGTGTGCAGTCAGGGCAGCGTCGTCGGCGTCGTCGTGGAGGTCGGCGGCGATGCGCGCTTTGACCAGCACATCGCGGACATAGTCCTCGCAGGTGCGGCCGAACGTCGCGAGCAGGCGGTCGAGGGCCTCGCCCTGCACCGGAGGCCGGTCACCGAGCCAGCGTTCGACGCGGCCGCGTGCCTGGTAGACGGCGTTGCCGGGGGTCGCGTGCTGCCACAGGGCCGCGCACACGAGCCCGTAGGCCAGCGCTTCGGACCCGTGGCCGGCCAGGGTCAGCGCGGTGAGCGCGGTGCCGGTCGCACCGGATTGTTCCGGCTCACTGAGGAATTCGATGATGCCGTCGCGTTCGGGGGCTCGCAGGTCGAGCAGCTGTTGGGACGCGCCCGGACGTTGCGTCCACTCGAGCAGGGTGACGGGGTCGATACGGTCGGCATCCGACGGGATACGCAATCGTCGACCAATCAGGGCGGTGAGCGCCCCGACGCGGGAGAGGACCCGGCCGGCGATCGCGGTGGGCCACCCCTGGGCGCCTGCGGCGTCGAGCAGGGCCTCGCAGGCCCAGCCATCGCGTTTGAGCCGAGGGTCGATGGCTCTGGCGCCGAACGACTCTCGGACGATGTCCCACCGGTCGACGGCATGTACGCGGCCTCGGTGGGCGCGCGCGAGAATGGCTGGGTCCAGATCGTGTTCCTCGATATTGGTGAGCACCACCAGGACTCGCGGATCCGGTGCGAGTTCACGGGCGTGCGCCAGCACGATTTCGTGCACCGCCAATGGGGATGCGGCGACGGACACCTGGGCGTCCTTACCCTCGCTGAGGGAGAGGACGGGGGGACCGTCCCACTCCGGTTCGCCGCGCAGGAGCACGATGACCGGTCCACCCGGTGTCGCGAGTTCGGTCTGCAGCCTCTTCTGCGCCGAAAGATATTGAGCGACTGTCGCTCTCGATAGCCGCAGAGCGGTGGTGTCGGTAGCGCTGGTCATTCGACAACCCGCCACAGGATCTCGATGGAAGCGTCAGGTTCCAGCGCCGCCAACTCGGCCAGGTCAGCGGAGAATTCCGCGACGGCGGCACCGGCGGTCGTTGTGTATTTGTTGGCCCGGCGCCCGGTGCGCACGCCGACAGGGGTGTCGCGCAGCGGGGGAGCGCTGGTTTTCGTGTTCAGGTTGACGTCGTCGGCGCTCGGTGGGTGCGGCGCGGGCTCGGCCGCCGATGTCGCGGCCGCGGCCTGTTCCTTCCGTCGCTGTTCGAGGATTCGCCGGTTCAGCACGGTGACCTTCGCGCCCGCGCTGCGCAACGCCTCGATCAAGTCGGCGGAACGCTGGTCGGCCTGAGCGGCAGTGCGCAGGGAGTCGAGCAGGGCTGCGCCCTCTGAGCCGAGGAGGGTGGCATCTTCGAGGCTGTGCCAGGCGGCATTTGCCAGCGCAGAGGTCACCTGATCGGCCGACTTGATGGAGGTTCCATACCGGTCGGCGTTGACCTCGGCCAGATCGAACCGAGCGAGCGCCTCGACGGCCTTCTTCGCGCCGGCCGACCCACCGGTGCCGACCGTGGCAAGTGTGGACAGCAGTTCGAGCGAGCGTCGAGCCAACGCGAGCCGCTCTCCGGCATCGCTGCCGTCGAGCTCGAGGAAGTCGGCGCGCTTCTGCAGCTGTTCGACGAGGCGAGCCGCCGAATCCTGGTATTTGGTTGCGGCACTGTTGATTTGACGGGCGAACTGCTGCACCGGCCCACCGCGCAGCAGCGTCGGGGCCTTGTCGCCGAAGATGACCTCGAATCGGTTGCGCGCGGCATCGAAGTCCGATTCGCTCGGCAGCGGCTGGGTGCGCAACGCGTCACCGGCTTGGATCTTGGTGAGTTCGGGGGTGTCGATGGGGACTCCGCCACGCACCCAGATCCGGTCGTCCATCTCGGCGAACGAGGCGATCACGAGGTTGGCGATGTAGGGTTCGAGGCCACGCGGCTGCGGCAGGTCGATCCAGTCGCCGAGGGAGATGACCGACAGATCGCCGGTGCTGCCGTTGTTCTGGGCGGCGAGGCGGAAGTGGTCGGCCCACCGTTTGGACAGCTCGAAGTAGGCCTCTTTCTGCTGGCCCAAGCCGAGCGGTTCGGCGATCCGGCGCATCAGTGGGCGCTCTTTGGCAGGCACTTCGAAACGTCCGTCGCGGGCTTCGGCAGCGCCCTTCACCTGCGCGAGAACGATTTTCGCTTCGGCCGGCTTGACAGCTACTCCGGTGCCGTCCGGGTCGAGATTCGGGTGCTCGGGGAACTGGTGAGCCAGCAGCTTGCCCGCGAGGTTGCGGATGGCGTCATGCAGCGGCTGACCGATCGAAACGGTCAGGCTGTCGATGTCGGGTAGCGGGTGGAACAGCTCGCCCAAGTCGTTGGTGACATCCTCGGGTTTGCGTTCGGCCAGGCCGTAGGCCTGTTTGAAGGTGGCGAGCACGCGTTGACGCAGCACCTCGCGCTGCGATTCGAGCAGCTGTTTGGCGCTGGCCCGGTTGTCGGGGTTGAGGTGCTGGGCGTACTGGGTGTCGAAGCGGTACGGGTCGGCGAGCGCCTTGGTGATGACCAGCAGTCGCCGGAAGTCTTCCCAGCGAGGTTTGGTCAGGTGGGTGGGCAGCCACGCGACGGTGTTGGGGTGGTTCCCGCCCTGCTCTTCCTTGAGCCGCCGAATCCGGTCGGCGTCTTCGATCGGCGTGTGGGCGCCCTCGTCGTAGGGCAGGTCGATGACGATGCGCCAGCGCCCCTCGTAGGCGGGCTGCAGGTCGTGGTTGGGCAGCGCGTCGTCGTCGCTGACGTTGCCGAACACCACCTCCGCGATGCGATTGGACCCACGCCAGACGAAACGCAGTTCGTCGGCATCGAAGCGGCCATTGGCACGATCGAGCCCGAACTCCTCGGCGAGCAGATCGCGAGCGAGGGCGAGCCGATTGGCCGGATTGTCGTTGACCTGCGCGTTGGCGATCACCGACTCGACATCGACACCGGAGAGTTCCAGGCGCACACCGGGATTGGCGTCGGTGCCGGTGGGCTTGATCTCGGGGAACCGACCGGCCCATTCGCCGATCATGTCCTTGATCACGCCCTCTTCCCGGCCGGGGATCATGGTGGTGATCGAGCCGTAGTTGAGCGCGCCGAGACGGCGAATCGTCAAGTCCCGCAAAGCGGGAACGCTGGGTGCGAGGGCCGCCAGCAGCACCGTGCAGGCGAGCCGGTTCTGGCCGACGAACTTCTTGCAGTTGCCGAGGAGCTTGGCGTCGGTGATGGTGTCGCGCCGGTTGACGTAGGCGTCGATATCGTCCTCGGTGACCTCGCACGTGCTGAGCAGATACGGACGCAGGCGCGTCTTGTACAGCTTGTCGGCGGCGTCGAAAAGCACCTTCTTGTCGGCGACGAACGGGCGGTCGCCACCGCGGGTGAGCTGCTCGTAGAGGTCACCCAGCGGGACCAGGTCACCGAGACGCAGTTCGTTGCGGTGATCGGCGAGGAGCTGGCCCATCAACTTCAGACCGGTGCGGGAGCGCTGCAGGGCAGCCGAGATGTGGACGAGGGTGTCGAGGAAGGCCGGGGAGAACGGGTAACTCAACCGGAATGACGACTCGTCGGCGCCGGTGGTGGACTCGTCGGAGCCGAGCAGGACGTCCCACACCTTCGGACCGAGCTTCCTGGTCCGGTCGAATGCCGCGTCGAATTGGGCTGCTGCGGCGTCGTCGCGTGGTTTGAGCAGACGAGCGTGCGCAATCTGCGGCAGGTTGCGGTCTTCGAGGCTGATCAGATCGAACCGGCCCGACGCATGGTTGAGCGCATCCTGAATCGCGGATTCCGCAGCGCCCGCGAGCTCTTCACCGACCAGCTCACGCAGGTCGCGCTGGCGGGCGATGAACGAGATGATCGGGATATCGCGACGGGCGTCGCCGCCCTCACGGAAGTTGGTGATCTTGCTGGCTTCCCGCGCCACCCGCTTCTCGTCGTGGATGAGGCTGGCCAGCCACAGGATCAGCTCGTCCAGGAACAGGATGATCCCGTCGTATCCGAGCGACTTCGCGTGCGAGGCAATGACACTGAGGCCGGCGTCGAGGGAGATAAAGCCCGTCTCGTCCTCGGCGGCCTGCTGAGTGAAACCGGGCAGCAGAGTAGTGCCCGCATCGTGGACGAGCTTGGCCCGTAGCTCCGGGCCGGTGGTCGGATTCACCAGGTTGAGGGGGCTACCGTCGTGGGCCTCGGACGCTGCCAGCGCGGTGTCGAGTTTTTGCGTAGTCCAGAATGCTGTCGGCTCGCCCCATTCGTCGTCGCCTTCCTCGGTGTTGTTGCCGTTGAGCGCGGCGAGGAAGGGCTGCTCACCCATCGTCGTACGCAGCGAGCGCAGGTTGATGAACAGCGCATCGGTGCGGTACACCGGTGGGATCATCGCCTCCGGGTGCAGCTTCCTGACGAAGTCGACGTAGCCGCCGAGCACCCGCTGCTCCATCGCCTTGGCGTCGATCATGTGATACGGCACCATCAGGAACTTCTTGCCGTCCGACAGCAGCCACTCGTGCTTGGTGAGTAGCGGATCGAATTCGCTGCGGGAACGGGCGACCGGGTTGCCGGAGAGCAGGGCGTAGAGCACCGCCATGAAGTGCGACTTACCGGCACCGAACGAACCGTGCAGGAAGGCCGGCTTGGAGGTGTTCCCGTCGAGAGCCGACTTGATCAGTGCGAGGGCTTCATCGAAGTTGCCGAGCAGGCGCTCGGTGAGCACATAGTCCTCGACAGCCTTGGTCGAGCCTGCTTCGGTGACTGCGTCGGCAAGGGTGAGCACATAGTCCGAGCCGGCGATGTGCTCCTTGATATCGATGAGGTCGCGCAGAAGTGGGCGCTCGTCCATCAGTTATCCCCCTGTGCTGCTTCGGTCTTCTTCGTTGTGCGTTTGGTTGGTGTGCGGCGGCCGCGGGTGGCGGGTTGCGGGCGCCAGTTGCGCAGGTCGTCGTCGGTCAGGCCGTGCTCGCTCTGCCTGTCGTGCCGATCACCGGCGAGGAATGTCGACGGGGCGATGCCGAAGTTCGGGTCGATCTCGTTGTGCCACTGGTCAAGCCAGGGCTGCAGTTCGAGCAAGCCCGCCAGGAACGGGGTGATCTCCTCGGTGGAGAGGCTGTGCTCGGCGAGGTAGATGGCGATGGCCATGGCCTGCTCGCGGTGGTCCCAGCCGGCCCAGCCGTAGAGGTCTGGGGTCGCCGCGTTGGTCGATCCGTAGGAGATGAACCGTTCCTTGGGCACGTCGAGCTTGCCGCGCGCCTGCCAGAAGGAAGTGCGCAGGAAGTCAGCAGAGGTGTACTTGGGTGGGACCGGGATCGTCTTGCGGAATTCGTTCTTGTCGTGGCCGTCGGGCATGGCGTCTTCTTGACGCTGCATGTCCCAGACGTGTTCCCAATCCTTGCGCTTCTTCAGGCCGGACGGCTTGTAGCGCAAGGCAGATACGAACGGGACGTGCTGGTCGGTGATCAGATCGGCGACCACTTTCGCCAGGTCGGTGCGAGGCGCATACAGGAAAGCGACCGAGACAAAGTCGTCGTCGACAGCCAGTCGATCAGTCAGCCTGGAAAGAGTGAGTATCTGCGGCTGTTCACTATCGCCGAACCACACGTCGCGAGACTCCATGCGGTCGAGTAGCCAGGAGCGGAGCGCATTCTCTTGCAGTGCATCCCAACCTTCGGTTGCCCAGCGACGCTTATACTCCGGGCGCTCGATCATGCCGATCGCGCGGTTCGATTCGATCGCATCTATGCGTCGCTGAACAATCCGCTTGTAAGAGTCAGACCAGTGGCTAGGAAAGTCAGTCACCGGGTACGCCGAGTGTCGGGTGAACCACTCGCCAGAAGCTTCGCCGTTAGCAACTCTCCGAGCCAGTACGATCTCGAATGCCCTCTCCCCGAAGGAAAGCTCTGGCACCTCGTGCCCCGCGAGAGTCAACGGCTCTGTGGCTAGGCCGTAGATCGCGTAGGTCTGCCAATCTAGTTCCTCTTGAGCTGCCATCATCTTGCCGCGAACCGACTCCCACTGCTGGCGACCTTCGCGAAGCCTCTCAGCTGTTGGGGGTGCTTCAACTGCAAGTGTTGCGGGCTCGGTGTCTGTGAGAGCGCGCGCGAGGGCGTCCAGGGCTACGCCAAGAGTTGTCGGAAACTCTGTGGGCAGCGGGAATTCCTGCAGCTTCGTACCGGTGAACTCATAGAATTTCTCCCATGATTCACTGGCGATTCCGCCGCCGATTCCGCCGTTTCCTTTGTCATGACTCACCATCTTGAGCCAGAAGCAGGCGGTGGAGCTGTTGAGCAGCCCGAGCAGCCGCAGATGCTCCTCCTCGCTCGCCCCCTCCGGCAACTTGATCACCGGCGCGGTCTGCTTGAAGACCTTCCCGCCCCGGTCAAGCATAAAATGGTTGTGCGTCGACACGAACGCAAATGCTATTGATTTCGGAACGCGAAGCTTGCTGGCCGTAAGTCGACCATACTCCGTCCATCGAAGCCCCGCTGCAAGCTTGGTCTTTCCTCCGAATAGAACACTTCGAGAGATATTCGTCCGAGCTGGCCACATGAATTCGTACATTGGCTGAATCTTTTCGACTGCTACTGGGCGTAGCTCTTTGTCGTAGGGGAATATTGCGTGATCGAAGTCGCTGCCACCCCAATCGCGAAGGCAATTGCCGGTTACCATTGGCCGTACAAACTCGGGCGGAATGCGTCGACGATCTGCGTTGTGCGGTGGAAATATATAGAGGTCGTCTTCTAGTGTAAAACTCGTGATCCCAATTGAGTCCGCGACTGATGATAATTTGCGTACCGCAACCTCTTCGAGTTTCTCCGTCATCTCAAGTCCGCCGTCGGCAAGAACCCATGGCTGGGTGCTAAAGTACCGCATGCGATCAAGATCATCGGCGGACACCCATTGGCTAATGCTTGGTACCACATCGATCTGGCTAACTATGGCCTGCCAGACGTGCCCCTCTTCGGGCCTTTCCGGTGGCATCGGTTCGCCCTGAACGCTTCGGATTGTGCGGATGGTCGCTTTCCGGCCGCTGCCAGAGCGTCGAGTGCCGATGAGTATTACGGTCGGTGTGCCATGTCCGGGGATATAAGCGCCCGATGTATCGATCACCTCGGTTAGTTCGACAGTATGCGCAAAGAATTCCTCGATGAGCTTGGTTCCGAATTCGCGCTTCATGAAGGAGTTGGAGGTGATCTGCCCGACTTGACCGAACCCGGTCCCGTCGATATTGCCGCGCTTTGCTAGTTCGAAAAACCGTTCCGCGAATGGAACGGAGAGGGCATATTTTCCTGAGCAGGAACTATAAAGGTCTCGATAGACGTTGTTGAGGTTCGAGTCCTTGACAGCGATGTACGGCGGGTTGCCCACCACCACGTGATAGCGCCCCTGTTCAAGGATGCCAGGGTAATCTTGCAAATCCTCGGTGGCATACGAAAACTCGGCAAGCGGATCACCATTCTCTCCGTCGAGGCTGAGTTCCAGCTGACGGGCCTTGATGAGTGAGTCGCCGATGGCGAGTCTAATGGGCCATTCGTAGCGCGCGGCCTCGACGAGGGTACGTACATTGGCGGCTGCCATGGCTGCTAGCAAGAGACGGAAGCGTGCAATAGCGATCGCGAACGGGTTGAGATCGACGCCGTGAACCGAGTTCAGCGCCGCTTGGACGCGCTCGTGTCGGTCCTTGGTCGGCTGTTCGGCGGCCCAACGCCCGGTCAACCGCTTGAATGCGCCTAGTACGAAGTGGCCGGAACCGCAGGTAGGGTCGATGAGTTTGATATCGGCATAACCGAATTCGCGGATGGCGGGTTCGAGGGTGCGGTCGAGGATGAATTCCTCTACGAATTCGGGGGTTTGGAGGAGGGCGTAGTTTTTTCGGATGTCTTCGGAGAGGTCTTGGTAGAGGTCGCCGAGGAAGCGGGTGTCCCAGCCGTTGATGCCGTCTTCGTCGAGGGGGTCGGTGAAGTTGTGGACGAGTACGCCGTGTTCGTCGCGGGTGCGCCAGAATTCGATGAGGTCGCGGGCGCCGTCGTGGGAGAGGGGGATTTGGTAGAGGGCGTTGTGGTTGGGATCGAAGAGGAGTTTGCCTGCTTGGCCCGCGCCGAGTTCGGCGAAGGCGCGGGTGAGCCAGCCTCGGTAGGTGGGGTCGGGGTCGGATTCGACGTAGGCGTCGTAGCGGGCGTGGGCCAGTTCGCGGCGGTCGTCGGTGGGGCCGGTGAGGTAGGGCTCGGCGATGAGGCGGTTGTCTTCGCAGAAGCGGACGAAGACGGTGCCGAGGACCCAGGCGACGGCGACTTGGGTGATGCGTTCGTCGAGCCAGGAGGTTTCGGTGGCTGCGGTGCGGTTGAGTTTGCGGGCGTGGGCCCACTCGTCGTGCAGGCGTACTTTGACCTCGGGTAGGGCGCGCAGCTGTTTGTTGAGGTCGGCCTCTGCCGCGGTGACCTGTTTTTTCAGGTCGGAGAGCAATGCGGCGCGGTCGATCATGCGGTGACTCCTGTGTCGGGCGATGGGCTGGCGCGGTGGATGTTGTTGATCCACGAGGCGGGCAAGGGGATCCACTCGTTGAGAGCGGATTGGTAGGGCACGGCAACGGCACCGAGGTGCGGGGGCCGCATCGGGTCGGACTGTGGGCACAACAACCACAGGCCGCCCTTGCCGCGGCGGGCCTGCTCGGCCAAGCGGCCGAGCACACCCATCGCGTCATAGCGGGCGAACACCAGGGTGTCGGTGAGTAGCAGTGGGCCGTTACCGGCTACGTTGTCGGCGATCTCGGCTTCGATGCGGCTCCAGGCGGTGCGCGCGTATTCGGAGAACTTCATGGCGGCGCGGGAACCGGGCGGCGCGACGTCGGCGCGCAGGATGGTCTCCCAGGTCGGCTTCGTATCGGGAGGGACGAGGTCGTGCATAGTGGCCAGGAACAGCGCCGTCGCCGACATCGGGCGGGCGGAGAAACGGTCCCGCAATTCCGCCGCGGCGTTGGGGCGGTTCCTGTCGTCATTGCGCATGATCGGCGCGGTGAGTACCCGAAATCCGTCACGCAGCGTCGCGCCGGCGAGCAGATCCTCGGCGCGGGCGGCCCTGGCCAAGTTCGGGTCGTCGGAGTAGCTGCCCAGCGCGTGCGAATTGACAGCGGTCGTCCAGCGGGGAGCATGCTCGGTGAAGCTGGAGTTCTCCTCGGCGTGCTCGGGAAGATAGCGCTGGACGCGCGACACCGGGTGCGTCTTGACTACCAGGCCGAAACCCGCCTCCCGCAGTGCTTTTGTGAGCTCCGGAGTCGGCAGTTCATTGTCGCTGCCCGCGATGAACAGCTCCGGGAACCGTGCCAGGATGCGGTCGAACACAGTCCGTGCCAGCAGGCCGGCTTGCTGTGGTAGCGGCATACCGGGCGTGAGGGTGACCAGACCTGCCTGAGTCAACCGGACAGCTCGCACCAACGGCAGGTCGCGCGGATAGATTTCCAGGCGCGGGGTGACCGCGGCATTGCGGGACGCGCTGACGGCCACCTGAACCAGACGACGCTCGTCCAAAGTGAACGCACCCTCGGGCGGCTCGATCGCGCCGAGTCGGTCGAGCACCGTCGCGGCGGTCGGCAGGGTTTCCTGGTCGGCCAGCGCGTCGGCGGTTTTGCCCAGTCGCAGCGCGTACTGGGCCAGAGCGGGCGCTGCCGGTGTGTCGAATGCGACGTCCTCGTCGGCCTCGAGCGCCAGCACGACCACCGGGTTCGCGCCGGAATCGCGTTTCTGGGCGACGTAGATCGCGGCCTCATCCGGGGCGAGCTGTTCGACTTCCACGACGACCCGAACCGCGGCAAGCCCCAAGGCCCGCCGTTGCGCGCGCTCGTGCAGACGGGTGCCGCGCCGGGCGATCAGCGCGTCGGCGAGTTCGGTTGCTGCCGCGACGCGGCCGAAGCTCTCCAGCAGTTCCAGCACCTGCTCGCGCAGGGCCTGGACAGTGGGGTCCTTCTTCCATTGCTGGCGTTGGGTTTTCAGCAGCTGAGCGACGCGGCCCGAGGTCAAGCCGAGGGTGTCGGCCACAGCTGATTGGGTCGGCCATGCATCGAGGTCGGGCAGGTCGCCCGCGCCGGGGATGCGGAGCAGTCGGGCTACCGCGTCCACCTTGTTGGCATTGGCGCCGTTGTTGTTGCGTTCGGGGACGAAACCGGCAGCGAGGGTATCCAGGCTGAGGGTGCGCAGAAGACCGGTGCTGAGGTCGGTTCCGGCGGCGGTGAGCTCGGCCTTCGCTTCCTTCCTGGCTTCCGGTGTGAGCGGTGCGGGCTCCTCCTTGCCCAGGCGCCGACCCCACTCCTTGAGCCGGTCCTGGATCTCGCGGCGCGCGCGAACGCCCAGACCCGGTGCGTTGATCAGCTTGCCACGGCCGTAGTCGAGCAATTCGCCGACGGTATTGACACCGAGGCCGTAGAGGAACTGCTCGGTCGCCGCGGTCATCCCCGCCTGCGACAGGTGGGTGTCGACGGTCGCCTGCTCGGCGATCTGGCGCCGCTGATCCTCCGGCGACACCTCGTCCACGTCGACCGGCGGTGCCGGATGCGCGCTCAACGGCCGCGACGGCACCGAGCGGCTCATGTCCAGGAAGATCTTGCGCCACGCGTCACGCATCGGCTTCAGATCCGAAAAGCGTTGGGCCACATCGCGATGCAGGGCCTTGCGGAAGAACTCCACCAGGCCGTCGCGCACCGACGGGTCGAACGCATCCGCGGCGATCCGGGGATACGGGAACTCGGCGGCATCCAGCTGGCGCGGCAGTACGCTGCCGTCGCCCCAGCGTGGCAGTTCGCCCGAGGCCATCTCGTGCAGGGTTACCGCCAGCGCATAGCGCTCGGCGTGGGCGTCGTAGACGCCACGGGTCACTGTGGTGATGAACGGGTCGAGGTAGCCCTCGGTACCGGCTTCGGTGTTCTGCACCGGGTAGCCGGCCAGCGAGAAGTCGATGAGGACGAGCTCGCGAGTTCGGTTGGGGCGCACGCGAATCGCGATATTGTCCGGTTTCAGGTCGCGATGCCAGACGCCCTCGCCCTCGAGGAAATCGAGGGCGCCGAACAAGTAGTCGCTGTATGTTTCCAGGCGGCCGACCTGCAGGCGGCCGTTGTCGCGCAGTTCGCGCGCGACCGTCTCCTCGGTGCGGTGCTTGGATTCCTGTTCCAGTCCCTGTTCATCGCCGACGTACTCGAGGACCAATGCGGTGCGGTCGGCGAGGGTCAGCACGCCCGGATCGACCAGGTCGATGATGCCCGAGTGACGGCGCAGGCCACGCAGTACGCCTGCTTCGCGGATCACTACGTCGCCGCGGTCGTCCGAGAGTGCAACCTTGAGCACGGCATACGGCTTGCGCTTGTCGGGATCGGCGTGCAGATCACGGACGAGCAGGGCGCGGCTCGTGGACCCGGTGCCCAGGCGGCGCCGTACCTCCCAGCGGCCTGCCAACACGTCGTCGCGGACGGCCTCGAGTGGGTCGAGGTCGGGTTCGTCGACTTCCTCCTCGACGGGTGTGGTCAGTGCGTCTTCGACATCCTCGAGCACCTCGATGAACTCGGCAATCGAGGTGAGCCGCCGCGCGGGACGGTAGTCCGTCGCCGCCGCGACCAGGAGGTCGACATCCTGCGGTAGATCGTCGACCAGAGCACTGGGACGTAGCTCCTCGCCCGCTTCGAAACGGGCCAAGAGCTCGGCCTGGGAAGTGGCAGGCGCTTTGCCGGTCACCAGCAGGTAGGTGAGCATGCCGAGGCCGTAGACGTCCATGGCGATGGGATCGGGCGAGGTCGCGGCAACCTCGGGGGCGAGGTAGGCGTCCGAACCGGTCGACAGGTGCTGCGCCGACAACAGCGTCGGGGCGTGGCGCGTCATGGACAGGGCTGTGCCCGCCGAGCGTTGCGTCGCCACCTGCCAGTCGGAGATCTGCAGCAGTGGCGTGCGCCACTGTTGGGTTTCAGTCGAACCACGTTGGGGAACAACGTGAATCGAGCGGGCGGCGAGTGCGCGGTGGTACAAGCGTGAGGAATGCGCCGAGCGTAGGGTCTCCGCCAGTTGACGCACCAAGCTGATGCGATCGCCGATGTCCAGCGACTCTCCGTAGCGGGAAAGGTATTCGTCCAAGTGCAAGGTGTCGGGGTGGTACCGGAAGATGAGCGCAGGGCCTGCGGAGTGGCCGGAGGAATCGAAATGCTCCAGCTGCACCGCACCCGGGTGCCGGAACCGGCGCAGCACCGCCGCCTCACGGCGTGCCGCGGCGTCCACCGATTTGCGGGTGTCTTCATCGGCGCCGCGTTCACGTAGGTAGACGCGCACGCGAACCGGCTCACGCAGCTCGGTGTGGACGGCGAGATAGTCCTGCCACGTCGGACCCGCATCGATCGGCTTGCGCTGCAACAGGTACGGGCCGACCGTGAATTCTGCGTCGCTGCGGCGGACGCCCGCGTCTTCGAACGCCTTCTTGATCTTCCTGGCCAGGCGGGCATCGATCCGGCGCCTGGCATCGGTGACCGGCGCATTGAGCCGATCCAGCAGTTCCTTGATCGTGTGCGTGTTGGCGCGGTCACCGGCGGGCAACTCGAACCGTAGCCCCTGGTTGGTGAGGCAGACCGCCGAGCTCACGAATACGCGGGTCCCGCTGTCACCGAGCAGGCTCGCTAGTTCCTTGCTTTTCTGGTTCACCAGGTGCAGCGGGCTGCGGAACAACCTGCGGTCGCCACGCTTGTTCGTCTGAACCCAGTCGCCGCCCTCCGAGGACAGGCGGCCGCTCCAATCCTTGAGCTCGATCATGTGCACCCCGTTCGGGGCGATCACCAGCAGATCGACCTCACGCACATGCCCGGTGTCGGCCGTGAAGGTGAAGTTCGACCAGGCAAACCACGGATCGACATTCGGCAACTGTGTCCGGATAGCTTCCAGCCCCCGGCGCTCGTGCTCGAAACTCGACTCGGTGACCGTTGTCCACCGACCCTCGTCCATACTCGCGCGTCCTGTTCTTGTCGTCCCTGCATCGCCGGCCCCGCCGCCGCGAAGACAACAGTAGCGGCCGGAATGCTTGCTCGAAGCACCGACGGCGATCCGTCGGGTCGTGATCGCCGACGGCTCCAAATGGATTGTCAGAGCGTGTGTTGCGGGCAGTACGCCTGGATAGCGGCGCGACCGACCAGATCGAGCTCGCCGAAAGTGCCTGCGGCACACTCGAGTACCCGTTCACCTTCCTCGACCTCTACTTGTTGAGCAATGTAAACCGTAATGAATCGTGAAAACATTGTCAATCAAAGCGCGGTGTCCTTGGTCGAATAGGTCCGGCTGCCACCGCGCTGTGTCGGGACGAGTCGGCCAACGGGGTGGGAAGATGTAGGCGGTGCGCGGGCTGCTTGCCATGGCATCGTGATCGGACTGACGGAGGTAGTTGCCGTGCAACCGCAGGTTGTCGGGGATCGCTATGAGCTCCTCGAACAGATCGGATCCGGCGGAATGGGGCGGGTCTACGAGGGGTTCGACCGCAATCTCAGACGTCGGGTCGCGGTGAAGTTCATGCAACCGAGCCTGGACAACGATCCTGGCTGGATCAAGCGCTTCTTCCGGGAGGCCGAGTTGATGGCGCGATTGAGCCATCCCGGACTGCCTGCCATCCACGACGCAGGCGTTCTCCCCGGTAGTCCCGAAAGGCCCTATCTGGTTATGGAATTCGTCGAGGGCATCACCTTCGACGATCTGCTCGCCAACCACGGATCCCTGCCGGTCGGGGTGGTGGCCGCACTCGGAGCGCAAACGTCTGCGGTGCTGGCCGCCACCCACCGCCACCGGATCTACCATCGGGATCTGAAGCCGTCGAACCTCATGCTGTGTCCAGACGGCACGGTGAAGGTCCTGGATTTCGGGCTCGCCGTCGCCCTCGACACCGACGTGACGCGGTACACCACGACGGGGACCACGCTCGGCACGCCCGCATTCATGGCGCCTGAGCAGGTCGAGGGCAAAGTTGTTGTGCCCCAGACCGATCTGTACGCGCTGGGCCTCGTGCTGCACGAACTGCTCACCGGAAAGCGGGTGATGACCGGCAGCACACCCTTCGTCGTCTGGCAGAACCAGCTCCATCGGCCCGCTCCCGAGATCGAGACCGATTGTCGCGATGTGCCGCCCGACATGGCCGAGCTGCTCATGAGCATGCTCGCCAAATCACCCACCCGACGGCCCCACGACGCCTCGGTGGCGCACGTCGGCCTGCTTCGGCACGCAAGCGGACTCGGATCGCTGCCGGAAGTGAACGGACTCGACGAGCCTGCGCTCATGTATGCCTTGGCGGTTGGTGCCATGGGGGTGCCCCAGCCCACGCCAGAACCGGAATCGGTGGTGGACTCCGACCGCGCAGTCGGAAACGTCGGCGAGGCTGCTGGGACGGCAGGCAGCAGTCGGGATGGTCTGCGGCAGACGATGGAGCGCACCCGTGTGCTCACGGATGCGTCGCGGTACCCGGATGCCATCAACCAACTGCGGACAGTGGTCGATGCAGTTGTCCCGGTTCTGGGCTCACGAGATCGAGAGGTGGTCGACGCGCGAACCCGCCTCGCGGACCTGCACCTCGAGATCGGTGACTACCGCAGCGCCGGCGATCTGTATCGCAGCCTGATCGACGACCTGACCGAGGATGGGGGACCCTACGACGGCCAGGTGCTGTATTGCCAGCAGCAACTCGCGCGCTGCGATGCTCATACCGGCGACGCCCGCGGCGCTGTGCGACGACTGCAGCATCTCCACACTCAGATGGCTGTTCGGTACGGTGAGCAGGACCGTCGCGTTGTCGAACTGGCCGCACAGATCAGGAGTGTCGAGACCGGCTGACGTCTGCGGGATTCCCGCTGGGTTGACAACATAGTGAAGAACCACGACGGAATGGCAGGCAATCGACAGTGCGAACGCGCATCGGCACGCGATACGACCTGATCGATGAGATCGGTTCCGGTGCCATGGGATCGGTGTGGCGCGGCTACGACGCCGTGCTAGACCGTGAGGTTGCGGTGAAACTCATCCGGTTGAACCAGATCCGATCCAGCGCCGAGGCCGCCGAACTCGCCGAACGGTTCCGCCGGGAAGCCAGGGTCACCGCACGGATTCGACACCACGGGGTGCCACAGGTGTTCGATGCCGTACTCGACGCCGAACTCGTCGAAGTATGCCTGGTGATGGAGTACATCGAGGGCGCGACCACACTGCAGGAATGCCTGAGCTCGGACATCGTGTTGCCGGTCGGATGGGCAGTCGCGGTCGCCGCGCAGATCGCCACCACGCTCGCCTACGCGCATGCCCTGCCGGTGGTGCACCGCGATCTCAAGCCGGACAATATCCTGCTGGCGCCCGACGGCACTGTGAAGATCATCGACTTCGGCCTTGCGGCGCTGCTCGTGTCCGACACTCCGAAACTGACGATGACCGGAATGATGCTCGGCACTGTCGCGTACATGTCGCCGGAACAAGGGATCGGTGCCAAACCCACCCCACGCTCCGATCTGTACGCGCTGGGCTGCATACTGTACGAAATGCTCTGTGGCAGAGCTGTCTTCGTCGGCAGTGCGCCGACGGTTGCACACCACCACGCGTTCACCGACCCTGTTCCACCTGCAGATCTTCGCGCGGACGTGCCACCGGAACTGAATCTGTTGGTGCTCGATCTGCTGGCGAAATCGCCGGAACGCCGACCGGTCGACGCCGAAGCAGTCTTCGATCGTCTGCTGGCATTGCTGCAGTCGCCCGACGCTGGGCTGTGCGGCGAGATGGCACCAGCCGGGTACCCCGACCCCGTAGAGATCTTCCGGCGGCCGAACGCCCCGAGGCAACCAGGGCTGTGCCGGACCGCAGCCCGCTCTGCTGGTCGAGATGCTGTGCGCGCGGTCAATTCCGGACTCGGCGACGTGGTTTCGGCCGGAGAGGCCGAGTTTCAGGAACTGGTCGACGAAGGCCGTTTTGCGCAGGCCGCAGATGTGCTCGCCATGGCGCTGCCAGAAGTGCAAGCCGTATCCGGACGCGAGAGCAGGCAGGCGCTCGATCTGCGGTGCAAGATTGCCCGAGCGCTCCTTTCCGGCGGTGAATTCCGTAGGGTAGCAACGGAATTCGAGCTTCTGGCCGACGGATACTCGCTACTCGCAGGCCCCGATGACGAGACGGCTCTGCAATGCCGCAGATATGCGGTGACGTGCCGAGCTGAGCTCGGTGAGTTGGCCGCCGCGCTGGCGCAAACCCGCATACTGCTGGCGCAAGTGCGTGAAAGCCAGGGCGACGGTAGCGAGCTCGCACTGGACCTGCGCCTGAGCCTCGGACGGCTACTGACTCTGGTCGGGGAGCGAACCGAAGCGGCTGTCGTCCTGAACGAGGCCTACGAAGACCTTCTTCTCGTCCGCGGCACCGACGACCCGCTCACCCGCGACACGGTGGAAGCGCTCGACCAGCTGATGGCCATGGAGCCGCCACCGAATTGATCGGAGGTCGATACACCGGCGCTGCGGAACTCGGGCGCTTGACGTTGGTGGAAGTGCTTCGACTGCGCCAGGTCGGTCAGCACCCGCGGGTGGGTGCGTTTGACGTATTCAGCGGCACCGACCAGGAAGCCGGCGGTGCCGCAGGCCGGATCGCAGATCTCGTCGTGCGGGCCGGGCGCCAGCATCTCCACCATCAGCCCGATGATGTGGCGCGGGGTGCGGAACTGGCCGTTCTGACCGGCGCTGGCGATCTTGGCGAGCATGTACTCGTACAGGTCGCCCTTGGTGTCGCCCTCGCCGAACGACATCCCGTCGAGCATGTCGACGGGATGTCGTTCGGCGAGGGAATGGTGAAGCGGGCGTCTTTCATGTGGTGGCTGTAGGTGGAGTCCTCACCACCGGCCGTGCGCAGCCAGCCGAACACGCCGTCGCGGACCGTGGCCAGCATGGTGTCGGGGTCGAGTTCCTTGAACTGTGACCAACGCAGATGCTCAGTCTCCGGGGTGTAGATCGGGTTCTCGATCGGCTCGCCGGTCCAGTGCGCCTGACGCTCCTTGGCCGTCTGCAAGTCATCCAAGCGCCGCAGGAACATCAGATAGGTGATCTGTTCGATCACCTCCAGCGGGTTCGAGATACCGCCCGACCAGAAGGCATCCCACAACCGGTCGATCTTGCTCCGCAGCTCTCCCCTGATCCCTCCGCTGAGGGTATTGGATCACACCGCTCTGCTAACCCTCTCGAGGATCAGCCGTGCGAATGCGGATCGGGACTGTGACAACGTTCCCGACGGGTGCACGGGAGTCCCCCGCCGCGTAGCCGCACCCCTGCGGCACCGTCGCGCCGCACCCATGCCGCGCGCCGCACCCTTCTGCGCCTGCCGCACCCCGGGTGATCCCCAGCAAAGCAACAAATCACGCAGATGTCCCATCCCCTAATACACCCCAATCACGAAATATGCTCTCGTACTGCGATTTCGGTGGAGTCGCAACCCGAACAACTGGGCCCAGTGACGAAATAGCCGGGGGCTCAGTAATGTTCGCGGATAGGTTTGATATGGTCGCGCTGCATCTAAGGTGTCCTTTCGGGTGCACGGACCGGCGTCGCAATCTCTTGGCGGAGAGACGCCGGTCTTTTGCGTTCAGGCTGCGGGGCCGCACGCCGCGCCTGGGAAGGCCACGACCCACAGCATGTCGGGCACTACGCTTCGTGCACGACCCACCGTGCGTGCCACAACGGTATAAGCCTCAGAGCCGGTGCAGCGGAGACTGTTTCGCGCCCGTGGCATGGCACCCGCGCACTCACCGCCCAACTACTCTCCGGGCCCTGCGGCGCACAGAGCCGCGAATTAGCCTTCTCGACAACGGAATTCCGTTCTGCCGGTTCGTTGGTAGCATGCGAGCGGCGGCCGGCCTTCTATGCCAGCGGCAGGTAAGAGGCGCGACCGCGCTAACCCACTCGGCCCGCCGAACAGAATCATCGACGCCGAGGCAGCCCGATGGGATAACGAGCAGTGACAGGCGCCGCGTCCCCACGCCCCAAGGCCGGGTAGTTAGCCGCTGAGGCTGCTTGTCGAGGGGGAGTTAGGTTTTCAGGTGTGGGGAAACGAAAGCAACGGAGTTCCGGTAGAACTGGCAGTCGACCAAGACAGCCCTGTCCACGAGGAACTCCGTTGCCCCGTCATTCTGCCCTGTCCTCGGCCACGAGGGCCATCACTCGCACGATCACGGTGGCTGCGGGGGTATTCGCGCCGGGGCATGTGGGGGAGTTGACGGCCATTGTGCCTTTCGAACTGGTCGACGCGGTGCTGGAGGAGGAACGGGCACTCGAGCAGCGACTGCGTGATCTACCGTCCCGGGTCGGGGTCTATTTCCTACTCGCGATGTGCCTGTTCCCCGAGGTCGGCTATCGCCTGGTGTGGGGCAAGATGACCTCGGGACTGGGTGGGCTTCCTGTCGTCTCCCCGACCTCAAAATCCCTGCGTGACCTGCGCCGCAGGGTCGGTGTCGCCCCGATAAGGGCGTTGTTCGAGGTGCTTGCTGGTCCGCTTGCCCAGCCGAGGACTCCGGGGGCGAGGTTCGGCCGCTATCGGAGGAGTGTCCTTCGACGGCTGCACCTCCCAGAAGGTGCCCGACACGAAACGTAACCGGGCTCGGCTGGTCCACTCGTGCCGGTTATCCGATGCTGGAGCTGATGACGCTGGTGGAGACCGGCACCCGGGGGATGCTGGGCGCGGTGTTCGGCCCTACTGTCGAGGGCGAGACCGGTTACGCCGGGCGCCTGTTGCGCCTGCTGGACCCCGGGATGCTGGTGTTGTGGGACAAGGGCTTCGACGGCAATGCCTTCCTCGCCGAGGGAGCGGACAGGCGGACGGGTCATCGGCATGACCTCGATCGACGACCGCCCCGACGCCGCGGCCGACCGCCGGGTGCCTGGGGCATGGGAGGGCGACCTGATCATCGGCAAGGCCGGCAAAACCGCGGCAGCGACCCTGGTCGAGCGGACCAGCCGCTACGTGATCATCTGCGCCCTGCCCGACGGCAAGAAGGCCGAGGGCCTGGCCGACGTGCTCATCGACACCGTGAGCAACCCGCCTGCCCAGGTGCGGGGGTCGTTGACCTGGGATCAGGGCACCGAGATGGCACGGCACGCCGCGTTGACGCTGGCCACCGAGCTGCCGGTGTATTTCGCGCACCCACACTCGCCGTGGGAACGCCCGACCAACGAGAACACCAACGGCCTGATCCGCGAGTACCTGCCCAAGGGCATCGAGATCACAGACCACCAGCCCTACCTCGACGCCATCGCCGACGAGCTCAACGACCGACCCCGAGCCGTCCTCGGATTCCGTACGCCCCGAGAGATCTTCACCAAGCTGCTGCTCGACTCCGTTGCTTCCACCGCTCGACACCGCCCGCGCGCTTGCTGACGATATCGCGCTACCCACTGGCAAAGAGGAATGTCTTCGGCCACTGCCCACCGGCCTCAATCCGCCGTTTCCAAATAATCATGGCTGCCCGCTTTCCGGCGTATTCATATTCGGCGTCATTGATTGAATATCCGGCAGGGCCTTCCTCTGGAACGCGAACTATTCTCGTTGTACCATCAGGAAATACGCCCGGAGCATTCACGTCATATTCGGCAAACTCGGCATTCTCGCTAATGAGCCGCCCGCTCATCATTGCTCCCACCTGTGCTACTTCCTTCCTATTGTAGACTCCCAGTTGGCGGCCTGATTTGCGACCGCATGCGCATCATTGTACGTCGCGCCAGGATGGTCTTCGAGGTACCTAAGCTCTGAAAGTTCATGATCGAGTAGCAGTCGGTCAGTTGTTGTTCCCCGCCCTTCGCTGAGTCGCAACCACGCCTCCGCCATATCTCCGCCATATCCGGGTCTGCGTCGAAGCGCCCGACACGAACCTCTCCGGTATACGAGTCAACAATCTTGTGCTCAGCATTGAATACGTGCTGCTTGATCTTTTCCACATCGGATATGCTCAGGCCATTTTTATCGGCGATGCTGGCAACGTCGAGGGTGTCATTCCTAATGTAATCATAGGCTTTGTCCGCCCACACGTACCATCGCTCAGCGTCATCTTTGGGTACGCGTCCTACACGACCGCCTGTTGACATGACGTCGCCATGATTTTTCCGATTTTTAATAAGATCGGCGAGTCGCTTGAGTTCGGTGCGCTTAGCCAGAAGCTCCTCAGCGTTTTCCGTAATCTTCGAAATGAAGTTGGCGGCTTTTTTTATCCTGAGCACGCGATCGACGTATGTTTTCAGCTTGACCGCAAGCTTTCCCGCCTTGGCGGCCGCTACCGCAGCTGCGCCCAACCCCGCTGTCAACGCTCCGGCGACCAGCGAGAACACCACCGTCGTGGCTGCTTCTATCGCGAGGTCGACCGCGAGGTCTTCGAGCAGTTGCTTCATCTGGTCTCGGAACGAGACAATCGCCGAGCGATGGTTGCTACAAGCCTGTGCGAGCTCGCCATACAGGCTGAGCACCACCACCGCGGACGTCTTCAGTTCTCGCAGATCGTCATCAACTTGTGCAAGATCGGGAGCTGTTTCAGTCTCGAATGACTTGGCCAGCCCCTCAGGGCTCCGGCGTTGTCGGTCTGCAAGCCGGTGAGCTGCGGTAATTAGCTGTGCGACACGCCGTTTCGGATGCGAGGCGGACACGGGTGGCTCGAGGAGGATGAAGGTTCCTTAGGCCAGAATCTTCCCCGGAGTCGCCCGTGTCCGTCTGTTCAGTATCCCTTGTCGAGCCCGTTGTGGAGGTGTTGGATCGACGGCGCGTCGAACCGGAAACCCACACGGTCGCACCGTGTTTGCTGGAGGTGCTGAAGACGGTTCCCGACCCGCGTGATCCCCGTGGAATCCGGTACCCGTTGGTGGGGTTGCTGGCGATCATGATCCTGGCCACGGCGGCGGGGATGCAGTCGGTGGCCGGGTTCGCCACCTGGGTGCGTACCGCGCCACCGGAAGTGTTGGCAGAACTGGGCATCCGAGTGCGTCGCCCGAGCGAGAAGACGTTGCGAACCCTCATCGCCAGACTCGACGCCGCGGATCTGGATCGCCGGTTGGGTGACTATTTCGCCGCCGTGGCCGCTGCCGCGGACTCCGGCGGACTGATGGCGGTGGCCCTGGATGGCAAAACCGTGCGCGGGGCGCGCCTGGGCGGGGGCCGCGCACCGCACCTGGTGTCGATCTTCGCCCACCACGCGCGATTGGTCCTCGGCCAGCTGGCAGTCGCCGCGAAGTCCAACGAAATCCCCACGGTGCGAAAGCTTCTGAAGGCAATGAACCGGACCGGGCTCATCGCCACGATCAATGCGATGCACACGCAGGTCGCCACGGCGAAACTGATCTGCGGGCAGCTCAAGTCGCACTATTTGATGACGGTGAAGGCGAATCAGCCCAAGCTGTTGGCTCGCATTATCGCCCAGCCGTGGGCCGAGGTCCCCATCGCCCACCGTGACGCCGACGCCAAGCCATCGCACGGCAGGATCGAGACCCGCACCATGAAGGTGCTGAGCGTGCCGCGCGGGATCGGGTTTCCCTACGCCCGCCAGATCATGCAGATCACCCGCGAACGCGTCCAGGTCACCACCGGGAAACTGACGGTCGAGACCGTATACGCCATCTGCAGTGTCACCTTCGAGCAAGCCAAACCCCGACAGTTAGCCGAATGGTTGCGAAACCATTGGGGAATTGAGAATGCGATCCACTGGGTCCGTGATGTGACCTACGACGAAGACCGCAGCACCCTGCGGACCGGCACCGCTCCGCAAGTCGCCGCGACGCTCCGAAACACGGCGATAAGCCTTCACCGCATCGATGGTGCCGCCAACATCGCCGAGGCCTGCCGGACGACAGCCTTCTCACCGAACAGAGGCCTCCACCTGCTGACGAACACCCAAAACCCTTGGTCGCAGGCTAGTTAGGCGACAACGCCGGAGCCCTGGCCAGCCCCTCTAGCAGAGCGGGAAGATTCGCTGCGCCAGACGTGGACGCGAATTTCGCCCACGCGTCAGCTGCGGTTTGTAGCTTATCGGGGTCACCATCAGGCATCTCGACCCCGAACTGAGCAAGGGCTGACCGGTCCCCGATGACGGAACCACCCGGAGGCTTATTCATAAGCCTGTCCCGCAATCGGCTGTGGCATAGCAACTCTCGTGGCCTGTGTGGCCTGTGTGGCCGGTGAGACGGTGATCGCACTGCTTGATACGTCGGCGCGTCGCAGCCGAATTGGCAACGGCCCTCATGTATCTCAGTTCGTGGAGTTACGAAGTCTACGAGCGAGAACGAGGGCCGTTGCGGTACAAGGCTATTACGGGGCTGACCGATGGGCAACTGACGGAACTGACTGCCCGGGTACACGAGACCGTCGGCGGGTTCGAGTCGGCCGGTCGCCCTTACGCGTTGAGCTTGTTCAGGTCTGTCGCTTTGGTGGTGTCGTTGATGCGCAGAAACCTCGTCCAGGATGTCGCGGGCGCGTTCTTCGGGATCAGTCAGTCCACGGTGAGCCGCCGCTGGGATCTGCTGCGACCGGTGATCGCTGACGTACTCGAAGAGTTCGTTCCCAACCCCCGCGACGTCATCGGAGTCGGGTCCGTGCTGGTGGACGGCACAATCTGCCCGACCTGGGACTGGTCGGCGATCCCGGACCTGTTCTCCGGAAAAACCCAGTATCCGGGGTTCAACATCCAGATCGCCGCCGACCTCGACGGCAGGCTCGTCGCGGTCGGCATGACGATCGTGCACGGCGCCCGACACGACGCGCACGCATACGCCGCCTCCGGACTCGCCGACCTTCTCGCCGAGATCGACACTGTCGCCGATTCCGGTTACGTCGGTGTCGACGGAATCGATCTGGTGCCCTACAAGAAACCTCCGGGCCGCGAACTGCACGAGAGCCAGGCCGCGTTCAATACCGCACTCTCCGGAATCCGGGCCGCGGTGGAGCGAGCCGTCGCTCACCTGAAGACCTGGCGCATGCTCAGCGAGGAAGGCGGCCGCTACCGCGCGCCAGTCCACAAATTCCCCTCTGCCCTGAAAACGATAGTCGCACTGCACTTTTTCGCGGAGGCTTATGAATAACGCTCCCGGTTTTAGAGCCAGGTTGTTTTCGATCCGTATTCAGTTGATGCCGCAGGCCACCGGGTGGTGGCTGTGGCTGCAGCGGGCAGCGTACTCGGCCGGGGTCAGATAGCCCAGCGCCGAATGTCGATGTCGTCGGTTGTGGTCTACCTTGTAGTCGCCGATGACGACGCGGGCTTCGAGCAGGCTTGTCCAGTGGTTCCGGTCGAGGCATTCTTTGCGCAGCCGACGGTTGAACGATTCGACGAATCCGTTATTCCACGGCGTGCCCGGTGGGATGTAGATGATCCCGACCCGGTTTGCGCAAAACTGTTGCAGCGCATGGGAAATCATTTCCGGCCCGTTGTCCATCCGCAACACCGTCGGCGACCCACCATGAGTGGTGAAGACCTTCTCGAGCTCGGTGACGAGCCGCTCGGCGGTGATCGAGCGTTCAACCAGATGCAATAGTGATTCACGGGTGTGTTCATCGACCATCGACGCGATCTTCACCGCTCTGCCGTCGATGGTGGAATCGAACTGAAAATCCAACGCCCACACCACCTTCGGTGCATCCGCATCGACCGGCGGCATCGACGAAACGCCGGCCCGTTTACGCGGCTGGTGCTCACGCACCTGCAGCCCTTCCTCCCGCCAGAGCCGATGCACCTTCTTCTTGTTCACCGAGCTGCCCTCGTCGAACCGCAACCGCGCCCACGCCCGCCGGAACCCGTGACACGGGTTCTTCGTAGCATACGAGCGCAGCCAGGCCCGCAAACCGGCGTCCGGATCATCCGGGGTCTGCGCGAGGGGCAGCCGCCGATACGTCGAACGAGCAAGCCCAACGACCTTGCACGCGAACCGTTCCGACACGCCCTTCACTGCTGTGAGCATGTCGACGGCACGGCGCTTGGACGCTGGGCTCAGAATTTTCCCCGGCTGATCTCCCGCAGGGCGTCCTTTTCCAGCTCCGCCTCGGCCAGCAGCCGCTTGAGCCGGGAATTCTGCTCCCGCAGCTCCTTGAGCTCCTTCGCCGCATCGGTATCCATACCGCCGTAAGAGCGGCGCCAGTTGTACAACGTCGCCGCCGACACTTCCAGCTCTGCGGCGATCTCCTCGCCCGACTTACCGGCCGCGGCCAGCTCATCGGCACGGCGCAGCTTCCGCACGATCTCCTCCGCGGAATGCCGCTTCCGTCCTCCAGCCATGATCCCAATCGTCCCTTCTGGCCCCTACCAGGGCCAACAGGACTCTAATACCGAGCGGTCTCATTCATTGGGGACGGGCCAGGGCGTCTACCGCGAAGCCGACGTCGTCGAATAGGCCACTGCCGGGACCGTCTGCTGCTGGTGGAGGTACCTGGCAGGCTGCCCACGCCGGAGCGAACGGCGTCGGCTCTACCGGCTGCGGACGACCACTCCCTGCTTCATAGTCCGCTAATGCGTAGTTATAGCCAAGCTGTTGCAAAACACTGGCGTAGTTTCCCATCGCCACGATCAAGGTCTCGGTCATCGTCATGGCGTCAGCGACGGTGGCGTCGTAATTTGTCGCCCATGACTTCGACTCTCCGCAGTTGCCTCCCATCGCGCCCAACCCCGACAAGGCTCCGATCCGGGCAGCGAAGATCTTACGGAACTCGGTCGCGTATGAGTACAAGGACGCCCCCGCTAGGGAGTACACCATCGGGTCGACCACAAGTTTGGTACCCAACTCACGCACCTCCCAACATGCTTCGGTTGGCTTCGATCGCCGCGGTGTAGCGGTCGTGCGCAGCCTGTACTGCGTCGCGCATCGCACCGATGCCTTCAGCGACTTCAGTCGCCCCGACATGCCACTCACGGAAAGCAGCGTCCTGAGCATCGGCGGCCTGACCGTGCCACGTCTGTTGCACAGTGGCGATGCGCTGATTGAGACCGTCGAGACTCTCGTTGAGGAAGCCGACGAAACCAGACACCCGGGTGACAAGCTGTTCGGGACTGTAAGAACAACGGTGTAACTCTGAACGGAGATGCACCACGATGACTGATGTGATCGAGCGTGAGACCGAGGCCGGTTCGGCCCGTGAGGTTTTCGATGAGGCGCGGCTGCGGGAGATGGTCGATCAGGCCCGCGCCGACGGGCTGCAGCTGACCGGCGAGGGCGGCCTGCTGGCGAAGCTGACCAAGCTGGTGGTGGAGTCCGCGCTGGAGGGCGAGATGGACGACCATCTCGGCTACGCCAAGCACGACCCGACCGGCCGCGGAAACGGTAACTCCCGCAACGGGCGGCGCGCGAAGACGGTGCTGACCGAGGCCGGGCCGGTCGAGGTCGAGGTGCCCCGCGACCGTGCCGGCAGTTTCGAGCCGAAGATCGTGGCCAAGCGGCAGCGGCGGCTCAGCGGCGTCGACGAGCTGGTGATCTCGTTGTCGGCCAAGGGGTTGACCACCGGCGAGATTTCCGCGCACTTGGCCGAGGTGTACGGGGCGGAGGTCTCCAAGCAGACCATCTCCACGATCACCGACCGTGTGTGGTCGAGGGCATGGCCGAGTGGCAGAACCGGCCGCTGGACACGGTGTATCCGGTGGTGTTTGTGGACGTCATCAACGTCAAGATCCGCGACGGTAACGTGGCGAACCGGCCCATCTACGTCGCGTTGGCGGTGACCTGCGACGGCACTCGCGAGGTGCTGGGATTGTGGGCCGGCGAGCACGGCGACGGCGAGGGCGCCAAGTACTGGCTGCGGGTGCTGACCGAGCTGAAGAACCGCGGCGTGAACGACGTGCTCATGCTCGTCTGCGACGGTCTCAAGGGCCTGCCCGAGGTCGTCGGGCAAGTGTGGCCGCAGACCATTGTGCAGACCTGCGTGGTCCACCTGTTGCGGGCCAGTTTCCGTTACGCCTCCCGCAAGGACTGGGCCGCGATCGCCAAGGACCTGAAACCGGTGTATTCGGCTGCGTCCGAGCAGGATGCACTGGACCGGTTCGCCGGATTCAGCGACAAGTGGGAGAAACGCTATCCCGCGATCATCCGGCTGTGGACGAACTCGTGGGCCGAGTTCGTGCCATTCCTGCAGTTCGATAAGGCCATCCGCACCCTGATCTGCACCACGAACGCCATCGAGAGCCTGAACTCGCGGATCCGCCGGGCTGTCAACGCCCGCGGGCACTTCCCCAACGAGCAGGCCGCCCTGAAATGCGTCTACCTGGCCATCATGAGCCTCGACCCCACCGGCAAGGGCCAGAAACGCTGGTCCAACCGGTGGAAGGACGCACTCAACGCCTTCGACATCACCTTCGACGGACGCTTGTCCGCCGGACGAAAGTAACTGTCAATCAACCACTTACACCGTTAACTTGACAGTCCCAGCTGTTCGATCTCGTCCAGATCAACACGGAAGGGCTGGGAGTTCTCTACCAATTCAACGCCGGAAGATCTAGGTGGCTGGTGTTTTTCGTCTGGCGTTGACCGGCTGGGTGGGGCTCGAGTTGAATGACTGGGTGACGTTGGGACGGACACCGGGGCAGGCTGATCTTTTTCGGTCGACTGTGCATTTCTGCGAGGGTCGGGTGGCGGCGGGCTCGATTTATGGTGTGCTGCATCGGGAGTGTGTCCGGTTGTTCCCGGATGGTAGCTATTCACCTGGGGTGGTGAGGTTTTCGGTGGTCGGTGTGGTATGCGTGCGTGGTTATGGGGCGGCTGCGGGTGTGAGGGCAGGCGGTAGCGACGGACCGGTGGTGAACAGTTGGGTGAGGGCGTCGAGTTTGTCGAGGCCCCATTTATGGGCGGTGTCGAGGTAGGAAGTGACGATCGCGAAGTCGGTGATTCCCTGCAAGGTTCGCCATGCTCCACCACTGGTTCGTTGCTGTATTTTGACTGGTCGGAGCGTTCTTTCGGCTTCGTTGTTCGAAAACGGGACGGTCAGGTCGGTCGCGAACCGCAAGATCATGTCTTCGTAGCGGGTGAACCGGGCCACCAGCTTGCGGGCGTCGGCGGCCAAGGTAGTTTTCCGGTCACGGTTGTCGTCGCGGCCCAGCCCGATCGCACCGGCGTAGGCGCGGCGGATCCCGGTGAGGGTGTCGGCGTCGAGAGCCGATGCCTCAGCGGCGCGGGCCCGGCCAGCGGCGGTGTGGGCGTCGAGCAGGCAGTCGATCATCGCTTTCGCCCATACCTGCCCGGCTGGATCGGCATCGTGGATCGACCGCAAGTCGCGCAGCAGGTGCGCACCGCACCACGCGTGGGCCGCTTTGAGGTGCGCGTACCCGGCGTAGCCGTCGCGGACCAGTACCCCGGTGAACTCGCCGAGCACACCACCGGCATCAATATCGTCGGCGGAGCGGCCACCGACGTGCATCAACGTCAGATAGTCGGTGCAGGCGACGTGCACGTACTTCAACTCCGCGGCGGCGCGGCCGGTGGTTTCGTCGGCATGCAACACCGGCGCGGTGGCCAGCAGAGTTCGCATGTGGACGGAGAACTGTCGTTCCAGCAGCCGCGCGGCGCGGCCACGCACCCCTGCCAGCCAGCCAGTCGAAATATCGAGGCCGCACAGTGCGACGAACAGATCCCGGCTCCGCCCGATCGGTAGGTAATGCCCGCAGGTCAGCAACGCCGCCCGGGCCAGAGCCACCGGCCCGATCCGCACCGGCGACCCCGCCGCCGCGATCACCGCGACATGCTCGGGTGCCGCATCGGCCCAGTCACCGGCAGTCACTGTCCCGCACCCGCATTCGCGGGCGATACGCCGATACTCGGTGATCACCGGCGCCGCCGCCGGTGCCGTGTCCACGACCTGGCGGCGTTCGCAGGCGACCTCGGCGGCACCGTCGAGCGAACACGAACACCCCTGGCAGCGGGGCGGTTCCAACCGGATCGTGTGGTTCGGGTCATCGTGCAGTGGCCGCGACGTGCCTGCCGAGCCTTTCTGCTTACCCGCCGACCGCCCCGACCGGGTCCGCGACGACCGCTTCTTGGCCGGTTTCTTGTCATAGGGCGAGTCCGACCCCGACGACCACCCCGAGTTCGACGAATCCGCAGCCAACCGCCGCTCCAGCACTGCGATCCGATCCGCCTGCGCCGCAGCCTGTTCGGACTGCGACCCCACCAGCGCCTTCAACTCTGTGTTCTCCGAACCCAACTCCACATTCGCGGCCCGCAACTCCGCATTCGCGGCCCGCAACTCCGCGTTCTCGGCCAGCACCACCCTCACCTGCGCCGTCAACTCGGCCACCCGCTCAACGAGCTGCTCAACCGACGACGCTCCAGACACCCCGCCACTATGCCCGACAGGCCATCACAATCCAACCGACACGCCATCAAACCCCAAGGGGGACAGCTGAATAGCTACCCCGGATGAGATGTTCGCTGATCTGTTCACCGTGGTGGGGCGTCGGTCGGTGCCGCCGATGATCGTGGCGGTGGTGATGGTGTTGCAGCGGTTGGAGGGTTTGTCGGATCGGGAGGCGGCCGACCGGTTTGCGTTCGACGCGCGGTGGAAGTACGCGGCGGGGGGTTTGGATTTCGATTATCCGGGGTTCGTGCACACGGTGTTGGTGGATATGCGGGCCAGGTTGGCGTCCTCGGATCGGCCGAACCGGATCTTCGAAGCCGTGTTGGAGGTGGCGAAGGCGGCGGGGTTGGTGGGCCGCAAGCGGGTGTTGGACTCGACGCCGTTGTATGACGCGGTGGCCACGATGGACACGGTCACGTTGATTCGTTCGGCGATCCGGTCGTTGTTGCGGGTCGCGGACCTGGCGTTGGAGGCGGAGCTTCGGTCGGTGTTGCGTCGCGACGACGACTATGTGGCGGCGGGCAAACCGGTCTGTGATTACGACGACCCCGAGGCGCGGGAAGCGCTGGTCGACGCGTTGGCCACCGACGCGCGGGCGTTGTTGGCGGTGGTGGACGGGCGTGAGTTGTCGGCGGGGATCGACCAGGCCGCGAAGTTGTTGGCGACGGTGATCGGTCAGGATCTCGACGAGGACGTCGATGGGGTGTTCGGTATCGCGCGTCGGGTGGCGAAGGATCGGGTGATCTCGATCGTGGATCCGCAGGCACGGCATGGACACAAGACCGCCGCGCGGGGTTTCGACGGCTACAAGGGGCACGTCGCGGTCGATCCGGATTCGGAGATCGTCACCGCCACCACGCCTCACTCCGGGCAACACCGGTGATGTCGACGCGGCCACCGACCTGCTCGCCGAGGACCTGCCCCACCGCGCCGACACAGAGGTCGACGACGCCGACGAGATCGACGACGCCGACGAGATCGACGAGATCGACGAGATGTGCGGTGACAGCGACGGTGGGGCACCCCGCGCCGACGGCGACGAGTGTCATACGGATGGCGTTGCCGTGCAACGGTTGTCGGTGTATGGCGACGCTGCTTATGGAGCGGGGAAGCTGCTCGAGGAGTTGGAGGACGCTGACGCGGAGATCATGACGAAGGTTCAGCCCCCCGCGTCGAGGGACGGTCGGTTCGCCAAGGATCGTTTCGTCGTCGACCTGGAACATGACACGGTCACCTGCCCCAACGGGATCACCGCGGCGATCCGCCCAGCCACCGCGGATTCCGGGAACAGGGTTGCCTCGTTCGGAAAGGCATGCGCCGGTTGCCCTTTGGCGACCCAGTGCACCAGCTCCAGCAAGGGGCGCAATGTGACCATCACCCCGTATGAGGCGCAACTCGTCCGTGCCCGCACCGCCCAGGCCGATCCCGCGTGGCGTGCCGAGTACCGGGCGACCCGCCCGAAAGTCGAACGCAAGATCGGGCATCTGATGCGACGCAAGCACGGTGGTCGCCGCGCCCGTGTCCTCGGCCGCGACAAAGTCGCAGCCGATTTCTCCCTGCTCGCCGCCGCGATCAACCTCGCCAGGCTCACGGTCCTCGGCATCGCCGGCGGCCCCGACCGAACCTGGACAACCGCGACCGCCTGACAGGCCCCGCCAAGAGCTATATCCGCAGCTGTCAAGACCCATCAGCCGCCCGCCCCCATAAAACCACCAATCCGCCGAGCGACCAGATGATCCCGACACCGTCCCCACACATCCAGGGACCATTCCATGGCATCGCCCACGCCACGGATTTACCGGCTCTGATTCACAAGGCCTCGTTTAACACCAACCACCTAGGGAGCTGAGGTGGCTCGCACCGGCGATGTCTTGGTGAGTGATGGTTTTGCTGGTGACGCCGAGAAGGTTGGCCATAACGGCTAGGGCGTCGAGGACGTCCGCGCCACCTTCCTTGGCTTCCGCCTAGCCGGCAGAGAATGAATCAGCAGAAGTGCCACGCCAGTTGCCGAGAACACCAGCGATCTCAGTGTCGAGTGCGTTCAAGCCGTTGATCAGTGATTCGGCGACCTGCTGGACGTAGTGCCCGGCGTCGGTGACCTCTTGCGGGACTATCGCGAACACGGGCGCGTTCGGCTCAGTAGCCATGCGATCCTTCCTGTGACGACGCAGCGAGCAACCATGCACTCAGGTGCATTCACTGAGTTTGGACGCATGGGATCAGGCTCCGGTTCCTCAGTGTGAATATTTGTGACATACGCCGCAGGTTCGGCGACTCGGTTGAGTCCGGTGCCAGCGCGAGGTTGGACCATCCGGTACTCAGCGAGGAAGATGCCTGGCCGATCGCCGTGATCATCCTTCGTCGCGGATCATCGCGTGATCTCCTTCTGGGTCGTCCCCGCACGCGCGGGGATCATCCGAGGGGGACCAAACAGGCAGACCCAGATGACATGTCGTCCCCGCACGCCTTGCGCTGATCCAGCCAGCTGACGCAAAAGGCCCTGCACCTCGAAATCTCAACGAGGGCAGGGCCTTCCGCTGTTGCTGCTAATTCTGGTTGAATTCGCCGTCGACGACGCCAGCGGTGAACGCCTCCCACTCGCCTGGTGTGAAGATCAGCGCTGGGCCGGTGGGGTTCTTCGAGTCGCGGACCCCGACTATGCCCCCATCGAGGAAGGCGACCTCAACGCATTCCTTGCTGGCCCCGCTGCGGCTGCTCTTGAACCAACGGGCTTCGGACAGATCAACGTTCACGCTGGTACTCCCTTGCTATGTTCCGCAACAGACTTCTGCTGCTGGCCTCATCCAGCGCCGCTTGCCGGATGCGCTCGTACGCCTGTGCGTACCGCTGCACGGTACCCACCTTCTCCGAGTACATGTCTCCCGTGTAGTTCTCCGCGTACACGATCGTCGGTTCGACCGGCTCGCCTCGGCTGTCCGTGTCAAACTCCAAGATCACGAAAGGTCCGATCTGATCGCCTGTTGGATAACCGGCTGAGAAAGGCAGGACACTAATCGTGACGTTGGGAAGCGTACTGGCGTCGGCCAGGTGCCTGAGCTGAGCCGCCATGACCGTAGGTCCGCCGATCACGCGACGCAACACCGTTTCGCCGAGCACTACATCCAAGCTGGCAGCTTTGGTTTTACGAGTGATCTGATGCTGTCGGCGCGCCTTCAGTTGCACTCGCCCCTCGATCTCGGTCTCGCTGAGTTCGGGGTTTCCTGCCCGCACCAGCATGCGGATGTAGTCCGGTGTCTGGAGTAGCCCTGGCATGAGGTCCGGTTGGTAGGTAGTCAGCTTCAGCGCTGCGGACTCCAGGCCCATGTATACGCTGAAGTTGGCCGGTATGAGATCGCCGAACTCGTGCCACCAGGATTTCTCCGCCGCCTGCTGCGCCAGCCCCTTCATCCCGGCGGCGCGGTCTTCGTCGACGCCGTAGATCTCGATCAATCCATCGAGATCGCGGAGCCGGACCTTCTGGTTCTGTCCCTTCTCGACCCGTTGCAGGCTGCTCTTGCCCCATTCCATGAGCCGGGCGGCGTCGTCCAGCGTCATGCCGACTGCTTCACGCGCTTCGCGTAGGTATCGACCAAGCTGGCGGCGCGGAATAGTGCTGTCTCCCCCTGACATTCGTGTTCCCCTTCGGGTAGGTGTGTGATTCCGAATCGGGAGAACTCTCGCATGTGGTTCGGTCACTCTGCTGGGGATTCAGCCGATTTTCTTCGGGTTCCCGATTCTGACTTCCGATTCGACATCCAGTGGGGTGTCCTTGGCGTGCGTCCGGTAGGGAGCCCGTCCGATTCCCTCCTCGGCTCCCGTCCCTAGCACTCGCGGATACCGCCAGGGGCCGGGCGCACCTCAGCCCACTTACGCGATCAGAGGTCTAACCTGATGGACCACATACCTTTTGGTGATACACCGTTGACGCGATGCCACTTCTACCGGCGTGTGTGCGATCTGCCTGCCGTGATCGACCCGCCGCATCTGGGTCGCATCGTCATGCCCGCTACTCATGTGTGGGCCCTGATGATGCCCGCGCATCTGGGGCAGGCGGTGAAGGTCGAAATGCAAAGCCAGGGAACCGATCTCGGCCCGATCCTGTCGCATCCCCGCTCGGTCCGATGGACCTATCTCGTCCGGCCGGACCTGCCCGACGAGGACAGCCTGTTCGCCGAACTGTTCCGGCTCAACGTCTCGGTTGTCCGGGAGGGCGGCACCATCGCATTACCGTCACCCACCGACCAGCGCGTGGAATTCCGGCGCTGGGTCGAGCCACCCCGTTGCATGTACCGGCCTTCAGGTGCCGTGGTGCTCAACGCGATCCGCGCGTGCCTCGGCCCGGGAAAGCGCCGGGCGGTGACCCATGGGTGACTGCGACTGCGGACCGTGGATCAAGTGGTCGCACTGCGGGTTCGGAAAGTTCGACCCGCGCACCAACGCGTTGACCGAGGTCGCCTGTCCGTCACGGCATTGCGCGACATGGGTTCGGTTGGTTGACGGCAAACTGACCGAGCACGAGCGAACGATCGGTGGACGCTGCCCGTGGATCGGTGTTCGCGTGGTCGACGACCGCGCTAACCCACTCGGCCTGCCGAACAGAATCATCGACACCGAGGCAGCCCGATGGGATAGCGAGCAGTGACGGGCGCCGCTTCCCCGCGCCCCGATGAACCGGACGTGCACCTCAGCATTTTCCTGTGTGGCGCAAGATTCGATTTCGCGGCCTGCCTGACCGCCGCCCTGCTCTTTATCCAAGACCACCAGGCCCGCCACCACGCCGATGCCGTCGACGTACTCCCCGGCGACACAACCGAATTGAGTCGCTTGCCGTGCGAGCGCTTGTTCCTCGATCCATGAAGGAGACTCGTGCCGGTGCAGTCTGGGCTGCCGGTATCTTGAACTCCTTCGGGCGCGCCACCTCATGCCGATTGGTGCGCCAGTACACGATTCGCGCCAGCTCGGCGTCGGGTCGGAAGAACCCGCGTACCACCGCCGTTCACGAAACCCGATGGAACCGTGGCCGGGTCTGGCGCGTCATATAGTAGCGACGGGGATTACCGACGCCAGGAGAGATATGCGCACCGCTGACGTTCTACGCACCACGCTCGGCGGTGTCGCTGCGCTGGCACTGGCCACCGGCTGCGGGTCGAGTGTGGATGGGACAGCAACCACACCGGCGAAGTCCACGGACGATATCCAGGTCTTCAACCCCTGCACACAGCTCAGCGACGACGTGTTGCGCCGGATCGGTCTGGACCCCGCCACCAAAGACGTCACAACAGATCCGCCCGAAGGGCCCGCTTCGTGGCGCGTATGCGGTTGGTACCCGCCCGAGCACAAGTACAAAGTCGATGTCATGTCGACCAGTCACACCCTCGCGGAGACCCGAGCGAACAGCAAGGTAACCATCCTTCGGGAGGTGACGATCGGCTCCCGCAATGGAGTAATCAGCCAGGACAAATCCGACACCCAAGGCGACAGTTGCTATGTGAGTTTCCCTGCTGAGCAGGGCATGTTCGAGATTGCCGTTGGCTGGGAGAGCAGGGCCCAAAAGCCTGATCTGTGTGATTTGGCCGTGAAACACGCCAAGGATCTCGAGCCCAACCTGCCGAAGTAAAGCGGCGCAACCGACAGCAATCTCAGATTCGTGTGAGGGGAGACGCAATGGCGGATGACATGCAGGGCGAGATGCGGCGCTGGCAACAACTCAAACAGAAGGCCGAATCAGGCGAGTTCCGCGTGGAGCAAGGGATCGGCGAGGCATTGCGCAGGCGCTGCGAAACATTCCTCGGGGAGCTCATGTCCATGAAGACCCAGGCGCAGCGTCTCGATCGTCTCTCGGGCTACGGCGACCTCCCATCAGCGCAAACCCTGCAAGCCAAGTTCGAGAAGAAAGCCGCCGGCGGCGATTCACACGACCCCAACGACTCCGCCGTTGCCCGTCTCCAACAGCACATCGAGGTAGTCCAGCTGATGCACGACACCTACGCCGCCGCGATCGGCAAGCTGCAAGCCACCGACGAAGCAGCGGGCAGCCGGATGAGCACTCTCACCGAGGAGGTGCGCTGATGGTCAACCCACTCGACGTTGCCAAAGCTGTTGTCACGGCGGTCGCGGGTCCCGTACCCGTCGCGATCTTCGACGCGCGCACCCAGTCGAATCAGAACAACGACCGGGACTCCGATCTCCGCAAGGACGCCGATGACTACTGGAAGGGCGACCGGCAGATCATCGACAACGAGTGGGGTGTGCTGGACCCGCAGTCCCATCAGCCCGCACCCAACAAGATCCTCTCTCCGGAAGCATTCGAAACCTGGACGCACCAACAGATTTGGGAGGCGCTCAACGGTCACGGTGGCGTCAAAGGGGTCGAGCAGGCCGATATCAACAGCGGCGCCGACGGCTGGCGGCGTCTGACCGAGCAGGCCACCAACGCGATCAATGCCTTCCGCACCGGCGTCGACCAGGACATCGCGACGCTGTGGGCTGGGCGCGCCGCCAATTCCGCGATGGAGGCCACCCGCAGTTATTCGGATGAATTCCAGAAGCTGGCGGTGAGCTTCCAGATGGTCGCGAACGGCATCGACCTCATGCAGGGCTACCTCGATCAGGCCAAACGGTCCGTGCCGCCGCCGGAGCACGTGGACGGCTTCGGCGAGTTCATGGGGCACATCCCCGGCAATGGTGTGCTGAAGCTGTCCAAGCACCGGGCCAATGAAGCCGCCGCGCACGCGCAGGAAGTGATGACCACGGTCTATCAACCTGGCGTGTTGAAGGTCGACGGGCGCACGCCGCTGCTGCCCGAGCCGTTCAATCCGGTCGACCGGTCCGGCGGCCAACCCGCTCCCGCGCCCGGCCCCGGCAGCAACGGCCCGAACCCCGGTGGTGTCCCGTCCAGTGGCAAGCCGGATGTGCCCAGCGCCAATGGCGAGCAACCGGGCGACCCGAACAGCATTGATCCGCAGAACACCAGCCCCCAGAACACCAGCCCCCAGAACACGAACCCGCTCAACACGAGTCCGGCGAACACTACGCCGCAGAACGCGACTCCCGACCCGAAGCTGCCCACGAACTACCTGGATGACCCGCTCGGCCGTCGCGGAACGCCAGGCCCCGGCTCGCCCGGTGCTCCGGGTTTCCGTGGCACGCCGCCCGGCACACCGAGTCCTGGTAAGAGCATCCCCGGTGGCAGGCCGCCCGGCCGGCCCGGTCCCGGTGCGCCCGGGTCCAGGGCGGGCAACCCGCAGGCCGGGCGACCCGGCATGCCCGGCATGGGTGCGCCCGCCGCCCGCGGGAAGGGAGACGACAACGAGGAGCACAAGACACCGGACTACCTGGTCCAGGACCGCACCACGGAGCTGCTCGGCGTGCAGCCGCGCGTGCTACCGCCGGGTGGGGTCATCGGCGGATGAGCGAGCGCAGCGAGCGAATCGTGTCACAGCGCGCATCGCGCATGCCGGAGCCGAGCGCCAGCGAGGCACAGGCATGAGCGAAAACCGTTGGCGGCTGGACGGTCTCGCGTTCACCATCGCGATGTCGGCGATGGGTCGCGACCGCCTGCCGTACCCACTGAGCTACCAGCCGGAATTCATGGAGCATCGTGACGACTACGAACGGCTACGCGTGCGCACGGCGCAGCGGCTGGAACCGATGTTTGACGAACGGTTCCATCGTGCGCTGACCACATTGCTGGAACCACGGGTGCGGATCGAGATCCACGGCTTCTACGGACCGGAGCTGTCGCAGGTGGTGCGCATCCACGCCGGTCTTGCGGATCGTGTCGCCACGGTGGCGCAGCAACTGCCCGGCCCTGACCGGGAGCACGGCCACGATGTGGTCATCACCCAATGCGGCGCGGGCATGCTGGTCGCGGAGCTCGCGGCGAAACTGCCGCAATGCCAAGGCGGAAGCCATTATCCGTTCTCGGCGCGGCGGTCCGACCTGAACCAGCCGGTGTATGCGCGCCACCCGACAAAGCTGTCACCCATCGAGGAAATGCAGCGGTTCGTCCGGCGCCCGCGCAGCAGCACCGGCGAGATCACCGTCTATCCGGGCGCCGCCTACGACGCCCGGCCCACCAACGACGGCCGCGCCTTCATCTGGATGGACTACCCCGAAGACGGCCGCTATCTCCTGATCAACCACAACCGGGACGACGTCAGCTTCACCCCGGGCCCCGCTGAAGAACTGATGCGACAACTACAGTCCCGGATCGACACCGTCGACCGCACCCACGCCCGGTAGCCCGCCCGCGTCGCCAACTCCGCGAGCCCGCACAGCCTCTCGCGACTGAGAGGCCGCACGAAAGTGTCAGCGACAGAACGCAATTGAATGTCCGCGAGCAACCGTTTGGTCTGGATTGTGGGTTCGTGTGAACGGGCGCTGCGGGTCGCTATCGAGGTGTCGGCGCGGCTTGGGCCGGCATCGCCGTTACTGACTCGCTGCGGCGGGAAGATCAGCCCCATGGAGGTACGGAGCCATACCAGCACCGCGAACGCCTGCTCGGCGTCGACGCCGTAGATGGCCATCAACGCGCCCTTGGCCTGATCGATCACCTCGCGCGCGGCGACCATGTCGGGCAGTTCGTCGTCGATGATGTCTCGGCGCTCGGCCGCCACAGTCTTGGTGACGTCGATGTAGAACCCTGCGGTCCCGACCACCGTCCCGTCGGAGTCGTACAGCTGATCCCCGACCACGAGCGACTATAACAACGCCAGTGCTCACGCCCCGCTGCTTGCCGCTGGAGGCTTCGTCGTCATTGTTGGCGCGTCGGAGCCGCCTGTCGCCCGGAATCTCGTCTACTTGCTCAGACGCGTTAGGTGCACGAACGGTTCCATTCAGTTCAGTTCGCACCCCACCATCGGCTTCTTCCGTTCCGGCGAAGGTACCCGAACCAGACCTCCGGCAGTGCTGGTCATGTGCGGTCGGCTTTGCGTGTGCCGTCAGGGTTGCGGTTGCCGGGGTCGTCGTCGAAGTCGTCGTCGCCGAACCGTGAGGACAGATGGATGCGCTGATCGTCAGGGACTGCGTTGCGGCGGCGGTTGAACTCGGCCAGCGTCTCCGCGATGTGATCGCGCTCCTCCTGGCTCAGTGGCGGGAGGCCGTCTTCTTCGCGAGTGGAAAACCGCCGACCGTTGTGCCATTCAGCCATAACATGCCTCCTAGATTTCGCCCATTTGAATGATGATCCGCCCGGTTTCCGGGTCGGTGAACCGGTTCACGACATGGAACTGTGTACCGCTCTTGAACAGAACTTCTTGCTCGGTTGGTCGTCGCGCGAAGTCCTCGACGCTCTTTCCATGCTTGGAAACGATCTGAAACTCGACCGGCCGGTCGAACGCCGCTTCGGGTGACCTGGACGTGGAGGTGAAACCGGCCTCGGTCACGGTGGTGTTGGATTGGTAGCGGGCCAGATCCTCCGGGGACAGGTTCGCGCGGCGGGTTACCGCCCCCTGATAGTCAGGCAACTTGTCGAGTGCAGCATTGATATCGGAGATCCGGAGCTCTTGCGCGCGGCTCATTCCGCCGTGCCGCAGCACCCAGTTCAGGCTCTCCGACCCGCCGGGGCCGGTGTAGTCCCACAGCGCCGCCCGGTCCGTTCCGCTCAGCAGCGACCCCGGACTGCCCGGCTTCGGCATCGGAGCCGAACTCTTCGGCTCCAGATTCTTGATGCGCTGCAAGTCGTTTCGATGGCGGGCAACGTTCTGTTCGACGCGCACTCCCTTTTGCAGGTTCTTCGCGCCCTTCCATGCCTCGATCAGCGAGCGGATCGGGCGGGCGAAGCGGGCGGCGATGCCGGCGGCCCGCGCCGCACCGACCGCGGCACCGATACCGAACGTCACGAAAGACGCGGCGATGCTGATCGCGGCGGTGATCGCCAGCTCTTTCGCCAGCTCGTGGGCAAGGTGTTCCAGCTCCCTGCTGAGGTCGGCGCGGAGCTGGACGAGGGCGTCGTGGTGTTCGCGTGCGGAGGTCGACAGTTCCCCGAACGACGCGACCGCGGTGTTGACCGCATCGCGCAGTGCGCGGAGATCCTCGTCGATGAACTGTGTTTCGGGGCTGGTCACGGTCTCGAATTGACCAGCGAGACGTTCCAGTTCGCCGGCCATACCCGCTACAGGGGCGGCGGCGGCGATCTGCGCCCAGGTGGCGGCGCACCGCGCCAACCGGGTGGTGTCGCCGTCGGGGATGGTGATCCCGATCTTTTCGACCAGTTGGATGCCGTCATCGAGCAACCCTTGCCCGGGGCCGCCGGCCGAGGGCAGCGGGATCCGGCACAGGTACGCCGCTGGTGCGGGTGTGGGTGGTTTGTCCGGTGGCGGCCCAGTGTCGCCGATGTTCGCGTTGTAGTCGGCCAACTCGTGGTTGTAGCCCACCTCCAGCAGCACGGCGCCGTAGGCGTGGACCGCCTCGGCGATGGTGGTGGCCACATTCAGCAGGTCATACGCGCGCTGGTCGTAGGAGGCAGCCCAATCGCGAGCCTCGGAATATGAGCCGGTCATGGATTTGCATTCCGCCAGCGTGGGCCAGAGCCCGTCTATTGCGGCGAACCATTCGGTCCCTAAGCTGACCAGACGGTTACCGGTGTCGTAGTAGACACTGGTGTCGACATCGATCACGGTCACAGGGCTACTGCCGTCCCAGCGTGCGCAGGTTGGCGGCGACCGCATCACCGTAATGGCCGTGCGCGGCCTGCGCGGAAGCCCGCATTTTCTCGATCCCCGCGCGCACCCGCTCCGCGGCGGTCACCCATTCCGCGTGTGCTTCGGCGTGCCGGTCGGCGGCCTCCCCGTTCCACGACTGCTGCACGGTCGCGATCCGCTCCTCTACCTCGCGCAGTGATTCGGTGACGAACCCGCGCAACCCCTCGATCCGAGCTGTCACCTCATCCAGATGTTCTAGATCAACGCGATATTCCATGTATCTCAATCAATTCAACTCGACGGGCTCAGCAGACTCTTCTTTCAGGGCAGATCCAGCGAACTCGGCCGGAACGCATCTGCGCGCGTCTGATCGAGCGCGTCGACCTCGGTCGCGACCACACCCAGTAACTCGGCCATGTCACCGAGCGCCTCGAGTACCGCGACGGCAGCCTGACGGGTCTCATCCCATCCGGCCGAGTAGGCATCAGCAGCCGCGCCCCGCCATGTGCTCATCAACCCTGCGACCTCGGCATCCGCCGAGCGAACCCCGTTGATCAGCGTTTGTGCCGTCTCCTGCACATACCTGCCGGCATCCGAAACATGTTCCGGAACAACAACGAACTGGGTGCCGGGCGTCGCAGACGCAGCCTCGGTCATTCCGGTCCTCTCTGAACATCGGTGGGTCAGGGCTTGGTTGATAGGACGCGCCTCGAAAGGGATTGGTTCCGTGCAGAAGGGAACGCGCACAACCAGACACAGCGTAGCGAACCACTCGACCTCGTCGGCGACGTCGAATCCTGAGACTCCGCAGCACCTCACCTCCAATCCATTGCCGCCGACCGCATTCCACACCTCGACCGCGGCTGATACCGACGCACACGCTCTCGAGCGATCGAGCCGTGCGGGCTGTGCTGCGATCCGTTCGGTCAGGGATGAAGTTCGGGCTTCGATGCAGGCATTCGGCGCGGTATCAGGCGCGAGTGGTGGCCGAGTATTCCTGCTCAGGTCGACCGGTCGTGCCGTAGCGCAGGCGCATCTGGACCGTGCCCGCGCCCGCCAGGTCGGCGAGGTAGCGCTGGGCGGTGGCGCGGGAGATGCCGATGGCGGTGGCGACCTGGCCCGCCGACAGCGGGCGCGGGCGCCCGACGAACCGCTGCATTTCCTCGATGGGCGAAAGTGTCAGCGACAGAACGCAATTGAATGTCAGCGAGAAACCATTTGGTCTGGATTGTGGGTTCGTGTGAACGGGCGCTGCGGGTCGCTATCGAGGTGTCGGCGCGGCTTGGGCCGGTATCGCCGTTACTGACTCGCTGCGGCGGGAAGATCAGCCCTATGGAGGTACGGAGCCATACCAGCACCGCGAACGCCTGCTCGGCGTCGACGCTGTAGATGGCCATCAACGCGCCCTTGGCCTGATCGATCACCTCGCGCGCGGCGACCATGTCGGGCAGTTCGTCGTTGATGATATCTCGGCGCGTAAATGTGTATTGTCCACGAGAACCAGGGAAAGCGTGAACGACGATATTGCGAGCCAAACGCTAGAGCAGGTAGACGGCGTCGTGTGGCCGGACCCGCCGCCAGATGCGACGCGGCTGATGAAGGCGGTACACGTATTGCGCCACAAGCCGATTGGCTTGTTCACGGCCGAAGATCTCCGCATCATGCTGGGGCAGCATGAAGGAACATCCGCTCTCCTGCCACGAGCACTCGAGGTGCTGGAGCGGAACCCGTTGGCTGAAGGTGACTACTATCCCGGCGACCTCCTGGTAGCAGCGCTGAAGATTCCTCGAAGCGATTGGGCCGCGGATCCGGGGTCGGTGATTCGCCTCCGTGCTGTGATTGACCGGCTGATGCGGCGCGACGATCTGGATGTCTACTTGCCACCGGACGACGAAATATGGACTC
The DNA here is from genome assembly GCF_055232035.1 of Nocardia sp. Tas62D01. Taxonomy (NCBI): domain Bacteria; kingdom Bacillati; phylum Actinomycetota; class Actinomycetes; order Mycobacteriales; family Nocardiaceae; genus Nocardia; species Nocardia sp. Tas62D01. The sequence continues at coordinate 6,882,495 of NZ_JBUYUZ010000001.1, forward strand.
GGATAGCGGAATTGAGGTCGTCCGGCGTATTGTGAGGGTTTCGTCGTAACGCCAGTGGCCCGTCCCCAATGGATGAGACCGAGTAGGGCGGTTTGTTGCCTGCATCTATCGCTGAGATCGCAGGTACTCGTCATGTTCGCGGTCCTCGCGGTGATAGCGCTGGGTGAGGGTGGTGAGGCGGGTGATTTCGGCGGCAATGTCAGTGGCGTCCATGGGGTTGGCGATGATCGGGTCGCCGGTTTTGACGTAGTAGCGGCCGTCCTCGTAGTCCATCCACCAGAAGCCGCGTCCGAATGCCGGGCGGGCGTCGATTGCCTGGCCAGCGAAGACGGTGACCTCGCCCATGGCGAGCCGGGTTCGTTTGAAGATGCGATTGAGCTGTTCGATCAGGCTGAGCTCATTGACATTTCGGAAATAGCGCTAGCGATCCGCGGTGACCAGTTCGCGCCGCATCTCGATCCGCGGGCGGGTACCGGCTCGCGCGGGTGGCAGAGCGGCGACGAGATGTTCGGCGATCTGGTCCGCTGCGCAGAGCGCCACGATCACGTCGCCGCCGATGTCGGGTGCGGTGCCTGGTAGTTGCACGATCGTAGTGGGCCGCTTGTCCGTGGACTGCACCGTGGAAGCGAAAGGTCTGCGAAAGATCGTGGCCGCCGAAGCCTTTCGACTCGATACGAACCTCGGGGTCGAGCGCGATCTCCAGTGCCTGTACCAGCACCGGCGAGATCACCGTTCGGTGGCGGCGACGGCCGCGCGTTCAACACGGAGATTCCCGAGTCTCTTCTGCCTGCGCCGTTCCTGGGCTTCGAGCCAATCATCTTCCATCGGATTTCCTTCACGGGGTTTCGGGACGAAGTGCTCTCACGGGTGTCGGTCCTTGGTCGCGGCGGCTGCGCGACATCGCCAAACCGGTCGAGATGTTTCAAGGTCCGCGCCTCGGGCCTGCACACCGAGTTCCTGCCCTCGAGTCGCTGACCCCGAGCGGCCCAACCAGTTGACGAAGACGCCCCGGGGATAGACAGCCCCGCATTCGCGGCGAAGGATCAAGAGCGATACACCTGGCTGTCACGTCGACTGACCAAGTACCCCAGATGGTGGTTCGGCGAATGGGCGCGAGCCGAGGAGGAACCATGGCTGCAACAGATCCCACGTTTTACCGCAGCCCGGGCGCCGCTGTCGCGGCTGCGCCCGAGCAACTCGCCTACGTCGCCGCTTTCGACCCGGCTGGCCAGCAGAAGGATGCCATCGCCGTGGTGGACTGCGACCCCAACTCCTCGACGTACGGCGGTGTGGTCGGCTGGGCCGAGCTGCCGACGGCGGGCAACGAGCTGCACCATTTCGGGTGGAACGCATGCTCGAGTGCACTGTGCCACGGCGGGCACGGCGGCCACCACGCCGGGGATCACAGGGAACCGCTCGAGCGTCGCTACCTGCTCGTACCCGGCATTCGCTCGTCCGACATCTTCGTCCTCGACACCAAGCCCGACCCTCGCCATCCGGTGGTGACACACACGATCGAGGCCGGTGAGCTCGCAGCCAAGGCCGGGTACTCGCGCCCGCACACCGTCCACTGTGGACCGGGCGGCATCTTCATGTCGGCTCTGGGCGGCCCCAACGGCGATGACGGTCCCGGCGGCGTCGCGCTGATCGACCACGACACCTTCGAGGTCATCGGCGCGTGGGAGCTGGACCGCGGAGCGCAATACTTCGCCTACGACGTGTGGTGGCATCTGAAGTACGACACGGTGCTGACGTCGGAGTGGGGGGCCGATCTCGGCGATCGAGAAGGGGCTCGACCCCGAAGACCTGCTCGGACGGAAGTTCGGACACCACGTGAACTTCTGGAGCATGTCCAAGCGGAAGCTGACCCAGCGCGTCGATCTCGGTGACCAACATCAGATGGTGCTCGAGCTGCGACCGGCCCACGACCCGTCTAAGGCCTTCGGCTTCGTGGGAGGGGTGATCAGCGTCGAGGATCTGTCGGCGTCGGTGTGGCTGTGGCACCAGGACGGCGATCAATGGGCGGTCGACAAGGTCATCACCATCCCGGCCGAGCCCGCGGACGCCGACGACTTGCCACCGGCGCTGAAGCCCTTCGGCGCGGCACCGCCGCTGGTCACCGACATCGACCTGTCAGTCGATGATCGCTGGCTGTACGTATCCTGCTTTGGCACAGGTGAACTCAAGCAGTACGACGTCAGCGACCCCTTCCACCCGCGAGAGACCGCTTCGGTTCGCCTCGGCGGGATCGTGCGACGCGAACCGCACCCGGCCGATCCGGGCACGCCGCTCGGCGGCGGCCCGCAAATGGTGGAGATCAGCCGTGATGGGCGACGGGTGTATGCCACCAACTCGCTCTATGCGTCCTGGGACGAGGTCTTCTACCCCGACGGGGTCGGCGCTTGGATGGCGAAGCTTGACGTCGACGTCTCCGCGGGCGGTCTAGTCGCCGACACACGCTTCTTTCCGCACGGCGATGACTTCCACGGCCTCAGGGTCCACCAAACCCGGCTCCAAGGCGGTGACGCGTCCAGCGACTCGTACTGCTACACCAGCTGACCATCCGCCAGCCGCGTCGATGCCCGCGGGCTAGGAGGAAGAGGTTGTGAGGGAATCGTGTTGACTGTCGATGAGCTGGCCACGATTCCACTCTTCTCGACGCTCGCGCAGAAAGAGCTGGAGTATCTTGTCGGCGCCGTTGAGGACATCCACCTCATCCCCGGGGAGTACGTGGCCCACGAGGGTGAAGGCCAGTTCCTGGCGGTCGTGGTCGAGGGGAAGACCGAGCTGACGAAGCTGGTGAACGACGTCGAGCAGGTGATCGGCGTCCGGCTCCCAGGGGAGCTCGGAGGCGAGATCCCCATGACGTTCGGTACGCCGTTGCCCGCCAGCATGCGGGCCGTCGAGCCGTCGCGCGTGCTGAAGGTGACCGTCAAGGTGTTCCACACGCTCGCCGCCATGGCCCCCCAGGTCTCCGCAACGGTCGGTGCCGCCGCGTTGGAGCGGCTGGAGATGCTCAGAAACGCCACCGCGCAGCCACTCGAGCCCGCGATGTTCGTAATCGGCCCGCGCCTCGACCCGGGAGTCCACGGCTGCGACAGCTTCCTCCATCGCAACCAGATTCCCTACGATCGCCTGGACCCAGACGATCCTGCCGCTGTTGCACGCACAGGAGGTGGAGCCGCCGTGGCCGCCCCCTATCCGGTGGTGGTGCTGCGCGACGGCACTCGGCTGATTGCCCCGACGATGCGTGTCGTTGCCACAGTCGCTGGACTGACGGTCGCGCCAGGCCGGGCGCGCTACGACGTGGTGATCGTGGGCGGCGGGCCGGCGGGTCTGACGGCGGCGGTTAACGGCGCCTCCGAGGGTCTTCAGACGGGGCTGATCGAGTCCTTCGCCCCGGGCGGGCAGGCCGGTACTTCCACCCGGATCGAGAACTACACCGGGTTCCCGTTCGGCGTCTCCGGGGACGAGCTCGCGCGCCGGGCGCTGCAACAGGCCAAGCGGCTGGGCGCTGAGATCGTCGTGACCCGCCGGGTCGAAGGCATCGACCCTGCCGACCTGACCGTCCGGCTGGATGGAGGCGACGTCCTTCGAACGAGGTCGATCGTTCTCGCGATGGGTGTGCAGTGGCGGCGCCTCGAGGTCGACTCGGTCGATCGATTCGTCGGCTCCGGTGTCTACTACGGTGCGGCACGCAGCGACGCCGGTCTGGCGCAGGGAAACGATGTGTATCTGATCGGGGCGGGCAATTCTGCCGGCCAGGCCGCCATCTTCTTCTCCAACCACGCTCGATCGGTGACGCTCCTCGTGCGGGGCGAGTCGCTTCCAGCGAGCATGTCTCACTACCTCATCGAGCAGATCGTAACGAAAGCGAACATCCGGGTGGAAACGCGATCCGAGGTTGTCGCGGTGCACGGAGACGAGCAACTCGAGGCGATCGAGGTCATCGATCGAAGGGCCGGCACGACATCTCGACGGGATGCGAGGGCGCTCTTCGTCCTCATCGGCGCCGAAGCGACGACTAACTGGCTGCCCTCGGAGATCGCGCGCGACGAGCACGGCTTCATCTTGACGGGAACCGACGCGATGAAGGCGGGACAGTGGAAGGCCGATCGCGACCCGTTCGCTCTCGAAACGAGCGCCCCAGGGATCTTCGCCGTCGGCGATATACGCTCCGGATCGGTGAAGCGCGTAGCAGCATCCGTCGGTGAGGGCGGCGCGGCGATCGCCTTCGTGCATCGCTACCTCCAGCTCTCCTCCTAGCCGTAGGCAATCGTCGAGGCCGACCATGATCTGCACGGAATCCTGGGTGGGCGTTCGTCGAGCCGCTCAGCCAGCAGATAGCCGACCGCGGCCACATGCTTGCACGGCCAGCCCGGGTCCGGGCAGGTGCGAGTATGTAGGGAATTCGGTCGAACTCGTCAGGGCCTCGATGCAGGCATTCGGCGCGGTATCAGGCGCGAGTGGTGGCCGAGTATTCCTGCTCGGGTCGACCGGTCGTGCCATAGCGCAGGCGCATCTGGACCGTGCCCGCGCCCGCCAGGTCGGCGAGGTAGCGCTGGGCGGTGGCGCGGGAGATGCCGATGGCGGTGGCGACCTGGCCCGCCGACAGCGCAGCGGTGGCCTCGAGGATGGTGTGCAGGACCAGGTCCTTGGTGGGGGAGGAGACCGAGGTGGGGGCGGTGGGCTGGGGGTCGGGGCGCAGTGCCTGCAGCGCCTCTTCGATGCCGGTGTTGTCGATCTGTGGCGTCGCGAGGATCTGACGGTAGCGTGCGTAGCCGGTCAGGCGGGCGACGAGCATGGTGTGTGGGAAGGGTTTGACGAGGTAGGCGAGGGCGCCCGCGGACAATGCTGCACGGACCGTGGTGTTTTCGTTGGACGCGGTCAATATCATTGCGTCGCACTGCAGTTCGCGGACCAGGTCGATGCCGGAGCCGTCGGGCAGGTAGACGTCGACGAGGGCGAGGTCGATCGAGTTCGCGGCGTTCAGGTCGCGGGCCGCCGCGAGGGTGTTCGCGGTGCCCGCCACGGTGAAACCCGGGATGGACTCGGCGATTCCGGCGTGCAGGTTCGCCACGCGGAAGTCGTCGTCGACGACGAGCACGGTCAGATCTGTTGCGGCCATGGCATATCGCTGTCTACGAGGACTCCGGGGATACGGGCAATGAATTCGGCGCCGACGAGGGGTGGGGTGTCGCCGTGCGGGGTGGCGAGGTGGACGTCACCGCCGTGGACGCGCGCGATCTGACGGATCAGGGCGAGGCCGACGCCGCGCCCGCCGGGCACGCCGCGATCCTCGCGGGTGGAGGTGCCCTCGGTGAACAGGGTGTCGATCAACCCGGGGGCGATGCCGTCGCCGCTGTCGGCGACCACGATGTGCAGTGTCGAATCTTCCTGCACCAGTTCGACTTCCACCTGCTTGACCGGATTGTCCGAGGTGCGCGTCGCCTCGATCGCATTGTCGAGCAGGTTGCCGAGCACCGTCGTGACGTCGACGGGGTCGGCGAGATTGCCCGCCACCCAGGTGTTGGGGCCGAGGACGAGTTCGACACCGCTTTCGCGCGAATGCGCCGCCTTCGCCGCGAGGAAGGCTTGCAGGTACGCATCGTGAATGGCGTCGATGCCCGGCGTCGCCGCGCCCAGTGGGCCCGCGCCGATCAGCTCATCGATGACATGTGACGCCTCTTCGGTGCGCCCGCCGTGCAGCAGGCCGCTGATCAGGTGCATCTTGTTGGAGAACTCGTGGCGCTGGGCGCGCAGGACGGTGCTCATGGACTGCACCGCGTCGAGTTGGCGGGTCAGCGATTCCACATCGGTGCGGTCGCGGACGGTGAGCACCGCGCCGAGATCGTGGCGGTCGCGGCTGACCGGACGGGCCGAGACGACCACGATATGCGAACCCACCGTGGCGGGCGCCGGCTGTTCGTCGAGTGACCGGAACACTTCGAGAATCCTTGGGGTGAGCCCGATTTCATCCACGGACTGCCCGATGCCCGCGCCGATGCCGAGCAGTCGGCGGGCCTCGTCGTTGACGAACGTGGTGCGCCAGGAGCGGTCGACGGCGAGTACGCCGCTGCCGATACCGTGCAGCACCGCCGCCTGACCGCGCACGAGTTCCGCGAGTTCGGCGGGCTCGAGTCCGAGTGTCAGCCCACGCCAGCGGCGGGCCAGCAGTGCCGAACCCGCGATACCGACCAGCAGCGCTGCGGCGACCAGCAGCGCCGCGGTGCGCAGGTCCGAGAGCAACTGGTCGCGGATCGCCGCGGTGGAGATGCCCACGCTGACCGCGCCGACCACCCGATCCGAAGCGGTTTCCAGCACAGGGACTTTCGCGCGCACCGAATCGCCGAGCGTGCCGCGCTCCTCGACGATGACCTCGCGGCCCGCCAGAGCGTCCGACGGGTCCGTGCTCACATGCTCGGTCAGCCGGTCTTCCTCCGGATGTGCCAGCCGAATTCCCGCGTCGTCGGTGATCACCACGAACAGCGCGCGGGTGCGCTGGGTCGTGTCGACCGCGATCCGTTCCAGTGGCCCTGCGGCCAGTTGCTGCCGCAGCAGCGGATCGGAGTCGACGGTGCCCGGCGCATACCGCGCCACCTCGGTGCGCACCAGCGGGTCGGCGGCGACGGTGCGCGCGACGGCGAGGGCGCGCTGGCCGTAGGCGTCGTGCAGGCGTTCGCCGCTGATGTAGCCGAATACGGCAAAAGCGACACCGAGAGTCAGCGTGACGACCACGATCTGCAGCAGCAGAACCTGGGTGCGCAACCGGACGGCCGGTGTCCTTTCCTTGGCCATTTGCGCCAGCATAATGCACCTCGAGGTGCGTGAGCAGAATGCGCACAACCTGCGAATCCGCAGTTTGCGCGGGTTGTGCGTAGAAATAGCGCCGTGTGACTCGGGCCACGTAACTTTCGCGTTACCTCATTTCTAGGAGCGAAGTAGCAATGACCGAACCACTGATCGAGCTGCGGAGCGCGACGAAGCGTTTCCCCGGCACCGGCGGCGGCATCCACACCGCCGTGCGGAATCTGAACCTTGCGGTACGACCTGGCGAATTCGTCGCCGTCGTCGGGCCGACCGGATGCGGAAAATCGACGACACTCTCGCTAGTGTCCGGGTTGGAACCGGCCTCGGCCGGGCGGACGCTGGTACGCGGTAAGGATGTCGCCGGCATCCCCGCCGGCGTGGGCTACATGTTTCAGCAGGACGCGGTGCTGCCGTGGAAGAGCGTGCTCGACAATGTCGCCTATGGTCCGCGGCTGCGCGGCGATTCGAAAGCCGAGGCGCGCGAGAAGGCCGAGAGTTGGGTGCGCAAGGTCGGCCTTGCCGGATTCGAGAGCTACTACCCGCACCAGCTCTCCGGCGGCATGCGCAAGCGGGTCGCGCTGGCGCAGACGCTGGTCACCGACCCCGAGATCCTGCTGATGGACGAGCCGTTCAGCGCATTGGACGTGCAGACCAGGCAGCTGATGCAGGACGAACTGCTGCGCGTCTGGGCGGGCACCGGTGCGGCGGTCATCTTCGTCACCCATGACCTGGAAGAGGCGATCGTGCTCGCGGATCGAGTCGTCGTCATGACCGCGAGCCCCGCCACGGTGTGTGGCGACTTCACCGTCGGGCTCGAGCGCCCGCGCAGTGTCGAGGAGGTCCGGCTCACCACCGAGTTCCGCGACATCTACAAGGAAATCTGGGAAACGCTGCGCGATCAGGTCGAGGCAGCCCGAGGCGAGGGAGCCTCCCGTGTCGCATGACGTTCTGACCGAGGCCGCGAAGTCGGCGCCCGAGGTCGAAATCGAAACCGAAGAGCAGATTCTCGACCGCGTGCGTGGCAATGCCCGCCGCGCTCGGCTGCGTACCTGGGGCCTGCGCGCCGCCCTTGTCGTGCTGTGGCTCGGCGCCTGGGAGGTCACAGCCAGCCTCTGGATCGACCCGTTCTTCTATTCGAAGCCGTCGCTGATCTGGGACAGGCTGGTCGAATGGTTCACCGACGGAACCCAATTCGGCTCCATCTGGTTGCAGATCTACACCACCGTGCAGGAAGCGGTGCTCGGCTTCGTGATCGGCACCGTCGCTGGTGTCGTGCTCGGCGTGCTGCTGGGCCGCAGCAAGTACTGGGCGGAGGTGCTCGCACCATTCATCAAGGCGCTCAACGCCGTTCCACGTATCGTGCTGGCGTCGCTGTTCATCATCTGGTTCGGTCTCGGACTCAGCTCCAAGGTCGCGACCGTGGTGGTGCTGGTGTTCTTCGCGGTCTTCTTCAATGCCTTCACCGGCGCTCGGGAAGTCGACGGGAATGTCATCAACAATGCCCGGATCCTCGGCGCGAGCCGTCGTCAGGTGCTGAGCTCGATCGTGCTGCCGAGTGCGACCACCTGGATCCTGTCAAGCCTGCACACCGCCTTCGGCTTCGCGCTGATCGGCGCGGTGGTCGGTGAATATGCCGGCGCCAGCAAGGGTTTGGGTCTGTTGATCAGCAACGCGCAGGGCACCTTCGACTCGGCGGGCATCTACGCGGGCATGATCATCATCACTGTCATCGCGCTCATTGCCGAATGGGCGATCGGTCTCGCGGAGAGCCGATTGCTGAAATGGCGTCCCTCGCAGGCGACCTCGAGCCAGGGGATCTGAGGATGAGGTATTGCAAGCATCTGATGATCTGCGTCGTCGCGATCACGGCACTGCTGTTGGCGACCAGTTGTCGGGATTCCCGCATCGTTCCGATGGTCAACGGCCGCCCGCAGATCACCATTATGGTCGGTGGGCTGGAAAAGGTGATCTACCTGCCCGCCATGCTCGCCCAGCGGCTCGGCCTCTTCGAGAAGAACGATATCGACGTCAAGCTGCTCGGCGAGCAGTCCGGTGCGTCGGCGGAGACCGCGCTGCTCACCGGTGACGTGCAGGCCGTGGTCGGGTTCTACGACCACACCATCGACCTGCAGGCCAAGGATCAGTGCCTGACCTCGGTGGTGCAGCTCGCCGACGTGCCGGGGGAGGTGGAGCTGGTATCCAAACAGGACGCGGCCACCATCACCTCGGCGGCCGATCTGCGCGGCAAGAACCTGGGCGTAACATCGCTCGGCTCCTCGACCGACTTCCTCACCCAGGCCCTCACCGGGCAGGAGGGCATGTCTACCGCCGACTACACGCGCGTGAAAGTCGGTGCGGGACAGACCTTCATCGCGGGCATGAACCATAACGGCATCGACGCGGGCATGACCACCGACCCGACCGTCGCGCAGATGGTGAACTCCGGCGAGGCGAAGATTCTGGTGGACATGCGCACCGAAGCGGGCACCCGCGCCGCGCTCGGCGGCCTGTACCCGGCATCGTCGCTGTACATGCGCTGCGACGCCGTCGACGCCCATCCGGATCTGGTGAGCAAGCTGGCCGCGGCCTTCGTGCAGACCCTGCAATGGATCAAGACGCACACACCGGCGGAGATCGCCGACAAGATGCCGCCGCAGTACGCGTCGGCGGGCAAGGAGCTCTACGTCCAGTCGATCCACGACTCGATCGGCATGTTCAATGGTGACGGGCTGATGAAACCCGAAGGCGCACAGAACGTGCTGAACATCCTCGGCAAGTATTCGAAGAATGTGCAGCCGGTGCTCAACCGCATCGATCTGTCGAAGACCTACACGACGCAATTCGTGGAGGAGGCGCTGCGCGCACCGCAGCCGTAGTCGGAACACCGCGGCACATCTGCGGGTGTCGTGGCCGCTCAGACCACTAGGGACAACCTCCGGTTTGCCGTGCCACGATGACGTCGACCGTTCGAATAATGTTGGGCGCACAAACAATTCGGCGTTGCCCGCGGCCAATTTGGGGCCACCGGATGAGAGGAGCGCCGCTCTGTCCGCTTCGCTGGCGGCGCGCGGCCAGCACCACCGCGACAGCGTCCAGCCACCTGGCGAATTGTTGGTCGCGGAGGGCATCGGGGCTGCGCGGCGGGCGGGCGGCCGACATCCAGCCGCGGACCAACTCGGTCGGCTGCTCGCCGATCAGCGGCTCACGCAGCTCCAATGCGCCGTCCAAGCCGAGCGCCCGCACACAGCCGGCCAGGAATTCGAAAGTCCTCCTCATCGCCGCTGCGATCGGAAAATACTTGGACGGGAGCCGCCATCGGTCAACCGTGCTTACCTGTCGTTAAGGATTTCTTAAGGCCGATTGGCGAAAGTGGTCGCGAAACCAGCGGTCTAGTGTCGCGAGATGATCTTGGACTATCCTCGACGCGCGGATTCCGTCCACCGACTGGGGTACTGGAGAACGATCACGTTGGCTGAACCCTTGGCCCAGCACCGGCTGGTGCGCACCTCCGACATCGATGAAGCCCGCCTGGGAATCGGTGAAGTGTTTTCCCCGCACCGACTGGAGCCGGTTGCTCGAGACCGTCGGATCGATGCCTGTTTAAACTACGCTGATTACGGCAGCGTGGCGCTCGCTTACGTGAACTACTGCGCTGAGGTGAGGGTGGGTTGTCCGGAACCGATGAGCACCTTCCATGCGGTGCAGATACCGCTCGTAGGGCGTTGCGACGTCAGGTTCGGGAACATCGAGATCGCCTCCGACCCGACGGTGGCATCGGTGCCCGATCCCGATATCCCGCTCGACATGCACGCCTACGCGGGTAATTCCCATTTGATCGTGCGGATCGACCGGGAATCTCTCGACAACCAGGTGCGCCGGATGCTGGGACGCGAACCGGATCGTCCACTGCGGCTGGCCGAGGCGATGGACCTGGCGAACCCGCGGATCCGTTCGTGGCTGGAGACGGTGCGGCTATTGCGGGCCGACGCCGAAGGAACGGGTCTGCTCCGCAACCCGATGTTGCGACCACAGGTCGAACAATTACTCATGTCCCAGCTCCTGATGGCCCACCCGAACAACTGCTCCGAGGCGTTGGCAGGTGCCGACACCCCAGACCCGGCACCGCGCCCGATCCGGCGCGCCGAACAACTGGTCATCGAACACGCGCGGGAGCCATTGACCATCGAAGACATTGCGGAGGCGGTGGGATTGTCGGTCCGGAGCCTTCAGGAAGGGTTCCGACGCTACCTCGCCACCACACCCATGGCACGGCTGCGTGAGGCAAGACTTGTCGGCGCCCATGCCGACCTCAAGGCTGCGGACCCGACTGTCACGACGGTATCGGCTATCGCGTCGAGTTGGGGATTCGGGCATCTCGGACGTTTCTCGATCGCTTATCGACAGCGCTGGGGCGTCTCTCCGTCCGCCACCCTTCGTTCGTGACCCGACCGGTCGAGATGGTTCTGGCCGAAGCAACGCCGTCGGCTCCATCACCAGGTGACCACGATTGCGACAGTTTGTCGACGGCGCCTGGAACGGCCGAAACCGAAGAGCGGCATCAAGAATGGTTCAGCGGCTGGGATCTTTCGCCCATCTCCTGGTAGGCGCCGTGCGGATCCGCGGCGAACTCGGTGCACGGCAGTGACACCCGGCGCCATCGTTCTCGACCGGCGACCGTGCGGGATCGAGTCGCGCGCTGGGTCGACTGCGGTGTGGTCACTGCGGCCTACCGACGACACGGTGACCGAGGAGAATGTAGGAATCGGTCACGGCAATTCTGCGACGTCACAGGTCGGCCACGTGGTCTCACAAAAGTTGGATGGACGTCGATCGGGAGGTTGAAACTAGTGTCGAGACGCTGCACGCTATCCGAATTACGCGGATATCGTCCGTAGAAGCGCTGCGGGGGCTGCCAAGGAAGTCGGCTGTCATTTATTCTGCTCTGGTCGCGGATGGTCCGGGACTGGAAGGCTCGAATGCTCAACATTAAGTGGACGGGTGGAACGATAGCAGCAGCAGCTGCCGCGGTCGCTGCCGTAGCTGCTATCGCGGCCCCAGGGTAGCCAACGCACAGCTTCCATGCGGCAAAACCAACCTGGTGGTCAGGGATACCGAGGTCTGGGAAGCGGCTGAGAAGAATGGAGAATTCAAAGGTTTCATTGAGGCAGGAAACCGAATCAACAGCGGTAGGATTTACGGCGACTGGGTCGAAATTATAGGGGTGTGGCTGGATTTGGGCCGGGGCGCTAGAGAATTCTAATAACGGCCAGACCTGCTTCTGATCTCTCACGAGGGGTCGTCACGCAGCGCAGCAGGATCTGTCGTGACGTTCTAGAGGTCGGATGAACAAGCAATACTGGACCAGCGAGTTCGGGCAATTCCCATAAGCCATCGCTCCGGCTGGTCGCGGCACCTCGATTTACCTGCGAGACGATGTAGACACAGATCTACGATAATTCCGAATATCAAATTGTCCAGGCTGGCACCGCAATTCGCGGCGTACATTTCCCAAAATGGGGAGATGCACTACCTCCAGCGATTTATGATCACACAGGCTCGGCCACTGCCAGCCGTACTCTCTCTCTTTTACCGGTGTTGGAGTAGCGGTAGGAGGATGTCGTCGACGAGATACTCGAGGAAGGGTGGATCGCAGGGCTTCCCTGCGACCACGAACCTGTGCACGATGACGGCCGGCGCGATTTCGGCGAACAGCTCAGCTGCTCGCGGGTTCAACTGGTCACCGCGTTCGAGGACCCTGCCGAACGAGGCGTCAGTCATCGCGGCCTCGTCGCGGTGCAGGAGGCGCCGCATCCCTGCGGCGAGGTTCGGGTCGCTGCGCATCCCGGCGAACAGGGCGCCGAGCAATCCGATCTCCTGCTCGGTGATCTCCCGTGCCAGCCAGTGCACGACCTCGAGTAGGGCCCCGCGTAGATCATCGGAGCGGACGGTCGGCGCAGCGGCTGCCGCACGATGCTCGACCGCCGCGACCACCAGAGCGGCCTTGTCCGCGTAGCGCCGGTAGATCGTCGTCTTGGCGACCCCGGCTCGGGCCGCGACCGACTCGACCGACATCTGGTCGTACCCGACTTCTGTCAGTACGTGCAGCGCCGCGTCGAGGATCGCCACATCACGCTCGGCGTCACGCGGTCTTCCCCGCGCCACCGGTAGTCCGGCCGGGGCCGCGGTCCGTTCTGCTGGTGTCCGCATCTTCACGCGTCTCCGATTTACAAAACGCTACCGTAGCGTTTCTTAAATCGTATGCCCGGCCCCTGAGTCAGTCAAAGGGACTACCGACACGCGACCTGGATTGCTGTGTGGCCGCTCTTGGGTCCGATTCACGATGCTTCCTGTGTTCGAGGCTGCGCACAGCCCCGAACACGGCGGGGTCGGCCCGCCATTGACCAATGGGGCCGAACATCCTCAACTAGCCGTACGGCGTGCGACGCCGCGTCTTGGAAACGAGCGTTATCTAGAGCCGCTGATTGCCCCGGTGGTGCAGACGATCCTGATGGGATGGTTGATCAGCACGGGCCGATCGTTATGGACCTGGAACGCGGTGGAGGGCTGGGAGATTCGATTTCAGGTGCGGGGCGAATGCCCGCGTGCCGAAGATGGCCGAGTGCTTCTGCGAGTTGGCGTCGCAGCCGCTGGTTTTCCTCGGCCAGTTCCCGGTTTCTGGTATTCGCGAGTTCCAGTCGGCGGACCAGCGATGGGTCGCTGGTGCGATGACGTGCTGGTAGCGACGTTTCCGGGGCGCGGCGTTTGAGATCGCGTAGCCTCTGGATCTCGGCTCGGATGTCGAGCTGGGAGTAGAGCCAGGATCGCGAGACCTCTGCGGCGGCGGCAACGGTCTGGAAGGTCACGGGTGCGCCAGCGGCATCCAGTTCGCGGATTGCTCGTATGGCCTTGCTGCGGGTTAGTTCGTGCCGGTGATGTGCTGCGGCAACGAGGTGCCGGCTGTTGTCAGCTCGCATCCGCCGCTCCTTGCTCGGTGGAATTAGGGCCGTTTTCGAGGGCGGTGATGATGTTGTTCAGGTTGCCGAGAATCTGCTCATTCATCTCCGCAAGGCGCTGCTGGCCGCGGGCATCGGCGGCGGAGATCAGTTCGATGACCTGCTGGCGGTGCTGTCGATGCTGTGGGAGGAACTCGGCGGTAGTCACGAACATCGGGCAGGTCAAACACGCGTTGGCATGCGGACAGGTTCTCACCAGCGGAAGCCCGCAGTATCCGTTCGGCAGGGCCTGGGTCGCCCGGCTGACACGCTGTTTGGCCCAGGACACCTCGGCGAGTGGTCCATCCGGATCGAGGACGACGGTATCGCCAGCGGCGCCGACTTTGTGGGCGGCTTCCCAGTGGCGACGGATAGTCGTATCAGACAGCCGGGCATATCGCGCGGTCATCAGGTGTGAATCGTGATCGAGAATCCGGCGGACCACTTCCTGCGGAACGTCGCGGTTGATCAGCCGGGTCCCGAGAGTATGCCGCCACTGGTGCGGCGTGACCCGGACCCGCTGCCCGTTCTCGTCTCGGATATCGCACCGCGCCAACCACCTGCGCAGAGCGCGGCGATAGACGTCACCGTAAATGGGCCTTTGACCGTCTGGATTGTTCCTCTCTTGCGAGAACAGGCGCGGAACCCCTTGCGGCCATTGACCTTCCAGATCGTGCAGGTGCTGTTTGATGGCTTGTTCCAGTTCCTCGTCGATGGGCACCAACGCTTCCCGGCGCATCTTGTGGTTGAAGTACCTCAGATAAGGCGCGCCTTCGCCGTCACGAACGATGCAGTCGACGCCGAGACCGAGCGCGTCGGTAACGCGTAGCCCGGATCGCATGAGGATGAGTGTCACCAGCCGATATGCGGGAATGCGCCACTTGTCGAGATTCTGAGGGCTCTCCAGTTGCGCCATGACGTGGTCGCTCAACGCCCGCGGCAGCCACTCACCATCCTTGGGGATGTCCTCCGGGAAGAACATGGCGCTGACCGGCAGCGCAGTGTCCCAGCCATGCTGGCGGATCGCGATCAAGAACTGATTGAGCTGCCCGATCATGTGACGGTGCATCACCCGCCCACCACATTCGGAGTGCAGATGAGCCAGATACCGCTCCAGCAGTAATCGATCGATTTCTCCAAGGTGGCGGACCGGAATCGGCTGTGCAGCAAGGAATTCAGCGAACCTGGTGATCGCGCGAACGCCCAAGCCGACGGTCTCGCTGGTCCTTCCGACCGAGATCCGCCACCTTGACCACCGCTTGGCCAACTCCTTCAGCCAGCCTTGAGGGATGCCGCCGAACCGCAGATACGCCAGATGCCCGTGTTCGCGGCGCGCACCGACCCGACGGAGATTCCAGGTGTCGCGACTGTATTCCTCGGCCCAGGGGTCGTCGTCGCGGCTGGCCGCACGGATTTGAGGCCGCCGGTTTCCACTGGCCTCACTGATGTCGCTGATCGAGGCACTCGAGTTCACAACGTCACCTCGTTCCCGCTGAACCATCCGGCTTTCTCAAGGATTTTCCGGGCGTCTTCGACGGTGAGGTGACCGTAGACGGTCGAGGTGACGGTCAGACTGGCGTGGCCGAGCAGCTTCGACACGACCTCGATCGGCACACCGTCCCGCAGCATCCGGGTGGCTGCGGTGTGCCGGCACCAGTGCGGATCGAAGTCGATTCCGGTCCGTTGCCGTAGGCGGCAGACCAGGTCGTAGACCGCCGGATACGACCAGGGACGCCCGTATGGACCGGCCCAGAGGTTGACGAAGACATAGTCCGAATCCAGGTCCCCGTACTCTCCATGCAGATAGTCGGCATAGAGGCGAACCAGCTCGCCGCTGACGGGGATCGCCCGTGGCCGTTGGGATTTCGTGCGAGCACCGTTGTCGTTGTCCCGCGGCACGATGCTGATTTCCCGCTCAGCGGCAGCGATGTCCTCATGTCGCAGGCCCAACGCTTCGCCGATCCGCATGCCGGTCTCGTGCAGCAGGGCGAACAGGAACCTGTCGCGTAGCCGGTCGCAACCGTTCAGAATGGCCTGCATCTCGGCGACGGTCAGCACCCGCGGAAGTTTCCGAGGCGCTTTCAAAGCGATCGCGCGCCAAGCCTGCGGCTCTCGCTTGGTGACATGATGCAGGAACGGCTTCCAGCCCGTTCCCCGACGATGACCGGCCGGCTGCCACGTCACCAGCAGTTCGCCCAAGTCCACGCCATTACGGGTGGCGTGCTGGTAAAAGGCGCTGACCGCCGACAGCTTCCTGTTCACGGTCGATTCCGTGCAGTGATACTCCACCGATGGCAGTACGGCCACCGACCCGTCCCGAGTGTTCGGCGGCCGCCGCAGCCACGACACGAACTCCGCGACATCCTCCAGCCGGACCGCCCGCCAGTCGATCTCCTTCTGGCTGAGGAAGACGAACCAGTCCTTTAGATCGTGGGCATACGCCTTGATCGTGTTCGGCGACCGCTCGATGTCGGTCAGATACGCCAGATACCGCTCCACCGGTCCCACCGGCCCGTCGTCGCCGAGGACCGTCCACGACTCACGTCGCGAGACCGGGGACAACACCCGCACCACATGCATCGCTCCTCCAAGACAATTCGCGAGATGGACGGGCTGTAGGTAACCACGTCCACCACGCGAACCCGGGAAGCCGAAACCCTCGTGCTCGACATCAACAACACAGCTCCGAAGGCTCTAGATAACGTTCGTTTTGACCCATCGCATCGCGCGGAATGCGGAATGAGCGGAGTCATGTCCGGTCGCTCCGGGTAGTGGTGGACGGGTGTTTCGCTGAGTCGATCGCATCCGGCAGCGGTCGCAGGGCAGAGCAGAATGTGCACGGTGAGTCTGGACATGGATATCCTGCGGTGGCTTTCTCAACATCGAACACCGGCTTTGACAACGGTGGCGCGTTTGGCAATGGATGCCGGGATGAGCAACACGGTCATAGTTGCGGCCGGTGTGGTGGGCCTGGTTGTTGTGGTCACGAAACGCTGGGGGTGGCAAGGGATTACGATCGCTGTGTCGGTAGTGGCGGCGCAGTCGGCAGCCAGGGCTCTGAAGCATATGATTCAGCGGGAGCGCCCACCGGTAGATCTGTCGGTAGTTCAGGTCGGTGCGTTCTCGATGCCGTCGACCGTGGCCGCGATGACGGCGGCTGTCGCGGTCACCGCCTATCTGGCGCTGCCCTGGCCGACGGAGCGCCGGCGCTGGATCGCGGGCCTTATTGCCACGCTGGTCGTATCGATCGGTATCGCGATGGTCTACCTGGGGGCGCACTGGCCGACCGATGTGCTGGCCGGATGGGGTGTGGGGGTCGGAGTCGCCGGGGTTGTCATGAGCCTGGCACGAGTCGCCGTCCGGCGGCCGATTCGGCGATCGTCTTCCTGATTCGGGACAAACTCGAGCGCGCAGCTCGGCATGCGCCCTGCGATCGACTGCGATGTAATCGGCATTACAGAGCGGTCACTCGTTCAGCTATGACAGGCGCGCGAGGGCGAGCATGTGCGGCCTGACTGGCCTCCGGCGACGCAGTTGCACCAGCAACCTCTGCGCCGGTTGTGCCGATGACGTCACCGACGCCGACTTCCGTCATCGACAGCGAGCAACGACAGCCACGAGCCGATCCGGAAACTTGTGCACGACATGCCGCTCTGCCCCGGGGCTGTGCGCGCTGCAGCACGGAAATGGTTCGGATAACTACCTAAACGCGATAAAGCCACAGGTCGTTGACCTGTGGCTTTGCCGTTCTGTGGGCCTAACGCTAATCAATCCGAACCATCCCACGGCCGAAGGGCCCCCGCTGCGCATCAGGACGGTAGGCGCGCGGCAGGTGACATCCAAGACATGATCTGCGGGTTTGGTCGATCGTTGATGATCGACGCTCGTGACGCGCCAACTGGTCCGCGGCTGAACACTCGCGCGATGTCCTGCCGTCGTCGCTACCAGCGGAAAACGCGACGTAAGCGGCTTACGGTGCCGTTCGGCCTGCCTAAGCCATCTCCGTCGGCGGATGCCATTTGGACGACGATCCCACCGAAGCGTGCCTCCTGCATGGTCGCTGGGTGTCCGTCGATAAAACACACACCGGTTCGGCTGACCTCGACGCATTCTTCCTGTCGGGAGCCGGAGCCGTCCGAGTGCTCGAGCGTGTCGGCGTAGTAGGCGATCATTCCGCCACTCAAATCAATGTTGAAACCGGTGACCCGGCGCCCGGCGCGGTCGGTGGTGCGGTGCAGGCAGGGATCGCAGACCGCGCGGGGGTAGCGTTCTTGGTAGATCGCTGGCTGCTCGCAGTGCGGGCAGGGCTGGGTGTATCGACGCCCAAGGGTCGGACTTTGCAACAGGTCGTTGTGGGCGAGGATGTCACGCCCCGAGTCTCCCTGGTTGCGGTTGCGCCGCAGGACCAGCAGAACGAACTCAGCGTAGTCGGCTGTCTCGGCGTCGATCGCTCCGCGCCCGGGTATCTCGTCGATGCGCGTGAGGCCGGCATCGTAGGCATCGAGCGCCACTCGGTGCGCCACCGAGAGTTCGCTATCGGGGATTTGTCTGTTGGCGTGTTCGGCTCGCGCCAGGTGTTCGGCGATCACCGTGTCGATGGTGTCTCCGTCCACAGACAGTAGCCCGCTGCCGTAACTAGTCGTGGTCACCAGGACATAGCCGTCTATATCGCCGCGGTCGGTTCCGATCGTCTGTAAGAAGGCGAAACCTCGTCCGTAGCGGGCATTCTCGAGCCCCTGGTGGGTGTAGGGGATGAGAGTGCCGGGATCCTGTGCCAGATCGCGCGCTTTTCGCAGCGCTTCGTCGTAGGTCAGCGGAGAGCTCGGGTCTGGACGATTCATGACCGCCAGCCTATCGAGCCAGATATTTCGGGCTGAATTGAAATTCGGCACTACAGGATGTCCTGACCTGCAGGGCATCTCGGCGCCATCGTGCGGACTCTGTTCTGGTGTCCCAGAAACGACCAATCGCGATTCCGAGTATTCCTGCTGCCGCCGCCAAGATCGCTGGCGTCATCTTGCCCCCGATGTCCGTATCTCGTACCGGGTGTGAGCCTACCTATGAACAGCCTTGTCGCACACGAGAAGTGCGCACCATTCGGCATGAGTGCTCACTCGTCCCAGGTATAGCCAGTGCGCGAGGACGGCCATGTACGGCCCGACTGGCCCCGACGACGCAGTTGCACCAGCACTCCTCTGCGCCGGTTGCGTCGACGCCGACATCATCATCGATAGCGAGCAGACAGTCACGAGCCCATCCGGGAGCTTTGCGCGACATGCCGCTCTGCCCCGGGCTGTGCACGCTGCAGCACGGAAATGGTTCGGATAACTGCAGAAACACAACAAAACCACAGGCCGTTGACCTGTGGTTTTGCCATTTTGTGGGCCTAACCCTAATCAATCCGAACCACCCGACGGCCGAAGGGCCGACGCTCCGGATCAAGCCAGTAGGCACACGCAGGGTGACATTGAACGCATGACCTGCGGTTTTGGCGGTTCGCTGGTTATCAGCGCTCTTCGTGCACCCGCATGATCGGCGGCGCCGAAACACCGGACTCGATAGATCTCCCGGTTGTGACCAGCGGAAAACACTCGATAAGCGGCATGAGCGGATGTTCGGTGCTGCAGTGGAACGGATAGAGCCCAGTCGGGTTCGAGATTCCCCGGGGCTACGCAGGCTTCAATCTGCGCGCGAGAACACGGCCACTAGGAAGTCGGACTTGTCGGTGAATGGGCGTAGGTCCCACGTCGAAAGCCGCAAATCCACCGTGAGTCCGACGTCCTCGGCGTCTGCCAGGAACTGCGGGAACTCGTAACCACGACCGGCACCGAACCCCACAACCACCCGACCGGCCGGGGCGAGATTGCGGGCGAACCCGGCCAGCACCGCCTCCCGGGTGGACGGAGCCAGAAATGTCATCACGTTCCCCGCGCACACGATGACATCGAAGTCGCCGAAGATCCCACGGCCCGGCAAGTCCAGTTCGGCGAGATCACCGACTATCCAGGTCGGACCGGGATAGTCCTGCTCCGCCGCAGCGATCAACACCGGGTCGACGTCGACGCCGACCACGACGTGACCGGCTCGGTGCAAGTAGCCACCCACACGGCCCGGACCGCACCCCGCATCCAAGACTCGGCCACTGCGGTCGAGCATCGCGTCGATTAGCCGCGCCTCCCCGACGATATCCGTGCCCTCGGCCGCCATTGCCCGGAACCGCTCCACATACCACGTCGAATGCGCAGGGTCGGCAGCAGTGAGCTCCTCCCACTGGCTCGGGGTACGTCCGTTCATGGTCTGTCCCTCCTCACTCGGGCCCGCCTCTGGTCAACTGTGCCACCACCGTGCCGATCGTCAGCGCGCGGCCTGATCACACCCGCCGCCGGTGCAGCCGCCCACCGACACCGGACCTCAGGCGGATAACAGCGCCCGAATTCGCCCACGTAGAGCTCACCGATTACCCGGATTCTCAACCAGAGCACGCCATAGCTGCCTGCTCTGCAGGATGTTCGAGCTGCGGCAGGTCTCGCCCGCAGCCGCATACCGGGCGAATCAGTTTCTCCTCCAAACGCTCATCGGCTGATGAGCGTGCGCTGGAAGGCGCTGTCGGCAACTATTCTGGACAACTGACCAACACGCGCCTCGCGGCATGAGCGGGCGTTTCGGACCGGACCGAGTCGGTCTACTGCGGTGGGCCGTGGTCGGTAAACGCTAGAAGCCGACCGCGGCTGCTGCGACGTCCCGATCGGACAGCCCCTGACCGGTATCGAGATCGCCCGGACACTGCCGACCCTGGGCCTGGCCCTCAGCGATCAGGGCCCGCATGTCAAAAGGCAAACTCGCGAATACGTCCAACTCTGACCAGGCCGAGATCGCTCATGCGGGGAGGGCGTCTCCGGGGAAGCCGTAGCATGGGTGTACCTCGCAGCGCATCATCCCGGCTCGCACGCTGGGGTCTCCGGCCATGATCTCCGCGGCTTCCTCGGCCGGCACGGTCATGATCGCGACGCCAGCTACGGTGTCGGAGGCGACCGGACACAGGATAGCGATCACCCCGTCAGCGCGCAGCGACACCATCCGTCGCTGGTGTTCGAGTTCGATTGCGTCCGCGCCGTCCATGGTCCGCTCCGGCCCCCACTGAAGGAGCGCCAGGCTGTAGGGTTTCGCGGTCGCAGCCAGAGTCCGAATCTGTTCGTCGGTCACTGTCGTGCTCATGATGTCTCCTCACTTCTGGATGCGCTCGGCCAACGAGACGATGATTCCTTCGGGTCCCCGGACGTAGGCCATCCGCCACACGCCCTCGTATTCGCCGATGCCTCCCACCAGGCCGTAGCCGTCGGCTGCTGCGTGGTCGACCGCGGCCTGTAGGTCCTTTACCTCGAAGGCGACGTTGCGCAGGCCCAGTTCGTTGGCCGGCGCGGCCGGCGAACCCGGGAGGTGATCCGGCCGTGCGAAGCGCGACAGCTCCAGCGTCGTTCCTCCGCCGGGTAGTCGCAGCATGACGATCTCGGTGGCAGCACCGGTCATGCCGATCACGGTGTCCAGAAACTCGCCTTCGACGGCCATCTTCTGATCGGCCTCCAGGCCGAGGCTGACGAAGAACGCTGTCACGGCGTCGAGGTCGGCAACGGTGATGCCGACGTGGTCGAAGCGCTGTGCGAAGCCCATCGGATACCTTCCTACGTTTTCTTGAAGAGACGCTGAGGACCGTAGCACCTTCAAGTTCCTTAAGGGAACCCTATTTGCTAGATTGGTGTCATGCAACGAACGCAGTTCGGGGAGATGGCGTGCTCCATCGCGCGCACGTTGGACGTGATCGGCGAGCCGTGGTCGCCGCTGATCCTGCGCGACGTGTGGGCAGGGGTGAGCCGTTTCGACCACATCCAAGCCGACCTCGGGATCTCCCGCAAGGTACTCACCGAGCGGCTCAACCACTTGGTCGAACAGGGGGTGCTCGAGCGGCAACCCTACGACGCCCGCCCCCGCTTCGAGTACTACCTCACCCCGAAGGGCACCGACCTCGTCGAGATGCTCATGGTGATGGTGCGGTGGGGTGACCGCTGGCTCGCCGGCGAGGCCGGGCCTCCCGTCCTGTACCGCCACCATGCTTGCGGAGAGATCGGCCACGTCGACCCGCGTTGCAGTCATTGCGGCGAGCCGATGCACGCTGACGACGTTGACCTCCTCCCAGGCCCGGGTGCGGCTTCATGACCAAAGGCCGGATTGCCTGGATCGGACACCTTCCGCTGCGCTCGGCGACCAGCAACTCACGCTTTGGCAGCGTAGGCGTTGAGGTGATCTGGCCGTCGGCTTCGGATCCGAGTTGGCTCGAACCCTCAAGGTCATCGTGCACCAGCAGCGAACTCCCACTGGACACGCGGGACTCGCCAGTAGCGAACGTCCCTGTGCTGCGACCATTCTCGCTGCCGGCCGCCCCGCGCCGCCCGGCTCGGTCAGCGCGGTATGCGGCAGCACAGTGCGCTGTCGTGCGCGGACACCCAGCAAGACCAACCGGCCGGAACTCGCACTACCACTGGCAAATTGGCGAGAATGTGTTCTTCGGGGGCCGATAGTGCGAGATACAGCCAGTCGTCCGGAACTCGGCAATATCGTGCGTCCGACCGTGCTGGAGAGGATCACCGGCCGTTGAACCCACGGGAGCCACGTGGCCGTTCCGAACCGCGCGCAGCACGAGCGGAGTGCAGGTGACGCGCCGGGGGTCGGTTATGGGTGCGTTCAGCACGCGAGAGGGGCTTGATGGCTATGCGTTACGTGGTCCACTTGACCGTCGTGCCCCACAGCCTTGCCTGTCGGGTGATCGGCAAACTTCAGCCGCGGACGTGGCGTGTGATCGTGGGTGTTGGGATCGGGCATCTCGATGGCGGTGTCGAACAGGATTGGCTGGACGAAGACATGCCGCGCGAAATTCGCAGACCGAATGCGTTCTTCTACGTTACGGACGCCGACTGAGCGCGGCACCAGCCGCAGCCCGAGATGATCTCGGCCCGTTGATCTTCCAGAGAGCCCCGTGGCCGCTTCGAACCGCGGGGGAAGCGGCATTACCGGATGTTCGTTTGGGCGGGATGCCGCCGCCGCAGCTTCATACCTTTCGACACGTTTTATCGACACCGCTTCGGCGGGGCTGGCCTGGCGGTTCCCCTCCCGAGGGCGGAGCCACTTGCCCGCCGACCCATGGCGAAAGTCCAGGTGGCGGAATCCGCGATCCGGCACCTCACTTTCGATCCCAGAGATCCTCGCCGGCCACCGCATGCCGAGACCATCAGTCGACGACCTCGTCGACAAGCAGTACAACGTGCTGCTCGGACCACCGGTGGGCCGACGCGCCCAGCGCCTCCAATGCCTCCGGGCTGTGCTTGACCGAGAACATTAGGTCGAGCAAGTGCGGCGTTGGCCACGGAGAAGCCCACATAGGCGGGGCCCGCTCCGGCAGCCAGCCGCCGGAGCGGGCCCCCCGGAGAGCCGGGCTCAGTTCCCCACGCCGAGACTGGACATGAACGCGGACGGGTATCGGTCGCCGCGTGCTGTGCCCGGCGGCACCGCCTTCTCGATCTCGGCGAGGTCATCCTTGGTGAGGTTCAGCTCCATCGCGGGCAGCGCCTCGGCCAGCCGCTCGCGGGTGCGAGCGCCGACCAGTGGCACGATGTCCTCGCCCTGTGCAGCCACCCAGGCGATGGCCAGCTGGGCGACGGTGCACCCCTTCGCCTCGGCGACCCGGCGCAGAGCCGCCACGAGGGCGAGGTTGTGTTCCACGTTCCCGCTCGAGAACCGCGGGCTGAACTCGCGGCTGTCGCCGGCGCCGGCGCTGTGGCCGGCGGACCAGTGCCCGGAGATGAGACCGCGGCTGAGGACCCCGTACGCGGTCAGGCCGATGCCGAGCTCCCGCAGCGTAGGCAGAATATCCGCCTCCACCGCCCGGGAGATCAGCGAGTACTCGATCTGCAGGTCGGCGACCGGGTGCACGGCGTGCGCCCGGCGGATCGTCGCCGCATCGACCTCCGAGAGGCCGACGTGCCGCACGTACCCGGCGTCGATCATCTCCTTGATCGCGCCCACCGTCTCCTCGATCGGCACCGCCGGGTCCAGCCGGGCCGGGCGATAGATGTCGATATGGTCGGTGCCCAGCCGGGTCAGCGAGTAGGCCAGGAAGTTCTTCACCGCCTCGGGACGGCTGTCATGCCCACCGAACTCCGGGCCCGGCCCCCGCAGCATGCCGAACTTGACGCTCAGCTTGTAGCTGTCCCGATCCCGGCCGCGCAGCGCCTCGGCGAGCAGCAACTCGTTGTGGCCCATGGCGTAGAAGTCGCCAGTGTCGATCAGCGTGACGCCGGCCTCCAGCGCGGCGTGCACGGTGGCGATACTCTCCGCGCGGTCGGCCGCGCCGTAAGCGCCCGACATGCCCATCGCACCCAAGCCCAGCACGGAAACGGCCGGCCCGGTGCGGCCCAGGGTTCGTATCTGCATCACGTTCTCCTTCGTCGTCGATCTGTCACCCACCTTGCGCCCCCGCCGCGACGAACGGGAGCGGAGCGTTCATCATGGGAGAGCCGCTCCCTGGATAGGCTCGCCCGCAGCGAGGGACCATGGGGTCATGCACCGTGACCAGCTCGCCGACTTCCTGCGCCGCCGCCGCGAGGCGATCCGGCCGGCCGAGGTTGGCATCGCCGACGGCCCCCGTCGCCGCACCACCGGCCTGCGCCGCGAAGAGGTGGCCATGCTCGCCGGCATGTCGGTGGACTACGTCGTACGCCTCGAGCAGGGCCGCAGCAGTCAGCCCTCGGCCCAGCTGCTCGGCGCGCTGGCCCGGGCGTTGCGCCTCTCCGACGACGAGCGCGACCACCTGTTCCACTTGGCCGGCCACCGGCCCCCACCCGCCGACGGGGTGGCCGCCCTGGCCCGCGCCGGCATGATGCGCATGCTCGACCTGCTCGGTGACACCCCGGCCCTTGTGCTGTCCGACCTGGGCGAGGTCCTCGCCCAGAACCGGGCAGCCGTCCTGCTGACAGGCGACCACACCGGCTTCTCCGGCGACCAGCGCTACGTCGTACACCGCTGGTTCACCGACCCCGCTGCCCGCGCCGTCTGCCCGCCCGAGGAGCAGGAGTATCACGCCCGTCAGCTCGTGGCCGACCTGCGCGCGGCCGCCGGCCGCCGGTCCGGCGACCCCACGGTCGCCGGACTCGTCGACCGGTTGCAGGCCGCGAGCGCCGGCTTCCGCCAGCTCTGGGCCGAGCACGAGGTGGCGGTCCGGCGCGCCGACCGCAAGGCCTTCCTGCACCCGCGGGTGGGCCGCCTACTGATGGACTGCGAGACCCTGGTCACTCCCGACCAGGGCCAGCAGTTGCTGGTGCTCACCCCGGCGGACGCCGAGGCCCGCGAGCGGCTGGAGCTGCTGCGGGTACTCGGCATCGAGGAATTCCCCACGGGGGCAACGGGCACGCCCGTACGGTGAAGCGGCCGACCACGGGGCACCGGCTCGTATTCGGCGGTCCGGTCGGCGGAGTGGCCGTCCCCTGAACCGCAGGATTGCTGGGCAGCCGACTTGCGGGTCCGCGTCAGCCGGAACCGGAGACCGCCAAGGCATCGGCCGCGTGGCCGGCTCGGCGGCGGCCAGTGACCCAGCCAGCGCCCGACGCCTGTGGACCGTCTCCGACGGCAGCCCCGGACCAGCTTCCGGGGCTGCCCTCTGTGCTTGGCTACTTCTTCCGCCGCCCTTGCCGCTACCGGACTTCGCCGAGCTGCTGCCCGAAAACCTGATGTACGGGCTGAACTATGCGACCACTCTCGGTCTGTTGCCGTTGCCAGCTGGGACATCGTTGAAAAGTGCCGAAGCCGCAATCGTCCGGGGCTATCCCGAGGCAGCGCTCACCGACCCGACACCCACGGACGCTGCCACGGTTTGGGAGGAGATCGACCACGCATTCGGCTACCGCAGCGACAGCGGGAGCGGGCTGGCGCTAACCGATGACCAAGAGGTCGAGCTACGGGAGTTGCAAGACCGCTATAGGGAGTACGTTCGCGGCTTCATCGGACCGGAATCGGTCATTTCTGCGGGCGGCTGCACTGGACTTCCTGGCTACCCTGTGTTCTGGGGTTTCGCTTTTCTAGTGTTCAACGCAGACCGTGAGGGTCTGCTCCTGTTCGGCGACGCGTCGGACTGAGCTCGGGCGACACGCGAACGCCCTCGCGCCATCGCTGCAGGGCTACTCAGGAGCAAACATCTTGGAATCGGCATTATGGGATGTCCTGAGCCGCAGCTGGTTTGGTCTGCAAACCGCGCGCCCAGCGGCAGATGCGGACGTTCCGAACGCGTGGAATGCGGCATGTGAGTACGTCTTTTTAGCTTTCGCGAACGAGCTTGATATCGGCCACCGACACCGACCGGTCACATGAATGACCATTTCTGACCGCCCCGAATCGCACGCCGCGCCGCTGTTTCAGTCCCGATGGTTCACGATGTTGATTACGTTGCCGTCTGGCGCTCGGACGAAGAACCGGCGCACGCCCCATGGCTCTGTAGTTATCGGAAGCACGATCTCGTAGCCGAGTTTCTGAGCTTCTTCATAAGCACCTTCGACGTCATCCGTGTGGACGGAAATGAGTGAGTCTTCGGGTGCGGTTGCATCGTGCGTCACGAGTTGGACGTTCGCTTTGCCGTCGGGAGAGGTGTAGCGGGCTACCCATCCCATGTTGAACTCCTCGGTGCTCAGCCCGAGGTAGTCGGTGTAGAAGCCCTTCGTTGCCTCAATGTCAGCCACCCGAAGGTTGGCCATAATGCGTGTGGCGCGCACGCGGCCCTCCTGCCTGCAACGGATGTGCATGATGATCGTCCGAACACTGCCGCGTGTCCGCTCGCGCACTGCGGTCATGGCTGTTCCGCCGTAGCGTACGACGGAAATTACCCGAGCGCGACGCTCCACGCACTCAATTCGGCAGAACCGGACGTCCCGGCGACCGCGCGCCCAGCGGCATTACCGTGCGGCTAGGACGCTGCGCCTGCTCGGACGTTCCGTCGGGATGGTCTATCGGCTCGGAAGTGAGCGTGGAAGCCCGAACCACGGGAGCACGCTGTTGTCGAATCGGGTCATGGCGCTGATCCGGTCGCCGGCGAGGGTGAGAACATAGAGGCCGGTCCCGTGGCTGATGTCGTTGGGGGCGCGCAGGTAAGCTCCGAACGCCGGTTGACCGTTGGCTCGCGTCGGCACTAGGTCGAACCTCCGGTCCGCGCGGAAGATGCTGGCGCAGAAGCGGGCAGCGACGTCTCGGCCTTCGTACTCGAAGGGTACCGGCGGCATAGAGATGAAGACGTCGTCGGTCAGAAGATCCACCAGTGCGTCGAGATCGGCGGACTCCCACGCGCGAACGAACTTCGCCACGATCGCGTCCTCGGAGGCCGAGTCGGAGGTGGGAGGCGGTTGGTGGTCGGGGGCCGGTGGCTGGCGGTGTTGCAGGGCGGCGCGGGCTCGTTTGAGGGCGCTGTTGACCGAGTCGACGGTCGAGTCCAGCATGTCGGCCACCTCGACTGCGTGGAATCCGAGGACGTCACGCAGGACGAGGACGGCGACCTGGCGAGGCGGCAGAACCTGCAAAGCGGTGATGAACGCCAGGGAGATCGATTCGGTCTGCTCGTAGCGGGCCTCCGGCCCGAGCGGCGCGTCGATCGCGCCCTCGAACAGGGTGTCGGGATAGGGCTGCAGCCAGATGACCTCGCCGAGCCGGGTCGGCTCGGGCGGTTCGACATGGGGCACGTTCCACTCTTTGGCCTGGCGTCGGCTCGCCGAGCGACGCGCGTTGAGGCACCGGTTGGTGGCGATCCGGTACAGCCAGGTGCGCATCGAGGCGCGCCCCTCGAATCCGCCGATGCCTTGCCAGGCGGCCAGCATCGTGTCCTGCAGGGCATCCTCGGCGTCCTGGAACGATCCGAGCATCCGATAGCAGTGCACCTGTAGCTCCCGCCGGTACGGCTCGGTCAACTCTCGGAACGCGCCGCCGTCCCCGGCCCGCGCCTTCGACATCAGTTCGCCGGTTGCCACCCTCGTGTCACCTTCTCTCGCTCTGCATGGCACTTCCATCGGGTATGGACACCGGCCGATGGAGGAACTGGGCGGCTGGCGCGCGCCCAGTTTCGCGATGCCGCGGTTTCTACATAAGACGTAGTCCGACAAAACCAACATAGGAGCACCGACATGGGAAAGATCGTCGTCTTCGAGAACGTCTCCCTCGATGGAGTCATCCAGGACCCGACCGGCGAGGAGGGCTTCAACCGCGATGACTGGCGCGCCGGGCTCGCCCCGACCGACCGCGAAGAATGGGCCAAACGCCTACTCGACGACGCGCTGGCTGCCGAGGCTCTGCTGTTGGGTCGACGCAGCTACGAGTTCTTCGCCGCACGGTATCCATACCGCACTGGCGAGATGGCGGACAGGATGAACAGCCTGCCCAAGTACGTCGTCTCCGCCACCCTCGCAGATCCCGGCTGGAACAACTCGACGGTACTCGACGGCGAAGTCGTGGACGAGGTTTCGACGCTGAAGCACACGGTCAACGGCGAGATCCGCGTCTACGCCAGCTCCCAGCTGGTGCACACGCTGATCGAGCACGACCTCATCGACGAGCTCCGGCTGGCGATGTTCCCGCTCATGATGGGCGCAGGCAACCGCCTCTTCGACCAGACCAGCAACCCAAAACCCCTGCGCCCAAAACCCCTGCGCCTTGTCGACACCCATACCGTCGGTGACAGCCTCACCTACCTCACCTACCAGTGCATCCGAGACGCCGAGGACTCGGCCGAATGAGTGATACCCGGTGGGATGCACCCGCGTCGGCGGACGCATCCCACCGGGTGCCCCGTGCAATGCGGGGTCCCGTCCGGACCTACACAAACCCGACGTCCAGCCTGCGTGAGAGCAGGCACAACCCAGGGTGCAGGTAATCAACATCCGGTAATCGGCATTACCGAGCGGTCGCGAGCAACCTCGTTGTCCGTAGCATCAACCTTGTGACCAGGCAGATCCTGCCAAGAGGTTGACGCAAGACAGTCGGCCGGGGGCCGTGGTAGCCGCATCGTCCGCATGACGGTCGCGCCGCTACTGCCCGTAGGAGTTGTCCAAGGTGTATCGGCCGTGGCGAACGGTCAACGTGGCGGAAGTGCCGCTAGCTGCGGGCTGTGTGCTTCGAATGAGGGTGGGGCGTCGGCTTCGTCGGCGCCGAACGAAGGTTGAGGGTCGGGTCCCAGGATGAAATCGAGGTGGCCGCCGGTGGTGGTGAAGGATTCCGGCAGCCATGCCTTGGTCGTGTTCCTGCCGTCGATCCGGAGGGCTTGGACGTATCGGCCGCTACCGTCGCTGTCGATAGAGATCTGCTGACCGGAAGAACGGTGCACCACGATCTCTGGGAAGGCCGGTGCGTGGACGAGCAGTTCCGCGCGGCCGGGAATGACAGGGTAGAGGCCCAGACAGGCCCAGACGTACCAGGCCGAGAGGGTGCCGAGATCGTCGTTGCCGACCAGGCCGTTCGGGTGTGGGCCGAACAGTTCGGTGCGAGCGCGATGGACCACGTCCTGGGTGCGGTAGGGGCGTCCGGCCCACGCGTACAGCCACGGTGTTTGCAGGGATGGTTCATTGCCGAGGTAAGCGAACGGTTCGTGCGGTCCCGCATTCAGTTTCGTGAAGAACGCGTCCAGGCGTTCGGCCGCTCGGTCGGGTCCGCCCATCATCTCGAACAGTCCGCGCACGTCGGCGAAGACCATCCAATGGTATTGCGCGCCATTGCCTTCCACGTATCCGTCGGTGTCTGCCGGATCGAACGCCGCACCGAACGCGCCGTCCGCGGAGCGGGGCTGCAGCCACCCGGTGGCAGGATTGAACAGTTGTTGCCAGCCGTGTGCGCGGCGCAGGAACTTGTCGGCGTTCGCCCGGTCGCCGAGGCGATCGGCCAGTTGGGCGATGCCGAAGTCGGCGATGCCGTACTCCAGGGTGTCGGAGACCTGCCCCGGCACATAGCCGAGCCGCAGGTATTCGTCGTTTCGGGGGCGCTCGGTGTAGCCGGACTTCTCGCCGACGCGCTCGGCTCCGGCGACCATCGAAGCGAGTGCACCATAGACGTCGAAGTCGCGCGCGCCGAATGCATACGCGCTGGCGATGGCCGAGTGGTACGGGTCGCCGTTCATCACGCCGGTGATGGTGTTCTGATGTGACCATCGGTCCCACACGTCACCGATCACGGCTGCGTTGTCGAACATCGACTGCGCGATATCGGAGGCGACGTCCGGGGCGAGCCATGCCAGCAATTGCGTTTGACTGCGATAGATATCCCAGCCGGAGAAGGTGGCGTAGTGATGGTGTCCCGGAAGCACTCGGTGGAGGCTGTCGTCGAACCCGATGTAGGCGCCGTCGACGTCGTCGAAGATGTACGGCTGCAGAAATACGTGATACAGCGCGGAATAGAAGGTGCGCAGCTGGTCGGGATCGCCGCCGGTGACCTCGATCTGGATAAGTCTGCGCAGCCACGCCGCACGAGCCTGCGAGCGGACCGTGTCGAAGTCCTGCGCGGCGATCTCGGCCGCGAGATTGCGTTGTGCGCCCTCGATGCTCACATACGAGAGTCCGGCGCGGATCTGAACCGGCGCAGCCGCGTCGAACTGCAGATAGATGCCGCTGCCGAGTCCGTTGGCAACCAGCTCACCGCGATCGGTACGCCTGGTCGGGGCAGCTCCGCGCACGATGGTCTCGCCGGGGTGCACCTTATCGTCGGTCCAGGTGCCGTACGCGGTGAACGGACGATCGAAGACGGCATGGAAGTAGGCCCGGTAACGGCTGGGCGCTCCGCAAAACCCACCTGTCCGCACCCAGCCGGAGACGGTGTTGCCCAGAATGGCCGCCCCTGCGTCCTCGACGCCGTTGACCGAACCCGTGATATCGAGCAATAGCGTGCCGGGCTTGTTCGCCGGGAACGTGAAGCGGGCGACGCCGGCCCGGGGCGATGCGGTCAGCTCGGTTTCGACCCCGGCGTCGGTGGTGAGCCCGTAGTACCCGGGTTCGGCCTGTTCATTGCGGTGGTCGAAGGTCTGCACGTAGCCGTGCACGGCGGGTGAAACACCGATCGCGCCGGAGATCGGGAGAACCGGAAAGTCCTGCGCACCAGTGCAACCGGGGCCGGAGATGTGGGTCATCGAAAACCCGCGCAGCCGGTTGTCCTCGTATTTGTAGCCGCCGCCCGCCGTCCGAACGGTGTCGGGGCTCCACTGCATCATTCCGAACGGTGTGACCGCACCGGGGAAGGTCATGCCGCCGCCGCCACCATGCCCGAAATCGGTGCCGCCGTCTTGCGTGCCGACGAACGGATTCACCTGTGCTATCGGATCGGCGGCCGTGATCTCCGCCGTGGCGGCGACCGGGACCAACAACGACAGCAATGGAACGACACAGCAGACCAGCCGATGTGCCGACATCCCTCTCCTCGATCAGCGTTCGACAATGTACGAGCGGACCGACGACGCTTGACTCACCCACAGGCGCCGATCTCGAGACCCAAGCGATGACGCCTGGATCATCCTGCCAGCGGGCGACGATTGCGCGGCTCCGACACACCAGCGGGCGTATCCCGCGATGCGTTCGATATCGTTCCGGCGGAATTACCCGATCAGGCAGATGTCTCGGCGACACCACGAGTTGCACCCGCTGTCGCGTCCTCATCACCCACCGCCTCGCCGCGACCCGGTACTGCGACCGCATCCCGGTGCCGCACCACGGTGCACTGGTAGCGGAAGGCACACACGAGGAGCTGCTCGACCGCGGCGGGCGCTATGCGGACGGTCCGTCGACGGTGCCCCTGACTTTCCCGGTGTGGATTACCATGCGTGCCATGGCTTCTGGAGTTGCCGATGACAGTGCGTATGCGGCCCGGGTTTCTCTGCACTTCCTGACAGCTTCAGGATTCGGGGCTCTCCCGTGGGTTCATCGCGACTGAAGCGATTTCAACGGGAACCCACGGCTTTTCGGCGCTCGCAGATCTGGAATGCGGTGGGTTCGTGGCCGGATTCTAGCCGTTCCGGACTGTTCTATCGGCCAGGTGGCTGTTCGATTTCGTCGCTGAGTAGGTGCTCGGCGACGGTCGAGTAGCGCAGGGCGGTCTCGTGGTGGATGTTGAAGACAAGGGACAGGTGCAGTGGGTCCGGTCCGGCGGTGAGGGCTTCGTGCAGGATGCGGTCGGCGCGGATTCGGTCGATGCTGAATCCGTTGTGCCCCAGGGAGAAACGCGCGAATTCGTGGCTGACCGGTCCTGTGCCGTGGACGGTGCGGGGGCTGACGAGCAGGTGTGAGTTGGGGCTGTGCGGCCAGGTGGTGCGGCGGTGGTTGAGCCAAGCTCGTATTGCCCGGTAGGTGAGGTCGCCGACCCTCTGGTTGTGGCCGGCCAGAGTGATGCGGCGGTTGGGCAGATCAACGTCGTCGAGCATCAGGTTTCTGATCGTGTTCGTCCGGGCCGCGTGTTCGGCGGCCAAGGCAAGGGCGAGACGGTCGGATGGCCGGACGGCCAACTGCTCGATGATGCGGATCTCGTCGTCGGTCATCGGCACCATCGCGGGGTCGATGTGTGGTGCTTTGACGCCGATGGTCGGGTTGTCGAAGGTGAGGCCACGTTTCTTGGTGGTTCGGAACAACGAGCGCAGCGCCTGAACTGCGTTGTTGCGCTGGTAGCCGTGCAGCGGCTCGAGGGCGGCGTAGATGTCGGATTTGGTGACTTCCCGCAGGTGACCGTAGTGGGTCGCCCATTGGCGCAGGATCGGCCGAACGTCGCCGAAATAGGCATATAAGGTGGCGGGCGAGCGGGGTCTGGCGCGGGCGTCGCCGTCGAGCAGAACCAGCAGCCAGGATCGGACCGGACTGGCGAATCCGGGCGCGAGATCGCTTGTCGCGCGGTCGATCCAGGAACGAACCGGCGGTGTCGAATCGTCGTGAAGGAGATCCAGATCGGCAAGCACCTCGATCAGCCGTGTCCTGGACACGTGGCGGTGAGGTCGCTGACGGATCTCGCTCACCGGCACCTTGTCACCGGCGGTCCGCCCGTCGAGCACGGTGACCAACCCATCGAGCACGCAGTGCAAGGTCGACGGGCTCCAGCCCCTCGTCGCGGCGAGCTGCTGCGCGTGCTGCGCCGCCGCCCGCAGGGCGGGATCGCTGACGGTCAGCGCTTGGTGCTGCCAGCGTGACGGGAGCGGCTCACCGTTTCTTCGCCGGTAGTAGGAGGCAAGTGCCGAACAGGTTCGG
Source organism: Nocardia sp. Tas62D01 (assembly GCF_055232035.1). Taxonomy (NCBI): domain Bacteria; kingdom Bacillati; phylum Actinomycetota; class Actinomycetes; order Mycobacteriales; family Nocardiaceae; genus Nocardia; species Nocardia sp. Tas62D01. The sequence continues at coordinate 6,915,580 of NZ_JBUYUZ010000001.1, forward strand.
CTGCAATAGATTTTGTCTCGCCGCCGTTTCTCCGGCAGCGGAGTGCCGCAGTGCAGGCAGTTCATCGAGGCGGCAGCGACCTCCCGGTCCGGGCGCGTGGGACGACCGGCCGAACCTCGCCGACCGCCGCAGGCGTGTCCTCGGCCGCCGGAACCGGTGCGGTGACGGTCTCGGGTTCGGGGATGAGCAGTTCCTCGACGCCGCAGCCGAGGACAGCGCAGATGACGTCCAGGTCGCGGAGTTTGACGACATTCGGGTTGCCCGACCACAGCCCGGACATCTTCCCGGCGCTGATAACCAGCTCGCGGTCGGCGAGCATGCGTTGCAGTTCGCTGGCCTTCCAGATGCCGCGGTTGGCCGCGGCCAGGCGCAGGTTCCATTTCATCGGGTGAGTCCTTTCCATCGGTCGGCGACCCGGCGCTGCCCGGTCACCCACGCGTCTTCGACATGGGTGGCGTGGACGTGGATATACCGGGCAGTTGTGGCCGTCCAGGAGTGACCACATAATTCCTGGATCGCGAACAGGTTCATCCCAGCGAGATAAAGCTGGGAAGCGCAAAAATGGCGCAGGACATGCGGTGTCAGTTTCCCGGACCAGGTCAGCAGATGCCGGTCGGCGGCATCGGCGAGGGCACGGCGGAACACGTCGGCGGTCGCGCGCATGGCGGTGCCGTCGGTGTTCTTACGCTCGGACGGAAACAGCGGCGTCCCGTGGCGCGAGGGGTCGATGTCGAACAGACCGAGGACGTCCTCGATGAACCAGCGCAGACTCCGGTCGGCGCCGTTGATCAGCGGCACCAGTCGAGGTTTCGGGCCCTTGCGGCGAGATCCCTTGCCATGGCGGACATTCAGCTTTCCGAACCGGCCCAGCTCCCACCGCACGTCGTCGAGATCGAGCATGCGGGCCTCGTTGATCCGCAAGCCGACATCGGCGGCCAGGCGGGCGACGGCGTAGTTGCGGGCGATCGGGGCGAACTTGCGGCAGGTCGCCAGCTCTGCGCGCCACCCGGCGAACAACTGCTCGATCTCCTCGGCCGTCGGCGGGATGCGTAGCTGCGGATCCACCGACGCCCGCGGCCGGTTGATCTCGTCGAGTGGGCATTCCACGACCCGGCCGGTGAGATTGTGCAGCTCGACCTTGTGTCGCAGCTCCAGGAAGTGGAAGAACACCGTCAGCGCGGCCGCGCGGCCGGTCCGCGTGGATGGCTTCGCCTCCCGCAGCACCTTCCCAAAATAGGTGTCGGCGTCGGAAGGCTCCATCTCCCACAATGGCCGACCGAACCAATCCCGAACCAGCTCAAGGTGATTGACGTCGTTACGGATCGTGGAGTCCACCAGCCCCGCGGAGGCCCGCGCCAGAACAAACCCAGATAGCACGTCGGTCTCGAACGCGGCGAGTTCGTCCTCGGTCGCCGGAGCCCGCAGCTCCCGCAGATCCCGCACCGCCGCGAGCGCCAACCCACGCCTCCTTGATTTCACTCCCAGTGAAGAACTATCGCTACAGCCGTGATCTGATCGGCCGCAGCGAGGCTACTTCAGTCGAGTGATATGGCGCAGGGGAACGAGGAAACCGCCAGGCCCAGGCACGAAACGGCAGGGGGGAGAAGACAGGACGGCTCAGGAACTCGTCGACTGTTGGTTACCATCTCGGCCTTTTGCACCTCTACCCCCGACACAGCCCCGCCCGCTCGGTGCAGTCGAGCGGGCGGGGCGGGAATCGGGCTGCTTACGCTGTGGCCTTGCGCTGGAAAGACGCTCGGGCCCAGAAATATCCGATGACGGCGATGCCGACGCACCAGGCTACGGCGATGATGCCGTTATTGCCGATGTGGCTGCCCATTAGCAGTCCCCGCAGGGTTTCGGTGATCGGCGTGAACGGCTGGTACTCGGCGAACTGGCGGACGCCGGTCGGCATGGAATCGGTCGGCACGAATCCGCTGCCGAGGAAGGGCAGCATGATGATGGGAGTCGGCGCGTTGCTCGCGGACTCCGGGTTGCTCGCCGACGCGCCGAATCCAACGGCCAGCCAGATCAACGCGAACGACAGCAGAGCCAGCAGGCCGAGGACGGCGAGCCACTCGACCGCGTTGGCGGTCGGTCGGAATCCGACGGCCAACGCCACGCCGATCATGCACCCCACCCCCAGCATCGCCTGGATCAGCGAGCCGACGACGTGGCCGGTGAGGATCGACGTCTGGGAGATCGCCATGGTGCGGAACCGGTTGACGATGCCCTTGGTCAGGTCGGTCGCTACGCCGACCGCGGTGGACGCCACCATCCACGCCGGGATCATGAGCAGCATTCCCGGGGTGAGGTAGTTGATGTACTTGCCACCGTGTCCGCCGCCGACGCCCGCGTTCAACGCGTGTCCGAAGAAGTAGTTGAAGATCAGCAGCAACAGGATCGGCATGATGATGATCGAGAAGACCATCGCCGGATAGCGCCGGGCGTGCAGCAGATTGCGCCGCAGCATGGTGAGGGAGTCGTTCGAGGTGTAAGCCAGGGTGGTCATCGCAGTGTCGCTTCCGTTTCCGTGCCGGTGGTGTGGCCGGTGAGTGCGAGAAAGACGTCGTCGAGGTCGGGGGTGTGCACCGACAGGCCCTCGACGGGGATCCGGCTGTGGTCGAGCCGGTCGAGAACGCCGCGCAGCGAGCCGATGCCGCCGTCGCTGGGGACCTGCAGCGTCAGGTCCTGTCCGTTGCGCAGCGCGCCGTCCAGGGTGTTCGCGGCCGCAGCGAGGCTGTCCATGTCCGCGAACTGCAGGCGGATGTAGCCGCCGGGAACCAGGCGCTTGAGCTGATCCGGGGTGCCCTCGGCGACGATCCGGCCGTGGTCGAGCACCGCGATCCGGTCGGCGAGTTCGTCGGCCTCCTCCAGGTATTGGGTGGTGAGGAAGACCGTCATGCCCTCGGCGACCAGGCCGCGGATGATGTCCCACACGGCGCGGCGGCTGCGCGGGTCCAGGCCGGTGGTCGGCTCGTCGAGGAAGATGATGCTCGGCTGGCCGAGGAGGGTCATCGCCAGGTCGAGTCGCCGGGTCATGCCGCCGGAGAAGGTTTGCGCCATCTTGCCGCGTGCGTCGACCAGGTCGAGTTTCTCCAGCAGTTCGTTGGCGCGACGCTTGCTCTCGCGCCGGTCCAGGTGGTGCAGGTCGCCCATGAACAGGAGGTTCTCCTCGGCCGTCATGAGCTCGTCGACCGCGGAGAACTGGCCGGTGACGCCGATCGTGGCGCGCACGGCCTCCGGCTTGCGCGTCACGTCGTAACCGGCCACACGCAGTTCGCCGTCGTCGGCGGGGATGAGCGTCGACAGGATCTGCACGGTGGTGGTCTTGCCGGCGCCGTTCGGGCCGAGCAGCGAGAAGACGCTTCCCGCCGGGATGGTCAGATCGATGCCGTCGAGAACGGTCTTGTCGCCGTAGGACTTTCGCAGTCCGCGGACGTCGATCGCGGTGGTGGACATAGCTGTTCCCTTTCGTCTCTGCCGCAGTCGTCAGGCCGGGCGGCGGACGGTGATGTCGCCGGCGGAGGTGCGCGCCCGCACCTCGGCCTTCTCGTCGGACGGTTCGGGGCGGTCGGCGGTGTCGAGCTCGTTGCGCACTGAGCCGAACTTGGTGTGCAGGTCGAGCAGCGCGGCGGTGCCGCGGCGGATGCCGACCTCCAGCTGGCCGGCGGAGGTCTCCATGGAGACCGATCCCCTGGCGACCTCGCCGATGCGGATGGAACCTGCGGCCGTCTTGGCGGTGACGCCGGATTCCGTGGTGCCGACGATGATGTCGCCGTTGGCCGACTTGACCCGCAGATCGCCGGTGACCGTGTCGATCATGATGGCGCCGTTGGAGGTGTTGATCTCGGCGGAGCCGTCGACGCGCCGGATGCGCACCGCCCCGGAACCAGTGTGGACCTCGACCCGACCGTGGGCCTGCTCCACGGAGATGGTGCCCATGCCGGAGGTCAATTCCAGTGCGCCCGCCGTGTCGACCTGGATGTCGCCGAACCCGCTCTTCAACCGGCAATCGCCGAGCCGGCCCCTGGTGTGGATCGCCCCCATTTCCGTGTCGGCCTGGACTCGTGAGCCACTCGGCACCTCGATCACGACCTCGATCGAGCCGTACTTGCGGCCGAAGATGACCGCCTGCTTCCACAGCGGCGGGCGCGGCGCCTTCACCCGCAGTTGGCCCGCTGAGTAGTCCACCCGGGTCTGCTCGGCGGCCTCGACGTCGAGGAGCCGGTTTTGGCTGACGGGGCGCACCTCGACCACCGTGGTGGGCCGGTCGCTCGCGACGATTCTGATGTCGCCCACGTAGGCCTCGACGACGGCGGAAATGGGTTCGGGAGTGTCGAATTCAGGCATGGCTGTGCCCTCCTGTCGTTGATGTGGTGTGAAATCCCTGGTGGGGGTGTGGGGTGCGAACGTCGTTGACCGCGGCGCTCTGTCAGCGCACCCAGCCCGTAAAGGTCCGTCCGCTCGCGGTGGCGCGGGACCCCTGGCTCGCGACGGGCGGATGAGGCGGAGGCTCCAGCGCCGCCGCTGCCGCCCGGACCAGCCAGGCGTTGACGGAGAGTCCCTCCCGGCCCGCCGCCTCCTCGACCCGCTGCTTGAGCTGATCCGGGAGCCGGACGTTGATCCGCGAGGTGCCACCGCTGTCATCGTGTGGTGCCACTGGTGGCACCACCGGTGCCAGCGTGGCACCGTCCTCCCAGTACTGTTCCGAGGGAGGCGGCGTCACGACGAAGGTCGGATCCACGCCCCGCAACCGCACCTCGACCGAGCCGGGCGCGAGGTCGCGCGTGATCTCGTCGGCGGCGTCGGACAACGCGTTGAGTAAGGCCAGCCGCGTCGCCGAGGTGAGTGTCGAGGTGAGCCGTTCGGCCAGCTCGCGTGCCTCGTCACCGCCCGCCTCCGCGGCGACGACCAGCTCGTACCGAAGGCTTTCGAGATAGGGCCTGAGATCCATGTGAGCCAGTATGGCACCAAAAATGGCTCACCGCAACCCCACGTGGCTCATTCTCGCCCCCGCCGCGAGTCGGGGTGCCGTTATGGATATCGACGTTGGGACCTACTACGGGGACCTGATCGAACGAGGCGTCCCATCGAGGACGTCGGAGGCGGCGTACTGTATGCCCACTTCGCCGATCCCGACGGCAACACCTGGTGCCTACAGCACATGCCCTGGCGATGAAACCAACCAGGGCCGTTCGAACCGGAACCGAGGGTCCGCTGGAGGAGCGCGGAAACCCGCACAGACAAACATGTCTTTGGGGTGGAACCCCGACACCACACCAGTAGCCAGCCGAAACGGCGTCAAGCCAATGTCTCTGGGCGAATTCTTGACACAAGTCCGCCAGGCTCATAGAGGCCATCCAGGCACCAGGATGAACGACTCGACCCCAAACCCACTGATTAAGAGTCAGCTGTGGTCGGCCGCGACGCAGAGATGCATGCGCTGGTCAGTCATCGACGCCGTAGATGCTGCGGCGCATGCTGTCGTGCTGGCGGTACTCGACGAGCTGCCAGAATCGGCCCGGAGCTCCGGGCCGAGTACGAGAGACAATCTCGGCACACAGATGGACAGCGGCGGTGCGCCGACACCCCCACAGGGAGCACCCCATGACGCGGATCGACGAGGGTCGAATGGACACAGAGCGAGGTACCGATGAGTGAGCCGACCGACCTGGACGCCCTGCGACGGCTCATGCCGCCGCCAGCGGACGGAGGCACGACGGTCGACTGGGCTGCCCTCACCGCATCGTGGGGCAAGCCGTTCCCGCCCGACTACCGGCGCTTCATGGAGGTCTACGGCGCCGGCGCGGTGCAGAACTACCTGTCGATCGGCAGGCCGGAGCCCAAGGTGCCGCTGGAGCAGGCACCGCGGGACGGCATAGTGATCGAGACGGCGACCGCCGAGGCCGACTGGGAGACGGAGGAGAAGACACCCGAGCTGGAGGGCACTTCTCCGGTGCTGATCACCTGGGGGGTCGACGCCACCGCGGACATGTTGTGCTGGGACGCGTCGGACGACGATCCCGCCAAGTGGCCGGTCGTGGTCTACAAGCGCAACGGCTCGCTGTGGAGCCGCTACGACTGCGGGATGGTGGAATATCTCGTCCGGAACTTCCGTGCCGAATGGCCGGAGAATCCGCTGGGCGGCGAGTTCCTCTGGGGCGTGAGTGAGGTGACGTTCCAGGCGCGGGGTTGACGCCCCCGCAGTGAGCATGCCGCGTACGGAGGCCAGGACTGGTCACGGTCCGGGCGTCCCGCGTGCGGCGGGCCCGTCGGCTCCCCCGGGACCACGGCCGCGGCCACGCCCGGGTCAGTACGCCGGATCGGGGGTTGATACTGCCCAATCCGGCGCTAAGGAGTTACCGCAGATAACAGCGCACTATGCGCGGTAACTCGAACGGTCGACCTGGCACTTTGGCCTGGGGACTGGTCGACTCTGGAAACTATGCGCGGTACGGCCACGTCGGGGGGCGGCCAGACAGCAAACGCCCAGTTCGATTCGCGCTACCGCCGGATTCCGCGCGGATGCTCGTCGCCTCCCATCACCCGATCACCTGGCGCGTACTCCGGAGGCTGTTCGCTCATATGTTCGAGGATGCCACGTGACGGCGTGGCGCGATACAGCTCCGACAGCGTGGTTCCCAGGTGCTGACCCTCGGTCCGGCTGTTTCGAGGAATACGCGCCCCGGCAACACCGCAGCGCGGGCTTTCATGGGCGAACGCTGATTCGGCATCGGTTCGCCATGGGATGATCCGTGCAGGTCCGACACCCACGCCGGAACAGATCCCGTGAGGAGCCAGACATGGCAGAGCCCACACCCGAAACTGAGCCCGTGACCACCGATGCCGAGAACGCCCCCACCGAGACCGACAAGGCAGCACCCGCACCTCGGATGTCAAACACCATCCTCAACCTCCAGAACGTCACGCAGAACACCACGTCAGCACAGGGTCGTACCGCGGACCAAGACTGGGCTGAATGACGCCTGGTTCGACGGGACGACGTTCGGCGGGCGACGCCATGTTCGACGCGGGGGTTCGGGCGGCGACCAGAACGACTGGAACACCCCCGAGGATTAGCCCGTCGGGCCACCCGGCACTTTAGAACCGTAACCGCACGATGCGGGTGGACCGTTTCATGCCCGGCAGCAGGTTCAAGAGGTGGAACATGCGGCGTACGTTCGCGGGCGCCTTGGCCATCAGCACAGGTGAGTCGTTCATCGGCGCCTCGTCGACGAATTCGAGCCGCGGGTGCCAATCGGCCAGCGCGGCCGGATCGTTGAAGCCGCAGTGGAACTGGGTGTCGTATTTGCGCAGCGTGGGGAGCCATTTCGAGGTGCGCCACGCCCAGACCGCCACCGTGTCGAACTGTATTTGGCCGGTGGGGAAGGCGTCGACGACGCTGGCCAGCAGCCGCCGGACGTCGGTCTCAGTCAGGTAGGGCACCAGTCCCTCGGCGATCATCAGCACCGGCCGGCCGCGGGGGATACGGTCCAGCCAGGTCAGGTCGGTGACGCTGGAGCCGATCAGGGTGTAGTGCTCGCGCGGCGGCAAGAGTTGTTGCCGCAGTTCGATGATGGAGGGGTAGTCCAGGTCGTACCAGTCGACTGTGGCGGGCGGGTCGATCCGGTACACCCGGGCGTCGAGGCCGCAGCCCAGGTGCAGCACCACCGCGTCGGGGTGATCGGCGAGGAAGTTTCGGGCCCAGTCGTCGTGGGCCTTGGCGCGCACCACGACGGCGAGGCCCATCTGGCTGGTGCCGAATCTGCGGTTGTCGTAGTCGGGGTCGAGGCGGCGCATCGCCTGCTCGGCGTATTTGTCGCCGAGGATCGGGTCCGGCAGCCGGTTGTCCAGTGCTTTGGCCCTGAGGACGGGGCTGACGGTCTTCTGCACTCCAACGAGTTCGGTGTCTCGCACACCAGCGACGCTACTGTCGATGTTCGGAGTCGCGTTCAGCGATGTTCGAAGTGCTCTTCAGCAGGACTTATAGCCGCCCGGGCTGGCAGGTGCCGCTGGAATGCGAGGTCGAGCAACGCACTGAAATGCCGATGAGCGCGTATTTCGTGGGTGCAGGCTACTGCCTGCGCAGTTGATCCAGCTGACCTCGGCCGTGCCGCCGCCGTGGATAATTTCCTCGCACGGGAAGACGTGCTGGTTCTGACCGAAGTCCTATTTCGCAGCCCTCGGCCCGCATGAGAACCCCATCGTCCCCTGGTTGTGGCCGGACCAGATCTGCGTGACCCCGGTGATCGTGACCGATCGGCTGTCGGAGTCGCCGGTGCTGCCGTCGTATCCGAAATTGTTCTGCAACAGATTCAAGATCGGGATCACGATATAGCCACTCCCGCACACCGACAAGCCCTTTGAAACATGGGCGGTCCACTACCCGCGTTCGGCGGGTGGACTCTGATCGCCTGTCCGACAGCGCATCTGACGCCGGTACCAAACGCGCGGTTTGTCGAGGAGCTGGGGGCGGGTTGGCAGTTGTGTCTGGCTGCAGGACAGACACGCGGGGACGCTCGGGCGGCTCCGTCCCAGGGGTACGAGCAGCCGAACGGGCATCGACGACACCGACGAAGGAGCGACCACCATGCAACCGAACGAGATCACCGTGATCCTGAACCTCCCGATCAGTCAGGAGCTCCTGGCTCGCGACCTGCTGTGCATGGCCTACGTCGCCCAGGACGGCACACCCCGCAACATCCCCATCGCCTTCACCTGGAACGGCTCACAGATCGTCGTCTGCACCACGAAGAATGCCCCGAAGCTGCCCTCCCTGCGGCACAACCCCGAGGTCGCGCTGACGATCGACACCGAGGTACACCCGCCGAAGATCCTGCTCATCCGCGGCCGGGCGGAGCTGGACGTGGTCGACGGCATCCCGGAGGAGTACCTGCAGATGAACGGCAGCTACGAAATGACGCCCGAGCAGCGCGTCGAGTGGGAGGCCGAGGTCCGCTCGCTCTACGACGGCATGGTCCGGATCGTCATCACTCCGACGTGGGTCAAACTCATCGACTTCGAAACCACCCTCCCCACGTCGAGGAGCTGATCCAGCAGCGGGCCGAGCGTCAGCGCGCCTGAACCGATCAACCCGGCCAGAATGGGCCGTAACGAACCTAAGGACAACATCATGACGATCCACCGGATGGATCACGCCGGCATTGTGGTCGAGGATCTCGCGGCTGCTATCGCGTTCTTCGTCGAACTGGGCCTGGAACTGGAGGGCGAAGCAACAGTCGGTGGCCAATGGGCCGACGACCTCCTCGGACTGGACGGCGTCCGAGCAGACATCGCCGTCGTACGGACTCCGGACGGCCATGGCCGGGTCGAGCTCTCGACGTTCCACTCGCCAGCGACCACCAGCACTGCGCCGAAGGCGCCGGTGAACACCCCGGGCATCCCTCGCCTGACGTTCGTCGTCGACGACGTCGACGACGTCCTCGACCGCCTACGCGCCCACGGCGCCGAACTCGTGGGCACGGTAGCCCAATACGAAGACATCTACCGGTACTGCTACGTCCGCGGCCCCGACGGCACCATCATCGGGCTGGTCGAGGAACTCCACTAAACGACACTCCTCGCCGCAAGGCTCCCGATCAAGCGCCGACAGTGACTCGAACCACCCCGAAGATCAACTGGCAGAGATGATGTCGGCCTTTCACCATGCGCGAACATGCCGCATACCGCGCGGGCCGAAGCCGTTGCCAAGGCTGGCGTCACGTTGTCGGTAAACGATCAATTCTTGGACACTCGTCAGCGCCGATGAGCCCGAAGACGCCTTCGCGCAGGCGATGGGGTTCCGGTAGTAATCGTGCGGAAACAACGGATATGCCCGTAGCCCTAGGTCAGCAATCTTGCGCCTGTTTTCCGCCATTACTACCGGGACCCCATGTCGAGCCGGGCATGCGGATCGAACTGCTGGCCGAGGACAACGATCTGGCGGACCTGATCCGGGTCGTCGAGCGGATCGCGACCGACGCTGAATCAACATCCGAGGTCCAGATCTGGATCACCGACGCGGTAGCGCTGTGACCGTCGCGGGCTCGGCCTGCTCTTGGGCGGCGAGGTCGGCCTTCCAGGTGCGGAAGCCCTCTTCGGTGCGGCCGCGGCGCCAGTAACCGGAGATCGACGCGGCCCACTCGGCGGGCACGTTGCGCTCGCGGCGGATGTAGCGGCGCAGATTGTGCATGACGGACTCGGCTTCGCCGTGGATGAAGACCTGTACCCGGCCCTCGTCCCACGGTGCGTTCCGGACCGACTCAGCGAGCAGTTCACCGGTCGCGCGAGCGCCGCGATGCAGCCAGATCAGTTCCACGCCTGCCGGTTTCGTGAGCGGAAGCTCATCTTCGGGGCCAGACACTTCGACGAATGCACATCCGCGCGCTTCGGAATCCATGGCCTCCAGCGCAGTGGCGATCGCGGGCAGGGCCGCTTCGTCACCGGCCAGCAGATGCCAATCGGCGTCCGCGCGTGGGGAATACGCGCCACCGGGGCCGAAGGCGTCGATGGTCTCGCCCGGCTGGACCGTCGCCGCCCACGGCCCAGCGATGCCCTCGTCGCCGTGATAGACGAAATCCACGGCCAGTTCGCCCGCGACGGTGTCGACGGAGCGGACGGTGTAGGTGCGCAGCACGTCGATGCCGTCGCGCGGGAAGATGAACTTCACGTAGGAGTCGCTGAACGTGCTCGGCTGGAACGCGGCGAAGCCGGGGCCGCCGAGATGGACCCGGATGAGGTGGGGTGTCAGCTGCTCGGTGCGTTGCACGGTCAGGGTGGTGCGGGGCCGGGCCAAGGTAACCTCCGGTTATCAAAATTAGGGTTGCCTTACGGACAGTACCCGGTTGATCGACAAACCGTCGATGGTCATGCCGTGACCTTCTCCTTGATGAGTCCGAACGAGCGGACCCGGTCGTCGATGTCGTAGATTTTCGCGTGATCAGAACGGTCGCCGCGAGCGGGGACTCCCGGTCGCGGCTGCCACCCGGACCGGGTGCCGGTAGCGTGGCGCCTCATGACAGCCTCTGACCGTCAGCTTCAAGCGGACACGGCGCCAACAGACTCGACCGGATCGGGCGAGGAAAGCTACTCCCGGGGACTCAATCCGCGGACCATCCAGATGATCGCCATCGGCGGCGCGATCGGCACCGGCCTCTTCTATGGCGCGGGCGGCGCGATCGAGCAAGCCGGTCCCGCCCTCATCCTGGCCTACCTCGCCGCCGGCCTGGCCATCTTCGTGATCATGCGGGCCCTGGGTGAACTGCTCAGCTATCGGCCGGTATCGGGCAGCTTCGCCGAATACGCGCACGAATTCCTCGGTCGCTTCGCCGGGTTCGTCACTGGGTGGACCTACTGGGCGGTGTGGGTCGCCACCTGCATGGCCGAGATCACCGTCGCGGGCAAGTATGTCCAGTACTGGTTCGATATCGAACCCTGGATCACCGCGCTGGTGGTGCTGGCGGTGATGTTCGGCGCGAACCTGATCTCTGTGCGGCTGTTCGGCGAGGGCGAGTTCTGGTTCTCCACCATCAAGGTCACCGCGATCATCGGCATGATCCTGATCGGTATCGGAGTGCTGATCTTCGGTTTCGGGCATGCCGCCAACCCGACTGTCACCAACCTGTGGGCCGATGGTGGGGCCTTCCCGAACGGTTTCGGACAGTCGCTGCTGGTGCTGCAGATCGTGCTGTTCGCTTATGTGGGTGTGGAATTGGTCGGTGTCACCGCGGGTGAGGCGCACGAACCGCGCAAGACCCTCCGCAAGGCGATCAACACGCTGCCCTTCCGTATCGGACTGTTCTACGTGGGCGCGCTCCTGGTGATCATGTCGGTATCGAGCTGGCGCAACTTCCATGCGGGGCGCAGCCCGTTCGTGGAGGTGTTCGAGCAGATCGGTATCCCCGGCGCGGCGGGCATCATCAACTTCGTGCTGCTGACCGCGGCGCTGTCCTCCTGTAACTCGGGCATCTATTCGACCGGCCGCATGCTGCGCACCCTGTCGTTGCATCAGGAGGCCCCGGCCGCGCTCGGCAAGCTCAGTTCGCGCTCGGTCCCATACGCCGGTATCTCCGCCTCGGCCGCCGCGATGGTCATCGGGGTGATCATCAACATCATCTCGCCGGACAAGGCGTTCGCCTACATCACCTCGGTCAGCACCATCGGCATCATCTTCGTCTGGGGCATCATCCTGGTCTGCCACCTGATCTACCGCAGCCGGGTGCAGCGGGGCCTGCTGCCTGCCAGCGATTATCGGCTCCCGGCCGCTCCCATCACCACGGTCCTCGCGTTGGCCTTCCTGGGCCTGGTGGTCGTATTGCTCTTCTTCACCGAAAGTGGCCGCACCGCGGTGATTGTCGGTGCAGTGTGGGCAGTGCTGGTCTGCGCGGGCTACGTGTTGCTCGACAAGCTCGGAAAGCGGAGTGCCACGTCCGATTCCGCATAGGCGCGCGTCCCGGCGGACCGGTTGACAACGGCGAAGCATCGAGGAGTGCCCATGGTCACGATTATCGGCGGCGGAATCGCCGGGACAGTGCTCGCCGGAGCCCTTGCCCGGGACGGGGTTTCGGTCACGGTATACGAGCGACGGACGGCCGTCGGGGCGGGTGCGTTTCTCGTTCTCGACGGCCGCGCGCACGAGACGCTCGCCGAGCTCGGGGTGTCCGTCGCAGATTTGCAGGCCGTCTCGCACTCTGTGGACGGCCTCGCGGTCCACGAGGTGGCCGGTACGAGTCGTGTCGTTCCCGGTGACGGTCGGCGTATGTACTTTCGCCCGGATCTGATGCGGGTGCACCGGCTTCGCCGCCGCTACGCCCGCCGATCTGCGCTATGACTGTCTGGTCACCGATTTCGACGATGGCACGATCCGGGTCGGCGACCAGAAGGTGCCCGTGGACGGGCCGCTGATTGCCGCGGACGGTATCGACTCGATGGTCCGCGCCCGCCTCGAGCCCGAGCGGCCCGCGGCCTATGCCCACCAGGTCGTGGTCTACGGAGTTACCAACACCCCGGTTCCGCTACCGAGCGAGAAGTCGCTGTTGCACTTCCAAATCCACCGCGTCGGCAATGCGCAGCCGACCGATGCGTTCGGGCATCTGTGGAATGACGAATCGGCGGCCTGGTTCGCCCGAATCACCCGCCCGGCGACCCCGGTGCGGGACATCGGCTTTCACCCGGTCGATGAATGGGTGGACGCGGTCCGTGCCGTCGCACCCGACATCTCCGACCTGGTCGAGGCCATGCTCGACGATACCGACACCGTCCACGTCTCGAACGCACGCAATGTCCCACTCACCAACGCCCGCGCACCCCGAGACGACGTCGTCCTCTGCGGCGACGCCGATCACGCCATCACCCCCGCCGCCGGTGTCGGCGCTCGCGACGCCATCCAAGACGCCCTGGCACTGCATCAGACCATCACCGCCGATACCTCGATTGCGGACGCCATGACCGCCCGCCGCAACCAGATCAACGACGAACGCGCCCAAGTCGCCCGAGCGCGGGCACGCGAGCCGGTCCGGTAGCCACACTGGGGTACACGGCTGCGAGGCTAGAACCGGTGGGGACGGCGCGTCAACCGCTATCGACAGGCTGGAACCCGATCTTCCGCATATCGTGTGGTGGCCCGCGCACAGTCGGATCGTATGGAGGTACGAATGACAACGAAGACGCTGGCCGAATTGGTCCCCGGCGAACTGCCCGCTGGGATCGCCGCCCTTCCCCCTGATGTTCAAGCCGAGCTCGCCACCACCGTCGTGGAGGCCCGGCGTAAGCAAAAGAAAGACCTCGAGGGCGCGGTGATGTCGCTGCTGGACTTCGTGCCCCGCTTCCTGCGCGGTGCGGTGAAGAAGGCGGCCGGACTGTGAGCGCTACCGACCACGTGGCCAACGCCCAGTTGATCAAACTGGCGCGGACACTGTGTGTTCCGGTCGAGCAACTCGCCTACCTCGCCGACGTACCCGACGCGGACATCCGCGCGTTCCGACTCCAGGTCGCCGACCTGCTCTTCGAGTCACAGTCCGGCGGTTTGCGCCGGGTCGCCTCCGCGAGCAAGGTGATTCCCACCCCGGCCATCGCGAAGCTGGTGGCGCGCCACCACAATGCGCTACTCGCGGCGCGTATGTCGGCTGTGCTCGACCCGGCGCATGCGGTGGACGTCGCCAAGCGTCTGCCGGTCGACTTCCTGGCCGACATCGCGTCCCAAATCGATTCCCGCCGGTCGACGCCCCTCATCACCGGGCTGCCCGAAGACACCGTGGTCGCCGTCGCGAAAGAGCTTGCCAAGCGCGAAGATTGGCTCACTCTCGGCGACCTGGTTGCCGCGGTCTCCGACGTCGCGGCACGGGCTACCGAAGCGGTCCTGGACGGCACTGCCCTCGTCCGGTCGGCCTACCTCGTCGACGATGCTGCGAACCTGGAGCGGTTCGTCAACCTGGCTTCCGAAGCAAAAATCGCCGAAATGCTCCGGGCCGCAGCGGAATACGATCTATGGTCGGAGTACCGAACAACCCTGGCGGTGCTCTCGGAATCCGCCACCGATGCGGTGCGCACCGCGGCCCAACAGCTGCCACCCGACCTCCGCGACCGGGCGCTGGCTGAAATCGCGGATTGCCGTCCCGCTTCGTAATAGGCTTCACCGTCGAGCAGTACCGCGATGCGATCGCCTCCGCGAACTACCTGACCAGATCCAGACCGACGGCCCGTTCGTGGCGCACGCGACCCGGATGCTCGTCGAGGCGCGCAAACCCGCCTGACACTCAGGACTTCGCGGCGGGCACAGCTTGCCGGACGGTTCCTCTTGGCTAGGGCGTGTCCTGTAAGAGCGTGTCCGGAAACTAATGAAGGTCGAGTGGTCTGTTTTGCGAGGCGTTTGTGCAAGGGCGACTTCCGGGTCGAATCCGTTGGTGTGGATGAGTTCTCAGAGGAAGCTTCCGCCGCCGTTCACCGCTACCGTCTGCCCGGTGAGGAAACCGTTGCCGATCATCATGAGGACCGCCTGACCGATCTCGTCGGGTGTGCCGATGCGGCCGACCGGCAGACGGTCGGCGACACCCAATTCCTTCAGCGGCACAGCCATTTCCGTGTCGATGAGTCCAGGTGCGACGGCATTGACCGTGATCCCATCGGCGGCAAGACGCGCGGCGTAGCCGCGCGTCAGCCCCTCCAGACCCGCTTTGGACGCGTTGTAATGCACACCGATGCCGCCCGCACCGCGAGCCGCCACGGACGAGACGTTCACAATCCGTCCCCAGCGTCGCTTCCGCATCCCGGGGACTACGGCCTGGGTGCACAGGAACGCCGACTTCAAATTGACCGCCAGCGTCTGGTCGAAGTCCTCTTCGGTGATGTCGTCCACACCGCGGATAGTGGCGATACCGGCGTTGTTCACCAGCACGTCGATAGGACCGAGCTCAGACCCGACCCGCTCGGCCATCGCCTCTACCTCGGCCCGCACGGCAACGTCCGCCCGCACCGCGATCGCTCTGCCCTCGGCCCGTTCGATCTCGGCAACCGTCGCGGCTGCCTCGTCCTGCCTATAGCGATAGTTGACGGCAACCACCGCCCCAGCGCGGGCCAGTGCCTGCGCGATGCCCCGACCGATGCCTCGGGATCCGCCGGTGACCAGAGCGACACGGTTGGCTAGTACGATGCGTTCGTCCATGACAGCGAACGTAAGCCATGGAGTGCGCTCCAGGTCAAGGGCTCGTGTCCGAAACTCATGAAGGTTCAGCGGTCTGTTTCGCGAGGCGTTTGAGCATGTCCGTGTCATGGCGATGTGGACGATGGCTTCGTGGTGGGCGGCGAGCAGCCCAGTACACGGCGAAGGTGAATTCCGCAGCCGATCTCCACACCCGCTGATTGTTACCGTGCGCCCACGCCGCCGGTCATCACCCGCCGGGAGACAGCCGCCCCGCCACCCCGCAGCCAACACCCTGCCCGACTTACAAGCATTCGCCCGTCGCACCGGAACCGCAAGTACGACAACATGACTCGCCCGACGACGACTTCTCGCAATTCGACCGGACCTACCCCGCCGCCGTCGGCGCTCGGCGAGTTTCACCCGCCCGACCGCTACCGTTCACGCGATGGCGAGACGCACCCGGACGCGGCGGCTAGAATCCGAGAATCATTACCGGACTGTCCTTTCGGGGTGAAACATGAGCGGCTCCTTCCATGTCGACACCGGTGCGCTGCGCGGCGCCGCGAGCGACCTCGATGCGGTTGCCCAGCGGATCTCCGGCGTGCTGACCAATCTGACGACCGACACCGTCGGCAACGAGGGGCGCTGGGGCGACGACGACACCGGGCACCAGTTCGCCGACGGAGCGGGCGGGCAGCCCGGATACGTCTCCGCGGCCTCGGTTCTGAAGCAGGCCCTCGACGGGACGGCCGGCCTGCTGAACCAGTACGATCTTCCACCGAAGATCGCAGCGGGCAGCCTCCGCGGTCTCCCGATCCGACAGATCATGCAACGTCTGCAACACCAAGATCGACGCCATCACCGAGACCCCGGAATCGACGGCCGCCCCTTACCCGACGGAAACAAGTCCTCGAACGCATTGTCCGGAAACAGATCCTGGCGATGACCGGCCAAAAATGCGAACATGCTGCCCGACGTCACCAGATGACCAACCAACGCCTGCGCGTCCAACAGCTCACGATCCGCTCGCTCAACACCCTGCACCAAACAATCATCCCAGCTCAAAGTAGGGGTTGCCGCCGCGGTCAGGCGCGCGCACGGACGGCCTGAGCGATCGCCGCGCGCTCGCGGACGACGGTATCCCATGGGCGCCCGGCGGTGATGGCGCCGTCGACGGCGATGTTCTGACCGTTGAGGTAGCGGGCAGCATCACTGGCGAGAAACACTGCGACCTCGGCGATGTCGGTCGGCCGGCCCATGCGCGGATAGGGCTGCCACTGCGAAAGCAGCGGGCCCACCAGCGATTCGGCGTCGCCGGAATCGGCTGCACCCGTGGCCTTGGCGAAGATCCCGGTAGCCACCGGCCCGGGGGAGATAGTGTTGACCCGGATCTCCGACTGGGCCAATTCGACAGCGGCGCATCGGGTCAGGTGAATCAGCGCGGCCTTGGCGATCGAGTAGTCGGGGCCCGAGAATCCGGACCGCAGCCCCGACACGCTCGCTATATTGATGATGCTGCCGGCTCGCTGCAGCACCATGTGCCGGGCCGCCCGCTGGATCAGCAGCAGCGGTGCGCGGACATGCACGGCCATCGCACGATCGAAATCCGTCAGGTCGAGCTCGGTGATCGACACCGCATGGCCGGGCGTCCCGGCGTTGTTGACCAGGCTATCGATCCGGCCGAACTGCTCGATGGTCCGGTCCACCAAGCCGATCGCGTCCGCGACCGCGGTCAGATCGGCCTGGATGAATGTGGCGTTCGGGCCGATCTGCTCCGCGATCCGTGCCCCCTCGTCGGCTCGGCGGCCGGTCACCACCACCGATGCGCCCGCACGGGCAAACGCCGCCGCTGTCGCGGCACCGATGCCGCTTGTGGATCCGGTGACAATGGCTACGCTGCCGTTCAGCGCATTGGTCATGGGCTCCATCCTGTCGACCACGCGCGCGGTCGGCAATTACCCGACAGGTAGTGGACTCATCGGAGAACGGACCGGCGTATCTCGCCCGCATCGACCACTACCGACATTGTCGCTTCCCGGGGAGACGCGCCGATTATTCAGCGGCCTCCTAGTAGTACTTTGTTGCGCGACCAGGGAACGGAGGTGACCTTGTGTAGGTGACCTGTGTTCGTAAGCTCGTCGTCGCTTGCCGGTGTGAGTCCGGTCCGGGTAGCTGTCAGGAGGCCCGGTAGCAGACTGGCGGCTTCGTGGGGAAACCTGCGGGGTCGAAGCCCAGTGTCGAAAGCCCTATTGGGGGAGCAACCGAGCGGTCCGTAGCATTAAGCGAAGCCTGCGGCGTCGTTAACTACCCGTCTTCGGGTGGGCAAAGGGAGTGCCGAGCCGCCAGCATCACGGTGAAGGCCATGGAAGACGCTGAAGACCTGAATGTGCAGGCGTCGAAGAACTCCCCGGCGTATGGGGTGCGGAACGTTCGGATAGTGACGGCGGGAACTGGTGAGGCCCTCCCCGGCCCGGCGACCTGCGGAAATATGTCGCTGGAGGGTGGTGCCCTATAACCGATGACCTCGGGAAATGGGTGGCCTGTCGGGAGGGAGTCGGAGGCGGTCGTAGTACCGATCGAGCCGAACGGACAACAGAACCGTCGGTGAGGGAAGGGCCGCTGCTTCGTCGATGTGTCGTGTTTGTTGAGAGGGGCCTGGTGAGTGCCGGTCATGGCTAGTTCCGCCACGGTGGGGTCCGGGTTGGACCCGGTTCGAGATCTTCAGCATGCGCTGTACCGGGCGGCCAAGGCCGATCCCGGGCGACGGTTTCATTCGTTGCGGGACAAGGTCTTTCGCAGAGACATCCTGTGGCGGGCGTGGGTCGCGGTGCGCGCCAACAATGGTGCACCGGGTGTCGACAAAACCACTCTGGCCGAGGTCGAGCAGTACGGGATCGAGCGACTGCTCGATGAGTTGGCTGCGCAATTGCGGGATGGAACGTATCGGCCGTTGCCGACGCGTCGGGTGTGGATTCCCAAGCCTGGCTCGAAGGAACAGCGGCCGTTGTCGATTCCCGCTGTGCGGGACCGGATCGTGCAGGCGGCGTGCAAGATCGTGCTCGAGCCGATCTTCGAAGCCGATTTCCTACCGTGTTCGTTCGGGTTCCGTCCGAAACGCGGTCAGCACGACGCGCTGCAAGTCCTCGTCGATGAGGCGTGGCGCGGTCGCAGGTGGGTGGTCGAAACGGATATCGCCAACTGCTTTTCGGCGATTCCGCACGAGAAGTTGATACAAGCGGTCGAGGAACGCGTCAGTGACCATGCTGTGCTCAAGCTGCTGCGTGCGATGCTGCGTGCGGGGGTCAGGGCTCCGGCGTTGTCGGTCTGCAAGCCGGTGAGCTGCGGTAATTAGCTGTGCGACACGCCGTTTCGGATGCGAGGCGGACACGGGTGGCTCGAGGAGGATGAAGGTTCCTTAGGCCAGAATCTTCCCCGGAGTCGCCCGTGTCCGTCTGTTCAGTATCCCTTGTCGAGCCCGTTGTGGAGGTGTTGGATCGACGGCGCGTCGAACCGGAAACCCACACGGTCGCACCGTGTTTGCTGGAGGTGCTGAAGACGGTTCCCGACCCGCGTGATCCCCGTGGAATCCGGTACCCGTTGGTGGGGTTGCTGGCGATCATGATCCTGGCCACGGCGGCGGGGATGCAGTCGGTGGCCGGGTTCGCCACCTGGGTGCGTACCGCGCCACCGGAAGTGTTGGCAGAACTGGGCATCCGAGTGCGTCGCCCGAGCGAGAAGACGTTGCGAACCCTCATCGCCAGACTCGACGCCGCGGATCTGGATCGCCGGTTGGGTGACTATTTCGCCGCCGTGGCCGCTGCCGCGGACTCCGGCGGACTGATGGCGGTGGCCCTGGATGGCAAAACCGTGCGCGGGGCGCGCCTGGGCGGGGGCCGCGCACCGCACCTGGTGTCGATCTTCGCCCACCACGCGCGATTGGTCCTCGGCCAGCTGGCAGTCGCCGCGAAGTCCAACGAAATCCCCACGGTGCGAAAGCTTCTGAAGGCAATGAACCGGACCGGGCTCATCGCCACGATCGATGCGATGCACACGCAGGTCGCCACGGCGAAACTGATCTGCGGGCAGCTCAAGTCGCACTATTTGATGACGGTGAAGGCGAATCAGCCCAAGCTGTTGGCTCGCATTATCGCCCAGCCGTGGGCCGAGGTCCCCATCGCCCACCGTGACGCCGACGCCAAGCCATCGCACGGCAGGATCGAGACCCGCACCATGAAGGTGCTGAGCGTGCCGCGCGGGATCGGGTTTCCCTACGCCCGCCAGATCATGCAGATCACCCGCGAACGCGTCCAGGTCACCACCGGGAAACTGACGGTCGAGACCGTATACGCCATCTGCAGTGTCACCTTCGAGCAAGCCAAACCCCGACAGTTAGCCGAATGGTTGCGAAACCATTGGGGAATTGAGAATGCGATCCACTGGGTCCGTGATGTGACCTACGACGAAGACCGCAGCACCCTGCGGACCGGCACCGCTCCGCAAGTCGCCGCGACGCTCCGAAACACGGCGATAAGCCTTCACCGCATCGATGGTGCCGCCAACATCGCCGAGGCCTGCCGGACGACAGCCTTCTCACCGAACAGAGGCCTCCACCTGCTGACGAACACCCAAAACCCTTGGTCGCAGGCTAGTTAGGCGACAACGCCGGAGCCCTGGTGCGGGGGTGATGAGTGGGGGTGTGGTGCGGCGTGAGGTGACCGGAACCCCACAGGGTGGTGTGATTTCACCGCTGATGTGCAACGTGTTCCTGCACCGGGTCGATCGGGTGTGGGATGTGCGCGAGCATGGGGTGCTGGTCCGTTTCGCCGACGACGCTGTTGTGATGTGTCGGACTCGTCAGCAGGCCGAAGCCGCCCTGGAGCGGCTGCGGGAGCTGTTGGCTGAACTCGGGCTGGAACCGAAGGAAGCCAAGACGAGGATCGTGCGCCTCGAGGTGGGTGGTGACGGCTTCGATTTTCTCGGGTTTCATCACCGATGGGTGCGCGCGAAAGGACGCACCGGCGGCAAGGGTGTGGAATTCCTCGCTCGTTGGCCCTCGGACAAGGCGATGCAGCACGCACGGGACCGTATCCGTGGTCTCACGGGAAGCAACCGGACGTTGCTGTCGGTGGACGTGATCGTGGGGGAGCTCAACAGCTTCCTGCGCGGGTGGGCTGGGTATTTCCGATACGGGAACTCCTCGGCCCGGTTCACCAAGATCCGGCACTACGCGCTGGAGCGGGTGGCGGGCCTGCTCGCCAAGAAGCACAGGCGTAGCCGGAGGTTCGGGATGTGGGTGGTTTCCCAGTCCTCGGACAACCAGCTCGGATTGATCAGCCTTGATGGGATCGTGGTCGCGCCCAGGCCCTTTCGGGCTTGGCGGGTGACGCCGAATGCCGGCGGTGAACGGCGTCGGTAAGCCGTGTGCGGGAGAACCGCATGCACGGATTGACGGGCGGGAGCTGGAAACGGAACCAGAACGGCCACGGCCAAGGAGAAGAACGACCCACGGGAAACCGCATCGGTCACCAGCGGCTCCGCGACCTACCGCCGATCACGGCACCGCGCCAGCTCTCGACCCTCCAGGTTGGAAAGGTGTGGTGGCATAGTGGGCAGGTGCCGATCCAAAAGGCAAGTGCGCGTTGGATTTCGCGCAGGATGCCGTAGAGGGTCAGTCCCGCCCATTCGCTTTTGGGTCGGTGATCGGCAGCGTGGTGATGAACAGGTGGGCGGCGGTGACCAGGGTGGCGTGGTGGTGCCAGCCGAGCCAGGAGCGGCCTTCGAAGTGGTCGAGGCCGAGGCCGGTTTTGAGTTCGCGGTAGTCGTGTTCGATGCGCCACCGGATTTTGGCGAGTCGAACGAGCTCTTCGAGTTTGGTGTCGGCGGGCAGGGTGGAGATCCAGTAGTCGGTGGGTTCTTTGGTGTCTGTGGGCCATTCGGACAGCAGCCAGACTTCGGGCAGGGTGCCGTCGGCGGCGCGTGCGATGCCGCGGTTGGCGGGTCGGATGCGCAGGGTGACGAATCGTGACGACATCGCGGCGGTCGGGTTGTCCGCGTCGGCTTTCGTGCCCTCACGCCAGGTCACTCCACGTGCTTCGGCGCGACCGGCAGCCAGGACGAGATCTTTGAGGCTGGAAGCCTTTTGGCGATAGCGCGGCGTTGGCGGTCGTCCGCGCCCCTGGTAGGACAGTGCTTCGGGGACGGCGGCGGCGGGGTGGGCGCTGGTGGCGGCCTTCACGGCGACGACATAGTCGATGCCTCGTTCGGTCAGGCCGTCACGAAACGCGGTGGTGTCGCCATAGCCGGCGTCGGCCACCACCGGTGGTGGTGTGCGTCCCCACTCGATGAGTTCGTCGATCATCTCGTGCGCCATCTGCCATTTCGGGCGGTGATGTTCATCGGCGGGCACGCCCGCTCTCTTGCGGCGCTCAGTGATCACCGCGAAGTCCTCCGGGGCTTCGGCGAGGTCGTCGTCCCAGCATTCGGGCAGGAACAGCCGCCAATCCAACGGAGCGGACGCTTCGTCGGACGCGGCATGGACACTGACCGCGATCTGGCAATTGTCGACCTTGCCCAAAGTGCCCGAATATTGGCGTGTCACGCAGGGAGAGCGGTCGCCCTCCTTGGCGAAACCGGTGTCGTCGATGACCCAAGCGTCCGGTCCGATCACAGCACATGCCTTGCGGGACAACATTTTCCGCACAGGAACCACATCCCACGGAGAGGACGTCACGAACTGCTGCAAACGTTGGTGATCAACCTCGAGCCGCTCGGCCATCGGCTGCATCGACTTACGGCGACCCTCGAGCATCAACCCCCGCACATAGGTCCCCGCAGTCGCCACCCGGTCCTTCCGGTACAACGACGAGAACACCTCACCCACATACGAGTCGAGCTGTTCACCCAAGCGAGCAAGATCGGCGGCATCCACCTACACAGACTCTCGAGACCGCCGAGAAAACTCGAGGCTATGTGTCATACCTAACAAAGTACTACTAGGCGAAAAGGCTGGATACGCACTCGCCAGGAAGATCTTGACCGAACTCGCGGTCTACGCACGTGTCGCAGGAATCGACGAGCGCGGGGAGGACTACAAGCAATGCTTGGACGATCTGAAACCGACTGATCACGAAGCTATCCACGCGGTCCTCAACCGGCCACCACCGTCTACGACAACTTCAGCCGATGGACGAAAAATGGTGCGTGGCAACGGATTCACGACGCACTGCGGGATCGGGTGCGAGTCCGAGCCGGACGTAAACCGTCACCGACGGCGGCGCTCGTGTCGGGCCGGGGCGTCCCCGCACCCGACCCGACACGGTGATCGAGACAAGGCGTATTCGCATCCCTCCACCCGCCGGGCGATGCGTGAGCGGGGCATCCGCTACGTCAGTCCCGAACGCCACGGCCAGATCGAACAACGCAAAGCCAAAGGCTCACGCGGTGGCCGCCCACCGATGTTCGACCGCGATCTGTACAAGCGACGCAACGTGGTCGAGCGATGCTTCAGAAACCTAGCCGCTACGGTCGGGGTTTCTGCCCATCAGCCGTAGCAATCGGTCCTGCCGCGTCGCGGCGCCGGTATTCGCACTCTCGGGTGCGGCGAAGTAGCGGTGGGATGTGTCCACGGACGTAGGCGTTTCGGCCAGTCCGGCGTAGATCTCATAGAGATGGTCGTCGATCCAGGTGATCAGGTCGGTGTCGAGAATGTCCTCGCCACCGATGGCCCGAGCCAGATCCCAGGTGTGAATGACGGTATCGGTGGTGCGCACGGCGAGAGCCTGTTGCCCGGGAGCCTGACCCTTGGGGTAATCGAGGACCCGATGCAGGACGCCAGGTGCCGTGAACGCCTCGCCGCACTCGCGCACGGACCCGGTGTACGCGAGTATCGGATCATCGCCCAGTGCGTCGACCTCCCGCATGCGCAGGAATTCGTCGCGGCTGCCACCGTCCAGTAGGTGCAGGTAGTTGAGATTTCCCCGAACCATATGGTTGACCAACTGGCGCACGTTCCACTCGGTGCAGGGCGTCGGCCAAACCCACTGGCGGGCCTGCACCGTCTGCAGTCTCCGCTCGAATTCCGCACTTGCCAGCACGAACCGGTCGACGATTCCATCGAAAGCCGCACCCATGCAACACAGTCTGTCTACCATCCACGTCCGGCACCAGCGGATATCGGACGCGGCATTGCGGATGGCCTCGGCTCCGATGAATTACAGGACAGAACCTACGCCGCGTTCGCGCCGCGGCTCGGCATCATCGCGGAGGCGACCACCATGAGCAGCGCCATTACCGCAACGGCGACGAACACCAGGTGCACCGCCGAGGACAGTGTCGCCGGGGCGGGGTGGTCGGCGGTGCCGATGTGCGAGTTGACGATCGCACCGAATACCGCGACGCCCACCGCGCTGCCGATGGAGCGCGCGAACATAGTGTTCGAGGTGACGACGCCGCGTTCGGTCCACTCGGCGCTGGACTGGGCCGCGATCAGGGTGGGGGCGGCGACCAGGCCCATGCCGATGCCGATCACGAAACAGGAAGCGGCGACCTGGATCAGCGTGGAATCCTCGTCGATCAGCAGTGTCGACGCCGCGCCGAGGGTGGCCAGGGAGCTGCCGATCAGCGCGGTGAAGCGGAAACCGATGCGCAGGTACACCTTTCCGGCCTGGGAGGCCGCCATCGGCCAGCCGATGGTGAGCGTACCCACGGTCAGACCGGCGACGAGGGCGCCGGTGCCGAGCACGCCCTGGGCGAAAGTCGGTACGTAGGAGGTCAATCCGAGCATGATGGCGCCGACCAGCAGCGAGGCGAGACTGCTTGCCACGATCACCCGGCGGGTGAACACCCACAGCGGCAGGATCGGGTTCTCGGCCCGCCACTCGACAACGATGAACAGCGCGAGAACCAGCGCACCCCCGACGAAGATGGCAATGCTGGTCGGCGACGACCAGGCCCATGCCTGTCCGCCCTCGAGCAACCCGAGGATGAGTGCGCCTGTGCCCACGGTGAGCAGACCAGCGCCGAGGTAGTCAACGCGCTGTTTGCGTCGCGGCGCGCTCTCGGTGAAACTGCGCAGCAGCATCCAGGCGGCCACCGCGGACAGCGGAAGGTTGATCAGGAAGATCCACCGCCAGCTGACGTACTCGGCGAACACCCCACCGAGCAGCGGGCCGAGGACGCTGGACATCGCCCACATGCTGGCCAGGTAGCCCTGTATTCTCGCGCGTTCGGACAGCGTGTAGAGGTCGCTGGCGATCGTCATGGTCATGGGCTGGACCGCACCGGCGCCGATGCCCTGCACCGCGCGGAAGATGATTAGTGCGAGCATGCTCGTGGCCAGACCGCACAGCAGCGAGCCGAGCGCGAACACCGCGATCCCGAACAGGATCACCGGCTTGCGCCCGACGGTGTCAGCTATCTTGCCGTATACCGGGACCGTAACCGCTTGTGCGAGTAGGTAAATCGAGAACAGCCAGGGGAACTGCGAGAAGCCGCCGAGATTGTGGGTGATGGTCAGCACCGCCGTGGCGATGATCGTCGAATCCAATGCCACCAGCGCGGTCGCCAGCATCAGCGCACCGAGAATCGGACCTCGCTCGGATCGGAAACCGACGGATTCCTGCACTGTCTCGGTCGCCACCAGCGGCCCCTCTCGTTCGTTCGACTAACCACCTCGAACGAACGTATCGTGGCCTCAGCTATTCCCGCACGGAAATATTTCCGGCTGTGGCGAACTTGACAGCGATGTCTTGGCCAACGGATTATGGCCGCACCCCGTCCAAGTCCGCGACGCGGTGCTGCAGTGGATCGGCGTGGTCGTCGAAGCGACGAAGACCGGCGCGACCGTCTAGTTCGTGTGCGCCCGTCAGCCCGGCGTCGAGCTTCTCGACGCCGGGCTGCGCTGCTGGCAGGACAGCCGATCACGGCTACTGACGGTACCGTGAAGGCATGGGCGTCATGGGCGAACTGGTCCCGGGTAAGAAGCTGACCGACGAGGGCAGCGAGGACAGCGCTGGCCAGTCGCACCGTCCTCGCTTCGATATCGATCTCGACACCGGTGTCGCGCGGGTGCCCAGGGCTGATCCGCCGCCCGCCGATGATGGGACGACCGCGAGTACCGACCGTTAGGTCAGGGTGCCCAGGTGATGCGGCCGTTTTGGAAATCTTGGGCTTTGCCTTTCTCGAAGTCGTATTCGTCGCTCGTCGGGTAGCCGTAGCGGCCGTTTTCCGCGCCTGCGCCTTCCCAGTCGTTGCGGATCGCTCCCCAGACGGGGTGGGCGCCGAAGCGCGCCGACCAGTAGATGGCGCCGCCGCCGAAGAGGTTGTAGCGGCCGTTGTCCTTACCGGCCATGGTTTCGTCGGTGATAGGGAATCCGAGTGCACTGTTTTCCCACCCGTAGGCGGCCCATTTGTCGCGGATCGCGCCGCCGATTTGGTGTGCGGCGGTGCCTAGTGACCAGTAGATCGAGCCGCCCTGGAAGTGGTTGTAGCTCCCATGGTTGCCGGGTGTGGCATTTTCGCGGGTGACGGGGTAGCCGAGAAGTCCGTTTTCCCAGCCGAGGCTGCCCCATTTGTCGCGAATGGCGCCGCCGACCTGGTTGGCTCCGGTATCGGGGTGCCAGTAGATGGAGGAGTTGCGTTCGAAGGCCTGGTACCTGCCGCCGCGCCCGGCATCGGATTCGGGGGTGGTGGGGTCGCCGAAGAAGCCGGGGCCGCCGGCTTGGTCGTACTCGACTTCGATGGCGCCGCCGATGTCGAAGTTGCCGATCTGTCGTGCACCGGCGGTGCCGACGGTGGTGGCCAGCAGCACACCGACCGCGGCGGCGGTCGTGGCGAGCGTGGCGGGTCTGCGTGGTCGGGACGAGCGGGTATGACCTAGCCGTGTCAAAGGAACTCCCTGATCAGGTTGAGGGCGGGTGCGACGATCACGGGCGCAGAACCACCCGCGGTGGAACGCGGGTGGAGCGCGCGGCTCAGCTACCGGGGTGCAAGCCACTGGCCGATCGGCTGCGGCGGCAGCGCGCGGACCAAGGCCATCAGCGGGTCGCAGTAGAGGTGATCGGCGGGGCTGAATGTGCCGCACACGAAGTTGCCGAACTTGTCGTAGTTATTAGCCTGGCCTCGGTAAGACCAGGTCAGGCCGTCCTGCGACGGGCTGGCCGGACACTGATCGGGCTCCAACCCCCGGCAGGAGCCTTCGACGCCCAATGGTCCGACGGGGTAGGCGGCGGCCTGTGGCGTCAGGGCCAAGGTCAGCAAACCTGCGGTGGCCGCACCGAGCAGCACGCGTTTGACGGGTAATTTCACGGTATCCCTTCCGACTGGAGCAACAGCTGATGTCGTCAGGTATTCGACACACCCGCATCGGCGGACCGGCAACGTCCATTAGCCCGGGCGTGTCGGTGTATCCGGTCGCTGCGTCGACATGGTCGGGCTAGGGTGAGGCATGGTCGAGTCGACGAGAATCGTGCTTGCGTCCCGGCCGGAGGGTGCACCGACCCCGGCGAACTTTCGTATCGAGACCGTAGAACTACCGGAGCCGGGCGAGGGCGAGGTGCTACTGCGGACGCTGTATTTGTCGCTCGATCCGTATATGCGCGGGCGGATGAGTGCCGCCAAGTCGTATGCGCCGCCACTCGAGGTGGGTGATGTCATGGTGGGCGGCACGGTCTCGGAGGTTGTCGAGTCGCGCGATCCATCGCTGACGAGAGGTGATGTGGCGCAAGCCTACTCGGGCTGGCAAACACATGAGGTGGTGCTCGCGTCCAGTGTGCGCAAGTTGGATCCGGACAAGGCTCCGGTATCGACCGCGCTGGGTGTGCTCGGCATGCCGGGATTCACGGCGTATTCGGGACTGCTGAAAATCGGGCAGCCGAAGCCCGGCGAGACCGTGGTGGTTGCCGCCGCCAGCGGGCCGGTCGGGTCGGCGGTCGGGCAGATCGCTCGCATCAAAGGCGCGCGGGCGGTCGGCATTGCCGGTGGACCGCAGAAGTGCGCGTATGTCAAAGACGAGCTAGGGTTCGATGCCGCCATCGACCACCGCGCGCCGGACTTCGTCGAGCAGTTACGGGCCGCGGTGCCGGACGGGGTCGACATCTACTTCGAGAATGTCGGTGGCGCGGTGGCCGATGCGGTGTACCCGTTGCTGAATACCTATGGGCGCGTG
Source organism: Nocardia sp. Tas62D01 (assembly GCF_055232035.1). Lineage (NCBI taxonomy): Bacteria > Bacillati > Actinomycetota > Actinomycetes > Mycobacteriales > Nocardiaceae > Nocardia > Nocardia sp. Tas62D01. The sequence continues at coordinate 6,943,383 of NZ_JBUYUZ010000001.1, forward strand.
CCGGTTTGCGGTCTGATCGCCAATTACAACGCGTCCGGCGCAGCGGAGGGCCCGGATCGGCTGCCCGCCTTCTATGGCCGGATTCTGACCAAGAGCCTGACCATTCGCGGATTCCTCCAGGCCGAGTTCGTGCACGAGATGTACAAGGACTTCCTGCGCGATATGTCCGACTGGATCGGCGAGGGCCGGGTCCGCTATCGGGAGGACATTGTCGACGGCCTCGAGCATGCTCCGGAAGCCTTTATCGGCATGCTCGAGGGCCGCAACTTCGGCAAGGTCGTCGTTCGAGTCGGGTAGCGATTACACCGGCTCGGGCGACAACGCGACCTTGGCGCTACGCCCAGGTGTTTCGCTGGCCGCGGCGGCATCGGCCGCGGCTTCCAGCGGGTAGACCGCTTCGACATCGAGCCGCAGGGCGCCGCTGGCCGCCATGCCCACCAGTTCGCCGATCAACCGGCGCATATCGTCCGCGCTGGTGTTCTCGGCGCGCTTGGAACCCCAAAAGCCTTTGACGATGGCCTGTTTGAAGATCAGCGGACCAGGGTTGATCGAAAGCGGCTGTCCCGACAGCGCACCGAACGAGATCAGCTCACCGTTCGGCGCGAGCAACGACAACAGGCCGTCGGCCGCACGGCCACCGACCTGGTCCACCGCGCGAACGATCGGTGCGCCCGAGGTGGATTCGGCGGCGCGCTCGAGCCAGCCGTCGGACTCGGTGTCGATCACCGGCTCGAAACCCAACTCCCGCAACGCCTGCACCGACACGGCTCCACGCACCAGGTTGAGCACGTGAATACGACGTTGCCGCGCAAGCACATTCACCAAACGGCCGACCGCGCCATTGGCCGCGTTGATGGCGATCCAGTCGCCGGGCGTCACCCGCAGGTCCTCCAGCAGCATCAGAGCGCTGAGCGGCATCGCGAGCAACTGGCTGGCGGTTTCGTCGGAAATCGTGTCGGGCAGCGGGACCACCTGCGCGGCCCTGGCCACGAAGTATTCGGCCCATGCGGCGTGAATACCGGAAACGCTGACGCGCTGACCGATCTCGAGACCGTCCACGCCGGGTCCGAGCGCATCGATCCGTCCGACGGCTTCGGTGCCAGGGATGGCGGGCAGCGACGGCTTGTACCCGTACACTCCGCGCACAGTCGCCAGATCATGATTGTGAATCGGCGCGAGAATCAGCTTGATCCGCACCTCACCGGCGCCGGGCTCGGGCGTCGGCCGATCCGCGACGGTCAGCACGTCTTTGGGCTCGCCGAACTGTTCGATGATTACGGCGCGCATGATCAGTCCTCCGCGACGACGACGGCGACATCGATATTGCCCCGCGTCGCGTTCGAGTACGGGCACACCTGATGGGCCTTGTCGGCCAGCGCCTGCGCCTCGTCTGCGGCCAGGTGCGGCAGCGAGACCTCGAGGGTAACCGCGAGCTGGAAGCCGCCGGCGTCGTTCGGGCCGATGCTCACCTTCGCACCGACCGCGGAGTCGTCGACATTCGCGTTGGCCTGCTTGGCGACCAGTCGCAACGCCGAGTGAAAGCAGGCCGCGTAACCGGCCGCGAACAGCTGTTCGGGGTTGGTGCCCTCGCCGTTGCCGCCCATCTCTTTGGGGATGGACAGATCGACATCGACCTTGCCGTCGGTGGTGCGGGCGTGCCCGTTGCGTCCGTCGCCGGTCGCGAGTGCTTCGGCGGTGTACAGAGTCTTCATGTCTGTTCTCTTTCGGATGTGGGTCGATCAGATGTGCGACTGCAGCGAATCGGTCATTCGCCGCAGGGTTTCGCGTAGTGCCACGAGTTCGTCCATGGAAAGGCCCGCGGCCTCGGCCATGCTTGCCGGGATTTCCCGTGCCTCGGCGCGCAATGCGCGCCCACGCTCGGTCAGTTGGATATCGACGCGACGTTCGTCGGCGGCCGATCGGCGCCGTGCCACCAACCCCGCTGCCTCCAGCCGCTTGAGCAGCGGCGACAACGTTCCGGAGTCGAGGGCGAGGGCATCGCAGAGATCGCCGACGCTGCGGCCGTCACGCTCCCATAATGCCAGCATGACGAGGTACTGCGGGTAGGTCAGGCCCAGGCGTTCGAGCCGCGGGCGATAGACCGCGGTCATCGCCCGCGACGCCGCGTACAGCGGAAAGCAGATCTGCTCGTCGAGAGTGAGGTGATCGGTCATGGCCATAACGGTAGAGGCCAATAATATTGTGCACAACCGATTTCTCAATGGTTCCCGTCACAGCACCTAGAGCCGAAGGCTCGCTCCAATTCGTGCAGCAGCTCCACCGGGAGCGAGGCGCCCGCCCGACACGCATTCCACGGCCTCCTACGGGTCGAAGCGGGGGAGCACGCGGGCCGATGTCAGGGTTTGCGACCGATTCCGGCCCAGTACCAGGCGGATTCGGGGTCGGCAGAGGCGGCGGACAGCTGTTCGGATAGTTCCGGGCGCCAGGTGACGACGGGGACGACGCCGGGCTCAACGAGTTCTGTTCCGGCGAAAAGGCTTTCGATTTCCGCGCGGCTGCGCGGGTGGAAGGTGATGCCGGCCCGTTCCGCGGCGGCCACCACTCGTGCCATGGCGCGGGCGTCGAAATCGGCGGTGGGATGGTGATCACGAGATAGCTGCCGGAAGGCACGGCGTCCAGGAGAACGCGGATGACCCCGAGCGGGTCGTCATCGTCGCGGAAATACATCATGATCGCGACCAGCATGATCGCGACGGGCTCTTCGAAGTCGAGGGTCTCGGCGAGGGCGGCGTCGTGCAGGATGGCCGTCGGCTCGTGTAGGTCCGCGTGGATGAACGCGGTCCTGCCCTCCTGGGTGCTCGACATCAGTGCCCTGGCATGCGCGAGGACGATGGGATCGTTGTCGACGTAGACCACCCGCGCGGTGGGGTCGAGGTGCTGGGCGACTTCGTGGGTATTGCCCGCGGTGGGGATGCCGGTGCCGATATCGAGGAACTGGCTGATGCCCGCCTCGCCGACCAGATGGTGCACGGCGCGGCCGAGGAAGGCCCGGTTGGCGCGGGCCATGCTGCGGATGGCGGGGATGTGGGCGCCTATCGCGTCACCGAGCACCCGGTCGGCTGGGTAGTTGTCCTTTCCGCCGAGCCAATAGTCGTAGACACGCGCCTCGTGAGCGACGCTCGTGTCGATCTTGGTCGGCAATCCGGTGGTGGTCTGAGCCTGGCTGTCCGGCATAACGATTCCCTCCAACGAGCCGCAAAATGGTCGGCGACCCGTGCCTCAAATTTTCCTCGCTCAGGATATGCCTGGCGAACGTCCGGCATGCGGCTAATGCGCCGGATAACTAGCGGATTGAGCGTGTTGGTTCCGAGGTGGCGAACTCGTCGCGGTGTGCGCGGCGTCACACAGGATCGGTGTGTCATCGCCGGTTAATGATCTTGATGAGGTTGAATCGATGACGTCAACGAGTTTTCCTCCAGCAAACGAGCGGAAAGCGGGACGCGACATGGCACCCGACTGCTGTGTCGTCGGACTCCAAATAGAGCCGACGCGCCGGTGATCCGAGGCTTTCCTCGGCGGCGCACCTCATTTCGGAGACATCTCCAGTCCTCCTTCTGCAGCATCACCCCGGCATGCGAAAAGGAGCCCGAAAAGTGAGCATGATTCTCGCCGCGCTGCACGACACCATTCTCGCGGAGATCGATAATCCGACCCCGGAGGCCCCGCCCATGGCGGACAAGCTGCTGCAAATGGGCAGCTATTTCAGCTGGCTCATCCAGTTGTCCGGCATCACCGCCATCACCTACGGCGGCGGCCGGTTCGCATGGGAGAAGTGGAATGGTGGCGGGCTGCAGTCACCGAAGATGATCGCCAGCGCCATGGCAGGCGGTGTGGTCGCGACGGGTGCGGGCACGATCATGAATTCAGTGGTCGGGTAGCCGGTCCTGGTCGGAGGCCGGAAGGCCGCGACGGACATCATCGACCACACGCCGGGCTTGCTGGCGTGTGGTCGAGATTTTTCCTGGACTTTTGTTCAAATGTGTTGCGACACAACCATTTTGCAAAAGCGAATATGATACGAGTCACATTGCGGAGACCCAACTGTCCCAGATACATTGTGTGCGATGCATCGCACACAATCGTATTTTGCTGAAGCAACGAATCCGCCTCCCGGGCGTTCGGTAACAGCGACAGTCGCCGATCAGATCATCGCGGCGGTCGCCGAACACAGCGACCACGTCTTCGGGGTCGGTGGCGCCAATATCGAAGACATCTACGACGCTTTGCATCGCAGCGCCGCACCGATCACCGGGATCGTCGCCAAACACGAGTTCGGCGCCGCCACCATGGCCGACGGCTACGCCCGCACCACCAACCGGCTCGGCGTCGTCGCCGCTACCTCGGGCGGTGGGGCATTGAACCTGCTTGCGGCACTGGGCGAGTCGTTCGACTCCCGGGTTCCGGTGCTGGCCCTGGTCGGACAACCGCCACTGGCCCTCGAAGGGCAGGGCGCGTTTCAAGATACGAGCGGCGCCACGGGGCGACTCGATGCCGAGGGACTGTTCGGCGCGGTCGCGCGTTATTGCGCCAAGGTGACCAGGGCCGAGGACGTGGCAGCCCGGGTAGGGGAGGCGATCGATGCCGCGCGCAGCGGTGGTCCGGCAGTGTTGTTGCTGCCGAAGGACATTCAGACCGCGTTGGCGTCGCCGCAGCCGGAGACCCTGCGTGACGTGCCGCCCCGGCCGCTCGCAGCCACGCCGCTCAGTACCACCGCCGGGCCCGGCCCGGTCGTGATCATCGCGGGCCCGGAGGTGGCGCGGGCCGACGCCAGGGCCGAGCTCGAGGTTTTCGCGGTGGCGGTCGGTGCGACGGTGCTCGTGACACCGGATGCCAAGGATGTGTTCGCCAACGACCATGCGCTCTTCGGCGGCATCGTCGGGATCATGGGACATCCACACGTGGCCGAGTTCATCGGCGCTGCCGCGCAGGTCGTGCTGGTCGGCACCCCGCTGCCTATGCTCGCGCGCGCCGGTCTCGAAACTGCACTCGCCGAATGCCCACGAGTGCTGCATCTCGGCGTGGAGGCACCGTTCGTGCCGGTCCACGAGCAATTGGATGCGCCGTTGGCTCGCGGCCTACTGGATCTCGCCACGGCGCTGTCCGCCGCGAACGCCTCGACGTCGAGGATCACGCCGACTCCGCTTCCCTCGCAGCGTGTTCCGCCCGCCTCGGGGCCCGGCGTACGCTATCGCGACGCGGTGGCGGCGATCGCGGCACGTCTGGAGCCGGGCACGGATGTGGTCGCCGACGCGGGCAATACCGGCGCGGCCGTGGTCCATCATCTTCCGGTGCCCGAGGACGGCCGATTCCTCATCGCGCTCGGCATGGGCGGCATGGGATACGCGTTTGGCGCGGGCATCGGCAGCGCGTTCGGCCGACGTCGCCGAACCTTCGTAATCGCCGGTGACGGTGCGTATTTCATGCACGGGCACGAGGTGCACACCGCGGTGGAGCATCATGTGCCGGTGACGTTCATCGTCTTCAACAACAACGCCCACGCCATGTGCGTGACCCGCGAACAGCTCTATTTCACCGGCGATTACACGTTCAACAGATTCGGCTCCGCCCGGATCGGCGATTCGGTCGCCGCCATGTTCCCGCACCTTCCGGCCTACGCGACCGCCACCCTGGCGGAGTTCGCGGCCGCGCTGGACGAGACCCGCGGCGTCGCGGGTCCTGTCTTCATCGAAATCGCTTGTGACCCTGACGAAATCCCACCGTTCGCACCGTTTCTGAAGGAGTCCTCCGCATGACCGAAACAGCCACGGCCGTCGGGCAATCCCTGAGATCCAAACAGCTAGGTGTGAGTCTGGCTCGGCCAAGCGCAAGGCGGTTACCCCTCCGCCGAACCCCGATCCGACCACGACAACGCGGTGCTCTGTGATTACTGACATTCCATACCTTCATTATTGATACAGCCGTAACTGACGGGAACTTCATGTGGCGGCTGAGACCGGCTGCCCTGCACGATCCGTCGAATGACGCGTCAATAAAGGCCGGATTGTCCGATGGTTGTCGCGGTGAACGCGATCAAGACAACTCCGATGCGTTGTGCTGCCGGTCGGTCATGCGTGCATCCTTACCGATGCGGCGGCCCGACGGGATGTGCGACACGCCGCATCACCGGCGCAGGCCAGGGCCACGGGGGTATACAGCCGTGGCGTGTCGCGTGACCCGCCTTCAGAACTCGCTGTCGGGCGTCACCGGTTGGTCGTGGCGTCGATGGCGTCCGCCCGTTGAGGCTGGAGGGATTGTCCAGGGGCCCACGATCGTGGGTAGTTCGATGGTGTCGGCGAGCGGGTCGTTGCGCCAACGCTGAATCTGGGCGAGTACACGGTGTTCGGTGCCGTGACGCGCACGCAAGTCATCCAGCAACCGTTCGGCAGCCTGCTGTCCCATCGGGGGATCATAGGCAGGTGCCAAGGATTTCGAGCATGTTTTGCGCCAACGGCGCACCGGACAGGGCTCCTCGCTTTGGGGAGACCAGTGTGTGGCTGCTCAGCGGATGGTGCCGATGCCGGGGATTAGCGGGAGGTCGAGAGGGTGACCCATCCCGGTGGTAGGTCGTTGACCGCGGGTATGGCGTTGAGTGCGCGCATGCTGGTAGCGAGGCAGGGCGGGGGTGTGGGCGGTGCCGTCGGTGAATCGGAACGGGTTTTCCTGCGAAATCGACGGTAAACCCTTAGCAGTTACATTACGTAACGACTTAGGTGTGACACACTGTAACGACTGCTGCCCGTGATGACAAGGATAAGGACGGTATTTCGTGAGCACTCGCCATCGCCTCGGCCCGCACCGCGATCCGGCGGTGGATCAGGCGGTGCTCGAGGCTGCCCGCAGCCTGCTCACCGAACGCGGCTACGCCGCGGCATCGATCGACGCGATCGCGACACGAGCGGGTGTCAGCCGGCCGGCGATCTACCGCCGCTGGCCCTCCAAAGCGCATCTGATCGCGCAAGCGGTGTTCCCCGACGTCGGCACCGACGACGTCGCCACCGACATCACCGCCGAGATCCGGAAAGTGATCCAAGGGACCATCCAATTGTTCAGCGCCCCAGCGGCTCGCGAAGCAATGCCGGGACTGATGTCGGACATGCGCGCGGATCCGGGCCTCTACCAAAAACTTTCGGCGCGACTGGACACCCCCACCCGCCGCGAGCTGGCCGACTACCTGCACGACGACGAAGCGACCCGACCCTGCGCCGACCCGAATACCCTGCTGGACACCATCGCCGGCGCCGCCCTGTTCGCGATGTGCATCCGCAACATCGACGACCTCGACAGCTTCGCCGAATCCCTCGAAAACCTCCTGCTCTACGGCCTCGCAGGCGACCCCACCAACCGCGACCACCAACCGTCCTGACACCGGAATTCCCAGGCTGGCAGGCCCGCGGTGTGGACGTGGCGTTGCTGACCTACGAAGCAGCGCCGATCTTGCCCGGCCTGTTGGCCGGTCACTCCCCGCCCCCGCCAACTCGACACCGCTCGCGTCCTGGCTTGGCTGGCGACCACCTCCAACACCCATGAGCATCGGGCGCACAAACCGTGGACGCCTCGGAGCGTCGCCGGACTGGCTTCCGGGCCAACGTCTTTGAACCGGAAGCGTGCATCTTCGCGCTGAACGCGGACGAGATTAGTCGGCGGCGGCCGTCCTCGCGGGACGATCGCGACTGTCGTCCCGGCCTTGATCGAGTAACCGCCGAGGACATCGCCGCCGGTCGCCACCCTGGCCGGTCCGGCACGAGCCGCGACCTACTCGAGGTCTTTTGCTAGCATGACGGGCTCGGATCTTTGGTGATCCTGCAGTTCGGTTTCCCGGGCCGCCTCGGTGCGACGGTTTGCGCGATAGCTGTAGGCGATACCGGCAACGAGGACGACCAGCAGCGTAGCCGAGGCAGCGTATGTACCGAACCCGAGGCCGCCCGCGTCCTGAGACTTGGAGAAGAAGTTGCCCAGATTGGCGCCGAGGGGCCGAGTCAGCACGAATGCGACCCAGAACAGCAGCACGCCGGAGACCCTGGTGAAGTAATGAGCAGCCAGCAGCAGCACCATCGTGACGGCGATGACCGCGGCGCTGCGCAGGTAACCCAGGCCGGTGTCGTCGGCCAGATAGTCGCCGGTGGTGGTGCCCAGCGTGTTGGACAGCAGGATCGCGACCCAGTACAGCAGCTCACCCCGCAACGTCGTGATGTTGGTGACGTCGTAGGTCAGGCCGGAGGCCTTCCAGACCAGGAACACGACCGCGAGGCCGGTTATCAGGATGGCGGCTCCGCCGGCGTAGCCGAATCCGCCCGCAGTGGAGGTCCCCGCGCCGGGGCCCCGGGTGAGCAGGTCGGCCATGGTCGTGCCTGCGGTGCTGGTGGTGGCGATCACTGTCCAGTACAGGGCCGGATGGAATCGACGCGCCCGCAGCTGGGTCAGCAGACTGACCAGGAATATCGAGAACAACAACACCGACGCGGCAGCGTAACCCAAGTTGAGGGTTTGCGAAATCATGTCACCACCGGTTTCGCCCAGTGTGGTGGCGGCAATCTTGAGTACCCAAAATAAAACTGTGATCTGCGGAAGCTTGTATTGGGTGACCACTCTGCGGGCCTGCTCAGTCACAGTGTCGACCTCTCTTCATCTCGATTCGGCATACGAACGCTCTCCGACAGAGTGGCTTGTTCGCGCTGAAAACACGCTGAGAGAGCGTCCGGATGCGATAGCCGGGCCCTTGTTCAGTCGTCGAGTCTGATCGCTTCCTCGGTGAGTTCGATGAACATTCGCTCGCTATGACTCTGGAGAGAGACGCGGCAGCCATGTCGATCAATGGGACACCGTCGCGGCTCCCCTCGGGGGTGTTACGCCCAGACCCGCTCGCTGGCGCGGCCGGTTGTCATAGTAGCTGTTGGACGGGGGAGTAGCGTCCAAGAGATGGACGCTGGAGTCGCCTACTTTCCGACCCACGATGCCGTTGGGCCCGCGGAGTTCGCGCGGCTCGTCGAGGAGCGCGGCCATCGCTGGCTGATGTGGGCCGAGCACACGCACATCCCGGCGTCGCGTGAGACGCCGTGGGGTGGTGAGCAGGGCGCGCCGCCGCTGCCGAGGAAGTACGCGCGGACCTACGACGATCGATAGTCGGGGCCGGTCCGAAACGCGCAAACAAGTCAGTGTCCTGGAACGACACAATCCGAGTTATGCCTGTTTGAGCGACAGTGAGCATTGTCGTACTTCGCGGGCATGATGATGGCGTGACGAACTTCGAGGAGTTGCCGGAGCTGACGCCCTAAAACAGCTGGCTGGCATGTCTGAATCAGAGCGTCTCGCGTATGAGGATTTGAGGCGGATGGGTCCAGCCGAGTGTCAACGGCACGCGAATCGTTGATCTGATACTCCCGGTACCGGGAATACAATTGGTGTGTTGGACCGGTCTAGCGATCGGCGGCCGCCGATTTGCGGGCTTCGAGTCGAATGGAGCGTGTACACCATGCGGCATGACATTGCGTTCGACGCGGAAGGACTGACGCTACGGGGGTGGCTGTACTTGCCGGACAAAGCGAACGGGCCAGTCCCGACGATCGTGATGGCCCACGGCTTCTCCTGCGTCAAGGAGATGTTCCTCGACAAGTACGCCGACATTTTTGCTGCTGCCGGCTTCGGCGTCTTGGTCTATGACAACCGCAACTTCGGTGACAGCGACGGCCAGCCCCGCCAGGAGGTCGACCCGTGGGGCCAAATCCGGGACTACCGCCACGCGATCACCTATGCCGGCAACCTCCCCGACATCGATGAGAACCGGATCGGTATCTGGGGCACCAGCTACACCGGCGGACACGTCCTGATCGTCGGCGCCATCGACAAGCGCGTGAAGTGCGTCGTCTCCCAGGTCCCCGTCGTCAGCGGCTACCGCAACGCCCACCGGGCGATCGCCGAAGACCGTTTCCCCGAGATCCTCGCTCGCTTCGCCGACGACCGACAGGACCGTTTCGCTGGCAAGGCTCCGCAGATGGTCGCCGTCGCCAGCCTGGACCCGACCGAGCTGTGCGCCTTCCCCGGACAGAACGCATTCGAGAGATTCCAGGGCGCACCCCGCTGGATAAACAAGGTCACCCTTCGCTCGATCGAGACGTTCCTCGAACATGACTCGATCGGCTATGTCGACAAGGTCGGACCCACCCCGCTGCTGATGATCGTCGAGGACAACGACACACTCGCCGCCGTCGATCAGTCACTGGAGGCATACGACCGAGCCCACGAGCCGAAGAAGCTCGTCCTCTTCCACGGCGGTCACTTCGACGCCTACATCCGCGACCAACAGGCCACCGCAGAAGCAGCACGCGACTGGTACACCCAGCACCTGGCCGCATAACCACCTGCTGGACATCACGACGCTGAAGCTGTCTCATTGCTCGGTCGGCGACACGCCCGCTCTACATCTACACGGTGCGCGATGCGCCCTATGCCGTATCTATCACCGCAGCCGTGGCCGAGACCGCTTTTCGCTGGTCCGCCGTGGCTGCTTCGCTGCTTCGGACCGGACCTGAGCGATCTGGTCTTTGGGAACAAGTTTGATGATGTCGTCTCGCGAGGTGATCACCAGTTTCCGGAAGATCGCGGCCATCTGTGCGTCAATGGTCTTGCAGGAATTCCCGCGGCGGGCCGCGATCGCGGAGTTCGTCCATCCCGCCGCGGCCAAGGTCGCCACCTGCTGCTCGGCGGTCGATAGCTCCTGCCAGTGTGAGGGAAGGTTCTGCCTGGCGGGATGGTCTATCGGCAACCTGTCCGGGGACAGTGTGCCCAACGCGAGGCGCTGCACCTCGTGCAGCTCCGAACGCAACAGGGAGCCCTGCCGCTGCGCGGCGGCGAACACCTCACGTCCCAGCACCCCGCGGGCAACGTTGATTGCCTTGTTCGTATCATCGGTGAAGGGCCCATCGCCGAGATCGATACCCAGCCCCGCTCGCAACGTGGCGGCACCGCCAGCGAGTTGAGCGATTTCGGTGGCCAGTGCTCTGAGTTCGGCACGGTCAGTCCTTCCGGCCGTGATCATGTCGCGGAGGATCTGCGCCAACGACCAAATTCGTATATGCACCGTCCACGCCCCGCCCCACTGGTCATGCGCCGCTAACTGGTACGCCAGCGCGCTACGTTCGAGGGTCAACGCCTCGGTCGGACTACCATGCTTGGTCAACGCGATCGCCCGCTCCATCTCTGCCCAAGCCTTCAGCCACCCGGCGCCGGAAGCAGTGGCGTAATCGAGGTTCCTTCGGGTGATCCGCATGGCCTGCTGTGCCGATCCGATGTTGCTCGCGGCCCATGCCTCCTTCTCCGCAGTCCTGGCCTCGCCACCGTGATCGCCGAGGACACGGAACTTTTCGCGGGCGCGGGCGAACACGGCGATCGCTCTCGGGTCTCGGTGGACCATCATCAATTCCAGGCCCCACGTGAATTCGACGGGCGCGGGTAGACCGATGTCGATTTCCGGTGTCTGCCGCCAGTCGTGTCGGATTTCCGGGTCGTGAATGGAGGCGGCGGCGGATTCTTCGAGCATCCGTTCGGCGTATTCGTCCTTGCCCTGGACCAGGGCGTTCCACCCGATCAGGGCCATGGCTTTGATCTGCAGGTCGGTGGGCTGCGGGGTCAGCGCGCGGGTGGCCTGGAGCGCGCGTTCAGTCCACAGGCGCATTTCTCGGGGTGAGCCTTTGACTGTAGGCATGCCGGTCAGACTTGCGGAGATTTCCAGGCCGAGTGTCGGCTCGCCCGAGGTCAGGCTTGTCTCGATCGCCCTGACGAGGTTGTCCCAAGCTGCGCGAACCCAGTCCAGTAGTTCCTGCTGGGCGGGACTGATCCAATTGAGCTGCGCCGCAACGATTTTGTCTCGATAGTATCGTCGATGACGCCGAGCAAGCCGTGCGGGTTCGTCCACTTCGCCGGTGGAGCGTTCTTGCAGCCGTTGCGCTGCGAACACTCGAACACTCTCCAACAGGGAGTACCGCACCGTGGCTGGCGTGATGTGGGCGGTCACCAGAGACTGGTCGACCAGACGCTCGAGCACGCCCTCAACATCCTTGGCCGTCAGCCTTACGAACGCGCCCCTACCGTTCGCCTGATCCCGCTCGTGTCGGGGATCGTCCGCGCAGACCACCTGTATGGCTTCCAAGTCGACGCCGACATCCACAATGGAGCTGGTGTCATCCTCGAGGTTCGTGTCGTATCCCGCAGCGAAGACCGACATCCGGTCCAGAAGCAGCCGTTCTTGATCCAGGCACAGTTCATAGGACCAGGCGATGACGTCGCGGATCCCCTGATGCCGCGGCTCTGCCCCAACCCGGGGGCCATGCGACCATCGCATTCGTTTGTCGGTTACCTCGCCACTCAGTTCTTGGACGATCATCGCCAACGGCTGCCGCAACAACCGCGCAGCCGCCAACCGGATATACAGCGGATGGTTGTGCACATGACGACAAATCAGGGTCGCCTTCGCGATATCTTCCCTCTCAACGATGCGATAGCCCGTGAGTTTGGCGCGTTGACGGAACAAGATCAAAGCCTGCTCCTGCGACAGCGAGGGAACCACCACCACGTACTCGTCTACCCACCCCACCGCCTCACGACTGGTCGCCAGGATGGTCAACCCCGGCACCGCCTCCAGCAACTCCCCGATCAACTGGCCAGCGCCCACGAGCACATGTTCACAGTTGTCCATCACCAGCACCGACTGCTGGTTCCGCCCCGCCTCGTCGGTCACGGTCAACGTGTCGACTAGTGCGTCCCACCCAGACCGTCCCGAGAAGTCGGCATCGACCACCGCGTGAGCAACTTCTTCCTCGACTGCGGCCACGTCAGAGCCCTTGATCAACCGTGCCAGCCGCACCCAGTAGACCGGTGTCCGCGTTGCCTTGCGGAATCGGCGGACGGTCTCGGTCGCGAGCCGTGTTTTCCCGATCCCGCCCGGTCCGATCAACGTAATCAGCCGGGCCGAGGACAGCAGCAAGTCGATAACCCTGTCCAACTCTGGATCTCGGCCAACGAAACCATCCGCTGCCGCAGGCAAACCCCCAAACCGTGCTCGGCGCTCCGCCGACATACTGTTTGAGCTTAGTCCTCCGGTACACCACCAGCTATCCCAGAGCAGGTCGGGTTGACCGGTCCCCGATGACGGAACCACCCGGTTTTAGAGCCAGGTTGTTTTCGATCCGTATTCAGTTGATGCCGCAGGCCACCGGGTGGTGGCTGTGGCTGCAGCGGGCAGCGTACTCGGCCGGGGTCAGATAGCCCAGCGCCGAATGTCGATGTCGTCGGTTGTGGTCTACCTTGTAGTCGCCGATGACGACGCGGGCTTCGAGCAGGCTTGTCCAGTGGTTCCGGTCGAGGCATTCTTTGCGCAGCCGACGGTTGAACGATTCGACGAATCCGTTATTCCACGGCGTGCCCGGTGGGATGTAGATGATCCCGACCCGGTTTGCGCAAAACTGTTGCAGCGCATGGGAAATCATTTCCGGCCCGTTGTCCATCCGCAACACCGTCGGCGACCCACCATGAGTGGTGAAGACCTTCTCGAGCTCGGTGACGAGCCGCTCGGCGGTGATCGAGCGTTCAACCAGATGCAATAGTGATTCACGGGTGTGTTCATCGACCATCGACGCGATCTTCACCGCTCTGCCGTCGATGGTGGAATCGAACTGAAAATCCAACGCCCACACCACCTTCGGTGCATCCGCATCGACCGGCGGCATCGACGAAACGCCGGCCCGTTTACGCGGCTGGTGCTCACGCACCTGCAGCCCTTCCTCCCGCCAGAGCCGATGCACCTTCTTCTTGTTCACCGAGCTGCCCTCGTCGAACCGCAACCGCGCCCACGCCCGCCGGAACCCGTGACACGGGTTCTTCGTAGCATACGAGCGCAGCCAGGCCCGCAAACCGGCGTCCGGATCATCCGGGGTCTGCGCGAGGGGCAGCCGCCGATACGTCGAACGAGCAAGCCCAACGACCTTGCACGCGAACCGTTCCGACACGCCCTTCACTGCTGTGAGCATGTCGACGGCACGGCGCTTGGACGCTGGGCTCAGAATTTTCCCCGGCTGATCTCCCGCAGGGCGTCCTTTTCCAGCTCCGCCTCGGCCAGCAGCCGCTTGAGCCGGGAATTCTGCTCCCGCAGCTCCTTGAGCTCCTTCGCCGCATCGGTATCCATACCGCCGTAAGAGCGGCGCCAGTTGTACAACGTCGCCGCCGACACTTCCAGCTCTGCGGCGATCTCCTCGCCCGACTTACCGGCCGCGGCCAGCTCATCGGCACGGCGCAGCTTCCGCACGATCTCCTCCGCGGAATGCCGCTTCCGTCCTCCAGCCATGATCCCAATCGTCCCTTCTGGCCCCTACCAGGGCCAACAGGACTCTAATACCGAGCGGTCTCATTCATTGGGGACGGGCCAGGGTCATCTGTCGGCAGAACCTGGAATACGGACAACAATCGGCCCAACGTGTCCTGAATACCAGTGCTCATCAGGGATACGGTTTCCCCGGCCCATCTGCTTCACCGCGGCCGGCACGCTCTCGACCAATCTCACAGGTCAGTGAAGTCTTCCCGCTGGAGCTGCGCGATCAAGCCATCTCGCTATCGAGCATTGTGCCGGCGGTGCCGCGCCGTACCTCTTCGGTCGGCGGGCAGACAGTGTCGACAAGCCGAGCCTCGATCGGCTCCCGCCGACGTGAGGACACATCATCGGCCGGGACAATCCGGCCCAATCGGGCCAGCATCAACCTCACGGCGGGATCGACATCAGGCGAGCACCGCTGGTCATTTAGGTAGTCGGATTCGGACGCGGGCCTTTCGCGATCAACGACACGCCACCAGCACCACCTCCACCGGCAGCATCACCGCCCTGAGGTGACCGATGAACCCGACACGGACGGACGTCTGTGATACCGCCGGATAACCTGATCGCTGACGGTTAGCGCCAAGGTCATGGCTCCGACACCGCAAATCATCGAGCAGCGCCAATACTTTGGCCACCCGCAACATTTCCGCCGTCGACCAGTAGCTTTGACAACCGGCTTTGGAAGGCCGCCACAGCCCGGCGAGGATGGCTACCTACAGGCTACCGATGCTAAGGCTGCCATGTAGTCAGCCATGCTGGTCTCGATTGACCGCTCGAGTCACTGAGTCGGCACGGTCTGCGAGCCGACCGGTGACGATCTATCAGAACGATGCGAGGTTGAGACGAATGTTGTTCTACACGCTGCGCGGGGGTCTGGTTTTCTTGGGGTTGCAGGGTGGGTATCTGTTCCGAGTACGGCGCAGGCACAGCCAGCCATACCCTCTCGAGGTGGAGGTGCCGAGCTGCCTGGCCCTGGCTCCATACCTGCCACACCGTCGTAGCGGTTGCCAGGGCCGCGGCCGCACCACGGCGTGTGGCTCCCATACTGTTCAGCTTCTGGCGTCCATTCGGAGCCGGGGCGGCAACCAATGAGTGTGAACCTGCCGTTGGCGTACGGTTACATCCGGTTGGATCTTGCCGGATGTGAGTTGATCACCTGCGAGCAGCGGTTGCAGGCCTTCGCTCGCGAACGTGGATACCAACTCGCGGCCGTCTTCCAAGAACGGGCGCCGCAGAACGCGACATTGCCGCAAGCATTCATAGATCTGATAGATGAGTGTCGCCGCGCAGAGGCACACATAGTGTTCACGCTGTGCGGGCACCTGACAGGGATGGCGACGCCGCGTATGTGCCTGCTCGATGTGATGGCCGCTCGCGGCCACGCACACGTATGCGAGTTGCCGGCGTGAAGGGCCACCGAAGCCATAAGCATCGCCTATCGGTGTCCGCCCAATAAGACCCCATCGACGGCAATACTCACCACTTGCGTCACGAACCGGCCGAGAGCCTCCGGACCGTGCGTGTCAATCCTCCGGCGTATCGGTGAAGCGCTGGAGGTAGAGCTGCTCGCCCAGGGCCTCGACGAGGCCGAGTTCGGTCTCCAAGTAGTCGACGTGCTTCTCCTCGTCCTCCAGGATCTCCTCGAAGATCCGAGCCGAGGTCATGTCGCCACGCGAACGCATGAGCTCGACGCCACCGCGGAGCCGGGTGACTGCCTCCATCTCGATCTGCAAATCGGCTGCTAACTGCTCGGGAACGGTCTGGCCGATGCGCAACGGATTGAGCTTTTGGTAGTTGGGCAGCCCGTCTAGGAACAGGATCCGATCGGTCAGTTTTTCCGCGTGCTTCATCTCGTCGATCGACTCGTACCGAGTGTGCTTGGCCAACTTGGCATAGCCCCAGTTTTCCTGCATCTTGGCGTGGAGGAAGTACTGGTTGATCGCGGTGAGTTCAGCAGTCAACTGCTCATTGAGCAGCGCCACAACGTCCTTGTCGCCTTCCATCCGAACATGGTGGCATGAAGGGTCCCGCGATACACCTTCCCCGAAGGACGTGTCTGAAAGTTCAGGCTGCCGGGGACTCGGCCCCTTGATGAAGCTGGGATAGACGGCCGGAGACCTCCGAGGGCGACAACGGGAGGCCGGCGATCGCATCCATTGTCAACTGGGCGCCGCAGTGCGCTTCACGGAGCAAACCAGCAAGGCGACCCGTGCAGGAGCCGCAGCCCGGCCTCCAGTCGCAGGCCTCTTTGACATGCTTGGTCGAGTACGCGCCTGCTGCAACGCAACTCCGCACGTCGTCCTCGGTGACGCCGTTGCAAATACACACGTACACGGTAGCCTCGCATAATTCGGTGGAATCTCTAGAACTAGCTTAGCCTCACCTAATCCAGTTGGAAAGTGCTATTGCGGCCCAGCTCATTGACCGACTGGTTCGGGTTCGGGTTCGGGATCGGGCAGATGGGTTTGCGAGCGAGTTCGCTCAGCTCGAGGCAAGCAGCCCATTGCGAGTGTTTAGCGTTTGGACCCGCACGCCGCGGACCCTGACCGACGAGATGACGACGATGCCGCCACAGATCCGCCAATGCAGGCCGTCGCCCGACTGCCATCCCAAGGCGTCCCCGACGAACCTGTCGACCACTCGACCGTCGACATCGACGGAGCGAATATCGAATACAGAGCTCTGCCTGCCCGAATGACGCGGTGGCAGGACCGGCGCCAGCGGAAGGCTCGAGACGCCCTTGGCAACGCGACCCGGCCCGGCGTGCCCGTCTGGCATCGGCGGAATAACCGGAATGATTCTGGCCTCAGCCATGCCCACCCCCGGCGCACAGCGAGCAACCGGCGAGCCGCCCGATCGCCAACTCGTTTCGCGGACAGCGTATTAGCACGTGAACAGCAGCAAGTTCGCTGCAGTAAAGTGTTTGAATGCCTGAACAAGCGCATCCCACACCCGTGGTGCGTGTCGGAGCGGCCGTTACCCCCGACCTCCTGTTGCTCGCCGCACAGCTGTGCTTTGCCCTGTACTCCACGTCCCGATCGATGACTGCGGCCTACCGGCCCTTCCTCGACGCGATGGGGGTGACCTACCCGCAGTACCTCGCGCTACTCGCGCTGTGGGAGCGACCCGCCATGACGATGAAGGAACTCGGCGAACAACTTCGCCTGGACTATGGCACCGTCTCGCCGCTCATCCAGCGGCTACAGGCCCACGGTTTGGTCGAAAGCGTCCGCAGCGCACAGGACCGCCGTGCCGTCGAACTGCGCGCCACCGAGGCAGGCCAGGCGCTGCAACTCCAGGCCGAAGCGATGATCGAGACCGTCCTCGCCGCCGTGGACTACCCGCTGGAACGAATCATCGCGCTGCGCGACCAGGTCAATGAGCTGGGCGGACGACTCGACACCATCGTCACCGAGCGCCCGGAGCGGTAGGCAGGGCAAGCGCGTGCCCGCGCCGATCGACTCCGCTCAGGCAATCGAGGACCTGGGGCCTGGCGTTGGACTACCGGAGGTTCGGTGGACCACGCGTGTGTAGCCAGGGCGCCGGTGCTCAGCAAATTCCAGCCGCGTTCGGTGCTGATGTCGGCCAGACGCAGCGTCAACATTAGGTCGACCAGCTTCGACTGGGCGTAGGACCGTTCGGGCTGTAGCGGCGTTCGTGTTGCAGATCGTCGAAATGGATGCGGCCGTAGAACGCGGTGCCGCCGCTTATCGTCGCGACCCGCGGTTACTCCGTCCGGCGTAGTAGCGGCAGCAGCAACATGGTCAGTGCGAACGGACCTAGGAAGTTGCTGCGGGTGGCGGCGCGGTGGGTCGATAGTCTGGTTTTGCGGATCTTTCTGGCCGGCGCGACCGGCGTTATCGGAACACGGCTGCTGCCCCTGTTGGTTGCGGCGGGGCATGAGGTGGCGGGCATGACCCGTTCGCCGGACAAGGCCGAGCAGGTGCGCGCGGCGGGCGCGCAGCCGGTTGTCTGCGACGTCTACGACCTGGCCGCACTGACCGCCGCAGTCGTCGACTTCCGCCCCGACCTGGTGATGCACCAGCTCACCGATCTGCCCGACGACGCCGCGCTGCTGGCGGAACTCGCGGGCGCGAACGCGCGGATCCGCACCGAGGGGACGCAGAATCTGCTGGCCGCCGCGCGGGCTGCCGGAGCGAAAAGGTTTCTCGCGCAGAGCATTGCGTGGGAGCCGGCCGGGCGTGGCGAGGCGATTCGCGACCACGAGGCGGCAGTGTTGGGCGTCGAAGGGGTGGTCGTGAAGTACGGCCAGTTCTATGGTCTGGGAACGTATTACGAGGCGGAGTTGCCCGCTGAGCCGCGGGTGCATGTCAATGATGCTGCTGCCCGCACCATGGAGTTGCTCGAGGCGGACAGCGGGGTAGTGGTGATCGCCGATCGGTGAGCGCTGGTGTCGCGGACACTTTCAGCGTAAATGCACAGGAATCTGTTGTGCGGAGGTGAAAGTGTCCACGGCGGCCAGATAGCCACTCGGCATCCCGACTTATTGCGTGGCACGCAGCTTCGCCGCATGCTCATAATCTCGCTGCCAGTCCGACCCGGTCGGCGCGAGAATGACCCGCTCGACCCCGGCGGCCGCGTAGGCGGACACCTGCTGCGCGGCCTGCGCGAAATCGGCCGACAACGACGGGGCGACAACGGTTATCGCGGGCGTCGGACGGCCGTGCTCGGCGGCGAGCTCACCCAATTCGGCGATCTCTCCGACCAGCTGATCGGGACCCGTCTGCAGGGTGATCCACCCGTCACCGTAAGCGGCCGCGCGGCGGCGGGCCCGATTCCCGTTGCCCGCCACCAACACCGGCGGCATCGCCGCACCCGGAGACAGCGTCACCTCGAGTCCGTCCGCCAATGTCGTCGACTGTCCGGTGACGAGACCGGGCAGCACCCGCAATGCCTCGTCGGTCCGCCGACCCCGGTCCTCGAACGACATTCCGGCGGCCCGCCACCCGACATCCCCATGCGCCGGATTCCCGGTCCCGACACCGAGCATGACCCGATTCCCGGACACATACTGCAGCGTGCTGATCTGCTTGGCCGCCCACGCCGTCGGCCGCAATGCCAGCAGCATCACGTTGAACCCGATCCGAACCCGATCGGTCACCGCCGCCGCCGTAGCCAGCGTGACGGTGCTGTCCAACATCGGCGCACTCGCAATGAGATGGTCGGTAGACCACACCGATTCGAGCCCCACCTCTTCCGCAAATCGTGCACTCGCCCGCACATCCCCCAGGATCGGGTGCTGCGGATCAGGCGTGGAAGTAGGCAAGATTACGCCAATCTCAATGGTCACTGATCATCCTCTCGTGTTGGCTTCGACGCCAGGCGAGTGTGCTGAGCGCTCCAATGGTTGGATTGCTCAGCCTTATGTCTGAAGCGCTCAGGGTGTTCCGGTCCAGCCAGTTCTGTCGTCGCCGGTCCTGGCGGAATACGCTTGCTTCGCTGCGGAATTCGCGTCCGTCGATCTCGGCGATCGTACGCGATCGCTGATCGATGAAAACGCAGATATACGGGCCGACCGGGTGATTGGCCAGATGCCCAGGTGGTGTCGCGTGAGCGTACGGGCGAACAGTTGCTCTGGTTCTGACGCTGCGAACAAGGCTGCCTCGGACAGTTTCCGGAGTTCAGGTGAACCGTGCGTTTAGGCGGACACTTTCGCCCCACAGCGTCAGGAATCGCGCGTCCCTGGGCGAAAGTGTCCATTGAGGCCGGTCAGCGCCGACGTAGCTGAATCCGCAGACCGTCCTTCGGGCGGGGGAGTGACGTTCTGTCCCAGTGCATTTCGTAGCCAGGGGCGATGGTCCACTCGAACTGTAGGAGCAGTTGGTGCATGAAGGCTTTGACCTGCATGCCTCCGAAGTATTGGCCGATGCATTTGTGGGCGCCCGCGCCGAAAGGGACCCAGGCGTGTTTGTGGACTCTGTCTTCGCGGCGGGCCTCGGAGAAGCGCTCCGGGTCGAAACGGTCTGGGTCGGGCCAGTATTCGCTCATTTGATGGGTGAACTGCGGCATTACCGTGACGAAGCTGCCCGCGGGGATGAAGTGGCCGAGTATTACGGTGTCCGCGACCGCGGCTCGGGGGATCTGCGGCAACGGGGTCAGTAGGCGCAGGGATTCCTTCATGACGAGGTCGAGGGCGGTCAGCTGTTCCTGGGTGGTGTAGTCCAGCACGGGCGCGCCCAGCGTCGCACTCTCCGCGCGGCAGCGCCGCTGCCACTCGGGGTGTTTGGCGAGGTAGTACATCATCGTGGTCATCGTGATGGTTGTCGTGTCGTGCGCTGCCATCAGCAGGAAGATCATGTGGTTGATCACGTCGTCGTCGGTGAAGCTCTGCCCGTCGTCGGTGCGCGCGTGACACAGCGCGCTGAACAGGTCGTCACCATCTCCGGAGCGCTTGGCGGGCAACTGCTTTCGCAGCATCCGCTCCAGCACCCTGCGCCCTCGCAGCCCGCGCGACCAGCGCAGTCCCGGCATCGGAAAGCGAAGGTAGGCGGTGCCGCCGCGCACGCAGTCGATGAAAGCCTGGTTCACGGAATCGGATTCGGCGCCGAGGGCCGCGCCCATGAAGGTTCTGGTCGCGATGTCGAGGGTGACCTGTTTGATGGCCGGGTAGCCGCGGAAGGAGTCCGATGCTGCCCAGCCCGCCAGGCCCCGTGTGATGGTCGGATTCATCGCATCGAGGTAGCCGGTCAAGCGGGATCGGGTGAAGGCCTGCATCATGATTCGCTTGTGATGCAGATGTTCCTCGAAATCGAGCAGCATGATGCCGCGCCGGAAGAACGGGCCGATGATGTAGTCCCACGCCGGTCCGCTGCCGAATGTCTTGTCGCGGTTGGCCATGGGTATGTCCCACGCGTCCGGACCGAGCAGCACGATTATCTGCCTGCCGAAGGCCGTCGTCCAGGACACCGGCCCGTAGCGCTCGTAACGTTTGCGCGCCCATTCGCGAGGATGATGCAGCATCACATAGCTTTCCCCGATCAGCGGTAGCCCGCCCGCTCCGGCGACGGATTGCAGGCCGCTGCCCTTCGGCGGCGCGGTCGGCGGGCTGCTCAGAAAGGTCGTCATCGGGTTCCTCCACGGCGAGGGCGAAAGCTGACTGTGATCCATGTCAACTTTCGTTAAAGTCTGAACTTGACATGACCGTGTGTCAAGATTGGGATATGGCATCGGTTGTCCGCCCCTTCAGGGGGGTCAGCGCCGAGGATCGGCTGGCGCAGCGGCGCGCCGACCTCATCCACGCAGGCTTCGACGAGGTCGGCACGAACGGCGTCGTGAAGCTGACGATGACGGCCGTCTGCGAGCGCGCCGGACTTACCCAGCGCTACTTCTACGAGCAGTTCAGCAGTCGGGAAGACCTGCTGGTGGCGCTGTTCGACACCATGTTCGACGAGTTCTTCGCGCAGG
Source organism: Nocardia sp. Tas62D01 (assembly GCF_055232035.1). Lineage (NCBI taxonomy): Bacteria > Bacillati > Actinomycetota > Actinomycetes > Mycobacteriales > Nocardiaceae > Nocardia > Nocardia sp. Tas62D01. The sequence continues at coordinate 6,965,188 of NZ_JBUYUZ010000001.1, forward strand.
CGCGCACCGCGGTCGAAGCGGAACCCGAGGACCTGTTCCTGCGTGCCCGTGCCGCCATGGAGGTGTTCGTCGACTACTTCACCGGCGATCCGCGCAAGGCCCGTCTGTTCACCGAGGCGATCGGCAACGAAGTCGTCGCGCCACGCAAAGCCGACTCCGTGCGCAAATTCGCCGAGTACACCGCCGACCAGGCCCAAATCGTGCACGGTACCTTCACCGGCCGCCGCCACACCCGCCTACTGCTCGCCGCCCACATCATCGTCGGCGGCCAGGCGCACGCCGCCGCCCAATGGCTCAGCGGTGGCATCGATCTCCCGCGCGAGGAGTACATCGAGGAACTGGCGCATCTGTACGTCGCGGCGGTCGACGCCGCACGCGACGACGCCGACCATCGCTGAGCCGACCGATGTAATTCTGGCTATCGGGAAGACCTGGATCCGGATCGTCGAATACGTCGGGCAGCGGCCGGAATGGTAGGCCTGCGCCGCGTGGTGGCGCACTCAGCCTCGCTGCTGTGGATGGAGGGCTCGCAGTTGGTCTTGACTCAGGTGTCGCGATGATCGACCTGGACCTGGGTCCGTTCTGTGCGCACGTGTCCTGTCTCGTTGCATGTGAGGCATGATCAGCGCACTGAGCTGCGGTGCCTCAGATATGCGAGACAGCCCGAACTGCACGCCGTCTCACTGATCATGAGGCAAATCGCCGGATCGTCCCAACGATCGGGCCATGAAGACGGCTACGGGTGCTCAATTTGGTGAGACTCTCGCTGGATGCCTCGGGTCCGTGAGCCGTGCCTCACCTTGGATGAGACAGGACAGCACGACGCGTACGAACTCGCCGCCCTGCGGTCCGACCGGGAGCACGGCTTGCGCTGAGCGCGCCCTTTGCGCGGCGTCAGAACCAGGCGTCCTGCATGTCCAAGGTGGTGCGGTCCATCAGCTCCAGCAGGTCCAGTTGGGGTGTGGTCCTGGGGAGTTCGTAGCGGAAGAAGTAGCGGGCTGCGGCGCGCTTGCCCTCGTAGAAGTCGCCGTCGCGACCGTAGGCGGCGAGCGCCTGCTCGAGCCAGATCCAGGCGATCACGACGTGGCCGAATACCTCCAGGTACACACTGGAATTCGCCATGGCCGCGCCGATGTCGCCGGAGCCGAACATCCAGCCGGTGACGGTGAGCAGGCGCTGCCAGACCGCGTCGAGCTGGCCACCGAACTCGGTCCACTCGCCGCTGGCTTCCGTCGCCGCGAGCACGGTCTGTTCGATCTGCGCGGCCAGCAGCCGCAGGCTGGCGCCATCGTGCTGGATTACCTTGCGGCCCAACAGGTCCAGGCCCTGGATGCCGTGGGTGCCCTCGTGGATCGGGTTGAGGCGGTTGTCGCGGTAGTGCTGTTCGACGTCGTATTCGCGGGTGTAGCCGTAGCCGCCGTGCACCTGGATGGCGAGGTTGTTCGCCTCCAGACACCACTGCGAGGGCCAACTCTTGGCGACGCCGGTCAGGATTTCCAGCAGCAACGTGTGCGCGCGCTTGGTATCCGGATCGGTGGCGGTGCGTTCCAGATCGACGAGCCGGTTGCAGTACAGCAGCAAGCCGAGGGCGCCCTCGACATAAGCCTTCTGCGCCAACAGCATTCGCTTGACATCGGCATGCTCGATGATCGGCACCTGCGGCGCGGCCGGGTCCTTGGCGGTGACCGAACGTCCCTGCTTGCGCTGTCTGGCGTAGTCGAGCGATTTGAGATATCCGGTGTAGCCCAACGCCGTTGCGCCGAGGCCGACACCGAGGCGGGCCTCGTTCATCATGTGGAACATGTAGGAAAGCCCACGATGCGGTTCGCCGACGAGATAGCCGACCGCGCCGGGCGCGTCGTCCGGTGTGTGCTTGCCTTCACCGAAATTCAGCACGGTATTGGTGGTTCCGCGGTAGCCCATCTTGTGGTTCAAGCCCGCCAGCACCACATCGTTGCGCGGTCCGAGCGAACCATCCTCCTGCACAAGGAATTTGGGGACAATGAACAGCGAGATGCCCTTGGTGCCCGCCGGTCCGCCTGGGATCTTGGCCAGTACCAGGTGCACGATATTGTCGGTCAGCTCGTGCTCGCCGCCGGAGATCCACATCTTGGAGCCGAAAAGCCGGTAGGTGCTGTCGGATTGCGGTTCGGCGCGGGTGACGATATCGGCAAGCGAGGAACCCGCCTGCGGCTCGGACAGGCACATCGTGCCGGTGAATCGGCCCTCCACCATCGGCTTGACGAAACGGTCGATCTGGTCCGGAGTTCCGTGCGCGGCAAGGAGATTGGCATTGCCGACGGTGAGGAAGAGGTAGCCGGTGGTGCCCACATTGGCCGCCTGGAACCAGCAGAACCCGGCCGCCTCGACGGTGGCGGGCAGTTGCAGGCCACCGATTTCCTCGTCCATCGCGGCGCCGATCAGATTCGCCTTGGTGAACGCCTCGATCGCGGCCTTCACCTCCGGGATGATAGTCACCCGTTCGCCGTCGAAGGTGGGCTCGTTGGCGTCATTGAGCTTGTTGTGCGGCGCGAAATGCCGGGTGGCCAGGTCCTCGCACAGGTCGAGGAAGCCGTCGAAGGTGTCCTTCGAATGCTCGGTGAACCGCGGTAGCGCGGTCAGCCCCTCCACCCGCAGCCATTCGTAGAGCAGGAAATCCAGGTCTCTGCGGGAGATCAACGTCGAGCGCACGGGCACATCCTCTCGCGGTCGCACAGCCGAGGTACGGGCGGACGCGATGCTCGCCCAGGTTGATTTGGTACGTTACTACGTATGTGTCGCGAATTTCTCCCAGGGCTGGGATGACTGCTACCTCGGGCGCCGCCCGGCCCGTCGGTCGGCCCGCCGCCGCGACCCAGGATCAGGTGCTGGCGGCGGCGAGCGCGCAGTTCCTGGCGTCCGAGCGGGTCGATGTGCAGGCCATCGCGGCCGGGCTCGGGCTGTCGCGGGCGACCATCTACCGCTGGTTCGGATCGCGCGACGGCTTGCTCGGCGCGGTGATGGTGGCCGAGTTCAATCGCGTGGTCGAGGAGGCACGCACCCGTAGCACCGGCATCGGCGCGCGGCGGGTGCTGTGGATGCTGGACCGGGTGGCGCGCTGGCTCGCGCGCAGCGAACCGTATCGGTATTTCATCGCCACCGAACGGGCCACCGCCGGCCGGATCATTACCACCAGCGATGGGCCGGTGCAGCCCAGGGTCGTCGCCGCGGTCGCGGAATTGCTCGATGCCGCCGTCGCGGAGGGCTACGAGAACCGGTTGGACACAGCCACTTTCGCCTACGCGCTGGTTCGCCTCATCGAGGCATTTCTGTATCAGGATGCGGTGACGGGCATTCGGGGCGATGTCGGGCGACTCCGTGACGTGCTGGTGGTCATCCTCGGCTTGGAGCCGGAGCCGCACTGAATCACTGCTCCTGGGTGTTCGCCATCACCAGCCTCAGTGTTGACCCACTGCGTGTGGTGAGGCAGCGTCGCCCGCGGATACGGAGCCGCCGACGGCCGTGGCAGTGGCTTTCTCGTCGGCGTCGGCGAACTCCGGCAGCCAGCGCGACAGGACGGGCCGCGGTACGGGCAGCAACTCGGCGAGCCGCGCAACACCCACCTGCCCCACCAGCGCTCGCATCACACTGCTTGAGTCTCCACATAGGGGAGGCAGGAGGGTAGGGGCATGGACGGCGACACGCTCTATTCGATCGGGGTGACGGCCGAGCGGACCGGGCTTTCGGTCAAGACGATTCGGTTCTACTCCGATTCCGGTGTTATGCCGCCGACCACTTACAGTCCCGCCGGTTATCGGCTCTATGACTCCGCGGCGCTTGCTCGATTGCAGTTGGTGCGGACGTTGCGTGAATTGGGAATCCACCTTCCGGCGGTTCGGCAGGTGCTGGATCGGACGAGGTCGGTGCCCGAGGTGGCGGCGTCGCATGCCGAGGCGATCGAAGTCCAGATTCGCACGCTTCGGTTGCGGCGCACGGTGTTACGGGCGATTGCCGAGCGGGACCCTACCCCTGAGGAGATGGAACTCATGCACAAACTCGTCAAGCTCTCCGATGCCGAGCGTCGGCGCCTGATCAGCGACTTTGTCGATGACACGTTCGCGACCGCGGACGCGAACCCGGAGTTCGTCGAGATGATTCGCGCCGCCATGCCGGAGCTGCCCGATGATCCGGAACCTGCGCAAATCCAGGCGTGGGTGGAACTCGGCGAGCTCACCCAGGACCCGGACTTCCGCACGGCGGTGCGGCGCATGGCCGAATACCAAGCGGCGCAACGAGCGGAGGGCGATACCACCGGTCTGCACCACGAATTGACCGAGGTGGTGCGGGACCGGGTCGGCGCCGCGGTGGCGTCGGATGTCGCCCCGGATTCGGCGGCGGCTCAGTCCATCGTCGCGGAGCTCGCGGCACGGTATGCCGAGACCTTCGGCCGACCCGATGACGCGGAACTGCGCCGCTGGCTGCTGACTCGCCTCGAAGTCGCGGGAGATATTCGGGCCGAACGGTATTGGCAGCTGCTTGCCGTCATCAACGGCTGGCCCGCCCTGCCGAGTCTGGCACTGGTGTTCGCCTGGTTCAGCGCAGCGCTACGCGCAACCGACTGACCGAGCTAGGGCGGACCCGATCGCCTGATCTCAATGGAACAGCTTGACCAGGTTCACGATCAGGCGATCGACGCCGTAGGCGAACGGCGCGGCGACCCACAGCCAGGAAAAGATCAGCAGCGGAATACGCTGGGCCGGGGCGGCCTCGGTCCGGTTGGGTTGGTTCATGCTGGTTCTCCCTCTGCGACGGGGGTCGGTGCGACGACGGTCGGCGCGACGACCGGCCGGTGGTACTTCGCCGCGACCGGGCGAATCAGTTCGTTGGCGACGAAGCCGACGCACAGCAGTGCGATCATGATGGCAAACGAGGGCCCGTAGAGCGCCGACCCGGTCTTACCGTGCTGCTGGCCGGAGTCCGCGATGGCGTTGACGATCAAGGGCCCGGCGACGCCCGCTACCGACCAGGCAGTGAGCAGTCGACCATGGATCGCGCCGACCTGGTACGTCCCGAACAGATCCTTGAGATACGCCGGAGCCGTCGCGAATCCGCCACCGTAGAAGGACAGGACCACCATGGCGCCGAGGATGAAGACCGGCTTATTCGTCTGGCCAACCGACCAGACCAGCACATAGGCGAGCGCACCGACGCCGAGATAGATCCGGTACATGTTCTTGCGGCCGATCAGGTCCGACAGCGAGGACCAGCCGATGCGCCCGCCCATGTTCGCCGCCGAGAGCACCGCGACGAAGCCCGCCGAAGCGGCGGCCGTCACGGGAGTCGAGGTGTTTTTGAAGAAGTCCACCGCCATCGGCGCTGCCTTCTCCAGGATGCCGATGCCTGCGGTGACGTTGAAACACAGCACGATCCAGAGCAGCCAGAATTGCGGGGTGCGGATAGCGTCCTTCGCGGCGACGTCGTTGCCGCTGATCAGCTTGGTGACTTTCGCCGATGGCTCCCAGCCCGCTGGCCGCCAACCGGGCGGCGGCACCCGCACGAGCAGCACGCCTACCGACATGAACACCGCGTAGGTCAGGCCCATGACCAGGAAGGTCGCAGCGATGCCGGTATGGTCCATACCGAAATCCGTGAGCAGCTCGGTTGCCCACGGCGACGCGATCAGCGCGCCGCCGCCGAAGCCCATGATGGCGAACCCGGTCGCCATGCCTGGCCGGTCGGGAAACCAGCGCATCAGCGTGGAGACCGGTGAGATATAGCCGATGCCGAGCCCGATCCCACCGACGAACCCGTACCCGAGGACGATGAGCCAATATGCGCCGACCACCGCGCCGAGCGCGGAGATCAGCAGGCCGGACGAGAAGCACACCAGGGAAACCGTCATCGCCCAGCGCGGACCGCGGCGTTCGACGAGGGTGCCGCCGAATGCTGCCGACAGGCCGAGCATCACGATGGCGAGCTGGAACGGCAGCGCGCTGCCGGTACCCGAGACGTGCATCGCCTTTTCCAGCGGCGGCTTGAAGACGCTCCATGCGTACGCCTGCCCGATGGCGAGGTGGATGGACAACGCGGCGGGCGGAACCAGCCAGCGGCTCCAACCCGGTGGTGCGATGATGCGGGAATACCCCACGGACTTGACTTCGGTTGCTGCGGTCATGCTGAGATCTCCACGTGTAGCAGTGTCGCGGTCATATTGCCCCAGTCAGTCCAGATCGGCCAACTTTTCGAGGATGGTGGCCGCCATTGCAGCGGGATCGCCATCGCCGGGTCGCAACACCAACTCGGCGTCGGTGGGGGCTTCGTACGGGTCGTCGATGCCAGTGAAGCCGCGGATCTCACCCGCTCGGGCCTTGGCGTACATGCCCTTGGGGTCGCGGGCTTCGCAGATCTCCAGCGGAGTGTCCACGAAGACTTCTATGAAGTCGATGCCCGCCGCTTCGTGGGCGGCTCGGGCCCGTTCGCGGTCGGCCTGGTACGGGCTGATCAGCGAAACCACCGCTACCGTACCGGCTTCGGCGAAGAGACGGGCGACCTCGCCGACGCGGCGGACGTTCTCGACGCGGTCCACGGCGGCGAAGCCGAGGTCGGCGTTGAGGCCGTGGCGCAGGTTGTCGCCGTCGAGGAGGAAGGCCGGGCGGCCTGCCGCCACCAGTCTGCGTTCGAGTTCGACTGCAACGCTGGACTTTCCGGACCCGGAGAGGCCGGTCAACCAGACGGTCATGCCGCGAGTCGGGCGCTCGTCGCGCCCGACGGCGGTCGAGTGCCAGACGACGCGGGAGGACGGCAGGGTCGGTCCGGTGATCATGCCTGCGGCGACGGTGTTGTTGGTGGTGTCGTCGACGAGGATGAAGCTGCCGGTGGTGCGGTTGCGGCGGTAAGGGTCGAAAAGCAGCGGCTGGCGGGTGTGCAGCTGGACGCGTCCGATCTCATTGAGCGACAACGACTCCGCGGTCTCGTCGCGGTGCAGGGTATTGACGTCCAGGCGGTAGTCGAGGGTTCGGACCTCGGCGGTGACGGTACGGGTGGTGTGCCGGATGGTGTAGGTGGCGCCCGGCGTGAGATCTGCCTCCTCGGTGAACCAGCACACCATCGCGTCGATATCGCGGCCCGCGTGCGGCCGGTTGGCCGGACGGCAGATCAAATCGCCACGTGCGATATCGATTTCGTCGGCGAGCTGGATGGTCACCGCCTGCGGCGGGAACGCCTCCGCGATTGGAGTGCCGCCGGGGCCCCAGATCGCCGCGATACTGCTGTTGAATCCAGAGGGCAGCACGGTCACTTCGTCACCGGGCTTGAAGACGCCGCCGGCGATGGTGCCCGCATAGCCACGGAAATCCTGGGCGTGCCTTCGGGTTATGTACTGCACCGGGAACCGCGCGTCGATGAGATTTCGGTCGGAGGCAATGTGCACCTCTTCCAAATGGTGCAGCAGGGGAGAGCCCTCGTACCAGGGCATGCTGGTGCCGCGGTGCACGATATTGTCGCCGGTGAACGCCGACATCGGGATGAAGGCCAGGTCGGCGACGTCGAGTTTCGTCGTGTACTGGGCGAATTCGTCGCGGATCTCCTCGTAGCGCTGCTGCGACCAGCCGACCAGATCCATCTTGTTCACACACAGCACGAGGTGCGGGATGCCGAGCAGGCTGGCCAGGAAGGCGTGCCGCCGGGTCTGCTCCACGATGCCCTTGCGTGCGTCCGCCAGGATCAGCGCCAGATCAGCGGTCGAAGCGCCGGTGACCATATTGCGCGTGTACTGAATGTGGCCCGGGGTATCGGCGATGATGAATTTCCGTCGGGGCGTGGCGAAATAGCGGTGCCCCACGTCGATAGTGATGCCCTGTTCGCGTTCGGCACGCAAGCCATCGGTGAGCAGGGCCAGGTTCGGGTAGTCGTCGCCGCGATCGCGGCTGGTGCGTTCCACGGCGGCGAGCTGGTCGGTGAAGATCGTCTTGGAGTCGAACAGCAGCCGCCCGATCAGGGTGGATTTGCCGTCGTCGACGCTGCCAGCGGTGGCGAGGCGCAACAGGATTGTCGTGCTCATCAGAAGTAACCTTCTCGCTTGCGGTCTTCCATGCCTGCCTCGGAAATTCGATCGTCGGCGCGAGTGGCGCCGCGCTCGGTGACGCGGGTCGCGGCGACCTCGACGACCACCTCGTCGGGGGTGGCCGCCGTCGATTCCACGCATCCGGTGCATGTGGCATCGCCGACCGTCCGGAACCGCACCGTGGTGTCATACGGCTGCTCGCCGTCGAGTAGTTCGAGAAAACGCGTGTGCGCCAACAGCATTCCGTCGCGCTGCACAACCGGGCGGCGGTGCGCGTAGTACAGCGGCGGGAGTTCGATTTGTTCCGCGGCGATGTAGTGCCAGATATCGAGCTCGGTCCAGTTGGACAGCGGGAACACTCGGATGTGTTCGCCCGCGCGGTGGCGGCCGTTGTAGAGGTTCCAGAGTTCGGGTCGTTGGTTGCGTGGATCCCACTGACCGTATTCGTCGCGGAAGCTGAACACCCGCTCCTTGGCGCGCGCTTTTTCTTCGTCCCGGCGCGCGCCGCCGAATACCGCGTCGAATGAATGCTCCCGGATGGAACGCAGCAAGGTGCTGGTCTGCAAGCGATTTCGGGTGGAGCGAGGGCCGGTATCCTCCACCACGCGACCCGAGTCGATATCGTGCTGTACCCGGCCGACCACCAGCCGCAGGCCCAGTCGTTCCACGGTGCGATCGCGGAATTCGATGACTTCGTCGAAGTTGTGCCCGGTGTCGATGTGCATGACCGGAAATGGCAGCGGTGCGGGCCAGACGGCTTTCGCGGCGATGTGCAGCATCACCACCGAATCCTTGCCGCCGGAGAACAACAAAACCGGCCGCTCGAATGTCGCTGCGACTTCACGGAATATGTGTGCCGACTCGGCCTCGAGCGCGTCCAGGTGCGGCAGCTCGTAGGTGCTCGCAGTCGACTTTGCGTACTGGCTCACGTCCCAAAACTAGAACACGTTTCGGTTAATGGTCAATGGGGTGCTGGCGGTTTGCGTCCGCCGGACGCGTCGGTCACCGCATCGGCCGCGGCCACCAGCGCGGCGCCGCGACGGGCGATTTCGGCGCCTGTGATGGAGCTGCCGACGTACATGGTGAGCACCATGTTCTGCCTGCCGTCGCCGCCGTAGGTCGGCGCCGCAAGCAGACTCACCGGATGTTCCTTGCGCGGTCGTAGGTCGGTGCCCAGATGCACCCGTTCACCGAGGCTGGTGACCAACTCGCCGACGAGTTCGCGCATCTCTTCGGGCAGGTCACGGGCGGCGACTCCAGCCAACAAGGAGTACAAGCGGCGGCCGGTGCCGGTGAGGCTTTCCACCAGGTAGCCGCGCTCGCGACACTCCGCGACCACCCGCCGCAACCGGGTCTCGTCCTGCCGCAGCGGCACCGTCGACGGCTTGCTCAGCCAGGCGTCGAAGGCCGCGGCGGTATCCCACAGCACGTACATCAGGCCCACTGGCGGTGCGAACAGGTACGACGCGCCGACCTTGACCATGCCGGGTCCGGTGCTCTCCAGCACCGTGATCTGCTCGCCGACCACGGCCGACGCGGTGCAGGTGGTGCGGTATTCCGCGGTGAGTTCCTCCAGCTCGTTGCGGGCGATAGCGGAGATGGCGAAGCTGTCCTGCGCGACCCGGCCCGCGGCGATCAGCGCAGGTCCGAGACCGTAGGTGAGCGTGTGGGTGTCGCGAACCAGGTAACCGCCAGCGCTGAGTTCGGTGAGAATGCCGAGGCAGGTGGGTTTGGCCAGCTCCAGCTCGCGGGCCAGTTCGGACAGGCCGAAGCGTTTGCCGCGCTGCTCGACGAAGAAGTCCAGCACTTGGACCACCCGCTGGGTGGGGGCGGATCTACGGGCAACCATTGACCACTCCTAGAACACGTTCTAATCTTGCTCCTATCGAAATGTACCAGAGTGGTACGTATTTGGAACACCTGGATCAACCGTAGCGACTGCTTGCAGGTCGCTCGAAAGGGCCGTAGCGACTGCTTGCAGGTCGCTCGGAAGGGTCGGAGAAGCCTCTTGCTTACACAGCCGTTCGCGGACGCCATCGCCGCCGCCGAGGAGATCATCATCGGCGCACCACACATCCGGACCGAACAGGATCTCGTCGAGGGCTACGACTACCTCGCGGGCAGCATTCGCGCGGCCATTCAGATGGCATGGGCGTATGAGCGGGACTTTCCATTCTTCGTCCAGTCCACCGGGCCGTACACGAAAATGGGTCTGGACAACCCGGATACCCTCTACTTCCATTCGTATCTACGACCCGACGCCGAATACGTGGTGACCGGCAAGCGCGGCACCACCCGCGACCTGAGCTTCCAGGTGCTCAACGGCGACTATTCGCCGGTGGACGTGCCCGACAGCCTGACCGCATTCGACGACCGCTCGATCGAGGTCGCCGCGGACGGTTCCTACGAACTGCGCCTCGGTCCCGGCGAAGCGCGCCCCGGCTATGTGCACCTCGCCCCGGACTCCGCCATGCTCGTTATTCGCGAGATTTACAGCGACTGGGCCGCGGAGAAGCCCGGCACGGTGCGTATCCAGCGGGTGGACAAGATCGGTGACGCGCCGCCGCCGCTGACGAAGGATCTACTGGCCAAGCGCTACGGCGTGGCGGGCAGGATGCTGGTGTCGCGGCTCAATACCTTCTTGGCTTTCCCGAAGTGGTTCTACCTCAACCTGCCGGTCAATACGATGAACGAGCCGAGGTCCACCCCGGGCGGACTCACCACGCAGTTCTCCTCGGCGGGCCACTACGAGCTGGACGACGACCAGGTCTTGATCATCACGGTGCCTAAATCCGATGCGCCCTATCAGGGTTTCCAGCTCGGCAGCATGTGGTATCTGTCGCTGGACTACATCAACCACCAGACCAGCCTCAACGCCGATCAGGCGCAGGTGGATCCCGACGGCATGATCCGGCTCGTGGTCAGCGAGCGTGATCCCGGCTTGGCGAACTGGATCGAACGCACCGGCCATGCGCGCGGGTATGTGCAGTTCCGCTGGCAGCGGCTGGCCCGGGAGATGAAGCCGGAAGACGGGCCGACGGTGGAGGTGCTGTCATTCGCCGAACTGCCGGAGCGGCTTCCGTTCTACGAGCAGGCGCGAGTCACACCGGAGCAGTGGCGGGCGCGAATCGCGGCACGGCAGGTCGCCGTGGCGGAAAGGATGCTGGGCTGATGTTGTTGCAGGACAAGGTCGTTGTGGTCTCCGGAGTGGGGCGGGGGCTTGGTCGGTCGATCGCGGTGCAGAGTGCACGCGCTGGTGCGGACGTGGTGCTCGCCTCGCGCACCGAATCGCACGCCGAAACCGCCGAAACCATTGATCTGCGAAAGCTTCCCGAACCCGATGAGATCGCCGACGCCGTGGTCTTTTTCGCCTCGCACCTAGCGTGGGCGATTACCGCGGCGTGCCTCGATGTCAACGGCGGCGAATACCACCACTGAGGAGATGACCGTGATCGGCAGAGACGACGTCGGCACCATCGACGATCTGCACGCCTCGGCGACCAAGGTCGTCGGGCTCGACGACTTCGGGGACGACGGCTACCGCGAGGGGCTCGAGGTGCTGCTCGAGTCCTACGCCAAGGACGCGCAGCTGACGCCCTTCGGGAACAAGATGAATCGGGCCTTCCTGCGTGGCGCGCTGATCGCGCGGCTGCTCAGTGAGTCGGCGTGGCAACGTTTTCCGGAACACGCCGAGGTGGCGATCGAGCGACCCATCTTCGTGACCGGACTGCCTCGCTCGGGCACGACGGCGGTGCACCGGCTGCTCACCGCGGACCCGGCGCACCAGGGCCTGGAGATGTGGCTGACCGAGATGCCGCAGCCGCGGCCGCCGTGCGAGACGTGGGCGGACAATCCGGCCTACCAGCGCATCGAGGCCGTGTTCGAGAAGCATCACGTAGAACACCCGGAACTCATGGGCATGCACCATATGTCGGCCGACCAGGTGGAGGAGTGCTGGCAGTTGCTGCGGCAGTCGGCCATGTCGGTGTCCTACGAATGCCTGGGGTATCTGCCGGGCTACTCCGAATGGTTGCGCGAGCAGGACTGGACCGACGCCTACCACAGGCATCGGCGCAACCTGCAGCTGATCGGACTGCCGGACCCCGGACGACGGTGGGTCTTGAAGAACCCGAGCCATTTGTTCGCGCTGGACGCGATTTTCGCGATGTACCCGGATGCGCTGGTCATTCAGATGCATCGGGATCCGCGGACCATCATCGGCTCGGTGTGCAGCCTGAACGAGAAGGCGACGGAGGGTTGGTCGGACAAGTTCCGTGGTCCCGTTGTCGGTGCGGCGCAGTTGGATCTGTGGGCCAGGGGAGCGGATCGGTGCCTCGCGGACCGCAAGCACCACAACGCCGCTCAGTTCTGCGACGTCTACTACGACGATTTCGTCGCAGACCCGATCGGCACAGTCGGCTCGATCTATCAGCACTTCGATTTGTCATTGAGCCAGGAAGCCGAATCCGCCATGGCGGCACTGCATTCGGCGAGCACCTCGGGTGCGGCGCGGCCTGCGCATCGATACACACTGGAGGACTTCGGGCTGACCAGCGACCAGGTGGACGCCCGTTTCGCGGACTACCGAAGCGAACACTTCCCAGGCAAGTGAGCAGATTGGTGGGTCGGGCAGTGTTCCAGCCCACCAAGTTTCACGCCGATGGGCCGCACCGTCGTGTGGGATTACCACCATATCGGTGGGGATCATCCCGGACGGCGTGCCGGAGCTGTGGCCGTGGATACCAGCCGGCACCGCGCGCTCGAGGCCGGATCCAGTGAACTACTGCCTTACGGCTGCCCGGGTTTGAGGACTATGAACAGGCCGTGCGCCTCGGCGCAGAGCCGCTCACCGTCGTGCAGAGTGGCGCGTACGAAGACCTTGCGGCCCTCCTGGCGTTCGGTCCAGGCGCGCACCGTCAGCTCGGTATTGAGCGGGGTGATGGACCGGTAGTCCACGGTGAGTGAGGCGGTTCTGGTCACCGCACCCGCGTGCACCGCGGCGGCCATGCCGAGTAGATCGTCGAAACCGATGGCGATCTGCCCGCCGTGCGCGGCGCCGTTGCCGCCCAGGTGGAAGGTGCGGAAGGTGATGCTGGCGTCGACGCCGTCCCGGTCGACATGGTCGATCACGAATGGCGGCAGGGTGATGTTGCCGCGGGCGGGCAGGTCGATCCGGGTCAAGGTCGGTGCGGACCACTCGTCCACGATCGCCGCGTCCAGCTTGTCGTTGAGTTGTTTGAGGACGCCGATCGTCTCCAAGGCCAGCTCATCGGACGGAGAGGCCAGCCGCGCACGGTCCATCAGGCCGCGCACCTGCTCGATGAACTCGCCGTAGTACGGACCGCCACGGGTGATATCGATGTCCTGCTCGTCGTGAGCGTTGATCAGCTCCGACATCGGCCGGAACCCGCCCTCGTGGTGCTGCTCGTTCGGCAGCGAGTCACCGGCCTGCTGTTCGTTCATGTAGAACAAGTTATCGGTTGCCCGGGAAATACTCGCGCGGCGGGGCTGTTAGTGCCACGCCGTTTCCCGGGGCATGCAAATCGAGTCGTACACGAGTCCGGTTACGATGCTCGTCCATCTGGTCTTCCGAAGAACCCTCGACACCGTCGGCGCCGATAGATTCGGTCGCCGACCAGCGTGGCTGGCGAAAGGCTTTGTGCTGATGCGTATTACGGCAGTTGTCTTCGATATGGACGGCGTACTGATCGATTCCGAGCCGGTGTGGGAACGGGTCCGGCGCGCCTACGTCGCCGAAAAGGGCGGACGTTGGCTACCCGACACGCAGCAGCGGCTGATGGGCATGAGCACCGAGGAATGGTCGGACTATCTGAGCGGCGAGCTCGGCGTCGGTGAATCGCCCGATACGGTGGCCAACGAGGTGATCGAGCGGATGGCCGACCACTACGACCAGGGGGTGCCCCTGCTGCCCGGCGCCGTCGAGGCGGTGCAGCGGATGAGTGAGCAGTGGCCCCTCGGTGTGGCGAGTTCCTCGCCGCGCACCCTGATCGACGTCGTGCTCGGCCGCACCGGGCTGATCGAATTCTTCGACGTGACGTTCTCGACCGAAGAGGTCGATCGCGGCAAGCCCGCACCGGACGTGTACGTGGCCGTCGCGGGCTTTATGCGGCAGAAGTCTACCGAGTGTGCGGCCGTGGAGGATTCGAGCAATGGGCTGCGCGCGGCACACGCGGCGGGTATGCGGGTGATCGCCGCCCCACGCCCCGAGTACCCGCCGGCCCCGGACGCGCTCGCCCTGGCCGCTCACGTCATCGACGGCCTCGACCAACTGACCCCCGACCTCGTCGCCGGGTAAATCCGAGCCCGGCCCTGTCCGCCGAGCGGGACATGGCTGCGGCGACCGAGAGGCGCCCTCGCTCATGTACCGTTCAGCGCCGGTAGGACGCCAGCAGTGTGCGGGCGGCGGCGGCGAGGTCGGTGTCGAGCCAGTCCGGGAGTTCGGGGGCGTGGGCGTGGCGGCGCAGGGCGGCGTAGGGGAGGTCGACGACGGCGCGGCTGACAGCGTCGATCTCGCGGTCGCCGTCCGCGCCGAAGAGACCGCGGGCGATGCGGCGCAGGTGCTCGATGAGTGGGGCGTTCATGCCAGCGAGGCGGGCGCGGAACGCCTCGTCAGGGCCGCCGTCGAGCAGGTCGCTGGGACGTAGGTTCAGCAGAAGCTTTGCGTCGTCGGGTAATTCGCGGCCGAACCGCACCGCGGCCATCGTCATCGCGACGCCTGCCTCGACCGGGTCAGGGTTGTCGGCGGCGGTCATGACGCCGCTCTGAAAGCGTTCCAGCGCGCGCAGCCACGCGGCGGTGAGGACGCCGTTGCGGTTACCGAAGCGGTGGTAGAGCGTGCCGACGGGGGCGCCGCTCGCGGCGGCGATGGCCGCGACGCTGGCAGCGCGGGGTCCTTCGGCGAGCACCAGGGCGCGTGCTGCGTCGAGGATCACATCAGTGTCGTGCTTGCGGGGCGGGGCCATTTACTAGTACGTTCCTTCTATATGGAGCGATTGTCCTATATTGATGAACATGCCACAACGGTCGACGCGAATCGGAACCGGGCGTGGCAGGGGTTGCTGAAAGTAGTCTGCAAGGACCCGGCCGATCCGTCGACGGTGCCGACCGGATTCGTGCTCGACTCGGCCGAACCGCCCGCGCGCCTGGCGCTGAAGGGGCGGCACTGGTTCTCGCGGTATGAGCTGGTTTTCCAACTCGACGAGGACGGGCCGGGTCGCACTCGGGTCCGTGCGCAGAGTTGGGGGGATTTCCCGGGCCCGCACGGGAAGATCTACCGAGCCCTCGTCATCGGCACCGGTGGGCACAAGATCGTGGTTCGCGGCATGCTACGTCGAATCGCTGCCGCGGCGTGATTCCCGGACTGGTCTGGGGCGCGACCGAAGCCGAACGCGAGCATCCATTGCCATGCGACGAGCTGGAACCCGTTGGGGTGCAGGCGGATCGGGCCATCAGCATCGCGGCGCCGCCGAATGTGGTTTACACCTGGCTGTGTCAGCTGCGGGTGGCGCCGTATAGCTACGACCTGCTCGACCACTTCGGTCGCCGCAGTCCGCGCCGCCGTGACCCGGAACTCACCGAACTCGCGGTGGGACAACGGTTCATGTCCCAGTTCGAGCTGGTGTCCTTCGTCCTCGGCAGGCACATCACGTTGGTCGCCGGACGTGTCGGACCCGTCTGCCGCACTCGGGATCACCCAGTAAAAGTCCTTGGGCGGCGCTGACCCGGTTCGTCGGGCATCAGGTTGGCAGCACAGCGATCACGCAGCCGACACCCAGCGCGGGCGAGCCCACAGCCAACCCTGACACCACCCACAGCGCACACCCACATTCGCCGATCACGGTGGGACCGAGCGCGACGACCACGTCGCTGCACCAGACCGTTCGTTCACCGCAGAGGAGCACCCGATCATGACGAACCCCGTCCAGCAACCGTCCGGCCCCGAACAGACCTGGGGCGCGCCCCAACCTCCGGCATCGTCCTGGTCGACCAAGAAGGCACTGGCCACCCTCGGCGTCGCGGCGGCGATCGCAGCGGTGGGCGGCGGCGTCATCTACGCCGCGTCCGGCCACTCCAGCAGCGATCGTGGGCCGGGCGGTCCAGGTGGTCCCGGTATGAGCATGAACGGCGCGCCCGGCCGAAATGGAGTCGGCGCGGGCGGCCTGCCCGGGGCGTTGCATGGCCAGTTCGTCGTCTCCAACGGCAACGGCGGCTATCGCACCGAGCTGACCCAGACCGGTACGGTCACGGCGGTGTCGGCCGACTCGATCACCGCCAAGAGCACCGACAACTACTCCCAGACCTACACCATCACCTCGTCCACCACGGGCGCCTCGTCGGTGAAAGTCGGTGATACCGTGAGCATTCAGGCCACTCAATCCGACAACACTGCTACCGTCACCGCAATCAGCGAGGGCAGCGCGAACCAGGCCGATGGCATGAACGGCGGTCCCGGGCGGCGGAACGGCAGCGGAATGGCCGGCGGACCCGGACAGGCGGGCGGACCCAACGGCCAAATGGGCGGCGGACCCGGCGGTTTCGGACGACCCAATGGTCAATTCGGCAGCGGCACCGGACAACCCAGCCAGAGCAGCAACTGATCGAGCCGCCCGGGTCGGTCTCATCGAATATCGGCCTGGGCGTGCACTTTCCGCACGATGCGGCCCGATCGACGCTGCCTCGAGCGAATAGTTCACCCTGAGGCCGAATGGCGGCGCACCTCCAGGGCATTCGGCGGGTCGGCCCCCCGGCGCCCACAGGTGAGCGCCGCCACCAGGGTTGCCTCATCGAGGATGTCGGTCAGGTCCGTTTTTGCCATGGTGCGCAACGCATTTCGGCGATCGGCCCCCAGTAGCCCGCGCTGGTGCAGGCCCGCGAGCAGGCCGGCGGAGAAGGCATCGCCCGCGCCGACGGTATCGACCACCCGAATTTGTCTGCCGGGGCGATGGATCGGCGTCGGGTCCGCGGCGGTGGCTGCGAGCGCGCCGTCGCCGCCGAGGGTGACCACGACCAGGGCCGGGCCTCGGGCGGCCCAGTCGGTGAGCACATCCTCCGGTACGCGCCGCGGGTACAGCCAGGCGAGGTCTTCGGAGCTGACCTTGACCACGTCGGCCGACCCCAGCATCGTGTCGACCCGCTCGAGCGCGGCATCGCGAATCATCAACTGGGGCCGGAAGTTCGGATCATAGGAGATGGTCGCGGTCTGCCGCGCCCGTTCGACCAGGCGGAGCAGGGCGGCGGCGCCAGGCGGCAACATCAGCGCCAGCGACCCGGTGTGCAGGGCCACCACCCCGTCGTCCAGCGCATGGTCCAGCTCGGCATCGGTCCACTGCCAGTCGGCAGTCTCTTCGATGCGGAAGTCGTAGTGCGCCATGCCTTCCGGGTCCACATCGACGACCGCCAGAGATGTCGGTTCGGTCGCTTCCACCACATGGTCGAGACGGATATCGTTGTCCTGCAGATATTTCCGGATCTGTCGCCCGAGCGGGTCGGCGCCGACTCGGGCGAGCATGCGCACCGGCAGGCCCAGACGTGCCAGTCCGACAGCGACATTGGCAGGACTGCCGCCCGGCACCGCCTGGAACCGCCCGGGCGCGCCGGTGGGCAGCAGATCCACCAGCGCCTCGCCCGCCACCGCGACGACGGGCTCAGCTGCTGACACGATGATTGTCCACCTCGGCGCCCGCCATCGCACCGGTCATGATCGCGACGGCGTCGGACATGGAGAATTCGTGCGGTTCGATCACCGCGACCCGCCGGCCCAGCCGCTGGATGTGCACTCGGTCGGCGATCTCGAACACATTGGGCATGTTGTGGCTGATGACGATCACCGCCAGTCCTCGATCGCGGACCTCGCGGATCAGATCCAGCACCATGCCGGTTTCCTTGACGCCCAGCGCCGCGGTCGGCTCGTCCATGATCACCACGTGCCGGGCGAACGCCGCACTGCGTGCCACCGCGACACCTTGGCGCTGCCCGCCCGACAGTGTCTCCACCGCCTGCTTCATGGATCGGATGCCGATCTTCAGATTCGCCATGTGCTGCTGAGATTCTCGGACCATCCGGTCCTTGTCGATCATCCGGAACACCGAGCCGAGGACACCGCGACGCCGCAATTCCCGCCCCAGAAACAGATTGTCGGCGATGTCGAGCGCGGGTGCGACGGCCAGATCCTGATACACGGTTTCGATACCAGCGCGCCGGGCATCGATG
Organism: Nocardia sp. Tas62D01; assembly: GCF_055232035.1. Classification (NCBI taxonomy): domain Bacteria; kingdom Bacillati; phylum Actinomycetota; class Actinomycetes; order Mycobacteriales; family Nocardiaceae; genus Nocardia; species Nocardia sp. Tas62D01. The sequence goes on from NZ_JBUYUZ010000001.1 coordinate 6,983,459, forward strand.
GGGCGGCGGAACCGCACCCGCTTGCCGTCGAGCAGGATTTCGCCCTCATCCGGAATAATTGCGCCCGAAAGCGCTTTGATCAGTGTTGATTTGCCGGCGCCATTGTCGCCGATCACCGCTAGGATCTCGTTCGGATACAGGTCGAAGTCGGCCCCGTCGAGTGCGGTGACATGGCCGTACCGTTTCACCAAACCCTTGGCTTGTAGCACCGGCTCGGTCACTTCTGCCTCCCGCGGTTGAACTGGTCAACGGCCACCGCCCCGATCACCAGGATGCCGGTGATCAGGGTTTGGTAGATCGACGGAACTCCCATGAGCTGCAAGCCGTTTCGGATGATGCCGACGATCAGCGCACCCAGCAGCGTGCCGATGACGCTGCCGCGCCCGCCGAACAGGCTGGTGCCACCGAGCACGACCGCGGTGATGGAGTCGAGGTTGTCGGTCTGCCCGGCGTTCGGGTCGCCGACACCCGTGCGTGCCACCAGCAACAGCGCGGCCAGGCCGTAGATCAGGCCCGCCACGGTGTACACACCCAAAAGCACTCGGCGCGTGTCGATTCCGCTCAGCCGCGCCGCCTCCGGGTTGTTGCCGACGGCGTAGACATGGCGCCCGGCCGCGGTCTGGCGCAGCACATACCAGGCCACCGCGAACAGCGCCAGCATCGCGATTGATCCGTAGGTGATGTCGGTGCCACCGAGTGGGAACGTCTTGTCGAAGTACGTCAGCGTGCCGGGCAACCCGGAGATCGTCTGCTCTTTCGAGTAGATGTGCGTGAGCGCGAACGCGATCCCGTACGTGCCGAGAGTGACGATGAACGGCGGCAGCTTGACCAAGCTCACCAAGGCGCCGTTCACCAAACCGAATGCGGCGGTCAGCGCGAGCCCCAGCACGATCGCCAGCGGCGGCGGCAACACGGAGTCGACGGCGAGCTTCGTGATCGCGATATTGCCCAGCGCCATCACCGCACCGTTGGACAGGTCGATGCCGGCGGTGAGGATGATCAGGGTCTGGCCGATCGCCAGCGTGCCGACCACCATCACCTGCTGGACGATCAGCGAGAAGTTACCGCCGGTGAGGAACCGGTCGGACTGGGAGCCGAAGAAGACGACGGCGACGATGATCGCCACGATCGGCCCGAAATTCGGCAGGGCCAGTACGCGATTCAGCGCCGACGACTTCGGCTCCGGCGCCTTGGACGTGGTTGTCGTGGTCATCCGCGGCACTCATCCCCAGCAGTTGTCCAGGCCGAACTGGACATCCTTGGAGTCCACCCCCGTTTGCGGTTTGCCGGTGATCAATGTGACGCCGGTATCGGTGTAGCCGGTGGTCTTCTGGCCGTTCTTGGCGTAGTCGACGATCGCCTTCACACCCTGGCTGGCCATCTTCAGCGGGTACTGCTGGGAAGTCGCCGCGATCTTGCCATCCTTGACCGCCTGCACGCCGGTGCAGCCGCCGTCGACGGAGACGATCAGCACGTCGTTCTCCTTGCCGGCCGTCTTGAGCGCGGTGTACGCGCCGAGCGCGGAGGGTTCGTTAATGGTGTAGACGACGTTGATGCCGGGGTCCTTCTGCAGGCAGGTCTCCATCGCCGACTGTGCCTTGGCCTGGTCACCCTCGGCGGTCTGCGTGCACACCACATTCGGTGCGGTCACGCCTTCTTTCATGTCCTGAGTGGCCTGCGCGGCGCCGTATCCGGTCAGAAAACCGTTGTGCCGCAACACACCGACGGTGACGCCGGGGTTCAGATCGATCATCGCGATCTTGACCGGCTTGTCGCCCTCGACGGCCTTGGCGTACTTGCCGATCAGCGTGCCGGCGGTGAAGTTGTTGGTGGCGAACAGGGCATCGACCGCACTCTGCGGATCGGTCGGGGTGTCGAGCGCGATCACCTCGACACCCTTGGCGCGGGCCTTGCTGACCGCCGGGACGATCGCCTTGGTGTCGCTGGCGGTGATCAGGATGCCCTTGACGCCCGCGTTGACCATGTTCTCGATTGCGGTGACCTGGCTGGCGTTGTCACCGTCGAATTTGCCTGCGGCCGTCAGCAATTTGACGCCCGCCGCATCGGCCTCCTTCTGTGCACCCTCCTTCATCTTGACGAAGAACGGGTTGGTGTCGGTCTTGGTGATCAGCCCGACCGTGATCTGCCCGCTGCTGCCACTCGAGCCTTTGCCACACGCGGTGGCAGTGAGGGCGAGGGAAGCGACGGCGAGACTGACGGCGGCGATACGGACGGCACGAGAGGACATCGATGTGCTCCTGCAAGGTACTGCTAGACAACGTTGTCAGAGACGATAGAACGTGATTCATTTCACGTCTAGTGCCTATCTTCTATGATGTTCTGCAGAACGGAGCTCGGTTCGGGCGTGTTAGGAAGGTGGCGATGTCAGCGTTGTCAGACCCACATGCCACACGCCGGGTCGCCACCATGCGCGAGGTCGCCGCCCTGGCGGGAGTGAGTATCAAGACAGTGTCGCGGGTGGTGCGCGGCGAGGGCGGCGTTTCGCCGGAACTGGCCGCCCGCGTCACCGACGCCGCCGCCATGCTCGACTACCGGCACAATCTCGCGGCCAGCACGCTGCGCGGCCACGGCCAGAAGACGGCCGCGATCGGCCTGGTGCTGATGGATGTCGCCAACCCGTACGCCTCGGCCCTGCACCGCGCGGTCGAGGATTTCGCCCACGTCCGTGGGACTTTGGTGTTCGCAGTCAGCAGCGACGAGCACCCCGACCGTCAGCGCGAGGTCCTCGACGCCCTGCTGTCGCGCCGCGTCGACGGGTTGATCGTGATGCCGGTCGGATCCGACCACGGCCTGCTGCTGCACGAGCAAAGACGTGGCACGCCAATCGTTTTCGTCGACCGGCAACCGGCCACCGCCGAAATCGACAGCGTCACGGTCGACAATCATGAGGGCGCCCGCCGCGCCATCGAGCACCTGGCCGCGCACGGCCACCGCCGTATCGCGTATCTCGGTGACCTGCACACGATTTGGACCGCCGCCGAACGCTACGCCGGCTACGTCGAGGGCCTGGCCCGCACCGGCGTCCCCCTCGACCCCACCCTCATCTGCGCCGACCTGCACAGCGCCGACGCCGCCGAAGTGGCCGCGTATGCCCTGCTCGACCGCGCCGACAGCCCGACCGCTCTGTTCAGCGCCCAGAACCTGGTCACCGTCGGCGTCCTGCGTGCGATCCAAAAACGCGGCCTTCAAAGGGAAATCGCCATCGTCGGTTTCGACGATCTACCCCTGGCCGAACTCCTGGACCCGGCCCTCACGGCAGTCACCCAGGACTCGACCAACATCGGCCGCACCGCCGCCGAACTCCTGTTCGCCCGCCTCGACGGCGACGACTCCCCACCCCGCCACGAGGTGATCTCCACCCGCCTGCTGATCCGCGGTTCCGGCGAGATCACCTGCTTCGACTGAAGGACACTCAGCCCTGCGCGACCAGGTCGCGACCTAGGTTGGCGGCCGTCTGTTGGAGCAGCGGGATGATTTCGTCCATGTTCAGGCCGGAGACGCGGGCCTGTGGGCCGCTGATGGAGATGGCGGCGCGGGTGCGGGCGTCGGGGACGGCGACGGCGAAGCAGCGGACGCCGATTTCCTGTTCGCCGTCGTCGACGGCGAAACCCTGCACGCGGATGTGGGCGATCTCGTCACGGATCACCGCGGGGTCGGTGATGGTGTGAATGGTGCGGGGGCTCATCATGATTCGCGACAGGATGCGGTCGGTCTCGTCGGGTGGCAGGGTGGCCAGTACTGCCTTGCCGACGGCGGTGCAGTGCAGGTCGACGCGCTGGCCGACCTCGGTGAACATGCGCATGGCGTGCGGGGAGGGCACCTGCGCGACATAGACGACCTGGTCGCCGTCGAGCACCGCCATGTTGGAGGTCTCTCCGGTCAGATCCCGCAAGCGGGTCAGATGCGGGCCGGCCGAGGCGCCCAGCACCCGGCTGGCCGTCTCGCCCAGCCGAATCAGCCTGGGCCCCAACGAGTATCGCCGCGACGGCTGCTGGCGAATGTAGCCGCCGACAGCAAGCGTACGAAGCAGTCGATGGATGGTCGGCTGCGGCAGCCCGGAGGCCTCCGCGAGCTGGGACAGCGTTGCCTCCCCGCCCGCATCGGCGACCAACTCCAGCAGTTCGAAGGCGCGGTCGACAGACTGCACACCGCCGCCTGTCTGCGGACGAGTCTCGGTCACGGCGGTCCTTCCTTACGTGGGTGGGTGCTCACCATCTTTGCAGCTAGGTTCCATCCTACGGAAATCCGTATGGCGGAATTTTACTTCGCTGATACGGAAGGCGACCGCCATGATCGAATCACGTCACGCTCGCGGCCGCACCGGCCAATGTGGCCGAACCTGGCCTCGTAGGCCAGGTTCCCGCCCGCAGCCGCGCGGCCGGCTCGGTGTCGGCGGCATCGACCCCCGACTGTTCGCTCGCGGCTTGCCAGCCCGGCGCGGTGGCCGATGCGTGGATGATCCGGGAAATCGTGAGCGGTTCCCTCGCCGGATACCCCTCCGTTCGGGAGATGTATTATTCTACGATGCGGAAGTTAAATTCCGTTGAAGACACGATAGGTCCGGCTGCGAGGCTCTGTCAACGGGTTGGCGAAGGTTCGACGAGATTTCCGAAAAGTGTTGACCGCCACGCCTGGATGGCGCTACCGTCGAATGACGGAATAAACATTCCGTATTACGGAAATCTAACCTCGGCATCGACGCGCCCAGCACCCGGTCTTCGCCAGGACGACAGCACACCCGACCCGATCCCTGCCTTCACCGGGACGACGGCACACCCTCGCACCCGGTCTTCGCGGGCACGACGGGTCCAGACAGAAGAAGAGACCGCATGACTCGAGCACCCCTCCCCTACGCGGTGAACCTGTCCATCCTGTTCACCGAACTACCGCTGCTGCAGCGTCCTGCCGCGGCCAAGGCAGCCGGCTTCGACGCGGTGGAGTTCTGGTGGCCGTTCGCCACGGCCACTCCGGACGCCGCCGAGGTCGATGCCTTCGTACAGGCCATTGAGCAGGCCGGTGTGCAGCTGATCGGATTGAACCTGTTCGCCGGCGATATGCCTGGCGGCGAGCGTGGCCTGGTGTCGTGGCCGGGGCGCGAGCAGGAGTTCGCCGACAGCGTCGGCCTCGCCGTCCGGATCGGGCAGCGTCTGGGCTGCCGGGCGTTCAATGCCTTGTACGGCAACCGAATGGACGGCGTGGACCCCGGCGACCAGGACGAGCTGGCGATCCGCAATCTCACACTGGCCGCGCGCGAACTGGCCGCGATCGGTGGCACCGTGCTGCTCGAACCGGTCAGCGGGATGCCGCAATACCCGTTGAAGACCGCCGAGGACGTGGTCGGCGTGCTCGATCGGGTGCGCGCAGCGCAAGGGTCGGCGAACCTGGGCCTGCTCGCCGACCTCTACCACCTGGCCACTAACGGTGACGATCTGGACAAGGTGATCGAGCAGTACAGCGACCGCATCGCCCACGTCCAGATCGCCGACGCTCCCGGCCGGCACCAGCCCGGCACCGGCGAGCTCGACATCTTCGGCTACGTCGACAAGCTCGGCGCGGCCGGCTACAGCGGCTACGTCGCCGCCGAATACGTCCCGAGCGGTGCCAGCGCCGCCAGCTTCGTCTGGCTGCCACAATGACAAGGAGAAACTGAATGAGCAAGATCGGATTCATCGGCCTGGGCATCATGGGTTCGCCCATGGCGAGCCATTTGGTGAAGGCCGGGCACGAGGTCGTCGGCTACACCCTCAACACCGAGGCGTTCGAGCGGCTCGAGGCCGACGGCGGCAAGGCGGCCGGCAGCATCGCCGAGGCGGTGGCCGACGCCGAGATCGTCATCACCATGCTGCCCAACCATCCGCAGGTCGAAGACGTGGTGCTCGGTGCGGACGGCGTCTTCGTCCATGCGCCCGCGGGTGCGCTGCTGATCGACTTCTCCACCATCCGCCCCGAGAGCTCGATCGCCATCGCCGAGGCCGGCGCCAAGGCCGGGTTCCGGGTGCTGGACGCGCCGGTATCCGGTGGCCAGGCCGGCGCCGAACAGGGTGTGCTGTCCATTATGGTCGGCGGCACCGAGCTCGACTTCAACGCTGCCACAGCGATTTTCGAGGTGGTCGGCAAGACCTACATCCACGTAGGCCCGCACGGTGCCGGGCAGGTCGTCAAGGCGGCCAACCAGCTGGTCGTCGGCGGCACCTATGCGCTGGTTGCCGAGGCGATCGTGTTGATGGAGGCGCTGGGCGTCGACGCAGGCAAGGGCCTCGACGTGCTGGCCGGCGGCCTGGCCGGCAGCCGCATCCTCGAACTCAAGCGCAAGTCGATGGTGGCGCGCGAGTTCGCCCCCGGATTCCGGATCGACCTGCACCACAAGGACATGGGCATCGTCGCCGACGCCGCGCGCCAGGCCGATGTGTCGCTGCCGGCCTCCGCGCTGGTCGCCTCGCTCATCGCGGCGGGTCGCGCCCAGGGCTACGGCTCACTGGATCACTCGGCACTGCTCAAGGTGATCGAGAACCTCAACGGCCACGGCGAGAAGTAGTCCGGGCAATTCCAGAAGGGAAATTATCAATGGCAAAAGTCCCGGTCATGCAGGCCGTGGTTGACGTGCTGCTGTCCGAAGGCGTAGACGTCTCCTTCGGCTGTCCCGGCGCGGCCATCCTGCCGCTCTACGACGCGATGCGCAAAACCGATATGCGGCACCTGATCGTGCGGCACGAGGAGGGCGCAACGCATATGGCCGACGGGTGGGCGCGCACCACCGGCAACGTCGGCGTCGCCATCGGCACCTCCGGTCCGGCCGGCACCAACATGATCACCGGCCTCTACACCTCGCTCGCGGATTCTATTCCGATCCTGTGCATTACGGGCCAGGCCGAGTCGACGAAGTTGCACCAGGAGGCTTTTCAGGCCGTCGACATCGTCTCCATCGCCGAGCCGGTCACCAAGTGGGCGGTGCAGGTCAAGGAGGCGGCCCAGGCGCCGTGGATCTTCCGCGAAGCCTTCCGCATCGCGCGCTCGGGTCGTCCCGGCCCCGTGTTGATCGACCTGCCGCTGGACGTCCAGAAGCAGGAGATCGAGTGGGATCCCAGCATCGACGCGCCGCTGCCGGTGCCGCAGGTGCTGCCGCATCCGCCGCGGGTGGCCCGCGCGCTGGACCTGCTGCTCGAGGCCGAGCGGCCGCTGATCCTGGCCGGTGGCGGCGTGATCATCGGCGAGGCGCACGACGAACTGCGCGAACTCTCTGAGCTGCTCGGCATTCCGGTGCAGGTGACGCTGATGGGCAAGGGCTCCGTCCACGAGGATCACGAGCTGTTCGCCGGGATGACCGGTGTGCAGACCAGTCAGCGCTGGGCCAATGCCGCCTTCCTGGAATCGGATCTGGTGCTGGCCCTGGGTGCGCGCTTCGGCGACCGGCACACCGGCAAGCTCGACGTGTACCGCGGTGACCGCAAGTTCATCCACGTCGACATCGAACCCACCCAGCTGGGCAAGGTGTTCGGGCCGGATCTCGGTGTGGTGTCGGATATTCGGCCGTTCCTCACCGCGTTGCTGGCCGAGGCCCGCAACCGCAAGCGCCGGAGTGACTACTCTGCGTGGGTGGCGCGGCTGGGCGAACTGCGCCGGACCCTCACGCGCCGCGACGATTTCGACGTCACCCCGATCAAGCCGCCGCGGGTGTTCAAGGAGATCAACGAAACCTTCGGCGAGGACACCTATTTCGTCACCGCCATCGGTCTCTACCAGATCTGGTCGGGGCAGTTCCAGAAGACGTACCTGCCGCGGCACTACCAGGTGTGCGGTCAGGCCGGGCCGCTGGGCTGGGAGATCCCCGCCGCGATCGGCGTCAAAGCCGCTAAGCCTGACGCGGAAGTCGTTGCGGTGGTGGGTGATTACGGCTTCCAGTTCCTCGTCGAGGAGCTGGCGGTGGCCGCCCAGTACGACGTGCCGTTCGTAATCGTCATGATCAACAACGAGTACCTGGGCCTGATCCGCCAGGCCTCGCTGCCGTACGAGATGAACTACCAGGTCGATATCCACTACGACGAGTTCGGCACGGACAACGTGAAGATCATGGAGGCCTACGGCTGCTTGGGTCGGCGAGTCTACGAGCCGGGCGACATCGCCGATGCGCTGGCCTGGGCGCGCAAGCAGGCCGAGGCCACCTCCCGACCGGTGCTGGTGGAAATCATGGTCGAGCGTGAGGCCAACACCGCGCACGGCCCGGCCATCGACGCGGTGCGGGAGTTCGAGCCCTCATGACCACCACCGTCCCGACCCGACCGAAGGCCGACCTCAGCGGGAAGGCGAGCACATGAGTGTGCCGCGGATCGTATTAGCCCCGGACAAGTTCAAGGGGTCGCTGACTGCCGGAGAGGTGGCCGAGGCGATCGCTGCGGGGATCCGGCGGGTTCGCCCTGACGCCGACATCCGCTGGGTACCGGTGGCCGACGGCGGGGAGGGGACGGTGGACGCGGCGGTTGCCGCCGGATTCGACTGCACCACAGTGGAAGTCAGCGGGCCGACTGGGGAGCCGGTGCAAGCGGCGTTCGCGCACAACGGTGAGGTGGCGGTCGTGGAAGCGGCTGCGGCCTGCGGGCTGTCCCGGCTACCGGCCGGGCAGCTCGCCCCGATGACCGCAACCAGCCTCGGGGTGGGCGAACTGGTGCAAGCCGCGCTCGACACCGGTTGTCGCATACTGGTTCTCGGTGTAGGTGGCAGCGCCTGCACCGACGGCGGCGCCGGCCTGCTGGCCGGACTAGGAGCGGCGCTGCTGGACGCGGATGGGCGTCCGGTGGGTCCGGGTGGCGGTGGTCTCATCGATATCGCCTACCTGGACCTGCACAAGCTCGATCCGCGCATCCACGAGGTGGAGCTGGTGCTGGCCAGCGACGTCGACAACCCCCTGCTCGGAAACCACGGTGCCGCCGGTGTTTTCGGGCCGCAGAAGGGAGCCGGTGCGGGTGAAGTTGCCGCACTGGAGGTCGGCCTGGCGCACTGGGCCCGGCTGGTCGCCCAGCGCACCGGATTCGATGCCGCCGACCGGCCCGGTGCCGGTGCGGCCGGCGGTATCGGGTTCGCGGCGATCGCCGTCCTCGGCGCACGCCGGGCCGGCGGCATCGACGTGATGCTCGATCTGGTCGGCTTCGATCGCAACATCGAGGGCGCGCACCTGGTCGTCACCGGGGAAGGCTCGCTGGACGAGCAGACCCTGCACGGCAAGGCACCCGCCGGGGTCGCGGCCCGCGCGGCCAAGGCCGGTGTCGCGACAATCGCCGTGGCGGGCCGACGGCTACTCGATGAGGGGCAGCTGCGGGCCGCCGGCTTCCAGGCCGCCTACGCACTCACCGATCTGGAACCGGATCTGCAGCGCTGTCAGGACGAAGCCGCGGAACTGCTGCAGCGCCAAGGTGAGCAGATTGCTCACGACTGGCCGGCCGAGCCGGTACTGAGCCGGAGCTAAGCGTCGTGAGCGCCACCCCGTCGTTCCGGCGAAAACCCGACCGTCGTTCCGGCTAAAGGCGCAACCCAGGCACACCATCAATCGGCGGCCGGGCCGTGCACCATGCTCACCGCCACCGCGCGGTTCAGTTCGACGATCGGGGACCGAAAGCGTTCGGCGAGGACGGCATACAGTCCGGCGATGCGCTGCCAATCGGTTTGCTCGGGGTGGTCGCCATGGCGTGCGCGGCGGCGATCGCCGCTTGCCGCCGCTGAGCCACATCTCGGCATAGCACCGATCCTGCCACCGTTCCGGGAGCGGCAAAGCACACCGAAGGGTCAGGCGATCTCGCGGGCCAACCACCGGGTGGTCGGTTTGGATCGCACAAGCGCACATTGAGGGCACATGCGGGTGCGCTAGCTGCCTGGTCCACCGTCCATGGGCGCCGACCAGGCGCTGGCGCGGTGGGCAGCGCGGGCGGTCCAGCGGCCGTCGTCGTAGCGGACCCGGACGGGATGGTCGAAGGCTGCGGTGACGTTGTCGGTGGTGACCGTGGCGCGGGCGGTACCGCTGGCGACGGTGCGCCCGTCGGCGATGAGCAGGGCGTGGGTGGTGGTGCTCGGGAGTTCCTCGAGATGGTGGGTGACCAGGATCGAGGCCACATCCGGATGGGTTTCGCCGAGGGTGTCGATGGTTTCCAGGAGTTGTTCGCGCGCAGCCACATCCAGGCCGGTGGACGGCTCGTCGAACAGCAGCAGGCGCGGTTCGGAGACGAGGGCGCGTGCGATCAGGGTGCGGCCACGTTCGCCCTGGGACATCGTCGGCCAGGTGTCGTCGGCTTTGCCTTTGAGACCGACGGTGTCGATCATGGCGTCGGCGCGGCGCAACTCATCGGGGGTCGGGGTCCAACGCATCGGTGTGTCGATGGTAGCGGTGATGCCGGTGAGCACGACTTCGCGGGTCGTCAGCGGATATTGCAGCGGATGGCGGGGATTGACGTGGCCGATGGAATGCCGCAGCCGAGCCAGTTCGACGCGGCCGAGTTGTTCGCCGAGCACGCGCACGGTGCCCGAGGTCGGGAAGGTGACCGCGCCGCAGAAACCGAGCAGCGTGCTCTTGCCCGCGCCGTTGGGGCCGAGCAGCGCCCAGTGTTCGCCCGCGCGCACCGTCAGCGAGATACCGTCGATGATCTGCTTGCCCTCGCGGCGGAATGTCACGTCGGTCAGTTCCAGCACGGGTGCGTCGGTCACGAGAATGCCTCCTTCAGGGTGTTCAGGTGGCAGCGGCTGAATTCCGCTGCGGCGGTGGAATTTCGGTGCGTGATCGCATCGGTGAGCCGAATGTGGGCGTCGTGGTCGGCCGGTTCGGAGGGCACCGGGCGGATCTTCAGCATATCGATCATCGCCAGGCGTAGTCGCGGCAGAAAGGTGTCGAAGAGTTGGGTCAGCACATCGTTGTGCGCGGCGACGATGACGGCGCGATGGAAGGCCATGTCCGCGTCCACATGCTCGGCGATCGGCTCACCGTGCGCCTCCCGCGCGGCCAGCGCGCGGCGCATGGTACGCAGGTCGGCGGGGGTGCGGCGCTGTGCTGCGAGGGCGGCGGCCTCGGCCTCGATGGCGATGCGCGCCTCGAGCACCGAGGCGATGGAGGCGCGGCGCAGAACCACATCCCAGTCCTCGGTCACATCCAGGGCCGTGACGAAAACTCCCGCGCCCTGCTGGCTGTCGAGCACGCCCTTGCCCGCCAATTCGCGGATGGCTTCGCGCAGCGTGGAACGGCCGACGCCGAGCTGGACCGCCAGGGTCGTCTCACCTGGAAGCCTGTGTCCCAGTGGCCATTCGCCGTCTCTGATACGGGTCAGCAGCAGTTCGGCAGCCTGCGCGGCCAGCGGATGCCTCCGGATCTGCGAAACCATCGAACCTCTCTACTTGTCTGAGGAGTTTTGTATAGTCTACCAATCATGCGCACCATGCCTCTCCTCAGCCGCCACGACGGGGCCTGACCAACCGGCCCCGCCGTGGGGCTTTGTCGTGGCCGGTCACCCTCCGTGTGACGGCAATTCCGTGCTGGAAGCCTCCTTCGCGGCAGTCGTCCGCGCCGCCGATATGATGAGCCGACAAAGTAAGTAGTCGAGGTTGGACCCTGACAACGAACGGGGAGTCTCGATCCGTTCGCTGTCGCGGAATCCACTCCCGGATCACATCTTGATACATAGATATGCGCATTTATCGGTCGATTCGGCGCTGGTAGGTGAGGCGGTCGTACCGAGGATTACAGACGGCTCAGGACCGGAAGGTCTCATTCGCCGGTCGTGCCGTCGATGCGTTCGCGGAGGAAGTCGGCGTGGCCGTTATGGCGGGCGTACTCCTCGATCATGTGCACATAGACCCAGCGCAGGCTGTATTCGACCGGACGCCGAGGGTGCAGGAATGTGTGGTCGAGTGGGACATCAGCGACCGCGGCATCGCAGCGTTCGATCTCTTGCTGGAAGGTCGCGAAGTCGGCGGCGGCGTCTGCGTCTCCGATGTCGTCGAAGTCGCCGTCCGGATTGGCCTGGGTGCAGTAGAGGTAGTCCACTGGCTCGCCGCGGCTGGCGATGCGGAACCAACCGCGTTCCACCTCGGACATGTGCCGAATCAGGCCGTGCAGCGACAGCATGGAGGGTGCGACGCAGCGCTGTTTCAGCTGTTCGGCGTCGAGGCCTGCGCATTTGCGCAGCAACGTCTGGCGGTGGAAGTCGAGCCACCCTTGCAGCATCGACCGCTCACCGGAGATGAGCGGCGGTTGGGTTCGATCGAGGTCGGGTGCGGTCCACGTCACCCGCCGACTGTAACGCGGAACCATGGTTCGAAGCTCCCGAATAACGCCCGATGCCGCCGTGCCGACGTTGTTCATGTCGGCACGGCGGAATCGGTAATCTCGTCTGGCGGCCCGGACGGGCAGCTGGTGCGGGTGGATGGCGCGGCGGCACGGTCAGGCTCCGGGCGAGGTGAATCTCTCCGCCGCCGCACCACGCAGACTGCCCGCGGGCAGTCTGCGCCCGCACAGCACCAGCAGCAGGTCCTGGGCCGAACCGGCCAGCACGGAACCGGAGCCATAGCTGAAATCGATATCGTCGGCGCGCAGTTCGATGTCGTCGAGGTCGACGCCGAAGTATTTGGCGTTCTTGGGGGAGAGCGCGCCGAGCACCAGCCGCATCCGGTCCTCGGGGACGGTCCGCTCCAGGCCGAGACCGACCGTGATGTCGAGGCCGTGGATGACGTCGTGGCTCAACGCGCCCTCGAAACCGCCGCCCGGTGGCTTCCACGGATGATTCACGTTGTCCCGCAAGGACGCGATGAGTTCCTCCGACGACATCACGGCCGCGTCGGCGCGGGCACTCCGGTCGGCCATCTTGTTGAAATTCCCTCGGGCCCTCAGCATTTCGAGTGCGAACCGGCCCATCGACAGCCGGAACGGCATGGTGATGTGCGCGACGACCTCGCGCACCCGCCACCCGTCACACAGCGTAGGAGCCTCCCAGTTCGCCGCGTCCAGTCCGGCGAGGATGTCGACGAGATCGCGGCGTTGCGCCGCGATCGCCTCTCGCACCTCGGTATCCGTCATCGTCACTGCTCATCGCCCGTCGAATGTCGAACCTCTCCCCGACTTACGACGGATCGGCGCGGCGAAATTCATCGGTGGTCCGACGGTGTCACCGGGACACTCAGCGGATGTGTTCTCGCGGGAACGTCCCGATCGCCGCGGTGACCTCGATGGCTTCCGACCTGTGCGGCACACCTTCGCCGATTTGCAGGACTACCTGTACCCCGGCATCCGCCCGCCGACTTCGCCAGCCGCTCCGAATCGCTGAGCAGCAGCTCAGCCGTACCCACCTGCACGAGCAGCGGTGGCAGTCCGGCGAGCGGGGCGAAGAGTGGAGATGCCAGCGACCAACGCGGTTCGGCTCCGGCCGGCTACGCGGCAGACAGACCGTCGAGCATCGGTGGGCTGAAGTCGGGTCTTCGTCAGCGCGCTAGAGCACCGACGCGCGATGAGTTCCTGAACCGATGAGTCAGCGGGCGTGGAGAGCCTGTTGCGCCCGTTGGTATTCCGCACGCACGCGCTGACCCGACGCGTCGCCATCATTCGGCGCGGGGATCTCGATAGCGGGACGCGCCACCCAATTCGGGATCGGCGGCGTGCCGTTGGGTGCGGACTGGCGGCGCAGAGCCCACGCCGCCTGCCGGGCGGCGCCTAGCGCCACGTATTCATTGGGTTCGGGGACGGTGACCGGGACGCCGAAGATCTGGGTGGCGATCTCGCCGACCAAGGGGGAACGGGCAGCGCCGCCGATGAGGAGCACACGGCGGAGTGGGACGCCGGTGGTGCACAGATGGTCGAGGGCGTCGGCCATATTGCAGAGCATGCCTTCGAACGCGGCGCGGGCGATGTTGCTGGGGCGCATGGTGTTCGGGCGGAGTCCGTGCAGGCTACCGGTGGCATGCGGGAGGTTGGGGGTGCGTTCGCCAGCGAGGTAGGGCAGGAGTGCTATCCCTTCGGCGCCCGGAGGTGCTTGTGCGGCAAGGGTTTCCAGTTCAGCGAGGCTGACGCCGAGCATATCGGCCGTGGAGCTGAGGACACGGGCGGCGTTGAGGGTGCAAACGAGCGGTAGGAACGCACCGGTGGCGTCGGCGAAACCGGCCACGCTGCCGGTGGGATCCGCACTGGGGTGCGCACTTCGGGCGAAGGCGGTGCCGCTGGTGCCGAGGGAGATGACAATATCTCCCTCCTGGATGTCGAGACCGAGTGCGGCGCCGGCGTTGTCGCCGGTGCCCGCCGCAACCAGCGCGCCGGAGGGGGTGTGCCCGGCGGCTTCGGCCGGGTCGAGCACGCGGGGCAGCTCTGGTGTGCGACCTCGAAAGGCAAGCGCGAGTAGATCTTTGCTGTAGGTGTTGGTGGCGGGCGACCAGTATCCGGTGCCCGAGGCGTCACCGCGGTCGGTGGTGGGTTCGAGGGTCTGCGCCGATAGACCGCCGCGCAACCGCCAGGTCAGGTAGTCGTGCGGGAGCATGATCCGGTGGGTTCGGTCGGCGAGATCGGGTTCGTGATCGGCCAGCCACCGCAGCTTCGTGACGGTGAACGCGGCGACGGGCACGCTGCCGACGGCTTCGGCCCAGGCCTGCGGACCGCCGAGTTCGTCGATCAGGTCATCGGCCGCCGCCGCCGATCGAGTGTCGTTCCACAACAGCGCATCCCGAACGGGCTGCCCGTCCGTGTCCAGGGTGACGAGTCCATGCTGTTGTCCGGCCACCGCGATCGCGTCGACGCGATCGAGCAATCCGGTGCCGGCGGTGGACAGCGCGTCCCACCAGGCCTGCGCTGGAACCGCCGTGCCGTCGGGATGTGGTGCGTGGGCTTGGTCGATGATCTCGCCGGTGTCGGCGTCGCAGATGACGATCTTGCAGGACTGGGTGGAACTGTCTATTCCGGCGACTGTGGGCATCAGGCGACTCCGGGGGTGCGGGTGCCGACTGCGTGCTGCCGGATTGCGGTGTTGCCGGGGGCGGGCGTTGGGGTCGGCCCGTTTTGGGCGGAGGGTTTTGTTGGCATCTCGGTTGTTACCATGCGCATAGGAACACCTTGCATGTGAAGTGGCGTTGTGTGGTGGGTTTTCGGGGTTTGGGGGAGGGGTCCTGTGCGCTGCTGGGGGACGCTCACCACCCGCTTCCCACTGATAAACCGCAACATCCCAGCAGAACGACCGAAAACTGTCCGCTCAGACCGGTGAACCGGCTATGAGGCAGACTGTCGCGGGTGAGTGACGACCCGGACCGGCACGAGGACGTGCACGTCCGTACAGGTGACGGGACCACGGTGCCGTATCTGACGGCCCCGGTGCTCGATGACCTGCTGAGCGCGCCACCCGATCCGGAATGCCCGTTCATCGTCCTCAGCTGCGGCGACCACGATTACATCCAGACCCGGCTGCTCCCCGACGGCGTCTACGAACTCGAACACAGCGCGGGCTCACCCGATGAGCTCTTCCAGATGTACACTCCCGACGCCGGGTTGGTTCGCGATGTCATGTGGGCATGGATCGACAGCAACCCCTGGTGGCGTGACGGCGTCGCCTGGTTCTCCGTCGACCCGGCGATCGCGGAACTGGAGACCACGCGGCGCGAGTTGGAGGGTCTGCTCGACGGCCTCACCGCCATGGACGACATCGAAACCACCATGGACCAAGCCATGGCCAGAGTCGATGAGCTCATGGCCACGGAGATCCCCGACTTCCCGGACGACACCGGGGACTCGGATCGCGGCGACCTACACTGACACCGTCCGCTCGACGCCCTGATACCACAGCGCGGTGGTGGCGATCGTGGCGTTGTCCAGGGGCAGATAGGTGCGGTCGTCGTGCCAGCCGAGCGCCTGGATGGTGACGCGCAGGCCGCGGTGGAAGCAGATCGGATCGCGGACATGCCAGCGGTACATGCCGAATTGCTGGTGTGGTTGATAGATCTCGTCCGCGGGCAGGACCTGGTGCAGCCCGAGGTATGGCGTGGAGTAGGTGCGGTAGGTGCCGTCGAGATCGAAATTCCAGGCGCCGCCGAAGTAGTCCTCGGTGCCGGTGCCGCAGAGGGTCGGATGGGTAGTGTCGCCGTCGAGGTAGAACTTGAGTTCGCCCTCGCCCCACCAGCCGGGGGCGCCGGGCTGGATGGCGAGGAAGGTGCCGACATAGCGGCCGGGGCCGGGCACGGTCTCGAGGATCGTGTGCACCGCGGGGGTGCCGATCGGATTGCTCTGGCGCCATTGGGCATTCAGATATCCCGCGGACTCCGGCACCGGCTCCTCGGTATAGGTGACCTGGTAGTACACCGGTATCGAGCGGTCGCTGCCGTTGTGCAGTGTGATCCGCGCGTTGGCGTGAAAAGGCATGGACCAGAAGCTGTTCAGTCCACCGGCGGGTGCGACCACCACCATCTCCGAATTCAGCAGAGCCAGCTCATCCCAGCCGTTGCAGAAGAAGTCGCCGAGCGGCACGTCGACGGCCGGCTCGGATGCGTTGTCCCAGAACATGCGCAGGGTCAGCTGGCGCAGCACGGTGCGATCTGTGGTCAGCCAGAAGTGCCGGACCACGCCGGGGCCGGAAACGTCTGCGAGGGTGGCAGTATCGCCGGACGCGAGTTCGATCGATGGCGAGATCTTCCACCCGGCGCCGAGCAGTCGCGCCGCATGGGCTCCGGTGCCGTCGACCGCGCGCGCGCCCGCTCCCGGAGCGCCGGTCGGATTTTCCGCGCTCACCGATCGGGTCCGCGCGGCATCGAGTCGCCAGAGGTTCGAACCCGGCGCGGTCACAGACCCGGCCAGCCGTACCGGTCGGATCCCGCGGCCAGACCCGCCTGGCGTCCGGACGAGGCCAGGCTCGGACTCGGCGCGTATTCCGCGTTGGACTGCTCGACGCCGGACTGCTGGGCCATATCGCGGCGGAGCTGGTCCATATCCAGCCAGCGGACCTGCTGGACCAATTCCTCGAGCACATCAGCGGCCATGAACCCGGCCTGCGCAAACACCAGCAGCCCATCCCGGAACGCCATCAGGGTCGGGAAGCGGTCGACCTTCGCCAACGCGGTGAGCGCCTCCTGGGCCTCGGTGTCCACCTTGCCGTGCACGATTTCGGGATGCAGGTCGGAGGATGCCTCGTAGACCGGCGCGAATTGGCGGCACGGCCCGCACCAGCCCGCCCACCAGTCGACCAGCACAATCGGATGGCTGGCGATCGTGGTGTCGAAGTTGTGTTGGGTCAGCGTCATTGTGGGCATGGTTTCCTCGCCATAATCTCCTACAAACAACCTTGGATCCTTGCATATTTTGCAGGAACCGGCCATCGGCAACTCAGCGGGTGAATTCGTCGAGGGTGATGTCGAGGAGCGTGCAGACGGCCCTTGACGTGGGCGCGATAGTCGCCGGGGGGCGTGGAGTGGGGATCTTCGACGGTTATCGAGGAATGTCGCTGATCGCGCGGGGGTTCGGGAAGGTGACCGGCGCGAGATGCACGCCGCCCTGCGCCCATCCCGCGCTGGTGATCCACCAGCGGTTGTTGTCCTGCACCAGTTCGGCCGCGTGAGCGGCGATCTGCCCGACCTTGTTGCCGATTCCGAAGCGAAAGGGATTGTCGCTGCGGAACACATCGGTGCCGACATAGCGCGGGCGCGGACCGATGAACAGATACCACGTGCCGCCGTGCGGGACCACGAACGGGGATTCGGTGTTGCCCGCCTCGGTGCCGCTGCTGGGATCGGTGTAGGCGATGTGGCGCTCACCCCAGTGCACGAGGTCGACACTGGCGCGATAGGCGACCACATGATGACCGCCCGCCGGTGCGCTGGTCGCGCAGTAATACATCAGCCTCTTCTCGCCGACCCGCAGCACCATCGGGTCACGCGCGTCGTAGCCGTCGCGGAACAGGGGTCCGGCCGGATTTCGAGTCCAGTGGAAGAGGTCGGTCGAGGTGGCCAGATTCATTGCCGCGGCGGTTCGATCCGCGCCGCCACCGGCATAGAACATGTAATATCGCCCGTCCGCGGCGATGACATGCGGCGCCCAGAGGTGCGTCTCGCCGTACTTCGGGTCGACGTGCAGCGCTGGTTCGTGTTTGGACCACGGTCCGTGCAGGTTATCCGCGGTCGCGTGGGCGAATTCGACCTCGAGGAACGGATCGGCCGGTTCCGGGTGGGTGATGCCGAACAAATGCCAGCGCCCGGCGCCTGCCCGGATGAGGGTGTGGTCGTTGATGTACCAGGACTCCGGCTCCCCGACGCTGGGGTCGTAGACCTTCGCAAACACGCCCGCTTTCACCACATCGCGCGCTGCCATAGGGATCATGATGCCGCCGCGGGCGGCACGGTAGCGCCTATTGCGGTGTCGTCGTCTCCGGATTCGCCTGTTTTTCTTGTTGCTGGTTGCCCCGCAGCAACGCTTGGCTGAGATTCGAACCGGTGAAGTGCGCGCCGTAGAGTCCGAGACCGACGATCCCGGCGACGAGCACCGCGACGCCCGCGAGCCAGTAGATATGCCAGAACGCCGCGATCACCCCGATCAGGGAACTGGCCAGTGCCAAGCCCTTGGCCGCTTCATCGGTCAGGCTCGACTTCACCGTCCGATCTCCCGAATGCAGTTCACCGAGCATGATCAGCACCGCGAGCAGTGGCAGCGAAATCGCGAATGCCAGCACGGAGATCTTGCCTGCGGCAGTGAGCGGCGCGGCAGTGGGAAAGCCCTGCAGGATGACGACACCGATGGCGATCAGCCCGCCGTACATCAGATTGTTCTGCTTGGCCCATGCTTGTTTCTCCGTGGGCGTTGCCAGCTTTTCGTAGCCTTCATCCTCGTTCATGCACGGCACCCTACTGGACATTTCCCCCGGGCTCCGGGTGTGTCTCGAGCTACGCCGCCTCGACCAGAATCCTCTGTAATCGGGCCAGTTCCACTGCGGTTGGGGCAGGCCGAGTTGGTCGTGATCCCGTGACAGTGTCGCGGTTGCGCGAATTGGAATACCCCGTGCACGCCACCCTCGGCTCGGTCGGCGGCTACCGCCCGGAAATCGAAACCTTCCGTGTACGAGCCGAAGAGGTGGAACCGATCGACAACCATCCCCCCTCCTCCCCCCTGTCTGCTGCACACAAGCGCCGACTCGCTGTAGTGGACAGCAGTGCGAATCGCGCACCTAGGCTTGGAGTTCGAGGTGCGGTGATTTGCTGCCCCTGGTTTCATTAGGTACATACGGACGGTCGTGCGTTGCTATCGTCCTGCCATGTCGGACACGCGGGGCGCTGATCTAGGTACAGCGCCGCCGAAGCACGAGGGTGCGGCCGCGGAGTCGCCGGAGCAGACCGCCGAGTCGGTCGATGATCAACCGATCAAGATAGAGGTCGACGACGAGGAGCGGCCCGCGTTCCTGGTGCCGATCGTGTTCGTACTCACCGGGCCCGGTGAATACCTGCTCGGACACGGGCCGGTGCTCGGTGTGCTGTGTACGACGGTGATCGCCTGCGTGGGCGTGGCGGCATTGGCTGCGGCGACCGGCGGCTGGATCCTCGGCGTCGGCCCGGCGCGACCGCTCGCCCCGGTGCTCGCCGCGGTCGGCGGGCTGGTACTGCTGTACCTGGAGCCGGGCGCGATCGTCGCCGGGCTGGTCGCGTTGGCCACCGCCGTCGGGGTCACTCTGTTCTCTAGAAGGAGGGCGACATGAGAAGAGTCGCAATAGGTTTTGCCGTCGCCGTGGTGGTGGCAGGGCTGCTCGCCGGATGTGGGGGTCGGCGCGACGCCCCACAGACCGACGCGGGTGGTGAGGTCACCTGCGAGGTGAAAAGCGAAGTGCGCGTTGATATCGCGACCGGAAACTCGACCGGCGTCTACTTCGCATTGGGTAACACCTATGCTGAACAACTCGCGCAAGCCACCGACGGCAAGGTGAAGGCGACCGCCGTGGAAACCGGTGCCTCCGTGCAGAACATCCAGCAACTGGTCGCGGGCACCTATCAGGTGGCGTTCTCCCTTGCCGATACCGCCGCTGACGCCGTGCTCGGCGGCGCGAGCTTCGAGGGGAAGCGTCAACCCGTGCAAGCGCTTTCGCGGCTCTACCCCAATTACATGCATGTGATCGTCCGCGCGGGCGCCAACATCAACTCGGTCGCCGACATGTTCGGCAAACGAGTCTCCACCGGATCGCCCAAGTCCGGCACCGAGGTGATCGCCAATCGGATACTGCAGGCCGCGGGCCTCAACCCCGTCACCGACATCTCCGCGCAGCACCTCGATCTCACCGAAACGGTGGACGGCATGAAGGACGGCTCGATCGACGCCATGTTCTTCTCCGGTGGCCTGCCGACGCCCGGCGTCACCGACCTTTTCACCTCCGCACATGACAAGGTCCGCTTGCTCGATATCGCGGATCTCGCAGGCAGCATGCGCACTTCGAACTCAATTTACGAAGAGGGCACCATCCCCGCCGCCACCTACGGCACCCCCGCCGACGCGAAAACCATTGTCGTCCCCAACGTCCTGCTGGTCCGCGACGACCTCGACGCGAACCTCGCCTGCGTCCTCACCAAAACCCTCTTCGACCGCAAACACCAACTGGAACAGGCCAACTCCGCCGCCGAAGGCATCAACCGCGACGCCGCCACCCTGACCACCCCCGTCCCCCTCCACCGCGGCGCCGTCCACGCCCTGACCAAGTAGCAGGGTTACGTCTGGGGGGCGACTTTCGCCTCTTCGCCGGCCAGTCCTGCACGGTGGGCGCACGCGGCGACCCGAAGCAAGGTGCGGGCTCGGTCGACGGTTGCTCGACATGTGAATCCCCAGAACCACAGTCGATAGCGCACTGCGGCCCACGATCGGCCACCTGGCGGCCATGCCGCACGCGACTGGCCAGGCGTTCTGCTCCTCGATCCCGGCGGCGTATCCGGAGGCTGGTCGGTGGTCGGGCGTGCCACTAATGGTTGGTCATGGTGGCTGTCAGGGCTCGGGCGGCATCGAGGGTGGCGGAGATGTATTCGTCGCGTTCGGGTTTGGTGGTGGCGGCGCGGAGGGGGCCGAGTTGGACCTCATAGGCGGCGGCGCCGGTGGCGTCGAAGACGGGGGCGGCCAGGTAGCTCAGGGGAAGGATGGTGTCGGAGTCGAGTTCGGGTTTGGTGTAGGGGCGGGAGGTGAGGGCCGCTAGTTGGCGGAGTACGCGGGTGCGCAGATGTGGTTGGAGGAGTTCGGTTCCTACCGCGGTGAGCAGGTCGGCGAGAAGGTCGACCAGGCCGGCGTCGTCGGCGAGGGGGCGGAAGAGGGCCGCGCCGCGCTCGCGAACCAGGGTCAGCAGTGCGCTGGCGGTGCGGCGGTCGGAATCCGGTGCGGCGGACAGCCAGCGGTTCTGTTCGGTGGCCGCGCGCCACGGCATGACGCTTGCGCCTGCTGGAAATTGGAGCGGAATGCGTTGTCCGACAGGGATTCCGGGAACGACACGGTCGGGGCCATGGCGGACGTCGAGTACGGTCAGGCGGTCGGGCTCGATACGGCTGAGGGTCGCGCCGCATCCGGTGCGGGTGGTGAGCGTGGTGAGGATCTCGCCGATGTCATGGGGGAGTGCCGAGTTGCCCAGGCCTGCCAGCGCGGGGCCGATGACATAGCCGCGGCTCGGATCGCGGACGACCCAACCCGCCGAATCCAGTTCGGCGAGAATCGCAGTCGCGGTGGCGCGGGCGATATCGAGTCGGTCGGCGATCCCCGCGACGCTGATCGGGTCCGGCGCCGCCGTGAGCAGCGAGATGACCTCGACGACGCGGCGGGTCGGTGGTGACGGCGACCGGTCCGGCATGGCGAACCCCTTGTTCGGCTTGGATGGACGGCTTACGATGTCGAATATTAGTACACGTAGTGTCGAATATTCGACACATGGTGCGGGATGGAGCGCGGGATGATTCTGGATCGGTTCCGAATCGACGGGCAGGTGGCCATAGTCACCGGCGCGGGCCGAGGTTTGGGCGCGGCGATCGCCGTCGCTTTCGCGGAGGCCGGGGCCGATGTGGTGATCGCCGCGCGCACCAAGAGCCAGCTGGACGAGGTGGCCGAGAAGGTGGCTGCGGTCGGGCGGCAGGCGCATGTCGTGCCCGCGGATCTGAGTGACATCGACCAGACGGCCGCACTCGCCGCCACGGCCATCGAACACTTCGGGCGGCTGGACATCGTGGTCAACAATGTGGGCGGCGCGATGCCGTGCACGCTGCTGGACACCACGCCCGAGGCGCTGGTCGAGGCGTTCAATTTCAATGTCACCAATGCGCATGCGCTGGTCCGCGCCGCGGTGCCGCGGATGCTCGAAACCGCCGGTGGCGGTTCGATTCTCAATATCACCTCGACCATGGGCCGCCTGCCGGGCCGGGCGTTCGCCGCCTACGGCACCGCCAAAGCGGCGCTCGCGCACTACACCCGGCTGGCCGCGCTCGACCTGAATCCCCGGATTCGGGTGAATGCCATCGCGCCCGGCTCGATCCTGACCTCGGCGCTGGAAATCGTCGCGGGTAACGACGCCGTGCGCGCGGAGCTGGAATCGAAGACACCGCTGCACGCCATCGGCGATCCTGAGGACATCGCGGCCGCCGCGCTGTATCTGGTGTCGCCCGCGGGCAAGTACGTCACCGGCAAGGTGCTCGAACCCGACGGCGGCCTGATCTCCCCGAACCTCGACCTCCCGATTCCGGATCTGTGACATGAACTATTCCGTAGTGCAATGGGGCACAGGCAATGTCGGCAAGCCCGCGCTGGCGGGCATCATCGCCAACCCCGACCTGGAGCTGGCCGGAGTATGGGTGTCGGGTCCGAAGAAGGACGGGATCGACGCGGGCACCCTTGCCGGACTGGAGCATTCGGTCGGCGTGACCGCGACGACGGACGCCGACGCGCTCCTCGCCGCGAAGCCCGACTGTGTCGTCTACTGCTCCATGACCGACAACCGCCTATTCGAGGCGGTACAAGACCTGTGCAAAATCCTCGGCGCCGGAATCAACGTCGTCGCCTGTGCGCCGGTGTTCTTCCAATATCCCCACGGTGTGCTGCCGGACGAACTGCTGAAACCGGTACAGGAGGCTGCGGCCCAAGGTAATTCGTCGCTGTGGGTCAACGGTATCGACCCTGGCTTCGCCAACGACCTGCTGCCACTTGCCCTCGCGGGCACCTGCCTGAGCATCGAACAACTGCGCTGCCTGGAGATCGTCGACTATGCGAGCTATGACAATCGCGAGGTCATGTTCGACATCATGGGCTTCGGCAAACCCCTCGACGACATCCCGCTGCTGCTGCAGCCTGGCGTGCTGTCACTCGCGTGGGGCGGCACCGTGCGTCAGCTCGCGGCCGGAATCGGCGTGACACTCGATGCCGTCACCGAGACCTACGAGCGCAATCCGGCACCCGATTCCTTCGACATCGTCACCGGCCACATTGCCGAAGGTACTGCTGCCGCACTGCGTTTCGAGGTGCGCGGCATGGTCGGCGACACGCCCGTCACCGTGCTCGAGCACGTCACCCGCCTACGCCCCGACCTCTGCCCGGATTGGCCGCAACCCGCTCACCCCGAGGGCTCCTACCGCGTCGAGATCACCGGCGACCCCGGCTACGCCATGGACCTCGTCACCTCGAGCCCACACGGCGACCACAACCACGGCACGCTGCTGGCCACCGCCATGCGCATCGTCAATGCCGTCCCCGCCGTGGTCGAGGCGCCTCCGGGAATCCTTACCGCCCTTGATCTCCCACTCATCACCACCCCGGCCGCCCACCCGCCGAGGGCAACCTAGCCGATGCCACAGCCGTCGTTGGCGCACGTCATCAAGCACTCGGCGGCAGTCTCCAATGCCGACTGACGCCGCAGCGGTTCAGCCGACCGCTGCGCTGGGTTCTCGTCGCCACCCAGCAGATGGGGAGTGACACACCATCGCGAGTTGAAGTCGACATGCGCCGCGGCCACGCACCACTCGATGAGGGGCTAGCGCTCGGGCAGGGCGTTGAGGGTGCGGTCTACGTCGGTGGTGTCGTTGTAGAGGTGGAAGGAGAAGCGGAGGCCGCCGCCGCGGACGGAGGTGATGATGTCGGCTCGTTCGAGGGCGGAGGCGGCGTCGCTCGCGCCGGTTACCGAGATGATCGCCGAGGGGCCGGGCACCGGCTCGTAGCCGAGTTCGGTGAGACCCGTTCGGAAACGGTCGGCCAGGTCGAGGTTATGGGCGCCGATCTTTTCCACGGTCAGCTCTTCGATCAGCTCGAGCCCGGCGGTTGTGGCGATCGCGCCGAGCCAGTCCGGTGTGGCGTCGAAACGCCGAGTGGTGGTGGGGAGGGCGCGCGGGTCGTAGAGCTCCGACCACGGGTCCGCGGCGGCATACCAGCCAGGGGCGAGCGGGCGTACGCCTGCCGTCGCTTCCGGTGTGGCCGCGAAGAAGGCGATGCTGCGGGCGCCGATCAGCCATTTGAAGGCCGCACACACCCAGTAGTCCGCGTCCGCGAAACGGAGCGGCACCCAGCTGGCGGCCTGGGAGGCGTCGACCAGCAGGCGCGCGTTGTGCGCCTCGGCGGCCGCGTGGAGCACTGGCAGGTCGGTGATCCGGCCGTCCTTCGACTGCACGACGCTGACCGCGACCAACGCGGTCTCGGGCCGCACCTCCTCGGCCAGCCGCTCCAATGGTACGAACCGGACCGACAGATCGCCGCGGTGTACGAAAGGCATGGACACGGAAGAGAATTCACCTTCCGCGAGCAGCACCTCGGCACCCGGTGGCAACGCGTTGGCCACCGGTCCGATCAGACCCGCTACAGCGCTACCCAGTGCGATGTCGTCGGCCGTCGCACCCTCCAGCAGCCGCGCGAACGCGGTTCGCAACTCGGGAATCAGGTTGTCGTGGGACATCGGCCCGCCGCGGCCCGCGGCCCACTGCGCGTTGGCTTCGTGCACGGCGGTCAGCGCCCGCGCGGACGGCAATCCGTAGGAGGCGGTATTGAGGTAGATGGTTTCTTGGCTGAACTCGTCGGGCGCAAGGGAGGACATATCCGCAGCATCCGCCGTCACCGCGGCCCCGTCCAGCGCCAGCGGTCCGGTAGTGGACCGATTTTGGCGATCAGCGCGCGGCGGCGTCGGGGCGGTGGTGTTTTTTCAGGGTCCGGGCGCGGCTATCGAGGAGTCGGTGTCGCCCACATGTTGGAGAGCAGTTGGTAGCTGGGGGTGTCGGCGAGCGATTGCATCGATTCGTAGATGCGCTGGTAACCCGTTGTGGCGATGCGCCACTGGCCGTCGGCGTCGCGGCGGTAGCTGTCGGTGTAGTAGCCCGCGCCGCGGATCAGGACGCCGTATTCGGTGGCGATCACCGTGTCCTCGAAAGCCCATGAACCCGTGGCGGTTTCGCTGTCGACGGTGATCTCGGGGTGGTTCGCCACGTGGGCGGTGACAACCGAGGGGCCGAGGTTCTCGCGCATGAAGGCGGTGATGGCGTCGCGGCCGTCGAGGATGAGCGGTTCGCCGAGGGCGTGGGTGCCGTAGCGGCCCGCGGCATCGACGGCGAGCGTGTCGGCGAACTCGTCCCAGCGTTTGAGATCCAGCGTCCGGAAGTAGCGGTACTTGAGCTGGCGAATGGCTTCGATGGCGGCGAGATCCATTGATCCAGCGTGGCACGTGGAAGGTAGGGAAACAATAACCTGTTCTACTTTGGCGGATTCGGTTGAGTAGCGTGTCGGCCGATCACGGTCGCGCGGCCGATGCCTGGGTGGCCAGTCCGTCGAGTACTGCGACCCGTGCGACGGGGACGTCGATATCGAGGTGCACAGAATCCGAGCCCGCCGGCGTGAAAGTGAAGGTGAAAAACGAGCAGCAGACGATCTCGCGTGCGGTCAGTTCGCGTGCGGTGGTTTCGTGTGCCGTGGCCAACTCGAGTCGCAGTCGGGTCGGCGACATGCGCTCGCTACGGCGCAGTGCCGTAGCGAAGAGGTCGGCGAACTCGGCCACCCGTAGCGGCTGCTCCGCGGTGGGCAGGGTGCACGCATCCGGCGCGACCCAGAGGAGGTTTCCGTCCGTGTTGGTCATCCCGGAGCTGGTCATTTAAAACCCTCACTAAGGCTGTTGATATATGCCGCAAGGGTAGCGCGTAATGTCGGGGCAGGCAATTTGATGAACGTCTCAAAGCTCTGTCACGAGCCCGCTGCATTCGGCGTCGCGTGCGCGCGAACGCGCGCGAATTCGACGGCGTCGGTGACGACATCATCGACCAGTGCCTGCATTCCGCTTACGACCACGTGGCAGACCACGCGACCGTCGACAACTTCCTGCCGCTGCTGGCTGGCCGAGCGCTACACCCCGCGAATGGCTGCACGCGATGACCGAGGAAGTTCCCGCGACCCCGCACGCCCCGGTCGTGCACAGATCCGGTCGAACCAGGATCTGAATGCGGTCAGGCGGTCAGGCGCCGCCGGACCACTCGTGGCCCCAGCAACTCTAGGCCGCCATTTCTTCTGCTGTGTAGGTGGATTCGTCCACCGGCACGCCCTCGGTGCCGCCTCGACGTTGCGCGCGTCCGCCACCGTCAGCGTGGTGATCGCAGGCGGCTGTCGTTAACGGATTCCACACTTCTAAGCTGTATGAGCTACACAAGGAGGTGGGCCATGACGTCCGAGGTGATGACTCACCCCGAGTTCGAGGAGCTGGGGACGGGAGCGGATCCCGCGGCAGCCAGGACTAATCAACCACCGGTAACCATGATCGAGCGAATGACGCTGATCCTAGACGCTTTCGACGGTTCGACGCCGGTCCTGACACTGCTCGGCCTGGCCGAACGCACCGGGCTGCCCCGCTCGACCGTGCACCGCATCCTGGATCAGATGATCCGGCTGCGCTGGCTGGCGCACGCCCCCGGCGGCTACCGCCTCGGCGTGCGCCCGTTCGAACTGGGCGGACTTGCCGCCGACCACAACGAGATTCGCGATGCGGTGAGCCCGCTGCTACACGATCTGTGTCAGCGCACCGGCATGGTCGGGCACCTCGGTGTGCTCGACGGCCGTGAGGTGCTCTATCTGGACAAGGCGGGTGGGCGCTTCACCGCGAACATCCCGACCCGCCTCGGCGGCCGGATGCCGGCGCACAGCACCGGCCTCGGCAAGGCGCTGCTTGCCACCCTGGAGCCGAGCATCGTCGAAGCGTCCTTCCGGGAGCGGCTAACCAAGCTGACCCCCCGAACCATCAGCGACATAGCGGAACTGCACCGCGAGCTGACCCGCATCCGCCACCGCCAGGGCGTCGCCGTCGACAACGAAGAATCCGTCACCGGCATCGCCTGCGTCGCGGTCCCCATCCGCGGCCGCGGCGCCGCCGTCGGCGCCCTGTCCCTCTCCGGCCAAATCGGCGGCGACCGAATATCGTTGGACACCGCCCGGCTGGCCCGAGTCCTCGTCGAAGTCGCCAACGAAGCTGGCCGCGCCCTCTTCCCCCGCCACGCCCGTTGGCGTTGAGCAACCGGTGAGTGGTAAATGGCTGCGGCAAACATCGAGTAGCGCTTTCGATGGTGGGCCACTGGGCGAGCCCGACAACCCACATCCCGAGTTTCGCCATATCCGCGAAGATCTCGTGCAGGGCATCATCTCGGCCCGCTCCCACTCGTCCACATGTGGATAGATCTTCTGCTCGACATACCGTCGAACCACGGCCCGGAATTCCTGATGTTCGCTGCTATATCGATCACGCCGAGCTCCCGGCGAGATCGGTCACGGTTTCCAGCAGCAGATGTCCCAGTTCGTGATGGAGCGCATGTTCGCCTCAGGGTCACTTCGTAAACGGTGACGCTCCGGATCTTTTCCGTCCCTCGTCCGTGCTGTCCAGTTGAATGCTGGCTATTTGCGGCGAGATTGCCGAACAGTGAGTGTTTCACCACGAAGATTTTCGTTCGAGGCATGCGTTGCCGTTTCAACTGCTTTCCTGGAACGGTCAGGAAGGACAGTCCGCGAGTTGGGTGAGCCGGAAGCTGGGGACAGCGGTGCACCGAATACCGATCAAGCAGCGACACTTTCGCTCGGGTTGGCTGTGGTCGACTCCGGGTGCGTTGATAGCCGTGGTCGGAGTGGTGGTCTGGGTGACGCGGCCCGATCCGGCGTCGTGCGATGCCACACACACGGTTGCCGACAGCGGCACGTCGTCACGACTGCCATTGCCTGCCCGTAGTTCCGGCATCGTGAACAGACACACGGTCGACGCGTCCGTTCCGGCTAAGCCCGGCGAGGCGCGGTTCTACGCGTTCGGTCCGGAAGTGTCGTGCTCCATTCCCGGACTGTCCCTCGACGGCTTCTACGGGGGCGTCTCGACCGAGGAATACGGCCACGCCGACCTGTGTGGCGCCTATCTCGACGTGTACGGACCGCGCGGTGACGTGCGGGTGCTCATTGCCGATCGGTGCCCGGGATGTGGTCCGGGCCAACTGGATTTGAGCACCGCCGCCTTCGAGCAGATCGCCGACCGCTCCGATGGTGTGGCGCAAGTGCGTTACACCGTGGTCCGCGACCCGAATCCGCCGCCCGAGCTGTCCTACGAGATCAAGCCCGATGCCTCCGCGGACTGGTTCGCCATGCTGGTGACCGGTTCGGGAAATCCCATCCAGCGGGTGGCGATTCGGCACGCGACCGGCGGGAGGTGGCAGGAGCTCAACCGCGGGATGGACAATTACTGGACGCTGACCGGTGCGGGACAGGGACCGTTCGCCGCTAGGGTGACCGACGTTCTTGGACATCAAGTGGAGGTCTCGGGGATCTCGTTGGCACCGGGCCAGCGGTTCACCGGTTCGCGGCTGTATACCGTTGAGCAGGCTGGTGGTTCGACAATGGTCGAAGCGCTGACAACCGCGCCGGCGCCGCCGGCGCCCACCCAGCCCCGGCAGACCGAGGGGCAGGTCTCGGGCTGCAAATTGTGACCGCGCGCAACCGGTTCGGTCAGGCGAGTTTCGTCGCCAACGCGCGACCCGCGGCCCGGCCGGAGAAGATGCAGCCGCCGAGGAAGGTGCCCTCCAGCGCGTTGTAGCCGTGCACGCCGCCACCGCCGAACCCGGCCACCTCGCCCGCGGCGTACAGGCCGGGCAGCGGAGTGCTGTCTGCGCGCATTACCTGTGAGTCGAGGTTGGTCTGTAGGCCGCCGAGGGTTTTGCGGGTGAGGATGTTGAGCCGCACCGCGATCAACGGACCGTGCGCGGGGTCGAGGATGCGGTGCGGTTTGGCGACCCGGCCTGCCTTGTCACCGAAGTATTGGCGCGCGTTGGTGATTGCCATCAACTGGGCGTCCTTGGAGTACTTGTTGGTGACGTCACGGTCGCGGGCGATGATCTGACGTTCCAGAGCGTCGTAGTCCAGCTGCGGGCCGCGGGCGATCTTGTTCATGCCGTCGACCAACTCGCGCAGATTGTTTGCGACCACGAAATCGACGCCGTGCTGCTTGAACGCCTCGACCGGTCCCGGCGCGCCCTTGGCTACCCGGCTCTTGAGGGTGAGCTTGAGATCCTTGCCGGTGATGTCCGGGTTCTGTTCGGAGCCCGACAGCGCGAACTCCTTCTCGATGATGGACTGGGTGAGCACGAACCATGAGTAGTCGTAACCGCTGGCCAGGATTTCCTTCATGGTCGAATTGGTGTCGAAACCGGGGAAACACGGTGCGGGCAAACGCTTTCCATTGGCGTCGAACCACAGCGACGACGGGCCCGGGATGATCCGGATCGCGTGGTCCGGCCAGATCGGATCCCAGTTGATGATGCCTTCGGTGTAGTGCCACATGCGGTCGCGATTGACGATGGCGCCGCCCGCGGATTCGGTGATGCCGAGCATCCGCCCGTCCACGTGCGCGGGCACGCCGGAGATGAGGGTTTCCGGACACGGGCCGAGCCGGTCGGTGGGCCAGTTGCGGCGGATCAGTTCGTGGTTGTGGCCGATGCCGCCGGAGGTCACGATCACGGCCTTGGCGCGGAATTCGAAGTCGCGCACAACGGTTCGGGAGGAGGCTTTGCCGCGTTCGAGGTCGGAATCTTCGAGCACGCTGCCGCGCACGCCGACCACCGTGCCGTCCTCGACGATGAGCTCGTCCACCTGGTGGCGGAAGCTGAAGCCCGCCAGACCGCGCCGCTCGCCGTCAAGCACCGGCTCGGCGAAGACACGCACCACCTCCGGGCCGGTGCCCCAGGTCAGGTGGAAGCGCGGCACCGAGTTACCGTGACCGTCGGCGAAGGCGCCGCCGCGTTCGGCCCAGCCGACGAGGGGGGTCACGCGTAAACCCAAGTCGTGCAGGTAATCCCGCTTCTCGGTGGTGGCAAACCGTACATATGCCTGCGCCCACTGGCGGGCCCAGTGATCCTCGGTGTCGCGGTCGAAGCCCGCCGAGCCGAGCCAGTCCTGCAGCGCCAGCTCGTAGGAGTCCTTGATGCCGAGGTGCCGCTGCTCGGGGCTGTCGACGAAGAACAGCCCGCCCAACGACCAGAATGCCTGTCCGCCGAGGTTATTGCGGTTCTCCTGGTCGAGCACATGCACCTTGCGACCTGCCTTGACCAGTTCGTGGGTCGCCACGAGCCCGGCCAGACCTGCGCCGACAACGATGACGTCTGCCTGTTGCGCGAATTCGGGACTGCAGTTGGACATGATCATCCTTCGGTGGTGGATTCGTTAGCGGTGCTGTAGGCCAGCACGACGTGGCACAACAGGTCGGTGCGCCGGCGGCGCACCCGGCGGCTGCGAGGTTCCATCAGGACCTGCACGGTGGTGCCGTCGTGCACGGCGACCAGCGCCTGTCCGAGCGCGACGGAATCGGGGACGGTGCGACCGACGCGGGCCAGTGCGGCGACGATGGTCGGCATCAGCGCAGCCACAATCGCCTCCTCGCGGGCGGCCATCACCTGACGCAGCGCCGGGGTGCGCAGCGCGTGCGTGGTGAACTCGGCGGTGATGCGATACCATGCCTCGTCGATCGGCACCGCGCGATCCAGGCGCTCGACCGCAGTGCGGAGATCGGTCACGCCCGCGACCGAGAACTCGTCGAGGGTGGCGCGGGCGTCGGCGAGCATGGCCGCCGACCGGTGCTCCCACATCGCGAGGAACAACTCGTCCAGCGAGGTGAAGTTGGAGTAGAACGCGCCGCGTGTGAACCCCGCGCGATCACACACGCGCTCCACGGTGGAACGGCCGAAGCCCTCCTCTGCGAACACCTCGTAGGCGGCCGTGAGCAGTCGGTTTCGGGTCTCGGTGCGTCTGCGGGTCACCCGTTTGGCCGGAGCCGCCGCAGCGGTGGACGACGCCAAGGCGAACCTCCTCGGGGCGGACCGGGAATCCGACCCATCGGATAAATCGGTGTATTCAATACAGAAATGTATCAAACGTGAGTGTCGTGGCATCCGGAAACCGAGTAGGTAGGGTTGAGCCCAGGCCGTCATCTCGGCGACCGCCGGCACCGATGCGACCTTTCCTGCTGAGCGGCGAGGAGTGATCGGTATGAGCGCGGTTTCAGGTGCGGCATCGATGATCGGGTGGCGCGTGCGGCGGCCGGGGCCGATCGATGGTGGGCCGTTGGACCGAGTTCACAAACCCGTGCCGGAGCCCCTCGCGGATGAACTGTTGGTGCGGGTGCTGGCGTGTGGCATCTGCCGGACCGATCTGCATGTGGCCGAGGGCGACCTGCCGGTCCATCGGCCGGGCGTGGTGCCAGGGCACGAAATCGTCGGCGAGGTGGTGGCGTTGGGTCCCGACATTCGCCAGGATGGCGCAGATCGGTTGGCGGTCGGCGATCGGGTGGGAATCGCGTGGCTGCGACACACCTGCGGGGTGTGCCGATACTGCCTGCGCGGCGATGAGAATCTGTGCCCGCAGTCGGAGTACACGGGCTGGGATGCAGATGGGGGATACGCCCAGTTCGCCACTGTCCCAGCGGCTTATGCGCTGCGGCTGCCCACCGGCTACTCCGATGTCGAGACCGCGCCGCTGCTGTGCGCCGGCATTATCGGGTACCGCGCGCTACAGCGGGCAGCGCTGCCGCGGGGCGGTCGGCTGGGGATCTACGGTTTCGGCGGCAGCGCGCATATCGCCGCCCAGGTCGCCCTGGCGCGCGGCGCGGAGGTGCATGTGATGACCAGGGATCCGGCCGCGCGCGAGCTGGCGCGGGATCTCGGCGCCGCATCGGTACAGGGCGCGGTGGATCGTCCTCCGGTCCAACTGGATTCGGCGATTCTCTTCGCACCGGTCGGCGATCTGGTGCTGCCCGCGCTGGAAGCGCTGGATCGAGGGGGCGTGCTCGCCATCGCGGGCATCCACCTCAGCGATATCCCGGTGCTGAACTATCAGCGGCATCTGTTCCAGGAGCGGGAAATTCGCTCGGTGACCGCCAACACCCGCGCCGACGCGCGCGAATTCCTTAGTCTGGCGGGAAAACACCGCATACATCTGACTATCCGCGGGTACTCCCTGGATACGGCGGATCGCGCGCTCGCGGATCTCGCTCACGGACGTTTCACTGGCGCAGCGGTTCTCGTCTCTTGAGCGAGACCGCCCAGGACACGATTGCGCGGTAACTCGGTATCGTTCGAGTCCGGTTGGTCGACAGCACCTGCCACCGTTCTTACCATCGTGTATATAGCCGAGTAATTGTCACTGACAATCGTCAGAACCTCGGCTTCTCACAACGGCGTGAGAGGTGATCACGATGGTCAACCGGAAGGTATCCCTGTTCGAAAAGTGGCGTGTGGCGCGCGCATTCGCTGTGCTATTGCTCGCGGTCGGAGTCACGGTGACGACGAATCTCGGATTGCGGGCACAGGCGGGCGGCTGTGCGGCGGTCGATGTGGTCGTCGCCAGAGGTACCCAGGAACCCGGGTACCTCGGCTCGGTCATCGGCGATCCGCTGTATGGCACACTGCTGCAAGCACTTCCGGTGAGCGCTGGCGCCTATCGGGTGAACTACCCGGCGGACCTACTCGATCCGGCCTCGCTCAGTGTCGGCACCCAGGATATGACCAACCACGTCATCCAGCAGTCCGCGATGTGCCCGGATCAGTGGTTCATCCTGGTCGGCTACTCGCAGGGCGCGGCCGTCGTGCACGGTGTGCTCGGCACCGGCATCGTGACCACGCTGCCCGGGATCTTCGTGCTCCCCGGCGATCTGCAGTGGAAGGTGGCGGCCGTGCTGTTGTTCGGTGATCCGCTGCGGCTGGCAGGCTGGGGTGTCCCCGGTCAATTCGTCGGGCGCACCGCGGACTATTGCGCGGGCGGTGATCCGGTGTGCGGCAGCGGCATTGATCCGACGGCGCACTCGAACTACGGCTGGGCCCTGTGGCCCGCTGCCTGGTTCGCGGCAAGCCAGGTATAGACCCACCGGGAAATCCGCGCGGCGGGACCGACGAGTCGGCCCCGCCGCCGGTGTTGCGCGCTAGCGCTTTTCGGCGCGAGCGGCGGGCGCTTGCAGCGGTTGACTACCCCGCAGATACGTCTCGAAGGCGTCGAGATCGATGGGGCCGACGGTCTTGTCGGTGCCCTCGGTGAAGGCGGTGAACCCGTCGCCGCCCGAAGCGAGGAAGCTGTTGGTGCTGATGCGGTAGGTGGCGATCGTGTTGAGGGGTTGGCCCCCGATGCGCACGCTGTCGGCGACCACCTTCTTGCCCTTGGGCGCGGCATCGACGTAGGCATAGGTCAGGCCCGACGGTGACAAGATGTTCGGCTTGCTGACGTTGTCCCACTGCTGTTCCAGCAGCCGCAGGAGCTGGCTGCCAGTGAGGGTGACCGTGACGACCTGGTTGCCGAAAGGCTGGACGGTGTAGATGTCGGCGTAGGTGATTTCGCCGGATTTCAGATCGGCGCGGACGCCGCCAGGGTTCATGAAGGCCGCCACCGCGGCGGCCTGCCCGGTGGGCGAGGGCGGCGCGGCCGCGGTGGGCGAGGGCGGCGTGGCCGCGGTGACCGCCAACATCGAGTCGGCGATGACATCGCCGAGCGGTGACTCGCCGGACTTCGCCGATTCGTGCGCCAACGTCTGCGCCGCCGTGCCGACCACCCGGGCCGCGCGCGGCTTGGCCTGCTCGGCATAGAAGTTGACCAGGTCGGCGGTGGCCGGGTCCGGGGTGACCTCGCGGGTCACCACCCGATTCACCGCTGAGGCTTGCACGCCGCCGGCGCCGAATTTCAGCGTGATGTCGGTGATCAGGCGGCCGTAGGAGGCGGCTTGGGTGACCACCTTGCCGTCGATCGCGCAGACGTACGGTTGGTGCGTGTGGCCGGTGATCAGCGTCCGCACGGCGGGGTCGGTACGTGTGGCGAACGCGGTGACCTCGGGGGAGACGTTCGCGCAGCCGTTGTAGTCGACCGCGTCGTCCGGCTTCACCTGCTGGACGCCGCCGTCGTGCAGCAGCGCCACGATGGTTTCGGCGCCCGCCGCCGTCATCTCGGGCGCATACGCGTTGATCGTGGCCACCTCGTCACCGAACTGGTAGCCCCGAATACCTTCGGGGAAAACGATATTCGCGGTATCCGGGGTCACCGTGCCGATGACGCCGACCTTATGACCGCCGACTTCGAGCATGGTCCACGGACGCAAAGCCGGCGGCAGTTTGCCCGCGGCATCGGTGACGTTCGCGGCCAGGTACGGGAACTTGGCCCCCGCGAAAGGCGCTCCGGGCGCGCACCCTTCGAATGCGCAGCCGCCCTGCTGGATGCGCCCCAATTCGATAATGCCGTCATCGAATTCGTGATTGCCCACCGACGAGGCGGCCAGTCCGACGGAGTTGAGGAACGTGATGGTCGGCTCGTCGTGGAACAGTCCCGAGATCAGCGGACTCGCCCCGATATTGTCGCCCGCCGCGATCACCGCGCTCGCCGGATATGCCTTCTTCAATCGCGCCAGATGCGTCCCCAGGTACGCGGCCCCGCCCGCGTCGTAACCGGCGATCTTGCCGGTCGATCCACCCGGCGGCTGCAGATTGCCATGGAGGTCGTTGAGTCCGAATAGATGTATCTCATCGGGCTTCGCGCCGCGCAGATCGTCGGTCGAGATCAGCGGAATCACGCCCACGGTCGAGGTGGTAGGTCCGTTTCCCCTGTCCGCCGCGGTGCCGCAGCCCGCCAACAGCGCGATGCTCACGAATCCGGCGATGACGGTGGCGATGCGACGGTGCGCTCTCATGGACGAGACTTTCCCACGCCCAGGCCGTCCACGCACCCCCGAGGAGGCCGCCATACCCGAGTACACTTCGGATATGGCGAACGGGCGCAAAACGCGGAAAGTGACGGTCACCGTGCCGGAGGAAATCGCGGTGACCCTCGACAAATGGCGCGCGGGCGGCAAGATCGAATCCGTCTCCCAGTTCGTCTCCGAATCGATCCGGCAGCGGATTGACCGCACCCAGTCCGTCGCCACCATCGAACGCGTCTATGGCGGCAGACCGCCACTCGAGATGGTCAATCGAGGACGCGAATTATTAGGCTTGGCGCCCCTCACCGAGGACGAGTATTCGGCTGGCGCTGCGTGAACCCGAGCAGTCTGACCGGGGTCGTGCTCGACCTCGGCGCCGTTCTCGGCTGGTGCCGTCTCGATCCATATCCGCACGCGATCGCTTGGGCCACCGCGGGATCCGGTAACACCATCGTCGTGCCCGCCGCCGTATTGACCGCGGCGCGAGCACTGGTACCCGGCAGTCAACTCGACGTCCTGGCGGCGTTGCTCGGCATGCCGCACACCGTGGTACCCGCACTGGATCGCGGCGTCGCCGCGGAGGTGGGCGCCCTGCTGATCGGTCGTTCGGACGCCGTCGCGCTGCTGTCGGCCGCGCACGCCGTGCAGGAAGCGCTGTCCCGGAATTGGTACGTATTGACCGACCGTGCGGCGGTGCTGCTCCGACTGAACCCCGACGTCCAAACCGACACCATTCCCTAGGCTCGACGGCCGTCGACCGTGTCCGATGGCCGCCGAGCCGCGCAGTTCTACATGGCGTGGATTTCGGGGAGAGCCGCGGCAACCGCGGCGAGGGTGGCGTCCGGGCGGGTCCGCCACTCGACAGCGGCGGGTCAGTGCGCGTTGGTGAGGGTGGCGGCGAGCGTTTCGGCGATGTTGGTACGGAAGGCGTTGGGGGAGAAGGTCATTGCGTGCGCGCGCAGGGTTTCCGGGTGGTAGGTGGCGGGGGTGAAGTGGCGCATGGCCGTGGCGA
The DNA here is from genome assembly GCF_055232035.1 of Nocardia sp. Tas62D01. Classification (NCBI taxonomy): domain Bacteria; kingdom Bacillati; phylum Actinomycetota; class Actinomycetes; order Mycobacteriales; family Nocardiaceae; genus Nocardia; species Nocardia sp. Tas62D01. The sequence goes on from NZ_JBUYUZ010000001.1 coordinate 7,019,618, forward strand.
AGGCTTCGATGATCTGTTCGTCGGTGCCGTGGTCGATGTATTCGCCGGTGACGCCGGGGCGAATGGTGTCGAGCGCGCCGCCCTTGGCGACCGCGAGAACCGGTGTGCCGCATGCCATTGCCTCGACGGGGACGATGCCGAAGTCCTCGATGCCGGGCATCAGGAGGGCGCGGCTGCGGCGGTAGGTGTCCAGCAGGACGTCGAAGGAGGTGGCGCCGAGGAAGGTGGTTTCGGGGCCCGCGAGGGTGTCGAGGTGGGAACGGAAGCGGCCGTCACCGAGGACGACCAGGCGGACGCCCGCGCGTTGGGCGGCGAGAATGGCGAGGTCGGGGCGCTTGTAGGGGACCAGGCGGCCGGCGAAGAGGAAGAAGTCCTCGCGAGGGATCGCGGGGTCGGTGGTGAATTGTTCGACCTGTACGGGTGGGTTGATGACGGTGGACGGTAGGCCCCACCAATCATGGATGCGTTCGGCGACCGCGTGCGAGTTGGCGATGACGTGGGTCAGGCGCGACGCGGCGCGGAGTTCGGCGCGACGGGCGACATGGCCCAACGCGGTGAGCGCTAATCGGCCTGCGCGCCCGCCTGCCTCCTTGGCCCGGAATTCGGCATCCCAGGCCCAGCGAGCCGGACTGTGGACATAGACGATGGTCGGTGCGTCCGTGGCGAATACGGCCTGGGTCGCGAAGGCGTGGTGGCTGATCAGGACGGCGTCGTACCGGCCGCGCAAGGGCAGGTGGCGGAAGGCTCGGGGGGCGAACGGGAGTAGCGGGGCGTGCGAGCGTCGGCCGGTGGCGGCGTGGGCGCGGCTCAGCCAGGTGTCGTGGACCGTCCGCAGCGGCGGCCGAACACCCTCGGGGTCGACGATCGGGGCGAATACCGCTGCGTCCGGCCATGTTTCGACGAACTCACCGACCACCGCCTCGGAGCCGCCGAACTCGGTGAACCGCTCGTGCACGATCGCTACTCGTGGCTCGCTCATCGCTTCACCTGGTGGGCGTCGAAGCCGGGCACGCGCTCGGAGCGTGCGAATAGTGGTGGGCAGCAACCATTGTCGTTGCGATGAGGGTCCATTCGGTCTCCTGTCCGTGCGGCGATACGCCGCGGGTTCGAGCGGTGTGGCGGTGACCGATCGACGGTGATCTCGTGGTCGCGGCTCATGCCGAGTCGACTCGGCGGGGCGCCGCGCGCTTGCGCAGCGCGGGAGCGACAGGTCTGCCGACAAGCAGCCCGTCGACGCCGCCCTGCTCGATGGCCTTGCGATACAACGCCGCTGCCTCGCGGCAGGCGGCGATGGTGTGGGCGATATCGGGTTCGGTGTGGGCGGCCGAGGTGACGAACGATTGGCCCAGCACGCCGCGTTCGAGGAGCTCTTGGAGGAAGAGGGTGCGGAATTCCTGGGAGGGTTGGCCTTCGGGGTCGCGGGTGGTGAAAATGAGGCAGGAGGGGCGGCCGAGGACTTGGAGGTGGTCGGCGATCCCGAGTTCGGCGGCGATCGTGTTGACGCCGTCGGCGAGCATCCGGCCCGCGTCTTCCATGCGGGCGATGGGGTCGCCGGTGGTGTACTCGGCGGCGACCGCGCGGAATGCCGCCAGCGAGCCCGATTCCGGGCCGTGCGTGGTGGACAGCAGGAACACCCGGTCGCGCTCGGTGCGCAGGCCGCCGAGTTCCATGAATTCGCGCTTACCCGCCAGCGCGGAGATGGGGAAGCCGTTGCCCATGGCCTTGCCCCAGCAGGACAGATCGGGCCGCACCCCGTACACCGCTTGTGCGCCACCGGCCGACCAGCGGAAGCCGGTGATCATTTCATCGAAGATGAGCAGGGCGCCGTAGCGGTCGCACAAATCGCGAACCCCCTGCAGGAAACCGGGTTCCGGCTCGGCGAGCGCGGTGGCCGCCTCCATGACGACGGCGGCGACCGCGCCGGTGTCGAGCACCGCCGCCAGGCTGGGCAGGTCGTTGTAGCGGAATTTCGTGGTGCCCGCGGCGGCGTCGGCGGGGATGCCGCTGTCCATCGGGGTGGTGCCGATGAACCAGTCGTCGACCGAGAAGAACGGTTGATCGCAGACGGCGATGACGGCGCGCCCGGTGGCGGCTCGGGCCAGCCGAACGGCGGCGGTGGTGGCGTCGGAGCCGTTCTTGGCGAACTTCACCATGTCGGCGCCCGGAACCAACGTCAGAAAGTCCTGTGCGGCAAGCAGTTCCAGCTCGGTGGGGCGGCTGAAGCTGACGCCGTCGGTGATGGCCGCGGTCACCGCGTCGAGTACCGGCACGAACCCGTGCCCGAGGGTGACCGAACGCAGCCCCATACCGTATTCGACATACCAGTTGCCATCGGCGTCCCACACGCGGGCGCCGTTGCCACGCGTCAGGATCGGTGCCATGAACTCCGGATACTGATCGGCGCCGCGCGCATAAGTGTGCGCCCCGCCGGGCACCAGATCATGTAGCCGGGACTGGAGTTCGTTGCTGCGCGTGAAGCGTCGGCGATGGGCCGACGGGATGTCACCCGAGACATGGTCCATGAGCGGCTCCTGAGGTGTCGGGAAGCACGCGCACAGAACGCCGTCGGCACGAATCTGTTTGCGCGCGAGGGATTCTCCGCATCACTGTACGTCAGGTCGGGCGACTTGTCCGTGCGAGTCCACGACCATTGACCCGTGCTGGTGACGCGGCGCCGGTACCGGATGACCAGTCCGTCCGTACTGGCCCGTCACCCATCGCCGGTGGGTCCCGGTGTGGTAACCGCCCAAAGGTCGTGGTCGGCGCGGCGTCCAGTGGCGCCGACGAAGTAGCGCATCCGGCCTTCCCTGATCATTCCGACGCGCGCGGCGATCGCGGCCGAGCCGACATCGTCGGGTTCGATGGCGGTGGCGATTCGGCACAGGCCGAGTGTGCCGAACGCGTAGTCGAGCAGGAGTTGGGTCGCCGCCATGCGGGTCTGCTCGGTGCAGGTGGCGTCGGTCCACACGAACATCCTGGCGTTGCGGTCGAACATGTCGAGATCGAAGAGGCGGCATTCGCCGCGGTACTCGCCGTCGATCTCGATGGCCAGCACCAGCCCTGCGGCGGAGTGCAAACCTGTTCGGGCCCGGAGGAATTCGCGCAACCAGCGGGGTCGGGTGTGTCGCGCGGCCCAGGCCGCCCCTGGTCCGTCGGGATGCGGGTCGAGTTCGTCGCGAGCGCGCAGTCGCGCCCCGCGCCACGGGGCCCAGTCCGACAGCCTGCGGCTACGGACGAGGACCGCCGGTCGATCGGGGTCGGTCAGCCGGACCTGCTGCGGTGTGTGCAGCGGATCGAACATGTGCAGCGTCCGGCCGGCGTAATACCTGGCAGTCGCTACCAGCACGGTGGTCAGTGGCAGTGCCACGTCGCCGGACACCCTCGTCGCCGGTGCCGCCGAGGACGGATGCTTCGCGTCGTGGCGCTCGATCCACTGCCCGGTGAAACCCTCGGGCGGTACCGATGCCCGCGTGATCGCCCACAATTCGTGATCGCGGCGCGCACCTCCGACATCGAAGTACCGCGTCATCATCGCCTCCCGCTGGAAGCCCATCAGCGCGGCGCCCTGCGCGGTGGCCAGGTTCGCCGGGGAGATCGGGGCGGTGATGCGCTGCAGCGCGGCCGGTCCGAAACCGAAATCCAGAATCAGTGACGCCGCGAGCCCGCCGAGGCCGTGCCGCGCCACGGCGGCATCCACCCAGAGCCCCATTTCCGCGCTGCCGGTGTCGGGTTCGATCGACACCAGGTCGATCTGACCGGCGAAGCGCCCGTCGACCTCGATGACCATCGACAGTCGCCGCCCCGAACGTGCCTCCGCGCCGACCGCGAGACATTCACGGACCCATAGCTTTCCGGAATGGCGCGACGCCCAGTCCAGCGGTGAGCTGGACCAGAACGGCTCGATAGCGTGCTGGTCGCGCAACCGGATCCGCCGCCACTGCGCGTAGTCGGCGATCCGGGGCGGGCGCAGCACGACGATGGCGCCGTGCAGGGTGGCCGGGCCGAGCTGGATGCCGGACAACGAATGCGGGCGGTTGGGCACGGCTCACTCCCTGGGTCGCTGTCGGCCGAGCGAGGATGTCTTCACCGCACCGTCGGTGCCGACCGACAGACGCCAATAGCCGCCGGACTGGTCCTTCAATACGATCCCGCTCTCTGGATGATCGGAAAGCCATGCGCCGCTGGACAATACGGCCGATCGCACGGCCCCGTCGGCGGTCTGCGCCTGGAAGATGTCGTTGTCACCGCGCCCGGCCCGGCCGATGATGGTGCCGCTGAACCGGGGGGAGTGCATGGTGTCGCGGCCGATGACATGCCAGCCGTCCGGGAAGACGGCGGGACTGAAATCGTCTGTGGCACTAGAGATCAGGTTCACCGCGGTGCCCTCCGGGCATCCCGCCGGGTCGACACGCAATTCGGTGGGCGCCCTGTCGAGGTCCTTGTCGAACTGCACATTGGCGAGATAGGGCTGACGGCAGTAGATCAGGTCCAGCCCGACCGTGCGGGCGGCCACCTTGCAGTTGATCATGCCGAACTGGGCCGGACCGCCGCGATCGCGCTGACCGATCGACAGCGCGATATCGGCGCCCTCGAACCACACATTGGTCAACCACCAGTCGTTCGCCGCACCGTCGACCGCAATGTGCTTGTCGGTGGTGCGGGGGTCGTGGTCGGAGACGAATTCGACGTTGGTCATGGCCAGTCCGGCATTGTGGTCGTTGCCGGCGCCGAGCACGCCGATGTAGTTGCTGGTGAGTTTGGACGAGGTGACGTAGTTCTGGATGCACGACGTGACGATGCCGAACCCGAAATTGTTGATGTCGCAATTGAGGAACGCGGTACCGCCGGTGTTCTTCTCGAGGACGACGCCGCGCTGTTCCAGGAAGCGCGGGTGGTTTTCGCTGAGATGGTTGCCGCGGATCACCACCGCGTCGAACGAACAGCGGAAACATTCCGACAGTACGACGGCGGTTGAGCGCGGCCCGGACATGAAGATGCCGAGCCGAGCGAACCGCACCCGGTTGCGTTTGCGCAGCGTGATCAGCGTGGTGTCGGCATCGCAGGTCACCACCGACACGTCGGCGCCATCGCCGAGAATCGTTGCGTAGTCGGATAATTCCGGCCACGAGCGCACGTTGTAGTGACCCGCGGGCAGATACAGCACCAGGGGTGTGTCGCCGACCGCGGCCGCCGCCGCGATCGCGGCGGTGTCGTCGGCGACGCCGTCGCCGACCGCGCCGAAGTCCTTGACGTTGCGCGCCGACGGTGCATCGGTGACGTGGGGCGAACGGAATTGGACACCGGGCGAGTCGGACGTGGTGCACGCCGCGAGCGGAAGAGCCGCGGCGGCCCCCAGTGTCGCGGCCAGCAGTCGTCGTCGACGGACGGCCTCGTCGGTCATACCCGCAGCCTCCCCACCAAGCGCTGCAGGCCGGTTGGCGGCGCGCTGAACGCCACCGCACCGGTCAGCGGAGTGTCGCCGAGGGTGGCGAGCGCACCGCGCACCTGGGTGGCGGTGCTGGCGCCGAGCTCGACGACGGCGATGGTGTGTTCGCACAGCAGGGCCAGCGCGATGGCATCGGCCGCGTGCGCGACCGGGGCTGCCTGCACCACGACGTGGTCGTAGTCGGTGCGCAGTTTGGCGATGACCCCGGCAAACCGGGCGGAGGCGAGCAGGTCGGGGGTCTGTTCGTCGGCATTGCCGAGCGGCAGCACCGTGAGCCCGGCCTCCGGCCATCCGATCAGCGCGTCGGTGACCGGTGTCGACCCGCGCAGTACCGCGGCGAGTCCAGGGGAGTGGTCCGAGGCGAGTTGGCGGGAGCCGCCCTCGCCTGAGGTGTCCGCATCGATCAGCACTACATGCCGTCCGGTGTCGGCGAACGACTTCGCCAGTGCCAGTGCCACTTCCGGCTCGGAGTACGAGGAGAGACTGGTGAGCAGGACACTCGTGGCGTCGCTGTTACGCAGCAGTCGAGTACGCAGCCTGCGGGTTTCGTCGGCGGCGCCGGGACGGCCCGAGTCGATGATGGCGAGGATCGGCACCGGAAGCACTGCCTGCAGATCGTTGGAGGTGCGCAGCTTGCGGTCGGTGCGGTCGCGGACGTAGGCGGCCAGGCAGCCCAGCGCGAGACCGATGAGCAGTCCGAGCGCGAGTAGCCGGGTGGTCTGCGGACCGCTTGCCGCGGTGGGCAACTCCGCCCGGTCGACCACCTCGACCCGAGCCGCGGGGGCGGCGCCGACCTCGATGGTCTCGAGTTCACCGACGAGGCGGCGGAATTGGGCGACCGCGGTGTTGGCGATATCCCGGGCGCGCTCGGGGGTGCTGTCGCGGACCGAGATGATGATCATCGTGGTCGCGGGCGGTGAGGACGCGGTGATCTTGCCCTGGACGTCGCTGACGGACAGCTTGAGGCTGAGGTCGTCGATGGTGCGTTTGGCCAGGGTGGCGCTGCTCGCCAGATCGACGTAGGAGCGTACGCGCTGCTGCGCGGCCAGTCCGCCCTGATACGAGTCGTTCACCGAGGTTCCGGTGGCCATCGACACGTACATACTGCTCGACGCGACATAGGTGGTCGGCACGGTGCGCGCATATCCCGCCGCCGCGATGAGACACAGCAACAGCACACCGGCGATGATCAGCCACCGCCTGCGCGCGATACGCCAGTAATCGATCAATCCCATGGCCCGGATCCTCTTTTCGCGGTGATGGCAAGTGCTGCTCGGTGCTCCGGGGGTGGTATCGGCGGCGGATTCGCGCGGCGCCGATATTCCTTGACCAGCAAATAGATGAACCACGCGAGCACGGCGGCCTGCAGGAACTTGCCGAGTGCCTCCATGCTGCCCAGGATTCCGCGCTCGAACAGCGACGAGGCGCCGGTCATGGCCAGACCGAGCACCACAAGCGGGAAGAATCGGGAATACAGCGATTTCGCCCAGGCCAGCAGCAGCACGAATGTGAAAGCGACACAGACCACCACGCCGGGATAGCCGCCGATCACATAGCCCTCGTTGACGTTTCCCTCCGCCAGCGACACCGACACCCGGGTCATGTCCACCGAGGCCCCGCGCACGTCATTGGCCCACGCGGTGCCGGACTGGAACTTCTGTGCGCCGAGCAGCTGGGTGGGAATCAGGCTCAGCGAGGCGTGTCGGACCACCTCGTCGGGCGTCAGCCAGAAGCCCGGTCCGTGGTAATAGGCGTCGGTGGCCGCTTCGAGCAGATCGAAGCGGCGCAGGATGCTCAGGAACGGCTGCACCGCTGTCGGATAGTCGGAATTGATCAGTGCCGACTCACTTTTGGCGACCTCGGTGGTTTTGAAAGATTGCAGCCAGCCGAAGCCGCCGACGCCGAGTACCGCGATCGCGGTGACGCCGACGGCCTTGGCCTTGGTCCAGCCCAGGATGGCGAAGCGGACCGCTACCGCAAGCGCGGCGCCCAGGATGGGTGTCTTGGACTCGACGACCACGGTCCAGCCCAGTTCCACGGCCAGCAGTCCGCCGAGCAGCAGCACGGTAGTCAGTTGCCGCGCGGGTCGGGCGAAGATGATCAGTCCGAGCGCGGCGACGGTACCGAGGATGGCGACGAAGTTGAGAATCGGGTTCGCACTGTCGACATCGCCGGCCTTGCCGATGGCGCCGGTCGCCATCGATGCGGCGCGCCCTAGGGCGCCGACCACGTAGATGGCGACCAAGGCCGGAATAAAATCGGGGTCGGCGGCGATCGCGGGCTCGCGTTCGACGCGGTGGCGGCGCGACCAGATCGCGTACCCCACAACGAGTAACGCGTACACCCACAGACCGAACACGACGTGATGCAGCACCAGCGCGATGGCGGTGTCGTAGCCGTACTCGGCCAGCCGTGGGTCGGGTACATTGTCGCCGTAGTGTGGATCGGGCTGCACCACCAGCAGGACGACGGGCCGGAACACATAGGACAGCGACCAGAAGGCGGCCTGCGCGATAATGAAGACCCGGGCGACACCGGGCACCCAGGCCGCTGCCACGGCGAGCGTGGCCAGCGCGCAGGCGATGAGCGTGACCTCGGCGTAGGCGCTCACGACGGCACCTCACCACGAATCGGCCCGAGCGAGTCGGTGATTTCGCGGGCCCGGTCGACATAGCGATGGCCGCCCTCGGCGATGCGCCGATATCCGGCATCTGCGATCGCGGCCGCCTTCTCCGGGTGGGCGGCACACCAGTCGAGGATGTCGTGCAGTTCGGAAAGTTCGGTGAACAGGAAACACTCGACGGTGTCGCGCAGCAGGTCGGCGTGCTCGTCGGTGCGCTGGCCGACGAAAAGCCCACCCGCGGCGGGGACTTCGAAGGTGCGGCAGGTGTGGGTATCGCGATTGTCGGAGTTGAGCAGCACCAGATTGGCGGTCACGTCCGCGATTACCGCCGAATAGTGTTGGCCGTACACGGGTCCCGCGACCGCGGCGTGGGTGGCGCGCAACTCCGGGACGCGACGCCAGCCCGGCCCGCGAACCAGCATCCGGTCACCGTAGGTGCGGGCCAACTCGATCATGTCGGCGCGGCGATCGGGCCGGCAGACGCCGATGAAGCCGACGAGGAACTGCCGCGCGCCGCGCCGCGCGGCGGGATGATGCCACGCCGGGTCGTAGGCGCTGCGCACGAAGGTCACCGCACGGGCGCCACGCGCGCGCAGTTCCGCCACGTTGTGCTGCTTGGTGGTGACGATCAGATCCCAGCCGGATTCGTGCGCGAGGTATTCCGGGCTGGTGTTCTCGGCATTGGCGACATCGTCGGGGCTGTAGTGCACGTGCCACCGCGCGGGCACCGCAAGTAGGCGCTGTTGGTCGAGGTGTACGGCCTTGAACGCGAACAGCATTTCGGGCTGGAAATCAGCTGCGGCACGGTCGATTTCGGCGTGCACGTCCGCGATGGTCCACGGCGCTCGCCGGTGTGTGGCCTTGGCATAGACCCACGGCGGTGACAGTCGGGTCGGCAGGGTGACCGGGGTGGAGTCGATGACGACCACCTCGTGCCCGGCCTGCCGGAATCCGTCGGCCAGCGAGCGGGCATTGCTGCCGATCCAGTCGTCGCCGACGTAGAGAATCCTCACGCCACGCCCTCCTCGCGCATCAGCGCGACCGCGGGACCGGTGGCCGGCACCGTGCGTTCGCGGACGATGAGTCTGCGGATACGGGCGACATACCAGACCGCGACAGTGCTTTCGACGATCACGCTGCCGTAGACCAACGTCCACACCGAGCGGGTATGGAAGGCGACGGCCAGCGCGACGGCCGCCACACAGGTGCCGAGGATCGCGCCGATCAGCACGCCGATGGTGTCCTGGCGCACCGGCAGCACGGCGGTGGTGATGAACGAGGTGATGGTGGTGGCGGGCAGCATGAAGATCTCGACGCGCAACAGCCCGACCGCCGCGGTGAAGTCGTCGCCGAAGACGAGATGGATCAGCATGGGCGCGGCGAGCCACACGGCGACGGCCGCGACGGTGGCGGCGCAGACACAGGCTGCCAACGCCTGGATAGCGCGGCGCCAGAAGTGGTCGTCGGCGCTGCGCTTGGCCATGCGGGGCAGCAGGGCGAAGCCGATGGGGTCGAGGGTGGATTGGATGGCCCGCACCAGCCGATCACCAGCGGAGTACAGGCCGAGCGAGACCGCGTCCAGGACGGCGGAATACACCGCCGCCGCACCTTGCCCGTAGGTCGTCACCAGCAGGCGCGAGGTGAATACCGGTGTGCCCCTGCGCAATACCTCGCGGTAGTGCCGCGGCCGCGCGGGTGCGCCGAAGGTGCGCAGCGAGTCCCACCAGGTCAGCATGACGGTGGGGATGGAGGACACGAGTAGGCAGAGCAATGCGACCTGCGCGGTGGGGATGCGCGGCAGCACCGCGACGAGCAGCATGAGGTAGCCGATCCGGCCGACCGCCTGATACGCGGTCGAGGAGGCGAACCTGCCCTGCCCGATCAGCAGCCAGTCCTCGGAGATGGACCAGAAACCGCCCGTGAAAAGCCCGAGCAGGATCATGTTCACCTGGACCGGCGCGAAGGCCACGAGGCTGATCAGCAGTGCGACGCCGACAAGTCCGAGAATGGTGGCCCGGATGGCGAGGTAGTCGCCGCGCAGCTGGTTGATGTGCGCGATGCGTTCGCGGTCGGGTTCGCGCGAATCGTGCACGCGCGCGGCCAGGAACGAGGTGATGCCGAGATCGACGAGCAGCGATCCGATGAAGTACGACGACATGCCGATCGCGAGCAGGCCGAGGCCGTGCGCACCGAGCACCCTGGCGATCAGCGGCACCGTCACGAGCGTGATGATGTACTGCCCGTACTTGCCGAAGGTGACGTAGCCGATATCGCGCAGCACGGAGACGATGGCATGCGAGCGGTGCGCGCCGCCCCCGGCGCTACCGCGCCCGGGGGTGTCTTTGCGATGTGCGCCGCCGGTGGTCGAGGGCAGCGGGGGGTGGCGGGACGAGGGCTTGCCCGCTGCGTGTCTTTGCTCAGACATGCGGAGTCCGTTCTCGCGGATTCTGCTGTCCCGCAGCGCCGTTGCGTTGGATGAGGTCGTCGAGGAAGGCGGCGACGAGCCGCGCCGATTCCGCGATGTCGAAGCGTCCGGCGCGGGCGCGGCCCGCTGTCGCGAGGCGGGTCCGCAGGTCGGGATCGCCGATGAGGGTGTCCAAGGCCGCGGTGAGCTGTCCTTCGTCGCCGCCGTCCACCAGCAGCCCGCTGACGCCCGGCTCGACGATCTCCGCTGGACCGCCGGGGCCCGCCGCGACGACCGCGCAACCCGCGTGCATGCCTTCCACCACGACTTGGCCGAAGGGTTCGGGGAGCACCGAGCAGTGCACGAGGATGTCCGCGCCGTGCAGGTAGCGGTTCGGATCTTCGACATGGCCGGTGAAGGTCACCGGCAGCGCGAGTTCGTCGGCGAGTCGTTCGAGCTCGGCCCGGTACGGCTCCTCGTCGAAGAAGGTGCCGCCGACCAAAATGACCTGGCGTGGGCGAACTTTCGTCGCGGCGATGGCGCGCAGCAACACGTCCTGGCCCTTCCATGGGCTGAGTCGGCCGAGGACGGCGACCACCGTTTCCGCGGGCGGACGCTGCATGGCGCGGGCCTTCGTGTCCGTGTCGAGTTCGATGCCCGGGTAGGCGACGATCGCGGGGCGTCGGCCGGTGTGCAGTGTCGCCAATGTCGTTCGGCTGTTGGCGATATAGCCGCGAGCCACCAGCCGACCGAGGGTCTGGACGACGAGGGTCGGCACCCGGCCGAAATAATCCGCCGCGATGCGGTCGTGCACCTGCCAGACCAGCGGAATGCCCGCGCGGCGGGTGGCGACCGCGCCCATCACGAGTGCCTTTGTGCTCTCGGCGACCAGTACCTCGGCGTGTAGTTCGCGAGCGGTGGCGCCCAGCGTCCAACCCAGCCGGAGCAGGGCGACGAATCCGGCGAGCAACCGAATCGGACCCGATCCGATGGTCATGGCACGACTGTCGAATCCGCCTCGCAGCACGCGGGTCTCGATCCCGCGTGCCCGCATGCGTCCGACCATCGGGCCGTCCTCCGTATAAATCGCCGTAACTTCGGTGTGCCCGCGCTCGCGCAGCGCCGAGACCAACCGCAGGGTGGCCAGTTCGGCACCGGACGGGGCGGCGGTATGCGCGAGGAAGAGGGCTTTGGTCATTCCCTGAGGAGTCATTGCCTTAATTCCTGGTACATCGTGAGATGTCGCTCCGCTGTGACATCCCACGAGAAAGTTTCTGCGTGGGCGCGACATTCGGCTGGCGTCGGCAGCTTGCCGTACAGGGCGGCAATGATTCGGCTACCGAGTGCGTCGGCGTCGCCAGCGGGCACGATCAGCGAAGGATCCAGTCCGAGAACCGAATCCGGCAGCCCACCGCAGTCGGTCACGATCGGCGCGCGACCCGCCGCGAGGGATTCGAGCGCGATCAGACCGAACCCCTCCAGTGCGGTGGTCGGTACGACGGTCAGCGCCGCCTGTTCGTACAGCTCGGTAAGCCGCTTGTCGGCCACGTGCCCGGCGAAGACGACCGAGTCGCCGATGCTCGCGGCTCGGGCGCGCAATTCCCGTTCCGCTGTGCCGGATCCGACCAGCACCAGGCGAGCGTCGGGGTGCTCGGCGACAACGCCGGGCCAGCCGCGCAGCAGGGTGTCGATGCCCATCCGGCGCTCGAGCCTGCGCACGCACAGCACGGTGCGGTTGGTACCGGTCGGTATCGGGGCTACCTGGAAGCGGCTCAGGTCGACGCCGGGGGCGATGACGCTGATCCGGTCGGCGGGCACCCGATAGTCAACACTGAGCACATCGCGAAAGTGATTGGACAACACTACAAATCGGTTCGCACCGGCATACCGGCCGCGCTCGATCAGATACTTCGTCCTGACGCCGAGTTCGCTCTGCCCGCTCATCCTGCTCTCGGCGGCCCACGGACCGTGAAAGTGCACGACCAGCGGCACGCGTCCGCGCCGATCGATCGCCGCGGGCCCATACAGACAAAAATGTCGGTCGAGTACCGATGCGCGATGGAGTTCGGTGCGATCCAGGAACGCAGTGCGCGCCCGGTGCGCCGTCGATCCGCCGATCGGACCCCAGGATCCGGCCCCGGGAACGGTGTCCGTGGAGATCCTGCCGAAGGCCGCCGCGGACACCTCGATGTCCGGTTGCCGGGTGAGTGCATGGAAGAGTTCGGTGAAGTACCGGTTGAGTCCGCCCGGCGCCGCCGCGAACCACTCGGACCCCGTCATGTGTACCCGGAGCGGCCCGGTCGATGCCATCACCGTTTGCCCCCTACGACTGATGATCCTGGGGCGGGCCTCCTGTCGAACTCGCTTCCCGCGCAATAGTCTAAGTGACTTCCGGCATTCCGGGCGGCTGTCGGAGCGCGGCCAACCGGCCCTCGATCGTTCACTGGGATCTAGCCGAGATCGAAGAAATTCGGCTGCCCGGCTCGATATCGCGCGGCGTCACGCGCCGTGTTGGAATGGGTCATCGTGGAGAAACAGGGCGGTCGCCTGAATGTGCCGATGGACGATCTCATCGACTACTGCACGGCCTTCGCCGGGGGCGTCGGGTGCGCGCCATTCATGTCGGCTAGATCGCGAAGCGCACAACGGATTAGGGAAGGAAACCCACCGGAACGGATCTTCGCGGCGCTGGCCCACACCCCTCGGGTGGGGTAGATTTCACAGCGAGTTCGTGCTCGGCACGAGCCGACCCGCGGGGGACCGGCGGGAGGACTGGACTGTGGGGACCGAGCATTCGGTGATAGATCGTGCGGGCATCGACGAGCAGGAGATTCGGATACTCGTCGAGAACGGCGAATACTGGCTGCGCAACCGCGGCGACATCGCGATGATGGCGATGACGGTGGAGCGGTTACGGGAACGCTGGCCGCACGCGCGCATCGGCGTGCTGACCCATCAACCCGCCGTGCTGCAGGGGCTGCTGCCCGCGGCGGAACCGATCTGCGGTCCCGACTGGTGCTGGGGCTCGGATGGGTGGCAGGGATGGCTTTCGCGCACGGCCGGATCGAAACTGGTCGGCCCGGCCGCACTGCGATGGCGCGCCGCTACCGACGGACCGAAGGACCGGATACGCGCGATGTGGGCCACCGCACGCGCACGCAATCGCGACGAACCCGAAGCCGCGCGCGACGAGACGCCGGAGGCTGAGTTCCCGGTCGAGATCCCGGCCGCGGTCGAGCAGGCGTCGCTGGTGCTCGCGCTCGGCGGCGGCTACATGACCGATGTGGACCGCTACCAGGCCAACCGCACCCTCAACCTCCTCGAACACGCGCATACGCTTGGCATTCCGACCGCGATGGTCGGCCAGGGCATGGGACCGCTGCGCGATCCGCTGCTGCTGCGCCGGGCGGCGGAGGTGCTGCCGGAGGCCGACTTCATCGGGCTGCGCGAAGGACGGCGCGGCCCGGATCTGCTCACCAAGTTCGGTGTCGAGTCCGACCGGGTCATGGTGACCGGCGATGACGCCGTCGAATTCGGCTACCGGTTGCGCGGCGCGCGGATCGGCGCCGATATCGGACTGTGCCTGCGCGTCGCCGACTACGCCAAGGTGAGCGCAGCGGCCCAGTCGACGCTCGGTCACGTGGTGCGGGAGCGGGCCACGGCGCTGAATGCCGGTGTGGTGCCGCTGATCATCTCCGAATACGCCTCCGAGGACCGCATTTCCACGCTCCCGTTGCTGGACGGCGTGGCCAGGGCGCTACCGCCGGTCGGTCGTGGCGGCACCCCCGAGGATGTGGCGCGCCAGGTGGCGCGTTGTCGGCTGCTGGTGACCAGTGCTTACCACCTCGCGGTATTCGCACTGTCGCAAGGCATTCCGGCCGTCGGGATCACCGCGTCGGAGTATTATGACGATAAATTCCACGGCTTGGCGCAGATGTTCGGTACCGGCATGCGCGTGGTACACCTCAACGATCCGGCGCTCGAAGCGAACCTCACCCGCGTCATCGAGGAGGTGTGGGAAGGCGCACCCGCCGTGCGGGATCCGTTGCGGCAGAGGGCTGTCGAGCAGATCGATGCCAGCAGGGCCGGCCTGGAGCGGGTGTTCAAGTTGGTCGAAAGCGGTCCGGTCCGCCGGTCCACCGTCTAGGGAGTAACCAGGATGAGCACGCTGTCGGTGTGCGTTCCGGCCTATAACGCGGGGCGCACCCTCGCGGCGACATTGCGGTCCGTGTTCGACCAGGACGTGGATTTCGAGCTTCTCGTCGTGGACAACGCGAGCACCGACGAAACATCGGAGATCGCGCACTCGTTCGACGACCCGCGGCTGCGGGTGATCCGCAACAACGCCGTGCTCCCGATCGGGGACAACTGGAACACGGGGATCCGAGCCACCACCGGGGAGCTGGTCAAGGTGGTCTGCGCCGACGATGTGCTGCGGCCCGGCGCACTGACGGCCCAGCTGAAGGTGATGGCCGATCCGTCGATCGCCATCTGCGCCAGCCGATTCGAGGTGATCGACGAGGCGGGGGAAGTGCTGGAAGCCGGGCTCGGACTGGCCGGACTGGAAGGCAAACAGACCTCGCGCGCTCTGGCGCGCACGATCGTGCGGCGCGGACCTGCCGATTTCGGGCCGACCGCGGCGGCCATGTTCCGTCGCGAGCATTTCGATCGCGTCGGCGGGCTGCGCGGGGACCTGGTGTTCCCGATGGATGTCGACCTGTTCGCGCGGGTCGCGTCGTTCGGGTTGTTCTACGGGATGCCGGAAATCACGGCCGCATGGCGCAATTCGTCGTTCAACCTGTGCAGCAGTACCTCCACGGTAAGCAAGCTGACCGACATGCTCCGGTTCCACCATCGCATCGCCAACGACTATCCGGAGCTGGTGAAGCGCGCCGATGTACTGGCCGGTGACACTCGGCTGGCCAAGCAGGCGCTGTATCGGTTGCGTGTCCGGACCGTTGCCACCGTCCGGCATCGGCCGGATCTGCTCTGAGCGCGCACCTGGTCTGAACGCCGAACGCGGTGTCCGTGCCGGACACCGCGTTCGGTCGATCGGGTTCAGATGGTCCAGAGCCTCCCGTAGGTGATCACGGTGTCACCACTGGAGCCGACCACCCGCACGAACGGACGAATGTTGGTGGGGCCGAGGACACCGGTGACGGTGCCGTGGAAGCCGGACATGCGGACGAAGCCCGCACTGCCGGAGACGTCGCCGCCCGCGCATTCGACTGTCTGAATGCCGGGGCCGAAGCCGACTTCGAGTTCGACGCCGCCCCGTGGGATCAGACCTTCGATGTTCAGCAACGCGCCATCGGCGCCGCCCAGGTCAAGGCCGAGGCCGGGGGTTGCCCATTCGAACTTCAGCTTGCCGTTGAAGGTGGCCGGAAACCCGACCTGGTAGCCGATGGTGACGTGACCGGTCCAGTCCTCGGCGTGCGGGCCCGAAATGCGGAAACCTGCCTCGCCGTTGTGGAACCACTCGCGGGTCAACGGATTTCCGTCCAGCGGTGGCACGAAGTCGATCCGGGTGTCGGACTGGATCGCCTCGACCACACGGTCACTGTGGTCGACGACGGAATTGGTGCTATCGACGGCAGCCCCAGCGATGCCGTTTGCGAATATCAAGCCGGAGGCTACGACGGAGGTCATGACGAACATGCGCAGACCTCGGCGACGGAGCGGAATGGATTCCCTCACTGTGTACCCCTTGTGGTCCCAGCACCAGACCGAGCGCATTGCCGCGCTCGGTACCGACCCCCAGCGTCGAGGGCGACAAGCCCTTCGATCGTCCTGGGTGGCGTGGTGGCGGTAAATCAATAAGTCAGGTCAATCGAGTTCAAGGCAAGTTGTCACCTTCTTTCTGAGGGCCTTCGGGGTCGTCGAGCACCCAGCGGCCTTCCAGCTCGGGGAATGCGGCCCGCACCTCCGGCAACAGATCGCGCAGTGTCAACAGCACGAAGTCCGGTCGGGCCGAGACGAGTTCGGCGGGCGCGATGATCGGGATATCGGTGCCCGGCATGCGGCGACCGTGCTTGGCCGGTGCGGCGTCGGCTACCGCGGCGACGAGACCGCGGTGCAGTCCGGCCAGGCTGAACAGTGCCACCGCGCGGGAGGCGGCGCCGTAGGCGTACACCCGCGAGCCACGCCGTGCGGCGGCTTCGAGCCACTGCCGCAACGCCGTGGCATGTTGATCGGTCGTGTGCTGGAGGCGTTGTAGCGCGGCAAGATCGGTGTGCCCGGCCTCCGCGGCGAGCTGGGCATGCACCGCATCGTCCGGCGCGACTTCGCCGTGCACCGCACCGACCAGGACCGTGCCGCCGTACAGGTCGAACCCCCATGCCGTCACCGCGCTCATACCGACGACCTCGAGCAACCGGCGCAGAGCGGACAGCGAATAGTAGGCAAAGTGTCCGTGCCGCAGCGCGTTCCACTGGCCGGCCGAGACGATGGTGGCCACCGAGTGATACTGGATCAACAGCAGGCCGCCCGGTGCGGTGGCCGCAGCGCGCTCCCGGAATGCGGCGTGCTGATCCGGCTCGTGCATGATGCCGAAGCAATCCGGGACGATATCGGCGGCGCCGGAGACGGCGCGGAAGCCGCGTTCGGCCAGCAGCGGCAGCCACGTACCACCATGCGGGCTGCCGAACTCGCGCACGGTGGTCCCGCGCAGCAGGCCCGCTTGTGCCACGCGGTCGACGGCCGCGACGGCCTGATCGCGTAGTGCCCGCGGCTCGACGCCCCGGGGTTCCTCGGTGCGGGTGTCATCGTCGGCCAGCTGCGCAAGACCGCATGCGCCGCACAGGTCCATTCGGAGCGGATGGGTGTCCTCGTCGGCGCCGATCGGTGCGTCGGCGCGCGGGAAGTAATCGGCGGCCGGAACCTTGCCGAGATCGAGAACAGTTGTCAGCTCGACACTCCCACAGCCGCGGCACCCACGGGCGGTATTCACGACGGCCACATTCGTGACACCATGGCCACGTGCGTATCGAGCAGACCGATCTCGCCGATGTCCTGGTGCTGGCGCCGGAACCGTCTCGCGACGAACGCGGCCTGTTCACCAGGACTTTCGATGCCGAAGAGTTCGACGCCCAGCTCGGTACGCCGGGCTTGGCGGCATCGTTTCTGCAGGATTCGCAATCGCGGTCGCTGCGGGGCGTGATTCGCGGCATGCACGGACGATCCGGTCGCGGCGAGGCGAAGTTGGTGCGCTGCGCACACGGGGCGGTGCACGATGTGCTCGTCGATATCCGGCCCGCGTCGCCGACGTTCGGACGGCAGCAGGCATTCCTGCTCGACGACAACGAATTCCGGCACCTGTACGTGCCGCCCGGATTCCTGCACGGCTTCCAGGCGCTGACCGCGACGGCCGACGTGTGCTACCGCATCGACCGCCCGCACGATCCGGCCGAGGACATCGGCGTCGCCTACGACGACGCGGACCTGGCCATCGTCTGGCCGCTGCCGGTTACTGTCGTCTCCGCCCGCGACCGGGCCGCACGCAGTTGGCGGCAGCTGATTACGCGGGTGCCATAACCGCGGGCCCGGTGCCGACCCACCGCATCGAGGCGTCGAGAACCCCGGTCTCCCGGAGTCTTTCCAGGTGCGGCAATCTGGTGAACCGGTGGAAGAAGTCGTCACTGGTGAGCCCCCTCGCGGTGTATTCCTCATACAGCTGCCGCGCGCCCGCGGGCACGCCCCACGCGGCGCGGAAGCCGATGGCCTCGCGCGCGGCGGAGAAATCGACGCGATAGGAGCGAGGATCGGCGCCGCTTTCCCCGGTGATGTTCAGCTGCGATCCGGGCACCGCGTCCACCACTGCCTTCGCGATATCCGCGACGGTCAGGTTGTTGACCTCGGAGCCGATATTGAACGCCTTGCCGTGAATTGCCGCGGTCGGCGCGGTGAGACAGTTGGCGAAGGCCGATGCGATATCGGCGGCATGCACCAGCGGCCGCCATGGTGTCCCGTCGGAGAGCACCTTGACTTCGCCGGTGAGCACCGCGTATCCGACGAGATTGTTCAGCACGATGTCCGCGCGCAGCCGCGGCGAGAAGCCGAATGCCGTTGCGTTGCGCAGGAATACCGGTGTGAAGTCGGCGTCGGCGAGCGCGGCGACATCGTCCTCGACGCGCACCTTGCTTTCCGCGTAGGGCGTGATCGGCCGCAGTGGCGCGTCCTCGGTGACCAGCTCGTCACCCGCCGCGCCGTACACCGAGCAGGTGGAGGCGTACAGAAAGCGCCGCACGCCTGCCGCTTTCGCGAGCCGGGCAAGCCGAACCGACGCGTGATGGTTGATGGCGTAGGTGATCTCCGGATCCAACGAACCGAGCGGATCGTTCGACAGCGCGGCGAGGTGGATCACCGCATCGAAACCGGTCAGCTGCTCGACGGTCACATCACGGAGATCGACGGTCAAGCCGGGTGGATCGCCGGGTAACGCGCCCAGTACGCAGACGGCGAAGAACCCCGAGTCGAG
This sequence comes from Nocardia sp. Tas62D01, assembly GCF_055232035.1. Classification (NCBI taxonomy): domain Bacteria; kingdom Bacillati; phylum Actinomycetota; class Actinomycetes; order Mycobacteriales; family Nocardiaceae; genus Nocardia; species Nocardia sp. Tas62D01. The sequence goes on from NZ_JBUYUZ010000001.1 coordinate 7,038,567, forward strand.
CCCGACCACCTCATGTCCGTCGGCCCGCAGGACCGGCACCATGACGGTGCCGAGGTAGCCCTGATGGCCGGTAACCAAGACCCGCATGCTCATATCGCTCCCAAGTTCAGGACAACCTTGTCGACCATGAATGCCTCGGCGTACCCGGTCCGGCACTGCACGCCGCGCAGTCGGGCCAGGCCGGTGAACGCCTGCTCGTCGAACCAGTCACGACCCGCCTGCGACGGGTAGTGCTTGCGCAACAGCCGCGCTTTCTCCTCGGCGAGTTCGACGGTGACCGGGTGGAATACGGCGGGTGCCGGAGTGTCGGTCTCCCACTTGAGGATCTCGTAGCCGAGCACCAGGTGGTCGCGGAACTCGGTGGGTACCAGTTCCGCCAGCAGCCGATGGTCCTGGTGGGCATCGCCACGCTGCGGGGCGAAGACCAGATCCGGCTGCGTCTGATCGCGAAAGTCCTTGATTGCGTACTTGATTCGGTCCCAGTATGCGGGCGCCCTGCCGTCGGGGAGATCGAGCACGGTGAGGTCGAGGTCCGCGTTCGGACAGAATTCGACCAGTGCCGTCTGTTCCTCGAATTCCCGCTCGGTGCCGCCGCCGGAGAGCACCATGGCCCGCACTCGCAGACCCGGATATCCGCGCGCCAGTGTCAGTAGCGTGGCGCCCATGCCAATGGCGATATCGTCGCAATGTGCTCCGAGTACGGCGATTTCGGTGAGCGGCGCGGTGGTCAGCGCGATCATGCCGGCTGCTTCTCCCAAACCATCCAGGGGCGCATGCCGGTGCGGTATCCGGCATCGAGTTCGGCGCGTTCCTTGAAGGTGTCGGCGGGCTTCCAGAACCCGAGGTGCTGATAGCCGAACAACCGGCCCTGCCCCGCCAGCCTCCCGCAGGCGTCGGCGACCAGATCGCCACCGGGTGGCAGCAGGTCCAGCACCTCCTGGGTGAGCACGAAGTATCCGCCGTTCTCCCACAGCGGCATTCGCGAGACCGGCATGATCTCCTTCACCTCGCCGTTCGGCTTCAGATCGACACAGTGGAACGACGACTGCGGCGGCACCACCATCATCGAGGCGGCCGCACCGGACGCGGTGAACTTCGCGATCATGTCGTCCAACGGTGCGTCGGTGAGCACGTCGGCGTAGTTCGCCAAGAAAGTCTGTTCGCCCTCGAGGTACGGACGTACCCGGCGCAACCGTTCGCCGATGGCGGATTGGACGCCGGTGTCGACGAAGGTGATCGACCAGTCGCTGATGTCGGTGTGCAGCAACTCGACTCGACCGTCGCGGATCACGAAATCGTTGGAGACCGACTCCTGATAGTTCAGGAAGAAGTTCTTGATGTGCTGGGCGCCGTACCCGAGGCACAGAATGAAATCCTTGTGTCCGAAGTGTGCGTAGTACCGCATCACATGCCACAGCAGCGGTCGCGGACCGACCAGTTGCATGGGCTTGGGGATAATGTCGTCGCTGCCGTCACGCATCCGCATGCCGTAGCCGCCACAGAACAGCACAACCTTCATCGTGCGGGCCTTTCGGTGTTTTCAGTGCTGAGAGCGGCGCCACGGTCCGGAGCGGCGCTTGGGTTCGATTCAATGCCGGGGTTCGATCGAACGCCGGGTTTCAATTCGACGCTGGGGTTCAATTCAGCGAAGTGCAGGGTCGGAAGCGGATAGACGAGCCGGGCGCCCCATTCGGCAACGTGGCGCAGTTGTGCCGTGATCTCGGCTTCGAGATTCCATGGCAGGATCAGCACGACATCGGGCCGATCGAGATCGATCCGCTCGGGCGGATGGATCGGAATCCGGGTGCCGGGCGTGAATCTCCCGTGCTTGTACGGATTTCGGTCGACGGTATAGCTCAGCAGGTCCGGGCGGATACCGCAATAGTTGAGCAGTGTGTTGCCCTTGCCGGGCGCGCCATAGCCGACGACGCGCTTGCCAGCGGCCCGCTGCTCGAGCAGGAACCGCAGCAGTTCCTGCCGCACCGCCTCGGCGCGGGGTTTCAGGTCCTGATACCCGCGCTCATGGTTCAGGCCGGCGGCCGCCTCGGTGCGCAACACCTCGAGTACGCGGGCACTCGGCGCGTCGGCGACTGCCTCGGGCCGCGCCCACAGTCGGATCGAACCGCCGTGTGTTTCCAGGAGTTCGACATCGACGACCGCCAGCCCGGCGGTGGCCAGTGCGCGCTGGGCCGAGAGCACGGTGTAGTACTGGAAGTGCTCGTGGTAGATGGTGTCGAATTGGCCGCGGCGCATCAGGTTCAGCGCGTGGTGCACCTCGATGGACAGCCAGCCGTCGTCGGCCATCAGTTCGCGCAGCGCACGGGTGAAGCCGCGCAGGTCGGGGACGTGCGCGTAAACATTGTTGGCGACAACCAGGTTCGCGGGGCCATGCTGGGCGCGGACCTTCGCGGCCGATTCTTCGTCGAGAAAGGCGGTTTCGGTGGGCACCCCCGCCATGCGGGCGGCCGAGCCGACATTCACCGACGGTTCGATGCCGAGACAGCGGATGCCCGCCGCCACCGCGTGCCGCAGCAGGTAGCCGTCGTTGCTGGCGGCTTCGACCACGAACGAGTCCGCGCCGAGCCCCAACTTTTCGATAGCCTTCAGCACGAAGGTTTCCGCGTGCCGCACCCAACTCTCGGAATACGAAGCGAAATAGGCATATTCGGTGAATGTTTCCTCGGGCGTGATCAACGCCGGGATCTGAAGTAGTAGACAATCGTCGCAGAGCCGCAGATGTAGTGGGTAGGTCGGCTCCGGAAGATCGAGTTCGTCGGCCGCCAGGAACTTCTCGCACGGCGGTGTCGCGCCGAGGTCGAGAACGCTCGACAGGCGCTCGGAATCGCACAGTCGACAACGCATGCAGGCACCGCCTTCTGCGGTTGAGTTGATCGTCCGGCGCATTACCGGCATGGCCGTGACGTCGGCGCGATCCAGTGAGACGTTACAACGAACTGCCTGCGTGTTGCTGTCGAAATTGATTGTGTGGTAACGGTTTCCGGACTACTTTCGGGGTGTTCCGGCCGGTAGCGTCCCGCCGGCTAATGCTATGCCGGGGCGGTAAAGGCCCAAGTGAGAACGTCGGCCACACGTGGCGCACGTGCGCCACCTGCCTTCTTGCCGTCGAGGTCGGCGCTCAGGTGCTGGGGTAGAATACCAACCGGCCCTCTGTCGGCTATTTCGTGGAACACTTTGCGGCCCTTGTTATTCGACAGGTGAAACGGATTGCGTTCTGTAACAATCTCCTTCTGGCCACCGACTGACGGGACACCCCAGGCGGTCAGGCTGTGCCGAGGGGACCGATCGATGGAGATCGGGGGCAACAAATTCTCTCTCCCAGGGGGAGGTGCGTCTTTCATGAGCTTCGAGCTCACCGACGGCGACGATCTGGATCTGTCCAGAGCGCCGCACGCTACGCCGCGCTCGGAACGGGAACGGTGGCAGGCCGAGTATGTAAAGCGCTTGGCCGCAACAGATTTGGTGGTAATCATCGCCGCCGTCGCGCTGGCGCAGATCATTCGCTTCGGTGGGCCCGTGGCGCCACCGCTGGCCTGGCCGATGCCGTACGAGGTCGGCTACTCCGTGGTCTCGGCGACACTGGCGTTCGCCTGGATCACTTTCCTGGCCGTCTGCAACAGCCGCTCGCCGCAAGTGGTCGGCAGCGGATCGGAGGAATACCGGCGCCTGGTGTCCGCGACACTACGCCTGTTCGGTTTCCTTGCCATCGCGTCGTTGATCTTCCAAATCGAGTTCGCGCGTGGATATCTGGCGATCGCGCTGCCGCTGGGCCTGTTGGGGCTGATGGTGAGCAGGTTGCTGTGGCGGCTGAACGCGCGGCATCGGCGCGATTTCGGTGAGTACGGCACCTCGGTGCTCGTGGTCGGGCGTGCCGAGGCGGCGCAGGCGATGGCGACCGCGTTCTCCCGCAGTCCGGCTTCCGGGTACCAGGTCGTTGGGGTATGTATTCCGAACGGCGTCAACGAAAACATCGATTGTGATTTCGAGGCGTCGGGCCGTACGTATTCTGTCGTCGGTGACGACCGGTCGGTACTGGAGGCGGTGCGCCGCAGCGGCGCCGACACCGTCGCGGTGACCGCCACCGATCACCTCGGTCCGCTCGAATTGCGTCGAATGGCTTGGGAACTCGACCCGCTCGGGGTCGAGCTGATCGTCGCCCCCGGCGTTGTCGACATCGCGGGCACCCGGCTGACCAATCGACTGGTGGCCGGCATGCCGATGCTGCACATCGCCAAACCGCAGTACGACCGTGCCAAGTCGACGGGCAAAGCGGTGTTCGATGTGTGCTTCGCCGCCGCCGTGCTGCTGGCGATCGCACCGGCGCTGCTCGGTATCGCACTGGCGGTCAAGGCGACCAGCCCGGGTCCGGTGTTCTACCTGTCGGAGCGGATCGGGCGCGGCGGAAAGCCGTTCCGGATGATCAAGTTTCGCAGCATGTTCGTGAATGCCGACAGCAACATCGCGGCACTCATCGAGCGCAACGGCGGCAACCCCGTGTTCTTCAAAATGAAGGACGATCCGCGGATCACCCCGATCGGGCGGGTGATCCGCAAGTTCAGCCTCGACGAGCTACCGCAGTTCCTGAATGTGCTGCGCGGCGAGATGAGCGTGGTCGGCCCGCGGCCGCAGGTGCAGCGCGAGGTGGATTCCTATGACGGCAATATGCGGCGCAGGTTGCTGGTGAAGCCGGGCGTCACCGGACTGTGGCAGGTGAGTGGTCGGTCGGATCTGTCGCTGGAAGATTCGGTGCGACTGGATCTTTCCTACGTCGAGAACTGGTCGATGGTGCTGGATCTGCTGCTCATCGCCAAGACGATCGGGGCCGTGGCACGCGGCGAGGGTGCGTACTGAACGGTTCGGGTCAGGACGGTCGCCGGGCCGGGAACTCGGCGGCCAGTTCCTGGAAGACCGCGGTGTTCATGGCGAAGGCGCGCTGACCCTCGTCGAGCACCCGGCGCCGCTCGAGGTCATCGAGGGGCAGTTGGTCGAGCAGGGCGCGGTATTCGCGCTTGAACGCGGCGGGGTTGCCGACCGCGTCGAAGACGTAGAAGCGCACGCCGTCGCCGCGATGCGGCAGGTTCCACAGCTTTTCGGCGGTGCCGCGTATGACCTGGCCACCGGACAGGTCGCCGAGGTAGCGGGTGTAGTGGTGGGCGATATACCCGGCGGGCCAGTCGCGGGCGCACTCGTCGATGCGCGCGGCGTAGGCGGCGGTCGCGGGCAGCGCATCCAGATTCTCGCGCCAGGCCGGGCCGATCAGGTGCGCGAGGTCGCGTTCGAGTTCTGCGATCCTGGCCAGTTCGGGGCGGATGAACGGCCCGGCGATCGGGTCGTCGGCGAGGCTGTCGCAGCGACCCTCGAGAGCGTGGTAGATGAACCAGAGCTGACCGGTGTAGCAGTGGTAGGAGTCCACGCCCAACGCGCCGCCGAGCATGTCGCTCATGAACCGCGAGTTCTCGGCCTCGGTGTGCTGCTGTTCGGTGGCGGCACGGATCGCCGTCGAGAACGGAATTGTTTCCGACATGTCCGAAACCACCTCACTATCCGGAGCCGCTGTGTTTGGCTAGCCTAACTAACCGGTACGACGATACCGGTTCACGGCCGCGGTCGCACGCGAGTCGCGCAATGCCGCCCGGAACCCGCGATCGGCGCGGCGGCGGCGCACGATCGGCCGCCGCAACGAGCCGAAACGGCTGAGAATCCGCGGCCTGCGCACCGTGCGGTCGACCCATTCGCCCAGCGTCACGCCGGCGGCCAGCGCGCAACCGACGCCGATGGCGGCGAGCAACTGGTTGGCTCCGATCAGCAGCTCGTCGTTGAGCACGGCATACAGCCCGCGATACACCTTGAGGCCGGGCAGTAGCGGCGTGATGCCCGCGACCGCGACGACCAATGGGGGAGTCAGGGCTCGCCGCGCCATCAGACCACCGGCCAGGCCGACCAGGGTGGCGGCGACGCCGGAAGACACCACCGGACCGAACCCGGCCTGCTGCACCAGCAGAAAGCAGATCGTACCCGCGGCGCCACTGCACGCGGCGGCGGCCAGCGCGCGCCGCTCGGCGTAGCAGGCCAGTGCGAAGGCGAGCGCCGCGACCGCGCCCGCGAGCAACGTGATCGGCAGGTCGGTGAAGTTGCGGCTGGCCAGATACACCGGCGGCACCGTCGCGCCCACGAGATCGCCGACGCGCAACGCCAGCGCGATACCGGCGATGATAGCGCCGGTCATCATCACCACCTCGAGCATGCGCGCCGACGCGGTGATCGGGGCGCCGGTGATGGCGTCCTGAACCGCGCCGACCAGCTGTAATCCACTGAGCAGCACGGTGATTCCGGCTGCGATGATCAAGGTGGGGTCGACATCGATGCCGAGTGGACCGGCGAGGGTGGCCAGCGCGACCGCGGGTGCCGCGGCGATGACGCCTCCGGCCATGTGCTGGAAGAAGAAGGGCAGGCCATAGCGATTGAGCACGCGGTTGACCCGGTCGATCGCCAGCGTGGTAGCGAAACTGATCGCGGCCACCAAGACGCCGCCGCCGAGCAGGGCGGCGATCGCCGCGGCCAGCAGGGACCAGCCGAAGGTGGCGGTCCAGCGGTGATAGGGGTGCGGGGCCGAGGTGATGGCGTCGAGCGCGGCGCGCGCGTCCTCGGGTGCGACCACTTCGTTGCGGATGCGGCGGGTGAGCCGGTCGGCCGCGGCGAGCCGAGTGAAGTCCAGCGACCGATAGTGCACGATGCGCATGGTGCTGGCCGGTGGTAACTGCGGACCGCGATCGGCCCAGATCCTGATCGCGTCGTAGGTGACATCGATGCTGCAGCGGGATAGGCCGTAGGTGGCGGCGATGAACCGCACCTGGGTGGTCGTGTCGATCACGCTGGTGCCCGAGGCCAGCACCACCTCGCCGACGCGCACGGCCAGATCCAAAACCTCGGCGACGCGGGCGTCGTCGGTGAGATCGATCGGCTGCAGCGGCGTCGGCGCCGCGACGATGGTGTCGGCGGTGGCCTGCCGGTCGGCGACGAGCTTGCCGACGGCCTGACTGACCACAGGGATTCGCGATGCGCGGCGCAACCGCAAACCCCGCCGCCCACGGGGTTGAGTCACCGGCGCGCTCGTATCGTCTCCTCCCAAAAGTGTGTCAGGAACCATGGACGCGAACCTAGTCATGAAGGTGCCCTGTCGTCATCCGCGCCGTTCGGAGCGGGCGTGTCGGTGCACGGTTCGGGATGTGCGGACGCGGTCGCAATGTATGCGGCCTTGGTGCGGACCGGCAAAGGTGGTAGAACTTGTTCTAATTTGGCGATAGGAGAGCGTACGGTGCGGAACGGAATTGTGTTGTTCACCAGCGACCGGGGCATTACGCCCGCCGATGCGGCCGCGGTCGCCGAGCAGGCCGGTTTCGATTCGTTCTACGTGCCGGAACATACGCACATCCCGGTGGTCCGTGCCGCGGCGCACCCGCGCACCGGGGATGCGAGCCTGCCCGACGACCGGTACCTGCGCACCCTCGATCCGTGGGTCGCGCTGGCCACCGCCGCTGCCGTCACCAGCCGGATCACTCTGTCCACGGCGGTGGCGCTGCCCGCCGAGCATCATCCGATCACTCTCGCGAAGACCCTCGCTTCCTTGGATCACCTTTCCGGCGGCCGGGTCAGCCTCGGTGTCGGATTCGGTTGGAACACCGACGAACTCGCCCACCATGGCGTGCCCGCGAACAAGCGCCGCACGGTGTTGCGCGAGCATTTGGATGCCATGCGCGCGATCTGGTCGGAGGAAGAGGCCAGCTTCGACGGTCAGTTCGTCAACTTCGGGCCGAGCTGGTCGTGGCCGAAGCCGGTGCGCAAGCGCATTCCGGTGATCCTCGGCGCGGCGGGCACCGAACAGTCCTTCACCTGGCTGGCCAAGAACGCCGACGGCTGGCTCACCACGCCGACCGAGGACGGTCTGGACACGAAGATCGAACTGCTGCACCGTGTCTGGCGCGAACACGACCGCACGGGCACACCCGAGGTCGTCGCGCTGGCCGGTCGCCATGACGCCGTCCAGCTTGCCCAGTGGGCCGAATTCGGTGTCACCGAGGCGGTTTTCGGCCTGCCGGACCGGAGTGCCGAGGATGTGCGCGCCTACCTCGCGCGCCTCGCGGGCAAGCTCGGTATCGACCCTACGCGCTGACGCCCGCGATCCACGGCGCCGAGGCTCCACCGACCGTTCCGCCCGCGGCACCGGGGTAATCTCTCGGTGCCGCGGGCGGAACTTTGTCCGCGCTAGCCGCGCCGTCTGCGCGCGACGAGCCAGCCGGTGATCATGGCTAGGACGCCGACTCCGGCGGCACCGATGGCGGCAACCGCGGATCGGGACGATGCATGGAACCGCAGGCGTCCAGAAGGAGCGGGGTCGGCGCGTACTGCGCGGTCGGCTCCGGGCTTTTCTCCGCCTGTGCGGGCAAGGCGGCAACCGAAAGGCCGATGATGCTGAGAAGATCAACAGCATAACCGATCGTCTACAAAACGCCCCTCCAGGAGACGTGGCTCCTGGAGGGGGCGCTTGCTGTTTCAGCGCAGGTCGCGACGGCGGAAGGCGACGACGCCGACCGTCAGCAACACCGCCGCGACGCCGAGCAGCCACAGCACCGGTACTGCCTCGAAGGCCGAGCCCGGCAGCTTCGGCGGATGAACGAAGGGCGCCACGTCGACGACCCACTGCGGCAGCCCGTCGAGCGAACCGACGAAGAAGATCACCAGCATGACGCTCAGCACGCCCCAGGCGACCTGGGTGAATCGGGGCGCGATGCCGTAGATGGCCACCGTGATCCCGGTCAGCACCCACACCGCGGGCAGTTGAACCGCCGCCGCGCCCAGCGCGTCGCCCAGTTTGCCCACTAGGTCACCGGCCATCAAGCCGTAGATGACCCCGATGGCCGCGCCCGCGATCAGCAGTACCACCGCGGGGCCCAGTAGCGCGAAGCCGATGTGGCTCAACGCGTATCGCTCCCGGCTCACCGACCCGGACAGCGTCGCCTCGGCCCGCTGACTGGATTCCTCCTCATGCAGCCGCAGCACGGCCGAGATGGAGTAGGCGGCGGCCCCGATGGCGAGTATGGCGATCGCGAAGGTGATGAACGAATTCGCCAGCACATCCGTGCCACCGACCCGGGCGAGGAGATCGCGGATCGACCTGTTGTTGTCGAGCATCTTGCCAACGCTGTTGAGGGCGCTGCCCATCAACATGCCGTACAGCAGGAAGCCGATCGACCAGGCCAGCAGCGAGCCACGCTGTAGCCGCCACGCCAGCCCGGTCGGGCCGGACAGCGTGGGCGCGGCGACGGGTGGACCGGGCCGCTCGGCGAGCATGCCCGAGCCGGTATCGCGGCGGCTGAGCAACGCGTAGGCGGCCGCGGTGGTGAGCACGGCAACCGTCGCCAGCGGAATCAGCACCCACCAGCGTTCTCCCGCGTACGGCCGCATCTGGATGCACCAGCCGAGCGGCGAAAACCAAGACAGCACACCGTTTCCGGCATCGCCGACAGCACGCAGCGCGAAGGCGGTGGCGAGCACTGCGAAGGCCACCCCGCGCGCGATCCGCGCGCCGGTGCTCACCTGGGCGGCGACCGCGGCGACCCCGGCCCACGCCAGGCCGGAGGCGGCCAGCGCGGACCCGAACGCCACCGAACCGGCGATGGGCAGGTCATTGCCGTGAAGCGCGACGGCACACAGGATTCCGGCGGCCAGACAGCCCGCCGCAGTCATCAGCATGGCCGCGGTGAGCCCGGCATAGCGGCCGATACTGGTGGCGCCCACCAGCTCCGCGCGTCCGGTCTCCTCCTCGACGCGGGTATGCCGAATGACGGTGAGGATCGTCGCGATCGCGACTATCGCGAAGTAGGGCCCGGCTTTCCACAACGCAATCGAGCCGAGTTCGGTACTGAACACCGGCCCGTACATTGCGACAAGGGCGGGGCTGTCCATGATGGTCTTGGCGTAGTTGCCGAGTTCGGCGGGCGTGCTGTAGACCTTCTTGGTGCTCGCCACATAGAAGGCGGGCAGCAGGCCGAAGGCAAGCACCCACAGCGGCAAGATGATTCGGTCGCGACGCAGGTAGAGCCGCAGCAGTTGGGCGGTGCCCGCGAAGTCGGTGGTGCCGCGCACCGCCGGAGCGGCATAGTGCCTGCCCGCGGTGACGGTGGTCATGCTCCCACCTTCTCCCCGGAAGGCGCGGTGGCGGACTTCGAGCTGTCGCCATCGACGTGGTAGTGCCGCATGAACAGCTCCTCCAGCGTCGGCGGCGCGCTGGTCAGGCTGCGCACCCCCGTGTCACCCAGGACGCGGATCAGCTCGCCGAGATGCTCGCCCTCCACCTGGCAGCGCAGCGTCGAGCCGTCGAATTCTATGTCCTCGACACCCGGGATGCGGCTGAGATCGCCTGGGTCGCCGAGTAATTCGGCGGTGATCGAGGTCCGGGACAGGTGCCGCATCTCCGACAGTGAGCCGCTCTCCACGGTGCGCCCAGCCCGGATGATGGTCACCCGGTCGCACAGCACCTCCACCTCCGACAGGATGTGGCTGGACAGTAGGACCGTGGTCCCGCGCTGCTTGGCCTCCCCCACGCACTCGCGAAAAACCTGCTCCATCAACGGATCCAGGCCCGCGGTCGGCTCGTCCAGTAGCAGCAGGCGCACGTCGGATGCCAGCGCGGAGATCAGGGCGACCTTCTGCCGGTTGCCCTTCGAGTAGGTGCGGGACTTCTTGCGCGGATCGAGGTCGAAGCGTTCGATCAGCTCCGCACGCCGCTCCTGGTTGATACCGCCGCGCATCCTGGCGAGCAGATCGATGGTCTCGCCACCGGACAGCGCCGGCCATAGCGTGACATCGCCTGGAACATAAGCGAGTTCGCGGTGTAGGGCGACTGCATCGGTCCACGGGTCCCGGCCGAGTAGTTCGGCCCGCCCGGAGCTGGCCCGCATAATGCCGAGCAGGATCCGGATGGTGGTCGACTTGCCCGCACCGTTGGGGCCGAGGAAGCCATGGATCTCGCCCTCGGCCACCTCGAGATTCAGCCCGTCCAGGGCGGCGACGTGGCCGAAGTTCTTGTGCAGATCGCGAACTTCGATGATGTCGGACATCAGATCTCCTTGGTGAGTGTGTCCAAGATCGTGGGGTCGGTGAGTAGGCCCTGGGTGTAGAACTCCAGGGCAGGGGGTGTGAGCTCCTCGGTGAGTTCACGAATTGCCTTGCGGTAGTCGAGCTTTTCGCCGCGCTGTAGGCGCATCTGCATGTAGAGCACGGTCACGCCGATGTTGACCATCATCAGGTACCTGGCGCGCGCCTTCGGGTCTCGGCTCGGCTTGATGGAGCCGGCCTCGACGCCCTGTTGGATGGCCACTTCGGCATCGGAAATCATGTGCTCTAGTAGTGATTCCGACATGGGCCCGCCCGCCATCAGGCTGCGGACCATGTAGGCGACCAGCGGGCCATACTCCTCGATCTCGGCCAAGGCGGCGAGCATTCCATTCGCCACAGTGGATGCGGAGATCGCCTTGGCCTTCTCGTCCCGGATCAGCTGCAGCACCCGCTCGTCGCAGGCGGCCCGCAGACCGTCTTTGGAGCCGAAGTGATGGTTCACCAATCCCGGTGAGACGCCGGCGGCGGCGGCGATCGCCCGGACGCCGACCTGGAATCCGTGCTCCCCGAAGATTTCGATCGCGGCATCGCGAATCCGAGCGGCGGTGCTGAGGTCAGGTGAACTCAGGTCCATGGCGCTCCTCGGTCAGTGGCGGATCCTTGAGAAACGGGCTGTTGGCTAAACACATGTTTAATATACTAAACACGCGTTTAATCGACAGCAAGGGTTCGCCTGGAATGTCGTGTCAAGGGTTTGTCGCCCGATCATGACGACCCGGCGGGCTATCGTCGGATCATGGCTACCGGCAGCGCATCGACGGCAGATCACCTTCGTGCAGCACTCGACGGACCGTGGGGGGCGGTACGCGACGACGCCCGAAAACAACTGTCCGCGGATCAGTTCGCTGGGGATCCCTACCTCGATTACAAGGCGGCGCGGGCACGGGTCCTCGACCAGATGCGGGAGATCGATCTGCCCGGCGTCACCACCTTCGACGACGGGCTCAAGGGCGGACTGCTCGGTGTCGACAACGGCCGCATCGTCTTCGAGCACGTTCGCATTCCGCGCGAGAATCTGCTGAACCGCTATGCGGACGTCGCGCCGGACGGCACCTACAGCTCCGATATCGAGAACCCGAGCCGCCGCTTCTTCACCACGCTCGGCACGCTGGTGCGCGGGCGGGTCAGTGTAGGCGGAGCGGCGGCGGCGGGCGCGCGGGTCGCGTTGAGCATCGCCACCCGGTACGCGCTGAAGCGTCGCCAGTTTTCCGACCCGGACGACGGCAGCGAAACGCTGCTGCTGGACTACCGCAGCCATCAGCGCCGGTTGCTGCCGCTGATCGCCTGGTCCTACGCGCTGGCCTTCGCGCAGAACGATCTGGTGTGCCGGATGCATCTGGTGCAGACGGGCCAGGATCTCGACCCGGGTGCACAGCGGGCACTGGAGAAGCGGGCCGCGGGCCTGAAGGTCGCGCAGACCAAGCACGCCACCTGGGCGATCCAGGAATGCCGCGAAGCATGCGGTGGCGCAGGCTATCTCACCGAAAACCGGATCGTCACGCTCAAGGCCGACACCGACGTCTTCACCACTTTCGAGGGCGACAATGTCGTGGGTGCTGGTTCATCATGCGCCGGTTCATGTCCGTCGAACGCGCCAAGGCGGTGCGTCGCGGCGTGAACGAACTCGTCGACCGGTTGCGCCCGGAGGCGCTCACCCTGGTCGAGGGCATGGGCGTACCGGAGAGCATGTTGCGCGCGGCGCTGCTCAATGATGCGAGCGTGTACGAACGCGCTCAGCCGACCAGCACAGCAGAGTAACCAGCGCGATCGCGGCGGCGCCGCCGCCGAGAATGTCTGTCGGCAGGTGATAGCCGACGCCTATCATGCCGACGGCTGCGCCACACAGCGACACTGTTGTCAGCGCGAGCACGACAGCCCGTGCTCGCGCTGACTCGGTCAGCAGCACGAAGGTGGCGGCGATCGCGACCAGGTGCACGGTGTGCCCGCTCGGATAGGCGAGATAGTCGTGCAGCGGCCGCCCCCACAGCGGTTTCAGCAGCCAGCTGTTGATCGCGACGGTCAGTTCCGGCACCACGAGCATGGTTGCCGCTCGCCACCGGTCGCCGCGATACGCGAACCAGGCGGCGGCCATCAGCAGCAGGGGAATCAGGATGTATCCGTTGCTCGGAATCACCAGCGCCTGGTACGCGCCGGGATGACCGTCCAGCGCGGTGTGGATGGGCGCGGCGACTTCGCGATCGACCCCGGTCGGCCCGCCGTCGTGAGGGAAGGTCACCGGCAGCGCGACAGTGACGGCGCCGCACAGCGTTGCCATGCCCAACCGGGGTGTAGTGCGCGAACCGAGTACCTGCCGAGCGGTGATCACGGGTCGACGATAGCGACCAGCCGGCCCCATCCAGCGGATGGTCTATCGGGACCGCCTCGGGGCGGATCAGCCCGTCGATCCGTCAGCCGGGACCGAAGGTCAGAATCGCGGTGACGGCAAACCAGATCACCCAGGCCACGCCGATGACCATGCCCACTGCCAAGACGATCCGCATGAACGCGCGGCCCAGATCCATATTCCCGGTCTCCCGCGGATACAGCTTCCACGGGCTGTACCAGGGCGCCTCGATGACCAGCCCGGGCGACTGCGCCTCGCGTTCGGCGTGCGCGAGTTCCTCCGCATAGGCTTCGGCCTGGGCCTGCTGCGGGCCGCCGTGCCACAGCGTGATGTCGATGGGGCCGAGGAACCCCTCGTTCAGAAGTTCCCGCGGCGCGGGCAGATAGGGCAGGATGCCGAGGCCGCGGAAGGCCACCGCGACATCGTTGGCCGTCCACAGGTGCGCCTCCTCCTCGGCGAGCATCTCGAAATAATGGCGCAGCCGACCCGGGTCGGTGCCGAGGATGACATCGAAACTCGGGTCGCTCCAGGCCTGCTGGATCTTCAGCTCCGCGCCGCGCAACGGAACGACCAGCGCGACACCGTGCACCGCGCGCTGGCCGAGGCCGCGCGCGGCCATCCAGTTCTGCAGCGCGAAGGTGTGCTCGCGCGACTTCTCCAGCGGGGTGCGCCGGTCCCGACCTTCCATGGCGACTTGCTCACCCGAGATCGTCCAGGAACCGTTGAGCGGGATCTCCAGCACGCCGTCCTGGCGGGCGACCAGCGCCTCGGCCTCGATCACCACACAACTGGTCGGCGTCCAGACCACCGCGTCGAACTGGTGCAGGTGGTCCTTGTGGAACAGGCTGCAGTTGATCGTGGCGACGCCGTGCGGGCTGGCCGGGTCCTTCCAGGTGCGCAGCCAGTCGATCAATGCCCGTTCGGCGTTGGTGCCTGCCGGGTTCTGCACTCGCACGAGCATTCGCGACCGCCCTTCACGTCGACACTCGATGGTGGAAAGGATACGAGGAACCCGGCCCGGTTCGCCGCGTCTGCGGCCAGACACGGCGTGTTGGGGCCGAGATACACAGTCCCGCCGCGTCACGGTAGAAGGTGAACGGCGAGGCCATCATTCGGCCTACCCGCAGGCGTCAGGTGCGTCAACCGCCCCGCATTGCTCGCCGCGTGGCCGCGTCGGCTCAAGTGGCGGGAACGGCCGGGTCGGCCGGGGTGATCGGCAGCCGCAGTGCGCCGGGCGCGGCGGCCGGGACCGTCGGATGGTTCGGCGCGACCGGGTTGATGCGCTGGTAGGTCGAGCCGAGTTCCGGGCGTGGGTCGGCCTCGTTCTTGTTGGGCCAGAACGCCATTGCCCGTTCGGCCTGGGCGGTGATGGTCAGCGACGGGTTGACGCCGAGGTTGGCCGTCACCGCCGAGCCGTCCGCGACATGCAGCCCGGGATGCCCGTACACCCGCTGATAGGGGTCCACCACACCGCTTTCCGGGCCTTCGCCGATCACGCAGCCGCCGATGTAGTGCGCGGTGGCCGGAATATTGAGCACGTCCATGATCAGACCGTGGGTATCGCCGTTCACCTTGGCGCTGAAGCGGCGCCCGACGTCGTGCGCCAACGGAATCCAGGTCGGGTTCGCTTCGCCGGTGCCCTGCTTGGTCTTCAGCAGACCTCGCTTGCGGAAGGAAGTCAGCGAGTTGTCCAGCGACTGCATCACCAGCAGGATCACTGACTTCTCCGAGGCATGCCTGGCATTGAGGCTGCGCAGAAATACCAAGGGGTGCAACATGATTGCGAGCAGGAAGCGCAGGAACCGGAACGCGCCGCCGTCGACGATCGGCACCGACATCGGGAACAGCGCGTTCTGCCCCTTGCCGTAATGGCACACCTCGATGTGGGTGTCGGCCGCCGGATGGATCGAGGACGTGATCGCGATGCCCTCGGCGAAATCGCGGCGCGAGCGGCTCACCACATTGAGAATTGCCTCGGAGTTGCTGCGGGTCAGTTCGCCGAGCCGGGGGGAGAGATCGGGCAGCACCGCCTCGTCGCGCATCTTGTGCAGCAGTTTCTGGGTGCCGAGCGCGGCGCCGGCGAAGACCACCTGCTCGGCGGTGAAGGTCTTGCGCTGCGTGCGAATCCAGCGATCGGAGCGTTCCGTCTCGACGGCATAACCGCCGCCGGACAGGGGGCGCACCACAGTCGCGGTGGTCAGCGGATGCACCTCGGTGCCTGCCTGTTCGGCCAGGTAGAGGTAGTTCGTGGTGGTGGTGTTCTTCGCGTTGTTCGGGCAGCCGGTGAAGCATTGCGCGCAGTGCACACAGCCGCGCCGACGCGGGCCCGCGCCACCGAAGTACGGGTCGTCGACCTCGGTGCCCGGATCGTCCTCGTTGAAGAACACGCCGACGTTCGTCGCGTGGAAGGTGTGGCCGACGCCGAGATCGTCGGCGATCTCCTTGATCACCTCGTCGGCGGGCGTCATCCGCGGGTTGGGCGCCACGCCGAGCATGCGCTGCGCCTGGTCGTAATAGGGCGCGAGCTCGGACTTCCAGTCGGTGATGTGCGCCCACTGCTTGTCGGTGTAGAAGTTCGGCAGCGGCGTGTAGAGGGTGTTGCCGTAGATGAGCGAGCCGCCGCCGACACCGGCGCCGGAGAACACCGCGCATTTGCCGAGGATGCTGATCCGCTGCGGTCCGGTCAGACCCAGTCGTGGTGCCCAAATCGAGTTGCGCACATCCCAATTCGTCTTCGGGATGTCCTCGGCGTTCCAGCGCCTGCCCGCCTCGAGCACCCCGACCCGGTACCCCTTCTCGGTCAGTCGCAGCGCACTGACGCTGCCACCGAATCCGGAACCGATCACCACCACGTCGTAGTCGAATGCGGGCATGACTTCCTCTCACTCACCGAGCAATAGATGAGATGTTTTCATACTCATTCTGTCACCGGATCGGATGCGGTGGGACCATAGCCCGAACGCCGGCGATGTCGCCACCTCTGGGGTGCCCGGATGGCGTGAGCAGGGGTCGGTGGGGTATGCACGGGCTGTGACAACGGAATCGGGGGCAACGGAGCCGGGCGAGCGCGCCGACTCCACCGCGGGCGGCGTGGCAGGCGGTATCTTCGCCGACCGCATCCTCACCATCCCGAACGCACTGAGCGTGCTGCGGCTGGTGGGCGTTCCGCTGTTCCTATGGTTGCTGCTGGTCGAGCGGGCCGATGGCTGGGCGTTCGCGCTGTTGGTGGCCAGCGGCGTCACCGATTTCCTCGATGGCAAGCTGGCCAGACTCCTCGATCAGTCCTCGCGCCTCGGTGCGGTGCTCGACCCGTTCGTGGACCGGCTCTACCTGGTGACGACCCTGGCCGCCTTCGTCATCCGCGGCCTGATCCCATGGTGGATCGCGGTGATTCTGGTCGTCCGAGACCTGGTGCTCACCGTGACTCTTTCGGTGTACAAACGCCGCGAACTGGACCCTCCTGACGTCATCTACCTGGGCAAAGCGGCCACCTTCGCGCTCATGTCCGCACTGCCCTGGTTGCTGGCCGGTCAGATGGATTGGATGCTGGCAGGTTTCGGCCGTGCCTTCGGTGGGGCATTCCTGGTCTGGGGTACCGCGGTGTATGTCTGGACCGGCGTGCTCTATACCGGGAAGGCCGTGGCGGTCGCGAGAGCCATACCGGCTGTGCCGCACCGGACCCGGTAGCGATTAGAGTTGCGTGAACGTTCCCGACGAAAGGACGGCCTGTGACCCAGACCCCCGACGATCTGCGCTACACCGAGGAGCACGAGTGGGTGCAACGGATCAGCCCGACACGGGTTCGGGTGGGCATCACCGACTACGCCCAGTCTCAACTCGGTGACGTTGTGTTCGTGCAACTGCCCGAAGCGGATCGGGACGCAGCGGCGGGCGACAGTGTCGCCGAGGTCGAATCGACCAAGAGCGTGTCGGATATCTACGCCCCGTTGGCCGCGAAAGTTGTTGCGG
This sequence comes from Nocardia sp. Tas62D01, assembly GCF_055232035.1. Lineage (NCBI taxonomy): Bacteria > Bacillati > Actinomycetota > Actinomycetes > Mycobacteriales > Nocardiaceae > Nocardia > Nocardia sp. Tas62D01. The sequence continues at coordinate 7,056,073 of NZ_JBUYUZ010000001.1, forward strand.
TGAACGAGGATTTGGTGCAGAAGCCGGAAACGTTGAACACCGATCCGTACGGTGCGGGCTGGTTGTTCGAGTTGGAGCTGAGCGACGCCGCAACCGTGGACGCCGCACTCGGTGAACTGCTGGATGCGGCGGGTTACCAAGGAGTTATCGGGGGCTGACTCAGCCTTCCGGGTTCTACCTGCACGGGTACGCCCTGGCAGGGTACGGTCAAAGCCAACAGATGTGCCGGTGAGCTGATATCGGTGATCTAGCGCCACAACTCCCAGGTTGTGACGATGAAGGCAGCACCTGCTTGCATGGATAATCAGGTTCGAGGAGGAGAGAAACGGTGAGCGAGAACAAAGACCCGGGTTACGGGGAGACCGCGGCCGAGACGACGTCGGTCTTCCGTGCGGATTTCCTGAACGAGGTCGACGCGTCGCGCGCCGGAGAGACGACTGGCGAGCAGCCGGTCCAAGGGGTCGAGGGTCTGCCGGTGGGTGCGGCCCTCTTGGTCGTCAAGCGCGGCCCGAACGCGGGCTCGCGGTTCCTGCTGGACCAGCCGACCACATCGGCGGGCCGCCATCCCGATAGTGACATCTTTCTCGATGACGTCACCGTCAGCCGTCGGCACGCGGAGTTCCGGCAGGATGACGATTCCTTCCAGGTGGTCGACGTGGGCAGCCTCAACGGCACCTATGTCAACCGGGAGCCGGTGGACTCCTCGGAGCTGCAGAATGGTGACGAGGTCCAGATCGGCAAGTTCCGCCTGGTGTTCCTCACCGGCCCGCGCGCCCAGGTCAACGAGCAGTCGGCGGGCGCCGGCAGTCTATGACGCAAACGGCACGGGTCTTCGTGACGGCCGTGTTGGCAGGAAAGAACGCGGCTTCATGAAAGACTCGATGCTATGACGGGCGCGGCGCAATGGGCGCGCGGAGGCATGTCGATCGGCTCCGTGCTGGACCTGCTGCGGCCGGACTTTCCGGACATCACCATCTCGAAGATCCGTTTCCTCGAGGCCGAGGGCCTGATCCGGCCGGAGCGCACTCCGTCCGGATACCGCAGGTTCTCGATCGCCGACTGTGAACGGCTCAGGTTCGTACTGACCGCGCAACGTGATCAGTACCTGCCGCTGAAGGTGATCAAGGAACAGCTCGAAGCGATCGACAGCGGTGCGGCGACGCTTGGTGTGCGGGAAGCGCGCGCCCGAGCGCACTGCGTCCGCGACACCGAGCCCGTCATGCCACCGACCACCGAGCACGCCGTGCGTGGCACGGGCGTCAACGCGCCGCGCAGGCTCGGCGTCGTCCCGGGTGAAGTCTCGCCGGACGAGCTGCGATTCGATCACGAAATCCGGCTCACCCGTGCGGATCTGCTCACGCAGGCCGATATCGACGAGAAGTTCTTGAACGATCTGATGCGAGCGAACCTGATCGCCCCAGGCGCCGCGGGCTTCTTCGACGCGGAGGCGGTCACGCTCGCCAGGACCGCGAAGGCGATGGCGGAATTCGGGCTGGAGGCACGGCATTTGCGTGCCTTCAAGCTCGCCGCCGACCGCGAGGCGGCGCTGGTGGCACAGATCGCCGCCCCGATCGCCAAGAGTCGGGACGCGGGCGCCCGCGCGCGTGCGGAGGAGACGGTGCGCGAGCTCGCGGCGCTGTCGCTGACCCTGCACACCTGTCTGGTAAAGGCGTCGGTACGGAACTCGCTCGGCGGCTGAGATTCCGCGGTCGGATTCTTCGTTGCCGGGCGACGAGGTCCGTTGTTGCTGCACAACCAGGTTCCACTCGGACAACACGCTGATTTCGGCTCCGCACATGGATCGCTGGACTCCTTCCCGTTCGCTTAGACTCGGTGGTACGGCGAGCTCTGCGGTAGTCATGCCGGGTGGCCGGCGAGTATTGGGAGGCAGTGCGATGAGTGAAATGCGCGTGATCGGCATACGTGTCGAGCAGCCACAGAACCAGCCCGTGCTGTTGCTCCGCGAGGCGTCCGGTGATCGGTATCTACCGATTTGGATCGGACAGGCCGAGGCGACCGCGATCGTGCTCGAGCAGGAGGGGGTGACCCCGATCCGTCCGCTGACTCACGATCTGATCAAGATCCTGATCACCGACCTCGGGCACACCCTCAAGGAGGTTCGGATCGTCGATCTGCAAGAGGGCACCTTCTATGCGGATCTGGTCTTCGAAAACGACCTGCGGATCTCCGCGCGGCCGTCGGATTCGGTAGCGATCGCCTTGCGGGTGGGTTGCCCGATCTATGCCGAGGAACCGGTCCTCGAGGAAGCCGGTCTGGTGATGCCGGACGAGCGCGAGGACGAGGTCGAGAAGTTCAAGGAGTTCCTCGAATCGGTCTCTCCGGACGACTTCAAAGCGACTGATAGTTGAGTTCGATTGCAGCGCTGTGGGCTGGTTCTGCGAGTGACGTTCGACTAAATTCTGGACCTGAACTACAGGTCGAGACTTTAATCGCGCGTCGCACTTGGTCTGACAATGCCGCTCCCCGGACAATCAGGGGGAGTAATCTTGATAGTTGGGCCAAGTCCGTTATGACTTGTGTATGAGGTCAACGGAGCCGGGTCATCGATGAGACCAGGCGTCGGCGAAGCAAGGGAGTGGTCAGTGGCAGAGCAATCGCAGGGAGTCGTACAGCCAGGCCTGTTCCCGGACGATTCAGTGCCCGATGATCTTGTCGGCTACCGCGTCCCCAGCGCATGCCAGGTGGCCGGGATCACCTATCGGCAGCTCGACTATTGGGCGCGAACCGGTCTGGTTGTGCCCTCGATTCGTAGCGCCGCGGGCTCGGGCAGTCAGCGGCTGTATTCGTTCAAGGACATCCTGGTCCTGAAGATCGTCAAGCGACTATTGGACGCGGGCATCTCGCTGCAGAACATCCGGATCGCGGTCGACCACCTGCGTAGCCGCGGTGTGCAGGACCTCGCCGGGATCACGCTGTTCTCCGACGGCACCTCGGTGTACGAGTGCACCTCGGCCGAGGAGGTAGTTGATTTACTGCAGGGTGGGCAGGGCGTCTTCGGGATCGCGGTCAGCGGCGCCATGCGGGAACTGACCGGCGCCATCGCCAACTTCCCGGCCGAGCGGGCCGTCAGCGGCTCCGCATCCGAGCGTCCGGAGGACGAACTGTCCTTCCGTCGCAAGGCCCGGCTGAACCAGAAGACCGGCTAGTCGACCCGCCACCTCGGCGAAAGCCGGGATCCCTATCGCTGGGTCCCGGCGTTCACCGGGGTGATGAGGTCGAAAGTGATGAGGACGACACATCCGTCGGGGGTCCGGTGGCGCGCCTCGTTGCAGACGCGGCATAAACTGACGGTGCGTCGCCGCCGTGCGGGAGAGTTCCGGACTCCATAAGAGGGTCCGGGCGCCGAAGGAGCAGCACCTCCCCGTCAATCTCTCAGGCAAAAGGGACCGTACGGGCTTCGACGTCTCTGGAAAGCGGTGGCCGCTGCACAAAGCAGGGGTCGCCCGCCCATGGGGAAAGGGGCTCGGCCCCGAATCTCTCAGGCTCCACGACAGAGGGGGAGGGCTGGTACCCGTCGACCGCGTGGTCGACCCGCCCGACCTTGGGAGCTGCCGTGACTCGATCATTCGCCGACCGCCACATCGGACCCGACCGGGACGAAATCGCCCGGATCCTGGACGTCGTCGGCGCCGGCTCACTGGATGAGTTCGCGACCGCGGCACTGCCCACGAGCATTTTGGACGGTTCCGGACTCGATGTGCTGCCGCCCGCGGCTACCGAGCACGAGGTGCTCAGTGAGCTTGCCGCGCTTGCCCATTCGAACACGGTCGCCACATCGATGATCGGGCTCGGCTATTACGACACCCTGACCCCGCCGGTGCTGGTGCGCAGCCTGCTGGAAAACCCGGCCTGGTACACCGCGTACACGCCCTACCAGCCGGAGATCAGCCAGGGCCGCCTCGAAGCCCTGCTCAACTTTCAGACCGCGGTGTCGGATCTGACCGGCATGGAGGTGGCGAACTCCTCGATGCTGGACGAGGCCACCGCGGCCGCCGAGGCGATGACGCTGCTGCGGCGGGCGGGCCGGTCCAAATCCGCGCGACTGCTCATCGACACAGACCTCTTCCCGCAGACCAAGACCGTGCTCTACACCCGGGCCGAGCCGCTCGGCATCGAGATCGTCGAGGCCGACCTGGCCTCCGGTCTGCCCGACGGTGAGTTCTTCGGTGTGCTGGTTCAGGTTCCGGGCGCCTCGGGTCGCGTGGTCGACTGGAAGCCGGTGATCGAGGCGGCGCACGAGCGCGGCGCCCTGGTCGCGGTCGGCGCGGATCTGCTGGCACTGACGCTCATCACGCCGCCGGGGGAGCAGGGCGCGGACGCGTGTTTCGGCACGACCCAGCGTTTCGGTGTGCCGATGGGCTTCGGTGGTCCGCACGCCGGGTACCTGTCGGTGCATTCCAAGCATGCGCGGCAGCTGCCGGGCCGGTTGGTCGGTGTGTCCGTGGACGCGGACGGCTCGGTCGCCTACCGACTTGCGCTGCAGACCCGTGAGCAGCACATTCGTCGCGAGAAGGCGACCTCGAATATCTGCACCGCCCAGGTGCTGCTGGCCATCGTGGCCGCGATGTACGCCAGCTACCACGGGCCCGATGGACTGCGCGATATCGCACGCCGGGTGCATCGGCACGCGAGTGCCATCGCCACTGGACTGGGTGGCGCCGTGGTGCACGACAGCTTCTTCGACACCGTGCTGGTGCACGTCCCCGGCGGTGCGGAAGCCATTGTGGCGAAGGCGAAGTCGCGGGGTATCAACCTACGGCTGGTGGACGCCGACCACGTCGGTATCGCCTGTGACGAGGCAACCACCAAGGCACATGTCGCGGCCGTGCTCGAATCCTTCGGCACCGCACTGACTTCCGACACCGGCGTCGCCGCCGCGCCGGGGAGCTCCATCGAGAACCGTGCTTCGGAATTCCTCACCCATCCGGCATTCACCAGCTACCACACCGAGACCGCGATGCTGCGGTACCTGCGGCGACTGTCCGACAAGGACATCGCCTTGGACCGCAGCATGATTCCGCTCGGCTCCTGCACCATGAAGCTGAATGCCACCGCGGAGATGGAAGCCATCACCTGGCCCGGCTTCGCACGCGTGCACCCCTATGCGCCGGTCGAGGACGCGCCCGGCCTGCTGCGGGTGATCCTCGACCTGGAGAGCTGGCTGGCGGCGATCACCGGCTACGACTCGGTGAGCCTGCAGCCGAACGCGGGTAGCCAGGGCGAGTACGCCGGACTGCTCGGCATCCGGCGCTACCACCTGGATCGCGGTGACACGCACCGGGATACCTGCCTGATCCCGTCCAGCGCGCACGGCACCAACGCCGCATCGGCGGCCATGGCGGGGCTGCGCGTCGAGGTGGTGAAGTGCCGCGACAACGGTGACGTCGACCTCGACGACCTGCGCGCCAAGATCGCCGACCATGCCGATCGGCTGGCCTGCATCATGATCACCTACCCCTCCACGCACGGCGTGTACGAGCACGAGGTCGCCGACCTGTGCGCGCTGGTGCACGATGCAGGCGGCCAGGTGTACATCGACGGCGCGAACCTGAATGCGCTGGTCGGACTGGCCCGTCCGGGTCGGTTCGGCGGCGACGTGAGCCACCTGAACCTGCACAAGACCTTCTGCATCCCGCATGGTGGCGGCGGTCCCGGTGTCGGCCCGGTCGCGGTGCGCTCGCACCTGGCGCCGTACCTGCCGGGCGATCCGCTCGAAACCGGTTCGCACGCGGTGTCGGCCGCCAAGTACGGTTCGGCCTCGATCCTGCCGATCACCTGGGCCTACATCCGGATGATGGGCGCCGACGGCCTGCGCAAGGCCACGCTGACCGCGATCGCCTCGGCCAACTACATCGCGCGCCGCCTCGACGAGCACTTCCCGGTCCTCTACACCGGTGAGCACGGCATGGTCGCCCACGAGTGCATCCTTGATCTGCGCGAGATCACCAAGCAGACCGGCGTCACCGTCGACGATGTCGCGAAGCGCTTGGCGGACTACGGCTTCCACGCCCCGACCATGAGCTTCCCGGTCGCCGGCACGCTGATGGTGGAGCCCACCGAGAGCGAGAACCTGGCCGAGCTCGACGAGTTCATCCTGGCGATGATCTCGATCCGCAACGAGATCAATCAGGTCGCCGCGGGCGTGTGGCCGGTGGAGGACAACCCGCTGCGTGGCGCACCGCACACCGCGGCCTGCCTGGTCGGCGAATGGGATCACCCGTACAGCCGCGAAATCGCTGTGTTCCCACACGGTTTGACCCCCGACCGCGGCAAGGTCTGGCCATCGGTGCGGCGTATCGACGGGGCCTACGGCGACCGCAACCTGGTGTGCTCCTGCCCGCCGTTGGAGGCGTATGCCGACTAGATCACTGGCGTACTCGGTATCCCGGCCTTCCACAGTCCACCTGTCGGGTGCGGACCCGTGCCGTTTCCCTCGGGTGCGGGTCCGCACTCCGTCACCGATGCAGTGGTGGATTCCGGCGTTCGCCCGGGGGCTAGGCGGATGCGGGTTTCAGTGTGCAGCAACCACTTTGCCGTAGCTGTGGGCCAGATCCGGCCAGCCGCCCTCGCTGCCGACGCTGTCGCGCATCGATTCCCAGCCGTCGCCGTGCCTTTCGAAGTCGCTGTGCACCAGGGTGACCGCGGTGCGGTCGGGGGTGACGGCGCTGAAGGTGACGTCGACGCGGCTGGCGCGTTCCGGGCTCGACTCGTGCTGCCAGTCCAGGCCGATCTCCCAGGAGAAGGCGAAATGATGCGGCGGATTCCAGACGAGCACGGTGCCCCACGGGCATTCGGTGCCGTCGGTCTCGCGGCCGAAGCAGCGGCCGCCCAGGCGTGGTTCGATGACTTCCTCGGCGAGCTGGCCCTTGCCGATGTGATGGCCGCGTGGCTACCAGCTGTCGATGCCGTTGGTGAAGACGTCGTAGGCCGCGTCGATCGGTACCTCGACGACGAGGTCGACCCGAACTTCCTTGTCGCTCAACTGCTGTGTCATTGCTACTCCTTATCGTGGGTGTCCGCGGGCGGCTCGGTGGCGGCCCGCTTGTTCACCTCGTCTTGAAAGGCCGACATCGCTGTCGACCAGAACTGCGTGAAGTACACCCGAAGTGCGTCTATGCCTAGCGGATTCAGCCGATATACCCGCCGGGTGCCTGCCGCCTCATCGATCACCAGTCCGGCTGCTTTGAGCACCTTGAGGTGCTGGGACACCGCGGGCCTACTCACCGGAAGTTCCCTGGCCAGCTCGCCCACGGCGCAGGGCCCCTGGCCCAGCCGTTCGAAGATCGCCCGCCGCGTCGGATCGCCCAGGGCGTCTAACGCCGCATCTCGGTAAGCCTTCACGAACCGTAAGTCTATACTTACGGATGTGCGTTGTCTACGTCCGGTGGCGGAGCGCTGCAGGTCAGGGGGTGGTGAGGGCGTGGACCATGGCGGTGCCGAATCTGACGTCGTCGGAGGAGGCGAGGCGGGTGTAGGTGCCGCCGGTGCGTTGGGCGGCGGCCTGCAGGGTTTCGGTGCCGCTGCCGCCGATGACGATGACGTCGATGCGGACCGGGTGTGACGCGTCGGTGGCGGCGGTGAGGTCGGCGAGCATTTTGGCGCCGGTGACGTTGGAGTCGTCCTCGGGGCCATCGGTGATGAGCAGGACCGAATTGGTGCGGCTCGCGGTGTACCCCTGTACCGCGGTGCGGTAGGCGGCAAGCAACGACGGATATGCCTGGTCGGTCCGAGATTCGGTGGGGTGGATGGTATTCAGCGCGGTGGTGATGGTGGCGCGCTGGTCGTCGGTCAGCGGCGCGGTGACCGCCTGGACTTTATACGGGGTGGTGCCGCCGTCGAGGTTCTTGCCGAAGGTCCATACGCCGAGCCCGAAGTCCGGCGGCATCACGTTCATCGTCGAGCTGAGCGAGGCAAGGACATTCGCGAGCCGGGTGGCCGAACCGTCGGTATTGCCCATCGAGGCGGAGACATCGAGCAGCACGGTCGCCTGCACGCCGAGGACCGGATTGGCGAGGGTTGCGCGGACCTTGTCCAGCGCGGCACGGGACGGCACCGCGGCGGCGGTTGCCGGTGCTGCGGTGAACCCGGCCGTGGTGAAGGTCGGCGTCTGTTGCGGGGCACGCAGGTAGTCGGCGAATATGCCCGCGATCAGATTCTGCGTCTTGTCGACCCACGGACCCGACATCATCGCGGCCGGGTGGTCGGCCACCGGAGCGGAACCCGCCGGGCTGAACGCGGCCAATCCGCCACTGGCTTTCACCTGCTGCTCAGTGGCAGCGACGGCATGAATCGGCGCGCCAGCGGGCTGTGGGGTACCTGCCATCGAGGCCAGTGCGGCCGTAACGTCTTGCGCCGCTGGCGCTTTGGCGGCGACCAGGGAGATCGCGGACACCACCTGACCGGACTGCGTGGCCTGATCGGTGAGTGGATCGGTGCCCGACACCGCGGAGCCGACGGCGGTGGCCACGGCCAGCGTGGCGTCACCGGGCGGCAGCGCCATGCGCAGCCCACTCCAGTCGGCGAGGCCGATCTCGGCCAGCGAACCCTGTTGCAGGCGAGGCAGATCCGCCCAGGTGACCTTGGCCTGGTCGAGCGCGCGTCGCAGGTCGTCGGGAACGGCGAGCACGATCGGGCTCACCGCGACGGGGGCTGGGTTGCCCTCGATCAGCCCTGGCACGCGCATGGATTCGATCGAACGCATGGAGTCGGGGATCCACAGGGCGGGCTGCGGCCCGAGTTGCTGGTTCCACGGCGCGTTGGTGGTGAAGGCCGTCACCATTGCCGCGGACGGCTGGGCGGTCACCACCACCTTCGCGCAGTGATCGCGGACTCGCGCCTTCGTCGCGTTGTATTGGTCGGCGACAGCACGCACCGAGGGCGCGATGTCCGGGTCGGCCGTGACGTACAGCGTCGCGTCGCCTTCCACGCACTCGGCCGCGGCGGCAGTATCTTGATTGTTCGCCCTATCGCGTAGCTGGAACCACACGAACACACCGGCAACAACCAGCACAACGGCCAACACTGCGATAACCGGACCCTTGCTGATGCCCCGGGACCGGGTTCCGCTGCGATGAGTGCCCACGATCCTCAGTGTATGTTCACGCCAGATTTGCCGGGCGAGCGTGCCACCCAATCGAGACCTCGGGACAGGTCCGCAGGTGCGCAGGACCGCGGGTCGGTCACGAGTCTCGGTGTGGCGCGGGCAGAAGTCCGCAGCTCGGGCGACCGATGTGTCAGATCGCGTAGCAGTGGTGCATGGTCGACAGCGGTGGACCGGAGGCCACGGGGACCCTCCGATCCACCCCGATCCGCTCACTCGCGGACCATGTTCCCCCGGTCGAACTCGTGGCCGCCCCAGACCCCGGATTGCCCGGTGCGCGCGGCGAATTCGCCACAGGCCACGCGGATCGGGCAGCCCGCGCAGACCGCGCGCGCGTAGTCGAAATCCTGTGACGGGTACGGGAACCATGCCTCGTGATTCGGGTCACCCCGGCAGGCGGCCCGGTGCCAGCCCTGGCTGTCCGAGAGCGGGAGCAGGTCGATCAGTGTCAATTCGGCGGATGCGGTCGTCTCCAATCGGACATTCATGGCGATCTTCTCCTTTCTCAGGTGCCTGCCAGTTGCTTCCAGATTTGCCGCTGCCGCTTCTCCAAGTGATTGGGCGACTTCGGCTCCCAGAGCAACCGCATGCCCGCCTCCTCGGGAGTGCGGTCGGCCTTGATCGTGTTGCACGGCGCGCAGCAGGCGATCAGGTTGCTCCAGGTGTTCGGTCCGCCCCGGCTGCGTGGGCGGATGTGGTCCACGGTGCGGGCCCACGCGGCGCAGTAGCCACACCGGTGGCTGTCGCGGCGCAGTACGCCCGCCAGCGTCGCCCGGCTCTCGTCCTGCACCCGCACCACATGCTCGAGGTACACGTACCGCACCAACCGGATCGTCTCCGGCAGCGCGATCTCGAGGTGCTTGGACCGGATCGGGAAGTGCGGCTCCCGGTCGGCGACCGACTCGGCGGCGCCGCCCATGAGCAGCACGATTGCCCGCTCGGCGGTGATCTCTTCGAGCGCCTCGTAGCTGGCGTTGAGCACCAACACTCGGGCGTGTATCCAATTGTCGACAGTCAACACCACCGGGTCGGTGGCACGGTGGAACGTCATGGGAGTCACCATGTTTCGGAAAGAGCGAGCGAATGCGAAAGGGGAGCTGTGAGGATCAGGCGTCGGCCGGGAGGCGGCCGAGATCCGGTCCACTGCACTGACGCACGCCGGATCCGACCGCTGCGGTAATCCGCTGAATCGCAATGGGATTCATGTAGGTCAAAGCCACCTCCTCCTTTCGGGTGCTCGGGATCACCCGCGGAATCGGGCGATCATCGTCGAATCACATGGTGGCACACCGGACCCGCCGTTGTCTGGTCATTTTTCGGGCGCTGACACGCTTCAGTGATGGTGGCCCAGCGTTCGATGTGGGCCGTCAGCAGCCACCTGCTCCTGGTCACTCTGGCAGTATGCGGGGACGCCGATCCGCCGCACCACCGCAGCGGAGTGCCAGATCCATTTCGGCGGGTGCGGGTGTGCGAGGGGGCTATCGGCTCATGCCAGGCCGACCAGCCACTGGCGCAACCATGACGTGGCGGTGGCGCCATTGGGGCTTACCACGTAGGCCGGGTAGTTCTGGTGGACGAAGGAGTTGTAGAACTCTTCGAACTTCTGTTTGCGCTGTTCCATCCCAGGATCTGCCAGTTGGTTCTGTAGCAGCGGGACGACGCCGGTGGACATCAGGTCGTTGAAGATCGCGACGGCTTCCTGCTGGTAGCGCCACAGCTGCGCCGGGTTCGGGTCGGAAATCTGGGCGAGGAAACCGGCGAAACGAGTGGCGAAATCGGTGGGCGGGGTGGAGCAGTACAGGTCGCCGTCCGCGCAGATGGTTCGGGTCTGCTGGCTGAGGAAGCCGAAGCCGCCGATCCGCGGTCCGCCCGCTCCGGCGCCCTGCACCGGCGGTCCGATCAGCGCGTCGGTCGGGGACCGGCGCGGATCCGAGAGCAGGCCGACGGCGACGATGCGCTCCGGCCGGATCGGACTGAGGCCGGTGCCGATTTCGGCGGCGAGGTCACCGGCGGCGTCAGCGCCTTGACTGTAGCCGATGAGCGCGATCTTCGTGGCGCCGCACTGCTGGGCCATCGCGCTGACCAAGCCGCGTGCGTTGTCGATGGCCTGCCTCTTGGAACGGCCGTAGACGTCGGCCTCCCACGGGAACGCGGTGGCGGCATAGGTCACGTAGTCGGCGCGGATATCGGAGGGCAGATTGTTGGTGACGGAAGCGAGCATGCCCTCGCCAGGGCGGGTGTCGGAGGTCTCCCAGGTGCCAGGAACCGCGACTATGTACATGCCCGGACATTGCTCCGGCGCGGCTGTCGCCACACTGCCGCCGGTGACGGCACCAGCCGCACCGACCGTGAGGATTCCCAATACCGCGCTAATCGTCTTGCGAACAAACATTGCTCACCCCGGTGCTGCTAGTTCCGAAGTCGGCCAGTTGCCGCGCGCCAGGAGGTAGCGCGCGATGTAGACAACCGTACGGTCCGTTTGGCGATTCGGGGGAGTACGACGCGGGACATGAGGTGAACATTTTTCGTCGCTTGCGCGCCGCGTCGTTCGGGGCATCGCGAGGTGGCCGTGCCGGCGTGCCTCGGTGTGCGACGCCGACCCGGGCTATCCGGTCGACGTCACCATCGCCTCCGACGCGAGTCGCTCTATCACCTCGATCCACAACTCGCGCTTGATAGACCGACTTAGAGATTGCCGACGATGTGTTCGAGGCGCCGGGCCACCAGTTCGCGGGCCTGCTCCCGCAGCGCGGGGCGGTAGCCACTGGGGTAGACCGGATCGCCGGGGGCGTAGTCCTTCAGTACCTCTTTGGCGAGGGTGATCTTGTGGACCTCGGTGGGTCCGTCGGCGATGGCCATGACCTCGGCGTAGTTCATCATGTCGACGAACGGGAGATCGGTGCTGACACCGATCGCGCCGTGCAGGTGCAGTGCGCGCTGGGCGATGTCGTGCATCACCTTGGGCATGGCGACCTTGATGGCAGCGATGTCCTTGCGCACCTTGAGATAGTCCTGCTCCTTGTCGATGCGCCAGGCGGTGCGCAGCACGAGCAAACGGAACTGTTCCATCTCGATCCAGCTGTCCGCGATACGTTCCTGGGTCATCTGCAAACCCGCCAGCGGACCCTTACGCATCGGCCGGGAGACCGCGCGCTCGGCCATCATGTCGAAGGCCTTGCGCACCAAGGCAACCGTGCGCATGGCGTGGTGCACGCGGCCGCCGCCGAGGCGGGTCTGGGCGACGATGAAGCCCTGGCCCTCGGCGCCGAGCAGGTGGTCCGTGGGGACGCGGACATCGGTGAAGCGCAAATGGCCCTCGTGTTCACTGAAGCCGTTGACGTGGAAGTTCTTGACGATCTCCAGGCCGGGGGTGTCGGCGGGCACGATGAACATCGACATGCCCTGGTACGCGCTGACCTCGGGGTTGGTGACCACCATGACGATGTGGAAGCTGGCGAACTGCGCGTTCGAGTTGAACCACTTCTCGCCGTTGATGACCCAGGAATCGCCGTCGCGCACGGCCGTCGTCTTGAATGTCGTGGGATCCGAGCCGCCGGTCGGTTCGGTCATCACGTAACAGGAGCCGATCTCACCGGACAGCAGCGGCGCGAGGTACTTCGCCTTCTGTTCCGGCGTGCCGTAGTGCGCGAGAATCTCCGCATTGCCGGAGTCCGGCGCCTGACAACCGAATACCGACGGAGCCCACACCGACGTCCCGAGCACTTCGTTGAGCAGAGCGAGTTTCATCTGCCCGTAGCCGGGACCACCCAGTTCGGGCCCGAGGTGGCAGGCCCACAGGCCCTGCTCCTTGACCTGCTCCTTCAGCGGACGCATCAGCGCCATGGCCTCGGTATTGGTCCGGTCATAGGGATTCGGGTAGAGCAGGTCCATGGGCTCCACCTCGGTACGGACGAACTCCGCGGCCCAGTCCAGCTTCTTCTGGTATTCCGGGTCGGTTTCGAAGTCCCAAGCCATGGTCAGCCTTTCGTTTGGTCGGTCGGGTGCACAATGCCATTGAGGAAGGTGCTTGCGAGGATGTCGGCGATCTCCTCCGGTGAGTGCTCGCCGTGCGGGCGATACCAGAGGGTCACCATGTTGAGCATGCCGAGCATGCTGTTGGTGACGACGTGGTCGTCGGTGCGCAGTACGCCCGTCGCGCGACCGGCGTCGATGACACGCTGCCAGCACTGCTGTACCTGATCGCGCAGGTCCTGCAGTTCGGTGCCGCGGTCGCCGGTCAGCGCGGTGACGTCGCGCAGTTGGATGGCGACTGCGCGTCGGTGTCGGACGATCAGGTCGACGTGACTGTGGATCAGGCTGCGCAGCTTGGCAATCGGGTCGTCGTCGTTGTCGGCGATCCGTTGCGCGTCGATCAGCATCAGCTGGATGTAGTCGCGCAGGATCTGCCAGAGCAGTTCTTCCTTCGACCCGATGTGGTAGTACAGCGCGCCCCGCTGGACCCCGGCCCGGTCGCCGATTTCGGCGACCCCGGTGCCGTGGAAACCCTTCTCAGCGAACAGCTCCACGGCGGCCAGCACGATGCGTTCGCGGGTCGCCTCGGCGGTCGTTTCCGCCGCGGGTGGACGACCGCGGCGACGTGGGGCGGCGATGTCGGTCATAGCCGTGGATCCAGGACGACCTTGGACACCCCGTCCGCCCGCTCGGCAAACATCTGGTAAGCGTCCGGCCCCTCGGACATCGGGAGTCGATGCGTGACAACGGCTTCCGGATGCAGCCGCCCAGCCGCAGTGAGCCGTAGCAGAGCGGGCAGCTCGTATTGGATCGAGCACAGTCCGATATGGAACTCGAGCCCCTTCACCTGTGCCAACGGCATATGGAACGGGAAGGCCCGGTTCTGGCTGACGCCGACCACGCTGACCCGGCCGTGATACCCGACGGCGCTGGTCGCCAGCTTGATCGTCGCGTCGGCGCCGACCGCCTCGATCGCGACATCCGCACCGCCGCCGAGCATCTCGCGGATGGCGGATTTGGGGTCGTCGGAGTCGACCGGCTCGGCGCCCAATTCGGCGGCGCGCTTCAGGCGTTCGGCAACCAGATCTACGCCGAGCACCCGCGACGCACCCATGGCGAAAGCCGACTGGACAGCCATCAGACCGACCGGGCCGAGCCCGATCACCACCACGGTGTCGCCCGGCGCGATGCGCGCCCGCCGTGCGCCGTACCAGGCGGTCGGCGCATTGTCGGTGAGGACGATCGCGGCTTCGTCGCTGACCGCGTCGGGCAGCCGCACCAGGTTGCCTTCGGCGCGCGGTACCGCAAGCAGCTGGGTCTGCGCACCCGGCAGCGAGCCGCCGAGTCCATAACAGGCGTCGATCGGCAGCGGATGCCGTTCGCAAGCGGCGACGACGCCGAGTTTGCACTGCGCGCAGCGATCGCAGCCGACCGATGCGGCCACCAGCACCCGATCGCCGACCGCGAAACCCTGGACCTGCGAACCGAGTTCGACGATCTCACCGACGGCCTCGTGCCCGACGCTGTAGCCCGTGCGGTCGGTGAACCCGTGCCCGGCGTAGATGTGCAGATCGCTGCCGCAGATCCCCGCGGCCGTGACGCGCACGATCGCCCCGTCTCGTCCGGACAGTACCGGATCGGGCTGTTCGGTCAGCGAAATCCGCTGTGGGCCTTCGTAGGTCAATGCCTTCATCGCCAGCCCCCGTCCATGGCCAGGGTCGCGCCCGTGCAGAACGCCGAGGCATCGGTGGCGAAAAATAATGCGGCACCGACGATTTCGTTCGGTTCGCCAACCCGCCCGAGCACGATGTGCTTGGTCATCTCCGACCGCAACTCATCGGGCCAGGACTTGGAGATATCGGTGGCGAACGCGCCGCACTGAATGGTGTTGACCCGCACCGTCGGTCCGAAGGCTTGCGCGAGACTGCCAGTGAGGTTGGACAACCCGGCCTTGGCGGCGGCATAGGGGACCGCGAGCGGCTCGGGCCGCGTTGCCTCAATCGAGGAGATATTGATGATCGCGCCACCACCCGTGGCGGCCATACGCGTGCCGATCAAGGTGGACAGGCGGAACGGGCCCTTGAGGTTCACCCCGACCACTTTGTCGAACATCGCCTCCGTCACCTGGTCCAGGCTCGGATACAGCAGCGACATGCCCGCGTTGTTGACAAGCACGTCGACCCGGCCGAATTCGGCATAGGCGGCCTCGACCAGCGCATCGCACTGCGACCAGTCGCTGACATTGCACGCGACCGGCAGCGACCGGCGGCCGTGGGTGTTGTTCACCTCGTCGGCGAGTGCGACGCAGCCGTCGAGTTTGCGGCTGGCGATCACCACGTCAGCGCCCGCCGCCGCGAACGCCAGAACCATCTCCCTGCCAAGTCCACGGCTACCGCCGGTGACGAGCACGACCTTGTCCGACAACGACTGTCCCGGCAACGACACCTTGCACTCCCTTGGTCTAGGCGCACTAACCTCTATTAAATGTTCCAATCAGTACATTAAATCTACCCGCCGATGCAATCAAGGGGCGGCGCACGGAGGTATTACTACCCACGGGTAATATTAGCTGCGATTTTCCTACCCGGCTTTCTCAAGAGTGAGGCAGTAGATGACAGAGCGGATTCAGGTCGGCGGGCTCCAGGTGGCCGGCGTTCTTCACGAGTTCATCGAGAACGAGGCGCTCCCCGGTTCCGGCGTAGATTCCGCCGCATTCTGGGCCGGTGCCGAGCAGGTCATCAACGACCTCGCTCCGCGCAACCGCGTCCTGCTGGACGAACGCGACGAGATCCAGGGCAAGATCGACGCCTGGCACGCCAAGAATCCTGGCGCGAACTACGACAAGGCCGCCTACAAGAGCTTCCTCGGCGAGATCGGTTACCTGCGCGAGGAACCGGCCGACTTCAAGATCGCCACCGAGAACGTGGACACCGAGATCACCACCACCGCGGGCCCGCAGCTCGTGGTGCCGGTAATGAACGCGCGCTTCGCGATCAACGCCGCGAACGCGCGCTGGGGTTCGCTGTATGACGCGCTCTACGGCACCGACGCCATCTCCGAGGCCGACGGCGCCGAGAAGGGCACCGGCTACAACCCGGTCCGCGGCGCGCGCGTGATCGAGTTCGCCCGCGACTTCCTCGACACCGCCGCCCCGCTGGCCAACGGCTCGCACCGCAGTTCGACGCACTACGCCATCGATAACGGCACGCTTGCCGTCACGCTGGCCAACGACGAGGTGACCACGCTGGCCGCCGATGGCGCCGAGCTCGTCGGCTACCTGGGCGACGCGGCCTCGCCGACCTCGGTGCTGCTGAAGCACAACGGTCTGCACGCCGAGATCCAGATCGACGGCGACTCGCCGATCGGCAAGACCGACCCCGCTGGCGTCAAGGACGTGGTGCTGGAATCCGCGATCACCACAATCATGGACTTCGAGGATTCGGTCGCCGCCGTGGACGCCGAGGACAAGGTGCTCTGCTACCACAACTGGCTCGGCCTGATGAAGGGCGATCTGGCGGAGAAGGTCACCAAGGGCGAGAAGACCTTCACCCGCACCATGGACCCCGACCGCGTCTACACTGCGATCGACGGCGGCGAGCTCACACTGCACGGCCGCTCGCTGTTGTTCGTGCGCAATGTCGGCCACCTGATGACCAGCGACGCGGTCATCGACAAGGACGGCAACGAGGTGCCCGAGGGCATCCTGGACGGCCTGGTCACCTCGCTGGTTGCCACGCACTCGCTGCGCGGCGACACCGAGCTGGAGAACAGCCGCACCGGCTCGGTCTACATCGTGAAGCCGAAGATGCACGGCCCTGACGAGGTCGCATTCACCACCGAGCTGTTCGGCCGGATCGAGGACGTGCTCGGCCTGCCGCGCAACACCCTCAAGGTCGGCATCATGGACGAGGAGCGCCGCACCACGGTGAACCTGAAGGCGTGTATCCAGGCTGCCGCCGACCGCGTGGTGTTCATCAACACCGGCTTCCTCGATCGCACCGGCGACGAGATCCACACCTCCATGGAGGCCGGGCCGATGGTCCGCAAGGCCGAAATGAAGCAGCAGCAGTGGATCCTGTCCTACGAGGACTGGAATGTCGACATCGGCCTGGCCACCGGCCTGCCCGGCAAGGCGCAGATTGGTAAGGGCATGTGGGCGATGCCGGATCTGATGCACGACATGCTCGAGCAAAAGATCGGCCACCCGCGTGCCGGCGCCAACACCGCGTGGGTGCCCTCGCCGACCGCCGCCACCCTGCACGCGACCCACTACCACCAGGTCAACGTCTTCGAGCGGCAGCAGGAGATCGCCGCGGGCGGTCGGCGCGCCACCGTCGACCAGATCCTGGAGATCCCGCTTGCCGCGAACCCGAACTGGTCGGCCGAGGAGAAGCAGCAGGAGCTGGACAACAACTCGCAGAGCATCCTCGGCTACGTGGTGCGCTGGATCGACCAGGGCGTCGGTTGCTCCAAGGTGCCCGACATCAAGGACGTCGGCCTCATGGAAGACCGTGCGACCCTGCGTATTTCGAGCCAGCTGGTGGCGAACTGGCTGCGCCACGGGGTGGTCAGTGCCGACGAAGTGGTCGCCAGCCTGGAGCGGATGGCTCCGGTGGTGGACAAGCAGAACGCGGGCGACCCGAACTACCAGCGGCTGGCGCCGGGGTTCGCGGACAGCGTCGCCTTCCAGGCCGCCAAGGAGCTGGTCCTCGAAGGCGCCAAGCAGCCCAACGGCTACACCGAGCCGATCCTGCACCGTCGCCGCCGTGAGGCGAAGGCGGCCTGCAAGTAGAGTGCCGTTCAGTGACTGAAAAGTAGCGCCTAGCTGATCTTTTCTGCTCGAGGCCCCGCACCGGAGACACCGGGAGCGGGGCCTCTTCCATTACTGGAGATCAGCTCAAATACCGGTCCGTCACGCTCAAAACGGTCACAAAAACGGTCACAAAACGGGGTGTGTAGCCACAGTCACCAAAGCTGCCTACCAGCGGATTTGCGCCAACGGTTGGGTCGCCTCTGTCGGCGATGCATGTTCTTCACACCGGACCACAGAGCTGCGGATCCGTAGCCGGCGTGCCTGGTGCGGCGATACCCGATGCCTATACTCGGCAGTCGGGGGCCCTGGCCGCTGCCGACGGCTGCTGGGACGTCCAGCCCCAATTCGTTTGGGAGAACGTTCGCCGCGATCCAGACCTCCGGCGTGTCGCCGAGCGACGCGCCGGGGCAGTTTTTGGACCGGCAACTTTTCAGCGAATCGATTCGGGCAAGCAGCGGTAATCCACCGCCTTGCATCGTTCTTAGTGTCCCGTAATCGCGCGGGAGGCAAAGAGCACCGGGTGACAGTCGCCCCCACGATTGGTCCACTGGAGTGGGATTCACACCTTCAGCGTTCGAGCGTGTCCGAGGCCGGTGGAATAGGGGTGCCCGTCTCCTGGCGGCCGACGGGGCTGAGCCCGATGGCACTAAGCAGTTAAGGTCCAGCGGCGGGTGCGATGGACCATTCGGCGCGTGCCAGCAACTCGTCGATGGTGAGTACTTCGGGCTCGATGAGTTGGCGGCGGAACAGTTCGAATGATCGAAACCTGTCCTCGTGATGTCCTCCATGGCTACCTAGCATCTGATCCAGGTTGCCGATGATGAGAAAGCTTCGCGGACGGATGAGGTGGGAGTACTCACCGGGGATGTCGCTGCCATCGGCGGCTTTGTCCTGCAATCGTTTGCCGATCTGTTCCGCGGCCAAGTGGACGGTTCCCTGGGCTTGGGCGATGCCGTCGGTGAGGAAGTGTGACGGTGCCCAGCAGCCTGCCCGGTACTCGGTGCCCAACAATGGTTGTTTGTGGGTCTTGATCTCCGCGAAAACGAGGGATCGGATCCGACCAGATGTCGTCAAGATTCCGGTCTATCAAGGCAGTGATCAGCAAATTCCGGAAGATCTCCGGTTGCTGTAACCGTGGTTCCTGCGACCTTTCTGCTACGGGTGTTGGGCGGTCTGCTCGACAAACAATGCAGGTGCCCCATGTGCGAGCAAGGCCAGCGGTGTCCATGGCCAACTTAACTTCAACTTGGCCATTGACAAGCGGTGAAGGCGTATACGAAAACAGCACGGCGAGCGCAGTGGAATCAGATGACTTCGGCCTCATCCGGATCCGCCGTTGCCGTTGCCGGGAAACCCGTAGATGGCGTGATGGAATGTTGTAACGCAATCTGAACTGGTCGGAGTGCTCTCCATTCGACCGTTGACTGCGGTGATGCTCGCTCGACATGCATGAATCCTGCTGCGACACACACGATCCGCTGGCGAAGGTCCTCCGCCATGTCGTGTGCGGGTCGGGTGGGACAACCACGCTGGCTTGGCGCTGCCGGATGTACTAGCTTTGGCGCTGAATTGTCTGAGCGAGAGGATGATTCGAGTTCGACAAGCTGCCCGGCAGTCGCGGCGGTGGATGGAAAGGGCCGCGTGGTGGCAGGTTCGGAGTTGGCGGTCGTCGGTCGTGCGGTGGTGCCCGCGGCGCGAGGAGCCGGATCCCTGTTGCGGAAATTGCGCCCGGATGTATCGGCTACCGCGCTGGCGTCGGTCGCGGACAACCTGGCCGGTCTCGTGGCGAAGACCGAGAAGCGCCGGCTCGGAGAGTTGGGGGTGGCGCGCGGTAAAGGAATAGGTCTGCGATGGAACGCACTGGTTGACACTTGGACTGTCGGTAGCGGCGAGTTCGGATCGCTGGCCGGGGTCCGCGAGTATTTCGACGGGTTGCGAGACCCTCGCCTGGTGATCGTGGGCAGCCCAGGTTCGGGAAAGACCGTGGCTGCCTTGAATCTCGTGCTCGACCTGCTGGATCGGCGGGTGGGCTCGAAGCGCGATCGCATGCCTGTTCCGGTGCGCCTCAATGCTTCCAGCTGGGATCCCGATTCGACCAGTTTCGGAGAGTGGCTCGCTCGGCGGATCGCGCAGGACTACTCGCTTCGACTACGGGTGGCGCGAGAACTCGTCGAGACGAACCGGATACTTCCAGTCCTAGACGGTCTAGACGAGATGGACAGCGATTCGCGAGAACCCGCACGCGCCCGGGCGGCCTTGGAACAGCTCAACGAAGTGCACTGGCTTGGAAAGCCGATTGTTGTCACCGCCCGTGTGGACGCCTACCGCAAAATTTCAGAACTCCGTGGCGAGTCCGGGCTGCACGAGGCGTCGGTGATCGCGTTGCAAGCACTGACGGCGCAGCAGGTCGCTGATCATCTAAAGGACTGGCGCGATGTCAACGGCGGGCAGAAGTGGGCGCTGCTGAAGGACAAACTCGAGGCCGATCCTGATGGGATCTTCGCACAGTCGCTGCGCACACCCTGGATGCTGGGCCTGACCATGCAGTTCCTGAAGCGCGCGCGACCAGATGAGGCCGCCGTGCTGACGGAGGCAACCAGCCGGGAGGCGATCGAAGATGTGCTGTTCTCCGCGTTGATACCTTCCGCAGTCGCTGCTCAGCCTCGCGACGTCCACAGCCAGCAGAAGTACACCAGGGACGAGGTGTCGACATGGATGCGGTCGCTTGCCCGCCACTTCACCCTCGGCCCGAGTCGGGTCGGCAGCAACGACTTCTCGTTGGATCAGATATGGAATCTGGCCGGGCGCCTGCCATGCCGACTGCTGCATGCCTTCGTCTCTACGGTAGCCGCATTCGGGGCGGTGCTCACGCTCTTCGTTGTGCCCACCGTCGGGGCAGGGACCGACGTAGGGGCAGCTATGCGGAACGGTGTAGCGGTCGGCACATTGTGCGCGCTGGCGTGCGGCGTCCGTGGCTACTGGCCATCTGAAACCCAATCACGAAAGGCATTGTGGCGGACATACAAACCCGGTGACGCCAAGCGCTGGATCAAGGCCTCGGTCGCAGGTGTTACCACGGGGCTCGGCCTTTCGATTTGCGCTTTCCTCGTGAACGAGCACCCGGCAACGGCAAACCCGCTGCCGCCGCGGGACGCTGCGGAAGGCGCAGTCTTGGACGGTGCCATCACCGCGCTGGTGCTGACCTTCGGCATCAGCCTCACCGGCCACCGGCAACCCCGGCTCGACGAGAAACGGATCATCCGTGACGATGCGCTGGCCGCCGTCTACATCGGTGTGATCACGTGGCTCGTGCTGGCTTCGATCATCACCGTCTTGGCATTCGCCAAAGCAGCGACTGAAGGCAAAATCTCGCTGCCGTTGCTTGCGCTGAGCCCGTTGGTGGCAATACTGATGGCTCTGGCTGGGACCCCACTGGGTATCGCCCTCGGTGCGTTGATCTTCTTGGCGCGGGCAAAGGCGAGCATCCGATACGGATGTGCGAGATTGTTGTTCACGATTGGATCTGGTTTCGCATCATCGCCTGGACCTTTCCTGGACTGGGCGCGCGGGGCGGGTCTACTGCGAGTTACCGGTGCCGCCTATCAGTTTCGGCATCAGAGCTACCAGGAGTGGCTCGCTGCACAGCCGTCGTCCGGGCTATGAAACCCGGCTGCCAGACCACGGGCACGGCGCCTCTCCCAGCGGGCGTTTCCGCCGGGGAGAGGCGCTGCGTGGCTCCTGAAACGGTGCTCAGCTGGCGCCTGCCGACTCCAGCAGTCCTGGCACGGTTTTGGTGGTGTTGTGGCGGAAGATGTTGACCGCTCCTACTACCTGGTCGGACTCGTCGCGGATCGGGAAGACGTTGACCAGCGCGAGCAGCCGGAAACCATCGGGCTGTTCGCAGATGACGTCGGCGTCGCGGACGGTGCCGCCGTTGTTGATGCACCGAAGGCGGGTCCGCTTCATGCGGCATGACCTCGCCGGACGGGTAACGCAGACGGAAAGCGCCGCAATACTTCTCGCTTGTGCCCAGTTCGGGACTGCGTCCCCAGGCGCCGAGAGCGGTCTTGTTGCAGGCGATCAGCGTGCCGTCCTTCTCCAGCACGTAGATGCCGACCTCGATGTCGTCCATAGCGGCCTGGTCGCCGAGCAGGCCACCGGGCACCAGGTGCCCGTCCTCGAGCTTGCCGTGAAACGTGAGATTGTCCAGTTCGCCAGCGGTGATCTTTTGATTGATGCTCATTTCGTTCCCCTGTACTCGGAATAGGGTGTCAAAGCTGCGTTCGATGAAGGAATCTGGGCGCGTCGCTCAACCAGGTCGAGGTGACTTCCGCACCCCTTGCACCGCAGGTGAGTGCGCCGAAATTGCCTGCCGGACAGGCTGTTCACGAGGAGGAACCAAGGGGGCAGAACTCAACATTGAGCAGGTTGAACTACGAGCATCGCTACTACGATCTGGAAGCAATGTGTTGGAGGTTTGGGCGCACCAACCGCTGGGAATTCGAGATCGCAGAAGGCTTGGGGTGATGCCGAGCGGCAGCATGATCGTCGAGTGAGACTCCAAACACGTTGTGCGCAAGGGACGCTGGCGTTGAGAACCATCTCCAGGGGGCATGTGATGACTAGCAGCAATGCGGTGTATGAGCGTTTGTTCGCCATTGCGGATGGCACCATCGCCGATACTGAGGCTGCCCTGGCTGGCGTGGACGTCGACCAGATCGCGATGCTGGTGTTGACTGAGGTGGCTTCGCGTACACAGTTCTTCGATGAGCCGCCGGAAGTCATTGCGGTGCAGTTTGATCTGGGCTATTCGGGGGACCGATGGGCCTATCGGGTTGTGGTGGGTGGCGGGGCTGTCGAGGTCGTGCCGGGATGGGCCGAGTCCGCCGACGTTCGGGTTCGGCAGGACTTGGCGGAATTGGTACGTGCGGTTTACGGCGCTCCTGGCGTCCGACACGATGCAACGAGGGAAGTATGGATCAACGGCGCGGGGCGGCCTGTGGAGTTCTCGAACGAGGACCCGTGGGTTGTGAGATGGAGGTTGGCGAGCAGCGCCGCCGGTCAGGTAGTTCGAGCGTGCGACGAGTTCCGGCCCACGATCACTGACCTGGCGTTGCGCTTCGGCTCCGACAAATGGAGCGGTCACTGGTATACCCCGCACTACGAACGGCACTTCGCGCCCTATCGAGAGCAGTGGGTCAAGGTATTGGAAATCGGCGTCGGCGGCTACCAGTCGCGGGACACAGGCGGCGCCTCGTTGCGTATGTGGAAGCACTATTTCATTCGTGGATTGGTTCACGGGCTGGATCTGTTCGACAAGTCGGCGGTGGACGAGCCGCGGCTCAGCACGATCGCCGGTGACCAGTCCGATCGGGGACTTCTGGCCCGGTTGCACAAGGAAATCGGCCCATTCGACCTCGTGATCGACGACGGTAGCCACCAAAGCGACCACGTGCTCACATCGTTCACGACATTGTTTCCGCTGATGAGGCCCGGTGCGATGTATGTCATCGAGGATCTCCAGGCGTCCTATTGGCCGGGCTACAACGGCAACCGCGCCGATCTGAACGACCCGGGGACTTCGGTGGGCTTCCTGAAAACTCTGATCGATGGCCTGCATCATCAAGACCAGCTTCGTACGTCACCGTACGAGCCGGCCGACATCGAAAAAGGTGTTGCCGCAATCCACCTCTATCACAACATCGCCTTCATCGAAAAAGGCGTGAACACCGAGCAGACGGCGCCAGCATGGTTGCCCCGCGAAGCGGCTGTCGGCGGATGATCACGCGGTGGCTGGCCGGCGGGGGCATTGGCTTGCCCGCCACGGATGCTGCTCGTCGTGCCGCAGCCGCGTTGGTACGTCGGCTCCGCTTTGCACCGCTCGATGTTCGTGCGGCAAGGAATGGAGATATCTGTGCGTAACCAAGAGCAGTCGGATACAGCGATCGAGCAATCCGACGATGGGTCTCGCTCGGCAACTGTCCAACGGCGCACCCGCGCCTTTTGGTTCGGCCTTGCCGCAACCACTCTCGGTACCGCGCTGCACTTGCCGATGTTCTGGGAATCGCGGCACATGGACTATCACATGGCGGATATGCCCATGGATGCCAGCATGATCGGCGGCATGGTGCTGATCGTCCTCGGCCTCGCGGTCACCACCTACGGGCTGATTCCCGTTGGCGCGCATCGTGATCGGGTGGCGAACCTGCGGGTGCGCGCGCTGGACGACGCACCGATCAATCGCGTGCACGTGGTATTGCTGCTGGTGATGGCCGCGGCCATCACCATCGACGTGATGAAGCCGACCACGCTGGCGTTCGTGGTGCCCGGCGTCGCCAAGGAGTACGGCCTGAAAACCGCGACCAATCCCGGCGGCGGCCTGCCTGCCGCGCTGCTGCCACTCGCCGGGATCACCGGCACGGTGATCGGCTCGCTCATCTGGGGTTGGCTCGGTGATCGGATCGGGCGCAAGGCGGCGATCCTGCTGGCCGGTGTCTTCTTCGTGGCCACCTCGGTGTGCGGTGCGATGCCGAGTTTCGCGTTGAATCTGGTGATGTGCCTGATCATGGGCATCAGCGCGGGTGGCATGCTGCCGATCGCGTTCACCCTGCTGGCCGAGACGATTCCGGCGCGCCACCGCGGCTGGCTGCTGGTGTTGATCGGCGGCGATATCGCGGGCGCGTACGTCATCACCAGTTGGCTGTCGTCCACCATCGGCGACAGCTACGGCTGGCGGGTGATGTGGCTGATCGGGTTCCCGACCGGGCTGCTGACCATTCTGCTGACCCGCTGGGTGCCGGAGTCGCCGCGCTTCCTGCTGGCGCTCGGCCGCCGCAAGGAGGCCGAGGAGGTGCTGCGGGTCTATCACGCGTCGATCGTCCCGGTCGAGCAGCCCGAGCTCGCGGTCGAGTCGGGTGTCACCGGCGGGTATCGCCGACTGCTGCAGCGACCGTTCGGCGGTATCACCACGGTGCTCGTGCTGGTCGGGCTCGGTGTCGGTCTGGTCGTCTACGGCTTCCAGCTCTGGTTGCCGACCAACCTGCGCCAGCTCGGGTACAGCGGCGTCTCGGCCGATCAGATCCTGCGCGACTCGGCGTTGATCGGTTTCCCGCTCAATTTTCTTGTCGCCTACTGCTATCACCGATCCTCGAAATGGACGATGGTGATACTCAGTGCACTGCTCGCGATCTCGCTGTTCGGGTTCGTCGCATTCGGCGATCGGGTCGCGGACAACAAGACGCTGCTGTACGCGCTGCTCATTCCGCCGATCTGGGGCGCGAGCTCGGTGGTCGCGGTACTCGTTGCCTACGGTGCCGAGGTGTATCCGACCCGAATAC
This sequence comes from Nocardia sp. Tas62D01, assembly GCF_055232035.1. Taxonomy (NCBI): domain Bacteria; kingdom Bacillati; phylum Actinomycetota; class Actinomycetes; order Mycobacteriales; family Nocardiaceae; genus Nocardia; species Nocardia sp. Tas62D01. The sequence goes on from NZ_JBUYUZ010000001.1 coordinate 7,081,316, forward strand.
GTTCTCGCGGAACCGGTTTGGCGGCGGGCATGAGCAAGGCGGGCGGCATCATCGTGATCGCGCTCGTGGTTCTCGCCGTGGCGACGCCGTCGATTTCGACGACCGCGCTCATCAGCGCCATCCCGATGACCATCGCGGCGGCGGCCGGCATCGCCTTCTTGATCGAGACCCGCCGCCGCCCACTAGAGGAAATCACCGCAGCAGAACTACGCGCGACCGCCTGATCCGCAACCGCTCACATGTCCTATCAGGCGCCGGGCTTGGGGTGCTCGTCGCGTAGGCGGCTAGGACCGCGATGCATTGAGCATGAAGGCGTTTGCCATAAACCGAAAGTGCGGCAATGATTTGCCGTCTTTGCTGAGCAAATAACGTTTCCACGCTCCATGACCTGATTGAAAAATCGTCGACATCGCGTGGGCTGAAAGCAGATCGCTAATTTGTGGGCCGGCGCCCCGAGCGTGTCGCTTCCGGCGCGCCTAGCGGGCTCACGCTGTAAGCCGAAATCGGTTGTCGGACAGTCGATCGTCGCGCTGGCAAGTCCCGCCACTCGCTAGTAGCGGCGGGCCGTCTGGACGACAACGTCGACCTGGCCGCGGCATTGAATATTGATGTCTGCCCACCCAGTTTCCATCAGGCGCCGCCGAGTTCCACCACGGTGTCTGTCCGGTACGTGCCCTACAACGGTGCAGCTGTGTACGAGTCGTGGATGAGCGATAGATGTCAGCGGCCACGGGTGTGCGTCACGTTGGGCACGATTCTGCCGAATTTGCCCTGGGCGGCCGAGATGATGCGCTCGATACTCGACGGACTGTCCGAGCTGTCCGTCGATGTCGTTTTGGCGATAGACCCCGGCTCGTGGGATCGGGTGTCCGACGAGGTGAAGGTGGCGCCCAACGTCCTTGTCACGTCTTGGGTTCCGCTCGGATTGTTACTGCCGTGCTGTCGCGCAATCATCCATCACGGCGGGGCCGGGACCACGATGACGGCGCTCGTACACGGCGTGCCTCAGCTCGTATTGCCCCAGTTCGCTGATCAATTCGCGAATGCGCAGCGGATCGCGACCTGTGGCATCGGTGTTGATCTCGCGCCGACGATGGTGAGCAAGGAGTTCATCCCTGACCTCGTTGATTCACTGCTGTCCGACAATTCGCTCATGGGGGACAGGGCGCCCGGCCGACATGTTCCTGGCCTCGTGCGCCTCATTGGGCCTGCTCGTCGAGAAAGATGGCGAGTACGGCAACTCTGTGACCGTAGCACAATTTCTCGTAGAAGGCGGACCCGACTACTTCGGAGGTTTTGTCCGTTTCTGTGATGTGCGTGAGTACCCTGCCTGGGATCGTCTAGTCGAGGCCTTACGGACAGATCGACCGATGACGTGGGACCCTGCCGTGCAGGATTCGCCGTTCGCCCGGGAGGACCGGGTCATGACCGAGATGTTCTGGGAAGCGCTTCATGTCGCGGCCACCTACACGGCCCGTGGCCTGGCGGACGCCTATGACTTCGGTGCGCATCACCGCCTTCTTGATGTCGGCGGCGGGTCGGGGGCCTTCCTGATCGAACTCTGCCGGAGAAATCCAGCGCTGCGTGGAACGCTGTACGAATTGGATCACGTCTGTGCCGACGCTGCGGCTCGGGTCGCTCACGCCGGGCTCGCCCACCAAATCAATACCGTAACAGGGGATTTCATCGCGGAACCTGTTCTTCCGGAAGAGCACGATGCGATTCTGATCAGCGGGGTACTCGACAACTGGGATCCAGAGACTAATCGCGCATTGATCCGCAAGAGCTACAACGCCCTTCGCCCAGGCGGAGCGCTCCTGGTCTGTGAGCTGATGCTTGATTCTCGGCGTGCAGGACGCCGCGCTGATGGGTCTGAACATGGTGATCGAGACCACCGCGGGGAAGAATTACTCCGAGACCGAATATCGCGAATGGATGGGGGCCGACGGGTTCGAAGGTATTGAAATACGCCGACTCGACGGGCCGGGAGCCAACGCTGTCCTCGTTGCCCGTCGGCCCTGACTGCGGACCGGGTGCGAGGATGCGCCTGCCGGATTCCGTTGCTGACGTTGATATCGATCGATGGTCGACCAGTCTGCGTCCGCTGGAGGCAGCGGCTCGGATGCTGTGGATCGGTTATCTCGGACCGCTTTTGAGTCGCGATGGTCTGCGCGGTTCGTGGTGCGGTGGATGGGTTTCGTACATGCGGACTGTTGCTAGGAGCGCGGCCGCGGCGCTGACGGTCGCGGCGGCCCTGACTGCGGCGTGTAGACCCATGAGGTCGGCGACAACACCGCCAAAAACGGCGCCGACGGCGTAGCCGAGATCGCGCCAGACACGGTAGACACCGAGTGCGCGGCCGCGCCACATCGGATGGGCGACATCACCGATCACGGCGAGCAACGTCGGGTAGACCATCGCGGTGCCAACGCCGAGTAGCACGGTTCCGAGCGCCCACCCGGCGAACGTACGCGAATACGCGATCACCGACAGGGCCCCCGCCTGGATTGCCATCCCACCGACGATCAGATATTTGCGGCCGATCTTGTCGGACAGTCCCCCGGTGAGTAGCTGTCCGGCGCCCCAGACTTCGGGATACAGGGCGAAGAGGAGCCCGATCTGGCCGACGGGGAGGTCGGCGGTCGAGAACAGCAACGGGAACAACCCCCACGACAAACCAAAGTTGAGGTTGTTGACCAACCCGGCGTGGCTGGCCGCGGACAGAGCGGGTTCTTTCAAACTGGTTTGGAGAGCGATCTGGCGGTCTGTCAGCTCGGCACCCAGGTGGTCGCGGAGGCCGCGGTCGCATGGTTTGTAGCGGGCGGCCTCCAATCGTGCGTGGTCGCGGGTGTCGCGAATCAAAGCCCCCGACAAGGCCAGTGCCAGTGCGGCGTAGGCAAACCCGAGCAGGAACGGGGCCGGGCGCAGGCCATAGTGTTCAGCGAGGTACCCGGCGAGCAGGGAGCTCAGCGCGACTGCGCCGTATCCGGCTGCTTCGTTGAGCCCCATGGCCAGTCCGCGGCGGGTGGGACCGACGAGGTCGATCTTCATCACCACCGTGGTCGACCAGGTCAAGCCTTGATTGATGCCAAGCAGCACGTTGGCTCCGACGACCCATCCCCAGTTGGGTGCGGCGATCAGCATCAGCGGTACCGGCAGCGCGAACAGCCAACCCACCAGCAGGACCGGTTTGCGGCCGTAGCGGTCGGAAAACGTTCCCGCGAAGTAATTCGCGATCGCCTTCGTGATTCCAAAGGCTGCGACATAGGTGAATATGAAGGTGTAGCCGGTGAGGCCGAATTCGGATCTGGCGAGCAGTGGCAGCACTGTTTGCTGCTGACCGACCATGCCACCGACCAGCGCGTTGACCGCGACGAGCAAGATGAACTGGGACGCGTTCTCCCGAAGGCCTAGTACCAGCGCCGGTCGGTGCGAGCGCGGCAGCTTCACCGTTGGGTTTGCAACTCCTCTCCGCGGACACGGGCGTAGTCGGCCGGGTGCCCGGCCAGCACTCGTACATCGGTTTTGCCAGCGGCTTCGAGGATGCTCGCTGCACCCATCGCCCGTTCGCCATGCCCGCACATCACTATCACCGGACCGTCCGGCACCTCGATGGGGCTGTGTGCGAGCGTGCCGAGTTCGATGTGGCGGGCACCGGGCACATGGCCGGCGGCGAACTCACCGGCCTGCCGGATGTCGAGAATGGTCATTGGTGCGTCGGTGGTCAGTTGCTCGGCCTCGAGCAATTCCACTGTCTCGGAGTCGACCTGACCGGTCCATGCGTCGATTCCGCCGCCGAGTTCCCCTGAAACAGTGTCGAATCCGACTTTGGCTGCCTCCCAAACGATGTCGGTGGGGTTCTGATTCGCGGCGCGGACTATGACCAGCGGTCGATCCGGGTCGGTGAGCCAACCCAGCCACGTGGCAAAGACCGGACGCAAGGTGATGGACAGGGCACCGGGTATGTGCGCGTCGGCGAAGTCTGCGGCCTCGCGTACGTCGACGATCTGCGCACCATCGGCGACTAACTTCTGCACCTCGTCGGTGGTCAACGCAGCAAGCCCGCGGGTCTCGCCCAAAACCGCGGGCCCTTTGCGATTGACCTCACCTAGGCGCAAGAAATAGTTGGGGAAGGTGCCCAGCGAGCCCAGAAGGGCTTCCACGAACGCGTCTTCACTGTCGACTTGCAGGAGCGGATTGGTGGCATGCTCTTTACCGATTGTGCTGACCCGATCTCCACCCACCCCCGAAGAGCAGAACGACCCCGCGCCGTGGGTTGGCCAGACCGGGGTGTCGTCGGGCAATTCCATAAGCAGCTGCAGCGAGTGGTACTGGGCGCGAGCCAGCGGCACGGTCTGGTCCGGGCTGACCAGGTCGGTGCGTCCTGCAGTGCCGACCATCAACGACCCGCCGGTGAAAACGCCCAGCAGTTGATCGCCTTCGTACAGGAGATACGACAGGTGTTCAGGGGAATGGCCAGGAGTGGCCAGTGCCTGCAGCGTGAACGAACCCACAGCGATGCGCTGCCCATCGTTCATACCTGTCACTGTGAATCCACGCGGCCCGACCTCGGGGGCCAGCACGGTAGCGCCGTCGGTCTCGGCCAGTTCACGAACTCCGGAGATGAAGTCCGCGTGCATGTGGGTCTCCACGGCGTAAGCGATGCGCAGGCCGCGGCGGCGCGCTTCAGCGAGCACTTGCCGCACATCGCGTTCGGGATCGAGGACTAGGGCTCGACCGTCGCCGAGGTCGAGCAGGTAGGTCGAGTTGCCCAGACCCTCGTCGATGACGGGTACCAGCGTGAAACGAGACGGCATCGCAGAACTCCCCTGTGATTTGTTCAAGCGAAGTGCTATTCCATTAAAACATGGAATATGAGTACAGTAGGCCATGCGGTTCCGACGATCAACTGGGTCGGGGCGAGATGTGCTATGGCACGGCGTTTTTGGAGGCAACGATGGGTGGCGACGAGCCCTCCGCGAAAGCGGCTCTCTACGAAGCGTTCGCCGCCAGTGGTAAGGCACTGGCGAGCGGCAAACGGCTCCTACTGCTGGATCTGCTGGCCCAGGGCGAGCGCACAGTGGAGGCGCTGGCCATCGCTGCGGGTTTGAACCTCACCACGGCATCGGCGCATCTGCAGACCCTCAAACAGGCCGGGTTCGTCGTGACCCGCCGCGAGGGCGTACGGATCCACTACCGGCTTGCTGGTCCAGATGTGGCGCAACTGTTCGCGTTGCTACGTAAGGTCGCCGAAGCCCATCAGAGCGCTGTGCCTCCGGCTCGCGTCAACTACCTCGGGCTTGATGACGGACGAGAGATGACGCGCGAGGACCTGCTCACCCGTGGCGCAGGCGGTGACTTCGTCATCCTTGATGTGCGCCCGCTACCCGAATACCAGGCCGGCCATATTCCCGGGGCAGTCTGTATTCCCGTCAAGCAGCTTGGTGAGCGTATCGGTGAACTCCCCGGCGACGCCGAGATAGTGGTGTACTGCCGCGGCGAGTACTGCGTGATGGCCTATGACGCGGTCCGCCTGCTCAATGATCGGGGCCGGCGCGCGATCCGGCTCCGTGACGGCATGCTCGAGTGGCGACTCGCTGAACTTCCTGTCGTCGTAGCCGAGCTGGTATGACCAAAGCCCCGGCAACTCGTCCGGTCTATCTGGACTACAACGCCACCACCCCGGTCGATCCTCGCGTCCTCGACGCGATGCTGCCTTATCTCACCGAGGTATTCGGGAACCCGTCGAGCGACCACACGTACGGTCGTCGACCAGCAGCCGCGCTCGATGCCGCGCGCTTTCAGGTCGCGAAGTTGATCGGCGCCGCAGCGCGCGAGATCGTTTTCACCGGCTCGGGTTCAGAAGCCAACTTGCTGGCCCTGCGCGGCGTCGTCCTGGCTCCCGGGCGCCCCTTCGCCCACCTCGTCACTCAGGCCACCGAGCACCCGGCGGTGCTGGCGACCTGCCGTGCGCTATCTCGACTGCACGGTGTGCGCGTCACTGTTCTGCCCGTGGAATCCGATGGGCGACTGGACCCCGCCACGCTCGCCGCAGCACTCGACGAGCGGCCAGCGCTCGTATCAGTGATGGCTGCCAACAACGAATCCGGTGTGCTCCAGCCGATTTCCGATCTCGCCGAGTTGGCCCACCGCCACGGCGCACTGTTGCACTGCGATGCAGCTCAAGCCGCAGGCAAGATCGACCTGGATATTTCGGCGCTCGGAGCGGACTTGCTCACCGTGGTCGGCCACAAGATATACGCGCCCAAAGGAATCGGCGCACTCTACGTGCGCGAAGGCATCGGTCTCGAACCTATGATCTACGGTGGCGGCCAAGAACACCAGCGGCGCGCAGGCACCGAAAATGTCGCGTTCGCCGTCGGATTCGGTGTCGCGGCCGAACTGGTCGCCACAGATCTTGCCGACGGAACGCCCACCCGTCTCGCTCAGCTGCGTGACCAGCTGTATCAACAACTCTCCGATGCCCTTCCCGATCGAGTTCACCTCAACGGCAGCGCGGAGCACCGGCTACCCAACACGCTCAACATCAGTATCGACGGCGGACGTGGCCACGAAATCCTCGCCGCCACACCGCAGATCGCAGCGTCCACCGGTTCGGCCTGCCACACCGGAACATTCAGTCCTTCACCGGTGCTGACCGCGATGGGCATCGAGGTTGAACGGGCTCTTGGAGCGATACGGCTGTCGTTGGGACGTATGAGTACCTCCGAAGACATCCAGGTCGCGGTCGCCGCGCTGACAGCGGCGGCGACCGAATGTGAAGGGGCGACCGCCCGCCGCAGCGTCACTACGCCAGGAGAACGATGACCGACACTGCCTCCCCACACGAACTTTCGTCTCTCCGCGTGGACGCTGGAGACCTGCGAAGTCCCCAAGGTGCGATTGATGCGCGACGTCGTCGAAGGCGGAGTCCCGAGTCGCCGCTACACCCGCTGCGGCTCTCAGTCCACCGTCTGCGTCCTCGAAGCTGAACATAGCGAACAAGACCTGGCCTTCATGTCTGTTGAATCCCCGAGGTACCTGACGATGCGTCTGGCAGTTGGCATGCCCTGACGTTCTAACCGGGGATTGCTCGAACTGCCCGTGAGTTGATGGGCGAACCGGGTGATTTCTGTAATGCGGTATTGCGGTCAGACTGTGGGAGAGGGCGGAAGTGGAGCATCGGGTGGACGATTAAATTCGCCAGTATGAGAGGCATCAGATCGAATTCTGATGCTAAGCGAGAACCAGTCGATACCGTCATCGGCGATGACATAGGTCGCTGAAATAAGCTGCCCGCATGGTGTTTAGAGATGCCAAGCGGCGGTGGCTGTTCGGGTGCGGGTCTGCCGAGGCGGTGTTCTTTGTGGGATGCGGGTTTTGCGGTAGTTGAGCAGGACGCGATGAACCAGTTGACGAGTGGCTCATCGCGGCATAGTAAGTCGCGCGGATGGCGCGGTGCGACCAACACGGTTTATGAACCGTCTCAGCACAAACCGCCCGGTCGAGTTCAAATGCGACTACCATCCAAGCCTGAGCCGGTAGTCGTCCACGGAGGAACTGTGTGCCCACAGAACTGGGGGGTTCAGGACCTCTCGGGGGAGCTTGAGTCGCAGATTCGGAATGGGAGAAACCCAATGCAGTCGGTCGATCACTCTCGCGCCTGCGGGGCCGCCGAGTCCGTCGTGATGGCGTGGGTCGAGTTCGCAGAACTCGACTCGGCTGGATCGGGGGAGATCGGTCTGCATAGCGAATTGCTACCGTCGAAACTGGTCATCGGTCTAAGATCGCTCAGCGGTGTGGTCAAACCCCGTGTGAGAGCCGTAGAACGCGTGGTCAAACGCAAATCCGGCAGTGGAACTGCCCTCCTCTACTGAGTGCGAGTAGAGAGCTCCTGCTGCGCGCCGTGCACACCATCTAACTCGTCCGAAGCGAATGGGTCGAGAGGTGGATCGCGCGCATCATTTGATTGTTCAATGCGGTCGATTGAAAAGCTCCGAGCTGTATTCATTGGACGCTGCGCGCAGTCCACATCCACTTTTTCGAGTGATTAGTAAGCAGTTTCCTCTTGACATATTGGGAAAAGCTTGCTTCAGTCGAGGGTTTTCAGGTAGATGAGCATTGAATTTGCAAGGTGCATGCTAAGATTCGGTTGAACTTTCAATCGGAAACGTGATAGTCGGGGGAGTCCGGCATGCAAAGAGGTGCAAATCCCGCTCTAATTACCCAAGCCAGCAGAATGAATGTTCGGACCAGTCGATGACCGGTGCTCCAACGTAAGCGCATGTTAACCCTACGGACATTTGCATTCATATAAAAGATCTCACATCGAATCGGCTTCGCCGGGCAGGTTCGTGGAGCTCTTGTTATATCGCCCGAACTGGTGAGGGGGAAGGTGAAAGATGAAGCAGCATTCAGGCTCCTTGGAGACCAATTCTACCGAATTATCAGAAGACCCGCGCAGTTATTCGCCGAGCAGAATCGAAACCCTGCTGGTGCCGATTGAATCGTTACATCCGGCCGACTCGCCTCGCTTCAACGGCATCAACGAGGACTATTGCCGTTGCCTCTCGGAGGTCGAGACGGCGACACCGCCTATTCTTGTGCATCGTCGAACCATGCGAGTGATCGACGGAATGCACCGGCTATACGCCGCCAAACTTGTCGGGGCGAAGACAATCCAGGTGCGATTCTTCGACGGCGATGAGTCGGAAGCGTTCATCTGGGCTGTCAGGGAGAACAACGCACACGGCCTGCCCCTCTCGTTGGGTGAGCGAGTGGCAGCTGCCCGCCGGATCATCGAGTCCTCACCGCAACTGTCCAACCGAGCGATCGCCGGCTACGTCGGGCTGTCCGACAAAACCGTGGGTGCAGTCCGTAGTCATCGATCAACCTCGGAACATTCGCAGTTGAGCAGCCGCATCGGCGCCGATGGAAAGGTTCGGCCACTGGACCCTGAGATGGGACGGAAGCGGGCCGCGGAGATACTTCAACAGCGCCCGAACGCTTCGCTCCGTGAGATTGCGGTAGGCGCCGGGATCTCGGTGGGCACTGCACATGACGTCCGCAAGAGGATCCGCAACGGCGAGAGCCCGATCCCGTCGCAACGGCGACGGGATGAGGCCGATGATCGAACGCCCTCGCCAACCGACGATGTCTCCAACGACTCCCCGGCACGTAAGCATGCGTCCAGAGAAGTCATGCCAGAGGAGATCGATCTATCGATTCTGCAGAGGCTCGCCAAGGACCCGTCCTTGCGTCACTCCGAGAGCGGGCGGGAGCTCTTGCGATTCCTGAATGCATATGTTGTGCGTGACAACCCGATGAAGCAGGCGAGGACGGTGCCACCGCATTGTGTTGAGTCGGTGATCCAGCTAGCTCGCCAGTGCAGCAACGCATGGCTACGGTTCGCCCATGACATCGAAGCAGCCAACAAGATAGCTCGTTGAGCCACGTCGGAAACTTCTAAAGGCTTATTGGTTCGAGAACTAAACGCTTGCCCAGTTATTTTGGGGCACAGTGACGATGGAGGCGGCCTCGACCTGATCGAAGGTCCGACGAAGTGAATGTTGGCAGAATTTATCTGCTATCTATCTTCCACGCTGCTCGGATAATCTCGCAGGAGCAATCTTATAGCGAATCTACAACGCAGGGCTACTTCAACCAAGCTGGGAGCCGCTTCGCCGGTGCTGTCATGGTGAGATTGATGACGTGTGCTGCGTAATTACGGATACTCAGTAAATGATTGGCAACACTGTGTCGATATTAAGATATCTTGCTTCGGCACCGAGGTGATTCTGCGGGTTCGACATGAGTCCTCGGGCGTCGGCGCAGGCCTGGGTGCATATCTCACATGACAGCGGCGTGAGGCGATTATACGGCTTTATTGTGCAGTCGAGAAGGGGGTCTCTCTAGTGCGGATCATCAATTGACTACCGCGTGCGGAGCGCGGTACCGTCCGATCGGCTCAATTTGAAAAGTATGGGGTGTAAAGACTCAAAAGATCCCGCTCTCATAGGTAGTTCTTGCTCCCTGGTATTCATCCCGGGCGGCGATGAGGCAAGGGCTCTCGATATAGAGCCTGCAGGCGTATGGAGGCGCAATGACTTTGAAAGTCGGGCACAGCTGGGTGAGCGTGATGGCAGCTGTAGCGGTTGTTATTTTCGTCGGTGTCGTCCCGAGACCGGCGGTCGCTGCGACCGCGGGGGTGACATTCACCGATATCACTCCGGGGTCGAGCCTGAGTGATTATCGGCGGGCGCCCTCACCGGCGGAGTTCGCGCGACGTGAGGGGAATCGGCAACGACCCATGTCCAACGACGCGGACTTCGTTGCCGAGCCTGTGCACGACAGAGGCCTGCCCGGTGTGGTTCTTTTCGACTACGACAACGACGGCGACTCCGACATCTTCGTGACCAACGGCCCCGGCAGGCCCAAAAGCCTCTATCGCAACGACCTACAGGGCGGACATTCGACCTTTGTCGACGTCGGGTCGGCCGCAGGCGTCGGACTCACGGCCATGGACGCCAACGGCGCATGTGCAGGAGACATCGACAACGACGGAAACATGGACCTCTACGTGCTCGGACGCAATCAGCCGAACCATCTGTTGAAGAACCTGGGCAACGGTGCGTTCCAAGACATTACGGACTCGAGCAACACCGGCCTGGGCAATCTGAACCATACGAGCTGCACGATGGCGGACTTCGACAACGACGGTCTGCTCGACATCGCGATCGCCAACACGTTTTCCATGACGGATGGTCTGGCTATCGTCGGCGTGCCGTACGGCTTGACACAACAGAACCAGATGCTGCACAACACCGGCGGGTCGACGTTCGCGGACGTCTCAGCCAGCTCGGGCTTCGACATGATCAAGCTTCAGGGAGTCGCGCCGGCCCCACTGGGGGACATCTCGTGGGCCGTCGCTGCTGTCGACATCGACCAGGACGGAGATCCAGACCTCGTCGTAGCCAACGATCAGGGCGCGTTCTTCATGAGTAAATATGGCGGTATCGACCGCGGTTTCAACCGCGTATATCGCAATGACGGCACAGGGCACTTTCAGGATGTGACATACGAGGTCGGTCTTGCAGAACCGGGGGCATGGATGGGACTTGCGTTCGGGGACTTCAACTTCGACGGCACGATCGATTTCTTCTCCACCAACTTTGGCGACTACGTGATGATGAATCCACCGGTGCCGATCGTGACGCAGGATCTGGGCGACTGGTCCAGCCGCTGGATGCTGCAGAAGCCCGATGGCACGTTCGTCGACCCGCGCAGGTCATCGGTCCGCAATCCCGTTGCGACTGCGGCAGATCCGAGCCTAGGTGGACTGAACGCGACACCGTTCGGTTGGGGCGTCTCGACGTTCGACTACGACAATGACGGATCCCCTGACATCGTCTATCACGGCTCACTGGACGCGTTGTCCGTTGTGACAGCGGACAACCCGGGGGCGCTGTTGCACAACGAAGGCCCGCAGGCCCTGCGAAACGGCTTCTTTCCGTCCTTCAGCGCCGACGATGCGTTCACCCGGTCGGGCGCCGACCATCGGCATCGGACGGTGCTCGGGGTCGCGGTCGCCGACCTGGATCACAACGGATTCGACGACGTTGTCTCCGTAGGCTCGTCGGTCAACGTGGGGGACCTGACGCCGTACCACGATGTCGAGCAGTTCAATTTCAACTCACCGTTCGATGACGCGAAGTTCCTCGAGGTCTACGCGCCTTTCGGCGGCGGACGGCGCAACACCGTGCTCTACACGCCGACCGGTAAGCACACGGAGGACGGCGACCTGGTTGTCGAGATGAACAACGGCGGCAACGGAAACCGTTCGGCGGCGGTCCGCACGGTCGGAAGCATCGGGCTGACGGACGGGGCGCGAGTCAACCGGAGCGGTATCGGCGCGGTCGTCAAGTTCACCCCGGCGGGGGGCAACACCGCGATCAGACCGGTGATCGCAGGGTCGAGCTTCGCCTCGCAGGACGAACTCGAGGGCACGTTCGGTATGGGCCAAGCGGGTACCGCAGTTGTGGAGGTGCTCTGGCCGGGTGGTGTCCGGAACAAGCTCTACGACGTGAAGCCCGGAGAGCGCATCACGTTCCCCGAGATCCCGTGCAGCTACACCGATCCGGCTGTCCCGGTGGATCAATACCGAGCGTGTGTCAGTAAGGCGGTGAGCGACTTGAGCGCAAGCGGTCAAGTGACCCAGCAGCAGGGCGATCGGCTCCTCAGCAGCGCACTGCGCGCATTCGACGAGGCCCACTGATGATGGACGGTAAGGGTGACGGAATGCAGGAGTCTCAAGTTCTGCGGTTTGCCGAGGTGTTTCCTCGCCTCGTCGCCGGACTGACACAGACCGAGATCGAACGCCTACTTGTCGCAGGGCGTTGGGAACAGTTCGACGCCGGCAAGGCTTTGACCCTCCAAAAACACCAGGGTAGCGATCTCTACCTGCTGCTGAGTGGGACTGTCGACGTGGTCGTGCAGACAGGTGGCCGCGCACTACGCAGGCAGACTGTCGGGCCGGGAGAGTGCGTCGGCGCTGCCGATGTAGTAGACCCCAGCCCGTCCGAGGCCACTGCCCTTACCGCGACCCCCTGTGGAGCTATCCGCTTGTCGCACAACATGTTGAGGGCATTGACCAAGACCGATTCACCACTGGCGAAAGCACTGCTCGACTATCTCGCAACAGAGCTCAGGCAGTTCAAATACCAGCAGATTGCCCTGTTCACGGGGCTCTCCGGAATACGCCCGCCGACTGACAGAACTGATCGAAGAGAAGACGGAGGGTTGGGCAAATCAGTCGCCGGTAGTCCGATCGGGCCTGCTGAAGCCGAAAGAGCCCGGTCACTTCTCGCCGGCTCCGACGAATTCGACCCGCCCCTCGCCCCGGAGCTCGATGCGTTGATCGGTGCATTACAGGTGCAGACCATCGGGGGCGGTCGAACCCTGGCTGAGAGCGACAACCACGACGAGGCGGCCTGGCTTGTGCTCGACGGGGAGTTGGTCGCGATGTGCCGAGAGCGTGAGGTCGGCCGATATCTGCCAGGAGACTGGGTCGCGGCAGCGAACACGGGTCCTGGCACCGCGGCAGAGCTGACTGTCCGTGCATTGTTCCCGAGTACGGTTGCGCGACTAGGTGATTCGACGTGTAGATCGATGAAAGAGTCCTCCGGGGCACTGCATATCCAGTTGCGGCGGGTCTTGATTCGGCAGTTGGCACGCGAGTTCAGGCAAGTGTGCAGCAGAGTGCGCGGTCAGCTTGTCGGAGGAGAGCACGCCGCCGATGCACGCCACGGCAATGCGACCGAGAACGTCGACGTCGTCGTGGTCGGCGGTGGACCGATCGGCCTGGCGTATGCGATTTGGCTCAAGCGTGCGCGCCCGGAGACACGCATCGTGGTGATCGACCGGCGCCGGCGCCCCGGTTACAAGGTCGGTGAGAGCGCGTTGTCGACAACTGTTCGCAGCCTGCGGTCGCTCGGGCTGTCGCAAACCATGCTGCGTCGGCTCTTCGCGAACAAACTTGGACTCGCGTTCTGGTGGGTCGGGCCGGATCAACAAAAGCCATCCACACACATTGATGTCCTCGAAATCGAGGAGACGTTCCAGGTCGAGCGCCGCGTCCTGGAGACGGCGCTGTTGCAGTGCGCGACGCGGATGGGCATCGATGTCCGCACTGGCTGGCGAGTGGACGTCACTCGCAGCGCCATCGAGGTGCCACGAAGCACGCTCGTCTGTCGTACTGCTGACGGCGAACACACGATGACGACCTCGATTGTGTGTGACGCCAGCGGGATCGCCTCGGTGATCCCGCGGTCTCTGGGCCAGGGCCGTAAGCCTCGGGACACCATCGACGCGAACACATACTTCGGCTATTTCAAACGGGTGTCACACCCAGATCTCGACCACTGGGACATCGCCGCGACCAGGCACCTTTGCTTCCCAGAAGGCTGGTGGTGGTTCATCACCGTGTGCAGTTGGGACGCGATGCCGGACGACGCGCTGAACGGAATGGTCAGCGCGATGCTCGATGAACTGCCTGCCGAGGACGGCGACAGCGTCCAGACTCGTGCCGAGTTCGCTGAGCGGTTCGGCGGCGAGACAGAGGAGATCGTCAGCATCGGAGTGGTTGTCCGTAACGACCGCGACCACAGCAAACATCTCAACCCGCAGGATCGATTCGACTACTGGGTCAAGCGCTACCCCGGCGTCGATGCCGTACTCCGCCACTATCAACGGGTCGAGAATCCCTATGGAAAGAGCCGCCCCTTCCTCAGCTTCCAGAACATGGTGCATGACCTCGAGTCCGCCGCTGGGGACGGATGGCTCGCGATCGGGGACTCAGCGTTCTTCGTCAACCCGCTGTTCTCGCCGGGACTCAACTTCGGTTCTGGCACTGCGTATATGGCCGTGCAAGCAACCATCCGAGCCCTGGACACCGACGACGCCAGCCGGGCCAGTTTCGAAACGTACGAACACTACCGTCGCACGATCAGCACAGCGCTGTTCCGCGAAAACGAGATGCTCTACCGCAGCTTCCGCTCTGCGCGCTCATTCGAACGCGCGCTGATGTTGAAATTCTTCTTCGGCATCACGGACATCCTCCCAAGGGGCGACTACTCGCCGTCGGACCCCTATGTGTACAACCTGCTCGATCCGCGCTTCTCGCGGACCGTTCAACAGGTAGTCGACATCATGCGCGACGGGGAAGAGCGAGGCGAACACCCGGACACCACAGGAGAGAGGGTGGCGACTGTGGTCGATGAACTCGTCGACTCACTTCGCGACCTGGATGTCGTCCGCGACGCACACATCGGCCGCTACTTCACGCACTACACCGACGATCTGCACCGCGTCGACAACCGAGATCGGGGGCGCGGTGATTTCCGCACGTGGCGGTGCACCGGCTGCCGTTCCTTCGTAGACGAGATGTTCCGATTCTGTCTCGTATGCGGAGCGCCGCGCCCGGTGCCGACAACGACAGCCATGACACAGAACTGAGCAACCGAGGTTGCACGCTTGTGCGGCAAAGCTTTGCGCCGACGAACGCGGACATCCTCACCGAGGAAGTTGGATCTCCGATGAGACATCTTGGTCGCGCCATCATTCTCACTCTCAGCGCATTGCTGGCGGTCGCCTGCGGCGGATCGCCGGGCAGCCCGCACCACGAGGGCGGAAACGCCGAGCTGCGGATCGGTGCGATTCCCGATCAGGATCCGCAAAAGCTGCAACGCACCTACGGAGTGCTATCCGATTGGCTCGGCAGCAAACTGGGTGTCAAGGTCGAATACGTGCCCGTCACGGACTACATGGCGTCGGTAAGCGCCTTTGTCCGCGGGGACCTGGATCTTGTCTTCTTCGGCGGGCTGACCGCGGTGCAGGCGATGCACCAGTTGTCGGGTGCGGCGCCGATCGCACAACGCGATATCGACGCCGAGTTCCGGAGCGTGTTCGTGGCCAACATCGGGAGCAACATCAAGCCGGTCGACGACGTCGCAGGCCTGAAAACGCTTGCGGGGCACCGGTACACGTTCGGTGCGGACACTTCGACCTCGGGTCGGCTTATGCCGCAGTACTTCTTGCACGAAGCCGGAGTCGGCATCGGTGACTTCGATGGCGAGCCCGGGTTATCCGGTTCACACGATGCGACCTGGAAGCTCGTCCAGGAGGGAACCTACGAAGTGGGCGCGCTGAACGCCGCGGTGTGGGACGACAGGCTGGCTTCGGGGGCGATCGACACGTCGAAAGTTCGCGAAGTCTTTCGCACGCCGTCCTACCACGACTATTGCTGGGTTGCCCGGCCGGATCTCGACAAGCGATTCGGCGACGGCTTCACGGGCAAGGTGACCGCGGCACTATTGGCGATCGACGGCAGTGACGAGCGCGAGCATGAGATCCTTCAGGCGTTCGCGGCCCAGAAATTCATCACGACCGAGGCCGCCAACTACACTCAGATCGAAGCCGTGGCACGCGATCTGGGCCTGCTGAATTGATCGCGATGACCAGGCCAGTCTTCGAGCTCCAGAGCGTGGCAGTTCGTTACGGATCAACAGTTGCTCTCGCGGGAATCGACCTCACGGTGTCGCCGGGGGAGCGGATCGCGGTCATCGGGCCCAGCGGTGCGGGCAAGACGACGTTGATCGGGCTGCTGAACGGCACGGCCGTCGCTACTGAAGGTCGCTTGCGCGCGCTCGATTGCGACTACGCCACCGCCAGCGCCCGTCAAGTACGTGCGACGCAGCGCCGAATCGGCACGATCCACCAACAATTCGACCTGGTCGACCAGCTCCGTACGGTGCACAACGTGAACGCAGGCAGGCTGAGCAGCTGGCCGTTCTGGAAGGCCGTACTGTCGCTGGTCCAGGCACACGATGTGCGGTCGGTGCGCGTGGCGCTGGATCGGGTCGGCATCGGCGACAAGATCAACGAGCGGACTGGCACGCTGTCCGGCGGCGAGAAGCAACGGGTCGCGATCGCACGCGTGCTTGTGCAACAGCCCGTCGCGATCTTGGCCGACGAGCCGATCGCAAGTCTCGATCCTGTTCGCGGTCGGCAGATCATCGACTTGCTTCTCACGCTCTCGAACGAGGCCGGCGTCACGTTGATCACGAGCCTGCACGACGTGGACATCGCACTGAGTTGCTTCGAGCGGATCGTCGGCCTGCGAGACGGTCGGGTGATCTTCGATTGCCATCGAAAAGACCTGAACGACAATGAAATTGAAGAACTCTACCTGCTCGAACCGGCTGTCGTCCGCCAATGATCGTCAAGACCACCGAGCTCGAATCGAATGGTGTGGCGGTAACGCCCGCATGCGGTAGCCCTCGACGCCGGCAGGCGGGGGCCAGCGGTGTTCCCTCGCGCCAGCGACATGTGTGGTTGGGACTGCTGGTAGCCGCGGTCGCGGGGTCGGTCGTGCTCGGGATCTGGCACAAACCGGTGTTGCTGCCAGGCGGCGGTGCAGCGTTCATCGAGTTCTTCGGAGCCGCCCTCCACCCTGAGCTCGATGGAAAGTTCCTCCTCCTGACGCTCACCGCGGCATTGACAACGCTCGCCTATGCCGTGCTCGGAACCTTGCTCGCCATTGTGATCGGCATCGTCGGTGGCATTTTGACAACGCAGGCCTGGTGGACGTCAGGTGCTCGAACTCATCGACAGCGTGGCAAGGCAGGTTGGGCCGTTGCTCGCGTGGCGCTCGCATTGCCGCGCGGAATCCACGAGGTGGTATGGGCGCTGTTCTTCCTACTTGTCTTCGGGCTCAACCCGATGGTCGCGGTGCTCGCCATCGGCATCCCGTTCGGTGCCGTCACCGCAAAGGTGTTTTCGGAGCTGCTGGACGAAGCACCACGTCGGCCGTACGAGGCGTTGCGAGCCGCAGGGGTCGGGAAGCTGCCGGCGATGCTCTATGGACTTATCCCGCTCGCGTTGCCCGACTTGATCTCCTACAGTTTTTACCGCTTCGACTGCGCGATTCGCAGCGCCGCCATCCTCGGTATCGTCGGCGCGGGTGGCCTCGGATATGAACTGACGCTGAGCTTTCAGACACTGCGTTACGACGAGATCTGGACCTCGCTGTACGCGCTGATCGGGTTGAATGTCGCGGCCGACTTCTGGAGTGGCTGGGTGCGGCGCCGCCACAGCAGCCGCCACCGCGATCCGGTGCTCGTCGGTTCGGTGCTCCTAGTCGTATTGCTTGCCGTGCTGTCGATCTGGTGGATAGGCCTCGACGTGCGAGTGCTCGGCGACCCCGGCAACTGGAGGCAGGCCAGCACAGTGCTGAGCGAGGCGTGGCCGCCCGCGATCGGGCCCGACGGCATCGACAAGCTGATCGAGCTGACCGCCGTAACGCTGGCCATGTCAGTGCTCGCCATGGCGCTCGCGTTCGGGGGTGGTGTGGTGCTCTCATTTCCCGCGGCGAGGCTGTCGCAGCTGGGGCGTCGGAGCAACGATGGCCTTGTGCGGCATGCGCGGAGAATCTTCACGTTCGCGGTTGTGAGGATCATTCTTGTTGTGCTGCGGGCGATTCCACCGCCGGTGTGGGCGCTGCTGTTCCTGTTCGTCTGTTACCCGGGCATCGTGCCGGGCGCCCTGGCGCTCGGCGTCTATACCGCAGGTGTGCTGGGACGATTGATGGCCGAAGCTGCCGAGAACCTGGACGGCCGCCCGTTGCGGGCTTTGCGCGCGCAGGGCGCGACCGAGGCACAGGTGTTCTGTTACGGCGTGGTGCCGGCGGTGACTCCGCGATTCGTCGCATTTGGGCTATACCGCTGGGAGGTGACTATCCGGGAAACCATCGTGGTTGGCGTCGTCGGCGCAGGCGGACTGGGACTACTGCTCGATCACAGGCTGCATGCGTTCGACTTTCGCGGGGCCCTCACGGCGATGCTCGCTCTCACCGTGCTGACTGTCGCAGTCGACTTCACCAGCGCTTTCGTCCGTCGGTCGATACGGTGATTCGGACATGGACGCAGATACCCACTCTGAGCGGTACGCGCGATGCACGGCGCCCGCAACGTAGTTCAAGATACCGGTACTTTCAGCTTGACTGTTCAACTGCGGAAAAGTCAGGTTGAACACGTAAGGCCGATCAATCGGCTGAGAGCCGTTCGACGAGCCACCCCAGCGATAAGGGATAGCGGTGATCGATGCCGTTGTGCTTGCCGGGGAACAGCTCGAAGCGCACGACATCGGCTGGGACGCCCGCCTGCTCGAGGGCTGCATGGAACGCTTGAGCGCCGATATCCAGGTAGTGCTCGTCCTGCGTGCCGCCATCGACCCAGATCGCCCGCATCGAGCGCAACGCTTCGGCGTGCTTGGGCACCATCCGTACCGGGTCCCAGTCCAGCCACCTCTGCCACACCGCTGGGCGGAGCATCCCGGTGGCCGGGTCGAACGGAAGTTCCGGTGTGCCGTCCGCGCGTGCCGACAGACATGCCGACATGCCGTAGATGATCAGTAGGGAAGGGTCCTCGGGCCGCGTGAAGCTGCCGCGCTGCTGGAAGTCCTGCCACCACCGTGTGATGTCCCCGCCGTAATTACGCAGGAAGCGTACGCACATCGGGAACTTCGCGAAACAGGTGAACTCGAACAACGCATCACCGGCGTGCGTCGCGAAACCGCCGAAGAGATCCGGTCTCATCATCGAGGTGACCATGGCGCCGAATCCTCCACTGGACTTGCCGGAGACGCCACGGCGCGCGGCCTCGGGATAGGTCCGGTAGTGCGAGTCGACCCAAGGGACAATCTCGTCACAAAGGTAGGTGTGGTATCGGCCGGTCCCTGCCGAATCGAGAAACTGGCTTCCGCCATATTTCGTCCAAGTGTCAACGAACACGACGATCGCTGGTGGAATCTCACCACCGGCTATCAGTTCGTCGACGATCTCGATAAAAGGGCGCTGGAATGGATATCGGTTCCACCACATTTCGATCTGGCCCATATAGCCCTGCAATATGTAAATTGATGGATATCTGTGGGTGTCGTCTTCGTCGTAACCTGGCGGAACGTACACCCACAGCGGCCGCGTATCAGCATCCTGCAATATATTGCCGCGAAGCGATTCACTCTCTACCAGGTGCTCGTCCAATCGACCGAACAAAACAGGGGACGATGTTGACGACATCTCAGCTCCTTGGCCTAACGGTAGTGGTGTCAATCTTGAAAGATATGCTGTATCGCGGCGGGTGTCAGCTTTCAAGTCGACGCCGTCGTGTAAACGAAAGCGCTTGTATTCATCTGAAAAGTTTGACAGTGCGCTTCAGGGTTCGGGACAATTTCGCGAGTGGCATCGGCACCTGTCCTTGGAAATCGTTGGGGTGCGGTTTGAACGGAGGATTATATGACTACAACCGATTGGGATGTCATCGTCGTTGGTGGTGGGCCGGCTGGATCGACCGCGGCAACCATCACCGCATTGGACGGCCATCGCGTGCTACTGCTGGAGCGAGATAGGCTGCCGCGCTTTCAAATTGGTGAGTCGCTGCTTCCGTCGACGATCCATGGAATTATTCCGCTGCTCGGTATGCGCGACGAAATCGAGCGTGCGGGATTCATTCGGAAGAATGGTGGAACATTTCGGTGGGGCGCCAGCGACGAGCCGTGGACCTTCGCCTTTGCGGCATCGCCGGATATGATCGAACTCGGCGCTTATGGCTATCAAGTCGAGCGCATGAAGTTCGACGAGATGCTGCTCCGCAACGCGGAGCGGCAGGGAGTCGAAGTCCGTCAAAATCATGGTGTGAACGGCGTGCTGGAGTCCGAGGGTCGAGTAGGCGGAGTTACCTTTACCGATGACAAAGGGCAACGCCAGTCAGCCACCGCAAAATTCGTGATCGATGCCTCCGGCCACGGTAGCCGCATACACAGAGCGGTGGGTGGCGACCGCGAATACTCACCGTTCTTCCGGAACCTTGCGGTGTTTTCCTACTTCGAAGGCGGCGACAGGCTGCCGGAGCCGAACAGCGGCAACATTCTATCGGCGGCTTTCGACGACGGCTGGTTCTGGTACATCCCGCTGAGTGACAAACTGACCAGTGTTGGTGCTGTAGTCAGTGCCGACAAAGCGGCGTCGATCCAGGCAGATCCCGATGCGGCACTACGCTCGTTCATCACCCAATGCCCCCTGATCGACCGCTACCTGCGCGGTGCTAAACGGTCGACAGCGGCACCCTACGACAAGGTTAGGGTGCGCAAAGACTACTCATACGACAGACCTACTCTCTGGCGGCCGGGAATGGCTGTCGTCGGTGACGCGGCGATGTTCATCGATCCGGTATTTTCGTCCGGGGTACACCTGTCGACCTATGGCGCGCTGCTCGCGGCTCGAGCAGTCAACACCCACCTCGCAGGCAGTGCGGACGAAGCCACGTGTTTCAGCGAGTTCGAAACTCGGTACCGCCTGGAATTCGCCATCTTCCGAGATTTTCTCGTCGCGTTCTACAAGATGAACCTCACCGAGGAGTCGTACTACTGGGAAGCGAAACGCATTGCCCACCATGACGGCTCGGTTCTCGAGGCGTTCCTCGATGTGGTCGGAGGCATGATGGCGCGGGACATCCTTCCCCCTAGTGGTCTTCCCCCGGAGGCCAAGACAATGCCGATTCCGCCGGCCATGATCGGCGGCTTCGCCAAGGGGATGGAGATGGGCATCCGAGATATGCGTGGTGCGGTCGATCGTGACGCGCCGATGCCCGCGGCCGCGTCGAAGTTTGTGCCGTCGGCAGACGGCCGGCGATGGCAGGTCCCTGCGGATCACGTCGAGCCGGACACGCGGCAGGCCGTCGGCCGCTGACTCGATCGGAGGAATCGTGATGACCGATCACCCAGCAAACGAGACGGACCTGCGCGCGTGCGGTTTCGACAACCTCGACCTGACGTGGCTCAGGAGCAAGACCGGAGTCAAATGGGGACGAATCGCGCCCGACGTCCTTCCCGCGTGGATAGCGGACATGGACTTCCCGGTGGCGCCGCCGGTGCTGGATGCGCTGGCAGCGACTTTGAGCCGGGGTGATCTCGGGTATCCCGCGTGGTCGAACTGGGGCGGTCCGGATCCACTCGCGAACGACTTCACGAAGCGGATGGAGTTGTATCACTGGGCGCCCCAGCCTGATTGGGTACGCAGCTTCAGCGACATCATCCAGGCAATCCAGATAGTCATCCAGACGATGACCGCACCGGGGGAGGGCGTCGTCATTCAGACGCCGAGCTACCCGCCGTTTTTGAAGACCGTGACGATGATGGGCCGGCGTGCCATCACGGATCCGATCGAACGCACCGAAGGAGGGTGGTCGTTCGACCCGCAGCGGCTGCGCCGGACGATCGTCAGGGAACGCCCTCGTGTGCTGATCGTTGTCAACCCACATAACCCGACCGGACGGGTGTTCACCAGAGCTGAACTCGAGGAGCTCGCCGAGATCGCCATCGCCAACGACATGGTGGTCGTGTCCGACGAGGTGCTCGCCGACCTCGCGTTCGCGCCACACCGACACATTCCGATCGCATCGCTGAGCCCTGAGATCGCGGCGAGAACGATCACTATGACCTCCGCTACCAAAGCATTCAACTTCGCGGGTCTGCGGTGCGCGGTGACCCACATCGGTCCAGCGGAGCTGCGCGATGCGATCGACGCCGCTCCGCCAGATGTCTTCGGTGTCGTCAACGTACTCGGAATCGAAGCAACGAAGGCTGCCTGGCGCGACGGTGACGGTTGGCTTGCTGCAGTCCGGGATCGACTTCAGCAGAACCGGGACATGGTGTGCGACAGCGTCGTTCAACGGATGCCGATGATCACGTGTGATCCGCCCGAGGCGAACTATCTGCTCTGGTTGGATTGCGGAAAACTCCAAAAAGAAGACACCGCCGTGTTCTTTCGGGAGGCCGCCCGGGTGGAACTCAGCACAGGCAAGAGCTTCGGACCCGGGTGCGCAGACTTCGTCCGCCTGAACTTCGCCACGTCGCCCAACATCCTTACCGAAATCTTGAGTCGTATGGCTGCCGCGGTATGAAAACCACACGTGTCACCCGTCATCGGAGCAGCTACGACGCGGATGCACACCGACCGTCATCGGAGAATGGAAGACACAAATGGCTGTCGCGAACGACAAGGTGGCCCGTCGCTGGAGCTCGGGAAAGCCGAGCCAGCGCATCTACAACTACACCATTCGCCGACCCCGCCTGTTCCGCCTGCTCAGCAGGATCGTCTGGGGTGCCGACGTACGACCGTTTTATGCCGATATCGCGGGCCTCGCTGACCTCGCGGTCGGCACGCGGGTGCTGGACGTGCCCTGTGGGTGCGGGGTGGCATTTCGTGGAATCGAGGGCATGAAGGTAACCGGCTATGTCGCTGCTGACATTTCACCGTTCATGCTCGAACAGGCACAAGCCGAGGCGGCACGCCGCGGCATCACCGGTATCGAGTACGTCCACACAGACGTAGCACGTATGCCCTTCCCCGACAGCGCTTTCGACGTGTGCGTGAGCTACAACGGGCTGCACTGCTTTCCTGATCCAGCCGCTGCTGCAGCGGAGATGGCCAGGGTCTTGCGAGCTGGCGGCGAGCTGCGAGGCACTGTCGTCATCACCGGTGGAAGCGCGCTGTCGGCTGCGGCAATCGCGAAATTTCAGCGCACAGATCAGTTCGCGGCCGTCGGATCCTTCGAGGACCTGCGCGAGTGCCTGACCGGCGCGGGATTCGGTGACCTCCGGCTGGATCGGCAGGGTGCCTATGTGGTCTTTCATGCCCGCAAAGCCGACTGAGCGGTCCAGTTTTCGCCGCAGAGGAGCGACCAAGAACGGTTCGGCGAGGGCCCTTGCACCGTCTAGGTGTATAAGTCTAGTCTAACCGTCAGTGAACACTAACGGAGGTTCACGGTGGACACTCACGGGGGTTCAGCCGCTCTCATGTTGCTCGGTGACCGTAGTAGACGCGCAATCTTCGAGCGCCTTGCTCGAGGCCCGTGTTCGGTCGGTGAGCTGGCAGAGACGCTACCCATCAGTAGGCCGGCGGTGTCCCAGCATCTTTCTGCGCTGAGAATCGGCGGACTTGTCATTTGCGAGGTGCAGGGCACACGACACGTCTACCGGCTCAACGTCGAGGGTGTCGCAGGAATACGAGCGTATCTGGATCAAATCCAGGAAGATGCGCTCCGCTCTTTTCGAAGTGCCGCGGAAGCGGCGTTATCTACAGCAGAAAAGGAGTCATCTATGAGTACACCAGCCTCGATCCCTGTGATCAGTGGAAGCATCACGGTCGATGTGCCTCAAGAGAACGCGTTCAAGTTCTTCACCGAATCATTTAGAAGCTGGTGGCCGACCGTCTTCCACATCGGCCAAGCCGATATGGCAGACGGTGTCATCGAGCCTCGCGAAGGCGGCCGGTGGTTCGAGAAAGGAGTGGACGGTTCGGAATGCGACTGGGGCCGCGTGATCGCTTGGGATCCGCCGAACAGGATCGTCTTGACCTGGCAGATCAACGGCATGTTCGCGTTCGACGCGGATCCTGATAACGCCAGCGAGATCGAGATTCGCTTCGCCTCGGAACGTCCAGATCAGACCAAGGTGGACATCGAGCATCGAAACATCGAGCGGTTGGTCCAGGGGCAGGGCGTCTATGACGGCATCAATCAGGGCGGCGGCTGGCAGGCCAACCTGGACGCCTACGCAGGAGCGCTCGCAAACAAGTAGCACCAGTTCAGACGTGTGATCGGTCGTCGGCCGGTTTTCGGGCCGACGACCGCATCCACGACCGCCGGATGAACGACTTCACGAGAGGAGCCGACATGCTGACAGCAGTTGATGATCAGGACACCGCAGGGAACCACGCCTGGAGCGTCGCATTGGGCTCGGTCGCGTCATTCATGGTCGGCCTAGACGTCCTGATCATGATGACTGCCGTGTCGACTCTGCACCTTGAGTTCAAAACGGACGCAGCAGGTATCGGGTGGACCATCAACGCCTATGAGATCGGCTTCGCCGCGTTGATCCTGACCGGCTCGGTGATCGGCGACCGGTATGGACGCAAACGGATGTTCATCGTCGGAGTCGCCTGGTTCACCGTGGGATCAGTGTTATGCGCGCTCAGCACCAGCATGGAGATGCTTGTTCTCGCTCGTGGCTTCCAGGGTCTCGGCGGCGGTATCGCGACAGCGTTGGCGCTTGCAGTGATCACAGCGTCCACGCCGTCGGAGCGCCGAGGCACCGCGTTCGGCATCTGGGGCGCGGTGATGGGCATGGCGGTCGCGGTCGGCCCGCTGGTCGGCGGAACGATTATTCACTTCTTGTCCTGGGAATGGTGTTTCTGGTTGAACGTGCCAATCGGTATCGTCGTCATCGTGCTCACCTGGCGGAAGGTCCCGGAGAGCCGGGGCAGTGCGAACGGGATCGACTTCTTGGGCATGTTCTTGTCGACCGCTGGTGTGGTCTCCCTGTCGCAAGCACTCTTGCGCGGCGGTGAGATTGGCTGGACCTCGCCCTCGATCGTGGGTGGCATTATTGTGGGGTTGTTGCTGTTGATCGCATTCGTTGCCTGGCAGCGACGTGCATCTGCACCGATGATGCCGTTACGAATGTTCGAGAATTTGAGCTTCTCGGGCGGCTGTGGGGTCAGCTTCGTCCTCGGCGCCAGCCTTTACGGCAACGCATTCCTTTTCGCGCAGTACCTGCAGCTCGCGCTCGGCGACGATCCTCTGATGGTCGGGGTCAAAATGCTTCCATGGGTGGCACTCGCACCGGTTGTCGCTCCGATAGCGGGCGTACTCGCGGATAGAATCGGCGAGCGGCCGATCGTTATAGTCGCGCTCGTGCTGTTCGCCGGCGCGTTCTTCGCCATCGGGCCGCTGGTCAAAGCAGGAGTCGGCTACGGAACCCTCGTGTTGCCGCTGGTAGTGGCTGGCATCGGTGTGGCGGCACTGTTCCCAGCACTGGCTACCGCGGTCATGAGAGTCGTCGATCCGGATCGCCTCGGTGTCGCTTCTGGTGTCAGCAACACCATCAGGCAGGTAGGCGCCGTGTTCGGTGTGGCTATCGCCGTGGCTATTTTCACGTCTTTTGGCGGTTACCGGTCTCCGCAAGATTTTGTTGACGGCTTCACCCCTGCCGCTGTTGTCATGGCTGCGATCACACTGGCCGGTTTGATACCCGCAATGCTGATCCGTCCGCGTACGGTAAAGGTCGATGCAGTCTCCGTCAAGTGAGCAGAAGTGGGTATTTGTTGATTTGTCTGAGTAGCTTTTCGGGCAACTGATCGAATGCGGCCGCAGAATAGTTCTGCGGCCGTTTTCAGTGCTTCTCGTTTGACCGCTCGACTCCTCGGCGAGATTATTGTGCTGTAACCATCGTCGGATAGGAATTCGTGACAATCACGTATTTCTAGAAAAGGAGCCGGGATGACTATGGCGCCAGAGATCATGGATCGAATGCGCAGTATGTGGGGAGCAGTCGACTATCACCCAATCGCGGTGCGCGACGTATATGTCGGCGAATTGTTGGCCCGTGCCGTCGACGTACACCCAGGCCAGCATGTCCTGGACGTAGGCGCCGGATCCGGCAACGCGGCACTCTCAGCAGTTCGACGCGGCGCAAGCGTTGTCGCAACCGACTTGGTGGCGTCGTCGCTGGAAACTGCGACGCGGCGCGCCACGAGCGAGGGTCTGCACCTTCGTGTCGAAACGGCCGATGCCCAGGATCTGCCGTTCGATGCCGACACTTTCGACATAGTCATGTCGACCTTCGGGGCAATGTACGCGCCGAATCACGCGCGTACCGCCGCCGAGTTGGTTCGTGTCTGTCGGCCCGGCGGTCGGATAGGACTCGCGAACTGGACGCCGAGCGGTATTGTCGGCCGTCTTCAGGGGATGATGGCGAAGGCGATGGCGCAACCGCCGAACGCTGGAACCAAGCCGGGCGGAGGACCGCCCACTCTGTGGGGAACTGAAGAACATTGTCGCGAGCTGTTCGGTGACCGGGTGAAGCTGACGAGCGCAGTCCGCGTACACGAATGGTGTGCTCCTACCGCGGAAGCTCAGGTCCAGTTGCTGTTGAATCATTTGCCGCCTTGGCACACTGCGTTCAAAATGCTGCCAGTTGACAAGCAGGAGGAGATTTCCGCTGCGGCCATCGCGGAGTTCGAGCGGGCAAACCGGGCTCAAGACGGCACCAATATCGCTGAAGCGGAGTACCTCGAAGTCGTCGCGACGGTTGTGTAACAGGACCAAGCCACCGCTTGTCGGCTTTTGACCATCAGCTCTGGATCGTCGACCCTATTCCGAGGCCCGCGATCCAGCGGCTGGTGGTCTTTGTCGGTGTGGCGAGGTATCGCGGTGGTGGACAACGGGTTTCGGGCCGATCGAGCTCCGAAGCGTCGTGCTCGATTCGGAGCCCGATCGTGGGCATCGTCCCGACATGCGGACTGACGGTAAGACTCAATGCCACGTAGCTTATGACGCCTCTGCCATGGATCTTGTTGCAGTGCAGAGTGTTTCAACTTCTACGGGGGTTGTCTGTGGGGGTTTGAGTCGGCGGAGTTCGGTGGTGGCGGGTCCGGTGTGGCGGGTGCTGGCGGGTTCGTCGCGTTTCTTGACGCGATAGTTGTTGTGGCGGGCGCGTTTGGCGGCGCGGGGGCAGTCGCGGTCGCGTCGGGGGCCGTTGAGTTTGCCGGTGACCTCGGCCGGCACGTCGTACTCCACGGCCCGAACGGGGTCGATATCGTGGCCGGCGCGCGCCGCGGTCAACACGCGTTCGCGACGTGCGCCACGCAGTTTCGGGTTGATCAGGACCGCCAGGTAGGTGCCGTCTGCCAGGATCTCCACCACGGGGCACTTCAACTGGGTCGGGGCACGCCACAGCAACGCCGCACCGGTGCGGGCTGCGGTGGCCCAGGCGTCGTAGCTGTAGAAATTGCGGTCGGCGGTCAGCAACTCGTCGGCGCGTAGGCGTGGGTAGATCCGTTGGGCCAGGGTCTGCTCCCCGACCGTGTAGGCACCGATCTCCGCGATGGTGAACGCGTGGGTGCCGCACTCCGCCACCGTGACTACCCGCGCTTTCGGGAACGCCGACCGGTTATCCCCGGACCCCGAATACCCGAACTCCTCAGCGTTTTCGGGTGTGTCGCACACATCGACCTCGAACCCGTCGATCGCCATCAACCGCCACCCCCGCAACCTCGCACCCCGGGTGAACATCGTCGACACCGGCTGGGCGACACCCTCGAATATTTCTTGCATTACTTTGGGGCCCAACCGTTTACGGG
This sequence comes from Nocardia sp. Tas62D01, assembly GCF_055232035.1. Taxonomy (NCBI): domain Bacteria; kingdom Bacillati; phylum Actinomycetota; class Actinomycetes; order Mycobacteriales; family Nocardiaceae; genus Nocardia; species Nocardia sp. Tas62D01. The sequence continues at coordinate 7,109,070 of NZ_JBUYUZ010000001.1, forward strand.
CCTGGGTGATCCCGCTCGAGGTCGGCACCGTCCAGGACGCGTCCCAGCATCCCCACCGCGACAACGACCCGGTGACCTTGGTCGCGACCTCCGCATAGTCGTCGTCACCGAACAGCGACAACGCCATCGTCAGATACGCCGTCACATGCGGCGGCAACGTCCCACCCTTACGTTTGGCCTGCTTCCCACACACCACGACCGCCGAATCGACCACATCCCGGTCGACCGCAGACACCAACACACCCAACGACACCTCATCCGGCGACACCACCACACCCGCATTCACGCCAACGACCGTGCCACCAACCACCCACCCAGCCACGCACGCCACGCCGAGCAGACCCGAAAAATACTGCACTACAAGCAGTACACACTAGCTACGTGGCATTGCGGTAAGACTGTACTCAACTGCGTTTACCGCCGGCGGCCGGGTAGGCGGCGACGGTCGAGAGTGGGTCTTGGCTACTGCGGAATCCCCGGCACGCGGGTTGTAGCGGCGCGCGCGGTGGGGCGGGGTGATTACGGGCTCAGTTTTCAAATGCGGAATTTCCGAAGTTGAGCACGTCTGAGAGGTGTTCAGATCCTACGGCCCTGCAGGACAGCGGCGTTCGTCGATCATCGCTTACGGATTGAGTTCATTGTCACGACGAGCGATCTCTGTCGATAATGAGACAGTGAAGAATACGGCGGATTAATACTCCTTGCCGTGATTCGGATGTCGGTAATTCCGGGATTGGAGAACTGTAAAATGAAGTTCTTGTTCGTGCTTCACGACCCTCCATATGGCACAGAGCGGACGTACAACGGACTCCGCTGGGCGCAGCGGATGTTAGCCGGCCAGTCGGATAACGAGGTAAAAGTATTCTTCATGGGGGATGCGGTGGGTGCTGTCCGGCCCGGGCAAAAGACGCCTGACGGCTACTACAACATCGAGACAATGGTCCGCAGCATCGTGGAACATGGTGGCGCCCTTGGCTCCTGCGGGACCTGCCTGGACGCTCGCGGCATTCCGGACACCGATCTCGTGAAAGGAACGCATCGCTCATCGATGCCTGAACTCGGCCGTTGGACGGAGTGGGCGGACACCGTCATCAACGTTTGATCCACCTTTCACCTTTATGGAGGGCCCTTCCTCATGTCGCGAACCGTTGTAGTTCTCGGTGCAGGCACGGGTGGGTTGACTACCGCGAGCTTGTTGCGGGAGTTGCTCGACCCTGATGATCGGATCGTCGTTGTCGACCGCTGTTTGAAGGCGGCGCAGGGGCTGTCGCTGCTATGGATCATGCGCGGCTGGCGCGGGTCTGATGAGGTCATGCACACGCCGGATCGACTCAACAGTCTCGACGTCGAAGTGGTCGAGTCCGAAGTCGGGCGAATCGACCTCGTCGGCCGAAGCGTGGTTACTGCGGCTGGCGAGATCAGCTACGACGCGCTCGTGATCGCACTCGGCGCAGAGCTGAGACCGCAAGGGCTCGTTGGATTCCCGGAAGCTGTCAGCGCTGGGCGTGCGGGGGAGTTCTACACCGTGGACGGAGCGCTGGCAGTTCATGATCAGTTGAGCCGAATGAGTGGCGGCCGTTTGGCGTTCGTAGTCGCCGGAATGCCCTTCAAGTGTCCGGCTGCGCCGTACGAAGGCGCATTTCTGGCTGCTGACTTGCTGGCGGAGCGCGGAGCTCGGTCGGACGTGCAGATCGACTTCTATACCCCTGAGCCGCTACCGATGCCGGTCGCGGGCCCGGCCGTCGGCAAACGCTTAGCCGAACTGCTCGCTGAGCGAAATATCGAGTACCACCCGTCGACGCCGATCGAGCGAGTGGATCCGGAAGGCGAGTTGCGATTCGCGGATGGATCACGAGCAGCATTCGACTACCTGATTGCAATCCCGCCACACGGCGCACCGCGCCCGGTAACTGAAGCACGCTTCAGTGAAGCGGGCTGGATCCCGGTCGACGCACGCACTCTCACGACGTCCGCGGAGGGTGTGTGGGCACTTGGTGATGTAGCGCTCGTGACGTTGGCGAACGGTAAACCGCTGCCGAAAGCTGCAGTGTTCGCCCGCGGTCAGGCAGAGGCAGTTGCGACCGGGGTCGCACGGTATCTCGGGATCGACATCGAGCCAACCGAATTCAGCGGGGATGGTTACTGCTATGTCGAGACAGGCGGTGGCCTGGCTGCCAAAGGGGCGGGAAATTTCTACACGGAGCCGGCGCCGACCGTGACGCTCACCGAGCCGTCCGCAGAGTCGCACTCGGAAAAGGAGGAGGAAGAAATCGGCTGGATCAGCCGATGGTCGGGAACCGACGTATAACTCGATGTTCCGTCGAGTTATGCACTGGCGGAACGACTCTCACCACTAGGCCAGTTCCCGGGCGACGTATGCGCCTGGTTGGTCGAATACCACTCAAGGAGCTTCGAATGCCGCACGTCACTATCCCCGCAGATCTGCCACCAGGAACCCCCGGACTCATGCAGTACCGCCAGGAAACCGGCGGCCCGATCAGTCAACTCGCCGAGGTACTGCTCCGCAGTGAGCACAGCATGAGCAGGTCTGATCGCGAGTTGATCGCCGCCTACGTATCGCAGTTGAACAACTGCGAGTTCTGCGTCAGGACCCACAGTGAGGTCAGCGCCCAGCAGAGCCCTGAAGGGCGCGCCGTCGTGGACAAGGTGCTCGCCGACGTCGACAGTGCCCCGCTCACCCTAAAGATGCGGGCGCTGATCACCATCGCGGAAGCCGTCGCGGAGAACGGCAAGCTCGTCAACGACAAGATGGTCGAGGCGGCTCGCACCGCGGGCGCGACAGACACCGAGATTCACGACTCGGTGCTGATATCGGCCGCATTCTGCATGTACAACCGCTACTGCGACGGCATGGCAGCGGTCGTGCCCGAGGATCCGGCCGCCTATGTGGGCATGGCCGCGCACATCATCCGCGAGGGGTACAGCCGCTGCGCTACCGGGTAGGGCAGTAAATCGCCGATTGGTCGGTGTCAGACCGTCGCCTTCACCAGAACGGAATTTTGTCATGGCTTTTGCACCTGCACCCGTTGCTGACTGGACGGTCAGGCCAGCGATCCCGAACGGATGGATATCCCGGGCCCGCGAGGTCGCGGCGATCCTCTCATTAGATGCTGCGGAGCGGGACCGATCAGGAACCGCTCCGCACACCGAGATCCAATTGCTCAAGGACGCCGGGCTCGTAACGATCCTCGGTGACCGGTCGCGCGGCGGTGGCGGCCAAACCTGGTCGACAGCATTGCGGGTATGCCGCGAGGTGTCGAAAGCCGACGGGTCGATAGGCCAGCTGCTCGGCTATCACTACCTGTGGGCATGGGCGGTTCGCTTCTTCGGCACGCCGGAGCAGATCGATAGGTACGAGGAACTGTACGTTCGCTCGAATCTCTTCTTCGGCGGCGCGATCAATCCGCGGGACAAAGACGTCCGTGCCACAGAGAACGGTGACGTTCTTCGTCTCAACGGTCGTAAGGCGTTCGCGTCAGGTAGCGCCGTATCCGATCTCACCTGCCTGCTCGCCACTTTCAGCGATGGGCGGCCAGTATTTCTGATCGTCGACTCGAAGACCCCCGGCCTCGTTTACAACAACGACTGGGACAACATGGGGCAACGGCAAACCGAGTCGGGGAGTGTCACGATCACCGACCTGGTCGTCCCACGGAGCACGGTACTCGGCGCGGCCGACAACAGCCTGGCCGCAACAGTGTTCTACAGCAGCCTTTCGCTGGTCACTCTCCAGTTGATCATGACCAACCTGTACCAGGGCATAGCTGAAGGCGCGATGAACGCGGCCGCAGATTACACCAGGACGATAACTCGCCCCTGGCCGTACGGCGGTGACGACAAAGAGTCCGCGACCGAAGAGTGGTACATCCTCGAGACCTACGGGGATTTCCGTTCGACGCTGTGGGCGACCGCAGCCCTGATCGACCAGGTCAACGACGAGCTGTCCGGATTGCTGCACGCGTCAAGGGAATCCGTAACGTTGCCGCAGCGTGGCGAAGTCGCAGTACGCATCTCGGCAGCCAAACAACGAATCATCAAGGACGGGCTCGAAATCACGACACGCATGTTCGATGTGATGGGCGCCCGATCGACCGCTTCCCGCCACGGCTACGACCGATTCTGGCGAAACCTGCGCACGCACAGCCTGCACGACCCAGTCGCCTACAAACAGCGTGAGGTCGGTCGATACGAATTGCTCGGCGAATTCCCGCAGCCGAGCTTCTACACCTGACGCCCACGTCCCGCTGCGAATCCAAGCCAATGGATCTAGAGGAGAGCTGAAATGACTCCCTGGTTGAGACGGTTGCGCCGCGTTGCGCTCACGCCCGACACCCGTGACGTATTGCTGGAGGTCCGGGGATTTCCCGTCGGTTCCCCGTACGCACAGGCATGCCTTGAGACCGCGGGGCGGGCGTTTCTCGAGGGCTTCGGTGTCGCCGCGGAGTACTCGACTTCAGCTGCGGCCGCGGTTGCCTTGTCCGACGTCGAAGGCAACCGGCGCGGATTCGCGTTCGAGGGCGCGGCCATGGCGCTGGCGATTCGCGACGCACTGCCGATCGGCCACCGTCATCACGTCACCGACTTCATCGCTGTGGCGGACGAGCACATCTACATGCTCTACGTCGGTGTCGGCTGGGCGTTGGCCAGGCTGCCGCGGCGGTTGCATCGAGCAGCAACAGTCGGCATCACTGATCCAGTTCTGGCCTGGCTTGCCCTGGATGGCTACGGATTCCACCAGGCGTACTTCAAGACCAGCAAGTACGTGGGTGACCACTACGTGGACACAGACCCGCCCGCTCTGCCGATCGCGCACGGCGATTATGCCAGGAACGCGATAGACCAAGGCATCGGTCGGGCGCTGTGGTTCGTGTCAGGTGCGGACCCGGACCTGGCGTGCACCTTGATCGATGGGTTCGCCCCGCATCGGCGCGCGGACCTGTTCGCCGGCCTCGGTCTGGCTGCCACCTACGCAAGCGGCGCCACCGAATCCGAACTCACCGACCTGGCCCGTCGCGCGGCAGACCACCGGCTGTGCCTGGCACAGGGGGCGGTCTTCGCTGCCGAGGCGCGCCGGCGGGCCGGCATCACGCAGCCCGCGACAATGAAGGCCGTGCGAATTCTCGCCGGGCACAGCGTGATCCAGGCCGCCGACATCGCTGTCGACACTCGCCCCGTGGAGCCGATCGTCGACGGGCAGGTCGGCTATGCGGTGTGGCGCGATCGGATCCGGCAGCGATGTGCGAGTGCGGACCTGGCAACCGAAACCTCTTCCCCCACAGCGACTGCGCAGGACGAATCATGAAATCCCGCATAAGAACTCTCGTTTCGGCACTCGGCGCGGCGGTGCTGCTGGTCTCGGTGTTCCTGATCGGCCGCGACCAGGTCACCACCGAGGACGCGGCCACCGTCGCCGCCGATTACAACCTGGAGTCGATGCCGATCGCGATGCCACCCGGCTACGACCAGGTGCCGATGAAGACTGTGCGCCAAGTGAATCCGGCCTACGAGAACATTCGATCCTGGATCTCGTCGGTCGGGGCTTCGGTCGCGATCAACGACCTTGTCGGACACGGTCGCTCCGACGGGATGTGCATCGTCGACACCCGCACCGACTCGGTGATCGTGACTTACACGCCGACAGCGCAACCGGCAGACCGCTTCACGCCGTTCGCCCTGCGTCCCGATCCGCTGGTAGTGGATTCGACAATGGCTCCAATGGGTTGTGCGCCTGGCAATTTCACCGGCGACGGCCAGATGGACCTGCTGGTCTACTACTGGGGGAGAACGCCGATCATCTTCCACCACAACGGGAATCCCGGTGAACTGTCGGTGGCGTCGTACACTCCGGTCGAGGTCGTGCCCTCGGCCAGCCCCGCCGCTCGTTACAACGGCGAGCTGTGGAACACCAACGCTGTCTCGATCGCGGACTTCGACGGCGACGGCCACCCCGACATCGTCTTCGGCAACTACTTCCCGAACTCGGCCGTGCTCGACCCGAATGGTCACCCCGATGTCGTCATGAACGACTCGATGTCGAACGCGAAGAACGCGGCCGGTGATCGGGTATTCCGTTGGAACGGCAACGATCGCGCCGGACTCCCGACCTATGTCGAAGAGAAACAAGCTGTCCCATACGCCGAGGCCACCGGCTGGACGTTGGCGCTCGCTGCGGGCGACTTGACCGGCGATCTGATGCCCGAGCTCTATATCGGCAACGACTTCGGCCACGATCATCTGCTGTACAACCAGTCCACGCCGGGCAATATCCGCTTCACGACCGCGACGGGCGATCGAACATGGACCGATCCCAAATCCTTTGTGCTGGGGAACGATTCGTTCAAAGGAATGGGCGTCGATTTCGTCGACCTGTATAACCGCGGGAAATTCGACATGATCGTCAGCAACATCACTACCCCGTGGGGAATCCAGGAGAGCAACTTCGCCTGGCGCAACGACACCGCCACGCCCGACGACATGCGTCGAGAGCTCGCTGACGGGCACGCCCCGTTCTCGCAACAGGCACAACAACTCGGACTGGCATGGTCTGGCTGGGGCTGGGATATCAAAGCCGCCGACCTGCGCAACTCAGGAACCCTCGACGTACTACAGACAACCGGGTTCGTGAAAGGCAGCGGTGACAACCGGTGGCCCTGGCTGCAGGAGCTGGCGACCAGCAACGACGTCCTGGTCCACGATCCGAAGACGTGGCCGAGGGTAACTCCCGGCGACGACATCGCCGGCGGCCACACCATGGCGTTCTACGCCAAAGGCAACGATGGCAAGTACGTCAACATCACCGATCAGGTCGGCACCAACGAGCCGATACCAACGCGTGGCGTGGCCGTTGCCGATACCACCGGCAACGGAACTCTGGACTTCGCGGTCGCCCGCCAGTGGGGACCACCTGCGTTCTTCGCGAACCGGTCACCGAGCATGGGTAATCCGCTGGAGCTGAGTCTTTATCGACCGGCACAGCAATCCCAGAACGGGCCCGCTGCGGCCATCGGACAGCCCGCTTACAACGCGACCGTCACCGTGCACACCGCCGACGGCCGGACCATGCACAGCCAACTCGACGGCGGCAGCGGGCACGGCGGCAAACGCAGTTTCGACGTCCACTTCGGACTCGGCACGGACACCGGCCCGGTCACCGCCGAAGTTGCGTGGCTCGACATCGCGGGTGTCCCACGGCACCAGACACTCCAGCTGATGCCCGGCACACACGCGCTGATGTTGACCGACACCGCCACACAGATCGACGAGGGGACCCCAAGACCATGACTCTGCTCAACCGGAAACCGATCGTCGGTGACCAGGCACCAACGGCCGCAGTCGAACTCACCACAACCAACGGTAAAGATCCGGGTGGCCGACCGCCCGATAGTCAACTGCCGGCGAAAGATTTTCGATACCTAGCTCTGCGGAACTTCGCGATCTCGCTCACCGTCCTCAACATCATCGGGTACACCATCCTCGGTTTCGAGCAACCGCCGCTGTGGCCGATTCTGGCGGTGTTGTCGGCTTATGTGACCGACTTCGTTTTCGAGATGCTCAGCGCTTGGGCTCACAGCACTCAGCCGCGGTTCCTGGGTCGCGGATTCCGTGGCGTCTACGAGTTCCTGCTACCGGCCCATATCACTGCCATCGCGGTGAACATGTTGCTCTACACCAACAATCAGTTCTGGCCGGTCCTGTTCGCCGTCGTCGCGGCGGTCACCAGCAAGCATGTGTTCCAGGCTCCGTTCGCCGGGCGTATGCGCCATTTCATGAATCCGTCCAATTTCGGGATCACGGTGACGTTGCTGTGCTTCAGCGCGTGGGTCAGCATCGCGCCTCCGTACGAATTCGGCGAGAACCTCAACACGATGTTCCGGGTAGCGGTCCCGCTCGTCCTTCTGACTGCAGGAACGGTAATCAACGCCACTCTTGTGCGCCGGGTGCCGCTGGTCGTCGGCTGGGTCGGTGGGTTCGTGATCCAGGCCATCGTTCGTCACGAGCTGTTCGACGCCGCACTGGTTGCCGCACTCGGCACGATGACAGGTACGGCATTCGTGTTGTTCACCAACTACATGATCACCGACCCCGGAACGACGCCGTTCCCAGCCCGGCGGCAGTTCATGTTCGGCGCTGCTGCTGCGACTGTGTACGGGATTCTGATGGCTCTCGATGTCGTGTACACGTTGTTCTTCGCGCTGACGATCGTTTGTGCGATCCGCGGCGGTTACGCCTGGATTGCCCACTGGGTGCGTGCCGCCCGAAGTCGCCGAGCCGCCGAATCCGAAGCGAACGAACCGATTCCGGCGCTGTCGGCCGCGGTCCCGAGTATCCAGCGAGCCTGAGCCATGCCCAGATTGGCGATTGTGGGCATGGCGTGCCGGTATCCGGACGCAACCTCTCCAGCACAACTGTGGGAGAACGTGCTCGCTGGGCGGCGGGCGTTTCGGCCGATTCCCGATACCCGGCTGAACCGGGCGGACTACTACTCGGCCGACCCCGCCGCTCCGGATCGCCACTACGCTTCGCACGCGGCTGTGCTCGAAGGGTGGGCCTTCGATCGCCGCAAATATCGGATCTCAGGGACGGCTTTCAAGTCGACTGACATTGCACATTGGCTTGCACTCGACACCGCCGCCGCGGCGCTCGACGACGCTGGATTCCCGGCCGGCGAAGGTCTGGACCGAGCTCGTACCGGCGTTGTCATCGGCAACACGCTGACCGGTGACATGTCCAGAGCCAACGCGACGAGGCTGCGGTGGCCATACGTACGGCGCACACTGGCGAACTCGTTGGAGCGCAAAGGCTGGACCCCTGAAGAGATCGCTGAATTCATCGCCGCCTACGAGGTCGATTTCAAGGCAAGCTTCCCACCGATTTCCGAAGACAGCCTTGCGGGTGGATTGGCGAACACCATCGCCGGGCGGATCTGCAACCACTTCGACTTCGGTGGTGGCGGCTACACCGTGGACGGCGCATGTGCATCGTCATTGCTGTCGGTGACCACAGCAGGCAACGCGCTGGCCACCGGACAGCTCGACGCAGTAGTCGTCGGTGGCGTCGATATCTCGATCGATCCGTTCGAGCTGGTCGGATTTGCCAAGACCGGTGCTCTCGCGAGATCGACAATGCGGGTGTACGACGAGGGTTCCAACGGTTTCTGGCCTGGCGAAGGCTGCGGCATGCTCGTGCTCATCCGGGAGGACGATGCACTCTCACGCGGTTTGCGGAGCTACGCGACCATCGCCGGCTGGGGAGTTTCGTCGGACGGTCGCGGGAGCATCACTCGGCCGGACGCCGCCGGTCACCTCGTAGCCATCGAACGCGCCTATCGGATGGCCGGATTCGCTGCCAACACCGTCGATTACCTCGAGGGTCATGGGACTGGCACAGTGGTGGGCGATCGCGCTGAACTCGAGGTTTTCGGTCGCGCAGTCTCCGGACGGGACAGCGGACGTAAGCGCGTCGGTGTCGGCGCGATCAAGGGAAACATCGGGCACACCAAGGCGGCCGCGGGCATCGCGGCCCTGATCAAAACCGTCCTTGCCGTGCATCATGCAACCATTCCGCCGATCACCGGAAACCACCGGCCGCATCCGCTACTGGCCACAACTTCTTTGCTGGAGCTGCCACGAGCCGCACTGCCCTGGCCGAGCGGGGACTCTCGGTTCCCCGTCGACGAATCGTCCGGATCTTCAAGTGGCACAACAGCCGACACTGTCTCGTCGCGCCGGGCCGGTATGTCGGCGCTTGGTTTCGGCGGCATCAATGCACACGTTGTCGTCGAAAGCGTCCAGCCGCCGGTGCCGATCGATCGTGAGCTCGGTCGACGACTTGCGCACAGTAGGCAGGACTGCGAGCTCTTCGTACTTTCGGAATCGACACCGCAGCGTCTCGAAGCACGGCTACGCGAAACGAGCGCGTTGGCGGTGCAATGTTCGTTTGCCGAACTCGGAGACCTCTCGACCACACTCGCCCGCGGTGACTCCAAAGGACGATACAAAGCTGCTGTGGTCGCATCCGACCAGGCGCAAGCAGCAGCCCGCCTCGCTGACTTGGCAGACGCACTCGCTACGGGGCAGGCAACAGTGTTCATGCCAGAGCACGGCCAATTCCTCGGCGGCCCACCGAGAACCGCGGTTCGGATAGGCCTGTTGTTCCCCGGGCAAGGAGTTTCCAGCTTGGGCGATGGTGGCGCTGCCGCACAGCGGTTCGAGGTGGTCGCCGACCTGTACCGGGCAACCGGGCACCACCGGGCGGGGGCAACGACCAAGGACGCCCAGCCACGTATCGTCACCGCGTCGTTGGCCGGGCTGCGGCTACTGCGTCAGGCCGGGGTCGAGGCGGTCGGCTGTGTCGGGCACAGTCTCGGTGAGCTGACGGCCTTGCACTGGGGCGGCGTATTCAACGAAACACAAGTCGTCGCCGCTGCGGCGGTTCGCGGCGAGGCAATGCAATCTGGCGCGGCTGCCAGCCCAGGCACTATGGCATCAATTACTGCCGCATCGAGCACCGTGGCCGCTCTGTTGAACGGTGGATCCGTTGTGATCGCGGGATACAACGGTCCTCGCCAGACTGTGATCTCCGGCTTGGCCTCCGACATCGGCGCAGTCGTCGACCGAGCGCGTGCCGCTGGATTGCACTGCCAGGAGATCGCGGTCTCGCACGCGTTCCATTCGCCTCTGGTTGGTGCGGCATCAGCGAAGTTCCGGGCATATCTCGACAAGACGGAGATTCGAAATATCGTTCGCCACGGCGTGTACTCGACCGTCACAGGAGCAGCGCTTACCGCAAGCTCGAACGTCATCGAGTTGCTGGAACGCCAGATTCTGGCACCGGTCCAATTTGCACCGGCGCTGACCCGGCTTGCCGCGAGCTGCGATCTGCTGATCGAGGTAGGACCAGGGCGCCTGTTGTCTGGGCTCGCGAGACATGTCGCGCCCACCGTGCCGGTTGTGGCGATGGACACGGACTCCGACTCGTTGGTCGGTACTCTGCAGACGCTGGCCGCGTGCTACGTGATCGGCGCAAATCCTGACCTGGCCGGCCTCACCGCAGAGCGGTTCTGCCGGGCGATGCCTTCGGACAAGCAGTTCAGCTTCATCGAAAGCCCCTGCGAGAGAGCTCCGGACGTGTCGCACCTCGTCGACCTGGCGCCTGCCGAAACCGACCCAGCCCCTGTCGCCAATGATCCGGAACCTCACGCCCAGTCCGCGTTGTACACACTTCGTACGCTGCTCGCCGAACGCACGGAACTTCCCCTCACGGATATAACACCTGGTACGCACCCGTTAGACGACCTGCACTTGAGCAGTATCACGATCACCCAGGTGGTCGGTGACGCAGTCCGAATGCTCGGGCTTCGAACGCCAGAGCCCACCACGAACGTCGCGACCGCGACTGTCGGACATCTCGCCGAGGCGATCGAGGAATCCGCTCGCATCGGTGACGTACATCCTCGCGACGAACTCACCGGTATCGACGCCTGGACCCGAAGCTTCGTTGTCGAGCACATTGCCCGTCCGCGGCGGCGGACACTGCCGAATGGCGACCAGCCCGGCACGTGGGAAGTGTTTGCGGCGCAGGACGATCCACTCGCTGCTGTACTTCTCCGGCAGCTGGAAGCCGCACCCCTCGGCGACGGGGTGCTCCTTCTCTGCGGTGACGGCAACGTGCAGGTTGAATCGAAACGGATGCTGGCCGCCGGTCAAGCAGCGATCCAGCAGGGGAACAGGTTGGTGGTTGTCGGCACGGGCCGAAACGCTGCGGCTCTTGCCAAAACAGTTCATTTGGAGAAGCCCGCGGTCAGGACGACAGTTGTTCATTTGTCGACTTCGCTCACGCCGGACACAGCTGCGGAACTAGTGCTTGCCGAGGTGCTGGCGACCACAGCGTTCGTCGAGGTCGACTACGACGCGGACAGTAATCGGGCTGAGCCGGTACTACGCGAACTCGAGACCGGTGAGCAGCAGCTTCCGGTCGGCAGCGGCGACGTCGTCGTCGTTACTGGCGGCGCCCACGGGATCACCGTTGAATGCGCACTGGCCATGGCCAGCCAAAGTGGTTGTGCGCTGGCACTCATCGGCCGACGCGACGCCGAAGACGCCGAGGTTGCCGACAACCTGGCGCGGGTTCGCGGCGCAGGTATCACCGCGAACTACTATCGTGCTGACGTGACCGACCGGACCGCGGTCACGGGTGCGATCGCTGACATTGCGCGTGATCTCGGCCCCGTCACTGGAATCCTGCACGGTGCCGCAGTCAACGCACCAGCGCTGATCTCCGCTCTCACTCCCGAAGAGTTCGGCGCCACCGTAGCCGCGAAAGTTGATGGCCTTACCCATATCGTCGAGGCAGTCGCAGCCTCGGAGCTGCGCCTGATCATAGGTTTCGGAAGCATCATCGGACGAGCCGGACTCCGCGGGGAAGCCCACTACGCTGTCGCGAACGATTGGCTTCGCAACTCCATCGATGTTCTCGATAAACGGCTGCTGAACTGCCGTTGCTTGACGATCGAATGGTCGATCTGGGCCGGAGCCGGTATGGGCGAGCGGCTGGGTGTACTGAATGCACTCACCCGCGAAGGCATCGACGCAATCCCGACGGATACCGGTGTCGAGATCATGCTCGACCTGCTTCGGACTCCATCCTGCCCCACCGCTGTCGTGGTGCTCGGCAGAACCGGCGAGCTGCCAACGATCACATTCGAGGAAGTGGAGTTGCCGCTGCTGCGCTTCCTCGAGCGTCCCAGGCTGTATTTTCCGGGGATCGAGCTCATCGCAGAGGCCGACCTCTCGATCAGCAGCGACCCCTATCTCGCAGACCACCAGGTGTCCGGCGACATCTTGTTCCCGGCTGTCATGGGGATGGAAGCGATGGCTCAAGCCGCGGTGGCGCTGCTCGGCCACGCGGATTCGATCGAGCTCCGCGATGTCGAGTTCCTCCGCCCGATCGTGGTTCCCGGCGACGGTGTCACAACCGTCCGGACCGTCGCGCTGCGGCAGGGCAGCGAGGTACGGATCGCGATTCGCTCGGCCACCACGGCTTTCCAAACCGATCACTTCCGCGCTGTCTGTCTGGGGTCCGGGATCACCGGATCGGATGCGGATCGGGGAACACCTGCCGACTTGGGCGACCTCGTCGACGACGAGTGTCCACCGATGAACATGGACGTGGAGAACGACTTCTACCGCCGAATCATGTTCCACGGTCCGCGATTTCGCAGTGTTCGTGACTACAGGCATATCTCGGCTCAGCAATGTATCGCTGAGATACAGGCCGGCGATGAGTCTTGGTTCGTGGCTACACAACCAGGCCGACTGGTGCTGGGCGACCCCGCCGCCCGGGACGCGTTCATGCATGCGATCCAGGTGTGTGTACCCGGCTCCACGCTGCTTCCGACCCGGATCGGGCTGGTACGGGAGATCGCAGGGGGTGCTGATCTGGGGAAGGTCGAGCTCGCAGCCGTCGAGCGATCGAGCGGTTCTGGCAAGTACGTCTATGACGTAGTCGTACGCGATCAGGAACAGAATCTTGTGGCTGTGTGGGAACAGCTGGAGCTGACCGCGGTCACTGCGATCGAACCCGCTGACGGCTGGCCTCCGGAACTCGTGGCGCCGGTGCTGACTCGTCGATTGAACACTCTGCTTCCAGAACCTTTGCAGATGGCGTTCGTTCGCGACGCAGACCATTATCGGGCGTCAGCAGAGATGGGTACCAAGTCCCGCCGGATGCCCAGTCGCCGCGCCGCGAGCGAGCGAGCGCTGGCCTCGGCATTGGGGCAGTGCGTAACACTCCACCACCGTGCCGACGGCCGCCCCGAATTACCGGGCAAGAACATCAGTGTCTCGCACGGGACCGGCCTCACGCTCGCCGTGATAGCCGACCGGCCGATCGGATGCGACCTAGAGCCGGTGGAGGAACGCACCGAGGATCAGTGGCGCGATCTGCTCGGGATGTCGGGCGTCGCACTCGCCCAAATGTGCAGCAGTGTGGGCGACGAATCATTTACTACTGCAGCGACGCGCGTGTGGAGCGCCCGCGAAGCGGTGACAAAACTGGGCGTGACGGTCAATCGGCCACGGCTGACGTTCGAGAGCCGAGACACAGCTCCGGGCTGGCTTGCGATGCGGCATGGCCGTGATCTTGTTTGGTCTGTCGTTGTCACGCTGGCATTGCCGTCGCCGGTGACGGTCGTGGTCGCAGTTGCGCAGAAGGGTTGATCAGGATGCTCGGATACGAGATCTCCCACATCGTCGGTTTCGAGGAAACCAACCTTGTCGGCAACGTGTACTTCGTGAACTACTTTCGCTGGCAAGGCAGATGTCGCGAAATGTTTCTCAAGGAGAAAGCACCGGACATCGTGCAGGAGATCGCTCGCGATCTGAAGCTGTTCACTATCAAGTGTGACTGCGAATACTATGCCGAACTCACCGCATTCGACTGCCTGACGGTGCGGATGACCTTGACAGACCTGACACAGACCCAAATCGAGTTCGAGTTCACCTACGTGAAAGTCGAAGACGATGGCGCCGAGCGACTCGTCGCGCGTGGCCGACAGCGAGTGGCGTGTATGCGAAACGTCGGCGAGAACAAGGTCGAACCGACGCGCGTTCCTGAATCACTGCGACTCGCCCTCGCACCGTACCGGTCACCGGTATCCGCGTCGAGACTGAGCAAAGAGGCTGCACTGAACGGGATTCGGGACTGACCGACGTCCGGCCTTGTCGCGCTGATCAGAGCACTGGATCAGTCCGGTCTGCTCGATCGTCCCGCAGGGTGTCTCTGTTCGGTCGCCTGTCCGCCCTGTGGCACACGAGGATGTGGACTGAGCTGCGTGTGTCGATGACGGAGTCCAATCGAAGGCCCGCCTGGTCGAGCACGGCGCGGATCATCTGTTCAGAGCGCTCGACTCCTCCGAGCTCGATGAGCGCCGATCCGTCGCGATTCCGAGGTGAGCGGGGGTGGTTGGCGCGACGTCGGGCCCGGTAGGTGACCATCAGGAGGGTGCTGTCCTCGTCCATCGCCATCCGGCAGGCGATGAGCAATCGATCGATACAGCGTGTATCGCAGTCGCGCAGAACTGAGTTCAAGATGTAGTGATCAGCACCCTGCGGTATGGCCGCAAATATGTCGCCGACGATCGCGCGGCACCGTTCACTCAACCCATTGGCTGCGAACTGGTTCCGTGCTTCTCGGGTGACTTCAGGTTGGTCGAAGAGGATGCCTTCGACGAGCGGATAGCTCTGGACAAGCGCGGTCAGCAGCCGTCCATTTCTTCCGCCGACGTCGACGATGGTCGTAGCACGGGTGAAGTCGTATTTATCGGCAACTAGTCGCGCTTCGGTGCCGGTGAAGAACCTGTTCATCGCGGTCCGTACCTCGCGCTCATTTGTAACGACCTTGAAAGTAGGTCAGCGGGTTAGCCGTGTATGCCCTCGCTGCCACGACCTGGCCGATGTGGATCCGGTGGTCGCCGGCGGGATACGATGCGCGCAAAATGCATTCGATGTGCCCGATCGCGCCGGTGAGCAGTGGGCATCCGGTCGTTGCTCCTGGTGTCCAATCGACGCTGGTGAAGCGATCAACGCGAGAAATCGACAAGCCGAACCGTTCCGCCACAGCCTGCTGGTGTTTGCCGAGCATGCTGACCGAGAAAAACCCCGTCTTGGAGACAGCTCGGGCCGTCTCCGATTGTGTTCGAGCGCAGAACAACACTAACGGTGGTGAAAGTGATACTGCAGTAAAAGCTTGGCATGTCATACCGATCGGTCCGGCGTGATCGCACGTAGCCACAATGGTCAGACCGGTGAGAAACTGGCCGAGTACGAACTTGAACTCTTCGGCGGTCGGACCTGCGGAGAGATCACCTAGGAGCATGCCGTCGGCCCCCGAGGAGACTCCGTGGTTATTGGCATGAGGTGCGTCATTCGCAGTAGTTGGCCCGCATCCTGCTGATACGCAAAAGTCATCGGGTTGGCCGCCTCGCTGGCGCGACAATTCGATCACCCTCCCTGGGTCGTGAAATGGTTGCCGCTAATGACCCCTGCGGTCGATGTACGGAGATCCTCCCGCGCTCGGTTGCGCGCGTTATCGATCAAGCTCGAATATTACCGCGCCCGTGCAGGATTGAGGCTACCGTGGCCTAAGTGTGCTCAAGTTTACGGTACCGAGCGCGAAATATTGACTATAGAAAACGATAATGGTGTAGTGGGGGAGTCAGCAATCAGCTACGGGATTACCCCGAACTCGACTCAACCTGATGAACGGGATTGCTATGACCGATGTAATCGCTATTCCGAGCTTGGATACAACAGCCCTGCTTGCCGACTATCGGACCACTGTTGTGCCTGCGGCGGCCGACTTCGTCCGCGGTCACATCTCGGCGCGAGCGCTCCGCGAGAAATGGTTGCCCTATTTTCGTGGGCCGTTTCTGCAGTACGAGATAGCGGTGCAGGACGCATGGCGAGAGGCATACGGGCCGGATCAGGGTATCGAGCCGGGACCGCCTACCGCCGACCCGGCTTATGCGGAACAGCTTCGCTATTTCCCAGTCACGATCACGCACAACAACCTCGAGCGTCTGGTCGATGTTCTCTCGGTAGAGCTGGGAGAAAACACCGCGGGCAGCACCCGTTTGCCCGAACGGATCATCGATTTCGCATACGTCATCGACGCTCTCGACAGTTTGTTGGAATCGCTGGCCGCGCAACGAGATTGACGCTGTCACCCAGGACAAAACAGAAAAGTTCACATCCAATCGCGAAACCAAACGGAGTATTTCCATGTCGCGAAGTATCATGAACGAACTACGTGAGGCCGCAGTTGTCACCGGCGCCGATGGTTCGGCGCTGCACAATGCAGAGGTCGTGAAGGGCCACAATCTCGCCTGGGGCGGGCAGGGCAACCTTTACACGATCCGGCCGTACACACTCGGACCCGCCGCGCTCGAGGCCTTCACTGTGCGTGAGCGGATCCACGTCAACATCGACGGCCTCGGCGAGGACCTGGTCGACCTGCACGGTATCGGCGTTTACCGCCGGCATGAACCGCGCAACGGCGTCGAGGGCTCGACCGAATTGACCTGGCGCACCGCCACCATCGGCGCGCAGTTCTTGTCACTGCAGGTCATCGGCCACAGCGATGTGTTCGGGCAAGTTCGGGTCACGAACACGCCCTCGAAGAGCGAAGGCGCAACTGTGTCGCCGAACCTGGTACCAGGCCCGGTCGATCCAGAGGTCACCCCGATGAAGAACTGCGTCACCGCGCTGTACCCGCAGTTCGAGATCGAAGCGCTCGGCGCCACCATCAACACCGGCGATATCCGGGTCGATGTGGAGTCGCGCGTCAACATGGTCCCGCCGATCGGCGACGTGTCCCGGACCTCGAAGGCCTACACGTTGTTCGACGGCGACCGTAGGGTCGGCACGCTTCTCGCCGCTGACCTGGAGATCGGTGCGCTGCTGCACCACTACCCGATCGCGAACGCGGTTAGCCCCGTGGAGTTCGCGACAATCGTGTTCGCCTGAGCGAATAGAGGAGTTCACCGATGAATAGTCGTGAGCGGGTCGGTGCCAATCTCGACGCCGGCCCGCTCGCGGCCTACACCTTCGCAGTAGCAGCGACCGTCGGGCATCGAGACATGCGATACAGCTTCGCCCGGGCACGGAAACCGGAAAGTTCGCTCACAGTCGTCCATATCGATGTGCCGTCGACGCTCTGCGGAACCGAGATTGCGATTTGGGAGCATTTCGGTGGTGTTTACCGGATCAGAACATACATCCCGACGATGCGAACTCCCCGCGATATCGGCGGCCCGCAAGTGTTCGACACTTTGCCGCTGACTGATATCAGTTACCTCGATCTGATGCGGGCCCTCAGTCCGAGCGTGCTCCCGGAGCCCACGGTGACAGCGGCCAGATCGTCCTACGTCGACGCCGTCGCCGTGTACCGCATGGACAGCCTGACCGTCACCGAGCAATACACCGGCGTGTCCACGACGCCGATCTCCCGGATTGTCGAACGGTCCGGCATTTTCGAACGTGCCTGGCACGTCGTCGAGATCGGCACCGCCGGCGATCACCGCGTCCCGCTACGTGTGCAGGTCACCCGCGCGGATACTCCGAAGGCGACTGTTTTCGAGCGGGTCACTCCGGTGCTTGCCCTCGATACCAATCCCGGCGTCGCTTCGTCCGAGAGGCTCATGCAATGCGCCGTCGACCAGCTCGCGAGGACACGATGACGATGACCGGAATTCGACGCCGAGTGCTGCTGGCCCGCATTGCTGTCGTCGCGACGATGCTGCTGCGCCTGCTTTCGATCGCAGTGCGGGCGCGTGTCACCCGGCGAGCCGACCATCAAGACATTGTTACCACCGCGCTGGTCGACGGTATCGAGCGGCTCGGTGGCGCATACATCAAGTTCGGCCAGCTGCTGGCTACACGCCCCGACATAGTCGGATTGCGCATATCCGATGGGCTTGCACGACTGCAGGACAGTGTTGCCCCGATGCCGGTCGAAGAAGCGCTGGCGGTGTTGGAACACGCACCGGCGCAACTGCCCGCAGACTCCCGCGTCGCGGTCGAGGCGGGACCGGTGGCCAGCGGTTCGATCGCGTGCGTGTACCGGTGGCAGCCAGTTGACGGCACCCCGATCGCACTGAAGATCCGTCGTCCCAGCGCGGTTCGAACGATCCTTACCGACACAGACATAATGCGCCGGTTCGCGCGAGGCCTCAGTTGGTTTCCGCCGTTTCGGTCAGGTCCGATCGTTACGATCGTCGACCAGTTGTGCGGCGCGATCGAGGCACAGCTCGATTTGGCCCAGGAGCGAGTGATGCTTCAGATGCTGGCCGACTGTCTCGTCGATGAGCCGGACATCGTCGTTCCGCGGCCGATCGAACACTATTGCAGTGGTGACCTGCTCGCTATGGATTTCATCGAGGATCTGGACCGCGACGGCTTCGCGCAGGCAACACCGCGACAGCGGCAACATGGCATCACCACGTTGGTCCGCGGGCTGTACCGTCTGATCTTCGAGCACGGCTTCATTCATGTCGACCTCCATCAAGGCAACGCCTATCTGCTGGGCAACGGGAACGTGGCACTCCTGGATGTCGGTTTTGCCCACCTGCTGAGCGAATTCGCGCGTGATCGGTTCACGCGGTTCTTCGGTGGCATGGTCAACGGGCACGGTCATCGTTGCGCTGACATCGTGTTGTCGACAACAAGTTCCACTGGCCGCGGACGGAACCCCGAACGCTTCCGCGCCGAAGTCGTCAAACTAGTAGAAGACTCCGCCGAGCAAGATGTTGCCCACTTCTCAGTGCCTAAATTCGCGGTTCAGCTGTTCCGGATCCAGCAGCGCAACGGCTATTACGCGGACCCCGAGATGACCTTTCCCCTGCTGTGTCTCATCGCTTTGGAGGGAACTGTCAATAAGTTCGCGCCTGAGATGGACTTCCAAATCGAAGCAGCACCATACATAATGGCGAATTTGCTCTAAAGGTCGGGAGAATTCGAGTGCACAACGCCTTCAGCCCTGCCAGCGTCGAAGTGGTGGTACTCGCTGAACGCCAGGCGAGGCGATTCAACCACCCCCACGTCGGCACAGAACATCTGCTCCTCGGCATCGTGGACCATCGTGTCAATCCAGCCGCGGAGGTGCTGGCTAGCCACGGCGTGTCTCTGCCGTCGCTGCACAATCAGCTGCATTTTATCCTCGGCGAAGGGCCACCTCAGCGACTGGACCGAATCCCCCTGACCGCCACTGCCGCACACGTTCTCGAGTCTTCTGAGGCACACGCCCGTGAGCGTGGCGACGCGATGACGGAACCGACGCACATCGTGCTTGCGCTCGTCGCCGAGGACGCCTCCAATCTTGGCGCCGATATTTTGTTGAGCCTCGGTGTACCGCTTGGTGAACTCGTCAAAGACATGATCACCGCGCTGTCCACGCCGACCGCAGTGGCCCGGCAGCCCGCACCGTTTCGACCCGCCGGCTCACAATTGCTGGACCAATTCGGCCGGAACCTGACCCGAGATGCCGCGCTCGATGCGCTGGATCCGTTGATCGGCCGCGACCGCGAAATACATCACCTCACGCGCATCCTCTCGCGGCGAAACAAGAACAATCCGGTGCTCATCGGCGATGCGGGTGTCGGGAAGACTGCGATCGTCGAAGGCCTGGCACGCAAGATCGCCTTCCAGGAGGTGCCAACGTCATTGCGGGACAAGCAGGTCTATGCCATCGACATCGCCTCAATGGTTGCCGGATCGCGGTATCGGGGCGATTTCGAAGAACGGTTCAAGAAAGTACTGACCGAGGTGCGCGAGCGAGGAGACATCATCCTCTTCGTCGATGAGGTACACACGATCGTGGGTGCAGGCGCCGCTGAGGGCTCGATCGATGCCGCGAACATCATGAAGCCGATCCTCAGCCGGGGCGAGATCAAGCTTATCGGCGCCACTACTCCGTCGGAATACCGTCAGACGATCGAGAAGGACTCGGCGCTGAGCCGGCGGTTCCAGCGGATCGATGTCGATGAAGCGACGCCTGTGCATACCCGCATGATCTTGCTCGGGTTGCGGCCGCTACTTGAGGCGCACCACCAGGTCAGCATCACGGAGTCAGCCGTCGACGCGGCAATAGAACTTTCGCGCCGGTACCTGCCCGCAAAGTTCCTTCCCGACAAGGCAATCGACCTCGTCGACGAGGCTGCCGCGGAGGTCGCTCTGCGCCTCGATGCGCCTGATTCAGGGGTACAGGCCGGCGACGTCGCGGCTGTCCTAGCGGAACAGACAGGCATCCCGGTTGCAATCATCGGCGCCGACGAAGCCCACCGCCTGACGGAAATGCCTGCCTATCTGCACGAGCGCCTGGTCGGGGTCGACCACGCCATCGACGCCGTAACGAAGTCGATCAAGCGGGGCCGCACCGGGATTCGCGATCCTGGTCGACCTGCCGGATCGTTCGTCTTCGCGGGCCCTACCGGTGTCGGGAAGACCGAACTCGCGAAAGCGCTGGCCGAGTTCCTGTTCGGAGATGACGGTCATCTCATCCGCCTCGACATGTCCGAGTTCGCCGAAAGCCATTCCATATCAAGGCTTATCGGATCTCCGCCCGGGTACGTCGGCTATGACGACGGCGGGCAGCTTACCGAAAAGGTGCTTCGGAAGCCGTTTTCGGTCGTTCTGTTCGACGAGGTCGAGAAGGCGCACATCGACATCTTCAACACCCTGTTGCAGGTCATGGACGACGGACACCTGAACGACTCGTCAGGGCGGCGGGTCGACTTCACGAACACCGTGATCATCCTGACAACCAACCTCGGTACACGTGCTGCCGCAAAGGGGCCGATCGGCTTCGCTGGTGATGGCGATGGGTACCGGCACATGACCGCCATGGTCACCTCGGCGATCAAGCAGCACTTCTCCCCGGAGTTCCTCAACCGACTGGACGACGTCATCGTCTTTCCGCAGCTCAGTCGCCAGAACCTTTGTGCCATCGTTGATCTGCAGCTCGTTCGCCTCGCCGAGCGGTTGGCGAGAATGAACATCACGCTGACGGTCACCGACTCGGCCCAGGAAGTTCTCGCTGACTTCGGCGGTGACCAGGCCGAAGGCGCACGCCCGGTGCGCCGCGCCATCCGCACCTACATCGAAGACCCCCTCAGCGACATGGTGCTCAGTGAGACAGTCAAGCCAGGGCAGGCCGTCCGGCTCGAGGTTGATGAGGACGGCGTCGTGCTGCGGACCGTTGCGGATCCCGACAGTCCCCTGAAGGCGGGTTGAGTTGGCCACCACGACCTTTCGGTTCTGGGGCGTTGTGTCGGGTCTGCGGCGTTGTGCGAGCTTGCGAATTTGCTTGAAGCCTGGACGGGCCGCAAGCAGAGTGGTTAGTCTGTTTATTATCCAGTAACGCTTGGATCTAAATACTAACCCCGGCACCAGTTCCCGTCTGTCAGCAAGACTCGACGGCGGGAAAAGGTGCCCGTGGCTTGCGAATGATAAAGGGGGTATTTGTCGTGGAATCCAATCTTTCAGACGCACTCAATTCGGTGATAGATCAAGTAATTCGACCGCAGGCAGAGCAGGTCGACTCCACAGGAAGTTTCCCGCGAGAAGGGATACGGGCTCTGGGAGATGCCGGTCTGCTCGGCCTACTCAGCTCGACCGACGTCGGTGGTCGAGGTGCCCCCCTCGGGGACGCCGCCGATGTGATCGAAAGGCTCGCCGGTGTCTGCGGATCGACAGCGATGGTCCTGTTGATGCACTACGCGGCAACAGCCATTCTAGAAGCACACGGCCCCAAGGACATTCGAGAGGCTATAGGCGCAGGAGAACACGTCACCACGCTGGCATTCTCCGAGGCGGGCTCACGCAGTCACTTCTGGGCACCCACCAGCTCGGCGGCCAGTACCGATAACGGAACGGTCAAACTGGACGCGAGCAAGAGCTGGATCACTTCGGCCGGAGAAGCCGATAGCTACGTTTGGTCGAGCCGTCCCCTCGCTGCCGAGGGGCCGATGACCCTTTGGTTCGTGCCGAGCAAATCTGCTGGGTTGGCCGTGCAAAAGAGGTTCGACGGTTTCGGTCTGCGCGGAAATTCATCGAGTCCGGTCACCGGCGAGGGCGTCGAGGTACCCGAGGATGCCATCCTCGGTGCCGACGGTGCGGGGCTCGATATCGCCTTGCAGACTGCGCTCCCGCAGTTCCTCGTACTCAATGCGGCGTTTTGCGTGGGCCTTATGCAGTCGTTGGTCGCGGAAGCCGGCGAGCATCTCAAGCGCACTACGCTCGCCCATCTCGGGCAGACGCTGGCCGAACAGCCAAACCAGCGGGGGCAGTACGCACACTTGCTCACACGGACAGATGAGGTTCGCGCGTTCTTGCAGGACACCTTGTCGGCGTTGGGCTCAGGTCGCGCGGACGCCACTCTGCGAGTGCTGCAGGTGAAGGCGGTAGCCGCCGAGGCGGCTGCGGAGGTTTCCGACGGGGTCATGCGGCTGTGCGGTGGCTCGGCATTCCGCAAGGAACTGGGCGTGGAGCGACGATTCCGAGATTCGCTTGCGGCTAGGGTCATGGCGCCCACCACCGAAGCGCTGCACGATTTCGTCGGACGTGCCAGCCTCGGTCTGCCACTGTTCTGAGAGCCCAACGATTCTGCTGAGGACACCACGATGACTTTCCTCATGGGTGCGGTAGCGTACGACCCCAAAGTCGTGACGATTTGGGCCGGTATGCGAGCATGGCTGAGAGCTCACGGAATTCCATTCGACTTTGTGCTCTATTCCCACTATGAACGCCAGGCTGAAGACCTCGCGGCGGGACGTATCGACGCCGCGTGGAATTCACCTCTGGCATGGATTCGAACGGTACGTCTGGCCCGTGCTCTGGGACATGAAGCAGAGTCACTTATCATGCGAGACACCGATCGAGACCTCACGTCGGTCTTCTTGGTCCGCAACGATTCCCCGTACGAAAAGATCTCCGACTTGGAGAATCGAGCTGTCGCGATGGGGGCAGTCGACTCGCCGCAAGCACGGCTCATTCCGAGCGCATTTCTGCGCGAAGCAGGGCTCACGCCGGGGCAGAACGTCCAGGTCCGCCGCTTCGATGTCGGGGTCGGGCTCCATGGGGACCATATCGGCGGCGAACGCGACGCGATACGCGCGCTGCTGTCTGGTGAAGTCGAAGCCGCGGCAGTGATCGATTCGAATCATCTGCTATTCAGCCGTGAGGGCACTATCCCGAGTGGACGTGTACGTGTATTGGCTCAGACGCCAGCCTACGACCATTGCAACTTGACCGTACTCGATACCGGCCCAAGGGATCTCGTCGAGGAATTCAAGAAGTCGATGCTCTCGATGTCCTACGCCGATCCGGAAGTGCGCCCCTTGCTCGATCTCGAAGGATTGACCAGGTGGCAGGAGGGGCGTACGACCGGGTATTCGCTGCTCGAAACCGCGGTGGACCAAGAATCCTTCTACGACGAGCAGGGACAGGTCAAAGGTGAGGATTACAACCCGTGACCACCCGCGAGGTCGGCATTCTGGACCTGGAGGATCTCGGTTTCGAACGAGGCGCCCATCTGTTGCTAGAACGCAGACTGAAGGAGTTGGTGCCGGGTCAGGAACTGGGTGTCACAGGCGCTGACCCGGCCCTCAAGGTCCACTTGGAAGCCTGGTGTCGGCAACACGGACACCAGGTCAGGCCCGCGCTG
The DNA here is from genome assembly GCF_055232035.1 of Nocardia sp. Tas62D01. Classification (NCBI taxonomy): domain Bacteria; kingdom Bacillati; phylum Actinomycetota; class Actinomycetes; order Mycobacteriales; family Nocardiaceae; genus Nocardia; species Nocardia sp. Tas62D01. The sequence goes on from NZ_JBUYUZ010000001.1 coordinate 7,133,307, forward strand.
GACACCGACTTCGGTGACCGCGTGTGGGTCACTCGTGGTCGAGCCGATCTGGACCGTTGGGCCGACGCACGTCGGGCAGGAGGACCGCGCAGCGACCAGATCGTAGCCACACCACCGAGTGACTGGGGCTTGGCGGCACGCGGAGCCCTCATCGAAACCGGCGGTCCCCAAACACCGTTCGATATCACCGACCGAGACTTGGTCTGGGCCGAGATCGCGCCATCCTTGTACGCCAATGCTGCTGCATCCCAATGGGATCCGAACACGGCAGTGCAATGGGACGCCGAGTTCACCAACCTGCCCGAGGTCGAGCAAGCGGTCAACCAGGTGATGACCTATCTCGTCGAGAACGAACTTGCGGCCTTGGTCGTGCCGTCAAAACTGCTCGCCCGCATCCATCCTCATTTCCGGGAAGTGATGCAACTGCTAGCGGTGCAGGCCGCGGACGAGGCTCGCCACATAGAAGTGTTCACTCGTCGAGCATTGCTGCGGGGTGGTGAGATGGGCACCTCGTCTGTGAGTGGCCGCCAGTCGCTTGCCACGCTGCTAGACGAACCTGACTTTTCGATGGCGTCCTTCTTGCTGTCGGTACTGGGCGAGGGCAGTTTCCTCAATCTTCTCGAGTTCCTGGACAACAACGCCCCCGACCCCGTCACTCGGCAGGTCACCAGACTCGCCCGCCGGGACGAAGCGAGACACGTCGCGTTCGGCGTCGCCCATCTGCAGTATCAAGCTGAGCTCGATCCTGCGGTGCGAATACGGTTGCGCGGCGCAGTCGAGCGCCGATACGAGGCCCTGGTCGACACGTCCGGACTCAACCAGGATGTGTTCGACTCGCTGGTCGTCCTGGCTGCGGGGGATTGGACACCGCACGCGATTGCCAGGGGGTACGACGCGGTGATGAAATTGCAGTCTGAGATGAACGACGGTCGGCAGCGCCGACTTATCCACCTCGGATTTCCTGCCGATGAAGCAGCCGACCTCTCGGCACTTCACACGCGGAACTTCATGTAGCAGTAGGTCTTTGGCAGGATCTCGACCTGCCGCAGCCGAATGGCCGCCGTCCTGCGGTGTGCCCGGAGTCGATTTCGAGCTTCGGGCACACCGCAGAACGAGTGGAGGCATCAGTCATGCCGGATCAAGCGTTGTGCGGCAGAGGCCTGATCGCTTCAGATTCCGGTGGTACCGTTTTCGAGGTTTTGCTTGAGCGTTTGCAGGTTGGCCGGCATCTCATTGCGGGCTTGGCGGCGGACGGCTAGCGGAACGATCAGCTTGCCGATGCCGCGCCCTTCGAAATCGACGTCGATTGTCAACCGGGCGCGATTGCGGTCATCGAGCGGCTCGACGGTTACATCGACGGTGGCTCGGATGGGGCCGTCGACTCCGCGTACACCCCAGGCGCGCGGTGCCTCGAAGTGGGTGACCTCCGAGGTGATGGGGCGCTCGGCAAAACCGATCTTCCTCGTAGTCAAGCATTTCTGGCCGACCACGATCGGACCCGTGCCGTCCATATGCCCGCCGACGACACCGCTTTGCCATTCGCTGAAGCGGGTCGGATCGGTGGCGTAGGCGAACACGACCTCCGGTGTCCGATCGATTTCGACCGTCGTGCTAATCGGTGCCATCTCAGTTCTCCTTGGTGAACAGATCGACGTACCCGTTCAGGTACAGCGGCCATCCATCTGCGGAACCATCGACAACGGCCTGCCAGCCCTCACCATGCCGATCGATGTTGCGATGTTCGAGTTCGACGCGGGTGCGCTGATCGGTCTCGGCGATGAAACGGACCTCGACCTCGCTGGTCTTGTCGTGGTCCGGCTCGATCTGCCACTGCGGGCTGAGGTCCCAGCTGAACAGAACGCGATTCGGCGGCTCGTACTCCAGCACTCGCGCCCACCGGCACTCGCTGCCGTCGACCGCCCGGTCGTAGATGTGGCCGCCGACGTGTCGTTCGAACACCGTCTCGGCGATGTCGGCTCCGAGAATGTTGTGCTCTTTCAGCTTGAAATCGCCGAACCGTGCAGTGAAGACATCGAACGCGTGCTCAATCGGGGCGTCGATGACGACCTGCGCGCGTACCGTCGTGTCTTCTATCGGTGTGCTCACCGTGGCACCTTCCTCGTGGTTTTCCGCGGACACTTTGAATGCCGCCAAGGTTTTGGTCCAGAAGTTATCGAGTTCTGCTCGTAGCGCGGCAGCGCCCTCCGGGTCGACGTGATAGATCCGCCGGTTGCCGTCGGGTTCATCGGTAACAAGTTTTGCGTCTTTGAGTACCTTCAGGTGCTGCGATACCGCTGACCTGCTTACGGGCAGGACCGCGGCAAGTTCGCCGACCGTCTGTGCACGGTCGGCGAGGAGCTCGAAGATCGTCCGCCGCGTCCGATCGCCGAGCACACCCCAGCCGTCAGGTACGTAAGCTCTCACTGACGGTCAGTCTGCACTTACCGGCCCTGCCTGTCAACACATGTCTGTCGCGACTATCGCCAGCTGCGGCGGCCGTAGATTCTATGGATAGACGTGTATCCAGCCGATCTGCAGAAGCCACGTCGCGATGGCCCATAAGGCGCCGTAAGCGATCAGCCAAGGAAGCCATGAGAGACACTTCTTCATTAGGTCCCCCGTCCCGACGGTAAGTCGGTTCTGCTCCGACGGAGCTGTTAACTCACACGTCGAGCACCGCGGACGCCGCCGCAGTGCCTTCGATGCGGGCACGAATTTTCGCGAACGCTGTTTCTCGAGATGTTGAGACATCGTCGCCGAACGGCGAGAATCCGCAGTCGTCGCACGTTCCGAGCCGTTCGACCGGCAAGTGCCGAGCGGCGTTGAGCACCCGCTCCCGGACCTGCGCGGTCGTCTCGACGGCCGGATCGATCGGATCGATCACGCCGACAAAGATCCTGGCTTCGGTTGGCAAGTTGTCAGCGATGACTTGCAGTACTCGGTCAGGATCGGGCTCGCTGGCAAGCTGTACGTAGAACTGTCCGGCGTGTATGCCGAACAGCTTCGGCAACAGTTGCGCGTAGTCGACGTCGAGGCTGTGGGTCGAATCTTGGTCCCCGCCGGGGCACGTGTGCACACCGATACGTTGCCGCTGGTCCGCTGTAAACCGATCGAGCACACGGTTGTTCAACGCGACGAACGAGTCGAGCAATGCGCCGGAGGGGTCGAGCTTGAGTGACAGTCGACCTTCGGTGAAGTCGAGTTGTACCGAATCGGCGCCACCATCGAGTGCGCCGCGGATGTCGGCTTCGGCGTTGTCGACGAGATCGTCGAGGAACTCTTCTCGTGGGTACCCACTGATGCCGTCTGCGGGATACACCAAGCTCACTGCGGAGGCCGCGATGACGGCTTGTTTGACCGGTGCTGTCGCGTACTTCCGGGCAGTCTGGAGATACGGCGCACTGAAGGTGGCGTAGCGAAACGGGCCGGCGTTCAACAGTGGCAACTGCCTCGTGTGGCCGTCTGCAAAGGGGATCACGGCACCGTCGGGGCTCAGGTTCGGCAATCCGGCCAGGGGATAGGTGGCAAAACTGGGTTTGCTCTGTTCACCGTCCGTAACGACCGGCGACCCAAGTGCTTCCAGCTGCGCGATGGTGTCCCGCACCGCCGCATCATAGAGATTGCTGAGTGCCTCGTCGGTGATACGCCCGGTGGCGTGCTCTTGCATACCTTTCAGTAGTGGCGCCGGCCGCGGGATACTTCCAATCGGTTCGGTCGGTAAAGGCATGAGCAGTGTCCCCTTCCCAACTCTGTCGGCGATAATCGTTGTGGGACCGACGGATTGGACTTCTGCTGACTGCAGAACGTCGCGATGCCGATCACGGTAGCAAGGCAAAACTGAGCTCACTACTGATCAACTTGTCCGGGTCCGAGCAGCCGTGAGTCAGTATCGGCAGACGGGAGCCGGTACCACAACAAATCAACGACCTCCGCCACTCATGCCAAGCGTGGCGGATCGTGACAAGAACGGCGATGGTGGATCGATTGAGGACGATGCGCTTGGCGACGCCGTCGAACGGTTGGTAGTTGCTCGACCTCGTGAGGAGTTGAATTCTGCCGAAGGCAAGCCAGCACCTTCACTGCTTGGCCTGAACGCCACCTGCGCCAGACTTCATCGACTCCGGCAACGCCGTCCTGGTCATCACACACCACATCCCCGATCACTGAGGTTCCCCCCGGAAAGTGGACACCTGATTCGCAGGACTAACGGTCCTGCTGGAAGGATGTCCATATGCCTCCTCGCAAGCGTCGGTCGTTTACGGCCGAGTACAAGGTCGAGGCTGCGCATCGGGTGATCGATTCCGGTCGCACGATCGCTGAGGTCGCCCGCGAGTTGGGACTCAACGACGGCCTGCTGAGCAATTGGGTTAAAGCCGAACGCCGCCGGATGGGTGCGGCGACAGCACGCGGTGATACCGCGCTGGATCCGGCTGAGCGAGCCGAGCTGCTGGCCTTGCGAAAGCGAGTTGCCGAGCAGGACAAGGACATTCAATTCCTTAAAAAAGCTTCGGCTTATGCCGACCGCGTGATTATGCCGACCGTGGCTTGAAGGTGCTGGTTGAGCGGGGTGAGCCGATCGGATCGGTCGGCATAATTCGCGGCTGTTGTCCGGGGTCAAAGTCCTTCGAGGAAGGCGACCAGGCTGTCGGGCGGGTGGTACCGGCCAGGTTTGGTGTTGGCTGGTTGGACCCGGGCGAGGGCTTGTTCCTTGATGGTCATGTCTGCATGCAGGTAGGCCTGTGTGGAGCTGGGACTCTCGTGGCCGAGCCAGAGCGCGATCACCGTCGTGTCGACTCCCGCGCGCAGCAGTGCCATCGCCGCCGTGTGGCGCAGCGTGTGCGGAGTGATGTGCTTGGAGCCGATGGTCACGCAGTCGGCAGCGGCGCGGGCTGCGTGTTTGGCGACGAGCTTCTCGATGGCGTCCCGCGACAACGGGTGACCGTCTGTGGTGGTGAAGAGTCGATCGGTGGGTTCACCGCCATGCTCGGCCAGCCAAACATGCAGTGTGGCAGCGGTTTGACGGGTCAGCGGGGTGACGCGGTCCTTGCGCCCCTTCCTGAGGCAGCGGACATGGGCTCCGGTGCCGAGATCAACATCGTCACGTGTGAGTCCGATCAACTCCGAAACCCGCAGTCCCGTTTGACATATCAGTAACAGCAACGCGTGGTCGCGGCGCCCGAGTGGGGTTGTGCGGTCGGGAGCGGCCAGCAGCGCGTCGGTTTCCTCGGCGGTCAGGAAACACACCACCGGACGGTCACATCGTGTGAGTGGGATAGCGAGTATCCGGCTGATGTCCTCGGCGTGCTCGGGTGCTCGCAGAGCCGCATAGCGGAACAAGGAGCGGATCGCGGCCAGCCGGGCATTGCGGGTGGCGATCGTGTTGGCCCGGCCCGATTCCAGATGCTGCAGAAACGCGACCACTAGGTCTGCGTCCAGGTCGGCGACGTCGAGTCGGCTCGGCGCGGTGCCGAGCCTGTCGTGGGCGAACCGCAACAGCAGACTGTAGGTGTCGCGGTAGGCAGCGATGGTGTTAGGGCCGGCGTGACGCTGACGAACCAGCTTATCGGTGAAGAATCCCTGCAGGATCGGTGCCAATGCGGTCATGACGACGCTCCCCGCTCGAGACGAGCGGCAGCGAGGGCGAGCAACTCCGGTGCGGCCTGCAAATACCAATACGTCGATTTCGGGTCGACGTGCCCAAGCCATGTCGACAACAACGGTATTCGAGCCTCGGCGACGTCCGCGTCGTCGCGATACCAGTCGATCAACGTTGCGACGGTGAAGCTGTGCCGCAGGTCGTGGTTATGCCGACGTCGGCATAAGCACGATTATGCCGACCTGCGTGTTGTGCCGATCTCTGCTGAAAGGTGTTGTCGGGTGGCGTGATCGCCGCATCGAGGTCGGCATAACGGTCAGAGGCTTTCGAGGAAGGCGAGCAGTCCGTCGGGTGGTTGGTAGCGGCCTTGTTTGGTGGTGAGCGGTTTGACGCGGTCTATGGCTTGCTGTTTGTGGGTCATGTCGGCGTGGAGGTAGGCGTTGGTGGTGGCGACCTGTTGGTGTCCGAGCCAGAGGGCGATGACGGTGATGTCGTTGCCTGCCAGTAGTAGTCGCATGGCCGCGGTGTGGCGCAGGGTGTGCATTGTGACGTGTTTTTCGTGCAGGGACGGACAGTCCGCGGCGGCGAGGGTGAGGTGGTGGGCGAGTCGGTGCTCGATGGCGTCGCGGCTGAGCCGCCCGCCGGTGATGGTGGGGAACAGAGGATCGGTCGGGTTGGCGGGCCTTTCTGCGAGCCATGCTTTGAGCACGGCTTTCGTGTTCCGCGTCAGGGGTGTTCGTCGTTCTTTTCTGCCTTTGCCGATGGTGTGGACGTGGGAGCCGGTGGTGAGGGTGATGTCGGCGCGGGTGAGTGCGGTGACTTCGGAAATCCGCTCATCCGGTCTGGATGGTGAGGGTGAACATGGCGTGGTCGCGTCGACCGGTCCAGGTCTGTTGGTCGCAAGCGGCCAGCAGCGCGTCGACCTCGGTGTCGGTGAGGTAGGACAGCAGGCGACGCTCGCCGCGTTTGGGTGGTATCGCCAGCACGCGTGCGATGGTCGCGGCGTGTTCGCCGGTGGCGCAGCGCGAGGTAGCCGAACAGGGAGTGGATCGCGGCGAGCCGGTTGTTGCGGGTGGTGGTCCGGTTGTGCCGCTGGTGTTCGAGGTGATGCAGGAAGTCGGCGATCAGGGGCGCGTCGAGGTCGGCGATATCCAGCTCGCTGGGCTTTTTGCCGGTCTGCTGGGCGGCGAAGCCGAGCAGCAGACCGAAGGTGAGCTTGTAGGCGGCGATGGTGTTGGGGCCGGCGGCGCGTTGGCGGATGAGCCGTTCGGTGAACCATGCCTGCAGTGCAGGCGCGAGGGCGCTCATCGGGCTGCACCCGACGATGTGTCCAACCGGTCCGCGGCCAGCGCCATGAGCTGCGGTGACGCCTCGAGATACCAGTAGGTGTCGGCCGGGGCGATGTGCCCGAGGTAGGTCGACAAGACAGCGATGCGTTCGTCGACGGCTGCCCCGGACCGCTGCCAGCCGAGCAGTGTCCGCATGGCAAAGCTATGCCTGAGATCATGTATGCGCGGGTGGATTTCGGTGGTGGCGATGCCGGCCGAGGTCGTGATCGTCCGGAATGTTTTGCCGACACTGCTGTGGTCGAGGGCGGTGCCGGCGGTGGAGACGAAGAACGTGTCCGCCTGCGGTGCCGGACACAGGTTGTCGCGTTGGGTGGCGTAGTCGCGCAACGCGACAATCGTGCTGGGGTGCAGCGGCACCAGACGCGTGCGGTCGAGTTTGGCGTGCCGGATCGTGATGACGCCGGCGTCGAGGTCGACGCCATTACGGCGCATCGCGACGGCCTCACCGATGCGCATGCCCGTGGCAGCAAGCAGCCCGAACAAGGTTGCGTGGGTGGCAGCACGCAACGGCGCAGCGAGCGCTCGCGCCCCCGTGATCAGCCGAGCGATCTCTTCGGGTGACCACAGATAGGGGGCCGGTCGGTGCCGGTGGGCAGGGAACACCCCCGGTGGGGGTATCTCGGTGGCGGGGTCGAGGGTGACCAGCCAGGCACAGAACCGGCGAGCCACCCCCAACCGCTTGGCCCACTGGTTAGGGCCCGCGTCGGTGGATTGCTGTGCCCAGGCGATGACCGAATCGCTGGTCACCGTCCGGGTGTCGGACCGATCCAGCCAGTCCGCGAGCTGGGTCAGCCATCGGCCTTCGCGTTCGAGCTTGAACCCCAACGCCCGACGCAACCGCAGATAGTCCTGAACACGGGCATGCAATGTGCTCATCGCCGCACCTGCTCCGGCCACGGGGCGGCCAACTGCCGCAACTGCTCAACGTCCACGCGGGCGTAGATCGCCGTGGTTTGCAGACTTTGGTGCCGCAGGACCTGCGCGATCTGCGTCAACGGGACCTGCGCGGCGACCATCTCGCACGCCGCGGTGTGACGCAATTGATGCGCGCCGACCTCGGCTAGTCCCGCGCGGCGGCACGCGCGGCGCACCGTCGAGGAGACCGTGCCGGCCGCGATCGGGGCATACGGTGCCCTGGCACGCAGGAACACTTCCCTGCGATCGGTAGGTGGACGGCCCCGCCGCAGGTAGCCGGCGATCGCCTCACCCACCTCCCACGGCAGCGGCAGCCGATCGACCCGACCACCCTTCCCGCGCACCACAATCTCCTCTGCCCGCCAATCGATGTCCTCGAGCGCCAGGCCCGCCAACTCGGCGCGGCGCAGACCCAACCGAAGCAGCGTGACGATCATCGCGTAATCACCCCGCCCCACCGCGGTGCGACGATCACAACAGCGCAGCAACGCTTTCGCGTTGTCCCTCCCGATCCCCCGAGGCAGCGGTGAGCTGCGCCGTCGTCGTAGCGGCAAGCACGGCCTTCGACAGGTCGGTCTCCATCAAGCCGGTGGTGAAACAGAACCGCAGAAACGACCCCAAGCCCCGCCACGAAGTACTGGGTCGCGCTCACCGACACCGCCGCGGACTCGCGCAACACCGCCACGGTCACCTCGGCGGCCCGCACCCCGGCCAGGTCCGCTCCGCCGGGCAACCCACCCACGAACCGACGCGCGTGGCCGCAGTACCCCCGGATCGTGCCCGCCGCCAAGCCCCGCTCGGCAACCAGATAACCCTCGAACGCGGCGATCAGCGCATCCACCGGCGACATCGCCGCCTGCTGCCCAACGGCGGTCACACCCAGTTCCCGCAGCACATCCAACACGCACAACAGACCCGGACGCGACCACTGCGCACGGTGCCGCCCACCGTCGCGCTGAGCGGCGAGGAAATCCTCGACGAGCTCAACGTTCAACTCGGCCACCCCGAACCCGTTGTCCCTGAGCCAGCCGCTCAACCGCGCCAGCTGACGCAATTGGGGCACCACCGTCAGCGGCGTATAGCTGCGTCGTCTCAGCTTGATTTTTAACCTCCGGGTCACTGCCCGCCGACCGTCCGGGTCGGTGTTGGAGCGGTTCGATCATCGAAACGTGTTGCTGCCGTGTTGATTTAGGGACGAATTTCGGCGTGTCGCCGTGACATGGAGCGGCCACCGCATCATCATCGTCGGGTTCCCGCTAAAGAGCCTGATGAGAAGTTGTGGTGGCCGTGCCTGTCAGTGTGCCCGAAGTATTTCGTCCGGTCGAGTCGGCGCGCCCGTCGGGACCGGAATCGCTTGCGGCGTTCCGCAATTCGTTCTATGAAAGCCTGACCGCGCGCGCCGACGCGCTGTTCGAACTCACCGACGCGGTGCTGTGCGACGACGGACCGGTCACCACGCTGGTCGGACTGTGTCTGACCGGGGAATATCGACGCGGCCACGGCGCCCTCTACGACGGTCTGAACGCCGGAAGTATCGACATCGCCCGGCTCCGGCGCGCGATCACCGCCACGACCACGGTCGGGCGAGACGACGAAGGTGCGATCATGCTGGCCGTCGATGCCAGTCCGTGGCTGCGTCCCGACGCGGCGACCAGCCCCGATCGATCGTTCTGCCATGTCTATGGCCGTGGCAGGGGGCAAGCGCAGATGATCCCGGGCTGGCTGTTCTCCTACGTCGCCGCGCTGGAGCCCGGCCGGACCTCTTGGACCACGATCCTCGACGCGATACGGCTGCACCCCGACGACGACGCGACCGAGGTCACCGCCGCCCAGATCCGGGAAGTCGTGCAACGCCTGCAAGCCGCCGACCTCCATGTTCCCGGCGACCCGCACATCAAGATCGTGTTCGATGCGGGCTACGACATCACATGCCTGGCATACGAGCTCGCGGATCTGCCCGTGGTCCTGATCGGGCGAATACGCTCCGACCGCGTCCTGGCCTTCCCCGCCGAACCCCGTGCGGGCAAGAGGGGCCGTCCCGCCAAGCACGGCCCCGACTTCGCGTTGTCCGACACCGGGACCCATCCCGAGCCCGCTGTCGTCACCACCACCGACACCGACCGCTACGGCGCCGTGCGTGCGACGGCATGGAACCGTCTGCACCCCAAACTCGCCCGCCGAGGATCCTGGGCCTACCACGACGGGGAACTGCCGATCATCGAGGGCGTCGTCATCGGGCTTCGGGTGGACCGGCTACCCGGCGACCGCAACCCGAAACCACTGTGGCTATGGTGTTCGCAACCCGACATCGCCGACCCCGCCATTATCGACCGAATCTGGCGAACCTTCCTGCGGCGCTTCGACATCGAGCACACCTTCCGGTTCCTGAAACAGACCCTCGGGTGGACCAAGCCGCGTATCCGCGACTCCGCCGCCGCCGACCGCTGGACCTGGCTCATCATCGCCGCACACACCCAACTCCGCCTCGCCCGAGGACTCACCGAAGACCTCCGCCACCCCTGGGAGAGAAAACCAACCAGCCCCAGCCGCCTCACCCCAGCCCGCGTCCGCAGGGGATTTCGCCACCTCCGCCCGACAACCGCTCTTCCGGCCCGCGCGCCGAAACCCTCACGGCCGGGTCCCGGACGCCCGCCCGGCGCAAAAAACATCCGACGCGCACCACACCAGGCGGTCGGTAAGACCACCACGGCTGCCAGTTAGAGGTTAAAAATCAAGCTCAGCTCCCGCTCATACGCACCCGCGAACGGGGCCAACGGACCCGCGATCGAAACCCTGCTCACCCTGCTTCTCGCCCTGGCCATGACCGTCTCCTCTCTCGATAAACCGGAAGAAGACGATCCTCACGCCAACATCGTTATGCCGACCTCGATGCGGCGATCACGACACCCGACAACACCTTTCAGCGGAGATCGGCACAACACGCAGGTCGGCATAATCGTGCGGGCGTGGACGTCGCCGCCCCGACCCGACGACGATCCCGGCTGTGTCGAGCAGGGCCGCGAACATCGGTGCGACCTGCGCGACGTTGAGGCGGTTTCCGCGGTGAGACACGAAGAACGCCGATGTCGTGGTCGTTGGACACCATCGGTCTCGGCAGGCGGCGTAGTCACGCAGCGCAGCGACGCTGCTGGGATGCAGAAACAACTGCCGCGACTTTCCGAATTTCGAGTTCTCCACCAGCAGTGACATATTGTCCAGATCGACATGATCGCGGTCGAGGCGACAGGCTTCGCCGCTGCGCATTCCTGTCACGGCCAGCAGTCCGATGATCGTCCGCCAAGTCGCCGCGCGCAGGTGCGGGGTCAGTCGGTTGGTCGCGTCCATCAGAGCGGTAATCTCCTGCGGCTCATACAGATACGGAATGATGTGTCTGGCGCGGCACCGCAGCAAATCCTCGGGCGGGATCTCGGTGGCCGGGTCCAGCATCTTCAGGTGCCTGGCGAAGATCCGCGCCACCATCAGCTTGCGACCGAGGTAGTACTCGTCGGTTCTGGCGCGAGGACCGGGTTCAGTGGCCCACGCCAACGCGGTTTCGGTGGTCAGGTGCTCGACGCCGTGGATTTCGCAGTAGTCGACCAACCGCATCAGCAACCGGCCCTCGCCGACCAGCTTGAACCCCAAAGCCCGCCGCATAGCCAGATATTCCTCGGCAGCTTCTCGCAGCCCGTTCATGACCGATCACCACTCGGCCAGGGACGCGCCAGCACCCGCAGCGCCTCGACGTCGACTTTGGCATAGATACTCGTGGACACCAGGTCTCGATGTCGCAGCACCTGCCCGATTTCCGGCAGGGACGCACCCGCACGCAGCATCTCAGTGGCCAATGTGTGTCGTAGTCGATGCGCATACGCACGCGGAAATCCCGCCCGATCGCACGCCCTGCCCACGATGATGCTGATCGTGTTTGGCGCCAACCCGCGAAATGGGGGACGGGTCGCGCAGAACACCGCCCGGGTGTCACGACCGGTCCTGCCGTCGCGCAGATACTCCACCACAGCTTCGCCGACATCGACCGGCAATGGGAGTCGATCGACACGGTTGCCCTTACCGTGGACGGTGATCTCCCCGGCGCGCCAGTCGATATCGCCGAGCTCGAGACCGGCGACCTCAGCGCTGCGCATCCCCAACCGCGCCAACATCATCAACACCGCATAATCCCGCAGACCCACCACCGTGTCGCGATTACAGCTGCCGATCAACCGCGTCACCGTCGTTGCCTCGAGCCCGCGAGGCAACGACGCCAAACGCCAGCCCGCCACGGCTGGCACCGCCGCTGCCAATGACACACGGACCCGGCCGTGGACATGGAGGAATCGCAGCAACGCCCGCACCGCGGTCACCATCGCCTTCGCCGACCATGTGTTGCGGTCACGGCAGAAATCCACATGAACGAAGTGACCTGCCCGGAATCCAGTTCCCGCAGAACGGTATCCAGCGGATGTGGCATCCACCGCAAGAACGTCCGAGCCTGCCGGCCATAACAATCCACCGTCGCCGCCGACAATCCCCGTTCCTCGGCCAGCCACACGCGAAACTCCGCCACGACCACATCCACCGTGACAGCGGATGACCTCTGCGCACTCATGATCTTCTCCCGTCTCGAAGGGTCTACCTGACCCACTCAGACTGGATGACCACCCACCGCGACAAACCGAATTATGCCGACCGATCCGATCGGCTCACCCCGCTCGACCAGCACCTTCAAGCCACGGTCGGCATAATCACGCGGTCGGCATAAGCCGAATTATGCCGACATCGGCATAACTCGGCGTACTTTGCCGCGATGCAGCACCCGCGCAGCGGTTCGAGCTGATGGGAAAGTACGCCGCCCCCGACAACGCCGAGGTCGCCGAGACTGCCGGCACCCCCGCCGCGCTGACGCCGCGGTTCGACCTCACCCGCATGGCGCGCCTGCTGGAGGTCTCCACTTCCGGCTATCACCAGTGGCGAAAACGGCGCACGGCAACAGAACTCACTCCACAGGCGCAGCGGCGGGCGGATCTGACGGTGAAGATCCTCGACGTGCACGCCGACTCCGACGGCACCTACGGGTCGCCACGAATCACCACCGAGCTGCGCGAACGCGGTGAGCGGGTGACCGAGAAGACCGTCGCCAAGATCATGGCCGGGATCGGGATCGAGGGCATCAGCCCGCGCACCTTCAAGGTAAGAACGACCGTGGTCGACCCGACCGCGTCGTTCCCGCCGGATCTGGTGCAACGCGACTTCGATCGGGGTCGGCTCGATGCCGTCTGGCTGACCGACATCACCTACCTGAACTGCGGTGAAGGCGACATGTACCTATAAGTTACGTGGAATCTGACCGTGTGTCGGTCAGCGGGGTCCGGGCCTGGGCTCAGTAACGTCGCGGCGAACTTTCGAACTCGACGGACAGACGGGGCTGGTGCATGCCGGAGACGGTGGAGGCGAAGTGGCCGGTTCTCGGTCGGCACGTGCGGGCGGCGGAGTGGTTGCGGATCTGGACCGATCTGGGGCGTGCGCCGCGAACGATCGATGCGTATGCGCGGGGTTTGGGTGAGTATCTGCTGGTCTGTGAGCGGGAGGGTTTCGATCCGCTGACCGCGACTCGCGCTCAGGTGGCGGTGTTCGTGCGGGAGTTGACGTCGCGGCCGAGTCGGCGAGGGGCGAATGTGGTGGCGTTGGATTCGGGGTCGGGGCTGGCGAACGCGACCATGCAGCAGCGTCTGGTGCCGGTGCGGCTGTTCTATGATTTCTTGGTTGAGGAGGGGGTGCGGGACTCGAATCCTGTTGGCCGGGGCCGGTATACGCCTGGCCGGGTGGTCAGCGGTCGGGCGCGGTCGCTGGTGCCTCGCATGGTGAAGCTGCCGTGGATTCCCAGCGAGGAGGAGTGGCTGCGGCTGCTGGGGGTGTTCGCCGAGGAGCCGATCCGTAATCGGCTGATGCTGGCGCTGGCCTACGACGCGGCGTTGCGGCGGGAGGAGTTGTGCTCGTTGCGCAGCGACGATATCGATCCGGCGCACCGCACGGTGCGGGTGCGGGCGGAGACGACCAAGACCCGCCGGGAACGTGTGGTGCCGTATTCGGCGCCGACCGGGGTGCTGCTGTCGGAGTATTTGCAGCACCGGGCCACCCTGAGCAGGGCTCGCGGCGCGCTGTTTCTGTCGGAGTCACGCCGTAATCGCGCGGAGCCGCTGACGTTGTGGACGTGGTCGAAGGTGGTGCGGCGCATTGCGTTGGCGGCTGATGTTTCTCGGTTCTCCACCCATACCACCCGGCATCTGTGTTTGACGGATCTGGCCCGGATGGGGTGGGAGCTGCACGCGATCGCCAGTTTCGCTGGGCATCGCAGCACCGATTCCACACTGCAGTACATCCACCTGTCCGGGCGGGAGTTGTCGGCAAAACTGAATTCCTCGATGACGCACGTCCACGCATGGCGGATCGGAATGCTCACCGGAACCGGTGACGGCCGACAGGACGGGCCGGCGTGACGGCGGCCGAGGCGGTGTCGTCGGCGGCAAGCGGTGTCGCCGCGCTGCCGCGCCGCCGCCGCGGCTGGGACCGCCGTGGTGTGTTGCTCGACGGTGAGGCTGCGGCGGTGCTGGCGTTGGGGCCCGCGGGGCTGCGGCGCAAACGGTCCACCGGTGTCCCGCGGCGGACGGCGCGGCACTGGAATGCGGTGACCCGCTTGGTCGTTCCGCTCGATGAGACTCTGGCCGGGCTGCATCATGGTGAGGATGTCCGGTTCCGGCGGGCTGGCTTGCACGCCGCGGCGATCGTGCTGGCGCACTGCGCGGACACTGGCCGGTCGTATTGGGGGTGGACACCGTGGGAGTGGGCCAGGGTGTGTGGCGGCAGCGCGCGGGAGTTCGAAACCGCCCAGCCGCTGCCGACCGAGTCGACGGTCAGGCCGTTCGTCGTGGCGCTGGCTTACTTGCTCGGCGGGTTCACCGACTTCCACCGGTTGGGCACGTTCAACCGTTTTCGGTTGGCCTGCTTGATTTTCGGTGAATCCGACGTAGAGCAGTCCCTGCGAACTACCGGCGAGACGCTGCAACGGTGGGGCTACTGCGACGTCATGGACGCCAAGCATCGGATGCGGGGCGGGGTCAGTCAAGCCCTGCTGCTCAACGGCAGTCCCCGCCTCGACGAGTTGAGCACCACGGCGTTCGCGGCCCTGCGAGCGCATCCGGCAACTGAGGGGCATCAGGGGTCGATGCTGTTCGCGCTGCAACGCGTCGTGGCGGAACTGGGGCACTGTGAGGCGCCGGTGCGCAGCGGATACAACCCTGTCCTCGGCATCGAAGAAACCGATCCTGAGTGGGCGCCGTGGGTCGAACGATGGTATGCCACATCAACTTTGACCCCGAAAGTCCGCGCCTCAGTCCGCAATATCATGGCCAAAGCCGGCCGCTGGCTGGCCGCCGAGCACCCCGAGATCACCGAACCGGGCCACTGGACCAGGGCGACCTGCGCAGCCTGGGTCGCCGTGGTCGACCGGATGAGTGTCGGTGACTGGGTTCAGCGCCACGACGCCCTCGGCGACCGCGCTGGCACTCCGATCTCACCACGCACCAAGGCCCAGAACCTCAATGCCACCCGCACGTTCTTCCGGGACTGCCAGGAATGGGAGTGGATCGATCGCCGGTTCGACCCGAACCGGGCGCTGGCCGTCCCCCGCAGCGTCGCCGCGCTGATCGGCCCCAACCCCCGCGTGATCGCCGACGAGGTCTGGGCCAAACTGCTGTGGGCCGGGCTCAACCTGGAACCCCCCGACCTGCCCGGCACTTCCGGCGATACCGCCTATCCGATGGAGCTGGTCCGCGCCATCACGGTGACGTGGCTGTTCTCCGGGCTGCGCAGCGACGAGCTCTCCCGCCTGCGGGTGGGCTGCATCCGCTGGCAACACGCCGGACTGCCCATCCCCGGTGACTCCGACGACGTCCTCGCCGAGGACGCGGTCTGCCTGCTCGACGTTCCCGTCCACAAGACCGGCACCGCGTTCACCAAACCGGTCGACCCGATCGTCGGACAAGCCATCGAAGCCTGGCAGAAAATACGGCCGCACCAGCCGAAACGGCTCGACCGCAAGACCAATGAACATGTCGACATGCTGTTCTCGGTCCGCGCCCAGCCCGTCGCCAAGTACTACATCAACCGCACCGTCATCCCGGCGCTCTGCGCCAAAGCCGGTGTCCCCACCACCGACGTCCGCGGCAACATCACCAGCCACCGCGCCCGGTCCACGATCGCGAGCCAGCTCTACAACGCCAAGGAACCGATGACCCTGTTCGAGCTGCAGGCATGGCTCGGACATCGCACCCCCAACACCACCCAGCACTACGCCAAAATCACCCCGAACACCCTGTCCAAGGCGTATTCCGAGGCCGGGTACTTCGCCCGCAACATCCGCACCATCGAGGTCCTCGTCGACCGAGACGCTGTCACCTCCGGCGCAGCCGCCGCCGGAGAACCCTGGCAGCACTACGACCTCGGTCACGGCTTCTGCACCTACACCTTCTTCGAACAATGCCCGCACCGAATGGCCTGCGCTCGTTGCGATTTCTACACCCCCAAGAACTCCAGCAAGGGGCAACTCCTGGAGGCCAAAGAGAACCTGCAGCGGATGCTGGCCAACATCCCGCTCACCGACGAGGAACGGGTCGCCGTCGACGAGGGACAAAGCGCCCTCGATCAGCTCCTCGAACGACTGATCGATGTCCCCGCCCCAACTGGCGCCACGCCCCGCGAGATCGGCGTCCCGCCCACCGCCACCCTGTTGCCCATAACCCCTGCAGACCCAAGCAAATCCATATAAACCGGACAATTCAGATTCCACAGAATGTGTGCGATCCGGGACGGGCACTCCCGCCGCGTGCTCGGGCATGTCGTGGCCGACCACATCGGCGCCGACATGGTCTGTGAGGCCATCGATGCGGCCGTGGCCACCCGCGGCGGCCGATGCGAGGACACCGTGCTGCATTCCGATCGTGGTGGCGAGTTCACCGCTGGTCTGACGGCGAAATCCTGTGCCAGACACCGGCTTCGGCGGTCGATGGGCGAAACCGGAATATGCTGGGACAACAGTCCCGCCGAATCGTTCTGGTCCACGTTCAAGCACGAGTGTTACTACCGTCACGCCTACGCGACGAAGGCTGAACTTGTTGCCGCCGTTGATGATTGGATAGGATGGTTCAACACCGGTCGCCGTCACTCTGCGATCGGGATGATCAGTCCGCTACGCTACGAGCAGTCCCTGGCGACAGCCGCAGCGGAAGCCGCATAGCCCCCTGTCCACCGTTCGGGGTGAACCTCACATCGCGAGAATCAAGTGTTGCGTTGACCTATTGAGAGCACCCCGATGAGACGATGTTCTCAGTCAGCTTGTGCGGTGCCCGTGGCCGTCGCGCGTCAACTTCCGGAGCTAATCAGGGTCGGTAGAAGCGGCCGTGGTTTCAGTCCTACCGGTCGGCAGGACCGAAACCTCCGCACACCTTGTCGCACTTCGCACCCACTGGGGGGCTTCATAAGAGGTGCGAAATGCGGGAGGGGGTGCGAGGTTGGAATCTCAGATGTCTTTGGCGCTGAGCAAATTCCCGAAGGCGCGTTTGAAGGCGTCCAGCCGTTGGTTCCAGATGTCGGTCTTGTCTTCGGCAGTCAGTTCTTCCCCCTCACGCTTGGACACGGCCGTGGTTCCGGCTTCCTTGATCTGCTGCACCAACGCCTTGAAGTAGTCGGCCCGTACATCGGAGTTCTCGTTCTTACACAGCTTCTTCCTGACTTTGTCGGTGAGGTCGGCAGTGCCCAGGACTTTCAGACGAGCCTCGCCTATCGGGTCCTTGGGCGCGTCCGGCGTGCCGAAGGTGACCGGGAGAGCGTTCTTGTACACCTTGTCGATATCCTCCAGCATCTTCGCGGTCATCGTTTCTGGGCCGCAGAACGCTTCGGGAATCTTCTTATACTTCTCCTCCGTGATGACCTTCAGATCGCTGTCATCGTGGGGCAGCGGCACCCGGAGCAGATAGCCGTGCAGGTGTTCGTCGTTCGGGGCCGGAGCCGAGGAGGCGGTTCCGGCCAGCGTCGGGAGCATGACGATCGCGATCGTGAGCGTGGAGAACAAGAAAACCCAGGGCTTCCGCATAGAGGCAAACCTTCCGTCTCGTTTCCAGGCCGGAGGATCGGCCCGGTGGTTGATCGAACCTTTTGGCGGCCGACCAGGCGCCGGTTCGGCGACTCGTCAGGGCTGCCGGTGTGCGGGCTCTTGTCGTCGGTCTCGTGGGACACGCCATCGAAGCGGCCTCAGCGTTGGACCCCTCAGCACTAGAGCAATTGTGTTGCGCGCGAACCCATTCCAGACTCGACAGGTTGGGATGGTGTGGGTCAGATTTCGATGGTGTCGTGTAGCGGGGGAGTCATTTCATTGCAGCGCGATACCGGTCGGTATGGATAATCGAAGTAGTGACTGTGCCAGCCGATGGCCGCCAAATCCCTTATCAAACGCAATATTTCGGAATCACCGACATTGACGGTGCTGAGCGCATGGGAGCTGACAGTGATCACTTGGGCGGCGCTGGGCAGTGCGGAACCGAGCACTCGGCGGCGTGCGCGCCGTCGACGTGCTCGTTGCTCGTGAGCAAGTAGGCCCGCCCGGCGATTCATCGTCGAGCCTTGGGGCGGGCCGCGACGTTGACCGGCTGCACACGCAGCAGCTGATCATCGTCATCGACGGGAAAATATGACCAGTATTTGCCCTTCCAGTCCGGATACTGCTCGCGCCAGCGTGCCAGTTCCGCCTCATCGAGGACGGATGTGGTTCCGGCGTCACCGAAATGGACTCGGCGATCGAATTCCTCGCGGGTGATGGTGTCGGTCATCGGTGCTACCTCCTGTGTTGGTGATGGATGGTTGAAAAATGGAGAGCCGCAGTGAGTTTCAGACAAGGCTCATGGCGTGCAGGGCCAGATCGTCGAGGGTGTCGGCGCGGTCGGGGTCGGCGACGGTTTGGCTGTAGCTGGTGACCGCGTTGGCGATCCCGGCCGCGGTGAGCTGGCCGCCTGCGATGAAGTGAGACAAGATCCCGCTACGTTCGGCCTCGGTGAATCCCAGCTTCTTGCCCAGGACCTCGATCGTCTTGTCGGGCTGTGTGATTGGAGCCCCGGCTTGGGCTTCGAGTTCATCGACGCGGGCATGGAGGAACTCCGGGGAGAGCCATTCGCTGACCTTGTCGCGGGTCTTGGCGGTGATGACCGCGAGCTCTTTGCGGTAGGTGTCCTGAGACCACGTGACGGTGCCGGTGTCGAGTTTTTCGCCGATGTGGTTCTTGCGGTAGGTGAACAGTGGCAGCGTTAGTCCGTTGCCACAGATCTGGATCACCAGTTCGGGCTTCAACGTGATGGCGTGGTGACCGGTTTCGGAATTGGAGAACCGGAATCCAGCGGTGATGACCGGTTCGCTACCGGGGGTATAGCCCATGCCTTCGCGGGCGGCGATTGGCCGCCACCGATCCAGCTCGCCGGCGACTCGGCGACGGTCGGCTTCGAGTTCGGCATTGGCGAAGGGGCTGTGATAGTTGGCCAGGAAATGCGGCGCCAGTGCCGAGACCTGCGGTGAGTAGACCTTGCAACGCATCGACGAATCGCTCAGATCACACGAGCGGATGTCAACGTCGACGTCGACTTGGCGGATACCGTCCATGACCGCGGTGAGCAGGTCGAGGTTGTCGACGATGCCGTAACGGTTCGAGAGGCAGGCACGCAGCACACCGGGCCGGTTCGGATGCCCGGAAGTGAACAGCCGCAACAGAAATAGCTTGTCCTCCGGGTCGGGTGCGACGTCACGGCCGAGGGGGCCGTGAAGTAGACCGTTGATGTTGGTGTCGTAGAGATCCAGCCGGCCTTCCTCACGCAGCCAGCGCAGATACCCCACGGGAATCTTGAGTTTCGTACCGATCTGGGAATCAGCCGCAGCGGTGGGCAGGTAGAGGCCAGCGACGTCGGTGACGTCGTTGTCATCGATAACCGGCGGCACATCGAAGAGTTCGAGCATGCCGTCACGGGCACACATGGACGCAGCCGGTGCGACGACATCGACCTTGCTCGCTTGCTGCTGTTGCAGCAGCGCGACCATGTCGCCGAAATCGGCATGACGAACAAACTGAGGATTCGACATAAGAAAGACCTTTCGGTGAGAGGGCTCGACAGAAGCTGAAGTGTTGCGAAATGCGTGGCGGAGCAACACAGTTCGTCTGAACAGCAACGAAATACCGGTATCGACTCTTCCGAAAAAGAGGAACCGTGGGCATCTGAGCCCGATGCGGCTCTACGTGGCCCAACGGTGGGTACCCGCGCAGGGGAGTGCGCAGGTACCGCGTAGCCAGGCCAGCACTTCAGACAACGTCGTTGCGCCGACAACAGTGACTCCGGCGCACGCGCCGAACTCGGGCAGCAGAGGTTGCGGCACGACAGCGTGGGTGATGCCTAGCGCCGGAGCCGGATCGGACGCAGCCCAGGTCCCCTCGACCGAGCGCAGCGAGCCGTCGAGACCGAGCTTGGCTGCGAACATGATCTTGCCCTGCAGGATTGAATAAACTGCCCCAGTGGCCGCCAGGATCGATACCCCCACTGCCAGATCAGCGATCCCGGCAGGCTGCGGTACACGAGGAATCGACAAGCGCACCACGGCATCCGGCCACAGTTCACCGCTGTTGAGCAGCGCGGCCCGCACGCGATCCCGGCACTCCGGAGTCACGTTCGTACACCGCGAGCCGGTAGGTGAGGAGGGACTGAGCGTCGCTGTCACCGGCAACGGCTCGGCGCGCTGACCTGCCAACGTGACCGACCACGCCACCGCCCGGCTCATCGCAGACCGCCCTCAACAGCCAGACGGGCCTGGCTCGTAACGTACCCGATCCTGCACCGTCGCCGCCGTGAGGCGAAGGCGCTGGACTGCGTCTAGCGACTCGGACCCGTATCCCCTGGTCGACGATCGTGGGCCAGGGATTCGCGTGTCGGGGGTCGTCGCTTACGCCCCAGCCGTCGGCGAGTTTCGAGCCCCATGCCGATCCGTTACCCTGGGGCTGCACTGAAGACGCCTGATGTGAGGAAGTTTTATGGGAAGCGTTGTCCTTGATGTGATCGCCCTGGTTGCCAACCGCGCCGCGTCGTTCTGGAATTGGGCGGTTACCGGCTCGGCCGGATTTCCGCCGCTGTGACGCTGAGCTGACCATCTAGCACCGACCAGCCCCCGGTTCGGCCTCCGCTTTCGGACGCCACGCCGGGGGCTTGCTTGTGTGTCGGCGGCGCGAGGAAGCTCGATTGGGGCTCGGGCCGGTGACCGCCGACGTATGTTGAGGGCATGAGCAGCGCCGGTCCCGTCCGCACCCGTTCGGGCGCCCCGCGCTGGTTCGTCATCTGGATGGGGTTCATCACCTGTGTGATCGCCGTACTGTGTGCTGCGCTGTGCTGGGAGCTGGCGGCCCTGGGTGATGTATTCACCAAAGTGATGCTGTGGGTGGGGCTTTCGGTGGTCAGCGTGGTCGCACTGGTTTTCGGCATGATCGGTTTGATCCGCTATCACACCATCCAGAACAGCCTCGCCGCCCCACTCATGGTCACCGCCCTGGCTGCCCTGGTGTGGTTCGAGATGCCGCAGGACGCGGGCTGGCAGGTCTCGCGCGGCATCCTCGAAGACCAGTCGATCAACTGCGTCAACCCCGGTCACCACACCCTGCTCGGCGTGTACAGCATCACCTTCATTACGCCGCGCGACGGCGGGTGTCTGTTCTATGCCGAAGGGACATCGGAGAATTCGGAAGGTTTCGCCTATTTCCCGGCCGATCCGCCGCCGAGCATCGGGCCACCGGGCGGTCGTGGCATCGAATACCAACCGTTCCACGGGCGTTGGTATCGGTTCGTCGACTCATCGTGAATATCTTCTGCCGCAACGGAACGTGTCGGATGCAGTATCGGACGTAGCCGAGGTCCGTAAGGTTGACGACGCAACTCGGTGTTTGCGGCGCCGCGCGAATACCTTTGGCGCGGTGGGGATACCCGGGCACATGCTCGGAACGGTGACTTCCTCCATTCGGATCACGTGTCGCCCAGCCCTTCCCGAGATCTCGTCCGCCGAACCATTCGACGATACCTGTGCGCATCGAACCCGCCGGACCGCGCCTATGCTCGGCCGGTGGGTGCCTTGAATGGGGAGCTGCGGTTGCGGCCGTTGCGGAGTTCCGACGAGCGGGAGTTTCACGCGGCGCACGAGGCGATGACGCCGGACGATTTCGACTTCGGCTTCGGTGTCACGGCAGGCATGTCGTGGGCGGACTATCTGACGGACATTGAGGACGAGCGGCTCGGTGGCGGGCTACTCGGCGACGAGGTCGCGGCAACATTCTTGGTGGCGCAAGCCGACGGCAGAATCGTCGGCCGGTCATCGATCCGTCACGCACTGAACGCGCGACTTCTCCGACTCGGCGGTCACATCGGCTACTGCGTCCTACCCGCCTACCGTCGCCGCGGCTACGCCCGCGAGATCCTCCGCCAAAGCCTGGTCATCGTACGATCGATCGGCGTCGACCGGGTCCTGGTCACCTGCGACGACGACAATATCGCCTCGATCCGCGTCATCGAATCCTGCGGCGGCCGACTGGAATCCATCGAACCCCAGCTCCGCCGCCAGGCACTGAAACG
Source organism: Nocardia sp. Tas62D01 (assembly GCF_055232035.1). Lineage (NCBI taxonomy): Bacteria > Bacillati > Actinomycetota > Actinomycetes > Mycobacteriales > Nocardiaceae > Nocardia > Nocardia sp. Tas62D01. The sequence continues at coordinate 7,155,860 of NZ_JBUYUZ010000001.1, forward strand.
CCGCTACTGGATCGATTGACGCCGACGAGACAAGCCACCGCACTCTGGGTGCTGAGCCGGCTGTTGCGGTCGGCGGCCGGAACATCGCCCTGCAGACCGTTTTCCGGCATCGACCCCGGCCCGCAGTCCGCGCGCGGTGCCGAGGTGCGGCCGGTGCCGAGGAATTCCTGCGCCGCGGGGCGATATCGGACTGCAGATCGGCCGATGTCCCTGGAGACCCCTGGGCACCGACCAGCGGCAGTCGGGTGGTGGGTGCGGAGCGGAATTGTCCCTATTGTCTAGGTCGGAGCGCCTGCGCGCCGAATGCTCGGGTGCGGGGTGCGTGAGTGGCGGGCGCGAGCAACCCGTCGCACAGATCGAGCAGGGTCTGTCTCAGTCGTACCGAGCGCTCCGCCAGTACGGATTGGGCTCGGACGTACACGGCCCGCCCTGCGGCAGTCTCGATGCGCACCGGCTCGTATCCGTACTCGGACAGATCATACGGACTCGCGCACATATCGAGTTCCCGTGCGGCGCAGGCGAACTCGAAGAAATCGAGAAGCACGTCGGAGGCGATGAGCGGGACCAGCTTGAAACCCCATTTGTAGAGGTCCATATTGGCGTGCAGGCAGCCGGGCTGCTCGCGGGACATCTGGTCCGCCCGAGTCAGCGGCTCGACATTGCGGCCGGCGGCGTCCTGTGTGAAGAAGCGGAACGCGTCGTAATGGGTGCAGCGCAACGACATCGACTCGACCACCTCGTCGGTGCCCGCTGGTCCGAGCCGCAGCGGCACCTGCTGGTGGCGGACGTCGTCGGTGCGGTACACCATCGCCCACTCGTGCAGTCCGAAGCAGGACAACTGGGCGGGCCGAGATGCGGTGGCGCGCAACAGGTTCGCGATGAACTCGATGGTGTCCCGGCGCCGCTCGAGGTAAGTCGGGTCGGCGGCGAAGGCGGAACGGTAACCGAATTCGGGAAGCGTTGTAGCGTCCGGAGATCCGTCGTCCCCGATATCGCCCCGTTCGGGATCACCGGACGGAGCGAGGCGATGGTATCCCCGTGCGCCGTCGTACTCGAACGCTCCCTCCAACGCGACCCCGTATCCGGGATGCCAACGCCGCAACTGCGCGGGCTTGTGCCCGTAATAGGTGAATAGAAAGTCGATCACCGGATGCGCCGAACCCGCCGCCCGCCGTTCGAGATACGGGCCGACGAGTTCGTCGAGTCGCGAACGATGCGCCGCGGCCCGCGCCCGCCATTCGGCTTCGGGTAGCACGCGCAGACTCATCCGAGCCACCGGAGCCCGTCCAGTGGGGCACTGCGCACCACGGTGCACCAATTCATTCGAGCAACCAATGCCAGCGAAACCTCATTCGATCACCCGGTGCGTGTTGTCGCGGACAGTGCCGACGAACTCCTCCACCAGGTCCTCCAGCGCGACGATGCCGGTGGTGTTGCCGCGACCGTCGACGACTCGGCCCAGATGGCTGTTGGTGCGGCGCAGCCGGGCGAGCGCCTCGTACAGGGTGGTGCCCATGCTCAGCGTCGGCAGTGGCCGAATGTCGGTGCGGGGGATAGGAGTATTCGGCCCCGCGGTCTCGTCGGCGACCTTGTCGAGCACGTCCTTCACGTGCAGATAGCCGACCAGCGAACCGTCGCCGGCGCGGACCGGGTAGCGCGAGAAGCCGGTCTCCGCGACCGCGGACTCGATGTCGCCGAGGGTGGTTCCATTGTCGCGCAACGGCACCGACCTCGTCGTCTCCAGGGGCACCATCACATCGGCGACGATGCGATCGGAGGTGCCGAGCGCTTGGGTCAGGCGTCGGTGCTCCTCCTCGTCGAGCAACCCCTCCGAGCGCGATTCACCGATCATCTCGGCGAGTTCGACGCTGGAGACGGTGGCATTGAGCTCGTCTTTGGGCTCGATCCGCAGTAGCCGCAGCGACAGGTTCGCGGCCAGGTTGTAGAACGCGATGAGTGGTCGGGCCAGCCGCAGCCACATCAGGTGGATCGGAACGAGCAGCAGCGCACTGCGTTCCGAACCCGCGAGCGCGATGTTCTTCGGGATCATTTCGCCGAACAGGATGTGCAGGATCACCACGATGGTCAGCGCGACGGCGAATGCGACCGGATGCAGCAGTTGATCGGAGAGGCCGACCAGTTCGAACGGACCCTCGAGCAGATGCGCCACCGCGGGCTCGCCGACGCGGCCGAGCAGGATCGAGCAGATGGTGATGCCCAGCTGTGCGGCCGCCAGCATCATCGACAGATTCTCACCGGCCCGGATCACCGTATTGGCGTTGCGTTTGCCCTGTGCGGCAAGCGCTTCCAGGCGGTCCCGGCGCGCGGAGATCAGCGCGAATTCGGCGGCGACGAAGAAGGCGTTGCCCGCGAGTAGCACCACCGTGAGCAGGACTCCGAACAGATCACCCACGGCTGTGCTCCTGGTCCATCCGCTGTTCTTCGTCGACGTGATGCACGCGGGAGCGCAGCACATCGGCGGTGACCGGCAGCAACCGCACCCGGTCGATGCGCCGCTCGTCCATCCGTTCGACGCGCGCGACCCAGCCGCCGTCGTCGGGCGATTCGTTCTGGGTCCGATGGTGCGAACCCGGATTCGGCAGCACCACCTCGTCGCCGGTCACCGGGATGCGGCCGAGCCGGGTGAGCACGAGACCGCCGAGGGTCTCGTATTCCCCTTCGGGGGCGTCGTATCCCGTGGCGCGGGAGACCTCGTCGATGCGCAACAGCCCGGAGCAGTCCCAGCCGTCGGAGACCCGGCGGACGTCGCGCTCCTCCTCGTCGTGCTCGTCGCGCACATCGCCGAGAATCTCCTCGATGATGTCCTCCATGGTGACAATGCCCGCGGTGCCGCCGTATTCATCGACAACCAGCGCCACCTGCATGCCGTCGGCGCGCACGCGCTCGAGCACCGCGTCGCCGTCCAGGCTGGCCGGGACGATCGGCACCGGGCGCGCCAGCAGTTGCAGCGGGATGGTGTTGCGGACGCTCGCGGGATGGGTGAATGCCTGTTTGACGTGCACTACGCCGAGGGTGTTGTCCAGATCGCCGTCGATGACCGGGAAGCGGGAGTAGCCGGTGCGGCTGGCGGCCGCGATGAGATCGGCGATGGTGTCGGACTTGTCCAGGGATTCGATCTTGACCCGCGGCGTCATCAGTTCTTCCGCGCTGCGCTCGCCGAACTGCAGCGAGCGGTCGATCACCTGCGCGGTGCGCTGATCGAGGGCGCCGCGCAGTGCGGAGGTGCGCACCAGCGAGCCGAGTTCCTGCGGCGAACGTGCCGAGCGCAGTTCCTCCGCCGGTTCCACGCCGAAGCGGCGGACCACCCAGTTCGCGGTGCTGTTGAGGAAGTGGATCATCCACTTGAACACCACGGAGAAGGCGATCATCGGGCCCGCGGTCAGCCGCGCGGTGCCCAGCGGCTTCGCGATGGCGATGTTCTTGGGCACCAGTTCGCCATAGATCATCGACAGCGAAGTGGCCAGCACCAGGGCCAGCGCCAATGAAATGCCTTGTGCGGCACGGTCACTCACCCCGAGCGCGGCGAACAGCGGACCCAGCAGCCGGGCCAGCACCGGTTCGGCGATATAACCGGTGATCAGGGTGGTGATGGTGATGCCGAGCTGGGCCCCGGACAGTTGGAACGACAGGGTGCGATGCGCCTGCCGGACCATCCGCCAGCGGGCGTCACCGGTGCGCGCGTGCGCCTCGACGGTGCTGCGTTCCAGTGCGGTGAGCGAGAATTCGGCGGCGACGAACAGTGCGGTGCCTGCGGTGAGGGCGATGAACCCGATCAGGCTGAGTACGGTGAGCACGACGGTCATCGTCAGCACCACCCGCACGACGCGGCGCCGTGGCGTTCGATACCCAGGCGGGCCGCGGGGAGGGGGTCTGGATCGAGTTGGACTGCTGCGGGATGGAGAGCGCCGGGTTTGTCACCCGGCTCGGTAGAGGAGCCCTCCTGTGCGGCGCCCTCGGACGCGGGTGACAACTTGTTCCTTTCGGCAAACGGGAGCGTGTGGTGCCGGAGACCGGCAACTCTCATGCTACCGGCCCACGCATGTCATCGCGTGGGCCGGTGGGCAGGTGAGGTGCGCGTGTCGACGCGGACCAACAGCGCGCGAGTCTGACGAGCGCCCGTTCGCGGCCCGGCTTGCGTCCGAGTGGCCGAAGCGCATGCGACGTAGTCGCGAGTCTCGGCGCTCGGACGCAAGCCTCAGGGGGCCGCGAACACACAGCACCGCAGGCGCTGCAAATCAAACAATGCTCTACCAGCCGCTGGGCAGCGGGCGGCCTTCGGCGAACCCTGCCGCCGACTGCACGCCGAGCACGGCCTTCTCGTGCAGTTCGGTGAGGCTGCGTGCACCCGCGTAGGTGCAGGCGCTGCGCACCCCGGAGCAGATGTGGTCGATCAAGTCCTCGACGCCGGGGCGCTCGGGATCCAGACGTATCCGCGAGCTGGAGATGCCTTCCTCGAACAGCGCCTTGCGGGCGCGGTCGAAACCGCTGTCGGAGGCGGTGCGAGCGGCGACGGCACGCTTGGAGGCCATGCCGAAGCTCTCTTTGTAGGCATTGCCGTCGCGGTCGACGCGCAGGTCGCCGGGCGACTCGTAGGTGCCCGCGAACCAGGAGCCGATCATCACGTTGGATGCGCCTGCGGCCAGCGCGAGCGCAACGTCACGCGGGTGCCGGACGCCACCGTCGGCCCAGGTATGCACGCCGAGTTCCTTTGCGGCGGCGGCACATTCGGCAACGGCGGAGAACTGCGGGCGACCGACGCCGGTCATCATGCGGGTGGTGCACATGGCGCCGGGGCCGACACCGACCTTGATGATGTTCGCGCCCGCGGCGGCCAGGTCGCGGGTGCCCTCCGCGGAGACGACGTTGCCCGCCACCAGCGGCACGCCGAGGCCGAGATCGCGGATGGCGCTGAGGGTTTCGAGCATCTTGGCCTGGTGGCCGTGTGCGGTGTCGATGACGAGCAGGTCGGCGCCGGAGTCCACCAGCGCCTTGGCCCTGGCGGCCAGGCCGCCGTTGATGCCGACCGCGGCCGCGACGCGCAGCTGGTCGTTGGCGTCGACGGCGGGCTGGTAGATGCCAGCGCGGACGGAGCCGGTGCGGGTCATCACGCCGGCAAGCGAGCCGTCCTCCGCGACGAGAACGGCGAAGTGTGCGTGCTTGGCTTCGAGGAGATCGAAGATGTCGCGCGGCGAGGTGGCGGCCGGAGCCTGCACGAAATCGGTGATCGCGACATCGCGCAGCCGGGCAAACCGGTCGACGTCGGTGCAGGACGCCTCGGTGACGACACCGACCGGCTTGCCACCGTCCACGATCACGACCGCACCGTGGGCGCGCTTGTGCATCAGGGCGACGGCCTCGGATACCGAGCGTTCCGGGTCCAGGGTCACCGGAGTGTCGGCGGTGAGCGATCGGCTCTTGACGAAGGCGATGGTGTCGGCGGCAGCGCTGATCGGCAGATCCTGTGGCAGCACCACGATGCCGCCGCGGCGGGCGACCGTCTCGGCCATCCGGCGACCGGCGACCGCGGTCATGTTCGCCACGACGATGGGGATGGTGGTGCCGGACCCGTCGACTGTCGACAGATCGACGTCGAACCGTGACGCGACATCCGTCCGATTCGGGACGAGGAAGATGTCGTCGTAGGTCAGGTCGTAGGGCGGCTGATGGCCAGGGAGAAACTGCACTTGACCGATGATAACTGGCGCGTGGGGGTCGCGTGCAATTCCCGGGCATTCGATGCGCGGCGCGGGGGATTCGAGGATCACAGCCGATTACCGCCAGTCAGGCAGCGGCTTGCGCCCGCGAGAGCCGAACTGTGGCTATACACATGACGATTACGGCGAGGCCGATCACCACGAAGCCGAATCCGTTGGTGCGCAGTCGCTCGCCGAGGACGGCGATGCCGACGAACGCCGCGGCGAGGGGTTCGGTGATGGTGACGGCAGGCAGTGATGCCGCGAGCGGTCCGGCTTGAAAAGCGCGCTGCTGGAGGTAGAGGCCCACCAGACCGGAGGCTACGAGCGCCCAGGTCTGCCAACTGGCGAGTACCTGGCCCATGCCGTGGTCGAACAAGGCGGTGACGCAGGCGGTGAGTGCGGCCGCCAGGCCGAACAGCGAGCCGCCCGCCGCGCCGAGCAACATCGCGCGCCGCGCCGGGTCGGTGGTGCTGAGACCCACGGCGACCGCGGCGGCGATCAGACCGAGCAGGATCACCAATGGCAGGATCCACTGATGGAGCGGCGCGTTGGCGTTCCCCTCGGTGGGATCACCGACGATCAGGAAGCACGCCAGCGCGGCGGTGAGCGCGATGGCCGTCGCCCACATCCGCCCGGTGACGCGGCGACCGTTGAGCCGGGCCGACAGCGGCAGCGCGAAGACCAGCATGCTGACCAGGATCGGCTGTACGAGCAGCACCGCACCCAGTGCCAGCGCGGCGACCTGCATGGCGTATCCGCCTGCGTCCCCGACGATTCCGGCCCACCACCGAGGGTTGCTCAGCAGCGAGCGCATCAGTGATGCGTCTTCGGGTACCGCGGACGCCGCATGTTGCTGCGTGACCGCGGCCAGAGCGAACAGCAGCGCCGCGAGCAGCGCGAAGACAATGGCACCCAACGGATGATGCGACACCGGTTAGTTTGCTCTGTGATAGCTGGTACCCGGCACGCCCTGCGGCCGTCCGGCGCGTCGCCGAGAACGCCCGGGCGTGTCGCCGCTGGTGGCGGAACCGGTCGAGCGGCCGGTCTTCTTCGCGGCGCCGGAACCGCGACCGCCCGCCGCGGCGGAACCGGAGCCGCTGGGTGAATTCGCGTGGCTCGATGAACCCGAACGCCGCCGTGCCGCACTCGCCTTCGACGTGGCTTCGGTGGACTCCGCCACGGCGGCCGTAACAATCGGCACCCCGGACGGCCGCCTTGCCCCGGTGATCGCGATCAGCTGCCGATCACCCGGCCGAACCTCGACCGCCTCGATCTCGACACCGGCCTTGCGCGTCATCTTCTCGACGTCGCTGCGCTCGTCTTCGGTGACCAGCGTGACGACAACGCCGTCCTCGCCCGCGCGGGCGGTGCGTCCGGCGCGGTGCAGATATGCCTTCGACTCGGCGGGCGGATCCACGTGCACGACAAGGGAAATCCCGTCCACATGGATACCGCGGGCGGCGACGTCGGTGGTTACCAGGACCGGGGTGGAGCCGTCGGCGAACGCCGCCAGCGTCCTGGTTCGGTTGTTCTGTGCCTTGCCGCCGTGCAGTGCGCCCGCCGTGATGCCGGTGGCGCGCAGTTGCTTGGCCAGCCGGTCGGCGCCGTGCTTGGTGCGCACGAACATGATGGTGAGCCCGTCGCGTGCGGCGATTTCGGCGACGATGGTGCGCTTGTCCACCTTGCGTAGGTGCAGCAGGTGGTGCGACATAGTGGTGATCGAGGCCGACGCCGGCGCGGTCGAGTGCGTGACGGGGGCGCGCAGATAGCGCTTGACGAGCTTGTCGACCTCTCCGTCCAGGGTGGCCGAGAACAGCAGGCGCTGACCATCGTTCGGCGTCCGGTCCAGCAGCTTGGTGACCTGGGGCAGGAAGCCCATATCGGCCATGTGGTCGGCCTCGTCCAGTGCGGTGATGCGGACCTCGGAAAGATCGGCGGAGCGCTGGTTGATCAGATCTTCCAGGCGTCCCGGCGTGGCGATGAGTAGGTCGACGCCGCGCGCGAGCCGGTCGGCCTGCCGTTTGATCGGCGCGCCACCGACCACCGCGGCGACCCGCAGCCCGAGCGCGAGCGCCGGATTGTCCAGCGCGCGTTCGATTTGCGTGGCCAGTTCCCTGGTCGGCACCAACACCAGTCCGCGCGGCTTGCCCGGTTTGCCAGAGGCCCCGGCGAGCCGGGCAAGCATCGGCAGCCCGAACGCGAGCGTCTTGCCGGAACCCGTTGGGCCGCGCCCGAGTACGTCTTTACCCGCCATGGCGTCGGGCACCGTCGCGGCCTGGATCGGGAACGGGGCCTCGATGCCGTCGCGGCGCAGCGCCTGGACGAGCGGGACCGGTAGGCCCAGGTCCGCGAAGGTCACGTCGGGCGCGGCGGTGGCAGGGATCGAGGAGGTCAAAGGGTGTGTGCCTTTCGTGTCTCGGCGGAAGGAACCCGGGCACGCGTGGTGCAGGCCGAGATGGTTGGCCCGGCCGTCGGAACGAGATAAAGCCGGGTATGTCAGGTCAGACCGGGATGAATCAGTTGCGGAAAAGCCGATCCAGTTCGACCAACCAGGGTACCGCGACGGCCATGGTCGGAACGACCAGGATCGCCACCGAGCCCAGGTAGGCCGCCGAGGCGACGCGGATGTCGCCGATCCGGCCACCCAATCGCTGGATGCGGATCAGCGTGGTCGGCCCGCCCGCCGCGAGCGCACCCTGCGGTGCGGTCGATTTGGAACACGCCACCAGCGCCCGCGCTAGCGGGGTCGGGCCGGTCACCTTCACCGCGGAGTCGTCGGCGAGCAATTCGATCAGCAGTTTCACCGAGCCGAGCGCGGCCCTGCTGCGCACCACCCGGGGGAATGCCTCGTGCACCGCGGTGAATGCCTCGAGCACCAGGTCGTGGCGCGCGCGCAGGTGCGAGCGCTCGTGGCTGACGATCGCGGTGATCTCGGCGTCGTCCAAGTTGGTCAGCGTGCCCTCGCTCAACACCACCCGCTGGCGCAGGCCGGGCAGGCAGTAGGCGATGGGTTCGGTTGCGGCGAGCACCCGGATGTCGGCCGCGCGCCGACGTGGTCCGCTCTGGTCGAGCAGATCAACAAGCATGCGGTGGCGCGCACGCCGCCTACGGGTATGCACGCCGACCCGGATCACCGCGTAGATCAACCTGCCGCCGACCATCAGGGTGAGCGCGAAGACGAAGACATAGACCAGCCACAGTGGCAGCCCGAGCGCCTCGATCTCCCTGGCCGGTGCGGTCGTCGGTCGACCGTCGGGTCCGGGGACGAGCAGTTCGGCGGCGATGGCCAGGCCGGAGCCGAAGGCGCTGAGCACGGCGGCGAGCGCGATGGCCTGCCACAGCACGAGTGCGGCCCGTGGCGTCCGGTAGGTCCAGGTCGCTCGGCTCAGCAGCGCTGCGGCAGGCCCCGCGAGAAGCAAAGCGAGTCCGGCGAAGACCGGCGCGGTTGCGTTCATCGACTCAGCTCACTGCGTTGTGGGGCCAGGGCGCTCACGGCACTGTGAGGCCGGGACCGAGGTTACTGCGATGGTGACGGTGGCGCAGTGCCCTCGGATGCTTCGAGCTTAGCGAGTGCTTCGCGCAAAGTATCAGCCTCATCCCTGCCGACCTGTTCCACGAAATGCACGAGTGCCGCGGCACGACTGCCCGCTTCGTCGGCCTGCTGCAATGCGTCGAACATCAAACTCGCCACCAACTCGTCGCGGGTGTGCACGGGTGCGTAGCGATGGGCACGATCGTCGCGGCGCTGGACCACCAGGTTCTTCTTCGCCAACCGCTGTAGCACCGTCATCACGGTGGTGTACGCGAGTTCGCGTCGGGCAGCCAATGCCTCGTGCACCTGCCGGACCGTTTGCGGTTCGTCGCTCGACCACAACTGGTCCATGACCGCTTTCTCGAGTTCACCAAGTCCTGCCATGCCACAAGTTTACGGACTCAACGACACAATTGCGTACTACACCCTGTCGTGACTGCCTGGTAGCTGTGTGTCATTTGTCATACGGCGCGAGGACGTGCCTGGTGCCGATGGGTACGACCATCGGCCGACCGGACGCCGGGTCCTCGAGCACCGACGCGTCGAGCGGATTATGCAGAATCGACTGGGTGATCGCGCCGGCGAGACCGAGCGCCGACCACCAGCGCGGTGAGCGCCCGTGGCAGCCGCGAGTGCGCGGCAAGCGAAGTCCGCGCACGATCTCCTCGGCCGTCGAACCGGCCGGGCAGCTGAATGGCCCGCCTGTTCAACATAGGGCAGGCTTACCTAATTATGTAATGCGTTGGCGTGAGGAGGCAACCCGGAGCTCTGTTTGTGCGAGTTGCCGGCCCGGGGGCCCGGCAACTCCGGTGCGTTTGTGGGGTGTAAATCTGAACGCATGACACAGCAGGAAGCTCCGATCCAGTCGCTGGCGGACATGACGCCCGAGGTGATGACCGAGCTCAGCAAGAACACCTTCACCGATCTGATCGGACTCCAGTTCACGGAGGTGACGCCGGACCTGGTGCGTGGCGAGCTCATCGCGGGGCCGCAGTTGCTTCAGTTGGCCGGCATCATCAACGGCGGCGTGTACTGCACGATCGTCGAAACCCTTGCCAGCATCGGCGGCGGCGTCTGGTACACCGCGCAGGGTAATAAGGGCACCGTCGTCGGGGTCAACAACAACACCGACTTCCTGCGCTCGGTCCGCGAGGGCAAGGTCTTCGGCGAGGCGACACCGCTGCACCGTGGCCGGTTGCAGCAGTTGTGGCAGGTCGTGCTCACCGACGACGCGGGTCGCACGGTGGCACGTGGGCAGGTCCGTCTGCAGAACCTGCCCGCGCGGGACTGACCGGGCGCTCGCCGGGCACGGTCGGAACGGCCGTGCCAGAATGACCGTCATCCTATCCACCCGACCAGGTGAGGAGCCCGGATGCGACTGTCGCCGCACGAGCAGGAACGGCTGCTGCTGAGCTACGCGGCCGAGCTGGCCCGGCGTAGGCAGGCGCGCGGGCTGAAGCTCAATCATCCCGAGGCGGTCGCGCTGATTACCGACCACGTGTTGGAAGGGGCTCGGGACGGGCGCTCGGTCGCGGAGCTGATGTCCTCGGGGCGAACGGTTCTGACGCGCGACGATGTCATGGCGGGTGTCCCGGAGATGATCCATGATGTGCAGGTCGAGGCCACCTTCCCGGATGGCACCAAGCTCGTCACCGTCCACCACCCGATCGGCTAGGCGAGTCGCTTGAGACACAATCGCGAAGCGTTCACGCGACCCGACCGAGTGCAGATGTCCGGCAAAGGCGCGGCGCGATGATTCCGGGCGAATATCTCTGTGCCGAGGGCACCATCGAACTCAACGCAGGCGCCGACCGGATCGAACTCGATGTGGTGAACACCGGCGACCGGCCGGTGCAGGTCGGCAGCCACGTGCATTTTCCGCAGGCCAATGCGGCGCTGCGCTTCGACCGGACAGCTGCCCACGGCCGCCGCCTCGACATCGCGGCCGGGACCGCCGTGCGCTTCGAACCCGGTCTCGGACAACGGGTTTCGCTGGTTCCGCTGGGTGGCACCCGCGAGGTCTACGGCATCAGCCTGAACCCGCCTGGGCATCTCGATGACTAGTCCGACGCCCGTGCCCCGCGCGGGCATTCGCAGACGATTCGGCGCGCAATTCCCCGCGCGGTACGGCATCTCGGGAGGTAGGACGCGATGAGTGAGCTGAGCCGGGCCCGGTATGCCGAGCTGTTCGGTCCGACCACCGGCGACCGAATTCGCCTGGCGGACACCGATCTGCTGATCGAGATCACCGAAGACCGCAGCGGCGGACCGGGACTGGCCGGTGACGAGGCCGTCTTCGGTGGCGGCAAGGTGCTGCGCGAATCCATGGGGCAGGCTCGCGCGACCCGTGCCGAGGGTGCCCCGGACACCGTGATCACCGGTGCGATCATCATCGACCACTGGGGAATCATCAAGGCCGACATCGGCATTCGCGACGGCCGTGTCTGCGCCATCGGCAAGGCGGGCAACCCAGACGCCATGTCCGGGGTACATCCGGATCTGATGGTCGGCGCGTCCACCGAGATCATCTCGGGCAACGGCCGCATCGTCACGGCCGGCGCCATCGACTGCCACGTGCACTTCATCTGCCCGCAGCTGATGGACGAGGCGCTCGGCGGCGGCATCACCACCCTGATCGGGGGCGGCACCGGCCCCGCTGAGGGCAGCAAGGCGACCACCGTGACGCCCGGCTCCTGGCATCTGGCGCGCATGCTCGAGGCGACCGACGGCTGGCCGATGAACATCGTGCTGCTAGGCAAGGGTAATACGGTCAGCGCCGAGTCCATGTGGGAGCAATTGCGCGGTGGCGCATCGGGTTTCAAGCTGCACGAGGACTGGGGTTCCACACCCGCGGCGATCGATGCGTGCCTGACCGTCGCCGACGCGGCGGGCGTGCAGGTCGCGCTGCACTCGGACACGTTGAACGAGGCCGGTTTCGTCGAGGACACCCTCGCTGCCATCGCGGGCCGCGGCATCCACGCCTACCACACCGAGGGCGCGGGCGGCGGGCACGCGCCCGACATCATCACCGTCGCTTCGTATCTCAACGTGCTGCCGAGTTCCACCAACCCGACGCGCCCGCACACCGTCAACACCCTCGACGAGCACCTGGACATGCTGATGGTGTGCCACCACCTCAGCGCCTCTATACCTGAGGATCTAGCGTTCGCGGAGAGCCGGATTCGGCCCTCCACCATCGCCGCCGAAGACCTCCTGCACGACCTCGGCGCGATCTCTATGATCGGCAGCGACTCCCAGGCCATGGGCCGCATCGGTGAAGTCGTCATGCGCACCTGGCAAACCGCGCATATCATGAAGCGCCGCCGCGGCGCACTCCCCGGCGACGGTGCCGCCGACAACGCCCGGGTGCAGCGCTACATCGCGAAATACACCATCTGCCCGGCCATTTCCCACGGCCTCGACCACGAAATCGGTTCGGTAGAGGTCGGCAAGCTCGCCGACCTCGTCCTCTGGGACCCCGCCTTCTTCGGCGTGCGCCCGCACGCGGTACTCAAGGGCGGCATGATCGCATGGGCCGCCATGGGCGACGCCAACGCCTCCATCCCCACCCCGCAACCGGTTCTCCCACGCCCTATGTTCGGGGCGGCACCCGCCGTGGCTGCCGCCAACTCGCTGCACTTCGTCTCCGAACAGGCCATCGAAGACAACCTCGCCGACCGCCTGGATGTCCGCCGAAAACTGGTGCCCGTCAAGAACGTTCGCCAACGCACCAAGGCGGACATGCCCCATAACGACGCCATGCCCCGCATCGAGGTCGACCCGGACACCTTCACCGTCCGCATCGACGGCGAGGTCTGGACCGAGCAACCGGCGACGGAACTGCCAATGGCCCAGCGCTACTTTCTGTTCTGAACCGGACGTCGGACAACGCGGCGCCGGTAGCCGGTCGGTTGCGATGCCGACCGGCCCGTCGGTAAGGTCAGGCGGACCAAATTGGGGGCGGAGTTGCGGGTTCGTTCCCGCGCACGGCGCTTGTGGGCGCAGGGTGACAAGGGGACGACATTGGTGAGCAATGATCTCAACGGGGCTGCCGACGAGCTGGCCCGCTGGGCGGAGAATCTGTAGCGCAAGGCGCAGCAGTATCAGGAACTGCAGGGCCGGATGTCGGCCATCAGCGTGACCGAAACGTCCGCGGACAAGCGTGTCAGCGTGTCTGTCGACGCGAACGGCATCACCACCGGCATCTACCTCGCCGCCAGATCCCGTGGCATGGACCCCGCCGCGCTCGCCTCCGAACTCATGGCCTGCACCCGCCGCGCCCAAGCGAAGCTGCGCAACCAGGTCACCAGCCGCCATCGGGAACGCGCAAGCCCAATCGAGAATGATGTCGTCGTTCCGGACGAGGCGAGCGAAGAAGATCTGTACTACCAACGCAAGTCCTGGCTGGAATGAGCCGCTGTCTGCGGTATCGCGTGGCGCGCGGTGGCAGACTGCGGATATGACGACGTTCGACTGGGCTGATGTTGACAGCTATCTTGTAGAGAATCTGGTGGGCGACGAGGATTCGGCGGCGGCGTTGGCAGCGAACGCTGCCGCGCGGTTGCCCGCGATCGATGTTTCCCCGGCACAAGGGAAGTTCCTGCACCTCCTCGCACGGTCGATCGGGGCGCGGCGGGTGCTGGAGATCGGCACGCTCGGCGGGTACAGCACGATGTGGCTGGCGCGGGCGGTCGGGGAGCAGGGCAAGGTTGTCACCCTCGAATTCGAGCCTCGGCACGCCGAGGTGGCGCGGGGGAATCTGGACATGGCAGGGGTCGGCGAGCGGGTGGATATCCGGGTCGGCGCGGCACTTGACAGCCTGCCGGTGCTGGAGGCCCAAGGTCCCGAACCGTTCGACCTGGTGTTCATCGACGCCGACAAGGTGAACAACTCGAACTACGTGCAGTGGGCGCTGCGGCTGACCAGGCCGGGTTCGGTCATCATCGTCGACAACGTGGTCCGTAACGGCGCGGTGGCCGACGCCGAATCGGACGACCCGGCGGTGCGCGCCAGCCGCGATCTCATCGAGCTGCTGTCGAGCGATCCACGCTTGGACGCGACGGTATTGCAGACGGTGGGCTCCAAGGGTTGGGACGGTTTCGTCTACGCCGTCGTGGACGGCGATCCGACCGACTGAGCTGCCGCACTCTGCTGCGGGCCCGCACCATCCCGCTGGAAGTCGTGCGGGCCCGCGCTATTCACCTGCTATTTCGCGGCCGTCCAGTGCTTGACCGGAGGTGAGTCGCCAGGATCCCAGGTTCACCAGTCGCGACCAGCACGCCGATATTCCATGCGCGCTGGTCGTCCCCCCTGACCTGCGGGCCATTCAGGGGATCAGGACCACTTTGCCGACCGTGCCGCGGGTCTCCAATTCGAGATGGGCCTGTGCCGCATCGGCGAGTGCGAATCGCCGCACCGCCGGGCGCCACCGCCCCGCCGCGGCTTCGGCGAGCGCGCGATCCTGGAGCACTCGGACGTCACCGCCGACGCGCCGCAGCATCGGCGAGCCGACTACCAGCTGCGAGGCGATGCCGCGTTCGGCCAGTTCGTTCTCGGTGAACGTCAGCGGTGCGCTATCGCCGGGGCCCTTGCCGGACCAGCCGAAGACGAGGTGCTGTCCGCCCTTGCCGAGCAGATCGACCGCGGCGCGGGCGGTTTCACCGCCCACCGAGTCGAACAACACCGTCGCGCGACGGCCGCTGAGTTGGGTCCGGACCTGATCGACCCAGTCGGGAAGGGTGTAGTCGACGGCGATATCCGCGCCGTTGCGTTGTACCAGTGCGACTTTCGCCGGTCCGCCCGCCAGCCCGACCACGGTCGCCCCGATGTTCTTGGCGTACTGGACGAGCAGCGTTCCGATGCCGCCCGCAGCGGCCAGCACCACGGCAATGCTGTCCGGGCCGAGGTCGGTGAACTGCAGGATGCCCATGGTCGTGCGCCCGGTGCCGATGATCGCTACTGCCTCGGCTGCGTCGAGATTGTCCGGAATCTCCTGTAGCCGAGCGGTTTCCGTGACGGCGAACTCGGCATAACCGCCGGGGACGGTCCCGAGATGGACGACAACCTGCTTGCCCAGCCACTCGGCAATGACGCCGTCGCCGATCCGGTCCACGGTCCCGGCGACTTCACGCCCGGGCACGGTGGGCAGTTCCGGTAGCGGCATCGGTCCGGGCTGGCCCTTGCGAATGGCGGTGTCGATGACGTGCACGCCCGCCGCCGCCACTGCGATGCGCACTTGGCCGGGCCCGGGTTCCGGATCCGGAACGGTCTCGAAGCGGAGGTTTTCGGCCGGGCCGAAGGCGTGAAGCCGGATTGCGTGCACGGTGACTCCTGTGTGTCGGTTGCTCGCAAAACACTCTTCAACCTGAAGTGTGGTTCAGGTCAACCGCTTACCCGCGATCGGTCACTCCGGCACGTACCGCGAACCCGTCGCAGAGCGCGTTCAAGCCGAGATGAAGTAGATCTTCCGATGTCAGGTCGCTGACCCCGGCGCCGTCCAGATCGGCGAGCGCCGGTGGAATCGGGAGCTGTGATGTTCCTTGCAGCAGGGCGCGCAGACCGTTGTCGCCCTCGGGGTTGATTCCGTCGCGGGCGAACAGGGCGCCGCTGATCTGTGGCAGCGTCGCGCCGGAGATGTAGTTCCACACCGTGAACGCCATCGTCGTCGCCTCGCGGGCCGAGACGTTCAGCTCGCGGAAGCCTTCGACCAGCCAGGCGAGACAGGACAGGCTTGCCGGACCGAAGCTGTAGCGCGGCATCGCGAAGGTGAGCAGCACCCACGGATGTTGCTGGTAGAGCGCCCAATCGATCTCGGCGGCGATGCGGACCCGGTCGCGCCAGGTCCAGTTCTGCCCTTCCGTGGACGGGTAGGTGTTGCGTCCGGCGACCTCGTCGGTCATCGCGGCGATCAGTTCGTCCTTGTTCGCCACGTGCCGGTAGAGCGACATCGCCCCGACACCCATCCGCTCGGCGATGTGCCGCATGGACAGCGCCTCGAGTCCCTCCTCGTCGGCGAGGGCGATCGCGGTGTCGACAATGGCGGCTTTGGTGAGCTTCGGCTCGGTCATCCCATGACTCGCTTCCAGTTCTGGGCCTGGTTGCGTACACTGTACCCGGGTTCATGCGTACGGCGTACGCGACACGAGAAATAGAAGTGACAGGGGTTATGGAATGACAGAGCTGGAGGCAGTGCGGCCTATCGCGACGTCGTCGCAGATCGGTTCGCGCCGCGCTTGGCTGGGCCTCGCGGTGCTGCTGCTGCCGGTGCTGCTGGTGTCGATGGACATCTCGGTGCTCTTCCTGGCAATGCCGACCCTGACCATCGATCTGGACCCGTCGGCCACCCAGCAGCTGTGGATTCTCGATATCTACGGCTTCTTGCTCGCGGGGCTGCTGATCACCATGGGCAACCTGGGCGACCGGATTGGGCGGCGCAATATTCTGCTCATCGGCGCCAGCGTCTTCGGTGTGGCGTCGATCATCGCGGCCTTCGCGCCGAGCGCCGCGGTGCTCATCGCCGCGCGGGCGCTGATGGGCGTCGGCGGCGCGACACTGCTGCCGTCGAGCCTTGCCCTGATCTCCAGCCTCTTCCCGGACGCCCGCGAGCGCGCCGCCGCCATCGGCGTTTGGACCGCGTTCTTCGCGGGTGGTTCGGCGGTCGGCCCGATCCTCGGCGGCCTGCTGCTGCACCACTTCTGGTGGGGCTCGGTATTTCTCATCAATATCCCGGTGCTGCTGATCCTGCTTGCATTGGGCCCGTTCCTGCTGCCCGAACACCGCTCGGGTGTGCTCGGACCGCTGGATATTCCGAGCGTGGTGCTGTCGATCGGCGGCATCCTGCCGCTGGTGTACGCGGTGAAACATATTGCGGCGGAAGGGCTGGACGCGTCGGCGCTCGTCATCGCGCTCGGCGGCGTGCTGTTGCTGATCGTCTTCGGGCGGCGGCAGCGGCAACTCGCCGAACCGCTGCTGGACCTGCGCCTCTTCCGTCGCGCCCAGTTCTCGGTGGCGATCGGCTCCAGCCTGGTCGGCATGATGGCATTGGCCGCGATGAGCTACCTCACCAGCATCTACCTGCAATCGGTGACTGGACGAGACCCATTGGCGGCGGCGATGTTCGGCATTCCGATGGCGGTCGCGGTGTTCGTGTTCTCGGTGGGCGGTGCCCGGGTGGCGCGGCGCATCGGCGTGCGCGGCAGCTTCGTGCTCGCCCTGCTGGCCTCCGCGCTCGGCAACCTGCTGCTGCTCGGCGTCGGTGTCGACGGCGGGATGGCGTGGTACCTCGTCGGATCCACCATCGCCGGCATCGGTTACGGCCTCGCGTTCACCTTGGTGTCGGAGGTGGCGGTATCCTCCGTTCCGCCCGAACGGGCCGGTTCGGCCGTCGGTATCTCCGAGACCAGCTTCGAACTCGGCAATGCCCTCGGCCTCGCACTGCTGGGTTCGGTTGCGGCACTGGTCTTCCGGTCCGGTGGCGACTACGCTGCCACGCTCGGCGAGACCGTCCAGCGGGCGGGTGACAACACCGCGCTCATCAATTCCGCACGGGAATCGTTCGTCTCGGGCATGCATGTCGCGACCTCGGTCGGCGCGGTCCTGCTCGCCACGATGGCCGCGGTGGCATTCTTCGCCGCGCGGTCGAAGCGCTGATCGGTCTGCGTCAGCTGTTGGGCGCCGACAGGGCTGCGCGGAATCCTGGCCGGGGGTCCCGATGCAGGATGTCGCGTCCAGCCGCATCGCGGGCTGCCGAGGTTGTAGCGCCCGGCGTCGATGCCCGCCGCGATGTCGCGCATGGGTGGTCCCGACAGGATGCCGCGCAGCGCCTCGTCGGTCAGGCCGAACCGGGCGATGAATTTGCCCATCGCCTGGTTCTTGTGGGCCAGCCGGACGGCCATGGCCGTGCCGCGTGCCGGGTTGGAAGCGCATGTCCACGTGCGGCCGTGGGATCGCAGTTCCTCGGTGAATTTCTCCACGGAGGCGCGCAGCTACGGGCCATCCAGCGCACCATGTGGTCGGTGAAAGTGTGGCTGCCTGCGGTCCAGCCGCCGACGATGTCGGGTTCGCGACCAAGCCACGGCAGGCGATCGCCGTGCTCGAGGGACCGTTGGCCGTGCCGAGTGGACATCACCGATGACGATCTGAACCTATGGGCACCCGCACTCGAGGTCCGAAACACCCACGACTCAGTGTTTTACAGGGCATGACAGCTGTCTTAACTGTCGCGTAATAACAGCCCTATGTAGTGAGTGGCGTGCAATGTATACAGGACACAACGCAGCTCACGGGGGTGTTCACCGCGCTGGAATGGGATGGGCTCGCCCCTGACTCCGCCTTCGCCGGCCTTCCGCCGGTGCTCGCTCACCGCCTGCGCATCGCGGTGGGCGAAAACCACCGCAAGTGCTGCGGCGCGTCCGGCATCGAGCTGCTCGCGGTAGAGCCCGACGACCCCACACTGCCCGAGCGGGCTAGGCGTTCCCTGCGGGATCTGGTCCCGGGTCACGCGATCGCCTCGATCGCCCTCGCAGAGTTGGCCGGCGGCTGGATCGCCATGCCTGGCGTTAATCTCCGGATCGCGACAACCGCCGACCTCGGCGACGACCACACTGTGGCTATCTCGCTGGCGGACGCCGTAGCACTGCTACAGGCTCCGGGTGGCGACCACCTGCTCGTGCAAACCATCGTCATCTGCGAGGGGACGCCGGATACTGTTCCGCCGGGCTGGCAAGTGGTGGCCGGGAGTGCGGCATGACCGGGCAACGACTCGTGCTCACCCATGGCTGCTCGCTGTCAAATCTTCCACTCTTCGTGGCAGTGGGCGAGGGATTGTTCGCGGCCGAAGGCTTGGAGGTCGAGGCCCCGTACTTCAACGACATCAGCTCGACCGCCGAGCTACTCGCCAGTGGCGTCGCCGACCTGGGTACTGCCGCCTACACCCAGCCGCTCATCGACGCGTTTCGAGCCGACCCGCCGGTGCTCGTCGCCGGAAGCGGCCTGATGGGCATCTCCGTGCTCACCCGCCCGGAGTTCGCCGACGCAGCCTCCCTCGCCGGGCAACCTGTCGGCACGTTCCGATCCGACCCGATGGAAGTGCTGCTGCACGATGTACTGGCCGCCGCCGGACTCGGCGTCGACGATGTGCGGCTGCGTTATTTCGACGTTCTCGAAAAGTCCATCGAGGCCTGGCGTCGTGGCGAGCTGGCCGCCCTCACCCTCGCCGAGCCGTTCGCCGAGCGGCTGCGGCGCGAAGGCGCCCACACGCTCTCCGACGGCACCGAACTCTGGGGAGATCCATTCCCGGACACGGTTCTGGTGGCGTCCGCAAAGTTCCTGCGGGAGCGCCCCGAGCAGGTACGGGCATCGATCAGGGCCATGTTGCGCGCTGAAGCCTTCATTCACGCCGATCCCCGCGCAGCGCTGCGCCACGCGATGGAGTTCTACCCCGGGTTCGACCTCGACGAACTCGCCAGTGCCGTGACCCGGCAACCGTCGCGAGTGGACATCCGCGAGCTGCGGGAGATCGTTTTCGGCCGGTGGGACAGCCTTCGGTCCCTGGCGCTGGTGCCTGCCGACGCCGCGCCGCCACGGACCGCCGTCGCTCTCGAACTCCTCGAAGACGAACTCTCGATGATCCACACCAAGGAGAACCAACGATGACCCACAACCCTCTTACCGGCTCGATGGGCCGTCGCTCGTTCCTTCGTCGCACGGCGGCCACCAGCGTCGCCGTCGCGGTGCCTGCCTGGTTGCTGAGCGCGTGCACCGGTGTCGGGGGCAGCTCAGGCGCAGCGACCGGTGCGCTCAAGGCGACACACGGCACCGGACTGTGCAATTTGGGCATCTTCTTGGTCAAGGAACGCAACCTGGCACAGGCTGACGGCGCGACGCTGGAGTTCGTCGTCACCCCGACCAATGCCGACATCGTGACCCTGTTCGGCGCCGGTCAGGTCGACGTCTCGCTCATTCCTTATACCCAGTTCTTGACCCTGCGCGACGCCGGTGCGCCGGTGACCATCGTGGCCGGCGGTGGCGTTCAGGGTTGCGTGATCGTGGCGCAGCAAGGCATCAACAGCGCGGCCGACCTGCGTGGCAAGACACTCGGCACCTTCCAAGCCGACACCTTGGAAATGCTGCCCTACGACTACCTCAAGACTGCCGGCCTGTCCTTCAAGGACGTCAACGTGCGTTACTTCGGAACCTCGCCCGAGCTCGCCCAAGCGTTCATCAGCGGCGCGATCGACAGCATGTGCCATATCGAGCCATATGCGACGCAGGCGCTGAACGCGCGGTCCGGTGCTGTAAAACTCTCCGACGGGACCGACGTCTACGGACCCGGTTATACCGACTGCGTGCTGGCCGTGCGCAATGACCTGCTCGCCCAGAATCCCAAGGCGGTCAAGGCACTCATCAAGGGTTTGCTCGTCGCTCAACAGCAGGCCGAACAAGACCGGCCCAGCGCGGTGCAGGCCACCGTCGGAACCTATTTCAAGACCAGTGTCTCCGATGCGTTGGACGCTTCGACCAAGCAGCCCAACGTCGTCGATCAGCGCTCGAAGGCGCAGTTCATGCTGGACCGCGCGGTCGGCATGAAGGACCTGGGATACCTGAAGAGACTGCCGGACCACAGCGTCTTCGACTGGACGTTGCTCGACCAGGTGATCCAGGAGAACCAGGGTCTGTACAACTCCTTGCAGCGGGCGTCCGCATGACCACCGCCGTCGAGATCCCTGCCGACGTCGAGCTGCCACAGAAAACCGGTGCCACCCGGCGCAAGTGGTCATGGGCGCGCAAGGCGGGGGCGGCAGCCGGGTGGTGGGTTGCCTCGGTCGCGCTGTTCGCCGGGCTGTGGGAACTGGCCTGGGCGGCAGGCTGGGCGCCACCATTGTTGTTGCCACCGCCGCACATCTTTCTGCAGGACTTCAGCAGGCAGGCCAGGTACTTCGACACATCCACCATCGGAGCCGCCCAGGCTACGCCGTTGGTCGCGGTACTCACCACGATCGTCGCCACGCTGCTGCGGGTCCTGATCGGGCTGGCTCTCGGATTCGTGGCCAGCCTGGTGACCGGCATGCTGATCACTCAGTTCCGGGTGGTGCGTGGGCTGGTGCTGCCGATGCTGACCCTGCTTGCCCCGATCTCGCCGATCGCCTGGCTGCCGGTGTCGATCTTTCTGTTCGGAATCGGCAACCGTCCCGCGGTGTTCATGGTGTTCGTCGGGGTGTACTTCGTGATGACGCTGGCAACGATCACCCAGATCACCGAGGTGAGCGAAACGTACCTCAACGTCGCCCGCACAATGGGTGCCCGCAAGCGCCAGATCCTGTTCCAGGTCGTGCTGCCCGCTATCCTGCCCGGCTTGCTGCACACCTTGCGGCTCAACCTGTTCGCGGCGTGGATGGTCGTGCTGCTCGCCGAGGCGGCCGGAGTCGGCAGCGGCCTGGGACAGGTGGTCATGCTGGCCCGCAATACCTTCAACGCCAGCCTGGTGTTCTTCGCCATGACCCTGATCGGTCTCACCGGGTACCTGCTGGACCTGGCGTTCCGGCAACTACAGCGGCGGCTGCTGTGGTGGCAGCCCGCCTCGGCTGGAGGAAAACGATGACCAACGCGACTGGGGCCCTGCGGTGCCGCGGCGTCACCAAGATCTGGGGTGAAGGCACCACCAAAGAAATGCTCGCGGTCGACAGCGTCGACCTGGATGTGCAGCCCGGCGAGTTCCTGGTGATGCTGGGACCGAGCGGCTGCGGCAAGAGCACGCTGCTGTCCATGATCGCTGGACTCGAACAACCCAGCGCGGGCGTCATCGAGGCCGACGGCGAACCGGTCACGGGTCCGGGGCCGGATCGATGCATGATCTTCCAGCAGTCCTCGCTGTATCCGTGGTTATCAGTCGCCGACAACGTCGGCTTCGGGTTGCGGCTACGGGGTGTGCCCAAGGCCGAACGCCGCGAGGTGGCGCGGAAACTGTTGCGCACCATGGGGTTGAGCGACATGCTGGATAAGCACCCGGATGAGCTGTCCGGCGGCATGCGGCAGCGCGCCGCGATCGCGCGGGCCTTGGCCATGCGGCCTCGGGTGCTGTTGATGGACGAGCCGTTCGCTGCGCTGGACGTGCAGACACGGGCGAAACTGCAGAACTACATCGCCCAGGTGCGCGAGGAAAGCGGCGCGTCGGTGCTGTTCGTGACGCACAGCATCGATGAGGCGGTGGCGCTGGCCGACCGGATCGTGGTGTTCACCGCCCGGCCGGGCCGGCTCAAGGCGATCGTCGACGTCGAGCTGGATCGCCCACGGGACCCGCGTTCGGCGGGGTACCACGCATTGCATGACCGGCTGGTCGACCTGCTGGCCGATGAGGTCGACCGGGCATTCGCCGAGCAGGAGAGGGCCGCCGGGTGAGCGTGACAACGGTCGCGGCGGTGCAACTGCCCGCGTGCGGGAATGATCGTGCCGCCAACCTGGCCGCCGTCGAGTCCGCATTGGCCGACGCCGCGGCGGCAGGCGCGGACCTGGCCGTGCTGCCTGAACTCGCGACCACACCGTACTTCTGTGCCGAACCGGCTGGGGCGTACCGGGACTGGGCCGAGCCGATACCCGGACCGCTCACCGAGCACATCGGTGCGCTGGCGGCCGGACTCGGCCTCGACGTGGTGCTGCCGATGTTCGAACGCGATGCGGCAGGCACGTTCCACAACTCGGCCGTCGTCATCCACAAAGGACAGATTCAAGCCGCCGTGGACCGCGCGGGCCGGGCCCATCACGCGGCCCGCAAGCTGCACCTGCCGGTGGGCGACGACCCTGCACCGGGGTTCGACGAACCCGCGCACTTCACCGCGGGCGATTGGCTCGGCGTGCACGCGATGGACCGGCTCCGCCTGGGCACGCTGGTCTGCTACGACCGCCGATTTCCCGAATGCTGGCGCGAGCTACGCTCGCTGCGCGCCGACCTGGTAGCTGTTCCGGTGGCAGGCAGCGGCGGTGACAGCGCCGATTTCTTCCTGGGTGAGCTGCGCACCCATGCCCGCGAGAACGGACTGTTCGCGGTGGCCGCCAACAAGGTAGGTACCGAGTGGGTCGGCGGCCACGCGGTCGACAATTTCGGCGAGTCGTGCGTGGTCGGGCCGGACGGCGAGCTACTCGCACACCGGCCACGGCAGGACGGACCCGGCTTGGCGCTCGCCAAAGTGGATCTCGATGTGCTCGCGCAGACCCGCCGCACGCTGCGCTACTTCGAACACCGCCGTATGGATCTCTTTCCCAGTGCTCCCGAGGAGGTTTTGTGACCACGTTGTTCCGCAACGCTCTTGTCTTGGCCATGGACGATGAGCATCGCGCCGAGCCGTTCCGAGCCGACGTCCTGGTCGTCGCCGATCGGATCGCCGCGGTCGGCCCGGACATGGCGGTCCCCGACGCCGCAACGGTGGTGGACGCGACCGACCGCGTCATCATGCCCGGGCTGGTCAACGCCCACGTGCACTCGTGGGAGGCGTTGTTCAAGGGGCGTTATGACAATATGCCGCTGGAACTGTGGATGCTGCTGTCGTACCCGATCCTCGGCCTGGAACCGATGTCGGAGCGGCTGGTGTACCTCCGCACCCTTCTCGTGGGGATGGAATCGCTGCGTAACGGCGCCACGTGTCTGCTCGACGACGTCATCGAGAGCCCGACGCAGAGCATGGACGCGCTGGACGCGGTGTTCCGTGCCTACGAGGACATCGGCATCCGGGCGAATTGCTCTGGCAACATCGTCAACCGGCCCTACATCGACACCATCCCGTTCGTGGGCGAGGTGCTGCCCGCCGATCTGCTCGCCAAGGCACGCGAGGCGCGTCCGCGCAGCACCGAGGAGTACCTGGAGTTCAGCAAAGAAGCGCTGGCGCGCTACGACGGTCGCGCCGGGCGGCTGCGCTACGTGATCGCGCCCAGTGGCCCGCAGCGCTGCACCGATGACCTGTTCGTGGCCGCGAACGAACTGTCCGCGCAGCATGACACCACCTTCCATGTGCACGTCCTGGAAACGAAGATGCAGGCGGTCACCGGCCGCGAGTTCTATGGCTCCACGCTGGTGGAATACCTGGACCGGCTCGGGGTGCTCAGCGACCGGGCCACGCTGGCGCACGGGATCTGGCTCACCGACAGCGATATCACGCGGCTGGGTGAGGTGGGTGCGTCGGTGGCGCACAATCCGATCTCCAATCTGAAGCTGGGCTCGGGGATCGCTGAGTGGCGGAAGCTGATCGACGCGGGAGTCAACGTTGGGCTCGGTTCGGATGGCTTGTCCAGCAACGATTCCGCCCGCATGTTCGATGTGGTCAAGTCGGCCGCGTTGCTGCACAAGGTGACCAGCCCCGACTACCGGACCTGGCCCACGGCCGAGGAGGTGTTGTGGGCGGGTACCCGCGGCGGTGCCCGTTCGGCGCGGGTAGCCGGCGATGTCGGCGCGATCGCGCCCGGGTACAAGGCCGATTTCGTGCTGTTGGACCTGCGGTCGCTGAACTTCACCCCGCTCAACGACCTGCCCTCTCATTTGGTGTATGTGGAGAACGGCGACTCCATCACCGAGGTGTGGGTCAACGGGCAGCCGGTGGTGCGTGACGGCCGGTGCCTGCTGATCGACGAGCAGGCCGTGCTGGACGAGCTGCGTGGATTGGCCCAGGAGTATCTGGGGCGGCACGCAAAGGTCGAGGAATTGAACCGGGCCTTCGAACCGTACTTCGCCGAGATCCACCGGCGTTCCTGCGCCGAACCCATCGGGATCAACCGGTTCAGCGGTGATGAGGCGGGGTGGGTGAGTGGCCCGTGAGCCTGCTGATCAAGGGTGCGCGGGTGATCACC
The DNA here is from genome assembly GCF_055232035.1 of Nocardia sp. Tas62D01. Classification (NCBI taxonomy): domain Bacteria; kingdom Bacillati; phylum Actinomycetota; class Actinomycetes; order Mycobacteriales; family Nocardiaceae; genus Nocardia; species Nocardia sp. Tas62D01. The sequence continues at coordinate 7,180,940 of NZ_JBUYUZ010000001.1, forward strand.
GCTGGCGACGATTACCTGGGCGATGTCTACGTCGAGAACGACACGGTCACCATGATCGGAGCGTCGCTGGATCTGCCCGCTGACAAGGTCATCGACGCCACCGGCTGCTACCTGTTGCCGGGTGGTGTGGACCCGCACACCCATCTGGCGTTCAACCTGGGCGAGACGACCACTGCCGACGACTACGAGTCCGGCACGATCGCTGCGGCCTTCGGGGGAACCACGACGGTGGTGAATTTTGCACAGCAGCGGCGCGGGCAGCATTTGCGGGCCGCGATCGAGGACGGGCTCGCCGCCGCTGAAGGCAAGGCGGTGATCGACTACGGGCAGCACATCGTGATCACCGAGATGGATTCCGGTTCGCTCGGGCAGATCGACGAGCTGGTCGGCGAAGGCGTCACCAGCATCAAGCTGTTCATGGCGTATCCCGGCGAGCTCATGGTGGACGACGCCACGATCTTCACTGTGTTGGAGCGGGCCGGCGACCTCGGCGCGTTGTGCTGTGTCCACGCCGAGAACGGTCCGGTCATCGATGTGCTGGTGCGCCGGGCACTCGCCGCCGGGCACACCAATCCGGGCTGGCACGGGCGCACCCGTCCCGAGCTGGCCGAGGCGGAGGCGACCCACCGGGCCATCGCGCTGGCCGAGATGGCCAATGCGCCGGTGTATTTCGTGCACCTGTCCTGTGGTGAGGCGCTCAGTGAGGTCACCGCAGCCCGTGACCGTGGCAGGCCGGTGTTCGCCGAGACGTGCCCGCATTACCTGTTCCTGGATTCCAGCGTCTATGACGATGACAGTTTCGAGGCGGCGAAATATGTGCTGACCCCGCCGCTGCGGGACGCCCGGCATCACGCGGAACTCTGGCGTGGCCTGCGTACCGACGACGTGCAGGTGGTGTCCACCGATCACTGCCCCTTCTGCTTGAACGGGCAGAAGACCTTAGGAGAGAACGACTTTTCCAAGATCCCTAACGGTGGGCCCGGGATCGAGCACCGGTTGCAACTGTTGTATTCCAAGGGTGTCCTCGGCGGGCAAATGTCGTTGCGCAGGATGGTGGAGGTGTTCGCCACCACACCGGCGCGGCTGTTCGGGCTGTATCCGCGCAAGGGCACCATCGCCGTCGGCTCGGATGCCGATCTGGTGGTGTTCGACCCGAACGTTCAGACGACGATCAGCGTCGACACCCACCACATGAAGGTCGATTACAGCTTGTACGAGGGCTGGCGGCTCACCGGTGGGGTGCGCACCGTGATCTCTGCTGGACGGGCCGTGGTGGAGAATGGACTGTTCGTCGGCAAGCCTGGCTCCGGCCGGTTCTTGCGCCGAGAAGCGAGTGGATTGCAGTGACGGAAGAGAGGGCAGTGGTCAAGAAAACCGGTCTCGGCGGAGTGAATTCGCTGCCGGCCGAGGTGCGCCAGAAAACCTATGAGTACGTCTACCGGACCCTGCGTAAGGCGTTGTCCACCGGGCAAATCCCGGAGAATACGCATCTGGTCGAGACCGAGCTGGCTGCCCAGATCGGGGTGAGCCGAACACCGGTGCGCGATGCCCTGCGCCGCTTGGAAAGCGAAGGCTTCGCCGAGCGCAGACCCGTCGGCGGGTTGTGGTCCCGGACGATCAGCGCCGACGAAATCGAGGACCTGTTCCTGGTGCGGCAAGAGCTCGAGAAGCTGGCCGCCCGGTTGGCCTGTGAGCGGGCCAAGCCGGAACAGTGGGAGCAGCCGCGCGCGCTGATCGCCGCGATGGGGGAGGCCATCGCGGCGCGCGGTCCCGCGTCCGATGCGTTCGGCGAGGCACATCTCGCCTTCCACACGTCGATCTACCGCATCGCGTTCGGTGCACGGTTCGCGGGTCTGCTCGACAACCACCTGTTGCAGTACCTGGAGATTGCCGCCGAATTGAGCTACCGCGATCCCGCGCGCACCGAGCCGGCGGTGGAGCAACATGAGCTGTTGCTGGCGGAGCTGGCCAGTGGCGATGTCGCGCGTGCGGTCGCCGCGGCGGAGGCGCATGTACGTCGCAGCGCCACCGACGCGCAGGGTGCGCGGGCCGATTCCATCAGCACACCGACTGTTTGATTTCAGTTACCAGAGAGGGTTTTTCGTGCAACGCATGTTTTTGAACGGCAGCGCCATGTCCGGGCAGAAGGACCACGCGGTAATCGCTGGTGCCGTATTGCTCGGCGCCGCCACCACCGCGCCGAACTATCGGTTCTTCGCGATCCGCGACGAGTTCCCTGGTTTGCTCCCGGTCGAATCCGGTGGGGCCTCGATCGTCGGCGAGCTCTACGAAATGTCCGACGAACTGCTGTTCGACACTCTGCTGCCGCAGGAACCCGGGGAGCTCGAGCTCGGCTCGATCGAATTGGTGGACGGCTCCACCGTACGGGCGATGATCCTGCGCCCGGAGCGGATCACCGCGGGCGACAAGGTCGTCGACATCGCCGACTTCGGCGGGTTTCGTGCCTACCAAGCGCATCTCGTCGCAAACTCCCGAGCTCATGACCTACTCGGTCTTCGATGAATGGAATCGCGCATGCTCAGACGGGCCGTTGGGATATTCAGAATGCAGGAAACGGCTTACTTCACTGACGTCAAATACGTCAATTGCTTCGACCGGTCGACAAGCTCTTCGGGGAGCTCCGGAACTGGTCGGCCATAGGCAGCCGCCAGCTCGAATGGATCGGAACGCCGCACCGACCAGCCGTGCTCGGTCAACCAGTGCGTCGGATCGGCCCGCTCGTCGCCGTAGAACAGCTCGGATATGTCGATATCGTTGAACGGGTTCTTGTCGAAGTACTTCGACATGATGGCCGCGAAGTGTTGCATATCGGTTCCCGCCGCGATGTTGTCCAGGGCAAGGTGGCTGCCCGGACCGGAGAGTGCGTTGATCCGCTCGAACAACGTGTCGTGCGCCGCGCCAGGGAGATAGGGCAGCAGCCCTTCCGCTGACCACGCGGTCGGCTTGCCAGGGTCGAAGCCCGCGGTCTCGAGGGCGGCAGGCCAGTCGTCTCGCAGATCGACGGCCACCGGGCGCCGCTCGGTTTTCGCTCGGGCACCATGCTCGGTGAGTACCTCTTCCTTGAATTCCAGCACCTTCGGTTGGTCGACCTCGAATACCGTCGTGCCCGCCGGCCAATCGAGGCGGTACGCCCTCGCGTCCAACCCGGCGGCCAGGATCACCGCCTGCCGCACCCCGGCCGCGACGGCCGACAAGAAGAACTCATCGAAGAACTTGGTCCGAAGACCCATGAAGCCGGGGAAGGGCGTGTTCCCCAGTGCGGACGGGTCGGCCAACAACCCGGTGAAATGCGGTTCACCCGCCGCCTCGACGAACCATGGTGCGTAGTCGTCCTGGATCAACGCATCGGGACGGATTGTCTCCAACGCCCGAAACGTCGCTACCCCCAACGCGGTCAGGCCCACACTACTGACAATGTCCCAACTATCTCCATCAGTCCGCATTGCTTACCTTCCGATCTGTGTCGCAGCTAGTACCGACCAGGCAGGACGGTGATGATGTCCCCCAGGGCTTGCCGGATAAGGTGCTGTCGGGTGGAGCTGGTGCCGCCGAAGACGGCATGGTCCGGGCGATCCCACCCGCCGGCGGGGTGAGCCATACGGCCATGCCGATCGCCGCCATCAGGCCCAGCGGCGCGGCAAACTCTGTCGCGACGATCACGCGCAGTATGCCGTCCTGCACCCATAGTAGGCCCTTCGCCAGCTCCTCTGTGGCTGCGTGCTATCCATAACTCCCGCGAGCCCAAACGCCGCCGGCATCCCTCGCTCGGGCCCCTTCGATTCGGTGTGGCAGATCATCTCGGCGAAGTGGACTGCAGTTGGAGCCGATTTCGGCTCCTGAGCTGTCACCGCGCCCGCGCCGAGGACCGCATCCGCGCTGCCGAGGACACCGGCCTGCGCAACCTTTGCCTGCACCGATTCGGCCGGAACCGAATCCGGTGCCATCGCGCAACTGGCCGCTGCGAACTCATCCGGGCAATGTTGAGTGGACGGGATCCCCTACGCGAGGTCAGATAGCAATGCCACTTAGCTTGACGTGTTTTCGCAGGTCATCGGCATGATTGCGATGTAGTGCCAGCTGGTTGGTCTGTGAGACTGGTTGGTGTGGAGCGTTTTTGGGCGTGTCGGTGCCGGATCGTGTCGGTGCTGGGGTTAGCGTCGCCGACGTGGTGGATGTGGGTGCGGTGTCGTTGATCGATCAGGTGTTGTTGGGTGTGTTGACCGCTGTGGTGGACCGTGATGCGGTGGAGATGGCGATTTCCGAGCACGGCAAGGCGCCCAAGCGTCGTGGTGGGACGTTGCCGCCGCATTTGGTGATGTATTTCGTGGTCGCGTTGGCGTTGTTCGCAGGTGTGGACTACGAGGGGGTGATGCGGAAACTGGTTGGGCCGCTGCGGCTTTGGCGTTGTTGGGATCCGAAGTGGAGTTTGCCGACCTCGGGTGGGATCACCCAGGCCCGGCAGCGGCTGGGGTTCGAGCCGATGAAAACACTGTTCGAGCGGATCGCGGTGCCGGTGGCGTCGCGGCTGACCCTGGACGCGTTCTACGCGCGACGCAGGCTGGTCTCGATTGATGGCATGGTGTTCGACGTGGCCGACACCGAGGCCAACGCAACGGAATTCGGTAAACCGAGCAAGGGAGTGTTGCCACAGGCACGGGTGGTGACGTTGACCGAATGCGGCTCGCATGTGAGCCTGGGCGCGGTGATCGGGCCGGTCGTGGGCAAGGGCACCGGTGAACGCACCGCCGCGGCCGAACTGATCTGGTTACTCGAACCCGGCATGATGTTGGTGTGTGACCAGGGGTTCTACAGTTTCAAACTGTGGTGCCAGGGCGCCGACACCGACGCCGACCTGTTGTGGCGTCTCGGTGACATTATGGACCTGCCGATCGTGGACCGCCTCGGTGACGGCTCCTATGTGACACTGCTTTTCGCGCCCAAAACCCCGGCGAAAATGCGGGCCGAGCTGCTGGAGGCGGCCATAGCCGGGGAGGAGTTGGACTGGGACCGGACTCGTTTCGCCCGCGTCATCGAGTACGAGATCACCGACCGTGGCGAAGGCGGTGAGCTGATCTGCCTGCTCACCACCATCCTCGACCCGCACGAGGCACCCTCGCTGATCCTGGCCGAGGCCTATCACCAACGCTGGGAACACGAAGCCGCGAACAGGCAAATCAAGACGCAGCTCCGCGGCCCCGCCAAAACCCTGCGCTCGCAAACCCCGGACATGGTCCGCCAGGAAATATACGGATTCCTCATCGCCCACTACGCGATCTGCTCGCTGATCTGCCGGGCCGCGGTCGAGACCGGCATCGATCCCGACCGCGTGAAGTTCACCCAGACCGTCCGACTCGCCCGCGACACCATCGCAGGCCCGGACGGTTTTTCCCCCTGACCGCCAACTCGAGCTCCACACCGAACTCGCCGAACAGATCACCGCAAAACGCCACCTCAACCCCCGCCGCCACCGCTCCTACCCCCGCGTCGTCAAACGCGCCAGACACAACAGCTTCCGAGTAAAACGCAAGGCAGACAAGGGAACCCGTCACACCGGACCCGCTACCATCCGGCTGGCCAACCAAAGCTGCATCACGCCGACACAACGACGACCATCCGCAAAACCGCCGGTCACAGCTCTATAGGGGGCGAGCTAAGCGGCATTGGGTCTGGTGGTGGCGAATCTGGTCGACGGTGCCGGTTGTCCTGATTTGTCGGCCCCGTGTACGCTCGAATTGTATCCGTCATTTTTGTGACATATGTCGGCAACGGTCTCTGATGGGTATTACTTCTGTTGGCCGGTGGTGCCGACTGCGTATGTCGCACATCTCGTTTCAAAGGCAGAGGATATGTCGGAAAAGAGTGTGCTGGCGGTGTTACTTCACCGGAAAGGTCATTCATGCGCCGGTCTGGGTTGTATTCATCGCCTGGGCGTCGTTCCTCATCCTCGGCGCCGGGCTGCGCGGGCGGATCTGCTCGGTACTGAGCAATCTCGCCGGCATCGTGATCGCCTCGCTGTGTGTGCTGATCATCCAAAAAGCCGACGTCGGGGTCGGGTTTACGGCGGTTGCCGTGGGATCGGCAGCGCAACGATAGTGGAAGCGTCCAGCGCCGGGATGCTTGCCGCCATTCCCGCGATCGGGTGGGGTTTCGCCTCGACCGTCGGGACGGTCGCGGTCACGGGCGCCGCATCACTTACACGGAGTCGATCGGCAATTCGGTGCTCGTTGTGGTGACCGCAATGCTGCTCAGCGCGGTGTTCGGGTTTGTGTCCGGGCAACTGGCGAAGATCATCACCACCCAGAAACAAGCAGCCCTGGCTCCGGCGGTGGCGGGATGAAACTACAGCACATGTTGGGCGGCCTCGAAGGTCTCGACGACGCTCCGATCGACTTCGAGAAGCGGGTGTTCGTCGCAGAATGGGAGAAACGAATCTTCGGTATCCATGCGGCGATGATGGGGTTGAGTGACTCGCTGCGCACGTCGGTCCCCGCCTACGACATGGAACCGGTACCAACGGTGTTCAGAACCACTTGGACCTGGGCGGACCTGCGCAAGGCCGCCGAGGCGATGAACCCCCTGGCCTACTTCCAATTCCGCTATTACGAGAAGTGGCTCGGCGGTATCACCGCGTATTTCTTGGACAACGGCTACATCACGCAGGCCGAACTCGACGCGGCGATCCAGAAGTACCGGGGGGTGCCGGAGGCCGCGCTGCCGGAACGCCAGTGCGAAGGGATCGATGCACAGGTGATCAAGTACCTGCGTGAGGGCGACTCTTCGCGGCGCGGTCACGCGGACAACCCGTCCTTCGCGACCGGCGATCATGTTGTGGTTCGTAACCCGCCAGCGACCGACCATACCCGTCTGCCCGGTTATCTACGGGGCCACACAGGCAGGGTCGAGCGCGTGTTCGAAGGCAAGTACGGCTATTTCTGCTCGACCGGTGCCGATCGGCTCGGTGCCCCTGTTCCTGTCTACCTCGTGCGTTTCGAACCCCAGGAGATCTGGGGTGAACGGACCGAAACTCACGCGGGCCCACTGTACGCGGAGATCTATGAGTCCTACCTCTCTCCACCTTCCTGAGGAAGTATCTGATGACTGAGCGGTTCTATTACCCCAGCGACCGCGAACAGAGTAGTGCCGCGCAGGTTCGCGCACTGGAGGCGTTACTCATTGAAAAAGGTGTCATCGCCAGCACGACCGTGGACAAGGTGCTCGGCTATTTCGAATCCGAAATGACTCCGCTCAACGGCAGGAAGATCGTGGCTCGTGCCTGGGTGGACCCAGAATTCGCCCAGCTGCTTGCGACCGACACTCCGGCAGCCATCGCACAGCTCGATCTGCCGGAAGGTATGGCAGGGGCCGAGGGCGAACACATCGCCGCGGTCGTGAACGAGCCGGGTGTGCACAACCTCGTGATTTGCACGTTGTGCTCGTGCTTCCCCTGGCCGGTACTGGGTCTTCCGCCCTACTGGTACAAGGATCCGGTCTTCCGAGCCCGAGCAGCCCGCGAACCGCGTGTGGTGCTCGCTGAACTGGGCGTCCCACTGACAGACGACACCGAGATTCGGGTGTGGGACTCCAGCGGTCACTCACGGTGGTTCGTCGTTCCAGAGCGTCCGGCCGGTACGGACGGCTGGAGCGAGAAACAGCTCACCGAACTCGTCACCACCGAGTCTATGCTCGGCGTCGCGCTCGCTGATCAGCCCGCGGCGAGGTAATCGAAGGGAATCGGGCAATGCCCATCGACAGCACAGAACTCATGTACGACGAGTCGGGCAGAGTGTCTTTCCATGAAACGTGCGTGACCGACCCCAACCAGCCGACGTTCGATGCCGAGTGGCAGCGCCGAGCCTTCGGGTTGGCTGTCGCGCTGTCGGAGTTCGGTCACTACGCCTGGCCGGAATTTCAGCAGGAACTGATCAATGTCATCGGTTCGTGGCAGCACGCACCGGAAGATGCGCGCGGCCGCTGGGAGTATTACCAGCATTGGGTTACCGCGCTGCACAGCGTCATCGAGCGGAACGGTCTGCTGGAAGACGGCTACATCAATCCCGAAGATCGTGCCGGTAATCATGAATGAGCTCAGGGGAAACTGACGCACATGGCGACTGTGGATGCCCGGTGCCTCGCCACCGCCGTGGCCGGCGAACCAAACCCCCGACTGGCGACGACATGGGAGGAGATCGTGCGGCACCGCGGTCACCTGGGTCTCTACCTTCGAACTAAAGGCTCCGATGCTGCGCGGTCTATTGACGAAGGCGCTCGCCCCGGGAATCGCCTTGGGATTCCGCACCGTGCTGGGGACCGCCGACCGCAGGCTCACCGGCCAGGGCTGAACACCTTGGCTCGCAGTCGGATCGGCGCGCCTAACCCGAACGACGAGCAATTCGCGATATAATTAAATGTCATGGTTTTACATGACATCTCGACGGTCGAGGCGTTCATCCGCCGCTACAACACAACCGTCGAAGCCTCTGATTTCTCGTCGCTGCCAAGCTATTTCGACGCGCAGATCCTGGTTGTCACACCGACTGCGAGTCGGTGTCTGACGCGCGGGGAGTTCGTTGCGGCGGCCGAAGCGCGTGCGCGCTGGTTCGATTCGCCCGCGGTGCCGCGTACCACGCTCGTCGGGCAGTCGACGGTCGCGTGCGGCGGCCACTACTGGCTGGCCTCGGCGCGGTGGACGCTGGCGATGGGGGAGGACGCACAGCCGAAGATGTTCGAGCTAGACAGCGACTTCATCGTGCGCAGCGATGACGGTGCACTACGGATATCCGCGTACCTCACTCGACAGGATTTGCCGCGGCTGCTGGCGGAAAGTGCCGAGCACGGCGGTTGATCATGTCCTCGGATACCGGATGTGAAAAGGCCGATTGGCTAATACAGTCGAGTGTGTGAATGAGACACCGGCCACCGGCAGTGGGCGGCCGCTCGCCGAGCGAGTCGCGAGCTGGCTGCTCTATCCGACCTCGCGGCCGCGAGAGAAATCCCTGCGTGCCGAGGTCGCGGGCCGGATCGTGCTGGTGACGGGTGCGTCACACGGTATCGGTAAGGCGAGCGTGCGAAAGTTGGCAGCGGCGGGTGCGATTGTGCTGTTGGTGGCTCGTTCGCGCGAAGATCTCGAGCAGGTGGCCGCCGAGATCACCGCCGAAGGCGGCACCGTGCACGTGTACCCGACGGATATGACCGACACGGCGGCCGTCGAGCGTCTCGGCCAGGAACTCTTGGATGAGCACGGTCAGGTCGACGTGCTGATCAATAACGCGGGCAAGTCGATTCGTCGCTCGATCGACGAATCCTATGATCGCTTCCACGATTTCACCCGCACCATCGACGTCAACTATCTCGGCCCGGTAAGGCTGTTGCTCACTTTGCTGCCGAGCATGCGCGAACGCAAGCAGGGCCACATCGTCAACATATCCACCTGGAGCGTCCTCATGCCGCCCGCACCGCGGTGGGCGGCCTACGGCGCCTCCAAGTCCGCCTTCGACGTCTGGCTGCGCAGCGTCGCCGCGGAGATCGCCGCCGACAAGGTCACCACCACCTCGATCTACATGCCCCTCGTGCACACCAGGATGAGCGCACCCACCGACTTCAGCCGCGTCCCCGGCCTCACCGTCGACGAAGCCTCCGATCTGGTTTGTCACGCGATCACGGCCAAACCGCGCGAGATCGCGCCCTGGTGGTCTTCGGGAGTACAAGCCTGGTCCGACCTGACCCGCGGCCAAGCCCAACGTTTCATGGAGCGCACCTTCCGCCGCTGACCAGAAGGCTGTCCGGCTGTGCCCGTCTCGGTGGGATCCACGTGCACCATCAGCGTTTGCCGGGGGACGATGGAGTCGCACGCTTCGCCGGCCTATCTCGATTTCATGCTTGATCGGTCGTCCACGTGCACCCGCTGGCCGCTGGCCGCTGCGGACGAGCCGACCGGCTGGACCAGGCAACAACCCCCGTAACACGCCGAGCATAGGATCGACGGATGCACAGATCCGCCGCGCGTACCTCCAGCCTGGCGACCCTGTTCGCGTTGGCGGATTCGCGGTTGCCGATCGGCGGGCATGTGCATTCCGGTGGCGTCGAGGAGGCCGTGGCCTCTGGGCTGGTGCGTGATGTGGCGACGGTGGAACTGTATCTGCGCCGCAGGGTCCGTACTTCTGGGCTCGTCGCCGCATCGTTGGCGGCCGCAGTGTGCTCCGGTGCGCTCGATCCGATGGGTGCCGAGGCCGAGGCGGATGCCAGGACGCCCGCGCCCGGCGCAAGGACGACCTCGCGGGCGCAGGGCCGCGGACTGCTGCGCCTGGCCAAACAGATGTGGCCGGACCATGATTGGACCGAGCTCGGGACCCGGCCGCACCTGTCGACGGTGTTCGGCATGGTCGGCGCTGCCTGCGCGGTGACCCCGCTGGAGACCGCGGGCGTGGTCGTCTACACGACGCTGACCGGCGCGGCCACCGCGGCGCAACGACTGCTCGCACTGGACCCGGCCGCCATTGCCGGATGCACGATCCGGCTCGCCGACCTGTGCGATCGCACCGCCGCTGAGGCGATGACCGGGCCCGCCGCGCTGTCCGACCCGCTGCTCGATGTCCTCGCTGAACGGCACCTGGCACGCGAGATGCCGCTGTTCGCCAGCTGAGCATCCGGCCGACCGCTCGAAAGTCACAGTGAGAGAAGGAGATCGATACCAATGCCCCCGCACCTGATCGACGGCCAACCGCACGATCACAGCCACGACCGGCCGAAGCGTGAACGCAATGCGGGGGAGGCGCTGCGCATCGGCATCGGCGGGCCGGTCGGCTCTGGCAAGACCGCGCTGGTCGCCGCGCTGTGCAGGCAGCTGCGCGAGGAGCTGTCATTGGCCGTGCTGACCAACGACATCTACACCACCGAGGACGCCGACTTCCTGCGCCGCCACGCGGTTCTGCCGGACGAGCGGATCACCGCCGTGCAGACCGGCGGCTGCCCGCACACCGCGATTCGCGACGACATCACAGCGAACCTCGACGCCATCGACGATCTCATCGCGGCCAACCCGCCGCTGGATCTGATCCTGGTGGAATCCGGCGGTGACAACCTCACCGCGACGTTCTCCTCCGGCCTGATCGACGTGCAGATCTTCGTCGTCGATGTGGCGGGCGGCGACAAGGTGCCACGCAAGGGCGGCCCCGGCGTCACGTTCTCGGATTTGCTGGTGATCAACAAGACCGATCTCGCCCCGCTGGTCGGCGCCGACCTCGGCGTGATGGAGCGGGACGCGGCGAAGGTGCGCGAGGGCCGACAGACCGCCATGATTTCGCTCACCGACGACCCGGCGGCCACGCCGGTGCTCGCCTGGGTGCGCGAGCAGCTGCGGATTATCGCCGAGCAAGACCGGACCGACGCTACTGAATCGGCCGTTGCGCACTGAGTTACGCATCGTCGCGGCGGTCGGCACGCTGCCGGAGATCCATGCGAGCGGCGGGCTGGCGGCGCGGCGCACCGGTCGGGACACGGTGCACCTGATCGGTACCGCCGCCACTCCGCTCGGTGGCGACGATCTCGATATCGCGGTCGTGGTCGGGCCGGGCGCGCGACTGTTGGTGCGCTCGGTCGCGGCGACCATCGCGCTGCCCAGTGCCGCGACTCTGATCTCGACCGCGCACTGGAGGTTCGAGGTCGCGGCCGGAGGCGATCTCGATTTCGATCCCGAACCGACGATCGTGGCGGGCGGTGCGCACCACCACGCCGTCACCACGGTCCGGCTGGCGCCCGACGCGCGGCTGCGGCTGCGGGAACGGATACAGATCGGCCGCATGGATGAGGACGACGGTGCCTGGCGCGGCGACCTGATCGCCGATGTCGGTGCCGCGCCGCTGCTGCGACACCGCTTGGAACTGGGCGCGGGCTGCGCTGCCGACGATCGACTGGCCGCGCCACGCGCACTCGACAGTGAACTGGTCTATCCGGATGACCGGCCGGTGGAAACAGCGGGTTTGGCCGCATCCCGCCTGCCGCTGGCGGGCGGGGGGACACTGTTCACCCGAACCGGTTCACTTCTCGGGATCTGATCGGCGGCAAGTCGTAAGGGCAGCGGACTCCCGTCGCGGCCGAGGAACTCCTTCGTACTATCCGGCAGGCTGCTCGGCGGCCACTGGCGGAGCCGGATAACCCGTTTGCCGCACCAACAGCCGAACCCACCACGACAGCGGGTGCGGTCACCGTGTTGATGGCAACCATCGCATCGACGGTGCCATCGAAGGACAGCGGATTGATGCAGCATGTCAGCCCGCCTTGCGGTCGGCGGCCGTCTTCTCCGCCTTGTCGAAGGCATTGGCCTTCTTCACCGATTTGCCGTTCTCGGCAGGCGGCGCGCCGAGTGCCGCCGCGAGTTCGTCCGCGTCTTCCTCGTCGGAATTGACGGCTTCCAGCGCAAGCCTGGCAAACACCCATTGCTCGGTCGCGGCCATCTGCCCGCGGCTGCGTCCGAGGAAGGTGACGAACCACTGGATCACGGTGATGATCCGGCTGCGGTAGCCGACCAGGTAGTACAGGTGCAGCGCCAGCCAGGCCAGCCAGGCGATGAATCCGCCGAACTCCAGCTTGCCGATCTGGCACACGGCGCTGAACCGCGACACCGTCGCCATGCTGCCTTTGTTGAAGTACTTGAACGGCTTGCGTTCCTGAGGGGCTTCGCCTTTCAACCCGGCCTTGATCTGCTTGGCCGCGTAGGTCGAGCCCTGGATGGCGCCCTGCGCCATACCCGGCACGTTCGGCACCGACATTAGGTCGCCGACGACGAAGACGTTCGGGTGACCCTTGATGGTGAGGTCCGGTTCTACGATGACGCGCCCGGCGCGGTCGACCTCGGTGCCGTCGGACTGCTCGGCGAGCATTTTGCCCAACGGGCTGCCTTGCACACCGGCCGACCACACCTTGCAGGACGACTCGATGCGGCGGACGGTGCCGTCGGTGTCCTTCACCGTGACGCCCTGCGCGTCGATATTGGTGACCATGGCGTTGAGCTGGATCTCCACGCCCATCTTCTCCAGCCGGCGCTGCGCCTTGCCGCCCAGCTTCGGGCCCATCGGGCCGAGCACCGCGCCCGCGCCCTCGAGCAGGACGACCCTGGCGTCACGCGGATCAATATTGTGGAACGTGCCTTCCAGGGTGCGATCGGCGAGTTCGGCGATCTGACCCGCCAATTCGACACCGGTGGGTCCTGCGCCGACCACCACGAAGGTGAGCAGCCGGTCCCGCATTTCCTGCGTGGTGGCCAGTTCGGCCCCTTCGAACGCGCCCAGGATGCGCGCGCGTAGCTCCAGCGCGTCATCGATGGTCTTCATGCCGGGCGCGTAGGTGGCGAACCTGTCGTTGCCGAAGTAGGACTGCTGCGCACCGGTCGCGACGATCAGGCTGTCGAACTCGGTGACCGTGTTCTGGTTGAGCAGCCGCGAGGTGACCGTCTTGGCCTGCAGATCGATATCGATCACATCGCCGAGCAGCACCTGCGCGTTCTTCTGCTCGCGCAGCACCAAGCGAGTTGCCGGGGCGATTTCGCCGACCGAGAGGATGCCGGTGGCCACCTGGTAGAGCAGTGGCTGGAAGAGGTGGGTTGATGTCTTGGAGATCAGTGTGACGTCGACATCGGCGTGCTTGAGGTGCTTGGTTCCGAACAAGCCGCCGAAGCCCGAGCCGATCACCACCACCCGATGACGACGGTTCTCGACAGACTCAGTGCTCATCGTCCTGCTCCTCGACAGACCTGGGCTTGGCCCTATGAACGTTCTCGACCCGCCTAACCGTAGTCGGCGCTGACTTGACCGTCACGGCGAGATCCCGGTTCCTGCTGTGCTGCGAAGCGAATGCCGTGCCTGCGCCGATCCGCCGAGGGACCGTCGCGTTCCGGCGAACCGACCGGATGAATGTGAGAAAGAGAATACGATAGATGCTGTTGTTCAGGGAGGTTTGCCATGGTCACCGGGCACCGTGTCGTCAGTCGAAAGCCCAGCGTACGGCCCGAATCCGAGAACGCTTCGCTGATTAATATTCCCGATACGCGGCTGATCGACCGGGCGTTGCGCCGGGTCCCTGAGCGTCATCGGGTCCTGGCCACACCCCCGCGCGGCAGCGCGACCACGGCGGTGCACGGCGACGCGGGCCTGCCGTATTTCGGCCGCGGGTTGCACTATCTGCGCTGGGGTCCGGCGGAAATGATGGACCGCTACCGGCAATACGGCCCGGTTTCGCTGAACACGTCGCTGGGCATCGATCGGGTGCTGGTCTGCGGGCCGGACGCGATCGACGAGGTGCTCGGTCGGCGGCGCCGCGATTTCGGTCAGGGCTGGGACTATTTCATCGGCCCGTTCTTCGGGCGCGGACTGCTACTGCTCGAATTCGACGAGCACATGTTCCACCGGCGGATCATGCAGCAGGCATTCACCAGGGACCGATTGGAGGCGCACTTGGCCGCGCTCACGCCGGTGGCGCGAGCGGCCATCGGGCGTTGGGTGCCGCGGGGCAATGCGCGCACCGTCAAGCTGTATCCGACGATCAAAGAGCTGACCCTCGAGATCGCGAGCGAGACCTTCATGGCCGTCGACGTCGGTACACAGCGCCGCATGCTGCTCGACGCGTTCGTCGACTGCACGCACGCGGGGCTGTCGATCATTCGCCACCCGGTGCCCGGCGGTAACTGGCGGGCCGGGCTGCGCGGCAGGAAAGTGCTGGAGGACTACTTCACCGCGATGCTGCCGCGGAAGCGGCGCACCGAGTCGCCGGACTTCTTCTCCGGCCTGTGCCACGCACGCAGCGAGGACGGCGCCGAATTCAGCGACGCGGATGTGGTGAACCACATGATCTTCCTGATCATGGCCGCCCACGACACCACCACGACAACGGCCACCGCGGTGGCCTATTACCTCGGCAAACATCCCGAATGGCAGCAGCGGGTCCGCGCCGAGGTGCTCGCCATCGACAGTGAAACCGGCGGCGCCGCACCGACGATCGCCGAGCTGGACCGGATGCACGACCTCGATATGGTGATCAAGGAGAGCCTGCGGCTGATGCCGCCGGTGCCCGGGCTGGTGCGGCGTGCGGTGCGCGATACCGAGATCGCGGGACGCTACATTCCGGCGGGCACCCCGTGCGACCTCGCCTACGGCGTCAACCACCTGCTGCCCGAACTGTGGACCAGCCCCGAGCTGTTCGATCCCGAGCGCTTCGGCGAGCGCCGCCGCGAGGACAAGTCACACCGGCTGGCCTGGCTGCCGTTCGGCGCCGGTGCACACAAGTGCATCGGCATGCACTTCGGCACCTTCGAAGTGAAGACGGTCATCGCCGCTCTGGTGCGCGAATACGAGTGGACCATTCCGGAGGATTACCGAATGCCCTGGGGCTTCAGCACAATTCCGTTCCCCAGGGACGGTGCGCCGGTCACGCTGCGCCGTCTCCACAACTAGCCAACAGCCGGAAAAGTCACCTGACGTAACGTTCGAGTTCGACTGCTGGGGCTTGGTCAGCGGCCGGCGAACAGCATTTCGGCGACCTTGGTGTCGGTCTCGGCGCCCTCGGTGTAGCCGCCGTCGCTGCCGAGTGAACTCATGATGGCGAGGGTGTAACGTTCGCCCGGGCCCGCGAAGCCGACCGAGTTCACCACCCAGCCGCCCTGCTCATCGGACCAGCCGTTCTTCAGGCCGGGCATCATGCGCTGGCCCGCGCCCCACACGCCCCAGTGCTGGTTGCTGTCCACCGCGCGCATCCGGTCGAGCAGGTAGGCGCGGTCGTCGGGGTGCATGCGGTTGAAGATGAAGTCCATCAGCCGATCCAGGTCGGCAGGCGTGCACTTCTGGAATGACCAGTCCGGGAACAGCGCGGTGCTGGTCGGCTGGGGGACGAGGGAGACCATGCCGTTGGCGCGGAAGGCGTTGTTGTAGGCCATACGGTCCAAGCCCGCGTACTTGTTCCACAGGAAGTCGGCAGCGGCGTCGTTGGAGGTCGCCAGCATCGACTCCATCATCGTGCGGTCCTCCGGCGACAGACCGATCGCGCCGACCCTGGCGCGGTCGAGTAGGTCGACGGCGATCGCCAGCTTGATGGTGGAGGCGGTCCAGACCGAGTTTTCCGCGTTCTCGTTCGCGTACACCCCGCCGCTGACCCGGTCGCGGACGACATAGCCGGTCACGCCGGGCCGATTGCTTACATATGCGTCTACGGCAGCAATCCGGTTGCTCATATCGCAGTCGAAGCCGGGCAGGCAGCCCTGCGTATGCGCGGGTGGCGCGGCGTGCGCGATCGTGATCAGCGCGGGTGCGCTCGGGATCAGGATCGCGGCAGCGGCGAGGACACAGGCTGATGCGGCCACGCGGGGAACGGCCCGGGTGACGGCCAAGGGGTAACGCACGAGGGACCACGATCGCACATCGTCGCGCCGGACGCACGTCTTGAGCTCAGCTCGACACTGTGATAAGGCCAGAGTTTTGCGCTTGCGCCCCTACGGTTTTCGATCGGCGTCGGTCCGGGGCCTGCCGCTCAGCGGAAGGCCTCGCGCAGTTCCTCGACGGTCCGGCCGTTGAGCCGGTAGCAATGCGCGAACGCTTCGGTGTGGTTGTCGCGGGGCCAGAAGTGTAGGACGACGGTGCGGCCGTAAGAGCGCGAGTTGACCAGCTCCCATCTGTCTCCGACTCGGCGAACTGTGAACCCGCCTCTCGGGACAAGGGGAATCACCATCGCAACCATGAACGCGAACCAGCCTTTCGTGCAATTCTCCCGTTCCTCCCCGGTTGAGCACTGTTGCACATCGGGGCCCTCGATCCGAGGTGACACGACGAAGTAATTCGTTCGCGTGTGGCTTATTTCACTCTCGCGGTGCCGGGGTGCCGGAGTTGCGTATCGATCGCTGGGCGTATAAAAGTGCACGAAGCCCGAGGCGTTTCGACGAAGGATCCGGACCCGACGAGAGGGCGTAGATGCCGCTGCACATCCACCGTGCCGAGCACTCCGACGCCTTGGCGGATTCACTCGCCGCGTTGCTGGCCGCGCCGCTGGATGATCCGTTTGCCGCGGAGGTGGTGGCGGTGCCGGCCAAGGGGGTGGAGCGGTGGCTGACGCAGCGGCTGTCGACGATGCTCGGTGTGGGCGGTTCGACCGACGGTGTCGCCGCAAACATCCAGTTCCCCTCGCCCGCCGCCTTGGTCGCCGACGTGCTGGCCGCGGCGAGTGGGGTGCGACCCGAGGACGATCCGTGGGCCGCGGAGCGAGTCGTGTGGACGCTGCTGCGGGTGATCGACGCCTCGGTGGCCGAACCGTGGTCGGCGGTGCTGGCGCGGCATCTCGGGGCGAACGATCCCGCCGGAGGTGACCACCGGGTCGGGCGTCGCTACGCCACGGCCGCGCACCTCGCCGGACTGTTCGATAGCTACGCGGCGCAGCGCCCGACACTCGTCACGGAGTGGGCGGCGGGTGCGGACACCGCCGGCGCCGGCGCCCCGGTGCCCGACGATCTGTTGTGGCAGCCCGCGCTGTGGCGCCGCTTGCGGGCGGAGGTCGGTGCGTCGAGCCCGGCGGAGCGTTTAGCGGCCGCGTGCGATCGGTTGCGTGCCGAACCCGATTTGGTCGCGTTGCCGACGCGATTGTCGCTGTTCGGTGTGACTCGGTTGCCGACCGATCAGCTTGCGGTCCTTTCGGCGCTGGCGGCCAATCGCGATATCCACCTGTGGCTGGCCCACCCGAGCCCGGCGATGTGGACGGAGCTGGCCAGGTGTCCGGCTGTGGTGGCTCGGGCGGATGACGCCAGCGTGACCGTCATTCGGCATCCGTTGCTGTCCGGGCTCGCGCGCGATGTACGTGAACTGCAGCAGCGACTGGCCGGTGTCGTCGCGACCGACACGCATCATGCGACCAGCCCCAAGGGGATGGTCGGTGCCGCAGAACAGGCTGCGGCGGGTGGCGTCGGCGGTGCGCGGCGGACGTTGCTCGCCGCGATGCAGGCGGGGATTCGGGATGACGTGTGGCCGCCGGTATCGGGAATCGGCGGTGACGGCACCGTCCAGGTACACGCATGTCATGGACCCGCGAGGCAGGTCGAGGTATTGCGAGAATGCCTGCTCGGGCTGTTGGCCGCTGATCCGACCTTGGAACCGCGGGATGTGTTGATCATGTGTCCCGAGGTTGAGAGGTATGCGCCGCTGGTACGGGCCGCGTTCGGGCAGCGAACCGCCGGAACCGTTGAGGCCGTGGGCGATTCGGTGCATCCGGCGCACCGGTTGCGGGTGCGGCTTGCCGACCGGGGTCGTGGGGTGACCAATCCGCTGCTCGCGGTGATCGGAGTGCTGCTCGAGCTCGCAGACGGGCGGGTGACCGTCACCCAGGTGCTTGACTTGGCCGCGTCCGAAACCGTCCGGCGCCGTTGTGGATTCGACGAGGACGATATCGAACGGTTGCGTGAGTGGGCGGCCGAGTCCGGGGCGCGGTGGGGGATCGGGCAGCGCCAGCGGCAGGCGTTCGGGCTGGCAGACTTCGCACAGAACACCCTCAACAGCGCGGTCGATCGCATCCTGCTCGGGGTGACTGCGGACGAATCTTCCGAGGACTGGCTGGATTTGGCGTTACCGCTGGACGACGTAGACAGCAACGACGTGGATCTGGCCGGCCGGTTCGCGGAATTCATCGATCGCCTCGCGGTCTGCCTGCGGGACCTGCGCGGACCCAGGCCCGCGCACGAGTGGGCGGCGGTGCTCGGCCGATCCCTGGACCTGCTCACTGATGTGCCCGGCAGTCAAGCGTGGGTGCGCACCGAGGCGCGCCGTGAGCTGGCCGGTGCCACCGAACATGCGGGCGATGTGTCGTTGCGGCTGGCCGACATCGGCGTGCTGCTGGCCGGCCGGCTCGCGGCCCGGCCGACCCGGGCCAATTTCCGTACCGGCGAACTGACCGTCTGCACGATGGTCCCGATGCGATCGGTTCCGCATCGCGTGGTGGTACTGCTCGGTCTGGACGACGAGGTGTTCCCGCGCCCGGGTGGCGTGGACGGCGACGACGTGCTCGCGCGCAATCCGCTACTCGGCGAACGTGATTCACGCAGCGAGGATCGTCAACTGCTGCTGGATGCGATGATGGCGGCCGGGGAGCAGCTGCTGGTGTTCCACACCGGCGCGGACCCGGTCACCGGCGCGCACCGTCCGCCCGCGATCCCGGTGGCCGAACTGCTCGACGCGATACGGGTGCACGTCGGCGCCGCCGGAATGTCCGGGGTCGTGACCCGACATCCGTTGCAGGCCTTCGACCGTCGCAATTTCCGTGCCGAGCGACCCTTCAGTTACGACACCGTCGCGCTGGCCGGTGCGGTGGCCGCGGGTGAGTCGGCGCAGCCGCCGCCCGCGTTCCTGTCCGGCCCGCTGCCCGCACCGGAACTCGCGGATGTGGCACTGGCCGACGTGATTTCGTTCGTGGAACACCCGATCCGCTCGTTCCTCTGGCAGCGCCTCGGCCTGCGGGTGCCCGACCACGACGAGGACATCGCCGACCGGCTGCCCATCGAACTCGACGGACTCGCGAAATGGGAACTGGGCGAACGCCTGCTGGCCGCCCGGCTCACCGGCGCCGACCCCGCGGGCCTGCGTGCCGCGGAATGGCGGCGAGGCACGTTGCCGCCCTTCGGTTTCGGCGCCGCCGTCCTCGACGAGGTCGAGAGCACCGTGGACAAGCTGGTGCGCGCCTCGCTGCCGGAATACGAGAGCGCAGCGCGCTCCGTCGACATCGTGATCGATCTCGGCAACGGCCGCAGGCTCACCGGCACCGTGCCCGAGGTGCACGGTGAAACTCTGGTCCGCACCACGTTCTCCCGGCTCGCGCCGAAACACCGGATCGCCGCGTGGGTGTCACTGCTCGCACTGGCCGTCACCGAGGACCGATCGTGGCGCGCCGTCACCACCGGCCGCGGCCAATTCGGCCGCCCCTCATGGCGTTCCGTGCTCACCGCCCCCGACCAGCCCGTCGCGTTGACGGTGCTGCGCGAGCTGGTGAAACTCCGCGACGCAGGTCTCACCGAGCCCCTGCCGATCGCCACCGGCGCCACCGCCGCCTACGCCGACCGCCGCTTTCGCGGCTCGAATGCCGAGGAAGCCATCGCCGCAGCCGAACGCGAATTCAACGGTGGCCCCAACGGTCCCGGCCCCTTCGGCGACCACGCCGACCGCCACCTGCGCTACGTCTGGGGTCCCGCCCCCCGCCTGGAACACCTCATGGAAACCCCGGCGCCGCCCGGCGAGCGGGGGGAGACCACGCGCTTCGGTGCCCTGGCGCGCCGGATGTGGGCGCCGCTGCTCGGCGCCGAGAGTCAGGGGCAGCCGTGAGTTTCGGCGTTCACCGCCGGTCCGTCGCCGCGGTGCCGTGCTCCGTGGCCGGGAGCTTCGGTGATCGTGGGTTTTCGATCTCCGTCGGCGTGGCATGGCGTGGCATCGCTGCCGGACGGACGACGATGTGGTCGGAACACGTCGAGCCGAGACTGCGGCAGGTATCGGTGCGACGGCGTCCGGGACTGTTGTCGAGCGTCGGAAGCGGGTGGAGTGCGTGACCGTTCAGGACACCGACTTCACCATCCCGGGCGTGGTGGCGGCCGATCGGTTCGATCCGAACGGGCCGTTGCCGACCGGTACCACGGTCTTGGAGGCGAGCGCGGGGACCGGGAAGACGCATGCGATCGTCGGTCTCGCCGTGCGGTATGTGGCGGAGGTCGGGATCGGGATCTCGCAGTTGCTGCTGGTGACATTCAGCCGGGCCGCGACGCAAGAACTTCGGGAACGTACGCGCGATCGTTTCGTCGCGGTCGCGGCGGCGCTGGCTGATCCGGAGACGGCGCGGGCACACTCCGATGATCTGATCCGGCTTGTCGCACAGGCGGATTCGGATGAGATTCGAGCTCGCCGTGACCGATTGCTCACGGCGCTCTCGGATTTCGACGCGGGCACCATCGCCACCACGCACAGCTTCTGCCAGCGCATGCTGGACGAGCTCGGGCTGGCGGGCGAGCACGATCCGGGCTCCCGTCTGGTCGAGAACATCGATGACCTGGTGGGGACAGTCGCCGACGACCTCTACCTGAACCGGTACGCCCGTGCCGAACCACCGTTCTCCCTGAAGGACGCGCACATACTGGCGCTGGCGGCCGTGCGCGACCGGCATGCCGTGCTCGTCCCGAAGGGCGACGGCGCGGCGGGGGAGCGGGTCGCCTTCGCGACCGCGGTCCGCGCCGAGACCGAACGCCGAAAGCGTTTGGCGGGCTTGCGAGATTTCGACGATCTGCTGGTACTGCTGCACGACGTGCTCGCCGACCCCGCGCACGGTCCGCGCGCCCACCGCCGCATCCGCGACCGCTACCGCGTCGCCTTGGTGGACGAATTCCAGGACACCGACCCGCTGCAATGGGACATCCTGCGCCTGGCCTTCCACGGCCACGCCACCCTCGTCTTGGTCGGCGACCCCAAACAGGCCATCTACGCCTTCCGCGGCGCGGAGGTCCTCAGCTACCTGGACGCCGTTGAACACGCCGACACCCGCAAGGAACTCACCACCAACTGGCGCAGCGACGCGGGCTTACTGGCCGCCCTGGACCATCTGCAAGGCGGAGCGACGTTGGGTCACAAGGAAATCGCGGTTTACCCGGTTGCCGCCACCCGTCCCTGGACGCGGCTGGCGGGCCCCGCCGACCTGATAACCCCGCTTCGCGTGCGCGCCCTGCCGCGCACAGGCGCGGGCCCCCGCAACAAGTCCGGCTTCCCCGCCGTCGGCCGCATGCGCGCCAAGGCCGCCGACGATCTCGCCGCCGACATCGTCCGCCTGCTGGAGTCCGGCACGACCGTCGAGGCGAAAGCCGAACCCCGTGTCGATGCGGCGCTCACGCCGTCGAACGGTGTGCGCGCGGCAATCGGCGAGGCCGGAGGCGGCGAGCCGGCAGGCGGGTCGGGTCCGCTGGCGGGCATCGATCCGAGCACCGGTGCGGCCGCCGAGTTCCACGGCGAGGCCGCCGTCCCGGCGGAGGCATCCGGCCGTCTGGCGAGAGAGTCCACACTCGATCCGATGAGTCCGCCGATCGAGCTCGGCGCGTCGACATCCAGCCCTGACGCGGCTGCGGGACCTACGTCCGGCGTGAATGGCGTGCCGCATCGGCCGATCGGGCCCGGTGATATCGCGGTGCTGGTTCGCACGAGGTCTCAGATCGATGTGGTG
Source organism: Nocardia sp. Tas62D01 (assembly GCF_055232035.1). NCBI lineage: Bacteria > Bacillati > Actinomycetota > Actinomycetes > Mycobacteriales > Nocardiaceae > Nocardia > Nocardia sp. Tas62D01. Next base: position 7,203,164 of record NZ_JBUYUZ010000001.1, read on the forward strand.
CGAGCGGCTTTGGATGGGGTCGGGGTCGCTTCGGTGCTCGCGGGCGGGACCAGTGTGTTCGGTACGAGCAGCGCCACCGACTGGTTGTGGTTATTGCGGGCGCTCGAGCAGCCGCATCGGGCTGATCGGGTGCGGTTGGCGGCATGTACGCCGTTGCTTGGCGTTACCGCTGTCGAAATCGACAGTGGGGGCGCCGATTTGGTCGGTCGGGTCAGCGCTCAGTTGCGTGATGCGGCTCGGTTGTTCGCTCGGGCGGGTTTCGCGGCCGTGTTCGAAAAGCTTTCGTCCGAGGCGCATTTGGCGCAGCGGCTGTTGGCCGTCGAGAACGGTGAGCGGCAGCTGACCGATCTGCGGCATATCGCGCAGCTGCTGGATCAGGTCGCGTTGACCGAAGGTCTGGGATTGACGGCGCTCACGCGCTGGCTCGCCGACCGGGTACGCGACCCGGCCTCCGGCTCGGTGTCCGACCGTAGCCGCAGGCTCGATCGTGACGCGGCGGCGGTCCAGATTGCCACGGTGCATGCCAGCAAGGGCCTCGAATTCCCCATCGTGTACCTGCCGTTCGCATGGGACAACGCGAAGAACCCGTACCCGGCGACCCTGCTGTACCACGACGATGAGGGCGCTCGCTTGCTCGATGTCGGCGGCCAGGACGCCACCGGCTACGCGGAACGCAAGCTGCGCAGCGAATCCGAGGAGGCCGGTGAGGAGCTGCGACTGCTGTACGTCGCGCTCACGCGGGCGATGTGCCAGGTCGTGGCCTGGTGGGCCCCGGCGATCACCACCGCCGCGTCACCGCTGCATCGGATGATCCTCGGCCGTCCCGATGGCGGCAACCTCGTCCCGGCCCGCGCCGCCGTGCCTGCGGATACCGTTGCAGTACAGCTACTTTCGGCATGGGCGGCGGGCGCGCCCGAGGCGATCTCGGTCGAGGGCGTCGCCGGCACGGATGCGGTCGAGATCCGGCGGGTGCGCAGTGAGCCCGTGATCGGAGAACTTGCCGCCGCCCATTTCTCGCGCATCCTGGACCAGCAATGGCGGCGTACCTCGTATTCGGCATTGACCGCAGGGGCGCACAATGCCGCCGTTGCCGAGGCCGAACCCGAGGACGAGCGAGGTCCGGCCGACGAGCCGACCGCGCCGATAGCGGCCGAGGTCGAGCCTTCGACCTCCGGTGCCGCCCTGTCGCTGATGAACGCCCTGCCCTACGGTGCCGAGTTCGGCACCCTGGTGCACGGCGTGCTGGAGCTGATCGACACGGACGCAGTGGATCTGACCGCCGAGGTCAACACCCGCTGCCGCGCATCGACCGAGGAACTCATGGCCGAGGCGGATCCCGAGATCCTCGCCACCGCTTTGTTGGCCATCCTGCGCACCCCGTTCGGATTCGGTTGTCTCGCCGATATTTCCGGTCGCGACAAGCTGAACGAACTCGAATTCGAACTCCCCCTCGCGGGCGGCGACACCCCCAGCGCACACACGGCCACCCTGCGCCAAATCGCCGATCTGCTGCGCGAGCACCTGCCGTCCGACGACGATTTCGCCTCCTACGCCGACCAATTGGCGGCCCTGGACGACATCCCCCTGCGCGGCTACCTCACCGGCAGCATCGACGCGGTCCTGCGCGTCGTCGAATCACCCGGTGCGGACCCACGATTCGTGATCGTAGACTACAAGACCAACCGGCTCGGCACCGGCGACCTGACCGTCGACCACTACACCCACGACCGCATGGCCGCTGAGATGCTCCGCTCCCACTACCCCCTGCAGGCCCTCCTCTACTCGGTGGCCCTGCACCGCTATCTGCGCTGGCGCCTCCCCACCTACGACCCCGCACGCCATCTGGGCGGCGCCTGCTACCTCTTCGTCCGCGGCATGATCGGCCCCGAAACCCCCACCGGCCGTGGCGTCTTCGACTGGAACCCACCTGCAGCCCTCATCATCGCCCTGTCCGCGTTACTCGCTGGAGAGGAGTCCTGATGACCCCACCCGGCGCTTGCCGCGAGCATGCCCGCACGGGTCTTGATGTCCCGCCTACGGATTCGGACGCGATTCGGTCCGCACCGAGTCAGCAGAGTCGCGACTGTTATCCGACGCCGACGGCGTTGTACTGCACCAGGTTTCCGTGCTCGCTCGATGCCGGGCAGGCGGCTGCGACGACGCTGGTACCCAGCGGATCGGCCCGCCGCCGACACAGCCGCACGCGTGCTGATTTCCGGCAGAGGACTTCCCCCGTGATTCGGTGTGTCAGAAATCAGCAGGTGCACGCCCGCAGGGTGTGGTCAGCTCATTCGACGGTGGATGGGATCGGATCAGGTCGACTCGATCGGGAGACCAGGCGGAGAGCGGTGGCGCGGCGATGACGTCGATTCAGGTGGCGCAGCGGGGGACTGGGCTCTTGCGCATCTTCAACGAGGCCGGTGTGTTGTCGGCGGCCGATGTCCACGTGGCCTTGCGGCTGGGGCGGATGGGCCGGGAGGCGTCGGAGGAGGTGCTGTTCGCGGCCGCGCTCGCGGTGCGGGCGGTGCGATCCGGCTCGGTGTGTCTGGAGCTGTTGCGGATGCGGGAGATCGGCGTGGACGCCGACGGAACCTGGGACGCAGGTGCCGGCATCGACCCGGCGACGCTGCCGTGGCCCGACATCGATGCCGTCGTCGCCGCATTGCGGGTGAGCCCGCTGGTGTGTGGGGGACCGGCAGGTCCGTTGCAGCCCTTGCGGCTTGTCGGTGCGGAGCGACGCAGTGACGCGGGCCCGCTGCTGTACCTGGATCGGTATTACCAGCAGGAGCAAACCATTCGACGGGTGCTCACCGAGCGGTCCGGTGACCATCCGGTGGTCGACCCGAGCATCGTGCGCCGGGAACTGGACCGCCTCTTCGACCCACCGGTCGGTGCCGCGCCGGACCGGCAGCGCCTGGCCGCCGCGCTCGCCGCCACCCACTGGACCACGGTGGTGGCAGGCGGTCCCGGCACCGGAAAAACCCACACCATCGCCCGGATTCTGGCGCTGCTCGAGGCGCATCAACGCGCGAATCCGAAACTGCCCACACTCCGTATCGCCATGGCGGCTCCGACCGGCAAAGCCGCCGCTCGCCTTCAGGAAGCGGTGCGTGAGCAGGCCGACTCGCTCGAACTGCCGGATCTCACCGCCGCCACCCTGCATCGACTGCTCGGCTGGCAGCGCGGTCGCACCACCCGGTTCAAGTATCACGAATTCAACCGGCTGCCCTATGACGCGATCGTCGTCGACGAAACCTCCATGGTGTCGCTGACCATGATGAGCAGGCTGCTGGCCGCGCTGCGCCCGGACACCCGCCTGGTGCTGGTCGGCGACCCGGATCAACTCGCCTCGGTAGACGCGGGTGCCGTCCTCGCCGACCTCGTCGCGGGACCCGTTGTCGGCGAACCGAATCCGATGCTCGATCCGATCCTCGGCGCCGATGCGCTGGAATCGGCTGCGGGCGAAGACAATCCGGAGGCGCTCACCAATCTCGAGCGCACCCGCATGCGCGGCGGAATCGTCCGCCTGACCCGCGGTCGCCGCTTCGGCGGCAAGATCGCCGAACTCGCGGTCGCGATCCGCGCGGGCGACGCCGACACCGCGCTCGATCTACTCCGCGCGGGCGGCACCGAGCTGTCGCTGAGCGCACCCGAAGAGACGGTGGCGGTACGCGCCGATATCGTCCACGCCGCTAAGGAAGTGACCGCGGCCGCGCTCGACGGCGACGCCGCGGTTGCCCTGACCGCCCTGGAGTCCCATCGCCTGCTCTGTGCCCACCGTCAGGGTCCCTTCGGTGTCGAACGCTGGGACCGCATGGCGGCCGAGTGGGCGGCAGCGGGCGGTGCGGGCCCGGACTCCTACCAGGCCCCCTGGTATCCGGGCCAACCTCTGCTGGTCACCGCCAACGACCACGAGGCCCGCATCTTCAACGGTGACACGGGCGTGATCGTGCGCATGCCGGACGGCTCGCTGCGCGCCGCCCTGCAACGCGGCAGCGAGCCCTATCTGGTGCACCCCACCCAATTCCCCGCCGTGGTCACCGTCTTCGCCATCACCATCCACCGCAGCCAGGGCAGCCAGTACGACACCGTCTCGGTTGTGCTGCCCGAACCCGAATCCACCCTGCTGACCAGGGAACTGCTCTACACCGCCGTCACCCGCGCCCGCCGCCACGTCCGCATCATCGGTGCCGACGACTCCATCCGCGCCGGTATCGGCCGGCGGGTACTCCGTGCTAGCGGCCTGTCTCGCAGTTCGGTGGTGGTGTCGTGAAATCTCGATCTCACGTTTGGCCACCGGCCACCGTCTACCCAGTGTGAGTTTGCCGCCGTTCGAGGAAGTGGTGGCCGAGTACGGCCCGATGGTGTTGCGCGTGTGCCGGGCGGTGCTCGGTCCGACCGATGCCGCCGACGCGTGGTCGGAGACGTTCCTGTCCGCGCTGCGTGCTTATCCGGATCTCGGCCCGGACACGAACATCGAGGCATGGCTGGTCACGATCGCGCACCGTCGCGCGACCGATGTGGGGCGAGCACTCACCCGCGCACCCGTCCCGGCGGAAACGCTGCCCGTGCGCGCGGCCCCCAACGCCGATCCGGCCGGTTACGACCCCGATCTGTGGGCCGCACTGGTGGCGCTGCCGACCAAGCAGCGCCAAGCGGTGGCCTACCACTATCTGGCAGGTCTGCCGCACGCCGAAATTGCTCAGCTGCTGGGCAATTCGACCGACGCCGCCCGCCGCGCCGCCGCGGACGGGCTGAAAACATTACGCAAGCTCTACCCGAAGGATCGAGCATGATGGCCACCATCGACCGCGCGGACGGCCTCTTCGACGGACTGACCCCCGACAGCGCCGACCTGCTTTCCCACCTGCACAGCCGATTGGCCGCCGATGCCCAGGCCGCGGGCCTGCTCGACGTTGCCTACCGCACCCTGGACACCCCCGTCGGCACCCTGCTGCTGGCAGCAACGCCCGCCGGTCTGGTCCGGGTCGCCTACCCCAACGAGGACCACGTCGCCGTCCTGGCCACCCTCGCCCAGCGCGTCAGCCCCCGAATACTGGCCGCCCCCGCGCGCCTCGATGCCGCGGCCAACGAAATCGACGAGTACTTCGCCGGCGCCCGAACCCATTTCGACCTGCCCCTCGACCTGCAACTCACTGACGGCTTCCGCCGCCAGGTCATCCAGCACCTGCGAGACATCGGCTACGGCCGCCGCAAAAGCTATGCCGCCGTCGCCGCCGCCGTCGGCAACCCGCGTGCCGTCCGCGCCGTCGGCTCCGCCTGCTCGCACAACCCCCTGCCCGTGGTGATCCCGTGCCACCGAGTGGTCCGCAGCGACGGCACCATAGGCCAATACGTCGGCGGCATCGAAGCCAAGAACACTTTGCTCACCCTCGAAGCGGCGTGAAACCCGCGACCGGGACCTCCGCAGACCAAGCCGACCCCGATCCTGTTGCGCTACACCGACAACGACTGGAACGCCCTGCACCGAGACCTCTACGCGCCCTGGTGCGCTTGCCCGCAACCATCTGCTGATCCTGTCCCGTGCCACCGTGTCGTCGGCCCCGACGGATCCTTGGCCGGCTACGCAGGCGGCCTCCTCGCCAAACGCACCCTGCTGGACGTGGAATCTGCCGACACTCTCCTCCCACTACTCGGTGTCTAGCAGTGCGCTCGCGTCGCTGGTCAGCTGCCTGCGGGCAGGAGGGGGACGACCGATTTGGCGATCTTGGTGGCGCTGGCGCAGGGGAGGAGCTTGTGGAGGTGTATGCTACGGGGGTCGTCTACGAGGATGTAGAGGGACCCGGCCTTCATCTCGACATTGACGGTGCAGCCGCCGGGGACGTCGGGGCGTGCCTCATAGCGCAGGGCCTTGCGGTCCGCGACGGTGAGATCGACGGCGGCGGGGAACTTTTCGTGAACCTGCGCGAGGGTGCCATTGGTGGTTTGTACGCGGAAGGTGTACGCAGTCTGCGCGACGTAGAGGCAACCTTTCCAGCGCATGTCGCCGATGGACTCTTGTCTGGGCGTCGGTGGGCGCGAATCCCATTGGTGCGAGGCCAGGAATTGCGGTGTCAATGCGGTGCAGGGATCGAAGGAAGCGCTCTGGTTCGAGCTGCTCGTCGGCGTACCGGACTTGGTGGTCGAGGGCGGCGAGCCTTGGGGCATCGCCGTCGGTGTCGGGGAGTTCCCGCCGCATCCGGTGAGGACGGCGAGTATCGCCGTGAAGGTCGCGACACCCGCCGACCGCCTGCCCGTGCCGAATCTCATAACCTGAGCTCACGCAACTGCCGTGCGAAGTCTTCGTCGGTGCGCTCATAGGCTTCGCGGATGGTGGTGAACAGCGACTGGATCTCGGTGGCCACCGTGATGTAGTCGCCGATGGTGTCGTACGCGTTGTTCGGCCCGCCGAAAGCCTTCTCCCGGAACAGGTTCACCAGCTCGATCGCCGACGACAGTCGAGGATTGTCCTCACCGAGCCCCCAATATGCCCGCTCGCCGAGCGCCCTGGCATCGTTCTGCGCCGAGGAGAGGTCGATGATCAGATCCTGGCAGGCCTTGTCGATGTCGAGAAAAGCCTGCGGCTCCATCCGTACCTGCAACGCCCCTGACTTGGCGTCCTCGATGTATGGACCGAATGTGCTGTCAACAGCCATGGCGGTCGTCCCTTCCACTGGTTCCGTCTGATGATAGAGACGCACGCAACCCGTGCACGGTTCCATCGGCACAGAGATTGCCGCCGTCGATCTTCTCCAGAGCCGGGCCGGAATTCTGCTCGCGTCGACCTGGGCAAACCTGTGGCTAATCTTTCGGGCAGCCGGCGTCGAGCCCCCTGGATGGGGTGTCTCGAATGGGGGATTGTGAGTGACTTCACTGCGAGCCGTTCGCGCGCGTACCGATCGGTCTCGGTCGGTTGTCCAGAAGTGATCAATTCGTCAACTATGTTGCGGCCGACCGCAACCCGATACCGGCTGCCGCGCGACGACGGACGCATCGGATGACAGGCCCGTAGGCTCGTGCGACTACGCCGGAAATGCCGGTCCGGTCGATAGGCTGGGGGTACTGTCGGCGCGCGCCGGTGCCGCGCCGGAGCCACCGATGACGGAGGACGAGATCCATGACGATCGCGGGCGATCACGTCGATGTGCTCATTGTCGGTGCCGGACTGTCCGGGATCGGCGCCGCGTATCACTTGCGGCGGGCGTTCCCGTGGCGGACCTACACCATCCTGGAGAGCCGCGACGCGATCGGCGGCACCTGGGACCTGTTCCGCTACCCGGGCATTCGCTCCGACTCGGATATGTACACCCTCGGCTACCGCTTCCGGCCGTGGATGGGCGACAAGTCGATCGCCGACGGCGACGACATCCTGAACTATGTGCGCGACACCGCCACCGAGAGCGGCATCGACCGGCACATCAGGTTCGGGCATCGGGTGGTCCGAGTGGAATGGTCCTCGGCCGACAACCGTTGGATCGTGCAGGCCGAACGCGCCGACACCGGCGAAACCGTCACCCTCATCGCCGGATTCCTGTTCTGCTGCTCCGGCTACTACCGCTACGACGAGGGCTACACCCCGGATTTCGCGGGCGCCGAACGCTTCTCGGGCCCGATCATCCACCCGCAGCACTGGCGGTCGGAGCTGGATGTCGCGGGCAAGCGGGTGGTGCTCATCGGTAGCGGAGCCACGGCAGTCACCCTCGGTCCGGCGCTGACGCAACAGGGCGCGCACGTGACCATGCTGCAGCGCTCACCGAGCTACATCATCTGCGCGCCCGCGCGCGACGACCTCGCCATGAGGGTGCGCAAGTTCCTGCCCGTCCGCGCCGCCTACACGGTGGCCCGTGCCAAGAATGTCGCGCTATCCACCGCGATGTACCAGCTGAGCCAAGGCTATCCGGAAGCCATGCGCAAACGCATCCGCGGTTGGCAGCAGCGCTGGCTGCCGCCGGGCTACGACATCGACACCCACTTCACGCCGTCCTACAACCCCTGGGATCAGCGACTGTGTCTGGCGCCCGACGGCGATTTCTTCCGTGCGATCCGCAAGGGCGAGCTGGATGTCGTCACCGACACGGTCGACACCTTCACCGAGACCGGTCTGACGCTCGCCTCCGGCGCGCGGCTCGACGCCGACATCATTATCACGGCAACGGGACTGAATCTGCTGGCGTTCGGCGGTATGGACCTGGTCGTGGACGGCCGCCCTGTCACACTGTCGGAGCGCATGGCCTACAAGGCGATGATGCTGTCGGACGTGCCGAACTTCGCCTACATCATCGGGTACACGAATGCCTCGTGGACGCTGAAGGCGGACCTGGTCTGCGAGTACATCGTTCGCTTGCTGCGGCACATGGACGCGCACGGATACGTGCGGTGCACGCCGGTGCGCGATCCGTCGGTCGGCGCGGCGTCGCTGTTCCTGAACTTCAACCCCGGCTATGTGCAGCGCGCGGCCAGCCAGTTCCCGATCCAGGGCACCAAAGCGCCGTGGCTGCTGCGGATGAGCTACCTACGCGACCTGGTCGCCCTGCGCCACGGCAAGATCACCGACAGCGCCATGAACTTCGCGCGAGCCGAGCGGCTGGATCCGGCATCGACCAACGGTTAGGGCGCTGTGGTGGAGGACCGGGCGGCCGCGATATTGCGCAGCACGCGGGTCGAGTGTTCGTCGAACCGTTCCCGTGACATGTCGATGGCGCCGTCCAGCCACGGGCGGTACATGTAGGCCATCGCACCGAAGATGGCGTGCGAGTTCAGGGCGTTGTCGGCGGAGTCCGGCGCCGGTTGATCGTCGGTGCCCGGTCCGATCGTCAGCGCGATCGGGGTGGTGAACTGCTCGATGAGTTCATTGCCGCGTTCGCCGAGCACGCGGGTGGCCTGGGATTCCACGAACATGATCCGGCCGCGCCTGCGATCTTCCACGAGATAGTCTGTGAATGCCGAAATGGCATGGCGGAACAGCCCTTCCGGATCGGCCGGTGCCGTGGCCAGTGCCGCCAATAGTCGGTCGCGGGCGCCGACGACCACCGTCTCGAGAGCGGTGGTGAACAGCGCGTCGAGATTCGGGAAGCTTTCGTAGAAGTAGCGCTCGGTGAGCCCGGCCTGCCTGCAGACGCCGCGCATGGAGGTTTCCGAGGCGCCGATAGTGGCCATTAACTCGATGGCGGCCTCGATGAGTTGTTCGCGGCGCGCGGCGATCCGGTCGGCGGCCGGCCGACCACGCCAGCGGCGCATGCCCGGTATCGATCCGTCGGGTTCGTCGTCCATGGCCCGATCCTCCCACGAACGAGAAGTTGACATCATGTGATGTTGACATCACCTGATGGCAGAAATACATTAATGGTGCGGTTTTGCAGGACCGAGACGTGAGGACCACCACATGAGCTCTGCCTATCCTGACCAGGCGCATGCCATCCACGCGCGCGACGTCGACTTCGATTCGGTGCCGCTGCACTACATCCCTGGTGAAGTCATGGCGACCCACATCATCAACGTGATGCACCTCGTGTTACCCGAGGGGGAGCGAGCGATGGCGCAGGCGCTCGCCGAAGCCCTACCGCTGATCGACGACGAGCGATTACGCGAGGAAGTGCGTGGCTTCATCGGCCAGGAGACGATGCACGCGAGCTCCCACGAAAAGGCGCGCCTACAGCTGCAGCGGCTCGGGCTGGATGTCGGCCCCATGGTGGATCGGGTCGGCTGGATGATCGATCGGGTGCTCGGCGACCACGGGCTGACCGGCCGCGCCAAACGCGAATGGCTGTGCGAGCGACTGGCATTGTTCGCCGGGATGGAGCACTACACCGCCGTCATCGGGGAATGGCTATTGACCAACGACAAGCTCGCGGCGAAGGGAATGCATCCGGCGATGCTGGATCTCATCCGCTGGCACGGCGCCGAGGAGGTCGAACACCGCAGCGTGGTCTACGACGCGTACATGTACGTCGACGGCGGCTACGCGCGCAAGGCGCGCCATGCGGTCATCGCCAGCACGGGACTGCTTGCGCTGTTTGTGGTTTCGGGTGGCTACCTGTTCCATCAGGACCCCTCGCGAGACAAGGGACGGTTCTGGCCGCTGCAGCTGGTCAGCGCATCGGTGCGCGGCGTGGTGCCAAACTTCACCACGTTCTTCACCGAGATTCCGCGGTACCTGCGGCCGGGTTTCCATCCCTCCCAGCTCGGCCCCATGGACAACGCGTTGCGCTACCTCGCGCAATCGCCAGCGGCACGGACCAGCGCATGACCACGGGCGTTGGTGCGGCGTTCCGGCCGGGAGCCGGGCTGCGGATACTCGCCTCGGCGGTCGACGTGTACAAGCGCGTGTTCGTCGAAGGCACTGCCGCGCAGCTTCTTTCGCGTCCGCAGCCGGTGCGGCACTCCGGTTACGACTTCCCGCTCGCGATCGAGCGGATCGTGCCGGAGGCCGAAGGCGTGGTCAGCCTCACCCTGCGCGACCCGGATGGTGCACAGCTGCCCGCCTGGACGCCGGGTGCGCATATCGATGTGTTTCTGCCGTCGGGTCGGCAACGGCAGTATTCGCTGAACGGCGATCCGGAGGACCGTTATTCGTACCGGATTGCGGTGCGCCATATAGCGAACGGCGAAGGCGTGTCCTGCGAGATCCACGCGCGGCTGTTCGCAGGTGACCTGCTGACCGTGCGTGGTCCGCGCAATGCGTTCCCGTTCATCTCGGCGCCGAAGTATCTGTTCGTGGCAGGCGGTATCGGGATCACGCCGATCCTGCCGATGATCACCGCCGCCGAGCGCGCCCGAACACCATGGCGTCTGATGTATTTCGGGCGGACGCGGGCGCGGATGCCGTTCTTGTGCGAGCTTGCCGGCTACACCGGCGGTGACGTGGTGGTGCGGCCGGACGACGAGTTCGGTGTGCCGAATCCGCGGATGATCTTCGAGCAGACGCCCACCGGCGCCGCGGTGTACGTGTGCGGCCCGCCCGCGCTGGCCGACGCCGCGCGCGAGGTGCTGTCGCTGCACGATCAGACCGCGTCGCTGCACACCGAGCGGTTCTCGCCGCTGCCGGTGCGTGATGGTGAGCCGTTCCGGATTCGATTGCGCCGCAGTGCGATCGATGTCGATGTCGCCGCCGACGAATCCGCGCTGACCGCGATCCGGCGGGCGCTGCCGGGTGTCGCGTATTCCTGCCAGCAGGGGTTCTGCGGGACCTGCCGGGCGGGGGTACTGGCGGGCCGGATCGACCACCGGGACCGGTTACTGCTCGACGGTGACCGTGAAAGTGCGATGCTGACCTGCGTATCACGCTCGCGCGGTGGCGAGCTCGAACTGGATTTGTGAACTGAAGCAGCTGTGGCCCAGCCGAAAAGTGGTCCGGCTGGAGCAGCCCGCCGATATGCCGGTCTGTACCCTGACCGTAGCTTCGAATATCGGCGGCGCACAAGATGATTCGATGACGAGTCGTCGGAGATAGGGGTGTGATGAGCAGCTTCGTGTTCGGACTGGCACGCCAACTGCTGGCGTTCGCGACGAGCCCGGGCGCCGAGCTGGACGTGCGCGATCGGGTGGTCGTGATCACCGGTGCGGGTACCGGCATCGGTCGTGCGCTGGCCGAAAAGCTCTATCGCGCGGGCGCGCTCGTGGCGCTGATCGATATCGACGAACCCGCCGCGGCGCGGGTGGGCCGATCGATGGGGGAGCGAGCGCTCGTCGTTCGCGCGGACGTGTCCGATCGAATCGGTATGCGCGAGGCCATATCTCGGGTGTGCGAACGATTCGGCCGGATCGATGTGCTGGTCGCCAATGCGGGCGTTGCCCCGGAACCGGCGACCATCAGGACGATGAATCCCGCCGATTTCGACCGCGTGATCGGCGTCAACCTCACCGGGGTGTTCAACACCGTGCACCCGGCGCTGGACGACATCGTCGCCGCCCGTGGCCACGTCGTTGTGGTGTCGTCCGCGGCGGCCTTTGCGCCGGGCATGGCCGGATCGCCGTACATGGTGAGCAAGGCCGCAGTCGAGCAGTTCGGCCGAGCGCTGCGGGTGGAACTCGCCGCGGTCGGCGCCACCGCGGGCATTGCCTATTTCGGCATCGTCGAAACCAGCATGACTCGTACCGCCCTCGACGAGGATGAGCTCGGCGCGAATGTCGCCGCACTGCTCCCATGGCCGCTCAGTCGGCGCATCAGCGTGAGCGAGGCCGCCGAATCGATCGCGCAGGGCATCGCCCACCGCGCGTCACGCACCATGGCTCCCGTCCAGTGGGAGCCGTATGCCCTGCTGCGCGGCGCGGTCAACGTGGTGCTCGACGATTGGCTCGCTGGCGACGAACGGGTTCGCGCTTTGATCAACCGCGTCGAGCAGCGGCACGTCGCACCGATCGCGGCCGAGAAGTCGCCGCGCGAATCAACGCCGGATCGGTGAACGTCAACGAGGGCTTGCTCGAGTACATCGATACCCAAACCATCGCGGTACAGCGGGTTTTGTCGATCGCGTGCCGGGGATGTCCGAAGAGCTGCGGGCCAAGACCATGACGCTGTACTTCGGCGTTCCTCCAACCGACAGACATCGGCACGATGAGACCGGACGTCTACCGTTGCCGCTCCTCGTCATGCATGGCGCGGAAGGTATCAGATACAGTCGTTGACCTGCAATGATTCTGATGTTTGTTCAGTTCATAGGCCACGTACCGATGACGACCGTGGCGTACATCTCCTCGGATTCCGCAACGCGGGCGGTGAATCCGTGGTCGGTCAGCGCGGCTGTCGCGATCGGAGCCTGTGCCGCGCTGGATTCGACAAGGAGGTGACCGCCGGGCGCGAGCCAGGTCTGCGCGGCGTCGACCACTCGGCGGAAGATGTCCAGACCGTCGGGGCCACCGTCAAGCGCCGTGCGTAGCTCATAGTCACGTGCTTCCGGGGGCATGTGCGCGATCATCTCGGACGGCACGTACGGGGTGTTCGCGAGGAGAATGTCGATGCGCCCACGCAGATCGTGGGGGAGCGGCTCGAACAGGTCACCCTCATACACCGGGGCGCCGATCGGTGTGAGATTGCGCCGCGCGCACTCGACGGCAGCGGGCTCGATGTCGGCGGCAGTGAGGTCGATCAAACGTCCTTCGGCGGCCAGTGTCGTCGCCAGTGCGAGACCCAATGCGCCCGAGCCGCAGCACATATCGACCACAAGCAGGCTGTCGCCAGAGTGTGCGCGCGCGAGCTCCGCGGCCTCGTCGACGAGGAATCCCGTGCGTTGCCGTGGCACGAACACCCCGGGCGCCACTGCGACGCGCAACCCGTGGAACTCGGCCCAGCCGAGCAGATACTCCAACGGCGTGCCCGAAACCCGTTGTCCGACCAGGATCTCCAAGTCGGCGCCGGTTTCCGCGGCTGCGGTGGCCAGCAGCGCGGCTTCCTCTTCGGCGAACACGCAGCCGGCCGCGCGCAGGCGCGCGGCTAGATCGGTACTTCCCGTTGGTCTCACCCGGACATCCTGCCTGGTCCCGCGCAGTGCAGGCCAACCGATATCCGGGTCGGCGCTAGCGCGCGATGGACAACTGGAACGTCCGGGTGGCGTCGAGATAGATGCCGCGCTGGTTCTGCTTTGCCGGTGGCAGCAGCTGTGACACCAGCTGTTCCAGCGAGGTGGTGGCGCCGACCACCCGGGTTCCGGCGACCATGAAGTCGGCGACCGCGCGGCGAATGTGGTTGGGGGAGGACACCACTACCGCGCTGTTCGCGCCGAGATCGCGCAGCATTCTGGTGCTGAACAGGGCGTTCTGCACGGTCGAGCCGGCCCGGGTCTCGAGATTGATGCGGTTGGCGGGCAGGCCCTTGCCGACCAGCCAGGCGCGCATGGCCTCGGCCTCGGTAATGCCGTTCTGCGGGTTGCCGCCGGTCACCACGACCGGCGAGAACGGTGAGGCGATCGCCTGCAGCCAGGCCGCGATGAGTCGGTTCACCAGCTCCGGACGTAGCGACCCGTCCGGTTGTAGGCCGTAGCCGCACACCACGATCCCGGTTTGCGGGCCGACGAGGGCGGGCAGCGGATTAGGCAGGGTGCCGACGGCGGCGCTGATGGCGCCGAGCACGTTGTTGGTGCCCTGTGCCATGGCCGGGTCGACCGCGGACAGGCGAGCCATCGCGGCGGCAGTGGCGGGCAGGTCACCCGCGTAGTGCGACCAAATCGCCTGCAGCGACAGCGCCTCGGCGTCGGAGGGATCCGCGCCGATCAGTTGCCACAGCTCGGAGCGGCCCGCGGCATCGTTGCCGTCGGTGAAGTTGCGTTGGGCGGAGTTGTAGAGGGCGTCGGTATCCGGGGCCGCCTGGGCGGGCGCGCCGGCAAGACCGGTAATGGTTAGGGCCGCGAACGAGGTCGCGAGCAGGGTTTTCCAATGCCTCGAGATCTTCACTTCAGTCGACACCTTTCCGCGCATGAAACGGGCTTCTCGGTAGATCAGCTGACAGTTAGCCGGGGCAAGCAACCACAACGATACGACTGGTACGGGTCATAATCGCGTAATTGCCGGGGCCTAATCCGCCGCTTATTTCCGGTGCCAGGGCAAACCGGTCCGGCGCGGAGGTGCCCGCCGGAGCCAGCGGTGCGATGCGCCGGATAGGGTGTCATAACGTGGATACCGTTTCGCTGACCGGCAAGGAACTCGCCGCCGCCATCAACGCCGACACCAAGGAGCGCGCTACCGCGCTCACCGCGAGCGGTACCGCGCCGCGGCTGGCCTTGATCGTGGCCAATGACGATCCAGCCAGCGCCTGGTACGTCAACTCACTGCGCAAGGCCGCCGAACGCCTCGGAATCGTCTGCGACACCGTCGATCTCGGCGCCGACGCGAGCGTGACCACCATCCGTGAGGAACTCACCGCGCGCAGCGCGGAACGCGCGGCCGACGCGATCATGCTGCAGACGCCACTGCCCGCGGGCGTCACCCTGGACGGCGTGAGCTCCTCGATCGTCGCCACCAAGGATGTCGACGGCGTCAGCCCGCTGTCGCTGGGTCTATTGGCCACCGGTCTCGACGGCTTCGTCCCCGCCACGTCCGAAGCAGTCGTCGAACTCCTGAAGCATCACGAAATCCCGCTCTCCGGTCGGCATGTCGCGGTGGTCGGCCGTTCCAACGTCGTCGGCAAGCCACTGGCCCAACTCCTGCTCGCCGAAAACGCGACCGTCACCATCGCCCATTCCCGTACCACCGACCTCCCCTCGGTCACCTCCGCCGCCGATATCGTCGTGGCTGCCGCAGGCCGCATCGGCCTGGTCACTGGCAAGCACGTTCGCGAGGGCGCGGTCGTGATCGACGTCGGCACCAATGAGGCCCCCGACGGCAAGATCGTCGGCGATGTCGAAGCGGAGTCCGTGCGCGGCAAGGCATCCGCGCTGAGCCCCGTCCCCGGCGGCGTCGGCCCCGTCACGACCGCTCTGCTCATGCGCCACGCCGTCGTGGCCGCCGAAAAGGCCCGCCGCGTCTGAACTCCGAGGCGAAGGGTCGCGCGCCCTTCGCCTCGGCCGGTTCGTGTGGACCCGAGGCGGCGGCCGACGCCGTGTCCGCGCCTCGGCGACCCCGGAGGGCCGGGTCGGCAGCTCGATCGCGTTGGGCAGGCACACGGTTCGAGTGGACCTCGGTCTACTTCCGAATCGCCCAAAGTATGAGGCGAACCCAGACCTGCGGCCGATGTCGCGGCATTCCTTGATTACTGGGCTGCGGTGATGGCGGTGATGAGGGTTTTGTTGCCGGTGCGGGCGGTGGTGACCAGTTGGGCGTTGTAGGAGACGGATTTTGCGTCCGGGCGCTGCTCGCTGACTCGAACAAGGTATTGGCCGACGAAAGCGCCCGGGGTGATGGTGACGCAGTGGATGGTGCCGACGGGGATGCTGTCGATGCCCTGTTGGATATCGGCGGCGGGGGAGACGGCGGCGTCGGGGGCGACGACGGCGCGGACCTGTTCGCTCGAGCGTGCCACGTAGTAGGCGTATTGGAAGGCGAAGATCGCGGCGGGGCCGGAGTCGACGCCACCCACGCCGTTGCCCCGGATTGTGTTACCTACACGCCCGGCCGGGCATTGCGCGGCCGGAACGGTTGCCGACGCGGCGACCTGGGTCGGATTGGATGACGCGACCGGTGCCGGTGCCGGACCACGGAATTGCGCGAAGGCGACGGCGAGCAGTGCGGCCGCCCCGAGGGACCCGAGCAGAGCCGGCAGCCAACGTCGCGCGCTCGCCGCGCGCTGACGCCACCGCCGCCCCCGCGATCGGTCGATCATGCGCGCGTAGACCTCGTCTTCGTAGAAGTAGTCCGGGTCGTTCGGTGGATCCGGTTCGACGGGGAACTGGTCGGCCCAATCCGACCAGCCACCCTGGTAGCTCTCGCGCGGCCGCGAGCGCGTCTCCTGTCGATCCATCGCCCCACCCTTCATCAGACGCCATACCGTCACGTTCGTTCCCAACTGTGTTAGCTCCGCAGGATACTGCGCATCGGCCGCATTGTGCGAGGGGCTCGAGCGATATCATCCATGAGCGTGAGCCATTCGTGCTCCGGGTGATGCCGATGCACGTGTCCGCGGACGGTGGCGCGCTGGGTGTCGTCGAGTGGGGCGACCATGGAGCGGTCGCGTCGATTGACCCACACGCCGTGCTGGTCGGGATTGAGCAGCACGTCGATCAGCCAGGGCGACAAGGCATTCGCGCGCAGCTACACCTGATCGGCGACATCGGGAAAGCGCTCGTCGACCGGACGAATCCCGTCCGGGCCCCGCCAACCAGATGTGCAGCCGCCGACCGACTCGCGCAGCGCGGGGCAGGTCCGTGCGGAACATCGCCACGTCGACATCACTGTGCTCGCGGCGGCAACCGGTGAACGCGTCGATCGCCCAGCCGCCCGCCACCCACCAGGGCGCCTGCAGCTCGCCCAATACCGAGCCGACATCGGTGGGGGTGATCACCGCCCAAGCGCCCCACAGCTACTGGAATTCGACTTCCGCTGCGTCGCAGGGCCTTTGAATGTGGAACTCGCGCATACCCCGACGTACTTCCCCCGCTTGTGACCGGGGGCACCTTCCGACCCCGGCCGGGTCGGAAGCGGGGATGGTCGGCGGTCTACCAGTGCGCGGAGACCGGGTCGCCGACGCTCGCGATCTGGTAATACCAGGCGGCGTCGTCCGGTGCCAGATTGATGCAGCCGTGGCTGACATTGGCGTTGCCCTGGGAATCCACCGACCAGGGTGCCGAGTGGACGAAAACCCCACCCCAGGTGAGCCTTTCGGCGTACTCGCCGGTGAGCAGATAACCCTCGGGCGAGCTGAGCGGGATGCCGATGGTGCGGGAATCGAAGACGAGGGAACGGAACTGCTCGAGGATCGGGAAGGTGCCGGTCGGTGTTTCCCGACCCGGTTTGCCCATCGAGGCAGGCATGACGCGCGGTGCGCTACCACCGACGGTGACGGTAAAGGTGTGGTTCGACATATTGGCGTCGGCCACGATTCCGGCATTGGTACGGAATTCCGTTCGGGCGCTGCCTATTTGCACCGAAATGGGCGAGCTGGCGGGCAAGAATCCCGTTGGCGTCCAGGTCAATTCGCGGTCGTTCGCCCACGCGAACGTCCCGGGAAGCGGCTGGGTGGACCGGATGTCGACGGTTCGCTCGGTGCGGGCTCGATCCGCGA
Source organism: Nocardia sp. Tas62D01 (assembly GCF_055232035.1). Lineage (NCBI taxonomy): Bacteria > Bacillati > Actinomycetota > Actinomycetes > Mycobacteriales > Nocardiaceae > Nocardia > Nocardia sp. Tas62D01. Next base: position 7,220,811 of record NZ_JBUYUZ010000001.1, read on the forward strand.
CGGCACCGGCGAACAGGATCGTCACCGGATGTGCGATACCGACCTCTTGGCCGGCCGATGGCGTGACGGCCGCTACCGAAGCGGCTGATGGTGTTCCGATCGACGTGGCGAATGCTGCGCCGGACCCAAACGCGGCCAAGGCCATCACCATGGTCGCAAGGAACAGATAGCGAGGTACGCTCCTCATGGCTCCACCCCTTCAAGATGGTGGGTAGACAGAAATCCATTCTAGAGGAACGAGCACCCGCGGCCACCGCGATAACCGGCGATTGTTCGGGCAGATCGAACACTCGGGCATCCGACAGCGACAGATATCGGCCGTCGTACAAGCGATATCAGCCGCGCCACAGCAGCCGGATGATCTCGAAGCGGCGCTCGTCGGCGTCAGCCGCGTACCACGTGCAGTACATCGGCGTGCAATGCGTCCGCGCGTGCGGTGATCTCCTCGATGCGCATCAGCACGGGGGCGAATCGGCCACCCTGGTCGACGGTCAGGGACGCAACATTGATCTCGATATTGAGCTGCGAGCTGGTCGCCGCGGCACGGGCGGCATCGGCGGCGGCGCCGATATCGGTGACCACGTTCGGATTGCCGATCGGCAGCAACTCCGCGGCAAGCGACAGGATTTCATCGGCCTCGGCGACGACAGCGGCGGGCACCCGGGCGGCCTCGATCAGCGCGGCGGCGATGGCTTCGGTGCGCTCGGCGGCTTCCTCGGGGGTCGACTTCGGCAGCTTGTATGCCTCGCCGACGGCGGTGAAGGCGCCCGCGTCGGCATCGGCCAGGGCGAGCGCACGCCCGCAAGCGGCGTCGGCTGCTTCGATGATGCGATCGATGACCGGACGGTGATCGGCGTCCTTGGCCCGGGTGGTGTAGCGCGCCACCATCGCGATCAACGCGGCCCCTTGGGCGGCGTGTAGCGCGGCGATCGCGCCACCGCCGGGCGCGGGGACCTTCGCGGCCAGGTCGGTCAGGTACTGCGCAAGCGTGGCCCCGCCAAGCGAGGGTGCAGTTTCCTTGGGCGACGTGGTGGGCTGCGACACGGCGGGTGGCCTTTCGTTTCCTTCGGACAACAGGGAACTACCGCGAATACGCTACCGCCCGCACCCGGGTGGCCGGTGCACGCCCGGTCCGTAGCTGCGGTTATGTTGAGTGTTATGCGGATCGGATTGGGCATCAACTACTCGGGCGGTTTCAAAGAGGCGGCGGCGGAAGTGGCCGATCTGGAGCGGGCCGGCCTAGACATCGTGTTCGTCCCCGAGGCATATTCCTTCGACGCCGTCAGCGCGCTGGGTTACCTGGCCGCCAAGACCACCCGTTTGCAGCTGGCCTCGGGCATCCTGCAGATCTACACCCGCACCCCCAGCCTGACCGCGATGACCGCGGCGGGCCTGGACTTCGTCTCCGACGGCCGCTACGTGCTCGGCCTAGGCGCGTCGGGTCCGCAGGTGATCGAGGGCTTCCACGGCGTGGCCTACGACGCCCCCATCGGCCGCACCAGGGAATTGGTGGAGATCTGCCGCAAGGTGTGGCGCCGCGAACGGCTCGAATACGACGGCAAGTACTACAAGATCCCGCTGCCCGCGGGCGAGGGCACCGGCCTCGCCAAGCCGCTCAAGCTGATCAATCACCCGGTGCGCGAACGCATTCCGGTGTTGCTCGCCGCGCTCGGCCCGAAGAACGTGGAGCTGGCCGCCGAGATCGCCGAGGGCTGGCAGCCGATCTTCTTCGTGCCGGAGAAGGCCAAGGAAGTCTGGGGCGAATCGCTGGATGCCGGTCTGGCCAAACGTGATCCGATCCTCGGCGAGCTCGACGTGTATGCCGGACCGGCGCTGGCCATCGGTGAAGAGGTCACGCCGCTACTGGAATTCGTGAAACCGCATCTGGCCCTCTACATCGGCGGCATGGGCGCCAAGGGCAAGAACTTCTATCACGCCCTGGCCACCAAGTACGGCTACGGCGCCGAGGCCGACCGTATCCAGGAGCTGTACCTGGCGGGCAAGAAGGAAGAGGCCGCCAAGGTCGTCCCGGACGATCTGGTGCGCGATATCTCCCTGGTCGGCCCGGCGAGTTACGTCAAGGAGCGGGTCGCGGCCTTCGCCGAGGCGGGTGTCACCGTCCTCAACGTCGTCCCGATGGCCGCCACCCGCGGTGAGCGGGTCAAGCTGATCGAGCAGCTGCGCGAACTCTGCTGAGGCGCTGGCGGCTCGCCGCATTCGGTGCGGCGAGCCCAGCGTGGATTGTTCGAGCGGACTTCAGGATTCGCGCGTCGCGGCGAGCGCTTGGTCCAGAGTGGAATGCAGGGCGAACACCTGATCGAGGCTGGTCATCTTGAGCTGACGGCTGGTCGCCGGGCCGTCGGCGACGACGGCGATGGACGTTGCCTTCCCGGCCCGCTGGTGCGCTCCGACGAGCGCGGCCATGCCCGCCGAGGCGAGGAAACTGACCGCGGTCAGGTCGATGATCAGGGCCGCGGGTTTGGCATTGAGAATGCCCTCGATCGCGGCCTCCAGCGCGGGCGCTGTCGCTAGGTCGACCTCGCCGGCCACCGTCAGCACGGTTGCGGCGTCGTAGGACGTCACCGCGGTGGTCATCGTGTCCGCGAGGGGATACGCGTCTCCGGAAGTATTGGTCACATCATCACAATCTGCCATGAACCGGCCGTTCTCGCTGCATCGTCACCCAGAAACCTGGCGGTTCGTGCCGCGAAGCGGGTTCGCCACTGGCGATTTGATCGCGGGCAGGGTGACGGACATGCGGACGCGAGTGCCCGGTCCGGTGTGGTCGATATCGAGTTGTTCGGTCAGTGCGCGCATCATGTCGATGCCCCGGCCGCGGTGGCCGGGGTCGGCCGAGCGGGGTTTCCAGGTTCCGGTGTCGGCGACCACAATGGACACCGTCTGTGTATCGCATTCGGCGGTCAGCACCACGTGTTGCAGCTCGCCGTCGAGGTAGGCGTGTTCGATGCTGTTGCTGCACGCCTCGTTGGCCGCTGCGACCAGATCCGACGCCAGATCGTGCGGTACCGCCGCGGCGGCCAGCCACGCCTTCAGGCTCCGTCGTAGCGCCGACAGTTGATCGGCCTGAGCGGGCACGTCCAGCTGTAGCGGAGCTGGCGGCTGCCGGTAGACCACCATGGCGACGTCGTCGTCGTAGCCCGCGGCCGGGCGCAACCGCGACAGCACCGCGTCGGCCACCTCGCGCGGCAGTCTGGCCGCGGTGTCGGCGAGGACCGCGGAGATATTGGCGAAACTGTCGTCGATGTCCACGCCGCGCTGTTCGACCAGTCCGTCGGTGAACAGCACCAGCGTCGAACCGGGGGACAGCGCGGTGGTGGCCTCCGGTCGCCGCGGTGTGTCGAAGGTGGCAAGTGGCACGGCGCGGCCGCCCTCGAGCAGTCGGCCGGGCCGGCCGACGTCGGCCAGGATCGGCGGCATGTGGCCCGCGCTGCTGTAGCGGACCAGCCCGCGCACCGGATCGAGCACGGCCGCGCACACCGTGGTGCACATGGCGCCCGGAATGCGGCTTGCCACGGTGTCGAGTTCGGCGAGCAATTGCGCGGGACCCGCGCCGCCCAGCAGCAGAGTCTTTGCGGCCGTGCGCAATTGGCCCATCACCACGGCGGCGGACAAGCCTCGACCGACGCAGTCGCCGACCACGATGCCGATCGTCCTGTCCTGCAGCGGCACCACGTCATACCAGTCGCCGCCGATCTCCAATGGTGGCAGCGCGGGCTCGTAGTGCACGGAGAACCGCGGCGGCAGCTCGATCGGGCCGAGCATCGCGCGCTGCAGGGTCAGCGAGGTCGAGCGGGCCTGATCGAAGTTGCGCGCCCGCTGCACCGCGAGGCTGAGATGACCGATGAGCAGCGAGAACAACGTCCAGTCCGCGGCACTGATGGCGCGCGGCGCAGCGAAGCGCAACCACAGTGCGGCGTCGCCGGTTTCGCCGAGCGGCGCCACGATACCCTCGGAACTGTCGGTGCCCTCCGGAATCGCGACCAGGCTGCGGCCCGGCCTGCGCCGAGCCCGGTCCAGCAACGCTCGGGCTCGTGCGTCGAGCACGTCGGCCTCCGGCGCGCCCGGCCCGGTGTTCGCGGGCCGCTCCGCGTACTGTGCGGCGCCGGAGACATACACCTCCGGTCCGGAATTGCGGCTCGGCCAGACCTGCACCACCGCGACTTCCGCGCCGATGGTGCGCCGCAGCTCGTCCAGCCCGACCGCGAGCACCTCCACCACGCTGGTGGCCGCGCCGACGGCCGTGGCCAGCCGGGAGGCGGCCTGATCGCGGGCCTGGGCATCGTGTTCGGCGGTGACATCGCGGATGGTGCCGACGAAGATCTGCTCGTTGTTCTCCGGCTTGATGAGCGCGCTGGTACTCACAGCCAGCCACACGACGCGCCCGTCGCGATGCTGGATCGGAATGACGAAACGCTGTGCCTCGGTACCGAGATCGGGATAGCGCGGACTCTCGGGCATCGTCCATGGATGCGGCAGCGAGTAGGGGATATCGGCGGCGCCGTAGCCGGTCAGCGCGCCGAAGGCGGAATTGACCTCGACGATGGTGCCGTGCGCGTCGGCCACGAAGAAACCGTCCTGCAGCGACTCCACCAGCGCGGTGCGGAACGCGTCGCGGCCCGCGAGATCGTCGGCGCGAGAACGCTGTTGCTCGTAGCGGCGATTGCCGTCGAGGAAGCCGCGGGTGGCGATGTCCAGCGCGGCGAGGGTCTGGAGCAGGAATTCCAGCGCCGTCTCCGCGAGCTTGGCGTCCTGCTCGTCTGCGGGCTGCTGCGCGTCCTGCACGACGCGGAAGTGGTTCTCGGTGAGATCGAGCAGGCTGATGCCTTCGACGAGGGCGCGGCGGCCGAGGTCGTAGCCCTCCGCGAGACCGGCCTGTGTCGGCGAATCCAGGTGCCGCCGTAGCGCATCCGCGTAGGCGTCCCGAAATGCGGCCAGCGCGGCGGTCATGTCGTCACATCCGGTGGCCCGCCCCGATGGCGCGCGGCGAGCACCAGGGCATCATCGGTGTCCTTGGCGTGCTTGGCGAGAATGTCGGCGGTGATCTCGGCGGTGGACTTCGATAGGTCGATGCTCTCCGGGGAGTCGATGATGAGGCCGTCGGTTGACATCAACAGTAGGTCGCCGGGCCGCACCGAAACCGTTTGCGGCTGTAGGTTGTGCGGTAGCCGATAGCCGACGATGCCGCCGGTCAGCAGCACGGTCGCGCGGATGGTGAGCCCGATCGGACCCGCGGTCAGCACCTGCGAATCGACATTGCCGACACCGAGCCAGCGGACCGTGTCGGCGGCATCGAACAGTGCCAAAGACACTGCCGCACCGCGGGTCTCGGCCATGGCCCGATGACAGAGCACCATCAGGACGTCCAATGGTTCGGCGCGGTTCTCGGAGAGCACCTGCGCGGCCCGATCGGCGGCATCGGCGGCGGCGGCGCCATGCCCGAGCCCGTCCAGGACGGCGAACAGCACTCCGCCACTGCCGGCGTCGAGGACGACACAGCGGTCACCGGAGACGTGTTGCCCAGGTAGTGCGCGACCAGCCACCGCCCACTCGATTCGGCCGATGAACCCGTCTTCATGCACCGTTGGGTACCCACTTCCACATCTCTACCAACGTGCCCTTGCCGGGTGCCGAATCCACGTTCAGCCGATCCATTAATCGCCGGGCGCCGGGTAGTCCTAGTCCGAGGCCGCGTCCCGTCGAGTAGCCGTCGTCCAGCGCACGGGCGATGTCGAGTATGCCGGGACCCTGGTCCTCGGCCTGTACCACCAGCGCCTGCCGACCCTCCCGGTCATCGACGAGCAACCGGATCTCACCGCTGCCTGCGTAACTGGTGATATTGCGGGCGATCTCGGATATCGCGGTCGAGATCATCGTGCGGTCGGTCAGGGAAAATCCGAGCTTGGCTGCCAGTTCGCGTCCGGCCTGTCGCGCGATAACGATGTCACCGGACACCCTGACCGCGATCACCAAGTTCTCAGCGGCCACTGTCACGACCATCTCGCTGGCGACGGGCTGGCGTCTTGCGGTTCAGCCAAGCGAGGCCCTCTTCGAGATCGAGGGCAGTGTGCATATCTTCGAACGTTAGCCCGAGCTGCACCATGGCGAACGCGACTTCGGGTTGCAATCCGACGATGACCGTTTCGGCGCCGCGGAGCTGCGTCATGTGCGCGATGGTTCGCAGCGATCTCGCCGCGAAGGAATCCATCACGTCGATGGCTGTGACGTCGACGATGATGCCGTGCGCCCGATATTTGCTGACCTGCTTCATCAGGTCGTCCTGCAGGCGCTCGGTATCGGCGTCGGTCAACGCTGATTGGACCGACGCTATGAGAAAGGTGCCTTGCTTGAGTATCGGAACCGGCATGAGTGCGCCCGATCAGCGTCCGTCGCGTTCGATGGGTCGATCCGTCACGCGGGTCACCTCGTAACCCAGTAAGCGCTCGGCTTCTTCGATGCCGCCCTGCAGGTCGCCGACAGCGTTCATCTTCGACAGATCGAGCCCGATGGTCACGAGGGTGAGCGCGATTTCCGAGGACAGACCGGTGATGATGACGTTCGCGCCCATCAGGCCGGACGCGTCGACGGTCTGTACCAGGTGGTTTGCCACCGTGGAGTCGATCGCGGGCACACCGGTGATGTCGATGACGACGACCTTGGCGCGGTTGGCCCGAATGGCGCGCAGCAACTGCTCGGTGAGCTGGCGGGCGCGCTGACTGTCGAGCACACCGATGATCGGCAGGATGAGCAGCTGCTCGCGGACCTGCAGCACTGGGGTGGACAGCTCGCGGATGGCTTCCTGCTGTTGCCGGATGACGCGTTCGCGTTCCTGCACGAACGATACGGTCACGGTGTTGGCGATGCGGTTGGCGGCGGGCTCGTAGGCATCTAGTACCGCGTTGAGTAATTCGAAGTCGGCCTGGTATTTCTCGAACAGCGAGCGGGCCAGCACGTCACGCAGGAGCAGGACGATGCCGATGACCTCGTCGGTCTCGACGCCTCGCGGAATGATGCGTTCGGACAGGTCGCGCGCGTAGGCCTGCAGCGCCTCGGCGCTACCGGTTTCGAGCACCTCGACGTAGTTGTCGTAGACGGAGGTGGCCTCGGAGAAGATTTCCTCAGGGGTCATGGCGGAAAGCAACTGGGCGTCACCGATGCGGCGGGCCCATTCTTCGCGCAGTGCGGTGCGATTCTGGCGTAGATGTTCAACGAGCTGAGGCAGCAGGTTGTCGATCGTCCCAGCGGGCAGCGAGTCCGCCGAAAGGCTCATGGACACCTCGGACATGGAAATTACCAGCCCCTTTCGACGGGTTTGTCGGGATAGTCGTGCGTTCGGCTGCTCGCCGATACCGAGCCTAGTCATACCCCATCAAGGTCGCCGGTGAAACCTGCCGATAGTTCGCCTGAGGTTCATGCGGGTGGGGCGAATCCACGTGACAGGCCCGCCAGCGCCTCGTCGAGGTAGACGGTTAGGTCCGCGTCGGCACGGGCGAGCCAGGCGTCGAAGGCGGCGCGCGCGGCGGCCAGGGTGGTGCGGCCGACTGCCAGTGGGAGCAGGCTGTCCTCGGGCTGGCCGAGCCGCTGCGCGGCGAAGGCGCTGACCGCGCGTTCCCAGGCGTCGTAGTGCGCGCCCGCGGTGGCGGTCAGGGCCGGGATGGCGGCAACCAGGTGCATGCGGACACGTAGCTCGGGGACGTCCTCGGCGCGATATCGGTTGGCGTTCACCACGACTCGACGCACTGCGGTCATCATCGGAACGTCGTCGGGCACCGTGGCGAAGGCTTCACGCAATGCGGTGACCTCGTCGTCGAACTGGTACCAGAGCACCTCGGCCTTGGTGGGGAAGTAGCGGAAGAAGGTGCGCCCGCTGATGCCCGCGGCCGCGGCGATCTGCTCGACCGTCGTGTCGTCGAAGCCCTGTTCGGTGAACAGTCGCATGGCGATCAATTCGAGTTCGCGCTTGGTGGTGCCGCGCGGGCGGCCACGTGTGGTGCGATTCGGCTCGGGTGTCACGGCTATTGATTATGTCAGTGACTGACGATAATCTCGCGTCATGTTGGTGGCGGATCTCACGTGGCCCGAGGCGGGCGAGCGCGCCGCCGCGGGCGTGATCCTGGCCGTGCCGGTGGGCGCGACCGAACAGCACGGCCCGCACCTGCCGCTGTCCACCGATACCGATATCGCGGTGGCATTGTGCACGCGACTGGCCGCGCTGCGCCCGGATGTACTTGTCGCGCCGGCGATTCCGTACGGCTCGAGCGGAGAGCACGCGGGGTTTCCCGGCACTATGTCGATCGGTCAGGCCGCGTTGGAGTTGCTGATCGTGGAGCTGTGCCGTTCGGCCACCGATACCTTCGACCGCATCCTGCTGGTCAGCGGGCACGGCGGCAACCTCGAACCGTTGGGCAAGGCGGGCGAGTCGCTGCGCGGCGAGTCTCGCGACGTGCGCGTGTATATGCCCCGATACGAGGGCGACCCGCACGCGGGACGCTCGGAGACCGCGATCGCGCTGGCGCTGCGCCCTGACCTGGTTCGCGCGGAGCGTGCCGCCGCTGGTGACACCCGGCCACTTGCCGAAATCCTGCCGCTACTGCGAGCCGGGGGAGTCCGCGCGGTCAGCGCCAACGGCGTCCTCGGCGACCCCGTCGGCGCGAACGCCGACGAAGGCGCCGCGCTGCTCGCGCATCTGACTACCGACCTGAATGACAAAACCCGGCTGTGGTGGCCGGTGGCTTCCCGGGAAAGGACCCGAACATGAACCCGTGGTTCGAAACAGTCGCCGAGGCGCAGCGGCGCGCGAAGAAACGACTGCCGAAATCCGTGTACAGCGCGCTGATCGCCGGCTCGGAGCGCGGCCAGACCATCGAGGAAAACCAGCGGGCGTTCACCGAACTGGGTTTCGCGCCGCACGTCGCGGGCCCGATCGGCGACCGTGACCAGTCGACAACCATACTGGGACAGCAGCTTTCGATGCCGGTGCTGATTTCGCCCACCGGCGTGCAGGCGGTACACCCCGACGGTGAGGTGGCCGTCGCACGCGCGGCGGCGGCACGCGGCATCGCCATGGGGCTCAGCTCGTTTGCCAGCAAGCCCATCGAAGAGGTCATCGCGGCCAACCCGTCGACCTTCTTCCAGTTGTACTGGTGTGGCAGCAAGGACGAAATCCTGCAGCGAATGGACCGGGCCAAGGCGGCGGGCGCGGTCGGCCTGATCCTCACCCTGGACTGGTCGTTCTCGCACGGACGCGACTGGGGCAGCCCGGTGATCCCGGAGAAGCTCGACCTGCCGGCCATGCTGCGGTTCGCGCCGCAGACCCTGATCAAGCCGCGCTGGCTGAGCACCTACCTCAAGTCCGGGCGCATTCCCGACCTCACCGCACCGAACATGGCCATCGGCGGCGGTCCCGCTCCCGGATTCTTCGGCGCCTACGGCGAATGGATGGGCACCCCTGCACCCGACTGGGCGGACGTGCGCTGGATCTGCGAACAGTGGGCGGGGCCGGTCATGCTCAAGGGCGTGATGCGGGTGGACGACGCACTGCGCGCGGTCGATTCGGGCGTCGCGGGCATCTCGGTGTCCAACCACGGCGGCAACAATCTCGACGGTACCCCCGCCGCGATTCGTGCCCTGCCGGTGGTGGCAGACGCCGTCGGCTCCCAGATCGACGTGGTGCTCGACGGCGGCATCCGCCGCGGCAGCGATGTCGTCAAGGCGGTCGCGCTCGGCGCCCGCGCGGTCATGATCGGGCGCGCCTACCTGTGGGGCCTCGCCGCGAACGGCCAGGCGGGCGTCGAGAACGTCCTCGATATCCTGCGCGGCGGCATCGATTCGGCACTGCTCGGTCTGCGCAAGACCTCGGTGCAGGATCTGGACCGGTCGGATCTGATCGTGCCGGAGGGCTTTGAGCGGGCGCTCGGCATCCCGGCCCGCCCTGCGGAGGTTTCCACGCGCCCGGCCACGGAAGCCGTGGTGGCCGGATAGATTCGTCGATCGGCGGGCTCGGGCAGTCAGTCCGGGGCCGCCGCTTTTCGATGGTGGGTCAGCAGCGTGTCGTAGATGTCGGCGAGCGCGGCTAATTGCTGGCGATCGAGCACATCGACCATGTGTTTGCGCACGCTCTGGACGTGCGCGGGCGCTGCGGTCGACAAGACGTCGGCGCCACGCGGGGAGAGCCGGGCGGCGGTGCGGCGGGCGTCGTCGGGGATCGGTTCCCTGGCCACCAGGCCGCGTTTCTCCATTCGGGTGATCTGATGAGAGAGCCTGCTCTGCGACCACTCCAGCTTGGCGGCCAGATCGGCGAAGGTCAGGCGGTGATCCGGCTCGCCGGCGAGATATGCCAGCACCGAGTATTCGACGTAGGTGAGGTTCGACTGGCGGGACGAGTCGCGCCCGACCGCCGCGGCGATGAGGTCGCGGGTGCGCACGAAGCCGAGCCACGCGCGCATTTCGATGTCATTGAGCCAATGGGCATCGGTCACGATAGCGCTCCAAACTATGACGTGTCATGTAAATTGTCGCGCGCCCCTGGGCCCGGTGACAACTTGTCAGAATTGAGAGGTAGCACCACGGGGGTTGAACGTGCAACCTTTTCGGGTAATGCCTATACAAAGGGTTGCCTAAGCATCGGTCCTTCGCGGTGTGGTGGATAGGCTCGGCGTGCTAGTGACCAGCCCCTGGCTGTGCTTCAGTCCCAGGCCCGCCTGTGCCCGAGCCCCAGCCCCGCCGCCCATAGGAGTGCGACCCGTGACCGCGCCGGAGTTCCGCTATTCAGATCTGCTGCCGATCGGCGCCGACGACACCCCCTATCGGTTGATCACCACCGAGGGCGTCAGCACTTTCGAAAACAACGGCCGCACCTTCCTGCAGGTCGAGCCCGAGGCGCTGCGGCTGCTGACCGCCGAGGCGATGCACGACATCAGCCACTACCTGCGGCCCGCACATCTGTCCCAGCTGCGCAAGATCATCGATGACCCGGAGTCCAGCGGCAATGACCGCTTCGTCGCGCTGGACCTGCTCAAGAACGTCAACATCTCCGCGGGCGGAATCCTGCCGATGTGCCAGGACACCGGCACCGCGATCGTGATGGGCAAGAAGTCCGAGGGCGTGCTGACCGGCGTGGACGACGCTGAATGGATCAGCCGTGGCGTGTTCGATGCCTACACCAAGCTGAACCTGCGCTACTCGCAGCTCGCGCCCGTCACCATGTGGGACGAGAAGAACACCGGGACCAATCTGCCCGCGCAGATCGAGTTGTACTCCACCGCAGGCGATCCCGCGCATCCGGCCTACAAGTTCCTGTTCATGGCCAAGGGCGGCGGTTCGGCGAACAAGTCCTTCCTGTATCAGGAGACCAAGGCGGTGCTCAACCCGGAGCGCATGCTGGAGTTCCTGGACGAGAAGATCCGCTCGCTGGGCACCGCGGCCTGCCCGCCATACCACCTTGCGGTCGTAATCGGCGGCACCAGTGCCGAATTCGCGCTGAAGACGGCCAAATACGCATCCGCGCACTACCTGGACAGCCTGCCGACCGAGGGTTCCCTTGCGGCCCATGCCTTCCGGGATCTGGAGCTCGAAGAAGAAGTCTTCGAGCTCACCCAGGAGTTCGGTATAGGCGCCCAATTCGGCGGCAAGTACTTCTGCCACGATGTGCGCGTCGTGCGCCTGCCCCGGCACGGCGCCAGCTGCCCGGTCGCGATCGCGGTTTCCTGCTCGGCCGACCGGCAGGCGCTGGCCAAGATAACCCCGGAGGGTGTGTTCCTGGAGCAGCTCGAGCGCGAGCCCGCGCACTACCTGCCCGAGCAGACCGACTCCATCCTCGGTGGCGAGGTGGTGCAGATCGACCTGAACCGGCCGATGTCGGAGATTCGTGCCGAACTGTCGAAATACCCGGTGAAGACCCGGCTTTCGCTGACCGGCCCGCTGGTGGTCGCGCGCGATATCGCACACGCCAAGATCAAGGAGCGGCTCGACGCGGGCGAGCCCATGCCGGAGTACCTGCGCGATATGGCCGTCTACTACGCCGGTCCCGCGAAGACGCCCGAGGGCTACGCGTCGGGATCCTTCGGCCCGACCACGGCCGGTCGCATGGACTCCTACGTCGATCAGTTCCAGGCCGCTGGCGGCTCGTTCGTCATGCTGGCCAAGGGCAATCGCTCGGCCCAGGTGACCAAGGCATGCAAGGAGTACGGCGGTTTTTACCTAGGCTCGATCGGCGGACCAGCCGCGCGGCTGGCGCTGGACTGCATTAAATCCGTCGAGGTGCTCGAGTATCAGGAACTGGGCATGGAAGCCGTCTGGAAGATCGAGGTCGAAGATTTTCCGGCGTTCGTCGTCGTCGACGACAAGGGCAACGATTTCTTCGCCGAAACGCAGAAGCCTATCGCCCTTCGGGTGCGGACGCGGTCGAAGGAACGCGACTGAAACACGTCTGAACTGGGCGTCTGACCGCCACAAGGGCAACTACGCGGACACGGAAATGTCACCCCGGTCGCCGGTGTGGCGTTTGCGGAGGACGGCGGCTTCGGTGTGGTGACCCGAATCGTCGACGAGTTCACCGTGCGCGATGCGGTGATCGAGGCCGATCGGCCGTTGCGGACGGGGGATCGGGTGTGGGTCGAGTTCGTCGACAATTCGGACACGGATGCCGTGCTGAAACTCGTACAGGCTCGGTAGGTTCCGGAATCGGTAATAGCAGCGCCCGTCCCGAAGTGATCCACAACACTGGAATAGATTGTGGACAACGATCTTTCCTGTGGACAACACGCCGACGCACACGCCGGTTCGGCCTTGCTCGTCGGTAACGCATACGCCCGCAAGGGTTTTCTGGCTACGGCGTCCTGAGGACATCCTGCTGTCAGCACATTCGCCGGTGTGTTGCTGAATTCGAAGACCCGGCTCACGCTTCGTCGATCGGGGACACACGCACTGTGAAGTGAACCCATGTCGCGCGGTCGGGCCGTGGCGTCCGACCTGGACCGGCGGAGGAGCGCTTTAGTATCGCCGATATGTTGCTGACACGCAGTGTGCAGAGGAATCGGATCCTGCTCGGCCTACCCGCGGCAATGCTGCCGGCGCTCGTGGCCACCGCATTGTCGATGCCCACCGCGGCCGCCGCGTCGGTCGATCAGCGCGTGGTGACCAGCTCGGCGGCCGGGACCGACGGGCTCGAGCCGAAGCTCGCGCTGGCCTACACGCTGGCGGAGAACGAGGCGCACGCCGAGGGTGTGGATCTGTCCATCACCTCGGGGTACCGCACGCCGGAGGAGCAGGAGGCGATGTGGCTCGACGGGCTGCGGACCTACGGCAGCCCGGAGGAGGCGCGGCGCTGGGTACTGCCGCCCTCGGAGTCGACACACGTGTCGGGTCAGGCCATCGATGTCGGTCCGCGTGCCGGTGCGCAATGGCTCGAGACGAACGGTAATCGGTGGGGGCTGTGCACGATCTACGAAAACGAGTGGTGGCACTTCAAACTCGCGACCGTGCCGAGCATGGTCTGCCCGCCGCTGCGCGCGGACGCGAGCGAGCGGTAGGAATTACAGCGGATCGCCGTCGAGCAGCGGTTCGATCCGGCGGTAGGCCTCGCGGACCTACGCCGTCCTGCTGTGGATCACAATCTTCGACGAACGGGTGAATCTACGATCTCACCGCACAGCAGCACTGGTCCGCCGAGCGGGTGACCGATCAGCTCACCGAGGCGGTATCCGGCGCGCTGGCCATCAAGGTCTGATCGCCGGGCATATTCGGCAGGGTGAGCCCGCCCTCGATGGTTTTCGGGACGCGGCGGCGGTTGGGGGAGCCGAGGGCGGTGGTGAGATCGGTGCCGTCGTGCTCGGCCAGCAGGTCACCGCTGTCCCATATCAACAGCGTCGCGCTTACGGTGTTCTCGGCGGCGGAATGGGCCAGGTCGTAGTGCGCGCAACCGGGGACGTGCGGGTATGTGATCCACAGGTCATAGCCGGTCATGAACAGGTCCAGATCGAATTGCACACTGAGGCCGAGTAATTCGCTGCGGCCGTTGTCGTCGACACCGGCGAAGGCCTCGTCCAGCGCCAGCAGACGCGGGGCCTGCGGGTCTGCGGAGTAGAGCATGACGTGGGCGGCGGCGAACAGCGGCAGGTGCAACGACACCGACTGCTCTCCGCCGGACAGCGCACTGTGCCGGGCGACGGTCAGCTTGTCCTCACTGCCGTCGGCGGAGATGAGGGTGAAGGAGAACACCCGCCAGGTTCGGTAGTCCAGTGTCGCGGCCAGGATTTCGGGGTAGGAGCGCTCTGGGTGCGCGGCCCTCGCGGTCCGGATCTCGGAGGCGAAGTGGGCGCGGATCGCCGCCAGATCCTCGGCGACTAACGAGGACGCGTCCCGGTCGAGCAGCTTGCACATGGCGCGCGCGGCATCCGACAGCGTGTCGGCTAACACCCAGTGCACGCCGATGGTGTTACCGGAGGACATGCGTCGCTGCTTCATCTCCGCGCCCATCCGGGCGATGAGATCGCGGGCGTCGCTGGTGCGTTCGTAGATCTGCTGCGCCAACCCGGTGAGCAGCGCGTCCTCGAGGATGCGGCGCTCGGCGTCGGTGAGCAGCAGTTCTTGATCATATCGGGCCTGGTCGATGCGGGTCGCGAAATCGGCAAGCGCCGATACGCCGTGGTCGTCCTGGACCTGCACGACGGTGAGCCCGTCGGCGGCATCCCATTGCAGCCGGTAGTCGCGGCCGCAGGCGGCGAGCGCGGCGTCGAACTCCTGCAATGCCGCGGTCACCGCGCTACGGATGGACTTGCGGGCGGTCTCACCCGCGCGCACCGAAATCGTTGCGGTGACCAGGCTTTCGAAGAGTTCGGCGACTTCCTTGGGGAGCACCTGTGGTTCGGCCTCTGAGCCCGCGGCAGCGATCCGGTAGAGCAGCTGTTCGGGCGTGGACCAGGCGGCGTCGCTGCTTGGCCAGCGGCCGTCGGACGGTGCGCCGAGTAGCGTGAGCAGATCCGGGTGCGCGTACGGGGCGAGGCTTTTCACGTCGACCAGCACCTCGGTGAGTGCGGTGCCGAGCGCTTCGTGTGCGGTCCGGTAGGCGGCCTCGGCATCGCCGACCGCCTCGATCGCTTCGTTGGCGGCCTTGCGGGCGGCCTTCTGCTCGGCCCTGGTCGCCTCGATCTTCTCGCGCGCCTGTTCGAGGTTCCGATCGATATCGGCGGCGCCCGCGCCGAGCGCCTCGCGCAGCGTCTCCAACTTGCGCAGCTGTTCCTGATAGCCCGCCTGTGCAGCCTCGGCCTCCTCGGCGAACGCCTCGGCGAGATCGCGCGCCTCGTCGTAGCGGTCGGCGCTCTCGCGTTCGCGTTCGCGCTCCCGTTCGTGGTCGGTGCGCAGGCGCAGCAGGCCCGTTCCGGTATTCTCGAAATGCCGGATGGCGGCGGCCAGTGCGTCGATTTCGCGGGCGTCGCGCGGGGTGCGATGGGTGACCGCGGTGGCGCGCAGCTTCTTCTCGACCGCGGACACCTCGGCGACCGCCTGGTCGAGATCGCGTTCGGCTTGCAGGGCCGATTCGGACCGGGACCGCATCATGCCCGCGGACTCCGACACCGAACGCAGGGCCGCGGATACCGCAGTGGGCCGCGGTAATGCCTTGGCGACCACGGAGATTCGCGCGAGTTCGGCGGCCGCGGCCGTCTCGTCGGCCTGCGCCTGCCGCTGTGATTCCTGGGCCGCCTCGATCGCGGCCGCCAACTCGGTGAGCCGGATCTCGCGGCGCTTGGCGCGTGCGGTGGCGCCAATGAACTCCGCATCGGACTTGTGGTGGTGGCCCACCTGCACGCCCTGCCGGAATCCGCCCGTCGTGCTGACCGCGACCCCGGTACCGAGATCGGAGTCGTTGTCGTGCAGGGCGATCGAGGCGAGGACCTCCGCGACCATCTCTGTGGGCACAGTGAGTTCGACGGAATCATCCTCTACGACAAGGACATCGGCGAGCGTGCGACCGGACGGCCGCTGTTCGGCAGGCAGGGGAACCAGGAACTGGTCGGAGCTGTCGGACGGGAGTTTGTCGTCGGCGCAGATCCAGCCGTCGAGCAGGTCCGCGGCGTGCAGGGCCGCCTCGATTCCGGCGGCGGCAGCGGGCGTGATGTCGTCGGCGAAGCGGACCAGACGCCACAGGGGTGCGCCGGGCCTACCGTCGCGGACGCCGGTGCGGGCCGCGAAAACCGGTGGCGCATCGTCGCGCTGGGCCGCGACCTCGTCGCGTTCGGCGGTGAGCCCGGTGATCCGTTCGGCTGCGGCCGCCGCGGTGGCGCGGGCATTCTGACGACGGTTGCGTATCTCGTCGAGCAGTGGTTCGGCGTGCTCGGCGAGCACCTCGGTGATACCGGCCACCTCGTCGGTACCGGCGTGCGCCAGCGCGGCATCCATGGCCTCGAATAGGCCGTTCGCGATGGGGGAGTATACCTCTCGATGCGCGTCCCACCAGGCATGCAGCGCACCTGACGCCTCGGTGCGCGCCAGCACGACGGCCGCCTGGGCGTGCGCGACCTCGGCGGCGGCGGATTCACGCAACTCCCTGGCTCGTTCGGCGAGCCGTTCGGCCCTGGTCCGTTCGGCGGCAGCGGAATCCATCAGACCAAGCGCCTTGCGGACCGCGCGCACGTCGGCGTCGCGCTCCTCGGCCTGCCCGCGGACTGCCGCGATCAACTGATCCGCGCGGGCCTGCTCCGGCAGTGCGGTCCAGTTGATGCCCGCTTCCTCGGCGGCGGTGCGCAATTCGTCCTCGCCACGGGCCAGTGCCGCGGTCGCGTTGTGCACCGACGCCTTAGCGCGTTCGCCCTCCTGACCGCGCTGATCGAGCGTCTGGCGCGCCTCGAGTGCCTTGTCGCCGTGCACGCCGGCCGAGGTCTCCAGCCTGCGGACCGCGTCGGCGAGATCGTCGAGCTGCTGTTTGCCCTCGTAGGCGCTGGAGCGTCGCAGCGTTTCCCGGTCGGAGAGGGCCTGCTCGTAGGAGCGGTCGGCGTCGTCGGCGCGTGCCTCGGCGGCGGTGCGCTCGTTCTCGCGCCGCTGCCGCAGCACGGTAGCGGCGAACAGTGCGGTGCTGGAGTGAGTTACCGCGTCGATGCGGGCGCTGACCTGATCGACATCGGTCTTCGCCTGCACCGCAAGGTATTTCCGATACACCCCGACGAAGACCCTGGTAGCGGAGTCTGCGTGCACCAGTCCCTCTAGGGTGCGGCCGACCTCCTCCATATCGCTGAACGACCGGGCCGCATCGAGGATCAGCTGCTCGTCGAGGGGACGCAGGCCGTCGGTGAGTGCCTGCGAAAGGCCGTGCGGATCCAGGTGTTTGGCCAGCTGGGGGCGGCGCAACGTGAGGATCAGGTTGATCAGCTGGTCGTAGCGCTGGGTGCCGAGGCCGAACATGCGCGCGTCGATGGCGGTGCGGTATTCGACCGGCCGATCCACAATGGCGTCGGTACCGATCTGCTCGGCCAGCTGCTTGCGGGTCAGCGGGCGATCGTCCGGTCCGATCAGCGAAAAGTCCACGCCCGCACGGCCGTCGGCAACGAAGTACCAACGGGTGACCTTGTCGGAGGAGCGGGTCGCCCGCATCCCGATACCGACGGTCACCACCTCCGGGTCCGACCGGTTGCCGCGGGCGAACTCCATCCACACGTAGGAGTAGGCCGATTCCTGCTTGCGGTACAACAGGTTCGACTTCATCGTGCGCTCTTCACCGGCGAACGGGTTGAGCCTGCGCGGCTCGATCCGGCCGTCCAGCACGAACGGAAACAGCACCTCGAGCGCCTTGGTCTTGCCGGAACCATTGGGACCGCGCAGCACCAGCCTGCCGTCGGCGAAGCAGAATTCCTGATCGCGGTAGTCCCACAGATTGATGATCCCGGCGCGGGTCGGGACGAACCGCACTCCGCCGTGAATGAGCGACATGATCTAAATCCCTTCCGTACCAACGCTGTCGGCCCCGAGGGTGTCGGAGGCGGTGACGAAGAGTTCCGCGGTTCGTTTCGTCCGCACCGTGACGACCACGCCGCGATAGCGGGCCAGGGCGGGCAGTATGATCAATCCGTCGTCGACCGCCTGGATCAGGCGCAGGCGTTCCAAGAGGGCGACGACCTCGGCGGTGAGACCGGGGACGTCGGCCTGCCATGGGGCGGCGAAGGTGAGGCCGTAGCGGTCGGTGAGCGCTTGGACGGTTTCGCGGACCCAGGACGATTCGATGAACGGATAGGTCACTTCTTCCGGTGCCTCGTCGGTCGAATCCGGTGGGCCGGGAACGACATCCGTCGAGGGAAGATCGGCGAGCGGGGTGAAGACCGTGGATTCCGGGATGGCTTCGTCGAGTTGCGTGGCCAGTGCGGTCGCGGGATCGGCGCTCGGGCGTTGCGGCATCGGGTGATCGATGTCGAGGACCCGGTCGGCGATCTCACCGACCAGCAGCAGTGCCACCTGGGCGAGTGTGCCGGTGCCGGGGAACCGGACGTCCGACAGCCGCCCGGAGGTATCGATCAGCGCGACGCCTTCCGCGCGACGCTCGGCCCGCAGCCCGGTGAACAGCTCCACATCCGCCACCACGCGGTCCTGCGCGAGCAGGGGACGTTCGCTGGCGGCCAGGTCCTCGGCGTAGACGACCGGGCGTTCGACCAGTGTCCTGCGGACCCGGCGGGTGCTGTCGGAGGCGTGCGCCGGGCCTGCCGGATGGGCCATCGCGTCCTCGGTGAGCAAGCCCTCCACGCTATGCAGGTGCTGTAGGGCGCGCGGCGGCCGGAACAGGGCGAACACCACCGGGCGGTCGATGTGGTAGAGCGCCTCGCCCGCCTCCGGGTCGGTAGCCCACCCGCTCGCGTCGCCATCGGCGAGGGTGAGGGCGCCCCTGGCCGCGAGCCAGCCGATCGCGTCGACGAAGGCGTCGCGGTCCGCCGCACGGTCCGGGGACAGCTCGAGACCGTCGACCCTGCCGGTGTAGGCGGCAACCTGATCGGCCAACTCGGACAGGGTGATCTGGTCTCCGGCGCGGCCCAGCGCGGCCAGTGCCAGCGCGAGATAGGCATAGCGGCGGCGGTCGAAGATGCGGTCCGCGACAGTGCGGGCGGGCTTGCCGGGGTCGAGCCGGTCGATCACCGGGAACACCCGGGCCGTGGTCTCGGTGACCTCCAGGCGATAACCGAACAACTCGGCAAGGTCTTCGCGCAACTCGGTGGCCCAGCGGCGAATCAGCGGCAGCGCGATCCGGTCCGGATAGGTGCGGGTGACCAGGTGGTTGGCGAGAACCACCCGGGCCGCGCGCTGGTAGTTGCCCAGTGCCAGCGAACCGATGCGGCGTGCGTGAATCATGCTCTCCCCCCACGTGATTCGGATCTACCGGCCGACGTCCGTGTCTGGGTCGTTTGCCGCACGTCGAGCTTGCGACTGTTCAGGTGCAGCAGCCCGCGCACGGTACGCACCACCGTGGAGCCCGGATGCTCCGACACCGTCAGCGTGACCCCGCTGTCCGAGCCGGTAGTCCCGTCGACCCGCCCACTAACCGGCACCCATGCCGTGGACGCCGCGTCGAGCAACCGCAACAACACCTCGGTCTCCCGCTCATCGAGCACCCGATCATGCACATCGGCGGCGGCCAGGGACTTCGCGGCGTCCGCCCGAGCCCGCTGCGCATCCAATTGCGCCTCCCGCAACCGGCGAATTCCCGCGTCGTTGCGTTGAATTCGCGCAGGCGCCCCCGCCTGCGGCGGCCTTCCGGTCTCCGCCAAGGTCCGCGAAATCTCCAATGGTGGCGCCTCCCACCAGGACCGAGCCGCCGGAATCAACTCCGCATCGGGGTGCTCCAAGGCCAGATGCCGCGGCCTGCCGAGGCCGAACACCGTATCGAACAGGGCGTGCGCACTGTCGGTGGTTGGGGCGGCGGTGAACCACCCGGCCAGGTGCCGCAGCGCAGACTCGCGACTCACCCCGCCGCGACGCGTCTCGGTCACCCGCCGCAGCAGCGACAACACCGCCGCGATTGCGCTCATCGTGGCCTCGCGCAGCCGGTCCGCCTCGGTCGAGGACGACTCACCGGACTCCGGCGCGGCCGCCACGAACCACATCCGCAAGCCCTGCCACCGCGCCCGCCAATCCGCCTGCCGCTCAGCGATACTCAACAGAACTCGTTCGTCGCAGCCCGCCGCCCGCTCGATCAGATCCCCGACCCCGGTCTCTTCGATATCACCGATGGCCGCGGCCAGTCGGGGTGCGAAGCGAGCGAGATCCATGCTGAAGTCGCGCATATGCGCCAGCAGCGCATCCTTGTGTGCCAGGAAGGACTCGGGCGTGATCTCGGTGGTGCGCACCATATTCCCGAGCGAGAGATAGAAGTGCGCCGCTCGGGCGGCCATATCCGACAGCGTGGCGTCGAGCCGCCGCAGCGTCCGGTAGACCCGTTCCGCGTCACCGGCGCGATTGGCCTCGGCCAGCGCGTGCAGATCGGCCAAGAGCTCCGGCAACACCAGCCGCGACAGCGAAGCCTCGTCCAACCGGGACTCCAGAACCCCCGCGACCGCGCGATACGCCTGGAACCCGGCTTGCGTGAGTTGGTAGACGTAATGCCGATTGCGATACTCCGCGAGGGTGGCCGCCCGCGTCCCGTCATAGCTGCGCTCGAGGACCCCCCACTGATGCAGCTGGTCAAGTAGCGGCCCGATCTCGGCACCCGTCAGCCGCGGCACCTCCAGCCGCCCGTCGCCCTCGACCGAGTCGGCCTGCGGGTGTCCGCCGTTGCGCTCGATCCACTCGGCCACGTCATCGGCATGCAGCAACACCACATACGCCGCTCGAGCGCTGTCGAACGCCCGCAACACCCACAGGTACTCGGAGCGCTTCTCCGCCGTAGCGAAGGAAAACAGCCGCAGCCGCTCGTCCCACAGTGCGGGCGCGGCACTCGGCAAGCCGTCGACGGAGTCGGTCACCGGGAACAGGGTAGTAGCGGGCCGGTCGCCACCGACACGACCGACCCCAATTCGGCGTGCCTCGGAATGCTTGAAACTCGCAGAACTCCGAGGGAATGTCTACCAAAGGCACAGGGACTATGGCGTTTTGCCCGATGTTGCCGGGGCTTGTGCGCGCCGGTCATTCGGCGGACAGTGTGCGCAACTGGTCGAGGTACACCAGGGTCCGCGGATCGCCGGGGAAGCGTTCGATGATCTCGCGCGCCGCCTCGCCCGCGATCCACATCAGCGAGGGCAGCGAGCGGCGCTTGCCGGAGAACGCGCGCATGCCTTCGTGGACGGCCAGTTCCAGGTCGCGGTCGCGGACGGCGACGACGGCCAGGGTCAGTCGGGCTTCCGAGACTCGCATGGGGTTGCGGATGGTGCCGTCGGCTCGGGTGGAGTTGCGGATTACTTCGCGTGCATAGGATTCGGCGAGGGTGTCCTCGCCGGCGACGCGGCAGCAATCCATCGCGTAGAAGTCGAACTTTTGCGGATCGACGACGAAATGGTTGTCCAGATTGGACGGATGGTCGAGTCGTTGCAAGATTGCTCGGCCCTGATCGAGGGAGGCTTCGACCTGTCGGCGTTCGCCGAGCCGGGCCCACGCCTTCGCACGCTGTGCGCACAACTGGACGCCGACGCCGAGGCTCTGGCTGGTCTCCGGTGCGGCGTCGACGGCCTCGATAGCACCCCGATAGTTGCCCTGGGTGAGAGCAAACCAGGCCGCCATTTCCGCACTCCAGCTGATGATTTCGGCGTTCTCGGCCTCCTGGCCGAGCGAGTGGGCGGCGCGGCGGGTCGCCTCTGCGGTGGTGCGTCGGCCGAGGTCGTAATCCACGCAACCGACCAGCAGCGCGACCCATCCAGCGAGCGCCAGTATTTCGCGATGTTGCGATAACGTCAGGCGGCCGTCCAGCAACGAGGTAATGCGCCGCAACCACGCGGTTCCCTCGCTGTGTAGTTCATGCGGATCGGCGTAAGGATACTCGCAGCACAGTCGCTCGGCGGTGATCCGGATGGCGTCGAGGGTGGGGGTGGAGACATCCGACATGCGCAGTCTGCCGATGAATTCCAGGGTGTCCATGCCGGTGGCGGAGAGCAGCTCATCGTCCCTGTTCGGCCTGGCCTTGGGGAAGAATGCCGCAGACACGGTGTCGAAGGCGGCGGCAATGATAGGGGCATAGAAATCATCCGGCCGCGACTCGCCCGATTCCCAGCGACGCCAGTTGCGCAGGAGTGTACTGTCTGTCGGCAAGTTGTGGGATGACTTCATACGCATCACGCGGACAGCGTCGGCTTGTGACCACCCCCGCGCGTCGCGCTCAGAGCGCATCCGGACAGCCCAGACGGGTCGATCGTCTCCAGCGGCCACGTTTGTAGTATCGCACCAGTTAACGCTCGGTGGCCCGAATAGGGCATACAGATGTCACTGGGTTGACAGCTGCATTCGCAGTTTGCCGTCCTACATGCTGGATATGGGCGCGGAGAGTTTGCCTGGCTCGAGATGTATACATTTGTCCCTGCAGCTGCGCAGTGCCCCTACCTGGGGTGATCCACATTAGAGAACAGCGATCCCAATCCAACGGAGGTTCGGGTGGAAGCGTTGATCTATGGATACTTGCGTGACGATCTGGCCGACGGCCACAGCGATGAGCTCGAGGATGCACTGCGCACCCTCGCCCGCGAGGAGGGCCTCTGCTTCGCCGCAACGTTCCATGAATCGACTTCGGGTGACGGTACGGCCCTGGCCGAGCTGACACAGGAGCTCAAGCGTGCCGATGCGCACCACGTGGTGGTGCCGTCACTCGATCACTTTGCCGGCCAGACGATTCCGCGAGACATTCTGATCGCGAAACTGGCCAACGAGGCGGCGGCCCAAGTCCTGACGCTCGAGAGCTGAACTTTTCCGCAGCGCGGGCATGTACCAGCGCCGGTACCCGGATCGCGGGCAGCCAGATCAGCAGCAACAGCCCTGCCATGACGAGTTGTTCCCGATCGTGCATGCCGAAATAGCCGGGCACCGACCCTAATACGACCGCGCTCACCACTAGACGCTGCCAGATCGTGCGCGTCTTCGCGGCCGCCCGGCCCAGCGCGAAGAACCCTGTGAGTGCGGACCTCGTCCCAGAACTGGTCGTCGAGTACCGATCGTTCGGTGAGCAGCAGGCTCGCGCCGCGCAGCAGGTGAGTGTGCAGGACCGACAGCCCGTAGCAGTAGAACATCGGAAGTGTCGTCGCGGCACGATCAGTCGGGCCGATGGACAGGTACTCGGCGATGGCGGACGCGTTCGATACCAGGACAGTCGCACCAGTTTCGGCGAACCCGTGGATCCCGGAGTGCTCAGCAGCAGAGCGAGATCCGGGTGCAGCCGCGCCGGCTACAGACCGAAGCTGCCCGGACCACGCCTGCGCAGGTACTTTTCGAATTCGGCGGCGATGGCGTCGCCGTCGATCTTGGCCATCGCGTCATTGATTTCGACTGCCGCGTCGCCGCGTTCCTCGAGCGAGCGCACGTACTCGCTGATTTCGTCGTCGCCGACGGTCATCTCGTTGACCGCGGTCTCCCAGTCCTCGGCCTGTGTGGGCAGTTCACCAAGCGGAACCTCGATGTCGAGCACGTCCTCCACCCGATGCAGCAGCGCGATGGTCGCCTTCGGGTTCGGCGGCTGCGAGACATAATGCGGCACAGCGGCCCAGAACGACACCGCGGGCACGCCGGCCTTCACACACTGATCCTGCAGCACCCCGGTGATTCCCGTCGGCCCCTCGTAGCGGGTCTGTTCCAGATTGAACCGCTCGGCCGCCTCCTTGCTATAGGCGGAGCCGGTCACCGGAACCGGACGAGTGTGCGGAGTGTCGGCGAGCAGCGCGCCGAGAATGACGACGGTTTGCACGCCCAGCTGTTCGATGAACTCGAGCAGGTCGTCGCAGAAGCTGCGCCAGCGCATATTCGGTTCGATGCCGCGCAGCAGCACGATGTCGCGCTCGCTGCCCGGCGGCGAACACACCGACAACATGGTGGAGGGCCACTGGATTTCCCTGGTCACGCCATCGACTTGGCGCACCGTTGGTCGATTGACCTGGTAGTCGTAGTAGTCCTCGGAATCGAGTTCGGCAAGCGGCTCGGCATCCCAGATCAGTTCCAGATGCTCGACGGCGCCGCTGGCCGCGTCGCCAGCATCGTTCCAGCCCTCGAAGGCGGCGATGAGCACCGGATCCCGCAATGTGGGCAGTTCCGGCTCGGGTGACACCGGGGATTCACTGGAGTTCACCCCGGTCAGCCTACGGCGTAAGACGAAAAGAGGTGCCGTGTTGTCTGGCCGCGCCTGCGGCGCGGCGTGTTCGCCGCCGCCTGAGCCGGGCGGCGAACGGCGCGCGTAAGACTGGCGCGCCGTGGTGGGCGAGGGCGGACGGCTCGCCACCCCGTCTGTGCGGTGTGGCGCCGGACACCTACAGGGTGGTTAGGGTTGTCGCACCTGCCCATTACGCTTGATCACATGTCTGCGTCCACTCCGGCCGAGTTCGATACCACGCTTCTCGACACGCTCCGTCGGCGTGTCGTCATCGGCGATGGCGCGATGGGCACCATGTTGCAGGCAGCCGATCTCACCCTCGACGACTTCCGCGGGCTCGAGGGCTGCAACGAAATTCTCAACGACACCCGCCCGGACGTGCTGCGCAGCATCCACCGCGCGTACTTCGAGGCGGGCGCGGACGCGGTCGAGACCAATACCTTCGGCTGCAATCTGCCTAACCTCGCCGACTATGATATCGCCGACCGGATCCGCGATCTGTCCGAGCTCGGCACCCGACTGGCACGCGAGGTGGCCGACGACATGGGGCCGAGCGCGGATGGCGCCCCACGCTATGTGCTCGGATCGATGGGGCCGGGCACCAAGCTGCCGACGCTGGGGCATGCACCCTTCGCCGCGTTGCGCGACGCCTACACCGAGGCGGCCCTCGGCATTCTCGACGGCGGCGCCGACGCCATCCTGATCGAGACCTGCCAGGACCTACTGCAGGTGAAAGCCGCGGTCACCGGCAGCCAGCGTGCGATGGCCAAGCTGGGGAGGCGGATTCCGATCATCACCCACGTCACCGTGGAGACCACCGGCACCATGCTGGTCGGCAGTGAGATCGGTGCGGCGCTGACCGCATTGGAGCCGCTGGGCATCGACATGATCGGGTTGAACTGCGCGACCGGTCCGGCCGAGATGAGCGAGCACCTGCGCCATCTGTCCCGGCACGCCCGGATGCCGGTGTCGGTGATGCCGAACGCCGGTCTGCCCATCCTCGGCGCGAACGGCGCGGAGTACCCGCTGACCCCCGAAGAGCTGGCAACGGCGTTGCGCGGCTTCGTCTCCGAGTTCGGGCTAGCCCTGGTCGGCGGCTGCTGCGGCACCACGCCCGAGCACATTCGTCAGGTTACCGCCGCGGTGCGCGAGGTCGAGCCGACGCTGCCGCCGATCGACGCGCGCCGTGCACCGGTGCACGAGCCGAGCGTGTCGAGCATGTACAGCGCGGTCCCATTCCAGCAGGACGCCAGCGTCCTGATGATCGGCGAGCGCACGAATGCCAACGGCTCCAAGGCGTTCCGCGAGGCGATGCTCGCCGAGGACTGGCAGAAGTGCCTGGACATCGCCAAGGACCAGACCCGCGACGGCGCGCACATGCTCGACCTGTGCGTCGATTACGTCGGCCGCGACGGCACCAAGGACATGGAGGCCCTCGCGAGCCGTCTGGCCACAGCGTCGACCTTGCCGATCATGCTCGACTCCACCGAAACCCCGGTGCTGCAGGCCGGTTTGCAGCACCTGGGTGGTCGCTGCGCGGTCAACTCGGTCAACTACGAGGACGGCGACGGCCCCGAGTCCCGCTTCCAGCAGACGATGAAGCTGGTCGCCGAGCACGGCGCCGCGGTGGTCGCGCTGACCATCGACGAGGAGGGCCAGGCCCGCACCGCGCAGAAGAAGGTAGCGATCGCCGAGCGCCTGATCGCCGACATCACCGGCAATTGGGGTCTGCTGGAGAGCGACATCATCATCGACACGCTGACCTTCACGCTCGGCACCGGCCAGGAGGAGTCACGCCGCGACGGCGTCGAAACCATCGAGGCCATCCGGCTGTTGAAGAGCAAGCACCCGGACGTGCAGACCACCCTCGGCCTGTCCAACATCTCCTTCGGCCTCAACCCGGCCGCACGCCAAGTGCTGAACTCGGTGTTCATGCACGAATGTGTCCAGGCCGGACTGGATTCCGCGATCGTGCACGCCTCGAAGATCCTGCCGATCGCCCGCATTCCGGAACAACAGCGCGAAACCGCACTGGATCTGGTGTACGACCGCCGCGGTGAGGACTACGACCCGCTACAGAAGCTGATGGGACTGTTCGAGGGCGTGTCGACCTCGTCGTCACGCGAGTCACGGGCCGAGGAAATGGCCGCGCTGCCGCTGTTCGACCGCCTGGCGCGGCGCATCGTGGACGGCGAACGCAACGGCATGGAAGCCGACCTCGACGAGGCGATGCACGAGGTGCCGCCGCTGGATATCATCAATGAGACGCTGCTGTCGGGCATGAAGACTGTCGGCGAGCTGTTCGGCTCCGGCCAGATGCAGCTGCCGTTCGTGCTGCAGTCGGCCGAGGTGATGAAGACCGCCGTCGCCTACCTGGAGCCGCACATGGACGCCACCGACGACAGCGGCAAGGGCCGCATTGTGCTGGCCACCGTCAAGGGCGATGTGCACGACATCGGCAAGAACCTGGTCGACATCATCCTGTCCAACAATGGCTACGAGGTGGTGAACCTCGGTATCAAGCAGCCCATCGCGGCCATCCTGGACGCGGCCGTCGACAAGAAGGCGGACGTGATCGGCATGTCCGGGCTGCTGGTGAAGTCGACCGTGGTGATGAAGGAGAATCTGCAGGAGCTCAACACCAAGGGCGTGGCCGAGCAGTTCCCGGTGTTGCTCGGTGGCGCGGCGCTGACCCGCGGTTACGTCGAGAACGACCTGACCGAGGTGTACGAGGGCGACGTGCACTACGCCCGCGACGCGTTCGAGGGCCTGCGGCTGATGGACGACATCATGACTCGCAAGCGCGGCGGCGGGATCGACCCGGACAGCCCGGAGGCGATCGCGGAGCGCGAGAAGGCCGCCGAACGCAAGGCGCGCCACGAGCGGTCCAAGCGCATCGCCGAAGAGCGCAAGGCGGTCGAGGTGCCGGTCGAGGTGCCCGCCCGCTCCGACGTGGCCGCGGACCTGCCGGTGCCGGTACCCCCGTTCTGGGGCACCCGCGTGGTGAGAGGTCTCTCGTTGCACGAATATTCGGGCCTGCTCGACGAGCGCGCCCTGTTCCTCGGCCAATGGGGCTTGCGCGGGCAGCGCGGCGGCGACGGCCCGAGCTACGAGGAACTGGTGGAGACCGAGGGCAGGCCGCGGCTGCGGTATTGGCTGGATCGGCTCAGCACCGAGAACGTGCTGCAGCATGCCGCGGTGGTGTACGGGTACTTCCCCGCGGTGTCCGTGGGCGACGACGTGATCGTGCTGACCGAGCCCAATCCGGATGCGCCGGAACGCTATCGCTTCATCTTCCCGCGTCAGCAGCGCGACCGGTTCCTGTGCATCGCCGACTTCATCCGCTCGCGTGAGCAGGCGACGCGGACCGGTCAGGTGGATGTGTTGCCGTTCCAGCTGGTCACCATGGGTCAGCCGATCGCCGACTTCGCCAACGAACTGTTCGCCGCGGACAACTACCGCGACTACCTCGAGGTGCACGGCATCGGCGTGCAGCTCACCGAGGCGCTCGCGGAGTACTGGCACCGGCGAGTCCGCGAAGAGTTGGTGCTGGAAGGGCATGCGGTCGCTGATTCCGATCCGGACGACGTGCAGGACTACTTCAAGCTCGGCTACCGCGGCGCGCGCTACTCCTTCGGCTACGGTGCCTGCCCCGAACTGGAGGACCGCGCGAAGCTGGTGGACCTGCTGGAAGCCGCTCGAATCGGCGTGGAGCTTTCCGAAGAACTGCAGCTGCACCCGGAGCAGTCGACGGACGCGTTCGTGCTGCTGCATCCGGAGGCGAAGTACTTCAACGCCTGACGGTGCGCGATCGTCGCGCCGCGTGTCGGGCCACACGGCTCGACACCACGCGATCGCGACCCGCGGATCGGAGCGTCACATTGTTGATCCGACCGAATGGGGCGTTGTGATTTTCGACGCAGCGGATCCCGCTGGATCGCGGGACTGTTCACGACCGTGATTACCTCGAAATATGCAATCGCGGCGCAGGTGGAGGGCGGTTGCCGGATATTCCGGACCCGGGACGCGCCGGGCTGTTTTCGTAGGAGGGGCCTGCAATGACCTGCTGAATCACGAGAAAACTCGCCTGCTGGTGGATGTATCTCAGTCGGGTATGACATTGTCGGAACCGTTGCAACTGCATCCAAAGCAGTCGGCGGGTGCCTTCGTCCTGCTGTATTCGGCTGCAAAGTACTTCCGCGCGTAGGATTTTCGATGATTTCCGCTTAGGCGCGGAGTGCTGAATGACTCGGAATGTTCGAATCTCGCGGACGGGCGCGGAAATGTCTGCCATGCGAGGTCGGCGGGCAAGCAGGAGGGGTACAACACCATGACCTCGGATCGGTTGATCGCGGGACGGTATCGGATCACGGATCCGATCGGCGCTGGTGCCATGGGCGTGGTCTGGCGGGGCACGGATGTCCGCTTGCGGCGCACCGTCGCGGTCAAGCAGTTGCTGCTCGCGCCCGGCCTGTCCCGGTCGGCCGCCATCGAGGCGCGGCTGCGGGCGATGCGCGAGGGCCGGATCGCCGCCCGGCTGCATCATCCGAACGCGATCACCGTCTTCGATGTCGCGGAAGAGGACGGCCAGCCGTGGCTGGTCATGGAATACATGGATGCGCCGAGCCTGGCGGCGAAACTGTCCGGCAAGCGCACCCTGCCGCCCACCGAGGTCGCGCGTATCGGCGCCCAAGCGGCGGACGCACTGGCCGCCGCGCACGACGCGGGCATCATGCACCGGGACGTGAAACCTGCGAACCTGCTGGTCGGCGACGACGGCACGGTGAAGATCACCGACTTCGGCATCTCCCGCGCGGTCGGCGATGTGACGGTCACCGCGACCGGCTTCCTGGCGGGCACGCCCGCGTATCTCGCGCCGGAGGTGGCGCGCGGGGAGAACCCGGAGCCCGCCTCCGACGTGTTCGCGCTCGGGTCCACGCTGTACGCGGCGGTCGAGGGATCGCCGCCGTTCGGTGAGGGCGACAATCCGCTTGCCGTGCTGCACGCGGTGGCGCGCGGGGACATTCCACCGCCGAAGCAGGCGGGTGCGCTCGGGCCGGTGCTGATGCGATTGCTGGCCCCGACGATCGACGCGCGTCCGAGCATGCGGGAGGCGCAGGAGGCGATGGAAGCCGTTGCGGCGGGCCGTACTCCGGCGTTGGCGCCCGCTCCGGCGGTAACGAAGACCATGCCCGCTCCCGGGACCGACGCGACGACTGTGCTGTCCACCCCTGGCGACGACACCGCGGCCGATACGGCGAATGCGACCGAGGTGATCTCGGCGGCGGCCTTGGCCTCGCCCGCGGGATCCGCGCTGGCCGCGGCCGCTGCGACGCCACAGCCGCCGACCGGCGCGGGTGGCACGCTGCCCGGCGGCACCGGCGACGGGCAGTCCCGCGGTCGCCTGATCGCCGTGGCGGCGGTCGCCGTCGTCGCGGTGCTCATCGTGGTCGGACTGGCTCTGGCCGCCAACCGCAGTGGCGACAACGGTGCCACCGCAACGCCACCGGCCGGGCCAGTCACCTCGACAACCACGGAGAATCCGGACCAGTCCTCGCCGAACGTGGTCGGGCCCGCGCAGCAGGAACCACCGGTGGCCACGACCACCCCGGCGCCACAACCCAGTTCGTCCGCGGCCCCGTCGTCGGCGTCGGCCACGCCGAGCCCGTCGGGCAACCAGACGACCACGCGCCCGCCTGCCACCACCGTCACGACGGCGCCGTTCGGCCCAGTCACCATCGACCGGATCGCGCAATTCATCCAGAGCTACTACGGGATGCTGCCCGGCAACGTCGGCGCCGCCTGGACGCAACTGTCGCCGTCGTACCAGGCGCAGACCGGTGGGTACGACGCCTATGCCCGGTTCTGGTCCACCATCCGCTCGGTGAGCGTGGGGGCCATCACACCAAACGGTGAGAACCGAGCGGTCGTATCGCTGACCTATAGCCTGAACAATGGCTCGACCTCCTCGGAGAACCGGTGGATTCAGGTCGCGTCGGACAATGGGCGACTGCTGATCGCGGCCTCGGGCACGTAGTCGGCGAAACGAAGGAGACTTAGCGCACCGTGAGCGAGCGAACCATGGAGGCGGCCGAGGATCCGACGGCCGGTGCGGCAGCGGAATCCGTGCGCTTGGCCGGTGTGCTGTGGGATATGGACGGCACGCTGCTCGATTCGGAGAAGCTATGGGATATCGGCGTCCGTGATCTGGCCCGCGCGCACGGCCACGAGATGACCGACGAACTGCGGCACGCGCTGATCGGCGCCTCGGGACCCGACGCGCTGCGCCTGATGTTCGACGGCCTCGGTATCGAAGCGACGACGGCTGCCGTGCAGGCCGCTGGTGACTTCCTCGAAGCGCGGGTGACCGAGCTGATGACCGGTCCGATCCCGTGGCGTCCCGGCGCGAAAGACGCGCTGGCTCTGGTCCGGGCGGCGGGACTCCCGACCGCGCTGGTCACCAATACCAAACGGTCGCTCACTGAATTCGGACTCGACACTCTCGGCCGCGACTTCTTCGACGAGTCGGTCTGCGGCGACGAAGTCGCCTACGGCAAGCCCGCGGCCGACATCTACCTGCGCGCCGCCGAACTGCTCGGTGTGGACCCGCGGCACTGCGTGGCCATCGAGGATTCGCCCACCGGCGCCCGCGCGGCCCAGTCCGCGGGCTCCGCCGTCATCGTAGTCCCGTGCGAGATCGCGGTGCCCGAGGCACCGGGTCGCGTCTTTCGGGATTCGCTGATCGGCCTGACGATCGCGGACCTGGAAGACGCGTTACGTGCGCGTGGCTGAGGACCGGCGGTGCGTTGATCTTGTTACGTGTCACAAGGATTCGAGCCACCGAGTTGTGAGAACGTGCGACATGGCGAGAGTTACTGTGCCGCAACGTATGTGAGCGCAGCTGGTAGGTGTGACTGTAGTCACTGGCAATCTTGTCGAATCCCGGGCGTGTCTGCGATTGCTCTACCAAAATGACGCCATGGCAGCGTCGGGTGTTCTAGACGAGATAGTCGACACGGCACGGTATTCGCTCGCGGATCCGGGTGGGCCAGGCTGGCGGGACGCGGTGGCGCGAGCCCGCGCGGAGCTGGACGACAGCGGCTGCACCATACTGCGGGAGTTCATCCGGCCGGAGCTGATCGAGACGCTGCGGGCGCAGGGGGAGGCGATCGCGCCCGACGCTCATTACGAGGTCGAGCATGTGAACGCCTACAACATTCCGCTGGATACCGAACTGCCAGAAGATCATCCGGGCCGGATCGTGCTGGTGCGCGGGAATGCGTTCGTGCCGCGCGACCGTATTCCGGCCGAGGCGCTGATCCACCGGCTTTACATCAACGAACACTTCCAGCGATTCGTCGCCGACTGTTTCGGACTGACCGAATTGCACGAATTCGCGGATCCCCTTGCCGGACTGTGCCTCAACGTGGTTGCGCCGGGAATGTCGCACCCGTGGCACTTCGACACCAACGAATTCACCGTCAGCATGCTGACCCGGCCCGCGGCGACGGGTGGTGTCTTCGAGTACTGCCCGAACATCCGCTCACCGCACGGCGAGAACCTCGACGACGTCCGTTCCGTGCTGACTGGCGCGGGCGGGCACCTCATCCAGCGGCTCGAGCTGCGACCCGGTGACCTGCAGTTGTTCCGGGGCCGCTTCTCGCTGCACCGGGTGTCCCCGGTCGAGGGCGCCGCGCAACGGCATTCGGCGATCTTCGCCTATACCGATCGGCCCGGTGTCATCGGCAGCGTCGAACGGACCCGACAACTGTTCGGCCGGGTACTGCCCGATCACCTAGCCGCGGCCGATGCCGTCCGGGGCGACCGACTGCTCGACTGAGTAGGACGCCGTTCAGTCGGCAGACCACAGCTCGACCCGAGAGGAACGAACTAGTGCCAGTGCCGTTACACACGACTGGGAAAGCCTCCTTCGACGATATCTACCACCGTCCAGATCCCCGCGAGTACTACGCCCGGATGTCCGAACTGGACTATCGGATTCCGGAACTGGCGAAACCATTCTTCCAGCAACAGATTCGGGAATACCGCGCCTCCGCGCGGGTGGCCACCCTGACGGTGCTCGACATCGGCTGTTCCTACGGTGTGAACGCGGCGCTGTTGCGATTCGACACCACCATCAGCGAGCTCGCCGAGCACTACCGCAAGGCCGACGAGGTCGACCAGGTGGGCCTGATCGCCCGCGACCGCGCCCGTCTGGACGCCGACGACCGCGTGCCCGGCGTCCGCTTCATCGGCATGGATGCCGCCAGCCCGGCCCTGTCCTACGCGCACGCCGCCGGATTCCTGCACGACACCGTGCACGCCGACCTCGAGGCCGCCGACCCGACCGAGGCGCAGCGCGCCACGCTGGCCACCGCCGATATCGTGGTCTCCACCGGGTGCGTCGGTTACGTCACGGAGAAGACTCTGGCTCGGGTCGCGCTTGCGCACCCATGTAGACGGCCGTGGATGGCACACTTTGTCTTGCGGATGTTCAGTTTCGAACCGATCGCCGCGGAGCTGGCTGCGCTCGGCTATCGCACCGAGCAGGCGCCCGGCGTCTACGAACAACGCAGGTTCGCCTCCGAAGCCGAACGTGCGCAGGTGCTGAACACCCTGTCCGACAATGGTATCGACACCACCGGCCACGAAACCGAGGGTTGGCTCTACGCCAACCTCTTTATCTCCCGCCCGCTACCCAAAAACGCCGACCCCGAGGAACTGCATTGAGCGAGCACCGCGAGCGAACCGTGTCACAGCGCCCATGGGGCACGACGGAGCTGAGCGCCAGCGAGGCGCAGTCGTGAGCCAACGCACCTTCGCCGCCGACGACCACCTGCCCCGGGTGCCCCTGCCGACGCTGGAGGACAGCTGCGCCCGACTGCTCGAGTGGTGCGCACCGCTGCTGACCGCGGCCGAATTCGCAACTACCGAAGCGGCGGTCGCCGACCTGCTTCGCCCGGATGGGCACGGCCGGACCCTGCACGCGGCGCTGGCGGAATACGACGCGACTCCGGGTGTGGGCAGCTGGCTCGACCGGTTCTGGCCCTCGCGGTACCTGGGCAGGCGCGACCGAATCGCGTTGAACGCCAACTTCTTCTTCCTCTTCCGCGACGAAACCCCGCTGGCCACCTCCACCGCCGCAGGTCAGGTGGAGCGCGGCGCCGGGATCATCGCCGCCGCCGTCGACTACAAGCTGGCTCTCGACGCGGAGACTATCCCGCCGGTCACCCAGCGCGGGCAGCGGCTGTCGATGTGGCAGAACAAGTATCTGTTCTCCGAGACCCGGATTCCCGGCGCGCCGCAGGACTCGGTGCGGGTGCCCTACAGCGATGAATGGCCGGGCCACTCGGATGCCAGGCACATCGTGGTGTTCTTCCGCGGCAGCATGTTTCGGATGGACGTGATCGGCGCGGACGGTGTGCCGTACGCGCTCGACGACCTCGCCGACGGACTGCGGGCGGTGTTGAAGGCGGGCGCGCGCTCGGCCCGCACCGATACCGCGGTCGGACATCTCACCACCAAGGCGCGCGCCGAATGGGCTGCGAGTAGACAGGCGTTGCGTGCCGAACCGGCGAACGCCGTGGCACTGGACACTATCGAGACCGCGCTGTTCTGCGTGTGTCTGGAGGATTTCACCCCGCGCGACGAATTGCAGGCCTGCGACCAGCTGCTGCACGGCGACAGCGCAAACCGGTGGTTCGACAAGGCGGTGTCGTTCATCGTCTTCGGCGACGGGCAGGCCGGTATCAACGTGGAGCACTGTGGGCTGGACGGCACCACCATCCTGTCGTTCGTGGACACACTGCTGGAGACGCCCGCATCCGAGCACGCCGCGCGGTCGGGTGCGCAGCCGCAGGGCCTGCCCGCGGTCGAGCCGATCGAGTTCGTCCTCGACGCCGCCCAGCGCAGCGACATCGCCGCCGCGGGTGCGGCCTTCTCCCGGTATGCGGCCGAGAATGCCACCACCACAGTCTCTTTCGAGCACTTCGGCACCGCGCGCGCCAAGCAGCTCGGCATCTCGCCGGATGCGTTCGCGCAGTTGAGCTATCAGCTCGCTCATCGGCGCAGCAAGGGCATCACCGGGGCCACCTACGAATCCATCGCCACCCGCCAGTACCGCAACGGCCGCACCGAGGCGATGCGGGTGGTGACCCCGCAGATGGTCGCCTTCGTGGACACGATGCAGGATCCGGCGATCGATGCGGGCACCAGGATGGGTGCCGCGCTGACCGCGGCGGCCGCGCACGTCGAACGGGCCAAACAGTGCCAGGCCGGGGACGCGCCCGAACAGCATCTGTGGGAACTGCAGTGGATCCAGCGGCGTCGCGGCGCCGAACTCGGCGTGCAGGAGCCCATCCCGCTGTACGACAGCCCCGGCTGGACCATCATGCGCGACGACTACCTGAGCACCAGCTCGGCGCCGTCGGTCAATATCCGCTACTTCGGTTTCGGCTCCACCAGCCCCAAGTGCATCGGCGTCGCCTACGTGCTGCTGCCCGACCGCTGGAACCTCTACCTGGCCACGCCGAAACCGGTCGCGGACCAGATGCACGCGTTCGCCGACCACCTGCGCACCGCGGTCGCGGATCTGGAGGCGGTGCTGGCGGGCTCCTGAACCAGACCGCTCCGGCTCGAACGTCACGTTGGGTAACTCCGAGTTACCGAACGTGACGATCGATGCTTCGAGCGGGTCTGAAAGAATGTTTCTTCGTGAAGAACTTCGAATCCCTGTTCGCCGAGCTCCAGGATCGTGCAGCCACCCGCCCCGAAGGGTCCGGGACTGTCGCAGCGCTGGACGCGGGCGTGCATAGCCAGGGTAAGAAGGTGCTCGAAGAAGCAGGCGAGGTGTGGCTGGCCGCCGAGCACGAGAGCGACGAGTTGCTCGCGGAGGAGATCTCGCAACTGCTTTATTGGGTCCAGGTCCTCATGGTTGGCCGCGGATTGAAGCTCGAAGACGTGTACCGACATCTGTGACGGACGCCGATTCCGTAGTTTCTCTCTCTCCCGAAAGGACACTCTTCCCATGCTGCGCGTCGCAGTCCCCAATAAAGGCGCACTGTCGGAGTCCGCGACCTCGATCCTCTCCGAGGCCGGTTACCGCAGGCGCACCGATTCCCGTGACCTGACCGTCCTCGATCCGAGCAACCAGGTGGAGTTCTTCTTCCTGCGGCCCAAGGACATTGCCATCTACGTCGGCTCTGGCGAACTCGACCTCGGCATCACCGGCCGCGACCTCGCACTGGATTCCGGTGCGACCGTGCAGGAACGGCTCTCGCTCGGTTTCGGCCGCTCCACCTTCCGCTATGCCGCCCCGGCCGGGCGCGAATGGAAGGTCGAGGACCTCTACGACAAGCGCATCGCCACCTCTTACCCGAACCTGGTGCTCGCTGATCTGCGCCAGCGCGGTATCGAGGCCGAGGTGATCCGGCTCGATGGTGCCGTCGAGATCTCCATCCAGCTCGGCGTTGCCGACGCCATTGCCGACGTGGTCGGCTCCGGGCGCACCCTGCGCCAGCACAACCTGGTCGCCTTCGGGGAGACGTTGTGCGATTCGGAGGGCGTGCTGATCGAACGCACCGGCTCCGATCAACGCGATCGTGCCCGCAACCAGCTCATCGCCCGGGTCAAGGGCGTGGTGTTCGCCCAGCAGTACTTGATGCTGGACTACGACTGCCCGAAGGACCTCCTCGCCGCCGCCGTGCAGATCACGCCCGGCCTGGAGTCGCCGACGGTGTCGCCGCTGACCGATCCCGGCTGGGTCGCGGTCCGCGCGTTGGTGCCGCGCAAGCAGGGCAACGAGGTGATGGATCAGCTCGCCGAACTGGGCGCGAAGGCGATCCTCGCCACCGACATCCGCTCCTGCCGCGCGTTCTGAGTCTGATTGCCGCTCGCGCGTGGTGTCTGGGTGGTGCCTACTGCCGGAATTGTCTTGTATGGGTGATTAATTCACGTCGAGCGCAATCGGTGTGTTGCCTCATCGAAGGTTGGTACTTTGCAGCCTCTCGATGAGGAACGCAAGGAGCACACCGTGTCACAGACACCGCCAGCTGAAGGTTCGGGCCGTACATTCGCGTGGAGCGAGGACTGGCTGGCGGCGATCGTCGGCCTGGCCCTGATTGCGCTGGTTTTGGTCGGTGCGATCCCGGACTGGCTGGTGCCGTGATGTCGGATACCGAGGCCGACGTATCGGTAGCAGCCAAGGGCGGCAACGAGATCGAAACCGCGCAGACCGAAGCGCGGGCCGTGACCGATGCGCCGGTACAGTCCGAAACCGCTGCGCTGCAGGCGATCGCGCGGCCGACGGTGGCCGAGGTGGTGGCCGGAATCGCGGTCGTCATCCTGCTCGGCGCACTGACCCGCTACTTCGACACGCACGTGCCGCAGTGGGCCTCCGATACCCCGTTCAACCGGGTGGCCAAGTCGATCGAGTTCCCGGTCTACGCGATCGCGATCGGCCTCATCGGCCCCGCATCCGTCGCACCGGCGCAGGGTGGTGCGGCGGAGACGGGGTCGGCACGGGCGTCGAGTGCTCACGAAAAGTTAATGATTCATTCTCGACACTGGATATCGAAAGTGACGGAAAATGTTTTGGGCGTTACGGCGTCCACAGTGGTGAGTAATCGGAGGATAGTGATGGAACTCGGTGCCGAGGCCGTCCGCTCGCGGCGGAGAGCTCGAAAGCTGCTGATCGCCGTCGGCGATGTGGTGGGCGTCTTGGTGTTGATCGGGGCGGTCTTCGTGCTGGGATCTCATGGCGGCGCGCTGGAGGCGCTGCTGTCGTTCAAGATCCATTAGGCGCACGCCGCGCCGGGCACGGGCATCACTCGGTGACCGCGTCCGCCAGCGCCTCGTCCGGCGATTCACCGGTGCCATCGTCCGGCCAGCCCGGATAGGGCGGGGGAGTGCCGCCGAATTCGGGGCACAGGTGCTTGTAGGAGCAGAAGCCGCACAGCCAACTGGTGCTCGGCCGGAACTCGCCCGTCCGGCCCGCTTCGAGGATGGCCTGCCAGAGCGCCGCTAGGGTGCGCTCGAAGCGCAGTAGTTCCTCCTCGTCGGGGGCGTAGGTGAGGATCTGTTCGTCGGCCAGATAGATCAGCCGCAGCTGCGTGGGCAGGATGCCGCGGGTACGCAGCACGACCAACGCGTAGAACTTCAGTTGGAACAGTGCCTTGGTCTCCTGCGCCAGGCCAGGCGCCCGCCCGGTCTTGTAATCAACCACCCGCAGCTGTCCGGTCGGCGCCACATCGATGCGATCGACGAAGCCACGCAGCAGCACGCCGTCGAGTTCCACCTCGACCTGCGACTCACACGACTCCGGCTCGAACCGGGTCGGATCCTCCAGTCGGTAATACGTTTCGATGAGCGTGCGCACCTCGCCGAGGAATCCCTCCAGGCCGTCGTCGGCCACCAACTCGGCCACCTCCGGCTGCTCGGCGAGCACCCGGGCCCAGGCCGGTCCGGCGAGTCTGGCCGCATGCTCGGGCACACGCTCGGCCGCAGGCAGCCCGTAGAGGTCCTCGAGCACCGCGTGCACCACCGTGCCGCGGACCGCGTTGCGTGACGGCGGCTCGGGAATCCGATCGATCGCCCGCAACCGGTATTTCAGCGGGCACTGCTTGAAATCCATCGCCCGCGAGGGGGACAGCGCGGGTCGCGAGCGGCTCGCCGCCGTTTCGGGCGCGGCCGCCGGGTCGGCGTCGGCGGGGGGCATCGTCACGGGCACTCGCATACCTGGCAGGCTATCCGGCGGTACCGACACGCCGGTGCCACCACCGTACGACTGCACCGACCGAGCGAAACGGAGATTCATGACGGCCAGACGGACCGGGCCATTCACCACCGGTGACCGGGTACAGCTGACCGATGCCAAAGGGCGCCTCTACACGGTGGTGCTGGAACCCGGTAAGGAGTTCCACACGCATCGCGGCGGGATCAAGCACGACAACCTGATCGGCGCCGACGAGGGCACGGTGGTGAATTCCACCAATGGCACACCGTATTTGGCGTTGCGTCCGCTGCTGGTCGACTATGTGCTGTCGATGCCGCGCGGTGCCGCGGTCATCTATCCCAAGGACGCCGCGCAGATCGTGCACGACGGTGACATGTTCCCCGGCGCACGGGTGCTCGAGGCCGGCGCCGGTTCGGGCGCGCTGACCTGCTCGCTGCTGCGTGCGGTCGGCCCACAGGGCGAGGTCATCTCCTACGAGATCCGCGACGACCACGCCGAGCACGCGATCCGCAATGTGCAGACGTTCTTCGGCGAGCGCCCGGACAACTGGTCTCTGACCGTCGCGGACGTCGCCGACTATGACGGCGCGCCGGTCGACCGGGTCGTGCTCGACATGCTCGCGCCGTGGGACGCGCTGCCCGCAGTGTCCAAGGCGCTGGTGCCCGGCGGCGTGCTGATCGTTTATGTGGCGACTGTCACACAGCTGTCGAAGGTGGTGGAGGCACTGCGCGAACAGGAGTGCTGGACCGAGCCGCGCTCATGGGAGTCGATGGTCCGCGGTTGGCACGTCGTCGGCTTGGCGGTACGCCCCGAACATCGCATGCAGGGTCATACCGCCTTCCTGGTGAGCGCCCGCCGCCTCGCGGAGGGCACCGTCACCCCGAAGCCGCAGCGCCGGCCGTCCAAGGGCTGAGCCCGGTGTTCGACACAAAGGCCGCCGCTCGCAATGGGGCGGTGGCGGCCCTTGGTTGGTTCGGTGCGCTGCGATCAGGCCGGGACGCAGGGTGCCCTGCGCGAAGCCGAGCATAATGCAGCCGCTGGCGTCGGAGAGCTTCCAGACGCCGTCGAGGTGACTCCAGGTCATGGGCATGGCGGGCGCGGGGCCGTGCGGGGAGGTGATCGTCACCTGGGCGGTCGCGCTGTCGCCCTGGGTGGTGATGTCGGCGACGGCGAAGATCAGCGTGCCGTAGTTGCCGAGCGCCTGGTTCATCCGGTCGATATTGCTTGCCCGCTTTTCGCCGTCAACGAGCAGCTTGGTTTTGTCCGCGGTGGACTTGGTCGGGTCGGCCAGCCCGTCCAGCACGGCCTGCAGGGTTTCGGCCGTGGGGGCGGCGTGAGCGCCCTGGCCCGCGGTGTTCGAGGCGGCCGCGCTCGAGGTGACGGCGCTGGTGGTGGCCTTCGCGTCGGACTTGTCGTCGGAGCTGCATGCGGTCAACCCGATGGTAACGGCGAGGGCTGCCGCGGCGGTGGCAACGGAAACGCGCAGTGTCCTTACGGGAAGGAGCATCGGTCAGCAACCTTTCGGTTTGGTCGGCGAATCGGCTCGCCAGAAGCATGTTAGGGCAGGCTAACATGGTGGGCGGGCCGCTGCCCGCAGCCTAGATGTGATCACGACGAAACAATGTCGGAAGGCGAGAACGGTTCGCGCCCGGTAGCGTTAATAGACCGGGACTGGGAGGAGCAGCACATGAGCCCCATCGAGAATTCGGATTCGGCGGCCTGGAGAGAGCTCGAGGCGGTACGCGCCGAAGCGGCTGCGCTCCGCAGGCAACTGGCCGATTCGCCGGATCATGCACGGGAATTGGAAGCCCGTGTCGATTCGCTGACCATTCGCAACAGCAAGCTGATGGACACCCTCAAGGAAGCGCGACAGCAGCTTGTCGCGTTGCGCGAGGAGGTCGATCGGCTCGGTCAGCCACCGAGCGGATACGGCGTTCTGATCGGTGTGTTCGAGGATCAGACGGTCGACGTGTTCACTTCGGGTCGCAAGATGCGGTTGACGTGTTCACCGAACATCGACACCTCGACCCTCGAATACGGTCAGACCGTTCGCCTCAACGAGGCGCTGACGGTTGTCGAGGCGAACTACTTCGACAAGGTCGGTGAGATCGGCACGCTACGCGAGATCCTCGACGACGGACGCCGGGCGCTGGTCGTCGGCCATGCCGACGAGGAGCGCGTGGTCTGGCTGGCGGGTCCGCTGGCCAAGGTCGCCGAGATGGACGATCTGGACGACCCCGATTCGCCGATCCGTAAACTGCGGCCGGGCGATTCGCTGTTGGTGGACAGCAAGGCGGGTTTCGCCTTCGAGCGCATCCCCAAGGCCGAGGTCGAAGACCTCGTCCTCGAGGAAGTGCCCGATGTCGACTACGGCGATATCGGTGGCCTCGGTCGCCAGATCGAGCAGATCCGCGACGCGGTCGAGCTGCCCTTCCTGCACAAGGACCTGTTCCGTGAGTACGCGCTGCGCCCGCCCAAGGGCGTGCTGCTCTACGGTCCGCCAGGTTGCGGTAAGACGCTGATCGCCAAGGCGGTGGCCAACTCGCTGGCGAAGAAGATCGCCGAGTCGCGTGGTCAAGACGCCAAGGAAGCCAAGTCGTTCTTCCTCAACATCAAGGGCCCCGAGCTGCTGAACAAGTTCGTGGGTGAGACCGAGCGCCACATTCGGATCATATTCCAGCGGGCTCGCGAGAAGGCGTCCGAAGGTACGCCGGTGATCGTGTTCTTCGACGAGATGGACTCGATCTTCCGCACCCGCGGATCGGGCGTGTCCTCCGATGTGGAGACCACGGTCGTGCCGCAGCTGCTGTCGGAGATCGACGGTGTCGAGGGTCTAGAGAACGTCATCGTGATCGGTGCCTCCAACCGCGAGGACATGATCGACCCCGCGATCCTGCGGCCGGGACGTCTCGATGTGAAGATCAAGATCGAGCGGCCGGACGCGGAATCGGCACAGGACATCTTCTCGAAGTACCTCACCGAGTTCCTGCCGCTGCACCAGGACGATCTCACCGAGTTCGACGGCGACAAGGCCAAGTGCATCCGCGCGATGATCGAGCGGGTCGTCGATCGGATGTACGCCGAGAGCGAGGACAACCGCTTCCTGGAGGTCACCTACGCCAACGGTGACAAGGAAGTCCTGTACTTCAAGGACTTCAACTCCGGTGCCATGATCCAGAACATCGTGGACCGCTCCAAGAAGTACGCCATCAAGGCGGTGCTCGACACCGGCAACCCGGGCCTGCGCATCCAGCATCTCTACGATTCGATCGTGGACGAGTTCTCCGAGAACGAGGATCTGCCCAACACCACGAATCCCGATGACTGGGCCCGCATTTCGGGTAAGAAGGGCGAGCGGATCGTCTACATCCGCACGCTGGTCACCGGCAAGAACGCCAGCGCGAGCCGGGCGATCGACACCGAGTCCAACACGGGTCAGTACCTGTAAGGATCGAAACCCGAAGGGCCGCGCCTCCACTGGGAGCGCGGCCCTTTCGTTAAAATTTGGCCATGCGGCCAGAAAATAGTCCGACCGGTCAGCGGAGGTCGTTCATCGAGGAGGCGCGGCGGCGGCAGATCATCGCGTCGGCGGTGGAGGTGATCTCGGAGGTCGGGTTCGGGAATGCGTCGCTGGCGCGGATCGCCAAGCACGCGGGCATCTCGAAGGGGGTCATTTCCTATCACTTTGAGGGCAAGACGATCTGATGACGCAGTTGGTGATTCAGCTGTACGTTTCGGGTGCGGAGTACATGGTGCCGTTGATCACCGCGGTCGAGGGGCCGCGAAATCGGCTGCTGACGTATCTGGAATCGAATCTCGCCTTCATCGAGGCCAACAAGAAGTACGTTGCGGCGATGATCGACGTAGTGGTGAATCTGCGTGACGCGGACGGGAAGTCGAAGTTCGCCTACCCGGATGGTGAGCGCGAGGTGCTGGAGCCGCTGGTGATGATGCTGCGCGAGGGGCAGGAGGCCGGGGTTTTCGGCGAGTTCGATGTCGTGATCATGGCCAAGTCCATTCGCGATTCCATCGACAGCGCGGCCGGGCGGGCGATCCGGGAACCGGATTTCGATATGAGCAGGTACTCGGCACATCTGTGCAGGTTGTTCGATTTGGCGACC
Source organism: Nocardia sp. Tas62D01 (assembly GCF_055232035.1). Classification (NCBI taxonomy): domain Bacteria; kingdom Bacillati; phylum Actinomycetota; class Actinomycetes; order Mycobacteriales; family Nocardiaceae; genus Nocardia; species Nocardia sp. Tas62D01. Next base: position 7,262,929 of record NZ_JBUYUZ010000001.1, read on the forward strand.
CGGAAGGCGGGCAACGATGACTAGTGTGCTGGAAACCGAGGCGCGGCAAGGGGATAGGCCAGATGCGCAGCCGCCGTTCGCGCTCCTCGGGGTGGGAGCCATCGCGGTGGTGTCGGCGGTGGCGCTGTTTACGTTCCTCGGGCGCTACGGATTCTTCGGTGACGAACTGTATTTCGTGTCCGCGGGGCGCAGGCTGGCCTTCGGGTACGCTGATCAGGGGCCGCTAGTGCCCGCGATCGCGCGGCTGATGGATCTGATCGCGCCGGATTCGCTGGTGGCCCTGCGGATTCCGGCCGTGCTGGTCACCATCGCGGCGGTGTTCATCAGCGCGCAGATCGCGCGGGAGTTCGGTGGTTCTCGTACCGCGCAGGTGTTGACCGCGACCGCGTACGCGACCTCGCCGCTCCTGCTCATCCAGGGCGGTCAGCTGGCCACGAACACGATCGACACCGCGCTGTGGGTGTTGATCAGTTGGTTGGTGATCCGCTGGGTGCGTACGCGGCGCGACAGTCTGCTGCTGGGGGCGGCGGTGGTGACCGCGATCGACATGCAGGTGAAGTGGCTGATCCCGTTCTTCTGGGTCGCGATCGCCATCGGCGTGCTGTGTTACGGTCCGCGCGAACTGCTGCGGCGTCCGGCATTATGGTTGGGCGCGGCGATCGTCGTCGTGGTGACGCTGCCGATGTTGATCTGGCAGGCCCAGCACGATTGGCCGCAGTTGCGTCTCGGCGCGGTGGTCGCCGCCGAACAGGGCGTGATCGGTGGTCGGTACACGTGGCTGCCGCTCGCGCTCGCGGCGGCCGGACTGTTCGGCGGTGTGCTGCTCGTTTACGGGATCTGGGTGCTGCTGCGCTCGGAGTCGTTGCGGCCGTACCGATTCCTCGGTCTGCTTCCGATTCTGCTGGCAGTGGCCTTCGTGATCACCAGCGGCCGCCCGTACTACGCCGCAGGCTGCTATGCGGCAGTCATGGCGGCGGGCGCCGTGGGATGGACGCAGAGCGCGGCCCGGTGGCGCGCATTCGCCGCCGTCCCTCTTGTCATGCTTTCGGTTGTGCTGGTGGTGTTTTCGCTGCCCTGGAAACCGGAATCGAAGATCGACCCGGTGAAAAGTCAGGCCGACGCCGGACTGAATATCGCCCTGTACGGCAAGTTCGGTTGGCGAGAACTGCGCGACGCCACCGCGGACGCCCATCGGTCCCTCCCGCAGCCGGTGCGCGACAACGCCGTCATCATCACCGACTCCTATTGGCAGGCAAGCGCTTTGGACGTGGCCCGACAACGTTACCGCCTCCCCGCCGTCTACAGCCCCAAGCGAGGCTTCGGTTACTTCGGCACCCCACCCGACGCAGCGACAACCGTCCTCTGGATCGGCGGCAAGGAATCCGACCTCCGCCCGCTCTTCGACACGATAACCCCAATAGGCCACGTCGACGCCCGCCTCGGCTACCCCGAAGTAACCCGCGACGTCACGATCTGGCGCTGTGACCATCCCCGTCAAGCCTGGTCACAGGCATGGCCGGACATGCTCCGGCTGGACTGACGCATCCAACGGTGGACCGCTGCGCAGACTGGATTTCGCCTGCGCGGCGGTCCGGGTTGTCGATCAGTTGCGGGCGGTGGTTACCGAATCGAGGACTACCTCGGTGGCAGGCGCGCCGTCGCCGGAGCCGTCTTGGACGCCGGCGTTGGCGATGTTGGTGAGGACATCCATGCCGGTGGTGATCTGGCCGAAGGGGGTGTAGCTCGGGGGCAGTTTGGTGTCTTGGTAGACGAGGAAGAATTGGCTGCCATTGGTGTTCGCACCCGAGTTGGCCATGGCTACCGTGCCTGCGGGGTAGGTGGCGCCGGGCAGGTTCTCGTCTTTGAAGCGGTAGCCGGGGCCACCCATGCCGGAGGCGGTCGGGTCACCGCATTGCAGGACGAAGATGCCCTGGGTGGTGAGGCGGTGGCACTTGGTGTGGTCGAAATACTGTTCGTTGGAAAGGAATGCGAAGGAGTTGACCGTGTGCGGGGCGCGCGCGGCGTCCAGCGCGATGGTCACGGTGCCGCAGGTGGTTTCCAGGGTGGCGGTGTATCCGGCGGCTGGATCGATGGTCATGCCGGGTTCGGCCTGCCATTGTTTGCCGTTCGGTTGACCGGCCGCCGCCGCGGAACAGCCTGCGGCCTGGGTCTTTTCGAGCAGGTGCCCGGTGTCGGCCGAGACGCCTCCCGCGGCGAGGGCCGCGAGGGTCGCGCCCGCGGCCAGGACGCCCAGGACGCGTAGCGCCAGCATCGGGACTCCGATTCGGCGATGCTGCTGCCGGTCGGGCTGATCATGGTCGAGTTGCCGCGCCTGCAGTTCGCTACTCACCGGTCGGAGTCTCCTTCTGACGGGTTGTGCACCGGACGATGCTGCCGCGCATCATCCCATCTCCCCGCCGCCCGCGTGGCGGGTTGGTGTCAGACAGTTACTTTGCCGCCGGTGACATCGAGGGTCTGGCCGGTGATCCATGAGGCGGCATCAGAGGCCAGGAACAGTGCGGCCTGGGCGATGTCATCGGTGGTGCCGAGGCGGCGCAGCGGATACATCGCGGCGACGCGGTTCTGCATCTCGACCGGCATATTGGCTTCCACCTTCTCGGTGCGAATCGTCGACGGCGCAATGCAATTCACCCGAATTCCCTGGGGGCCGAGCTCGACAGCGAGGTGCCTGGCGAGCATGACGACCCCGGCGTTCGCCACGCCGTAGGCGAGATTCGCCTGGCTGGGCGTGCGCCCGGCGGTAGAGGACATGGTGATGATCGAGCCGCGGGCACGCTCGATCATACCGGGCAGGAACGTGTGGATGGTGAGGAACGCCGACGTCAGATCGGAGTCGAGCACCTGACGCCAGCGCTGCTCGGTCAGTTCGGGGGACGGGACCGGAAGTCCCTGACCGCCCGCGAACGCCGCGAGTACATCGACCGGGCCGAGCTCGGATTCCACCTGGACGCGCACCGCGGCGAGAGCTGCCAAATCGGTGACATCGGCGGCGGCGAAGGTCGAGACGCCGCCGTTGTCGGTGATGGCTGCGGCAACCGCGGCGAGGGCGGCCTTGTCGCGTCCGACGACGCACACTTTGGCGCCCTGCTCGGCGAAGGCCCGCGCCGTGCGGGCGCCGATGCCGCGCGATCCACCGGTGATGACGACGACCTTGCCGGCCAGGTCGGGGTAGTTGCTGATCATGAGGAAACTCCTTGGGCGAGCGGGGATACGGGGCTACTGCTGGCGGGCGTGCCGGGTATGCGGCAACAGGAAGGCGGCGACGACGAGCCACAGCGTGCCGCCGAAGCGCACCGCCGGCAGCAGGAAGCCGAAGCTGATGCTCAGCAGCGTCAGCGTGGACACCACGCCGACTACCGCCAGCGCCAAGCCGGTCCACGCCATGGGCTTCGGGAGCAGGCTGCCGAGCAGGGCTGGCACCGAGATTCCGGCGATGAGCAGCGCGAACATCACGGCGTAGGCCGGGCCGCCGGTGAGGAACGACAGGTCGGCGAGCGCACGGGGCAGCGCGCCGCCCGCGTCGGCGGGCAGTCGGCCACCGGCCCAGGCGAATGCGGCGCTCAATGCGAGACCGTTGGCGGCCAGGATTCCGCCGACCAGGGTGATGGTGGCGCCGGGCGCCGTGATGCCGAGCGCGCGCAGCCGTCGGGAGAACACCGCGGCCACGACGGCCAATGGCACCGACGAGGCGAAGAGCAGGAACGCACCCACCTTGATGGCGGTGCCGTGGTCCTGCGTGTACTGCAGGACCTCCATCCCCGATGCGTTGGGTCGCGGCGTCTTGGCGTTCACCGCGACTGCGGCGAGCGTGAGCGCGGTGTAGGCCAATGTCGGGATCGGCAGCGGTGGGCCGGACTGTGGGCGGCGGGTGGTTGTCATGGTTTCTCCTTTGGCGAACCCGGGATGATTACAAGCCAATAATGATTATGATCTGTAACGATTGTCAAGTGGTATAGTTCTTGTGTGGATATCGTTGAGTTTGGGCGCAACTCGGCGCCGCGGATCGGCGCGGCATTCCTGTTGGCGCAGGTAGGCGCGCACGCCGCCGGGCTGTTTGCCGAGCGGGTCAGCGAACTGGACCTCACCCCGGCGCAGGCCGGTCTGCTGCGGCTGTTGGCCATGAATCCGGGGCGCAGTCAGCGCGAACTCGCGGGTGATCTGGGCATGCCGCCGAGCCGCTTCGTCCAGTTCGCCGACGAACTGGAGAAGCGCGGGCTGATCGAACGACGCAAGAACCCCGAGGACCGCAGGCTGCACGCTCTGCACCTCACCGACGAGGGCTTCGGCTTGCTCGGCAAGCTGCGCGCCGCGGGCATGCAGCACGAGAAGCTGGTTTGCGAGGGCTTGTCCGAGTCGGAGCATCAGACATTGATCGAGTTACTGGGCCGCATCGCCCGACAGCGCGGCCTCGGCGACGGGATCCATCCGGGTTATCGAAAGATTTGACCGGCAGCGCGAATCCGGCCCATAGCCGGAGCCTCTGGCTGCCGGTCGGTCGACAGAAGCGCGACGTATCCGGGGATTGGCACCGATCAGCGCGAGATCGGTTGTCGGTGAGGGGCTTTTGCGGCTGTCAAAACCTGATGCAGTCGGACGTCGGGCTCGTAATCGGTAGGTGCCGCGCCGGGCTACCGCTGGCCGGGTCGACAGGTCACGCGCGTCGGATGCGTCGGTAGGTGGGCGTCGCCGTGGTGGCGGCGGCGAGTTCTGTTGCCAGCCAGTCGAGGTCGGCGTCTGCGAAGGGGGCGATGGTGAGGCGCAAGTGGTCGGACGGTGGGTGATCGCCGACCTCGAACGGGCCGCCGGGCGCGGCCTTGATGCCTGCGGCGGCGAGGGAGATCATGGCCGCGTTTTCGTCTGCCACCGGTATCCAGATGTTGATACCGTCGTTGCGGGCCACCGGGATGCCTTTGCGGGTCAGTGCGCGGCGGAGTTCGGCTGAGCGTCTTCGGTATTCGGCGCGCGCGGAGGTGACGGTCTGGATGGCGTCTTCGTCGTCGAGCATGCTCAGCAGGACGCGTTGCAGCAGACGGCTGGTCCAGCCGGGGCCGAGCATACGGCGTTCGATGACGGGGTCGAGCAGGTCGGCGGGGCCGCCTGCCACGGCGAGTCGGAGATCGGCGCCGTGAGATTTGGAGAAGGAGCGGATGTGCACCGTGCGGCGGGGGAGCCGAGTGCCGAGGGAACGCAGTGGGGCGGTGGCGATTCCGGCGGAATGATCATCCTCGATCACCAGGGTGGCGGTGTCGTGCAGGATGTCGGATAGTTCGCGGGTGCGGCGCGCGGTGAGCGAGGCGCCGGTGGGGTTTTGCGCGCGCGGCTGAAGTACTAGCGCGGTGACGGCGTGCTTGCCGACCGCGCGGGCGAGATCGTCGGGGAGCAAGCCGGATCCGTCCATACGGACCGGTATCGGCCGGGCGCCGATGCGGGTCAGTAGGTCGAGAAACGGTGGGAAGCAAGGATCTTCGACGGCGACCGCGTCGCCGAGGCGGATATGTGCGGTGAGCAACCGATCGACGGCATCCAGTGCGCCGTCGAGGACGGCGAGGCGTTCGGCGCGGAAGGGCCAGTCTGTACGGACCTTGGCGGCGAGGTCGGGCAGCATGGCCTCGCCCAGGTAGTCGGCGGCCAGATCGCCGCCGCCCTGGCGGGTGATGTCACGCAGCGCCACCGCCAGGTCGGGCAGTAACTCCGGGTCAGGGGTGCCACGCGACAGGTCGATGCGGAAGGCGCTGTCCGAGGGCGGGTGGAGGCGTTGGTAACGGCCGGTCGGGGCGGTGGGCCGCGCGGCTTCGGGGACGCCGACGAAGGTTCCGGCCCGCCCGCGCGCGATGATCGCTCCGGTGGCGGCCAGCGCCCGCCAGGCCTGATTGACGGTCGAGGGTGACACCCGCAACTCCCGCGCGACCTCCCGCACGGTGGGTAGCCGCGAGCCGGGCTGTAATGCGCCGCAACGGATTCGGCGGCTCACGGCCGCGGCGATACCGGCAGGGGTGCGATCGTCCAGATCCGCGGTGAACTCGGCGGGTGACACGACAACCGGGGCGGGCACAGCGCCATTGCTGGATGCGCGGTAAGTCGTCGCGGGCTCGATGGTCACAGCTGTGCCTCGTTTGCGCCCGGCTCCGCAGTGCCCATTGGCGCTGTGTCCATGGTTCGCTCGCTGCGCTGCCTCACGGGCCTATTCTGCTTCGGGCACCGGACCGTAACCAACGTCGGCGCCAAGGTTTACGGCCACGAAACTGTTTCCGCAATCTTGTAACACAACCGAATCGGATCAGGGTGAAGTATAACAAAGCATGGGAATCGTTCGAGCGGCGCTCGTCCAGACGAACTGGACGGGTGACAAAGAGTCCATGATCAAAGCGCACGAGGACTATGCACGTCAGGCCGCCGCGCAGGGCGCGAAGGTGATCTGCTTCCAGGAATTGTTCTACGGCCCGTACTTCTGCCAGTTACAGGACGCCAAGTTCTATGACTACGCGGAATTGGTGCCCGGACCGACCACGGAGCGATTCGCTGCCCTGGCAAAGGAATTGGGCCTCGTCATGGTCCTGCCGGTGTATGAGCAGGAACAGCCGGGCCTGCTCTACAACACGGCGGCGGTGATCGACGCCGACGGCAGTTATCTCGGCAAATACCGCAAACATCACATCCCGCACGTCAACGGATTCTGGGAGAAGTTCTACTTCCGTCCGGGCAACCTGGGCTGGCCGGTATTCGATACCGCGGTCGGCAAGGTCGGCATCTACATCTGTTACGACCGGCATTTCCCGGAGGGCTGGCGGGCGCTCGGCCTGGCGGGCGCCGAGATCGTGTTCAACCCGTCGGCCACCTCGCGCGGCCTGTCGGGCTATCTATGGAAGCTGGAGCAGCCTGCCTCCGCCGTCGCCAACGAGTACTACATCGGCGCCATCAACCGGGTCGGTATCGAATCGGAGTACGGCGACGACGACTTCTACGGCACCAGCTACTTCGTGGATCCGGAGGGCAAATTCGTCGGTGACGTCGCCTCGGACAACGCCCCCGAGTTGGTCATTCGCGACCTCGACATGGATCTGATCAAAACGGTGCGCGATCGCTGGGCCTTCTACCGCGATCGCCGCCCCGACGCTTACGGACCGCTGGTAGCCCCGTGAGGCTGGTGACATCGACATGACAAAGACATTCATCCACGGCGGCACGGTGGTCTCCGCCACCGGATCGCAATTGCTCGACGTACTCGTGGACGGCGAAATCATCGTCGCCGTTCTGCAGCCCGGCGCCACCGCGCTCGGCGCCGACCTCACCCAGTCCGCGGACGTCGTCATCGACGCCACCGGCAAGTATGTGATTCCCGGTGGCGTCGACGGCCATACCCACATGCAGATGCCGTTCGGCGGCACCGAGGCATCCGACACCTTCGAGACCGGCACCAGGGCCGCGGCTTGGGGCGGCACCACCACCATCGTCGACTTCGCCGTGCAGAAGCCCGGGGAGCGCGTGCAGGACACCCTCGGCGCCTGGCACGAAAAAGCCGCAGGGCAGTGCGCCATCGACTACGGATTCCATCAGATCATCGGCGACGTGAACGACGAATCCCTCAAGGGCATGAGCGAATTGGTGGCCGAGGGCGTCACCAGCTTCAAGCTGTTCATGGCCTATCCGGGCGTCTTCTATTCCACCGACGGACAGATTCTGCGCGCCATGCAGTCGGCCGGTGATCTCGGCGCGCTGCTGATGATGCACGCGGAGAACGGGATCGCCATCGACGTGCTCGTCGAACAGGCACTCGCGCGCGGCGAGACGTCACCGTACTTCCATGGCGTCACCCGACCGTGGCAGATGGAAGAAGAGGCTACCCATCGCGCCATCATGCTTGCCCAATTGACCGGTGCGCCACTGTATGTCGTGCACGTGTCGGCCAAGCAGGCGATGGAACAGATCGCCACCGCACGGGGCAACGGACAGAACGTCTTCGGCGAGACCTGCCCGCAGTACCTGTACCTCTCGCTCGAAGAGCAGTTGGGCGCACCGGGTTTCGAGGGCGCAAAGTGGGTGTGCTCGACGCCGCTGCGGTCGCGGGCCGAAGGACATCAGGACGAGCTGTGGCGATTCATCCGCACCGGCGATGTCACCTCCGTCGGTACTGACCACTGCCCGTTCTGCATGAAGGATCAAAAAGACCGGGGCGTCGGCGATTTCAGCAAGATCCCCAACGGCGTCGGCGGCGTCGAACACCGGATGGATCTGATGTTCCAGGGCGTGAAGAACGGCCTGATCTCGCTGGAACGCTGGGTCGAGGTCTCCTGTACCACCCCTGCACGGATGTTCGGCATGTATCCGCGCAAGGGCGTCATCAGCCCCGGCGCCGACGCCGACATCGTGATCTACGACCCGAACGGCCACACCAGCATCGGCTTCGACAAGACCCACCACATGAACATGGACCACTCGGCCTGGGAGGGATTCGAGATCGACGGACACGTCGACACGGTGCTCTCACGCGGTCGGGTGGTCATCGATGGTGGGGCATATCGGGGCAGCAAGGGCCACGGCCGATTCGTTACCCGCGAACTGTCGCAGAACTTGATCTGACGCGTTCGATCCAGGGACGCATTTACTCGAAACGGAGAGTGCCGCATGGATATCGGTGTGGTGCTGCAATGCACACCTCCGGCCTCGCGGGTGGTCGATCTGGCCAGACAGGCGGAGACACACGGCTTTTCACACGTGTGGACCTTCGACTCGCACCTGCTGTGGCAGGAGCCGTACGTCATCCACAGCCAGATCCTCGCCGCCACCCGCAAGGTGGTCGTCGGCCCCATGGTGACTAATCCGGCCACCAGGGACTGGACGGTGACGGCGTCGACGTTCGCGACGCTGAACGACATGTTCGGCAACCGCACCGTGTGCGGCATCGGCCGCGGTGACTCCGCGGTGCGCACACTCGGCGGTAAGCCGACCACCCTGACCACGCTACGTGAATCCATCGAAGTGATCAGGGAACTGGGCAATGGACGCAGCGCGCGCGTCGGCGACACCATGGTGCGCTTGCCGTGGGCGGGCGCCTCGCGCCTCGAGGTCTGGGTCGCCGGTTACGGTCCGCGCGCGCTGGATCTGACCGGTGAGGTCGCCGACGGTTTCATCCTGCAGTTGGCCGATCCGGACATCACCGCGTGGACGATCGCGCGGGTGCGGGCGGCGGCGAAGCGGGCGGGTCGCGATCCGGGCGCGGTGAAAATCTGTGTCGCCGCACCGGCTTACGTCACCGACGGCTCCGGTGCCGCGACCGCGCACGCCCGTGAGCAGTGCCGTTGGTTCGGCGGCATGGTCGGCAATCACGTCGCCGATATCGTCGCGAAATACGGTACCGGCAGCGATATTCCGGCCGCACTGACCGAATATATCTCCGGGCGAAAGGGTTACGACTACAACGAGCACGGGCGCGCGGGCAATACCCACGCCGAATTCGTGACCGATGCCATCGTCGACCGGTTCTGTGTGATCGGCACACCCGACGAACAGATCGCCCGGCTGCATGAGCTCGAGAAGCTGGGCGTCGACCAGTTCGCGGTGTACCTGCAGCACGACGCGAAAAGTGCCACGCTGGAGGCGTATGGCGAGTCGGTGCTGCCGCGTCTGGCGCATCCGGTCATGGCGACGGAAGAGGCCCGATGATCGCCCAGGTGGCCGCCGCGGTGGCGCTTGCGGCAGCGTGCTGGGAACTGACCCGTCGCCAGAAGGCCGAGGGACAGTCGCAACCGGTGACGGTGTTTGCAGGTGAGCGATGAGCGCGGGGGCGCGGCGGGTACAGCAGGTCGGGTACGCGCTCGGAGTGCTCGTGCTGGTGGTTGCGGTGTGGGAGCTGGTGAAGTATCTGGTGCCGGAAGGTGGTGTCAGCATCGGCGATCAGCGAATACTGCCGCGAACCAGTGACGCTGCGATGCCACACGTCTGGTCAGTGATCATGGTGCTCGGTGACCGGGACGGAAGCGGCACCGTCGGTGGAACTCTGCTGCGGACAGCGGGATTCACTTTCGAGCTGGCGCTGCTGGCGTTGCTGATCGGCACCGTGGTCGGGGTGGCGCTGGCCGTCCTGATGCAGCGCTTCGCCTTCGTCGAGCGGGGATTGCTGCCGTATATCATTGTCTCGCAGACGGTTCCGCTGATCGCATTGGCCCCCTTGGTCGCCGGATGGGGCGGCAAGATCGTCATCGCCGGACAGCCGTGGCGGCCATGGATGAGTATCGCGGTCATCGCCGCCTATCTCGCCTTCTTCCCGGTCGCGGTCGGCATGTTGCGGGGTCTGCAAGCGCCCTCCAAGGCGTCGGTGGAATTGCTGTACAGCTACTCTTCGAGTTGGTGGAAGACCCTGCTGCACTTGCGGTTCCCGGCCGCGGTGCCGCATTTCCTACCGGCACTGCGGTTGGCCGCAGCGGCGTCGGTGATCGGTGCGGTGGTCGCGGAGATCTCGACCGGAACCGCGGGCGGCATCGGCCGACAGATCATCGTGTTCGCCCAGCAGGCCACCGGCGACGCCTCCCGGCTGTACGCGGCCGTCCTCGCCGCCGCTCTACTCGGCGTCGCGGTCACCGCCGTGGTCGCTCTCGCCGAGTTCGTTCTACGTCGTTACAGCCGTCCCGTAGGGGCGCGCAGCTCATCAGGAGGTACCCGTTGATCGCGAAGGCAGACCCCGTGGCGGGGAAGCCCGAGACTGCAATGGCCGCATCGAGTTCCGGCCTCGAAGCCGAGAGCGTCGGTGCGAATGGCGCGGAGCGTGCGGATGCCGTGGCTGAGCCGGAGACCGCCGCAGCGGGGGAGACTGCCGCCGGTGGGGGTACGGGTGTCGAACCGGTAGCAGCCGTCGCGCTCGCGCATGTCGGCAAGATCTTCGCCAGTGGCGCTGTCACCGCACTGTCGGATGTGTCGCTCACCGTCGCCGCGGGGGAATTCGTCTCACTGATCGGCCCTTCCGGCTGCGGTAAGTCGACGCTGCTGCGGATCATCGCGGATCTCGAGGAGCAAAGCAGCGGCACGGTCAGGGTGCACGGCAAGACCCCCCGCCGGGCACGGATCGATCAGGACTACGGCATCGCCTTCCAGCAGGCTGGGTTGCTCGATTGGCGCACCGTGCAGGCGAATGTGGAACTGCCCATGGAATTGCACAAGGTGCCCAAGGCCGAGCGGCGGGCCCGCAGTGCGGAGCTGCTGGAGATGGCCGGGCTCACCGATTTCGCGCGCCGGTATCCGGCGGAGCTGTCGGGCGGTATGCAGCAGCGAGTCGCGATCGCGCGAGCATTGGCCCGCAAGCCGTCGCTGCTGTTGATGGACGAACCGTTCGGCGCGCTCGACGAGATGACCCGCGAACGGATGCAAGGCGAACTGCTGCGGATCGCCGGAGAGACCAGTGCGGCAGTGGTTTTCGTGACGCACTCGATTCCGGAGGCGGTGTTCCTTTCGGATCGGGTGGTGGTCATGTCGCCGCGGCCGGGCCGCATCACCGAGATCGTGCCGACCGACGGCTGGGGCCGCGACGTCGCCGTCGAGGGTGATGAGGACGTTCGCTCCAGCACCGCGTTTTTCGATGCTGTCGCGGCGGTGCGCGCGGCACTGCGCGACGGTCATGGCGCGGACGCCGTGGTGGCCGGACGGGATATGCGATGAAAGCGGCACCGTCACGGCAAAGTGCGCCGCCGCTGCGAACAGTGCTGCCGCCGTTGGTATTCGGCGTGGTCGGCCTGGCGCTGTGGCAACTGCTCACCGTCGCCGCCGGTGTGCCGTCGTTCCTGCTGCCCGCACCCAGCGCGATCGCGCACGAGTTCACCGACAACTTCGGCCGGATCGTGGACGCCGCGACCGCGACCGGGTCGAACGCCCTCATCGGCCTGCTGCTCGGTGCCGTGCTCGGCATCGCCGCCGCCATGCTCGCGGTGCGTTTCCACCTGGTCGACGGGCTGCTCACCCCTCTCGCCGCCGCGGCGGCCGCGGTGCCGATCGTGGCGCTCGCGCCGCTGCTGAATTCGATGTATTCGACCACCACCGACACACCGCGCCGCATCGTTGTCACCATCGTGGTGTTCTTCCCGATGTTCGTCAGCACCGCGCGCGGCCTACGCCAGGTTCCGCAGGTCCAAACGGACCTGATGGCGTCCTACGCGGCGGGCGGCTGGCAGGTCACCCGCACCGTCCGGCTGCCCGCGGCGCTGCCCTACCTGTTCACCGGTCTGCGCATTGCCGCGCCGGGTGCGGTGATCGCGGCCATCATCGCCGAATACTTCGGCGGCCTGCAGAACGGGCTCGGCAGCCGAATCACCTCCGCCGCGGCCAATACCGCCTACCCCAGAGCCTGGGCATACGTCACCGGCGCCATGCTCGTCGGCCTGCTCTTCCTGGCCACCGTCCTACTTCTCGAAATACTCACCCGTCGACCGCGCAACACCTTTTGGAGCTCGAAATGACAAGTACCACCAAGCGATTGCGCGCCTGTCTGGCGCTGGCAGCGTTGGCCGCCGCGGCGCTGACCGGCTGTAGCACCACCGACAACGGCTTCGGCACCACCTCCGACGGACTGACGAAGGTCCGGCTGCAGCTGCAGTGGTTCAAGCAGGGCCAGTTCGCCGGGTACCTGGCGGCTGTCGATCAGGGCTTCTACAAGGAACAGGGCCTGTCGGTCGACATTCTCGACGGCGGCACCGATATCGTGCCCCAAACCGTGCTCGCGCAGGGACAGGCCGATTACGCCATCGCGTGGGTGCCCAAGGCGCTTGCCTCTCGGGAGGCCGGAGCGGGTATCACCGATGTGGCGCAGGTCTTCCAGCGCTCGGGCACCAAACAGGTCTCGTTCAAGTCCGAGAACATTGCGGGACCGGCCGGGCTGCGCGGTCAGACCGTTGGAAACTGGGGCTACGGCAACGAATTCGAGCTGTTTGCCGGAATGACCAAGGTGGGCATCGACCCGGCCAAGGACGTCAAGCTGGTGCAGCAGCAGTTCGATATGAACGCCTTCCTCGCCAAGGACATCAACGCCGCACAGGCCATGTCTTACAACGAGTACGCACAGCTGCTAGAGACCAAGAACCCGGCCACCGGAAAGCTCTACACCGCAGACGATTTCGCCACTATCGACTGGAACGACGAGGGCGTCGCCATGCTGCAGGACGCGATCTGGGCAAACACCGAGAAGCTGAAAGACCCGAAATACCAGGACCAGACGGTGAAGTTCATCGCGGCCTCGCTGAAGGGCTGGGCCTTCTGCCGCGACAACGTCGGCAAGTGCCGCGACATCACCGTGGCCGCGGGCAGCACGCTGGGTGCGACGCACCAGCAGTGGCAGGTCAACGAGGTGAACAAGCTGATCTGGCCCTCGCCCGCCGGTGTCGGCATGGTCGACAAGTCGGCCTGGGACCGAACGGTGAAGATCGCCAAGGAAACTCGCAATCAAGAGGGTGCCACCGTGCTGAAGAAAGATCCCGATGCCAGTGCCTACACCAACGAATACGTCACCAAGGCATTGGATTTGCTGAAACCCGGTGGAGTCGACGTCACCGGAGCGAGTTTCGCGCCGAGCCAGGTGACTTTGGCCGAAGGCGGTAAATAGGTGGCCGGTAGGCAGCAGCGTAGGCGGCGACAGTTGGATGCCGCAGGGCAGGATCGGAGAGACCAGGATGACTACTGATCACGTGTTCTATCCGTGGATGGCGCAGGGCGGGCCGAATCCCACGCCGATCACCGGTGCGTCGGGCTCGTGGTTCTGGGACGACACCGGCAAGCGGTATCTCGACTTCTCCTCCCAGCTGGTCAATGTCAATATCGGACACCAGCATCCGGATATGATCGCGGCCATCGTCGAGCAGGCGCGGCAGCTGGCCACCATCTCGCCGACCGTCGGCAATGAGGCGCGCAGCGCATTGGCGAAACTGATCGTCGAACGCGCACCAGGCGACCTGAACCGGGTGCTGTTCACCACCGGTGGCGCCGAGGCTATCGAACACGCGGTGCGGCTGGCGCGCAGCTTCACCGGCCGCACCAAGATGCTCGCCGCCTACCGTTCCTACCACGGTGGCACCGGTGTGGCGATCGGCCTGACCGGTGAGCCGCGGCGCTGGGGAGCCGAGCCGACCAATGTCGACGTGGTGCGATTCTTCGGGCCGTATCCCTACCGATCACCCTGGGACACAAGCACTCCCGAGGAAGAGACCACCGCCGCGCTGAACCATCTGCGGCAGGTGATCGAGCTGGAGGGCCCACAGAACATCGCGGGCCTGATCCTGGAAACCGTGGTCGGCACCAACGGCGTGCTGGTGCCGCCGCCCGGCTATCTCGCCGGGGTGCGCGCGCTGTGCGATGAATTCGGCATCGTCTACATCGCCGACGAGGTGATGGTCGGCTTCGGACGGGTCGGCGAGTGGTTCGCCGTGCAGGCATTCGGCGTCGAACCGGACCTCATCACCTTTGCCAAAGGTGTGAACTCCGGCTACGTCCCGCTCGGTGGAGTGCTGATCGCCGAACGGATCGCGCAACGCTACGACGACAAGGTGTATCCGGGCGGGCTCACCTACGCGGGCCATCCGCTCGCCTGCGCTGCGGGCGTCGCATCGATCGGGGTGTTCGAGCGGGACGGCATCCTCGACCATGTGCGGTCGGTGGGTGCGGACGTGCTCGGAAAAGGCCTGGCGGAGTTGGCCGCTCGGCATCCGAGCGTCGGCGAGGTGCGCGGGCTCGGCTTCTTCTGGGCCCTGGAACTGGTGCGTGATCCACACACGCGCCGGCCGCTGATCCCGTTCGCGGCCGCCGGTGCCGCCGCCGAGCCGATGGCCCGGGTCACCGCCGCCGCGAAGGAACGCGGACTGTGGCCGTTCAACGCGGGCAACCGTTTCCAGATCGCACCGCCGCTCACCACCTCGGCGGAGGAACTGCGCACCGGGCTGGAAATCGCGGACGAGGTGCTGGAGGTGGCCGACGAATACGTCGGTGCGACCTGACGAATATCGGTGCCGGATGTACGGGTGAGTCAGTGCGGGGTCAACGCTACAACGACCCCACCCTGCTGCCAGGTCTGATAGAGATCGGCCTTGACGGGTGCACCGTCGGCATCGAAACCGATTCCATTGAATTTCGCGTTGACGTGGTTTTCCGTGGCGACGACCGCCAGCAGTCGCATGACATCGTGCTCCTCGGTGTAGACCACCGGATCGAAGGTCTGCGGGTCGCCACCGAGCGAGGCATGAACCGGCGTGCCCGACTGCAGGTTCCGCACCCATGGGCGCAACGCTGTGCCTATGAGCAGGGTGCCATCGTGGCGGACATAGGCCACGGGAACGTCGTAGGTCTTGCCGGACTTGCGCCCCACGACGTGCAGCGTGAGCAGTCGCTTGCCGATGCCGCGGCGGATTCCCGGAGTGCGTAGCAACGTGCGCACGATGCGGTTGACCGTGCTCTGCGAGGACCGGATCCGCTCCGGGCCGGTGGTGGTCGGAGTGCCATACGGATTTTCGGTCGGCGGTTCGTCGCTCATGGTTCCAGTATCGAGCCCGTCGGTGGCAGGATGCCGCCCGTATCGATCCACCTGCCGACGATGCCGAGGCGATGATCAGTATCGGTGTTCACGGCTAATTCGGCACCCCACCGGACACGGCGAGCGTCGTGATCGCCGTCGGCGTCAACGACGCCGTCCTGCAGTGGGACTTCGACCACGTCGAACCGGTCGGCAAAGTCGGCAGCAAGCTGGGTTGTCACGGCAACATCCAGGACGTCACGGTCTCGAACTGCAGTGGCCTGCTCCACCGGTGGTCCGAGGTATGGCCCGCCTGGATGTATTTGTAGCCGGGCTACGCTGCCTGCATGACTTCTGGGCAGACGGAGATCTGGCACAACCCGCGGTGCACCAAGAGCCGCAATGCCACCGCGTTCCTTGACGAAGTGGGCGTGGACTACACGGTCCGCCGCTATCTCGACGATCCACCTACCGCAGCTGAACTGCGCACGGTGCTCGATCGGTTGGGCGCCGAGCCGTGGGACATCGCTCGCACCGGCGAGCAGATCGCCAAGGATCTCGGCATGTCCGGTTGGGGCCGCACCGCTGGCGACCGAGACCGCTGGATCGAGGAATTGGCCGCGAATCCCAAGCTGATTCAGCGCCCGATCGTGCTCACCGCTGACGGCGGCGGTGCGGTCGCGCGCGACGACGCCACACTGCGCTCACTGGTGTGATGCCGGGGCCGCTGTGACGCCCTGATGCGGCCTTTTCGCCGATCCGCCGCGCGCATCGGCGCGCGGTAGGGTCGGTGGATATGAAGGTACAACTGCGCCATAACCCTGCCTCCGCTATCGCGCGGTGCTTCCTCGCGGGTGGCGAACCGATGCGGGTCGAAAGTGGCGCCATGGTCGCGCATTCGGCCGGAGTCACGTTGCAGGCCAAGGCCGAAGGCGGCATCCTGGAGCGTTATTCATAAGCCTCCGCGAAAAAGTGCAGTGCGACTATCGTTTTCAGGGCAGAGGGGAATTTGTGGACTGGCGCGCGGTAGCGGCCGCCTTCCTCGCTGAGCATGCGCCAGGTCTTCAGGTGAGCGACGGCTCGCTCCACCGCGGCCCGGATTCCGGAGAGTGCGGTATTGAACGCGGCCTGGCTCTCGTGCAGTTCGCGGCCCGGAGGTTTCTTGTAGGGCACCAGATCGATTCCGTCGACACCGACGTAACCGGAATCGGCGACAGTGTCGATCTCGGCGAGAAGGTCGGCGAGTCCGGAGGCGGCGTATGCGTGCGCGTCGTGTCGGGCGCCGTGCACGATCGTCATGCCGACCGCGACGAGCCTGCCGTCGAGGTCGGCGGCGATCTGGATGTTGAACCCCGGATACTGGGTTTTTCCGGAGAACAGGTCCGGGATCGCCGACCAGTCCCAGGTCGGGCAGATTGTGCCGTCCACCAGCACGGACCCGACTCCGATGACGTCGCGGGGGTTGGGAACGAACTCTTCGAGTACGTCAGCGATCACCGGTCGCAGCAGATCCCAGCGGCGGCTCACCGTGGACTGACTGATCCCGAAGAACGCGCCCGCGACATCCTGGACGAGGTTTCTGCGCATCAACGACACCACCAAAGCGACAGACCTGAACAAGCTCAACGCGTAAGGGCGACCGGCCGACTCGAACCCGCCGACGGTCTCGTGTACCCGGGCAGTCAGTTCCGTCAGTTGCCCATCGGTCAGCCCCGTAATAGCCTTGTACCGCAACGGCCCTCGTTCTCGCTCGTAGACTTCGTAACTCCACGAACTGAGATACATGAGGGCCGTTGCCAATTCGGCTGCGACGCGCCGACGTATCAAGCAGTGCGATCACCGTCTCACCGGCCACACAGGCCACGAGAGTTGCTATGCCACAGCCGATTGCGGGACAGGCTTATGAATAAGCCTCCTGGCCGGGCTGAAGCGGTCGGTGCTGGCTGGCGAATCATTCTTCGTTTCGATTACCGCACCGCCGCAAGGTGGTTGGGTGGATGTGGCGCCCGCGCTGCCCGGCGACATGTTGAACCTGCAGATCACGCCGGATCGGCCGTTCTTCATCAGCCGCGGCGGTTGGATCGCGAATTCCCATGGCGTGCAAGTGGAAAGCAAATGGGGCGGCTTCGCGAACCTGTTCGGCGGCGAGGGCGGTTTCGGTTTGCGCGCGCACGGCGAGGGCGAAGTCGTGGTCGGGGTATTCGGCGCGATCGACGTGATCGATCTGCAGCCCGGCGAACCGATCACCATCGACACCGGCCATGTGGTCGCCTACGACCTGGCCATGAATTTCACTATTCGGCGCGCGGTCTCCGGGCGTTCGATTCAGTCGCTTAAGTCCGGCGAAGGTTTTGTGTTCGATTTCACCGGACCGGGTCGGGTACTGCTGCAGACCCGCAATCCGGGTGCGTTCGCGGCCTGGGCGGGATCGGTCACTTCGTCGAGCTGAGTGGTTTCTTCACTAACGGGGTAGCCTGGACATCTTTATGGCCGAGGCTTCCAGCTTCGACAACATCCGAAATCAGTAAACGAAGCTAGGAAATTCATGGATTTGCTCCAAGTGGTCGCTACGATCTTCGAATCGGTTTTGCAGGTATTCAGCGGCAGCGCTGGCTGATCGCGCCCGGCGGCATCGGCCGCCATCTGCTCGCCGCGAACGCTGGGATCCGCCGGCAGCGGTGGGTCCCGGCGTTATCGGGGTGGGGTCAACCGAGCAGGCCGTCGACGAGGATGCGGGTATCGGGAACGAATGGCCAGGCGGGGTCGGCCAGGTGGGCGGCCAGTTCGGCGTCGGTCCACCACCAGCCGTCGGCGATCTCCTCGGGCTGGTGCCGGATCGGCCCGTCATAGCGCAGTTCGTAGGCGAACAGGTGGCAGCGCATCAGGTTGCCGTTCCATTCGCCGTCCCAGGAGAGTGTGCGCAGCAGCGGCAGGGTCGCGTCGGCCGGCAGCATGATGCCCAATTCCTCGCCGAGTTCGCGCAGCGCGGTCCGCGCCGGCGACTCGCCGGGCTCAACGACGCCACCGGCCAGGCAGTCGTGCATGCCGGCGAACACCCTTTTGGTGTCGGTGCGGCGGTGCACATAGATGCGCGCACCATCGCCGGAACGAACCAGCACACCGGCACTCGCATGCCAGACGCCGTCGCGGTAGACCTCGGCTCGGTCGGCGGCACCGACCTCGCGGCCCGCACTGTCGTAGACCGCGATCATCTCTGGGTTCGATTGGGCTGACACCGGTCGAGAGTAACGTGAGGGGCGCACGCCACCTGGAGAGAGGATCGGCCCCGATGGTCAGGGCTGAGGCAAAGTCGGATTCTGTCTGCTTGAACTGCTGATTTACGTTGCGACACACCGGGGATCGGGCGGTTCGGGCAGGCACGGCGAGGCAGTTGATCATGAAAGCTCCTACACAATCCTGATCGTGGAGCTACGCCTTGCCTGCTGTGCCATCGTCGCCTATTGCTGTCCTGTCATGCCAGTTGGGGTCGGTTGGTGCAGTCCCGGCCGCGGTGCGGCCGGGACTGTTGCAGGTGCTGGAATCGGTGCCCGATCCACGCGAGAAGCGTGGTGTGCGGCACTGGTTTTCAGTGATCCTGTTCATCTCGGTGTGCGCGGTGGTCTCGGGTGCGCGTTCGTTCGCCGCGATCGCCGAATGGGCCGCCGACTCGGCCGGGGACGTGCTGGCCGGGATGGGGATCGGCGCGCCGGATGCATCGACGATCCGCCGCGCGCTCTCGGCGTTCACCGGCGACGGATTCGACACCGCGATCGGGGCCCCGGCGGCGAGTCGTCTCGCGGCCGCGCGGGCGGTGCCGGGAGTCTCGGCGGTCGCGCCGGGCAATCGCGGTCGACGGCAAAGCGTTGCGAGGATCGAGGACCACAACCAACCGCGCCCGGATGGTGATGGCGGGCTTGGACCACGACACCGGGTCGTCCTCGGCCAGGTCGAGATCAGCTACAAGTCGAATGAAATCCCCATGTTCTCCACACTTCTCGATACGATCGACGAGTTGACCGAGGTGGTCGTCACCGCCGACGCACTGCACGCCCAACGCGAGCACGCGCACTATCTGCACGGTCGCGGCGCCCACTACGTGATCACCCGGGGTGGGGCCGGTGGTGACCGCGAGCGGGACCGCGGCCCGAAAGCGACCGGCAAGTGGCTGACCGCCTCGATCGCCGCCGATACGGCGGCGGTGATCGCTGCCGGGTTCGACGAGGCGCAGCGCCGCGACCCGCACAACCGTCGGCCAGAACCGCCAGCCGCAACGGATTCCACTGGCAACTAGGCTGTGACGGGCCGTCGGCCGATGGACGGGAGCGCACGACCCCGCATCCGGAGGCCGACGGCGCACGGTCGGTGTCGAGTGCGACTGTGGGAATACACCGCCGATCCCCAAGCGGAGTCGGTGCGAGATCGGGGCTGCCCTGCCTTATCCTGCATGAGGTTCGGAACCCCAAGCGCACATCAAACACCAGGAGGCTCAAGGCAGGCGGTTTTGGTGCACCTCTTCGATGGTCGTAAGGGTTGCCCGCAAATGCTGGACGGTCAGGTCGATCGCGCGCTCGGTGTCGCGGGCACGGTAGAACTCGATCAGCTTGGCGTGCTCCGCATTCGATTCCGCAACGCGATCCGTGCCGGTACCGAGCGACAGCTTGACGTACATGGAGGCACTGTCGCGCAGGCCGTTGAGGACCATCGAGAGTCGGCTCTCTTTGTCCTCGATCGTGAACAGTGCATGGAACTCCCGGTTGAGCTCGGACCATTCCTCGGCGTTCGTCGTCTTCTCCAGCAGGCGACAGAGTTCTTCGGCGCGGTCGAGTTGCTCGGGCGTGATCGTGCCCATCACGCGACGCACCATGAGCGGTTCGAGGGCGATGCGCATCTCGTACAACTCGCGAACCTCGTCTATATCCAGGCTGCGCACCCGGGATCCACGATGCGGGTCGAACACGACCAGTCCTTCGCCCGCGAGGTCGCGTAGTGCCTCACGAACGGGCGTGATACTCACCTCGAGTTGCGCGGCGAGATCGGCCTGGATGAGACGCGCGCCGCCGGGAAGCGTTCCGTTGAGGATCGCTTCCCGGAGCGTGTCCAGGACATAGACGTGCGTGGTAAGGGCTCGGGGTTGCCGAGCGTTCATACTGAGTGTCATTCCTGCCCCCTCGAGCGTTATGTCCGTTATGTGATGCTATGCCAAGGCTAATGGCGCGCGTCCCGCTATAGCGATCTACCCCTGTGATCGAATTCTGCGCGGATGTCTTCGGTGGTGGCCCCACCGGCGAGCAGACACGCCAGCAGCACGCGCGCTTTTCGCGCATCCAGCCATCCGGCGGGGATCGCACCCTTGGCGATCAGGTCCGATTCGGAGCCATCGAAGCTGTAACTATTGCGATGCGTGCTTCCCGCACCGGTCCGGCTGGCCAACACGACGGGAATGGAGGCGGCCGCTCTTTCCGCCGCGCTGGCGAGTGAACTGGAGACGTGGCCCACCCCGAAGCCGGCCAGCACGGCGCCGCGGAACCCGCTCGCGGCGATGACGTCGAGGACGGCTCCGTCATCGCCCAGGTACGTTTCGAGCAGCGCCACTCGTGGCGGCGCGAAGGGGTCGGGCAACCGTAGCGTCGTGCGGTCGGCCGCGGTGCCGCGGTAAACGGGCCGCCGCTCATCGACGTAGCCGAGCGGCCCGAACGACGGCGACGCGAATGCGTCCGGGCCGCTCGCCCGCATCTTGCGCACCCGGCGCGCGGCATGAATCTCGTCGTTCAACACGACGAGCACACCCCGATGCCGAGCGGCTTCATCAGCGGCCACCTGGACCGACGCGACCAGATTCGCCGGGCCGTCCGCCCCCGGTAGCTGGGGCGAGCGCATCGCGCCCGTGACGACGAGTGGTGCCGGTGAGTCCCAATACAAGTCGAGCAGGTAGGCCGTCTCCTCGATGGTGTCGGTGCCCTGAATGACGACCGCGCCGGCAGCGCCGCCGGCCACTTCGGCACGGGCCCAGTCGAGAGCCCGGATCACATCCTCGAAGGTGAGCGACGCTCCGGGAAGAGTGTTGAGCGTCGTCGCCCGCAGCTCGGCGATGTCGTCAAGAGCGGGTACGGCGGTGAGCAGTTGTTCGGCGCTCAACGACGGCCGGACCCCCTGCCCGTCGGCACTGGTAGAGGTCATCGTTATGGTTCCACCAAGTGACGCGGCCGCTACACACATTCTGGCCATCTACGGCATATCTCCTTTTGGGGTTTTCGTTCGCCTCGTACGACTAGTCATGCCACCACTTGACAAGCGGACCGGCCGCCAGCTCGTCGGTCACGTGGACGTCGACGACAGCGATTCCGCCGGCCTCGACCACGCTGATCGCGTCCTTCAGCACCGTGCCGAGTTCGTCTTGCACCGCGACTTCTGCTCCGAACGCGCCGAACGCCTTTGGTACATGTGCGAAGTGCTGTTCGATGAAGTTGGTGCCGACCCGTCTGCCCTCGAAATTGGCATCCTGTCGCATCCGGATGTGCCCGATCGTGCTGTTGTTGACGATGACAACAAGGATCGGGGTCCGGGTGCGCACCGCCGTCTCCAGCTCGCCCATGGTCATGGCAAAGCCGCCGTCACCGACCAGCGCGCAGACGAACGCGTCGGGATGCGCGATCTTGGCGCCGATCGCACCCGGGATGCCGAATCCCATGGTTCCCGACGTCGGGTAGTGAAACTCTCCCCCCGATGCGACGGAGAAGTACTGCTCCGCCCAGTGCAGATAGTTTCCCGAGTCGAGGACGAGCCGGGTGCCGTCCGGCAGCAGCCGCCGCAGTTCGCGTGCCACCTCACGGCCGCCGATGGCGTTGCCGTCGGTACGCGCGTCCGCCAGGCTTTTCTGGTAATCCGCATGTTCGCGTTGAAGGTCCGCCAACCACGTCCGCTCATCGGATGAGATCGGGGTCGGCCCCGCGGCGTCGCGGAGAAGTGGCAGGAGATCGCGAAGATCGCCGGTGATCCCGATCGTTGCCGGATGCACCCTGCCGATCACGGCGGGGTCCAGATCGATGTGGACGATCCGGGCGTCGTCGGCGAACCGCATGCGATAGTGCTCGGTCATCTGCTCGGAGAACCGGCACCCGAACACCAGCACCGCGTCGGCGTCGTGGATGGCATGCCGCGCGGCGGGCCCACCGCCGATCCCCGCCATCCCGACGACGTTCGGGTGTCTGTCGGAGACCGGCTTCCGCAGCCACGATGACACGATCGGGGCGCGAAACGCTTCCGCGATCGCGAAGACGTCGCCGCCGTTGCCGGACGGAACACCCCCTCCCGCGATGATCAGCGGGCGCTGTGCCGACGTCATCAGTTCGACGACTTCGCTCAACTGCTCGGGGTCGATGGTGGAGTACGCACGCGGGATCGCCGGGGGCACGTAACGTTTGATCTCCCGGTACATGAAGTTGTAGGGAATCGCGACGTGGACCGGGCCGGGGCGGCCCGAAAGCGTCCGCCGGTAAGCCTCATTCAGCAGCTCGGGCACGCGGTCCGGATTGTTCGCCTGTACGGACCATTTCGTGATCGGCTTGTAGAACGCTGCGAGGTCGATCTCCTCGAATGCTTCGTATCCCTCGTGGTCGTTGCTCACCTGGGCGCTGATCACCAGCATCGGCAGGGATTCCACGTAGGCGCCCATCACCCCGATCGCCGTATTCGTCGCCCCGGGGGCCTTCGACGCGACCACCACGGCCGGTCTGCCGGTCTGAAACGCGTAGGAGTACGCCATCATCGCAGCACCTTGCTCATGCCGGGTGAGGATGAACGGCACCTCGGTGTCAGTCGAGAGCCGGTCGACGATCTCGAGCAGACCGTTGCCGAGGATCCCTGCGACGAAGGGTGTCTCGATGTCCGCGCACCACCGTGCGATCGCCTCACAGACGTTCATAGCTGTCTCCTTTTGTAGGGGTTTGAATTCAGGCCGCCGACGAGCTCACGGGCTGTTTGTCGGCGACGCGCACGTAGGCCACGCATATCCCGGCCACTATCGGTACGGCGACAAGTACGACCAGACCGCCCACACCCCAGCCGGCGGCTTGGACGATTCCGCCGAAGATGGCGCCGGAGAACCCTGCTCCGATGTAGTGCGCGCTGGAGGCGAGCCCGGACGCCTTGCCGATGTGCTCGACCGCCACCGCGCGCTGCGTCAGCGCGTAGACGTTCACAAAGAGGAACCCGCTGTTGAACACGCCGAAGAGCAGGCTGAGGGCCATCTGTTCCCATTGCCGGTCCGCGACGTCGAACATCAGCAGACCAACCAGGATCGAACCGACGATGGCCACGATGATCAACTGGCGCTCCCCCAACCTGTCCGCGATGTAACCGCCCACCAATCCCGCGAATGCCCCGATCCCGTACATGCTCACTGCGAGCGCGGCTGCCTGGGGCGGAAAGTGCAACTGGGACTTGAGGAATGTCGGGTACAAGCCGAGGTAGCTGTAGTTCACGACGCCGAGTAGCACATTCGCCGCGGCGAGCAGGGTGAGGTTCCGTATGAGCGATTGCCGCGTCTGCGGCTGGGCGGCGGCCGCCACCGGGTGGTTACGATCCGACTTGGCCGCATCCCTGCCGAACTCGCTGAACGGCAACGGCAGGAAGAACAGCAGCAGCAGCGCGTAGACAAGGCCGATCACCCCGAATACGTAGAGCGGTAACCGCCAGTCGCTGGACCCGGCGAGGAAGATCTGGATGCCCAGAATCGGCCCGATGAAGGACCCGATCCCGTATGCAGCGTTCATACCGCCCAGGGCGAGGTTTCGCCGCTGCGCGAAGAAGACGCCCGCCATCGTGAAGATGGCGGTCTGCTGCATCGCTTCGCCGATACCGGTCACCACGCGATAGGTGGTGATGTCCCAGAATCCCTGCGAGAGCGGGATGAGCATGGTGAAGATCGAATAGACCAGCATTCCGACTATCAGGACCGTCTTACGGCGGTACCGGTCGAGGAGGAATCCGGCGAATACCCCGGTGATGCCGAAGCCGATGGCGAAGACGGTCGTGATGAATCCACTCTGGGCGAGGTTCAGGTGGAGATCCTTCTGGACGTACGAATTGAGATTCGAGAAGACGCTTCGGTCCATCGCGTTGGCTATGTACGAACAGGCGATGAAGAGATAGAGCGAGAACCCTAGGGCCTTGCTATAGCGCGGGGGCGCCGCCTGTGTCGTGGTGGTGATCATGCTGTGCCTTTCATACATCGACCTGCTCGCCCCCGAGCGTTGGTACACCGCGTCGCTCCTTCTATCAGGAGCGCGCGGTTCGACGAACGGTCGTGTTCGCCGTGGGATCACCATGGTCTGAGGCGCCTTGTGCTGTTGCGGAACGGGGGGCTTCCGGGCGAGATGGAGGCTCATCGTCTGTTCGCATCATGCATTGTATATCATGCATTCTATGTCATACTGGCGCCAGTGTAGCCATGAAGGCACACATAAGGAGTGATCACGCATGAGCAGCGACATCGATACATCGCACCGGCAAGGCAGTTCCGGGCTCTCCCGACTGACGACTGCGACGGCCGTCACCAGCCTTGTCATCCTCGCCCTGTCGTATGTCACGAACGCGATGGACCGTCAGGTCTTTCCCGTTGTCGTGCCGCAGGTCAGCAAAGACCTCGGATTCTCGCTGGCCCAGGGTGGTCTGCTCGCGACGATCTTCACGCTCGGCATCGGCATCGCCGGTGTGCCAACCGGCTTCCTATTGGACCGCCTATCGCGAAAGGCGGTGATCCTGCTGGGAATTGCCGTCTATTCCGCGTTCACCGTGTTGACCGGATTCGGCGTCGGGTTCTCCGACCTGTTCGCTTACCGCGCGCTTTCCGGAGTCGGTGAGGCCATGCAGAACGCGGCGCTTTTCTCGGCGGTCGGTGCGTACTTCTTCGCGCACCGGGCGTTGGCCATCGGTAGCCTCAACTTCGCCTACGGTGTGGGCGGCTTCCTCGGCCCGCGGGTCGGTGCGAATCTCGCGGTGTCGTTCGGATCCTGGCACGTTCCCTTCTATGTTTTCGGCGCCATCGGCTTCCTGTTCGTCCTGATCGTCGGCTTGTTCGTCAAGCGGCAGTTCACCGAGCAGGTCGAGCTTTCCAGTCCCGAGAAATCCGACCGCGGCGCCATCGACGCAGTGCCTACGCAATTTTTCAATCGCAATGTGCTGCTGCTAGGGTTGGTCGCGGCGATTGTCGGTGTGGCCATGTATGGATTCATCGGCCTGTATCCGACGTTCCTGCAGAAGCAGTTACACTTCAGCCTCGGCACCGCAGGCGCGGTGACGAGCATGTTCGGTCTCGGCGCCATGGCGGGCCTGCCTGCCGGCTACCTGATGGACCGGCTCAATGTTCGCTACGTCTTGATCGTCTCCATGCTCTGCGGCGCGGTGGTCGGATATCTGATCTTCAATGGGCCCGACAGCATCGGCTGGCAGTATGTGCTGGCGTTCGCCGAGGGCGCGATTGCGAGCGGGTTCTGCTTCGTGGGCGTGTACGCCGGGTTACAACGGGCAGTGCGTCCCGGACTCGTCGGTCGGGCATCGGGCTTCTACATCACATGCTTCTACATTCCCGCATCCGTGGCCGGGTACCTCTTTTCGAGCCTGGTCGGTGCGGCCGGGTGGGGTGGCGCCGGGTTCTGGCAGCTGACCGTCCTTCCGCTGGTAGGCGTGGTCATCCTGCTCTTCGTGAATACCAATCAGCTCGTGCGTGTCGCAACGCCCGCGCGTCGATGAATGATGAATAAGGAGGAGTACATGACGCACCCCATCGGCCCGAAGCGATGGCGTGAGCAGCGCTGGATCATCGATTCGGTCCTCCGGACGGATGGGTTGGAGTGGGACCAGCCGCGCGTCGCCTACACCCTGCGACCGATGGGAGTCGACGCCACACCGGATTTCGCGGTCGCCGCGTCGCGCATCTCGAAGTTCGCCGATATCACTCCCGTCTTCACCGAACGTGCGCAGCGGCGCCAAGCGCTCGCTGTGGCGGCGGAACGCGAGCTGCGGCTGGAGTCTGCGCGCGAACATTACTTTCACGCGGCGTTGCTCTATGCGACGGCGGAATGGCCGATCTGGGAGACGACCCCTGCCCTGGTCGACCTGGACGACCGGAAGAACGACTGCTTCAACGCGTACGCGCGGCTCGCTGATCACCATGTCGAGCGGGTGGAGATCCCGTTGGGCGACTGCTACATCCCCGCATGGTTCCACCTGCCCCCCGGCTACCACGGCGGGCCGGTGCGCACTGTGATCTGCTGCGGGGGAATGGACGCACCCAAGGAGCTCAACGTCAACCTGTACGGAGACAAGCTGCTGCAGCGGGGATTCGCCGTACTCTCGTTCGACGGCCCGGGCCAGGGCGAGGCGCCGATCAGGGGATTACATTTCACACCGACCGCGTGGGTGGACGCCGGGAACGCGATCATGGCCTGGTGCCGGGACCGCGATGAGGTCGACAACGAACGGATCGTCGGCCTGGGACTGTCATTCGGTTCGTACTGGATGTCGCAGATCGCCGCGACCCAACCTGAACTCAAAGGCGCGGCGGTCGGGCTGGTATGTCACGAGCCGGGCTGCCACACCATCTTCGAATGCGCATCACCCAGCTTCAAGGCACGCTTCATGTGGATGTCGGGGCTCGAGCGCGACGAGAAGGCCTTCGATGACATGGTCAACGAGATCGATCTCCGACCGTTGATGCCACAGATGCGCGTGCCGTGGCTTGTCGTGGCAGGCGACGAGGACGAACTGTCCCCGATCGGCCACAGCTACGAGCTCGTTGCGGCATGTGCGAGCCCCTCGGCGATGCTGGTCTACCAGCAAGGCCGCCACGCACTTTCGTTACCGACGCCGTCGGTCGCCTCGGGCCCGAACTGGCTCACCTATTCCGCTGACTGGCTGCTCGACCGGGTGAACGGCAAACCGGTAGAAGAGCACGTCGACTACGTCCTGTCCAGCGGCGAAGTCGAACTCCGCCCACACCCCAAGGAATCAATCGCATGACTGCCCTGCCCCTAACCGGTCGAAACACGGCCGTGGTCACCATTGATATGCACCGCGGTCACCTCGATCCGTCCGTTGCCACCATGCCGCTGCCGGCCGAAGCGGCCGCCCGTGTCACGGAGGCGAACCGCGTACTGATCACCGGAGCCCGCACGCGCCGGATTCCGGTGATTCATGTCGTCACCAGCTACCATGACGTCCGGGAGATCTCGTCCAATCCGTGGTGGGAACGGGTCGCGGGTACCGATGCGACCCGCTCGAACGTGCTCAATCACCAGTTGCCGGGCAGCGAAGGCCTCGCGGTGATGCCGCAGCTGCTGGACCCCGCATACGACGTCGTGGTCTACAACAAGAAGCGCTACGACTCCTTCATGGCAACCGAACTCGACCAGGTGCTGCGGGCACGCGACATCGAAGTCTTGTTGCTCACCGGGGTGAACACGAACAGTTGCGTGCTCGCCACCACGGTTGCGGCGAACGCGCGAGACTACGCCCCGATCGTCGTCGAAGACTGCGTCGACACCATGGACCGGTCATTGCATGACTCGGCGCTTGCCCTGGTCCGGCAGGCATTCGGCTGGGTTGCCACCACAGACGAGGTTTTGGAGGCCCTGTGAACGATCCCGTGAAAGTCCCCAGCAGAGTCATCGACGTCCATGCTCATGTGATTCCGCCCGCGCTCGTTGCCGCGATGCGGTCCGGCTCTGCGCCAGATGGCATCACTCTCGAGGTGAACGAGGCCATGTCCTGGGTGGTGCACCGGCAGGGCTACCGCTATCCGCTGCTCGACAGGTTCCACGACGTTGCGGCGCGTCTGGCGCAGATGGACCAGGACGGAACGGATTTCGCCGTGCTGTCGATCGCGCCACCGCTGTTTCTGTACTGGGCAGGGGTCGACGGCGCAGCGGCGGCCGCCCGTGCGATCAACGACTCCATCGCGTCCATGGTCGAGCAGGCTCCGACCAGGTTCGCCGGCCTCGCGACGCTGCCGATGCAAGATCCCAAGGCCGCCGTCGCTGAATTGCGGCGCAGCGTAGAAGAACTCGGAATGCACGGCGCGCAGATCGGACCGCACATCGAGGGCACACCGCTCGACCACGACTCACTGCGGCCGGTGCTGCGAGCGGCGGCGGATCTCGGCGCGCCCCTGGTGCTGCATCCGTACTACGTCGGATCGTCGCCGGGCCTCGACGACTTCTATCTGACGAACCTGCAGGGCAATCCGTGGCAGACCGCCCTTAGCGCGTCGCGGCTCATCTTCTCGGGAACCCTCGACGAACTGCCGGACCTCGATCTCATGCTGGTGCACGGCGGGGGCCATCTGCCCTACCAGATCGGGCGTTTGGATCACGGATACCAGGTTCGCCCCGAGGCGAACTGCCCGGTGCACGCACCGAGCCACTATCTGCGACGTTTTCACTATGACTCGCTGACGCTCAGCACGATGTCGACCCAATGGCTCATCGAACGGGTCGGCGCCGACCGGGTGCTGTTCGGCACCGACATCCCGTTCGACATGGCGGGCGGCACGTTCGCAGCCCAGCTCGAAGGTTTCACCGGTTCCGATGAGGCCCTCAACGCCATCGCATCGGGAAACGCCGAGCGGCTTTTCGCACTGAACCGAGGTAATCACCATGACTGATCGAATTCTGCTCCACATCGACGGCAAGGACGTCGCCGCCAGCGACGGCAACGAATTCGAGGTGACGAATCCCGCCACCGGACAACTCCTTTTCAACGTCGCGCACGGCACCGCCGAGGATATCGACCGCGCTGTCGCAGCGGGCCGTGCGGCGTTCGACGACGGCCGCTGGCATGGGTTGCCCGTGCGGGAACGTGCGCGCATTCTCAACCGCGCCGCGAGCCTGTTGGCCGACCGCATCGAGGAATACGCGCGCCTGGAGACCGTACAGATCGGCCGCACGCTGCGGGAGATGCGCGCACAGTTGAAACGCCTACCGGAATGGCTGGAATACTTCGGCGCACTGGCGCAGACCTACGAGGGGTCCAGCCCGGATTTCGGGACCGATCACCTCAACGTCGTGCGGCGCGTTCCGTTGGGGGTCGTCGGATTGATCACGCCGTGGAACCATCCCCTCCTGATCACGATGAAGAAGGTGTCCGTCGCGCTGGCGGCGGGCAACTCACTCGTGATCAAGCCGAGCGAGCTCGGGCCCGCAGCTCCGGGCGAGCTCGTAAAGTTGTTGGAAGAGGCCGGGGTTCCGTCGGGCGTCATCAACTTCGTGCCCGGCCTGGGCCGCACCACGGGCAAGGCCCTCACCGAACACCCAGGGATGGCGAAGCTCGACGTGACCGGCGGGACGGAGACCGGGCGTGTCATCGCCGCCACCGCGGGGCGCTCGCTGATTCCGGTAACCGCCGAGCTCGGCGGCAAGGCGCCCGTCATCGTCTTCGACGACGTCGACATCGACAATGCCGTCGCGGGCGCACTTTTCGCCGCGTTCATCGCAACAGGACAGACCTGTGTGCAGGGATCTCGGATCCTGGTGTCGCGCAAGATCTATGACCCGTTCGTCTCTCGACTGGTCGAGCGCACCCGCGCGCTGCAGCTCGGCGACCCGCTGGATCCGCAGACCCAGGTCGGCCCGCTGGTATCGAAAGCGCAGCGCGACAAGAGCGCGACCGCCGTCGACCGAGCGCGCGAACAGGGCGGAATTGTGTTGACGGGCGGGCGTATTCCCCAGGGCGACGAGTACGCGAACGGGTGGTTCTACGAACCGACGATCGTCGCCGAGGTCAAACGTAGCGACGACCTCTGGTCCGAGGAGGTGTTCGGCCCGGTGTCGGTCATCGCCCCGTTCGACGACGAGGACGACGCGGTGAGCATGGCCAATGACGCGCAGTTCGGCCTGGCCGCCTCGGTGTGGACGCGGGACGTGGGCCGGGCCATCCGGGTGAGCCGGCGGCTCGACATCGGGATCATCTGGGTCAACGACCACCACCGGATCGATCCGGCGTCACCGTGGGGCGGCTTCAAGGACAGCGGCATCGGCTCGGAGAACGGGCAGGAGGCGTTCCGCGCCTACACGCATCAGCAGAGTCTCGTTATCAATGCGTCGAACGCGTCGTTCGACTGGTTCGGGACGTTCGAGGACGTCCGCTATTCCTGAGGAGCACGACATGGCAGAGGTAGACCTGCTCATCGAGGGCGGCACCGTGGTCACGCCGAAAGGGCGGCGGCAGGCCAATATCTCGGTGAGCGAGGGGCGGATCGTGAACGTCGGGCCGCAGCGCCCGGACGCCGGTGCGGTCGTGGACGCGTCCGGACTGCTGGTAATGGCCGGGGGCGTGGACACGCACGTCCACTTGATGGACCCCGGCAGTCCGGAGCGGGAGGACTTCCCGACGGGCACGAGCGCCGCAGCCGCATCCGGGGTCACGACCATCATCGAGCATTCCCACGGACGCCCCGTCCGCACAGTCGCCGGTTTGACCGAGAAGGCGCGGTACCTGGGTGATCGGTCCAACGTGGACTTCGGCCTTGCCGCCCACGCGTGGCCTGGTGAGACGGGCCTGGTAGGAGAGCTGTGGGCCGCGGGCGTCGCGTTCTTCAAGGTGTTCACCTGCACAACACACGGTGTTCCCGGGCACAACGCTGCCGCGTTGAAATCGCATCTGGAGGCATCGGCCCTCAGCGGTGCCGTGAGCCTGATGCACTGCGAGGACGAGTCGTTGACGGAAGCGGCGGAGGCCTTGCTTCAGGGTGAGGGCCGCGACGACCCCGGCGTGCTGCCGGAGTGGCGCAACCTCGACGCCGAACTAGTGGCAGCCGCCGTGGCCGCGCTGCTGGTTCGCAGGACGGGCGCTCGCGCCAGCATTGCGCACGTCAGCAACAAGGAGGTCGCCGACTACGTCGCGGCTGAGCGCACCAAGGGCGCCATGCTGGCGGCCGAGGGGTGTCCCCAGTACTTCCTACTTCGCGAGGACGAGGTCCACCTCCACGGCGCGCTCCGGAAATTCACCCCGCCGGCCCGGTCGCGGACCGACGACGACGAAGCGGAGCTCTGGCGTCTGCTGCGCCGCGGTGTGCTCACCCACATGTCCACCGATCACGCGCCATCGACGTTGGCGCAGAAACAAGCCGGGACCATCTGGGACGTGCACTTCGGGCTGCCCGGCCTCGACAGCACGATGAACGTTCTGCTCGATGCCGCGGCCCGCGGTCACCTGTCCTACGAGGACGTCACCCAGGTTTACAGCGAGGCGCCCGCCAAAATCTACGGATTGTGGCCGCGGAAGGGGCGGTTGGCGCCGGGAGCCGACGCCGACGTGATCCTCGTCGATCCCGCGGCGACCCGAACACTTCGCAACGCCGACGTCATCTCCAGGGCGGGGTGGACACCGTTCGACGGGCGGACGATGACCGGGCGGGTCATGCGAACCTATCTCCGGGGCCAGTTGGTCGCGGAGGACGGCCGGCCGCTCGACGAGCGGGGCGGGCGATTCGTGCCGGGCGCTGGTTACCGGGGCTAGCACAATGCTGCGTAGTCAGGGCTTGTCGCGAAATTGGGCGGAACGCCTCTGATTCTCGAGAGATATTGTGGTATAGGCGATTTCGTGGTGGGTGGGGTTTTCGACGGCGAAATTCGAGGCGCTGCTGCCGCATCTGGATGAGCGGCAGCAGCGGCTGGTGTCGGCCGCGGATGCTCGGCGAATGTCGAGCTCGCCGAGAGTATGTCGATGGCGCCGATGCTGGTCCTCGAGACGCTGCCGCCGACCGAGCGCGCAGTGTTCGTGTCGAGACGGGAGAAGATCGTGAGCGTCGAGGTGTCTGCGGCTGCGGTGTTGTTGGCCGGGTTCCGCTCATGGCTGGCGGGCGAGCGGGGGTTGTCGCGGGAGACGGTGCGTTACGGCACGTAGGCCGGCACGTTCCTGGCTTGGCTGCCGGATCCGGTGGATTCTGCTGTGCGGCAGCTGGATTCGGGTCATGTCCCGGTGTTCATGGTCGATTATTGCCGTGACCGCAACACGCGGTCGGCGAAGGCGATGGCGACATCGCTGCGTGCGTTGCTGCGGTTCCTGCACGGCCACGCCGCAAAGCCCGAGAGTACTGGGAACCCACCACCACCGAGTACCCCCGTGCCACTGGCGTTGGGTGGCCCATCCGCTGATGATCAAGACGGCAGGAGCCCGGTGAAGGGAGACTTCCACGCCGGGATCTGCGGGTGGCCCGTGGGTGCAATCCCCTCGGGCCACCCGACCCTGGGGGCGTATCTGCCCTGGCATTCTCTCGCGCGAGTCTGGACCCGGGCCGGAGCCCGCTGTACTAGCGCTGGGTGCCGGAGGCGGCCGGTGTACCCACGGGTTCGAGCACGAAGACCGGGATCTGTCGGTCGGTCTTGCGCTGGTAGTCGGCGTAGTCGGGGAATGCGTCGACCGCCCGGCCCCACCAGAGGGCCTTCTCGTCTCCGAACACCTCCCGTGTCCGGTACGTGCGGGTCATCGCGCCGTCTTGAAGCTCGATGGCCGGTTCGGCGACGAGGCTGGCGTACCACTGCGGGTTTCTCGGCTGGGCGCCATTGGACGCGACGGCCGCGTAGTGCCCGTCGTGCTCGACACGCATCAGCGGTGTCTTGCGAACCTTGCCGGTCTTGGCGCCCCGGTAGCTCATCAGTACGGTGGGTCGGCCGCCCATCGTGACGCCGTCGGTCGTGCCGGTGCGCGCGATATGCTCGACGTGGTCGCGGACCCATTCGAGCGCGCTCGGTGCGTATTCACCGGTCAACTCCGTCACCGTGCCCGGGTCAGGCTTCGTGGCCGCGTCCGGATGGTGCTTGCGGTCGTGGGGGTGGCGGGGGCGTCGGGTATCGACGTTGCCGGTCATGGTCTGGAGGATGCCGGGTATTTCTGCCACGGTCGCGGCGGGCAGTCCGGTCACGGTTTCCTCCGCCAGGGCGCACCACAGTTGCTCGAGTTGGGCGGTCAGGGCTTTGCCGCTGTCGGTGAGTTCGACGATGCTGGCGCGCTTGTCGGAGGGGGCGGGTGTGCGGCGGATGTGGCCGGTGGCTTCGAGCTTGCGGGTCATGAGCGTGACGCTGGGCGGCTCGCAGCCGAGCGCTTCGCTGAGTTGGGCGCCGATCATCGGGCCTGTACGGGCGAGTTCGAGCAGCAGTGCCTCCTGGCCGGGGTGCAGGCCGAGCGGGGCCAGCAGCGTCGCGGCCCTGGCTCGGTGGCGCAGGCTCAGCAGGCGGATGGCCTGGTTGATGGCGTCGGCTTGATCGAAGTCCATGAGCTCTCCTCGCGAGATTAGTTACGCGCATAACATTATGCGCATAACTAATCTGGAATGCGATCCGAGGGGGCGGACAACCTTCCGGTCCGTGTGAGTGGCGGTCCGGTGCGAGAGACGTCACGCGCCGGAGCCTGGCGAGGGTGTCACCCGGCCCGGCGGCTGAGGTGTTCCCGCTTCGCGAGTTCAGAAGTGCGCGCTCGGCCGAGCTGCTGGACCGTGTCTGTCGTAGGCGACGCTGCCGAGTATGACTCGCTTGGGCGGTTCGGGCAGGTCCACGATTTCCATGACCACCGACGCCGCCAGTGCCAGGTCGGCGTCGTGGGATTCGCTCCACATGTCGTTGAGCCAGGTGCGCAGTGGGGCGTAGGCGGTGTTCTGCTCGGTCATGGTGAGGCCGGCGGTGAACAGGCCGGTTTCGTCGCGGCCGGGGCGCAGGATCGTCACATTGATCCCGGACCGCTCGACCTCCATCGCCAGCGCTTCACTCACACTGTCGCGCGCGGCTTTGCCGGCGCCGTAGAGGCCGGTCGCGGCGAATCCTCCAGCCGATCCCATCGAGGAGACCTGGAGTATGTGCCCGAACCCCTGCTCGCGCAGCAGTTGACCACTGCTTGACTCACCCAGAGTGCGCCGAAGAAGTTGGTGTCCAGGTGCGTTCGGGCCTGTTCCTCGGTGAGCTCTTCGATCATGCCGAGCACCACGCCGCCAGCGTTGTTGACCACGACATCGACCCGCCCGAATGCTGCGAAGGCCCGCGCGACTTCGCGCACGACCGCCTCCATGGATGCTGCGCGAGCTCGGCGCCCTGCTCCAGATCGCCGACAGCCAGGGCCGACCGATCCGGCTTGCCACACCCATCGGTTCCGCCGCACCCGCCTGACCCGGCTGGCCGTCTCATCCGCCGGACCACCGGGCGCAACCCCGGCGCCTTCCGATCGATCTGAGACCCAGCGCTGGCGCACGGTTGAATCGCGGTTTTCGCGAGCCCGGTGCTGGTCCGCCACTGCGGTCTCCCGACGGCCTGGTCAGCGCCATCTGACCAGGTCAGGCCGATCGGCGTGCGGTGACCAAGAGGTACTCCCACTCCATCCGCCCGTTGCCCAGGTCGTGTTGGGAAGCGAGATCCGCGAGTTCCCGGTCTAACTGCGCGATCCGGACGGGTTCGGCGGCAATGGCCCGCGGCCGCCCGGTGGAACGGCGCGAACATGACGCCTACGCACGAGATGACGATGTCGAACTCGGCATCGGCGTAGGGCAATGCCTCGGCGTCGGCTTCCTGCCACTGCAGGTCGACGCCCCGTGCGGCGGCGATACGCCGGCCTGCCTCGAACAGCTCCGGCGTGAGGTCGCTCGCCACGACATCCGCACCGGCCTCAGCGGCCGGGATCGCGGCGTTCCCGGATCCGGCCGCAATGTCCAGCACACGCTGACCCGGGCCGATACGGCAGGCGTCGACGAGACGCCAGCCCAGTCCAGGGATGAGTTCGATGGCGACGGCCGGGTAGTCGCCCAGTGCCCACATTGCGCGATGCCGCGTCTTGAGATCAGCGGGGCTGGATTCGGTCATCGGATGCTCCCTCTGCAGTTGGGCCGGTAAACGCTGCCGAAGATGGCTATTGAGCTCTGCCGCGCCAAAGCAACCACTTGCGGGGTACACCGGCTCGGCGGGCGTCGCTCTCTTGCTGACTGTTGGTACGTCGGCTACGGCTACCCTCCCGCAGGTGAGGGCGGGCTCGCCGTAGCCCGAGACGAGCGTGGGTCCTGCCGAACAGGTGTTTACCCGACAAAGGTCACAACAAACGGGGACCACCCAACGCGACAGGCCAATGTCTGCGTAACGCTGGTCATTCCCTCCCGCATGCCGAACCCGCCAAGGCCGCCGAACCGATGAGCACGTCCCAATGAATACCTCAGCCTTCTGAATATTGCAGCCTTCGAATACATACGCTCCACCGGTCTACGTCGGCGCACTACGACATCCGAGTTGGCGCGGGCTGCGCGTCGAGGTGGACGCGATCGAGGTCCGCCGGCCGCCCGTAAGGGCGGTCCCTACCGCGAAACCCCGGATACTGGGTTTTTCCGGAGAATGGGTCCGGGATCGCCGACCATTTTCCCAGGTCGGCAGATCGTGCCGTCCACCAGCATGGACCCGACGCCGATGACGTCGCTGGGGTTGGGGACGAACTCGTCGAGCAGTCGCAGCAAGTCCGTGGCGTGCACCGTCGCAACGTCGCAGGCCAAAGGTCGAAGGGAACGGATGGACTCCGCAGCGAGTATTTCTCGGTGCGCGCGGGGTGCCGAACAACTGTGACAGGCCTCGGCGGCGCGTTTTTTTCGACAGGAACTCCCCCACGTACAGATACAGCACGATCGCGGTGACCCTCGGCCCGTACTGCGTCGTCGCGTTCACCCCGGCCGGGGCGCCCCCGCACGTCGCGACGCCACACCCGCAGCGGCGGGTGATCAGCCGATGTTCGGTGACCTGGACCTTGATCGGTGGAAGGTCGAACACCTGACGGCGCTGCACACCCACCACCTCGGCGTCGGCCAGGTCCCCGCCACAGCCCTGACACGCGGCGGCTCATACGACAGCGTCTTGTCCGCCCGATCAACCAACGCCAGCGTCGAGCCCGGATGGCCGGGCTACCCTCCCGGCTTACGACCGGACTTGCGGCGCAACAACTTCGGAGCGGGTTCGACGAACGGCGAGTCCGACGACGGCGGCTTGTGCGGTTCGGCCGATGCGAGTCGAGGGGTGAACATGGGTGGATTCAAGCCGTACACGCAAGCGCAAGTGCGGCAGAGGGAGAAAGACCAGTCCGACCCGAAGTGGTTGGCGTGGCTGGCCGGTATGGACGACCGCCACCGGGTGAGGTCGTATCCAGTTACTCTGAGCGGATGCGATCCCGGTTCCGTCGGTACGTCCTGACCGCGCTCGCCGCCGCCGCGTCGACCCTGCTGCTGTGCACGCACTCCCCGGCCACCCCACCGATGCGGTCGGCGGCCGGCGTGCCGCCGCTGGACGCAGGATTCCTCTGGGGTGTCGCGGCCTCTGGATTCCAGTCCGAAGGCCATGCGCCCGACAGTAATTGGACGCGTTACATCGCCGCGCACCCCGATTACGACGAACTTCACAATTCGGTCGACTTCTACGACCGTTATGCGTCCGATATCGGCCTGGCGGCCGCGCTGGGTGTGCGGGTGTTCCGGATCGGGATCGAATGGGCCCGGCTGCAGCCCGCGCCGGGAATCTGGGACGCCGCCGCGTTCCGTTTCTACGACGCGGTTATCGCGAGCATCGAGCGGGCCGGGATGCGGCCGATGATCACTCTTGACCACTGGGTGTATCCCGGCTGGGCGGTCGACCGCGGCGGCTGGCGCAATCCGGGCATGGTCGACGACTGGCTGGTCAACATGCGCGCGGTCGTCGACCGCTACGCATCCCACAATCCGCTGTGGGTCACCGTGAACGAGCCGGTCGCCTACATCGTGCAGGAGGCCCGCAGGGGTGCCGCCGATGCGGCCGAGATGCAGGAGCGGATCGCACAGGCGCACAACGCCATCTATGACTACATCCATCAGATCCACCCCGGCGCCCAGGTGACCAGCAACGTCGGCTATGTCGCAGGCTCGGAGGCTCAGGTCAATGGTGCGCTCGTCGACCGCATCGCGGACCGGCTCGACTACGTGGGCGTCGACTACTACTTCGCCTACGATCCGGCGCAGTCGCTGATTGAGTCCATCGCGAAAGCCAGCGGATCGGCGATGCCGAACATGCCGGGGGCGCAGATCTGGGAGCTGCCGTTGCGCACCGAGGGCATCTACTATGCGCTGCAATACTATTCGCGCCGCTTCCCGAACAAACCACTCTACATCGTCGAGAACGGTATGCCCACCGAAGAGGGGCATCCGCGCGCCGACGGTTACACCCG
The DNA here is from genome assembly GCF_055232035.1 of Nocardia sp. Tas62D01. Classification (NCBI taxonomy): domain Bacteria; kingdom Bacillati; phylum Actinomycetota; class Actinomycetes; order Mycobacteriales; family Nocardiaceae; genus Nocardia; species Nocardia sp. Tas62D01. Next base: position 7,300,628 of record NZ_JBUYUZ010000001.1, read on the forward strand.
CAGCGATCACCTCCGCGACACCGTGTACTGGATCCAGCGCGCCAAAGCCGACCGCATCAACGTTATTGGCTACAACTACTGGAGTCTCACCGACAACTACGAATGGGGCAGCTACACACCACGATTCGGCCTCTACACCGTCGACGTGCGCACCGACCCGACCCTCACTCGCCGCCCCACCGACGCCGTCGACGCCTACACGCAGATCGTCGCTGCGGGCGGTGTCCCCGCCGACTACCGCCCCACCCGCGGCCCTGCCATCTGCTTCCTCGTCGATCCACCGGCCAGCTGCCTGACCCCGGTCATGGTCCCGTAGCGTGCAGGCCGCCGCGCCGCCAATCGGCGAGTTCGGGGTCGTTGCCGGTCGTGTCCGCGGCGTCGATGATCCAGCGCAGCAATTGTTTCAAGGCCGTGTCACTGCGGGATACGGGGGCCTCTGGTGCGGTGCGGGTGGCCAGGATCAGGCCGCATCGGACCTCCCACCGCAGCCGATCACCGGCAGCCCAGCCCAGAGTGGGCATGACCGCCAGGCCGTGGACAGTAGACGCGGGGTCGATGCGGCGAACGGTGTAGCAGGCGTGGGAGGTTCGGTGCGGACGCAACCGCGGCAGCGGCAAACCCGGCCCGGTCGGTTGCGTCGAGCCCGGCTCGCCGGGCACCGGTCCGGTGCGGGGAGTGGGATCGAACGGGTGAAAAAACATCTGCGCCGCAGGAACTTTCGAGCTGGAGACCAAAGGACACACGGTCGAGCTCATCGACCCGGTCGTGGAACACGACCCGTCGGCGACCTGGGCGCCGGTTGGCGTGCGACAGGTGCTGATCGGCATCGCCGCCGGATACTATCTGCAGGCGCGCACCGCGTAGCCGATGGCTGCCCCTCGACCAAGCGGTAGACGAGGGACAGCGGCAGGCGAAGGACAGCGGCGAATTCGGCGTCAGGCGTCTGTCACCGTTTACGCCGATTCGGTTTCACCCCCGGCTTCGGCGCGGTGCGTGCCCGCGCCTCGGCGACTCGAAGTGTCTCGGCGGCCGATTCCGCGTCGAGCCGACGGTAGACCAGGTGTTGTTGCGCGAGGGTCCACGCATTGTTCGACACCCAATACAGCAGAATCGCAACGGGCAGCATCGCGCCTCCGACAATCGCGCCCGCCGGAAGCACCCACAGCGTGAGGGTGTTCAGCAGCGGAAGCTGTGCCGCGGTCGGGTCTTGCCGCGCGACCGACGCCCGCGCGGTGAAATGCGTTGCGACGGCGGCGATCAGCATGAGCGGGATGGCGACGACGGCCACCCGGACGGCCAGATCACCGGCATTGCCCAGCGTTGCGTACAACGGCGCGCCGAACAGCTTCGCCTGCATGAACGATTGCACGTCGGCGGCACTGAAAACGTAGTTGGGCGTGCTCGCGTTCTGTTCGGCCGTCATCGGCGACGTGGGCGACAAGAAGGGCAGGTGCCCGGCGGGGGCGGTACGGTCGAAGGACCGCAAGACATGGAAAAGCCCGAAGAAGACCAGGCCCTGACCGAGCACCGGCAGACATCCGGCCAGGGCGTTGACACCGTTGGCCTTGTGCAGTTTCTGGATCTCCAGCGTTTGGCGCTGCCGGTCGTCGGCGTATTTGTTTTTCAGCGCGGCGATCTCTGGTTGCAAACGTCTCATGATCGCTTGGGTACGGGCCTGTTTCAGGAAGGTCGGAACTAATGCGGCACGTAACGTGACCACGAGGAACACCACCGCCAGCACCCAGGCCAGACCACTGGCGGGACCGAGGACGGCGGCAAAAGCGGTGTGCCACAACCAGAGAATGGCGGATACGGGGTAGTAGATGAAATCGAGCATGACGGGACACCTGACTATGTGACGTGCAGGCGCGCACGTGAGCGGAAGGGTCGGCCGGAACGCCGACGAGACCCCGCCACTCGTGCGGGGTGGTCGTCAGGCGACGGCGAGACCGGGCGCTCGGGGGCGCGGCCGACCCGCGGTGTCAGGATTGCTCTGCCGCAGAAACGACCCACGCCGACGGCGCTGTGCCGATGACGGTGGACCGCACCTGGCGACCAGCAGCGGCAGCCGCCGCGTGGTCTGCAGCGAGACCAGCGCGAAGACCACCGAGGCTGCCATCACACTGAGCACGGCCAGCGAGGCCGGCTCATGCGCGGGCGCCGCGACCAGGGCAAGCGCGGGCAGGACGAGTGCGAAAACCGCAAACGTCGTCAGCTGAACCCGCGTGAACATGCTCCGAGCGTACCTGGGCGTGCTGCCGCTACGGACGTTCGCCCAGATCCCACTGCGCCGTGTGACTCAACTCCGTGGGTGCGAGGCCGAAGGTACGGCGGCAGGTGCGGGTGAATTGGGTGCTGTCGGCGAAGCCCGCGGCGTGAGCGGCGGCGGCGAGGTCGTCGCCGGATCGGACCTGGGTGATTGCGACGTGCAGGCGCAGCCAGAGTACGTAGGGGCGTAACGGGATTCCGACCTGTTCGGTAAACAGGCGGGTGAGCCGGTTTGCCGAGACGCCGAGGTGACGGGCCACGTCGGCACCGCGGACCGGGCCGTTGCGGACAAGCGAGGGGAGCAGCCGCATCGCCTCGGTGACCACGTCGTGCTGGTCGGTGTCGGTGCTGTCGGCGGTGTCGTGTTGGAGATCGCGGACGACATCGGCGACGACATCGGCGAGCGCACCACGGGACGGATCGACGGGCAGCGAGTGGATGCTATCGGCCCAGCCGTAGGCGTGTGCCCTGCGGTCGGCGGCCGCGCCCGCCGCCGTTTCGGGGTCCAGGTAGATCGCGGTGCCGCGGTCGGCGCCCGCGGCGATCCGGTGCGGTGCGTCGGCGGGCACGATGACATGGGTGCCGTGATGGCGAATGCCACTGGCGTCCACCACGGTTACCGGTGTGCAGGTGGCGACGATCTGCACGGTGTGATGGGCGTGCAGTGCGGTCGGGCCGATCGGTCCGCCGAAGGCGAGGATGCCAGCGCGCAGCAACGCGGTGTCCGCCTGGCACTCTTGGTCCGGCGGTCCCGAGACATGGCGCACGGCAGGGGGAGTCAGTGCTCCCGTAGACATTGTCCCCGTGGCGATGGACGTTTCGTCGGTGACCAGAGCCTTCATTATCGGACGCTCCCGGCAGACTGCGAATCCCGGTTCGGATCCCTTGCCGAGACTATCCCGGTCCGACGGCGGTTGTCAGGGTATCGGCGACCCGATCGAGGAACTCGGTGACCAATGGCCGCGCGGGCGGACTGTCCGGGTATCGGGTGCGCAAGGCAAGGCCCTCGTCGCTGGGGGCGAACCACAGTTGCACATCGTCCAGCGATGCGCTGCGGCTGAATTGCGCCGCGTTGCGCGGAAGCCTCGGTCTCGCGCACCGGCTGAGTTCGGCTACCCGAGGCGGTGGAATTCGACTGCGAGCGCGATCAATTCGGCCATGTGGTCGCCGTCGGTGCGGGACAGCCGCATCGCCTCGGCCTGCGGAAAGGCGCTCACCTCGACAATGTGTTCGGCATCGTCGGGGTTGGTCGGCTCCGAATCGACAACGACGTCGGCGGTACACCACAACCAAGCCTTGTGCGGGTGCGGTTGCCAATCCCGCCAGGGCGCGGGGTGATCGCTGGTCGCATGGTGGGCGCCGAACCACCGGACCGGTCCGACCGTGTGGGCGCCCGCCTCCTCCAGCAACTCGCGGCGCAGACACTCGTCGACGGATTCGCCCGCTTCGCGGGTGCCGCCGGGCACGATCCAGATATCGCGGTCGTCGCGACACAGCACGATCTCGGCGCCGACGAAGGAAACGACGTGGACATTGGTGACGAGTTCGTCGGGCGGCAGGTCGGTGGAGAACTGGACGTCGAGACCACCCCACTCCCATCGGGTGGGGGTGTGCAGCAACGGATATCGGTCGGCGAGCGTCACACCGACGACGGTAGCCGGAGTCATGTCCACGCACCGTCGTCGGTGAAAGTCCGCCCCGTCAGCGCTCCCGAGCCAGGGCGCGGTAGCTGACGTTCCACAGCCATTCGGCCGGCCCGCGTTCGAAGCGACGCAGCCACAGGTGGGCGAAGCTGACGATGATCAGGGTGACCAGCAGGTAGATGCCGACGGTGAACGGGACGCGGGCGTCGGTCGAGACGCGGGCCGCGAGGCCCAAACCCCAGCCGTAGCACAGGATCGACGCCACGAGGTTCTGCAGGATGTAGCAGCTGAGGGCGGTGCGCCCGACCTCGGTCAGGCGGCGGCCGAGGAAGCCGACGTGTGGGCGGCGCAGGTAGAACTCGGCGACCAGCGACAGGATGCCGAAGGCGACGATAGGAGCGGTGCCGTACCTGGTGAAGAGCAGCACGTCGCCGCCGCCGATCACGCCGACCAGCAGATCGAAGGGTGCGGCGACCGCGAAGCCCGCGATCATGAGCCGCTTGCGGAGTAGCGCGCCCTCCGGGCGGAATACCCCGGCGCGGAACAGTCGGGCTCCGGCGAGGAACAAGGCCATCGACATGGGGAATATCAAGATGGGCTCCAGTCGGAAGGTGCCGACGTTCTCTACGCGGAAGATCACGAGATCCCAGAATGAGCCGTCCGCATAGGGATTCGGATCGAGCGGCTTCCGTGGCGTCGAATCCTGCTGCGGTGCAAAGGTGATGGCGAGCGCGATCAGCATCAGCATCGCGACATGGACGCTCGCCGCGAAGATCAGCCAACGGCGTTGCGCGCGTTCACTTGTCGCGAGAATAAACGCGACGACCAATCCGGTGACCGCATACCCCATGAGCACATCGAACTCGGCGACGAACAGGAAGTTCAGCAGACCGTCGACGAATAGCAGCCCCGCCCGCCACGGATAGCTGCCAGGCCGGCGTCGCCCGCCACGCACCGCCGATCCATGCTGTATGGCGAGGCCGATGCCGAACATGATGGTGAGCAGCCCCAGGAACTTGCCCTGCGCCACCTGCTGTATGATTCGCTCGGCCCACATCCAACCAGTGGCGGATTGGTTCAGCTCGTGCAGATAGCCGATCATGCCTTGCGCGTTGGTCAGGATCCAGATGTTGGTGCCGAGCGTGCCGAGAATCGCGATGCCGCGCAGCACATCGAGTGCGACCAGGCGCGAAGGCTGGGCGGTATTCGTCACCTCCGCAGCCGTCTCCTGCGGCTTGTGGTGCTTCCCCGCGGTACCCGGTCGGGGATCGGCGATCGAATCGGTCATGCTCCGAATATCCCGCTCGCTCGCCGACGCGCGGATCCTCCGGAAGTACCACCCTCGGTATGACATTGATGTCCATCGGATCGCCGAAGCCGCCGGTCGCGACGGACTACCACGACGCGTCGCCTACGCTCGTCGTATGCAGCGCATCATCGGCATCGAGGTCGAGTACGGCATCTCCACACCCACCGAGCCGTCCGCCAACCCGATCCTCACCTCCACCCAGGCGGTTCTCGCCTACGCGGCGGCGGAGGGAGTGCCGCGTGCCAAGCGAACCCGATGGGATTACGAGGTGGAATCGCCGCTACGCGATGCTCGTGGATTCGATCTGAGCCGGATGAACGGACCGGCGCCGGTGATCGACGCCGACGAGGTCGGTGCGGCGAACATGATTCTCACCAACGGCGCCCGACTGTATGTCGATCACGCCCACCCCGAATACTCCGCGCCCGAGGTCACCGACCCGATGGACGCGGTGATCTGGGACAAGGCGGGCGAGCGGGTGATGGAGGCGGCGGCACGGCACGCGTCGAGCGTGCCAGGCGCCCTGCGGCTGCAGCTGTACAAGAACAATGTCGACGGCAAGGGCGCCTCCTACGGCACCCACGAGAACTACCTGATGAGCCGCGACACCCCGTTCAACCAGATCATCGTCGGCCTCACGCCGTTCTTCGTTTCGCGTCAGGTGATCACCGGCTCCGGCCGTGTCGGCATCGGCCAGTCCGGTGACCACGCCGGCTTCCAGCTGTCCCAGCGCGCCGATTACATCGAGGTCGAGGTCGGTCTGGAGACCACGCTCAAACGCGGCATCATCAACACCCGCGACGAGCCGCACGCCGACGCCGACAAGTATCGGAGGCTGCACGTCATCATCGGCGACGCCAATATGGCCGAGATGTCCACCTACCTGAAGGTCGGCACCACCGCGCTGGTGCTGGACCTGATCGAGGCGGGCGAGGACCTGTCGGATCTGCAGCTGGCCCGCCCGGTCACCGCGGTGCACCAGATCTCGCACGACCCCACCCTGCGCGCCACGGTGGCGCTCACCGACGGCCGGGAGCTCACCGGCCTGGCCCTGCAGCGCATCTACCTGGACCGGGCGGAGAAGTTCGTGGCCCGCACCGCCAACGACGATCCGCGCGTGCGGGACATCCTGGAGAACTGGGCCATGGTGCTGGATCTGTTGGAACGCGATCCGATGGAATGCGCCGACCTGCTCGACTGGCCGGCCAAGCTGCGCCTGCTCGAGGGCATGCGCAAGCGTGAGGGCCTGGCCTGGGCCGCGCCCAAGCTGCACCTGATGGATCTGCAGTACTCCGACGTGCGGCTGGACAAGGGCCTCTACAATCGTCTCGTCGCGCGCGGGTCGATGAAGCGACTGGTCTCCGAACAGGAGGTGCTGGACGCGATGACCAAGCCGCCCACCGACACTCGCGCCTACTTCCGCGGCGAGTGCCTACGTCGTTTCGGCGCCGATATCGCTGCCGCCAGCTGGGATTCCGTGATCTTCGATCTCGGCGGCGATTCGCTGGTGCGCATCCCTACCCTGGAGCCGCGCCGGGGCACGAAGGCCCACGTCGGCAAACTGCTCGACGGCGTAAATACCGCCGCTGAACTGGTCGAACAGCTCACCACATAGCACTCGACGCGAGCCACACGGGTGGCCGCGGACCCCACAGTGCCGCAGGCGCTGCGAATTAAACACAACCCGGAATACGACACCGTGTCGGTGTCGCTGAGTACTGTTGAAGGACGAGCACGGACATTGCTCATGATCAGGGCCGTGCTCGGACCATGAGCCCTGGTCATGATGAGGACAGAGGAGGTCGGCTGCCATGGCACAAGAGCAGACCAAGCGCGCCGGGGGCGGCGACGAGGATGAGGGCCCGGAGGGCGTCGATGCCGCCGGACAGGAGCGCCGCGAAAAGCTGGCGGAGGAGACCGACGACCTGCTCGACGAGATCGATGATGTCCTCGAGGAGAATGCGGAAGACTTCGTCCGTGCGTACGTCCAGAAGGGTGGCCAGTGACAGCAGGTGACCCGTTGCGTCTCCACCCGGGGCACGCCCTCTCGTCATTTTCCGAGCACTTGCGCATGCACGCGCCGGAACTGTTGCCAGGCAACAAGTTCGGCGCGATCGATGGTGCCACCGGAATTTCCGGTGGCACCTCCGCGAAGGATGTGGCTCCGCACGGAACCACCATCGTGGCGGTCTCCTATCGGGGCGGTGTGCTGATCGCCGGTGACCGGCGGGCCACCATGGGAAACCTGTTGGCCAGCAGGGATATGGAGAAGGTGTACATCACCGACACCTACTCGGCGGCCGGTATCGCGGGTACCGCGGGCATGGCCGTCGAGATGGTGCGGTTGTTCGCGGTGGAACTCGAGTACTACGAGAAGATCGAGGGCGTCTCGCTGACGTTCGACGGCAAGGCCAACAAGCTGTCGAAGATGGTGCGCGACAACCTACCCGCGGCCCTACAGGGTCTGGCGGTGGTGCCGGTGCTCGTCGGTTACGACGAGCACGCCACCGACCCGGACAAAGCGGGTCGGATCGTTTCCTACGACGTGGTCGGCGGTCGCAGCGAGGAGCGGTTCGGCTATGCCGCGGTCGGATCGGGTTCGGTATTCGCTAAATCATCCCTGAAGAAGCGGTACGCCAAGGGAATTGACGAGGATCGCGCACTGCGCATCGCCGTCGAGTCCCTGTTCGACGCGGCCGATGACGACACCGCCACCGGTGGCCCCGATCTACTGCGGGGTATCTACCCGACGGCGATCGTGATCAACGAGGAAGGCGCCGACGAGGTGACCGAGCAGCGCTTGGCGGAGATCACGCGCGACATCGTCGCCGACCGTGAGGCCGCCGAAGAAGGGAGTGCGCAAGCATGACACTGCCGTACTACGCGTCGGCCGAGCAGATCATGCGCGACAAGACCGAACTTGCGCGCAAAGGCATCGCTCGTGGTCGCAGTGTCGTCGTCTTGGTGTACGACAAGGGCGTGCTGTTCGTCGCGGAGAATCCGTCCGCGACCCTGCACAAAGTAAGTGAGCTATACGACCGCGTCGGCTTCGCGGCCGTCGGCAAGTACAACGAGTTCGAGAATCTGCGCCGCGGCGGGATTCTGCAAGCCGATCTGCGCGGTTACCAGTACGACCGGCGTGATGTGACCGGTCGGGCGCTGGCCAATGCCTACGCGCAGACCCTCGGCACGATCTTCACCGATCAGCTCAAGCCGTACGAGGTGGAGATCTGCGTGGCCGAGGTGGGGTATCCGGCGCAGACGCCGACATCGGTGCTGTACCGGGTCACCTTCGACGGGTCGATCGTGGACGAACGCGAGTTCGTGGTGATGGGCGGCACGACCGAGCCGATCGTCACCGCGCTCAAGGCGTCCTATCAGCCCGGTCTCGACCTCTCTGCCGCCATCGGGGTGGCCGTGTCGGCGTTGACCGCGGGGGTGCCCGAGGGCGCCGCCGATAAGGACAAGCGCGTGCTCGGGGTGAGCTTGCTCGAGGTCGCCACGCTGGAGCAGGCGCGGCCCCGGCGGGCGTTCCGGCGGATCTCGGATACCGCGCTGGAAGGGCTGTTGGTCGGCGCCGAGTCGGGCAGCAAGAGTAAATCGGCCGCGGCCACCGCAGCGGCGGAAGCGGCAGAGGACGCTCCGAAGCCGGAGTAGTAGTCGTCACGTTCGGTCGTCGAGGCCCCCGGTGTTCCGTGCCACGGAGCGCTGGGGGCCTCGCACGTGGGGCGATACTTTCGGCCGAATGCTGCATCGACAGGGAAAATCGTTGTGAAGACGTATGCATCCGGGTTGTCCGCAGCCCCACGCGAGTGCATGGCATGGCTGTAATGTCGAGAGTGTGCAGCGACGAATCATGGGGATCGAGACCGAATTCGGTGTGACGTGCACCTTCCACGGCCACCGTCGGCTCAGCCCTGATGAGGTGGCCCGGTATTTGTTCCGCCGGGTAGTTTCCTGGGGCCGTAGCTCGAACGTGTTCCTCCGCAACGGTGCTCGGCTCTACCTCGATGTCGGGTCGCATCCGGAGTACGCTACCGCCGAGTGCGACAACCTGGCGCAATTGGTCACGCATGACCGAGCAGGCGAGCGGGTGCTGGAGGAGCTGCTGATCGACGCCGAGCAGCGCCTGGCGGAGGAGGGTATCGGCGGCGATATCTATCTGTTCAAGAACAACACCGATTCGGCGGGCAATTCCTACGGCTGCCACGAGAATTTCCTCGTGGTGCGTGCCGGTGAATTCTCCCGGATTTCCGATGTGCTGCTGCCGTTCCTGGTGACTCGCCAGCTGATCTGCGGTGCGGGCAAGATTCTGCAGACGCCGAAGGCGGCCACTTTCTGCCTGTCGCAGCGCGCCGAGCACATCTGGGAGGGCGTCTCCTCGGCCACCACGCGGTCGCGGCCGATCATCAACACTCGCGACGAGCCGCACGCGGACGCGGAGAAGTATCGCCGCCTGCACGTGATCGTCGGCGACTCGAACATGTCCGAGACCACCACCATGCTCAAGGTCGGCACGGCCTCCCTGGTGCTGGAAATGATCGAGGCCGGTGTCTCCTTCCGCGATTTCGCCCTGGACAACCCGATCCGCGCCATCCGCGAGGTGAGCCACGATCTGACCGGCAAGCGGCCGGTGCGGTTGGCCGGTGGACGGCAGGCCAGCGCACTGGACATTCAGCGCGAGTACTACGCGCGGGCGGTCGAGCACCTGCGCAACCGCGACCGCGATCCGTATGTCGATCAGGTCGTCGACCTGTGGGGCCGCACTCTGGACGCGGTGGAGGCGCAGGACTTCGCCAAGGTCGACAGCGAGATCGACTGGGTGATCAAGCGCAAGCTGTTCCAGCGCTACCAGGACCGCTACGGCATGGAGCTGTCGGATCCGAAGATCGCCCAGCTGGATCTGGCCTACCACGACATCAAGCGCGGCCGCGGCGTCTTCGACCTGCTGCAGCGCAAGGGCCTGGCCAAGCGGGTCACTGAGGACGAGGCCGTGGATGCCGCGGTCGACACCCCGCCGCAGACCACCCGCGCCAAGCTGCGTGGTGACTTCATCACCGCCGCGCAGGAGGCCGGTCGCGATTTCACCGTCGACTGGGTGCATCTGAAGCTCAACGACCAGGCGCAGCGCACGGTGCTGTGCAAGGACCCGTTCCGCTCGGTGGACGAGCGTGTCGATCGACTGATCGCATCGATGTAGCGAACAAACCGCACGCACCGGGCCCGGGTTGGTCACCACGAACCCGGGCCCGGTGTCTGTCAGGGATGCGAAACCCTTGTTGTCGAGACGAATCCGACTCGGACGGGTGCGGTCTACTACTCCGCGAGGTACCGCTCGACCGTCTCGACCTTCGCGGTCATCGCGTCGGTGACGCCCGGGCGGATGTCGGCCTTGAGTACCAGGCTGCAGCGTGGGGCTACCTCGAGGATCGCGTCGGTGGCCTGCTTGACCACCTCCATCACCTCGTCCCACTCGCCCTCGATCATGGTGAACATGGCATCGGTCCGGTTCTGCAGTCCGCTGGCGCGCACCACCCGGACCGCCTCGGCGACGGCCCGACCGACGTCGACACCGGTGCCGAGCGGGGTCACGGAGAAGGCGACGATCATTGCTGGCTCCTTCGAGGTAGGTTCTGCTGTCTGAGTCAACTGTGACACGTCTGTAGCGCGGTAATCGTGCGCCGCCGCACCGTCGCGCCGTCGCGCCCATTACCCTGTTCGGGTGGCGATATCCAAGGTCGAGCGGCTGATGAATCTGGTCATCGCGCTGCTGTCGACCAGGCAGTTCCTGACCGCTGAGCGGATTCGGGACAGTGTCGCCGGCTACGAGGACTCGGTCAGCGACGAGGCGTTCAGCCGGATGTTCGAGCGGGACAAGAACGAGCTGCGCGACCTGGGCATTCCGCTGGAGGTCGGCCCGGTGAGCCGATACTCCGCGATGGAGGGCTATCGGATCAACCGAGATGCCTACGAACTACCCGACATCGATCTGAGTAGCGAAGAGGCGGCGGCCGTCGCGGTCGCGGTGCAGATGTGGGAATCGCCGGAGCTGGCCGCTGCGGCCGAGGGCGCGCTGTTGAAGTTGCGCGCGGCCGGGATTCATGTGGAAACCGATGCGGCGGTGGCCTCGGTGCCCGCGGTCCCGGCGCGCACCCGTGGGTCGGAGCCAGTGCTCGGCAAGCTGCTTGCCGCCATCGATGCTGGTCAGGCGGTACGGTTCGAGCATCGAGGCGCGGTCAACGCGCCGTACATCATGCGGGATGTTGAGCCTTGGGGCGTGGTGACCCATCACGGCCGCTGGTATCTCGTCGGCCACGATCGAGGCCGCGAAGCGGTACGCAGCTTCCGGCTGTCCCGGATAGGTGACGACGTGGTCGCCTATGGGCCGCCGAACGTCGTCAGCAAGCCGGACGGTGTCGATCTGCGCGAGATCGTCGACCAGGTCACCGGCAGCGCCCCGGTAACCGGTTCGGCGACGGTCTGGGTGGCCGAGGGGCACGGACGGGAGATCCGCAGGCTGGGCCGGGTGATCGGCGAGCGGGCGATCGGTGGCCGCCACGGCGGCGTGGTGGAACTGCCGATTCGGTCCCGCGACTGGCTGGCGCGACTGATCACCGGCCTCGGACCCGACGCGGTGGTACTCGCACCGGAGGACCTGCGCGCGGATGTTGTCGCGCGGCTGCGCTCGGTGTTCGATCGCACGGAGGTCACGGCGTGAGCGAGCGTAGCGAGCGAACCATCGACGCAGCGTCGGAACGAACGACGGAATCGAGCGCCAGCGAGGTGCAGTCGTGAGTTCGCGCTTGTCTGTTCGTCTTTCGCGTTTGCTGAACATGATTCCGTACTTCATCGCACACCCTGGTATCAGTGCCGCCGAGGCGGCCGTGGATCTGGGCGTGACGACCAAACAGCTGATGGGCGACCTGAATCAGCTGTGGATGTGCGGCCTGCCGGGTTACGGACCGGGTGATCTGATCGATCTGTCGTTCTCCGAGGAGAGCATCGAGGTCACCTTCTCCGCGGGCATCGACCGTCCGCTGCGGCTGACCTCCACCGAGGCGACGGCGCTGCTGGTGGCGCTGCGGTCGATCGTGGACATGCCAGGCATGGTCGATCCGACCGCGGCGCACGCGGCGATCGCCAAGATCGAATCGGCCATCTCGGACGGTGGTTCCGCCGACGGTGCGCTGGGCGAGTCGCTTACCCGGCGGGTCGAGGCTCCGGCAGTGGCGACGGTGCGTTCGGCGCTGGCCGGGCAGCACGCGCTGCGGTTGGTCTACTACTCGGCCAGCCGTGACGTGGTCTCCGAACGCGTCGTCGACCCGATCCGAATCGTGCTGGTCGACAACAACAGCTATCTGCAGGCCTGGTGCAGGCAGGCCGAAGGCGTGCGACTGTTCCGGTTCGACCGGATCGAGGCGGCCACCGAGTTGGACGAGCCTGCTCGCCCGCCGAGCCACGCGACCGAAGAGTCCGCCGCGCTCGACTTGTTCCAGGACGATCCTGCGGTTCCCTTGGCGCGCTTGCAGATTCGCGGCGACTACGGCTGGGTGCTCGACCAGTATCCGATGCACCGATTGGCCGTGCACCCCGACGGCAGCCTCGAGGTGACCATGCGGTTCGCCACCCTGGATTGGATGGCGCGGTTGCTGCTGGGATTCGGTTCCGGTGTGACTGTCCTCGGTCCGCCCGAGTTGGTCGCCGCGGTGCGAGAGCGTTCGAATGCCGCGCTTGCCGCTTATGAAGCCGCCGGACTAGAAGAGGCCGGCCCAGCATGACGTGTCACGTGATGGTGCTCGGTGCGGGCAGTATCGGCACTTTCGTCGGCGGAAAGTTGGCGGCGGCGGGCGCGAACATCACGTTCGTCGGCAGACGACGTGTGCTCGACGAGATCGTCGCGTCGGGACTGCGGCTGACAGATCTCGACGGCGGCGAGGACGAGGTGGCGGGGGACCGGTTCGCGGTGGCCACCGAACCGGACGATGTCGGCTCGGCCGATCTGGTGCTGGTCGCGGTGAAATCGGCCGCCACCTCCAGCGCGGTCCGGGAACTGACGGGCAAGATTCGCCCGGGCACGGTGGTGGTGAGTTTGCAGAACGGCATCGGCAACGACGCGGTGATCCGAGATGTGCTACCCACCTGCGTGGTGCTGGCGGGCATGGTGATGTTCAACGTCGTCCACCACACCGATGGCCGTTTCCACCGCGGCACCGAGGGCCGAATCGCGGTGCAGGACAACCCGGCCCTTGAACCGTTCGCCGAGGTCTTCGAACAGGCCGGGCTGCCGCTGCGCCGCTATCCGGACGTGCTGCCGGTGCAGTGGGCGAAGCTGCTTCTTAACCTCAACAATCCGATCAACGCGCTGTCGGGCAGACCGTTGCGCGAGGAACTGGCCGACCGGAATTACCGCCGCTGCCTCGCGCTGACCCAGCATGAGGCGCTCGCGGCGATGAACAGAGCACGAATTCGCCCGGCCCGGCTCACCCCGCTGCCGCCCAAGCTGATGACCCGGCTGCTGACCGCTCCGGACGGGATCTTCCGCCGGGTGGCCGGCCAGGTGCTGGCCATCGATCCGGTCGCCCGCTCGTCCATGGCCGACGACCTCGCGCTCGGGCGCAAGACCGAAATATCCTGGTTGTGCGGCGAAATCGTGAGCCTCGGCACAATGGCCGGCATACCGACACCGGTGAATCAGCGACTGATCGAATTGATCGTGGCCGCCGAGCAGGGTGACCAGCGCACCTGGGCCGGCCAGGAACTGCTGGAACAGCTGCGGGCGGCGGCGGCCGAAGGCCGGGGTTGAACGCGCGGCAAACGAGCACTGACGCGGGAGTTCGCCCACGTCATAGTCCGGTAGCATCGGAGCTACCACATTCTTGGGAGGTTAACCATGGGCAGTCTGAGCATCTGGCACTGGCTGATCATTGCTGGGCTCTTCGTGATGTTCTTCGGCGCGAAGCGGATGCCCGACGCCGCCCGCAGCCTGGGCCGGTCGTTGCGCATCTTCAAGAGCGAGGTCAGCCAGATGCAGAGCGACAGCACCGCACCGGCAAACCCGGCGCCGGCTCAGCAACCGGTCCAGGAGCTGCCACAGGCGACCGTCGCGCAGCCGCAGGTGACCATCGCGGAGCCCCACACCGAGCCGAAGTCGGTCTGAGTCGAGCTTCAGCGCCGGGGTGAGTCGATCTCACTCCGGGCATAGCGCTGTTGCCCGCCGGAGCGCCGGCACTGTCGGCGACGCGGGCACATCCAACCCAGGGGCCAACACACCACCATGCGAATCCCGTTCGATCCTCGGCACAGCCAGCGCAGGACGAATCCCGACGGCACCATGTCGTTGGTCGAGCATCTGCAAGAGCTGCGTAGCCGCCTGCTGATTTCGATTGCCGCGGTCTTCATCACCACGATGTTCGGCTTCTTCTGGTACGCGCATTCGATCCTCGGCATCGAGAGCCTCGGCGATGTCCTACTCGGCCCCTACTGTTCGCTGCCCTCCTCGGCGCGGGCCTCGCTCACCACCGACGGCGCCTGTCGATTACTGGCGACCGCGCCGTTCGAGCAGTTCATGCTGCGGTTGAAGGTCGGCATGACGGCGGGCGTCGTGCTCGCCGCGCCGATCTGGCTGTACCAGTTGTGGGCGTTCATCACCCCAGGCCTCTACGCGAAGGAACGCAGGTACGCGGTCGGGTTCGTCAGCTGCGGCACCGCGCTGTTCGCGACGGGCGCCGTGCTGGCGTATGTCGTTGTCGCACATGCGTTGAGCTTCCTGCTGAGCATCGGCAACAACGCCCAGATCACCGCGCTGAGTGGTTCGCAGTACTTCGGGTTCATCATCCAACTGCTGATCATCTTCGGTATCAGCTTCGAAACACCGTTGCTGATCGTCGGATTGAACATGGTCGGGTTGCTGACCTACGACCGGCTCAAGGCGTGGCGACGCGGACTCATCTTCGGGCTGTTCGTGTTTGCCGCCATCGTCACCCCGCAGGACCCGTTCTCGATGCTGGCGCTGGCGCTGGCGCTGACGGTCTTGTTCGAGGTGGCCGTCCAGTTCTCCCGGATCAACGACCGGCGCCGCGCCCGCAGGGACAGCGAAGCCTTGGCGGCACTGTCGGATGAGGAAGCGTCCTCGCTGAGCGGTCCCGAACCGATCCGGCCCGCCGAATCGATCGTGGAACCGCCGGAGAAATCTGCGCGACCGATGTCGGACTACTCCGATACCCTCTGACGGTGTCCAATCACCGGTCGCAGACGGGCGAGCTGGCAAAGTTTTCTGCCGAGCTGAGTTTCACCCTGGATCCATTCCAGCGCAATGCTTGTGCGGCCCTCGAGGGTGGGCACGGCGTGCTGGTGTGTGCGCCGACCGGTGCCGGTAAGACTGTTGTCGGCGAGTTCGCCGTGCATCTGGCCTTGGCCGCGGGCGGAAAGTGCTTCTACACCACGCCGATCAAGGCGCTGTCCAACCAGAAGTTCGCCGATCTCACCGAGCGGTACGGTCGCGACCAGGTGGGTTTGCTCACCGGTGACCAGTCGATCAATCCGGACGCGCCCGTGGTCGTGATGACCACCGAGGTGCTGCGCAACATGCTCTACGCGTCCTCGGATGCCTTGCGCGGTCTGGCCTTTGTGGTGATGGACGAGGTGCACTACCTCGCCGACCGTTTCCGCGGCGCGGTATGGGAAGAAGTCATCCTGCATCTGCCGCCGGACGTGCGCCTGGTCAGCCTGTCCGCGACGGTCAGCAACGCCGAGGAATTCGGGGCGTGGATGGAAACCGTGCGCGGCGATACCGCCGTGGTGGTGGACGAGACGCGCCCGGTGCCGCTGTGGCAGCACGTCATGGTCGGGCGGCGGATGTTCGACCTGTTCGACACCAATTCCAGCGACCAGAAGGTCCTCGTCGACGAGGACCTGGTGCGCTACATCCGGCATCGGGAGACCGCCGACCGGGCGAACGGCTGGGGCGGCCCGCGCAACGGCCGCGGCGGCCCGCGCCGGGACTTCCGCCCGCTGCCGCGCCCGGAGGTGCTGGCCAAGCTGGACGAGGAAGGGCTGCTGCCCGCGATCACCTTCATCTTCAGCAGGGCAGGCTGCGATGGGGCGCTCGCACAATGCGTGCGGTCGCGGCTGGATCTGAGCCGAGAGGTCGACACCGAAGAGATCGACGCCATCATCGAGAAGCACACCGGTGATCTGCCGAAGGACGATCTCGAGGTACTCGGCTACTGGGAGTGGCGCGAGGCGCTGCACCGCGGTCTGGCGGCGCATCACGCGGGTATGCTGCCCGCCTTCCGGCATACCGTCGAGGAACTGTTCGTGCGCGGGCTGGTGCGGGCCGTATTCGCCACGGAAACACTGGCATTGGGCATCAATATGCCCGCGCGCACGGTGGTGCTGGAACGGCTCGTCAAGTACAACGGCGAGTCGCACGCCGAGCTCACCCCCGGCGAATACACGCAGCTTACCGGCCGCGCCGGCCGTCGCGGCATCGATGTCGAGGGCCACGCGGTGGTGCTGTGGCAGCCGGAGGTCGATGCCAGCGCGGTCGCCGGCCTCGCCTCCACTCGCACCTATCCGCTGCGCAGTTCGTTCCGGCCGGGCTACAACATGTCGATCAACCTGATCGACCGGATGGGCGCCGACGATTCGCGCGCCCTGCTCGAGCGGTCCTTCGCGCAGTTCCAGGCCGACCGCTCGGTGGTGGGTTTGGTGCGCGGCATCGAACGCAACGAGGCCCAGCTGCGGAAATTGCGCGACCAGCTCGGTGGCGCGGATGGTGGCTTCCTGGAATATATTTCGCTGCGGGAACGGATCAAGCAGCGGGAACGTCAGCTCGAACAGCAGAGTCGCTCGGACCGCCGCGGTGCCTCGGTCAGTTCGCTGACGTCGTTGCGTCGCGGCGATGTGGTGGCGATTCCCGCCGGACGCCGCGCGGGGCTCGCGGTGATCCTGGAGCCGGACGCCACGCCCGGCGACCCGCGACCGCTGGTGCTCACCGAGGATAAGTGGGCGGGCCGGGTGTCGGTGGCCGATTTCCCGGTACCTGCGAAGGCGCTCGGTCATATGCGGCTGCCGCGCCGGGTGGACCATCGGACCGCGAGCACGCGGCGTGATCTGGCGTCTGCGTTGCGCAGCACCGGGATCGCGGTGCCGGGTCGACAACGGCGCGGCCAACGGTCCGAGGCGGCCGACGATAGGGAACTGGACACGCTGCGGCGCAGCCTGCGCGCGCATTCGGCGCACACGCGCTCGGACCGAGAGCAGATGAGCCGGGTCGGCGAGCGCTACAACCGGTTGGCGCGCGAGACCGAGACGATGCGCCAGAAGGTTGCCGCGACGACGAACTCGCTGGCCCGCACCTTCGACCGAATCCTCGGCCTGCTGGAGGAACGCGGGTTCGTGCACGAGGGCGAGGTGACCGCCGACGGCCGCAGGCTGGCCCGCATCTACGCGGAAACCGACCTGCTCGTCGTGGAATGCCTGCGGCAGGGACTGTGGCGCGGACTCGGCCCGGCCGAACTGGCCGCCGTGGTGTCGAGTCTGGTGTACGAGTCGCGTCAAGAGGGCGGTTATCTCAGCGTGAGCGGACCGACCGAGCCGATCCGGCGGGCGGTCGGCGCCACCATCGGCGGGTGGACGCAACTGCGTTCCGACGAATCGAGGCACAAGCTGCCGCCGACCCGCGAACCCGATCTCGGCTTCGTCACAGGCGTCTACAAATGGGCGCGCGGCGACGGGTTGGCCGAATCGTTGCTGGCCAGTGGCGATCAGAGCGCACCGCTGTCGGCGGGCGATTTCGTGCGCTGGTGCAGGCAGGTGATCGATCTGCTCGATCAGATTCACGGCACCGCCGACGATCCGGAGATCGCCGGAACCGCGGCGAAGGCGGTGCGTGCGATCCGACGGGGTGTCGTTGCGGTGGACGCGGCGTAGCGGATTCGATTGTGATTTGATTTCTTCGCGTACCGACCGTGGCGAAGGAGTCGGACAGATCAGTTCGGAAACGGGATTGGTCCTGTTATGCGACGAGTCTCACGCGGGGGGCTACCGTATGTACAACGATGCGAGTGGAGGCAAGCAGATGAGCGGCCCGTACGGACCGAACGACGCCCCTGGTCCCGGGGAGGGACGCAACGACCCCACCCAGCAGTGGGGCGGGCAGGTACCGGGCCCCGCCGGGCCCACCCAGCAGTGGGGCCAGCAGCCCCCGCTCGCCCAGCCGACCCAGCATTGGGATCAGACGCCAGGCCAGCCGCAGCAGCCGTGGGGCCAGCAGCCGAGCCAACCCAGCCAGCAGCCGTGGGGCCAGCAGCCGAGCCAACCCAGCCAGCCGCAGTGGGGCCAGCAGCCGCCCAACCAGCCCAGCCAGCCGCAGTGGGGCCAGACGCCGGGTCAGCCGCAGTGGGGTCAGCAGCCCGGTCAGCCGCAGCAGGATTGGGGCCAGCCCGGTCAGCAGCCGCAGGGGCAGTGGGGTCAGCAGCCGCAGTGGGGGGCGGCTCAGCAGACCCCGCCGTCGAGCGGCGGTAAGAGCAAGAAGGGCCTATTCATCGGCCTCGGCGTGCTCGCTGTCGCCGTGATTGCCGCCGTCGTCGCCCTGATCGTCGTGGTGACCAGCAAGGACGAGCTCGACAATTCGGCCGTGCAAGACGGCGTCAAAAAGGTGCTCTCGGATTCCTACGGCATTCAGGACGTCGCCGATGTGTCCTGCCCGTCCGGCCAGAAGGTCCAGGTCGACGCGACCTTCACCTGCAGCCTGAAGGTCAGTGGTGAGCAGAAGAAGGTCACCGTCAAGATCACCAAGGACGACGGCACCTACGAGGTCGGTCGCCCGAACTGACCCGCGTACCGGGCGGCCCGCGTCAGAGCGCGGGCGTCCGGCGAGTCTGTCTCACTAGCGCGCCATCGCCTTGATCAGTCGTGCGATGGGGCTCTCGGCGTTGTATTCGGCGGCCAATTCGCGCAAGCGATCCGGGTCCGCCGGGGTGGTGGGGAGGATATCGGGGCGGGAAAGTTCGACGTCCGCGTCCTGGACCACGCGGACCACCGGGGCCGCTGCCTTCAGGTATGCCTGCGCCGCGCGCAGTTTGGCGCGTACACCCTGTGCGAGATCCGCGGCCGGATCGTCCAGGGCGGCCTGTAGCGCCTCGAGTGAACCAAATCGGGAGATCAACACCGACGCGGACTTGTCGCCGATGCCCGCGACGCCGGGCAGACCATCCGAGGCATCGCCGCGCAACGTGGCCATATCCGCGTAGGCCGGACCCGCATTCGCCACGGGCACACCGTATTTCGCGGCCACCTCGGCCGGGCCGAACAGTTCGGCCTTGGCAAGCCCGCGCCCCGCGTACAGCACCCGCACCGGTGGCGTCGGGTCGTCGCGCACCAGCTGCAGCAGGTCACGGTCACCACTGACGACCACCACCGGATCGGTGCGTTCCCTGGTCGCGAGAGTGCCGAGCACGTCGTCGGCTTCCAGTCCGTCGGCGCCGCCGGTGGCGATGCCCGCGGCCGCGAGCACCTCGAGAATCATGTCGACCTGCGGAGTGAGCCGGTCGGGCACCTCTTCGGCGCCGGGTGCCGCATCGATCGAGGTGTCGAGGCGATGGGCCTTGTAGGACGGCACCAACTCCACCCGGAATGCCGGGCGCCAATTCAGATCCAGGCAGACCACCAGCCTGCTCGGCGCGTGCTTGGCGATCAGTGACCCGACCATGTCGGTGAACCCGCGCACCGCGTTCACCGACCGGCCGTCCGGTGCGGTGATCTTCTCGGGGATCGCGTGGAACGCACGGAACCACAGGCTTGCTCCATCGAGCAGCAGCAGGGGTGCACCGGAAGTCGCAGCTGAGGTCACTTCGGTGAGGCTACCTGCCCCACCCGACAAGCCCCGAAGATTACGCCCCGGATTCGGACTCGGTTGCACCACTTCGTGCCGCTCGGGCGCACAGCCACCCGCCCCGATCGACCGGTACACCGGCTGCCGCCTGGATCTGCCAAGGGAATGGACTGCTGCTGCTCCGGCACCTACGGCCGCCACGAGTGAGCCAGGGTGGGCGGTCTGTACGGGCCGGCGTCGGCGGGTAACGTCAAGGGGTATGAGCTCGCACAGGGAGTCACGATTCGCGGCGGATGTCTACGGTGACCGGCTCGAGCGGGTGGTGGAGCTGATACGTACCGCCCATCTCGATGCCTTGCTGATCACGCCGGGCCCGGATCTGCGCTACCTGATCGGGTCGGCGGCCGAATCCTTCGAACGGCTCACGTGCCTGGTGATCCCGGCCGACGGCGCGACCGCGTCGGTGGTGATCCCGAAACTGGAACTGGCGTCGCTGGAGGACTCCGCCGCGGGCGATCTCGGGCTGCAGGTGCTGGACTGGGTCGACGGCACCGATCCGTATCAGATTGTGCGCTCGGCGCTACACGTCGGCTCGCGGGTCGCGGTGGCCGATGCCATGCCCGCGCTGCACCTGTTGCCGTTGGCCGAATCCTTCGGCGGCCTACCGGTTTCGGCCACTCCGGTACTGCGCGAACTGCGCATGATCAAGGACACCGCGGAGGTCGACGCGCTGCGCCGCGCGGGCGCCGCGATCGACCGGGTGCACGCCCGGATGGGCGAGTGGTTGCGGGCCGGGCGGACCGAGGCCGAGGTCGCCGCGGATATCACGGCCGCCATCATCGAAGAGGGGCACACCGCAGCCGCGTTCGTCATCGTCGGTAGTGGCCCGCACGGCGCGGACCCGCACCATGAGGTGTCCGAGCGCCGGATCGAACCCGGCGACGTGGTCGTCATCGACATCGGCGGCCCGGTCGAGCCCGGCTACTACTCCGACTCGACCCGTACCTATGTGCTCGGCGAACCCACTCCGGAAGTGGCCGCGCAATTCGCGGAATTGGAACGCGCGCACGCCGTCGCCGTCGCCGCCGTCCGCCCCGGGGTGTCGGCTGAATCGGTCGACGCCGCCGCGCGAAACCCGTTGACCGCGGCCGGTTTAGGCCCCGCCTTCGTGCACCGCACCGGCCACGGCATCGGCCTTTCCGTGCACGAGGAGCCCTACATCGTGCGTGGCAACGACCTGATCCTGCAGGCAGGCATGGTATTCAGCATCGAACCCGGCATCTACTTCCGCGGCGACTGGGGCGCCCGGATCGAAGACATCGTCGTGGTGACCGAGGACGGTTGTGAGTCGATGAATCAACGGCCGCACGACCTTACGGTGCTGTAGGGGCTGCCGTCACAGTGCCACTCGACAGCACCTTCCGCACCTCGATCGCGATCACCACACGAGTCGGGTTCTCCCGTGGCACCCGGTAGCGGCCCGCGTAGCGGTCGACCGCCTCGGCGACGCTGTCGGGATCGTCGAGGACCTTGGCGGGGCCTTCCAGGGTGAGCCAGCGAATCCCGTCCACCTGGCTCACGGCCGCGTACCCGGACCGGCGCACATTGCGCACCTTCACCGATCCATCGTTGGTGATGATCCGCGCGATCCCGGCGTCGGGATCCCAGGTGAACCCCACCGCCACGACATGCGGTGTGCCGTCGGCGCGCAACGTGGTCAATGTCGCGAGATGCCGCTCGGTGACGAACTCGAGCGCGGCAGGGGAAAGTGAAGCAGTGCTTGTCGGCATACCTCGACGGTAGCGGTGATCGCTGTCCGCTCGGGCGGCGCCTGCCCAGCGGTTGGGCCGATTGCGCGGCCATCGACGGCCGCGTGTGCGTGTATCCGCTGGTGGTGTCCTTTTGCGGCACTGGATTGCCCAGGCATGTCGCATACCCGCGCAGAGGTCGATAAAGCGGACATGAGCCCAATCGGGTTGTGGTGGCGTCGTTCCTGACACTGGGAAGTCGCGTCCCAGTTGTGCCCGAGGTGTCGGATTGTGAGGTCGCGCGATGGAGTCACCCGTTGCTGGATCTGGTTGCTCGGCGAGGGTGCTTCAAGATTGGCGGGCGGGCGAGCTGGATGCGGGCAGGCCAGCCGGGTACGGGCGGGGCCAGTCGGGTGTGGACGGGCGGCCCGGGAGTGAGAGGGCGAGCGGGGTGTGGACGGGCGAGCCGGGTGTGGACGGGCGAGCCGGGTGTGGACGGGCAGCGCGGGAGTGAGAGGGGCGAGCTGGGTCTGGGCGGGTCGAGCTGGGTGTGCGCGGGGTGAGCTGGGTGTGGACAGGCCAGCCGGGGTGCCGCGGGTCGAGCCGGGTGGAATGACAGACTGGGCATATGGGAATGCGAGGTGCGCGCGGGATTGCTGACGGGCCGGTGCTGGTGCTCGGTGGGCGCAGTGAGATCGGGCTCGAGGTGGCGCGGCGGCTGGCGCCGGGGCGCACGGTGATTCTGGCGGCGCGGCGCAGCGGGGAACTGGCCGAGGAGAGTGCGGAGGTGCTGGAGGCAGGGGCGACGGCGGTGCATGCGGTCGAGTTCGACGCCGACGACACCGCGAGTCATCCCGCGCTGCTGGAGAAGGTCGCCGCCGAGTACGGCGGACTCGGGGTGGCGGTGCTCGCGTTCGGGCTGCTCGGCGATCAGGCACGCGCGGAACAGGATCCGGCCCACGCGCTCGCTGTGGTACACACCGACTTCGTCGCACAGATCAGCGTACTCACCACGCTGGCGAACCTGCTGCGCGCGCAGGGTGACGGCCAAATCGTGGTGTTCAGTTCGGTAGCAGGCGCCCGGGTCCGGCGGGTCAACTACGTGTACGGCTCGGCCAAGGCGGGGCTCGACGGCTTCGCCGGCGGACTCGCGGATGCCCTGCACGGGACTGGCGTTCACCTGCTGCTGGTCCGCCCGGGCTTCGTCATCGGCCGGATGACCGAGGGCATGGACCCGGCTCCGCTGTCGACCACCCCCGATCAGGTCGCCGCCGCGGTCGTCGACGGTCTTCGCCGTCGTGCAGGTCGGGTGTGGGTGCCGCGGGCACTGCTGCCGGTGTTCTTCGTGATGCGCCTGCTCCCGCAAGCCATCTGGCGGCGGCTGCCCTGGTGACCGAGTCGGAACGCGTCGGGGGAGCGGCTGATCCGCATTCAGGGATCGCCGCGCACGGCGCGCGGGTCGGTGCTCTCGATGCGCGGAGCGAAGAGACTCTGAATGTGACTGCCTCCGAAGCGAATCCGGCCGGGGTGCGCGCGGCTGCACCGCTGCCGAGAGCGGCCACCACAGGGTCGTCGCCGGCTGGAGTGGGCACGACAGGGCCGTCGCCGGCTGGACTGGGCACCGCAGCGTCGCCACCGGGTGGAGTGATCACAGCGGTAACCGGTGTTGCCATGTCGGATGTCGCCGCCGACGCGGGTTCCGCGACGACTGGCGAATCGTGGGCGGACCCGCCGGTCGCGGTGGTCGGGATCGGGGCTGATGGGTGGGATGGTCTCGGGCGGTTGGCGCGGGAGGCGATCGCCGGGAGCGCGGTGCTGTTCGGGTCCGGGCGGCAGTTGGGGCTGGTGCCGGAGGATGTGGTTTCGGAACGGGTGGCGTGGCCGTCGCCGCTGGTGCCCGCGCTGCCCGGCTTGTTCGAGCGGTATGCGGGCGCTCGAATCTGTGTGCTCGCCAGTGGGGATCCGATGTTTTACGGCATCGGGGTGACGCTGGCGCGATTGTTGGGGGCGAGGGCATTGCGGGTGCTGCCGCAGCCGTCGTCGGCGTCGCTGGCATGTGCGCGGTTGGGGTGGGCGCTGGCCGAGGTGCCGATTGTCAGTGCGGTCGGGCGGCCGGTGGAGACGGTGCTGCCCGAATTGGCGGACCGGCGGCGGGTGCTCGTGCTCAGCGCCGACGAGAATACGCCCGGCCGAGTTGCGGAGTTGCTGCGCCGCAACGGTTTCGGTGCATCGACGGTGACCGTGCTCGCGCAGTTGGGTGGCCCGGCCGAAGAAATTCGAGTCGCCGAGGCGCAGAGCTGGGATCTGCCCGCAGGCGATCCATTGAACATCGTGGCGATCGAATGCGTCGCCGACCCGAAACGACTGCGGGCGACCAGGATTCCGGGTCTGCCGGATGGCCTGTACGGTGGTGATGGCCAGCTCACCAAGTCCGAAGTGCGAGCGCTGACTCTCGCGGCGCTGGCCCCCGCGCCGGGCGAACTGCTGTGGGATGTCGGCGGGGGCTCGGGCAGTATCGCGATCGAATGGTGTCGCACCCATCCCGCCTGCTGGGCGGTCACCTTCGAGCGGCTCGAGCACCGGCGGCGGCAGATCGCAGACAATGCCGCCACCCTGGGTGTCCCGCATGTCGTCGTGCGCGGGGAAGTGCGCACCGAGGTGGACGAATCCGTCGAAGCAGCCTCTCCAGACGCCGTTTTCGTCGGTGGCGGACTCACCCAGGACGGCCTGCTCGAGACATGCTGGTCGCAACTGCGCCAAGGGGGCAGGCTGGTGGCGAACGCGGTGACTGCGGAATCGGAAGCGCTGCTGCTGACCTGGGCCGCCGCACACGGCGGTGAACTGCAGAAGTTTCAGATTTACCATGCCGAGCCGCTGGGAAAGTTTACGACCTGGCGTCCGCAGCTGCCGGTCACGCAGTGGTCGGTCGTCAAAGGTTCGCTGTGAAATCCTCGATCAGAGCACATGGTACAGACTCAGGTGAACGGGTAGGGTCGGTCCCCGATCCGATCGTGGTCGGAAATCCGAACTGATGGGAAATAGATGAAGTACAAGAAGTTTGCCGCTACTGCAATTCTGGCCATCAGCGCCACCGGAATCGCGTCGGGTACGTCCTATGCGGGGCCGTCCGCGCCCACACCGGCGGTGCAGGATCAAGCCAGCTCGCCGACCGTCACGGGCACCGACCAGGGCGTGAATTACGCGGTGCAGATGACCGACGCGGGCAAGTCGATCGTCACCACCCTGACCGGTGGCGCGTTCAGCCTCGATGCGGACCAGAAGTCGGTCACGGTGAAGAACGAGGCGGGCGCCGTCGTCACCTCGATTCCGCTGAAGGCGAAGGTCGCCGATGGGGACATCATCCCGATCGCGGCCACCATCGACCCGTCTGCGCAGCGGCTGACGCTCACCCCCGACGTCAAGCCGACCGCGTCCGCGCCGTCGGCCGCCGAGATCAGTGCATCGCAGGACTGGTTCTTCTCCGAACTGCAGCGGGCGTCGCTCGGTGCCGTCATCGGCGGCATCATCGGGTTCTTCTTCTTCGGCATCGGCCTGCCGGTGGGCGCGCTCATCGGCCTGCTCATCGCAGGTGGACCCAGCCTGATCAACGCGGGCATCGCCTACTTCAGTGGCCAGCCCTGAAGACCCTGATTCTGGGCGGCACCCGGGAAGCCAGGGAACTCGCCCATATCGCTTCCGGCGAGCGAGGATTCGATATCGTCTCCTCGCTCGCGGGTCGCGTTCGTGACCCGCTGCTGCCGGAGGGTGCGGTGCGGGTCGGCGGTTTCGGTGGGGCCGACGGATTGCGGGAGTGGCTGGTGGCCAACGCAATCGAGGCCGTGGTCGATGCGACGCACCCGTTCGCGGGCATCATCAGCGCGAACGCCGCCACCGCCGCCAAGTATGTGGATTTGCCCCTGCTGCATGTGCGTCGACCCGGTTGGCCGGAGCGGCCGGGGGACCGGTGGATCCGCGTGCCCGATCTCGCCGCCGCGGCGGCAACTGTTGCGGGACTGGGGGATCGGGTGTTCCTGACGATCGGACGTCAGGGCGTCGGGGCTTTCGCGGAACTGTCGCAGCCATGGTTCCTGATCCGCGCCATCGACCCGCCCGAAGGCGCGCTGCCCCCGCACCACGAATTGCTGCTTGCGCGTGGCCCTTTCGCCGTCGAGGACGAATCGAACCTGTTGACGTGGCACCGCATCGAGGTGCTGGTCACGAAAGACAGCGGCGGCGACCAAACCGACGCCAAACTCGTCGCGGCCCGCGCCGCAGGACTTCCGGTCGTCATGATCGACCGGCCCGCTCTCCCGGCTGGTGCGGTCGTCGCGGACAGCGTGCCGGTGGCGTGGGAGTGGTTGCGGCAGAACGCGGCCCGAACTTTGCGCTGACGTCGTCGATGCGATCCGCTGCCGTTCGAATGCGTCAATCGAGCGACTGGAGAACCTCGGGTTGACCGGCGGCCGAGTGCCCGAAGCGGCGATCGAGCCGATCGGGTTCGTGGACTGATCAGCGGCGCAGCAGTTCCGGCAGCCGATCGAACCACTCGAGTACCGTCCGCTCATACCCGATTCCGGACTCCATGTTGATAAGATACAACTTGTGTCTAAGACGTATTCATCGGCTGAGCGGGCCTTCCATGAGGTGAAGGAGCGCATCCTCACGGGAGCGCTGCCGGGTGGCGAGTTGATCAGCGAGGGCGAGATCGCGGCCGACCTCGGTATGTCCAGGACGCCCGTGCGTGAGGCGTTCCTGCGGCTCGAGGCCGAGGGGTGGATGAAGCTCTACCCCAAGCGTGGCGCGCTGGTGGTCCCGATCCCGCCCGCCGAGGCCGAACACCTGGCGCACGCCAGGTACATCGTGGAGACCGGAGCCGTGCGCGCGGGGATTATCGCCGATCGGTCGGTGCTGTCGGCCGCACTGCGGTCATCACTAGACCGGCAGCGGGATCTGGCCGAGGCCGCGGACTTCGACCGGTTCGCCGTGGAGGACACCGACTTTCACCGCACCTATGTGGTCGCCGCGGGCAACCCCTTGCTGACCGGGTTCTACGACTCGCTGCGCGAACGGCAGCGCCGAATGAACAGCGTTGCGCTGCATCGGGGTTCGACCGACATCGCCAGGATCATCGAGCAGCACGCGCGGCTCGCCGAGCTGATCGAAGCAGGCGATGCGGCGGGCTTCGCCACCGCCCTTGTCGAGCACCTTTCGGGCGTACACCAGCTCGAACTGAGAGGTCTGTGATGGCAACGCTCACCACCATCGATACCCGGTCGCCGGAACTCGGCGCCGCTTCGAAGCGGTGGTGGGGCGTTGCCGCGGCGATGTTCGCGATCGCCTGGGGCGGAAACGAATTCACGCCGCTGTTGGTGATGTACAAGAACAACGGGCTGCCGGTCACCACGGTGGACGTGCTGCTGTTCGAGTATGTGCTCGGCATTGTGCCCGCGCTACTGATCGGCGGTCCGCTGTCGGACCGCTACGGCCGCCGCATGCCGTGTTCGAAAGTGGCCGAAAGTTGTTGATGGCCCCGGTCCGCGAGCCCGATCCCCATAGCCATTACTCGATTTCGGCCGCACAGGCGACCGAGGGCGGTCAGTCCGAGGGACAAGGCAGTCGAGCCCGCGGATCAGCGTTGGTAGCGCCGGGATGTGTAGACGCGGGGGCCGAGGTCGGTCTCTATCGAGGCTGTGGTGGAGGCGCCGACGATGAGCAGCGTGCGCATGTCGACCTCGGCGGGGTCGAGGTCGGCGAGCGTGACGACGCGGACGGACTCGGTGGGGCTGCCGACATCGCGGCCGATCACCACCGGGGTGTCGGGCTTGCGGTGCTCGAGCAGCAGGTCTCGCATCGCCCCGACCTGCCAGCTGCGCTGGGAGGAGGCGGGGTTGTAGATGGCGATCGCCATATCTGCGGCGGCGACCGCCGAAAGGCGTTGCGCGACAACATCCCACGGCTTGAGCCGGTCAGATAGCGAGATCATCGCGTAGTCGTGGCCGAGTGGCGCACCGACCCGGCTGGCGACGGCGTTGGCGGCGGTCATGCCGGGGAGCACACGCACGGGCACGCCCTGCCACTGCGGATCGGCGGACTCCTCGAGCACCGCTGCGGCCATCGCGAACACGCCGGGATCACCCGAGGAAACCACCGCGACCTTCGCGCCCTGCTTGGCCAGATCCAATGCCATTGCGGCGCGCTCGGATTCGACGCGATTGTCGCTGGCATGCCTGCGCTGCCCGGGGCTCGACGGCACCCGGTTGATGTAGGTGGTGTAGCCGACGAGGTCGGTGGCCTCGGCCAGCGCCTGCCGCACCTCGGGCGTGGTCCACTCCGCCGAACCCGGACCGAGCCCGACCACCACTACTTCGCCCGTTGAACCGGAGGAGGACGTGCCCGTGGGTTCGGCCGCTCCGATCGGGCCCGCGCCGGGCAGGTCTGTTTCGAGCTGCTGGGCGGCACCGATCGGATGTGCGCTGTCGGAATCGGCCCCCACTAGAGGTGCCGACGGTGCGGTGTCGCCGGATTCGGCGGCGGTAGTGTCTCGAATCGGATCGGTGTACCTGGGGTGAGCGGCATCGGTAGTGATCTGCTGCTGTGGCCGTGCGCTATTCGCCAGGCACAGTGGGGTTGTCGGGTATGGGCCCGGTACCAGGGTGATGGAGAAGTAGGGGACGTCGGTGTCGTTTACGTCGGCGGCGCGCAGTACGCGTTGTCGTTCCGAGCTGGCGCGCTCGATGTAGTAGGCGTCGGCGAGGCGGCCGGAGTCCGAGAGTGCTTGGCGCACACCGGGATAGGTGCGGCCGAGTTTCATGATGGCGGCGGCGTCGGTCTCGCGAAGGCGGCGGGTGAGTTCGTCGGTGGGCATGGTGCCGGGCAGGATGGTGAGCACCTGTTCGCCCTCGACCAGCGGCGTGCCCAGCGCCGCCGATGCGGCGCTCACCGACGTGATGCCGGGAATGATCTCGGCCTCGAAGCGGTCGGCGAGCCGACGGTGCATGTGCATGTAGGAGCTGTAGAAGAGGGGGTCGCCCGCGGCAAGCAGCGCCACCGACCGGCCCGCCGCGAGGTGCGTGGCCAGCCGCTCGGCGGCCTGTTCATAGAACTCGTCGATGGCGCCCCGGTATCCGCCGGGATGGTCGGTGGTCTCGGTGGTCACCGGGTAGACGAGGTGTTCTTCCAGTTGGCCTTCGCGCATGTACGGCGCGGCGATGGCGCGGGAGATGCTACGTCCGTGCCGGGCGCTGTGGAAGGCGATCACGTCGGCCGAGGCAATGATCCGAGCCGCTTTCACGGTCACCAGTTCCGGATCGCCGGGGCCGAGCCCGATACCCCATAACTTGCCGCGCACTGCCCCGGTCATTCCTGTTCGCTCGCAATCGCATTCAGCGCCGATGCGGTGATGGCGCTGCCGCCACGCCTGCCGCGCACGGTCAGGTATTCGACCCCACCGGCATCGATGAGCGCGTCCTTGGATTCGGTGGCGCCGATGAATCCGACGGGAATGCCGAGGATCGCGGCCGGGCGCGGCGCACCCGCATCGAGCATGTTCAGCAGATGAAAGAGTGCGGTCGGCGCGTTTCCGATCGCGACCACCGCGCCGTCGAGCCGGTCACGCCACAGCTCCAGCGCCGCCGCCGAGCGCGTATTACCCAGTGTCGCAGCAAGTTCCGGCACCCGTGGATCGGCAAGGGTGCAGATCACCTCGTTGTCGGCGGGCAACCGCTTGCGCGTGACGCCCGAGGCGACCATGTTCGCATCACACAGAATCGGCGCACCCGCCCGCAGCGCGGCCCGCGCCGACGCCACCACGCCGGCCGAAAAGGCCACGTCCTGTGCGAGATCCACCTGCCCGCACCCGTGGATCATCCGCACCACCACCTGCGCCACATCCGGCGGGAACGCGCCCAGATCCGCCTCGGCGCGGATCGTCGCGAACGAGCGCCGATAGATCTCGGCCCCGTCGGTGAGGTAGCTGGCATGCACGTCGGACATGCGGACCACCATATGAGGTGCCTCAGCCATGCAGTCGGTGGGGTGCCACGCGATCGAGTGCTCCGACATGATCGGCAAGCGGGGCAGCCGCCGTCGCGGAGTGACTGCACGCCTCCTAGGTCGTACCGCTGCTACGGGGCGCGGTGGCGTCTGTGCCCCCGCGGCTGGGTCAGGTACGCGGCCGTTCGAGGATGCGTGACATGACGATGGAGCTACGGGTGCGGCCCACCCGGGTGTTCTCCCTGATGCGCTCGACGGTCGACTCGATCTCGGCCATATCGGTGGCCATCACGTGGACGAGCGCGTCGGCTTCGCCCGCGATCGTCCAGACACCCACCACCTGGGGAATCGGCTCCAGGCTGCGGCGCAGCTCGGCCGGTGTGATGTTGTCGCGGTAGTAGACCTCGACGTACGCCTCGGTGGTCCAGCCGAGCGCGGCGGGATTGACCAGCGCGGTGAAGCCCGTGATCTGTCTGCTGGCGACCATCTTGTCGACACGGCGTTTGACGGCGGGCGCCGACAGACCGACCTTGGCGCCGATCTCCTGAAACGAAGCGCGCGCCTGCCTGAGCAACTGGGCCAGAATCCGCCGGTCGATGTCGTCCACGCCACATCCGTTCTTGTGTCACGCAATGATTCGTCGCTCGGCCATATATCTGTGCAATGAATCGTTGTTTCTGACGCAATAGTAGGCGAATTACCGTCGTATCAGCTGAATGATCCGCGCCTACCCCTAGGGAGACACGTTGACCTCCGTAGCCATCCTCTATGACGAGCCCGCCGCCACCCGGCAACCTTCGCCACGACAGTTCGTCATGTGCCGTCCGGACCATTTCGACGTCTTCTACTCGATCAACCCGTGGATGGATCCGGCCGAACCGGTCGATCGCGCGCTCGCCCTCGTGCAGTGGGAGACGCTGCGCGCGACCTTCGAGGAGTACGGCCACCGCATCGAGATGGTTCCCGGCGAACCGGGCCTGCCCGACATGGTGTTCGCCGCGAACAGTGGCCTGGTCGTCGGGGATCGGGCACTGTCGGCGCGGTTCACCCACCCCGAACGTGCGGCCGAGGGCCCCGCGTATCACCACTGGTTCGCGCAGCGGGGGCTGTCCGAATTGGCCGGGGCGCAGGAGATCAACGAGGGCGAGGGCGACTTCCTGCTCGTCGGTGACCGCATCCTCGCGGCGACCGGGTTCCGCAGTTCGCTTGCGGCACACCGGGAAGTCGCGCGCTACTTCGATCTCCCGGTGGTGTCCCTCGAACTGGTCGATCCGCGCTTCTATCATCTCGACACCGCGATGATGACGCTCGACGAGGCGAATATCGCGTACTTCCCGCCCGCTTTCAGCGCGGCGAGCCAGGCGCTGCTGGCCGAGTTCTACCCGGACGCAATCGTGGCCACCGATGCGGACGCGGTGGTGCTCGGATTGAACGGCGTCTGCGATGGACTCAACGTCTTCATCAGCGACAAGGCAGTCGATCTGATGGAGACACTGCGCGCGCACGGCTACAACCCGGTCGGCCTCGATCTGTCGGAGCTGCTCAAGGCGGGCGGCGGCGTCAAGTGCTGCACCCTGGAAATCCATGAGGACCCGAGGAGGGAACCCAGCGCGGCTGCCTAGAGGAAATCTTCCTGTCAGAACGGCACCCGTGGGATGCCGATCAGTCGACGCGGTAGCCGTCCGCGGTGGCGACCACATCGGTGACCGCGCTGCGGGGCCTGCCGCAGCGGCGGTCGCAACCGGACCAGTGTTGGCGTCCGGCTACCGTCACGTCCTCGGCCGCAAAGACCGGATTAGCCCGCGCTGCCGACGAATCGAGTTGCGGCACTGAAGGTTCGGATGGTTCCGGCTCGGCCGCAGCCACCCGACCGGATTCGACCGCTGCCGCGATGTCGGCGCGGACGTCGGTGATCGATTTCGCGCAGCCGGGTTGGCCCGCGCAGGCGCTGACCAGCAGCCAGGGGGAGTTCGCGTCGAAGATCAGGCCCATCGGGGCGAGCACCCGGACCACCTGTTCGGCGGGCCACTCCTCCAAGTCCGCGAGCACCAGGCTGCGCCACGGCGTCACGAAGACCGGGCGTTCGACGGCGGCGATGAATTCGGCGGTGCGCGCGGGCAGCGCGCCGAGCCGGACCCCGGCGCCGAGGCTGATCAGTCCGTTGTCCTGGGTCAGCCAGCCGATCGGAATGTCATGGGTGGCACCGAGTTCCAGCCGGTCCGCGCCAGGCGTCAGGCCGAGCAGCTCAGTCACGCGGGCGGCGCCGTCCTCTATCTCGTGCAGCCGCCACTGACCGGAACTCAGGTCGAGGAAGCCGTGCGCGGCGGCGAGCATGACATCCACCGCATCGGTCGCGGCCACCCGAATCCCGCTGTCGCGCCCGGCAAGTAGCACCGCGAATTCGTCCGCGTCGACGGCGTGCACGCCGATATCGCCACCGAGACCGCTTACGTCGCCGCGGCCGTCGTCGAGGGTGAACAGCACCCGGCCCGGCAGCTGTGCCAGCCGCGGTGCCGCGCGTAAACCTTCGTCGAGCGCCGGGACCAGTCCGTGCATGTCGGCCCATCCGCCGACGCGACCGGCCAGCGGCGAGGCGACGATATTGCGCACCCGCTCGTGGGTGTGGCTCGGCAGCAGTCCGGCTGCCTCCAACCGGGTCGTCAGATCGGCCGCATCGCGCACCTGACGCAGCTGCACATTGCCGCGCGAGGTGAGTTCGATGTTCCCGTCGCCGAGGTCGCGGGCCGATTCGGCGAGTGCCTGTAGTTGCTGTGGTTCGAGCCGCCCACCGGGCATCCGGATACGAGCCAGCGGCCCGTCGGCGGCTTGATGCAGCCGCAGCACGCCGGGGCAGGAGTCGGGAGTTGTACGCGTCATGACCCATCCAGCGTACGACCCGCCGTGTCACCGGAAACATGATCACCCGCTGCGCCCCGCGCCGCGGTCTGTTGTCGAATATTCGATGGGCTCGCCGTGCACGGCTCATTTACGGTGGGCGAATGACCGAAATCTCTACCGTCGCCGACCGGCTCGCGATCATCGAAGTCGTCACCCGGATGTTCGTCTACACCGACCAGAAGCGTTGGGACGATCTGCTCACCGACGTGTTTACCCCGAAGGTCGATTTCGACGGCGGTTTCGGCGGCTCGGTCGGCATCCGACCCGCCGCCGATATCGTCGGCGACTGGCGCACCGGCCTCAGCGACTTGGACGCCGTGCACCACCAGGCCGGGAATTACCTCATTGATCTCCAAGACGACCACGCCTCGCTGCATGCCGACGCGATCGCCGTCCACCTGAGGACCGACGCGACCAACGGCACCATCCGCACCTTCATCGGCAGCTACACGATCGCCGTCGAACGCACCGCCGCGGGCTGGCGTGTCAACCGATTTCACTACAACCTGAAGATCGTCGAAGGAAACCCCGACCTGACGTAGCGGGTTGTGGCCTCCTTACGTGCTCGACGCCGTCAGGGGCTCGTCGGTTGCTTGTTCGGTGCGGCTCGCGAAAGATTCCCGTGTGCTCGTGTGCGGGGCGGCCCGGCGTCCACGCGGCGACGAGCACGGCGGCGATCACCGTCATGAATCCCAGTGCGAGCGAGGCTTGTTGGGCGCCGTGGATGAAGGCGGCTTTGGCGAAATCGGCCAGCGGCTTCGCTTGCGGGTCGATGCGCTCGGTGTAGGGCCGCGGCCAGCGAGTCGGAGACGGGCCGCGGGCGTACACCGGGAATCGAGGCAAGGCGGGCTCGATTCGATTGCTGTAACCGGCGACGAGGATGCTGCCCGCGATGCCGATGCCGATCGCGGCCCCGACCCCCCGGGCGGCGTCGTTGACCGCGGCCGCGACACCATGCTTTTCGACCGGGGTACCCGCGATGATCGCCGCGGGCGCGGGGGCGGTGCACAATCCGAGCCCTGCGCTCATGACCAGCAGCGGCCACAGCAGATCCAGGTAGGTGCTGTCCAGATCGAGCCCGGCCCGGATGGGCACGTGGGTGAGGGGCCTCGTGGTGACGGGTAGCATCTGGATGCTCGGCGGGCGACGAGGAAACCGGTGAAACTCCGGTGCGGTCGCGCCACTGTCATAAGCCAGACCCTCTCCGGCGAGCAACGAACCCCGATGGGCGCGTTACCCGAGGAAGGCTGTCACCTGTGATTTTGCTGCTGTCCACGTCCGACACCGATCTGTTGAGCGCGCGCGCGAGTGGCGCGGACTATCGGTGGGGCAATCCCGCTCGCCTGTTGGTCGAGGACCTGCCCGCGCTGCTCGACGGCGCCGATCTGGTGATCGTGCGGATCCTCGGCGGCAAGCGAGCCTGGGAAGAGGGCCTGGCAGCCGTGCGCGCCAGCGGCGTTCCGATGGTGGCGCTCGGTGGTGAGCTGGCGCCGGATGCCGAGTTGATGGAGTGCTCGACGGTGCCGGGTGGCGTGGCCGCCGACGCGCACAACTACCTCGCTGCGGGTGGCGCGGAGAATCTGCGACAGCTGCACAACTTCCTGTCGGACACGGTGCTGCTCACCGGGCACGGCTTCGAGCCGCCGGTGCAGTTGCCGAGTTGGGGTGAACTGGGGCGCGACGCGGCAGCGGTCGTTGGGCCGACTGTCGCCGTCATCTATTACCGCGCACAGCATCTCGCGGGGAACACCGGCTACATCGACGCGCTGTGCACCGCCATCGAGAACGCCGGGGCGCGTCCGTTGCCGCTCTATTGTGCGTCGCTGCGCACCGCCGAACCGGAACTACTGGAAACGCTTCGTCAGGCCGATGCCCTGGTGGTGACCGTGCTCGCGGCGGGCGGGTCCAAGCCGGCGACCGCGTCGGCCGGCGGCGACGACGAGGCATGGGATGTCGCGGCACTGGCCGAGCTGGATGTGCCGATCCTGCAGGGGCTTTGCCTGACCACTGGGCGCGCGCAGTGGGCGCCCAATGACGACGGGCTCTCGCCGCTGGATGTGGCGACGCAGGTCGCGGTGCCCGAATTCGACGGCCGCATCATCACGGTCCCGTTCTCCTTCAAGGAGTTCGACGCTGACGGTCTGTCCACGTACACGCCGGATCCCGAGCGCGCGGCGCGGGTGGCGGGGATCGCGGTGCGGCACGCGCGGCTGCGGCACATCCCGACGGGACAGCGCCGCGTTGCCCTGATGATGTCGGCCTACCCGACCAAGCACGCCCGGATCGGCAATGCGGTCGGCCTGGACACTCCGGCGAGTGCGATCCGGCTGCTGACCGAGATGCGTTCCGCCGGTTACGATCTGGGTGCCGACGGCGAAGTGCCGGGGCTCGCGGAGCGCGACGGCGATGCCCTGATCCACGCGCTCATCGCCGCGGGCGGTCAGGATCCAGACTGGCTCACCGCCGAACAGCTCGAAGGCAATCCTATCCGCATCGGCGCGAAGCAGTATCGCGCGTGGTTCGACACTCTTCCGGATGACTTGCGCGAGGCCGTGATCGATGCATGGGGCCTGCCGCCTGGCGAACTGTATGTCGATCGCTCCGCGGATCCCGACGGCGAAATCGTCATTGCCGCACTGCGTTTCGGCAACGTCGTGCTGATGGTGCAGCCGCCGCGCGGTTTCGGTGAAAACCCGGTCGCCATCTATCACGACCCCGATCTGCCGCCGAGCCACCACTACCTCGCGGCTTACCGCTGGATCGCCGCGCCGGACGGTTTCGCCGCCGATGCCATGGTGCACCTCGGCAAGCACGGCAATCTGGAATGGCTACCCGGCAAGACCCTCGGCATGTCCGCCTCCTGCGGCACCGACGCCGCCCTCGGCGAGCTGCCGCTGATCTACCCGTTCCTGGTCAACGACCCCGGCGAGGGCACCCAGGCCAAGCGTCGCGCCCACGCCACCCTCGTCGATCACCTGATCCCGCCGATGGCGCGGGCCGAAAGCTATGGCGATATCTCACGTTTGGAGCAGCTGCTCGACGAGCACGCCAATATCTCCAGCCTCGACCCGGCCAAACTGCCCGCGATCCGCCAGCAGATCTGGACGCTGATGCGGGCGGCGAAGATGGACCACGATCTCGGGCTGGCCGGACGCCCCGAGGAAGACGTCTTCGACGACATGCTGCTGCACGTCGACGGCTGGCTGTGCGAGATCAAGGACGTGCAGATCCGCGACGGCCTGCACATTCTCGGCCAGGCGCCCGTCGGGGAGAGCGAGCTGGACTTGGTGCTCGCCATGCTGCGTGCGCGCCAGCTGTGGGGCGGGGAGCGCAATGTGCCCGGCCTGCGCGAGGCGCTGGGTCTCGACGAGTCGGGCACCGAGGCGCGCGAGCGCGTGGACCACGTGGAAGCCCAAGCACGCGAACTGGTCTCGGCGCTGCAGGCGACCGAGTGGTCCGCCGATGCGGTGGACGCCATCACCGACAATCCCGCCGTGCGGCAGGTGCTGCGGTTCGCCGCGACCGAGGTGGTGCCGCGGCTGCGCCAGACCGGCGCCGAGATCGATCGGGTGTTGCACGCGCTCAACGGCGGCTTCATTCCGGCGGGCCCGAGCGGTTCCCCGCTGCGTGGATTGATCAATGTGCTGCCGACCGGCCGGAACTTCTACTCCGTCGACCCCAAGGCGGTGCCGTCCCGGCTGGCCTGGGAAACCGGGCAGGCCATGGCGGATTCGCTGCTGGATCGGTATCGGGCCGATCACGGCGAATACCCGCGCTCGGTGGGCCTTTCGGTGTGGGGCACCTCGGCGATGCGCACCTCCGGCGACGACATCGCCGAAGTCTTCGCGTTGCTCGGCGTGCGGCCGGTGTGGGACGAGGCCAGCCGCCGCGTCACCAGGCTGGAGGTCATCTCGCCTGCGGAGCTCGGCCGGCCGCGCATCGACGTCACCGTGCGCATCAGCGGATTCTTCCGCGACGCGTTCCCGCACGTGCTCGCGCTGCTGGACGACGCGGTGCGGCTGGTCGCCGAACTCGACGAGCCGCTGGAGGCGAATTACGTTCGCGCCCACGCCCAGGCGGACCTCGCCGAACACGGTGACGAGCGCCGCGCTACCACCCGCATCTTCGGCTCCAAGCCCGGCACCTACGGCGCGGGCATCCTGCAGCTGATCGATTCGAAGAGCTGGCGCACCGACGACGACCTTGCGCAGGTGTACACCGCGTGGGGCGGTTTCGCCTACGGCCGCGACCTCGACGGCGCCCCCGCCGCCGACGACATGCGCACCGCCTACCGGCGAATCACGGTGGCCGCCAAGAACACTGACACCCGCGAACACGACATCGCCGACTCCGACGACTACTTCCAGTACCACGGCGGCATGGTGGCCACCGTGCGCGCGCTGACCGGCAAGAACCCCGAGGCATATATCGGCGACAGCACCCGCCCCGACGCAGTCCGCACCCGCACCCTCTCGGAGGAGACCTCCCGCGTGTTCCGCGCCCGCGTGGTGAATCCGCGCTGGCTGGAGGCGATGCGTCGGCACGGCTATAAGGGCGCCTTCGAAATGGCCGCCACCGTCGACTACCTCTTCGGCTACGATGCCACCACCAATGTGGTCGCCGACTGGATGTACGAAAAGCTCGCGGAAAGCTACGTTTTCGACGACGTGAACCGCAAGTTCATGGAGCAGTCGAACCCGTGGGCGCTGCACGGAATCGCCGAGCGCCTGCTGGAGGCCGCCCAACGCGACCTGTGGGAGCGGCCCGAGCAGGCGACCCTGGACCGGCTGCGGCAGGTGTACCTGGAGACCGAGGGCGAACTCGAGTAGGACTCGCGCCGAATGGAATTCGTCTCGGTTCGGGTACGAATCGACCCAAGCGAGTCGAACCCGCGCGGCTGCGCCGAGCCCACCGAGGAGTGAATGGCCAACCGGGAGTTATCTTTTCGGTGCCGCGAGCAGCGCTTTCGCCGCCTCCGACGGCGCGTCGGTAGGGAAGATGCGTTGCTGCGAGGCTGCTGATGGACCGTCCGCCCCGGCTCGGAACGTTCGTCGAAGTGGAATTGAAATGGCCGTGGAAATCAACCCCCAATTGCTCGGTAGTCGAATTACATGATCTTGCAAGGCAATTGGGCGTCCTGATTCTCTCGACATCTGTCGTGTCAACTCGACTTTCGCACTTTTGGTGTGAGTCCGCCGGGGCGGTGACGGCGGGGGCTGTCGAGAGGATACCCACTGCGTGATCGCTTGTCGTACACGACTTTTGGGCCCGGTAGGTGGAGCATCGACGGTTCGTACAACAGCTCCGTCGTTACCGAAAGAGTATTCCGCCGATGCTCCAAATCCCTACCCTACCGGGCGCGCTCACGCGTGTGCTGGTCACCTTCCGGGTGTGTTTCACCGCGCCGACGTTCGAGACGTTCATGATGATGATGGCGGGGTTGTTCGCGCAACCGGTGGGGCCGACGGTGTGCGGGATGCGCACCGGTGCCGGGTTGGCCCGGATATGGCACATCGATTAACGACGCCCACGAAGAGGTGGTTAGGCAACGACGGAGGGATTGGCGACTCATGGCAGTGGCGATGACGCGCCGCGGGAAACCTATCGGCGGCGCGTACTGTCGCCCTGCACCGAACAAGACGCCGGGCGGTCAACGTTCGCGACCGCAGACCTATTGCTAGCGGGTGCGCAGCTGATAGCGGCGCTCGGCATAGGCCAGATCGTCGCGCCATAGCCGAGCGGCGGCATGGTTCATCAGTGGGCGCAGCAGCGGAACCGCGCGATGCGCGAAACGGAAGACGGGGCGGTCTGAATTCGCGATCACCGTTTCGACCACCGCGGTACGGGCCTGGCCGTCCGGTCCCGGTCCCAGCGGGGTGGCATGTGTTTCCACGACGCTGCCCATGCCCTCTCCCGCGACGATGCGCATGACGATCGTTCGCGGGTCGGGGCAGGTGAACTCTGCTTCGACCGGAACGCCGAGGCTGCGGGCCACTCGGAAAGTGACGGTGAGCAGGAAACGGTGGTTGTCTTCGGTGATGCCCTCGCGCGGTGGGGTTCGCGTAACGTCGAGGCGGGCAAAGGAATACGGGTGGAACCACGCGCCGTGCCATGGATCGAGCCGGTTGGCGAGGATGTCTCGGGGTTCGCAGATGCCCGTCAATCGGGTCACCGCGTGCACCGTTGTGTCGTCGGGCCGGGCGCCGATGATCGGCGCCTCGGTCGGTGTCTGCCCGCCCGCCGCGTCCAGGCGTACCCATGCCAGCACTCCGTCGTCATGGCTGGGGAACGGGCACCAGCGCGCGGCGCCGTCGGCGCTGATCCGCAGGCCGTGCCATCGGCAGATCAGCGTGCCGTTCTCCACGCGTGCTGTGTCCAGCGGCGCGCCGAGGTGTGGACAGGCACCGGGACCGACCCGCAGCACGCCGTCGCTGTCTCGCCACGCGACGATCTCGACACCGTTCACGGTCGTCCCGAACGGCAGGCCGGTGCGGATGGCTCGGCTGGCCGCGAAGGCGTACCAGTTCCCACCGGGCAATTGCTGAGACCAGCGCAGCGCGGCTTCGATCAGCGCAGGATCGGCGTCGGGGTAGGTCGGCCGTTGTCGCGACCATTTCTCGGCCGGGAAGCGCCGCAGCGGGGAATTTTTCGGCCATTCGGCGGACTCCAACCGACGGCTCACGACGAGCTCCTTTCGCGGATCGCGAGGGTGCGCAGCAGGGCCGAGCGGCCGCGGTTGGGCACCGTCTGCAGCGAATGACCGGCTGCCCGCCATTGCCGTGCCAGTTCGGTGGCCGCGATCCAGCCGGTAGTCGCCGCGCGCTCCATGAGGGCCACCGGCAGATCGACCCGGATGCCGTCACCGGCCAGCATCAGCCGAGGGTGCGGGGTGGCGACCTCGGGCCGCCGGGCGAAATCACCGGGTGCGAAGCGGGGGCAGTCCTGACGCCACAGTGTGCGCTCCCCCACGATGCGGGCTTGCGCGGATTCGGGGTAGATCTCGTGCAGCCGCGCGCACAGGCGGTCGCGCAATTCCTGGCGTACCGGCGCACCGGGTAGTTGCTCTGCGGCCGCGTACGCGTGCAGTTCGACGACGCTGCCACCCCGTTGCTGGGCCCACTCGGCGGCGGTGCGTTCGTAGCGATCGAGGACGCTGATGTTGTCGACCGGATCCAGGTTGCCGGTCGCGAGGAAGCTGGGCCGGTCGCGATGCAACGGCCGGTCCAACCAGAGGCGGTGGACGACGAAGGCCGGGGCAGTCGCCAATTCCGCTACCCGTGAGCGCCATTCGGCTGTCCCCAGCCCCGGCGATGCGGCGACGATCTCACGCAAACCGGCCACATCGACGGCGAGAACGACGGCATCGGCGGCCAGACAGGACCCGGTGTCGACATGGAGCCGGAAACCCGCGCCGTCGCTTTCGATCCCGGTGACACTC
This sequence comes from Nocardia sp. Tas62D01, assembly GCF_055232035.1. Classification (NCBI taxonomy): domain Bacteria; kingdom Bacillati; phylum Actinomycetota; class Actinomycetes; order Mycobacteriales; family Nocardiaceae; genus Nocardia; species Nocardia sp. Tas62D01. The sequence continues at coordinate 7,340,760 of NZ_JBUYUZ010000001.1, forward strand.
ACGCCGGTGTGGAAAACGACACTGCCGGGACGACCGGGGACGGCCGGCGCGGTGAGATACTCGGCCAACGGATTCCACAGGGCGACATCGAAATTGTCCCGAGCCACGTCGAAAACCAAACCTTCGCTGGAGCCCAGGAAGTAGATGTGGAACATCGCCGCCAGTTCCGCTGCCGACATCTGTCCGGGAGCGACGAAGAAGCTGCGGGAGAACACATCGAAGGCCAAATGACGCGCGGCAGCAGGAAAGTTGATGCGCCGCAGGAAGGTTTCGGCGTCGAGGTGATCGAGCTGCCGGTAAATCTGCGGCACTGACACCGCGGCCAGGGGTGCCGCGGCCCGGGCGTCCATCCGGATCAGGTCGCGCAACCGAAAGGTCTGGCTACGCAGCGCGAAGGCGACCGCGTTCCACGGCGGTGTGCGCGGCAGGTGACGGAAACCGTCTCGGTGGCCGTCGGCGTCGATCAGCGGATAGTCATCGATTCGCTGCAGTCGGATCAGCCCGGAATCGCTGCGCAACAATAGTTTTCGCAAGTTGTAGTACTGCGCGAAGAAGGCGTGGAAACCTCGGTTCATGCCGACCGCGGTGCCGTCGGACAGCGTCTCGGTCCATCCGCCGACTCGTCCGCCGAGATAGCGTTCGCGCTCGATCATCTCGACCCGAAACCCGCGTTCGGCCAGGCCGGTAGCCGCGGCCAGGCCGGCGATGCCCGCGCCGACCACCACCGCACACGGCCGCCGCTGCCCGTCCTGACCGACATCCATTCGTCCCGGCGCAGCCGGATATCGCACCCGCCGGCGATCTCGCCCCACATCGCCGCTCACCGTCCTGGTCGTCATGATCGCGCTTCCTCCCGCCGCTGCCGTGCCCGCTCCCAGCACAGCAATACCGCTGTCACCAGCGCGAATCCGAAAAGGAAGTCCTCGACCGGGATGTCCCACGGAAACCGTGCTCCGAGAATGTGATCCGGGTTGTAGCGGACGATCGGTGCGTCCGACCTGGTCAACCACCCGTCGACCGGAATCTGGAATCCGAGCACGATGACCATCGACACCCAATAGCTGGGTCGCTGCAGCAATCCGGTGCGCAACACCGCCTTTTCGGCGACGCAGACCACGGCCACCACCGCGATGGCGGGAACGATGTACGCGAGGCGACCGATGCTCATCGTCGGCTTCCCGCAACAGGGAACCGGCGTCGGCGGTCGCTGCCGAGCAGGGCATCGACCGCGGCGAAGGTGAGCAGTCCGCAGATCGGGACAACCAGAAAGAACAGCACCTCTTCCAGCGGTAGTGCTCCCGGCAGGATTACGCCGACCAGATACCGGCTGTTGAAATTCCATACGCCGCCGGCCGATCGCGAGCAGATCCCACGTCACGAACACCAGCGCGGGCGGCACCACGGCGGCCACCAGCAACCGCGGCCGGCGATAGACACCACGGCCGAAAAACTCCAGTGGCGCGGTGATCACCAGACAGGCGAGAAGGACAAACAGGTAATGCCACTGTGCCATGTCGACTCCTAGCGTGGCTCGCTGATACCGCGTGCGTGAGCCTCATCCGTCGGACGGCGCGGCCACCGGCGGCGGGCCCATTGCGCGTGCGCCAGACCCGTAGCACCGACGTATGCCCGTCGGAGCCTGCCGACCCTGGCGCGCTGCCTGAACACCTCGAAAGCACCGTCCTCGATACGATCCAAAATCTCCGAATACAGCCTGAGCGCGGTCGCCACGCACGGGCGCGAGCGGGGTGTCAAGAGTTCGATCCCGTCGCGAGCGTAATCGTAGATTTCCCTGGTGAGGGCATGTTGAGCAGCAAGCGCGCCGCGCACCCGCGAATCGATGCGTTGTCCTCGCCGACACCACATCAGCAGATCCCGGTCGACACAGTGCGCGGCCAGCTCGTCGACGGGCAGGTAGACCCGACCGCGAGCCAAATCCTCATCAATGTCACGCAGGAAGTTGGTGAGCTGAAACGCCTTCCCCAGCGCTGCGGCGTAGGGGGCAGCCTGCCCTTCGTTCTCGACAGTGCCCAGTATCGGCAGCAGTTGCAGCCCGATTACTTCCGCCGAGCCGTAGATGTAGCGGTTGAGCGCGTTGCGGTCCGGGTAGTCGGTGACGGTCAGGTCCATGCGCATCGACGCCAGGAATGCATCGAACAGTTCCCCGGGAATGTCGTAACGGTCGGCCGTGTGCAGCACCGCGGCCAGCACCGGATCACCATCGCTGTTGCCGGCCCTGAATTGGCGTGCCAGCACCGCCAGGCGGGCCGCGCGGTCGGCGGCGGTCAGGGCGGGATCGAATTCGTCGAGGATGTCGTCGGCGCGGCGGGCGAATCCGTACAGCGCGTGCACCGCGGGACGCTGATCAGGCGCGAGCAATCTTGTGGCCAGGAAGAAGGTCTTGCCGTGGCGAGCATTGAGAATGCGACAGCACCGATACGATTCGCGCAGTCGCGGATCGGTGATGTCGGCGGCGTCGAGTTCCGTGGCGGTCATTTCGGACCCACTCCGGACGAGGCGCGCATCGATGCCGGCGCACCGGTTGCGCGCCGGACGCGGGGGAGTCCGGTAACACGGTCGGCGGCGAGCCGCCCGGAGACCAGCACGGGCGGTATACCGACCCCGGGCACCGTGGAACCGCCCGCGAGGACCACGTTGTCGATCCCGCGAATCATGTTGGCCGGCCGAAACGGCCCGGTCTGGGCGAAGGTGTGCGCCAGTGCGAAGGGACTGCCCGCCAGCATGTCCTGGCCGGCCCAGTCCGCCGGTGTCACGACCCGCAGCACCTCGACCTCGCGCCAGTCACGGCCCAAGCGGTGCTGGGCGACGTCCAGTATCCGTGCGGTGTATTCCTCCTGGAAGCGGGGCCAATCGATGTGCCCGGCTTCGAGGTTCGGCGCCGGCACCAGCAGGTAGAACAGATCGCGGCCCGGCGGGGCCAGGCTCGGATCTGCTGCTATGGGACAGGTCAGCAACAGCGAGGGATCGGACATGACCCGGCCTTCGGTGATGATCTCTCGGAACGCGTCGTGCCATGCTCTGCCGAACAACAGACGGTGCTGCGCGATCGGCGCTCCACCGGAACGACAGCCGAGGTGCAGCACGACCGCGGATGGCGCGGCCCGCACCGTGAGCGGCCGACGCGAGCGGTGGCCGAGCAGTTCGTAGGTGCGATGTCGTTCGGTGGTCAAAACCACTGTGTCACAGTCGATCCGCTCCCCACGATCGGTGTGCACCGCCGTAACCCGGCCGCCGGAACGCGTCCGCTCGGTGACCGTGCTCTGATAGCGGATACGCACCCCGGCCGCGGTGGCCGCATCCGCGAGGGCATCAGCAACCGAGTGCATTCCCCCGAGCGGGAAATAGACACCCGACATGGTGTCCATGTAAGCGATCACCGCATAGGCCGCGAGAGCCCGAACAGGTGAGACGCCGGCGTAGAGAGATTGAAAGGTGAACACGCGCCGCAGATCCGGATCGGAGATGAATTCGGCGACCTTGCTGTCCCATCGGCGAAACCCACCCAGGGCGGTCAAGCGGGCCAGTGCCGGAGTGAGCATCGACAGCGGGGAGTCGAAGTTGGCCGCGATGAACCGATCGAACTCGGCCCGGTACAACCGGGTCAGCCAGTCCCGCAAGCGTCGATAGCCGGCAACTTGCCCGCCTCCGGCGAATTCACTGACCATCTGCGCCATCAGCTCCTCGTCGCTGTGCACGGCCAGGGTGCGGCCATCGGCGTAGATCGCGTGATAGGCGGGTGTGACCGCACGCAGTTCGAGGCGATCTTCGGTGCGTTCCCCGACGGCGGCGAACACATCGTCGAGCACTTCCGGCATGGTCAGAACGGTGGGACCGGTGTCGATGCGGTAGCCGTTCACATCCAACCGCCCCATCCGGCCGCCCGGACCGGATTCACGCTCGATGACGGTCACTTCGCGTCCCCGGCCTGCCAGATGGATGGCCGCTGACAAGCCCGCGAGCCCAGCGCCTACGACCACCACGTGGTCCGTCGATCCAGTCACGGTACGCATCGGTTTCTCCTCGTCAGGACTTTTGTGCGGTGCACAGCAGTGCCATCTGTTCCAGCGCTGCGATCCGGTCCCGGGCCAGCGGCGCGGTCGCCAGGACACGGGCCGCCGCGTCGACCCGGTCGTCGATCATCGCCTCGACGTGTTGCGGTGCGCCCGACTCGGCTATCAAACAGCGGCAGCGGGAGACGGCGGCAGCGTCGAGAGCCGGCCGGCGCAGTAGTCCGCTCAGTTCGCGCCGGGCAGCAGTGTCCGCGAGCGCCAGCGCGACGACCACCACGCTGGTGGCCTTGCGCTGCCGGAGATCGCTGTCCTCGGGCTTTCCGGTGGTCGCTGCCGACCCGAAGATCCCGAGCAAGTCGTCGCGCAACTGGAACGCCTCACCGATTCGAGTTCCGTAAGCGCCCAAAACCCGCAACGTCGTATCCGGGCACCCGGCCAGCGCGGCACCGAGTTCCAGCGGACGCCGCACGGTGTAATTCCCGGACTTCGCACGGGCGATGGCCAGCACCGACTCCTCGGTCGGCGCGGTGCGGACATCGTTGGACAGATCGGCAAATTGGCCCACGGCCAGTTCGATCCGCATCGCGTCGTAGCGATCCCACATCCGTGCCAGCGCATCGGCGCAGACACCGCTGCGCCGCAACATCTGTTCGGCCCACACCAGGCACATGTCGCCGAGCAGCGTGGCCGCCGACATACCGAAGCGAGACGCCGAACCCGGCAGGCCACGCTCGCGGTGCCTCGCGCCGAGCCGCAGATGCGCGGCGACCGCGCCGCGCCGAAGCCCGCCCTCGTCCATCACGTCGTCCTGCAATAACGCGAACGCGTGCAGTAACTCCAGAGCGGCGGCCGCACGCAGCGCCGCCGGATCCGGCTCGGCACCACACAGCCATCCCAAATACATGAACGTCGAACGCAGGCATTTCCCGCCGAGGACATACTGGCTCAGCACATCGCCGGCCCCCGCGTCCCACAGCGCCTCGACATGTGCGCCCTCCAGAAAGAGGTCGAGCTCGTACAACACCTGTCGGCGGGTAGCCGTACGCCATCGCTTGATTCGGCGGCATCGGCGGTTCCGTGTGGCAGCGGATCGAAAACCGCGGTACCAGAGCCGAACACTGTGTCCGATTCCGACGTCGTGCTCATATCTCTTCTTCCTGCCGCGTGGTCACCAAGGATTAGTTCGCCGACACCGTGGGTACCGGGTCTCACCTTCGCAAGTACGGACGCGATGATCTCGAAGGGTGTGTACCGCGCCATCTCCGTACCCAGCCGGCCCGCGGCAACCCGAAAAGCGGCATCGCCGAATACACGGTCGACCGCGGCCGCTATATCGGCCGGTTCAGGTGCGGCACCACCGAGATCGATACCCACGCCGGTAAAGGCCACGCGGGCGGCGACCTCCGGCTTGTCCGCAGTATCTCCTGCCGCAATCACCGGGACGCCGTGACTCAACGCCTGCTGTACGTCACAGTAACCGCCGTTGGTGATCATCAGGTCGAAATGCGGAAGCAAGTGTGAGTAGGGGACGAAATCGCATATGTGGATTTGTGGGGGTAGCGGCCCCAGGCGCACGCTCACACCGCCGGTGCTGACCGCCACGACCACCTCGGGGCGCTGCGCCAACGCCCTCAACGCGGGTCGGAACAACTGGTCGGCATTGCCGTTGTCTCAGGTGCCCTGGGTCACGTTCACGATCCGACGCCCGCTGCGCAGGACGGCATCCAACCAGGGCGGCGCCTCGAACCGGGTCGATACCGACACCGGAACCGGTCCGGCGGTGAAGACCACCGAGGACGGGAGGTCGCGCCGGAGATATTCGAAACCTGGAACGGTGAACTGCAGTATCCGGTCCGCGAGGATCGGCCAATCGAGCAGAAAAACCGGGGCGGGCCGGATACCGAGGTCTCCCAGAATGGCATTCAACCTCGTCCGTGATGTCCGGAAGAGCACCCGTTGCACAAAATGGTTCATCGCCGTGTAGTCGCGCCCGGGCCGCGGCTGCCAGCCCACTCCAAACGGCGGGCAGTCGGCACTGGACAGCGTGAGCGGTCCGACTCCGCAGACCAGCACCGGCGGCCGGGGACCGCCGGACAGGAGCAGCGGTATCGCACCACTGAACTCATCCAGCCGCGCAGCGACCATGCCAGCGGAAACGAATACCATCCGTTCTCGCCGCCGATCGATTCGATGACCGCCCACAGCGTGTCGGGGCCAGCGTGGGTTCGCCGTGCGGTCTCATTCGATACCTGAAGGATCCACCATCCCGATCCGACATGCATCGTTTTTGCCTCGATTGTAGGTAGGATGGGCCTGTTCCTTCGACTGTGCGGAACTCGATCCCTCCGACCACGAGCCGAAAAAACTCCGAGGAGCTATCAGATGAGAGCAGATTCCTCCAGAACCGGTTCCGCACAAGGGTTCCGCAAAACCGTCCGCGCCATTGCCGCGGTCGCGGTGCTCGCCGGAGCTCTGGCGTCCACCACGGCGACCGCATCCGCCGCGCCCGGTGACACGGGCTGGCAGCCGTTGTCCCCGATCGCGTCCCTGGACGTGCAGCGCTACCTCGGAGATTGGAACCAGGTCGCTGCCGTTGCGCAACCGTTCAATCTCGACTGCGCCCGCAACACCGTCGCGAACTACCAACCGATCGACCCGAGCAACATTCGAGTCGAAAACAGCTGCACCACCCGGACCGGCGCCACGAACCGCATCATCGGCAATGCCCGGATCACCGACCCTGCCAGCCAGGCCCAGCTGCACGTCAGTTTCCCCCAGGTGCCCTTTCAAAACTCCCCCGACGGTCCCACCAACTACATCGTCACCTACGTAGCCGAGGACTACTCCTGGGCACTCGTCGGGGATCCGCTGCGTTTGTCCGGATTCGTGCTCTCACGATCACCGGCCATCGATGCAGCACGATGGAATGAGATCCAGACAGTGGTGGCCGCCCGCGGTTACAACCCGTGCCTACTGCTGACCTCGCCCACCCCGGGCGGCGCAGCCGACGTCCGCCCCCTCTGCACCGTGTAGGCGGACCGAGCCCGCATCCTACTCCGGCAGGCTCACCGCCAGTCGACTCGGCCACCAGATCCGGGGGCCCATCACACTGAACAGCGCGGGAATGATGAGTGTGCGCACGACGAATGTGTCGAGCAGAATCCCCACGCCGATGACGATCCCGAGCTGGGTGAGTGTGATCAGCGGCAAGACGCCCAGCACGCAGAACACCGCCGTGAGGACGATACCCGCGCTGGTGAGGATTGCGCCGGTCGACTCCACCGCACGCACCATGCCCTGCTCGGTGCCGTGCGCGGGGGTCTCTTCCCGCGCCCGGGTAACGAGGAGATCGTGTAGTCCGCACCCAGCGCAACCAGGAACAGGAACAACGGAACGGTGGTATCCATCGCCGGAAACCCGAAAATATGCACGCTGGCCCAACTGCCGACGCCGAGCGCCGCCACTGCGCTCAGCACCGTGACCGCGACCAGCGCCAGTGCCGCCGGGACCGCACGCAGCAAGCCCAGCAGCACCGCGCAAACGACCCCGAGGACGAGCGGGATGATCACCCCCACCAGCGCGTCCGCTCAGGGCACCGCGGCCAAGCGGTTACGCAGGGATTCGATCGTGGCGGAAGCGCGATCCGATCCCGGCGCCGCATCGAGGATTACTGACCAGTGCGCGAGCCCGGTTGCCGACGTCCCGACCGGGACACGAACCACTCCCGCGGTTTCGGAGAGCGCGTCGGTCACCTCGGCCCCGGCTGAGGCGCGCGCCACCACCACCGTGGGGTCGGCCGCACCGGACGGGAAATGCGCTGCGAGCGTGTCGAATCCGGTGACCGACTCGGCGCGTAGACCCGAGATGTGACCTCGGACGGATGTGACCGCGCCGCAGACGGCCTACCGTTTTCGCTATGACATGGAACAACATCAGCGAGAGCAAATACGCGCGGCTGACCACCTTCAAGAAGGACGGCACCGCCGTCGGTACTCCGGTGTGGGTGGCGCCCGACGGCGACCGGATCGTCGTGTGGACGAATCCAGGAACCTGGAAGGTCAAGCGCATCCGCCGCAATCCGGACGTCACGCTGCAGGTGTGCGACAACCGGGGCCGCACCAACGGTGGCGAGGTCATCGCGGGCACCGCCGAGGTCCTCGATGCCGATGGCACCGAACACGTCCGCGATCTCGTCGCCCACAGGTACGGAATCATCGGCCAGCTCGCCATCCGCGGTCACAAGCTGATCAAGGGCGCGGGCGCATCCGTCGGCATCGCCATCACGCCGAAAGCGGTCGCCGGGTCGGCCGAACAGTAGTCGTCAGGCGGATTCGGCGAGCCCGGCCGAGAGCCACGTGCTCGCCAGGTCCTCGAGCGGGACCTCCAGCACCGCGCCGAGGGACACGATGGTGCCGAAGGCAGGGGTGGGCAGGCGGCCGGTTTCGATCTTGCGGAGCGTCTCCGGTGAGATGCCCGCGGCGACGGCGGTCGCGGTGAGGTCACGATCGGCGCGGGCGGCACGCAACCGGCAGCCGAGGCGGCGGCCGGCCTCGACCTGAGCGGGGGTCAACGGAAGACGGACCATGGCACCAGACTATGGATGGTATTTAAATACCGCAAGCGCGTGCCTCGCACCCGTTGGTATTAAAATACCAAGTGAGCTAGTGTGGTATTAAAATACCGAATGGAGCAGGCATGGTGGAACTGAAGACCCCGGACGAGATCGCGCGGATGCGAGTGGCGGGAGAGTTCGTCGGGGGGATTCTGGCCGAGTTGCGACAGCTCGCCGCCGTCGGCGTGAACCTGCTCGAGCTGGAAGCGGTTGTGCGGGAACGGATTCACCAGCGGCCCGGCGCCGTGTCGTGCTATTGGGATTACGCGCCGTCGTTCGGGCGCGGTCCGTTCCGTAATACGGTGTGCCTGTCGGTCAACGACGCTGTGCTGCACGGACTTCCGTTCGACTACGTGCTACGTGACGGCGACGTTTTGAGCATGGACCTGGCGATCGGCGTCGACGGCTGGGTAGCCGACTCGGCCGTCAGCGTGATCGTCGGTACCGCCGCGGAAGAAGACGTGCGGCTGGTGCGCGCCACCGAGGAGGCCCTGGAGGCGGCCATCGCCGTGGCGGTGCCGGGCAATCGGATCGGGGACATCTCCGCCGTCATCGCGGAAGTGGCAGGGGCGTACGGGTATCCGGTGAACAACGAGTTCGGTGGACACGGTCTGGGTCGCACCATGCACGAGGATCCGCACATACCCAACGCGGGCCGCGCCGGGCGCGGCTATCGGCTCCAGCCGGGTTTGACCATTGCCATCGAACCGTGGTTCGCCCGCAGCACCGATGAGATCTTCACCGATCCGGACGGTTGGACCATCCGTTCGGCCGATGGTTCGCGCACGGCGCATTCCGAACACACCGTTGCCATTACCGAGGATGGGCCGCAGGTGCTGACGGGCCGGAATCGGGTGATTCGCGGACAACCCTTGGCGGGGACCTTGCCGTAGCGGGCGCGCAGCGCCTCGGTGAAGGCGCGGTGGCGGGTTGCCACGTCGTCGAGCATGATCAGGCACCCGACCTGCTCCGCGGGGAGTTCGCTCCCCTTGGGTTCGGACCCGAAATGCAGGGCGCAGCCATTCGCCTCGACCACTCCGTAGACGTAGGGGCGGGTCTGCTCGACGGCCTGCTGGAACGCCTCGAAGCGGGCGAATACCGAATGCCCGACCAACATTCGCCCGAGCAACCGAATACGCTGCCCTCATGACGAACACGCTCGGGGCCGTCGGCAAGGCGGATTACGTGTTGCTGACCACGTTCCGGAAAGACGGCACACCCGTCGGCACCGCGGTGTGGGCGGTGGAAGAGGCGGGCAAGCTATACGTGTGGACGGTGACCGACAGCTGGAAGGTGAAGCGGCTGCGCCGCAATCCGGCCGTCACGCTGCAGCCGTGCAACCGCGCGGGCAAGCCGCGCGGCGAGGTGATCGAGGGCACCGGCCGCGTCCTCGACGCCGAGGGCACCGACCGAGTCCGCAAGCTGCTCGAGAAGAAATACTGGCTGATGGGTCCGCTCGTCATCATCGGGAGCAACCTGCGCCGCGGCAAGGCAGGCACCATCGGCCTGGAAATCACGCCCGCCGCTTGATAATTTACCCAAGCCGCCGACCCGGGTTGGCAACGCGCTGAGACCCGGCGGCTCGCGGCTCGGCATCCCGATCCGGTTGCTACGTCGCCTGGCTCACCGACGACATGTGGAAGTCGGGAATCCGCAACGGCGGCATGGCGGTTCGGGTGAACCAGTCTTTCCATTCGCGGGGGAGTGTCGTCTCGGTGGCGCCCGCCTCGGTGGCGCGGCGCAGTAGATCGATCGGGCTCTCGTTGAAACGGAAGTTGTTGACCGCTGCGGTGACTTCACCGTTCTCGACGAGGTAGACGCCGTCGCGGGTGAGGCCGGTGAGCAGTAGCGTCGCCGGGTCGACCTCGCGGATGTACCAGAGCGTGGTGAGCAGCAGGCCGCGTTCGGTGCGGTCGATCATCTCGTCGATTGTGCCGCCGGAACCGCCTGTCAGCAGGAGGTTTTCGGCGGGAAGCGTGGTGGGGGCGTCGAATTCGGCCGCAGTGGCGCGCGGGTAGACGAGGGATTCGATGACGCCCTCGCGCAACCAGTCGACGCGTTGCGCGGGTAGTCCGTTGTCGAAGACCGAAAGTGCCTCGGAGGAGGAGGGAGTCGCGACGAACGGGCGGTATTCCAGGCCACTGGCGTGCGGATCGGAGTAGAGCATCAACGGAATGTCGGTGAGCCGCTCGCCGATTCGGGTGCCGCCGGCGCGGGCGAAGGCGTTGTGGCCCTCCTGCGCGCCGCGGCCCTCCATGGTCCACGCCATGTAGATCATCAGGTCGGCGACGGCCGAGGGCGGCAGCAGGGTTTCGTAGCGGCCGGCGGGCAGATCGACGCGACGCTCGGACCAGTCGAGGCGGCGCGAGAGCTCGGTGAGCAGGCCAGGGATATCGACATCGGTGAAGTCGGCGGTGCCGACACCGACCCAGGCGCTGGCGAGATCGGTGCCCTCCCCGCGCTTTCCGTTGATTTCCACCGAACCGGTGGGCTGGACGAAGCGGCGTCGGATGCCGGTCGAGGTCCCGAGCCAGGTGGTCTGGATCTTATGGTGGGCGAAACCGTAGAGGCGGTCGGCGCCGTCGAAACCCGCGGACAAGTCGCGGACCAGACCGGCGAACACCTCGATGCCAGTGCTGCCCGGCGCCGCGGCCCAGTCGTCGACGGCTCCGCTGTCCGGCGTCAGCAGCGGCATCGCGTCCTTGGCGGGCGCTGCGCCGCGCGCGGCTTCCTCGCTGGTGCGCACCAGCGTTTCGATGTCGTCGGAGTCCACGCTGGTCGAGCTGATGGTGCCGACTCGCGCAGCGTCGGGACCATCGCGAAAGATCGAGATCACCGACCAGTCGCGGGAAATCGAGGAACCATTGGTGGTCATCGAGTTGCCCGCCCAGCGCAGCGACGCCTCGTGCGCGTCGGTGACGATGACTATCGCCTCGTCCGCGCGCGAGAGCGCCAGCGCCTGTTCGACGACCGCGCCCGCAGGCATCAGACCGGTACCGATCACTGTCCCGCCTCCGTCCGGGTGTTCAGAATGTTGATGCCGCGCACCAGGACCGACGGGCAGCCGTGACTGACCGCCGCGACCTGACCGGGCTGCGCTTTGCCGCAGTTGAAGGCGCCGCCGAGCCGCCAGGTGGACGGTCCGCCGACCGACTCCATCGAACCCCAGAAGTCGGTGGTGGTGGCCTGGTAGGCGACGTCACGCAGCTGGCCGTCGAGCTTGCCGTCGCGGATGCGGAAGAACCGCTGCCCGGTGAACTGGAAGTTGTAGCGCTGCATGTCGATCGACCACGATTTGTCGCCGACGATGTAGATGCCGTCTTGCACCCGTCCGATGAGCTCTTCGGTGGTGGTGTCGCGCGCGAGGTCGGGTTGCAGCGAAACGTTCGCCATCCGCTGGATCGGAACATGGTGCGGCGAGTCCGCGTAGGAGCATCCGTTGGAACGCTCCAGGCCGAGGCGGGGGGCGAACACGCGGTCGAGCTGATATCCGACCAGCACGCCGTCGCGCACCAGATCCCAACGCTGCCCGGCGACACCCTCGTCGTCGTAGCCGACGGTGGCGAGGCCGTGCTCCTGGGTGCGGTCGCCGGTGACGTGCATGATCGGGGTGCCGTACCGCAGCGTGCCGAGCTTGTCCGGGGTCGCGAACGAGGTGCCCGCATAGGCGGATTCATAGCCGATCGCCCGGTCGTATTCGGTGGCGTGGCCGATGGACTCGTGGATGGTCAGCCACAGGTTGGTCGGGTCGATGACGAGGTCGGTGGGGCCCGCCTGCACGCTGGGCGCCTTAATCTTCTCGGTCAGCCAGGCCGGGATCTGCGCGAGTTCGCCGGTCCAGTCCCAGGTTCCGTCGGCCCCGGTGACGTACTCCCAGCCGCGTCCCGCGGGAGCGGCAAGGGTGCGCATGGTTTCGAAGACGCCGGCGGCGGAATCGACCGTGATCGCCTCGAATTGCGGATGCAGCCGCACCCGCTGCTGGGTGATGGTCGAACCCGCGGTGTCGGCGTAGAAGGATTGTTCCTTCACCTGCAGCACCGACGCCGTGACGTGGTCGACGCCGTCGACGCCCGAGAGCCGCTCCGAATAGTCCTGCAGCAGCGCGACTTTGTCGGTGGTCGGCACCGCGAACGGGTCGAGGTCGTAGGCCGACACCCACTGCGTGTTGTCGTGGCGGGGCTCGTCGGCGAGTTCGACGCGCTCGCGGTTCAGCGCACGCAGCGTCGTCGCCACCATCACCGCTCGGCGGGCCACCTCGGCCGCGACGTCCGTGCTGAGCGCGGCGTGCGAGGCGAAACCCCAGGTGCCGTCGACGATCACGCGCACCGCGAAGCCGAGGTCGGTCGCGTTGGTGATCGCCTCCACCCGACCGTCACGCAACCTGATCGACTGCGTGACCAGTCGGTGCACCCGCAGATCCGCGTGCTGCGCACCCGCTGCCTTCGCAGCCGAGAGGGCGGCATCGGCAAGCGCGCGCAGCGGTAGCGCAAGGAACTCGGCGTCGACGTCTCTGGATGTCGCGATGCTCACCCGCACCAACCTAGTCGCTGCGACCGACAAAGACGCGCGGCACCGGGGTTACACGCCGTGCCCGCGCGCTTCGACTGCAAACATGCATGAACTGCAAAGCCCCACGCGGTGCTTGGCGCAGCACCAATTCGGTCACCATTCGAACGCTGCCATGGGCGGATGGGGCCCGAGCATCGCAAATGGGTAACGGCACGCGCGAAACCGTGCTTACCGTACCCAAGTCGCTGGGTGGCGTACTGTGCCCGCGTGCCGCCATCCGCCCTCCGTGATCGCAAACGAGAACGTACCCGCCGAGCCCTCCTCGAGGCTGCTGTCGACCTTTTCGAGGACAGAGGTTATGAGGAAACAACGGTGGCGGACATCGCCGCCGCGGCGGAGGTCGGTACCCGCACCTTCTTCAATTACTTCGCAAGCAAGGAAGAGTTGCTCTTCCCGGAACAGGATGAGCGCGTGCGCGCGGCGGTTGCGGCCATCGCAAGCCGCCGCCCCGGCGAACGTCCGGTGGAGGTGCTGCTGCGTGCGCTGCGTGCGGCCGGCGACAACCCCGGCGAGCATCTAGTCGACAACCTGAGCGACAGGATCGCCGCGCTGCGCGCTCAGGTTTCGCGGATCGTGCCCGCGGTGAGCGGTCGGGCGGCGCATGCGCAGTTGGTCGCGCAGCGCGAGATCGCCAGGCAACTGCACCTGGCCTTTCCCGCCGAACTGGACGAGGTCGGCGCCGCAGCGTTGGTCGGTGCGGTCGTCGGTGCGGTGTCCGGTGCGCTCACGGTGCTGTTCCAGAGTCCGCTGGTCGGGGCCGAGGACGGCGACCGGCTGCATCGGCGCATCCACGAAACCACCTCGCGGGTGCTGCAACCCTGGCTCGCTTCGAACAACACGAAGCAGGCGGAACCGGTGGGCTGACCTTGGTCAGCCGAACTGCTGCCAGCCCAACCGGATCACCATCCCGATCACCACCACCAGCAGCACGATCCGCACGAACTCCGCGCCCTTGCGCAACGCCATGTGCGAGCCGACGATCGCCCCCGCCACATTGCACACGGCCATGGCCGCGCCGAGCCCGAACATGATGTGGCCGGTCGCGCCGAAGAAGATCAGCGCGCCGACATTGGACCCGCAGTTGATCACCTTCGCCATCGCTGCCGCCCGCACGAACTCGGTGCCGAGCAGGGTGGCGAAGGTGATGATCAGAAAGGTGCCGGTGCCCGGCCCGAGCAGACCGTCGTAGCAGCCGACGAGGCCCGCAGCCAGTGCTACCACCAGGATGAACTTGCGTCGGGTCGGCGGATGGGTGGCGATGGTTACGCCGATCGCCGGACGCAGCGTGATGAACACCGCCACCCCGACCAACACCACCATGACGATCGGTATGAACAGATCCCGGTCGATGAGCGACACTGCGGCCGCGCCGGTCGCGGCGGCCACCGCCGCGATGCCCGCCGCGGGCAGCAGCACCCGCCAGCGCATCGGCACCTTCCTTGCGAAGGTCGCCACCGAGGCGCCGGTGCCCGCGACGGCCGCGAATTTGTTGGTGCCGAGCGCGGTTTGCGGCGTGATGCCGGGCGCCACCAGGAACAGGGTCGGCAGGATGATCAGCCCGCCGCCGCCGACCACGGCATCCACCCAGCCCGCCGCGGTGGCGGCCACCAGTAGGGCCGCCCAGTCTGCAAGATCCACTCGGGCCACACAACCAGACCGACACGGCGCCCACATGGGCGGGCTGCTCGGACCCGTCAGATACGGACATAGGCTGATATCCGTGCGCCGATTCAGTTTGTGGCTTCGAGACAGGCCCATAGTCTCGGATTCGACGCTGGCCTTAGCGCTGCTGTTGCTCGAGGTGCTCGGCGTGAGCAACTCCGATCACAAGCTGTCCTACCTCGGAATCGGGGTCCTGCTGCCGGTGCCGGTGGCCTTCCGTCGGCTGTACCCGCGCGCGATGGCGGCCGCGATCCTCGCGCTGTCGGTCGCCTCCACGATGGTCGCCTACCTCTCCGGCGACAAGGCCGACCACATCGCGCTGTTCGGGCTCGGCATCATGCTCTACACGCTGGTCGCCTATGTCGGCCGTCGCGAGGGACTGTGGTTCGTCTTGGGTCTGGCGTTGGACAGCGGTGCGTCCTTACTTCTGATCGATAAGCCCTCCGGCGCGGATGCGATCTTCACCGGGATGTTCTTCATGCTGTGCTGGACGCTGGCAGAATTCATCGGCGCCCGGCATGCCTACGACACCGAGGTGGCGGCACGCCTCGCGGTCGCCGACTTCGACAGGGAACGTCGCGCGCACGACGCGGTCGCCTTCGAACGCACCCGCATCGCCCGCGAATTGCACGACGTGGTCGCGCACGCGGTGAGCGTGATCATCGTGCAGGCCGATGGCGCGAAGTACGCTCTGCGCCGCGATCCCGACGCCGCCGAACAGGCCCTCACCACCATCGCCGGCACCGGCCGCGAGGCGCTGCGCGAACTGCGCCGCACCGTCGCGTTGCTGCGCATCGAACCCGCGCCCGACGAGGTGCCCCAGCACGGAACCGCGGGCATCGCCAAGCTCGTCGACATGATGCGCAGCACCGGCCTCGCCGTCGAGCTCGAGCTGACCGGCGAACTCGACACCGTCGCTCCCGAGGTCAGCCTCGGTGTGCAGCGCATCGTCCAGGAATCGCTCACCAACACCCTGCGCCACGCGGGCGCGCACCCGAAGGCCTGGGTCCGGGTGCTGCGCCGCGACACTGATGTGCTGATCGAGGTCACCGACTCCGGCGGGGTCCCGGTGCAGGAGCAGGCCGCCAGCCCGATCAAGGGCGGCGGCATGGGCCTGGCGGGCATGCGCGAACGCATCGCCGTGCTCGGGGGCACCCTCGAAACGGGACGTACACTCGACGGCACATGGCGCGTCCGCGCGACCATCCCGCTCGACCCGGACGGCGACTGCTGAGCCGGTACTACGGCTATCATCGAGCGGCACAGCGGCTTTCGTGATCAGGCGAACGGCAATCCGGGTACGCCACGGTATCGGGATCGGGTGTGCCAGAAGCGGGACCGGCCGGATCAGGTGACCGGGGCGATAGATTGACCTGGTGCCGATCACCGTTCTCGTTGTCGACGACCAAGAACTCATGCGTATGGGACTGAAGATGGTGTTGGGTGCGCACCCCGATATCGAAGTGATCGGCGAGGCCGAGAACGGCGCCCTTGCGGTGTCGCGGGCCAAGGAACTGCGGCCGGACGTGGTGCTGATGGATGTGCGGATGCCGGTGGTGGACGGTGTCACCGCGACCGGCCGGATCGTCGACGCGGGCGACGGCTGCCGGGTGCTGGTGATGACGACCTTCGACCTGGACGAGTACGCGTTGGGTGCGCTGCGGGCCGGGGCGAGCGGGTTCCTGCTCAAGGACACACCTCCGGAGGATCTGATCTCGGCCATTCGCAGCGTGGCCGCGGGTGACGCGGTGGTGTCACCCAAGGTGACCAAGCGGCTGCTGGACCGGCTCATCGCCGACGACACAGGCGGGACGCGCGACCCTGGGGTGTTGGAGGTGCTGACCGCCAGGGAGCGTGAGGTGCTCGAGCAGATCGCGGCCGGTCGTTCCAACGCGGAGATCGCCGGCGAGTTGTATCTCTCGGAGGCGACCGTCAAGACACACGTGGGTCGGGTGCTGACGAAACTCGGTCTGCGAGACCGGGTTCAAGCGGTGGTGCTGGCATATGAGACCGGATTGGTGCGGCCGGGCGGGTGAGCGGCGGCAGATCTCAGCGAGCTATCAGGCTGAATCGGGAGAAAAATGGGCATGACATGCGTTGGAATGCGTAGATCGTCCGAAAGGATCGCCATGCCCGCCGTATTGTTCGTGCTCTACGTGGTCGTCGAGATCGCCGCGCTTGTCGGCGTCGCCCATTTCATCGGTGTCGTCCCCACCATCCTGTTGCTGATCGCCGGATCGGCCGCGGGCATGATGCTGATCGGTTCGCAGGGTAGGCGGGTGTTCGAGCAGTTCCGCCGCGCGGGCCGCGGTGAGATCGCCCCCGGCACCGCCGTCGCCGACGGCGCGCTGGTCGCCGCGGGTGGTTTCCTGATGTTCATCCCCGGCCTGGTCACCTCGTTGGTCGGCCTGCTCCTGCTGCTGCCGCCGACTCGCTTCCTGGTCCGCCCCGTCGTGGCCGCTTTCGCCACCCGGCGCATCGGCCGCTTGGCCGATGCGATGCCGTATCGCGGCGTGATCATCGACGGTGACGACATCGTCAACCGCGACGACGTCGTCGACGGTGTTGTCGTCACCGAGTGGTACGACGACGGCCGGATCTCTACCCGACCCGCCATCGGCCACAACTGATCGTTCGCGTTTACAGCTGTAAAGCAGCTCTGCCACACACTTTGTGTGCCCGGCTGTACAGTGAATATGTGACAAAGCCAGTGAATATGCGGCTGCGTGCAGACCTCCTCGAGGCCGCCAAGCAGGCCGCCGAGGCCGACGGCATCACCGTCACCGCGTTCGCCACGCGGGCGATCGAGGCCGAATTGCTGCGCCGGGAATTCGCCGAGCACGCTCGCATGGTGGCCGCCGCCGAGGAGTCCGACGACGCCGAGCGCCTCGCCAGGAAATCCCACGCCATTCGCGAGGGCCTGGCCCAGTGGAAGCAGGACCGGCGCTCCAGCGGAGCAGCGTGAAGCAGGGCGATGTCCATATCTCGGCGCCGTCGCCGCTGACCGGCGAACGCGAACTGTATGTCGTCGTCTCGAGCGACGAATACAACGAGGCGGCCGGACCCACCGTGGTGGTGGTCGAAATCGAGACCGGAACCCGTTATCGGGCAACACCTTTCGGCATCGCGGTGGAGACGCCGTTCGGGGTGGCGCTCGCGGACCGACTGCTGTGGCTGCCGCGCACGTACGTAGGGGAGCGGTTCGACCGGCTGGATGACGACCTGACCCGCCGCGTGCTCGACGCGAGCTGCCGGGTACTGCGCGGCGCGCACTGATCCACGACCGAGCCTTGCACCGAACCGGAACTATCCGACAAACCCGACCGAGTGTTGCCCGCCCATTTCGCGCGAGCGTGCAAGGGTTTAGTGTTGCCCGATGGGCAACGAAGAGCTCACTATCACCGTGAGCGAGGAGCTGGCCGCCGCCGTCAAACGCGCCGCGGCCGCTGCGGGACATTCGATTTCCGGGTTCACGGCTGCGGCGCTGCGGCTGGAACTGATCGCCGTGGAGGCTGGCTGTCGCGCCGCGCCGGACCGCGGGCCCGGCGGGGTGACGCCGCAATACGCCGAAGTGATGGCGTTGCTCGCGCTACCGCCGGACGTGTCACCGCATGCGGCGCTGAAAGGCTGACGCGCTACATACGGCAGACTGGTCTTCCGTGAGTACCCAGTTGCTGCTCGGCGGTCGTTTCTACAGTTCGAGTTCACCCGACGCGACGGCGATGGCGGTGACCGACGGGACCGTGGTGTGGCTGGGGGCCGAGCAACCGGGCCGGGCACTGCATCCCGACGCGGAGATCATCGACCTGGGCGGGGCATTCGTGGCGCCCGCGTTCGTCGATCCGCACGTGCACGTCACGGCGCTGGGTTTGCAGCTGACCGGGCTGGACCTGTCGGTGGCTCGTTCGCTCGCGCACTGCATGGAGTTGCTGCGCGACTACGCGGCGACGCACCCCGAGGGTGCGATCCTCGGTGACGGCTGGGACGAGACCCGTTGGGCCCAGGGCCGCCCGCCTGATGTCGAGGAGATAGACGCCGCGGCGGGAGCCGGTCGCCAGGTGTATCTGTCCCGGGTGGACGCGCACTCGGCGGTGGCGTCCTCCGCACTGTTGGACGCCGTGCCCGAGGTGACCGGCGCAACGGGATTCACCCGCGGCGACCCGCTGCGCGCCGCAGCGCATCACATGGTCCGGACGACCGTGCTCTCAGGACTCGATCGCGCCCAACGCGATCGGGCCCGCAGCGCCGCGCTGGACGCCGCGGCCGCCCGCGGGATCGTCGCGGTGCACGAATGCGCGGGACCGGAAATCGCGGGCCGTACCGATCTTCGCGAACTGCTCGAGTTCAAGCACGGCGTCGAGGTCCGGGCGTACTGGGGCGAAGCGGTGCGCACCGCGGACGAGGCGCGGGCGCTGGTCGACGAAATCGGCGCGGATGCCCTCGGCGGTGACCTGTTCGTGGACGGCTCGCTCGGCTCGCGCACCGCCTGGCTGCGCGAACCCTATGCCGACGACCCCGGATCCGGACTCGGCTACCTCGACACCGACGCCATCGCCGCGCACATCCACGCCTGCACCGAAGCGGGCATCCAGGCGGGCTTCCATGTGATCGGCGACGGCGCGATGGATGCCGTCGCCGCCGGATTCCAGCGGGTGGTCGACGCACTCGGCGGTCCGGCCGTCGCGGCGCGCGGGCATCGCGTCGAACACGCCGAGATGATCGACGCCGAACAAATCGGCAAACTCGGCGCCTGGGGTGTCATCGCCAGCGTGCAGCCCGCGTTCGATGCCGCATGGGGCGGACCCGACGGCATGTACGCGGCCCGGCTCGGCGCCGACCGCGCCGCCACCTTGAATCCTTTCAGCGCCATGGCCGCCGCCGGAATCTCCCTGGCCATCGGATCGGACGCGCCGGTCACCGCCCTGGATCCCTGGGCCGCCGTCCGTGCCGCCGCCAACCACCGCACCCCCGGCAACGGCCTGTCTCCGCGCGCCGCCTTCGCCGCGGCGACCAGGGGAGCCTGGCGGGCAGGCGGCGTCCGCGACGGTATCGCGGGCACGTTGGTCCCCGGCGCCCCCGCCTCCTACTCGGTATGGAACGCCGACGAACTCGTCGTCGCCGCGGCCGCGGACTCGGTGCAGCGCTGGTCCACCGACCCGCGCTCGCGCGTGCCGGGACTGCCTCCGCTGGACCCGAATTCAGCGCTGCCGACCTGCCTGCGCACCGTGCACCGCGGAGTCACCATCCATGATGCATGAGGTAACGACCACGCCCGCCCGCTATTCGGTGTTGTGGCGCTCGGTGTCCGCGGTGCTCGCGGGGCTGCTGCTGTTCGGCAGTTTCCCGCCGCGGCCCTGGTGGTTTCTCGCGCCCTTGGGCATCGCGGCGCTGACCCTGACGGTGCGCGGCAGCGGCAAGCTGCGCGCCGGTTTCGGTTACGGATTCCTCGCCGGTCTGGGCTTTTTCGTTCCGCTGCTGCCGTGGACGGGAATCTACGTCGGCCCGGTCCCTTGGCTCGCATTGTCGACCGTGTGCGCGGTGTACATCGGACTTTTCGGCCTGCTGGCCCGGCTGTTGTGCAGGCTGCGGGCCTGGCCGCTGTGGGTCGCGCTGGCTTGGACGACCACGGAATGGATTCGGTCCAGCTTTCCGTTCGGCGGATTTCCGTGGGGGCGTTTGGCATTCGGTCAGGCCGACGGATGGTACCTGCCGCTGGCAATGCTGGGCGGCGCGCCGCTGGTCGGTTTCGTGGTCGCGCTGACCGGAGCCGCAGCGGCGGCACTCGTGCTTCAGATCCGATCGCGGATCATCTCGGCGAACGTTGTTTCGGTGCCGGCAGCCGATGCGGTGGGACCTCGTCCCGCCGCTCGCCTCGGAATTGTTGTTGCGGCAGCAACTCTGGCTATCTTGCCTCTCGCCGGAGTAATCCTCCGGTCCGCGCTGCCCGGCCCGGAGGATGGCGACCGGATGATCACGGTCGCTGCGATCCAGGGCAGCGTGCCTCGGCTCGGATTGGACTTCAATGCGCAGCGGCGCGCCGTACTGGACAACCATGTCCGGCGCACCGAGGAGTTGGCCAGGGCGGTCGCGGCGGGCCAGGCGCGCAAACCTGATGTGGTGATCTGGCCGGAGAACTCGTCCGATATCGATCCGCTGCGCAACGCCGATGCCGCCGATGAGATCACCGCGGCCTCCGAGAAAATCGGCGCGCCGATCCTGGTCGGCGCGGTGCTGGTGAACGCTGATCGCACCACGACCAACTCGGTGATTGTGTGGAACGGCGCGGCCGGTCCCGGTGAGCGGCACGACAAGAAGATCATCCAGCCGTTCGGCGAGTACCTGCCCATGCGCAGTTTCTTCCGGCTGTTCTCCAAATACGCCGATCGCGCCGGATATTTCGTGCCGGGCAACGGCAGCGGCGCGGTCCGCGCCGACGGCGTCGAGATCGGCGTCGCCACATGTTACGAGGTCGCCTTCGACCGTGCGTTCCGCGATTCGATGCACGCGGGCGCGCAATTGCTGACCGTGCCGACCAATAACGCGACCTTCGGCGACAGCGAGATGACCTACCAGCAGCTGGCCATGTCGCGGGTGCGTGCGGTCGAGCACGGCCGCGCGCTGGTCGTCGCGGCCACCTCGGGTGTCAGCGCGATCATCGGTGCGGATGGCGTGGTGCAGCAGCAGACGCCGAAGTTCGTGCCCGCCGCGCTGGTCGCCGAGCTGCCGCTGCGCAGCTCGACCACGCCGGCCACCCGATTCGGACCCGCGCCGGAACTCCTCTCGGTTATTCTGACCGCTGCTGCCGTAGTGGTGGCGATCCGGCGGCACCAGGATGCCACCCTGGATCAGCCAGTCGGCCGACTGCGGCGACAGATCTTCCGCGAACCGAAATTTGGTGTGCTCCGGGGCCGGTGAGACCGGTAGACCCCTGCCCCGGCCGGTCTTTCATTCTATTCGCCATCCCGTAGCCAGGGCTGGCGTGCGTCGCTATTCTGATGCCTCGATATGGACGTTTGTTGTGTTCAGCGCGGCAACCAGCTAAATTAGCGGGGAGGTAGCCAATAGAAGTAGTGTTCGGCCATCAGCGTTAGATGTGAAACAAATCCAATACGTCGGCCATCCGGCCGTTGTGATGCTCCGAATCATAGGGCGTGGATCACGTCCTACGGCTGGCGCATGCGCGCCCCGCAGGCGGTGCTTGGGGAGTGCGTCAACGGCGGCAGAACGGAGTGATTGATGAGTTCATTGGCCACGGATCGTGTACCCCAATGTTCGTCCGGTGAATCCTCGGCACAACCCTTTGCACTCTCGCCCGCGCAGACGGCCCTCTGGTACGCACAGCGGATCCGCCCCGACGTACCGCTCACCATCGCCCAGTACGTCGAGATCCACGGTGACCTGGATGTCGGCCGACTGCTCTACTCGATAGAACGCTTCGGTGCCGAGACTCAGGTCGGGCAGGTGCGCCTAGTCGAAATCGACGGCGTGCCGCACCAGCTGGTCGACGTGTTCCAGCGCCCCGGCTGGGCCAGGATCGATCTGCGCGAAGAGCTCGACCCGCACGCCGCCGCACTGCGCTGGATGAACGAGCACGCCAGCACGCCGATCGATCTGGAACGCGATCCGCTCACAATTAATGTGGTGCTGCGAACCGGGGATTCGAACTACATCTGGTACGCCCGCGCCCATCACATCATCATCGATGGCTACGGCGCGATGAACGCGCTCACCCGCACCGCGGAGATCTACACCGCGGTGGAGAACTTCACCGAGCCGGTCGCCTCCCGGGCCACCCCGCTTGCCGCGATCTACGCCGACGAATCCACCTACCGCGATTCCAGCCGGTTCGGCACCGACCGTGACTACTGGCTCGAGCAGTTGACAGGCGCCGGTGGCCCGATGACCCTGTCGAACACCACCGCCACCAGCACCACTGTGGAGGCGGGCAGGCATCGAGCGGCCGCCGTGCTCGACGACAGGGCCGAGGCGGCGATGGACGCGGCCACCGCGGCGTGCAATACGCACAACTCGACACTGTTCGTCGCCGCGCTCGCGGCGTACGTGCGGTCGGTGACCGGCAATCCCGATGTGGTGCTCAGCCTTCCGGTCTCCGCACGGACCACAGTCTCGCTGCGCCGCTCGGCGGGTGTGGTGTCGAATGTGGTGCCGATCCGGTTGAAGTTCGGCGCCGACACCACCGTCCGCGATGTGGTGCGCAGTGCCGAACTGCAGATCACCGGCGCGCTGCGCCATCAGCGCTACCGGCACGACGACATCCGCCGCGACTGCGGTTACTCCCGCGACGCGCGCGGTTTCTTCGGGCCGATGGTCAACATCATGCTGTTCCATACCCAACTGAAATTCGGCAGTCTGCTCGGCACGCTACACGTGCTGTCCACCGGTCCAGTCGAGGATCTGTCGATCAACCTCTACAACGGTGATGGCAACCGCATCCATGTCGACTTCGAGGCCAACCCGCGCCTCTACGCGGAATCTGAAGTGGCGGTGCATCACAGCCGTTTCCTGGACTTCCTGACCCGATTCCTGGCCGCCGAACCCGACACCCTCGCGCTGTCTCTCGCGGCGATCACCGACGCCGAGCGCGAACGTGTGCTGCACCAATGGAACTCGAATGTGGTGGGTGTGCAGGAGGGGACGCTTGCGGGGTTGTTCGCCGATTGTGCCGTCATCTGCCCGGATGCGGTGGCGCTCGAATTCGGTGACGAGGCATTGACTTACGGCGAGCTCGACGAGCGGGCCAACCGCTTGGCGCGGCTGCTGATCGAGCGCGGAGCTGGACCCGAGACGGTGGTCGCGCTGTGCCTGCAGCGCAGCATCGAACTCGTGGTAGGCATGTACGCGATCGTCAAGGCAGGCGCAGCCTACCTGCCGCTGGACCCCGACCACCCGGCCGACCGGATCGAGGAGATCCTGCGGCAGGCGGAGCCGGTGTGCCTGCTGACCGCGGCGCGGGACGAACTCGAACTGCCCAACGTCGCCCCACAGCTGGCCGTCGACGGCGTCGAGCTGTCCGGCTTCGACGGCCACCCGATCACCGACACCGATCGGCTCGCGCCGCTGCGCGCCGACCATCTGGCGTACGTCATCTTCACCTCGGGTTCGACCGGAAAGCCCAAGGGCGTCGGCGTGACCCACGCCGCGATCGTCAACCGGCTGCGCTGGATGCAGCACGAATACCAGCTCGACGGCACCGATGCCGTGCTGCAGAAGACCCCGGCCACATTCGACGTCTCGGTGTGGGAGTTCTTCTGGCCCTTGCAGATCGGCGCCCGGCTGGTCCTCGCGGCGCCGGACGGGCACCGTGATCCCGGCTACCTGGCTCGGATCATTACCGAAAAGGGCATCACCACAGCACATTTCGTGCCGTCCATGTTGTCGGTCTTCGTCACCGATACCGACCTGGGCGGCGGCACCGGATTGCGCAGGGTCTTCTGCAGCGGTGAGGCGCTGCCCACGGCAACGGTCCGTGACTTCCACGCCGCGCTACGCGGCCCGGAACTGCACAATCTGTACGGTCCCACCGAGGCCGCGGTGGACGTCACCTACTGGCCGTGCCCGGCCGATCCGCCCAGCGTGCCAATCGGGTCGCCGGTGTGGAATACCCAGACCTACGTGCTGGATTCGCGGCTGAAACCGGTCCCACCGGGGGTGGCGGGGGAGCTGTATCTGGCAGGTGTACAGCTGTCCCGCGGTTACGTCGGTCAGCCTCGGCTGACCTCGGATCGTTTCGTGGCCAATCCGTTCACACCGGGCACCCGCATGTATCGCACCGGTGACCTGGCGCGTTGGCAGGCCGATGATTCCGAGCGCGGTGTGGTGGAGTACCTGGGGCGCAGCGACTTCCAGGTCAAGATCCGCGGCCTACGCATCGAGCTCGGCGAGATCGAGGCGGCGCTGCTCGCCGACGAGCGGGTCGCGCGGGCGGTCTGCGTCGCCCACACCGGACGCATCGGTGACGAGCTCGTCGCTTACGTCGTCGCGGCGCCCGAGGCGTCCGTCGACACCGACGAACTGTTGGCGGTGCTGCGTCGCACCCTGCCCGGATACATGGTCCCCGCGGTCCTCATGGCGCTTGACGAACTACCGCTCAGCCCGAACGGCAAGATCGACCGCAAAGCGCTGCCCGCGCCCACCCTTGGCCATCGCCCGGCCGGGCGGGTCACCGCCGAGCCGCGCACCGAAGTGGAACGCGTGCTGGCGGGCATCTTCGCGGAAGTTCTCGACACCACCGACATCGGCGTCGAGGACAGCTTTTTCGACCTCAACGGCAACTCGCTGATCGCCGCTCGCGCGGTCGCCAGGATCAACGCCGCCCTCGGCACCGGACTCACTATCCGCGATCTGTTCGAGGCATCGACCATCGCCGCGCTCACCGAGCGGTTCGTGACCCCCAACCCCGACAGCTCCTTCCCGAAGCTGGTCTCCGTCGGGCGCCCCGAGCGGATTCCGCTGTCGCTGGCCCAGCAGCGGCTGTGGATCCTCAACCGATTCGCCGAACACGCCGCCGCCTACAACATGCCCCTCGCGGTCCAGATCGACGGACCGCTGAACGCCGATGCGCTGCGGGCCGGTCTCGTCGATGTGATCGAACGGCACGAAAGCCTGCGCACCACCTTCCCGGACGCTGCCGAGGGGCCGTGCCAGGTGGTGCACCCGGCAGGCGAAATCCCGCTCACCCTCGACCCGATCGATGCGATCGGCGCCGACGTGGCCGCGCTGGCCGCCGAGTTCGCCGGTTACGGCTTCGATCTGCGCAGTCAGGCGCCGATTCGCGTCGCGCTGTGGAACACCGGCCCGGACCAGCACGTGTTCCTCCTTGTGCTGCACCACATCTGCGGTGACGGCTGGTCGGCGGCTCCGCTGGCCAGAGACCTCATGACGGCCGTCGCCGCACGGGCGAGCGGCGCCGCGCCGCAGTGGACGCCACTGCCGGTGCAGTACGCCGATTTCGCACTGTGGCAGCGCGAACTGCTCGGCGACGAATCCGATCCGGCCAGCGCGCTGGCCCGCCAGCTCACCTACTGGCGTTCGGCGCTGACCGGCCTGCCCGACCACATCGACCTGCCGCTGGATAGGCCACGGCCGATGCGCCGGTCGACCACCGGCAGCCGGGTGGAATTCACGATTTCGCCCGAGACCCGCCGCGCCGCTGGTGAACTGGCGTCGGCCAGGGGCGTGAGCATGTTCATGGTGCTGCACGCCGCACTGGCCACCCTGCTCGCCCGGCTGTGCGCGACCACCGATGTCGCCATCGGCACCGTGATCGCCGGTCGCTCGGATCCGGCGCTCGACGAGCTGGTCGGCATGTTCGTCAATACCCTCGTGCTGCGCACCGAGGTCGACCCTGCCGCTGGGTTCGACCGGATGCTCGATGTGGCGCGCGAGACCGACCTGAACGCCTTCGCCAACGCCGACGTCCCGTTCGAGCGCCTGGTCGAGGTCGTCA
The DNA here is from genome assembly GCF_055232035.1 of Nocardia sp. Tas62D01. NCBI lineage: Bacteria > Bacillati > Actinomycetota > Actinomycetes > Mycobacteriales > Nocardiaceae > Nocardia > Nocardia sp. Tas62D01. The sequence goes on from NZ_JBUYUZ010000001.1 coordinate 7,367,101, forward strand.
ACCCGGAGCGCTCGACCGCGCGGCATCCGCTGTTCCAGGTGATGCTGTCCTACGACCGCGCGCCGGAACTGAGCATCGAACTGCCCGGCGTGCGGGCGGAGATACTGCCGATCGTCGCCGACATCGCCAAGTTCGACCTGCAGCTCGAGGTACACGACAGCATCGCCGACGGGCCGCTGACCGCCGAATTCGTCTACGCCACCGATGTTTTCGACAAGCGCACGATCGAATCGTTCGCCCACAGGTTCGTCGCCGTTCTGAACGCGGTGGTGGCCGCGCCGCGCCTGCCGATCGGCGATCTGGAGATCCTGGACCGGCGCGAAACCGCGAACCTGGTGCCGATCGCCGGGGCGCCCGGTGAGCCATCGATCAGCCTGGCCCGGCTGCTCACCGACACCGCCGAGCGGCTGCCCGACGCGATCGCGGTGCGCTACCTCGGCACCGACACCACCTATCGCGAGCTCGACGAGTTGTCGAATCGCCTGGCGCGAGCCCTGATCGAGCACGGCGCGGGTCCGGAGGTCGTGGTGGCGATCGCGTTGCCGCGCGGCCTCGACTCGATCGCAGCGGTCTGGGCTGTGGCCAAGACCGGCGCGGCCTACGTCCCGATCGATCCCGGCTACCCGGCCGAGCGGATCGGGCACATGATCGCGGATTCGGGTGCCATCCTCGGGCTGACGGTCCCGGACTGCCTTGCGGCCATGCCCGCCTGGCCTGCCGCCCGCGGTAAACATCGCAAGACCTATGTCGACTGGCTGGTGCTCGGCTCCGAGGAGCTGGAAACCGAATACGCCGACTACTCCACGGGTCCGATCACCGACGCCGACCGGCACCACCCGATGCGCACCAGTCATCCGGCGTACTTTATTTACACCTCCGGGTCCACCGGGCAGCCGAAGGCCGTGATCGTCACCCACGCGGGCCTCGCGTCGCTGGCGAACGAGCAGATGCACCTGTTCGGCGTCACGGATTCGGCACGGACACTGTACTTCTCGTCGCCCAGCTTCGATGCCTCGGTGCTGGAGATGCTGCTCGGTTTCGCGGCAGGCGCGACCATCGTGGTGGCGCCCGCCGGCATGTACGGCGGCGCAGAACTCGCCGCGCTGCTGCGTGACGAGCGGGTCACCCATGCCTTCATCACTCCGGCGGCACTGGCGACGATGCGGCCCGAGGGTCTCGACGAGCTCGAGGCGGTCATCGTCGGCGGCGAGGCGGTTGGGGAGGAACTGGTCGAGATCTGGTCGGCCGAGCATCGCATCCACAATATGTACGGGCCGTCGGAGGCGACCGTCGCGGCCACCGCGACCGGTCCGATGCTGGCGGGCCGCCCGGTGCCGCTCGGTCGTCCGATCCGCGGTATGCGCCTGTTCGTGCTGGACGGGCGGCTGCATCCGGTCCCGCCAGGGACGCCGGGTGAGTTGTACCTGTCCGGTCCCGGTCTGGCGCGTGGCTATCATGGCCGTTACGCCCTTACTGCACAACGCTTTCCGGCCAACCCGCACGGTCGGCACGGCGAGCGGATGTATCGCACCGGTGATCTGGTGGTGGCCGACACCACTGGGCAGCTGCGCTTCCTCGGCCGGGCCGACGACCAGATCAAGATTCGTGGTTTCCGCATCGAGCTCAGCGAGATCGACCATGCGCTGCGGGCGCATCCGGGGGTGAGCTCTGCCCTCACCGTCGTGCACATCGATGAGCAGGGCCAGCCGCGGCTCGCGGCCTACCTGACCGCCGACGAGTCGGTCGATGCCGCCGCCGTGACCGAGACCGCGCGGCAGCGGCTCCCGGGATACATGGTGCCCGCGTCGGTCATCGTGCTGGCGGAAATGCCGGTCAGTCCGGCGGGCAAGCTCGATCGAAAGGCGTTGCCGGAACCGGTGTTCGCCGCGATCGCCGCCTCGCGCGCCCCGAACACGTCGATGGAGGAGCGCGTCGCGCGTGTGTTCGGCGATGTCCTCGGGCGCCAGGTGACCGGCGCCGAGGACAGCTTCTTCGATATCGGCGGCAACTCGCTGCTGGCCACCCGGTTGGCCACGGCGCTGAACGCGGAGTTCGGGGTGGACCTGCCAGTCCGCATGATCTTCGAGGCGCCGACCGTCGCAGCTGTGGCGGAGCGGATTACGGAAGCGCCCCGGACGCAACGGATGGCGCTGGCCGTACACACCCCGCGTCCGGGACGCATTCCATTGTCGCTGCCGCAGCAGCGACTGTGGTTCCTCAATCGATTCTCTACCGAATCCAGTGCCTACAACATCGCATTCGTGATTCGGATCGAAGGCGATCTGGATATCACGGCGTTGCGCGCGGCCCTCACCGACCTGGTGGACCGGCACGAGGTGCTGCGGACGGTCTTCCCCGAGGACAATTCCGGCGCTCAGCAACTCGTGCTGCCGACGGCACGGGCGCTGCCCACCGTCGAGTCGACCGTGACCGACGAGGCGGGCGCCGAACTCGCCCTGCGCACCCTCGCGCGCGGTGGTTTCGACCTCACCAGGGAGACCCCGCTGCGCATCGCGCTGCTGCACACCGGACCTGAGCGCTACCTGCTCGGCATCGTGGTGCACCACATCGCCGCCGACGGTTGGTCGCTCGGCCCGCTGACCCGGGACCTGGCGCTCGCCTACGCGTCGCGCTGCGAGGGCGCCGCACCGGCCTGGATGCCACTTCCGGTGCAGTACGCCGACTTCGGGCTCTGGCAGCGTGCCTGCCTCGGTGAGGAGTCCGACCCGCACAGCGTCGCCGGCGCACAGCTGGAGTACTGGAGCACCGCGCTGGCGGATCTGCCCGGGGCACTGCCGCTGCCCTACGATCGGCCGCGGCCCGCCGAACCGACACAGCAAGCCGGGACGGTGCGCTTCACCGTGCCCGAGCCGATGCAGCGCGAGCTCGGGGAACTGGCCCGCGAGCAGGGCGTGAGCATGTTCATGGTGCTGCGTTCGTCGCTCGCGGTGCTATTGCGCTTCGTCACCGGGGGCCGCGACATCGTGATCGGCACCCCGGTCGCGGGCCGCACCGACACGAAGCTCGACGAGCTGGTCGGCATGTTCGTCAACACGCTGGTGCTGCGCTCCGACGTCGACCCGGACAACCCGTTCGCGGCTTTGCTGCGCGCGGACCGGGACACCGAGCTCGCCGCGATGGCGCACGCGGACATTCCGTTCGAGCGCGTCGTCGAGGAGCTGGGTCGCGAGGTCCGCGTGACCATGCCCAACGGCCGCACCGCGGCGGGCCGTCACCCGCTGTTCCAGGTGGCGCTGACCGTGCAGGAAGAACCTGCCCCCGCCCTCGAGCTGCCGGGTCTCGCGCTGCACGCCGAGGAACTGGACATCGCGCTGGCCAAGTTCGACCTGGAACTGCGGGTCGCGCAGGCCGGCGGCGACGCCGGACCGGGCCGGACGTTCGAATTCGTCTTCGCCGCCGAACTTTTCGACGCCGCGACGATCGGGACCCTGGCTGACCGATTCCTGCGGGTGCTGGCCGCCGTCACCGCCGACCCGCGAGTTCTGGTGCGCGACATCGACGCGCGCACCGAGCGCGAACGGCGCACGCTCACACCGGCTACCGGCGGGCCCACCACCCCGCAGTACACCCTGGCCGCCTATTTCACAGCAACCGCGCGTGTGCATCCGCACCGCACCGCCGTGCGCTCCGGTACGACCTCGCTCACCTACACGGAGATCGACCGGCGCTCGAATCGGTTGGCGCGCGCGCTGATCGGGCGCGGTGTCGGCACGGGCGATCGGGTCGCGCTCGGTTTGACCCGCTCCATCGATTCGGTGGTCACCGTGCTGGCCGTCGCCAAGTCGGGTGCCGCGTTCGTGCCGGTCGATCCGAAGTATCCCGCCGATCGAGTCCGGCACATGCTGACCGATTCCGGCTGCCGGGTGGGCATCACGATGTCCGCGCACACCGAGAGACTGGCCGACGGCCCGGCGACGGACTGGCTGCGGCTGGACGATCCGGAGCTGATGGTGGAACTGGACGCACTCGACGACAGTCTGGTCGACGACCTCGATCGGTTGCGCCCGGTCGACGTCGCCGACCTCGCCTACCTGATCTACACCTCCGGTTCCACCGGAAAGCCCAAGGGTGTGGCGGTCACGCACAGTGGCGTGTCGAACTTCGCCGACGAGCTCCGCGAACGCATGCGGGTCGACTGTGATTCGCGCACCATGCACCTCTCCTCGCCGAGCTTCGACGCCGCCATCTTGGACCTGCTCCTCGCGGTCGGATCCGGTGCGACGATGGTGATCTGCCCGGCGGAGATCTACGGCGGGGATGAACTCGCCGCGCTGATGGAGCGCGAGCGCGTCACGCACACCTTCATAACTCCGGCCGTGCTGGCCACCATCGATCGCGATCGCTGGTCGCTGCCGAACCTGCGCGCGCTGATGGTGGGCGGTGAGGCATTCGGCCAAGACCTGGTGGCCCGCTGGGCGCCGGGACGGCAGCTGGTGAACGTGTACGGGCCCACCGAAACCACGGTCGTCATCACCATGTCGGGTCCGATGGCCGTCGGCGAGCCGATCACCGTCGGCACACCGGTGCGTGGCGCCAGGGCGCTGGTGCTCGACGAGCGGCTGCGTCCGGTGCCGGTCGGTGTGCCCGGCGAACTGTACCTCGGCGGACTCGGTGTGGCGCGAGGGTATTTCGACCGATTCGGGCTGACGGCGTCCCGGTTCGTGGCGGACCCGTACGGTCCCGCCGGATCCCGGATGTATCGCTCGGGTGACGTGGTGCGCTGGACCGACGCGGGTGAGATGGTCTTCCTGGGTCGCAGCGACCACCAGGTGAAGGTGCGGGGAATCCGCATCGAGCTCGGCGAGATCACCGCCGCGCTCGCGGAACACGAGGATGTGCGGTTCGCGCACACCGAGGTTCGCCACATCGCGGGCGCCGACCGGATCGTCTCCTTCATTCAGGCCGCCGACGACGCGGTGGGTGTGAACATCGAGACGGTGCGTGCCCGTGTCGCGGAACAGCTTCCGACGCACATGGTTCCGGTGAGCATCACCGTGCTGGACCGGATTCCGATGACCCCGGTCGGCAAGCTGGACACCGCTGCCCTGCCGGAACCAGAGCTCGTCGCGGCCAGGGCCGACCGCAGGCCGGAAACCGACTCCGAGCGTCTCGTCGCCGATCTGATGGGCCAATTGGTCGGTGTCGACGCGGTGAGCGCGAACGACAGCTTCTTCGACATCGGTGGAAACTCGCTGCTGGCAACCCAACTCGTGTCCCGGCTGGCCGCCGTGACCAACACTAGACTCGAGGTGCGCACCGTCTTCACGGCATCGACTGTCGCCGAACTCGCCGCGCTGCTCGACTCCGGTCCGGCAGGCGGGGACGACAGGCCGGTGCTGGCGCGGCGCACTCGCCCGGAGTTGATCCCGTTGTCTGCGGCGCAGCACCGGCTGTGGTTCCTGAACCGCTTCAACCAGATCGGCGCGCAGGCCGCCCAATCGGACGGCGTCGACCAGACGGCGGGCGCCTACAACGTCCCGGTCGTGCTACGCATGCACGGCGCACTCGATGTCGATGCGCTGGTGCGGGCGCTGCACGCGGTACAGCGGCGGCACGAGACCCTGCGGACGGTGTTCCCAGAGGTCGATGGGGAACCGTCGCAGGTGATCCTCGACCCGATATCGGCCGCGATCACGCTGTTCGTCGCGACGTTGCGGCCCGCCGATGTAGCCGACGCCGTACGTCGTTTCGCCGCACCAGGATTCGATCTCGCGCAGACCGTGCCGATGCGGGCCGCGCTGATCACCGTGGACCCCGACGCCGATCCGGCGGGCGTCGACGACTCGACGCCGCCCGGCCTGTCGACCGAGAACGTTCTGGTCCTGGTGGTGCACCACATCGCCATGGATGGGTGGTCGCTGGAACCGCTGGCCGCCGATATCGCGGTCGCCTACCGCGCGGCCTGCGACGAGCAGTCCCCGGACTGGGCCGATCCGGCGTCGTCGGATCACTCCGCAGGCGCAGCGCTGGAGGTCCAGTACGCGGATTACACACTGTGGCAACAGGACACGCTCGGCACCGAGGACGACCCCGATTCGTTGGCGAGCCACCAGCTCGACTACTGGCGCCGCACTCTCGACGGCATACCCGAACTGCTGAACGTGCCCGCCGATCGGCCGCGTCCGCCCACCCCGTCCTATCGCGGCGGGCTGGTGGAGTGCGCGATCGATGCGTTCACCCACCGGGAACTGCGGACGGTGGCCACCAGCAACAACGTCAGCATGTTCATGGTGTTGCACGCCGCGCTCGCGGTGCTGCTGCACCGGATGACCGCGGCCGACGACATCGCCGTCGGCACCCCGATCGCCGGCCGCGGCCACCCTGCGCTGGACCGGATGATCGGCATGTTCGTCAACACGCTGGTGCTGCGGACCCGGATCGATCCGGACGCCAGGTTCACCGACGTGCTGCACAGCGTCCGCGACACCGACCTGGATGCGTTCGCGCACGCAGACCTGCCATTCGAGCGTCTTGTCGAGGTGCTCAATCCGGCGCGCTCGCAGGCACACAACCCGATGTTCCAGGTAATGCTCTCGGTGCAGAACCAACCGGTGCGCGTACTCGACCTGCCAGGACTGCGCATCGAGGCGAACGACGTGGACACCGGGGTCGCGAAGTTCGACCTGCAGTTCACCTTCACCGAAACATATACCCCGCAACGAGATCCGGCCGGGATCACCCTGTCGGTGAACTACGCGAGCGATCTGTTCGACGAACAGACCGCGCAGCGGCTCGGCAAGCGGATGACCCGGCTGCTGGCCGCTGTCGCCACGAGCCCGACCACCGCCGTGGGGGATCTGGACCTGCTCGACCCGGCCGAGTGGTCCGGCCTGGCGCCGGTGCGCGGTGCGGAGCCGGACCGCCCGGTGACTTTCCCCCAGCTGTTCGAGGCGGCGGTCAATGCCGATCGGCAGGCGGTCGCGCTGCGCTCGGGCGACACCCAGGTGACCTATGACGCCCTCGACCGGTGGACCAACCGGCTGGCCCGGGTGCTCATCGAACGCGGTGTCGGACCGGAAACCCTGGTGGCGATGGGCATTCCACGCTCGATCGAGTCGGTGGCCACGGTGCTCGCGGTAGCCAAGGCCGGTGCGGCGTTCGTGCCCGTCGACCCGCTGTACCCCGCGCACCGCATCAGCCACATGCTGTCGGATTCCGGTGCGGCGCTGGGCATTACCCTCGCCGGGTACCGGGACCTACTGCCCGAGGGTGCGGAGTGGATCGTCCTGGACGACGTCGACGTCCGTGCCGAGGTGCTCGACTCGCCGGACGTGCCGATCGCGGCGTGGGAGCGGACCTCGCTGCTCCGGATGGACAACCCGGCCTACGTGATCTACACGTCCGGGTCGACCGGCACGCCCAAGGGCGTCGTGGTCACCCACGGCGGCCTGTCCAACTTCGCCGCGGAGGTCGCGCAGCGCTTCGAGGTGCGACCGGGCTGCCGCGTGCTGCATTTCGCGACGCCGAGCTTCGATGCGGCCATGCTCGATCTGCTGTTCGCGCTCGGTGGCGGGGCGACCCTGGTGATCACCCCGCCGGGTGTGGTCGGCGGCGCCGAGCTGCGGCAGGTGTTCATCGAGGAGAGCATTACCCACGCGTTCATCACCACCGCCGCGCTCGGGACGGTCGACCCGACCGGGGTCACCGAGTTGGCGCACGTGCTCGTTGGTGGCGAGGCGTTGCAGCCGGACCTGGTCACCCGCTGGGCGCCGGGCCGCAACCTGTACAACGTGTACGGGCCGACCGAGACCACCATCGTCACGGTGATCTCGCAGCCGCTGGAGCCGAACGGGCCGATCACCATCGGCGGCCCTATCCGTGGCGTCAGCGCGACCATTCTGGACGCGCGCCTGCATCCGGCTCCGGTCGGCGTCACCGGCGAACTGCACCTGGCAGGCAATGTGCTGGCTCGCGGTTACCTGAACAGGCCGGGGCTGACCGCGCAGCGGTTCGTCGCCAACCCATTCGGCAAACCGGGCGAGCGGATGTACCGCACCGGCGACCTGGTGCGCTGGTGGGGAGGGTCGAAGTCGGTCCGTGACATCGAATACGTTGGCCGCATCGACCATCAGGTCAAGATCCGTGGCTTCCGTATCGAACTCAACGAGATCGACACCGCGCTGACCAGCCACCGCGATGTCGAATTCGCCACCACGATCGGGCATCGCACCTCTGCGGGCGCCACGGCGCTGGTGTCGTATGTGAAGCCGCGCAACGGATCCGCCGTCGGCGTCGGCGAACTCATAGACCACGTGTCCGAGCTGGTGCCGAATTACATGGTGCCGCAATCGATCATGCTGATCGATGAAGTGCCGCTGAGCCCGGTAGGCAAACTCGATCGAAAGGCATTGCCGGAACCGATGTTCCGCGCGGCCGAGGGCTATCGGGCGCCGACCACCCCGACCGAGGCGGCGCTGTGCACCGCCTTCGCGGATGTGCTCGGTGTCGAATCGGTGGGCGTCGACGACGGGTTCTTCGAACTCGGCGGCAACTCACTGCTCGCCACCAAAGTTGTCGCACAGGTGCGTGCCACCGGGATCGATCTCCCGGTGCAGCTGATGTTCGCTGACTCCACCCCGGCCGCCATCGCGGCCAGGCTGGACGGACCCGGCAGCGCCGCCACGGCCATCGCCGCGGCGCTGGAGCCGGTTCTGCCGATCCGCCCGCGTGGCGCGTCGAAGCGGGCGCCGCTGTTCTGCATCCACCCCGCGATCGGGCTGGCGTGGTGCTACTCGGGCCTGCTCGCGCACCTCGCGCCGGACCAACCGGTGTATGGGCTGCAAGCCCCGCACGTCGCGGGGGAGGACGGGTTCGCCTCGATTGCCGAGGCCGCCGGACACTATGTGGCGCACATCAGGTCGATCCAGCCGGAGGGGCCGTACCATCTGCTCGGCTGGTCGCTGGGCGGGTTGATCGCGCACGAAGTGGCCGTCCAACTGCAGGATGCGGACGAAGAGGTCGCGCTGCTGTCGATGATGGACAGCTACCAGCTGTCGGACGAGTGGCTCGAACATGCGATTCCTGGCATCGCCGATATCATCGGCGAATTCGGCGCCGACCTGCTCGGCGACGGCGAAGAGTTGAACCCGGCAATGAACCTGCAGGACGCGGCGGAACTGCTGCGGTCGAGGCCGGGTCCCTTCGCGGCGCTCACCGTCGATCACCTGGAGCGGTTCTACGCCGGCTACATCAACGGCACCGTGCAGGCACACGGCTTCCGGCCGCGCACCTTCGACGGCGACCTGCTGTTCTTCACCGCCGCCGAGGACGAGATCAACCGGACCGACCCCGCCCGCTGCGCTTCCGCCTGGCAGCCGTTCGTCACCGGGGACATTCGTGACCATAAGGTGCCGTGCCGGCATTCGGAAATGACAACACCCGAATCGCTCGCCGCGATCGGACCGGTCCTGCACCGGCATCTGGACGGCGGCGGCACCGCGAAGGAGGCGGAGCGGTGAGTGATTCAGCCGCAGCCGCCGACAGCGCGCCTCGGTACCCGACGAGGCGCAGAGATCGAGCCTTGGGCGCAGCGCCTGGAGGCACGAAACCCAGTGCGAGCGAGGTGTATTCATGAGTTTGGCAGTGGAAGTGCTCGGGCTGGTCAAGAATTACGGGCGGGTGCGGGTACTCGATGAGATCGACTTGCAGATACCCGCCGGCACTGTGATGGGGCTGCTCGGCCCCAACGGCGCCGGGAAGACGACGACGGTGCGCATTGTCACCACGTTGCTGCGGCCGTGCGCGGGTTCGGTGCGGGTGGCGGGCATCGACGTGCTGCGCGACCCGGCCGCGGCTCGGCGGCACATCGGCCTATCCGGTCAGTACGCGGCGGTCGACGGCAACCTGTCGGGCTATGAAAACCTGCGCATGGTGGCCCGGCTGTACGGAATGTCGCAGCGGCAGGCCACCTCTCGCGCGGCCGAACTGCTCAGCGCGTTCGGGCTCGACCACGCGGCGCACCGTCGGGCGGGCACCTACTCCGGTGGTATGGAGCGGCGTCTCGACCTGGCTGGGGCATTGGTAGCTCGGCCTGCGGTGGTGGTGCTGGACGAGCCGACCACCGGACTCGATCCGCGCGGCAGGCTCGACATGTGGACAGTCATCGGCGATCTAGTCGACGACGGCACCACGGTGCTGCTCACCACGCAGTATCTGGAAGAGGCCGATCTGCTGGCCGACCGGATCACCGTCATCGACCGCGGCCGAGTGATCGCCCGCGGCTCGGCCGACGAGCTGAAGACCTCCATCGGCGGCGACCGGCTCACCGTCACGCTGGCCGGCGGGCAGGACGCGAAGCCCGCGATGTCGATTCTGGCGCAGGTCGGCATCGGCGAACCGAGCTGCGACGACCGCCCCGACGAGGTGTCCGTGGTGGTCGGCGACGGCTCGCGCACTATGGTCGAGGCTCTGCGCAGGCTCGACGACGCAGGCGTGTGCGTGGTCGACGCGACCGTGCACCGCCCCAGCCTGGACGACGTATTCCTGTCCCTCACCGGCACCGCGGCGAGCGAATCCGCGACCCGCGAGTCGGAAACCGGCGACGTAGAAGAGGAGATCCTGTCTTGAGTGACCCAACCGCGGCCGCACGCAGCGCACGCGAGGCGCAGTCGTGAGCACCACGCAGACTCTGGCGCGCGACGATTCTCCCAACTCCCCGGCCACACCGAAAGAGCAAACCCATGGCATCGCCAGGGAGCCGCGCGTCCGGGTCATCCGCGACAGCGCCATCGTCGCCTACCGCAACCTGCTGACCATCCTGCGGGTGCCGACGCTGCTGGTGACCGCGACCATCCAACCGCTGATGTTCGTGTTCCTGTTCGCCTACATCTTCGGTGCGTCCCTCGGCGGCGGCCAGTATCGCGAGTTCCTGCTGGCCGGAATCTTCACGCAGACAGTCGCTTTCAATGCGGCCTTCACTACGGTCGGCCTGGCGGGCGATCTGCACACGGGCATCATCGACCGGATGCGCACGCTGCCGATGTCCCGGCTGGCGGTGCTGATGGGACGCACCCTGTCGGATCTGGTGGTCAACATCCTCAGCCTGGTCGTCATGGTGGGCTGTGGCTACGCGGTTGGCTGGCGCATCAACGGCAGTATCGCCGACGCCGTCTTCGCGTTCGGTGTCATTCTGCTGTTCGCCTTCGCGATGTCCTGGGTGGGCGCGCTCACCGGCCTGCTGTCACCGACGGTCGAAGTCGCCCAAAGCGCGGGGCTGATCTGGCTGTTTCCCCTCACCTTCATATCCTCGGCCTTCATCTCCGCCGAGACCCTGCCGGGCCCGCTGCGCACGGTCGCCGAATGGAACCCGATCACCGCGGTCTCCGCCTCGGGCCGCAAACTCTTCGACAACGGCGCTCCGCCCTCCTTCATCCCGCCAACCGGTTGGGCCGCCGAACACTGCATCGCATACTCCGTCGGCTGCTCTCTCGCGATCCTGGCGATTGCCGTCCCGCTGGCTCTGTTGCGCTATCGAAAGGTCGCCAGCCACTGAACCTCGGTTGTGCCGCCGTTCGGCCGACACGCGAAATGCCGCTCGCATCAGGCGATCCGATGTGAGCGGCCTGTATGCGACTGCGCATACAGTGCGGAAATCAGTTGTCACACAATGCGATACGACGAAGGCCGCTTACATCACTCGATGTAAGCGGCCTTCGTCGAATTCGGCGGTGAACCGGACCTATGCGCGCCGACGGGTCTTCAGGAGGTCGAGGCGCTCCTTGAGCAGCTCCTCGAGCTCGTCCTTGCTGCGACGCTCCAGCAGCATGTCCCAGTGGGTGCGCGGCGGCTTGACCTTCTTGGTCTCCTGGGTGGTGCCCTCCATGAGGGTGCCCTCCTGGCCGTTGCGGCACAGCCAGGTCGGGGGGATCTCGGCGTCGTCGGCGAACGGAACGTCGAATTCCTCGCCGTTATCGGTCTTGTACCGAGCGATCCGCCGCGGAGCCAGGTCGTGGTCGCGATCGGTCTCGTAGCTCACCGCTCCGAGCCGACTGCCCCGGAGTACGCGATCTGCCATGGTGTGCCTCTCCCTGTGTGCTCGAGTCTTGTTGCGCTGCGGCCGTGTCCCGACGAACTCGCGCTCGCTGGACTTTCTGTTCAACGAACGGGCCTGCGCTAACAGTTCCCGACACGGCGACGGTGAACCGCCCCATTGTAGTCGGTGCGTGCGGTGGCTCTTGCCACGCCCGCGGTGCGGCGATCCCTGGGGACCTCGAAATCCGTCGGGTGCGGCGGCACATTAGTGTTCTGCATCATGTCGCGCCGCTTGCTGTCCTGCCTGTGGTGTGGGCGGGAGATCGTGGAATCGGAGGCCGGACGTCGTCGCCGGTACTGCCGTCAATCGTGTCGCCAACGCGCCTACGAACACCGCAACAGCTTGAAGGGAACCGGAATTCCCGACGACTCCGTCGTGCTGAGCGCACAGGAGGCGACGGATCTAGCGGACCGCTGGTTCGCCGCCAGATGCGCCGCCGAGGATGTCGCCACCGCGATCGGCGAGGGCGCCGACGCCGACGCGCTGAAGCGTTTGGCGGCCACGATGCTCGAGCTCACCCGCGACGCCGAACGCCTACGGTGATGCCGACTCGCGCGGGCGAGTCGACTGGTCGCACCGCGCCGGGCGGCGCAGTCGAGCCGTTGAGCGGCCCGGCGCGCCGGGCCGCGCGGCTCATCCGAGTGGCTGAGCCTGGTGTCGTAAGTATTCGAGCGATGCCGGAGTCGGTGGCCGGGTCGACTGTCACCGAGTTGCTCGTCGATCGGTTGCACAGATAAATGGCAGCCAGGAGCAGCGCGACCGTCGCGGCGAGCCCACCGAACGCGGCCAGCGTCGCGCCATCGGGATGGTCCAGCGACTGCGCCCGCATCGCCTGCCAGGTCACGATGGTCAGCATTCCGGCGTAGCCGAGGGCCAGCACTCCCATCAGCGTGGCGCGGGTGAGTTCGGCGCGCAGCCACGGATGCCGCGGCGCCAGCCACGCCAGCGCAAATGCCGCGAGTAGTAGCACCTGGATGCCGTGCAACCCGACGAAGTGCGGGACACGCAGATCGCCACCGAACCGTGCTCCAGTGGGTGATCGGCATACCGCCCGCGCCGTCGCGCGCCACGTTCGTGGACCGCGCGGCGTCGTCGACCACCGTGTGCCCGGCCATGAGTTCCACGATATTTCCGTTCGCATCGCGGACGCGCTGCTTGCCGGTGTATCCCATCTGGTAGGCGATCATCATCCCGGCGACCGCGAGCGCGAGGCCGCCGTGAATGGCCCGCGCGGTCGGCCGGTCCACGATGCGCTGCCACGAAAGGATCACCGCGATAATCAGATTCGCGAGGAACAGGCCGGGGACGCCGGACATGAACACCTGCTGACCGATCGAGTTCACGGTGTCGGCGCCGGTGTTGAAGTGGCTGTAGGTGCCGCGCGCGGCCTGCACGGCGATGAACCCGACGTCCAGGAATCCGGTGATCGCGAAAACGGTTCCGAGCCACCAGGTGACTCGACTTCCCTTGTGCGGCAACGACAGCAGCCACGCCAGCGTGAAACCGTAGAGCACGAAGGCGAACCCGAACTTGAATGGCTTGAGCCACACCGACTCACCGAGCAGCATGCGGTCGTCGACCACCATGCCGCCAACCGAAACCATGGCGAGCGCGCCCATCGCAGCCACCATCCACAACAGCGAGCGATGGAGGCGGCCGGGCGGCAGGTAGCTTCGGCGGTGCCGCGGCGCGTGCCTGAGGCCGGAGTCCCCAGCTGCGGAAGGGGTGTCGATCGTCAGCATGAACAGACGGTAGAAATCACAGGCACCGGGACGCGTCCCACTCGAGTGCCATTCGCGGATAGCACCGCAGTACTAGGTTGATCACCGAGTCCGCAGCGCCTGGAACGGCTTGTGAAACTCGCTGATTTCGCGGCCCGAACCGACACTCGACGGCCGAAGGCGTTCGCGAGCCTTCAGCGACTCGCGAACGCCTGTCGCCGCCCCGTTGATTCGGGCCGTGCCGGCCCGGTTTCGTTAGTCGGGGGAGTGTCCGACGTCGATGCCGCGTGCGGCGAGCCAGGGCATCGGGTCGACCGGGCCGATGCCGGGCAGGTGCACGGCCTCTGGCACGGCCTGCGGCATCTGTGCCTCGCGCGGGGTGAACGCGGTGAACTGAGCGGCGTTGCGGACACCGGAATCGTTAACCCACGCGGCGGTAGCTGGTCCTGCGGCGCTCGGGGCCGGTGCCGGGCCAATTGCGCGTGGTGAGCTGCTTGTCGACGGCGTTGATCACCTCGGTGACGCCGATCCTTAGCAGACCGGGATCGGGCCTATCGCCGTACGGGTCACCGACCTGACCGGCCCACAGCACCGCGTGCCTGCCGAGCAGATGGGGCGGTGGTCCGGCCCAGCGTGGCGGCGTCGGACCGAACAGCTGTACAGTGCGGGTGCCGAAGGCAGTGGCCAAGTGCGCGACGCCGGTGTCGCCGGAGATGACCAGTGCGGCCTCGGCGACCGTGGCGGCGAGTTCGATGAGGTTCTGGTCGCCGGCGAGTACCCGCCGCGTCGGCAGGCTCGCCCGTGCCGCGACATTCAGCGCGATATCGCGCTCGGTTTCGTCACCGGTGAGTACCACCTCGCGGCCGAGCACGAGCAGATGACGGACGACTGCGGCGAACCGGTCGGCCGGCCAGCGGCGCGCCGGAGAGCCCGCACCGACGTGCACGACGACGCAATCGCGATGGCTGGTGGTCGACACTGGCGGCACCAGTCCGAGATTGCGCCGATCGGCGACGATGCCATCGGACTCGAGCAGATGGCACCAGCGCTCGACATCGTGCATGTCCTGCTGCCATTCCGGGCCTTCCAGGTCCGGGAAGGCAGCGTTGCGATAGGTGAGAATGCGTCCCGGATCGGTTTTGGTCAGCGTGACGATGCTTTCGGCGCTGGGGCCGTGCAGGTTGATCGCTAGTTCGGGCTGTGCGGCATCCCAGCGCAACGCGTGGAGCTCGTGGGTCGGCACCATCGTGTCGACCGACGCGATCAGATCGACGATCGGCTTCAGTCGGTGCGGTGCGGCCAAGACGACGTGGTCGTTCGGCCTTGCCCGGCGCAGCGCACGTAACGCCGGGACCGCGGTGAGCAGATCACCAAGGCCACGTGCCTGCAGCACGAGTACAACCGCCACCCTCTTCTCCTAGCCACCCGAGACTCACGAACCCGACCCGCCCGCTTCACCCATTGGTGCACACGGACGAGAGCCACTCAGGGATGACTACCCGAGCCTGCCGAGCAGTAAACGTTGCCGACTCGGACGTTATCTATGCCACAGGGTCGGTCGGGGGGACTAACCTCCCAGATGGCGGCAACTACTCCTGAGGAGCGTTCCCATGGTCTCCCGGCTCAACCCATATATCAGTTTCGGAGAGACAGCACAGGTGGCACTCGAGTTCTATCGAGACGTCTTCGGCGGCACGCTGACCATCAGTACCTTCGGCGAGTTCGGTGACAAGGACGAGCCGGGTGCGGATCTGGTCATGCACGGCGTGCTGGAGACGCCGAGCGGCTTCACGCTGATGGCCTCCGACACTCCGCCCGGCATGGAATACAGACCGGGAAGCAGCATCTCGATCAGCCTCAGTGGCGACGACGGTGCCGAACTGCAGGGCTACTGGGACAAGCTGGTGGCGGCGGGCACCATCTCCGTGCCACTAGAGAAGCAAATGTGGGGCGACGAGTTCGGATTGTGCACGGACAAGTTCGGTGTTGCCTGGATGGTGAACATCGCTCCCGCCACCCAGTAGCCGGAATTCGATGGCCCAGACCACTCGGCGCATAGCAAATGGCCAGTAAACCTATCGCGAAAGGAATAACATCGCGATATGACGACAAACAGCGTGGTAGAGGCGCCGCTGCAAACGCTCGCCCGCAGCGCGTGGCAATCGGTTCTGGTCACCGGCCTCTTGTCGGTGATCCTCGGGGTCATGATTCTGGTGTGGCCGGGCAAGACGTTGTTGGTGGCGGGCGTCATCTTCGGCATCTATCTGGTGGTGTCCGGTGTACTGCAGCTGATGGCCGCCTTCGGCGCGCCGGCGAGCGCCGGCATGCGGGTGCTCGCCTTCATTACGGGTGTCCTGTCGATCGTGATCGGTGTCTTCTGCTTCCGTGACGAGCTTGCCTCGATTCTGTTGCTCGGTATTTGGATTGGTATCGCGTGGCTGTTCCGGGGCGTTGCCTCGACCATGGCCGCGCTGTCAGAGCCCGCCTTGCCCGGGCGTGGCTGGGTGGCTTTCTTCGGTGTGATCACCGCGATCGCGGGTGTGGTGCTGATCGTCTGGCCGGTCACGTCGGTGGCCACCCTGGCATGGGTTGCCGGTATCTGGCTGGTTGTCCTCGGCATCATGGAGATCATCACCTCCTTTGGTATTCGCAAGAACACCGAGCAGCTGCACACAGGCATCTGACCTGGTGAAGTCGATTCCGGTCCGCATCTCGGCGCGGGCCGGAGTTTGCTGTGCGGGGGAGGAGGCTTTCGATATATGCCAAGATGGCGGTATGCCGAAGACGTTGCCAACGATCGATGTGTCCGCGCCGATCTGCTGCGCGCCGGTAGCCGCGGCGCCGGTCGACGATCGGGTCGCACTGGAGGTGGCGCTGCGGTTGAAGGCGCTGGCGGATCCGGTTCGGGTGAAGCTGATGTCGCTGCTGCTCGCCCGGCGTGACGGCAGCGTGAACACCCGCGATCTGGCGGCGGCGGTCGCGCTGGCGGAATCTACGGTGAGTCACCACCTCGGGCAGTTGCGCGCGGCGGGCCTGGTGGAATCGACCCGCCAGGGGATGAGCGTGCACCATGCGGCGCGGCGAGATGCGTTGTCCGCCTTGTGTTTCGTGCTCGACCCAGAGTGCTGCGGGTAACCGCGGCCACGCATTCGGGGATTTCTACGACATACTGTAGTAGATAGTGACGCCGCCGGGCAGCCCATCGTCTCCGCGGTGATGGTGTGGGGCGCGCGTCTGCAGATCGTCACCTGTGCTCGTCGGGATGGCCGAACCGATCGACTCGCTCGGCAAGGACCCGAACACGCCGAAGATCGGCACGAAGCTGGTTGTCGTGGTGGTGGTGGCGTGCGCCGAGATAGGGCACGCGGACGCCAAGCGGGGCAAGAACGTGGCGTGGATGACCCATGCGGCGGGTGGCCTCGCGATCGCGGATGTGCTTGTCGCCGCATTGTGGACCTGACCGCATTGTGGACCTGACTGTCTGATCATTCCGCCCGGTGACCGCACTCCGGGCGAAATGATCAGAGGCCGCGATCCGGCCGGTGTTCGGTCACTCGAACAGCGACTGCCCGAGGTATCCGCCCGGCGACCGAACTCCGGGTGGGATGACGAAGACCGCCGAACCCACCGGTGTCGTCCAGACATTGAGCGCGTCGAACTCGGCGAGGCGCTGCTGCACCGGCAGGTACTGGGTATCCACGTCGCGTTGGAACGCGGCGAAGAGCAGCCCCGAGTTCGATGTCAGACCGGGTGCGGGTAGGTCGTCGTAGTTGTAACCGCGGCGCAGGAACCGCTCGCCCTCGGGGGTGTGGTGGGCCGGGCGATGTGCGACGACGGGGGGATGACCGGAATGCCGTGCGCGTCGACCGCGGCGAAATCCGGTTCGTCGAATTCCCGGCTGCTGGTCAGCGGCGCACCATCGGCGATCTTGCGGCCGACGGTGAGCTCCCTTCCCTCCGGGTCGATTTCGTCCCAGGTGTCGAGTTTCATCGCGATACGCCGCAGCACCAGCGAGGTGCCGCCGGTCAGCCAGGGTTGGGCGCTGCCGTCGTCCCACACCAGCCGAGTGAAGTCGGTGCTGCCGGCCGGGGATGTTCACCGTTCCGTCGACCTGCCCCATCAGGTTGCGTGGGGTCTGCCCTGGCGCGGCGTTGGCGGAACCCGCGCTGTACCCACCGCAGGGAGACCAGCGATGCCACGTTCTTGCACAACACCCGCACTGCATGCGAAACCGCCGTCGCCTCGTCGGCACAGACCTGCAGCGCCAAATCGCTGGCACTCCAGGCTGTTTCGAGCCGATCGATGGGGAACGGCGGCAACGGACGCAACCACGACGGTCTGCGCTGTTCCAGTCCGGCCACGGTGAACACCCGCGGACCCAACCCGACCGTGACCGTGAGCCGTGCCGGCCGCTGCGCCAGTTCGGGTTCGGTGTTGGCCAGCGCCGGTCGGCGCTGGGTGAGCCGCGCGGCATCATCGGTCCAGATCTTCAGGACACCGATGATGTCGTCGCGACCGATGCCCGGGCGCAGATCGAAACCCACGAAGGCCACCTGGGACTGGGGCTCGGTCGCGATGCCAGCCTGATGCTCGCTATGGAACGGCTCCGTCGCGGTCGGCCCTCGATCGCCGTCGGTCGTGTCCCGACGGCTGAGCGCGGCTGCGCCCCAACCGATTCCGGCGGCGCCGGCCGCGGCGTCAGCGCCACCGAACAGGCGCCGCCGGTTGATGCGCCCGGAACGGGTCACCCGCGTCGGGCCGTTGCTTGTTGGCGGAGCAGGGGCGATGTTGGTCGACTTCGCCCGGTCGTCGGCCGTCGGCTGGGCTGAGCTGCGCCTGGTCGATTCGGCCTGGCAGTGTCTGGTCGGCTTGTTGTGTCGGTTCGGATCAGTCGCGTCGTGGCTGGTGGACTCCGCCGCGAGATGGTGCCGGTTTGGCATCAAAGGGCTGTCGCGCACCGCGATTGGACGATCGAACCCATCGTCTGGCCTGCGGCAGGTCCGGACGATGAGCAATGCCCGCACTCGGATGCATGCAGTGACGAACGGCTTGCCCGTGCAGTGAAGTTCAGCTCAGCGTGGAGTACGGCACAACGTGGCTACCTGTGGCTCTGCATGTGCCCGGACTTCTCGGTGTCGGGCTGAGAAGTATGTCGGCTGACGGTTCGCGCGTGGTGCCCGGCGCCACGGGTCCTGGCGTCAGGGCTCGATGTGGACGATCGCTGGAGTTACTGCGATCGTCCACTCAACCGCACGAGCGAATGTGCCTTGCTCGCAACGCATTATCGAGTCTGAACCCAATTGCCGCGCTCGGAATGCCTGGCGGGTTCACTCGACGGTGCGAGTGAATTCACCAGCTCCGGCCGATTGGGCTCGACGTCAGTCCCCGACGATCGCCCGCGCTCCACCGGCCTCCGACAAGGCGTGCTTGTCGGAGGCCGGTTTGTAGTTTTCTCGGAATCGATGTCCGAGAATGGTCAACGGCTGCGACGTACCTGACGAGCGGCGCCGAACCGGTGTCGACAGAGCGGAGGAGTTGTCATGAAATATATGATCCTGAGCTACGGCTCGCAGCAGGACTATGACGGCATGGTGGGCAAGGACACCGGCAAGCCCGCCTGGACCGCCGAGGATTTCGCGGCGATGGCCGAGTTCATGGGGAATCTGAACAAGCAACTGGAAGAGTCCGGTGAGTTGGTCGAGACACGGGCGCTCGCGGAGCCGGTGCATACGCGGCGCATCAGCACCATGAACGGCGCGCCCTTCGTGACCGACGGACCGTATGCCGAGACCCAGGAGGTACTGGCGGGTTACTGGATCGTGGAATGCGAAAGCTTCGACCGCGCAACCGAAATCGCGGCCGAGCTCAGCAAATGTCCGGGGCCCGCGCATATAGGCGACACGGCATACGCCGACGTGCGGCCGATCCACGAGACCGCGCCCGAATTCGGGTGAGCGGGTTCGGTGTCGGAAGCGAGGTGGAGGATCTGCTGCGTCTGCTGGCGCCGCAGGTCCTCGCCGCGTTGGTACGGCGGTATGGACATTTCGACACCGCGGAGGACGCGGTGCAGGAGGGATTGCTCGCGGCGGCGACGCAGTGGCCGGTCGAGGGAATCCCGGACAACCCGCGAGCCTGGCTGATCACGGTCGCTGCCCGCCGACTGACGGACCTGCTGCGCAATGAACAGGCGCGACGGCGGCGCGAGGACGCGGTCGCGCGCTGGGTACTGCCGGAGGATTGGCTGACTCCGCCCGCCGACCGAAGGCAGACGGACTCGGACGACACCCTGGTCCTGCTGTTCATGTGCTGCCATCCGTCGCTGTCACCGACTTCGCAGGTATCGCTCACCTTGCGTGCGGTCGGAGGCCTGAGCACGGCGGAGATCGCCCACGCATTCCTGGTGCCCGAGGCAACCATGACCAAACGCATCGGCCGCGCCAAGAAATCGATCAAGGACAGCGGTGTCCCGTTCGCACCTCCATCGGCCTCGGAACGCGATGCGCGACTCGCCGCCGTCCTGCACGTGCTCTACCTGATTTTCACCGAGGGCTACGCGACGACCGCCGGTCCGAACCTGCACCGCGTCGAATTGTCCACCGAGGCAATCCGCCTGACTCGTCTCGTGCACCGCCTGCTACCCGACGACACCGAAGTCACCGGCCTGCTGGCCCTCCTGCTGCTCACCGATGCCCGCAGACCCGCACGCACCGGTCCCGGCGGCAAACTGATCCGATGGAAGACCAGGACCGCACCCGCTGGCACGCCGACGCCATCACCGAAGGCGTCACGCTCATCACCGATGCCTTGCCGCGCGGCGTACCCGGCCCGTACCAGCTGCAGGCAGCGATCGCCGCGCTGCACGACGAGGCGTCGACCTACAACGCCACCGACTGGCCGCAGATCATGCTGCTCTACGAACGGCTGCTACTGCTCGTCGACAATCCGATCATCGCGCTCAACCACGCCGTCGCAGTCGCCATGGCCCTCGGTCCACACGCTGGGCTGAAGTTGGTTGACGAGCTCGATACCGACGACCGCCTAGCGGGCGACCACCGCCTGCACGCGGTCCGCGCCCATCTGCGGGAGATGACCGGCGACACGGCGGCAGCACGCGATTCGTATATTCGTGCGGCACAACAGACTACGAACGTCCCGACGCAGCGCTACCTGTATGCCCGCGTCGCCCGGATTGCCGAGACGGACATTTGACATTATGGGACCATCGGCGCCTCCGATGATTGAGGCGAAGATGGTTGCGGAGGCACGGATGGCATCTGGTCCCAGTGCGGCGCGATGGTGTCAGCTCCGCCTGGTAGACAAGGGAGTCGTTGACCACCGCAAGCCGAGAGGTTTGAATGATGCCCCGTGAGCTGGCGGAACTGCCCTACGCAAGCTATCTGCGGCCGTTCGAGGGGCAGCTCGAGCCCGAGGGGGACTACGAGTGCGTGCAGGTGAGTGGCGACGATATCCACGATGTCGAGGCGGGGCACGCGCGCTTCTCCGAGTCGGTGTTCACCTCGGTGGCGTTCCATCGGGGCAGCCTGCGATATGCGCGGTTCGCGGATGTGTGGGTGCGGAATGTGCGATGGGTGGGTACGGAACTGTCCGATAGTTCGTGGCAGGACGCGCAGTTGATCGACGGCGCCATGGCCGGGGTGGATTTGGGTGGCTCCAATCTGCGGCGGGTTGGGTTCGAGGGCTGCAAGTTCGACTCGGTGAACTTCCGGAGGGCGAAGTTCCGCGACGTGTCCTTCGTGGATTGCGTGTTGCGGCACACCGATTTCGGTGACGCGGAGCTGACCAACGTGACGTTTCCCGGCTCGGTGCTGCAGGGGCTGCTGTTGAACCAGGCGCGAATGAAGAAGTTCGACCTGCGCGGCGCGGTGAGTCTCGGCATCGCCGACGGGATCGATGCGTTGCGCGGCGCGACGATCAGCAGCAGCCAACTGATGGACCTGGCACCGGACTTCGCCCGCGCGATCGGCATCAACGTCGTCGACGGTTGACCTGAGTTCGGCTGCGCAATCGACATTGCCGTCCGCGTTTGGCCTTGACGCTGCCCTGCGATTGACGACTCCGTCGACGGTCGGTCGCCTCGTCTGAGCGCGGTCGGCGACATCGGGTCGACTTCCCGCGCATCGACGTTGCCGTCACCGAGGCACGACCAGCTTCATAACGCTGCGGAGAGTTCTCGCGCCACAACATCTTTCAACGAACAGAAGCATCCGCGGAGTCGCTGTGGAATGCGGCGGTATTAGCCGCGCACCACTCGGCGAAGGTCCGGGGCTTGCGGCCGAGCAGTTGTTCGACGGTGTCGGTGCGGAACCCGACCGTGTCGGCGCGTAACTGCGCGAAACCCTCGGCAATGGCCGCGGCGAGCGCTGGGGGAGCGCCGTTGGGGAAGCGCGACCGGACGGCTTCTTCAGGTGTGCTCACCGCGCGCACCTCGATGGTCCGGCCGAGTGCCGCGGCGAGGATCCGCACCTGCTCCGTGACGGTGAGCGCTTCGTCGCCGGTCAGGACGTATTCGGTGTTCTTATGGCCGTTTTCGGAATGCCGGCCACCCATTCGAGCGCATTGGTCATGAATCCGCCCGGACGCAGGATCGTGGCGGGAATGCCGCTGGCGCGAACGATTTCTTCACGGGCGTGGTGCCAGCGTCCCATCGCGGGCATGGGATCTCCGAGAACGTTGATGGAGGACAGGTGCACGATCCGGCGCACGCCGGCACCGGTCGCGGCCGCGACGGCGTGTCCGGTCCGCTCGGTGCCGATGCCCGGGGTGAGCAGAAAGAGGGTGTCGACACCGTCGAAGGCGGTCGGCAGAGTGGCGGGCTGGTCCAGATCGCCGACGACGCGGGGGATGCGATCGGGTATCCCGACGGCGCGCGCGGGGTCGCGGACCATGATCCGGAATTGGGCGCCTCGGATATCGAACTCGCGGACGAGTTCTCGGCCCACGTTTCCTGTGCCTCCCGTGATCAGTAGCATTGCTGCTCCATAGGTTCATTAGCCGTCTAGCGATGGTCCGAAGAAGACGTTAGCCGGTTAATAATTAGCCGTCAATCGACCTGCCTTCCGAATGTTCTGCCAGACCATGGAGACCGCGATGCCCGAGTTCTTGGACCTGCACAGCAAGACGACGAAGGCGCTGCGCGCGGTGGCCGAGGCCGGGATGCGACGGCACGGACTGCACCTGGGCCAGAACCATATGCTGGCTGTGCTGTGGGAGCAGGACGGTCGGACGCCCGGCGAGGTGGCCGCCGCGTTGCACGTCACGACGCCCACCGTCGTCAAGATGGCGACCAGGATGACCGACGCCGGTCTGCTTTTCCGGCGCCGGGACGAGCGGGACAACCGCCTGGTGCGACTGTGGCTCACGGACGCGGGCCGCGACCTGCGCGAACCGATCGAAGCCGAGCGGCGATTACTCGAGCAACAGGTGACCGCGGACCTGACGGCCACCGAACGCGAGCACCTGCTCAGCGCACTGGTGAAAATCCACCTGGCCGCAACCGATCTGCTGCACGGTCCGACGTCCTGAGTGGTTCCTCAGCCGGCCCCGCCCGCCGTGGCAGCGGTAGTGCGGTAGCGGCACAAGGCGATTCAGTACTGCTTGCGGTGCGGCACGAACTCCAGGGTGAGCAGCGCCGCGGCGGCAAGCAGGACCTCGCGCCAGCGGATCAGCACGAAACGCTGGTCGGACATCGATCGGAACTTGCGCAGGAATCGGTACAGCGATTCCAGGCGGATCAGCGGATCACCCAGGTGCACGGCCACATAGATCAGCGTGGCGGTGCGCGACCGCTCCTTATCGGCGAATAGTTCCGGGAACGGCGCGAATGCCAACGAGATTCGCTGGACGCCCTGTTCGCGTGCGTAGTCGACGAGGTCGAGGATCATGCGCTCGTCCAGGCCGTTGGGGGCGTCCTTGCGTCGCCACGGCACGTCCAGGCTGAGGTCGCGGCCACGACCGGACACGCCGTAGCGCTGGAACCCTGCAACCCGTCCGTCGCCGTCCCTGGCGATGACGAGCAGCATGCCGGGGTTTCGTCCATCCAACAGGTGGTCGAGGATCATCGAGAAGCCGCGGCTCTGCCTGCCGTGACTCCACTCGTCGACGATATTGAGCAGATCGGCGCGCAGCGGCTCGCTCAATGTCGCTTCGCTGATCACCTCGGTCGTCACCCCGAAATTGCGGGTGCGGCTTACGGCTTGGCGCAGATTCCGGAACTTCCGCCCGACCATGTCGAAGCTGCCCACGTCGATCACCACATCGCGACCGATCGGGATGGCGCGCAGCCCGCGATGCTCGAGCGCCCGATAGCGCCACATCGCGGCCAGCTCGGGACTCGCGCCGAGCACCGCGATCCGCCAGCCCTGATTGGCCGCGAATTCGGAGAACTCCGAGAGCAATTCTGCGAACGCCGCGCGGTCACCGATGGGGTCGCCCGCGACGACCGTGATGCCGAAACGGGCGCGGTAGCCGATCGCCGCGGACGAGTTCGCATTGAAGAAGTACGTTTTCGAGGAGTGCAGCGCGAACGCGGCCAGCGGATCGCGTTCGGTCCGGCCGACCAGCTCGGCCACCCGATACAGCTGGTCGGGCTGCGGACGGCTGGACTGCGGCAGCATCAGGATGAACCCGGTCGAGGCGAGGAAGACGAACCCGAAGCCGGGATGGGATGAGCGGTAGGCGAGGTTGGCCACCGCGAGCACGAACACCGCAATCGTCAGATGTGCCAACGTGATCGGCCGACGCAGGTGCAGACCACGGACCACGAACAGTCCGGAGATCGAGGCCGCGACAAACCAGCCACGGTTGACACCCTGATCCGCCGCCCGCCAGGCCTCGTATACGAGCACCGCACTGAGCAGCAATAACGAGATGGTGAGGACCGGGCGCAACGCGGTGGTCGCCGTGATCGACGCCTGGCGGTATCCGGCCAGCGTCATGCTGCGTGCGACTGTCTGCCGTTCCTCAGCCACGTCGGTACCCCATTAGGCCGAGCCGCGCACAGGCACGCGGCACATTCACGAACCGGTCCCCCATATGGTCCTCCCGTTGAACCTGTACCAAGGTCACAATATGCGGAACGTGTGACGGGAGCCCGAACATTCCTTCGGCATCGAGTCGGCGGACCAGGCCGACGCTATGGATGGGCGCCATAGTTCAGGATGCTTCGGATCTCCGGGGGCCCGGCTGCCGTCGGCCCGGTCGCCCACGCGGCGGTAGCCGCGACCGCGACCGCTGTCGGCCACCCGATGGCGAGCCCGACTCTTGCCACGGCGAGTCCGGATAACCGCAGACCTTAGCCCACAGCTGTGGCCCGGCCAGCGCACCGCGGGCCGTGTCTGGGTGTCGGCATCGGCGTTGTCGATCTTGTGTCCGAGACAGTGTGGCGGCATCTATAGACAACACTGTTCATATACGCCTATCGTCTTGACTCATGACGAAGTTCGGCGGCAGGCGCTGCCTGATCACCGGTGCCGCCAGTGGCTTGGGCCGCAGCATCGCGCTGGCGGTCGTGGCCAAGGGCGCCTCGGTCATCCTGACCGATATCGACAATGACGGTCTGCAGCGGACCGCCGTCGACGTGCAGGCCGCCGGTGGCATCGTGCATCTCGCGGCGCCCGCCGACGTGAGCGATTATGACGCAGTGGTGGCGCTGGCTGCCAAGGCACACGCCGACGTCGAGAGCGTGGACATCGTGATGAACGTGGCGGGCATTGCCACCTGGGGTGCGGTCGAGCGGCTCACCCACACACAGTGGCGGCGGACCATCGACATCGATCTGATGGGCCCGATCCATGTGATCGAGGAGTTCGTGCCGCGCATGATCGAGGCGGGCAACGGTGGTCACCTGCTGAACGTGTCCTCGGCCGCCGGCCTGTTCGGTCTGCCGTGGCACGCCCCGTACAGCGCAGGCAAATTCGGGCTGCGCGGCGTGTCGGAGGTCTTGCGTTTCGATCTGCGCCGGCACGGCATCGGCGTCAGCCTCGCCGTCCCCGGTGCGATGGCCACACCGATGGTCGACAGCGTCGACATCGCCGGTATCGATCGCACCGACGCCACCGTCCAGCGCGCCATCGGAGTGTTCATGCGGCACGCCGTCACACCCGAAGCGGCCGCCAGGTCGATCGTGCGGGGAGTGGAACGCAACCGCTACCTCGTCTACACCTCGCAAGACATCAGGGTAGGGCATTGGGCACAGCGATACTTCCCGCCGTCCTACAACCTCGCCATGCGCGGCATGAACTGGGCGATGACCCGCTATATCGACCGGGAAGCCAGGGGCGGCGCCCGCTAGCCGAACCGGCCGCCCTCAGCAGTACGCGTCGAGGTAAGCATCACCCATGCGGTCGCGCGCGGCTACGTCGGGTGGGGATCGAGCTCGTGAGCAGCGCCGAGCATTTGGGCGGGTGGCGATTGCGTCGAGGTGCTCGACCCCGTGTCCGGGCTGGAACGCCATATCGCGCTCGGCACGCACGCCAACAAGCACGGCCAGATCATCGGTTCCGGCGTCGGCGGGGGTATGCGACCTTCCCTGGCGTCGTCGGCACCGCGGTCAGCAAGGTGTGCGATCTGGAGGTCGCGCGAACCGGGTTGCGCGAGAAGGACGCGCGCGCCGGGGGCCTGCAGTACGTGAAGGTGACGATCGAATCGACCAGTCGCTCCGGCTACTACCCTGGTGCGGCGACGATGACGGTGAAGATGCTCGCCGAGCGGCGCACGGGGCGCCTGCTCGGCGTGCAGATCGTCGGCAGGGAGGGTGCCGGCAAGCGCGTGGACGTCGCGGCCGTCGCGCTCACCGCGCGGATGACCGTCGAACAGATGACGGCGCTGGATCTCGGCTATGCGCCGCCGTTCTCGCCGGTCTGGGATCCCGTCCTGGTTGCCGCGCGCAAGGCGGTCACGGCCGTCCAGCGGTGGGGGTAGCGACTCAGGACTCTTGGCGATACACCACAGCAGAGCGGAACATGCTCCCGTACTATCTCGATCGGAGGCACCGGCCGGTAGATGAAGGGGGGCGGTGTGGGAGTTCGGCTATCGGCGACCACGCGCAACGGGGCACAGTGGTTGTGGCGTTTCGCCGCGACGACTCCCGGTGCCATCGGCGCGGTTTTGGTCGTATCTGTTGTCCTGTGCCTACTTTCGGGCATCGTGTGCGCCGATCAGTTGAGCGGCAAAATCGCTCGCAGCGATGCGGTGCTGGAGCGGACCGAGCCGTTGGCCTATGCGGCGCAGAGCCTGTACGTCGCGCTGTCGGCGGCCGATGCTTCGGCAGCCACCGCCTTCCTGTCCGGCGGTATCGAAGCGCCGGAGGTGCGCGGGCGATATCAGCAGTCGCTGGCCGATGCGGCGGGCGCGCTGGCGGAGGCGACCACCGGCGCTTCCGATGCGCAGACCCGATCGATCGTCGCGCGGATCTCCGCCGACCTGCCCGCCTACACCGGGCTGGTAGAGGCGGCACGGGCCAACAATCGGCAGGGTTTCCCGGTCGGCTCGGCCTACCTGCGCGAGGCATCGACCCTGATGCAAACCTCGTTGCTGCCCAACGCCGAACAGCTCAGCAACAACCGCTTCGCCGCGGTCCGCAACGATCAGCGCGGCATCGGGGCACTGCCTGGAACGAGTATTACGCTGCTGCTTTTGGTGCTGATCGCCGGTGGCGTCGGGTCTTTCGTGCTGCTGCGCCTGACCAATCGGCGCATGAACCTCGGGCTGGCCGCCGGTGCGGCGGCAACGGCATTGGTGCTGTTGTGGAGTATCGCCGCGACGCTGACCGCGTCGAGTGAGGTGGACACCGGCAAGTCCAGTGCGAGCAACCGGTTCGAGACGCTGGCCCAGGCCAGGATCCTCGCCCAGCAGGCGCGTACCGACGAGACCCTGCAACTGATCACCCGAGGCGACATCGTCGCGGGCGAAACGGATTTCGCCAAGCACACCGCCGCGCTGGGCGACCGGCTCGTGAGCGCGGCGGGGTCGGATTCCGCTGCGTCGCAAGCACTCACGAGCTGGAAGGCCGGGCACAGCCGCCAGAAGGATGCCTACGAGGCGGCGAACTATCCCGCGGCGGTGGCGCAGGCC
The DNA here is from genome assembly GCF_055232035.1 of Nocardia sp. Tas62D01. NCBI lineage: Bacteria > Bacillati > Actinomycetota > Actinomycetes > Mycobacteriales > Nocardiaceae > Nocardia > Nocardia sp. Tas62D01. Next base: position 7,394,965 of record NZ_JBUYUZ010000001.1, read on the forward strand.
ATCGGTTCCGCGCCGGGAAACTCGGCCACCGGATTCGCCAAGCTCGACGACAAGCTGCGCGACAGCCTCGCCCAGGTCCGCAAGGAACTGCGCGACGGGGTGGATGCCGCGGGCGGATCGCTGGCGTTCAGCCCGTCGGGCACATTGGTGCTGATGGTGTTCGCGGCGGTCGCCGTCACCGTCGGATTGTGGCCGCGGCTGAAGGAGTTCCTGTGAAAACACGGATGCTGTTGCCGGTGCTGGCCGCGGTGCTGGTTGGTGTGAGCGCATCGGTGACCGGGTGCAGTTCGGGCACCAGGGTTCCGGATCCGGCCCGTGTGGCGGCGGTGAATCCGCGACCGGACCTGGCGGAAATCACTACACCGCCGGGGTCCGAGGCGGATGAGAGCTGCAACCCCGAGGCGAGCCTGCGCCCCGGACCGCTGCCGAAACCCGGTGCCATGCCGCCGGGTTCGCCGATGGCGGCGATCGTCGCGAACGGCCGGGTGCGGGTCGGTGTGGATCAGAACACCTATCTGTTCGGCTTCCGCAATCCGACCACCGGCCAGCTCGAAGGCTTCGACATCGATATCGCGCGGGAGATCGCCCGGGATATGTTCGGTGATCCGGACCGGATCGAGCTGCGTTCGGTCGCCGCCACCGACCGTATCCCCGCACTGCGCGACAAGCAGGTCGACGTGATCGTGCGCACCTTCTCGGCCACTTGTGAGCGCCGCAGAGACGTCGACTTCTCCGGTGTCTATTACCGTGCGTCGGAACGCATTCTGGTGCCGACGAATTCGGGCATCCGGACCGCCGCCGACCTGGCGGACAAGGCAGTGTGCGTCACCCGAGGCGCCACCGCGGCGGCGTCGCTTTTCGCGCTGAAGAAGTCCGTCACCGTGATCGGCGCGGCGAACTGGACCGACTGCCTGGCCGCGCTGCAGCAGGGCCACGTGGACGCGATCAGCGGCGACGATCCGATCCTGTTCGGACTGGTCGCGCAGGATCGCAATCTGGCGGTCGTCGGCGACGAAATCGGCACCGGCGCCTACGCGGTCGGTATCGCACAGGGCAATCCGGATCTGGTTCGGTTCGTCAACGGCGTGCTCGAACGCATCCGCACCGACGGCACTTGGCAGCGAATCTACAACACTCGGCTCAGCCTGCTCGGCCCGTCGCCGGGCCCGCCCGCCCTCCGGTACGTGGATTGAACGCGGCGACGACCATGCAACCGCTCACTATCGCCGAGATCGACGGCGAATTGGCCGCCCGCGCACACGAACTCGACACCATCACCGCCACCCTGCTGGAACTGGACAAACATCCGGGACACACGCTGCTTCGCCGGTTTCCGCCGTCCGGAGTGACCGAGCAGCGCTGGGCGCCGGTGCGCGACGCGCTCGCGCTGATGTGGGAGGACTTCAGTCGACTGCGGTCGATCCTGGATTCCGCACGCACGGTGCGCGGCACCCGGTCCAGGCTCGACGACAGCGAGCGCGCCGAGGTGACCAGGCTGTTGTGCGGGCGACCCTATGAGGTGTCGCGCACGCCGATACCGATGGCGCAACGGTCGCTGACAGGACCCAGCGAACAGGTGCTGTTCGTCGGGCTCGCCGATACCGTGGACCGCATGCGGGCCGCCTTCCCGGAGATCGCCGAATTCCTCGACGCGGTCGACGCGGTGAACACCCGGATCATGTCCGGTCTCACGCCGCTGCAGGAGGAACTCGACAGCGCGGGGGGAGCCGCGACCGCCGAGTTGACGACGATCGCGGACGGTATCGCCGAACTGTTGAGTCGGTCGGCCACCGATCCGCTCGCGTTGACCGTGCCCGAGATCGATGCGTGTGTCGGCGAATTGCGCGACAAACTGCGTCGTGAGGCCACCGTCCTCGCCGAACTCGCCGCGATAGTGGCGAATTGGTCTGTCGCCGTCGCCGAGACGCGCAGGCGGTGGGACACGCTGCGTCAAACCCGGGAACGTGCCGCGCTCAGCAGAGCGGAGGTCGAGCGGACGATTCTGGCGGGACCGCTGCCAGTGCCCGCCGACAACACCGCGGCTCTTGGCGCCCATCTGGACGCGGTGTCGGCGAAACCCGGTGCGGCCGCGGCATTGCTGGAGCTGCGCAGGCGGATCGCCGAGGCCATCGCGGACGCGAATACCGCAGAGCAGTTGGCGAAGGGTCTGCTCGACCGATGGGCCGAACTGCGCGGGCGGCTGGCCGCATATCAGGCCAAGGCCGCTCGACTTGGCGTCAGCGAGGATCGAGACCTGTTGGCCGCCAATCAGATCGCGGCGGGTCTGCTCTCCCGTAAACCGTGCGACCTGGCCGCTGTGACCCGGGCGGTCGCCGACTATCAGCAGCTCATCGGGGAGAAATCGGGGAGGCGCGGATGAACTGTCAGGAACCCGGATGCGGGGGGACCATCGACGATGGGTACTGCGTCGTCTGCGGCACCGCACCGGTCGAGGCCACGACGGTCTCGGTGCAGGAGACCCCGGCCGCGAATCCGGTGTCGAGGGAAGGCAATGCCTGCACCGAACTTGGTTGCGCAGGAACGATTGTCGATGGCTACTGCGACTGCTGCGGCACCGCTCCCGCCGAACAGTCGGCGGTGTCGGCGTCGACGGGCAGCAACCGGTCGTCTGGGCGCTCGGTGCGCACCGGCCGCTCCTCCTCATCGAAATCCAGTACCCGCGGCCGACTCGGCGCGGGAATGGTGGACGTGCCGCGGGTGCCGCGCATCGACCCCGCCACCGCGATCATGGCCGATCCCGAAGTCGCCGAATCGAAGCGGCTCTGCGGCAAGTGCGAACGATCCGTCGGCCGGGGTCGCGACGGCGTTTCAGGTCGCACCGAAGGTTTCTGTCCGCACTGCGGCACCCGGTTCTCCTTCACTCCCAAGTTGGCCGAGGGCGATCTGGTCGGCGGGCAGTACAGGGTGGCAGGCGCGCTGGCGCACGGTGGGCTCGGTTGGATCTATCTGGCGACCGACCGCAATGTCAGCGACCGCTGGGTGGTGCTGAAAGGTCTGCTGAACTCCGGGGATATCGACGCGATGGCGGCCGCGATGGCCGAAAAGCGGTTCCTGGCCGAGGTCGAGCACTCGAGCATCGTCAAGATCCACAACTTCGTCGAGCACACCGGCGCGGACGGCATCGCCGTCGGCTACATCGTCATGGAATACGTCGGTGGCACCTCGCTCGGGCAGATCCTGCGTGGCCGCCGCGACGCCGACGGCCGCTATCTGCCGCCCGCCCAGGCCATCGCCTACATCTTGGAGATGCTGCCCGCGCTAGGCTATCTGCATTCGGTGGGGCTGGCCTACTGTGATTTCAAGCCCGACAACGTGATGCAGACCGACGAGCAGCTCAAGCTCATCGACCTGGGTGCGGTGATCGCCATGGACGATCAGGACAGCAACATCTACGGCACCATCGGCTATCAGGCCCCCGAAATCGCGGAGACCGGACCGACCGTCGCTACCGAGGTCTACACGGTCGGGCGCACGCTCGCGGTGCTGGTGATGAACGTGCCGCAGGTGGGCGGACATTTCGGTGATCTGCCCGGTCCGGCGACCGAACCGCTGCTGGCCAGATACGACTCGCTGCACCGATTCCTGTTGCGCGCCACCGACGCCGACCCGGAGGCCCGCTTCTCCTCGATGGAGGAGATGACCGATCAGCTGACCGGGGTGTTGCGTGAGGTGCTCTGCACCGACGACGGGGTGCCGCGTCCGGGCATGTCGGCCTACTTCGGACCGCCGCGCGCGGTCTTCGGTATCGGCGCGGACGCGGTGGTGCACCCGCGCAATGTCGTTGCGGCGATGCCGGTTCCCCTTGTCGATCCGGGCGACAGTGGTGCCGCGCTGTTGGCTACCACGAGTGGGAGCACGCCCGCCGAGCTGGAGCCCGCGTTCGAGGCGGGGCTGCGGTCGGTCGTCACCGGACGCGGCGTATCGGTGGAGATTCCGCTGCGGCTGGCCCGCGCCGCCCTCGACGTGCACGATCCCGCCGACGCCGAACGCAGGCTGGACGCGCTCGCCGAGACGCTGCCCGGCGATTGGCGGCTGGCGTGGTATCGCGGCCAGGCACGACTGCTCGCCGGGGATTTCGTTGCCGCGCAGGCGGAATTCGAGTCGGTGTATTCGGCGCTACCCGGTGAGCCCGCGCCGAAACTGGCATTGGCCGCCGTCGCCGAACTGACGGACGCCGCGGCGGGCGAAGGGCAGGCGTCGCGGTACTACGAGACGGTGTGGCGCACCGATCGCACATTCGTCAGCGCGGTATTCGGACTGGCCCGTTTGCGGCAGGCCGGTGGTGACCGGGAGGGTGCGGTGGCCGTGCTCGATCAAGTCGACGCGACCTCGGCGCTGTATACCGAGGCGCGGATCACGGCCGTGGAAACCATGCTGGCCGGCCGCGCTTCGACCGAACTGTCCGAGCCGCTACTGCGCGACGCGGGCGGCCGGGTCGAGCGGCTGCGGCTGGAGTCCAAACGCCGTGGCGCACAGGTACGGATGCGCGTGCTATCTGCCGCATTGGACTGGTTGAGTGCCGGGAAGGCGCCGTCGACACACGATCCGCTGCTCGGTGCCGGCCTGGACCAGGACGGCGTGCGCACCGGCCTGGAGCGGTGCTATCGCGAACTGGCCCGCGAAACCGACGACATGTGGGCCCGATTCGAGCTGGTGGATCGGGCGAACTCGATCCGGCCGAGGACCACACTGTGACCGAACGAAACGAGCGAACCGTGGGCACAACGCCGTGGACGAGCACGACGGAACTGAATGCCGCACCGAACCGCGCGACCGGTGCCCGGTGCCCTGGCTGCGCGGCGAGTGTCGGTGCCGCGGACCGGTATTGCGAGACATGTGGGCGTGAGCTCGGTGCGCGCCGGGTGGCGCTGCCCCAGTCCGATCCCAACGCGATAGTGGCGTGTGACGGCTGTGGTGGCCGGCTTTACGACGCCGACGGCTACTGCCGGGACTGCGGGCAGCTGCGGCCCGAGCCCGATCGCTGCGAGGCCGATCTCGGCGCGGTCTGTGTCGTCACCGATCGCGGTATCGAGCACGCGCGTAACGAGGATGCGGTGGCCGCCGCGGTGCTCGACAGCGGCATCGCCGGGCAGCCCGCCGCGACGGTGATTGCGGTGTGCGATGGCGTGTCGACCTCCGAGGACCCGCAGGCAGCTTCGGGCGCCGGGGTGCGCGCGGGGGTCGACGCGAGTCTCACCGCGCTGGCCGACGGCTGCTCCGCCGAGGAGGCCGTGCTGGCGGGGCTCGCGGCTGCGGCGCAGGCGGTCCGTGACGTCGCGGTGCACGACGGCCACGCACCCTCGTGCACCTACGTCTCGGCCGTAGTACGCGGCTCCGGCGATGGCGCGGTGGAGATCACCGTCGCCAATGTCGGTGACAGCCGGGCATATTGGTTACGTGCGGGCACCCCGCTGGCACGCGAGGCCGCGCCGTCGCAGCGGCTGTCCTCGGACGATTCGTGGGCGCAGGCTCTGGTCGACGCTGGTGCGATGGACGAAGAGGCCGCCATGAACGACCCGAGAGCGCACACGCTGCTGCGCTGGCTCGGCGCGGACAGTGAGTCGAAACCGTGGTCGGACAAATCCATTCGAACCTTGCGCACCACCGGCCCCGGTGTGCTGCTGCTGTGCACCGACGGACTATGGAACTACCAGTCCGATCCGGTGGTGTTGGCGGCCATGGCCACCGCCCCGGCGCCCATGCTCGCCGCCCGCGAGCTCATCGACTTCGCGATACGTTCCGGCGGCAGCGACAACATCACCGTCGCGCTCGCTCCCGTCGCGCAGCCGGGCCAGTTCGGAGCGGCGCATCCCGACCAGCCAGGAGACGTGCTGTGAGTTCTGTTGACGGCATCGGTATTTCGGTAGCGATCGATCAGAACGAATATCTCGCCGAGGGTGCGGGCACGGTGGACGCCGTGGTCACCGTCGAGACCGACGCGGATTTCGTGGCCGCAGGGCCGCCGCCGGAGCGGGTGGAGATCCTTATCATCGACACCTCGGGCTCGATGGGCGCGGCACGCAAGTTCGACGGCGCTCGGCAGGCCACCCTGGCCGCGTTGGACGTGCTGCCCGACGGCACCCGGTTCGCGATCGTCGAGGGCACCTCGATGGCGCGCTTGGTGTTTCCCTCCGATACACCTTCGGTGCCCGCGAGCCGGGAAAGCCGCGCGGCCGCCCGTCGCCGGCTCGACAAGCTGCGGCCCAACGGCGGCACCGCGATGGGTACCTGGCTCGGCCTGGCCCGGCAGCTGTCGAAGAAGCATCCCGACGCGATGGTGCACGCGATCCTGCTGACCGACGGCAAGAACGAGCATGAGGAGCCCGCGGCGCTTGCCGCGGAGATCCGGCAGTCCGAGGGCGTGTTCACCTGCGACTGCCGCGGTGTCGGAACCGATTGGCGGGTGGAGGAATTGCGCGCCATCGCCTCGGCGCTGCACGGCACCGTCGACATCGTCGCCGATCCCGCCATGCTGGCCGCGGATTTCGCGGCCATGATGCAGACCTCGATGACGAAGGCGATCCCCGAGCTCACGCTGCGGGTGTGGACACCGGCGGGTGCGGTGGTGCAGTTCGTCAAGCAGGTCGCGCCGACCATCCAGGACCTGACCGCGCGCCGCACCGAGACCGGTCCGCAGCTGGGGGAGTACCCGCTCGGTGCGTGGGGCGCGGAGGACCGCGACTATCACGTGCAGGTGCGCGTCGAGCCCGCCGCGCCGGGACGGGAGAAGCTGGCGGCTCGCATCAGTGTTGTTGCCGGTTCTGATGTGGTCGGACAGGGCCTGGTCCGCGCGGTGTGGACCACCGAATCGGAGCTTTCGGCCCGAATCAGCAGGCGCGTAGCGCATTACACGGGCCAGGCCGAGCTGGCGCAGGTCGTGCAGGAAGGTCTGACCGCCCGCAAGAACGGCGATGTGGACACCGCGACGGCGAAACTGCGTCGGGCGGTGCAACTGGCCGCCGAGTCCGGCAACGAGAGCACCGCCAAGTTGTTGCGCGGTGTGGTCGAGGTGGACGAGCGCAACGGAACGGTGCGGTTGCGCGCGAAGGTCGAAGCCGCCGACGAGATGGCGCTGGACGCACGCTCGACCAAGACGGCCAGGGTCCGGAAGGAGGCGTGATGGAGTGTCCGGAAGGTCATCAGTCCGTCGCCACCGACTATTGCGATGTGTGCGGCTCACCGATGACCGCACCGGTGGTGGTTGCCGCCGTGTCCGATTCGCAGTGCCCGGCCTGTGGTTCGCCGAGCAGCGGTCGATTCTGCGAGGTGTGCGGGCATGATTCGGCGCTGCCCGTGCCGATCCCTGCCCAACCGACGGCCACCGCGCCCATCGAGCAGACCGCCGGTGTGGTGGCGTGGGTCGCGACGATCACCGCCGATCGCGAGTTCTATGACCGGGTGCTCGCCCGCGAGGGCCCCGACGCCGATCAGGTCGGCTTCCCGGCGTTCTATCCGGAGCGTCGAATCATGCTGCGCGGCACCGATATTCTGATCGGCAAGCGTAGCGTCTCGCAGGGTCTGCAACCGGATATCGATCTGGGCATTGCCCCGGCCGATGCCGGTGTCTCGCGGGCGCACGCGATGATCCATATCGCCGCCGACGGGCTGAGCATCACCGACCTCGGCTCCACCAACGGCACCAGCCTCAATGGCAGCGACGATCTGATCCCCGCCAAGGTGGCCGTGCAGCTGCGCAGCGGCGACCGCATCCACCTAGGCGGCTGGACCACGATCAAGGTATCCGCCGAACCCGCCTGAGCGATAGGCGATACGGGGCAGATGGGCCTGCGGGGATAGGCGTGTCGAGTTCGTCGAGCGCCCGTTCCAGCCCGCGCAGGACGTACGACCGCTGAGACGATGGTCGGCCGTAAGGGTCACCGGTCGCCCGGATGCCGGCCGGTCGCCCGGGATGCCGGTGGCGGCGGTGCTGGAGCTGATCAGGTCGCGTTGACGACCGGCACCGCGGTGGGGCCCGAAATCGGCGACAGCGGTTTGGTCGCGGGGCCTTCGAGGAGGGTGCCGTCGGCGGCGAAGCGGGAGCCGTGCAGCGGACAGTCCCACGACCTTTCGGCGTCGTTCCAGCGGACGATCCCGTAGAGGTGCGGGCAGACGGCGGAGACTTCGGTGGTCTGTCCGTCGACCGTGCTGACGGCGGTCGGTTGCAGCCCGTGGCGTTCGACGTGCCCGCAGCCTTCGCGCGGGACGGCGCCGTAACCGGACCGTGCCATCCGGAGCCAACCAGTCGAGAGTTGCAGTGCGACAGTGTAGTTCGACTGGGCAGCGGCGGGCAGGGCCTTGAGTTCGGTGGGCCGCCAGCTGGCGAGCGCACCGGACCAGAGCCGGGGCTTGCCGTTGATCCGGCCCGCCAGCGCGAGTGCCGCGGCGACGCCGTTGGTCAGGCCCCATTTCGCATAGCCGGTGGCGACGAGTATGCGGTCTTGGCCGGGCAGCAGCGGTCCGATGTAGGGGAGTTCGTCGATCGGGTAGTAGTCCTGCGCGGACCATGATTGCCGGGGTTCGGCGCTGGGGAACCAGGTCCGCGTCCAGTGGGTCAGATCCTCGATACGCTGCGCCGCGGAGTTGGTGCGCCCGACTACATGGCCGTTGCCGCCGACAAGCAGCAGGTCGCCGTCGGGGCTCGGGGCGTAGCGCAACGAACGCGTGGGTTCGCCTGCGCTGAGTAGCATTTCGCGCGGGATGGGCTCGGTGACCTGGAAGGCCGTCAGGTAGGAGCGCTGGGCGGTCAGCCGGGCGAAGAAGCCACCGCGATCGAGAATCGGTGTGCCCGTTGCCAATACGATGGTGCCCGCGGCGAGATCGCCGTGCTCGGTCTCGATGACGAGGTCGTCGTTGTCGCCGTGGCGCACGCCCGTGGCGAGCGTGGATTCGAAGATCGATGCGGCATGCGACTCGACGTCGGCGGCCAGTGCGGCGAGCAGGGCCATCGGGTCGAGCTGTGCCTGATCCGCCAGCGCGACCGCGCCGTAGGTGGGGAAGGGCACGTCGAGGTCTTCGGTGAGATAGGTGTCCAGCCCCGCGGCTCGCGTTGCCTTGTATTCGGCACGCACCGCGGCCATTTCGGAAACGGACTGGGCGTAGGTCAGCGCGGGCACGCGCTGGACGGACACCGACCGTTCCTCGCAGTAGCGCAGCAGCCACTGTTGTCCGTCGCGATTGGCGTCGATGTACTCGGTCAGCGTCCGGTTGCAGTGGCGCTTCGCGATGTGCTGGGCACGAGTTCCCTGGAGCAGGCTGATCTTGCCGGTGGTGGAGCCGGTGGTGCCCGCCCCGAGGCGTCTGCCCTCGACCACCGCCACATTAACGCCGCTCTCGGCCAACAGCAGCGCGGTCACCAAACCGGTCAGGCCGCCGCCGATCACGACGGTATCGAAGCGGAGTCCCGGCGTCAGGCGCAGGCGCGCCGGAACCTGGGCGTCGTTCAACCACAGTGACGTCATATTCCCGGCATAGCCCTTCCGGCCGTCATGAAACGTACAGATTGGCACCCATCAGGCCGGGTATACGCAGCGTAGAAATTGTCGCAGGGTGCCCGCGAGCGGCGTGGCATGCGGCCGCTCCCCAGGTGTCGCGCAGGGTCGCGTCATCCAGGCAGCGGTCGCACCGCACGTGCCACCGCGCTCGGTTCGGGCGGGGCGACCAGCCGCCCGTTGACACCGTCGACGACGCTGTCGAGCATGCCGCCGACGGCGGTCGACACCACCGGCCTGCTGCAGGCCATCGCCTCCAGCGCGACTATGCCGAACGGCTCGTACAAACAGATCGGTCAGCGGGCCGGCTGCTCGGAAACCATGGCAATTTTCACCGCGTGCTCCATTCTGGCGAGATCCGACTTCTGCCGATATGCCCCGCTCACCGGCCCCAAACCGGGCAGAGCCGCCCGTCAGGCCGGTGTACAGGCGAGCGGTCCCGTGCCACAATGGGCACAGGTTGAGAACCACAGCCAACCCGGTTCAGCACGCCTGATCCGCAAGCCGGTTGACGGAGCGTAGTCTCCACCGCTGCCTCGTCCTCCTCGATCGCCGGTCCGACCTGCTGCATAGGAACTGGAAATCCCCCTTACGGGAGGTTTTGAATGTCTTCCATTGCCGTTCTTCAGCACCGCACCGATGGCGTCGACGCCGAGGGTGCGCGGCTGCGCGACCGCCGCCTGTGGACCCAACGCAGTGACAGCCGTACACACTGTGTGATCGTGCGTGTCGAGGGCGAGTTGGATGCCGTGGTCTACCAGCAATTCCGTCGCCTGCTCGACCGGGCCGTCGACACGCCGTGCGACGCCGTGGTGATCGATCTGCGGGCGACGAGATTCCTCAGCATCCGCGCGGCCATGGCGCTGACCGCCGCGAAGTCGCGGGCTTGTCGCAGCGGGCTCGATCTGCGCGTGGTCACCGGCGGTAAGGAGATCGAACGGACGCTCGAGGTCACCGGGGTACGGCCGCTGTTCTGCCGTTACGCGACGATGCGGGCGGCGCTGGACGCCTGACGCGCCAGGACAACTCCTGGTGCGCCCGATCTACATGCGATGCGGAGGTACGCGGCACATACTTGCGATGTGACACAGAGCGGGATGTCCCCCGAGGAAGCGCTCGCGCTCGACCGGGTGATCGGTGCAGGAACACCTCAGAACGTCGGCTACTTCCACTTCAGGTTCTCCGGCCAGCAGTGGGAATGGTCCGATGAAGTCGCGCGCATGCACGGTTATGTCTCCGGGGACATGGAACCGACCACCGAGTTGCTGCTGGCCCACAAGCATCCCGACGACCGGGCGCAGGTGGCCAGCGCCCTCGCCAAATCCATCGAGACCGGCGAGCCGTTCTGCAGTAGTCACCGGATCGTGGACACCGACGGCGAAGTGCATCACGTCGTCGTTGTCGCCGACAGGATGCTCGACGAGAACGAGGAGGTGGTGGGCACATCGGGCTACTACATCGACGTGACCAACACCATCGAGGAGCACCGGCGCGAGACCCTCGACGACACCTTGCCCGAGCTGTACGCAGTGCGCGCGGTGATCGAGCAGGCCAAGGGCGCGCTCATGCTCGTCTACGGGATCAGTGCCGAGCAGGCGTTCCGGGTGCTGAGCTGGCGTTCGCAGGAGACCAACACGAAGCTGCGAGCCCTTGCCGCGCAGCTGGTCCACGATCTGCGGTCGCTGGTGCACGCTACGCCCGGATTGCGCACGGAGTTCGATCATCTGCTGCTGACCGTGCACGAACGGGTCGATTCCAGCGGACCCGATCCGACGCCGTGAGCATCGCCGCCGAACTTTCGCGCGGCACCGAGGTTTCCGAGCCTGCCGCACCGGGTAGGCGGTCCTTGATCGTAGGCCCGAAGGAGTGGCTCATGCGCGTGCCGCCGGGTATCGGCACCCACGATCGGTCGATGAGGAAGGATCGGCACGCAGACAGCTCGGTCGGTGGCGAGGAAAAGGCGGTGGTTGGCATGGGGGAGCAGATCTCCAAAGCAGCGGTGGGAACGACTATCGGAGTTCGCGTGCCCGCCGACCTCGAGCAACTGATCATGCTGCGCGCGCTCACCGAAACCGTCGCGCTCATCGCGGATTTTGCGATCGATGAGGTGACCGACATTCGACTGGCGCTCGATGAGGTGGCCACCTCGCTGATCCTCGATGCGGTTCCCGACAGCATCCTCGACTGCGAATTCAGCTACGACGGCAAGCAGATGTTGGTCCATGTCGCCTCGGTCGCGGCCGTGCAATCAGCGGTAGGCGACGGCAGTTTTGGTTGGCACATCGTGCGCACACTGACGGATTCGATTGCCGCGGCGCAGGAACCGTTCGACGAGAGTGTCTGCGGCTATCCGACCGTGGTGGACTTCAGCTGGGTGCGGGGTGCCGCAGATGGCGGGTGAGGCTCGTGCCCGGGGCGACAGCTATGACAACATCGAGCCGCTGTTCGAGAAGCTGGCGGCCTTCGATGCCGATGATCCGCGCCGGGATGCCGAGCGGGCTGAGCTGATCGGGCGTTGTCTGCCGCTTGCCGAGCATATCGCGCGCAAGTTCGCCGGTCGCGGTGAGAATTTCGATGATCTGCTGCAGGTGGCGCGCCTGGGCCTGGTGCACGCCGCGGACCGTTTCGATGTCACGCGAGGTTCGTCTTTTCTGTCGTTCGCGGTGCCGACGATCATGGGGGAGGTGCGAAGGCACTTCCGCGACAACACCTGGGCCGTACGAGTTCCGCGGCGGGTCAAGGAGATTCAGCTCACCATAGGTCCCACCATCGAGACGCTTTCGCAGCGGCTCGGCCGGATGCCGAGGGCGCGGGAGATCGCCGCCGAACTCGATATCGATCTGGTCGAGGTCACCCAGGCCCTCATCGCGAACAACGCGTATCAAACCTCCTCGATCGACGCTCTGACCGGTGACGACGGCGAGAACACCACACTGCCGTTGCTGGATTCGCTCGGCGCGGACGAGCCGTCCTACCATCTGGTTGAGGACTTCATGGCGGTCAAGCCGCTCATCGCCGAGTTGCCCGAGCGGGAACGCCAGGTGCTGACCATGCGATTCTTCGAGTCGAAAACCCAGTCCCAGATCGCCGACCACTTCGGCGTCTCCCAGATGCACATCTCGCGCATTCTCTCGCGAACCCTGAACCGACTGCGCGAACAAGCGCTGCGCGACTGACCACGGCCTCCGGTCGAGATGGGTCACTGGATGGTCGGCGGTGGTTCCGACGGTCGCGGACCGGGCAGCGGCGGGCTCGGGTCCGGCGGCGACGGTTCTGGAACCGGTGTCGGGACAGGTTCGGGGACCGGCGGAACGGGTTGTCCCGGTTCGGGTATCGGCTCCGGCGGCGCCGGATTGGGTGGCACCGGCTCGGGCACATCCGGCGGCACGGTCGTATCGATCGGGTTCATACCCGGTCGATACCCGGGATGATCATCGGTAAACAGGTCCGACGGTCATTGCGACCACGAGCCGCTTCGAAAATCGAAGAGTTCCGATTGAGCCGGTCGACAGCGGGTAAGCGGCGAATGTCCACCTGATACCGATATTTCGGAGGTAGATATCGTGACCGAACACGCGTAGCCTCGCGCACCCTGAACTCGTTGCGCGAGCAAGCGCTCCGCGACTGAGCGGTCCATGGATTCCGTTGCGGCGGAATCTATTTCGTACTGAACGCACCGTCAGTTTGCCGAACTCGCCGTACGGGTATGCAAGGGGTTAGCCGGAAAGATTGCCTACGGCGTAGGAGGGTCGTCATGAACTATCAGCGACGACCAGGCACCCGGACTTTACATCTCGCTCCGGGTAGTTCGAGGTCGCTGAAGTACGCACAGGAAATCTCCTCGCCCGAGGAGCAGCCGGAGCGCGGACGCACGCTGGCCACCACGAATCACGAGGTCATTCGGCAGTGGGCGGAGAAGCGTGGCGCTCGTCCGGCGACCATGCCGGGCAGTGAATACAACGGACGACTGGCTGTGTTGCGGTTCGACTTCCCCGGGTACGGCGGCGCCGTACTGCAGCCGGTGGACTGGGACGAATGGTTCGCCACCTTCGACGCCGAAAGGCTGATCCTGCTGTATCAAGAACAGCGGGCCGACGGCTCTACCAGCAATTTCAATAGGCTCGAAGGCATCGACCGTATGGTCGGGTGACTCGATGCGGGGTCCGGCGCGCGTGTGTCGGACTTCACCTCGTCCTTGCGTTCCAGCCGCATTCATGACCAGACTGGACGTTGCCGTTCACTCAGTTGATCGGGAAGCGCAACGTTTACCGAACGGGCGGCCCGGGTATCTGTGTGTTCGGCAAGTAGCTCGAAGTGCGGAAACTGTCGCGTCAGTCTGGGGATGCGATTTCTCCGTGGCGCGGCACGCTCCTGCGCGTGTCTGCAAAGGATGATGGTCTTGAGCGCGAACCTGATGATCGTGGAAGATGACACCCGCGTGCGTGGTGCACTGCGGCTGGCCATGGAAGACGAGGGCTACGACGTCGCAGAGGCGGAGGAAGCCGAGGATGCGCTCATCCATCTGCGCAGCAATGGCGTTCCCGATGTGATGATCGTCGATCTGATGCTCGGCGAGATGGACGGCTTCGACTGCATTCGGGAGATTCGGCGCGAACACGACGTACCGATCATCGTGGTCAGTGCGCGTGACGATACTCACGATGTGGTGGCGGCGCTGGAGGCCGGTGCGGACGATTTCGTCACCAAGCCGTTCGAGATCAAGGAAATCACCGCGCGGATGCGCGCGCTGCGCCGCCGGGCCCGGTTGTCCGCGGAGCGGGATACGCCACAGGAAGTGGTGCTCGACGCGCATCCGGATGCCCCGCTGGTGCTGGCTCCCGAGGGCGGGGCGGTGCGCCGTGGAGAGGAAGAGATCGCGCTGACGCTGACCGAGTTCCGGCTATTGTGCGAGCTGGCCGAAACCCCCGGCCGGGTGCTGAGCCGCACTCTGCTGCTCGAAAGGGTATGGGACCGTGGCTTTTTCGGTGACGAGCGCATCGTGGACGTCCATATGCGCCGGCTGCGCACCAAAATCGAGCTGGATCCCTCCGATCCGCGCATCGTCGTGACAGTGCGTGGACTCGGTTACCGGCTCGATGTCCGTCGCTGATCGGCGGCAGCATGCGGCCGAACGCCGATTCGGGTTCGATCCGGGGCGTTGGAGCCTACGCAGCCGGGTGATGGCGGCGTTCGCCGCCATCACCGCGCTCATGTCGCTGGTGCTTGTGGTGTCGGTCTTCGTCATCAGCCGCAGTTATCTGGAGGCGCAGCGGGCGCAGCCCGAAGGGTATTCGGCCGGTGATCTGCAGTCCGATCTGGAGCTGCTGCTCAATGTCCTGATGGGCGGTGCGCTGATTGCCACCGCAATCGGCGCCGCCGTCGGCTGGTGGGCAAGTAAGCGGGTGCTGACGCCGTTGCAGCAGGTCTCCCGGACGGCCGCGCGGATCGCCGCGGGTGATCTCAGCACCCGCCTGCCGGAGACGCGCGATCAGGACCTGGCCACCACTGTGGAGTCATTCAACACCATGGTCGACTCGCTGCAGCGACGCATCGAGCGCGAGCATCGGCTCGTCGGCGATGTCAGCCACGAACTGCGCACCCCGCTGACCACCCTGACGACCAGCGTGGACGTGCTGAACCGGCACAGCGGCGACTTCCCGGAGCGACCGCGCCGGGCGCTGAGCCTGGTCACCGACGAGGTCCAGCACCTGCGCAGGCTGCTCGACGACCTGCTGGCCCTGGCGCGAGCGGAGGCGGGCATCCATCGCGGCGATGCGGATCCGCTCTCGGTGCGCGAGTTGCTGACACACACGCTGGCCGACAGCAGGCATCCTCCGGAGCTGCTGACCACGGTTGAGGACGTGACCGTCCTCGGTCGCAAACTCGAGCTGGAGCGGGCCGTTGTCAATCTGCTGAGCAACGCCGATCGGCACGGCGGTGGCGTCGTCGGGGTCACTGCGTGCCGCGACGGCGGCGACGCGGTGATCACCGTCGACGACGCCGGTCCCGGCGTGCCGGTTGCCTACCGGGCACGCATCTTCGAACGCTTCGTGACCGCACAGACGAGTCGCAGGTCGGTCTCCGGGACGGGGATCGGCCTGGCGTTGGTTGCCGAAACAGTGGCGACGCACGGCGGCCGGGTCGTGTGCCTGGACCGCCCGGGCGGCGGCGCCCGGTTCGCGATCCGGCTGCCCGTGCTCGATGAAGACCGTGCGTGACCGTTTCGTAACACGACCGTAAAGAACTCGACCAGTTCACCTCAATGTAACTTCGTAAGTCTGGGTAAGTACTGCAGACCCAACCTGGGAGTTGTATGTCACTGCCGACCTCGACCACCGCAACGATCGACCGAACGTCTGCCGAATCCTCTTCGGCCGCTACGACATCCGCGCCTGCCGCCCGTGTGGTGCTGCGTGCACCACGGGTGGGCGACGCGGCCCATATCTGGCGGATCGCCACGGACTCGCACGTACTGGACACCAATTCCAGCTACGCATACCTGCTGTGGTGCCGGGACTTCCCCGCCACCTCGGTGGTTGCCGAAGTGGGCGGCCGGGTCGTGGGGTTCGTGATCGGATACCTGCGCCCCCAGGCGCCACACACGGTGTTCGTCTGGCAGGTGGCCGTCGAGCGCGCCCAGCAGGGCCGCGGCATCGGAGCGGCTCTGCTCGACAAGCTGCTCGACACCGTTGCCGAGGCGGGTGTTTCGGTACTGGAAACCACCATTTCACCGGACAACCCCGGATCCATCGCCATGTTCTCCGCCGTGGCACGGCGCCGCGCTGCGCGAATCACCAAGCACCCCTTGTTCGATCCCGGAGTTTTCCCGGACAGCCACGCCGCCGAAGACCTCTACCGAATCGCACCGACCGCCCGTACGACACAGGAGGATCGTCGTTGATTACCGCTGAAACCACCATTTTCGAAGAACTCGAATCGAATGTTCGCGGCTATTGCCGGGCCTGGCCGACGGTATTCACCACCGGCAAGGGAAGTTGGCTGCACGCCGAAGACGGCAAGGAATACCTCGATTTCTTCGCGGGCGCTGGCGCGCTGAACTACGGCCACAACAATCCGATTCTCAAGCAGCCCCTGCTTGACTACATCGCGAGTGACGGCATCACGCACGGCCTTGACATGTCGACGGCGGCCAAGCGCAAGTTGTTGGAAACCCTGCGCGACACCATCTTTGCGCCGCGCGGCCTCGAATACAAGGTCCAGTTCCCCGGCCCGACGGGGGCCAACGCGGTGGAGGCGGCGCTGAAGCTGGCGCGCAAGATCACCGGCCGCAAGACCATTCTCAGCTTCACCAATGCCTTCCACGGCATGACGTTGGGCGCGCTCTCGGTGACCGGCAACGCCGCCAAGCGGGCCGGTGCCGGCGTGCCGCTGGTGCACGCGACCCCGATGCCGTACGACGGCTACTTCGACGGCACCACCGCCGATTTCCAGTGGATGGAACGGGTGCTCGACGACACCTCCTCCGGTTTCGATCGCCCGGCCGCGGTGATCGTGGAGACCGTGCAGGGCGAGGGCGGCGTGAACGTCGCGCGCCCGGAATGGTTGCGCCACTTGGCCGGATTGTGCGCCGCGCGCGAGATCCTGTTAATCGTCGACGACGTGCAGATGGGCTGCGGCCGGACCGGACCGTTCTTCTCCTTCGAGGTCGCGGGCATCACCCCGGACATCGTGACGCTGTCGAAGTCGATCGGCGGCTACGGGTTGCCGATGGCGCTTGTGCTGTTCAAGCCGGAACTCGATCAGTGGGCGCCGGGCGAGCACAACGGCACCTTCCGCGGCAACAACCCTGCCTTCGTCACGGCACAGGTTGCGCTGGAACACTTTTGGTCCGACGGCACGCTGCAGGCCTCGACCGAGGCGAAGGGGCAGCGGATCGAGCGGACGCTCGGTCGGTTGGCCGCGGAGATCCCCGGTGTCTCGCTGCGCGGCCGCGGCATGGTGCAGGGCGTGGTGTTCGACGACCCGTCCCAGGCGGGCAAGGTATGCCAGGTCGCCTTCGAGCGCGGGCTGCTTGTGGAGACCTCCGGCTCCATGGACGAGGTGGTGAAGTTGTTGCCGCCGTTGACAATCAGCGACGAGGAACTCGATCTCGGCATCGACCTGCTGAGCACCGCTATCGATACCGTGGGAGGTTGCTGACATGATCGTGCGAACCACCGACGCCATCACCGGCACCGAACGTGACGTCGCGGGCACGGGTTGGCGCAGCAAGCGCATCATCCTCGGCGGCGACGGCGTCGGCTTCTCCTTCCACGAGACCACCATCGACGCGGGCACCGAGCACGAATTCCACTACCGCTATCACGTGGAGGCGGTGTGGCTTATCGAGGGCGAGGGGACGCTGACCGATCTGGACAACGACGTCACCTACGAACTCCAGCCCGGCTCGATGTATCTGCTGGATGAGCACGAGCGCCATCGCCTCCAGGCGCGCACCCGGATGCGGATGATGTGCGTGTTCAATCCGCCGGTCACCGGGCAGGAAGTCCACGACAGCAACGGCGTCTACCCACTGGTGACCGCCCACGTCAGCTGAAAGGCGCAATAGTGGTGGCGCACGCAAACAATCGCATCGATCGTTATCCGACTCGGTTGATCGGCCCAGCGCCGCACCTGGATCGTCCCGATCCGACGGTGTGGGGCCGGATCGAGAACGAGGAGCTGGCAAGCTTCGAAGCCGACGGCTTCGCGATCCTCGATGCGCTACTGACCCCCGGTGAGGTGGCCGATTTCAGCGCCGAAATCGACGGCCTCGCCGGGGATCCGGCGCTGCGAGACGACGACCGCGTCATCGTGGAGAAGTCCTCGCAGCGGGTGCGCTCGATCTTCGAGGTGCACCGGCTCAGTGCGGCCGTCGCCGAACTGGTGGCCGAGTCGAGAGTCGCCGGACTGGCCAGGCAGGTGCTCGGTTCCGATGTCTACCTGCATCAGACCCGGGTCAACTACATGCCGGGGTTCCGCGGCACCGGGTTCTACTGGCATTCGGATTTCGAGACCTGGCACGCGGAGGACGGAATGCCCGCACCCCGTGCGGTGAGCCTATCGATCGCGCTGACCAACAACTACCCGATCAACGGCAGCCTCATGGTGATGCCCGGTTCGCACCGCACCTTCGTGCCGTGCGCGGGCAGCACCCCCGCCGAGCACTATCGGGAGTCATTGCAGGAGCAGGAGATCGGCGTGCCGACCCACGCGGATATCGAGACGCTGGCCAACCGATACGGGATCACCCAATTCACCGGCACGGCAGGGTCGGCGCTGCTGTTCGACTCGAACATTATGCACGGGTCGTCGAACAACATCACGCCGTTCCCGCGCTCGAACATCTTCCTGGTGTTCAACAGCGTCGAAAACACCGTGGAGGAGCCGTTTGCCGCGCCGGGCCGCCGCCCCGGCTACGTCGGCAGCCGTGACTTCACTCCGGTAGGAACCGCGGTGCGCGCACACGTTCAGCCGTAGGCGCGCAGCGACTTCGGACGGCAGGCGCGCGGGTTCAATGAAATCATCTGGGACACAAAATGTTTCGAGATCGTGCTGGCCGGGAACGTGGCGAAGTTTGGGCAGCACGAGGAACTGAAGCAGTACCTGCTCGGTACGGGGGAGCGAGTGCTGGTGGAAGCCAGCCCGATGGACCGGATCTGGGGTATCGGGCCGGCCGCCGATGATCCCCGAGCGAGCATCCCGCGCGCTGGCGCGGATTGAATCTGCTCGGGTTCGCGCTGATGGCCGCGCGGGACGAATTGCGCGCGGCTCAGCCGGAACTGAGGGAATGATTGGTGTCCGCGACGCGATCCTGCGCGGCACAGGCCCGCCAGACCCGGGCCTCTGACGAGTTGCCCCGACGCTCGAGCAGTTCGGCGAGACCGATCATGGCGCGGGGTTCTCGGCCGTCGGCCGCCGCCCGCCACCAGCGTTCGGCATCGGCCAGATCGCCGCGACGAAACCGCACAACGCCGAGGTCATACGCTGCGGCCGGGTGACCGGATTCCGCGGCCTGCGCCCACAGACCGCAGGCCTGATCTTCCTCACCGCGGTTGTACATGGCCACGCCGAGGTCGTAGAGGGCGCTGCGGTAGTCGGGGTTGGCCGAACGGGTCGGTTTGGGCGGCGGTGCGACGGCCGATTCGTGTGCGACGGCGGGCTCCTGCGTTACGGCGGGCTCGTGCACACCTGGAGGCTCCCGCACAACAGCAGCTTCGTTCGCAACGGCCGCCGGTTGGCTCGGTGCGGGGAGGTCTTCCACCGGCGCGGCCTGGACCGCCAGTTCCACCACAAGATTCGCGAAATTCGGCGGACCTTCACCGACACTGCACCACAGCACGAGCTGGCCGCTCGGCGGTTGCTCGATGAGCATTCCATAGTTGCCCGACCAGGACTGTTGTATCCCGAACGGATCGACCCACACCGGCGTGAGACTGAACATCGCGCCCGGATCATTCGGGACCAGCTCGAAGGTGATGCCGGCGGTGAGGGCATCGCTCCACACGTCGACACCGCCGAGCCGCTGGTCCGCGAGACCGATGTATCCATCGATCACCGACAACCCGATCCCGTGCCCGCGCAGGCCGACGGGCGGCGCCGCGGACAGCAGCGTCATGCTGACCCAGATCGGCGCGGGCCCGATCTGCTCGGTGTACATCGGATAGACCATGCTGCCGTTCCAGCGGATCGGATCGGCGGTCTGGTAGCGGGCGGCCAGCGGTAGATTGTCGGCCGCATTCCGAGCATGCCACTGCGAATACGGCTGATTCATGTCGCGCCCACCTTCCGCCGATGCTCGTCGGCCACGTCCTGCGCGGTACGGCCGGGTATACCGTACCGGGCGGGTATCTGGTCGTCGTCTCAATTCTCCACTGGTGCGCATACCGTTATGCCGAAGAGTTCTTCGGTTGTTCGACTACCCAATTCGAGCGCGTTCAAGGCCTGCGCGAGCCGACGTTCTTCCCACCGGAAGTGGGATTCGAGGATGGCGGCGAGGCCGTCGAGTTCGCGCCGCACATTGTCCGCATTGTCGGGTCCGACGGATGCGAGCAGCTGCTCCAGCCTGCGCAGAATATCCGCGACCAAGCGATGATCATCGCTCAATTCGGCGAGTACCGGTGCCAATTCCGGGAATTGGGCACTGAGTGCTGGGAAGGCCGTGGTGTCCTCGCTGGTGTGATGACGCGTCAAGGCCGAGCAGAAGGCCGCGCAGTGGGTCCGAAGTCGCGTCGGCCGCACCGCATCGCCCTCGAGGTAGCGGGTGAACTCCTTGCGTACGTGGGCGAGTTCGGCGCGCAGTCGCTGGTGTATTTCGGTCAGCTCGCGTCCCAGAGCCTGTACTCGATCAGTCGACCGGGATGTGTCGGGCATGGTTCGTCTTTCGATCGAGGAATAGGAGAGGCCATCGGTCGGAACAGACCGGTGGCGAGTAGCCCCGAACAACGGGGCTCCGTTATGCGATGTGGCCAACGCCGAAGGCGCGGCTCGGCGTCACTGCGGGCGCAAATGTGGACGCACGGCGGTCTCCTCGATCACGGCGCCTCCATGTCGATCGCCGTCCACTCGGCGCCGACACGCGACACGACCCAAGGTCTAGCACGGCACTCGACCGCCGCTCAACTCATGATTGATTTGGTAGCCCGAAACGCACGCCCTGGTCGTCGGTGCAGAAGGCAAATCGCCCGAAGCCGGGCTCCTCGGGCCCTGCGTCCTCGGCCGTGCCGCCGAGCTCGCGCACCGAGGTCACGGCGGCCTCGATATCGGAGACGGCGAAGAAGATATCGATGCGCCGGTCCTCGTCCTTGTCATGCAATCCGCCGCGCACGCCACCGGTTTCGAGCCATGCCTGGCCGCGGTCGCCCATGGTGTGCGGCGCCCAGCCGAGCAGTTGTGTGTAGAACTTCTGTGCACGCACCGCGTCGGGTACGCCGATTTCGAAGAAGGTGGGTTCGCCGGTCATGATGATTGCCTCCGTATTGTCGATGTCGTCTGAGACCACCGACCGTAGGCTCGTGGCGCCGCGTCCGTCTTGGACGAATGTTCACCCGTCGGTGGTGCCGCGGGTGCTCGAGACATCGCCGTTTTGCGTCGCGATCCACTGCATCGGCGTACATCCCGCGAGCTTTCGGAAGTCCCGGTTCATGTGCGCTTGGTCGTAATAGCCGCAGGCGGAGGCGATCGATTCCAGTGAGCGGTGTCCCGGTGCGGTGAGGAGTTCGGTGGCGCGACCGAAGCGAAGCACACCGGCCGCCGCTTTGGGGGGCACACCGACCTGCTCGCGGAATCGTTTCGCCAATCGGGCTCGGCTCCAACCTATTTCGGTGAGAATCCCGCCGATGGTCGCGGTGCCGCTCGTCTGCTCCAACCGGTGCCAGGTGTAGGCGACCTCCGCGTCGGGTTCGGGCCCAGCGGCGGCGAACCGCGCGAACAGCGCATCCAGCAGATCGAATCGTTGGACCCAATCCGTCTCTGCGGCAAGGCGTTCAGGCAGCTCGCGACCTGCTCGCCCGAGCAGGTCGTAGAGGCCGACCACGCGATTGTTCAGTTCGCTCATCGCCATGCCTGACAGCCGGTACAGCCCGAGCGGTGTCAATCGCACCTCGATGCAGTGTTGTGCGCCCGCGTGCCGGGTGGAGGTCGGGCCTTGGCTCGGGCCCGCGGCGAACGATTGCCAGGAGCGAGGGGATTGCGATTCGGTCGCGTCGGTGACGAGCAGCGGGTCGTCGAATTCGACGATGAGCACCGGCGCGGCGCTGGCCGGTTCGCTGCGATGGATCGGCTGCTGAGCGAGCTCGCAGAATTCCGTGTACCCGCGTACCTCAGACAACAAACCAAGCGCTTGCTAGGCTCTGTCGATGATCCCCACCATCGTCTGGGGCACGGGCAATGTCGGCCGGTCGGCCATCCGTGCAGTCGAGGCCCATCCCGCGCTGAAACTCACGGGCGTGCTCGTGCACAACCCGCAGAAGGTCGGCTGGGATGCGGGCACGCTGGCCGGGTTGGACTATGAGGTGGGTGTCGCGGCTACCGGCGACATCGACGCGATGCTGGCCTCGAGCCCGCGCGCCGTCGTCTACGCGGCCTCCGGCGACATCCGGCCCGACGATGCGCTGGCCGACATCATCAAGGCGATCCGAGCGGGCGCGGTCGTCGTCACGCCCGCGCTGTATGCCCTCTACGACCCACGCAACGCTCCGCCGGAATTGCGCGATCCTGTACTTGCGGCGATCGCGGAGGGTGGCGGCTCGCTGTTCGTCTCCGGTGTCGACCCCGGGTGGGGCAATGACGTGCTGCCGGTGTTGCTCAGCGGTCTCGGACATACCGTGGATGTGATCCGCTGCCAGGAGATCTTCGACTACTCGACCTACGACCAGCCCGACTCGGTCCGCTATCTGGTCGGCATGGGTCAGCCGATGGACTATCAGCCGCCGATGACCGCGCCCGGTATTCCGACCATGGTGTGGGGCGGGCAGATTCGGCTCATGGCACGCGCGCTCGGCGTCGAACTCGACGAGATCCGCGAGACGTTGGACCGGCGCGCGCTCGAGGACACCGTCACCACGAAGACCATGGGTGAATTCGAGGCGGGCAGCCAGGGCGCGGTGCGGTTCGCGGTGCAGGGCATCGTCGAGGGCGAGCCGCGCATCGTCATCGAGCACGTCACCCGGATCCACCCGTCCTGCGCACCGGACTGGCCGACGCCGCCCGACGGCGAGGGCGCGCATCGCGTGATCATCGAGGGCCACCCGCGCATCGAGGTCACCATCGAAGCCGGTGACGAGGACGGCAACCGGTCCGCAGGCGGAAACGCCACTGCCGTAGGCCGATTGGCCAACGCCATCGACTGGCTGATCGACGCCGAACCAGGTCTCTACGACGCGCTCGATGTCCCACTGCGTCCCGCGGTCGGCAAGCTCGGAAGGAAACACCAATGATCATCGATATCCCCGAGGGCAAAGATCCGATCGGCTACGTCTGGGGCGAAATGGTCCCCGGCATCGGCCTTGCCGCCTCCAACTTCTCCCTTTCGGTCTACTCGCACACCACCCTGGGCCTGCGCGAATTCGAGGCCGCCCGGCTGCGCATCGCCCAAATCAACGGATGCATCTTCTGCCTCGACTGGCGCACCGAACGCGACGGTCAAAAGGTCGAAGCGGAATTCGCCGACGCCGTCACCAACTGGCGCACCACCGACGCCTTCGACGACCGCACCCGCCTGGCCGCCGAATACGCCGAGCGTTACGCCGAGGACCACCACAACATCGACGAAGAGTTCTGGTCCCGAATGACCAAGCACTACACCCAAACCGAAATCGTAGAACTCAGCATGAGCATCGGCTCCTGGCTGGCCTTCGGCCGCCTCAATCGCGTCCTCGGCCTGGACGCGGTCTGCGTGCTGCCCGGGACACTCGCGCCGAGCCGTCACCGCTAATACTTCAGCAGCACTTCGTGTTCCTCGAGCCATACCCGCAGGTACTTGACCTGACGGTAGGATCTTTCATGTTCACCCGAGTTCGCGTTCATGGCTCGCCGCGCCGCTGAGAAGGGTTGGACAGAACCGCAGCACGGTGCACCGCCAGCACCCCGTCGCGCTCGCGCGGACCATGACCGACCACGTCGACAGATGTCACAAACCTGACCTGGGCGGGTCTTCGGAGGCGCGGGTGTTTCCCATCTGTGACTCGACCAGTGCAGGAGAAGACCGTCGTCCCGGACGCCGGTCGGGAGCAAAGGAAGAGCAACGGGCGTCTCAGCTTCCGCCGCTGGGGTGGCCTTCAGGTCTTCATACGAAGCAGCGGAAGCCCTGCATCTTCGTCGGCACATCCGCTCTGCTGTCCTACGGCGGCGCGATCATCGTGGTCGTGCTGATCGGCGTCGGCACCGACCTCGGTTGGCGGAGTACCGCTGATCCGCGGTGGACTATTTGTCCGTGCGGTGGCGGATGTCGCGGACGTGGGTGACCGGCGGCTTGCCGTCACCGGGGCTGCGCGACTCCATATCGAAAAGGGTTG
Organism: Nocardia sp. Tas62D01; assembly: GCF_055232035.1. Lineage (NCBI taxonomy): Bacteria > Bacillati > Actinomycetota > Actinomycetes > Mycobacteriales > Nocardiaceae > Nocardia > Nocardia sp. Tas62D01. Next base: position 7,419,488 of record NZ_JBUYUZ010000001.1, read on the forward strand.
TCGCACTAAAGAGTTCGCCGAGTTTGCCGAAACCATAGCTGCGGGAGTCGAAGTCGGGGCGCTGCTTGGTGATGATCGAACCGACCGTGTCCAGGCGCGCCCAACCGCTGTCGTCGGAGGCGGCATCGACGGCGTTGCGGAGCAGGTTCATCAGCTTGCTGTCGCCCTTGAGCTGATTGGCGGCGGTGCGGGATTTGGTCGTCGGGGCGTCTTCGGTGACCTCGGTGAGGTTTTCGGTGTAGATGAACTTGTCGCAGGCCGCTACGAACGGCTTCGGTGTTTTGCGCTGGCCGAATCCGTAGACGGTGAGCCCGGATTCGCGGATCCGGCTGGCCAGCCTGGTGAAGTCGCTGTCGCTGGACACGATGACGAAGCCGTCCAGCTTGCTGGTGTACAGCAGGTCCATCGCGTCGATGATCATCGCCGAGTCGGTGGCGTTCTTGCCGGTGGTGTACCCGAATTGCTGGATCGGCTGGATCGACTGCGCAAGCAGATGGTCCTTCCAGCCCTTCAGGTTGGTGCTCGTCCAGTCGCCGTAGGCGCGTTTGACGTGGGCCGTACCGTACTTGGCGACCTCCGCGAGCAGGCCCTCAGCGATCGCGGGCTGGGCATTGTCGGCGTCGATAAGCACCGCGAGGCGGGTGGCGTTCTCGCTGGCCAAGACGATCCCCTTCGGCAGGTGACGGTTGACATCTCACAGTAGACGTCGGACCAGCCGCACCGGGATCGCCGGCCGGATCGGTCAGGGTGTCGACACTGTCTGCAAGGCGGGCAGCAGGGTGTCGGCTATCGCGTCCAACTGGCGGCAGGCATCGAGCGAACCGATGCGCAGCACCACGTGGGATGCGCCCGCGGCGAGATAGCGGCCGAGCCAGTCCGCGCACTCGTCCGCCGAACCACCGAAATAGGCTTGGATGGTCGACATTTCGTCCAAGGAGCGGCGGTAGTACTGCCGAACGTAGCCGTCGAGTTCGTCACGGGCTCGCGCGGCGTCGTGGTTGATGTTGATCGTGACATAGAAACCGGGCGTGATGGTCCGGGTGGTCTGCTCCTGAATCGACTCCCATGCGCGGGCGTAGGCGTCCGGATCGGGCAGGAAGGGCAGCCAGCCGTCGTAGTGCCTGGCGACCCGCCGCAGGACCCGAGGCGTGTCGCTGCCCGCCAGCCAGAGCGGCGGACCGGCCGCGTCGTGGGTGGGCAGGGTGCCCGAGAGATCATCGAATGTCCAATACCGGCCGTCGAACCGACCGCCACCGGCCCAGCTCTGCCGCCAGATCGTCACCGTCTCGTCCAGTCGCCCCACCCGCTGCTCGAACGGTGCTCCGATGGCCGCGAATTCGTCCGCGCTCTCCGGTATCGGAAATCCGGCGCCGAGTCCGAGGACGAGCCGGCCGCGGCTGAGCTGATCGACGGTCGCGGCGCCGTGTGCACCGAGCAGCGGGTGGCGCAGCGTGGCGGTGTATGCGGCCGTGCCGATCCGCACCCGTGAGGTGCTTGCCGCTACCGCGCCGAGCACTGCCAGCGGTTCCGCCCTGGTCCGCGCCAAGGGTGAATCGCCGATCCACACCGAGTCGAACCCGGCATCCTCGGCAGCCTGCGCAAAGGTCACCAACCCGGCGGCATCATGTTCGCCGGTCATCGCGGTCTCGCGGCTCGGCAGCAACACACCGATCTGACTCATGCCGACAACCCTGCTGGGCAGCGGGATCTCAGGCAATTACCTCAAAGGTAATTCCAGCAGACGCGGTAGCGGCGTAATACGCTGTTCCAGTTCGCCTCTTCTCGGCGGAAGGCAACTTCGAGAACGAAGGGGGCCGCAGTGACGCTTCGGGATCGTCTTAACCACTGGCCAACGATCAACGACGGCTCGCTCATCTACGGTGCGCCGTACGAGACCGGCGAAGGAGTCACCGTCATCACCGTCGCGCGAATCGGTGGCTTCCGGCCCATCGCTCGGCCGGTAGGACTGTTTTCCATCCACGATGGGAAGGTGTCGTGGACACCGGCGGTCGATGAGAGCCGGATAGTTCTGATGGGTGAACTGATCGGCCTGCTCGCGGCGGTTATCGGCACGCTCGCGGTGCTTCGTCGTCCACCATGGCCGGATTTGTCGTGGCGAGTCGGTTCGAGGCGGCACAGCTCGCCAACCGGGTAGCCATATCCCGGACGGCTGCTTCGGGTCGTCACCAGACCCGGTAGGGCAGCGTGTCGGCAGGGCCAGCGTGGCCGCGTAGCCAGTGGTCCGGTCCACCACCACGGTCATGCGTAGCTGCCACTGCCCGGCCAGCGGGACTCGCAGCCCCTTGGAGACGAAGTAATCCGGTCCGAGTTCGACCGCATCCACTCGTCCAAACGACACATCGATCGGCCCGAGCGCGCCGTCGGCCCGGGCGAGTCTCCCCGTCACCTCCGCGGCGGCGACCGGTCGTCTCACGCAGACTCGCAGTCAAGAGGCCGGGTATCAGTCCGGCAAATCGAGCCCGACTGTGTCCGGGTTCGCGCCCGGCCGCGGATCGCGAATACCTGGAGGTGGCTTTCGCGCAGGAGTAACGTTAGCTGTCCGCTCTCTCGTCGAGTCGAGTCGAGGCTATCGTGCACGAAATGGCGATCACCCAGAGTGTCATCGACGCCGTGTGTGGGCACGCGGCGGGCGCAACGGTGCACAGCGTCACCGTTGCGGTGGGCGCGCTCTGCGCGGTGGTGCCGGAGGCGATGCAGTTCTGCTTCGAGCTCGCCGCCGAGGGCACGGTCGCGGAGGGGGCGCGGCTCGAGATCGAGCAGGTACCGGGCCGCGCTGTCTGCCGGTCCTGTGGCGCGGACTTCACGCTGGCCGATCTGATCGTGTTGTGCCACTGCGGCAGTGCCGACGTCGAGGTGATATCCGGGCGGGAATTGCGAATCCGATCAATGGAAGTGAGCGAAACATGTGCGCAACCTGCGGATGCGGCAACGACGCGGCAGCCATGATCACCGTCCCGCTCGAGCATCATCATGAGCACGCGGACCATCATGAGCATGGTGGCGGGCACGACCACGATCATCACGATCACGGCGCCCATCATGTACACCTGCCGGTGACCGAGACCGTCACGCTGGAGCAGAAGATCCTGGCGAAGAACGATCTCCTGGCTGGTCATAATCGCGAATGGCTCGAGCAACGAAACATCGTGGCGTTCAACATGACCAGCTCGCCCGGCGCGGGCAAGACGACATTGCTGGAGCGCACGATCCGGGAGCTCGGCGACGTGCCGATCGCCGTGATCGAGGGCGACCAGGAAACCCTGCTCGACGCCGAACGGATCAAGGCGACCGGCTGTGCCGTGGTGCAGATCAACACCGGCGCGGGGTGCCACCTGGACGCCGACATGATGCGCCGCGCGCTCGACACTCTCGACCCACCGTCGGGCACGCTGTTGTTCATCGAGAATGTCGGAAACCTGGTATGCCCGGCGCTATTCGATTTGGGCGAGCGCGGCAAGGTCGTGGTCATCTCGGTGACCGAGGGCACGGACAAACCACTGAAATACCCACACATGTTCGCAGCCGCAGGGCTTGTTCTGGTCAACAAGATCGATTTGCTGCCCTATGTCGACTTCGACCTGGATAAATGCCGCGAATATGCCCACTCGGTCAATCCGGGTGTCGAAATTCTCCCGATATCAGTGACCACCGGCGACGGCGTGTCTCACTGGTATGAGTGGCTTGCGAAGGAACGCGAAGCGGTGGCGTCCGGTCTTGATGATGTTGTCGGCCGGGCCTAGACTCATGTAATCACGTTCACAGACAGGTGATGATCTTCAAATTGGGTGAGATTGTCACCGGGTGTCCGGCTCCGGAAGGTGGCGCTCGTGCCAACTCAGGAAGCAGTCAGAGCCGAAGAAACGTTGATTCATGTGTTGTGGATCAACGCAGGGCTCAGTTGTGACGGCGATTCGGTGGCGCTGACCGCGGCCACTCAGCCGAGTATCGAAGAAATCGCGCTGGGGGCGCTCCCCGGCCTACCGAAGATTGCCGTCCATTGGCCACTCATCGATTTCGAGTGTGGCCCGAATGGGGGAGCCGACGACTTCCTCGAATGGTTCTTCAAAGCCGATCGGGGTGAATTGGAGCCATTCGTGCTGGTCGTGGAAGGCTCGATTCCCAACGAACAATTGCACGAAGAAGGTTACTGGTGCGGGTTCGGTAATAACCCCGCCACTGGACAGCCGATGACAACCAGCGAATGGCTCGACCGGTTGGCGCCGAAAGCGACCGCCGTAGTAGCGGCCGGCACCTGCGCGACCTACGGCGGCATCCACGCGATGGCCGGTAACCCGACCGGCGCCATGGGCGTGCCGGACTATCTCGGCTGGGAATGGAAGAGCAAGGCAGGCATTCCGATCGTCTGCGTGCCGGGTTGCCCGATCCAACCGGACAACCTGGCGGAAACGCTGACCTACCTGCTCTACATGGCGACCGAACAGGCGCCGATGATCCCGCTCGATGAGGCGCTGCGGCCGAAATGGCTGTTCGGCGCTACCGTCCACGAGGGCTGCGACCGGGCGGGCTACTACGAACAGGGCGACTTCGCGACCGAATACGGATCGCCGAAATGCATTGTGAAACTGGGATGTTGGGGCCCGGTCGTCAAATGCAATGTGCCCAAACGCGGCTGGATGAATGGTATCGGCGGCTGCCCTAACGTGGGTGGCATCTGCATCGGCTGCACCATGCCCGGGTTCCCCGACAAGTTCATGCCGTTCATGGATGAACCACCCGGTGGGAAGCTGTCTTCCGCCGCATCCGGGCTCTACGGATCGATGATCCGCAGCCTGCGTTCTATCACCGGCCGCACACTCGATAAAGAACCTGGCTGGCGGCACAAGGGCACAAAGCTGTATTCCGGCGCGTCACGCACCTGGTAGGAGAATCTTCGATGACACAGATTATCCCCGAGCCGTCGCACCGAATGATCGACCCGGAAAGTCTCGTCGAGATGTCCTGGGATCCGATCACCCGAATCGTCGGCAGCCTAGGAATTTACACAAAAATCGACTTCAAGAATCGGGAAGTGGTCGAGTGTAACAGCACCTCGTCGATTTTCCGCGGTTACTCGATCTTCATGCGCGGCAAGGATCCGCGCGACGCGCACTTCATCACCAGCCGCATTTGCGGTATCTGCGGTGATAACCACGCAACGTGTTCTTGCTATTGCCAGAACATGGCCTATGGGGTGAAGCCGCCGCACCTGGGCGAGTGGATCGTGAACCTCGGCGAGGCCGCCGAGTACATGTTCGACCACAACATCTTCCAGGAGAACCTCGTCGGCGTGGACTTCTGCGAGAAGATGGTCGCCGAAACCAATCCCGGTGTGCTGGCCAAGGCCGAGAACACCGACGCGCCACACGCCGGCGAGCACGGCTACCGCAAGATCGCCGACATCATGCGCGCGCTCAACCCGTTCACCGGCGAGTTCTACCGCGAGGCCCTGCAGGTCAGCCGGCTTACGCGCGAAATGTTCTGCCTGATGGAAGGCAGGCACGTGCATCCATCGACGCTGTATCCCGGTGGCGTCGGCACGGTCGCGACGATCCAGCTGATGACCGACTACATGTCCCGGCTGATGCGCTATGTCGAGTTCATGAAGAAGGTCGTGCCGATGCACGACGACCTGTTCGACTTCTTCTACGAGGCGCTGCCCGGCTACGACCAGGTGGGTCTGCGCCGCACGATGCTCGGCTGCTGGGGTTCGTTCCAGGATCCCGAGGTGTGCAACTTCGCGTACAAGGACATGGAGCAGTGGGGCCGCAAGATGTTCGTCACCCCGGGCATCGTGGTGGACGGCAAACTGATCACCACCTCCCTTGTCGACATCAACCTCGGCATCCGAATCCTTTTGGGCAGTTCGTATTACGAGGACTGGACCGATCAGGAAATGTTCGTGAAGACCGATCCGCTCGGCAATCCGGTGGACCGGCGGCACCCGTGGAATCAGCACACCAATCCCAAGCCGCAGAAGCGCGACCTGGACGACAAGTACAGCTGGGTGATGTCGCCGCGCTGGTTCGACGGCACCGACCACTTGGCCCTCGACACCGGCGGCGGGCCACTGGCCCGGCTGTGGTCGACGGCGCTGGCCGGGCTGGTAGACATCGGCTACGTGAAGTCGACCGGACGCAGCGTCCAGATCAACCTGCCCAAGACCGCGTTGAAGGGCCCGGTCAGCTTGGAATGGAAGATTCCCGCCTACGGCAGCAACACGATCGAACGCAATCGGGCGCGCACCTACTTCCAGGCATACACGGCGGCGAGCGCACTGCACTTCGCCGAGAAGGCCCTGGAAGAGATCCGCGCCGGCCGGACGAAGACATGGGAGAAGTTCGAGGTGCCCGACGAAGGCATCGGCTGCGGTTTCACCGAGGCCGTGCGCGGCGTGCTGTCGCATCACATGGTGATTCGGGACGGGAAGATCGCGAACTACCACCCGTATCCACCGACGCCGTGGAACGCCAGCCCGCGCGACAGCTTCGGCACTCCGGGACCGTACGAGGATGCGGTGCAGGGCCAGCCGATCTTCGAGGAGAACGATCGCGAGCACTTCAAGGGCATCGACATCATGCGCACGGTGCGCAGCTTCGATCCCTGCCTGCCGTGCGGTGTGCACATGTATCTCGGTAACGGAAAGACGCTGGAGAAGCTGCATTCACCCACACAGACACTGACGGCGGAGTGACACGGACGGGCGACACGACAGGAGATGACAGTGGAGGATCGCCCGGGGGATCAGGACGACGTCGTCTTCGACGAGACTCGCTGGCGCGATGCGGGCGAGCGGATCGAGACGTTGCTCGACGCCAGCTCGGCGGGCGGCGCGGTCGCCAGGGAGCGGGCCGAGCAGTTGGTGCGTGAAGTCGCGGACCTGTATGGCGCCGCACTGGCGCGGGTGCTGCAGCTGGTCGATGACCAATCCACCGATCGGCTGGGTCGAGATGATCTGGTGGCGAGCCTGCTTCTCGTGCACGGACTGCACCCGCACGATGTGTACACGCGGGTGCAGACGGCGCTCGACAGCGTGCGACCCTACCTCGGGTCGCACGGCGGCGATGTGGAACTGCTCGGTGTCGCCGACGGTGTAGTCCGGCTGGAATTGACGGGCAGCTGCCGCACCTGCCCGTCATCGTCGGTAACGCTGGAACTGGCGGTAGAGGATGCCGTGCGGGCCGCCGCACCTGAGATCGAGTCCATCGAAGTGGCTGCCGCGCAACAGGAGGCGCAACAGGAATCGACGAGCGGAGTGTTCTCCGCCGACTCGTTGTTCTCGCGCGTGCATTCCAACGGTCACCAGTCCGGCAGCTGGATCGCGGCGCCGGAGCTGGCCGAATTGCAGCCGGGCGAAGTCGGCGGGTTCGCCATCGCCGGGTTGACGATCGTGGCCTGCCGAGTCGGTGACCATCTGTTCGCCTACCGCGATCACTGCCCGGCGTGTGACAAGTCGCTCGCGGGTGCGGTGCTGCATCGTCGGGTCGGATTCCCGGTCGGCGACGCGGTGCTGCGCTGCCCGACGTGCCTGGCGCACTTCGACGCGGTGCATGCCGGGGCGCGGGTCGACGGTGACGGACACCTCGAACCGTTGCCGGTGCTGGTGCGTTCGGGCGAACTGTCGGTGGTGGTACCGGTGGGGGTGAGCGGGTGACATCCCCGTTCCGAGTGCTGCAACGCATCACCGCCGATCGCAAACCGGCGGTACCCGTCGGCGAGCGCTGCGAGATGTGCGCCGAGGCCATCGCCGAGGAGCACCAGCACGTCGTGAATGTCGAAGGCAGACAGCTGATGTGCGTGTGCCGGGCCTGCTATCTGCTATTCATCGATCAGAATGCCGCGCTGCGCTATCGCGCCGTGCCGGACCGCTACCTGTCGTTCCCGGAATTCACGATCAGTCAGGGCGAGTGGGACGCGCTGGAGATACCGGTCGGGTTGGCGTTCTTCTTCCGCAATTCCGCGCTCGGCCGCACCGTCGCCTTCTACCCGGGTCCGGCGGGCGCCACCGAATCCGAACTGCCCCTTGCCGAATGGCGTGCGGTGCTGGAGCGGCACCCGGAGATCGATGTGCTCGCTGACGACGTCGAGGCGCTGCTGATCCGCGTGCCCGACCGCGGCACCGCCGATGCCGCGTGCCTCTTGCTGCCCATCGACGCCTGCTACGAGTTCGTCGGCCGGATGCGGATGCTGTGGCGCGGCTTCGATGGCGGCCAGGATGTCCACCGCTATCTCGACGAGTTCTTCACCGCGATGTCGGCGCGTGCGCGACCCGGCGGCGCGCGATGAGCCCCGTCAACTCGATCACCTTCGCGGTCCTCGACGTCAAGCCGGAACCGTATGCGGTGGCGCCGATCCTGTCTGCTCGGGTCGGGATCGCCGCACTCGGGGCGGACCCGGTGCACGCCATCGCGCTGCGGGCCCAAGTGCGGATCGAACCGCATCGCCGCCCCTACAGCGAGGAGGAAAGTGCTGGGCTCGTCGACCTGTTCGGCCCGCGCGAGCGCTGGCGCGATACCCAGCGGACTTTTCTGTGGATGCACTGCGCCACCATGATTCCCGGATTCAACGGCGGCACCGAGGTGGACCTGCCGATGCCGTGCACCTACGACTTCGAGGTGACCGGGTCGAAGTATCTGCACGCGCTGCGCGAGGGCACGGTGCCGTTGACCTTCCTGTTCAGCGGCACCGTATTCATCAAAGGCAGCACCGGTTTCGCGATCCAGCAGATTCCCTGGGATCGCGAGGACAAGTTCGATATGCCGGTCGCGGTCTGGCACGAACTGATGGCCGCGCATTTCCCGAACACCGGCTGGGTGCGTCTGAGCAGAGAAACACTCGACGCGCTCGCCGCCTACAAAGCCGGCCACGGGATGCTGGGATTCGATGACGCGGTCTCGCGGCTACTGGAGGAGATCCCATGAGCAGCACCAAGTCTCCGTGGTCCGCGCAGGTGCGCGCCGTTGCCGACGCGGTGCTCTACGAGGGCTACCTGCTCTATCCCTATCGGGCGAGCTCGCGCAAGAACCAGTCCCGGTGGCAGTTCGGTGTGCTCGGCCCAGAGGGCGCCGCCGAATCCGGTCTCAGTGAGGATTCGAGCCTGTCGGCGCAATGCCTGGTCGAAGCGGGCGCGCAGCCCTCGATCACGCTCGCGGTCCGGTTCCTGCAGTTGCAACGCCGCGCTGTCCAGGACCGGGACGCGAAGCCGGTGGACGATCTGACGGTCGATGCGCGGACCTGGATCAGCTGGGACGAAGCCGTGGAGTGCGATATCACAGTCGGCCCGCTGCCGTTGACGGACACGACACAGCCACTACCGGTTTCGGGTGCCACCGATGTCGAGGAGATCGTCGACGCCGCGGGCAACCCGGCCGGGCGATTGGTGCGCACCCGAGTTCCGTTGGAGGGTGAGCTCGCACTGTCGGTCGAACGCGACGGCGAATACCTCCGTATCACCATCCGGGTCCGCAATATCGGTGCGCCGGCGACCGACAAGCCCGACGCCATCGCTCGATCGTTCATCGGTGCCCACGTCATCGCGGAACTCGATGGCGCACAGTTCATTTCCCTGCTGGAGCCGCCACCGGACGCGGCCGCCGCCGTGCCACGCTGCGCCCAGCACCGCTGCTTCCCGGTCTTGGCGGGCCCTCCAGGCGACCACAGCATGCTGCTGATCTCACCGATCATCCTCTACGACCACCCGGAGGTCGCCGAGCAGAGTGAAGGACCGCTGTTCGACTCCACCGAGATCGACGAAATCCTCACCCTGCGGGTGATGACCATGACCGATGAGGAGAAGGCGCAGGCCCGCGCGACCGATCCTCGAGCCGCGCAGGTCATAGACCGCTGCGACGCCATGACCCCGGACGCGATGCAGCAATTACACGGGGTGCTGCGCGACCCACACCTCGGGCAGCCTCGCCTCGTCCCTGAAGTACCCGAGGGCATCGATTGGTGGGATCCATTGGCGGACAACGCCGTTAGTCCAGAGTCGGACGCGGTGTCGATCTGTGGAGTGCGGGTCAGCAAGGGCAGCCGAGTGCGATTGCACCCGTCACGCCGCGCCGACGCCCAAGATCTGTTCTTCGACGGCAAACTCGCCCGCGTCACCTCGGTGCACGAAGACGTCGACGGTCGCGCCCACGTCGGGGTGGTCATCGACGACGACCCCGCCGCCGACCTGCACGCATGGTATGGCCGCTACCTGTATTTCGCGCCGGACGAAATCGAACCACTCGACAGCCCCGAAAACCGAAAGGAAGGTCCGCCATGGAAATCGTGGGAGTGATCGCGACGGGAGTGGTCGCGCTGATAGTGGTAGGCGGCGCCTACCTCGGCCTCCGGTCGATACCGGACATCAGGCGCTATTTGAAGATCCGCCACATGTAGTAAACGAACAGAAGGGCACATCGTGAGCGACCAACGAGAAGAACCACAGTCCGAGCGCGGCGCTCCCGGTTCACGAGACACCGGTTCAGCGACCGGCGAAGTCGGCGGCGCGAAACGGCGGAGCGACCTCCCCGACCGAGGACAAGGGGTAATCTGACGGCGAACGTACTGGTCGCCGGGATCGGCAATATCTTCCTCGGCGACGACGGATTCGGACCGGAGGTGGTGCGGCGGCTGCCGCAGCACCCGGACGTCGGCGTGCACGTGGTCGATTACGGCATTCGCGGTATGCACCTCGCCTACGACCTCCTGGACACGTGGGACGCGCTGGTCCTCATCGATGCCGTACCGAATCGCGGTGCGCCGGGAGAGATAACGGTCTTTCGCGCTGAGCCGGATGTGACGGGTGCCGCGCAACTCGACGCGCACGCCATGAATCCCGACGCCGTGTTCGCGAGTGTCCGGGCCCTCGGCGCGACATTGCCGCCGACCGTGGTCGTCGGCTGCCAGGTCGAATCCGTCGACGAGGGCATCGGTCTTTCCGTGCCGGTGGCGGCCGCGGTGGACGCGGCCGCGGCTGCCGTCGATCGGGTCGTCACCGATCTGCTGACCACCCGACAGGAGGTCTGAACAATGTGCCTCGGTATTCCGGGTCGGGTCGTCGAGATCCTCGACGGCTATCACAACCAGATCGCGCTGGTGGACGTCTCCGGGGAGAAGCGCAAGGTGAATATCGGCCTCCTGGAGGATGATCCGGCACAACCCGGCGACTGGGTGATCATCCACATGGGCTTCGTGGTCGAGAAGACCGACGACGCGGGTGCGGAGCAGGCGTTGGCCGGACTGCGCTTGCTCGGCCGGGGTGACGAGCCATGACCGGCGCTCGGGCCCGGCGGCGACTGCTGGTGCGCGGTGTGGTGCAGGGCGTCGGGTTTCGCCCGTTCGTCTACACCACCGCCGCCGAATTGGCGCTGTCCGGCAGCGTGTCCAACGACAGTTCCGGCGTGATCGTCGAAGTCGAAGGCGCGCCAACGGATCTGGATGAATTCGCGCGCCGGGTTAGGGACCGGCCCCCGCCGCTCGCCGTGATCGAATCGGTGCACGAGGCCGCCATCCCGGTGCGGGGTGGCACCGGATTCCATATCGCCGACACCACCCGCGACGGCGGCGGGCGCACCCTGGCCTCACCCGATGTCGCGATGTGCGCGGACTGCGCCCGCGAACTGCGTGATCCGGACAACCGCCGTTACCGCCATCCATTCATCAACTGCACCAACTGCGGTCCGCGATTCACCATCATCGCGGGCCTGCCCTACGACCGCGAACGAACCTCGATGGCCGACTTCGCGATGTGCGAGCGCTGCGCCCGCGAATACGCCGACCCGGCTGACCGGCGCTTCCACGCGCAGCCGATCGCGTGCCCCGACTGCGGCCCGACCCTCGCCTACGTCGGCAGCGGCTCGGACGATCCACTGCCGCACCAGAACCAGGCCGATGCCGATGGTCATTCGGTTGCGGGCGATCCGTTGGCGGCCGCACGGGAACGGCTCCGGACGGGTGGGATTCTCGCGGTCAAGGGCATCGGCGGCTACCACCTCGCGTGCGATGCCGCCGACGAGTCGGCCGTCGCGGAGCTGCGCAGGCGAAAGCGCCGCGGCGACAAGCCCTTTGCCGTGATGGTGCCGGATCTGACCACGGCACGCATGATCGCCCGCATCGATGAGACCGCTGCCGCACTGCTGACCGGCTCGCAGCGACCGATCGTGCTGCTGCCCCGTGGCGGGCGCGCACTCGCCGAATCCGTTGCGCCACGTAACCCCGATCTCGGTGTACTGATCGCCTACACCCCAGTGCATGCGCTGCTGTTCGGACTGCCCGGCGATCGACCCGGCCCGCAAGCGCTGGTGATGACGTCGGGCAATCTCGGCGGCGAGCCGATCTGCTACGACAACGATGACGCCAGGGAACGTCTGGCCGATATCGCCGACGGCTGGCTGTCGCACGATCGGCGCATCCTCGTCCCGTGCGACGACTCGGTGGTGCGCTTGGTCGACGGCATCGAACTGCCGGTACGGCGCTCCCGCGGTTATGCGCCACTCCCGTTGGCGCTACCCGTCCCCGCACCACCCACGCTTGCGGTAGGCGGCGATCTCAAGAACACCTGCGCGGTGGCCGACGGCCGTTACGCGTGGCTCAGCCAGCACATCGGCGACATGGACGACCTGGCCACGCTGCGTGCGTTCGACGATGCGCAACAGCATCTGGAGGAGCTCACCGGCGTACGCCCGATTCAGCTCGCGGTCGACGCGCACCCGCTATACCGCTCGACGGCTTGGGCACGCCAGCACGCGGGCGATCGGCCGGTCCGCACCGTCCAGCATCATCACGCCCACATCGCCGCCGTCATGGGCGAGCACGGGCTCAGCGAATCGGCAACGGTCGTCGGCCTCGCCTTCGACGGGACCGGGTTCGGGCCGGACGGCGCGGTCTGGGGCGGTGAGGTCCTGTCGGCGGGCTACAAAGGCTTCCGGCGACTCGCACACCTGAAATACGTGCCGCTGGCCGGTGGCGATGCCAGCGTGCACAGGCCGTATCGGATGGCACTGGCCCACCTGTGGGCGGCGGGCCTCGAGTGGTCGCCGTCCATTACCTCGGTCGGTGCCTGCCCGCCGAACGAAAGACGGGTGCTGGCACATCAATTCGATACCGGCCTCGGTTGCGTGCCCACCTCGAGCATGGGTCGATTGTTCGACGCGGTGTCGTCGCTGGCCGGGGTAAGGCATGTCGCGGATTACGAGGCGCAGGCGGCGATCGAACTGGAGGGAATCTCACGCGAGGTCGATCCCGCGACCGGTGTCCGTCGAGTCGCGGGCGATCCACATGGTGACAGCTCGGACGCCGTCGATACCGGCTCGACCGCTCTCGCCGCGTCAGCGGGCGATGGCGGCTCCGACCTGTCGCCGCTGCTCTACCGATTCGTCCTGGATCACGACGCCGATCCCGTCGTGATCGATCCGGCGCCGGTGATCGCCGCGGTGGTGGCCGACGCGGCCAGAGGCGTCGCACCGGCCGTGATCGGCGCGCGCTTTCATCAGGCGGTGGCGCACCTGACCCTCGAACTTGCGCTCGCCTGCGCGAGCGAATCGACGACCGTCGCCCTGTCGGGCGGGGTCTTTCAGAATGCCTTGCTGTTGTCGCAGTCACGAATGTTGCTGCGGGAAAACGGATTCCATGTCCTCTGTCATCGACGGCTGCCGCCGAACGATGGTGGTCTCGCGTTCGGGCAGATACTGGCCGCGGGCGCGGGCTGAGCGAAAGGAGAGCCAACGATGTGCCTGGCAGTCCCAGGAAAGGTGCTCAGCCTCCAGGAGCGCGACGGCACGCTGATGTCCGTCGTCGACTTCGGCGGCGTGCACAAAGATGTGTGCCTGCAATACATTCCGGACGCTGCCGTCGGTGACTACGTGGTCGTCCACGTCGGTTTCGCCATCCAGCGCCTCGACGAGGAATCCGCGCTGCGGACCCTGGCCGAATTCGAGCACCTCGGGGTGTTGAACGAAGAGTTCGGTGACGGTTTCGCGCGCGCCGCCAAACAGGCGGGCCTCGCCGATCCCACGGCCGAAGGAGCCGAACCCACCCAGCCGCGACCCGATACCGAGGTGACGCCATGAAGTATCTCGACGAGTTCAGCAATCCGGAGCTGGCGAAGAACCTGCTCGACACGATTCATGCCGCCACCAGCAAACGCTGGGCCATCATGGAAGTCTGCGGTGGCCAGACGCATTCGATCATCCGGCACGGCATCGACCAACTGCTGCCGGACGAAATCGAGATGATCCACGGTCCGGGCTGCCCGGTCTGCGTCACCCCGCTCGAAGTGATCGACAAGGCGCTGGAGATCGCCGCGCAACCCGGCGTGATCTTCTGTTCGTTCGGCGACATGCTGCGGGTGCCGGGCAGCAAGAAGGACCTCTTCCACGTCAAGAGCGAGGGCGGCGACGTCCGTGTGGTCTACTCACCGCTGGACGCGCTGAACATCGCCAGGGAGAACCCAGATCGCGAGGTCGTATTCTTCGGCATCGGATTCGAAACCACGGCTCCTGCCAACGCCATGACCGTGTACCAGGCGAAGCGGCTCGGCATCGAGAACTTCTCGCTGCTCGTCTCGCATGTGCTCGTCCCGCCCGCCATCGCCGCGATCATGGAGTCACCGAGCTGCCGGGTGCAGGGATTCCTTGCCGCCGGGCATGTGTGCAGTGTGATGGGCACCGAGGAGTATCCGCCGCTGGCCGAGAAGTATCGGGTGCCGATGGTCGTCACCGGGTTCGAACCACTGGACATCCTGGAAGGCATCCGCCGCACCGTGATCCAGTTGGAAGCGGGCAGGCACGAGTTGGAGAACGCGTACCCGCGGGCCGTGATGGCCGCAGGGAATACGCCCGCGAAGCAGATGCTGCGAGACGTCTTCGAAGTGACTGACCGCGCCTGGCGCGGGATCGGCGTGATCCCACAGAGCGGGTGGCGGCTGTCGGAACGCTACCGCGACTACGACGCCGAACAGCGGTTCTCGGTGGGTGACCTGCGCACCGCGGAGTCCTCGATCTGCCGGTCCGGCGAGGTATTGCAGGGCTTGATCAAGCCGCACGAGTGCGCCGCGTTCGGCAAGGAGTGCACGCCACGAAATCCGTTGGGCGCCACCATGGTTTCATCGGAGGGAGCGTGCGCCGCCTACTACCTGTACCGGCGGTTGGATCAACCCGAGCAGGTGGCTCATGCCTGACAATATCGGGATGCCTGCGGGGGCCCCGACGATCGACATGGAGAACTGGGTGTGCCCGATGCCGCTGCGGGACTCGCCGAATATCGTCATGGGACACGGCGGCGGTGGCGCGATGTCCGGTGAATTGATCGAGCATCTCTTCCTGCCCGCCTTCGGCTCCGCCGCCGAAGCCGGGATGGGCGACTCCGCGGTGGTCACGCTCGGTGGCGCCCGGCTGGCGTTCTCGACCGATTCGTTCGTGGTGAAGCCGCTGGTGTTTCCCGGCGGCTCGATCGGCGACCTCGCCGTCAACGGCACCGTCAACGACTTGGCGATGTCCGGTGCGCGGCCGATGGTGCTGTCGACGGCGTTCATCCTGGAGGAGGGCACCGCGCTGGCGGATATCGCGCACATCGCCAAGGCGGTGGGCACGGCGGCGCTCGCCGCGGGCATCAAGCTCGTCACCGGTGATACCAAGGTGGTCGATTCCGGGCATGGCGACGGGATCTTCATCAATACCGCGGGTATCGGCGTGGTGGACGAGGGCGTGGACATTCGGCCCCAGCGCGCGGCACCGGGCGATGTCATCCTCGTGAGCGGCGATATCGGCGTGCACGGTGTCGCTGTGATGAGCTGTCGCGAAGGGCTCGAATTCGGCACCACGGTGGTCAGCGATACCGCGCCGCTCAACGGTCTGGTCGCAGCGATACTGGCGACCGGCGTGGATGTGCACGTGCTGCGGGACCCGACCCGCGGTGGCGTGGCGGCGACGCTCAACGAGATCGCGGGAGTCGCGAAAGTCGGTGTCGCGCTGGACGAGCGGAAGCTTCCGGTGCCCGCCGAAGTGCGCGATGCCTGCGGGCTGCTCGGCCTGGACCCGATGTATGTCGCCAACGAGGGCAAGCTGGTCGCTTTCGTGGCGCCACAGGATGCGGAGCGGGTGCTGGCCGTGATGCGCGATCATCCGCTCGGTGCGCGGGCCGAGATCATCGGTGTGTGCGTCGAGGAACATCCTGGGATGGTCGTCGCGCGCACGGCATTGGGCGGTACCCGAGTGGTCGCGTTGCCAGCCGGTGAGCAGTTGCCGCGTATCTGTTGACGTCGGGTGAGGGAGGTACCTGTCATCGTTGCGATCACCAAATACCCGATCGTGCTGGGCGACTCGTGGGTCGGACTGGACCGGCCCCGGCGGCGCAGCATTTTCGGGATGGTCACGACCATCGTCGCGCTGCACGTCGTCGGCTGGGCGGCGCTGGTGATTCTCGTTGTCCCCGGCGGCTATGTCGTGCAGGGCATCGCCGACCTCATCCGAAAGTCACAGGGGTGATGGACATCCCGGGCACGGAGATGTTCGCGCGCTACACCTACGCGCCCAATCGGCTCGGCTACTGCGGCCCCGCGGAGGCGGCCACACTGCGCAGCGGGTCTGCCGCCGAGATTCGGGCCGTCGCCACGCGGTTTTCCGGCGTCTGGCCATATCTGCGGGTGATGTCCCGGCTGACCGGGATCGACGATCCGCTGGACAGTCGACTCGTCGAATCATATTGGCTCGGTGGGGGAGTCGGCGCGCGGCTGGACCCCGGCGATTTCATTGCCGAGTTGCTCGCGGTGATCGGTCCGGTGGCTGGTGCCTACTGGACTCATCTCACCCCGGGACTGGCCACCGAGGCGGCCGCCAACCATTGCTTCCATGTGTTCGGCGTGTACCCGTGGTCGCGGCTGCTGGGCCGAGGGGTGGACGAGCATCCGATCAGTGTGCTCGACAACTGCCGAATCACTTGGGGGACAGTGGTTTCCTGCGACGAGACCGGCTTGGCCGTCCGGTGCCGACGTCTCGGCTGGAACGGGCGGACACTCGAACTTTCCGCGCCGTCGATAGAGCGGGCGGACGTGTGGTCCGATGGATACAGTGCGCTGCCGGATGCCACCGTCGGCGACCAGGTCGCCGTGCATTGGGGTCGGTTGTGCGGTCGCCTCGACGACGTGCAGATCCGGGATCTCGAAGTGAGCACCGCACGGCAGTTGCAGGTCACGAACCTGCGTCTTGCGACGCTCGCTCGGACGCAACGCTGATTGCCCTGATGTTTTCAGGGCTCTACCCGGCATTGTGCCTGGCATCGGAGCCGAGGTTCCCACCAGGCGGCACCACCGAATGTGCACCAGAGCCGTTATCTCGACAGACCCGTCATGTCACCGTGGGGTTCGAGGTGGCTGTTCAGTTCAGCCGTTTGTGATCCGACGCGCGTCGGGGTGGGTGTTGTCTGGGCCATGGAGGCGAGGAGGCGTAGTTTCTCATCGCTCTCGCTACCCTGATCGGCGTAGTAGAGGACCAGGAGCAGATCGTCGACAGGGAGCTTGTCTCGGTGCAGGCGCAGCTCACCGACGACGGGATGATTCACGGTGGTGGTGCCGCCTTCGAGGCTGCGGACGTCGTGGCGCGCCCAGAGAGTTCGGAACCGCTCGCTCGACAGGGCAAGCTCGCCCACCAGTTCCACGAATCGCGGGTTGTCAATGCCGTCGCCGATGGACTTTCTGAAGGCAGCGATGAATCCTTCCGTGGAGCGCGTCCAGTCCTGCTGGAACGCCTGCTCCTCAGGATCGAGGAGCAGCGATCGGAGACGGTTGTACCCGGGCTGAAGGCGCGGAGAGAGCGCGACTGCGAGCCGGTTGGATGCAAGCACATCGAACGCGCGCCCTTCCACGAACGCAGGAACCTGCACGCTCGCCAGGAGCTGATGCAACCGCGCGGGCACGCGTTCAGGCTTCCGGCGCCGCTGCGGCCTTGGGCGCGAGGCGGCCAGGCCGAGGAGGTATTCCTGTTCGAGCTCGTCAAGGTGCAGGACCCGCGCGAGCGATTCGAGGACCTGCGGTGAGGGGTTCTTGTCGCGACCGCGCTCCAGCCGCAGGTAGTAGTCGGCGCTGATGCCCGCGAGCATGGCGACTTCTTCACGGCGAAGCCCGGGAACGCGGCGATTCGCACCCGCCGGAAGCCCGACCTGCTCCGGAGTGACCAGCGCCCGCCGGGCACGGAGGTAACTGCCGAGCACGTTGGCGCGGTCGTTGTCGCTCATATTCAGCATCGTAGTTCAGGGCCCCCTCAGCTAAGGGGGCCCTGATGGGACCCCGGAAGACGGGGGTACTGCCTCCGGCCGGAGAACAGATCAACACTGAAGGTGTCGCCGCACAGGAAAGGAGCTGAAAACGGCGATGCCGAAGATCGTGCTGGTCGCCGGCGGCACCGGCTTCTCACCTCGTGGATCTGCGGTACGGCTACGCGGTCCGCACGAGCGTGCGCAGCCTCGACTGGGAAGCAGCCGTGCGTTCCCCGATCGCGACGTGCGCCGAGACGGGCGGCGGCCCGTCGTTCGTCCACGTGATGCGGCTGGTGGGACAGTTCGACCGGCGCACGCGATCCTTCGTCCCCAGCCTCGGCAAGAAGTACGCGGTCACCTCGGCAAGGCCGAGCGCATCCTCGCATGGAAGCCCCGACCGGTAACCCAAACCATCATCGAGTGCGCCCACTAGCTTGTCGCTGTCGGCGCCCTGAGCAGGAGCAATCAATGGACATCACCAACCGCACCGTCTTCATCGCCGGCGCTACCTCGGGAATCGGTCTCGAGCTCGCTCGCCGCTTCGCCGCGGCCGGCAGCGCCGTCATCGTCGGCGGCCGACGAACCGACCTGCTCGACCAACTCGCGGCTGAGGGGTTCGCCACCGTTCCCATCGACGTGACCGACCAGGACAGCATCGACCGTGCCCGCGACACGATCCTCCACAGCCACCCGAGCCTCGACACGATCGTGACGATGTCCGGGGTCATGATCCCCGAGGACCTGCGCGATCCCGCACACTTCAGTGCCGCGGAGAAGACGATCGACACCAACCTCCTCGGCACCATCCGCCTCATCGACGCGCTCACCCCGCACCTGATCGGGCGCGGCACCGGCACCATCATCACGGTCACCTCGGGCATCGGGTTCCTGCCGTTCCCGGTCATGCCAACCTACGCCGCCTCGAAGGCCGGCGTGCACGCCTACTCCGAGGCGTTGCGCGCGCAACTGGACGGCACTGGCATCGAGGTGTCCGAACTCGTCCCTCCGGCTGTCGCCACCACGCCGGAGCACGCACAGCGCAACCCCCGCGCGCTCGAATTGGCCGAGTTCGCCACCGAGGTGATGGACCTGCTCCAGACCGACCCCACTCCGCACGAGATCCTCGTCAAGGGCGTGCTGATGCACCGGTGGGCCGAGCGCGACGGCACCTACGACGAGTTGGTCGCCCAGCGGTCGCAGGCGCTCGCGATGCTCCCGAGCCGTCAGTAAGCGGCCCCGGAGTCCTAGCTCAGACACAGGGAACAAGTAACTCGCCAGTAGGTTCTGGGGTCTGCCGTTTCGCAGCTCCGGGGTGCGAAGCGTCACCGCAAGCAGGTCCGAGAGGCAGCTGGTGCTGCGTGAGCGGCAGAGCCGCGATCGCGGCTGGTACGACCAGATGGCCGACTGCTTCGCTGAAGACTCCGTTGTCGAGATGAGCTGGTTCCAGGGAAGCGGCGTGAACTTCGTGCGCGCCACGCGCGACATGATTACGCAGTGCACCGTCCCCGCCAGCGGTCCACATTGACTGGGACCGTGCACTGGCCGAACTGCCACTGATCATCGAGTGGCGGGTTGACATCGACGGCGTCGAAGCCGATTTCGCCTCCGCCTGCCGGTCGCAGTACCGGGCCGAGCGCGGCCACGACGGCGTGTGGCGCATCACGCGGATCACCTCGATCTACGAGAAAGACACTCTCACTCCGGCCCTGCCCAACGCCCGCCTCGACATCGACCCGCACGAACTGACGGCCTACCGCCAGTCCTACCGGTGCCTTGCCTGGTACCTGAATCGCAACGGTTACCACGTTGGACCCGATCACCTCGGCGACGACCAACCAGAAGCCGTCGCACGCAAGTACCAGGCGGAAATGACCTGGCTCCACGGGAGCCGAACTCCGGCCGCCATGGTCGGCAATTGAAAGGAATGGCATGAGCAAGTTCGCACTCGTCACCGGCGCCACCTCCGGAATCGGCAAGGCCTTCGCCGAGCGCCTGGCTGCCGACGGCTACGACCTGGTGATCGTAGGCCGGCGAAAGGAGCGCCTGGAACAGTTCGCCGATTCGCACCCTGACGTCAAAATCGGGGTCGTAGCCGCTGACCTGTCCACCGGCGCAGGCGTCGATACGGTCGCCGAGATCTGCGCGACCGAGCCGCTGACCATGCTCGTGAACAACGCCGGGGTCGCCTACTACATGCCGCTCGCCGAGCTCCCCGCCGACAAGGCCAGGGAACTCGTCAACGTCAAGGTCCTCGCCTCCACGATGCTCACCCGCGCCGTGGTCGCGGGCATGCAGGAGCTCGGCGAAGGCACAATC
The DNA here is from genome assembly GCF_055232035.1 of Nocardia sp. Tas62D01. NCBI lineage: Bacteria > Bacillati > Actinomycetota > Actinomycetes > Mycobacteriales > Nocardiaceae > Nocardia > Nocardia sp. Tas62D01. The sequence goes on from NZ_JBUYUZ010000001.1 coordinate 7,440,059, forward strand.
ATCAACGTGGCCGGCATGATCGCCTTCAGCGGCCCCGCCACGCACTCCCAGATGCCCCGCCGCGTCGTCTACGCCGGGACCCTGGCCTACCTCGTCGCGATGTCCCAGACCCTCAGCGCAGAGCTTGAGGGCACGGGAGTCAACGTGCAGGTCGTGTGCCCAGGCGTGGTGGCAACCGAGTTCCACGAGCGCCAGGGCATCGACATGAGCATGGTGCCCCGCATGACGGCCGACGACGTCGTCACCGCCAGCCTGCGCGGCCTGGAGCTGGGCGAGACCGTCTGCACCCCAGGCGTCGAGGACGCCAGCCTCCTGGACGCGATCTTCCAGGCCGACCTCGCCGCCTTCGGGGCGCAGAGCCCCGAGCTCGCCAAGCGCTACCGCGCCGCCTGAACCGACGTGGCCGTCGGCCCCGCGCCGGATCATGGGACCGACGGCCACATCCTGATTCGCGTATAGCGGTTGAGCGAGACGTTCCGACCCAGCGAACGCGGGTACTGACGACCATGTCGATAACGACGCCCGCCCCCGATAGGTCCGCTCTCGCGCGGTCGCCAACCGCGCGGGAGTCCGGTGGCGGTAGGGTACACCCCGACACCACACCACTCGACTTTCGCAGGGTCGACGGGCTGATGGCGGCTGCGGTGGTGCGCGGCTGTGTCGCGTTGGAAGAGCCCGACGGTGACACGGTCACGGTGGCGGCGTTGTTCGAACGGGCCGCTGTGGCGCACGCGATATGTGTGCTGATTGATCCGACCGATTGCGGTGCGGCGGTGTCCATCGATGTGTTCGATCCCGGGGATCTGCGCACCGCTCTCGACGAAGTCCATCGGACCGCCCGGCGCAACGGAGTTTCGCTCGCCGAGGTTCCGTTGGAGCCGAAGGAATTTCGGCGTCGCGCCGAAATCGCCATGGATGCCCGCGCCGTGCACGACAACACGATCGCGCGGGATCCGGGCGAGTATCCGTATTTCGCCACCCTGCTACGGGCACGGCTGCGTGCCCTGCCGCTGTCGCCGGAGCCCAAGCCGCCGCATGGTGGGCACGAGGATGTGGATCTGGCCGGGCTGTTGGCGATGGTGGAGAGCCTGGTCGACCGGGCCCCCGACATCAGGGTGCGTGGTCCGAAGCCGCCGAAGCTTCCCGCCGAGCGCACCAAGCGGGCTGGTACCGCGCCGATCCTGCGGTTGCGGGGTCGATCTCGTCGGGGCGAAACCGCCGATCTGGCGCCGGCTGGAGGTACCCGGTGACATGCCCCTGCGCAGGCTGCACCAGGTGCTGCAGATCGCATTCGACTGGGATCGCGCGCACCTGTACGTTTTCGAGACCGCGTACGGCCAATTCGGTCAGGCCGACCCCGATCTGGAGATCCGCTCGGACGCGAAGGTCACTCTCGAGCAGGTGGTGACGTCGGGCAAGCTGGACTACGTCTATGACTTCGGTGACGACTGGCGGCACCGCATCGTTGTAGAGAAGTCGGGCCCGCGAGAAGCAGGGGGCGGTTATCCGCGCTGTACTGGTGGTCGGCGGGCGGCGCCGCCGGAGGATTGCGGCGGCATCGGCGGGTATGAGGCGCTGCTCGGCATCTTGGCCGATCCCGACGATGAGGAGCATGAGGACTGGGTGCAGTGGCTGGGGCTGAATTCGGCCGAGGAATTCGACCCGGCCGCATTCTCGCCCGATGACGTCGACGCGGCACTGTCGCTGTTGCGCGGTCGTGACTCCGGGTGATGGGGTGGTGGCTGCTCACGAATGGCGCAGATGAACATCATCGCATCCTGCCGGTCGGTGGTCGTCGACTTTCCGGGACGTGAGCGAGGAGGTTTGTGATGGGTGCGTCCGCCGCCGGAACCGCCACCGGCTGCGTGCTGCGCACCTGCCGTGACTCCGGTCAGCCAGTAATCCTCACCTTGCGTCAACTGACCTGCGAACCACCGGTTTTCACCGGCGCCGAACGGATATCGATCTGCGAGAACACGTCGGTGGTGGCCGCGGCAGCCGACCGCTACGGCTCCGAGTGCGGACCACTGGCGGACAACCGGGTGCCGTGGTGCTGCGGTTGTTGGAATCGGCGCCGACTCCGGAGCGCGGTTGCACTATCACGGCAACTTCAGTTCGGGATCCGTTACGGCACAAGATCATGCATCTGCCAGTGAGCAACTGTTGGGAGATCGACCAGCGGTACGTGGTGCCGGAGAAAGAATCAGCACCCTGAGAACGCCGGTCTGGCGATCACCCGAGAGCAGCACGCCCTCACCCACTGTGAAACACAGGGTAGGCTGCCGGTCGTGTTGAATCAGCGGCAGGCGGTCGGGCGCGATCTGGGCGGCGATTCGCAGGAGCGCGCCGAGATCCTGTTGGACGTTGCTGGACAGGCGAAGTCCGCGGGCGAAACCGAACGGGCCTTGCAGATCTACGATGAGCTTATCGCCAATGCGTCTGCCGAGAACGCTCAATTCGCGGCGGCCGAGCGTTTGGATGTGCTGGTGACGCTCGGCAGGCGCGATGAGGTCGATGCCGAAATCGCCCGGCTCGGCCGGAGCCATGTTCATCCGGGGCCGGCGAGCCTGGTCGCCGAGTTCCTGGAAGCGCGAGGGCGCCTGGACGACGCTCTCACGTGGTTCAACATTGCCTGCCGGGACGTGGATTCGGGCGAGATCGACGAGTCGGCCCTATTCGCACGTCCCGAGTTGCAGGGACGGGCTCGGGTGCGCCGCGCACTAGGTCTGCCGCCGGACGAACTCGATGAGCGAACCGCGCAAGCGCACACGGACCTCACTCGTATGCTCGACGATTTCGCGCGCGGCGCGCGGCGCCCAAATCGCCCCGAACGGGGAGCGGCGACCTACTTCGTCCGGGCTGACGTCGAGCGGGCACTCTCGGCCGGGTTGGTCCACACGGACAACAGCCAGGATCTTGACGAGGATTCCTACTTCCGTACCACCGAGAAAGCCTGGCGAGATCTGGCCGAGCAGGGTCATCCACGACTGGAGTTGGTGCCCACCCGCGTCGATGACCTCATGGCCTTCGCTGCCGAGCACGGCCTCGACCCCAAGGATCAGCAGACCAGGCTCGACTACGTCGAGCGGTCTGCGCGGGAGGGACCGGCCACTGTCGACTGGCCACCGCCGCGTAATGCCCCGTGCTGGTGCGGTTCAGGGCGCAAATACAAGAAGTGCTGCGGGGCGGTTCGCTGACGATCAGAGGGGGCGGGTCTGCCGATGCCATGATGATCGGGTGAAAATTATGTCTGTGTGAACCAGCGAACGTGCTCGTCGGTGTCTATCGGCAGGGTGTCGCTGGAGAGGATGAGCAGGGAGGTGGTCACGAGGGTGAACATCTCCGCGGCCCGCAGGACGGTGTTGCCATGGTCGAGTTTCAGCCCGGCCCTCGTCGACCCTGCAGGACCCGCCGTCGCGGTCGTGTCCGACCCCCTACCGCGACGAGGTCTTCAGCGCCGTTCGCGACGGCCCGGCGATGTGCAATAACGAAGTGCTGCACTGCAGTTCGACGTCACGACTCGATGGTCGATCGTGATGACCGAGCGGGCATGCCACCAACCCTGGCCGGGCCCGATCCGCATGCACAAGGAGCTGTCGGCACGGTCGTGCACGGTGCGGACCATGGGATCGGCGGCCCTGGCCCTCGTCAACGTCGCCGCCGGAGGGGCGGTCGCCGGCTTCATCGGCATGTTCCACGCAATCGACGCGCTGGCTGGCGCTTTCATCATCGCCGAACAGGCCGGCGCCATTGCTCTGGATGAGGAGAGGTTCAGATACCTCTTCGTACCCGATCTAGCTATCGGGCCGCCCCACGCAGATTGCGAATCTGGTCCTAGCCGTACAGAGCCCTGGGCGGGGCGGTATCAAGATCAGGCCGGTGCTGACCAGCGTTTTCGTGGGGTATCTCGACGGTCGAGGTCGGATTTGGCTATTCCAAGCCGGATAAGGTGCGCACCGTCAGGGACTCGGACCCCGAATCTGCTCTTGTCGGTTCGGGTTCCCGTCTTCACGACTCATCCGACCCCATGCTGCCTCGTCGTGCCATCGCCCGCGGAGCTTCGGCTTGCTTCCGTCCGTGCGGCTCACCGACGGCAACTGATCTTCCTCACACGGCCGCCCCCAGAGGTGGCCCGGGGGCTGTGGTGTATCCCGGGAATCGGCAGCTGCGGTCGCCGGCCGGGTAACCAAACAACCGGGACAAGGGCATTCAGGTCATCGTCGTGACGATAGACCGCCCGCCCCGTCGGCGCGGGAGCGGCCGACGAAAGGAAACGTGATGACAACGGCACTGCCGAACACGATGCGGGCCAGTGTGCTGCTGGCGAAACAGGAACTCGCAGTCGAAGAACGCCCCCTACTAACGCTGGACCCCGATCAGGTCCTGGTCGAAGTGACAGCTGTCGGCGTCTGCGGCTCCGACGTCCATTTCTGGCACGACGGGGCGCTGGGTGATTGGCGTGTGGAGTCACCCCTGGTGCTCGGGCACGAGTCCGGCGGGCGGATCGTCGCTGTCGGCAGCGCGGTCCCCGCCGATCGGATCGGCGAGCGCGTGTCGATCGAACCGCAGCGCCCGGACCCGAACTCGGCGGAATCCCGTGCCGGGCAATACAATCTGTGCCCGCACATGCGGTTTTACGCCACGCCGGGTGTCGACGGCGCGTTCGTCGAATATGTGGCAATTCAAAGCCATTTCGCCTGGCCGGTACCGGACGCCGTCACCGACGAGGCCGCAGGCCTGATGGAGCCTTTGTCGGTTGGCATCGCGACCGCGTGCAAGGCGGGGTTCACGGTGGGGAGCCGAGTGCTGATCACCGGAGCGGGACCGATCGGTTTGATCACCGCTCAGGTCGCCAAGGCATACGGAGCCAAGGAAGTCGTGATAACCGATGTCAGCGATTTTCGCCGAAAACGGGCCAACCGCTTCGGCGCTGATGTCGTGATCGATCCCCGGAAAGAAGACATCGTTGCACTGGATCTCGGCGTCGACTGCTTCATCGACGCATCTGGTGCGGTGCCGGCTATTCGGTCCGGCATCCACGCGGTGCGCCCGGGCGGTGTGGTTGTGTTGGTCGGCATGGGAGCCGCCGATGTCCCACTGCCGGTGCCGGTGATTCAAAACCGTGAGTTGTCGGTGACCGGCGTATTCCGCTACGCCAACACCTGGCCGACCGCGATCGACCTGGTCACTCGGGGCGTGGTGAACCTCGACGCGCTGGTCACCGGGCACTTCGGCCTGTCCGAGGTGGAGACCGCATTTCGATCGACCACGCAAGAAGGAACGATCAAGAGCGTCGTCGATCCTCGCCGACTGTGACGAACGCAAGCAGTACTCCCTGCCGGCAGCCGTACCAGGTGCGGGTACCCAGGGGATCTGGTTGAGCAGGCCGGGCGTCCGGCATTGAGGCCGAACGCACCCGAACGCCGGATGTCGGCGATACTTAGGTGATCGGCGTCGAGGGCGCGAAGTACGCCGCCCGACCCGTCCACACGCCCGCAGCGGCATGAGCGCGGGCAGCCCTAGAGACGCTCGCTCATCGGCAGAAGCGGACCGTTCGCCGACCGTGCGCCATGCGGCTACTTACAGTACGTTCGGGACGCAGTCGGTACTCAGTGCTCGGCGCCCGCCAGCGACTGTTGATTACCAGGAGCATGACGATGCGTGCATTATCGCAACCCAATGCGAATCGTGGCTTCCGTCCTACCCGAAGGATTCGCGTAGTGCGGCTAGTTCGTCGGCGCGTGGGTTGCTGACGGCCGTTGATTGTGGTGAGTCGAAGATTTGGACAGGGTGGGTGTCAGGCTGGAATTGGGGCCAGCCGGGGTTGCCGGTTTTAGCGAACGCTACCCAGGATGAATGGATTTCGTCGGCGAGGGGCTGGGGTGGGTTGGGGCCGGTCAAGGTGTGGGCTGAGGGTAGGGCGTCGAAGACGAAGGGGATCTCCAGGACGTGGCAGGCGCCGAGGTTGTCGATGCCGGAGGGCCAGGCGAATTCGTAGGCGTAGGTGGGGGCTGCCGCGGCGTTGGTTTGGGCCAGGCGCAGGGTGCCGGACCGGAATGCGCGGTCGGTGACTATCGCGGCGAAAACGTCGGCGGGGGTGGCCGCTGGGTGGTTTGCGGTGTAGATGTCGGCGAGCGTGGGAGAGATGCCGTAGCGGGTGAGCATGTACGGGAGGGTGTCGGCGGTGATCGTGGCGGCGACTCCCGTCGGAACGGTGAAGAAGCGGAATTCGTCGCGGGTGCAGCCCGCGATGAGCGGGACGGCACGGTCTGGTTGTGCGGCAAGGACATCGGTCGCCGGGCCCTCGATGACGTCACCGTCGATCACCGGGAACAGGCTCATGATGCCGAGGCCGTTGGCGATCACCGTCGCGCCCCACCGCGCGGGATCGGGGTTGGTCATCAGGTCGAGGGCGGTCGCGTCTTGGGCGGCTTGCAGCTCGGCCGGTCCGAGTTTGCCGAAATCGCTTGCGGTCGCGCTGATCCCGGCCTTCGCGGCGAGCTCACCGGCGAGTTTGCGCGCGTCGTTTGCTGCCGCGACCGCGGATCCGTTGCCGCTCTGCATGATTGCCCGGCGGAACAGCCCGCGCGAACGAGGTGACGCGAGCAGCGTCGCGACGCTCATCCCACCGGCGGACTCGCCGAAGATGGTGACATTGTTCGGGTCGCCGCCGAAGGATTCGATGTTCTCTTGCACCCAGTTCAGTGCGAACAACTGATCGTGCAGACCGCGATTGAGCGGTGCGTCCGCGATGGCGGCGAATCCGGAGATGCCGAGGCGGTAGTTGATCGAGACGAGCACGATCCCGTCGCGCGCGAACGACGCGCCGTCATAGATCGCGCGGGCATTCGAACCCCGGACGAACGCGCCACCGTGAATCCACACCATGACCGGCAGTCCGGACCCACCCGGGTCTGGCGTCCAGACATTGACGTTCAGATACTCGTCCCCGGGGATGCCGTCGCTGCCGATCAGCGCATGGATCGGCGGCGGGTAGGGCGACTGGACGCACGTCGCACCGTAGGTGAGCGCGTCACGAACCCCGGACCACTCCGGCGCCCGCGTCGGCAATTGAAAACGGGCGGGCCCGACCGGCGCCGCGGCGTACGGCACGCCGAGAAATGTACTGACACCAGCACTGGACCGGCCTCGTATCTTGCCGCCGGTGACGGACACAATCGGTTCCATGGGACTCCTTCGTCAGAGTCGATTCTCTCTGCTGCACGGCCGGCAAGCACGCGAATGGAGCTGAAAATCGGCTGAGACCGGGTCGGTGCGCCGTCGCGGGGCAGGCGGCGACGCGCGATCGCGAGCCCAACGCAACTCGAGGTGGTCGCCCCACTGACGAACGCGCCGGTGTGCTGTTCCAGACCGAAGAGCTCGCCGATCCAGGCGAGGGTCTCATGCTCCAGGTCGGTCGCCGTGGAATCACCACTGGACATGGCGTTCTGGTCGAACGCACTGGTCAGCCAGTCACCCGCGATCGATGCCGCAGTAGCCCCGCCGATGACGAAACCGAGATACCGCGGACCCGCGCTGTCCGAGAAACTCGGTCCCCATCGGTGCTGGAACTCCGAAAGTGCCTGGCGCAGCCCGATTCCCTGGTCCGGTAGTGGCAGAGCCGGAACTGGATCCTGCGGCAGCGCCACAGGGCGTTTGTCGATCCCGGTCAGCACCTGTTCGGCCGCGTCACGGACGGCGTCCAGTAAGGCGGGCAGCTCAGCCAGATCGTCGGCAAGTTTCGGATCCACGACTCCAGACGTTACGAGCCCACCACCGACCTTGTCGTCCAGTCGCGAAGAACTGGACCTGAACCGAAGGCCGCCTCGGGTCAATCGGCTTGGTCACCGTCATCCCCCTCGACGCTTCCCAGGCCCCGCTCTCGCTGACCGCGCTGGCCCAGGCGGATCCGGTGGGCGAGGCGGTCGGTTGCACCTGGGACAGCGGAGTCGAGCCTGGCAAGGTCAGCGGGTTCGTCGAGTTGCTGACCGCCGCGGTGGTGCGTGCGCATTCGCATCGGTAACGCGACGCGTGCGTTCTCAGCAGACTCTCAACAAACCTGTGCCCAGCTCTCAGGACCGACCCGTTGAATGAGCGACAGCTGCCCTGCCTGGACCGCTCTAACCAGGTGGGGCAGCGCCACATTTGCGGCGCCTTCCGGCGCCGTTGATCCGGGTTCATCCCTTGCAAACCGAGTGCACGTGTGCCGCATGCGTTCCGTTCGACGAGGGAGTCACACAATGAAGTTCAGGCAGGTCGGCAGGCTGGACGCGGCCACGGGCGCAGCGGCGGGTGCCTTACCGCGGGCTGTGGGAACGGCGACGGCGACAAGAATTCCGGCACGCACGTGCTGCTGGTCTCGATCGACGGCTTGCATGAGGCGGACCTCACCGGTTATCTTGCGGCCCATCCGGATTCGACAACCGGCGTCTATTACGATTCACCCTCCGCGTTTGTGAAGGATCAGTTGCCGGCGCGCAACGGTGACGGCACCGATGTCGCCGGAAGCCCGAAGCCGTTCCACGCCTCCGGTATCGACAAGATCTATGCCGGCGCCGATGTGGCAGCCTACTTCGGCACCCAGCCGGGTGACACACGCGTGCCCGACATCTACGCCACCGAGCAGGCGGGAACCGTCTACACCGCGGGCAAATCGAAGATCGCCGAGCACGGCGGCGCGACTCCCGAAGGCCGCCACGTGCCGCTGATCATCGCGGGTGCGGGCACCGCGAGCCTGCCGAAGAGCTGAGCTACCATAATCCCGCGGCGGCAGTGGGCGAATTGCCCACTGCCGCCGCTGCATTGGTTTGACGCGAGTGCTACTTCGCCGCGCCCGTCTTGGGATCCAAGGTCAGCGTCGGCTGCGGTCCCGCGCTGAAGTCGAACATCGGGTCGAGCACCCCGGCGCGCTCGTCGAACGAGTCGTCGCCGATGCGACCGGTCTTCCAGTTGTCCTCGACGAATCGCAGGATCGAGGACTGGTCGGTCAGCGAGTGGTCGACGAAGTTCGCCTTGGCGAACGGCGAGACCACCAGCAGCGGCAGCCGCGGACCGTAACCGCAGCGGCCCTGGTACTTGGCAGGTTTGCCCACCGCGTCACCGCAGACGCCCGGTCCGGTGAGCGCATCCTCTGGTGAGGTGGAGTTCAAGACGGTCGGCGCCGCCTTGTGGTCGTACCAGCCGTCGGAGTCGTCGTAGGCGATGACGATCGCGGTGTCCTTCCACTCCGGCAGCTGCTGCAGATGGTTGACCGTCTCGACGAGGAACTGCTGCTCGTCCAGCGGATCCGAGTACGCGGCGTGGCCGTCCTGGTAGCCGGGCGCCTTGAGGTAGCTCACCGCGGGCATGTGGCCCTTGTCGGCGGCGGTCCAGAAGTCGGACATGTCGTACTGATGGTTGGCCTGATCGGTCTGGCCGATCTTGTCGACCGAGCTCGGCGGCAGATGGTGCGGGTTCGCCGTCGACTGGTAGTACTGGAACGGCTCGTGGTGCGGGATGTAGTCGTCCTTCGTATCGAACGCCTTGTCTCCGGACTTACCCGTGCCGCCCAGCGCGACACCGACATTGTGGGTCGCGCCGCAGACGGCCTTGCCGTCCTTGGTCTCGGTCGGCTTGAAACCGCCCTGGAAGAATCCCCAGGTGACGTTCTTCTGATTCAGCAGATCACCGATGTTCTTGCCGGTGAGCTGCACCTGATCGCGGCTGGAGCAGTCGTCACCCAACGGTTGCGGGTCGGCGATGACCGTGCCCTGGTTGTTGCCTGCGTTCTCCAGCACCGTGTTCTGGGGGAACGGTTGCCCACCCGGCATCAATTGCTGTGTCACACCATGGGTCTGGCCCGAGACGAGGTTCAACGCGCCGGGCGCGGACGGACCGAAGGTGGTGTTGTAGGAGTTGTCGCTCATCGAGTAGTGCTGCGCGTAGTTCCACAGCGCGGTCACCGAGTTGCCGTCGTAGTAGTCCATGACGAGCCCCGGCCCACCGAAGGTCGGCGGCTTGCACGCGGCGACCTCGGTGTGCTCGACGAACTGGTCCATCTTGCCACCGTCGAAGGCGGCCTGCTCGTCCTTGTACTCGTGGTCCTGATCGCAGGTCACCTGCTGATCGGGGCCACCGAGCCGGGTCGGCTGAGTCTTGTTAGGGTTGTGCGTCAACAAGTCCGGGGTGAGCCCATCGATCGTGGGCGTGCCCGGCAGCGCGGTGAACTTCGTGCCGTCGGTATTGGCCGCGTTCGGGTAGGTGCCGAAGTAGTGATCGAAGGACACGTTCTCCTGGAAGATCACCACCAGATGCTTGATCGGTGTCGCGGTGTCGGTCCCCGATCCCTGGTCGGAGCCGCTCGAGCACGATGTCGCGGTCAGCGCGAGCAGAGCCGCGGCCGCGACTGCGGCGCGGGTCCGGTGGGCAGCACGGCTACCCCGGATGGTTGGCATGTGACCTCCTGGTCGAACTTACGGACGAATGCCCGCGTACGGACACCGGTCTTCATGCTGCACTGTGTGTGCAGCTTCCGGTAAACACCTGCTGAAGCCTAGGAAAACGCTGCCCGCCGCCACTCGCGCTCCTCGGGTGGGCGTGCCCTTCCCCAGCGGATCTTCAGCGACTTTCTGCGAGGCTTTCGGCCGTGACGAGCACACAGCAGGTCCTGAGCAAGGTCCCCGAGATCACGATCTACTTCTGGTCATCAAGATCCTGGGTACCACGGTCGGCGAGACCGCCGCGGACTCGCCGACCGCCGATCTAGGGCTCGGTCTGGGCGGCACCACGGGTGTGATGACGGTGCTGCTGATCGCGGCGTTGGTCATCCAATTCCGGGCGAAACAGTATGTGCCGTGGATCTACTGGCTGGTGGTGGTCCTGATCAGTGTGATCGGCACGCTGAATCACCGACAACCTCACCGACAATCTCAACGTGCCACTCGAGGCGACCACCATCATCTTCGCGATCGCGCTCGCGGTGACATTCGGCGCCTGGTACGCCAGTGAAGGCACCCTGTCGATCCATTCGATCCGGACACCGCGCCGAGAAGCGTTCTACTGGTTGGCGATTCTGTTCACCTTCGCGCTCGGTACCGCCGCGGGCGACCTCGTCGCCGAGCAGTTCGCCCTCGGATACTGGAAGTCGGCTGTGGTCTTCGTCGGCATCATCGCGGTGATCACAGTCATGCACTACGGCCTGAAGCTCAATGCGATTCTCGCCTTCTGGATCGCCTACATCCTCACCCGGCCGCTCGGCGCCTCCCTGGGCGACCTGCTGACGCAGGATCGTGACAACGGCGGACTCGGTTTCGGACTGGCCGTCACCACCGGGTTGTTCCTCGTCGTCATCGTCGCGCTGGTGGCCTATCTGACGATCTCCAAGATCGATGTCGAGCGTCGGCAGCCGGATCCGCAACCGGCCCCCGAACTCGATTCGATCTGACCCGATCCTGCTCGTATCGGACAAATCTGGCACCGCGGGCACCAATTATGTTGCCCGCGGTGCCGAGCAGCAGCGCGACTGGAGGGTTGCAGGTCGATCCGATCCCACTGCTCGACGGCGTGGGCGATCCCTGCGACCTTCGCGATCCGTAGTTGGTCGCCCTTGTTCCGGCAAGACCAATCGGTGTGCGTTTTTTCGCCTTGTCGGACCGTGTCATGGCTCTGGCGCGGTCGGAAGGATTGGCGGTGTCGAATATCCGGCGGCCGGCCGGTCGCGCCGATCCGAAGGAATTGATATGGCCACTGCTGTAGGAATCGATCTGGGAACTACGAATTCTGTCATCGCGAGCTGGCAGGGCGGCGAGCCGGTGGTGATCGCCAATGCCGAGGGTGCGCGCACCACACCGTCGGTGGTTGCCTTCACCGAAAGCGGTGAGCGCCTTGTCGGTCAGCTCGCCCGCAGACAGGCGATTTTGAATCCGAAGGGCACGATCTATTCGGCGAAGCGATTCATCGGCCGCCACTTCGACGAAATTTCGGAGGAAGCCAAGGCGGTGAGCTTCGACGTCGTCGAGGGCGAGGGCGGCGTTGCCCGATTCGATGTGCGGGGCAAGATGTATGCGCCCGAGGAGATCAGCGCGCTGGTGCTGCGCAAGCTGGTCGATGACGCGAGCAAGTATCTGGGGGAGCGGGTCAAAGAAGCGGTGATCACCGTGCCCGCCTACTTCAACGACGCACAGCGCAATGCCACCAAGGATGCGGGCCGGATCGCGGGACTCGACGTCCTGCGTATCATCAACGAGCCGACCGCCGCCGCATTGGCGTACGGATTGGACAAGCAGACCCACGAGACGGTGCTCGTATTCGACCTCGGCGGTGGCACTTTCGATGTCAGCCTGCTCGACGTCGGTGACGGCGTAGTCGAGGTCCGCTCCACCGCGGGCGATTCCCATTTGGGCGGCGACGACTTCGACCGGCGCATCGTCGACTATCTCGCCGACGAATTCCAGCGCGAAGAGCACATCGACCTACGTGCCGATCCGCAAGCGCTGCAACGACTTTTCGAGGCAGCGGAGAAGGCCAAGGTCGAGCTGTCCTCGGTGACACAGACACAGGTGAATCTGCCCTTCGTCACCGCCGACGCGAACGGACCCAAGCACCTCACCACCACGATCATGCGCTCGAAGTTCGAGGACCTGACCGCGGATCTGGTGCAGCGCTGCCTCGGCCCGGTGGAGCAGACCATGAAGGACGCCAAGGTCACCGCCAATGACATCGACGAGGTGATCCTGGTCGGCGGTTCCACCCGCATCCGGGCGGTACAGGCGCTGGTGCGCAGGCTGACCGGCGGCAAGGACCCGAACATGAGCGTCAACCCGGACGAGGTCGTCGCGCTCGGCGCGGCCGTCCAGGCCGGCGTGCTCAAGGGCGAGGTCTCCGATGTGCTGCTGCTGGACGTAACGCCGCTGTCGCTCGGCGTGGAGACCCAGGGCGGCGTGATGACGAAGATCATCGAGCGCAATACCACCATCCCGGCCCGGCGCAGCGAGGTGTTCTCCACCGCGGAGGACAACCAGCGCGCGGTTGATGTGGTGGTGCTTCAGGGCGAACGCGAGCGCGCCTCCGACAACCGCGTGCTCGGCCGGTTCCGACTGGAGGACATCCGGCCGGCACCACGTGGTCAGGCGCACGTCGAGGTCACCTTCGACATCGACGCCAACGGCATCCTCAATGTCACCGCGCGCGACAAGGACACCGGCAAAGAGCAGAGCATCACGATCAGCGAGCAGTCCAATCTGGACCAGAGCGAGGTCGACCGGATGCTCGCCGAGGCCGAGCAGCACCGCCGCGAAGACGAGGAACTGCGCAAGGCCGTCGATGCCCGCAACGCGTTGGATTCGGCCGCGTACCAGGTGGAACGGCGCCTGGCCGAACTCGGTGACAGCGCGCCGCCGCACGAGAGGGCACGCGCCGAGATGCTGATCGCCGACGCCAGACAGGCCGTCAAAGAAGAAGCTCCGCTGGATCGGGTGCAGTCGCTCACCTCGGAACTGCAGCAGTTGCAGTACGGGTTGCAGCCGGCGCAATCCGGCGGCGACGACGGACAGTCGAGCTACGCGGGCGCGGGCGCCGGCGCGAGTGGAGGCGCGGGCTCACCCGGTGACGACGACGTGATCGACGCCGAGTTCGACCGGAGCTGAGGGGATTCCCGATGGAAACCTCCGCAGACCAGTCGACCACCGACACCCCCGATTCGGATGCGGCGCCGGAACAACCCGACGCCCAGATCGCCCAGTTGGAAGACCGCTGGCGCCGCACCGCCGCCGATCTGGACAACCTACGCAAGCGCTACGCCAGGGATCTCGATCGAGAGCGCGCGGCCGAACGATCGAAGGTGGCGGGCGCCTGGCTACCGATGCTGGACAACTTGGAACTGGCGCTGGCGCACGCGAACGGCGAGGCGGACCCACTCGTCGCGGGCGTCCGCGCGATCCGGGACCAGGCGGTACAGGTACTCGAACAGCTCGGCTACCCGAGGCATTCGGAGGTGGGGGTGCCGTTCTCCCCGGAAATGCACGAGGTGGTCAGCGTGGTCGACCGGCCCGATTTCCCGCCGGGGACCGTGGTCGAGGTGCTGCGCCCCGGATACGGCGAGAACGGACGGCAGCTGCGTCCGGCGGCCGTGATCGTCAGCAGACGCGAGGGGTGAGCGTCGATGGCGCGCGACTACTACGAGGTCCTCGGGGTTTCCCGCGACGCCGACAAGGACCAGATTCAGCAGGCATATCGCAAGCTGGCGCGGCGATATCACCCGGATGTGAATTCCGATCCGGCGGCGGAGGATCGGTTCAAGGAGGTCAGCGAGGCGTACGAGGTCCTGTCCGATCCGTCGACGAGGAGTCGCTACGACCGCTTCGGTGAGGACTTCCGGCGGGTGCCGGAGGACTACGACGAACGGGTCGGCGCGGCCACCGGCGGATTCGGTGGCCGCAGCGGTGGTTTCGGTGGCGGCAGCGGTGGTTTCGGTGGCGGCAGCGGTGGTTTCGGTGGCGGGACCCGCGTGCACTTCGGTCGCGGTTTCGACGGCAACGTCGACTTCGGCGACATATTCGGCGATATCTTCGGTGGCCGTGGCGGCGGATACGGACCGATTCCGGGTGCCGATCAGGAGGTGGTCCTGGAGCTGACCGTCGAGGAGGCCTACCGCGGCGGCAAGCGCAAGCTCGGGCTCGACGGGCGCAGCTACGACGTTGATATCCCGGCCGGGGTGATCGACGGCCAGCGGATCCGGTTGGCCGGGCAGGGCGGCAGGGGCAGTGGCGACGCGCCTGCCGGGGATCTCTACCTGGTCGTGCACATCAAGCCGCATCCGCGCTTCCGGTTGGTCGGCCGCGACATCTACGTCGACCTGGCAGTCTCCCCGTGGGAGGCGGTGCTCGGCGCCACCGTCGCGGTCCCGACTCCGAGCGGCGAGGCGAAAGTCAAAGTGGCGCCGGGCTCCTCGACCGGGCGCAAGCTGCGATTGCGTGGCGCGGGCATGCCCAATGCCCGCGGCGCCAACGGCAACCTGTATGCCGAGGTCAAGGTCATGGTGCCGTCGAAGCCGACCGCGCGGGAACGGCAGCTGTTCGAGCAGTTGGCCGCCGAATCGACCTTCGATCCGAGGAGAGAGAAATGAGCGCGCCCACACCGCAATACGTGATCGTGCGGCGACCGGGTCTGCGGCTCGACGAGTTCGCACTGCGGTCCGGTCTGCATCCGGACATGGTGCGCAGATTGGTCGCGCTCGGACTGCTCGACGGTGTCCGCGAAGGTACCGAACTTCGCTTCGAACCGTCCGCGGTGGCCGTCGTCGCCCGAATCCAGCGCTTGCGGTCCGGGCTCGGATTGAACTATGCGGCAATCGGGTTGGTGCTCGATCTGCTGGACCGAATCGAAGAACTCGAAGCCGATCCTCGTCGAAGGAGGACGTCCCGATGGACACCAGCAAGTTGACGGAGAAGTCTCGGGAAGCCTTGAGCGAAGCGCAGAACGCGGCGACGCGATTGGGGCACAGCGAGGTCGACGGCGAGCATCTGCTGCTCGCCTTGATCGACCAGCGCGACGGGCTGGTGCCCCGGCTGCTCGACCAGGCGGGCGCGGATCTCGACGCGTTGCGCGCCGACCTGAATCGCGAGTTGGCCCGCCGGCCCAAGGTCAGCGGTCCGGGCGCCGCGCCGGGGCAGGTGATGGTCACCCGGCGATTGGCGGCACTGCTCGAATCGGCCGAACGAGAGGCCAAGCGGCTCAAGGACTCCTATGTTTCGGTGGAGCACCTGGTAATGGCGCTGGCCGAAGAGGGATCGGGCACTGTGGCGGGCCGGATCCTCGCGGGTCAGGGCATCACCAGAGAGTCGTTCCTGCAGGCGCTCACCACGGTTCGTGGTAATCAGCGGGTGACCTCGGCGACCCCGGAGGGCGCTTACGAGGCACTGGAGAAATACGGCCGTGACCTCGTCGCCGAAGCCCGCGCGGGCAAGCTGGACCCGGTCATCGGCCGAGACGCCGAGATCCGCAGGGTGACACAGATTTTGAGCAGGAAGACCAAGAACAATCCGGTATTGATCGGTGATCCCGGCGTCGGCAAGACCGCGATCGTGGAGGGCCTGGCCCAGCGCATCGTCCGTGGCGATGTGCCAGAAGGCCTGCGCGACAAGACGATCTTCTCCCTCGATATGGGTTCGCTGGTCGCGGGGGCGAAATATCGAGGCGAGTTCGAGGAGCGGCTGCAAGCCGTGCTGTCGGAGGTGAAGGCGGCCGAGGGCGGCATCCTGCTCTTCGTCGACGAGCTACATACCGTGGTCGGCGCGGGATCGGTCGGCGGTGAAGGATCCCTCGACGCGGGCAATATGCTCAAGCCGATGCTCGCCCGCGGCGAGCTGCACATGATCGGCGCCACCACTCTGGACGAGTACCGCAAGCACATCGAATCCGATGCGGCACTGGAACGTCGATTCCAGACTGTGCTGGTGGACGAGCCCAGCGTGGAGGACGCGGTGTCCATCCTGCGAGGCCTGCGCGAACGCCTCGAGGTCTTCCACGGCGTGAAGATCCAGGACGGCGCGCTGGTGGCGGCCGTGACCCTGTCGCATCGCTACATCACCGACCGCTTCCTGCCGGACAAGGCCATCGACCTGGTCGATGAGGCATGTGCTCGGCTGCGCACCGAAATCGACTCGATGCCAGCGGAACTCGATGAACTCACCAGGAAGGTGACCCGGCTGGAAATCGAAGAGGCGGCACTGTCCAAGGAGACGGACGCGGCAAGCAGGGCTCGTCTCGAGGAGCTCCGAAAGGAACTTGCCGATCTGCGGGCCGAGGCCGACTCGAGGCACGCCCAATGGGAGGCCGAACGGCAGGCGATCCGGCGGGTGCAGGAATTGCGTGGACAACTCGAGCAGCTGCGCCACGAAGCCGAAGAGGCCGAACGCAATTACGACCTCAATCGCGCGGCCGAGTTGCGCTACGGCGAGATCACCAAGCTGGAACGCAATCTGCAAGCGGCAGAGGAACAATTGCGGGCCAAGCAGGGCAAGCAGCCGCTGCTGCGCGAGGTTGTCACCGAGGACGAGATCGCCGAAATCGTCGCCGCGTGGACCGGAATCCCGGTGGCCCGGCTACAAGAGGGCGAGCGGGAGAAGTTGCTACGGCTCGATGAAATCCTGCATGAGCGGGTGGTCGGGCAGGAGGAGGCGGTGCAACTTGTCGCGGACGCGGTGATCCGGGCCCGGTCGGGAATCCGCGATCCACGCAGGCCGATCGGATCGTTCATCTTCCTCGGACCCACCGGCGTCGGCAAGACGGAACTCGCGAAGACGTTGGCCGCGGCGCTTTTCGACAGCGAAGACAATATGGTGCGCCTGGACATGAGCGAGTACCAGGAACGGCATACGGTCAGCAGGTTGATCGGTGCGCCTCCCGGCTACGTCGGTTATGACGAGGGCGGGCAGCTCACCGAGGCGGTGCGCCGTAAGCCGTACTCGGTGGTGCTGTTCGACGAGATCGAGAAGGCGCACGCCGACGTGTTCAATACCCTGTTGCAGGTGCTCGACGACGGCCGGATCACCGATTCGCAAGGCCGACAGGTCGATTTCCGCAACACCGTGGTCATCATGACCTCGAATATCGGCTCCCACCATCTACTCGACGGTGTCACCGCCCACGGCGAAATCAAGCCGGACGCACGGGATCGGGTGCTCGCCGAGCTGCGGGGACACTTCCGCCCCGAGTTCCTCAACCGCGTCGACGACATCGTGCTGTTCACGCCGCTGACGCTGCCGCAGATCGAGCACATCGTCGAGCTGCAACTCGAAGAACTCCGACATCGCCTGGCGGAACGGCAGATCAGGCTCGACATCACCCCGGAGGCGCGCAGGCTCATTGCCCAGCACGGATTCGATCCAGTCTACGGTGCGCGGCCGTTGCGCCGCTACATCGCGCACGAAGTCGAGACGAAGATCGGCCGGGCGCTCGTGCGCGGCGATATCGGTCAGGGCGGCACCGTCACTGTCACCGTGGACGGTGACGATCTCGCGGTCGCGTACACCGCGCCCGCGATCGCGGCATGAAAACGAGGTGCGACCATGGAAACCGCGAAGATCAAATGCCCCAACTGTGGGACGTTCAACCGGGTTCCGGCCGCGGCGGAGGGCACACCGCGCTGCGGTAACTGCCACAAACGGCTGCCGTGGATCGTCGCGGCGAGGGACGACGACTTCACCGAGGTGACCGAAAAGTCTTCGGTGCCGGTCCTTGTCGACCTGTGGGCGACCTGGTGTCGGCCCTGTCTGATGGTCAGCCCGGCGCTCGAACAGCTCGCGACCGAACGTGCCGGTCGGCTGAAGCTGGTCAAGGTCGACGTCGATGCCGCACCCCGCACCGCCGAGCGGTTCGTAGTGCGGGCGGTGCCGACCTTGCTCGTGCTCGACCACGGCGAGGTGCTGGCGAGGCAGGCGGGCGCCGCTCCGGTACCGGAACTGCGGAGGTGGCTGGACCAGGCCCTCTCCGATCGAGCGGATAAGGGGGTGACCGCATGACCTCCATCTATACCGATCCCCACGTCGCGGCGATCCGGCCGGTGGCGCCGCGGACACCGCAGGGCTGCGAAGAGTGTCTTCAGCTCGGCACGCCATGGCTGCATCTGCGGCTGTGCCTGACCTGCGGGCACGTCGGCTGCTGTGACTCGTCCCCGATGCGGCACGCGCGAGCGCACGCCACCGGGACCGGCCACCCCATCGTCCAATCGATGGAACCCGGCGAGAATTGGCGCTGGTGCTACGTCCACCAGAACTTCGTCTGATGAACGTCGAAACCCCGGACGATGTCGGCGCGTTTCCGCGATTGTCGGACGCGCAGGTGGCGACGCTCGCCGTCGGCGGCGCCCGGCGAGCGGTGCGCGCCGGTGAGACATTGGTTCGCGCCGGCGAGCCGAGCGACGAGTTCTTCGTGATCCTGTCCGGCACCGTCGCGATCGTCGACGACGATGCGGGGGAACGCCGGGTGCTGCGCATCCACGGGCCCGGCCGATTCCTCGGCGAGCTGGGCCTGCTGGAAGGTCAGGTCGCGTTCTACACCGCGGAGATGATCGAAGACGGCGAGGTGCTGGTCGTCCCGGTCCAGCGGATACGCGCGCTGGTCGAACACGATCCGGTGCTCAGCGACCTCATTCTTCGCGCGTATCTGATCCGCCGCTGCCGGCTGCCCGGTATGGTCTCCGGGTTCCGAATCATCGGTTCCTGCTACTCGCCCGACACCCGGCGGCTACGCGAGTTCGCCGTGCGAAACCGATTGCCGCACACCTGGATCGACCTCGAGCGCGACAGTCGGGCCGAACAACTCCTGCGTGATCTCGGTGTCGCACCCGAGGACACTCCGGTCGTCATCTGGCGTGGCGAGCGGGTGCTGCGCAATCCGACGAATGCCGAATTGGGGCGCCTCATCGGCCTACCGGTGCCGGACACGCTGCGCGAGGTGTGCGACCTCATCGTGGTGGGTGCTGGCCCGGCTGGTCTGGCCGCCTCGGTGTACGGCGCCTCGGACGGGCTCGACACCTCGGTGCTGGAGGCGATTGCGGCGGGTGGGCAGGCGGGCACCTCCTCGCGCATCGAGAACTACCTGGGCTTTCCCGCGGGCATCTCCGGCACCGAGCTGGCCGAGCGGGCGGTCATCCAGGCCGGAAAGTTCGGTGCTCGGTTGCTGGTGTCCGCGGAGGTAGTCGGGCTGGAAGCCGAGGATGGACACCATCTGCTGCGGCTGGCCGGTGGCGGCGCGCTGCTCGGCCGCACCGTCGTCGTGGCCACCGGCGCCCGCTATCGCAGACTCGCCGTGACCGGGATCGAGCGCTTCGAAGGCACCGGCGTGTACTACGCCGCGACCCATCAGGAGGCGTCGATGTGCGGCGTGGACCCGGTGGCGATCGTCGGCGGCGGTAACTCCGCAGGGCAGGCAACGGTGTTTCTCGCCGGTCGCGTCGAGCACGTGCACCTACTCATCCGGGATGGCGATCTCGGCAAGAGCATGTCCCGGTATCTGGTCGAGCAGATCGAGCAGCACCCGCGTGTGACGGTGCACCGCAACACCGAGGTGCGCGCGGTAGTCGGCGTCAGCGAACTCGAAGCAATCGTGGTCGAGAACACTCGCACCGGGGAGCGGGAGAAGCTCGCGGTGCGCGCCCTGTTCGTTTTCATCGGGGCCATGCCGTGCACCGTGTGGTTGGCGGACTCCGTCGCGCTCGACGCGCACGGCTTCGTCCGCACCGGCCCGGACGCGGTGTACTCGGCCGAGGATCAGCGCGATTCCGGCCGCCGACCGCTACCGCTCGAAACAAGCAGGCCTGGCGTCTTCGCGGTGGGCGATGTCCGTAGCGGCTCGGTCAAACGAGTCGCGTCCGCCGTCGGTGAAGGCGCGATGGCGGTGCGCCATATTCACGAATACTTCGAAAGGAGCTGACTGAAATGCCGGTAATGGGCGTTGTCAAATTTCAGCGTTTCTTCCGTGCCGCGGCCGGGCTGCAGGTGGACCGCAATGATCTCAAGCGCTACACCGAATTCATCGACGACAAGATCTATGACCTGTTCGTCGTTGCCAAGGCGTCGGCGAAGGCGAACTCGCGCGATGTGATCGAACCCTGGGATCTGCCGATCACCGCGGGACTGCAGCAGAGCATCCATCGGTTCGAGAAGCTGGATGAGGAGATCGAGCTGCAACCGCTGCTCGACCAACTCGCCGCGCGCCCGCCCCTCGACCTGGCCCTCTCGGAGGACACCGAGCGCCGGCTGCCGCTGATCGCCGGTGGCCTGAGCGTGGCGCTCGCGCAGACGTTCGTCGCGATCGCACCGAAGGTCAAGAATCCGGGAACCGCCGAATGGTCTGTGGTATTCGAGATATTTCATCTGCTGCTTTGATGCAGCAATGGGGCATATTCGTCATGGGCTGCAAACGCCGGAGTGATCGGTGTACCGTGAATGATGAACGCCCGCAGAATTAATCCGCGCCTGGATGTTGTCATTCGAAGTGGATCGGTGCGCGTGGCGGCGAGTTGATCGGCCGAAAATTTCGGGGTGGGCGTGGCCGTGGCCGCCGCGGCGCCGGGTCCGGCCTCGAACCCTGCTGCCATGGGCCAGACCCCGCCATGAATCAGCAATTGTTGAGTTATCCAATCACCGACGGCTTGGCACGCGCACAAGTGGCGTCGCTGCACGGGCTGTGCGCGCTGTCGGCGGCGCTGTCGAGCGAGCACGAAGAAGTGGAAATACTTCGAATAGCCGGTGCGGCTGTCCCGTCCCTCGGCTCGTGTCGCACGCTGGCGAGCTATCACCGGGTGGACGGCGAATTCCTGCAGTACCCGCAGACGCGACCCGCACAGCCCGGCCTGGACGCGCAGGTCAGTGCCCAGGACGGCGAGGGCAGCGTGAACCTGGCCGACGAGAAGTGGGGGTGGGCGTTCGCCCTGCGAAGTTTGTCCGGAGCGGTCGGTTCGCTCATTGTCGGCTCCGACCGCGCGCCGCGGCCGGACGAGATATTGCTGCTGGAAGTGCTGGCGCAGCTCACCGGTGCGGCGCTGGCCAATGCCACCACGCACGAACGTGCTTCCGAGCTCACCGAGATCAACGAGCACTTGGCCGCCACGGTGCTACGCCTCGAACGGCAGACGCGGGTGCACGAGGTGCTCGCGGGAGCCGCCGCCTACGGACAGGGCGAACAGGGTATCGCCGACGCCCTCGCCCAGCTGACCGATTTGCCCGTCGCGGTCGAGGACCCCTTCGGCAATCTGCGGGCCTGGTCTGGACCCGGCCGACCGGAACCCTATCCCAAAGCCGCACCGGAGCAGCGTGATCAACTGCTGCATCGTCTCGCGACCCACAATGCGCCGCTGCGGGTCCACGATCGGGTGATCATGCTGGTGAAACCACGTGCCGAGGTCCTCGGCACGCTCGCACTGATCGACCCGGACCATCGAGTGGTCGAGGCTCAGCTGTTCGCACTGGTGTACGGCAGCACCATGCTCGCCCTCGAACTCGCACATCAACGCAATCTCGCCGAGATCGAACTGCGGCTACGTCGCGAGCTCGTCGACGATCTCGCCTCCGGCACCGACAACGACAGCGCCTACGCCCGCGCAGAAGCGTTGGGACACGACCTGCGCGGAGCACACTACGTCGTCCTGGTGCACAGCGCGGGCCGCGCCGACGATGCGATCGCAGAGGCCGCGAGCCGCGCCGCGTCGGCCCTGAGTCTGCAATACATCCAGGGCCGCCACGGCGGCACGGTCGTGCTGATCACCGACCGCAGACCGGATCCGGTCGCCTTCCACCACGCAATCCGCGAACGCGTCGACGCGACGCCGATAACCATCGGCATCAGCGGCCGGTGCGAGCAGCCGAGCGATTTCGCGCGATCGTTCGCCGACGCGCACCGTGCGGTCCATATCCGGCTGCGGTCGCGGATACCGGACGGCGCGACGGCATTCGACGAACTCGGCTTCTATCGTCTGGTCGACGCGGCGCACGCCGCCGGTCAGGTCGACGGCTTCATGCGCGAATGGCTCGGTGCCCTCCTGGATTACGACGACACCCGGAACTCGGACCTCGTGTACACCTTGGCCCGGTATCTCGAATGCGGCGGCAACTATTACGATTCCGCCGCCGCATTACACATCCATCGCAGCACCGTGCGCTATCGCCTCGGCCGTATCCGCGAACTCACCGGCTTCGACTTACGTGATGTGAATATCCGATTCAATCTCCAAGCCGCAACGCGCGCGTGGCAATTCCTGTCCGTCGTCCCTGATCCGTAACGCTGCGACCGCTAGCCCATGCCCGGCGTGGCGGGTGTGAGGTACATGTAGCTCTTCTCCTCGACGCGCTGCTTGATGCGCCAGTGGCCGTCGACGCGGGCGAAGGTATCCAGGTACCAGAGGCCGCAGAACATGACGCTTTGCTGTCCGTCGCCATTCGCTATGAGCATCGGGTTGTGGCACATCGTGCGGCCGGTCGCGGTGTCGCCGTCGACGGTGATCGAGGAGTTGCTGACCAGGTGTTGGAATGCCGGGAAGTTCGGCATGACTTGGGCGAGAAAGGCTTTCGTCGACGCGAGGTCGCCATTGGCGCCGCCCATCGCGGAGTAGTCGATCAGGGCATCGGCGGTGAAGACGTCATCGAGCAGGTCCCACTGCTTGGTGTCGACCGCGTGTGAGTAGCGGACCATCAGATCCTGGATCTCCAAACGATCCGAAATTTCCTGCAACGACAACATGGGTGCCTCCTCGCACTGAAACAGGTTCTAGTAATGCCATCAGTGTTGGAGCCGGGAATCAAGATGCAGAACGGCCCTGTCTGCGCAGTCCGCGCGACAGGGCCGTTCTGGATGCTGTTTTCCGGAGGTCGGAGCCTTACAGGTAGGCGCCGCAGACCGGCCAGGCGCCGGGGCCCTGGGTGGCGAGCACGTTCTCCGCGACGCGGATCTGCTCGTTCCGGCTGGCGTTGCTCGGGCTGCCGGAGCCACCGTTGGCCTCCCAGGTACTCTGGGTGAACTGCAGGCCGCCGGAGAAGCCGTTACCGGTGTTGGTACTCCAGTTGCCGCCGCTCTCGCACTGCGCGACGCCGTCCCAGTTGTGGCCGCCCGCGGCGGACGCGGTGGCGGTGGAGACGCTGAACGGGAAGGCGACGAGCGCGCCGACGACGGCGGCGACGCCGAGGGTACGGTTGGTGAACTTGCGGTGCTGAGTCATATATGAATTCCCTGCCTGCGCCCTGCCGGCCCGGGAAGCTGGTCCGGGTCCCTGCCCCCAGGAATGTCGGGGATCCTCGAACCGTGGGGCAGGGTTGCCGGTGTTCGGCGATTCGAGTTCAGCCTGGACGTCGATCCGGGCCGACACCGACGACGGTAACGGAGAAGTATCGACAGATCACGTTGCGATAACGTCCGAATTGCCTCAAGTGGACGGCGAGGCTGTTGACATTCCGCCCGCTCAAGTCGAAGAAATTACATATTCGACTTGGCAGTTATTGTTACGTTATGTGGGCGAGATCACGTCGAAATAGTGACCTCGATCGCGTTTGATCATGAGAAAACCACCTCGGAATCGGCCCGGCTCGGCCGGTAGCGTGACGATGTCCCGTCGTAGCGCGTGCTGAGGTCGTGGAACTTCGTCAGTCACTTCGGGCGGCCCGACGACCGGCTCATGATCGTGTAGTCCGTGGTCAGCCAGCAATCGGCCGCCGGGAACGCGAGCTGGGCGTCGCCGCGCTCACCCCGCCGCGTCCGGCTGACCGAGGCGGGCGCCGCAGTCCTGCCGTCGCCGCGCGCGGTGCTCGCCGCCGGGGAACACGCCCGGGCCCGCGTCGAAACGGTTGCGCAGCACACCGACGATTTCGTCCTTGTCGGCGAAGTATCGATACAGCGAGCCGATGCTCATACCGGCGTGCGCGGCCGGATACCAGACCACGATTTGCGAAATCGAAGCCACGCTGCACTTCTGGCGCTACATCGGACACCTGCTCGGTGTGCAACCCGACTGGTATCCGCGCGTTTCCGGGAATCGGTGCAGTTGATGTTCGCCGCGTTCGTCAAGCGGGCGCACACCGCGGGTCCGGACGGGGTCGAGCTGGTCGAGTCCTACCTACCCGCGTTCGAAGCGAAGCCGGGAACGCCATGGCGCAAACGACGTCGCGACGAGCTCAACTATCGCGCCCAGATCGGGTACACCGCGCTCTGGCTACCGCCCGCCACCTACGCCCGGCACGATATGCCGCTTTCCGCTTCCCGTGGGTGCTCCACCCGATCATCCAGGCGCCGGTCATCTTCGCGGTGGAAACCCTGCGTCGAACCATCCCCGGTGTCGACGATGTCGTCGATCGAGTGCAGCGGCGACGACGAGAAGCGTGGTACCGCAATGAAGTCGGCGGCCGCAATGCCGAGTTCCGGCCGGTCGAAGAGTTCCGGCGGTAACACCGATCCCACATAGCGGAATCCGTAGCCCACAATAGCCCTTGCAGCCTCTACAATCGGTACAATAAAGTACGCACGTACGGTTTGTTGCAATTCGAGGACTTGGAGCATCCGATGTGGGATCCCAAGAAGTATCTGGCCTTCGACGATCACCGGTCGCGGCCGTTCTTCGACCTGCTGAATCGGGTAGGAGCCGAAAAACCCCGCCGCGTTGTCGATCTCGGCTGTGGGCCAGGGCATCTCACCACGGCCCTGGCCGAGCGCTGGCCCGCCGCGGCGATCCAGGCATTGGACTCATCGCCGGAAATGGTTGCCGCGGCCAGGGATCGCGGTGTCGACGCGGACCTCGGCGAGGTCGAAGACTGGAAACCCAGCCCCGACACGGATGTCGTCATCTGCAATGCGGTCCTGCACTGGGTGCCGACCCACACCGCGCTGCTGCCCGAATGGGTAACCCTGCTGCCGATCGGAGCCTGGCTCGCCTTCCAGGTACCGGGTAACTTCGACGCGCTCTCCCACCGCACCATCCGCCAGGTCGCGGCCCGCGACGAATGGCGCGACAAGCTCGCCCCCGCAGGCATTCTCGAACCGGGCGCCGTACTCGACCCCAGCGGATACGCCCAGCTACTCACCACCGCCGGATGCGAAGTCGATGCCTGGGAAACCACCTACCTCCAGCGACTTTCCGGCGAAGATCCGGTACTCGAGTGGATCACCGGAACCGCCCTGCGCCCCGTGCGCGACGCCCTCGACGACGGCGAATGGGAGGAGTTCCGCGCCCAGCTCGCTCCGCTACTCCGCGCGGCGTACCCGCGCCAGCTCGACGACACCACCTGGCTGCCGTTCCGGCGGGTGTTCGTCGTCGGACGCAAGCCGGGCTAGCTCGGGGCTAGCTCTGAGAGATCATCTGAGAACTCATTCTGCTGGCCCGCTGTCGCGGGCCAGCCGCCGAGTGAGGGTGTGGATGGCTGCGACATGTTTGGGAGGGTATCTCGCGCCACGCCGATGCGCGTGCCGTCGGCAAACACTTCGAGCGCGTGGATGTGCGAGGTCTCGATGACGACGGGATCGGATTCTGTTGCCGGGCCACGGCGTGCCCTGCTGTTTTCAGCGGGTTGTGCGCAGTTGCTCGGCTGCGAGCCGTCGACGGCCCAGCAGATGCTCACCGCGGACGTTCGTCAGCGCGATCTTCGCGATCCCGCTCGGTGCTGTCCAGTCATGATCGCGCAGCGCCGGGGCTACGGTCAGTGTCGCGAGGAGCTCCTCCGTCGAGGCGTCGTACCAGGTGCTGTCCGCGGTCAGTGTGGTCCGGACGACCGCCTGGCGACCCGTTGGTGGGGGGTGGCCAGCGAACCAGGAGAGGCCCACTCGGACTGCATCGATGGGGTCGGCTGTCGCCGGCGCATCCCAGTAGCAGTCCAGCGGGTGCGTGGCATCCAGCAGCACGCCTAGGTCGTCGATCTGGAAGGCCACCGACGGTTGGACATCCTGTGCGCCCAGCCAGCGGCCGCCCGCGGCGTTGGTCGCCGCGCGGACTTCCCCGAGGAAGCGGTTCAGCCGGGTGGAATGGTGCGACGCCAGGTGCCGGTTGTCGAGAAAGTCGTCATCTACCCACAGCAGGTTGTAGGGAGCGCGGGTCCACGGGAACCAGATGTTGCCCAACGGAACCACCTCACACTGGTACGGCCCACCCCGGCCCTCGTCGTCGAGCAGCTGTCGGCCCCGGATCTCCAGCGGCGGGATGGTGGTGTCGTAGCGGTGGGTGACGATCGAGGGCAGGGTCGTCAGCGACGACATGTTGCCCGTGTCGATCTCGAGGACTCGTCCCTCGGCGAGGTCGACCGCGACGGTGGTGGAGACGTCGAGCCAAAGACCCTCGTTGAAGATGACGCCAGGGATCAGCTCCTCGTACGGCAACGCCCGGCGCAACCGTTCCGGGTGCCGGTCAAGGAAGTCGGCCACGAATCCATCGCGGCCGTCGCGATACCCGAGCTGGTTACAGCCCCGCACTTGGTATATGCGGTGTCGGGCACCGGATACCAGCACCTGCCGCTGCCAGTGTTGAAGCCGCTCGACCGCATGATCGACCGGGAACTCGAGGGCCCAACATAGCGACTCGTTCTCGTAAGTGGACCAAGGATTCAGCACGACACACCGACAACCCTGAGATCGGTCCACTGATAGCTGGAGCTGTTGACGTCGGCGCTCAGATACGTTGTGGCAGAGTCCAGCCGACATTCGTGCGGACAGTCGCTCGTCACCGCGTTGATTTGGTACGCCCGATGCACTGGCTGATTGTTCGGGGGTGCCATCGTCGACAACATGCCTTTACGCTGGGTGACGTAGTTACGGAGCCGAAGGGAGCCAGCCTCGCGACCAATTCTCGCAGCCGCTGCCAAACGCCAATCCCAGCAGTGGGAATATGTTGCCAGCTGGGCGATTTACCTTTGACATTCGAGCTGTTCCTACGGGTCTCGATACCCATTTGGATGAAGACCTTCCCAGGCAGCGAAGGCCGATCCGCTGCTGGTGCTGCGGGACCTATTGGGTCACTCCACCGCGCCGGCGACACCCTCGTCGTCCCCAAGCTCGACCGTCTGGTACGCTCGGCACCCGACGCCCGCGACATCGGCGTCAAGCTCTCGCTCGGCGGCACCCTCTACGACCCCGCCGACCCGATGGGCAAGATGTTCTTCAACATCCTGGCCACCTTCGCCGAGTTCGAGGTCGACCTCCTGCACGTGCGCACCCGCGAAGGCATGGTGGTGGCGCGGGCCAAGGGCAAGCTCAAGGGGAAGCAGTCCAAGCTCACCGCCCGCCAGCAGCGCCACCTGGTCCAGCAGCACCAGTCCGGCGAGCACACCATCGCCGACCTCGCCGAGCTCTTCTCCGTCAGCCGCGCCATCGTCTACCGCGTCCTCGAACGCCACCCCGCGCCGTCGACCCCCGGCGGGCAGTGACGTGCTGCCCTACGTCTACCAGGTCACCAACAGCGCGCGGGTTTGCTACACCGAGCTGATCACCTTGCTGCCCGATCGGCGGCCTGATCCGCGGGGACCGGATCGGGTGGGAACGGTTGCGGGCGGCGATCGCGCAGGCCAAACCCCGCCTTCCGCGTGATCACGGGCATCTGGCCGCCCTGAATACCTCCTACAGTTATTTGAGGCAGTTCACCCCGCACGTGCTGTCGAGCGTCGGGTTCGCCGGCGGCACCGCGGCGACCGATCTGCTGACCGCGGTGGCCATGCTGCGCGAGCTGAACGCCACCGGCCGCCGCAAGGTGTTCGACGAGGCTCCGACCGGGTTCGTGCCGACCAAGTGGCGCGGCTACCTCGAGGAGGCCCGCCGCTCCGGCAATCCCACCGCCTACCGGCACTATTGGGAGCTGTGCGTGCTGCTCGGCTTGCGTGACGGGCTGCGCACCGGGGACGTGTTCGTGCCCGGTTCGCGCCGCTACGCCGATCCGGCGGCGTATCTGCTCACCCCGGAGCAGTGGGAGCCCCAGCGGGCTGAATTCTGCCGTCTGGTAGGCAAATCCGCTGATCCGGCCCGCGCGCTGGCGGACGCGGTCGATGAACTGCACGAGTCGGTCGGTGAGCTGGAGAAGGTACTGGCCGACGGTGATGGCCCGGTCCGTCTCGATGAGGAGGGTGACCTGGTGATCTCACCGCTGACCGCCGAGGATGTGCCGGCCGAGGCGGCCGAACTCAAGGCGGAGCTGACCGAGATGCTGCCGTTCGCGCCGATCGTGTCGCTGCTGATCGAGCTGGACAAACGCACCGGCTACCTGGACTGTTTCACCCACGCCACCGGCAAGCAGGCCCGCAGCTCCGATTTGAAACGCAATTTGATCGCGGTCCTTTTGGCCAATGCGACCAACCTCGGGCTGGCCAGCATGGCCGACGCGTGCGGCATCTCCTACGACATTCTGCGGTGGACCGAGGAATGGTATGTGCGGGAGGAGACGCTACGTGCGGCGAACCTGGCGATCACCGACTACCACCAAAGGCTGCCGCTCACCGCGACTTTCGGTGGCGGCACACTATCGTCCAGCGACGGGCAGCGGTTCCCGACCCGCGGCAAGTCGACCACCGCCCGCACGGTCCCGCATTTCTTCGCCGACCAGGGCTTGTCGACCTACACCCACGTCACCGATCAGCACACCACTTACGGCACCAAGGTGATCGTCACGACGCGGCGCGAGGCGCACTACGTGCTGGACGAGATCCTGGGCAACGCCAAGGATCTGCCGATCACCGAGCACGCGACCGACACCCACGGGGTGACCCTGGTCAACTTCGCGTTGTTCGACCTGCTCGGCATGCAGCTCTCGCCCCGCATCCGGGATCTGGGCAAGATCACCCTGTACCGGCCAGGGTCGCGCTCGCAGATCGAGTCGCAGTTCCCGTGCGCCGGACCGCTGTTGACCCGCAAACTGAATCTCGACCTCATCGCCGAGCACTACGACGATCTACTTCGTCTGACCGGATCGCTGAAGTTCGGGCACGCGACCGCGTCCCTGCTGGTCGGGAAGCTGTCGGCGTCGGGGCGGCAGAACGCCCTCGCTGCGGCGTTGAAAGAGTATGGGGCGCTTCGCCGTACGATCTACGCCGCACGCTATCTCTCGGATCCGGACTATCGGCGCAAGATCGCTCGCCAACTGAACAGGGGCGAGTCGGTCCACGCGCTCAAACGCGACCTGCTCTACGCCCACGAGGGCATGATCCGGGCGCGGCACCCGGAGGATCAGGCCGAACAAATGTGGTGCTTGACCTTGGCCACCAATGCGGTAATCGCTTGGACGACAGAGTATTTCGGACTCGCTGTGGAGCAGATGCGGCGTGAGGGCCGCCGGGTGGACGACGAGGTGCTGGCCCACGTGTCTCCGGCCCACTCGGAGAACATCAACTTCTTCGGCGCGATCGAGGTCGACATCGACGCCGAGCTGGCCCAGCACGGGCCGACCGGCTATCGGCCCTTACGAATGCGCGACACACTGTTCTGATATCTGACGTCACTGTCCTGCTTGACATCCAGCTGTAGCCGTTTCGAACAGCTCAGGATGCCCCCAGCCCCAGGCGGTTACAGGGTGAGCATGGCGGCAGCGACCTGGTCGGCCGCGGCGTGGCGCAGAGCGGTACCCATGTCGTCGAGGACGAGCAGTCGCGCCCCAGGGATTTCGGCGGCGAGGACCTCGCCGTTGCCGATGGGGAAGAACGGGTCGGCGCGACCGTGCACGACGAGTGTGGGC
Source organism: Nocardia sp. Tas62D01 (assembly GCF_055232035.1). Lineage (NCBI taxonomy): Bacteria > Bacillati > Actinomycetota > Actinomycetes > Mycobacteriales > Nocardiaceae > Nocardia > Nocardia sp. Tas62D01. The sequence continues at coordinate 7,470,219 of NZ_JBUYUZ010000001.1, forward strand.
ACGTCAAGCTCACCGAGCCGGCCCCGCCAGCGCGGGGCGCAGTCGATCCGGGAGAACACCATCCCGAGCTGGTTCGCCTGGTGCACCGCGGGATCGCTCGACCGCGTCCGGTCCCAGATTCGGGCTGCCGTCGCCAGTCCTCCGGATCGTTGCCCATCGGCTCAGCCCCCGAGGCGGCGAATCCCGCGACAGCGTCCCGGTCGGTCCAGTCCGGCAGCGGGTGGGAGAACAGCGCGACCATGACCGCGGGGTCGTGGTCCGGCAGGTCCTCGTCGACCGTGCCCGGCGCCACCGGCCGGGTGCCGACGAGGGTCAGTGCGGAGAACACGTCCGGGTGGTCCAGCGCGGCGACCTGAGCGACCATCCCACCGACGCCGACTCCACCGAGGTGGGCGGTCCCGGCACCGAGCACCTCGACCAGCGCGGCCGCGTCGGCGACGAGATCCCGCAGGTCGTACGCCGGGTTCTCCGGGTCGAGGGTCGTCGACGCGCCGGAGTCACGCAGGTCGTAGCGCACGACGCGCCGCCCGCCCGACGCGAGCCGCTCGCACAGCGCGTCGGGCCAGGACAACATCGTTGTGCCGCCGACCAGCAGGACCAGCGGATCGTCCTCGCGGCCGAAGCTCTCGATGCCGAGATCCACACCGTTCGCCCGCACCGAGGTCATGCCCAATCGAAACTGTCTCGTCATGCCTGTACTCCTGTCTGTCGGTATACCCAGAGGTATCGACGACAGATTCACCCGAAAGTCATCGGTGTAGCCGAGATCGTGTCCACACTCCCGCAATCGCCCCGAACTCGGCATTTCAGGGCGTTTGCCCACGGGGCGGCGAGCTCAGATGATCTCTGCGCGTTGATCTTCAGAAGTGGACGCAGGGTCCCGAGGTCGCCCCGGCGGCGCCGGAGACGACCGCAGCTCGGAGGCGAGGTAGGAGAACACGCACACCTCCAGGTGGCGGCGCACCAGCTTGCCCGGCCGGTCCTTCACCACCAGGATCTTGCGCCACGATCCGGGGCCGGACCAGCGAGTACGTCCCGGAGAAGGACCTGGAATCCGGTCGTGGTATCGGTGCGTTTGACGATCTGAACAGTCAGTGTCAGAACGGATTTCGCCCATACGATCAGTCGCCCGGCGTAGCCACCGTCGGTGAACACCAGCAAGACAGTGGCAAAGCGAGCCCGCAGCGCGGTCAGCAGCCGGTGTGCGGCGTCGCGGTCCTGGATCGAGGCGGCGGACACCACGACCGCCAGCAGCAGCCCGGAAGTGTCGGTGGCGATGTGGCGTTTGCGCTCGTTATCTAGAGCCATCCGCGGTCGTGGACTGCTGACCTGGCCCTGTTCGTCGGAGACGGTGTCGGTGACGAACAGATGCTCGCGTGAAGACGGTTGGTCAGCAGGGCCCGATCGTTACGGAAATGCGATGTCGGCTGCGGGTTGGTGGAGGCTCGGCGGTTTCCGGGGCGGGGCGAATGCCCGCATACCGTAGCTGCCCGAGAGCCTGGGCGAGTTGCCGACGTAACCGCTGGTTGTCCTGGGCCAGTTCCTGGTTGCGGGCGTTGGCGAGTTCCAGGCGGCGGACCAGCGAGGAATCGCTGCTGCGGTGATGTGCTGGCACCGATGTGGCCGGTGCGCGTCGATTCAGCTCACACGCCGGCACGACTCAGAACGCCCGGCTCCTTCCGGACGCCGATGCCGGTTCAGGCCAGCCGTTCGGCGCGCTGCACGAGGCCGGCCGTCATTGTACCGAAACCGCGTGTGAAGGCCGAGCCGAGCAGTCCGGCGGTCACCGGACGCAGCCAGCCGTCGAGTTCGAAATACGAGTCGTAGCGGCAACGTCCGGCGCCGAGCGGGGTCACCGTGTGCGAGCGCAGACTGTGCAGCGCACCCAGGGGCACCGGCTTCATCGTGTGGCTGAACTCGATGCCCGGCGTATGCGAGCGAATCACCTCCCGCTGCACCATCTCCCGCCCGGCCACCAGTCGCTCCCGCATGACGATTGGTGCGCCCGGTTCGAGGGTGGTGTGGCATTCCATGCAGAACTGATTCCATTCCCCGTATCGCCCGAAGTCGGTGAGCACCTGCCACACCACCTCGGCGGAGGCGTCGATGTCCACGCTGTCCTCGATCACAAAAGCCATGCCGGAACCCTTCTGAAATTGGCAGTGCCGCGGCAGAGGCCACGCCCGAGCTTGAAGCAGATACTCTCATCTTCCGCAACTATGAGTCAAGATGTCTCATAGTTGGCGTCTGGTCGTAGAATCCGTGCGGTGAACGCCTCTGTCGATCCCCGGATGGTCCGGAGCCGAAAGGCGATATTGGCCGCCGCCCGAGTGCTGCTGCTGCGGGAGGGCCCCGCCGCAGTCACCCACCAACGCGTCGCCCTACAGGCCGAGGTGGGGCGGGCCACGGTTTACCGGCACTGGCCCCGGCCCGAGCTTTTGCTGCTGGATGCGATGGACAGTGTGGACCTGCCGTTCTTCCGCGAGCCGGTCACTCCGGTTCGCCCCTGGTTGCGCGGGCAGTTGCGGGTCCTGGCCGACGAGATGGCACTGCCCCAGGTGGCCGCTGTCGCACTGGTCTTCATGACCGGCGCCGTCCGCACCCCGCAGACCGTGATACGCGACAGATTCGGCGCCACGGTCACCAACCGGATACGCGACGCCCTCACGTTGGCCGCCACCGAGAGCGAACTCGACACCGCGGTAGCTCCAGAGGACGCGTTCGCCCTGCTGGTAGGACCGATCTTGCATTACACCTGCGTGCAGGCCGGCACCGTCTCCGACGACCTGATCGAGCGAATCATGGACAGCATCGGAACGTGGGCATCCTGACGGCCGCCACCACAGTAGGCCATATCCTGGGCAATTCGGCGTACCTCCAGGCGGCGCAAGACGTTGCCGCGGAGATCGCGACGCGGCGGCGGGACTACAATCGGCTCTGGTTCGACGTTGCGCGGGTGTTGGCCGGTGATCGTCGCCAGATAGATCCGCACCGCATCCGCCAGCCGCACACCACTCACCGGCTTCAGAACCGGCGGTGGCCGGCCGCGGGTCCGGCGCGAGCCGCTACCAATCCCCGGTCAGCGAAGTACTGTCTCGGCTGCTCGACGAGCTCGATCCGAATCCGGCCTACGTGCTCAGTCCGCGATGGGACCTACTCGCTTGGAACCGGGCCGAGGCCGGGCTGATCGGTGCGCCGGACAAACTGGCCGACAACGAACGCAACATTATCTGGCTGATCTTCACCGATCCCGCGATGCGGCGACTACTCGTCGACTGGCATGGCGAAGCCCAACGGCTACTGGCCCAATATCGGGCCGCGACCGGTGAGCACGCAGGCGATCACGAGTTCATGACGCTGGCCGAGGCATTACACCAGGTATTGAACTGAAACTTCTTGATTGCCTTGGTCGTTGAGGGTGTGTGAGCGATCGGGACCTGCGGCGGTTGTCGCCCGCGGCGCAGGAGGTGGTGCGGTTGCGGGTGGTGGCCGCGTTGGAGTCGGAACGGGTGCACAGCTACGGCGAGGCTGCCGAGATGTTCGGTGTATCGCGGCGGTCGGTGGGCACCTCACCACCCTGGGAAAAGCCGGTGACCAGGATGTCGGTATCGAATTCGCGCTCCTGTCGGCCCGCGACCGTTCGGGCGGCACGCAGTAGATCGACCGAGGCGCTGACCTCTGTCGGTGCGTGAGTATATGGATGGAAACCGGGTCCTTCGCCGAGCCCCAGGAAGTCCGGCGCGACGCCGCATAGCCCGCCGCGGCGAATATGATGGTGCGGGCCTGGTCGGGGCGGGTTTGACCGTTGACCGACGGCGCGTCGCTCTCGAGCACCAACGTTCCGTGCTCATAACTGACCACACACAGGCGACGGGAATCGGTGCGCAGCAACACGATAAGCCCGCTGGCAGTCGTCGGTCCGCCATCGAGCCCGACCGTCCGGTACACGGCCCGATAGACATCGATGCCGTTGTGCACCGGGGTGTCGATCTTCCGTTTCAGATAGGCGGCCGTCTCCTCGGTCGACATCTGCGCGACCGGGTCGTCGACACGACGTCGCCAGGGGAACCTGCTGCGCCGGAGTCGATGCGCCGGCGCCGTCGTGTTTCGCATCGGACGCGCAGGCGGTCGACCCGCACAGCAACACCATCGCGCCGATCACCGCGACCGCCCAGTGGCTGGGTCCGAGCATGAACGTACCGTCCTGTCCGCAGCCGATGAGTGCCGTCGAGGAAACGAGAACTCACATGGTGGGTAGCTCTAGCGGGACCAGGTGTACGCTTTGCCCGAATAACCCCACCGCGGGAGCTCGGGCAAGGCCGGGCTGAGAGGGCGACCCTAAGTTTCGCCGACCGCATGAACCTGTCCGGGTAATGCCGGCGTAGGGAGTAGTGCTGCAGGCATGTCCTCACCGACCCTGGAAAGTTCCGATCGGTACGAGGCGCCGCTGACCCTCGACGAGCCCGCCCCGAAGGTGCTGTCGTTCTGGGATCAGAGCGCCTTCTGGGCCAACCTCGGCGTCAGCCTCATCGCCTTCTCCGGCGCCTACACCGTGCTGGCCCCCAACACCGACTATGCCCCGCAGATCTCCATTGCCGCGGGCATCATCGCGATGATCCTCGGGACGGTTGTCGGCGGCCTCATGCTCGGCCTCGCGGCCGTCCCTGGTGCGAAGACCGGCAAGCCCGCGATGGTGCTGCTGCGTGGATTGTTCGGCGCGAAGCTCAGCTATGTGCCGACCGTTCTCAATATCGCGCAGCTGATCGGTTGGGGCACTTTCGAATTGATCGTCATCGGCAATGCGGCCGACGAGCTGTTCGGCGGTGGTCCGCACTGGCTCTACGTGGTGGCCGCGGGTATGTTGACGACGGCCCTGACGATCTGGCCGCTTGGCTCGGTGCGCTTGCTGCGCCGGTTCGTGACGGTCGGTGTGGTCATCGCCCTGGTCTGGTTCTACATCCAGTTCCTGCACAAGGGTCTGCCCGACCTGACCACCAACCCCGGCCCGAAGGGCGGCGGCCCGTTCGGCGTCGACTGGAACCTATTCTGGATCGCCACCGACGCGGCACTGGCCGTCTCGATCTCCTGGGTGCCGGTCGCCGCCGATTACACCCGCCACTCCCGCAGCACCCGCGCGGCATTCGGCGCGGCCAGCGGGGCCTATGCCGTCACCCAGATCGTCGCCTACGTGCTCGGCCTGTTCGCGCTGGCGCTCGCTACCGGCGACGGCGGCCAGTACTCGCCGTTCCTTCAGGTCAGCCTTGGCGCGGTCTTCTTCTTCATCTTCGTGTTCCGCGAGGCTGACCAGTCCTTCGCCAATGTCTACTCCACGGCCGTCTCGATCCAGAACCTCGCGCCGCGCATCGACCGCCGCATCCTGTCGATCGGCCTCGGCACCCTGATCACCCTGCTCGCACTGCGCCTGAAGATGGAGAACTACTTCGGCTTCCTCGGCCTGATCGGCTCGGTGTTCGTGCCGCTGCTCGGCGTCCTGGTCGCCGATTTCTTTCTGCGCGCGAAGGGCGAGTGGGACACCACGGAGAGCGCACCGTCGCGCTGGGGGATGATCGTCGCCTGGCTGGTCGGCCTCTCGGTCTACCAACTCATCAACCCGGGCGACGCCGGAGTCTGGACGAACTTCTGGGTGAACATCCAGGAGACGCTGCACTTCACCAAGCAGGCGTGGATGAGCGCGTCGCTGCTGTCGTTCCTCGCCGCCGTCCTGGTGGCTTGGGCCATCGGGCGACTCGCGACGGTTGCCTCGAAACGCCCGTCGTGAACTTGGGAATTCAAAGAACCTCGCGGGTAGCGTTGAGCTCTCGGGCGAGAGCTGGAACCGGTGCTGCGGGCACTGACGGTGTGGGGCATCCAATTGCTGGGTGAACGGCAGACCGATGACGTGTTTCAGGCTCGGTGGCTGGTGCATCCGCTGCGGGCCAGATTCCGGCCGGAACATGCGACCGACATGACTATGCGCTTCGAAAGTGGCGGCGAGACAATCGAACTCGTGGTTTCCCGCGGCGAACTCCAGATCGCGAAGGGTTCGATCGGCGAGATCGGCGTCGTCCCCGACATGCCCGCTCCGGCAAGCGATCCAGCGACGACCGCGAGTATGACGATCGACGCGGCGATCACCGTCGATCGCACAGTAGCCATCACGATGGGAATCCGGCCTCGGCGCGTCTATGCCTCCCGCACCCGAATTCGAGGTAGCGCCAGCCCCTGCCGGTGGTCGTGCCAGCGCTACCCCGAGCTGCTCCTGCCATCGCTGTGACGGACCGGGTTCAGACGGTCAGTGGTCGGCGGCCAGGCTTGGTGCGCCGCCAGGCCACCACCAAGAATACGACGAGGGCGAGCAGCGGCAGCGAGGCGATCGTCCAGCTCAGCGGCAGTGGCGGTCCGGGCTGGTCGAGTACCTGTAGGCCGTCCAAGCTCCCCTGGCCGTGTCCGAGTGGGCCGTCGATGGTGAAGACCATGCTGTAGGTGCCAGGGTTGTTCAACGCCTTGATGTCCAGGCCCCAGGAGTCGCGCTTGCGGGGATGGCGCACGAGCGGTCCGGCCTGCCGCCCGGCTTTGACCCGGGGGCCTACCACCCGCAGCGTCCCGGATTTGTCGGCGATGCCGCCATCGGGCATGAAGGTGAAGTCGAGTGACTTCATGGCGCGGATCGGCCAGGTGGAGAACCCGACGGTGATGGCGTACGGGCCCGCCTGGACGCGCTCGGTGTGCACGATGTCCACCGGTGCGTAGGCGGACGCGGGAGCGACGGCGACGAGCGACAGCGCGATTGTCGCCAGCATGGTGAAGGTCAGTCGGCGCAGGGTCATCGAACGTCCTTCGCGGGGGCGAGTGCGAGCAGCATGCTGGTGAACCGGCCACCGAGGAAACCTGCCAGCAGCCCAACCGGAATCCCGAGGATCGTGATCGCCGCGATGTCGCTGAACGGGATGTGCGACCTGGCATTGGTGAGGTTCATTTGCAGCGGAAAGGTCACGGCCACAACCACACCGGCCACCGCGCCCGCCAGCAGCACGATCTTCTTGGCGTCGTAACCGCGGGTCCGTGCCAGCCAGAACAGTCCCTCGACGGCGACGGCCGCGACGATCAGGAACATGGGCATGATGCCGGGCAGGTCCGGTGGTCCGGACCGGAGCCCGTCCCGCAGGGGGAGCCCGATCGCCGAGGCGTAGGTTTCGGCGGCCCACGGCGAGAACCACCACAGGAACCCCTGCATGACGCCGAGCGCTGCCGCGATGGCGACGGCCGCGCCGGCACGGGACAGGATCGCGGCACCGATGATCAGCAGCATCGGCGCGAACAGGACGAGGCCGAGGATGGTCGGGTCGACGGGCAACTGCAGGTTGTTCAAGGCGTTGGTCGGAATCGGCGCGAAGGTGATCAGGATCGGGATCGCGAGCACCATGCCGACCCGGCTCCACAGTTGGTCGCGGTGGGCGGCGAAGACGATGATGCTGCCGATCATGGTGAGTGTGATCGACAGGAACAGGGCAACGTGCGAGGGCGTGTTCAGTACCGCGTCGAAGCCGTAGATCGAGTGCCATTGCAGATCGAATAGGCCATAGAGCAGGAACGATGCTGCGCCCGCTCCGGCGATCATGTAGCCGAGTGGGGCGGTGAGGTTACCGCCGAACACGCGGATGGGTGTGCCACCTAGCCAGGGTAGGGGTCGTCCGGCGCGTTGGGCGGAGGTGGCGATGAGCACCATGGCGAGGCTGGCGAACCCCGATATCGCGCTACCGGAGTACAGGAATAGATGGGGGAGGGTGAAGAAGGTGTCGGGGCCGACTTCGATGTGCCACTGGATATCCCAGCTCAGGCCCAGCGTGGTGACCGCGGTGCCGAGCAGCACGACCCAGGCGCCGACGCGGGCGGCGATACCGCTGTCGGATACGGGTGCCGGGGTGGTGTCTGTCGTTGGTCCGGCGCGGCCTGCGGTCGCGTCGGGCGGTGCGGGGGTGGTCATGACGGCGGTCCTTTCTTCGGTCCTGCTGCGACGATCTTCTGATGCGTGTGCGGTAACCCAGTGTCAGCCGCCGACCCAGAGTGGCAGGGTGAGTTGGTCGATGCCGTCGCGAGCGTCGATGGATAGTCGAAGCTGCCAGGGGCCGGTCATCATAAACGGGACGGCCGTGGTGCGGTAGTGACCGGGTCCGGTGGCGACACTCATGCCGGGCTGCCCGGCGTAGCCCATGAGTGGTTCGATCGCTTGAACCTGCACCGTCGCTTGGTTTATCGGGTTACCGGTACGGTCGGTGACGAGGATGTCGATGTCGGTGTCGCCGAGTCGGGGGCTGTCGATGGTGACGGTGACGATGTGGCGGGGTGTACCGGAATGCAGTTCGAGTGGGCCGGAGGGGCTGGGCCACATCAGCCAGACGATAGCGGCGGGCGCGATCGCGGCGACGACGATGCCGACGGCGAGCGCGCGGCGCGGGCGACGATCGGTTGTGGGCGTGCGGGTTTCGGTCACTGATGTACCCCCGGGGGCGCCGCGACGTCGAGTACGACGGGAAGGGTCGACACGGTGTAGTGCCGTTCGAACTGGATCCAGAGTCGGTAGCGGCCCGCGACGGGGAAGGTGTAGGTGAACGGTACGTCGGGTCCGTAGGCGGTGACGGTCTCGTCGGGGGCGCTTTCGCCGTTGACGGGTGGCATGAGCATGGCGTTCGTGCGTTTGTCGGCTGTACTGGTCATGCCTGGCATGTCGGCCATCCCTGGTGTGCTGCTTGTGCCTGGCGTGTTGCTCGTGCTCGGCATGTCTGCCATGCCGGGCATCGACATTGTGCCCATTGAGTGGGCGTGGCCCCAGATGGGTGAGTTCTGTACGGCTGCACCGATATCGGCATCACCGGTGTCGTGTAGCGGACCGGCCACGATCAGGTGTCCGACCATGCCGAGCCAGGGTTGTAGGTCGGCGGTGTGGCCGACTCCGGCGGTGATGGTGATGGGTGTCCCGGCGACCGCGGGGGTTGTCGTCACGGTGATGGGGTTGGTGTCGACAACGGTCGACGTGGTAGTGAGGCCACCGCCGAGGCGCACCGGGCTGACCGCCGACACCGGAGCAGCCCCTGTCGAATCCGCGGGTAGGACAGTGAAACCGGTTGCCGCGCGGATCGTTTGGACTCCGCCGCCGCGACGGACCAACTCCGCGGACAGGGCGTGTTGTCCGGGTTCGGGTGATGTGAGATGGACCTGGTAATGGCCGGGTGTGGTCCGGATGGGGTGTAGGTGCGACAGTCGGCCGGTCGGGCTGATGATCAGTAGGTGTATGAGGGCGCTGTCGTGGATCATCAGGTCGTCGACGGGCGCGCCGGTGGCCGCGTCGATGAGGGCGAGACCGAGGTCGCCGGGTTGTCCGGCGGTCAGGGGTGGGCCCTCGATGGTGAGCATGGCCGGGGGGCGGGAGAAGTCCGAGATCAATGGTTGGTTCACGGTGTAGGGGTTGGTGATGTTGTCGATGGTGGGGTCGAGTTGGTTGCCGGGTTGTGGGGGTAGCGGTAGTGACGCCGAGAGGACTGCGGCGGTGACTGCGGCGGCTACGCCTGCCACCATGCCTGCGGCGGGTAGTAGCGCCCATGCGTGGTGTCGGGCGCGGGTGGCTATGAGTACCGAGACGGGTAATAGCACTCCCGCCGCGAGGAATCCGCCGTAGACAAGGCGTTCGGGTGGTGAGGTGACCTGTTTGGGTACGACGAACGGGATCCGCGCTACTCGTGTGCCGTCGCCGATGGCCAGTTCCCAGGGACCGGGCCGGTCCATGGTGAGGGTGGCGGAGTACATCCCCGGTGTGCGGCCGAGTTCGACATCGGCACGGGTGGTGGGCGCCCCTGGGGCGGGCAGTGTCGAAGCCGCCGACGTCGTTCCGGTCGGTGTGGCCTCCAGCGTGAGTCGACCCTCGGCAGTACCGGCGTGGGTGAGGACATCCACACGGAGCGGGCCGGGAACGGCCGTCACGCGGCGCAGCACGATCGTGAGCTCACGGTCACCGAGGCTCTGCGCGATCGAGACATCCGCGCCGGAGGACGGGCTATCGGCGAACGCGGGTGCGATCCCAGCCCACGCGAACAAAGCACACAGCCCCGCGACGAGGGGCAGGCGGAAGCGAACGACATGCCCGGCATCAGTCACGCTGCCATCGTAGAAACCGGTACCTACGAGATCATCACCTCCAGTGGGGATTTCGTCTCCCTCGCTGGAGTGATGCCGGGATCGGGGAATACCCGGATAATGCCCGGCTCCGCCTCGGGGCTGTCGCCAGCGGGGGGACGTGGTTGCCGGTGACGGACGTCGGCGCTGTTATCGTCGATAGAGCCCAGGGCGCCGGGCGGGGTGGACCGTGCGCTGCATTCGTGCCGACGAGGATGACCCCTGTTGAAGTACGTTCCGCGTTTGATCTTGTTTCTGGCGATTCCCGCCGTGCTGTTCCTGCTGCCCTGGTGGACGTTGGTCGGTGCCCCCACCGAGGGAGCCGGCCCGCTGTTCTGGGTGGGCTCCGTGCTGTTCCTCGTAGGATTCGTGTGCCTGCCCTTGTCGATGTTCCTCGGGCACGGGCCCGCGCAGTCGGATGCCGCGTCGGTCGTCGGCGACACCTTGCTCGGGGTGATGTGGGTGGTGTTCAGCTGGTCGGTGATCGGCAACATCGTCGGGCTGGGGTTGGCCGTCGCGGGTGTGGACAATCCGGCCCGCTCGCGCATTGTCGCGGTCGGCGTGCTCGCGGTTGCGGTCGCGTTGACGGTGTGGGGCGTGATCGAGGCGCGACGGGTGCCGCGGGTCCGCACGCGCGAGGTATCGATTCCCAAGCTGGGACCGGGGCTCGACGGGCTGCGCCTGGTGGTCATCACCGACACCCACTTCGCCGCGCTGAATCGGTTGCGCTGGTCGGAGCAGGTCGTCGACGTCGTGAACGCACAGCGTCCGGATATCGCCTGTCACGCAGGCGATCTCGCGGACGGTTCGGTCGCGAAGCGACGCAGCCAGGTCGACCCGCTCGGCAAGGTCGAGGCCGAGCTCGGCAAGTTCTACATCACCGGCAACCATGAGTACTTCGGCGACGCGCCGGGCTGGATCGAGCACATGGCATCGATCGGCTGGCAGCCGCTGCGCAACCAGCACGAGACGATCAGCCGAGGCGGCGACCGGCTGGTCATGGCGGGCATCGACGATCCCACCGGCGTCGGGCTGGACGGGCACGGCCCGGACCTTTCGGCTGCCCTCGGCGGCGCGGACCCGCAGCTGCCGGTGGTGTTGCTCGCTCACCAGCCCAGGCAGGTCGTCGATGCGGCGGCGGCGGGTGTCGCATTGCAGATTTCAGGACACACCCACGGCGGCCAAATCTGGCCTTTCCACTACCTGGTTCGCTTCGAGCAGCCCGTGGTGGCCGGCCTGAGCCGCCATGGCAACGGCACCCAGCTCTACACGAGCCGCGGCACCGGATTCTGGGGACCGCAGCTGCGAGTGTTCGCACCGAGCGAGATCACCGTTCTGGTGTTGCGTTCCAGCTAGCCGCGTCCACATTGCCGTCAGTTCGGGGCCCGGATTCGGTCGCGGTAGCGAGCGACCTCGCGGTCGGTGACCGAGGCGTCCCAGCCGAGGCGGGGGGCGATCAGCCACGCGATCTCGGGGCGGCGGCCAGACCGCGGTCCGGGGATTCGATGGAGATGCGGGTGCGGCGGGTGAGCACATCGTCGAGATGCAGTGCGCCCTCGTGGGTTACCGCGTAGACGGCCTCGGCGGCGAGGTACTCGTCCGCGCCGGGGATCGGCTTGCCGAGGTCGGCATCGGCGGCGATCAACTCGAACAGATCGGAGACGGCGGAGCCGTAGCGTCCGAGGAGTCGTTCGACGGTCGCCGTGGGCAGTCCGGCCCACTGCGCGACACTGTCCAGGTCGGCCGCCAGTTCCTGGTAGCCCACCGCGCCGAGCAGCGGCAGGTGCTCAGTCACACCGAGGGTGCGGCGGCGCGGCCGAGGCCCTCGACCGCGCCGTCCACGACATCGGCGGCCATCACCCGGTAGGTCGTGTACTTGCCGCCCGCGATCACGAACAGGCCCGGAACCGGTTCGGCCACAGCGTGTTCCCGTGACAGCGTGCGGTGTTGCTGGATGCGCCGGACAGCAGCGGGCGCAGTCCCGCGTAGGTGCCGACGATGTCGTCGCGGGTCAGCGGCTCGCGGAGCACCGCGTTGACGTGGTCGAGCAGGTAATGCACGTCGGCGTGGCTGGCCGACGGGTGATCCTTGTCCAGCGACCAATCGGTGTCGGTGGTGCCGACGATCCAATGGTTGTCCCACGGGATCACGAACAGCACGCTCTTCTCGGTGCGCATGATCAGCCCGGTGTCCAGGTCGAGTCGTTCGCGCGGCACGAGAATGTGCACGCCCTTGGAAGTGCGCACGTGAAACGGGAATTCGACGCCGGTCATCCGGTTCATCTCGTCGGTCCACACCTCGGTCGCGCTGATCACGCGGCGGGCGTGCGGAGTATTCGCGACCGGATTCGAGATCGGTGACGTGAGCGCCGATCACCCGGGCGCCATCGCGCAGCAGGCCGGTGACTTTGGTGCGGGTGAGGACCGTCGCACCGTGTTGCGCGGCGGTGCGGGCAATCGTCGTGGTGTGGCGCGCGCCGTCGACCTGCGCGTCGAAGTAGCGGATGGCGCCGATCATCGCGTCGGCGCGAAGCGCGGGCGCCAATTCCAGTGCCCGCGTGCGGGATAGGTGCCGGTGCATCGGCAACGTTCGCGCGCCACCCATGGTGTCGTACAGCGCGACGCCCGCACCGATGTACGGGCGCAGTAGCCCTCACATTCGGCTGGTCCCGATCGAAGCGGGCACTGGGCGGCACAGCGACCATTCGCTGAATCACAGGGATGGGAGCGATCGTCGAGCCACTGTGTGGGCTCGGATACCCGACCAGCTGACGGCGCGAGCGCACGCTGCCCGCTCCCGCCGAGGACCCTGGCGACGCAAACCCGGAACACTGCACAGGATCAGCCGTTCATGTCGACATCGTCGAAGAGTTGCTGCATCCGGTTGAGAACCCTTAGGCAGGAGTCGATGTCGGTGTCGGTGAGGTTGCCGCCGACCTGACGGAGCAGGGCGTGTTCACGGACGGCTGCGGCGGTGATGGCCGCGCTGCCTGCGGCGGTCAGGGCGATGAGGGGGGATCGCCGGTGTTGTGGATTCGGGAGGGCTTCGAGCAGGTTGGTCGCGGCGGCGTCGTTGACCATGCGCTGCACGAACTGGCGGCTCAGGGCTTGCGCGCGGCTCATCTGGGGCACGGTCATCGGTCCGCGGTCGCGGAGTAGGTCTGCGAAGCCGTTGCTGAGGCGGCGGAGGTCCGGTTTCGATCAGAATCGAGAAGTGACCGAATTCCTGCTGTCGGCTGAGCGACGAGACGAGCTCGCCACCCTCCTCGACGACGACACACGGTTTCGCGCCGAGTATCCAGCGGTGGCAAACTACCTCGACACGGCTCCCCGGTTGCCCTGGAGCGGCGACGATGACGTCGACCGCGCGTTCGATATTCGGCTGCTGCACTACATGACGGGCGGGTCCAGCGAGAACCCGTAGTGGGACAGGACGAGCACGCTGTCTACATCAGACCTTCCGTAATATTGAGGTATGTACGTTCCGTCGAAGCAGTCGCAATGACCGAGCGCAAACCATTGGGGATGAACTTCGAGTCGTGGATCGACAAGCAGGTTCGCGAGGCGACCGAGCGCGGTGAGTTCGATAATCTTCGGGGGAGTGGAAAGCCGATTCCCGGGTCCGGTGCCGTTGATGACGAGAATTGGTGGCTGACGAACTACTTGCGGCGTGAAGGGGTGCGGGCCGACGGCATGTTGCCGCCGTCGCTGGTGTTGCGGCGTGATGTCGAGCAGCTCCCGGAGACGGCGCGGGAGTTGGATACCGAACGGCAGGTCCGCGATGCGGTGGCCGAGTTGAACCGGCGCATCGTCGAGTGGTTGCGGCTGCCGCACGGGCCGCATGTTCCGGTCTCGCCGGTGGATGCCGAGGACATCGTCTCGCGGTGGCGCAGTGAGCGTGCTTCCGCGCGCCAGAACAAACCGAACAAACCGACCGGATCGCCGCGAACCGACGCGGAACACTCTGACACCCAACCGAATTGGTGACGGCGCTTCATCCGGCTCGAGTCCAGGGCGCAACAGCGGGAATGGACGAACGCACCGGGGCCGCATTGTTCGAACCGGTCGGTTCACGGTGACACTCGACGGTAACGGTCTACCGGTGCTCCGCGATTCGACCACCAAAGGCCCATCCTCGAGGGAGAAGAATGCCGACAGACAATCGGTTGGTGAGGCGTCGGCGGCTGGACAAATGGCTCCGCGGCGCCGCGATTGTCAGAGCTGTTCTCGGGATGCTCGCGGCTGCTTTCCTGATCATTGTCTCGCTCTATGTCGCCTACAACGTCGAGCCGATCGAGCACCATCAGCCGTTCACGCCGCTGCCGCCCCATTCGACACCGGCCACGATGGGGCCGTCAATGCCGTTGCGGCAATGACGCGATCCGCCGGGACGCTGGCCGCCGTGGGCACGACGCCGGGCGATCGACCGCGACCGCGCTCTGACACCGATCGAGCAGGCGCGCCGGTGTGAAACATGATCCAGCCGAATCGCTATCGCGCCCTGCCCTCAACAGGTTGCGCGGTCGTACTGGTCGCTCTGCATGCTTGCGCCGACAGGCGACCGGGAGCGCGAGCTAACTCGGCGTCGCCGCCACTCCGGCACCGGTGGAGTGCCGTACCGAGCGAGCGGTATGCGATATCACCGTCTGCAGCGCGAACGCCCCCGGACCGATCACCGCGATAAGGAAGAACGACCAGCAGAACAGCACAGCGGTTTCACCGCCGTTCTGCATTGGCAGCACCCCGTCGTGCTTCAAATGTACGAACAGAAACGCGTAGGCCATCGCGCCGGAGCACAATAGTGCGGCGATTCTGGTGCCGATACCGAGCGTCACGAACGCGCCTGCGACGAGTTCGATGACTCCGGCCCACCAATTCGGCCAGCTGCCGAAGGCGGCGGTTTGGCCACCGTTTGGTGCCACAGGTATCCCGAACAGCCCGGAAAGCCCGTGCAGGGCGAACGAGAGGCCGACGAGAATACGAAAAATGCCGAGAACGATCGCGCCGCTACTGCCCGGCTCCGGTCCGGCGTTGGCATCGGTAGTCAATAGATGCATCACACACCTCGAATCCTATGGACATCGGATGATCGGCTACGCCATCCGTAACTGGTCACTACGATCCGCGGCGGTGAATAGTTCATCCCGGTGACGCCGACCCCACCGGATTCGGTGCGTCAGGGGGTGTCGGACAACGCGAGCTTCAGTCCGAATACTAGCAGAAGCGAGCCTGTGAACGCCTCCATCGTCCGCTTGACCGAGGGGCGGGCAACCCAGTTTCTGGTGAACCGGACACCGTAGATGAGCACGCTGAACCACAGCATGCCCTCGATGTCGTGGACCACCGCCAGCGCCAGACCCATCGCGAGGTGTGGCGCCTCCGCCGGGATGAATTGGGGCAGCATCGCGATGTAGAAGACGCCGATCTTCGGGTTTGGCAGGTTGGTCCCGGTGCCGCGCGCCAACGCCCGCAGCAGGCCGCCGGTCGTATCGCCGCCGCCGTCCGCACCGACGCTGGCGCCGTCACTGCGCCACAGATCGTAGAACGTCTTGGCGCCGACCCAGACCAGATAGATTGCGCCCGCGACACGCAACACGGTGTAGGCCAGGTGCGAGGTGGTTAGCAGCACCGACAGTCCGCATGCCGCGGCCGCACCCCACAGCAGCACTCCGCTGCCGATGCCGAGCGCGGTCGCGAAGGCGTAGTGAGTCCCTCGGACAATCGCGGCCCGCAGGACGAGGACAGTGTCCAAACCGGGAACCAGGGTGAGCAGCCCGGCCACGGCGGCGAACGAGACCAGCCCCATCCAGGCACTCACGGCAGGACTACTTCGGCTGGGCCGAGGTGGGTGTGACGATCTGCTCCGGCTTGTCTGCCCACTTGGTGGTGCCGTCGGCGGCCTGCAGGGTGGTGAGCAAGTCGATGCCGGCGGCGACGAGAACCGGGCCGCCCGCGATGACCGTTCCGAGGATGCCGCCGATGCCGGCGCCGGTGACGAACCCGGCGATGCAGCCCGCGGCGATGGTGAGCACGCAGCCGATCGTCGCCCCGAGGGCGGTGCCGATGAAGCCGCCGATGGCGGTGGCCAAACCGAACTGGCTGGCGAATTCATTACGGGCGCGCTGGTTTTCGACAAGCGATGCCACCGGTTTGGCGACCAGCGGCTGGGAGATCGTGAGCCCCTCGGGCTTCTGCGGCGTCAACTCCAGGACCGTCGAATCCTTCGTCAGCTCCGACTGCACCGGTATACCGGTGTCGGCGACACGGAAGTCCAGCGGCAGCGTCAATACGGTGTGGCCGTCGCTGTCCTTCACATCGACCACATCGACGACGTCGGCGATATCCGCGACCTTGCCCGCCGAGTCGACGAGCTTGCCGTCCTGGTCGACCAGCCTGCTGTCGGTCCCGGCGGCGAGCTGATCCCCGAGTGCCTTCGACGTCTCGAAAGTTCCACCCTTCAGGGAGGTTACGACCGTCTTGCCGACCAGCTTGACCGAGTAGGAGATGTCCTGGTGTGCGGGCGCGGCGGCCGGCTGGGCGTGCACGGTGCCCGCGCCGACGGTCACCGTACCGATGGCCAGGATCACTGCTCCAGTGGTGCCGCGGAAGTTCATTCGGTTGTCCATTCCGTCGTCGGGTTTCGTAGCCGCGCCTCTCGCACGAGGATCCGAGCACACCAGCGGCGAAGACACAGCAAGTGAAGTCGATTGCAGCCTAAAGGAACGGATCCTCAGATGCGAGGGGCGCGCTCCGCCACGTCAAACGAGCGGATCATCGGAGTCGGCCTGGATTCGGACGAACGAGGCAACCCGCCCAGCAAATTCGCGGCCGTCTTCGAACGCGCACGCGCCGAGGGCTTTCTGCTCACGATGCACTGCGATGTCGACCAGGCCGACTCCATCGAGCACATCCGGCAGGCGCTCGAAGATATCGGCGTCGACCGAATCGACCACGGCACCAACATCGTCGAGAACGATCGACTCGTCGAGCTGGCCAAGGCCAAGGGCATCGGGCTGACCTGCTGTCCGGTCTCGAATTCGTTTGTCACCAAAAAGATGAAGTCGACCGAGATCATCGCCCTACTGGATCGGGGCTCGGCGGTCACCATCAACAGCGACGACCCGTCCTACTTCGACGCGTACGCGGCCGACAACTACGTGGCGCTCGCCGAGCACGCCGGTCTCGACGCCGACCGGTTGGTCGCGTTGGCCAAGAATTCGTTCCGGGCATCGTAGATCACTCCTGCACGGTTGGACGGGTTCTTGCGCGAGATCGACGACTACGCCGCGGAGCATCGTTGAGTTGTCAGTGCTGGCCGTAGCGGTGTCGCGGACTGGGTGGGTGTGTCACCCGGATCTGCGGGCCTAGTGTTTGAACCATGCCCACAATCGCTACCGCACACCGTGCCGAACTGCCCGAACTCCTCGAATTCCTGCGCACCCGCCACCACGGCCTGCTGTCCACGGTCCGGGCCGCGGGCGGTCCGCAGCTCTCACCGGTCACCTGTGGCGTCGATTCCGGCGGTCGAATCGTGGTGTCCACCTACCCCGATCGAGCCAAGACCAGGAACGCTCGCCGCAATGACCGGGTGTCGATCTGCGTGCTGTCCGATGACTGGAATGGTCCTTATGTGCAGGTCGATGGTCGCGCCGAGGTGATCGACATGCCGGACGCGTTGGATGGCCTGGTCGACTACTACCGCAGCATCTCCGGCGAGCACCCCGACTGGGACGACTACCGTGCCGCCATGCACCGTCAGGGCAAGTCCCTGATCCGAATCCACATCGAACGCTGGGGGCCTATCGCTACCGGCGGATTTCCTGCCCGACTGGTGGACTGAGTTCGACTACCGTGCCGCCATCGGTGGACACCGCGCGGCGCCGCCGACTCCTGTAGTCGGTCGGCGCGCGCTGGTTCGCATCGCCGACGGTAAGGTTCGTGCGGACAAACGGGGGGCCGTTTCCGAAGGCAGGTCGACGTACATGCTCACACGGATCACACGCTTGGCCGCCGTCTTGTTGTGCGCGGCAATGGGATTGGCCGCGGGCCACGCCGCCGCCGCTGCTGGTGGCCCGAATCCGGTGTTGGTGATCGGCGGATACGACGCCAATCAGGACAAGCTTGAAAGCCTGCGGGCGTGGCTCGGTGGGCGGGGGTATCCCGCCTATTCGATGGTGCTGCCCGGCAACCCGACCGGATCCGCCGCGATCGCGGACTCTGCGCAGGCAGTTGCCGACAAGGTCGCGGAGATCCAGCGACAGACCGGTGCGTGGAAGGTCGACCTCGTCGGCCACTCCATGGGCGGACTCGCCCAGCGCCACTTCGTCAAATTTCTGGGCGGCCTCGATCAAGTCGGCACCTACGTCGACTACGGCACCCCTGAGCAAGGGGAACAGCTCGGATTGCTGTGCTACACCGTGTATCCGGGTTGCCGAGATCTCGTTCCGGATTCCGCATTCATCAACGCGCTCAACGCCGATCCGGCGATCCCGCCAGCCCTGCCCGCCTACCACCTGTTCACCGAAGGCGGTGGGGGAGAGAAGAACCCGCTGCCGGGTGCGACCAACAGGAGCATCCAGTCCTTCTGTCCCGGACGTCAGGTCGACCACGCCGATGAGCCCATCGACGGCGCGATGCAGCAACTGATCGACTCCGCGCTGCGCGGCGGTCCGCTCGCGACCAATTGCCCCTAGCCCGACTGGTAGTGTCCCATGCGTGTCGCGGCTAAGTAACGTGTTGCAGGCCAACACAAGTGGTCTGTCACTCGGGTGTCGATGAAGAGTTGGTCCGTCGCTCGATGTGTTGTTGTCGCGGGGCTGGCGGCGGCGGATGATCATAGCGACTTTCGGTTCTGGCACCAGTGTCTCCATTGGAAGCCGTGCGGCGAGGAGGCGCTGGATTCCTTTCGGTTGAACGATGCGCTGGCCAACACCGGCTACTTCAGCGACGGTGCGCTGCCGAACACGGACATCACCTGCCAGGCCGACCCGGCAACTCCTCAGCTTGATTTTTAACCTCCGGGTCACTGCCCGCCGACCGTCCGGGTCGGTGTTGGAGCGGTTCGATCATCGAAACGTGTTGCTGCCGTGTTGATTTAGGGACGAATTTCGGCGTGTCGCCGTGACATGGAGCGGCCACCGCATCATCATCGTCGGGTTCCCGCTAAAGAGCCTGATGAGAAGTTGTGGTGGCCGTGCCTGTCAGTGTGCCCGAAGTATTTCGTCCGGTCGAGTCGGCGCGCCCGTCGGGACCGGAATCGCTTGCGGCGTTCCGCAATTCGTTCTATGAAAGCCTGACCGCGCGCGCCGACGCGCTGTTCGAACTCACCGACGCGGTGCTGTGCGACGACGGACCGGTCACCACGCTGGTCGGACTGTGTCTGACCGGGGAATATCGACGCGGCCACGGCGCCCTCTACGACGGTCTGAACGCCGGAAGTATCGACATCGCCCGGCTCCGGCGCGCGATCACCGCCACGACCACGGTCGGGCGAGACGACGAAGGTGCGATCATGCTGGCCGTCGATGCCAGTCCGTGGCTGCGTCCCGACGCGGCGACCAGCCCCGATCGATCGTTCTGCCATGTCTATGGCCGTGGCAGGGGGCAAGCGCAGATGATCCCGGGCTGGCTGTTCTCCTACGTCGCCGCGCTGGAGCCCGGCCGGACCTCTTGGACCACGATCCTCGACGCGATACGGCTGCACCCCGACGACGACGCGACCGAGGTCACCGCCGCCCAGATCCGGGAAGTCGTGCAACGCCTGCAAGCCGCCGACCTCCATGTTCCCGGCGACCCGCACATCAAGATCGTGTTCGATGCGGGCTACGACATCACATGCCTGGCATACGAGCTCGCGGATCTGCCCGTGGTCCTGATCGGGCGAATACGCTCCGACCGCGTCCTGGCCTTCCCCGCCGAACCCCGTGCGGGCAAGAGGGGCCGTCCCGCCAAGCACGGCCCCGACTTCGCGTTGTCCGACACCGGGACCCATCCCGAGCCCGCTGTCGTCACCACCACCGACACCGACCGCTACGGCGCCGTGCGTGCGACGGCATGGAACCGTCTGCACCCCAAACTCGCCCGCCGAGGATCCTGGGCCTACCACGACGGGGAACTGCCGATCATCGAGGGCGTCGTCATCGGGCTTCGGGTGGACCGGCTACCCGGCGACCGCAACCCGAAACCACTGTGGCTATGGTGTTCGCAACCCGACATCGCCGACCCCGCCATTATCGACCGAATCTGGCGAACCTTCCTGCGGCGCTTCGACATCGAGCACACCTTCCGGTTCCTGAAACAGACCCTCGGGTGGACCAAGCCGCGTATCCGCGACTCCGCCGCCGCCGACCGCTGGACCTGGCTCATCATCGCCGCACACACCCAACTCCGCCTCGCCCGAGGACTCACCGAAGACCTCCGCCACCCCTGGGAGAGAAAACCAACCAGCCCCAGCCGCCTCACCCCAGCCCGCGTCCGCAGGGGATTTCGCCACCTCCGCCCGACAACCGCTCTTCCGGCCCGCGCGCCGAAACCCTCACGGCCGGGTCCCGGACGCCCGCCCGGCGCAAAAAACATCCGACGCGCACCACACCAGGCGGTCGGTAAGACCACCACGGCTGCCAGTTAGAGGTTAAAAATCAAGCTTAGAGCGGCCGGTTCGTGTCGGCTACCCGTTGTCGCCGACAGCGGTGCGTACGTACCCGACCGCGTCGTCGAGCAGCTTCCGCGCCGCCGCCGCATCGACTCTCGCCAGCTGCATGACGATGGCGGTCTTCGCGTGTCCACCGGCCGCGTCCAGAAGCGAAGCGGCAGTGGCCGAATCGGCGCCGGTGGCCTCCGCGACGATCCGGCGGGCACGGTTCACCAGCTTGGCATTGGTGGGGTGCACGTCGACCATCAGATTGCGGTACACCTTGCCCGCCTGAACCATGGTTGCGGTCGAGAGCATGTTGCACACCATCTTCTGCGCCGTGCCGGCCTTGAGGCGGGTGGAGCCGGTCAAAACCTCTGGGCCCGTCTCGATTTCGATGCCGACGTCGGCGTGGGCGCTCAATTCGGCGTGGCGATTGCAGGAGACCGCGACGGTCGCGGCGCCGACCGACCGTGCGTGGTCCAGCGCCCCGATGGCGTAGGGCGTGCGTCCGCTCGCCGCGAGTGCGACAACGACATCGGTCGCGGTGAGTGCGTTCGCCGACAGGTCCTGAGCGGCACGGGCGGGGTCGTCCTCAGCGCCCTCGACCGCCTTCGCGAACGCGCCTTGGCCGCCCGCGATGATCCCGATTACCTCGCCTGGATCGGTGCCGAAGGTCGGCGGGCATTCGACGGCGTCGAGTACGCCGAGCCTGCCGCTGGTGCCCGCACCGACATAGATCAACCGGCCGCCATGCCGCCGTGAATCGACGATCAGCTCGACGGCCCGTGTGATTTCCGGAATCGCCTGTGCCACGGCGGAAGCCACTCCCGCGTCTTCGGTGTTCATCGTACGCAGCAGTTCATCGACCGACATGGAGTCCAGCGCGCCGGTGCGCGGGTTCGACAGCTCGGTGGTCAGTGATCCGATCTCGCTCATCGTGCCTCCTGTGTCTTTGCTTGGGTTTCCGGACCGCGTCGGCACGATGGGCGCCGCGCGATGTGTCTCTCCGTGCTTCGGCCCGGAGCCCTGCTCAACGGAGCGTCATTCGGTCTCCCTGGTGCGACGATTGGCGACCGCGTCATAGGTGCGCCGCAGCGCCGTCGGAGCCGACGGTGTGCGTTGCAGGACACCGACGTACAGAGCGTCGACAATGAGCAGCTGGCTCATCCGGCTCGCCATTGCCGCCGAACGGAAACCGTCTTCGCGTCCGGCCACGAGCACCGTGTGGGCCGCCGCTCTCGCCAGGCTGGACTGTGCTCCGGCCGTTACCGCGACCGTCGTTGTCCGCCCGCCCGCCGCGCGGGTGGCGGCGTCGACAACGGCAGCGGTTTCGCCGGAATGCGAGAAGGCGACGACAACGTCACCGGGCTCGAGCAGACTCACCTGTACGAGCGCGTCGTCCTCCGATGTGCTAGCGCTGCACCACATTCCGATGCGTGTCAGCTTCTGCGCCATATCTATCGCGACGAGTCCCGACGCACCGATCCCGATGAGTTGCACGCGCCGCGCACCGACCAAGGCGTCGACGACCGCTTCCATGGTCTCAGGGTCGGCGAGTTCCGCGGTCGCGAGCATTCCCTCGGTCTCGAAGGCGGTGAGCTTGTGCAGGACTTTCGACAGCGCGTCGTCGGCGCCGATGTCGGTCGCGAAGACCGGCGTCCCGGACTCGGTGCCCGCTGCGGCGAGCGCAAGTCGCAATTGCGGATAGCCGTCGTAGCCAAGTGTTTTGGCCAGCCGGACGACCGCGGACGTGCTGGTCGCGGCCCGTTCGGCGAGCTGGTTCACGGTCAGCTGCGCGGCGCCCGCCGGGTCGTGTTGGATCACGCGTGCGACCTTCAGCCCGGACGGCGTGAGCCGGGGGAGGGCCGCCAGCAGGCGAAAGCGGACGTCGTCACCGTCGGGCATGGTTCACCCGGCCAGTGTGAGTCGTAGTGGGGCGGTACACGCCGCCGAGAAATCGAGCCCCGCGGTGCCGGGGGTGATCGAACCGAGCACTGTCGCACGCTTCGCGCCGGTGTATGCGGGATGTGTGCCGGGGAGACCGTGCGCGGTGAGGAAGCCGAGCACGGCGAACGCCGCGGCCTCCTTGGCCGCCGACGGCAGACCGAGCTGGTCGGAGGTGCACAGCTCGGCGGTTCTCAGCTGCTCGCGCAGCATCGACATCAGCGTAGGGTTGCGAGTTCCGCCGCCCGACGCGATGACCTCGGTGGGTCCGAAGGGTGCGAGTGCGTCGGCGATGGTGTGTGCAGTCAGCGCGGTCACGGTGGCGACGATATCGTCAGCCGGTATAGCGCGGTCTCGCAGCACGGACTCGAGATACGCGCGGTTGAACAGTTCCTTGCCGGTGGACTTGGGCGGTGCCGCGCGGTAGAGGAGGGTTTTCAGCAGTTCGTCGTCGACCTGCCCGCGCTCGGCGATCCACGCCGGTTGGCCGAGTTGCAGCGTGCCGTGCGTTCTTCCGTCGGCGACCTCGTGGTAGACGCTCTGACCGTGCGAAGCGACGAGATCTGCTGTGCCGTCGAACAATTCGTGAACGGCCGCGTCGGCCGCGTCGGCGAATGCCTGCCCGATCGCGGTATCGAGTCGGCAGACCGCGGCCATGTCGACCGATCCCGGCGGCAGCGCGGCGATGAGCTCGGCGCGCAACCACTCGGGGTAGGACCGGCTGAGCTGTCCGACCAGGTGGACGCGCACGGTGTCCTCCTGCAGCACGATATCCGCGCCGACCGCGTCGATCGCATCGTGCGAGGTCCCCGACATCAACCCGATGACGCGCACTACGCCACCGCCTCGATCGGTTCCGACGGTGTGGGTTCCGGCGCGGCATGGAAGCGGCTCGTAACCCCGCCGACGACCAGCGTGACGATCACGCCGATGGGCACGAGCCACTGTGCGGCGATGCCCTTTTCGGTCACCTTTCCCGCGACCGTGACGTCGATCTTGACGACCCGCACGACGAATGTCATCACGATCACCGTAACGACAAAGGCCACGATCGCGTCGAACTGATTGGCGCGCTTGATGAGTCGGCCGAGCAGGAAGGCGCCGAGCAACGCGCCGTAGGTGTATCCGGCGATGGTGAGCGCGGTGAGGTACACGTTGCCGGTCGTCGCGCTGAACCCCATCGCGAACAGTGCCATCAGAACCGCCCACACCAGCGTCATCACACGGGCCAGCTCGAGCAGTGTCTCGTCGGACAGCGTCTTGCGCGAGAGACTGCGAATGATGTCCGCGACGGTCGAGTTCGACATCGAGTTCAGCGCCGAGGACAGTGAACCCATTGCGGCGCCGAGGATTCCGGCGACCAACAGCCCCGAGATCACCACCGGCAGCCCGTGCAGGATGAAGTTTGGGTAGAGGCTGTCCGCGCTGGACAGCCCGAGCTGCTTCGGCGACTTGCCGCCGTTGTACGACCACAGCAGCGCGCCGACCAGAGAGAAGGCGGCGAACTGGATGGCGACGAAGACACCGGAGGCGATCATCGCCTTCTGGCTGGCGCGCAACGACCGCGTAGCGAGAATGCGCTGCACAATCAGCTGGTCGGAGCCGTGCGAGGCCATCGCGAAGATCGCACCGCCGATGATCGCCGTCGGGAGTGCGAAGGTGCTGGTGAGGATGTGCGCGAGGCCGAAATCGGTGTCGAAGACGCGGAACTTGCCCGCGTGGAACGCATCCGACCAACCGGAGGCGCCGACGTGACCGGTGAGCACGCAGATCGCGATGAGCGCGCCGACGAGATAGAGACCCATCTGCAGCGCGTCGGTCCAGATCACCGCCTTGATGCCACCGAGGTAGGTGTACACGACCGTGAGCAGCGTCAGCACGACGACGATGACGTCGTAGCCGAAGTTCAGGCCGAACTCGCTGAGCAGCAACTTGATCGGGATGGCGGAGGCGAACAGTCGCACGCCCTCGGCGAGCAGTCGGGTGAAGACGAACGTCACCGAGGCGACGCCCTGCAGATAGCGGCCGAATCGCAGCTCGCGGTACTGGTAGGCGCTGACGAACCCGCCGCGCTTGTACAGCGGGATCAGGGCGATCGAGACGATCGTGCGGCCGATAATGTAACCGAGCGCCAGTTCGACGTTGCCAAAGCCCTGATCGGTGTACGCGCCACCCGGGACGGAGATGACGGTGAGCACGCTGGTCTCGGTCGCCACCACCGAGAAACACACGGTCCACCACGGCATTCGGCCTTCACCGACGAAATAGTCGCTGCTGGACTTCTGCTTTCCGGACAGCCGTAGGCCGATCCACGCGACGACGACGAGGTAGACGACGATGACGGCGAGATTGAGTGCGTTCATCGCAGCTCCCGGGTAACGCGGCGGACCGAATGAAAATAAGTGTCAGCGGTCACTCGGTAGCTGTCAATTATTGTCAGAGTATTCGCACGACCATTGCCTCGAGCATCGTGTCCGTGTCGAGGGCGAGCAGCGCCGCACCGTCGATGGGACCACCACGAGATTCCCGACGATCGATCGCATGCGCAATCGACTCGTCCAATGGATCCAGCAGCGCCGCACCGAGCTTGGCCAGCCCGCCGGTGATCGCATAGGGGACCGGCGGGCGGATTCCGGACCGGTCTATCGTTGCGAGGACAGTGCGCGCGAGCGCGTGTCCAGCGGCCGTCATGACGGCCGATGCGACACCATCGGTCGCCGCGGCCGCCGCGACGACGGGGGCGAAGCGGGCGGCGACCAGCGCGGGATTACCCTGTTGCCCAAGATATTTCGGCAACTCATCCAGGGCGATGCCGTAGTGCTCGCCGACCTTCGCCGCGAGGACCGTATTCGGTCCGCGGCCATCGTGCGAGCGCAGCGCGGCGCGCAACCCTTCGATGCCGATCCATCCGCCGCTGCCTTCGTCGCCGAGCAGCGGACCCCACCCGTCGACTCTGGTGAACCGTCCCGTTTGATCGACCGCCGTTGCGACTGCTCCGGTGCCCGCCGCCAAGACCACGCCCGCTGAACCGCCGAGCGCCCCAGCGTGCGCGGTGATGGCGTCGGAAGTCACGGCGACCGAGGCGGCGCCGGAAAGATCGGCTAGGTGCTGCGCGAGGAGTGCGGCAGCCTCCGGCGCGGAAGCGGCACCCGCAGCACCGACGGACAGTGCGAAAGTCGTTCCCGGCAGCGCTATCTCGTCGATGACAGCATGAATCGTTCGTTCCGCCGCGGCGACGCCTCCGGCATTGGCGAGCCCGGGGGAGCCCGAGGCTTCGGTGTAGCGCGTCTCGCTTCCATTGATGCGCAGGGAACCACGACAGCCTGTCTTGCCGAGATCGATGGCGAGAACGTGCGTGAACATGAGGAGCATCCTCGCAGCTACGGTGTGCCTGTGACCATCGGCGCCGAGCCGCAGAACCCGCTGGTGCCCACCAACACCCTGGAGAATATGGGCGGCGGACGCCCACACGCGCACTGGTGCCGGACTACTCAGCGCGCCGTGGCTGAACGTATAGTCGTCCAGCTGTTCCGGCCGCTGCGGCACCCGAATGCGCAACCGCGCCAACGCCTCCGGACCCGCGATGTCGTGCTCGTCGTTCAGGAAGCGGGTGAGCTGACCGGGCTGCTCAGGCACCACCAGCCGAAACGCGGACGAGTTGCGCGGTCAACATGATGACGCTCGCCTGAAAGTGCGCCACCTCCAGTCGCTCCCGCAACGCCGCGATCGCCGCGCAATGTCCTCGAAGTCGGCGCGATCAACCGCGCCAGCACATCCCGTCGCCGTCATCGCAACCACACACGCTCCTAAGACCGGCGTACGCCACCTTCGGCTCTGCGCCATGGGCTGCATGCTAGCCGGGTTCGCGGGTTCCCGACGGGACCAGCGCTAGTGACAGGTGCCGATGACATGGTGCTGATCGGACAAATGGGCGGCCGGTGTCACGGCCGGTCCTCCGACGTTGTCGAGCACTTCGATGGCCGCGCTTCCGGCCAGGATGATGCCGGCCGTGGCGAGAATGAGGCTGGAACGCTTCATCGTAGCTCCCCTCGAATCAGGGTGTGACATGGCATGGCTCACGCCATGCCTTACCCGAATCCAAACTTCTCGCACCACGAATGTCCACGCCCGCAGGCAGATGGGGCAACTCCCGTCAGGTGCCAACACTTGCCAGTGGCGGCACTGGGCCATGCGACCGGTGCATGCCCGCGCCGCTGAACCGTTCGGTGACCAACTGCGACAACGGATATTCCTTGGTGTCGCTGCTACTTGTCGTCGGGAGCCTCGTCCGGGTGTGACTCGGCCGTCGCGTCGTGGATCTCGCGGTCCCGCGCCTGCCATTCTTCGTCGGACTCGCCGAGGGGTCGGGGTAGTGCGAGCCCCCTCGAGGTCGGGTCAATACCGGCCACGTGCCGTCGAGTTCCTTGGCGCGCACTGATTCAGCTGCGCGTGCAGGTGCAGTTTGTCGAGGGTATCGACGTAGCCGAGCATCTATACGTCACGTCGGTGACTTCGAATTGGGTGCCGGGCGGGAACAACACCTCGGTCTCGCAGGGAATGGCGAATACTCGTGGATTATCAGCCCTTGCGCCGCGCCCGCGAGATCCGCGATGTCGCCGGGCAACTCGTCGAACAACGCCGCGTACGGGCCAGGCGACGTCATCGTTCCGGGGTCTGTGAAGTACCGCCGCGATTCCTGATGGCTCGATGTTTTTCGATAGTCATGACCAAGGTCTATGGGCTGACACCGTAGGGTCAAGCGTCACGGTGCAAGGTGCTGGGGTGGTCGTGCAGGATTTTCGGTACGACCATTCGCCAGGCGTCGATGACCAGTTCGCGCATGTCGTCCGCGTCGATCGCCGCCATCACACCGTCGACCCAGTTGTAGCGCTGATCCGACTGCCGCGGCATGCGGAACTTCTCCGGTTCGGCGGCGACGAGCGCGGCCCGTTCCTCCTTGGGAAAGGCGAAGCCCATGATGGATTCGTCTCGGGAGAAGGCGACGTAGACGATCCGCCTGACGCGGAACTTGATGC
Source organism: Nocardia sp. Tas62D01 (assembly GCF_055232035.1). Lineage (NCBI taxonomy): Bacteria > Bacillati > Actinomycetota > Actinomycetes > Mycobacteriales > Nocardiaceae > Nocardia > Nocardia sp. Tas62D01. The sequence continues at coordinate 7,497,998 of NZ_JBUYUZ010000001.1, forward strand.
GGTCACGCACGATCGCCTCGTATGAGCGAGGCAGGGTGAGCGCCAGCCCGCGCACGTCCTGGACGGTAACCATTCGCCGATGATGCCACCCGGCACCGACACTACTGCGCCGAAATGTCCGCCACCACGGACGAGCGCGCTGACCCGTTCGGCCACCAACCCTGAGTCGAGTCGGCACCGAATACTTGGCATGCAGTCGGACTCCTGTCGAGCACGCGCCTCAGCCTCGGTCGCGCGGTTGTTCAGATCCCGTCATTTGTCGATTTTGCGGACAAGCGGCGTTCATATGTATAAGGTGCTCGGGTCCAGCGAAGGTGTGGCAAACGTAGGCGGCTGCGTCGACAACAAGCACAATGCGAACAGTGGGCTCCATGTCACTCGGCTGAAAAGGGGGCAGGACATGGCGGAGGTGCTCGACCCCACCGAACAGCGGGCCTGGCAGGCGATGATGACGCTGACGACGCGACTGCCGAGCGCCCTCGATACTTGCTTGCAGCGCGAATTCGGTGTGACCCATTTCGAATACCGCGTGCTGGCGCTGCTGTCCGAAGAGCCTGACCATCGGCTACGTATGACTGATTTGGCCTGCGCGGCCAATGCATCGATTTCGCGGTTGTCGCACGTCGTGTCCAAATTGGAGCGGACGGGCCTGGCGCATCGAAGCGCCGACGCCAGCCGTCGAGGGGTGTATGTCATCCTCACTCCGGATGGCTACCAGAAGGTAGCCCAAGCGACCCCGGAATACCTGAACACGGTGCGGTGCCTGGTTTTCGACGCACTCGACCCGGATCAGAAGGGGCAATTGGCCACATTGTGCGAAATGTTGTCGAATCATCTGGTCGGCGCGCTGAACAACGCCGGCGCACCGCTCGCAGGGGCGGATCTGGCATTGGCCGCGGCAGCGGCCGACTGAAGGACATACGAGATGATATTCGGTGGCTACTGGTCGGTTAATGGTCTGCTGGTTTGGTCTGGAGCCCGCCGAGTTGCGAGGGTCCACTGGTGCGGCCGAGTGCCGCTGTGACGAACAGGGAGGGGTACATGATGGTGACCATCGCGCAGTTGCGGGCCGTGTTGGCGATTCTGCATATCGACCCTGCGGAGATCGGTGCCAAGGGCAGCGACGCGGAGCCCCGAGGGCAGCGCGCGGAGCGCGCCGTGCTGGTAGGGTTGCTGCATCGCACGGTCAGTGACGAACTGCGGCGAGTGATCACCGCGACCATGACCGACGACGAAATCGTGCACGCCGCCACCATGAGCATCCAGCCGGTGCACGGTGAGAATGCCTGCGAGCAAGCAGATTTCGACGCCCGTTGGCTGCGTGACCGAATCGAAGCCCTGGCGCTCGACATGACAGTCGACCCCGCGCCGGTTCTGCTCGAGGCCGCGGCTCGCTCCACTGACGCCGCCGCAGCGTTGCTTTCGCTGAGCCGCCACCCAGGCAACGTCGATGCCGAAGCCCGCTGGCAGCGAGCCATCACCGATCTAGGCCAGGCCTACCACCTGATCAACGACGAGTACGTGGGGCGTACGAACGAGATTACGGCGCCGCTGCAATAACAGCCGCGGCAGCCAGCGACGAGCCTGATCGCTCTGCTGCATTTCGCGCCCAATTACCGCGACCCCTACGGAATCGTCGCCACCCTCATCGACGCGCTCGCGCCCGGCTCGGTCCTGGTGATGTCGCACGCCACCGCCGACTTCGATCCGGATACCTTCGCCCGCATCGTTCGCATCTGTCGCGAGGGCGGCGTCGATCTCCGAGTTCGCAGTCGCGACGAATTCGAGCTGTTCTTCCAGGAATTGGACCTGATGGACCCGGGCGTCGAAGTACCGCACCGCTGGCGTCCAGCCCTCGACCCGCCTCGAGCAATGGACGCCCAAATCTCGTTCTACGCAGCAGTCGGGCGTACGTAGCGGAAGACACCCGGTGGTCGAACTGGGCCGAGATGATCAGCGGCGCGACAATCGGCTGAATACGACGCTCGCGCAGGCGAAGCCGGTCACCGTCAGGACGATGCACCAGAATACGGCGAGACTGGCTTCGTGTCCGGTGCCGGTGGAATTGAGTAGGCCGCGCACCGTGTCCACGATTGGCGTTGCCGGTTGATAGTCGGCGAAACTGCGTAGCCACCCCGGCATGGTCGCGGTCTGAACGAACGCGCTGCTGATGTACGGGATGAACATGATCGCGTAGGTGAGCCCACCGGCCGCTTCCGGGTTCTTGGCGAGCAGTCCCATCGCGACCGCGATCCAGGTGATCGACACGACGAACAGTGCGATCACCGCCAGCGCCGCGAGCCACTCGACAGGCCCGGCATGGGGCCGGTAGCCCAGGACGATCGCGACGGCGACCGCGATCGCTATAGCCGCCAGATTGCGGATGGCGCCCTCGGTGACGTGTCCGGCCAGTACGGCTTGCTTGAAGATCGGCAGCGTGCGGAACCGGTCGATACTGCCCTTCGTCATATCCGTCGACACGCTGGTTGCCGTGATCGACGAGCCGAATCCCGTGCACAGCAGCATGATTCCGGGCACCACGTAGTCCAGGTAGGGCCCGCCCACGTCGATGGCCCCGCCGAAGACGTAGGTGAACAGCATCATGACCAGGACCGGCATGAGCAGCGAGATGACTAGTGTGTCCCGGCTGCGCAGGGTATGCCGGGCACAGCGCCGGAACATCACGGCCGAGTCGGCGAAAACGTGCGCGATCACCGGGCGGTGGCCTCGACGATGTCGGCGGTGCGGCCGCTCGCGTCGTCGGTGCTCAGGGTTTTCGCGAATTCCGCTGCGCGGGTGCGACGTTCCGGCGTAAGTATCGAGGCCATGCCTTGCTCTAGGCGGGCTGCCGTGAGCTGCGTGAACCTGATATGCGCACCCACGCCGAGGCGTTCGACCTGCCCGCCCCACATCGGCTGCTCGAACGAGACCGAGCAAACGAGTGTGGGTAGTCCGGCGCGCAGGCTCTCGAACAATGTCCCGATACCGCCGTGATGCACCGCCGCGGCGCATCGCGGAAAAACCATGTCGTGCGCGAAAGGGCCGACGACCTTGACGTCCGCGCCGACTTGCGCGTTCGCGATGTCCAGATCGCTCCAGCCCGCGCTAACCAGCGCACGCACACCCAGTCGCGCGGATACCTCGGAAACCGTGGCCAACACCGCGGCCGTGTCCCGGATCGGCATGCTGCCGAAGCCGAAGAACACCGGTGGTTCCCCCTGGTCGATCCAGGACAGAATGCCCGCATGGTCGCCCGCGAGGTCACCGACGGCTTCGCGGGCCGCATGATCGAGCGTCAGGAAGCCCGTGAACGGCCTGCGCCCGTCCCATTGCCGCGGTAGTCCCGGAACCAGCGCTGGGTCGTATATCTGTACTTCCGGGACGTTCTCGCTGGCCAGCACTGCGGCCGTGCTCGCCCACGACTTCGGCAGCCCTAGTTGTGCGCGCAGGTCGTTGAGGTAGCGCATGAACACCACGCGGCGCATATTCTCGGCGAGCGCCCAGGTGGCTCGATTGACCGGACCGGGCGGATTCCAATGTGGGGGCAACGCGCCGGGGAATGGATAGGCGCTGTTACTGCGGCAGGGAAAATAGTGCAGCGAGACCAGGGGAACGCCCATCGCCTCGGCGACCGAACTCGCCCGATCCTCGGTGACGGTGCTGGCGACGATCAGGTCGGCATCCGCGCACACGTCGATGACCTCGCTGTTCATCTGCACCGCGTAACCGGCCATCTGTCGTGCGACAAGCTGCATCAGCCGCAACGTGTTCCCCGACGCCAGCGCCTGCTGCCCGGCCTCCGAGCTGTAGAGCTGCTGTACATCGGGGCCACACGCGCGGGCGGCGAGCCCCGTGCTGGTGACGAAATCGACCAGGTTGGGCGGTGCGCCCAGCAGTATGTCGTGACCACGCCGCCGCAGCTCGAGCCCCAGTGCCACGATCGGCTGTACGTCACCGCGGGTTCCGGTGAGCGGAATCGCAATTCTCACGGCGCTTCTTTCCGTGCTGTTGCATGTGCACGCAGTGCTGTTGAGGTACTCGTCGCCACTCTGCTCCTACCGACGTTCGACGTGGAGTCGACGGAACTGGGGGCTCCTTGGCAGACGTCGTGTGTCAGTACCGTGACCATTGTGCATATTGCGATGTTCGTGGATTACCACCCCGCCACGCTCGGCGGGGTCCAGACCGCGGTCGACTCGCTGTGCTGCGGACTCGAACGCGCCGGTCATCGCGTCACACTCTTTGTCGCGCCGCTACCGGGCGCGGACGCTATCCCGAACGTGGTGGAACTCAACGCGGTCACGGCTCTCGCTGTGAACGGTTTCGCCGTCGTGTTGCCCACCGAGCGCAATGAAGAGCTGATCGACGCTACCTTCGCGGCGCGCGGCCCGATCGACGTCGTGCACACGCACACCACCTACGGCGTTGCCATCGCCGGATTGAAAGCGGCACGACGGCACCGGCTTCCGCTGGTGCATACCGCCCAGAGCCGTGACGACGCGTTCATCGAAAAGACCTCGCCCGCACCGTATCTGGCGGCTTTGACGATGCGCGCACTGCACGGCCGATTCGTGCCGCACCGCCATCACATGTCGCACCGACCCGAAAGCCGTGCCGCCCGCCACGCCTGGTGGACGATAGTCGGCCAGGCCCAGGCCGCCGACCAGGTAATCGCACCTACCCGCCATTTCGCCGAACTGCTGGTCGCGCACGGGCTGACCCGACCGATTCAGGTCGTCTCCAACGGCGTCGACGACGCATTGCTCGAAAGCCGCGCGGTTTCCAGGCGGCCGAACGACGGACCACTGCGGCTGGTCTGGAGTGGACGGTTCTCCACCGAAAAGCGCCTGCTCGAATCGATCGACGCGGTGCGCCGCGCCGACAACTGCACCCTCGATATCTATGGTGAAGGCGATTTGCGCAACGGCGCGGCCGCCGCGATCGCCGAACGACATCTGCAGGACCGAATCCGCTTGCACGGCAGGGTCACTCAAGCCGAGGGCATGGTCGCCATGTCCGATGCCGATGCGCTGCTGTTTGCTTCCCACGGTTTCGACACGCAGGGTATGGTGCTGCTGGAGGCAGTGGCGGTGGGGCTTCCGATCATCTATTGCGATCCCGATCTGGACGAGTCGGTACCCATTGGTGGTGGCATTCGCACGGGAGATCCGTCCGCCGCCGGGATCGCCGAGACGATCACCAAGCTCGCCGCCGACCGCACCGCGCTCGCCCAGATGCGCGAGGTGCTCGGCAAGCACGGCGACTCGGTTCTGCAGTCACGTCATACGGAGACAGTCGTGGATATCTACCGGCAGGCACGCGAGAAAGCAGAGCGCAGCCCGGAATTGGTGGTGCCGCGAGATCTGTCGGAGGTTCCCACGGCGCCGGGACGACTGCCGCTGGTGGGACACAGCCTGCAGGCATTGCGCGGCGCCCCCACGTTTGTCACGTCACTGTCCGAGCTCGGGCCGATAGTGCGGATCTTCTTCGGCCAGAAGACGGGCTACCTGCTCACCACCCCGGATCTGGTTCGCGAGGTCGGCTTGGGCGACGCCGAGCTCAATCGGGACGACCTGCGTGAGGCGATCAAGGACATCGCGGGCGGCTCGGTCAACGTCCTGCGCGGCGACGAACACAAGCTTCGGCGCCGGATGATCGCGCCCGCCCTGCGTCTGAGCCGCCTTGCCGAGTACACGAAGTCGGCGGCGGATATCGCGGACGCCTGGGCGGCCGGGCTTCCGTCGGGTGGGCACGTGAATCTGATGGACGAGGCGCACGGCCTGGTGCTCGACACGGTGTCTTCGACACTGTTCACCGCCAGCTTCAGCGACGATGCGCGCTGCGAGATCCGGGACAACGTGCCCTGGCTGCTCAGTCAGGTCATCCTGCGGACCGCGTTACCGCCGCAGCTGCGTCATCTCCGTGTCATCGCGAACTGGCGATGGCGCACGAAGGCGCGCCACCTGCGGGCCGCGATCGGGGACGTCGTGTCCGAATACCGCCGCCGCGACGAAGATTTCAACGACGTGGTCTCCGCGCTCATCCGGCATACAGACCCCGAAACCGGAGCGACGCTTTCCGACGAGCACATCATCGACGAAGCGATCCTCATGCTGGCCGGTGGGGTGGGTTCGATGGCGTCGCTGGCGGGATGGTTGTGGCACGAGGTCATGCGACGTCCCGACATTGCCGAGCAGCTCTATGCCGAACTCGACGCTGTCGTCGGATCCGGCCCGGTCAGCGCCGATCATCTCGGCGAGCTTCCCTACCTGAAACAGGTTGTGGCGGAGACGCTTCGCTTTTGGGGCCCGTGGATCAGTGCGGGCACTGCCGACGGCGATGTTACCGTCGGCGGGCTCACCATTCCGAATGGCACGGCAATCATGTTCAGCCCCTACATGGTCCAGCACGACAAGCGCTATTTCGCCAATCCGGAAGCCTTCGACCCGGCGCGCTGGTCTCCGGAGCGTGCCGGTGAGATCGACAAGAAAGCCAGTCTGTCCTTCGGTGTCGGTCGCCGCCGCTGCCTTGGCGATCATTTCGCCCTGCTCGAGATCACGCTGGCGTCGGCCGCGCTGCTGGTGCGATGGCGACCGACGCCCGACCCAGATTACGTTGTGCGCGCTTCGAATCGGGACTTCGTCCTGTCGCCCTCGGCGTTGCCGGTCACCCTTCACCCGCGATAGCGGACTCGGCGCGACCGGTAGCCGGACGACCCAGAGCCGATCCGCCGCGGTAACGCGCCACGAATCGGCGCAGTAACTCTCTCGGCACGGGAACCGATTCCTGATGGCCGAGGGCCGTCAATCGTGCCGCCTCATCGGGCTCGAAATAGCCGGCGTCTCGGTAGGTTTCGATGCGTACCGCCAACCCTTTGCTGTCCAACTCGGGATGAAATTGCGTGGCGTAGATGTTCTGCCCGACTCGGATCATCTGCACCGGACAACCGATCGACTCGGCCAGCAGTACCGCACCGGGTGGCACCGCTTGGCATGCTTCTTTGTGTCCGACGAACGCCCGGAACGACTGTGGGATGTCGCCGAGCAGGGGATCCTCGGCGCTGTGGTCGGTCAGCACGATCGTGCTGCCGCCTGCTGTTTCGCCGTAGCGTTCATCGCTCACCTTCCCGCCGAGCACGTCGGCCAGGATGCCCAATCCATAGCAGGCGCCGAAGTACGGGAAATCTCTGGCGATGATCTCGGTGATCACGTGCCGCAGTGGCGGCTCGAACCGTAGCTGATAGTCATATTTCCTATCATGGGGATAGCTGACATTGCTCGGCCCACCACCGACGATTACGGCCGAGAAATCGTCGAGGTCGACGTCGGACAATCCTCGGTCCATGTGTATTCGAACGACCTCGTCGACATCGAGCTGGGAAACGCGCAGTATCGCTTCGTACTCATCGTCGGCAGCGTCACGTTCGGGTCGCAACTGTAGTAGTAAGTAGGGCTTGGACATGGTGGGCCATCCAATCCGTGCAGTACTCATTGCCAGAGTGAGAGTTTCTTCGTCAACTCGTTGATGACATCCGCCTCGCCGAAAGTGGCCACCGCAAGGCGGCCCGCTGCGCCACCGAGCCTCCGGTCAGCATCGTGTCCAGGTAGGTGACTCACGCCAGATCGCGGTTCTGTAGTTCGTCGCGGAATGTGTTCATGTGACCTCCGCGACCGCGCAGGATGATGAACGGCCAATCGCTGATCCATGGATAGGTGTGCCCGTCGCTCGATTTGTATTCGACGAATTGAATGTCGTCGGACCGCGCGCCCAAACTGGCGGTGAGGCCGGCGGTAACGTGTCCGAGCGCGGACGCCAACCAGCTCAGTTCGTAACTCTTCGTCAATACGATGACGAATTTACGGTCACCCATGGCAGGTCAGTATAGTCGACCACGCTGCACGGTTACGTGTTGTCGTATCTACGCGAAGACGACTATGGGATCGGCGACGGAACGGACGCCCAGAAAGCAGGCCGCCGTCACCCGGGAGCGCCGCGGCGGGCGCGGACGCCGTGCACTCGTGCCGCGTCGAACATCACCAGGTCGCCCTGATCGGGGTGGATGGACAGGTGTGGTACACCCAAGCCGTCGCGATCGAGACCGTAGGTGCTGCGTTTCATGGGCATATAGAGGCCTTCATCGGTGAAGCGATGCCAGAAATCTATCTCGCCGCCGGAATCGAGCGGCGGAGTTTCGACGTAGATATTGACCCCGATGCGCCGGATCAGCTGGTAGGGTCCAACAACGGTGTTCGAAGCTGGTCGATATGCGGGCTCGCATGGCCGCCTTTGGTCCACCGACGAAATGATGTTGGGCAGCATCTCCCGGGCCCGCATTCCGCGCGACGTTTGCACCGGCGGGCCACCACTCGTCGCATGTGACCCGGACGATATCGGCGACTTCTGGGTGCCGAAAATCCGAAAATATCGTCGCGGATCTGATTCGTCGTCTGTTGGGCGGTGGACAGGTATAGGTCCTGTGCGGCTTCCGATTCGCTTGCCTCACCGATTGGTAGCTATTCACCTGGGGTGGTGAGGTTTTCGGTGGTCGGTGTGGTATGCGTGCGTGGTTATGGGGCGGCTGCGGGTGTGAGGGCAGGCGGTAGCGACGGACCGGTGGTGAACAGTTGGGTGAGGGCGTCGAGTTTGTCGAGGCCCCATTTATGGGCGGTGTCGAGGTAGGAAGTGACGATCGCGAAGTCGGTGATTCCCTGCAGGGTTCGCCATGCTCCACCACTGGTTCGTTGCTGTATTTTGACTGGTCGGAGCGTTCTTTCGGCTTCGTTGTTCGAAAACGGGACGGTCAGGTCGGTCGCGAACCGCAAGATCATGTCTTCGTAGCGGGTGAACCGGGCCACCAGCTTGCAGGGCTCCGGCGTTGTCGGTCTGCAAGCCGGTGAGCTGCGGTAATTAGCTGTGCGACACGCCGTTTCGGATGCGAGGCGGACACGGGTGGCTCGAGGAGGATGAAGGTTCCTTAGGCCAGAATCTTCCCCGGAGTCGCCCGTGTCCGTCTGTTCAGTATCCCTTGTCGAGCCCGTTGTGGAGGTGTTGGATCGACGGCGCGTCGAACCGGAAACCCACACGGTCGCACCGTGTTTGCTGGAGGTGCTGAAGACGGTTCCCGACCCGCGTGATCCCCGTGGAATCCGGTACCCGTTGGTGGGGTTGCTGGCGATCATGATCCTGGCCACGGCGGCGGGGATGCAGTCGGTGGCCGGGTTCGCCACCTGGGTGCGTACCGCGCCACCGGAAGTGTTGGCAGAACTGGGCATCCGAGTGCGTCGCCCGAGCGAGAAGACGTTGCGAACCCTCATCGCCAGACTCGACGCCGCGGATCTGGATCGCCGGTTGGGTGACTATTTCGCCGCCGTGGCCGCTGCCGCGGACTCCGGCGGACTGATGGCGGTGGCCCTGGATGGCAAAACCGTGCGCGGGGCGCGCCTGGGCGGGGGCCGCGCACCGCACCTGGTGTCGATCTTCGCCCACCACGCGCGATTGGTCCTCGGCCAGCTGGCAGTCGCCGCGAAGTCCAACGAAATCCCCACGGTGCGAAAGCTTCTGAAGGCAATGAACCGGACCGGGCTCATCGCCACGATCGATGCGATGCACACGCAGGTCGCCACGGCGAAACTGATCTGCGGGCAGCTCAAGTCGCACTATTTGATGACGGTGAAGGCGAATCAGCCCAAGCTGTTGGCTCGCATTATCGCCCAGCCGTGGGCCGAGGTCCCCATCGCCCACCGTGACGCCGACGCCAAGCCATCGCACGGCAGGATCGAGACCCGCACCATGAAGGTGCTGAGCGTGCCGCGCGGGATCGGGTTTCCCTACGCCCGCCAGATCATGCAGATCACCCGCGAACGCGTCCAGGTCACCACCGGGAAACTGACGGTCGAGACCGTATACGCCATCTGCAGTGTCACCTTCGAGCAAGCCAAACCCCGACAGTTAGCCGAATGGTTGCGAAACCATTGGGGAATTGAGAATGCGATCCACTGGGTCCGTGATGTGACCTACGACGAAGACCGCAGCACCCTGCGGACCGGCACCGCTCCGCAAGTCGCCGCGACGCTCCGAAACACGGCGATAAGCCTTCACCGCATCGATGGTGCCGCCAACATCGCCGAGGCCTGCCGGACGACAGCCTTCTCACCGAACAGAGGCCTCCACCTGCTGACGAACACCCAAAACCCTTGGTCGCAGGCTAGTTAGGCGACAACGCCGGAGCCCTGCACCAGCTTGCGGGCGTCGGCGGCCAAGGTAGTTTTCCGGTCACGGTTGTCGTCGCGGCCCAGCCCGATCGCACCGGCGTAGGCGCGGCGGATCCCGGTGAGGGTGTCGGCGTCGAGAGCCGATGCCTCAGCGGCGCGGGCCCGGCCAGCGGCGGTGTGGGCGTCGAGCAGGCAGTCGATCATCGCTTTCGCCCATACCTGCCCGGCTGGATCGGCATCGTGGATCGACCGCAAGTCGCGCAGCAGGTGCGCACCGCACCACGCGTGGGCCGCTTTGAGGTGCGCGTACCCGGCGTAGCCGTCGCGGACCAGTATCCCGGTGAACTCGCCGAGCACACCACCGGCATCAATATCGTCGGCGGAGCGGCCACCGACGTGCATCAACGTCAGATAGTCGGTGCAGGCGACGTGCACGTACTTCAACTCCGCGGCGGCGCGGCCGGTGGTTTCGTCGGCATGCAACACCGGCGCGGTGGCCAGCAGAGTTCGCATGTGGACGGAGAACTGTCGTTCCAGCAGCCGCGCGGCGCGGCCACGCACCCCTGCCAGCCAGCCGGTCGAAATATCGAGGCCGCACAGTGCGACGAACAGATCCCGGCTCCGCCCGATCGGTAGGTAATGCCCGCAGGTCAGCAACGCCGCCCGGGCCAGAGCCACCGGCCCGATCCGCACCGGCGACCCCGCCGCCGCGATCACCGCGACATGCTCGGGTGCCGCATCGGCCCAGTCACCGGCAGTCACTGTCCCGCACCCGCATTCGCGGGCGATACGCCGATACTCGGTGATCACCGGCGCCGCCGCCGGTGCCGTGTCCACGACCTGGCGGCGTTCGCAGGCGACCTCGGCGGCACCGTCGAGCGAACACGAACACCCCTGGCAGCGGGGCGGTTCCAACCGGATCGTGTGGTTCGGGTCATCGTGCAGTGGCCGCGACGTGCCTGCCGAGCCTTTCTGCTTACCCGCCGACCGCCCCGACCGGGTCCGCGACGACCGCTTCTTGGCCGGTTTCTTGTCATAGGGCGAGTCCGACCCCGACGACCACCCCGAGTTCGACGAATCCGCAGCCAACCGCCGCTCCAGCACTGCGATCCGATCCGCCTGCGCCGCAGCCTGTTCGGACTGCGACCCCACCAGCGCCTTCAACTCTGTGTTCTCCGAACCCAACTCCACATTCGCGGCCCGCAACTCCGCATTCGCGGCCCGCAACTCCGCATTCGCGGCCCGCAACTCCGCGTTCTCGGCCAGCACCACCCTCACCTGCGCCGTCAACTCGGCCACCCGCTCAACGAGCTGCTCAACCGACGACGCTCCAGACACCCCGCCACTATGCCCGACAGGCCATCACAATCCAACCGACACGCCATCAAACCCCAAGGGGGACAGCTGAATAGCTACACCGATTGAGGTGCCGATACTCTGGAGGTCGTCGGTGAACGTGTAACTCGCGGACTCGCATGCTCCGATAATCTTCGGAAGGGCGGTGCGGCAGCTTTCCTCGGCATAGAATTTGTGATGCCCTCGGTCGTATCGTTGCTCTTCTCATTTCATGGCAGCGATGACGTCTCCGGACGCTTTGCGACATCCTCCGGTCGGAGGTCGGTGTCGAATCTTTCGTTCAAGCTGTCGATGATCTCCATCATGATGACGGAATCCAGCGGTAAAGAACGCAACGAGGTGTCCTTGTCGATCGCCCAAAGGTCGATCTTCTTGCGTTCGTAACTGCTCAACGTGTCGTACAGGATACTGCGGATCGCATCGATGATCTGTTCGCTGTCCGTCTCAGCGCCCGGCAGGTCCTTTCGCATGCCACGCTCGGCGCGGTCGAAGTGACGCTGGAGATCTTGCGAAAGGCTGGTTTCTCACCAGGCCAGGCGACCAACATCTCGCGTTGTGTGCTGAGTACGCGGTCTTGCCGGTCTTCAGCGTCGTCACAGGTCGCTGCGCTAATGTGCGCCCACATGGGACTTACCACTGTTGACGGGCTTCCCGCCCACGTTCTCCTGGTGCATTTCGTTGTGGTGTTCGTGCCGCTTACGGCTCTGGCGCTGATATTGGCGGTTGTCTGGCCCGCGGCCCGTCGACGGCTCGGTGTCGGGCTGCCCGTGCTGGCGGCGGTCACCCTGGCGGCTGTGCCATTGACGACCAATGCCGGGGAATCGCTCAAAAGGCACACCAAGCCGAATGATTTCCTGCGCCAACATGCGCACCTGGGTGACCAGATGGTCCTGTGGTCCGGAGTGGTCTTCGTCGTGGCGGTGTTGTGGTGGTTGCAACACAGTCAACGGGTCCACGAATGGGCGGTCGCCCGTAACGAGCGGGCCACCGGCGCGGTGACCGCCCGCCCGGCCGAGGTGATACTCGGCGTGGTCGCGTTGGTCGTCGCGATCGGATCGGTTATCCTCGTCTATCGAATTGGTGACTCCGGAGCCCATTCTGTATGGGTCCACTAATCGGCTGGTGTACCGCGTGATTCGGTTAGGTCGCGGTGATCAGCTCGAGAGCGAGTTCGGTTGCCTCGAGTACCGACGATCGGGTGGGTAGCCGCAGTGCTCCGGCGGATGATGGCTCGGATGCCCAGCGCCAGCCGTGGCCGGTGTCGGACACCGGCAGCATGACGCGTTGTCCGCGTAGACGGACGATGACGCCTGCGTCGGCGAGTCGTAGCGGGCTGTGGGTGCTGGTCGGTGTCGGCGGCCAGGGCGGTGTTACGAGGAAGGTCCATACGGCGTCGCGTGGATTGGCCACGACAGGTAGGGACGGTTGGTCCCCGAGCAGACCTATGACGTAGCAGCCGAGGGTGGCGGGTAGGTCGACGGCGCTGATTCGGGAGCCGCACACGACCGCTGGGCGGTGGCCGATCAGTTCGACCGGCAATCCGTATCGGTGGCGCAGCAGATGTGCGGCATCGTGTGGGCTGCAACAGGATTCGAACACTACGCGGCCTCGGCCCGTACGCCGCGACGCCGCGCGGCTGACCGACTCCGTGTCGATGATGCATGCACAGCAACCTCCCCGATTGGTGACTGCGAGACCTCCACAAGTGATCGTTCGAGTTGACCACCACGATATTGCTGTTGTGTTGCTACGACATTGCCGCTGGTAACGGCCATCGACCTGCTGCGCGACGGTGAGGTCGGTCATCGGTCGAGCGGAAGCGTGATAACGGCCGTGGCTCCGCCGCTGGGAGTGTTGGTGAAATGAACCGAGCCATGGTGTGCGGCAACGATTTCGGCGACGATGGCGAGTCCGAGTCCGGATCCTCCGGTGTCGCGGCTGCGGTCGTGCTGGAGGCGAAGGAATCGGTCGAAGACGCGGTCACGGTCGGCGGGCGGGATGCCGGGTCCGTCGTCGGCGATTTCGATTCGGGCGCTGTCGCCGTCTTGGGTCAGACGGACGGTGACGGAAGCGGCGGCGTAGCGGGCTGCGTTGTCGAGCAGGTTGCGTACCGCTCTGGAGATGTGGCCGGCGTCGCCCCTGATCCGCACCGGCTCGAGATCCGAGCTGATCTCGATCGGTCCTGATTGGCTGCGTTTGCGACCGATTTCGGCAGCGACGATATCGTCGAGATCGACATCGACGGTTCGATGGGGGAGCCCGCGTTCGTCGGATTGTGCCAATAGCAGGAGATCGTCGATCAGGTGCCGCATCCGTTCGGTTTCGGGCACCAGCGTGGTTTCGACGAGCGTGGTGTCGAACAGGTCGGGGCGCAGGATCCCCAGCTCGAGGGCTGCTGACATCGAGGTCAGCGGGCTGCGCAGCTCATGGGAGGCATCCGCGACGAAGCGACGTTGCGCATTGTTACCGGCCTCGATACGGGCGAGCATTTCGTTCATGGTGCGGGCCAGGGCGGCGATTTCGTCGCGTTGCTGCGGTACCGGGACCCGCTCGGTCAGATCGGTGCTGGTGATGGCCGCGACTCGACCCCGGATCGTTTCTACCGAGCGTAGTGAGCGGCCAACGAGCAGGTAGGTGGCCCCCGCGGCGATCACGGTAATGAACGGTGTCCCGGTGCCGGCCAGCCCGAGGACGAGTTTGACGGTGTTTTCGATTTCTTCCTGGTTGGTCGCCACGACGACGGTGTAGCGTCCGCTGAGCCCATCGGTCGTGGTCGCGGTCAGGCGAAGGCCGAACTCGGCTTCGGCCGGGGCGGCGTCGTACACGATCTGCCCGAGCGCTGGTCGCACGGCAGTGAGCGGAGTCGTGGGGGCGCCGGTGGATGCCTGCACTACTTGGTTGTCGGCAGCGATGATCTGCGCAGTGGTGAGGCGGCGGTCGGTGGCGAGCGCACTGCGGTCGAGTTCGGCGGGGGCGTCCAGTTTGAGTTGGCGGGTGATTTCGTCGACGCGCGCTGTTGCGGCATCGTTCGCGGCGCCGATCAGGGAGTGATACAGCACCGCGGTCAAGGCGAGCGTGAAGGCGGCCATCCCGGCGGCGACCGCGACAGTGACGATGAGCGCAGATCTGACCCGCAGCCCCCACCTGCGTGGATGCGGGACGGGCCAGATCTTTGCCATAGAACCTTTTCTTTCGACGAAACTCAGTTTCCGGGACTGTCGGGTATTTCGGGGCCATTCTGGTCGCCCTGCTGGACATTGTCGTTGTCCGCGGCACCGGGTGCGTCCGGGGTGTCGCCGGGTTCCGGGGTGTCCGCAGCCGACGGGGGCGCCGTCGGCGGATCGGCATAGGCGGTGGTGACGCCGACGCCGATCGAGCCCGCCGCGAGCGCCGCGGTGAAGGCTGCCATGATCTTGTTCCGTTTGTTCATCGGTGGTGCCCTTTCTTGGGTTCTCAGCCGCTATGGCTGACGGTTCCCACCGTGCTCGCACATTGCTGAGATAATGCTGTGGCGGGCTGAGAACCGTCACGGAGGTCGGCCTCGCTGCGGACACGCAGCCAGTGTTGGGGTCGCTCGCTGTGAGAACGCTGAGAACGCGCTCGGCCACTCAGCGAACTCGGGTCTAATGGATTGCACAGACACGAGTGGAGGTGCGGTGCGGATCCTGGTGGTCGACGACGAGGAACGCTTGGCCGAGACCCTGCGGCGCGGGTTGACGGCGGAGGGGTTCGTCGTCGTGGTCGTCCACGAAGGGTTCGAGGGTCTCGAACTGGCGGCGAGCGGCAAATTCGATGTCATCGTGCTCGACATCATGTTGCCCGGCAAACACGGCTATCAGATCGTGCGCGAGCTGCGCGAACGTGAAGTATGGACTCCGGTGCTGATGCTATCGGCAAAGGACGGCGAATACGATCTGGCCGACGCGTTCGACCTCGGCGCCGACGATTACCTGACCAAGCCGTTCTCGTTCGTCGTTCTCGTCGCGCGGCTGCGCGCACTGATGCGCCGCGGTGCGCCCGTGCGCCCCACGGTCCTGACCGCAGGTACCTTGTGCCTGGATCCCGCGCGCCGCCGGGTCACGCGCGGAGATCAGCTGCTCGCCCTGACCCCTCGTGAATTCGGGGTGCTGGAATTTCTGATGCGCCACGCGGGTGATGTCGTGACGAAGGCGGAAATTCTGAGCTCGGTATGGGATATCAATTACGAGGGCGACGAAAATGTCGTAGAGGTGTATGTCGGATACCTACGCAAGAAGATCGACGTGCCCTTCGGACTGGCCACCATCGAAACCGTGCGCGGAGTCGGGTACCGCCTGCGCGGCTCGTGAGCGCGCGTCCGGATTCAGGCGATACCGAAGTCCTTGACCTTCCGGTAGATGGTGGCCCGCGACATCCCAAGTGCCACTGCGGCTTCGGCCTTGTTGCCGCCGTTCTCCTGGAGGCTGCGGACGATCGCGTCGCGCTCCAACGCCTCGATCTGGCTGAGCCTGCGCCGGGTCAGCGAACGGCATTGCGGCGGTAGCTTGTCGATGTGGATTACGCCGGACCGTTGGCGGGCGATCGTGTCGGCGAGCACTTGGCGCAGCTGGGCGACATTGCCGGGCCACGGTAGTTTGCCGAGTTGTCGCATGGCATCCGGGGCGAGGCGGATGTCGGCTCCTTTGGTCAATTCGCGCAGCAGGAACGGGACAAGGTCCTCGAGATCTTCGATGCGGTGTCGAAGCGCGGGCAGGCCGACCGTGTGGGTGAAGAATGGCAGCAGCAGTGAATCGACGGCCGGAGTGGGCGTGGCCGAGTTCATCGTGGCGGCAATCCAGCCACGACCCGCACAGCCCTGCAGGACTTCCGCGAGCGGCTCGACCATTTCGCCGGGCAGGCAATCGATGTCCGCGAGGACGACATTGAAATCGTTATTGCCGGTTTCCGCGATCAGCGCCCCCAGCATGCTCTCGGCATTCGAGAATTCGGATGTCCGCAGCACCCGGATCATCTTGTCCGAGCTGACGTGCGCGGCGACCGCCTTGGCGAGTTTCGTTCGACCGGAACCTTTTTCGCCGTCGAGCACCACCCATTCGCGATCGCGGCAGCACCGCTCCACCTGTTGACAGCTGCGCCGCCACGAGCTGCTGCGCCCGGCGACACCGGGCAGTGCGAGCGTGCTGTGTGCGATCGACTGCTGACTGGCACGGACGGTGGCGAGCTGCACGTGCAGCACGATATTGCGGCTACCATCGCGTACCGAAATGCGTTCGACCGCCGTGACTTTCGCGGTGATTCCACTCGGCAGCGGCGCGACGAGGGTATTCGCGGAACCCGGCCCGGCCAGATCGGTGGAGTGTTCGAGCAACGCAACCTGGTCGTGCGCGTCGAGCGTCTGGCGTAGGTACTGGTTCATCAGCACCACGTCGCCGCCGATGGCCAGGACACCGAGCGGGTACCTGCGGCATTGGCGCAGATACGTTTCCAGCAGCGCGGTTTCGCTTTCGCGTGCGAGCGCGCTGAGCCGATCCTCGATCTGGCTGCTCGCGCTCTTGGCGAGGGTGAACAGTAGGGGATCGGATCGGCTGGCCCAGCAGGTCAGGTCGATGACGCCGAGCACCGATCTGGTCACCGGGTGGCGGATGGGGGAGCCGGCACATGCCAACCGGCCGAGGGTGCCGAGATAATGTTCGCCGCCGCGGATGAAGGTCGGGCTGGCCGTCTCCAGCGTGGTGCCGATTCCGTTGGTGCCGACGAAATCCTCGGCATAGCTGTACCCGGGTGCGAGTTGCACGCGGTCGAGCGCACGCATGATCGTCGGATCGGAGGCGAAGCGTTCGAGCACCAGCCCGTCCGAGGACGTCAGGATGACGCTGACGGTCTGGGCGGCAAGGTCGTTCGCGAGCCGTTGTAGCACTGGCGCTGCGGCATTGGTGAGCGGTGAGTCGAGATTGGGGTCGCGCATATACGGCAGCTCCACCCGGTCGGGATGGATCCGCAGCGTGCGAGCCCGGCGCCACGAATCGAGCACTGTGTCGCGCACCGGCAGGGTGTCGAGCAGTCCTGCGGTGAGGAACTGGTCGCGTGCTCGTTGCATGCTCACGACGCCGTCGGCGTGAGGGTCCGTCATTGCTATCACCTCGGTACTGACTTGCTACAGCCCACGGTAGCCGTGTCTCAATGTGCGACGCGTCTCACATTGAGACGTCCAGCCAATCGCTTCCGCTGTGTCATGGATAACAGGAAATGTGCCCAGCCACATCAGGAGGAAGACGTTGAGCAGGCAGAGCCTGAGCAAGGCGCATCAGAAGATCACCGAACTGTCGTGGGAACCGACCTTCGCGACACCGGCGACACGGTTCGGCACCGACTACAACTTCGACAAGGCACCGAAGAAGGATCCGCTCAAGCAGATCCTGCGCTCCTACTTCCCGATGGAGGAGGAGAAGGACAACCGCGTCTTCGGCGCGATGGACGGCGCGATCCGCGGCAACATGTTCCGTCAGGTGCAGCAGCGGTGGATGGAGTGGCAGAAGCTGTTCCTGTCGATCATCCCGTTCCCGGAGATCTCGGCGGCGCGTGCGATGCCGATGGCCATCGACGCGGTGCCGAATCCGGAGATCCACAACGGTCTCGCGGTGCAGATGATCGACGAGGTACGGCACTCGACGATCCAGATGAACCTCAAACGGCTGTACATGAACCACTACATCGATCCCGCCGGGTTCGATATCAGTGAGAAGGCGTTCGCCAACAACTACGCGGGCACCATCGGCCGCCAGTTCGGTGAGGGCTTCATCACCGGTGACGCGATCACTGCCGCGAACATCTACCTCACGGTGGTTGCCGAAACCGCTTTCACCAACACGCTTTTCGTCGCGATGCCCTCGGAAGCGGCAGCCAACGGCGATTACCTACTGCCGACGGTGTTCCACTCGGTGCAGTCCGACGAATCGCGCCACATCTCCAACGGCTACTCGATTCTGCTGATGGCGCTGGCGGATGAGGACAACCGGCAACTGCTCGAGCGCGACCTGCGCTACGCCTGGTGGAACAACCACTGCGTGGTCGACGCGGCGATCGGGACGTTCATCGAGTACGGCACGAAGGATCGCCGTAAGGACCGCGACAGCTACGCCGAGATGTGGCGGCGCTGGATCTACGACGACTACTACCGCAGCTACCTCATCCCGCTGGAAAAGTACGGCCTGAAGATTCCGCACGATCTGGTCGAGGAAGCGTGGAACCGGATCGTGAACAAGGGCTACGTGCACGAGGTCGCCCAGTTCTTCGCGACCGGCTGGCCGGTCAACTACTGGCGTATTGATCCGATGACCGACAGGGACTTCGAGTGGTTCGAGGAGAAGTACCCGGGTTGGTACAACAAGTACGGCAAGTGGTGGGAGAACTACAACCGCCTGCGCTACCCGGGCCGCAACAAGCCGATCGCGTTCGAGGATGTCGACTACCAGTATCCGCACCGCTGC
Organism: Nocardia sp. Tas62D01; assembly: GCF_055232035.1. Lineage (NCBI taxonomy): Bacteria > Bacillati > Actinomycetota > Actinomycetes > Mycobacteriales > Nocardiaceae > Nocardia > Nocardia sp. Tas62D01. The sequence goes on from NZ_JBUYUZ010000001.1 coordinate 7,517,031, forward strand.
TGGACCTGCATGGTGCCGTGCCTGATTCGAGAGGACATGGTGACCGAGAAGGTCGACGGCCAATGGCGTACGTACTGCTCGGAGACCTGCGCGTGGACCGACATCAAGGCCTTCCGCCCGGAGTACGAGGGCAGGCAGACCCCGAACATGGGGCGGCTCACCGGTCATCGCGAATGGGAGACCCTGCATCACAACCAGGATCTCGCCGACGTGGTGCAGGGCCTCGGCTATGTCCGCGATGACGGCAAGACGCTGATTCCGCAGCCGCACTTGGATCTGGACGATCCGAAGAAGTTGTGGACGCTCGACGACCTGCGCGGCATCAACTTCCAGAGCCCCAACGTGCTCTTGAACGAGATGTCCGACGTCGAACGTGCGGCGCACATCGCCGAGTACATGGCCGGTGGTCCAGGCGGTCGTCCGGCGAAAATCGCCTGACGATCCCATCGAACGCCCGGTGGCGGCGCGGCTGTCCGCGAGCGCCGTCACCGGGCCCCACCCGAGGAGCTTCCCGTGGGCGACATCCATCACATCAGGTTCGAGCCGGTCGATCTGTCGATCGAGGTCAGTGAGGACGAGACGATCCTCGATGCGGCGTTCCGCCAAGGGGTTTCGCTGATGCACGGCTGCCGTGAGGGGCAGTGCTCGGCCTGCAAGTCTTTCTTGCTCGACGGCGACATCCAGATGGATCGCTACTCCAGCTTCGCGCTCGCCGACTACGAGAGCGAGGAAGGGTATGTGCTGCTGTGCAAGTCGCATGCGTACAGCGACTGCGAGATCGAGCTGATCAACTTCGACGAGGACGAGTTGCGCAATGCCGTTCCGCTGCAACAGCTTCGCACGCGTGTCACGGCGTTGATCGCCCTGACCCGCGACATCGTCTCGCTGGAGCTCGGGTTGATCGAGCCGGCGGCATACGAATTCAAGCCGGGTCAGTACTCGGACGTGATGATCCCCGGCACCGACGAGCACCGTTCGTTCTCGATGGCGACCACACCGACCGACCGCGGTCGGCTGCAGTTCATCATCAAACGCTATCCGGGCGGCCGGTTCTCGGGTCTGTTGGAGGGCGAGCTCGCGGTCGGCGACGAGTTGCGGCTGCGCGGGCCGTATGGCTCGTTCACCATCAAGAAGGAATCCGAGCGCGACATCGTATGCATCGGCGGCGGGGCGGGAATGGCGCCGATCCTGTCGCTGCTTCGGCACCTCGTCGAGATCGGCAGCAGCAGGCGGGTCCACTACTACTACGGCGCCCGCACCGCCGCGGATCTGTTCTATCTGCATGAGATCGAGGAACTCGGCAATCGACTGAGCGAATTCGTCTTCGTGCCAGCACTTTCGGAGCATTCGACCGCAGACTGGGCCGAGATCGGTGTCGCCAACGGCGATTTCGGATTCGTTACCGACGTGGTCGACCGCCGCGAGCCCGATCTGACCGAGGCCGAGATCTACCTGTGTGGACCACCGCCGATGGTCGACGCCGCAATGCGCATGCTCGACGGCAAAGGGGTTGCCAGGGAACGGATCCACTTCGACAAGTTCACCACGACGGTTCCGCAGAACTGATTCCAGAGAAAGAGAGCACCGACTATGAGCGCACCCACCGCCGAGCGCGCGGCGAAATCCGGGCGCAGTTTCCCCAAGCCAGAATTCACCGACGCCGAAGCGGGCGCCCTGGAGTTTCCGAGTTCGAGCAGTCGCTCCTACAACTATTTCACCCCTGCCAAGCTGCGGGCGACGACGTATGAGGACGTGACCTTCGACGTCCAACCCGACCCGGACCGCCACCTGAGCCAGGGCTGGATCTACGGCTTCGGTGACGGCCCCGGCGGCTACCCGCAGGAGTGGACGGAGCTGAAATCCACCGACTGGCACAAGTTCCGGGACCCGAACGAGGAATGGGAGCAGACGATCTATCGCAACAACGCCAATGTTGTGCGGCAGATCCAGCAGAACCTGGCCAACGCCAAGCTCGCCGACGCCTACCACTCCTGGACACCCGCGTGGACGAAGTTCGTCGAGCGCAACCTCGGTGCGTGGATGCACGCCGAGAACGGTCTCGGCCTGCACGTCTTCACCGCGGTCCAACGGTCGGGCCCGACCAACATGATCAACACGGCGGTCGCGGTGAACAGTGCGCACAAACTGCGGTTCGCGCAGGATCTCGCGTTGTACAACCTGGACCTCAGCGAATCGATCAACGGTTTCGACGGATCGGTGCACCGCGCGGTGTGGCACACCGATCCGGTCTGGCAGGGCGTGCGGCGCAACGTCGAATTGCTCACCGCCGCGGGCGATTGGGCTGAGGCGATGTTCGCGACGAACATCGTCTTCGAACAGCTGGTCGGCGTGCTGTTCCGCAGCCACCTCATCATGCAGATTTCGGCGCGCAACGGCGACTATGTCACGCCGAGCCTGGTGGGGTCCGGCGAGCACGACTACACCCGCGACCTCGGTTACACCCGCGCGCTGTTCTCGTTGCTGACGCGCGACGAACGGCATCGCGACCACAACCGCGAAGTGCTGGGCGCCTGGCTGGCGAAATGGGTGCCGTTGAGCATTGCCGCCGCCCGTGAGCTGCAACCGATCTGGTCGCACCCGCAGGAGCGGACCGTCCCCTTCGTCGAATCGTTCGAAGCCGCCAAGGCCGGCCTGCGCAGCGTGCTTGCCGACCTGGATCTCACCTTGCCCGAGGAGCTGACCCGATGAGTACTGCAATGGAATTCGGCGCAGGTGTCGGATCGTCGAACATGTGCGGCGTCACCCTGATGAACAACCAGAACGGCTATGTCGTCGCGGAAGTGATGGGCCGCAAGGACGGTGTCTCGATCACCGAGTACCCCTCGATGATCCGGGTCGACGGCAACAAGGTGCTGACCTTCGACTTCGACGAGATCACCGAGGCGCTCGGCGCGGAATTCGAACTTTCCGACTTCGAGGAGATCATGTCCACCCACTACGGGCGGATGGTGCATTTCGACGACCGCACCATGCTCTTCGCCAATCCGGAAGACGCGGCCGAGTACATCGATTTCGACCTGAAACCGGTGCAATGACCGTCTCACTCACCACAGCACACGCCCCGACGGGCCTCCAGGCGGTTATCGCCCGGTTGGAGGCCGCCGGTTGGCGGATCGACGAGGTGCGTATCAGCCCCCGCACGTCGGCAACCCACATTCCGAAGACTCGATAAACGGAGCACATCATGTATGAGAAGGACGGCGAGAAGTACTTCATCGTCGACGGCCACATCCACTTCTGGGACGGCGGCCCCAGCAATCAGAAGAATCGGTACGGCAAGGGTTTCACCCAGTGTTTCTACGACTATCACCGGAATCTCTCGCCCACCGAAGAACTCTGGACGCTGGAGAAGTTCGGCAGCTACACCGAAGCGGATCTGATGCAAGATCTGTTCGAGGTCGGGTACGTCGACAAGGCGATCTTCCAGCCGACCTATCTCACCGACTTCTACATCAACGGCTTCAACACCACCGAACGCAACGGCGCCCTGGCCGAGAAGCACCCCGACAAGCTGATCACCAATGGCGCGTGGGATCCCCGGGACGGCGAAGCGGGCCTCGACGAACTGGAGGCCCTGCACCGACGCTGGAACCTGAAGGGCGTCAAGCTCTACACGGCCGAATGGAAGGGTGAGTCCAAGGGCTACAAGCTCACCGATCCGTGGAGCTATCGCTACCTGGAGAAGTGCGAGGACCTGGGGATCCGCAATATCCATATTCACAAGGGCCCCACCGTCTATCCGCTCAATCGTGACGCGTTCGATGTCGCGGACGTCGACGATGTGGCGACCGCGTTCCCGAATCTGAACTTCATCATCGAGCATGTCGGCCTGCCGCGGCTCGAGGACTTCTGCTGGATCGCGACCCAGGAGCCCAATGTCTACGGCGGACTCGCCGTCGCCATGCCGTTCATTCACACCAGGCCGCGCTACTTCGCGCAGATCATCGGCGAACTGCTGTACTGGCTCGACGAGAACCGAATCACCTTCGCCAGCGATTACGCGATCTGGAAGCCCGCCTGGCTGATCGAGAAGTTCGTCGACTTCCAGATCCCCGAGGACATGCAGGCCGAATACGGTGTGCTCACCACGGAGGTCAAGAAGAAGATTCTCGGCCTCAATATGGCTCGGCTGTACGGCTTCGAGGTTCCCGCGGAAGCGGCCCTGTCCTCGACCGCACAGCCTGTCGCGAGCCCGGTGCCGGCATGACCACCGTCGCGCCGTCGGACACGGTCGCCGCCCGCGTGTGGGCCGCGCTCGACACCGTGCGGGACCCCGAACTCGATGAACCGATCACCACGTTGCGGTTCGTCACCGAGGTCCTGGTCGCAGGCGAGCGCGACATACGCGTCCGGCTGCGGCTGCCCACCTACTTCTGCGCACCGAACTTCGCGTACCTGATGGTCGCCGACGCCCATGATGCGGTGGCGGCGCTGCCGGAGGTCGGTGCGGTGACGGTGCTGCTGGAGGACCATTTCGCGTCGGAGCAGATCAACACCGGTGTCGCCCGAGCTGCGGGGTTCACCGGCAGCTTTCCCGCGGAGGCGACCCGCGAACTGGACGAGCTGCGAAAGACCTTCCAGCGCAAGGCCTATATTGCGGCGCTAGAGCGGGTGGTCCGCCGATTGTCGACGGCGGACCGGATGAACGCGCCTCTACAGCTGACACTCGGCGATGTTCCCGATGGGATGGAACGAGAGTCTCTGGAGCGTCGTCGCGAGGCGATCGGGCTCGACAACCGTTCCAGCGCAATGCTTCTCGTCGATGAGCACGGTGTCGCGCTGAAGTCGGGCGAACTGGCGATCCGGCTGCGCTATGCCCGCGCGGTGCGGGTCAGTATCGAGGGAAACGCCCACCTATGCCGCGGCCTACTGGCGACGCGCTACGGCGAAACCACCTCCACCACCACGTATGAGAACGGAGCAGCGCGATGAAGGCCGTACAACTGGCCGCCTACGATTCGGAACCGGAACTGGTCGAGGTGCAGGACCCGAGGATCGAGTCGTCGCTGGATGTGATCGTGAAGATCGGCGGCGCCGGCGTGTGCCGCACCGATCTGCACATCATCGAGGGGCAGTGGGAGCAGAAGAGCGGCGTCACGCTCCCGTACACGATCGGCCACGAGAATGCGGGCTGGGTGGAGGCGGTCGGATCGGCGGTGACCGGACTGAAGGCAGGCGACCCCGTGATCCTGCACCCGCTGATGACCTGCGGGCTGTGCCGCGCGTGCCGTGCCGGTGACGATGTCCATTGCGCCAGTTCGCAATTCCCTGGCATCGATACCAATGGCGGCTATGCCGAGTACCTGCGAACCAATGCACGCGCGGTGGTGAAGCTGGACCCGGCCCTCGCGCCCGCCGACGTCGCCGCGCTGGCCGATGCCGGTCTGACGGCTTACCACGCCGTTGCCAAGGCCGCTCGGGTGTTGCGTCCTGGCGACAAGGCGGTGCTGATCGGCGCAGGCGGACTCGGGCACATCGGCATCCAGGTGTTCGCGGCATTGTCGGCCGCGGAAATGATTGTGGTGGACCGCTCTCCGGCCGCCCTCGCCCTGGCCCGTGAGATCGGTGCGCACCATACGATCCTGGCGGATGGAAACGAGGCCAATGCTGTCCTCGAGATCACCGGCGGCAATGGCGCCGAAGCGGTGATCGATTTCGTCGGTGAAGGTGGCGCGATAGAAGCCGGTGTCGCGATGCTGCGGCGGGCGGGCAATTACTACGTCGTCGGCTACGGCGGTGTGCTCGCGGTCCCCACGATCGACATCATCTCCACCGAAATCAATGTCATCGGCAACCTGGTCGGCTCCTACAACGACCTCGTGGAACTGATGGTGCTCGCCGCGCAGGACCGGGTACGGCTGCACACCACGAAGTACTCGCTGAACGACTTCGCGACCGCGCTGCGCGACCTCGACGACGGCCGGGTCCGCGGCCGGGCGATTCTCGTTCCGTGACAGCACGATTCGACAACAACGACACGACAAAGGTGTGTGCGACATGGCCAAGGAACTGCGCTTCGGCGCGAATGCCCGCGGATTACTGGAACAGGGGGTCAACGCGGTCGCGGACGCGGTGAAGGTGACCCTGGGACCGAAGGGCCGCAACGCGGTGCTGGAGAAGCTCACCGGCGCGCCGACGATCACCAATGACGGCGTGAGCATCGCTAAGGAGATCCAGTTACGAGATCCCTTCGCCAACATGGGCGCTCAGCTCGTGAAGGAGGTGGCAACGAAAACCAACGGCGTGGCCGGTGACGGCACCACGACTGCGACCGTGCTCGCTCAGGCGATGGTGCGTGAGGGGTTGCGCGCGGTGGCCGAGGGCGCGAATCCGATCCAGCTCAAGCGGGGCATCGAACGCGCGACCACGGCCGTCGTCGACGTGCTACGCGAACGCAGCCGCACCATCATCGACGAAGCGGATCTGCGCCACGTCGCGATGCTCTCGGCGAACAACGACACCGAGATCGGCGACGTCATCGCCGCGGCGCTGGCCAAGGTGGGCGTGAATGGTGTTGTCAGCGTGGAGGAGTGGCCGCAGCTCGGCCTCGGCCTCGGCTACATCGACGGTATCGAGTTCGACCACGGCTACATCTCACCATATTTCGTGACGGACAAGGACCGGATGGAGGCGGTACTCGACAACGCTTACGTGCTGCTGACCAACCAGAAGATCTCCACCGTCCAGACGCTGATGCCGGTGCTCGAGCAGGTCCAGCGGACCCAGCGGCCGCTGGTGATCCTGTGCGAGAACATGGACGGCCCCGCGCTGAGCATGCTTGTGACCAACAACGTGCACGACACCTTCCGCTCGGTGGTCATTCGCGCACCCGGATTCGGGCATCGTCGCGTTGCCGAATTGGAAGACCTCGCAGCACTTCTCGGTGGCACCGTGGTGAGCGCCGATTCGGGTGTCGCGCTGGAGAACGTCCGCATCGAGCACCTGGGTCAGGCGCGGAAGGTGACCGTCACCGAACGGAGTACGACCATGGTCGACGGGGCGGGCGCGGCCGACGATGCGAAAGCGCGCATCGCCCAGCTGGAGCGCGAACTCGAGCGTGCGGAGAACGAACACGATCAGGACAACCTGAAACTGCGCGTCGCCAGGCTGTCGGGCTCGGTCGCGGTCGTGCACGTCGGCGCGGCGACCGACGTCGAGCTCAAGGAGAAGCTGCACCGCGTCGAGGACTCGCTGTCGGCGACCCGTGCCGCCATGGAAGAGGGCGTGGTCGCCGGCGGCGGCACCGCACTGCTGCAGGCGCAACCGGCCCTCGACCTGCTCGAGCTCACCGGGGACGCCGCCGAAGGCCGGGAGATCGTCCGCCGCGCCGTCGAGGAACCGCTGCGCTGGATCGCGGTCAACGCCGGATACGACGGTGATGTGGCCGTGGCCACGGTATCGAAACTGCCTATCGGACACGGCTTCAACGCGGTCACCGACACCTACGTCGACATGTTCGACGCCGGCGTCATCGACCCGGTCAAGGTCACCCGCTCGGCCCTGCGCAGCGCTGCCTCAATCGCGGCCATGCTGCTGACCACCGAGACTCTGATCGTCGAAGAGATCATGGTGAACCCGGGTTCGGTGATCGCACCCGGGTTCGGCGACCTCGCCGAGGGACTGATTCGGCCCTCCAACATCTACTGACCGTTCGACAATGGGTTAGTCGCAACGCGCACCGCCCTTGGCCCAGGGGGTCGGGCTGTGTCGCGGCAGCCCCGATTCACCGAAGGAGGAGCGCAATGATCTTCATCGTCGTCAAATTCAAGACCAAGCCCGAATGGACCGACCGCTGGCTCGACCTCGTCGGCCCCTTCACCGCCGCCACCCGCGCCGAGGACGGCAACCTCTGGTTCGACTGGTCCCGCAGCATCGACGATCACACCGAATTCGTTCTCGTAGAAGCCTTCCGCGACCAGGCTGCGGGCGCCGCACACGTCGGCAGCGCGCATTTCAAGGCCGCCATGGATGACTTGCCGCAGGCTCTCGCGTCGACCCCGCGGATCATCAGCCAGGCCATCGACGCCACCGATTGGTCCGAAATGGGCGAGATGACGGTTCGATAGCGCAATCCGTCGTCTGATCAGACGCCCTCAGGCGGGGAGAGGGCGTCCCCGCTGGGGGGTCACTACCACCGGCATGCAGGCGGGCGCCGCACGGCTGCGGCTCAACGGCACTGCCGGTGGCAACGGCGTCACCGACACCTTGGCCGCGGTCGAGGCAACCAGCCGATCGGCGATGGCCGACCTGCGCAGGCTGTTGGCTCTCCTGCGCGACCGCGTCCAAGCCGTCGTGTACGCCCACCGCTACGGACTGCACAGCAACTTCACCGATTGATCTCGATCCCGCGCCATTCGGCTCTCGATCGGTGCGGTCGGTCGGTCTCAGCGGTTTTTCAGCGAGGATTCGCCATAGTGGTGGCCGACCGATTGCTCCCGGATGTGAAAGAAGTGTGTCCTCTATGCAGCATTTGATCGTCACGTACGGGCTGGCTGCCATCTTCCTGCTGATGGTGGCCGAGTCAGCGTGTATCCCGGTGCCGTCCGAGGTCACGATGCTGCTCGGTGGCGCGCTCGCGGGCGGCGCCGTCGCTGGGCCGCATCCGAATCTGATCGCGGTGATCGCCGCTGGGACACTCGGCAATGTCGTCGGAAGCTACCTGGCGTGGCTGGTCGGACGATTCGGTGGCCGGCCGGCCCTCTACCGGTGGGGCCGGTATGTGCTGTTGCGCAACGAAGACATCGACCGGGCCCAGGACTGGTTCGACCGCCGCGGCGCCGCATCGGTGTTCTGGGCACGCCTGCTGCCCGGGATTCGTACGTTCATCTCGCTGCCCGCCGGAATCGCGGAGATGCCCGCCGGGCGGTTCGGCATCATCACTCTCGCAGGGTGCTTGCCATGGACCGCGGCACTGGCGATCGCGGGCTACGGCGTCGGCGCCAACTGGGACAGCCTCGAAAACGTCCTGCGCGGACCGAGTTACCTCATCGCGGGCGTCGCGGTGCTCATCATCGCGGCCGTCGTCGTCGTCGCAATCCGCCGCCGTCACCGCCAGACCGACGTCGCCGAGTCGGTTGCGAGGCAAGCCGCAGGGACGTCGAACTAGTCAGCTCGGTGACTCGACCGAGTGGTCGAGGTCCGGCATCGTCTGTGTTGGGAGGGCCGATGTTCGGGAATCCTGAAGTCCTGTCGCCACCATCAAGCAGGTCCGTGATCGACCCGCGGACCTCGTCGTGGCCGTGTCCGTGTGTCCAGTCCGCGTCGGTCGCGGTCAACCGAGTGCCCTGCAACCACTTTCGCGCACCGTAGAACGATGTTTCGAGCACGTGGTCGAGCGCGACGACGACCCGCCCGGTCGGTGACTGCCAACTCCGCCCGAGCGGACGGGCGATGTTCTGCCCACGCACGATGCTGTCCACCAGCGGATCCAATGGTCCCGCTCCCGGTGCCCGCCGGGTCGCGCTCGCCGATTCGCGCAACTGCGCGATCAACTCGGTGGGCGTGAACCGTGCGGCGCGCCGACGCGCCAACTCGGCGGTCATCCGGTTCCAGTTGCCTCTGGCGCGGAGCAGGCCCGTGAGGGTGTTCCGCAGGGTGACCCGGTTGGACAAGGTCGTCGAGAAAGTCGGCGGGAGCGAGTCGTTCGGCTCGCACCCAGGTGCGGACCAGGTGACGGTCCATGGTCGATTCTCCAGGTCGAAGGTTGTCACCGATACTGACGGGAGCGGATGCGGAAACTAATCGCGGTGCGGCATGTCCAGAGCTATGTGTCAATCACCCTGTGCCGCTGCGGAGATCGGCTGCCATTTACGCCACAGCTCCAAGCGGGATTCGTAGTCCGCGGTCGCGATGGCCAGCGGGATCTCGCCGAGGAAGATGCGCAGCGGCGGCTCGTCGGCGTCGACTATGGCCAGGATCGCGGCGCGGGTGGCGGTGGGGTCGCCGCTACGTGTCGCGGCACGCTGGGCGGCTCTTGCCTCCCTGGCCGGGGTGTATGCCGAGTTCGGGGTGGCGTGCCGCGACGACGGTCCGGCCCAGTCGGTGCCGAACCCACCGGGCTCGATCAGGGTCACGTGGATGCCGAAGGGGGAGACTTCTTGCGAGAGGGACTGCGAGAACCCTTCCAGCGCCCACTTCGACGCGTGGTATGCGCCGAGGTTCAGGAAGGCGGAGATGCCGCCGATGCTGGAGACCTGGATGATGTGGCCGCTGCCCTGCGCCCGCAGGATAGGCAGCGCCGCCTGGGTGACCCACAGGGCTCCGAACACGTTGGTCTCGAACTGCGCGCGGAACTCGTCCTCGGTCAATTCCTCGATCATGCCGAACTGTCCGTAGCCCGCATTGTTGACGACGATATCGAGCCGCCCGAACCGGTCGGCCGACTGCTCTACGGCGGCGAAGTCGCCCGCCCGATCGGTGACATCCAACTGGATCGGCAGGAACGTGTCGGGGTACTTGCTGACCAGATCGTCGAGCGTGCTCAGGTCGCGCGCCGTACCCGCAACGCTGTCGCCACGCTCCAGGGCGGCGAGCGCCCATTCACGGCCGAATCCTCGCGATACACCAGTGATGAACCAAACTTTGCTCATACGATCACGGTAGCGACCTGGAGTGCACTCCAAGCAAGCTCTGTGGCGGCGCAAGCACGGGCACCATCCCCGGGGCGCTCGACAATGTCTGAATCGAGCGCCGCTGCCCGGTGAAAAGAAGTCGTCGCGTTCTTCCCTCGCGCCGGTATCGTCCCTGATCTGAGGCCGTGCCTTTGCTCGGATCCGCCGTCACCGTCGAGGAGGTCGCGATGTTGCGACGCATCTCAGGCCATGCGCTCTGGCGCCACCTGGTTCGTGGACTGATCATCTGCGGAATGTGTGTCGGTGGGTCGGCGCGGTGCTATGTCGAGTGGGCTCGTGACAACCCCCCCGACCCGCAGGCCGCGGAGTGCTGGGATTGGTCCATTCCGCACCAGTGGTATGACGTAGCACATCGCCGGTGATCTCTCCCCGACGTCAACCCAGGTCCGGCAGTTGGGCGACGTCCTTCACGTAGCGATGGGCAGGCACGGTGACGAGGCCGTGCGGGCCCGGGGCGAGGTGGGAGAACGGGCCGTCGTCGGACCAGCCGTTGCGGGCGTAGAACTTGCGGGCGCGGGTGTTGCCGGGCACGACGGCCAGCCATGCTCGGCGGTGTCCGTTGGCACGCACCCGTTCCTCGGCGGCGGCGAGGAGCGTCATCGCCACACCGGTTCCGCGGTGGTCACCGGAAACATAGACCTGCTCGACCTCGTCGTCGACGACCATGACGAACCCGGCGACCTCGTCGCCGACGGTCGCCACTGTCGTGTCGTCGATCCGTTGCGCGGCACGCGGTCCGAACGACTCGTGCGGACGGACCGCGACGAGTTCCTCGGGAACGTTCCCCAGGTGACCGTCGCGCCAGCCGACATACCAGATCGCCGCGATGGACTCCGCATCTTCGGCGCGCGCCGGGCGCAGCTCCACGGCCGTAACACCATCCATCATCGGCGCAATGTACCAGCGAGATTCGGCCGGTCAGGGCGTGAGAGGCGCGATCGATGATTGACCTGAACTATAGTTGAGGTTTAAGACTGGGGGCATGACACGCCCTGCTGAATTCTGGAATTCCGCCTATGACAACGGTTCCGCGCCATGGGCGATCGGTGAGCCACAGCCGGCGATCGTCGATCTGGTCGCGCAGGGCTGGGTGCGCGGCGCGGTGCTCGATGTCGGGTGTGGGGCCGGTGAACACACCATTCATCTGGCTGGGCTCGGCTATGACGTGCTCGGCGTGGATCTGTCGACGAGCGCGATCGCTTATGCCCGCGCCAATGCCGAGGAACATGGTGTCCCCGCGAGGTGTTCGGCGAGGTCGGCCAATCGTTCGCGACATTCGCGCCGAATGCCCGCATTGATCGGAAGTAGTTGTCGGTGGTGTGATTTTCCTGAACCATGATGACGACGTGTGCGGCCGAGCTGGCAGGCGACATACACCAACGTTAGCCGGTGAGACGGCTGTTTCTGGGCTCCTGCGGATTTGCCGAAAGACTTGGCTGGCGGGGCGGACGGTAATTGGTGACAGTTGTCCGGCGATGGCGGTGATCGTTGCTTTCCTAGGTATGGGAACCCTTGGTATGCAATGCTTTACCTCACTTCGGCGAGGCTTTCATTGCTGGCGGCGGCTGGCGGTAACCGCTAGCGTGCCCGGCATGGGCCAGGATTTATACCCGACTCGGGAACAATCGGAGATTGCTGTTGCGCCGCATTCGTCCGAGCCACACGGCACGGGATTGTCCGGCCGACTCAATTGGTTGCGGGCGGGTGTCCTCGGCGCGAATGATGGGATCGTCTCGGTCGCCGGCATCGTTGTCGGTGTCGCCGCCGCGACCGCCGAGCGCGGGCCGATTCTGACCGCGGGCGTGGCTGGTCTGGCTGCCGGTGCGGTGTCCATGGCATTGGGCGAGTACGTCTCGGTGAGTACGCAGCGTGACAGTGAGCGTGCCCTGCTGGAAAAAGAGCGAACTGAATTGGCCGAGCAGCCCGAGGAGGAACTCGCCGAACTCGCCGCCATCTATCGCGCCAAGGGTTTGTCGCCTGCCACGGCGCTCGCGGTCGCGGAGGAACTGACCGCTCGTGACGCCTTCACCGCCCACGCCGAAGCCGAATTGGGTATCGATCCCGACGATCTGACCAATCCGTGGCATGCCGCGTTTTCGTCCGCGGTGTCGTTCACCGTGGGCGCCCTGTTGCCCCTGCTAGCGATTCTCGTTGTCTCCCAGCCTCTTCGGGTCCCGGTGACGGTCGCGGCGGTACTCGTCGCGCTGGCCGCGACCGGAGCAGTCGGGGCCCGGTTGGGTGGAGCGGCGACGGCCCCGGCCACCGCCCGAGTGGTCCTCGGCGGTGCGCTGGCCATGGCAACCACTTACTTGATCGGCCACGTCGTCGGCATCGCCGTGTGAGGTACAGCGGGCGTCGCCAAATCTGAACTTCCAGGAACCTGTGGGCGTACACCGCGATCGCGGTGATGTCGGCGATGCCGGTCGTCGACCAGTTCAGAAAATGCATCCAGCCCGCGACGTAGGCGCCCTTTTCGCCGATGAACTCACATGCGTAGGAGACGAACGCGCCCGACGAGGGCCGGTGCAGGATGAGCTCGCCGAGTGAGCGGACCACGAAGACCAGTCCGCCGCGGCCTCCGAGCCCGCGGCGATGGCCGTGAGTATCCGGCGATGCTCGACATTGGACTGCGCCGGTCACCGAGCTTGTTGAGGAACGTCGATTGGCGCGCCAGCGCTTCCCGGATCTCCTCGATGACCTTCGCGAACACCGGGTTGCCCGAGGCTCGCGCAATGGTGATGTGAACAGCGATCCAGTGCCACCCAGGCGGTGTCGTCGGTTTCGACATCCATGCGGTCGGCGAGCCGCATGAGCTCGTCGAGGTCGTCGGTGCTGTGCCGCAGCGCGGCGTCCCCGGCAACCGGTATCTCCACGTGCCGGCGCACCTCGACCAGGTCACGGGCGGAATGCGGTCCGAAGATCGGGTTCTCGACGGGTCCGCTCGCGGTTACGAAGGTGCCCTTGCCGGTGTGCGAGACGGTCAGCCCGAGTGCCTGCAGACCACGCGACGCCTCCTGGATTACCGAGCGGCTGACGTCGAACTGCTTGGCGAGGTCGGCCTCGGAGGGAAGTTTGTCGCCGACGGCGTGGTCGCCGCGTTCGATCGCGTGCCGGAGCTGAGTCAGTACGGCTTCCATCGCGCTCACTCGCCGAATCGGTCCGACTGTCCGGTTGTCTTACAGGTTCATGAGAAACGGTAGTGACTGCGAACACACTCGTTGTCAAGATGTGGACTGTCGTTCGAAAGGTGGCGCTGAGAGGGTTGCCGATGCCGCCGGGTCCGTCCGAACCGTCGGCTTGTGGCTTGTGGCTTGTGGCTTGTGGCTTGTGCGCGATGCACAATGCGCATCGGGAAGTGTGTCCTGCCAGGCCGTTTCCAGCCCCATAGCCCGCTATTAGTGTCGTGTCACACACGACAGAAAAGGTGATTCGGGTCATGGATGGAGCGATCAGGTACTTGGCGTGGCGGCGAGGTGCCGAGCTGGGGGAGGCGGTGTGCCTTTGCGACGAGGTCATCGAGTTGACGTACGCCGAATTCGCTTACCGGGTGGACGCGTTCGCGGCCAGGTTGGCTGCGGCAGGGGTCGGCGTCGGCGATGTCGTAGCGATCATGCTGCCGAATCGGGTCGAGCTGCTGGTTGCGATGATGGCCGCGTGGCGCGTGAGTGCAGTTGCGACTCTGGTCAATCCGGCGTTCACCGAACAGGAGGCGTCCTACCAGATCGATGACGCGAACGCGGTGCTCGTAGTCAACGAGGGCCCGCTCGCGCCGTCGGCGGGCCGACCAGCCATCGCGGCGTCGGCGACAATGCACGCCGAACCTGTCGACTGGACGCCACCCGCGGATCCGCGTCGGGAGGATGTCGCTCTGCTGATCTACACCTCCGGCTCCACCGGCCGTCCGAAGGGTGTCGAGCTGACGCACGGGAACCTGCAGTACATGGCCTCGGCGATGGTCGAGCACTTCTCGTTGACGAGTGCGGATCATTGCATGCTGATCCTGCCGCTGTTCCACGTCAACGCCATCTGCGTGAGCTTCCTCGCGCCGGTTCTCGCCGGTGGCCAGCTCAGTATCACCGGGCGCTTCTCTGCCAGCCGGTTCTTCGGTGACGTCGCGCGGTTGCGGCCCACCTACTTCTCGGCGGTGCCGACCATCTACGCGGTGCTGGCCGCGCAGCCCGACGAGGTCGTCACCGACACGTCGTCGGTGCGGTTCGCGGTCTGCGGGGCGGCGCCGATCTCGAAAGAGTTGCTGGGCCGGGTCGAGGATCGGTTCGGTTGGGCGGTCGTCGAAGGCTACGGACTCACCGAGGGCACCTGCGCGTCGGCGTGCAATCCCGTCGCGGGTGTCCGCAAGCCCGGCACGGTCGGCCCCGCACTGCCGGGACAGACCGTAGCGATTCTCGATGACAACGGCGAATTCCTGCCCGCAGGATCTCTCGGAGAGGTGGCGATCAAAGGTCCGAATGTCATGCGCGGCTACCTGAATCGACCGGACGAAAACGTTCGGACCGTTGTCGACGGTTGGCTACGCACCGGAGATATCGGATTTCTCGACCGCGACGGCTATCTGACGCTGGTCGACCGCATCAAGGATATGATCATCCGCGGCGGCGAGAACATCTATCCGAAGGAAATCGAGAACGCGCTCGCCGGTGATCCGGCGGTGTTGGAAGCCGCGGTGATCGGCATCCCCGACGAAATGCAAGGCGAGGTCCCGGTCGCCTATGTATTGACCTATCCCGACGTCACCGTGACCGCGGTCGAGTTGCTTGCGTACCTGCGCACCCAGGTAACGAAAGCCAAGCTGCCCGTGGCGATCCATCTCATGGACGATCTTCCGCGTAACCCCGTCGGCAAGATCGACAAACCGGGCCTGCGCCGGATCGGCCGCCCGGAAGTGGCTTCCGCGACGTAGGTTTCGCGGACCGAACAACCGTATCCGTTGCCTCGGAACGCATTTCGAGGTCTATCAGTCATGCCCGCGTGAGCGTCGAGGAGGACATCATGGGCTTCAAAGAAGGGGATTTCCCCGCGGTCGACCCGGCCACTTTTCTGCAGCGGCCATTTCGGGACCGGTTGCGAGCCATGTCGACTCATTGGGCCGACTACGGGTTCGGCACTCCGAAAATGGTGCACACCGTCTACATTCTCAAACTGCTGGTCCTCTATATCGGTGCAGGCGTATCGATCTCGACGCTGACATCAGGATTCGGCCCGCTCGCGGTCGGCGAGTGGTGGCACGAGCCGATCATCTACCAGAAGCTCGTCCTGTGGACGGTACTACTCGAGATGATCGGGCTGGCCGGGTCGTGGGGTCCCCTTGCGGGACATTTCAAGCCGATGACCGGTGGCATTCGGTACTGGTTGCGGCCCGGGACTATTCGGCTCCCACCGTGGCCGGACCGGGTCCCCGGCACCGCCGGAGATACCCGACAGCTGTTCGATGTCGTTGTCTACGCGGCAATTCTGGTGAACCTCGCGATCGCGGTCGCACTGCCGGGTGTGCATACCACATCGGTCGACACCGCATTAGGAGCCGATAACAGCGGAATCGTGCGGCCGGCGCTGATGTTTCCGCTGATCGCTCTGCTGGTGGTCATCGGATTGCGCGACAAGGTGGTGTTCATCGCCGCGCGCAGCGAACAGTATCTGCCGGCGATGGTGTTCTTCGGGTTCCTGCCGTTCGTGGACATGATCGTCGCGCTCAAGCTGCTGATCGTGACCGTGTGGATCGGCGCAGGTATCTCCAAGATCGGTCACCATTTTTCGATGGTGGTACCACCGATGATCAGCAATACCCCATGGATAACGTCGAGAACCGTGAAGCGGCTGCTGTACCGCGACTACCCCGAGGATTTGCGCCCGTCGGTGGTCGCAGGTGGGGTGGCACACGTGCTGGGCACTCTGGTCGAGGTGATGATCCCGCTGGTGTTGCTGTTTTCCACCAATCCGATCATCACAGCGCTGGGAATCGCCTCGATGGTGGCGTTCCACCTGTTCATCCTGTCGACCTTCCCGCTCGCGGTGCCGCTGGAGTGGAATCTGCTCTTCGCATACGCGGCGGTATTCCTGTTCGCCGGATTCCCGAATCAGAGCGGCTACAGCGTGCTCGATATGTCCTCGCCGTGGCTGACGCCGGCCATCGTGGCGGCGCTGGTGTTCTTCCCGATACTGGGCAACCTGCGCCCGGACCTGGTGTCGTTCCTGCCGTCGATGCGGCAGTACGCCGGTAACTGGGCTTCGGCCACGTGGGCTTTCGCTCCCGGTACCGAGGAGAAGCTGGACCGGTTTATCCGGCGACCGGCGACGAACACCCGCACCCAACTGTGCGCGACCTACCCACCCGAGGTCGCCGACGTGATCATGCACCAGCTGTTGGGCTGGCGGTCGATGCACTCCCAGGGCCGCGCCTTGTTCTCGCTGATGATCAATCACCTCGGCGAGGACATCGAGCGCTACGACCTGCGGGAGGCCGAATTCGCTTGCAACTCGATCGTGGCGTTCAACTTCGGCGACGGCCATCTGCACGACGAACGCCTCATCGCGGCGATCCAGAAGCGCTGCAACTTCGCTCCCGGAGAGTTCCTGGTGGCGTGGATCGAGTCCCAACCCATCCACCGCCGGACCCAGCGCTACAAAGTGATCGACGCGGCGCTCGGGGTGATCGAGATCGGCACCTACAACGTCGCCGATGCGGTCGCCGAGCAACCGTGGCTGCCGAACGGCCCCATCCCGTTCGATGTGGAGTGGACACTGGATATCGACCCACGTCGGGCGATCACCGACCCCGGCCACGTTACGGAGCCGAAGATGCGCGAGACCCTGCCCACGACCGAGGCGCGGCCGTGACCACAGCAGTTGTCGTCGGCAGCGGGCCCAACGGGCTCGCTGCCGCGATCCACCTCGCTCGCAACGGACTCGACGTGCAACTGCTGGAGGCCGCGGACCGGATCGGCGGCGGCCTGCGCTCGACCAACAATCTGACGGTGCCGGGCGTAGTCCACGACCACTGCGCCGCCATCCATCCGATGGGCGTGGGCTCACCGTTCTTCGCCGAACTGGAGCTGGAGCGGTTCGGACTGGTGTGGCGGTGGCCGGAGATCGACTGCGCCCACCCGATCGACGGCGGCGAGGCCGGTCTGCTCTACCGGTCACTCGACTCGACAGCCGCAGGTCTCGGTGTGGACGGAGCGCGGTGGCGAGCGCTGTTCGCCGGGTTGGTCGATAGCTACGAACTGCTGGCGGCCGACCTCATGCGGCCGATCGTGAACGTGCCGAAACACCCGCTACGGCTTGCCGCCTTCGGGCCGAAGGCGCTGGCGCCGGCGACCATCGCAGCCAAGCTGTTTCGTACCGGCCGCGGCCGCGCGTTGTTCGGCGGCATCGCGGCGCACGCCTACACCCGGCTGGATCGACCCGCCACCTCGGCGGTCGGGTTGATGATCGCCGCGGCCGGGCACCGGTACGGGTGGCCGGTCGCCGCAGGCGGATCCCAAGCCATCGCCGACGTACTGGAAACGATGCTGCGCGACTGCGGCGGAAAGATAGACACCGGTGTCCCGATCCGCACGGCCGCCGACATTCCGCCCGCCGACATCGTCCTGCTGGACGTGTCGCCGCGTGCTGCCCTCGACATCTACGGTGACCGGGTGCCCGGACGAATCACGCGGGCGTTCGACAACTTTCGGCACGGCCCCGCCGCATTCAAGGTCGACTTCGCCGTCGACGGTCACGTGCCCTGGACCAACCCCGCCTGCGGTCGGGCCGGAACCCTGCATCTCGGCGGGTCCTTCGCCGAAATCGCCGCCGCGGAACGGGAAGTCACGCTCGGGCGGATGCCGGAGCGACCGTTCGTACTGGTCGGACAGCAGTATGTCGCCGACCCCAGCCGCTCGGCCGCGGGTATCAACCCGATCTACGCGTATGCGCATGTGCCGCACGGCTATTCCGGCGATGCCGCCGAGGCGGTGATCGGGCAGATCGAACGGTTCGCACCCGGATTCCGCGATCGGATCGTCGCCTCGGTCGCCACGGGACCGGCAGAGTTGGCCGCGGCGAACGCGAACAACGCCGGTGGCGACATCATCGGGGGTGCCAACGCCGGTCTGCAAATCGTGGCGCGACCGCGCCTTGGCCTGGATCCGTACCGCATAGGGGTCCCCGGAGTGTACCTATGCTCATCCTCAACACCACCGGGTGCGGGGGCACACGGAATGTGCGGCTACAACGCGGCCGAATCCGCGTTGCGGTACCTGCGCCGCCAAGGGAAGGAGACCTGATGTCCGCACCCGCAGGCGCGTCCGATCCACGGCGTCTGTCCAGAGTTCCGGCGATGGCCGACGGCAAAGTCGTCGCGGTGGTGGCCGATATCGCCCACTCGCTGCGCGCCCGCGAAGCCGACATCACGCGCAGCATGAGCGCCCTGCTCGCCCGTGAGATCGATCATCTCGACGACGACCCGCAGTTGGTCGGCATGCTCGAGGCCAGCGTGCACGGCAACATCGCCACCATTCTGCACGTCCTCGCCAACGACATCCCGGTCGATCACCTCCAACCCACCACGGCCGCAGTCGAATACGCGCTGCGGCTGGCACAGCGCGAGGTGCCGTCGAATTCGCTGGTCCGCGCCTATCACATGGGCCAGAACGACATGATGCGGATCTGCTACGAGGAACTACACCGGCGCGAATTACCTGCGCCACTGGCTCTTTCGGTGATCAAGCACCTCTCCGATGTCATCTACAGCTACATCGACTGGATCACCCTCTACGTCTTCGACGCCTACGAAGCCGAGCGTGGGCGATGGATGAACGCTCGCGGCAGCGTGCACTCGTCCACTATCCACGCGCTGCTCGCCTCGGATACCCCCGACACCACCGCCTTCGAGAGCGAGACGCGATACCGTCTCGATCAAACGCACCTGGCGTTGATCCTGTGGCACACCGGCGCCGACCACCCGAGCACGCTTACCGTCCTCGATAATCACGCGCGGAGCATCGCGCGCGCGTTGACAACCGACACCGCGCCCATCATCACCGCCATCGACCGGCGCACCGCCTGGGCCTGGCTCCCCTTCGGCCGACGCCGAACCGGCCTCGACACCGCCGATCTCGACAAGGTCGAACTCGATGCCGGGGTGCGCATCGCCGTCGGGCTACCCGGCAACGGCCTCAACGGGTTCCGCCGCTCGCACCAGCAGGCGGCAGCGGCGTATTTTGTGGCGACCGTCCCCGGCTCTCCGTCAGCACGCCCGATTGTCGGCTTCGGTGATCCAGGAGTAGCGGTGGTCTCGCTGCTCGCCAAAGACCTCGATTCCACCCGCGCCTGGGTTCACGAGGTCCTCGGCGAACTCGCCCAGAACACCGAGCAGGCCGCCGTCCTGCGGGAAACGCTGAGCACCTACTACGCCACCGGCGAAAGCCACGTCCACACCGCCCAGCAACTCACGTTGCATCGCAACACGGTTAAATACCGAATCAACAAGGCCCTCAACGCCACTCGTAGCGGCGGCGGCAACCATCGCGACAAACTCGACATCGCGTTGGCACTGCAGGTCTGCCGCTTCCTCGGCGCGAGCGTCGTGCGTCCAGCAACCTGACACGCCCCGGCCGCTGACAGTCTTTCGGCATATGCACCGGTCGAGAACTGTGGACTCGACTACGCCTGAACCCGTCGACGCTCGGCATCGTCCACCGTCAATGCGTCGCTGGCAATCGCGGCGAGTAAATCGCTACTGCGCGATCCGGACCGGCAACGGCGCCGTGACGCACTGCTCGACGAACTTACCGACCGAACGAGCCGTCTTCGCACAGCTCGTCGCCGGTCGCTCCAACCGTGAGACCGCCACCGACCTGCACGTCTCCGAGGGAGCCGTCAAGATCCACGTCGGCCGCGTCCTGGCAGAACTCGACCTGCGCGACCGCGTCCAAGCGGTCGTCCTCGCCGACGAATCCGGCCTCATCACCCCGGGCAGATCAAGCGTGCGCCGGGAGGTTCGCCAATGCGGTGCCTATGCCCGACCCGGGCATGTATATACCTCTCATGTTCAAGAATTCGGTTTCCGCATCGCCGGAAACGGCTCGGCCGGTTATCCGTGCTGCCGAGGATCGGCTGTTGAGAAGCGGGCTACGGCGTGTCGCGTGTACCGCCATGGCGGCCGTTGCCGTTGCCGCGGCTCTCACGGCGGGTAACGATGCCGCGCGAGCAGACGAACCGGCAGCACACTCGACCGATCCGGTCGCATCGGCGGGTTGCCGTGCGCTGGCGGTTGCGCCGGGTGAATCGACGCTGAAGTTCTCATCGGTCGGCAAGTCCAGCACCTACATCCAGGATGTTCCCGCCGCAGCACCAGGTCCGCTGCCGGTCGTGTTCGACCTGCACGGCTATCTCGAGCCGGCCGCACTCGAGCATTCCGGAACCGGCATCAGCCAGCTCGGCACCAGTCACGGGTTTGTGACGATCACCCCGCAGCTCGACGAACCAGGTTGGCCGAGATGGGATTTCGGTGAGGGCAGCGGTGACGTCGCGCACCTGTCGGAGCTGATCTCGGATGTCGAATCATCGCTGTGCATCGACGAACGGCGCGTCTACGTCATCGGCCTTTCGATGGGGGGCTTCACCACCTCATCACTCGCATGTCAACTCTCGGACCGGATCGCGGCCGTGGCGCCGGTGGCCGGTCTGCAGGACTTCTCGTGGTGTCATCCGACGCGACCCGTGCCCGTCGTCGCGTTCCACGGCACTGCGGACCCAATCGTCGCCTACACCGGTGGCCAGGGCCCGAACGCTCAATTCCTGCCGAAGCCGAACGGCTCGGGCTCGGCCGCCGGTCAGGAACTCGCGACCGGGCCGTCCGGGATCGACGGGCCGGGACCGCAGAGCATCCCGGCTCGAGCCGCCGCGTGGGCGCAACGCAACGGATGCGGACCCGAACCGGCACAGCAACAGATCGCTGCCGACGTGACCCTGCTGAGGTACCCGTGCCCCGCCGACAGCGCTGTCGAGCTCTACTCGATCATCGGCGGCGGCCACACTTGGCCGGGCAATCCGTCCGCGGTTTCTCCCGAGCTACTGGTCGGCAGCACCACCACATCAATCAGCGCCAACCAGATCATCTGGGACTTCTTCCAGGCCCATCCGCTCAAAGGCCCCATTCGGCCATGATCGACGTGGCCGTGCGAATGTCACCCCAACCAGATGGTCAAGCCGCCGTGCCGGGGAGTGCCGACAGTCCACTGCTCGAACTCCGGCCGATGTTGTAGCAAGCCGCGCCACTGCGGACGCTGCGGTCATTCGCTGGGCCAGGTTCCCGTCAGTGATTCGTACCCGGCCGCGCCCGCTCGGTCGACGGCGGCGTTGACCAGGCCGAAAACGGCTCCCTGCAGTGCCGCGGCCAGCAGGACCTCGCGCCAGCTGTAGTCCTTCGCGGTCGCGCTCGGCGCTTCGTCCTAGCGAGGTCCATACCCGGGTGAAAACTGCGTTGGCCGCGAGCTCGCCGAGGACACCGATGATCAATCCGAGCGGCCGGTACAGCGCCTTCACGACCGTCGCCGAAGGACGCGCCAGACCACCAAGGCCGCGACGACGGCGGCAGCGGCGACAGACACTGGGTTATCGCGAACCAACTCCGTCGCACGTTTGCTCTGCCGTACGACCGGTTCGGGCGCTGCCGCCTCGGCCTTGTCGGCCAACTGCCTGGCCCGCGCCTTGGTCTGATCGGCCGAATCGTCGGTTTTCACCTTCACCCGACCAGCCGTATCTCCAGCCTTCGCCTTCAACCGCTCGGCCTTCTCCTCGGCCACCGCCTTCAGTTGCTCGGCGCTCGTCGTGGCTTTCTGCTTCGCCTCGGCCGCCTTCTGCTGGACCGCCTCGCCGGTTTCGTGCACCTTCTCCTTGGTTCGCGCCGGCACGTCCAGTTTGTCGGTCAGCTCCGAAACAGTCTGCCCGAGTTCTTCTCTGGTGTTCTCCAGGTTCTGCCGCAGTGCCTCCGACTCGTTGACCGTCCCGCGACGGCCGGGCTGTGGTCCCGTTTGAATCGCGTGGCGGCCAGCGGTGTTCATGAGCACGGAGTACGCGAGCCCGCGCCGTCGACCAGGGGTCGTAGAGCCATCCTCGCCGCGTTGGGAGAGATGCGGGGATGGGTGGGGTGGAAGAGGAAGACTGAGGGGGTGACGGATGACAGGGTTCAGCTGATTGTGGTGGATGCCGCTAATGTCGTCGGCTCGAGGCCTGATGGTTGGTGGCGCGATCGTGCTGGTGCGACCCGACGATTGCTCGCGAAGCTGTCCAGATCGAGAGAGAGTCTGGAGCAGCCGGCCGAGGTGGTTGTGGTGCTCGAGGGCGCGGCGAAGGCCGCGGTCGCCGGTGCGACGAATTCGGAATTCGACGGCCTGCGCGTGGTGCTGGCGGACGGTTCGGGAGATGACGCGATCGTTGACGTGGTGGCAGTGGCCGCCGAGGAGGACAGTCACCGGTCGATCACCGTCGTGACGTCTGATCGCGGACTCCGCGACCGAGTGGAGGCGCTCGGGGCCGGCACCGTCGGTCCTCGCTGGCTCCTGGACCGAATCGAGTCGTAGCGGCCCTGGCCGGTCGCCGACAAGGCCTGGATTCGGTGATGCACCAGCACAAGCGGGACATGACGACCTTCCCGGCAACTGTCCGGGCCGCCAAACAAGCCTTCGCCATGGCCGGTCTGACGCCGTCGGATGTGGACGTCGCCGAGGTCCACGATTTCTTCACCGGCATCGAGCACCTCGGCTTCGCCGATCGCTTCGAGGGCTACGAGCTGCTCGAGGCGGGTGTCACCAGTGTCGGCGGAGCGCTGCCGGTGAACCCGAGTGGCGGGCTGAAGGCCAAGGGTCATCCGCCGGGGGCGACCGGTGTGGCCCAGTGTGTCGAGTTGTTCGAGCAGTTGCGCGGCACCGCCGTCAATCAGGTCGACGGGGCCCGAATCGGATTGGCGCCCTCGGTGAGGTGATCGATTAGTGGCGCGTGCGGGCCAGGACCGCGCCACCATGGACGGCGAGGATCATCACCTCGGTGAGCGCGGCGAAGGCCGGACTCACACCCATCTACCGAGCGAGGAACCACAGTGAGCGACAACGATTTCACCCCCGTCCCGGACGACCACTTCACCTTCGGCCTGTGGACCGTCGGCTGGCAGGGTCGCGACCCGTTCGGCGACGCCACCCGCCCCGCGCTGGACCCGGTCGAGTCCGTGCATCGGCTAGCCGAACTCGGCGCCTACGGTGTCACGTTTCACGACGACGATCTGATTCCCTTCGGCGCCGACGACGCCGAACGCGAACACCGCGTCGGACGTTTCCGGGCCGCTCTGGACGCCACCGGCATGCGGGTGCCGATGGCCACCACGAATCTGTTCACCCATCCGGTATTCAAGGATGGCGCGTTCACCGCCAACGACCGCGACATCCGCCGCTTCGCGATCCGCAAAACAATGCGCAACATAGATCTGGCTGTAGCGCTGGGCGCGCAGATCTACGTCGCATGGGGCGGTCGTGAGGGCACGGAATCCGGAGCGGCCAAAGATATCCGGGCAGCGCTGGACCGGCTGAAGGAGGCATTCGACTTTCTCGCCGACTATGTCCTGTCCCAGGGATACGACCTGAAGTTCGCCATCGAACCCAAACCCAACGAACCGCGCGGCGACATCCTGCTGCCGACCGTCGGTCACGCGCTCGCCTTCATCGAAAGGCTCCAACACTCCGAGCTTTTCGGTGTCAACCCGGAGGTGGGCCACGAGCAGATGGCGGGATTGAACTTCACGCACGGTGTCGCCCAGGCGCTGTGGGCCGGCAAGCTGTTCCACATCGACCTCAACGGTCAGTCCGGTATCAAGTACGACCAGGACCTGCGGTTCGGCGCCGGCGATGTGCGCCAGGCCTTCTGGCTGGTCGATTTGCTCGAGTCCGCGGGGTACACCGGCCCGCGTCACTTCGACTTCAAACCCCCGCGCACCGAGGACTTCGACGGTGTGTGGGCCGCCGCGTTGGGCTGCATGCGCAATTACCTCATCCTCAAATCCCGCGCGGCCGCGTTCCGTGCGGATCCGGAAGTGCAGGAGGCGCTGCGAATCTCGCGTCTCGACCGACTGACCGAGGCGACATTGAACGCGGGTGAGAAACCGGCCGATCTGCTCGCCGACCGGTCGGCCTTCGAGGAGTTCGACGTCGAGGCGGCCGCCGCGCGGGGCATGGCGTTCGAACGCCTCGACCAGTTGGCCATGGACCATCTGCTCGGCGTCCGCTGAACGCTGCCCGATAATTACCTGATCGTGTGCTGCCCGCTGACCGAAGCCACCCGCGGCATGATCGGGAAGGCAGAGCTCGCAGCGATGCCGCGGGGCGGGTATGTGGTGAATGTGGTTCGCGGGCCGGTTGTCGATGGTTCCGCGTTGCTCGCGGCGCTGCGCGACAACCATCTCGCAGGCGCTGGATTGGATGTGGCGCGGGCGGAACCGATCGACCCGGACGACGGGATTCACCGAGAACGTCGGCATCACTCGGCACATCGGCGGCGTTGCCCACGAGTCCTATGCCTCGATCGCTGACGCCTCTGCCTCCAGTGCCGCACGCCTGTGCGATTCGACGCCGTAGTGAATTGCGCCGACTGTGGCAGCGCGGCCTGCAGGTATGTTTCCGTCCGGTACCACGAAGGCCCGGTCCACCAGGCCCGGGCCTTTGCGTATCGCAACGATGTTGCGGTGTCACGCTTTTCGCGCTGGCGGACGGCCGCGACTAGAGTGCCGGAGATCGCGCTGAGCCCGGGCCAACCGGGCGTTTCTGCACCGCGCGGTCACCGATCTGCTCGACGCCTGCATCGATCAGGCAGCTAGCTGGCACTGTCACACCTGACCGACGAAGGTCCGGACGAACTCATCGCCCACTTCCTCAGCGTCACTCGCGACGTCACTACCCGCGGCGACCGCCTCCGCACGAGCGCCGAGATCCTGGCGCTCTTCGACGGCCTCACCCTCGTCGAGCCGGGGCTGGTCCACCGCCAGGACTGGCGCCCCGACCCCGGACCGGTGCAGAACTGCTCCGGCCAGCTGGTCATCTGCGCCGCCGCCCATGATCAGCACCACAGGCGGCATTTCGGCGTCGCCGAAGCATTCGTAGGCCACCTCGATCCCCCCGACGGGCCGACGTCGAACGCCTTTTCCTCAGTCATTTGTCCGCGTCTTCTCGGTGCCGGTTTTCAGGCTCGGTCGGCCTGAATGTTGTGCTGTGTGAGACCATTTCCTTGTGCCGCTACGGCTCAGACCTGCGATTATCGACCCTTGCCATGGGCTTGCCGCAAGGGTGCCTAGGCGGTATATGTTTGAAGGGGGAAATGATTCGGCGGGTACACGCTGAAGCTTCGATTGCGACGATCAGTACCAGTGATGTTCTTGCCAGAACTCCCAAGCGTTGTCGGGGCTGCCGTAGCGCTCGTTCATGTAGTCGTAGGTCCAGCGAATCTGAGTCAGCGGGTTGAATCGCCAGTCGGCTCCGTGGCTGGCCATCTTCTCGGGCGGCAGGGCCTGGCCGATGCCGTAAGCGCCACTGCTCGGGTTGATGGCGAACACATCCCAACTGCTCTCGCGCGTGACGATGTTGTCGAATGTCCGGAAATGGTGCGGCGGCACGACGATCATCGCCAAAGCCTTGGTGCCAAGACGGAGGAGTGAGAGCGAGGACCCGGAGGTCTCCGTCTCGACGGAGCCCGACGGCATCGGCTGTGCGACGGTGTCATCGGAGTCCGCGGCCGCGGCATTAGCAGGACTGACACCGAAGCACAGCACACAGACGGCTGCTGCGACGACAGGGATGACATGCGGCATTGCGACTTGCTCCCTTCAGGTCGAGACGATCAACCGATTGCATCGGTTGCTGCTGGAATGGTTCCTGGGTGGAGCGGAAGAAATTGCCGGCCGCGACGATCAAACCACGCGTTCCGCTCGGCAAGCCTCAAGCCCCGTTGGCGAGTTCGATCCGGTCTCTCCGCGGACCGATACCGCTCCGGATAAGGCCGTCGGTGTTAATGTCCTTGCCGTGACCGAAGCCGTAAAAGTACCGCTGCGGATCGGCATCCTGGGTGCTGCACGCATCGCACCATCAGCTCTTGTCAAACCTGCCGCGAAGAATCCCGATGTCGTGGCCGCACGCGATGCAGTGCGCGCGAATACTTTTGCGCGCAAGCACGGGATCGCGACGGCGTACCAGAGTTACGACGCGCTGATCGCCGCTCCGGATGTCGACGCCGTCTACAATCCATTGCCGAACGGTTTACCGGCCGGTGGACACGGGCGGCCCTTGCGGCTGAAAAAATGTGCTGTGCGAAATGCCGTTCACCGCCAACGCCGACGAGGCTCGCGAGATTGCTGAACTTGCGAAAGATTCGGACCGTGTGGTGATGGAGGCTTTCCATTACCGCTACCATTCGATGACCATGATGGCCGAGCAGATCATATCCTCGGGTGAATTGGGGAAGCTGATACGCGTGGAGACTTCGGTGTGTTTCCCGCTACCGATTTTCTCCGACATCCGATACGACTACTCGCTAGCCGGCGGCGCGACAATGGACGCAGGTTGCTACGCGGTCCACATGGCCCGTGTGTTGGGTGGCGAAAATCCGGAGGTCGTTTCGGCGCGGGCGAAATTGCACGATCCGCGGGTCGACCGGGCCATGACGGCTGAGCTGCGGTTCCCGGCCGGGCACACCGGTCGAGTGCGTTGCTCGATGTGGTCGTCGGATGTGCTGCGGATCAGTGCCCGGGTGGTGGGCGAACGCGGGCAGTTGCGGAGTTGAGCGGATGCGTCGGATGTATGGACGACGCGGCGCCGACAGGTTCATCGGAGGTCGGTCCCGGCAACCCGCCCACGCAGCGCCTGGCCTTGCTGGCGGATGCCTTGGCGCCGCCCTCATTGCGGGCGTCTGCCTGCACGCTGTGCGCTAGCTTGCTAGCGACCACGTAGCTCAATCTCTCGACGAAAAGGCGTGGTGGACAAGATCGTTCGGCGCCTCGCGGTGGCATCTGTTACGAGCTGAAGGGGTGTTCGCGCGGCGCTGCTGACGGCGCTCGGGTACGAAGTGACGCTGCTGGCTGGGGCGGTCTTCGCCTCGGACGGACCACCTCCGCGCGAGGCGCCCGCTTCGCAGCCTTTACCGCGGGTTCGGGAGGAGCGGTCTGATCCTGGTTGCACACGACAACGAGGAGCGGGCTCGCTATCCGAGAGGCGTGGCGGCCGGGTCGGTACAGGCTCATGCGGAGCCCGGTTCGGGCGGCGATGACACTGCGGCCAGTCCGGGTACCTGTTGGCCGGGTTGAGTGCTCGGTTGCCGTCGCGGCCGTCCGGTGTGGTGACCATCGCGACGGTGCCGGGCTCGCCCGCAAGCGGCACGAGAAGTCGTTGGCGCCCGACGGGGCCGCCGAGGGCATCGATCACCGTGCCGAGTTGCGGGTTCCGCGCCACGAGAGGGAACAGGTGGCCGCCCGACAGCGAGAAGCCCCAGGTCGCGATGGCCGCGTGGGTGGCGAACGCACGGGCGGCAGACACTGTCGCACTGACGCGAGGCCGAAGGTCGTCGACCGTCCGCCTGGTCGAGGTTCCGGTGGAGGAACGTCGGCCACGCCTTCCAGTCACGCCGAGCGAGCTGCGATACCATATGGAATCCATACAAACTGATGGGAAAGTAGTGCTGTATGAGTTCGGTAGCAGATAGGGCCGGGGCTCGGAGCCGGCGGCAGTTGACCGTTGCCGTCAAGGAGGCATTGCGCGACTTGAACATTCAGCTGTCGCTGCTCAACCGCAGGTTCGGCGGCCGTGTCGAACTCAGAGATGTCGATTGGACCTGCCTCGACCTCATCAATCGGCACGGGCCGCTGACCCCTACCGCGTTGGCGCGCCGTGCCGGGCTGCACCCGGCGACGCTCACGGGAATCCTCGATCGGCTGCAGAAGGGCGGCTGGATCGTGCGCGAGCGCGATCCCGAATCGGCGGACCGCCGTGCGGTCACCCTGCGGGCGGTGCGTGAACGCAATTCCGAGTTGTTTCAGGTGTTCTCGGGCATGAACAACAGGATGGACGAACTGTGCGATCGCTACTCCGAGGCCGAACTCGAGGTGATCGCCGACTTCCTGCGTCAGACCGGCACGGCTGGGCACGAGTCGGCCGAGGAATTGGCGGAAGGCTGAGCACCACATAGCCATCTTCCCGTCAAGGGTGTTCCGGCTGCTCACGGTGCCAGGATTCGCGCAGTTCACGCAGGCTGGGCGCCGGGCACCAGCTCGGGCATTGACTATTTCGCGGAGTGCGCGCCGGTCATGAGGGCTGCCAGGTCATCGGGTTCGAGGAACGACGGTGGTGGTGGCGGGCCCCAGGCGTAGAGGCCCTGTAAGCCGTGCAGGACTTGTGGGGACCACAGTTCGTCTTCGGGGATGGTGTCCATGTCGGAGCGCGCGATGGTCTTGGTCAACACCTTGTCGTCGGCGGCCTCGACGAGCTCGTTGACCAGCATTGTGGCCAGTGTGTATTTCACTCGGAAGCCGTGCATGGCTGCCTCGGTGCTCAGAGCGATGAGCGGGTGGGATTTGCCGGTGCCGGAGTCACCGATCAAGCGGAGCGGCAACCCTTTCCGGACCCAGTCGCCAGTAGCCAGGGTGTGAACGAGCGCCGGGTCGATGTTGGGGTGGCATCGAAGTCCAACGCCCGCAACGACTTATCCCGCGGGAATCCGGCCGCGCGAATGCGCACGGTGTACCGGGATGTCGTCCTCGGCCGGGTAGTAGCGCAGGTTGGTGCCCGCATATCGGCTGATCAGCCGTGCACTGGCCCATCCAGCTGCCCTAAGACGACCGGTCAGTTATGCCTTGACGGAAACTAAGATGACCGGTCAGATCGAAGTAGCGCCGCTGCTGTGTGCCGGACTGACGGTATTCAGCGCGCTCCGGCAGATCGACGGCGGTCCCGGCGCGCTGGTGGCCGTGCAGGGGATCGGTGGCCTCGGACATCTGGCGGTGCAGTACGCCGACAAGCTCGGGTTCCGCGTTGCCGCTATCGCTCGGGGCACCGAGAAGGCCGAGCTGGCAACGCAACTCGGTGCCGACCACTACATCGACAGTGCCGCCGAAGACCCGGCGAGGCGCTGCGGCGGCTCGGCAGGGCGGCCGCTGTCGTCGCGACCGCCGCGAGCGGTGCTTCGATGTCGCCGTTGATTCCCGGACTGGCGCCGCGTGGCCGGATGGTGGTCGTCGGTGCCGGCCCCGACCCGATCCAAGTGCAGACCATGGACCTGATCTTCGGCACCCGCACGGTCAGCGGAAGCCTGACCGGCAGTTCCATCGACAACGAGGACAACCTGCGGTTCGCCGAAGCCCGGAATGTTCGTCCGATGACCGAGGTCATGACGCTCGACCAGGCTCCCGCAGCCTACGAACGCATGATGGCCGGTCAGGCCCGTTTCCGTATCGTCCTGAAAGTAGAGGCATGACAAAATAACCGCGGCCACCGACGCCGAAACCGTGGCGCGGTTCGTCCTCAACGCATGGGAGGGGACGCTCATCTCGGCTCGAGCCGACCACTCGGAAGACTCCTATCAGATATTCTTCGACATCGTCTTCGGCACGCTGCTTTCCTGACACCATGCGGCCGATTCGCCCCGAACACTGAGGTTAGCCACCGACCGTAAGGAACACGTGTCGATCGGATGGCTCGGCGCCGCGCTGCTGACCGGCGGTGTGTCGGTCTTGCTCATCTGGGTGTCGTTCGCCGGGAAAACCGTCTACTACGCCTGGATCTCCCGGGAATCGGCGCTCTATGTCACCGCCGGGGTTTTACTGCTTGTGGCGACCGTGTGGGTGAGTCCCGCGCTGAATCCCGATCATCCCGCTCCGGACAGTCCTCGCCGATGGTCGCCAGGTCGGTTGGGCCGAAGGGCCACCTTCGTACCGTTGAAGCCGTACTGCGCGGCGCGGGCACGCAGATGGCGGATCGCGGACTTCACGTCCTCGACACCGTTACGGCCTGTCCGGCCGGGGCGCATGCAGCGTCGCCCCGCTGCGCGCGCTGCTTTCGAATACGCCGGTCCACGGCAACATCCGTGGGCCCCGCTCCGACCCGGCGGCCATGAGCGCCGCGGCGATCGTCGCCCACCGCGCCCACATCGCCGGGACAGGATGAGGTCGAATTCGGTTCTGCGGGTTGGGTTGTCATGGACGGCCGTGGGTGTCGCGCAGCACCTCGTCGAGGGCGATGATCGCGGATTCCAGTTGGGTGTCCGAAAGATACGGCGCGGGGCCGAACCGAAGGTACTCGCCTCGGCTGTCGGTGGATACGCCGCGATCGGCAAGGCCGCGGCGAAGGTCTGCGGCCTTGGGGGAGCGCAGCGCGAGGAAACCGCCGAAGGCTGATCGTGGTGCGCTGCGGTCTCGGCTGACCAGGTCGGCGGGGGCGTCAAGATGGTCGAACAGTCGCGCCAGTAATTCGTTCTGGTGCAACGAGATTCGGCGGAGGATTGCGGGCGTGAGGTCATGGTCGGCGAAGAACTCGAAGACGTGGCTCGCCCGATAGTGGCTGGTCGGATCGTAGGTCGCGCCGGCAAAGCGGGCCGCGCCCGGCGCGTAACTCACCGGCTGGCCGTCCCCCTCACCTACCAGCTCTCCGAACTCCGCGTACCAGCCGGTGAATACCGGCCGGGCGGCCAGCGCGTGTGGCGGCAGGCGGAGGAAACAGTTGCCCTCGCCCAATTGCAGGTACTTGTAGCCGCCGCCGACTAGCCACGCCGAGTCGAGGCCCATACCCGGCACTGAGAACGGCACCACGCCGAGCGCGTGATAGGCGTCCACCAGCAGTTCGACACCGTGCCGCGCGCAGGCCGCGCTGAGGTCGCCGAGACCGGGCACGATCCGGGAGGTTTCGAACAGCACCGCCGACACCAACACCGCGCTCGTGCGGTCGTCGATGGCCCCGGCGAGGCGCGCGGCAAGCGTGTCGACCGGGTCGGGCGGCAGCCGGACCACCTCGATCCCTTCCTCGCCGAGCCTGGCCAGCTGCCTACGCACGCTGTGGAATTCGCCGCCGGTGGTGACCAGCCTCGGCCGGTGTCGAATGTCCATAGTGGACAGGAATCGGACGACCAATTCGTGGGTGTTGGCGCCGAGCGCGATCTCCGCAGTCGGATCGTCGAATATCCGCCGGAGTCCGGCGCGCACCGCATCGGCCCTGCCGAATGCCCGGTCCCATTTGGCGTCCACCGCGTCGGCCGCGTCGTCGAACGCCTCGATCTGGCCGCGCAGCGCGACATCCGGCCATGCCTGATGAGAATGCCCGGTCAGCAGGGACCGTTGGTCGACGCGGAACCGCGAGTAGTGCGCAGCCAGTGCATTCGGACTGGCGCGCAGCTCGTCGATTGTGGTCACAGCCCGCCCCGGACCGCCCACAGGTCGGCGAACACCGGCCGAAAGAGGGTGCCGCGCAGGTATTCCGCGCCGGAGGAACCGCCGGTCCCGGATTTGTCGCCGATGGTGCGCCGCACCATCATCACGTGTCGATACCGCCATTCCTGCAGTCCCTCGTCCAGATCGACGAGGCGTTCGGCCACCTGCGCCGGGCCGCTGTCGTCCGTGTAGACGGTCAGCAATATCCGCTGAATCTCCGGCGACGGCTCGGCCGGCAAATGCACGTCCCGGTCGAGCTGCTCGGTCGGCACCGGATACCCTTGCTCGGCCAGATATCGTAGGAACGAGTCGTACAGCGAGGGCCGTGACATCGCGTCGACGATGCGGTCGCGGCTGGCACTGGCTTCTGGATAATGCGCGAACGCGCTCTGATCCCGGCGGCCCAGCACGGATTCCAACTCGCGGAACTGCGTGGACTGGAACCCGCTCGACGTATCCAGCCGGGCGCGAAAACTGGTGAATTGCCGCGGTGTCATGGTTTCCAGGACGTCGATCTGCGCCACCACGACCTTGAGGATGGTCAGTGCCCGGCGCAGGGTGTGCAGCGAATGCGTGGTGTTCCCGGCATCCAGTTTTCGTTGCAGATGGGCCAGTTCGTGCAGCAGCTGCTTGAACCACAGTTCGTATACCTGGTGTATGACGATGAACAGCATCTCGTCGTGCTCGTCCGAGCGTGGATGCTGCGCGCCGAGCACATCGTCCAGCGCCAGATACAAACCATAGGTCTGCATGGGTGATTCATTGCCGATGCGATTCGCGGATTCTGCCACCCGTGAATCATGATCGGTTGATCAGCATTGCGTGGCTCATTCATTCAGTTGTGTGGACGGCCACGGGCACGTCGTCTGCCCAGGGCTGGCGGATCACCATGTCCGCGACTTTCACGACTCCGCGCTCGAACTCGCCGGTGGCGGCATCAACGAGGCGGTATTCCTGTGTCTGCTTGTGGATCGGCTGGGCGTCGAGCAGAACGATCCGTACTTCGCCGGGTTCGAACTGACAGCGCTGCTGCATCGCGGCGATGAGTTGCTCGTTGTGCATGTGGCCGTCGCCGAAGTTCCAGCCGACCGCGGTACTACAGATCCGCTCTCCGTCGGTGATGGTGTACTCGTCCTCGCGACCGGTCGGCATGGCCCGGTGGACGAGGGTGAAGAGCGCGCGACCGTGCGTGTTCATGGCGCGGAAGGCGTATCCCAGATACATCGGGATCTGCGCGCGTTCCTTTCCGTAGTACCGCTCCAGCTGTGCCTGCGGCATGCTGGCGATCGAGACAATGCCCTTGCTGATCTTCTCCGCGGCCGACGGTTTGACGCACCACATCGTGGTATCCCAGTTGCCAGCGTAGTACCGCATGCCCGGCAGGAACGAGATCTTGCGGGGGAACAGATTTCCGGCGATGACGATGCTTGCGATCACGACGAACAACACCCCCACCGGCGCAGGGTTGTTCAGACTGCTGAGACCGAGATCGGCGTGCGCGACGAACAACGTCAAGACGCCGAAGATCATGAAGACGTTCCACTCCAACGGCACCCCCATGGGCATGGCGGTCAGAATGGCCAAGTGGAAGCACACCATCACGAACGCGGCGACTGCCGTCAGCCAACCACCGTGAGAGAAGAACAACACCACCGGAACACACATCTCGACGGCAGTGCCGCCGTGGGCGAAAATGCGCGACAAGCGACCCGGCCGCAGATCGTCGGGGAAGCTCTCGAAGAACATGCGCTTCAACGACTTTTGCCGGAACACCGGGCTATTGGACATCATCGTGGACACCACGAATGGGAAGTGCTTGTTCAGCTTCGAGGTCGCCGCGCCCATCCAGATCACGACGAACACCACCTTCGCAGCGACGATCATGTCGGCACCGGTGAACAAGGAGGTGACCGCCAGGGTGGCGTAGACCTCGCCGCGCGCCGCCAGGAAGATCACCTTGTCGCGCAACCCGAGTACCGCAAGCAGGCCGAGAATCACCGCGATCTGCCACACTGGCAGTAGGCCGACCGTCGTGTCCAACGCCGGTATCGGCCCGGTGCCGTCGGACACCAACGCACTCGTCGTCATCACCAGCAACGCCGCGTACAGCGCGACATCCACGGGTGTACGGTTGGTGCCCTTTGTCAGCAGAACGCACTCGGGCCACGGAGGCAGCCGAATAGTCTTGGGCCGCAACCAATACAGTATCGAGCCGAGCGGCGGGAAGAATCTGTTGTTCAGCGGACCGAACCCGCAGCCGAGTCCGACCACCTCGAACAGCAACGTGTACAGCACGGCCTTCTGGAAGACGATCGGTTCCGACCACCAGGCGCCGACACTCGCGAAACCGTCGATGCCCTTGGTGGACAGAGCGAACAGCCAGCCACCAAGGATGTAGAGACAGATCTTGCCGACATAGAACAAGTGCAGTACGACGGGTGTACCGAAGCCCACCTCGGCCCAGTGTCGGGCCATCGGGCGGATCCGTTCACTGCGCGTGCCCCCGCTCCATTCCTCCATGTCGACCACAGGCAGGTCAGGCTCGAGAAACCCCATCAAGCACTCTCCGATTCGAAGACACCGAGGCACGCACCCGAATCAGGTCCCCGAGATCCTCCGATACGTTGGCACGGAAGACATTTGCTGTCAATCACCTCGTAGGCACCTTTGCCGATCCCTGCCAACCTGTTCGTCAGCGAACTGGTCGGTGGTTTGTGTTGCTGGATCGCTCGGTGGCGAAAGTGTCGCGTAGTGCTCGGCATCGCCGGTAGGGCGTCGTATCGCGGCGTGGCGGCGGGTGGCGCTCAAAGGCCACCCCATCATCCCGTTCGCTCACGACTCGTCTCTCGGCTGCGCCATCTGCGATCCTGTCATCGCCCTCTGGTGTCTGCGCGGCGGCCGCTCGCTCCTGCCCCTCCGCAGGCGACCACACCACGGCCACACCGCTGTTGGAGGAGGCAGTAGAGCGGACGAAGCGGCTTCCTGACAGCCGTCGACGGCATTGCGTTCATCGAACCGGAGGCACTGAAAAGCATTACGAGTGAATGCCTTTCACTAGAGGCGGTCGTCTCGGCGCTCTGGCGCGACAGTTCCTGGAGAGCTGATGTAGCTGCCCCGTGACATCGCGGATTCTGGATGACCAGCATGGTCGTCTCATGACATGCGAGCGCCCATACCGAAGCCGCGCACGGACTAGCGTGCCTGCGAGGCATGTGCGCCCCGGGGCAGCAGCTGCAGGGTAAGGACGTCGGTGGCCCAGTCCGCCCACTCCTCACGAGACGGCGCTACCCTGGGTGAAAGTGTCGGCGGACGGTCATGTTGTCGTGTTCCTCAACTGCGGCAGGCCCTAGGTCAGTCGCTGCAGCAGCACAAGGGTTTGTGAGAGTTGGTCTCGCTCTGCCTTGTCCATACGGGTGGCGATCATCGATGCCAACTGTCCGTGGCAGGCTTCGCGGCGCTCGCTCAGCAGGTCTTTCCCGTCCTCGGTGATGACCAGCTGTTCGCGTCGGCGATCGCTCGTATCTGCGTTGCGCCGCACTAGGTTTCGGTCCACTAGCGTGCTAATGGTGACAACACGATGACTCTGACACCAAGGACGACCTCAACGCAATCAAGGAGATTCACATGGCGATTCTCGGCACCCTGCTGAAGAACCGACGCGCCGGGCAAGCGGGCCTGGTGTGGAACCTGCCTGCCCTGGCGGGTAAGGAGACACTCGGGCTGCGCAGTCCCGACTTCGACCACGAGGCAACCATCGGCAAAGCCCATGCCTCGACGCGGATCGGTGGCGACGACCTGTCCCCGGCCCTGACCTGGAACGACGCGCCGCACGATACGGCGCAACTAATGCTGGTGATCGAAGACCCCGATGCGCCGACAAGATTGCCGTTCGTGCACTGTGTCGCGCTGCTCGAGCCGACCGTCACCACCTTGGCGGCGGGCGCGCTGAACGCGAAGAATCCCGCAGCCGGCGTACGGCTGTTGCGTTCGGGAATGGGTCGCGGCTACATGGGTCCCGCGCCGATCAAGGGCCATGGCCCGCACCGGTACGTATTTCAGCTCCTCGCCTCATCCGAGCCGATTGTCTCCGCCCCGGGCGATGTCGCGTTGGAGTCGATGAAGCCGCGCGACATGCTGGCCGCCGCTCGGGGTCCGGTTCTGTCCCGTGGTCGGGTAGACGGCTTCTACGAGCGCTGATAGCCCGCGGCGTCGACATCCCGTGGCCCCTGCGAGACTGGGTATGGCCGTTCAGTCGAACCCCGCACCAGGCGATATCGCCGGTGCACCGAACAATGTCATCTCTCTGCCGGTTCGGCCGTGGACTACCTGTTCAGGCCGAATACTGATGGTGGTCAGCAGAATCGGCGCGCCGATCCGATCGAACCCCAGCGCGAGGGGTCCCGGCCGATCCAGATCGGCCCGGAAACTGCTCGCCCACACCGTTCTCCCTGTGCCCTGGGCATTCCATTTCGGCCGACACCGGCGGCCGAGCATTCTCACTTGTTCCGGGCTACGCTCGGCGGTCGAGCCGGGTCCGCAGGCGACACACAGGCCCGAGAGGTAGTCGATCAAAGGCGGACTCGGTCGCAGCCTGGCTGAGTCGGTGGGCGACGGTGTCGGAGTCGCCGTCGACGGTGTCGGTGGCGCCGAGTGCTGTGCGAGGCTCGCCCGCTCGGAGTTGGTCGGCTGAGCGTGAGCAGTGTCATGGTGCCCATCTGCCGCTCACGGCGTAAATTCGTTAATTAGCGAAATATCGAAGGATGGTGAGCGTGCTCGACGAGTGCAAAGCCTTGGCGAATGAGACGCGACTTCGCATCCTGGAGTGGCTCAAGGACCCGGATGCGAGTTTCCCGGAAAGGGCGGGGGAGGCAGCCGAGCTCGGCGTATGTGTCGGTCTCATCCAGCAGAAGGCGGGGACCTCGGCCTCGACGATATCGGCGCATCTGGCGATCCTGCAGCGCGCGGGATTCCTTCGTGCCACCCGTCGCGGGCAGTGGACGTACTACCGCCGCGACGATGCCTGCATCCGGGCCTTCACCGAACAACTCCACCGCGTTCTCTGACACACGAAAGGCAGCGTCATATGCTCCCAGCCCTGTCCATCCTCGACCTGGCGTCGATCGCACCCGGCCACACCGCGCGTGACAGTTTCGACAACAGCGTCGCACTCGCCCGGGCTGCTGAACGCAGCGGTTATCGACGCGTCTGGTACGCCGAGCATCACAACATGCCGTCGATCGCGTCGAGCGCAACGAGCGTTCTCATCGGCCATGTCGCGGTACATACCGACACCATTCGGCTCGGCTCGGGCGGCATCATGCTGCCCAACCACTCGCCGCTGGTGATCGCGGAGCAGTTCGGCACACTGGAGACGCTGTTTCCCGGACGGATCGACCTCGGGCTCGGCCGGGCGCCGGGCAGTGACCAGAAAACCATGCTGGCGCTGCGACGTAACCCGGCATCGGCGGACTCCTTCCCGCAGGATGTGCTGGAGCTGCAGGGCTACCTGACGGGGCGGTCGCGGGTGTCGGGCGTGCAGGCGATTCCGCGAGCGGAAGGGATTGTGCCGCTCTACATTCTGGGTTCGTCACTGTTCGGTGCGCAGCTCGCCGCGCAGCTCGGCCTGCCGTACGCCTTCGCGTCCCATTTCGCACCGGACGCTCTGCACCAGGCGGTCGCCGTCTACCGCGAAAATTTCCAGCCGTCGGAGCAGCTGGCCGAGCCATACGTGATGGCCGGTGTCAATGTCTTCGCCGCCGAGAGCCACGACGAGGCGGCAGCGCAGAAGACGATCGCCTACCGGGCCAGAGCACGGGCGATGGTCACGCGAGGTGCGGCGGATGCCAACTTCACCGACGCGGAGATCGACGCGTTCCTTGCCTCGCCGAACGGCCTCCAGCTCGCATCGATGACCAGGTACACCGCCGTCGGCACACCCACTGAAGTCTGTGCGTACCTGGACGACTTCGCCGCCTCCACCCACGCCGACGAGCTCATCCTCGCCCACCACGCCACGCGAATCGACGACCGAGTGCGGTCCGTCGAACTCACCGGCGCCGCCGTAGCGGCAGCCGCTGCGATCCGGTAATCGGCTGCTCCAGCCTTTCGGGCCGAGACGCGACCGTTTCGTCCTTCGTACCGCAGCCGTCCGACGAGGCAGCTGGGAGATTCTCGGTCGACGGTGTCGAAATGCTCGATACGCGCCGGACGCCGACTGGCGGGCGGGCCGCCGCGGTGCTCGATCGCGGTCGGGGCAATCACATCGTGATGCGGAGTCAGCAAAGGAATAACGTCATCCCAAACCCGCGCGGACATCGTGACACCGTGTAGAAGGACGAGCGGAGTCTTGCCGGCAGGCCCAACTCGACAAACTGCGCGCCTCCGTGCTGTACCTGCTCGGCGGGCCGTGGGATGTCGCATACCAGAACGGCATACGCGATTTCGAGCATGTGCCGCCGAGCCTGCCTCCGCTCCTCCGGTGTCGGGCACTTCGGCACCTATTTCGCCCCGAACGGGGAGCGTACGCGACACTGCTCGGTGATTGGATTCGCTGGCAGGTCGCGGGGGACCGGCATGCCGCCGAGAGATTCGTGGGCCGCAGTGCGGGTTGTGTGTCGACCCGGCCTGGACGATCAAGACACG
This sequence comes from Nocardia sp. Tas62D01, assembly GCF_055232035.1. Lineage (NCBI taxonomy): Bacteria > Bacillati > Actinomycetota > Actinomycetes > Mycobacteriales > Nocardiaceae > Nocardia > Nocardia sp. Tas62D01. The sequence continues at coordinate 7,555,767 of NZ_JBUYUZ010000001.1, forward strand.
CAATATCGCGTGAATCGACAACTCACCGGTGATGCGCCACTTGCAGCGGCGTCGAGGCATCGCCGACCAGCGGGGCGGATGTCGCGCCGGACACTGTGACCCGGCGGGAGTCTGTACACATTCAGATAATGCGATATGCGCATCTAAATATATATGATCCGATACGTCGGCAGAAGGAGACTCCAGGGCACGAGCTGATCATTTCGCAGCGCCACTACGGGCGCAGTGGCGTAGCTGTTGATCCATTGATCCGACCGGGCGGCACCCGGGAACCGCAGCGCGAGCACACCGAAGACGATCGCGGGCAGCTTGTTTCCGTGGCACGATGGACGTTCCAGGTGGGTGGCGACCTGAGCTGAGGAGCGGCAATGCGCTGGGTGTGGTTGATCGTCGGGGTGCTGCTCATGCTGATGGGTGGTCTGTGGACGCTGCAAGGGCTCAACCTGCTCGGGCAGAGTGGCGGAATGAATGGACAAGCAATCTGGGCGGTCATCGGCCTGATCGTCGTCGTCGTCGGCCTTTTCCTGGCGGGCGTCGGCCTGCGGAGGCGCTAGCTTGCCGATTGCGACATCCGCGTCGGGCCGGGAGCCTGCGGCTACCCGACCCGGACGGACACGGACGGATAGCCGGACGCGCCGTCCGGGACCACGTCCGTTCTTTCGGCGGTCTGCACGGCGCCTGTGCCGTCGGTCGCACGGGCGCGCACGGTGTGTTGCCCTGGCGTCGCGTCCCACTGATAAACCCATTGCCGCCAGGTGTCGATCGAGTACTCCTGGGACAGTTGCGCGGGCTTCCACTCGTCGTTGTCGACCTGGACCTCGACGGCTGTGACACCTCGATGCTGGGCCCAGGCGATGCCCGCGATCGCAACGGGGCCCGTCGATAGCTTCGTCGATGACTTCGGCGTGTCGATTCTGGCTTCGGTTTTGATCGGGCCTTGGGTCGACCAGCCACGCCGAGCCCAGTATCCCCGCGCCCGATCGAACCGGGTCACCTCGAGATCGATCACCCATTTGGTTGCCGAGAGGTACCCGTACAGCCCCGGGACGACGAGGCGGACCGGATAGCCGTGAAGGATGGGCAAAGGTTCGCCGTTCATGCCGATGGCCAGCATCGCATCACGGCCGTCGGTCAGCGCCGTCAGCGGGGTTCCGGCGGTGAAGTCGTCGACGCTGGTGGACAGCACCATGTCGGCGCCCGAGCGCACGCCCGCCTCCGCCAGCAGATCGGCGACCCGGTAGCCGAGCCACCGCGCGTTGCCCGTCAGGTCGCCACCGACGGGGTTGGACACGCAGGTCAAGGTTAATATCCGCTCGATCGGCATGCGCTCGGCCATGTCGGCGTAGGAGATGGTCATCTCTCGGTCGACCATGCCGTGGATGCGCAACTTCCAGTCATCGGTCGAGAGCTGCGGCACGGTCAACGCTGTGTCGATCCGGTAGAAGCTGGAATTCGAGGTGACAAATGATGTCAGCCCTGGAACCTGCAGTTCGGACGCGGCGGGAATGGGAGCCGCAGGCTCGGTCGGGGTGGGCAGCCGGACTGCCGCCCGGTTCCCGGACACGTCATTGGCTCTAGCGGCGAGTTGTCGCCCGGTCAGTCCGGTTAGCAGCGCGAGCATGCCGACGCCGACCACTCCACCCAGGAGCTGGCGCCGTGCCGTCTTCTCCGATGGGGGTGCAGCGCCGACCGGTTCCGTAGCGGCATCGCTCTTTCGGCGGGATGCCGTCCGGGGTTTCGCGGGCGGGGTGGCGTCGATGCGTCGTATCAGCATTCGCAGCGCAAGCAGTCCGACGAGGCTGCCGAGCAGCGTCGGGAGGGCGTAGGTCCACGACGCGTTCGTGCGAGTGCAGGCGGCTATCACGCCTGCGACGCCGAAGACGACGAACAGCGCCGACCCGAGTGGCCGGGTGGTCCGCTCCAGCAAGCCGGCGAGCGCGGCGACGCCGATCGCCACCACGAAAATCGACGCGTACAGCAATAGCTTGTCATTGGTGCCGAAGGTTCCGATGACCCATTCACGAAGATTCTGTGGGGTGATGTCGATGACATTGGAGCCGAAGGCGTTGAGCGGCGCACTGTTTGCGCCGATCGGGACCGAAATCAGCTCGGCGACACCGATGGTGGCTCCGGCGGACACGATCCCGCTCGATGCTCGCAGATTTGCCATGAGCAATGAGCGTACCGCGACGTATTCGTTGTGGAATGTTTGCTACGTGGCAACTTCTCTTGGTTTTGCCGGTGCTGACGGCTGTTGGTTTTTGATGAGAGGGCGATCAACGATCTTGCCCGCATCGAGGTCCATCGGGTCGACATAATTCGGGCTGTCTGTTCGGACGTAGCGAACCCGTTGAGCGAATGCTGGTGGCGGTCAGCAGAATTGATGTTGTCGCCGTGATCCCGCCGAGACTTTGTTCACGTGACCGATTTCGCTCGCGCGCTACTGGTTGTGGCCGACGTGGTGGCGGGGGAACCTCGCGGACAAGGTGGTGTGGCGTCAGGTACGCAACAGGGCGTGCTCGGCGATGCACCTGAAACCCACCTGGCGCCGACTAGCGCTCATGTGCAGGGGTCCAGTTGGACCAGGCTGGCTCGGCCGTCGCTCGGGTCGGGGACGCGCTCGCAACCTGTGCGTTCGAACTGGTCGACCAGGAATCGGCGGTCTGCTTGGTGACCTGCGCCTGCTCGACCCAATTCGGTGAGGCGGGTGCCGTACGGGCCGATGCGCTGGGCCAGCCGCCCCTGGGCGATGGTGGTGTCGCAGACGACGGGCAGATCGCATCGTCCGTCGGACTCGATCTCGTAGCGTCGGCGATCTTCGCTACCTCCACTTGGCGGAGGCGATCGAGCTGCGATCGCGGTTGTCCACCGTGCGTTGCCCTCTCGGGCATCCGCTCACGCCGAGATGAGTGCGCTCGGCAGTGGGCGGATTGTGAAGCCGAGGTCGGTGCGGGGCAATCGGCAGCCGCGTCACCCGGCATCGTTGAGTAGATGTCGGGGTGCGGCCTGTCGCCACGAGTCGAGAACGATGGTTTCCAGTTCGTCCCGGTCGTCGAGGGCGGCGAGGCGCACTCGGACCCAGGCGTTGTTGGCTTCGTGGGCGGCGATCCAGAACTTGTTCGGTTCGGCGACGGCCAGTTCGTCGCGGTCGGTGACGGGGCAGCGGGCCGCCATCGAGGTTTCGTCCTCCGGGAGGGTGAGGAACAGCTTGCCGGTGACCCGAAAAGTCGGCATCCCCCAAGTGAACTGCTCGGACGTCTCCGGCAACGACAAGGCAAAGGAGCGGACATCGTCCCCGGCGGCACTCATGTACCGAATCCTTCCAGGCGCCCATCTCAGATCGCGCCGACGGTCGGTCGGGTACGAGTGAGGATCCGGCCCGCATCGAGTTCGAGGATCTCATGGAAGACGTCGGGAACCAGATCATGGGTGGCGACCAGGAGGGCGTGATCCTCAGCAGCGGCCACGATGCTTGCCATCACCGCGTCGGCCGTGGACGGGCTATGAGTAGGTCGCCTGCCCGCTGTGGGACCAGGCCGGGTCAGCATGGCGACGCTCGCGGTCAGCGAGCCGTCGAGGAGTTTCATCGACTCGATCCTGCCGCGGCGGACGCGGATGAATCGGTGGCGGCTGCCGTCAGTCGGCTATCGGGGATTACGACTCTCGCGCTGTGCTCGGTGATGGCGATGTTGTGAACGGAATAGGTTGAGATGTCCTAGAGTTGGCGGGGCGCGGGCCGACCAGCCAGGACGCGGACGCCGCAGCGACTGCCAGCACTGCTGCGGCGACGGCGAAGGCAATGCCCGCGGTCCGCAGGCCCCAGGCATGTGCGGCCAAGCCTTCTCCGACGACCGGGATGGAGATGGCGAGGTAGGCGATGACGAACAGCGTGGAGGTGACCCCAGCTCGGTGGTGAGCGGGGGCCGCGTCGGTAACGCTGCGGACGCTCTTGCTGAAGCTGATGCCTTGTCCCGCTCCGGCTGCCACCGCGCCGATGACGAGTAAGACAGCCGACGAGCGGAGCAAGGCGAGCAGAATGAACACCATGCCCGCCACCAAGACCACGCAGCCTACGGGCAGGGCGGTCGACGTGCGCATCGGCCCAGTCGCTATCTGAGCCAAGGCAGACGAAAAGAACACCGCCGAGACCACGATCCCTGCGACGGCAACGTTGTGGATGTTGAGGATTTGCGCCAGGAACGTCGGCGCTACCGCGGTGAACAGTCCGAGGACCGCGAACCCCGCGAAGGTCGCAATGGCGGCGGGCACGAACGTTGCCCGCATCTGAGCCGGAACCACCAAAGACCGCACAGTTAGTCGTCCGCCCGAGGTCATAGTGGCGGTCTCCCGGGCCCGCAACAGACCCACGCACGCCACCACCAACAGCGCGAGATGGCAAACGAACGCCAGATGTAGTGGCCAGCGCAGGTATTGCACAAGCAATCCGCCCATCACGGGTCCCAGCCCCAACCCGGCCATGTTCGCGATCGTCGCGACGATTGCCGCGCGCGAACGCCATTGTGGTGAAGCGGCTTCGACGATAGCGACAGTGGCGGTACCGGTGAAGATACCCGCGGACAACCCGGACAGTGCCCGTCCGACCAACAGCTGCCAGACCGGGCCCGCAGTGAGAAACACGACCGAACTGGCTGCTGCGGCAACCGTTCCTGCCAGCAACATAGGTCGGCGACCGAGCACATCGGACCAGCTGCCGAAACCGATGAGCGCGACGATCACACCAGCCGCATAGGTGGCGAAGACGATGGTCGTGGTCAACACCGAAAAGTGCAGTCGCTGTGCGTACGACATATACATCGGCGTCGGCAGCGTGGTACCGAGCATCACCACCGTGAACGCGTAAACGACGAGGGCCATCGGACTGGGTCGGGTCGGTCCAGCAGGGTAATTGTTCATGGCACCGCCATTCAGGATTCCGGGGGGCGTTCCTCGTACAGTTCGGCGACTTCGAACCAGGGTGTCCGCACGACTACCGGGGCGGCTTCGACGCCGCCCGGGCAAACGGGAGTGGCCAGACTGTTCCCGGCGCGCTCCTGCGCAATCTATATCTTGGCTGGGCGAAGTGCATTCTGCGAATCGTCGGGTCAGCGCCGATGATCTGCGGAGCCCCGGTGCGAATGATAGTGATCGCCACCCCATGAACAGGCTTAGTGTGGTCCATACGGCCACGGTCGGGCCAAGGGGAAGCCGTACCCCGCGGCGGCCCACATCTCCGTTTGCGTAGCGGTCGAACTGATGCCGCTATGCGTGGCCGGCGCAGCGTGTCCGCCGAGAGCCGGCACCGCCGAGGCAGTGCCGGATGCGAGGCCGATCAACGGTGCGATAGCAACGGCGGCGACCGCCCCGCGGACAAAGGTCCTCGTCATTGTTCTCACCTTCATCTTCCGTGTTGTAGGCGCGCGTGTGATGGGTCGGTCGGGTCTGATCTACGAATCCATCGTTGCGCCCCACAGAGCGGGACGTCGTCACCGTCAGCATGTCTATGTGGATTGCAGTTAGCCGGAATCTCGGCTTGCCTGGTAGGGGCAATGACGCGCCCACTGGCGCGAGTGAGGATGATCGTGCGACGGCGGGGGTCGGGAGACGGCAACGTCTCCCCGTTGGTGAGACGAGGAGGCGTTGTTTGGGTACGGTCGAGACTAGTAAGCTGAGTTAACGTTGTCCATCGAGCCGTAGCGGTTGGCCGCGTAGTTGCAGGCCGCGGTGATGTTGGCAACCGGGTCCCAGATGTCGAAGGCGGTGCCGTCGACGTGGAACGCGTTGAAAGTCGGGTCGATCACCTGGAGTAGACCCTTGGAAGGCGTGCCGGCGGCGGCGTTGGAGTCCCACTTGTTGATGGCGCGGGGGTTGCCGCCGGATTCGCGCATCACGTTGCGGTGGATGCCGTCGTAGCTGCCCGGGATGTTGTGGGCGTGCATGATGTCGAGGGCTTGGCGGATCCAGCCGTCGAGGTTGTTCTCGTAGACCGGGGCCTGCTGGGGCAGGAAGGGTAGGGGCGGCAGCGCGGGCAGTCCAGGTAGCGCGAAGGCCGGGGCGTCGATCGGCGCGGCGACGGCGACCGGCTGCTGCTCGGCGACCATCGCAACGTGGGACGGAACGCTGTCGTCGGCCACCGCCACCGCGGAGGAGCCGCCGACGGCGATGACGCCGGCTGCGGCCACCACGACGGTGACACCGCCACGGAGCGATTGGCGGCGGAAAGAAGAAAGGCGTAAGTCAGGCATTACGAAATCAGTTCCTTGATCATGCAGCGATCCGGCCCGCAGGAGGCAGCGCGGATCCACCGCGGGCGTTTGGTGGGGGAGCTCGCCTGTATCGGCTCATGTGCTGTTTTCGGATTCTGTTGTGAAGGCCAGGGGTTCGGATTCCTGGCGGCGCGACGCGGTGAGAGCTAGACGCGGTGAGAGCTACTCGGGTCGGCGCCCGGCGGGTGCTGCTGTTGTGAGGGGAGAATGCGGTTACCGGTTGTGGTGCCGCTGGTTTCTCCAGCGACCGCGGCGGGTGAACATACGTCCGTTGCGGTCGTTTCCGAATGTGTGTGGACTACTCCTTGATGTAACCAAACCTCAGGTCTGTTCTGACCTGATTGCAGCTTGGTCACGATTGGTGAACGCAAGGTAAACGAATAATGAATTAAACGTGTTGCCGATCTTGGAAAGCCATGGTCGGGTTCACCGATACGCCGTGTATGCGGGGAGTTTGCCCCTAAACGTAATATGACGCAGAACACGGAAATTTCTTGGTAACGCGGCCTATTTAGTCTCGATTCGGTCACTAGGACGCGGCTTGGCTGAGTGGGCCGCGGCGTCTACCAGCACCGAGGCCGTTGCAGTACTCCTACCCCGGTAGTGGCATGACGCGCCCGACATCACATCAGATCCAGCTCATATCCGGCAGGCCCAGCCGCTGCCCCTGTCTGCGGCCACGAACAGCGGGCTCGCGCCGGTGCCGACCGCTTCCGCCAGTTCCCGCACGAATCGTTGCAGCCGTGTGAGCAGCTGATCCCGTTCATCGCTGTCGTCTGCGGCGTCGGGATACCACATGACCAGTGCGAGGTGATGCCAGTGCAGCGGGTAGCGGATGGATTCGGTCGCGGCGTCCACATCGACGGGTTTGCGGCCCGCGAGCACCTCGCGCACCCGCACCGCCCGGATGCTGTTCTGGCTCTCGAGCCACTGTTCGCGTTCGCCTTCGCAGATGGCGGCGACCTGCTCGGTGATCGAGTCGATGTATTCGAACAGGGTGCTGGTGATGGTCTCCATGACGGTGACGCAGTCTTCCGGCGGAATGCCGACCGCGCGCAGTTCGGCGAAGACGAGATCGGTCATCCGCCGTTGCCCGACCCGGTAGGCGCGAATCAGCGCCGTCAACGGAACACCGTGCTGTGCAAGGCGTCTGGCGTATTCGATGGCGGCGGCAGGCGCCTGGATGCGGGCCACCGGGATGTCGTGGCGCAGGGCGTGCAGCAGGGTGTCGACATTGCCCTCGACGCTGGCGCCGAGCAGTTCGACGGTGCGTGGATCGCCGTGCAGTTCCGGGATCTCGTCCTCGAGATTGTGCCGCAGGATCGCGCTGATCTCCGCCACCCGCTCGTTCATGCGGGCGGCGATCTCCACGACATACGGGCGCACATCGCCATCACCCTCGCGACGAATGGCCGTCACCCGTCCATCGTAGGCACTGCGCGGCCGGCGTGGCGGCGAATCGTTTGTTCTCCGGGGACAACGGCGGCGGCGAGGTTCGTCGGTGCGCGACGGTGTCACGCAGGGCCCGGATTTCTACCGTTGTCGCCATTCCTCCAGCCCGCTCACCCAGGACAGCTGATGAATCTGACAACTATTCCCGATCGCCGAGCCGCCGCGACGCCCACCGCGCCCGCCCTCGCCGATGACACCGAGACGCTGAACAATGCCCGGTTCCTCGACAGCGTGCGCCGGGCCGCCGGTGCGCTGAGCGCCGCGGGCGTCGCGGACGGCGACGTGGTCGCGGTCATGCTCCCCAATACCGCGGGCTTCGTCGTATCGCTGTTCGCCGCATGGCGACTCGGTGCCGCGGTGACGCCGGTCAACCCCACGCTGACCGCGGTCGAGGCGGTCCACCAGATGACCGACGCGGGCGCGAAAGTGCTGATCGCGCAACAGCGCCCGGATTTCGAGGCCCCGGTGCAGACCGTCATTTCCGTCGCCGAGCTCGCCGTCGCCGAACCGGGCGCACCCGAGCCTGCCGATGTCGGCGACGATGCGCTGGCGCTGCTCATCTACACCAGCGGCACCACCGGCAAGCCCAAGGGCGTCATGCTCGACCACGCCAACCTGAATGCCATGTGCGCCATGGTGATCGAGGCGTTCGAGCTCACCGCCGCCGATCACAGCCTGCTGATCCTGCCGCTGTTCCACGTCAACGGCATTGTGGTCGGCACGCTCTCGCCGCTGCTTGCGGGCGGGCAGGCCACTGTCGCAGGGCGGTTCAGCGCGCGGACCTTCTTCGACCGCGTCGAACGCAGCCGCGCCACCTACTTCTCCGCGGTGCCGACCATCTACACCATGCTGTCGGATCTGCCCGCCGAGCTGCGGCCCGACACCTCCTCGGTCCGCTTCGCCGTGTGCGGCGCGGCGCCGACCGGCATCGAACTGCTCACCAAGTTCGAAAACCGATACGGCATACCGATCATCGAGGGCTACGGCCTGTCGGAGGGTTCCTGCGCGAGCGCGATCAATCCACTGCACGGCCCGCGCAAGGCTGGCGCCGTCGGAATCCCGATGCCGGGACAGCGGATTCGGATTGCCGGACCAGACGGCACACCGGTGCCCGACGGCACGGCCGGCGAGGTGCTGGTATCCGGACCGAATGTCATGCGCGGCTGTCTGAATCGCCCGAAGGAGACGGCCCGCACCATCGTGGACGGCTGGCTGCACACCGGAGATATCGGCCGCATCGACGCGGACGGCTATCTGGTGCTGGTGGACCGCGCCAAGGACATGATCATCCGTGGCGGGGAGAACATCTACCCGAAGGAAATCGAGACCGTCGTCTACCAGCTACCCGAGATCGCCGAGGCGGCCGTGGTCGGCCGGACGAACCCGGTGTACGGCGAGGAGCCGGTGCTCTACGTTTCGCTCAACTCCGGGGCCGCGCTCGACGCCGAGAAGATCCACGCGCACGTGCGCGATGCGTTGTCGAAATACAAACTGCCCGTTGCCATCACGATTCTTGCTGAACTACCGAAGAACCCTGTCGGCAAGATCGACAAACCCACCCTCCGGCGACTGTCCGCACAGCAGATCTGATTCCCGCCTCATCGACAAGAAGTAAGACCATGGGATTCACCAAACCGGATCTGCCGCAAGTAGATCCGGAAACCTTCCTGCGCGAGCCGCTGATGGAGCGGATGCGTGTGCTTGCCCTGCACTGGGTGGAGCACGGATTCGGCTCACCACGCATGGTGCGCACCGTCTACATCCTGAAGCTCGTACTGCTCTATGCGCTCGGCGGCGTCATCGTTGCCACGGCGACCTCGAATCTGCCTGCCTTCTGGCATGTTTCGCAGTGGTGGAACCAGCCGATCGTCTACCAGAAGATCGTGCTGTGGACCGTGCTGCTCGAGACCACCGGTATCGCCGGCTCATGGGGCCCGCTGGCAGGCAAAGTCAAGCCGATGACCGGCGGCATCCTGTTCTGGGCCCGGCCCGGCACCATCCGTTTGCGGCCGTTCAAGTGGATGCCGCTCACTGCGGGCGATCGGCGCACTCGGCTCGATGTTGCGTTGTATGTGGCACTGCTGATCAGCGTCGCGATCCAGTTGTTCGTCCCTGGCGCGCACAGCGATTCGCTCTCCAAGCCGTGCCGGACAATACTTCCGGCTTGGTGCGGACCGCGCTGCTCATCGCTCCGATTTTGTTGTTGATCCTCAACGGTCTGCGCGATAAGACCATCTTCCTCGGCGCTCGCGGCGAGCAGTACCTGCCCGCGCTGATCTTCTTCGCCGTGCTGCCGTTCGTGGACATGATCATCGCGCTCAAGCTGCCGATCCTCGTCGTCTGGGTCGGTGCGGGAATCTCGAAGTTCGGCAAGCATTTCTCGCTGGTGGTACCGCCCATGGTGAGCAACAGCCCGTGGGTGCCCTTCACCTGGCTCAAACGGGCGCACTACCGCGACTTCCCACGGGATCTGCGGCCATGGCGGGTAGCCGATGTCATGGCCCATGTCGGCGGCACCACCGTCGAGGTGGTCGCGCCGCTGGTGCTGTTCTTCTCGGCCAATATCTGGCTGACGGTGGCCGCGGCCGCGGTGATGGTGATCTTCCACCTGTTCATCGTGTCCACGTTCCCGCTGGCGGTGCCGCTGGAATGGAATGTGCTGTTCGCGTACGCGACGGTCTTCCTCTTCCTTGGCTTCCCGAACTGGCACGGCTACGCACTCACCGATATCTCCTCGCCGTGGCTGGCCGTGCTGCTCATCGCCGGGCTGCTGTTCTTCCCGATCCTGGGCAATTTCCGGCCTGACAAGGTGTCCTTCTTGCCATCCATGCGGCAGTACGCGGGCAACTGGGCCTCGGCGGTCTGGGCCTTCGCACCCGGGGCAGAGGCCAAGCTGGACAAGGTGACGCGCACTGCGAAGAACCAGGTCGACCAGTTCGTCGACTTCGGGTACGAACCGGCCTGGGCCGAGGTGACCATGCAGCAGGTCGCAGCCTGGCGCACCATGCACAGCCAGGGGCGCGGACTGTTCTCGGTGCTGCTGAAGAACCTCCCCGATATCGACATCAGGACCGTGCGCGAGGGCGAGTTCCTCTGCAACTCGCTGATCGGCTTCAACTTCGGCGACGGCCACCTGCACAACGCTGATCTCATCGCCGCGGTGCAGCGCCAAGCCGGGTTCGAACCCGGTGAGCTGGTGGTCGTCTGGGTCGAATCGCAAGCATGGGGCAGCAAGGTGCAGCACTATCAGGTCATCGACGCGGCATTGGGCGTGATCGAGCGGGGCACCTGGAGAGTCGCGGACGCGGTCGCGGAGCAGCCCTGGCTTCCCAAGGGGCCCATCCCGTTGACGGTCACCTGGACCGGCGAACCGCGACGGCGGGTGCGCGGCGAGCAGGATTACGGACACGGAGCGCTGGCATGACGACCGCGGCGGTGGTGGGCGGCGGGCCCAATGGACTTGCCGCCGCTGTGGTCCTGGCGCTGGCCGGGGTGCAGGTGACGGTGCTGGAGGCCGCCGACGAGATCGGCGGCGGCGCACGCACCCGCGAGGCGCTGCAGCCCGGCCTGCTGCACGATCAGTGCTCGGCGGTGCATCCGATGGCCGTAGGCTCGCGCTTTCTCACCGAGCTCGGGCTCGAGCGCTACGGATTATCCTGGCGCACACCGGAAATCGATTGCGTGCATCCGCTCGACGGCGGCAGGGCCGGGGTGCTGTACCGCTCGGTGGCCGACACCGCCGCAGGGCTGGGTTCCGACGGCTCCGCATGGCGGGCGCTGTTCGACCGTCCCGCGGCCCGATACGACGCGCTGGCCGAGGACATAATGCGGCCGCTATTGTGCGTGCCGCGGCATCCGCTGACGCTGGCCCGATTCGGCATGCCGACCCTCCTGCCCGCGTCCACCCTGGCCCGGATCTTCCGGACGGGGGAGGGTCGGGCACTGTTCGGAGGCATTGCGGCACATGCCTTCCGGCCCCTGCACTACCCGATGACCTCGGCCATCGGGCTCGGCATCATCACCTCGGGGCATCGGCACGGGTGGCCGGTGGCGGCGGGCGGATCGCGGTCGATCACCGATGCGCTCGCCGCGCTGCTCGCCGAACTGGGCGGCAAGATCGAGACCGGTACTCGGGTCGAGGCCCTCGCCCAACTGCCCGCCGCCGATGTGACCATATTCGACCTGGCGCCCGATGCCGTTGCGGGCATCATGGGCGACCGGCTGCCGCGCCGAATCGCCAATGCCTACCAGCGATTCCGGCAAGGGCCGGGCGCTTTCAAGGTCGATTTCGCCATTGCCGATGGTGTGCCGTGGACCAATCCCGAGGCGCGAAGGGCCGGGACGGTGCACGTCGTGGGCGGTTACGCTGAACTGGCCGCCGCCGAACGCGATATTCACGCGGGACGCATGCCGCAACGGCCGTTCGTCCTGGTCGGACAACAGTACCTGGCCGACCCGCAGCGCTCGGTCGGAAGCGTACATCCGCTGTGGACCTACGCGCATGTGCCCAACGGTTACCCCGGTGACGCAACGGCCGCGATCATCGCGCAGATCGAACGGTTCGCGCCCGGCTTCCGGGAGCGCGTCATCGGATCCACCGTCCGCAGCACCACGCAGATGGCCGCGTACAACCCCAACTACGTGGGCGGGGACATCATGACCGGGGCCAAAGACATCCGTCAGCTGGTGTTCGGGCCGCGAATCACGCTGTCGCCATACAGCATCGGGGTCCCGGCATGTACATCTGCTCGGCCGCCACCCCGCCAGGACCCGGCGCGCACGGCATGTGCGGCGCCAATGCGGCCGCGGCCGCACTCGATCAGCTGCGCCGCTGATCACCTTCCCACACAACAACTCTCGATACAGACAGGCATCATCATGAGCACGCTCGAAACCCACAGCCCCGCCGTCCATGTCGCCGACAAGCTCGCCTGCCGGGTCGCCTTTGTCGCCGGCGGCAAGCGGTATCGGCGCAGCCATTGCGCACAGCCTGGCGAACCAGGGCGCCACCATGGCCGTCGGCTACAGCCGGAATCCGGACAGCGCCAACCGATTCGCCGACGATCTGCGCAAGGTCACCGCGCCGCACGGCGCATCCGTCTCGGCGCATCGCGGCAATATCGCCTGCGCCGACGACTGCCGTCGCACCAGTTCGGCGAGCGGAACAAGGCTGTAGGGAGCTTTGGCGCCGTGGGTGGAACGTTCGCAGGGGAATCGGGCGGATCACGCCATCGTCAGCGAGGTGGGTGAGCAGCCGTCCGACGTCTTTGAGGGCGGGTTCGATGTACGTGTCGTAGATGTAGCGCACTCGTTCGGTGTCCTGGTGCCCGGCCATCACCGGATGTGTGGATCACGGGGTTCATGCGCGCGGATACACCCGACGGCCGTTCGTCGTGCGGAGCGAGTGGGCGTCTCGGTCAGGGGGTACCCGGCGGGGCCGGAGAAGAAGTGGTGACGCTTGGCTCGGGGTTTGGTGTTGACGAGCATGATGTCGCCGCCGTAGTGGGCCAGGACCCGGTGATCCATGACTGCGTTCCAGAGCGGGGGCACGGCGGCTAGCACGATCATGCAGGCGTAGCCAGCTGGTAGCTGTGGCGCCTGCTCGGAACTGCGCAGGGTCTGGTAGCGACGGCCGGGGTTCGCGTGGTGGTCACTATGGCGTTGCAGATGGAACAGGAACACGTTCGTGACCAGACGGTCGCTGTTCCAGCTGTCGCGCGGTGAGCACCGTGCGTAGCGGCCGTCGGCGCGGCGCGGGCGAAGCAGCCCGTAGTGCTCGACGTAGTTCACCGTCTCCAGCAGCCCCGCGCCGATCAGCGCCTGCAGCGCCAGGAACGGGATCACGACGGGCCCGAAGACCAGGATCATCGTGCCGAACAACGCGACGCTAAGCGACCACGCGTGCAGGAGATGGTTGTCCAGGCTGAACCAGTGTTTTCCTTTGCGGGACAGGCGTTCGCGTTCCAAGGCCAGCGCCGAGCGGAAGCCGCCGAGCATACTGCGCGGCAGGAACGCCCACAATGACTCGCCGAACCGGGCGCTGGCCGGGTCTTCGGGCGTCGCGACGTTCACGTGATGACCGCGGTTGTGCTCGACGAAGAAGTGCCCGTACCCGGACTGCGCCAGCGCGATTTTCGCCAGCCAGCGTTCGAGGTGCTCGGCTCGATGGCCGAGTTCGTGGGCGGCGTTGATGCCGATGCCCGACATGAACCCCAGCGTCACGGCCAGTCCCAGCTTGTCGGCCAGGCTAAGTTCGGCTCTGGACCATAGATAGCCCGCGATAAGCAGCCCGGCGAACTGGATCGGCAGGAAAAGGTAAGTGCACCAGCGGTAGTAGCGATCGTTGGACAACGCCTCGTAGTCCTCGTCGCGCGGCTTGCTACCGTCATCGCCCACCGCCCAGTCCAACAGCGGGATCACCACAAGCACGATGATCGGACCAATCCACCAGAACACTTCCAGCCCCGTACGGGCCACCAGTTGTGAGGGAAGTAGTGCGCAAGCCGGGGCGATCAAACCCAGAATCCAGAGGTAGCGCTTGGGGTCGCGAGCTTGCGTGTGCTTGAAGATCGTCAAAGCCCTCTCGCTCATCCAACAGAACCACACCCAATCGAGAGTGTGGCCGCCGAAATAGGTTGCGCTGAACTTGTAGCTCAAGGATAGCTGTTTCCTCGCTGCAAAGCGGCGATCCGTTAAAACCACCGCCTGACCGGGCGCCGTCCCTGCTGCTCTCGTCTACCGATGATCGGTCGACCCGGATGTTCCTAGGGGATCGGCATGGCGGATGGTTTCTCGCCTCGGTGCACGACTGGTGGAGTACCTGCGTAGTCGAGAATTTGGAGTAGCGGGCCCTTGTCTCGGAGTGGGCTGCGCGAAGGACGCGTGGTACGCGGAGCGTTCGTACTTTCGGTGGCGAACGGGCATGTAACGGGTTCCTTCCACTGTCCGAAGTTTCTGGGCCCGAGAAGATGTTCGCGATGGCATCGCGCTCTACAGCCTGCCCCGTCGGCGCCCAGCGGCTGGACCCGGCAAACCTCGATCGCCCTCGCATTGTCTACAAACGGCGCACGACAGCCTATGTGGTGCCAACCCACAGTGAAGCTCGCTCGCTTCGTATGGCGGGCTGTGCGATCTCCTCGGCATGCTCGGCCAGGTCGGCCGCCGGCGCGGTTCGGCCTGGGACCGACCCGCGCCGGGCATCGTACACAGAAATCACAGCACGACTCACGTGCGACGAGCCGATAATGCGCGGCACAGACAAGGCAGGACGCCGTATATCCGGGATACTGTCGGTATCCGAATTGGCCGTGCATCCGCAACTAGGGCAGGGATGCGCAGTTGGTTGGGACGGGCGTGTCCGCGAGCCGATCGGTCATCCACTGCTGCGAGGCCGCCAGTGACGGGAAAAAGGCCAACACGTGGGTGCCCGCGATTCCGGAGACGGTGGGAATCGCGGCGTTTGGATCGAGCTGAACAGTCACGCCACTACCGCACCAACGGGCGGCCACGTCGCGGATGGGCGGAAATGGCGCTCCCTCATCGTTGGTGGCCGAGGCGATGAGTACGGGCACCGACGGGGTGAGAGTGCCGACACGCTGTCGGTCGAATGCTGTTTTCAACGCTGGAGACCGATCAATCACAGTGGTGAGAGGTTCTCCGCTGGTCGTCCATTGGGACGTGTCCCGATATTGCTGGGCCATTCCGGTCGGGACGGCGCATTTGTCCGCGGAGTCGCGCAGGATCGCCTTGCCAGTCTCGTTGAGTTCAGCATCGAGCACCGGGCCGGTGTCGGGATAGTCGGCGGCGATGCCGTTGAGGATCCAGGCGAAGGCGGGTGCCATGGCGGCTCGGCCGTCGTTGAACCCGATGAAGTACTGGTCGTCCACCACCGGCCCGCCGATGTAGGCGCCGCGCACGTCCAGATCGGGGGCGTAGCTCGGTTGCAGTTCGGCCGCGCCTGCGGAGGCCATGCCGCCCTGGGAGTACCCGTACAGAATGACCGGCGAGCGGGAGGTGAGGCTGGTGCCGGGCAACCGCAGCGCGGCACGCGCGGAGTCCAGTACCGCGTAGGCTTGCGCTGTCCGGTTGAGATAGTCGTGCATATCGGGCGTGCCCAGGCCGTGGTAGTCGGTAACCACTACCGCCATGCCGCGGGCCACCAGCGTATAGAGCGCCAGCAAATCGTATTCGACTATTACGTCGAGCGGAGGCCGGTATTCGACGAGCTGCGATAGCAGCTTCGAGGGCGCGCACTGATCGCCTTGTCCCATCGTGCCGACCGCGTAGGCGACCAGCGGGCGCTCTCCCGGGCCGGTCCACGGCAGGTCCGGCTCCAGATACGTTCCCACCGTCGCGGTCGGCGCGCCGTGGGTATCGCTGCTGACGTACATGATGCGCGTCGACCTCGCCGGGATCGCTCCGGACTGTCCGGGGGCCGAGAGCGCCAGCTGCGACGGTTCGGTGCGGACGATTGTGCCCGGTCCTCCCTGCGGTAGCGGCGCCGGCGGCATGTAGAAATCATTGGCGGCCTCCGCGGCCGGCTGCGTCCATGCGTGTGGTGCGGCGATCGCCCCGCCTCCGACCACGATGAGGGTTCCCGTCAAAGCTGCGGCCCATCTTGGGATCCGGCTCCTCACGATTCGATCCTTCCTGCGCTTCGGGAGACCTATGGCATCTACAATCGGATACTGAGAGTATCTGTAAGGGTGTCAGTTGTCTGCGAATCAGGATGAGAATCGGCGTGTCTGCGAACCAGGATGAGAATCGGCGGCTTCTAGGGTTTGGGCATTTGGCCCGACCGAGCCGAGCTCAGAGCCAGGCACAGACGCGCACTTTGTTGATCGCGACCGCCAAGCGGCTGTTTTTGGAGGACGGCTATCAGGCGACGACCATCGACAAGGTCGCCGAGGCCGCAGGTTTCACCAAAGGGGCAGTGTATTCGAACTTCCGCACCAAAGACGGCCTGTGTCTGGCCGTGCTCGACGAGATCCGCGGCGAACGCGTGGCCGAGGTCGCCGACATCCTCGCCGCGCCCACGACCGCCGGCCGCCTGCAACGGATCGCGGAATGGGCCGAACAGGTCATCGACGATCCGAACTGGACACAGCTGGAACTGGAGTTCAGCGTTCAGGTGCGGCGTAACGACCAGCTCCGCGACGAGCTCGCGACCCGGCTCAACGCCCTCGTCGGCGTGATCAGCACGGCGCTGGAGACTGCGGATGATCTCGATACCCGGGTGCCGCCGGCCGAGGCCGCCGTCGCCATGCTGGCGCTCGGTGTCGGGGTGGGTTTGTTCCGGTCGATCGATCCCGGCATCCCGGTTGCAGGAATGATCTCCGCCCTGCGCGCAATCGCGGGACTATCCCAGACAGCTGACGCGGCCCGTGGATATCCGCGAGAACCCAGACCACAAATGACGGCTAACGCACTGCCCGGGTAGGCGCCCACAGCATCGGTCATAGGCTTCCCGAATCCCCATCCGAGACATTGGCCAATGCGTCGACTTTCAGATCAGACGCAATTCCGTCGCAGAGATCGTCTACACCATCGAAGCGGCAGCACAGTCCGGCACCCGGCAGACGATCAAGAACCGGTCATAAATGCGGGCAATGTCATTCGCGAATACCCGGAGACCGTCACTCTGTGTGCGCACAGTGTTCAACCAGCGGATACAGGTAGCGGCCAGGCTTGCCTGGACAAGAACAACAGGGGTGCGACCGTGACCGGCGGCGGCACAGGAAGCGCCACGTCGAGAGCCCGTGCTGCACGCTACGGACCCCACTTCGTAGAGACCGGACTCGGCGCTGTTGAAAAGTAGCCCCGAATCCGGAGTCGACGGTGGGGGAGACGCGCCTCCTCTGGTGCCAGTGCGGCGACGGCCGCGCGGACCTGTTCAACGGAGGGCCTGGGCGACCAGGGAGGTTGGTCCACTTGCCCTACACGTCGATTCGCGAACCCATGATCACGGTGCGCTCGCCCGGCAGGCCGAAGTACTCGGCGGCGTCGGCGGTGATGTGGGACGTGGCGATGAACAGGGTCTTGCGCCATAGTGCCATTGTCGGTGCCGTACCTTTCTTCAGCTCGATCTTCGACAGGAAGTAGGAGGCGTCATCGATTGCGATCGGGCCTTCGGTTTGCGTGGGGTCGAGCAGGCGCAGCACGTTCGGGATGTTCGGTGTCTCCATGTATCCGTAGTACGCGGTAACGTGGATGATTCCGTCGTCGGCGTAGCCGAGCGCGTCGATCCGCGTTCGCTCCGTGTCCGGTATGCGAGGCACAGGTAGCGTGTCGATCGACATGATCACCACGTGTTCGTGTAGCACGCGGTTGTGCTCCACGTTGGCCCGCATCGCCAGTGGCGCGGTCTGGTTACCGCGGTTGAGAAACACTGCGGTGCCGGGGACCCGCAGCAGCGGCGGCCGGTAGTCCCGCAAATGGTCTACGAACGCACGCAGCGGCCCCTCTGCCTGCTCTCGCGCGCGAGTGACGACTTCGCGACCGCGCTGCCAGGTGGTCATCACGGTGAACGCGGTAAGCCCGATCAGCAGCGGCAGCCACGCCCCGTGCACCAGTTTGGTCATGTTCGCCGACAGGAACATCACGTCGACTACCAACAGTGGACCGGCGCCGAGCACGACGAGCCACAGCGGGGTGCCCCACTTGGTGCGGGCGATGTAGAAGAACAGCAGCGTCGTGATGGTGATCGTCGCGGTCACCGCCATGCCGAACGCGTACGCTAACGCCGCTGAGCTGCGGAAGGCGAACACCAGAGTGAGCACCGAGACCATCAGCGTCCAGTTGATCCACGGCACGTAGATCTGTCCGATGGTCGACTCCGAGGTGTGCGCTATCCGCAATCGCGGCAGGTAGCCGAGCTGGGCCGCCTGTGAGGCCACCGAATAAGCGCCGGTGATCACCGCCTGCGAGGCGATCACCGTGGCAGCGGTCGCCAGAAGCACTATCGGCAACCGCGCCCAACCAGGGGCCAGCAGAAAGAATGGGCTGCCCACAGCACTCTCGTCACCGAGAAGCAGCGCACCCTGGCCGAGGTAACTCAGTACACACGCGGGCAGCACCAGCAGCAGCCAGCCGCGGGTGATCGCCCGCCTGCCGAAATGGCCCATATCGGCGTACAGCGCCTCCGCACCGGTGACCGCGAGCACGATCGCGGCCAACGCGAAGAAGGCCGTGCCGAAGTGCCCGAACATGAAGCTCAGCGCATAGGTCGGCGACAGCGCCGCGAGGATTTCCGGATGCCGGGCAATACCGGCCACGCCACAGGCACCGATCGACACGAACCAGACGATCATCACGGGCCCGAACAGCCGACCGACCGCCGCCGTGCCGCGGCGCTGAACCGCGAAAAGCCCAACGATGATCACCGCCGTGATCGGCACGATCAGATCTGCCAACCCCGGTTCGATGATTTTCAGCCCTTCCACCGCGGACAGCACGGAAATCGCCGGAGTGATCATGCTGTCGCCGAAAAACAGTGCAGCCCCGAAGATGCCGAGACCCGCCAGCACCGCAGCGACCCGGCTACTCCGTGCCCCACCGAGGCGCCGCAGCAGCGTGATCAGCGCCATGATCCCGCCCTCGCCATCGTTGTCGGCGCGCATCACCAGCAAGACGTAGGTCACCGTCACGATGATCATCACGGACCAGAAGATGAGCGATACGACGCCGAACACGTTGTCCCGGCCGATCGGCACAGGGTGCGGGTCGCCCGGGTTGAACACGGTCTGGGTGGTGTAGATCGGACTGGTCCCAATATCGCCGAAGACGACGCCGAGGGCGCCGACCACGACGGCAGGCCGCACTGCTTCGTGACCGCGCCCCGCGTCGAGCGACGGACTTACTCTGGACTCTGTGTCCATGGCGAACTCCTCGTTTGCGGCCCGTGCCCTATCGTGCCGTGATTGGGTGCCATATCGCGGTTACGACGCGTATCTCGATATTGTTTCAGTTGAACTTTTGAGCAGCAATCGCGTGAGTAGCCCGAAACTCGTATCCCGTGGTGGTGAGCCGGTCGATCCGGCCCCGAAGCCGCCGCGGCCGTCTTTCACCGCGCAGTACCGCGACAAGATCATCGACGAGACCGCGACGCCTCGCACGGGGAGAAGTCGGTGGTCCTGCGCCGCGAGGGCCTCTACCAATCCCAGATCGCCGAGTGGACCCAGGCCCGGGCCGCGAAGCAGGCCGGCGGTGTCGCAAAGCGCAGTCCCCGCGGATCCGGCGACGCGGTCACCTCCAGGCCGAGAGCGCCGCCGCGGCCCGGGAGAACGAACGTTTGACGCGTGAGAATGCCCGTCTGGCAAAGCAATTGAGGCAGACGGAGGCCGCGCTCGATATCATCGGAAACTGCATGTGCTTTTGGAGTCCATCTTCGAGAGCACGGGCACACCGCCGCGACCGACGAAGCCATGACCGACGCCTACGACGACCTGCGGGCCGTCGAGGTACCCATCCGCCGGGCCTGCACGCTGATCGGCCGATCACGAGCGATCCACTACCGGCACCTGAAACCGCCCGTGCAGGGCCCCAGCAAGCCCAGGACGGTTCCGGGCAACGGTCAAGCGCTCACCACCATCGAACGTGCTCATGTGCTCGCGGTGATCAACTCACCGCCCTACGCCGACCTGGCGATATGCCAGATCTGGGCCCGCGAACTCGATGAAGGCAACTATTGGTGCTCGATGTCGAGCATGTATCGCATCGCCGCGGCCGCCGGTCAGAACCGGGAACGGCGACGATAGGCGACCCACCCGGCGAAGGTGAAACCCGAACTCCTCGCCGACGGTCCGTCACAGGTGCGGACCTGGGACATCTCCAAACTGCGCGGGCCTGCCAAGGGGGTCTGGTTCCACCTGTATGTGCTCATCGACATCTACTCCCGCTACACCCCGTCCTGGATCGTGTCCCACCACGAAACCGCTGAACTGGCACACGAGATCGAAGCGCTCTACCAGAAGGGATATGTGGCAGCCCAGCACTTCTTGTCCACGTGGAATTGGCCGGACTACGTCGAACGCTTCCGGGCTCCGTTGGGAACGTGAGGGGCAAAGGCCTACGCGTCTCGAACACGGAACGGGTCGTTGACGCATTCTGACGCTATAACGGGTATGGCTCGTCGCGACGATCCTGCGCGCCTTACGCGATGATCAGCTCGCCGACAGGTTGCCGCGCCCGAGCACAGCGGGTCCCTCGTCATTCCTGGCGGATGCCGCATCCGCCGACGTGCCCCAAGCGGCGTGACCGCGCGCGGCCACCACCGTCCCGGCATCGCGAGGAACACGGTGGGGTCGGCGCAGCATGTCCTGGTCGCGGGATCGCTGCGGCTTCGGTAGCGCGGCCTTCACCTTCGTGGTTGCGCTCCCTTCGGCGGCAGCAACCGCGCCGAGGCCGAAGACGCGGATCAAAGCAGCGAGCCCGCTTCGACCGAGGCCGAACCGGGGCGAAAAAATCTTGGAGAATTCGGGACAAATCTCTTGACGTCGGGCGGATAAGGAGGAGGCTTATACATACACCAGAACACCAAGCAGAGTTACCAGGCTGTTGGAGACGTTCAACGACTTGTGTGGCACTTGTTGAGGCTCTGGCTAAGCCCCCGGCACATCAGCCCGATACCGAAGCCGCAGCGACGACTGAGACTCACGGATCGAGATGAGAGTACCGGGGACTGTTCTGTTCAGGCCCGCCCACTGCCGCCTCGCACCGTGCAGGCCGAGCGGTGGGCGCTTGCGGCCCGCGACGCGGGAATGCTCGCCGAGTCGGTTTCCACGGGCACCACTGAACAGCTGATGGCGGCCTCGCGACTATAAGGGCACCCGGATCGCAGATCTTAAGAAGTCGGGGGCTTCTCTGTGCCTTGAAGGCGCAATTGAATCATCGCGCTATCCGGTAGCCAAAGATCTCAGCTGGCACCCAGTGCTAATGGGTGTTAGCGGTAATGAGATCGGTTCGCTGGAACGCGATATTTGAAAGAAAGGCCACCACGCCGTGGCGCCGATAGCTTTCCGCAGTGATACATAGGGACCGCTTATGTCTACTGATATACGTGAAGAGCGGCTCGAGCGCCGCATCGCCGATTTGTACGCCACAGATCAGCAGTTCGCCGGCGCCCGGCCCAGCGAGGCGGTTACCGCGGCGATCGAGGAACCTGGGCTGCGACTGCCGCAGCTCCTTCGAACAGTGATGGAGGGCTATGCGGATCGGCCCGCGCTCGGGCAGCGCGCCGTCCGATTCGTCACCGGCGCGGAGACGGGCCGCACATCCCTGGAGCTGTTGCCCCGGTTCGAGACCGTCACTTACCGCGAGCTGCGGGACCGCGCCGGCGCGATCGCGAGCGCCTTGACCGACGACCCGGAGCATCCGGTGCGGCCCGGCGACCGCGTTGGCGTCCTGGGCTTCACCAGCGTCGATTACACGACCGTCGACGTGGCGCTGATCCAGGTGGGCGCGGTGTCCGTTCCGCTGCAGACCAGCGCACCGGTCACCCAACTCCAGCCTATCGTCGCGGAGACCGAGCCGCGCGTGATCGCTGCGAGCGTCGACTATCTCGCCGACGCCGTAGAACTGGTGCTGACCGGTCACGCGCCCACGCGGCTGGTCGTGTTCGACTACCACCCGGAGGTCGACGACCACAGCGAGGCGTTCGAAGCCGCTCGGGCGCGGTTGACGGAAGCGGGCAGCCCGATGGTCCTCGAAAGATTGGCAGACGTGCTCGAACGCGGAAAGGCGCTGCCCGCCACGCCGTTGTTCGATCCCGACGACGATGACGACCTGTTGACGCTGCTGATCTACACCTCCGGCAGCACCGGCGCGCCTAAGGGCGCCATGTACCCCCAGCGGCTGGTCGCCAACTTCTGGCGCAGGTCAACCAGAGCGGCGTGGGGCCAGCAGAGCGCTGAGCCGTCGATCACGCTCAGCTTCATGCCGATGAGCCACATGATGGGCCGGATGATCCTGTACGGGACGCTCGGCAACGGCGGCACGGCCTATTTCGCAGCCAAGAGCGATCTCTCGACACTGTTGGAAGACCTCGCGCTGGTGCGGCCCACCCAGTTGGGCTTCGTGCCGCGGATCTGGGACATGCTGTTCCAGGAGTTCCAGAGCGAACTGGACCGGCGGTCTTCCCCCGGCGCCGACCGAGCGGCACTCGAGGCGGAGGTGATGGCGCAGCAGCAGCAGAACCTTCTCGGCGGACGGTTCGTCTCGGCGATGACAGCATCCGCGCCGATGTCGGCCGAGATGAGGGCGTTCGTAGAGTCCTACCTGGACCTGCATCTAGTGGACGGCTACGGCTCGACCGAGGGTGGGGCCATTTTCGTCGACGGCCGGGTGCGACGCCCACCGGTGATCGACTACAAGCTGGCCGATGTCCCCGATCTGGGCTACTTCCACACCGACCAGCCACACCCCAGAGGCGAACTCCTCGTCATGTCGGACGACTTGTTCCCCGGCTACTACAAACGACCGGAGGTCACCGCCGAGGTGTTCGACGCGGACGGCTACTACCGGACCGGAGACATCGTTGCCGAGGTCGGTCCCGATCAGCTCGTGTACCTCGACCGCCGCAACAACGTGCTGAAGCTGTCGCAGGGCGAGTTCGTCACGGTCTCGAAGTTGGAGGCGGTGTTCGGTGACAGCCCGCTGGTCCGGCAGATCTACGTCTACGGCAACAGCGCTCGCGCCTACCTGTTGGCGGTCGTCGTACCCACCGAGGACGCGTTGTTCCGCACCGGCGGCGATATCGAGTCGCTGCAGCCGCTCATCAGCGACTCGCTGAAGGACGTCGCTAGAACAGCCGGATTGCAGTCCTATGAGATCCCACGCGGCCTCATCGTCGAGACAACGCCGTTCACGCTCGAGAACGGCCTGCTCACCGGCATCCGCAAACTGGCGCGACCAAAGCTCAAGGAGCACTACAGCGAGCGTCTGGAACAGCTCTACACCGAGCTGGCCGAAGGTCAGGCCAACGAGTTGCGCGCGCTGCGCCAGAGCGGCGCGGACCGGCCGGTGCTGGAGACCGTCAGCCGGACCGCAGGCGCACTGCTGGGCGCTTCGACCGCTGATCTGCGGCCCGACGCGCACTTCACCGACCTAGGTGGAGACTCCTTGTCCGCGTTGACGTTCGCCAACCTGCTGCGCGAGATCTTCGACATCGACGTCCCGGTGGGCGTCATCGTCAGCCCGGCCACCGACCTGCACGTCCTCGCCGACTACATCGAGGCAGAGCGGGGGGGCGGCCTGAAACGGCCCACCTTCGCGACGGTGCACGGCCGCGATGCCACCGAGGTCCACGCCCGTGACCTCACCCTGGACAAATTCATCGACGCCAAGACGCTGGCCGCCGCCTCTACGCTGCCACGCCCGCGCGGCGAGGTGCGGACCGTGCTGTTGACCGGCGCGACCGGATTCCTGGGGCGTTACCTGGCGCTGGAATGGCTCGAACGGTTGTCCTTCGTCGGCGGCAAGCTGATTTGCTTGGTGCGGGCCAAGGACGACACGGCGGCCCGTGAACGCCTGGACAAGACCTTCGACAGCGGCGATCCGGATCTGCTGCGGCACTACCGGGAACTGGCCGCCGATCATCTCGAGGTCATCGCCGGCGACAAGGGCGAACCGAATCTCGGCCTGGATCAACAGACGTGGCACCGGTTGGCCGACACTGTCGATCTGATCGTCGATCCCGCAGCGCTGGTCAACCACGTCCTGCCCTACAGCCAGCTCTTCGGCCCCAACGCGCTGGGCACCGCCGAGCTGATCCGCATCGCGCTCACCACGAAACTGAAGCCGGTCACCTATCTATCGACCATCGGCGTGGGCGACCAGATCGAACCGTCGGCTTTCACCGAGGACGCCGACATCCGGACCATCAGCCCGACACGCGCGATCAACAACAACTATGCCAACGGCTACGGCAACAGCAAGTGGGCGGGCGAAGTCCTACTCCGGGAGGCCCACGATCTGTGCGGTCTGCCGGTCGAGGTCTTCCGCTGCGACATGATCCTCGTGGACACCACGTACGTAGGTCAGCTCAACGTGCCCGACATGTTCACCCGGCTGATGCTGAGCCTCGTCGCCACCGGCATCGCGCCCGGCTCGTTCTACCAGACCGACCCGGACGGCAACAGGCAACGGGCGCACTACGATGGGCTGCCCGTCGATTTCATCGCCGAAGCGATCGCCACCCTCGGCCAACAGCTGGTGGACGGGTTCGAGACCTATCACGTCATGAACCCCTACGACGACGGCATCGGACTCGACGAATACGTCGACTGGCTGATCGAAGCCGGTTACTCGATCCAACGCATCCCCGACTACGACGCCTGGTTGCAGCGGTTCGAGACGACCATGCGTGCTTTGCCTGAACACCAGCGCCAGCACTCGCTACTGCCCCTGTTGCACAACTACCAACGACCCGAAAAACCGATCCGCGGGTCCATCGCGCCGACGGAGCGGTTCCGTGCCGCGGTGCAGGAAGGGAAAATCGGCCCGGACAAAGACATCCCGCACGTCGCGGCGCCGATCATCGTCAAGTACATCACCAACCTGCAACTGCTCGGACTGCTATGAAGTGACAACGACGCCGATCCTGAGCCGGCATCGCCGGCCAGGGCGCACCACGACAGTGTGCCGCCCCGCGCTAGTGCTGATGTTGGACGGCACGCCGCAGATGGCGCGCTCGATCCGCGGTTTCGCAGGGTTCAGACTCGATCGCGACGCCAGGTAGCGGGGAGCCGAAACCCTGCGCGGTCCCCGCCGAACTGAAGGCAGTCACCCGCAATCGGGAACGAATCATCCTGTCCCAGCGCAGCGTTGAGCCTCAACCGCGGGCTGTCGTTGATAACACCGCGCGGCGCCGCTGAACCTGTTCTCCGCCCTGGACCGCGACATCACCCTCGATCCCCTGACCGACTACCCAGCACCACCCAACACCGGCGCAGGCCGCCCGGTCGGCAAAGGATGGACGCGTTGCGGGTCGGGAAGTGCCTTCGTCAAGTCGGGAAGGAGGTGCCAGCGATTGCTTACGATTTGGACCGCATTGATCTCTGCATCCTCCCTGGGTGCGGATCCGTCGATGCCGACCTGAGGAATGTGGGGTACGCCGGAAACGATCCGATTCGGCGGGACCACAATATCGCCTTGCTCGTGACCACAATGTCGCCGTGCTCGTGGAAGTGTCCTCCCCCGAGGGGTATTGGGGAGAACGCGCTCGGGTCTTCGCCGTGGGCCAGCCATCCGAGATCCAGGCAATCTTGGACGACGCCTTCGCGGACCACTCGGGACTATTTGGGCAGTGCGTTTTGCAGTTCGCCGAACGCGTGCTGTGCTATTGCGAGGATATTGCCTTCCTGTGACAGGTAATCTGCCCAGCCTTGTTCCTGTGCTTGGCGCAGGTAGGGTGGGAGCGGCTGGTTCAGTTCGGCAATGGCTTGTTGCAGTAGCGGTTCCATCTGGGCGCGCAGTTCGCCGTTGCCTGCGGCTTGGTTGTCGAGTTCGAGTTGTCCGCCCACCGCTGCGTAGTCGTAGAGCTCGTATTCTTGTTGCTGAGCCGGGTCTATTTCGATTCGTCCTTTGAAGAAGTGTGAATAGGACACGTATTTCGCGTCGGCGGTGCGCACCGCTGCGACATGTGCGGGCGCAT
This sequence comes from Nocardia sp. Tas62D01, assembly GCF_055232035.1. Taxonomy (NCBI): domain Bacteria; kingdom Bacillati; phylum Actinomycetota; class Actinomycetes; order Mycobacteriales; family Nocardiaceae; genus Nocardia; species Nocardia sp. Tas62D01. The sequence goes on from NZ_JBUYUZ010000001.1 coordinate 7,582,131, forward strand.
TCTGGTTGAAGAGCACGGCTGCCTCTTCGATGGTGGGTTCGTCGGTGGCGTGGACGACCCAGGGCCGCCCGGGTTTGCCCGTGTCGCGGCACAGGGCGGCGATGTCGAGGCGATCGGCGAGGTGTGCGTACCTTGCGTCCCCGCGCCATGCGCTCCCGCCAGAGGCGATCGTCAGCAGCAGTGGGGTGATATCGGCGCTGGAAGTGAGCTGTCCACGGGTACTGGTCGAAGAAGTGGGGCTCAGCAGACCGCGGGGATCGTGAACATACAGCGGCACCCTGATCGCCTCGTCGTAGGCCGCGCCACCCTTACCGTGCAACCCATGCGAGCCGGCGTAGTCCCCGTGGTCGGAGGTGAAGACGATGACGGTGTTGGCGGCGACATCCGGGCGCTGGTACAGCTCGTCGAGCATCCGGCCGATCTGGATGTCGACCTGCTGTTGCAGCCACAGGTAGAGGTTGCGCATGTCGATCCACTGTTGCTCGGCACCGGGAGTTCCGTAGGGTGCCAACCCGAACGCGGCCGCCGAGGCTTCCACCAACGCCAACTGCAGGCGTGGCTTCTGAGCCAGCTGCTCGAGGGTTTCGTAGTTCGCGGGCAGGTCGTTCATCCAGCGTGGAAGGTCGAGTTGCGCTTGGAGGCGTCGGGTCCATCGGGGCCACCACTGGATGTCGTGCGGGTTGACCAACGACACCGTGCAGCACCACGGCGCTTGACCTGCTTCCGCGTCGAGCCATCCGATGAATTGGTCGACGATGGTCGGGTCCACCTGCACGCCCTGTCCGGGCGCCCCGTTGGGCGACGGATAGGTGCCGCCCGCGAATCCGTAATTTGCCAGCGACCCCGGAATCGTGTCCGGGTCATGGCCGAGATGCCATTTCCCCCACCACACCGACTCATATCCGTGTTCGCGGATCATCGAGCCCCAGGTGGGGAACAACGGCGACAATGTCGACTGCGAGGTCATCATGCAACCGGTCTGATGAGAGTACAAGCCGGTCAGCAGGACCCCGCGCGACGGTGTGCAGTCGTTGGCCGCGGTGTAGTGCTGCTCGAATGACACAGCGCCTCGGCGGATTCGAGCGATATTCGGCAGTATCCCGTCCAACGCTTCCTGGTCGGGGAACCACATCGGCGCACGCATTTCGTCCACCAGCACCACGAGGATGTTGGGCCTGTCGGGGTCGACATCGGCGCGGGCTTTGCCGACTCCGGTCGCGCCCGACATCGCGGTAGCAGCCGTTGCAGCCGCGGCACCGCGGGCAAAGAAACCACGCCTGCTGATCGTCACGCTTCTACTCCATCCACGGAATGTTGCACATCTCGATGATCTGGGATCTGGTCAGGCATCGGAACCCGTCGGAAGTGTCGCTATAGATCCGGGTTGCCTCATCTGGCGCCGAACTCGACCGCAATCCGCACTATAAGGGAAATAGTCACGCGGAAGGGTTCAAGGCGGACATGAGTGCGGCCGCGTCGACTGATTCCGGCGGAGATCACGAAGCCAATTGGGTGAAGATGCGGGCGCCGGCGAGCATGGGGGAGGCGAAGTTGCCTGCGAGGATGAGGCTGGCAGCGGCAACCGTTGGTCCGCAGTGCCACACGGCGGTGGCCACCGCCCTGCCCGGCGGGTCAGCCCGCTCGGGCTTCTTCGCGCATTCGCGAGACCATCAGGATGTTTCTCTGGACTACTGGTACGTCAGGGATGTGGCGTGGGGTGGAACCGTTGTGGTTGGGGCGCGATAGTGCTTTCGGGGTAATGCTCTATCGCGGTCGTGCCACCTCGGGTAGCGCGGTTCGGCCTGCTTGTCGCCTACGGTGCGCGCCATCTCGTCGAGGTCGGCCTTGGACACCGCATCGAGGCCGGTAATTACGCCAGGTGTTTTTCCAGTCGGTTGAGGTGGATGCACGTAGGTGCGCAGTGTGCCTGCACCAAGTGTGGTCCGCACTTTCGAGACGACCTCGCCGAATGTCGGAACCAGCGGCGCGGCAGTGAGCAGATCGGCGGGAGCGATGCCCAACTGCGACAACAAAATTCGCGCGGCTCCGATCGCTTCCGCATCAATCGGGGGCGGGGAACTCTCGGATCTCAGTCCGGTTGTCCATAAGCTCGAGGCTGAGGTCACTCCGAAGACAGTGGGGTGTTCTGTCAGTACATGTATCAACTGGTCCTCCCATACGCGTGCTACCTGCGGTTTCATCGGCAGTGCCCGATAGTGCCGAGGGCGTGAGACCCGGCCGCTGTGTTGCCGCGAGAAGGCTCTCACCGGCTTTCTGCGATGACGATGAAGAGGGGATCGACATGGTGAACCGCTTCGTTTCGGTGCGCAGACCGGGCCCGGGCAGGACCGCCGTGGGGACGGTGACGCGACCAGCCGACGGAACCGGTGCCTACCTCATCCTCGACACCGGAGATCTTGACTCGGCCGAAGCCGTGATGCAGTCGCTGCCCATGGCCCAAGTCGGCATGCTCGACTTCGCCTACATTGAACTGGCCCCGCCCGCCTGAATCCCGCGCTAGCTTCAGCCGGGTGCCAGCGAACTCGACACCGACGACTACATCACGGCGCCGCTGATTGCGTGGTAGTCGGCAAAACACGACATTGGGCGGGCCAGGGACACTGCGACCGAACGCGATGCCCGAGAGGCAATGCCGAGATCAGAGCACGAACCGTGAACACATCGAGGACTGGAGCCTTCCACTATGAAGCACATCAAGTTGGGCGATCTGGATGTTTCCCGTATCGGTCTGGGAGCCATGGGCATGTCCTTCGGCTACACCGGAGCGGGCAGCGACGACGACGAGTCCATCCGCGCCATCCACCGTGCCCTCCTTCTGGGCGTCACCCTCCTCGACACCGCTGAGGTCTACGGTCCCTACACCAACGAGGAACTCGTCGGCCGAGCGATCAAGGACCGCCGCGACGAGGTCGTCCTGGCGACCAAGTTCGGGATGATCTCGCACACCGGCGGTGGCCCCGGCAACCTCGACAGCAGCCCGGCGAACATCCGCATCGCCGTCGAGGGCTCGCTGCAGCGGCTCGGCACCGACCACATCGACCTGTACTACCAGCATCGCGTCGACCCGAACACCCCGATCGAGGACACCGTCGGCGCGCTGGCCGAGCTGGTGGCCGAGGGCAAGGTCCGCTACATCGGCCTGTCCGAGGCCGGGGTCGACACCATCCGTCGCGCCTACGCCGTACACCCGGTCACCGCCGTGCAGTCGGAGTACTCGCTGTGGACCCGTGACCCCGAAGCCTCGGTGTTGCCGCTGCTGCGTGAGCTGGAAATCGGGTTCGTGCCTTACTCGCCGCTGGGCCACGGCTTCCTCACCGGGCAGATCCGCTCGACCGACCAGCTCGCCGACGGCGACTGGCGTAAGACCAACCCCCGCTTCACCGGCGAGAACTTCCAACACAACCTGCGCATCGCCGACGAGGTCGAGGCCATCGCCGCCGAGGTCGGCGCCACCCCAGCGCAGGTAGCGCTGGCCTGGTTGCTGGCGCAAGGCGACGACATCGCCCCGATCCCCGGCACCAAACGGGTCTCCCGCGTCGAGGAGAACACAGCCGCCGACGGCATCGAACTGACCGCCGAACAGATCAGCAAGCTCAACCACCTTACCCCGGCAGCGGGAGAACACCACGAAGAAGCACAGATGCGGCTCATCGGCCGCTGACCCTGTCTACCCGAAGGAGAATCGCCATGACCGCCTGGACATCGGACGTCGTTATTGTCATCGGTATCGGCCCATATCTCCGTGGCCGCAGTCAAGTGCTCTGATGGGGGCTTGTCATAGGGCCTGATATCGGGTGTCGCACCAACCCGAACCTGCGGATTATCGATGAATTCGCCCCAGAAGGGAGCAATGGTCAGGTCATCGGACCGATGGCTGGAAGGTTCGGATTCGTTCGATGATCACGCGACGATGTGGTTTGCCGAGATCGGCGTGGACTCGGAAGTCGTCGAAGGAGCGATCGGGATCCATCATTTTCTCGGGCGGATGTTCTCCCGGCCGGGCCGCAGTGCCGTCAATAAGTCGGCTAATTCCTAGGCTGGGATGTGGTTCGGCTATGCACGTGCGGAGTTGATCGCCGACCGCGTCGATGAGCCGAGCGTGAGCCGGTCTGCCCGATCGGAGTTCCCAGAGGACCGTCCCGCGCCGATGCCGCCCTTTCCGGGAATCAGAACTCCCCACCAGCCGGTCCGGTTCTTGCTGAATGCCGTGAATTATCGGGAGAATCGTTTTGCCGCAGATACGAAACTCTGCCTTTTTAGGATATTTGTCGAAAATTACTCAGATAGAATTTTTTGACAGAGCCGGATGAACGTCGGATTCGGTGTGGAACTGGGTAGCAGAGGATTCACTTCGCGAGGTAGAAAAAGAGAACTCGAGTTCTTCGGACGGCGAAGTGTGCAGTTGCCGGAGTATTGCCATGATCCTAGCGAGGTACGCCTGGTAGCGGCCGGGTGTGCTCGCGAGGAAGATGAAGGCGCGCGGAAGTCGTCGGCGCCTTCATTCGGGGCAACTCCATCCGTCGCTGGTTCCGACCCGGAGTTGAGGATGTCCCGCGCGTCATCACTGCGCTCGATTTGGGCTTTGTACAGCTGATTCTCTTCGATGGCGGACCGCCACCTGTGTCGGTGTGGCAGTGTCGAGCGCCGTCGTCGCGGTCGCTTTCCTCGAACCAACGACCGAAACGCCGTCTTCCTACGCAGGTCAGACGGTCTGGTATGGCTAGACTGAGCGAAAATGCTGTTGGATAGCTGATTGCACGTGATCCTGGGGCGCTTTGCCGCATGTTCGAAAGTCTTACTTTTCAGATTTCGAGACGTTGGGAAACCTTGGCAAATCGGAGGTGGGGGAGTCGCTGCACAGGCAGCTCGGCGCTCGGTTCGGATTCCGAGGCGCGGAGGGGCGAGCCACACGCTGTACATGATCGCCGCGTTCGGGAGCAGGTGTAGCACCGCTTCGAAGTAGACAAAGTGCATATAAGGGCAAAGTCGGACAAAGGCAGGACGGCGTATTTCCAACGTGCCGTAGTGCCTCCGAGTCTGAGTGAGGGGTCATAGGATGAATCTGAAGTCAGCCGGAACTGCGGACGGCGATCTGGGTCTGATTCCGCTCTCGAGGGCGCAGTACGGCATGTGGTTCGCGGACAACATGCCCGGCGGACCGGCTGTCAACATCGCACAGTACGTCGAGATCGAAGGCCCGGTGGACGTCGATGCGTTCAGCCAGGCGGTGACCAACGTCGGGGAGGAAACCGAGTCTCTGGTGGTGCGGGTGGTCGAGTCCGACGGTCGCCCATATCAATTCGTCGACCGCAGCATCATCTACGACGAGGCTCTGCTGGATGTCAGTGATGAGGACGATCCGTTCGCGGCGGCGATGGAATGGATGCGCCGCGACTACAACACCAAGGCTGTCGATCTGAGCCGTGACCGGCTCACCGCGACGCGGCTCATCCGGCTCGCCGAGGACCGGTATCTCTGGTACGGGCGTGCCCACCATCTCGTGATCGACGGTTACGGCGCGTTCAACGTCGTGACCCGGATCGCCGAGCACTACAACGCCATCCTCGAGGGCAGGCGGCCTGCACGGTTGGTGGCGGCCGGGTTGCGCGACATCGTCGAGGCGGAGCGCGCTTATCGCGCCAGCTCCCGGTTCGAGAACGACAAAGCGTACTGGCTCGACAAGGTTGCCGATCTTCCGACGCCGGCGAGTCTGTCCGGTCGCACCGCGCGGTGGAGCAAAGTCGACCGCGTAGCCGGCGGGGAGCTTCCGTCGCGGTTGTCCGACATGCTCGATCGCTTCGCTGACGACCTGGGAGCGTCGCCCGCGCAGGTGGTGATCGCCGCGTTCGCCGCGTTCCTCGCCCGGATGACAGGTACCGACGATGTGGTGTTGTCGATGCCAGTGAGCGGGCGAGTGACGATGCGCCTGCGCAATGCCGCCGCGATGTTGGCGAACATGGTGCCGATTCGATTCGCCGTGGATGCGACGACCACCGTGGAGGAGTTGGTCCGCGGGTCGGTGTCCGAACTCGTCTCGGCGATGCGGCACCAGCTTTACCGGTTCGAGGATATGCGCCGCGACTCGAACGCGCTGGACGCGGCCGCGAACTCGTTCGGTCCGATCGTCAACATCCTGTTCTTCGACTCCGAGATTCGCCTCGGGGCAGCCGTCGGCCGATACCGCGCACTGACCTCGGGGGCGCTCGACGACCTGCAGCTGAACTTGTACCGCTCCGGTGCCGATGCGCCGCTGCTCATCGAACTGCACGGTAACGCGAACCTGTACGGCCAGGATGAACTCGAATCGCACGCAGACCGGTTCATCGAGTTCCTGCATCGGCTGATGGAGTCGCCCGTCGATACCCCCATCGTCGACATCCAGCTCGTCGGCCTCGACGAGGAGCTGCGAATCGTCGGGGAACTCGCGGGCCGCGACGGCGAATCGCCCTCCTCGACACTGGTGGATATGCTGACGCGACAGGCTGCCGCCACTCCGTCCGCGGTGGCCGTCACGTCGGGCGCGACCGCCCTCACCTACCGCGAGCTGGACGAGCGGTCCAACCGGTTCGCCCGCAGGCTTGTCGCCCTCGGTGCGGGGCCGGAATCACTGGTGGCCATCGCGATGCCACGGGATATCGATCTGATCGTCGTCGTACTGGCCGTGCTGAAGTCGGGCGCCGGGTATCTGCCGTTGGACGTGGCTCATCCGGCCGAGCGGCTGGAGTACGTGCTGAACGATGCCGATCCGATCGTTGTCGTGACGAACCGGAGCATGCGCGAGCACGTTCCGGGCGATCCCGGCCGCGTGTTGCTGTTCGACGAGGTCCCCGCCGCCTCCTGCGATGATGCCTCGGACCCGATCACCGATGCCGATCGGACGGGCTCGCTGTGTTCTGACCACGTCGCCTATGTCATCTACACGTCCGGATCGACCGGTAGACCGAAGGGTGTGTCGATAACCCATCGCGCCGTCGCCACCTACTTGGTGAACGCGTGTGCCGAGATCGGAGTCCGGGCCGAGGACGTCTGGACGTTCTTCCACTCGATCGCGTTCGACTACTCGGTGTGGGAAATATTCGGCGCGCTGGTCACCGGCGGCCGTGTCGTCGTCGTGGACAGCCTCACGACGCGTTCGCCGGACGACGTCGTGCGCCTCGCGGCGCGCGAGAAGGTGACCGTCTTCAACCAAACGCCGTCGGCGTTCCACCAATTCGCGGCCGCACAACAGCGGTACGCGCACGCAGGTGAGCTCGACGGTGAGCTTTTCCTTCGCCTGGTCGTTCTGTCGGGCGAAGCTCTCAACCCGGCGGGGTTGGCGGACTGGTATGAACACAACCCGACCCTGCCCGTGCTGGCCAACAGCTACGGGATCACCGAAACCACCGTCTTCGTCACCTACCTCGGCCTGACACCGAAAACCGCCGTGCCGGGCGCGCCGAGCACGATCGGCCCGGCATTGCCGGGTTTGCGCACGTATGTCCTGGACGGGCGGTTGCGCCCGGTTCCGCTGGGAGCCTGGGGTGAGATCTACGTCGCGGGAGACCAACTCGCCCGCGGCTATCTCAACCGACCTGCGTTGACCGGGGGACGCTTCGTCGCCGACCCGTTCGGCAAGCCGGGCGAGCGCCTCTATCGCAGCGGCGATGTCGCACGATGGAATCACAAGGGCGAGCTGGAATACCGCGGCCGAGCCGACCAGCAGGTGCAGCTACGCGGGTTCCGGATCGAGTTGGACGAGATCCGCAACGCGCTGTTGACCCACGACGCTGTCTCGGCGGCGGTCGTCGTCATGCATCTTCCCGGCACGGAGGCGGCCCGGCTGGTCGGATACGTCGTGGCTGATGGCGACACGGTCTGTGAGGCCGACTCGCTTCGCGCGCACGTTGGAGCACTGCTGCCGGAATACATGGTCCCGGCCGGCATCGTCGTGTTGTCGGCGTTGCCACTGACCGTCAACGGCAAACTAGACCAGCGTGCGCTGCCCGAGCCGGTGTTCGATTCGGCCGCGGCGTACGTAGCGCCACGTACGGTCGTCGAGGAGTCGATCGCCGACGTCTTCGCCGAGGTTCTGGGTACGGAGCGGGTCGGCGTGTTGGACAGCTTCTTCGAACTGGGCGGCAATTCGCTCACTGCGACCAGTGCCGCCGTGCGCATCGCCGAGGTGACCCGATGCGGCGTGTCGGTCCGCGATCTGTTCCTTAAACCGACCGTCGCCGAACTCGCAGCGCATATCGAAGGCGAGCACCGCCCCGGCCGGCTTGCGCTGAGAGCGACGGCGCGGGTCGAGCCCATCCCGTTGTCGCCGGCGCAGAACAGGATGTGGCTGGTCAATCAGGCCGATCCGGCGTCCGCGGCGTACAACATTCCGCTGGTGGTGCAGCTGACCGGACGTCTCAACGCCGCAGCGCTGCGTGCGGCCCTGACGGACGTGATCGATCGGCACGAGTCGCTGCGCACCGTCTATCCTGCCGTGGATGGGGAAGGGGCACAGGTCATTCTGTCGGCCGAGCAGGTCGTCGCCGATTTCGATCTGACGCCGAAGCCGACCGACGCCGGCGACATCGCGAACCGGATTCGCGAGCTGGCATCGATGGGGACCGACGTGCGCGAACGCCCGCCGATCCGGGTCGCGCTGCTCGCGACAGCCGACCGCCGACGTCATGCACTGGTCGTTGTCCTGCACCATATCTGCTGCGACGGATCGTCCCTTCGACCACTCGCGGCCGATGTCGCAGCCGCCTACGGGGCGAGGTCGGAGGGGAAGACGCCGGACTGGCAACCATTGACGGTGCAGTACGCCGACTACAGCATTTGGCATCGCAGCCTGCTCGGCGATGAGAACGATCCGGACTCCCTGGCGTCACACCAGTTGCGTTATTGGGCAGGGCAACTGGCGGGGATGCCGCCGGTGCTGGAACTTCCCGCCGACCGTCCGCGTCCGGCCCGCCAGTCCATGCTCGGCGACGTCGCGGACACCGTGATTTCGGCCGAGACCTTTGCCGGGATCGAGCGATTGGCCCGCGCGGCGCACGTCACGACCTTCATGGTGGTCCACGCCGCGTTGGCTGTTCTGCTCTCCCGCCTGTCGAGCTCCTCGGATATCACCATCGGCACACCGGTCGCGGGTCGGGGCGAGCGCGCGCTCGAGCTGCTCATCGGCATGTTCGTCAACACCGTGCCCCTGCGTACCGAGGTGCGTTTCGACGAATCGTTCACCGCATTCCTGGCGCGGGTCAAAGACATCGATGCCGATGCCTTCGCCTGCAGCGACCTGCCGTATGAACGCGTCGTGGAAGAAGTCGATCCGAAGCGGTCGATGGCGTACGCACCACTGTGCCAGGTGTACCTCGCCTTCGAGAACATGGACCGCGCGAGCTTGGAGCTGCCCGACCTCACGGTCGAGATCCTGGATCCGGGGCGCGAACCGGCGAAGGTGGACATCATCGTCACCGTCGCCGAAAACACCGCCGCAGGTGGCGATGTCGCACTGCGGATCAACTATGCGACGGATCTGTTCGACCGGGGGACCGTCGAGCAGCTTGCCGCCCGATTGAATCGGATTCTCGAGGCGTTCGTGTCGAACCCGGAGATGCGGGTGGGTGGCGTGGATGTGTTGTCTGTTGGTGAGCGGGTGGGTTTGGTGCCTGCGTCGGGTGGTAGTGCCGAGGCGGCGCGGGTGTTGGCGGAGTTGTTGTCGGTGGGGGATCCGGTGGCGGTGGCGGTGGTGTCGGGTGAGCGCGAGGTGTCCTACGCCGAGTTGGATGCCTGGTCGAATCGTGTGGCGCGTGAGTTGATCGGTTGGGGTGTGGGCCCGGGTGATCAGGTCGGGTTGGCGATGGCGCGGTCGGTGGAGTTCGTGGTCGGGGTGTGGGCGGTGGCGAAGGCGGGTGCTGCGTTCGTGCCGGTCGATCCTCGGTATCCGACCGAGCGGGTCGCGCATATGGTCGCGGACTCCGATGTGCGGGTGGGGATAACGGTCGAGGCATCGAAGAACCTGCTTCCGGACCGGGTCCGGCTGTTGGTTCTCGACGATCCGGACATCGAGGCGTTGATTGCGTCGCGGTCCTCGGCGGTGGTGACGGATGCGGATCGGGTGCGTGCATGCCGTGTCTCGGATACGGCGTACGTGGTGTACACGTCGGGGTCGACGGGCACCCCGAAGGGCGTCGCGGTCACGCACGAAGGGCTGGCGAATTTCGCGGCCGAGCAGCGCGAACGCTACCGGGTCGAGCACGGGTCGCGGGTGTTGCAGGTGGCGGCGCCGGGTTTCGACGCGGTGGTGTTGGAGTTGCTGCTGGCCCACGCGAATGGTGCTTCGTTGGTGGTGTCGCCGCCGGAGGTGTTCGCCGGTGTGGAGTTGGCGGAGTTGATTCGGGGGCAGCGGGTGTCGCATGCGTTCGTGACGCCGAGTGTGTTGGCGACGATGTCGCCTGCCGGTTTGGATTCGTTGCAGGTGTTGGTGGCGGGTGGGGAGGCGGTGTCGCCGGAGACGGTGGCGGTGTGGGCGCCGGGCCGGCGGTTGTTCAACGGGTATGGGCCGACCGAAACCACGATCATGGTCGCGATCAGCGACCCGTTGTGTGTCGGGGACCTGGTCACGATCGGTGGTCCGATCCGTGGTGTCGAGGCCGTGGTGTTGGATGCGTGGTTGCGGCCGGTGCCGGTCGGGGTGACGGGACAGTTGTACGTCGCGGGTGTACAACTGGCCCGCGGATATCTCAACCAACCCGCCGCCACAGCCGTCACGTTCATCGCCAACCCCTATGGTCGCCCCGGTACCCGCATGTACGGCACCGGCGACCTGGCACGCTGGAGTGCCGATCACACCCTGGAATACCTCGGACGCCGCGATTTCCAAGTGAAAATCCGCGGTCAACGCATCGAACTCGGCGAAATCGAAGCCGTCCTCGCCGGACACCCCAATGTGGTGGCAGCGGTGACGGTGGGCGTAGCGACGGACGGCGGATCGAGACTGGCCGCCTACGTGATGCCCGCGAACGGCGCTATCGACAACGCGGAGCTGTTGAATTACGCCGCGCAACGCTTGCCGTCGCACATGGTCCCGGACACGGTGATCGCGCTCGACACGTTGCCGCTGTCGTCGGTGGGCAAGGTCGACCGTGCAGCGCTGCCGGAACCGGTGTTTGCTACCAGCACCGAGTTCGTCGCGCCGCGCGACGCGGCCGAGCAGGTCGTCGCCGGTGTCTGCGCGGAAGTCCTGGGAATCGAGCGAGTCGGCGTCCTCGACAGCTTCTTCGATCTCGGCGGCAACTCGCTGTCGGCTACCCGGGCGGCAGCGCGACTGAGCGGCGCATTCGGCGTCGATGTTCCGCTGCGCGTGATGTTCGAGGCGCCGACCATCGCGGCGTTGGCGGAGCATCTTCGGACCGCCAACGTGGTGGAACGGGAACCGCTTGTGCCGCAGGAGCGCCCGGACCGGATCCCGCTGTCACCCGCACAAGCCCGTATGTGGTTCCTCAATCAGTTCGACACGAGCTCCCCGGTGTACAACGTTCCGCTGGTCGTACGCATGTCGGGAAATCTCGACGTGGCCACCATGCACGCGACGATCGCGGATGTGCTCGACCGACACGAATCACTCCGGACCATATATCCGGACAGCGACAGCGGACCGCACCAAATGATCGTCCCGGTGGACGTGGCCTTGTCCCGTTTGACCCCGGTCGCCGTCGCGGAGAGCGACGTCGAGGCGCGCATCACCGCCGAAGTGGCGGTCGGATTCGACGTCACATCCGAGGTCCCATGTCGGATTGCGTTGCTGCGCAGCGCACCGGAGGAACACATCCTGGTTCTCGTCGTTCATCACATCAGCATCGACGGGTCGTCGCTCGCACCGCTCGCCGCGGACCTGATGACCGCCTACCAGGCTCGTGTTCGGCAGCAGCCGCCGCAATGGGCGCCATTGCCGGTGCAGTACGCGGATTACGCGTTGTGGCAACGGAAGTTGCTCGGCACCGAGGACGACCCGCATAGCCCGACCGTCGCTCAGACCGAGTATTGGCTGGCGGCTCTCGCCGATCTGCCCGAGGTGCTCGATCTGCCCACCGACCGTCCGAGGCCGGTGAAGCAGTCGTTCCGCGGCGCGACAGTGTCGGCGGCACTGCCCGCGGATCTCCATCGGGACGTGGCTGCGCTGGCCCGCCGCCACGACACGACGGTCTTCATGGTGACACATGCGGCATTCGCGGTGCTGCTCGCGCGGCTGTCGGGAACCGGTGACATCGCGGTCGGCACGCCGATCGCGGGTCGGGGCGAGCCTGGGCTCGACGGCCTGATCGGAATGTTCGTCAACACGCTGGTCCTGAGGACGCACATCGAGCCCGACGACTCCTTCATTCGTGTTTTGGATCAAGTCCGGGCCACCGATCTGGCCGCGTTCGAGAACGCCGACATTCCGTTCGAGCGCCTCGTCGAGGTGCTGAATCCGCCGCGCACGACTGCACACGCACCGTTGACCCAGGTGGGATTCTCGTTCCAGAACATCGAGATCCCTACAGTGGAGTTCGAGGGCCTGACGGTTTCGGCCCACCTGGCGGACCCGAGCGTGGCCAAATACGACCTGCATCTGAATCTCGTCGATGCCATCGAGCCGGGTGGTGAACCGGGCGACATGGCAGTCGAGTTCGGTTACGCGACAGACCTGTTCGACGAGGCAACGATCACCTCGATGTTCGACCGCTACCTGCGGCTGCTGCGCGAGGCCGTGGCCGACCCCACACGCGCCATCGGTGAGATCGACCTGCTGACCGCACACGAGGCGCGTGAACTGACCGCGCGATCGACAGGGGTGACGACCGAGTCGTCGGCCTCGACGATCGCGGACTTGTTCGCCGCGCAGGCAGCGGCGACGCCCGAGAGCACGGCCGTGCTCGATGCCGAGAACGGAACTCGGCTCAGTTATCGTGAGTTCGCGGCGCGGGTGAATTCGCTGGCCCGAGTGCTGATCGGACGCGGCGTCGGCCCGGAAACCGTTGTGGCGGTTGCTATGCAGCGTTCCGTCGATCTGCTGACGGCGCTGTACGCGATCCACGCGGCCGGCGCGGCCTACCTGCCCTTGGATCCGGATCATCCGGTCGACCGCGTGCGTGCCGTTCTCAGCGTCGCGCAGCCCAGTGCGGTTCTCACCCGCCTGGCCGACGAGGCGAGTCTGCCCGACGATGTGCCGGTCTGGGCGCTCGAGGAGCTCGGCGCCGGGCACGCGGATTCGTCGACGGTGACCGATGCCGATCGGAACCGGCCGCTGAATCCGGACGACCTGGCCTATGTCATCTACACCTCCGGCTCGACGGGTGTGCCGAAGGGCGTGGCGATGCCGCACGCCGCCGTGGTGAATCAACTCCGGTGGATGCGCGATCACTATCGGCTCGACGGCGATGACGTCATGATGCTGCGCACGCCGGTCACATTCGACCTGTCGGTCTGGGAACTGTTCTCCGCGTTGATATGTGGTGCATCGTTGGTTGTCGCGGGTGCCGACGCGCACAGCGACCCCAGCGCCGTCGCACGGCTGATGGCAGAGTATCGGGTGACGACAGTGGATTTCGTGCCGTCATTGCTCTCGGCATTCCTCGAGGTGCCCGCCGCTCGCGAGTTCCCGGACCTCCGGCGTGTGCTGTGCATCGGCGAGGCGCTCCCTGCCGACACCGTCCGCCGGTTCCGGGATCTCAGCGATGCGCGCATCGACAACCTCTACGGGCCGACCGAGGCCGCGGTCAGTGTGACCGCTCACCCAATCGATGCGTTCGACGGCGTGGCGGTGCCGATCGGCGTCCCTGAGGCGAACGTGGTTGTGCACGTGTTGGATTCACGGCTACATCCCGTTCCCGTCGGAGTGACCGGTGAGTTGTACCTGGGGGGTGTCCAGCTGGCCCGCGGATACCACGAACGTCCCGGCCTGACGGCGGCGACGTTCGTCGCCGATCCCTTCGGCGGTCCGGACGGTTCTCGCCTGTATCGCACTGGCGACCTGGTTCGCTGGGACGGAGGCGGAAGCCTGCGATATGTTGGCCGCGCGGACTCTCAGGTGAAGGTTCGCGGCCTGCGGATCGAACTGGGCGACATCGAAGCCGCGTTGCTCGCACACGAGCAGGTGAGCGCGGCCGTCGCGCAGGTGCGCACCGATCGCGGCGAGCAGCGCTTGATCGCCTACGTGGTAGCCGAAGAGGCGCTCGATGCCAAGCGGGTTCGGGGCTTTCTGCTGGAACGACTGCCCGCCTATATGGTGCCGTCACCGGTGATCCGGATCGACTCGATCCCGCTCACGGCGAACGGCAAGGTCGACTACAGGGCGTTGCCCGTGCCGGATCCGAGCAGCCACGAGTCTGAGTACCGGGCGCCGCGGGGGCTCGTCGAGGAGGCCATCGCCGGGGTCTTCAGTGAGCTTTTCGGCCTGCCCGAGATCGGCGCGGACGACAACTTCTTCGACTTGGGCGGAAATTCGCTCATCGCGACTCGCGCGCTGAGCCGTGTCGGCGACGTCATCGACGTGTCCATACCGGTGCGAGTGATATTCGAGGCGCCCACTGTTGCCGAACTGGCCGAGCGTATCTCGCAGCTGCGTGCGGTGCCGAGTCTTCCCGCGCCGACTCGGAAGCCGCGGCCGGATCGCCTTCCGCTCTCGCAGGCACAGGCCCGGATGTGGTTCCTCAACCAGTTCGATCCCGATTCGGCCGGATACGTTGTGCCGCTCGCGATTCGGCTCGACGGTGTCCTCGATATCGATGCGCTGACAGCGGCCGTCGGTGATGTCATCGAGCGGCACGAGAGCTTGCGCACCATGTATCCGGCAGTCGACGGCACGCCCACGCAGGTCGTGCTGGACGCGGCCGACCTCGTTGCGATGTGCGATCTCACGCCGCAGCCGATCGGTGAGCGCGAGCTGTCACGCCGGTTGGCCGAGTTCTCGAGCGTCGGATTCGATGTGTCGAAGGGCGTGCCATTGCGCATAGCGCTGTATCAGCTGTCGGACACGGCCTGGACGGTCGCGTTGGCCGTGCATCACATCAGTTGCGACGGCTATTCGGTGGCGCCGCTTGCCACCGATATCGTCACGGCCTATCGGGCGCGGTCCAGCGGGATTGCGCCGGACTGGGCGCCGCTGACAGTGCAATTCGCCGATTACGCCCTCTGGCAGCGCGAGGTGCTCGGCTCGGCGGACGATCCGGCTTCGTACGTGGCCCGCGACATCGCCTACTGGCGAACCCAACTCGCGGGCATACCGGAACTGATCGAGCTGCCGACCGATCGGCCGCGGCCGATCGGGCAGACACAACGCGGCGCGGTGATCCACATCACGATCCCCGGCGAGCTGCAGGGCAGGGTCGAGTCGCTGGCGCGCCGAGCCGGGGCCACGACGTTCATGGTGGTGCACACGGCTCTTGCGGTGTTGCTGTCGAAGCTGTCCGGCAGTGACGACATCACAATCGGTGTGCCACACGCGGGCCGTGGCAACAGATCGCTGGACAACCTCGTCGGGATGTTCGTCAGCACCTTGGTGATGCGCACCCGGATCACGCTCGATCAGACGTTCATGAGCCTGCTGGATCAGGTGCGGCGCACCGACATCGAGGCCTTCGACCATGCCACCGTCCCGTTCGAGCAGTTGGTGGATGCGCTGAATCCGGCGCGGTCGACAGCGCACACCCCTTTGTTCCAGGTAATGCTCGCCTACCAGAACATGGAGCGAGCTCGCGTCGAACTTCCAGGTCTCACCGTCGAGAACGTGGACCCGGGCGAGGGCGCCGCGATCTACGACCTGCTGCTCATGATGGCGGAGGGACACGGCACGCAGAACGAGCCGACCGGCATGACGCTGCGCCTGACGTATGCCACTGACCTGTTCGACGAGGACACCGTACGGCGTTTCGCCGAACAATTCGTCCGTGTACTCGATGTCGCCGCGACCGATGCCGATTCGACCGTCGGCGAGATCGAGCTGCTCGATGCCGCAGAGCGGCATCAGGTGTTGGAGCGATGGAACGACACCGCCGGCCCCGCCACACACGGCCGTACCCTTGTCGATGCCTTCGACGCACAGGTCGCACGCACCCCGGACGCTCCGGCGATCCGCCTTCCAGACGGCAGCGCGTTGACCTACCGGGATTTCGACACCCGTGTCAATCGTCTGGCCCGGTGGCTCATCGCACGCGGTGCGGGGCCGGAAACCGTTGTGGCGGTGGCTATCCGCCGGTCGACCGAACTCATTACGACAATTTACGCTGTGGTGAAGACCGGCGCCGCGTTCCTTCCGATCGACCCGGATCATCCAGGCCCCCGGATCGCGCGCGTGCTGAGCGCGGCACGGCCGTTGGTGGTGCTCACGACATCCGCGGACGGCGATGAACTGCCAGATGGATTCGAGTCCGCTCGGAGCGATCGAGTGGACGTGGCCAGTCTGTCCGATGCCCCGATCACGGATGCGGAGCGGGTTGCGCCGCTTCGGCCGGACAACGTGGCCTACGTCCTGTTCACCTCCGGCTCCACCGGCGTTCCCAAGGGGGTCGCCCTGACCCATGCCGCGACCATGAGTCAGTTGGCGTGGGCGCAGCAGCAGTGGCCACACGACGCGTCCGACGTGGTGCTGTACAAGACTCCGATCACGTTCGACATCGCCGTGTGGGAGTTGTTCTGGCCGCTGCAGACCGGTGCGCAGATCGTCGTTGCCGAACCCGACGGGCACCGCGACCCGGTGTACATGGCAGGCGTCATCGCACGTCATCAGGTCACCACGGTGCACTTCGTCCCGTCGATGCTCGACGTTCTCCTCGAAGCCACGGGCGCCGCACAGCTGCCCTCGATCCGGCGGGTATTCGCCGCGGGTGAGGCGCTGGCGCAGCGCACCGTCGACGCTGCGGCGCGCGTGTTCGTGACTGCCGAGGTGGTGAACTGGTACGGCCCGGCGGAGGCGGAGGTCGTCACAGCTGCGCGGTGCCTGCCGGGTGTGACAACCCATACGACGGTCCCGATCGGTGCGCCGGTGTCCGGCATGAAGGTCTACGTGCTTGACATGCGACTGCGACCGGCACCGGTCGGTGTCGTCGGCGCCCTGTATGTGTCGGGTGTGCAGTTGGCGCGCGGTTATCACGCACACGCCGACCTCACTTGCGGTGCCTTTGTCGCGCACCCGTTCGGTGTGGCGGGTGAGCGGCTGTATCGCACCGGAGATCTGGTCCGGTGGACGAAAACCGGGGAGCTGGAGTTCTTGGGCCGCAGTGACTTCCAGGTGAAGGTGCGCGGTCAGCGGGTGGAACCGGGTGACATCGAAGCGGCGCTTTATGCGATTCCGCAGGTCGCGCATGCTGTGGCAGTCGCGACGGCGGAACGAATCGTCGGATACGTGACCCTCGTACCCGGTGCGGTGACCGATGGCCGTGCGATTCGCGACCAGCTCATTCGCTCGCTGCCGTCGTACCTGGTTCCGGCCGGTGTGCAGGTGCTCGATTCGATGCCGCTCACCGCGAACGGCAAGCTCGACCGAGCCGCGTTGCCGCAACCGGTGTTCGACGACAGCGAGGAATTCGTGTCGCCTCGAACCGATCGCGAAGTGGTGCTTGCGAATGTTGTCGCCGAGATCACGGGTGCCGAACGGGTGAGCGTGACGGCGAACGTCTTCGAGATCGGTGTCAACTCGCTCTCGGCTGCCCAGATCGCGGCGCGGGCCGAGGCAGCTCTCGGTGTCGAGGTCGGCATCCGTGACATTTTCGACGCACCGACGATTGCCGGATTGGCCGAACGGATCGCGATGCGAACCCGTTCTACGGTGATTCCGCTCGCGTCGCGTCCACGCCCCGCAGCCGTCCCGTTGGCGGCAGCTCAACGACGGATGTGGTTCCTCAACCAGTTCGATACCGCCTCGGCGGCATACAACATCTGTTTCGCGGCCCGGTTGACCGGCCCGCTGGACGTCGATGCGTTGCGGGCGGCGTTCCTCGACGTGGTGACTCGGCATGAGCCATTGCGGACGGTGTATCCCGCTGTCGACGGCGAACCGTGTCAGGTCGTGCAGGATGTCGCGGCAATCGCCGCGGACGTGGAATTTGATCCGGAGCCGGTCGCCGACGAGACCGAGCTGGCCGACCGGATCCGGAATGCCGTCGGGGCGGGTTTCGATATCGCGGAATCGGCGCCCGTGCGGGCACGGCTGTATCGCACCGGCGCCCACGATCATGTGATGGTGCTCGTGGTCCACCACATCGCGGCCGACGGCTCGTCGATGGCGCCGCTCGCCCGTGATGTGTTCGCCGCCTATCGGGCGCGTGTGAATGGTCAAGCGCCGCAGTGGGAACCGCTGGAAGTCCAGTACGCCGACTACGCGATGTGGCAGCAGGAGATGCTCGGTTCCGAGGACGATCCGACGTCCGTGATCGCGCAGCAGATCGCGCACTGGACCAAGGTCCTCGGCGATTCCCCAGAACTGCTCGGCCTGCCGACCGATCGGCCTCGGCCCGCCACGATGTCGATGGCCGGTGGCAACGTTCGCTTCGGCATGTCGGCGCGGCTGCACGACGACATCGTGCGGCTGGCGCACCGTGAGGGGGTCACCGTGTTCGTCGTGCTGCACGCGGCGTTGGCGATCCTGTTGGCTCGCACCGCGCACAGCGAGGACGTCTCGGTCGGCACCCCCGTCGCCGGTCGCGGCAGGCGGGCGCTGGACGATCTGGTCGGCATGTTCGTCAACACAGTGGTGTTGCGCACACAGGTCCGCGACGACCGGTCGTTCCGGGAACTTCTGGCAGAGGTACGCGGCGCCGACCTGGAGGCGCTCGCACACGCGGATCTGCCCTATGAACGGCTGGTCGACGTCCTCGGACGTCCGCGATCGACGGCGTATTCGCCGCTGTATCAGGTGATGTTCGGGCTGCAGAACACCCGCGCGGTTCGGTTCGAGCTGCCCGGTATCGGTGTCGAACTCCTCGACCCCGGCATTGCGCAGGCCAAGACCGACCTCACCATGTTGGTGACCGAACGCCTCGAGGGCGATCTGCCTGCCGGAATCGACGGCGAGATCATCTACGCCACAGATCTGTTCGTCGAATCGACCGCGAAATCGCTCGCCGAGAGGTTTGTCCGCGTCCTCGAAGCGATGACCACCGATCCGACTCGGCCGGTAGGCGACATCGAACTGCTCGGCGCCGAGGAGGCCGAACGACTGCTCCCGGCACGTGGCGGCGACACCACGCGTCCGTGTTTGCTTCCCGATCTGCTGGCTTCGGCTGTGGCGGCAGACCCCTCTGCGGTTGCCCTGATCGGGGCCACCGAGACCATCACCTATGGGGAGCTCGACCGTCGGGCCAACCAGCTCGCCGGTCACCTGCTCGCCCGGGGTGTCGGACCGGGAGTGTTTATCGCGCTGGCCGTGCCGCGGTCGGTCGAATATCACGTTGCCATGTGGGCGATAGCGAAGACCGGCGCGACGTTCGTCCCGGTGGATCTTCGGTATCCCCTGGAGCGGATCGCGCACATGGTGAACGATTCCGGTGTCGAAGTCGGGATCACGCTCGCGGCCGCACGCACGTCGCTGCCGGGCGGTGTCCGATGGCTGGTGCTCGACGACCCGCGTTCGACCGCCGAGATCGCCGCGCATCCCGGCCACGCGGTCACGGACGCGGATCGCCCACGCGCACTCCAGATTCAGGATGCGGCGTATGTGGTCTATACGTCCGGGTCGACGGGAACGCCGAAGGGCGTGGTGGTCACACACGAGGGGTTGGCGGGCTTCGCGGCCCAGCAGCGTGATCATTATCGGGTGGACAGCACGTCGCGGGTACTGCAAGTGGCGGCGCCCGCCTTCGATGCGGTCCTGCTCGAGGCGTTGATGGCGCACGCGGCCTGCGCGTCTTTGGTGGTGTCGCCACCGGAGGTGTTCGGCGGCCCGGATCTGGCCGAGTTGATCCGGGCGCATCAGGTGTCGCATGCGTTCCTGACACCGAGTGTGTTGGCGACGATGTCGCCTGCCGACCTCGATTCGGTGCGGATGCTGGCGGTCGGCGGCGAGATGGTGGCTCCGGATCTGGTTGCTGCCTGGGCGCCGGGGCGGCAGTTGCACAATATCTACGGTCCGACGGAGACGACGATCGTGATCACGATGAGTGACCCGGTGCAGCCTACCGACGTGATCACGATCGGCGGTCCGATCCGTGGTGCGGAGGCCGTGGTTCTGGACGCGCGGTTGCGGCCGGTGCCGGTCGGAGTAGCGGGGGAGCTGTACCTTTCGGGTGCTCAGCTGGCGCGCGGGTACCTGAATCGGCCTGCGGCGACGGCGGGTGCGTTCGTGGCGAATCCATACGGTGGGCCGGGTACGCGGATGTATCGCACCGGCGACATTGTCCGCTGGACCGCGCAAGGCACGCTGGAATACATCGGCCGCATCGATTTCCAGGTCAAGATTCGTGGCCAGCGCATCGAGCTCGGCGAGATCGACGCCGCGCTGCTCGCGCATCCGAGGGTGGCCTCCGCTGTGACCGTCAGCCGCAGCGGACCCGGCGGGCAACCTCTGCTTGCCGCGTACATCGTGGCCGAACACGGAACGGTCGTCGAACCGAGCACCGTGCTCGATCATGTCGCTGCCGTATTGCCCGCGCACATGGTGCCGTCGACGATAACTGTGCTCGACAGCATGCCGCTCGCCTCGACCGGCAAGGTGGATCGGAAAGCGTTGCCGGAACCCGTCTTCGAGACCGTCGGAGACGATGCCGTCGCGGCATCGACCAACCTGGAACGCACCATCGCCGCCGCCTTCGCGGACGTACTCGGGATAGCGGCGGTCAGCGCGACAACCTCGTTCTTCGCGCTCGGCGGTGATTCCATCATGTCGATCCAGTTGGCATCGCGTCTGAAGTCCGCGGGTGTCGTCGTGACGGCTCGGGACATCTTCGAGCGCAAGACCGTTCGAGAGCTGGCGCGAGTGGCCGACGCCGTCGAACGGGTGTCGCTCGAGGAGCTGTCCGGGGGTGGTGTGGGCGAAATCCCGTTCACGCCGATCGTGTCCTGGTTCACCGACCGACTCGGGGCCGCCGATCGGTTCGCCCAGTCGATGCTGGTGCGCTTACCGCGGGACGCGCGAGTCGACGACGTGACGTCGACCGTGCAGGCGGTGCTCGAACAGCACGACATGCTGCGTTCGAGGCTGCGTGAACGACGGTTGGACGTGCTGCCCGAAAGCTCCGCCGATGCCGCGGGTTCGGTTTCGACCCGCACATTCCGGGCGGACGAGGCTCCGGGCAGCGACGGTTTCACCGCCGTGGTGGAAGAGGCATTGGCCGAGGCATCCGACCGTCTCGATCCCGCCGAGGGCAGGATGCTGCAGGTTGTGTGCCTACTTCCTGAACCGGGCGTAGATGCCGATGCCCGTGCCCTCATCGTGATCCATCACCTGGCTGTCGACGGGGTGTCGTGGCGGATCCTGCTGCCCGACTTGGTGGTTGCCTGGCAGCAGATCACGCAGGGGCGAGCGGTCGAGTTGCCTGCGCAGGGCACATCCATGCGTCGGTGGGCGCACGCGTTGGCCGCCGCCGCTGCGGGTCGAGCCGGTGAGTTCGAGCTGTGGCATCGGGTGAGTGCGGCTGCCGATCCACTGCTGGGACGTGCGGCACTGGATCCCGCCGTCGACACCCAGTCGACTGTGCGGCATCTGGCGGTGTCCATCCCGACGCAGGTGACCTCGGCGTTGCTCGACGCGATGCCCGACGCCGTTCGCGGCAGCGTCGACGATGCGCTGCTGGCCGGTCTGACCGTGGCGGTGACACGCTGGCGCAGGCGGCGCGGTATCGCACACGCGGGCATGAAAGTCCTGCTGGAGGGTCATGGGCGCGAGGAGCAGGTTGCCGCGGGAGCGGACCTTTCACGCGCCGTGGGTTGGTTCACCAGCGCGTATCCGGTTGCGCTCGACCTGAGCGGAATCGAGGACGCGGACCTGCGGGCTGCGGTGAAGTCTGTGAAAGACCAACTGCGCGAGATCCCCGACAAGGGAATCGGTTACGGCCTGCTGCGCTATCTGAACACCGACACGGCCGACCGGCTCGCAGCGTCGCCGGAGCCGCAGATCAGTTTTAATAATCTCGGCCGCGTCGGCGTCGACCTCACGACGATGTCGGATCTGGCGTGGATTCCGACCGACGAGCAGTTCGACAGGCGGGCCGCATTCGATCCGGACATGCCTGCGGCAGCTGTCGTCACGATCGACGT
Source organism: Nocardia sp. Tas62D01 (assembly GCF_055232035.1). Taxonomy (NCBI): domain Bacteria; kingdom Bacillati; phylum Actinomycetota; class Actinomycetes; order Mycobacteriales; family Nocardiaceae; genus Nocardia; species Nocardia sp. Tas62D01. The sequence continues at coordinate 7,604,355 of NZ_JBUYUZ010000001.1, forward strand.
GAATATCGTGGACACCGAGGCCGGACCTCAGCTGTCGGCGCACGTCGGCTACGCCTCGCGGTTGATCGACCACTCCGACGTGGTCGAACTCGTCGACGATTGGGTCGACGCCGTGACCGGGATCGCCACGGCGGCCCGCGCGAACGATGACTGGGGACTCTCCCGAGCAGACGTTCCGCTCGTCGACGTCACGCAGCCCGACCTGGACGCGTTCGCCGACCGGTACGGACCGCTGACCGACGTATGGTCGCTGGCGCCGCTCCAGGCAGGGCTGCTGTTCCACGCCGAACTCGCCGCGGGCGAACTCGACGTCTATACGGCGCAATCGGTAGTCGCCCTTGCGGGCACGGTCGACGAGACTCGGCTCGAGCGTTCTGCGGCGGCCTTGCTCGAGCGGCATCCCAACCTGCGGGCCGCTTTCACCCGAACGGCCGACGGCATTCCTGCGCAGGTTGTTCCCGCTGACACCGCCGTGCGCTGGCGCCGAGTCGATCTGACCGACAGCGCAATGGAACTGGATGAGCTGATCGCAGCCGAGCGGGCGGTCGCGTTCGATCCCGCCGATCCGCCGCTGTTGCGGTTCCTGATCATTGCCGTAGCGCCGCAAGACTTCCGGCTGGTGCTGACGGTGCACCACCTCCTGCTGGACGGCTGGTCGTTGCCGCTGCTGTGGCGTGAGCTGATCGGTTTATACGCGGTGGGCGCACAGGCGGACCTGTTGCCCGCCGTGGCGTCGTATCACGATTACCTGGAATGGCTGGACCGGCGCGAGTGGTCTACCGGCATCGAGGTGTGGCGCGACGTGCTGCGCGATTTCACCGAACCTACGTTGGTCGCCGATTCGCGCACGGATACGACCGTGGATATCCCGATCGATCTCGCGGTTGTTCTCGATCGCGCCGTCACGGCCGAGTTGGTGGAGTTCGCTCGGGCACAAGCGGTGACGATGGCGACGATCGTGCAGTTCGCCTGGGCGGTGGTACTGGGGAACCTGCTCGGCGTCGAACGCGTGGTGTTCGGTAGCACGGTCTCCGGGCGTCCTGCCGAACTGCCGGGCGTGGAGTCGATGATCGGCCTGTTTATCAATACAGTTCCGGTCGCCGTGAACGTGTGCCGGGACTGGACCATCGAGGACGCGCTGAACCGATTGCAGGCGGATAACACCCGTCTGCTCGACCATCACTACGTCGAACTGTCGCAGATCATGTCGGCCGCGGGCGCTGGCCAGTTGTTCGACACGCTGGTCGTGTTCGAGTCGTATCCGGTCGACAGCAGCGGCCTGGGCGAGGCCGACATCGACGGTCTGCGGGTAGTCTCGGCGGAAGGAAGTGACGCCGCGCATTACCCGATCACCGTTCAGGCGCACCAGACCGACGAGTTGCACGTCAGCATCCGCTACCAGCAGGCCCGAATCGACGACGCGACCGCGTCCGGTCTTGCCGCCCGCTTCGAAGCCGTGCTGCGGGCTATCACGACCGATCCGCAAGCGCGGCTTGGTGTGGTTGATCTGTTGTCGGTTGGTGAGCGGTGTGAGTTGGTGCCTGCGTCTGGTGGCAATGCCGGGGCGCCGCGAGTGTTGGCGGAGTTGTTGTCTGCCGGCATGGTTGGGAACCCGGCTGCGGCGGCGTTGATTTCGGGCGAGCGCACGGTGTCCTACGCCGAGTTGGATGCCTGGTCGAACCGTGTGGCGCGTGAGTTGATCGAGTGGGGCGTGAGCCCGGGTGATCAGGTCGCGTTGGCGATGGCGCGGTCGATGGATTTCGTGGTCGGGGTGTGGGCGGTGGCGAAAGCGGGCGCTGCGTTCGTGCCGGTCGATCCGCGGTACCCGACCGAGCGGGTCGCACATATGGTCGCGGACTCCGATGTGCGGGTCGCGATCACGGTCGAGGCATCGAAGAACCTGCTTCCGGACCGGGTCCGGCTGTTGGTTCTCGACGATCCGGACATCGAGGCGTCGATCGCGTCGCGATCGTCGGACGCTGTGACGGATGCGGATCGGGTGCGTGCGCAGCATGTTCGGGATGCGGCATACGTGCTCTATACCTCGGGGTCGACGGGGACGCCGAAGGGCGTCGCAGTCACGCACGAGGGGTTGGCTAATTTCGCGGCCGAGCAGCGTGACCGTTTCCGGGTGGACAGTGGGTCGCGAGTGCTGCATGCGGCCGCTCCAGGTTTCGACGTGGCGGTTCTCGAGGTGTTGCTGGCTCACGGGAATGGTGCTTCGTTGGTGGTGTCGCCGCCGGAGGTGTTCGCCGGTGTGGAGTTGGCGGAGTTGATTCGGGGGCAGCGGGTGTCGCATGCGTTCGTGACGCCGAGTGTGTTGGCGACGATGTCGCCTGCCGGTTTGGATTCGTTGCAGGTGTTGGTGGCGGGTGGGGAGGCGGTGTCGCCGGAGACGGTGGCGGTGTGGGCGCCGGGCCGGCGGTTGTTCAACGGGTACGGGCCGACCGAAACCACGATCCTGGTCGCGATCAGCGACCCGTTGTGTGTCGGGGACCTGGTCACGATCGGTGGTCCGATCCGTGGTGTCGAGGCCGTGGTGTTGGATGCGTGGTTGCGGCCGGTGCCGGTCGGGGTGGTGGGGGAGTTGTACGTCGCAGGTGTGCAGTTGGCACGCGGATATGTGAACCGGTGTGCGGCGACGGCGGTGGCCTTCGTGGCGAATCCGTTCGGTGTGGCAGGCTCGCGCATGTACCGCACCGGCGACCTGGCACGCTGGAGCACCGATCACACCCTGGAATACCTCGGACGTCGCGATTTCCAAGTGAAGATCCGCGGTCAACGCATCGAACTCGGCGAAATCGAAACGGTCCTCGCCGAACAACCCAGGGTAGTACACGCGGTTGTCGCGCTGCGGAAGGACGAGCGCGGCATCGACCGGCTCGTCGGCTACCTCGTAAGCGACGAGCATGTAGATCTGAGCGACGTCCGGGCCGCAGCACGGTTGCGGTTGCCTGCGCACATGGTGCCCGACGTGTTCATGGTGCTCGCCGAACTCCCGCTCACCACGAGCGGCAAGCTCGATCGCCGGGCGCTTCCCATGCCGGAATTCTCGGACGGCCGGGAGTGGATCGCCCCGCGCACCGACGCCGAGCGGTGCGTCGCGGAAGTGTTCGGGAACGTCTTGGGCGTCGACAGAGTAGGGACAACTGACAGCTTCTTCGACCTCGGTGGCAACTCGCTGTCGGCAACGCGGGTGGCTGCCCAGTTGAGCAGGGCACTCGGATTGCGCATCGGCGTCCGAGACGTGTTCGAAGCATCGACAGTCGCCGATCTCGCCGCGCGTCTGGCTACTTTCGACCGGAACGTCCGGGCGCCGCTGGCACCGAGAATTCGGCCTGCTGTTGTGCCGCTTTCGCCGGCGCAGCAGCGGATGTGGTTTCTCAATCAGTTCGACACCTCGGTCGGCGCGTACAACATCCCGCTGGTGATTCGGCTGAAGGGCGAGCTCGACATCGACGCGTTGCGGCACGCGTGCGAACTGGTCGTCGAGCGGCACGAGTCGCTTCGCACCAAGTTCCCGGTGACCGACGGAATGCCTCATCAGGTCGCTGTCGCCGTCGAGGAGGTCGCGCCGGTACTGACTCCGGTCAGGGTCGACGAAGAGCATGTGATGGAGCGGGCGACCGCCGCGGTCTCGGTGAGCTTCGATGTGACCCAGGCGCCTCCGGTGCGTGTCGAGCTGTTCGCCCTCGATGCTCAGGATCACGTCTTGGTGATTACCGTGCATCACATCTGCGCCGACGGACAGTCGATGATGCCGCTTGCGCGGGACGTGGCAGCGGCCTATCAGGCGAGTAGGCAAGGGACGGAGCCGATGTGGCCGGTCCTTCCGATCCAGTACGCGGACTACTCGCTGTGGCGGCGCGAGGTGCTCGGCGATGAGCGCGATCCCGACTCGGTAATGTCCCTGCAGCTGCGATTCTGGAAGGACACCCTCGGCGGGTTGGCCGAGCTGCTCGAGTTGCCGACCGACCTGCCCCGACCGTCGGTTGCCTCCATGCGCGGCCGCGCAGTCGATTTCGAGATCTCCGCCCAGTTGCAGGCGCGGATCGACGCGGTCGCGCGCGAGGCGAACGCGACGATCTTCATGGTCCTGCACGCTGCATTGACCGCCCTGCTGTCAAGGCTGGCCGGCGTCGACGACGTCGCGATAGGCACACCGGTGGCCGGCCGTGGGGAGCGCGAACTCGACGATCTGATCGGCATGTTCGTCAATACGGTCGTGTTGCGGTCGCGGGTGTTCTCGCAGCAGCCGTTCGCCGAATTGCTCGCCGCGACGCGCGAGACGGACTTGGCCGCGTTCGGACATGCGGATGTGCCCTTCGAACAGGTCGTGGAGGCGCTGAATCCGCCCCGATCCACCGCGCATCTTCCGGTGTATCAGGTGACACTCGACGTCCAGAACCTGAGTAAGGCCGCGTTGGAGCTGCCAGGGCTCACCATCGAGCCTGTCGAGAACGGCTTCGAGCAGGCGCAGGCGGACCTGAGCGTGAAGCTTGTCGAGCGGTTCGGTGACCAGGGGCGTCCGGCCGGCATGGCGGGACGACTGACCTATGCCACCGACCTCTTCGTCGAGGAGACGATGAGTCGGTTCGCGCATGCGTACGTGCGGATCCTGGAGGAGGTGACCGCGGATCCGGGGGTTGCTGTCGGCGATATCGACATCGTGGATCCGGTGCAGCGGCGCGAATTGCTGGACGCGGCTGGGGACGACGGCGTCGCGGTCGCGGACGTGACGCTCGCGGAACTTTTCACCGCCCGGGCCGTCGCACAGCCGGATGCGGTTGCGGTGACCGATGGTGAGTCGCAGCTGACCTACGCGGAGCTGGATCGGCGCGCCGCAGCGGTGGCCGCCCGGCTGACCGAGCACGGCGTAGGGCCGGAATCGCTGGTGGCAGTGGCGTTGTCGCGGTCGATCGAACTGATCGTGGGCCTGCTCGGAGTGGTACGAGCGGGCGCGGGGTATCTGCCGCTGGATGTGGCGTATCCGCAGGAGCGATTGCGGTTCATGCTCGACGACGCAGGACCGGCAGCCGTCTTGACATCGGCCGGCATGGCGTCGGCGGTACCGGAGTGCGCGGCGCCGGTGGTGCTCGTCGAGGATTGTGTGGACGCCGTCGCAGGCAGTTCCGGTCCGGTGATGTCGGGTGTGCGGCCGGGCAATGTCGCCTACGTGATCTACACCTCAGGGTCGACAGGCCGACCCAAGGGGGTGGCGGTCAGCCACCGGGAAGTGGTCACGTTGTTCACCAACGCGGCCGAGCGATTCGACATCGGCCCCGACGACGTGTGGACGATGTTCCATTCGTACGCCTTCGATTTCGCGGTGTGGGAAATCTGGGGCGCATTGCTGTCCGGTGGCAGGCTGGTCGTTGTCGACTACAACACTTCCAGGTCGCCGGAGGCGTTCGTGGACGTCGTGGCGCGGGAGCGCGTGACGGTGTTGAGCCAGACCCCGTCGGCGTTCTACGGGTTCGCCGACGCGGAACGCGAGCGTCGGGAATCCGGTTGTGCTGCTGGTGATCTCGCCTTGCGATATGTCGTTTTCGGTGGCGAGGCATTGGATGCGTCGCGGTTGACCGGCTGGTTTGCGGCGCACGAGCCGGGATCGCCGCGAATGGTGAACATGTACGGGATCACCGAGACGACTGTGCATGTGACGTTCTCCGAGATCGGTGCGGCAGGCGTGACCGGGATCGGATCGCCGTTACCGGGGTTGCAGGTGTACGTGCTCGACGACCGGCTGCACCGGGTGCCGATCGGAGTCGTCGGGGAGATCTATGTGGCCGGTGGACAGCTCTCGCGTGGCTACCTGGGGGCTCCGGCGTTGACGGCGGGCCGATTCGTGGCGAACCCGTTTGATCCGGATGGCGCCCGCTTGTATCGGTCGGGGGATGTGGGCCGGTGGCAGAAGTCCGCGAGCGGGCTGGAGTTGGTGTACGTCGGCCGGGCCGACGCGCAGGTGCAGTTGCGCGGTTTCCGGATCGAGATGGGCGAGGTGGAGTCGGCGCTGCTCCGGCATCCGCGCGTGACGCGGGCCGCCGTGGCCGTGCATCGCCACGATCGTGGCGTCGATCAGCTGATCGGTTACGTCGTGGGCGTCGAGGGCCAGCAGATCGATCCGGACGAAGTCCGGGAGACCGCTGCTCAGGTGTTGACCAGCTATATGGTGCCGTCGGCGATCATGGTATTGCCCGAACTGCCGTTGACGGTCAACGGCAAGCTCGATCGAAAGGCACTGCCTGCTCCCGATTTCGACGAATCAGCGAACGAGTTCATCGCGCCGCGGACCCATACGGAACGAGTGATCAGCGACGTTTATGCGCAGGTCCTGGGAGTCCAGCGCGTCGGGGCATCGGACGGGTTCTTCGACCTCGGCGGCAATTCGCTGCTGGCCACGATGGTGGTGACCGAGCTGCGTGCTCGCGGTGTGACGATCGCGTTGCCGTGGATGTTCGACGATGCGACGCCGAAGGCGCTGGCGGGCAGGGCCGACGATTCGGAGGGCGGCTCCGGTCTGCAAGTGTTGCTTCCGCTGCGTGCGAGCGGCCCCAAGCCCGCGGTCTTCGGTGTGCACCCCGCAGGCGGGTTGGCGTGGTTCTACGGCGGCGTGGTCGAACATCTGCACAAGGATCGGCCGATGTATGGCTTGCAGGATCCCCACGTCGTCGCGGGCGAACCACATGCGCAGTCCGTGGAAGAACTGGCCGAACGCTATGTGGCCGAGATTCGCCGAGTGCAGCCGATCGGACCCTATCACCTGCTCGGATGGTCGTTGGGCGGTGCAATCGCACATGCCATGGCGGTACGGCTCCAGCGCGATGGTGAGCAGGTCGGCATGCTGGCGATGATGGACAGCGCTGTCGATTCACCGGAGGCGCCGACCGCGTCGACGATCACCATTGAGGACGAGGCCGGGCCGGGACAGCTGATGGCCGACTTGCTCGGCGGCTGGCGGGAGCTGTTCGACTTCGGCGACGAGGTGAAGGTGGACACCCACGAGCAAGCGTGGGCCGTCATCCGTGACCAGGTGATCGGAACCGGGATGTTCACCGCCGAACAGGCCGATCGGGTGATGGAGAGCTTCGCGACCGCGAGCGGCATCGCTCACGATTACCGGCCGGGAGTTTTCGACGGAGACCTGGTTTTCTTCACCGCAGGAAAAGATCGCGTGGACCACGCGGTTGTCGCACAGACGTGGCGACCCTATATGACAGGCGCCATTCACAACACGGTCGTCGGCGCACGTCACCTCGAATTGACTCACCCGGACGCACTGGCCATCATCGGCCCGATCCTCGAAAGGTTCATGAACGAATATTGAGCCCTCTCCAATAACTCGGGGCTCGGCCATCACGTGCTCGGCCCCACTGTTCGGGGTGGGAGCCGGCCGTGGGTGGTGTCGAGGTCGAGTAAGCGCAGACCGCTGGGCCACAGGCGATTTCGATGTTTATCCGGACTAATTCCTGCGGTCGCTCTGGAGCGGACGCTATGGTTGATCGCTTGTTCTTTGATTCCGGATCGGTACCCACTCTCCTTCGCGAGCTCCCATCCAGGAACCGACCCGCCCCTCGAGGACACCCCCAGATAAGACTTCTCGACTCGATCCCCAACAGGACAAGCGGAGTCCGTCCCAAGCGGGCCGCGTCGCCGGCGCGACGCGCACATAGGTGGCGAAGACGACTGCGATGGTTCACGACCCGGTCTTGTCGGGTCTTGCCCTGACGCCGTCGAGCACGGTGTCGATGACTTGGAGGACGAAGGTGTTGTCGAATGAGGCGTGGCCGTGTAGTAGGCGGTGGTAGATCGGGCCGTAGAGCATGTCGAGCACGATCTCGATGTGGGTGTCGGCGGGGATCTCGCCGCGGCCGATGGCCCGCTGCAGGGTCAGTCGTCCTTGTTCGCGGCGGTCTTCGACGAAGCGAGCGCGGTATTCGCGGGCGAAGTCCGGGTTCGACAGTACCTCGACGAGTAGGCCAGCGATGATGCGGCCGTAGGGGTGGCGAGCCGCCAGCTCGGCCCATGGGCACAGCATGGTGCGCAGATCCTCGCGTAGCGATCCGGTGTCGGCGGTGGGTGGGACCGTCGCCCATTGCTCGTAGAGTGCATCCATGGCGAGGGTCTGCTTGGTCGGCCACCAGCGATAGATGGTGGCCTTGCTGACTCCCGCCGCCGCCGCGACCGCGTCTACGTTCATGGCGGCCACGCCGCGTTCGAGCAGCAGCTCCATGGTCGCTTGCAGGATGGCTTCGCGCGACTTCTCGCTGCGCGGTCGGCCACGCCGGACCGTCGTGGTCTCAGCGGTCACTGCTTCCTCCCGGCAACAGTGTGCTGAGGACTCGTCGATGTCGGTGACTCGATGCGCAGCGCCTGCCCGACACCGGAGCGCTCACCATCCGGGCCCCGCGGGTGGTCTCGACCTGGCCGGCGAGTTCGGCGGCGGCGCGCGGGCCGACCGCGCTCATGTCGGCGAGGACCTTTCCCGGCGTGAGGCCGGCCAGAATTCCCTCCGGGCCGTGGGTGATCGCGCGCAGCGCGGCGTCGTCGGACACCATGCTGAACACGACCTCGGCCGCCTCGGCAACCTGGTGCGGGGTGTCGCACCAGATCATGCCGCGACTGATCAGGTACTCGGCCTTGGCAGGTGTGCGGTTGGTGCCGTAGAGGGAGTTGCCGTCGAGTAGTCGGGCGGCGACCCGGCTGCCCATCGCGCCGAGGCCGACGAAACCGATTGTCGTCATGATGCTCTCCTCTCTATGCCTGACTTTCGTTGAAGTCTTCGGGGGTCAACTCGAGGTTCGCGGCCGCCACGATCGGATCGACCTGGTCGGGGAGCCGGAATCCGGTGATCGCGCCGCACCGCCGGATCGGTCAGCGTCCAGGCCGCCGCGACGGCCCGCTGTCACGCCGTGCCGCTCGCCCACTGTTCGCAGTCGGTGTGCCGTGGCGAGGTGTCGTGACAGCTGCGGTTCGGTGACCGCGATGTGTCGGACGAGGCCCTGCTCCTTCAGCTCCGACCAGCCCTCCTCGATATCGTGATCTGGGATGGGCCAAGGGATCTGGTACAGGTCGATCGCATCCACCTCGAGTCGCTCGAGGCCGGCCTCGGACTCGAGCAGGATCGAGTCCAGCTTCAGACTGTTGCGGACCCGGCCGCTGCCGTCGTCGAGCAGTGACGCCTTGGTGAACACACACGGCCGCATCCCGCTACCGCGCAATGCATCACCGACCACTCGCTCGGATCGACCGAAGCCGTAGGCGGCCGCGGGTGATCTCCATGCCGGTGGATCCCAACTGCGTTGTAGCCAACGTCCTGGTCGTCATCACACCTCCTGGGTTTTCGAGTTCCGAAGTATCAGTAAAAGTATACGCACAGTTTCGTAATTGTGTAGTCGGCATCCTGTAGCGACATCTTTCGGGTCGGAATACCCATGTAAGGCGTTCTTAACGCGAGAAATCGGCGCCGCGTCCAGCTGTCGAGCTAACCTGGAAAAGCTAAACTAATAGTTTCGAAACGGAGGGTCGACATGGATAGCGACACCCGGGTTACAACGACATCACCCGACCTCCTGGATGCGTCTGGTCGGGATCGGCCCGATGAACGTCGCACGCCCGAGGAGTGGGCTCAGGCCTATCGCGCACAGCTGCGAGTGCCGGGAGTCCACGCGACAGTCCCAGGGTTCGTGATTCTGCCGCTGCATGAGATGGCCGCGGCGATTGCGCCTGAGCCGCTCGGCATTCGAATGCTGGACGAATTGACCTCGCATGGGTGGTCGGTGCCGGTGTTGGCGGGGGCGAAGCGTTGCACCTTCTTGGCGGTGTTCGATCGGTACCCCGACGCAGAGTTGATGGCGCGACTAGAGCGGCATGGACTGTCGTTGTGCCCGCATCGCTCGAATGTCATCCTCCCGACGGGGTGGGGACCGGTGACCAGGGAGGGGCGGCATTGGATCCGACCTCCGCGGCCGGATGAACAATGGCCAGTGCTCTCGGAGGTCCTCGACGTCGCGAACGCTGTCCTCAGCGTCGACAAGGCGCAATCCGCACGTCGTCGAGGCGACCCGTGACGATGTCCTCGCCGTTGACGAGCGGCAACGGGATCCGCGCTGGATATGTAGCCCCGCAGCAAGATTCACTGACATCCCGGTTAGCTACTCCATCTCTCCACAATCCCAACTCGCGAGCCACCCCCGCCACCGTCTGGGATCGGTCGATCACTTCCTTGACCGCCGCCTCTCGAAACTCGGGCGAATACCGCGAATTCGTTTGCGCCACTATAACTCTTGTCAGTAAACCCCGATTTACTGTGGGGCCACTGTCCTGAAACTTTCCGGCTCCTCACCTGGACTTGCGGGTCCTTTTTTTTGCTGGTCTTAGCCTTCGATCGGGTCTGTCGACGAAAAATTACAGTGCCCCCATATACACGTCGGTGAAGTTCACCGAATCCCTTGCCCTGCAAGGTCTCTCTGCGTCGATTAGGTCGGTCGGCTCGAAAGATGATGCGGCAACACAATCGCGCGATCGTGCCAGTTGAGCGTGAGATTCGCGGCCGGTCGACGGTTTGCGGCCGAAGCCGTGCGCTGGCCGGACAGCCCGGCGCACGGCTTCGACAGGGGTTGTGGTTATGCGAAGTGGGACTTGAAGATCTGCCCGTGCACGCCGACCGTGCGATCCACCACCTGCGACACCGTGAAGTCGGCAGCCGCGGAGAGATAGGCGTAGGCGGTCGGGCGATCCATGCCGCGGTCGTGTTCGAGGAAGTCGAGCGCGTTGACGACGGCACGGCGCATCGCGACATTGAGGTCGCTGTTCTGACCGTCGACGGCGCCGTTGGGATCGGACAGGCCGATGGGGATCCACGAGTCGTCGGTTTCGCCGAACGGGTAGTGGAAGGCGACCGATGGCGCGTCGCCCGAGCCGGGCTTGCACACGGTCAGCCGAAACGTTCCCCGCAACGACCCTTCCATCGCCGTCAAGGCGACCTCGCCGTCGCCCATCGACATGTGCGGATCGCCGACGTAAAACAGCGCACCGTCCGCGAAAACGGGGAGGTAGAAGGCCGATCCGGCGCCGAGCAGGCGGATGTCGATATTGCCGCCGCCCAGCGTCGGCGGGATCGAATTCGCATTCGGCGAGGTCGGATCGGTGTCAGTGGCGTAGGCCACGCCCATCATGCCCATGAAGGGCCGGAGCGGAAATCGCACGCCGGAGGTGTCCCCGAAGCGCATCACGCCGTGCCCGTCCTCGATCGGGGTGAAGACCGAGAAATTGCCATACTTCGCCGGAGTGCCGCCGGCCCGGCCGTCGGTGCCGACCGGGGGCATCACCTCAGCCGGTGCGATGCCCGCCGGTGCTGCGCGATCGGCGGTGAGGGCAAGTGCGCCCTTGCCGTGTCTACTGGACACCACACCGTAGGGGACGCGGGGAATTGCCTCCAGCGTCTCGATTTTGAGCACGTCACCGGGGCGTGCGTCGTCGATGAAGATCGGACCGGTCACGACATGGGGGCCGTCTTTGTCGAAGGAGCGCGGCGTGCGCTTGTACTCGGCGGCGACGGCGATGGCATCCGCGAGCACGTCGGACGCGGCGACACCCTTGCTGCCGAAGTACTCGACGGGATTGCGGCCCTGGTCCTCGAGGATGCCCTCGTGGGACACGGTGTCGATGGTGACGGTCTCGCCGGATTTCATCCGCATGACCGCACTGCTGTGCACCGTGGGGACATACCCCCACAACACTTCATCCGGATTCGAGCGCAGATAGTGTGATCCGGTGATGGCGCCGTTGCCGGGCTGGAGGACGCCGCCGGAATACTTCGTCGGCACGCCTGCGGCCTCGGAATCGTGCGAGCAGGCCGTGGCGACACCCGCGATCCCCACCCCGCCGCTGACCGCCGCGACGGCTTGCAGGAAACCGCGGCGACCGAGCCCCCGGTCCATGATTCGCGCCGCATCCCGGCCGCCCTCGCTGTGCATTCCGCTTCCTCCATAACTCCGAAACGCGGATCGACACGACGAACATAGAAGGACGAGATTGCTGGGATGTTACGGCCGTGTTCGGATGTTGGACGGCAGTTTTTCGACCGCGTGGCTGGTCGATCTGGCGGTCGCGATCCGCCCAACAGGGCCTGCCCGGAGAAGTGCCGTTGTCATCTGCGTCGACGATGTCGGCTGGATGAGCGGCGCTGATCTCGGAACGATGCAGCCGGTCGCATACAGCGGCTTCGAACACGGATGCGTGCGGGGGCGTCGAGCTGGTCGGCGGAGCGGTTCCGGATTCTGTTGGCCATCATCGGGCCCGGCCTGATCGTCGTGGTCGGCGACAACGACGCGAGCGGCGTCGCGGCCTACGCGCAGGCCGGTCAGAACTACGGGAGGCCCTGCTATGGACGTCGGTCCGCGCGAGCATGCAGGATCGGCCCTCGATCATGGCGGCGGTAATCGAACGGCGTCGCATGGCACCTGCCGCCTTGGGAATGAATACGATCAATCCTCGGCACAGGCGGGTGGCAAGGTCACGCGAGAAAGGCGCCTCCGGGCTGAGGTGAAGTCGAGTCTGCAGTCCGGTTCCTAACGGGGCGCCGTGGGAGATAGGATCACTCATGCTGTTCCGTCAGCTGGAGTACTTCGTGGCGGTCGCAAGAGAGAGACACTTCGCGCGGGCGGCGGATTCCTGCTACGTGTCGCAGCCCGCGCTCTCGGCGTCGATCGCCAAGCTCGAGCGGGAGCTGAACGTCACACTGATCAATCGCGGGCACAACTACGAGGGCCTGACCCCGGAGGGTGAACGGCTCGTCGTATGGGCTAAACGGATCCTCGCCGAACAAGTGGCGTTCAAGGCGGAGGTGGCGGCCGTTCAGTCGGGTATTACCGGGACGCTGCGGCTGGGGACCGAACCCACCGCATCGACAACCCTGGCACTTCCGGTGGCCGCGTTCTGCGCTACGCACCCGCTGGCCAGAGTGGAGGTCAACTCCCGGTTGTCGACGACAGAGTTACATCGCAAACTGCGTGAATTCGAGCTGGACGCTGCCATCGCTCACTTCGCCCCCGACGACCAGGCGGGGTTGCATGTGGTGCCGCTATATCAGGAGAGGTACATCCTGCTGGCGTCCGGAGACCAGCTGCTGCCCCCGAGCAACACTATGAGGTGGGCGGACGCCGCCCAGTTGCCGCTCGCGTTGCTGACGCCCGACATGAGGATTCGCCAGGTCATCGACAGCGCATTCGCGGAGGCCGGGGTCGAAGTGCACCCGCAGGTAGAGACGGACTCGGTGGCTGCTCTCTACGCCCACGTGGGCTGCGGAGGGTGGGCGTGCATCGTGCCGCATACGTGGATGCGTGCCATGCCCGTGGTCGGCAGGACGAGAGCCGCCCGCCTGATCCACCCTGACGCCGGGGCGCAGGTCTCGGTGGCGATCCACGCAGCGACCCCCGGTTCGGTCATGGCTCGGGCGTTCGTTACCGCAGCAAAGGGCCTAGCGCTGGACGAGTTCTTCGACCTGCCAATGCCGACCGAGCCCCTCGTCAAGTGAGACCGGTCCGACGGTGTTGGTGCGTGTACCGGTTCTCCACCGCCCGCCTGTCGAGTGCGCCCTTGGCGGTGTGAGGCAAAGCAGCGACGACTTCCAGCCGGTCGGGTACTTCGAACGGGGAGAGCTGGTTGCGGCAGTTCTGCAGGATCGTTTCGGGACCGACGCCACCGGCCGGGCCTACGACAACGGCGGCGCCGACTCGTTCCCCGTATACCGGGTCGGAGATGGCGAACACGGCCGCCTCGATGACGCCGGTACATCCGGCCAGGATGGCCTCGACGTGCTCGGGCGAAATTTTCTCGCCCCCGCGGTTGATGATGTTCTTGATGCGCCCGGTGAGAAATAGGTACTCGTCCTCGTCCAGTGAGCCCAGATCACCAGTGCGGAACCACCCATCGGCGAAGCTGTGCGCCGTCGCGGCCGGGTCGTCGAGATAACCGCGCACGACTGTCGGCCCGTGCACCCACACCTCGCCGACGGTGCCAGCCGGGCACGAGTGCCCGTCGTCGTCGACGACGCGAAGACCCACCCCGGTTGCCCGCCCGACCGATCCGTGCTTCAGCCGCCCACGCTGAGGCAGCGGCTCGCTGGTCGCCTGGTGCGAGGTTTCGGTCATCCCGTAGGCCGAAAGCACCGGAGCGCTGAGCGTGCGCTCCATCGCCCGCGCCGTGGCCACGTTGAGGCCGGCACTGCAGCTGCGTACGAACCTCAACGGCACGACCTGCGGGCCGGGGTAGTCGAGCGCTGACCGCTGCAGAAGGATCTCATGGATCGTGGGAACAGCGGTGAACCACGTGGCGGCTACAGTCCGCATCTCGTCCCAGAACGCGTGTGCCGAGAACCGTCCCCGCTCCGGCAGCAGCACGCAACCCCCACTGGCCAGGGACGCCAGGAGCACCGCAAACAATCCGTGACCATGAAACAACGGCATGACTGCCACAGTTGCGTCCTCGGGTCCCAGCTCGTAGGTCGCGCAGATACCCTGCACGGCGGCGGCGACGTTGGTGTGCGTCAGCGGGACCATTTTGGCCCGGTCGGTGGTGCCCGAAGTGAACAAGACAACGGCGTCGTGGTCCGAGGACCCGGGTGCCGCGTCCCTCATGTGCACCGCACGCGCGCCGGTTTCGAGGGTGGCCGTCGCGAACCCGTCAGTGGAGATGTCTACACGCAGTTCCCATGTCGGAACGCGGGACTGTGCGACTGGCGCGGCGTCGGCCGCGGGTGGGCCGACCAGGATTGCTTGCGCCCCCAGCGCCTCGAGCCGCGCGGACATCTGTGACCGGGGCAGTGTGGGGTCGAGCGGCGCGACCACGAGCCCGGCGTGTGCTGCCCCCAGAAGCGCGACGACGAACTCGGCAGTGTTGGCACTGACGAGGCCAACCGCGTCTCCTCGGCGCAGCCCTGTGCTGCCTAGGCGGACGGCCACATCGTCGACCAAGGCGGCGAGGGCACCGTAGGACACCGGTACCCGATCACCGGTTACAACGAGCGCCGGAGCGTCCGGGCGATCGCGCACGTGCTGATCCAGAAGATCAGTCAGTCCCGTGATCGCCGGGGGCCGAAACCGTTTCTCGTCGTGGCAGGACGACTCGGTCGCCGCGGCCATGTCCACCACCTCCTCGCCTTGAATTGGTGCAGTCGCTACCTGTGAGCCTGCTGCGGCATGGCGGCCACGTCCAGTACCTGCTTGCGAATGGCTGATAACGGGCCTCTATCGACGGCGCCGCCGGCAGTGGGGCGCCAGCCATGTGTCACCGAATCCGCAACTGTCCCAACGAATCAGAGAGCCACCACCGTGGACTGAGCCTCCTGGCCGCGCATGCCAGTGATCACCCCGCGGGCGATGCACCCGTTGGACTGGTTGCCGGGGCAGTCACGGCCGGGGTGACCTCGACGATGATGTGCTTTGTCAGGGGTTGTCCGCTCTGCTCGCTGTGGTCGGCGATCGCGCACAGCAGATTCAACTCGGGCATGTAGCCGATGACGCTGCCGGGCGGGGTGTTGTAGGCCACAGCGCGGTAGCCGTAGACCGAGCGGGTGCTGCCGTCGCGGGCGAAGCTGGTGATGTCGATGAGGTCGAACTCACCCAGTCCGCGTTCGCGCATGTCTTCGGGGTTCATGAACAGCGCGGTGCGCAGGTTCTTCAGACCGCGGTAGCGGTCGTTGTCGGAGTAGATGGTGGTGTTCCATTGGTCGTGGGAACGCACGGTGCCCAGCATCAACCGCCCCCGGGGCGGCACAATATCGGGCATCGGTGCGGCAGAGAACTCCGCGTTTCCGGACGGGGTGAGAAAGACTCGTTCCCGCGCCGGCTGCCGGATCCGAAACCCAAGCGGTAGTCGTACGCGACGGTTGAAGTCCTCGAAGCCGTCCAGCACCCTGGCCATGACATCGCGGACCCGGTCGTAGTCCTGGCTGTAGGACTCCCACGGTGTGGCGGAGGATGGCAGAGTCGCCCGGGCCAGGCCGGCGAGAATCGAGCACTCAGACTTCAGATGCGGCGATGCGGGCGTCTTCATGCCAAACGACAGGTGCACCATACTCATCGAATCCTCGACGGTGACGCCCTGCTCGCCGGTCTGCTGAACGTCCTTCTCGGTGCGCCCCAGGCAGGGCAGGATCAGCGCCTTGCGGCCATGTATCAGATGACTGCGATTGAGCTTGGTACTGACCTGAACCGTGAGCTCGCAGTTGCGTAGCGCGGCGAACGTCATCTCCGTATCCGGCGCGGCCAGGCTGAAGTTCCCGCCCATACTGACGAACACCTTCACCTCGCCGGCCAGCATCGCCTGGATCGTGCCGACGGTGTCCAGGCCGTGCTCACGCGGTGGAGTGATCGAGCAAACCTCTTCCAGCCGGTCCAGCAGCCGCTCAGGGGGGCGGTGATCGACGCCGCAGGTGCGGTTGCCCTGGACGTTGCTGTGGCCACGTATCGGACAGGGGCCTGCGCCTTCACGGCCGATGTTGCCACGCAGGAGGAGCAGGTTCACGATTTCGCGGACGGTGTCGACGCCATGTTCCTGCTGGGTCACTCCCAGACACCAGGCAACGAGCGTGCGGTCGGCACCCAGATATACCTCAGCCAGTTCTCGGATCGCTTTCTCCTCGACACCCGACTGGTGCACGATCTCGGGCCAGCCGGTCCCCTCCACGAGCGACCGGTAGTCCGCGAAGCCGGTCGTGAAGCGCTCCAGGAACTCATGATCGATGGCCTTCGGGTCGGTCTCCGCGCGCTCGAGGACGACCTTCGCGACCCCGCGCAGCAACGCCAGATCCCCACCGACGCGTGGCTGGACGTTCATGTTTCCGGTCTTGGTGGCATGCAGAGACCCCATCGCAACGAACTCGTGCGGCACGATCGTGCGCCGGCTGGCAGCCTCGATCAGCGGGTTGATGTGGACGATCTGTGCGCCGCGGCGATGCGCGTCGGCCAGCGAGGTCAGCATCCGGGGCGCGTTGGACGCGGCATTGACCGCCATCACCAGCAGCAGATCTGCCTTTCCCCAATCGTCCAGGTCGCAGGTTCCCTTACCCGTCCCCAACGAGTCGGTCATCGCTCGCCCGCTGGCCTCGTGGCACATGTTCGAGCAGTCCGGCAGGTTGTTCGTGCCGAACTCCCGCACCCACAGCTGATACAGGAACGTCGCCTCGTTGCTGAGCCGGCCGGATGTGTAGAACGACGCCTGATGCGGGCTATCCAACCCCCGCAGCGTAGAGCCCACCACCTCGAAGGCCTCCGGCCACGATATCGGCACATACTTGTCCGACTCGGCGTCATACACCATCGGTTCGGTCAGCCGCCCCTGGTCCTCCAGCGCGAAATCCGTCCACCCCGACAGCTCCGTCACCGTGTGGCTGGCGAAGAAGTCACGGTCGACCTTCTTGCGGGTCATCTCCCAGGTGACGTGCTTGATGCCGTTTTCGCAGATGTCCAGGTGCAGGCCCTTGCGGTCATCCGGCCATGCGCACCCCGGGCAGTCGAAGCCCCCGTCCTCGTGGTTCATCCGCTGGATCGCCAGTGGGCCGGCAAACAGCTGCTTGGTCTGTACCAACACCTTTGCCACACTGCGGGCCGCGCCCCAGCCGGCAGCGGGATGGTGGTAATCGGCCTGGGAGAATTCGCCACCGGCGTTCGGACCGCGCCCCACCGCGGCCCGGCCCGGCTCACCCTTCCCAAGCAAATCACCCCGAATGGGTGGCGGGTTGTCTGTCATCGCGCTGCCCTTCCTCCGAGTACCAACCTGTCGTGGCTCGCGAGGTCGCCGCAGACCCATCCACCGCTCATGGACACGAGGGTGCGACCGCGGCGTGCTCCTGGCGATCCCTCAGCGCTAGTTGGCTATGTAGCCGAACTTGTCTGGGTTGGGGCCGATTCTACCGGATTCACCTTTGTCGAGGGCCGAGATCGCATCCATATCGGAGCCGGCCAGTTCGAAGTCGAATAATTCGAAGTTGGACTTTATCCGGTCCGGCGATACTGACTTGGGGAAGACGATGTCGCCCCGCTGAATGTGCCAGCGCAACACGACCTGTGCGGGTGACTTGCGAACGGCATCGGCGATCCGCTCGATAACCGGGTCATCGAGGACTTTGCCCTGAGCGATCGGCGACCACGCCTCGGTCGCTATCCCGTGCTCTCGTCCGTATGCGCGAACCTCTTCGTTGGTGAAGTAGGGATGGACCTCGATCTGGTTGACCGCCGGGACAGTGTCGGATTCCTTCGCCAGTCGGTCCAGATGTGCCGGCTGGAAGTTCGACACTCCAATGCTGTGGGCGCGTCCGTCCCTGGCGAACTCTTCGAGGACATTCCAGGTCGAGACGAAGTCGCCGCCGTAGAGCGTCGGCAACGGCCAGTGGATAAGGAAGAGATCGACGTAATCGGATTCGAGCGCGCTCAATGTTTTGTCGAACGCGTGTCGTGCATCGTCGGGCTTGTGGAAGCCGTTGTCGAGCTTGCTTGTGATGAAGACAGCGGCTCGCTCCAGCCCGGCGTCGCGGACGCCCTGGCCGACTTCCTTCTCGTTTCCGTACATCTCTGCCGTGTCGATGTGCCGGTAACCGATCTTCAGGGCAGCCTTCACCGCTGCGGCGGTTTTGTCGGGCTCGATCTGGAAGACGCCGAAACCCAGCTGCGGGACGTGCGTGCCGTCGTTCAATTCGATTACGGGAATATTGCTCACGATTTCTCCTCCTTTGACCGTTCTACCCAGCGAACAAGACGTCCTACGAGTTTCCCGCCGCTGTTCAGCGGAAGCGTTGCTTGGAGGGGACTCACCTGGGCAGCACAGTGCAGACCTCGCGAACCACCTTCGCTACGTCAGAGCACGACCCGCATCAGAAGTTCTGCTATGCCGTACCCGCACCGTCATGACCGCTACCTGTTTCCGTTCTCCGGCCGAACAGATGTTCAAATTTGCCTCTTAACCCGGGCTGTGGGGCCCTCCGGTTGGCGAATCAGGTCGCCTGCGGCACTGACGATCGGTCCTTGTCTTCCACAATTGCGCTTCAGCGGGCCCGTGTCGTCACCGCTGACACCCACTAATTCTTCCCACTAGCGGCAGCCTGTGCTTACCCGTCAGCATCCAGTTGGGCTGCTAGCGCGGTTTACCGAAAAATCAGAGCAGCACAGCGATGGGGGCGACCGTTTGCGCGTTACGGCTAGCCGGAGTCTTCGCACGGCGCTGGCAGGTATGGACATACTCCAGCTGACCTGGGGAGCAAGTTGGCGTCAGCCGTGACGACATGGGGGCGCTAAAAGGGGATCATGCTGTCATGCAACTCACTATCCACGAACTGGTGCGCCGCATTAGACACCCTTCGGAACGTGCGCACAGGCAATGCAGGGGGTTTGAATGCGAAGCCACCAAACAGGTTCCACGCCAGATGAACTCGTCCGGAGAGTGGCTGACCGGGAGATGATCGCTTGGGGCAGACGCTTCTGGCGTTGACCCGTTGCCGAATCCACAAGGAACTGGTACCGGCACATCGGAAGAACGGACAGACGAGCATGACAAAGACAGTGCGATGTGCTGGCGTGCAATTCGCGCCGATCATGCGAAACAACGAAGCCGAAACAACCACGAATGGCCAAAAGTTGCGCGACCTGCTGCTCGTAGCGTTGACAGTCGCTTCGGGGGCGGTCGACGCCATCAGCTATTTCGGCCTGGGAAAGATATTCTCGGCGTTCATGACCGGGAACATTGTGTTCTTTGGCTTCGGAATCGCACACCTTCGGGGACCCGCCGTACTGCCGGCCATTTGCGCGCTGACTATGTTCGCGGTGGGAGCCTATCTCGGCTGGCGGGTTGTGACTCTGCGGTCCCAAGAAGCTGGTTTGTGGCCCCGGACGGTATCGGTGTTGTTAGCCCTCGTGGCGATCGCCGAGGCCGGCTTTCTAGCCCTGTGGTCAGCAACGGCCGGACAACCGTCGACTGTAATCACCGACGTTCTCATCGTCCTGCTCTCGCTGGCTATGGGGATCCAGACCGCAGCGGTCCGATCACTGGGCGTGCAGGGCGTGTTCACTACAGCCGGCACCTTCACCCTGGTCGCATTCGCGGGTACTTTCGCAGGGACCAGGCCGAGGACCGAGATACCCCGCCTGGTCGGCGTGCTCATCGGGTTGGTCGTCGGCGCCATTGGGGGAGGACTACTCTTCCTGCATGCGCGCAGCTACGCCCCCATGCTGCCGCTCGCGATCACGATCCTGGTGATCCTCACGGGGCGCAGCCTGCACAAGTCGGCCAACAGCTCGACGCCCGGTGCGGCGTTTAACCTCGCCGAAATATGTTCGGGGCCAGAGGGTTCGGGGTTACCGAACGCAACAAAGCCAAAACAACCGACACAGCCGTCGACGTCCGGACCCACACGTTCAGGGCCGGCTGCGCCGCCGCAGCGGAAGTTGACAGCCATCGCCTATCGGCTGGTCGGCAACGGGATACCACCTGGTCGTCGACGCCCTCGAGCTCAACGACATCCGGACCATCTACGGCGTTGTCGGCATCCCGATCACCGACGTTGCGCGCGTTGCGCAGGCGTCGGGCATCCGCTACATCGGCTTCCGTCACGAAAGCGATGCCGGTCACGCGGCGGCCGCGGCCGGATTCTTGACGAAGAAGCCGGGTGTGTGCCTGACGGTATCCGCGCCGGGCTTCCTCAACGGCCTGGTCGCACTGGCAAACGCCACGACGAACTGCTTCCCGATGGTCCAGATATCCGGCTCCAGCAAGCGGCACATCGTTGACCTCGAGCAAGGCGACTACGAGGAACTCGACCAGCTTGCGGCGGCCGAACCGTTCGCCAAGGCCGCCTACCGGGTGAACCGAGTCCAGGACATCAGCCGCGGCATCGCCCGAGCGATCCGCACCGCGGCGTCCGGACGGTCCGGCGGTGTCTACCCCGACATCCAGCCGCCGTTCTCGGTGAGGTCATCGACGTGGCCGCGGGCGGCGCGTCCCTGCGGAGGGTCGTCGACCCGGCGCCGCGCCAGCTCCCCGCACCAGAGGCCACTGAACTGCCGCTCTCCGGAATCAAGGTCATCGACTTCACCGGAGTTCAAGCCGGCCCGGCGTGCACGCAAATGCTCGCCTGGTTCGGCGCCGACGTCCTGAAGGTCGAGCGCATCACCGGTGGTGGTGTCACCCGTCACCAGTTGCGCGACATCCCGACGTCGACGCCCTGTACTTCACGATGCTCAACAGCAACTCGATCCCTGGCGATCAACACCAAGTCCCCGCAGGACAAACCTGCTACCCACCGGAATTAGAGTGCTGGGGGTATTTGCGTCCGACTGCGGCGTAGAACGAGACGCGTGCGTCTTTGCCCGCGGCAGGTTCGATGCTGTCGGGGTGCCAGCGGTGTGGAGGCACGATGCCGGGCTCGATCATGTCGAGCCCGTCGAAGAACCGGGCAAACTCTCGGTGGCTGCGGACTTGCGGGGTGAGACCGTTCTGCTGATAGACGCGGACGGCTTTGGCGATGGACTCGGGATCGAAATCCGCTGTGGCGTGCGACATCACGAGGTAGGAGCCGGGGGCGACGGCATCCATCAAAGTGGACACGATCTGATAGGGAGCGCGGTCGTCGGGGATGAAATGCAGCAGCGCTAACAGGCTGACCCCGATCGGTTCGGTCAGATCGAAGGTGTCGCGCAGGTCGGGTGCGCGCAGGATCGCGGCGGGGTCGGCGGCGTCGGCGTCGATGTAGGCGGTGCGGCCCTCGCTGGTGCCTGTCATGAGCGCACGGGCGTGGGTGAGCACGATCGGGTCGTTGTCGACGTACACCACTCGGGATGCCGGGGCGATCTCCTGCGCGATCTGGTGCAGGTTGGGTTCGGTGGGGATTCCGGTGCCGATGTCGAGGAACTGGCGGATGCCCCGGTCGGCCAACCATCGGGTGACCCGCCACATGAACGCGCGATTGGTGCGGGCCATCTCCGGGGCATGTGGAAAGACCTGCAACACCTTGTCGACTGCGTTCCGGTCGGCGGCGTAGTTGTCTTTCCCGCCGAGGAACAGGTCATACATTCTGGCGCTGTGGGGCTGATCCTGTCGCAGATCCACCACCATCAAGAACCCCCGTCTCATTCGGCTGTATTGATTATCGAAAGTGTTTGGCAGTCAGTCTATTCCCCGCGCATGTGAACCTCTTTCGGGGCACCCGAGTGGACTGGCAGCGAGGTGTAGTCGGGGTGCTTGTGGATCTCTTCGGCGGCAGTGTGTTCCAACTCGGTGGCGCCGGTGCATGCGGCGTCGAGCATCGCCAGCAGTGCGAGGGCCTGGCGGCCCATTGCCCTAGGCAAAGCGGATGCGTGCGCTCTGGTTGCTCGAGGCGGCCTCGACGTAGAAGTCGGGATGGCTGCCGCAACGACGTGGGCTCGCTGAGGGTGGGGGGCGGAGCCGGCATCCGATGCGCTACTCACCCCGCCCGGCCGGGGACAGAGCGGATGTAGGTGAGCACCTCCCGAAGCAGGGTCACCCGGTGGCATCAGCGTTGTGCCGGGACGACGCTTCGAAAATCGTTCTTCCGTATTGTGCAATGCACCCCTTTGACGATGTCGACCACCTGCGTGACGGAAAAGTCTCCGGCCGCGCTGAGGTAGAGGTACGCCTCGTTCTGAGTCATGCCAGTGAGCGAAGACAGGAATTCGACGGAGAGTCTGGCGCAGTGCCGCATCGCCTCGTCGAGACTTTCGTTCATACCCAAAATGACCCACTCGGTGTCCGTTTCGACGAATGGCCACGGCCCATGATGCCGCACGCCGGATTCGACGACGGTGAGCCGGGCGGTGACGCGAAGGGATCCCTCCAGCGCGGTGAGCGCGATTTCACCGTTGCCTTGGGCGAAGTGCGGGTCGCCGAGGTAGAAGCCCGCTCCGCGGGTCTGCACCGGAAGGAATAATGATGACCCACAGTCCATTTCGCGGATATCCATATTTCCGCCGAAGGGCCCGGGCGGGATCGTACTGAGCGCCTCGGGTCCCGGCGGCGTGACACCGCACAGTCCCATGAACGGACGGAGATCGATCGACGCCTGGCCGCCTTCGAAGTCGAACAGGGCTTGGGATTCGGCGTCGTCGACGGCGCAAAACTTGCTGAAAACCGGGATTGCACTCCCATCGATCTCCCGGGGCAGCAGATCGGGCAGCGCGCCGCGCTGGTGACGGCTGGAGATGATCCCGTAGGGAACTCGCGGTGTGAGCTCGAGGAAATCCACACGAAGCCAGTCTCCCGGTTCGGCGCCCCGGACGTGCACCGGGCCCAGGACGATATGCGGTCCGGGCGGTCGATGAGTGCGCCGCAGGTCGGAGGCCGCCAACTCGACAGCGTCGGGCAGAACGTGGTGCCGCTCGACACCGAACTGTCCGAAATATGTTACAGGGTCACGGCCCTGATCTTCCATCAATCCTTCTGGGGAGATGGTGTCGAAGGTGATGGTCTGACCGCTGTCGACCGTGAGTACCGGCGGTGTCGTGGGAGTGGGAAGCGTTCCCCAGCTGACTGTGTCCGGGGTGCACCAGAGGTAGTGGTCCGCGGTGCCGGGGTCGATTCCTGCTGTGAGGATGTCCATCAGAGCCTGCTCGAGAGCGCGGCCAGGTGTTCTCGCCAGCCTCCTGTTGCGGTGATCTCGCGGGCGGAGTCTTCGCTGCCGGGCAGCCGGCGGCAGACCATACTCAGCGATCCCCGTCCGTCTTCGAGCTCGATCACCGACAGTTCCAACTCGGCCGGTTCGCGCGGAAGGAGCTTCTCGCGCAGTTCGGTGTAGGAGACTTCGTAGATTTCGCCCGGGACGGACCAGCCGCCGTCGCTGACGGGCGCGAGCCCGGGAAAGACGTCATCGTATGAGAAGAACTTGTACGCGGGGGCAGTGCGAACCGAGCCGAGGAATCGGGCGGACGACAAGGCGTCGTTCAGCGGTCCCCCGCCCATCGCCTGGCCGTTGACGAACATGATGACCGTAGTGTCGGACATGTGAAACTCCTTTGACGCAAACGTATTGCTCAGTCGAGGGTGGTGTTGCCGTGACCACGCAAGGCGTGCACCCGTACTGCGGTCGTGGCGCGCTCGACGTCACCGCTGGCCAGGTCGTCGAGCAAGGTACGGTGCTGCGAGACAGGTTCGTGCCCCGGTTGCTGCACGTAATCGTCTGTCGGGTAGAGAAATGCCTGCCGTGCCAGGAACGACGACGTGATCGGCGAAAACGCGGCGCGGTTGATCGCCATGTGCAGTTCGAGGTGGGCCATGGAGTACTGCGGGCTGCCGACACCGTGATCGTGCAGGGCATTCCCGAGCGGCGTCAGCAAGGCGTAGAGCGAGTCCCAGTCGATCGTCTCGATTTTGGCGCTGATCATTCTGGCGGCGACCTGGTCGAAGGCAATTCGAAGCTCGTGCAGTTCTGCTCGGGTAGTGGCGTCGACTTCGACCACGATCAACTGTCCGCGCCGCACCCGTTCGACGAGTCCTTCACTGGTCAATCGCTGGAGAGCCTCGCGGATAGGGGTCCGGCTGACGCCGAGTTGTTCGGCGATCTGTTCTTCGACCAAGCGGATGCCACCGGCGAACCCGCCAGTAGTGATCTGCTGACGCAGATATAGATACACTCGGTCACGGGCACTGACAGGTTCGTCGGCGCGGGTCGAGCCGAGGGTTTTGAGTGCGGTCACGAGATCCTCGCTGTCAATAGGGCGACTCGGCACGCGTTGGTGGCGCGCTGCATGAATGTTCCCGACATGACGTTCATACCGGCTTGCAGCGCCGTGGTCTGCAGGGTGGAGATGCGATTGTTCAGATCGAAGTAGCTGTTTCCCGGGGCAAGCAGTTCCGGAAAGTCGAATACGAACGGCTCGGTTTCGGAGGCGTCGGTCTCACCCCATGTCGTGGTGTTGACGATCAGCGAGGGCGCGGTTCCGTCGAACAACCCGCGGATATCGCCCGGGGCGGTTGCTTCTGCCTCGAACCGGCCCGCCCATGCCTCGAGTGCGGAGGTGCTACGGGCGCTGCCGACCAGCCGCGCCGTCGGCCACGCTCGGCGGCAACCGAGCGCAACCGAGTTCGACGATCCACCCGAGCCGAGGACCAGGATCGATGCGGGGGCTCGACCGCCCATAACGGTCTCCATGGCGGCTTGGGCTGCCCAGCTGTTGGTATTGACCCCGATCACACCATCGGCGTATCGGACGATAGTGTCCACGACGCCCGTCCGCGTAGCCGAGACGGTCAGAGTGTCCAACTGTGTGGCTACCTCCTGCTTCCACGGACTCAGTACCAGGGCAAGCTCCCAGCGAGAGTCCGCGAACAGCGCGCTTGGATTCGGAAACGCAAGCGTATCAACGACTTTGATGCCCTGCCGCGCGAGCGGGTCGAGTAGCAATCGACCTCCCAGGGCGTGCGTAGCGGTGGTGCCGATTCCTGCGATGACAGCGGGGGTGGTGGTCGGCCGCGCATCCGGCGTGTCGCGCACTTCGCCGACGCAGTGCGCAACGGCGCTGTGCATCGTGGCCGCGCCGGCGCCGCCGTGGAGCAGGACAACCTGGGGGTCGGTCACAGCGTTTCCTGTCGTGGTTCTGATGATCATGTGCGTAGCTCCCGGTGAATCAGTGCGCGGCGAGCGGTGCGCGGGCGGGGATCACCTGGCGGCCGGCTGGCGCTCCGATCACTTCACCCTTCTCGAAGATCAGGTTTCCACGCAGGTAGGTCGCGACAACCGCACCGGTGAGCGGCCATTCGTTGTATGGAGTGACGTTGTGCTTGGAATGCAACGATGTCTGATCGAGGACGACCTCAGCCGTCGGATCGACCAGTACGAAGTCAGCGTCGAATCCCGCCGAGATCTGTCCCTTGGTGGACATCGACCAGCGCCGCGCCGGGGTGTACGAGCACAGGCGCACGATGTCCTCGACGGCGAGCTTGCCTTGCGCCGCGGCGGTGAGCAGCAACGGAAGCATCGTCTCGACACCGATGAACCCGCCGTAAGCCTTCCAGACGTCTTCCTCTTTCTGTTCGTCCGCGGTGTGGGGGGCATGATCGGTGGCAATGATGTCGACGTCCCCGCGGCCGATTCCCGACCACAATGCCTCGACGTCGGCGGCCGGGCGGATCGGAGGGTTGAGCTTGATGAGGTTGCCGTAGGTGTCGTACGCGGTGTCGTCGAGGAACAGGTGCGAGACCAGGGCTTCAACGGTGACCCGATGTCCTTGGGCCCGCAGATCCATCACTCGCTGCAATCCTGCGGCCGACGAGAGATGGTGGATGTGGAGCTCGGTTTTGGCTTCGGTGGCCATGGTGATGATGCGGGTGACCGCTTCGACCTCGACGAAGTCGGGCCGGCCTTCGAGATGGGCACGTGGATCACGACGCCCGCATGCCTGCAGGCGGTCGCCGAACATGCGCAGCAGGTGGTCATTTTCGGCGTGGACACCGACGACGAGGCCAGCGGCGGCAGCAGCTTCCAAGCCACGGAAGATCGCGGCGTCGTCAGGGCAGCGGTTGTCCCCGGTGGTCTGGCCCATGAAGAGTTTGAACCCCATGGCGCCGAGTTCGGCCATGGCGGCGATCTCGTGATCGTTGTCATGGTCGAGCATGCCGTAGAGGCCGAAGTCGACGTACGCCTTGTTCTTCACCAGGTCGAGTTTCTGCCGGAAGCGGTCGGCAGTGGCGACGGGAGGTTTGGTGTTCGGCATGTCGACGACTGTGGTGACGCCGCCGGCGGCGGCGGCGCTGGTGCCGCTGGCGAAGTCCTCCTTTTCTGTCATACCGGGCTCTCGCAGGTGCACGTGCATGTCGACGAGCCCGGGCAGGACCAGCAGTCCGGTTGCGTCCACTGTGGGCACACCGGCCGTGGCGAGGTCGTCACCGACGGCGACGATCCGGCCGTCGCGGATGGCGATGTCCTGGCGACGGCGTCCGTCGTGCGAGACCACTGTTCCGCCGGTGACGACGAGATCGGAGGTGGTGGGAGGTGTCATGACTTGCCTTCCGGTGCGGATCGATCGTACGAGCGACGGAAACGTGCTCAGGACAATGCGAGGTCGGGGTTCTCGTGGTAGACCTCGCGGATTGGGCCGAGTTCGAATAGATCGGCGACCGACACGTGCAGACCGCCCGCGGCGATGGACTTGATGTTGGCAGCGGCGGTTTCGTCGGAGAATGTCAGGATCTGTTGTCCGGCTTGCCCGTTGCGTATCAGGTCGTTGCCGGCGAGACAGGACGCGAGTGTGGTCTTCGGGTCGAGGCTGAGGTTCTTGCCATACTCGTTGACAGTGATGTCGGTGGCCAGCTGCGGGTTGGTGAGGACATCCTTCCAGCCGCGTATCTCTGCTTTGAGGAAGGCCTTGACCTTGTCGCGGTGGTTGGCGATGTTGTCTTGGGTGGTGATGTAGGTCTGGCCCACCAAGGGAAAGCCGACGTCGGCGAGGAGCATGGTGTGCACGTCGAAGCCCTTGGCGCGCAGCTCGATGGCTTGGTCATTGACGTAACCGAGGTAGCCGTCGATCTCGCCGGCGGTCATGCCGATCGGATTGCCTTGGACGGGAACGGTGTTGATGCGGGAATTGTCCAGGCCTAGAGCGGCGATGAAGTTGCGCCACACCGGTTCAGAGGAGGAGGCGCAACCGATTGTCTTGCCGTACAGATCTGTCGGAGTTTCGATCGGCTTGGATGCCATCGACATCACACAGCCGGCGTAGCGCTGGTAGGCGGCGCCGATAATCTTCAGTGGTGCGCCCTGCGCTACCGCGGAGGCGACGGTAGGAACCTGGGAGACACCGGCAAAGGTACGGGTGAGGACGTCGGATTCGATCGGCGGTGCGGTCGGTCCGCCCGGAATGAGCTCGGATCCGCTGAATCCGGCCTGGGAGTAGTAGCCGTTCTTGTCGGCGAAGTAACTGCCGGCGAACTCGGTGTTCTTGATCCACGCCAGTCGCTGTGAGGCGACTCCGAAGCCGTTCCCGGTTGTCGTGCCGGATCCGCTGGAGACGCAGGCGGTGAGGATTGTGGGCCCGGCGAGTGCGATACCGCCGACTGTCAGTCCTCTGGTGAGGAATTTGCGGCGGTCGAATTGTGCGGACATGGTTGCTCCGTGTTGATCGTTGTAGGGCGTAGTGAGGTGGGTTCAGCGAGGTCCGCGCATGCGGGATCCGACGGCCGTTTCGACGACAGAGACGAGCTGGTATACGGCGACGCAGACGACGGTCAGGACCACAACCGAGGACCACAGGCGAGCGAATTGAAATTCGTTGGCGGCCTTGAGCATCTGACCGCCGAGACCTTCGCCGGTGGCGAGCCATTCGGCCAGCAACGCGCCGACCACCGAAGCGGTCACCGAGAGGCGGGCCGCCGTGAACCACGTGGGAATCGCATGCGGGAGGGCCACTTTGAAGAAGGTGGATAAGGTCGATCCGCCGAACGTGGTGACCATGTCGATCTCGGTACGAGGTGCGGATCGCACCCCCTGGAGCATGGTGAGCAGCGCGGGTACGACAACGATGGCCGCGCCGATGACGGCGGTGCCCAGTGCGCCGCGGCCGAAGATGAGCACCAGGATGGGGGTGACGGTGACCATCGGGATCGCGTGCAGCGCTGTCAGACTCGGGATGAACATCGTTTCGACGGTTCGGGAGAAGTAGAAGAGCAGTGATACACCGGCCGCGAGCGCCAGGCCGAGGATGTACCCGTATGACGCATCGGCGAGCGTACGCATCAGGTTGTGGGCGATATCGGAACGGTGGGCGGTGGCGTCCGATGCGGTGACCAGGTAGTTCCAGACATCGGCCGGTGACTTCGCCACGAACGGGCTCACGTTCACCAGGCGCAGGAATCCGGTCCAGACGATCACGATGGCGACGACCGCACCGACGAGAGTCGCCAGACTGCGAGCAAGGCCGCGGGTGAGGGTCCCACTCGGTTGTGGCATCGCGGTGCGGAGGGGTGCGGTAGCGACGGTAGTGCTCATGCTTTTGCTCCGGAGGTGCTTGCCGCCCACGGGGTGGCGATCTTCTCGACGGCGGCGACGAGGAGGAAGCCGGTTCCGGCGAGCAGGCTAGAGACGAGGGTGATGCCCCAGGTGCGGACGACGTCGCTGCCCTGTTGTGCGACGACGAGGGCCGCTCCGAGTCCGCGTTCGCGACCCATGAACTCGCCGATGACGGTCCCGAGGATCGCTGCGGGGACGGCGATCTTCAGGGATGTCAGTATGTTCGGGAGCGCCGAGAGCAGTTGGACCTTGCGCAGCACTAGATATTTGCCGCCGCCATAGGCGCGGACGAGATCTTCACTTGCGGAATCGGCTTGTCGCAGGCCGTTGATGGTCCCGACGAGGGTGGCGAAGAAGACCGAGACGGCGGCCATGATCACCGACGTCACAGGCCCGTTGAAGCAGGCGGCGAGGATCGGGGCGATGGCGATCAGCGGGATGCAGGCTGAGGCGATACCGACCTGCAGCACAAGCTTTTCCAACGCCGGCACAGTCATCACGAGCGCGGCGCAGGCGATCGCGGCGACGTTGCCCCAGAAATATCCGACCGTCGCCGAGGCCAGCGTGACGGGCACATGCAGGCCGTAGAAGGCCGTGCCGTCGGAAATCACGCCCCTGATGATCTCGACGGGTGCCGCGATGTCGGGTCCGAGGATTCCGGTCATACCGACGATCTGCCAGATGACGAGGACAATCAGTGAGCCGGCGACGCCGAGGAATCTGTTGCGGTTCATCGGTTCTGACCGCCTGCCGCGGCAAGGGTGGAGTCATCCTCGGGTGCGGAGCCGAACAGAATAGCGGAGAGCAGGTCGACGTACTCGTGGAATGCGCTGGTGCGCATCATATCCGGGGTGCGGGGTCGTGGCAGGTCGATCTTGACGACCTTCTTTACACTGCCGGGCCGCGCACTCATCACCACCACCGTGTCCGAGAGGAACACCGCTTCCGCGATACCGTGGGTGACCATCAATGTCGTTGCGGGCCGTTCGGTCCAGATGCGAAGAAGTTCGATGTTCAGGTTCTGTCGCGTCATATCGTCGAGGGCGCCGAAGGGTTCGTCGAGCAGCAGGACGCGGGGTTTGACGACCAGTGCGCGTGCGATCGCGACGCGCTGACGCATACCGCCGGAGAGCTGTGCGGGGCGGGCATTCTCGAATCCGGTGAGGCCGACGAGGTCGATCAATTCCTGAATGAACTCGTCGCTGACGGTCTGTTTGGCGACTTCGAGCGGAAGGCGGACGTTCGAGCGCACCGAGCGCCAAGGCAGCAACGCCGCGTCCTGGAACGCGATGCCCAGATGGTGATGCTTGCGCATCTCGTTCGGGGTCTCGCCGTGGACCAGTGCGAGTCCCGCCGTCTGGGGTTCGAGCCCGGCCAGGATGCGCAGGATGGTGCTCTTGCCGCACCCTGACGGGCCGAGAAGGGTGACGAACTCGCCCTTGTCGGAGTGGATGTCCACCCCGTCGAGAGCGGTCAGGTGCGAGCGACCCACGGTGAATTTCTTGGTGAGATTGCCGATATGGATCCCTGGTGCGGTAGGCGAGACCATGCGTTCTCCTTTAATCTGAAAGGAATCCACCTGCATCCGAGTTTGGATCCAAGCCTGGATCCAAAAGTTAGAGCCGTAATATTTCGTCCCGATGAACCGCGGATGCACCTCGGTTACGTTCTGCTCACCGCAGTCTGGAGCCAGCGACGCTGACTCAGAGATGCTCGTGACCTCATCCGATCACCACCGTTCGGGGAAGATGCCGTAGGCCCGATGCACGGCGACGCAACGGCTGACCCATCGAAGGAGTTCCATGACCGACACCGCCACTGCTGCTCGAGCCGATCTCTGTATCACCGACGCGTTGGTCGTCGATGACACCGCAGCGGTGCGATCGGTCGACATCTACGTCCGCGACGGATCGGTGGTTTCGATCTCGGATGCCGGACGCGACCGGGTGCCCGCCCGGAAGGTTGTCCATGCGGCAGGCGGGTTGACTCTGCCCGGTTTCGTGAACTCCCACTCTCATTCGTACGGCCCGCTGTGCCGCCACGAGGGTAAGAACCTGCCCCTCGAGCCGTGGATGATGCACGGGTGGGCATCCACGGTGGGACGCACTCGAGAGGAGGTCCGCCTCACCGCTCAACTGCAAGCCGTGGAGGCCCTGCGCACCGGCACCACCAGCATGCTTGACCAACTGGGGGGTGCGATCGAAGATCAAGAGGCCGCCCTCGACGCATACGAAGAGATCGGGATCCGAGCCCTCGTCGCTCCGATGATCGCCGATATCCGTCTGCCGGACACGGTCGGTGCCGCTCCATCGGTATGGCCCGCGAGCGCCCGCGCGGAAGACCCCGCACTCGATCAGCGATCCGCACGCGACCTCATCGATGCGACCGTCGCTTTGTACGATGGATGGACCTCACCGAGCGGGCGGACGGGTGTGATGTTCGGACCTTCCGCACCGCAGCGCTGCAGCGACGAGATGATGCGCGAGATCGCTGACATATCTCGGAGCAGAGGTATCCGGGTGCACACCCATCTTCTAGAGACGCGGGTACAGGCTGGCATTACGCCGCCGAAAGGTTTCGGCTCCTGGCTGGAACTGCTGGACGATCAGGGGCTGCTGTCCGCTCGCCTGAGTGCGGCTCACGGCGTCTGGGTCAGCCCTGCTGGCATCGAGTTGGCGGCAGGGCGGGCAGCCACCTTCGTGCATAACCCGCAGAGCAACCTTCAGCTCGGCAGTGGTGTTGCGGAGCTGACCGAATGGCGGCGCCAGGGGCTTTCAGTGGCCCTCGGTACCGACGGCGTCAACTGCGGTGGATCGATGGACATGGTCTCGTCGATGAGATTCGCTACGGTGCTGCATCGGCCTAGCCGGCACGACCCGAGCACCTGGGAGACGCCGCTCTCGGCGCTGCGGCTCGCGACTGCCGGTGCCACGGCGCTCGGCTTCGGCAGCGGGCGGCTCGAGGTCGGCGAGCCCGCGGACTTTTCGATCTTCCCGACCGATACCCCCGCCTATGCCTCGGGTGAGGATCCGCTCGCGACCCTTGTTCTCGGTGCGTGGGACCACTCGGCGCGCACCGTGGTCGTGGCCGGTCGCGTGGTCGTCGACGATGGCCGACTGACGACGATCGATGAGACCGCGCTGCTAGCGAGCGCACGGGAGGTTCGAGCCAAGCTCCTCGCCCGCAACTCCCATCTCGCTGAACTCGCGCGAGCCCAGGAACCGTTCTTGACCGAGTTGACGCGAACGGCGAAGGCGAATCGGTCGATAATGCCGTTCACAGGAGTATGAGAGAGCAGTCCGTTCGTCGTCGCGGCGTCCGCGAATCCTGGGTCGAGAAATCTGGCGAATCGGATCCGAAGGTGTTGAAAATCGCCCTCGAACCCGGTGTTCCAGGATGAGATCCACGTCTCTGGTGCCCCCAGTGCGCCGTCTATGCCATCGACGGCAGATGGTCGACGCGGTCCGATGATCAGGTCACCTTCCCAGTGCGAGTGCCCGGCAACGGTGCAATCCTCGACCTCTGTGGGTCGTTGGCTGATCATGATTTCGGGACTGACGAACTTCTTGCCGCGTCTACGTGCTCATCGCCGAGATTGCCGACGCGCAGACCCCGCCATGGGCCTGGCTTAACTCCTGGCCCCAGACCGTGACCATGTTGGCCGACGCCGGTGAGCAAGGAGGACGGGTCGAGGGATGTGGTTGTGGATTTGTTGCCGGGCGAAGGTTGCGATGTTGTTGATGGCGGTGCGGGCTTCGGGGAGCAGGTCTGATCCGACCTGGAATACGTGTGGTACGCGGTCCCAGATTTGCAGGGTGCACTGCACGTTGGTCTCGGCGCAGCGTTGTGCGAGCCGCTCGGCATCCGACAGTAGGACCTCGGTGGAGCCGACCTGGATCAGTACCGGTGGTAGGTCGGTGAAGTCTCCGTTGATAGGTGACCAGGCGGGGTCGAGTGTGCTGTCGCGTTGGAATCCCCAGCGTGCTAGGACGCCGAGAGCCTCCGTTGGTATGTAGGGGTCGCGTCCGGCGTTGGGGTGGGTGAGGCGGTGGGTGTTGTCGAGGTCGCCGAATGGTGACATGGCGACGATTCCCGCGGGCATCGGCAGTCCGTGTTGGCGTGCGGTCATGGCTGTCAGGAACGCGAGTCCGCCGCCCGCGGAGTCGCCTGCCAGGATGATTCGTTGGGCGGGGAAGCCTTCATCGAGCAGGTAGCGGTAGGCCATGACGCAGTCGTTGATCGTCTCGGTGATGTGTGCGTTAGGCAGTTGTCGGTAGGCGATATTGAGTACCGGCATGTCGGCGGCTTGCCCGATTTTGGCGGCGAGTCTGCGGTGGGTGTTGAGGCCGCAGGCGATGAAGGCACCGCCGTGGATGTAGAGGATCGCTGACTCGGCCTTGCGTATGGTGTCGAGATTACGACCATGCCATAGCCATTCGCCATGGAACATTGCTTTGAATGTGACGGGTATCCGTTGGGTGCCGCGTGGTGGTGCCAGTGGTACGGCGTAGCGGTCGATGTGGCTGGTGAATGCGAATATCGATCTGGTTGTGATCGGGCTGAGCTTGCCCGCCACCGTGAGTGCGGTCAGTGCCCACCGAAGCGGGGTCAGGGCGGTGGGGGCGAGCCGGGTTGCCAGACTTGCTGTACCGGGTGACTCGATCCGTACCGAACTCTTGGTGGCATCGTCACTTGTGACTGGGACGCTCACCTGGGGAACCCCGATCGTTGAATTCCGGTTGAGTGCTGAACCACGAGCACCTGTCTGGAGCGGACAGGCTGCTGGGAACGGGTTTCTGTCACGCTGGCCATTCCCGAGTGACGCTCGAGCGGACCGGGTTCGTGTGCTCCGGGTCGGCTGGCTCGACGAGGCGGCTGGACGTCGCCTTCGCCGTGCCGCAGGGAGAGACCATCCTCGATCACTGCTGCTGCTCCCGCGAACCCACGGTTTGACACCTACGGGTCCTGCCGGACCGACTGGGTGAGGTAACGCAGCCCGAACCGCGCGATCATTTACGAGCTACCGGAGCTACCGGTACCCCAGCCGCCGTGATGGCCCCAGCCGCCGAAACGGACCTGGTCGAAATGGCCGGCCACGGCCGTCGGCGCGGCGGCGCTCACTGCCGGTGGCGCCGGAAGGGGAGCGGCCGCGGCAGTCGGTGCGATAGCGACAGCTAACGCGGCAGCGCCCGCCGCCAATGCGGCTGTGATGGAGGTCAGTCTGATTCGCATGGCGGCTCTCCTTCGATGGCTCTATCTGTGAACGCGTTCCAGCATTGCGCTCGAGCGAACCCCATGTCATTGCCGCTGATACCCATCATTGCTCTCCGCTAGCTGGAATCCGTGCGTACCCGCCAGCATGCATCAGTCGGGTCCTGCTTGCCCGACCCGGAGGCGATGCTGAGCTTGGACTTCGTGTGGTCGACTATTCTGCCACCGATTGTGAAACGCTCGTGGTCATTGACTTCATCGACCACGCGATTATGTTGAAGCGGCATTCTTGAGAAGATCGCTGCCTGCGATGCAGTGTCACCGCGGTATCGGGACGACAGTGGCGATCGACCGACTTTCAACTCCTGGTGATACGGCCGCTGCGGCGGGCCGTGCCTCTGTAAACAATTTTCGAGAGCTGGATACGGAGAAAGTGAGGAAGATAGCGTGAAACTGCATTTCCGTAAGGAGCGACGCGGGCGGCGCGGGTTCCGCCACGCAGTCGCGGCACCGGCGGTGAGCAGAGCGCTGACCACGGTGGTTACGGTCCCGTTCGTGCTCGCGACGGTGCTCGCGGCTGCGGCGGTCGTTCCTGGCGCAGGGCTCCGGCGTTGTCGCCTAACTAGCCTGCGACCAAGGGTTTTGGGTGTTCGTCAGCAGGTGGAGGCCTCTGTTCGGTGAGAAGGCTGTCGTCCGGCAGGCCTCGGCGATGTTGGCGGCACCATCGATGCGGTGAAGGCTTATCGCCGTGTTTCGGAGCGTCGCGGCGACTTGCGGAGCGGTGCCGGTCCGCAGGGTGCTGCGGTCTTCGTCGTAGGTCACATCACGGACCCAGTGGATCGCATTCTCGATTCCCCAATGGTTTCGCAACCATTCGGCTAACTGTCGGGGTTTGGCTTGCTCGAAGGTGACACTGCAGATGGCGTATACGGTCTCGACCGTCAGTTTCCCGGTGGTGACCTGGACGCGTTCGCGGGTGATCTGCATGATCTGGCGGGCGTAGGGAAACCCGATCCCGCGCGGCACGCTCAGCACCTTCATGGTGCGGGTCTCGATCCTGCCGTGCGATGGCTTGGCGTCGGCGTCACGGTGGGCGATGGGGACCTCGGCCCACGGCTGGGCGATAATGCGAGCCAACAGCTTGGGCTGATTCGCCTTCACCGTCATCAAATAGTGCGACTTGAGCTGCCCGCAGATCAGTTTCGCCGTGGCGACCTGCGTGTGCATCGCATCGATCGTGGCGATGAGCCCGGTCCGGTTCATTGCCTTCAGAAGCTTTCGCACCGTGGGGATTTCGTTGGACTTCGCGGCGACTGCCAGCTGGCCGAGGACCAATCGCGCGTGGTGGGCGAAGATCGACACCAGGTGCGGTGCGCGGCCCCCGCCCAGGCGCGCCCCGCGCACGGTTTTGCCATCCAGGGCCACCGCCATCAGTCCGCCGGAGTCCGCGGCAGCGGCCACGGCGGCGAAATAGTCACCCAACCGGCGATCCAGATCCGCGGCGTCGAGTCTGGCGATGAGGGTTCGCAACGTCTTCTCGCTCGGGCGACGCACTCGGATGCCCAGTTCTGCCAACACTTCCGGTGGCGCGGTACGCACCCAGGTGGCGAACCCGGCCACCGACTGCATCCCCGCCGCCGTGGCCAGGATCATGATCGCCAGCAACCCCACCAACGGGTACCGGATTCCACGGGGATCACGCGGGTCGGGAACCGTCTTCAGCACCTCCAGCAAACACGGTGCGACCGTGTGGGTTTCCGGTTCGACGCGCCGTCGATCCAACACCTCCACAACGGGCTCGACAAGGGATACTGAACAGACGGACACGGGCGACTCCGGGGAAGATTCTGGCCTAAGGAACCTTCATCCTCCTCGAGCCACCCGTGTCCGCCTCGCATCCGAAACGGCGTGTCGCACAGCTAATTACCGCAGCTCACCGGCTTGCAGACCGACAACGCCGGAGCCCTGGTTCCTGGCGCCGGTCCCGCCGCTGCGAACACCTCGGCGGACACTCTTTACATCGCCGAAAACGCCAACGGTCGGGTGGTTTCGGTGCCAGCGGCCGGCGGCACACCTACCGCCCTGGCATCCGGCCTGAATCATCGTCCGTACGGGGTTGCGGTCGCAGGCCCCACCCTCTATCTCGCCGAAGCCGGCAGCGACACGATCGTTTCGGTGCCGACTTCCGGCGGCACGGCGACCCCGCTGAACATTCCTGGCTTGGTCGACCCTGTGGGTATTGCCGTTTCGGGCACCACTCTGTTTATCACCGAAAGCACTGGCACCGTGGTTTCAGTGCCGACGTCCGGCGGCATACCCACCACCCTGGCTGTCGGGCTACCCAACCCGCAGGGTATTGCCGTTTCCGGCACCACCCTCTACATCACCGGAAACGCGGCCAACGGCAGCGTGACTTCGCTGCCGACGTCTGGTGGCACACCCACCACCGTCGCCACCGGCCTGCTCAACCCGAGGGGTATTGCCGTTTCCGGGACTACCCTGTACATCACCGGGAGCATCGACAACGTCACCGGGAGCACCGGCAACGTGGTTTCCCTGCCGACCACCGGCGGCCCACCCATCACCTTGGCCACCATGAACGTTCCTGTGGGTATTGCCGTTTCCGGGACCACCCTTTACATCACCGAGAGCACCGGCAACGTGGTTTCCCTGCCGACCACCGGCGGCACACCCACCACCATCATCACCGGCCTGAGCGAGCCTACCGGTATAGCGGTGTAGCCTCGCGGCTCGGTAGCCAGGACCGATAGAACATCTACCCGCATTTTCGGATGCTGCAATGTCCGATTTATCTATACGCCGTGTAATCTGCGGCTCCGGTATAGGTGTCGAGATTGCCCGGAAGTCGCTCCAAGCCGCTTATTTTTGGATGTGAGCGTGGCGCCTTTCAGTTACCGAATCCGTTTATGAGCAGTCGCAAACCAGGCCCCATCACCTACCACGTGCCGTGGACTGATGTGTTTTCTTACCCGAGGGATTCGGGCCACATGTTCGGAGTCGAGCAGAAGTACGTATCGCCCGATCGTGGAGGTACACAATGAATCAAGCAAAGACGCATGATTCAGCCGAATTCCCCCGAGGGCCGTGCCCGCATTGTCGAGTAGCGCGCAAAGAACATCACCGTCGGCGTCCTCACGCGCACTTTCCGCGACATCCCTCGGCGCAGGCGAACTCCTCGGCGACTGATGGTCGTGTCTTCGGCCATGAGCATGCTCCTTCGCCAGGCGTGGATGGATGTGGAATGAGTCGGTGCCCGTTGCGCCGCCGGAGGTATGGCTGCCCGGCGGCGTGGCGGGCGAGGCGGCTCCTGAAGCCCGATCGGTTTATGAGTCGATGTCGATGTCGCGGTAGTCGCGGTCTCCGGCGGCGGGTAGCTCGAGGGCACGCCCGTCGGCTCGCGGGCCGGTGATCACGATCGTCATGGCGCCGTCATCGGGCTCGCGGTCGCGGTGTGAAAGTACCACATCACCGCCTGGGGCTGAAATGCGTTGTGCAGCAACAACACCTATGCTCCCGCAGGTTGGCTACCATGGAAGGGTGCGGATCGGAGTCGGGCTCTCCACTGCGCCCGAGGCGCGGCAGGCGGGCATGGAAGCTGCAGCGCACGCGCGCGATCAGCTCGCGGGCGAGACGCCGTCGCTTGCCGTGCTGCTCGCGTCACGGGCTCACACCGACGATGCCTCGGCTGTGCTCGCCGGTGTCCACCAGACGGTCCGGGTGCCCGCACTCGTCGGATGCGTGGCCCGGGCGGTCGTAGCGGGCCGCCGCGAGATCGAGGACGAGCCCGCGGTGGCGGTGTGGCTGGCATCCGGATTGCCCGCCGCCGCCGAGACATTCCAGCTGGACTTCGTCCGCACAGCGACCGGCGGGCTGCTCGCCGGCTACCGCTTCGACAAGGCCGCACGCGACTTCCATCTGCTGCTGCCGGACCCCTACTCGTTCCCAGCCGACCTGCTGCTCGAGCACTTGAACGCCGATCTGCCCGGCACCATCGTGATGGGCGGGTTGGTGAGCGGCGCGCAGGGTCCGGCAGGCAGCAGGCTGTTTCGCGACCGCGACGTGGCGACGTCCGGCGCGGTCGGCGTGCGGCTTCCCGGCCTTTGCGGTGTCCCGATCGTGTCGCAGGGCTGCCGGCCGATCGGGTACCCGTATATCGTCACCAGCGCGCGTGGCGCGCTGATCACCGAGCTCGGCGGTCGGCCGCCGATCGAACGGTTGCGGGAGGTCGTCGACGTGCTGCCACTCGATCAGCAGGAACTGCTGACCCACGGCCTGCAGATCGGAATCGTGGTCGACGAGCATCTGGCAGCGCCCGGGCAGGGCGATTTCCTGATCCGTGGCCTCCTCGGTGCCGACCCGTTGAGCGGCGCGATCGAGATCGGCGAGGTCGTCGAGGTCGGCACGACCGTGCAGTTCCAGGTCCGCGACGCGGTGGGAGCGGACCAAGATCTGCGTGCGGCCCTCGCGCGTGCGAGTTCGGACCTGCCAGGGCGCCCGGCCGGTGCATTGCTGTTCACGTGCAACGGACGCGGCCGGCGGATGTTCGGGGTCGCGGATCACGACGCCGCGACGATCGAGGACTTGCTCGGCGGCATTCCGCTTGCGGGTTTCTTCGCCGCCGGCGAGATCGGTCCGATCGCGGGCCGCAATGCGCTGCACGGATTCACGGCATCGATGGCGCTGTTCGTCGAATGAGCGTCGACATCCGGGTCTACGCCGAGCTGAACGACTTCCTACGGCCCGACGAGCGATACACGGTGCTGCACCGGCCGGTCCGCCCGCACCAGACCGTGAAGGACGTCGTCGAGTCCGCCGGCATCCCGCACACCGAGGTCGACCTGGTTCTGGTCAACGGGCAACCGGTGGACTTCGACCTTCACCCGCGGGCCGGCGATCGCATCACCGCGTATCCCGTGTTCGAGACCCTGGACATCGGCCGGGTTACCAGGGTGCGCCCAGGCCCGCTGCGCGAGCCGCGCTTCGTCGCCGACGTCAATCTCGGCGGCCTCGCCAAGCTGATGCGGCTGATGGGCCTGGACGTTCACTGTCGGTGGGACGCTGACGACGCCGGGCTCGCCGAGGTGTCGGCTGGCGAGCACCGGATCCTGCTCACCCGCGACCGCGGACTGCTGAAGCGGCGCAACGTCACTCACGGTGTATATATCCGGTCAGACCGGCCGGTCGATCAGGTCGTCGAGGTGATCCGGCGGCTCGACCTCGTCGAGTGCCTGGCGCCGTTCACCCGGTGCCTGCGCTGCGGCGGCGCAGTCGTCGCGGTCGCCAAAGCCGAGGTCGAAGATCGGCTGGAACCGCTCACCCGCCGCTATTACGACACGTTCCGGCAGTGCCGGGACTGTGGGCGGGTCTACTGGCCGGGCTCGCATAAGATCCGGCTCAACGCGACCGTGGAGGCGATCCGCGCCGGGCTGAATCAATTCTGACCCAGTGCGCCGAGCAGGCTCTGGTGGACGCCTTTTGGCGGATTATTCGCCAAGGAAAATCACGTGTGCGGTCGCCGTGCTGAGGCAACGATCCCAATTTGATTGCCCACGGTGTTTTCCGCATTGGTTCGGTCCTCGAGGCACAGCACCGCTTGTGGCACACCCAGTGGGCGGTGATGCCATGCGTGATGATCCATGGCAGCTGCTGTGCCAGCCGCGTCCACGGAGATCGCGACGCCGGGCGGAATCACCGGCTCGTCGGGCAAGTCCCCAGCGCGGTGACCGTTGAGCAGGCACAGGAATCGGCGCGCTCGACGCTGCTGGGATCCTGTCCGCCCTGAAACGGACCGCCGGCGATCTCGATCCCTTCGTCTGGTTGACGCTCACCGGCTACGTCAACGCCGATCCAGGATTCGCCTACACCACCCTCGTGCTGAACCCCGCCTCCGAATTGATGGTTAGTGGCCACGTCGCACGGTGCCGTCAGCGGTCGGGTCGCGAGGGTGCGGCTGTCTGGACTGAACACCAGGCTCTGGACTACGTCGGAGGTATCGATGGGTCGCCGACTTGGCGGGAGCTGGACATATCCCACAGGAGCACACGGTTACTTTGCCCGGTTGCTACTGTCCGGTTGTCTGAACTGAGTGCCACACTACTGAATTCGGCCCACCGCCGGCCTCGAGCCTTCCCAATCCGGGGAGGTTCCGCGTATCTGAGTGAAAATCGACCGCACCACACTCTGCTCTCGCGTACTCGTGAGAGCACGGTGTTGGCGCAGGCCAGCGCACTCGGCAAGACCTAACCGCCGTAACGACATGCAGGAGACATCTGTGAGTCAGCCGCCGCGGATCGATCCGGTCGAATTGCGCGCGATGGTGTCGTCGCTGGAACGCCTCATCGCCAAGGCCTCCCGAACGGTCACCGAGTTGAAGGCCGCCATCGCCTCAGCGGAGGGGCACCCGGACAGCAACCGTCGCGATCGTCACGCCGAGAAGCCTATTCCGGCGCAACCGACCACGGCGCCCGATCCGGAAATCGTTCCGGAACAACGCATCGCCGTCGGCCGCAAGCCGGGGCCTACCCCGTGGTCTCGAAGACCGGCGGCCACACCGTGGTCGAAGCGCCGCAGCGTGCCGCCCGTGCCTGCGCCCGGCGCTCCGGCCCGCGTATCCGCGCCACCTTCGCCAGGCATCGCTCCGACCACGGAGCATTCGTCGCCCGCACTGCAGCGGACTGCGCCTCGCCCGCCGGAGTCGGAGGCCGCTCGACAGCAGACCGACATCAACACCGGTTCCGAGATCACCCGGATTGTAGGGGAATTGGCGACTCGGCATGACCTGGAGGTCATCGGATTCGACGACGGGGGTATCGACGTCCATGCCGTTCGCGAGATCGCCTCCGCTCTCGATGACCTGCTCGCCAAGTACCCGATTCCGCTGTGCGGCATCGAGATCACCGAACGGCGCGATGGCGCGTCCTCTCGCCCGGTGCGGGACCGCCCCTCAGAAGCTGGGCGATCGGACGCACCGGCGTTGTGGATCGTTCTCGACGGAGCCGCCTTGACGAACCTGGTCCCGCCAGGCGGGGTCACTCGGGAAACCCGGAGGAGAGGGCGTAGACGCGGGGCCACCGAACAGTCGGTGTACACGGCGATCGTTCGCGAATTCGCCGGCGCACTCGACATCGCGGGCGGCTTCCGCGCGCGACAAGAAGCGTGGCGAACGCTGATCGACGCGTCCCTCCGTAGCGGCGGACGCGTCGATCATGGTCCGCTGGAGCCCGGCCAGGCGTTGGTCGAGGCGTTCACCGAGGTGGTGCTACGTGGCGACCGCGCTGGAAAGCTGGCGAAGGTACTGCACGGAATGTTGGTGAAAATGGCGCGGGCCGATTGCTCGGATCTGTCCGCCTGACTGTGATTGTGGTGCGGCGAAGTGGTCGTCGGGCGAGAAAGGTGGTGACGGACGCCGGGCGAACCGCTCGAACTCGGCCTGCGCTTGGCCTTGTGTACCGCACCGTTCGGTGAGCAGTCCCGGAATATCGGACTGAATGTCGTGAGCAGGTCCGGCAGTCCGAGCACGTTCGGGCCGCGCTCGGTCGAGCACGGCGCGGATGAATCGGTCGTCCACGAGTTCGCGGTGCACCTCGGCTGGATCAAGGCGCGAGACGACTCGACGAGCGCGGCGGTGAAACTTGAACGGGAAAGGATTCCACCGGAGCACCACAGCCGGAATCGGCTGCGTCATTGTGGAATCCCAACGGGATACGCCACCACCTCCTGGGCGCGAATCAATCTGACCGTGACCTGACCTCGGGCAGTCACGCCATCGCCTGAATCGGCGAACCGATGCTCTGTCTTCGAGCACCAAGAAGATC
Source organism: Nocardia sp. Tas62D01 (assembly GCF_055232035.1). Taxonomy (NCBI): domain Bacteria; kingdom Bacillati; phylum Actinomycetota; class Actinomycetes; order Mycobacteriales; family Nocardiaceae; genus Nocardia; species Nocardia sp. Tas62D01. The sequence continues at coordinate 7,646,406 of NZ_JBUYUZ010000001.1, forward strand.
AATTGCTGCTGGGTGGTTTGACCACAGTGCGGCGGTGCTACTGCCGACATCGCACCTCGCAAATCACGATCGAGATTCCCGGCGGGACGAAGATCGCGGCGCAGGATATTTTGGTTGATGACCTCGAACGGATTATTCGGAACGGGTGTGGTCCGGCTCGGTTGTGCGCTGGTCGGCGGCCAGTGACCGGTCGGCTCGGCCGCCACTATGTCGGGGCCAACTTCTTCATGTACCTCAAGGATCCGGGACGGTCGAAGGCGCCAAAGGACTGTTCAATCGGGGTCCGCTGCTGCCCCTGTCGTTCCTGGTCCGGAAGACCTCGCTGCACTCATGGCCGGAGCGCACGGCGCCGGCTAAGGCAGTGCCGGGTTGCTCAGTTGCTCGGCGCAGGTGCGCAGCCAGGCCATGATGATCCCGACATGATCGGGGTCGGTCCGGGCGACGAGCAGGTTCTCGAACTCCTGCACCTGCGCGGAAGCCGCGGCGAGCCGCTTCTTCCCCATGCTGGTGAGCACGTTCCCACGGGCGCGCTGCTCGGGGGACGGCGCGGCGCGGTCGATGAGTCCGGCCTGGCTCAGGGCGTCGAGCATCCGCAGCATCGTGGGCGGGTGCGATCCCAGCTCTCACTCTGCAATGCGGGGCTTCAGTCAGCACGGTCAGGCACGACGAAGGCGATCCCGCTCGAGAGAGAAACGAGGGTCCAAGTAGGACCATCCGTGATGAGAACCTCATCAGGGTGAATAGGTGCGTCGATGTTGTGCTGAATCCGGTCGAGCAACCTTCCGAGGGTGGCGATCTCGGGGACAAGGCTTACGGTGCCTGTTCCGGGTTCTGACCCATGCCTCGATCGACGCCTCGTCCTTCGAGGTTGTCGACCCAAGCTCTGGCATGTGGAGGTAGATCGTCGACGTGTGCGGCGCGCCGAAAATCGTTGCCACGCAAATGTCGTCGGCGGTACGGCTAGCCAGCGGCCAGCCCGGATCGCCGCGCTACATCAAGATCACCGTCGGCTCCATGCGTCGCGGCTGGCCGCCACAGCACCCAGGTACTGTCGACAATCAGCGCCGTGGCCTGCGTGCACGGCCGCCAGGAATGCGGCGTGTTCGCAGGTGATGCCGGGGTCGGGCGTGCGGGTGCAGTCGCGGCCGTTGATCAACCACAGGTCCCGCTGGTCCGCGGACGGTATGTACACCAATGCCTCCTGGTATTCGAGCGCGCCCGGAGCGACGGTGCCTACCCCCGACCCCGAGGGGTGGACCGTGAGGGATCAGGACCGTGCAGCCGTAGGGCGATCTGCACCTGTTCTAGATTCGCTCTCCCGCGAACCCGTGTCGTCACCGCTGACACCCATCCGCGGTCCGGCCAGCTGGAATATGTGCTTACCTGTCAGCAGCCAGGGGCGCTGCCGGCCCGGTTTCGGGGTGCCGGTGCCGGTCGCGGACCGGCGGACCGGCGCCCGCGCGGCACCAATCGCGCTGCTGCAAAAGAGCGTTGTCGGCCATGGTCGTGCGCCCCGCCAATCTGTAGCCGGATGTAGCCGGATCCGCGTCGTCGCCGAGCGGCTGCGCGCGAATCCGGCGCCGGGCAGGAGTGGCGAAGGCAGGCGCTGGCTCGCCGACGCCGACGAGAAGCGAGTCGGCTCGGCGCCGCTCGCGGTTCGGGCGCCCCGCCGCGAGCTGAATTCTCGCGCTACCGCTGCCCGGTACGCGCCCACTACCCCGGGTCGGCTACCCCACCCGCACCGCGCCAACGGATGTGCGGTGGCCGTCGTGTGCGGAGTCCGTGGCGGCCACCGATAGACAGTGGCAGCAAAGTAGTGGAGTGAACAACCGGTCGACACGTTCGATCTGTGGGACCGCGACGGCGACGACCTCGTCTCGGTGGAGGAGTTCGAATCCCTCATCCGCCATGTCGGCGAGGGCCGCATCGACGAACCGGCCGACGCGCTGCTGGCCGCCGCCGACACCGCGACGGCTACCTCTCGCTCCCGGAATTCCCCTCACTGCTGGACTTTCTCTCCCGTTAGCCGGCCCGCGGAACGGGACGGCCCGCGCTCAGGTCGCGCTGGGCGCGGCGACGATCTGCTGACGGAGGCGTTGCACGGCGTCGTCCATGTGCTCGACGAGCACCGCCCTGGCCCGGTCGGGCGTGGCGGTGGCGATTGCTTCGCGCAGGTCGACGTGTTCGCGGGCCTGTTCGCGGAGGTCGGGATAGGTGGTCTGCAAGGCGCCAAGGCACATTCGGGTCTCGATCAGCAGGGTGCGGGCGGCACGGACCAGCCGGGGGCTGGCCGCGCTCTCGACCAGGGCCTCGTGGAAGGCCTGGTCGGCGTCGGAGACGCCGACCGCGTCACCGCGTGCGGCGTGCGCGACCATCTCCTCGACGCTCGGCCCGAGGGCCTCGTAGGCGATGGGGCGGCGACCGTCCAGGATCAGCTCGAGCGCGCCACCCTCCAGCGCCGCCCTGGCCCGGTAGATGTCGATGACGTCGTCGAGTGTCAGTTCGATGACGAAGATGCCGCGGTGGCGGATGCTGTGCAGCAGGCCCTCGGACACCAGGCGCTGCATCGCCTCGCGGAGCGGCCCGCGCGACACCGCGAACTGCGCGGCCAGGTCGGCCTCGCCGAGCTGCGCGCCGGGGGCGAGGCTGCCGCGCATGATCGCCTCGCGGAGCCGGTCGGCGATCATCTCCGCGGTCGACTGCCGGTTCACCGGCCCGAAATCAACGACGGACATCGGTCTGCCTTTCGGCGAACAGGGCGCCGAGCCCGGGGACGATCGGCTCGGCGCCGGCCAACCGCAGGCCCGCCCAGATCGTGACCTGGTTGGCCGTCAGCACCGGTTTGCCCAGCGTAGCCTCCAGTTCCGGCAGTACCGCCAAGGTGTGCATGGCGGTGTCCGGGATCAGCAGCGCCTGCGCGTCGGGGTGGTCGTTGTCCGCGGCGAGCCGCAGCACGTCGGCGCGGGTGAGCGTGCCGACCTCGGCTGCGGTGTCGATGCCCGCGCTCGACATCGAGACGACCTCGATGCCCGCGTCGGCGAGGAACTCGACGAACAGCCGCGCGACCTCGTCGGGATAGCTGGCGGCGACGGCGACGGTGCGCAGCCCGAGCGCGTGCACAGCGTCGGCGAACGCGATGCTGGTGCTGGTCGCGGGCACGCCGGCGACCTCGGCCAGCGCGCGCGCCTGGTCGCGGGCGCCCGCGGGGCCGTAGACGAAACTGCCCGAGGTGCAGGCCCAGACGACCGCGTCGGGCCGGTGCTGTGCGAGCAGCGCGGCGCCGCCGCGCAACTTCTCCGGGCTGCCCAGGTCGAGTAGCTCGGGGACGGCGTGCAGATCAGTGCCGTAGATGTGGGCCACCGGAAGGCGCGCGCCCAGCGCCGCCGCGGCAAAGGGGTAGTCGGCCTCGGCCGCGTGGTCGGGGTAGATGAAGCCGACGGTAGGTGCCTGCATTCGGGGTTCTTCCTTCAGAAAACGTTGAGTAGCCACTTGCCCGGACCCATCATCGGCAGCTTCATCCGGCCGAGGCACGCCCACATGGTGAGCTGGTTGGCAGTGAGCACCGGTTTGCCGAGTGCCTGTTCGAGCGGCTCGATGACGTCGTAGGTCGGCAAATTCGTACAGCTGACGAAGATGGCCTGGGCCTCCTGATCGTCGGCGCCGAGGATCCGCTCGGCGATGGTGCGGTAACTGACCTTCCAGATGCCGCCGCCGAGCCCGAGATGATCGGAGCGAACCACCGAGCATCCCGCCTCGGCCAGGAAGTCGTGCAGCTTGTGGGTGAGGATCTCGTCATAGGGAGTGAGGACGGAGATCTTGGTGAGATCCAGGTGGCGGATCGCCTCCAGCAGCGCGCCCGAGGTGGTCACCGCGTCCTGGGCGCCCGCCACGCAGATGGTGTCGCGCAACGACCTCTCGTGGGCGAGGCCCTTGATGAAGCTGCCCGAGGTGCATAGGTAGGCGACCACCTCCGGTTCAACGTGCAGCACATTGCGGGTGGCCGCGGTCAGGTGTGCCGCGTCGGACACCAGCTCGGCCATCTCCAACGACACCGGGACCGGTTCGTAGGGGGTGCGGGCCAGGTGCAGGCTCACCTCCAGTGGTGCCCAACGCCAGAGCTCCCGTTCTAGTGCGAGGTCGAACGGGGCGATGATCCCGATACCCCGTTGCGCAACGGGGCCCTCGATGTCGGGAAAACTCAGGTCCATACGGCCCCTCTCGCGCTCAGCCGGGACGACCTCCGAACACGATCGGATTGTTGACAATCATACGATGTGATCTTAGTGTGTCAATGTGGAACAGGGCCCAGTTGTCACCGTCCTGCACAGTGACAGTGTGCCCGACGCCGAACTCATGGTCGGTGTGGCAGATCGGGCTACGGTTCGCTACACCGAGGCGTCTGGGCTCCCGGATGCATTGCGGGGGGCGAGCGTGTTGTTCGTCTACGACTTCGGCACCCGCGCGCTTCCCTGCGCGTGGCATGCCGCAGACCGGCTCGACTGGTTGCACATGGGGTCGACCGGTGTCGACCCGGTGATGTTTCCCGAGTTGCGGGCGAGCGATGTTGTGGTGACCAATACCAGAGGCGTCTTCGACGCCGCGATCGCCGAATACGTGCTCGGACAGATCCTCGGTTTCGCCAAGGACCTGTCCGGGTCGTTGCTGTTGCAGCAGCGGCACGAGTGGCGGCACCGTGAATCCGAGCAGGTCGCCGGGACCACCGCCCTGATCGTGGGCACCGGTTCGATCGGACGCGGCATCGCAAGGCTGCTGCGCGCGGCAGGTATGACCGTCCGCGCGGTGGGCAGGCGGGAGCGCCCCTCGGATCCCGATTTCGGCGCGGTCACCACCGATTTGCACGCCGAACTCCCCGGCGCCGACTACGTCATCGCGATCGCCCCGTTGACGTCGCAGACCAGGAACATGTTCGATGCCGCCGCGTTCGCCGCGATGAAGCCACATGCCAGGTTTGTCAACGTCGGTCGCGGGGAACTCGTTGTGACCGACGATCTTGTCGCCGCGCTGAGCACCGGATCGATCGCCGGAGCGGCGCTCGATGTAGTGGATCCGGAGCCGCTGCCTGCGCATCACCCGCTGTGGGACCTGCCGAACGTGCGGATCACTCCGCACAACTCCGGTGACTTCATCGGCTGGCGCACCGAGATCGTCAACGCGTTCACCGAGAACTTCGACAACTGGATCGCCGGACGTCCGCTGGACAACGTGGTCGACAAAAGGCTGGGGTACGTGCCCGGCTGAAGGAGCCCATCCATGAGCTACCCCGACATGAACAAACCCACCGACCCGGCCGCGATGACGGCGGTCGAGCTAGTCTCGGCCTACGCGGCCGGCACCCTGTCGCCCGTCGAGGCGACCGAGGCGATACTGCGGGCCATCGACGCCCGCGACGGTGCGTTCAACGCATTCTGCCTCGTCGATCCCGACCGAGCCTTGGTACAGGCGAAGGATTCCGAGGCGCGCTGGCATTCCGGCCACGCCCGCGGTCTGCTCGACGGCGTTCCGATCTCGATCAAGGACGTCTTTCTGACCGAGGCGTGGCCGACCCGGCGCGGGTCCACCTCGATCGACCCCGGCGGTCCGTGGCCGGTGGACAGCCCCGTGGCGGCGCGGCTGCGCGAGGACGGCATGGTGTTCCTCGGCAAGACCACTACACCGGAGATCGCGTGGAAAGCAGTCACCGACAGCCCGCTGACCGGCATCACCCGCAACCCGGCCGACCCGTCCACCACCGCGGGCGGCTCCTCCGGCGGCAGCGCCGCTGCGGTCGCCGCGGGCATGGGCCCGGTCTCGGTCGGCACCGACGGCGGCGGCAGTGTGCGAATTCCGGCGGCCTTTTGCGGCATCGTCGGCTTCAAGCCGACCTACGGCCGGATTCCGCTCTACCCGGCCAGCCCCTTCGGCCCGCTGGCGCACGCGGGTCCGATGACTCGCACGGTCGAGGACGCGGCGCTGCTGATGGACATCCTGTCCCTGCCCGATCCCCGCGACCCGACCGCGCTCGCCCCCACGGTCACCGCCTTCCGCGCCGAGATGCAGCGCGACGTGCGCGGCCTGCGCGTGGCGTACTCGCCGACGCTCGGCTACGCCGAGGTCGATCCCGAGGTCGCCATGATCGTCGACGCGGCGGTGACGCGTCTGGCCGAAGCCGAACTGCTGGTCAGCGCCGCCGATCCGGGCTTCACCGACCCGCGTGAGGCGTTCGAGCTGCTCTGGGCCGCGGGTGCGGCCACCATGCTGTCCGGCTTCCCGGAGGGCACGCGCGAGCGGGTCGATCCGGCACTGCGTGCGGTGTGGGAGCGCGGCGAAACCGTCTGCGCCGTCGACTATCTCGCCGCGCGCAACGTAGCGGCGCAGATCGGCATCACGATGGGCGTCTTCCATACCGACTACGACGTCCTGATCACCCCGACGGTACCGATCCCCGCGTTCGAGGCCGGCCACGACGTGCCGCCGGGCAGCGGTCTGCAGAGCTGGCCGCAGTGGACGCCGTTCACCTATCCGTTCAACCTCACCCAGCAGCCTGCGATCAGCGTTCCGGCAGGCATCACCCGTGCCGGGCTTCCGGTCGGCCTGCAGATCGTGGGCCCCCGTCACTCCGACGACTTGGTGCTGGCGGTGGCCCGCTACGCCGAATTCGTACTGGCGTCCTGAACACCAACAGCGGCCCCGGGTAGCCGGGGCCGCTGAGTTGTCGGTGATGGTGGGTCGTTGGTGATGCAGCGCCGTCAGGCGTGTGCGAAGGCGAGCGTTTCGCCCTGCACCCCTTGCAGCCACAGTGCGTTGCACGCCGCGGCCACCTCGGCGAGCCCCTCCTCGATGGTAGCGAAGACATTGCCGGGCACCCAGCCGAGGTCACCGTTGATCAACAAGTTGTTGCGGCCGTAGAACAGCGCCAGATCGGTGGCGCCGCGATCGTGCTCGGCCGCGGAGCCGGGTTCGTAGCCGTATGCCGGGTTGCCGATCTCCCACGGCTCAAAGTCGAAGAGGCACACGTCGCCGGGTATGGGTGTGACGGTCGGGTTCTCGCGATGCGGCGCCGCGCCGATCCGCGGGACGAGAGTGTAGACCTCGTTGCGGGCGTACTTGGCGTGGAAAGCGTCGCCTTCCTGCGGCAGCGCATCCCACACGGCGGCGCAGGTGCGCGGCGCCTCCGCGTCCAGCAGCCGGGCGCGGCAGGTCACTCCAGCTTTGGTGAGGGTGATGGTCATGTAGCGGGCCATGCGATGCTGCTTCCTGGTCGGGTGCTCGCCGGGCGAGCACAGCGGTCACGGACAGATCGGGCGACCTGTGGCGGTCGCCACGGGGGGCTATAGCTCGGCGAGGACCTCGGACCAGATCGCGAGTGCGTCCTCGATCTGAGTATCGGTCACGATCAGCGGCGGAATCATCCGCACCACGTTCATGTGCGCGCCGCAGGTGAGCAGCAGCAGCCCCTTGTCCACCGCGGCGCGCTGGGCGGCCACCGCGGTGTCGGGATCGGGTTCGCCGGTGGCCGTGGTGAATTCGGCCCCCGCGAGCAGGCCGAGCCCGCGGACGTCGCCGATCGCCTCGCCTGCGCCCTCGCGCAGACCATGCAGCAGCTGGGCACCCCGCGCGGCCGCGTTGTCCACCAGGCCTTCGGATTCGATGACCTCGAGCGTGGCGATCGCCGCCGCGCACGCGACCGCGTTGCCGCCGTAGGTGCCGCCCTGCGAGCCCGGCCACGCCCGCGCCATGAGCTCGCGCGACGCCGCGATGCCCGAGAGCGGGAACCCGCTGGCCAGTCCCTTGGCGATGGTGATCACGTCGGGGCGGACGTCGAAGTGCTGGTGTCCGAAGAACTTTCCGGTGCGCCCGAATCCAGTCTGGATCTCGTCGAAGACCAGCAGGATGCCGTGCCGGTCCGCGCGCTCGCGCAGCCCGCGGAAGAACGCGGTGTTGCCCGGGATGTATCCGCCCTCGCCGAGCACCGGCTCGACGATGAACGCCGCGGTCTCCGCAGGCGAGGTGAGCGTGGCGAAGAGGTAGTCGAGTTCGCGCAGCGCGAAGGCGGTGGCCTCCGCCTCGCTCCACCCGTAGCGGAACGCGGTGGGGAAGGGGGCGACGTGCACCCCCGACATCAGCGGGCTGAATCCCGCCGAGAAACGGGTGCCCGAGGTTGTCATGGTCGCGGCGGCGACGGTGCGGCCGTGGAATCCGCCGTGGAAGACGATGACGTTCGGCCGCCCGGTGGCCTGGCGGACCAGGCGCAGCGCCGCCTCGACAGCCTCGCTGCCGGAGTTGGCGAAGAACAGAGTGTCCAGCCCTTCCGGAAGCACCGCACCGAGCCGCTCGGTCAGCTCCAGCAGCGGCCGGTGCAGCACGGTCGTGTACTGCCCGTGGATCAGCGAGGCCACCTGAGCCTGAGCCGCTGCGACGACGTGCGGGTGGCAGTGGCCGGTGCTCGTCACGCCGATTCCGGCAGTGAAGTCGAGATACCGGCGGCCGTCGGTGCCGTACAGATAGCAGCCCGCGCCGTGGTCGACGGTCACCGGAGTGGCCTGTTTCAGGACGGGCGAAAGCTCGGTCATGGTGATCCGCCTCCGGGAGGGTGTGTGATGGACGGCGTCGAAGATTGTCTATTGTCGGATTGTTGACAACATGCATAACATGGCCGCACGGGTCGCAGCAATGGCCGGACGCTGCGTGGGGATGAAAGGAGTCAGCGACGATGCTCACCGAGACCGCCCTGAGCGCAGCGGAGCGCGCCGCGATCGACACGGTGCCGCGAGGCCTGTTCATCGGTGGCCAGTGGCGCGAGACCGCAGGATCACTGCCCGTCGTCGATCCGGCGACCGGTCAGCTGCTCTGCGAGGTAGCCGACGCAGGCCCCGCCGACGGGCTCGCGGCCCTGGACGCGGCGTGCGCAGCACAGGCGGACTGGGCCCGCACACCGCCGCGGGAGCGCAGCGACCTGCTTATGCGTGTGCACCGTGCGCTGCTGGCCGACGTCGACCGGCTCGGACTGGTCACCACGCTGGAGATGGGCAAGCCGCTGGCCGAGGCGCGCGGTGAAATCGCCTACGCCGCGGAGTTCTTCCGCTGGTTCGCCGAGGAAGCCGTGCGACTGAACGGCGGCTACCTGCCCGCGCCGACGGGCGGCTCCCGCTTCGTGGTGACCAGGCAGCCGGTCGGCCCGAGCCTGCTCATCACGCCGTGGAACTTCCCGATGGCAATGGGAGCGCGCAAGATCGGCCCCGCGCTTGCCGCAGGCTGCACCTGTGTTGTGAAACCCGCTGAGCAGACGCCGCTTTCGATGCTGGCCCTAGCCCAGGTGATGGCCGAGGCTGGGCTGCCCGCCGGGGTGGTCAACGTCGTCACGACCGCCGACCCCGCGGCGGTGATGGCGCCGCTCATCCACGACAGCCGCTCCCGCAAGCTCTCGTTCACCGGCTCGACCGCGGTCGGCAAACAGTTGCTCGCGCAGTGCGCGCAGACGGTCATGCGCACCTCGATGGAGCTCGGCGGCAATGCCCCGCTGCTGGTGTTCGACGACGCCGACCTCGACGAGGCGGTCGAGGGCGCGCTCGCGGCGAAGATGCGCAATATCGGCCAGGCATGCACCGCCGCCAACCGCATCCTCGTCCAGCGCGGCGTCGCCGAGGATTTCGCGCGTAGGCTCGCCGACCGGATGGCGGCCCTGCCGATGGGGCGTGGCACAGAACCGGACGTGGTGGTGGGTCCCCTCATCGACGCCGACGCCGTGGCAAAGGTGCAGCAACTGGTCAGCGACGCCCGCGCTCGCGGGGCCACGGTGCTCACCGGAGGCGCCGCGCCCGACGGGCCCGGCAACTTCTATCCCGGGACTGTGCTGGTCGACGTGCCCGACGATGCCGAGATGTGCCACACCGAGATCTTCGGACCGGTCGCTGCGATCGGCGTCTTCGACACCGAGGACGAGGCCGTCACCCGCGCCAACGACACCCCGTACGGATTGGTAGCCTACGTGTTCACCGAGAACCTCCGGCGCGGATTGCGGGTTTGCGAAGCGCTGGAGACCGGCATGGTAGGACTCAACCAGGGTGTGGTGTCGAATCCGGCCGCGCCGTTCGGTGGCGTCAAGGAGTCCGGGCTCGGCCGCGAGGGCGGCCTGGCCGGGATCGATGAGTTTCTGGAGACCAAGTACATTGGAGTGCGACTATGAAGGAGTGCCGGTGAGCGGATATCGCATCGCCACCATCCCGGGCGACGGCATCGGCGTCGACGTCACCGCGGTGGCGGTGACCGTGCTCGACGCTGTGCTACCCGGGCTGGAATGGACCGAATTCGACTGGTCCTGCGAGAACTACCTGCGCACGGGCGCGATGATGCCGCCGGACGGCACGCACCGGCTCGCGGGCTTCGACGGGATCCTGCTCGGCGCGGTCGGCTTTCCTGGTGTGCCCGACCATGTTTCGCTGTGGGGTTTGCTGATCCCGCTGCGCCGCGCTTTCGGTCAGTACGTCAACCTGCGTCCGGTGCGCCTGCTGCCCGGTACGGAGTCGGCGCTGCGCGGCCGGACCGCCGACGACCTGGACATCCTCATCGTGCGGGAGAACTCCGAGGGCGAGTACTCCCGGATCGGCGGAATCCACAACGAGGGCGGCCCCGACGAATTCGTGCTCCAGGAGTCGGTGTTCACCCGGGTCGGGTGCGAGCGGATCATCCGCTACGGCTTCGAGCGGGCCGCCGAACGGTCCGGGCGGCTGTGCTCGGCGACGAAGTCGAACGGGATCATCCATTCGATGCCGTACTGGGACAGTGTCTTCGAGCGCATCGCCGCGGAGTACCCGCAGGTGACGACGCGGCAGATGCATGTCGATGCGCTCGCTGCCGAACTGGTGCTGCATCCGGACCGGCTCGACGTGATCGTTGGCTCGAATCTGTTCGGCGACATCCTTTCCGATCTCGCCGCCGCCGTCACCGGAGGGCTGGGCCTGGCCCCCTCGGGCAACATCAATCCCGACCGCACCGGCCCGTCGATGTTCGAGGCGGTGCACGGCAGCGCACCCGACATCGCCGGTGAGGGCATCGCGAACCCGGTCGCCCAGATTCTCGCGGGCGCCATGCTGCTCGATCACCTCGGCGAGTCCGCTGCTGCCGCCGCGGTCGACCGAGCAGTGTGCGACGTGCTCACCACAGGCGACGTCCGCACCCCCGACCTCGGCGGCACCGCCACCACCACCGAACTCGGCTCTGCGATCGCCACCCGCGCGGCCGAACTGATCCGCCAACCGGCCACCGCCGAACCGAGCTGATCCGAGAAGGCGCCTCACCATGTGCCGCTCGGCGGCACATGGTGACGGGAGCGGGGGAGGGGTGTTGCGAGGAATGAACACCGTTGTCGCCAGTGCCAGGAGCAGAAGCGCGGCGCAGGCGTTGCAGGCGATCTCCAGGCCATTGCTCATCGCGACCCGCGCGGCGCGCCGATTGGGGCGGTCGACGGGTCGGCCGTCGGTATCGGTGTCACCGGACCCGCGCTGGTGGTGACGTTGTCGCTCAGCCGGTCCGGCATCCTGTCGAGCCGATCCTGGGCGAGCGTCGAGCGGCGCAGCGAGAAGCTGGCCCCGCTGGCGCAGAAGCTGCCGACCGCAAGGGCGACGAGCGCGAGTCCAACCTAGCGCTTGACCCAAACCATGGCATCGCATCGATCGGCCACTGCCGCCGATCGATGCGGGGCTTTCATGGCCAGGCGCCTTTGCGGTCGGATCAGCCGCGTTTGTCGATCAATTCGATGGTGGCCTCGAGGACTTTCAGGTCGGTGGATCCTGGGGTCAGGATGAACTCGTCGAGTCCGGCCTCTTCGGCGCCGTCGAGTGTTCTGTTGATGGCGTCGGGAGTGAAGGTGGTCATCGCGCGGGCAATGCTCTCGGCGCCGGGGCGACTGAAGATGGATAGGTACTCGGTGACGAAGGCGCGCAAAGTGTGGTCGGGTTCCGGTACGCCGAGCACATAAAATGTTCCGCTTACCAGTCTCGGATCGGAGCGACTGTTGGCGTCCCATGCTTGGTGTGCGGCTCGGGCTGCGGCTGACAGTTCATCGGGGGCGCCGCTCAGGCTGAATCCGGTGACTCCGTCGGCCCAACGTGCAGCCCGTGCTAGCGCTTTGGGTCCGATTGCGCCGGCCAGGATTGGTGGACCTCCCAGTTGCACGCAGGCCGGCCCGACGGGATCTGCCCCGTCGAACAGGGGCTGACCGGACCAGAGTGAGCGCAATGTTGCGACGCCTTCGTCGAGCTTGGTGTGTCGTCGTTCGAAACCTGTGCCGAGCGCGCGGTAATCGTGCTCGCGCCCGCCTACGCCTACGCCTAGGGTAACGCGCCCGTCGGATAGGACATCAAGGGTGGCGGTTTGCTTGGCGACCAGGGCCGGTGGATTCGCAGGGAGGATGGAGAGGTTCACGAGAATTCGCAAGCGCTCGGTCAGGGCCGCGGCTGCGGACATAGTCGTCCACAGTTCGGGGTTGTGGAAGGTAAGGCGTTCACCAGACGAGATGCTCGAGAAGGGGCCTTGATCGGCGAGTCGACACCAATTGAGTGTTGTGGCGCGCGAATACCCACGGCACATGGTTGGTAGAGCGATTCCTATATCCATAGCGGGTGCGGTCTCCTTGTGGTTCGCGCGTGCCGAAGCTTCGTGCGCGTTCTGAAACACGTTCTACCACTTATTCAAGCACGGACCGTGGGCGACTGAATAGGGTTTCAGCGAAGTCGCCGCCGTCTGTAGCCTGCTCGCTAACTATTTTGGCAGGAGGGTCGGCTGCTGTTGTTCACACTCCGGTTCGTATGGAATGACGGGTACTGTAAGTCGGAGGCCAAGGCGCAGTCCGGGAAACGCGTGCGGTATAAGTACTTCGTGAACAAGTACGAATTCAGGCGGAACGCGGCAGGGGGGCCAGCGCATCGAGTCGCTGCCTGTCACAGTAGCTTCGGGATGAGTGCCTTGCGGTTTGGCGGATAGTCGGGAAACTTTTCGTGATACCAACGGTGATAAGACATTGCTCGGGGCGCCAGATTTGCGATGGTGTAGATCGCGAAGACAAGTCCAGCCGTTGTCCAGGACATCACAGCCCATCCTATCCACAACACTATTTCCCCGAGGTAATGTGCGCCGGACACCCACTGGAACATCCCGCCGGCCGGTATCCGGTAGTCGTCGAATCCGTCGTCGCGAAGATTGATCAGCACGGTGTCGGAATGATAGTTGATCAACCACCCGGCGGCGGTGATGATAGTTCCAGCGATGAAGCGCGGGTCGGTGAACCAGGTCGAGTTTTCCAGATGTGCCACCGTGGTGACTGCGTAGCCGTTGGCAAAGCCGTTCAGGGCGTTGAAGATGAAGCCGTATGCTACACCGCTGACGGGGAAACGCTTGTCGTCACTGTGCCGCCGGAATGGGTAGATCAAACCTCGGTAGATGTAGTGGCACTGCCAGAGAACGTACAACGTCAGCGCTGGCGCTCCATGGGAGTCGGATACCAGCCAGAATGTCACGGTGAACGCCCACCACTGCGGGCACTCGAAAAGCAGCCAGCCGATCCGAGCTGGAACGGTGAAGCGCTGGTTTGCATTCATGAAACGACCATATGGCGCCGCCTTCCGCAGTGTGCCCAGCCAGGTCGCCACAGCGAGGACAAGCAGAAAGATCAAGACGCCATGCTGAAGGTTACTGATCACAACGACACCCGACGGCCAACATTTTGATTTCTCCGTGATTCTTCATGCGTATCGCGCAGGTCCTGTCCTTTTCGTCCTGATATCTCGTGAAACGAGCAAACCGCCATCGACGGCATTTTCGGTATCGGTCGCCGCTCGTCGGCCACGGCTATTTCGCTGCGGAACATCCCTTTTCGCACGCTGTTCGTTGTCCAGTCCGGCCGGGTGGCCGAACGCCATGGCCGGGCCGATGGCGCCGCGTCCGGCGTAGCTATGGACACTAACTCACTCCAGAATGTGAATACTCGCATCTTATGATGCGAATATATGTATGCCCAGGTGCCGACGGCCGACGCGGGCGGACGACATTTCCAGCTGTCACCCCTCTCGGGGCGGGCCGGAAGGCTCCGGATCGGCCGCCTGCTCGGTGTGATCCTGCTGGCGAGCGTCCGCATCGGGCGCCCGCGTCGTGCTGCGGTCGTCAAGGGGGAAGGTGATCGCCACGGTGGTGCCGGCCCCGGGCGGGCTGCTCAGGGTCAGTCGGCCGCCGAGCGCCTCAACCCTGTCCCTGAGCCCGGTGAGGCCGGAGCCACTGGCGAAGGTGGCGCCGCCGCGCCCGTCGTCGCGGACTTCGATCCTCAGCATGTCCGCGCCGGCGTCCACGTCGACGTCCACCCCCGAGGCGCACGCATGTTTGGCCGTGTTGGTCAGCGCCTCGGCGACGGCGTAGTAGGCGGCGAGCTCGATCTGTTCGGGCAGCCGCACGTCGACGCGGACGTCGAGGCTGACGGGGACGGCGGAGCGGCGAGCGAGCGTCTTGAGCGCGGGGCGCAGCCCGCCGTCGGCGAGGACCGCGGGGTGGATGCCGTGGGCGATCTCGCGCAGGTCGTCGAGGACCCCGCCCAGCTCGTCAGTGACGCGGTCCAGCGCGGCCGCCAGCCGGCCGGCCTCGGGTGGCACCGCCGCCTGCACCGTGGTGCGCAGGTGCAGCGCGAGGGAGACCAGCCGTTGCTGGGCGCCGTCGTGCAGGTCACGTTCGATGCGGCGGCGGGTGGCGTCGGCGGCGGCGACGATCCGCGCCCGCGACGCGGCGAGCGCGGCCTGGGCATCGGCGTTGGCGATCGCGGTGGCGACCAGCTCGGTGAAGCCGGCCAGCCGTGCCTCGGCATCGGCCGGCAGCGGTTGCTCGTGGGTGTATGCCACGAGGACGACGCCCCATATCCGGTCGTCGACGCTGATGGGCACTCCGACAAACGAGTGGAGGCCCCAGCCCCGGCCCATGTCGGCGGCCGGGCCAGAGGCGCCGGCGTAGCTGTCGAGGCGCGCCGGCCGGCCGGTCTCGAACACCCGCGTGGTCACGTTCGTGCCGTCGAGCTCAACTCGGCCGTCGGGGGGGAGCGGTACGGGGGCGCCCGCGCGGGTGTATGTGCCGAGGATCGTGGCCGAGCCGTCCGGGTCGTAGCGGCCCATGACCGTGAAGTCCACGTCCAGCACCCGCCCGACCTCCGCCGTGACCGCGGCGAACACGTCCTGCGGCGGGGCCGCGCGGGCGACCAGCGTCGCCACCCGCCGCAGTGCCGCCTGCTCCTCGGCATAGCTCCGCAGCTCCACACGGGCCTGCGCATTGGCGATCGCGGTCGCGACCAGCTCGGTGAAGCCGGCCAGCAGCTCCTCCGTGTCTTCAGGCAGCGGTCCCTCGCGGGTGGACCCCACGGTCACGACGCCCCACAACCGACCGTCCACACTGATCGGCACACCGGCAGACGAGCGGAGCCCCCAATTGCGGATGGCGTCGGCGGTCGCGCCGGTGGCGTCAGCGTAGTCGTCGATCCGCCCCGCCCGGCCCGTCTCGAACACCCGCGTGGTCACGTTCGTGCCGCCGAGCTCAACTCGGCCGTCGGGGGGGAGCGGTACGGGGGCGCCCGCGCGGGTCCATGTGCCGAGGATCGTGGCCACGCCGCCCCCGTCGTAGCGGCCCATGACCGTGAAGTCCACGTCCAGCACCCGCCCGACCTCGGCGGTGACCGCGGCGAACACCTCCTCCGGCGACGTCGCCCGGGCGACCAGCGTCGCGACCCGGCGAAGCGCCGCCTGCTCGTCCAGCAGGCGGGCGAGTTCGTCATTGCTGGCCTCCAGCGAGTGCCGGTTCTGCGCGTTCGCGACTGCCGTCGCGACCAGGTCGGTGAACTCCGTCATCCGCTGCTCAGTGTCCGGCGGCAGTAGCTGTCCGGAGCCGACGGCAATCGTTCCCCATAGCCGGCCGTTGACGTATATCGGCAGGGCGACCGCGGACCGTAGCCCCTCACGGAGATAGGACTCCCCACCGGGAATGTCGCGGTAGTCATCGACTCGGGCGGCCCGCCCGGTGTGCCGGACGGTCGCGGTGAGCCCGGTCGGTGGATAGCCCTCCCAGCGTTCCCGGACCCGCACGTGGGGGCCGGTCGTGCCCTCGTTGGCGAGCAGTGTTGCCGTCCCGTCGCGCTCGTACCGGATCAACCGGGCAGTGCCGCTACCGAAATGCCGCAGTGCTTCCTTGGTTACGGCCGCGAACACCGCCTCAGGGGGTTCGTCCCCCGCGACCAGCATGGCCAAGCGCCGCAATGCCGCCTGGGTGCCGGCGAGTTCGTGCAGCTCCTGCCTGGACTGGGCGTTCGCGATCGCCGTCGCGGCCAGCTCCATGAAATCCGCCATGCGCGACTCGGTGCCCGCCGGGAAGTCCTCCCGCGAGGTCGAGGCCACGATCACACCCCAGTTGCGCCCCCCGACCACGATCGGCGTGGCCACCGAGGCCCGCAGACCCAACCTGCCGACGACCGCACCAAGCGGGCCTATCGCCAGCCGCTCGCCGTTGATCCTCGCCGGGCGCCCGGTGCGGAGGGCGACTGTGGGGGCCATCCCGGGATGCAGCTTGATCCGGAAGCCGACCGGCATCTCGCTACTGGCCCGACCATACGAGTCCAGTACCGTGATATACCCCTCGGGCTCACCGCGCTCCAGATCCACGCGGCAGACGACTGTCGCCTCGGCACCGACCAGACAGGCGAGTTCATCGGCGACCGCGGTAAACACCTCCGTCGGCTGCGCACCGCCGGCAACCAAAGTGGCCACCCGCCGCAACGCCGCCTGCTCATCAGCAAGCCGACGCAACCCTATCTCGTCGGGTGCGCCTTGACCTGCACCTGCACCCGCAGGCATATCGGCGGCGCGACCCACCGCGCCTGTATCTGGCGCGCTCATACATTCGACGCTAGACCGATGCTCGGCGGACCGGCAACGATACGACCAGGGCCCCTGCTACGCGCGCCGGGACTCGAGCGCCCGTGACGGCAGCTTCGGGTCGGACGGCCCCATCACGCCCGCCCCGAAACACGTATCGTTCGACCGGTTACAGCTGACCTCTGGACACATGGCCTGAGTGTTCGGGACGGGCAGGGCCGAGCGCATGCCGCCGCCGGACAGGGCTGAATCTGGCTTTTCGATCCTGAGTTCGCCCACTGCGGGGGAAGCGGATCTGGACTGATTGTCGTGTAACCTGGACGGCCGGGGTTACCGCACATCGGGAAGAGGGGCCGCTAGATGTCTGCAGCACGCCGCGACAAGCGGGTCGAGCAGTTGGGCGACGACGAGGCGGAAAACTTGTTGCGGGCGATCGAGCCGCTGGTGGACGGGATGGCGGCGACGTTTGGGCCGCACTGCGAAGTGGTGCTGCATGATTTCCGCCATCCGGAGAACAGCATTCGCGCCTTGTCCGGATCGGTGACCTCTCGGCACGTCGGCGGCGCTATGAGCGAGATCGGCCTCGGTCTGCTCGCCCAAGGCGATCAGGCTCAGGACCAGCTCAACTACATCACGCGCACCGGAGACGGTCGAACCGTGAAATCCTCGTCGATCGTGCTTCGGACCAGGTCCGGGCAGGTAATCGGCGCGCTCTGCGTCAACCTGGACATCACCGAGTTGCGGATCGCCGCGACCTCGCTCGCCGCACTGGTCGGCAGTGCCCCCGAACCGGCGAACACCACGATGACGGTGTTTTCCGACGATATCGGCGAGGTCATCGAAACCGTTGTGACGCAAGAGGAATCGCGGTTGGGTCGGGTGCTCCCAAGGGATACCCGCCAGGGGCGGCTCGCCATCATCGGTGCACTGGACGCCAGAGGAGTATTCAATCTGCCCAGGGCCGCAAATCAGGTGGCAGCCCACTTCAAGGTCTCGCGAGCGACCGTGTACGTCGACCTCAACGCCGTGCGAGGAACCGTAACAGGCGCTTAACCGAAACGTCTGGCCATTTCCTTGACACGAAGTCTGGTTTCATAGACAGTATGTCTGCCGGAGTCGGAGCGGATCGACTCGTGGTCGCACGGACTTCTCGAGGGACGTGCTGACGTCCCGTGAAGCGCCAATAGCAAAGGTTGTGCCGCTGTGATCAATCGTGAAGTCGGAGGGGGATGATGCCCTATTCCGTGCCGCTCAGCCGGTCACCAATGCTTGTGTTTGTGCGCCACCGTGCCCGCCACGCTGTCCTGGCCGTGCCGGAAGGTTATTTGATGCTGTAGTGGGCCGGTGACGGCGGCCCTCCAGACGGCGATGACCGGATACGTCCGTTTCGTACCTGCGCCCATCGGCACCACCGAACGCATGCGACGATCTCCGTTCGAACCATAACTATTTTTCATTGGCGCACGAAGTTCCTGCGCCTATTTTCTGCTGCTATGAACAGGTAAGCATATGAATTCTGGATCAGTCGCACCAAAGCGATTTTCCGATGCGGAGCATCCGTACTCCACGAGTCGTTCAGGCGCCGGATTGGTCTTTGTTTCCGGGCAGCTCGGCGTGCTCGACAACGAGATCGTGTCCGGTGGGATCGGCCCTGAGACCCGGCAGGCTCTGCAGAATCTGGAGCGCTGTCTCGCTGAGCGCGGCTGCGGTCGGGACGACGTCGTGAAGACCACGGTGCTGCTCGCGGATATGGCTGATCGTCAGGAGTTCGACACGATCTACGCAGAGTGCTTCGCCGAGCCGCGCCCGGCGCGCACCTGCTACGCGGCAGGCGCGTTGCCCTACGGTGCCCGGGTTGAGGTGGAGGCCATTGCCTTGGCCGCTGTTGAAACGATTTCGAAAGAGGGATGACATGGTAAACGTGGCCACCACCTCCACCGGTTCGCCGCCCGGAGAAATCGACCAGAAACCACGCCGAACAGTCCCCGGACCACTGGTTATTCTCGGCTTCCTGTTCCTTGCGATCGCGATCGTGTCCTCTGTGCTGTCCGCATTCGGGGTGTCGTTCGCCGGCTCCGGCGGAAAACGCACCTCGGTGCTGGGATTCTTCTCGGGTTCTGGGGTCGTGCACCTGCTGACCACCGCGATCACCAACTTCGTGGATTTCCCCGCGCTCGGGGTCACTCTGACAATGGTGCTCGGCCTCGGCGTCGCGCAGGGCACGGGGGCAATGGAAGCCGCCGTCCGTCTCGCGTTCGCCAAGGTTCCCGCGAAGATCGTGCCCTACGGTGTGGCGTTCCTGTGCTGTCAGGGGCACGTGCTCTCCGACGGCTCCTTCGTGCTGCTGCCTCCGCTGGCGATGCAGATCTTCAAAGCCAAGGGGCGCAACCCATTGGCCGGTCTGGTAGCCGGGCTGGCCTGCGTCAGCGTCGGGTACGGCGGCGGGTTGATCTTCGGCACCTCCGATGTCGGCTACACCGCGGTGACGGAGAGCGCGGCGAAACTCGTTCCCGGCCTGCACAGTGAGGGCCTCGCTACCGGCGTCACCATGAACTGGTTCATCACCTCGACCATCGGGATCGTGCTGCCGCTCGTGCTGGGCTGGGTGATCGTGCACATCCTCGAACCTGGGATCACATCGACGTCCACCGGGGACTCAGACGCTCCGGACGGGAAACCGGACGTGACGCGTGAGCAGCGGCGGGCGGTAGGGATCGGGTTGCTCGCGACTGCCGTGTATGCGGCGATCGTCGTCGCCTGGTGGCTGTGGCCTGGCAGTGCTCTGCAAGGCCCTGGCGGCTCCCTCGTGCAGTCGCCGTTCTTGAAGAACCTGGTGCCGATTCTCGGCTTGGCGTTCGTCATCTTCGGTGCGGTGTATGGGCGGGCAGCCGGAATCCCCTCCGAACAGCGCAAGCTCCTGTTGTTGATGACGAACTCGATCAAGGAGATGTCGGGCTTCATCGTCATCGTCTTTATTCTTGCGCAAGTGATTTCGGTGCTCACCTGGTCCAATCTGTCCACTTTCCTCGCGGTCAAGATCGCGTCAGGGCTGGAGAGTATCGGGATGACCGGGTACTTCGCCCTGCTTGCAGTGGCGGTGCTGACAGCGGTGATGAGCGTGTTCATCGGCGGAACGGCGCTGTGGGGGCTGGAAGCTCCGGTGCTGGTGCCTGCGTTGATGCTGACCGGGCTGGCACCAGCCGGGCTGCAGGTGGCGTTCCGGATGGCGGTGTGCTGGGGATCGGTGATGTCACCCGCGAACGTGTTCCTGTACTTCACTTACAACGAGGCTCGTAAGGTTGATCCGGGCGTCACGATCGGCTGGCTGATCCGCCGTACCGGGTACTTCGTCATTCCCGGTGCGTTGACCTGGTTCGCGGTGCTGGCGGTCTTCTACTTCGCAGGGTTGCCGGTGGGCCCCGGCGTAGGACTGCGGCTCCACTGAGAAAACTAGGCGGCGCCGGCAAGTTCGCGCCCCGAAGGAAAGGTGCTCCAACATGCACGATCTGGTGATCAGGAACGGCCGGATCATCGATTACGCCAGTGCGACGGACCGATACGCCGATATCGCGGTAGCGGGCGGCCGAATCGAGGCGATCGATGAGTCGATCAGCGGCCCGGCAAGGTCGGTGATCGACGCCGAAGGCTGTTACGTCCTGCCGGGCTTGGTCGATCTGCATGTGCACCTCGACAGTGGCTTCGATGGCGAAGCCGGACACGC
This sequence comes from Nocardia sp. Tas62D01, assembly GCF_055232035.1. Taxonomy (NCBI): domain Bacteria; kingdom Bacillati; phylum Actinomycetota; class Actinomycetes; order Mycobacteriales; family Nocardiaceae; genus Nocardia; species Nocardia sp. Tas62D01. The sequence continues at coordinate 7,667,016 of NZ_JBUYUZ010000001.1, forward strand.
CATGCTCGCGCGCGCCGGGGTGACCGCGGCGCTGGACCTGGGGACACCGTCTGCGACGGATGTGTTCGAGGTGGCCGGACGGGCCGGTACCGGCCTGACGATCGCCTGCGTGGTGCGCTTGATTCCAGGTGTGCAGCTGCCGGATTCGCCCAGTCGTAACCAGATCCGGGCGGCATTCGAGACGGTTCTCGCCGAAGGTGCCCTCGGCGTGAAACTGCACGTGGATTCGGGCTGGTCGGTGGACGCCTCGGCGGCGATCGCGGAAACGGCGCACGAGCTGGGCGTGTGGCTGGCGCTGCATTGCGGGACCACGAGTGCCGGCAGCAATATCGACGGGCTTCGCCAGGCTGTGGAGTTTCTCGATGGCCGACCGGCGCAGATCGCGCATGTCAACAGCTACTGCCGAGGTCAGCTCGACGCGCCGGATGCGGAGGCACGGCAGGCGATCGAGCTGCTGCGCACTGCGCCGAACCTGTTCGCGGAGTCCTACCTTGCCGAAATCAACGGCAACTTCGCGGACTGCGTGGACGGACGGCCGAGGGTGGCAAGGGTGGCGCAGTGGTTGGAACAGGGAGGCTATCTGGGAACGCAGGACGGCCTGCGCGCGGCAATCCTGGAAGGCTGGGCGGCGATTCCGCACCGGGACGGTGATCAGATCATCCCGGTGTCCGGACCGCAGGGGGTGGCGATCTGGGAGGACGCGGGAACGCGCATCGGGCTCTGTCTTCCGCTCAACCCGGCCTCGTCGAGAATCCCGCTGGCAGGGTCGAAAAATGCCGACGGCGCGTTCGATGTCGCGGCGATCGCCACCGACGGCGGTGGCATCCCACGCAATATAACTGTCCATTCAGGACTGTCTCTGGTGGAAATGGGTGTGCTGAGTCTTCCGGAGTTCGTCAAGAAATCGGCATGGACTCCGGCGCAGACTCTGGGGCTTCAGGGGAAGGGGTCCATCAGCGCGGGATCGGACGCCGATATCGCGGTGGTCGATTGTTCCACGAAATCGGTGGTTTCCACGGTGGCTTCGGGCGAGGTGGTGTTCCATCGTGGCACGGTGATCCCGCGCAGCCCGCGGCTGCTCGCCACCGAGCGTGCGAGTGCCCGGCTGCCGGGTGCCCGCACGATCGACCCGGCCGCAGGCGGCCTGTACACCGGAGCGGGAAGGTAGCAGTTCCGTGGACGACATCGCACTTCACAAACTCGTCGGCGGTGAGCCGTTCACCTCGGCGATCACTCCGGCGGTAGTGATCGACATCGAGCGCGTGCGCGAGAACATCGCCACCACGCTGGGGTATCTGGGTTCGGCGCAGCGCTGGCGCCCGCATGTGAAGACCGCCCGGTTGCGCTGGACCGTCGATGCCCTGATGGACAACGGGATCACGTGTTTCAAGGCCTCCACGCTGTCGGAGGTGGCACTGCTGCTTCAGGCTGGGGCGAAAGATGTGCTGCTGGCCTACCCCGCTGTCGGACCCAACCAGTGGCGGCTGACTGAGCTGGCATCCGAATACCCCGAGGCGCGGGTGTCCACACTGGCCGATCACATCGACGCGGTGCGCGGCTGGCGTTCCGGACCGGTCGCGGTGTTCGTGGACGTGGACACCGGCGGCGGCCGTACCGGAATTTTCGGCTACGACCCGCGGAATGCGCTGGCGATTCTGGACGAGTTGCGGAGCGGGGGGTTCGAGTTTCTCGGGCTGCACTCCTATGACGGGCACCTGGCGGACCTGCCGGAATCGGACCAGCAGGAGGCGGTGGCCAGGGAACTGCGGGAACTGGTAGGACTCGCGGAGCGGCTCGAGGCCGCCGGGAATCCAGTCGGCGAGGTCATCGCCGGAAGCAGCCATACCTTCATCCCCGGCGCTCGCACCGAGGTGCCCGAGCCATGGGGCGGGCGGATCACCTTTGGTCCCGGCACGGTGGTGTATAACGATCTGCGGAGCCTCGACCGGTTCGGGGACAAGGGTTTCCAGAGTGCCGCGTTCGTGTTGTCGCGGGTGGTCAGTCGGCCCGGTGAGCGGGTGCTCACTCTGGACGCCGGGCTGACCACGATTCAGGTCGACGGCGGCAGGCCGCATGCACAGGTACTCGGGCTTTCGGCGCTGGTCGGTGCGCCATCGCAGGAACACCTGAAGGTGACGGTCCAATCCGGACCGTTACCGGCCTACGGTGAACCGATGTTGCTGGTGCCGCGACATGTCGACACCACCTTGGCGCAGTTCGATTGCGTGTATCTCGTCGGTGACGGGACTGTCCGGGAAGCGGAAACGGTGCTGCGGCCATTCTGATCGTTTCGGTTCACCGCGCAGCTGGCCGGCAGCGTCCGCCACCTGCGCAGGCCTCCATATCCCCGGAATTCAGCGCTGGGGTTTGTCCGGGTCGGCGAGAGGGTGGTCAGTTTCTCCTGGCCACGTTTGCTCTGTGCTGTGATCTCCTGCTCGCGACGCGTACGAGGCCAAGGGGTCCAGCGCCGGCATGGCGACCTTCATCGCGATGACGTGGTTCTTTCGACATTGACACGAGTCGCCGGCGGAGAAGGCGGGGCCGCTGACCGAGTCGGCGCGACCTCCCCCGGACGAGCGGTAACGCCGTTGGTTCCCGCGCCGAGGCAGCCACAACCAACGTGGCTCGCGCGGCCGCTCAGCTCTCGACCACAGCCGAACGGATCGGCACGGTGTTGGCGGCCGGACGCGATGGCGCGACGTGACGGACCCCATCGGTCGAGATAGCCGTTGAATCACCGGGACTCGGCTGGTGCGGTATCGGGAAACCGTCGGTGGAGGCGGTCGATGTAGCCGCGGATCGTGATCAGCTCGTCGACCAGCTCTCGGCGAGTGCCCTTTGTTCGGGTGCGTTGGATTTAGCTCCACGCTCGACGCGGTACAAGTCGCTGCGGCATGGGCGGCGGGGTGTCGACGGCCATGCGGGCGGCATGGCCGGCTTGCCGACTATGTGCTGAAGCTGCCCGGGCGTGACAATGTTGCCGAACGTCGCGGCGCCGGCCCGCTGCCTGCGCACATCCTCGACCTGCTTCTCGGGCGAGGTCCTCCCATAGCCGGGAAGATTGTCGCCTTATGGGTGAGAACGCCGGTATGGTTACGCGGGGTCCCCTCATCCCAGGTGCAGGTCCGTCAAAAGCGCGCGGAGTTGAGCGGAGCCTGCGACGGACACGTCGTTCACTGCTGTCCCAATGCTGAGCAGGAGCGAAGAAGAATGGCACAACGACACGCATTACTGGTTGGCACAATGCCTGGAAACACTGCTGAGGAGGCCATGCGGTCGGCTCTGGACCGCCTCGGGCCGTATCTGCGTCACCTGCCCGACGGCGAAACCGGCGACCGCCGCGACTGGGTCGTCGGCCTGATGATGAGCTTCATAGATCACCCGGATCTCGAAGTTGCCCACGAAGGGGACTGGTCGGATTACAAGCACCAGCGTAATTACCGGGTGCGAAAAGGGCACCGGCTAGGGGCGGGGAACCTCGACCTGGAGTACCTGAAGTGGTACGGGATCAATCGGCCGATGTTCGAGAAAGTCAAGGCCGAGGCGAAACTTCCCGACATCGGTTTCCAGGTCGGCATTCCAGGAGATCTGGACCTGACGATGTTCACGATGGGTCCGACCAGGATGTTGGGCAAGCGGCAGCCATTCACCGACGCGACTGTCCGGGATATCCGGCAAATCCACACCGAGTCCGGCGACGCCGTGATGTTCCAGGTGGAGTTGCCAGTCGAGACGGTGTTCGTCGCCAAAGCAGGCCCTCTGGGCTCACTCGTCGCCGCGAGGATGGCGGCTGGACTTCATCGAATGGTCGCCGCGGCACCCGAAGGCGCTCGGTTCGGCATCCATCTGTGCCTGGGCGACCTGGGCCACAAGGCGTTGAGTGGCCTGCGCTCGGCTGGTCCGCTGGTCACGCTGGCCAACGCGATCGCGGCCGGATGGCCCGAAGGCCGGCAGCTGGCGTACCTACACGCACCGCTCGCGGCGGGTGATGAGCCGCCGTCTGTCGAGCCCGCGTTCTACCGGCCACTGTCCAGGCTCCAACTGCCGACAGACACCAAGTTCGTGGCTGGATTCCTGCACGAGAGCCGCACCCTGGACGAACAGCGCCGACTGCTTGCCGTGATCGAAGGGGCCGTCGGCGACCAGGTCGATGTGGCCGCGGCGTGCGGGCTCGGCCGGCGCAGCGATGCCGACGCGTTCACGACCATGGACCAGGCACGCGCCCTGTGCGAGCAGACCGACTAGGGCATAGACATGGAATCGGTGTCGATCTGCCGTGGGAGCACGGCGGTCGACGCTCCCCTCGTCCGCTACGCCAGGTCGAGTTGTCCAAGCGCTGCGGCTACCCGTCGTGTTCGAGTAGTTCCGTCCAGTAGCTCTGGGCCTTGGCATGCCACTGGGATGCCGAGAGAGGCGTTGCCGGTGTGTTCGGCGTGGATCAGGTGGTAGGCAGCGGAGAGGTCGTCGAGGACTGTCTGCCAGAGGGCGTGGTGTCGTCTCCAAGGGATTGCAGGTCAGCTGGAGTGGGACGTGGCGTTGGTGGTGTGTGTGGCGGCGTCGTGTAGTGCCGTCGCCCCCGGCTCCTACCTCGTGATGTCGCACGCCACAGCGGATTTCGATCCCGAGTCCATCGCCAAAGCCGTCCGCGTCTATCAGCAGAACGGTCTCACCCCGCAAGTCCGCAGCCACCGAGAGTTTGCCCGGTTCTTCGACGGGCTCGACATGATCGAGCCCGGCATCGTGCCTCCACACCGCTGGCACCCCGACAGCATCGAACCTGCCGCGGGCAAAGACGCACGCGTCTCGTTCTACGCCGCAGTCGGACGCAAATACCCCCAGCACTCTAATTCCGTTGGTTAGCAGGTTCTTTCGCCCGAGCGCGTCGGCGACCGGCGGGTACGTCTTGTCGGCCAACCATCGGCGATTGTCGGGCGGTTATGAAGCCCGCCAGCAGGCGGGCTCACAGCCACAATTATTGGGTGCCAGGTGATCGGCGCCCAGCATCCGAACCTGCCCCTGATCCTGCGCCAGCGAACCTTGTTACGACACAGACGTTCTCGCGAGAACCTGTCGTGGTTCGACTGCAACCCCTACTGGCCGATGCAAAACTACGAGTCGGCACGAGTGGTGATGTTCAAACATCACCGACTGCGACCTGATGACATAGTGGCGCGTATTGATTGCCGCAGTGATGCGTCAGGTCATTTCGGCGTCCCGCTGGGGGGGTATTCGTTGATATCCGGGGTGCACGCCGGGGGTTAGGTGCTGTTGCTCGGCGATGCGTTCGAGCAGGGTGGCGAGTTGTTGGTATTCGTTGCTGTCGAGGCTTGCGAGCAGGTCGGTCTCGTGGGTTTTGGCTAGTTGCCACATCTGAGCCAGTTGTTGCTGGGCGGCGGGGGTGAGGTGGAGTTCGTGGTTGCGGCGGTCGGTGGGGCTGCGTCGGCGTTCGACCAGGCCTTTGCTGTCGAGGCTATCGATGAGGGTGACGACGCGGCTGGGGACTACGCCGAGTTGGGTGGCCAGTGCGCGTTGGCTGAGGCCCGGGTTGGTGGCGATCAGCCGGAGTAGGCCCACATCCGGGGGTGTGAGGCCGAGGTCGGCGATGCGTTCGGCGAATCGTTGGGCGGCGTGCGCGCCGATCTGGGCGAGCAGGAATGCCACCGCGCGTGGCGGGTTCGGTGGCGGCGTGTGGTTTTCGCCCTCTTGCCTTGCTTCGGTCACTGCGCTAGCGTACACACCACGCAATCGTTCATTATAGTGAATGATTCAGTAAAGAGAATGGACTGGTATGGCGCAATCGCCACCCTTGCCCGGGCAAACGCGACATCGGCAATCGCCATCCGAACCGCCACTCGGCGTGCTCGCCATCATGACCACCGCCCTGTTCGTGGCCGGGCTCATCATCAGTACCGTGCTTGCCGGAGGCGACATATTTCCGTCACCGTTCGGATCGGCCGCCGATGCGCTGGCGTATTTCTCCACCCACCCCGATGCCGTTCGGGTCGGTGCGACACTGCAGTTTGCAAGCACGATCCCGCTGGTGATCTACGCGGCGACCGCGGCAGCCCGGCTGAACACCCTCGGCCTGCGGGCAACGGGCGCCACTGTGACCCTCGCAGGCGGCGTGCTCGCTGCGGCGTTCCTTGCCTGCTCCGCCATCGTCACCTGGGTGTTGACCGTGCCGGAAGTCATCGCGGACCCGGCGTTGGTGCGGGCCCTGCATACTCTCGCGTTTCTCCTCGGCGGCCCGGGCAATGTCGTCTCGGCCGGCCTGCTCATCGTGGGATTGGCACTGTCTGGCGTGCTCGGACAGGCATTCGGGCCACGGCTCGGCTGGAGCGGGGTGCTGATCGGGGCGATCGCTGGACCGACCATCCTCACCTTCACCCTCACCGGCGCGGCATTTCTGCTGCCAATTGCCCGATTCGCAGGACTGGCGTGGCTGATCGCCGCGGGTTTCGTACTGCCGACGCATCGCCCACACCCGACCGCTGTCATCGACCGGAACGAAACGGAGTGAATATGAATGCCGAAGTGATCGAGAAGCTGGTGCGATTCCAGCAGCCGGAGAAGGTGCTGCCCTATCTGAACGGGCTCGACGAGGCACGCACCGCGGGGCTCTTCGGCCTCGATCCCGTCGAATATCGCGATCTGCGTGCTGGATTCACCGAACGGGCACGACAGGCTGCCGTCGAGTTGCTGGAGAATGCCGAGTTGGCCGCGCAAGTGGACCGGCTCCCGTTCGCATCGGGCCAGCATGTCATTGCCTTGGGGGAGAGTTCGACCGCAGATCGCCTGTCCTGGTTCGAGATTCTGCGCCAGCTGCTGGCCATTCGACGCCCTGAAGACGCCCTCGAGCTGACGAATCTGGCGGTATCGGGTTGCACCACAACGCAAGCGCTGAGCGTGCTGCCGAGCCTGAGCTTCCACCGACCCGACTGGGTGCTGTGCCAGCTCGGCGCGAACGACGCCCAGCGTCTGGGCGGTGCCGAAGGCCCCAGACTGGTCAGCGCGCTGGAGACGGCGCGCAATCTGCTGTTACTGCGTGACCGCGGCATCGAACTCACTGCGGCACGCTGGGTTTGGCTCACTCCGATCGCGATCGAGGAAAGCCGGGCAGCCGCATTCCCGCATTTTCAGCGAGCCCAAATCGCCTGGGTCGCTGCGGATATGGAGCAGACCGCGCGCCTGGTGTCCGGGCTACCGGAACCGACCGTCGACGCCATTTCGATCACCACGCCGGCACCGGGCGCGGCAATCCATCTGGACGACGGCGTGCACCTGAGCATCGTCGGCCAAAAGGCGGTCGCGGCTGCGGTCGTGGCGAGACTGGCCCAACTTTCCTGAACTGATTCGGTGAGGAGGATCGTGGTGGATCTCGAGGGAGTCGGTTCGGGCCCCGTGGTTGGTTATGTAGACGAGTCGGCTCGGGTAAGTGCGCGCCGGTGGAGCGTGCTCGTGGTGGTTTCGTTGGCGCAGTTGATGATTGCCCTCGATGCGACGGTGATGAACGTTGCCCTGCCGTCCGCGCAGGCCGACCTCGGGTTTTCCGATTCCGATCGGGGGTGGGTGATCACCGCCTACACCTTGGCCTTCGGTGGGTTGCTGCTGATCGGCGGCCGCGTCTGCGATGTGCTCGGGCGCAGGCGGGCCTTCCTGGTGGGGCTGACCGGGTTCGCGGCCGCGTCGGGTGTGGCGGGAGCCGCGCCGAACGTGAAGCTGAGCTGGTGCTCGGGCGCCGTCTGCGAGTCAGCCGGTGAACCAGCGGCGCCGCCGGGTGGCGGCGAACTCGGCTTTCTCGTGGGCGAGTTCGACCGATGGCCCGAAGAAGGGTGCGGCAGGTTTCGAGCCGGAGAGGAAGTCCGCGTCCACCTTGCCGACCAGCCCCCCGCCGAACTCGATGTAGCATGCGCCCTGCCCAAGATACTTCTCGGGTGGTGGTGAATCGTGCAGTTGGGCGGCGATGCCAGCGGCGACCGTGCGCGCGGCGTTTTCTGCGAACACGCCAGCGCGCGGGACTGGGGCGTCCGCACAGTCACCGATGGCGTAGACACCCGGATACGGCGTGGCGAGCGTGCGCGGATCCACGGCGATCCAGCCATCCGCTCCACCGAGCGTGAGACCCGATGCCTCGACGACGGCGGGGACTCGATGCTTCGGGATCCCGATGAACAGGTCGTACTCGAGGTCGCTGCTGTGCGTGAACGCCACGTGCGCCCGCGGGTCCAGCGCGTGGACCCTGTGCCCGGGGGAGTATTCGATGTGGCGTTCCGCCAGCGCCTCGGTGAGAGCGGACGAGGTCTCGGGGGACACCGGGATCGGTGATTCCATCGGACTGATCAAATGCATGCGCGTGCGGTCGCGAACACCGCGCCGGACCAGCTTGTCGTGCAGAAGCATCGCACCCTCGTAGGGCGCGGGCGGGCACTTGAAGGGGACGCTCAGGATCGCCAGAAGCACGGTGCCGCCGGTGAAGCCATCGAGTCGCTCGCGCAAACGGCAGGCTCCGTCGATGGAGTAGTACTCGTGCCCGTCCTCGACGAACCCTGGGGTCGCCGTCGGCTCGTATTCGGCACCGAGCGCGACAACCAGGACGTCGGGCTCGTACTGGGACCGGTCGGTGACCACGCGGCGGGTCCGAGGGTCGATCGAGGTAACCAGTTCCTGACGAAACTCGACGCTCGGTCGTGTGAGTTCGGCGTACGGGATCGCCGCCGCCTGCGGCGCCTGGTCGTTGAACAGGATCTCCATCTTGGAGAATCCGAAGGTGAACGAGTCGTTCTGATCGACGAGTACAACGCGAACCTCGTGGGGCAGCGACTCCGACAAACACGCGGCCAGCTCGAGCCCCCCGAACCCGGCGCCGAGAATCAGTACTGTTCGCACTCGACCAGTATGTGCCTGTTTGTGGTCACGATGATTGTTTTGTCCGCGATCATCGCCGAATACGAAGCCATTCGCCGTTTGATCTATCCAGTTCAGGTCGACAATCTCGGGTGGGTCGCTGCGCCGGGCTGATCGGATTTCGGCGCCGGAAGGAGTATCGCGCACGGCATTGCGGTGGCATTGTGGGTATAGCCATGGTGCGGGCAGGCTGCGAGCGCCACGGTGTTTCTCGTGCTCTACCCAGGCAACACATGTGATCAGGTCGGAGGCGCCGCATCCAGCGGGTGTCCAGGGGCCAATCCACCGAAGGAGACAGGAGTATGACCAATAAGCAGCCCGAAACGCTGACGACAGATGCAGGTATTCCGGTCGAGAGCGACGAGCACTCGCTCACTGTCGGCCCCGATGGCCCGGTCCTTTTGCAGGATCACTATCTCATCGAGCAGATGGCACAGTTCAATCGTGAACGCATCCCGGAGCGCCAGCCGCACGCCAAAGGTAGCGGCGCCATCGGCCAGTTCGAAGTGACCAACGATGTCACTGCCTACACCAAGGCGGCGGTGTTCCAACCTGGCACCAAGACGGAGATGGTTGCCCGCTTCTCCTCGGTGGCAGGCGAGCGCGGCAGCCCCGACACCTGGCGTGATCCGCGCGGGTTCGCGCTGAGGTTCTATACGACCGAGGGCAATTACGACATGGTCGGCAACAATACCCCGGTCTTCTTCATGCGCGACCCGTTGAAGTTCCAGCACTTCATCCGGTCACAGAAGCGTCGCGCCGACAGCAACCTGCGCGATCACGACATGCAGTGGGACTTCTGGACGCTTTCGCCGGAATCGGCTCACCAGGTGACCTGGCTGATGGGCGACCGGGGCATCCCGCGCGCGTGGCGGCACATGAACGGCTACTCCAGCCACACGTACATGTGGGTCAACGCCGCGGGCGAGAAGTTCTGGGTCCAATATCATTTCAAGACCGACCAGGGCATCGAGTTCCTCACCCAGGACGAGGCCGACCACCTCGCCGGTGTGGACGCCGACTACCACACCCGCGACCTGTATCGGGCGATCGAGCGCGGTGAATATCCCAGTTGGACGCTCAAGATGCAGATCATGCCGTTCGAGGAGGCCAAAACCTACCGATTCAACCCATTCGACCTGACCAAAGTGTGGCCACACAGCGACTACCCGCTGATCGAGGTCGGCCGGATGACGCTGAACCGCAACCCTACCGACAATCACACCGAGATCGAGCAGGCTGCATTCCAGCCCAACAATCTCGTGCCGGGTATCGGCCCAAGCCCGGACAAGATGCTGCTGGCCCGCATCTTCTCCTACGCCGACGCCCACCGGGCTCGTCTGGGCGCGAACTACCAGCAGATACCGGTGAACGCCCCGAAGGTGCCTGTACACAGCTACAGCAAGGATGGCGCGATGCGCTACCACCCGGTGTCGGACCCGGTATACGCGCCAAATTCCAAGGGCGGGCCGAGAGCCGACACCGTGCATTACGGCGAGCCTGCGGGCTGGCACGCCGACGGGGACATCGTGCGCGCCGCTTATACACCGCACGCCGAGGACGACGACTGGGGCCAGGCAGGCACCATGGTTCGCGACGTGCTTGACGACAGCGCACGCGAACGGCTGGTGAGCAACATTGTCGGCCACCTCCTCGACGGCGTCACCGAACCGGTCCTGCACCGCGCCTTCGAGTACTGGCGCAACGTCGACAAGGAACTGGGCGACCGAGTCGAAACCGGCGTCCGCGCACAGCCTTGATCGGCTGTTGCCTTACCGGTCGGGCCCCGGTGCCTGCGGGTGCCGGGCCTCCGGGGATTGTACGGTCGGATTCCTGCTTGACGCCCAGGAGATATGCTCCGAATGGCGAGCCCGCCGATCGCCCTTTTCGTCTCGCTGTCTTCCGCGACTGAAATGCGGGCATCACCCGATAACCGAGTCAACTGAGCGAGCAGGCACCGACAAGACACCAAGTCCCTACTACGAACAGGGCTCTCATGACTACTCCTCCTTTGGGCCGTGTATCCCATCTAGACCTGATGGCCCGGCTCAAGTCCTCCTTCACCGACCTTCCCGACGCACCATATCCCGATCTTATTGACCACGAGCGGTTCGCCGCATATATGAAGACTCCTCACGACGTGGGTGGGCAGCCAGATGCGCCCATCAAATTCGAGAATAAGCAGTACGAAGTGTGGGAGCAGAACACCTATGTTTCATGTGAGGTTCTCGGGTGGCGCGGAATCTGGGTGTCGGAGGAACGTCGCCGGATGGGAAACGTCGATGTCGGACGCACAAACTATTTAGGGCTTCCCTACTACGGTCGGTGGCTGCTGGCTGCCGCTCGCATCCTCGTTGAGAAGCAGCACATCACCTTGGGTGAGTTGACCGACCGATTGGCCGAGGTCAAGGGGCGCTATGCGGGCGGCCTCGAGGGAAAGACTCTGGACGCCGAGCCGAAATTCGAAGGTGACGGTTCTCGGGTCAAGCGCAACCAACACCACATTGACGCGGTCGGCAAGGGCGACCCACAAATGTTCTCCGGCCAGGCCGGCGAGCCGAAGTTCCGGATCGGTGACACGGTGCTGGTGCGGGAGCTTCCTGCCCTGTTCTATACTCGCACGCAGGAGTACGTACGCGGCGCGAAAGGCGAGATCGCGACCGTCGCGTACGAGAGCATTACCGCCGAGGACGAGGGCTGGGACCGGCATGATCAGAAGCCGGAGTGGTTCTACGTCGTTCGGTTCAACCTCTCCGAGCTGTGGTATGGCTACACCGGGCCGAAGAGTGACACCCTCCAGACCGAGATCCCTGAATGTTGGCTCGAAGCAGCCGCCTAGGTCCGAGGTCGGGCCCGGCTCGCTCCACTGACTGTCTCTCCAAGGAGGATTCCATGATGAACGATCACGATCACGATCACGATCGCACTGCTGCTCCGATGGTGGACGAGATCACCGACTTCGAAATTCTGGAGATAGCTGTCCGCGAATTGTGCATCGAAAAGGGATTGTTTACGGCCGAGGATCATCGCCATTTCACAGAGTTCGCTGAACAGATCGGCCCGACCCCAGCAGCGCACATGGTGGCCCGGGCTTGGCTTGATCCCGAGTACAAGAAGCTCGCCCTTGCCGATGGATTCGCCGCCAGTCGAGAAGTTGGTGTGGACTGGCTGGAACCGACTGGTTTCGGCACACCCAGCGACTTCACGCTGCTGCATGTGCTCGAGGACACGCCCACCCTTCACCACGTGATTGTCTGCACCCTTTGCTCGTGCTATCCACGACCGATTCTCGGCAATTCTCCTGAGTGGTACCGGACACCCAACTATCGTCGTCGCATCGTGCGTTGGCCACGCCAGGTGCTCGCCGAGTTCGGGCTCTATCTGCCGGAGGACGTCGCGATCCGCGTCGAGGATTCCAATCAGAAACATCGTTTTATGGTGATGCCCGTCCGCCCTGAGGGAACAGAGGGCTGGGACGAAGACCAGCTGGCTGAAATCGTCACTCGTGATTGTTTAATCGGTGTCGCACTGCCCAAGATCGGTGTGACCACGAACGCGATCACCGGCGCCCGTCCGGCCATCCATCCAGCAAACCACTGACCGGTCGAGGTAAACCAATGACTACTTCGGAAGATTCACGCTCGATCGAGCCCTACAAGATTGCGCCGCTGGAGAAGATCGTTCAACGCAATCAGGTTTGGAGCCGCATGGCGGCGAAGTACGGAGTTGAGAATCCTGTGCCACCGTGGAAGTCAAGTCTGGATGGCATCTGTGATGCACTTGATCGAGCCGCTTGTATCGACAAACAGATCCTCAGCGCTATCGACCGACGCAATGAGGAAGATAACTTGTCCGCAACCGTCTATTCCGGTGTGTCCTACCCGGAGAACCAGCTCGTTTCCCTGGCACACTCCCTGGTAGTCCGAGGTGTAATTGATGCGACAGAACTCCAGGAACGGCTGGCGAGCATCCGGGCCAGGCTGGAAGCCTAATCGAGCGGACGGCGCGACAGTAGCTGGGCAACCTCTTGGCGGGCGGTGACAGTGTCGAGATCGGCGTGGACGTCGACCATCCGGCCGATCACAGTCGGATCGACAGAATAGTCTGAATCCGCGTCCCGACGCGGTGACCGACGAGGTCTTCACCGGGCACGAGTTCTTCGATGCCCGGGATGTGGTGCAGGTCAAGTACGAGATGGTGCGACGGGCGCGCGTCGCAGGGACGCCAGTGACCGCGGCGGCCGCGGCGTTCGGGTATTCCAGGCAGTCGTTCTACGAGGCCGCCGCCGCATTGGACACGGTCGGTCTGGAGGGGCTGGTGCCGGCCAAACCCGGCCTGCGCGCAGGTCACAAGCTCACGAGGTCTGCGCGTTCGCCGACGCCCAGCTGGCCGCCGACCCTGCCCTGCGCGCGAAAGGCCTGGTGGCGCCGATCGAAGAGCAGTCCGACACCTTCGCCGCCACTGGATCAGCCACCGCCTGCGTCAAAGCAAGGACATCCACGTCGTGCCCGACAACCTGTCCACCCACGACACCCCTCCGACCCATCGTGGCGGCGGGCACATGGGTATCCAGATCGCTGTGCCTCGCGAGCACCCTTGGCCGCGGGTTCGGTCCTCGCCCACTCGAGGCGGTGGTAAACCGGGCCGCATACCTGTCTCCGTCGATCTCTTCGAAGTGGCTTGCGAATGGGTACAGCTCGGCAGGCATCCAGGCGGGTGTAGAAGGCGTTCCGGGGTCACTAGTGGCCATCGAGCATCGTTTCCTTCCCGTGATGGTGGGTTCAGCTAGCATTCTGCTCCGAGACCGGCTTTTCTCGTCGACACGGTCTGTCGAGCGGGGATGTTGACGTGTGGGTCCCTATGGTCGTCGCAGCCGCAACGGAAGTGGCTGGCGCAGCAGATGTGCTCGTGCCCGAACAATGATCCCGTGTCATTGCACGTCTGGAACGAGGTGCCCACGCCACTTCGACAGCGGAACCGGAGGCAATGACGTCAAACACCTCTTCCAGCCGGCACAGTCGCCGGTATGTTCAGAGCCACTCGCCGGGCTTGCATGCCCGTCAGGATCGAACTGATGCGGACTACGTCACTTGGGGTAGGTGCGTGGACCATTTCGGTCGACCGGCTGCCGGGCGACCGGAACCCGAAACCTTTGTAGCTGTGGACATCTCGCCAAACTCTCACCGCTGAAGAGATGGATCGGTGCTGGCAGGCGTTCCTGCGCCGCGCTTCGACCTGGAACACACCTTCCGATTTCTGAAGCAGACCCTCGGCTGGACCCGGCCCCGTGTCCGCGCCGACCAGGGTGACCGCTGGACCTGGCTCGTCGTCGCCGCCTGGACCCAACTACGGCTGGCCCGCGGCCTCACCCGCGATATCCGCTGCCCGTGGGAGAGACCGGTCACCGACCCGGACCGGCTCACCCCCGCCCGCGTCCGCCGCGGGTTTCGCAACCTCCGCACGAAAACCCTGCTCCCGGCCCATGTACCGAAACCGTCCAGACCCGGCCCAGGCCGCCCCACCAGGCTCTCGGAACAAGCACATCACCCCACACCCCGACGTCGGCTAAAAAACAAGCTCAGACATACCGGCGGGTTGGAAGTCGAAGGTGGCAGGAATATTGACTCACCCCAGCCCTAGACTGGTGAGCGCGGTGGTCCAGTCGGTGGCGATAGCCCGTTGCGCGGCAACCAGGTCCACCTTGTGCGCGCAGATCGCGGCATTGAGCGTTTTCTCGACCCCGTCCTTAGGGTTGCTTACGCCGTGGCCCGATTGATGGTCGGGAGACGGAGGCTCCACCCAGAGATTCCGTGGGTCGTTCGGATCGCCGCCCAGCTCGAGCGAAATCAGGTGGTCGTACTCGGCGTCGGCCAGACTCGCTGTGTAGCCATAGGATTGGGCGTCGGCTTTCTTCTCCCGCCCGGTGATCGCCTCGGTAGGCCGGATCGAAGATGTGTATCCGCTATGACAGATCGTCGACGCCAGATTATCCACAGTCACCTTGGGATTGGTCGCTCCCGGTGTGCATGCCGGATCCGGCAGCGGCTGACCGCCGGACGTGTGCCGGTAGTGGCACGTCCCCGCCGCGGGCTGTGTTTGAACGGCGTAGCTCACCGGGCCGGGCCCAACCGGGATCTCAGCTGACGCCGCCGCTACCGCCGCCGACGTGGGCGGCGATGTCGACTGACAACCAGTGACCGCCGCACATGCCGCGACCGCTACAACAACACCAGACAAACGAAAATAGTTGTGCTCCAACGCCATAGCCCCGGACTGTAGCCTGTGTTCGGGTCGGCTGCCTGGTTGATGACGGCGATGTGGATGGTAGTCAGGTAGCCGACGGCAGTCATACCGGGTTGCCGCGGCTCGGTGTTGTTTGAGCTGGTTGATTCCGCATTCCACGGCGTGACGCTGCCGGTAGGTCGGCGGGCCGAACGCGGGTGGCCGACCGCCCGTCGAGCCCTTGTTGCGACGGTGGGCAGCCTGGTCGGCCGGTAATGGGATGGTGGCCCTGATCCCACGCTGCCGCAGGTAGTCCCGGTTGGCACGAGAGCTATAGGCCTTATCGGCCGGGACTGCGGCAGGGTCCGGGGCCGCCCGACCCCGACGCGGGGCACTTGAATCGCGTGCAGTGAGGCCAGAGGACTGCTCCGATTCGGTGATGCTCTTTGCTGCGAGGTACATTCGTCTCGTCAACTACCGAGTGATCGGTTGGTAGGCGCGAATACCCCCGAACGAGCCCCGAACCGACGCAGACCGGTCCGGGGCTCGATTGGTCTGTGCGGCCCCTGATCCCACAACCGAGTCGTCGGCGCAGGCCTCGAGTGGCATGGTCCGTGGAATGTGTGACCCGCCCGGCGCTGTTGCGTAGTCGGGCGGGTCACTTCCTCGTTGCCGAGTGGACGCCGCCACGTCCACAGGCGCAGTCATCGTCCGCAATTGCGCAGACCGGCCGGGGCAGCCACGTGACAACGAGATCAGCGAGTGCCTCGACCGAGATCGTGGTTGCTGATCCGGTTGCCGAGAACTCAAACTTTGGGGTTATGGATATCGGGGCAGGGTGCTCCGTTGATCTTCTATGACGACGAGCAATCGTTGGCAGCGCTTACCGGTGTGCGGGCGATCGGTCGTGCCGAAACATTGGATCCGCTTCGCGCCAACGAACCGTCTATAACGTCGGCTTCTTGTCGTCGCCCCAGGCGATACGTTTCGGATCACCATGGCATTCGACTATCGCGGCGTGATCGCGATCGAAGTAATCCCAGGCCCACGACATGAATGCGTCGACCTTGCTATGTGCGCCGCTGAGCAACGCCGCATGCACCCCCAGCCATGCGGCAAACGCCAGTGGGCCTTCGACTTGATGGTGATGCGCGCCCACTTCAGCGATTGCGCACCCGCGGCCGATCATGGCCATGATGCCTTTGTCCTTGTAGCGGAACGGCTTCCGATTCCGACCCGCGATATCTCGTGCAATATTGTCGGCCGCCCACGCGCCGGACTGCTGTGCCACCGAACCTAGAGCGTTATTCATAAGCCTCCGCGAAAAAGTGCAGTGCGACTATCGTTTTCAGGGCAGAGGGGAATTTGTGGACTGGCGCGCGGTAGCGGCCGCCTTCCTCGCTGAGCATGCGCCAGGTCTTCAGGTGAGCGACGGCTCGCTCCACCGCGGCCCGGATTCCGGAGAGTGCGGTATTGAACGCGGCCTGGCTCTCGTGCAGTTCGCGGCCCGGAGGTTTCTTGTAGGGCACCAGATCGATTCCGTCGACACCGACGTAACCGGAATCGGCGACAGTGTCGATCTCGGCGAGAAGGTCGGCGAGTCCGGAGGCGGCGGATGCGTGCGCGTCGTGTCGGGCGCCGTGCACGATCGTCATGCCGACCGCGACGAGCCTGCCGTCGAGGTCGGCGGCGATCTGGATGTTGAACCCCGGATACTGGGTTTTTCCGGAGAACAGGTCCGGGATCGCCGACCAGTCCCAGGTCGGGCAGATTGTGCCGTCCACCAGCACGGACCCGACTCCGATGACGTCGCGGGGGTTGGGAACGAACTCTTCGAGTACGTCAGCGATCACCGGTCGCAGCAGATCCCAGCGGCGGCTCACCGTGGACTGACTGATCCCGAAGAACGCGCCCGCGACATCCTGGACGAGGTTTCTGCGCATCAACGACACCACCAAAGCGACAGACCTGAACAAGCTCAACGCGTAAGGGCGACCGGCCGACTCGAACCCGCCGACGGTCTCGTGTACCCGGGCAGTCAGTTCCGTCAGTTGCCCATCGGTCAGCCCCGTAATAGCCTTGTACCGCAACGGCCCTCGTTCTCGCTCGTAGACTTCGTAACTCCACGAACTGAGATACATGAGGGCCGTTGCCAATTCGGCTGCGACGCGCCGACGTATCAAGCAGTGCGATCACCGTCTCACCGGCCACACAGGCCACGAGAGTTGCTATGCCACAGCCGATTGCGGGACAGGCTTATGAATAAGCCTCCTAGTTGCGGGAGCGACTTCCCGCCGTCGTCGCGAATGTTCGCGACGTCTCCGATCGCGAACACGCCGCGATACCCGGTGACCGTGAGATCGGCGGACACGTCTATTCGCCCACCAGGTCCTGGCGCGACGCCACATCCGTGTGCAACCGGCGATGCCGATTCACCGCCAGCCCAGACCGCAGTCTGCGTCGCCAGCACCGTCCCGTCGCTGAGTTGAACGCTCCCGGCCTCGATCTTGCTCACGCCCACACCGAGTTTCACCCTCACTCCATGTTCGGTGAGTTTGTCGAAGGCATATTTGTGTGACTGCTCGCTGAACGGTGCCAACAGAAAGTCGCCATGGTTGACGAGGTAGACCTCGGCCGCGCCACCTGCGTGCTCGATCGTCCGCAACGCCGCGAACAGTTCGGCGAAGGCCCCGGCGGTCTCAACGCCCGTCGGCCCGCCGCCTGCGATGACCACATCGAGTGGCCCCGACCGTGTTTCGAGCATCGTCCGCACGTGCAGGCGCAGCCGCTCAGCATCGGCGACCGAATACAGCGGGAACGAATGTTCTGCTGCGCCCGGCGTTCCGAAGGAATTTGCACACGCACCCGCGGCGAGTACCAAGTAGTCGGCCGTGATCATCCGACCATCCGCGGTATCCACCGACCGCGACGCGAAATCGATGTCCACAATCTCCGACTGCACCAACCGCACGTTCGGATATTTGGCGAAGATCGCGGCCAACGGGCGCGCAACGTCTTCTGCGGGCAGTTGTGATGTCGCAACCTGATACAGCAAAGGCTGAAACTGATGGTAGTCGTTGCGGTCGATCAACATGACGTCGACGCCCGCCATCCCGAGCTTGTGGGCGCACGCAACTCCAGCAAGACCGGCTCCGGCTATCACCACATGTGGCATATGCCTACCTTGCCAGCTGAACCTGCGCCGACGACCGGAAGTTCACGATTTACCCGACTGCAGCTCGATCAGCTCGCCCTCGATCCCCGCGCCGGGCGTAGCGGCGCGCAATGCGAGCTATCGCCGGGCCCGAAGAATGAACGCGACGCCGGGTGGGCGCACACCGTCGGTGACGACCGTGACGTCGACACTTGCCGAGGTGGTCAGCTCGCGGTGTCGGGCCGATCGGCGAGACCGAGGCGGAGGTGTTCGCTGTGGTAGACGGCTTCGTCGAGGAGTTGAGCGACGTGGTTGTCATAGAGGGTGTAAACGATGCTACGCCCGGCGCGGGTGCCGGTGACCAAGCCGAGGTTGCGCAGCAGCCGCAGCTGATGCGAGACCGCGGACTGCTCCATGCCGACGGCCTCGGCCAATTCCGTGACGGGCTTGGGTCCCTGGCGCAGTTCGGTGAGGATCAGCAGCCGACTCGGGGTGGCCAGCGCCTGCAGAGTAGTCGCGACGTGCGCGGCGGCGTCGGCGTCCAGCCGTGCGACCGGCCGATCGCGGCCCTCTACCCCATGTCCCATGACCGTGCAGTCTATCCCACAGGTAGCTATGAATACTTCTTCATATGTTCTGTTATTCTCGGGTCGTCCGTTTCCCCGTCTCCGGAGGTGACCCGTGGCCCCGTCCACTGCCACGCCCACACGCCCCGCCACCGCGCCCGCGGCCATCCCGGTACGGCGGACGCGATTGTTTGCGTTGCCTGAGATGCGTTGGGCGGCAGCGGCACTGGTGCTGTTCCTGCTGGGACTGGCAGCGCAGCTGGCGGGCGGGCCTTCGTGGCTGTGGTGGACGTTGTATCTGGCCTGCTACGTCACCGGGGGCTGGGAACCAGGGTTGGCAGGGTTGCAGGCGTTGCGGCAGAAGACCCTGGATGTCGACCTACTGATGGTCGTCGCGGCAATCGGGGCGGCGGCGATCGGACAGGTGATGGACGGCGGGCTGCTGATCGTCATCTTCGCCACCTCCGGCGCGCTGGAAGCACTCGCCACCGCCCGCACCGAGGATTCGGTGCGCGGACTGTTGGACCTTGCCCCCGACACCGCCACCCAAACCACCCCCGACGGCGACGAACAGACCGTCGCGGCGGCCGAGCTGGAGATCGGGGACGTGATCCTGGCCCGGCCCGGCGACCGGATCGCCGCCGACGGCTACGTCGTCGGCGGGGCGAGTGAGGTCGATCAGGCCACCATCACCGGAGAACCCCTGCCGGTGGACAAGACCGTAGGCGACGAAGTGTTCGCCGGAACCCTCAACGGCAACGGTGTGCTGCGGGTGCGAGTCGACCGCCGTGCCGAAGACTCGGTCGTCGCCCGCATCGCCGGGCTGGTCGAGCAAGCCAGCCAAACCAAAGCCAAGACACAGTTGTTCATCGAGAAGGTCGAACAGCGCTACTCCATCGGCATGGTCGCGGCCACCATCGCGGTGTTCATCATCCCGCTGCTGTGGGGCGACGCGTTGCAGGATTCCCTGCTGCGGGCCATGACGTTCATGATCGTCGCCTCTCCGTGCGCGGTGGTGCTCGCGACGATGCCGCCGCTGCTGGCCGCAATCGCCAACGCCGGACGCCACGGCGTACTCGTGAAATCGGCTGTGGTGATGGAACAACTCGGCACCACCACCCACGTCGCGTTCGACAAGACCGGCACCCTGACCCGCGGCACCCCCGAACTCGCCGACATCCGCCCGCTGCCGGGCACGCGCTTCACTGAGGAACAGATCCTGCGGCTGGCCGCGACTGCCGAGCACCCGAGCGAGCACCCGTTGGCCGCCGCGATTGTGCGTGCCGCCCGCCAGCGCGGCATCGACCTGCCGGTCGCCGACGAATTCACCGCTGCGCCTGGCCGTGGTGTCTCCGCCCTGGTCGACGGCCATGTCATCCAGGTGGGCTCCCCTGCCGTGCTCCTCGAATCGGGAAACACGACAGCGCAAGCTGCCGCCGCCCGGGCTGCCGTCGAGGGCTTGCAGACTCGCGGGCAAACGGCCGTCGTCGTGCTGTGCGAGCACAATCCGGTCGCGGTCTTCGGCATCACCGACCAAGTCCGTCCCGAAGCCACCGCCACGATCGCCGCAGTCACCGAATTGACCGGCACCGCACCGGTTCTGCTCACCGGCGACAACCTCGCCACCGCCACCCAACTCGCGCGGCAGGTCGGGATCAGCGATGTGCGCGCGGGGCTGCTGCCCGAGGACAAGGTCACCGCCGTGCGCGACCTCGAAGCAGACGGCGGGCGAGTGACCGTGGTAGGAGACGGCATCAACGACGCACCCGCCCTCGCCGCCGCGCACGCCGGGATCGCGATGGGCGGCGCCGGATCCGACCTCACATTGCAGACCGCTGACGCCGTGGTCGTCCGCGACGACCTGACGACTATCCCTGCCGTGATCGCGCTGTCACGCCGGGCCCGCCGCGTCGTTGCCGCCAACCTGATCATCGCGGCCACCTTCATCACCGGCCTGGTCATCTGGGACCTCACCGGACACCTCCCGCTGCCACTGGGTGTAGCAGGCCATGAAGGCTCCACCGTCATCGTCGGCCTCAACGGTCTACGCCTGTTGCGTTCGGCGGCCTGGCGCCGCGCGAGAAGTCAGCCACGCAAGCACCTGTGACCGCGGCGCGGCAGTTTTTGTCGATGGTCGCGGTTGTGTCTCTGTCAGGTGGCCCGCGGCGAGGTCGGGGGAGACGGCGAAGCCGATCGTCAGGGTGATGCCGCCGGCGCGGCGGACTTCTTCGAGGGCGGCTGCGTCGCTTTGGAAGATCCGTTGGTGTGCTTCGGGAATGGCTAATTCGCGTAGCATCGTGGCGATGGGGCCGTCGACGCTGCCGGCGCCGGGACCCAGCATCCACTGTTGTTCGCGCAGGAGCGCTGGATGCGGTATGGCCTGCGCCAGCGGGTTGTCGGGTCGGGCGACCGCATGCTCGAGGTTGGCCCAGAGCCGGGTTCGGCCCAGAACCCGGTGTTGACCTGCTTCGCGAAATCGTTGACCTGCTTCGCGAAATCGGCGAACCCACGCCACGACCGCGGATCGAGCTCGGGCAACTCGACGAGGGCCATGGTGCTGAAGCTTCCGACGACATCGGCGTGCGCCCACGAGTCGGGACGGTCGAACAGCGTGGTGTTGAGACAAACCGGTCGGTGGCACCCCAGCGTGCGAGTGTCAGCCCGAACGCCGCCAGCAGGACAGCGGTGGGGCTCAGCCCGCGCGCAGCGGCCCGACGGTCAGCGCCGACCATTGCGGCGGTTCGAGTTTCGCCTCGTGGCGCCGGAATCGGGAGCTGCGGACCTGCTCGCGGTCGCGTAGGGCAGCCGCGGGCCTGGTGGCAGCGTTGCCGCGCGGGCGTTCCAGTATTCGCCGCCACGTTGACGGCGTTGCGCGTCGGCCTGTGTCCGCGCATTCAGAATCCGCAGGAACGACCTTGTCGGGGGCAATTCGGCGTCGGGATTGGCGACGAGCTCACCCCATTGGCGCATCAGCAGTCGCGCCCGATCCACCGGCGTCGGTCGCGCCACGGCCGGTGACGCGACGCATGCGCCTCTACCCGACAAGGAACTGTTGGCCCTCATCGGTGCGGCCGGCTTCACCGAACCACAGATCACCCGGATCGATGGATTCCAACTTCTCACCGCCACCCGCCCGAAACCCGAAGTGTCGTGATCTGGGGAAGAACGTGCGAGACCCTATCGCCCTGACGGATGACGCCGAATAGATAGCAAGGCAACGGGATTCATCTGGCGAGGACGAATTCAGTGTTCGTCGTAGTGGCCGTCGTGTACGGCGTGGCGGTGGCCGTCGTGGACATAGTCGACATGGTCGCCGTGCGGAACCGCTACATGTCCGCATCCTTCGCCGTGGACGTGATCATGAGTGTGGGCGGTGTGGCCGGTGGGCTCGCACTCGTCGTAGTGATCGTCGTGGGCGCGGTGCAGGTGGCCGTCGTGCACGTAGTCGACGTGGTCGTCGTGGGGGACGGCGACGTGGCCGCAACCGGGGCCGTGGGCGTGGTTGTGGCTTTTGTGCTGGGTATGAATCGCTGCAGTCATCTACTTCCTCGTCCTTCCCTGTCTTCCAGCGTGTTTTCGATTGTCACATCATTATGTGCGCATCTCCGAGCGTGTGCAGAAGAATTGCTGAGATCCGAAAATGTGGCAAACGCCCTGGATTGTCTACACCTCTACAGGCGTCCAAACGGCGGTTTTTCGCTGCGCTGCCGTCGTAGCTTTCGGTCGCCGCCGATTGTCTAACCGGTAGCCATGACTCTCAATCTTTCCCGGTGAACGTTCGGAAACTCGGCTCGCGAGCTGGTCGGTAGTCTGGTTTGCTGAGGGATGCACGATGGCTGGTCTGAGTTACAAGAACGTTTGATGGGTGCCGCGGTATGCGCGGCCGCGATCGTCGCGACGGGGCGTGTAGTACGTCGTCGGATTCATCCGGTGGAGGCGGTTCGGGCAAGCTTGAGGTGGTGGCCCTGCGTGTCAGGCCGAGGAGCGAAGCAAGCGCTGAAGCGAGCTCCAGCACCGTAACGCCGTATTCACTGGTAGGGACAGGGTTCGGAAAGATCTGGCGTGGCGGTGGGATTGTCGTTGCCACCAGGATCCGCGCCGGTCAATGACGCGGTGCCCTAGCCTGCGGATGCTCATAGGCACGGGAAAGGCCCTGGCTCGCGACCCGATTCGGACTCACCGGGTGACCGGCTCGGTGCGCCCCGAGGTCCGTTCGGTCAACGATCAACCGCGCAAGCCCAGTTTCATACCTGAACTGGTCACTGAGCATGCGATATGCCTTACGCAGATCCACCAGACTCGAGGCCGCCTCATAACCACATGACGCAAATGCCGAATCGTCTTTGCACTACATCCGTAACATGAACGTTTGGTCTGGCGCACATATGTCGGCACGGCAGCCCGTCGGTGTCGCAACATTTCGCTAAGTGGTCGCCGTCGCAAGTCGTTCGGGGGTCGATACAAAGGCGGGTTTTTGTGCGGGCTCCGGCTAGAAGTCGGTGGTAGTGAGGTAGAGCTCGCAGGCGCAGTCGAGGGTTTCTTGGGGGCTGCCGGCGAAAGCTCCGGTGTTCAGGATCGAGTCGCGATACGAGTCGCTGCTGGCGAGGTAGAGGGCGAATCCCCAGGTTGAGTCGGACCCGAGGTAGCGCAGGCGCATTAGGGGTTGGGTGTCGCCGTCAGGGAGTTCACCGGCGACGTATGCGAACGCTCCGCGGTGTCGAATGTGTAGGTCGGCGAGTTGGGGCCAGTGGGAGCGGGCGTGACTGGCGAGGCTGCGGGCGAGGGAGTCCTTGGTCGATTGAGACGGTGAAGCCATCGGGGGTCCTCCACTGGGCGGTTCGGCGTGTCGAGCCAGGATACGGGCAGGTATTACGGGAAGGTATTCGTCTGTCCCGCAATATGTCTCGTAGATCGGCTGTTGTTGTCTGTGTTCGCCGCCAAAGCCGTGCCCATTTCCCTCACCGCTTCCGAGCGTCGCAGGGTGAAGAGGATGGCCTACGGCCATAAGACCCCCTACCAGGCCCGGCAGCGGGCAACCATCGTGTGGATGGCGGCTCGGGGGCACTCCAATGCCGGCATTGCCGCGGAGACCGGGATGCACGTGGACACGGTGCGTACCTGGCGGGGTCGGTTCGCCGCTGGCGGGTTGGCGGCGTTGGCCGACCGGAAACGGTCCGGACGGCCACCGGTGTTCACGCCCTTGCAGGTCGCGGAACTGAAGGCGTTGGCTTGCCAGTTGCCCGCCGAGACCGGAGTGCCGTTGTCGCGCTGGTCGTGTCCAGAACTGGCCGCCGAACTGACCGCGCGTGGCGTCACCGACAGCATTTCCGAATCCACCGTCCGTCGCCTGCTCGACGCCGACGCGATCAAACCCTGGCAACACCGGTCGTGGATCTTCATCCGCGACCTGAACTTCCAGCCCAAGGCCCAACGGGTCCTCGACCTCTACGCCCGCATCTACCAGGGCAAACCACTCGGCCCCGACGAGTACGTCAACTCCAGCGACGAGAAAACCTCCATCCAAGCCCGCTGCCGCTGCCACCCCACCCTCGCGCCCGGCCAGGCCAGGGCGATGCGCGTCAACCACGAATACACCCGCGGCGGCGCGGTCGCCTACCTCGCCGCCTACGACGTCCACCAGGCCAAGTTGTTCGGCCGCTGCGAACCGAAAACCGGCATCGAGCCGTTCACGAACCTGGTCGACCAGGTCATGACCACCGAACCCTACGCCAGCGCCAAACGCGTGTTCTGGATCGTTGACAACGGCTCCTCCCACCGCGGCCAAGCAGCGATCGACCGCTTGACCAAGGCATACCCCAACGCCGTCATGATCCACACGCCCGTCCACGCGTCATGGCTCAACCAGATCGAGGTCGTCTTCTCGATCGTGCAACGCAAGGTCGTCTCACCCAACGACTTCACAGACCTTTCCCAGGTCCGGGATCGGCTCCGAGCATTCGAAGACCGCTACAACGGCACGGCACAGCCATTCCAGTGGAAGTTCACCACCTCCGACCTGGACGAACTACTGGCCAGACTCGACCGGCACACCCCCGACCGGCAAGACCAATCCTCCACCGCCACAGCAGCTTGAACAACCCCCGAAGGACTTCCGACGGCGACCACTAAGCTGCGACTAGTACCTTTGGTTCGTACCCGTCGGGAGTGACCACGGTCTTTTACACCTTGGAGAACGAGCACGTGCGGCGGCTGGTCATGGATGCCGTCTGCAACCGAGCATGTCGGTCCGGGTATGCGGCACCGTTACCGCGAGGCCGGTGAGTTGGCGATCCGGCTACGCCCCGCCGTCGGCAGCACCTCGGGAGCTGAAACGGGTGAACAGCTGAAATCACTTCCGGCACAAAGCTATTCCCGCATCGGCGGGGCGGAATATCCCTTGCAGTATTCGAGGTCAGGAGATGATGATGTCCGACCGGCACAGCCATGATGATCCGCACACGCACGATCACCAGCACGGGCAGGTGACCCACTCGCACGCGCACACCAGCCACGAGCACGGCCATGTCGAGCATGAGCACCCCCACACCCACGACGACGGGACCGAGCACACCCACCCGCACGTGCACCAGTCCGACCTGCAAGGCGAGCACACCCATCCCGATTCCTGACACCGTCGAGAGAGGGTCCGGTGTTCGCTCGGGCGAAACGCCGGTCGCCGAACCGTAGAGTCAGTTTCCGGCGGGGTCTCCTTGGCAGTTGGGGCACAGTCCGTGCAGGGTAAGCCCAGCGCGGTCGCTGAGGATGAATGCGCTACCGGCGCTGGCGTGGGCCAGCGCGGTGCTCAACTGTTTGGCGGGGATTTCGATCACTGTGCCGCACCGGGTGCAGACGGCGTGGTGGTGGGGTTCGGCGGCAAGTCCGAAGCTCGTGGCGCGCTCGTCCACCGTCAACGCGTGCAGGACACCGAGATCGACGAGTGTCGAGACCGTTCGGTACACGGTGGTGAGGTCGACCTCGACACCGTCGGCGAGGAGGCGATGGTGCAGCTCGGCGATGGTGAGGTGACCGGCGGCGGGGTCGGTCACCACGACCGTGAGCACCGCCAGCCGTGGTGCGGTGCAGCGCAATCCGTGACCGCGCAGCAGCGCCCGCGCCTGCCCGACATGATCGAGTGCGGTGGCCTCGGCATCACCAGCGCCGAGCGAGGACGTAGTGCCGACCATCACTCCAGTGTCCCGCCAGTCATCGGTGCTGCCAAATCGTTGCATCTGCAGTTGCCATTTACTTGCAACAGCGAAGGCCTGCGGTTTACCGTCGATGTGTTGGGTTTTGCTCGCGGGGTTCCGGCACTCACGGGGTCCAGGAGAGGACATGCCATGACAACCTCGGCCCCCAACCGGAGCATGACCCGCTTCACCACGATCCGCACAGCCCTGACTCGCCGTGAGTGGGCCCGGGTCGGCGCGATGGTCGCTGTGATCATCGCGCTACACCTGATCGGGTGGGTCACGCTGACCGCGTTCGTTGCCCCGCAACATTTCAGCGTCGGCGAGAAAACCCTCGGTATCGGCGTCGGCATCACCGCCTACACCCTCGGATTACGGCATGCTTTCGACGCCGACCATATCTCGGCCATCGACAACACCACCCGCAAATTGATGAATGACGGGCAGCGGCCGTTGTCGGTCGGTTTCTTCTTCTCGCTGGGCCACTCGACCGTCGTGTTCGCGCTGGCGCTGTTGTTGTCGGTCGGAGTGAAAGCCATCGTCGGCCCCGTCGAGGACGACTCCTCGGCATTGCACCACTACACCGGGTTGATCGGCACCACAGTGTCGGGCACGTTCCTCTACATCATCGCGATCATCAATATCGTCATCCTGGTCGGGATTTTGCGAGTCTTCCGGCGGATGCGGGCCTGCCAGTACGACGAAGCCGAACTCGAAAAGCAACTCGACAAGCGCGGCTTCATGAACCGCTTCTTCGGTGGTGTCATGAAGTCGATCACCAAGCCCTGGCAGGTGTACCCGGTCGGCGTGCTGTTCGGGCTCGGTTTCGACACCGCCACCGAAGTGGCGCTGCTGGTCCTCGCTGGGACCAGCACAGCCGTGGGCCTGCCTTGGTATGCGATCTTGTGCCTGCCGATCCTGTTCGCGGCAGGGATGAGTCTGCTCGACACCATCGACGGCTCGTTCATGAACTTCGCCTACGGGTGGGCATTCTCCAAGCCGGTGCGCAAGGTCTACTACAACATCACCATCACCGGCTTGTCGGTCGCGGTCGCACTGATCGTCGGCACCATCGAACTCCTCGGGTTGTTGTCGAACCAGCTCGGCTGGTCGGGCGGGTTCTGGGACTGGATCGGCGGCCTAGACCTCAATATCCTCGGCTTTGTCATCGTCGGGTTGTTCGTACTCACTTGGCTTGGCGCCCTGCTCATCTGGCGTTATGGGCGTATCGAAGAGAAGTGGACCGCCCCTATGCAGCCCGCCCCAGCCCAAGCAGAGTGACGAGTCCTTTTTCCCTCCGCGGAGCGGATGGGAAAGCACATGGATGAGAACGAGACTGTCCCCTGCGCGGTACTGCCGGCCCCAGGTGGTGCGCTCCTATGGGGTAACACGATCGATGGGGATCAGCTCTTCCTGCGGTACCAAGACAATGGACGCTGGACGGTGTCGGCCTTCCGCCGAAACCATCGTGACTGGCTCGATACTGATCACGAGTTCGGTGAATGGTTCGTCGGCGTGCTCACCGGCGAGTTGGAGACAACGTGGATGCCTGAGTGGCCGCCGTTCGTCTAGCGCCGGGCACCGCGCCTGGCTGCGGGAGCTGGTGCTCGAGGCGGTGGAGCAGGCAATCGCCGTGGGCGCCACCGTGATCGGACTCGGCGGGTACCGTCTATCGTCACCTCCCGCGACGTCGTGGAGGACACGGTCAAGGTGACCTCAGGGAACTCGCTCACCGCCGCCTGCGCCTACAAGGTGGTGCGCGGTGAGCTCGCCAGGCTGGCGCCGGGACAACGACGGGTCGGCATCCTCGGCGCAATCGGCAGTATCGGCGCGGTCATGGCCGAACTCACTGCACCGCTGGCAGATTCGGTGACCCTGATCGGGCGCACCGGATCGGCGGCGCGGCTGGATCGAATCGCCGCCACCCTTGCGGGAGCGGTCGAGGTCAGTGAGGACCTGACCGCGCTGTGTGACTGTCACATCGTCCTCACCGCCACCAATTCGGCCGTGCCTGTGGTCACCGCCGAGCGGCTGGCCGACGACCATCGGGTGCTTGTCCGCTGATGGTGGAGTGCGGACAGCGGATGCTGAATCGCCTCGACGCGATGGCCGCACCGTCAGGCCCGCACCGTCAGGCCGAAACCACCGACGCGACTTCGCTGTTGGCTCGGTTGCTCGCCGCGCGTGAGGACGCCGGGCATGCCATGGATGACGAGCAATTGCGCCGCGAGGTCCTGACCTTCCTGCTGGCCGGGCACGAAACAACCGGCGGCGCCCTGGCAAGAACGGTCGCTGTTCTCCCGCGCCCACCGCGGGCTGGACAACGCGACCATCGACTGCGCCGTCCTGGTGCAGGTGCTCACCACCACTGCGACGACACTCGCCGAACCTTCGGTGCGCCACAGGACATCGAATGGTCCTTCGACACCGACGGCAATCTGTTCCTGCTCCGAGCGCGATCGGTCACCGCGACCGGTGCGCGCGAGACCATCTTTGACAACGTCAACGTCAACGTCGCAGAGTCCTGTCCCGGCATGTCCAGCCCGCTGACCTTCTCCATCCTGCGCAACGCCTACGAACAGGTATTCCGCGCCTGCCACAAAGACTTCGGCGCGACCTGCGTCGTCGTCGAACGCAATGTGCGAGCCTGTACCCGTACCTGGTCGGCACTGCCGCGCACGGCCGCGGAGGCGGCGCTCAATATCGAGAACCGCTACCAGCGCCCGGCCGCACCGAAACGTGGTCTGGCGCGGGCGAAGATGTATCTCCAGCGCTTGCGTATCGTCGCCATTATCGCCACCGGCTGGCTGCGGCTGCCGCACCGACTGCGCACGTTCTTCACCGAACTTCAGGCGTTCACCGCCGATCTGGATCGCCGACTCGCATCGGAAACCCCGGAGCGTGAGCGTGATCCGCACGCCCTGCTCAAGTGGATGGAGCGCTGCATGGGCGAGCTCGTCCCGTCCTATTCGGTGCAGATATTCAACGACTTCCTCGCCCAGCAGATGTTCCACGTCGTCGGCTTGCTGCTGGAACGCAAGGGGCTCACCGAGACCGAAGCGATCACACTAAGCAACGAATTGTTCTGCGGCGAGGAGGGTGTCAACAGCGTCGACCCGGTGCGCTCTGCACTCACGCTGACCGCCAAAGTCCGCGTCGATGACGCACTGCATGAGCTGTTCGAAGGTCCGCTGGAGCCGCTCGAGGTGTGGAAAGCACTGGCACAGCCCGGTTTCGCCGCTTCTACGGCAACTGCCTGTGTGAGATCGCCCTGTTCGGCGATCGCACCGTCGACGAGCGCACCGGGCCGAACCCGAAGCCGCCGTTGGGTTTCGCGCGCGTTCCCGTGCTGTAGCGGGTCAGCCGACGCCGACAACGCCGGGCTGGGATTGTCCCGGACGGCCGAACTCGTGCGTTCGGTTCGACTCGGGCTATTCTCGGCTGATGTCGGCGGTCGGGCAGGAGCCCACCCAGGTGTCGCCTTGGCGGTTTGTATTCGCCTTCGGCGTGGTCAGCCTGCTTGCCGACGTCGTCTACGAGGGTGCGCGCGCGGTGACCGGGCCGTATCTGGCGTCCCTCGGCGCCGGAGCCGTCCTGGTCGGGGTGATCACCGGAGCGGGGGACGCCTTCGCATTGGTCGGGCGATTGGTGAGCGGGCCGTTGGCCGACCGCACCCGCGCGTACTGGCCCATCACGTTCGGCGGCTACACCCTCACGGTCGCGTCCGTGCCCATGCTCGGATTCGCGGGTGGGCTATGGTCGGCCGGTGCGCTGGTGATTGCCGAGCGCGCGGGTAAAGCTGTCCGCAGTCCCGCCAAGGATGTCCTGCTGTCGCACGCTGCCGCCGCAGTCGGTCGCGGTCGTGGATTCGCGGTCCACGAAGCCCTCGACCAGATCGGCGCTTTGATCGGCCCGCTCACCGTCGCGGGGATACTCGTCCTCTCGAGCGGCGACTATCAACCGGCCTTCTGGGCGTTGGCGATACCGGGCGTCGCGGTGCTCGTGATGCTGATCCGCCTAGGCGCCCGAGTGCCGGACCCGAGTGTGTACGAACCCCAACAGACAACGGCCCCAACCGAATCCGTCGCCGCACCAACAAAATTGCCACCGGCATTCTGGAGTTACCTGGCCTTTGTTGTCACCACGACCCTCGGCTTCTCCACCTTCGGCCTACTCGCGTACCACCTCGCCGCGCAGTCGATCGTGCCCATCGCCGCCATCCCGATCGTGTACGCGGGCGCCATGGTCGTTGACGCCGTCGCAGCGCTGGCCACCGGCTGGCTATACGACCACATCGGTGTGCACGTCCTGCTCGCCGTCCCCCTGCTTTCGGCGCTGATCCCGGCCCTTGCCTTCGAACAGTCCGTAATCCCCGCCATCACCGGCGCATTGCTGTGGGGCGCGATACTCGGCGTCCAAGAATCGACCCTCCGAGCCGCCGTCGCAGACCTCGTCCCGGCCTCCCGTCGCGGCACTGCCTACGGCCTCTTCGCCGCAGGCTCTGGCACCGCCACCTTCGCAGGTTCCGCTCTGATCGGTGTGCTCTACACCCGATCCCTCACGGCCGTCGTAAGCGTTACTGCCACAATACAATTGGTGGCTTTGATCCTCTTCGTCACCCGGCACCTGCGAGGAGGACGGCGCAAGACACAGAAGAAGCGGTCCGGACCCTATGGCAGGCCCGGCTCAGGGCAGCACCGCCAGGTCGAGTTGCCGTAGCCGGGCGGGGTCGGCGAATACCTCGTAGGCAGCGATACGGTCGCCCTCGACCCTGACGGTGAGCGCGAGCAGCAGCCGCCCGCGCGGCGCGACAATGATGCCGACCGCACCGTTGACCAGCGCGAGGGTCGCGACCTGCGACCGATGGCGCAGCACAACGGTTTCCGTCGCCACGGTGTGCGCGCCGCGCGCGACGAGCGCCATACCGGCGGGCAGTGCGGCCGGATCGGCAGTGCGCACCACATCCGGCGCCAACACCGCCAGCAGTGCGTCGAGATCTCCACTGCGCGCGGCAGCGAGGAAAGCGTCGACGACATGCCGCTGCTCGGCGAGTTCGGTGGTGGACGCGGTGGCGTCGCAGTGCGCCCGGGACCGGGCCCGGCTCGCGAGCTTCTTCGTCGTCGCGGTCGTGCGTCCCACGATCGGCGCAATCTGATCGAACGGCACCGCGAACATGTCGTGCAGCACGAACGCGACCCGCTCGTCGGGCCCCAACGTATCCAGCACGACCAACAGTGCCCGCCCCACCGAATCGATCAGCACCGCTTCGTGCTCCGGGTCTCGGTCGTACGCCGTGTCCCCGAGCTCGGCGATGACCTCGATCGAGTCCTCGCGCCGCGCCGCCCGCGACCGCAGCATGTCCAGGCAGATCCGCGATAAGACCGTCGTCAGCCAGCCCGCGAGATTCTCCACCTCGCTGGTGTCGGACACCGCCAGCCGCAGCCACGCCTCCTGCACCGCATCGTCCGCCTCGCTCGACGACCCCAACATCCGGTAGGCGACCCGACCGCAAGCGCCCGCGCTGCGTCTCGAAACGCCGCGCCAGTAAATCCTGTGCGTGCATCGGTCACCTTTCCTCGCCGCATTCGTCACCTGGATGACAAACCACAACACCGCCGGATTGACCGCGGCACGGCGCACCGGCGCCACACCACGATCGCAGATCCGCGGTACCACGAAACAGGAGGGTTTCTCCCATGCACTTGGCCTACGTCGGCATCACCGTCCTCGCCGCGGCGGCCACCGCGATGGCCGCGGCCATCGATGTGGTCCGCGCCCAATGGGTGCGCGACAACATGAAGAGCTACGCCATCCCCGAATGGACCCTCTACCCGCTTGCCGCCACCAAAGCCATTGGCGCCCTTGGCATCCTGGTGGGCCTCGCCATCCCACCATTGGGTTTGGCCGCCGCCGCGTGCCTCGTCCTCTACTTCATCGGCGCCGTCCTCACCATCGTCCGTGCCCACGGGTACGCCGACCTGACCTATCCGCTGCCCTTCCTTGCCCTGGCCGCGGGCTCTCTCGTCCTGTTCGCCGCGGCATGATCGGATTACCCTCTGCACACAGGGATTTCGGCCACTCGATTCACCGCAGCTGACGCCGAGATGAACGCCACGCGCGAACGCACCGCGAGCAATGCTGCACGACATGCCAACTCGGCACCGGTATCTCGCTCCACCGCCGGTGCAAGGCATCCTCCTGCGGATCCGATATCGCCGTGCGTTCGCGAAGTCGATGCTCGAGAAAGGACAACGGTGGCCGTTTTGCCGACCGGAAAACTTCTCGTGCTGGTCAACGGCCTGCCAGATGCGGGCAAGTCGACTCTGGCGCCGATGATCGCCCGCGAACTGGGTGCACAGGTGATGTCGAAGGATGCCGTGAAGGAGACGTTGGCGGCATGATCACGAGCGCGCTACGCCCAGCGACAGCGCACCCCGCTACACAACGACCAACGCCGCCTCACCCACGACTGACAGACATGGGCCAAGCACTGGCCCAACTGGTACCTGACGCCCAAGCCGCCACCGCCGGCGTCCGGTATGGCATGCCGCGGCGCTATTGCCGACCCTCGCCACTATGGTCGGGGAACAGCGAGGGCAAAAAGCGAATCATCAGTATCGACCAGGTCAGATGGGTCAGCATGGGGGCCTGAATTCCGCCGGTGGCCCGGCGTTGGAGACCGAACAGTGCACCCATCACGCCGGAAGCAAGGGCCAGTGCCGGATTGCGAGTGGCCGAGGTAACCAGGCAGTAGACGCCGGTGGATACCGCGACGGGATGTTCCCCTGCGGCGGCGTAGACCGCGCCGCGGAAGAACACCTCTTCGGCCGCTCCGTTCATCAGCGTGGTGAATAGCACCGGCGGTGTCGACCCCCGGTTGGCGTACTGGAGGACATTCGAGATGGCCTCGTTCAGGATCGGAATGAGCCGGGCGACAAGGGCGCATCCGTAGAACACGCCGAACGCAACCACTCCGGTCGATATCGGCGCGAGGATCGGTCGGTACGGCGCCCTGCCATGTGACCGTGCCCGGCCGAGATGCAGCGGTCCCGATGCCAGCCCGCCCACTGTCCACGTCGTGGCGGTACCGAGGGTCAGGCCGTAGAACTTCGCGGAGTCCGGTGGCACGGACAATGACGTCCCTAGGAGCCCAGCACCGGCGAGGGCAGCCACGGCGACAACGCGGCGTCGCCACTCGATGGTCATCGATGGGCTTTCGCGCGTTCGCCCAGCGCGCGCAGGACGGCATCGTCGTAGCGCATCGGTTCGAAGGGCACCAGGTCGCGGATGCTGTCGTCATGGACGATCACTTCGTTGACCATGGAGTCGACCAGTGAGCGTCCGGTTCGGGTATCCACATCGGTCACCAACGACAACCACAGCGAGGAAAGTCGAGGTGACAGCAACGGGACCGGCACCACCACCAAGGGGCGGCCCTCGATCACGGCAACTCGTCGCAACATGTCCATGTACGCGAGCACGTCCGGTCCGCCGATGTCGAAGGTGCCTCCTGCGGCTTCGGGGAGGTCGAGCACGCCGACGAGGTAGCGGATCACATCGTCGACTGCGATGGGCTGGGTTCGGGTCCGCACCCACCGCGGCGTGATCATCGCCGGAAGGTGTTCTACCAGTTGACGAGTCATCTCCCATGAGATCCCGCCGTGGCCGACGATGATCCCGGCGCGCAGTGTCGTGACCGGCACGCCGGCGGAACCCAGCAATCCCTCCACCTCGCGACGGCTGCGCAGGTGCGGGGACAGCTCGTCCCCGTCGTCGCCGAGCCCACCGAGATAGACGATCCGGCGCAGGCCCGCGTCGGCGGCCGCGTCGGCGAAGTTGCGCGCGGCCACGGCGTCGCGTCGCGCGAAATCAGTTTCCTCCAGGGAATGAACGAGGTAATAGGCGCTGTCGCAGCCGGTCAACGCCTCGCGCAGGGAACTCGGATCGTGTACATCTCCGCGCACGGTCGCACCCGATCCCCGGTAGGAGTCCGGACGGCGGGTCATCGCGTGCACGGTGTGTCCTGCCTGCTCCAGCTCCGGACACAACCGTCTGCCGACGAAACCGGAGGAGCCTGCGACAAGCACCTTCATCTCGAATCCTCTCCGTGACCGTGTTGGACGGGACATACACAGGAGCCGTGAATCGATTCGCGGATTCGTATAAAAGGCTAACCGGCCCGGGGGAGCGGTCGGCACCGCATGCCGCAACAGGCGTGGCTCGGCCTGGACGCTCGCCGGAGATGGCCCCTATGGTCCGATGGCTGGTCTCGAAGTCGTGAGTCGATCGAAAGACATCACCAGGGCTGTCGGGGAAGGGCTGTGCGTGGCACTCGATGCGCAGGATGGTCACGAGTCGTCGAGCTGGTTTCACCGACACTTGTTGTGCAAGTGGGTAGTTCGCCGCCGACGGAATTGGCACAGTGGCGACAGAACCAGGAGGCGTTCTACCGATGCTTTCCGATTCCTCGGTTGGCACAAAGAGAGGGCACGTGTCGGAGACGAACGGGAAGCGATCGAGGCGATCGGGGCTGATTAGCGACCTGGCTGGTATCGCCGATCGTATCGGTGACGGTCGGACCGAGGGGATGCTCAGCGGGTTCTCGACGGCGGGCTGTCGGTTATGGGGTGATCAACAAGATCGTCGAAATTCTTCGCGCACTCGCGTGGAGAACTGGCACCGCGGTGCACGAAGAAGGCTGTGCGGTCGAGAGATTCCACCGCGGTACCAGCCGGGGGCTGAAAAGACGTGGCCGAAGATACGGGTGGGATCGAGGTGGGGGCCGGACATCGGGTCCAGGAGGCAGGCGCGGAACCAGCAAGCGCGCACCCGCCGATTTTGTTATCAGCAAAGCGATGCCGACCCGTAAGCAAGTTCTCAGATCGACAGGATTACCTGGAGTCATGAGCGAGCGTGAATGGCGACCCGACGATCAGCGGTGGAGCGGGTACCCGCGCCGGTCCGGATACGAGCAGGAACCCACACCGTGGCCGACGCCGACCCCGGGCCAACCACGCAGTCGGTTCGTGCTCGGCGTCGTCGGCCTGGCTCTGGTGGCCGGTGCAGCGGCAGCCGCCTTGGGCTACAGCACGAACAACCATCCGCACCAAGGCATTACGGCGCTTGTGTCGCCACCGGGCGTGGCACAACCGGTGGCGAACTCCCTCGCCAGTCCTATCGTCGACAACTCGGGCAATCTCACGTCCGCGGCACAGCGAGTCGTCCCCGGCCTGGTCGACGTCAACACCGAGTTGGGCATGCAAGGCGCCGCGGGCGCGGGCACCGGAATCGTGCTCACCTCGGATGGGGAAGTACTCACCAACAATCACGTCGTCGAGGGCGCCACCAACATTTCGGTCACCGAAGTCGGCAATGGTCGAACATACCGGGCGAATGTCGTCGGCTACGACCGATCCCAAGATGTGGCGGTATTGCGTTTGGTCGGTGCCACCGGCCTGACGGTGGCGCCACTCGGCAACTCCAGCTCCGTCGCCGTCGGCGACTCGATCGCGGGCGTCGGCAATGCCGGTGGGGTCGGCGGAGCTCCGAGCATGGCCGCCGGTCAGGTCGCGGCGTTGAACCAGTCGATTACCGCGAGCGACGAGGGAACGGGCAGCTCCGAGCAGTTGACCGGACTCATCCGGGTAGCGGCCGACATTCAGCCCGGCGACTCTGGTGGCCCGCTCATCAACGGCGCGGGCGACGTCGTCGGCATGGACACCGCGGCGTCGGCCAATTACCAGTTCGGACGGCAAGTGTCCGCCGGTCGTGCTGGCGCGCAAGGCTTTGCGATACCGATCAATCAGGCTCTGTCGATCGCCAAGAACATCGAGTCCAGCACGGCATCGAACACCGTGCACATCGGTCCGACAGCGTTTATCGGTGTCACCGTGTCCGATGCGAACGGCTCCGGCGCCGTCATCCGCCAACTGGTCCCGAACGGACCGGCCGAGCAAGCAGGCTTGGCGCCGGGCGACGTCATCACCACGGTGGACGGCCACCGCATCGACTCGGCGACCACACTCACCCACACTCTGGACGGCTACCACCCCAACGACACCATCACCTTCGGCTGGGTCGACCAGCAGATGCAACAGCAACACGGACAGATATCATTGGCCCAAGGTCCCGTCGGCTGAGCCCGCCCGAACCGTTGTTGTTGTTGTGGGTCCGAGCCTTCTGCAGCGGATTGGTTCCATCAGCAATCGAATGTCTTTGCCGCACTGCCGAAATCGGCACATTCGGGATGCGGGACCCGCCGGATGCATCTCAACTCACGGTTGCAGCTTCTTGACCGTCCGCCACTCCAAACCGCCCATTCCTCGAGAGCCGGGCTGAGTTTTTCGCCGCGCTCGACCGCAGCGTCGATGGCCCAGCTGCGGGAAGTCGTCCATGGCGTGGGCGATCACCCCTGAGATCGATCGGCGACAACCAGGCACGTCGAAATTCGACGACCGGGAGGCCTCACATCCCACACCGCGCCCGAAGACCAGCGCCGCCCTGGTGCCCGCCGACCCTTTGGCGGTGTTGGCTATTCGACAACCGATGCGCTCCAAGCCCGACTGAGCCGAGAACTCAGGCGAAGACCTGGAAAGCCGGGCTAGGACCGGCAGTTCGCCGACGAGATGGCCCGTGTCCTGGGACGGACGCGTGGTTTAGGTTGACGAGTTCGGTCCGTTGAACCTGTAGCCGCACGCCAGTCGCGACTCGCAGTCCAAGCGCAAAGCCGAGACGGTTGCGGGCGACCTGTCGCAGTACTCGGGGGTGTGGCGGTACTCGCGATCGGGTCAGTCGTTCCAGCCGGCCTCGGCAGCGTGGGCGTGGAATGCCTGCCACGCTTGCCACATTCGGGTCGCGCCGACTG
Source organism: Nocardia sp. Tas62D01 (assembly GCF_055232035.1). Taxonomy (NCBI): domain Bacteria; kingdom Bacillati; phylum Actinomycetota; class Actinomycetes; order Mycobacteriales; family Nocardiaceae; genus Nocardia; species Nocardia sp. Tas62D01. The sequence goes on from NZ_JBUYUZ010000001.1 coordinate 7,703,913, forward strand.
GGCGTTGTAGCGCAGCGCGGCGCGCACGTCGTCGAGGGTCGCGCCGCCGCGCATCGCCCGCTCGATGTGGATCCGGAACGTGTCGCCCAGCGTCTGGTAGTGCACGTCGATGCTCATCGTCGTGAACGCCCGCTCCCGCACGGTCAGCGTGCCAGATCCGGACGGCGTGCGCATCCGCGACTGGAGCTCGAAGTACTCGAAGAAGTGCGAATCCAGCTCCGTCAGGATCGCGCCGACCTGGTCGGGCAGCGGGCTGGGCGCTGCATCGGGCCCGGTAGACAACAATTCGTCAGCCAGCGGCTCGGCATCCGGGTGAGGCAGGCCGAGAGTCGATTCGATCTGGGCGAGCGCGCCGAATGCGGCGAGGGCGGTGTGGTAGCCGGTGTCGTAGGCGACGAGGCGCAGCAGGGCACGCATGTCCGCGGTGGTCACGCCCTGCTTCAGGCCAGCGCGGACATGCAGCTCGAAGGGCAAACCGAGGCACTGCTGACAGACGTCGGCGGTGAGTCTCAGGAACACCTTCTCCCGGTCGGTCAGCTCGGGCACTGCGTTGGCTTGCTGCGCGGTGGCAGCGCCCATCTGGGCGAACACCGGGTCCAGCGCGGCCATGTCGGGGCCAGCGGGCGCGGTGGCCGGGGTGATGTCGCTCGTGATGGTCATGACGACCACTCCTATCTGTGAACTTCCGTAGGGATGCAGTTGTAGCGTTACGACTGTAGCGCAATGAGTGTTCGGTTACAATCGCTGACTATGGAGGAGACCCCGGCCCGCACCGCCCCCCGCCGCCGTCCGAATGCGCGCGGCCGCGGTGACCTGCTGCGCGAGGAGATCGTCACGGCCGCCGTAGAGATGCTCGACGTGCTCGCCGACGACCAGGCGCTGTCTCTGCGCGCAGTCGCGCGCGCGGTCAAGATCGCAGCCACCTCGGTGTATCTGCACTTCCCCGACCGGGACTCGCTCGTCCTGGCGGCGACGCAGCGCTGCCACGAGGAGTTGGTTCGGCTCGGCGACGCTGCCGACGCGGCCGAGCAGGACCCGGCCGCCGGGCTCCGCGCGCGCATCCTGGCGCAGGCCGGCTGGGCGGAGGATCATCCCGGGCTCTACAAGGTGCTGCACGAGAGCACGGTCCACCGCCGGCTCGGAATGCCCTTCAAAGAGGTGATGGTCCAGCGCACGATCGAGTCCGTGCAGCGGTGCATGGACGCTGGAATCGCGCCGGTCGACGATACGACCACCGTCGCGATCGACCTCCGCACCGCCGTCAACGGAATGCTGTCGCAGCGCATCAACGAACCTGACCTTCCATGGCCGCCCGCCGCCGAACAGCTCGACCGCTTCCTTGCCAAACTCGTCGGCATCGACCACCCGGGCAGGTCGCGGCCGGGCGGTCCACCGCCGACGCCGCGACGGCTGACTCATGGGCCAGAATTGACAGCGGACTCAGCGGCGGCAAACCAGGAGTGATACCCGGAGGCTTTCCGGGGGCAACGGACTGAGGCAACGCCCCCTTGCGGACCTGGACCGATTCTGCTGTGACAGGTGTCACTCGACTGATCGTGATCACCGAGAGCACACTGTCCGCCCCACTTCATCGAATCGAATCCCGTTAACCCGCAACGAGATCCGTCATCTATTCGCCGGGTGGATTCTCTGATCGTGCGGCTTCGAGCTGGGTCCGGGTGAGTGCGGTGCCTCGGGGCCAGTCTGTTTGCAGGAGTTCTTCCAGCCCGATGCCGCCGCCGTGGAAGCCGTCGGGGCTGGGCGTTGATGTCGTCGAGCAGCCGGTGGATCAGTGGTGGCAACAGGCTAGTGATCTATATCACTGCCCGCGGGCATTTCGAGGCACGAGACTGAAACGTGTTCCAGTCCAGAATGGTTCGGATGAATACCGGGAGCGCTCGCTCGGCGGACCCGAATTCGGTTTCCGCAGAGGGAAGTTCGGTCGAAATCAGCCCGGAATCAGGAGACGGAAAATCGGCCAGACAACCCCATCGCTGCAAAATAGCCCGGCGCCTATCGCATTTCGAGCGATAGGCGCCGGTGACGCATCAGAGATAGGCGCCGCACACGGGCCAGGCGCCCCGTCCCTGTGTGGCGAGCACGTGCTCCGCGACGCGGATCTGCTCGGCGCGACTGGCGTGGTTCGGCCGGCCGGCGCCGCCGTTTTCCTCCCAGGTGCTCTGGGTGAACTGCAGGCCGCCGGAGAAGCCGTTGCCGGTATCAATTCCCCAGTTGCCGCTGCTCTCGCACTGCGCGACAGCATCCCAGTTGTGGGCCGACGCGGTGGCGGTGGCGGTGGACAGGCCGAAGGGAACGGCGACGAGGGCGCCGAGAACAGCGGTGAAGCCGAGAACGCGGGTGCTTAACTTGTGGTTTTGCGACATGTCAATTTCCTTCCTGCGCCCACCGGCTCGGCAGTTACTTCGCCGTGTCCCTGGCCCCCAGATGTTCGGGATCTCCGAACCGCGGGGCAGGGTCACCGGCGTTCAGCGGTTCGAGTTGGAGCCCGACTGTGATGTAGGCCCACCACGAAGGTAGCGAAGAAATAACAATAGATCACGTTTGCATAACGCATGCATTGTCTAGAAGATTCTAGAGCGTGGCGTGATTTACGCAGGTGTGAGCCATGAAACGATTAGTCGCAGGTCTCTGTTATAGTGACGTTATGTGCTTGAGATCACAGTGAGATATGTTGTGAGTCTCATTCGTCCGACACGATCGCCCTGTAGCGACACCATCCACCACCTGACTGGGCGGGCGGATCACCACATGTTCGACAGCTCCCGTCAGGTTGTTCCAGACATGCCAGCGATCGGCCACCTGGCCGCGTTCGGCGCGCGCGAGGCGGCGCCGTAGGCGCCGCCGCAGTCTCGGCACAGGACCTCCACTCCGGGGTGGGCCAGCAACCACGGTGTCGAGGTCTCGGCGGTGCGGTCGGTGAGTACGTCGACTGGACGGCGGGACTCGATGTCGATGAGGATCGTGCCGCGGTGGTGTCCTCGGCGACGAGGATGCGCTGCCGTTGGGTGATCCGGCCGGTCCGCCGGTGACCGGGTGCGGGCCTTGCGGTCACCGGCTGTGGTCGCCTGGTGCGCAGGTCTTCCAGGTTCCGGCCGGCGTCGGTCCAGACTCTGGGCTATGTGCTTGGTGCTGAAGCCAAGTGCGTCGGCGATGACGGCCGCAGGGGCTTGCACGATGACTTTGTCGTGGTCAGCAGCGGCACCATCATCTATGTGGCAGGACAAGTGGAGCCGGTGTTCAGCTCGGCCTCGATCGCGGTAGCAGCGAAATGTAGCCCGGCCTCCCGCAACTCGGTGATCCGTGCGCGGACTGCGTCCTCGCCGTACTCGCGGACGACGTCAGCAATTCCAAGGCGGCGCGGAGGGAAGCCGACATCGGTGTCGGTCGCTGACAACAACCCCATGAGTGCACCTTCCCTTCTGCGATGGCATATCGCGCCGCCGGTCGCGAGTTGTTCCCGCCACCATTTCCAGTGCAAGTCTCAGTCGATAGGTATGTCCTGGTCATCGGTGGCATACGGGGATTTGATCCGGCCGCGCCTCCTGCCATCGGCTTCGCGACTTCCAGAATCAACCATCGCCCACCCGATGTCGTCACCGCTGACACCCATCTGCGCTTCCGGTCACCCCCCACCCACCCCGCGGCCTAGCCGCGCGGTAACGGCCGCGATCACGCCGACAGCGCCATTACGGCTGCCAACCCGTGCGATGGAATGCCTGAGGTTGTCGGAGCAGACTGCGGCCGGCAACGTGCTCGAGCCATCAGGGGACGCTGACGTCGGGACGGACGTAACCTGATGGGTGTGCAGACCGCGTCCACCGTCGCGGGCGACTCGCAGACGATCGTCGGCGGTCTGGTCGGGTCGTGCGAGCCAGCCCAGTCGATGTCATCGGTATCGACAACGTGATCGCCTCGATGATCGGGGAATACCATCCGTCACGGATCGCTCGCTGAATTTCCTCGGCCGGTAGTTCGATGATCTGTTCAACGCGGCTGATCCCCGCCACCTCGAGGGTCTCCGCGCGTTTGCTCCGCTCGTCGGGTTCGCCGACGAGTCCGTTGATCTTGTTGACTGGGGCGTCGCTGCGCAGATCCACGAACACCGGGTCTCCGCGGCCCGAATCACCCTGTTGCTCACCAGACGATCTAGAGTCGGATCCGCTCGATGCTGGTCGTACGAGTTCGGTGCGTTGCGGTGTGACGGGATAGGCGTAGTCGGCGCATATCGGGCTCCGAGCAGGGATGATGAGCAACCATGGCCAATGATCCGAACGCCCCCGACATCAAGCCCCGCAGCCGCGACGTCACCGACGGCCTCGAGAAGACCGCCGCCCGCGGTATGCTGCGCGCGGTCGGCATGGGAGACGACGATTGGGAGAAGGCTCAGATCGGGGTGGCCTCCTCCTGGAACGAGATCACCCCGTGCAACCTCTCGCTGGACCGGCTCGCCAGGGCTTGCAAGGACGGCGTGTTCGCGGGCGGCGGCTATCCCATGCAGTTCGGCACCATCTCGGTGTCCGACGGCATCTCCATGGGCCATGAGGGGATGCACTTCTCTCTGGTGTCGCGTGAGGTGATCGCCGACAGTGTCGAGACGGTGATGCAGGCAGAGCGTCTCGATGGCTCGGTGCTGCTCGCGGGCTGCGACAAGTCGCTGCCCGGGATGTTGATGGCGGCGGCCAGGTTGAACCTGGCGAGTGTGTTCCTGTACGCCGGTTCGATACTGCCCGGGGTAGCGAAGCTGTCCGACGGTAGCGAGCGCGAGGTGACGATCATCGACGCGTTCGAGGCGGTCGGCGCCTGCTCGCGCGGGCTGATGAGCCGCGCCGACGTGGATGCCATCGAACGGGCCATCTGTCCGGGCGAAGGCGCCTGCGGCGGGATGTACACCGCCAACACCATGGCCAGCGCGGCCGAGGCGATGGGCATGTCGCTGCCCGGCAGCGCGGCGCCGCCCGCGACGGACCGGCGCAGGGACGGCTACGCCAGGAGAAGCGGCGAGGCCGTGGTGAAGTTGATCCGGCGCGGGATCACGACGTCGGACATTCTCACCAAGGAAGCCTTCGAGAACGCCATCGCGGTCGTGATGGCATTCGGCGGTTCCACCAACGCCGTTCTGCACCTGCTGGCGATCGCGCACGAGGCGAACGTCGACCTGACGCTGGACGATTTCGCCCGTGTCGGTCGCCGGGTGCCGCACCTCGCCGATGTCAAACCCTTCGGCCGACACGTGATGACAGACGTGGATCGGATCGGCGGCGTGCCGGTGATGATGAAGGCGCTGCTCGATGCCGGGCTCCTGCACGGCGACTGCCTGACCGTGACCGGGCGCACGGTGGCGGAGAACCTGGCCGAAGTCGCTCCGCCGGATCCCGATGGCAAGGTGGTTCGTGCCATGGCGTCACCGATCCACCCGACCGGCGGTATCACCATTCTCGCGGGGTCGCTCGCGCCCGGCGGCGCCGTCGTCAAGTCGGCGGGTTTCGACTCCGACGTGTTCGTCGGCACGGCACGGGTTTTCGACCGTGAGCGGTCGGCGATGGACGCTCTCGAGGACGGCACCATCTCGGCGGGGGACGTGGTGGTCATCCGGTACGAGGGACCGAAGGGCGGTCCGGGGATGCGCGAGATGCTGGCGATCACCGCGGCCATCAAGGGCGCCGGATTGGGCAAGGACGTACTGCTGCTCACCGACGGCCGGTTCTCCGGTGGCACCACGGGACTGTGCGTCGGGCATGTCGCCCCGGAAGCGGTCGACGGTGGTCCGATCGTGTTCGTGCGCGACGGCGACCAGATCCGGCTCGACGTCGGTGCGGGCACCCTCGATCTTCTGATCGACGCCGAGGAACTCGCGCACCGTCGAAAGGGCTGGGAACCGTTACCGGCTCGCTACACCCGCGGGGTGCTCGCCAAATATTCGAAGCTGGTGGGCTCGGCATCGTACGGAGCCGTATGTGACTGAGGACCTGGGTCGGTACCGGGTGATGTTCGCGCAGGAATGCTCGGGCGCGACATTGTCGCCACGGGCGATCGGAACAACCACGACCTGGTACGGCGCGAACCGAGGCGGTCCTGCGCGTAGGCCAGCATGTTCACCGAACAGGACGACCCGCATGGTGTCCGCCGGGCCGAACCGGCGAATGAGCGGTTTGACCATGGCCGGACCGGTCCGGCTACGGCACGATCCCCGTCGACGCGCAGCAGAGTCGGCGCCCACTCGGCGTCGACACCGAGCGATTGCTCGCGCCACTGCCGCACGTTGGCGTCCGCCAGCGGCAGGACTTCGAGTTTGCCGTCGCATGCCTCTCCGACAACGCCGGAGATCTGGCGGCAGGTGCCACACGATGCATCGAACGCCAGTACCCAGCGCTCATGATGACGACTGTCCACTACGTCTCCTTCCCGAGTCCTCCCCAACCAACACTCGCCACGCGACTGGACGACTTGTTCAGCCGAAGACGCCGACGATCTTGCTCGACTTTCAAGAGAGTCCACTCACCCGGGCCTGGGCCGCAGCCGTACCGGTAGGCCAGCGAGAATCAGCATGGCCGATGAGTATGTGCCTCACATCAGTAGCCGATAGGTAGAACATCGGCCTGTATCGAGTGGCAGTGAACCGTCCTGGGGTGGAACAATGATCTCTCGGTCCCGGAAGTGGCGGAGCGTATCGCCGAATCGTCCGGCCTCGCACTCACGCTGAGCACCGATGGACCGCCGCGTGGTCGACTGCGACGGGCCTCGGTCGGCGTCAAGCACATTCGCCTCGGTTGACGCGAGACAGGCTCGGGGTCAGCGACTTCGGCCTCTGCCCCGTGGTCGGCGCGCGCTGATGAACTTGGCCGCCTGTTCCCCGACGAACACGCTGGGTGCGTGGATGTGCCCGCGTATAAGCAGCGGCATCACCGACGCATCCGCGACTCGAAGTCCCTGTACGCCACGAACTTCCAGCCGTGGCGTGACGACGCTGGTCTCGTCGGTGCCCATCCGACAGGTACCCACTGGGTGATACAGGGTGTGCGAGTAGCCGTTCAGCGCCAGTTCCAGGGTCGCTTCCATATCTTTGGGCGACTGCGGTGGATAGATCAGCTGCCCGAGCACCGCCTTCATCGCCGGTGCGGCCGCCAGTTCGGCGCAGATCCGCAGGCCTGACATGATCGCGGCGCGGTCGGCGCCCGCACTATCGGAGAGATATCGCGGGTCGATCACCGGGTTCGCCGCTGGATCGCCGCTGGCGAGGGTGATGCGGCCGCGACTGTGCGGGCGCAGCAGGACGGTCGCCAGGACCACGCCGTGCTCGGTGGGGTCTTGGAGCCCTTCGTAATAGAACGGCGCGGGCGCGAAAATCATCTCCAGATCGGGCAGGTCGAGGTCGGACCTGCTGCGCACGAATCCGTACGCCTCACCGACATTGGAGGTCAGCATGCCGCGGTGCCGGATCAGGTAGTCCAGCAGTTGGCGCGGCTTCTCGGCGTCAAACAGCGAATCCGCTGCTACACCATAGCCGATACCGGAGACCAGATGGTCCTGCAGGTTCGCACCGACCTCGGGCGCGTGGTGCACGATCTCGATGCCCTGCTGGGCGAGTTCGTCCTTGTCGCCGATGCCTGACAACATCAGCAGCTGTGGGCTGTTGATCGCGCCGCCGCAGAGGATCACCTCGCGCCGAGCGGCGACCGTGTGCGCGATGCCGCCCTGCACGTACTCCACGCCGACCGCACGCGGCGGACTCACCGGATCGCGCTGGAAGAGCACTCGTGCGGCCAAGGCTTCGGTGCGAATGGTCAGGTTCGGCCGTCGCAACACCGGCCGCAGATACGCGTCCGCCGTGCTCCAACGCCGACCATCGCGCTGGGTGACCATGGTCTCACTGAACCCGTCCGGCTGCGGCCGATTCGGTGGCTCCACCGCGAAACCGACCTCCTGGACCGCGGCCAGGTAGGCCGCCGTCGACGCCCGCGGGCTACGCTGCCGCGAAATGTGCAGCGGACCGGCGGCGCCCTCGTCCGGATACTGGGCGTCCTCGACATTCTCGATGCGCCGATACTGCTCGACCGCGGCAGCGAACCCCCATTCCTCGCCCGCGAGCAGCGCCCACTCGTCGTAGTCGGCGCGGAATCCACGCACCCACATCATCGCGTTCATCGACGACGAGCCGCCGAACATCTTCCCGCGCGGCCAGTAGATCTGCCGGTGCTTCAGCTCCGGCTGCGGCTCGGTGAGATAGTCCCAATCCACTTCCGTGCGAAACAGTTTCGAGAACGCGGCCGGAATGTGCGCAAACTTGTTCTTGTCCGCCGGGCCCGCCTCGAGCAGCACCACGGTGGTATCCGGGTCGTCGCTGAGCCGATTGGCGAGCACCGCACCGGAGGACCCGGAGCCGACGATCACATAATCCGCGGTAATCCCAGCTGCTTGCACTGTCCCACTCCGATCTGCACTGCGTACAGCAAACATACGAGGAAGTGACGGTGCCCGGTTCGCTTTCTCGGGAATCTGGATAGCGAATCGCCGGAGCCCACCGCTAGGATGTCAGCGGTGGGCTCCGGCACGCGATGTTTACCGTGCCGCGCGGGTCGCCAGTGCGGCGGCGACGAGGACCGTCACCCCCTCGGTGATCGCGGTGGCGCCGAGCGCGTGGGCCGCCGGCAGGGCGGTGACGCGGACCAGGCCGAGGAACACCGTGCCGAAGACGGCGATGCCGGCCACGATGCCGAGTTGCATACTGGTGACCAGGATTACGCTCGCATCGGCGGCCAAGGTCATCGGCACCTTGGCCAGGGTGCGGGTCATCAGCGGGCTGAACGCGAGCCCGAATCCGATACCCTGCACGCCGAACACCGTCAGCGCCAGCGGGCCGAAGTCGGCGCCGTTGCGGAGCATGAAGCCGAGCGTCACCGTGGTGGCGGTGCCGAGCACCAGCCCAAGCGGAATCATGATGGCCTGGAAGCGGTGTGGGACGCGTTCCCAGTTCAGGCTGGCCAGCGCGAAGGTCGCGCCCATCGGGATGAACAGCAGTCCTGCGTGCAGCGCGGTGTAGCCGAGGGTGCTCTGGCGAATCAGGATGTGACGCTTCACCATTCGTTACCGTGACGACGGTAACCGGCAGGCGCGCGAGCGCGCGAGCGCGATCAGCCCGCCCGCACCGAGCACCTCGTCGTCGGGGTGTGGCGCAACCACGATCAGGTGTCGCCAGCCCGTGACGGCGAGGCCGGGTTGGCGTTGTCGCCACGGTGACCAGGTGGCTTCGGGAGTGCCGAGAGCTGCGAGGTCGATCAAGGGTGCGGCAGCCATGGGAACCTTCTTTCCGCTTGGTCGCGGCCGAGATCGGCCAGGTCTCGTTCGGCGTGACTCTGCCGGAGATAGACGGTCAGATCGGCGACGCGCTGGGCATGTGCGGCGTCGGAGCACAGCGGCCCGGCGCCGAGGGCGCGCCCGACGCGATCAATGGTGGCCGCCGCCGCCTGCTCGACCACCGCGCGAACCATCCGAGCGCGCAATCGCGCGGTGCCCGAGGCGTTCTCCGGGCCGTCGTCTATCTGCCGTGCGGCATCTTCGAGGCAGAGCCTGGCGGCATGTAGTTTGCCGGTGATCGCGCCGAGGTGGGCGAAGGCATGCTCGTCTATCGAGCCGTCGGCGGCGCGCTCGTGTAACTTGCGGGCGAGCGCGCAGGCGCTGCCGTACCAGTAGGCCGCTACCCCGATGGCGCCGTGCCAGAAGCCGGGGCGAGTCAGATAATCGCCGGGTCTGCCGATGGGGTAGGCCGGGGCATCGGTGAAATCGACTGCACCGGAACTCGATTCACGCATGCCCACGGAGTGCCAGGTGTCCGGAACCGGCTGAACCCCGGGTTGTCCGAGAGCGACGGCGAACAGACCCCGCTCATCACCGATTCGTGCCGCGACGACGGCGTGGGTGCAGATCGTCGCACCGGAACACCACGGTTTCCGGCCATTCAGGGTCCAACCATCCGTCCCTTGCTGGGCGCGCAGGACCGGTCTGGGCGGCTCCGCGGCCCAGACACCCTCGCCGCGGGCGACCTCGCGGTCACCGAGCTCCGCGAGAATGGCATGCGCTTCGGCAAGGCGCCCGACGACCGTGTTGCCGAACGACAGCTCGGCCAGCTGCCGCCAGCGATCGAGGGTATGACCGGACCCCGGGTACGGCAGGGCCATTCGCCCCGAATCCGCGAGCGCGTGCAGTGCATCCGCCACTGCGCTCTGGTCCGTGTCGACATCGATGGTGTTAACCACGGTTGCTTCGGGCACCGGCCGCCGGTTCTAGCCGGGCGGCCGGTGCCTTCGACTGTCACGGTCACCGGCGTGAACTACCGCTCGTCGAGTGACGGCAGCACGGTTTCGCGGATGACGAGGAGGGCCGCGGCGGCGACGGGGATGGTAAGTAGCGCGCCGACGATGCCGAGCAGTGCACCGCCCAGCAGCACCGAAACCACCGTCACGATTGCAGGGACCTTGACCGTTCGATGTCCTGCCTCAGCCCACGGCCGCGATTTCGTGTTCCATCACTTCGCTTGCCGCCCGTTCACCCGAGCGAATGGCCCCATCGACCCAACCGCACATGACGGCGGAGCTCTCGGTTCCGGCCCAGTTGATAAGACCGCAAGGTTCGCGGAGAGCGTGGCCGAATTGGGTGAGCACGCCGGTTGGTGCGTGACTGAGCATGCCGCCACCGGAGTAGCGCTCAGCACTCCAGCTATGCTCGATGTAGTCGACGGGGGAGCCGGCCTTTTCGCCGAACCGCTCGACGAGTCCACCGAGTATCGCCTTCCTTCGCTCGGCCTCATCGAGTTGTCCGACTTGCACTGCGGGATGGGCCGGTAAGGTCTCTTGCATGAGCAAGGCGATGGTGGAGCTGTCGCATCCGATCTCGGACGGCATGCTCACCTGTCCAGGCATGCCTGGACCGCGAGTCACCACAGATATTTCGCGTCAGCAGTCGCCGCTGATCGATATGACCTACCACATCGCACGCGTAGATATGGTCGGCAACACCGGCACCTATATCGACGCGCCCTTCCACTTCCACGCCGATGGCGCCGATATCGCCGAGCTGCCGCTGGAACGACTGTTCAACGTGCCGATCGTGATGATCCGCGCGACGCGGATCCGCGTGGTGGGACCGGATGTGCTCGGCGACCCGGCGCGGTTGTGGGGCAAGGCGGTGCTCGTGAACACTGGGTGGTCGGCGTGGTGGGGTTCATCCGCGTACCCGGGCCCTGGGCATCCGTTCCTGGTCGGCGAGGTTGCGGATGCGCTGGTCGCCGCCAATGTGGCGCTGGTGGGAATCGACTCGTTCGACATCGACGATACGTCGCTCCCGACGCGGCCGTGCCACCACATTCTGCTCGGTGCGGGAATCCCGATCATCGAGCATATGACGAACCTGGACGCGGTCCCCGACACCGGTGCCAGGTTGGTCGCACTGCCAGCGCCAGTGCGTGGGATGGGCTCGTTTCCGCTGCGCGCTGTCGCCTGGACCGATTACGGCGTCGATAGCTGATCTGCCCGCCGACACGCCGAACGTGGCGGGCAGCGGGAATTCGCGCGTCCGCTGCCGGAACCGAGACAATCCCGACCTCGCAATGCGCCGCGAGTCGTCCGCCTCGAACGCTCGGTGGGGAGCTGACGGCGGGTGCCGTATGGCGAATTCCGCGGCATCCCCTGCGATCCCGGGCTCAACCGCCGCAGCGAAGTCGCCGACCCGGATGAACTCAGTAGGACGCGGCTTCGATGCGTGCGCGATACGAGCAGTTGCTGGGGAGGGAGGTGGTCGCTGCGGGCCTGTTCAGCACGACTGACTACGGCCCAGAGCCTTAGCGGTGCATGTATCCCAGTGTGAATGATGCGTCGTCCAGTCGTGGGGCGATCGATTCACCGCCGAGTGCCTGCCGCAGTGTGGCTTGTTCGTCCTGGATGACGTGCATTACTGCGTTGATCAGGGCGAGGTGGGTGAAGGCCTGGGGGTAGTTGCCCCAGTGCCGGCCGGTTCGGGGGTCGATCTCCTCGGCGTAGAGGCCCAGTGGGCTGGCGTAGGCAAGCAGTTTCTCGCACAGCTGTTTGGCTCGTTTCTTTTCGCCGATCTCCGACAGCGCCGAGACCAGCCAGAACGAGCAGATCGTGAAAGTGCCTTCTTCCTCTGCGCATCCATCGTCGGTTTCATTGACGCGGTACCGCAATACGAGGCCGTCTTCGGTCAGTTCGTCGGCGATGGCCAACACCGTGTTGCGTACCCGGTCGTCGTCGGGGGGCAGGAAACGAACCAGCGGGATGAGCAGGGTCGAACCATCCAGCGCCGTGCTGCCGTAGTACTGGGTGAACACCTGCCGGGAGTCGATGGCATGCGTGCATATGTCGGCGTGGATTTCGTCGGCGGCCTGTTGCCAGCGACGCGCGCGTTCGAAGTCCTGGTGGATGCGGGCCAGGCGGGCGCCGCGATCGGCGGCGACCCAACACATGACTTTGCTGGAGGTGAAGTGTTGGGGCTCCCCGCGTACTTCCCAGATGCCATGGTCGGGCTCGCGCCAGTAGGTGAGGGCGCTTTCGACCGCCCGGCCCAGCAGAGGCCAGGCCCGTGCGTCGATTTGATCTTGGTGGCGGGCGTAGAGGTAGACCGAATCCAGCGCCGCGCCCCACACATCGTGCTGGCGTTGCCGGTATGCGTCGTTGCCGATGCGCACGGGACCGGCATTGTCGTAGCCGCGCAGGTAAGTGAGGGTTTGCTCGGTGAGGTCGGTTTCGCCGCCGATGCCGTACACGATCTGCATGTCCCGGACTTCTTCGGCCAAGTCGAGGATGTAGGAGAAGAAGTCGTTCGCCTCCCAGCTGAAGCCCAATGTGTACAGGCCCCACAACGCGAAGGCGGAATCGCGGATCCACGAGTAGCGATAGTCCCAATTACGTTGTCCACCTGGGGTTTCGGGTAACGACGTGGTGGCGGCGGCAGCGATGGCGCCGGTAGGGGCGAAGGTCAGACCCTTGAGGGTCAGTGCGCTGCGGGTGAGCTGGGCTGTCCACGGATGGTCCGGAAATCTCCCACCGGCCAGCCAGTGCCGCCAATGGTGGATTGTCCGCCGCAGCCGTTCATCGGCCTCGTCAAAGGCGCGGGGGGCGTCGCGGCTGCCCCAGGAGAGCGCGCAGAAGCGTGTGTCGCCCGCCTTCAGCAGGGTGCGGGTAACCGCGTGCGCCCCTTCGAGCCCCAAGCGCATGTCGGTGCTCAACGTCAGCCGCAGATCGATCCCGTCAGCGCTGGCCTGCGCGAGGTGGTAACTGTCGAGGTACTCCCACCGAGCGCGATGCCTGCCGTAGCCGAAGGACGGCTGGCAGTCGAGCCCGAACTGGATCTGCCCGGTCTCACAGTGCACCGTCCGCAGCAGAATGTGCTCGGCGTCGTAGTCGGTGGGGGTCCGACGATGGGCGCTACGGCCGGGTGTCTGGTGCCGCCAGGGCCCGACCAGCAGCACATCGCGCACCGTCGCCCACCCTTCGCCGCTGCGCCAACTCGTCTCCATGACCATCGTGCCAGGGATGTAGCGGCGATCGGTGGGCACCACGAAGTCGGCGGGGGCGAACCGAAACGACCCGGCGGAACGATCGAGTATGGCCGCGAAGACACTGGGGGAGTCCATGCGGGGTAGACACATCCACTCGATCGCTCCGCTGGGGGCGATAAGAGCAGTGACCTCGCAGTCGGAGATGAAACCGTAGTCGTCGATGCGCGGGAACGCCGTGAGCCGCAGCGTGCGTTCAATCTCGTCGTCCATGTGTTGCTCCATCGTCATCTCGGCGCTGAAATCCGGCCGACTATTCCACGCGATTGCCTGGTGAACCGCCTTCTTTCTCGACCAGACTGCGAGCGGATCGGGACATGAGTGATGTGGCGTTTCCAAACAGCCCACCACTTTGTCGGTCGTATCGGCAAGCCCCGGTGTGCGCCGCGACGTGATGAGTGAGGCCGCCCCTGAATACAACCGCATCGCCGTCTCGCCGCCGTCGAACCAGTCGGTACCGCCTCGGCGAACATATAATTCTCACGGCACCGTTACCTCGGCGCGGGGTGGCGTTCGGGCTGGTCCGCGGTCGTCTGGACCGATGACACAGCCCGTCCACCCCCTCGGTCTCGTAGCGGCGCAGCCAGATGCAGTAGATCCGAATCTCCTTATGGCTCAAGAGATCTGACTGTCAACCCTCTCCGTAGATAACGGGCTGCCTGCTACTGGTTGCCTTGATGCTCCTTATCTCCGTCGGTTTTGTGAAAGAGCTGTCATTTTGTCGGGTATGTCGGATGCCTCGCCATCCCAGTGGGAGTTGGACGCGGCCGGCCCGGATATCGCCGACGAGTTGCGCGTAGTCTTCACGGACCTCGCCAAGATGGACCCACGCCGAGTGCCGAAGCTCCTCGCAGTCGGTGTGCAGCACCGTCCACCACGCCTCGGCGTAGGTCTTTGCGACATGACTGATCAACCATCACCACCGGTGCAGAAACCAGCGCCTGGACTCCGGGAACTCACCACGCGGCAGCGGTACGACGAAATCCACGCCCTGCTCGCCGACGGCCTCGGTATCAAGGCGATCAGCGCGACGTTGAACCTCGACCGCAGGACGGTGCGTCGCTATGCGCGAGCGGCGGCCCCGACATCTGCTCTTCGAGAGCGGCCAACGCGGCAGCGACCTCGACGAGCCGGTCGCCTACCTGGCGAAACGGTGGGAAGTCCCGACAGCAGGACTACCCCGCCAGCTCCAGAGTGACCATGGTGGAGTCAGCGGCTGTTCCAACCACATTTCCGCTGGCATCAACGAGTCGGACCGTCACCAGTGCTTCGTCGCGTGCTTGAAACTGACCATCGGGGTTCGCCGCATCGACCCGGATCGCGGCCAGGTGACTGGTGCTGTCGCAGGTTGGTAAGGCACGGCCAGTGCCGGTGGAATCGGTGTCGTGGTCCTCCATCTCAACCCTGAGCCCGGCCACTCCGCTGGAAGCGTCACAGCTGTAGATCACCGACACAATCACCCGTGCATTACTGGATACGAGAACGATGGCTTTGTCGAATTGGATGGTGGCTGCGAGAGCGGGGGCAGCGGCCACGATTAGTGCCGCGCCCAGCGTCGCGAGGACGGTCGCTGAGCATGCGGTGCGCCGACAGGTCTGGATCGTCATATCGGTTCTTCGATGCGCCCGCGTTTGCGGATGGTTCGCCACAACCAGGTTGGTCGATCTCGTCTTGGCGCACGGTGATCGTGTGACCTCGCGTGGCGGTGTGGATTTGTTGCCCGTAGGGCAGGTCGGTTGCAAGGTCACACGTCGACTCGATCTGCGCTACATCGGCTGACGGCAACGGGCTGCGCGCCCAGACCCCGGGGCTGTCGCCTTGGGCTGCAAGCGTTCACATTGTGCTCAGAGGTGCGCGTAGCCGCCGGTGTTCCAGACGATCCACCAGGACTGGGCAGGCGGCGGCTGCCGGGCCGGAATGTGGCTGGCCGGCTTGGACGACGCATCGGTGGCAGTAGACGCCTGTACTCCACACCGCACGCGGCACCGCGCCCACGCGAAATTCTGCTGTTTGGACGCGAGCGACGTACCACCATCGTGAACGCGATCAGCGACGGAATCGCCAGCGCGAAGACGAAACCGACCACCAACGACGATCACGGCGATCGTCGAGGTCGGCGCCGGTTGATCTTCGCCGGGTTGCACGATTAAGTCCTATTTGCCGCATGCCGACACCGGTGACCAGGTCGAAGCGCATCAGCGCAACAATCCGGGTGGGATGCCGGGCGTGCAGATGCTGCCCTCCAATACAGCCGAAACCAGCGAACGCTGGGTCGAAAGCCAAGCATCGGAGGAATTGCGTCGATGAGAGCGCCGGGCTCATTCACGTACAAAGGCGATGACATGAAACTCCTTCACTGAGAACGTAATTGGGCACGAGAGATCGATGGAAGAGGGATGTAGTGCTGTCGGAGATGCTGCGCATTCGAGAACGAAGATGAGCGGGAACTGCGTCGCTGAGGCCGAACGAGACAGGGCTGCAACAGATCTCGATCCAATTAGTCGGATCGGGTCGACCGGGCTCTCATCGAGAGCTGTGGGGGGAGGGGCATAGAGGCCAGGATCCAATGCCGCTTAGCTCGCCCCCTGTAGAGCTGTGACCGGCGGTTTTGCGGATGGTCGTCGTTGTGTCGGCGTGATGCAGCTTTGGTTGGCCAGCCGGATGGTAGCGGGTCCGGTGTGACGGGTTCCCTTGTCTGCCTTGCGTTTTACTCGGAAGCTGTTGTGTCTGGCGCGTTTGACGACGCGGGGGTAGGAGCGGTGGCGGCGGGGGTTGAGGTGGCGTTTTGCGGTGATCTGTTCGGCGAGTTCGGTGTGGAGCTCGAGTTGGCGGTCAGGGGGAAAAACCGTCCGGGCCTGCGATGGTGTCGCGGGCGAGTCGGACGGTCTGGGTGAACTTCACGCGGTCGGGATCGATGCCGGTCTCGACCGCGGCCCGGCAGATCAGCGAGCAGATCGCGTAGTGGGCGATGAGGAATCCGTATATTTCCTGGCGGACCATGTCCGGGGTTTGCGAGCGCAGGGTTTTGGCGGGGCCGCGGAGCTGCGTCTTGATTTGCCTGTTCGCGGCTTCGTGTTCCCAGCGTTGGTGATAGGCCTCGGCCAGGATCAGCGAGGGTGCCTCGTGCGGGTCGAGGATGGTGGTGAGCAGGCAGATCAGCTCACCGCCTTCGCCACGGTCGGTGATCTCGTACTCGATGACGCGGGCGAAACGAGTCCGGTCCCAGTCCAACTCCTCCCCGGCTATGGCCGCCTCCAGCAGCTCGGCCCGCATTTTCGCCGGGGTTTTGGGCGCGAAAAGCAGTGTCACATAGGAGCCGTCACCGAGGCGGTCCACGATCGGCAGGTCCATAATGTCACCGAGACGCCACAACAGGTCGGCGTCGGTGTCGGCGCCCTGGCACCACAGTTTGAAACTGTAGAACCCCTGGTCACACACCAACATCATGCCGGGTTCGAGTAACCAGATCAGTTCGGCCGCGCGGTGCGTTCACCGGTGCCCTTGCCCACGACCGGCCCGATCACCGCGCCCAGGCTCACATGCGAGCCGCATTCGGTCAACGTCACCACCCGTGCCTGTGGCAACACTCCCTTGCTCGGTTTACCGAATTCCGTTGCGTTGGCCTCGGTGTCGGCCACGTCGAACACCATGCCATCAATCGAGACCAGCCTGCGTCGCGCGTAGAACGCGTCCAGGGTCAGCCGCGACGCCACCGGCACCGCGATCCGCTCGAACAGTGTTTTCATCGGCTCGAACCCCAGCCGCTGCCGGGCCTGGGTGATCCCACCCGAGGTCGGCAAACTCCACTTCGGATCCCAACAACGCCAAAGCCGCAGCGGCCCAACCAGTTTCCGCATCACCCCCTCGTAGTCCACACCTGCGAACAACGCCAACGCGACCACGAAATACATCACCAAATGCGGCGGCAACGTCCCACCACGACGCTTGGGCGCCTTGCCGTGCTCGGAAATCGCCATCTCCACCGCATCACGGTCCACCACAGCGGTCAACACACCCAACAACACCTGATCGATCAACGACACCGCACCCACATCCACCACGTCGGCGACGCTAACCCCAGCACCGACACGATCCGGCACCGACACGCCCAAAAACGCTCCACACCAACCAGTCTCACAGACCAACCAGCTGGCACTACATCGCAATCATGCCGATGACCTGCGAAAACACGTCAAGCTAAGTGGCATTGGGCCAGGATCCGCACAGCGTGCTGAACGCGCCCGCGCAGGATGGCTCGCGTACCCAGCGGGATCGGTTCAGGACTTGTGCTCGACCCTTGGGGCACGCAAAGTCCTGTTTACGAGCCATCGACTGCAACTTCCCTCCGGACAAGGAAAGCATTTGCCTACTGCAATATGCGTATATATGCATCTGCGACGACCTCGCCAGCGACGCCGGGCTCCCATCCAACCGGCTCGCTCTCCACCAGGCCCTGGACGGCCTTGATGTCCGACACGGGCGGGGTGGGGTGATCGCGGTGTGTACAGCCCGGACGAGGTCGACGTCGCGAGCGAAGGGGGTGTTCGGTGAGAGCGTTCACCACCGCGACGACCAAGGCGCGCTGGTCCGCGGACATCAGCGGCGTCGCCTTGCACCCGTCGATTAGCGCGCACGTTCCCACCTATTCGCCGGAGTTAGCGGGGCGATCATCGAAGGCCTGGTGATCACACCGAGGGGGCCGGTACCTAGATTTCGTCTCCGCAGTTGCGGCAGTAGTAGGTGAGGTGGCCGCGAGCGGCAAAGCAGGTTTGGTAGCCGACGAGTGTGCGGCTGGGCCCGTTGCGGTGGTTGTTTCGGCAGAACACCGGACGGGTATGATGTATGGCCATCACGTGTTCGGTGCAACTGGTCGCCGACGGAGACCACGATGCCATCGGCCTCGAAGATGGGCGTCCAGTCCTATTCTTCGAACATTCGGATACTGGCGGGCGAGTATGGCCGCCCCAGTTGGCCACTCGAGGGGTTGCTGACCGTCTTTATCTGTGTGATAGCTCGTGCCACTCGACCCAGCAGCGGCATCCGGCTCCGCCGACATAGGCCACTCGCACCTTGTGTTTCACAGGGATCGGGATGGATTCAGAATTTGACGCCTTGATTGTGCGGGTGATTCCCCCGCCAGTGGGACCGGTGATGGTAACCGTCACCGTTGCGGGATGACCCGATTTTGAGCTGACGTCGACTACGAGAATGCCGACGCTTGTCGTGGTCTCGGCATATGCCGTCGATTCCGACGAATCGATCCAGGTCTTCGATGCATTAGAAGCGAACTTCGGTGTCCCGCTTACGTCAAGAGGCATTGGTCCTCCAGGAAGGCTCTCATGCTCATCATCGTTGGGGGATTGCAAGACTGCTGAAGTGCAAGAACTGGACGAATACAGACTATCCGGTCTGTTGTAGATACGTGTCGGTTCCGGCGGTTCGGCAGCCGGTGTGCGCAGTATGAAATCACCCTGTCGGTGACATCGGATCCGTCACTACGAGTCGAGCATGCAGGCGACGTGCGAATGCCTGTCCTGGCGAGGCACTTTGGACAACCTGGAACGCCGCCATGCCGAGGATGGGCTCGGTGAGACGACCTACCACGACTTTCCCGTCCGGAGCCGATCGGTCGTCGTGACGGGCCACACGCTGATGGATCGAGGATTGATCACTCCGGAGGAGTTGCGTGCGCGAATGGAGGTGGTTCGGGCGCGGTTCAACCGGGAGTAGATCGCCCACGTCGGCGACCCCGATATGGGCCTTCCTACGTCGAGGAGGGCCGCTGGTCATGGCCACCGGGCGAGGCGCACCGCTGGATCATCGGCAGGACCGACCGGCGCAACTCGGCTTCATCGGTGGTAGGCATGTTCGTCGTCTGGGCGGTCGCCGTCGCCTACTGGCGGCTCGAGCACGCTGGAATGCCCGCGCCGGTATCACCGGAATCCGACTGAGGTGCAGGTCATCGATGTGGGAATCCCGGCGCGACGCGCCATCGAGCTACGACGCTAGGCGATCGACCACTCGGGCCGAAAGTCAGAGTGGTCGGCTCACACATGTGCCAGGAACCTGAGCATTGAGTCAGTGTGGTCGCCGTCGCACGCGAAAGGTCCGGTTCATGCAGGCTGGGCCTTCGAACAGGTTCGACTTCCGGTGGATTCACCGCCCGTGGGCCTGTTCCCTCTCGAGGTGGACGCCCGCAGCGACCCCAGGAAATCTGCGGCGGATCTGGGCGATGCAGCGTAAAACTTCATAGAGTTGGCTCCGCAGGTGTCGCCACTCTGTGGTGTGCTCTGTACGCTTCGCCGCCTCGATAAGGTAGGCGAGTTCCTCTGTCTCGACGACCAGCAGGTCGAAAAACGTTTTGGCTTGCGCCATGTCGGCGCGGTCGTTCATCGCTGAATCCGTTGTCGCGTCAAGGTTTCCGACAATTCTCTATGGGCACGGCGCTCGACGAGAAGTGGAACGAAGTCGCGCACCTGCGCGCTGGCGAAGTGTTGGTGGACCTGTTCGACAACCAAGGCGACGGTCTCAGCGGAAACCTCAGGATGGCAGCTCGTGAGTCGCTCAACGACAAATCTGATCTGCGTAATCTCGTCGTTCTGCATGGTTCTGTCCTTGCCTCGTGGTGCCGAGATCGCCTCGCACCGACCGCCGACATGTCGTAACGGCTCTTCGGGCAACCGACGCCGCTACGGGTCCAGTGCGACGCGAAGACTGGCTGGCCGGAAACGTTCCAGCTCTGAGGGGTAGTCGACTGTACCGCTATACAATGTACCGGTGATTGACGGCACGCTCAATGACGGGAAATCAGGCGATTGTGATCGGCGTAAGCGCCTGCCGGCGCGGGAGGCGCCTCGTGGCCTTGTTCGCTGTTGGACAGTCGGTGATCGTGGTGATCTCGATGGTCAGCTGGCGGTTACCGCATCGGTGATGTGCCGCGCCAGAACGTCAGGCGCCCCAGCGTGTGCCAGATGGCCTTGGACGGACATGCGTACGCCCCAGCCCTACCGGAGCCCTGCAAATCGGTCTACCGTTGGAAAGGGCAACGGGCATCGTTCATCTGGCCCTGCCCTGCACCGACTCGCGAAGGAATTCACGCGCGTGTCAGCGAGGTTCCTCTCACGACAACACAGTTTCCACACGCCGACAGCCGCGGGCATGTGATGAGCAGTCCTCACCCCGCGGTCTCGACTTCGACGCAGGTCGAATGCTCGCAAACGACCCGGTATCCGAGGAGACAGATCATGGCAAGCAAGGCACTGCTCGTTCGACTTGAAGCGAAACCCGGCCAGGAGGACGCGGTAAAAGAGTTCTTGCTCTCCGCACTTCCGCTCGTGGAGCAGGAGCCCGGCACCGCCCCCTGGTTCGCGGTGCGGTTCGGCCCGTCGACCTATGGCATCATCGATGCCTTCCCGGATGACGACGCCCGGACGACGCATCTGAACGGGCCGGTCGGACAGGCGCTCGCTGCTCGCGCGGACGAACTATTCATCTCGCCACCCGAGGTCAGCGAACTCGACGTGCTCGCAAATAAACTCTGAACGCTACCGGCCGCTGCATACGTTGACAGAGGTTGCCCGTTACGCGGAGGTTCGATCGACTATGTCCACCTTGACCCGTGCCGATGCCCGCAAGATCATCGCGGCCGCTGAGCGACGCGCGACAGAACTGGACCAGCCTCAAAACATCGCCGTCGTGGATGCAGGCGGGTAACCTGATCGCCCACGTGCGGATGGACGGCGCGTGGATCGGCAGCATCGACATCAGCATCAACAAGGCATACACTGCCCGCGCATTCGACATCCATACCAAGGGCTTGGCCGGCAATGCCCAGCCTGGCCAGCAGTTCTGCGGCATCCACGCCAGTAACCACGGTCGCGTCATGATTTTCGCCGCCGGCATCCCGCTGCGTCGAGATGGTCAGACCGTCGGCGCGATAGGCGTCAGCGGCGGAGACGGCGACCAAGACCAAAGCACCGCCGAAGCCGGCGTCGATGCACTCTGACGCACCCCCTCGCAGGGAGATGGCCGGATCGTATGCTCCCACTGGACGAAGGTTCGGTGTAACTGGTCAGGTACTCGCTGGCGTGGCGTGACTGGTTTTGCTTGTTGGTGATGGATTATGTTGGGGTGCTTGGTGATCTGTGTCCGTCCTATGAGCAGCTCGCTGCTCTGGTGGTGGCGCTGGGCGGGCAGATCGAGCGTCTCGAATCCGAGATGGCTGAGCGGACGGCTCGTTTCGAGGCCGAGATCGCGGAGTTGAAGCGGCGTTTGGGGCAGAATCCGCGCAACTCGTCGAGGCCGCCGTCGAGTGAAGGCTTGGATAAGCCTGCACCGAAGTCGTTGCGCCGCAAGTCTGGTCGCAAACCGGGTGGGCAGGACGGTCATCCGGGGATCGACGTTGTCGCAGGTCGAGGACGTGCCCGAGGAGTGGGTCGTGCGGCGTGAGCCGCCCGCGTGTGGCGGGTGCGGCGCTGGTCTTGGCGGTGCCCCGGAGGTGGGCGTGACCCGGCGACAGGTGTTCGACCTGCCGCCGATGGAGTTGGAGGTCACCGAGCACCGGTTGATCACCCGCCGGTGTTGTGGTTGTGGGGCGTCGACCTGCGCGACGGCGCCGGAAGGGGTGTCCGCGCCGGTGCAGTACGGGCCGCGCGTCCATGCGATCGTGCTGTATCTGTACGTGGGGCAGTTCCTGTCGAAGAAACGTGCCGCCGAGGCGCTGAGCGAGTTGTTCGGCGCGCCGATGTCGGATGCCACGGTGGCGTCGATGACCAAACGCGCGGCGACCGGCCTGGAGCCCTTCTTGGCGGGGCTCGTGTTCTGGATCGCGCAGTCGCCGGTGGCAGGGTTCGACGAAACCGGGTTGCGGGTCGCGGGGAAGCTGCACTGGGTCCACTGCGCCCGCACCGACAAGTACACGCTGATCACCTGCCACGCCAAGCGCGGCACCGACGCGATGAAAGCCGCTGGGGTTCTGCCCGACTTCAAGACCGTCGCGGTCCACGACGCGTGGGCGCCGTATGACACTTAGAGCGCATCTGAGAACTCATGTGTTGGGGTCGGTGGTGCGGGCGAGCCGGCGGGTCAGGGTATGGATGGCGGCGATGTAGACCATGGCTTCGTGGTGGTCGGTGCGGGTTTCGTAGTCGCGGACGCAGCGTCGGTGCTTGACCAGCCAGCCGAACGTGCGCTCTACCACCCAGCGGCGGGGCAGTACCTTGAACCCGGTGGCGGTGTCGCAGCGTTTGACTATCTGAACTGTCAGTGCGAGAACGGATTTCGCCCATTCGACGAGCCGTCCGGCGTAGCCGCCGTCGGCCCACACGAGCGTGATCGTGGCGAATCGGGCACGCATTGCGGTCAGCAGCCGGTGGGCGCCGTCACGGTCCTGGATACTGGCGGCGGTGACCACCACCGCCAGCAGCAGCCCGGCCGAGTCGGTTGCGATGTGGCGTTTGCGGCCTTTGGTCTTTTTACCCGCGTCGTAACCGGCCGTGGCGGCGGCCACGGTGTCGGCGCCGCGCACGGTCTGGGAGTCGATGATCGCCGCCGTCGGGTGCGGGTCACGCCCGGCGTGCACCCGCGCCCGGTCTCGAAGTGCGTCGTGGATGCGTTGCCACACACCAGCTTTCGTCCACCTCCGGTAGATGTCGTAGATGGTCTTCGCTGGCGGGAAATCGTGTGGCAGCTGCGCCCACGCGATGCCGCCGCGGACCAGGTAGAAGATCGCGTCGCAGACCAGCCGCCGCGGCCACTTCTCCGCGCGTCCGCCCTTGCCGCCGCGGTTGCCCGGGGGTGGCAGCAGCGGCTCGAGCAGCGCCCACTCGGGGTCGGTCAGCGACGAGGATGGGTAGAACGGGCATTCCGGCGAGGTGATCGGGGACTCGCCGTGGGCCGGGCACAACGAACACGAGCAGGTAAGCGACACTGGCACAGGGACTCTCGGTGACGACGTTTTGGTATGGAAACCTCAGTCGTACCGGGAGTCCCTCTACATATCTGGCATCACACGCCGAACAGCTACCAAGTTCTCAGATGCGCTCTTACACCGACGCCGAACACCAATTGTGTTGCGCCCATGCCCAACGCGAGCTGCAAGGCGTCGCCGACAACGCGCCCGCCGGCACCCCGTGGTGTTGGGCAGATCAGGTCGCCGACGCGCTGGTCGCGATTCAACGGCTGGTCACCGCCGCCGTCGACAGCGGTGCCGTCGCCGACAACATGCCACTGATCGACCCCGACGCGCTCGCCACGCAGGTCCGTCTCTACCGCGACGCCGCCAAGATCGGCCTCGCCGAGACTTCCGCCCGTTCCACGAAGCTGATGCAGAAGCAGAACGCGCTGGCCCGTCGGCTCCTCAAACGGGAAGACGACTACCTGCGGTTCACCACCGACATCCGGATCCCGCCCGATAACAACGGCTCCGAACGCGACATCCGCATGATCAAACTCCGACAAAAAGTCTCCGGCTGCCTGCGAACCCTTACCGGTGCCGAACAGTTCTGCGCCATCCGCAGCTACCTATCCACAGCCGCCAAACACGGCCACCAGTTCCTCGAAGTCCTCGTCATGCTTGCCGAGGGCCGACCTTGGATTCCCGCAACAACCTAACCAGTTACGGTTCGGTGTGTCCGGATATTCGCCTCGTGGAAATTATTCGTCTCCGCTGAGCTTGATTTTTAACCTCTAACTGGCAGCCGTGGTGGTCTTACCGACCGCCTGGTGTGGTGCGCGTCGGATGTTTTTTGCGCCGGGCGGGCGTCCGGGACCCGGCCGTGAGGGTTTCGGCGCGCGGGCCGGAAGAGCGGTTGTCGGGCGGAGGTGGCGAAATCCCCTGCGGACGCGGGCTGGGGTGAGGCGGCTGGGGCTGGTTGGTTTTCTCTCCCAGGGGTGGCGGAGGTCTTCGGTGAGTCCTCGGGCGAGGCGGAGTTGGGTGTGTGCGGCGATGATGAGCCAGGTCCAGCGGTCGGCGGCGGCGGAGTCGCGGATACGCGGCTTGGTCCACCCGAGGGTCTGTTTCAGGAACCGGAAGGTGTGCTCGATATCGAAGCGCCGCAGGAAGGTTCGCCAGATTCGGTCGATAATGGCGGGGTCGGCGATGTCGGGTTGCGAACACCATAGCCACAGTGGTTTCGGGTTGCGGTCGCCGGGTAGCCGGTCCACCCGAAGCCCGATGACGACGCCCTCGATGATCGGCAGTTCCCCGTCGTGGTAGGCCCAGGATCCTCGGCGGGCGAGTTTGGGGTGCAGACGGTTCCATGCCGTCGCACGCACGGCGCCGTAGCGGTCGGTGTCGGTGGTGGTGACGACAGCGGGCTCGGGATGGGTCCCGGTGTCGGACAACGCGAAGTCGGGGCCGTGCTTGGCGGGACGGCCCCTCTTGCCCGCACGGGGTTCGGCGGGGAAGGCCAGGACGCGGTCGGAGCGTATTCGCCCGATCAGGACCACGGGCAGATCCGCGAGCTCGTATGCCAGGCATGTGATGTCGTAGCCCGCATCGAACACGATCTTGATGTGCGGGTCGCCGGGAACATGGAGGTCGGCGGCTTGCAGGCGTTGCACGACTTCCCGGATCTGGGCGGCGGTGACCTCGGTCGCGTCGTCGTCGGGGTGCAGCCGTATCGCGTCGAGGATCGTGGTCCAAGAGGTCCGGCCGGGCTCCAGCGCGGCGACGTAGGAGAACAGCCAGCCCGGGATCATCTGCGCTTGCCCCCTGCCACGGCCATAGACATGGCAGAACGATCGATCGGGGCTGGTCGCCGCGTCGGGACGCAGCCACGGACTGGCATCGACGGCCAGCATGATCGCACCTTCGTCGTCTCGCCCGACCGTGGTCGTGGCGGTGATCGCGCGCCGGAGCCGGGCGATGTCGATACTTCCGGCGTTCAGACCGTCGTAGAGGGCGCCGTGGCCGCGTCGATATTCCCCGGTCAGACACAGTCCGACCAGCGTGGTGACCGGTCCGTCGTCGCACAGCACCGCGTCGGTGAGTTCGAACAGCGCGTCGGCGCGCGCGGTCAGGCTTTCATAGAACGAATTGCGGAACGCGGCAAGCGATTCCGGTCCCGACGGGCGCGCCGACTCGACCGGACGAAATACTTCGGGCACACTGACAGGCACGGCCACCACAACTTCTCATCAGGCTCTTTAGCGGGAACCCGACGATGATGATGCGGTGGCCGCTCCATGTCACGGCGACACGCCGAAATTCGTCCCTAAATCAACACGGCAGCAACACGTTTCGATGATCGAACCGCTCCAACACCGACCCGGACGGTCGGCGGGCAGTGACCCGGAGGTTAAAAATCAAGCTGAGGGGTTCCGATCATATGGTCGGAGGAGAAGGCTAGTAGATGGGCGTACAGGTGACCGGTCCGGACACGGTGCCGATCAAGTCTTTTGGTGCGTCTTCCGAAAGTATTGGTCCGCAAGGATTGACTATGAGTCGTGCGGTGTGGCCATTGCGCCGACGCCGGACTCGGGCATAGCTGCGCCGGGGATGTCCGAGGGTTGACGTAGATCCGATCATCTTTTCCATGGCGCACACCCTGTTCACCGACTCGCGGACAGCGCAAACGGGCCAGGATATTCCGTTGCGGCAGAAGGAGACTGAACATGAAAGCGTTGGTATACGACGGTCCCCGCGAGGTCCATGTCAAAGACGTTCCCGATGCGCGGATCGAGCGGCCGACCGATGTGTTGGTGAAGATCACCACCACGAACATCTGTGGATCGGATCTGCACATGTATGAGGGCCGCACCGACCTCGAGCTGGGAATGGTACTCGGACATGAGAATCTCGGGATCGTCACGGAGATCGGTGATGCGGTGGTCAAGATATCGGTCGGAGATCGGGTCTGTGTGCCGTTCAATATCGGCTGCGGCTTCTGCCGCAACTGCGAGGCGGGACTGACCGCGTTCTGCCTAACCGTCCACCCGGACCCGAAAATGGCAGGCGCTGCGTACGGTTTCGCTGGCATGGGGCCATTTTGGGGCGGGCAGGCCGAATACCTCAGGGTCCCGTTCGGCGACTTCAACTGCCTGCGACTGCCCGAAGACGCGAAGGAGAAGGAAACCGACTACGTCATGCTCTCCGACATCTTCCCGACCGGATGGCACTGCACCAGGCTCGCGGATATGCAGCCCGGTGATTCGATGGTGATCTACGGGGCAGGACCGGTCGGCCTGATGGCTGCCTACTCCGCGATGATCCAAGGGGCCAGCAAGGTGATGGTCGTCGATCGGCACCCGGACCGGTTACGCCTTGCCGAGCAGATCGGATGCATCCCCATCGATGACTCGAAAGGCGATCCGGTCGAGCAGGTGCTCGAACAGACCCACGGGGCGGGCGCAGACAAAGGCTGCGAATGTGTCGGGTACCAGGCGCATGATCCGCAGGGTCACGAGGACTCGGCGATGACGATGAACCGGCTCGTCGATTCGGTGCGGTTCACCGGACACATCGGTGTCGTCGGCATCTTCCTGCCGCAGGACCGCAACGCACCCGACGAGTTGGAACGTCGCGGCCAGATCGCCTTCGACATGGGCAAGTTCTGGTTCAAGGGCCAGAAGGTCGGGACCGGACAGGCCAACGTCAAGCATTACAACCGACAACTGCGCGATCTCATCCACGCGGGCCGAGCCACCCCTTCGTTCATCGTGTCCCACGAGTTGCCGCTCACCGAGGCAGCGTCCGGATACCAGCATTTCGACGCTCGCGACGACGGATGGACCAAGGTCGTCCTGCATCCCTGACCACAGAGCATCGACCCGACACACCGGTGGTGACACACGGTGACCAGCCGCGTCTCCGGTATCGGAGGCGATGCTTACGCTGGATCAGATGCAGACGATGATCGAGGTCCCAATCCCGGGCAACGAGGTTGCCCCACCGGCTTGCGGTGGTTGTGCCCAGCCCCAATAGATCAGAAAGAATGGTATTGGTATCTCGGCAGCCAGCCGGAACCTCGCGGCCATGCGGGCCTGAGAGGGCGGGTGACCTTCGCGGTCGCTCATCGGGTTGATGGGCGACCCGCGTCGACCTCCAACTCGACCACGGTGCGCTCCTCGCCTTCGCGGGTCTGGAACGAGCGCTGCTTCAGCCGCCCGGATACGATGACGCGAGCACCGCGTGGCTGTCGACTCGGCGGCATTCTCCGCAGCCTCTCGCCACACGTTGCAGCGCAGAAACAATGCGTCGGCATCCTTCCACTCGCTGGTGTTGGGATCGCGATACCGCGGTGTCGACGCGACGGTGAAGCTGGCCACCGCGACTCCTGCGGGCGTGAATCTCAGCTCTGGCGCGGCTGTCAGATTCCCTTTGACAGTAATGACCGTGTCTCCAGCCATGATGATCCTCCAAGGATTGTAGGGACTGCGTTCTTCCCAGTTGCGTGGGGCAGCAGGGGTTTTGAGGAACACCCGTAGGTTCCCGAACCCAGGGGTCAGATAGCTTCGTAGAAGGCAGCACACGCTTCAGTTCCGGGCAACGACCCCTTCGGAATTCGCGAACGCACGGGAAACGAGCGTGAAGCGGAGCTCTGGCGGGCGGTGAGATTGCCAAAGGACCCGAGAAAGCCAGGTCTTCTGGACCGCGGGGCTTTGGTCAGGTGGTTGTCGATCTGGGGGCATGCCCAGCAGAAGGTGGTCGGGCCTGCAGGAGCAGCGGGATTCCGGGGTGTGGGGTCGCCGCTGCGCCCGCCGGGGACGGCGATTACGTCGTGCGGACGCCGCGGGGCGGGCTGTGCGTCGTAGACCGCGGCGAGGGTGGCCATGCGTTCCAGTTCGGTCTTTCTCCCGAGGTAAGGCGGGTGTGGAACACCGGTGCTTCCCGCGCGGCAGCGTTGCGGGTCGCGTCTGGCAACGAATCCGGGCGCATGAGAATGCCTTTGCCGTCCGCGGTGAGCACCAGCAGCGTCTCAGGCGCAGCTGGCGCGGCGATGCGGGCGGCATCGAAGTTGTCGTTATCGACCGCGCTGCGATCATGAGACCTTCCAGCTGGCGTTTCCCGGCGACGGGACCGCAGCGGCCGGTGACCGCCGAGTGCGCGCTGGCGTAGGAGCACCGAGCCGCTTCGAGCACCGCCTGTTTGCACGGGCCTGGCTTTGACGGCCGGGCAGCGACAACACCGCATCGGCAGCATCGATGTTGCACTGTCCCGGCAGGAGCAACGAGGCGAGGATCACCTGCTCCACCGGCGATCTCACACAACAACTGCAACCCATCCTGATTCGCTCACCAGTGGCCCACTGTCAGCGCAACGCCTTAAAGTTGATGGCATTGACCCGAATGCGCCAACGCGTCCACCGGGACGACTACGCACTCGCCGCCTGACTCACAGTTCCCGAGCTACTCCCAAAAGTGATACCGCGGTCGGTTTCGATAGCCGATGACTATGGCTGGCTCGGGGTCTTCGCTCAGATGCTCTCGAGGCGTTCCACTTCAAACTGAAGTGCAGTTCGCCCGTCGGCGTCGGTTCCGAATTCGCGCCGGAGCGGAGCCCGGCACAAGCTCATCACCTGGATCGCAGGCTTCTGCTTCTTCAACCGGGACGGTGGCGCTCGCCGTGCGGCGCGACGTCAGCTGTGCAGTATCTGGACGAAGGTGACGACTGCGTATATGACACCGGACGGAGCCCACCACTGCATAGGACTATCCATGAGCTGATGCCGGTTGACAGAGACGACGGGTTGGCCGGTGCGGGGGTCGTAGCCGGGCTGCGCACGGTTCAAAGCCCGGCCGACCAACCACACGGTCAGGCTGCCCAACACCGACCCGATAGACGTGCCCAGGTTGGCGAACGCGGTCGTGGACAGACCGGCAACGTCCGCGATACCGGTGCCTGCGAGGGCGAATGCGGCCAATATCAGGGGCGCCAAAATACCGTATCCGCTCCATGAGATCCGAATCATCGACGTCCTCCAAGCTCGTTCCGAGGAATAACAGGGGTGGTAGCGATGGGTTCGAGTCCAAACACGGCAGATGCAGGCGTGGATGCCGGGATTTGCATACTTGACCGTGATTTACTGCGGTGGGTGGTGGAGCACCGCGTACGCAATCGCCATCCCGATGATCGTCAGTACAGCCACTACGATCACGGCACGGTCCACCTGCTGCCACCGGTGCTCGTGTTCGAGGCATGCCAGATCGACGTCGGCGTCGGCGTCGGGGCGTTGCCAGATTACCCACTTCAAGTTCTGCATCGCCTGGGTGTGACCAGCATCAGCGGCCTTCCGATACCAGCGTTCGGCTTCGCTGAGGTCGCCGCGTTGCTCGATCACCCACCCGAGGTCGCACATAGCGTCGAGGTGGCCGGTGTCTGCGGCTTGGCGGTACCAGTACTCGGCCTGGTCGAGCTCTTTGCGGCAGCTGTGGAAATAACCTCGCTCGTACATCGTGTTCGGGTCGTTGATCTGATTGTCGCTCATTCAAGTCCCCTGATCACATCACGAGGAGACTCGCGGCCGCCGCATTCCGGGGCCTCGCTCGCCGAGTCTCGGTCTTCGATGAAGATGTGCCCGAGTAACCCCCGCACGACCGTTGGGTGCAGCGGCGCGCCGGCAAGCACATCGGTCACCATCGTATCTCCAGCATTGATTGACCCCCAAGCTGTTTCGATCCTGATCGATTCAGCATAGCCAGGCTGCGCGGCAGGCGCCGGGTCAACGGTGGCGGCGAGGATGAGCGGGTGCCAATGTCGAGCAACAGCATGCGTGGTTCGGATTCCATTGTGGAGTCGGTTGTTGTTCAACCACATTCGATGCAGAACCTTATCGATTCCTTGGCGGCCGCTTGGGGTTGCCGATACCACCTCGAACATCGCCACGTGGTCGGGGTACCTGATTCGGGTGCTCGACGGTGAACTCGGCGGGTCGTCAAATGCACTCTTCTGCCACGAATCGGTTGCTGGACAGGAGATCTGCCAATGACGCGAAATTGCCGTTGCATCAGTCCTGACCCGCCCGTCTGAGGTCGCCCAATCGGTCCTGTCGGCGGATCGCGATCGAGGCTGGTATTTCGCAGCCGATCGGCCCAAAAGTCGGCGTCGGTCGCACCTCCACGCTGTTCAGCGACCGGTGGAGCCGGTTTGACACCACCACAACAGGATTGGCTGCATTCTGGACTTCCTTTTGTCCGTGCCCATCGCGACCGACTCCTGATACGGAATCAGGTTGCCGTACTGGGCGGGATAGTCGACGTAGCGGTACCGGAACCGGCGCGGATCCAGACCACGGGCGAAGGCCTCGGAGATCCCCTCGCCGCCCGGGAAACCGGTGCCGCCCAACAGTAGAACGTCGATTATCGGACATCACCGAAGCCGATCAGTTCGCGCGGGTCGGTGCCGACAGGAGCGAACAGCACCTGCGGCGTGGCGTGCACCCTTTCCGACTCACTCATTCGGTCGCCCCGGCGGCGCTCGGCTTGTCCTCCGATGGGTATGGGAAGCAAGCACTTCGATCATCCGGTGCGGTTCTTGCCGATGTGCAGTTCGATCTCGCCGGTCGGTAGGCCGTCTAGGGTGGGGTGGTGCAGTAGCAGCGCGGCGTCGCAGTCCGGTTCGATGTCGGCGGTCTCGCGCAGGTCGGACAGCACCAGTGCCCGGTTGCCTTGGTAGGGGCCGCAGTTGAGCTGACATGGGGGCACGACGGCCACCGACAGCTCTTTGGCGATGCGCACGGCCTCTTTCATGATGTGGCCTCCCCTCTGCGCGAGCAGGATGCCACCGCCCACCCGGCGCCTCCGCAGGGGGAATCTCGATTGTGGTGCACTGCGTTCTTCCCAGTTACACAGGGCAGCATGGGTTTTGAAGAACGCCCGTAGGTTCCCGAACTCACGGGTCAGATAGCAATGCCACTTAGCTTGACGTGTTTTCGCAGGTCATCGGCATGATTGCGATGTAGTGCCAGCTGGTTGGTCTGTGAGACTGGTTGGTGTGGAGCGTTTTTGGGCGTGTCGGTGCCGGATCGTGTCGGTGCTGGGGTTAGCGTCGCCGACGTGGTGGATGTGGGTGCGGTGTCGTTGATCGATCAGGTGTTGTTGGGTGTGTTGACCGCTGTGGTGGACCGTGATGCGGTGGAGATGGCGATTTCCGAGCACGGCAAGGCGCCCAAGCGTCGTGGTGGGACGTTGCCGCCGCATTTGGTGATGTATTTCGTGGTCGCGTTGGCGTTGTTCGCAGGTGTGGACTACGAGGGGGTGATGCGGAAACTGGTTGGGCCGCTGCGGCTTTGGCGTTGTTGGGATCCGAAGTGGAGTTTGCCGACCTCGGGTGGGATCACCCAGGCCCGGCAGCGGCTGGGGTTCGAGCCGATGAAAACACTGTTCGAGCGGATCGCGGTGCCGGTGGCGTCGCGGCTGACCCTGGACGCGTTCTACGCGCGACGCAGGCTGGTCTCGATTGATGGCATGGTGTTCGACGTGGCCGACACCGAGGCCAACGCAACGGAATTCGGTAAACCGAGCAAGGGAGTGTTGCCACAGGCACGGGTGGTGACGTTGACCGAATGCGGCTCGCATGTGAGCCTGGGCGCGGTGATCGGGCCGGTCGTGGGCAAGGGCACCGGTGAACGCACCGCGCGGCCGAACTGATCTGGTTACTCGAACCCGGCATGATGTTGGTGTGTGACCAGGGGTTCTACAGTTTCAAACTGTGGTGCCAGGGCGCCGACACCGACGCCGACCTGTTGTGGCGTCTCGGTGACATTATGGACCTGCCGATCGTGGACCGCCTCGGTGACGGCTCCTATGTGACACTGCTTTTCGCGCCCAAAACCCCGGCGAAAATGCGGGCCGAGCTGCTGGAGGCGGCCATAGCCGGGGAGGAGTTGGACTGGGACCGGACTCGTTTCGCCCGCGTCATCGAGTACGAGATCACCGACCGTGGCGAAGGCGGTGAGCTGATCTGCCTGCTCACCACCATCCTCGACCCGCACGAGGCACCCTCGCTGATCCTGGCCGAGGCCTATCACCAACGCTGGGAACACGAAGCCGCGAACAGGCAAATCAAGACGCAGCTCCGCGGCCCCGCCAAAACCCTGCGCTCGCAAACCCCGGACATGGTCCGCCAGGAAATATACGGATTCCTCATCGCCCACTACGCGATCTGCTCGCTGATCTGCCGGGCCGCGGTCGAGACCGGCATCGATCCCGACCGCGTGAAGTTCACCCAGACCGTCCGACTCGCCCGCGACACCATCGCAGGCCCGGACGGTTTTTCCCCTGACCGCCAACTCGAGCTCCACACCGAACTCGCCGAACAGATCACCGCAAAACGCCACCTCAACCCCCGCCGCCACCGCTCCTACCCCCGCGTCGTCAAACGCGCCAGACACAACAGCTTCCGAGTAAAACGCAAGGCAGACAAGGGAACCCGTCACACCGGACCCGCTACCATCCGGCTGGCCAACCAAAGCTGCATCACGCCGACACAACGACGACCATCCGCAAAACCGCCGGTCACAGCTCTATAGGGGGCGAGCTAAGCGGCATTGGGTCAGATAGCCTCGTAGAAGGCAGCACACGCTTCAGTTCCGGGCAACGGCCCCTTCGGAATTCACGAACCCACGGGAAACCGGCGTGAAGCGAAGTTCCGGATCCGCCGTCAAATTCCCTTGAAACGTGATGACCGTGTCTGCGGCCATGAGGGTCACCTCCTTGCGATAGTACGACAGATAGATGATTGACCAAGTCCCACAACGACTTCGGTCTAATTTGAGATCGCGGACCCTTGACCGGCTGCCGTCGATGGCGGCACAGGGCTTTGATCGGTCGGGCGAACTGGTCCAGAGTTACGGCATGCCGCACATCCGGATCGCGACCGAGGACGCCATCGAACTGGCAGAACTTCTGCACTTCGTCAACGACTGGCTGACAACCGATCACGCTCGGGCGTCTCTAACCCGATTCAGCGGCAACTCGGCTGTCGACCCGACCCAAGAACTGCGAGACGATCTGGACCGCTTCCTGTTCCTTCTTGGCGGCAACGACGGAGAACATCTGCTCGAGCCGAAGGACTGATCTCGGTCAACTCGTCGACGAAGCTGCGGGACCCAGCTCGTTCCACATGGACATGTCCACGGCGGAAAATACCTGCACAAGACCAGTTTTAAGCTTCGAACTCCACATAATCAGCGCTCTCGGCAAGTTCTCAGCCGCCTCCCGCCAGAGCCTGCAGTGCAGGAACAACGCCTCGCCGCCCTTCCACTCCGCGGAGTCGCGATCGAAGTGACGTGGTGTAGACGCGACGGTGAAGTTCGCGACCGGGTGCCTGCAGGCTTGAAATGCAGCTCCGGCGTGGCAGTCAGATTCCTTATCTGCACTACCGACCTGCTGCGACAGAGCCCGAATGACTGGAACGGGTGTAGGCGCTTTGATGTCAGCCGTGGGAACATCTGCTTTGCTGCCTTCGCAGACACGTTGATGCCGTGCCACCTGATTACTCCCAGATTGAGCCCGAGTTGCAGTGGCTGCATCACGGGCTGGTCGCCTCCGAACGTGACTAGGTCCATATCGGGAACCGGCATTCGATCACGCTTGCGATCGCAACGGGCGGCCGGCGCTGCAGCCGCAGGGTCGCACCACGCGAAGTACTTGGCGGCCGTGTTCTTCTCCGACATCGGTGATGTCGGGTTTGCAGGCTTCGAAGATCCGCAACCCGAGCATGACCAGCGCGAATTCGAACCGGTTACGGGAATCGCGTGCCGGGGATAACAGAGCTTCGAACTGCAGTTGCGAAAGTCCCAGTGGCGGTGACTCGTTGGGCACGGTTGGACGCCGCACGTATTCGGCGGGTGAGTGTTCCAGCGTCGATGACGCAGGTTCGTTAGAAGCCGGTCACCACCGCCATCCGCCGGGCAACCGTCGTGCCGTCGCCCTCGGCGCGGCATAGAGCGGATGGTTCCAAGCGACTTGGTCTGGCCTGACATCTTGTGCTATACACGAAAATTGTTGTGGCCGTGGATGATTACGGGATTATTGGTAGATGTAATAGTGGCACAAGTATTTTCACTGCATGAGTGGCAGGTCGGCGCTGGTTGTCGGCTAGGAACATGATGTGCTCGGGCCGCTCGGGTTTGTCGATGAGCTGACCAACGGCTTGTATGAGCGGCTGCACCGGTTTGGAGGCTGGCATTCGGCGATGGTGTGGACGAGCCGGTGCTCAACCCAACGGCCAGGGAGTTGAAAGCCGCTGTAGGTCAGGCGCGTTCGACTGCCTTGCAGCAGCCGGCGACGTCGTTGATCAGTTGCCTCGGACAGGGCGTCAGCGAGATTGTGGCGGGTGGCCAAACTGTCGGGGTGATCAGCGCCCAGTGCCCGCAGGCGGTCGGTGAGTAGCTGCTTGTCGTCGGCGATCGCCCAAGCGACATCACCACTCGTACCCCCGCCACCGCGCGAGATTGCTGGCGCGATGGAACCAGAATCAAGAAAAGTGTTGTCGCACAACACTATCCGGACCTATCGGGTACTGTGCCTACGGCGCGCCCACTTGAACGGGACAGCTGCTCGGGATATTTCGTCACACTCCGGAATTGAGGCAAACAATTGAACCACAAGCTCTGGCTGCTCGGGCGGTTCGCCACAGTCGGTGGTCATGTGCTAGGCGAGAAGATCACCCGGCCGAAAGCGCGGAGCGCCGACGACGTCCCCGCCTCTGGCGACGCGATCACCGTCGACTGGCTGACGGCTGTCCTGTGCCGCGATGTCCCCGATGCCGAGGTGCTCTCGTTCAACACATCCAACGGCAGCCGCGGCACGTCCACACGGGTTGCGATTCGCGTCGACTACAACGAGGCGGGCACGCAGGCCGGATTGCCGACCGAGCTGTTCGCGAAGACCACCACTTCCCTCAGCCAGCGCATTTTGCTCGGCGGGGCGAAAATGATCGACGGTGAAACTCACTTCTTCATGGACTTTCGTCCCAACGTCGAGATGGAGGCCCCGCTCGGCTACTGGGGCGCCGTCGATCCGGCATCGTGGCGGTCCATTGCGCTCATGGAGGACATCGCCGCGACCCGTGGCGCTGTTTTCATCGAGCCGAACGCCCCGATCGCCCGCGACCAGATTGAAGATCTGGTGCGCAATCTCGCCCGACTCCACGGCACATTCTGGAAGCATCCGTCGATCGCGGGCCTCAAGAATCCGAACGACATGCTCGACGCCGTCCTCTCTGCGATCGACATGAAGAAGCGTTGCGCGGTCGGCTTGGAGCGGGCCAAAGTGGTTATTCCCGCGAGCCTGCACGGTCAGAGCGAGCGGTTGTGGGCGGGCGTCGAGCGGTCCCTCGATATTGCGACCAAGGACATGCCCCCGACCTTGCTTCACGGCGACCCGCACATCGGGCAAACCTACGTGACCGGCGACGGACGGATGGGGTTCGCCGACTGGCAGGTAGTGATGCAGGGCGGCTGGGCGCATGACTTCGCGTACACCGTCAACTCGGGATGCGAGCCCGAAGACCGGCGCGCTTGGGATCGTGAACTGCTTGAAGCCTACCTGGAGGAGCTAGGTCGCTCCGGCGGCGAGGTGCCGTCCTTCGACGACGCCTGGCTGGCCTATCGACAGCAGTCCATGTTCGCCTACGCGGCATGGGCATTCACGATCGGCCGAGCGGTATACCAACCCAAGATGCAGTCGGTCGAGACCTGTTTGACACTGTTGAAGCGAATCACCACCGCCCTGGACGACAACGATTCGCTAGGTGCCCTCGGCATCTGACGAACCGTCACACCGTTCGGTCACTGTCTCCCGACCGAGTCACGTCGAGGTGGCTCGGAGTCCGCACGACCAACGATCACCGCGCACCGGTCGTCGCTCGTGTCGGCCGAAATGGCCGAACAATGTTGCCGCGCAGCAGGCGTTCGATATTGAACGCCCGGGTGCTGTACCGGCGCGACTTCATCAACCGGTTCCGGCCGGAACCAGGTAACGCTGTCTCCGGAGCAGCGACTCGGCAAGGAAGCCGTGATACACCACCCACAGTGCACACGAATAGCATGGAGTTCCATCCTTGAGTACGCCGCAGTCCCGAGTACACCCCCAGTCCTGCCCGGTCGCCCATGGCTCGCCGATCGATTCCGACGAACCGCGGGTGCCGCTGCACTCGCCGGAATTCGCCGCCGATCCACACCGCTGCTACCGGGAAATGCGAAGACAATACGGCTCTTTGGCGCCAGTGGAGCTCGCGCCGGGCGTGCCCGCCACATTGGTCATCGGCTACGCCACCGCGGTGCGGATCCTCAACGACCCTGAGCGCTTCCCTGCCGATCCACGCACCTGGCAGAAGAACGTCCCCGCTGACTGCCCCATCCTCCCGCTGCTGGAGTGGCGGCCCATGGCAAGCAGAAATACCGGTGTCGACTTCGTGCGCTACCGGCAGGCCATCACCGCGAGCATCGACGCGATAGATCTATATGCGCTCCACGGCATCGTGGAGGCGACCGCCATCCGGCTGGTCAACAACTTCTGTCAGGCTGGCAATGCCGATCTGATCCGCCAGTACGTGTTCCCGCTGCTGTTCGAGGTCGTCAATACCTTTCTCGGCTGCCCCCCGGAGATAGGGCAGCGAGTCGCCGCCGGTACGGCCGCGATCGTCGAGGGTGTCGATGCCGACAGTGGCAACAAGATGCTGTTCGAGGCGCTGCTGGAACTGGTGGCACTCAAACGGACCAAACCTGGAAACGACATAACCACAGTGTTGCTGCAGCATCCGGCGGAACTGGATGAACTGGAGGTGGTCAACCACGTGGCAGAAGTCTACGGCACGGGGATCGAGTTCCAGCTGAACTTGATCGTCAACACGCTGCTGGTGATCCTCACCGACGATCGTTTCGGGAGCAGTGTCTTGGGCGGGAACCTGTCCTCCCGCGAGGCCCTGGACGAGGTCTTGTTCAACGACCCGCCGCTGGCGAACCTCCTGATCAGCTACCCTCGTCAGCCGATCCTCGTCGATGGTATCTGGCTGCCCGCACATCAGCCGGTCGTCATCAGCATGGCCGCGTGCAACAACGACCCAGCGATCCGGACCGAGGATCAGGCGGGCAATCGCTCGCATCTGGCATGGGGCATCGGCCCACACGCGTGCCCGGCGCAATCCCCGGCCTACCTGATCGCTCAGGACGCCATCGATCAGCTTCTCGATGCGCTGCCCGAGATGCGGCTGGACCTAACAGCCGGCGCACCCACCTGGCGGCCGGGCCCCTTCCACCGAGCCTTGACCGCACTGCCGGTCACATTCCGTCCCTGTTCTCCGTTGTACGCGTACGGCGAATCGGGTACGTGGCCAGCCCCACGTTCGTGATCTGCTGATCCAACGGATTCGCGTATTTCCGCGAGATTCACTGGCTAACAAGTTAATTCGCGGCGACCATCCAATATGACTGTGGCGCTGGAGCGTTCGTGCGACTATGGCGAAAAGGCTTGTTAAGTAAGGTAATCCCGCGTATCCATTGATTCGTCGGCGACCCACCGACGATATTTACGACTGTCGTCCAACTGCACGCGCCGACGGGCCAGCGCTGCTGGCGAGGGGTTCCCCATGACAAGCCTTCCTTCGTTCCCTGCCATAGACGAGAGTCCCCCGGCCCCGGCTGCGGCAATGGACCGTCACCCTGTTGGCACACACCACCCCTCCCGAAGTGGCATTCGCGATACAGAACGAACTCGGGGCGTTCTTGCACGAACTGGTGACGAGCAAACAGCGGGAACCCGGCGACGACCTCACCTCGGATCTCGTACACGCCCGCGACGAGGGCGGCGGGCTGTCGCCATCCGAATGCACACACATGCCGCTGATCGGTTGCCCGTCAACGTATCCCTGGCGGGCTGCAGCGATGGGCGCTCATGCCGTAGATCGTTGTACGCGCCGCACAATTTTGCCGCTGAAGGCGAACCAGCGGCGGCCCTTCCATTTTCGTCAGCGCGATCGCTGCGAGGCTTCGTACATAACAACGCGAACGGCGGGTCAGCCGCGGATGACCGAACACAGCGCCGCGACCCCGTCAGCGTCGGTCTCGAAGCGGTCAAACCCTTCGGGCACACCGATATCCGCGAACGACACCTCACCCCTCGTATCCCCACGTACCGGCGCGCGAAGGGCCGCGTGGAGGTCCGAGACGCCGGTCGCCTCGACAACCTGCACAGCGTTCGAGGCCCGGACACCACCGCAAGCCATCACCTCGATCGCGCCGGAACCCCGCTTCACCAGGTCTTTGATTAAAGGCGCGCCATCCAACACGCGACGTTGCCGGCCCGAAGTCAGCACGCGGGTAAACCCGAATGAAATCGCCCGGTCAAGCGACCGTTCCGAAGACTCGCTGATATCGATCGCCCGGTGGAGTGTGGTCTGCATGTACTCGGCCGCGTCCACGAACCTCTCACAAGCCGGGTCCAGCGAACCGGACGAGTCCAGCGCGCCGATCACGATCCCCCGCGCACCCGCCCGACGAGCCGCCGCAATGTCGCGGACCATCATGGAAATCTCGTCACGTGAGTACCTGAAGTCGCCTGGCCGCGGCCGGATCAGTACGTGCACCTCGGTCTTCATGGTCCGCGCGACGGCCAGCTCGATGAAGGCCGCACTCGGGGTCAAGCCGCCCTCGGACAGGCCGGCGCACAGCTCCACCCGGTCCGCGCCAGACTGCTCGGCGATCCGTACTCCGCTGACCGACTCGACACTGATCTCCACGCGCATGGCAGCGAGTATCCACTGAGCTGGATCGGCGTCGACATCGGCGGCACCAAGATCCCGGCCGGTTGGATCTTCGGCCAGTTCAGCAGATTGATCCGGTCAAGGAGGGGCGCCGGCCAACATTCGCTGGCGCGGGCGGGGCGATCGACCGCGCCACCGCCGACCGCGAGTGTGTGCTGGAACGCGCTAGGCGTCTCGCCGCATGGAGGACAGGGCCCACAGTTCGGCTATCTGCCCGTCGCGTACTCGGAAGATCTCCAGCATGGTCGGTGGCTGCTGGTCGGGGATGCCGTTCATGGTTGTGCGAACGGCGACGGTGTCCCTCGACGATCATGTCCTCGACAACGACGCGGGCGTCGGGGAACGTCTCATGGAACCATTGCCACGCCCGGGTGACACTGCCCGGCCGGTCGTGTCCAGGGGATGGCTGTAGAAGTCTGCTGTGAAGATCTCTTCGGTAGCCGTGAAATTGCGAGTGTTGAACGCTTCGTACATGCGTTGGACGCTGGCCCGCACATCATCTCTCACGTCGTCTCCGTAGGTTCGGTCATATTCGCCCGGATGCGTCGCAGCACGTCCAACACGGTCTGCTGCTGCCCGGCGGTGATGCCCTTGAGCAACTGTTGCTGATATGCCTGGTGTGATAGCTCCAGGTCGGCCGCGACCCGTTCGCCGGCTAGGGTCAAGGCGGCCAGGGTGTAGCGGTTGTCGCCCGGATCGAGGCGTCGGCCGATCAGCCCATCGCTCTCGAACTCCTTGACCAATCGGGTGATACTCGCGCCATCGACTCCCAGTGCCCGTCGAAGGTCGCTGTGGCTGGTCTCGCCGTGGCGCCATAACCGTATGAACATCTGCACCCGAGGTGCGCTCATCCCCACCTGCAGGGTGAAGGCTTGTCGCAGGTCCGCGCAGGTAGTACTGAGTTCGCGAAAGAACGCATCCTCGGGTGTGTGGTCACGCACTATCTCTTTATACAAGCAACTATTGATTGTGGCCCGTCCCCAATGAATGAGACCGCTCGGTATTAGAGTCCTGTTGGCCCTGGTAGGGGCCAGAAGGGACGATTGGGATCATGGCTGGAGGACGGAAGCGGCATTCCGCGGAGGAGATCGTGCGGAAGCTGCGCCGTGCCGATGAGCTGGCCGCGGCCGGTAAGTCGGGCGAGGAGATCGCCGCAGAGCTGGAAGTGTCGGCGGCGACGTTGTACAACTGGCGCCGCTCTTCGGTATGGATACCGATGCGGCGAAGGAGCTCAAGGAGCTGCGGGAGCAGAATTCCCGGCTCAAGCGGCTGCTGGCCGAGGCGGAGCTGGAAAAGGACGCCCTGCGGGAGATCAGCCGGGGAAAATTCTGAGCCCAGCGTCCAAGCGCCGTGCCGTCGACATGCTCACAGCAGTGAAGGGCGTGTCGGAACGGTTCGCGTGCAAGGTCGTTGGGCTTGCTCGTTCGACGTATCGGCGGCTGCCCCTCGCGCAGACCCCGGATGATCCGGACGCCGGTTTGCGGGCCTGGCTGCGCTCGTATGCTACGAAGAACCCGTGTCACGGGTTCCGGCGGGCGTGGGCGCGGTTGCGGTTCGACGAGGGCAGCTCGGTGAACAAGAAGAAGGTGCATCGGCTCTGGCGGGAGGAAGGGCTGCAGGTGCGTGAGCACCAGCCGCGTAAACGGGCCGGCGTTTCGTCGATGCCGCCGGTCGATGCGGATGCACCGAAGGTGGTGTGGGCGTTGGATTTTCAGTTCGATTCCACCATCGACGGCAGAGCGGTGAAGATCGCGTCGATGGTCGATGAACACACCCGTGAATCACTATTGCATCTGGTTGAACGCTCGATCACCGCCGAGCGGCTCGTCACCGAGCTCGAGAAGGTCTTCACCACTCATGGTGGGTCGCCGACGGTGTTGCGGATGGACAACGGGCCGGAAATGATTTCCCATGCGCTGCAACAGTTTTGCGCAAACCGGGTCGGGATCATCTACATCCCACCGGGCACGCCGTGGAATAACGGATTCGTCGAATCGTTCAACCGTCGGCTGCGCAAAGAATGCCTCGACCGGAACCACTGGACAAGCCTGCTCGAAGCCCGCGTCGTCATCGGCGACTACAAGGTAGACCACAACCGACGACATCGACATTCGGCGCTGGGCTATCTGACCCCGGCCGAGTACGCTGCCCGCTGCAGCCACAGCCACCACCCGGTGGCCTGCGGCATCAACTGAATACGGATCGAAAACAACCTGGCTCTAAAACCGGGTGGTTCCGTCATCGGGGACCGGTCAATTGCACCAAGAGTGGACGTCGACCTGAAGAGCGCGGGCTTGCTGAACCGGGCCCTGCCAGTGAACACACTTTTCTGCCGCATAGCGCGCGTCATGATGTCGTGTCTTGATTGTCGGAGGCGGGTTCAAGCTAGAGTTGAGTAGGGGCCGGGCGGGTGCAGTAGGCCCACCGGTGTATTTGCTGAACTGCCACGCGGCGCTTTCTTGGTACAGGTCGAATACGTGCGCCGGGTCCCTGCTCATCGTTCACAGCGAAGACGCTGACCGAGAGCGTATCGGCATGGACCCGAATGCCGAGCACTGCTCGTGAATCGAATCACGAACCACCAGGACAGGTGGGATGAATGACCACATTCGAGTGGGACGCTGAGCTCGGCAGT
The DNA here is from genome assembly GCF_055232035.1 of Nocardia sp. Tas62D01. Lineage (NCBI taxonomy): Bacteria > Bacillati > Actinomycetota > Actinomycetes > Mycobacteriales > Nocardiaceae > Nocardia > Nocardia sp. Tas62D01. The sequence goes on from NZ_JBUYUZ010000001.1 coordinate 7,745,838, forward strand.
GCGGTTGCCGTCGTCACTACCGTTGTGGTACCGGGCGCTGGTACTTCTGACCGCTCGGGCGCCCGCGGCTGGCCGCCTGACGAGGCGTTTTATTTGTGGCTCGATAGATCACGGAGGTGATGTCATGTGTCGCTTGTTCGGTTTGTCGGCCGCGCCCTGTCGGGTCATGGCGACGTTCTGGTTGCTGGATTCGCCGGACAGCTTGGCGAAGCAGAGCCGACAGGAGCCCGATGGGACCGGGTTGGGCACCTTCGCTGTTGACGGGTCGCCGCTGGTGGAGAAGCAACCGATCGCGGCGTACGAGGATGTCCAGTTCGGGCTGGAGGCCAGAGAACGCGAGTCGGAGACGTTTGTCGCGCACATTCGCTATGCCTCGACCGGTGGCCTGAACCTGCGCAACACCCATCCCTTTGTCCAGCAGGGCCGATTGTTCGCCCACAACGGCGTCCTGCAGGGTTTGACGGAGTTGGAGGCCGAACTCGGTGATTATCTGAATCTTGTTGCGGGCGATACGGATTCCGAACGCTTCTTTGCCCTGATCACGCAGCGCACCGAACACCACAACGGCGATGCCACGGCGGGAATCACCGATGCGGTGCGGTGGATCGCGGACCGACTGCCCGTGTATGCACTCAATTTGGTACTCACCACCCCGACCGAGCTGTGGGCTCTGCGGTACCCGGACACGCATGAGTTGTTCGTGCTGGAGCGTTCAGCGGGCGGTGCGCGGGGTGGGCGGGGTCTTGACCATGCCGGCCGAGCGGGCACGGTCCGCGCACGCAGTCGACACCTCGCGGCACACCAGTCGGTCGTCGTAGCCAGCGAGCGGATGGACGAGGATCCGGGATGGCGCGCGCTGGCACCGGGTGAGCTCCTGCACATAGATGGTCAGCTGCACGTCCGGTCTCGAGTCGTCGTCGATTCTGCTCCCCGCCATCTGTTGTCGCTCGCACAACTGAGCCCCGGCGCGGCCGCATCCCAATCCGCACACTGAACTTCACGCTTGACCGCGACCCGGTCACGCACCGCACCACCACCGGAACCGGAGCCCGAAGATGTCCGAACCATGTGGGTTCAGAACCCGGACACGTACTTGTCCGAGTTCTGTTCCATGCATGCGTTCGGGAACGTGTGACGGTAGGACACCGGCGCACCATTCCAGATCCCGTCCGCGGCAACGGTCACCGGCTTATAGATGAATTGGCAGAACCGTATGGGCGCACCCCGAAGTTGGCCGAAATCACCACCGACCGCTCCGAGTTCGTCGCAGGCCGGATCTGTCTGCGGTCGTGGGTCACCCGGCAACTCGAGAATCGTTAGGGTGTAACAGAATTGGGCCACGGGCATGTGCCGCAAAACCGAAAGTGCTTGCACCAGTGGGGAGCCGATTCATATAGCGGTAAACTCACTCTCCTGCGCAGCAGGTTCCGGACGATCTATGCGGACGAGTCCATCGATTGCTCGCGCACGCAGTGACAGCGGTTCGGTTCCAACGGGCCGGTGCAGCAGGATCGCCTCGGCCACCGGCTCGGCGAGGGTCCGGCGGAGGACGCGCTGGAGACCACGCGCTCCGTAGACGGGATCGAATCCGGTCCGCCCGATCAGTGCGACGACGGCATCCTCGGGGCGAGCCGCCAGACTTCTGCGCGGGCGCGCTAGGACGCCGGACTGCCATTCATGGGCGTCCGCTGCGAACCGGCGCGTGAGCGCGTGCGAGCGCGGCTGATAGCATTTCTCCGGGGATGCGAGCGTGCAACGGGAGGACGAGCCATGCGGCAGGATGCGGTGGGGACAGGCGTCGTGGAACCTTCTCGCACCGCCGTTCTGATCGTCACCGCCCGGAAGGCCGCCGCAGCGGTCGATCGAGCGCTTGCCGCCGAAGACGTGACGGTGGACGACTGGCTGGTCCTTGAGGCGTTGGCGGGCATAGTGGAGCTGCCGATGGCGCAGGTGCGGGCCGTGACGTTGACCTCGGCGCCCACCCTGTCCCGAGTCGTCGACCGATTGGTCTCGCGCGCACTGGTTTTCCGTGAGGTCGACGCCGCGGACCGACGCAAAGTGCGCATCGGGCTGAGCAAACGAGGTGTGGTGCTGCACCGCAGGCTCGCCGCGGCGGTCCATGCGACCGAACAGCAATGGTTGGACAGCGATGGTCAGGCCGCCATGGCGGGAGCTATCGAGCGGGACGGCGCGATGCCCAATCCGGCTTGAATCAGGCATCGAGGAAGCGGCACTACGTGGTCGACCACGTAGTGCAGTACTAGCTACTTGTCCCTGAACAATTCGGGTGTCCGAATGCTGCCTTCCTGGTCGAATCCCATGCAGTGGTGGGGGTTTCGCGGTGAGAATGACGTCGGTGTCGTTCTCGGTGGAGGCGGAGGCGGTCGATGTTGCGCGCGCCTGAGTGCCGCGGCAACATCTTCCGGCTTGTTCCGTATGGCGCCGATATACACGGTGCCGAGTCCGAGGGATTCCGCGGCAACAACAGCGTTCTGGACGGCAAGTGCGGCGTCGATAAATCCGACGTAGCTGGATTCCAGATAATCGACGCCGTCGAATGACGCTCCTCGGTCGCCTGCGAGCTGTCGCAGGCGAGCGAAGTCGGCCACCCAGAGGAGCAAATACAGGCGCCTGCTCGATGGAGGCCTGATCGCCAGCCAGTGCGGTGAGCCGCGCCTTGCGTGCGCAATCGCGCACTGCGATGACGCTCCACACCTGGAGGTTCGATGATGTCGGCGCGGATTGTGCTGCCGAGATCAGCAGCCGCAGCGTCGCATCATGGACTGGATCGGCACGATAGCGGCGTACGGAGCGGTGATCGTGCAGTACTCGCAGGACCGGATTCCACTGTGCGGGCGCGATTCGATTGGGTTCGCGGTAGCGCTGCTGCAGCGTGTCGGCTGGCACGGCCTGTGTCATACCCGTCCCGGCCCGCCGCGCGACCGCCAGCCGCGACGATTCATCGCGTGCGCCCCACCAAGGCGGCGTTCGTCGACTATCGGCGCGATCACGCCCGCGGACGTCTCCCGCGCACCACCCTGGTGGGCATCTACCCTTGGAACGCTCTGAGAATTTGCCTCCTGAACGCTCCGAGAAGAAATTCGATGGCACGCTGGCAGCATGCTCGTCACCGACATCGCCGCGCCGCGGGTGTTGCTGGTCGAGGACGACCGCCAACTCTCCGAGATGATGTCGACACTGCTCACCGAAGAGGGCTATCGGGTCGAGACCGCCACCGACGGACAGAGTGGGCTGCACCGGGGATTGACCCGGGAGTTCGAGGTGATGATCATCGACCGGGGAGTGCCGGTGCTGGAGGGATTGGATCTGCTGCGAGCACTGCGTAAGCGTGCTGTCGTCATCCCTGCACTGGTACTCACCGCCCGTGGCGCGGTGGCGGACCGGGTCGAGGGGCTCGACGCCGGCGCCGAGGACTACCTGGTCAAACCGTTCGAGATCCCTGAATTGCTCGCACGGGTCCGGGCCCTGCATCGTCGGCACCTCGCCGCTGCGGCGTCGCTTCCGGTCGGTGCGCGTCTGCTGGTTCTGACCACCCGAACGGTGGTCGACCCCCTCGGCGAGGTGGCATTGTCCGAGCGTGAGTGCGCGCTGCTCGCGGTTCTGGCCCGGTCCCCACGGCAGGTGTTCACTCGTCCCCAATTGCTCGAGCTGGTCTTCGACCGGGCCGACACCGTCGGCACCGTCGACACCTACGTGCATTACCTGCGCCGCAAACTCGGCCGCGACGTCATCGACACCGTGCGTGGCCTCGGCTATCGGCTCGGCAACTGAACACCGTGCGGACCGGCTCCAAGAATCCTCCAAGAATCGGCTCATACTCTTCGCTCGACCGGCAACCGACCGTCGCGACCGAGAAGTTGAATCGTCATGGGGCCAACCACGATCGCAGGGCTGCCCGCCCACGCCCTGCTCGTCCACATCGTCGTCGTGATGGTGCCACTTACCGCGCTGCTGGTGATACTGACGGTGCTCTGGCCCGCCGCACAGCGCCGCCTGGGCATCATCACCCCGCTTGTGGCATTCGCCACCCTGGTCGCCGTCCCGCTCACGACACAGTCCGGTGAATGGCTCGAACACCACACCGAGAGAAATCCGCTGGTTAAAGCTCACACACATCTCGGAGATCAATTGCTGATCTGGTCAATCGCGGTGTTTCTGCTGTCCACCGCGTGGTGGGTCATCCACAGCGAGCGGGCCCGCAACCGGCTGAGGTCGCGCGTTGGCCGCGTCGACGCAGTCAGCGCGAACAGGACTGTCGCTCTTGCCATTGCCATCGTGGCAGTCGTGGTGGCGGCCGGCTCGGCGATCCAGGTCTACCGCATCGGCGACAGCGGCGCGAAAGCCGTCTGGCATGACCAAACCGACTGAGCGCATCCGCAGACAACCGACACCGGTGAAATCGATCATCGCGGCCGGGACGTCCGCGGCGAGGTCGGCCAGGTATACGCCATGTCGTAGTCGACGGTCTACGAGCGAACTGACCGCGACGCCGCGGCGCGGTGTGCCTGGCCTAGGCTGAACGAAGTCTTTGGAGGAGATCGCGATGACATATGTTCCTGAGCCGAGCCGGTACGACGGCACCATGCGGTACCGCCGGAGCGGCAGGTCCGGTCTTGATCTTCCGGTGCTCTCGCTCGGTTTCTGGCACAACTTCGGTGACGATCGCCCGTTCGATGTGCAGCGTGCGATCGCTTTGCGCGCATTCGATCTCGGTATTACGCACTTCGATCTGGCCAATAACTACGGTCCGCCCTACGGGTCGGCCGAAATCAACGCGGGGCGCCTGCTGCGGGAGGATCTCGCGGCTTACCGCGACGAGCTGATCATCTCGAGTAAGGCCGGGTGGGATATGTGGCCCGGACCGTACGGGCAGGGAGGTGGTTCCCGGAAGTACGTGCTGGCCTCGCTCGATCAGTCGCTGGCCCGGCTGGGTCTGGATTACGTCGACATCTTCTACTCTCATCGTTTCGACCCGACGACCCCGCTGGAGGAGACTGCGACAGCGCTGGATGCCGCGGTGCGGCAGGGCAAGGCGCTGTATGTGGGCATCTCCTCATATACCGCCGAGAACTCGGCGAAGATCGCGAAACTGCTGCGTGAGCTGGGCACGCCACTGCTGATCCATCAGCCGTCGTACTCGATGCTCAACCGCTGGATCGAGACCGAGGGTTTGCTGGACACCGCCGCCGAGGAGGGGTTCGGGGTCATCGGGTTCACCGCGCTCGCGCAGGGGCTGCTGACGTCGAAATATCTGGACGGTGTTCCGGCGGGATCGCGTGCCACCGCGGGCACGTCGTTCCAGACCGAGTTGCTGAACGACGAGATGATCGAGCGGTTGCGCAAGCTGAACGCGATAGCCGCGCGGCGCGGGCAGACGCTGGCGCAGCTGGCCCTGGCGTGGGCACTGCGTGACCCGCGCGTGACCTCTCTGGTGATCGGCGCGTCATCGACCGAACAGCTCGAGCAGAACGTCGCCGCGCTGGACAATCTCGATCTCGGCGTCGAGGAACTGGACGAGATCGATGCACTGCTCGATGACGACGGTGCGGTCGATCTGTGGCGAGCAGCGCGCCAAGGCACACTCTGAAATCCACGCTCCGCCGATCGTTGCATGACGTGGCTGTGCTGAGCTTCCTCGGTATCAATGCCGAACTTCCGAGGTTCGTCAAGGCCCTGACCGACCAGCCCGTAGCCGATGGGCACGGCGGCAATACCTACGCGGCGATGATCGAGCAGTTCCACATACCCTCCGGGGAGCGACGATGACCGGCCGTCGGCCCCGCATCGCCAGGAAGTCTTCGACAGTTCCGACCAATCGTGACTGCAATGACATTCGAATACGCACCAGGAGACCCAGCACGATGTTCAAGGTCATCGCCCTACTGGTCAAGAAACCCGGCATCAGCAGAACCGAATTGATCGAACACTACGAGCACCACCACGTGCCCCTGATCACCAGTCTGGCTCCCGCCCCGATGAGCTACCGGCGCAACTACGTCGTCACCGATGACACAACGGAAAACGACGTCGACATCATCACTGAACTCACCTTTCCCGACCGCGCGGCCTACGAGTCCTGGGTGCAATGCCACTTAGCTTGACGTGTTTTCGCAGGTCATCGGCATGATTGCGATGTAGTGCCAGCTGGTTGGTCTGTGAGACTGGTTGGTGTGGAGCGTTTTTGGGCGTGTCGGTGCCGGATCGTGTCGGTGCTGGGGTTAGCGTCGCCGACGTGGTGGATGTGGGTGCGGTGTCGTTGATCGATCAGGTGTTGTTGGGTGTGTTGACCGCTGTGGTGGACCGTGATGCGGTGGAGATGGCGATTTCCGAGCACGGCAAGGCGCCCAAGCGTCGTGGTGGGACGTTGCCGCCGCATTTGGTGATGTATTTCGTGGTCGCGTTGGCGTTGTTCGCAGGTGTGGACTACGAGGGGGTGATGCGGAAACTGGTTGGGCCGCTGCGGCTTTGGCGTTGTTGGGATCCGAAGTGGAGTTTGCCGACCTCGGGTGGGATCACCCAGGCCCGGCAGCGGCTGGGGTTCGAGCCGATGAAAACACTGTTCGAGCGGATCGCGGTGCCGGTGGCGTCGCGGCTGACCCTGGACGCGTTCTACGCGCGACGCAGGCTGGTCTCGATTGATGGCATGGTGTTCGACGTGGCCGACACCGAGGCCAACGCAACGGAATTCGGTAAACCGAGCAAGGGAGTGTTGCCACAGGCACGGGTGGTGACGTTGACCGAATGCGGCTCGCATGTGAGCCTGGGCGCGGTGATCGGGCCGGTCGTGGGCAAGGGCACCGGTGAACGCACCGCGCGGCCGAACTGATCTGGTTACTCGAACCCGGCATGATGTTGGTGTGTGACCAGGGGTTCTACAGTTTCAAACTGTGGTGCCAGGGCGCCGACACCGACGCCGACCTGTTGTGGCGTCTCGGTGACATTATGGACCTGCCGATCGTGGACCGCCTCGGTGACGGCTCCTATGTGACACTGCTTTTCGCGCCCAAAACCCCGGCGAAAATGCGGGCCGAGCTGCTGGAGGCGGCCATAGCCGGGGAGGAGTTGGACTGGGACCGGACTCGTTTCGCCCGCGTCATCGAGTACGAGATCACCGACCGTGGCGAAGGCGGTGAGCTGATCTGCCTGCTCACCACCATCCTCGACCCGCACGAGGCACCCTCGCTGATCCTGGCCGAGGCCTATCACCAACGCTGGGAACACGAAGCCGCGAACAGGCAAATCAAGACGCAGCTCCGCGGCCCCGCCAAAACCCTGCGCTCGCAAACCCCGGACATGGTCCGCCAGGAAATATACGGATTCCTCATCGCCCACTACGCGATCTGCTCGCTGATCTGCCGGGCCGCGGTCGAGACCGGCATCGATCCCGACCGCGTGAAGTTCACCCAGACCGTCCGACTCGCCCGCGACACCATCGCAGGCCCGGACGGTTTTTCCCCCTGACCGCCAACTCGAGCTCCACACCGAACTCGCCGAACAGATCACCGCAAAACGCCACCTCAACCCCCGCCGCCACCGCTCCTACCCCCGCGTCGTCAAACGCGCCAGACACAACAGCTTCCGAGTAAAACGCAAGGCAGACAAGGGAACCCGTCACACCGGACCCGCTACCATCCGGCTGGCCAACCAAAGCTGCATCACGCCGACACAACGACGACCATCCGCAAAACCGCCGGTCACAGCTCTACAGGGGGCGAGCTAAGCGGCATTGGTCCTGGGTGGCGGCAATGTATGCCCCCGGCTCGGGCGTCATCGATGATGAACACACCTTTCTCGATCGGTCGCGCACAAAATCCTTTACCGTCGAAGAACACATGACCACCTGATTCGCACCGGATCCCACGTCGTCGCCTGCCCTGTATCAGCGAAATCAATACGGCGACAAGCGGACCGGAAGATGACAGACCAGGCAGGTCGACTTGCGGCCCGACCTCGCACTATGAGGCGCTGTACGGCAGCAACTAGGCGCCGTTTGTTGCCGTGCGCCGCGTGCGATCCGCACTGATCCTGCACGAGTGGGTCGTCGCGTTCGTACGGTGCAGTCGCCTGGGTGAGGTCCGCACGGCCTAGGCTATCGATCGAGGAGGAAGGACGGCTGATGAAGCGAAACCTGAACTGCCCCTGCGGAGAAGCCATCGTCGGGACCGACGAGGACGATCTTGTGCAGAAGACGCAGGCCCACCTGGCCGAGAATCATCCAGGGCACGAGTACTCGCGCGACGAGATCCTGTTTATCGCGTACTGACCTCGCAGGAGGCGAAGGGCGTGCTCGCGGGTTCCACGGTATTCAGGTCGGTGGTTGGGTGACGAAGGCCGTCGAAGAAGAGATCGACGAGTCGGTGGGCTCGAGCTTTCCGCCCGGGTTGTTCGGTGAACCGCCACATCCATACCCTGAGCGCTTGATCAGCAGGCAGCGTCGACACGAGCTCGTCGGTACCGTCGCAGAGTAGCTCGACCCACGTAGATACACGCCGGTGATCAGACGGGATATCCAGGGCGATTCATTCTGGGTCTCGGTGTCGGCTATCCCGCCCAAGCGGCCGCTATCGGCCAGGAGTACGGGCGCCCGCTCACCACCATCCGCAACTACATTGAACGGATGAGCACGCCCGAGCAAATATTCCCGGCGTCGGAGGCGGCTTACCCGTGTTCTCGCCGCAAACGGACCCAAGATGCTCGAACTGGCCGATCGGATAACTGACGGCGCATTCCCCACGCTCATTCCGCCCGCCGTCACCACTCACGCCAGAGGAATCCTCGGACCCGACAAACTCCTCATCGTCGGGCTGACAGTCGCGGGTCGACGAGGACCGCGACCACGCGAAAGCCGTTGCGCGCCAGTTCATGTCCACCACAGTCGCCAGGCTCGGCTCACCCTATGCCCGGAACCTCCTCCGATACGGGTACTCCCACGACGAACTTGCACAGGGGGCCGACCGTGCAGTCGACGACATCCTCGGCTATGGCAACTCGGACGCAATCGCCACCAAGGTCCAGCGACACCTTGCCGCCGGCGCAGACGATGTTCGGCTGAGCCTGATCGTCCCGGAGTGCACTACCGGCGACGACGTGACGGTGATGCGTGCCGGAAAGGCGGTCGAATCCGGGCCGGTGGTGCAGGTTTTCGCCGCCCCCGCCGACGAGTACACCCGACGCCTGCTGTCCGCGGCGCCGGGTGCGGCGAGCGCGGCCGAGCTGGTCCGGGTCTGAGGTAACCGGGTCTGAAAGCCACACTGCACAGAATCGCTGTGATCGTAAGGATTTCCTCGAACGTTGCTGTTGCCGATGATGAGTACCGGATGCCAGCAGTCGAAGCGAGGAATTCATGTACGACATTCGACGCCTTATCCTGTTGCGTGACCTCGCGGAGCGCACCACCATGACGGCGGTCTCGGAGTTGCACGGCATCACTACGTCTGCCGTGTCTCAACAGTTGCGGATTCTGGAAGACGAAGTGGGCACTGTCCTCACCAGGCGAGAAGGACGGGTGCTGCGGCTGACACACGCGGGCCGGGTGCTCGTCGACTACACATCGCGGATCATCGCGGCGCTGGAGGAAGCCGAGAGCGCGGTGGCGGCGACGGCAGAAGCGGTCACCGGGGTACTCACCCTGGCCACTTTCCGCACCGCCCAGTCGCGGCTGGCGCTGCCCGCGGCGGCACGGTTGATGGCCGAGAATCCCGGCCTGCGAGTACGGGTGGTCGATCTGATGCCGGTGGATTCGGTACCGGCGGTGCGGCAGCAAGAGGTCGATCTGGCGATCACCTATTCGTATTCCTTCCGCGCCCGCGACCCGCCGCTCGGCCTGTCCTCGGAGTTTCTGTTCGGCGACCCGCTCGTGCTGCTCGCGCCGCCCGGGTTGCGTGAACGCGCCAGGCAGCACGGCCTGGCCGCGGTCCGCGACGCCGACTGGATCGCCGCTCGCGACGGCGCGCCTTCGATCGTCTCGGTGATGTACGCCTGCCGGGAAGCGGGTTTCGCGCCACGCATCGAGCACCGCAGCGGGAGCTTCGCCGGGATGGCCGAGATAGTCGAGCACGGTCTCGGCGTCACGATTGTCCCGGAGATGTCGGTCGCCGACGAGCACCGGCACCTGATCGCATGCACCATCGTGAACGGATCGCGTCAGATCGGGGTGACCTACCGGCAGGCGTCGCTGGAGCGGCCCGCGATCGCCGCCGCGATTCGGGCGCTGCGCACGATCGACCGGCCGGCGCAATTGGCATCGTGAAGTCTTCGGTTGTTTTGAGAAAAACTAAACGATCCTCGTAGGTCGGCTGCCTTGTTCCGCGGTGTGCCTGTTCGGATACTGGAATGCGAAGCGGCACTATGGAAAGGAGTTCTCATGGCATTCACCCGAATCCTGATCGAGACTCCGGTCGTGCCATTGTGTTGTTGTCGGTGACGTCGAGTATTCGTCCCGATTCTTCGCGCCCTGAGCGCTATTCCGTGCGAAATCGGCGCAGACATCCACAAATTGGCTTCGCATATTTTCCCGGAGGTGTTGATGCGCCGGATTATTCGCGACAGGTACACACACGACACGCTGCGCGGCAACCTCGGTCTCGAGCTGTCCGCGCGCGACATGACGCTGGTAGGAGGGTGAACGGTCGAATGACAGCCGTGGTAGCCGCGCAGCAGGCACAGGCACAGGCACAGGCGCATGGGCTGGCGGAGGACGTACTAGTGGACGCGCTCGCGCTGATCGCCGCACACGCCTTAGAACACGATCGCACCGGGCAGTTCCCGTTCGCGGCCTTCGAAGCATTGCACGCGATCGACGCGCCCGCGCTGACCGTGCCCGTCGAGTACGGCGGTCGCGGAGCGGGCATCGCCGAAGCGGTCGAGGTGATCGAGCGCGTCGGCGCCGCCGATCCATAGGTCGGGCTGATCCTGCAGTGGAACTACACCAACCACCTCAGCCTGCTGCGCCCCGAGAACCCCTGGCCGTCCGAGCTGAAAGAACTGGTGCTGCGTTCGGCTGTGACCGACGGCGCGCTGATCAACGTGCTCGCGGTGGAGCGGGAATTGGGCAGCTTGTCGCGCGGCGGCGTCCCGGCGACGACCGCGACCCGCCTGCCGTCAGGCGACTGGCGCATCGATGGCGAAAAGGCATACGCCACCGGCATTTCCGGGCTCACCTGGTTCACCGTCACGACCAGCACCGCCGAGCCGCAGCCGCGGGCGGCCACCTTCCTGCTCGACCGCTCCGCGACCGGATGGCGCGTCGAGCCCACCTGGAATCACCTGGGCCTGCGCGCCTCCGACACGCAGTCGGTCGTCTTCGACGGCACCGTGGTGCCGCATGCGCGGCTGGTCGATCTGCGCGATCCCAACGACGGCACCGCGAAGCTGCGCCGCGCCGGACGGCAGGCATTGCCGCTGTCCGCTACCTGCACACCAGGGTGCCGACGGCACTCGGCGCGTCGTTGGCGACGGTGCCGCGTTTTCACGACCGTGTGGGTGAGCTCGAGAAAAATTGCGCTGGGTCTCGCGCGGCGGGAGAACCTGACCGTGCGTCAGCTATTGCGCAGACTGGGCGGCGGCGCGGAACACCGCATCGTGACCGGGACACCCGAGCAGATCGCCGATTCGATCATCGACTGGGTAGACAAGGGCATCGCCGACGGCTTCGACCTGATGCCCGATGTACTGCCCGGCGGCTTCGACGACTTCGTCGACGGCGTGGTGCCGATCCTGCGGCAGCGAGGTGTATTCCGAACCGAGTACGACAGCAGCACGCTGCGCGGCCACCTCGGGCTGCCGCTGCCGGAGTACGCCGGGAAACAGGAAGAAGGAGCGGCCTGATGGCGCGCAGTCTGCATTTCTTCGTCAATGTCGGCAGCGCCGGGTATCACCCCGCGGCCTGGCTGGAGCCGGAACTGCCCGCAGACGCGTTCATCCGGCTGGAGCACTATCAGCGTATCGCGGCTATCGCCGAGCGCGGCGCCTTCGACGGGCTGCTGTTTCCCGATATTCCAGTGCAGCAGCCGAGCATCGCCACAGCGCCTGCGGCAACCCTCGACCCGATCCTGCTCACATCCGCGCTCGCGGTGTCGACCGAGCGGGTCGGGCTGATCCCCACTGCCACAACCTCGTTGAACCTGCCCTACAACCTGGCCCGCCGCATCCTGTCGCTGGATCACATCAGCGGCGGCCGGGCAGGCTGGAATGTGGCAACCACCTTCGAACCGAACGCGGCGCGCAACTTCGGGCTGGCCGAACTGCCCGAGCGCGACGAGCGGTACCGGCGTGCCGTGGAGTACGTCGAGGTGACCGAAAAGCTCTGGGACAGTTGGGAAGCCGACGCGATCATCGGTGACCAGCAGGCCGGTCGGTTCGCCGACCAGGACAAAGTGCACGCGGTCGAGCATCGCGGTGAGTTCTATTCGGTGGCAGGCCCGTTGAATGTCACCCGATCACCGCAGGGGCGACCGGTGTTGGTGCAGGCCGGTTCGTCGCCGCAGGGACGTGCGTTCGCCGCGGCGCATGCCGAGGCGATCTACACCACCCAGCTGAGCCTGACAGGCGCGCGCGAGTTCGCCACCGAGATACGTGCTACCGCAACCGCATCAGGTCGAGATGGCGACAGCATCCGGATTCTGCCGGGTCTGGTGCCGATCATCGGTGCGACGGAAGCCCAAGCGCGCGACCGGTTCGACGAGTTGCAGGGCGGACTGCATCCCGACAGCGCGCCGGTGCGTTCGCTGGCGCGCTGGCTGGGCCACCCTGATGTGGAACTCGACCTCGACGCACCACTGCCTCAGCACCTGACGCGGCTGCCGGAAGGCCGGATTGGCCCGCAGGGTTTCTTCGAATCGGTGACCCGCTACGCCGTCGAGACCGGCCATACCGTCCGGCAGCTGCTGACCGAAGTCCTCGGCGGCCACCGCGTGGTGATCGGCACCCCGAAAACCGTGGCCGACCACATCGAATTGTGGTTCCGCACCGGCGGTATTGATGGTTTCACCATCATTCCCGCGGTGCTGCCCGCCTACCTGACCGACTTCGTCGACCAGGTGGTGCCAGAAGCTGCGTCGCCGCGGATTGTTCCGGCACGAGTACCAGAGCATCACGCTGCGCGGCCATCTCGGCCTGCCGGAGCCGGTGAATTCCTTTGCCCGCGAGACCGTTTCCACGATCAGAAAGTGACAACCCGCACGATGACACTCCGCCATCTCGGCCGCATCGGTGTGCTGGTCAGCCCACTCACCCTGGGCGCCATGAACTTCGGCGCCTGGGCCAACCGCGACCACGACGACGCCGCAACGATCATCCACCGGGCCCTGGACGCGGGCATCAACGTGGTCGACACCGCCGACGTGTACTCGCAGGGCGAGAACGAGGAGATCGTCGGCAAGGCCCTGGCTGGACGCCGCGACGAAGTGGTGCTGGCCAGCAAGTTCCACGGTCAGATCGGCGCCGATCCGAACAATCGCGGCAACTCCCGCCGCTGGATCATCCGTGCGGTCGAGGACAGCCTGCGCAGGCTGAACACCGACCATCTCGACCTCTACCAGGTGCATCGGCCGGATCCCGACGTGCCGTTAGAGGAGACGCTGCGCGCGCTGCACGATCTGGTCGCGGCGGGCAAGATCCGCTACTACGGCACCACGACTTTCGAGCCACACCAGCTCGTCGAGGCGCAGTGGGTGGCCGAGGACCGCAGCCTGCACCGCCCGGTCACCGAGCAGCCGCCGTACTCGATCCTCGCGCGCGCGGCCGAGCGTGCCACACTGCCGATCGCCCAGAAGTACGGCCTCGGCGTGCTGACCTGGAGTCCGCTTGCCGGCGGCTGGCTTTCGGGGCGCTACCGGGCCGGTGCGAGCGCACCCGAGTCCACGAGGTTGACCAGGCAGCCGCACCGGCACGACCCGGCGCTGGCCGCCAATCAGCGCAAGCGCGCCGCCGCCGAAGAACTCGCCAAGGTCGCCGACGACGCGGGGCTGTCAGCGAGCACGGCGGCGTCGTGCTCCACCGCACGTCGGTGCGTGGGCCGATGATCGCCGCGGTGACATCCCAACTGAGACCAAAACTGAGCTCAGAAAACGGTGGTCCGGGATTGTTGAATAACCCTGGGTTTTTGAAGGGGTTTTGAAGCCCTGCGGGGTTCGGGGTGCCGGGGGACCTGTTATCCCCGCCGCAACCCTCACCCGCGCCGCACAATCCGCCGAGCCGCGGCTGCTGGATCTGTCGCACGATCTGCACGCACACCCGGAAACCGCATGGGAAGAGCATCGTTCCTACCGACGTACCGCAGGCCCGCTCGCCGACGCGGGCTTCGAGGTCCAAACCGGCTACTGCGGACTGGACACCGCGTTCGTCGCCCGCATCGGCAGCGGGCCACTGCAACTCGCGTTGTGCGCCGAATACGACGCACTACCCGGCCTCGGACACGCCTGCGGCCACAATGTCATCGCCGCGATGTCGGTCGGCGCGGCGCTGGCGCTGGCGCCCGTCGCCGACGATCTCGGCATCACCGTGTCGGTGATCGGCACGCCCGCCGAAGAAGGCGGCGGCGGCAAGATCGAACTGCTCGAGCGCGGGGGATTCGACGGCTTGCACGCGGCGGCGATGGCGCACCCCGGCCCGGTCGATGTCGCCCGCGCCGAACCATTCGCGGTGTCGCACAGCCACATCGCCTTCCACGGCAAGGCCGCGCACGCGGCGGCCTACCCGGAGCGTGGCGTCAACGCCGCGGATGCGTTCACGGTCGCTCAGGTCGCCATCGGGCTGCTGCGTCAGCAGCTGGCGTCGGAATCCCCGGACTTCACCATCGGCGATATCATCATGCGGGCAGCGTTTGTCACGCCGGGCTTCGACTCCCTTGGGTTGCGCCGAGGGAGGCCGACATCTGGTCGGCGATCTTTCGGGTGAACTCGCCGGCGACCTGTAAGTGGTTGCCGAGCCGCTGTTTCGGAGCGGACACGTTTATCGCGGCGATGATGTCGCCGCGGAATCCGTAGACCGGCGCGGAGACGCCGACCAGGCCCGGCTCGAATTCCTCGTCCACCGAGGCGTATCCGCGTTCCCGGATGAGCGCGACGTGCTCGAGCAGTGCGCTCAGCGTCGGACTCGGCGGGCGCGATGTCCCGGCATTGCTCGCCGGAATGGCGCTGGGCGCGGGTACGGCGGGTTCCTCGGGCGGGAACAACTCCCACCACCGAGCCAGCGTCCCGTCGTCCCAATTGCTCATTAGCGTACGCCCGGCGGAGGTGGTGTACGGGTCGACCGACGTTCCCTCCCAACCGATTCCGCGAAACGCATGCGACGCGAGCTCACTGTGCAGGGTCAGGACCTTGTTGCCACGCAGGACGCAGAGATGAGTGGTCTCGTTGAGCCCCGCCACGACCCTGCGCAGAAACGGCACGCTCAGATGCGCAAGGTGCGTTTCGGTGGCGTGCGTCGCGAGCGCGAACAGCCGCCATCCGGGCCGGTACGCCTTCGATTCCTCGTCCCGTGACACCAGGCCGACCTCGGCAAGCGTGGCCAACGCACGTGACACCTGCGCCTTGTCACGTCCGGCGAGCTCGGCGATTCGCGAGACCCCGAGGCCTGCAGCGGCCGCCTCGGGCTTGGCCAGGACCTCGAGTAAGTCGACGTCGCGGATCAGGCCCGAGCTGTATGTGCGTTGGTCCGGCATGGCGCACCTCCTTGTTGATTATCGTGCAACGTCTATTGCTCAGATGTCAAAGTCTCAATTAGCTTGGACTACATCACTGTGGTGTGCCTCACAACTGCTGGGCGATCGTGACGCACCACTCAGCTGGAAGAAAGTTGTGTTGTCATGAGTAGTGCCGACATCCAAGGTCCACCTGCCGAACCCGTGGTCGGGCCGAAGGCTTGGCGATTCCTGAAGAGGCTCACCGCCGTCACCGCGGGCGGTATGTTTATCGACGGCTACATCTTCGCCGTGATCGCGGTGACGATGGCGTTGCAGACATTCAAGGACGATCTGGACGTCTCATCGACCTGGGCCGGGCTGATATCCTCCGCGACGCTGATCGGAATCTTCGTCGGCGCAATCACTTTCGGCTACATCACCGACAAGCTCGGCCGCAAGGTCATGTTTCTCGCCGACCTCGCCGGTTTCGCGGTCGCGTCGGTTCTGATGTTCTTCGTCCAGGCGCCGTGGCAGATGTTCGCGCTCGGGCTGATCATGGGCCTGGCGGTCGGCGCGGATTACGCCATCGGTTCGCCGTTGATCACCGAGTTCGCGCCGACCTCGCTGCGCGCGCGGCTCACCTCGTTCCTCCAGATCGCCTGGAACCTGGGCTATGTCGTGGCATTCCTCCTCGGCTACCTGATCACCCGCGCCTACCCCGAGCAATGGCGGCTGGTCCTCGCCTCGGCGGTCATCCCCGCGGCGCTGTGTCTGATCGCGCGGCACGGCCTTCCTGAATCGCCGCGGTGGTTGCTGTCGCAGGGCCGACGTGATGAGGCAGAAGCTGTTCTTGCACAACTGGATTGGACATTGGAGTCCGGCGACTTCGATGAGGAGAAGGCCGAGACAGCCACGTTCGGTGTGATCTTCTCGCGGGACTACATCGGTCGCACCGTCTTCGTCTCGCTGTTCTGGCTCTGTCTGGTGCTCCCGTATTTCGCGATCATCTTTTTCCAGGCCGACGTCCTAATGAGATGTAGCGGGTCGGTCGATCGGGCAGACTCGCTACTGGTAGCGGCTGGTAGGTGAGCACTGATTGGCCCCGGACTTCGAGTCCTGCTTTGAGATCGTGCCCCTGCCGGTCGGCCGGGAGAAATGGATCGCTGATGGGATGTCGTGCCTGCCGCATGACGGCGTGAGCACCGATTCATTAGGTCGCCGACGTTCTCCCGCACGCTGCCGGATTTGGTGTCCGACAACGATGAAGAGGGAACAGCTGTGCTGCTGGTCGGTGATGACTGGGCCGAGGACCACCACGATGTCGAGCTGATGGATGAGGCCGGGAAACGGCTGGCCAAGGCTCGATTACCGGAAGGGATCGCCGGGATCACCCGGCTGCACGCCATGATCGGTGAACACCTCGGCGACGACGCCGATGCCGCGCAGGTACGGATCGGGATCGAAACCGATCGTGGCCCGTGGGTCGCGGCGTTGATCGCGGCCGGCTACACGGTGTACGCGGTGAACCCGTTGCAGGCGGCCCGGTTCCGGGAACGCCGCAGCGTTTCGGGTGCGAAGAGCGATGCCGCCGACGCGCATACCCTTGCCGACATGGTCCGTACCGACGCGCACCAGTTGCGTCCGGTCGCCGGGGACAGTCCCGCCGCAGAAGCGGTGAAAGTTGTTGCGCGAGCACATAAAACGTTGATCTGGGAACGCACCCGCCACACGCAGCGGTTACGGTACGCGTTGCGGGAGTACTTCCCCGCCGCTTTGGAAGCGTTCGACGACCTCGACGCTCCCGACGCCCTGGAGCTGCTCGGCAAGGCACCCGACCCGGCCGCCGCGGCGCGGTTGTCGCTCAACCAGATCCGGGCCGCGCTGAAGCGGGCCGGCCGCCGCGGCGACCTCGACGCTAGAGCCGCCCGTATCCAGGCAATCCTGCGCAGCGAGCAGCTGGGCCGCAACCAGGTCATCGCGGCGGCCTACGCGGCAGGGACCCGCGCCGCGGTCGCGGTCCTGGCCACCCTCGACGAGCAGGTGAAAGTCCTGCAAGGGGAGGTCGAGGCCCATTTTGGCCGGCACCCGGCCGCTGAGATCATCTTGTCCCAGCCAGGACTGGGCAAGATCCTCGGCGCCCGGGTGCTCGCCGAGTTCGGGGACGACCCCACCCGCTACGCCAGCGCCAAGGCCCGCAAGAACTATGCCGCGACCAGCCCCATCACCCGCGCCTCGGGGAAAATGAAGGTCGTCGCGGCCCGGTTCGTGCACCAGGACCGGCTCGTCGACGCGCTGATGGCCCAAGCATTCAGTGCGCTCAACGTATCGCCGGGAGCCCGCGCCTACTACGACAAGCAACGCGCCCGCGGCCTAGCCCACCGTGCCGCCCTGCGTCAGGTCGCCAACCGGCTCGTGGGCATCCTCCACGGCTGCCTCAAATCCGGAACCCTCTACAACGAGACCACCGCCTGGACACACCACACCCAAGATCAACAAGCCGCAGCTTGACAAGCTAAGCCCTGGGATGTCTCAAAGCGCTCAAGCTCGACAACCCGATCGCGGCCGCGCTGCTGGGAACCTTCGTCGCGCTCGCGGGCGCCGTCCTCGGCTGGTTGCTCATCGAGCGGGTCGGTCGGCGCAGGTTGCTGATCGTCCCGTTGTGGATCACCGGCCTCGCCTTGTTCGTCGTCGCGTTCGACACCGCACTGCCGAGCGTGGTGGTCGCGTTCTCCTTCTTCCTCTATCTGTTCGCCTACGGTGTGGCATCGATCCTGTGCGGGGTCTATCCGATGGAGCTGTTCCCGACATCGGTACGGACCAGCGCTGTCGGCTTCGCCAGCTCCGCCAGCCGGATCGGCGCCGCCGTCGGCACGTTCCTGCTTCCGATCGCGCTCGACCACTGGAGCGTCGGCGGCACGATGGCGGTGATGGGCGCGGTCTGCCTCGTTGGCGCCGTTGTCTCGCAGTACCTGGCGCCGGAGACCACCGGACGGTCGCTCGTCGAGATCAGCTCGCGTGCCGCCCGCGGCGTCATCCGCGTGCCCGGTGATGTCGCCGTGGCTGACCCGGTCGCTGTCAGTCCCAAGACCCAGATCGCTTGAACGACAGCATTTATGGAGGAAAAGGCGTGTCACGACACAACGGTGTAGAACTCGGCGAGTCGTTCGTCGATCCGGGCGTCAACGCGGCACATGTCAACACCGTGCTCGGTCCGCGCGGCAGTGCCGCCGAGACCGCCTGGACCACCAGCCTCGCAACGCCCTCGGCGGGTCATGAGCGGTTCGTAGTGATCATGCGTCCCGGCGTGCCGGTGCAGCCGTTCACCGTCTTCGTCTCGAAGGGCGTGCCGGCCAGCGACAGGCACGGTGAAATGATCTGGGGCCCAGCGCAAGCCGGGGTGGCGGCCGGTGTCGCCGATTGCGTCGCCGACGGCACGATCGCGGCCGACGAGGTCACCGATCTGCGTCTGGTCGTCGCGGTGTGGGTGAACCCCGAGGCCGACGACGCCGAGGCGGTCTATCGCAACAACCGATTGGCGACCGCGACGGCGCTCGCCAACGGCGGGGCGCGCAAGCCCGACGTCGACTCCGTGCTGAAGACGCGCGGCCGGATCACCAACCCGTTCTTCACCCCGGCGGATGGCGGCGCGCCGGGGACCGAACCCCACCCGGAGGCCCTGGCGTGAAAATCACCGCAATTCGTACCCAGCGGCTCCGGCTCGAGCTGGACCCGCCGTTCTTCGCGGCGTGGGATCCCGTCCCGCGCAGGCACTTCGACGCGACGATCGTGCATGTCGACACCGACGAGGGCATTGTCGGTATCGGCTCCGGCGACACCATGGACGGATTTGCGCCCTATGAAGAGTTGTTCATCGGCACCGATCCGCTGAACATAGTCGAGCAGGTCAAACGGATCGAGACGATCAACTTCCACGCGGGGCGCTTCTGGCCGCTGGAGGTGGCCCTCTGGGACATCATCGGCAAGACCGCGAACCTGCCTGTCGCGCAGCTGTTCGGCGGGGCGCAACGCAAGGTCGTGGCCTACGCCTCGACTGGGGAGCTGCGTGCCCCGCAGCAGCGCGCGGAATCCGCGCTCGCCATTCGGGAAGCCGGATTCCAGGCGATGAAGATCCGCGTCGACCCGCACAACTTCGCCGCGGGGCTCGATGCGGTGCGGGCGGCGCGCGAGGCCGTCGGTGACTCCATGCGCATTATGGTGGACCTCAACCAATCCTGGCGCATGGCG
Organism: Nocardia sp. Tas62D01; assembly: GCF_055232035.1. Classification (NCBI taxonomy): domain Bacteria; kingdom Bacillati; phylum Actinomycetota; class Actinomycetes; order Mycobacteriales; family Nocardiaceae; genus Nocardia; species Nocardia sp. Tas62D01. The sequence goes on from NZ_JBUYUZ010000001.1 coordinate 7,765,726, forward strand.
GGCGACACCCAGGTGCCACACGATTTCGTCGCCGCTCGCCGTATTGTGGAGCAGCTGCGGGATCTGGATGTGTACTGGGTCGAGGAGCCGCTTCCATACGCCGATCGGGATGGGCTGCGCCGGCTCCGCGCGGAGACCGGGGTCCGGGTCGCGGCCGGGGAGATGATCTCCTCGGTGTCGGAGGTCATCGACTACCTCGAGCACGATGCGCTCGATGTGTACCAGATGGATGTCGTCCTCGCGGTGGGTATGCTGCGGGCGCGGACGCTGGCGGAACTGGCGATTCTCAAGAACCGCAGGTTCACGCCGCATTCGTGGACGAACGGTATCGGTGTGCTGGCCAATCTCCATGTCAGCGCGGGTGTCGGCGGCGGGCCGTATTTCGAATTTCCCTACGACCCGCCGGGGTGGACTCCGCAGCGTCGCGATTTCATGCTGAAGAGTCCGATCGAGATCGATAACGAAGGTTTCGTCCATGTGCCCGATGTCGCCGGCGTCGGCGCGGAACTCGATGAGGAGGCATGCCGACGATGGGCAGTGTGAACTGGCGGGCGAAGGCAGCGTCGCTGACGCTGCCGAAGGGGTTGTTCATCGACGGGAAGTTCGTGGATGCCCTCGATGGCGAGAGCTTCGAGAAGATTTCGCCGATCGACGGACACAGCCAGGGCAATGTCACGTCCGGCCAGTCCGCGGACGTCGACCGGGCCGTCGCCGCTGCGAAGGCCGCATTCGACGACGGTCGCTGGTCCGGACTCGATCCTGCCGAACGCAAAGCGGTGATGCTGCGGTTCGCCGAGGAGCTCGAGCGGGTCGCCGAACGGATCGCGCTGGCCGAAACGCTGGATGTTGGCAAGCCGATCGCGAATACGATGGCGGTGGATGCCAAGGGAACCGCCGCCACTGTCCGGTGGTACGCGGAGACGATCGACAAGACCTATGACGAGATCGCGCCCGCCCCGGCGAAACGGCTGGCGTTGATCACCAGGGAGCCGCTCGGCGTGATCGGCGTCGTCGTGCCGTGGAACTATCCGTCGCTGATCCTGTCGTGGAAGATCGGTCCCGCGCTCGCTGCCGGCAATACGATTGTGGTGAAACCCGCTGAGCAGTCGCCACATTCGGCGCTCGTCATAGCCGAGGCGGCGCAGCAGGCGGGCCTGCCGGACGGGGTGTTGAACGTCGTGACGGGGTTCGGTGAGACGGCGGGCCGCGCACTGGGTCTGCATCCCGACGTCGCGAAGATCGCGTTCACCGGGTCGACGCGGGTCGGACGACTGTTCCAGCGTTACGCCGCCGACTCCAACGGCAAACAGGTGTCGATCGAGGCGGGCGGCAAATCCCCGCAACTGGTATTGGAGAGCGCGAAAGACCTGCAGCGAATCGCCGAAACCGTCGCCTGGGGAATCTTCTACAACGTCGGGCAGACCTGCAACGCCGGCTCCCGGCTCATCGTGCACGAATCCCTCGCCGACGAATTGCTCGCGCGCATAGTCGATTTCGCCGCACGAACATTCGTACCCGGTGATCCGCTCGACGAGAACACGCAGTTCGGAGCCGTGGTCGACGAGCACCAATTGGCAACCGTCACCGGCTACATCGAGCGGGGCAGAACCACAGCGCGACTGGTGACCGGCGGTCATCGCGTGCGCACCGACACGGGCGGGTATTACCTGGAGCCGACGGTTTTCGCCGACGTCGACAACGACGACACCATCGCACAGGACGAGATCTTCGGTCCGGTGCTCACGGTCTCGACGTTCGCTTCGGAGGACGGCGGTGTGCGGATGGCCAATGATACCCGCTACGGCCTGGCCGCAGCGGTCTGGACCGCGGATCTCGCTGCGGCCCACCGGGTTTCCGGACATCTGCGTGCCGGAACCGTCTGGGTCAACACCTTCGACGAGTCGAGCGTCATCACACCGTTCGGCGGTTTCAAGGACACCGGCGCCGGACGCGACAAGTCGCTGCACGCCATCGACAGCTACACCGCATTGAAAACGACCTGGATCAATTGGGAATGACGGTAATGACACACACTTCGAATCCGCTCGTCGGCTTCATCGGACTCGGCCACATGGGTGGTCACATGTCGGCGAACCTCCTCGGCGCCGGGTACCAGCTGGTGGTCCACGACGTGAATGACGAAGCGGCCCAACGGCTCGTCGCGCTCGGAGCGCGACGAGCGGAATCCGTCGAGGCCCTCGCCGAGGCATGCGACATCGTCGTCACGATGCTGCCCGGCCCGCCGCAGGTCGAATCGGTGATTCGCACCATGGCGCCGCGGTTGCGGGCCGGCGCGGTCTGGGTGGACATGTCGACGTCGACGCCGGCCGCGGCGCGCGTTGTCGACGAAACCCTCGCCGCGCGTGGCGTTTCCCGGCTCGACGCCCCGGTTTCGGGTATGGCGAAGGGCGCGTCGGCAGGCACGCTGCAGATCTTCGTCGGTGGCGATGCCGAAGTGCTCGGAAGGATCCGGCCGCTGTTCGACGTGATGGGCGACCCGAAACGAGTGCTGCACGTGGGCGGGCTCGGTGCGGGATACACGGTGAAACTGATGATCAATCAGCTGTGGTTCTCACACCTGGTCGCCTCCGCCGAGGTGCTGACCATCGGGATGAAGGCTGGAGTCGACCTGGAGACCCTGCACCTTTCGCTGCTCGCGAGCCCCGCGGCGAGCAGTTTCCTCGCCAACGACCTGCCATCGGTGTTCGACGGTGACTACGACGAATCTTTCGCTATGAAGCTCGCGTGCAAGGATCTCGGCCTCGCCATCGACCTCAGCCGCGATGTCGGTGTGCCGGCTCCGCTGTCGGCGCACGTCGAGCAGACCTACCGCACCGCCCTGGCGAAGTACGGACCCGAGGCCGGGGAGATGACACCGATCCGGCTCGCGGAAGACCTTGCCCAGGTGCAGCTCCGTCTGCGTGCCCTGGAGGTGGCGTGATGAACAAGCACGGCGCTCCTCAGCGCGACGGAGCCGAGAGCGGTGGCGTGCGCGAAACCTATTGCGCGTACCCGCACAGCGTGCGCGGTGAGAGTTGGGATATGTCGACCTACAGCCGGGTCGTGAGCGGACTCGGGTCGGTATCCAAGCTCGGACAGCTGCTCCGCGAGCACGGCGCGCGCCGCGTGTTGATCGTCACCGACCCTGGTCTCCGCAAGACCGGCATGGTTGATGACATCGCGGCATCGATCAGCGGGCACGACCTGGCGGTGACAGTGCACAGCGAGGTCCCGCCCAACCCGTCGACCGCGTCGCTCGATGTCGCCAGCGCGGTGGCGAGGGACTGCCGTGCCGACTTCCTCGTCGCTATCGGCGGTGGATCGGCGCTCGACGCGTCGAAGGCGGTTGCGCTGTTGGCCCACACCGAGCTCAGCGCCGAGACGCTCACCGGGTCGGAGCAGATCGACACCCCGGTCCTGCCGATCGCCGCGATCCCGACGACCGCCGGAACCGGCGCGGAGACCAACGGTTTCGGTGTGATGGAAAGCGCGAACCACCGCAAGGTCTACATCGGCAGCGACCGGACCGTGCCCTCGCTGGTGATTCTCGATGCCGAGCTCACCCTCGCTCTGCCCGACGCGATCACAGCCGCTTCGGGGTTCGACGCCATCGTCCACGGCGCCGAATCCCTGCTGTCACAAGGCGCGACGGCGATCTCGCGCGCGTATGCCGCGGAGTCGTTGCGGCTCACCACCTCCGCGCTGACGCGGGCGGTGGCGGATGGCAGCGATGTCGAGGCGCGCAGTCAGATGATGATCGGCGCCCACCTGGCCGGTCGTGCATTGACGCTGAGCGGGCTCGGTCTCGTCCACGGAATCGGGCACTCCATCACCGCGACCACCGGCACCCCGCACGGCGTCGCGCTGGCGTCGATCGCGGGCCCGGTGCTGGTGTTCGGAATCGATGCCGCACCAGCACGATACGGCGATCTCCTGCGTGCCGTTGGCCTGGACGGCCCGGCGGAACGGGCGGTGCGGCTGATCGCGGAAATCGCCGCCGAGGTCGGTTTGCCCACCACCGTCGGCGCCGTGGGCGTGACCGAGGACCTGATCGACACGATCGTCACGAAGACCCTCGACGACGCCGTCACCAACAACACTCCGCGGCGGCCGACCCGTGATGAACTGACGGCCATGCTGCGTGCGAGCCTGTCCGCGACCAAGGAGCGGTAGAATCAAATGGAATTGCAGTCCGCGCTCGCGCTCGCCGCAGCGCTGCCGGCCGATCTGTACATCGACGGCAAGTGGCGTGAATCATCCACCGCTGCACGGTTTCCCGTGCACAATCCGGCCTCTGCCGCGGTGATCGCCGACATTGCCGATGCGAGCGTCGAGGATGCGATGGCGGCACTGACCGCGGCGCATGCGGCCCAAGCGGAGTGGGGTGCGTCGACTCCGAGGTATCGTGCCGAGCTGCTGCGGCGCGCGTTCGAGCGAGTTGTCGAGCGGACCGAGGAATTCGCCGCTGTGATCAGCCTCGAGATGGGTAAACCGCTTGCCGAGGCTCGCGGCGAGGTGACCTACGGTGCCGAATTCCTCCGATGGTTCTCCGAGCAGGCCGCGCACATCACCGGAACGTACGCGCCGGCGCCCAACGGCGGATATCGGGTGGTGACTACCAAGGTCCCGGTCGGCCCGTCGCTGCTCATCACCCCATGGAACTTCCCGCTGGCCATGGCAACCCGCAAGATCGGCGCCGCGCTCGCGGCCGGGTGCACCTGCCTCGTCAAACCCGCGGCACAGACGCCATTGACGCTCGCCCTGCTGATGCAGGTGCTCGAGGAGCTCGAAATCCCGGCCGGTGTCGTCAATTTCGTGCCGACCACCGAGGCGGGTGCGCAGTCCGCGGCGCTGATGGCCGACTACCGGCTGCGCAAGGTGTCGTTCACCGGCTCTACTCCGGTCGGCTCGATCCTGTTGCGGCAAGCCGCCGATCGCGTGCTGCGCACATCGATGGAACTCGGCGGGAACGGTCCGTTCGTCGTATTCGACGATGCCGACCTGGATGCGGCGATCGAGGGCGCCATGCTGGCGAAGATGCGCAATTCCGGCGAATCTTGTGTCGCGGCAAACCGATTCATCGTGCATCGCGGCATTGCCGAGGAGTTCGCTCGGCGACTCACCGGACGCTTCGAAGCACTCGTCACCGGCGACGCCTTCGATCCGGCGAGCACGGTCGGGCCGATGATCGACGCCGAGCAGTTGGCGAAGGTCGGCGAACTCGTCGGCGAGGCGATCGCACGCGGAGCACGGGTGCATACCGGCGGGCAGGCCGCGGGCGGTGCCGGCTACTTCTACCAGCCGACAGTGCTCACCGATGTGCCGGTTTCGGCGCGACTGGCGAGCGAGGAAATCTTCGGTCCGGTCGCGGCCGTCTATACCTTCGACACCGAGGCCGAAGCACTCGCGATGGCCAACAGCACCGAATTCGGGCTCGTCGGTTACGTGTACACCCGCGACGTCTCCCGTGCGATCCGATTCGCCGAGGGTATGGAGACGGGAATGGCTGGCGTGAACCGCGGACTGGTGTCGGATCCCGCCGGCGCGTTCGGCGGCATCAAGGCTTCCGGCCTTGGCCGTGAAGGCGGTCAGACGGGGATCGAGGAGTATCTCGAAACCAAATACCTCGCGATCGAGGTCTGATCGCGCCTCACGGCACGGTGATCATTCCGGGCCATTTGTCCTTGGTGATCATGCCCATGCTTCGTATCTCCATCAGCCTAGGGGTGGTCGGGGTGGTCGACGATCGCCGTCGGCGCCCAAAGCCGAACAGCTCATCGACTCGAGCGGCCGCCACCTCGCGCCGCGCGAGGTCGCCGGGATTGTCCGGAATACATTCGCGCAGTCCACGTTCCCGATGCGCGGACGGTTTGTAGACGTACCCGACGCGTCCGAAGACCGCAACAGGTAGACGCCACGGCCGCCGCCGGGGAGATGTTTCGTCGTGCCGACGAAGCGGCCGGCTTGAATGGAACCTTGGCGGTTCCTCGGCGCGTCGCTTCGCGGATCTGCTGAACGGCCGCACGGAGGATAGTCGCGAGTTGGCGAATATCGTGCCCGCGGAGTCGAATTAGTGGGCTCGAGTCGGTGTCCGATTCAGGTGATATAGGCAGGCTGCTCCCAGGGTCTGTACAGGTGGGGTTCTTACCGTCGGGTTCCACACACCGGGCATCGAACTGGTCGCGGAGGAGGCTGCGCACGCCGGTGCCGATCGGATGGTTATCGTGGCATCGCCTGGAAAGCAGGGTCTTGCAACATATTTCGTCGAGGACCAAGAACTGGAGAGTACCCTCGCGCGGCGCGGCAAGTTCGGTCTGCTGGAGAAGGTACGCAACGCCGCCAAGGCGGTGGCGGTGCAGACCGTGACCCAAGATCGCCCGCTCGGTCTCGGTCATGCTGTGCTGCAGGCGGAGTCGGCGCTGGCCGTAGACGAGACGGCGGTGGCGGTACTGCTGCCCGATGACCTGGTGCTGCCGCATGGGGTGCTGGACACGATGACGCGAGTGCGCCGGCAGTGGGGTGGCAGCGTACTGTGCGCGATCGACGTGCCGAAAGGTGAAGTGGGTGCCTACGGCGTGTTCGACGTCGCCCCGGAACCCGATGCGGACGACCCGAATGTGTTGCGGGTCAACGGCATGGTGGAGAAACCCGACGTGGCGGACGCTCCGTCGACGTTCGCGGCCGCGGGACGCTATCTCCTCGACCGCACGATCTTCGACGCGTTGCGCCGGATCGAGCCGGGCGCGGGTGGGGAGCTCCAACTGACCGACGCCGTCGCGCTGCTCATCGCAGAGGGTCATCCGGTGCATGTCGTCGTGCACCAAGGAACTCGGCACGACATCGGCAACCCGGGTGGATATCTGCGTGCCGCAGTCGATTTCGCTCTGGAGCGCGACGAGTACGGTGCGCCGCTGCGTGAATGGCTACTGCACCGCCTGGCTGTCGACGACACCTACCGACCCGACGCGGCCTGAGACCCCGGATCTCAAATAGGGCTCGGTCATTCCGAGGGTCGCCCTGAACTGCTCACGACAGAATCGATGACACAGTTCCTGTCCGCGTCGAGTGTTGCCGAGGCGGTCCTATGCCGAATCGAGCGCCGATGGCGGTCTGTTCCAATCATGAGTGTGCGTGTGGCAGAACAGCATTCACATAGCAACGGTGTATTTCGCTGGGACCTGTCACAAATAGCTCGAGCCAGATCGCTGCGGTTATGGCCTGTTTGCAATCTCGTTGGGCCAGCCCAACGACCTGATCGCCGCCCAACGAGACGGGCCTGCGGGTGCGCATCTTGGAGATTGCTGTGAGTGACCGGCGCGGTCGGCGATGCGGGCCGGAGGCGCGAGGTGACCTGCTTATTCTGTAGCGGTGCCCGACAGCGATACGTCACCGGCCGCGACAGTCCTGGTAGTCGACGACGAGCCGAATATTCTCGACCTGCTCTCCGCCGCGTTGCGGATGAGCGGGTTCGAGGTGCATGCCGCCGACAGTGGGCTCGCGGCGTTGAAGCTGGCCGCGGCGTATCCGCCGGACATGGTCGTGCTGGATGTGATGCTGCCGGATCTGGACGGCTGCAGTATCTGCTCGCAAATGCCGAGAAGGTGGTGAGCAAGCAGCAGATCATCGACCGGGTGTGGAGTACGGAGACCGGGCGCGACGTGCGAGTGGTGGAGACTTCCAGCCGGGCTGATCACCCGCCTTGGCGCTGGAGGCGATGCAGACGGCGGGGTCACCGGGGCGCCGCGGACCGGTGGTGACTGGGAAGTCGCGACCGGTGACCTCGCGGACGGTAGCGAGGACCTGCTGGTTGGAGTAGCCACTGCCGTTGCCGAGATTCAGTTGGTGGGCGACGACGCTGCCGATATAGCCTGCGCCGCCGGTGACGAGAAGTTTCACGAGATGCTGTCCTCCTGGGTGGATGTCACGCCGCGGATGTCACTGCCGAGGTGTCGCGAAAGACCCAGCGTAGGCCGACGAATCGGGTCAGGGTCGCAAGCAGATTGGCCACGACCAAGACGACCAGTTCCAGCGACACCAGCGCCGATGGCGCCCAGTGGTGCAGCGCGAACAGTGAGCCGCTGGTGAGGAACAATCCGATTCCGAAGATCACCAGGCCTTGGAAATGGTGCGATACCGCGCTCGTCGAACCACGCACACCGAAGGTGAAGGCGCGGTTGGCGGCGGTGTTGCCGATCGCTGTGATCAGCAGTGCCAGGAAGTTCGCGACCTGTCCGCCGACCATCGACTGGAGCAGCAGGTACAGCACCACGTACGCAAGCGTCGATGCGACGCCGACGATGGCGAAACGTACTGCCTGCCCGACCATCCCGAGTGGCACACCATCGACCAGCGGCTCCCGGCCGACCGCGCGGCGCAGCTCGTCGAGCGGCAATGCGCCGGTCGCCATGGCACGGCCGAGGCGCCAGACCCCTTGCAGATCTTTGCGCGCGGTGTCGACGATATCGACGCGGCTGTCGGGATCATCGATCCAGTCGACCGGTACCTCGTGGATGCGTAATCCGGCGCGTTCCGCGATGACAAGCAACTCGGTATCGAAGAACCATTCGCCATCCTTGACCAGCGGCAGCAGCTGCCGCGCGATATCGGTGCGGACTGCCTTGAATCCGCACTGGGCGTCGGAGAAGTGCGCGCGCAGTGAGGCTTTCAGGATCAGGTTGTAGCTGCGCGAGATGAATTCGCGTTTCGGGCCGCGCACCACCCGGGAATTCGGGCTGAGCCGGGTGCCGATGGCGAGGTCGGAGTGGCCGGAGACGAGCGGAGCCACCAGGGGGAGTAGGGCATTGAGGTCGGTGGACAGGTCGACGTCCATATAGGCGACCACCTCGGCATCGGAGGCCTGCCATGCGGTGCGCAGCGCGCGGCCGCGCCCTTTGGCGTCCAAGTGCAAGACCTGCACGTTGTCGTATTCCTCGGCGAGGATGTGCGCCACCTGAATGGTGGCGTCGGTGCTCGCGTTGTCGGCGATGGTGATTCGGGCGCTATAGGGGAAACCGTTGGTCAAGTAGGCGTGCAGACGCTGCACGCAGACGGCCAGGCCCTGCTCTTCGTTGTAGACGGGAATCACGACATCCAGGACCGGCGTGCTGGTTCCGGTGTCTGCCGCGGTACGCGGGGCGGTGGCTGTCTGTGTCATGTGCTCCATTCTCGATCGTCAATCTCGCGCTACCCTGCAGCGCAGCTGGGAGATTGCTGTGCACGCGGGTCCGTTCGAACGGCCACGGGTGCGGTGTTTCTCGCGGCAGTTCAGGACAGCCTGGAAGGTTCGTGAAGATCGCGTGGCAGGGTAACGGTGAAGGTGGCCCCGTTGCCCGGCTCACTGTGCACAGTCACGCGCCCACCGTGCGCGGCGGCCAGTGCCTGCACGATCGAGAGGCCGAGACCTGAACCGCCGCTAGTGCGGGTGCGGGAGCTGTCGGTGCGGTAGAACCGTTCGAAGACGCGGGCGGCGGCTTCGGGGGACAGTCCAGGGCCGCCGTCGATCACATCGATGCGAACTTCGTCGGCCCACGGTGTCAGACGCACGGTGACCGGTGCGTCGGCAGGGGTGTGGGTGAGGGCGTTGCCGAGCAGGTTCGTCAGGATCTGCCGCAGTCGGGCTTCGTCGCCGATTACGTCCATGGTGCCGTCGCCGGCGCGCACTTCCAGGGTGATCGGGCGGTCCGGGTCGGTGGGGTCGGTTTTCTGCCGGGCCGCGATCGCTTGCGCGTTGTGGACGGTGTCGCCCGCCAGCGCGAGCAGGTCGACCTGTTGCCGTTCCAGGGGTCGTCTGGCATCCAGGCGCGCCAGCATCAGCAGGTCCTCGACGAGCAGGCCCATGCGTTCGGCCTCGGCCTCGATGCGTCGCAGCACCATGGGGGCGTCAGTGCTCGCGCCGTGCCGATAGAGCTCCGCGAAGCCGCGGATGGTGGTCAGCGGGGTGCGCAGTTCGTGGCTGGCGTCGGCGATGAAGCGGCGCATCCGGGTCTCGGAGCGGCGGGCGTCTTCCTCGGACGCCTCAGTGGCCGCGACGCCGTGCTGGATTTGCGCGAGCATCGCGTTGAGGGATCGGGCCAATCGGTCGACCTCGGTGTCGACGTCGCGCACCGGTACCCGACGGTGCAGGTCGCCGCCCGCGATCGCCGCCGCGGTTTCCTCGACCGCACGCAGTGGTCGCAAGCTGCGGCCGACGACCAGATAGCCGACCACCCCGAGGATTAGTAGCGCGGCGGTCCCGATACCCGCCTCGAAAAAGGTAAGTCGCGACACCGTTTCCTCGTTGTCGGTGAGCGGCAGCCCGATCGTGGTCGAGCCGTACTGGTTGGTGATAGTCAGCACCCGCCACTGCACCGAGGAGTTGCCCGTCGAGCCGACCGTGGTCGGACGGGACGCGTGCGTTCCCGAGATATCCGGTGTCGCGGCGGTGTCGCCCACCTCGCCGGCGGGGTTGGTATAGATCTGGCCGTTCGGCCCTTTGCGCAGCTCGAAGAAGCGACGCGGCTGTTCGCCTGAGGATCTCGGGCCCGGGTCGGGTATGCCGACCGGAACCCATTGTGTCGCACCATCACTGGTGACGACCGGTCGCATCGCCCTCGGCTCGGCCCACGTGTGCGCGGAGTCATGCAGTTGCTCGTCGGTTCGCGCGGTCAGCGAACGGCTCAGCGCGGACGTCACCGCGGTGCCCGATGCCACAAGTACCAGTGCCGCCAACGCGATCAGGGCGACGACCAGACCGACCCGCAGGGGTATGGCCGACACCCGCCGCGCCAGCCTCTCGCGCAGTCTCATGTCCGGCTCGACTGTGGTGCGCGCAGTACGTAACCCACGCTGCGCAGGGTGTGGATCAGCTTCGGTTCGGTGGTGTCGATCTTGCGGCGCAGATACGACACATACGACTCGACCACATTGCCGTCGCCGCCGAAGTCGTAGCGCCACACATGATCCAAAATCTTCGGTTTGCTCAGCACCCTGCCCGCATTGATCATGAAGTACCGCAGCAGGGTGAACTCGGTGGGCGACAACGACACCGGCGCACCGGCCTTCCACACCTCGTGGCTGTCCTCGTCGAGTTCGATGTCGCCGACCCTGATTCGCGAGGACTCGGCATGCGGCGCGAGGTGTCCGGCCCTGCGGAGGATCGCGCGCAGCCGTGCGATGACCTCCTCCAGACTGAACGGTTTGGTCACATAGTCGTCCGCGCCAAGGCTCAAACCGGTGAGTTTCGCGTCCACCTCATCGCGGGCGGTCAGGAACAGCACGGGAGTGTTGATGCCGTCCGCGCGCATGCGGCGCAGCAGGCTGAACCCGTCCATGCCCGGCATCATCACGTCCACGATCAGCGCGTCAGGACGGTCTGCGCGGGCCCTGGCCAGGCCCTCCGCACCGCTGATGCCGGTGGACACCTCGAATCCCTGAAAACGCAGGCTCACCGCCAACAGTTCGACGATCATCGGTTCGTCATCGATGACGAGCACCCGTGCCTCGGGAGTATTGCTGCTCATAAGCACAGATTGGCGCGGCAACCGATGGCCCAGCTGCGACAAAGCTGGGTGTTTCCTGGGAACGGGTTCAGCCGGCTCGACCGAGCGGGTGTCCGCCTCGCGCCGTTGCGACGCGGACACCCTGGTCAGTTGGATCAGGAACCGGTCGGCTTCGTGAGGTCGTAGACCGTCATGGCCCCGACTTTCGTTGCGGTGTAATGCATCTTTACCCATTCGGAGATCTGGTCACCCATGGATTTCGTCACATCGCTGTCGCCGCCGTTGCGTGGTGGCCGGGAGCCGGAGCGTTCTTCCATCAGGAAGTAGCCGATCTCGCCGTTGGCGACATTGTGCTGGAACTGCTCGAGGGTCGGGGAGTTGTCGCGACCGCTGAAGCCGCCGACCGCCATGATCGAGGTGCGGGTCTGTAGTTCGAGACCGGAGGCGCTGAACGAGCCGACTGCCGCCGCGGACCATCGGCTGTTGGTTCCGGTCAGCAGTGCGTTCAATGCGGGATTCTCGTCGCTGGTGTCGGGCCGACCGCCGGCCGGTCCGCCGGGGCCACCCGGTCCGCCGTCGGTCGGCGCGTCGCCGCCGGGGGTGCCACCGAATGGTCCGCCCATCGTGGCATGTGCCGGGCCGGAGGACGGGATGCCGCCACTGTGGGCTCGGGCTGCCGTTTCGATCGCATAGGCGGCCGAGCCCGCGAGTCCGAAGAGCACTGCGGCGGCCGCGACAACGACCGCGACCCTGCGTGTTCGGTGGGCGCCGAGGATCAGCCCGAAGACCGCGGCCAGCGCGCCGATCAGGATGATCCAGCGCAGCCGCGGCAGCCAGTCCGGGGTGCGGCCGAGGAGCGCGAAGGCCCAGACACCGGTCACACTGGACATCACCGCGAGGGTGATCCGCGCGACGAGTTGCTCTCGTCGTCCCCACAGCTCGACCACCGCCATCCCTGCCACCGCGGCGATTCCGGGTGCCAGCGCGACAGTGTAGTACGGATGGATGGTGCCGCTCATGTAGCTGAACACCGCCCCGGTGCCGAGAACCCAGCCACCCCACAGGATCAGTGCGGCCCGAAACCGATCAGTGTGCGACGCCCGCAGCGTTATCCACAACCCGGCAACCAGCCCGATCAACGCGGCAGGCAGCAGCCAAGATACCTCGGTTCCCATCAGATCGCGGAACAACCGTGTGACGCCGGTGTCGCCGCCGAACGACCCACCCATCATCGGACCGGCCGGACCCCGCTCGGCTCCGCCGCCGGGATCGCCGCGCTTACCGAGCAACCGGCCGAGCCCGTTGTAACCGACCGCCAGCTCCCACAGACTGTTGTTGGTGGATCCGCCGATATATGGCCGGGAATCGGCAGGCCACCATTCGACCAGCAGCACAAACCAGCCACCCGCCACCACCATCGCCGCGCAGGCCGTCGCCAATTTGCCGATCCGCGACCAGAATCCGCCCGCCGCGGCCACCAGGAACACCAGACCCAGTGCGGGCAACACCAGGAACGCCTGCATCATTTTGGTCAGAAACGCGAAGCCCACCGCGACACCGGCCAGCGCGAGCCAGCCCGTCCCGGCCGAAAGCCAACGCGGACTGCGTGCATCGATGGCGCGCACGGTGCAGTAGGCGGCAGCAACGAGGAGCAGGGTCAGCAGGGCGTCGGGGTTGTCGTAACGGAACATCAACGCCGCCACCGGTGTTGCGGCCAGCGCCGCACCGGCCAGTAGGCCGGCACCAGGACCGGACCACCGCCGGACCACCGCGTAGAGCAGCGCGACGGAGCCGATCCCCATCAGCGCCTGTGGCGCGAGCACGGACCAGGCATTGAACCCGAACACCCGTCCCGACAAGCCCATTACCCACATAGCCGCGGGCGGCTTGTCGACGGTGATCGCATTGCCCGCGTCATGCGAGGCGAACAGCAGGGCCTGCCAGCTCTGCGTGCCCGCCTGCGCCGCCGCGGCGTAAAACTCGTTCCCCCAACCGGACACGGTCAGATTCCGTAGATACAGCACCGCCGTCGCGCCGAGCAGGGCCAGCAGCGCCGGGCGCACCCACCGCGGATCCGACGACGGACCGAACGCGATCCGGTCCCACCGCGACTGTCGTGTTGTCTCGAGGACATCATCGTCGCCGACGGGTCCTCCTTCGCTATTCCGCACGCGTGCGTCGACGCTCGTTACCGATGTCATGCCCGCAGCGTAGGAGCACCGCCTCGTTCGGACCTTCGGAGCTGCTGGGAAGCGGCTGTGAACGTCTGCCTGGAGCGGGCAAATGGGTGGCCAGGACGGGTTGTTCGGTGCCGAGCGGCCAGATGTATAGTTGGCGACAGCAACTAGTTGCAACTGCTAACGATTCTGCTGGTGGAAAGGTGAGGCCCATGTCCGTTGCCAAGGATGCCGATGAGCTCGGTGTTCAGCTGGTTCGGTTCATGCGTGCGGTCAACCGGGCGAAATCACAGATGGCCAGACACGGGCCGGACGGTCTGGAGCGGCTGGCCTATGCCGCGCTGTTCTGCCTGGTCCATGACGGGCCGCAGCGCACCGGTAAGCTCGCCGAGCTACTGCACGCTGAGATCTCCACCGTCAGTAGGGAGAGCAGATCGCTTGTGGCACATGGCCTGGTCGAACGCCGGGCCGACCCGATCGATGGCCGCGCCTGTGTCCTGGCGGCTACTCCGGAGGGGGAACGGGTGTTCGAGGAGAACCGCAAACACCGCAACCGATGGTTGGCCGCGATTCTGGCCGACTGGCCTGCGGAAGACCGATCCGCCATGACCGAACTGCTCGACCGGCTCAACACAGGAATCGAGAAAACCCCACCACAGATAGCCGATCAGAAATAGGGCTCACAAATGACGAATTCCACCACCCAGGCACCGGCGGCGGCGCCGCCGGGTCTGGACGCCGGCGAGGGCACATCACTCTCGCACCGGCAGATCATGACTATCCTGTCCGGGCTGTTGCTCGGGATGTTCCTTGCCGCGCTGGATCAGAACATTGTCAGCGTCGCGATCGTGAAGATATCCAACAGCCTGCACGGATTCAATGAACAGGCATGGGCGACAACCGCGTACCTGATCACCGCGACGATCACCACCCCGCTCTACGGCAAGCTGGCCGACATCTACGGGCGAAAGCCGTTCTATCTCACCGCGATCGGGTTGTTCGTCATCGGTTCGGTGGCCTGCACCTTCGCCACCTCGATGTACCAGCTCGCCGGCTTCCGCGCCTTCCAGGGGCTTGGCGCGGGCGGTTTGATGTCGCTGGCGTTCACCATCATCGGTGACATAGTGCCCGCCCGTGAACGCGTGCGTTACCAGGGCTATTTCATGATGGTCTTCGGTAGCGCGACCGTGCTCGGCCCGGTGCTCGGCGGCTTCTTCTCCAACTATGACCAGCTCGGGGGCATCGAGGGCTGGCGCTGGGTGTTCCTGGTCAACGTGCCGATCGGTGTGCTCGCACTCGGCGTGGTGGCCAAGGTACTGAATGTTCCGCACCAGCGCCAGAATCACCGAATCGACTGGTTCGGCGCGGTGGCATTGGCGATTTGCGTCGTGCCGCTGCTGATCGTCGCCGAGCAGGGCCGCGACTGGGGTTGGAGTTCGCACCGCTCGCTGCTCTGCTACGGCATCGGTGTCGCGGGGCTGCTGCTGTTCATACTCGTCGAATACCTGATGAAGGACGCGGCGTTGATTCCGCTGCGGCTGTTCAAGAACTCGACCTTCAGTGTCACCATCGCGGGCGGCTTCATCGTCGGTGTCGCCATGTTCGGCGCCATCACGATGGTTCCGCAGTACTTCCAAGTGGTGCGCGGCTTTTCGCCGACCAAGTCGGGTCTGCTGATGCTGCCGCTGGTGCTCGGCATTATGATCGGCTCGCAATCGGCCGGACGGGTCACCAAGAAGACCGGCCGGTACAAGTTCCTGCCGGTGCTCGGCACCTTCATCATCGCGGTCGGTGCGGCGCTGTTCGCGCAGGTGCACTACGACAGCGCGTTGTGGCAGCCGCTGGTCTACTGCGCTGTCGTCGGTCTCGGCCTCGGTGGCTGTATGCAGACCCTGATCATCGCGGCGCAGAACGCGGGACCGCGTTCGGACATGGGTGTGTCTACCGCGTCGGCGACGTTCTTCCGGCAAATGGGTGGCACGCTCGGTGTCGCGGTCTTCCTGACGATTCTGTTCAACCTGTTGCCGCACAAGATCATCGACGCGTTCGGCGGACAGCTGCCCGCCGGGTTCGACGCTGGACAGCTCAGCAAGATGCAGAGCAATACCAGCGGCATCGCCGCACTGCCGGATGCGCTGAAGGTGCCGATCCTCACCGGGTTCACCGACTCCATGCACGGCGTGTTCTACACCGCCGCCGGGGTGGCGCTGCTGGCCTGTGTGGTGCTGATGTTCATGAAAGAGATTCCGCTGCAGGATGTTCCGGCTCCCGTGGCTGCCGAACCGGAGGGCGAGCAGGTCGTGGCTGCGGAGTCGTCGTGGGATGAGGATCAGGTCTGGGAGGGTGCCGCGCAGGTATTTTCCGAGCCCGAACCGGTGCTGGCCGGGGTCGGCAAGCACGTGTTGATCGAACATCAGGGCAACGGCGTGTACCGGGCGAAGCCGCGGGCAACCGCGATGGCGAGCACCGAGGCGACGATCGTGCTCTCCGGCGGCGGCAACGACGGTTCGTCGATCGGCGGACGCATCCATCGTGAAGACGGCAGTCCGGTGTCCGGCGCTGCTCTCACCCTGATCGACCAGCGTGGCCGCCAGGTCTCTCGGGCGACCGGGGATGCAAACGGCGGGTACCTGATCAGTGCACCCGACGCGGGCAACTACGTCCTGATCGCGTCCGCGGCCGGGCATCAGCCGGAGGCCGTGAGTGTGGCCATCGGTAATCGGCCACAGCAGCTCGACCTCCGCCTGATGGGCTCCGGCGAGCTGTCGGGTGTGGTCAGATCGTCGGGTCGCGGTGAACCGCTTCCTGGTGCGACCGTCACGCTGACCGATATGCGCGGCGAGGTTGTCGGGGCGGCCATCACGGCGGGCGACGGCGCGTATGTGTGTCACGGTGTGGTCTCGGGAACCTACACCCTGGTCGCGGTCGCCGACCACATGCGGCCGAGCGCGGTCACCCTGACCGTGCCCGACAGCGGTCTGCTGCGTCACGACATCGATCTGGCTCCGATGGCGGTGCTTGCCGGATCGGCGTGGGCCGACGGAGACCGCGCGGTGTCGGACGTCCAGATCACGGTGCTGGACGCGGCGGGTGACCTGACCGCGACCACCCGCACCGACCAGAGCGGGCACTACGTCGTGACCGACCTGGCGGAGGGCCAATACACGGTTGTCGCGCGTGGATACCCGCCGGTGACCAGCCGGGTCACGGTGTCCGGCGGTGAGGTCAGCCACGACGTTCGACTCGGCTACGAGTCCGACGATGTGACGGGGCACCGATGAGTGGTCTGACCGCGCGCATTCGCACCGTCGAGGGCTGGCCGGTGCCGAATGCGGTGTTGACCGTGACGGACATGAGCGGACGCCAGGTCGCCCGCGCCGTCGCCGACGAGACCGGGGCAGTGGCCACCGAGCCGCTGCCCCCGGGCGTGCACACGGCGGTGATCACCGCGGCCGGATATCAGCCGATGGCCCGGACCGCCCAGATCTCCGTCGCGGGTACGGGTCTGCTCGGCGACATCTCGCTGGCACCGGAGGCGGGCGCGGTCGCGCTGCCGATGCCGGGCACGTGGACGATCGACCCGATGCATTCCACGGTGATCGCCACCGCACGCCACCTGGGCATCGCGAGCATCAAGGCCCGCTTCGCCGAGGTGAGCGGACGGCTCGACATCGCCGAGCGTTTCGAGCAGTCCGCCGGGCACGCGGAGATCGGGGCCGCCAGCGTCGACACCGGAATCGAGTTGCGCGACAACCACCTTCGCTCGCCCGACTTCCTGGATGTCGACGCCTATCCGGTGATCTCGTTCACCGGCAACGGGTTGCGCCGCACCGGCACCGACACATTCGTGATGCCCGGTGAACTCGTCCTCCACGGGAAGCGCCGCCCGATCAATCTCGACGTCACCTACGGCGGCTGCGGCGAAGACCCCTGGGGTGGAGTGCGCGCGGCCTTCCACGCCGAAACCGAACTGCACCGCAACGATTTCGCCATCGACTACAACGCGATCGTGCGCGCCGGAGTCGCCGCAGTCGGCGCCACCGTCAAGCTCGACCTCGACATCGAAGTGGTTCGCGGCGAAATCCTCCCGGCGGGGTAGCTGTCCGGAGTTGGTCGGGATCGTGAGGGGCGGGGTAGTGGCCATGTGTCGGTGCCCCGCTCGTGGCAACGTAATCGCTACCTTCGGCGCACAGGCGGTCGCAGGCTTCCAGACCTTTGACGTCACAAACCCACACGAGGACGGCATCTCACTCGACGAATTCGTCGACTGGCTGATCGAAGCAGGCCATCCGATTCAGCGGATCGACGACTACGGCGGGTGGTTCACCTGTTTCGACACCGCCATTCGCGCCCTGCCCGAGCAACAGCGACAGGTATCCTTGCTGCCGCTGTTGCACGCCTACCGGTGCCCGGCTCCGCCCCTGCGTGGATCTGCCATTCCCGCAAAGGAATTCACAGCCGCCGTCCAAGCCGCGCGCATCGGCCCCGACAAGGACATTCCGCATCTGTCACCGTCCCTCATCCACAAATACGTGACCGACCTGCGTCAGCGGCATCTGCTCTGATCGGGCTCACCGCCGCGACTCGGCTCGCATCGGCAGTCGTTTCGGGTGAACGAGCGCGCCGATCACGATCTCCCGCACCTCTACGCCTGGGACGGAGCGCAGCCACCAGGGGCGCTGATGGTGGCGAGACCTGAAGTGCGATCTGGGTGAGTGCGAAGACGTTTCCCGTCATTGCTCGGCACCCGGTGACAAGGTGGTGACGCCCTGTTGGAGGCTCGGCGGCACCGAAGCCCGTGATCGGTTCACAGTCAGCGCACAGCTGTGACCCACGACAGACAGAGGTTGGGGCTGCAGCATTGGCACGTCGGCTGAGCACACGCAGGCCGATGGTCTCGAACCGAGGTCCGTCAAACAGGAGGAATGGGCACGAGGATCAAGTCGAAACTTGCGAAGACCGCAGTGGCCGGTGGCGTTGTCCTCGGGTTGCTGGGTATCGGTGCGGGTGTTGCGAGCGCGGATCCGGGTCCGGATCAGCGGCCGGTGCCCCAGCAGCAGCAAGGCCCGGGACCGGATCGGCAGCAGCCTCAGGGACCGGATCGGCAGCAGCCCCAGGGACCAGATTGGCAGCAGCCCCAGGGGCCTGATCGGCACCAGGACCCGACGCCGCAACCGGCTCAGCACGGGTTCTGGTTCTTCGGACTGTGGATCCCGCTGCCCTGATTTCGGCCCGATATCGAAGGCCCTGTGTCCGCGGACATAGGGCCTTCGGCGTGGATGGTGAGGGACTGGGGCGCGTCCACCAATTGGATGGACGCGCCCCAATTCGGAGAAGATCTTCAGGACGTGGTCGGCTGAGTGAGGTCGTAGATCGTAGCGCCGCCGACCGTCGTGGCGGTGTAGTGCGCTTCGACCCATGCGGTGATCTCGCTGGCAGTGCCCGATCCGCTGCCTGGACCGCCCATTCCGCCGCCTGCGATGAAGTAGTGGATCTCCCCGTCGGCGACGTAGTTCTGGAACTGGGCCAGGGTCGGTGAGTCGTCGGTGCCGGTGAATCCGCCGATGGACATGACGGATGTTCCGGTGGCCAGTTCGAGGGGTCCTGCCGTGTGCGCGCCCACTGTTGCTGCGGCCCAGCGGTTTCCGGTGGTCTTCAGTAGTTGCTGTAGCTCGGTATTGTTGTTCGAACCCGAGTCGCTGGGCCCGCCCTTGCCATCAGTCGTGGATCGTTGCGCTGTTGTCGAATCGGATATTGCAGCCGGGGCCGATCCGCGGGAATCCGCACCTTCGGGAGTGGTTGCGCCAGGCGCGGATTCAATGCCGCGGGGCGCAGCGCTGCCGGGTGTCGCTGCCCCGCCCATGCCGCTGCCCGTGTTCGGGCCGGAGGTCGGGATGGAACCGGTGTGCGGCGTCGCCGCGGTTTCGATCGCGTACGCGGTGGTTCCCGCCAGCCCGAACAGCAGCCCGGCGATAGCGACGATAGCAGTGAACCTGCCGAGCTGATGGGCACCGACCACGACGATCGCCGCTATGACAATCGACCCGATCAGCACGATCCAGCGCAACGCCGGATACCAGTCGGGTGTGCGGTCGAGCAGGATGAAGTTCCAGACACCGGTCGTCGCAGCCATGGCGCCGAGCGTGATTCGCGCGGAGGGGAATTGCCTGCTGCGCCATAGTTCGACTATCGCGATCGCCACGACCGTGGCGATCGCGGGCGCGAGTGCGACCGTGTAGTAGGGGTGGATCGTGCCCTGCATGTAGCTGAACACCACGCCGGTCACCAAAAGCCAACCGCCCCAAAGGATCAGACCGGCCCGAGTGTGCCCGGTGCGCGGTGTGCGCCGCGTGAACCACAGGCCCGCGACCAGCCCGATCAGTGCGGTGGGAAGGAGCCAGGAGATTTCAGTTCCCATCGAATCGCCGAACAGTCGGGTGATTCCGGTGCTGCCGCCGAAGCCGACCTTGCCGCCGCCCCCGCCGCCCCCGCCGCCGCCTCTGTTGCCGTCGCCGCCGAAAACACGGCCGAGTCCGTTGTAGCCGAGTGCCAGGTCGAGCAGGCTGTTGTTGGTCGACCCGCCGATATACGGCCGGGAATCACTGGGCCACAAGCTGACCAGGGCCACGAACCAGCCGCCGGACACCACCATTGCGGCAAGCGCGCCCAGCAATTTGGCGACGCGGCGCCAGAATCCGATCGGCGCCACGACGAGGAACACCAGGCCGAGCGCAGGCAGGACGAGGAACGCCTGCATCATTTTGGTCAGGAATCCGAATCCCACCGCAACTCCGGCGAGTGCGAGCCATCGCCCGCTTCCGTTGTCCGTTGCCCGCACCGTGCAGTACGCCGCGGCAACCAGTAGCAGGACCAACAGTGCGTCAGGGTTGTTGAAACGAAACATCAAGGCCGCCACCGGAGTCAGCGCAAGCGTGGCCCCGGCCAGTAGCCCGGCCGCCGGACCGGTCCAGCGCCGAACCGTGGCGTAGACCAACCCGACCGAGGCGACACCCATCAGCGCTTGAGGCAGCAGCATCGAGAAGGAGCCGAATCCCAACAGCCTGCCCGACAACCCCATCACCCAGAGCGCCGCGGGCGGTTTGTCGACGGTGATGGCGTTACCGGCGTCCAGCGAACCGAACAGCAGCGCCTTCCAGCTCTGTGTACCGGCCTGGACCGCGGCCGCGTAAAAGTCATTGGCCCAACCGGATTTGCTCAATCCCCACAGGTAGAGAACCGCGGTCGCCGCAAGCAGCGTCCACAGGCCGGGGCGGGCCCATCGGGGCTGATCGCGGGGCCCGAGCAATAATCGGGACCATCGTGGTTCGTGCCTTGCCGGACCCTCGGGTCCGGCAAGTTCGGTCCGCCGTAGGGGCGCTTCGGTAGCGGTAGTCATACCACGATGGTCCAACAGTGGTGTGGGTCCGATGTTTGCGTGAGCTATGTACTTCCTGTGAACCCCGGCAGGTTGTCCAAACCGACGCCAGCGACCACGCTATGACGGAGCCCCGGTGAGGTCGTAGACAGTGACGCCGTCGATCGTTCGGGCGGTGAAATTGGCTTGGACCCAGGCGGCGATCTCGGCGGCGTTCTGGCTGCCGCCGCTCGCGGTGCCGCGCATACCGCCCATTACCTGAGCGTTGATGAAGTAATGAATCTTGTGTTGTGCCACATAGTCTTTGAACTGATCCAACGTGGGTGCCGGGTCGGTGCCGTTGAAACCACCCACGGCCATCACTGGCTCGCCGGTAGCCAGCTGATATCCGGCCGCGTTGTTGGATCCGACGGTGGCGGCGACCCAGGTGTAGCTGCCCGCGTCGGTGCTCAGCGAGGTGGTCAGGTTTGCCCCTGGTGTCACCCCGCCCAGCAGTCCACCCATCGGACCGCCGGCTCGGCCGTCGGCGCGCCCACCGTCGGCATTGCCGCCGGGATTGCCGGGTTGTCCACCACCGCCCGGGAAGGCTCTGCCTGCCACGGCCGGTCCGGCGGCGGGAATCGCACCGCTGTGCGTCGTTGCTGCGGTTGCCAGCGAATAGGCGGTCGGACCAGCGATTCCGCCTGCCAGTGCCGTTGCGAGGACGACGCTCGCGATGACCTTAGGGAGCCTTCCGGCCAGCAGCAGCGCGCCCGATCCGATACCCGTTACCGCGATGGCCGGACCCAGCCATGGCATCCAGTCACCTGTGCGGCGGAGCACGATGCAGGCCAGCACCGCGATCACCATGAGCGTGCCCGCCAGTACTGTCATAGCCCGAATGTCGTTGCGGCGCTGCCACAATAGGTTCGCGCCGATGCCGACCGTGCCCGCGATCGCGGGGGCCAGGGCCACCGTGTAGTAGGGGTGCAGGATGCCGTTGGCATAGCTGAACACCACACCTGTGACGATCAGCCAACTCAGCCAAAGCAGCAGTGCCGCCCTGGTCGGATCGGTGCGCGGGGCCCGTCTGGTGACCCACAGGCCCGCGGCGCCCAGGATCAGCGCGGCAGGCAGCAGCCAGGCGATCTGGCCGCCCATCTCCGAGCCGAACAGCCGGCCCCAGCCGACATCGTAGTTCAGATTGCCGAGACCGCCCGTCTCATTACCGGTTAGTCGGCCGAAACCGTTGTAGCCTACGGCGAGTTCGAGGATGCTGTTGTGCTGGGAGCCGCCGATGTAGGGCCGCGACGAGGCAGGCCACCACGCCACCAGGGCCAGGTACCAACCGGCCGACACCACCATGGCGACCACGGCGGCGACCGATCGAATGATCCGCGTGCGCAGCGGTGCGCGCGCGGCGAGCAGATAGACCAGCGCGAACGCGGGCAGCACCAGGAATGCCTGCATCATCTTGGCCAGGAAGCCGAATCCGATTGCGACCCCCGCCAAGGGCAGCCACCATGCGCCGCTGCTCTTCTCGATCGCCCGCAGCACGCAGTAGGCCGCCACCGTCAGCAGCAGCACCAACAGGGCATCCGGATTGTTGAACCGGAACATCAACGTGGCCGCCGGGGTCAATGCCAATGTCGCGCCTGCCAGTATCCCGGGCCAGTGACCGCTTGTCCTGCGCACTGCCACATACAGCACACCAACGGCCGCAACACCTTCCAGCGCCTGCGGCACCAGCATGCTCCACGCGTTGAAGCCGAAGAGCCGGGCCGAAATGTCCATAACCCACAGCGCGCCCGGCGTTTTGTCGACAGTCACCGCGTTGGCCGCGTCACTGGATCCGAACAGCATCGCCTTCCAGCTCACCGACCCGGCCTGCACGGCCGCGGCGTAGAAGTCGTTGGCCCAGCCACTCGCACCGAGATCCCACAGATACAGCGCCGCCGTACCGGCGAGCAGTATCGCCAGCGTCAGCTGCCGCCACACTCGGTTGGGCGTGGCAGACGCCACGGGCGGCCCTTCGGCCTGCGTGGCGGCGCGAGATATCAGCAAAGTTGTAGTCACTCTTCGATATTCACGATCTAGTGTGGATGCCACCTATGGCGGGCCTGTGGGTCCGCTGTGTGAAAGTCGGGTTGTCAGGCCGGGAATGCGGCGGGGCCCGCGGGCAGGTGCACGGTAAATTCAGTGCGGCCGGGGACGCTGTTCACCGTGATGTCGCCGCCATGGGCTTTCACCACGGCCGCCACGATCGCCAGACCGAGGCCGGTGCTCCCCGCGCGCCGCGAGCGCGATGAATCGCCGCGCGCGAATCGCTGGAAGACCTCCTGATGTAATTCGGCCGGGATACCGGGCCCGTTGTCGCGCACCCGCCACACCGCCACACCGCCGTCGAATTCCAGCGACGTGGTGACAGTGGTGCCTGGGCCGGTGTGGATGCGCGCGTTGGCCAGCAGGTTGGTCAGCACCTGATGCAGCCGTGCGGCATCGCCGGTGATGACGACGGGTTCGTCGGGAAGGTCCAGGTCCCACTGATTATCGCGTCCGGCGATGTGTGCGTCGCTCACGGCGTCGACCGTGAGTTGGGTCAGGTCGACGGGCTCGTGCTCGAGCGGACGGCCGGAATCCAGCCGGGCCAGCAAGAACATGTCCTCGACCAGCGCGGACATCCGACGGGCCTCGGAATCCACCCGGCCCATCGCGTTGGCCACCTCGTCCGGCACCTCGGTTCGTTTACGTTGTGCCAGTTCGGCATAGCCGCGGATGGCGGCCAGCGGAGTGCGCAGTTCGTGGCTGGCGTCCGCGAGAAATTGCCGGACGCGGGTCTCGCTGGCGTGGCGCGCCGAGAGCGCACCGGTGATGTGGTCCAGCATCCGGTTGACCGCCGAGCCGAGTCGGCCGACTTCGGTGCGCGGATCGGCGTCGGCCCTCGGAACCCGTACGGGCAGCGCCACTTCCCCGCGATCCAACTGGAGGTCGGCCACCCGGGCGGCGGTGGCCGCGACGCGATCCAGCGGTGCCAGCGCGCGACGGATGAGCCAGATGCCCACGGTGATGGCGACGATCAGTACGGCGACGGTAACGATCACCAGCACCCACAGCACCAGCATGAGTATCTGGTCGACCGAGGCCAGCGGTAGACCCGTGACCACCGTCTTGCCTTGCCAGGTCTGCTCCGCGGTCACGCGATAGCGGCCCTCGCCGTCGAGGTTCAGCGTGGTCGGCTTGCCGGTGGCCGCTACCGCGGCGAGTTGGCGGCGCGAGGTGTCCGACAGCGCTGCCTGGGTGCCGTCGGCGCCGATCCGGCCCGCGGCGGTGACATTGCCCGCATCGACGATCGCACCGACCGCATCGGGTTGGATGCCGCGTCGGTCCAGGAAGTCCGGACCGGGTCCGGTCGTCTTCGACTGTGGTGGAGACAGGGGAGGGGACTGCCCATGGGGCGGGGGCCCGAGGCTTGGACCACCACCGGCATCACCGAGCGACCGCTTCTGCGCATCGACCAATTGGGTGTCGACCTGGTGAACCAAAAACTGTTGTAGCGCAAGTTCTGTCGCGGCGCCGATACCGACGACCACGGTCACCAGTAACAGGACCTGGCCGACGAGCAGGCGGGCTCGCAGCGACCAGTGGCGCGGTGAACGCGCGCGCCGCGGTGGCTCAGCCTGCGGGCTTGAGGACATATCCGGCACCACGCAGGGTGTGAATCATCGGCTCACGTCCGCTATCGATCTTCTTGCGCAGGTAGGACACGTACAGCTCGACGATGTTCGAACGGCCGCCGAAGTCGTAACTCCACACCCGGTCCAGGATCTGCGTCTTACTCAACACCCGCCTGGGATTACGCATGAAGAAACGCAGTAGCTCGAATTCCGTGGCGGTCAACATAATCGGCGCACCGGCGCGGGTGACCTCGTAGCTGTCCTCATCGAGCACCAGATCACCCACCACGATCTGCGCGCCGCTGTCCCCGGTGCTCACCCCGGTGCGCCGCAGCAACGAGCGCAGCCGCAGCACAACCTCTTCGATGCTGAACGGCTTGGTGACATAGTCGTCGCCGCCCGCGGTCAACCCGGCGATGCGATCCTCCACCGAATCCCTGGCCGTAAGCAACAGCACCGGCAGGCCGGGCACCTGCGCGCGCAGTTTGCGGAGCACCTCGAGTCCGGTCATGTCGGGCAGCATGACATCCAGTACCACCACGTCCGGACGGGTCTCCCGTGCCTTGGTGACGGCCGTGCGCCCGTCGCCGGCCGTGTCGACATCCCACCCTTCGTAGCGCAGTGCCATCGATAGCATCTCGGCCAGCACGGGCTCGTCGTCGACCACAAGCACGCTGATCGGGCTGCCATCGGCGCGGCGCATGGCGACCCGTTCGGCCGGGCTGTTTCCAGTGGTCATCGCGGACATTGTTTCATCGTGCGCGGATCGGCTAGGGGATGGCTATGGGCTGGCTGTGTGATTGCTGTGAATGACCGGTCGATCGGACATAGCGGAAGCAACCGGGTTCTGGTCGGGTGCCGCGTGGTTCGCCGTTGGCGCCGCGGTTGGCGGTGGCCGGGCGTCGTTATGCCTGCGCGCCGGTGGTGTTGGCATGGGTGGGGTCGGGTTTCGGTTCGCCGTGGGCGATGTCGTGAAACGCTTGCCGGAGCAGGGCCGTTACCTTTTCCGTTGGGGCGTCACACAATCCGTCGAGTTGAATCAGGTAGCGGCCGATCACCGCGCCGATCGTGAGCGCACCAATGAGGCCGGCGCGCAGGACGGCGTCGTCGTCGGCCAGATGCTGTGCGGCTTGGCGTTGTTGGGCGATCATCGCGGCGCGGATTTCGTCGGCGGCGTCCATGTGCGTGAACATTGATCGGATGGCGGCCAGTGCGGTCACCGGTTCATCGGCAAGTTTCTGGCTCAGCGAGGTGAGCAGGAGTTCGGCTGCCTGCTCGGGTGTTCCGGTGATCGGCTCGTCCTGCCCGAACTCCGCGACCCGGTCGAAAAGGCTCTCCTTGGATCCGAAGTAGCGCATGACCAGGCCGGGATCGATGTTCGCTTCGGCAGCGATTGCTCGGATCGTGGTCCGGTCGTAGCCGACTTCGGCGAACAACCGCCCGGCCGCGTCGAGGATCCGGGCCTCGGTGTTACGACGCTGCTCGGCTCGGGTGGGGCGGGGAGAATTCACGAATTCAGTCTACGTACGTTGACCGGAGTGGTGATCGCCTGCTAGCTTCGGTCTACGGTTGTTGACCGAAATAGAGATAGGTGGCCACCATGTGGCATACATTCCTGCTGTCCGTACTGGCCGGCATCATGGGCACGAACGCGATTCCGCACTTCGTGAAAGGGATAACCGGAGAACGGTTTCCGAACGTGACGGGCAACTCCGCGGTGCGCAATGCCGTGGCCGGTCTCCTCGGACTCCTGCTCGCGGTGTTGATCGGGTACTGGGCCGACCTGTCCGACCATGGGTGGGCGGGTTTGGCCGGTGTGTTCATCGGCGCGCTGGTGATGGCGATATTCCACGGTCTCGGCGGCGCCTATCGCCTCAATACCATACTGGGACTGCCGAATCCGGTCCGCGCGGCGAATCGGGATGTAGCGGCTTAGCTGGTCGAGCCACCGCGCGCGACCGTCTCCGGCACACCGATCGAACTGGGCCACCAAGCAGCCCAAGCGATGTACGACCGACTCGACACCGACGACACCACGCCGGTCACCACCTACATCCAGCCCCAGTTGATCATTCGGCGCTCCTGCGGACGTCGGGAAGCAACCAGTGTGCGATCGCCGGCGCCGCCTCGCGCGTACCGCCTAGACCGGTTGTCTCAGTGCGGCGGCTTCGGCGGCGAGTCGTTCGATGCGGGCCCAGTCACCGGAGGCGAGTGCGGCCGCGGGCGTCAGCCAGGATCCACCGACGCAGTCGAGGTTGGGCAGCGCGAGGTAGTCTGCGGCTTTGTCGAGGGAGATCCCCCCGGTGGGGCAGAACCGCACCTGGGGGAGCGGGCCGGCCAGCGCGCGCAATGCCGTTGTCCCGCCAGCGGTTTCGGCGGGGAAGAACTTCATCTGTGTCACGCCGCGTTCGAGGACGGCGAGTATCTCGGAGACGGTGCAGACACCCGGCAGATACGGCTGGCCGGTGTCGGCAAGTGCGTCGAGGAGCGCTGGTGTAGTGCCGGGGCTGACCAGGAATCGTGCGCCCGCGGCGACCGCCGCGGTGACCTGCCGCGGAGTGATGAGTGTGCCTGCGCCGACGATCATTTCGGGGACCTCGGCGGCGATGCGTTCGATCGCGGGCAGTGCGGCATTCGAGCGCAGAGTCACTTCGATGATGCCGATACCGCCCGCGAGCAGCGCCCGGGCCAGCGGCACCGCGTGGTTCGGATCGTCGAGGACCGCGACGGGAACGACGGGCGCGATGTCGAGCAGGTTCATGCGGCCTCCATGACGGGCTGGTGGTGCGCCAGCAGGGAGGCGGCGCCGAGCAGGGCGGGGCTGGACGCCACGGCGACCAGCCAGGGGGTGTCGGGGGTTGGTTCGGCAACGCTCATCACGCGGCTCCGAACACGGTCGCCCCACGGTCCGCCGGGCCGACGGCGGCGCGGAACGGGCTGAACAGTTCCCGGCCCGCGCCGCTCGGTGACGCGATATGGGTGGCGAGTGGGCGAGAGTGGAACGCGGCGGGCTCGACCAATACGTCGAGGCTGCCCGTTTCGGCGTCGAGTTCGATGACGTCACCGTCGACGATGCGGGCGATCGGCCCGTCCGCCGCGGCCTCGGGGGTGAGGTGAATGGCAGTGGGCACCTTGCCCGATGCGCCCGACATCCGCCCGTCGGTGACCAGGGCGACGGCGTGACCGCGGTCCTGCAGGACGCCGAGCGCCGGGGTCAGTTTGTGCAGTTCGGGCATGCCGTTGGCGCGTGGACCTTGGAACCTGACGACCGCGACCAGATCGCGGTCGAGTCGACCGGCCGTGAAAGCTTTCAGAAAGTCGTCCTGGTTGTCGAAAACCACGGCGGGAGCGCGCACTACGCGATGTTCCGGCCGAACCGCCGACACCTTGACCACCGCACGGCCGAGCGAACCGGCGAGCATGCGCAGGCCGCCGTCTGGCGCGAACGGGTCCGCCGCGGCGCGGAGCACCGTCTTGTCGCCGCTGTCTTTCGGTGCGTTGCGCATCACCAGCTCGTCACCGTCCAATGCGGCGACGCTGCGGTAGTGGTCACCGAGTCCCGCACCTGCGACGGTCGCGACGTCGTCGTGCAGCAGTCCGGCGTCGAGCAGTTCGCCGACAAGGAACGCCATGCCGCCGGCGGAGTGGAAGGCATTGACGTCCGCGGTGCCGTTGGGGTAGATCCGGGTGAGGGTGGGGACCACAGGGGACAACTCGGCGAAATCGTCCCAGCGCAAGTTGATTCCCGCGGCGGCGGCCATTGCCACCAGATGGATCGTGTGGTTGGTGGAACCGCCGGTGGCCAGCAGCGCCACCACGCCGTTGACGATCGCGCGTTCGTCGATGACCTCGCCGATCGGTGCCGCGCCGCCGCGCAAGGCGGTGAGTTCTACGATGCGACGGCCCGCGGCGGCGGTGAGCGCCTCGCGCAGCGGGGTGTTCGGGTGGACGAAGCTGGCGCCCGGCAGGTGTAGGCCCATGACCTCCATCAGCAGTTGGTTGGAGTTCGCGGTGCCGAAGAACGTGCAGGTGCCGGGGCTGTGGTAGCTGGCGGCTTCAGCGGCGAGCAGGTCCGCGTCGCTTGCCTTGGCTTCGGCGTGCAGTTGGCGGAGCCGGCTCTTGTCGGTATTGGACATGCCCGACGGCATCGGGCCGGCGGGCACCAGTATGACCGGCAGGTGACCGAAGGTGAGGGCGCCGATCACCAGGCCAGGCACGATCTTGTCGCAGACCCCCAGCAGCAGTGCACCGTCGAACATGTCGTGCGCGAGCGCGACCGCGGTGGACATCGCGATCACATCCCGGCTGAACAGCGACAGCTCCATACCGGGACGGCCCTGGGTGATCCCGTCGCACATGGCGGGCACGCCACCCGCGAACTGGGCCACACCGCCGGCGTCGGCGATCGCCTTCCGCAGTACCGCGGGGAAGTCCTGGAACGGCTGATGCGCCGACAGCATGTCGTTGTAGGAGGAGATGATGGCGATATTGGGTTTGGTCTCACCACGCAGCGCGAGTTTGTCCGTTGGGCTGCAGGCGGCGAACCCGTGCGCGAAATTACTGCACGCCAACGACATTCGAGCCGGTCCGATCGACGCGGCCGCCCGGATGCGGTCCAGATAGGCACGGCGGGCTGTTGCGCTGCGTTCGATGATCCGCGCGGTGACGGCGGCGACGACAGGGTGCATGGTCATGGGTGGTTCTCCTCGTGCCAGGTGCGGCCGTCACGTTCGATGAGGCCGGTCGCGGCGGCCGGGCCGCTGGTACCGGCGACGTACCGGCGTGGGGGCTGATCGGAGTCGGCCCAAGCGGCCAGGATCGGTTCGATCCACTCCCAGGCGGCCTCGATCTCATCGCGGCGCATGAAAAGGGTCGGGTTGCCGCGGATTACGTCCATCAGCAGCCGCTCATAGGCGTCGGGCAGGCGAGATTCGAAGGTTTCGGCGAAGCTCAGATTCAGCGGAACCGCCCGCATCCGCAGGCCGCCCGGACCGGGTTCCTTGGTGACCAGCCGCAGATGCACCCCTTCGTCGGGCTGTAGCCGCAGCACCAGCTGGTTGGGCGCGATGTCGGCATCGGCCACGGCTGGGAACACCGAATGCGGTACGCCGCGGAACTGGACGACGATTTCGGCCGCGCGGCGGTCCAGTCGTTTGCCGGTGCGCAGGTAGAAAGGCACACCGGCCCACCGCCAGTTCTGTATCTCGACCTTCAACGCCACGAAAGTCTCCGTGTTGCTGTACTTTCCGTCGAGTTCGTCGGTGTAGCCGGGCACCGGAAGTCCGTCGACGAGGCCGGCGGTGTACCGGCCGCGCACGGTAGCGCGATGCACATCCGTTTCGCGCAGCGGCCGAAGTGCCTGCAGCACTTTGACTTTCTCGTCGCGAACGGCTTCGGGATCCACGAGGGTCGGCGGTTCCATCGCGACCAGGCACAGCAGCTGGAGCAGGTGGTTCTGCACCATGTCGCGCAGCGCGCCGGAGCCGTCGTAATAGCCGATGCGGCCGCCGACGCCGACGGCCTCACTGACCGTGATCTGCACGTGATCGATCGCGCCCGAATTCCACAGTGGTTCGAAAAGGGCGTTGGCGAAGCGCAGCACCAGCAGGTTCTGCACGGTCTCCTTGCCGAGGTAGTGGTCGATGCGGAAGATCTGCTCCTCGGCGAACACCGAGCCGACTTCGTCGTTGATGCGCCGTGCCGAGGCAAGGTCGTGGCCGATCGGTTTCTCCAGCACGACGCGGGAGTTACCGGTGGCCAGGCCGACCTGCTGCAGTCCCGCACAGATCTGACCGAAAAGACTTGGCGCGCAAGCGAAGTAGTACACCCGGGTGCGGTCCGGGTCGGGCAGCAGATCCACCAGCTCATCCCAGGTATCGCCGTCGCCGACGTCGAGGGTGACGTGGTGCAGGCGCTGCAGGAAGGCTGCCGATGCCGCCGGGTCGTGGGTATCCTGCGGGAGGAAGCCGGTCAGTTCGGCGGCCGCCTTGTCGCGGTAGCCAGCGTCGCCGAGGCCGCTGCGCGACACCGCTATGAGACGGGTGTCGTCGGCCAGCTGGCCGTCGCGATCCCGGAGGTAGAGGGCGGGCAGCAGCTTGCGCATGGCCAGGTCGCCGGTGCCACCGAACACGACGATGTCGCAGGGCGTGATCCGAGGTGGGGCCGACATCGCGGACTCCTTCGGTCGGATTTGTGATCGAACACCCGGAACGTTAGAGCGGCTTATGCTCTTTTGCAAGCAACCTTTGGTTCTCTAAATACCTAACTGTGCCGTAGGGTGGGCCGGACCGGCCAGATATTGTGCTTATCGAGGACTGACGAGGAGGAGCGTTGGCAGGTCGATCCATGACGGCGCCCGGCGTCTCGACCGGGGATGTATTGGGGCTCATTCGTGGTCGAGATGTGATGACGCGAGCGGAGATCCGCAGGCTGACCGGTCTATCTCGCACGGCCGTTACGCTGCGCGTCGAGCAACTGCTCGAACGCGGCCTCGTCGCCGAACGCGCCGAAAGTACGTCGACCGGGGGTCGTCCACCGACCCGACTCGTGTTCAACCCAGAATCCGGAGTGGTGCTGGCCGCATCGATCGGCGCCAGTCGCGCTCAGGTCGCGGTGTGCGACCTCGCGGGGCGGGTGCTGGCAGAATCCGAATTCGCGGTGGCTGCGGCGCGGGAGACGCGGGCGGTGCTCTCGACCGCCGCCGAGAAGCTGAGTCGCCTGCTGTCGAAGGCGGGACGTAGCACGACGGCGGTGCACGGGGTGGGTGTCAGTATGCCGAGCGCGGTCGACGTAGGCACCGGACGCAGCGTGA
The DNA here is from genome assembly GCF_055232035.1 of Nocardia sp. Tas62D01. Taxonomy (NCBI): domain Bacteria; kingdom Bacillati; phylum Actinomycetota; class Actinomycetes; order Mycobacteriales; family Nocardiaceae; genus Nocardia; species Nocardia sp. Tas62D01. Next base: position 7,797,219 of record NZ_JBUYUZ010000001.1, read on the forward strand.
GCCTTGCCGTCGAGCCGGGCCGCGGCGACGTCGCCGTTGCCGAATTCTTCGCCGAGCGCTTCGGTGTGCCCGCTCGGGTCGACAACGATGTCAACGTGCTGGCACTGGTCGAACACGCGATGCGCCCCGATGTCGACGACCTGCTCGTACTCAAAGTGTCGACCGGGATCGGCGCGGGCATCGTGGCGGGTGGCCGGTTGCAGCGTGGCGCCTGGGGCGGTGCCGGTGAGATCGGGCATATCAAGGTGAGTGGCCCCGCCCGCCCGTGCCGCTGCGGTGACCTCGGCTGCCTGGAGGCTGTGGCCGGCGGTTGGGCCCTGCTCGAACAGCTTGCGGCACAGGGCAAGCCGGTGTCAGGGCTGCCCGATCTCGTCGATCTGGTGCGCGGCGGCGACCCGGACGCGCTGCGTCTGGTGCGGGAGGCGGGACGCCGCATCGGCGAGGTCGTGGCCGCGGCAGTCGATCTGCTCAACCCGGCGATGATCGTCGTGCGCGGCGACCTGGCGCATGCGTTCGAACCGCTGGTAGCCGGGATGCGGGAGTTGATCTATCAACGGTCGACCGCGCTGGCCACGCGGTTGCTGCGCATCGAGCCGGGCGCCGACAGCGCACCTGCGGGCGTACAAGCCTGTGCCGCAATGATTCTCGACGAGGTGCTCGCACCGTCGGCGGTCGACGCCAGGCTCGGTGGTGCACTGCCGTGACGGGACGGTTCGGGTCGGCCGAACAGGGGCGGCGGAAGCCTTGTCGGCGGGACCGACCCTGACGTCCCGATGATTTTACAGCAGTTCGGCGTACATGCCGCCGTCGAGTGTCCCGAACTCGATTTGAATGGGGAACATTGACGGGTTCCCGGCAACGCGGAGTTTGTGGTGTGCGTCGATCAGGGTGGTCGCCCATTCGTATAGCGGTTCGGGCAGGCGGAAGGTTTGGCCGTCGGTGCAGCGGACGTAGGCGGGGGCGGCTGGATCGTCGATGCCGACAGCGGCGACGTCCAAGACCAGTCCAGTGTCTTTGGCAGAGCTGACCGTTGGCGGCCGGAGTTCGGTCTCGTCCATGCCTGAGGAGGGTAGCTCGTTGTGAACTCTATCGCAGGTAAATAATGGATCTCGGTGTCGGCGTCTTCAAATTTGGCATCGCCATTGTGCAGCTCTGGCGTGTTGTCCATGGGCGATAGCGGAGGGTGATAACTTCCTTCGATTTGAACGGCAACCGGACTGTCGGTAGCTGCCAGTTGTCTTATGCTCGTCTCTGACTAAGGATTCCGGGAACTTTGCAGAACGGGTCAGCGAGGTCGAAGTTGACGCCAGCCTGACTGCTCAGCGTCGGTGTCGACCGCCGCGTCGAGTCTTCCCACACTCGCGGCACTGCGCCCCGGCCTCCCAGCGACGGAGCCGGTACGTTCGCATGCGCATAGTTGATTCTGGTCGTCGCCTGGTGATCGGCGCCGCGTCGCTCGAAAGATGTTGCTGGTCAACGCATCTGATGTCGTGGGAGTGTCCGACCGGACGGCTATGTCCGGTGGCGCTAAGGTGGCGTGCGTCAGGTGTCGGGGGTGCAGGTGGCACAAAATCGGGCGATCCGGGAGAGCGTAGTACCGAGGAAGCGGAGACTGCGCGAGCAGCTCGGGACGATCGAATGGGAGGGTTCCGGACTGGCCCAAAATCCAACGAAGTTTGGCATAGCTCCTGGGAGAAGGCGATCTACCGGTGGCCGGTCCGGTCGGGCCCGAGGGGGGTCCCGGTAGTAGGGGTCGCTGCGACACTGTCCGGTCACAACCTACCCTGCGGTCCCACGCGTCACATTGCTGATCAGAGTGTGAGACAAGAGCTGCCGGTGTTGATTCCCGTGGTGTTGACGTTGACGGGGATGTATTTCGCACTGGTGTACTGGCCGGGTTTGAACTGTTGGGCTATGAGGTTTTGGGGACCTTGGTATGTCGGGGTCCAGGTGATGGTGGCGGTGCCGGATTCGGGGTGGTAGGTGGTGGGGCCGGGGAGGCGCTCGCCGTTGCCGGGGACCGAGCCGCCTGCGATGAGGAAGGTGACGTCGCCTTCTTCGGGGGCGGGGGTGTCGACGGTGGCGGTCACTGTATAGGAGCAGCCGACTGCTAGACCTTCGGGGCCGGGGGCGACGCTTACTCCGGTGATTTCGGCGGTGGCCTCCGGCGCTGCCAGCACGCAGGTCAGTGCGGCTGCGGCGAAGACCGATGCGGGCAGGCTCAGTTGTCGACTGCGAGCGTTCATGGTTGGTTACTCTCTTGCTAGGTGGACCAACGCAATCAGTATGTCGGTCTCGGCTAAGTGCGGCAGGCTCTCCGGCGGAGCCAAGACCCGCACTGGCACCCAGTCAACGAATTCCTGCGCAGGAGATACCGCGCTGCAGCCGAATAGTCGGCACGCGCCGTGTCCCCCTGCATCCCTGCTGCATCCAAACAACGTCGCCACGACCGCACGAACACTCCCCTTAAGATCAACAGTCACACAAGGGATTTCGACTGTACCCCTGGATTCGCACCGGGACTGTGGATTCAGGGGTGTTCCGCAGCCCAACGCGCTGAACGAGATTCAGCGGGGAAGGTGCCGTTCGATCCGTAACACCCTCCGGCTGGCCACACGTAAGGACCGGGATGCGTTGCGCCACGACGTGAACCGATCTACACCGCACCCAACCCCGCACTGCGTGACTCTTCTCGCGACTGCTCCTTCAAACCCCCAGGGACGCCGAATATGCGGACCCCGTGGCGCCGCCGAGAGGCGGTTGGGGTGTCATCGAGGACTCCGGCCTGCATCGTTTGCGTCGCAGCCGGGAGGTTTGTCCGTTCTTCCCGGTAGGCGAGATACCCGACCACCGCCTCACGCAGGGTGTTCCACGGCCCGCGTGGGATGGGGTGGTTCGTCTCGTCGTAGGCCTGCCACTTCGCCGCACGGATGCGGTTCTCGCGAGCGATTCGCCCGATCTGTACACCTGCGGCGAAGATCCGGTATGCGCCGGTGGAGCGGTCGCGTTCGGTGGTCACGGTAGCCGGATCGACCGTCGCAGGGTTCACAGGCGCAGGTTCCGGGGTCGGTCCTGAGTCGGATACGGCGGATGTCCGGCGCGAGGCGTTGCCGTTCCGATGCCGATGGGTGCGGTGCCGGGGGTTGTCGCGTGGTCTGCATCGACGTGGGAGTGAATCGCGGGGAGGCATCGCCTCCGGCTGCTGGTAAACCCCGGTGCGTAGCCGCAGCTCGTTGCAGCAGTGCCCGCACGCGGGTCCTGCACGCACCGATCGACCCGGAAGTTCAGCGGCGTCACGCGGTCTATCCAGTTGTTTCGTGCCCGCGCTCGGCAGCTGCTTCGTGATAGGCGGTGGTCAGTTCCGCAAGCACTCCAGCTGCAGGTATCGACGATTCGGCCAGGTGAGGGGCGCGGAGCTCGGTCATGAATCGTTCCCACAGCGGGGGACCGCCGGCGGCCGGCAGTTCGGCGCGCACCGTCAGTTCCGGTGCCGTGTCCAACCAGCATGCACCCCACGCGCCCAGCTGGGCCATCACCGGGATGAGCTGGATCGCCGCCTCGGTGAGATGGTATTCGACCTTCTGGCGGTGGCTCGGGTCGTCGTCGCGGGTGAGCAAGCCCGCGTCGACGAGTTTCGCGAGGCGGCCGGCCAGGATGTTCGACGCGATGCCCTCGATGGACGCGGCGAGCAGCTCGCGAAAGTGGGTGTTGCCGCCGAACATGATGTCGCGCACGACGATCAGGCTCCATCGGTCCCCGAGGAGCTCGATCGTCATATTGATCGGACAGCCCGACTTGCCCGGGGCCACCGGAAGCTCGTCATGAGCAACTGGTTGCGCCATGGGATCAGCCTAGGTAGGTTTCCTGACCGATTGCACATTGCAATCAGAAAGGGTTCTGATGACACAGCAAGTCCGCGTTCAGTGCTTCAACGTTTCCAGTGATGGATACGGCGCCGGGGAGGGCAAACCCTTGATCGCCCGTTCGGCCACGCCGATCCGGGTGCGCTCTGGTCCTGGGCGGGCGCCACTGCTCACTGGGTCAACCGGACCGAACCCGGGGGAACCTACAGCCTCGACGACTACTGCACTCGTGACTGGGCCAACAACATCGGTGCCGAGATCATGGGGCGCAACAAATTCGGTCCGCAGCGGGGGCCATGGGAGAACTACGACTGGCAAGGGTGGTGGGGGGACGAACCCCCGTTCCACACGCCGGTGTTCGTCCTCACTCATCATGAGCGACCCTCGATCACTCTGGGGGAAACCGCGTTCCATTTCCTTGATGCGTCTCCGAAGGACGCACTGGCGCAGGCATTCGACGCCGCCGAGGGCAAGGATGTGCGAATCGGCGGCGGTGTTGCCACGGTCCGGGAGTTTCTCGATGCCGATCTCATCGACACGATGCATATCGCCGTTGCGCCAGTCGAACTCGGTCGCGGCGAAAGGTTGTGGGTGAGTCCCGACGAACTTGTCGACCGTTTTCATTTGGAGCAGATCCCGAGCCCGAGTGGGGTGGTGCATCACTTTTTCTGGCGACGGTGACTGGCGGAGAACACTGACGTGTCCTGTGCCAATCGACGTGACGTAGGTTCAGGCCCCTGACTAGTGGCAGAAACCCAGCACTTGCGTCAGACACGCTGGCAATGCGACAGATCAACTGGCAGAGGACAGCGAATCTCAAGACCACCTGTGGGACAGCGATGTTCTACACCGAGCGGGGCAGGTTCCCGCGCGGTCGTGGCGAGATCCCCGATAACGCTGTGGAGTATATGGCGAGGCAGGTCGGCGTCGAGCGGACGGAGATCGCGTTCTACGACTTCACCGGCCGTACCAGCAAGGCGCACCGCGCCCAGATTCGCGAAGCTCTTGGTTTCCGGGAGTGCAGTGTCGCCGACGCGGATGCGGTGACCGAGTGGCTGGTCGCCAGTGTGACCCAGGTCGAGCGGTCGGCCGAGCGGGTGCGCGAACACGCGTTGGCGCGATGCCGGACCGAGCGGATCGAGCCGCCGACGAGCGGCCGGATCGACCGCATGGTGGTTCAAACGGCCTGAATCCGGCGCTAACAGGATGAATCCGCTTCTGACCAGGCACGTTGCTGTCGGCAAGCCCAAAACTGCGAAATCCGGCGCTAAGGCGTTTCCGCAGACAAATGCCGATCAGCTGCGATAACCCCGGTGCCGACCTGGGCGGATGCCCCGGCCGGAAGGTGCGACTCCGCGATTTATCTGCGATAGCGAGCTAAGCGCCGGATCTCTCGTTACTGGCCCTCACGCGCCAGTAACCAGCGAGATCTGACTGGGTGCCCCCTTCTGGGGCGCGCAATCAGTCAGAATCCGTGGAAAGCCACACTCTTCTGCGCTCGTAGGTCGTTCAACCGGTTTTCCAGCGCTGTGGTCATCGCGGTCCACGAGTCACTGCCGAGGGGCAGGCGCAGCGGCGCGGGGTCCTGGTCGACGCTGTCGATCATGACCGTGGCCATCCGGGCCGGGTCGCCCATCGGGACGTCGACTCCCCCTTCGATCATGCGGCGGACCGCGGAGGCGGGAGAGGTGTCGTACGCGTCGAGTTTCGGGGCGAGGCGCAACCCGCCGTTGCTGAACGCGGTGCGGGCGCTGCCCGGCTCCACGATCGTGACACCGATGCCGAACGGCGCGACCTCAGCGGCGAGCGCCTCGGTGAAACCCTCGATGCCCCACTTCGTGGCGTGGTACAGCGAGCCGCCCGGCCACGCGGCCTGGCCGGCCAGCGAGGACAGCTGGAGGATCCGGCCGCCGCCGACGGCGCGCAGGTGGGGTAGCGCGGCGCGGATCAGCTGGATCGAGCCGACCAGGTTGGTGTCGATCTGGTGGCGTACCTGCTCGTCGGTGGCTTCCTCGGCTGCGCCGAACAAGCCGTACCCGGCGTTGCTCACCACCACGTCGAGCCGCCCGAACCGGGCATGCGCGCCGACCACCACCTCGCGGATGCGCGCGGTGTCGGTCAGGTCGAGGTGCGCGACGTGGAACGCGTCGCCGTACTTCTCGGTGAGCTCGGCCACCGAGTCGAGCCGGCGGACGGTGCCCGCGACGCGCTCGCCGCGGGCCAGCAGTTGCTCGGTGAGCTCGCGGCCGAAGCCGGTGCTCACGCCGGTGATGAGCCAGGTTCGTGTCATGCGCTCAGCGTCGCCCGCTCGCGCGCCCGCAACCAGCGCCCCGCTGAGGGGGGTGCTGCCAGGGCCACCCACGCGGAGACCGGAGTGCCCTATTGTCGAGGGGTGTCGGGGAACATCATCGGCGAGTATCTGCGCGCCAGGCGCGAACAGGTGCGGCCCGAGGACGTGGGGATCACCGTCACCAGCCACCGGCGCGTGCCCGGTCTGCGCCGCGACGAGCTGGCGATGCTGGCCGGGATCAGCACCGAGTACTACACCCGGCTCGAACAGGGCCGCGACCGCCACCCGTCGGCGCAGGTGCTGGACGCCGTCGCCCGCGCGCTCGGCCTGGACCGCGAGGCCACCGCGCACCTGCACGACCTCGCGGACCCGGCGCCCCGCCGTCGGCGTACGCCGCGCCGCACCGAGCGGGTCCGCCCGAGCGTCGCCCGGCTGGTCGCGTCGTGGGAGCAGACGCCCGCCTTCGTCGAGGGCCGCTACCTCGACGTCCTCGTCTCCAACCGGATGGCGGTCGCGCTCTCACCGATCTACACGCCGGGCACCAACATCCTGCGCGCCGTCCTCCTCGACCCGGCCGCGCAGGCGTTCCTCACCGACTGGGAGGCCAACGTGGGCGGACTCGTCGCCATTCTCCGCGGCGCGGCCGGCGCCGACGTGGACGATCCGCGCCTGACCGAGCTGGTCGGCGAGCTGTCAGTGAAGAGCGACCTGTTCCGCCGCCTCTGGTCCCGCCACGACGTACGCCCGCAACCCGGCGGCGGCAGGTACCACATGCACCACCCGCAGGTCGGCGACCTCGAGTTGCAGTACGACAAGTTCGCCGTCACCGGCGCCGAGGACCAGCTCATGGTGATCTACCACGCCGAGCCGGCCACCCGATCCGCCCAAGCGCTCTCCCTCCTCGCCTCGCTGTCCGATCAGCGAGCATCGGCGACATTCACGCAATAGCGAGGTCAGTGACTGGCGAGCCTCGCGCGCGTTGAATGGCAGCGGGCCAAGCGACGGATGTGGTCAAGAAGCCCTGACGGGTGACCGGCTTCCTTGACGGGGTCGAGGCCGTCGGGTGATCGCGCGGGGCGCTGAAGGTGGCGATCAGTACGGCCCCGGCGGCGATGATCAAGGCTAGGACGAACATGCCCCAGGTGTAGAGCTTGAACAGTGAGACCCACGGCGGGGCGGTCGGCATGGCCAGGTGCAAGGCATCCGAGGTGAAGATGCTGACGCCCAGAGCCCATTGCGGCACCGGCCCCCAAGTCATGGCCGCTCTACGCCGCCATCGGCGCGCTCCGCGCCGCCGGCGTCAGCAACATCGCCGCCGCGAACTGTCACCACGCCCGCGACAGCACCCGCCCGCTGGCACTACTCGGCATCACCTGACGACATTGCCGGGGCCCTGGCCACGGGTCGACCCGTGGCCAGCTTCGCCGAATGGACACTCCCGACCGTCGGGCAGTGTCGCAGTCGATTTCGTGCGGTTCAGACCGGTGGATTTCCCTCACGAATGGGCTAAGCTGCGCCGAGCGAAGTAGAACCTGTTTCAGAAAGTGATGGTTGCATGGCCCCGGGGAAACTGGTCTTCGCGCTGTGGGGTGCCGGAGACCTCCTGACTGGCGAGCTGGCCGAACGGATGGCCGCTGCCGGAGCGGACGCGGTTCAGGTGAACGTCTCCGACGCCGCGGTCGCGAAGGCCATGCTGCGGCTGACGACATTCGACGCGCCGGTGCAGGCGGTGGTGAGCGTCTGGTTGGGCGCGGGATGGGATGTCGGTCCGGTGGTCGACACCCTCGGGTCGGTCGCGGATCGGATAGCGGGCTGGCGCGTCGAGGCAGCGTCGCCGATCGAGCCACCGATCGTCCCGATTGGGGAGCGGGCGCCGGGTCTTGCGAATATCGCCTTTCTCCGACGCCCCGAGGATCAGCCCTACACCGAGTGGCTGGATTGTTGGCGCAACCGGCACACCCAGGTCGCCATCGCAACGCAGGCGACGTTCGGCTATGTCCAGAACCTTGTGGTCGGCGCCGTCACGGATGGAGCACCCGAGCTCGCGGCCATCGTGGAGGAGCTGTTCCCGATCGAGGCTCTCGCCGATCCACACGCGTTCTATGGCAGCGGGGGAGACGGCAAGGAGCTGGGACGCAGAATCAGTCGAATGATGAAGAGCGTCGCCACATTCGGCGCGGACCGAAACGTAGACGTGGTGCCGACCAGCCGCTACCGCCTCCGCTGAGCCGACCCGCCTCCACCGCACTATGCGGTGGAATCTCGAACCGTACCGGCTGGCCGACACCGTGCGACTCACCCTCGCCCTTGGAGCCGACAGTCTCTCCGACTGCGAATTCGCGTGCCGCGCCACGAGTCCTGCGGTCCAAGCCCTGACCCGATCGGTCCCGGAATGACACAGCAATCCGATGGTCCACGGCGTGCTCGGAACGGTGGTCGTCGCGCCGACAAGGTTGGCGGCCGGTTGCCAGAATCACCGAAAGGGCGGTAGCAGACCGCATGTCGCGGGATGATTGGGGTTGTTGACAACGGTGACGAGGGAGACACGGATCCGAGAGATGGCGCAGCACAGTAGCCTCTCGCAGCAGCGAGCTGCGTTGGAGGAGGAATGGGCCCGATGGGTGCCGAGCGCAACGTCTGCCGCACCCGCACGGGCGGACGGTGGTAGCTCCAGCCTGCGCAGTGAAGTTGCGCAATCCTGGCTGCGATCGTTCGGTACCGTCGATCCCTCGACCGACTGCGCACCCGTCGATTCCGACGACGTCGGCTCGCGTTGGGTCGAATCACCACTGCGCGTCCCGGTGACCGAGCTGTCCGATCAGCTACACAGCATCGCGCATGACGCCGGTTACGTGGCCGCGGTGACGAACGAATCCGGCACCATCCTGTGGTCCTACGGGGGCAAGGTCATGCGGCGGCGCGCCGAACGAGTGGGCTTCGCCCCTGGCGGTCGCTGGGACGAGGCGCACATGGGCACCAACGCCCTCTCGCTGGCCCTGCGCACCGGACAGCCGAGTACCGTTTTCTCGGCCGAACACCTGGTCGCCGCCCTGCACGGCTGGGTGTGTTACTGCGCACCGATCCGGGCAGCCGACGGCCGCCAGCTCGGCGTGCTCGATCTGTCCTCCACCTGGGATCGGTCCCATCCGCTGGCCATGTCCACGGTGCGAACCCTGGTCAGCGCGATCGAAACCAGGCTGCACACCAGCATCTCCCGCACCGAATCGGGTATCAGGCTCAGCTGTCTCGGCACCGCCCGGCTGGTTCGCGACGGTCAGCCGGTCCGGTTGCGCCGACGCCAGCTGGAAATCCTGGTCCTGCTCGCGCTGGAGCCCAACGGGTTTACCCCCGAGCGGCTGCACCTCGCCATCTTCGGTGACCGCCCCGCCGGGTCGAGCACCCTCAAAGCCGATGTGTCGCACCTGCGGCGGATAACCGGCGGCGATATCACCAATCGCGTCTACCAGCTGACGACCCCGCTGTACTGCGATGCGGTGGACCTGGTCACCGCACTCGAGGCCGGGGACACCGCGACCGCGGTCCAGCTGTACCGCGGTCCGCTGCTGCCCGAATCGGATACCCCCGCGATCGTCGAGTGGCGTGAGTACCTCGAGGTCGGCATGCGCACCGCCGTCTTGGCCAGCGACAACGTCGAGCATGCGCTCCGCTACGGCGAGCACGCATTCGACGACATCGAGATACACGAGCACGCGCTGCGACTGCTGCCGAGCAATGACGCACGCCGGGCGGTGGCCACCGCGCGACTGCACACCGCCTCGCGCGGCTGACCCGTCGCGGGAGCGCGCAACCTTTCGACAACCCTCGCCGGAGACAGTGATCCACAACACGATGTCCACGTCGTGTGGCACACGCCTCGAGTCTCAGTGAGGAGCACCCGTCATGATCTACGCCAAGCCCGGCGCCGACGGCAGTATCACCAGCTATGCGCACCGGTACGAGAACTTCATCGGCGGCGAATGGACCGCACCGGTCGAAGGTCGCTACTTCGAGAACTCGTCCCCGGTCGACGGCGAAACCTTCTGCGAGATCGCGCGCTCGTCGGCGGCCGATATCGAGCTCGCGCTCGACGCCGCCCACCGGGCCGCCGACGCGTGGGGCCGCACCTCGCCGACCGACCGGGCGAACATTCTCAATAAGATCGCCGACCGGATCGAGCAGAACCGCGAGCAACTGGCGGTCGCGGAAACCTGGGACAACGGCAAGCCGGTGCGCGAAACCCTCGCTGCAGACCTGCCTTTGGCGGTCGACCACTTCCGCTACTTCGCCGGCGCCATTCGCGCCCAGGAAGGCGGCATCTCCGAGATCGACGCCGATACCGTCGCCTACCACTTCCATGAGCCGCTCGGCGTGGTCGGGCAGATCATTCCGTGGAACTTCCCGATCCTGATGGCCACCTGGAAGTTGGCGCCCGCGTTGGCAGCGGGCAACTGCGTGGTACTCAAGCCCGCCGAGCAGACCCCGGCCTCGATCCTGAAGGTCGTCGAGCTCATCGCGGACCTGCTACCACCCGGAGTCCTCAACGTGGTCAACGGCTTCGGAGTCGAGGCAGGCAAGCCACTGGCCTCCAGCCCTCGCATCGCGAAGATCGCGTTCACCGGCGAGACCACCACCGGCCGGCTGATCATGCAGTACGCCAGCGAGAACATCATCCCGGTCACCCTCGAACTCGGCGGCAAAAGCCCCAACATCTTCCTGCCCGACGTCATGGCCGCAGACGACGCCTTCCTCGACAAGGCGGTCGAGGGTTTCGTGATGTTCGCGCTCAACCAGGGCGAGGTGTGCACCTGCCCGTCGCGCGCGCTGATCCATTCCTCCATCTTTGACGAATTCATGGCCCGCTGCATCGAACGGACCAAGGCGATTCGCAGCGGCAACCCGCTCGACGACACCACCATGATCGGAGCACAGGCCAGCAACGACCAGTTCGAAAAAATCCTGTCCTACATCGACATCGGCCGTCAGGAAGGCGCCGAGGTCCTGACCGGCGGCGGCCCGCGCAAGGTCGATCATTTCCCCGGCGGCTTCTACGTCGAGCCGACGATCTTCAAGGGCCGCAACGATATGCGGATCTTCCAGGAGGAGATCTTCGGACCCGTCGTCTCGGTGACGACCTTCGACTCCACCGACGAAGCCCTGAAGATCGCCAACGACACCCTCTACGGCCTCGGCGCCGGCGTATGGACCCGCGACGGCAACACCGCCTACCAGTTGGGCAGGGAAATCAAGGCAGGTCGAGTGTGGACGAACTGCTATCACGCCTACCCGGCGCACGCCGCATTCGGCGGGTACAAGAAGTCCGGCATCGGCCGCGAGAATCACCGCATGATGCTGGAGCACTACCAGCAGACCAAGAACCTGTTGGTCAGCTACTCGCCGAACAAGCTCGGCTTCTTCTGATGTCGAACCGGACCGACCGCGTCGACCTGACCGAACAGGCAGCAGCTGTGCTGCACAAGCTGATTCGGCAGCACGGCGCGGTCATGTTCCACCAGTCCGGCGGTTGCTGCGACGGCAGCTCACCGATGTGCTACCCGCGCGGCGAATTTCGGGTCGGCGCATCTGATGTGCTGCTCGGTCACCTCGGCGTCGACACCGAATTCTGGATGAGCGCAGACCAGTACGAGTACTGGAAACACACCCACCTCACCGTCGATGTGGTGCCAGGACGCGGAAGCGGGTTCTCGCTGGAGGCGCCCGACGGTGTGCGCTTCCTCATCCGGTCGCGGCTGCTCACCGACCAGGAGGTGGCCGCCCTCGCCGCGCAGCCGCCCCCGACCGGGGCGCAGCTGCCACACTGACGGTGCGCCGGGGAGATCGCGGGAGGGTCTCGGGCAATTGCTCGGGACCCCTTGCGATCGAGTGGACGCCTACGCAGTTGTCACGACTTCGTCGTAGTCGAGCCGGGGTGAGCGTGGGAACCACGCGTTTGTGCCCGGCCTGCCGATATTGACGACGACCAGTGAGCTGTGCGTCGCATCCGGGAAGAATTCCTTGTCGACGCCGGCGGCGTCGACGCCGTTCATCGGACCTGCCGCCAGCCCGGCGGCGCGGATGCCGAGGATGAAGTAGCCCACTTGGATCAGGGCATCGAAGCGGGCCGATTCCGCGCGGTAGTCGTCGTTACGGGCCGATCGATATTCTTGTCAACAACGCGGGCCGTAGCGGTGGTGGGGTGCTGGCTACGATTCCCGCTGATGCCGCCCTCGTCCGCATGCCTGCGGATTCGGCGGTAGCGTCGATCGGCATGGGAGCGCCTCGATCCGCTTTTTCCACGGCGGGCACACGGAAGCTGGCCGACGTGTGTCGCGCCGACGTTCCGGTGCTCACCCGTCGCCTGCTGGCGGCGATCTTCACCGACAATCCGGAGTGGACGGATTACACATCGGTGCCGCGTGCGGATCTGCGTGATGGTTGCCGTCGTTACCTGACTCGAATTCTGGAACTGTTGAGCGGCGCCGCGGCCGATCCCGAGCGCGATGACGTCGCTGCCGCGATCGGCAGGCATCGGGCCGAACAGGGCGTGCCGCTGGAAGCGATGCTGCGCACCTTCCGGCTCGGTGGTCGGATTGTGTGGGAAGCGTTGCTGGACAACGCCGAAAGCGTCGGCTCCGAGCCACACGAGATCCGCGAGGCGGGCACCGCGATGTGGACGGTGATCGACGGGTTGTCCTCGGCGTTGTCCACGTCCTACCGCAATACCGAGCTCGAGCAGGTGCGGCGGGACGAGCGACGTCGGCACGCGCTGATCGAGGATCTGCTGGCCGGGCGCGCCCACGATGCCACGTTTGCCGCCCGCGCGGCCCGTGAGCTCGAGCTGCCCGCGTACGGCGCCTATGTGGTGGTGGCGACGGATGTGCTAGCCGACGGTCGCGCTGCGCTGGCCGGACCCGAGACGGTGCTAGCGGCGCTGGGGATCCGGTCGGTCTGGCACACCCGGGTGGACAGCATGATCGGACTCGTCTCGCTGGAGCATCGGGACGTCGCCACCGTGCTGCAGCTCTTACGCCCGTTGGCCCGAGGCCGGGCCGCCGCGTCACCCGCCGTGCCAGGACTCGCGCAGGTGGACACCGCCCACGCGCTCGCCCGGACGGCCCTGGACACACTGCCCAACGACGCGACCGACCTGGTATCGCTGGACGAACGCTATCCTGAGGCACTGCTCGTGAGTGCTCCCGATCTGACGAAGCTGTTGCTGGCCCGCACCCTGGGCCCGGTGCTGGAGCAACCACCCAGAGAACGCGATGTGCTGCTGCAGACTCTCGCGGCCTGGCTCGCCGAGAATTGCTCGGCGGCCAACGCAGCGATCGGGTTGCACTGCCACCGCAACACGGTGCTCAACCGGTTGCAGCGTCTCTCCGGCCTGATCGGCCGCTCACTGGACGGGCAGCGGGCCTACCTCGAACTCTCGCTCGCACTCTCGGCCCTCGAACTCGCGGGCCGCACCGACTGACCCGAATGGATTGGGCGCTGCGCCCATTTTCGCGGCCCGATTCCTGGGCTTTGAAGGCATTGTATGTGCATTCCGGGCCAATAAGACTCAATCGAAATGACCTACGCCACCATCGCGGTGTAGTCGGAATCGTTCGAGATTGAGGAGCGCCACGAGTGCCGGAATTCGATCTACTGGTGATCGGGGGTGGGCCGGGCGGCTATGTGGCCGCCATCCGCGCGGCCCAGCGTGGCCTGTCGGTGGGCCTGGTCGAGAAGGAACGACCAGGGGGAGTGTGCCTGAACTGGGGCTGCATCCCAACGAAGGCGATGCTGCGTTCGGCGGAGGTGCTCCAAACGGTCAGGGACGCAGCGGGTTACGGCGTGTACGCCGACAATGTGCGGTTCGACTTCCCTGCCGTGCGCCAGCGCAAGGACGGCATCGTCAAGGAGCTCACCGACGGTGTCGCCGGGCTCCTCGCGGCCAACGGTGTCACCGTCGTCGAGGGGCACGCCCGCTTCACCGGACCGACCACCGTCGAGGTGCATGAGGTCGGTCCATCCCCGGTCGGACCCGAAGGCCCGCGCTACGCCGCCGCACCCATGGCGCCTATCCGGCAGATCAGCGCGCGCGACGTCGTCATCGCAACCGGATCCGTGCCCGCGCGCCTACCCGTTCCCGGAGCCGACCTGCCCGGGGTGATCACCTCCGACGGCGCGTTCGGCCTGACGACCGTCCCGGACCGGATCGTGATCGTCGGCGGCAGCGCGGTCGGCGCCGAATGGGCAAGTCTCTTCGCCACTTTCGGCAGCGACGTCACCATCGTGGAGATGCAGGACCGCCTTGTGCCCGCCGAAGACAGTGACATCGGCGCGGCGCTCGGTCGGTCCTTCACGAAACACGGCATCACCGTGCTGACCGAAACGACGGTCGCCTCGATCGCGAAAGGCGAGGCGCTGCGGGTCGCCGTGACAGGCAAGCATGCCCGTGAACTCGACGCCGATGTGGTCCTCGTCGGCGTCGGCCGCCGCCCCAACACCGCCGATCTCGGCCTCGATCGCGCCGGAATCGCCGCCGACGAACGGGGATTCATTCCGGTGGACGATCGGCTGCGCACCGGCGTCGACCACGTCTACGCGATCGGCGACGTCACCGGCCGGGCGCTGCTCGCGCACGTCGCCTCGCATCAAGGCCTCGCTGCCGCCGATGTCATTGCCGGACATGACAATCACATCGACTACACCGCCATCCCCGCGGCCACCTTCACCCACCCGGAGATCGCCAGCGTCGGTCTGACCGAAGCCGCGGCACGCGCGGCGGGGCACGAAGTGGTCACCGCCCGCTTCCCGTTCGCGGCGCTCGGCCGGGCCAAAACCTTCGGCGAGACCGAAGGATTCGTCAAAATCGTTGCCGGACAACGCCATCAGGAAGTGCTCGGCGTGCACATCATCGGGCCGTCGGCCAGCGATCTGATCACCGAGGGAGCCCTGGCGATTACCTTGGAAGCGACCCTCGACGAGCTCGCCGACACCATCCACGCCCACCCCACCCTCGGCGAGATCGGGATGGAGGCCGCGCTGACCGCGCTCGGCCTGCCCGTGCACATCGCGCCGCGGAAGCACTGAAGAGGACACTGTGACCGAAACAATCGACCGAGCCCCCACCGCATTCGCCGTCGAGGAGTTCGACACCCTGCGCGGCTACCTGCGCGACATGATGTTCGTCCGGCGCTTCGAAGAGCGCGCCGCCCACGGCTACGCCCAGGCCAAGATCGGCGGCTACTGCCATCTCAATCTCGGCGAGGAGGCCACCGTCGTCGGCCTCGGGGCGGCGATGCGTCCCACCGACTACCTGTTCACCAACTATCGCGAACACGGCTACGCCATCGCGAAAGGCATTGAGCCAGGCCGGGTGATGGCCGAACTGTACGGGCGCTCCACCGGCACCTCCAAGGGGTGGGGCGGTTCGATGCATATGTTCGACACCGCGGCCCGCCTGCTCGGCGGCTACGGCATCGTCGGCGGGCAGCTGCCGCTCGCCGTCGGCGCGGCCCTGGCCATCGACTATCGCGGTGACGATGACGTGGTGGTGTGCCAAATGGGCGAGGGCACAACGAATATCGGGGCATTCCACGAGTCGCTGAACATCGCGGCGTTGTGGAATCTGCCGGTGGTGTTCGTCGTTATCAACAACCAACTCGGTATGGGTACCACGGTCGAGAAGTCGTCCGCCGAACCCGACCTGTACAAGCGGGCGGCCGCGTACCGGATGCGTGGCGAACAGGTCGACGGCACCGATGTACTCGCCGTCCGCGACATCGCTCGGGAGCTGATGGAAACGGCGCGGCGCGATGGTAAGCCAGCGATGCTGGAGACGGTGAGCTACCGGCTCAAGGGTCACTCGGTGGTCGACCCGGCGAAGTACCGCAGCGACGAGGACACCGCAATCGCACGCGAATCCGACCCGATCGCGCGGTTCCGCGGCGATCTGATCGACGCAGGCGTCCTGGACGAATCCGGTGCCGCGGATATCGAGCGGGCCGTCGAGGAGCAGGTCGACGCGGCGGTGGCCTTCGCCGACGCGAGCCCGCACCCGGATCCGTCGACCCTGTTCGACTACACCTACGCCACCCCGGTGGCGGGTGCGTCCCGCAGGCTGCCCGCCGATCCACTCTTCTGACCGCACGCTCTTCTGAAACGGAAAGGACAACCGTGCCTGTCATCACCTATCGCGAAGCGCTGCGCGAAACTCTGCGCCAGGAAATGCGACGCGACGAGGACGTCTTCCTGATCGGGGAGGAGATCGGCGTCTTCGAAGGTTCGTACAAGATCACCGCGGGACTGCTCGCCGAATTCGGTGAGAAGCGAGTGCGCGACACTCCTATCGCCGAGGAGGGTTTCGTCGGCGCCGCCGTCGGGGCCGCGATGCTCGGGCTGCGCCCGGTCGTGGAGATCATGACGATCAACTTCTCGCTGCTGGCGCTGGATCAGATCGTCAATCACGCCGCCAAGATCTACGGCATGTTCGGCGGGCAGACCAGCGTGCCGATGGTCATCCGCACCCCGGGCGGCGGCGGCCAGCAACTGGGCGCGACACATTCGCAGAACATCGAGCTCTATTACGCGTTCGTGCCCGGTCTCAAGGTGGTCGCCCCGAGCACCCCGGCCGACGCTCGCGCCCTGCTGCGGGCCGCGATCGAGGACGACGATCCGGTGCTCTTCCTGGAGAACCTCGCCCTCTACAACACCAAAGGCGAAGTGCCAGAAGACCTTCCGTCCGCCGAGATCGGTAAGGCGGCCGTGACCCGCGAAGGATCCGACATCACCCTCATCGGCTACTCGCGGATGGCGACGATCGCCACCCAGGTCGCCGAGAGGCTGCATGCCGAATCCGGCATCTCGGCCGAAGTGATCGATCTACGCAGCCTGCGCCCCCTGGATCGGGACACCATCGTGGCCTCGGTGCGCAAGACCGGCTGCGCCGTTGTGGCAGAAGATGATTGGCTGACCTACGGGATCGGCGCCGAAGTCGCGGCAACCATCTCCGACGGCGCGTTCGACGACCTGGACGCGCCGGTCCGGCGCGTGGCCGCAGCGGAAGTGCCGCTGCCATATGCCAAATCGCTGGAGCAGGCGGCGCTGCCTTCCGCCGAATCCCTGCACACGGCCGCGTTGGAAACGCTCGCCGCCGTCGGCCGCCGCCGCTGAGACCCGAGGACCACGACATGCCAGAAATCACCATGCCCCGGCTCTCCGACACGATGGAGGAAGGCGTCGTCGTCGCCTGGCTCAAACAGGTCGGCGACAAGGTCACTCGCGGCGACATTCTCGCCGAGATCGAAACCGACAAAGCCCTGATGGAGCTCGAAGCCTACGACGACGGCGTGCTCGAACAGATCTTGGCCGAGCCAGGGACGAGGGTATCGATCGGTAACCCGATCGCGCTGATCGGTGACGGTAGCGGCGCATCCACGAAGACCGTTCCGGCGGTTACTGTGCCGTCGGAAAAGGTCGAATCGACCACGGGCACTGCGCCGTCGACGGCCGAAGTCGTTCGCACGCAGGGCACTTCGTCGACTGCCGCGACGCAGGGTGAGCGCCCGAAGTCGTCTCCGCTTGCCCGCAAGGTGGCGCGCGAATTGGGTGTAGATCTCGACGTCGTCACTGGGACGGGCCCCGGCGGTCGGATCACCCGACAGGATGTGGAATCCGCCCACCGCCCAACCGAACCCGTGATCACCGAGGCCGCAACCGCCCCGGCTGTTGCCACCTCCGGGGACTTCGAGGAAGTGCCGCTGACCACCGTCCAGCAGGTGGCGGCCAAACGTCTGACCGAGAGCAAACAGCAAGCCCCGCATATCTATCTGACGAGCGCGATCGACGTCACCGAACTGCTGGGCTTCCGGGCCGACATCAACGAAACGCTGCGGATCGCCGATGCCGGGAAGGTCAGCGTCAACGACCTGATCATCAAGGCCGTGGCCGCCACGCTGCGTGCCGACCCCGCGGTGAACGTTTCCTTCGCCGGTGACAAACTGCTGCGGCACAACGGAGTTCACCTCGGGGTAGCCGTCGCGATTCCGGCCGGACTGGTAGTTCCGGTGATCCGCGACGCCGACCGCAAAAGCGTTTCCCAGATCGCTGCCGAGAGCCGGGACAAGGCGGAACGGGCACGCGCCCGCAAACTCCGCGCGGACGAGATGACCGGCGGCACCTTCACGATCTCCAACCTCGGCATGTTCGGCATCGAGCAATTCGCCGCCGTGATCAACCCACCCCAGGCCGCCATCCTCGCCGTCGGCGCCGCCGGCGACCAGCTGCAACTTGTCGACGGTCAGGTCGTCGCGCGCAAGATCCTGCGAGTAACCCTGTCCGCCGACCATCGTGCGGTAGACGGCGCAACCGCCGCCACCTTCCTGCAGCAACTCAGGGATCTGCTCGAACACCCACTCCGCATCGTCACCTGAGCGGGCGGGCAGCCGATCGCTGCCTCGCCGTGCTACCCATCAGCACGGAGCCAGCTGGGGATGTTCTCGTAGTCGCGCGGGAACATTTCCAGCCTTGCTGGAAGAACCGCCGCGTGGGGACATGGTCCCACGCGAATGCCTAGCCCAGGATCGTGATGACCTGCGCCCAGATGGCCACATCCACACCGAGCGCGGCGATGTCGGCGAGCGACCACCGCGGTGAACGGCCACCGGCAATCTGGTTGAACAAGGGTTTATCTCCGATCACTCGACGGACAAGGGTGATCGTTTCGGCATCGCGGACGCCGTCGACCAGCAGCACATCGGCGTCGGTCCCGGCGAGTGCCGTTGCGCGACACAGGATTTCGGCGTTCTCGGTACGTGCGACGACCACCAGGCCCCGCTGAAAGTGAAACATCGGCCGACGCGGCCCGCCCGGACACGGTCTGGCGGACTTCTGAGCAATGTCAGCTGGGCGCCCGGTAGCGCTGCTCGGGCCGACCGAGGCCGCCGTATCTCAGGTGCAGTTGGATGACGCCCTGCTGGGCAAGCAGGGACAGATAGCGCTGCGCGGTGGGGCGGCTGATGCCGACCATGGCCGCCACCTCGGTGGCCGACACATCGGGGTGAGAGTCGCGGACGGCGTCCAGGATCAAGGCCATGGTCGGCGCCGAATGCCGCTTTGGCAACGAGGGGCCGGTGGGCGTGCGTAGCGCCGAATAGAGGGCGTCGACGTCTTCCTGGCTGGCCTCGCCGAGGTCGCGCATCCGTTGGTGAAGATCCCGGTACGCGGTCAGCTGATCGCGCAATCTGGTGAAGCCGAAGGGTTTCACCAGATAGTGCACGGCACCGAGCTGCATCGCGCCCCGAATGTTGTGCGCGTCCCGTGCGGCCGTGATGACGATGAAGTCCGGATGCTGCAGGGCGGCGTCGGTGACGGTGTGGACCAGGTCCAGCCCGTGCCCGTCGGGCAGGTACAGGTCGAGCAGCACGAGATCGGGTCGCAGATCGGCTGCCGCCCGAACCGCGTCGTGCACATTGTGGGCCTGGCCGACCACGGTGAACCCGATGACCCGGCCGACATAGGCGGCGTGGATACGGGCGACACGGAAGTCGTCATCGATGATGAGGGTGCGAATCATGGTGTGGCTCTCCACATCGTTGTGGGTTCACGGTCGGGTAGCACGACCGTGAAGGCGGGGCCGGGCCCCTCGGTAACGCTGATCTCGCCGCCCAATCGGCTTACCTGGCGGCGCACAATGGCAAGGCCGAGCCCTCGCCCGCCGTCCGAACGAGCGGCCTTCGTGGTGAAACCGGCCTTGAAGATCGAGGCGTCCGCGGGCACCCCCGGACCGGTGTCACTGACCCGGATGGTGAGGTGACCGTCGTCGCGCCGCAGCCGGATGGTGACGTGGGCCGACTCCGGATCGAGCAGCGCGGCCGCGTCGATCGCGTTGTCGATAAGGTTGCCGAGAATGGTCACCACGGCGTTGGCGTCAGCGAGCGGTCCTGGCAGCCAGGAGTCCTCGGTGAGCAAGAGGGTCACCCCGCGTTCGGCGGCCACCGACGCCTTGGCCACGATCAGCGCGGCCACCACGCGGCTGTCGATCACCGCGCTGACCGATTCGGCGAAATCGTCGGTCAGCCCCGAAACGTCGGTGAGGTAGGCGAGCGCCTCGACGGTGTCGCCCAGTTCGAGCAGACCGGCCAGGGTGTGCAGCCGGTTGGAGAACTCGTGTTGCTGGGCCCGCAGCGCGTCGGTGAGACCCCTGGTGCTGGTGAGTTCGCGCAGTAGATCCTCGATCTCGGTGCGGTCGCGCAACGTGGCCACCGCGCCGAGCGCCCGGCCGCGGAGGTTGACCGCGAGCCGGTTCACGACCAGGCTGCGCTCGTCGGTCAACACGACCTGGTCGGCCCCTTCGATCTCGCCGGAGAGCACCTCGCGCAGCCTGCCCTCGGGCAGCAGTTCGGCCAGTCGTTGCCCGAGCACGCCGGTGTGCACGTCCAGCAGCCTGCGGGCCTCGTCGTTGATCAGCGTGATCCGGCCGTTTCGGTCGAAGGTGACCACGCCCTCCCGCACGCCGTGCAGCATGGCCTCGCGTTCCTGCAGCAGGGCGGCGATCTCGTGGAGTTCCAGTCCGAAGGTCGTCCGCTTGAGTCGGTGGGCAAGCAGGAGCGCCATGAACGCGCCGAGTGCGAGTGCGAGTGCGGTGTAGAGGCCGACGGCGGGCAGGTCCTGGGCGAACTGGAGATCGACCTGTTCCTCGAGGATGCCCGCGGACACCTCGCCGATGATCGCGCCGTCCGGCCCGTGAACCGGAGCCTTGCCGTTGGCCGAGCGACCGAGGCTGCCCCAGTCGAGGCCGGTGTGCGGACGGCCGTCCAGCGCGATGACCGGTTCCTCGACAACTCTGCCGATCAACGCGGAGTTGGGGTGCGACAGCCGGGTGCCATCGCTCGTGATGACCACGACGTAGCTCACGTCATCGGTGCTCTGCCGGACCTGTTCGGCGAGCGCCTGGACAGTGCCCGAGGGGTCCTGCCCGGCGGCTACCGCCGCGCTGATCGCGGGCATGGCTGCCACGGTCTCGGCGATGGCCAGCGCGCGTTGTTCGTACTGGCGGTCCAGCACATCCCTGGTGTGTTGCCGGTACAGGAAGAAGCCGATTGCCACCGTGATGATGAGGATTGTCACCTGGCCCACCAGGATCCGGGTGGACAGCTTCGCGCCGCGTGTCACACGTAACTCTTCTTCATTGATTGCCGCCGCGGGGAGTTCAAGTGTGCATCACCGCGGGCCTCGATGAGAAGTGCCGTGGCGTGCACAGAAGGCTCACAATGCCCAGTTAGGCCCGCTAGTCGCACAACCCTCGCATGCGTTTCCATGCCATTCGCCGCTATCTACGCTCCTGTGAAACACGTCACATTCAGGCACCGCGAGGCGGACCAATGATCAGTACTGAGCAGCGCACCGAGGTCGGCGACCGGAGCGCCGACGCCACCGCGACCATCGAACTCCGGTCTGTTACGAAACGATTCCGCACCCCGGACGGCGGCGCGTACACCGCCCTGCGTGACCTCGACCTGACCGTCGGCCCCGGCGAGTTCTGCGCGGTGGTCGGCCCCACTGGCTGCGGCAAGTCCACCACGCTGACCCTGGTGTCCGGCCTCGAGCGGGCGTCCGAGGGTGAGGTCCTCGTCGACGGGGAGCCGGTGCGTGGCATCAATCCCGGTATCGGCTTCATGTTCCAGAACGACGCCGTGCTCCCGTGGAAGACCGTGCTGGGCAATGTCGCCGCAGGGCCACTGTTCCGTGGGCAGAGCAAGGCCGACGCGTTCGCCAGGGGGCGGGACTGGCTGCGCAGGGTCGGCCTGTCCGGCTTCGAGAACCATCACCCGCACCAGCTCTCCGGCGGCATGCGTAAGCGGGTCGCACTGGCGCAGAGCCTGATCAACGAACCGCGAATCCTGTTGATGGACGAGCCTTTCAGTGCGCTGGACGTACAGACCAGGTCGATCATGTCCGACGAACTGCTCGATCTGTGGGAGCAGACCCGTCCCTCGGTCGTATTCGTCACCCACGACCTGGAGGAGGCAATTGCCTTGGCGGACAAGGTGGTTGTGATGACGGCGGGGCCGGGCACGATCAAGGCCACCTTCGAGGTGGATCTGCCGCGCCCACGCACGGTCCAGGAAATCCGGTTCGATCCCCGGTTTGTCGAGCTGTACCAACAGATCTGGGAGTCGCTGCGCGACGAGGTCCAGCTCGCCTATGCCCGCACCTCGAGCCTTACCGAATGACCGGGAGAGAATCCATGTCCACCATCGTAAAGTCCCACGCCACCGAAAGATCGAGCGTCACCGAGAGTCAGCGGTCCCGCCGGGCAGCCCGCCGTCGCAGCATTCTCGTCCACGGAATCCAGGTGGGATTGTTCGTCCTCATCTTCGGCGGCTGGGAGTTGGCCAGCCGATGGGGTCTGATCGATAGCTTCTTCTTCGGCAGCCCCAGCGGCATCGTAGACCAGCTCACCCAATGGGCCAAGTCGGGCACCGACGCGGGTTCGCTGTGGGAGCAGATCGGCGTGACCCTGCAGGAGGCGCTGCTCGGCTTCGCCATCGGCGTTGTGCTCGGTGTCGTGTCCGGCATCGCACTGGGTCGGATCCAGCTGCTGGCCGAGGTTTTCGCGCCCTACATCAAGGCGCTCAACGCGATTCCCCGTATCGTGCTCGGTTCGGTTTTCGTCGTGGTGCTCGGGCTCGGGTTGTCCTCCAAGGTTGCCCTGGCCGTGGTGCTGGTCTTCTTCGTGGTGTTCTTCAACGCCTTTCAGGGCACCCGTGAGGTCGACCGGAACTTCATCGCGAACGCACGCATCCTCGGCGCCAGCCCGACCCAGGTCACCTGGCAGGTGGTGCTGCCATCGGCCCTCACCTGGATCATCGCCAGCCTGCACAGCTGCTTCGGATTCGCGCTGATCGGCGCGATCGTCGGGGAGTTCCTCGGCGCCCAAAAGGGACTCGGGCTGCTGGTCCGTCAGGCGCAGGGCAACTTCAACATCGACGGCGTGTTCGCCGCGATGGTGATCATGGCCGTGCTCGCGCTGGTCGCCGAGGCCGTGATCACCCGCCTGGAACGACGCCTGCTCGCCTGGCGTCCCCCGCAGCTGTCCGACATGGAACTGGCCGCGTGACCGCTTCACCTACCCCGAACTCCTGACCGCTCCGGTCGCCCACTCATTTCAAGGAGAATCATGTCCATCAAGACCGTCAAGACCGTCAAGACCGTCAAGACCGTCAAGACCGTCACGATCGGCGCGACCGTCGCGCTGCTCGCGCTCACCCTCACCGCCTGCGGTGGTTCGTCCAGTTCGGGTCCAAGCGCCGACGGCATGGATCACGTCAAGATCATGGTCGGCGGTATGAACAAGCAGATCTACCTGCCTGCCATCCTGGCCAAGCAACTCGACCTCTACGCCAAGAACGGCCTCCAGGTCGAACTGTCCGACGAACCGGCAGGAGTGGACGCGGAAACGCAGATGCTGGCCGGAAATGTCGACGGCGTGGTCGGTTTCTATGACCACAACATCGACCTGCAGGGCAAGGGCAAGGCGACCGAGTCGGTGGTGCAGATGGCTCAGGTGCCTGGCGAGGTCGAAGTGGTGTCCACCCAGGCGACCGACGTGCACACCTTTGCCGACTTCAAGGGCAAGAGCGTCGGCGTGACCGGTCTGGGCTCGTCGACCAACTTCCTCACCAAGTATCTGGCCGTCCGCTCCGGGCTCTCCCCGGATCAGGTCACCTCGGTGGGCGTTGAGGCGGGCTCCACCTTCATCGCGGCCATGGAACAGAACAAGATCCAGGGCGGCATGACCACGGAGCCGACGATCACTGCGCTGCTCAAGAAGGGTGACGCGAAGGTCCTGATCGATATGCGCACCGAAGAAGGTGCCCGCGCCGCCCTCGGCGGCACCTACCCCGCCGCTTGCCTGTACATGACCACCAGCTGGGTCAACAACCACAAATCGGCGGCTCAGAAGCTGGCCAACGCCTACGTGCAGACCCTGAAGTGGATCAGCACCCACAGCGGCGCCGAGATCGCCGACAAGTTGCCCGCGGACTACACCAGCAACGCGAACATCTCCAAGGACGACTACAGCAAGGCGCTCGACGCGGGCAAGGCGATGTTCACCGCCGACGGCATCATGCCGGCGGATGGCCCGCAGACCGTGCTCAACGTGCTGAACTCCTTCGACCCCACTGTGAAGGGCAAGCAAATCGATCTCAGCAAGACCTTCACCACGGAGTTCACCAAGAACGCCCACTGACCACGATCTCGTGCGTGCTTTCGGTGCCCAGGCACCGAAAGCACGCACGTCGGCACGGGGAGGTGCGGACCGAGATCAGGACAGTGCGTCATCTCCCGAAGAAAGCGGGCATCGCCGCGCCCCCCGGTACTCGCCATTCTGTCCTGACAGCGGGTGGTCCTGACGGCAGGCCGCTACGTCCGCATGCGGGACGGTGACGCTCGATCAGCACTGCCTCGTGCGCGAAAGTGCCACCGCCACCGCCGTATTCCCCGGGGATGGACAGGCAGAGCGGGCCGAGTTCGCCCGCCTTGTGCCACAGGTCGTGGTCGACATGGTGCTGGTCGATGTATTTGTCGACGTTCGGTGCGACTTCCTTCTCGAAGAAGGCGCGCGGCGGCTGTCGACTCACTGGTGCGCGAGTGCGGGGATCTTCCTGTCGAGGATGGCCATCAGCAGGACGACGACGCCGATGCCGACGATGACGA
Source organism: Nocardia sp. Tas62D01 (assembly GCF_055232035.1). NCBI lineage: Bacteria > Bacillati > Actinomycetota > Actinomycetes > Mycobacteriales > Nocardiaceae > Nocardia > Nocardia sp. Tas62D01. Next base: position 7,822,077 of record NZ_JBUYUZ010000001.1, read on the forward strand.
ACGCGACGACATGGAATCCGGCGTCGGTCGCGGCGGATCCGAAGGCGATCCCGATGAGACTGGAGGAGAAGATCGCGCCGAAGTAGGCGAACGTCCGGTAAAGCCCCGAGGCGATCGCGATCTTATCGGCCGGCGCCTGCACATAGAGGGCCGCCTGGTTGGCGAAGCCGCTGAAGCCGTTGGCGAGACCGAAGAGCAACGACATACCGATCAGGATGAGCACTGAAGACGTGTGGCTGATCGAGAGCATGATCCCGCCGGTCAGGAGCATCGAGATTGCGCTCAGGCTGAGGGGCCAGCGCACCCAACCGCGTGCGGAGACGAGCCGGGCGACGACGATACTGATGGCCGAGAGCGGCAGCATGATCAACCCCACCTGGGATGCCGTGTAGTGCGCGCTCTGCTCCATCCACTGGGTCGTGCCGTAGAGCGCCGTGTAGATGCCGAGCGCGACGATCATCTGGCGCAGATAGGTGCGCAGCAGTTGCTGGTTGCGGCCGAGCATGCGGACGTCGACGAGGGGACTGCGGCTGCGTCGTTCCCAGACGATAAGGGCCGCGCCGAGCGCGACGGCCGCGGGCAACAACCACCAATTCGGTGATCGCAGGCTGGAGAGGAACAGCAGCAGGCTGGTGATCGTCCCGGCGAACAGCGCGATGCCGGGTAGGTCGATCGTCGTGACGACAGAATCACGGCCTGCCTTCGCTGTCGGACCGACCTTCGCGACGCCGATGAACGTGAAGATCAGAGTGACCAAGGCGAGTGGCACATTGACGAAAAAGATTGCACGCCAACCGAAGACTCCGGCAAGCAGGCCGCCGAGCGGTAGGCCGATGACGGTGGTGACCTGGGAGGCAATGGAGAAGTTTCCCAGGACCCGGCTCGGCACACCGGTTTTCATCTCGTCCGCTCGCTTGCGCACCAGCGCCATGGCGGACGGATAGGCGGCCGATGTGCCGACACCGATCAGTGCCCGGGAGAGCAGCAGGAAATTGAAAGCCGGTGCGGTCGCACCGATTACGCCCGCGATGAGTAGGACGGCCAGTCCGGTGACGAAGATGCGGCGGGCGCCGAAGATGGTGGCCAGCTTGCCCATGGTCGGCTGCATGATCGCGCTGGAGAGATAGAGCACGGAGATGAGCGACGCCGTGGTGCCCGGCCCCTTGTGAAAGTCCAACCCGATACCGACCAGACCGGTGGCGAGCATCGCACTGTTGATGGGGTTGAGGGTCGACCCGAGCAGCAGCGGACTGCTGAATCGCCAACCGAATGGTTTGTCGAGGGTGGTGGCCGTGTCGGTCGCGGTAATCATGACCGGCTGGTCAGGACGTCCAGGGCGTCCTGAGTGGTGCCCTTCTCGGCGATGCGCGGGAAGATTTCCCTCACGCTGTGCTCGTGTCTGGCAAGGACCGAATCGGTCATGGCGTCGACCGGCAGGGTTACGTGAAAGCCCTGCTCGTGCGCGTCCCTGGCCGTCGACTCGACGCCACTGCTGGTGGCGATGCCGGTGACGACCACCTGGGTCACACCGAGCTCCCGAAGGCGTTGCGCCAGGCCGGTTCCTGTGAAGGCGCTGCGCGCGTGCTTGGTGACGGTGATGTCGTCGGGCTGCTGCTCCAACTCCGGAAGCAGATCGGTCCAGCTCTCGGGGAAGGTGTGGCCGCCGGTTCCCGCGTCGGTGCGGCCCGTCGGCGCCCCCGCCACGTTGACGAGCACGACCGGCAGGCCGCGGCTGCGGAACGCCTCGAGCAGCGATGTCGAGCGTTCGACGATGTCGGTGACCGGGTGCGCGAGTGGCAAAGCGACGATGCCGCACTGAAGATCGACGACGATGAGGGCGGTTTTCGGATCGAGGGTGGTGATGGGCATGCTGATGTCCTTTCGGTGAAGAAGGCTCCGATCACTGTGAAATCGGCAGGGCGAATAAAGACAGGCGCCTACTGGCGCATGCCTGATCGACTCGGCGCAATTGGTCGGTCGCGACGACGGCAGGTCAGGAGGACTGGGCCAGACGTTTCAAAAGCTCTGTGTTCGAGGACAATTGCTTGATCTCGTCGGCGGAGAGAGTGGCTTCGATCGCGTGGGTCAGCCAGTCCTCCCGCGCGCGCCGCCCGGTGCGGAATTCCTCGCGCGCGGCGTCGGTGACGCTCAGCATCGTCTTCCGGCCGTCGGTCGGGTCGGGGGAGCCGCTGACTAGTCCGGCCGCTACGAGGGCGTCGATGATCTTCGCCATCGACTGCGGACGAATACCCTCGGCGCGAGCGAGGGCCGTTGCTGTCGCCGAACCGTCGCGCTCGAGGCGACCGAGGACCGACGTCTGCGACCTCGTGAGATCGCTGCCGTCTACCTGCTCGCGGAGCCTGCGCATGAGCTGTCCGAGCGCGACTCGGAGTTCGCCCGCCAAGACGGACAGCTCTGCTGGCGGCTCGGTCCGCTGTGTCCTCATATTTGAAGCCTACTATTTATTAAGCCAACTGTACAGTTAGCTTAGTAAACCTTCTTCTCGATCACTTCGCGAGTGCGGTCTCGAACAGTGGCAAGACCTGCACAACTCCTGGCCCCTCATCAACGAGGCACTTACCAGGTAACCGTCCTTGCGGTGTTGGTAGCTTCAACGTTGCTCAGACGTTCGAACCGACCACAGTCGGTACGTCGCCGCGGCGGTGTCCGACGTGCGCAGACCGGGAGGGTGCGGCGATGAAACGAATCGGCTAGGCGCTGATCGTGCTTTCTTTGCCTCCGGAGCCACCGACGCGTGGGAGCCAGCCGGTGCCGCCGCAGTACGACTGCGTGGTCAGTGCTGTCGCCGGAAACGGTCCTGTAGTTGCGGGTCGTTCTGCCACCACAGCGTCGAAGTCGGATTGGGCTCCGCCGGATCGTCGAGATCCGCTGGGCGCGTGCCGGATTCGGCTTGCAGAGCGTCGAGTTCGACGTCGATGCGGGCCCCGGCGCGCCGCTCGTCGGCTCGGAAAGCCCGCATCAGCACGAACAGGAAGGGTAAACCGAGCACATCGGCGACTATCCAGAGGATTCCCGCGCCGATGGTCTGATCGGTACTCGGCGACGGCCCCCACGTGCGGCCGAGCGCGGCATAATAGTCGGCGGCGATGGCCGGCCCCAGCCAGATCACCACGCCCAGCACCCCGTCGCCGAGGGTCTCCGCGATGGTGATGACCAACGAGATCACCTGCGAGTATCGACGCGGCACCGGATCGACCTGAACGCGGGAGTAGAAGTAGGCGAATCCGACCACGACCAACACCATGTGGGTCAGCATGTCCACCGATTCGTCCTCGAGCACGGCGCGATACCAAGGCGTCAAATACAGCAACCACGGCGTGGCCAGCATGATGAGCGAGGTGACCGCCGGATAGGTCAGCAGGCGGGCCACCCGGCTCGCGAGCGCGGCGTCGATCCTTTCTCGACGAGTGATCGCCCCGCCGTTCCGCAGCACCGTGACCGGCTTGCCGAGCGCCAACCCGAACGGCACGACCAACAGGAGCATGAGCACCTGGAGGGCCCGGACCCAGAACAGCGTATCCGCGTACACCCCAACGAAACTCATCGTCGCCAGCACCCACGTGCCGAGGCCGACGCCAAGGAAGCACGACATCCGCGCCGCGCTCACACCCTTGCCAACGCGCGCGGCGGCGGAATTGCCGCGCCAGTAACCGACGCCCAACACCGCGACCACGAGCGTCGTCGACCAATCCCACTGCCAGGAATCGAGCACGCTGAACACCGACAACGGAGTCTGTACATACGCCACCGCCCGAGTATGCGCCTGGCGGATCTCACCGTCCGCGCACACCCTGCGGTGACCCAGGCGTCCCACTGGTCGGCGGTTATGTCTGGGCTGACGATCTGTGCCCAGTCGATGTGGTGTTTTGTGTTCGAGTTTCCTGCGGGTTGCGGCGATCCGCGCGATGCGGCGCCCTAGCACGTCCCGCGCCTCCCCGGGCTCGGCATCGGCAGGTAGGACAGGGCAGCGGGAATTCGGGAAACTCCGCCCTGGGCTCCCGGTCACGAAAATGACAGGCGCCGCGAGTATCGATGTGAAGGACATCAGCGGATAGCGTGGCGCCGCTGGAATCTTCTTCACGAGTGCCGCGAGCGAGCGCGGCGGCCAGGCAGCACGCCACCGCGACGATAACCGTGGCCCAGCGCACGCTTGCCGGTATCGCATCGGGATCGAACGCCGCGTAGAAGAAGTTGTGCCAACTCATCGACATCGAGCGCACCGCGGCGCGGTAATACATGTGCGGAGTCTGTGTTGTGATTCCCGAGGCGTACAGCGCCCCCGCCAGGGCGGCTGTGCCGAGCAGGGCTCCGCGGGGATCGTCGGCTGACGGGCGGGTCAAAGTCCGTGCAGGCGATGGGCATTGGCGGTGATGGCGTCGCGCAAGGCCTGTTCCGGGCGGGTGAGGTGCGTCCGGCGATGCATCAGGACGAATTCCAGGTCGCCGAGGTCGGGCAGGCGCGGGTCGTCGATCTTGACGAGGCCGTCGGGCAGCAGGCTTTCGGCGTGAATGGCGTAGCCGAGCCCAGCGAGCGCGGCGGCGCGCAGGCCGAGTTGGCTGTCGCTGACGCAGGTGGTGCGCCAGACCCGGCCCTCGCGCTCCAATGCCCGCAGCACGATGCGCCGGGCGAGGCTGGGCTCCGGGTAGGTCACCAGCGGAACCGGGTCATCCGGCCCCGTGGCGCCGGGCGGGCCCGCGAACACCAGACGGTCACGCCAGATCAATTCGCCGTGTCGTTCGCCGGGTATGCGTTTGCCGAACACCAGATCCAACTCGCCGGACTCCATGCGAGTCTTCAGTGTCTCGCTGAGCCCGACGGTCAATTCGAGATCGACGCCGGGATGGGTGCGCCGGAATTCCAGCAGGACGTCGGGGAGTTCGCTGGCTACCAGATCGTCGGACGCACCGAACCGGAGCAGGCCGGTGAGGGTCGAACTGCGAAAGTACAGCTCGGCCTGACCGTGCGCGGCGAGGATGGTGCGGGCGAAGCCGACCATCGCGACGCCGTCGGCGGTGAGCGCGAGGTTTCGGGTATCGCGGCGCAGCAGCACCCGCCCGGTCGCCTTCTCGAGCCTGGCGATGTGCCCGCTGATCGTGGACTGCCGCAGGCCGAGGACCTTGCCCGCGGCCGTGAATCCGCCCGCCCGTTCGACGGCGAGGAAGGTGCGCAGCAGTTCTGGGTCGAGCACGCCTCAATTTATCACACATACGGTTTTCATATATCTGATTGAGCGCCTATCGCGATCAATAGCCGGTCCGTAGCGTGATCAGCGTGAAGTACCTCAACAAGATCTACATCGACGGGTTCGTGCTGGGGATCGTCGGATGCGCGGTTTTGGCCAGCGTCTTTCCGGCCCAGGGCACGATGGCGGCGGTAGTGGACCAGGGTACGAAGATCGCGATCGGCCTGCTGTTCGTGCTCTACGGCGCTCGGCTGGAGCCGCGGGAAGCAATCGCGGGACTGCGGCATTGGCGGTTGCACGCCGTGGTGCTCAGCGTCACGTTCATCGTGTTTCCGCTCATCGGGCTGGCGCTGCGGATGCTGGTTCCCTCCGTGCTGACCAATGACCTCTATACCGGTGTGCTGTTCATGTGCCTGGTGCCCTCCACGGTGCAATCGTCGATCGCCTTCACCTCGATCGCCCGAGGCAATGTCGCGGGCGCCGTCGTCAGCGCCTCGCTGTCGAACCTCGTCGGCGTCTTCGCGACGCCGCTGCTGGTGGTGTTGCTGATGAACACCACCGGTACGGCTGAGGTCAAGCCGTCGGCGGTGCTGGTCATCATGGTCCAACTCCTGCTGCCGTTCCTGGTCGGCCAACTACTGCGACCCCGCCTTCGATGGCTGCTGCGGCGGCCCGCGTTACTCAGGGTGGTCGATCGGGGGTCGGTGCTCCTCGTGGTCTATTCGGCGTTCAGCGCCGGTATGGCCGAACACATCTGGGGTCAACTGTCGATATGGCGCGTGCTCGCCGCCGCGGCGGTCTGCGCCGGTCTGCTCGCCGCGGTCCTCGCCATGACCGCAGCGGTCGGCAAGGTCGCGGGCTTCTCGGTGCCCGACCGGATCGTGTTGGTCTTCTGCGGATCGAAGAAGGGCCTCGCGGCCGGACTATCGATGGCGGCGGTGCTCTTCGCCGGGCGGCCGGTCGGGCTGATCGTGCTGCCGCTCATGATCTTTCACCAGATCCAATTGATCACCTGCGCCATCCTCGCCCAGCACTTCGCCCGCAGACCGGAATCTGTCGACGAGGTGGTCGGCGTGCCGGTCGGCTCGCCATAACTCTCGGAGAGGATTCCTTCCGCTGGCGATGCTAATAGTTGCCCGACCTCATCGATTGACGGCGCCAATGCGGCTTCACCCCGCGGCGGGAGTATCCTCGGCCGAGTTGCGGATTTCGACGATCGGCAGCACCAGCGCGGCAGGCGCTGCGGCGGGCACCACCGGGTTCTTGGGCGCGATCGGCGAAATCCGTTGGTAGGCGGCGCCTTGCGCGGGGCGCTGGTCCTGCTGGCCCTTGTTCGGCCAGTACGCGGCGGATCGCTCGGCCTGGGCGGTGATCGTCAGGGACGGGTTCACGCCGAGGTTCGCCGACACGGCCGCGCCGTCCACCACGCTGAGGGTCGGATATCCGTACACCCGGTGGTAGGCGTCGATCACGCCGGCTTCGCGGTCGGCGCCGATGGGCGCGCCGCCCAGGAAGTGCGCGGTCAGCGGGATATTGAAGATCTCGCCCCAACTGCCGCCCGCGACGCCGCCGATCTCGTCGGCGACCCTGCGGGTCACTTCATTGCCCGCGGGGATCCAGGTCGGGTTGGGTTCGCCGTGACCCTGCTTGCTGGTGAGTTTGCGGCCGAAGACGCCGCGCTTTGTGTAGGTGGTGATGGAGTTGTCCAGGTGCTGCATCACCAGCGTGATGATCGTGCGCTCGCTCCAATTCCGCACGCTGAGGAAGCTCAGCAGCGTGAGCGGGTGGCGCAGCACCGTTCCCAGGAACCGCAGCCAGCGCGGCACCCGCCCGCCGCCGTCGACCATCAGTGTCTGCAACAGGCCCATCACATTCGAGCCCTTGCCATAGCGGACCGGTTCGATGTGGGTGTCGTGGGTCGGGTGGATGGACGAGGTGATCGCCACACCGCGGGTGAAATCGATACCCGGGGTGACCTTCTTGGTCGCGGCGCCGACGATGGATTCCGAGTTGGTGCGGGTGAGTTCGCCCAGCCGGTCCGACAATTCGGGCAGCATCCCCTTGTCGCGCATGGCGTGCAGCAGCTTCTGGGTACCGAGCGTGCCCGCGGCGAGGACGACCTGCCCGGCGGTGTAGGTCACCGGACGCTTGCGCACCCAGGCGCCGGTGCGTTCGGTCGATATGTCCCAGGTGCCGTCGGGCAGCGGCCGAAGTTCGGTGACCGTTGTCATCGGAATCACCTGCGCGCCCGCCTTTTCCGCGAGGTACAGGTAGTTCTTAACCAGCGTGTTCTTGGCGCCGTGGCGGCAGCCGGTCATGCATTCACCGCATTCGAGGCAGCCGGTGCGGTCCGGGCCGACACCGCCGAAGTACGGGTCCGCCACCGTCTTTCCCGGTTCGCCGAAGAACACGCCGACCGGGGTCTGCACGAAGGTGTCGCCGACGCCCATATCGTCGGCGACCTTCTTGAACACCTCGTCGGCCGGAGTCATGTGCGGGTTGCGCACCACGCCGAGCATTTTCTGCGCGCGCTCGTAATACGGCGTCAGTTCCGCGCGCCAATCGGTGATGTCGCGCCACTGCTGGTCCTGGAAAAACGGCTCCGGCGGCACGTAGAGCGTGTTGGCGTAATTCAGCGAGCCGCCGCCGACACCGGCGCCACCGAGGATGAGGACATTGCGCAGCGGGTGGATGCGCTGGATGCCGTAGCAGCCGAGCTTCGGCGCCCAGAGGAATTTCCGCAGGTCCCAGCTGGTCTCGGGCAGTTCGTCATCGGCGTAGCGCGGACCAGCCTCGAGCACACCGACCTTGTAGCCCTTCTCGACCAGCCGGAGGGCGGTCACGCTGCCGCCGAACCCGGAACCGACGATGAGAACGTCGAAATCCGTCTCCCGTTGGGTCATGGTGGTGCTCCTCGATCAGTGTCGCCAGTGACAGCGCTAACACTACTACCGAGTAGGGTTGCGCCCATAGTGGGCGTCAGAGCTGGGTTTTCCACCAGGCGACGGTGGTTGCGACGGCCTCGTCGAGGGATGTGGGACGTAGGTCGAGCCGGTGCTCGCTGTCGGTCGAGTCCAGGACGAAGGGCCGGGTGAACTGGTAACTGATCTCGGCGAGTTCGCGCATCAACTCGTTGGTCAAGCCCAGTACGCGCATTACCGGCACGGGCGTGGCGAATACCTTGGCGGAGACGCCCGCCGCGCCCGCGACCGCGTCGATGAGTTGACGCTGCGTGATCGGCCACGCAGTCGGGGCGTGCAGGACGGTGTTCCAGACGGCTTCGTGGGCGCCCGCGCGGATCATCGCGGCCGCGAGGTCCAGAACGTAGGTGAACGAATGGAGGAGATCGATCTTGCCGAGCGCCTGCACCCGCTTGCCGGTCAGGATCGGGGCGAACATTTGCTCGCCGGCCACCGCGGCGCGGACATAGGGACCGAGGAAATCCGCGGCGGCGACGCTGACCGTCGGGGTGACGTGCGTGTCGCGAGCGCGCAACAGCTCCACTCGGACGGCCGCCTTGCCGAAATCGGCGGCGCCACCTTTCAAGAGCAGTGCTCTCAGTTGTTGACATCGCTCTCTGAAAAATGCAAGGTGGCACTATGCCGACTACTCCACGTGCTCGCGCCCGCGCGCAGACCATGGCCGACATCGTTCGCATCGGCCGCGAACATTTGGCGACCGACGGCGCCGCCGCGCTGTCGTTGCGCGCGGTGGCACGCGATCTCGGCGTCGTCTCGTCGGCCGTGTATCGCTACGTGCGCAGTCGCGATGAATTGCTCACGCTGCTCGTGGTCGATGGGTACAACGCGCTGGGTGATGCGGTGGACGCCGCGCTGGCGAAGGTGCCCGCTGACGACCCGGAGCAGCGCCTACGGGTGCTCGGGCGAGCGGTGCGAGAGTGGGCCTTGGCCGAACCGTCCTGGTATGGGCTACTTTTCGGCACCCCCGTGCCGGGATACGACGCACCCGCCGACCAGACCATTGCCCCGGGGGTCCGGGTGATCGCTGCGCTACAGCAGATCTACGGGCAGGCACACCGCGCCGGATTGCTTACCGAGCCGTCCGAGCCTGTCACTGCATCCGCGGCGCTCGCAGAGAACTTCGCGCAAGTTCGCGACGAATTCGATCTCGATGTGCCGGACTGGCTGGTCTCCCGCGGCGTCACCGTGTGGAGTGCGCTGTTCGGCGCGGTGAGCTTCGATGTGTTCGATATGTACGGCCGCGACACCTTCGCCGATCGGTCCGAGATGTTCGAGCTGCAGCTCGACAACCTGGTGAGTCTGCTGGGTTTTCGTCGCTGAGCTGGGAAGCCCTGGCGTGAAGCCCGCTACTTCCCGTTCGGGTGACCGAGGGTCGCCAGTGCGGTGGTCCAGTCGGTCGCGATCGTGTACTGGGCGTCATCGCTCAGCGCTCGATCTTTCGGAGCAGATCGCGCAGTTCCCGCAGCTCGCTCGGGAGTAGCGCGGCGATCGCGGCAGGGGCGGGGTCCGGGGTCGCCATCGCTTGGGCCAGTACGGCACGGCCTTTCAGCGTGATAGAGACCTGCTTGCGTCGGCGATTGGTCGGGTCCACCTCCCGGCTGACCAGGCCGAGTTCCTCGAGATTGTTGACCGCCACCGTGGTGGCGGGTGCATCCATGGCCGCGGCATGCGCGATCTGGCTGAGCGTCAGCGGGCCGGGGCGTAGGCGGCGCAGAATGCGAATCCGGCTGAACGGCAGCCCTGTTCGCTCGGCCGCCGCGCGCTTCCACGGGTCACGGGTGTCCACCACCAGGTTGGCGAGCAGGGTCCATACCGCGTCTGCGGTGGGGGCGTCATCCGACATGAGATGGGACCTTCTGTTCGATCATCGGGGCGACGCGTTCGCGGGACCGTTCGGCCCACTGGGTATTGGCGACAATACCCAGTATGGCGATGCACACGGTGAACCCCGCGATCAGCCACCAGAGGCCGGCCACGGTCAGCGCGCCGCAGAGGGCGACGCCGATGGTCACGCCCACTTGCCTGCTGGTCGAGGCGACCGCGGCGGCGGCACCCGCGCGATCCAGCGGCATGCCGCTGACCGCCGCCGTGGTGATCGGCGCGTTGACCATGCCGAACCCGATCCCGAAGATCGCGAAGACGCAGATCAGCAGCCACACCGGGGTATTCGGGTCCAAGCGGGTGAGCAGCACCGCGGCGAGGGTCATCGCCACACCTCCCGAGACCAGCGACGGCCGGGTGCCGTAGCGGCCGATTAGCCGCCCGGATAGTAGCGAGCAGATCAGCATCGCGACCGCCATCGCCATATACAGCAAGCCGGTGTGCACGGCCGAATAGTCCCGCACCGTCTGCAGATACAGCGAGCAGGTGAACAGGAACGCGCCGAGCGCGGCAAATGCGAACACTGCGATCACCGTGGCGGAGGCGAACGGCACGCTACGGAAGAACCGCAGCTCGATGAACGGGTCGGTGCGTCGTGATTCGTGCCGGAGGAACGCCGCGAAGGCGACGGCCGACGCCACGAAGACCGCGGGGATCTGTTCGATGAGTCCGAATACCAGCGTGAAGAGGAAGATGATGGCCAGCACCTGGCCGATGGGGTCTATGCCGCGCACCGTGGCCGACTTCGATTCCGGCACAAAGATAGTCGTGAGAACCACGGCGAGCAGGCAGATCGGCAGATTGATCCAGAACACCGATCGCCAGCCGAGCAGATCGATCAGTCCGCCGCCGACCATCGGTCCCAGTGCCATCGAGATGCCGACCACCGCAGCCCAAATGCCCACCGCACGAGCACGTTCCACCTTCCCGGTGAAAACCTGGGTAATGATCGACATGGCCACCGGATTGAGCATCGAACCGCCGACGGCCTGCAGGAACCGCGCCCCGATCAGCGTCTCGATGGTGGGCGCAAGGCTGCACAACAGCGACCCGACCGCGAAGATCACCAGCCCGATCCGGAACACCCGCCGCCGCCCGTATCGATCCGCCGCAGCCCCCGACAGCATCAGCAAGCTCGCAAGCGTGAGCGTGTAGATATCGATGATCCACTGCAACCGCGGCAGCGGCGCGTGCAGATCGTCGCGGATCGCCGGAATCGCCACGTTCACGATGGTCGAGTCCATCGACACGATCAGCAGGCTCAAACAGCAGGTGGCCAGCACGAGCAGCTTCCGCCGCGGCGTCAGCTCCCCAACGGTTGTATTCACACAACTATTGTGGGGTAACAACTGTTCCAGATGCAAGTGTCTGGGCGGCCGATCAGGGCTATTGACTCGCCCCGTCCGCGGTCTACTGCCGCGCTGTCGGGAACCAATGGAGGCTCTTTCGAGCTGTTCAGCAGGCACGGCTACGACACGGCCACGATATCGAGGCGGCGCATGGGAGACCGGTGACGTCGGCAGCGACTGACCCTGCCGGGTGACCGATCGGCGGGGTGATCGGTCGGCGGGGTGATCGGTCGGCGGCTCGCGGGTCATTCGGTCTGGCGGAGGGTGGCTACTGAGGCGCGGGGGAGTCGGCGCTTGCCGCCGAGCACCTCCGCGACGAGTGTGTCGTAGGCGTCGGTGATTTCGGCCAGGCGGTTGTGTGCTCGACGGGGCATCCGCGCTGTGGCGGGGGAATGCGTCGGCGGCAAGCTGCGTCTGCACCTGACGTTCGGCCATCCGGTCCACGACGGGGCCGAGGCATTCGGTGTGCAGGGTCGGCCCGGCGTGCGCGGACGGGACATTGCGATTCACCCAGGCATCGATCGTCACGATCAATTCGGCGCGCTGGCCGTCGATTTCGGTGATTGGGCCGGAATGGTCGATGCGCTGCCGGTGTGCGGTTCCCAGTAGGTTCGCCAACTCCGCGACCGGGTGGTTGCTCGACTTATTACCCTGGATCGCGGCGACCAGTTCGTCCGCCGTCGGAAGCGCTCGTAATCGAGCCGCTGCCGCGCTCTCGAACTGCGCCGGGGATGACAGCCGAATCTGTTGTACGCCAGGGAAAGTCAACTCTGCTCCATTGTATGGATCCACTCGTGCCTACTCGTCGTCCAGGTCGGCCGACAGGAAGGCGGCCGCCGCCGGCCGGCGGGCATACGGCAGTGTGTGCTCGGCGGCCAAGATCTCTCGTGCGGTGAGGTCGGTCAGTCCCGGCTCGACACCGTCCGGCTGGCAACAGTACCGTCCGGCGCTGATCCGCTTCCCGGCCACCGGCACGGTTGCGGCGGCGGGCCTGCGGGCTGAAACTGCTTACGGCGCTGAGGTGTTGTGGAACAGCCTGTCGTCGGCGATCGGTCTGGTCGTCATCATCCGACGCCTTCCCCCGTGATACGGTCGACGTCGATGACGCCCCGCTGCCTCAGCGTGCCGTGACATCGTTAACGTGTTAAATGTACCGTGATAATCATGCTTCGGAAACCTGAGCGGACAAGTAGCTGAGCAGGTCGCCGGAGCCGGTGAAACGGGGCGGCCGGATAGGCTGGGGGGCCATGGCAACGCGATCGCACACCGCACGAAAACTGCTGCTGGGACGCGAAATCGACCATATGATCAGGACTGCGGGCCTCAGTCAGGCCGAGGGGGGAAGATCATCAAGGTCGGCCAGAGCCGAATCAATGGGCTCATCAACGGCATTGGAACCATCTCGATCGGCGATCTCGAAAAGCTCACCAACGGTTTCTCGACAGCCGCGGGTTCCGTAGGGCGATGGAACCGGCTGTGGTCGAGGGACATTCGGCTGTCACGTCGGCTCCTCACCGGTGCTGGTCGGCGAGCCAGCGCAAGGCGGACAGTCCGGGCATGAAGAAGTACTCGCCGCCGCGGGTGACGATGAAGGTGGGCAGCTCGTGGATGCGTCTGCGGATGGGGCGTTCGGGGATGGTGAAGACGCCCGTGCCGTTATTGGCTCCGCACAACGGGTCTCGCTCCCCATTGTGGTCGAGGAAGATGCCGCTGCTCACCCATTCTTGCTGCACGAACTCGAACTGCCTGCGCAGCGAGGCGCCGATGCACGCGAAGAGCATGCCGCGCTCGGCGCTGTCGCCGGTCAGCACTCCTTCCGGCAGCGGTGGCCCGCAGTTTGCCTCGCGCCGAATAAGTCGGTGCGTGCGCGGGTTGCCGAAGGTCTCCGCATCGCGGGAATTCATGCGCCGAATGTGCGATCCCAGTGTGCATTTGAAGCCGCAGTCATCGTCCTCGACGCGGTAACCGAAGTCGTTGTTGCGGCTGTGGTCGGCGCCGAGGGGCGGGTCGTCGCGTTCGGGGGCGAGCACCACCGGTGCGCCACTGCGCCATCGGCCCATGATCTTGGCGGCGAGCAGTTCCTCGGCTTCGTGGCCGGCGGCGTCGGCATGCGGGCAGTGCCCAAGCTCGGGCACGCGTTGCTGCAGCTTGCGAATCACGAGATAGGTGCCGTTTCGGCCGAGCTCGTAGGGGTGCGGCATCGGTTCGACCCGGCTCGACTCGTTGAGGTAGCCGAGAATGAATTCTCCTGCCCTGATCGGCTTTTCGCCGGTACTCGACGGATCGAGCCCGCTGCCCTCGACCGATGGCTGGCTGGTGTTGTCGGTGAAGCCGAAGGCCTCACGCCCGTCGGAGGAACGGCATTCCTGTCGATATGTTCGTACGACGCCGGGGGTTTCGGCGGTGGCCTCGGCGACCATGGCCAACAAGGTGTCTCGGCGGTTCTGATCAGGCGCCATCGCACTGAGCGCGACGTGCACGTCGCGTCTGCCGAACGGCGCCTCCCAGTGTTCGGGAGCGCTGTCGCCGACGTCGTGCAGCAGCGACGCGCGGGCTGCCATCCCTTCGCGGAATTCGGGGGCGAAGCTGCGCAGCGAGGCAGCCGGCACCTCCAGCGCGCGCAGTCCTTCCGCGGTGAACGCGACGCTGAGCCACGCGTCGGCGTCCGGGTTGGTAGGATCGACCGCCGAACGAAGCGCCGGGATCACCCGCCGCAACCAGGTCCGGCCCGCGTCGGCATTGTCGATGCGCAGCAGGTCGAAGGCGCCGACGTACGGCAACGGCAGCGGATGCAGCACACCGCCCTGGATATCGTCGAGCCGTAAGGCTGTCATACCGGGTCTCCGTTCGGCGCTGCGACATAAGGGAATTCGTTACCCGCAGGGACCGTGGCTTGATCCACGCCATCGCTGATGTGCGGTCCGGTACCGCCGTTGAAGAACAGCGTGTAATAGGTACCGAGGAAGTCGTCGTTGAGCGCGCGCCCGCCGCAGCTGCGATGAGGCGGCCGCCAGCTGGAATGCGGGAGAGTCGATCAGCTTGTCGAACGACTTCTGTAGCGCCAGCGCTTTGCGGATTTCGTGCACGGTACCGTCGTAGAAGCGCATGTACTCGATCGCGGTGAGCCGATGCTCGATGATGTAATCGAAGACGCCGGGATCGCTGAGTCCGAGTTCGGGCCAGCCCTCGATATGGGTGAAGATCACTTCGAAGGCGGCCGCGTTGTGTTCGGCGAACGCCTCGATGTAGGGCACCCACTCACCGTCGTAGTTGGTGGCGAACAGCATTCGGGAGTCGTCGTCGAACAGCACCCAGCGCCGATCGCGCAGGGTGCCGATGGGTTCGCCCGCGTGGGCCTTTTCCGCCAGCGGCCAATTGTCGAGCGTTTCGAGGGCCTCGCGGATCTGCTTCTGGTGTCCCGGCTTGACCTTCCAGATGGTGGTCAGTTCGCCGGTCGCGCCGTGTTTTCGTCCGGGGCGCGGTGTGGTGGTCGCGTCTGTGGCAGTGGGCCGGTTGTCCATGATGGCGTGCCTCTCGGGTCGAACGGTCGGTTCCTGTCTGCTGGCGGCTCCATGCGTCACGCTCCCGTGCGTGCACGAGATCCTCGGACTGTTGCGGCCGGTGGTCAGCCCCGCGATCGACGACACGAAGATCACCAGACCGGCGCCACGCGCAACCATCGACATACCGCTCGAGGACGGCCGCGCGATCGGATTCCGAGAGAGGTTCGCGGATCTCCATCCGAAGGGGAAGTGCCCGCGCGGAGACCTCGTTGGCGAGTTCGGTTCGCTGTTGCTCGTCGTGGACCACGGCGAGCACATCATGTCCGATCGTGGCGGGAATCAGCGCCGCGTCCCGGCCGAATCCGGAGCCGGCTCCGGTGATCAGAATCAGTTTCCTATCCGACATCCATCCACCACCCGGTTCGAAACCCACGTTGGCGATCTGTCAGCTATCTATACGCCGCCGGTAAAAGTGGGGTGGCGCAGTGCGATAGATGTTACCGAAATCGGTGTGAGGTCAGCAAGATCATGATTTGCTGAGTTCAGAACAGGCGCATCGTCGTATGGCGCTGGCACGTGCTATAGGTGAATCCTATCGAGATATAGCTTGAAATCACATCGTCGTCGGCGTGAACGGGTGCACGATCTCCGTCGGATGAGATCGGACACGGTGGCACCTCGAGCCGGTTACCAGAGGTATTTCGGCACACATCGCGCAACCCGAGGGTTGCCGTTAGAATCGTTCTGTATTTCGGTTTCCGCTACCGGGGCACAGATGAGTTCACCTCCGACGACAGCGCCAGAACCCGACCACACGGGAAATGCAGATTCGCCGAAAACTTCCGGAACGCAGCGGCGTTGGTCGTCGGTGGACGTGCCCGACGGACACGGGCACACCTTCCAGGCCGATATCGCCGATGCGTGGGCGGCGATCCTGCAACCCCCGGGATGGACGCCCGAGGACACGCGCCGACTACGTGCTGTCCTGACCGGCGGCGGTTGAGAACGACGGTCGCCGACCCGATACAGAGGGGAAGCTGTGAGTACCAACCAGAACCGATCGTTGCTGACGCGGATTTCACCGACGCAGTGGGTGGCGCTCGCGCTGACGGTGCTGGCGGTGATCTTCGTCGCCGAGAACCGCAACAAGGTGTCGATCGAGTTCCTGCTGATCACCATCTGGTCACCGATGTGGCTGATTCTGCTGGTGATGTTCGTAGTCGGTTGGGGTACGGGCGTGCTGACCATGCGGCGGCGGCATCGTTCCGGATAGGCGAGCCCGAATCCCGGCCAGCCGGTGAACGGTGTGATGACGCACACGGCGCCGCGGGTGGGTCGGGTCGAGCGCGTTCAGGACGAAGGCGGCCGCGCGTGGGCTGCCCGCCAGCGCGATGTGCTCGGAATAGTCTTGCGCACAGCCGTCTTGGACCACGATGTTGGCGGTGCCTGGTCCCGGTATATCGCCCACGTGTGGTGACGAAGACCAGTGCCTGGAAGGTGAGGCCGACGGCGCGGTCGCTCCGTCGTTCCCGCCGTTGGCGGTCTCGTGCTCGGCTACGCCACTATCACCGTCATTGCGGCGGCTGGAGTCGGTGCCGTGGTGGCCGGGTCACCGGGAATCCTGACCGGTCTCACCATCGTCGGCGGGTCTACCTGATGTGCGATGACCTTCGCCAAACCGTCGGCGCCAAGCATGGCAGCTGAGGTGGCGGTCGGCACGGACTGGGCACCCTGGTGAAGGGCATCGGCGTCAGCGGACTCAACCCCAAGGGCCTATTGATCTTCCTCGCACTGCTACCGCAGTCCACCAACCGCGACTGGAGCTGGCCCTGCGCTGTCGCGGAGTCCGTGGGTGCGGTAAAAGTCGAGGTGTGCGGCGGCGGCGGATTCCCAGCTGAGTCCCGCCGCGAGAGTCCGGCCGTGTTGTACCCGGGTCGGGTCCGGGGTCAGGGCCGCGGCCATCAGTGTCGCCATCGTGGCGGCTGTCTCGGCGAATTGGACTGTGTCGCCGAAGACTTCGCGCAGCACCGGTAGGTCACGCGCTACCACCGGTACTCCGGCGGCGAGAGCTTCCATGGCGGCAAGGCCGAAGCCTTCCTTGGTGGAGAAGAAGGGGACGAGCGCCGCGCCCGCAACCAGCGCGGGCAGTTCGGTGTGGTCGACAGCCCCGAGCACGGTGGCCTCGATACCGAGATCGGCGGCGCGGGTGTCGAATTCGGCGCGATAGTGGCGATAGTCGAAGAGCGTTTCGCCGCCCGCGAAGACGAGGCGCAGTTCGGGGTGCTCGGCGGCGAGCAAGGCGAAGGCTTCGAGCAGGTCGAGGCTGCCCTTGCGTGGTTCGATGCCGCCGACGGCGAGCACGTATCGGCCGAACCGGCGTTGCCACGCCGCACGGCCTGCCATCGCGGTGGAAGTGTCGCGCGCAGCCGTGGCGAATCGGTCGAATTCGACGCCGTTGGGAATGACTGTCGGCGCGAAACCCCAACCGGCGCGGACCTCTTCGGCGACGGCGGCTGACACACAGATCCGCGCATAGGGCCTGACAATGGCCTGCTCATGGCAGCGCGCCAACACCGGCGTGGTGAAGTGATCGAGGTGATGGATGGTGCGGATGCAGCGATCGACCGCGTTGGCGCTGATGCAGTCCTGCGCATGGACGATGTCGTAATCGTCGGGCGCGAATGCCGCACGCAAGGTCTGGATCGAGCGCATGATCCGGTGTCCGACCGTTTCGGTGTCGTCGGGCGCGAACGGCACCACCTCGAGGTGCACCGTGGGGTCGACAGGTCGGAAGAAACCACTATCGCCCCCTCGACCCAACGCCCACACCGTCACCTCGGCCCCGGCCGCGTCGAGTGCCTCCGCCAGGTTGAGCGTGTGCACCACTCCGCCGCGCGGTTTCGTGGAGTAGGTGAGCAGCGCGACGCGCATCAGTGTCCGCCCTTCTCGAGTAACAGGTTCCGGTAGGTGTCCACCCGCCGCTCGTCGAGGTGCCGCAGCACACGGCGAGCGCGGTCCACCTCCGCGTCGATATCGATATTCGCCACTGCCAGACCACCTTTGGACCAAGTCCTGGCCAGCACATCGCCGCCCGGTCCGACCACCTTCGCCTGGCCGAGGAAGCGCAGGCTGCCGGTAATGCCGGTCTGGTTGGAAGAGGCGACCACGACCTGGTTTTCGGCGGCACGCGCCTGGTCGTAGAGGTCGAAGAGCCGGGCCTGGCGGTCGTTGGGCATCCGGGAGGCCCGATCGGTGACGCTGGCGGGCCAGGCCGACAGCGCGGCGACGGTCCGCGCACCGTCCAGCGCGAGGGTGCGCGCGGCCTCGGGGAAGGTCTTGTCGTAGTCGATCAGCATGCCCATCCGCCCGATCGGCGTATCGAACGCGGCGAAGCGGTCGCCCGACGCGTAGGCGAGGTGTTCGCCCGCGGGCTGGTGCACCTTGCGGTGCCGTCCGAGCACGCCGTCGCCGGTGAGGCATACCGCCGCGTTGTATCGAAGTCCGTCCGCGCGTTCGGCATAACCGACGCAGATGGTCATATCGCCCGCCATCCGACACAGCATGCGGATCTCCGGCCCGTCCGGGTCGATCGCCTCCGGCGCGGTGGCCGGGTCCGGGTTGCGCAGATCGCCGATGTAGCCACCGAGGGTGGCGTCGGGCAGTACGAGCAACTCGACGCCGTCGCGGGTGAGTCGTTCGACAATGCCTTCGAGCTTGTCGAGCGCCCGTCCGATTCCGATGCCGAAATGTGCTGCCAGGGCGGCGATTCGAGTGGCGGCCATGCCTATATGCCTCAGGCCGCGGCGGTTTCGCGGACCCGGATGCCGATCTGTTCGGCAAGGAACTCGGCGTCCCTGGCAATCGCGGCGAACCGGCCCGAGCCCCAGGTGTGCAGCCACGGCAGACCGAGGAAGAACAGGCCGGGTGTCGCGGTGACACCGCGGTTGTGGCAGGGGTGACCTTCGCCGTCGAAGACGCCGACCCGAAGCCACCGATAGTCGGTCCGGAACCCGACCGACCACACCACCGAGGTGATCCCCGCGGTGGCCACATCTATGTCGGTGATCTCCCGCTCGGGTCGCCACACCGGGACATACCGCGCCTGCACCGGCGCCCGGATCCCTTCGCGGGCGATGTAGGCATCGATGGAATCCTTGATGCTCTCCGCGACCGCGTCCGCCGCGTCCAGCGACTTCTCCAGCGACGGTTCGAAATACGCGGTGCCGCCGTGCACATCGACAAGACGGCCGTACAGCGCCATGCCTTCCACCGCGAATTGGCGCAGGTCGATATCGCGCCCACCGTCACGTCCGGTGACGTAGTGGTTGGTGTTCTCCCGCTTGCCGAGCCCGCCCGGCTGATCCTCGATCGGGACGTCATAGTGGCCCATGTCCTGCAGCCATGCCACACAGTCGCGTCCGCGGTAGAAGCGCGCGACGCGCGGCGCCGCGCCCGCGACGAGATGAACCTTGCGACCGGCCAGATGCAGGTCCTCGGCGATCTGTGCGCCCGACTGCCCGGTCCCGACGACGAGCACGCCACCCTTAGGCAGCTGCGCCGCACTGCGGTACTGCGATGAGTGCAGTTGGGTGATCGAGGTCGGGAGTTTGTCGGCGAAGCGGGGGATGACGGGGATGTGATAGCCGCCCGCCGCGACGACCACCTGTCCGGCGTGCAGTGGCCCGTGGGTCGTCTCGATGTCGAAACTGCCTGTCGCGGAATGGGTTACCGAGGTGACCGTGACGCCCTCGCGGACCGGCGCGTCGAACGTGTCGGCGTAGCGGCGGACGAAGTGGTAGACCTCATCGCGCTTCATGAAGCCGTCCGGGTCGGGTCCGGAGTAGGCGTATCCAGGCAGGACGCACTGCCAATTCGGGGTGACCAGCGTGAAGTTGTCCCATCGGCTGTCGCGCCATTCGTGCGCGATCGAATGACGTTCGAGGACTACGTGATCGACGCCTCGCCGGGTGAGATGCCAACTGATCGACAGTCCGGCCTGCCCGCCGCCGATGACGACGACATCCCGGTGTTCCCGCATGTCGGTGATGTCAGGCATGGGTCGTCTCCAATCCTGCTGCCGGGTCGGGCTGTCCGATGACCCCGTACTCGCGCACGACACTGTGGTAGAGATCCGGTCGGCGATCGCGCAGGTTGTACATCCCACCGCCACGCGAAAGCCGCAGTGCTTCAGTGACATCCACGGTCGCCGTCACGAGCCCCGCCGCAACTCCGGTGCCGGCCAGGATGTCGCCGCCAGGGCCGACGATCTTGGCGCTGCACACGAACCGCAGCGAACCGAACGTGCCCGACTGATTCGACGCGACCCAGACGAGTTGGTTCTCCACCGCTCGAGCCCGATCGAAGATGTCGAAGCGCTGCTTCCACCGATCGTCTTCGAGCCGTTCGACCGTCGCCGTGCGCGCGGTCGGCCAGGCCGACAGCGAGGTGATGATCTCGGCGCCGTCGAGGGCAAGGCTGCGCGCGGCCTCGGGGAACGCTTTGTCGTAGCAGATCTGCATGCCTATGCGCCCGACCGGGGTTTCGAATGCCTGGTACTCGGTTCCGGCCGCGTAGCAGAGGTTTTCGCCGAGGGGCTGATGCACCTTGCGGTAGGAGCCGAGGATGCCGTCGCCGTGCAGGGTGACCGCCGCGTTGTAGCGAGTGTCGCCGTCGGCCTCGCAGAAGCCCAGCGTGACAACCAGATCACCGGCCATGGTGGCGATGTGACGCAGCTCGGGTCCGTCCAGGTCGAGGGCGGGCGGCAGGCTGCGCAACCTGCGTTGTTTGGCTTCTTCGTTCTCGTCCGCGCCGCCGAGGCTGGGGAGGTAGCCGCCGAGGCATGCCTCCGGCAGCACGAGCAGGTGGCTGCCGCGCTCGCGGGCCTGATCGATCAACCCGCCGATGGTCCGGTAGCACGCGCCCATGTCGCGGCCGAATTCCGCGGCGGCCACGGAGATGGTGATGTCGCTCATGATTCTCCCAATCCGGTGACGGTGCCGTGCACCGCATCTGTCGTCGTCCCGTCGGGCCAGCGCAATGTGACGCCCGGGGTGGCGGTGAGTACGCCGCACACCGCGGACTCAGCGGGGCCGGCCGGCGCGGTGGGCGCTCCCGGCCGGTCGGCGGTGATCATCGCGAACCCGGGGAAGCAGCTGACCCATTCCGCGACCGAGGCGCTCGCCGGACGCGGTATTCGCGCCACCTCTAGTTCGGCGCCTACGCCGCTGGCTTCCGCGAGCATGCCTACGGTGCCAGCGAGCCCGGCCATACTGACGTCCTTGGCTGCGGCGGGCGCGGTCCGCGCCACGAATCTGCCGAGTGCGCGCAGATCCTCCCCGGTGCGCCGTGATGACGAATCCCATTGCTTTCCCTGGTAATTCGGTCGCCATCCGCCCTCGAGGTCGGCGGTCAGTCGCAGCGCGTGTCCGACTTTCCCGCCTCCGCCGGGTATGGGTCGCTCGGTACGACCCAACGCGGTGACCGACAGCGCCGCGGGCACGCCGAGCTGAGTGTGACCGCCCAGTACCGGAACACCCCATGCCGCACTGGCTCTGGCGAGCCCACGCAGCACCCTGGTCAGCAGCGACCGCGTGGGTGCGCCGACCGCGTCCAGCAGCCCGACCGGCTCCGCCCCCATCGCGGACAGATCGTTCACATTGACAAGCGCGGCGCACCACCCGGCCCACTCCGGGTCGCGTTCCACCATCGACGGAATGATGGCGTCGCAGGCCGCGATGACGTCGCTGCCGGGCACCGGCGCCCCGTCGTCGCCGCGAAATCCGGTGCCGCCCAGTCCGGATGGCTGACCTCGGAACGGAGCGAGGGCTTCGGCCAGCATCGCTTTGGTGGCATGCGCGAGTCGCTCGATCCGGTCGATCGGCCACCGCATCCAGACGTGTAAGCTGGCTCCTATCATGCGGTGGCCCAATCGAATCCAGCCGAGCTGGGCGAACATCGGTTCGTACCGGGCTTGTATGGTCGCCTCGAAACGCAGCACGTTGTTCGACTCCGCGTAGGCGCACGCCGCGCGGACCAGGGCCTGGCCCACGCCTCGGGTGCGCAGCCTGCGGTCGACGACCAGGCGGCTGCCGGTCCACCAGCCGAGGTCCGGCGTAGCGGCGGGAGCCAGCCGCACTCCGCCGAGCAGCTCGCCGCCGGAAGCGATGGCCACCAGCACCTGGGTGCGTGCATCAGCGTCGATGTCATCGGCATCCGTGGTGGCGAAAAGCCCTTGGTCCACGACGAAATTCTCGCGACGCAGGGCGCGATACGCAGCGAGCTGCCGGGCGTCGGCCGGATAGATCAGGAATTCGCGCTGCACCGGGCGCGGGTTGCTCGGGCCGGTGAGCAGGCAGAAATCCGGCTGCGTGCTGATTGCGGCTGTCGCTGCGTCGGTGCGCACCATGGCGGAATCGATCCACGTTGTCGCCGGGTCGGTCCGAGTCATCTCACCCTCCCGCGGTCTGCAGCACGCTGCACGCCCCGCAGGCCGCACAGCCTGCCTTCTGGTCGGCGCCAAGCATTCCGGCGTGGCGCAATTCGGCGGCGACGCGGCGACTGACGTCGGCGAGCACCTCCGCGGGCGGCGCGGTCGCACCGTCCACGTCGACGGCCAACGTGCCCGCCAGCGGCCGGAACGGCACCACGAACGGGTAGACGCCCATTTCGATGAGTTCTTTTGCGCCGGAGACCAATTCGTCCGGGTCCTCACCGAGGCCGACGAGCAGATAGGTGGACACCTGGTTGCGGCCGAAGACCCGCACCGCCTCGGCCCACGCCGCCCGGTACTCCGCCAGCGGGACCGTCGCCTTGCCCGGCATCCAGCGGGCTCGGACCCGGTCGTCGAGAGACTCGACGTGGATGCCGATGGAATCGGCGCCCGCCGCGTGTAACTCGGCAATCGTGGTCAGCTCGCCCGGCGGTTCGCACTGCACCTGGATCGGCAACTCCGGCACGACCGCCTTGATCGCGCGGACGCAGCGCGAAAGATGTCTCGCACCACGGTCTTTCGCGGCGGACGTGCCGGTGGTCAGCACCATTTGCCGTACGCCGTCGAGCCGGACCGCGGCCTCGGCGACCTCCGCAAGCTGGTCGGGACGCTTCACGGCGATGGTGCTGGCCGCCGCCAGCGACGCCTCGATGGAACAGAACCGGCAGCGCTGGTCCTCGCCGTAGCGGATGCAGGTCTGCACCACGGTGGTCGCCAGCACATTCGATCCGTGCAGCTTGGCGATCTTCTCGTAGGCGACGCCGTCGGCGGTGCGTAGGTCGTAGAACCTGGGTCTGCGCACCGGCTCGATCGTCATGCCGAGGTCGGCGCCGTCGAGCAGCAGCCGGTTGTTCCGTATCTCGTAGGGACTATCGGACCGGATGGGGATGGCGGCGCCGGCACCCCCGATCAGCACATGACCGTCATCGCTCGGACCGGCCCCGGAGCGGCGCTGCACCGGCACATCGACGCGGATTCCGAGTAGCGCGATATCTACCCGGGTGGACAGGTCGGTCATGATGGTCGCCTACAGCTGGTAGGTGGAGTTGATGATGGCGCCCTTGCGTGCGTAGTGGATCAGCGCGTCCTGGACGTCGAGCGGGTGCGCCGGGATGACGCCCTCAATGAGGTCCTCCTCGCGGGCACCGTGCAGGGCGAGGCCGAAACGGCAGGCGAAGACCTTGCCGCCCTCCTTGATGAACGCGGCCAACGCGTCATTGATGTTCTGCTCACCGGGGAAGCCGCTGTCTCCGGTGGTCGGAAAGCCGCGCGTGGCAACGGCATTGATCGCGCCGGGGCCATAGAAGTAGATCGCGGAATCGAAGCCCTTACGCAGTGCCCTGGTGGCCTGCAAGATCGCGACGAAGCTGACCGAGGACTCGTGGGCGATCCCGTGGACGAGCGTGAAGTACGTTTCGCCCGCCTCGGCCTGATAGTCCGGGAAGATCTTCGTCGAGCCGTAGATGTTGGTGCCCTTCGGCAGGGCGGGGTGTGGAATTTCGGCCAGCGACTTGGCGATGTTGTCGGCGATGGCCTGATCGATAACGTCGGGGGTTGTCGGTGCGGACACGTGATCCTCCCAAATAAATCTGGTGCGGCTGCGGATTCGTCTTTTCGATTCCGATGCACCAAGTTCACGCCCGTTATGTTGCCGGTTGGTCACATCGGGAAAAATGCGATGTTGCCGAGTCCGCACAATGGGAGGCTGGTCATTCGTGTTGAAATAGACTGCAGCACAACAAGTTGCAAAGTTTTCAGCACCGCGAGGCCATCATTGCCGGATAAACGATGTAACAGCGACGAAATGAATGCTCTGGAATTCGCCGTTGTGAGTTAACGATGGGAAAGGATCCACCGTCGTCGTGAAATGTGCACGTAACAATGGAGAAATGCGGCTGTCTCCGAGCGCGAGGATTACGTAGATGCGCGGAGGGCGCGGCGGGCGGCGATCGAGCCGAAGGTCTCCCGGTCGGCGAGGAAGCCCTCGAGGGCGAAGGTCGCGGCGCCGAGGCTGGCCGGGTTGTGCGGCAGCGTGCACAGTTGCAGCGTCACCGCGTCGAACGGGTCCGACATGGCGTGGTGCGCGGCAACGCGTCGGGTCACCTCGAGCAGTGGCGCGCCCAGGTGGTTCGCGACCAGGTCGCCGAAGACCATGGTGCGCGGGTTGAAGAGGTTCACGAGATTGGCGACGGCGACACCGAGGTAGTGGCCGGTCCTATCGATGACTTCCAGCGCCACGGTGTCGCCGCGGGTCGCGGCCGTGGCGATGGCCGCGATGGTGAGTGCGTCATCGGTGCTGATCAGCGGGCTGGACGGCGCGAGTTCGCGCAGGGTCTGCACGATGCCTGGCGCGCTCACATACGCCTCGACACAGCCGTTGCGCCCGCATGAGCAGCGGCGTCCGTCGAGCACGAGGTTGGTGTGGCCCCATTCGCCCGCGCTGTTGGTCACGCCGCGGTAGAGCATTCCGTCGATGACAACACCGATGCCGACACCGGCACGGAGCGTGACGACGATCAGGTCGTCCACATCACGACCCGCGCCGAACCACAGATGCGCCGCGGTGCTGGCTTTGAGTGGATTGTCCAGATAGAGCGGGTGCGGCAGCCGCTGTTCGAGCAGCGCCCCGAGCGGAACGTTGTGCCAGTGCCAGTACGGCGAGAACACCGAGACGCCGCCCTCCGGTTCGACCAGGCCCGGCACGCTCAGGCCGATGCCGAGCACCCGGTCGGCTTCCCCTGCGGTCACCTCGCCGATGCCGCGGATAATGAGCTCGGCGACATCGTCGGGCTGGGTGGCTGCCGGGTCGACGGGGATCTCGACCGATCGCAGTACCGACATGGCCAGGTCGAACAGGTCGAAATGGATGCTGGTCTCGGCGATGTCGACACCGACGAGGGTCCCGCGGTCGGGATTGATCGCGAGGCGGGCGCGCGGCCTGCCGATCCCCGGTGCGTCGTAGCCCAGCTCGGCGAGCACGCCGACGTCCAGCAGTTCGGCGATCATGTTGCCGACCGTGGCGAAGGACAGGCCGGTCGCCTGGGCGATCTCCTGTCGGCTGGTGTGGCCCTCGGCGGCGTAAACCGCCTGCAATACATAGAACCGGTTACGGCGTCTGATGTCGCGCGCGGTCAGCTGGTACACGGTCGGGCCCAATCCTTCCGCTCATGTTCGCAAACATACCGGACCACTTCGGCCAACAGTATTTACAACGGTTATCCGAAGTCCTACTGTAACCGGCATTACTACGCGACGCGAATGTGCGTCAGATCACCTAGGAGTGCCCATGTCCTGGACCCACCGACGCCGTTGGACCAGCGCCGTTCTGTGCGGGGTGTCGCTGGCGCTGGCCGCGACAGCCTGCTCGTCGGGTAAGGAGACCAGCTCGCAGAGCAGCGGGCCACAGCACAACACGGGCGCCATCAGCCTCGTGTACGCCCAGAAGCAGGGCGACCAGGAGTACTTCATCGGCGAGGCCGAGGGCGCCAAGGCCAAGGCCGCCGAACTCGGCGTCGATCTGAAGGTGGTGAACCTGGGCAACGACGCGAACAAAGCGGTCACCGAGGTCAACAACGCGGTCAACCAGAAGGCCAGCGGTGTGATCGTGGTGGTGCCGGATCCGTCGGTTGGGCCGCAGGTCGCCCAGCTGACCAAGGCCGGGGGCGTTGCCCTGCTGACCTCCGACGACCAGGTCTGCGCGAACGGGCCGGACCCGTCGAACTGTGCCAAGGACCAGCTCGTGCCCCGGGTCGGCTTCAGCGGCACGCAGATGGGCACCGAAGTCGGCACCCGGGCCGGTCAGGACTTCAAGAAGGCCGGATGGAAGCCTGAGGAGACCGCGATCATCGACGCCTGGAAGCAGGACGTGACCGTCTGCACCGACCGGGTCAAGGCCAACCAGAAGGCGTTCAAGGACGCCTCCGGCGCCGACGTCAAGGTGATCGAGGTCGGCACCGACAACACCCCGTCGGATGCGCAGAACAAGATCTCCGCGACGGTGGCGGGCAACCGGTCGGTCAAGAACTGGATTGTCATGGGCTGCAACGACGAGAACGTCAGTGGTGGCGTCGCCGCGATCCAGAACTCCGGTTACGCCGCCGACAACGTGCTCGGTGTCGGCCTCGGCGCCTACCTGGCGTGCAAGGAATGGCGTGGCGGCAAGCCGACCGGTTTCAAGGCGGCACTGTTCATCAACGGCAAGGACGTCGGTGCGCTTGCGGTGCAGACGATCTACGACTACCTGAAGAACGGCAAGGCGATGCCGGGCGAGGCGTTCGCGCCGACCACGATGGTGGACTCGACCAACTGGCAGCAGGCGGGCGTCAAATGCAGCTGACCGGACTGCGGGTGACCGGGCTCAGTAAAAGCTTCGCCGGGGTGCCTGCCCTGCGTGAGGTGAGCCTGGACTTTCCGGCGGGTGCGGTGACCGCCCTGATGGGCGAGAACGGTGCGGGTAAATCCACGCTGATCAGGATCCTCGGCGGCGATCACCGCCCGGACAGTGGCCGGCTCGAGCTCGACGGAGTGATGCTCGAGCCGGCCACCCCGGCCGATGCGCGGGCCGCGGGGATCCGGGTGATCGGCCAGGAACCGGAGATCGTGCCGCATGTATCGGTCGCCGAGAACGTATACCTCGGGTCGCTGCCGCGGCGCGCGGGCCGGTTGGTCGACCGAGCGGCACTGCGCGAGCGGATGCGCGCCGACCTCGCCCGGCTCGGTTTCGACCGTGACCTCCACCCCGGCACCCTCGGTTCGAAATTGACCGCGGCGCAACGACAGTTGGTGGAGATCATGCGGGCGTTGACCACCGACGCCAAGGTGATCGCCTTCGACGAGCCGACCTCGTCGCTGTCGGACCATGAGACCGAGTCGCTGTTCGCGCTGATCGGCCGGTTGCGCGCGCAGGGCCTGGCGGTGATCTACGTGTCCCATCGGATGCGGGAGATCTTCCGGCTGGCCGACCATGTCGCGGTGCTGCGCGACGGTGCGCTCGTCGGGGTGCGGCCGACCGGCGAGACCACCGACCGAGAGATCGTCCGGATGATGGTCGGCCGGGATCTGTCGACGTTGTTCGCGCGCAAGCACAATACGCCGGGACGGGTCGTGCTCGACGCGGTCGCGGTGACCACCGACGACGTGCGGGATGTGAGTCTGCAGGTGCGGGCTGGTGAGGTTGTCGCGCTTGCGGGCCTGGTCGGCGCGGGCCGGTCCGAGCTGGCCGGGGCGCTGGCCGGTGACCTGCCGATCCGTTCCGGCGAGGTGCGGGTGGACGGCAAGCCGCTGCGGCTGCGCCAGCCGCGCGACGCGGTGCGGGCCGGACTCGGCTACGCGCCGGAAGAGCGCAAAGCCCAAGCCCTGCTGCTGCATCGCGGTGTGCGCGACAACATTTCGCTCGCGATGCTCGATCGGCTGCGGCGGTTGCGGTTCATCCGGCGCGGCGAGGAACGGCGGCTCGCCCTGCGGTACGTCGAATCGTTGCGGGTGCGGACACCCTCGATCGAGCAGGAGGTACGCAAACTCTCCGGCGGCAACCAGCAGAAAGTGGTGCTGGCCCGCTGGTTGGCCCGCAAGCCCAAGGTGCTGATCCTGGACGAGCCCACCCGCGGCGTGGATGTCGGCGCCAAGGTGGAGATCTATCACATCATCGAGGAACTGGCCGAGTCCGGAGTGGCGGTGCTGGTGATCTCCTCGGAGCTACCCGAAGTACTCGGCCTTGCCGACCGGATCGTCGTCATGCAGCAGGGGCATGTCACCGGCGAACTGGACCGCGGCGAGGCTAGCGAGGAAGCGATCCTCGCGCTGGCCATGGCCGGAGACCTGACGTCGCACACATCGCGAGGAAACCAATGACCGAACTCGAACTATCGACGGAGCCGGAGGCGACCGGTCCCGACGCACCGCCACCGGGGCTGGCCCGCTATAGCGCCTCGCTCACGCCCCGCCGCCTGCTGCGCGCCATAGGTACCGGCAACCTGAGCCTGATCGGCGCGCTCGTGGTGATCGTGGTGATCTTCGGCTCGCTCAACGACGGCTATCTCGATCCGGCAAACCTGGCCGGAATCGGTGATGCGGTAACAGTTTTCGGTCTCCTGGCCGTCGTGCAGACCGTCGTGGTCATCTGTGGTGCGCTGGATATCTCGGTCGGCTCGCAGGCCGGGGTCGCCTCGGTGATCAGTGCGATGGCCTTTACCGCAGCCTCGGGCAACGCTTTCCTCGGCATCCTTGCCGCGATCGGCGTCGGGCTGCTCCTCGGCCTGGTCAATGGCGTGATCATCGTTTACGGCCGGGTCAACCCGGTGATCGCGACGTTGGCCACGCTGGCCGCGTACAAGGGTCTCGCCCAATTGATTTCGGGCGGCAAGGCGCAGGGTTTCGTGCTGGACAACGACATGTTCATTTTCCTCGCCAGAGGCAAGATCCTCGGGCTACCGGTGCCGGTGATCATTCTCGCGATCGTCGCATTGGGC
Organism: Nocardia sp. Tas62D01; assembly: GCF_055232035.1. Classification (NCBI taxonomy): domain Bacteria; kingdom Bacillati; phylum Actinomycetota; class Actinomycetes; order Mycobacteriales; family Nocardiaceae; genus Nocardia; species Nocardia sp. Tas62D01. The sequence goes on from NZ_JBUYUZ010000001.1 coordinate 7,850,950, forward strand.
GTGCACGTCCTGCTGAAGTACACCGACATCGGCCGCAATATCTACGCAATCGGCGGTAACGACACCGCGGCAAGGCTTTCCGGCATCAACATCAACAAGTATTTGATTGCGGTGTACGTGCTCGCCGGGGTGGTGGCCGCGATCGCCGGGATCATCCTGACCGCGCGCACCGGGTCCGGCCAGCCGGTCTCGGGCAGCGAAGGTCTCGAGCTGAAGTCGATCACCGCGGCGGCGCTCGGCGGCTGCGCGCTCAAGGGCGGAAAGGGCACTGTCGGCGGCACGCTGCTCGCGGTGGTGCTGCTCGGTGCGCTGGACAACGGTCTGAATGTGGTTGGCGTCAACACTTTTTGGCAGAACGTCGCCCAGGGATCGCTGCTCGTGGCCGCGGTGGTCATTCAACAGCGGCGCAGCGGCGAGCGAGCCGTCGGTTTGCCGACCTGACCCCTGCATGCAATGCCCTTGGGACAGGCCGTCATCGGCGTCGTCGCCGTGGCCAACCGACACATCGGGAGCGAACCATGATCACACTGAGCGCGCACCCATGCGCGCCGCCGCCCGGGCGGTTGTGCGAGAGCCCGGTTTGGGACAGCCGCACCGAGGAAGTGCTGTGGGTGGACATTCGCGGCGGTCACATCCATCGCGCGGCACTGACTCGCGGCCACGGCGCGCCCGACCTCGTCCACCGGGCCACGGTGAGCCTGGATCCTCCGGTCAGCGCTGTGGTGCCGTGCGCGTCCGGCGGGTTGCTCGCTACGGTAGGCGACACCTTTTATCGGATCGGTGACGACGGCACGGTCACGCGGGTCGGCGCACTGTCGTTGCCGGACGATGGTGTGCGGCGGCGCATGAACGACGCAAAGGTCGATCCACGGGGTCGGCTGCTGGCGGGCACGATGTCGGAGGACGGCGTTCAGGGCAGTGCGGCCCTCTACCGACTGGATTCCGATGGCACATTGAGCACCCTGCGCGACGGGGTGACGATCTCCAACGGGCTCGGCTGGAGTCCGGACGGCGCCACCCTCTATTATGCCGACAGCCCGACCCGGCGCGTCGACGCCTTCGAATACGACCTCGCCACCGGCACTTTCAGCGGCGGGCGGCTGTTCGCGTCATTCGACGACGGCGAGCCCGACGGGCTGAGTGTGGATGCCGGGGGCGGCGTGTGGGTCGCGGTCTGGGGTGCGGGCCAGGTGCGTGCGTTCGACCCCGCCGGGCGACAGTGCGCGGTCGTCGACGTGGGGCCGTCGCAGGTGTCCAGCTGTGCCTTCGCCGGTCCGGAGCTGAACGTACTTGTGATCACCACCGCGGCGGAGGAACCGGCCCATCTGGAACGGAACGCGGGCCGCCTCTTCACATGTACACCGGGTGTCGCGGGGCTGCCGACCACCCCTTATGCCGATGCAGGGTTGGTGCGCGTCGATGGCCGATAATCCGTTGGACCTGGATATTCCGGTGATCGCGATTCTGCGCGCTCCTAGCGCTGCGCGGTTCGCCGAGGTCACCGCCGCGCTGCACGAATCCGGTATCACGGCAGTGGAATTCACCCTCACCTCCTCCGGTGCACTGGACGCACTGCGCGACTGTTCGGGCCTCGCGCATCCGGTCGGCGTGGGCACGGTGCTGACCGCCGCCGACGCCGCCCGCGCGGTCGACGCCGGAGCGGCCTACCTGATCACCCCGGTCGTCAGTGACGAGGTCATCGCGGAGGGGCGTCGTCTGGGCGTCCCGGTGATCTCGGGTGCGTTCACCCCCACCGAGATTCACCACGCGTGGGCAGCGGGTAGCACCATGGTGAAGGTCTTTCCCGCCTCAGTGGGCGGACCCGGATATATCCGAGCCGTCCGAGCGCCACTGCCGGATATCCTGTTGGTGCCCACCGGCGGTGTCGGTCTCACCGACGTCAGGGCGTACCTGGATGCGGGTGCCGCGGCCCTGGGCATGGGTTCGCCACTCATAGGCGACGCTTGTGACGGTGGCGATCTCGACGCACTGCGCGAACGCGTAGCTTTGGTACGGGAGCAGTTGTCATGAGTGGCAATGCTCTTGGCGACAGGTGCATCGGATTTGCCTGTGCCGGTGACGATCTCGACGCGCAGCGCGACAGCGCACTCATCGTGAGGGACCAGTTGTGATGAGGGGCAATCTGGTTACTCTCGGTGAGGCCGTCGGGGTCGTCGCCGCAACCGAGCCCGGGCCGTTGGCGCCCGGCGCGGCGTTGCGGATGGATTTCGCGGGTGCGGAGACGACGGTTGCCATCGGCGTCAGGAGGCTCGGCCACCGCAGTGCGTGGGTGGGCAGCGTCGGTGCCGACGCCATCGGCGCCATGGTGCTGGATCGGCTGCGGGCCGAAGGTGTCGATGTCTCGCGGTGCCGGATCGATCCGGAGCTACCGAGCGGGCTGATGGTGCGGGAGCGGCGCACGGCCGATCACATTCGCGTCACCTACTACCGCCGGGGGCTCGCGGGCTCACGGCTGTCGGCGGCCGACATCGACTGTGTGCAGATCGCCGCCGCGCAGGTGCTGCACCTGACCGGCATTACTCCGGCATTGAGTCCGTCCGCACGTGAAGCCGTCCACACCGCACTGGACATCGCGGTCGATGCCGGGGTGACGGTGTCGTTGGACATCAACTACCGCCGCGCGCTGTGGTCGGAATCGGAGGCCGCCGCGGAGCTGGCAAAGCTGGTGTCCCGCTGCGACATCCTGTTCGCAGGGCCCGAGGAAGCAGTACTGCTGGCGCCTATGGGGAGTCCCGCCGAAATGGCCGAAGCCCTTGCCGCGCAAGGGCCTTCGCAGGTCGTGATCAAACTCGGCGCCGACGGCGCGCTCGCTTGGCACGACGGCGAGTTGATCCGGCAGACTGCGGTCGCCGTCACCAGCGTCGACCCGGTCGGGGCCGGTGACGCGTTCGCCGCCGGATACCTCGCCGGCGTGCTCGATGACAGGCCTGTCGGCCACCGCCTGCAGTTGGCCGCCACCTGCGGCGCGTTCGCCGTAGCTGCACTCGGTGACTGGGAAGGTTTGCCGTTCCGGCACGAACTCGGTCTGCTCACCGGCGCCGACATCAACCGATGACCACGAAGGGAAGACCATTGAGTCGTCTGGCAGATCGGGTCGCGGTCGTCACCGGAGCCGCGTCGGGCATCGGTGCGGCCACCGCGCAGCGCCTCGCCGCCGAGGGAGCCGCGGTCGTTATCGCCGATATCGCCGAACCAGCGGGACAAGAGGTCGCCGCGAAGATTCGCGCCGCCGGTCACCGCGCAGAATTCGTCTGGTGCGACGTGACTCTCGAGGCGGCGTGGGCCGACCTGCGAGATCGGGTCAACGAGCTGTTCGGGCCGCTGGACTTCTTGTGCAGCAATGCGTCCATGCAGGCCACCGTCCCGGCGCACGAGCTGACACTGCGGGCCTGGGACGAGGGTCTTGCGGTCAATCTGACGCCACTGTTCCTCGGTCTGCACACCTTCATCGACGATCTGCGTGCCAGGAACGGCAACGTGGTCGCGATCTCCAGCGTGCACGCGCAATTCGGGCTCCCCGGCTATCCGGTCTACGCCGCCGCAAAGGGCGGGCTGACCGCATTGGTCCGGCAACTCGCCGTGGAGTACGGACCGTCCCGGGTGCGGGTCAACGCCATCCTGCCCGGCCCCATCCTCACCCCGGTCTGGGACGACGTGGACGACGAGGGGAGGCAGCTGTCGGCTCGGGCCACCGCCCTGGACCGAATGGGTGCACCCGAGGAGGTCGCGGCCGCGGTCGCCTTCCTCGCCTCCGATGACGCGTCCTTCATCACCGGCACCAACCTGGTCGTCGACGGCGGCTGGAGCGTGCGAAAGGAGTCCCGGTGAAAATCACCGCACTGACCACCTATCTGGTCGCGCCGCGCTGGTGCTTCCTGCGGGTCGACACCGACGAGGGCATCATCGGCTGGGGCGAGCCGGTGATCGAGGGCCGTGCGCATACGGTCGCCGCCGCCGTCGACGAGTTGGCCGACTATCTCGTCGGCAAGGACCCGATGAGCATCGAAGCGCACTGGCAGGTGCTCACCAAGGGCGGCTTCTATCGGGGTGGACCGATCCTGTCGAGCGCGGTCGCCGGCATCGACCAGGCCCTGTGGGACATCACCGGCAAGGCGCTCGGTGTCCCGGTCTGGCAGTTGCTCGGCGGCGCGGTCCGCGATCGGATTCGGGTGTACAGCTGGATCGGCGGCGATCGGCCCGACGACGTCGCGCAGGCCGCGCTCGAACGAAAACAACAAGGCTTCACCGCGATCAAGATGAACGGATCGGCCGAACTGGACCTGATCGACACGCCTCGGGCGACGCTGGACATCGTCGATCGGGTGGCCGCGGTGCGGGAAGCGACCGGTGACCAGTTCGATATCGCCGTCGACTTCCACGGCCGCCTGTCCATCCCGATGGCGCGGCGCGTGCTACCCCTGCTCGAGCCCTATCTGCCGTTCTTCGTCGAAGAGCCACTGGTACCGGAGGTCAGCAACCAGATCGGTGAAATCACCCGCGCCACAAGCATTCCGATCGCCACCGGTGAACGGCTGTACTCACGCTGGGACTTCAACACAGTGCTCGACCAGGGCATCGCCGTTATCCAACCCGACCTGTCACACGCGGGCGGCATCTCCGAGGTACGCCGGATCGCCGCGATCGCCGAAAGCCGTGATGTCGCACTGGCCCCGCACTGCCCGCTCGGACCCATCGCGCTCGCGGCCAGCCTGCAGGTCGGGTTCGCCACCCCGAACCTGCTCATCCAGGAACAAAGCCTGGGCATCCACTACAACACCGGATCCGACCTGCTCGACTACCTGGTCGATCCGACCGTTTTCGCCTACCGCGACGGTTACGTCGGCCTGATGCATGCGCCCGGACTCGGTATCGAGATCGACGAACACGCGGTCGCCCGTGCCGCCGAGACCGGGCATCGTTGGCGCAATCCGGTCTGGCACCGCAAAGACGGCTCCTTTGCCGAATGGTGAATCAGGCTGTGGGGGAGTGGCTTACAGGTGTCGCCAACTCCACACTGATTCGACCTCCAGCGGCGTGCCGGGCGTAACGAGGCGCGGCATGGTGTTGAGGCCATTAGGCGGACCCGACTGCGGTTCGACGCACACCGCCTCGTCCTTCATGTCGAATACGACGACCCATTGCTCGGGGCTTTTGACGTTCAGCTCGAGGAACTCCGGCCAGGTGAGCGTGACGTCGACACCATCGGGCATACCGAAACAATCGTCCCAGGGGCCAGGTTTCGGTTCGATCCGATGCCCGGTGGGCAGATAATCGGCGCCCCGCTCTTCCTGCCAGCTCGGCGAGAAATCGATCGTCACCGGTCGGCCGCCTGGTATCGGCTGGCAATTGAACCACGGATGCCAACCGGCCTGTGCTGGAAAAGCATCGGAATATGCGGTCACACCGAGTTTCAAGGTGACTCGGTTCGGGGCGACCGAGAAGGATTGCGTCACTCGACCCTCGAACGGCCACGGATCCGCGAGTTCATGGGTGAGGACGGTGTCGGTGCTGGAAGCCTTGGCCACCTCCCAATGCCCGTCGCGGGCGGTGCCGTGAATCGCGTGCGGGGGCGCGTTGAGCGGTAATTGGTGGACGGTCGAGCCGGTGGTGAAGCGGCCCTGCCTGATCCGGCCACACCAGGGAGCCATCGGGAAGCAGCCGAACTTGTCGCCTTGGCGTAGCAACTCTGTGTCGCCGACGGTGAAACTGCGAATCCGCCCGCCACTACCGGCGGATATCGTGAGTCGAGCGTCGCCTGCGGTGAGATTTATATCGTCAGCGGTCATCGGGGACGATCCTATCTGTGACCATTACACACCCGCGGCGCACATCGCCCTACCGGAGTGCGCGGCGTAGAAATCGATAGCGGCGAACGTGGCCTCCGGTTGTTCGATATGCGGTAGGTGACCTGCCTCGGGAATGGTTTCGAGGCGTCCGTCGGTGAATGCGGAAGCATACGCGGCGCCGTAGGCCGGGGTGGCGATGCGGTCGCTTTCGCCCCAGAGCAGCAGGGCCGGCACGGAAACCGTTGCCAGTCGGCCGAATAGGTCTGGGTCGTGCATGTACGGATCGCCCGCGAAGAGGCGCAGTGGCGCCATATTCGCTTGGCGTGCGGCTAATTGTTCGACGGGAATGTCGGCGGGGTCTTGGTAGAAGCGTCGCGCATCGTGGTACGAGAACTCGGCGACGCCGCGAGGATCGAGGGCGAAGAAATCGCGAATCGGTTCGTCGTCGATCCGGACGCCGACGGCGTCGATGAGAAGGACGCCGCCGATGATGCCGGAGCGGTCGCCCACTGCCATCTCGGCGGCGATCCAGCCGCCGATGGAGGATCCGACTATCGAGCACCACCTAATGGGAGCTACCGGGTCGGTCGGTAGGGCAGACTCGGTGCCGGTAGCCCCGGCAGGTGAGCACTTACGCACCCTGAGCTTCGAGTTCTTGTGTCAGACCGTGCCCCTGCCGGTGGCCGGGAGCGAAACAACTTATGGGATGTCGTGCCCACCAACACCTTTGGTGTGAGCACTGGTCCATTAGGGCGCTGGGTCTCCCGTCGGCTGCTGATGACCGAACCGGCAGATTCAGGAGCACACGATGCTGTTCGTCGGAGACGACTGGGCCGAAGATCACCATGACGTGGAGGTGCAGGACGAACAAGGCAAGACCCTGAAGGCAGCCAGGCTACCCGAGGGCGTCGAGGGCATGACCCGGCTGCATGAGCTGATCGCCCGGTTCCTGCCACAGGATTCCGATCCCGGGCAGGTGCTGGTGTGCATCGAGACCGACCGCGGCACGTGGGTGCGGGCGCTGGTCGCGGCCGGCTACCAGGTGTACGGGGTCAACCCGAAAACCGCTGCCCGTCATCGGGAACTGCTGTCGCTGTCGGGCGCCAAGGACGACAAGGCCGACGCGAAGACCCTGGCCGACATGCTGCGCACCCGCCGCCACCAGCTGCGTCAGGTCGCCGCCGATTCCGACGAGGCCGCGGCGGTCAAGGTCGCCGCCCGCGCGCATCAGACGTTGATCTGGGAACGCACCCGGCACATGCTGCGGCTGCGCACGGCGCTGCGCGAGTACTTCCCGGCGGCACTCGAGGCCTACAAGCCGCTCGGGCTCGCCGGTGCCGACACCCTCGAACTGCTGGGCAAGGCCGCCGATCCCGCCACTGCGGCACGGTTGACGATCGGCCAGATCACTACCGCGCTCAAGCGGGCACGACGCCGCGATATCCCCGCCAAGGCCGCCGCGATCCAGGCGGCGCTGCGCGGTGAGCACCTGGGCCAGGCCGAGATCGTGGCCGGCGCCTACGCGGCATCGGTCCGCGCGACGGTCGCGGTCCTGCGCACCCTCAACGAGCAGGTCAAGATCCTCGAGGGCGAGGTGGGGTCGTGTTTTGGCCGGCACCCGGACGCTGAGGTCTACCTCAGCCAACCCGGCATGGGCGTGATCACCGGCGCCCGGGTGCTTGCCGAGTTCGGCGACGCCGATGGCCGTTACGCCGACGCCAAATCCCGCAAGAACTACGCCGGCACCGCCCCGATCACCCGCCAGTCCGGCAAGACCAAAACCGTCCACGCCCGGTTCGTCCACAACGATCGGCTCGTCGACGCCCTGCACATGCAGGCCGGTGCGGCGATCCTGCACGACCCCGGAGCGCGCGCCTACTACGACGAGCTACGAGCCCGCGACATGAACTACAACGCCGCTCTCCGCCAGCTCGGCAACCGGCTCGTCGGCATCCTGCACGGCTGCCTGAAAACCAAGACTCCCTACAGCCAGCAAGCGGCCTGGTCACACCGCTACCAGCACCTCGCAGCTTGAATTTCCTTGACACCCAAGCTCCTGGGATGTCTGACACCCGAGGGCCAAAAGGTGCTGTCAGCCGGAAACAAGGTCGCCGACGCGGTGCTGGCCGACTCCTTCGCCACACTGTCCGCCGTCGAACGTCGCACCCTGCTCGACCTGCTCGACCGCATCGGCAGCCCTGACCGATAGCTGTCTGTTCCCGAGTTCGAATTCGATAGCCGCGGGCGAGATCTGGTGGTGGCGACGAGCGGGTGGTGTACTACGAGGACTTCAACGCGCTGTCCGAGTGCTGCCGTCGACGCCACCCGGTCGCGAGGTGCGCTAGGTTCGGGTGGCGTGCGGCGCCCGGCTGGGCCGGCCCGCTCGCCGGACTCGAACTCGAAGCGATGTCGCTGCTCGCGCGTGGACCTTCCGCGAACGAACTCGTCGAGCGCCGGGTTTCGGGTCCGGCGCGGTGGAGCGTCGCCGCTGTCGCGCACACCGGAGTTGGAGGACATGAAGATCGACGCGGTTCGTCAGTACCGTACAGAGACTGCAGTGCTAGGCGCGGAATGCGCCATCGAGGCCATGATTCGGCGCAGCCACCACCGACGCGGCGGCGAACTTATCTGGCATCGGCATCCGACCGCGCCCGAACAGCGCGCATCGTGACCGCCCGGATCCGGCTGCTCGTCGTCGCGATGTTCGTCGCGGTGACCATCGGGGCGCCACTGGCCCATGCCGCGCCGCGCAGCGCCGGCATCGCTCGGGTCGAGGCCGTGACCGACCGATGGATGCGCGTGTTTGTCGACTCGCCCGCGATGGGTCGCGAAGTACAGGTCGATGTGCTGCTCCCCGCGGATCGGGCGGCGCCACATCCGATGGTGTATCTGCTCGAGGGCGGCGACAGTCTCCGGCCCGGTGAGAACGATTGGACCGCGCAAGGCGGGGCGGTCGGATTCTTCGCCGACAAGGACGTCACCGTTGTCCTGCCGGTCGGCGGCGCAGGAAGCTTCTACACCGACTGGCACAACGACGACCCGGTCTACGGACGCCAGAAATGGGAAACTCTGCTCACCCGCGAACTACCACCACTGCTGGATAGAGAGTTCAACGGCAATGGCGCCAACGCGATAATCGGTGTGTCGATGGGTGCACAGGCGGCCTTGGCGCTGACCGAGCGCTCCGGTCAGCTGTTTCGCGCGGTGGCCGCCTTCAGCAGCTGCTACGCGACGAGCGACCCGACCGGTCAGACCACGGCGCGGATGATCGTCAGGTCCAAGCGCGGCGATGCCGAGGACATGTGGGGTCCGCCCGACGATCCCGATTGGGCGGCGCACGACGTCGCGGTGCATGCGTCCGGGCTGCGCGGAAAGACAGTGTATCTGGCGGCGGGCTCCGGACTGCCAGGTCCGCATGAAACACTCGACACGCCCAACCTGCCGGACGTCGCTATCAACGGCGGATTGCTTGAAGCCGCGACCGCGCAGTGCACGCGGGCGCTGCAAGCACGCCTACAAGAGGCCGGCATCGCGGCAACCTACGACTACACCCCGCAAGGCACACACAGCTGGCCCTACTGGGTAGACCAACTCGCCCTCAGCTGGCGGACTCTCTGGGGCGCTATCGCACCACCCCGCTAGCAGACTCGCAATCGGACGAAAGGACCCGTGTGCGCGTACTATTCGTCGCCTCCCCGCTGATCGGCCACGCGTTCCCCATGATGCCGCTGGCATTGCATCTGCAATCGACCGGCAACGATGTGCTGCTGGCCACCGGCGGCGACGCGGCGACCGCATTGCGGACAGAACTACCGGTCGAGGCGGTCGCGCCCGCGCTGAGTCTGGCCAAGTCGTCGGTGCGCGCCTACCTCGCGCACCCCGGGGCCGCATTGCGCTCGCTGTCGGGGATGGCCGACGCACAAGCGGGCGCCCGACTGTTCGCACGCGTCAACCGGCCGATGAGCGCACCGCTGACCGCGCTGGCCCGCCGCTACCGACCCGACCTGGTGATCCACGAACCCTTCGCCGCCTCCGCCGCCATCGCGGCGGCCGCCGTCGACGCACCGACGGTGCTGCACAACATCGCGCTCGACCGCGGCGATCACATCCTGCGAGAAACGTTGCATGTCATGCACGTTCGCACTCCGGGCAGCGCCGCAGTGCTGTCGGTCGCCCCGCCGAGCCTGGTGGAGGTACCCGGCTGGCCGATGCGCTACGTCCCTTACGCCATCCCGGGCCCCGATTCCGCCGACTGGTTGCGCATCAGGCCAAAACGTCCGCGCATCCTCGTCACGCGCAGCACCATGCTCGGCGACGGGCCGGACGCCATGCTGGCGTCGTTGATTCGCGCCGCACCGTACGTGGATGCGGAATTCGTCATCGTCCGGCCCAACCGCACACTCGAGCGTGCCCGCAATCTGCCCGACAACGTGCGCACCGTCGGTTGGACGGTCCTGCGCGATGTTCTTCCGTACTGCACCGCCATGCTCAACCACGGCGGTGCGGGGTCTGTCTACGCCGCCCTGCACGCCGGCATTCCACAGATCGCGACCCCCGCCCCAGGCGACCGCAGATGGAACGCGACATTGCTGGAGCGCAGCGGCACCGGACTTGCCGTACCCGCCAGGCGCATCACCCACCAGCACCTGAGCATCCTGATCACCGACGTGACCCTCGCCGCCAACGCAAAGTTCGTCGCCGACGAAATCGCCGCGATGCCTGCGCCCGCCACCGTCGCCACTCGTTTGCCCGGTCTCGCCGGACTGTGACGATCCGCGGCCCCGGAAACAGTGGATGTTTTAGCGCGAGTTCGTTCAGGGCCGCGTCGTTTTCTATGCGGTGCATGGCCGATGGGCCATGCACCGCATGGTTGCACGCGGTGCGGGTTTGCGATCGATGCCGTAAGCGGCGGTAGTGGATGGCCCGATCACCGCCGAACGGTGGTCATGAGGTCAGTCCGCGCGGACTTCGCTGCGGTCACCGCTCCACAGGGTGTGGAACTTGCCGTCCGCGTCGATGCGCTCGTAGGTGTGCGCGCCGAAGAAGTCGCGCTGGCCCTGGGTGAGTGCGGCCGGGAGCCGCTCTGCGCGCAGCGCGTCGTAGTACGACAGCGACGATGCGAACGCGGGCACCGGGATGCCGAGCAGGGTCGCGGTGGACACGACGCGTCGCCAGCTGTCGATGGCCGTCTCGATCGCCTCGCGGAAGTACGGCGCGAGGATCAGGCTCGGCAGTGCCGGATTCTCGTCGTAGGCGTCCTTGATCCGGTTCAGGAAGCGGGCTCGGATGATGCATCCGCCGCGCCAGATCGTCGCCAGGTCGCCGGGATGCAGATCCCAGTTGTATTCCACACTGCCCGCTGCGATCTGGTCGAAGCCCTGAGCGTAGGCAACAACTTTCGACGCATAGAGCGCCTGCCGTATGTCTTCGGTGAACTGCTCGACGTCGGTGGGCTTTTCGGCAAGCGTGCCCGACGCAAGACCGGCCGCCGCCTTGCGCTGCTCACGGGAACCGGACAGCGCCCGCGCGAACACGGCTTCGGCGATACCCGTCACGGGGATGCCGAGATCGAGTGCGGCCTTCACGGTCCAGCGGCCGGTGCCCTTCTGCTCCGCCGCATCGACGATGACGTCGACGAGCGGGCGGCCGGTCTTCGGGTCGACCTGGTTCAGGACCTCGGCGGTGATCTCGACGAGGTAGCTTTCCAAATCGCCAGTGTTCCACTGCGTGAACACGTCGGCGATCTGCTTCGCGCCGAAGCCGAGCGCATCGCGGAACAGGTGGTATGCCTCGCCGATCAGCTGCATGTCGGCGTATTCGATGCCATTGTGGACCATCTTGACGAAGTGCCCGGAGCCGTCGGGACCGATGTGGGTGCAGCACGGTGTGCCGTCGACCTGCGCCGCAATCGATTCCAGCATCGGGCCGAGGGAGTCGTAGGACTCCTTCGGGCCGCCCGGCATGATCGAGGGGCCGTTGAGCGCGCCCTCCTCGCCACCGGAGATACCGGCGCCGACGAAGTTCAGTCCGCGCTCCTTCATCGCGGCTTCTCGCCGAATGGTGTCGGTGTAGAGCGCGTTGCCACCGTCGATGATGATGTCGCCCGGCTCCATTACGGCGGCGAGGTCCTCGATGACGGCATCCGTCGGAGCGCCCGCCTTGACCATGATCAGTACTCGCCGCGGCTTCTCCAACGCCTCGACGAACTCCTCGATGGTTTCGGTGCGTACGAAGTCGCCGTCGTCGCCGTGCTCCGCGAGGAGTGCGTCGGTTTTGGCGATGCTGCGGTTGTGCAGCGCCACGGTATAGCCGTGTTTGGCGAAGTTTCGGGCGATGTTGCTACCCATGACCGCCAGGCCGGTAACGCCGATCTGTGCGCGCGCTGTAGAGGTCGCCATGAATCCCGCTCTCTTCGTTCGACTGGTGTCATTGTCTCGACCTTTTCTACCCCTTCGACGCCACCATGACGAAAACAGCCGCCTGATCCTGCGGCGCAATTTGCTGATCAGGTCGCGCCCGCAGCAGCGCCTGTGCGCGGGTGCCCTCCCGTAGTGATCGAGGCGGCAGTGGGTGAGCGACCCGGGCTAGTCGCTCGATCAGCCCGGCCACGTCCAGGGTGGCCAGGCGGTAGTAGCGGCGACGGCCGTCGTACTGGACGGTGAGCAGTTGCGCCTCACGCAGTTTGGCCAGATGTGCGCTGATGGCCGATTTGCTCACCCCCGCCTCGGCCGCCAGCGCGCTTGGGGCACCCGGCTGGTCGCGGACGCAGCCTGAACCCAGGACGACTATGGAGACACGGCTGGCGAAAATGTTCACGGAGCTGTGCCAGCCGGTCGAGGTTCCCGGGTCATCCCCAAGCGCGTCGGGTCGCAGGCATACCGGCCTCCCCTTGCGCATCCGGCGCTACCCCGAGCACCTGATGGAGCCCGAGCCCGCCGTCCTCGAAGCCCAGCGCCGAGGCCGCCATATAGAGCCGCCAGATCCGTGCCCGTCCTTCGCCGGCGAGTGAAACCGCTTGATCCCAAGCACCTTCCAGATTAGCGACCCAGTTGCGCAGGGTCAGCGCGTAGTGCTCCCGCAGCGCTTCCACGTCGCGCACCTCGAATCCGGCGCGCTCCATGGCGAGCACGACTTCGCCGACATCGATGAGCTCGCCGTCCGGAAACACATAGCGTCCGACGAAGGAACGACTACCCATCGTGGATCCGCCCGCGGAGGAGATCGCGTGATTGAGCAGTCGTCCCTTGGGACGGAGCAGGGTGCGCAGGGTTTCGAAATACTCCGCAGCGCGCTTCGTGCCGACATGCTCGAACATGCCGATCGAGGAGATGGCGTCGAACTCCTCGCCGCGCAGTTCACGATAGTCGGCAAGCCTGATCTCGACGTTCGCGGACAGTCCCGCCTCGGCGATGCGCTTGCGAGCGAGATCGGCCTGAGCCTTGCTGATCGTGACACCGACCACTTGCGCGCCGTAGGTCGCGGCCGCGTGCATCGCCATTGCGCCCCAGCCGCACCCGACGTCGAGCAGGCGCATCCCCGACCGCTCCGGCAGACCCAGCTTGCGGCAGATCAGGTCGTGCTTCGCGCGCTGGGCATCTTCCAGGGAGACCGTGGGATCGGCGCCGCCACTGCCTGCGTCCGCTGCGACGAACCGCGCGCACGAGTACGTCATGCTCGCCCCGAGCACCAGACGGTAGAAGTCGTTGCCGACGTCGTAGTGATGGCTGATCGCCGCCGCGTCACGATGCTTGGTGTGCAGCCGTCCGCGACGCGGCCTCGCCTCCTCGGGCGGTGGCTCGGGGCGTCGACCCAGGGCGCCCAGTTGTCGCGCCGCGCCGATGGCGTGCCACGCGGCGTCGAGGCCGAGGTGGGCGTCGCGTGGCGCCGTCGACTGTAGTGATCGAAGGATCTTGAAAATGTCGCCGTCGAGATCCACTGTGCCGGAGACGAATGCGCGGCCGAGTCCGAGTTCGCCGGGCGCCCACACCAGATGACTCAGCGCGTCCTTGGACCGCACGCGCATCGTGCCGGGGGACTCGCCATCGGGGCGGATCGCGCTGCCATCCCAGAATTCGAATGCCATCGACGGCTGGGACCCGAGGGCGGCTCGCAGCAAAGGTTGAAACGCGGCGGCGACTGTTGCGTTGTTGGCCATATGATCACTATGACCCGCGACGCGCGGTGAGAATCACAACGACTCGGCATTACCGGTCAGGTGCCTCTATATACACGTCCTCCGCCACGCACCACTTCAAGGTGCTGCGCGAGGCGGGCCTGATCCGGCAGTACTACGTCGGCACCTCACGGATGAACGCACTGCGCCGCGCCGAGATGGACGAGGCGGTCCCCGGCCTGCTCGACGCCCTCACCATGCGCCGAGTCGCCAAGCGCTGACTCGGACTGCTGTACTCCGCGCTTGTGAACGGCTGCGCTCGGTATAGGGTGGCGCAGCCCTGCGGGCAATGCGCGGTTGCACTGTCTGATGGCGGTGGATTACGGCCGGATTCGATGCGATACGGCGACGTGTCGCCGCTCCGGGACCGAGCCGACGTCCAGTTTGCATGCGGTGCGCGATTGCGGTCTATGCCGGCCGCAGGGGTTGCCGCAGCCGCGGCCAACTTCGCGTGTGGACTGCCTTGGATCAGGGAGGGCAGTGCCGCGTCAGCTCGAGCTCCATCCCGACCACCGCGTGACGTCGACTGCGATCACGGGTCCTGGCGGCGGCTGTTCGGTGTAGATGGGGTAGCGCGCGGCCAACTGACGCTTCGCCATTCGGTCCTCGTCGGCGCCCGCGATCCGGGCGTTGCCGTCGGCGCGCGCCCACCAGAGCTGTGTCCAGTCATCGCTGTACTGGTCGGCGAGCACGGCGATCGCCGGATTCGCCGCGATGTTTGCCAGCCGTTGCAGTGCGGTGGTTGTTTTCGGCTTCGCGTCGACACTGGTGTAGAGGACACCGTCGACCACGACGAAGACGATCGGGACGATATGCGGTCGACCGGACGCGGAGACGGTGGCCAGCCGTGCCACGGGGCTCGCCGCGAATCGCTGCCGCGCCTCGTCCGGACTCAGTCGCACATCAACCTCCTCGAATTGGCACAGTACCGCGCCACGGCAGCGGCCCAGCAACCGATCAGGTCGCGCGTTCGACCGAGTAAAGGTGATGGCTGCCGCTAAAGCCTTTCAGCGCGACTTGGCGACCCACATCGGCGGCGATGTCCGGCTCGCCGTCGATGTGGTCCCGGACGGTCTGGCTGATCAGGATTTCGCCGCCACCGGCCTGTCCGGCCACCCGAGCCACCATGGCCACGTTTCGCCCGAACAGGTCGTCGCCGCGCCGGAAAACGTGATCACCACGTGGCCGTCCGGCGTCAGCCGGGCGAGGTCCGGGCGTTCGACCTGGGCCCAGTCCGCCAGTTCCTCGATCGAGCTGAGCGCCGCGCCCCGGAATCCCTTCTTGCGCACCAGGTTAGCGGTCTCCCACACCGTCTTCACCGCCTCGCGGCCGCCGTTCATCAAGAGCTGTCGCGAGGCGACCCTGGCCTGCAGGGCCTCGAGCTGACGACGGCTGCGGACGAGCAGCACCGACAGCACGACCAGGCCGACGGCTTCGAGGACGACGACCGCCGCAAGCACCAGCTCGAGTAAAACAGGCCGCTCACGCGACCTGTTCCAGGAATTGTTCTACGCGCGTGGCGAATTCGTCGGGATGAGAGATGTAGAAGTCGTGTCCGGCGCCGTCGATAACGGCCAGTTGTGTATTGGGACGGCGCCGCACTATCTCGATCGCGTGCTCGGCGGAGATGACGCGGCTGTCCGCGCCCCGAATCAGCAGGATCGGCTGGGATCTCGCGGTCCAGTCGTCCCACCGCGCGCCGACGACGTGTTTCTTGACCTCGCGGATGGCCTTTACTTCTACAATCACGGCCAAGTGCAGCGATTCCGATACCGATGACATTCAGGCCCCGCGCCACGTAGCCGATGCGGCCGAGCCAGATCACCATATCCCGGGTGGATCTGGTCATCCAGCCCATCCGCAGATTGTCGATGAAGTCGACCCGCAGACCGCGCAGTGTCAGGGCGACACCGAGTGCCACGATGGCGAGGCCGATCAGCCCGACGACCACGCGCCCGCCGATGATACTGACCATGATCGGATACACGTTCACCGGCCTCTACCTCTTGTTCGGTGGATGACTGCCGACGAGGGTGGATCCGGGCCAGGAGTGCCTTCCGATCCCGCCCGAAACCACTCCGACCGAGTGGCGGCGGCGCTGTGTATCCGGTCGGGTGCGGGGTACATCCGTAGCAGGTCGTCGGCGTGGCGGCGACCACATCGCAACATCGACGACGCAATCGCAGGAACGACACAGTGCCCTGACCGACGCAGTGCCCCTGACCGACGCAGTGCCCATGACCCACACAGTGCAGGAGGACGGCTATGACAATCGCACGAGACCTCATGACGGCGGGCGTGAAATGCATTGGATCCAGTGACACCGTGCTGGACGCAGCGCGGATGATGGCCCAGCTGAATGTCGGCGCGCTGCCGATTTGCGGGCCGGACGACCGGCTGCACGGGATGCTCACCGATCGCGACATCGTGGTGAAGGTGATCGCGCAAGGCAAGGATCCACGGGCCGTGCGGGCGGGTGAACTCGGCCGAGGCGCCCCAGTGACGGTCGATGTCACCGACGATGCTCGGAAGGTCGTATCGATCATGTCGCGGTACCAGGTGCGCCGCGTCCCGGTGCTCGACGGTAGCCGATTGGTCGGCATCATCGCCCAGGCGGATGTGGCGACTGTGCTGGACAACGCCGAGTCCGGCAACGTGGTGGAAGTGATCTCGACCGATTTTTGAGCGACGTCGATCGTCGTTGGGCGTACCGCTGATTGCCAGGTGACTGCCGGGGTATCCGGCTGCCAAAAGACCCCTGTCGTCACGCGAGAGTTGAGGAGCGCCATGAACGAGCGATCACAACAGGACGTCGTCGATCTCCTGACCGCCCAGCACGAGCAGATCACGGCCCTGATGGAGCAGGTGAAGTCGGGCAATGACGCCAAACAGGAGGTGTTCAACGAGCTGGTGCGGCTGTTGGCCGTGCACGAAAGCGCCGAGGAGGAGGTCGTGCATCCAGTGGCCGGGCGTGCCATGTTCGGTGCCGACAATGTGGTGAAGCCTCGACTGGCGGAGGAGAACCAGGCGAAGCACGCCCTTGCCGACCTCTACGACCTCGGTGTCGAGCATGCCGACTTCGATGCGAAGTTCGCCGAATTCGCCGATGCGATAGCCGCTCATGCCGCGCATGAAGAGGCCGAAGAGTTCGTGATGTTGCGCAAGCAGTACTCGGCTCACCAACTCGAACGGATGGCGGGTTCGGTGCGCGCGGCCGAAGCGATGGCGCCGACCCGTCCGCATCCGCATGCGGGAGAGTCCGCGCTGGCGAACCTGGTGGCGGGTCCACCGCTGGCGTTGTTCGACCGGGCGCGCGACGCGGTGCGTAGCTGGCGTCGTGAGCAAGATTTGTGAACCGACGTGCTGGGGGCGGATCCGGTCGCGCCATCTGAGGTGGGGTCGCGGCGTAGGTCGGAGCGTGGTGGGTGGCGTGCGTGCCAGCCTGGCAGGCCACGTTGACCACGCTGTCGGAGCAGGAGTTGTTGGCCTCCAGTATATTTGCGGTGCCGTGCGCATTCGCGGGCAACGGGTTCCGCTTGTTGATAGCGACGTAGGTGGATGCTACGACGCCGCTGATGGACTTTTTCGCGAACCGTCGGCCACATAACCGGACAAGTTATATCCGGTCGCACTACAAGTAGCGTGCGTGACGTCACCACGTCGAGTCTAGCGGGCTGAAACCTGCTGTGGACAACCGAGTTCGTGATGCTGTCCACCCAGGAAGTCGCTATACACCCCCGCCGAGTCCAGCGACTAACCGGTATCGGAGTCCGTGGTCTCCCGAGTGGCGGGGAATCGGCGGTGGATACGGTCGATGTAGCCGCGAATCGCGCGGATCTCGGCGTGGAGTGATCGTAGGTTCTCGGGCGCCGCGCGTTGTGCGAACCGAATCTCTTTGTCCAGTAACCGGAGCCGAGAATCGAGTAGATCGAGGAATATCCGGGCTTGCTCTTCATCGGGATCGCCGAAGAGCGGCGGCGGGGTCATGAGATCTCGTCGAGACGGATGGGCAATGGGCCAGCGACGCCGTGGATCTGTTGCGTCTCTTGATATTCCATAACTCATCGTTGCCCTTTGGTTCGCCGGCGGTCAACCCGAAGGGCACGGTTTGTGCATTTGGTGTGGAGCAGACGGGTGCGAGGCGATCGGAGACGTGCGGTGCGATCGGCAATCGCGATAGCACGATTCGACTGAATATGCGGCCGCCGCGCAACGCCCGGATTTCGGCGACGGTGAGTGCGCCGAGGAATCCGAGCAGAAAGAGAAGGATGAAGAGAATCGTTGCAGTGTCCGCACTGCTGGTCGCCGCCGTCGGGATCGCCGCGGCGTCCGCTGCTGCGACGCCCGCCGCCGATATGTTTGCCGCGGCGGATTCGTGCGCGCAGTGCGTCGATCTCCTGGGTTGCTTCGCGCAGTCGATGGGCAGTCATTCCGGTCATCCGGACGAGTTCTTCCTCCGGTGTATCGCGGTGTGCTGGTTCGGATCCGACGAATGGTCATGGGGATCGGCCTCCTGCTGCTCGTTCGGTCACTGTGGGTCGACGCCCTGTTATTGCGGCCGCACCGATTCCCGGCTGGTGAACACGTCTTCGACGTAGCGGTTGTCGGCAACCATGTGCTGCCACCAGGTTTCGGCGTCGGCGGATGCGCTCGAGGTGTGGCGCAGCATGACGTTCGGGGGACCGGGAGAACGTCGGCCGTATGCGGACGGCGCCGTATGCCTGCGCGGCGTCGTGCTCCTCGGCATCCAGATAGTCCAAATGCCTTGCATCACAACCGAAGTAACAGATTGCCGACGGGATCTGCGCGCCCGCTTCGATCAGCGCGACCCGGTCGCCGATGGCGGCGCGGAACGGCGCGAGCCTGGTGCCCGCCGCCACCATGATGATAGATCTTGAACCGGAGGCAACAGTTGGCCGAACTGCTGGTGGTACCGCTGCGTAACGCGGTTCGGCTCATATGAAGAACGTCTCGTGGCCTCCGGTGAAGCGCTCGATCACATGCGGCGGCCAGATGGGTTGATCGGCAGGGTCCTCGGATACCGCGTGGGTTTGGCTGCGGAAATGCGCGAGAGCGCGCCGCTTTGCCTCGACCGCGGCGCGCGGCAGCGTCACCTTGCGAGCATGGGAAAACGGCACGAGGGGGTGTTCTGGGGTGGCCCAGTGCCACATCCACATCGGGAATTCGAGCAGCCTGGTCGCGGTGCGTGCGCAGGCCACCGCGGCCGCGCGGCCGACCGCTTCGTGGTCGGGGTGGCCGTCGTGACGCCATGTTGTCACACACCACGCGCCGGTACCGCCGCTGTCGGCCAGGATGGTTTCGAGGGTTCGGCTCAGTGCAGTTTCTTCCATCGCGTTCCCACCATTGCTGATGCCGAGACGGATCGGGGGGTCGACGGACAACTCCAGTGCGGCGCGGCGGGATTCCTCGGTGCGAATGGCGGCGAGATCGGCGGGTGAGTAGGTCGGCGAATCAGGGTCTGACGCTTCCCCATCGGTCACCGTGACGACGGTGACGGGTAGGCCGTGTGACCGCGCCAGCGCGATCAGGCCGCCGGCGCCGAGCACCTCGTCATCGGGATGCGGCGCGATGACAATCAACCGGCGCCATCCGGCGACGGGCAGGTGCGGACGGCGCTGTCGCCATGCTGACCAGATCCGGTCAGGTGTGCCGGGGGCGGCGAGGTCGATCAGTGGTGCGGCCATCAGAACTCCTTTTCGACTTGGTCTCGGACCCGGACCGGTGAGATCACGCACCCGATCCGGGTGCCGCCAGCCACCATGCGGTCGACCGAATCGATATCCCTCACCGGTTCGAAGGTGTAGGAAGCGTCCATGGCGTGCGGCTACCCATGCGAACGGGCAGCAAACAAGTAGCGTCGTCGGTAGGGCTGTCTGCCGCGCGGTTGGTGCGGGAGGAGGTCGTATGTCGATTGATCTGCAACCGTTCATCGAGCTGCTCGACTACCCGATGTACGTGGTCACGACCTATTCGAAGGGGCAGTTCGCAGGATGCCTGGTCGGCTTCGCTTCCCAGGTCAGCATTGATCCGCCGCGCTTTCTTGTCGGTCGAGAATTTCACTTTCACCTGTGGCCGCGCGGACACACCATCTCGCCGTGCACCTGATCCGCACGAGAATCCGATCACACGATCGACACGATGATGGCGATCGCTACCACCACGAAGACCAGGACCAGCAGGACGGTCGCGGCGATCCCGGTGCCGGGAAGTGATGCCGAGTGGTGGGCTCGGGCGCCGACAAACCGGAGGTCTGCGGTGTTTCGGGGGAGTCGCACCCGGCGGCACTCCGCCACCCGGTTCGAGGTCGGGTGTCTTGGCCAGATTGGGGTCCATCGAAGCCATCGTTCTCCTAACCATCGTCACGGTCAGACGGCTTGGGTGGGTTGCCTGTCGGTATTTGTGGTTCCGTCGGTTCGCCGGACATCCTTCGATAGACGACCACCGCGCCGACGAGTAGCACGAGGACGATGATCACCAATATCTCCATGTGCGGCGCGTACCCGGCCTCCCGGCAACCAACCAGCGAACTGGCGCGATTGTCAATGGCGGCCGTCGCAGTGTGATCGTCAGCCTGGCGAGATGCTGAACCAGGCCACCGGAAGTTCGCATGCGTAGCAGGAACGCGCCGTTTACCGTAGCGGCGATGGCCGCGGTGGAAGGAAGCTGACAGCGCAAGCACTCTGGAACGGAGTTGACCCGCCCGGCGCCGCTGACGCGTAGCCGGGCGGGTCGCTTCCCCGTGCGCCGCGCGGACGCCGCCACGTCCCACGGCCGCTTCAGCATATTCAGGAACTCGATGTTCGACTGGTTAGACACTCCCTAATGCGCCATATCGCCGTGCGCTCCGGCGACCCGGATTGCGTGATCGCCAGCAGATGCTGGGGTGAACCGTTCTCAGCGGACGCGGACCCTCTCGTAGGTGAAGGACCCGGCGGCGTGATCGATGGCAGACACCGGTTGGTCGAGGATGTGCACCGCGGTGCGCCGCCCGGTGGGTGCCATGGAGCGGTTTGCGCAGCACGCGCTGCAGGTCGGGATGTTCGAGCCAGAGGACGCCTGCTGTATGTGCGTCGAAACATGTCGATGACAAGTAGTTGTCGACTGCACCACCGGTGTAGTCGCAGCCCTGCACCGTGTCCCAGGGCAGGAAGACGGATCTGGTGTCCATCTACCCAAACGAACTCTTCCCGACTGCCCCTCCGTGATTTCGGTTGTGCCGGTGGCGTATTGGGTGAGAGCTTGGGCGTCGGCGAGCACGCATCGTTGCTGTCGGTCGCGTCACAGCGCCCGGCGCCGGGTGCCGGGTGCTGTCAGGGCGTCGTGACTACAGGTGTCGGGTGGCGCCGCGAGGTCGTGACAAAAGTCTGACGCGATGGGCGCGCCACGCGGCGACACGGTGGTGAGCAGGCAGGATCGGATCATGACTTCAGCTCTGGTACGGAATCTCGTGATCGCTGTTGTCCCGTCGGCTGATGTGTGGGTTTGCGACCAGCCGTTGGACAGGGCTTGAGCGCGGTGCGTGTGTTGTTGACCGGCGCGGCCGGTTTCATCGGGTCCCATATCCACAGCGGTTTGGTCGCTGCCGGCCATGATGTGGTCGCGGTGGATGCGATGCTTGCGGCCGCGCACGGGCTCGGGGCGGTGACGCCCGATGGTGTGGGGCATGTCGACATCCGCGATCGCGACGCGTTGGAAGTATTGCTGTGCGGCATCGATGTCGTCTGTCATCAGGCGGCGGTCGTCGGTGCCGGGGTGAGCGTTCAGGACGCCCCTGCTTACGCCAGTCACAACGATTTCGGCACGGCGGTGCTGCTTGCCGCGATGGATCGGGCCGGGTGCCGAAGGCTGGTTCTGGCGTCCTCGATGGTGGTGTACGGGGAAGGCAGTTACCGCAGTGAGCGTTGCGGCAGGGTCGAGGTCGGGTCACGCCGCCGAGAGGACCTCGACGCCGGGATCTTCGAACACCGCTGCCCAGAGACCCGCAAGTTGCTCGGCTGGGACTCGGTCGGTGAGGATGCGCCGCTGCGACCACGTAGCTTGTATGCCGCGAGCAAACTGGCGCAGGAAAACTATGCGGCGGCATGGGCGTCCGGGACCGGGGCGTGTGTCACCGCACTGCGCTATCACAACGTCTATGGCGATGGGATGCCGAGGAATACCCCGTATTCGGGTGTGGCGGCGATGTTCCGTTCGGCGCTGGAGGGCGGACAGGCGCCGCAGGTGTATGAGGACGGCAAGCAGGCCAGGGATTTCGTGCATGTCACCGATATCGCGGCGGCGAATATCGCGGCTGTGGAACGACCGCTGCACGGCTTCGTTCCGCTCAATATCTCCTCCGGGCGTCCGATCACGATCGGAGAGGTTGCTGCGGTGCTGGCCGCCGCGCGTGGTGGGCCGGAGCCTGTGGTGACCGGTCGCTGTCGGGCGGGCGACGTGCGTCATATCGTTGCCGACCCTGAACGGGCAAGGCGCGAGCTGGGATTCGCTGCTCGGATCGACCCGGTCGAGGGTCTCACACGGTTCGCGTTCGCGCCGCTGCGGCCGACTGCGGGAGTCGGTGCGCCGACGGTGTAGCGGCGGTGATTTCAGTTGTCGGTCAGTGGGAGCCGGACTTCGAATCGGCAGCCTTGGTCGCGGTTTTCGGCGGTGATGTCGCCGTGATGAGCTTCGACCAGGCCGGCGGCGATGGCCAGTCCCATGCCACTGCCAGTGGGGATACCGTCGGCGGCGACGGGGGAGCGTGCGGCGGTGCCTCGGTAGGCGACCTCGAAGATGCGGGGCAGGTCTTCTTCCGCTATGCCAGGGCCGGTGTCTTCCACGCGAGCCCAGGCATGGTCGTCGGCGGCGCCTGCGGAGATCGCGACCTGACCGCCCGGCGGTGTGTGCGCGATGGCGTTGGAGACGAGGTTGGTCAGTACTCGGCTGAGCGCGTGGTCGCTGGCGGCGACCACGATCCGGGAGTCGGGTTGTTCGGCGTGCAGTGCCACTTGGGCGCGTTCGGCGGTGGGGCGGTTGGCGGCGAGCACCTCGTCGATGAGCTCGCGCAGATCCACCGGCTCCAGTTCGAGTCGCAGGGCACCGGAGTTGATTTTCGACATCTCGAATAGGTCGTCGACCATGCGCGAGAGCCGATCGGTTTCGGTTCCGATTTGTTCGGCGTAGCGCATTACATCGGGTGTGCCGGTGACGACACCGTCCGACAGTGCCTCGGCCATGGCGCGGATACCGGCCAGCGGCGTGCGCAGGTCATGGCTGACCCAGGCGACCAATTCCCGGCGGGAGCGTTCGGCGGCCCGTTCCTGTTCGCGGATCTGCTTTTCCCAGACGGTCTTTCGCGCTTGCTCGCGGCCGAGTAGGAAGGCTGTGGGCACGGTGACTGCGGCAACGACGGCAAGGACGATGGCGGTGCGCTGGAGTTCGTGGGTGAACATCAGCCCGCTGACCCCGATGATGCCCGCGAGTGTCGACAGCGTCGGGATCAGCACAAGCACCGCCATGCTGGTTGTCAGCGAGCGATTGCTGGTGATGCGCAGAAGTATTGCGCCGATCACGACTACCGGTACCGAACAGGCCAGCGTGTAGAGGATGAGCTGGGTGGTGTCCTCAGGCATCGGAACCCCCCTGTTCGGCGCTGTTGCGTGCCCAGGCATACCCGCATCCCCACACTGTCTCGATCCGGTGCCGGTCGCGTAGTTTGGCGCGTAGCCGCTTAATGTGCACCGTGACCGTGGACAGATCGCCGAAGTCCCAGCCCCACACTTGGGCAAGCAGATCCTCGCGGGTGAACACTTGCTGTGGGTGCCGCAGCAGGAAGACCAGTAGGTCGAATTCGCGTGGGGTCAGCTCCACGGGCCCACCGTCCACGAGCACCAGCCGGAAGGTTGGGTGCACCTCGATAGCGCCGTCGCGCAAGACGGTTCGTTCGGTCTCAGGTACCTGCCGTGACCTGCGCAGCACCGAGGAGACCCGCAACGCGAGCTCGCGCGGGCTGAACGGCTTGGTCACGTAGTCGTCGGCCCCGGCTTCTAAGCCGAGCACTCGGTCGTCCTCGTCACCGAGCGCGGTGAGCAGGATGATCGGCGTGTGCGGCCGTGGTCCGGAACGCACCTCGCGGCAGATGTCGATGCCGTCCGGGGCGGGCATCATCACATCGAGTACCGCCAGCTCGACCTCGCCGTCCGGCACGCTGTTGCCGGCCAGTGCGGACAGTGTGGTGGGGCCGTCGCCGGTTTCGATCACTGTGTGCCCGTCCCGTTCGAGGTAGCGCCGCACCACGTCCCGGATCACCGGATCGTCGTCTGCGATCAGAATGCACATAGGCGGTCACCAATTCGTCAGGATCGTGTGGGCTATCAGTAGTGTGCCCAGCGCTTGCACGGCGAGCCAGGCGCGGGCGGTGGATCGGGGCAGGAACGCGGTCGCGGCCAGCAGCCACATGTCGAACGGCAGCCAGATGCGTTCGGTCTCGGCCTTGCTCAATCCACTGGCATCCGCAAGCAGGACCGCGCACACGCCCGCGGTCACGAGCAGCGCGGCCGGGTCGAGCCCCCGCAGCTTCGATCTGGACAGCGCCCGATGAGTCGCTGCCGCGGACGCGAGGCCGATCGCGCAGACTGTCGCGGCGAGGTTGGCCCACCACCAGTACGCGAACGGTCGCTCGGAGGCGATGCCTTGGTAGTAGCGTTGCACCACCAGGTGATAGCCGTCGAGCCACCAGAATCCCGAAGCGGTGAACGCGACGACCACAAAGAGCGCGCCGCCGAGCGCGGGCAACACCGGCCGTGCGGTCCGGCCCGCGATGAGCACGGCCAGCGCGGGGATCACCATGAGCGCCAGTCCGTAGCTGAGGTAGAGCCCGGCAGCGAACAGCACACCGGCCGCACCGGCAACGATCGGCGGGCTCGTTGGCCGAGTGGCGAGAGCGAGTAGAGCAACTGCCCACGCGGTGACGCCGGCGAACATCGCATCGGCGGAGACCGCGAGCCACAGCGCGGCCGGTGCCAACAGAAGGAACGGCAGCGCGACCCGGGCCCGGTCTTCGGCGCCGAGTGCCCGCAGCGTGACCGCGACCGCTACCGCGGCACTGCATCCGATGAGTGTGCAGGCGGCCCCTGCCCACGCGCCACCGCCGAGACCTACTCGATCCAGCAGCACGAAGAACAACAGCGCACCCGGCGGGTGGCCGGAGACGTGCGTGGTCCACGAGTCCGGTTGGAAATCCAGGATCCGGTCGGAGAACCCGCGCAGCGTCGCCGCAATTTCTGTGGCGCCGCCTACCTCATGCAGGTATTCGTTGGAATCGGTGAGCCTGCTCGCGAATCCGCGCTGCCAGCCGTCGACCATGGCGAGCGAGAACGCCCACGCGAGCGCCATTAGCCACGTCACCGCCAGAAGCGTTCGCCAGGGTAGACGCACGGCCGCCGTGGGGCCGTAGATCACCACCACTGCCGCAACCCCGACCGCTGGCACTGTGCCCCAGCCGATGTGTGGCAACCAGTTGCCGAAGATAGGCGCCGCGCCCGCGTACAACGAGCGGCGCCACGGTTCGCTCGCGATTCGCGGAATCAAAAACCCCGCGGTGACCAGCGCGCCTGCCAAGGCCGCGCCGATGATGTCGCCGCGCAATCCTGATCGCGGCCTGATCGCGGCCTCGGTGACGTCTTGCACGAGTCTCACCCTAGGTCTGCGCTTCGGCGGTGATTGCCGATCTGGCTGCTCTCGCGGTTGCCGTCATCGTTTCGTCACAGGTTTTCCGGTCTTTCGGCAACCACTGGGGCTTAGCGTCGAGATCATGACAGGAGCTCTGGGCAATCCGGACGGGGTGACCGTGGTGATCCCGTGCCGGGACGAAGCTGAGGCGTTGCCGGGCGTGCTGGCAGCGATCCCGCCTGGCTACCACGCGCTGGTTGTCGACAATGGCTCGACGGACGCGACGGCGGCGGTGGCGCGGGCGCGAGGGGCGACGGTGGTGTCCGAGGACAGGGCTGGATACGGTGCCGCCGTCCAAGCGGGGATCGCTGCGGCGCGCACCGAACTGGTGGCGGTGCTCGATGGTGACGGCTCGATGGATCCGGGTGAATTGCCGGGGTTGGTCGAGTTGGTGCAGAACGGCGCCGACCTTGCGGTCGGTCGTCGTATACCGGCGCAATCCGGCGTCTGGCCGTGGCATGCGCGCCTGGGCAATCGGCTGATCGCTTATCGGTTGCGCCGCAAATACGGTCTGCCCGTGCACGATATCGCCGCGATGCGGGTGGCCCGCCGGACCGCGATGCTGTCGCTCGGGTCGCTGCACAGCCGCTACGGCTATCCACTCGAGTTGCTCATGGGCGCGGCAGACGCGCGTTGGCGGGTTGTCGAACGCGACATCACGTACCGCCCACGGGCCGGTGGGGTCTCCAAGGTGTCCGGTTCGTGGCGCGGATCGCTGCGCGCCACCCGCGATTTCTGGGCGGTACTGCGATGACGACCTGCGGCGAGACGGCGGCGCAGGCAGTGACCTTGTTGGTGCTGGCGAAGGCGCCGGTTGCCGGTTTCGCCAAGACGCGATTGACGCCGCCACTGACACCGCCGGAGGCGGCCAGGGTCGCGGCGGCGGCCCTGCTGGACACCCTCGACTCGGTGCTGCGGACCCGGGTGGCTCACCGCATGGTCGCGTTCACCGGAAATCTTGCCACCGCCGAGAACGGTAGTGAATTGACCAGGGCCCTGAGAGAATTCGAGATCGTGCCGCAGCGCGGCGCCAGCTTTGGGGCTCGGCTGGTCAACGCCCACGCCGACGCTGCTCACCATGGCCTCCCTGTGCTGCAGATCGGGATGGACACGCCGCAGATCGGTCCCGACGTGCTCAACCGAGCGGCCCGCGACCTGTCCGCAAGCGATCACGCACTGCTCGGCCCGGCGGAGGACGGCGGATGGTGGGCGCTCGGATTACCCGCACCGCAAGCCGCGCGAATCCTCCTCGACCTCCCGATGTCGACCACAAAGACCGGCATGCTGACCCGGAAAGCCTTGCAGGACTGCGGTAATCAGGTGCAATCGCTGCCGACATTCGCTGACGTCGACACTTTCGGCGATGCGCTGAGGGTGGCAGTCGAGTGCGGCGGGCGTTTCGCGCAGGTCATTGCCGAGCTGCGCCATCGAAGTCTGGCGCCGCGATGAGCACAATGGACTCCGAGCTCTTCGACCGGGCGCTAACCGGCGAGGACTGCTGGGTGCGCACCGCAGACGGTGCCAGACACCAGCTGCCCACGGAAGCTGGGACTGTCCACCGCTGATACCGCCGACGAAGTGTCCGTCCTCGGCACCGTCGGGCTCGGGGACGACAACGCCGCGCGCGCCCCGGGCGGCGCGGCGCGAGGTGGAATACCCTGCGCTGAAGCACAATTCGTGCGCCGGCGGCGGGCAAATCAGTCGTCGAGCAGGTCGACCAGTTTGGTGAGGGCGCCGACGAATGCGGCCCGCTCGTCGGCGTCGAGCTTGTCCAGCACGTCCGCGAAGTGCTGCACACGGGCGGAGGTGAACCCGTTGACCAGCGCGCGCGCCGGTTCGGTCACGGTGAGCACCTGGGCGCGGCCGTCCGCAGGGTCGGGCGTGCGCTGCAGATAGCCGAATTTCTCCAGCCCGGCCACGATCCGCGACATGGTCGGCGCGGTGACCTGTTCGGCGGCGGCGAGATCACCCAGCCGCATCGGTCCGGTACGGACCAGCGTGCCCAGCGCCGAGGCCGATCCGGGACCCAGCGACCCCATGCCACCGGTGCGGCGCAGCAGCCGGATGACGCGTCCGATGGCCATAACGACCTCGGAGGCTTCCGTCAACCGTTCGGCGCCTTGGGTGCGCTCCTGCTGAATCATCTCGTGTTCGCTCCTCGGCGGGTGGGGGCTTTCCGTCCGCAGACCCGGCAACACCGTTGGTGCCGGGCGGAGCGCGCCGTCCGTTTCAGCAAGTATGCAGGCCGGAAGCGGATCTGTGCGCCCGGCACTGCGCGTGGGTCATTCGGTGTCGGACGCGGCATGTACCGAGGTATCCCGCCCGGCGGCGCCAGTGCTGCCGGACGAGAGGTCGTAGCCGAGCTGCACGTCGTGCTCGACCGCACCGCCGGTGACGATCACCCGGCTCGACACCGGCGGATAAGTGCGCGCCACGACGATGTAGTCGCCCTCGGCGAGATCGGTCACGGTATAGCGGCCGTCGTCGTCGGTGCGGGCGGTCCCGAGCACCGCGCCGGCTTCGTCGCGGACGGTGACCTGGGCATCGACCACGGTCCGGCCGTCGGCCCAGACCGAGCCGGTCAGCACGGCGAGCGGCGTCAGCTCGACATCGTGGTGCAGCACCCCGCTGTCGGGCACGGTCAGCATCATCGCGCTGGGCCGCATGTGCGTGGCGACCGCGACCAGCGTGTAGATGCCCGAGACCACTCCCGGGCAGCTGTAACCGCCGTCGGCGGCGGAGACCGCGGCCCCGACGACCTCGCCGCGCAGGTCGGTGAGGGTGACGGTGGCGCCGGGCACCGGCCGGCCACGTCCGACCGTGCGGACCGTGCCCGACAGTTCGCCCGAGCCGTGCAGGGTGACATCCAGCCGTTGCGGTCGGCCGTCGACCCCGGCATTGACCGCGGCCGGTTGATGCCCGCCCGCCGACACGATCAGCACATAGCTGCCCGGCGCCGGCGGATCGATGACATAGCTGCCCTCGAGGTCGCCGGTGGCGCGCGAAACCTGATGTCCGCGTTGGTCGATCAGCGTCAGTGCGACACCCGCCACCGGGTGACCGTCCGCGCGCAGCACGCGACCGCTGATCGAGCGAGTCGACGTGCGCGGCGATAGCGCGGGTGCGGAACGGACGGCTGTCGAGGCGATGGCGTGTCGGCCGGTGGCCACGGCCCGTCGGTTCATGGCGGGCAGCGCGGCTTCGGTGTCGGCTTCGATCACGAGACCCGCGCGGGCGGCTTCGGCCAGTTCCTCCGCCTCGTGTTCGATGTAGTCGCTGCGGGCGAACCAGGAGGCGATCGAGCCCAGCAGCATCATCGCCGCAGCGGCCAGGAACACCGCGACCAGGCCGGAGTGGAACGGTTCAGAGATCAGATGTGGGAAAAACTCCTGCCCGGTGAGCACATCGGCGTGCACGCCCGGCTGGTCGAGGGTGCCGCTGGGGCCCAGCAG
The DNA here is from genome assembly GCF_055232035.1 of Nocardia sp. Tas62D01. NCBI lineage: Bacteria > Bacillati > Actinomycetota > Actinomycetes > Mycobacteriales > Nocardiaceae > Nocardia > Nocardia sp. Tas62D01. The sequence goes on from NZ_JBUYUZ010000001.1 coordinate 7,880,112, forward strand.
CTCCTTGAACGGGTTGTAGCCCAGGAACGTGGCGAACAGGCTGCCCACCGGCGGCATGTCCGCGATCTGGCTCGCCACCTGCGCGGACACGCCCTGCCCCCGCAACCCGGAATCCATGGCGCCGGGCAGGGTGCCGGACAGACCGACGATCATCAGCGAGAAGAAGATGCCGATCGACAGCGCCATGCCGCCGTTCATCAGCGTCGCCCGCATGCCCGAGGCCACGCCGCGCTGCGAGGCCGGCACCGCGGACATGACCTCGGCAGTGTTGGGCGAGGCGAACATGCCCGTGCCGAGGCCGTTGAGCAGGATGATCAGCGCGAACAGCCAGTAGTTGAAGTCGACCGGGATCACCACCAGGAGCACGAACGACACTGCCGCGAGCAGCAGGCCGCCCGCGGCGAACATCCGCCCGCCGTAGCGATCGCTCAGCCAGCCCGCGATCGGTCCCGACACCAGGAATCCGATCGTCAACGGCAGCATGTAGATACCGGCCCACAGCGGGGTGGATTCGAAGTCGTAGCCGTGCAGCGGCAGCCAGATGCCCTGCAACCAGATGATCAGCATGAACTGCATGCCGCCGCGGCCGACCGAGGACATCAGGCCGGCGAAGTTGCCCAGCGCGAACGTGCGGTTGCGCAACAGCCCCAGGTTGAACATGGGCTGGCGTGAGTTGGCCTCGATGACGCAGAACAGCATCAGCAGCACAACGCCGCCGATCACCGCGGCCAGCACCCACGGGTTGGTCCAGCCGGTCTTGGAACTGCCGTGCGGCTGGATGCCGTAGGTGATGCCGGTCAGCAGCGCGGTCAGGCCCAGTGCGAAGGTGAGCGTGCCGGGCAGGTCCAGCGAGCCGGGCGTACGCGCGCCGTTGTCGTGCAACGACCGGTAGGACCAGAGGGTGCCGAGGACACCGAACGGCACGCTGACCCAGAACACCGCCTTCCAGTCCCATTCGGCGAGCAGGCCGCCGACCAGCAGACCCAGGAACGAACCGGCCACGGCCGCAACCTGATTGATGCCCAGCGCTACGCCGCGCTGGCTGGCAGGGAAGGCATCGGTGAGGATGGCCGCCGCGTTGGCCATCAGCATGGCGCCGCCGACGCCCTGGAGCACGCGCCAGCCGATCAGCCACAGCGCGCCGCCGCCGAGATCGAACGGATCGAACGACAGTGCGATCGCCGCGACGGTGAACACGACGAACCCGGCGTTGTAGATGCGCACCCGGCCGAACATGTCGCCGAGCCGACCGAACATCACCACAAGCACGGCAGAGGTGAGCAGGAAGCCCATCAGCAGCCACAGCAGGTAGCTGACGTTGCCGGGCGAGAGCGGGTTGAGGTGGATACCGCGGAAGATCGCCGGCAGCGAGATGATGACAATCGAGGAGTTGATGGTGACCATGAGCATGCCGAGCGTGGTGTTTGACAGCGCCACCCACTTGTAGTGCGGGTGATCGCGGTTCACACGGAGTCGGCGGCCGATGGTGTGGACGTCGGCGACGTCCAAACCATCGGTGGATTGAGCGGAAGTCAAGATATCTCCCTGATCGACAGTAATCGGGTAGGGCCTCCAGTTAATATAGTTGCAATCGCTAACTAACGAAATGGGGGAATGTGTCACACCGTACAGTGCGCTGCCTGTGACATGCGCTTCGCGATCTCCATCCCGCAGTTCTATGCTGACGGCGAGTTCAACCCGAACGCTTCCGCGCCCACCTGCATCGCGTCGAGGAACTGGGCTTCGACACTGCCCTGCCTGCGCACCGGGCGGGCGTTGCGGGTGCCGCGCGCGAACTCGCCGGCGCCGCAAGGGTTTCGTTACGCCCGAGGTGGGGATCAAGGCCCGTCCCGCCGAGGTCGAGGACCGGGGTAGGGGTTAGCCCGAATCCAGCGACTGGTCTGGTGTGTCGTTGCGGGTCGGATTCGGCTGCGGTGCAGGTCGGGCAGCTGGTTTCGGGCCAGGGGGCAGCCGCTGGTCTCGCCGGCTTTTCCACTTCGGTCGTGAGGTCGGGGCTGTGTGGCCGGGCTGGTCAGACATCTCTGGAGCTGAGATGCCAAGCGGCGAGGTGTTGGTAGCGGTGTTGCCGATGCCTGGTTGTAAGGGGTTTTGGTTTTCAGGCACAGCCGTGCAGGATGCCGACGAGACGGTTGCCGAGCTGGCGCAGCGCGGCGTTGTGGCTGATCTCGCGGGCGTGTAGCTCGTCGTAGTAGGCGTGCTCCGGCGTCGTGCAGTATCGCCGCGCCGGCCTGTAGGTGCACGGCATCGACGAGCCGGTCGTTGTGGATGAAGCGGGCGTGGACGGTTTTGGTCTTGCCGGACTGGCGGGTGATCGGCGCGGTGCCCGCGTAGTTCTTGCGGGACTTGGCGTCGGCGTAGCGGCCGTCGGATCTGGGGTGACCAATCGGGGGTAACCATAGGGATTTTTCAGTCGGTTCGAGGCCGCCACCGAGGTGGATGTCGAAAGCGGATGTCCCCGGTGCAAGACTCGGGGACGTGAGATGGGCGGTGGCGGAAACGGGTGATGGAGGTGCGCGTCTGTGTCCACTCGATCAGGACGGTCGGCCCGCGGGACCAGTGGTACGCGAGCCCTCGCTCGCCGAGGCGGTGCGCTCACACCCCGAGGTCGAGCGGTGGGTCTGGCGATCCACGGCCGAGATCTACCGCCCCTTGCTGGCGGCCGGCGTGCGGGTCGAGCGCTGCTACGACGTGCAGGCCGCGGAGGCCCTGCTGATCGGCCATGAGGAGGGCCAGTCGGGCCAGGCCCGCTCGCTGGCGGCCGCCTGGGCGCGACTGCACAACCTGCCCGTCCCGCCGGACGCGCCCGCACGGGCCGCCGAGACCCAGCCGTCGCTGTTCGAGTCGGCCCCGGTACCGCTGCCACCCGGCACGGACGAGTTCAACGCCCTACTGGGGGTCTACGCGGGACAGATGGCCCGTACGGCGAAGACCGAACATCCGGAGCGAATGCGGCTGCTGCTTGCCGCCGAATCGGCGGGCATGCTGGTTGCCACGGAGATGTCCCGATCCGGGATCCCTTGGCGCGCGGACGTTCACCGCGAGTTGCTGGACAAGCTGCTGGGTGAGCGCTTTCCGGGTGGGCTGGAACCGCGTCGGATGGCGGAGTTGGCCGACGAAGTGTCGCGGGCCTTCGGGGGAAGCGTGCGGGTCCGACCAGACCTGCCCAACGACATCATCAGAGCCTTCGCCCGCGCCGGGATCTCGTTGTCGTCCACCCGAAAATGGGAGCTCCAGCAGATCGATCACCCCGCGGTAGCGCCACTGCTGGCCTACAAATCGCTTTACCGCTTGTACACCGCCCACGGCTGGTCCTGGCTCGAGCAGTGGGTACGCGGCGGACGCTTTCGTCCCGAGTACCTGCCCGGCGGCACGGTTTCGGGCCGCTGGACTACCAACGGTGGCGGTGCGCTGCAGATCCCCAAGGTGATCCGTCAAGCGATACGCGCGGACCCGGGATGGTGTCTGGTGGTCGCCGACGCCGACCAAATGGAGCCGCGAGTGCTTGCTGCAGTCTCCCGCGACCCAGGATTGATGGAGGTGGCCGGTCGCGGCGAAGATCTGTACGCGGATCTGGCGGTCCGTGCCTTCGGCGGTGACCGCGCCCAGGCCAAAATAGCCCTACTGGGTGCCATTTACGGCCAGACCTCCGGCGATGCCCTCACCCATATGGCTGGACTCCGCCGGCGTTATCCGGCCGCAGTGGCGTATGTCGATGACGCGGCTCGCGCCGGTGAGGAGGGCCGCCTGGTGCGCACTTGGCTGGGTCGCACCTGCCCGCCGCTGTCGGTCGCATCGCCCGACCAGGCGGACCTATCCCAGGAGGAGGAGCATTTCAGCGGATATCGCAGCACCTCCGCGGCGCGCGCTCGTGGCCGTTTCACACGTAACTTCGTGGTGCAGGGCAGCGCCGCCGACTGGGCCCTGCTGGTACTGGCGGGCGTGCGTCATGCGATGACTCGCGCGGGGCTCTGCGCCGAACTGGTCTTCTTCCAGCACGACGAGGTAATCGTGCATTGCCCGGCGGAGGAGGCGACGACGGTTGCCGAAGCGATCGCAACTGCGGCAGAGACCGCAGGCCGGATCGCCTTCGGGCAGACACCGGTGCGGTTCCCGTTCACGACAGCGGTGGTGGAGTGCTACTGGGACGCCAAGTGAGGATGCGCGGTGAAGAGCGCGGGCGCGGCTCTGGAGGGACTCCTCCATGTCCCGTCTGCCTGTTACCCATCTTTAGGAAAGTTTTGCTAGAGAGATTCTGGATCAGAGATCTTGTACGAGGAACGAAATACACCGAATTCGAATCCGGTCCACGGGCATATCGTCGGATTCCTCGCACGGTCTGGTGAACTCGCGCCGTCCCAGGACAGTGGGCTGTTCGGTGAGGTTGAGCGCATCAGCCCATTCCAGGGCGAGGAGTTCTGCGTCTATGGCGTCGTAGTTTGCGGGGACGGTCCCAACAGCCTCGATGAGGACTCCCAGGCCACATTCGTCGGCTGGTTCGTCACGCAGGCTCCACTCCAGTGGCTGTAGATTCATCCAGTCACCGATGTCTGCGATCCGGGCAGACAACCTGTCCATCTGGGTCTGGTAGTGCGGGTCCACCCCCATACGGTAGCTCTCCTTCCTGCGGGGTACTGACCAACCTCGGCTACGAGGTCACCGCCGCACCCCTCAGCGGCTAACCGGAACTCTGGGCACAGCTCCGGGGCGCAGCGGAAACCCTTGACGTCCCACTGGTCGGGCCTGATGTCGAAGGCACCAGGCCCAGCCCTTCACCGCAGGCGCGCCTCGATGGCCTCGATGATGCGTGGGCGCAGTTCGGCGGCGCGGATGATGGCGTCGACTGAACCGACCTCGACAGCACGCTGAATATTGTGCACGCGGTCGAATTCCGCGGCGACATCACCGAGCTTCTCCGCACGGACCGATGACCGGATCTCGTCGAGTTCCGCGGTCAGGGCCGCGCGATCGGTGCCGGATGCGTTCGCGGCGAGCGCCTCCAGGTCTCGCACCCGGGGATCGGCCGCGGTGCGCGTGTTGACCTCACCGGAGAACACCACTGCGGCGGCCGGAGCGCCGCCAAGCACCGAGGCGAACGAGCCCTGCAGCGCGAGCACGGTCATATTCGGGTTCAGCTCCTTCGAGAACACCACGAACGCGCCGCCGTGGTATCGGGAAATCACGCAGAACACAATGGGGCCTTGGAAGTTCACGATCGCACGGCCGATCTCGGCGCCGTACTCCAGCTGCAGCTTCCGCATCGATTCGGGCGAGCCGTCGAAGCCCGACAGGTTTGCGAGCACGACCAGTGGCCTGTTGCCGCTGGCCGAGTTGATTGCCCGCGCGGCCTTCTTCGACGACTGCGGGAAGAGGGTGCCCGCAGTGTAGGTGTCCGGGCCGTCGGTCGACGGGAATCCGCGCCGCGGCACGTTCCGTGACTCGATGCCGAGAAGGCACACCGGGATGCCGCCGAGATGCGCGTCCTGCACCACTGCCGTTTCGGAGTCGGCCATGCCGGCCCAGCGTTCCAGCACCGGGTGGTCCTGGTCGGAGAGCGCCCGCATCACGGTCCGGATGTCGAAGGGCTTCTTGCGGTCCGGGTTGGCGGTGGCGGAGAAGATCTCGCCGACGGTGGTGAAATCGCTGTCCGCCAGTGTGTGCGGGAAGTCGGAGACGTCCCGATCGACGGGGTCGCTGGTCTGCGACCGCCGCGGCGCCTGCTCGCCGGGTGCGACGTAGGTGTGGTCGTAGTGCGACATCAGCACCTCCCGCGCTGCGGTCAGGGTCGGCGCCCAGTACTGCGCTTGCCCATTCGGACCCATGACCCGGTCGTAGCCGCCGATGCCGAAGTTGTCCTCGGCCGACACGCCACCGGAGAAGTCGAGTGACTGCTTGCCGGTGAGCACCATCGCGGAGTCCGGCGTCATCACCAGGATGCCCTTGGTGTGCATGAGCATTGTCGCTTCGGCGTTCCAGTACGGCTGTGCACCGACGTTGATGCCCGCGACCACGATGTTGATCTCGCCGCCGTCCTGGGTGAACTCGACTATCCGCTTGAGCGCTGCCGCCACCCAGTCCATGTTCTCGGTGCCCGACTCCATGGAGATCCTGGCGCCGGAGGACAGCGCATACCACTCCAGCGGTACCCGCATCCGTTCGGCCAGATCCAACGCCGCGATCACGCGGCGGCACTCTGCTTCCGACAGTGCGCCGAGCGACTTCGTCGGATCGCCGAGCAGGATCACCCTGGTGATGCCCTGTGGGTGCTGCGGGGTCGGTGTGGTGACCACGCCTGCAACGATCGCCGCGGTGTTGCGTCCCTTGGGTCGGTCGACCGGCACCAGCGCGTGGCCGGCGTCGAGGTCGTACTCGGCGAACTCACCGAGCAGACCGGTCAGCTCGTAGGGGTACACGGTGTTGCGGCTGCTGGCGCGCAGCACCTTCTGCCGGTACGCGTCGAGCGGCTCGACCGGTTCGTCGGACCGGTCGCCGACGGTCACTTCGGTGGCGTCGAAGCCGATGCGCACGGCGACCTTGACCAGCTCGCCGGTGTCGGCATCACGCTGACGCGCGATGAGCAGGATCTCCTCCAGCCCGGCACCCGCGGTAGTCGGGCGCACGTGCTGGATGACCGTCTCCAGTTCGGCGGTGGTGACGTCGATCGGCGGCCAGATGTACATCACGATGCGGTTGGTATTGAAGCGTTTGGCCGACGGTCGCAGCGCCTGTGCCCGCCGGATCGAGTCGAGGCAGGTGGCGATGGTGGCCTCGGCCGTCGGCAACGCGAGCAGCCGACCGTCGTTCTCGCGCAGTGCGGCCAGGTCACGTACCTGTGCGAACGCGATGAGGCGATCGTCGGACGGGTTCTCTTTGGCGACGCATCGGAACAGGTAGATCTCTTCGTCGTCGGAGGACGGCAGCCGGGTGAGGTCGAACTTGTGCAGCCGCTGCATCTGCATCCGTTGCGCGATGTACGGGTGCAGACCGCGGATCAGTCGCTCCTCGGCCATGCCGGTGGCGGATGGGCGGAAGGTGAAGTGGTGGTGCATCACCGCGCCGCCGCTACCGGCCACGGTGGCGGTGATCCGGTGCACCTGGTTCGGCATCGGATGCGCGCTGAGGGCATCGTGTAACGCAGCTGCCATCGCGTCGAAGTCCGCTGGCTGCCGCTCCCAGCTGAGGTAGATGTCGGCGTCGATGGACGAGGCTCCGGTCGCCAGTTTGGTGAGTCCGCGCAGCGCGGTATCGAGCGTATCGAAGCTCACCGCCGCGGACACCAGGCTCAGGCCGCGGCGCTCGGCGATCACGAATGTGCAACCGCCCATGTCTTGGGTGCGAACGCTGGCGAGGCCCTTGTTGCCGTAGTACCGCCGGGTCAGCACCTCCAGCATGACCGTGTTGTCCAGTTTGCCGCGCACCAGCCGCTGGCCGAGCAGCCGCACCAGCGGCTCGGTGCTGCGCACCATGTCGGCAATGTGCTCGGCGCGGTCATGCGCATCCGGGTGTGCGTCCAGGTGGCGCAGGTGCCTGCGGATATTGGTGTATGCGCGGGCCCGATTACGCCGCAGCAACGGCTGGCCGTACCAGGCGTACACCACGCCGCGCGCGAGGTCGGCGATCACGGGGAAGCGCACCTGCGTCGCGGCCACCAGCCGCTCCAGCGCCAGACCGACAGGCTCGCGTAGCGCCCCATCCGGCATTGGCTCCCGCAGCCACTCGCGCAGCAGCGTCGTGATGACGGTGACCGTGTCGGTTGGGCGTTGCTGGGCGAGGAAGATCCGGAACACCCCGGCTTCGAGCTCGGGGGAACGCTCCAGCTCGGTGACACCGTAGTGCCCGAGCGCCTTGGCAAGCTTGGCCTGGAACGACTCCGGCAGCCCGGCCCGCTCGACGTCGAGGCTTTGCAGGTAAGTGTGGAAGTACTCGCGGGCGCTGTGCACGTGGCTGTGGCTGCCCTCGTCATCCGACGAGCGGTTATGGCTCAGCTCTGCGAGGTCGGCGAACACCGCCACGAGTTCGAGTTCCTCGGCGAGCGGTCGGCGGCTGTCCTGGAGGGCAGCCCGGCGCGCGGTGAGGTAGTCGTCGAGCACTCGGCGGTCGTCGTGCGGGTCGACGTCGAAGCCGAGCAGCAGGCTGCGCAGGTCCTCCTGGCCGCGGGTCGTTCGCTCGTGCGGTTGGACCTGCGCGGACCCGACGGGCAGGTCCAGCTCGACGGACCCGACCGGTGCGGCGTCCTCGGCCTGGTCCTCATCGGCGAGCGGCTCGAGCCACAGTAGCGGTGCACCGGTCTCCACCTGGGTGCCGACGGACACGGTGCATTCCTTGAGCCGTGCCTTGAACGGCGCGCGCAGCACCGTCTCCATCTTCATGCTCTCCAGTACAAGCACCGGCGCGCCCGCCTCGACCTCGGCGCCGACCTCCAGCGGCGTGGCGACCACCAGCGCGGGCGCGGGTGAGCGGACGACGCCGCCCTCGTCGCGGCTGATCCGATGTGTCACACCGTCGACATCGACGAGGTGGATCGGCCCATGTGTGCCGGTGATCAGGCGATATCGGGTGCCGTTGACCAGAATCTGCCCGGTGTGGCGATCGAAGCGCTCGAGATCGACGTCGGCGGTGCGGATGTCGCCACCCGCCTCGATACCGATGCGGAACCGATGCGCACCGACGCGTGCGACGCGCACGCGGTAGCCGACGCCGCGCAGTTTGAGGTCGAGCGGTCGGCCACTTGCGTGTTGCACCTGAGGACGTCCGCCGGAGGCCGTGGACAGCAGCCGGTGCTGCTCGACGCGTTCCTCCTCCTCGTAGGCGGCGATGGCGGCGGCGGCCAGCGCGATGGCGGAGTGTCGGTGCGAGACCAGCCGACCCTCACCGCGGACGCGGTCGATCCAGCCGGTGTCCGCGCTGCCGTCGATCACTTCGGGCTGGTTCAGCAGGTCGAGCACGAAGCTCTTGTTCGTCGCTCCGCCCTCGATGATCACCCTGGTCTGTGCCATTGCCCGGCGCAGTCGGCCGAGCGCTTCCTCACGGTTACGGCCGTAGGCGATGATCTTGGCGATCATCGAGTCGAAGTCGGCGGGAATGGTGTCGCCCTCGCTGACGCCGGTGTCGACGCGGATGCCGGGCCCGGCCGGCAGGTCCAGCCGCGCGATGCGGCCAGGGGCGGGCGCGAAGTCGCGGTCGGGGTCTTCGGCGTTGAGCCGGGCCTCGATGGCGTGCCCGCGTTCGGCTGGCGGATCGCCCTCGAGCCGGCCACCGGATGCCACCAACAGCTGCGCCTTGACCAGGTCGAACCCGGTTGTAGACTCGGTGATCGGGTGTTCGACCTGCAGGCGGGTGTTGACCTCGAGGAACGCGAACAGCTTGTCGCCAGGATGGTAGAGGAACTCGACGGTCGCCGCACCGCGATAATTGACGGCGATCGCCAGCCGCTCGGCCGATGCCTTGAGCTCGGCTACCTGCTCAGGGTGCAGTACCGGTGACGCGGACTCCTCGATGACCTTCTGGTTGCGCCGCTGCACCGAGCAGTCGCGGACGCCGAGCGCCCACGCGGTGCCCTGGCCGTCCGCGATCACCTGGACCTCGACGTGTCTGGCGCCGGTGACCAGCCGCTCCAGGAACACCACGCCGCTGCCGAACGCCCGCGCGGCCTCCTGGCGGGTGCGCTCGTAGGCATCGACGAGCTCGGCCTCGTTCGTGATCACCCGGATACCGCGCCCGCCGCCGCCGGCGGTCGCCTTCAGCATCAGCGGGTAGCCGATCTCGGCCGCCGCCACCAGGGCGGCCTCCAAAGTCTCGACCGCACCGCGGCTCCACGGCGCGACCGGCACACCGACCTCCTCGGCGATCAGCTTCGCGCCGATCTTGTCGCCGAGCTTGCGCATGGCCTCCGGGCTGGGGCCGATGAAGGTGACTCCGATCTGTTCGCACAGCTCCGCGAAGGCCGGGTCTTCCGCGACGAAACCCCAGCCGACCCAGGCGGCGTCGGCTCCGGTCTCCACCAGCGCACGCTCGAGCGCCTTCAGATCCAGGTACGGGCGTGCGGACGCCGGACCGAGGTCGTAGGCGATGTCGGCCTCGCGCACGAAGGTCGCATTCCGGTCGACATCGGTGTGCAGGGCGACGGTTTCGATCGGTCGCGTGGTTTCTGCGGCCAAGTCTCGGGCGGCGTGGATGAGACGCATTGCGGCCTCTCCCCGGTTCGCGATGGCGATGCGGCTGAACACTCGCCGACTCCTTCCTCTCCAGAGCGCTGGCCCGGTCGACGGGCGAGGGTTGCGACTCTCGGTCCCGCGTAGTGTGCACCCTTATTCCATTTATGCGTACAGCATGCGGGTGTTACCCGCCCGTAGCGTAGGGGAGGCCATATGGGGCCGTGACAATGGTGGAGGAATTCCTCGGCCAGCTCCCCGTGTACGGACGAGTTGCCAGGGAGGCAGATGTCCATGAATCAAACGCGGCGATGGTGCGGTCTAGCTTGTCGAACCATCCGCCTCCGCAGGCGGATTCGATGCACGTGACCGCGGGACAGACCTGCCAGGAGTCCTCGTGCCAGAGCAAACCTGACGTCGTTGCACATCGCGACGGCACCGACGAGGAAGGCTTCGGCGTCTTGCCCGAGCGCGCAGAACTGGTGCTCGGCAGTCGTTTCGGTCGCGGCCCGCGGCTGGGCGCGGGCCGGGACGTCGTAGTGGCTGTCGAGGATCGATGCGGCCTCTGGTGCGAGGAGTTCGTGCTCGGCGACGATCGCGCCGGTCGCGGGTTCGAGCACCAGCAGTGCGCCGCAGTCGATCACGATGTCGACGGTGGCCCCGATCAGGCGGGTGGGCACCGAGTAGCGGGCCGAACCGTAACGCACACACGACAATCGGTCGACCTTGCGGGTCACCGACGGTGCGCCGATCTCCAAACGCAGCGACGGCAAGGGCGCCAACAGTTCCCGCTCGACCGTGAGGCGTTCGTCGGGGACCGCGCGAATCTCCGAATGCCCAGCGAATTCACTTCCGCGCACCACACTTTCGCTGCCGCATTGGCAGTGCGCAGATCCACGCTCGCGCCGATCATCGCCGCCTCGGTCAGCAGCGGCACCGCCAGATCGCGGCCGCCGAGAAGGGTGTCGTGCTGGGCGCGCCACCGTGACTGGGCAACAAGGGCTCGGGGCCGAAGACATCGATGATGCGCAGGCACCAGGTCAGCAGCGGCCCCAGGACTTGTTCGGGAATGCGCGGTATGGTGTTCTCTCCCCGAGTGCGTCGCGTGCTCTGTCCCCAGCTCTCGGCAATCAACGGGTCGATGCTCAAGGATCTGCGCGCCGCGCTGGAGTGCACCGCACGGTAGGCGGGGCCGGTTCGGTGCGCAGCCAGTCCTCCAGTGCCGCACGGCCCAGCAGGGTGATCGTGTAACGAGTGCGTTGGCGTCGGCGGCCCTCCACCACCTCCGCTTCAGCGTGTCCGCGTTCGACGTTCAGCGTGCATCTTTCGCTCAGAATTCGGTGGGCTCATCGTCCCGACATTTCCCAGATGCTGCGGGGCCGAGCCGATCCCGAGACATCACCCTGCAAGCGAACCCGTCACATAAGTTATTGTTGCAGTTTGCATACAGTATCCGGGCCGGGTTCGCTCCGTCCTGATTCATGACCCGAAAAGAGGCACAAGCCGTTGGCCACCCTGCTTCTGCACCATTCGATCTTCGCCAACCACAAGACCTCCGCCGGCCATCCGGAGCGGCCTGACCGCTACCATGCGGTGGAGGCGGTGCTCGGTCAGTCGCACTTCGACGCGCTGGTGCGCGAAGAGGCCGAAGTCGCCGATCTCGATACAACGCGCTACGTCCACACCAACCGTTATGTCGACGCGCTCGAAGCAGCACGCCCGGACGAAGGCTACGTTTATCTCGATGGCGGCGACACGATGATGGAGCCCTCGACGTGGGAGGTCGTGCTGCGCGGCGTCGGTGCCACCCTCCAGGCGGTCGACAAGGTGCTCGACGGCGAAGTGCAGAACGCCTTCGTCGCTTGCCGTCCGCCTGGCCACCACGCCGAAAGCGAAAGGGCGATGGGGTTCTGCTTGTTCAACAACATCGCCATCGGCGCGCGCCATGCGCAAAAGAAGCACGGGCTGATGCGTGTCGCGATCGTCGATTTCGATGTCCATCACGGCAACGGCACGCAGGAAATCTTCTACTCCGATCCGAGCGTGCTCTACGCCTCGACCCACCAAATGCCGCTTTTCCCCGGCACGGGCGCAGCGCGAGAAACCGGCGTCGGCAATATCTTCAACGCACCTCTCGCGGCCGGCGACGGTGGCGCCGAACTGCGCGAAGCTTTCGAGGAAAAGCTTCTGCCGGCGCTCAACGCGTTCGAGCCTGAGCTCATCATCGTCTCCGCCGGATTCGATGCCCATGAACGCGATCCGCTCGGTTCGCTGCAAATGACGGCGCACGATTTCGCCTGGGTGACGCGCGAATTGATGAAATCAGCGGAGACGAACTGCCAAGGCCGCCTCGTGGCGGTCCTCGAAGGCGGCTACGACCTTCAGGGTCTTGCGGATTCGGTCAGCGCCCATGTCCGCGAGCTGATGAAAGGCTGAACGTGGCGGACACCGAGATCGCAACACTTGCCTTCGAGTCGGCACGGCGGGATTATCTGTATCGGCGTTACCACGCAGTCAGTCATCGGGTGTATCTCCTTGGCGCAACTGTGTCAGGAGTTGAGCGTTGACGTTCATCATCGCCACGGCAGTCGCTTTCGCGTGATGATCGGGTGAGTTGAGACCGGTAGTTCAGAGCAAATCGGCTCACGCAGGGCGAGATATGGATCAGTTTCTTCATGAGCACCAGTACGAGGACCTCGACGGGCAGGGCCCACAGTGGACGGATGGATTCACCGGGGCCACGAGCCGACGAGCCCAAGAGGCGGCGCGCGTTCAGCGCGGCCGAGAAGTTGGCTCATCTTCAGGTCTATGAGGCCGCTGTCGAGCATGGCGACGGTGGTGGGTATCTGCGGCGTGAGGGCCTGTACTCGTCGTTGATCAGCGAGTGGCGTAAACAGCGTGACGCCGGGGTGCTCGCGGGCAAGCAGCCCGGCGACAGGGTCGGCAAGCTAACCGCCGAGCAGGCCGAGATCGCCCGGTTGACGCGGGAGAACGCCCGCCTGAACAAGCGCCTGGCGACGACCGAGGCCGCCCTGGACATCATGGGAAAAGCGCACGCTCTCTGTGCGCCACGAGGCGCGTGGTCGTATCCCCGGGTGCCCGCGGAGCGCACACACGTGGTGGCTGCGCGCTAACGATGCCGATAGTTCGGGATGTGGCGATCGGCGTCAGGGTGCCGGAACAGGATTTCCTATGGGCGGACGCCGACGTTCGCCGATACCATCGCGCAGTGGGGTGGGACCGCGAATGTGACACGGCCCTCCCCACATTCGCGATGACTGCGCCGGGGATGTTCGGCGTCGCGTCGCCGGAGTTACACCGACCCGAGCCGCCCGAGGTGTGCTTTTCCCTTCTGGAATTGCCCGGACTACTTCTCGCCGTGGCCGTTGAGGTTCTCGATCACCTTGAGCAGCGCCGAGTGATCCAGTGAGCCGTAGCCCTGGGCGCGACCCGCCGCGATGAGCGACGTGACCAGCGCGGAGGGCGGCAGCGACACATCGGCTGTCCGCCGAGCCGTGTGCACGGGGGTAGGGCCACCGGGTAGTGGCGGCGTTGACCAATGTCATCCGCCGGAGCGGCTGAGGGCAGGCGACGGATACTCGAGTACCGGCTGCGAGGGTGGCGGTCGGCCGAAGGGACCAACGACCCTTGTGTGGGCGACGTCGGGATCTTTCGGTGGGCGTGCTGGTTCGCGAATCTGGAGTGGTCCGGCAAGGAGGTTCCGATGGTATTTCTCGATCGACGCGACGCTGGCCGACGACTCGCGGCGCGCCTGCGGCGATTACACGATACGGATGCCGTCGTGCTCGGCTTGCCGCGCGGCGGTGTGCCGGTCGCGTTCGAAGTCGCGCGCGCCCTGGGTGCGCCGCTGGATGTGATCGTGGTGCGCAAGCTCGGGGTTCCGCATCAGCCGGAGTTGGCGTTCGGCGCCATCGGTGAAGCGGGTGTCCAGGTACTCAACGAACCCGTCATCGAGGGGGCGGGGGTCACCACCGCGGAAAGGTCGGCCGTGGAAGACCGTGAGCGCGAAGAACTTCGAAGCCGGGGCGAACGTTACCGGCGCGAGCGCCCGCGAATTCCGTTGGCGGGACGGAATGTGATCATCGTCGATGATGGTGTCGCCACCGGGGCCACAGCTCGTGTGGCCTGCCAAATGGTGCGGGCACAGGGTGCGGCTCGGATCGTGCTGGCGGTTCCGGTCGGCGCCCCGGATGCGCTGGCCGCCCTGTCGAAGGAGGCCGACGAGGTGATCTGTCTCGAACAGCCGTCGCGGTTCTACGCGGTCGGCCAGTGGTACTACCGCTTCGGTCAGACCTCCGATAGCGAGGTGACCGAGTTGCTGCGCCGCGCCGCCGAGCGGGTGGCCGCGCCGTTGACGGTTCTGACGGGTGATCCGCCACTGCGTGACGACGAAGTGCGGGTGATCGCCGGAAAGGTCGAACTCGACGGACATCTCACCATTCCGGAGCAGCCGATCGGGATGGTCGTATTCGCGCACGGCAGCGGCAGCAGCAGGTACAGTCCGCGCAATCGCTACGTGGCGAGCGTGCTGAATCGGGCGGGTCTGGGGACACTGTTGTTCGATCTGCTCACGGTCGAGGAGGAAATCCATCGCGCGCGGGTCTTCGATATCGACCTGCTGGCGCGGCGACTGGTGGAGGTCACCGAATGGCTTACGCGCCAGGAGCATGTCGCCGGTTTGCGGCTCGGCTACTTCGGGGCCAGCACCGGGGCCGGTGCGGCATTGTCGGCGGCGGCCGATCCGCAGGTCGAGGTCGCCGCGGTGGTGTCCCGTGGCGGCCGACCCGATCTGGCGGGCGACCGGCTCGCCGATGTCCAGGCGCCGACACTGCTCATCGTCGGCGGTCACGACAACGTCGTGCTGGAGCTGAATCAGCTTGCGCAAGCGGCGATGTCATGCGAGACCGTGCTGGCGGTAGTGCCCGGCGCCACTCACCTGTTCGCCGAACCGGGTGCGCTGGAGAAGGTCGCGGTGCTGGCTCGCGACTGGTTCGTCGCCCAACTGGGTCCGATTGTCCCGGACCACTCCGAGGGCGGCACGCCATAGTGACGGCCCCCGGGGCCGCCGCTCCCGCGGTCGCCCATCAGCGCTAGAGAGGCACGAAATCCCATGTCCGACAGCAATAATCCCTCTGGTCCCGGCCCGGACGGTTCACCCGCCGCCGACCCGCACCGGCTGACCTCGGCGATGGTGGTCGTCGGTATCGACGGCACCGAGGCCGCGGACCGCGCGGTGCGCTGGGCCGCCGACACCGCGGCGCGGCGGGGGCGGGGGCGGGGCCTGCTCATAACATACGGCTTGGACCTGAGCGCGATGCCCTCGGCGGTGCACGGACACGGGGTTGCGTTGTCGTCGCTGATCGACGAATTTCGTGCGCGTGGTACCGATCTCGTCGCCGCGGCGCGGCGGCTCGCGCACGAGGTGGCCCCGGAATTGAGCATCACCACCGAGGTGTCAGAGGCGAATCCGGCCGAACTGCTGGTACGGCACTCGCGCACAGCGCATCTGGTGGTGCTCGGGGTGACGCCCGGTGTCGGCACCCTACGTCATCTCGGCTCGACCTTGCTGGCGGTGGTCGCCCACGGCCGGGGTGCCGTTGTGGTCGTGCGAGCCGCTGGTCCGGCCCGACCACATCGTGCCGGTCCGGTCGTCGTCGGCGTCGATGGCAGCGCGGCGGGCGAGGCCGCCGTCGGCGCGGCTTTCGCCGAAGCGGCCGACCGCGCAACCGATTTGGTCGCGGTGCATGCCTGGAGCGACCTCGATTTCGGCGAGTTCGCCGGATACAACTTCCTCGACATTCCCGACGAGGAGATGACGGCCGCCGAGACGGCACTACTGACTCAGCGGCTAGCCGGATGGCATGAGAAGTTCCCGGATGTGCGGGTGACCCGCGAGGTCTATCCGTCCGATGCCCGCACGCATCTCATGGAGTGGTCGAAGACCGCGCAGCTGATCGTGGTCGGCAGCCGCGGCCGCGGGGGGTTCCGTGGACTGCTGTTCGGTTCCACCAGCAATTCGCTTGTGCAGCACGCACTGTGCCCGGTCATGGTCGTACATCCCGATTAGGTGGTGACAATGTCTAACTCCGATGATCCCTTCGCGCACGCCGTGCACACCGCGCATGTGTGGCTGCGCCGCATCACTGATGACCTGGCGACCGAGGATCGCGCCTTCGCCTACCGGGTGACTCGCGCCTGGCTGCACACCGTGCGCGATCGACTCGAGGTTGGCGATGCCGCGCATCTGAGCGCGCAACTGCCCGAATTGCTGCGCGGCATCTTCTTCGAGGGTTGGATGCCCGCCAAAGTGCCGGTCTCGCATCGTGTCTCGGAGTTCCTCGAGCAGTTCGCGGCCGAAGCGGGGGTAACCGAGGACGAGGCGGTCGGTCTGGCCTGGCTGGTGACCGACGCACTGCGCGACCTCTGCTCCCCAGGTCAGTTGGACCGAGTCGCCGCGGTATTCCCGGCCGATCTGCGCAACCTGCTGTTCGGTGTCAACACGGGACCGTTCGATGAGCAAAACGACGAGGACGCGGTCGACAAGGTGTGACCGGCGCCCACTCGGTCAGCCGGGTACCGGCTCGGATTCGATCCGGAACACCGGGTACTTCTCGGCGACCCGCTCGAAGTCTGCCAACGCGGCGTGCCGCGACACCGGGATGTGTGGGCGGGCTCCGGGTGCGATGTGCACGCACCGCCGCAGGATCGGCGCCCGCTGCTGCGGTTCGGGCGCCCGCTGCTGCGGTTCGATTGCCACGAGGTGCACGCGCTCGCGTGCACCGTGCCGCAACTCGGCCTGGCTGTCGGCGGCGGCCAGGTTACGCACCCAGTTCACGTTCTGCCCCAGCATCGACACCACATAGCGGGCGCCGTCGAGATCTGTCAGCACTACCTGAAACCAGATCAGCCGCCCGCTGCGGCGCCCGCGGACGTCTGAGGGCGGCGACCCCGCCGCGGTGCGATCCCTGCCGCGAAGATCCATGCCGACCAGCGATTCTGTAGTCGAGCGAACCAATTCGGCCGACCGGTGCGATACAGCCAGCGTAGATAGTTGTCGTAACCCCGCATGACGGGCTCCTCGGATGCCGCGATGTCGGTACCGTCTCAGCCTGCGCTGCGACTACTGGGCTGCCCAGGGCCCAAAGCCCTTGTCTGCGATGGTCTTGCGGCACTACGAGCCGGACACCGACATACTTGCTGACCGGTGGGTCGGCGAACGGCAGTCGTCGATCGGTATCGCTGTGCAGGTAGAGCCGGGTGCCGTCGAACACCCAACGCTAGGGCTGGGTGTTGTGCACAGCCGGGGTTCGGCAGGCCCGCCGCAAGCCCGCCCGCACAGTCTGGAGATCGGGTACGTCCGCACCAGCGCCCGCGTTCACGCCGAGTATGCAGCGCGTGCGTGCCTGCCGCGACAGGCATTGCGCACGCGATCGGAGGTCCTTGGTCACCTCGCTGGAACTCCGCGCGGCCAAGGGACTTTTGGTCACTCAGGACAGGCCGACAGTCGATGCAGAGGACTACGGGATGCCCTACTCGGATGCTCGGCCAGCAGGTGGAATCGACGGTGTCAGGTGATGTCCGCCGAATGGCTCCCGCACTGGGCGTAGGGACGGTGGGCAGGACCGGGAGGTTCATGATGATCGCAGGTGTCGTGGCCATGATCGGGTTCCCGACGGTGTTGCTGGCGCTGTGGTGGGCTGCCGGTTCCGGCGGCGGTGAGCACGGCGCCTGGTCGGGGCGGACAGCTGCCCGCAGCGCCGGTCTGGGCACATCGGGCGAGGTCGATGATTCGCCGCCGCGGCTCCCCGCGCGGCTGATCGTCGAGTGGGCCGATCCGGGACAGGTTTGGCGGGCGCCAGATGTGGACAACGCGTTACTCGCCGAACTTCGGGCGGGCCGGATCGGTCGGTTCGAGTATCGTGCCCGCCTGCTCGCATCGGCCCGCGATTGCGATCCGGCGCCGAATGAGCAGCGGCACAGAGAGGTTGGCCCGTCATGACAACAGTCGAAATCGCCGCACCGCACTCGGTGTGCGACCAAGAGGTGGCGATCCCCGTTGGCGCGGTCGAACTCGCCGCACATCTGCGGATACCGGATCACCCCATCGGCATTGTCGTCTTCGCGCACGGCAGTGGAAGCAACCGGCACAGCCCACGTAATACCTCCGTGGTCGAGGTATTCGCCGGACATCGCCTGGCGACGTTGTCGATCGATCTGCTGACATCGGCCGAGGCGATCGATGGCGCCAAGGTCTTCGACGTCGAACTGCTCGGCAGTCGCCTCGCCATCGCTCGCCGATGCTTGCTGAGTTCATCGATCTGCCGGGAGCTTCCGGTCGGATACTTCGGTGCCGGCTCCGAAGCGCCCGCCGCGCTCTGGGCGGCGGCGGAACCGCGCGACAAGGTCCGCGCCGTGGTTGTGCGGGGCGCCCGGCCCGACCTGGCTGGTGCGCGGCTGGGCGAGGTCATGGCACCGACGCTTTTCCTTGTCGGTGGCCTCGACATCCGCGTGCGTACCGTAAACCATCGTGCGGCCGCGGCAATGCGGTGCGAGCACCGGGTCACCGTGCTGGCCGGGCATGGTCTCGGGTCGGCGGATCCACAGATATCGCGGCGGGCCGCCTATGTGGCGGCCATGTGGTTCGCCGAGCAGTTGAGG
The DNA here is from genome assembly GCF_055232035.1 of Nocardia sp. Tas62D01. Taxonomy (NCBI): domain Bacteria; kingdom Bacillati; phylum Actinomycetota; class Actinomycetes; order Mycobacteriales; family Nocardiaceae; genus Nocardia; species Nocardia sp. Tas62D01. Next base: position 7,898,960 of record NZ_JBUYUZ010000001.1, read on the forward strand.
GCACATCTGGCTCCCGCCGCCGGACTGACCCGGTACGGCGATGTCGATGAGTCGGTCGGCTGAGGAGGATTGGATCATGCACGCCGAACCCGGCAACTGGCTGATCGTCGAGGGGCGTCACATTGATGACACTCCTCGGCGCGGACTGATCGAGGAGGTGCTTTCGGCCGACGGCTCGCCACCGTATCGGGTGCACTGGACCGACAACGGGCACCGCGCGCTGATCTTCCCTGGCCCGGACTCCCATGTGATCACCGCCGAGGAGTTGCACGCACGGGAAAACGCTGTGGTAGCTCACTTCTCGTCCACGCCGCGCCGAATGCCCTGACCCGCGGTGAAACGCGCATCGACCGGCCTGTCCCGCCCCGCGACCCCTGCGTGTTAGTGGTGAAGTTCCGGTTGCGGGCGGTGCGCGGGCGCGGGCATGCCCTGTTCCGGCGGGAGAGTCTGCTCAATACCTTGCTCTTCGCCGGCTTTCCGGGGCTGGTCTCCAAACTATGGATCGCCCACGACCAACACGGCGTCTACCGCGGTCTCTACGAATGGGACGGACCTGCCGCGGCCGACGCTTACGCCCGCGCGCTATGGCGAGTCCTGGCCCTCGTCAGCGTGCCCGGTTCGATCGGCTACCACATCGTGCCCGGACTCCGTCGCCGTGACGTGCTCGAATCGAACCTGCGGCAGTATGACGACGACGCCACGATTGGTGGCAGATGACCGATGTTTCGTTGCCACACAACCCATCCCGTGATGGTGCCCGATCCCGCCCGCGACGATCATCACTCGTCCAGCTGACCGACCGTATCGGCAAGACCGGCGAAACCTGCGGTGCGGAGCTGCCTCTCAGCGGACAGTGCCGGACGGCCGCCCTCGGTGAGGTCCATTCCTCGTGCGGAGATCCCGCCGTTTCGGGGTCGTTGGTACCCGTTGGAAGGGGCGATCGGTGCGCCGCGTGGGGAGCGGGGACGAACGTCCTCGGTGAGCGCGCCCTCCGCAATCGGCGCCGCGCTGACCGGAGCACTGTCGATGGTGCTGCTCGGCATCGAATTCGGCTGGCTCACTGGCTGTCGGCGCGGCCACCGGTAAACGGACTGCGGCACTTGCCATCACGTCGGTGCTCGCGGTCGGCGCGTATGTGCTCTACATCGCAAGCAAACTGGTCGAGGCTGTGCGGCCATGGGGACCGGCGTCGCCCTTCCATCAGGCGATCGCGCCCACTCGGTGCCGGGCTGCCCGCGGCGTACGGCTGGCTGGTGCTGGCGGGTGCGGTGGCGCTGGTGGCCGCCCTGCCGGTCTTCGACCGCTGCGACATCGCGGCAGTGTGATCCATCGCCGTGGCGGAAGTCGGCCTTCTCGTGTTACGTCGTGAGGATGTCGGTGAGCGGGCGGTGCGGCTCAGTGGCGCGTGGTGAGAATGTCGACGAGGGGGCGGCGGGGCGACGGCGGGGTTTCGGCCTCGTCGTCGGGCGCTGTGCCGATACGGATCACTACCTGCGGCACGCCGGGATGGGCGAGCAGGCTCGCGAGGACCTTTCGGCCCGTGGGCAATTCGGTGATATGGGTCAGTGCGCAGGTCGCCAACCCAGCGGCGGTGCACTCCAACAGCAAGGCGGACAGCGCCTCGCCGGTGTGCAGCCAGTCGGTTTGGGATTCGGTATTCGAGCTGAGCACCAGCAGTCGCGACTGGTCCTCCAGCGTGCCCCGGCGGGCCGAATGCGGCGCGGATGGGAATTTGCGTCCCACACTGACGCGGGCGGATTCGGCATCGGAGACCAGCGCGTTGCGCGGAATACCCTCCGGTCCGCTGGAATGTCCAGACCACCAATGCAATTCGGACTGGTACTCCATATCGTAGCGGCGCGTCGCGGTGGCGTGTTCGGAGGCGGCGGCGAGCCGGGAGCGGACGCTGTCGTCGAGGACGGTCAGCTCCAGGTCGTGGGGTGTCACTAGCATCCGTGCGGTGTGCACGACTTGCGGCCAGTCGGTCGGCGGCAGCATCGGGAGCCGGTCGGTGCGCCGCTGATCGATGGCGCGGGCGCGGGCGCGCACGCTGTCCGGTGGGTCGGGCCACCGCCGGAAGTCGATGACCGCCAGGTAGCCGGGTTGCTCTGGATCGGGCAGGCGTGTGGTGTCAGTGTGCCAACCCTGCGCGGCGAACGCGGTGCGCACATGATGCAGCATCGCGCCGCAGCTGATCACCAACTGCCTGCCCAGCGGGTCGGTCACGCTCAGCAGCCGGTCGTTATCGCGGCGCAGGTGCAGCCGAGTGCCGTCGAACTCCCATAACCATGGCTGGGTGTTGTGCACCGACGGCGCCCGGCTGGCCAGCCGCATGGCCGCCAACACCGTCGGATGGTCGGGCACGAAAGGGGCGGGAGAGGGGTTACTGTCGGTCATAGCTTCGAGTGTCGACCGCCGCCATGCCGGTCGATATGGGACTTACGCCTGTTCTCGAGGGCACATGGTCATCGGCCGAACGGTTCGACTATCGTGATAGCCCTGGTGACAGGGATATCCGGGGCGGTGAGCAAGTCATCGCCCCGGCATAACGCGCGCCACCTCGCCGTCGGTAGCACCCCAGGTGAGGCCTCGCTCACGCAGGATTATGTCGTAGCCTATTGCCAGTCCGGCCAGATGCGTTCCGATGCCGATGGGATCTCGATAGGACTCCGTGTAACACACTGGGGCACAGCACGATCGGCGGGGAGTCGGTGATGCGAGAATCGGGCAACGCCCGACTGGTGGTGGTCGGCACACACGGCATGCTGCTCGGTTCGACGAGCATGGCGCTACCGCACTCGGTGGAGTGCCCGATCACCATCGTTCGTGCCCACTGAGCTCCGCGCAAACTGGTGCGACAATGCAGCGACGATCTGGATGTGTCCCTCACTGCGAATACATCAGTGACTTACATCTGCTCCGGTCTCGCTGCCGATGTCGACCAGGAAGCGATGCCCGGCGTCGTCGATCTGTGAGCGCGAGGTCATATCCTTTGGAGACGCCGGGCCCTGTGCCCATCGAGACACAGAAGTACACGCCTCCCGGCTCGGTGCAGTTCACCGCGACCACGAACAGGCCCGCGCGGCGACCGGTGTATCCGGTATCGGGATATGTCCCACCGCGAATACGCGGCCCAGGATCGTGATCGCGGCGAGATCACACCCACGCACGCCGACAAACGCAAACCGTTGTGTGGAGTCTTCGGCGCGTTGCTCGTTCAGGTCAGGTCCCATCCGCCACACCTTGCGGTGTGGCGGATGCAGGAACTGCTTCCACGAGCCGGGCCCGGTCGAATGCGCGAACACAGCCGCATCATCGCGGCGCCGCAGCCGATACTGTTCCGGGCTCGGGCCCGGATTTCCCATGCTGCCAGGGTCTTTCGTCGGTACCCAGGAGACTCTTGCTCCGATACGCCTCGTGTTCTGGTCGCTCGGGAACCGATCAGTCCGGTGTCGATCGAGATGCGGCGGCGGCTTGCGGTGCGCACTCGCCGCCGAGGCGGAGCACGGTAGCGAAGCCTGCGGCGAGGCATTCGGTCAGTGTCGCGAGGTCGGGGATCGCAGCGGTGTCCGCGTTGATCGCGACGTAGCAGGTTCCGACGTGCGAGGTCAATGTCACGTTGACGGCCGTGCCGATGGTGGGGCCGAAAGCGTACATACGGTCGATGCGTGCCCCGGCGAGATAAAGGGGCACCGGGGAGCCCGGGACATTGGAGGCGACGAAGTCGACATGCTTGAGCATCTCGGTGACCACTCCGACCGGCAACCGGTTGAACGCCGCCGCGACAGCACCGGACAGCGGTATGGCTGGCTCGCGGCGCCAACCGCCGACCGCGGCGTCCACGGCGCGCATCAAGTCTTCGGTCTCGGCGATGTCGACCGGCAACGCGAAACGAGCGAGGGTGATCCGGTTGCCGCCGAGCGGATCATCGGCCGTCCGAAGACTGATCGGCATGGTCAGCCGCAGATGGTCGACCTTCGCCCCGTGCCGGTCGTGATACCTGCGCAGTCCGATGACCACCGCGGTCAGGAAGGCATCGTTCATCGTGCAGCCCACAGCACGCGCGGCGCGGCGCATTTGCTCGACGGGTGCATCCAGCACCGCCAGTCGGCGACCGAGACTGCGGTCGGTCATCACTGGCGACAGCGTCGCGGTAACGGGCTTGGCCAGGCGGACCAGCGAGGTCGCGAGCGCGGCGCTGTCGCGTACCGCCCGCGCGGGATGAGTGACAGCTCGCCACGCGGTTTGCGGCGTCGCCCGGATACCGCCGCGAAGGAGATCTGAGCCGACCGACCAGTTCCATGCCACGATATCGCGCAGCGCGCCGTCTTGGTCGTACGGCGGCTCGGGCGGCTGGCCGCGATCGGTGCCCGCACGATCGAAATCGAGCAGCGCTGTGGCGATCTGAATGCCGCCGATACCATCGGTGAGGCTGTGGTGCACTGTCATCACCAGCGCGCATCCTCCATCCGACAAACCGCTGAGCAACGTCGAGCGCCACAGCGGACGAGCCGGATCGAAGGCGGTCATCGCCTCGGTGCGTGCGAATTCGAGTACCGCGGACATGGTCGCCGGTTCCGGCAGCGCGGCCCGTCGCAGGTGCCAGGACAGGTCGAAGCCCGGATCGAGCGCCCACCTGGGCGGGGCGAGACCGAACGGCGCGGTGACCAGCCGATGCCGCAACCTCGGCACGACGCGGGTGCCGCGATCGATCGTCTCCACCAAGCGATCCCAGTCCGGTTCGGTATCTAGGATCAGAACCGAGACGATGGTTGAACGCAGGACCGGATCTCGCTCCATGTTCCACGAGAACAGGTCCGATTGCGACATGTGGCATTCGCGGGGGCCCATCGCCTGCTGCCTTCGTCTTCGCCGTATTACGTCGTACCGCTGTGCTTCCGCTTCCTCAGACCTTCACGGTCCGGCTCTGTTCCACCGAGAGTGTCGCGCGGATCTTGTCTTCCAAACCGTCGATCGCCGCACGCGATGACCCAGGCATTGGCGCACGGCAGTTCCGGGAACTCGACGCTGAACGCGATATAGGCCGAATCCCGTGGCGACCAGCGGACATCAGATCCCACGCCGAACAGCCTGCGCTCGATCTCGCGGGCCCGAACGGCGGCATGCTCGGCGGTATCCATGCCACCAACCTTGCTCGGTCCCGGCCGAAGGCACCCGATCACGAAGACCCTTATGGCGAGGCCCTTTGTCCTCTCTTCGGGCGCCTGGCGGGTCGGGAATCACCGCTGCTGCGGGGTTGCGCTGTTTCGCCGTGCGCCTCGGCCAGCACGCGACTCCGCGATCTGCTCGCGCTGGTGACTCCGGAAAGCTTCGTCAACCGGCCACTGCATGAGTAGCCAGCCGCAGCCTCCCCGTCTTCACCTGCCGGACTGGTTCCAGGGATCGTGCCGGGCTGTCCTCGTGCCCATGTTTCTCGTCCGAACGCCCCAGCGATCGGCCGGGGACTCCTAGAATCGAATCATGATGTTCCTCCGAGAACCCGAGGAACCTTCCGACCTCAGCAAGATCGAGAATCGGGCACCGTCGGTCGCCCAGATACTGGTCGACCGCATTGCCGCGACTCCAGACGCGGAGGCGTTCCGATTTCGTGGCGGCGAGAGCTGGACCAGCGTGTCCTGGCAGCAGGTCGGTGACCGAATCAACATCCTCGCCGCCGGATTGATCGCGCTGGGAATCGAGGCCGAGGACCGGATCGCGCTCGTGTCGTCCACCCGGTATGAATGGGTGCTCGTCGACTTCGCCGTGATGTGCGCCGGTGCGGCCACCACCACCGTGTACCCCACCACCAACGCCATCGGCGTCACGTTCATCGTCGCCAACTCGGGCAGCCGTGTCGTTGTTGCCGAGGATCAGACCCAGGTCGACAAGCTGATCGAGCACCGCGCCGAACTGCCTGACGTGCAACAGGTAGTGATCTTCGACGGCGAGGGCGACGGAAACTGGGTGATCACTCTTGACGACCTCGAAGAGCGCGGACGGAAACTGCTCGCCGGATCCCCTCATGCGGTGGTCGACCGCATCCGCGGGATCCGGCCTGAGCACCTGGGCAGCATCATGTACACCTCCGGGACGACCGGAACCCCGAAGGGGGTTCGGCTGCCGCATTCCGCATGGACCTACAGCGCCGCCGCGATCGATGCCCTTAACGTCCTCGGCCCGGACGACCTGAACTTCTTGTGGCTGCCGCTGTCCCACGCGTTCGGCAAGGTGATGTTGGCGCTGTCACCGCTGATCGGCTTTCCCACGGCAATCGACGGCCGGGTGGACAAGATCGTGGAGAACCTTGCGATACTGCACCCCACCATCGTGGGGGCCGCCCCTCGCATTTTCGAGAAGGCGCATGCCCGTATCGAGGGCATGGTGGCCGCAGAAGGTGGGATCAAGAAGAAAATCTTCGACTGGGCGATCGGGGTGGGCCTGAAAGTCTCGCGTGCCAGACAGGCCGGCGAGGACCCGTCGCTGCTCGTTTCATTGCAGCACAAAGTTGCGGACAGGCTGGTGCTGTCCACCATCCGTGAACGCTTCGGTGGTCGGCTGCGGTACTTCGTTTCGGCAGCGGCTCCCTTGGACCGCGATGTCGCGCAGTGGTTCGACGCGATCGGCATCATCGTGCTCGAGGGTTACGGCCTGACCGAGACCGCCGCCGCCTCGTTCATCAACCGCCCGGATGCGTACCGGTTCGGTACCGTCGGCAAAGCGTTCCCCGGCACCGAGGTCAAGATCGCCGAGGACGGCGAGATCCTGCTCAGAAGCCCGGGTGTGATGAGCGGCTATCACGACCGCCCCGACGCCACCGCCGAGGCTTTCGACGCGGACGGCTGGTTCCGCACCGGCGACATCGGCGAGATCGACGCCGACGGCTTCCTGCACATCACAGATCGCAAGAAAGACTTGTTCAAGACCTCGCAAGGCAAGTACGTCGCGCCCTCCGCGATTGCCGCGATGTTCAAGGGAATGTGTCCGTATGCCGGAGAATTCATCGTCTTCGGAGAGACACGACCTTATTGCGTCGCCTTGGTCGGTCTCGATTCCCAGGCTGTCACCGAGTGGGCCGGCAAGCACGGCCTGGCCGACACGCCGCTCGCCGAAATCGCGCGGGACGAGAAGACCCACGACGTGATCGCCAGCTACATCGATGACCTGAACGCCCAACTCAATCGCTGGGAACAGATCAAGAGATTCGGCATCATCGACCGCGAACTGTCCGTCGAGGCAGGTGATCTCACACCGAGTATGAAGCTGCGCCGCAGGGTAGTCGTCGATAATCTCGCGGACCGCATCGACGCCCTCTATGACTGAGGTCGATCGATGACGGTCGCCTCTCATACGTCCGGTTGGGGGCGCGCCAACTCCACAGGTGTGACCGGATCTTGCGGGACCTCACTTCACGTCGCCGTTCGAAAGAAAATCGCCACAGGCGGCCGACAGTACCAAGGCACTGAAGGCGGGCACCGGTAACCGGTCGCGCGGTCAGCTGGAACGAACCCGGCGAACGACACTCCACGGCCCCATCAGCTGCGCGGGCGGATCCGCCACGACTGCTACGGCAGGAAGGTGCAGGCGGAGCTGGTGCACGGCGACATCTACTACCGGTGTATCGCCCGCACTCTGGCACCGGGAAGCCCGGCGCGTGCCGAGCACCAAAGACGGTGAACCTGCGCGAATCCCACATCATTAGACCACTCGATGAGTGGCTGAGCGGGCTGTTCAACCGGGCAACCGGGCTCGCGCGGTTGCGATGCTGGTGGACGCCCAGTACCACGATGACGGCAACCTACGCCGGGAGATGCTGCGCGCCAAGATCAGTGCGGCCGAGACCAAGCTGACGCGGCATCGCACCGCCATCGAGGCAGGAGAGTGGACCCGCTCGCCCTGGTCGACGTGCGCAAGCCGAAAAGGCTATTGCCCAAGCCGAATGGAGCAGATACCGCAGACAGTTCCGCTCACGGCCGTCCAGATCGACAAGCTGATCGACTCGCTGCTCTCGTCGGCGATCCCGCGTTTATGCACCACGTCCGTACTCGCCGACCCGCTGTCCCGCTGGGCGGTGGCAGCAGGTCGGCGGCGTGTGCGTCGAGTCTGCGCGGTGATACCCGTCGGGGGTAGGGACCTTCAGATGTGCCGGAAGGGCACTTGGTCTCTACCAGCCGCGCTCAGCGACGCGGACCGTTGGGAGTGCAGATCGTGCGACCGTTGCCCGTTCGCCGCCCGAACCCGGCCGCTGCTACCGGCCGGTCAGTCGGCTCGAACCGGCGGGATCCGATAACGGAGGCCTTGATGTTGGTTGGGTATCTCGAGAAAGCGCTGCGCGCTCCGGTGACCGCAGTGGATGCGTTGCGTGTCCCGACGGTCGCGGCTTGAGCTCGACCGCCTCGATGACGACGCCCTCGACGCGATGCTGTCCGGGGTGTCCGTATGTGCCCGAGACTCCGGGACTGAGCCAGTTATTCGGCGCCGATATTCGGATGCCGACCGGTCGGTCCCGGCGGCCTGCTCATCGCCGGGACTGTCGCACCACCTCCCCGGTGCTGTTCCTCGCCAGAGTGGCGAGCCTGGCAGCCACACTTACCACTCCGGCGAGGAACAGCCGGATTCACCGGCGGGGTCGTCCGCGGCGCCATCGAGTCCATAGCCGGTCCGTGGCACTTCACCCCACGACAACCGTGGTGACAGCGGGGTACACGAGGATCGAGTGCACCTCGCGCTCCGACTGGGCATGGAACGCGTCGACCATGCCCGCGGCCAGCATCGCACCGATGAAACCCACCAGCAACCACGGCAGACGATGCCACAGCCGGCCGGGCGACCGGTTCCACGCTCGCGGTCGGGACGGACGCGTGATACAGAGGCGGCAGTCCACGAGAACAGGTCCGCCTGGTATGGCGAGACGGTGAAGCTCGAGGTGATCCGCTACGTTTCCCGTCGGCTCTTGCGGATTGCTCCGCCGCCATTTCCCTCTTGCGGGAGTACAGGTATGTCCGGGTGTACCTGGCTGTCGGCGACGAGTTCGAGATCGAAGTGCATGGTGGCACCGTCGTGTCGGAGCGCGTCGCTCCATCCTTGTTCGGTGATGATCGCGAGCATCAGGGTGTTTTCCGCGAGTATATCGGCCGTCAGATGTGCCACCCCGTGCAGGTAGGCGGTGGTGCCCAGTCGCCGGACGAGCAATGTGCCGATGCCGTGTCGCTGGTCGTGCGCGGTGACCGCGAGTGCCATCTCCGCAGTGATGTGGCCCGGGGTGGTGTCGGTGCGATTCCGGCATTCCGCCGATCTTGTTCAGCACTCGCCCGCCTTGGCGACTGCGCGGGTCAGCAAGTAGATGCCCAGCCCGGCGGCGGCCAAGGTGGCGGTGCGATCGCTGCGAGCGTGAGCCACAGTGCCGCAACCACGGGGATGGATCTCTTGGGCATGATGTCCTCGAGCGTGCTGGGTGTGTGTCCCACCTCTGGCCAACGGACTGTCCGCAGGCCCGGAATTACGCTGACCCGCAGTAGCGGTCGGTATGCCGAGCGTCGCGCGACCTGCTCACCCGCGGGCCGCCGAAGGTTCAGGCCATTGCACCCGCGATTGGCGCGTTGTCTGTGACGGTCCATCGACCGCCTGTGTGGCTGTGCCGGCCTCGGGTTCCAGAGAGGTCAGTTGTGTCCGTTTCCGGTCTCGGTCTTCTTGACTTCGATGTGCTTCTCCGGGGTATCCGATTCGGACACCGGCACGGTCACCGTCAAGATCCCGTCGGTGTAGGTGGCGTCGATGTCGTCTTCCTTCGCGCCGGCCGGCAGGGGAATCGACCGGTAGAAGCTGCCGTAGTGAAATTCCGAGCGGGTGCCTTCTTCCTGCCGTTCCGTGCGTTCGGCCTTGATTGTCAACTGCCCGTCCCGGACGTTGATGTCGACGTCCTTGGCCGGGTCCACCCCGGGCAACTCGGCCCGCAACGTGTACCGGCCCTTCTCGATATGCTCCTCGACTCGAATCATGTGGCCCTCGAGCGACGTCCAGAGGGGCCTCGACTCCAACTGGGCCATCAGATCGGACCAATCGGGCAGGGCAGGCCAGGTCGGTAGCAATGCCTGGCGGGGGGAAAGGATGCTCATAGCGTGACTCCAGCGGAGAGAGTGGTTGTTGATAACTCTTTGATTCCACGCGGCGCCCGCTCCCGAGCAGTAGGGCCTATGGTCCTTCCTCCGAGGACTCCGGTCCTCGGGTTGAGATCGACCGGTCTATCGTCACGGCGATGTGGGGCCGTGGTGCTCGGCGGCGACAACGGCAACCGCGATTCCGTTGATCGGCGTGCTCATGCTCATTGCCGCGGTGGCTCTGCTGTTCACCGGGCGGTATCCGTGCCGGTTGTTCGACGTCATCGTCAGCATCGCCCGGATATACCGTGTGCTGGCCCTACGCGGCGCTGCTGCGAGACGAGTACCCGACGTTCCGGCTCGACCAGGGCCCGCGTGAACCGATCGGACGTTTGTACGGCGTCGTGTCGCGCGGATGCGACGTGGGCTGTTGCTCGGCACCCGCTTGCGGACACCGCTCGGAACCCCTGATAAGTGCCAGCGAGTCCGGAGCCGAGAATCCAGGCGAAACAGCGCGACCGTCACCAGCACCGACCGGTGCGCACCAACGCGGATCCAGGCAATCCGGCCGAGTGGAAACGTCTGACGCACCATCAGCGCCTTTCACGGGTGGATCGTGGTGGATCGTGCCTGCGGCAGCCCGAGACTGCGTGCGATGGTATCGGTCCACACGCCGATCGCGCTCCAGTCGCGGAGATCCCCATAGCGGGGGCCGCCCATCAGTCGGTAGCGGAGGCGGGCGCGCGACGTCAGGTCTGGTGGCGGCGAATCGGGAGTGCACCGCGACGAGTGGTGCGGCGAACGCCATGCGGGTGGCTTCGGCGCTGTCGGCGTCTTCGTCGACACCGAGGACCACGGGCTGCCGATCCGGTAGCTGTCCGGGTTCTCCCCGCCAGACGGTGACCGGACATGTGGTGTGTTCGGTGACGGTGTTGGCGCGCGAGGTGGCCGCGAGGACATCAGTGGTTCCCGCGTCGGGGTGCCCGAGTACGAGCATCCGGGCACCCTTCCCGACGGTGGCCAACACCTGCGTGGCCGGTCCCTCGATCAGCTCACCGATCAGTTCGAGATCGGGGGAACGTCGACGGACGGCCGCGATTGCTGCGTCGACGACCGCTGTCGCACGCGTGTGCGCCGACGCGAGGATCGGGACGCGGTAGGGCCGGACGATGTCCGCCAGCACGGTGTGGGCCTCGGGTGCGATGTAGACGATGGGAAGGGGCAGTGCAGGCGTTCGGCGAGGGCGGCCGACCACAGGGCCGCGTCATGTCCGATCGGGGATTGGTCGACGGTGACCACGACTCCCGGATTCTTGTGTGCGCTCATGTGCGTCTCCTCGGCAGAGTCTCCCTCGACCGGTGATCGCAGCGACGGGTTCGACCGCCTGTGCCTGAGCGGTCGGTCATCGCGGTGGCCGCAGCCGGGTGGGGCGACCCATCCCCAGAGCGGCGGTGCCTGAGCCCAGCACGCACACAACCGCCCCGACGACGACGTTGGACCAGATCATCGCGGTGGTGGTATGGACACCGGCGACGATCCAGGGGGAGACGATCATCCAGACCCCGAGCAGCGGTGCGACGAATGCCATGCCGTGGGTGCGGCCGTATGCGGACCCGAATGCCAACGCCAGCAATGCGATCGCGATACCGCCGACCAGGTTCGTCGCTGTCAGCGACGTCTGGCCGGCAAAACCGACGATCCAGGCGGACGCCGCTGCGTACAGTCCGGACAGCAGCATCAGCCCGTCGGCGACCTGCGCGGTGGGTTGTTCGGCTGCTTGGTCGTAGCGCTCACGCAACGCGACGATGTCGGGGTGGGTGTGGATCGGGGTGTGTGCAGATGTCGACATTGTGCTCATCTCCTCGGCGGGCTCGTGCTGGTGTCCTCGCGGGTGGCTTCCGCTTGGTTTGCGGTGACCTGGTGTACCTCGACATGCTTTTCGGTCATCTGCGATTCGGTAATCGGCATCGACACCGTGAGGATTCCGTTGGTGTAGGTGGCGTCGATGTCGTCTTCCTTCGCGCCGGTGGGCAGCGGGATCGACCGGTAGAAGCTGCCGTATCGGAATTCCGATCGGGTGCCTTCCTTCTTTTCTTCGCTGCGTTCGGCCTTGATCGTGAGTTGTCCGTCGCAGACGCTGACGTCGACGTCTTTGGCCGGGTCCACACCGGGTAGTTCGGCGCGCAGGGTGTAACGGCCGCTCTCGACGTGTTCTTCCACACGGATCATGTGGCCCTCGAGCGATGTCCACGGGGGCATCGACTCGAATCTGGCCATCAGATCCGGCCAATCGGGCATGGCAGGCAGATTCGAGAACCAGGACTGGCGTGGGCGGCGGGGAGAAAGGGTGCTCATATTCAACTCCAACAAGAAGGGAACAAATGATGACCCTTCGAATTGGACTCGCTCACTGTGCCGCGGCAGTAGGGCCGAGAGTCCTTCCCTCGAGGACGAGGGTCCTCGGGACGGGTTCCGGGGTAGGTCCGCTCCGCTGACGTGACACGAGCAGGCACCGGCCTGAAGCGGACGCCAAGACACGACGCCGATTGTCGAACCACCGCCCCGCCGGGAGTAATCTCCCCTCCCGTCTCGGACGCGGGCGATCGGCAGAACAGCGTAGGGTCTGGAGACCTCGCCCGTGAAGTTCTGTGATGTCCGCTGCCGGTGTCGTTAGACGCCGTGGGGCCCCGGACTTTGTGTCCTTGACGGTGTGATGTCCGTGATCGTTGTGCCGTTGGGTCGGGTGGCGGTGGAGTCGGGTCTGGTAACTGGTTCGCGGATCACGTTGGTGATGAGTTCGCCGAAGGCGTGGGGGTCGTCCATGAGCCAGGTGTGTCCGCCGGGCACGGTGATGGTGTGCGGGTCGCCGAGGGCGGTCTGCAGTGACATCGAGGTGGATTCGGGGATGACCGTGTCTCGCTTGCTCCAGACCACGAAGATGGGGAGCCGGCGTTCGGCGAGCGCAGCGAGTTCGGAGGCCAGGTTGGCGGTTCGGGCGAGGTGGGCGACTTCCCGTACCGCGGTCGGGTTCCGCAGCATGTTCGGCACCGCATCGCGCAAGATGACCGGCAGGACCCGGGTCAGTTGGCGGCCGGGGAGCAGGTCGGCCCGCAGGTGCAGGCCCCAGTCCCACAGCGGACGTTCGCGCAGCGCGCGTACCACTCCACGGCCGTCGGTCCACGCCGAACCGCCGATGGAGTTTACGAGTACGAGCCGCTCGGCGAGGTCGGGTAGATCGTGGGCGGCTTTGATCGCGACGCCACCGCCGAAGGAATGCCCGACCACGGTCACCGGCCGGGGTAGGCCGATCGCGTCGGCGAAGTGGCCGACCCACCGGGCGTAACCGGCGAGGGTTCGCTGCTCGGCCGGCAGGCTGGCGGTGCCGCCGAACCCGGGAAGGGCCGGGGTGTACACGCCCATTCCCATTCGGATGAGCTGTTCGAGCGGGCGGGCATAGGCTGATCCGCCGAGTCCCCAGCCGTGCAGGAAAAGCACACGAGGGCCGCGCCCGCCGACCGCGTAGCGGGCGGTGCGGCCCTCGACCAGGATCGACCGCCACCGCAGTCGTTCAGAGCGGTGGCGTGGTGACCGTTTCGCGTTCGTACCTTCCGGCACACGGAGATCGGGTGAAGCGAGTCCCCGGAACTCGAGCAGTGAGAACAGTGGCGCCAGTCCGGCTGCGGCGTCGACGGTTCGATCGGCAGGCACGCCCGGGACCGCCGCGGCGACGGGAACTCCGGCAGGCCGGAAGCGCTGGAGAAAGTCTCGGCACTGCGGCATCTGAACTCCTGACGTCTCGACTGTGTCGCTGTTCAGTTCGAGGCTGCAGCGTCACGAATGGTTCTGCTTTCCGGCCACCACAAAAAGCGAGCTGGTCCACATCGAGAATCGCCGGTAGCTCTATCCGGTCGGAAGGGCGCAACGTCCAGCATGTCGGGGTCGCCGGTCTCTCGATCCAGGGACTTTCGGCACCGTCCGATCGGACGCTATGCGGCATGCCGCTCCCGCTCCAACACGTAGTTCGCGAATATCATCGGACGAAAATCCTTGGCGCCGTTGATATCCGGCGTGTTCCACACTGCCTGAGCCGCAAGGTCTGGTGGATCTGCGGCGGGTCAGTCCGGCGTATGCGCCTTGACCGCAGCGCTCGCCGTCCCGTTGTGTATCGGTGTCGACACCGTCGGGGTCGTCGGCGGCGTATGGGCGGTAGGGGTCAGGGTCGTGGAGGCGGTGGTTTCGCGGGCGAAGAAGGCGCCTATGTCGCCGATCGCGCTCATCAGTGGTGCCGGGAACACGACGGTGGTGTTCTTGTCGACGCCCAGTTCGAGGAGGGTCTGCAGGTTGCGTAGTTGCAGGGCCAGCGGGTGGGCCATCATGGTGTCGGAGGCGTCGCCGAGTGCTGCTGCGGCCATGGATTCGCCTTCGGCGGCAATGATTTTGGCTCGCTTCTCCCGTTCGGCTTCGGCTTGGCGGGCCATGGCCCGTTTCATGGTGTCGGGCAGTTGGATGTCCTTCAGCTCGACCAGGGTGACTTCGACACCCCACTCCAGAATGGTGGTGTCGAGGATCTGCCGGATGTCGGCGTTGATGGTGTCGGTCTCGGCCAGTGCTTGGTCGAGGGTGTGCTGCCCGACGACTTTGCGGAGCGTGGTTTGGGCGATCTGGTCGATGGCGGCGTAGACGTTTTCGATGGCGACGACCGATTTCTCGGCGTCGACGACACGGAAGTAGGCGACGGCGGAGATGTCTACGCTGACGTTGTCGCGGGTGATGATGCCTTGGGATTGAATCGGCATGGTGATGATGCGCATCGACACCTTCCACAGCCGATCAATCACCGGGATGATGAACCGCAGCCCCGGGTCGCGGACTGCGATCACGCGTCCGAGACGGAACAACACTCCTTTTTCATACTGGGTCACTACCCGAACCGACAGCCACAGCACGATCAGTGCCACGATGAGCACTGCGAAAGCAATCACGAGTGCATTCACAACTTCTCCCTATCGACTCGAATTCGGGTCGGCATCTGAAAACGGGGGATTGACAGTGTTACCGACAATGCCGACGTGGCGACCACCAGCGGCCGGCTCGACGCGGATACTCACGACGATCGCAGCTCGCCATCTTCAGAATGCGGCCCGCGTACACCGATTTCACAGTGCCGAACGGCACCGCCCGCTGGGTACTTCGTCGCCGGGGGCGAAGAAGCCCGGCAAGCCTTCTGGATTTGAAGAACTGAATTACCACGTGCGGGCGGGCCACGCGTTGGATCGCTTCGGCGAGGAGTTCGCGGTGATACTGCTCGCGACCCCGTAGTTCGCGGCGGAGGTCGGTCTCGTGCTCGAGATTCACGATGGCTTCACGATAGGCATGCTCGGCGCGGGTCAGCCACTCCACCGTTTCATCGGCCGATGGTGCGACGTCGCTGTGGGGCAGAGTCCGAATGGCTGTGGTGGACTCATCGCGGCACCAGCAGGTAGATCACCAGCGCGGCGGCGAGCGCCCAAAAGGCATCCGGTGGCGGGAAGCGGCGACGGTCTTTCACGAGGTGACCGAATCCGCTGCCGAAAGCCCGCTGCGGCTGTTGCCCTCGAAGCGCCCGTTCGGTGCTAGGGCAATAGGTCCTCGTCGAGGGCATATCGGAAACTCGGGCCCCACAACGCGGTGATCGCGTGGTCGGCGCGCACCGCCATATCGGTCCAGTCGCCGGTACCGATGGTAAGTGCCGCCGCTACCAGCAGCACCACGATCAGGGGGTCCCGAAACTGGACGATCACACGCTGCCACAGCCGTACCGGCGTCGGCTGCGGCAAGACATTGGGACCATCCCGCGCGAGGCGGGCCGGCTGCCTCCTCCGACGACAGCCCTGCCGACCGTGCTATCGGTACGATTCGATGTTCGGTCAACTCACCCACCTATCTGCCGTTGGGCGGTCAATTCGAGCCGGTTGGCTGCACCGGGAGATCCGCGGTGGCGGCCCGACGTAGCAATTCGGCCCCGGCGGCCCGGTGCAGCAGCTCGAGGACCTCGTCGTCGGAGGTTCGACCGAACTGCGAATACCATTCGCCGACAGTGGAAAGATTCGATGGTGTCCGCAGGCAGATCACGTCGTCGGCTACCCCGGACAGTTCGGCCATTACCGCGCGTGCCCCCACCGGGACGGCCAAGACGATGCGTGGCGCCGTGGGCTTTGGCGATCTGGCTGGCGGCTCTATCGGTGGCACCGGTCGCGATTGCGTCGACGACGATGACCGCGGTACGCCGGGCCAACGGAATTCGCGGGCACCCTTCCCGAACTCGGTCGACCTGGCTGTGCAGTTCGTCGCGCATCTGATGTTCTACCGCCGACATCTGCGCAGCGGGTGTCTTGCCCGTGCAGGGACCGCAGGCGCAGCCCCAGTTGACGCCCCGCATCGAGCCGATCGGTGAACGCCATCGGGAGACCGCCTGTTCGATCTATTCAGACTCGGGTTCGGGTCGCGCCCACCGATAGGTCCTGGTGTCGCCGATGCGAGGGTCGTTGGCCCCCAACGTCCTCACCGCCGGTCTTTGCCGGTCCGCTGCGTGATCTGCCGCCATTCCTGTTCCCAGCGGGTGCGGCGGCGAGTTCCCAGCACCCAGGCGATGGCCGAGATCAGTACTAGGGCGCTGCCCCAGATTTCGATCAGAACGGCCAGGCCGACCCCGATCCCTTTGCCGACGGCAACGCTGGATCTCTGCGGCGGACCGGTCGGACTGCCGTCCGGGGCGAGCCACACCGTGACCTCGTCGCCGCGGGTCGCGGTAGCCGGGACTTCGATCGTCGCCGTGCCGGATCGGCCGTCCTGATTCCACCGCACCGGCGCCTCGGAGTGGTCCTCGGTCATCTCCGACCGCGCCGACACCACCACAATCCGCTTCGATTCCCCCGTAATTGTGCCTGTCAGAGCGACTTTTGCCGCATTATCGGAGCTGGTCCGCGCCGCCGCGGCGGTATAGCCCACAGTCCCCGCCGCACCCGCGACCGGAACGGCGACCAGCATCACCACGGCGGCCAGCATCCAGACCAGCGCCTCGATTCGATCCGATACACGCATCAGCGGATTGGTATTCCACGGTCGCGCCTGCCATGCGCGGACCAACAGCGACGGGTACTGCGACACCCGGGTCACCTCTTCTCGACGGCGCCGCCACCTCGGTGAAATCGTGGCCGACTCCTGGTTCGAGCATCTCGCTCGGCGCCCTCGCTCGGCAGAGACAAAGGTCACCGCGTTGCCGAGTCCAGCGGCCCCATCCGAGGCCTCCGCACCGGGTTTCATTCGGGCCCAAAGTCACCCGAGTAGAGGTCGCGGTGATGGCCGTACCGGTGCAGGTGGTCCACGCAGGTACCGATATCTCCACCATCGCCACCGAGATGCTCGCCGAACGGCTGCGTTCCCGATCGATTTCCACCTCGACTCCACCTGTATCAGTGGCTAGCCGCAGCCTGTCGGCGACGTTGGAATCGTGTGGCCCGCCCGCAGTGGATCGAACGGCGGTCGTAGGGCCCTGCCGTGAGCGACTTGTGGCACTTCTGTCGATGTCTGCGGCCAGTCGAGACTTGATCCCAATCCTGGACGGAGTTCCCATTGGCGACGGTCGAAATCGCGGTGCCACGGCCACTGTGCGATGTGCAGATGGTGATCCGCGCGGAGTATGTCGAACTCGTGGCGCGCAGCCGATCGGAGCCGTGGTCTTCGCGCACGGCAGCGGAAGCAACTGGCACAGCGAGCACAACCGATTGGTCGCCGGAATGCTGGCAAGTCAGGGCCTGGCAACGCTGTCGATCGATCTGCTGACGCCGCACGAGTCGACCGACCGTGCGACGGTCTTCGATGTCGAACTGCTGGGCGGTCGGCTCGCCCCGGCGTGGCGGGCGCTGCGGACCGTACCGGTCTGTTCCGGGCTGCCGTCGGATACTTCGGCGCCGGGTCGGAGGCGCCGGTGGCCCTATGGGCTGCGGCCGAACCCGGGGACGGCATCCGCGCTGTCGTCGTGCGCGGCGGTAGGCCGGATCTGGCGGGAGAGCGGCTGGTCGATGTGATGGCACGAACGCTGTTCCTCGTCGGCGGGCACGATCGGCGCGTGCGTGCGCTGAATTATCGAGCGGCAGCAGTGATGCGGTGCGAACACCGCATCACCGAACTGGCCGCGCCCGGCCCCGTCTCGATCGAACGGCGGCGGTCGGAGTGGGCGGCCTACCTGGCGGCCCTGTGGTTCGCCGAGCACCTGACCGCGCCCGCGCTGGCGCAGGCCACATCCCGGTCGTCGTTCGAGTACCCACCGTTGGAGGAATAATGGGCAGGCTCTCTGATCTCAGCCCGACCGAACGTCGGCTCATCGCCAGGAAGGCCGTGGACGACCTCGGTTCGGCCCGCGACGACCACACCCTGCTGCGCGTTCGCTGCGGCCGCAGTCACCACGTCGCAACGGTTTTCGACACAGCGCTGGGCGAGGTATACGAGTCGTCGGTCGGCCCGCATGCCCATGGGCAGCGCGATTTCATCGACGAGGCGCATCGCGCGAGTCGGCACGGCACCCGCTACACCGACATCTTGCGCGGCGACCGCTTCACCACGGACCTGGTTCCCGCTCACTGCGGGTGCGGCATGCTCGAACTGTCACGAACCGAGCTGCGGCACGCCATTGACGCGTATCGGCGCACGATCCAGTTGACCTGATCGCCTGTGGCGGAGGCCGGTTATCCTCGCGGCCGGCGGTCAACCAGGTCGGCGCACCGTGAACATGTCGATCAGTGGCCGTCGCGGAGTGGGCGGTGATTCCTGCTCGGCCGGTGCGGTGCCGACACGGATGAGAACCTGCGGCACGCCCGGGTGAGCGATCAGACGTGCCAGAACTTTTCGGCCCGCGGTTGTCTCGGTAATGTGGGTGAGCGCGCAGGTGGTCAGCCCGAACACGGCGCATTCCAACAGGAACGCTGAGAGCGCTTCTCCGGTATGCAGCCATTCCGGCACGGTTTCACCGGGTGAGCTGAGTACCACCACCCGGGCGCAGTCTCGGAGGTCAGCGCGGCGCATCGAGTGCGCGACGGATGGAAACGTGCGCGCGACTCCGACCCGGGCGGCCTCGGCATCGGAGATCATGGCTGAGCGCGGAACACCCTCGGGCAGCTGGGAATGCCCGGTCCACCAGCGCAATTCGGTCTGGTACAGCATGTCGTACCGATGCAGCGCCGCGGCAAGACTCGCCCAGCTCGATCCCCACCGTTTCCGGACCCGCACCGGCAGACCTGACAACCTGTTGGCAGTGCTGCGGCCAAGCAAGGGATTCGGCCGATGACGCGGCTCGCGGGCGTGGAACAACGGCCCTGTAATCAGAGACGTCGGAACCTTCCCGACGGGTGTCGTCGATCGCCAGTCTGGATAGGTCTCCGCGGCGATGAATACCACATAGACCAGCCCGAACAGGAACATGGTGAGCGCCATGTGCGCGGTAATCGGGGCGGAATCGGGTGCGCATGATCGGCTATCCCGGGATCAGGCTGTCGCCTCGCAGCAGCGCCTGTACCTGGGCGGGGTATCGGCGGCGGGTAGGACGAGATCGGAGGCGATCAGGGCATCGTCGGCGAGTGCGACGCCGCGGTAGCGCACGGTGTCGAGCAGTTGGTGCAGCGTCAGTGCGAAGCCTTTGTCGTCACCGGAGTCGGCCGCGGCGAGCAGCTGGTCGTCGAGGAACTTCAGTTCCTCGGTGTAGCGGTCGGCGACCGAGAAGCGGTAGGTGAACTCCTTGTCGGGGCGATGTCGGGGCTGGCGAGTGCCGCGCCGTCCATATCGTTGCGCAGCGCGATGCCGTGTGAGACGGGAGCGAGCTCAGTGTGGGTGGACGACCATGACCGGGCAATAGGCTCGCTGGATCAGTGTGTTGCTGGTGGAGCCGAGCAGCAGTCCGCGGAATCCGCCACGGCCGCGGCTGCCGACGACGACCAGCTGCGCGGACTTCGACCAGCGGTGCAGGCCGCGCTGGCGGCCCAGCGGGCTCTTGTCGATGAGTTCCAGACACGCTTCGAGCTCCCAGCGGGTGCGCACGAAGGGAATCATCAAGTGCAGGTTCGGGGTTCGCTCGCGGACCCGGGCGAGAGCGGCGAGTTCGAGTGCGAACATCTCGGGTTCGCGGACGTAGCGGTAGCAGCCGCGGTAACCGATCATCGGGTTGTGTCCGACCGGCTCGTAGCGGCTGCCGCCCTCGAGGGCGCGGAATTCGTTGCTGCGCAGATCGGTTGCCCGGTAGACGACCGGTCGGGGCTGGAATGCCGTGGTGATGCGCAGCAGTGTTTCGGCCATGTGGTCGACGAAGAGGCGTTGCTGGCCGCGCGCGATAAGGTCCCGGGGGTGCCGACCGCCGAGCGCCTGGATCAGTAGGGTTTCCGCGCGCAACAGGCCAACGCCGTCGACGTCGCTCGCGGCGACGCGCTCGGCGGCCTCGGGCAGTGCGAGATTGACGTAGACCCGGGTGGCGGTGGTCTCCGAAACGGCAGCGGGCCGGGGGCCGAAACGGCCGCGACGGTGGCGCGGGCCGAGCTCGATTCCGGTTCTCCGACACGGACTTCGCCCGCCGAACCGTCGACGGTCACGATGGTGCCGTTGCCGAGCGCGGTGGTGGCTGTGCGCGCGCCGACGACGCAGGGCACGCCGAGCTCGCGCGCCACGATGGCGGCGTGACAGGTCATGCCGCCGCTGTCGGTGACGACGGCCGCGGCGCGGGTCAGGGCGGGCAGCCAGTCCGGGTTCGTACGAGTTCGCGCATGCTGCGGCACAGTTCGGTCATCTGCGTCGCATCGCCGCTCGCTGCCAGGGCTGCGGTGTGCAGGCGATCCAGCTCCGCGTCGTCGGGCCCGTCGGCGATCACCTGTTCGTAGAACGAGCGCAGAATCACGAAACCCGGTGGCACCGGCAGTTCGGCCGCCACCAGCTCACCCAGATTCGCTCCCTTGCCTCCGGCCTTGTCCGCGTCGGCGAGCCGCAACTCGTCGAATCCCGCGACATAGTCGCCCATTTCGACTCCGATCTTCGAATCGATGAGATGCAGGACCGCACCCGTGGCCACCAGCGGGGCGACAGCGGCCATGGCGGTGGCTCTCGACAGCCCGGATCGCTCGAGATAGCGCTCGTTGACGGCGGTTCCGCCGATACCGTAGGGCATCAATCGGTTGGCGAACGACGTCGCCAACTGCACGTTCATCGTGCGGCCGAATGCCAGCCGACGCGGACTGGCACCCATCAAGGCGAGAGTGGCAGCCGCATAGGTGGCGGCCGACATCACCACCGCCCCCGCGAACCATTGCCATTGCGCGTCATCGAGTGTGGCGATGGTCCGGCCGAGCTGACCGACCTGTGGCAGCAACACATAGGTCGCGAAGACCGTCGCCGCGCAGCCGCCGCCATCGCCGCAGCGACCGCGGCGTGCCCGGATACGAAGCCGAGCCCGCGCTGTGTGTGCGCAAGTTGAGCTCGTTCAGCAGGACGTCGGGACGCGCCCGCCCGATCAGCGACTTCACCAGAATGGCGAGCACGTAGGACAGCACCCGGCGGCGGCGATATCGCGAGCCAGCCGGACCTGCCGCGCCACCAGCGCCGCGACTGCCGCGACACCGACGGCGCCGATCGTGCCCAACTGCATGATGACGAACAGCACCGGCATGACCCAGGAGGGCAGATCGTTGATCACCCGGAACAGGTCCACATCCTGTCTGGGTACCTCGGTGTGCCGGGCGATCAGCGCCGAAACCGACAATGCCACCAGGCCGAGCACTACTCGGATCGCGTCGCCCATGTGCCGCTCGACGATCCCGGGATAGCGCGGTTCATCGTCCGCACCCGTCGCCTGCGAGGCGACAGCGGATATCGTTTCGGCCGTCATCGTCTCTCGTTATGTCGACCAGGGGAGTTCGGCTCGGAAAATTGGGAGGATGGACCCCACGCGGTCACGTTGTCGGCCGTCGCCTCGGTGCCACGCCCAGCACGACATTGACCAGCCCCACCCAGTGCGAGACCGGCCGCCGCGCCACCGAGCACTTCCAGCGGCGTGTGCGCGCCCAGATAGATCCGCGCGGCCGCCGCCACCTCCGCAGCCACGACGACGACCAGCCACAGGCGACGACTCAGATACGGGCCCAGCAGGGCGACCATACCGAAGAGGATCACCGCGTGATCCGAGGGGAACGACATGCCCGCGGTCGGCACGTCACGCAAGATCGCCCCGGGTATCACCGCACCTGGCCGACCACGAACCACGAGTTCCTTCAAGACATCTCGTTCCACCACGAGTTTGGCGGGCACAAGCAATACCAGGCCGGTCGCGAGCCGGAATCTGCCCACGACGAGTGCCGCGACCGCCACGATCAACGGAGCGCCGAGCACGCCGAGCAACTGAATCGCCCACAGCGGGCGGTAGAACGGATCGGGCAGCGAATTGAGGCGAACGAACAGCGCGCGGTCGGCACGGTCGATCAGCGCGGACCTGGTGGTGAGCACGCACAGCGCGGTCAGCGCCACACCACCGACGGCGAGGCACAGGTCGGGTGCGATCGTGCGCCTCACAGTCCGGTGGGGTAGGACTCCGGGATGGTGCCCTCGATCCAGTGACTTGTCGGCTCGAGTGGTTCCAGTGCGGTGGTGCGGTCGATGTGGATGAGCGCGTCGAACTGATCGGCCGGGCGGGTATAGAAGTAGTGGCTCTGGCGTTCGGTGCCGGGGCGGTAGATGACGCCGATGGCTCGTTGCAGCCGGGGGTGGCGCAGGATGTCGACGGCTTCGCCCGGGGTGTCCATGCGGAGCAGGAATTCCGGGTTTCCGATGTCGTGCAGCAACTCCTCCACACTGGTAGGCAGTGCGTGACGGACATTTTCGCGAATCGCCGGTCCACCCCAGTCCTGCGCGGCGGTGACCGTGCCGGTGCAGGTGCTGAATCCGACCGACCGGCAGCCGGCACCATGCCGCTCACGAATAACTTGGCCGAGGGTCAGCTGGCCCTCGCCGCCCATCTCGGTGGCGCGGGCATCGCCTACGTGGGAATTATGCGCCCAGACTACGATTCGAGCCGCCGGGCCCGCGCCGTCGATGGACTGCTCGCCATACCGGTACAGGTGGCCGATCAGTGCGTCGAGGGTGTCGGCCATATGCTGGTCACGCAAGTTCCATGAGGACACCCGGTCGCCGAACATGGCCCGGTAGTAGGCCTCGGCATCGCGGACCGACCACGCGTTGCGCAGCGCGTCGAACTGCTGGTCGGCGGCGAACGGCGCGAGATCACCGGTGGCGAGGGCGTGGCGCTGCAGCTCGATCAGTTGCCGGATCGCCTGTGCCTCACAGGATTTGCCCGCGCCGAACGCGGCGGCGAAACCGTAGACCTGGCCATTGTCACCCGCGACGTGGTCGAAGCAGCCGTAGCGGGTCCTGGCCCGATGCGCCGCCTGCGGATCCACGCGGTCGAGGTAGCGCACGACCTCCTGCATCGAGCGATGCATGCTGTAGAGGTCTAGCCCGTAGAAGCCGGTGCGCGGTGCGTGGTTGCGCAGTTGTTCGTCGTTGTGCGCCAGCAGCCAGGTCACGAAGTCGCGGACCACGGTGTTGCGCCACATCCAGGCCGGGAACCGCTCGAACCCGCGCAGGGCCTCCTCGGCGGTGTGGTCGGTGCCGCGGCCGTGCAGGAAGCGGTGCACCCGATAGGCGTCGGGCCAATCGGCCTCGGCGGCGACGGCGGTGAATCCCTTCTTCTCGATCAGCCATTTGGTGATCTCCGCGCGGGCGGTGTAGAACTCGTGAGTGCCGTGCGAACTTTCGCCGATCAGCACGATGTGGGCGTCCCCGATCAGGTCGTCGAGGACATCCTCGGGCGGGATGCCCGCGGGCGCGTCGATCACGGCGGCGCGGATGGTCGCCGCGGCGTCGATGCGGGGGACGGCGGTGCCGGTGGTCGACATGGCCAGCAGGGTCCGCACCTGCTCGTCGGTGACCTGGGTGAAGTCCCAAAACGACTCGCCGACCGCATGGAACGGGGAAGACATTGTCGCGCAAACCATTTCGTCGACCGCTGCGCCGAGCTCCCGGCAGGTCGATTCGGGTGCGGCGGGCACCGCGACGACGATCCGCTCCGGTTCACCCGCCCGGATGGCCTCGATGGCGGCGAGCATGCTCGCGCCGGTGGCGAGTCCGTCGTCCACCAGGATCACGGTTCGCCCGGCCACCTCGATCGGGCCGCGATCGGCTCGATAGCTCGCCTCACGCCGGGCCATCTCCTGTGCCTCGTCGCGGGCGATCCGGCGTACTTGGTCGGCGGTGAGTCGCAGGGCGCGCACCATGTCGTCGTTGAGGACGATGCGGCCGCCGGATGACAGCGCGCCGATGGCGAATTCGGGATGTCCGGGGGCGCCGAGCTTGCGCACCACCAGGGCGTCCATCGGCGCGCCGAGTGCCGCGGCGACCTCCCACGCGACGGGAACCCCGCCGCGCGGCAGGCCGAGCACCAGTACATTCCGATCGCCTCGGTAGTGTTCGAGCAGTTCGGCCAGCACCCGGCCCGCCTCGTGCCGATCACGGAAGATCCGCGGTGGCACATCGTGTTTCGGCTCCGCCTTGGTCATCGTGCAGCTCCTAGGAATGTGGCCGGTGGGCCGGTTGTCTGGTTATCGAGCGATCGTCGGTGGCCGCCGTCGGTGCGATCGCCGGACCGGCAGGCCGAGGGCGCTGCGATGACAGGCCAGGGCCAGGTCCGTCGCCGTGACCACACCGGTGAGCCGCCCGAGCGGATCCACCGCGGCCACGAGATCGAGCTCGGGGCGCAGCACCGCCCGGGACGCCGCGGCGCTGAGCAACTCGTCCTCGATGACCGTGGCGGCCGCGGGCAGCGGCCGGGCCACCGCGGCGACCCTGGCCGACATGCGCGTGCCAGCGGGCAGTGCGGTGAGATCCGACCAGGACAGCACGCCGATCGGTCGCCCGGCGCGATCTGTCACGGGGAACACCCGATGGTCGGTGTGGGTCACCGCCGAGCCGAGCAGTTCGGCCACCGTCCAGGTGGCCGGAATCGCCACCGGCTGCTCGGTCATCACGTCGCGAATGCGGATGTCGCCCAACTGATGTCGAAGTCCGGCGGAAACCAGTTCGACGTTGGCCGACGCGTACAGGAACCAGCCGACCGCGATCAGCCAGATCCCGCCCGCGTTATCGGTCAGCAGCAGCTCCGCCACGCCGAGCATCAGCAGGCCGAGCCCGACCACTCGGCCGCTGCGTGCGGCGATGGTGGCCGCGCGCAGTTGGTCGCCGGTCGCGCGCCAGATGATGGCGCGCAGCACCCGGCCGCCGTCGAGCGGTGCGCCGGGCAGCAGATTGAATACGGCCAGCACGACATTCGTCACGGCAAGCCAGACGAATACGCGCAGCAGTGCCTCGCCCCCGGCGGTGCCGACCGCGGCCGCGATGCCGAGGAAGAAGGCGCCCAGCGCGAGACTGGTGAGCGGTCCGGCCAGCGCAACGCGTAGATCCGTCCGCGGATCCTTGGGTTCATCGCCCAATTCGGACACTCCGCCGAGCAGCCACAGCACGATCCGCTCCACCCGGATACCTCTTCGTCGCGCGACGATCGAATGCGCGAGTTCGTGGGTCAGCAACGAGGCGAACAGCGCGACCGCACCTGCGGCGGCGATGAACCAGACCGCCCCGGTGTTAGTCGAGCTGTCCGCGAGCGCACGTCCGAGCAGCCAGGTGAACAGGCCGAGGGTGACCAGCGCCGACCAGTGCGCGCCGATCCGGATGCCCGCGACACGGCCGAAGAAAATGGTTCCGCGTAGCATGTCAGCGCTCTTGCGAGCGCGCGCCGACCAAGCCCTCGGCCAGCAGCAGGCGGTGGGCCTGCTGTGCGGCCGAAGTCATTCGCGTGTCGTCGGATTCGTCCACCGGAAGTCGTTCCAGACCGTGCGCGAGCACGGCCACCGCATCGCCGAGCGCTTGGACTCGGTACTCGAGGGTGCTCAGCCGATCGGGCTTCGGCGGCGCGGGGACGAGCTGCTGCTGATCGACCTCGGGTCGCGCACCGCACAGGACACCGTGGAGGTGCATAGGCAGCACCGCGAAGATCCGGTTGAGCTGGCCGGGGGAGAAGAGGTCCTCCAGCGCGATGGTCACCGCGCCCGTGACGGGGCCGACCTCGTCGGGGGCGATCTCCGCCTCCCTGGCGAATTGTTTGACGAATGCGTCGATGCCGTGCGGGACCGGCACATGGCTGGGCACCCAGCCCTCGTAGTAGGTCCCGCGCAGGATCTCCGGCAGTTGCGCGCTGAGGTGGGCCGAGCTGCTGACGCTGATGCGGTCGCGCACGGTGTGCAGCCAGGCGCGCAACGCGCGGTAGGCGAAGACGCGATCGTCGGTGTCGAGGCTGTCGGCGACCGCGCGCACCCATTCGTGCGCGGTCTGTACGACGGATGCGAAGGGATCGTCGTTGTGCGGCATGGCTGGTCCTCCTGGATGCACTCCGGATCTCGTACCGCTCAGTCTGCGATGTAGATGGTGCTGTCCACAGGGCCGAAGGTTGCCGCCCGCCGGGGCGATAGTCCTGTGTTTGCGACGGTCGCACCTGGTCCACCGGGAGTCGCCGGATCTGGAATCGCTCGGTGTGTGCCGCGGATGGGCCGAAGGTCGTGTGTGGCCCGGCTCTGGAATACGAAAGACCTCGAGTATCAGGGTCTTCATGCTGATAGCGCGGCTGTTCAGCGCGCCCGCCGCCGACCTGCTGTGGCTTGCGGCCGTGGTGGTCGCGGTGATTCCGGCACTGGTGTGGGTGGCCGCGGGTCTGCGCAAGGGCGCTACGGCGCCGATCTGCTCGCGGTGGTGGCGCTGGTCGGAGGGGCAGCGGTCAGTGAGTTCTTCGCGGGCTCGCTGATCGCACTGATGGCCGCGACCGGGCGGGTGCTGGAGGCCTATGCCGGACGCCGGGCCGGGCACGATCTCGCGGAGTTGTTGCGTCAGCTGCGGCTTCTGGGCCGTTTGTACCCGTAAGACAGGGCGATCGGCCCTGTCGACGCGGTGTCCGCGAGCGGACAGTGTTGCTACCTGCCGAACCGGTCCGCAGCATGCGCCGGTTCGTGATTTAAGGAGATGCCCGAGATGATGTATTGGTACGACCACGATCTCAATGGGTGGGGCTACGCCTGGATGAGCATCGGAATGGTGTTGTTCTGGGGTCTGCTGATCGCCGCGTTCGTGGTGGTCGTGCGCCTGATCACCCGCTCCGATCACCCAGCGTCGACCGGCCCGGCGCTACCGACGGCGGAGCACCTGCTGGCGGAACGCTTCGCACGCGGCGAGATCGATGAGAAGGAATACGTGAGTCGGCTCGAGACGCTACACGCGCATGGCGCGGGGTCACAGCCATAAAACACTGATGACAGCGGCGGTCGCAAGCTGATGCCACGTACTCGAGGTCGTCGAATGAAGTTGCTGTGTCGGTAATCGAGCGAAATGCCGTGGCGGACCGAGTCGACGAGCTACTGGCTCGCAGGCCGATGGTCGGCTCGGCCTTGACGGTGGTGCGAGCGGGAGAGTTGGAGTTCTTCTCCGGCAACGGCTTTGCCGACCTCGACTCACGAACGCCGATGTCGGAGCACACGGTGTTGCGGGTCGCGTCGATCACCAAGACGTTCACCGCGATCGGGGTTATGCAGCTGGTGCAGCGTGGCCTGATCGAGCTCGACCTCCGGCCGAAAGGTACTTGCGCGCATTCCCTCTCGTGCCCGCCGACCCTGATTTTCGGCCCGCCACCGTGCGCCATCTGCTGACCCACACCGCGGGGATCGGTGAAACAGCCCATCCCGCACGAGTTTTGCGGCCGGATTTCGGCGAGAGCGTGGATCCGAGCACGCAGATGTCAGCTCTGGCGGACTACTACCGAGACGGCCTGCGCCTGCGGTGGGCGCAGCCCGGAACCCGGTGGACCTACTCCAACCACGGATTCGCCACGCTCGGGCAGATCATCGAGGACGTCAGCGGCATCCCGTTGGCGCAGTACCTGCGCGAGAACATCTTCCGGCCACTCGGCATGACCGATACCGACCTCGAGCTCACGCCGAGCATGCGCGCCCGCTTGGCGACCGGCTGCCACCTGCGCGGCAACGGACCGCGCGTCATCGCACTGTGCGAGATGGTGACCGCCGGAGCCGCGTCGGCCTACTCGACGCCTCGCGACATGGGCCGCTACCTGGCGGCGCTGTCCGGCGGCGCGGCCAACGAATTCGGCGCGGTGCTCGAACCCGGGACGCTGGCAACGATGTTCGAGCCGCAGTATCAGCCGGACCGGCGGATCCCGGGGATGGGACTGGCCTTTTTCAGGGGTATTGCTGGCGGTCGTCGAATCGTCGAACATCACGGCATCCTGCCCGGGTTCGACTCCCAGATCTGGGTCGCGCCCGACGACGGGCTCGCGATCTTCGCCTGCACCAACGGCGCGCACCGCGCGATGTTGTGGCTGCCCGCGGAGGTTTCCGAGCTGATGAACGACCTCCTGGGGGTGTGTGCTGAGGCGATTCGAACCGACGTCGGTCACCATCCCGAGATCTGGAACGAGATCTGCAGCTACTACCGCCTGCCCGGCGCGCTCACCGATCTTCGTACCCGTTCCATGATCGGCGTGCAGGTCCGGATCCATGCCGGTAGGCCGGTGCTGCGGCTGTTGACCCCCATCCCGAGCCTGCTGCGCGGATTGCCGCTGTACCCCGACGACCCCACCGATCCATGGGTGTTTCGGGTCGACCTCACCCCTTCGGCATCGGTACCGGCCGGATCGTGTTCGGGCGGGACTCTGCGAGTAGCGCGATGCGCATGCATTTCGATCTGGTCCCGATGACGCTGCTGCGCCTCGGAGACCGGTAATCCGATAACCCAGTAACCCGGAACGGTTGCGGATCCGATGGGTGCTTGCGCTGGACGGTGGCGGTGCTCGGGGTCGCCGTGGCGTCGATATGGAGAACCTTTGCCGGTAGGGCTGCGGCCCTACAGCTGAACTCAGCTGAGGGGCCGCATCTCAAGAATGTCGGCAAACGTCAGGCGTGGTGTCGCGCGTTCGTTCGGATCGGTCTCCGGTGCGGTACCGACCCATGCGAACGCGCCACCGGTGGATTCTTCGGGCAGCTGCCCGGTCACGACAGGTGTGGCCGGACAGTGCGGGGCGGCGTCGGATTCAGGGGCGGGCGATGATGAGGGGGCAGTCGGTGGCGTGTAGGACGGTTTGGCTGACCGAGCCGAGGGTCATGCCCGCGAAGCCGCCACGGCCGTGGCTGCCGACCACGATCAGTTGCGCGTCCGTGGATTCGGCGAGTAGGCGTCGGGCCGGTCGGTCCTCGACGATCACGCGCTGCACCTCGAGGTCCGGATATTTCTCCGCGTAACCGGCCAGGCTCTCGGACAGCAGTCCCTCGGCTTCTTTCTGCATATCGGCACGGGAGATGAAGCGGTTGAATTCGGACCAAGCGAGCACCGCGCGCAGGGTGACATCGCGATGAACGGCTTCGTCGAAGGCGATCTCGATGGCGCGGACGCTGGTGGGGGAGCCGTCGACGCCGACCAGCACGGGCCCGAGCACCCGGTCCGGTGTGTAGTGCTCGGGTTCGGGGATGACCGCGACCGGGCAGTGCGCGTGCCGGGCCACGGCGGTGCTCACCGAGCCGAGGAGGCCGCGGCGGAAGGCGCCGAGGCCGCGTGCGCCGACGACCAGCAGGCGCGCGTCTTTGGAGCGGTCGAGCAGCACTGGGATCGGTGGTGCCTCGACTACATAGGTGGTGATGTCGAGGTCGCCGACGGGTGCGGCTGCGGCCGTGGCGAATTCGCTGGCGGCGGCGACGGCCGCGGCACCGGCTGTTCGATAGGTGTCGTAGTCGATCTGGTTGAAGGCGATTCCGGGACCGAAGTCCATCGGGACGCCGATGCCGTACACGATGTGCAGGGGCGCGCGGTGGTGGACGGCGTCGACGGCGGCCCAGCGCACGGCCTCGGCGGCGGCCTCGGAGCCGTCGATGCCGACGAGTACGGGGGGATTGATGGTGTTGGCGGACATATAATTCGTTGCCCTTCTGGGTGGCTGGGTTGATGCTTACTGCGGGTGGACGACCATGACCGGGCAGTGCGCGGTTTGCACGAGCGCGCTGCTAGTGGAGCCGAGCAGCGCAGCCCATCAGACGGCCAGGTCGGTCGCTTCCGAGCCGTCGATACCGACCACTATCTCGGCCGACGCCAGCCGGTGTGGATCATCGTGGTGCTGGATGCTCATGAGCGGTGTCTCTTCCGGTTCCGATAAATCAGCTACCTGAAGATTAGGAATCCGAGGCCCTCCGGCACGCCTGGCGTTGGTCCCGAACCGCAGGGCCCAAAGGCCGCTCATTCCTACGCGTCATTAGCGCTCGGCTCCGTTATATGCATATATGCGGCGCGCTGGCACATGTTTCCTCGCTGCGCTCATGGCAAGGCATATGCCCTAGCGGGAGTTTCCGGGCTATTTGAAACCTGACGGTTTGATATCAGCGATGACACCGGCCTGATCTGCGGATTACCCGCGTGTCAGGCCGGTCTTTCACACCAAATACGCGGCATGGACGTTCGCGCGGCGGCTCGGCGTCGCCGAGACGATCGACGAGGTCGTCGGTACCCGCCGGTCGGACGCGGCCGCCTCGGTCGGCACCTATCTGCTGCTGGCTGCGATGAATCGGCTGGTGGACCCGTGTTCGAAGCTCGGGTTCGCGGACTGGTGGAAGACCACCGCCGCCGACCGGTTCACCCGGATCCCGACCGCCGTGTTGGATCACCGCAGATTCTGGGACGCGATGCACACCGTCGACCTCGATGACCTCGCCGTCATCGAAAGACGTTTGGCGGCAAGGATAGTCGAGCAGTTCGGGGTGGATATCTCGGCGTTGGCGTTGGGCATGACCAACTTCGCCACCTACATCGACACCGGCAACGACAAAGCCCCGATCGCGCAGCGCGGCAAGGCCAAACAGAAACGCACCGACCTGCGCCTGGTCGGGCTCGGTCTGGTCGTCACCCGCGACGGCGGAATCCCACTGGTCTCACACGCCTACCCCGGCAACCGCCCCGACGTCACCCAGTTCGCCACCATGATCGACCTGCTCACCGCCCGCCACGCCGCGATCGCCGACCACCTCGGCACCCCGACTGCCCCCGAGATCACCGTGGTGTTCGACGCCGGAGGAGAACTCGACCGCCAACTTCACCCACCTGGACCGATCCGGCCTGGCCTACGTCGGATCGGTCCCGCCCTCGGACTGCGCCGACCTGCTCGCACTGCCTGCGACCGACCGCACGATCGTGGACGCCGACCGGTTCGCCGGTCTGACCGCCCTGCAGACACACCGCACTGTATACGGCACCCAACGCCGCACGATCCTGACCCACTCACCCACGCTGCACGCCGCGCAAACACGCGGACTCGACCAGACGATCGCCAAAGCCGAAGCGAAACTCACCGACCTGGCCGACACCCTCGCACGCGGCAAAACCCGCCGCGACCGCGACCAGGTCACCACCGAGATCACCCGGATCCTCGCTAACGCGTGGTTGCGCCGGGTCATCGACTGGGACCTGACCGGCGACACCCCCGCCGAGCACCACCTGAGCTGGCAGATCAACACCACCGCCCGCGACGAACTGGAAACCGAGATCTTCGGCAAACGCGTTCTGATCACCGGCCGCGACGACTGGCCGGTCGCCGCCGTGGTCGCCGCCTACCGATCCCAGTCCGACGCCGAGTTCGCGTTCCGTCAACTCAAAGACCCTCACGCCGTGTCGTTCTCACCGATGCACCACTGGACCGACCACAACATCCGCGTCCACCTGTTCACCTGCGCCCTAGCCCTGCAACTGGCCCACCTCATGCGCCGCCACGCCCACCAGGCCGGACTCGACATGTCGGTACGCGAACTGCTCGACCACCTCGCCGGCATCCAGGAAACGGTCCTGATCTACGCCTCCACCGGCGGCCGCCCCAAAGCCCGCCGCATGCTCACCGAAACAACAACCACCCAGGACAAACTCATCGAAATCTTCGACCTCAACCGCATCGCCCCCAAGAGTTAGGTCATACACCCGAACGCCACGAAGACCACCTCCGACCTGCCATAACGGGAGTCTGTCTCAAGCTAGCCCGGAAACTCCCGCTAGGACCTGCTCGATCATCTCGTCTTGGCCGGGGAGGGTGTACCACTGCGTCGTGGTCAACGCGGCGTGGCCGAGCACGGCCTGGACATGCGTCAGCGGCAACTCGGGATCGGCGGCCATTCGGTGGGGCGGAATTTGTCAAGCCGAATGAGACCGCTGGGTGTGTTATGCGGCTGAGGTATCGGTCTCCTGGGTGTTGTCGTCGGCGGGTCGGTTGATCCAGACGGTGTGGGGCAGGTCGAGGATCTTCGGCGGTGTTGTGGTGGCGAAGCGGTGCGGGTGTCGGGCGCGGGCCGCGTCGAGCACGGTGCGCCGGTCGGCTGCTTTGCCGGTGGCCAGCCCGTAGTGGACATCGGCGGGTGTGTGTAAGCCGATGCCGGTGTGGCGGTGTTCGTGGTTGTACCACTGGGCGAATGAATCCATGAATTGTCTTGCCTCGGTGAGTGTTCCGAAGCGTTCAGGGAATTCCGGCCCGTATTTCAAGGTTTTGAACAGCGCCTCGGAAAAGGGGTTGTCGTTTGACACCCGCGGCCGGGAATGCGACCGGGTGACCTCGAGGTCTGCGAGCAGCGCTGCGACGGTCTTGGATGTCATCGAGGTGCCGCGGTCGGCGTGCACGACCTGCGGGACGGGCGTGGACACCGAAGATCTCCTTCATCAATTCCGTTGCCAGAACACCGGATTCGTGAGTATGGACATGGACACCGACGATGTAGCGGGAGTAGATGTCGATCATCACGTAGGCATCGAAATATTGGCCTTTGATCGGGCCGGCGAGCTTGGTGATGTCCCACGAATACACCTGCCGGGGCGCGGTGGCGACCAGCTCCGGACACACCTTCGCAGGGTGTCGCGCCAGTCGTCGGCGTTCGCCGACTTGCCGGTTTTCTCGCAGCACCCGATACATCGTGGACACCGAACACAGGTAGACACCCTCATCGAGCAGCTGGGCGTAAATCTGCAGCGGCGCCAGGTCGACGAACCGGTCGCTGGTGAGCACCGCCAGAATGCCCGCTCGTTCCAGGATGGTCAGCTTGTTAACCGGGTCCGGAGGCGGTGTCGTGGACATCGCCACAGTGAGCGCGGCGGCGGCCTTGCCCCGGCGGATCGCGGTTGAACGCACCAGCCCGGTCAACGACGCCGCTTGCCGGGTGGGCACCCCCACGGCGGTCAACGCCGTATACGCGGCGGTCAACGCTTCTTGCGCTGCTCGTCGGAATCCGCTCTCTCGGAAAGGTTTTCCAAGAGAGCGTGCGCTTTTCCCATAATATCCAGGGCGGCCTCGGTGGTCGACAGGCGCTTGTTCAGCCGGGCGTTCTCCCGCGTCAACCGGGCGATCTCGGATTGCTCGGCGGTCAGCTTGCCGATCTTGTCGCTGGGCTTGCGGCCCGCGAGCACCCCGGCGTCACGCTGCTTGCGCCACTCGCTGATCAACGACGAGTACAGGCCCTCACGCCGCAGATACCCACCGCCGTCGCCGTGCTCGACAGCGGCCTCGTAGGCCCGAAGATGAGCGAGCTTCTCGGCCGCGCTGAACGCGCGGCGCCGCTTGGGCTCGTCGGCTCGTGGCCCCGGTGAATCCATCCGTCCATTGTGGCCCCCGATCGTTGAGGTCCTCGTGCTGGTGGTCATGAAGAAGTTGATCCGTATCTCGCCCTGCGTGTCAGGCCGATTTGCTGTTAACCAGTGGACTCAACTCAGCCTGACACGCAGGGGGGCCGCGCTGTGCCTTGTGCCCGCAGTGACCGTGTGCGGTCGGGTTCGTGTTGCGTTTGAGCTGGGGTGGCTCGGCGGGCGGAGTTTGCGGCGGAGGTCGTCGCCTGTGTAGCGATAATCCTCGAAGGTCTATGTCTGACATCACTTTCGCGTGGGGTGTCGGCATAGCCCAATGCCGGGTAGTTAAGCTCTGAGGCGGTTTGTCAAGGGGGAGAGGGATTTTCAGGTTGCGAGCGTGTAGGTTGCGAGGCCGGTCTTATGGAGCAGTCCACGGTGGAACAGTTGCGACAGTTGCACGCACATGCTGTTGATGTTGGTCAGTCCGAGGTGCTGGGCGATTTCCCGTCCGTGCCAGTGGCGTTGGGGGTCGGTGTTGAGCAGGGCCACGACACGTTCCTTGCGTCCGGTCGCCGTAGGCGGTGGCAGCGGCGTTTCGGGCGGTGTGCCGCTGGGACGGGCCGCTGGCGCGGCGCTCGGCGGTGTGGGCTCGGTGTCGCGGTCCGGTGTGGGCGAGAGGCGTGGACCGGCCGTTTCCGGTTCGGCTTCTTCGATGGTGATGTCGAGAGCCGTGATGTTTTGGCTGGTGGAGGGCCTGTCGTCGTCTTGGCGGGTGTGGTAGCGGGAGATCGGTGATTTGACCTTGCGGGTGCTGACCCGCGGCCAGCGGGCCTCGAGTAGGTCACTCAACAGGCGGCGTCCGATGGCGCCGACGAGGTCGGCGGTATCGGTGACCACGGCGGCGGCCGTGACCAACTGGTCGCGCGCGGCTTGGAAGAACTGTGATGTGGGCCTGGATGATCCGCACCGCCACGATGCCGATCCGCGACCGGTGGGAGCCGTCGGACAGTCGCTCGAGCATCGGTGGGCGGCGACTGTTCTTGATCCGGCCCAGCACCTCCAGCGCCGGTGGCGACGACGTCGGCGAGAAAGGTGTTGGAGTCAAAGCCTTTGTCCCACAACACCAGCATGTCCGGTTTCAGCAGGTGCAGCAGACGTCGGGCATAGTCGGTCTCGCCTGCGGCGGTGGGCCCGAACACCGCACCCAGTATTCCCCGGGTACCGGTCTCCACCAGCGTCATCAGCTCCAGCATCGGATACCCGGCACGGGCCGAACGGCCGAGCCAGGCCCGGTTGCGTTCGGTGTCGGGCACCTTCTGCGAGGTGCAGCCGTCGAAGGACACTCCTCCGATAGCGGCCGAACCTCGCCCCCGGAGTTCTCGGTTGGGCCAGCGGACCGGCAAGCACTTCGAACAATGCGCGCATCGGGGAGGCACCGACCCTGCGGCGCAGGTCACACAGCGCTTTGGGCGTCGGGCACGCCGGTGCGAGCCCGCCCAGCGCCGCGGTCATCTTGGCACACACCAGCCGATACCCGACCTCGGGGAACAGGCACATCGCCAGCAGGAAGTAGACCCCACCCGCGACGGCAGACTACGCAGCCGCCGCTGAACAGCCCGCGTCTCGGGCGGTCTTCGGCCCCTACGCCACCCGGATCGAACCGGCGGTTCGACCTGGCCAGTCTGGAAGACGCGGTTGTTCTCGCAGCCGATTTGGCCGCAAACGTTGGCTGGCGGTGGCCAGGAACACCGCTGCTGACCCGACGGCGTGCTCGAGGTGACGTTGCCGGATCCACGCACCGTCGAAACCAAGGCCCTCGCCGTACTCGAACAGCTGCAGCGTGTCCTCGAGCCCGGCGTAGGGGTCGTCGTCGGGATAGTTGCCCGGGGTCAGGAACGACAAGGTCCTGATCAGTGGTGTTGCGGTGCTGTACAGGTCGCCGTAGAGCAACGCGGAGTCTTCCAGCAGTCGGCGAAGCATCCTTTGGCGGCGCGTAGCGATCCGGGTTTCTTCGACGTCTCCGCTGTCGGCGGTGAATACATGGTGCACGGTGTGTGGGTCGATGAACGGGCCGGACGAATCACCGATCGTCATCGGCATCTCCATATGCGTACCTTCTCCGGGCCATCGCCAGAGTGAATATCTGGACTGCGACCCGAACGTCGAAGTCGTGCGACGGGCGGGAGATTGATCCGATTCGATCTCCTTGACGGTGACACTGCTCATGGTAATAATAACTAAGAATGCTATCTATTGAGGGAGAGCTTGTTGCTGGAAAACACTCGTCGCGATCGTGTCACCGTCGAGGGGGCCTTGGCGCAGGCAAATCTCAGTGTCCTTCGGATGGCGCTGTACCAGGTCACCCGCGATCCCGAGCTCGCAAACATGGACGTGAACAAAGTGCCGATGCGCGGCGGCGCGTTCTACGGCTACATCGTCGACGACCGGCACGCTGACACCATCCGTCGCAAGGCGGCCGACTTTCTGCTCTCGGGTGCCCCTGCGCCTGCGCCGGGCTCGCCCAGCGACGAGGATCTGAGGCACTTGATGTCGCTGATGACCGGCGAGCCGCTCAGCGACCGCGATTTCCGGTTCGGTCGCGAAGAGCTCGCCTTCGATGAGTTCCCGCGTGAGGCCAACTGGACGGTCGCCGACCCGTCGGTCCCCGATGGGTTCCGCGTCGCGATCATCGGCGCCGGCGCCAGCGGCATCGCGGCGGCGATCCAGTTCGAGCGCCTCGGCATTCCCTACATCATCTACGAGCGCCAGTCCGGAATTGGCGGCACGTGGCACCTGAACCACTACCCCGACGCGCGCGTCGACACCAGCAGCTTCCTGTACCAGTTCAAGTTCGTGAAGAACTACCCATGGCCCGAGTACTTCGCCTCGCAGAAAGAGGTCCAGAAGTACCTCGAGCACGTGGCAAAAACTTTCGGCATCTACGAGCACATCGTGTTCGACATTGAGCTCGAGAGCGCTCGGTTCTGTGACGTCGACCAGAGCTGGGAGCTCGAGCTCCAGGACCAAGCCGGCCGCCGCGAGGCGGTGTCCGCCAACGTGGTGATCAGCGCTGCCGGACAGTTCAGCACCCCGCGCCGCCCGAACATCCCTCGCATCGACGACTACGAGGGCGCCTTCTTCCATACAACGGCGTGGGACGATGACTACGACTTTGCCGGCAAACGCATCGCCGTGATCGGCAACGGCTCGACCGGTGTGCAGCTGATGCCGAAGCTCGCGCAGTCCGCGTCCCACGTCTATGCGTTCCAGCGGACGCCGCAGTGGATCTCGCCCATGGAGCGCTACCGTGAGTTGATCAGCCCCGAGATCCGGTGGTTGTTCGACAACATGCCCCACTACTGGAACTGGTACTGCTACCACACCCAGGTCGCGACGTCGGGCATGCAGCTCGCGCAGGAGTACGACCCCGCGTGGCAGGAGGCCGGTGGCCAGATCAGCGAGCGCAACGACGGCCTGCGCGAGAACCTCACCGACTACATCGAAAGCAAGGTCGGCCATCGTCCGGACCTGCTGTCGAAGCTGGTGCCGGACTATGCCCCGCTGGCGCGACGCCTCGTCGTGGACAACGGCTGGTACGACGCTCTCCTGCGTGACAACGTCGAGCTCGTCACCACGGGCATCGAGCGGTTCACCACCTCGGGTATCCGCACCGGCGACGACCGCGAGATCGAACTCGACGCCGTCGCGTTCGCGGGCGGATTCGACGTCAGCAAGTACCTGTTCCCCGCCAAGTACACAGGCCGGGACGGCGTGACGATGGACTCCGCGTGGTCCAAGGACGGGCCGCGAGCCTACTTGGGCATGACAGTCCCGCATTTCCCGAACCTGTTTATCTTCTACGGGCCCAACGCGCAGGCACGGTCCGGTGCTTTCCTCTCGTGGATCGAGATCTGGTCGCGGTACGCCGCGCAGGGCATCGTGTACCTCCTCGAGCACGGCTACCGATCCATGGCTGTGCGCGAGGGAGTCTTCGCCGACTACAACGAGCGGCTCGACGATGCGACCAAGGGCCTGATCTGGGAGCGCGAGGCCCCCGCCAACCGCAACTACTACATCAACGAACACGGCCGCCAGAACGTCAACTGGCCCTGGCGCAACGAGCACTACTTCGAGCTCGTACAGCAGCTGAACCCCGACGACTACGAGTTTCAGTGACCAGCCGCCGCACGGATATCCCGAAAGGAGCCCGAGCAAGCATGAACACTTTGAGCGTTGTGCGTGAGGACGGCATCGCCGTCGTCACGCTCGACCGTCCGCCGGTCAACGCGGTGAACCTGGAGATGCAGCGTGAGCTGCGGACCACCTTCGAGAGCTTCGCCGAGGACCGCACCGTCGGTGCCGTCGTCCTCGCGGGCGCTGGCGATCGAGCGTTCTGCGGCGGCATCGACCTGAAGGAGGTCGCCGACGACAAGGAGGCGGCCACCTCGATCCGGACGCTGACCAACCCCGGCTGGGAGTGGCGCCTGACCCAGCACGTCATCCGCCACTGCGCAGTCCCGGTGATCGCCGCGGTCGAGCGCCCCGCGATCGGCGCGGGATTCGGCCTGATTGGCGTGTGCGACCTCGTCATCGCCTCGCAGACGGCCACGTTCGCACTGACCGAGATCAACGTGGGACTGCTGGGTGGCGCGAGCAAGGCGCTGCGGCTGCTCGGCCCGCAGAAGGCCCGCATGATGATGTACACGGGCAGTTCACAGAGCGCCGAGGAAATGTACCGGCTGGGTGCTGTCGAGCGGGTGGTAGAGCCTGGACAGGCCGTGTCGGCCGCCCAGGACATCGCCCGCGACATCGCCACCAAGAGCCCGCTGGCCATCCGCCTCGCCAAGGAGTCCATCGTCCGTATCGAGGGCGACGAAATGGAGCAGCAGTACCGCACCGAGTGGGACTACACGAACAGGCTTCGCGGGCTCAACGACTCGCGCGAGGCGATGAGAGCGTTCATCGAGAAGCGCCGGCCCGAGTGGTCGTGGTCGTGATGGCCCCGGAGCTGGACGGCCAGGTAGCGGTCGTCACGGGAGGCGCCAGCGGCATCGGGCTTACTACGGTCGAGCTGCTCGCGAGCTCCGGCGCGCACGTCGTCGTCGTCGACCGGGACCGTGACGCTGCCGACCTCACCGTGGCCGATATGGAGGCCGAGGGCCTCTCGGTCTCCGCGAGCGTCGGCGACGTGACCTCCGCGCAGGACGTCGCCGACACCGTGCGGTCGACCATCGACGTGCACGGCAAGATCGATATCCTGGTCAACAACGCGGGGACGACCGTCCCGTCGACGACGCTCTGGGAGACGCCCCCGGAGGTCTTCGAGCAGATGTGGCGCGTCCACCTGTTCGCCACCTACCTGTACTGCCGCGAAGTCGTCCCCCACATGATCGACGCCGGCTACGGCCGCATCGTCAACGTGGCGAGCGTCGCGGGCAAGGAGGGCAACGCAGGCAGCAGCGCCTACTCCTCGGCCAAGGCCGCGGCGATTGGGCTGACCAAGTCCCTTGGCAAGGAGTTGGCGACCTCCGGCGTGCTCGTCAACGCCGTGACGCCCGGCGTGATCCGGACCCCGCTCCTCGGGGCCGCCACGCCTGAGCACATCCAACGCCTCACCGCCAAGATCCCCATGGGTCGTCCCGGGGAGCCGCGCGAGGTCGCCGAGCTCATCTACTGGCTGGCGTGCCCGCGGTGCGGATTCTCGACGGGTGCCGTCTTCGACGCCAGCGGCGGCCGGACCACCTACTGATCATCTACTTCTTGCAAGAAGGGAAAAATATGACCATCGACACGAGTCCGATCGCTGATTTCCGCTCCCTCGCCTCGCTGGACGGCCGCGCCGCCATCGTGGTCGGGGCAGGCAACGGGATCGGTCGCCAGAGTGCTCACGCCCTGCGCGCGGCTGGGGCGCGCGTCCTGTGCGTCGACTCCGACCAGCAGCGAGCCGAGGCGGTCGCGGCGGAGCTCGACGGGATCGCCCTCGTCGCCGACGCGTGCGAGCGCGAGGGCGTCCAGCAGATCCTGGATGCCGTCGACGCGTGGGACGAGCCCCTCGCGGTGATCGTCGACATCATCGGTGCGTCGACGTTCGCCTCGCTGGCGGAGCACGACGACGACCTGTGGGCTCGAAGCGAGCGGATCAACGTCCGCCACGCCGTTCTCCTCGCCGAGATGGGGGGACCGGCGCTCGCGAGCGCCGGTGGGGGGTCCCTGGTCTACATCGCCTCGGTCAGCGGCATGTTCGCCGCGCAGCGGCACGCCGCGTACGGCGCCCACAAGGCGGCGCTTATCTCACTGGTCAAGACCTCTGCGGTGGAGCTCGGTCCGCGTGGCGTGCGCGTCAACGCCGTGGCCCCGGGCGTCATCTGGACCGAACGCATCGGTGGCGCCATCGGTGAGAAGCGCCGCGACGAGTTCGTCGGCGGCACGCCTCTGGGTCGGCTAGGGGAGCCGAGCGACGTCGCCTCCGTCGTCTCGTTCCTGAGCACGGACATGGCTCGGCACGTCACAGGGCAGACAATAGTTATCGACGGAGGCCTCGGGATCCGATTCCCGTACCCCGTCGAGCTGCTGTAACGCCCGTCCTCGGCCACAGATGAATTAGCCGGTCCCGATCCGTTCCGGTACCGTAGACCACTATCCTGACAATGATAGTACTAATCGATGCGGAGAGTGATGGGCGCGGCCGGTTCGAGAATCCCCAAAGCATCTGACTTGGTGGTCAGTTCGATCCGTAACAAGATCCTCTTCGAACGGTTGCCGGTCGGGACGCGTCTGCCGTCCGAGGTCGAACTCATGGAGGAGAACGGCCTCGGACGGGTCACCGTCCGCGAGGCGTTGCGAATCCTGGAGCGGCAGGGGCTAGTCGAGGTTCGCCGCGGGCCGAGCGGAGGCATCTTCGTGCGGCACGCCGATATCCGCCAGGTGAGCGAGGCGTTGGCGCTATTGTTCAGCCTCCGCGACACCACGCTGGGCGAGTTCGCCGACTTCCGCCAGCTCGTCGAGCCGCGGGTGGCCTACCTGGCCGCGGTGAACGCGTCCGACGAGCAGCGTGCGGCGTTGGTGCGTGCGGCGGAGTCCGAGCAGGATACAGCTCGGACGGCCGACATGCACAGCCTCATCGCAGACGCCTGCGGCAACGACGTCTTCGAGTTCGTTGTGAAGTCAATGCACAGCTCGCTGGCCGGACACTTCCGCTACGACCTCATCACGCCGGAGAACCAGGCGGAGACCGCCCTCGCTCACCTCAAGATTGCGGCGGCGATCGCGGCGGGCGACGCCCGAGGTGCCGAGAAGGCCATGCACCGACACATCGAGACGTATGGCTTCTACCTGCGCGAGCACGGGCTCGACACGGAGCCGATCGTCCCGCGGGATCGTGGTTGACCTTTCGTCATTCATTTCTATCTTTGCCTCAATTCGGAGCAGAGGCAAGGATCGTGATGCAGGTGCCGTCGAACTGGCCGGACCCGCCGCTGTTCGACCGCGAGCCGTACGAGCACCACATCACCAGAAGGCCCTCGGCAACCGGGACGACTACGTCGACCGGCTCTTCCCCCGGAACTCATCCCAGTGGGATGGGTTCCTGCACATCGGCGATCCCGAGATCGGCTCGTACAACCACCTGGAGTCGCAACAGGTTGGGATCGTGTCATGGGCGCAGCGCGGGATCGCCGGCCGCGGCGTCCTGATCGACGTCGAGCGGTGGCTGTCGACGCAGGGCGAGGACCTGCACTGGCGTCGACGCCGTCCCGTCTCCGTCGAGGAGCTCGGGTCGACGGCGATCCTGGGCCAGGGTCGAGCGCGCCGAGATCGGCGTTGAGGCGCCCTGGAACCTTCATGGCGTCGGCTCGCCGGCTAACGCGCTCGCACTGAAGTAGCCCGCGGCGGCGCACGTGTCGCCCGCCACAGAAGGCCCGTACAAGTGCTTGACGTCACTCACATTATCTGTAGCATTCATAGCTAACATTGCCTTCATGGCTAGTTATTTGCCTGACGAGGGAGTGAGAACGTGGGGACGAATCGTCGACTCCGCCAAGCGGCGGTCGCAGTGGGCCTTGCCAGTGTGCTGGCGCTGACTGCGGCCTGTGGATCCTCGAGTGTCAAGGGCGAAGGTCCCATCAAGCTGGGTGTACCGCTGGCGCTGACGGGCCCAGCTGCGGCCACCGCTGACTGGGCGCGTATGGGCGTCGAGCTCTCGGTCAAGCAGATCAACGAGGCCGGTGGCATCGGCGGACGCCAGGTCCAGGCGATCTACACTGACACCGAGCTCAACCCGACGAAGGCTGTCACCGTGGTGAACCGGCTCGTCAACCAGGACAAGGTCGACCTCATCATCGGCCCGATGACCAGCGACGAGACGTTGGCTACGCTGCCCATGACGACGAAGGCCAAGATCGCCTCCATCAACGGCTCGGGCAGCGAGATCACGCCGGAGGTGGCGCCGTATTCCTTCGCGATGCTGATGAACGCCAAGGACCAGGCCAAGAAGATGGTCGAGTACGCGTACGGTACCTACCACGCCTCGTCAGTCGCCACGCTCAACTACTCCTCCACGCAGGGCAAGGCGGCGGCGAGTTCCTTCCAGCAGGCGCTCAAAGATCGCGGAGCGTCCGCTGCTGCGTCGCAGCAGTTCGACGTGCCTGTCACCGATCTGACGCCGCAGTTGCTCAGTCTGAAGAAGTCCAACCCCAGCGCCCTGCTGGCCTTCACCCAGACGGGCGCGGACACGGGCCGTCTCGTCCTCGGCCTACGTGACCTCAACTGGGATATCCCGGTTATCGGTGGTTACGGCTCCAGCGTCTCGCGGGTCCGGTCGCGGAGATCGGTGACGCTCAGGCTCTGGTGCAGCACATGCTCGGCGACGTCACCGCCGCAACGGAATAAATAGATTGCTATGATAGCTATTAATAGCGATCGAAAGAGGAGGGGTGTCCCGTGGACCTCGCGCTGAACAGCATTCAGCAAGCGTTTCAAAAGGAAATCCGCACGTGGCTGGCGGAGAACGTGCCGACGGAGAGCTTCGCATCCCCGGCCACTCCAGAGGGTCTGGCGCAGCACCGAGCCTGGGAGCGCCAACTGTTCGAGGCGGGATTCGCGGCCATCCACTGGCCGACGGCCTTCGGCGGTCGAAGCATGGGCCCCCTCGAGACGTCGATCTTCTACGACGAGTACCTCGCCGCTGGGGCGCCCAACCGTCTCAACCGCCTCGCGCTGGGGCTCGCCGGACCGACCCTGATCGAGTGCGGGACGCCGGATCAGCAGGAGCGCTGGCTCGAGAACATGCTGTCGTGCGATGAGATCTGGTGCCAGGGCTTCAGCGAGCCGGACGCGGGCAGTGACCTGGCGTCGCTGCGGACGAGAGGCGTCATCGATGGTGACGTCATGCGCATCACCGGTCAGAAGATCTGGACCTCGCACTCGCGCTTCGCCGACTGGATCTTCGCTCTGGTGCGGACGGACCCCAAAGCGCCCAAGCACAAGGGGATCACGTTCGTCATGATTGATCGGCACAGTCCCGGGGTCGAGGTCAAGCCGATTCAGCAGATGAACTACCAGGCGGACTTCGCCGAAGTGTTCTTCACCGACGTGGAGGTGCCGCTGTCCAACGTCATCGGCGACGTCAACGACGGCTGGCGCATCGCCATGGTGACGCTCTCCCATGAGCGTGGCAGCAACCTCAACACGGCCGCGCACTTTCATGCGCTACTGAACGAGGTCGTGGCGATGGTGCCCGACTCCTTGCGGCGCGACCCGCGCGTGCAGGCCGAAGTCGGCCGCTTTTACGAGGAAATAGAGGCCTACCGCTACATGACGTTACGGACCCTCACCGAGCT
Organism: Nocardia sp. Tas62D01; assembly: GCF_055232035.1. Lineage (NCBI taxonomy): Bacteria > Bacillati > Actinomycetota > Actinomycetes > Mycobacteriales > Nocardiaceae > Nocardia > Nocardia sp. Tas62D01. The sequence continues at coordinate 7,942,641 of NZ_JBUYUZ010000001.1, forward strand.
GTCCAAAGGGCGCCGCCCCGGCCCGCAGTCGGGCATGGGCAAGCTGTGGTGGACGGAGATGCAGACACGCATCCACGAGTTCGGGCTCTCGCTGCTGGGCAACCGCGCTGAGGTTCTCGCCGAGGGAGAAACCATTTCCCCCCTGATCCAGCGGTACTGGCTGGGTCGAGCGGCACATATCTACGCGGGATCGAACGAGATCCAGCGCAACATCATCGCCGAGCGGGCGCTCGGACTACCGAAGGGCAGCTGAAGTCCATGAACTTCGACTTCACCGACACGCAACGCAACTTCTGTGACGCGGTGCGGAGCTACCTCCGCGCGAACTTCCCCGACACCGCGCTCCGAGAGGTGTGGGACGAGGGGCACTCCTACGACCACCGTCTCTGGAGGGGCCTCGCGAACCTCGGCGTGGCCGGCCTCCTCATCGACGAGGACTTCGGCGGCTCCGGCGGCGACGTCGTCGACCTGGCCCTGGTGCTCGAGGAGGCCGGCGCCTTCGCGGTGCCCGAGCCCGTCGCCGAGACGGCTCTCATCGCGCCGCTCGTGATCGGCGCCTTTGGCGAGGACAAAGTGAAGGAGCGCTGGCTCCCCGGCATCGCGGCCGGAGAGGTGGTGGTCGCGGTGGCCGACGGCGCGACCGCTGCGATCGTCCCGGACGGCCTGACTGCCGACCTCCTCCTCGTGCGGGCCGGGGGGAGCGTGCACGTGGTCGAGCGGTCGCGGGTCACTGGCCGCCCCCTGCGGGGCGCCGATCCTTCCCGGCGCCTGTCCGAGTGTGACGTCGAGCTCAGCGACGCGACCCTCCTCACCGACGATCCCGCCGGAGCGGCCCTGGTGGACCGTGTGGGCGCGGCGGCCACGTCGTGTCTCCTCGTCGGCCTGTCGCAGCGCCTGCTCGACACCACCCGCGATTACGTTCTGTCCCGGCGCCAGTTCGGTCGGCCGATCGCAGAGTTCCAGGCGGTTAAGCACCGCCTGGCGGACGTGGCGATGCACACGGAGGCCGCTCGTTCGCTGGCCTGGCACGCTGCTTACCGTCTGCAGACACACCTGGACGTCGTGCCGTCGGCCTCGGCGCTCGCCAAGGCCGCGGCCAGCCGAGCCGCCTATCTCGCAGGCTCGGCCGCGCTCCAGCTGCACGGTGGGATCGGTTTCACCTGGGAACACGATCTACACCTGCGACTGCAACGCGGCAAGGCCTGGGAGATCGCCTTCGGCAGCACCGACCAGCACCGCGCCAAGGCCGGCGCGGCAATCCTGGGGGTGGCATGAGCACCACGTCGCGCCTCTCGGCCGCCGAGACCGTTTCGAGGCTCCTGAAGGCGTCCAGCGTCGCCATCATCGGTGCGTCGAACGATGGAACCAAGGCGTCGGGGCGCACCCTGCGGTATTTGCGCAAGTACGGGTTCGCCGGTCGCATCTACCCGGTCAACCCGCGCCGTGATGTCGTCCAAGGCGAGCCGACCTACGCGAGCGTGGCGGACTTGCCCGTCGCACCTGACCTCGCCGTGATCGTGCTGCCCCAGCCGGCGGTAGCCGCTGCGATCGAGCAGTGCGGCGAGCGTGGCATCCGCTTCGCGGTGGTGTTCGCCTCGGGCTACGCCGAGACGGGCGAGGCGGGCGCCGCGCTTCAGGACTCGCTGTCCGAGGTGGCCGCGCGTGCCGGCGTCCGGATCCTCGGTCCTAACAGCGTCGGGGCGGTCAGCGTCTCCAATGCGATGACGGCCGCGTTCATGACCGGCCTGGACCAGGAACGCTTCGAGCTGCGAGACGACGGCGTCGCCTTCGTCTCGCAGAGCGGGGCCATGGGTGGCTTCATCCTCAACATGGCACAAAGTGACGGGCTCGGCATCGGTCGCTTCTTCAGCACCGGCAACGAGGCCGACCTCGATCTCGGGGAGCTCATTCAGGGGCTCGTCGAGGAGGGTTCGACCCGCGCCGTGCTGGCGTACGTGGAAGGCACCAGGGACGGCGCCCGGTTCGAGCAGGCGCTCGCGGCGGCACAGGCCCACCGGGTGCCGGTATGTGTGATGAAAGTGGGTCGTTCCCAGCGTGGCGCGGCTGCCGCGGCCTCCCACACGGGCGCGCTCGCGGGCTCGGACGCCGTGTTCGACGGCGTGCTCCGACGCTACGGAATGCCGAGGGCCGTCGACGTCGAGCAGCTGCTCGACCTCGGGCGCCTCTTCATCACCGACAAGGTGGCCGAGGGGCGCAAGGTCAGCATCGTGACGCTCTCCGGCGGGGCAGGCGTTCTCATGACGGACTACGCCGAGGACCTGGGGCTCGACGTCTTCGAGTGGACCGAGGACCAGCAGGCGAAGATGGCAGCGATCCTCCCGCCGTTCGCGTCGGTCACCAACCCCATCGACACGACCGGCGCCATCGCGTCGGACCAGACGATGTTGACCGACGCGCTGCGGGTTTGCGTCGACAACCCGCAGACGGACATCGCCGTGATCCTCCTTGGCAACCTGGAGATGGAGGAGGCGGCGATCTGCGAGCGGATCATCGAGGTGGCCGCGTCCACGCCGAAGCCAGTCCTCGTGGCGTGGGTCGGCGGGTCGGGCAACCCGCGTCGCATCCTTACCGGTGCCGGCGTGCCGACGTTCGATGAGCCGGTCCGCGCGATGCGCGCCGCCGCCGCGCTCGCGTCGTGGTCCGCCGCGCTCGAGCAGCCAGGTCGGCCGCAGTCGCCAGGGGAACCCGATGGCGAGCAGCGTGCGTTCCTCTACGGCGCCGCCGCGGAGGGTCGCCTGATGCTCGACGAGGTCGAGAGCAAGCGTGTCCTGGCGGCGGCCGGCGTCCCAGTGACGCGGGAGTTGGAGGTGGGTTCGGCCGAGGATGCCGTGACCGCGGCGCAGTCGCTCGGGTACCCCGTTGTGGTCAAGCTGCTGTCCGACGAGGTGGAACACAAGTCGGATGTCGGCGGGGTGAAGCTCGGCCTGACGTCGGATGAGGACGTGCGCACCGCTGCCGAGGAGGTCCTCGCGGTCGCGAGCCGACTCGGCCTGCGCGAGTGCCGCGCCGTCGTCCAAGAGTCTGTCCGCGGTGGCGCGGAGTTGATCATGGGCGCGAGCATCGATCCCGCGTTCGGCCCGATAGTCCTGGTCGGCGCGGGCGGCATCTTCGCCGAGATCCTGAGTGACGTCCAGATTCGTCCCGCGCCGCTGACCGTTGACGAGGCCGCCGACATGATCGGTTCACTCGCCGCGGTCGAACTGCTGCGCGGTGCACGGGGCCTTCCGGTGGCCGACGAGCGGGCACTGGCCCGCGTCGTCTCCGACTTCTCGGTCATGGTCGCGGCGACGGCCGACGTCCTGGAGTCCATTGACGTGAACCCGTTGGTGGTGCGTCCGTCAGGCGACGTGGTGGCACTCGACGGTGTCGTGCGGCTTCGGCGTACGGAGGCCGACCGTGGGTGAGGTGTCTCGGCGGCGAGCCGCCGTGGTGACAGGCGGTGCCAGGGGCATTGGCGCCGGCATCGCCGTGTCCTTGCTCGACGCCGGCTGGTCCGTGGTCGTCACCGACATTTCCGGCCCAGACCTCGAGGCCTTCGGTGCCGAGCACGCATCCGTGGCCAACCGCCTGGAGCTCGTACATGCCGACGTGTCGTCCCAGGACAACTGGGACGACGTCGTGCTGGCGGCATCGCGTCGCTTCGACGGGATCGACGTTCTCGTCAACAACGCGGCGATCTCACCCAAGCACGACGGTGCGAAGCTGCGCACCGCCGATGTCCCGGTGGCCGAGTGGCAGCAGGTGCTCGACGTGAACATGACGGGTGCGTTCCTGGGGATTCGAGTGGTGCTCGGGCCGATGGTCGAGCGAGGCTGGGGACGGATCGTCAATATCTCCTCACAGGCCGCTCACACCGGTGCGCGGGTCGCCGGCGTGCACTACGGCGCCACCAAGGCGGCCATGCTCGGACTGACCCGCACGGTGGCGCATGAGTACGGCCCGCATGGCGTGACGGTCAACGCGATCACGCCGGGCCGGATCGAGACACCCATGGCGGCGGGCGTGGCCGACGAGGTCAACCAGGCCATGCTGGCGACCATCCCGGTCGGGCGCCTGGGACAGCCCGACGACGTGGGGGCAGTCGTGGCCTTCCTCGCGTCCGACGCCGCGGGATTCATCACCGGCGCGACCATCGACGTCAATGGTGGAAGCAGGATGGGGTGATGCGCAGGACGAACTGCGTACTGGTCCGGCGCAACGCCGTGCCGCTGGACGACCTCAGTACTTCCAGGAAAGAGATGGCTCATGCGCTATGCAGATCTTCCGTCGGGTGATGCCCGCGGCTTCTTCGGGGCTGAAGACGCGAACGGCTCACTGAACAGGCAGACCCCCGAGCAAGTGCGTCATGCTGCGAGCCTGATCCAGACGGGCGACGTCTTCAGCCTCAATGCCCCGCTGAACTGGCCGGATCCACCCCTGTACAGCAGACAGGAGGTACGCCACACGGTCTTTCAGACGCCACTGGGAAATCTCGACGACTACCTGGACGGGTTCTACCCACAGTCGTCCTCCCAGTGGGACGGCTTTCTGCATATACGAGATCCCGAGATCGGCTTCTATAACCACCTGTCCCGTGACCAGCTCGGGGTTCACACCTGGGCGGAGCGTGGTATCGCCGGCCGGGGCATTCTGTTCGACATGTCACGCTGGCGTGCACGCCAAGGACGCGACCTGGTATGGAACAAGCACGACCGGATCGAGATCTCGGAGCTTGAAGCGTTCCGAAACGAATCTGGGATTGAACCTCGTGAGGGTGACGTGCTCTTGTTCCGCACGGGCTGGACTACCGGCTACAAGTCCGCCTCGAGGGAGGAGAAGGCCGCAGCGCGAGTTGACGCGACGTCGCCGGGACTGGCCGATGGGGAGGACATGCTGGCGTACCTGTGGGACTGGGGCGTCAGTGCGGTAGCGAGCGATAATCCGTCCCTCGAGGCATGGCCACTCGGGGAAAACTTCCTGCACCCGAAGCTGCTCGGGCGGCTCGGAATTCCTATCGGAGAACTCTGGTGGCTCGACGAGCTCGCCGAGCAGTGCGACGCAATTGGACGCCACGAGTTCTTCGTGACATCAGCCCCGATAAACCTGCGCGGTGGAGTGGGTTCGCCGGCGAACGCACTCGCGATTACCTGAAGGAATAGGGATTGTCTGTTGACAGGACTATTCAAACGACGCCCGTGATCATAATAATGAATATCAAGAAGAACTAGACGTCAGTGCGACGCATAAAACCGGGGAGAGCAACTGTGGCGTCTCCCAGGATGGAAACACGCGATGATTATGAGTATCACAGCTGTCGCAACGCTTCGGTCGACCGCGGTCTGCCGTGACGGGGTGCCGGCCGACGCAGCAACTGCCACCGTGCGGTCATGAGAGCGGTCGCTATCGATCCCGCACCCGAGGGGGGCGAGTTGCGCATGATCGAGACACCCGATCCCGTGCCGGCCGAGGGTGAGCTCGTCATCGACGTTGTGGCTGCGGGGGTCAACCGAGCGGATACAAGCCAGCGCAAAGGACGCTATGACCCGCCACCCGGATCTTCGCCATTCCCGGGGCTCGAATGCGCTGGCGTGGTGGCGGAAGTCGGCGCACGTGTCGAGGGCTGGCATGTGGGTGACCAGGTTTGCGCACTGTTGGCTGGTGGTGGATATGCCGAGAAGGTGGCCGTCCCGGCCGGACAGGTGATGCGTGTGCCGGTCGGCATCGATCTGGTGGCGGCCGGGGCGTTGCCCGAGGCGGCGGCCACAGTGTGGTCCAACCTGTTCACTTTGGGCCGGCTGTCCGCAGGCGAGACTGTACTCGTTCACGGAGGCAGCAGCGGTATCGGCACGATGGCCATCCAGCTGGCATCGGCGCTCGGCGCCAAGGTCGCCGTGACAGCCGGCAGCAAGGCCAAGCTCGACGCCTGCAAATCGCTCGGCGCCGACATCCTGATCGATTACCGCTCCGAGGAATTCGTCGAGCGTGTGCATCAGGAGACCGATGGGCGAGGAGTCGACGTAGTCCTCGACATTGTGGGCGGGCCCTACGTACAGCGCAACATCGACGCTCTCGCGATGGACGGACGCCTGGTGATTATTGGGATCCAGAACGGATACCAGGCCGACTTCGACCTCAGATCCTTGCTGCGGAAGCGTGTGCGACTCATGGGCTCGATGCTGCGATCACGCCCCGTGGAGGAAAAGGAGGCGATTATCGCCGACGTCGTTCGCAGCGTTGTACCGCTGATTGAGGACGGATCGGTACGGCCCGTCGTCGAGGCGACTTTTCCATTGTCCGAGGCAGCCCTTGCCCACGAAATTATCGAGTCCTCGCAACACATAGGGAAGATCGTCCTCACGACGCGCTGAGGCTCCACCCGCACGGGTGGACCGCAACCAGAGAATTCCAGAGAATGCCGTCCACGCGCATCGTGATTCGGCGAGAAGAAGGAGATGTTCTTGTCGAATCTACGGGGTAAGTCGATTGTCGTCACCGGCAGTGGCGGAGGAATCGGCGCGGCCTGCGCGCTGCTCGCGGCTCGCGAAGGGGCCGCGGTCGTCGTGAATGACCTGAGTCAGGCGTCCGTGGACAGGACAGTCGAGTCCATCACTGATCTGGGCGGGACGGCCGTGGGACTGGTCGCAAGCGTCTCCGAGGCCGACGAGGCGGAGTCGCTCATCGATACATGTATCCGCGAGTTCGGCTCGATTGATGGGCTGGTGAACAACGCCGGCATCATGTTCGTGGGGCCCTCGACGGACCTGGATCCCGAACGTGTGCGCGCCCTGTTCGAGGTTAACGTCATGGGCTCGATCTTTTGCGGCGTACATGCCATGCGACGGATGCTCGAGCAGGGCTCGGGCGCGATCGTCAACGTGACCTCAGGGGCGCACATGGGCCTGGGTAACACGGCCATCTACGGCGCGAGCAAGGGTGCGATCGCTTCCCTCACCTATGACTGGGGGACCGACTTGGCCGGGACCGGTGTGCGAGTCAATGCAGTCTCACCCATAGCAGGCACACAGATGGCGGCGGATATCTTGAGGCGCAACGGAGCCTCCGGAGCCGAATTGGACGCCCGCCTGGGAGCCTTTCCCACTGCTGCCGACAACGCGCCGGTCGTCGCCTACCTGCTGTCCGACCTCTCCGCCGGGCTCAATGGGCAAGTCATCAGGATCGACGGCGGCGAGTTGTCGGTTGTGGGCCGCCCCGCGATCCTGCGCCCGTCTGTGTTTGCTGCTTCTTGGGATGTCGACGCCGTGTCTGCCGCAGTCGAGGACTCGCTGGCCGCTCTGGCGAATCCGACTGGGCTGCTGCAGGTAACCGGAGACTTCGTCTACAGCACCGTACGTAACGAGACCTGACTCCGGCTTTCCAGTGCCCTCGAGGTCATGCGAGCGATCGCTGAATGATCCACATATGGCCACCGTTTGGCCGCGATCCTAGCCGCGCTATTCATCAGGGCTGATTGATGCCGAGCGCCTAGCAAGACTGTGGCCTGCGGTCGTCATGGTTTTGGAAGGTGGGGACTCTGCAATGGCGGATGCTGGCAGGCGGCGCATTTCGGCAAAGGTCAGCCAATCGATGCAATTCACTGTCGTATTCTTCGCTGTGGCCCGCACCTGAGTGGTGACGGGCAGGGACTCAAGTATTGATTGTTAAGAGTGTAATTAACGTCGCCGCGCGATCTCGTGGTCGCCGGATAGGGAAGGGATCAAGGCCATGCCGATCATCAAGGTTGAAATACTCTCTGGACGCACTGTGGAGGAAAAGCGCGCCCTCGCGGCAAAGCTTACAGAGGTGATGGTTGCGACACTCGGCGTCGCGACGGCGAGTGTCCAGGTGCATCTCATTGAGATGGCACCGGGTAATGTGGCAATCGGTGGGCAACTTTGCAGCGAGCGTTAGGCCTTCAATAGAGGCCCTCCCGACCCGCCTGTATCCGCACCTCCAGAACCTCCGGAAGGTCCTGTAGGCCCCGCACGATCGAGGTCATCAAGCGCTGGTCGATCTCGAGGCTGACGAGGGCCTGCACGGGCAGGCCGACCACTGACTGACAAGTTGATGATGGGCTGGAACCCAATGAGGATTCCTTGTTCTACCTCGTCATCGACAGCACACGCGGAATGGATTCCGTATTTGCCATGGAAACATCGATTTTTCGGTGTGTGGCTCGAATCTTCCCGGCCGGATTGTGCCTTGACTTTCGCAGTTATGCGGCCGCTTCAAGCCAGGCTGCCTGGACTTCCATGATTTCCTGGGTTGTCGCTGGTCGGGGTGATCCCGGGTTAAATCGAGTGGCGATGATCTGGCGTCGGAGCTTGGTGAGCTTGTCCAGGGTCGAGGGTTCGGTTTTGGTCCGGTACCAGGGTGCGGCATCGCGTCGTTGGGCGGCGTCGTCCTGGTGGTGGCCGGCCACGGCGTACCAGAGGATGAGGATGCTGTGGCATAGCAGCCCGAAGGGAACGGTCCGGGTGACCGCGGCCTGGACACGGTTGCTTGCTTGTCCGACACCGAGGATGTTTTTGACGTCGAAGAACGTGACCTCGATGGCCCAGCGGGCCGCGTAGCGGGCGATGATCTCCTCCGCGGTGGAGGTGAGGTCGGTGGTGATCAGCGCGATATCATACCCATGGGCGGCAATGGTTTTCGTGGTGCGTCCGGTGTTGCCTACAAGGATGACCCGGACCGGATCGGTGCGCCATGTCCCGAACCACAGACACACCAGTTCAGCGACTTTCACGGTGCTGGTGGTGCCGTAACGCGACACCGGTCACCGACTTCCAGATCACGGTCTTCGCGATGTCTGCCGGTGTGCCGATCCTGTTGCCTTTCAACGCCGGTCGGCCCCGCCTCCCCGTCCGGGGTGGGGCAGGCTGATAGAACACGGCGTTGACCTTGGCTCGGGTGGTGATCGTCATACCGTCACCGAGACCGGCGAACGCGCAGCACCCGTAGGCGGAATCGCCCACGAGGTGAACCGTGCGATCAGCGAACCGTTCAGCCAACAACTCGAGCATGTCGCGGGCCAGATCCGGTTTCGCTGGGCCGCCTTTGACCGCCAACGCGGCCAGGACCGGCAGCGCGACCGGCCGCGAACGCAACGGCAGCGTGACCACGATGGCCAGGACCACCCAGTTGTTGGGCGAACCCCAGCTTGACCTGCCCCGCCGCGGAGCCGTCATGGAACCAGCCCACCGCGTGCACGCGCTTGCCGCGACGTCGGAACACCGGTGTCATCGACGGCGACCGTGATCGCCGCGCCAGGCGAAAGTAGCTGGTTGACAATCAGTTCCGCCAGAATCAAGCCGACCTGCCGGGGTTCCATCGCGCCGTGGAGAAGAATCGGTGAGCCCGGCTGTGGTGGGCAGATCCGGGCCAACCCCGCACCGGTGAGCATCCCGCACACCGTCCGCGCCGCCGGTTGTGCGAACAAACCCGCCACCATCATCGTGAACGTCTCGAACGTCGGCGCGGTGAAACACGGCCGCAAGGAGGCCAGGACACGCGTGAGCGAGCCCGGTAAGGTTGGCACCTGGAGCATCGGCGGAACACTCTTCGTTTAGCGACGGGGGTTGTTACAAGCACCGCCGATGCTCCACCATCAAGCCCAAACCGCTTGCGCGACACGCCGTTACGTCAGGACGTCCTCACGCGGGCACCGCCGAGGCCCCGAGCCGGACTCCCTCGAAAGTGCGAAAGTCGAGCAACTGAGAGGGCCACGATCATTTCCACCGACGTTGGCTCGATGGCTGCCGAGGATGGGGTGTTCAAGATCAAGGCGGCCAACGGGAGCGTGCTCGCCGGGGCGGAGTTGTCGTTTCGGGTGGACGATTATGTGTTTCCGATCGCGGCGGAGATCAGGGATCGTACGGCGACCCTCACTCCTCAGTTGGATCTTGCGCATGCCGTCTACAAGCCGACGGCACTGCCTTATGAGGATACCGCTCCGTGGAAGACTCCATACGACCGTGAACAAGCGGCATGGAATCGCCTGATCACCACAATCAGCACAGGTGCGACTGTCGGCACCCTGGTCGGCGGTCTCACCGGGGGCGCAGTCGGCTGCCTGTTGGGCGGTATCGCTGGCGCCACGGTTGCTGCCGCGTCGATCGTTGGTCTGTTCGGCCCCTTCGTGCCCGCAGCGGTGATCGGCTGCTTCGGCGGCATCATTGCTGTTGGCGCTCTCGGTACTCTCGCTGGTCAGTTGCTGGTGACGGCTCCGGTGGCGATCATGGCCGCGGCGCAGTACTTCACGACGATCAACCAGCCGATGCCCGCTCCGGCGAAGTAAGTGGCGCCTCGGGTCGCCCTCAAGCGCATGGGTGTGATGCCCTGACCTGCTTCTGCTAGGTCAGGGCATCACACCCATCGCTCAGTCGGATGCCGCGTGCTATGTGAGCGGGAGGGCTATTGGTCTGGCATGAGAATCCGTGCGGGCAGAGTTGAATCCGACCGAGCCGGCTGCCGGCCCGGTCCGCGTGACTGTGATCGGGGAGAAGTTCGGCTGCGGAGTGTCACGCGCCGTTCAGGTAGGCCAGCACGGCCAGGACCCCGCGGTGTTCGCTGTCGCTGGGGGCAGGTCGAGCTTCAGGAAGATGTTGCCGATGTGTTTGCTGACGGCTCGTCCGGTGACGATCAGGGTCTTGGCGATGGTGGTGTTGTCGTGTCCCGCGCGGCCATCAGCCCGAGGACTTCGCGCTCCCGTGGGGTCAGCGTATTCAGTGGTGAGATGTGGCTGTCGTCGGCGTACCGCGACCATCGCCGATGACGAGCGCGGCCTGGCGTGGCGGCGGCGTGGATTGTGTTGGCGCGCAGCGGCAATCGGCGCGCTCGACGAGTCCGGGCGGTTGCGGCAGAGGCCCGCCGGCCGTTCCTGCCGGACGAACCTCTGCATCGGATCGTGTACTGGGATGCAGGTCTGGCCGGCGGGCTGCTTCAGCTGACAGTCCACCACGTCGCCTGTGACGGATTGAGGCTGCATCTGCTGGTCGGGCAGATCGTCGCCGTGTATCGGCGACTCGTCGACGGTGCAGAGGAGCCCGTGGGGTCACCCGCGCTGCCCTATTAGCCGCTGGTCACCGCGAGCGAGGCCGACAGGTTCTGGCGCCTCGCCGGGCTTTGGCGGACCAGACGTTCGCGCTCGCGCCGGTGCGGGTGCCGACGTGTGCGCCCGAGGTGGGTGAACGACTGGTCCGTGTCACCGAGACGTCGGTCGCCGACTGCGCGTCGCGTGCGGCAGAAGTTCACGCAGCGGGTGTCAGCCCGTTCGCGGTGGTCGCCGCCGGTGTGGCGGCCGCTCTGGCTCAGTGGAGCGCAGAGCGGACTTTCGCCGTGCGAATTCCCTTCAGTCATCGACGCCCCGAGGAGGATCGGGACGTCAGCTATCGCGTGCGATTGCTGCCTGTGCTCGCGGCGGTGGCGCCGGCCGCCACGGCGGGTGACTTGATCGGCGCGGTGGGCGAGGAGTTGTCGCAGGCGGCACTGCGTTCGACTGGAGCGAGGACTCCATCGCGGGTGAGGTCGGATCGACGGCCGCCGCGAGGTCGGTCGTCGTGGTGAACCAGTTGCAGCCGAGCGGGGCTGCTGACCTACCACCGGCCTCGCCGCGGGGGCCGCGAGGCGTGCGTTGGCGGCCGTATCTGGTGTGCAACGGTACCGCGAAGTTCGTTTTGAGTGTCCATGTCGCCGAGCACGAGGGTCGTGTGGCGTTGGCCCTAGAATACCGCCACACGGTCGATGCCGTCGAGCTGGGGTGGTTGGCGGAGTTGATGGCGGCGTGTGTCGCGGATGTCGCGACCGGCGCGACGACGGCCGCGGCGTGGCGGCTGGGCCGGGTCGCGAACGGGCAACTTGCCGTCGCGGCGGCGCGGGGGAAGTCGACTGTTCCGCAGCATCGCCGCGTCGAGGAGGCGTTCTTCGCGATGGCGGCAACGCATCCCGATCGCCCGGCTGTTATCGAGGACACCGGCAGCGGCGTGCGTGCGTTCACCTACGGTGAGGTCGCAGCCGCCGCCGGGTCGCTGGCCGAAGTGTTGAAGACGGCAGGAGCGGGATCGGGACGAGCGGTGGGGGTGTGCCTGCCACCCGGCTCGCACGCCGCTCACGCAGTCCTGCGGGCGGTGGCGTTCTGCTGCTGGTCGATCCGGATCTGCCGCCCGCACGTAGGGAGTTCATGCTCGCCGACAGCCGTGCAGTCGTGTTGGTGGAGCCAGCTGACGATTTCAAGCCATCTCAGGCACGCGCAGGTGAGCGAAGGCCAGGTCGAACTCAGCCACCTCGAGCACGCGGGCACCACGCCGTTGGGTCGACGTGGTCCTGATCCTATCCGTCTGTTCGCGGCTGTTGTCCAGCGCCGCGCGGCTTGCCCAAACGGTCGCGGCCACCCCGCGGCCGGTTGCCCGGTCGGCGAAAAGGCTCGCGCTGCAAAATCCGTCGATCATTTCGACCTCCGGCAGCACGTCCGCCTTGAACACGTCGATCATTCGGTCGCTTTCGCCTGGATCGCCCTGCACCCACGTGCATCGAGTGCACGCGCCGTCGCCAGCCGGGTGAACGCGGTGCATCAGCGCGATTTCCCATTCTTCGACCAGATCCACCGGGCCGTTGAGCACCCGGGCGAGACCATCACGCAGTGGTTGGATCCGCTCTCTGCTGGCATGCATCGCGGCCTCGAATTCCCACGCGGTTGTGGCGATGCAGCGCCCCGATGCCCGGTCGGCCATCAATGACAGGCCAACCCACCCCTCGATTTCGGGCAGATTCGGCATCACTTCATCGCGGAGGTATGCGATCCCGTTGTCGATCGACGACGGCTGGGCCGTAATTGTGCTTGAACGTGCGTACACGGGCCACCTCCCTGGTCGGGGCGACGCCCCGGTGGCGCCACCGGACATACTCACTTTCCTCCGTGGCGAGCGTGCGCGCAATGCCTCATTTCGCGCGCAAATTCGAGGGAGGGCGCGGACGTTCTTGCCGAAATATTTCTCCGCAAGGCACGGTCTCGCGTAGTGAGCCTTTCCGACTAGCCGTGTCGGCGTGAGGTAGCCAGTCGGACGCTGGCGAGTGGAAGGTGTTGGGATGCAACGAGAAACGCGGAACCCCTGATAGGAAGTAGGTCCGTCTAAAGATCAACTTCACAGAGGTTCCGCGCCCTGCCCAAAAGTTGATCCCGGAAGCCAAGCCGCGTCGAGGTCCGGGCTGTACCTGCTCGCGTTCTATGTGGGCAGCTCGGTCTTCGGCGCCGTGGTGACCTACCAATGGCAGGCTGGGGGCTGGTACGAGGTGACGATGACCTGCGTGATCCTGATCGTCGCTGGGGGTATCTGCGTGTTCACCGCCCGCTGCTTCGACGCAGCCTCCCGGCCCACCGGCTCGGATTCGCGACCTGACGCGCCGTCGCGATGAGTGGCCCCGCGACTGGCCGGCCCATCCGGTATGCCTGAGTTGACCGCTGAAAGCCGCACCAACGGTGCAACACGTTTCGAGAGGATTCGCGCATGTCACGTGTACTGGTCACCACCGACTACCTCTGTCCCGGTGACGAGATCGACGACATTCTCCGCCGGCACGGCCATGAGGTGACCTACTCTCCTGCCCTCGCTGCCCGTAGCCGCGATGAGGCGTTGGCCCTGTTCGACGGAATAGACGGCGCCATCATCGCAAGCGAACCGGTCACCGCGGATATGCTCGAGCACGCATCCTCGCTGAAAGTCATCGCTCGCAGCGGCGTCGGCTACGAATCGGTCGACGTCGCCGTGGCCGCCCGCCGCGGCGTACGTGTGTGCAACACCCCCGGCGTCAACCACCACGCGGTCGCGGAAATGACGATGGCTCTGATCCTTATGGTCGCGCGGAAACTTCCCGCGGTCCTCGACGGTGTCCGAAACGGGCAGTGGCCCCGCGATGCCGGCCGCGAGCTTCGCGAATCCACACTCGGAATTATCGGATACGGACCCAGTGGTCGAGCTGTCGCACGACTGGCCCGAGCCTTCGGCATGGCCGTGGCGGTGAGTTCCGCACACCCGGACGCCGACGAACCGGGTATCGAATTCGTCGACCTCGATACTGTCACCTCGACTGCGGACTACTTATCGCTGCACGTCCGCGCCGATGAGTCGACCCGCCACTTGATCGACCGCAAACGCCTGCAGTCGATGAAAAGCACAGCGATCCTGGTCAATACCGCGCGAGGCAGCCTGGTGGACGAGGACGCGCTCGTCGAGGCCCTGGCCGCAGGCGAGATCGCCGGCGCGGCACTCGACGTCGTCACATACGAACCGCTGTCTGTCTCGAGTCCACTGCGCGCCTTCGACAACGTGCTCGTCAGCTCGCACCTGGCTGGTCAGACGACAGAAGCGCGCATCCGGGCAGGTATGTCGGCCGCACAAGCGGTGATTGATGTCCTCGCAGGGCGCGAACCCGCCTACCCGGTCGATCGACTGTGAGAGTCGAGATGGGCGCTGAGGGAGACACTCCGGCTATGCGGGTCAGCGACGAACTTCGGTCACCTCGACCGGACGCCGATCGCGACGGGAGAGTTCGCAAGCCTCGGCGATGTAGAACGCCTCCAGGGCATCTGTAGGGCTGCAGGGGTTCTCGAGTTGGCCGGCTGCTACGGAGGTAAAGGCGACCCTGGTAGATTGCGACGTGCTTTGTCGGACACCGAGTTCGGGCTCGGTGGTGGTTCAGCGGCCGGGCGCGCTGGTGGTCGAGCGGACGACGAGGGAAGGCTCGAGGCGGCGGCGGCGGGGCGGTGCGGCCGTCGTTTAAGGCAGGGCCGACGATGGCCCCGGGCGCTGAGGGGTGGACCGAGCGGTTGTCGATTCGGGCGGGTGCGGCGCAGTCAGTCTCGGTTGGGATTACGCAATGGCGAGGTGTCGCACCTGCGGCTGGACGACATCGACTGGCAAGGTCGGCGGCGTCGGCCCGTGTGCATCCTGATGACCAGTTGGCCGGTGAACCCGAACTGTTGCACCCGGTGACCCTGATTCCTGCACACGCACTGAAGAGGGGCACCGGGTGCATATCCGTACCAGTCCGGGTCTGGGCGCGTGTGTGCGGGTGCGGAAAGCGCCCGCGCACACGCTATTTCACCTGCCCGTGATCACGGCTGGCCGGTGGCGAACGCCTGTACGGCGTCGAGGAACTCCGGGCCGCCCAGGATGTATCCGCCGACGGTTCCACCGATCAGCACACCCACGGGGATGCTGATCCCCCATATCAGGGGCATAGCCGCCCCGAGGATGCCGCCCACGATGGCACCGCCGACGACGCCAGGCAGGTTCTTGTTGATCTGCTCCTTGAGCCGGTCGTAGGAGCTGATGTCCTTCAGTTGCGCAATATCTTCTGCCGTCGGGGTCGGTGTAAGCGTCAGGGTGCGGCCGTCCGCACCGATCTGCTGCGCAATCGCGATCGAACGCCCGTCGACGGCGTACCGTTGCGGCACTTCGGTCACCGCCGCTCCGTCGCCGGACTCGAGCACCACCGCACCATTCTGCGAGATCTCGAACTTGCCATTCTCAACGTTAGTGATAATGACCCTGTCGACTGGCGAAACGGTGATCTGGTAGTTGATTCCGTGATCCACACCGGAAGTCGTGTCCCCCGCAGTCACCGCAGTCGGCTGCTCCGTTACGGCCAGCTCTGCATGGGCGCTTGCCGCAGTGATACCCACGGCCGAGATGGCCATGAAAACGGCAGCAGTGATCTTCTCGAACTTCATTCTTCGAATCCCTCCACTCAGCTGCCCCTGATGGGCGGACCGAGTCAAACCTTAGGCGGTGTCGAATTCAATGGTGTGTAGTACGACACACACAGTTCGAAGTCACTGCACTCCTGTTTCCCATGTGACCGGCGGGAGAGCAGTACTCCGCGCATGCAGTGCGACAGCCCTGCCCCTGCGTAATCCCGTCTTCCAGCTGCACGCCGGGACCAGCGTGAATCCCCCGGTCACCGGAGCGATCGCGTGGCGAAGCAGCTGGCCTGCCTGTTCGTCGACAACGCCGTTCGGTGCGGCTTAGACCAGGCCGTGAGCGGCGAGTTTGGTGTCGAGTTCGCGCAGGCTGGCCGAGCCGGGGGGCGCTGTTGCGGATGGTGTCGCGAGCGCCGCGGACTTCGCTGGCGAGGCGGGGTGATCCGTGGGTGACCGCGGTGTCGGAGGTGCGGGCGATGATGTGGGCGGCCTCGTCGACTTCGCCGGTCAGGCACAGCGCGGTGCCGGGACCGACATCGGCGAACCCCCTGCTCAGTGCGAAGGCGGGGTTGATGAGGTCGACGCACCGTGTCGCGGCGGTGACCGCCTCGTCTCCGATGCCGAGTTTGGTCAGGCATTCGGCAGCGAATCCGGCGTTGAGCGCGGGATCGTAGACGTAGCTGGGCAGATGGGTGGCCGCCGCGGCGTCGATGATCTCGCGGGCTTCAGCCAGCGCGGTGCGGCATTCGCGGGTCTGGCCGAGTTCGGCGGGGGCCTCGGCGGCCATGTCGCGGGCATACGCCAGCAGGTACCGGTCGTCGCTGCGACCAACCCAATATCCGGCGGCCATGGCGTGGTCGACACCGATTCCAGCTCGCCCGCCCCGGGTCGCGGCCAGGGACATGTTGCACAGCATTACCCCAGCCGCTGATACGACTTCAGCCACACCACCAAGGCCAGCAGATGCTGATCGTTCTGCGTCTTCTCCCGCGCCCACGCGACCTCGGCGACCGTCGGCGTGAACGCCTTAATCAGCTCCCGCGCGGGAACCACTCTCTTGAACCGGATACGCGGTTCGATCGATCGCCGTCACAACCCAGACCCCGAGCAAGAAACTGACGTAACGCAGCGCAGCCTATCCAGCACGCGCAGTCCGATGCCGCGCGGGTTTTGCTACACCGAGCGAACCACCCTGCTGGCCGAGAACCTCGGAGCACATCCGCCCCGACCAGCAGATTCGGGAGCTCATTGCCCCTTTTCGCTCGTGTCCCGGCAGGCCCCCAGGGCGGTCTCCGCGCGGTGGCGGAGACCGCCCTGCGCTGTGTGCGGAGTTTGCCGTCTGTGTCTTGCCGACAGGAGGATGCCGACCAAAGTGCACGCTTCTCAGCATTTCCGGATGTTGATGCCGCTCACTAGTCGTTACACATATGTTCCAGCCCTCCTCTCCGGAACTCACCGGCGCCCGGCAGAGAGTGGCCGGGCAAGTGGGACATCAGCAGAAGGGGACATCCCGCCAGCGCTACGCGCTATATGCGGCATTACTGCGCATCCACTGCCCACGAAACTCAGCCGAGAGCCGGAGCAGCTAGTGGCTCGGCTCTGATCCTTGGCCGTCCAATGGCCCCTTTTTTATGGCGTGGGGCCGGTCAGCTTGGGGTGTCGGCGAGCTGGGTGATGAGGAAGTCGAGCCGCTCCTCCTGACTGTCCGGGGGAATGCGGCCGCTGTCCGACAGGGTGGCTATGCCGTGCAACGCGCTCCAGATGACTTCGGCGAACAGTTCGCGTCGCGCGTTGTCCGGGCGAAGACAGCTGACGAATTCGTCGAAGGCGGCGCGCAGTGGGGGCGGTGTCTCGGCGTGCGCGAACTTCACGTCGGTCGGCATGACGAACATGGCCTGGTAGAGGGCGGGCCGCTCGGTAGCGAACTCCAGGTAGGCGCGGCAGACGGCGTGCAGGGCCTGCCGTGGCTTGGGGTTGGCCAGCCGGGCACGGCGCAGGTGGGCGGCGAGTTCGTCGAATCCGTCGATCGCGACGGCGCGGACGATGGCATCCTTGCCACTGAAGTGGCTGTAGAGCACGGGCTGGCTGTACTCGACCCGCTCAGCGAGCCTTCGCGTCGTCACCGCCTCCCAGCCTTCGGCCTCGGCGAGTTCGCGGGCTGCTGTGATGATCAGCTGATGGCGTTGGGCGCGTTCACGTTCACGGCGCTCTTTGATGGCGGACATGGCAACATCCTAGCAACGCTAGACATCCTGCCGGAGGTATCTCTATCATCGACACGACAACTGGCGCCGCTAGACGATAGTGCACGCTGCTACCGAGAGTAAGCAACCATGCTCACCAACGTCGCCACCGTGCTCGCCGGACTGATCGGCGTGGGCATCATCTTCGTCGGCGCACGTGCCTTCTGGGGCGCCGCAGGCCGCAGTCGGTTTCGGCATCCCCGGCACACCGACCGAGGACCGCAGCTTCCAGGCATGGCTGGCCGTCAAGGCCGTGCGCGACATAGCCTCCGGGCTCTTCATCTTCATCCTGCTGGCCGGCGGGTCACCACACCTGCTGGGCTGGTTCATGCTGGCCGCCACTGGCATACCCGTGGGCGACGCGTTGATCGCGCTGCGCAGCAACGGGCCCAAGGCCGCCGTCTACGGCATCCACGGCGCCACCGCAGTGGTGATGCTGGCGATCAGCGTGCTCCTCCTCATCGCGTAATCGCTCCTCACGCCGCCTCGGCGGGGTATTGCCTCCACTGACGGATGGGTGAGTCGGGTGCGAAATTCGTCTTCGGCTCGGCGCGGGCGTTGCGCCAGCGGACGTAAGCGGCGATGGCCGCGTTCTGCTCGTCGTGGCTGCGATGATCGGTGCCGTTGAGCGCGAAGTAGCGCAAGGCCGCGAACTCGGCCTCGATCCAGTTCAGCCAGGATCCGTAAGTCGGGAGGAAGACCAGCTCGATGTCGTTGTCTGCCACCCAAGTGCGGACCTTGGCGTGCTTGTGCGGGGAGAAGTTCCAGCACCACATACAGCTTTCTGGCCGGGCCAGCGGACGCGCAGGGCCTCGAGCAGGTCGAGGAACTCCCGCCACCGCTTGCGCGGGCGGATCCGGTACAGCTTGCCGGTCGACAGGTCGAGGGCAGCAAGCATGTGCCTCACACCGCCGTAGCGGTTATAGGTTGCCCGCAGGCGGCGCGGACGGCGCACCGGCCCGAACTTGTCAACGCATATCACCCGCCCGTCAGCCGGAGGGGAGTCGTACAGCGCCAGGATGCGGTGCATCTTGACGATGAACTCCGGGTCGGTGGACGCCTTCCAGGTAGTGGTGGTCTTCCAGGAGACCTTGCCCTCGCGCAGGATCCGGCGCAGGGTCTCCCGGCTGATGGCCGCGGTCACCTTCTGCTTGACCGGCGAGCTTGCTCAGGCTCCAGATGGAGAACGCGGTGATTTTCCAGTCCGCGGGAGACGTCCGGGCAATCAGGCAGATGTGCTCACGCACCTCATCATTGATCGTCTTGGGGCGTCCCCCGCTCCATTTTGGGTCCAACGCGTCGAACCCCCGCTCGAAGAAGGCGTGGATGACATCGCGGACGTAGTCCTCGCCGACCTGCATCAGCGTGGTGATGTCCTTGACCGTCTGGCCCTCGGCGGACATCAGCACCACGATCGCCCGGCGGAGTTTCACCGGGTCCTTCGCGGCCGGCTGATCCGTAGCAGCTTCCGGCACTCCTCCATCGTGACCGACCGGACGAACACACTCGGTCGACGCCCCACGACCACCTCCAAGATCAGACCCCAGAGGCAGTCTGCTGACCGAGGAGCAGCGTGTCGATTACACGGAAAGACTGCGTGACGAACTAGGTCACGACTCGCCGGAGCCAACACGCCGAACGCCAGTCATGGTTCGTGCTCGGTGGTGAGATCAGTCGGCAATATGGCGCGTCGCCCGATCCGGCAGGATCCCGGCCCGGACGAGTTCCTCGTAGATCCGCTGCTGCTCATCGTCGAGATTCGAGTACAGCATGTCGTACGCCAGATCTTCCTCGGCGAGCACCGCGACCGGATCCCAGTCGTCACCGAGCGCCGCGACGACGGCGCTGCGCCGTCGTGCCTCGTCCAGCGTGAGGTCGTAAGCAAAATTGTGGTCGGCCATTTGGGCATCTCCAACCAGGTTCTTTCCAAAAACGAATTGACGACGATGCCCAACCACGCCTTCTCGGGCAATGACGTGCATCACGTTCCACGGTTGGACTTCGTCACATTTGATGCCCGTGCGCGGACTGGACCACGGAGCAAACGCGTCCACATAATCGCCACGACACGTCCCGATGCTATTTACCCCGACGCGAACACCCCGCACCGCTCGAACCCGAATTGGGCCGTACGACATCAGCGGCCGGTGACGAGCGCACGATAATCGGCATTACCGAGCAGTCAGCTGACTCGCGCAGACAGAAGAACACGCTTGTCGCGTAACGCCCGATTTCGCCGATACGAGACGGCCCCTGCCTCGGCGTCCGGATTCACCAGCGAAGCGGCAAGCCTCCAGTCACCCAGCCGCTTCATCCCGCCGCCGCTGTCCGATCTCGTTGGATCCGAGGCAGTCTCGTTGAGTTGAGGCAGTCTCGGGTTTGTCTCATGTAGCTGAGGCACAGTGACTAGAGTGGCTCGTGTTCCTGTTGTGACGAGCGGCGTCGAGTCGTCAGGCCGCGTCGAAGCGTCCGGTGAACTCGAGAATGGCCTTCGCCAGCTCGTCGGGGGCTTCCATCGCGGCGTAGTGGCCGACCCCGTCGAGGGATACCGAGCTGACCTCGGTCGCCGCCGCGGCCTGGGTCATGGTGGCGGCTGTGAAGGAGCGTCCGCCGGCGCCGACCGCGAGCACGGGTACGGTCAGGCCCGGCGCGTCGGCGAGAGCCTTGATCTCGGAACCCTCGCGCAGCATCGACCGGTAGAGGCCGATCGCTCCTCGCCAGCCGTCGGGCCGCGCGTAGGTGCGGACGAATTCGTCAATGTCGGCGTCGGTGCTCGCATCTGGGGTCGCGCTCGTGGCCGAGAATGCGAACTGCCCCAGGAACTCGCGCTCGCGCCCGGCCAGCAGCATCTCGGGAATGCCGGGCGCGGCGAGAACGCCGATGTACCAGGCGCCGCCGTGGGTGATATCGGCCAGCGCCTCCACGCCGAACCCGGGCAGTCCCGTCTCGATCGCGGTGAAGCTGAGCACGTCCTGCGGGTGGGTGGTCGCGAGGCGGAATACGGTCGCTCCGCTGATGTCTTGCCCGGTCAGGTGGACCGGGCCGAGGTTGAGGTGCTGGATCAACTGGTGCAGGTCCTCGGCTGAGGTGGTGCTGTCGTACTCGCCCGGTCCGTTGTCGGAGTCGCCGAAGCCGCGCAGGTCGACGGCGATGACGCGGTGGTGCTCCGCGAGCAGCGGGATGAGTTTACGGAAGGCCCACCAGGTCTCGGGGAACCCGTGGACCAGCAGGATCGGGGTTCCACCGGTTCCCGCCGCGACGTAGTGCAGCGTGGTTGCGTTGACCTCGACGCGGTGGTGGGTGATCTCCGGAAGTGTGGCGCCGGCTGGTGTGGCATGCATTGTCTCTCCTTAGCTCGACAACCTGGTTGTCGAAATATTAGCCAACCTGGTTGTCGATGTCCAGTCGTCTGCCGTACGCTTTCTGCCATGTCTCGCTCCGGCGCCGATCTCGCGCTGCTCCTGCTGGGAGGTTTCCGTTCGCTGGTGGACGACGCGACCAAGGAGCTGGCCCTGCGCGGCTACGAGGATGTGCGCCCCGTCCACGACTTCGCCATGCGGGCCATCGCCGCAGGCGCCGACAACGCCTCCGAACTCGGCCGCCGCCTGTCGGTCTCCAAGCAGGCGGCGGCGAAGACCATTGCGGTGCTTCAGGAGCGCGGATACGTGGCGCGCGATACCGACCCCCTCGACGCCCGCCGTAAACGCCTGCAGGTCACCGCCCTCGGCTTCGAAGTGCTGCGCCAAGGCGAAGAGATATTCGACCAGCTACGCGACCAATGGATGCGGCAGATCGGCGCCACCGAACTCGAGAACCTCGAAGCGCACCTGGCAACGCTGGTCGGAGCTTCGTCCATCCGCTTCGACACCCCCGGCTGGATGACCCGAGACCTCGGCGAACTGGCCTAGACGGCGCTCACGGGAAATAAAAGTCCCTTACCCCAGGTCGACAGACAGGACCACTCCGACGATTTGCCTCATGTTCAATGAGATGAACCCGTCATTCGCCGTCTCGATACGTTGAGGCACCACGGGTCAACGCCAGTGGGGTGCCTCAACTTCGATGAGACAGGACAGCCGCCCAATGGAGCCGCCGCTTGAATTTTAAGATCATCGGAGGTCTTCCCGGGTCGGGCAGGACAACCACGACGACTGATCACAGTCCAGGCGGCCAGCGTTGTATCTCCTGGGCAGTGGGTAGTCGAACTGCGTCTGCGGGAACCCATTGCCGCACAGTGATTTCCTGGTGTTCGTTGCGGGCAGGTGTCGAACAGGGTGATGCCGGAGTCGAGGGCTTCCAGGAGGCTTATTCATAAGCCTGTCCCGCAATCGGCTGTGGCATAGCAACTCTCGTGGCCTGTGTGGCCGGTGAGACGGTGATCGCACTGCTTGATACGTCGGCGCGTCGCAGCCGAATTGGCAACGGCCCTCATGTATCTCAGTTCGTGGAGTTACGAAGTCTACGAGCGAGAACGAGGGCCGTTGCGGTACAAGGCTATTACGGGGCTGACCGATGGGCAACTGACGGAACTGACTGCCCGGGTACACGAGACCGTCGGCGGGTTCGAGTCGGCCGGTCGCCCTTACGCGTTGAGCTTGTTCAGGTCTGTCGCTTTGGTGGTGTCGTTGATGCGCAGAAACCTCGTCCAGGATGTCGCGGGCGCGTTCTTCGGGATCAGTCAGTCCACGGTGAGCCGCCGCTGGGATCTGCTGCGACCGGTGATCGCTGACGTACTCGAAGAGTTCGTTCCCAACCCCCGCGACGTCATCGGAGTCGGGTCCGTGCTGGTGGACGGCACAATCTGCCCGACCTGGGACTGGTCGGCGATCCCGGACCTGTTCTCCGGAAAAACCCAGTATCCGGGGTTCAACATCCAGATCGCCGCCGACCTCGACGGCAGGCTCGTCGCGGTCGGCATGACGATCGTGCACGGCGCCCGACACGACGCGCACGCATACGCCGCCTCCGGACTCGCCGACCTTCTCGCCGAGATCGACACTGTCGCCGATTCCGGTTACGTCGGTGTCGACGGAATCGATCTGGTGCCCTACAAGAAACCTCCGGGCCGCGAACTGCACGAGAGCCAGGCCGCGTTCAATACCGCACTCTCCGGAATCCGGGCCGCGGTGGAGCGAGCCGTCGCTCACCTGAAGACCTGGCGCATGCTCAGCGAGGAAGGCGGCCGCTACCGCGCGCCAGTCCACAAATTCCCCTCTGCCCTGAAAACGATAGTCGCACTGCACTTTTTCGCGGAGGCTTATGAATAACGCTCCAGCAGGGTGGCCGCGCCTTCATGTGTTTCGTCTGGTGTAAGGAGTGGGCATAGCGGTCGTGTCCCTCCGGACACTGCAAAGATTGATGCAAACGGTGAGATATCGAGTGTGGCAATCCAATACAGCTGTCTGCATGCATACGCGAACATGTGTACGGCCACCCGCCGGTCGCCTACCATCAGCGCATGCGCGGCTCCAAGATCCTGATCACCGGTCCGACTGGACAGGTTGCTACTCCCATTGCCCGGGCCCTGGCGGTCGATAACGAGGTCTGGGGTATCGCCCGGTTCACCAACACCGCGGCTCGTGAAGCCCTCGACCAGGTGGGGGTGCGGTGCGAGACCGTCGACCTGGCCACGGGAGATTTCGCCGGACTCCCGTGCGACTTCGACTACGTCCTCAACTTGGCTGTGGCCAAGAGTGGCGACTGGGACAAGGATCTGGGAGCCAACGCGGAGTCCGTGGGCCTGCTGATGGCCCATTGCCGTAGCGCAAAAGCTTTCCTGCACTGTTCGTCTGCGGCCGTCTACGACCCGCCGGACGACGAACCCCGGACCGAGCGCGCCGCCCTTGGTGACAACCACAAGCCCTTGTTCCCGACTTACTCCATTTCCAAGATCGCCGGGGAGGTCGTCGCCCGCACGATGGCGCGGGTGCTCGGCTTGCCCACCACCATCGCCCGACTCAACGTCCCGTACGGCGACCACGGTGGGTGGCCGTACTACCACATGGAGATGATCCTGGCCGGCATCCCGATTCCGGTTCCGGGCGGCGGTCCGGCCCGCTACAACCCGATCCACGAGGACGACATCATCGCGACCATCCCGAAGCTGCTCGAGGTGGCGTCGGTGCCGGCAACGACGATCAACTGGTGCGGCGACCAGACCGTCAGCCTGCAGGAGTGGTGTGGGTACCTCGGTTCGCTGGTCGGCAGGGAACCGGCATTCGACGAGAGTGCCCAGGCGCTGCGCGGTAATCCGACTGACGTGACGCAGATGCGTGAACTCATCGGCGACACGACGGTCGACTGGCGCGACGGGATTCGCCGGATAGTGACCAAGTTCCACCCGGACCTGGTCGGGTCGTGAAATATTGTGTGAGAGGGGCAATAACGGAAGCCGGTTACTGAGTTCCGTCCATGCCCCCGCCGTTGCTCTCCGTCTGGCTACCGGTCATCCCGCTATCCGTTATCGGGCTGTGTCGTGCTCGGCGTGACCGGCTGGCGCCTCGTTCAACGGAAGGGTAACCACCGCACAGCAAAAAGGGAAACGCCCTCATGCCCAACCCGATCGCGCTTTCGGGTCAGTTCGTCGACCAATGTGCAGAGCCCACGTTGGTCGTAGAACACCGAACGAGCAATGCGCGCTCTTCGGCAAAGTAGTGCGTGTTGAGTCGTCATGTGCCCGAGGCCATGTACGCGGCCAGGATGTAGTTCGGGTGCCGGTCGAGGTTCGTGCGGGCTCGGTCGTATCGCATCGTCGTGCGTGGGTCGGCGTGGCGGGCGGCGATCTGCACGTCCCGCAAATCCACTCCGGCGTCGAGCATGGTGGTCACGAACGTATGCCGCAGCATGTGCGGGTGCATCCGCGGCAACCGCACCACCACGAACTGTGCCAGGCGCCGCAGGCGACGGGTCGCGCAGTGCCGGTCCATTCGCCGGCCCCGGGTGTTCAACAGGATCGGGCCGCGAACCCGGTCACCGCAGGAGCGGTCGATTGCCCGTCCTACTGCTGGAGGCAACGGCACGAGAACGACTTTGGTGCCCTTGCCGACCACGCGCAGTACGTGGTGGCCGTGCTCCTCGCCGAGGTCGTCGATGTCGGTTTGGCAGGCTTCGAAAATCCGTAACCCGAGGAGCCCGAGCATTGCAACGAGTGCGAAATCGCTCGGATGGGCCGAATCCCGTGCGGCGGACAGCGTGCTTCGAACTGCAGGTGCGAAAGACTCAGCGTCGGTGACTCGTTCGCCACTCGCGGTCGGCGCACGTATTCCGCGGGTGAGTGTTCCAGGACGCCGTCGATCACGCAGGTGCGGTAGAACCCGGTCAACACCGCGGTGCGGCGGGCGACAGTGGAGGGTTTGAACCGGCGGGTCTCCTGCATCCAGCGCACGTACCGCTCCACTTCTGGCCGGACCATCGTCAGCGGTGTGAGCTGGTGGTCGGTGCACCATCGGAAATACAACCGGAGGTCGGAAGTGCAATGGATGCGGGAGCTGCCGGTATAGCGGGCGAGGTAGGCCGCGCAGGCCAGCCGCAGCACTAGATCATCACCAGCAAAGGCGACATCGATATCCGCTGAGGTACTCATAAACAACGATGCATCCGTCAGGCTCTCGAACCGTATCGGTCACGGCATTATCGGATGTTTGAACACGGCTGCCCAACCGGGACTGTCTGGCTGAGTCGGATCAGCACTGTGAGACAAACCATGCCACGCCGTCGCCTATAGCGACGTGCAGGTGGAGATGCCGGGTGTGTTGTTCGTTTCCGAGGCCCCGGGCTCAGCGACGCGGGGCGGTCTCCCGCTGCATCTGTGACAGCTCGTCGTCGATGCCCACCGCTACGACGGTGTCGATCTCGCCCCACTCCACCGGAGAATCAGCGCCGGGTGGCCGTTGGCCTGTGCCGGTTGCAGCGACGCCGCGGCGGCGATCCTGCCCTACCCGGCGGCCAGCACGCGGGCCACCCTACCGGCCCACGACGGGAGACAACACGGCTCGCTCAACAGGGCTTCACATTCCCGCAGACCATGCAGGTCGCCATCGGGAGGCTGCGCCTGCGGCAAGCGGCTCACCCGTGTCGGCGTGCGGTATCACGCGGCGCCGCCGTCCGCCTCAGCACACTTCTCGTAGTTCAACGGAGCTTTGTGAAATCGGTTGCGACACAGCGCATCGCCGTTAGCGAGGCAAGCGGAGACCTGATCCTATCGGCCACACCGACCAGACGTTGCGCGAACGGTCTCGCCGCAGCAGCGCTAACCCGCAACATATCAGGCCGCCGCGCGGCGCAACCTGGCTTGCGGTTATTTCATGGTGGCGAGGTTGTGCCAGAGGTTTTCGAGGCTGTCGGTGCCGCCGAACAGTGTGGTGAAGTTGGTGGAGTCGATGAGCACGATGTCGCCGGCACGTTGGCCGGTGGGTGGCATCCAGATAAGCGCGTTGAATTCCGTGTTGCCGGCCGCGGTGTAGGGGTGGGGCCGGGTGGGGTCGATGCGCTGGCGGCCCAGGACCCGCAGGGACTCGCTTTCCGGTGCGGTGAGCGCGTAGTGCGGGAGATGGGGGTGGAAGTTGAAGGTGGTGACGTTGTCCAGTAGTTGGGGTGTGTCCAGATCGCGGAACCCGGTCAGGGGAGCGATCTCTCCGGTGCCGTCGACGACCGCGGGGCGTAGGCCCCACTTGTTGTGGACCGGCACGTCGAGCGCTTTCATCAGTGAGCGCGTGTACTGGCCGAATCTCTGCTGGCGGGGCACCAATGGGTCGCCGTGATGCTCGTATTCGGTTTGTCGCTGCGTGTAGTCGTCGGTGAAGCCGACGTCGTGGTGCGGCGCCAACAGCAGGCAGGTGCCTTCGCGTTGCAGCCAGTCCTGGATTGCGGCGCACTCTTCGGGTGCGGCTTCCTGCTCGGAGAGGACGTGATCGAGCCCGAACACCATCAGCGTGTCGGTGTCGGCCAGGATCCGCTCGTCGATCGGCAATTGGTAGCCGGCTTGGTCGATGCGCTGGAACACCGCGACGGGATGACCGGTCGCCTCACCGGCCAGCCGCTGAAACGCCAGAGTTGAGCGATGGAACAGCTCGAGTGTGCCGGCAATGCCTTGCAGGAAGTGCGCTGCGTCGTACTCGGAGGTCTCGTAGCCCGGCCACGTTACGTTGCGGACTTCGGTCATCGTGGAGAAGCGGTTGTATATTTCGGCGGGATCGCGTTGGGCCTCCCACGGGTAGCTCCACGTCCAATAGATGCTGATCCGCCGGCGCCCGTCGTGCGTGCGCGGGATGTGGTTCTGGTTGTAGGTGCGTGCCGGGGAAAGGGCGCTCATGATGTCACCTCTTGACGGTTGAGCGTGGCGAGATATCGCAGGGCGTTGATACCCGGCAGGAAGAAGTACGCGCCGCCTCTGAGCGTGGTGAAGGCCGGCAGGCCCTCGAGCACCTTACGGATGGGCCGCTTGGGGATGGTGAACTCCAGGGTTCCGTCCTGAGTGCCGCAGATGGGATCGTGTTCGTTGCCGAGTTCGTGGAATGTCTTGTCGTTGATCCAGACGTTTTGGGCGAACTCGAACTGGCGGACCAGGCTGGCGCAGATGATGAACGCGGCGATGCCTCGGTCCACCCCGTCGTCGGGTTCGCGTTCGGGTAGTGCGGGCCCGTAGGTGGCTCCGCGGCGAATCATCCTGCGGCGGTTCATGTTGACCGCGGTGTCGCGCGGATTGAGCCGCCGGATGTGGGAGCCGAGCGGAACCGCGTAGCCGTGCGGGTCCATTTCTTTGTAGGTGAAGTTGTTGTTTCGCATGGGATCCGCGCCAAGCTGCGGATCGTCGTGGTCGGGGGCCAGTGTCAGGGGGGCGCCGCTTTGCCAGCGGCCCATGAACTTCGCGGCGAGTAGCTCCTGCCCGTCCGGGGTGTCAGCGTGCTCGCGGAGATAGTTCCGAAACGCACCGACGTGTTCTTGCAGCCGCCGGTAGGCCATGTAGCTGCCGTTGCGTGACAACACCTCCGGCTGGGGCAGCCCGTGGGGTGGCCCCTCCTCGTCCGGGTAGCCCAGGATGAATTCACCGGGTTTCAGCGCTGGGCCCGAGCCTGGTGTCGGGGTCTCGCCCGATCCGTCGATCACTGGCTGGGACAACCGGTCTCGGAACCCGAAATGGTCATGGGCTTGGTCGAATGGCGGCGTCGCGTTCAAATCCAGGAACGACAACACCCGCACACCCGGGCAGCGGGCCACAAGCTTGTTGTGCTCGGCGGTGCATCTCTGGTGTTCGGTGTCGGTGCGGGCGAACAAGATCGCGATGGCGTGCAGGTCGTCACCGGCCAGCCCGCCGGCCCAGTTGTCCGGGTGATTGGCGCCCGTGTCGCCCAGGATGTCGGCGCGGGCGGCCATGCCTTCACGGAACTCGTCGGGAAAGGTGGCGAGCGATTGCTCCGACACGCCGAGCGCCCGCAGCCCTCCCCAGGTGAAGGCCAGTGTGATCCAACGCTCGGAACTGTCCATCGTGGCACGCGCGTCCGCGGCCGACTGGACCCGATCCAGCAGCGCGGCCAACCAGGCCCGGCCTCCGGCGGGGTCGTCGAAAGACAGGAACTCGTAGCGGCCCGTCATCGCCGGGGTGCGGGTCAGCAGGATGTGTTGGATGTCGTCGAGCTCGAGCGTCGACGGGGTGATCACTGCATCTGGTCGAGCATGTCGGAGAACGCTGCCTCTAGCCGCAGCGCTTTTTTGATCTTGTCGGCGGTGACGTAGGGATATTCGCCGTATTCGAGGAAGCTCGGAAAGTGATGTTCTCGGACGAATCGGGCGAACGCGCCCGGGTTTTCCTTCCAGTCCTCGGGGAATCCTTCGAGGTTGGTGAAAACGGTGGTGATACCGGTCTGGGCGAAGAGCGCCACCGCATCCTCGGTGTATTTGTCGAAATCGGTATCGAAGATGCCCTGATATTGGAAATGTAATCCGGAGCCGACATCGAACAACACCCATCGCAGATAGTGCAGCCGCAGTGGCGCCAGCACATCCGGACTACTCGCGACCGCGTCCTCTATCTGCTTGCCGTATGCGCGAATAGCGTCTTCTCGACCCAGCTTCACCTTCGCGATGATCGAGAAACCATAGGAGGCAGGCGTCCGTGGATAGATCGGGCCGTATCGGCCCCGCTCCAGCTCAAAATAGCCTTCGGCCGGTATGGCCATAGCTGCCGGTTTGCTCCAGTCATGATCGGTCGTCGACATGGCTCCACCTTCCGCACCACTGTAGGGAACCGGACGCCGATCAGCGTACCGCTTCCAAGCGCATAGGCGCAGCGCAATGAGCGGTGACTACCTGAGGTGCCATCAATCGAAATCGACAGCCGATACTCGCTGGTCGATGCCGGCCGCAAGCCGTGTGCTGGGAATCTGCTCGATCAGGGGGCCGGTCACGTGGATCGACGTCTCATCGACCGGACGGCCTGTGATATCGCCACGCAGCCATGACCTGCCCCGCCAGATTTCGAGTATGTCTAGTTTGCGGTGCCTGCCGGAAAGTGGGGGTGGAAACGAGCGACGCTCGCATGTGTGGAAAATAAGTGGATCCTGGAATCCGAGTTGCCCGTGTCCACTTATTAGAGCCATCAACCCGGCAGAACATGCTCGGATTTGGCAGGATGATGCCATGTCGACGCCAGCGCAACACACGGATCAGCCCTCGACTTTTCGCCGTCTGTCAACGCCACGAGCCGCCGCACTAGCCGGAGTCATATTCGCGGTGTTGTTCGGAACAACGTTGATCTTGATACGCATCGAAATACCCGAAGGCGTTCGGAATTCGACTCGGTTGATGACGGGCCAACAGACCTCGATCACGACAGCGACCGTGCTGATGCCCATCGCGGGCATCAGCTTCCTGTGGTTCATCGGCGTAGTACGCGACGGATTCGGGCGCTACGAAGACCGGTTCTTCCTGTCGGTGTTCCTCGGCAGCGGGCTGCTGTTTCTGGCGATGATGTTCGTCGCCACCGCCGTCGCCGGAGCGCTGGTGACAAGCAACACCGGGGTCGTCGACCCGGTCGCCCGCGGCGAGGTGGTCAACTTCGGCAAGATGGTCGTGTTTTCGGCGACCCAGACGTATGCGCTTCGAATGGCCGCCGTATTCATGATCTCGTTGGCGACAATTTGGTTGAAGACCAGGTTGATGCCCCGTTGGCTCGCCGGCCTCAGCTACCTGCTTGCGTTGACACTGCTGATCGGGAGCAACGTCAGCATGTGGGTCACGCTGGCGTTTCCCACCTGGGTGCTAGTAGTCAGCGGTCTACTGCTGGCCCGCTCGGGACTCGTCGACAACAGCGCACAACAGGCGACTCCGCGTAGCAAGCGGTAGAGGGAGCTTCGTAGCCGGGGGACAAGGTTGTCGAGTTGCCCCGACGCAGTGGCCGCGCCGTGGCTCGCCGCATTCATGCTGTGCGAGTCCTAGACTCTCGGCCATGGCGGACCCGGACGAGGTAGCTGCGCAGGGTGGCGAACAGGAGAAATCGGCCGTCGTGGCCCGACGGCCCGCCGAATCCTCTCGCGATCCACGGGAGTCGGAGCGGGCTCTGCGCCGAACCAAACGCGCCGTATGCGTGTTGGTACCGGTTCAAGTGGTCTTCTGGATCTACTTCTGGGCGACCTCCGCGAGGTCCGGCCTGTCGGCGCCGATGGTGCTGGTCGTCTGCGTGCCGCCGACCGTGGTGACGATTTACGCGGTGGCCACCGTGATGGTCATCAAAGACCGCTTGTGGACAACGATCGTCATCATCTTCGCCGCTCTGGACATCCTGATCACTTTCTCGAAGCTGTACTACGACGCAGGCACGACGAGAGACTTCACCGAGCCGTTGTCACACACCGGAGCCCTGTACTTTTCGTTGGGCATGCTGACGACCGCGGGCACCGGCACAATCTCGCCCGTCAGTGACGCCGCCAAGACCGTTGTCGGTATCCAGATGATCCTCGATCTCCTGTTCTTCGCCGTCGCACTGGTCATCGCCGTGACGCGATTCACCGAACCCACAGCCTCCACAGCCCGCCGCGACGACGCAAGGTAACCGCGGCAGTCCGCCCGAGGAGTACGGCTTCGGGCACCTCAGATCGCCCACACATGACCAGCGCTACACCCCGCCAACGACACGAAATGATCGCGTACACGGTGGTTCACCGAAGCTACCGTCCATTGCCGCGCCGGTCGCCATCGCGACCGGCCTAACACAACAATATGAATCAATCACTGGCCGTCGGCAGAAGGACGGCCTGGCCGCGATCACCGATACGGTCGAGATGTTCACGAAACTCGCTGAGCAGCATCCATCGGTGTACGGCGCTCATCTGGACGGCGCACGACGCGTACACGAGTGGCTCGAGGATACCGGCGATGGCACATGATCGCCTTGGTGGTGTCGCCGTGAACTGACGACCGCAATGCCTGCGGCTTGCGAAGCACGCCGGGCCCCGCCCGTACTGAGCAAATGGATACCACACACCGGCCGCAGGCCTATGTCGTGGGCCAGCTCGGTCTCGTGCTGTACATGTTCCTGGTGGGCGCCTCATTCAAGCTGGAGATTCTCCGGTCGCATCTGGGAAAGGCAGGAGCCACCTCGGCCGCCGGTATCGGTGTTCCCTTGCTACTCGGCGGCATGCTCGGCGTGTGGATGGTAAGCCAGGGCGGCTACTTCACGAGCAAAGTCGGCAGTTGGCAAGGCGGGTTGTTCGTCGCGTCGGCGGTCGCCATCACCGCGTTCCCGATGCTGGCCTGGATCATCTACGCCTCGGGTCTGTTGAACACCCGGCTCGGCACAATGTCGCTGTCGTGTGCGGCCGTCGACGACGCCTGCGCCTGGGTGCTGCTGGCAACGGTCGTCGCCACGACTAAGGAGAGCATGTCCGGTGCCTTCCTTGCGATAGGTGGGGGACTGGCCTATTTGATCTTCATGACCGTCGTTGCGCGGCGC
This sequence comes from Nocardia sp. Tas62D01, assembly GCF_055232035.1. Classification (NCBI taxonomy): domain Bacteria; kingdom Bacillati; phylum Actinomycetota; class Actinomycetes; order Mycobacteriales; family Nocardiaceae; genus Nocardia; species Nocardia sp. Tas62D01. The sequence continues at coordinate 7,974,523 of NZ_JBUYUZ010000001.1, forward strand.
TTCTTGCTGCGACTGAACACCTGGAAACCAGGTGGCCCGTCCCCAATGAATGAGACCGCTCGGTATTAGAGTCCTGTTGGCCCTGGTAGGGGCCAGAAGGGACGATTGGGATCATGGCTGGAGGACGGAAGCGGCATTCCGCGGAGGAGATCGTGCGGAAGCTGCGCCGTGCCGATGAGCTGGCCGCGGCCGGTAAGTCGGGCGAGGAGATCGCCGCAGAGCTGGAAGTGTCGGCGGCGACGTTGTACAACTGGCGCCGCTCTTCGGTATGGATACCGATGCGGCGAAGGAGCTCAAGGAGCTGCGGGAGCAGAATTCCCGGCTCAAGCGGCTGCTGGCCGAGGCGGAGCTGGAAAAGGACGCCCTGCGGGAGATCAGCCGGGGAAAATTCTGAGCCCAGCGTCCAAGCGCCGTGCCGTCGACATGCTCACAGCAGTGAAGGGCGTGTCGGAACGGTTCGCGTGCAAGGTCGTTGGGCTTGCTCGTTCGACGTATCGGCGGCTGCCCCTCGCGCAGACCCCGGATGATCCGGACGCCGGTTTGCGGGCCTGGCTGCGCTCGTATGCTACGAAGAACCCGTGTCACGGGTTCCGGCGGGCGTGGGCGCGGTTGCGGTTCGACGAGGGCAGCTCGGTGAACAAGAAGAAGGTGCATCGGCTCTGGCGGGAGGAAGGGCTGCAGGTGCGTGAGCACCAGCCGCGTAAACGGGCCGGCGTTTCGTCGATGCCGCCGGTCGATGCGGATGCACCGAAGGTGGTGTGGGCGTTGGATTTTCAGTTCGATTCCACCATCGACGGCAGAGCGGTGAAGATCGCGTCGATGGTCGATGAACACACCCGTGAATCACTATTGCATCTGGTTGAACGCTCGATCACCGCCGAGCGGCTCGTCACCGAGCTCGAGAAGGTCTTCACCACTCATGGTGGGTCGCCGACGGTGTTGCGGATGGACAACGGGCCGGAAATGATTTCCCATGCGCTGCAACAGTTTTGCGCAAACCGGGTCGGGATCATCTACATCCCACCGGGCACGCCGTGGAATAACGGATTCGTCGAATCGTTCAACCGTCGGCTGCGCAAAGAATGCCTCGACCGGAACCACTGGACAAGCCTGCTCGAAGCCCGCGTCGTCATCGGCGACTACAAGGTAGACCACAACCGACGACATCGACATTCGGCGCTGGGCTATCTGACCCCGGCCGAGTACGCTGCCCGCTGCAGCCACAGCCACCACCCGGTGGCCTGCGGCATCAACTGAATACGGATCGAAAACAACCTGGCTCTAAAACCGGGTGGTTCCGTCATCGGGGACCGGTCACAGGCAGCGGCGATGGCGAACGTAGCGGTAGCCTTCCTATTACTCCGCTCACGATCGTGCTGCTCGTTGTGCTGCTGGGGAGCTGGTTCACTGATTACGTCGGCATCTACTCGGTCTTCGGGGCGTTCGTGGCAGGCACGGTGATGCCGCGCGGCGAGTTGCTCGACACTATCCGTGATCGTTTCGAACCATTGGTCGCCTACCTGCTCCTTCCGGCTTTCTTTATCTACTCGGGGCTCAATACCAAGCTCAGTCTGATATTCGAGCCGAAGGTACTGCTGGTCGCGGTCGTCGTGATGGTCGTGTCATTCGCCAGCAAGTTCGGTGCTATCGGACTGGGGCCCGTTGGCAGGGGATGAGCTGGCGCGAAGCCGGCGCGATGGGTGCCCTCGCCAACGCTCGCGGATTGATGGAGCTGATTCTGCTCAATATCGGCCTGTCCGCGGGCCTGATCACCGGCCAGCTCTACACGATCCTCGCCTTGATGACGATCGTCATGACCTTCGTGGCCACACCGGTAATGCGGCTGTTCGAACGCAGCGGATGGAAGGAATGCCTCGTCTTCGGGCCCTCCGGCGAAGATCGCCGAAGTCCTGAAGAACGCCGAACTCCTGAGCAAGTGTTGGAAAGTTCTCGCAACAATGTGGCTGATGGTCCGCCATGACGCTCGGGTTCGGATCGGATCAGCAGGACCAGCTCCACAACGGCCGTCGCCGCCGTGTCGAGTTGTGCAGTTCCGGTGCGGTCCAGCCGCGGACACTTCTGGTTGCCTCTGATTTTCCGTTCGCTCGAACGGATTTCGAGGATGCGGTGGCCGCCTACGACAGTTTCGCGCTGGCGGGTACCTGTTCCTGGCGCGAGGTCGTGGATCGGTCCGTGTGCTGGCGTCCCGACGTGGTCGTCCTGGATGCCTCGGTGGCGCGCCTGGCCGGTCTGGCCGAGACCGTGGCTCGGCTGCGGGAATTGGAGCATTCGCCGATGATCACGCTGCTGGTGGAACTCGGCGCCGCCAAGGCGGATATCGGTCGACGCGGTGGTGGCAATGGACCGCGGTGTGGTCGCGGTACTGGAGGTACTGGAGGTACTGGAGGTGCTGATCTCGGGAGCGGTGTTGGCGATGGCACCGCAGCCGGATCGTGTTCATCCCGACGTGGCTATGGATTATGAAGTGCGGCAGTGTCTCTCAACTCGTGTTCGCCCCGGTGTGGCGATGGATTACGAAGTGCGGCAGCGTCTTTCAACGCTGACTAAGCGGGAGCGGGAGATTCTGCGGCTGGTGGTCGACGGCCTGTCCAACCGGGAGGTTGGTTCCCGGCTGTTCATCAGTCCGGAGACGGTGAAGGAATATGTCAGTCGCATTCTCGCGAAGCTGAAGGTGACCAACCGTATCGAGGCCGCGGTGGCCGCCGTCCGTGCGGAGTTCGACAATGGCGACTGGTAGTCGATCAGCGCCTGCTCTACTGGTGCCGACGCGACCGAGCGGATGGCTTCGGTCACTGCTGCCAGTGCCATCAGGCGCACCAGGTCGACGTTGGCATCGATGGATGTGCACGCCCGCACCGCATTCGTCGATGCCGATCAGGTCGCCCGTGAGTTACTGCGTGTCTGGCTCAACCCGTTCGGCGCGCCCACCCTGCCGCCGGGACATGCGGCGTTCCGTGAAGGTATGCCGCTGAAGCAGATTCGCTGAACGGAGATATCGTGTGATGCATATCTCGCTCGTGCGGGACCGGCGGTGACGTCGTGCCCGACGGATCGGACCCGAGCAAGGCGACTCAGTCCGCGACGCCACCGGACGATCAGTTGGACTTCAACGCTACGGCGAACGTCCGATTTGCGCTGGAACCCGTCAGCCTGAACACGTTTACCACGGCCGGTGTCGCGCTCGACCAGGCGTTGCTCGACAACGTCTACCAGGATTGGACCAGCCGCACGCTAGCGCGGTGCTGATAACCGGATGGCCGTCGAGCAGGTGCACCAGGGCGTGCTGGACGCGCAGCAGGGTCCGCCACTGGTGGAAGCTCATGCCGAGCTCGGCGTGGAACAGGCGGCTGAGCGTGCGTTCGCTGGCGCCGGCGGCCCGTCCCAATTCGGCCAAAGTGGAGGTGTTACCCGGGTCGGCGTGCAGCAGGTCGGCGACGGCACGCAGCCGGTCATCGCGCGGCTCGGGAAGATAAACGAACTGCTCGGGGATGTCGGTCAGCTCGTCGAGCACGACTTGGCGCAGCCGCTCTCGGGCGCCGGCCTGGAACGGGCGATCAGCCGGTGTCTGGGCGGTGTTCGAGTCGAGCTGATCCGACTTGATGACACGCACCCCGTTGTCCCGCCAATCACCGTCCGCAGACGAATTCGGCTGTGGTTCATTCGCTGCCACGTGTCGCCCTTCCGGTTCGATCGAGCTCGAACTCTATCGCCGGGTCAGCTCCCCGATTCGGCCGGAGCCGACCCGTTGCCCAGTCGAGCCAGGTCAGCGACCAAGCGCTCGGTCAGCGGCATCGGCACCGTGTGCCGCTGCGCGATGCGCAGCAACGCGCCCCCGATCGCATCCAGCTCCAGCGGGCGTCCGGCCTCGGCGTCACGTTGCATCGACGACTTGGCTTCCGGCGGGAAGGCGTCGTAGAACAGTAGGGCTGCCTCGACATCGGCGGGCACGCCGGACGCGCGGCTCAGTGCGGCGATCTCCGCAACGAGGTCGACCAGCTCCGCGCGATGCACGGTGCGCATGTCGCCGACGGAACACCGTTGGCGCGTGGTCATCAGGGCGAACGGAGCGAGGAAAAACAGTTTGCCCCAGAGCATGGCGGCTTCGTCCTCGCGTGCGGTTGCATGTACGCCGATGCCGTTGAGCATCGCGGCCAGTGCGTCGAGCCGTTCGAGTGGCGCGGTGGCACTCGCCAGATCGATCTCGACGAACGGGCTGCCGTGCACGATGGACCCCGGCGCAACGCGGGTCGAGGCAACCCGGATCACGCCAGGCACGACCAGATCCGGGCGGTACCGCTCGCGCAGGGCCGCCGGATGCTCGATCCCGTTGAGCAGCGGTACCACCAAGCCGTCCCCCAGCGCAGTGGGGGACACCCGGTCGATGGCTGTGCCGAGGACGTTCTGTTTGACCGTCACCAGGCACACGTCGACGGGCTCGGGTAACTCGGTATCCGCCTCGGCCTGCACGGTGAAGTCGCCGAACATCCCGCTGCGCACCTGCATTCCGTGCTCATGCACGGCGCGCACCGTCTCTTGTCCGCCGAGGAAGATCACTCGGTGCCCGGCACGGGCCAGCAGCGCACCCACCAGCCCGCCGACACCGCCGGGGCCGAGTACTGCCACGCGCCACGGTCGCACTGTATTCATCGCGTCCTCTCGTTCGTAGCAGGGAACCAGATGTCCTCGGCGGCCAGATCCGCGATCCGGTACTTACCGAGCGCGCTGATCAGGAGCCGCAGCTCCAGCTCGAACGCGGCCAGCAGGTTCGTCAGTCCATGATCGGCGTTCTCGTCCGCGGCGACCAGCGCCGCCCGGCCGAGGCCGACGGCGGAGGCGCCGAGTGCCAGGCACTTGACGACTCGGGTTCCCTCCCAGCACCGTCCGGAGACCAGCAGGCTGTGGCCATGCCGGTCGCGGTCGGCGACACGGCGCAAACATTCGGCCAACGGTAGGCCGACATGATCGAGGAACCCGTGCGGTGCCCATCCCGTGCCCGCCTCGGCGCCGTCGACGGTCACCGCATCGGCGCCTGCCGCCCACGCGACCTCGGCCGCGTCGGCCACATCCCTGGCAGGTGGCAGCTTCACCCAGACGCGGCATCGCGGATAGTTGTTGCGCATCAACCGAATCTGCTGGCGCAGGATCTCCTCGGTGAATGTGCCAGGAGTGGCGGAGCGCCGCACCTGGGCCTCAGCGGCGTCGTAGGTACACCAGGTTCCAGACTTCGGCGTCGGCGTCCTCGGTGCTCTGCTGGACGATCACGCCTCCGACGTCGTCGGCTGCCATCTTGGTGTATTCGGTGAGCCGACGCAGCAGCGAGCTCGGTACCTCCTGCGCCATCCGGCCGTAGCCGGACACGGGCACGATGTTCTCTCCGATCACCATCGGCACGCCGGCCGCGCCGGCTTGCCCGGCCACCGCGACGCCGAGATCGCCGTCGGCCACGGCGGTGGATCCGAACGCCGACACGTACACAGGCTGCGTCGAGCGCAGACCGCCGATGGTGGTGGCCAGATCGACATCGCCTGCCAGTGGTTCCCTGCCGAGATCGAACATCATCTCCGCGCGCAGCGGCACGAACACCGGCGGTACCAGCCGAGCATGGTCGATCGCGTCCATAGCATTCGGATCCGGAGCCGCCGCGTCCTGACCCTGTCCGAACAGGGTCGAGCCGTATCGCGCATTGTTGGGAAACACCGAACCCGCCGCCGTCCGCGCCCGCGCCCGCACCTCCCGCTCGGGAAATCCAGGAGCCGACAGCACACTCATGGACGCAGCTCCCCTGGAATTTTGGGATAGGCGGTGGCTTGCCAGACCGCGGCCAAACCGCCGAGGAACCGGGTGAACCGCTCGACGCCGAGGCCGAAGCCCGCGCTGGGCGAGAGTCCTTCGCGGGCCAAGGTGAGGTACCACTCGTATTTGGCCGGATTCTCACCGGTTTCCCGCATTCGGGTCAACAACGTGCGGTAGTCCGACTCGCGCTCACTGCCGCTCATCATTTCGCCGAACCCGCCAGGGACGATCAAATCGAAGTTGCGCAGCACGCCGGGCTCGTCGGGGTTCTCGCTGTCGTAGAAGCCGCGGGACCCCTTGGGGTAGTCGGTGATGAAGAACGGGCGGGTGGCGGCCGCGGAGATGATCTCTTCGCCCTGCCAGTCGATCTCGGTGTGTTCGCGCTGGTCGTACCCGAGGCCACGCAGCTCCGTCACCGCGGTGGTGTGTCGCCTGCGGTCGTAGGGGCCCACGAGAACCTGCTTCAACTGTTCGAGGTCGCGGTCCAGGATCTCCAGTTCGCGCTGGGCGTTGCTCAGGATATTCCACCGCGTACTTCGTCAGACGCTCGGCCACATCCATGGCGTCTTTCCTCGACCCGTTCGCGATCTCCACATCGAGCTGGTGGAACTCCGCAAGGTGCCGGGCTCCAGCCGCACGTTCGGGGCCACATGGAAGATCTTGTCGAAGGCGAGCAGCGACGCCTGTTTGTAGAGAATGCCACTGGTCATCAGTTTGTAGCGGTGACCGTAGTAGTCGATATCGACCTGTTTCGCGCCGCGTGCGCCCGGGTCGGTCACCGGACCGATGATGGGCTGCAGCAGCTCGGTGAATCCCTCTGCGGTCAGAAATTCCCGCGCGGCGGCCAGGAATCGTGCCTGCACGGTCAACGCCGCAACGGTTCAAAACGTAACTGGTTAGGTTGTTGCGGGAATCCAAGGTCGGCCCTCGGCAAGCATGACGAGGACTTCGAGGAACTGGTGGCCGTGTTTGGCGGCTGTGGATAGGTAGCTGCGGATGGCGCAGAACTGTTCGGCACCGGTAAGGGTTCGCAGGCAGCCGGAGACTTTTTGTCGGAGTTTGATCATGCGGATGTCGCGTTCGGAGCCGTTGTTATCGGGCGGGATCCGGATGTCGGTGGTGAACCGCAGGTAGTCGTCTTCCCGTTTGAGGAGCCGACGGGCCAGCGCGTTCTGCTTCTGCATCAGCTTCGTGGAACGGGCGGAAGTCTCGGCGAGGCCGATCTTGGCGGCGTCGCGGTAGAGACGGACCTGCGTGGCGAGCGCGTCGGGGTCGATCAGTGGCATGTTGTCGGCGACGGCACCGCTGTCGACGGCGGCGGTGACCAGCCGTTGAATCGCGACCAGCGCGTCGGCGACCTGATCTGCCCAACACCACGGGGTGCCGGCGGGCGCGTTGTCGGCGACGCCTTGCAGCTCGCGTTGGGCATGGGCGCAACACAATTGGTGTTCGGCGTCGGTGTAAGTGGTTAGGTAGGCCTCGGGCGCGGTGTCGGTGTTGCCGCCGATCCGTTTTCCGGGACCCCCTGCCGCACCCGGCGTGCCTGTCTCGAGGCACCGGGCGCTCCACGTGTCTTGCCCGCTGGTCAACTCGCGGTTGCCGGTTTCGGTGTCCACGGGGTCGGGATTGTGCTGCCGCGGTAGCGGTAGCGGGTCACGGTGACGCTGGCTGCGCCGGTGAACACGACCCCGTTGTGAGCGAACCTCCATCCCTTGTCGCAGAAGCGGCGTCGGAGCTCCTTCATCATGAGCCGGTGTTAAATGTGTCGTGCGACATCGTTCAGCTGTGTCCGGTCTATCCGGGGCCTCGGATTCGTGTTCAAAACCGGACAATGCCCAGCTCAGAAGCCGACGATAGCCCCGCGTGGATCCGCCCGGGGCCCGCCGATGTTTATGTGAGGCATGCTCTGACTCAGTAATAATCCTGGGGGAACATTGCCGCCCGGCACCCGCACCGACCTGCGGCAGATGCGGCGGCGTGCCCGGACTTCAAGCAACCCTCTTGCAACCCGAGCAGTTCGAACATCCCGAAAATTCACCAGGTGATGCCGTGTGTGTCGGTAGTGTGCTCGGTAATCGGCGATTCTCTTCGGCTGCGGTTCAGACCGGGGGCCGGTGAGATATGAGAGGCGGCGCAGACCGCCGAGACCTCGTAGGCGAGGTCTGAGTCTCCTCGACTTTGGTTTTGTGACGCTCGACTTCTGCGGGGTAACGCGCTGAAGGGAAATTCCATGACAACCAGCCTGCCGGCATTCCCGGCCGCGAACGAGAATCTGCCCGACACCTGTGTCCGGCTCCGGGAGATCGCGCCCGTGGCGGCTGCCGAATTCATAAATACCACAACAAATCACGATGCCAACGCCAAGACGCACTCGGCGGACGCGACCAACCGTGCACCGAGGCCACACAGCAAGCAGCGCGTCTGGACGCTTGGGGCTGCTCAGGCATCCTGAGCCCGGCGATATCGACCACGGCCCGGGTCACGGCCCGTCTCGAGCGCCTGGACCTGGCCCGGGAGTCGATTCCTTGGTTGCCAGGCGCGAGTGGGTGACGTTGTCGGTGTCACGGTGATTTGCTGTGTCGAGACAAATTCGGTGTTGCCCGAGTCCAAGGCCAGGTCATCAAGGCCCACACGGCGAGTAAGAGGACGGCCACGGTAACCAAATACCAGGGCCAGGGGCCGAGCACATCGAGCAGCGACGGAGTCGAGGGTTTCCCGTTGACGAATCCATAGTTGGTGTTGGCGATGAAGTTGAAGACAAAGGTGACCGCGGCCCAGACCACGGTGACTGTTACGGCAATCCAGTAGCTTCGCCAGTCCGGGTGCATGCCAATGCCCAAGGTCAGGTAGATAGCCGCCCAGACCACGACCAGGTGAATCGCCCAGAAGGCCAGGAATTCGTGGTGCGGGAAGTCCGGGCTGTGCAGCGCAGGTGACACGAGCGCCTGCGTGCTCAAGGTGAGGCACCAATAATAGGTCAGCGCATACGCCCAGCGCCGGTGCGACCACAGCGCGTACGCGGCCACCATGGTCGCGAGATCAGTCAGGCGCAGCGGAACCGAGCGGCCGACAGTCGGGGGGACCATCGCGGAGAGGCAGATCGCCAGGTACAGCACCAGCGTCGATGCACCCAAGGCTCGGCCGAATCGGCGTGCGCTACAGGGGCTACGGTGCGTGCGTCCGAGGCGGACGAGCAACGCCGCACCGACCGCAAATACGGCCAGCGCAATCCAGTGCGATGGCCCGTATGCGGTGAATTCCCGCTGCGCCGATGGCGGGTCCACCTACCTGATTTTATAGGCGCGGGCACGTGCCGTCGAAGCCGTCGGCGCCGACCTGGTTATGCGCCGTGGTGGTACGTGCAGGGACTCGGCCGCGACGCTGTCGACGCTCAAGACCCTGTTGAGCTGCGTCGCACCCGTGCGAAGCTCCGGCACATGATCGAGCAGGCGGAGGGCGGCGGCCATCAATCAGCGGCGAGGATGGCTGGAATTCACTTCCCGCCTGGAACTGGAAACGAAGTCAACCACTACGTGCGCGAGCTGCTACGAAACCGGTGGGCACAGGTTCACGAACGATTGATCGCTCTGACCCCACAAAAACTTCCGGCGATTTCCGTGGAGCTGAATGCCGTCGCGCCCGTCGCGCCTGATCGCCCGGTAGGCATCGGGAAACTCGAGGCCGCGGCCCTTGATCACTCGATTCAGCTCGTCCTTCCAATTGCCGTGCGGTTCCCAAAATGGTCCGCGTTTGGGGCATACCCGCCACGCCGCGTGGACCCAGGGAACCCGACCCGAGGTCGATAGCCGATTAGTGTCTGGGGCGGACATCAGCCAAGCAGAAACGACTAAGGAGACGCATGTTCACCCGATATCGTCTGGCCGGAGCCGTTGTTCTCGCGAGCGCATCGCTCGGCGCTACCCCGTTCATCGCGCAAGGCATCGCCGACCCGCCCGGCGGCAGTACCAAAGATGCAACCATCACCTGCACCGAAAACGGCACGGTCAAATGGCTCGAGTCGGGGCTCGCCGAGAAACCGTCGAAGGTCAGGTGGACGGCCACCGCCGAATTCACCGACTGCGCCGGAACAGCCGTCGACGAAGGCAAGCCGTACCCGGTCAGCATGGTGGAAGAGGGCACCGAAGTCGCCTCGTGCGACGGGAAAGTCACCATCCATCAAGGCACCGGCACCATCACGTGGTCTGACAAGAGCACCAGCACTATCAGCAGCGTTGCCGCGGACAACCAGAGCAAGTCCAAAGGCTCGGGTCCCGCCACGTTCCCGATCACCATCGCGACGGGCACTTACGCGGGACATACCGCGGCGGACGACAACACCGTGAGCACCGACCAGTCCTGCCCCGGGGTTACCGAAGCGAAGCTCACCGGCACATTTACCGTCTACTGACATCCCGAGGCGTCGAGGCGAGCGCCGCCGAAGGAACCTTCGGCGGTGTTTGCCGGGCGGTGTCCAGAGCCGAATTATCGTGGTGATCTCATGGTCGATCCACTAGGCGGTTGGCATCATGTCGGGGCGCCGCTGCAGCTCGCGCACCCCGCTCGCCTCGCTGATGACCTGACGATGCTCGAACCGAGCGACAGCCGGAACGTAAGCGGACTCGATCAGCCCCGGTCATGCGATCACCTTCGCACCCAGGGCGAAATAGAGCATGACGCGTTCTTCGGCATCCAGCGAGTGGCATCGGATGCCGCGACCTCCTGGCGGGCGGCGTTGACACGGACGCACCGGGAGATCGCCGGTCAGTCGATCGCACAGACCCACATACGGCAAGTGCCCGGCCTGCTCGACGACCTGACCCAGGCATTGCCGCCGCCGTACCGTCCACTCGTGGATACGCCAGCTTCGGCGATCGCCACGCCATGGACGGCGTTCGAGTGGTGGGTCCAGGGACACCGGATGTTCGCGGTGTTGACGCAGGGCGCAACGGTCGGCATGCGTCACGCCTGCCGGCGCGTTCGGCTGGGCGATCTCCGCGGAGCAGAACAGGGCCTCGATAGCACCGGCGCTTTCTTCGTTTGCAGTGCAACAGCATTGGGATTGACGGCCGGTTTCGGTATCGATGAGTACCGGGAGCAGGTGCGGCCGTTGATGGCGCCGCCTCGAGTGTCCGCCGGATTCAGCGGCGTCCTGTCCGTGGACCATCGGATGCTCGTTGCCGTGCTTCGGGAGTGGCGGCAGTATGCCGGTATTCCCGAGTTGCGGGACGGCTGCGCGCGGCTACGGACGGCGCTGGCGGCGGTCTACGCGGCACACGAAGGGGTGTGCGAGCGCTTTGTGGGCGCCGCCGCGCCCAGCCTGCGCACCGCCACCGCCAGTCGCCCGTCGGCAGCGGTGGCCGTATTGCACGACCTGGGGCAACGTCGTATCGGCCTACTCACGGCGAATACGCCGTCAGTGCCGTTCACCTGAGCCGACAATGCCCGCACACTCACTCAGCAGCGCCCAGGCAGTGGCGACATGATCATGTCGGGTAGCGGTGCCGCCGATCGCCAAACGGAGTGCGAACGCGCCACGAACCTTGGTGTGTGACAGGAACATTCGCCCGGTAGCGTTGACTGCGTCCAGCAGTTCCCGATTGGCCTCGTCGCGACCACGTAACCGAAAACAGATCAGGGACAGCGGATGTGGGGCCAGCACTTCGAAGCGGTCATCCGCGACCACCCACGAGGCGAACTGCTGGGCCAGCGCGACGCTATGCCGGATGTGTTCGCGCAGCCCCTCCGCGCCGTACCAGCGGATCACCGCCCACAGCTTGAGCGCACGGAACCGGCGCCCCAGTGGCACCTGCCAATCCCGGTAGTCCACCACCGCGCCGGATTCGCTCGCATCGTTGCGCAAATAGTCCGGCACCACCGACAGCGCGCCCACCAGGGCGCGGCGGTCCGCGACGTAGCACGCGTCGAAGTCCAAGGCGGTGAGCAGCCACTTGTGCGGATTGGTCGCGTAGGAGTCGGCGAACTGGACCACGCCCGCGTGGATCCACCGTAGCTCCGGGCATATCGCGGCGACTCCGGCGTACGCCGCGTCCACATGCAACCATGCGCCATATTCGCGACAGATCGGGCCGATGAGCTCCACCGGATCTACCGCACAGGTGGACGTCGTGCCCACCGTCGCCATCACCATCACTGGCGTAAGACCAAGGGCCACATCCTGTTCCATTGCCGCGCGTAGTGCCGTCGGGTCCATGGACAGGTCGGCGCGGGTCTCGATGAAACGCACCGCCGAGGAGCCGAGACCGGTGATTCGCGCCGCTTTCTCCAAAGCACTGTTGGCTTCGGTCGAGGTGTAGATGACGTAACGGCCCCGGTCCATACCGTCACGAGCGACCCGCCCACCCGACACCCGGTGCAGTGCCGCGAGCATCGCGACGAGCATCGCACTGGAGGCGCTGTCCTGGATCACGCCGCCACCGCTACCCGCGAAACTGAATCGCTCCGCAAACCCGAGCAACCCGGCAAGCCAGTCCAAGACATGCTGCTCCAACTCGGTACAGGCCGGACTCGTCTGCCAGAGCATGCCTTGCACACTCAACCCCGATGCCAGCAGATCGGCCAACGCCGCCGGCCCCGAAGCACCCGTCGGGTAATAAGCGAAGAACCCCGGATGTTGCCAATGCGTCAGCCCCGGGACCACAATCCGGTCGAGGTCATCCAGCAAAGCGGTGAAGGGCTCGCCCGTCTCCGGCGGTAACGACGGCAGTTGCGCACGAACCTGACCGGGCGCCACTGTCGACAACACCGGCAAAGACTCCACCCGCTCCCAGTAGTCCGCGACCCAATCCACTACTGCGCGACCATGTTCCCGGAATTCCGCCGCGGTCATATGCCGAGGCGGGGGCGCGTCATCCACGGGCTGCGCGCCCGGGGCGCAAGAGGTACTCACGTTAGGGTGAGCACTGGCGAATGGGTGGTCGGCACCGTCACAGGGTAGAGGTGGATGATCAGATCGGCGGTCGACGAGCCGACCAGGCGTGTCGTGTCGTAACCTCTACGCTGCTGGCGTGATCGAGATCGGTTCGAGGGCACGCAGGCTGCCGGCACCTACGCTCGTCGTCTGGGAGTCGCTCACAGAGCCTCGTCGGCCAACGGCTCGCCCCTGGCTCAATTTACTGCCCGATGAAGTCGAACCGAGAGTCCTGCAGGCGGAGAAACCCGACAGGGTTGTGTGGTCATCGCTGTGGCCGAGCAGGCCCAAGGACTGGGTGCACTTCGAGCTGACGGCGGTCCGGGGCGCAGAGACCTTGCTGCGGTTCACCTTGCTCACCCCGGACGATGCCCCTGACCAAAACAAGGCGGGACACCTTCGGCGGCGGCTCAATCAACTGCTCTTCGCGGATCTTCGGTTCTCTTACGGCCAATGATCGCAGCAACGCCGACGATCACACAGGCCGCAGCTGGATTGCCTGCCAACGCATCCGGATTGACGCGCTGTCATGCCGAATCGCGTGTGCCCTTGGGATCGGAAACCGGCTGCGGCGTACTTGCTACATAGTCCGGCCAGCGCGGCGGTGCGGGCCGCGTGGTGTGCGTCGGTCAGGACGCCGGCGATCGCGGTCGCCTACAACTGCCCGTCGGGGTCGGCGTCGCTGATCGCACGCAAGTCACGCAAGAGGTGTCCCGTGTCGGGTCGGGAACAACGGATCGGTTGGTGTCTGGCATAGCCTTGCTCGAGCGGACCGTCGATCAGGCAGGCCGGGCACCGTGTTCGATGTCGGCCTGCTTCAACGGATCGTCGGCTATTGGATCGACTCCGGCATGAAGGCGTCACTGGCGGTGGCCGTTGCACAACGCGGTTCCGGTCGCCCGAGGCGACGATCGTGCATTCGGATCGCAGCGGCCAGTTCCGGTCCCGGAAGTTAGTGAATGCGTTGTCGGCCAACGGTTTACGAGGCATGGGCAGGGTCGGCGCGTGCGGTGACGATGCGGCGAGCGATGGTGCCGCTCCGGGCACGCATCCCGGAGATTGCACCGGCCGCACGGTCGGGCAGGCCGCCTGCCCGACCGGTGCAGGCCGCCGTCGGCGGTGGTGGCGGAAAACGATGCCGTGTCATCACTGCCACCGCCACGGTCGGCAACCAGACCGCCCTCTACACCCAGGCCCCCGCCGACCAGGTGGGCACCGCCTGCGGGCTGAACCGGACCTTCAGCTACTTCGGGTCCATCGCCTCGGCATCCTAGTGAAGGCGCAGTCCTGCGATGACGAGTTCGACCATGCGACGTGCGTCGTAGCGGGGGTTGTTGTCCGCGCCGATACAGAGATTGCCGACGGCCACGCAGCAGTTCGTAGGCATCCATGTCGGGCCGAATCTCGCCCGCCGTGGCAGCAGCGTCGAGCAGTTGGGCGCACACGGGGACGAGGCGGTCGATGAAATAGGCGTGCAGAGTCTCGAAGGCGGCGGCGTCGGACTGCAACGCCTCGGCGAGGCCGTGCTTGGTGACCAGGAAGTCGACGAAGAGGTTGATCCAACTCGCCAGTGCGGCATGCGGTGCCGTTCGCCGCCAGCAGCGCCGGACCGGTCTCAGCGCATGCCTCGACTTGGTGTCGGTATACGGCGACGATGAGATCGGCTCGCGTCGGGAAGTGGCGGTAGATCGTGCCAACGCCAACGCCGGCCTTGGCGGCGATGTCGCGCACGGGCACATCGACGCCGGAAGTGATGAAAGCCGCGGCGGCCGCGTCCAGCAGTGTCTCCTCGTTACGCCGGGCGTCGGCCCGCTTCCGCGGCTGACGACCCTGATCCGCTGTCGATGTCGACCACCGCGCCGCTACCTCCGTCACTCCACTTGTCAAACGGAACCGTGTTCCGTATGCTCGTTAGCGGAACGAGGCTCCGCTTGTTCATGATGCCAGAACGAGTGAGCCAAAACCAGCCACGCATCGCAAACTCGCTTCACCTCTCAAGGAGGAACAGTCATGCAGTACCGCACCTTGGGGCGCACCGGTGTGCAGGTCAGCACCCTCGCGCTCGGCGCGATGAACTTCGGCAAGATCGGGCGCACCACCCAGGACGAGGCCACCGCTATCGTCGACGCCGCTCTCGAGGGCGGGATCAACCTCATCGACACCGCCGACATGTACAGCGACGGCGAGTCGGAGGAGATGGTCGGCAAAGCCATCGCCGGCCGCCGCGACGACATCGTGCTGGCCACGAAGGCGAGCATGCCCATGGGCGACGAGCGCAACCATCAGGGCAGTTCGCGCCGCTGGCTGGTCACCGAGTTGGACAACAGCCTGCGCCGTCTAGGCGTCGACCACGTTGATCTCTACCAAATCCACCGGTGGGACCCGAGCACCAGCGACGAGGAGACGCTGTCGGCCTTGACCGACCTGCAGCGCGCGGGAAAGATTCGCTACTTCGGCTCATCGACGTTCCCCGCGTACCGCATCGTGCAGGCCGAGTGGGCCGCCCGGGATAACCACCTGAGCCGTTACGTCACCGAACAGCCCAGCTACTCGATCCTGCAGCGCGGGATCGAGACCCACGTGCTGCCCGTGACCGAGCAGTACGGGCTCGGCGTGCTGGTGTGGAGCCCGTTGGCTTCGGGCTGGCTGTCGGGTGCGATCCGCGAGGGCCAGGAAATCACCACCAGCCGCTCGATGTTCATGCCGCAACGCTTCGACACCGCCATCCCCTCCAACCGGGCCAGGCTCGATGCCGTGGAGCAGCTGGCCAAAGTCGCCGACGAGGCCGGCCTGACGATGATCCAGCTCGCGCTCGGATTCGTCACCGCGCACCCCGCCGTGACCAGCGCGATCATCGGCCCCCGCACTATGGACCACTTGCACTCTCAACTCGCCGCCGCAGACACCGTGCTCTCCGCCGACGCGCTCGATGCGATCGACGCGATCGTCGCTCCCGGCGTCGACCTTGCCCCACACGAAAAGTTTGATACTCCGCCCGCCCTGCTCGACGCGGCGCAGCGACGTCGCTGATCGCTCGTCACGTCAGTCACCAGGCGGCAGGCGGGCAGTAGCTTGCGCACCCTGCCGCCTGACGCGTCACAAAGGCAGGCCTTCAAAGACTCGAGTCCCCTGTCCGCTTCTGAACCGGAGCGTGTCCCACCCGTGTTGAAAGGACCAACCGCCCCATGCCGCAAACACCCCAGCCTCGTTTCGGGATCATGACCGCCCCCTCACAGGTCGACTACCACGACGTCCTGCGGGTCTGGCGCGAGGCGGACACAATCCCGGAGATCGAGCATGCGTGGCTATTCGATCACCTCATGCCGATCGGCGGCGACCCGAGCGGACCGACCTACGAAGGCTGGGCACTGCTCTCGGCCCTCGCCGCACAGACCCAACGACTGCGCCTCGGCCTACTCGTGACCAGCAACCGATTCCGACCGCCCGCGATGCTGGCCAAGATCGCCGCGACCGTCGACATCGTCTCCGGCGGACGGCTCGACTTCGGTATCGGCGCAGGCTCACGACCCAGCTACCCTCTGGCCCGGCGCGAGTATGAAGCACACGGCCTGCCCTTCCACGACTCCGCCCACGCCGTGGAAAGCCTCGCCGAAGCGTGCACAGTTATCCGGCGGTTGTGGACCGAGACCGAACCGTTCGACTTCCATGGCACCTACCTCCACCTCACCGGAGCGTTCTGCAACCCCAAACCCATCCAGCGCCCCCACCCGCCGATCCTTATCGGCGGACGCTCGGCCCCCGTGCTCCGCGTGGTCGCCGAGCACGCCGACGTGTGGAACATCCCCGGCGGCGACATCGACGACGCCATCCGCCGCAGCGCACTGCTGGACCGCTACTGCGCCGAGATCGGTCGCGACCCCGCCTCGGTCACCCGCTCGATCCACCTGCCCGTCTCCTACGACCAGCCCAGCATCACCCAGGACGCGATCGGCGACGCGATCGACGCCGGCTTCCAGCACATCGTCCTCGGACTGCCAGCGCCCTACCCGGCCAACGTCGCACGGTGGGTCACCGACGAACTCATCACCGCGTCGACCTAACTCCAAACGCGCCATGACGTTGCGTGGCGATTACGGACGTGGCCATTAGTGCGCCCACTCCAGTCGTCTCGGTGAAGCCGGTAGTGCTATGAGCCCCGGACCTGTCGAGGCCTGGGCCGGGGCGTCTCGGTATGCTGCCCGGACCTTTGCCGGCTCGGTTCGGAAGGCAGCGAGGTAGCCGGGCTGGTGTGCACGCACCGGTCCCGGTGCTCGTGAAGCACCGGGACCGGGGAGGTCAGCTGTCGCGTTGGCGGGAAGTAGCAAGAGCTTGCCCCTGGCCTGCCCGCTCTGGCTGATGTCGAGTGCTGTGCGCCAGTCTTCGAGGGGAAAGGTGCGGGCGATCGGAATGGTGAACTGGCCGTCTGCGGCGCGCTGGGCGTACTCGTGGAGCACGTCGTAGCGCAACGGTTGATCCTCACCGAAGGTGGTGCGGACTCCGAGTTCGGCGGCGGCGAAGTCGACGATGGTGAGCACGTGGCGAGGATCGCCGTTCGCGATCTGAAGGAGGTCGGGGAGTACGCCGCTGATCGGCGCGACGTCGAGGACCAGGTCCACCGGTCGTGGCCCGCCAACTGGCCCAAAGCTTCCCCCGTCGATTCCTGCGACCGGTGACCTGGCAAGGCGCACCGGAGGAAGCACTCCCCACCGAACTACGCGAGTCCGATCCAGGTATCCCCCGTCGGGTAGACGGAGTCCAGCTTGTCCCACAGTCCTCGACCCACAGAAAGTAGACAAAGCAATGACGCGGGCACGCCGGGATCGTGAGCGCGAACGTTTCCTGATCGGCCGTGGCACCGGCACTATCTCCGCAGCACAGATCCCCACCATCGATCCGTCTCTGCGTGTCGACACCGTGGCTCAGCCGAGAAGGCGGGCTTTTTCGGCGGCGAATTCCGCGTCGGTAAGTGAGCCTTCTTTGTGGAGCCTGGCCAGTTCGGCGAGTTGCTGAAGTCGGACGACGAAGTCGGGAATTCCGTCCTGCGCGATTCGGTCATCTACGATGGGCCAGCTCTGCGCGGGGTGGACCGTGAAATAGGTCCGCATGGCGGGATGATCGGGCTTGGTCTGGTGCTGACTGACGTCGATGGTGACGCGCTTACGGTTGTGCGGGGCGACGGCAACCTTTACGGTATCCCCTTCCCGGATGCCGAATGCGGTTATGCGGCAATAGGTTTCGTATGGCTCTCGACCGGGTACAGTCACGCGTAGGCGATAGCGATAGACCTGCTTGCCCTCCCAGTCAAACCCACCGCTGTTGATCGTCATGTTGGTTGTCTTGGCCTCCAACACCAGTGCGGTGCCGGGGATACCGCGCGTGAGCAACCGCCTGTCGTTGTTCCCCATGGCGACCTGGGACAGGTACATGCCGTAGCCGAACGGACCCCACCAGACGACCACGACGAATATCGCCAGGCCCAAACGCACTGGACCCGGCAGGCCCTGGATATAGTAAATGCCCGCGATTGCGGGCAGGAACCCGAAGCACATGACGACGAATACTGTCCAACAGATCACCGACATCCGGCCGACAGTCATCTTGTCACCTAACGGAATCCACGCGACCGAGGCAGCCGGTTAGGCATATTGTGACCGACCTCAACCAATTTCGCAGCGGATGAGCTATTCCTGGCCAGCGGTCTCGATCACATGCTCGACTCCGCCAGGCCCGTGTGCGGTGTCGACACTGTGCCTCTACCGGTCCAGCAGTCGAGAGGCCCATAGCCGTGGGCGCAGGAAGCCCCGTCCATGACGGCTCCAAAAGGCCCGCATGAGTCGGAGGCGGTTCGGGCGGGAACCGTCAGCTGATAAACCTCAGGAATGCACAGTCGGACGACTCGCCACGGCCGAGCTCATCTGCGCTGCGAGGGCTGCGGCGAAACGATCGATGTCGTCGGGGGTCGTGTCGAAGGCACACATCCAGCGGACCTCACCGGTACGTTCGTCCCACACGTGGAAGCTGAATTGCCTGCGTAGCTGCTCGGTGACCGTGCGTGGCAGGATCGCGAACACGGCGTTGGCCTGCACCGGCCGCATGACCTCTACGCCGTCGATCGCCCGTGCCGCAGTTGCCAGCCGTGTCGCCATGGCGTTGGCGTGCAAGGCATTTCGCAGCCAGAGGTCGCCGCTGAGCAGCGCCTCGAACTGCACCGAGAGAAAGCGCGTCTTCGACGCCAGCTGGGTGGACATCATGCGCAGGTATTCGATGCCGTCGATATCCGGGTTGAGGACGACCACGGCCTCGCCGAACATCAGCCCGTTCTTAGTCCCGCCGAAGGACAGCGCGTCGATACCCACATCGGTAGTGAAGTCGCGCAGTGCGACGCCGAGAGATGCTGCGGCATTGGATAATCGGGCACCATCGAGGTGGACCAACATGCCGAGATGATGAGCGTGATCACAGATGGCGCGGATCTCGTCGATCGAATACACCGTGCCCAGCTCGGTGCTCTGCGTGATCGAGACGGTCGCGGGCTGGGCGCGGTGCTCGTTGCCCCAGCCCCATGCCTGACGATCGATGAGTTCGGGAGTGAGCTTGCCGTCGGGCGTCGAGACGGGATAGATCTTGACACCGGCTATCTTCTCGGCGGCGCCGCACTCGCTACCGTTGACGTGTGCGGTCTCGGCGGCGATCACCGCGCCCCAGCGCGGCAATAGCGCCTGCAGGGCAACGATATTGGCGCCGGTGCCACCGAATACCGGGTAGGCACGGGCGTGGTCGCCGAAGTGGCGGGCGAAGATACCCGACAGCGCCGCGCTGTATTCGTCTGCGCCATATGCGGGTTGATGTCCACCGTTCGCCAGCGCCAGCGCGGCGAACACCTCTGGATGCACCTCGGCGGTGTTGTCGCTGGCGAACCCGTGGTATGTCGGGTCGTGGCGGCGGATGGCGTCGGTCATCGGGACAACCGTTCGTCGAGGTGGGCATCGGAGAGCGGTAGTAAGCAAAGCTGGGGAACGATTGCGGTACGGTCGGAATCCACGTTGGTGAGGTTACGTGCGGTCCGACCGCAGGTGACGACCGGTCCCCAACGCCGGTCTCCGCGTCCCGGTCGGTTGGATTGGGCGCGGTGTGGTCGGAGCCGTCACAGGTGATGCCTTCGGACGCGGCGATACCTCGGACCCTCTGGCCGGAAAGTCAAGTCAGGGCAATCAGATTACGTTGATCGTCGCCATCATGGCCATGTCCTCGTGTTCGAGATTGTGGCAATGGATCACGTACCGGCCGCGGTAATCGAGAACACCAGCCCGGATGAACTCCGCCGTGCCATCCACGCGGTCCTGACGGCGAGGCGCTACTCGCGCCGAGCGTCACCAAGAAGCTGATAGGCGCCTATGCCCGGCAGCCGATCCAGCCCCCGATCGTCCCGGTCGAACTGGCCGGGCTCACCGACCGCGAAAAAGAAGTGCTGGCACTGGCCGCCCGGGGCATGAGCAACAGTGACATCGCCACGCACCTGTTCATCAGCCCGATGACGGCGAAAACGCACGTCCGGCGGATGATGGCCGAGCTCGACGCGCACGACCGCGCCCAGCTCGTCGTCGCTGCTTACGAATCGGGCATCATCCAGCCCGGCGGATAGGTCACGATCCGCCAGCGCGGACCTCGCGTCGGACGTGACCTGCCTCACCATTCGACCTGGCCGGTCTCCGAGAAGTGCTGGTGACCAGCAGGCGATTTCGACGGCACTCGACGGCAGGCGCGGAAAAACAGGTGATTCCCGCGCAGGCGACAGGAATACTGACGCGCGACCGATGAGTTGAGCGGACCGTTCCCGTCTGATCTGGTGTGGCGCCGCGACACGGCAGTCGGTGACGCGGCATCGGGGCCACACGTCGTCTTGTACTCACAAACACTCCGGAGGTATCCGATGCCCGCCGAAACATCCGCTCATCAGACCGGAGGGCGGACCCCGACGGTGATCCGGCTGCTGGTGCTCGCGACCTTCGTGGTGATCCTGAACGAAACCATCATGATCAACGCGATACCGCGCCTGATGGCCGACCTCCACGTCACCGAGCGGTCGGCGCAGTGGGTGTCCACCGCGTTCATGCTCACCATGGCGGCCGTCATCCCGGTCACCGGATGGCTCCTGCAGCGGGTCACGACCCGCCGGGCCTACGCGATCGCGATGGGCGTCTTCTTGGCCGGCACCGCGCTGTCTGCCCTCGCCCCGTCGTTCGCGGTGCTGCTGCTCGGACGGGTCATCCAGGCGGGCGGCACCGCAGTGATGATGCCGCTGTTGATGACCACCCTGATGACGGTGGTACCCGAGCAAGACCGCGGGCGGGTCATGGGCAATGTCACCCTTGCCATCTCGGTGGCGCCGGCGATGGGGCCGGTCATATCCGGCCTGGTGCTGCAGATCGGCTCCTGGCGGTGGCTGTTCGCGCTGGTGCTCCCGATCGCCGCGGCGGTCGCCTGGCTGGGCCTGCGACGGCTGGAGAATATCGGCGAACCGCAGACCGGCGCGATCGACTGGTCCAGCGTGGCATTCGCGGCGCTGGGATTCGGCGGCCTGCTGTACGGGCTCAGCCAGTTCGGGGCCGGCAGCGTCGCCACACCCGTGCTGATCGTCGCCGCCGGACTGGCCCTCATCGGGGTGTTCGCGGCCCGTCAACTACGGCTGCAGCGCACCGGCACTCCACTGCTCGATCTGCGCATCCTGTTGTTCGGCACGTACACCAAGGCGCTGATCCTCATGTCGGTCGCATTCTTGGCGATGCTCGGATCGATGATCCTACTGCCGCTGTACCTGCAGAACCTGCGTGGCCTGAGTCCACTGCAGACGGGTCTGCTGGTGATGCCCGGCGGACTCGCCATGGGCCTGCTGGGCCCCGCTATCGGGCGCCTGTTCGACCGGTTCGGCGGGCGAGTGCTGGTGATTCCCGGTTCGTTCGGTATCGCGGCCACGCTGGCCGGGTTCACCCAGATCTCGATGACCATGCCGTACTGGCAGCTACTGGTCATGCACGTCCTACTCATGGTCTCGCTGGCGGCGGCCTTCACCCCCGTCTTCACCCTGGGCCTGGGCGCACTCCCGCAACACCTGTACTCCCACGGCAGCTCCATGCTGGGCACGCTGCAGCAGGTGGCCGCGGCTGTCGGCACCGCACTGGTAGTGACCGTAATGTCCACCCGCAGCACCGAACTGGTAGCGCACGGCACCGATCCGATCACCGCGCACCTCGACGGCATGCGCCTGGCCTTCGCCGTTTCCGCCGCGCTGGCGCTGATCGTGATCGTGATGGCGGTGCTGTTGCCTCGCCGGTCCAGCGCCCCGGAGGAGTCGAACGAGCCTGAGACACTCGCCCCCGAGCTTGTCGAGGGCTGATCAAAATTCCGTTACCCCCGATCACGCGCGCCCCTCGGTAGTGAGGAAGGCGAGCAGGATCAGCCGGCTGGTCTTGCGCGTGCGCTCACGCCGCGGTCGGACAACTGGCTGCAAGCGGTGGAACAACTCGCCGAAGCCAAAGCGCTGTTGACCTGACCACAGGCTGCAGTCACCACCGTGTAACTGAGCCTCCTGGCAGCGCATGCCAGTGATCACCCCGCCGACGATGCACCCGTTGGACTGGTTGCCGGGGCAGTCACGGCCGGGGTCACCTCGACGATGATGTGCTTGGTCAGGGGTAGTCCGCTCTGACTTGCAGATGAACAACACGTAATTTTTGCTAGGTTGCGGTGTGTCTGCTTGTGCGAGTGGCGAATTCGCGTGTCTGGGTTGCGGTGTTGAGGGTGGTTCCGGTCGGTTCGGGTGTGTGGCCGGAGTCGTCGAGCAGGGGCCGGGTGTGTTTGAGCGCTTTGAGGATGGCGGTGGTACTTACTCCGACCAGTTCGGCGAGGACGTGTGTGGGTGTGGAGAAGCGTTGTCGCTGCAGGGTGATGGCGACGCGGTCGGCGAAGGAGGTGGCGGGTTTGCGGCCGCTTGCCCGGGTGGGGGTTCGGGCTTGGTGGGCTGGGGTGAGTTCGGCGAGCAGGTCGTCGAATTCCGGTGGTGTGAGCGCAAGATCGGAAATCTCGGCAGCATCGGCCAACTCATCGAATCGGTCTACGACACCTGCAAAGGACACCTTTCCCTCGAAGCCCACGGCCCCCGCACCGCCGCCGGACTCTACGCCCGTGTCGCCCAGCGACTCCTCGCCCTGGCCGCCGCGATCTGGCACAACCTCACCACTGGCGCCCCGACCAGCCGATCACTGACCCCTTGGATTCAACCGTCTAGCCTCCTCGAGCCGGCCCGGTGTTGGTGGCGGCGTCGCCAGATCCCTGCCGGCAGGGCGGCGCGGTCGAGGCTGCGGGTGGTCACGTGTGCCAGAAGACATCGGATTTCGCCGAAGGTGAGACAGATGAGGCCGCTCCCAATGCTTTTGGGGCGATGGCGGCGGTGACGGCGAGTTAGGTGCGGGCGATCCGATCGAGAATGTGATCTGCGCCTCAATTGGGCATTCGTGTAGCGCGAATTAACATTTGTTCAATCCAAAACACCTGTCGGACATGGCCTTTCATCGAAACTACGTGGCGTAACTTTTGGGCCCACCGCGGATATCGGCAGGTAACACATTCCTGTGACTGTTTCATCACTCGGCGGAAACAGGTCCGTCGGTTGGTAAGGACGGAGGTCGACATGGGCAGGTTCCTCACGATCGCCGATGCAGCCGCTGCGCTGGATGCGGGCACGGTCACCTCGTGTGAACTCGTCGAAGAAGCACTGGCGACCGCGGACGCATGCAGCGATCTGGGCGTTTACATCACCCGTTTCGACGCGTCGGCGATCGCGGCGGCGAAAATCGCCGATGCCGAGCGGTCGGCGGGGAAGGCGCGCGGACCACTGCATGGGATTCCGCTGGGTATCAAGGACATTATCTCGACGGTGGAGGGGCCAAGCACGGCGCAGAGCGTGATACTCGATCCCGAGTGGTCTGCTGGCGAGGGGGACGCCCCGGTGGTGGCGCGACTGCGCGCGGCGGGCGCGGTGATCACGGGCAAGGTCACCACATACGAATACGCCATCGGATTTCCAGACTCGGACAAGCAGTTCCCAATCCCACGTAATCCGTGGAACCTCGACTACAGTCCGGGGGGATCCAGTTCAGGCACTGCGGCGGGCGTTGCTGCGGGGCTGTTTCTCGGCGGACTCGGTACCGACACCGGCGGAAGCATCCGGATGCCTGCGGCGTACTGCGGCATCACCGGTCTGAAGGCGACGTTCGGTCGCGTCCCGAAGTCGGGATGCGTACCGCTCGGCTACACCCTCGATCACATCGGGCCGATGGCGCGCAGCGCCGTCGATTGTGCGCTCATGCTCGACGCGTTGGCAGGCTACGACGCGTCGGACCCCTACGCGTCTGCCCACCCAAGCACCCCGTATGCGGCTGCTTTACCGATGGATCTGTCCGGCCTCACCATCGGCGTCGACATGCTCACACATTTGCCGGATCCGGTGGATCCGGCACTGCACCCAACGATGATGGCCGCCATAGCGGCACTCGAGGCTGCCGGGGCGACGATCGTCGATGCCACGCTGCCGTTGTACGAGGAGATCCGGACCGCGCAGATGGTCATCATGAGCGCGGAGGCAGCTACCTACCACCTGCCGGATCTGGCGACCCGTTTCACCGAGTACGGTGCCGGCGCCCGGTATTTCATTGGCAATGGACTGAATTACACCGCCACGGACTACATTCAGGCGCAACGCGTCCGGCGCCTCGGGCAGATGGCCCTCGCAGAACTGTTCGCCGAGGTAGACATCGTGGTCACACCGACGTCTCTGCAAGGTGCGTTCAAGCTCGCCGACACCGCCCCGACCCGTCCCATCGACACCCTGGCCGGAATTCAGACACAGTACTGGAACTGCCCGGGCAACCCGGTGATGTCGATCCCGATCGGTTTCACCGAGGCGGGCCTGCCTCTGGGCATGCAGATCTGCGGCAGGCCGTTCGCCGAGACCACAGTCCTCGGTGTCGGCGCAGTCTTCCAGTCCAGCACCGACTGGCATCTGCAGACCCCGACGCTCGTCACCGCCTGATCGCCCGAGCTCACTCAAGGAGATACGACATGTCCTTCTCGGCAGACACCACGGTTCGCCACCTCCTCGCCCTGTCCGGCGTCACCCCCAACGAGGCCGAAATCGCCGCAATGATCGAGCAATTCGCCCCCAGTAGGGCTTCGATCGATGCGCTTTACCGCGTGCAGGGCGTGCGCTACGAGTCCCCGGCCATCGGCTTCACACCTTTCACTCAGTAGATCGACTGGAGTAGCAACATGGATTCACAGCGGGCATTCGGTCGGCTCCGACCGCCGACGGCTGAACAGGTCGCCGGTTACGCGAACTTCTTGGGCTGGCGCATCACCGAGACCGAGACACAGGTGCTCGCGGAGAAAGTCGCGGCGGCATTGACCACCCTTGACGAACTGGAAGGCTTGCCCGAGCCCACACCGGTCCTTCGGCATCGCTACCGAGATCCCGGCCATACACCGGTCGGTGACGAGGACCCGTACAACGCGTTTATCCGATTCTGCGATGTGCGCGGAGCAGAGCGTGGTCCGCTTGCCGGCCGCACCGTCGGAGTGAAGGACTGTATCGCAGTAGCCGGCGTACCGATGACCAACGGTGGTCGACGCAACCCGGTGCAGGTGCCAACCGAGGATGCCGTGGTCATCGAGCGGCTACTCGACGCGGGTGCCCGGATCACCGGCAAGACCAACCTCGAAGACCTCGGGTGTGGTCTCGGTGAGGGCTCCTACTATGGTGCGTCGCGAAATCCCCTCAACCCGGCCCGCTCGACCGGTGGATCCTCGTCGGGGTCGGGTGCCGCGGTCGCCGCGGGCCAGGTCGACCTTGCGCTGGGGGCCGACGAAGGCGGCTCAGTGCGTATCCCCGCGGCGTGGTGCGGCCTGGTGGGTATGAAGGCCACCCATGGCCTCGTGCCCTCGTACGGGATGACCTACATGGATCACACCCTCGACCACATCGGCCCGATGACCCGCACTGTCGCGGATAACGCGCTCATGCTGGAAGTGCTGGCCGGACCGGACGAGCGTGACCCGCAATGGCTGCGCGCGGGTTCAAGGTTCGAGACCAGCTACGAGTCGCTCTTCACCAGTCGAGAAGGACTGGGAGTCAAAGGCCTTCGTATCGGCGTCATCGTCGAGTCGCTGGATCCTGTAGGTGCGACGGAGGGGATGAAGGCCGCGTTCGCCGGGACCAGGAAAACACTCGAGGCAATGGGTGCCAACGTAATCGAGCTGTCGGTGCCGCTCTGGGAGCACGGCTGGATGATCACCTCCGCGGTTCTCACCGCAAGCCTGAGCGCGATGGCGGCCAGCTACGGTACCGGGAACTTCGCGCATCTGGGCCGGGTCGACCCACAAGCCGTCGCGACCCTCGCGGCGCAGGCTCGACTCGGCGGCACGGACCTGCCTCCGATGCTCAAGGCGAATCTGCTCGTTGCCGAGCACGTGCGTTCCGAGTATTTCGGGGTGCCGTTCGTCAAGGCGCACAACATGCGACGTGAGCTCACCAAGCAGGTTGACGCCGCATTCGAACAGGTCGATGTGCTGATCACCCCGACCACGCCGGGAGTTGCCCATCTGTTGGCCGACTCGCTGAGTGTTGGCGAGTTGGTGGCGGAGCGGATCGGGTCCTCGACCCGCAATACCTCTCCACTCGACATAACCGGCCATCCGGCGCTCACGGTGCCCGGTGGACTCGCCGAAGACGACCTGCCGGCCGGGTTCCAGATCATTGCACCCCATTTCGGTGAAGGGCTGTGCTACCAGGTTGGATTCGCCGTCGAGTCAGCGTAGCTGCGGCTGATCTTCTTCCACGGGATTCGTTCGCGGAACCCCGGTTCCCCTGACCTGAAAGGCTGACTGTGAGTGTTGCCCGAGAGTCCTGGACGCGCCCACGCCGGGCCGAGGCGGCTGTTCGGATTGCCGATCTCCTGCGGGATCGGATCCTCGGCGGCTACTACCGGAATCGGCGGTTCCCGAGCGAACCCGCCTTGATCCTCGAGTTCGCGTGCAGCCGCAACGCGGTGCGCGACGCGCTGTCCATGCTGCGCGAGGAAGGCATGGTCGAGAGGACCCAGGGGGCCGGGACTTTTGCCGTGTCACGCAAGCTCGTGCACCAGTTCGACCGGGTGCATTCGAGTCACGATGCCGCCGAACGCAGCGGAATCGTCCCGCTCCGCGGCAGGTTCATCGGCTCACAGACTGTGGTGGCTTCGCCGGCGCTTATCGACAAACTGGCACTCGCCGCCGGGGCAATCTGTACCCGGCTCGAGTTCCTCACGTTGCATGGCGACCGGCCGGTCGCCGTGACTCGCAGCTACGTCCCTGGTGATTCACACGGCGCCCCGATCGGCTCCGTGTTCTCCGGTGACTACTACGACCGGCTCGAACAGTCCGGAATCGAGGTCGGCTCGGCTGTCCAAAAGGTCGAGGCGGTGCTGGCCGATGCGTGGGCCGCCGATCATCTCGCCATCGAGGTCGGTGCACCTCTGATGCTCTTCAGCCGCGTGCTGTACGGAACTGACGGGCAGCCGGTGGAAACCGGTTTCGTGCGGTTCTCGGGCGCCGAAATCTGTCTCGAGGTATCCCTACCCCGCCTATGAAAGGTGCGCCATGATCCGCTTCGTCGGACGGCGGATGCTCACCGCGATCCCCATCCTTATCGGGGTGTCGATCGTCGTGTTCATCACGATCAAGATCATCCCCGGTGATCCGGTGGCCAGCCTCGCCGGTCCAACCAGTACGCCGGAGAGCAGGGCCGAGTTGAGCGCTCGGCTCGGCCTCGACCGTCCACTACCCCTGCAATATGTCAGCTGGGTCAGCAATCTCTTGCAGGGAGACCTGGGCAAGTCCATCGCGAAGCAGGTTCCGGTGTTGCCGATCGTGTTCGATGCCTTCGGCAATACGCTGATTCTCACCCTGTTCTCGGCCGCCGTGGCCGTCGTGGCCGGACTATTCCTTGGCGGAATCGCCGCGCTGCGCCGCGGAAAGATCGCTGCGGCGATCAGCAACGCGATCTCTCTCGTCTCGATCTCCCTGCCGCAGTACTCGGTGGGCCTGATCCTGATCATCTATGTTGCTGCGGGAGCCGGATTGTTTCCCACCTCCGGCATGTACAGCCCGTTCGGTGGCGGTGGGGTAGGAGATCTGCTCTCCCACCTGATCTTGCCCGGTATCACCGCCGCACTCGTGCCCGCCGGCATTATCGCGCGGATGTTCAGGTCCACCCTCATCGACGTCATGAGCATGGATTTCATCGATGCGTTGCGGGCGCGGGGGCTCAGCGAGCGCCGAATCCTCTGGCACGCCTTCCATAACACCACCCCGACGATCGTCACCATCGTCGGTCTGCAGCTCGGCTACCTGCTGGGTGGTGTCATCTTCGTCGAGACGGTTTTCAGTTGGCCGGGTGTCGGCCTGCTCGTGTTCGAATCAATCTCGCAGCGGGATCTGCCAGTCATTCAAGCCGGAGTAATCGTCTCGGCGCTGGCGTTCGTGGTGATCAATCTGCTGGTCGACGTCATTCAAGCCGTGATCGACCCGCGTGTGCGTGCCTGACCGTCCCCGACCCAGCCGAAAGGTATTTTCATGGCCACCCTTAGTATTCCGCTTCCTCGGGTTCGTCAACGTGTGTCCCGTAGGAGTCGAAAACGGTCCTTGCCGCTGTCGGCGCAGCTGTCCGTCGGTGTGATCGGACTGATCGTCTTTGCCACTCTCGCTGCTCCGCTGATCGCACCGTACGATCCCCTCGTCGGCTCTTTGAGCGGGCGGCTGCTGCCAATCGGTACCGATGGCCACATTCTCGGCACCGATGGGCAGGGTCGGGATATTCTGTCGCGGCTGCTCTACGGCGCGCGGCCGTCTCTGATGACCGGGCTGATCCCCGTAATCGTCGCCGGCAGTCTCGGTACCGGGCTGGGTCTTATTGCCGGACTTGGCTCCTCACGCACCCGCACCGGCGTGATGCGGACCCTCGACGTGTTCTACGCGTTTCCCGCGGTCCTGCTGGCAATCGCGATCGCCGCAGCCCTCGGCTCGGGTTCGTCGAACTCGATCATCGCCCTCGCGGTGATCCTGGTGCCCCCGGTGGCGCGCATCGCCGAAACCGAGACGTCCCGGCTGCGCAACGTCGATTACATGGAGGCGGCCAGGGCCAGCGGAGCCTCCTGGACTTCGATCGCGATGCGTCAGGTACTGCCGAACATCGCGCCCGCGGTCATGGTCTACTGCACCGCGCTGATCGGCCTATCCATCGTTTACGCCGCCGGTCTGTCCTACCTGGGCCTTGGCATCGCGCCGCCCGCCGCTGAATGGGGCCTGACCATCAGCGAACTGCAGCAGTACATGTTCAATGCGCCGTCCTTGATCCTCGCTCCGATCCTGGCGATCGTCATCGCTTCCGTCGCGTTCAACGTGCTCGGTGACGGGCTGCGGGATTACCTCAACGTCAGATCGGAGATGTGATGACTGTCGACGAAGCGGCCGAGGTCCGGCCGACCGTGGAAACCGCCTTGCCGACGACACCGGTGCTGTGTGTCGAAAACCTCTCAACGACTTTCGCGGTCAACGGTTCGCAGGTGCGCGCCGTCCGATCCGTTTCCTTCGAGTTGCGCGCTGGTGAGACCATGGTCTTGCTCGGGGAGAGCGGCAGCGGCAAGTCCGTGACCGCCCGCTCGATCATGCGCCTACATGGACCGCGGGCCCGGATCGAGGGCTCGATCATGCTCGCCGGCGTCGACGTGCTCGCCGCTTCCGACGATCAAATGCGTGCTCTGCGCGGATCTACTGTTGCGATGGTGCCGCAGGACCCCACTGGGGCGCTCGATCCTCTCCGCCGGATCGGCAAGCAACTCGTCGAGGTCATGCTGCTCCATCGCATCGTCGACACGAAGCCGCAGGCCCGCGACCGAGCCGTGGATCTGCTACGCCAAGTAGGGATCCCGGACCCCCATCGGGTATTCCGATCGTTCCCGCATGAGCTGTCCGGGGGCATGCGCCAACGGGTGGCCATCGCGATCGCGATCAGTTGTGACCCCGCACTGATCGTTGCGGACGAGCCGACTACCGCCCTCGACGTCACGGTGCAGGCACAGGTGCTCGAGCTGTTCGCCGAGCTGCAGCAGCGGCTCGGTACCGCACTACTGATGGTGACCCACGACGTCGGCGTTGCCGCGGACATCGCCGACCGTATTGCGGTGATGTATGCGGGAAGCATTGTCGAATCCGGTCCCGGCCGCGATGTGCTCGGTGCGCCGCGGCACCCGTACACCCGGGCACTGCTGGCGGCCGTGCCCAACCCGGAGACGCTGCGGGGCGCACTCAAAGCGATTGCTGGATCTCCACCCACCGCGGGCGAACCGTTCGCCGGTTGTGCCTTCGCGGGTCGCTGTGACTATGCAACCGCCGAATGCAATTTCGGCGCACCCAGCCTGGTCACCGTCGCATCTGGTCGAAAGGCCGCGTGTCCTGTTCTCAATCCCTCGGCCGATAACCAGTTCCTGGCAGGAGCCCGCTGATGGCCTCGACACCACTGCTCGACGCAGTCGACCTCACCAAGACATTCGGTACCGGTGTACGTGCGGTCAACGGCGTCAGCCTCACCGTAAATCGCGGCGAGACCGTTGGTCTTGTCGGCGAATCAGGATGCGGAAAATCCACCACCGCGAAGATGCTGCTTCGGTTGCTGGATCCGGACTCCGGCCAGCTCCGCTTCGACGGAGCGGACATATTGTCCGTGCGCGGACGGAAGCTGCGCGAACTGCGGAAAAACCTCCAGGTCGTGCCGCAGAACCCACAGACCTCGCTGAACCCGCGTATGACGGTGCGGCAATCGATCGAATTCAACCTCCGTGCCCACGGTTACCCCAAGTCGGAGTGGCAGTCTCGGATCGACGGCTTGCTTGACCGTGTCGGACTGACACGCGTGCAGGGTCAAGCGTTCCCACACGAGTTATCAGGTGGGCAATTGCAGCGCGCCGCAATCGCCCGCGCCCTCGCGACCGAACCCGCACTCGTCATTTGTGACGAAGCGGTCTCCGCACTGGACAAGTCCGTGCAGGCACAGGTACTCAACCTGCTCGCCGAACTGCAGGCCGACCTCGGCGTTGCGTACCTGTTCATCTCCCATGATCTGGCAGTGGTGCAACACATCAGCGACCGCGTCGTGGTGATGTACCTCGGAAGGGTCGTCGAGGAGGCCCCCGCCGCGCGGCTGTGGCAGGGACCGTCGCATCCATACGCGGCGACGTTGCTCTCGGCGTCACCCAACAGTGGACGCGAACGAATCGTGCTGCACGGGGATCTGCCGAATCCGGCGAATCCTCCCTCGGGCTGCGTGTTCCATACCCGCTGCCCTGTCGCCACCGATCAATGCTCGATCCAGGTGCCGGAATTGACCACGGTGGGAAAACACCACCTCAGCGCCTGCCTGCTCACCTCCGAAACCAATCCGACCGCACTACCCCTGGCGTCCTGAACCGCCAGTTCAGTATTCCCGAGAGGAACTAGATCCATGAAAGTGCAGTTCACCCGCAGAAGGGCCGTTGCAGCAGCACTGCTCGCCGGGCTGATGGCGACCACCGTCGCATGTGGCGGCCCATCCGGTGGCGGCGGGAGCGCTGCCGGGACCCTCGCGATCGGCATGACAGCCTCGGACATCCCGCTACTCGACACCGGCATGTCCCAGAACCAGGGCTACGAGGGTATCCGTTGGGTCGGCAATCAGCTGTACGACGGCCTGACGAAGTTCGACCTCAGGCAAGGTGACAAGATTCCGGCGCTCATCCCGGGCCTTGCCACCAAGTGGACACCCAATGAGGACGGGTCCTCGTGGACGTTCACGCTGCGAACCGGCGTGAAATTTCACGACGGCGAGCCGTTCAACGCCGATGCCGTGGTGTTCAACTTCGACCGCTACATGAACAAGACGAGCCAGTATTACTACCCGGAGTTGAATGCGCAGGCCAGTTTGAATATTGCCGGCATCAAGTCGGCCACCAAGGTGGATGACATGACCGTCCGCATCGACACCGACGGTCCGTTGTCCTACTTGCCCAGCAACCTTGCGACCGTGTTCTTCGCATCACCGAAGGCGGTCAAGGAGCTCGGCAACGAGCGCTTCGCACTCAACCCGGTCGGCACCGGGCCGTTCAAATTCGAAAGTTACAAGCGCGGCCAGCAGCTCACCGTCACCGCGAACGATAACTATTGGGGTGGCCGCCCCAAAGTCGACCGTGTGGTGTTCAAGCCGATTCCAGATGTGACAGCCCGCGTGGCGGCACTGCGCTCCGGGCAGGTCAACTGGATCGAGGTTCCCTCGCCGGACGACGTGCCCTCGCTCGAGGCCGCTGGGTACCAGGTGCTGACCAACTCGTACGACCATACGTGGCCGTGGGTACTCGACGTGACGAAGGGCCCGCTCGCGAATGTGAAAGTGCGGCAGGCGTTGAACTATGCGATCAACCGCGACTCCATGGTCAGTCAGCTGCTCAAGGGCACCGCTGAACCCATGCTTCAGACCGGGGCACGCGCCAATGCCGCCTACCGCCCCCAGAACGACCTGTACTCCTACGATCCGGCCAAGGCCAAGGCCATGCTGGCGGAAGCCGGCTTCCCGAACGGCTTCGCCTTGCGACTGTCGTATCCGACGAGTGGATCGGGCAATATGATCCCGACCCCGATGAACCAGGCATTGCAGCAGGACCTCGCGGCCGTGGGCGTCAAGGTGGCCCTGGAACCGGTCGAATGGGCATCGATGCTGACCGACTTCTTCAACGGCAAAATCCCCGGTGGCGCCGACATGATCAACATCAGCCTGTCGATGCAGCAGGAAGGCTTCTGGAACACCTGGTTCGGCTCCCACAGCTCATCGAACGCCGGTAAGTACTCCAATCCACAGGTCGACGCCCTGCTCCAGCAAGCCAAGGCGACGCTCGACGATTCCGCGCGCAGTGCGATCTACTCGCAGGTGGTGGCACTGCTCACGCAGGACGCGGCGTGGCTGGACATCGTGAGCGACAAGAACCCGCGTGCACTGGCCCCCAACGTCAAGGGATTCGTCCAGCCCAAATCGTGGTTCGCCGATCTGACCACGGTCACAGTCGGCTAGCACCGCGATTTGAGGAGGTACGACAGAAGGCGACAACGATGTCCGACATTCAGACGGCCAAGCCGACCGCAAACCCTCCGATGATTCGAGGATTCCTCGGTCTCGTGGTGATGTGCGGAGTCGCCTTCGGTCTCACCTCACCGCTGACCGCAATCCTCGCGGTCGCACTCGGCGCCAGCCCACTATCCGCCGGCATTGTGGTGGCCTCGATGCAAATGGTCACCCTCACAATGAATGTCATTGGCACACGATGGCTCCCGTACCTGGAGCCACGACGCGCGCTGAGTTTGAGCCTGCTGATCTTCGGCGTCGGCTCCGCCGTCACGGCCATTGCCCCGAACCCGTGGATCGTGGGCGTAGCCCGGGCCTTCCAAGGGCTCGGCACGGTGATGTTCGTGGCGGTGGGGCCGCAACTGGCGATCCGCGCCGCAGGCGATGGGGCGGAAGGACGGGCACTCGGCGGGTTCAACGCCGCATGGTTCCTCGGGATCGCGGTCGGACCGCTGGCCGGCGGCGGATTGACCTGGGCCGCGCTCGCCGGAGCCTGGGTGGATGTCGAGGCCTTCGGGCCCCGGTTCGCGTTCGCGGTATGCGCCGCGCTCAGTCTGCTGGCCAGCGCGGTGGTGCGGCTGCATCTGCCCTACCTCGCCAGTCAACGCAAGCCCCGGCTCGGCTTGCCCTCGATCCCCGAATTCGCAAGGCCGCGAGCACTATCCGTGCTCGTGCTCGGCGGCCTCGGTCAGTCGTTGCGCGGCGGATTGGCGTTGACGCTGATGCCGCTCACCGCGGCTCGGTACTTCGGGCTCAGCGGGTTCGTCCTCGGGATGGTTCTCACGGTGGCGGCGATGTTCGACATGCTCGCCATGTACGTCGCCGGGACCCTTGCCGACCGGGTCGGGAGACTGCCCACCACCACGTTCGGCATGAGCCTCGGCGTCATCGGTTCGATGCTGGCCTACCACGCGGTGCAATCGCATTCGTTGGGGCTGTACGTGGTGGCAAGCGCGCTGCTCGGCACCGCGATCGGTACCGGATGGGTTCTGCCGTCCATCTCAGCGGTCGACCTCGCACTCTCCATGGAGAGCGGCCTGTCAGCGTACCGAATCGCCGCCGACATCGGAATGGGGCTCGGCTCGATCGCGGTCGGCGCGCTTGTCGGCACTTTCGGGATCGGCTCCGCGCTGGCCGGCGTCATCACAGTCCTGCTCACGTGCATAGTGCTCACCGCCTTCATCGGTGAAACCTTGCGGCCACCAACAACAGACCACATTCGCGCTGCACCGCAACTCGCGGCGTGAGGAAACCGTTCTCGCTCGGAACACGAAGGAGATCAACATGCATCCACAAGATGAACTCGACAGTGCAATAGAACACTTCCGCCAATGCGCATTGGATCAAGGACTGTCATTCGACCGCGACCGACTGAAAACCGCCGTGCACACCCACCGCGCCATGGCGCCACGACTGGATCGATTGCGCCACATACCCCTGGTCTTCGTCGGTGACGTTATCGAACCATCGTCCGCAACAGGCTGGCTCGAATCAGGAGATGAATCGCGATGACCGAATTATGGGAGCTCACTGCTACGGACTTGCTCGCCGCGTACCGGGCCGGCGAAGCCTCGCCCATTGAAGCGACGCATTCGTGCCTGGACCGCATCGATCAACTCGACGGAACGCTAAATGCGGTACTCACCCTGCTCGCAGACTCCGCACTGGCACAGGCCGCCGAGAGTGCGAACCGCTGGCGATCGGGAGTACCGCGCCTGCTCGAGGGCGTGCCCTACGGTCTCAAGGACATCATCGACACTGATGGCGTGCCGACCACCGGCGGATCCGCACTCTACCGGGAGAACGTTCCCAAGGCCGACGCCGCACTCGCCGCCCGACTCGGCGCGGCAGGCGGTGTGCGGTTGGCCAAACTGCACACCTTCGAATTCGCCTGCGGCGGAGCCGAAAACAAGACGTTCGGCCGCTGCCTAAATCCCTGGGACACCACTCGCACCACCGGCGGCTCGTCGTCCGGTTCCGGTGCCGCCGTCGCATCGGGGGAGATGCCACTCGCGATCGGCACCGATACCGGTGGCTCGATCCGCATTCCCGCCGCGTACTGCGGCATCACCGGTCTCAAACCCACCTACGGTCGAGTACCACGCGACGGTGTCATGGGGTTGTCCTGGACGCTGGACCATGCCGGGCCGATGGCTCGTTCCGTGCGTGATGCCGCGGTGATGCTCGAAGCGATCGCAGGATTCCACCCTGGCGACCAGAATTCCTCACGCCGCCCGGTACCCGCCTACTCCCGGGTGTTGCCCGCCGATCTGCGCGGAGTACGGCTCGGCCGACCCCGCGGTTGGTTCGAAGACAGCCTCAGCCCCGAGATCGCGGCCGCATTCGAACAGGCCATCGGCGAATTGACCGAACTCGGCGCGGTTGTCGTCGATGTCGCACTGGC
Organism: Nocardia sp. Tas62D01; assembly: GCF_055232035.1. Lineage (NCBI taxonomy): Bacteria > Bacillati > Actinomycetota > Actinomycetes > Mycobacteriales > Nocardiaceae > Nocardia > Nocardia sp. Tas62D01. Next base: position 8,009,902 of record NZ_JBUYUZ010000001.1, read on the forward strand.
CGACGTCGACCTATGGGAAACAGCGGCCCTCGCAGTGATGTACCCCGAGACGCTGTCCTATCACCAGCACCACGTCTACGACGTGGAGAACCGGGACCCGATGGGAGCAGGGTTGCTCGCGGACGCCCCCTACATCCCGGCCGTGGACTACCTGCGTAGCCTGCGCTACCGGCGCATCGCCCAGGGGCAACTCGAGGTCGCGATGAAGGGCACCGACGCATTGATCACGCCCAGTGTCTGTGCAGTCGCCCCCGAATTGGATGCCATCGCGGACACACAGGGCAGCGCCGCCTGGCTCGCCAGAGTCATGCGAAATTCGATCCCGTTCAATCTCACCGGCAGTCCAGCGCTCTGCCTGCCTGCCTGCCCATCAGGAGGCGCGACCGCCGGGCTTCCCACCAGCATCCAGTTGGTCGGTCGCCCGCACGACGAATCGACCCTATTTGCCATTGGTTCCAGCTACCAGCAGGCCACCGACCACCACATTCGCATGCCCGAACTCCAAGCAGCGCGGTAGCGCACACACTCTCTGTAGGAGAAATCCATGACTTCAGTACGCGCGGCAGCAGTTTCGACCGCACCGGACGCGATGCCGCTGACCATCTCTGCCGCCGCCGCAGCCTTGCGTGCGGGAACTCTAACAGCCGTTGAGTTGACGCAGAAGACGATCGAGCGCGCAAACGCACTCGACGAGCAACTCGGGACATATATCGTACGAACCGATCAGCAGGCCCTCGCGGCCGCCGCCGACGCGGACTTCGCGGCCGGTGTCGACAAAGGTCTGTTGCAAGGAATTCCGCTGGGCATCAAGGACATCATCGCCACCGAGGATGCGCCGACGACAGCCGCAACAGCGCGCCGCTCTCGACGCCCTCTACTACGTTCCCATGACTAAAGAGGAGGAACCGCAACTCGTGTTCACTCCCTACGAATAAGTCAAGGCGGCCGGTCGGCACGGCAACACCGTGCCGTATCCGCCGAAGAATCAGGCTGAACCCGCGGAGCAAGCGACACCATCGCCGAACGCAATGATGTGTGGCACATTTGTGGAGATTTCGTGCAGCTCTGGTGGTGATGCTGATCAGTTGTCCGACAAGGTGATCGCGGTGGCGGCGATCGTCAGCAGGGCAGTAGCGGCGACCTTCTTGATGATCATGTGAGTGCCTTCTTCATTGAGTTCTGTTGTCTGCATGGCTGTTTCAGCGATGTCTGTGTGCCACTGAGGAATGCCGGACGAAGATGCCTGCTGCGCAGCGTCGTTCACCTTCGTTGGACGGAGACTGTGCGAGCGATGAACCTCAGGATCGCAGCGAGACGGTCGCGCCACCAGAGAACATCGAATCGTGCAGCACGATGTGATCGGGCAGCGCATCGGCGGGCAAGTCGAATACCACCTGCGCGCTCACCGAGTTGCCGGGGTTGATGTCGGCGTAGAGGCTGGTGTCGGGTTGCAGATTGATCGCGGCCACGGCGTCATTGCCGAATCTGCGGTTCTGGGTGTCGAAGACATACTGGTCGCCGGGGGAGAACCCGTGCGGCGCCTTCGAGGTGTTGCGCACGGTGATCGACACGATCGTGTACGCGCCTTGGGCGGTCTTCCGCAGGTAGGGGTTGGTGCCGACGGTCTGCACGCCGGACTGGACGTCGGTGACGACGAACTCGAACTTGCCGTCGCGGACGGGAGTGTTGAGCCCGGGAGTCGTGGGAGCCGGTGCCGGCGCAGCAGGCGGTAACGGCGCAGCAGATTGCAACTCGACGGCAGCGCTGGTGTGCGCGGACGCCGAGGGAGACGCGTGTGTCGCCTTGCTGGAGTTGCCCGCCAGCACGCCGATTCCGCCGCACAGTACGACGATGCCGCCGATGACCAGGAGAATGATCATCCCCGGGCCCAGCTTCTTCTTCGGAGCCGGTGGTATCGGATAGGGCGGAATACCCTGATACTGAGGGTGATTCGGGTACTGCGGATTGGGCTGAGATCCGGGGTTGTACATGGGAATTCCTCATCGAACAGTCGCCGGCGTGCGGATCGCCGGAACGGACAGGGGTGTCGAGGCCGGGCTCCGGCGAAGGAGAGCCCGGCGGAATCGAGTAACGGCTGTGGCAGCGGCGAGTTACGGCGGGGAGTCCGCGGCCAGCCCGAGCTGTTCCTTGACCTTCTCGGCGGCGACGCGTACGGGCCCACGCTGGGTGGCGATCTTGCCTTCCGGCGAGACGATGCTGTTCCGCCAGATCGAAGCGTTGCGCCGCCAGTCGATCTCGGTGGCCAGTCGCTTGTACTGTTCGAGCCGCCATTCGAGATCGGGACTCTTCCGGATCTCGTACGCGACGCGGCCGATGACGACCAGGCCCGTCGCCGTCATGTTGATGTACTTGTCCCGGAAGTCCGCGACCCGGTTCGCGGGTCCACCAGTGGTGGGCAGTTCGCAAATGTCGTGCCAGGGATCCATGTGCGCCGACAGCGTCTCGACGAGAGTTACTGCGTCCGTGACAAATTCGTCCTGGGACGCCTTGTCTCCGATCAGCTGTGCGCTCTGCCGCGCGACGGAATCCTCGGAGAGGGCATAGTCGGCGAACAGCAGCTCTTTCACGAACTGCCGAACCTGGTTGAGCAGGAACACCGACTGCGAGGCCTTGGGCAGGGCCTTCGACGTGGCGTCGACGCGGCCCTTGAAGAGCCGAGTCCGGTCGACGATGCCGGCCAGCACACCGTTGATGGGTTCGCGGGTGTTGTAGACGGCGAGCAGGCTTGCCGGGATCTGCTTGGTCTGGGCGGCATCCGCGAAGTCCTGGTGAATGCGCCGCAGGTCGGATTCAACCACGATGAGCACCGCGAGGCTGTCGCAAACGGTGAGACGGACGAGCCGTTACCGCCCGGGACGGGCAACCGCTACTGATCGGCCGGGTGTAGGTCGTAGATCAGGACATCGAAAGTCGGCGCGTCCGGCCAGCTCGGTCGGAGTGCGCCGACGCGATACCAGCCCCACTTCCGATAGGTGTTGTACGCGCGCGCGTTGTCGGGCACGACCAGCAGCGTCGCCCGCTGGTGTGGCTGACCGTCGAGCAGTTCGTCGTGCAACGCCCGAGCCAGACCGCGGCCAACGAACTCGGCGCACACCATGATCTCGCTCCGCGCGAATCTCCGCGCGCCGTCTTCGGCGACGAATGCATCGCGATCCAGCGCGTCATCGTCAGGCTGAAACCTCTTCCACCAGACACTGTTCGCATTGAGCGGCCATCCCTATGTCTGTCCGGCGGGTGTCCCGTCGATCTGCGCCACTACCATTTCGAACCCGCTAGCGCGGGTGGGGTCGGTGTAGGCGTCGAACCGGTGCATGAATTCGGCCGACGAGTCGAACGGGTCACCGGACGCGATCGCATCGACATACGAGCGCCGATAGATGTCCTCGACCGTGTCCCGCATAGCGCGAGCTCCAGCCGCGTCCACAGTCCGCAGCTCGAGGCCGAGCAGATCACTGGTCGTGCCGTGATCGCCTTCTGCACCATCGACAGAGCGTCGAAACGCTCGCGGAAGTCGGCGCCAAGAGCCTTGTCGCCGATTGGGTTACGGACTGGTTCGAGCACTTTCAATGTGCGTGTGGACGACACTTTGGCCTCCAGTTCTGTCAGGACCTGCACTGCCTCGGCCACCGCGCCACTGATGTCGCCCATGCGGGCGCGGGGAGCAGCGGACCATGCCCGGTTGTTGACTGCGTTCCGCGTACCGGCCTGCTCGTTCGCTGCCAGGTCGAAGAGCTCTATGGATTTGGCTAGATCGCCCAGGCGCCCGGCGCCCCGCGCTTCGTGACCACGGACCTCCGAGTGATACTTGTTTAGTTGCGTGCGGTTCCGTGGCTGGGATCGACCCGGCTGGTCGGCGACGCTCGAAACAGCACCTGGCGCCGGGTTGATGCCGTGCCCCTCATCCACTGACTATGCGGTCGCTACGACGATGTTGCTTGACCGCTCCGCTATCATTTGGTGGCGCAGAAGGGTTGATAGCCATGGATATTCGGCGAATTCTTGGTCGGCTGTTCCGGTGGCGGAGGCATTCGGCGTCGTTGGTCTGCCGCCGATGGAGCTGACGTTCGCCGTGCAGCGGTGGTTCGCGACCTGGAGAAGATCCGGCATAACGAACGCAATCGTCCTGGTACGCGCAACACTTACAACCACAGCACGATGGAGGGCGGCTGCGCCGGCGGCTGACGGGCCACCGGCTCGGTCGACATCAGTGCACCACAGGTGCCGCAGTGGAGTGCAACCTCAGCGAAAACGCCTCCCGCTCATGATGATTAATATTTGACATCGGTCACCTCGCGCGGCGAAGCGGCGGTGTCGAGAAACTCGATGACGCGCTGCCAGGTGAGGGCTGCCGCCAAACTGGCTCGGGTGGACGCGGCGATATGCGCGAGTGCGAGGGCTTCGCCCGGATAGCTAACCCCGGCCGATGAACGGCATCGCGGTCGCCATGACTGTGAGGAACTGGACGTTTGCTTCCAACGGCAGCCCCGCCATGTACTGGATGGCGGCGGCGACATGGTGTGCGTCGAAGGTGGGCTCGGGGCGCATCGATCCATCCGCCTGCGGCACACCGTGATTCATCGCCTCGGTCATGTCGGTCGCGGCATTGCCGATGTCGATCTGACCGCAGGCGATGTTGTATGGTCTGCCGTCCAGCGACAGTGATTTTGTCAGGCCGGTGATCGCGTGTTTCGTTGCGGTGTAGGCGATGCTGTGCGGCCGGGGACTGTGCGCCGAGATCGATCCGTTGTTGATGATCCGGCCGCCTTGGGGTTGCTGTGTGCGCATCATCCGGAACGCTGCCTGCGCGCAGAGGAATGCGCCGGTCAGGTTGGTGTCGACGCAGGACTTCCACTGGTCGAACGTGAGCTCGTCCGGCGCGGCGGCCGTGGGGAATATGCCGGCGTTGTTCACCAGCAGGTCTACCCTGCCGAAGCGTCGGTCGATCTCTGCGAACAGCGCCCGCACCGACTCCGGGTTGGTGACATCGGCGGGCAACGCGACCATCCGGCCGTCGATCAGCGCGGCTGTGTCTTTCAGAGGGCCTTCGCGTCGTCCGGCGAGCACGACCGTCCACCCTGTCTCGGCTAAGGCCAAGGCGATCGAGCGGCCCAGTCCGGAGCCTGCTCCGGTAACGACGGCGATCGGTTCAGTCTGTTCCATCCATGCCTCCGGTCGGTGGTGAGTGGTTGTTCCGCTGTACCGCCGAACCACGGCGACCGACCAGGAAATCCAGATCGGCGCCACGGTCGGCCTGGAGCACGTGGTGGATGTGGAGCCGCTGGTACCCGCTGTCCGCGACCGGGGTTGACGGCCTGAGAGTCTTTCTCCGTTGGGCGAGTTCATCGTCGCCGAGGTCGACCCGCAGGCTGCGGGCTTCGACATCGAGTTCGATGAAACGCCAGTGCACACTACCGCGAGTGGGCCGCCGGCCCCGGATTCGGGTGCGACGTGCAGGACGACGGTGCCGTACACCGTGCCGTTCATGCGTGCGTCGGAGATCCGCACCATGTCGGTGATACCTCGAGCCAGCAGCTCTTTCGGCAGCGGGAGGTTTCCGACCTCCGGCATTCCCCGGGGCCCGGCACCCTCGAGTACTCGTGCTCAGTACGGCGCGTCAAGAGCAGGCGGTTCACCGGCTAGCGTGCATCCGAGGGGAGTTGGGCCCGCGACCGTGGAAGGATGGACTGCTCTGGACTAGGACTGATTGAGGTCAGCTAGAAGTCAGACCAACTCTCGAACTCGGCGGCCTAGCACGCGTCCATCTCCTACTCCGCAAGCGAATCCTGTTGAGCGACTGAAACCCCAGGGTGCACGTCACTCACGCAGCAGGTCGATGACCTTGGTTTCGTTGAGCTCACCGTAACCGGCCTCGACGAGTCGCTCGAAGATGTCGTAGGCTGCGTGGCCCAACGCGGCAGGAGCGGTGACGGCATCGGCCAGTTCCACACCGATGCGGGTGTCCTTCAGGCGCAGGGCGGCCGTGAAAGCGACTTCGCGGTCGTGCACGCCCTCGAGCATCAGCCGGCTGACGCGCACCACAGTGGGGCTGGCGGCACTGCTGAGGGAGAGGGTGTCCACGACGGTCGTCAGATCAAGCCCGGCCAGCTCGGCGATACGCAGGGCCTCCGCAGTCGCGGCGATCTGGATGGAGCCGAGGAGGTTCTGCAACAATTTATACGCGGTACCAGCACCGACGTCACCGAAACGAACAATGTTGGTGCACAACGGTTTCAGCATCGGACGTGCCGCTTCGAGATCGTTCGAGTCGGCGCCGACGAACAGTGTCAATTCGCCGGCCGCAGCAGCGTCGGGCAGTCCGGTCACAGGTGAGTCGATATACCGAAGACCTTGCGCGGTGGCATGTTTCGCCAGTTCCAGCACCCATGGCCGGGAGATCGTCGAGCACTCGACTGCGAATGCACCCGGCGCGACATCACCAGCCAAGGCGCCGTTCTCACCAAGCCACACCGCGCGCGAGGCATCGTCATCGGCCACCATCGCGATGATCGCATCAGCCTGCTCTGCCGCCGCGCGGGGCGTCTCTGCCAGGACGGCGCCCGCCGACATCAAGTCCGCAGCCTTCTCAGGGGACCGGTTGAACACCGTCACCTCATGCTCGGCGGCCATCATGCGCGCAGCCATCCCCAACCCCATCCGGCCCACACCGAGAAAACCAATCTTCGCCACCCTCGGCACCCTATCGACCCACAGTTACCAAAGATGATCTTGAATCCGAACTCGTAGCGACAACCGGAGCCTGCTCAGCAACATGGCAGCCTGAGGGTTCCGGATCACGCAAAGTGAGACAGAGACAGATCTGGCGTGCCGCCGACAATCGTGCCGCCGACAATGACGCCATCGGATCCGGTAGGCCGAGGCTTGCACAGACGTGCCTGCGCTGTAGCGATCGGTCGCAGTTGGCCGTCGCTCAGGTCCAGAGCGTCGGCGATCAACGGGTCAGCGACATCCGGAGCTACGAACGCGACGGCGCGGTTATCTGGTTGGCGGACCTGCCGGAGCATCCGGCCGGGCTCGGCGGCGATGGCCTTGTACACGGCGACCGTCGGCCCGTAGTTGGTTTTGAAGAAGTCGCGGAACTCGATGCCGTCGGCAAAACGATCGATGACCGCTTTCTCGCGCCGTAGCCGGCGTGAGGTCGCTCGCCACGACGTCGGCACCGGCCTCGGCAGCCGGGATCGCAGCGTTCCAGGATCCGGCCGCAATGTCGAGCACCCGCTGACCGGGACCGATGCGGCGTGCCTGAACGAGGCGTCGGCCCAGTTCTGGGATCACCTCGGTGGCAACGGTGGGGTAGTCGCCCAGTGCCCACATTGCGCGATGCTTTGCCTTGAGATCGATGGGGCTGGAGTCGGTCATCGGATGCTCCCTCGAATGTAAATGTAGTCGATCAGTACGCCGTGAGAATGCCGAAATGGATCGGACGGTCGAGGCTGGAAGTGGCGCTGCGGCTGCATCGAATGCCGACTCGAAACAGACTCTGGGACTCGAATCAGCGGCTTCGATAACTGACTCATTTTTCGGTCTCGACGACGTGCGCGCGAGTCCTGCGAACAACTCATCTGTCGGTAGCTGGAATCGGCGTGCACCACCACCTTCGAGGACGGAACGCCACCAGCAGATCTTCTGTAGCAGCGAAGGTCATATGCGCCTGCTCGTAGGCGGGACCGAGTACTTCGTCGACGATGGGTGACTCGTCTGTATCGACTGCGATGGCGTAGTCGACCGTAGGGCGCAATGCCACTTAGCTTGACGTGTTTTCGCAGGTCATCGGCATGATTGCGATGTAGTGCCAGCTGGTTGGTCTGTGAGACTGGTTGGTGTGGAGCGTTTTTGGGCGTGTCGGTGCCGGATCGTGTCGGTGCTGGGGTTAGCGTCGCCGACGTGGTGGATGTGGGTGCGGTGTCGTTGATCGATCAGGTGTTGTTGGGTGTGTTGACCGCTGTGGTGGACCGTGATGCGGTGGAGATGGCGATTTCCGAGCACGGCAAGGCGCCCAAGCGTCGTGGTGGGACGTTGCCGCCGCATTTGGTGATGTATTTCGTGGTCGCGTTGGCGTTGTTCGCAGGTGTGGACTACGAGGGGGTGATGCGGAAACTGGTTGGGCCGCTGCGGCTTTGGCGTTGTTGGGATCCGAAGTGGAGTTTGCCGACCTCGGGTGGGATCACCCAGGCCCGGCAGCGGCTGGGGTTCGAGCCGATGAAAACACTGTTCGAGCGGATCGCGGTGCCGGTGGCGTCGCGGCTGACCCTGGACGCGTTCTACGCGCGACGCAGGCTGGTCTCGATTGATGGCATGGTGTTCGACGTGGCCGACACCGAGGCCAACGCAACGGAATTCGGTAAACCGAGCAAGGGAGTGTTGCCACAGGCACGGGTGGTGACGTTGACCGAATGCGGCTCGCATGTGAGCCTGGGCGCGGTGATCGGGCCGGTCGTGGGCAAGGGCACCGGTGAACGCACCGCGCGGCCGAACTGATCTGGTTACTCGAACCCGGCATGATGTTGGTGTGTGACCAGGGGTTCTACAGTTTCAAACTGTGGTGCCAGGGCGCCGACACCGACGCCGACCTGTTGTGGCGTCTCGGTGACATTATGGACCTGCCGATCGTGGACCGCCTCGGTGACGGCTCCTATGTGACACTGCTTTTCGCGCCCAAAACCCCGGCGAAAATGCGGGCCGAGCTGCTGGAGGCGGCCATAGCCGGGGAGGAGTTGGACTGGGACCGGACTCGTTTCGCCCGCGTCATCGAGTACGAGATCACCGACCGTGGCGAAGGCGGTGAGCTGATCTGCCTGCTCACCACCATCCTCGACCCGCACGAGGCACCCTCGCTGATCCTGGCCGAGGCCTATCACCAACGCTGGGAACACGAAGCCGCGAACAGGCAAATCAAGACGCAGCTCCGCGGCCCCGCCAAAACCCTGCGCTCGCAAACCCCGGACATGGTCCGCCAGGAAATATACGGATTCCTCATCGCCCACTACGCGATCTGCTCGCTGATCTGCCGGGCCGCGGTCGAGACCGGCATCGATCCCGACCGCGTGAAGTTCACCCAGACCGTCCGACTCGCCCGCGACACCATCGCAGGCCCGGACGGTTTTTCCCCCTGACCGCCAACTCGAGCTCCACACCGAACTCGCCGAACAGATCACCGCAAAACGCCACCTCAACCCCCGCCGCCACCGCTCCTACCCCCGCGTCGTCAAACGCGCCAGACACAACAGCTTCCGAGTAAAACGCAAGGCAGACAAGGGAACCCGTCACACCGGACCCGCTACCATCCGGCTGGCCAACCAAAGCTGCATCACGCCGACACAACGACGACCATCCGCAAAACCGCCGGTCACAGCTCTACAGGGGGCGAGCTAAGCGGCATTGCCGTAGGGCGTATGAGATTCGAGGTCCGATCGGCGATTCGCCGGACGTTTGCCAGCGCTGTCCGCTCAAACCGATTAAATTATCGCGGGGACCGACATTGCCGACCCGCGATCCTCCAAGCACCCGAAAGTGGAAATCAATCGTATCCATCGGAACGGGTCCGCCACCAGAGCGCCAGTTAGCCGATCTTCGCCATCACATGCTTGACGCGGGTGTAGTCCTCCAGCCCGTACATCGACAGATCCTTGCCGTGCCCGGACGAGTTGAACCCGCCGTGCGGCATCTCGGCGATCAGCGCGGTGTGGGTGTTGATCCACACCGTGCCGAAGTCAAGCGCGGCCGACACGCGAAGCGCCCTCGACACGTCCTTGGTCCACAACGAGGACGCCAGCCCGTATTCGACGCCGTTGGCCCATCGGATCGCCTCGTCTTCGTCGATGAACGACTGCACGGTGATCACCGGGCCGAAGATCTCGTTCTGGCTCAGCCGGTCAACCTGGCGCAGCCCGCCGATGACCGTCGGCTCGACGTAATACCCGTGGTCGCCCTGCCGGTGCCCGCCGACCACGACCGAAGCGTGATCGGGCACCTCATCGAGGAAGGCGAGCACCCGCTGTAGTTGGTTGGCGTTGTTGACCGGTGGTACCCAGGCGTCCTCGTCGTCGGCGGGCTTGCCGAACGTCGTTGTTGCACTGCTGGCCTGCTCGGCCAGCGCCGCGGTCAAATCATCGGCCACCGACGCGTGACCGAGCACCCGGGTGGCCGCCGTGCAATCCTGCCCGGCGTTGAAATAGCCCGAGGCCGCGATGCCCTCGGCGGCAGCAGCGATATCGGCGTCGGGGAACACGATTACCGGCGCCTTGCCGCCCAACTCCAGATGCGTGCGCTTCAGTCGGGCGCCGGCCGACTCCGCGACCGCACGGCCCGCGGCCACCGAACCGGTGATCGACACCATCTTCGGGGTCGGATGCGCCACCACCGCCGCGCCGGTCACCCGGTCACCGGTGACCACATTGAGCACGCCTGGCGGCAGGTGCTTGGAGGCCAGTTCGGCCAGCATCACCGTCGTCACCGGGGTGGTGTCGCTCGGCTTGATCACCACGGTGTTGCCCGCCGCGATCGCGGGAACAAACTTCCAGATTGCCATCATCATCGGGTAATTCCACGGCGTCACCTGCCCGATGACGCCGACCGGTTCCCGGCGGATCCACGATGTATGGCCCGCAAGGTACTCGCAAGCCGACTTGCCCTCGAGAACCCGCGCCGCCCCCGCGAAGAACCGGGTCTGGTCCAGCATCTGCGGGATCTCTGCGGCCAAGGTGACGTGGTTCGGCTTGCCGGTGTTGCGGCCCTCGGCCTCAACAAGCGCGTCGGCGACATTCTCCAACTCGTCGGCGAAATCGAGCAGCGCCTTCTGGCGGTGCGACGGCGTCGTGCGTTTCCAGTCGCAGAACGCCCTGGCCGCCGCTGCGTACGCGTTGTCGATATCCTGTTCGTTGGACGCCGGGGCGGTGCCGTACTGATCGCCAGTGGTGGGATCGACGAGCGCCATCGTCGCACCGCCGACCGAGTCGACGAGCTTGCCGTCGATGAAATTCTGGACCACTGTCATGATGCTGCTCCTCGGTTGCATTGTTCAGTAGACAATCACCTGGTGCAGGGCGTTCGATCGCCATGGCATCTAGTCGCCGTCGCCTGCTACTACCTGCTCAGTAGCATTTCGACGCTATCGACACCGAGATGCTATCGACACCGAAAGGAATGAGCTTACTCCTTTGTCACCGCATGGGAACATGCAGCCGGAGCCATGCCTATTTGCAGTGATTAGCATCGTTTCGTCTCTCATTGCGACGAATTTTTCCTTCGCCACAATGTTTTCATTCAAGTTCCCGAAAAAGCCGTGGGCCATTGAGCCTTTCCGAGTAACGATTGGTGCCAACCAGTAGGCGCTGACCGGGTAGTCGGCCGGGCTCGGCCGACGGAGGCGTTCGTGACACACGAATCACCTTGTGCTGCAACATAAAAGCGCAGAACACCCGTAAGAAGTTGATTCGACTAAGAAACAGCTTCACAGACGAGGTTCTGCGCCTGATGAGTGTGACATACACGGCGGTCCTGCCGGTGCGCGACCGCACCGTGGTATTCCTGACCGGCCTGCTCGATACCGAACGGCGCCGCCGCGGCACCCGCACCGGCAGGCGGGCGCTCACCAGCTTTCAGCAGGCAGTGCTGGTACTGAGGTGGTTCCTCGACGGCACTCGCGTCACACAACTCGCGACCGACAACAAGATCGGCAAATCCACCGCCTACGCCTATCTACACGAGGCCATCGACGTGCTCGCCGCCCGCGCCCCGAGAGCTTGCTGTCGCCGAGGTGCTCGGCTGACCCGATCGGGGTGTGTCGCGCCATCCGGTCTGCTACGCGGCGTGACTGAAGAGATGCATGACCAGAAAGACGGGCACGGTACTTGAAATCGGATTGTCCGCCGCGGATCCCGACCCCAGCGATGTGAGAAGGGACCGTGCTCCATGATCGTGGTTGGTATCGACCCCGCACAAGCGCACTCACACCGCCACTGCGGTGAACCCGGCCGACGATGCCGATCTCGGCTCGATCCGGATTGGAGGCCTCCGTGGCCGAATACAGCGAAGTGCCACATTCTCATCGGCTGGCCGGTGGAGGGGTCGGTACGGAGGCTCCTTCGCTGCCGATCAGCTCGCGCATGGTGGCTGTAATGGCGGTGGTCGCGATTTCGGTGGCGAACTCAGGGGTGCCTTCGGCGTCGAGCAGCACCGCTTGAGTGAACAGCGGGCTCAAATGTGCGGCGACCGTCTGGCGCAACCGCTCCGGTGGTGGGCCGTCGCCTCCTGCTGCTTCCCACAGCGTGGTCGCGGTGGCAGCGTACATCAGGTGCAGCGCGACAAGATGCTCGCTGTAGGCACCCGATAGCTGCGGCGACAAGCGGCGCGTCCTCAGGTGTGAGATGACCCGTCCGGCCTTGGCCGACCTCTGATGCACCAGCCGTGCCAGGTCGGCCAGCCAGGCCGTCCAGTCGCCCCCGCTGTAGCTCGGGACGGAACCGAAGAGATCGGCAAAGCCCGCCGCAATAGCGGCCTGCATCAGATCCTCACGGGTGGCGAAATGGCGGAACACCGTCCGGCGACCGACTTCGGCGAGAGCCGCGATCTCCTCGACGGTGCAATCGAGGCCGTGCTCATGCATCGCACGCTGGGTCGCGTTGACGATCGCGTCGGTGGTGACCTGCATCTTTTTCTGCTGCACGGCGCTGCGTCGTTCGGTGGTTCTCGTCACTGTCATCACATTCCTCCTTGACATCTCGAAGTGTCGCTCTGACACTTGAAAGTGTCAAGTGACACTCATGAGTGCCATTCCAGAGATTCGAGGTGAGTTCATGTCGACCGATACATGGGAGTCGCGGCTCGACCGCCGCATCGCGGAGATGTACGCCACCGATAGGCAGTTCGCCGATGCCCGGCCCGACGAGGCCGTCAGAGACGCGATCGACCAGCCTGAACTTCAGCTGTCACAGATCGTGCAAACTGTGATGGAAGGCTATGCGGACCGGCCCGCGCTGGGACAACGTGCGGTCCAGTTCGTCGAGGACCAGCAGACCGGCCGGACCTCGGCAGTATTGCTGCCCCGGTTCGAGGCCATCACCTACCGCGAATTGTGGGACCGAGCGGGCGCGATTGCGAGCGCCCTGACAGACGATTCGGTGCGACCCGGTGATCGCGTGTGTGTCCTGGGTTTTACGAGCGTCGACTACACCACCATTGATGTGGCGCTGATGCGCATGGGTGCCGTGTCGGTTCCGCTGCAGAAAAGCGCGCCCGTCGCCCAGCTGCGGCCGATTGTTGCCGAGGCGGAGCCGGCCGTGATCGCATCGAGCGTCGACGACCTCATCGATGCCGTCGAATTGGTGCTCACCGGGCACGCGCCGGCCCGGCTGATCGTGTTCGACTACCGCCCGCAGGTCGATGATCAGCGCGAGGCGTTGGAAATCGCCAAGACGCGGTTGGTCGACGCAGGCAGCCGGGTCGACGTTGAAATATTGGTCGACGCGCTCGAGCGGGGGAAGTCACTGCCGACCACGCCGCCCTTCGTTTCCGACGAACCAGGGGCGTTGGCATCGCTGATCTATACCTCCGGGAGCACCGGCACACCGAAGGGCGCCATGTTTCCCGGCCGCCTGGTGGCCAGCCAGTGGCGCAGGTCGGCTATCGAGAGGTGGGGCCAACGCAGCACCGACCCGTCGATCGTCCTCAGCTTCATGCCGATGAGCCACATCATGGGACGGGCGGGCCTCTATATGGCGCTCAGCACCGGCGGCACGGCCTATTTCGCCGCCAAGAGCGACCTGTCGACCCTTCTGGAAGACTTGTCGTTGGTGCGACCCACGCAGCTGACGTTCGTGCCGCGAATCTGGGAAATGCTGTATGGGGAGTTCCAGAGCCGAGTGCACCGTCGGGCCACAGACACGGCCGACCGCACGGCCCTGGAAGCCGAGGTGATGGCCGAGTTGCGGCAGAACCTCCTCGGCGGACGGTTCGTTTCGGCGGCCACGGGCTCCGCGCCGATCTCCGAGGTAGTGAAGGCATGGGTCGAGTCCTGCCTCGACCTGCATCTGGCGAACGGCTACGGCGCGACCGAGGCCGGGGTGATGCTCGTCGACGATCAGGTGCAGCGCCCGCCGGTGGGCGACTACAAGCTTGTCGACGTCCCCGATCTGGGCTACTTCCGCACCGACCGGCCGTATCCTCGAGGCGAGTTGCTGATCGAATCCGAAGAGCTGATCCCCGGCTACTACAAGCGGCCGGACGTCACCGCCCAGATGTTCGACTCCGACGGCCTTTACCACACCGGAGATATCTTTGCCGAGGTCGGTCCTGATCAACTCGTCTATCTCGACCGCAAGAACTTCGTGCTGAAGCTTTCGCAGGGCGAGTTCGTCACGGTCTCGAAGTTGGAGGCACTCTTCGCTGAAAGCCCGCTGGTGCGGCAGATCTATGTTTACGGCAACAGTGCCCGCTCGTATCTGCTGGCGGTCGTAGTACCCACCGAGGATGCGTTGTCCGCCCATGACATCCGATCGCTGAAGCCGTTGATCAGCGCGTCGATTCAGAATATTGCGCAGGCGGCCGGACTGCAGTCCTATGAAATCCCGCGCGATTTCATTCTCGAAACAACACCGTTCACACTCGAGAACGGCTTGCTCACCGGTATCCGCAAGCTGGCCCGCCCGAAGCTCAAGGAGCAGTACGGCCCTCGGTTGGAGCGGCTCTACACCGACCTGGCAGAAGCCGAGGCCGACGAGCTGAGCGCGTTGCGCCAAGGTGTCGGCGATCGTCCTGTCCTGGAGACGGTCACCTGGGCCGCGGGTGCGATTCTGGGCGCGACGGCCAGCGACCTACGGCCGGATGTGCACTTCGCCGACTTGGGCGGAGATTCGCTGTCGGCGTTGACATTCGGCAATCTGCTGCGTGACATCCTCGACGTCGATGTGCCGGTGGGGGTTATCGTCAGTCCGGCCACCGACTTGCGCGCCCTCGCCGACTACATCGAGACGCAGCGGGCGCCCGGCACCAAGCGGCCGACGTTCGCAGCGGTACATGGCCGGCGTGACGCCACCGAGGTGCACGCCCGCGACCTGACGCTGGAGAAGTTCCTCGACACCCAGACGCTCGCGGCCGCGTCCTCGCTGCCCGGGCCGAGCGCCGAGGTGCGGACGGTCCTGCTGACCGGCGCGACCGGGTTCCTGGGGCGTTACCTGGCGCTGCAATGGCTGGAGCGGTTGGCGTTCGTCGGCGGGACACTGATCTGCCTGGTACGGGCCAAGGACGACGCCACAGCGCGTGCACGCCTGGACAAGACCTTCGACAGCGGCGATCCGAAGCTGCTGGCGCACTATCGCGAGCTGGCCGCCGATCATCTCGAGGTCATCGCCGGCGACAAAGGCGAGGCCGACCTCGGGCTGAATCAGGCTGTGTGGCAAAGGCTGGCAGACACGGTAGACCTGATCGTCGATCCCGCGGCACTGGTCAACCATGTGCTTCCGTACAGCGAGCTGTTCGGCCCCAACGTCGTGGGCACAGCCGAACTGATCCGCCTCGCGCTCACAACGAAGCTGAAGTCTTTCACCGGCCTGTCGACCGTCGCCGTGGGCAGTCAGATCGAACCATCGGCATTCCTCGAGGACACCGACATCCGGGTGATCAGTCCAACCCGCGCGGTCGACGACAGTTACGCGAACGGCTATGGGAACAGCAAGTGGGCAGCTGAGGTCCTGCTGCGGGAGGCCAACGACCTGTGCGGCCTGCCGGTTGCGGTGTTCCGCTGTGACATGATCCTGGCGGAGCCCCGGTACGCCGGTCAGCTCAACGTCCCGGACATGTTCACCCGATTGATGCTGAGCCTGATCGCGACCGGCATCGCGCCCGGCTCGTTCTACGACCTCGGCTCGGGCGGCAAGCGACAGCGAGCCCACTACGACGGACTGCCCGTCGACTTCATCGCCGAGGCAATTGCCACCATCGGTGCACGAGCGGCCGGGTTCCAGACCTACCACGTGGTGAACCCGTACGACGATGGCATCGGGCTCGACGAGTACGTCAACTGGCTGGTCGATGCCGGGTACGAGATCGAACGCATTCCCGACTACGACGCGTGGTTGCAGCGGTTCGAGACCGCCATGCGCGCCCTGCCGGACCGGCAGCGCCAGCACTCGCTACTGCCACTGCTGCACAACTATCAGCGACCGCAGCAGCCGATACGCGGGTCCACCGCGTCAGCCGAGCGGTTCCATGCGGCGGTGCAGGACGCGAAGATCGGTCCGGACAAGGACATTCCGCATGTGACGCGGGAGGTGATCGTCAAGTACGCCGCCGACCTCCAACTGCTGGGCCTGCTATAACGCGTCGATGTGGCTGGGCGAGTGCTCCGTCCAGGCCACGGCGGGCGCCGGTCACAATCGATATGCAGGTGTTGCGGTCGCAGCCGATGTCACTCGCGGTCCCCTACAGCTGTGGGCATGACCGAGGTCGACGATGTGCGGGTGACGCGGCCGGACTACGACGACGTCGCGGAGACGATTCGTTCGCTGTGGGGCCGGTGGCAGTTGTCATAGTCCTGCCGCCCGACCAGATCGTGTTGACCGACCTGCAGCGCCTCGAGCTGACCCGGCTGGTCCGGGCCGGGACCACGCCGCCGCGTCTGGCTCAACGGGCTGTCATCGTGCTGGCCGCCGCAACCAAGAGCCTGCAACACGCGCCGGGGCGGGAGACGGGCATTTCGAGCACTAGCCCGGAGCTACGTCACCGGCATCACTGGTCCTCCGATCCACGATCGTCAACCCGTACGTCGTCAGCGCAGGTCGGCGGCCAACGCGCGTTGTAGTAGACGAGGAGGCGTCGCGCGCCGGCCATATCCACGATATGAAGATCACGATCTACTGCTGGAGGGCTAATGAATGACGGCAAGTTAATTGTGAGGGCGGCCCGTCGGGAGGATCTCGAGGACATCGTGCGGCTGCTGGCGCAGGATGCGATTCCCGATGTCCCGGTTGAGCTGGGACCTCCGTTGCCCGCGTATTATCTGGCAGCTTTCGAGCGGATCGATGCCGACCCCGGCGAGTTGCTGGTGGCGGCGAAGCTCGATGGCGAAATCGTGGGCACCTTTCAGATGTCGTTCATCCCGTATCTGATGTGGCGTGGCGGACAGGTCGCCCAGATCGAGGCCGTGCGCGTGGCCGCCCACCTGCGTGGACAAGGTATCGGCGAGCGCATGATGCGTTGGGCGATCGAAGAGGCACACGCACGCGGATGCGTCCGGATCCAACTCGACACCAACAAGGCTCGTACCGATGCGCACCGCTTCTACGAACGGCTCGGGTTCAAGGCGACGCATGAGGGGATGAAGCTCTTCCTCGGCTGACGTTGGATCGGCGATGTGCGCCGGGCAAGCAGGTTCTGGTCCCGGTGAACACCAATTTCGCCACGGCGGCGGCGTTCCTGCGTGTGGGAGTGCGCCGACGACCCGCGCTGCCGGTGACCAGCAACCGAATGGTCAAACCCTAACCGAGCAGGATGCTCAGCCCTTCGGCGTCAGCCCTAACGGACCGGCCAGCTCGGCCAGTGCGGGGACCAGTTGGTCGGGCCCGGTGAGGACCTGGATCGCGACGTGGTCCGCGCCGGCGTCGAGATGTTCGGTTAGCCGCACCGCAATGGCATCGATGGTGCCATAGGCGATGAGGGCATCGATAAGGCGATCGCTGCCGGGACGTGCCACGTCCTCATCGGTGAAACCCAACCGCTTCCAGTTGCTCACATAGTTGGTCAGGTTGAAGTAGATGTCGAGCGCCTTGCGGCCGATGGCTCGGGCCTCCTCGGCGTCGGTGGTCAGCACCACTTTGTGCTCGGGCGCGAGGAGTGCCGACGGTCCTATCAGCTCGCGGGCCTGCGCGGTGTGTTCCGGCGTCGTCAGGTAGGGATGGGCGCCGGCGCTGCGGCGGGCGGCCAGCTTCAGTACCCGCGGCCCCAGCGCGGCGACGACTCGCCGGTTGACCGGGACGCCGTGCTCGTCGAGTTGGTCGAGGTAGTCGACGAGCGCGTCGTAGGGCTTGCGGTATTCGGCTTGGGCCTCGGGATGTCCCACACCGATCCCGAGCAGGAACCGGCCGGGATGGGCGTGGTCGATGCGGTGGAAAGACTCGGAGACCGGCTTGGCGGCCGCGGTCCAGATGTTGACGATGCCGGTGGCGACCTGCAGTCTCGTGGTCTGCTCGAGAAGGGGCTCCACCCAGTCCAGCTCTGCCGGCGGGGAACCGCCGACCCAAACGGCGCCGTAGCCCAGCGCCTCGATGTCCTTCGCCTGCTCTGGCGTTACTCCGCGACTAAATGATCCGAAGCGGCCGAGGCCGGGTTTCGTGCCGGTTGAGTCCGTCATGGTTCCTCCAACCTCGTGTCAGGTTCGGGTAGTCCCCATTGGCGATGATCAGTGTGTTCTCATAACGCATGTCAGGTGGCGAGACTTTACCCAGGGCGCTGTGCTGGATCATCGCTGCTTCCTCCGTCGGGTCGAGGCGCTGTGGTCGGCCCGATACGCGGGCTTCTGATTCCGCTTGGGTCGGGTCCTACTCGGACGGTTCGGGCGGTCGCCAGGCGATCGCCAGCATCGGCGCTGACACCTCCCCACCCGCAGCATACTCGTAGCAAACGCTTGAAGGCCGATACTTCGCCAATGCCACGATCCGAATCGAGGACCTCCGATGACCCCGGCCTGCTGTAGCCGCCCGACAGCACAAGATTCGGGTGAACTCGGTCCACCCGGGCCTGATCCGCACCCACGGCTGGCCAACGCGCACGCTGATGCCGCGCGGGCGGGGCTGCCCGTCCTGCAGATCGGCATGGACACCCCGCAGATCGGCGCCGAACTGCTCACCCGGGCTGCCGGGGAACTCGTCGACACCGTGCCCGGTCCGGCCACCGATAGCGGCTGGTGGGCCCTCGGCCTGCCCATGCCGCAGCCCGCGCGCGCCTTGGTCGACGTGCCGATGTCGACCGCGTGCACTGGCGCGCTGACCCGAAAAGCCATGCGCCGGTGCGTCTTCCGCGTTCACTTGCTGCCGACGCACGCCGACGTCGACCGGCTTCGAGGACGCTGTTCTTGTCGCCGCCGCCGCCATCGGCGGACGGTTCGCCGAGGTGGTGCGCCGACTCCAGGAACGCACGATGGTGCTGCGATGAACGGCACCGAGGTCTTCGACCGAGCGCTGGCAGGCGAGGATTGCTGGATCCGTGCCGCCGACGGGACCAGGCGCCCGCTACCCATCCAGCGGTGGCTCGGAACCGGCGACCTCGCCGACACCGTCTTTACCCGCTGCTGCGACGGGCCGACGGTGGACCTCGGCTGCGGGCCGGGCAGGCTCGTCGCCGCACTGTTGCGCCGCGGCGTGGTCGCGCTCGGCGTGGACATCTCACTGATGGCCGTCGCTGTCACCAGATTTCGCGGGCGCCCGCCCTACGGCGCGATCTGTTCGGCCCGCTGCCGGGCGTCGGTCGATGGGCCTACGCCCTCATCGCCGACGGCAACGTCGGCATCGGCGGCGATCCGGTGCGCCTGCTCGGCCGCGCGCGCGAACTGCTCTCCGACGATGGGGTCGCCGTGGTCGAATTCGACCGGCCTGGTACCAGGATAGGTGAGCGCAGCCTGCTAAAACGGGACATGGCGCATGACCGCACGTATCCGGGGCACGGGCAGCAAAGGGCCGTTCGACTACGAGGAGCAGTCGGACACCAAGACGGTCACCACGTGCGAGAACCGGCGATGAAGGAGCCTTTTCATGCCCATTGAACCGACCACACCCCCGGTGCTGGATATCGCGAAGGCGCGGGAGCTGTGCGACCGAATCCAAGCCATCTCAGAGGAGGCATGGCCTTACCTGCGAGGTGCGGGCGAGTATGACCATGCGCCGGATGAACACCCCTTCATACGGGCTTTGTTCGAGGCAGCCAACCAGCTGACCGCAGCCGTCATGTCCACCGGGCCGCGCACCTATGCCGGCTACGAACCGGAATCGCAAGACTGACCCGCAGGCTCTAGATCAGAAATTGGGTGCACCCTCCGGCGCACGAGCCGTGCTCCAGGAGGGTGCATTTTGGTTGTGGTGGGTCGTCGGGCGGGGGCTGGTGGCCCATCGTGATGCCGCCATCGACGTTGATCACTTGGCCGGTGCCGAGTCCCGCGCCGGGGCTCAGCAGAAATGCCGTGACCAGGTTTACGAAGCCTTCATGTACCTGGTGACACGGTCCTTAACGGCACGTCTCCCGTGAGCTGCCGGAGGAACCACTGCGTCAAGATCTCGTCGACCACCTTGGCCGTGGGCAGTTGCGGGGCCGGTTCCAGGCCGGGCTCGTCGGCCAGCGGGTGCGGCAGCTCCGGCACAGTCCTCAGCTCGACCTCGTCCGGGTGCGCGTACCGCTCGCGTAGCGCGTCGACCAGGGCAGCGGCGTCCGTCCGTAGCGCCGGGTGGTCCAGCTCGCCGCTGACAAGCAGCAGCGGCGGTTGTGCCGTGACGTCCGCGGCGCGGGCGACGAAGTCCAGTTCATCGGCGGTCTTGCGGGATTCGGCTGTCCACGGGTACTGCCCGGAGCCGGCCATGAGCGCCCCGACGAGCCCGACGACGGACCGTATCCGCACAGCCGGATTGACCAGTGCGACCGCCTTGATCGGAGCCCGCAGCGTGGTCAGCACCTCCAGCGCCACGGCACCGCCGAGCGAACCGCCCAGGACGCCGATCGGCTCGTCGTCGACTGGAAGCTGATTGCGCAGCGCGACCAGCGCGGCCGGGAATTCGTTAGCGGCTTGGTGGATGAACGGGGCCAGGAAAGCCATCAACCATGCGCGAACGTGTCCAGATCGGCCGCACGGGCGAGGACGGCGGGCGGTGGCGGGGAGACCTGATTGCCGGCGTCGACGCCACACCCTTGCTGCGCCATCGCCTGGAACTGGGGGCGGGCACACCCGCCGCCGCCCCGCGTGCACTGGAGAGCGAACTCCTCTACCCCGACGAACGTCCGGTGGCGACAACGGGATTGACACAGACCCGGCTACCGCTGGCGGCCGGTGGCAGCCTGTTCACTCGCACAGGGTCGCTGCTCGCCGTCGCCGAGTGAATGCGGAGGGTCGGCGTCGGGCAGTTGTGGCGCGACGTTCCGACGACGTACGCGATGAGCAGGACGAAGACGCCGGACACCGGCGGAATGTCCAGTAGCGAGAACCATCCGTCGCCGGTCTGCACACACGCTCATCGAGATAGCTGAAATATTGCCTGTAGGGGCCGTTTCGAGGGTCGCGGTGCATCGACACGCCGGTGGTGCGGTTGGGAGTGGTAACGAACTGTCGTGCTCTTCGTGCCGAATTCACCCAGTGGGGGTGTAATCCGGTCGAGGACGGGACAAAGAAAAGGGGTGGGAACCCGAAGCGTCGTCGGGTTCCCACCCTTGGGCTCGTCCTCGAACGCACCGTCCGCTCAGTCGGTGACGGTCCGTGGCGGCGCGCTGAGGGCGTGCACCGCACCGAGGGACGCGCCGACGCCCGCGCCGATGGCCGCAAGAGGAACGGCCATGAGTGCCGCGCCGTAAGCGGCACCGATCGGAGCCGCGCCGAGACCGATCGGCGCGAACGGCAGGCCGATGGCCAGGCCGATCCCGCCGCCGAGGGCAGCCCCGACCAACGCGAACGGGCTCGCCACCGCGGCGCCCGCCGCTGCACCGATCGCGGCGGCGCCGATGGTCTGGCCTGCGATGCGGTCGGACCTGCTGCGCTCCATTCCGACCGAATCGAGGAATGTTGCCATATTGGCCTCGGCGGTCGCGGCGCCGTCGTTGAGCTGGATCGCCTGCTCCCGGTAGAGCCACTCCGGCGCGTCGACCTGCACGTCGCCGAAGCGCAGCTTGCCGGGCGGCGGCGCGATCGGCGGCACCGGGGCGACCGAAGCGGGCGCGTGCAGCCCTTCCACCGGAGCCAGGTATTTCTTCTTCGGCATCGGACGCGCCCACTGCAGCGAACTCAGGGTGTCGTCCGGGATGCGCAGACCCTCGTACGGGTGCACGTTCGGCGCCTCGGCCGCGGGCCACTGCGCCGGCTGATCCGTTTGCTCGGTCTGGCGGTTCTGCTCGGTCTGGCCGTTCGGGTCCGTCTCGCCGTTCGGGTCCGTCTCGCCGTTCTGCTCGGTCTGGCCGTTCGGGTCCGTCTCGCCGTTCGGGTCCGTCAGGTCCGACTGGGTCAGCGGAATGGACCGATCGGGCTCGGCGTTGGCGGTGCCGGTTCCTGCCAGCACGAGGACCAGGGGTACCGCTCCGGCAACGACAATCGAGCCCAGCTTCTGCCGGTGCGGGGTGGGTGCTCTGTGCTTGCCTGTGCCCATAGATCACCTTTCGTCCGGAAGGAGACTTCAACGCCTCACATTCGTATCTGCTGGCAACCTGGATTGGTCGAGTTTTCTATGACACCCCGAATTGAGATAACCGAACATTCCCCATCTGGCTTCAGCCTGCTTTGGTGCCGGCCTTGTCCAGGGCGACCCGGCTGTTGCTGGAAGCGCCGAGGGCCGCGGCCAGCTGTTCGGCGTCTTCGTCGTCGCCGGTGCTGATCGCCTCCAACGCTAGTCGCGCGAACACCCACTGCTCGGTGGCGGCCATTTGCCCGCGGCTGCGGCCGAGGAAGGTGACGAACCACTGGATCACGGTGATGATCCGGCTCCGGTAGCCGACCAGGTAGTACAGGTGTAGCGCCAGCGAGGCCAGCCACGCGATGAACCCGCCGAACTCCAGCTTGCCCACCTGGCACACGGCGCTGAACCGCGAGATGGTGGCCATGCTGCCCTTGTTGAAGTACTTGAACGGCTTGCGTTCCTGCGGCGTCTGCCCGTTCAGCCCAGCCTTGATCTGCTTGGCCGCGTAGGTTGCGCCCTGAATGGTGCCCTGCGCCTGACCCGGCACGTTCGGCACCGACATCAGATCGCCGACCACGAAGACGTTCGGGTGGCCCTTGATGGTGAGATCCGGTTCGACCACGACCCGGCCGGCTCGGTCTACCTCGGTGCCCTCGGACTGCTCTGCGAGCAGCTTGCCCAGTGGGCTGGCCTGCACGCCGGCCGACCAGACCTTGCAGGCCGACTCGATGCGGCGCACCGTGCCGTCGGAGTCCTTCACCGTGACGCCGAACGCTCGACGTCGATCACCATGGCGTTGAGCTGGATCTCCACGCCCATCTTGGTCAGCCGTCGTTCGGCCTTGCCGCCGAGCTTCGGACCCATCGGGCCGAGTACCGCGCCCGCGCCTTCGGTCTACCTCCGAGAAGACCAACTCAGCGGACCACTGGACACATGGCTGGCGGACATATTCCACTCCGACCGGATCCAGCACTCACTCCAGATGCTCGAAGCCGCCCAACCCGACAACAGGCCAGCACTCGATGCGGCACGCCCGTCACTGGCCACACTTGACCAGAAACTCGCCCGGCATCGCGCGGCGCTGGAAGCGGGAACCGATCCAGCACTGGTCGCGGGGTGGACGAGAGAAGTTCAGAAAGAACGAGAACTCGTTGTAGCCCAGAAGGCTGCGCTCGAAGCCGCTACCGCCACTCATCAGCGTCTGAACGCGGCGGGAATCAAACAACTCGTCGATTCTCTCGGCGGGCTGATCGAGATACTTCGGAAGGCCGACTCGGAGGACAAACTGGAGCTATATCGGCAACTGGGCCTGAAACTCGCCTACGACCACACCACACGGACGGTGTTGGCCGAAGCCAACCCAAAACCGCCCGTGGGCATAGTGGTCGTGTCCGGAGGGGGACTTGACCACTACGCACACCTACTTCACCAGCAGAAATCGCTGATTGTCGGGGAGTAGCCGGAGGGTGCACCCGTTATGAACAGCGCCGGTGACGATGCGGCCGCCGCACGCGCTCGTTGCCCGACAACCACTGACGCGCACTTGAATGTCCCGCGTATAGTCCTGAACCCGCCATATGACGTGGAACACAAGGAGCTGAAGTTTCGCCATTCTCGTGATCGGCTACTGGGTTGCGGGTGAGGGTGTGTGAGGTTAGCTGGTCGTCAGGGGTTGGCGGGTGGGCGGACCCATAAGCCAGGCACGGAACGCATAAGCGCGCGTCCCGGCCTACGGCACCCAGTTGCGGACGGCGAAGAGGCATCAGTCCGGGGCAGACCCTGATGGTGCGCCGAGGCTGACCATGCCTGGCCGCTGCCGTTTCGACCGGGTTGGGAATATGCGTCAGCCTGTGGGCGTGCCGATCTGGTCGCGCTCCAGGACGGAACGCAGCTCCGAGAGGGCCTGCGCGGCGGCCGTCATGGGGGACGCCTCGAGCGCATCTGCGATCAGCTCGGCCAACCGCTCGGTAAAGGTCCCTTCTGCCGCGTCGACCAACTGCAGGCCGTCGTCGGTCAGGGCCAGCAGTGAGGACCGGCGATCGGATGGATTCGGCTGTCGGACGGCCCAGCCCTGCTTCTCCAGACGGTCGATGGTCTTGCTGGTCGCCCCGATGCCGATGGCGAATTCGGCGGCAAGGTCCGCCACGCGGGACTCGGGGTGGTCGCGCAGGTAGTGCAGGGCCTCGAACTGCGAGGTGACGATCCCGTGCCGCTCACGGAGGCGGTCGTTGAGGGCGTTGTACAGACGCGTCTCGCATCGGACCAGGTCGGCGAAGAAGCCCGGGAGGTCGACCGTCTCACCGCTCGCTTTAGATGTCACGGCATATAGTCTACGTTAGATGCCACGGCATATAGTGCAATGGAAGATACTTACGGCAGGAGAAGAAGATGAGCAAGGAACAGCGCGCGCAGATTGACGCAATGCTGCGGCAACCGCGACCCGAGGGCCCCCGGTCGGTCGAGGCGATCCGAGCCGGATTCAAGGCGCTGATGGCCCAGATGATCGTGCCCGACAGCATCCGCACCGCGCAGACAACGCTCGGCAACCGACCCGCATTGCATGTCGAGCCGGACAACGGGCCGCGTGCCGGGACGATCCTGTACTTCCACGGTGGCGGCTGGGTATACGGCTCCCCCGAAAGCGTGCTGTCGCTGACCGGACACCTCGTTGCCAAGACCGGCTTCGGAGCGTACTCGGTGGACTACCGGCTTGCCCCCGAGCACCCGTTCCCGGCCGCGATCGAAGACACACTGAGCGCCTACCGCGCCCTCCTCGACAGCGGTCAGGACCCTTCGACCATCGCGTTCGCCGGGGACTCGGCCGGCGGCGGCCTCACCGTCACGACCTGTCTGGCCGCCCGCGACGCGGGCCTCCCGCTGCCCGCCGCCATCGTGACGTTCTCCCCGGGCCTCGACGCCACCCGCACGGGCGAGAGCATGGACACCAAGGAAGGCATCGACCCGATCCTCACCCGCAAGTCCGTGGAACACACCGGAGCCATGTACCTCGCCGGGCAGGACCCGCACCAGCCCATGCTCAGCCCGGCCGTCCTCGCCGACCTGACCGGCTTTCCCCCGATGCTCATCCAGGTGGGCACCAACGAGGTCATGCTGGACGACTCCACCCGCCTGGCCGCCCGCGCCCACGCAGCCGGAGTGGACGTGATCCTCGACATCACCGCCGACGTGCCGCACGTGTTCCAGTCGTTCGCCGGCGTTCTCGACGAGGCCGACCAGGCACTGGACCGCGCAGCCCTGTTCCTCACGCAGCACGTCCACATTCCCGACACAGCGGCCGCGTCAGCCGGGTAAATCTCGGAGCCGTCTGGCCATACAGCAGGCTGGGCGGCTCCGAGCTTCGCAGTGAAAAGACGGCAACACGAGTCGACCGTCCGCAGAAGCAGAACGGGCCGTGGTGGCGGACGAGAACCTCCGCGTCAGGCCAGTTCTTGCGGCGTGGGAGAGGGTGCGCGGTGATGGCGCCCCCTGGTCCGGACGCAATGCGGCGGATCGGGTCATACACGGTGCCCGTCCTTGCCGGAGGTTGCGGATGCGCCGCGCGTCGCCGTACAGAGGAGGTCCAGGTGCCGGTGACCGTACCGTCATCCTTGTTGATCGTGCTGGAAGTCCTGCGGCCGTGCTTCACCGCCCCCTCGTTCACGACGATGGCGGCGCTGGTCACCGGGGTGCTGTCGGGGAACGGTCCGCGCACCGTCACCGGGATGTGGCAGGCCGCCGGACTGGCCGGGAAGGCCCACTGGTCGCGAGCGCACCGGTTCTTCTCACAGGCGGTGTGGGACCTGGACCAGGTCGGACTCGCCCTGGCCCGTGCTGTCGTGGCTCGCTTCGTGCCCCGGGGCGCGGCGGTGACCCTCGCGGTGGACGACACCTTGTTCCACCGCTACGGAAAGAAGGTCCACGGCGCGAATTACCAGCACGACGGCTCTGCCAAAGGACGCGACGACATCGGGCGCGGCAACTGCTTCGTGATCATCGGAATCGTGCTGACCGTGCCGTTCCTGGCCCGTCAGGTCTGCCTGCCCGTCCTGTTCCGCCTGCACATCCCCAAGACCAGCATCTCCAAGACCGAGCAGGCCAGAACCATGGTCGACCTCTTCGCCCAAGCGCTGCCCGACCGCGTCGTCCACATAGTGGGCGACGCCTTGTACCGAGGGCCGGCCTGGCGTGACCTGCCCGCTCGGGTCACCTTCACCACCCGCCTGGCCGCCAACGCGGTCCTGTACGGACCCCAGCCGCCACGCACCGGCAAACGCGGACACCCCGCCTGGAAGGGCGAACGCCTGGGCACCGCTGCCGAGATGGCCGTCGGCGCGACCTGGACCCGTGCTCGCGTGACGCGCTACGGCGTGACCGAGGACATGGACCTCGCAGTGATCGCCTGCCTGTGGTGGGGCAGCCTGCACCGCACCCCTATCCGCGTGGTCCTGATCCGCGACCTGGACGAGACCCGCCCCTACACTCTCGCCCTGGCCAGCACCGACCTGACCACCAGCGGCGAACATCTTGTGGCCCGGTACGCCTCGCACGGGTACTCAAACAGCAGGGCACCGGCGGCGCGGTCGTGAACGTCGCTTCGGTCGCCGGGGTAGCGGGTGGCCTGGGTCCACAGGCATATTCGGCCGCGAAGGCTGCCGTCATCAGCTTGACCAAGAACACGGCTGTCGAGCTCGCACCTTTTCGGATCCGCGTGAATGCCATCTGCCCCGGACCGATCCTCACCCCGCTGGTGCACGGCGGCAAACCCGAGCGAACGGCGGCGCTGATGGATGCCTCCGGGCAGCCGTGGCCCGATCACGGTGAGCCGGAGGATATCGCCGGTGCCGCGGAGTATCTGCTGGGCAGGTCGGCCCGATTCGTCACCGGAGCGTCGCTGTTGGTCGATGGCGGCCTGGTGGCTATGGGTCCGGGCTTCGAGTACACCCGGCGGATGCGGGTCGATCCCGGGCGGGCAGGCCTGGTCGGCGTCAACCGCGGCACGTCGGGAGAGGAATCGCGGGTGCATCAGAGTGCGCAGCGCGAGGGGGTCTGACCGATGACAGCTGTCCAGCGAGCGGTTCGGCATCCAGACAGAAGACACATCAGTGCAGCGTTCAAAGGATGACCACCTCGCGTTGCTGGCGCAGTTATGGGCTGAGCGACTCGTCGGTGCGCCCACCGAACCGCAGTACCCCTTCGGTGAGGTGCCGCTGACGGAGTACGTCCGGCGGTGGGCCGAGCAGAGACCGGACCATCCGGCGATTGTCTTCTACGGCCGCATCGTCAGCTACCGGGAGCTCGACGAGCTCTCCGACAGGTTCGCGAATCTGTTGGTTGCCAGGGGTATCCAGCCCGGCGAGCGGGTCGCGGTTCTCATGCAGAATTGCCCGCAGTTCGTCATATCGTTCATAGGCATTCTCAAGGCCGGGTGCGTCTACGTGCCGATCAGCCCGATGTTCAAGCGCGCCGAGCTGGAGTATGAGCTGCGTGACTGCGGCGCGTCGGTGGTCGTCGCGACGCGTCGGCATATCGGGCTGGTCAACGACGTGGCCGGCGCTACCGGCATCCGGCTGATCCTGTCGACGAGTCTGTGGGACTTCGTCCCGACCGAGCCGTCCTTCAGGCCTCCACAGGATGTGATGCAGGAACCTGACCGGGGCGAAGGTGGCGATCTGTCCCTCGATCTCATGGAGGAACTGAGCCTTGCGTCGGCTGCTGCGACGTACGCTCGATCCGGAGAACTCGATGAGCTCGCGGCGCTGAACTACACAGGTGGCACCACCGGCGTGCCGAAGGGATGTGAGCACACCCAGCGGCACATGGTCTATACGGCAGCGACGATCGCTACCTACGACGGGTATGGCAGTGATGACGTGCACGGCATCGTCTACGGACTGTTCTGGATCGCGGGTGAGAATGTCGGTCTGCTGTTGCCGATCCTCACCGGTGCCACCGCCGTCCTCTATACGAGATGGGATCCGCACGCATCAGCGCTGGCAATCGAGCGGCACGCGATCACAACCCAGTACGGCACCGTCGAGACCTTCACCGAGGTAGGCGAGGCCGCTCAGCAAGATGGCCGCGATCTGTCGTCGCTCGTCTCGCCGCTGGTTGCCCCATTCGTCCGTCCGCTCGACGTGGAACTGCGCAAACTGGTGGCGGACCGTCGCCGGAGAGCACAGCACCATCCGATTGGCTCCCTACGGCATGACGGAGACGAACCCCTGCGATACCACGCTGTTCGGGGCGACCGCCGACGACTTCGATCTGCTGACCCGCCGGCTGCTCTCGGGGGTACCGGTGCCGGGTACGCGGATCGTGATCGCCGATTTCGAGACCGGCGAATGGTGCGACCTTGATGAGGAGGGCGAGATCCTGATCAGCTCGCCATCCGCGCTGAACGCCTACTGGCGAAATCCGGAGGCGACTGGAGGATTGCTCAGGGATGGCTGGGTGCACACCGGCGACCGTGGCGTCATCGACGCCAGCGGTTGGTTGCACTACCTGGGCCGGAACAAGGACATGATCAAGGTCAATGGGATGAGCGTGTTTCCGGACGAGCTGGAGACTCTGCTCGTCGGACATCCGGCGATCGGCCGATGCGCGGTCATCGGCGTCGAGGATGCCGATCGCGGGGAGCAGCCCATGGCCTTCGTGACGACGACCGGGCGCGGCGACATCGACGTGGCCGAGCTCACCACCTGGGCGAGACAGAACATCTCGGCTTACAAGGTGCCGCTGTTCAGAACAGTCAGCGAGCTTCCGTTGACTGCGACCGGCAAGATCGATCGGCGCAGGCTGCGGGAACTCGCCGCCGACACGCCTGCATCCTAGGACGCAGAAACTCCGAGCCGCCGGGCCGTTGCTGGCATCCTGCCGATTTGGTCATTATTCTAACTTAGAATGGAATCTAATCCATGAGTGGAGCCTCGGCTCCCACGGGAGGAAAAGGAACTAGGCGATGGAGTCGCTCTCGTTATATCCGCGACCGGTCGTCGGTCCCGATCTGGCCGGGCACCGGATGTCGGGTCCACACGGTACGTGCCGCTGAGCGTGATGATCACCAAGAGGAAAGAACCGGGCCGGAGCGGCTCAGCCAGGTCATGGAGCACGTCGAGCACCACCTCGACCGGCCCATCGACGTAGCCCAGCCGGTACGCATCGTGGCCACGTCGGAGTACCACTTCGGCGCGCGGACAGGTGTTACCGAGGAGCGGATCACGGCTTTCGAACGACGATCGGAACGACGCCGCACCGGGCGGCCACCGAAGTCCGCGCACTGACCGACCGCGTAGCGCAGTGGATTTCGCTGCAGCAGTAGGTGGGAGACAGCTCTGGACAGACCGAGTTCGTTGGAACAGCATGTGGCACATGGTCAGTCCAGCCGCGTCGATTACACCTGCGAAACCTGAGGTAAGGAGACTGCGGTCAACCTGCGTACCGGTCGCGTGGACGGCAACCACCGGCCGGGGACCACGAGCACGTGCGACGAAGCTGGACGCCGCATCGTCCAACCTGACGGCGGCTTCGATCACGTGAGTCCAGAACCGGCGGGCCCATACACCGCGCGTTGCGAGTGTTCGGAGTGCGGGGCGCATATAAGCGTAATCCGACGGACGGGAATGACACATGGTCGTTTCGTGTGTCACCGGTGCGGCGCAGACGTGGGCCCCGCGGACTGAAACTTCAAGGAGCACGCCACGATGCGCAGTCGGCCGGTCAGTGCAATTGCGGCGGAATTCGACGGTGGCGACGCGTCGATGGCGGCAAAAGTCGAGTTCCGCGAGTTCCTGTGCGGGGGCTGCGGGGTGCGCTTCGATACCGAGATCGCGGCGGTCGATGGTCCTCTGCTCTGGGATCTCAGGCTGATTCCGGTAGACGACGCCGGTTCTCTGTAATGCTCGCGCCGCCCGGCAGTCCAGCCGGGCGGCGCGAGAGGGGCAGGCCGAACGTGAGACCTGTCCCGACAGGGGGTTTCGAGATTCGTGTGATATTCCACGTTGGGCAGTTCGGGCATGACGTCGATTTGGCGCGGGCAGGCGATCGACTTGATCGTGCGGCACAGCTCGGCCTCGAGTTCGTCGACCAGGTCCTCGCCACTGCTCGCGGCCTCGCTGATGAGGATGACGAAGGCGACGAAGAGTCCAGTCATTCGAGTTTCTCGTCCTGTGGTTGGCTTGTGTGGAGGGCAGCAGCGACTGATCAGTTCCCGCTGAAAGTTGGGGCCTGGCCCTCGAGGAACGAGGCAACAGCAGCGGGTACGTCCTGGGTGCGACCGCATTCGATGAGCAGATCGGTTTCGCGTCGTAGTTGTTCGGACAACGTGTTGGTGGCGGATTCCCGCAGCAGGGTTCGCATACGGGCGAAGCCTTGTGTGGGGCCATGCGCGAGCCGCAGGGCTCGCTCTCGTGCTTGGTCGTGTAAATCAGCGGCAGGCACGATCGCGTTGATGAGGCCCCATGCGAGTGCTTCCTCGGCGGTGATGGGGCGATTCTCCAGCATCACTTCGGCTGCGCGGGCACGGCCGATGGTGCGCGGGAGATGCCAGCTGCCGCCTCCATCGCCGGAGACGCCGAGGCCGCCGAACGCGGTAACGAAACGCGTGTTTTCGGCAGCGAGCACGATGTCGGCCGCGTAGACGTACCCGATGCCTCCACCGGCAACGGCGCCGTGCGCGGCGGTCACGATGGGGACGTTGAGTCGTTCGAAGATCCGGAACGCTTCGTGGAATGGGGTAGTCATGGTGCGGAACAGCGCGCCGAAGTCATCGCCGCCGGCTTCTGCGAAGTAGGTGATGTCGCCACCGACGCTCAAGCTGGGGCCGCGGCCACCGATCAGGACAGCGCGAACCGAGGAGTCAGCCTGGATCCGTCGTGCCACTTCCAGCGTTTCGTCGGCGACGGTCTGGTCGATGGCATTCCGCACGTCGGGGCGGTTGAGGAAGACACTGGCGAGGCCGTCGGTGACGTCGAAGTCGATCGTTGTCATCGGACCGGCATTGCCGAGCGCATCGCGCCATGCTGCGGTGTCGGTCAACTGATCGAGAGCGGTGATGCGGGTGTCGTTGAAGGTGAGGATGTGCACGAACGCTGCATCGAGCGGGTTGCCACTGGCGTTGGCGGTCCCGACATACCGACCCGCGACGTGGAGCCGATCGGCGTCGAGGGGACGCACTTCGTCGACAACTGCGCGGGCACGGTAGTGGCGCGCGATCCGTCCCCAGAAGTTCCGGCGCATGTCGTCGGGTCCGTGGAACGTTCCACCAAGACCCAGCGGGAGCCCTCGGCTTGTGCGTCCGACGAACGAGGGGTCCAGAACGGAGTCCAGGACGTCACGATTCCCGGTGGCAAGGGCGTCGTAGAACTTGTGGGTGATTTCTGAACGGGTCTCGTGTGTCATGAGAGGTTCCTCACTCGGTGATTGGACTGTGCGGGATGGCGTCTTGCTCGATGCCGTGGTGTGCGACGACATCGAGCGGGATGTGGGCGCTCAGGGTTTGGTGCGGCCGAGTCGGTAGACGCCCGTCTGCTTGGTCAGGCCGATCAGGTCGTAGGAGGCGTTCAGGTGGCAGGCGCGGTCACCTCGGAAGGAGAAGACTTCGAGACCGGAGAAGTCGAATGCATTTCCGGCTCCCTGGATCCCGGGAGGGGTGAGTACTCCCGTGAAATGGCCGGTGCCGCGCCAACTGAACGCGGCCTGGCGGACGTCGTCACGGAACATTGGCGGCGCGATGACTTCCCATGTGAGGTCCGGATAGGCGGTGAGGACGTACTTGAGGTAGTCGCTGGTGGCCTGCGCTCCCTGAACGAACCAGTTCGTATGGCGGGTTGTCGGGCTGTCCAAAACGAAATCCTCCGTCACGATGTCCTTGACGCCCTCGTAGTCGTGGTTGTTCCACGCCTCGATCCAGCTCTGATACCACTTGACCGCGAAATCCCGATCCAATGCTCCGGCCTCTGCGGTCGGCGGGGAAGTGATCGTCATAGTGCTGCCTTTCTGATTGGTGAAGCGTGAGGTTCAGTAGATTCGTCGGTCGTGACCGAGCCAGTACGGCTCACGGACCACGTCCTTGCGGACCTTCCCGGTCGCCGTGCGCGGAAGGTCGTCGACGATGTCGACACTCGTGGGACACTTGAACGAAGCGATGCGCTCACGACAAAACGCGACGAGGTCGACCGGATCGATGGTGTGGCCTGCCCTGGGCACGACAACTGCCTTGACTGTTTCGCCCCATTTTTCCGAGGGGACACCGATCACGGTGGCGTCGGCAATGGATGGGTATGCGGCCAGGACCTTTTCGACTTCGGCAGGGTAGACATTCTCACCGCCGCTGATGATCATGTCCTTGCGCCGGTCACGGAGGTAGAGGTACCCCTCGGGGTCTATGTAGCCGAGATCGCCCGTGCGCAGCCAACCGTCGGGGGTGAGCGCGGCAGCCGTCTCCTCGGGCCGGTTGAAATAGCCGACAAGATTCTGTTCCGAGCGGGTCCAGATTTCGCCCGACTGTCCGGGAGGCAGTTCTTTCTGGGTGAGGGTGTCGACGATCTTGACTTCAACCCAGGAGTAGGGGCGGCCTGCAGACAACAGCAGGTGTTCACGGGGCCCTCCGGGGTCATGATCGTCGGGCTCCAACTGAGCAAATGCTCCAGTGGCTTCGGTGAGACCGTAGATCTGCGCGAAACCGGAGTTGAGAGCCTTCATGGCGGTGACCAGGGTGGAGGGGGCAATGGGGGCACCGGAATAGACGAGGCGCCGGAGCCCGAGTTCGCGTTGGTCGAGATCGGGAACCGCGAGAATTCCGTTCAGCATGGCCGGCACGAAGAACGCCATGGTGACGTTTTCTCTCTGACAGGTGTCGAGGACGCCGACGGAGTCGAAGTCGGCCACGATCACGGTGGTGACACCGCGGGCCATTCCGGCAAGCGCCCAAGCTAGGCCCCCCATATGGAACAGTGGCATGGCGGCGAGACTCACGTCATCTGGAGTGAAGTCCCAGGCGACGCTGATCCTTTCCAGCAGCGTCTTGACGTTGGTTCGGTTCGCGAACATAGCCCCCTTCGGGACGCCTGTGGTGCCCGAGGTGTAGAGCTGAAAAGCAATATCGTCCGGTTGGGTAGCACAATCAGCGGGAATCGGAGTCGAGGTCGCCGGCGGCCTTGCCTTCCAAAGATTCTCGGCGGTCTCGATCGGTACAGACTGCGACTTGGACACCCAAGTCTCGACGGAGGCGGTGAATGCGACCTCACAAACTATGTAGCGCGGCCGGATGTCATCCAGCAGTATGCCGATCTCGGCGGCTGTCAGCCGCCAGTTCAGCGGGGTGTAGATTGCCCTGATCTTTGCCGCGGCGAACATTGTGATGAAACAACCGGGACCGTTCTTGCCCACGTAGACGACTCGATCCTGAACTGCGACACCGGCCGACAGCAGGCGGTGGGCGAACGCCGTGGCGAGCGCGTCGACGTCCCGCCAGGTCCATGCCTGACCTCCGAACTTCAGCGCCGCTGCGTCGGCTCGGTGCCGCACATTGGCATCAAGAAGTTCGCTGATCGACCCAGCCATGACCGCTCCTTCCCTGGAATCGGACGATCGTCCGATTATTGGCGAACCTAGCACCCTCGCCGCCTCCTCGGCAAGGCTGGGATAGTGTCGGGCGGGCTATGACGAAGCCTGCTCAGACCAAAGCCGAACGGACGCGTCAGCGGATTCTTGCCGCCGCCGCGCATGAGTTTGCTGCGCACGGCTACGAAGGCACGAGTCTTCGACAGGTGGCCGATGGCGCGGATCTGAGAATCGGGAGCCTGTACTTTCACTTCGAGACCAAGTCGGACCTATTGACCGAGGTGCTGAGGGATGCCGTCGACGCGGCGCTGGAGCGGATCGTGGTCGGTTTGGCAGAATTGCCTGCAAGCGTCACCGCGCAGGACAGGGTGTCCATCGCGGTCAAGATTCACCTCAGGACTTTGCACGAGGACCACGACCGGGGCGCCGCTGTAGTGCGCGTGGTGGATCCCGGCACAGCTCGAGGCGATTGGGGAAACGACGCGCTGGATCATGTCAGAAGGTATGTGTCGGCATGGACCGAGCTTCTGACCGAAGCTCAAGGGGCGGGCGTTATTGATTCCCGGATACCTCCGAACATTGCAAGTCGAGTGCTGATTGGTGCTATGAACGCAACAGTCGGCAGTCGACAACTCGACCACGACGAGGTGGACCTACTCGCCGACGCGGTGTGTCGGATGTTCTTGGCAGGCGGAGAATAGCGGGACTGACAGTCTTGTCGACCCGTAGATCTGCGCAGCTATCACCTGATCACATCTCCGCGGGCAAGGAACCGATTAGATGGTCACCGCGTCGACACGATCGCGTTACCGTAGCGATCGTCAGCGTGCCGAAATCACTTGGAACGCAGGATATTGCACCGAAATGCACGTACGAGCATGGGCGAC
Source organism: Nocardia sp. Tas62D01 (assembly GCF_055232035.1). NCBI lineage: Bacteria > Bacillati > Actinomycetota > Actinomycetes > Mycobacteriales > Nocardiaceae > Nocardia > Nocardia sp. Tas62D01. The sequence continues at coordinate 8,044,739 of NZ_JBUYUZ010000001.1, forward strand.
CGGAAGTTCGAGTCCCCTTAGCTCCAATCAGGAATGACCTGCTCATCGACTATTTCGATAGTCTGGAGACGGCACCGTCAGCTGGCAGGTTCCCTTCCATTACTACGACACCGACGGCACGCGCCGGATGTCCTCGGAAGCTTCGACGACTACGGCGAGGCCCGGTGGTGGGCCGTCCGTCGGCGCAAGCGAGCGGACCCGAGACGCTGATCGCATCGTGCAGTGAGCCGCGGGATTGAGAGGGCATCACCAAATACGGGCGACCGGTGGCGGTGACGTCGACATGCAACACGGTGACGATGTTGGGATGACCAGAAGTCGGCCCATGCTGCGTTGTTCGCGCAGCCGCTCCAGATCGGCGGCGCCAGAGCCGACCTGAGCACCTGACGGGCGACATGCCGTTCCAGTGCACGCTCGACGGCAGCGGTAAACAGCAACGAATCCGTCCCGACCGATCAACTCGGCACCTTCGAATCCTTCGGCTTCCAGTTCTGCTTCGATCGCGAGTGTCGGGCGCCGCTGGGTTGTTGGCGGTCCTCGTCTGGCCGCATCGCGTCAACCGCCTTCGAGGCTCCCGCCCTGGCCGCCTCGGTCGGCACACCATGCTCTTGCAGCAGGGCCATTCGTCGAGCCGCGGGCCTGTTGTCGGTGCACGATCCTGCTGCGCACCACGCTGCGGCTGACGCAGGCCAGGCAGGCGCGCTCGGTGGCCGAACAACTGGCCGACGGCATCGACGTGGAGAAGCTGAAAGATTCCGGATTCTCCGGCCTGCTGCGAGCGGATCCGCCGAGCGACGGCACCGCCGCCGAGCTGAGTCTGACGGCACCGGCGGCCTTCTCGCTGCTGGATCCAGCCTACTGCGCCCGCTACGACATCGACCCGGCCGATCTGCGGGCCGCGATGACCCACGTCGCGTGGAAGAACCACGTCAATGGGGCGCGTAATCCCAAGGCGCAGTTCAGGTCCGCGGTGACGAAGGAGAAGATAGAGGCGGCGCCCACGGTCGCGGGCCGGCTCGGCGTGTTCGACTGCTCCGGAGTATCCGACCGCGCCGCGGCGGCGCTGATCGTGCGCGCGGAGGATGCGCTTGATTACACTGATCGGCCGCTGTACGTCAAAGGTCTGTCGCTCGTGGCCGGACCGGCGCGCGGTGTTTCCGATCCCGGCTATGACTTCACCACTTTCCCTGAAGTGGTGGCGAGCGCCCTGACGCATTCGCGCAGGCGGGCATTATCGACGCCCGCAACGAGATCACCTTCGCCGAGGTGCACGACTGCTTCACGCCTACCGAACTCGTGCTCATGGAGGACTTGGGTTTCTCCGAACGCGGCCGGGCCTGGCGCGACAGCCTGGACGGCGAATACGAACTCGGCGGCAGACTGCCGATCAATCCCGACGGCGGCCTCAAGTCTTTCCCGGGGAGCGGCAACTGCGCGACCCGAAGCTCGGGCTTACACACAACCTGGGTGGCCGCCCAGGCAGTTTCGTTTCGTTCGTCTCGGTGGCCCGGAACTCGGGTGATCCGGCGCGCACATCGGTTGACTACTCGCTTGCATTTAATTTAATCTCAATTAAACACCGGTCGGTGAGCCCAGGGATCAACGTAAGGACAGGCCATGTCAGGAGTCGAAGACAGAGTTGTCGTTGTGACCGGTGCTGGTGGCGGCCTGGGGCGGGAGTACGCGCTGCTGCTCGCCGCCAATGGTGCGCTCGTCCTGGTGAACGACCTCGGTGGCACTCGCGACGGCTCTGGTGCCGGTACCTCGATGGCGGACGGTGTGGTGGCCGAGATCCGCGCGGCCGGTGGACAGGCGGTCGCAAACTACGACAGCGTCGCGACGGAAGCGGGTGCCGCGGCCATCGTGCAGACCGCGCTCGACGAATTCGGCGCTGTGCACGGCCTCGTCAGCAACGCAGGTATATTGCGGGACAAGGGATTCCAGAAGATGACGACCGCGGAGTGGGATGCGGTCGTCCAGGTTCACCTGTACGGGGGTTACCACGTCGCCAAGGCGGCGTGGCCGCACTTCCGCGAGCAGGGGCACGGGCGGATCGTGGTGGCTACCTCGACGAGCGGCATCTATGGGAACTTCGGCCAATCGAACTATGGCGCGGCGAAAGCCGGACTGGTGGGTCTGATCAACACGCTCGCGATCGAGGGTCGCAAGTTCAACATTCTCGCCAACGCGATCGCGCCGATGGCGGCCACCCGGATGACCACCGACATCGCGCCGCCGGAACTGCTGGCGAAACTGCCCGCCGCACAGGTCGCCCCTGTGGTCGGCTACCTGGTCAGCGATGAATGCACCGACAGCGGCACGGTCCTGGTTGCGGGCGGCGGCCAAGTACACCGTGTGCAGTACTTCCAGTCCACTGGCGTCACTTTCGACGAAACCCCAACGCTCGACGAGGTTGCCGAGCGCTGGAAGGAGATCACCGATATGACCGGCGCGCAGCCGGGCATCAACCCGGTCGGCTGACCGGGACCCGGGCGCTGCAGCCGTCGGGTGCCCGAAGTACAGCGCAACGACCAGAACGAAAGCGGAAGGTGAGCGAGTTGTCCCAAGAGAACCTTGTAGTCGTCGGGGCCTCCCTGGCCGGGTTGCGGGCGGTGGAAGCCGCCCGCAAGGCGGGGTTCGACGGTGGCATCACGCTCATCGGCGCCGAAGAGCATTTGCCCTACGACCGGCCGCCACTGTCGAAGGCATACCTCGATCAGCGGTCGGACGGGGAGACGCCGGAGTCGACCATCTTCCGGACCGAGGATGTCCTGCGTGAAGAACTGGGCGTTGAACTCGTGCTCGGCGCACCAGCGACCGGACTGGACACTGAAGCCAAACACGTGCTGATCGGTGACCGCGCGGTCGACTACAACGCGCTGGTCATCGCGACGGGCGCCGACGCGCGGACACTGCCCGGGTCGGAGGCCCTCCGCGGAGTGCACACCCTGCGGACCCTAGACGACGCGATCGCGGTGCGCGAATCCCTGGATGCGGGTGCGCGGACAGTCGTCATCGGTGCTGGTTTCATCGGTTCGGAAGTGGCGGCGGGCGCACGCAAGCGTGGGCTCGAGGTGACCATCATCGAGGCACTGCCGACACCGCTGGTCCGGGCGGTCGGCGACCGAATGGGCGCCGTGTGCGCCTCCCTGCACGAGCGCAGCGGGACCGATCTGCGCTGCGGCGTCGGCGTGACCGGCTTGGCGGGGGACGGGCAGGTGGAGCGAGTGCTGCTGACCGACGGCACCTCGATCGAGGCCGACCTGGTGGTCGTCGGAATCGGTGCGATTCCGGCGACCGGGTGGCTGGAGGGCTCCGGTCTGCGGTTGGACAACGGCGTCGTGTGCGACGTCAACCTGTGGGCTGGTGCCGAGCGGGTGTACGCCGCGGGTGACGTCGCGCGCTGGCACAACCCGCTGTTCGATCGCCTGATGCGGCTCGAGCACTGGACGAGCGCGGCCGAGCAGGGCGCGGTCGCCGCGCGCAACGCACTGGATCCCGAATCCGCCAAGCCGTATCAGACCGTGCCCTACTTCTGGTCCGACTGGTACGACAGCCGGATCCAGTTCGTCGGTGTTCCCACTGCCGACGAGATCCAAGTCGTCGACGGAGACCTGGACACGGACGGTCGATGCGTGGCGCTGTATCGCCAGGGCGACCGACTCGCCGGCGCACTCACGGTCAACGGCCAGAACGTCATCATGAAGTACCGCGGTCTGATCATGAAGAAGGCGACTTGGGATGAGGGCCTCGCCTTCGCTGCCAGCCGTCGCACCAGTCGCGTTCCGACTTCATGACCGCCAATAGGTGTCGCGGGGTCTCAGCGCGGAGACCCGCTACTTCGCTGCCGCCATGATCGGTCCGTTTCTCGAAGAGACGACATCGCTGTCGAAGCGGGTGCCGGAGATCAACGTGGCCGGTCCGATGATAGGCATGCGAGCCGTGCTGCCCGGGATGCTGTCGCGCGGTCGGGGCCACATTGTCAATGTGGCGTCCATGGCGGGCACCGCCCCAGTCCCCGGCAGGCTCAGCTATGGGGCGAGCAAGGCGGCGGTCATCTCGATGACCGAGACGGCGCGGGTGGAGTTCGCGAAGTCCGGAGTGTTCTTCACCTGCGTGCTGCCCTCCTTCACCAACACCGAGCTGATCGCGGGCACGACCGGAACGAAGTTCTTCCGGAATCTGGAGGCGGAGGAGGTTGCCGAGGGCATCGTTCGCGCCATCGCGGCGCGCAAATCGGACATCTACCTCCCCGGGATTCTCGGTCTGCTGGCGCGTACCCAGCCGTTGCTCGGCCGCAGGCTTCGGGACACCATGAACCATCTGATCAAGGCCGATTCCACCTTCCTGACGTTCGACCGTTCCGCACGGAGTGGATACGACGCCCGAATCAATAGCACGCCCGCGGGCGGCATGCTGGCGAACCGTGCCACGGCCGAGAACGCACCGGAGTCGGCAAAGCGTGCGCCCGCCCGGTCGGTGCGCAAGTGAACTCGTAGCCCGCGCCCATGACACAAAGGGTGGTTCCCCTCGCGAGGCGAACCACCCTCTCTCGTATCTGCCCGGGCAATTTCGGATCGCGTGCCACCCTGATCGCCCTGACGATGTGCAAAATGCCACATACGCCGCGTTTCCCGGCCGGACGCGCGCGACAACGGTCGGTGCGGGCGACGCGAGTGGCCCGCACCGACTGTCGTGGTTCCGCTCGGGCTTATCGGGTGAGGCCACCGCGAGCGATGAGCTGCGAAGCGATGACGTTGCGCTGGATCTCGTTCGTGCCCTCGCCCACGATCATCAGGGGCGCGTCACGGAAATACCGCTCGACGTCGTACTCGGTCGAATAGCCGTAGCCGCCGTGGATTCGTACCGCGTTGAGCGCGATCTCCATGGCGACCTCGGAGGCGTAGTACTTGGCCATGCCCGCCTCCATATCGCATCGCTCGCCCGCGTCGAACCGACGCGCCGCATGCAGGACGAGCTGTCGTGCGGCGGTGAGTTTGGCTGCCATATCGGCGAGGTAGGTGCCGATCGCCTGGTGCTGCCAGATCGGCACACCGAAGCTTTCGCGCTGCTGGGCATAGGCGAAGGCGTCGTCGAATGCCGCCTGGGCAACACCGAGGGCGCGCGAGGCGACCTGGATGCGGCCGGTTTCCAGGCCCTTCATCATCTGGGCGAAGCCCTTGCCCTCCGTGCCGCCGAGCACCGAATCGGCAGGCGCGCGGTAGCCGTCGAAGGCGAGTTCACAGCTCTCGATGCCCTTGTATCCGAGCTTCGGGAGGTCGCGCGAAACGGTCAGCCCTGGCCCGTGCTCGACGAGCAGGATGCTGATGCCGCGGTGGCGCGGTTCGGCGGCGGGATCGGTCTTGCACAGCAGGGCGATCAGTTGCGATCGGCGGGCGTTGCTGATCCAGGTCTTCGCGCCGGTGATCATGTAGCCGTCCGCGTCGCGCTTCGCGACAGTGGTCATGGCCTGTAGGTCGGAACCCCCGCCGGGCTCGGTCAGTGCCATCGTCGCCCGGATCTCGCCGGTGGCCATCTTCGGCAGGTAGCGCTGCTTCTGTTCTTCGGTGCCGAAGGTGAGGATCAGCTTGGATACGACCGTGTGGCCGCCCATTGCTCCGGCGAGGCTCATCCAGCCGCGGGCGAGCTCCTCGGTCACACCGACGTAGCAGGGCATGGAGACCGGTGCTTCGCCGTAGGGCTCCGGGATGGCCAAACCGTAGATGCCGAGCTGTTTCATCTGCTCGATCAGTTTCTCGGGGTACTCGTTGGCGTGCTCCAGGTCGCGAGCGACCGGGCGGACCTCGCGGTCGACCCATTCGCGCACCGTCGCCACTACCTGCTGTTCCTCGGCGGACAGCTCGCTCACTGTGACTCCTCGCTAGGCTCCAATGACTACCGATATACTTTAACATAGATTAAAAACTATGAAAGGTGGGTTATCGATGACGAGACGTCCACCGCGGAGGTCGGTCCTCTGCGTGCCGGGTGGCGACGAGCGCAAGATCCGCAAGGCGATGACGGCGGGTGCAGACCAAGTGGTCATCGATCTCGAGGATGCGGTGGCGCCCGCTGACAAGGATCGGGCGCGGGCGCTACTCGACACCATCGCCTGGGACAACGTCGCCGAGTTGCCCGCGATCGCGGTGCGGGTGAACGCGCCTCGAAGCCGTTGGTGCCACCTCGACATCGAATCGGTCGTCCGGTCGGCGGTGCCGGCGAGTTCGATCGTGCTGCCCAAGGTCGAGTCCCCGGGTGATCTCGAATTCGTCGACCGGTTGCTCGACGGTATAGAGGCCGGTGCCGAAGGTTGTGCCCCGGTCGTCGTGGAGGCGCTCATCGAAACCGCCGACGGGCTGAGCCGGGTCGAGCAGATCGCCGCTTCCTCACCGCGGCTCGCCGCGCTGATCACCGGGTACGCGGATCTCGCCGCGTCGTTGGGCAGGGCCGCGGGGCTGGCTCCGACATTCTGGATTGCGGTGCAGGACAGGGTGATTGCGGCCGCGCGCACGAGTCGGCTCGATGCGGTGGATGGCCCGTATCTTGGCGTCGGACTTGATGACGACTTCAGCGCCGCGGTACGTCATGCCGCGCGTATCGGCTTCGATGCCAAGTGGGCGATTCACCCCCGGCAGCTCGAAACGATCACGCTGGCGTTCGAACCGACCGTGGAGCAGGTCCAGTACGCGCAACGAGTGGTGGACGCGCTGGCGGCGGCACACGGCCGCGGCCGCGGCGCCGTAGAACTCGACGGCCAGATGATCGATGAAGCGGTCGCGGTGGCCGCCCGCCGGACCCTGCGCAAGATCGGAGTTACCCAGTGAACGCAGAAGGACCCTACTTCGACGAGCTCGAACCCGGCCAGGTGTTCAACGGTGCGCCGTCGCTCACCCTGTCGGATGGTCTCGCGGCCGTGCATCAGTCGGTGGTCGGCGACCGTCTGCGCTTGCCCCTCGATCACGAGTTGTCGGCCGCCGTGACCGGTGCGCCGTACCTGGCGCACCCAGCTCTGGTGTGGGACATCGCCATCGGGCAATCGACAGTGGTCACGCACCATGTCAAGGCAAATCTCTTCTATCGTGGGCTGGTCTTCCGGCGGATGCCGCACCTGGGGGACACGCTCACGACCACGACGACGGTCGAAGGCTTGCGGCAGAACCGGCGTCGTCTGGACCGGGCTCCGACGGGTCTGGTGGCCTTGCGAATCCATACGGTCGATCAGCGCGGCCGCGACGTCCTCGACTTCTGGCGGTGCGCCATGCTGCCACTACGCAAGGACCGCGACACCGGACGGGCAGACAACCTCGACGACATCGGATCCGACACCGACCTGAATTGGGCGGCGGCGGTAGGTGACTGGAATGTCGACGCGCTAACGCGGGTGCCGGGCGCGCACGGCCTTGTTCCGGAAGCCGGGCAGCAGATCGAGGTGATCGGTGGTGATGTGGTCGACGCGGCCACGCAGCTCGCCCGGATCAGTCTCAATATCGCTCGGGTACACCACGACGAACACGCGGCCGGGGGTCGCCGGCTTGTCTATGGTGGCCACACGATCGGAATCGCATTGTCGCAGGCATCTCGGGCCTTCCCGAATCTGGCGACGGTGGTCGGCTGGCACGGCTGCGACCACCTCGGTCCCGTACACGAAGGCGACACACTGCGCAGTGTAATCACCGTCGAGGAGGTCACGCCGTACGCTGCGGGCTCTCGCCTGGTGCAACTCCGCTCAGAGGTTTTCGCGGGTGGTCGGGTGGCCAATGGTGAACGGGCGGTTCTCGATTGGCGTTACGTGGCCCTGTTCGTGTGACTGTCGCTCTACCACGTCGCGCAGCAGCCTGCGCAGGACCCATTCCAACGAAGCGACGTCTTTGCCGGCGTCCAACTGCTGGTATCCGACTAGCAGGTAAACGCCCCACCGGGCATGGTGTAGCGCTTCGTCGTCGTCGAAGACGGTTCGCACAGCTTCGAGTACCACCTGTGTCCGCTGGGCGTCGACCGCGTCCTGTACTGCGCGGACCTCGGGTCGGATCGGTACGGCCAACGAGGAATTCGTGCGATGAGTGACTCCGGTCATGACCTTCCGCAGGACCGCGACCCAGGACACCGTCCTGGGTGGGCAGGAGATCAAGAAAGGGGAGTGGGTCGCGACGATATTCTCCTCAGGCAACCGGGACGAGACCGTATGAGTTCGGGGCCTCTGTTCGATATTCGCCCAGCGAACCGGGGTTGACCGGCCGGTCGGCTGCCGCCGGAATCAGCGAACGATCGCTCGCCCGATGAGTTCCTTCATGATTTCGGTGGTGCCGCCGTAGATGGTTTGGATCCGGGTGTCGATGTAGGCCTTGGCGACAGGGTATTCGGTCATGTAGCCGTACCCGCCGTGCAGCTGCAGGCAACGGTCGATTACTCGCTTCTGCAGTTCGCTCAGGAACCACTTGCCCTTGGCCGCGTCGATCGGATCGAGTTCGCCCGCGTTGTAGGCGATGACCGATCGGTCGGCGTAGGCCTCCGCGATCTCGAACTCGGTCTGCATTTCGGCCAGCTCGAAGCGGACGTGCTGGAAATCGGCGATCGGCTGGCCGAAGGCGCGCCGCTGTTTGCAGTACTCGATGGTTTGGTCGAGGATCGCCCGTGTCGTCGCCAGTGCTGTCGCGGTGACCCCGAGTCGCTCGCGCGGCAGGTGACTCATCAAGTACTGCAGGCCTTTTCCTTCTTCGCCGAGCATGTTCGCGTGCGGGACGCGGGCGTTGGCGAAGAACAGTTCGGCGGTGTCCTGTCCAGGCAACCCGATCTTGTCGAGTTTGCGTCCGCGTTCGAAGCCCGGTGTGTCTCGCTCGACGACGAACAGGCTGAATCCGCGCGAGCCGGCATCGGGATCGGTGCGCGCCGCCACCACCACATCGGCCATGATGCCGCTGGAAATGAAGGTCTTCTGCCCGTTGATGATCCAGTCATCGCCGTCGCGCACCGCGCTCATGCGGATTCCGCGCAAGTCACTGCCCGCGCCGGGCTCGGTCATGGCGAGGGCGCCGATGATCTCGCCCGATGCGTAACCGGGCAGCCAGCGCTGTTTCTGCTCGTCGTTGGTGAGGTCGAGCAGATAGTGCAGGACGAGGTCGTCCTGCAGGCTGATCGTGACGCCGAAAGACAGTGCGTTTATGCGCGACACTTCTTCGGAGACCACCATGCGGTGCCGGTAGTCGTGCACGCCGGAACCGCCGTACTCCTCGCCGATCTCGAGGCCGTACAGGCCCGCGGCGGCCGCCTTCTTATACACCTCGCGATCGATCCAGCGGTCCTCGTCCCACTTGTCCTTGTAGGGCGCGACCTCACGTTCGAGGAACCCGCGCACGGTCTCGCGGTAGGCCTCGTGGTCGGCGTCGTACAGGGTGCGGAGCATTTCAGAGCCTCTCGATGACGGTCACGTTCGCCTGGCCACCGCCCTCGCACATGGTCTGCAGGCCGTAGCGGCCGCCGGTGCGTTCGAGTTCGTGCAGCAGTGTGGTCATCAGGCGGGCGCCGGTGGCGCCGATCGGATGCCCGAGGGCAATGGCGCCACCGTTGGGGTTGACCGTGGTCGGGTCGGCTCCGGTCTCGGCCAGCCAGGCGAGCACGACCGGCGCGAACGCCTCGTTGATCTCGACCACGTCGATATCGTCGATGGACAGGCCGGCTCGTTTGAGTGTATGCAGGGTGGCGGGAATCGGGGCGCTGAGCATCATCACCGGATCCGCGCCACGCACCGAGATGTGGTGAATACGCGCGCGGGGTGTGAAGCCGTAGCGGTCGACCGCGGCCTTCGACGCGACGAGCAGTGCGGCCGTACCGTCGGAGATCTGGCTGGCGACCGCGGCGGTGAGCCGACAGCCCTCGGTGAGGGTCTTCAGCTGCGCCATCTTCTCGAGGGAGGTGTCGGTGCGCGGCCCCTCGTCGACCGAGACGCCGGCGAACTCGGTGACCTCACGAGTGAAGTAGCCCTCAGCGATCGCGTGCAGCGCGCGGCGGTGGCTCTCGAAGGCGAAGGCCTCATTGGCTTCCCGGCTCAGGTTCCACTGTTCGGCCATCATCTCCGCGCCCCGGAACTGGGAGATCTCCTGCGTGCCGTAGCGGGCCTCCCAGCCTTCGCTGCCGGTCCACGGATCGGTCGATCCGTACGGTTCCGCCCGCCTGGAACGCGCTCAGGATGGGGAACTGGCTCATCTTCTGCACGCCGCCGGCCACGATGAGGTCGCTGGTCCCGCTCATCACCGCCTGTGCCGCGAAGTGCACAGCCTGCTGCGCCGAGCCGCACTGGCGGTCGATGGTGACGCCCGGGACCGACTCCGGCAGGCCCGCGGCCAGGGCCGCGGTGCGGGCGATATCGCCTGCCTGGGAGCCGATGTTGTCGAGGCAACCCAGGATCACGTCATCGATGTCGACCGGGTCGAATTCGTTGCGACCGACCATGGTCTTGATGACGTGCGCCGCCATATCCGCCGGATGCGACTGGGCGAAGCCGCCGCCGCGCTTGCCTACCGCGGTGCGAACGGCATCGATGATGTACGCCTCGGGCATTGATTTCTCCTACCAGGTTGGATTCAATTAATTTAATATAGACTCAAATTTGTACACTGTCGAACCGCCGTCGACCTGCGTCGCGGCCGGTTCAATCGGACGCGGACGGACCGCCGTTGGAGTCCACGAGGCTGTTGCGCACGACCGACTGCGCGGTCGCGACCAAGTGTTCGAGTGAATCGTGTTCGGGGTTCCACCATTCCGCCGTCCAGTTGAGCGCCCCGACGACGAGCATGCGGGCTATCCCGATGTCGAGCCCGGGTCGTAGCGCTCCAGACTCGGCCAGTTGTTCGAGCAGGCTGCGCCAGATCGCGTGGTACGCCGCACTCTCCGTGTGGAGTGACTCGGTGATCGCCGGCGGCAGCTGACCGGCATTTCGGGTCACAGCGGATGCGAAATCCGACAGACCCAACTCGATGCGCAGGTGTGCCTCGACCGCGGCATCGATCAGCTCGACCACGGGGGTACCCGGCGGCTGAGCGGAGAGCGCCCGCTGGACATGCCTGCGCACGCGGCACTGTCCCTCGCGCATCACCTCGGCGATCAGGTCATCGCGGGATCGGAAGTAGTAGTAGACCGCAGGGGTCCGCAACTGCGCGTGCGCGGCGATGTCGGACAGGCGGGTGCCCGCGACGCCGCGTCGGCTGAGCACGTGGGCGGCCGCGGCGAGAATGCGCTCGCGAGTCGCATTCATCGGCGAACCTGCGGGGGAGGAGGCCGCCATGGTCATGGCATCGTGTAGCCGCCGCTCACGGAGAACATCTGCCCCGTCACCTGCCGCGCCACGTTTTCCGAGGAGATCCACAGCACCGAGTTGGCGATATCGGCGGCATTGGTGAGCCGTCGCAACGGAATGTCCTTGAGCAGGAACTCGATCTGCCTCTCGTTGAAAACGGCGTCATTGCCCACGGCCCAGAGGCTGTCGCGGCCGACTGCCTCCGGGCCCTCAGGCATGACCAGGCCGGGGCAGATGATGTTCGATCGGATCCCGTTGCGGCCCTGTTCCTTTGCGGTGGTGCGGGCCAGTGCGATCAGCCCCGCCTTCGTTGCGCCGTAGACGGCTTGCCGGATCTGCCCGAACGCTGCGTCGCTGGCGATGAAAACGATCGATCCCCGGCGCGCTTCGATCATCGGGCCGAGCGCGGCCTGCGTGGCGGCGATGGCGGTGAACAGATTCACCTCCACCGTGCGCTGCCACAGGTCGCGGTCGGTGTCGTCGGTGAGGAATCCCGGCCGGCTCCAGCCCGCATTGTTGACCAGGACATCCAGGCCGCCCCAGGAGTCCACTGCGCGCCGGACGGCCTGCTCCGCGGCGCCGGGCAGCGTGAGGTCGGCCGCGACCACCTCGACTGCCGCCGCGCCCATTCCGAGCGCTTCGGTGCGAACCTTTTCGGCCTGCTCGCCATCGATATCGCAGATGACAATCCGGCTGCCTTCGGCCGCGAAGCCATGGACGATGCCGCGCCCGATATTCGATCCGCCGCCCGTGACCAGCACACGTGCGTCGGAGAGTCCCAGGTCCATGTCTACACCCTCCCTCGTCGAGGTTCCCGCATGTTGACCGTGCAGGGAATCTAATTTATCTTCGATTCAAAAGAATAGCACCCGAGGCGGTGCCGGGCACTGGCATCGGCCGGGCAGGCGACATCTCGGTCGAGCCTGACAGAGGAGGCAGTGATGAAGGTTGTCGTTGACCGGAGCAAGTGCACGGGTCTGGGTATCTGCGAGTCGCTCGCGCCGGCGTTCTTCCAGGTCGACGACAGCGGCGACCTCGTCCTGCTCGAGGAGGACATCGCCGACGACGAGCTCGCCGCCGTCGAGGAAGCGGTGCAGGGGTGCCCGACCGAGGCGCTTCGGATCGAGCGCTGACCCTGCTCCGCTAGGCCGATTCGGTTCGGATGGTTGCCTTCCGCGGCGCGCGCCTGCGCCGCGGCGGTGACGTGGCCGCGGTCGAATCGGTTGTCGCAATTCCGTTGCGAATCAACGACTGTGCCGTCCGGATGACGGTTTCCAGCGACCCTCGACGGGGCGTCCACCACTCCGCGGCCCAGTTCAGTGAACCCATAATGAGCATCTGCGTGACATGTAGGTCCAGATCGTTCCTGATCTGCCCCTCCGCGGCGGCATCCTTGATCAACTTCCGCCAGATGGAGCCATAGTTGGCCTCCTCGGCGAGTTGCCGGGCGCGCAGGTGTTCAGGTACCTGCCCGCTGTTCCGGATGGCTGCCGTCGCATAGTCGGACAGCTCCAGTTCGTGGCGCAGGTGCGCGTCGATGGCGATCATGATCCGCTCGATCGGCGAGACATCGCTGGGCACCTCGTCCATGACGGCCTGCAGGTGCTTGACCATCTCGGCGATCCCGCTCCACATGACCTCCTCGATGAGGTCCTCACGGGAGGGGAAGTAGTAATAGATCGCCGGCGCCTGCAGTTCGGCGTACTCCGCCACATCGCTCAGCCGCGTTCCCGAGTAGCCTTTCATGCTCAGCACATGCGCCGCCGCATCGAGAATGCGCTGGCGCGTCCTAGCCGCCTTCGAGTCCGATGACTGGTCCTCGTCAAGCGTCGGCTCCACCCTCGTTTTTCTAGCCACAGTTCAATTATAATTCAGCTCTGTCGCGCCGGCTCTCGGGACACACCCCAAGATCTCGCTGGGCCGATCGGTTTCGTGTCCAGTTTTGAATCTACGTTATATGTCAATGTGTCGGCCTGTCAGAGTTGAGACCGGGCCTCCGATCCGGAGGAAGCATCAATGCGCAACGCGACGAAGCGTTCATCGGCAGTCCCCTCGGCCGCGTACCGGGCGGGCTCGGGCGAACCTGTGCTGTGACGCTGCCCGGCCACTGAGCCCGGATCCACCGGTTGGTTTCCACGGCGTGTAGGTGTTGAGTAGGCGAAATGCCTTGTGGCCTGGGATGATAGGACTTGTTCAGGGTTCGGCGTTCATCGCGGCCCGGGAAGCGAATGCCTTCGCGGCGTACAAACAGGGCGTGGTCGACTGTTCGGCGTCCGACATCGGGTATTCGAACTACTTCACCGGTGTGCACGGCAACTTCCTGCGCACGAGCATTGCCGCCGCCGGACTGGATCCCGACAATCTGCCTGCTAGTTTTGGGCAGCAGCTGGGCTCGGCGACCGGCGACTCGAAACCGAAGGCGTGGAGTGAGATCTGGGGTTCGGGTCTGGGGATAGGCGTGGTCGACAAGGTCGAGAGCACCGCAGCGATTGTCGCCCGCATGCGGGCCGAGTACGGGGATGCCGTGGACCGCATCACGGCATTGGCATAGGTGAACGCCTGAGCGACGAAGTATGCCGGGCCCCAATCGCGGGGGCGGCGTCGTTGGCGCTGCGGTCTATGCAGTGAGCGCGTAGCAGCGTACGTTGCCGTGGTCGTCGTCGTGGCCCAACCTGCCGAGGAGGGTCAGTACATCCAGGTGGGCATGGATTTCGGTGACGGCGGAAAGCTGGTGTTCGACCGGTAGTTCATCGAGTTGCCGGGCCCGACGGGTCCACCGTAGCGCCTGTGCCACCTGGTAGGCGGTAGTGGCGCCAGCGGCGACCTCATCGCAGACTTCGTTCAGCCGGTGCCCGTGGTGACGCAGGAGCTCCTCGATACGGGCATGGCTGCTGGTGGTCACGGGACCGTGGGAGGGCAGTAGGGCTGCGTCAGGCAGTCCGTGCACGAGCTCGAGGGAGGCGAGGTAGGAACGCAGCGGATGTGCTTCCGGCGCCCATTCGAAGCCGATCGATGGCGTGATGTGCGGCAGAATGTGGTCGCCCGAGAACAGTATTCGGCTGTCGGGGCGATGGAAGACCACATGGCCTCGGGTGTGTCCAGGCGTCGCGATCACCTCGAGTTCCCCGGTGCGGAGCGCGATCCGATCGCCGTGCTCGAGCCAGCCGTCGGGCGGGCCGAGCGAGAGACCCGTCTCGTGCTCGGGTGTAGCGGTGCGGGCGAGTTGCTGGGCGAGTTCGGTTGCTCCGCATCGGGTGAGCAGCGCGGCATGATTCGGGAACCGCCCGGCATCGGTACGGAACCCCACGATGCTGTGGCGTTCCTCCTGCCCTACAAAGAGTCTGCAACCGAGTGTCGCGCGCCAGTCGTATGCCTGGGAGTAGTGATCCCAGTGGTGGTGCGTCGCCAGGCACGTGACGATGTCGTCCAGCTGGTAGCCGAGCCGACGTAGCGCGGACGCCATGGCGCGCTCGGTCTTCGGCCCGGACCAGCCGGGATCGATGACAATCAGCCCGTCCGCGCTTTCCATGACGTAGGCGTTGACAGTGCTGAGCCCGTCGAGGGGGAGGGGCAGCGGGATGCGGTGGATTCCGCGCGCTACCAAATGCGCGCCGGGCTCTGTCCAGTCCTCGGGTTGTTCCGCAACCAGCGGCATCTGCACTACTCCCTCTCTATAACCGACCTCCAAGCAGTATCTACTCTAAATTAGAAACATCCCGAAGCCTGGGTGGGTTGAGTCACGTCCGCGGCGGCAGACCGATCGCCGAAGTATCTGAGCCAGCTGCTGATCGACATCAACGCGCAGATCGACGCCACGATCCTGATCGTCACGCACAACATCAACCTGGCCCGTACGGTGCCGGACAACATCGGCATGCTTTTCCGCCGCCAGCTGGTCATGTTCGGCCCGCGCGAGGTGCTGCTCACCTCGGAGGAGCCGGTGGTCAAGCAGTTCCTCAACGGCCGCATGATCGGTCCGATCGGTATGTCCGAGGAGAAGGGCGAGGCGCAGATGGCGCGCGAGCAGGCGCTCGTGGACGCCGGTCACCATCACGGTGGCGCGGAGGAGGTCGAGGGGATCATCCCGCAGATGCGGGCCACCCCGGGCATGCCGGTCCGTCAGGCAGTCCAGCGGCGCCAGGCGCGGGTCCGCGAAATCATGCACACGCTGCCGCACGCGGCCCAGACTGCGATCGCGACGAGCTCGAGCGAGTAGACGACCAGCCGACCGCTGCGCTGGACCCCGCAAACCATGTCCGCTGATCCCACCTCGCGCGACAGGTCTCGGTCCAGGTCGACTGGACCTCGGGGCCTGAGGCGGGTGATCGGCGGTCACCGCATCAGACCCAACCTGCCCTCTTTTCAGACAGCGCTATCAGGTGCTTGACCCACGGTTGTACGGGCCGACCGGGCCCCGCCGAGCGGGGATTGGACTGCTTGACCAGGGACCCACTGGTGAGCTAACTTCTAATCTATATTAGAAGAAATTTCTGGTAGGCCGGCGGCCGTAAACGTGCATAGGCGAGGCTGAACGCGACCCGGCGACAGAGCCATTCGATTGCGCGGGTGAGCTGGATTCAACGATGAACCTTGGAGGCGATGCTGTGGCATGCGAAGAAGCAGCGACCTTGCCGGTGCGGGAGCCCGACCGGGCCGTCGCGCAGAGTCTGGCGGCTGATCTGTACGACGCGCTGGCTCGGGGGGATCGGGAGCGGCTCGACGGTATCCTGCACTCCCGGTTCGAGGGGCGCACGACCGAGGGGCTTCCGTTCGATCTCGGCGGGGTGTATCACGGGCCGGACGCCATGCGACGTGACTTCTGGGGCCGCATCGCCAAGCACTACCGGGCGCGCGCGGTGCCGGCGCAGTTCAGCTGGCTCGACGATGGTCGACTTGCCGTCATCGGTCGGTACACCGGTACCGCCCGGGCCGGGGAGGGTGTCTTGGACGCCGAGTTCGTGCATATTCTGACGTTCTCGCAAGACCGGATCATCGGGCTGGCCCAGCTCACGGACAGCGAACGGTGGCGGCAGGCGTTGATCCCGGACAGCGGGCTGCGCACCGTCGAATTCTCTGTCACGGACGGAATCGCGGTCGTGCGGCTGAACCGACCGGCCCAGCGTAATGCGATTGATCGGACGATGGCGGACGATCTGTATGAGATCGCGCAGCGGTGTGCGGTGCGATCGGATCTGCGGGCACTGGTGCTGCTGGGCAACGGCCCAGCCTTCACGGTCGGTGGAGACATCACGATCTTCGCCGAGACCGAGCCGGAGGAGTTGTCGACGACCTTGCGGCGCATGGTGACTCCGTACCACGAGGCGCTTCGCATCTTCAGTGAGCTGCCCGTGCCGATCGTGACCGCGGTGCACGGTTCTGTCGGTGGTGGTGGGCTGGGCCTGCTCTATTGCGCTGATGTCGCGCTCGCCGCGGAGGGAACGAAATTCGCGACCGGGTTCACTGCGCTCGGACTGTCGGGTGACGGCGGGACCTCGTGGTATCTGCCGCGGCTGGTCGGGCTGCGCCGGGCGCAGGAGCTCTACCTCGGGCGCGTCCTCGACGCGCGCGAAGCCCGCGAATGGGGATTGATCTCGGAAGTCGTTGCCAAGGACCGGCTCGAGGAGCTCGCGGTGAACCGGGCCGAAGCCCTGGCTGCGGGTCCGACCCGTGCGTACGCGGAAATCCGGAATCTGCTTCGCGATTCATCGTCCTCCACGCTGTCGGAGCAGTTGTCCGCGGAGATCGAGGCGCTGACTCGCACCGGCGCCACGGTGGACGCGGCACGCGCCGCGCGCAGTTTCATCACGAAAACCAAGGCCACGTTCGAAGGACGGTGACGGGATTGGTCATCGATAGTGAACGCTATTGATTGGGAAGATAATGAGTGACAACACACTGGATTTCGATGCGCTCGTGGTCGGGGCAGGCGCGGGTGGTCTGTTCACGGCGGCACGGTTGACTCACCTGGGTTACCGGACCCTCGTCGTCGAGCGGCTGGAATTCGTGGGCGGCCGCGCCTCGACGCGTGACATCGACGGATTCAAGGTGAACAACGGGGCGATCGTCATCGAGGTCGGTGGCATCACCGAGGAGACCTTTGAGGAGGTCGGTGCCAAATTCGATGTGCGCCGCCCCAATCCGCCGATCCTGTACCGCGTCGGTGGGAAGAATGTCGATGTCACCGGTGGTGGCTGGGGTTTCCTACTCTCGAAGCTGACCAGGCAGGGTGCCAAACTGGTCAATGGGTTGGGCGCCGCGCGCAAGGACGACGGGTTGCCGGAGGAGCAGCTGTCCACTGCGGAGTGGGTGGCCAAGTACACGAAAAACGAGGGCGTGCACGGCATCTTCCGCAACATGTGCGGTTCGGTGTTCGCGGTGAGCTCCGAGGAGCTTCCGGCGCGGGTGTTCCTGACCTACTTCACTCGTAAGAGTGCTTTCAAGAAGTTCGGGTTCTGTCCCGAGGGCACGATCGGGATCTGGGAGTCGTTGGCCGAGACGATCACCGCCGGTGGTGGGCAGATCTGGTTGTCCAGCGAGGTTCGGTCGCTCACTGTCGCGGATGGCCAGGTGGCCGGTGCGGTAATCGAGCGCGACGAGCAGACTTACGAGGTGGGTGTCCGCTTCGCGATCAGCGATGTGGGGCCTGCGGCCACCGTCGCGCTCGTCGGCGAGAACAACCTGCCCGGCGAGTACCTCGAGCTCGTCGGCAAGGGCGACCGGCCCTGTTCGATGATCGCGGTGAACTTCGCCAGCCAGGAGCGGCTCATCGATGTGCCCGGCATGTTGAGTTTCGCCAAGACCGAGCGGTTGTGCTATGTCGCGAACTTCACCGACACCTGCCCGGAAATGGCACCGGAAGGCTGGAACCTGTATGTCGGCACGTCGGTTCCCAAGCCCGCGGTCGGTGACTTCGACGAACAGGTCGAAACCGAACTGCTGATGGCCGACCTGCGTGCGGAGTTTCCCGGGTTCGATCGGGCGCGCATCCTGTCCATCGAGGTCACCAGGGACGGGTGGCCGCCGCAGCGCGCGGTCGCCGGTTTCGACCTGCCGAACACGACACCGATCGCCAACCTGTGGAACGTCGGCGACGGCGTGAAGGAATACGCCAATGGTGGCACCACCGCGTGTGCGGAGACCGCCAAGATTGTCGTGGAACAGGTGTCGCAGCGTTTCCCGATTTCGACCGCCGCCTGAGTCATGCCTACGACGGAAGTCGCTCGGACAGAAGAGCTTCGGCGTTGGCTGTCGCAGCGCACCGAGGTTATCGGTGCGCTGCGTATCTCGCGGATCGGATACGGCCAGTCGAATATTACGAATCTGGTTCGCGACGAGGCGGGCGCCAGCTGGATCCTTCGTGAGCCGCCGCCGGGCCTGCACGATCCGACGGCGCACAACGTGCTGCGCGAGGCGCGGATTCTGAAAGCCTTGGCCGAGTCGGGAATTCCGCTTCCAACGGTGGTTGGGGCCGGAGAATCCGCTGCCTTCTACGTCATGACCCGGATGGCCGGTGCGCCACTGGAATCGGAGGCGGACGCGTCCGCGCTCAGCCCGGAGCAGCGCTACGGGTTGGGTCAGCAGGTAATCGAGGTGTTCGCACGCCTGCATTCGATCGATCCGGCCGCGGTCGGGTTGGGCGATCTGGGGCCGGATACCGAATATTTGCCCCGGCAGATGCGGCGGGCGGCCCGGAGTTGGTCGCAATGGAGTGAGCAGTCAGGGCACGACCGGGTATGGCAGCACGTCCGGTCGCTGCTCGAGCGCGATGTGCCGACGCAGCAGCGAGTGGTCATCACGCATGGCGATTACCGGCTGTCCAATCTGCTGGTCGACGCCGGCCGGATCACCGCCGTGCTCGATTGGGAACTGGCGACGTTGGGCGATCCGTTGGCCGACTTGGCCTGGCTGCTCGATGACTGGCGCAGCGCGGACGAGCCGAAAATATCCATGCCGAGCCCGACCCGCGCCGGCGGGTTTCCGGGCCGGGCGGAATTGGTCGGCGCGTACTGCATGGCGACCGGCCTGGACGTCGACCGCATCGGCTACTACCGCGCCTTCACGCACTGGCGGGCGGCGACGCTGCTGCAGGGCGTGCTGGTGCGCCGCCGGTCCGGGGCTATGGGTGAGCACGGTTCGCTCGACCTCGACGAACTCGACGCGACGATCGGTTTTCTGCTCGACGAAGCGGTAGAACTCGTCCGGGATGAGAGCGACAGCCGGGCACGAGATACGAGTAGGGGCGTGGAATGAACCTCGAGGACGACTACACACATCTGGTCGGCAGCGAACCCGATTTCAACGAGTCCATGTACTTCCATTTCCACGATCCGGTGAATCGGATCAGCGAGTTCGTGCGGTTGGCCAACCGCCCGAACGAGGGCAGGGGCGAGCGCACCGTCTGCCTCTATCTTCCCGATGGTACAGCGGCGTTCGGATTTGCGCGGCCGGAAGTGGCGACCAACGAGGGTTTCGCGGGAGCGGGGCTCGAGTTCCGCGTCGAGGAACCGTTCAGGAAGCTGCACGCTACCTTCGAGGGCGAGGTCAATGTCCTCGACGATCCGGCAATCCTATTGGAGCCGCGCAAACTGGCCGGAACCCCACTCGTCGGGTGCTCCGCGGACCTGACCTTTACCCGGCTCTCCGAACCGTATGCCCACAGCTTCGACGGGGACGGTCCGGCGTTCGCTCCGAATCACTACGAACAATTCATGGCTGTCACTGGATCGATCAGCGTGGGCGGCAACACGTTTGCGATTGATGGGACGGGATTGCGCGATCACTCGTGGGGCCCGCGGTCGTGGCAGGCGCCTTGGTTCTATCGGTGGTTGCACGGGTCCAGTCCGAATTTCGGGTTCATGGGCGCCTACTTCGGGGTCGAGGACGGCGCGCCGTTGACCGGGGGCTTCGTCTGGGACGGCGAGGATGTGCACCACTGCACCGAAGTGCGGGTAAGCACCGACCGTTGCGAGGACCACGGCCCGGATCGCATTTCGGTCGAACTCGTCGCCGATGATCAGAGCTGGCGTTTCATCGGAGACGTCAGCGCGACGGTGCCATTGCGGCATCGGAAACGGGATGGATCGGGAGACGAACAGCTGACCCGGATCCTCGAGGGCCAGACCCGGTGGATCGGCGACGACGGAACCGAATTGTTCGGCATGAGCGAGTATCTGGATCAAATCATCGACGACAAGCCTGTCGGCCTCGATGTATGAGCCGCAAGCTCTGATCCGGGGTTCCACAGTTGAGTTGATGGTCTAGTCGGTGTTTTGGTGGTTTGACCTGCGGGTATGGTGATGGGCCTGGTGACGGGTGTGTCACTAGGCGCTCGGATCGTGGCTGGTCAGGCTGGTGGTGTCAGATCGAGGATCTTCTTGGGTTGGTCGACGGCGAGGGCGGTGAACAGGTCGCGTTGGGGCTTGGACAGTTCGGTGGTCTGCCGGAAGGTGCCGGCGGGGCCGGTGAAGGTGACGGCTTGGACGCGTTGTAGTTCGGTGCGGATGCGGTTCCAGGTGTGTCGGGTGCGGTTCTCGGCGACGCGGATGAGTAACAGCGCCAGCCAACACAGCAGCACGTGTGCGCGGATTCGGTCCTCGCGGCGGTGGTAGACCGGACGCAGGTCGATGACCTGTTTCATGTCTCGCCAGCCGCGTTCGACCTCGAGGAGTTGCTTGTAGCCCAGTGCGATGTCCTCGGCCGACAGGTGTGGGTCGCTGCAGCGCAGCAGGTACTTGCCGTCGAGGTTTTCCTCCTCGGCGATCTTGGTCTTGTTCACGCGCAGCAGCCCGCTGCCGGTAACGCGCAGGAATCGTTTGAGACCGGGCTTGGCCGACAGTTGGCCTTCGAGCTTGGCGCGTTCGGTGGCCGGGAGTTCGTCGGTGTCGGCGATGATCTGTTCCAGCTGGGTGATCAGGCGGGTGCGGATCGCGGCATCACGGTCGGCTTGATCGGGGTTGTAGCACAGCACGAACCGGTCGTCGCTGCCGATGCGGACTTCCTTGACCTGCAGGTTGTCTCGCACCGTCTTGTAGCGTCCCTGCCGCGACAGGGCGGCTTGCACCTCGGCCGAGCCCGAGCGCAGCTTCTCACCGATGATGTAGCCCCCGCCGCCGCGCATCAACTCGCGCCGATTGCCGGTCGAGGTGAATCCGCGGTCGCACACCCACACCACCCGCGACAGCGTCCAGGACCGGATGTCGTTGCGGACCTGGGTGATCAGGGTGGTGTCGGTGGTGTTGCCCGGCCACGACCATACCCGCACCGGGATACCGTCGCGGGTGACCGCCAGCCCGACCACCACCTGCGGCAGGTCGTCGCGGGAGTCTTTGGACTTGCCGTAGGCACGGAACCCGCTGTGACGCACCGCGTTCTGCTCGTCGGTGACCTCGCCGCGCGCGTCGCGCGGGTCCGGCATGTCGGCGTCCTCGGTCTCGAAATACGTTGAGGTGGTGTCGAAGAAAAGCAAATCCACTTCAAGGTTGAGCAGATCGGCGACCCGGAAGTAGATCGACTCGGCCAGCACGGGCTCGATTTCCAGCAGCCAATCCATCGCCCGATAGCAGGTCTCGTCGATCACCTCGGTGAGCCCGTCGATGTGCACGTCGGCGGCGACCCATTCGGTCGCGGCGAGCTTGCTGGAGGCGGCCAGGGCGCGGTTGGCGGTCAGAGCGAACAGCACCCGCTCCACCCGCGGATCGATCCGACGCCCTTGAAGGGCTTGCCGCATCGCGGCATCGATGCCCAACTGCCGCCACAACCCGTCAAGCACATGCGTGCCGCCCAACGGGCGAGCCTCGGTGAACGCCAGCCCTCCCCGGTCGGCGGCCGACACGGCCGCCGACGGGTCCAGCAGCCGCGACAACGACCCGATCAGCCGCTCGATCCCGGCCCGATCCAGCTGATCCTCACGCCCGAACGAGTACAGCACCTTCGTCCGCGACGTCCCCGCCACCGAGTCCCACTCGTTGTGGGCAAGCTGCAGATACCGGACCACCCGGCCGTCCTTGTTTCTACGGGTCGAGGCCTTCACGAACACGACCGCACCCTAGCGCCTACCAGGGAAGAATGTCATATACGCATGACAAAGATCACTTCATCACTAATTCGTGTCACTAGCAGATTTCGGATCTTCCACCAGACCGCAACACCCTGAACAGCGCCGACGGTCGAACCTGCTACCCAGAACCGCCATCAACTGTGGAACCCCGGCTGATGCAAGCCGTGCAGGTGTCGGCGCTAACGGGTCCCTCGGCGCTGCACAGCACCCGGCTGCCTGTCCCGGTCGATGACAGCCGGGTCCTCATAGCGGTCCGCGCCGTCGGCATCAATTTTCCGGATCTGCTGATGACATACGGGAAGTACCAGACGCGGACGCCGCCGCCGTTCGTACCCGGCGTCGAAGTGTCCGGAGTGGTCGTCGCCGCACCGGCCGACAGTGCGGTATCCGCGGGCGACGAAGTTGTGGCGTTCTGCCCGCAGCTGGGCGGTTACGCGGAATTCGTCTCGGTGGATCCGGCGACGGTCGCACCCAAACCGGAGGAACTCGATTTCGGGGAGGCGTCCGCGATGCTGGCGAACTTCCAGACGGTCCACTTCGCGATGACCCGGAGAGCCCATGTCCGTGCCGGGCAGACCGTCCTCGTCCTTGGCGCAGCCGGAGGGGTCGGGACCGCCGCGATCCAGATTGCCAAGGCGCTCGGCGCCAACGTGATTGCCGTCGTTCATCGCTCGGGAGCCACTCAACGACTCGCGGCGCTCGGTGCCGACCATGTGGTCCGACTGGCCCCCGGTTGGGCAGAACAGGTCCGCGACATCACCCGCGGCGGGGGCGTGGACTATGTCCTGGACCCGATCGGTGGAACGGCATTCGACGACGCGATCCGGACTCTCGCGAGCGAGGGGCAACTTCTTGTCGTCGGATTCGCCTCCAGTCCCGAGATTCCCTCGGTCAAGGTCAACCGGCTGTTGCTGCGCAACGCGTCGGTCACCGGGGTGGCATGGGGCGAGTACCTCCGCTCCCGTCCTTCGGCATTCACAGAATCGATGGCTGATCTGACCGCACTGGTCACACGCGGTCTACGACCACACATCAGTGCACGATATCCACTGGATGATGCTGCCACGGCACTCATCGCTCTCGAACAGGGAGCAATTGTCGGCAAAGCAGTTATGGAACTCGCCGCCGAACCCTCAGATTAACCCGCCCTCGAGAGGTTGACATGAAATCGGGTTCCCGAATCACTGTTCACCAAGTCGACTGCGACCCTCGCGTCTCGTCTGCTTCTCGGGCTCACCGAGATCGGGGAGGGCGAGTCCCAGTTCTATACCGATGCGCGTCCGAGCGTCCAATTACGCAGTCCGCGTGCCTATTACGCGCAATCGAGCCACGATCGTTCCGTTCGTTCGTCGTGCTGGAGGACCTGGCCGCGCAGGTGTATGCGCGGACGCTTCGACCCGAACGGCCGAGGTGGAGCCGGTCTGTTCCTCGGGTGGGTCGGCTGGTCAGGATCTCTCTGTGGTCGGCCCGTTGCGGATGATGACTGGGCTGTCCGCGCCACGATGTCGAGTCGTCCGGCGTCGGGAGTTCACCACTCGACGGCCAATTCAAGGCGCCGAGCATCAGCATGCGGGCGGTGCCCGGGTCGAAGTCGGGACGCAGCTCGTCCGTCGTCACCGTGGAACGCGTGGGTGTCCTGAACGCCGTCGTCCACCAGTCGAACCAGCATCGGCCGATGGTGACGGCGACCTGCACGATGCTCCGAACAGGGATGTCCCAGGAAACCGCCGAGCGCTGGTATTGCGCGCTGGCTCGGTGACCCGGGCCGAGGGCCATGTGACCTGCCCCAGGGAACGAACCCGGCACTCCGGCATTGACCAATCGTCGATTCGAATCTATATTAAATTCAAAGTCTAGTGAGGAGTGTTGACGTGCGAGTTTTCGCAACCGTCGAGGAGTTCGCCGCCGCTGCGGGGACGTCCTTGGGAACCACCGAGTGGATGGAGGTCGATCAGAAGCGGATCGACACCTTCGCCGACGCGACCGGCGATCACCAGTGGATTCACGTCGATCCCGAACGGGCGGCCGGTGGGCCGTTCGGCGGCACCATCGCGCACGGCCTGTTGACCCTGTCGTTGCTGCCGGTGCTCAACCACCAGCTCTACACCATCGAAAAGCTGTCCATGGCCGTGAACTACGGCTTCGACAAGGTGCGGTTCATCTCGCCGGTGCCAGTGGACTCGCGGCTGCGGGCCACCACCACCATCGATTCCGTCACCGAGGTGCCCGGCGGCATCCAGGCGAAAATGATCACCACCGTCGAGGTGGAGGGTTTGGCCAAGCCGGCCTGTGTCGCCGAGTCCATCGCACGGTTCGTCGCGTGATGGCCGGGCTGCTCGACGGGAAGACGGCGGTCGTCACCGGCGCCGCTGGAGGGATCGGACTGGCCATCGCCCAGCTGTTCCACGAGCACGGCGCCGCGGTGGTGCTGGCGGATGTGAACGAGGAGGGGGCGCGCGCGGCGGCCGAATCGGTCGGCGGGCGGTCCATCGGCCTGGGCTGCGACGTGACCGACGAGGATTCGGTGCAGCGGCTGGTCGACGAGACGGCGCGCTGGGCCGGCGGGCTCGATGTGTTCGTCAACAATGCCGGGGTCACCCGGGATGCGTCGCTGCGCAAGATGACCGTCGCCGACTTCGACACCGTGATGGCGGTGCACCTGCGCGGCACCTGGCTTGGCGTGCGGGCCGCGTCCGCGATCATGCGCGACGCGGGCAGCGGGTCGATCATCAATATGTCCTCGTTATCGGGCAAGTCGGGGAACCCGGGGCAGACCAACTACAGTGCCGCCAAGGCCGGGATCGTCGGCATGACCAAGGCGAGCGCGAAGGAGCTGGCGCACAAGAACGTTCGCGTCAACGCCATCCAGCCCGGTCTCATCCGCACGGCCATGACCGAGGCCATGCCGCCGGAGGTGTTCGCCGAACGCGAGGCCGCCATCCCCATGAAGCGGGCCGGTGATCCGCGCGAAGTAGCCAGCGCTGCACTCTTTCTCGCCTCCGACCTGTCCAGCTACATGACCGGAGCGGTGCTCGAGGTCGGCGGAGGACGGTTGATGTGAGTGGATCGGATGCGCCCTCGGGCGTGCAGCCCACGAGTGATGCGAACGCATCCGAGGTGGTGCTGGCCGAGGTCGCAGGCGGCGTCGGCACCATTACGCTGAATCGGCCCGAGCGGATGAACGCCATCACGGTGGAGCTGGGCGCGCGGCTGCATGCGGCACTTACCACGCTGTCCGCGCAGGCACAGGTGATCGTCATCCGGGGAAGCGGTGGAAACTTCTGCGCCGGTGGCGATTTCCGCGAACTGGAGGGGCTGCGGGAACAGGGCGGCGACGCCATGGCGCCGCTGTTCGCAAACTTCCGGGCCGCCTGCGATGCGATCGCCGCGCTGCCCGTGCCGGTGGTCTGCGCGGTCGAGGGCTACGCCATGGCCGGCGGATTCGAACTCACCCAGGCCGCCGATATCGTGCTCGTGCACGAGAACGCGGTGCTTGCCGACACCCACTCGCGGTACGGGCAGGTCCCCGGCGGCGGCAGCACCCAGCGGCTTCCGCGCCTGGTCGGACGACAGCGCGCGCTAGCGCACATCCTGACCGGCGACCGGCTCACCGCCGACGAAGCGGTGGCGTGGGGACTGGCCTACCGGAAGTTCCCGGCCGCCGAATTCGACTCCGGTGTGCGTACTTTCGCGCAGAAGCTGGCCGCCAAGAACCCCGCTGCACTGGCAACCAGCAAACGACTCGTCAACGTGGGTCTTGGGCTGTCGCTCGCCGAGGGACTGAACCTCGAGTTCGACTCCGTCCTCGACCATCTGAGCGGTCCGTCGGCGGGGGATGGAATCGCCTCGTTCACCACAGGGAGCAACCGATGACCGACCTGGTTCGCCTCGACGTCGACGCCGACGGTATCGCCCGGCTGCTGCTGAACAGCCCCGACACCTCGAACGGCATGGACGTGCCGTTCCTCCAGGCGCTGCACGCCGCGATCCTGCGTATCCATGGCGACCCGCGAGTGCGGTCGGTGCTGCTGTCCGGCGCGGGTAAAAACTTTTGCGCCGGCGGCAATGTGAAGGTGTTCGCATCTAAGGGCGAACAGCTGCCCGACTATCTGCGCGAGGCCACCGCCTGGTTGCAGATAGCCGTGGCCGCCCTTACCCAGCTGAACGTCCCGGTCATCGCATCCGTTCACGGATTCGCCGCCGGCGGTGGTGGTTTCGGCCTGGTCTGCGCCGCCGACTTCGTGATCGCCGCCGACACCGCGAAGTTCATGTCCGGCGCGGTACGGGTGGGCATGGCGCCCGACGCGGGCGTTTCGGTGACTCTGACCCAGCTGGTAGGTCTGCGCAAGGCCATGCACATCCTGCTCACCAACGCGGTGCTCGACGCCGCAGAGGCCCTCGACATCGGATTGCTGACCAAGGTCGTGCCCGCCGCCGATCTGGAAGCCGAATCGTTGGCGTACGCGCGCCAGTTCACTACCACCGCCCCGAAGGCGATCGGCGCCACGAAGCGGCTGCTGTGGGGTGGACTGGGTGCGACCCTGGCCGACCGGCTGCCCGAGGAGGCCCGCACCGTGTCCGAACTGTCGGGCACCGCGGACTCCCGCGAGGGCCTGGCCGCTGTCATCGAACGCCGCGAACCGATGTTCCGGGGTGAATGACAGTGTCCGGCAATGAAGTCCCCGTCCTGACCGAGGACCGAGGACCGATCCGGATCATCACGCTGAACCGGCCGCAGCGGCGCAATGCGATTGACCTGCCGCTGCGATACGCACTGGCCGAGCGGCTCGAGGAAGCCATGGCCGATCCGGGCGTGCGGGTGATCGTGCTGACCGGTGCGGGCGCGGGATTCTGCGCCGGCGGCGATATTTCGACTATGCGGCGCATGGATGAGGTGGAGGCCCGGCCGCGCGCCGAGGCCGCGCAGCGGGTGGTGCGAGCCATCTGGCAGGGCGACAAGGCGGTCATCGCAGCGGTGGAAGGCGCGGCGTTCGGGGCGGGCGTATCCCTTGCACTGGCGTGCGATCGGGTCGTCGCCGCGGCGGATGCCGTGTTCAGCACCGCGTTCACCGGCGTCGGTCTGGCTGGGGACATGGGCATTTTCGCCTCACTGCCGGCTCGCGTAGGTCCGGCCAAAGCCCGCCAGCTCATGCTCCTTCCCACCCGGCTCACGGGCACGGAGGCCGCCGGACTCGGTCTCGCCGACGCGGTCGTGGCTCCGGGCGCCGCCCTGGCGTCGGCGCTCGCCGATGCCGAACGCATCGCTACCGCCCCGCCGCTGGCGGTCGCCGCCCTGAAATCGATGCTCGCGCAGTGGCCTCGTGACCCGATGGCGGTGCTGGACAACGAAGTCGACGCCCAGGTGCGGCTGTTCGACAGCGAAGATTTCGCCGAGGGTGTCTCGGCGTTCCACGCAAAGAGAACTCCCGCGTTTCGCGGGAAATAACGGAAGCACATGCTTATGACAGTCGTGGCAGAACGCAACCTCAGCGAGTCCTACTGGGCGGCTGATGACAGCGTGCCGCTCTCGGATCACACCGTTGGCTCGCTGCTGGCCGACCGAGCTCGGAATCACCCCGGCATGGTGGCTCTGGTCGGCACTCCGCACGGCGCCTCCGAGCTGCGCCGGTTCACCTACGGTGAACTCTACGATGCGGCGCTGCGGGTGGCGGCGGCGCTGACCGAGCTCACCGAACCGGGCGAGTTCGTGGCGCTGTGGGCGCCCAATGTGGTGGAGTGGCCGATCATCGAGTTCGGTGCCGCGCTCGCGGGTCGAGTGCTCGTCGCGGTCAATCCGTCCTTCCGGGAAGGTGAACTGGTCTACACGCTGGAGCATTCCGGCGCGACGGTGCTCATTCACGCTGACGAGCACCGGGGTTACGACATGGCTGGCGTCGCCGCTGCGGCGGTCGAGCGGGTTGCCGGCGTGCGGCGGATCAGCCTGACCGAGACCACCCGTTGGCAGGGGCGCACACCGGAATTCGGTACGCGGGCAATCGATCCTGACGATCCGGCCATGCTGCAGTACACCTCGGGTACCACCGGCAACCCCAAAGGCGTACTGCTGCGACATCGCTCGCTGGTCAACGTCGCGAGGATGACGATGGCGGCCGCTGAGATCGCCGACGGGTCGGTGTTCGTCAACCCGCTGCCCATGTTCCACACCGCCGCCTGTGTGATCGGCACGCTCGGGCCGGTTTGGAAGGCGGGCACAGTGCTGCTGGTGGAGCCGTTCGTCCCCGCCGATGTCCTCGAATGGGCCGCCGCCGAGCACGCCGATGTGCTGTTCTTCGTGCCCACCATCCTCGGCGCTCTGCTCGAGACAACCCGCGGAAACCAGTCCGCCGCACCACAATTCACCAGCATCGTCGGCGGCGCGGCCAATGTGCCGCGAGTGATGATCGAGGGTGCGGCCCGGGTGTTCGGAGCCGCGGTGCACAACCTGTTCGGCCAGACCGAACTCGCGCCGGTGCTGACCCTGACCCGTAAAACCGACTCGATCGAAGACCAGCTCACCACCGTCGGCCTCCCGGTCCCGCAGGTCGAGGTGAAGATCGCCGAAGCGGACGGCACCGGGGTGGCGCCGCTGGGCGTCATCGGTGAGGTCTGCGCGCGCGGCTACCAGCAGATGATCGAGTATTACCGCGACCCGGCCGCTACCGCGGCCACCACAGACTCCGAAGGCTGGTTGCATACCGGCGATCTCGGCGCGATGGACGCGCGCGGTTTCATCACCGTGACCGGGCGGCTGAAGGATCTGATCATCAGCGGTGGCGAGAACATCGCGCCCGCCGAGGTGGAATCGCGTCTGGTCGAACACGACGCGATCGCGCAGGCCGCCGTCGTCGGCGTGCCGCACGAGAAGTGGGGCGAGACCGTCGCTGCCGTGCTCGTGCTGCGGGACCCGCGGCCGGACGATCTGCTGGCCTCGGTGAAAAAGCAGCTGAGCGCGACGCTCGCGCCGTTCAAGACGCCCCGGCGCTGGTTCGTCGCCGAAGCGCTCCCGGCCACGGCGTCGGGAAAGATCCAGAAATTCAAGCTGCGCGAGGCCATCCTCGACGGCGCTGTCGACGAGATCGAGTGAATAGCCATGAGTGACAGTGATTTCGACACCCGACGACAGTTGCTGGCCGAGCGGTTCCCGAGCTGGCAACCGCGGTCGCTGGGGGACTGGCTGATCCGGTGCGCCGACGAGTTCGGCGAGCGCCCGCTGGTCATCACCGATGAGCGCACGCTCACCTACCGGGAGGCGGCGGACTGGGCGATCCGCCTCGCGGACGGACTCGTCGCCCAGGGCGTGCAGCCGGGCGAGCATGTGGGGGTGTTGATGGCGAACTATCCGGAATTCGTGCCGGTGAAGTTCGCCATCGCTTTGGCGGGCGCGGTCGCGGTGCCGCTGAATTACCTGTACCGCACCGAGGAACTGGCGTATGTGCTGGCGCAGTCGCAGGTTCGGACGCTGATCACCATGACCGGGTTCGCCGGACTCGACTACCTCGGAATGCTGGACGCCATCGCGCCCGGTTGGGAATCCGGTCCCGCCGAGCAGTTGCCGCTGCTGCGGGAGGTGATCCAGCTACCCACCGACAATCCGGCGCGGCCGGGCGTGCGCACGCTGGACGACCTGGATGCGCTCGACACCGCGAAAGCCGGTGCAGCCGGGGTTATTCGGGTCGATCCATCGTCCGTCGGCGATATTCTCTACACCTCCGGCACCACCGGTTCGCCAAAGGGCGTGCTCCTCACCCACGACGCGGTCCTGCGCACCGGATACGCCTCCGCGCTGACCCGCGCCTTCGGCGACGGCCGCCGAATCCTGTTCTCGCTGCCCTGTTATCACATGTTCGGCTATGTCGAGGGCTTGATCGCGGCGATGATGGTGGGCGGCGCAGTGATCATGCTTCCCGCGTTCGATCCCACGAAGTACCTCGCCGGGATCGAACGACACCGGGCCAACGACATCCTGTGCGTTCCCACCATGACGGTGGCGCTGCTGGAGCATCCGGATCGGCACCGCTACGACCTGTCATCGCTGTCGGCGGTGCTGTCAGGGGCCGCCCCCGCACCGGTCTGGCTGTGGGAGCGGGTCCGCGAGGAACTGGGCGCGGCCGAAATCGTCACCGGATACGGCATGACCGAATGTGGTGGCGCGATGACCCTTACCCGGCCCGGCGATTCCTTCGAACTCACCGCCACCACCGTCGGCCGACCGAAAACGGCCGGGGTGGGCGGACTCGACGACGGGGCGTTGGTGGCCTACCGCACTGTCGACCCACTCACCGGGGAGCCTTTGCCCGAAGGTGAAGAGGGTGAACTGGTGTCGCGCGGCCCGACGAGCATGCTCGGGTTCTGGGACAAACCGGAAGAGACCGCCAAAGGACTGCGTGACGGGTGGGTGTACTCCGGCGACCTCGGTCGCGTCCGCCCCGACGGCTACCTGGAGATCACCGGCCGCAGCAAGGAGCTCTACAAGAGCGGCGGAGAACTGGTGATGCCCAAGGAGATCGAGGAACTGCTCACCGCCCACCCGGACATCAGCCAGGCATACGCGGTCGCCATCCCCGACGAACGCTGGGGCGAGGCCGGGTGCGCGTGTGTCGTGCCGGCACCGGGCAGCACGATCGACGCCGTTGGGGTGATCGCGCTGTGCAAACAGCACCTCGCCCGATTCAAGGTTCCCAAACACGTTGTGTTCCTGGATGCTTCCGAACTTCCGACCACACCGACCGGCAAGGTCCAGAAGTTCAAGCTCATGGCGCAACTGAAGCAGAGATTGGAGCAGGCATGACGGCCGCGACTACGGCCCCGCGGGTCGACTATTCGGCACTCATCCAACCAGAGCGAGTGCACGGCTCGCTGTACACCGACCAGGCGGTCTTCGCCGACGAGCTGGAACGCATCTGGTACGGCGGCTGGGTCTTTGTCGGCCACGCTACGGAGGTGCCACAGCCGAACGACTACGTGCGCAAGAACATCGGTCCGCAGGACATCATCATGACCCGCGACAGCGCCGGCGAAGTGCACCTGCTGGTGAACCGCTGCGCACACCGCGGCAACCTGGTGTGTGATGCGCCGAGCGGGAATTCGAGTTCGTTCCGCTGCCCCTACCACGGCTGGACCTACCGCAATACCGGCGAACTGCTCGGCTACCCCTACAACAAGGGCTACGGCGGCAAGGGCAAACTGGACCTGAAACTCGGTGTGGTGCCGCGCGTCGAGTCCTACCACGGGTTCGTGTTCGGCAGCTTCAACCCCGACGTGCCGTCGCTGAAAGAACATCTGGGCGCGGCGGCCGGCGAACTCGACCGGCTGGCCCGGCTGTCCCCGAAGGGGACCGTGGCACTGGATGCGGGCTGGCTCAGGCACCGCACGCACGCCAACTGGAAACTCTTGGCGGAGAACGAAACCGACGGCTACCACCCGCAGTTCGTGCACGGGTCGATCTTCTCCGTCACCGGGTCCACCATCGGCCCGCTGTACAGCGACGGCTCCACGGCCGTGACCCGTGCGCTCGGCAACGGTCACAGCGAGAACGATCTGCGCCCGGAGTTCCGCAAGTTCGCCGAGCCGATGCGCTGGTTCGGCACCACTGCCGACCGGGTGCCGGAATACGTGGCGGCCATGCGCGCCAAGCACGGCGAGGCGGCGGAGGAGATCCTCATCGAGGGCGCGCCGCACGTGATGATCTTCCCGAACCTCTTTGTGGCCGAGATCCAGGTGTTCAATATCCAGCCGATATCGGAATCCGAGTGCATCCAGTTCTCCACCGCCGTCCAGCTCGACGGCGCGCCCGAACTAAACAAGCGGATGCTCTCGCAGTCCATTGGATCGGTCGGTCCGGCGGGCATGCTGCTGGCCGACGACACGGAGATGTACGAACGAAACCAGCGCGGCGTCGCACAGCTGCTGCCTGAATGGCTGGACATCCGGCGCGGTGTCAGCCGGGAATCCATCGACGCCGACGGATTCCAGATCGGCGGCGCCACCGACGAGACGGCGATGCGCGCATTCTGGCAGCACTACAAGAGCCTGATGGAGAAATGATGACCACCACGGGATCACACACTGTCGTCGACTCGCCGGTGACCGATTTGCGCGAGATCGAACAGTTCCTCTACCGCGAGGCCCGCTTTGCCGACGAACACGACTACGACTCGTGGGAAGCGCTGTGGACCGACGACGCGCTGTACTGGGTGCCCGTCGGCGACTCCGTGGACGACCCGGAGCGGAGGGTGTCGGTAATCTACGACAACCGCCGCCGCATCTCCACCCGGCTCGCCCAGCTGCGCACCGGCAAGCGGTACGCGCAGTCGCCACCGTCGAACCTTCGCCGCACCATATCGAACGTCGAACTCCTCGGCGACGAGAGCGGCGACGCCTTGGTTGGCGCGAATTTCGTACTGCTGGAATCGAAGCCGCGTGGCCTCGTCACCTGGGCAGGCCGCTACACCTATCGGCTGCGCCGGGTGGACGGCGAAGTCAAGCTGGCCACCAAGACAGTGCTGCTCGTCAACAATGCCGAGGCCATCCCGACGCTCGGCTTCCTGATCTGAGGAGCGACCATGCGTGAGGTAGTCGGCAGCGAATTCGCCCATGTGGCAGTCGGAATCGATCACGACGGCAACGGGCCGCGGCTGCGGTTGGAAGATCTGAAGTCAGGAAAAGTGCGGTTCCTGGACGCGCTGGAACTAGAGGCCATCGTGTGGCTGCCGGAAGGGCATCTGCAACGGCTGCTCGACCCGTCCGCCGATCGCTGGCGCGAGGACTGACATGCCGAATGCGATGCCGCCCGCTGCCGTGGCCGCAGTAGATCTCGACTTCCGCGCATTCATCAACCCCGGCGACTTCGTGGTCTGGGGGCAATCCTGCGCGGAACCGGTGACCCTGACCGAGCGGCTGCTCGAACAGCGGGCGGATCTCGGCGGCATCACCTGCTTCCTCGGCATCCCCGCAGCCGACACGGTCAAACCGGAACACGCCGATCACATCCGGTTCGTCAGCTACTGCGGATCCGGCAGTAATCGCGCGCTGGCTGTGGCCGGGGCACTCGAGGTGTACCCGGGCCACTACTCGACGCTGCCGAACTTCGTCGCCCGCGCCGACGTAGTGCTGGTGCAGGTTGCCCCGCCCGATGCACACGGCCGCTACAGCCTCGGCCTGGCCGATGACTACCTCACCGCCGCCATCGACGCCGCCCGTACGGTGGTCGCGGAGGTGAACGACCGGACGCCGGCCACACCCGGGGCGCGCTATCTGACCGACCGCGACATCACTGTCGTGGTGCACACCTCACGTCCGGTGGCGGCGAGTCCCGCAGCCGCGCCGACACCGGAGATGACGACCATCGGCGCTCATATCGCGAGCCTCGTACCCGACGGTGCCACACTGCAATTCGGGATCGGCTCGGTGCCGGAGGTGGTGCTCGGCGCGCTCGGCGAACACAACGACCTCGGCATCCACTCCGGCATCCTCACCGACGCCGCGGTCGAACTCATCGAGAAAGGTGTGGTGACCAACGCCTGCAAGACCACTGACCTCGGCGTCTCGGTGGCGGCGGTTCTCATCGGCACCCGCAGGCTGTTCGAGCACGTGCACCACAACCCGGCAGTGTCTCTGCGGCCGATCGGCTACACCCACGATCCGGAACGTCTGGCCGCCCAATATCGATTCGTCGCCATCAACTCCGCTATCGAAGTCGACCTGACCGGCCAGGTCAATGCCGAAGTGGCGGGTGGACGCTATGTCGGTGCCGTGGGCGGCGGCGGGGAATTCCTGCGCGCCGCGGCGCGATCGGCCGGTGGCGTGCCGATCATCGCCTTGCCTGCCACCGCGGGTACGCGCAGCCGCATCGTCGACCGGCTGTCCGGGCCAGTGAGCATCGCACGCAGCGATGCGGGCGTCGTGGTCACCGAATACGGAATCGCCGACCTGCGCGGTCTGACATTGTGCGAGCGGCGTGAGCGGATGCTGGCTATCGCGCACCCGGATCATCGAGCCGCCCTGCAAGCTGCCGGAGCCAGGTTTTGACATGGCGTCGACCCGGTCGATCATCGCACCCATGATCCCGAAACGTACAGCGGACCAAGAGAAGTCAGCATTGAGGTGGAATCCATGAAGAGAGCGGCGATCGTCAACCCGCTGCGCACCCCCGTCGGAACCTTCGGCGGCACACTGCGTCCTATCCCCGCCGAGCGTCTGGCGGCTCAGATCATCAAGACCGTCGTCGACCGGTCGGGCATCGACCCCGCGCGCATCGACGATGTCTCGTTCGCGCAGTCCTACACCAACTCCGAAGCGCCGTGTATCGGCCGCTGGGCCGCGCTCGCGGCGGGCCTGCCCATCGAGGTGCCCGGCTTCCAGATCGACCGCCGCTGCGGCGGCGGCCTGCAAGCCGTCGTCACCGCCGCCATGATGGTCCAGACCGGCGCCGCCGACGTGGTGCTCGCGGGCGGTGTCGAGAGCATGAGCAATATCGAGTACTACACCCAGGACATGCGATGGGGAGCGCGCTCCGGCAATGTCTCCTTGTACGATCGCCTCGATCGCGGCCGGGAACTGTCCCAGCCGGTGGAGCGGTTCGGTCGGATCAGCGGCATGGTCGAAACCGCTGAGAATCTGGCCCGGAGTTATTCGATTACCCGCGAGGCCGCCGACGAGTTCGCTGCCCGCAGCCACCAGAAGGCCACCGCCGCATGGGAATCGGGGAAGTTCGCCGACGAGGTGGTGCCCATTCAGGTGCCGCAGCGAAAGGGTGACCTGATCGAGTTCGGCAGGGACGAAGGCGTTCGGGCGGACTCCACCGCTGACACCCTCGGCCGATTGCGCACCATCATGCCGGACGGCACGGTGACCGCGGGCAATTCCTGCCAGCAGAACGACGCCGCCGCGGCCTGCCTGGTCGTGGCCGAGGACAAACTCGACGAACTCGGGCTCGAACCCCTGGGCTTCTTGGTCGGCTGGGCCGCCGCCGGGTGCGAACCCGCGGAAATGGGCATAGGCCCAGTTCCCGCAGTGGCGCGGCTGTTCCAGCGCACCGGACGCACCTTCGACGACATCGACCTGGTCGAACTCAACGAGGCATTCGCCGTCCAGGTGCTGGCCGTGCTGAAGGGCTGGGGCTTCGACGATCACGACCGGCTCAATGTCAACGGCTCAGGCATCTCCCTCGGCCACCCGATCGGCGCCACCGGAGTCCGGATGCTCACCACGATGCTGCACGAGTTACACAGGCGCGGTGGACGATACGCACTCGAGTCGATGTGCATCGGCGGCGGGCAGGGCATGGCGGCACTCTTCGAGGCGCCGTGATGGCACGCTACGGAATCGCGGCCTACGGCACGTACCTTCCGATGCACCGCGTGTCTCTGGCTGATATCGGCGCGACGCTGAACACCAATGCGGGCAAAGGCTTTCGCGTCTCGGCCGCCTTCGACGAGGACAGCACAACAATGGGGGTCGCGGCCGCCGCCATCGCCCTCGCCCACCGTTCGCCGCAGGATCACCCGACGCTGGCGCTCTATTTCGCGACGACGACTCCGGCGTACGCCGACAAGGCCAATGCGACGGCCATCCATGCCGCACTGGGTCTTCCGGCAACGGCGTTCGCGGCGGATCTGGGCGGCTCGGCCCGTAGCGGCGTCGCCGCACTGCTCACCGCAGCGGAGACCGGCGGGCTCGCGGTGCTCGCGGATATGCGGATCGGTCGGCCCGGGTCCGCCGATGAGCGCAGCGGGGGCGATGGGGCCGCCGCCTTCCTGTTCGGCCCTGATCCGATTGCCGAAGTCGTCGCCCGCGCCTCGGTCACCGCCGAATTCGTCGATCGCTGGCGTGATCCGCACTCGGTGACGGGGGAGCAGTGGGAGGAGCGGTTCGGGATCGCCCGGTATCAGCCGCTGCTCGACGGTGCCGCGGCAGCAGCGCTGGCCGAGGCGGGGCTGAGCGAGGCCGACCACGTCGTGCTCGTCTCACCGAATCTCACGTTCGCCAAGCGGGCCGCGACAGCGGTGGCCGGCAAGCTGTCCACGTGGAACTCGCCCATCGGCCACGCCGGTACGGCCGATGTCGGGCTCGCTCTGGCCACCGTGCTCGATCAGGCGGAGCCGGGGGAGACGGTGCTGGTGCTATCCGCCGCCGACGGCTGCGACGCCATAGTGCTGCGCGCCACCGATCGGATAACCGAAGCCCGGCAGGCGGTTCCGGTCGCCACCCAGCTCGCACAGGGCACCCCGGTCCCGTACGCCACCTACCTGAACTGGCGCGGACTGCTGGACCGCGAGCCGCCGCGCCGGCCGGAACCCGACCGGGTTGCCGCCCCGCCATCGGCCCGGGCGATCCACTGGAAGTTCTCCTTCACCGGCAGCCGCTGCACATCCTGTGGCCTGGTGCATCTGCCCCCAGCCCGCGTCTGCAAGCGTTGCGGCGCGATCGACACCATGACCGAGGTCTCGATGGCCCACCGCGAAGGCAAGGTCACCAGCTTCACCGTGGATCGGCAGTCCTTCTCCCCGGCTCCGCCGGTGGTGGGGGCGGTGGTCGACTTCGACGACGGCGGACGCTACACCCTCGAGGTCGCCGACGGCGCGGCCGACCGCCTGGCCGTCGGCTCCCGCGTCCGTACCACCTTCCGCCGCCTGCACAGCGCTTCGGGCGTGCACAACTACTTCTGGAAGGCGCAACTGCTATGAGCAGCAACGGAATTCGTGACAAGGTGGCCATTGTCGGCATGGGCTGCACCCGCTTCGGCGAACGCTGGGAAAGCTCGGCCGACGACCTGCTGCTCGAGGCCATGGCCGAATGCTTCGACAGCAACCCGAAACTCAACCGCTCCGATATCGACGCCTACTGGCTCGGCACCCTCGGCACCGGCCAGAGCGGCCTGACCGTCAGCAAGCCGCTGGGCCTGGAGTACACACCGGTGACCCGCGTCGAAAACTATTGCGCCAGCGGCTCAGAAGCCTTCCGCAACGCCTGCTACGCCGTCGCCTCCGGCGCCTACGACATCGTCGTCGCCATCGGCGTGGAGAAGCTCAAGGACTCCGGCTTCTCCGGCCTCCTGCGCGGCGACCCGCCCAGCGACGGTACCGCCTCGGAACTGTCCTTCAGTGCCCCCGCCGCCTTCTCCCTCCTGGATCCTGCCTACTGCGCCAAGTATGGCGTGGACCCGGCCGCCATGCGCGACGCCATGACCCACGTTGCCTGGAAGAACCACCGCAACGGCGCCCGGAACTCCAAGGCGCAATTCCGATCCGAGGTGCCGAAGGAAAAGATCGTCAATGCTCCACTGGTCGCTGGACGCCTGGGCATCTTCGACTGCTCCGGCGTCTCCGACGGCGCGGCCTGCGCGGTCATCGTCCGCGCCGAGGACGCCCTGAACTACACCGATACACCGCTGTACGTGAAGGGACTGTCGCTGACCGCCGGTCCGGGGCGAGGGGCCGTCGATCCGGACTACGACTTCACGACCTTCCCGGAGGTGGTCGCCAGCGCCAAGGACGCCTACGCCCAGGCTGGTATCACCGATCCCCGCGCCGAGATCTCTTTCGCCGAGGTCCACGACTGCTTCACCGCGACCGAACTGGTCCTCATGGAGGACCTCGGCTTCACCGATCGCGGCCAAGCCTGGAAGGACAGCGTCACAGGCGATTTCGACCTCGAAGGTCGCCTCCCGGTCAACCCCGACGGCGGCCTCAAATCCTTCGGTCACCCGGTCGGTGCGAGCGGCCTGCGCATGCTTTACGAATGCTGGCTCCAATTCCGCGGCGAGGCCGGCCAGCGCCAACTCCCCAGCCCGCGCAAAGCCCTGACCCACAACCTCGGCGGCCGTCCGGGCGCCTGCGTCTCCTTCGTCTCCGTCGTCGGCCCTGAACTCGGCTGAACCGGCGTCCGGCAGGGTCGGTGTCGTGGCTTTGTTCATGCCTCGGACTTGACTCTGCGCCTTTTCTGAATTTATATTAAATTCAAAACGGAGGTAAAGTTGATCGCGTACCAAGTCGTCGATAGCATCGCGTTTGTCCGGCTGGATAGGTCCGAGGCGCGCAATGCACTGAACAAGGCGATGGGGGAGGCGCTGCTGGAGGTGGCGACGCGGATCGCGAATGACGACGAGCTGCGGGCGGTGTTGATCACCGGGAACGGGCCGGTGTTCAGCGTCGGCGGTGATATCGATGCGTTCGCCGACGGGGTGGCGGATCTGCCGGACACGCTCAGCCGAATGGCGCTGCTCATGCATGAGGCGATCCGGCTGCTCGCTCGTGCGGCCGTTCCGATCGTGACAGCCGTGCACGGGG
This sequence comes from Nocardia sp. Tas62D01, assembly GCF_055232035.1. Lineage (NCBI taxonomy): Bacteria > Bacillati > Actinomycetota > Actinomycetes > Mycobacteriales > Nocardiaceae > Nocardia > Nocardia sp. Tas62D01. The sequence continues at coordinate 8,083,371 of NZ_JBUYUZ010000001.1, forward strand.
CGTGCGCCGGGGGAGCGCTAGGGTTCCTATACCCGGCCGACGTCACGATCGCCGCGGCCGGCACCAAGTTCGCGACCGGCTTCGGGCGCATCGGAATTACCGCGGATTCCGGAAACACCTGGTATCTGCCGAAATTTATCGGTATCCGGCGGGCGAGCGAAATGCTGTTCGAGGATCGGGTCATCGATGCCGACACCGCCGCCGACTGGGGGCTGATCAACCGCGTCGTCCCGGCCGACCATCTCCAGGCCGAGGCGGAGGCGACGGCCCGCAAGCTGGCTGCCGGCGCCACCCGTGGCTACGGTGAAATGCGCCGCCTGCTGCACAGTTCCTGGACTGCCACCCTCGATCACGCGCTGTCGGAGGAGACGGCGGCCCTGCGTCGCGTCGCCCACACGGCCGATGCTCCCGCCGCTATCGAGAGCTTTCTCGCCAAGCAGCAGCCGACTTTTACCGGAAAGTGAGATAAACCATTGTCCGCCTTCATTATCGACACCGAAGAACGCGCAATGCTGCGTGAGAGCGTCGCCAAGCTGGCCACCAAGTACGGTCAGGAGTACTTCCTGGAACGCTCCCGTTCGGGTGCCAAGGTCGATGAGCTGTGGCGCGATCTCGGCCAGGCCGGACTGCTCGGCGTGCACCTGCCCGAGGAGTACGGCGGCGGTGGCGCGGGCTTGTCGGAGATGCTCATCGTCATCGAAGAGCTTGCCGCGAACGGTTTTCCGCTGCTGCTCGCGGTGGTCTCGCCCGCGATCTGCGGTTCGATCCTGGCCGCGCACGGCTCGGCGGAGATGAAGGCCGAATGGCTGCCCGGCATCGCCGACGGCAGCCGGAAGATGGCCTTCGGCCTCACCGAACCCGACGCCGGGTCCAATAGTCACAAGGTGAGCACCACCGCGCGCCGTGACGGCGACGGCTGGGTGATCTCCGGCGGGAAGTACTTCATCTCCGCGATCGATGAGTGCGAGGCGATCCTGCTCATCACCCGGGACCAGGATTTCGTGGGCACCTCACGCTCGCCGCTGTCGATGTTCGTGGTGCCCACCGATGCTCCGGGGCTGACGCTGCAGTCGCTGCAGACCGCGGTGGTGTCGCCCGACCGCCAATTCACCGTGTTCCTCGACGAGGTCCGGGTCGGACCGGAGGCTTTGATCGGCACCGCGGGCAACGGTCTGAAGCAGGTGTTCGCCGGACTGAATCCTGAGCGCATTGTTGCCTCGGGCATCAGCACCGGGATCGGCCGCTACGCCATCGCCAAGGCAGTCGCCTATGCCCAGAACCGCCAGGTGTGGTCGGTGCCGATCGGTGCGCACCAGGGGATTTCCCACCCGCTCGCCGAGGCGCACATCGCGGTCGAACTCGCCCGCATGGCCGCCTATCGCGCGGCCGAGTTGTTCGACGCCGGACTGCCCGCCGCCGAGGCCGCCAATATCGCCAAATTCGCCGCCGCCGACGCCTCGTTGAAGGCCCTGGACCAGGCCATCCAGACCCACGGCGGCAACGGCCTCTCGCTCGAATACGGCCTGGCCGAACTCTGGTTCTCCGCACGCCTGCTCAAGACCGCGCCGGTGAGCCGGGAGATGGTCCTCAACTTCATCGCACAGACCAGCCTGAAGCTGCCCGCGTCCTACTGAAATACGAGCTCTGTAAAGTCGAGGGAGACAACGCAATGCCCGGAGTAACCGATCGTGTCATCGTCGTCACCGGAGCCGGTGGCGGCCTCGGTCGCGAATACGCGCTGCTGTTGGCCCAAGAGGGAGCCCAGGTTGTGGTGAACGACCTCGGCGGCGCCCGCGACGGCTCCGGCTCCGGTGAGTCCATGGCCGACGCCGTGGTCCAGGAGATCCGGGACGCGGGCGGCACCGCCGTGGCCAACTACGACAGCGTCGCCACCGAGGAGGGCGCGGCCAACCTCATCAAGACCGCCGTCGACGCCTTCGGCACCGTGCACGGCGTGGTCAACAACGCGGGCATCCTGCGCGACGGATCATTCCCGAAGATGACCGCCGACAACTGGGAGTCGGTGCAGAAGGTCCACTTGTGGGGCGGCTACTTCGTCACCCGCGCCGCCTGGCCATACTTCCGCGAGCAGAGCCACGGTCGCATCGTCATGGCCGCCTCCACGAGCGGCCTGTTCGGGAACTTCGGCCAGGCCAACTATGGCGCCGCGAAGCTTGGCCTGGTGGGTCTGATCAACACTCTTGCCATCGAGGGCGGCAGGAACAACATCCTCGCCAATGCCATCGCGCCGCTGGCCGCGACCCGCATGACCGAGGACATCGCGCCCAAGGAGATGCTCGACAAGCTGCCGCCCGTGCACGTCGCCGGTGTCGTCGGCTACCTCATGAGCGACGAATGCACTGACACCGCAACGGTTGTTGTCGCCGGCGGCGGCCGGGTGTACCGCGTCCAGCAGTTCCAGAACAAGGGCGCCGTCTTCGCCACTCCACCGAGCATCGACGAGGTCGCGGCGCAGTGGAGCCAGATCACCGACATGTCAGGCGCGGAGCCCGGCAGCAACCCGCTCGGCTGAATCGAGGAATCTGCCATCACCGAAAACAACTGGGACGCACTGATGATCGGCGCGGGCGCGGGCGGCCTGTGCGCCGCTGCCCGGCTCTCGCTCCTGGGCTGCAAGACCCTCGTCGTCGAACGCCTGGACAAGGTCGGCGGACGCGCATCCACCGATGAAGTCGACGGCTTCAAGGTCAACAACGGCGGCATCGTGATCGAGGTAGGTGGCATCACCGAGGAGACCTTCGACGAGGTCGGCGCGAAATTCGACATCCGCCAGCCACAACCGCCCATCCTGTACCGGATCGGAGGCAAGGACGTCGACGTGACCGGCGGCGGCTGGGGCCTGCTGCTGTCCAAGCTGTAAGAACAGCGTGAACGCGGAGCGCGCTGTCGTCGTATTGATGGTCTTGCCGTCTTTGGCATCCGTTGTCTCGAGCCAGTTGAGCAGCTGAGGCAGCGCGCGATGGGCGACTTTGTGCCGGATATCGATCCACCAGTCGACGAGTTCCGTCATCAGCGGATCGAGACCATCGGCCGTGTAGCCGAATTTCAAGTGCTTGCCCTGGCTGTAGCTTGTGATACGGATCCGCCAGGTATGGGGGAGTTGGCGGCCTGATGCCGTGGTCAGGGTGCTGATGGCCTTGGATGGTCCGCCACTGGTGTCCGCGCCGAGACGGTTGAAACGTCGGCTGTCTGATTGGCCCGGAAAGACGTCGGACGGGTCGAGTGAGCGAGCCAGGCAGCCGATGTCGGATACGAGTCGCTCCCCGGCCGCGACGCTCAGCATCGCGATGAGTGGATTCAACGTTGTCCGCGGTTGTATGCCGGACACGTGCCTCTCGTTGTGAATCAGTATCAAGTCGATGACCTCGGAGAACCCCTTCCTCGTGTCGTCGCAGATCAGGGTGAATGCGGATCGCTGGTGGCTGCCAATCTTGCTCGTGTTTCCCACGGTTCCCCTCGGCGGTTCCACGGTAAGCCAGAAACCGGCAACGAGATGATCTTGAGGCCGGGTGCCGGTAGCGTGCCCGTGTAGCGCCTGGTCTGTGGCTCTGCGCCTATGCCTGCGCGGTGGCCGGCTCGTCGTGCTCGCGGAGCATGCGCAGGACGGTGGCCGGTGATGGGTGCTTGCCTTTTTTCTTGCCCTTGGCGATAACCACGCGGTTGCATTGTTGACTTCGGGGTTTCCCGATCGGTCGGGCCGTCCGGGGTCAACGACGCATACCCTGCCGAGCGAAGCGGATAAACTATCTCCACTAAACTTTCCTGGGCAGGCGACTTGATGACTTCCGATCCCGAGTTCGGCCGGGCAGCTGGCCGTGCGTTACGCGCAGATGCCCTTGCCAATCGTCGCCGGATCATTGCCGCGGCTCGGGAGGTTTTTCGTGAGCGAGGGGTGGCAGCGACTCTCAACGACATCGCCGCGCATGCCGGGGTGGGCGTGGGTACCGTGTATCGCCGTTTCGCCAACAAAGAGGAGCTGGTCGACGCACTGTTCGATGACATCATCGACACCATCGAGGCGCTCGCGAGTGACGCTTTGGCCGATCCGGACCCGTGGCATGGATTGGCGACCGGCTTGGAGAAGGTCTGCGAAATCCAGTCGTTCGATCGTGGTCTGCGTGAGGTGATGCTCGGCACTGGGTCCGGCCCCGAGCGTCGGGCTCAGATCCAGGAAAGAGTCCGGCCTGCCGTCGGTTTGTTGGTCTCGCGGGCCAAGCAGCAGGGCACGCTGCGGGCGGACATCATCGAACTGGATTTCCCGATGATTCAGCTGATGGTCGCTGCCGTGACCGACCACACCGGGCACCCCGACCTATGGCGCCGCTATCTCCAGCTGCTGCTGGATGGCATGCGCGCCCAACCGGGCGCGGCATCCCCACTCCCCGGCCTTGAACTCGACCTTGCCGATTTCCAGGCGGCCCTGGGTGCGTCGAGCACGCGACAGGCACACGATCGGATGAGCGAACAGAACTCTTCCTGATCTCTGAAACTTAAGCGGATATCTAGTATCCGTTTAGGTGTATCCTGAGATGCTAACCGGACATCACGTATCCGGTAAGTGTTCGCTTCGGCGGCCCGAGACAGGAGAAACGGTGATCACGCGAGGAGTGAACATTTTGGTCGCAGCAGCGGCCGCGGGGCTGGTGCTCACGGCATGCTCATCCGGCAGCGGCAGCGCAGCCGCTGAGGGCTCGGCGGCGCAGCCCGGTCCTGCATCGACAGCCTGTCCGACAAGTACACCGGCCACGCCGGCGTTCGGCAGCAGTGCAGGTTTGCCCGCAGGCGCAATCAGCGGCCTCGTGGCCAAGGCTGTCAAGCCCGCCGATACGAGCACCAGCGTCGTCATCAACCCCGGCGACGGACCGCAGATCCAGTGCGGCAGAACTCAGCTGACTACCTACAGCGATATCGTCTACTCGACGCCGACAACCAACGGCCAGACCGTAGGGCTGAAGCTGGATCTACAGGTACCCGAGACCGGTGGCGACAAACCGCTGGTTATTTTCGCCAGTGGCGGCGGATTCGCGATCTCAACGAAGGAGGCGAACCTCGACCAGCGGACCTATCTGGCCGAACAAGGCTATGCCGTTGCCAGCATTCAGTACCGGACCATCCTGAACGGGGCCACCTACGTTAACGGTGTCGAGGACGTGAAGTCCGCGATCCGCTATCTGCGCGCCCATGCCGCCCAGTACGGCTTCAACGGTACGAAGGTGGCCCTGTGGGGGCAGTCGGCCGGCGGATACCTGGCCGCGATGACCGGCGTCACCAACGGTCACACGCAGTTCGACGTCGGGGACAACCTCGACCAGAGCAGCGATGTGCAGGCCGTGGTGGACGAGTTCGGCCCGACCGACCTGGCGACCGTCGGCGAGGACTTCGACCCCGCGACCCAGCGACAGGACACGATCCCCGGCAATATCGCGGCCCGATACGTGTTCGGTCCCGGCACGAACAAGTCAGTCCTCGATGACCCAGCGGCGGTCGCGGCCGCAAGCCCCATCACCTACATCGACAAGGCCACCACACCGCCGTTCGTGATCCTGCACGGCAGTGACGACCATCTTGTCTCCGCCACCCAGTCCGTCGCCCTGCACAACGCCCTGACCGCCAAGGGAATCCGCAGCACCCGCTACGTCCTCAACGGTGCCAACCATGGGGATATGAGCTTCATGGGTGGCGACCCCGCCACAGGGCTGGCCTGGTCCAGCGACCTGGTCATGGGCAAGATCGTCAACTTCCTCCACAACGAGCTTCGATAACCGATGAGCCGTCAGCCCAGGGCGACTAGCCGACACAGGTCCCCGGGGCCGGATCAATCGACGCCAACCCGACACCCTGTACCAATCATGATCGAGACGTCGGCACCCTAATGGGAATTGATCAGCGAGCCTACGACCGGGTTTGAACAGTCGGCGGCAGGCTGGTCGCCGAGCCGCCGGCCGGTGAGCACTTCGACACCCTGGAGCGATGTCCGATTCCTAGGGTTAGATCGTGCCCCGGCCGGTCGGCGAGGCCACCTGTAGCGCTGATGGGGTGTCGTGCCGTTCGAGCACTGATCCATTAGGTCGCCGCCGGGTTGCCTTGGGCTCGAACAGGATTGACACCAATCAGCACTCAGGAGGTGATCGATGATCTTTGTCGGCGATGACTGGGCCGAAGATCATCACGATATTCATGTGATGGACGAAAACGGCAAGCGGCTGGCTGCACGGCGACTACCGGAAGGCCTCGCCGGGATCGGCGGGTTCCACGACATAGTCGCCACCCACGCCGAAGAACCCGCCCAGGTCGTGATCGGCATCGAAACCGACCGAGGTTTGTGGGTCGACGCGCTGGTCGCGGCCGGATATCAAGTGTTCGCGATCAACCCGCTCGCCGCGGCCCGCTACCGCGACCGCCACCACGTCTCCGGCGCGAAGTCCGACGCTGCGGACGCGAAACTCCTCGCCGATCTGGTACGTACCGACCGCCACAACCACCGCCCCATCGCCGGAGACAGCCCCGCCGCCGAGGCGATCAAGGTCCTCACCCGAGGACACCAGAACCTGATCTGGGCCCGCAACCGGCACACCAACGCCCTACGATCGGCGCTACGCGAGTACTACCCAGCAGCCCTCCAAGCCTTCGACGACCTCGCCGACCGCGACGCGATCGCCGTGCTCGGACGAGCACCCACCCCCGCCGAAGGCACCCGGCTCAGCCTGTCCGCGATCCAAGCCACCCTCAAAAGAGCAGGGCGGCAACGCAATATCGACACTCGAGCCCAGCAGATCCAGACCGCGCTACGCACCCGGCAACTCACCGCATCCGATCCGGTCACCATCGCCTTCGGTGCTACCACCCGCACCGCGGTCGCCATCATCGCCGAACTCAACACCCAGATCAAAGAGCTCGAAACCAGCCTCGCCACACATTTTGAGACACACCCGGACGCCGACATCTACCTCTCCCTGCCAGGACTCGGTGTCATCCTCGGCGCCCGGGTGCTCGGTGAGTTCGGGGACGACCCGAACCGCTACACCACCACCAAGTCTCGCAAAAACTACGCCGGAACATCACCCTTGACCATCGCGTCCGGCCGAAAACGCGCCGTGCTGGCCCGACACGTCCGCAACCGGCGCCTCTACGACGCCATCGACCAATGGGCCTTCTGCGCACTCACCAACAGCCCAGGCGCACGCACCTACTACGACCAACACCGAACCGCCGGAGACCTGCACCACCAAGCCCTGCGCGCCCTCGGAAACCGCCTCGTCGGCATCCTCCACGGATGCCTACACCACCACACCCCCTACAACGAGGACACCGCCTGGGCACACCGACAAAACACCCCAAAACCCCACGCCGCTTGACAACTTACAGCCCTGGGATGTCTAACCACCAGCCACGATCACCCGCCCACCGGCCTCTGACCAGCAGCTACCAAAGGCCGCGGCAGGTTTCTGGCGTATTCGTGGACCCCCTCGGTGCCCGGCTGAGTGTGCGGGTCTCGATGAACGGTAGCAAGCTGGCCGTGAGTCACCAATCTGGTTGAGGCACTTGGGAATGACGCGTGACCACGTGGTGTGGGCCCGTCATATGTGGTGGTCGGTCCAGCCACGGCGGGCGAGTTCGCGGCGTAGGTCGAGGTTCTCGCCGTGGGCTTGTGCGAGTGCTTCGCGTAGCTCGTCGATTTGATGGCGGTGCTGCGTCTCACTCCGGCCACGTGGCCGAATCCGAGCAGGGGCGGAAACGCTCAACCGTCGGTCGGGTCACCGGCGCCGGCGATGAAGCAACTCCTTCAGCCTAGGTAAGCACGCGCTCTTGGGCCCCACAGGGCGAACAATGCCGCGGGCAGGATGACGCTTTCTGGTGATTCACGGGAAAGACCGGTGCCGTTGATCCGCACGTCCGCGCTGTCGGTTGACGAGGGTGCCCCGACGGTGTCCGGCCCTCGGCGCTGGCGCGTGCGGAACACTGATCGTGTAAGCGCAGAAGTCGGCCGAAAGAGCCGATAAGCCAGGGATCCTGGCGGCCCCTGACCGTGCCCGGTTTTCGGTCGCGATCCGAACCGTGGTTGTCGATACCGCCGACGGCAGGTGAATGCGGGCACCCCGGCCGTGTCCGGCATACCCGGACGGCTGGTGACACAGGTCGCGCGCAGTCGTAACGATTCCGGAATGGACTTCTCGACTCTGCTTTCGAAATCTGCCTCCCAGTTCTCAGGGAAAGTCGCGGTGTGGTGCGACGGGCGTCAGCAGACCTACGCCGAGCTGTACGAACGCACCAGCCGCCTGGCGAACGCGTTGGGCGATCTAGGCCTGGCGCAGGGAGACCGGGTCGCGCTGCTGAGCCCGAACGCCTTTGAAACGGTCGAACTGATCGCCGGCTGTGCGCTCGGTGGCTTCGTCCGTGCCGGCTTGTACTCGCACGAAACCGGGGAGGTCAACGCGTATCTCACCGAGCATATCGACGCTCGGGTGCTCATCGTCCATGCGCAGCTATACGCGGGAATCGCTCCTCGATTACCGGAACTGCCGAAACTCGAACGAGTATTGGTATTCGGCGGCGACGTGCCCGCGGGTGCGCACTCCTACGAGGACGCGCTTGCCGCCGCCTCGTCCCGGGTGCCGGCCATTGTCACGCGCCCGGACGACATCCATGTCATACGATTCTCCGCCGGCACGACCGGCCGCCCCAAGGGCATTGTCCACACGGTCGAGCGCTGGCTGGCCAGCGACAACGAATACCGTTGGGTCACTCCGCAAATCGATGAGCGTGATGCCTACCTCGCGGCGGGCCAGCTCACCCATGCGGCGTCATTATGGCTGTGGCCGATCCTGCAGGTGGGTGGCCGCATCATCGTCATGCCTGCCTTCGAGGCGGGGCGCGCGCTCGAACTCATCGAGCAGCAGCGTGCGACGTGCACATTGGTCGTGCCGACAATGATCTCCGCCCTGCTCGCCCACCCCGATATCGAAACCCGTGACCTGTCGAGCCTGCGCTGCCTCAACTACGCGGCGTCCCCGATTGCCGCACGCACTCTCGAGCGCGCGCTCGACAAGTTCGGGCCGGTGCTGTACCAGCTGTACGCGCAAAGCGAATGCATCACGATCACCATGCTGCAACCGCACCAGCACACCGACAAGTACCTGCGTTCCGTCGGCCGCGCGACACCCAATGCCGAGGTCACGATCGTCGATTCCGACGGAAACACCTTGCCCGCGGGGCAGATCGGCGAGGTCGCGGTACGAGCGCCGGGTTTGATGAACTCGCTGTGGAAGAACCCGGAAGCCGACGCGGAACGCCACCTGCCCGATGGCCGCTTGCTCACGCGGGATATGGGATACCTCGACGAGGACGGTTTCCTTTTCCTCGCCGACCGCAAGGAGGACATGATCATCTCCGGCGGTTACAACATCTGGCCGGCCGAGTTGGAGAACGCTCTCGCGGCGCACGAGGCGGTCCGTGAGGTGTGCGTCGTCGGCGTCCCACACGAGAAGTGGGGTGAGACCCCGAAGGCGTTCGTCGTGCTGGAGCCCGGAGTGGAGGTGACCGAACAGGAGCTGATTGACATTACGCGCGCAGCGGTCGGTTCCGTCAAGAAGATCACCTCCGTCGAGTTCGTCGACGCGCTCCCGAAGTCCGGCGTCGGCAAGATCCTGCGTCGTGAGGTCAAGAAAGCCTACTGGCGCGGACAGGACCGCAGTATCGGCGGCGCCTGAACGGGGTGACCTGGGTGGTTGGTTGCCACCACGCAATCGGTTGGTCCTGCGACAGCGACGGTGAGGTCCCGGGTCGATGTGTCACGTACGCCGGCACGAGCGATGGTGATCCATCTCCACAGTTCGATTCCACCCGGGGCCGGGCCGGGTACGGTGAACATGTACAGGGCGCGAAAGTGGTTTAACATAAGCAACTTTCGTGGAACCGCCGTGTGTGAGGTCAACTGCGCCTCGTCCCTGGTCGCGGGGTTGACGGCGAGAGGGTGGTAGGGGTCGGCGGCGATATCGGCTTGGATGATACCCACATTATTCTAATCGAATGTAGATTATAATGTTGAGATCGCAACTCATGCCCACGAGCCGGCAAAGTCCCGCCGGAACGGAAGGTCATCGCCATGCTCGTCACTGTCGCCCGCACCAGCCGGGTGCTGAACCTGTTCACCCCCGACACGCCCGAGTGGGGCGTGCGGGAGGCTGCTGCGGCCTTGAGGATGCCGAAATCCAATGTGCACGAACTCTTGACGAGTCTCAGCAGGATCGGATTGCTCCGCCGTACCCCGTCGGGTCGTTACCGGCTGGGATGGCGACTACTGACGATCAGTTCCGATCTGCTGAAGGGGTCCGGATTCGAAGCGCGCGCGCAACGTATCGTTGACGAGGTCGCGGTCCACGTCGGCGAGACCATGACTATCGGCGCGTGGGACGGCTTGCATGTCGTCTGCGTTGCCGGCGCACCCGGCCGCCCCGACGGATACTCGGTCCCCGCAGGGACCGTCCTACCCGGACATGCCACTGCTTTGGGAAAACTGCTGGTATCGAGCCTGCCATGGGAGACGGCGGCGAGCATCATCGACCGCTACGGTTTGCCGCGCTATACGGCGATGACCGTCCGGGATGCCGCGATGTTCGAGCGACAATTGGAATCGGTCCGCCGGACCGGTATCGCGTACGAATACGAGGAGCACGCATTGGGTCTCGCTTGCGTGGCTACCGGGGTCTACGGTCGCGGCGACCTCGTGGCGGCGGTTTCAGTCACTGCGCCGGTCGACCGGATGCGGGTGCGAAGGGAAGAATTCACTGCCGCTGCGCGCGGCGCCGCCCGCGCGCTGATGCGACCGGGCGAGCGCTGACCTCGAATTTTCGCGGGGTGGCGGGTTGGTGTGTGCCGGGTGGTGAGGCCGGTGGTGGTGGGTGCGGGGTAGCCGGGTTCGCCGCGTGACGGCTGCGGTGGCGCCCGGTTTCCACTTCTGCGGGGGTGGGTTTTCGGCTGCTCCTTCCTGGGGTTGTCGCTGGTGGGTCAGGTGAGGATGGCGCGGACGCGGTGGAATGCTGTTTCGAGTTGTGTTGCCCAGGGCCAGGTTTCGGGGATGCGGATGATGAGTTTGCGTGAGTGTTTGATCAGGCGGGCGGCGGTGTGGAGCAGCTGGTAGCGCAGGGTTTTCGGTTCGGCGGCGGCGAGGGGGCCGTCGAGTAGCAGCAGCCGGGTCCAGGCGAGGAGGTCGATCGCGAGGGCGACCGCGGCGAGCCAGGCGGTGTTGATGGTTTGCGATTGTGAGGGCCATTTCGCGAACCCGGTGGCTTTGGCTGTTCTGATGAAGCCTTCCACTCGGGCGTGGACCCGGTGGCGGGCTTCGAGTCGTTGGGGGACACCGCCTTTGGTGTTGGTAGCTAGGGGCTGGTAGCGGTAGCCGTTGTGTTGTTCGAACAGTGACAGTTGGGTGCCGTTTTCGATCTTCTCGCGGCGTACCAGGATCCGCATGTCTTTCGGCCAGCCATCGAGGCGGTCACCGCCGGCACCCTCACGCAGCAGGCCGGTGAGTTCGGCGACGTCGGGGTCCTCGCGTGGCCGGGCTTCCGGGTCGAGGGCGGGCTGCCACGCCGCTTCGGGCAGCAGGGCCAGGGCGCCTCGGACGCGGGCGTCGAGGTTGAACCCGACCGAGTACTCCACGGTCAGGCCCTTGCGCTGATTGAGGGCGGTGAGGTGGTCGAGGACCTCATGGCTGGATCCGGCGCCGTCGATGGTGATCAGCAGGTGCCGGCGGAACCGGAAGGGGATCGCGGCGACCGCGGCGTCGATGACCTGGATGTGATCGGCGGCGGTATTGGAGCCCGCGTTCCCGGGTCTGGGCATGATGGCCAGGGACTCGCCGGTGTTGTCGCACCAGGCGGTCAGCGAGTGGTGGCCGAACCCGCCCTTGAAGTTCCCGGCCGCGTCCTGCTTGTTCGAGTGGCAGGTGGTGAGCGAGGCATCGACACGGATACCGATCACACCGTCGATGTCGCCGACGGCGGTGCGGATCGGGGGGATACCCCCGTGGCGGTCCGCGATCAGGTCCCACACTGTGCGCCGGGTCCGGTTGCGGGCCACGGTGATTCGTTTCACTGCGGTCTTTCCGATCTCGCCGAGTGCCCGCCATGTCGTCACCGGCGAGGCGACTGGGCCCAACAGCCGTGCCTGGTCGGCCGGGGTGCGGGTGTCGCTGATGGCTTCCGCGCCGTCGGCGATGGCGACCGCGACATCGCGCAGCAGCCCGCCTCGATCGTGGATGACCCCGTCGCGGGCCAGTGCCGTCGACAGTTCCCTGGTCAGGCCGGTGTTGTCGGCGAGCATGCGGGTGAGCACGCACCCGGTGTGGGACACGACATCATCGCCGCGGACCTCTACGGCGAGGGTGCGGGACCATGCTGCGGTAGCCTGCATCTGAAAGGTGCGCCTGTTCTCTTCGGAATCGTTGTCTTAGCAACTCCGATTATCGTTGAAGCAGAGCACCTTTCGCTATTCGGTCACCCTCAAGCAACCAACCTCGATGAAGTATCGAGGCAAACCAGCCCGAATCCACCGGGTTAGAGCTGGCGGACCTTCAAGGGGCGTAACAACACCGGTTTCTCGCGTATACCTTCCCGTCTCGCTCACCGCGCCCGGCCCATCCGGCAGTGCTGGACCGACGCGACTTTGTCGAGGCTGCTCCCACCCTTCCCTGCGATCCCCGGGTTAGGCTGCCTCCAGCTTTACTCTGCCGCTACGGCGGCATCGAAATGGACGGTCTCTCACCTCCATCCGGAAATAACAGCAGAGCCTCGTGGCGCACATCAACCAGGTCCACCGGTCGCCCTGGTCGGCGGTGCGGATGCGGGGCCGGGTCCAGCCCAGGGTTTGCTTGAGAAACCTGAAGGTGTGTTCCAGGTCGAAGCGGCGCAAGAACGCCTGCCAGTACCGATCGGTCTGCTCGGCGGTCAAATCGGTACGAGATGCCCACAGCCACAACGGTTTCGGGATACGGTCACCGGGCAGCCGATCCACGCTGAGCCGGATCAAGCTGCCTTCGATGATCGGCAACTCGCCGTCGTGGTCGGCCCAGCGGACTTGATGGACAAGCCGTGGGTGCAGCCGCGACCAGGTCTGGGCGACCGCAGTGCCGTAGCGGGTGGTGTCGGTGCTGGTGGTGACCGCGGGGGCGGGATGAGTGCCCGCATCGGCGAGGGCGAACACCGGCCCGTGCCGCGGCGGGCGGCCGGTGCGGGCCCGCTGGGCGGCCGGGAAACAATACACGCGGTCTGACCGCACCCGGCCCAGCAGTTCCACGGGCAGATCCCCCAGCAGCCAGGCCAGCCTGCAGACGTCGTAGCCGGCGTCGAACACGATCACAATGTCGGGGTCGCCGGGGGTGATACTGCCCGGCGTCGATCAACCGAGCGATCACCTCACGGATCTGAATGGCGGTCACCGCGGTGGCGTCGTCGTCACGGCCCAGACGCCCGACATCCAGCAGCGCGCACCAGCTGGTAGCGTCGGGCTCGAGGGCTGCGACGAACGAATACGGCCAGCCCGGGATCAGCTGCGCGTTCCCCTTGCCGCGCCCGTAGACGTGACAGAACGATCGGTCGTCGCTGGTCACGGCATCCGAACGCAGCCATGGGCTCACATCCACCGCCAGCATGATGCGTCCATCACGCTCACGCGCCAGCGGCAGACCCGCCAGAGTGCGCCGCAGCCGGGCCACCTCGATCCGCCCGGCCGCCAGCCCGTCCTACAGCCGGCCGTGACCACGCCGATGCTCGGGCACCAGCGACAACCCGACCAGCGTGGACACCGGCCCCTCGGCGCACAACACTGCGTCGGTGAGTTCGAACAACGCATCCGGACGACGAGTCAGACAACCGTGGAACGAATAACGAAACGCCGCAACACAATCCAACCCGGATGAGCGTGTCCGCTCGACCCCGGCGAACACATCGGGCACACTGACAGACACGGTCACCGCTGTTCTTCTCTTCGTCTTCTTTGGTAGGAATCCGAAGATAGAACCCGGTGACCGCACCATGTCTACGGCACGCCGAACATCAGCAACGAAACATTCACTGCTACAGCATCTTTAGACACACCACAGCCCAACCGGGCAACCTACCAGGGCCCAAACCTTAAATCACAAGCTGAGTCCACGGCCTATACGGATAATTTCGCCTCACAAGGGACATTCCCGCAACATTGCGCCAACACTGTCCGCGCAGGCCGCATACCGCGGTACTGGCCGCGACTCGGTCAGCTTCCTTGCGGCGCAAGCTGAGACACCAAGCGGCTGCCCATTTAGGGTGACCTGCTTGCCGGAATATATCGCGGGATAGGTCGATACGGCACCGACGTCGAGTTCAACCAGGTCGCACCGAACGCGACATCAGGTCGTCGTTCATCGAAACCGTAACGGCGGCGGTCCGGCACGCGATCGCGAACGGGACCATCGTCGTGATCAATCCTTCTCCGGCACAATATCTTTCGGCCGTCCTGTGGGCGCATGTCGATGTCGCGGTGGTGAATTCGGGCGAGGCCGAACAACTCGGCTCGGATCTCGATCCTGTCGCGCACCTGGTGATCACCCAGGCCGCGGAGGGTGCGACCTACCGCGGTCCCGGTGGTCGGGAGCTGTCGCAACCGAGTGCGCGCGTCGAGGTCGTCGATACCACCGGCGCGGGCGACACGTTCACCGGCGCACTCGCCGCCGCCTGGCATCTCGGCCCCGAACGCGCGCTGACTTGGGCGGTCACCGCCGGAGCGCTCGCCACCACCACGCTCGGTGCGAGCACATCCATCCCCACCCGCGACCGCATCGAAGCAGCTGCGCCAGAGCCACCTACCAATGGCCATTGACAGCTAGCGGGACTCGGCTGCTGCATGCTAGCGGTAAGGGCGGATTCCAGGTGGCGGGGAGCAATGATGGGTATCAGCGGCAATGACATGGGGTTCGTTGGAGTGCGACGCTGGAACGCATTCAGATAGGGCCGTCGAAGGAGAGCTGCTATGCGAACCAGACTGACCTACATCACATCGGCATTGGCGGCGGGCGCTGCCGCGTTAGCTGTCGCTGTCGCACCGACGCCGCGGCCGATCCCCCTCCGGCGCGGCCGGCGGTGATCGCCACCGCGCCGACGGCTGTGGCCGGCCATTTCGACCGCGTCCGTTTCGGCGGCTGGGGCCATCACGGCGGCTGGGGCGAGGGCTGGGGCTCCGGTAGCTCCGGTAGCGCATAAATGGCGTTGGCTGGTCTGCTCGACCCGGTGAGCGGAACCGCCGAGGTGGACGGACGGGCCGTCGGTGCGGCGGGTGCGCGGTGCGCGATGGTATTCACAAGACCACCGTCCTGTTCGTCACCCACGACGTTGACGAGGCGCTGTTGCTCGCCGACCGCATCGTTCTGCTGACACCGCGCCCCGCACGCTTTCAGCGCGTCATCACCATCGAGAACCCGCGCGCGCTGGGCGTGCGGTTCGAACCCGAGTTCGCCCGCAGGCGATACGAGATCCTGGCCGCCCTCGGCGAAACCACCGAGGCCCTCGGCGAAATCACCGAGGCCGATGAGCTGGAAACGGCCGCCGGCGCAGGCCCGAACACGTGAAACAAGTGAGGAGCACACTATGACCTTCGTCATCGGCGCGTCCTGCGTCGACATCATGGATCGGGCCTGTGTAGAGGAGTGCCCGGTGGACTGCATCTACGTCGGCGGCCGCATGGCCTACATCCAACCCACCGAATGCGTGGATTGCGGTGCGTGCGAGCCGGTCTGCCCGGTCGAGGCGATCTATCTCGACGCGGATGTGCCCGACGACCAGCAGCAGTTCGTCGCGGAGAACGCCCGGTTCTTCGCCGAGCCGCTACCGGGGCGAACCGAGGCGCTCGGGTCTCCCGGCAGCGCGGCCAAATTCGGTGAGTTGGGTGGGGACACCCCATTCGTGGAGGCGTTCTCGAAATGACCGCAGCGAAACGTCCACTGCGAGTGGCGATCGTGGGCGCCGGACCGGCCGGGATCTACGCCGCCGACGCGTTGATGAAATCCGGCGCCGAGGTGAGTATCGACCTGTTCGAGCGCATGCCCGCGCCGTTCGGGCTGATTCGCTACGGCGTCGCGCCGGACCATCCGCGGATCAAGGGCATCATCGCCGCCCTGCACACAGTCCTCGACAAGCCGCAGGTGCGGTTGCTGGGCAACATCGACTACGGCACCGACATCACCCTCGATGACCTGCGCAGCTTCTACGACGCGGTGATCTTCTCCACCGGCGCCAAGGCCGACCGCGCCCTGGACATCCCCGGCATCGGCCTCGACGGCTCCTTCGGCGCCGCGGATTTCGTGTCCTGGTACGACGGACATCCCGACGTGCCACGCGCCTGGCCGCTGGACGCGCAGAAGGTCGCCGTCCTCGGCGTCGGCAACGTCGCCCTCGACGTCGCGCGCATGCTGGCCAAGACCGGCGACGAACTGTTGCCCACCGAGATCCCGCCGAACGTCCACAAGGGGTTGAAGGCCAATAAGGCGATCGAGGTGCACGTCTTCGGCCGCCGCGGCCCCGCTCAGGCGAAGTTCACCCCGCTGGAACTGCGCGAACTCGACCACTCTCCGACCATCGAGGTCATCGTCGACCCTGAGGACATCGACTACGACGAAGGCTCCGAAGCCGCACGCAGGCACTCCAAGCAGGTCGACATGGTCGCGACGACGCTGGAGGGCTGGGCGATTCGCGATCCTGGCGACCGGCCGCATCGGCTCCATCTCCATTTCTTCGAATCGCCGCACGAAATTCTGGGCGACGACGGCAGAGTCGTGGGCCTGCGCACCGAGCGGACCCAACTCGACGGCACCGGCAACGTGAAACACACCGGGATATTCCGGGATTGGGAGGTCCAGGCGGTATACCGCGCCGTAGGTTACCTCTCCTCGAGCGTCGGGGAACTGCCCTTCGACGACCGGTCGGGCACCATACCGAACGAGGCGGGGCGGGTCCTGCTGGACGACGCCGCGTCCGGGGCTGCCCGCTACCTGCCCGCGACATATGTCACCGGGTGGATCAAGCGTGGCCCGATCGGCCTGATCGGCCACACCAAGGGCGACGCCAACGAGACCGTGGCCTGCCTGCTCGACGACCGATCAGCCTTCGCCGGTGCCATCGACCCTGCGCCCGAATCGGTCATTGCGTTCCTGGAAGACAAGGGCATTCCGTTCACCACCTGGCAGGGCTGGTACCGCCTGGACGCCCATGAGCGGGCGCTCGGCGAGCCCGAGGGCCGCGAGCGGGTCAAGGTCGTCGAGCGGGAAGACATGCTCCGCGCCAGCCTGCACTGAGCCAGCTTCGACCCGACTCCTCTCTACGAAAGTTGGTCTATCCATGATGAGTACGTCGGCGACGGTCGATCAGATTCGCGCGGCCATGAGCCGCGTCGAAGACCCAGAGATCCACCGTCTGATCACCGTACTGAACATGGTCGGCCGTATCACCATCGACGACGCGCGGCGGGTGACCGTCGAGATCCTGCTCACCGTGTCCACCTGCCCACTGCGGGACAGGATCGTGCACGACGTCCGCGCGGCCGTGCTCGAACTGCCGGATATCGCCTCGGTCACCGTCGATTTCGGTGTCATGTCCGAGGAGCAACGCAGCGCCCTGCGCAAGCAGATCCTCGGCGACGACGACATTCCCTTCGCCGAGCCAGGCTCGCGCACCCGGGTGCTCTGCGTCGCCTCCGGCAAGGGCGGTGTCGGAAGGTCCAGTGTCACGGTCAATCTGTCGGTCGCGATGGCGCAGCGGGGTATGCGGGTCGGCATTCTCGACGCGGACATCCACGGCCATTCGATTCCCGCCATGCTGGGGGCTCCGCCAACCGCGTGCGGCGTGCGGCTGATGTCGGTGGGCATGTTTCTGGACGGCAACGAACTCGGCCCGTTGATACCGCAGGTGCGAGTCAGCCTCTTCGCGCCTTCAGCATGGATGTTCACCCACCCCGCAGGAGCGACCCTATGACGTCGAGCACTGACGCCGGTCCGACCGATCAGCCTTCGCCGCAGTCCCGGCCCGAGCGTCCCGCGCGCCTGGACCGACCGGCTTCCGAAGGGCGCGTTCGACCGGACCGCCCACGCACCGAAGCAACCACCGCGCCGCGCGCCCGCACCGGCAAGCCTGTACGTCGTAAGGCGGAGGGCCAGTGGGCGCTGGGCTACCGCGAGCCGCTGAACCCGGACGAACAGTCCAAGAAGGACGACAACCCCCTCAACGTCCGCGCGCGGATCGAGAACATCTACTCCAAGCAGGGCTTCGACAGCATCGACAAGGGCGATCTGCGCGGCCGGTTCCGCTGGTGGGGTCTCTACACCCAGCGCGAACAGGGCTACGACGGCAGCTGGACCGGCGACGAGAACATCGACATTCTCGAGGCCGAGTACTTCATGATGCGCATCCGCTGCGACGCGGGCGCATTGAATGTCGAACAGTTGCGGACCCTCGGCCAGATCTCGACCGAGTTCGGCCGCGACACCGCCGACCTGTCCGACCGCGAGAACGTCCAGTTCCACTGGATCGAGGTGGAGAACGTCCCCGAGATCTGGAAGCGGATCGAGGCGGTCGGACTGAAGACCACCGAGGCGTGCGGCGACTGCCCGCGGGTGGTGCTCGGCTCGCCGCTGGCCGGTGAGTCGCGCAGCGAGATCATCGACCCGACACCCGCGATCGAGGAGATCGTGCGCCGCTACATCGGCAAGAAGGAGTACTCCAACCTGCCGCGCAAGTTCAAGACCGCGATCTCGGGCCAGCAGGACGTGGTGCACGAGATCAACGACATCGCGTTCGTCGGGGTGAACCATCCCGAGCACGGACCCGGCCTGGATCTGTGGGTCGGCGGCGGGCTTTCGACCAATCCGATGCTGGCGCAACGGGTCGGCGTGTGGGTGCCGCTCGAGGAGGTGCCCGACGTGTGGGAGGCCGTTGTCTGCCTGTTCCGTGACTACGGCTACCGGCGGCTGCGGACAAAGGCCCGTCTGAAGTTCCTGGTCAAGGACTGGGGCATCGAGAAGTTCCGCCAGGTGCTCGAGGAGGAGTTCCTGAAGCGCAAGCTGATCGACGGTCCCGCGCCAGTGCAGCCGACCAAGCCGATCGACCACGTCGGCGTGCAGAAGCTGCGCAACGGGCTCAACGCGGTCGGCTTCTCCCCCATCGCGGGCCGGGTGTCGGGCACCGTCCTGTCCAAGGTCGCGGACGCGGCGGCCGAGATCGGCTCCGATCGCATCCGGTTCACCCCGTACCAGAAGCTGATCGTGCTCGACGTCGCCGACGACAAGGTCGATGCGCTGATCGACGAGCTGGAACCGCTTGGCCTGCAGGCACGTCCGTCGCTGTGGCGGCGCAACCTGATGGCGTGCAGTGGGATCGAGTTCTGCAAGCTGTCCTTCGCCGAGACCCGCAAGCGATCCCAGGCGCTGGTGCCGGAACTCGAGGAGCGGCTCGCGGATCTCAATGCGCAGCTGGATGTTCCGGTGACCATCAACATCAACGGCTGCCCGAACTCGTGCGCGCGCTCGCAGATCGCGGACATCGGGTTCAAGGGTCAGCTGGTCGATGACGGCACCGGGAATCATGTCGAGGGATTCCAGGTTCACCTCGGTGGCAGCCTCGGATTCGACAGCGCGTTCGGTCGTAAGTTGCGCCAGCACAAGGTGACCAGCAACGAACTCGGTGACTACATCGAGCGGGTGGTGCGCAATTTCATCAAGCACCGCGAGGACGGCGAACGATTCGCCCAGTGGGCGGTTCGCGCCGACGAAGCCGACCTGAAATGAGCCCCGGCTCGGTACGGGAGATCTGACATGACAACGAATCAAACGGAGACGTTGCTGCCCACCAAGTTGGCGCAGGACGAGCTGCGGGCGATCGCCGAGAAGGGCTGGAAGACCGCAAACGAGAAGGCTACTTCTCAATGGTCGAGGTCGGAGTCTGACATGTGGTCCGCGCCAGCACGTTCCGCCCCCGCGCCGGCGCGGACCGCTGCGACTGTTCCAGTTGCGCTCGACTTCGGTGTGCCAGCACGCACCAGTGCCACACCCCCGGCCTCGCCTGCCGTGGGCTTCTCAGCGCTGGCGGGCACCGCATCGGCCCGACCCGCGCTGATCGCCGTCGCACACGGCAGCCGCGATCCGCGGTCGGCGGCAACGATGTCCGCGGTTGTCGCACGAATCGCGGCCACACGCCCAGACCTCGACGTGCGGCTGGCTTTTCTCGATCTGAACACACCCTCGGTCGAGCAAGTCGTGGATGCCGCTGCGGCACAGGGCCACACGCATGCGGTGGTGGCGCCACTGCTGCTGGGCAACGCCTTCCACGCCCGCATCGACCTGCCGGGGCTACTGGCCGCCGCCCGCACCCGCCACCCACGCCTGTACCTCACCCAAGCCGACGTCCTCGGCCCAGACCCCCGCCTGATCACCGCCCTCCGCGACCGCGTGCTGGATGCCCTCGCTCCCCAGGCCGATACGCCCGCCGCCGGGCGCGGCTCGCACGAGTGGCACATGGCTGCGGTGACACGCGGGACGTCCCTCAATGGTGCGCCACTCAGCACCCATTCGGAAGCCTGGTCGCCGCAACGAGATTCCGGCCGTGCCGGGATCGCGGTCGCGGCTGTGGGCTCGTCGTCTCAGGCGGCGAATGCGCGCACCGCGGAGGTCGCACGACAGCTTGCCGCCGTCACCAGCTGGCATACCGAGATCTGCTTCGCCACAACTGAACCGACTGTGGCAGAGGCCGTTTCGCGTCTGCGCTACCGCGGCGCCGACCGCATCCTCGTGGCCCCCTGGTTCCTGGCCCCCGGCCTGCTGACCGATCGACTTACGGCGGCCGCACCAGACCTCATCCACGCCGACGTCATCGGCGCTCACACTGGACTCGCCGAGGTCGTGTGCGACCGCTACGACGCGGCGCTCGCCGACACGCTCACCCTCTCGGCCTGAGCTTGTGATTTAAGGTTTGGGCTCCGGTGTAGCCGGGGCCACACGGCTCTTGGACGCGACCGTCCAGGCGGGCCATGGCTCAGCAGCGCCCGTCCCGCGGCCGTTGCCCGGGCCGGCAGTCGGCGTATACGTCAACCAGGGCCGCCTCGACGGCGATCGGATCATGCCGAGGCGGGCGTTCCCGGTGAGGTGGAGTTCGCCACCAAGGGCGAGTTGGGCCGCCTCATGATCGAACAGTTCCTCGCAGGTCACCAGGAACTGCGGCTCAGTGTCACGAAATGACGTGAAGTGTCGTGAAATATCGATCGGCCGGGCGGATGTCGATATCGATAGGTCGCTGACCTGCGGTTTTCTGTGACGAAGGGGTCGGGGGTTCGAGTCCCCTTAAATCCACTAGGGCGGCCGCGGCTCACGCGCTTAGCCAATCATTCTTCCGGGTGTACGCCCAATTCGCATTTCTACTGGCTATAGAGCCTGGGGTTCAAGGTGATTCGCGTGGCTATTGCGGAATCGTGCTGTGCCTCATGTATTTCCGATGCCAGGTTCGGTATGTTCGGTGGCCGCCGGGGACTTGCGAATCATCGCACTGTCAGGGAGCGAAGCGACTTTGATCTGTACGGTCAGGTGGCGGGAGCTGCTTGACTGCAGGTAAGAGTCGCGTAGCTGCTCGTCATCGGTTCTGTGGAGGTATTGGACGGCGACGACGAGTGCGGTGCTGTCCAGATCGGCGTGTCTGGCTTGCTGGTTGTTTCGGAGCTGGGGGAATGGTTGGCGCGGTCGCTGGGCGGCGGGTGGCTTCGATAGCTTCGGCGATGTCGGTGGTTGTGAGGAACCATGTGCGGCCTGCCTTGTGTTCCGGGAAGCGGCCGGCCTTGAGTTGCTGGACGTACCAGCGCTCTGATTTTCCCAGTGCACGCGCACCGGTGGCGATCGGGTAGGTCGGCTCGTGCGGACCACCGGGTGCGGGTTGCTCCAACTCGCGCAACGGGGTGTTCGAATCGGTGCTCATCGTCAACCCTCTCGTCCTGGTAGGGCAGTCATCACGGTGTCAGCTTTGCAGCCTGACATCGGAGGCGGAATTTCGATTCTATGAGTGGTGGCAGTTGATCCCATCCCTTGAGGATCGACTCGAGGTCTATGGCTGGAGCGGACCTGTGACAGCCGTGACTTGGCGGTCGCGACTCGCTTCCATGGCATCGCGTCCACTTCCCTTGAATCGCATCATGATTGGGTCCGGGGGTGATGGTCGGGCGGAGCTGGGGTCAGCGAGGGTGGCGAAAGCTGCAAGATTCGGCTTACATGGAGGGTGGGAGAATCAGCGACGGGCTACGGAGAAGCCATGTCGTTCATCCTTTTTGGCCGATCGTCCTTCAGTGATGCTGTTCGGCCAGTTTCTGGCTCGCCGCAGTCAGGCGAGCGCCGTTCAGAGGCAGGTATCGATTCGCGCAGGCCTCTTGACTTTCCTGATGGGAAAGTGGAATCTTACTTTCCAAGCAGGAAAGTGAGGGCACCATGGAAAACGTCGCTCCGGATCAGGCACGCGCCGCGCTGGATGCAGTCGAGCGGGCGCGCCGCCGAGTGGCCGAGGAGGTCGGACTGCCGCGCGGATACTGGTGGGCAATGGCCGCCGGCTGGGTCGTGCTCGGCCTGATCGGGGACCTCGGGCCGCAATGGCTGATCATCGCCGCGACGCTGATCTTCGGCGCCGGGCACTCGTTCGTCGCCTCGCGGCTGCTCAACGGGCGTCGCCGGACCGATCAGGTGCAGGTCAGCGCGGCCGTGGCCGGACGCCGCACCCCGATCGTGGTTGTGGGCATGCTGTTTGCGCTCGTCGCCCTCACCATCGGCGTGGCGATGGTGCTGGACGCGGACGGCGACCGCAACCCCGGAATCTGGGCGGGAGTGGTGGTGGCGGCGATCATCGGCTTCGGCGGCCCGGAAATCCTTCGCGTCCTGCGGCATTGGTTCCGCGCGTGACGCAGGCCCGCTTCGACGAACTCATCCACCCCAGCACCCGGCTCTCGCTGGTCGCGACGCTCGCAGCCGCCGACTGGGCGGAGTTCGCCTTCCTCAAAGACCGCCTGGGGCTGTCGGATTCGGCCCTGTCCAAGCAGCTCGCGACCCTCGAGGACGCCGGCTATGTCACCACCGAACGCCGTCTGGACGGCAGCCGCCGCAAGGTCCGCGCCCACCTGACCGAGCGCGGACGGGACGCCTTCACCGGCCATATCGCCGCCCTGCAGGAAATCGTGGCCGCCGCGACACCTGTGAACCCGGCCACACCGTCCTGATTCGAAACCCTCGGCGGAGGCCGGGATCCGCCGCCGATCGCTTCGAATCGCCCTACCTAACAGGAGCTCGACATGGGAATCTTCCGCAAGACCAAGCGTGACCCCGAACAGCTGGCCGAGCAGCAGCCCGCAGCGGCGCAGCCTCGACCCGACCAGGAAGTCAAGCGCCGCCGTCGGCGTCGCCTCCTGGGCGGCGCGTACACCGGCGGCGGGAGCGGAAGCTGACCACGCCAGCCTGGATCTGCGGCCCAGCCTGAGCTGCTGAACGCGGCCACGAAGGAGTCTGGGCATCCAACACGCCAGATGAGTGGCTATGCCCATGTCGCGTGTCCAACGTCCAAATGATCACGAACGGTGTTTGAAGTGCCTGGCCGACGATCCGGGCGCTCGCACCGTAATGAGACATCCGGCAGGTGATTGCGACGTCGATCCTCGGCGAACTGCGACGTCGATCCGCAGCTTGGAATCCGTTGGCATCGGCGAAATCTGCGCGCCGGACCGCATGTCTGGATGACGAGGCTTGTCTGCCGAACGCACTCTTCTGCCGATGAGCGGACACCTGACCTTGGGCTGGCGCGGAAAGCCGTAGCTTGCAGGTTGGATCGAACCAGGGTATTTTCGATACGAAACGGTAGCGTAGCGGAAGTGAGGTGCGGGGTGGTTACTTCGGAGTCCAGCGGCATGACTCAGCCCTCGGTGATGGGACGGCCGCGGGATTCCAGCCGTGACCTGGCCATTCTTGACGCGACACTGTCACTGCTGACCGAGGTGGGATACGAGCAGCTCTCGATGGAGGCGGTGGCTGGGCGTTCCGGGGCAGCGAAGACGACGATCTACCGCCGGTACCGCGACAAGGCGGCGCTGGTCGCCGCAGCGGTCGAGCGCCGCGCGCCCGCGAAGCCCCCACAGCCTGCGGGAGAGAGTCTCCGGGAGGACGTGCATTCCCTGGCGGCATGGCTCGCGCGGAGCATCTCCGAACAGGACGTGGGTCTGCTCGGGGCCCTGTTCGCCGGCATGCGCAACGACGCGCGGCTCGCCCAGGCGATGCGGCGGATCCTGCGGCGGGACGAGACCTCGATGACGGACGGACTTGTTCGCCAAGCGGCCGAGCGACTGGCGCCCGGGGCGGCAACGCTCTTTGCCGAGGTCGCTGCCGCGGTGATCGTGCATCGCATCGTGGTCGTGGGCGAGCCGTGCGATGCCGCCTTTGTTGCGCATCTCGTCGACGACATCCTCTTGCCACTCCTGCGCCGTACCTGAGCGTCCTCTCGCGCGATCCGGCCGATTCGAATCACTCGCAAACTGGGAGACATGATGAAAGCAGTACGCTATGACCGTTTTTCGGGCATCGACGGGATTTACCTCGCGGACGTCCCCGAGCCCGTGGCCAGCCCGGGCGAGGTGGTGGTCCGGGTCGAGGCCGGTGCGCTCAACCCCGGGGCGTTACCGGCGCTGCACGGCAGTTCGTACACGCCGGGTCGCGATCTCGCCGGTGAAGTCGTCGCGGTCGGTGCCGACGTGCTCGGCGTCACCGTCGGTGACGCGGTGCTGGGCTGGCTCCAGAGCTGGGACGCCCACGCCCAGTTCGTCGCCATCCCCGCAGTCCAGCTAGTGAGCAAGCCTCGAGCCCTCTCCTGGGACGTGGCGGGCTCGCTCTACACCACACCGATGGCGGGTCTCGGTGCCATCCGGGCGGTTGACCCCCAGCCGGGCGAGACCATCGTGATCTCGGGCGCATCGGGCGGCGTCGGGTTCACCGCCGCCCAGCTCGCACTCCGTGCCGGAGCGACGGTGATCGGTCTGACCAGCGACGCACATTTCGACCTGCTCCGGCAACATGGCATCCAGCCCGTCCAATACGGCGACGGCGAACAGGAACGGATCCTCGCCACGACCGACCGAGCCGATGCCTTCATCGACGCCGTCGGTGGCGGCTACATCGACCTCGCCATCAACCTCGGCGTTCCGATAGACCGCATCGACACCGTCGTCGACTATCGCGGAGCGAAAGAGAAGGGCGTCAAATCTCTCGGAACGACCGATGCCGGCGGCCCCCCGGCGCTGACCGAACTGGCCACCCTCGCCGCTACCGGCGACCTGCACATCCCCATCGCCGCAACGTACCCACTCACCGCCGTGCGCGACGCCTATCAGGCCCTAGCCGACCGCAAGACCCACGGGCGCATCGTGCTGCACCCCCAAGATCTCGTCTGAACCACCCTCGTCCCACAGTTGGGTAGGCCGTGCAGCGAGGTGCCTGCGGTTTGCGGGTCCTTTTCCTATTAAATATCC
Source organism: Nocardia sp. Tas62D01 (assembly GCF_055232035.1). Classification (NCBI taxonomy): domain Bacteria; kingdom Bacillati; phylum Actinomycetota; class Actinomycetes; order Mycobacteriales; family Nocardiaceae; genus Nocardia; species Nocardia sp. Tas62D01. The sequence goes on from NZ_JBUYUZ010000001.1 coordinate 8,108,940, forward strand.
CTAGAGTTCGCTGGGGTCTCTGCTGGCTGTGTAGCCCCAGGACCTGGGGCTACTCCTTGGGTTTGGGATGGGTTTGTCGATTGAGGGTGTCTCAGGATTCCTGAAGCTCTATCGTTGCCGTCGCTGGTCTTGCTGGATCAGTGAAGGCGAGGGGGCCCAGGTTGAGCCTGGCGGTCGTACGAGATCTGCGTGAGGCGCGTGCTGCGGCCGGACCGGACGAGCTGGCCGCGCTGGAGACCGACGTCTTCGCCGGGTTCGTCTTGGCTCGGGCAGCGGCCGGGTTGGCCGACGCCACCATCGTCTCCGACGTGGTCAATCTCGAGCAGATCCGAGTCTGGTTCGGTCGGCCGTTGTGGGAGATGGAACCGCCCGACGCCAACGCGTATTTCGGCACGGTGCTGCGGAGTGCGGCCAAGGGCACCAGACAGGCACGTTCGCGAGCACTGCGTGTCTACTTCCTGTTCCTGGAGATCCGACACAAGGTGGAGATCCACCAAGTGACCGGGCGGGTCGTGGAATGCCCGATCGATGAGATCAACCGGCCCCGGGGTGTGGGCGCGGCGGCGTTACGGATCCCGCCGTCGGCGGTGCAGATGGAGGTGTTGTTCGCCGGCTGGCGCCAGGAGTTGGCGACGTGTCGGAAGTTCGCCCCTGCCGCCCGCAACTATGCGGCGGCCCGATTGATGGCCGAGGTCGGACTACGCGTGAACGAGGCCAGCCACCTCGATCTGGCCGATATCAAGTGGGATTTGGGCCGGTTCGGGAAGCTTCATGTCCGAAAAGGCAAGGGCGCCCGCGGATCCGGTCCCCGCGAACGCATGGTGCCGTTGATCAACAACGCAGGGGCCACCCTGCGGTGTCGAGCGGACCGGCCGTCACACCCCGACGCCGGGGCGCCCGCACGCTCCCGCCCGCCTGATGGCGGGCCGAACCCGTGCCGACACCCCGATCGGGGAGTTGCCCGGACTGCCTGTCCTGGGGACCGTCCTACCGATCGCAGTCCTACTGCCGGGCCTGCTACGACTTCGTCCGCCGCTACCAGCCCGGCCGATGCGCCCATTGCGGTCGCGACATCGCGGTGAAGAAAGGGCACTGTCGGCTCTGCTGGCTGCAAGCGGGAATGGCTGCCCCGGGCGGGCGTCGGATCACCGCGCGGGACTTCGCCCCAACGGGATACTGGCAGCTGTCACTGTCGGGTATGACCCGTCTGGGCCATATCCATCCCGTCGCCCCGATTCCGTCTGCCGAACCCCTCGCGCCGCGCCTCCCGCCGGACGGGATCCAGTTGGAGCTGTGCGCACCCGGTGAGTCACGATTGTTCGACAAGCGTCACTGGGTGGCATCCAACATCACCAACGAGGCGCTGTCGCGGACCAGGCGCATCGCCGGGGAACTGGCCGAGACCCGAGGCTGGAACACCCGGATCGTCGTCGAGACCAACCGGGCGCTGGCGGTCGTGCTCGCCGCGCATCAGGCCGGGGATTTGATCGCCTGGTCCCAGCTGTCGCCGGCGTTGCGTTCCCGGGACCTGAGCGTCACCCGTACCGCTGAAATCCTCGGCCTGGCAGGACTTTTGAACGATGACCGCGTCTCCTCCTTCGATGCCCTCAAGCGGAGCCGCCTCGCGGTTCTGCCGTCACCGATGGCCGCCGACGTCGAGCACTGGTTACGCATCCGAGGACAGGGCGGGGCTCGCAGCCTGCCCCGCGATGAGCACACCGTCCGGATGAACCTCAACCGTGTGCTTCCGCTCCTGCTGATATGGGCGCAACGTTATGTGCACCTGCGCGAGATCACCGCCGCCGACGTCACCGCCGCGACCGAGGTCCTGACCGGAAGCCTGCGCAACCAGACCTTCACGGCCCTTCGTTCCCTGTTTCGCCACTGCAAGAAGACCGGCAGGATCTTCAATGACCCCACCCGGGGCATCAGTATCGGCCAGCGACCGTTGCACCTCATCGTGCCGTTGTTGCCGCAGGAGATAGGCCAGGCCACGGCCGCAGCCATCACACCGGCCGCCCGCCTCGCGCTTGCTCTGGCCGCCGTCCACGCGGCTCGCCCCAAGACCATCCGCGAGCTCCACCTCGACGACATCGACCTCGGCAACCGGCGTCTGACTCTCGCCGGCAAGACCCGCCCACTCGACGATCTAACCAGGACCCTGCTGTTGGCTTGGCTGCAGCACCGCAGCCGTCGATGGCCCGTCACCGCCAACCCGCACCTGATCGGTCAACCAGCAGACCGCCATGACCACCAGGGCGGTCAGCGAGAACTGGCTGACCGAGAACTGCCGCGGACTCACCGCCACCCTCGAGCGCCTGCGAGTCGACCGCCAACTCGAGGAAGCCCTCACCCACGGCCCCGACCCCCTGCACCTGGCCGCCGTGTTCGGCATCGACGACACCACCGCCATCCGCTACGCCACCATCGCACGACAACTCCTGCAGACCCCCGCCGAGCAACACGACGCCGCCGGTTCCCACGAACCCAAGGGCCCGAACCACCCATAAACCATGACCAACCCCGCAGGGCTCCGGCGTTGTCGCCTAACTAGCCTGCGACCAAGGGTTTTGGGTGTTCGTCAGCAGGTGGAGGCCTCTGTTCGGTGAGAAGGCTGTCGTCCGGCAGGCCTCGGCGATGTTGGCGGCACCATCGATGCGGTGAAGGCTTATCGCCGTGTTTCGGAGCGTCGCGGCGACTTGCGGAGCGGTGCCGGTCCGCAGGGTGCTGCGGTCTTCGTCGTAGGTCACATCACGGACCCAGTGGATCGCATTCTCAATTCCCCAATGGTTTCGCAACCATTCGGCTAACTGTCGGGGTTTGGCTTGCTCGAAGGTGACACTGCAGATGGCGTATACGGTCTCGACCGTCAGTTTCCCGGTGGTGACCTGGACGCGTTCGCGGGTGATCTGCATGATCTGGCGGGCGTAGGGAAACCCGATCCCGCGCGGCACGCTCAGCACCTTCATGGTGCGGGTCTCGATCCTGCCGTGCGATGGCTTGGCGTCGGCGTCACGGTGGGCGATGGGGACCTCGGCCCACGGCTGGGCGATAATGCGAGCCAACAGCTTGGGCTGATTCGCCTTCACCGTCATCAAATAGTGCGACTTGAGCTGCCCGCAGATCAGTTTCGCCGTGGCGACCTGCGTGTGCATCGCATTGATCGTGGCGATGAGCCCGGTCCGGTTCATTGCCTTCAGAAGCTTTCGCACCGTGGGGATTTCGTTGGACTTCGCGGCGACTGCCAGCTGGCCGAGGACCAATCGCGCGTGGTGGGCGAAGATCGACACCAGGTGCGGTGCGCGGCCCCCGCCCAGGCGCGCCCCGCGCACGGTTTTGCCATCCAGGGCCACCGCCATCAGTCCGCCGGAGTCCGCGGCAGCGGCCACGGCGGCGAAATAGTCACCCAACCGGCGATCCAGATCCGCGGCGTCGAGTCTGGCGATGAGGGTTCGCAACGTCTTCTCGCTCGGGCGACGCACTCGGATGCCCAGTTCTGCCAACACTTCCGGTGGCGCGGTACGCACCCAGGTGGCGAACCCGGCCACCGACTGCATCCCCGCCGCCGTGGCCAGGATCATGATCGCCAGCAACCCCACCAACGGGTACCGGATTCCACGGGGATCACGCGGGTCGGGAACCGTCTTCAGCACCTCCAGCAAACACGGTGCGACCGTGTGGGTTTCCGGTTCGACGCGCCGTCGATCCAACACCTCCACAACGGGCTCGACAAGGGATACTGAACAGACGGACACGGGCGACTCCGGGGAAGATTCTGGCCTAAGGAACCTTCATCCTCCTCGAGCCACCCGTGTCCGCCTCGCATCCGAAACGGCGTGTCGCACAGCTAATTACCGCAGCTCACCGGCTTGCAGACCGACAACGCCGGAGCCCTGGACCAACCCCGGTTCATCCCGAAGACCCTTCAGTTCGCACGAACTCTGGGGAAAGGGCGGGTCCCCCTCAAAACCGTGCTTGCGACTTGGCACCGCACACGGCTCAAGCAAGCCGCGAGGGCGTCGCGGGTTGCCGGTTCCTCGTGCGTTGGCGTGCCCGAAGGCCGCTGCGGCAGGAGGCGGGTATCAGGCGTGTCGGGTTCCTGTCCGGTGGGTTGGGCACCGCGCCAACCGGCCGCGAATGGTCGGGCCACCACGTCCTGCGCATCCTGCCCAACCGAACCTACCTCGGCGAGTTGACGTTCCGCGGTGCCACCGTCACCGACACCCACCCCGCGATCATCGACACCGCCACCTTCGACCACGCCCAATAAGTTCTCGACGCACGCGGGGAATCCCACGCCCACCGCGCCGCCAACTCCTCGGACTACCTGCTGTCGCAGCGTTTGACTATCTGAACTGTCAGTGCGAGAACGGATTTCGCCCATTCGACGAGCCGTCCGGCGTAGCCGCCGTCGGCCCACACGAGCGTGATCGTGGCGAATCGGGCACGCATTGCGGTCAGCAGCCGGTGGGCGCCGTCACGGTCCTGGATACTGGCGGCGGTGACCACCACCGCCAGCAGCAGCCCGGCCGAGTCGGTTGCGATGTGGCGTTTGCGGCCTTTGGTCTTTTTACCCGCGTCGTAACCGGCCGTGGCGGCGGCCACGGTGTCGGCGCCGCGCACGGTCTGGGAGTCGATGATCGCCGCCGTCGGGTGCGGGTCACGCCCGGCGTGCACCCGCGCCCGGTCTCGAAGTGCGTCGTGGATGCGTTGCCACACACCAGCTTTCGTCCACCTCCGGTAGATGTCGTAGATGGTCTTCGCTGGCGGGAAATCGTGTGGCAGCTGCGCCCACGCGATGCCGCCGCGGACCAGGTAGAAGATCGCGTCGCAGACCAGCCGCCGCGGCCACTTCTCCGCGCGTCCGCCCTTGCCGCCGCGGTTGCCCGGGGGTGGCAGCAGCGGCTCGAGCAGCGCCCACTCGGGGTCGGTCAGCGACGAGGATGGGTAGAACGGGCATTCCGGCGAGGTGATCGGGGACTCGCCGTGGGCCGGGCACAACGAACACGAGCAGGTAAGCGACACTGGCACAGGGACTCTCGGTGACGACGTTTTGGTATGGAAACCTCAGTCGTACCGGGAGTCCCTCTACATATCTGGCATCACACGCCGAACAGCTACCAAGTTCTCAGATGCGCTCTTACGTCGCACACCGGCCCAGCGTCTTGTACTGGGTGCTGCGGTCCGGCGCCGAAACCGGCGGTATCGGAATGGGTTTGGTGCGTATGGTCCGCCCGTGGAACGAGTGGTTGCTCACATGGGGCTACGACATCGATCAGCCTCCGCCGGAGGTTGACGAGGCGGCCGCCGCGGCGATCGTCCGGGATCTGGTCGGGGTGCCCGATCTCCCGGTCGAGATCACCTCGACCTCGTTGTGGACGGTGAACCACAGTTACGCCACCGCCTACGCTCGCGGCCGCGTGTTCTGCGCCGGCGATGCGGTGCACCGGCATCCGCCGTCGAACGGGCTCGCTCCAACACCTCCATTCAGGACGCCTACAACCTGGCGTGGAAGCTGGCGATGGTGGTGCGCGGCGAAGCCGGCCCCGGCCTGCTCGAAACCTACAGTGCCGAACGCGTTACGGTGGGCAAGCAGATCGTGGACCGGGCCAACCTCAGCCGGGACCAGTTCGGGCCGATCTTCGAGGCGCTCGGCATCGCGGGCGGAGCCGACGATCACGGCATCCTGGCCGGGCTGGCGGCCTGCCGCGCCGAGACCAGCGACGGTGCCAAGCATCGCCAGGCATTACAGGACGCCATCGAGCTGAAGAATTACGAATTCAATACTCACGGTGTGGAATTGAATCAGCGCTATCGCTCCACCGCGGTCCTCGACGACGGTGCGGCGGCCGAACTCTGGGACCGCGATCCCGAGCTGTACTATCAACCCTCGACCCGGCCCGGCGCGAAGCTTCCGCACGCGTGGCTGGCGGACGAGCACGGACAGCGCGTGTCGACGCTGGATGTGATCGGCCACGGCCGCTTCACCATCCTCACCGGGGTGAGCGGTACCCGCTGGCTGCCGGCGGCGCGCGAGGTGGGTGGCGCACTGGGCATCGATCTGCGGGTCGGGCGGCTCGATGCCGCCGGGCTGCGCGACGCCTACGGCGAATGGGCCAGGCTCCGGGAAATCGCCGAGGACGGATGTCTACTCGTCCGACCCGACGGCTACATCGCCTGGCGACGAGAATCCGCCCCGAGTACCGCCGCGCAAGCGACCGACGAACTGAGCCGGGCCCTACACGCTGTCCTGCACCGTTCTCGAACCGCATGAAATCATGTCGGCGCGATAAATTTGTAGGCCAGCCGAGGCGCGTCGTAGCCGGCATCGGTCACGATCCAGATGTACGGTTCGCCGGGCTGCCAGTGCCCGGCGTCGATCAGGTCGGCGATCACCGTGCGCAACTGCTGGGCTGTGACGGTGGCGGCGTCGTCACCAGGGGCCAGCCGGACCGCATCCAGCGGCGCGGTCCAGGAACTGCGGCCGGTTTCCAGGGCGCTGACCACCGAATACGGCCATCCCGGGATCATCAGGTGGGAGTCCTTGGCGCGGCCGTAGGTGTGGCACATGATCCGCTGCGGTGAGGTGTGTGCTTCGGGCCGAAGCCAACTGGTGATGTCCACCGCCAGCACCACCCGGCCATCGCCAGCCTTGGGCAGTGGTACCCCGGCCAGCGCGCGCCGGTAGAACTCCTGACGGAATCCGGACAGATCCCCATCGACACCGGTCCGGCCGATGTCGTGCACACTATTCATCGAAGCCCTCGGTTGTGAAAGTCTTTCTGTCGCAAGAAGACATGATCAACCAAGGGCCTCGCCCATGATCAACAGGGGTGCCACCGATCACACCCAGGCGTTAAAAATCAAGCTGGGTGATGTCGGATGTCGTCACGGGGGCTCAGCCGCTATGTGGCTTGGTCGTCATGAGAGTCATGCGAAGGTGCCGAGCCAGGTGGTCACCGCGTACAGCACGACGTAGGTGCCGACCGCGATCGCGGCGACGGTGAGCAGCCGCCACTTCAGCTTCTGCACACCGTCGACGCTGCACTGGTTGCGGCGGCGCAGCGACCACCACACGAGGCCGACCAGGACGGCCAGACCGCCGAGCCGGAACCACCAGCTGTAGTTGTCGTAGAGGTTGTTCGCCCACGCGAGGGCGGTGGCGCCGCCGATGATGCCGAGCAGCGCCAGCACGGTGGGGCCCACGCAGCACAGAATCCCGACCAGGCCGGAGGTGATGCCGATACGCCAGGCCGGCAGACGATCGGACGCGGCCCGGGACCGCCACGGGGATCCGGTGGGCGCGGATCCTGGCGCATAGATCCTGACCGAGCGTTGGGACTCGATCGTGTTATCGCGCTGACAATTCACAGGCCTGCCGCCCTATCAGTGCAGTTCGATGGACGTGGACACTCGATGTGGAGGAGGTACGGAACAGATGATGCGCGCGATATGGAACGGGATGGTGATCGCCGAGGCACCGCATACGGTCCGGGTGGAAGGAAATGACTACTTCCCGCCGGAGTCGCTGCGCGGGGAGTACTTCAGCGTCAGCCGGACCAAGACGTTGTGCCCGTGGAAGGGCCTCGCCTCCTACTACACCGTGACCGTCGGCGACGAGGTCAACCCGGACGCGGCGTGGTACTACCCGAAACCGAGCCCACTGGCCCGCAAGATCAAGAATCACGTCGCGTTCTGGAACGGCGTGCGGGTCGAGGGTTCTCCCGAAAAGACAGGCGACACAACCGAAGGCAGCGAACGAACGGACGTGCTGGCGCGGCTGACCGGACGAGTCAAGCGGTGAACAGGGACCAGACGGTGACGATCGGCGTCGGCTCGCATCGATATAGGGGTCCGGTAAGTGCCGGGCCACAATGCAACAGAAGAGTATCGCCCGCGCCCGATCGTGTCACCACGCTGCCAATTGCCCATACGCACCCGTGCTAGACGGTATGAGGAGGCTGGGGCCTCTCTCACATGTAACCGTGGGTTGCCGACAGGGGTTGGTCCTGGCGGTAGAGCCACAAGATGTGGGAGGCCCAGTGAGGAATCAGCGTACGAGTGTCGGGCTGGATGTGCACGCACGGTCGGTGGTGGCGTGTGGTCTGGACGGTGAGACCGGTGAGTTGTTCGAGCGTCGGCTCACGCCGGATCACGGTGAGATCCTGGCCTGGATCGGTGGGTTGGCGCCGCCGGTGGCGATGACCTATGAGGCCGGTCCGACCGGTTACGGGCTGGCCCGGCGACTGATCGAGGCCGGGATCGACTGTCAGGTCGCGGCGCCGTCGAAGTTGCAGCGCCCGGCGGGGGATCGGGTGAAGACCGACGTACGTGATGCGCGGCATCTGGCCCGGTTGCTGCACCTGGGTGAGATCGTGGCGGTGACGATCCCGACGGTGGCGCGCGAAGCCGCGCGAGATCTGGTTCGTGCGCGCGAGGATGTGCGCGGCGATTTGATGTCGGTGCGGCATCGAGTGTCGAAACTGCTTCTGCGGCAAGGGATCGTGTATCACGGCGGGAATGCGTGGACGGGTAAGCACGAGGTGTGGTTACGGTCGCAACGATTCGACCTGCCCGGTGTGCAGCTGGCCTACGACACCGCGTTCGACGCGATGCTCGCGTGTGTGGATCGCAGGGACCGCCTCGATGCGGCGATCGCGGAGATGGCCGCCGAGGGCGATTACGCGCCGGTGGTGACCAGGCTCGGGTGCCTGCGCGGGATCTCGGTGTTGACCGCGTTCGGGTTGGCCACCGAGATCGGGGACTGGCATCGGCTGACCGGCCGCTCGATCGGCGCGTATCTGGGGTTGGTGCCCACCGAGTCGTCCTCGGGTGCCTCGCGCTCGCAGGGCTCGATCACCAAGACCGGCAACGGTTATGTGCGTCGGTTACTGGTCGAGGCCGCCTGGCACCACCGCGCCCCCTACCGGCCCGGAGTGGCGCTGCGGCGGCGCTGGGACCAGGCGAGTCCGCCCCGCACGCGCCCGCGGGCACCAGGGCAACCGGCGCCTGCACGCCCGCTGGCACGGCTTCGACGAACGGCGTAAACGCGCCACCGTCGCCAACACCGCCATCGCCCGCGAACTCGCCGGCTGGTGCTGGTCGCTCGCCGTGCTCGACTGAGGGCTTCCCCGCGGCGAAGCCCCCTGCCCTGACCTGGCTGATCGTCGGCCGCCGTCGGGCCCGGCGTCAAGGTCGGTTCTCCTCGCTGCGCTGCGGGGACTCCACCTTGACCCCGAACCCGCCACGACCAACAGGCAAGGATCAGGGAGGGGCGCAAAACGGAAGGGGCACACGATGTCCGGCCGATCCGATTCGGTGGTGACGACAAGCGTCTGGGAGCGACCCGCGAGCCACCTATGGGGGGACGCTCGACGCTAGACCCGCGATCCCGCTCCAGCCGAAACAGTCCGCCCTGCGGTAACCAACCCGCGCATATCAGACTGACAACGCGTCGACACCGACACGCTCGCCACCCCCGACACGGACCGATCCGGCAAACGAAGCGGCGTCCACGACGACGGTCCCGGACGCCGCTTCCCCATGCCTCTTGACAAACCGGCCTACATATCAGGTGGCTGGTGTCGAATGGCAGCTGTGTGCCGAGGTTCTTGACGGTGGCGAGTGCAGCCCGGTCGGTGCGCGGCGGGCGGCCCGATTAACCACGTGGACTGAGCAGCGCCTGGCCCGGGTCATGCCCGTGCGTCGACCAGGCACCTACCACAACACCGTTCACCGACACTCCGGATCGAATTACACACGCCTGCAACGGGTTACAGCTGCATCGCCCATGCGATTCCGTGCTACGCACAGTGTCGGATCTCGGGCAGGTCACGGCTGTCTGAAGCCTTGGCGGTTCGTCTCGCCGACTTCGCGCACTATCGCTACAGTACCTACGTTCGGGCTGGTTGGATATCTGGGATGTGGTGTGGCAGAGAAAGTTTCGTCGGAGAAACGCATGCTCGGCGGTCGGTTCGGGTTGTGGAGTCTCACCAGATGGGCAGCGCAGCGCCTTGGTGTAGTGCCGCGACCGGGTGAAGCCGCTCGAGAGGGGCCGACGGTTGGTGATCAGGGCTCCCGGGCGCCGACCGATGTCCACGCGTCTCCGCTGAATGACACGCCAACACAGCAGGATTCGGACAGCGACCATCTCGATTACGTACGAAGGTGTAGCCCCGGGGATATCGAGCCGGGGATCGATCCCATTTTTTCGAAAGGCCAGGCAAATATGACAACTCCCGACGACCGGGCGACTATCACCGATGACGCGGCCGCCGCCGAGGAGACGACGACGGCTAACGCAGGCGAGGCGGTAGCCGAGCAGGAGACGCTCACCGCGACCGAGGTCGAAGCGTGTGTCGCAGTGGGCGACACGGGGTCAGCTGAGGGCGAACCGGCAGCTGAGGAAGGCATGACGGCTGCTGAAGGTGAAGTAGCGAAGGAGGTTTCGGTAGCGGTGGCCGAGGACGAGGTCGAAGCCGCGGCAGTCGAGGGTGCCGAGGAGCCGGCTGTCGAAGCAACTGCCGCTGAGGCCGGAGCAGAAGGGGACACCGCGGAGCGGGAAGCGGCAACATCCGATGCCGAGCCCGCGGGCGAAGGTGAAGTGCCGCAAGCCGAGTCGGCTGTCGGCCCGGAAGCCGCAGTCGAGACTGTGGACGCAGCCGAGGAAACGGAGGCGGTGGCTGTCGAGGGCGAGGCTGCTGCTGAGACTGAGGTTGTTGCAGAAGATGCAGGTGATGTTGCCGTCGACGCTGAAGCGGAAACGGCGGCCGAAGGTGAAGTGCCGCAAGCCGGGTCGGCTGTCGACACCGAAGAGGATGCCGAGGAATCGGAGGTGGCGGCTGCTGGAGGCGAGGCTGTCGCCGAGGGCGAGGCCGATGTCGAGGCCGCCGTGGAGATCACGGAAGACGTCGACAGCGGCGAAAACGAGTCCGGGGTGGCTGACGAGGAGTCGGTCACGGACGGCGCCTCGGATGCGGAGGCGGTAGCTGAAGGCGGTTCGGACATCGAGTCCGATACATCGGCCGAGGTGGATGTCGTCGCAGAACAGGGCGATGAGGTTGTCGCCGAGGCCGAAGCAGCTGAGGTCGAGGCTGCTGCGATGGCGGAGTCACCTATTGCCGAGGCGGCTGCTGACAGCGAGGCGCTCGCCGCGGACGAGGCCGAGGTGGGTGCGGTTGAGGTGGCTGAGGAAGAGGGGCAGACCGAGCCCCTCGAGTTGGAAGTGGCCGAAGCAGAGGCGGCCGCCGTGGAAGTCGCTGCGGTCGAGGAGGCTTCGGAGCCGGACGGGGGGCCGGTGGCTGAGGCGGGGATGACGGAGCCGCCTGTTGCCGAGGGTGAAGAGGTCGTCGAAGCCGAGTCGGTGCTCGACGAGGAGCAGCTGGGGACCGAAGGCGAACTGGCCGAGACCGAAGCCGCTACCGAGTCCGTGGTGGTGAGCGTGGAGGCGGTCTTCGAGGAAGAACCAGCAGCTGAAGCCGGGGAGGATGCCGCGAGCGAAGCAGTCGCCGAGGTGGAGGCTGCCGAAAGCGAGGCATCCGCTGAAGGAGAGGAGACGGCCGAAGCTGTAGCAGCTGAGGCGGCTGAGTCACCCGTTGCCGAGGGCGAGCAGGTCGTCGAAGCCGAGTCGGTGCTCGACGACGAGCAGGTCGTGGCCGAAGACGAACTGGCCGAGTCGGAGTCGGAGTCGGCGGTGGTTGTGGAGGCGGTCGACGCCGAGGAAGAAGCAACAGCCGACGGCGAAAAGGATGCCGAGACCGAAGCAGAAGCCGAGGTGGAGGCTGCCGAAAGCGAGGCATCCGCTGCGGACGAGACCGTCGCCGAGGTGGGTGTGGTCGACGTAGCTGAAGAAGTGGGCGAGCCCGAGTCTGTCGAGGCGGAAGTGGCCGAAGTGTCAGCGGCAGCTGAAGAAGACCCCGCGGTTGAGGAGGCAGCGGAGCCGGAGGAAGAGCCGGTGGCCGTGGCAGAGATAGCCGTTGTGGAAAGTGAGGAGGTAGTCGAGGGGAAAGCCGTCGGTGAGGTCGAGCATGTGTCCGACGGGAACGTGCCCGCCGCCGGTGACGGTGCGGCGGCGATCATCCACGACCAAGCGACGACGATCAATGATCAGGCGCGGATCATCGCGAAACTTCGGCGGAAGGTTATGGTCCTCGAAACCATCATCCAAACGCTGGAATCCCAATCCGAATCGCTGGTCGGCATCATTTCGACGTATAAGAATGAATTGACCAGTCTCGCAACAGATCTCATGGAATACTGATGATGTAGCTCTGCGGTAGCCGTTCGTCGGAAGGCGGCGGCCCGTGTGCAAGGGCAATCGGGGTCTGCGTAAAAGGGGAGAGGTGGCACTGCTGTGTGGTGCCACCGACCCTCTGCAGAGTGAAACACGTTTCCCGTTGTGGTTATGGACGATGACTACGCAGGGTGGTTCGGCGGCCGAGGGTAACCGGCGGCCGCCCGGAGACATCGTGGCCGGTGTAGTAGCAGTCGAAACTGCTGATCCTGGAGGTCTACCGGATCAGGCATCCACCGCGACGGTAGCGGAACGCGCAGGCTGGGCGCGCACAACTCGTCGAGCACGGGCGGCACCGCCGGTACTGCACTCGAGATCGCCAAGCGCTACGGCACACTGCGTACCGATATGGCGAGTCTTGGATATACCCCAGGGCTGAGGCAAAGTCGCATTTCAGCTGATCATGACCAGTTTCATAGCTTGTTTCGGGTGGTTGGGGTTGCGGCGTAAGGCTTTTGCGATGTTTGTGTGACCGGCAAGGCGGAGCAGACTGATCGCGAGGTAGGCCGGCCATCATCCGCGGCGCGCCGCCGGTGCGGACCCGGGACAGGTCCTCACCGAAGACGACGTCGCGAACCCAATGCAACCTGTTCTCGATCGACCAGTGGCCGCGGATGTAGCCGGCGAGTTCGTCCGGCTGGGCCTGTTCGGCCCTCAGCGATGTGATCGCGTAGACGGTCTCGGTGCGGGCGCGTGTGCTGCTGCCGCGTCGCTTGCGGGTGCGGGTGATCTGGATGGCCTGGGCGGCATCGGGAAACGGGATTCTCGCCGCGATCGTGACGACTTTGTAGCGGCGGGTCACGACGCGGCCGTGCCGCAGGTCGTTCTCGGTGTGCCGACGGGGACCTGAGCCCAGGGCAGGCTCGCCAACTGTTTGCGGAGTTTCTTGCGGATGCCCTTCACCGTGAGCACCTAGTAGGCGCCGCGTCCACGAAGGTAGACAGCGTGCTCGTCTTGGGTGTGCTGGGCATCGGCGGTGACCACGACACCGGACAGGTCCTGGACCTGGTCGAGAACCACCGAGAAATTCGGGATCTCGTTGGTCTTCTCATCGATCTCGACCTGGCCGAGCGTCACCGTCGTGTCCTGGTCCACGGCGGCCATCACCATCCGCGCTCGCCCCGCGCCACTGCGCGAACCCCGCAGAGCTTTGCCGTCCACCGCGATCGCCGCGCGTTCGCCGCGGCGTCGTGTGCCGGTTCTGGTCACGGCTACCCGATCGGCCAGCCATGCACCGATCGCCGTGTCGAACCCGTCCCCGGTGAACGCAGTCAACGCCCGCCGGATCGTGGACGCGTCCGGCGCGGTAGCAATGCCCACGCCCGCGAGGGTGTCCTCCACCCGATCGGCGGCCCATTCGGCGATCGCGGCGAACGACTTCGCGCCCGTGAGTATCGCGCACACCGAGATGAACAGGATCGCCGAGAACCGATGCCGCACACCTCGCTTGGCCCGTGGATCAGGAACCTGTTCCAGTACCTGTAGCAGGCTCGGAGCCGACGCCGCGTCAACCGGCCCGACCACCCCCAACTGGCTCGAGAGCACGGCGATAGGCGAAGATGGCACAGCGGGCACGACGAGGCTCCAGGTCATTCAGGCGTAAGGAACCTTCATGATCGATCGCCATGTCGTGCCCGCCCCGCAACACCGAAACATCGGTGTGTCGCAAAGCGTTTCAGCTGGTCATCCCACCAGAAATCGACTTTGCCTCAGCCCTGCGATGTCGAGTCTCGAAGAGCTGTACACCCAGACTCGTCGGTGGATTGAGATTATATGGGAACATCGGAATGTCGCAGGGCATCAAGGTAATTCGGAGAGATACACATGAAGTACATACAAACCGCTGAACAAGCGGTAACTGGTCAGGTACTCGCTGGCGTGGCGTGACTGGTTTTGCTTTAAGGTGCCGCCGCGTCAGCGGCGGCACCTTTTTTGGTGGGTTTGCCGACGTCGGGGTGGGTGGCGCGATGCTGGTTTTTGGTCCCGGGTGGGCGGCCGGGTCCTGGCCGGGAGGGTTTCGGCGCGCTGGCGGGCAGAGTGGTCTTCCGGCGGAGGTGGCGAAACCCGCGGCGGACGCGGGCGGGAGTGAGCCGGGCCGGGTCCGTGACGGGTTTTTCCCAGGGTCGGCGCAGATCTGTGGTGTGGCCGCGGGCGAGGCGGAGTTGAGTGTAAGCGGCGAGGATGAGCCAGGTCCACCGGTCGCCTTGGTCGGGGGTACGGATCCTGGGGCGGGTCCAACCGAGGGTTTGCTTCAAGAATCTGAACGTGTGCTCGAGATCGAATCTGCGTAGGAACGCCTGCCAGTACCGGTCGATGGTGTCGGCGGTGGTGTCGGGTCGGGAGTGCCACAGCCACACCGGTTTCGGGTTGCGGTCGCCGGGAAGGTGCTCGACACGCAGTTCGATGAGTGAGCCCTCGATGACCGGGGTCGGGCCGTCATGGCCGGCCCAGGCGCCGCGGTGGGGCAGGCGAGGGTGCAGCCGATTGAATGATCGGGCTCGCGCTTGACCGTAATGGGTTGTGTTGGTGCGTGTTTCGGCGGAAGGTTCGGGATGCGTGTCGGGCTGGTTCAGCGTGACTTCCCGGCCGTGCCGGCGGGGACGGCCGTTGGTGCCGGCCCGCCGCAGTGGAGCAGGCAGGCAGAATACGCGGTCGGAGCGGACCCGGCCGAGCAACTCGACGGGCAAGTCGGCGAGCAGCCAAGTTAGGCGGATGATGTCGTAGCCGGCGTCGAACACGATCAGAATGTCCGCCTCGCCCGGGTTGTGCTGCCCGGCGGCCCGCAGCCGGGTTATCACCTCACGCAGTTGCGCGGCGGTGACCTCGGTGACGTCGTCGGCGCGGCCGATACGCTGGGCGTCGAGCAGCGCCGTCCAGCTCGACCGGCCGGTTTCCAGCGCCGCGACGAACGAGTACGGCCAGCCGGGAATCAACTGTGCCTGGCCCTTACCACGGCAGTAGGTGTGGCAGAACGACCGGTCGGCGCTGGTCACCGCGTCGGGCCGCAGCCACGGGCTCACATCCACGGCCAGCACCAGCCGGCCGTGGGTGTCGCGGGGCAGCGGCGGACCCGCCAGCGCCGTACGCAGCCGGTCCACGCGGATCTGCCCGGCAGCCAGACCGTCGTAGAGCCCGCCGTGCCCCCGACGGTGCTCCGGGGCCAACGACAGCCCGACCAGCGTGGTCACCGGCCCGTCGGCACACAGCACCGCATCGGTCAAATCGAACAACGCATCACCGCGCACCGCGAGGCTGTCGTAGAACGAACAACGAAATCCCGCAAGGCAATCCGGTCCTGGCGAGCGTGTCCGCTCGCCACAACCCGCCGCCTCGGGCACAATCTGAGCCACGGCCACCGTCTTCTTCTTCAGGATCTTTCGCAGGAACCCGAAGATCATGAAGCGGTGGCCGCCTTCATGTCACGCGGACACGCCGAGCCACTGCCACCGAAACACACACGAACACAACAGTTCTCACGCAACCGCGACCCAACACCTTAAATCACAAGCTAAGATGGCTCCGGCCGACTTCGACGAACTGACCGAGGATCTCCATGCGATAATGGTCTCAGGTCAGCCGCGTAGTATCGGTGCGCTCGCCGGACAACTCTTGGAGACGATCTGCGACTACGCGACACGCAAGTTGCGACTGCCGGTCTGCAGGAACGACGACGACCGGTACACCCTGCGCGATTTGTGGCCCCCTTTGTCCCAACGACTGGCTGACACGGCCGCAAGAGAAGAAGTGCGGGAGATCGACGCCCATAAAGCTATCCGAAATCTGACCGTGCACTCCGATCCGCTGTCGTGGAACTTGTCCGCTGCGGACACACGGGCATTTGTCAACTCGGTACTTACGCTCTATGGGCGCTTGCGGTGCACGTCCTGCAATTCATGGGTAAGCCAGAGTAAACAACCGCGCTGCCGGTGTGGCTTGGTCAAGCTTTGAGACATCCCAGGGCTTAGCTTGTCAAGCTGCGGCTTGTTGATCTTGGGTGTGGTGTGTCCAGGCGGTGGTCTCGTTGTAGAGGGTTCCGGATTTGAGGCAGCCGTGGAGGATGCCCACGAGCCGGTTGGCGACCTGACGCAGGGCGGCACGGTGGGCTAGGCCGCGGGCGCGTTGCTTGTCGTAGTAGGCGCGGGCTCCCGGCGATACGTTGAGCGCACTGAATGCTTGGGCCATCAGCGCGTCGACGAGCCGGTCCTGGTGCACGAACCGGGCCGCGACGACCTTCATTTTCCCCGAGGCGCGGGTGATGGGGCTGGTCGCGGCATAGTTCTTGCGGGCCTTGGCGCTGGCGTAGCGGGTGGGGTCGTCCCCGAACTCGGCGAGCACCCGGGCGCCGAGGATCTTGCCCAGTCCTGGCTGGGACAAGATGATCTCAGCGGCCGGGTGCCGGCCAAAATGGGCCTCGACCTCCCCTTGCAGGACTTTCACCTGCTCGTCGAGGGTGGCCAGGACCGCGACCGCGGCGCGGGTCCCTGCCGCGTAGGCCGCCGCGATGACCTGGTTGCGGCCCAGCTGCTCGCTGCGCAGGATTGCCTGGATACGGGCGGCTCTAGCGTCGAGGTCGCCGCGGCGGCCGGCCCGCTTCAGCGCGGCCCGGATCTGGTTGAGCGACAACCGCGCCGCGGCGGCCGGGTCGGGTGCCTTGCCGAGCAGCTCCAGGGCGTCGGGAGCGTCGAGGTCGTCGAACGCTTCCAAAGCGGCGGGGAAGTACTCCCGCAACGCGTACCGTAACCGCTGCGTGTGGCGGGTGCGTTCCCAGATCAACGTTTTATGTGCTCGCGCAACAACTTTCACCGCTTCTGCGGCGGGACTGTCCCCGGCGACCGGACGCAACTGGTGCGCGTCGGTACGGACCATGTCGGCAAGGGTATGCGCGTCGGCGGCATCGCTCTTCGCACCCGAAACGCTGCGGCGTTCCCGGAACCGGGCCGCCTGCAACGGGTTCACCGCGTACACCGTGTAGCCGGCCGCGATCAACGCCGCGACCCACGGGCCACGATCGGTTTCGATCCCGATCCGTACCTGCGCGGCATCGGCGTCGTCGCCGAGGTGTTCACCGATCATGGCGTGCAGCCGGGTGATCCCGGCGATCCCTTCCGGTAATCGAGCCTTGGCCAGCCGTTTCCCGGCCTCATCCATCAGCTCGACATCGTGGTGGTCCTCGGCCCAGTCATCACCGACCAGCAGCACAGCTGTTCCCTCTTCATCGTTGTCGGACACCAAATCCGGCAGCGTGCGGGAGAACGTCGGCGACCTAATGAATCGGTGCTCACGCCGTCATGCGGCAGGCACGACATCCCATCAGCGATCCATTTCTCCCGGCCGACCGGCAGGGGCACGATCTCAAAGCAGGACTCGAAGTCCGGGGCCAATCAGTGCTCACCTACCAGCCGCTACCAGTAGCGAGTCTGCCCGATCGACCGACCCGCTACATCTCATTAGGGCTACCTACTCGGGTCGCGACGCGGCGGACAGAGAAACTCGTCGAATCAAGCCGCTCACCGCCGCAACCGCGGCTGCCACGGTGGGCGGCCACCGGCTTTCGACCCCGACACATACCCGCAACGCAACACCGTCGAACGCGGAATCAACCAGCTCAAGCAAAACCCTACCGTCGCAACACGATTCGACTGCTTGAGAGTGTTTCGAAGTCTGGGTGGGTAGCACCGCTGGCTCGTTGAAAGATGTTGGCCGCGTTGGCGTGTCAGTGGCCGGGTGTGGGCGAGGTTTTCGATAGCTGGTTTGACGACCAAGAAGAACCTTGGTTGCAAGTGGCCTCGTCACCCTTGTGGCGACGGGGCTCTACGCCTGGCTCGGGGGTGACGCAGCAGCGAGCGGTCAACTCCCGCAACGGTTACCGGCAGCGCGACTTCGACACCCGCGTTGCCACGATCGAAGTGTCCATCCCGAAACTGCGGTTCGGCTCCTATTTCCCGGACTGGCTGCTCGAACGCCGCAAACGCGCCGAACGCGCCCTGACCTCGGTGGTGGCGACCTGCTATCGGCTCGGCATATCCACCCGCCGGATGGGAACCTCGTCGAGTCTCTCGGTGTGACAAAGCTTTCCATATCGGAAGGCTTCGGGATGGTGGCCGCCAATCTGGGGCGCAAGGAAAAGCGGGACGAGTTCTTCGACGGCCAGGGGCCGCGCAACGCCGCGGTCGATGAGATGCTGCGTGCCGGAACCACATCCGCCACGGATACCGCGGACGAACTCGGCAAGGTGAGTCGGCGCCTGGCGTCGCTGCTCGAACAGGATCGCCTGCGCGCCCACGTTGAGATTTAGTTGTCTCAGCGCGAAGGTGAATCAGCGACCATGCAGGCTCCAAGTCGTCGATCTCCAACGACACCAACTCCTCACGACGCAGCGCGCCGTCATAGGCAATCGCCACCATCAATCGGTTCCGCAGCGGCTCGGGCTCGCACGCGGTCAGTATCCGATCCCAAGCGTTTTCGCTCGGAATCCACGGAGCTCTCTCGATCCGACGTATCAGTCCTTGTCTCGATCGGTGAGCGCCTCGACCGGCTTGTCCTCGACGGACCGGGTTGCGCTCGCGGATCTGCTCCTCGACCAGGTAGTCGTAGAAGCTGCGGACCGCGACGACACGTTGCTGAATCGTGGCGTTCGCCAAACCGATTGTGCCGGACCGATGATTCGGCCGCTGGAGCAGATCACCGATCCACGCGGCGACGGTATCGGGTCGCGCAGTTGCCGGGTCCGAGCCGACCATCAGGCAGAAGACCAAATGGTCCTGCACCGCGCGACCGTAGGCATCGACGGTATTCGCGGCTCGGCCGAGGTTGGCGGTGAACTGTAGCCAGCGCCGCGCCTCGGCGTGCTGCTCGACCATGGGAAAGTGCTCCCAGCGCACTATGACCATGGACTAGCAACGTCGCGTCAGATTCCACATAAAGCACTGGCGGCAACACGATTTCGGCCACCAAACCCCGAACAGCCCGAACAGATAGCCCTGACACCGTGCGCGGGACCACGTTGCGGCGGCAAGCGGATAGATCGGGCGCCGCCGCCCGCTTATCGTGACCGAGGTATCTCGGGCGATCCGCCCGGTCTCCTCGACATTGAACCCGACCGCGTGGACGTAGGGTTGGTGACCCAAATGTGTTGCGCGCCAGGCATCGAGCGGTTGACCTTTTGCCTTGGCTGAACACGTGCGCTGTCCACCGAGGGTCGGCATGACGCCGTTGCGGCGGTGCTCGGCACTGATGGGGTAGAGGCCGTGTTCGTCCGGGTCGGGATGCAGCCGCGTCGGTGCGCGAGTGTCCAGCAAAACCACGATCCCGTCCGCGGCGCTCGGACCTGCTCGGGCGACTTCGACCAGCCGCACCCGCCGTTCGGCCAGCAGCGGCAGGACATGCTCGGCGACCAGATCACAGGTGCTGGACCACTCATCACCGATTTGGGCGACCATCACGATCAGATTCGACAGATCCTCCTGCAACTTCGGCGGCCGGAACCCTGGATCCAACAATGTCCGCACGATCGCCGCGGTGCTCTCCACCCCGAGGCCGTAGGACCATCAGACCGGTACAGCATCTTCCGGGAACGCCCCTGGTCGACGAACGAAGCCGAGAAATCGTGCGGCACCACGTTTTCGGTGCGGACCAAGAACTCCATCGTGTTTCCTCTCATAGATTCCGAGTGGTCAAGCAGACGCGATATCCAGCAATAGCGCCGCGAGCTCGTCGGGTGCGGTCACCATGGCCTCGTGGCCGGTGGCGATCTCGAATACCGGCCAGCCCCGATCGGCGGCACGCTTGGCTTGCGGCGTGAACACACGCATCCAGTCCACGCATTCGATGAACGCGGCGGGCACTCGATTGCCCTTGCCGGTGAGCCGCAGCGGCTCGGTGTAGGTAAGCCACGGATGTGGTGTCAGGCGAGGCGCGAGCCAGTCGATGTCAACCGCGTCCGTCACTCCGAGCTTTTCGAGTGACCGGACCGGAATCAGCCAACCGAAGCCCGGTCCGGCGACTGACTCCCGATAGTGCCCGGCGATGGTCTCCGGCAGCAGATCGATCGCCGCCTCGTCGTCGCCGCCGACAAAGGCGTCGAGATGAATGCGTTTGGCGATACGGTCCGGAACGCGATCGGTGACACCGCCGATGACTTGGCCTGCGTAGCTATGGCCCACCAGAACAACGTCGTGCAGGTCGTATGCCTCGAGGAGCGATACCACATCCTGAATGTGGGTCGACAGTCCGACCTGTGGGTGCAGTTGATGTGCGCGATCACTCACCCCCGTCAGCGTCGGAGTGTAGACGTCGTGGCGAGCGGAGCGCAGATGAGGGACCAACCTCTGCCACGCCCAACCACCATGCCACGCGCCGTGGACCAGGACGAAGGTGCTCATTCAAAACCTTTCGAAGACAGGGCAACAGGTGCTAGTTGCTGTTCGGATCGTCGACGTAGCGCACGCCGAGGCGCTCCAGAAGTGGCCGCATTCCGTACACGTCGAGACCGATCTCTCCGGCATGGAATCGATCGCGTTTGGCCTGCTCGTTCGACTCGCGGTTCGCCGAAGCTTCGACGACGCGCTCACCTGCGGCGAGCGGAATGCACAGCACCCCATCGTCATCCGCGACGATGATGTCGCCGGGGTTGACGAGCTGGCCCGCCACAACGACGGGGACATTCACAGACCCCGGAACGGCCTTGGCCGTGCCCTGGGCGTGAATCGAGCGCGACCACACGGGAAAGTCCATGTCGGTCAGGTCCGCGACGTCCCGTACCCCGGCATCGATGACCAGGCCGCGCACCCCGCGCCGGCGTAACTGGGTTGCGAACAACTCGCCGAACATCCCGTCCGTAGAGCGCGACGTCGTTGCCACCACGAGTACATCCCCAGCGCGGCACTGTTCGATGGAGGCGTGGATCATCAGGTTGTCACCGGGATGTGACAACACGGTGACGGCTCGCCCCCTGCGGGCTAGTTGTCACCGGAGTGCCAGCCCGCGATGCCACTTCGCGGTCCGGTCGGCATCATGCTCGGCCATCACGCCGGACAGATCCAGCAGACCGCGCACATGCTCGACCACTACCACGGGAACCTCATCCAGCTTCGGGAAGTACCCCAGCCGCTGATACGAGTTCAGCTACACAACCAGGGCCAGCAGATGCTGATCGCTCTGCTGGCTTCTCTCGCGCCCGCATGAGCTCGGCGACCGTCGGTGTGAGCGCCTCGGCCAGTTCCCGCGCGGGAACCACTCTTTTGAACCGCGGATGCGCGGTGCGACCGATCGCCGTCACAACCCAGACCCCGAACAAGAAACCGACGTAACGCGGCGGAAGCCTATCCAGCAATCGCAGTCCGGTGCCGCGTGGGTTTCGCTACACCGAGCTGATCACCTGCTGCCTGAGAACCTCGGAGTGCATCCTCGACCAGCAGCTGTGGGAGCTCATCGCCCCTTTCGCTCATATCCCGGCAGGCCCCGTTGTGCGGTGGCCGCTGTCGGGCGGGGCGGGAAGGGGAGGCCGTCGGCGGACGCAACGGCCTGTCTCCCGTGTGCCGCCCGGTCCGTTAGACGGCCGTTAGACGGCCTGCCGGTCGAGGTGGGTGCGGAGGAAGGCTCCGAGCTGGTCCAGGGCCCGGGCGCCCTCGGGGAGGACGGCGGAGAACCCCTGGAAGACGTGGGGGGCACCTGGGAACGTCTGCAAGGTGGCCGCCACGTCGTCGTCGGCGGCCTTCGCGGCCAGCCGGACGGCGTCGTCGAGGAGGATCTCGTAGGTTCCGGCTTGGATGAGCAGCGGGGGCAGTCCGCGAAGGTCGGCGAACAGGGGGCTGGCGAGGGGGGAGCGGGGGTCCGCGCCCGCGAGGTAGTCGTCGGCGCGGGTGGACAGCGCCTGCCGCGTGAGGGCCGGGTCGACGGCGGCCTTGGTCTCGTAGCTGCGCCCGGACTGGGTGAGGTCCGCCCAGGGGGAGAGGACAGCGGCCGCTGCCGGCTGGGGGAGGCCGGCGTCCTTGATCGCGGCCAGGAGGGCCAGAGCGAGTCCACCGCCGGCGGACTCGCCGCTGACGGCGATCGTCTCTGCCGGGATGCCGTGGTCGAGCAGCCCGCGGTAGGCCGCGAGGGCGTCGTCGACCGCTGCCGGGAACGGGTCCTCCGGCGCGAGGCGGTAGTCCACGGTGTAGGCGGTGGTGCTGGAGCGGCGGGCGACGTCGGCGGCTAGGTTGACGCTGGTTGCGGCGGATCCGAGGGCGTAGCCGCCGCCGTGGAAGTACAGCACTGTTCCCGACGCCTCGCCGTCGCCTGCGGTGACCTCGATGGCGCTCACGCCGCCGAGTTCGACGGCTGTGGTGCGCACGTCCTTGGGGACGGGGTGGGAGCCCATCGTCTCGTCGAAGACGATGCGCATCTTGTGTGGGTCGCCGCCCATGTCGAGCGGGGAGGTGCGCAGCAGGTCGGTGATCGCGGCGAGCTGGGACTCAGCCATGGTGGTCTCGCTTTCTCAACAGGTTCGCAAGGGAAGGGGTGTCAGGCGTGGCGCAGTTCGAGGACTTCGCCGAAGCCCATGCGGCGGACGAAGTCGGTGCGGGCCTCGGTGACGGCGGCGTTGGCCTGTTCGACCTTCGAGTTGGTGAGGTCGACGACGCTGCGGAAGGGGCGCTGGCCCTCGGCGACGACCACGGGGTCGGCCTCGGTGCCGGGGGTGAACAGGCTCGCGGTGGCCTCCTCGTTGCGGGCGACCAGCGGGTCCAGGATCTTGTACGCCTCGGCGACGGCGGTGTCGGCGGCGCGGCCGGCCTTGGGGAAGTGGTCGGTGCCCTGGGTGAAGGCGCCGGGCATGACGATCACGGTCTCGATGCCGAGCTGGGAGACCTCGTAGGAGGTGACCAGGGCCAGCGAGTCCATCGCGGCCTTGGAGACCACGTAAGGGCCGAGGAAGGGCGGCGTGGTGATCGGGATGGTGCTGCCGACATAGAGCAGGGTGCCGCGGCCGCGTTCGCGCAGGTGCGGCAGGGCGGCGCGGTTGAGCCGCTGGACGCCCAGGGTGTTCACGTCGATGAGGTGGGCGATCTCCTCGGCGGTGAACGCCTCCACGTATCCGACCAGTAGGTGGCCGGCGTTGTGGATGACCACGTCGAGCTCGCCGCAGTCGGTGACCACCGCGTGGACGGCGTCGTCGGCTGACTCCTGGGAGGCGACGTCGAGTTCAACGACGCGGATGTCGGCACCTTCCGCGGCGGCGAAGTCGCGCAGTTCCTGGGCCCGAGGGGCGTTACGGCCCTCGGGGGCGCGCATCGTCGCGTAGACGCGGTGCCCGGCGCGGGCGAGCGCCTTGGCGGTGAGGTTGCCGATGCCGGTGGCGGCGCCGGTGATGAGAACAGTGGACATGGGATCTCTCCGTCGTGCGGTGCGTGTTCTTGTCGGTTGCGGGTGGACGAGAGCCCGGCGGTCAGGCGACGCCGCCGTTGGCGAACAGGACCTGGCCGTTGACCCACCGGCCGCCGGGACCGGCCAGGAAGGCGACAGCGCTTGCGATGTCCTCGGGCGTGCCGAGCCGCTCCAGTGGGGAGGCGGCGGCGATCCGCTCGACCAGCTCGGGGCTCTTGCCGTCCAGGAAGAGCGGGGTCGCGGTCGGCCCGGGGGCCACGGCGTTGACGGTGACGTCCCGGCCGCGCAGCTCGCGGGCGAGGATCAGGGTCATCGCTTCGACCGCGCCCTTGCTCGCCGCGTAGGCGGCGTAGGTCGGCTGCTGGAGCCGGGTGATGGACGTGGAGAAGTTGACCAGCGCGCCACCGGGGCGCAGCCGCCGGGCCGCGAGCTGGGAGACGACGAACGTGCCGCGCACGTTGACCCGGTGCATCCGGTCGAAGGCGTCGAGGTCCATCTCTGCCAGCGGGGCCAGCAGCATGATCCCGGCGGTGTTCACCACCACGTCGACACCGCCGAAGCGCTCCTGGGCGGTGTCGAACAGGGCCGTCATCGCTGCCTCGTCCGCGACGTCGCCGGATACGGCAACGGCCGCGCCGCCTGTCTCTTGGATCGAGGCGACGACCTTCTCGGCACGCTCGGCGCTGCCGGAGTAGTGCACGACCACGGACATGCCGTCGACGGCCAGCGCGTGCGCGACCGCACTGCCGATCCCGCCCGAACCCCCGGTCACGATCGCTACACGGGCGGCGGACTGCTCAACGGTGGTCATAGCGACCTCCCTCTCATCTTTGTGGACGATGAGTACACTAGCACTACATGGACAGATGGTCCATATATATGTGGCCATTGGGTCTATATAATTGTTGGTGGACGCCGCGCCAATCAGGCCGGTCGCGCCGGACGAGGAGGAGACAGGTGGAGCGAACAGACGCTGAGAAGCCCGGCCCGCTCAAGCCGGGGCGCGGACGCCGCCGGGCGGAGGACGTCCGCCACGCGACGCTGACCGCGGCAGCCGAGCTACTGCTCGCCGAGGGAGTCCACGCCTTGTCCTTCTCCAAGGTCTCCGCCCGCGCGGGCGTCAGCAAGATGACCCTCTACAAGTGGTGGCCCTCTCCCGGGGCTCTGGCCTTCGACGCCTACTTCAACGCCTTCCAGGAGACCCTCGCCTTCCCCGACACCGGCGATGTCCGGCGCGACCTGGCCACGCAGTTGCGCGTGTTCGTCAACCTTCTGAACCGCAACGGCTCCGTCATCGCCGGGATCATCGGAGCCGCTCAAGGCGACTCCGACCTGGCGCAGGCGCTCTCGACGCACTACGTCACACAGCGCCGCGCCCTCGCCGTCGAACGCCTCACGCGCGCGCAGCAGGCCGGCCAGATCCGCGCGGAAGTCGACCTGGAGACGATCGTCGACCAACTCTGGGGCGCCGTCTACCACCGGCTGCTGCTGCCCGCGAAACCGCTGACCACGGAGTTCATCGACCAGCTGATCGCCAATCTCTTCCAGGGCATCGCCCCGGCCTCCCCCGACTCCGCGATGTAATCCGGGGCACTGGTAAAGGACTCTGTCACCAACCGCAAACGGCGAGGATTCACCGACGTCAGCACAGACGGCCGGGTCCCGCTCGGCAACGTGCCGGGTGATCGCGAATTCCCCTCCAGAGGAGCCCGTTAACGGCGACACGGTTGGGACCTGGGCATACGCCGGCCGGCCGCTCCCAGGTGCGGCGCGCGCAGCCGGAAGTCGGCCGGGCATTCGCCAGTCGGTCCGGCGGAAGCCGCGATGGACACTGCGTAAGCCGCCGGCCCCGGAGAACATGGTCCCTTCGGCCCCTGGTCCGACCCGCGGAGAGTGCCGACCACGGGTACAGCAAGCCCGAACCTGCTGCGGAGTAGGAAAACCCCAGCGGAAAACCCCAGCAAGATCAATCTGACCGGGATTTCCTGTACCTCAACTACTCGGGGTTCCGAGATCGCCCGCCTGGTGAGGTCCGATGAGCGCCTATGGTCGGCGGCGTCGATCAGCGCGTCGATCTGGGGGATTCCGGTGTGGGGATCGTCGTTCATGGGTTCTTCCGATCTACTGCTCGAAGACGGTTTCGATGACAGCGGCCTGTTCGGCAGTACCGACGCGGAAGTAGCGGGCGCTGGGTTCGATGGAGGCGTGGTGAAGCAGGGCCTGCACCTGGGCGACGTCGGCGCCGCCTTGGCGCAGCCGGGTGCCGTAGGTGTGGCGCAGGGTGTGCGGGCGCAGGCCGGGCAGGCCGGCGGCGGCGCCGACGGCGAGCACCGCGTGGTATTCGACCACGTCACTGTCGGCGCGCCAGCCAGATTCGCTGGATTCACTGACATTTTCGTGCGGCTTGACCACTGACATTCTCGTGCGGGTTGCTGCACCGGTGTCGGCGGCGCGGCGGTACCAGGTTTCGGCTTCGGCGGTCTCGCCCTGCTTGTGCAGCAGGACTCCAAGGTTGTGCATGGCGACTGGGTCGCCGGTGTCGGCGGCGCGGCGCCACCAGGTTTCGGCTTCGGCGGTCTCGCCCCGCTTGTGCAGCAGGACTCCAAGAATGGTCATGGCGGTTGCTGCGCCGGTGTCGGCGGCGCGGCGGTACCAGGTTTCGGCTTCGGCGGTCTCGCCCCGCTCGTGCAGCAGGACTCCAAGAATGGTCATGGCGGTTGCTGCGCCGGTGTCGGCGGCGCGGCGGTACCAGGTTTCGGCTTCGGCGGTCTCGCCCCGCTCGTGCAGCAGGACTCCGAGGTTGTGCATGGCGGCTGGGTCGCCGGTGTCGGCGGCGCGGCGCCACAGAATTTCGGCTGCGCCGCTCTGACCGCGGAGGTAGGCATTGAAACCGATGGGGATCAGAACCCGGGGTTCGGCGTCCTTGGTAGCTGCGTGCCAATAGACGTCCGGGACAGGTCGGGGGGAATGGTGTTGTCCGTCGTCGGCGGCGATCAGGTAGTCGAAGGGCAGGTAGCCGCGGGACCGGTCGGGCAGCCGGTCGGTGCGTAGCGCGGCGACGCGCCCTGCGCCGTCGGGTGGGGTGCGGGCGGTCACGATCGCGGTGCGGACGTCAGCGGGGCTGATGTCCAGGTCGGGTCGATGGTCTTCGATGGCGGTCAGGGTGAGTTTGGTCAGGGTGGGTTCGGGGATCGGGTCGGGGTGCCCGATTCGAGCCCAGTCGATGGCGGTCTCTATGACGGCATGCAGGACGGGGTCGGTACGGCGGGCGACGTCGTAGTGGCGCAGGAGCTCGGGCGCACTGGCCAGCACTTCGGCTAGCCCGTACTGGTCGAGGTTCAACGCTGGGTAGGCCGCGGCCGCGGCTGCCTGCTCGACGGGGTCGTGGCTGGTCGGTGCCAGCACGATCTGGACTGTCTGCTGCAACACGGTGCGGGTGTCGTGGGTGAGTTCGCCGGTAACGTCTCGTAACCGTTCGAGGGCCTCGCTACGCAGCGTGGCCGCCACCACAGTCAGTGCCGGGCGCGCGGTCAGGTGCGCGAGCAGCGCGGGGGTGAGCGGGTGGTCTGTGGTGAGGAAGTCCTGCAGGTTCTCCAGCCATATGACGATCGGCTCGGTGCTCCCGACGAATCCCTGGTGGTCCGGGATCCGGTGCAGGGCCTCCCGGGCCGGAACCAGCACGCGGGCGCCCGGCAGTTCGCGACGGACAGCTTCGAACAGGGTGCGGGTCTTTCCAGCCTTCGACGGCCCGGTGACGAGCACCCTCCGGTGACCGGTCAACACTGCGGCCACCCGGGCATCTACGTCGCCCGCGGTGCGGGGCACGTACGGGTCCTCACCGCTTCCGGAGCGGCCCACCTGCCCGAACCGCGTTGCTGTCGCGCCCAGCCGGTACGGATCCAACTCGTCCACCCTCGGTAGCCCGCCGTCGGCATCGAGCTGTTCCACCAGGCCGGCCCACACAGGCTGCGGGCTGGCGTCGGTGCCGCTGTCCTCCTCGGCTCGTCGTCTCAGCTCCGACCACTCCTCGCGTTCGCGACGATCGAGCGTCCTGCCCGCAGGTAGCCTGCCAGCGCGGTGCAGCAGGAACAGCAATACCCGTTCGAGTTGGGCGTCGGTGCGCGGGACCATCCGCTTCTGCGGGTCCTTGGCGAACCAGCCCCTGATCGTGCCTTCCGACACTTTGGCATCGCGGGCAATCATCTGTACCGATCTTGATGATCAGGTCGCCGGCATCGGCGGCCTGCCGGACGGCGGCGCGCTCGGCGCTCACCACTCCCGCAACTTGGTTGCAGGGCGCCGGGCAGACGGCCATCGTCCGCCAAGTCGATCAACAACAGGCCGCAGCGCATGGGTCGCTAGTCCTCACCTGCGGGCACTTTCGACTTCGGCGGGCCCGCATCTGGACAGCCCGCCATGGATGCGAGACCCGCCATGCACAACCTCGGAGTCCTGCTGCACGAGCGGGGCGAGACCGCCGAAGCCGAAACCTGGTACCGCCGCGCCGCCGACACCGGCGCAGCAACCGCCATGCACAACCTCGGAGTCCTGCTGCACGAGCGGGGCGAGACCGCCGAAGCCGAAACCTGGTTCCAGCTCGCCGCCGAAGCCGAAGCCGACGATCCCCAGGCCGTAGCAATGGGGAAGGATCGGTGAGCGCCGGAACATGCTGGTGCGCCACCGAACCGCGTCGACCCCGGCACCGAGATCCAGGTGAGCTTCCTCGGGGATCAGCTACCGAGGGCGACCACAGCCGGTCGACTGAGCTGGAAGCCGGCCGATTCGGTCCCCGGCTGCGGGAGGCCCGGCCGGGTACGGCAGACGTCGTGCCCAGCACTGCCACGTCGTTGCATGAAGTGGCCAGAGAGGAACAGGCGGCGTTCTACCACGTCGCCAGAGCGGCGCCGACGCGCCCGACGCGCCGCGAGCGACGTCCTTTCAGCGAGCGGTTGCGCGGCGCCGCGTGGCGGCGCCGCTCGGCGGCGCGCCAGCGCCGCCCTTGACTCTATATAGCCAAATTCAGCAACCACTTCGTGTGGTGACGGGCACTCGGCAACTTGATTTCCGGTCAACGATTGCTCGAGGGCGGCCTGCGGCGTGCGGATGGTGGCAGTGCCCCCGAGGCATGCGACACGGGCGAAAACGCGAACGCGGTACGAATGGTCTCGGACATCCGCACCGCGTTCGCGCAGTATCGGTCAGCTGTTCGCCATGGGCTCCACGTCTCTTCCGCGCCGCCCCGGACATGCTGTGTCCAGGACAGGGGTACCTATTCGTGATTCGGGCGGAGGGTGAGCGTTATAGCTGCGCCAAACAATTCGGCATGCGAGTCGACGCGCCACGTTCCCACGACTCATGGGCCACATCGATTGCAGTCACCTTGTCATACGTTCCGCAAACCAACGCATTTACCCCAGGAGGTATCGACACGGGCCACATCCCAACGACCTCGCCCGGGATGTCGACGAAATCCTGCGTAATCTTGCCAGCGTTGCATTCAGTGACTGATCCGAGTCGCCCGTCACCTTGGTAGCGAAAATCGAACGTCATGCAAATGTTCTCCGGCTCCCACGTTGCTATGAAACCAAGGGCACCGCCGCCTCGCCGCTGTGCGCCCGAGGGCGCGTCCGAGCCCAACGGCTGCGGGTCCGCGCTCGCTGTGCCGACGACAGAGACAGTTAGCGTTGCGGCGGCGAGGACCGCTGCGGTCAAGGTGCGCATGATCATAATCGGAGAGCCTACAGCCGAAAATTGGATTGCTCGAACACCCGATTTGCAAGCAGCGCACTCAATCTGGAGGCGTGGCCGATGTCGCCGCCGTAGTCGATACACCACCGGGCGAGCCGAACGCCGCCGGATTGAACCCGGCGAACGCATAGCGGCTGAGGACCGCTTCGCCGCCTTCGCATTTCGGCGGGACTGCACCAGGATGTCAAGCATGCCGTCCTGATCGACCGCGCGCCACAGGTACTGTTGGGTTCCGCACCGACCGGAACGGCCGCGACAGGCGGGTGATCACCAGTTCGTCGCCGCGTCGCAAGTGCTCGAAGCATTTGTCCCACTCCTGACGGCGCGCCAGCTTGCCGGATGCTTTGTCGACCCAGATCCGTTCGCACCCCGCGGTGTGCAGTGCGTCGATCTGGGAGTCGTCCTTCTGCCCGCGCGTGGACACTCGCGCGCATCCGAACCGTCCCATGCGCGGAACTGTCCCATAAAGGGCCGACACCTCGGGTTTCGTCCCGCAGATTTCGCCCACGGGTTATGACGCAAGGCGGGCTGGGTGTGAGCTGCCGGTTTCCCGACGGGTGTCGCCTCGGCTGGTGTGGGTCGAAAACGATCGTTATCTAGAGCCTTCTGCGGTCGTGGACTGCTGACCTGGCTCTGTTCGTCGGAGACGGTGTCTCCGACGAACAGATGCCAGGCGTGAAGAGGGTTGGTCAGCAGGGCCTGATCGTTATGGAAGTGCGATGTCGGCTGCGGGTCGGTGGGGGCGCGGTGGCTTCCGGGACGGGGCGAATGCCCGCATGCCGTAGTTGCCCAAGAGCCTGGGCGAGTTGTCGGCGTAGCCGCTGGTTGTCCTCGGCCAGTTCCCGGTTGCGGGCGTTGGCGACTTCCAGGCGGCGGATTAGCGAGGAATCGCTGCTGCGGTGATGCGCTGGCACCGATGTGGCCGGTGCGCGGCGATTCAGCTCACGAAGGCGTTGGACTTCGGTTCGGATATCGGGCTGGGAGTAGAGCCAGGACCGTGACACCTCGGCTGCGGCGGCAACGGTCTGAAACGTCACGGCCGCTCCAGCGGCGTCGAGTTCACGGATGGCTCGGATCGCCTTGCTGCGGGCCAGTTCGTGCCGGTGGCGGGCGGCGGCGAGAAGGTGACGGGTGTTGTCAGCTCGCATTCGGCGTTCCCTGCGCTGCTGGGTCGGGTTCAGTTTCAAGCGTGGTGATGATGTTGGTCAGGTTGCCCAGCACCTGCCGGTTCATCTCGGCGAGGCGCTGTTGACCGCGCGCCTCGGCCGATGAGATCAGCTCGATGACCTGCTGCTGTTGGTGCCGGTGCTGGGGAAGGAACTCGGCGGTCGTGACGAACATCGGACACGTCAAACAAGCGTTGGCGTGCGGACAGGTCTTCACCAGCGGCAATGAGCAATATCCGTTGGGAAGAGCCTGGGTTGCTCGTCCGACGCGTTGTTTGGCCCAGGCCGCTTCGGCGAGTGGGCCGTCGGGGTCGAGAGTGACTGTCTCGCCGGTGATTCCGACCTTGCGGGCGGCTTCCCAGTGCCGGCGGATGGTGGTGTCGGACAGCCGCGCATAGCGGGCGGTCATCATGTGGGAGTCGTGATCGAGGATCCGCCGGACAACCTCTTGCGGAACGTCACGGTTGATCAGCTGCGTCCCCAGGGTGTGCCGCCATTGGTGGGGCGTGATCCGAATTCGCTGACCGTGCTCGTCTTGAATGGCGCAGCTGGCCAGCCAGCGCTGCAGGGCGCGGCGGTATGCCGACCCGTCCATCGGCAGTCGGCCGTCGGGGTTGTTCCGAGGTTTCGGGAACAACCTCGAAACGCCCTGCGGCCATTGGGTTTTCAACTGTTGCAGGTGTCCGGTGATGGACTGCTCCAGTTCGTCGTCGATCGGCACCAGCGCTTCACGGCGCATCTTGTGGTTGAAATACCGCAGGTAGGGTGCGCCGTCGCTGCCGCGGACCACGCAGTCGACGGTCAGTCCGAGTGCGTCGATGACCCGGAGTCCGCAGCGCATGAGGATCAGGGTCACCAGCCGATAGGCGGGGATGTTCCAGCGGTCGAGGTTGTCGGGGCGCTCCAGCTGCGCCATGACATGGTCGCTGAGCGCGCGGGGCAGCCATTCACCTTCTTTGGGATAGTCCTCGGGGAAGAACATGGCGTTGACCGGGAGTGTTGTGTCCCAGCCGTGTTGACGGATCGCGGTCAGGAACTGATTGAGCTGACCGATCAGGTGCCGGTGCATGACGCGCCCGCCGCAGGTCGCGTGCAGAAAGGCCAGATAGCGCTCGAGAAGGGGCCGGTCGACATCGGCCAAGCAGTCGACCGGAGTCGGTTGCGAGGCGAGGAACACGGCGAATTGCGTGACAGCGTTGGTTCCCAATGCTGCTGTCGCTGCGGTCTTCCCAGTCGATATTCGCCACCGAGCCCAGCGCTTGGCCAGCTCTTTCAGCCAGGGCTGGGGAATCACGTCGAAATGGAGGTAAGACTGGTGGCTGGGTTGGCGGCGGGCTCCGAGGCGACGCAGATCCCAGATATCGCGGCTGTATTCATCCACCCAGGGGTCATCGTGCTGGCGGCCGGTACCGGCCAGCGGGGTTCGCCGTGCCCCGCTGGCCACGGTGATGCTGGTGACCTCGGCGACGGGATTCACAGCTTCACCTCGTTTCCGGTGAACCAGCCAGCCTGTTCCAGAACTCGCCGAGCGTCTTCGATGGTGAGGTGCCCGTAAACGGTCGAGGTGACGGTCAGATCAGCGTGACCGAGGATCTTGGAGACGACCTCGATCGGCACTCCGTCGCGCAGCATCCGGGTGGCAGCGGTGTGTCGACACCAATGCGGATCGAAGTCGATGCCGGTCCGCCGGCGCAGTCGACGAACCAGGTCGTAGACCGCTGGATACGACCAAGGGTGTCCGTGCGGTGCGGCCCAGAGGTTGACGAACACATAGTCCGAGTCCAGGTCTCCATATTCGGTGTGCAGGTAGTCGGCGTAGAGGCGGATCAGCTCGGCGCTGACCGGAATGGACCGTCGCCGTTGCGATTTGGTTCGTGCGCCGTTGTCGTTGTCTCGCGGCACCACCACGACCTCCCGTTCGGCGGCGGCCAGGTCCTCATGGCGCAGGCCGAGAGCTTCACCGACCCGCATGCCGGTCTCGTGCAGCAGGGCAAACAGGAACCGGTCCCGCAACCGGTCACACGCGTCGAGAATCGCCTGAATCTCGTTGACGGTCAGCACCCGTGGAAGCTTCCGCGGAGCCTTCAGTGCGATCGCCCGCCGTGCGTGCGGCTCGCCTTTGGTGATGTGGTGCAGAAACGGCTTCCAGCCGGTTCCGCGCCGCCCGCCCGGTTGCCACGTCACCATCAATTCGCCCAGGTCCACACCGTTTCGGGCGGCGTGCTGGTAGAAAGCGCTCACCGCCGACAGCTTCCTGTTCACTGTCGATTCCGCGCAGTGATGCTCCACCGACGGCAGCACGGCCACCGCCCCGTCCCGGGCCAGTGGCGGGCGACGCAGCCAGGACACGAATTCCGCGACGTCCTCCAGATGGACCGCCTGCCAGTCCAGCTCACGTCGACCGAGGAAGACGAACCAGTCCTTCAGATCATGCGCATACGCCTTGACGGTGTTCGGCGATCGCTCGATATCGGCCAAATACGCCAGATACCGCTCGACCGGAGCCACCGGCCCGTCGTCGCCGAGGACCGTCCACGACTCACGCCGCGAGATCGGGGACAGCACACGCACCACATGCATCGCTCCTCCAAAGCAATCCGCGAGATGGACGAGCTGTAGGTAACCACGTCCACCACACGAATCCAGGGAGCCGAGACCCTCGTGCTCAACACCAACGACACAGCCCTGAAGGCTCTAGATAACGTTCGTTTTCGACCCACACAGGCCCAGTGCAATCAGGCTCGCGCAAATGTCTCGCGCGCCAGCTCGACAAACTCGACGGATACGACTACGGCCTGATCGACTGCCCGACAACCTTTGTCGGCGGGCGGCGATCACTCGACTTGCGTGCCTTGGCGCATCAGCAGACGTCCCCGACGGAACCGCTCCCTCTCGCGCGGCTCGCGCAGCATCCGTCCGACTTCGATGAATCCGGCTTCGCCGGCCAGCGTCGCGAGGTCGTCGATCGGCCACCGGTAGGCTGCTGTCACTTTGTGGTCGAACTCTGTCACCGGGTCATTCTCCGACTCGAAGAAGGCGAGCAAGAGGTGGCCGCCGGGCGCGAGAACGCGACGGAACTCGGCGAAGTACGAAGGCATGTCCTGTGGTGAAGTGTGAATGACCGAGTACCGGACACGATGCCTTGTAGCGTGCCGTCGGCCATGTCCAGGGCGCTGGACAAGTCGGCGTCTGCCTTCGGCCGAGAGGGGTGCGTTGCGGTGCGTCACCGCTCACCGACTGGGCGCACATCACCACCTGGCTGCCTGTTGGCTCTCCGGCGCTCTGCTCGGCGCTTGGCGTCCTCGTGTGCCTGACGAAGAAGGCGGGCCGCCAGCACGTGTGTGCTTACGCCTGGGTTGGTGATCGACACCCAACCTTGCCTGCGATATACCGGGTGAGGAAGGACGACGTCGGTAGCGGCGTAGTCACGAGGTATCGCCTCGGCCCGGGGGTTCTCACCTGTGAGTTCAACGAATGCGTCCGTGCCGACGTGGATGTTCAGTCGCCAACGATCGGGACGGTCAAGATCGCACGAGGCATCGTCGGGGTAGTTCTTCGTCACGATCGTGGCGTAGGGCTGCTCGCGCTGTGGCACTTGGCCGTCGGGAGCGTAATAGAAGAAGTGGTCGCCCAAAGCGATCTCCGGGAACGCGCTGCCCTCGCCGGGGGCAAGTTCAAGTAACCCGTCGAACGCTCGGATCGTTTCAAGAAGTCGGTCCATACTCATGGTTCAAGTGTGTAGTTGAAGTGCTTATGGAGGGTTCGGATGACCCGAGCGAACGAAGCGGCGCCACCCATGAACACCGCTGCCGTCGCGGCAGCGTCGAAATACTCCGCGCAACAGGTGCGTGATCTGGAGGCTCTGGGCGTGATCCCCGCTGCAGCCAGGTCACGCAACGGGTACCGACGATTCTCAACAGAGCACGTCCACGCCCTTCGCGCGTACCGTAACCTCGCTCATGCTGTGGGGCCTGTCGAGGCGCGACGGGCAATGCGAGAGATTCGCCTCCTGCCGCGCGACAAAGGGGCGGCGCTGATCTGCGGGTTCCACACCAGGCTCAACGACGAACGGCAGCAGGCACTCGCAGCACGCTTTGCGCTGGAGTCGATCCGAGCCGAGGCGACAACCGATGCGAAGCCGGTCGAAGGGGACTCGATGACCATCACCGAACTGTCCCACGCCCTCGGAGTCAGGGCGTCCACGCTCCGCTACTGGGAAAAGGTCGGTCTGGTGGCGCCTGAGCGGGTCACCACGCGAGCGGGAACAGCGCGGTGCTACACCCTGACCGCCATCCGGGAAGCACGCATCACCGCAGCCCTCCGAGCCGGTAACTACCGCATCCCAGAGGTCCAGACGACGATCACAGCGGTCCGCGACCTCAACGAAGTGAGCCACTCGATCGCCGCGCTCGACACACGGCTGGAGGCCATCGCCCAACGCGCACTCGCTCTTCTGCGCGCAGGAACTCTGTTGGCAGGGACCATCGAGTCAGCCCGGACGGCATGACAATGCAGACTGCGATTCAGCTTGATCCGCGTCATCAACGTCCTGCCCCGCAACAACTAGACCTCTCCGCTGCGCTGACGAATGCCCATCGAACAGGTCCTCACCCAGGTGTCCACGAGGGGCTGGCAACCGCAGGTGAGCGAGGTCAGAACAGCGTGTCGCGGACCCGCAGCGGCCGGTATCCGGTCGGGCCGAGTGCGGCGAGTTCGGCGTCGATGTCGACCTCGATGGCGCCGAAGAAGTTGATGTTCTCGCTGTGCGCCGGGGAGATGTGGGACAGCACGTCGTCGTCGATGCGGCGGCCCTCGCGGCGCATCTGCTCGACCGCGAGCCCGTAATATTCTGTGGTCCACGCGATCACCGCGTTGGTGGCCAGGGTCAGACACCACGCCTGTTCGGTCTGGGCTTCCAGGTGCCGGGCCCGGAACGCTCCCTCGTGGGCGTAGATGAGGTCACGTTTGAGCGCGTGGATCGACTCGCCCTTGTTGAGCTGGCGGGAGATCTTGCGCCGATAGTCCGGATCCGACAGGTAACGGGCCACGTAGATGGTCCTGCGCATCGCGCCGTACTCCTTCAGCGCCGCGGCCAGAGCGTTCTGACGGGTCGACGCGGACAGCTTGCCAACCCGCAGCGACGCGGTCGCGTGCCCGAACTTCAGTGACCCGGCCAGCCGCAGCAGATCGTCATAGTGCTCGGCGATCAGGTCCAAATTCAGCTTGCGGGTCAGCAACGGCCCCGCGCAAGGGAACCGGGCCTCGGCGTCGGCGCGCGAGCCCGGCCGATACAGCGTGATCCGGCCCAGATCCCGGATACGGGGCGAGAGCTGCATCCCGAGCAGATCGAACAACGCGAAGTTCACCAGCGTCACGCCATGAGTGTCGGTGGCGTGCTCGGTGATCGGCAGATCCGTTGCGTTGCCCAGGATTTCGTCCAGCACGTAGTGGGCTTCGCGGCGGGTGGTGACGATGACCTTCGTGCCGTAGGTGGTGTGCTGATCGGTGACATGGGTGTAGGTCGACAGCCCCTCGTCCGCGAACCACTGATTGGCCACGCGAGCAGTGGTGGACTTGCCGCGCGTAGGGAACCGTTGCCCGTCCGACGACGACAGCGTTCCGGTACCGAAAGCACTGGTCAGAGGTAGCCGCTGGTGGTAGCCGATGATCGCCAGATTCGCCGCCCGCAGCGTCTCCTCCCGCATATGCCACTCCGCTGTCCAGGCCAGGATGTCGTAGGAGATACCGGACGCTTCGGCCATATTCGTCAGTCCGAGGTTGGTGGAGTAGGCCAAAAGGACCGCGATCAGGTTCCGTTTCAACTCGGGGCTGCGAGCTTGCTTGCCACCGGCGTGGGTGAAGCAGTCCAGGTAGCCGGTGCGTTTGTCCAGCTCGATCAGCAGTGACACGATCGGCGCGAACGGCAGCATCTCGGTCAGCTCGGCCTTGAGCGCCGTCGCTTCGGACGGGATGTCTTCGGCCGACAACGGCGAGATCACCAGATCACCCTCCTCGTCGAGGCGGACCGGGCCGTCGCCGGTGGCCAGGACCTTTTCCAGCTCGCCGACCGCCTCATGCCACTCGTCGATGATCGTGGCCAGCGCGCGAGCCGGATCAGCCGCTTTGTCGACCAGACGGCAGAATTCGGCGCGCGCAGGCTCCCACTGCTCGCGGGTGAGCAGATAGGCGGCCGGGTCGGCGTAGCGGCGCGACCCCGGCACGAACACGTCCCCGGTGCGTAGTGGCCCGTCCCCAATGAATGAGACCGCTCGGTATTAGAGTCCTGTTGGCCCTGGTAGGGGCCAGAAGGGACGATTGGGATCATGGCTGGAGGACGGAAGCGGCATTCCGCGGAGGAGATCGTGCGGAAGCTGCGCCGTGCCGATGAGCTGGCCGCGGCCGGTAAGTCGGGCGAGGAGATCGCCGCAGAGCTGGAAGTGTCGGCGGCGACGTTGTACAACTGGCGCCGCTCTTACGGCGGTATGGATACCGATGCGGCGAAGGAGCTCAAGGAGCTGCGGGAGCAGAATTCCCGGCTCAAGCGGCTGCTGGCCGAGGCGGAGCTGGAAAAGGACGCCCTGCGGGAGATCAGCCGGGGAAAATTCTGAGCCCAGCGTCCAAGCGCCGTGCCGTCGACATGCTCACAGCAGTGAAGGGCGTGTCGGAACGGTTCGCGTGCAAGGTCGTTGGGCTTGCTCGTTCGACGTATCGGCGGCTGCCCCTCGCGCAGACCCCGGATGATCCGGACGCCGGTTTGCGGGCCTGGCTGCGCTCGTATGCTACGAAGAACCCGTGTCACGGGTTCCGGCGGGCGTGGGCGCGGTTGCGGTTCGACGAGGGCAGCTCGGTGAACAAGAAGAAGGTGCATCGGCTCTGGCGGGAGGAAGGGCTGCAGGTGCGTGAGCACCAGCCGCGTAAACGGGCCGGCGTTTCGTCGATGCCGCCGGTCGATGCGGATGCACCGAAGGTGGTGTGGGCGTTGGATTTTCAGTTCGATTCCACCATCGACGGCAGAGCGGTGAAGATCGCGTCGATGGTCGATGAACACACCCGTGAATCACTATTGCATCTGGTTGAACGCTCGATCACCGCCGAGCGGCTCGTCACCGAGCTCGAGAAGGTCTTCACCACTCATGGTGGGTCGCCGACGGTGTTGCGGATGGACAACGGGCCGGAAATGATTTCCCATGCGCTGCAACAGTTTTGCGCAAACCGGGTCGGGATCATCTACATCCCACCGGGCACGCCGTGGAATAACGGATTCGTCGAATCGTTCAACCGTCGGCTGCGCAAAGAATGCCTCGACCGGAACCACTGGACAAGCCTGCTCGAAGCCCGCGTCGTCATCGGCGACTACAAGGTAGACCACAACCGACGACATCGACATTCGGCGCTGGGCTATCTGACCCCGGCCGAGTACGCTGCCCGCTGCAGCCACAGCCACCACCCGGTGGCCTGCGGCATCAACTGAATACGGATCGAAAACAACCTGGCTCTAAAACCGGGTGGTTCCGTCATCGGGGACCGGTCAACCACCCGGTGGCCTGCGGCATCAACTGAATACGGATCGAAAACAACCTGGCTCTAAAACCGGGTGGTTCCGTCATCGGGGACCGGTCAGTAGCCCGTCCCGCAGTCCGACCAGCACACACAGCTCCCAAAAATGCCGGTAGGCAACGGCATTCCCGGTCTTGCTGGCCTCGTCCAGGTATCCACGCCACTTGGTCGGCACGAACCCCATCGGCGCGGCGTCGAACACCTTCCGGCGACTGGTCGCGTTCAGCTCGCGCAGCATGTCCACCGCGATCAGTAGCTCGGTCGCCGAAGTGCCGCCAGCGAACCGCACCGCCGACAACACCGCCGGAGTGAACCGCCGCAGATACGTATACGACGCATCCAGGGCAGCCAGGTGCCCATGATCGCGCGGCAGCCGCGGACGGGCCTGGGCGATCGCGGCACGCAGCCGCTCCCACCCGATGCCCTCGCCCCGGATCAACCCGCCGATGTCCTCGTCGGGGATCTGCGGGTCGGTAAGAATCGTGAGCAGATCATCCAGCAGCGCCTGCCGGTCCTCTCCGGTCGCGCGCTGTCCGTCTGCCGACCAACCGCCTCTCGGGCTCAGTCGGGCGGCTGGCCTTCATGCGGCCGGTCAACGCCGGCAGCACGGTTCCAGCCTCTGATTCGACGCTGCGGTACAGGTCGCGTGGGATCGGTTTGAACTCGATCGCCATGGTAAACATCCCCTCAGGTAATGCTATGTCGGGCAGATTGTTTCGGGCATTACAGCCCCTTGGTCCCAGTGGCCTGCCTGGTCGAGTTGGTCGGCGTGGGAGGCGCAGTAGCCGTCGTAGCCGTCTCCGCAATTCGGATCGACTTCGCAGCCATCCATGGCGCACACCAGCTCGTCGCAATCGTCGAACCGTCCAACGGTTCGGCGCCGTGGCCGCGGTGGATCCACCGCGCAAGGACCATCGCGACATACAGGTCGCTCAACTCGTCAGGGTGGCGTTGGGCCGCATAGGCGCTGGCAACGGCGAGGGCCCCAGCGCATCGAAGGTCCTGCTCGGGTTGCATGCTCGGTGCAAACCCGAATATGAGGATCGACTCGGCGACACGCCACAACGCAGCCGGGCGCGCGTGGAAATACGCGTGGCTGCGTCGGCTGCGCTCATCGTCGACGACCAGGACATACAACGATGGATGTTTGGCGATATCGACCGCGGTCACCGTCGCCCGCAGCGCGCCGGAAACCGAGGCTTCCGACACGTCCCCGCGTTGGACGATCCACGACAGCTGTTCAATCTGCACCTCGGAAGTCACGCTGGCAACTCCTTCATGGCGGCCGCGGTCAACGCCGCAGTGGTCGGCGGTTCGGAGTCGGCGCACGGTTGTACCAGCGATACGTCGATGATGGCGGCGACACAGTCAGCGAATGCGCTGGCTGCGGCACACACGCTGCCGCGCCAGCTCTTCGCCTTGGCCTCACTGGCCTCAGCTTGATTTTTAACCTCCGGGTCACTGCCCGCCGACCGTCCGGGTCGGTGTTGGAGCGGTTCGATCATCGAAACGTGTTGCTGCCGTGTTGATTTAGGGACGAATTTCGGCGTGTCGCCGTGACATGGAGCGGCCACCGCATCATCATCGTCGGGTTCCCGCTAAAGAGCCTGATGAGAAGTTGTGGTGGCCGTGCCTGTCAGTGTGCCCGAAGTATTTCGTCCGGTCGAGTCGGCGCGCCCGTCGGGACCGGAATCGCTTGCGGCGTTCCGCAATTCGTTCTATGAAAGCCTGACCGCGCGCGCCGACGCGCTGTTCGAACTCACCGACGCGGTGCTGTGCGACGACGGACCGGTCACCACGCTGGTCGGACTGTGTCTGACCGGGGAATATCGACGCGGCCACGGCGCCCTCTACGACGGTCTGAACGCCGGAAGTATCGACATCGCCCGGCTCCGGCGCGCGATCACCGCCACGACCACGGTCGGGCGAGACGACGAAGGTGCGATCATGCTGGCCGTCGATGCCAGTCCGTGGCTGCGTCCCGACGCGGCGACCAGCCCCGATCGATCGTTCTGCCATGTCTATGGCCGTGGCAGGGGGCAAGCGCAGATGATCCCGGGCTGGCTGTTCTCCTACGTCGCCGCGCTGGAGCCCGGCCGGACCTCTTGGACCACGATCCTCGACGCGATACGGCTGCACCCCGACGACGACGCGACCGAGGTCACCGCCGCCCAGATCCGGGAAGTCGTGCAACGCCTGCAAGCCGCCGACCTCCATGTTCCCGGCGACCCGCACATCAAGATCGTGTTCGATGCGGGCTACGACATCACATGCCTGGCATACGAGCTCGCGGATCTGCCCGTGGTCCTGATCGGGCGAATACGCTCCGACCGCGTCCTGGCCTTCCCCGCCGAACCCCGTGCGGGCAAGAGGGGCCGTCCCGCCAAGCACGGCCCCGACTTCGCGTTGTCCGACACCGGGACCCATCCCGAGCCCGCTGTCGTCACCACCACCGACACCGACCGCTACGGCGCCGTGCGTGCGACGGCATGGAACCGTCTGCACCCCAAACTCGCCCGCCGAGGATCCTGGGCCTACCACGACGGGGAACTGCCGATCATCGAGGGCGTCGTCATCGGGCTTCGGGTGGACCGGCTACCCGGCGACCGCAACCCGAAACCACTGTGGCTATGGTGTTCGCAACCCGACATCGCCGACCCCGCCATTATCGACCGAATCTGGCGAACCTTCCTGCGGCGCTTCGACATCGAGCACACCTTCCGGTTCCTGAAACAGACCCTCGGGTGGACCAAGCCGCGTATCCGCGACTCCGCCGCCGCCGACCGCTGGACCTGGCTCATCATCGCCGCACACACCCAACTCCGCCTCGCCCGAGGACTCACCGAAGACCTCCGCCACCCCTGGGAGAGAAAACCAACCAGCCCCAGCCGCCTCACCCCAGCCCGCGTCCGCAGGGGATTTCGCCACCTCCGCCCGACAACCGCTCTTCCGGCCCGCGCGCCGAAACCCTCACGGCCGGGTCCCGGACGCCCGCCCGGCGCAAAAAACATCCGACGCGCACCACACCAGGCGGTCGGTAAGACCACCACGGCTGCCAGTTAGAGGTTAAAAATCAAGCTCAGGGTTGGGCAGAATATCGGCCTCGAGCGCGGCGACGACCCGCAAGGCGGTGTAGAGCAGGCCATGGTTGTCACGAGCCTTGACTCCGTCGCCGACCGGCGCGGTCGGAATGTTCTTACCCAGTTCGTTGGTCAGCACTCGGGCGGCGTAACGGTCGAGCAGGCCCGGCACCGCTTGGGCCTGCCCGATCAGTTCTCCCATCCCTGCCGGGATGGTCTTCTTGCCGGTGAACCAGTTGTTCATGCCCCAATTGCGCCGCCGCTGCGCTGAGGCAACAGATTTGACGTTCATCGCCCAGGTCTGGTTGCTGTCGGCCAACCGTTTGCGGTCGGCTTCGGCGTCACGCTCGTGGCGTGCGTAGCGTTCTTCGATCGATTCGGCCGGGGCCGCGGGCGTCTGGCTGTCGGTGTCGTCGCTGTCGTCGGCTTCGGTGA
Source organism: Nocardia sp. Tas62D01 (assembly GCF_055232035.1). Taxonomy (NCBI): domain Bacteria; kingdom Bacillati; phylum Actinomycetota; class Actinomycetes; order Mycobacteriales; family Nocardiaceae; genus Nocardia; species Nocardia sp. Tas62D01. The sequence goes on from NZ_JBUYUZ010000001.1 coordinate 8,150,582, forward strand.
TGCTGGCAGGATCGACGCTCAGGCCGGCGGCGTCGAGATCGATGCAGAAGTAGCTCGGATCGAAGCTTTCCTCCGCGCGGACCTTCTGCGCGTGTACCTGCCCGGCAATGGCCTGCGCATCGGGGTGTGCGCGGGTGAAGGGGTCGACGTCATCGGGGTCGACGAACTCCCCGGTATCGACATGCACCAGCCGCTGGGTGAGCACGACCACGAACGCGTCCGAGCGGGCGGTGGCGTCGGCGTCGGTGGCGGGCGCGCCTGTGGCGGTGACCAGGTGATCCAGCGGCCAGCAGACATCGAGTCCCTCCGGCGGATCCTCGAACACGTGGAAGCCCCGCGCGGTGTATTCGGTGACGGCGGCGTCGTAGGCCGCGGCCACCCGGACCGCAGCGGCCTCGGCCTGCGCGCGTGCCTGCTCTTCGGCGGCACGCGCTTGGTCTTCGGCGGCCATCTCAGCGAAGACGTACTCGAACTGTCCGTCGAGTTCGGCCTGGACGAGCCGGGCCGTGGCCTCGGGGTCGTGGGCGTAGCGGTCGGCATCGGCGGCGTGGAAGATGTCGAACTGGTGGGCGATGACCGCCGCGGTCGCGGTCGCCGATTTCGCGACCTTCCGATACGCCTTGACTTGGTCGGTGGTCAATCCGAGGTGCTCGCGGATCTCGCCGACGCTGGCCTCGAACAGCGTTGCGGCCGCGGTGAGGCGGTCGGCGTCGGTCTGGGTGAAGCGGTACTTGCCGGTGGAGAACTGGCGCCGGACCCGGGCGATGACCCGCTGCTTCTCGTCGGCCTCGGTGTCCTCGGGCAGCGCGATGATCCAGGCCGTGCGACTCGCGGCCTGCAATGCGCGCGTGCGGTGCCAGCCGTCCTCCACGACGAGTTTCCCGTCGATGACGGTGACGATGATCGGGACGTCGTTGCCGTTCTTGGCCAGATCGGCGTCGAAGTCGGGATCATCGGGCTTCTCGGGTCGGTTGGGGCCGCGCACGAGCAACGTCGAGGGAGCGAAATAGGTGGGGTAGGCCAGTTCGAGCTCGGCGAGCACGTCCGCGGAGCTGCGCGGCTCGGTCAGCTCGACGATCTGTTCGAGATCGGCGGGATCGAGTTCGGTGGTGATCATGAGCGTGTTCTCTCCTTCGGGACAGGGTCGGTAGCCGTCGAGACGGCCGGCGGATGGATGCGTGCGGTCTGCCCCTCGTTCGACCGGCATAGATGCGGGTTGGGGCAGGCGTCGGGACGAAGCCTGAGGTGTTCGGTGCGCGAGAACGGAGACGTCGATGGCTGGCATCGAACGGTGTCAACGGCTGGGTCCGGGTCCGGCGGTTGCGATCACGCGACGAGCCACGAGGGGTGGCACTCTCGAATAACCGTGTGTGCGAGGAGGTTTCAGATGCAGGGCACGGCTTCGTGTCCCGCTTCCTCCGAGAGATTGCACGGTCCCTGTCGATTGTGGATTTGGCTGTCGATGTGGGAGTGGTCGAGATCGGTGAGGCCGGTCTGCCGGCGACTACGGTGGCAACCGTTCGAGCCGCGACCGGTTGCTGCACTGCGGTGTCAACGGTCGGCGTCGAGGACGTGGGTCGTGTCCTCGACAGTGACGACGGCTGAGACCGATTGGGCGATGTCGGCGACGACCTCGAGCTGGGTCGGGCACGTCGTGGATGCGGATCTCGCTGACCGCGCCGTTGCGGTGGTGGACGGTGACGACGATGGTGGCGTGGTCTTCGCAGAGGATGTTGATCATCGAGGTGGGGTCCGTCAACTCGCCGTTGCAGACCAAGAAGCCGTCCTCGTCACAGCTGAACGCGGCCAGGACCGTGACGTCGGCGTTGTCGACGTCCAGCCGCCACAGGGCATTCTCACCACCAGCGGCATCCACGAGGTCGCGCACGAGGACGAAGTCCGTTGCCGTCGTCGGTGGGTTGCCACTGCTGGAGGCGTTCGGCGATCTCGGCCATCTTGCCGCCGTGCTGGAGGTCAGCGGTGACGTGGTCGCGGTCGTAAAGCAGTGTGGGCATCAGCAATATCCTCGAGCTGTAGTGGTGAACCTGAGTCCGTCGGCCCGAGCGCGACGGCTGGGCCATGAAAGGCGTTGCGCGACATCGCCCGTCGGCGCTGTCGAAAGATGTGTCGAACCCGCTGCGGTGCGGTCGAAACGGTGGAGGGGCGGGGGTGCCGCGAGTTGCCTCGGTCGGATTCGTTGCCGTGTGTAGGCAGCGGGTACGAGTGGCGTGGTCATCGAGGGCCGGTGGCCGGGTCGTCGTCTTCGCGGAGGTCGATTCGATGGGGTGTGCCATGGGCGTCGAAGACGTCGAACACCGGGGCCATCAGCGCAGCGCTCCGCTGGATGCGCAGCGCCTCGCGGGCTGCGGCGCGCGGGTTCTCGGCGGTGACGGCGGCGGTCCAGGACACCTGGAATTCCTCGCATTTCGCTGGCGAGCCAGGCGCAGGCGCGTCGTGGCCTCGAGGTTCGGAAGGGGAGTCGTTGCCGACAGGACTCGATGCGACGGTCGCCCCGGTGGAGGCGAATGGATGATCGGAGGGGGTGATGGTGATGTCGGCGGGGGCGCTGACGCGGGTGGCGGTGCGGTCGCCGATCATCTGGTTGCTGCCTTTGCAGGCGGGCTCGGTGTCTGGGCCCGGGTAGGCGAACACCGGACGCGAGAGTCGCCGGGACCATTGGGCAGTGGCGTACGCGCCGCCGCCTTCTCGGGAGGCGATGAGCACGGTGGCCTGTGACAGTGCGGCGATGAGTTGGGCTTGGTTGTTCTTTATGAGGCCCTCGAATCGTGTGTCGGGAGGGTAGGCGCTCACGAGCAGCCCACCTGCTGCGAGCTGGTTGTCGAATAGTGCTCGGTGTTGGTGGGGGTGCGGATGGTTCGCGCCGCTGGCTTGGATGATCAGTGTCGGTGCGCCGACGCGCAGCGCTGTGGTCAGGGCACGCACCCCGGTGCCGAATGCGCCGGTGCAACTGATGCCCCAGCCTTGGCGGTGCAGGTGCTCGACCGTCGCGTCGATGACCTCGACGTCGGGAGGCAGGTGCGTACCGACCACGGCGATCGTGCGGGCGGCTAGTTCAGGCAGGGACGGTTGCCCGCGAACCCACAGCGCCAGCGGCGGCACGAGCTCGGTGTCCTGGCCGGCGATGGGGGACGGGGGCAGCATGGTGGTGGGCCACTCGGGTCGTCGGGAGTGATGAGGCGGCCCCCGGCCGTGTAATGGTCTGCCAGGAGCTGTGCCGTGTGGCTGGCGTTGGCGCGTAGCAGGATTGAACGGTCGACGCGCGCGGTCTTGCACGCGAGCGCCGCGGCGGTGTCGGTGACGCCGTGCGCGGCGACCAGCTGCCACAACGCGTTCGAGGGGCCGTGGGCGGCCACGGACAATAGCGCCCACGCGAGTCGATGGGGATCGGTGGTGGGCTCGCGGCCGCACTGGTGGTCGCGGGTGGAATTCACACGGGGTTCCTTGGATCGAGGGGATTCAGGGCGTCGGTTCACGCGGTAACGCAGATGGTCGCGGCGCACGCCGATGCGCGCCGCGGGTCGGGTCGCGTCGCGGATGCAGCGTTACGCGCGAGCGGATATCAGGGCTGCGGGCGGCGGGTTGGTGGACCGATTCATGAGGTGGTGCAGGTGGTCGGCGGCGGCCAGATCGAGTTCGCGCAATTGGTCGGATGTGTTTGTGACCCAGCTCTTTTCGAATCCGGGCTGTTGTTTGTCCACCACGAGGGCGGGGGCGGCGACGAAGAAGTGCTCCACCTGCGGGTAGGTGGTCGATTCGGGTGGGCGTTGGGCCAGCCACAGGCGGGTGTGGTGGCGGGCATCGGTGATAGCCGGGATCTCGAGGGCCGTGCTCAGTCGATCCAGCATCTGCTGGTTGTGTTCGGGGGTGCCTCGGAGTGCGACGTCGACCGATCGTGCGGCGGTGGCGGGAGCGAAGTAGACCCGCCGCAGCCGGTATAGCGCCCATGGGCTGTGGAAGATTTCGTGGGTGGCCAGATCGAGGATCGAGTTCGCGCCCGCGGCCTGTAGCCGCTCGGTCAAGGTTTCGTTGGGGCCGAACAGCCCGGATTTCGCGTTCAATGCGACGGCGGTATATTCGTCGACGAGATGCCGGTATGATTCTTCGGGTGCGTCGAGGAAACCTGAAAGCTGTTCGGGCCATTCGAGTTTAGCCTCGATCCACCGAATGAAATCCGGGGTTGGGGTGTGCTGAAATGCATAAAGTGCCTGCTGAACTGGGATGATTGATGTTCTCACGCATTGATAAAGACCAGGACAGGCAGACACTTTCAGTGCGATTGTTCGACACTGCGGTTCGTCGGCGCGAAGGCGTCACACGGCCGCAGACGACAGCCGGGCAGTTCGAATGACACTGCGCTGACGGATTCACTACCGCACCCGGCATATACCCGGCGTCATCCAGAGATATTGTCAAGACCTGTGGATCAGCAAGTTTCAGGCGACCTCCTCCGCCTCGGCTGATGACGGGCTGGTCGGTGTGTTCGGGGTGATGTCGGCGGGCCGTTCCAGGAGTTTGCCCTTGTGGAATACGGCCCCGGCCCGGACGAGTGCGACTAGGTGTGGGGCGTTGACGGCCCGCCAGCGCGTTTGAGCGGCCTCGATCAGCTTGAAGGCCATGGCGAGCCCGGCCGCGCGGGAACCCGGCCCCTTGGTGACCTTCGTCCTCAAACGCACTGTGGCGAAAGTACTTTCGATCGGGTTTGTGGTGCGTAGGTGGATCCAGTGTTCGGCCGGGTATTTGTAGAACTCGAGCAGCACGTCGGCGTCATCGACGATCTTGGCGACCGCTTTCGGGTATTTCGCGCCGTAGTCGATCTCGAAGGCCTTGATCGCGACTTGTGCCTTGTCAATGTCCTCGGCCATGTAGATTTCCTTCATCGCCGCCAACGCGCCAGGATGCGCCGACTTCGGCAGCGCTGCAAGGACATTCGCGGATTTGTGGAACCAGCAACGCTGCTCTCGGGTCAGGGGGAATACCTCACGCAGCGCCTTCCAGAATCCGAGCGCGCCGTCACCGACGGCGAGCACCGGCGCGGTCATGCCGCGGCGGCGGCAGTCACGCAGCAGATCGGCCCACGACTCGGTCGACTCGCGATAGCCGTCGGTCAATGCGACGAGCTCCTTGCGGCCGTCGGCGCGAACCCCGATCATCACCAGCAGGCATAGTTTCTGCTGGTCGAGCCGGATTTTGAGGTGGATGCCGTCGACCCACAGGTACACGTAGTCGGTGCCTGAGAGGTCGCGGGCGGCGAAGGTGCGGGCTTCGTCCTGCCACTGCGTCGTGAGCCGGGTGATCGAGGCCGCCGACAGGCCCGCGCCCGTGCCGAGGAACTGCTCCAACGCCGGCCCGAAATCGCCGCTGGACAGCCCATGCAGGTACAACAACGGCAGAACCTCCGTCATCTGCGGCGATTTTCGTGCCCACGCGGGCAGGATCGCCGAGGAAAACCGCTGCCGCTCACCGGATTCGGGGTCGACACGCTTGTCGTTGACACGCGGTGCCTTCACCGTCACCGCACCCGCGGCGGTCAGGACCTCCCGCTCGACGTGGTAGCCGTTGCGGACCACCAGCCGCCGGCCTTCGTCGTCGACCTGGTCGGCGAACCGCTCGATATAGGCCGCGACCTCGGCCTGCAACGCTGCGGCGAGCATCTTGCGGGCACCGTCGCGAACAATCTCATCGAGCAACGACCGGGCGCAGGACACACCGGGATCGTTGGACTCCGCCGCATCGTGAACTACCTTGAGCACCGGCGTACCTTCCCGCCAGCGTTGGCGCGCTGGACTTGATCAAATACCTATGGCTTCGTAGATCATCCGGGAAGGTACGCTTCCCGGCCATCCACAGGTCCTGATCATTTCTCGGTCATCCACGGCAAGTCGACAGCACACGACGGCAAAGCCGGTGTCGTACCGGAAGTCCGACAATGGAATTTATGGGTGTAGGGGCGATCGTCGGGCCTTGACAGCGCGGCGGGTGATGCGCCACCCTGCGTCAGATCGCTCGATGTGATCGTCAAAGGTGACGCTGCGCACAGTCCCTTCGACGGTGATGCCGATCCCTTTCGAGAGGCAGTGCACGACGTCATCGGTGATCTCGTCCAGGACGATGTTGGTGACGTGGTGGCCTACCGGGTTCCTGTCGCCAAGGGCCAGGACCCATTCTCGCATGGCATCCAGCCCGTTGATTACTCCGCCGCCGAAGTCCCTCACGTCGTACGCAACGCCTGCGGTGAAGATCTCGTGCAGGTGATCGAGCTGGCCCGTGTCGATCAGATAACCGTGCTGATTGATGAGACGGGTAATGGCCTCACGGTCCTCAGTGTTCATGGCCTCGCTGCCCTAGTGACCGAACCTGTCACCCGATCATACAGCGGTGTCCATCCTGGAAACTCGAGCTGTCCGTTGTGGGCTTCGGTGGCCAGTGGTGTGTTCGTTGTTCTGCGGTTCGCCGTCTATTTTCTTCGCCCATTTCCCCGATCACGCCCGGGACCGAATCACACCGCACTCTCGCCGGGATGACTTCCCCCGGTTCCGGCGTGTGTATCCCCGTGCGCGGCAGGGCCCGTTTCCCGTATCTTCGCTGAGGATCAACGGACGTACCGGCAGCGCAGCCGACCACTACACCAGCTCATCGGAGATGCCATGCCCGAGCTCTATTTCTCCCTGCATCACCTGGACGAACTCGGCAGTCCCGCCTGGCTCACCGTACTCGCCGGGGAGGAACACGATCCGAACCATATGGTGCACGTCGTGCGCGATCTCGACCCGATTGATGCGCTCGAGGTGCTGGGCGTGGACCGGCAGATGATCAGGCCTTGTGTCCTGCCCACCAAGGCTCCCGGCGACCAGACCTCCCTGGCCAGGATGGCCATCGCCCCGCTGTACCCCATCGTGGTGCTCATCGCCGGACGCATCGGTGAGTGGACGTTCATCTACGACGATCTGGGCGAGACCGGCTGTCTGTGGCACCTCGAGCAGGAGCCACCGGTCGACACGACCGCCGCCCTGTCCGCCACGGGGACAGTGGCCGCCACCGGAAGCGTCGCGATAACCGGGCCCATCGGTTTCGCCTACGCGGTCGACGGGCAACTCCTGGTGTCACACTCCGACACCGGCTTCGACTTCGACTTAGCCGACCTCGACGACGACCTACCGCCACAGGTGCGGGCCGCAGCCGAGGCCGCTGGCACCATCGATACCGATCTCGACGACGGGATCACGATGCGGATGATCTGCGCCCTTGCCGGGCTGCCCCGCACCCTGGACGAACTCCGCGACACCCCCCTGCTGATCGCACCGCACGAATCCCGCCCGGACCTCTTCCTATCCCGATAAGTAAAGACCCAGAGCCGCGCAGCGCGCACCACCGGCGTCATCCGAGTGATCCCGGGCCACACGGGCTGACCAGTACCAAAAAACAACTATTAGAGTCACGGTAATTAGAAGGCCGCGCGGTCCAGCGCGAACAGCTGATGGCCGAGCTCGCAAAGACCGCGAGGCGACACAAGTCGGTTGGGCTGTGGTGCTGAGTACCCGTCTACAAACTGATCGCTGGTGCGTAGGGGGTGACCGGTCCCCGATGACGGAACCACCCGGTTTTAGAGCCAGGTTGTTTTCGATCCGTATTCAGTTGATGCCGCAGGCCACCGGGTGGTGGCTGTGGCTGCAGCGGGCAGCGTACTCGGCCGGGGTCAGATAGCCCAGCGCCGAATGTCGATGTCGTCGGTTGTGGTCTACCTTGTAGTCGCCGATGACGACGCGGGCTTCGAGCAGGCTTGTCCAGTGGTTCCGGTCGAGGCATTCTTTGCGCAGCCGACGGTTGAACGATTCGACGAATCCGTTATTCCACGGCGTGCCCGGTGGGATGTAGATGATCCCGACCCGGTTTGCGCAAAACTGTTGCAGCGCATGGGAAATCATTTCCGGCCCGTTGTCCATCCGCAACACCGTCGGCGACCCACTGACCGGTCCCCGATGACGGAACCACCCGGTTTTAGAGCCAGGTTGTTTTCGATCCGTATTCAGTTGATGCCGCAGGCCACCGGGTGGTGGCTGTGGCTGCAGCGGGCAGCGTACTCGGCCGGGGTCAGATAGCCCAGCGCCGAATGTCGATGTCGTCGGTTGTGGTCTACCTTGTAGTCGCCGATGACGACGCGGGCTTCGAGCAGGCTTGTCCAGTGGTTCCGGTCGAGGCATTCTTTGCGCAGCCGACGGTTGAACGATTCGACGAATCCGTTATTCCACGGCGTGCCCGGTGGGATGTAGATGATCCCGACCCGGTTTGCGCAAAACTGTTGCAGCGCATGGGAAATCATTTCCGGCCCGTTGTCCATCCGCAACACCGTCGGCGACCCACCATGAGTGGTGAAGACCTTCTCGAGCTCGGTGACGAGCCGCTCGGCGGTGATCGAGCGTTCAACCAGATGCAATAGTGATTCACGGGTGTGTTCATCGACCATCGACGCGATCTTCACCGCTCTGCCGTCGATGGTGGAATCGAACTGAAAATCCAACGCCCACACCACCTTCGGTGCATCCGCATCGACCGGCGGCATCGACGAAACGCCGGCCCGTTTACGCGGCTGGTGCTCACGCACCTGCAGCCCTTCCTCCCGCCAGAGCCGATGCACCTTCTTCTTGTTCACCGAGCTGCCCTCGTCGAACCGCAACCGCGCCCACGCCCGCCGGAACCCGTGACACGGGTTCTTCGTAGCATACGAGCGCAGCCAGGCCCGCAAACCGGCGTCCGGATCATCCGGGGTCTGCGCGAGGGGCAGCCGCCGATACGTCGAACGAGCAAGCCCAACGACCTTGCACGCGAACCGTTCCGACACGCCCTTCACTGCTGTGAGCATGTCGACGGCACGGCGCTTGGACGCTGGGCTCAGAATTTTCCCCGGCTGATCTCCCGCAGGGCGTCCTTTTCCAGCTCCGCCTCGGCCAGCAGCCGCTTGAGCCGGGAATTCTGCTCCCGCAGCTCCTTGAGCTCCTTCGCCGCATCGGTATCCATACCGCCGTAAGAGCGGCGCCAGTTGTACAACGTCGCCGCCGACACTTCCAGCTCTGCGGCGATCTCCTCGCCCGACTTACCGGCCGCGGCCAGCTCATCGGCACGGCGCAGCTTCCGCACGATCTCCTCCGCGGAATGCCGCTTCCGTCCTCCAGCCATGATCCCAATCGTCCCTTCTGGCCCCTACCAGGGCCAACAGGACTCTAATACCGAGCGGTCTCATTCATTGGGGACGGGCCACCACCATGAGTGGTGAAGACCTTCTCGAGCTCGGTGACGAGCCGCTCGGCGGTGATCGAGCGTTCAACCAGATGCAATAGTGATTCACGGGTGTGTTCATCGACCATCGACGCGATCTTCACCGCTCTGCCGTCGATGGTGGAATCGAACTGAAAATCCAACGCCCACACCACCTTCGGTGCATCCGCATCGACCGGCGGCATCGACGAAACGCCGGCCCGTTTACGCGGCTGGTGCTCACGCACCTGCAGCCCTTCCTCCCGCCAGAGCCGATGCACCTTCTTCTTGTTCACCGAGCTGCCCTCGTCGAACCGCAACCGCGCCCACGCCCGCCGGAACCCGTGACACGGGTTCTTCGTAGCATACGAGCGCAGCCAGGCCCGCAAACCGGCGTCCGGATCATCCGGGGTCTGCGCGAGGGGCAGCCGCCGATACGTCGAACGAGCAAGCCCAACGACCTTGCACGCGAACCGTTCCGACACGCCCTTCACTGCTGTGAGCATGTCGACGGCACGGCGCTTGGACGCTGGGCTCAGAATTTTCCCCGGCTGATCTCCCGCAGGGCGTCCTTTTCCAGCTCCGCCTCGGCCAGCAGCCGCTTGAGCCGGGAATTCTGCTCCCGCAGCTCCTTGAGCTCCTTCGCCGCATCGGTATCCATACCGAAGAGCGGCGCCAGTTGTACAACGTCGCCGCCGACACTTCCAGCTCTGCGGCGATCTCCTCGCCCGACTTACCGGCCGCGGCCAGCTCATCGGCACGGCGCAGCTTCCGCACGATCTCCTCCGCGGAATGCCGCTTCCGTCCTCCAGCCATGATCCCAATCGTCCCTTCTGGCCCCTACCAGGGCCAACAGGACTCTAATACCGAGCGGTCTCATTCATTGGGGACGGGCCAGGGGCTTGCGGTGAGCTTGCCGGATGGGCCTGCGTGTCGGGGCTGGAAAGGGGAGACCTCTGGTAGCAACGGAGTTTCCGATCCACTTGTTGCACCAGAAGGTGCCGTATGTCGTTGCACCCTTGTGCTGCCGAGGTTGGCAGCGAAACCACCGGCACCTGTTGAGGATGTGTCGCGGGCCGGTTCGGCCACGGCACGAAACACCCTGCCGCACCAGCGTCGTTACACCTCCGACACTACCGATGAGCAGTGGGCGGTGCTCGGGCCGGTGTTGCCGTGGCCGGTGTGACTCGACGGCGGCGGGGGCCGCCCCGAGGAGTGCCGCCGGCAGGTGATCGACGAGATCTTCTACCTGGCCGATAACGGCTGCAAATGGCGCAACCTGCCTGCGGATTTCCCGCCCTGGCACACCGTGCACGCCGCGTTCACCCGCTGGTGGACCTCCGGGGATGTCCTGGCCGTGCACAGCGATCTGCGCGATCTGGTCCGTATCGCCGAGGGCCGGGATCCGGATCCGACTGCGGCGGTGATCGATTCACAGTCGGTGCGCGCCGGCGAGACGGTGTTCACATGGGCGCCTTGAGGACCTCGAAGCCGCCGAGCGCCTGCTCTCTACCAATCCGAGGGCGGCGAGGCGTGGGGAAACGGACCGGTGGCAACACCGGAACCGCGCCCCAGGCCGACTCCACAGCCGACTCATTGGGAGGGGCGGCCCACCGATGCGTTCAGGCCCGGCCCGGGTCGTTGTGGTGGGTCCGCAACGCGGTGACCTTGACGTCCATCCACGGCCGTAGTGGCAGGGTGCCGAGCACGTTGGTGAGCAGGTCCGCCTCGTCGGCGGCCCGCCACACGCCGATGCTGCGCCGCTGACCCGTCGGCCACTCACCGGCCTGCCACCACAGCCGGCCCAGGTGCCCGGCCGCGGTGAGTTCCCTGACGCGCAGATTCTCGGCTGCCCGGCGGGCGTCCACTTCGGGCTGCGCGGTGTCCTCGGGGACGGTGGTGACGAGTTCGACGATGAATTCCCGCATCGTCTCTCCTTCAGGGTCCTCCCGGTGTGGCAGGTCGCCTGTGGGTGACAGACCGGCCCAGGCGTGGACGGCGTCGTACAACGCGATGAGCTCGGCGGGCCGGTCGACGCCGTGGCGATCGTCCGGGACGGTGAACCCGCGATCAGTCATCCACAGGCTCAACATGCGATAGGACGCGGCCTCGAGCGCCGGGAAGATCGATCCGCGCAGTGCCCGCAGCCGGTTGACGCCCGCGACCCAGTCGTCCATCAGGTCGGCACGGTAGCTGGTCAGCGTCCTGAGCCCAGCGATCAGTTCGTCGGGCATCCTGACCTGCGTGAAATCGGTGCGCATGCGGGCTGTTTCGGCGATCACCCGCGCATCGCGGGCGTCGGTCTTACCCTCCCCGCGAAATCCGTGGGTCATCGTGTTCACCACCCGGCCGGGCACATAAGTGACGTCCTGACCAGCGGACAGCAGCACCGTGATCAGCAGCAACGCCATCGGACTGGTCAAATCGATCGCCCACCGCACCTGCTGCGCGGCATCGCGGGCGCGGACGATCAGCTGTTCGATCGCGGCCTGGTCGTTGAGCAGTTTCTGGCTGAACACCTTCTTGCCCGCGCTATCGACCGCACAGGCGTGATGGGCCTGCTTCCCGACATCGATCCCGATCCAGATCTCCGGGCGCTCTACCACCCACACACTCCTGCCACTGCGCTTCGATCCCCTGGACAACCCCGCCGTCAGATCCCTAAACAGCGACGATCCGCATCAGCTCTCAATCAGCGGCCGGAGCGTCCCAGGCGGTGGGGCAGCCAGTCCTTTCAAGCCTCACCAGCAGGCAAACAGTCATCAGCTACACCCCACCACCCCGGGCATCCGGGGCACCAACCCCGGACACCTACAAACTTAGGGAAACAGTCATGACCGAGCCGCTCGTCATCACCCGGGTCACCCACAGTTGCCACCTGATCCAGTTCGGCGACCTGACCGTGCTCACCGACCCCTGGTTCAGCCAGAAGCTCTTCTACTACCCGGGCGAGCCCATCGCCTTCCAGCCGGAGACCCTGCCGCACCTGGACGCGGTCGTGATCAGCCACGAGCACTACGATCACTGCGACCTCGACGCCTTCCGCCGCTACCCCGACAAGGACGTGCCCTTCCTCGTCGCGGGACCGGTGGTCGAGTTGGCCCGCAAGGCGGGATTCACCAACGTCCGCGCGCTGGAGCCATGGCAGTCGGCCCAGGTCGGCGACCTGACCATCGCCGCTGCCCCCGGCAAGCACGGCTGCTACGAGGTGACGTATGTGATCAGCGGCGGTGGGCGTCGCGTCTACTTCGCCGGGGACACCCTGCTCGTCCCGGAGCTGCGTACTCTGACCGAGCGGTACGGCCCGCTGGACGTGGCGCTGCTTCCCGTCAACGGCCTGCGCATCCGGATGGCGGGCAACAAGCAGGTCGTCATGAACGCCGAAGAGGCGGCCGAGCTCACCGCCGCCCTGCGCCCGAAGCTGGCGGTGCCGCAGCACTACGCCTTCACCGGCGGCGCGATGGGCGACAGGCTGTTCCTCATGAGCGACAAGGATCCCGCTCATTTCGTCGAGGCCGTCCGCCGCCTCGTCACCGACGTCCCGGTCACGGTCATCAGCCCCGGAGAACCGCTGACCGTGGCCCCCTGACCTCATATGCGGCCCGACGACGTTATCCGGGTCCGGCGGCCCCACGTCCATGCCGCCGATCCAGCGATCGAAGGGATCTTTACCATGCCAGACGTCAAGCCCCTGCCGCGCTGGTTCCGCACCGCCAACCGCGCGGTCGGCGTCCTGTCGCGCTTCGGGTTCACGATGGGGCCGGTCTGTGTGCTCACGGTGCCGGGACGGCGCACCGGCAAGCCGCGTTCCACCGCGGTCTCGCCGCTGACGTTCGGCGGCCGTCGGTATGTCGTGGCCGGGCTGCCGGATTCCGACTGGGCCCGCAACGTCCGGGCCGCCGGGCACGGCCACCTGTCCCGGGGACGCCGCCGCGAGCCCGTGACGCTCGTCGAGGTCACCGACAGCGCGCTGAAAGAGCAGGTCATGCGCGCCTATCCGCGGGAGGTTCCGAGAGGAGCACCGATGTTCGCCCAGGTCGGCATCGTCAGCAGCCCCGATCCCGACGCCTTCGCCGCGGCCGCCGACCGGGTCGCGGTTTTCGAGATCCACCCCGCCCCGCCGCCGCGCTGAAACTACCGCCGGTCGATGCGACATGACAGCACCAGGCCATCCCGGTTGAGGAACTTGGTGGCAGCCTTCGGCCCTTAGCTGTGTGAGATTCGTTCCGTAGCAGGAAGAATCATCAGCCACGGGCTTCTTTCAAGATCAACACGGTTCCTGGGCTACGTGCTCCTATATAGTTTATTCGACCAGCAGCCGAATGAATAGACTGGGAGTGTCGCCAAAAATATGGCCGACGTCAAAAGATCCGAACGCACATACCGTTCGCCGATGCGCGAGGAAGCCGCACGGCGCACCCAGGCGGCCGTGGTCGAGGCCGCCGCGGTGGTGTTCGTGGAGCAGGGATACGCCGGCGCCACGAGCGAGCAGATAGCGGCGCGGGCCGGTGTCTCACGCGCGACGGTCTTCGGTGTCGGGAACAAGGCCCGGTTGTTCGCGCTCGCCCATCAAGACGCGACTACCGGCGGTAACTTGACCGTCAAGGACGACCGCTTCAACACGCTGCTGGCGATAGCGGATCCACACCGACTGCTCGAGGAGTTCGCTGCGTTCACCGCTGCCATGTCGCGTCGGCTCGGGCCGTTGCAACTTGTCCTCGAACACGCCGCCCAGACCGATCCCGAACTGGCGCAACTGCTGGAGTCCAGCCAGCAGGAGGTGCTCACGTGCGCGCGCAGCGTCGTCGCGGCTGTGGAGGCGATAGGGTCATTGCGCCACGACCTCTCCCGCCGTGACTGCGCCGACGTGCTGTGGCTGCAGATCCAGCCGACGAACTATCGCCGCCTGGTCACCGAGCGCGGCTGGAGCCACCGCGCGTTCGAACGCTGGCATGCCGCAGCGATGATCAGCGCGTTGCTGGAGCCCTCCCGGAAGCAGTCCCCCGAGCCGCCGACAGCGGCACCGCCGACGGTGTGAACGGTCCAGCTGCGACCCCCGTGGCGGATACTGAATTACGCCGCCACCGCACCGGCATTGTGACTTCTCTCCAGGATCCCGGCCGCATAAACCTGGGCGCTCAGGCGATTGGTCATGTCGTACCAGCCGGTTCCCATAGCGGTGGCAATGACGAGCAATCTTTGCCGGCTCTTCGCAGATCAGGGTGTAGTGCCTGTCGGGTGATGCTCACGCACTTGAAAGTGCCTTTTGTAAGCCCTCTGTTACTCACTCATGATGGTGTTACGCACTAGTAGTGAGGTGAGGAAGGAAGATGGTTGAGCAGCTAGCGCACCCCGAGGGAGCGCAGATCGTCATCGAGATGTGGTCCGACCTGGGTTGCCCGTGGTGCTATGTCGGTAAGCACCGGCTCCGGACCGCGATCGCGCAGCGCCCGGACGCGAATCGGTTCACGGTCGTGATGCGGTCATTCGAGCTGAACCCGGCCGCGCCGAAGCAGCCGGAAACGGTCCAGGAAGCCTTCCTTCGTGCCCACGGCGGAACCGCCGCCCACTTCCTGGCGGCAGAGCGCCGGATCCAGGCGATCGCCCCCAAGGAGGGCCTCGAATTCACGCTGGACCGTCTCAGTGCCAACACCTTCGACCTGCACCGCGTGGTGCAGTACGCCAACGACGAGGGGCTGGGATTCGAGTTCTTCTCGGCTGTCCAGGACGGCTTCTTCGCCGGCACCCTCAACCCTTACGACCCTGACGCCCTGGCCGGGGTCGCGGAGTCGGTCGGGCTGGACGGTGAGCGAGTGCACGCGATCCTCGCGAGCGGTGAGTACGCCGACCGTGTGCGCGCTGACCGGACCGAAGGTGTGCAGCTGGGCGCGACCGGTGTCCCGTTCGTTGTGCTCGACCGGCGGGTTGCCGCCCCTGGGGCCCAGAAGGTTCCGGTCTACGGCCAGTTGCTGGAGCAGGTGGCCGGGCCAGTGCCGGGCGAGCGTGTGTCATGAGCGAGCGAACAGTGGATACAGCCGAGCCGAAGAATGCCCTGCAGATCGTGGCGGCCCCTGCCGGTGGGTGGTGCGAGCCCGACACCGGGGTCTGCCACATCGACCCCACCGACGAGGCAGTCGGCGCTGCGGCTCTCGACGAGACGGCCACGCACGACGCGCGGTGAACACCACCTCCGCGGTTCGTCTACGCGCTGACCGGGGTCTTGTCTCGGCCGACTCCGGTCAGCTCGCTGGCGGCCCGGTGGGCGGCGATCTCGCGGTGGTGGGCGGCGGCCCAGCCGGCCATCGCCATGACC
Source organism: Nocardia sp. Tas62D01 (assembly GCF_055232035.1). Taxonomy (NCBI): domain Bacteria; kingdom Bacillati; phylum Actinomycetota; class Actinomycetes; order Mycobacteriales; family Nocardiaceae; genus Nocardia; species Nocardia sp. Tas62D01. The sequence continues at coordinate 8,166,165 of NZ_JBUYUZ010000001.1, forward strand.
GCGTCCATCAGCGACCGGCCCAGATCGGTCAGCTCGTACTCCACCCTTGGCGGGACCTCGGGGTACGCGGTCCGGGTGATCAGCCCATCACGTTCGAGGTGCTTGAGCGTCTGGGTCAGCATCCGCTGGGAGATCCCCGGGACGCTCGCCTGCAAGTCCGAGTAGCGCAACGGACCGCTGCTCAGGGTGCTGACGATCAGCACGGTCCACTTGTCGCCGATGCGGTCGAGGACTTCGCGGATGAACGCGCTGTCCTGCGGCCATGTCTGGCACGGACCAGCGATCTGTCGCGCTGACGCCATCACAAATACCTCTCATCCGGGGTGCAACCGCACTACCAGTATGTAACACCCTTCCGGCGACCACACCAATCCACGACAACAACCCCCATGGCACAGGCCCGCTCTCGAATCACCCGAGCACGCCCTCAACCACTCAGAAAAGGACCCAACCATGTCGTACCTGCTTCACATCGACTCCTCCTCGCTCGGCGAGGCCTCGGTCTCGCGTCAGGTCGCGCAGTCTTTCCTCGACGGCTGGAGCGGCAAGGTCGTCCACCGCGACCTGGCTGTTTCGCCCGTGCCTCATCTGTCCGCGGCCGGTATCAGCGCACGTGGCACCGACCCCGCTCAGCACACGACCGAACAGGCCGAGGCGGCCGCGATGCAAGACGCGCTGATCGAGGAGTTCCTCGGCGCGAGCGCCTATCTCTTCACCGTGCCGATGTACAACCTGACGATGCCGTCGGTGTTCAAGGCATGGCTGGACCAGCTCATGGTCTTCGGTCGCACCATGAGCCACGAGGGGCCCGCGCCGTCTGCCGGTCGTCCCGCCGTGGTGATCTCCGCGCGCGGCGGCGGCTACGGTCCCGGCGCACCCAAGCACGGCCTGGACTACGTCGTGCCCACCCTCGAAGCCGTGCTCGGCCGCCAGGACATGCTCGGCCTCGACGTCACCACCGTGATCCCCGAGCTGACCATGGTGCCCCACGCCCCGGCCCTGGCCGCGCTGCTGCCGAAACATGAAGCCTCCATGGCCAGCGCCCACGACCGGGCCCGCGAACTCGCCGCCGCCATCGCCGACCGCGCGACCGCCGCCTGAACCCCGAACCGACCGCGGAGCAACCCTCGTGACTGATGCTCGTCCTCGGTGGCAGCGGCCCGTACCGGCGAACAGGTCCTCGAACAGGCCGCTCAGCGTGGCCACCGCGGCCCAGCACTCGTGCGTACCCCGGCTCGGTTCAGACTGCGGCGGGTGGCTCCGAGGCCGCAGCCAACCAAGCGCATCCGAGGTGTCTGCCCCCTTCGCCAATCCCGGCCCGACCACGCTCACCCGGCTCCACGAACTCTGTCTCGCAGCCATCCGGCAACGCCTCGACATCGATGAGCATGGGCGCGCATGCCGGTTTACTGCTTGCCTCTACGGAAAGAAGTGTGTAGTTTCCAATCAGGCAAGTAGTCGATGGGAGAGATGAGATGGGCGAGGATCAACGACAGGCACAGGAGGCGCTCGCGCTGATGCAGGCGCACCAGGAGCGCACGACACGGGCGGCACGGCTGCCGGGCGGGTTTTACGTGGCGGTGTTCGTCTTCTCCGCCGGGGCGACGGCGGCGAACGACTTCGTCGGTATCAGTGGCGCCAAGGTGATCGCGGCAGCGATCATCGTCATGTTGCTGGCCGCGGTGGTGGTCAGGCTGGTCGGTGGGGCGGCGCCGCTGAGCCTGGCGCGCGGGGTCGCCCCTACGCAGTCGTTCGCGCCCCGGGAGAAGTTCGCGTTGCTGTTCGCCGTGGCGGTGATCGGGTGGCTGGCCGCGCGATATGGCGCCGGTTTCGGTCATGCGATCGCCTCGACGATCGGGGTTCCGGGCTATCCGAACACGGTGACTGGGCTGCTCTATGGGGTCGTGGCCACCGGACTGTTTGCCCTGAGCCAGCGATTGGTCGATGGGCGGCGGCCGGGCCGGTGAGCGGCCCGGAGCTGGATCGGCTGCTGTCGGACCCGACGCGGCTGGCGGTGATGTCGGTGCTGTCCGCGGCGCAGTGGTGCGATTTCGCGTTCCTGCGTGATGCGGTCGCGTTGTCGGACTCGGCTCTGTCCAAGCAGTTGACCACTCTCCGCAAGGATGGCTACATCGAGCAGCGACGCACCTATTCCGGTCGGATCCCCAAGACAACCGTGTGCGCCACCGAGCACGGCCTGCAACGCCTGCACGCCCACGCCGAGGCGCTACAAGCCATCGTCGACCGAGCCGGAACACCGCTGCGCGACCGGATATGAGAACCCGGGCCGCCGGTGCCCGGCTGCGCACTGGAATGCGCTGCGCACCATGACGATTCATGTTTTCCAATGAGCATTCGATACAGGGAGCGCAACCATGTTCGACCACCGGCCGCGATCGTCGCTGTCCGTTTCCGCCGCGACGGTGAGTTGCTACGGGATCGTCGCGGCAACCGCGTCGGCTCAGCTCCCGACTCGATCTCCGTTGCGCCCCTGGTGGGCTGGGACATCAATCTATTGGCGATCAACGGTTCTGCAACCTGTGATGGGGGCGGGCAGGCCGACATTTCTGTTGCGGACTCGGAACCTGACAGCGCCCTGCGGCCCTTCGGGGAGTCCGCGATCTATTGCGATGGCGTCCCGAACAATTGGTCGGGCACTCTCTGGGACATCACCGCGAACCCGCCCCCGAGCGTGGCAGGTATATCAGCACCCGCGTTACGGCCACGCTGAAAAAGGGTTCGGCAGTGATCGTTTCGACGGATCAGCAGGTCGACACCCCGTAGCCATGAAGTTAGACCATTCAACGAACGTATTCGATTGTGGAAGAGCAGAGTTCAATGACTGAAAAGAAAATGGGCACCTCCGGTTTCCCGTGGCGCGCGAACCGCGACATCCTGCTGAGTGCGGCCCGGCGACTCGCGGTGATTGCGGTGATAGCCGGTGTCGGGGCGAGCGCTCCGATGCTGCTCGGGGCCGGTCCCGCGAATGCCTCGACGCTGGTGCCGTGTACCTGGGGGCCGGTCGGCTCGCGGCTGGAAGTGGACTGCACCAACAACGACATCACCGAGGCGTCGGTGGACATCGGCCTGACGTGCACCAACTTCGCAAATCTCAGTGTGCATCAAAGGATGACCCCGCAGAGCAAGGCGCACTACACCCGTGATTGCGGGCCCGGTGCGCACCCGATTTTCTGGAATGTCCTGAGTATTAGCGATTCGGAGCAGACCCAGCAGGACCTAGAGCAGCAGCTGCTGCGCGATGAGCAGGACCGAGAGAGTCGCCACCATGACCACTGACTCGCGATGCGTACTCGTACGGATCCCAGCATGAGTTCTGCCATGGATCTTGTTGAGGAGTTGGCTGGTGCCGGACGGATTGGGCACGCCGCCGACGCCCAGCGTCACGAGCACGGTCGATGCGGTATCGGATTGCCCGGTCGTGGTGTCCCGGTCGGGTCGGGTTCGGACGCCGAGCCGGAAGTATCCGCACTGTTCTGTCGGATCCTGGGGCCCATCGAGATCGAGATCGACGGTGTCGCAGCCGATCTGGGCGGTCCCCGTACGCGTAAGGTACTCGCGGCGCTGTCCACGGGTGTGGGTGCGCCCATCCCGGACGACGAGCTGATCGAACAGGTCTGGGGTGATCGACGCCCCGGCAACATCACCCAAGCATTGCGCACCATCATCAGCCGCCTGCGCGTCGGGCTGGGCCCGTACGGGCACCGGTATCTGCACCGCCATCACCACGGGTACGCCCTGGCCATCCCGGTATCGCTGACCGATCACGGTCTCCTGTCGGCCTTGGTGGTTCGCGCGCAGCAACACCTCGCCGGCAACGACCCCGCGGCCGCGGTCGCCGACCTCGAATCCGCGGTAGCGCTGTGGCGCGGTGCCCCGTGGCAGGACCTCGCGGAACAACCCGAACTGACCGGCACCCGGGCCCGCTTGGCCGAGTTGCGCGACACTGCGGTCGAGGAATTACAGGCCGCGCGGCTGACGCTCGGCGACACCGCCTCCGCGGTCGCGGCCCTCACCCACGCCGTCGACGCCGCTCCCTACCGGGAACGACGCTGGGAACTCCTGGCTCTGGGCCTGTACCGCGGCGGCCGCCAAACCGAGGCACTGAACGCCCTGCGCCAAGCCCGCCGGTACCTCTACGCCGACACCGGCACCGATCCCGGCCCCGCCCTACAGACGCTCGAACAACGCATTCTTCACCACGACCCCACTCTGCTCGCATCACAGTCCACCGCAGACTCATCGCGCCTCGTGCCCCCGGCATCACCGACACCGGACGAGCACCACGAACGCTCGACGAGTACACCCGCCACGGCGATCCAGATCGTCCTACATCACGATACCCTCAACCCCGGCTGGGCCGGTTTCGCTCGATTACCGGCGCTCACCGCGGCCGATATCCGAAAAGCCAACGCCGACAACGCCACTCGCCTGCGCGGCACCGGACATCGAGTGGACAACTGTCTCATCGAAACCGGCGCCTCTGGTATCGACGCGGTCCGCCGAGCACTCGCCGCCAACCGCTACGACACCGTATTCATCGGCGCCGAGATCTGCCTCGTGGCCACCGACACCCCGCTGCTCGAAGCGATCATCAACACAGTCCACACGATGCAGCCGCACAGCCGATTCATGATCGGTCGCCTCGCCATCACCTCGGAAGGAACCAACAATGCTGCATGACAGCAAGATAGTGATGACCGGCGCCACGGGAATGGTGGGACAGCCGATCGCGAAGGAGCTGGCACGAACGAACGAGGTGTGGGCAGTCGGCCGGTTCGGCGATACGCCGGTTCGAGCGACCCTGGAGGATGCCGGTGTGCACACCGTGCAGGCCGACCTCACGGACACGGACCTGCCCGCACTGCCCGATGTCGACTACGTACTCAATTTCGCGGTATCGCGGACCAACGACTGGGGTGTGGACCTCGACGTGAACGTCGACGGTCTCGGGGCGTTGATGTCCGCATGCCGTACCGCCAAGGCCGTACTGCACTGCTCCACGACCGCGGTCTACCAGCCCGACGGTCATCGCCGATTCGCCGAGAACGATCCGCTGGGCGACAACCACCGCGGCGGCGGCGAGATGTTTGCGACCTACAGCATCTCGAAGATCGCGGCCGAGGCCATGGCCCGCTCGTGCGCCCGCCGACTGAAACTGCCGACCACCATCGCGCGGCTGAACGTCCCCTACAGCGATCGGGGTGGATGGCCCTTCTTCATGTTGGAAGCGATGGTGGCGGGCGCTCCGATTCCCGTGCACGAGGATGGTCCGAGCCAATACCAGCCCATCCACCTCGACGATATGGTGGCGATGCTCCCCGCGCTCTTGGACGCCGCCCGGACGCCGGCCACGATCGTCAACTGGGCCGGTGATGAGGTCTCGAACATCGAGGAATGGTGTGCATACCTGGGCGAACTCACCGGCCTGGACCACACGCTGGCACCGACCCCGCACACGCTGAGCAGCGTGACCTGCGACCTCACCAGAATGCACGACCTCATCGGCCACACCCAGGTGGCGTGGCGAGACGGGCTCGCCAGGATGGCCCAAGCCTGCCACCCCGAACTGCTCGACCGAGCCACCACACCACAACCCTGATCAGCGACTTACACACTGCCCGAGCAGCGAATGTTCGACTGGCGGCGAGCGGTAGGTGCGTTGCGTTGCCTTGGCATGCGCCATCCATTTTGGCTAGACTCGCTGTTGGTTGATTCAACTTATAATCTATCTAAATGTTAGGGGCTGGAACAGGATGTCGACAGTGCAAGGTACGCAGGGCTGGCGGGTGCTGGGCTTCGGCAAGCACCCCGAGATCGCCGCGGCGATCAATGAGCGCTTCAAGGAGGCCGGCCAGGAGGGCGGCTCGATCGTCGTGACCGACGACGAGGCAGGTGATGCCCGGCTGATCGAGGAGTTGAACGCCACCGACTACGACGGTGTGGCGATCGGCAGCTTCATCAGCGGCCAGAACCCCCAGGACCCGCCGACCGAGGAGACGACGGCGTGGTTCAACCGGGTCCTGAACATCATCCACGCCGAAGCGCCCAAGGCCAAGATGATCCTGGTTCGCAATCCCGGCGACGTGCTGCCCGCGATCAGCCGCATACTCGGTGAACGATGAACATCGGCACGGGACTTCCCAATCAGGTCCGGAACATGCGTCCCGGGGTGATCCCCGAGTGGGCCAGACAGGCGGAGGAGGCGGGTTTCTCCTCGCTGAGCACTGTCGGCCGGTACGCCTATCCTGGTATCTCCGACACGGTCGCCCTCGCCGCGGCGGCAGCCGTGACCAGCCGGATCGAGCTCGTCAGTGGCGTGCTACTCGGCCCTACATGGCCGGGAACGCTGCTGGCCAAGGAACTGGCCGGAATCGACGGCGTATCAGGCGGCAGATTGACCGTCGGCCTCGGAGTCGGCGCACGCCCGGACGACTACATCGTCGAAGGACACGGATCGCAGGACCGGGGCGCCCGGCTCGACCGTGATCTGGAGACCTTCCGCACCATTTGGGACGGTAAGCCGGTCGGAGGGGGCCCGAACCCCGCCGTACCGGCGGGGACTCGGCAGGTTCCGATGTTGTTCGGCGGATTCGCACCAGCCGCGTTCGACAGGATGGCACGGTGGGGCCAAGGCTACGTCGGCGGCTCACTGCCCGCGCCAGCTGTCGCCCCGACCTTCGACGCGGCCAGGGCAGCCTGGCGCAAGGCCGGTCGGGAAGGCTCGCCGCGACTGGTCGCACTGGTGTACTACTCCCTCGGCGACGGCGAGGCCGGACAGCGGAACGTCTACGACTACTACAAGGCGACCGGTGCAGAGTTGGCCGGCATGATCTCCGCGGCGGTTTGCACCTCACCGGCGATGATCACCGACGCGATCTCGGCGTTCACCGACATCGGCGCCGACGACGTCATCTTCAACACGGGAACCGACGATATCGACGACCTGAAACGTCTGGCCGACATCATCTCTTGACCCCTTTAACCCGACTGCCCCGGCAGCGGTTCGCACGCCGACAAGAGTGCCGTGCGTACCGTTGCAGTCTCACGCTGTGCCGCCAATTCATTTCGTTCATTCGGATCGGAGTTGACAAGTAATGAATCATCGACTGACCAGAGCCATGACCATCGCTGCCCTCGGCATCGCAGCCACGGGACTGTTCGTCCCCCAGGCGGTCGCCCAGTCGGCCCCCAACCTCGCACCGGGCCTCGATTGCGAAGAGCTCCAATGCACCAATAACTCCGACAACGCCTACATGATTTATTTCGAGGCAGTCTGTGTTGCCACTTCCGAACCCAACGAGCCGCAGGCATTGGTCCCGGACACCGACCAGATATCCCCACACCAGCGGAACAAGCTCCTGGACACGAACTGTCCGCCCCACTACGGCACCGGCAAGTATCATGACAAGCTCGTGAACGGCTACGTCATCGATGCGAATTACTCGGGTGCGGCGGTCGTGCCGCCCCATCGACCGGGGACTGGCTCGGCCGGCTGATTCCGCGGGATCACCCGGGCCGATTTTCCAGTGCGCAGAAATTCCGCTGTGCGCGGGGTCGGCCGAGCCGACCGATCATCGATGTGATCGGTTGGCTGTCGGCTGTCGGTTCGGGTGCAGCCAGACACCACCGACCCGGCCCGCCCGCCCGGCCGACCTGTCGATCGAAAGTGCACTGGCCAGTGAGGGCTCGGTCCGCGGCGACGAACTGAAAACGCTCACCGAGGCCGTACTGGCCGACCCACAGCAGCGCGCTGCGGTCCGGGGAGTCGGCCGGTCTGAGCCGTCTCCGCCGGTGGATGCCATGTGGGCGATGATCCCGCCGAGACGTACCTTCTTGCATGGTCGCTGGGTGTGTGTCTATGAAACACACACCGGTTCGGCTGACCTCAATGCGTTGTCAATGCATCGACAATGCGTTCCTCGTTCGATGTTGTGGTGCTTGGGGTGGAGCCGAAAGTGCGACCCAGCCGTTATCTGGGTAGATCCTGCTGGTGGGTGTCGGCGCCTCCGGATGTGCTGTAGACCAAGGCGACAGGGTGGCCCGTCCCCAATGAATGAGACCGCTCGGTATTAGAGTCCTGTTGGCCCTGGTAGGGGCCAGAAGGGACGATTGGGATCATGGCTGGAGGACGGAAGCGGCATTCCGCGGAGGAGATCGTGCGGAAGCTGCGCCGTGCCGATGAGCTGGCCGCGGCCGGTAAGTCGGGCGAGGAGATCGCCGCAGAGCTGGAAGTGTCGGCGGCGACGTTGTACAACTGGCGCCGCTCTTACGGCGGTATGGATACCGATGCGGCGAAGGAGCTCAAGGAGCTGCGGGAGCAGAATTCCCGGCTCAAGCGGCTGCTGGCCGAGGCGGAGCTGGAAAAGGACGCCCTGCGGGAGATCAGCCGGGGAAAATTCTGAGCCCAGCGTCCAAGCGCCGTGCCGTCGACATGCTCACAGCAGTGAAGGGCGTGTCGGAACGGTTCGCGTGCAAGGTCGTTGGGCTTGCTCGTTCGACGTATCGGCGGCTGCCCCTCGCGCAGACCCCGGATGATCCGGACGCCGGTTTGCGGGCCTGGCTGCGCTCGTATGCTACGAAGAACCCGTGTCACGGGTTCCGGCGGGCGTGGGCGCGGTTGCGGTTCGACGAGGGCAGCTCGGTGAACAAGAAGAAGGTGCATCGGCTCTGGCGGGAGGAAGGGCTGCAGGTGCGTGAGCACCAGCCGCGTAAACGGGCCGGCGTTTCGTCGATGCCGCCGGTCGATGCGGATGCACCGAAGGTGGTGTGGGCGTTGGATTTTCAGTTCGATTCCACCATCGACGGCAGAGCGGTGAAGATCGCGTCGATGGTCGATGAACACACCCGTGAATCACTATTGCATCTGGTTGAACGCTCGATCACCGCCGAGCGGCTCGTCACCGAGCTCGAGAAGGTCTTCACCACTCATGGTGGGTCGCCGACGGTGTTGCGGATGGACAACGGGCCGGAAATGATTTCCCATGCGCTGCAACAGTTTTGCGCAAACCGGGTCGGGATCATCTACATCCCACCGGGCACGCCGTGGAATAACGGATTCGTCGAATCGTTCAACCGTCGGCTGCGCAAAGAATGCCTCGACCGGAACCACTGGACAAGCCTGCTCGAAGCCCGCGTCGTCATCGGCGACTACAAGGTAGACCACAACCGACGACATCGACATTCGGCGCTGGGCTATCTGACCCCGGCCGAGTACGCTGCCCGCTGCAGCCACAGCCACCACCCGGTGGCCTGCGGCATCAACTGAATACGGATCGAAAACAACCTGGCTCTAAAACCGGGTGGTTCCGTCATCGGGGACCGGTCAAGAGCGGTGAAGATCGCGTCGATGGTCGATGAACACACCCGTGAATCACTATTGCATCTGGTTGAACGCTCGATCACCGCCGAGCGGCTCGTCACCGAGCTCGAGAAGGTCTTCACCACTCATGGTGGGTCGCCGACGGTGTTGCGGATGGACAACGGGCCGGAAATGATTTCCCATGCGCTGCAACAGTTTTGCGCAAACCGGGTCGGGATCATCTACATCCCACCGGGCACGCCGTGGAATAACGGATTCGTCGAATCGTTCAACCGTCGGCTGCGCAAAGAATGCCTCGACCGGAACCACTGGACAAGCCTGCTCGAAGCCCGCGTCGTCATCGGCGACTACAAGGTAGACCACAACCGACGACATCGACATTCGGCGCTGGGCTATCTGACCCCGGCCGAGTACGCTGCCCGCTGCAGCCACAGCCACCACCCGGTGGCCTGCGGCATCAACTGAATACGGATCGAAAACAACCTGGCTCTAAAACCGGGTGGTTCCGTCATCGGGGACCGGTCAAGGGCGCTCGTCGGCCAGAGCTGGCCATCCTGTTCGCGTTGATCGTGTCTTCATGTCTGCTCTTCGGCCGGATCATCGCCGAACACGCTGTGCGGGTAGTGGTTCCGGTCTGAGGTTCACCCAATGTGGAGCGCCGGAGGCCATGTGAGGATGTCAGCGAAACATGGCCTGACAGAAGGACTTCCAGCATGGCTCTCTCGGCATCGTCGCCCCTCACCGAGTGGCGCGGGTTCTTGCACGACTACAGCACACAGTTCCTGAACTCGAACTATCTCCGCAAAGCGGAGCTGAACGGCACGGCGCACTATATGGTGAGCCCTGCCCAACGGGCGGCGGGATGGCTCGGTTTCGAGCCGGCCAGCGAGGAGGCGATCGCGGCGGCCGAGGAGCGGCTCGGGGTCCGGCTGCCGCCGTCGTACCGGAACTTCCTGCTGACCAGCAACGGCTGGAGCACCATCGGTAATCTCGACCTGCTCGGAGTCGAGGAGATCGGCTGGATGGCGGACCTCGAAGCCGGACTGCTGGAGGCATGGGCGGACCTGGACTTCTTCGCTGACCAACTCGCGGTGCTGAACAGGTGCCTGCTGATCGGGTTCGACGACGGTGGCACCGGAGGTAACTGGCTGCTGCACGCGGACAGCGCCGGGGCAGACGGCGAATGGACCGCGTACGAGTGGTGGCCCGGCGAGGGCGGCGAACTCGAGGAAAACGCCCACTTCGCCGCCCTGGTGACGCTCGCGATGGAGAATCTCGCCTGACCGACCGGGCCGTTCAGCCCGGGGCGATGCACCTCCGGGTACAGCACCAGGCCCAGCCTGCCCTTTCAACCCCCATGCCCATGACAAGCCCAGCGACTCTCCTCCAGGATCCAGCGCCGAGCCCTCGATGCGTCTCGGCCGTCACCCTAGTAGTGGCGCGCCGAGAGCAATCCCTTTACAACCAGATCCGAAAATCTTTCACCCGACCACGCATACCCACCGGGTCCGGACCGGGGCCGGTAAGCCCGGCCCCTCGGCGAATCGTGCTGTCATCCCACGTAGCGCGCGGCAGGGTGTCTCGTGAACGAACGGCCGCAGGAAGGAGTTGCGGCGGGGATTGGCCGGCACTGGTGTCGTCAACCCTCGCCTCCCTTCGGATACCTCAATGACGCGGCATTGGACGCGATCGCGGTCGCACCCAAGTCCGGTGCCGCACGGTGGGTGCTGTTACTCCACGGGGGGCCGGGCGGGGACAAAGACGGCCCGGCCGACCTCTACCGGGAGCTGTCCTCGCGGCTTGCTGCTGACGGCATCGGATCATTGCGGTTCGACATCCGTGGCGCGGGCAAAAGCACTGGACGCTACCGCGATATGACCATCGCCCGTCAAGTCGAGGATCTGTCGGCGGCCCGCGCATTCCTTGCCGCCACCTACATGCCGTCGAGTGTCGGCATCGTGGGAGAAAGCTTCGGCGCGACCGCGGCGCTGGCCGGCCTGGACGGCAGCGAGCACGCGCTGGTGTTGCTGTGGCCCGCGATCTGGCTGCTGGACAACGTCTTCGACAACTACGTCGACGGGGCGAGTCTCGCCGAGGCCCGGGCCCGAGGATTCATCGTCCGCGATGACGAGGAGATCGGCCTGCCATTTCTCACCGAGTTGCTGGAGGTCCGGGACGTATCTGGGGGGTTGACCGGAGTGCGCGCCCCGGTACTGTTGATCCACGGCGATGCCGACACCGAGGTGCCCGTGGAGCAGAGCGCTCGCGCCGAGGAGTTGGTGGCCGGTCCAGTCCGACGGGTGATCGTGCCCGGCGGCGATCACTGTTTGGAGAAGTCTGGCGAACGGGTGATCGTCTATCGGGAGACCATCGAATGGCTCACCACACACCTGTGAGACTCCGGGCGGCGATCGCTGCCTGCCCAGCGATGCGACACCTGCCACCCGCACACGTCGACGTGTCCGCCGCGGCGGACCTGGCAGCAAGTCTGCACGACTGCTACGACGCCACCGTGGCCACGCTGTCCGCCCGGCAACTGGCCTCGCCGAAAGCAACACTGGACGCGGTGACCCGTGCGCTGGCGGGACCAGCGGACATGCTGATCCTGGCCGCCGCCTCGCACGTCGTGCCGTTCGCACGTCGCCACACAAGCCTGTGGGCCTTCGCCTTACCCGCGAGCCTGCCCGGACGGCCCTCGAGCATGATCCGATTCGACGAGCTGGCACACCAGGTCGCCGAGGCGGGCGGTGGGCGTCCGGTGCTGCTATGTCTGGACTCCGCGAGGCCGTTGACCGGTGAGGCCACAGCGGCCCGGATTGCCGACGAGCTGATCGCGGCGTGGCCGCCGCACACCGGAATCAAGCCCGCAATCCTCGTAGCGGCTGGGTCGAACCCGTCAGTTAGCGCCGTGCACGCCCTGGAGCGAACGCTCGTCGCGATCGCTTACGCCGGTCGCGGAGTGCCCTTGGACGAGGTGACGACCCGAGCCGTCGAGTTCCTAACATCGTTGGGCGTCGATGCGGCCGCCTCCATGTCCGGCGAGCGGGCCGAGCTGCTCCCGATGCGCAGCTTCGAAGCGTTGCCTGCTTACATTCGCGAGGATCTGTTCGCCGCAGATCCCGGCTCCCGACTCGATGCGGCCGCAGAGCTCGCCCGTGTGGCTGCACACGGCGACCAGCGCGCCGCCGACGAGTTGGAACGGTTGGCCAGCCGCGACCGTGCCCCCCGAGTCCGGGCATACGCGCACACACTGATGTGTCGCAGCACCCAACCGACTGCCACGACTTTCCCTGCACGACAGCGGATCCCGGATTCCGTCCACGACGCGGCCGTAGCGGGGGAATTCGTACCCGAACTTGTTGTACACCCCGGTGGCCGAGTCCCAGTAGGCGTCGACCTACCGCATGGGGAACCGGGTGACAGACCCCGGCACTTCCTGGAGCTGGCGCCTTATCGGTTGTCGAGAACACTCATAACCGATCGCCAGTACCTCGCGTTCGTCCTCGACGACAACGCTCCCATCCCGGACCATTGGACAACCGAGACCGACATCTGGAACGCAGACGTGGATCGCCCCGTGGTGATTGTGTCCTTTCACGACGCAATCCGATACTGCGCCTGGCTCACCGACCGACTACGCGCGACCGGTTCACTAAATTTAGATACGAACGGGCATTGACGGCACAGCGATTTCGGCCACCACACGCCGAAGATGCTGTAGAGGTATTCACGGCAGCGTCGCCGCGACCACCCGGCCTCATGGATCGGGTAGACCATCTGCCGGTGCCCGCCCAGATCGAGTACGGACTCGCGGGCTATCCGGTTTTCTTCGTCGACGTTGTAGCCGATCGCGTGCAGATAAGGGCGTTGCCCGAGTTCGCGGTCACGCCACATATCCATCGGCCAGCCTTTGAATTTCAATGTGCTTCTCTGCACTTTGCAAGTTGAGCTTGAGACGGACAGGCCGTTGGCTACATCGGCGGATCACGAAGCCGTTGATCAGTGCGTCCTGACCGCACCCCGAGACGCCGTGATGCGTATCGGCAAAATCTTCCATAAAGGAGCGTGACTCCGCGTCTCGACAAGAGAAACGAGGGCCTGCGGCGGCGGGATCGATCCACGGAAGGCCCTTGACAACCAAGTTTGGTAAGCGTTGACTTACGGTTCGTAGAGACTTACAAAGTTGGGGATAAATGGGGTGCGTTCGCGGATCAGACGCGGCGCACGATCCTGGAGCGTCTTGCTGAGAGGCCGCGGGCGGTCGGTGAACTCGCGCGTGAGTTGCCGATCAGCCGTCCTGCGGTTTCGCAGCATTTGAAGGTGCTCAAGGATGCGGGGCTGGTGCTGGATCAGGCTGTGGGGACACGGCGGATCTACCGGTTGGATCCAGACGGTATGCGCGTGTTGCGTGCTCAGCTCGATCGGTTCTGGGGATGCGCCCTCGCTACGTATCAACAAGTGGTCGAACAAGACTCGGGAGAAATCGTGACACAAACCCAGATCGAACCGGTGCAGTTGCAGATTATCGTCAATGCACCATTGGAGCGCGCGTTTGCGCTGTTCACCGAACGATTCGACGCGATCAAACCACGCGAGCACAACCTGCTGGCGGTCCCGATCGCCGAGACGGTGTTCGAACCGCGGGTCGGCGGGTTCATCTATGACCGCGGTGAGGACGGCAGCGTGTGCCGGTGGGCGCGGGTGCTGGCCTACGAACCGCCGAACCGGGTGGTGTTCAGCTGGGATATCAACGGCCGCTGGGAAATCGAGACCGATCCGGACAACGCCAGCGAGGTAGAGGTCCGATTCATCACCGAGAGCCCCGACCGCACTCGCGTCGAGCTCGAACACCGCCATCTCGACCGCCACAGCGACGGCGGGGAAGCCGTCCGCGACGGTGTCGCCAACGAGGCCGGCTGGCCGCTGTACTTGCAGCGCTACATCGACGTCGTCGGCCAGGAGGGCTGATGGCCGCGATCGAGGTCAGCACCGAGGTCGATCGACCGGCCGAGCAGGTGTTCGCCTACGCCACCGACCCGACCCGGTTCAGCGAATGGCAGAAGGGTGTCGTCTCCGGGCATATGGACGGTGGTGATACCCCGCAGGTCGGGCAGAAATGCTTGACTACCCGGCGTATCGGGTTCGCCGAACGTCCGGTCACTTCAGTTCTGGCCCATCTCGATCCACCCCGGACGTGGGGCGTCCGTGGGGTAGATGGTCCGATCCGCGCGTCCGTCGACGTCACCGTCGCCCCACTCGATGACGGTCGCCGTGCCCGACTGACGATTCGCCTCGACTTCGCCGGGCACGGCATCGGCAAACTCCTCGTCCCACTCGCGGTGCGCCCGCAGGCCCGCAAGGAGATGCCCGCCAATCTCGCAGCCCTCAAACAGCGGCTCGAAAGCCAACCCGCACAACAGAATTAGCTCAACCGTGCCCGGCGTCAAGGTGTGCGCCGGGCACGGCGTGGGACGGCATCGCCGACACTTCCGTGACCGCCGGGGTTCGTCACCAGGTCACGGGGAGTTCGACCAGTCCGCCGGTCAGTACGTCGTGCCGGGTGCGGAGTTGCTCGATGTCGGTGGCCAGTCGCATGGTCGGGAATTTCGGGATGAGGTAGGCGAAGACAGTATGTAGTTCGATGCGGGCCAGGGGTGCGCCGATGCAGTAGCGCATTCCGTGGCCGAAGCTCAGGTGGGCGGGGGCTCGGCGGGTGATGTCGACCCGGTCAGGGTCAGGGAAGGCGGTCGGGTCGTGGTTGGCCGCACCGTTGTCGAGCAGCACGAGGTCGCCGGCCCGGATGGTGACACCGTGGATCTGGAAGTCGGTGCGCGCGTAGCGCGGGATGCCGCCTCCGCCTTTGCCTGGGGCCCGCAGGATTTCTTCGATGGCGGTGCGTAGCAGTCGCGGATTGTCGTGCAGGGCATGCCATTGACCGGGTGCGGTGAGCAACAGCAGGGCGCCGAGGCCGATCTGCACGACGGTGGTTTCGTGGCCTGCGAACAGCAATGCCATCGACAGTCCGGCGGCTTCGATGTCGGAAACGCCATCGGTCGCGCACAGCCGGGAGATCACGTCATCGCTTGGTTGGCGTCGTTTGCGTGCGACCAATCCCATTCCGTAGCTGAATAGTTCGGCCAGGCCCTGCTCTGATCGGGTCCGGTCGGTGATGTTGCCCGCGGCCTGGGTCCAGGCGCGGAACTGGTCGCGGTCCTCATAGGGCACACCGAGCAGTTCGCAGATCACCAGTATCGGCAGTGGTTCGGCGAGCATGGCGTGCAGGTCGGCGGGCGGTCCCTGGGCGGCGAGCTCATCGAGCAGCCCGACGGTGAGTGTTTCGATGCGGGGGCGCAGCTCGTGGAGGTGTTTGGGTGAGAAGTGGGGTTGGAGCAGCGCGCGCATGCGCGTGTGGTCGGCCTGTTCGGTGGCGAATTCGCCCAGCGGGCCGCCGAACAGCGCCGATTCTCCGGTCCTGGCGGCGGTGTCTGGGTGTGGGTGGGAGCGTCCGAGGCGTTCGTCGTTGAGCAGGTCGCGCATGTGGTGGTAGCCGGTGACCAGCCACGCGTCATCGCCGCCCGCGGTGCGGATGCGGTGAATGACGCCTTGGGACAACAGTTCTCGCAGTTGTGGTGCGACCTGGAGGAGTTGTGTCTGCTCGAACGGTAGTTGGACGGGTGCGTTCATGGCGACCTCGGCATGCAATGAAGTTGTTTAAGTAGTCTTATACAAGTCTAGTTGTACATTAGGCTGTGAACAAAAGGAGGTGTTGGTGGCCGAGCGGGCGAAAACCGGGCGCATGCCGCGTGCGCAGCGGCGTGAGCAGATCCTGGCCGCGGCGACGCGGGCGTTCGCGCGTGGCGGGTTCGCGGCGACCGGCCTGGATGCGGTGGCCGCCGAAGCGGGGGTCACCCATGTGATCCTGTATCGCCACTTCGCCTCGAAAGCCGATCTCTACCAGGCGGTTCTGGACCGCACCCATGCCCACCTCGCCGAACATGTCGGCACCGAGGACTTCGATGACGGAAGCATTCCCGCGCTGCTGCGTGCCGCCGCTGCCGATCCCGATGGCTTCCGGCTGCTGTTTCGTCACGCGGCCCGAGAGCCGGAGTTCCGTGAGCAGATCGACGCCCTGCGCGCGATGTCGATCGAGATCGCCGAACGTCAACTCGCCGAAGAAATGCCCGGCATCGATGTGCGGTGGCGTAACTGGGCGGCGCGACTGCTGCCGACAGTGACTCTCGAAGCGGTCATCGCATGGCTCGACGCCGGTGGTCCAGACCCTGACCGGGCTGCCGAACGTATCAGGCGCGCCGTCGATGGCGTGATCCAAGCGGCCCGCGAGAATGAGGTCCTCGGCTAACGAGCAAGCCGACGCTCGCGGTCGCGGGCCGTAGGCTTCGACCGCTCGGTGAAAGCCCTATTCGGCCTACAGGAACTTTGCGAGCAGCTCACTGGGGCAGGGTCTGGGTGACGCGCCACAACCGGCGCGGCAGCTCGCCTTCCTCGAAGGGGTGGATCTCGGTCAGTGTCCAGCCGTCGGCGAGGTCGTTGACCAAGGTTTGGTCGAAGAAGTGGACGGCGAAGCCGCCGTGTTCGTAGATGTCGTCGCCGTGTGCGATGCCTGCTCGGTAGTGGGCATCGCCGACGTGGCGCACGGTGTAGACGAAACTGCCAGCTGGTCGCAGTACGCGGCGGACTTCTTGAACGAGGGCGTGTATTTCGTTGGTGGACAAGGCCATGCACAACAGCATGTGCGCGAAGGCTCCGTCGACCGAGGCATCGGGCAACGGCAGCCGGTCGCGGACATCATGCACGATCGTGGTGATGCGCGAGGTGAGGTTTTGTTCGCGGGCGCGCTCGTCGAGTTGGCCCAACCCGACTGAACTGGCGTCGGTGGCGGTCACGTCGAAGCCCTCCCGGGCGAAGTAGAGACTGTCTCGCCCGTGACCGGCGCCGAGTTCGAGCATGTTCTGCGCACCCGCGGCCTGGAACAGCCCGGCGGCATACACGGCCGCAGCCGAGGGGTGCTCGCCATACATGCCCGGGTGCGCGCGATAGGTGGATTGCCAATGTTGGCCTTGAATCTCGGCCAGTCCGGGCGGGTTGTTCACCATGTGTGCGCTCCCTTTGTCGTCTGTGACCAGCGAGAAAACGATCAGCACATCCGGATGCCGGTCCGGCAGACCGTGAGGTGTCGGCCGGACCATGCTTTCATTCGGTGTCGAGGGCGTGGGTGAGGTCGGTGATGAGGTCGTGGGTGTCTTCGAGGCCGATCGAGAGCCGGATCATGCCGTCGGTGATGCCGCGCCGCGCGCGTTCGGCGGGGTCGAGGCCATGATGGGTGGTGGTGATGGGTTGGGTGACAAGGCTTTCCACGCCACCGAGGCTGGGTGCGATGGAGAAGATGCGCAGCCGGTCGACCACGGCGGCGGTTTGCTCGGCGGTGGCGTCCAGGACGATGCTGAGAATGCCGCCACCGCCGCGCATCTGGGTGTCGACGATGCGTTTGGCCTCACCGGTGACTCTGCTGCCGAATTAGGTCAGCCTCTGAGGGCGTAGTCGAGGCGGGTGAGGTGGCCGCTGTGGGTGCGGTCGAGGGGTGGGGCCGTCCACCAGGTGTGCAGCCGGATCAGGTTGATCGCGATGGCGGTGAACAGGTGCTGCAGTGTCACTTTGGGCAGGCCGCGGTAGCGGGCCCGGCGCAGGCCGCAGGCGGTGACGGCCTGGTGGATAGTGGATTCCGCGCCGGCACGCAGAGCGTATTTGTCCTTCCACGTCTGGGTGGTTTGCTCGGTACGGGCGCGTGCCAGAGCCTGGTGTAGCTGTTTCGGTTGGAGCGTGAGTTGGCGGCCACCTTGCTTGGCGCTGGTGCACAAAGTGCGCTGCGGGCAGCTGCCGCAGGTGTCGGCACCGAACTTGACCACGATGACCTCGGTGCTGCGCTGACTGGCCGGGCTCCACGACGAGCTGGTTTTCCCGGCCGGGCAAACCGCTTGCCGGGCAGCCCAATCGATGGTGAAAGCGCTTTTATCGAACCCGGCACCGGCTTTGGCCTGCCGAGACTGGTCGGCCACGGCGGGAGTGACCAGCGTGACCCCGAGTGCGGCGGCGTCGGTGAGGGTCTGTGCCGACGGGTAGCCGGAGTCGAGGTAGTGCTCGGCGGGTAGCAGGCCGTGCTCGGCCAGCACGTGGTTGATCGGGGTAGTCATCTTCACATCCGGGACAGTGGAGGCGGTGGTGGCCACGTGCGTGATCAGGTTCGGTCGCCCCCGGCTGTGCGGGTCGGCCTCGCCGACGGTATCGGCATCGTCGCTGTCGCTGCAGGTTTCGGTGAGGTGCACCTTGTAACCGTTCGGAGAACAGCTCCTCGCCCTTGGCCGCCCAACGGGTATCGAGGTCGTACGGGGAGGAGATCCGAATACTGGCAGGCGGGAGACCTTCTTTGTTTGCCTCCCGCCGCTTGAGGACCTCCCGTCCCCTCATGTCGGTGTGGACGTAATAGTTCTGGATCAGCACGATCCGCAGCACTTCGACTGCGGGCAGCTCCCGCAGCCAGGCCGGGGAGGCGGGATCGTAAACCCCGCGCAGCAGCCCCACAGCGTCGCTGCCGTACACCACCGCGAGCCGGTCCCGTTTCGCTTGCGAGGACGGCCCCCGCCAGCCATCGACGCGGGCGCCGTAGCGGGTGGCCCACTCCGTCACGTCGATCACCGAGGCGAGCCAGTCCGGCGCGGCCGCTGCCAGTGCTTCCAGGGCGGCGCGGACGCTCTCTCCGGCCAGCTCGAGCCGGTTCAGATCCCGCACCGCCGAGATCACGTGGGTGGAATCCGTGCGCTGCTTGCCGCCGGCACCGATCAGGTCCTTGGCCATCAGCGTCTCCAGCATCGCGTCGAAGACCACCCGTTCCAGGCCATGGTCGACCAGCCGGGACCGGAACTTGGCCAGCACGCTCGGGTCGAACCCCCGATCGGTCAACTCCAGCCCGAGCGCGTATTTCCAGGAGATCTTGTCGCGGACCGCGTCCGCAGCCTGTCGATCGGTCAAGTTCTCCACGAACTGCAGCGCGGTCACCAGCGCCAACGCCCCCGGCGACTCCGCCGGAGCACCCCGCACACCGAACGCGGCCACGAACCGCTCATCACCGAACACCTCACCCAACCCGTCCCGCACCGTCATCGCCAAGCTGCCCTTCGGGAACGCTGCCCACGCCACCAGCGCGGTCTGCTCGGGCACCTGCGACACCGGCCGCGGCTGCATCGACACCACACACCCCATCCCACGGCCGCGAACAGGGAAAAACGACCGCAGACAACATCATTCAGGCCCAAGCAGCCACCACCTCAAACCTGTAACCGGCATGTCAGGAATTCGGCAGCAGAGTCACCGGTGGCCAGGCCCGGATAGTTGACGCGGGTGATACGCGGGTGCGCCGACAGGTGGGTGGCGATGGCGGCGGCGGAGTCGTTTTGGGCACGGACCCGCACGGGTAGTGACCGCAGGGAGCGGGCGAGTTGGGAGGCGATCTCGGGGGCGATCATCTGTCCGAGGTTCTTGCGCCACATCATGATCGGGGCCAGGTGGTCGGCGGATCCGATGACGGTGCCGGCGGTGAGGTCGGAATGTCCGCCGAGGTATTTGGTGGCCGAGTGGATGACCAGGTCGGCGCCGTGGTGTAGCGGGTTCTGGTTGACCGGGGTGGCGAAGGTGTTGTCGACCACGGTCAGCGCGCCGACGGTGCGGGCGTGTTCGGCGATGGCGTGGATGTCGAAGACGTCGAGGTTGGGGTTGGTGGGTGTTTCGAAGAACACCAGCCGGGTGCGGTCGGTGAGGGCCTCGGGTAGGCGGTCGAGTTCGTCGGCGCGCAGGAAGGTGGTGGTGATGCCCAGTTGGGCGAGGTTGACTCCGAGGAGTTCGAACGTGCCGCCGTAGACGTCGCCGAGGCAGATGATGTGGTCACCGAAGTGGGCGTAGGCCAGGAAGGTCGCGGCTTCGGCGGCCATGCCGGAGGACAACGCCAAAGCCTGTTCGCCGTGTTCGAGGTCGGCGAGTTTGGCTTCCAGGGCGCGGATGGTGGGGTTGAGGCCGTAGCGGGTGTAGAGGTTGCCGGGTGCGCGGCCTTCGACGACGTCGAGCAGTGCGGCGGTGGATTCGAAGGCGAAGGTGGAATGGGGGTAGAGCGGTGCGTGGATCGCGCCCTGGGGATCTCGCTGATCGCCTGCGTGCACGCTGTGGGTGGACAGTCCCTGTCCGGAGCTGGTCTGGCTCATGGTTCTCCTGGCGGTTGTCAACGGTGGGCGGGTGCCCCTGTCGTTGCGGCCGCCGCCGTACTCAGCGCGGTGACCGCGACTTCGATGTCGTCGCAGGTGCTGTCGCGGCCCAGCGAGAGCCGCAACGCGGCCAAGGCCCGCTCGGTGTCGATACCCATCGCAGTGAGCACTGGGGAGGGGGTGTGTGTTCCGGCGTGGCAGGCCGAGCCGGTGGACGCCGCGATCTGTGGTGTGGCGGCAAGGATTTCGTGGCCGCGCGTGTCCTCGATGCTGATGTTGAGGGTGTTGGGCAGGCGCTGCTCGGACGCGCCGTTGAGATGAACCCGGCCCGGCAGCGCCGCGCGGAGCCGTCGATGCAGCTGATCGCGCAGCTCCGCCACCCGAGCGGGCCCGTTCTCGGCGAGGTGAGCGGTGGCCAGTTCGGCGGCGGTGCCGAAACCGACGGCGAAGGCGACATTTTCGGTCCCCGAGCGCAGATTTCGTTCTTGCCCGCCGCCGTAGATCACCGGCTCGAGGGTGAGACCCTCACGGACATAGAGCGCGCCGATTCCTTTGGGCGCGTACATCTTGTGCCCGACGATGGTGAGCAGATCCACCCCGAGCGCGGTGACATCGAGGGCGATCTTGCCCGCGGCTTGGGCGCCGTCGCAGTGCAGCAGCGCATGGTGGCGGTGTGCGACCTCGGTGAGCTCGCGGATCGGTTGCAGCACACCGGTTTCGTTGTTGGCTGCCATCACCGACACGATCGCGGGTTGGTCATCGAGGGCGGCGGCCAGTGCGGCCGGATCGAGGCGGCCGTCGGATTCGACGGGCAAGACTGTGACGCGTAGCCCGTGCAGTCGGGCCAAGGCGGCGCAGGTCGCCAGCACGGCGGGGTGTTCGGTGGCCTGGGTGATCAGGTGAGTGCGGGGCTGGTCGGGGGCCAATGCCGCACCACGCAAGGCCAGCAGGTTGGCTTCCGAACCCGAACCGGTGAACACGATCTCGCGGGCAGCGGCACCGATCAGATCGGCGAGCTGGGCGCGGGCGTGCTCGAGTGCGGCGGCGGGGCCGCGCCCGTAGGCGTGGCCGCTCGAGGGGTTACCGAATGATCCACTGAGATAGGGCAGCATCGCGTCCAGGACGCGGGGGTCGACCGGGGTGGTGGCGTTGTAGTCCAGGTAGACCGGCCCTGGCGTCGGAGCCGGGGCGCTCACGCCAGTCCTGCGGCGTCGACGGGCAGTTCGGCCAGACGCCATTCGAGCATGCCGTCGTGCAGGCGGATTGCCCGGCGGCCGTGACCGGTGAGCAGGCGCACCGCGTCGTAGGCCAGCACGCAATACTCGCCGCGGCAGTAGACCACGATCTCGGTCTCCACCGGCAGCTCGGAAATCCGTTCGCCCAGTTGCTCGACCGGTATGCAGATCGCGCCGGGAATGTGCCCGGCCTCGTACTCGGGCAACGGGCGCACGTCCAAGACGACGATCTCACCGGCGGCCGCACGGGCCACCAAGTCCTCGCGCGACATCTCGAGGCCGTGCTCGGGACCGAGGTAGTTGGCGCGCGCTGGTGCCACCGCGGCCTGGTGGGCTTCAGCGACCTTGCGTAACAGGGCGAATAGTTGCGCTACGTCTTCACCGGCCAGGCGGTAGTGGATCCGCACCCCGTCACGGCGCGTCGAGACGAAACCGGCCTGTTTGAGGGTTTGCAGATGCGCTGAGGCGGTGGTCAGGTTCAACCCCGCCGCAGCGGCCAACGCGTCGACCGTCCGCTCACCCTGGGCCAGCAGGTCCAGCAGTTCGAGCCGCTTACCGCTCGACAGCGCTTTGCCGCTGGCGGCGAACGCCTCATAGAGCGCCGTTTTCGCGGTGGTCTTGTCACCACCCATCCCATCCTCCAATCATCCGTGGAATACGGTAACGCGCCCACCTCGAACCTGCACGATGGACGCCGATCCACCCCTCGCCGGTTGCCGTCCGGGTGAACATCGCCTAGCCTACTCTCAATATTCCATGGTTTATTGGAATAAGACCCTCTGCTGGGACAACGCACACAGGAGTTCTGTCATGTCGTCCGATTTCACGCTGGTTCCCGTCGTCGACGAGGGGCTGGGCAACTCGACCTATCTGCTCGATCTCGGCGACGGGCGCGCGATGGTCCTCGATCCCGAACGCGACGTGCGAGCAGTCCGCGCCGAGGCGCGGGCGCGTGGACTGCGCATCGCCTACGCGGTGGAGACCCACCTGCACGCCGACTTCATCTCCGGGGTGCGTGAGCTGGCCGACACCGACGGCGCGATCGTGCTCGCCCCCGAGGTCGGCCCCCGCGGATTCGAGGTGACCGCTATGACCGACGGACAGACCCTGCCGCTGGGACAGTTCACCCTGCAGGCGTGGGCCACCCCCGGTCATTCCCCCGAGCACCTGTCCTACCTGCTACACAACGGGGAGCAGCTGCTCGGTGTGTTCACCGGCGGATCGCTGATGGTCGGCACCGCCGGACGCACCGACCTGGTCAGCCCCGAACAGACAGTTCCCTTGGCGCGGGCGCAGTTTCACTCTTTGCAACGGCTGATGGAATTGCCCGACGACACCCCGGTCTGGCCGACCCACGGCGCGGGATCGTTCTGCTCCTCCGCCGAGAGTGGCGAGCGGGTGAGCACCATCGGGAAACAACGCGCCACCAACCCGCTGCTACACGTCGAGAGCGAAGACGCTTTCGTGGCAGCACTATTGGACTCGATGGGCACCTTCCCCGAATACTTCCTGCGCCTGGGCGAGATCAACCACCACGGCCCCGTCGCGCTCGGGGAAACCCTCGAACTCACCGCGCTGAGCACTACCCAGGTCCAGCAGCTGCTGACCGACGGCGCGCAGATCGTCGACGCGCGCCCCGCCGCCGACTTCGCCGAAGCCCACATCCCGGGCGCGCTGTCGATCACCCTGCGCCCGGTCTTCGCCACCTGGCTGGGCTGGCTGGCCGACCCGAAACGACCGCTGGTCATCGTCCGCGCCGAGAACCAGAACCCCACCGACATCGCTTGGGAGGCAGCCAAAGTCGGATTCGACACCGTCGCCGGAGAACTCCACGGCGGCATGACGGAATGGACCGGGCCCGTCTCGACCGCGGTGCAGCTGGGCGGTGCCGACGAGCTCGCCGGCACCGACCCGGTCACCGTGCTCGATATCCGCCAAGCCGGTGAGTTCGCCGACGGCCACGTGCCCGGCGCGCGCAACATCGAACTCGGCGCGCTCGCCGCGAATCTGAGCGAGTTGCCCGACGGGCCGCTGGTGGTCATGTGCGGGCACGGCGAACGCGCGATGGGTGCGGCCAGCATCCTCGAAGCCGCCGGACACAACGACGTGCGGGTACTGGCCGGACATCCCGGCGACTACGCCACGGCTCGCGGCGAGCAATTACAGACCGGGCGATGAATGTTATCCGTTCCAGCCCAAGACCTCTGGTGCTGGGACTGCGGGAAAACGCCGCCCAGTTCGCGCTGCTGGTCGCGGTCAACGCGCTCGTCGGTGGCATGGTCGGCCAGCAACAGACCGTGCTGCCGCTGCTGGCCGAATCCGAATTCGGCCTCACCGGCTACACCTTCATCTTCACCTACGTCGCCGCCTTCGGGATCACCAAAGCCATCGCCAACTACTTCGCAGGCACCTTCTCCGACCGCTACGGCCGCAAACCCGTACTGATGATCGGCTGGCTGTTCGCACTGCCCGTCCCGCTCATGCTCATCGCGGCACCCAACTGGTGGTGGGTCGTGGCAGCCAACGTGCTCCTGGGCATCAACCAAGGCTTGACCTGGTCGACCACCGTCGTCATGAAAATCGACCTCGTCGGACCTACCCGGCGCGGACTGGCCATGGGCCTCAACGAAGCCGCCGGATACGGCGCGGTAGCCTTGAGCTCCCTGCTCGCGGGCTACCTTGCCGAACACCACGGACTACGTCCCGCACCATTCCTGCTCGGATTGGCTTACGCCGCACTGGCCTTGGCGCTATCCGGGCTGTTCATCCGCGAAACCCGCGACTACGCCCGACTCGAGGCCACCGGTCACACTCCCCGCGCCGACGGCCGACACGACCACCTCCATGCCGAACTCACCAACCGCCAAATTGCCCTCCAGACCAGCGTGGCCGAGCCTGCGCTGGCCTCGGCCAGCCACGCGGGACTGGTCAACAACCTCAACTTCGGACTGTCCTGGGGCTTGTTCCCCCTACTGTTCGCCACCGCTGAGCTGCCTGTCGCGCAGATCGGACTCTTGTTCGCTCTCTACCCCGGCGTGTGGGGAGCAGGGCAACTGATCACCGGTGGACTATCGGACCGGATCGGGCGCAAACACCTCATCACCGGCGGGATGGCCATCCAAGCCGCAGCGCTGGCCGTCATCGCCTACTCCGCAGGATTCACCGGATGGGCGCTCGGCACCGTGCTACTCGGTATCGGGACCGCCATGGTCTACCCGACCCTGCTCGCCGTGATCGGCGATGTCGCCCACCCGATCTGGCGCGGCCGCGCCGTCGGCATCTACCGAGTATGGCGCGACCTCGGCTACGCCGTCGGCGCCATCCTCGGCGGCATCGTCGCCGACCTCATGGGACTACACGCCGCGGTCTGGGCCGCCGCCATCATCAGCGCCGCCGCCGCACTACTCGTAGCGGCACGCATGTACGAAACCCATCCACCACGCAGCACAGTCCCGCCCGGCGCAGTCCGTGGCAACAACAACTTCTGAAATCTGACCGGATAGACACCGCCAAACGCGGACGAATCAGCGAGGTTCGAGTAAGGGGCACCAGGCATTAAAAGCAGCCGGGGCAGCGTTTGGGGCAAGCTGATCTCCTGGGACAGTGAGCTATTGGGGATTTCGGGTGGGATAACCCAAGCTGACGGTTTGGGTGATCCTTGTCCGCTGTGCGTCGGAGCGTTTATCGCGTAGACACTCCAGGGTGCGGTCGATGCCTTCGATCTCGCCGAGCCACCCCTGCGTGACTGCGCGTCGTCGACGGTCTTCGAGGTCGGCTTCGAGTTGGTCGAGACGGCCCAGCATGCTGGGATTCACGCGGAGTTGGCTGCACCTCAAGCATGCGTGTTCGTGTTGACAACTTGTTCCGTAAGGTCTTCCGCAGGAACCGAGTTCAACCTTGCGTTTGTCGAAGTGCTCCTCGAATTCGTCCCATTCCTGGTCGGTGGTGGGCCGGTATTCCTCTTGCGGCCGCATGGCGCGACGTCGGTCCATGAACTGCTGGACGTGCCGGATGACGTCTTCTTCGAAGACCGCGACGTAGCCTTGGGTTGTCTGCAGGTTGAGGTGCCCGAGCAGCGCGGCACCGATGTGGATGGGCAGGCCGTTGTTGACCAGGTCGGTGGCAAACAGTCGACGAAAGTCGTGGGGTGTGAAGTGCAGGCTGCGGAAGGCGGGGTTGGTTTCGCCGAGCAGTTCGCATTGCCTCTTCAAGGTGTTGAGCACGGTGCCGGGGCTCGTTACCCGGCGAACTTCACCGATCTGGCGTTGGAACAGGTAGGGCAGTGGGGCGGTCCAGATTCGTTCGAAGCCGTCGTAGCGCGGAAGCGAGGGGATCGGGCCTTGTAGCGATTGGCGCATAACGACTTTCGCGATCACGTGGAATAGTTCGGCCGACATGGGGATCACACGTTCGCGGTCCGCTTTGGAGGGCGCGATCACTAGCAGGGCGATGATTTCGCCGTTGGGGCGCTGGTATCGGCGGATGCTGGTGTGGGCGAGTTCGACGAGTTCCTCGACGCGGATTCCGGTGTGCCGCAAGATCTCGACGTAGGCCCAGTCCCAGAACGCGGCTTCTTCGTCCTCGCCGATCTTGCGGATGCGGCCGGTGTCGTGGTCACGACCGCGGACCACCGGGCAGGGTGTGTTCTCGTTGCGGCGATCCAGCAGCTCATCAGGACGTGTGTAGGTGCGGCCGGCGTAGGTGAAGCTTCCTCCGAGCGGGGTTTGGCGGGCGGTGTCGTAGAGGGCACGGATCTCGGTGTAGCGGGTCTCGACATGGGCAACCAGGGCGGGCAGCAAGGGTTGGCGTGCCCGCGTGCGATCGGCCATGCGTTCTTTGATGCGACGGCGTCGGGCACCGAAACCGCGCAGGTCAGATGGCGGGATCGGGCACGGTGAGGCCCATGGCGCCCATCGTTCGGGTTCCTCGAGGGCCCAGCTCTGGATGTCGAGGTAGAAGGCTCGTATCGGCAGCAGGATGCCTTGACCGTCGTCGAGGCGGGGTTTCCCGTCGCGGCGCAACCGCATCCCCTCCCGCCACTGGTCATAGAGTTCGGGCGCGATGGTGAGGCTGCGCTGACCGGGATCGAGTTGCTCGATCTTGGACCAGAATTCGCCAGCGATGCAGCGGGCGAGTCCTTCGCGGGTGACATAGTCGGTGTCGCCTTGGCGCCGCAGCAGGTAGTCGATGATGAGTTGCCGGACACCAGGGTCGCGGACATCGTAGAAGTCGACCATCTGCTCGGGGGTGCGCTGACCTTTGTAGATGAAGCTCCGCAGCGTCGGTGGCGTGTCTTTCGGGAAATGCCCCATCGTGTGCAGGACTTCCCACGCCAGCAGTCCGGCGAAGCGGTTGCTGCCCGGGCGGGCACCGACGACCAACTCGAGTCGACGGCATTCCTCGGCGTAGAACAACAGCCCCTCGGGGGTCAGGTCGGCCAACACAACGCCCTGGACGGTCAACGCGCAGCATACGTCGAACAGCGCCTTGTATTGGTGGTGCTCGGTCGTTCGTGTACGGGCGGTTTCGTCGAAAAAACGCTCCAGCAACGGGTCTCGTTGTGAGGCGCGGAAGTAGGCTGGGTAGTCCTTGAACTTGTTGACCCGGAATCCGGTCAGTGAAGGTGTGATCACACGCATCAGCAACAGGCACTTGAGCCCATTGGTCACGTTGTACCCGTTGTACTTGTCATTCGCGATCGCACCTACCGGACCGGACCCCTCATCCAGGCCGGAAGCCTGCCACCGCTGCTGCCACGTCGCACCAGCGAAGGCGGCCAAGTGCTCCAAAAGCATCCGCGTACCGCGGCGCCGTTTGCCCAGCTGTCCGGGGGTGGTGGCGCCCAACGAGGCGTCACCGGCCAAATCGACCAGGCGCTCGATTGACGTGGTCGACAGTTCACCGAACGGGATCGCTGGCGTCGATGCCGTCGACGGCTCGGGAGCGAGCTGATCGACAGCGAAGCGTGAACGCCTGACCGTACGCTCGGCGTCGGCGGCTCGCAGTGACTCCGAGCGGCGATTACGCATCGTGTAGGCAGGTTCAGGCACCGAACACCGCCTCGATGTCGATCTTGTCGTATCCAGCCGCGTAGGAGGGCGTCGGTCGTGGCCGGTTGTAGTGCTCTTGTAGTTTGTCGAACAGATCCTCGACCCGCACCGCGGTGTAGCGGCCGGTGGTTTCGATGTTGGCGTGTCGCAGGATTGCCTGCACATCGGTAAGAGTCAGTGCTGGGTCGTTGGCCATTCGCGTGGCGGCGGTGTGACGCAGATCGTGCAGCGACCAGTTGGTGCCGAGCTTGTCGTTGGCGCGCTGCAAGACTTGCCTCATTGCCCAGTATGAGACGGCCCGTGGTGTCCCACGCCGTGTACGCCATACCGGCTCACCGTCGGCGGGGACACCGTCGGAGTCGAGGTACAACGCCAGATACCGCAGCGCCTCGGCCGACACCGGCACCGATTGCCGTAACCAGGTCCCCTTCGATACGACGTTGATTCGACTACCGCCCCAATCGATATCCCTGACACCGATCGCGAGCAACTCGCTCGCTCTGGCACCGCTGCTGACGTAGCAGAGCAGCAGCGCACGGTCACGATCACACGACATCGCCGCGAACAACTCGTCCCACAGCCAATCCGGAATCGACCGTGGCGCAGCGTCACTGACACGCTGCCGCAACCGAGCTCGTTTGAATTTCGCCGGCGCTTCGATCGGACTGCGATGCCCCAACGCTTGGCGACGCGACCGTGACGACGGCACCGGATTGACCACCGGGCCACGACCGCGATGAGCATGAAACGCATAGAAGCCGTAGATCACGCTGAGTGAATGGTTGATGGTCCGAGGCGAATACCCCTGCACCAGATACTGTTTCCCAGTCTTGGCGTTGATCGAACCCGCGGTCGTAGTCGACGCAGTAGAACGACCTCGCTGCGGATTCGGTGCGGTCCTCAGCCAGCCCACTAGAACATCGACCTCGGCGCCAGTCGCTCTGTCCCAGTCAATATCCAGCATCCACAGAAGCCGGAACCAACGAAGCAGATCGTAGCCGTAGCTGCGGGCTGTCAACGGCCGCGTATCACCTAACGCCAGATCTCGCAGGAACTGCGTGATGGGCTCGACCTCGACACCATCCTTACCAAGGACAACATACGGAGGGAACTGGAGCTGTACAGCTACAACAGATCCCAACCGAATCATCCCGACTTGCCCTTCGATCAACCGCCTGCGCGTGTCCACACACCAACCCTTCGAACCTGTCACCGGTCATCCTTCACTGCCGGTGGTTGGTGCAGTCAACCGAACATTTTCTTTTGCCGCTGCGCTGCGGAAGGATCCCGTTGCTGCGGTTCTCGCCGCTGAGAGGGTAGAAACCGTGTTCCTCGGCGTCGAAATGCATGCGATAAGGTTGGCGAGTGTCTTGCAGCACGACGATTCCGTCCGCGTTGGACAGGCCCACGCGAGCGACCTCGACCAAGCGGATCTTGTGTGCCCGCAACAACGGCAGAACGTGGCGTTCAACCAGGTCAGCGTGGCCCGTCCCCAATGAATGAGACCGCTCGGTATTAGAGTCCTGTTGGCCCTGGTAGGGGCCAGAAGGGACGATTGGGATCATGGCTGGAGGACGGAAGCGGCATTCCGCGGAGGAGATCGTGCGGAAGCTGCGCCGTGCCGATGAGCTGGCCGCGGCCGGTAAGTCGGGCGAGGAGATCGCCGCAGAGCTGGAAGTGTCGGCGGCGACGTTGTACAACTGGCGCCGCTCTTACGGCGGTATGGATACCGATGCGGCGAAGGAGCTCAAGGAGCTGCGGGAGCAGAATTCCCGGCTCAAGCGGCTGCTGGCCGAGGCGGAGCTGGAAAAGGACGCCCTGCGGGAGATCAGCCGGGGAAAATTCTGAGCCCAGCGTCCAAGCGCCGTGCCGTCGACATGCTCACAGCAGTGAAGGGCGTGTCGGAACGGTTCGCGTGCAAGGTCGTTGGGCTTGCTCGTTCGACGTATCGGCGGCTGCCCCTCGCGCAGACCCCGGATGATCCGGACGCCGGTTTGCGGGCCTGGCTGCGCTCGTATGCTACGAAGAACCCGTGTCACGGGTTCCGGCGGGCGTGGGCGCGGTTGCGGTTCGACGAGGGCAGCTCGGTGAACAAGAAGAAGGTGCATCGGCTCTGGCGGGAGGAAGGGCTGCAGGTGCGTGAGCACCAGCCGCGTAAACGGGCCGGCGTTTCGTCGATGCCGCCGGTCGATGCGGATGCACCGAAGGTGGTGTGGGCGTTGGATTTTCAGTTCGATTCCACCATCGACGGCAGAGCGGTGAAGATCGCGTCGATGGTCGATGAACACACCCGTGAATCACTATTGCATCTGGTTGAACGCTCGATCACCGCCGAGCGGCTCGTCACCGAGCTCGAGAAGGTCTTCACCACTCATGGTGGGTCGCCGACGGTGTTGCGGATGGACAACGGGCCGGAAATGATTTCCCATGCGCTGCAACAGTTTTGCGCAAACCGGGTCGGGATCATCTACATCCCACCGGGCACGCCGTGGAATAACGGATTCGTCGAATCGTTCAACCGTCGGCTGCGCAAAGAATGCCTCGACCGGAACCACTGGACAAGCCTGCTCGAAGCCCGCGTCGTCATCGGCGACTACAAGGTAGACCACAACCGACGACATCGACATTCGGCGCTGGGCTATCTGACCCCGGCCGAGTACGCTGCCCGCTGCAGCCACAGCCACCACCCGGTGGCCTGCGGCATCAACTGAATACGGATCGAAAACAACCTGGCTCTAAAACCGGGTGGTTCCGTCATCGGGGACCGGTCAAGCGAGTGAATGGAACATCGCCCGTCTGTGCGGTGACGAGGATGAGATTCGACAGATCCGGCAGCAGACATGGGTGCCGGAATTCCGGTTCGAGTATCGTCGCGACGATCGCGGCGGTGGATTCCGCGCCCATCCATCTCTCGCCAATTCAGCGATGTTTGGTTTTGTCCGTCATCTCTGACGGCAGTTGTTCACGAATCTCGACGGCACCGTCAGTCGGCAGAAGGCAGTGTTCACGAACAACGACATCGCCTGGCGGGCTGCGGCGAACGCCCGCCCAGCGGCATGAGCGGTTCGTTCTGAACCGCTGTGCCTCTGGCCTCATCGGCTGAATGTCCGGCGGTCTTTCCGTACGTTCGCAGGCCAGGCCAGCGAGTCGCGAGGTTTCAGACAACACGCACTCCGCCGGTTAGGTCAAATCATCCCATCCCCATGGTTCGGCAGGTCGACCGTCTGGCTCCCGGCCGAATGGAAAACGGCTCCGGTCTACTGACCGCACAGACCTAGTCAGTCGTGTGGCGCACTTTCTCGCAAAATAGATAAACGAATCCCACGGACCGACTTCGTACAGTGTCTCCAGTAAATCGATGTAGTAGTCGTCCTGGTAATCGATGTCCATATCATTGATATCGCCGACCAACCTGGCAGCCAGCACGGCCGCATGAGTAAATTCTCCAGCTTCCTCAAGTGACTTAAGCAAATCAATCACATATGAATTAATAGAGTGCGCATCGTGGTCGCGCTCAAGTTTCAACTTTTCGATGTTTGGACAGCCGATGGAAACATGTTCGGCAAGTTTGGTTGCTACGGTCACCGCCCCAACCTGGCTCAATGCCTTCAACAAGTCGCATGCGAGGCTCATCCCGACCGGTGTATCCAATTTGAGGTGGTCAAGGTGAGCCGTGCGTTCCGCCAATGCTGTGGCCTGTGCATCTGCGCCGATCCTGTGGAGTGAAGAGAGCGTAGCTATTCAGCTGTCCCCCTTGGGGTTTGATGCAGGGCTCCGGCGTTGTCGGTCTGCAAGCCGGTGAGCTGCGGTAATTAGCTGTGCGACACGCCGTTTCGGATGCGAGGCGGACACGGGTGGCTCGAGGAGGATGAAGGTTCCTTAGGCCAGAATCTTCCCCGGAGTCGCCCGTGTCCGTCTGTTCAGTATCCCTTGTCGAGCCCGTTGTGGAGGTGTTGGATCGACGGCGCGTCGAACCGGAAACCCACACGGTCGCACCGTGTTTGCTGGAGGTGCTGAAGACGGTTCCCGACCCGCGTGATCCCCGTGGAATCCGGTACCCGTTGGTGGGGTTGCTGGCGATCATGATCCTGGCCACGGCGGCGGGGATGCAGTCGGTGGCCGGGTTCGCCACCTGGGTGCGTACCGCGCCACCGGAAGTGTTGGCAGAACTGGGCATCCGAGTGCGTCGCCCGAGCGAGAAGACGTTGCGAACCCTCATCGCCAGACTCGACGCCGCGGATCTGGATCGCCGGTTGGGTGACTATTTCGCCGCCGTGGCCGCTGCCGCGGACTCCGGCGGACTGATGGCGGTGGCCCTGGATGGCAAAACCGTGCGCGGGGCGCGCCTGGGCGGGGGCCGCGCACCGCACCTGGTGTCGATCTTCGCCCACCACGCGCGATTGGTCCTCGGCCAGCTGGCAGTCGCCGCGAAGTCCAACGAAATCCCCACGGTGCGAAAGCTTCTGAAGGCAATGAACCGGACCGGGCTCATCGCCACGATCAATGCGATGCACACGCAGGTCGCCACGGCGAAACTGATCTGCGGGCAGCTCAAGTCGCACTATTTGATGACGGTGAAGGCGAATCAGCCCAAGCTGTTGGCTCGCATTATCGCCCAGCCGTGGGCCGAGGTCCCCATCGCCCACCGTGACGCCGACGCCAAGCCATCGCACGGCAGGATCGAGACCCGCACCATGAAGGTGCTGAGCGTGCCGCGCGGGATCGGGTTTCCCTACGCCCGCCAGATCATGCAGATCACCCGCGAACGCGTCCAGGTCACCACCGGGAAACTGACGGTCGAGACCGTATACGCCATCTGCAGTGTCACCTTCGAGCAAGCCAAACCCCGACAGTTAGCCGAATGGTTGCGAAACCATTGGGGAATCGAGAATGCGATCCACTGGGTCCGTGATGTGACCTACGACGAAGACCGCAGCACCCTGCGGACCGGCACCGCTCCGCAAGTCGCCGCGACGCTCCGAAACACGGCGATAAGCCTTCACCGCATCGATGGTGCCGCCAACATCGCCGAGGCCTGCCGGACGACAGCCTTCTCACCGAACAGAGGCCTCCACCTGCTGACGAACACCCAAAACCCTTGGTCGCAGGCTAGTTAGGCGACAACGCCGGAGCCCTGGGGTTTGATGGCGTGTCGGTTGGATTGTGATGGCCTGTCGGGCATAGTGGCGGGGTGTCTGGAGCGTCGTCGGTTGAGCAGCTCGTTGAGCGGGTGGCCGAGTTGACGGCGCAGGTGAGGGTGGTGCTGGCCGAGAACGCGGAGTTGCGGGCCGCGAATGCGGAGTTGCGGGCCGCGAATGCGGAGTTGCGGGCCGCGAATGTGGAGTTGGGTTCGGAGAACACAGAGTTGAAGGCGCTGGTGGGGTCGCAGTCCGAACAGGCTGCGGCGCAGGCGGATCGGATCGCAGTGCTGGAGCGGCGGTTGGCTGCGGATTCGTCGAACTCGGGGTGGTCGTCGGGGTCGGACTCGCCCTATGACAAGAAACCGGCCAAGAAGCGGTCGTCGCGGACCCGGTCGGGGCGGTCGGCGGGTAAGCAGAAAGGCTCGGCAGGCACGTCGCGGCCACTGCACGATGACCCGAACCACACGATCCGGTTGGAACCGCCCCGCTGCCAGGGGTGTTCGTGTTCGCTCGACGGTGCCGCCGAGGTCGCCTGCGAACGCCGCCAGGTCGTGGACACGGCACCGGCGGCGGCGCCGGTGATCACCGAGTATCGGCGTATCGCCCGCGAATGCGGGTGCGGGACAGTGACTGCCGGTGACTGGGCCGATGCGGCACCCGAGCATGTCGCGGTGATCGCGGCGGCGGGGTCGCCGGTGCGGATCGGGCCGGTGGCTCTGGCCCGGGCGGCGTTGCTGACCTGCGGGCATTACCTACCGATCGGGCGGAGCCGGGATCTGTTCGTCGCACTGTGCGGCCTCGATATTTCGACCGGCTGGCTGGCAGGGGTGCGTGGCCGCGCCGCGCGGCTGCTGGAACGACAGTTCTCCGTCCACATGCGAACTCTGCTGGCCACCGCGCCGGTGTTGCATGCCGACGAAACCACCGGCCGCGCCGCCGCGGAGTTGAAGTACGTGCACGTCGCCTGCACCGACTATCTGACGTTGATGCACGTCGGTGGCCGCTCCGCCGACGATATTGATGCCGGTGGTGTGCTCGGCGAGTTCACCGGGGTACTGGTCCGCGACGGCTACGCCGGGTACGCGCACCTCAAAGCGGCCCACGCGTGGTGCGGTGCGCACCTGCTGCGCGACTTGCGGTCGATCCACGATGCCGATCCAGCCGGGCAGGTATGGGCGAAAGCGATGATCGACTGCCTGCTCGACGCCCACACCGCCGCTGGCCGGGCCCGCGCCGCTGAGGCATCGGCTCTCGACGCCGACACCCTCACCGGGATCCGCCGCGCCTACGCCGGTGCGATCGGGCTGGGCCGCGACGACAACCGTGACCGGAAAACTACCTTGGCCGCCGACGCCCGCAAGCTGGTGGCCCGGTTCACCCGCTACGAAGACATGATCTTGCGGTTCGCGACCGACCTGACCGTCCCGTTTTCGAACAACGAAGCCGAAAGAACGCTCCGACCAGTCAAAATACAGCAACGAACCAGTGGTGGAGCATGGCGAACCCTGCAGGGAATCACCGACTTCGCGATCGTCACTTCCTACCTCGACACCGCCCATAAATGGGGCCTCGACAAACTCGACGCCCTCACCCAACTGTTCACCACCGGTCCGTGGCTACCGCCTGCCCTCACACCCGCAGCCGCCCCATAACCACGCACGCATACCACACCGACCACCGAAAACCTCACCACCCCAGGTGAATAGCTACAAGAGAGCGTGTCGACTAGCTGGTGTAAGTACCATCGATCTTCGATCGGGTCACCGAGATCGGCCTCGTTGGCGAACCGCACCGCGAGGGCGGAAGCAGCAGTTCCTTGTCCAATGTCATGCAAGACATTGAGTAGGGCAATGATGTCAGAAAGATAAATCGAGCTGCTGAGGTTGGTTTCGTTGACAGCTCGCGCAGCAAGAACGGAGGCAGCGGCATCCTGCCCTATTTCATGCAGGGCAGACAGGATGTTTGCCATATCGAGTATATCGCGCTCGTCGGCAGTGACCGGTCCCCGATGACGGAACCACCCGGTTTTAGAGCCAGGTTGTTTTCGATCCGTATTCAGTTGATGCCGCAGGCCACCGGGTGGTGGCTGTGGCTGCAGCGGGCAGCGTACTCGGCCGGGGTCAGATAGCCCAGCGCCGAATGTCGATGTCGTCGGTTGTGGTCTACCTTGTAGTCGCCGATGACGACGCGGGCTTCGAGCAGGCTTGTCCAGTGGTTCCGGTCGAGGCATTCTTTGCGCAGCCGACGGTTGAACGATTCGACGAATCCGTTATTCCACGGCGTGCCCGGTGGGATGTAGATGATCCCGACCCGGTTTGCGCAAAACTGTTGCAGCGCATGGGAAATCATTTCCGGCCCGTTGTCCATCCGCAACACCGTCGGCGACCCACCATGAGTGGTGAAGACCTTCTCGAGCTCGGTGACGAGCCGCTCGGCGGTGATCGAGCGTTCAACCAGATGCAATAGTGATTCACGGGTGTGTTCATCGACCATCGACGCGATCTTCACCGCTCTGCCGTCGATGGTGGAATCGAACTGAAAATCCAACGCCCACACCACCTTCGGTGCATCCGCATCGACCGGCGGCATCGACGAAACGCCGGCCCGTTTACGCGGCTGGTGCTCACGCACCTGCAGCCCTTCCTCCCGCCAGAGCCGATGCACCTTCTTCTTGTTCACCGAGCTGCCCTCGTCGAACCGCAACCGCGCCCACGCCCGCCGGAACCCGTGACACGGGTTCTTCGTAGCATACGAGCGCAGCCAGGCCCGCAAACCGGCGTCCGGATCATCCGGGGTCTGCGCGAGGGGCAGCCGCCGATACGTCGAACGAGCAAGCCCAACGACCTTGCACGCGAACCGTTCCGACACGCCCTTCACTGCTGTGAGCATGTCGACGGCACGGCGCTTGGACGCTGGGCTCAGAATTTTCCCCGGCTGATCTCCCGCAGGGCGTCCTTTTCCAGCTCCGCCTCGGCCAGCAGCCGCTTGAGCCGGGAATTCTGCTCCCGCAGCTCCTTGAGCTCCTTCGCCGCATCGGTATCCATACCGCCGTAAGAGCGGCGCCAGTTGTACAACGTCGCCGCCGACACTTCCAGCTCTGCGGCGATCTCCTCGCCCGACTTACCGGCCGCGGCCAGCTCATCGGCACGGCGCAGCTTCCGCACGATCTCCTCCGCGGAATGCCGCTTCCGTCCTCCAGCCATGATCCCAATCGTCCCTTCTGGCCCCTACCAGGGCCAACAGGACTCTAATACCGAGCGGTCTCATTCATTGGGGACGGGCCAGCAGGATTCACCGCGTTCGCTGATCGTGTGGCTAACGCGACCGCGGCTTCGTGTTTTCCGATCTCGTGCAAGGTTTTCGCCATCTCGGCCGGTTCGTACTGATCGAGTTGGGCGGCTTTGTCCGCAAGTGCAGATGCCCGCGTACTTGCATCGATTTTGTAAAGTGCCCCGAGTAGAGCGGATGCGCCAGGCGCCCAGAGCCAATCGTCCCGTGCTGTGATGCGGTCAATCAGGTTGTCGGCGTGTACCACATCTCCGATGTCGTGAATTATTGCCAGAATTTCAGCAGCCTCGGCAATAGCCATTATGTTGGCGTCGATATCTAGATTAACGCCTGCGCAGACCCAATCAGCCAGTGCGGAAACAGCGGCATCACCTCCGATGCTATGGAGTTCCTTAAATAGTTCGGCCACATAGCTGGCCGAGCAGTTGCTGGCGCTGATGTGCTCGGTTATCGTTATTATGGATGCGTGTGCGCCAATTTTTCCCAGCACCTTCAACAGCCTGGCAGTGGTGCGCCAATCACTGATATCAATTTGGCCGATAATACGTTCGGCCAGCTCGGAGGCCCGAGAATCTGCATCGGCAGCATGTAATGCTTCGATCAGTTCGACGGCATCCCGAGCAATGAACCGGGATCCCGCCGTATCGGCTCTGTGGAAGTTGGCGGCACCGATTTCGAGGATGAAAGCCAGAAACTTCATCTGATCGTGTGCGCCAATTTTGCGCAAAACTGCAGATAATTTACCGGCATCAACTAGTTCGAAGAGGGCGAACTCCCCATATCGATCATAAAAGTCCTTTAGGTCGACTACCGCCTGCCATGCAAGCTCGGAAACGTGAGCTCCAGCACCTGCTCCATGAAATGCTTCCAGAGCTGCCTCGATCTCGATACTACTAACGTGGTGCAAGTCGTCCGGGCTGATAGTTTCCGCAATTCGTTTGGCAACGGTAATAGCTTCGAGTTTTCCTCCGCTGCACCAGAGTGCTTCGAGCAGTTCTCCCGCGTACTCGGAGTCTCCGATGGGATAGTTCTCAACTATCCAGGAGCCCGGTCGCCGATCCTCCGGGTTCAACCGATGCATGGTATTGATCAGCTCTATGGGAGCACGGTGAGCGCCATGGCGAGTAGCATTCTTCCACAGCTGGGCGGCATCACGATCGAGACCATAAGTGGCAGGGCTCCGGCGTTGTCGCCTAACTAGCCTGCGACCAAGGGTTTTGGGTGTTCGTCAGCAGGTGGAGGCCTCTGTTCGGTGAGAAGGCTGTCGTCCGGCAGGCCTCGGCGATGTTGGCGGCACCATCGATGCGGTGAAGGCTTATCGCCGTGTTTCGGAGCGTCGCGGCGACTTGCGGAGCGGTGCCGGTCCGCAGGGTGCTGCGGTCTTCGTCGTAGGTCACATCACGGACCCAGTGGATCGCATTCTCAATTCCCCAATGGTTTCGCAACCATTCGGCTAACTGTCGGGGTTTGGCTTGCTCGAAGGTGACACTGCAGATGGCGTATACGGTCTCGACCGTCAGTTTCCCGGTGGTGACCTGGACGCGTTCGCGGGTGATCTGCATGATCTGGCGGGCGTAGGGAAACCCGATCCCGCGCGGCACGCTCAGCACCTTCATGGTGCGGGTCTCGATCCTGCCGTGCGATGGCTTGGCGTCGGCGTCACGGTGGGCGATGGGGACCTCGGCCCACGGCTGGGCGATAATGCGAGCCAACAGCTTGGGCTGATTCGCCTTCACCGTCATCAAATAGTGCGACTTGAGCTGCCCGCAGATCAGTTTCGCCGTGGCGACCTGCGTGTGCATCGCATCGATCGTGGCGATGAGCCCGGTCCGGTTCATTGCCTTCAGAAGCTTTCGCACCGTGGGGATTTCGTTGGACTTCGCGGCGACTGCCAGCTGGCCGAGGACCAATCGCGCGTGGTGGGCGAAGATCGACACCAGGTGCGGTGCGCGGCCCCCGCCCAGGCGCGCCCCGCGCACGGTTTTGCCATCCAGGGCCACCGCCATCAGTCCGCCGGAGTCCGCGGCAGCGGCCACGGCGGCGAAATAGTCACCCAACCGGCGATCCAGATCCGCGGCGTCGAGTCTGGCGATGAGGGTTCGCAACGTCTTCTCGCTCGGGCGACGCACTCGGATGCCCAGTTCTGCCAACACTTCCGGTGGCGCGGTACGCACCCAGGTGGCGAACCCGGCCACCGACTGCATCCCCGCCGCCGTGGCCAGGATCATGATCGCCAGCAACCCCACCAACGGGTACCGGATTCCACGGGGATCACGCGGGTCGGGAACCGTCTTCAGCACCTCCAGCAAACACGGTGCGACCGTGTGGGTTTCCGGTTCGACGCGCCGTCGATCCAACACCTCCACAACGGGCTCGACAAGGGATACTGAACAGACGGACACGGGCGACTCCGGGGAAGATTCTGGCCTAAGGAACCTTCATCCTCCTCGAGCCACCCGTGTCCGCCTCGCATCCGAAACGGCGTGTCGCACAGCTAATTACCGCAGCTCACCGGCTTGCAGACCGACAACGCCGGAGCCCTGCCATAAGTGGCTGCAGCATTGCCGAGATCGTACATGTCCTCAGGGTGAGAGCATTCCGCGATGACTTCCCAGAAACAGACAGGTGGTATCCGATCAGCCCGATGGTCACGACCAAAATGATCGAGGTAATCGGCGAGCTGGAATAGTGGCTCGTTCCCTGCCGGCGGGGTGGCGGCCTCACCACGGGTGGAGGCCTTCGGGCCTGCGCGCCGGTGCTTGGTTCGTATCCGAGTGAGAGGGCCTCGGGCACCTTTACACTGTTCGCCGGTCTCGGCTAACGCTTGCTCAAGCCAATTGTCCACCATCTGGTCAAATTCGGCGTCCTTCATGTAAGCGGGTGCTGCATCTTGCAATAATGCATACGGCAGGGCGTTGCGATGACCCATCCGACGTGCATCCATCGCGAGGTCAATGATCGCTCTGGCGGCAGGAGAGGACCGATTCAAATATTTATCGACCAGTTCCGGCCCTCCGGCCAGGAACTGGGTGAACTGCCCATCTTCGGCATGTGCTGCCGCCATGGCAAGCCGTGGATCGGTGACGGCAGCATTACGGAAAGCTGACAGGCTTTCGCCGGTGAAATCTTCTGGTACATTTATAATTTTGCCTTCCAGGAGTTGTCGCACCGATATCGATTTACGTGTCAGCTGCGCGTAATGGTCGGGCCACAACGTACCCAAGACCAGTACCGGTCCTCGGCTGGTGTCGGTGAGCAGTTTTTTCAGCGCTACCGCGACGCGCTCATCAGCGCTGTCTTCACCACCAAAATATTCCTGCATTTCGTTCAACCACACCACCGTGTGAGGTTTGACCTGTTCGAGTAGGTCCAACGCCTCACGGCGGGTCGGATCCCACGGGTGCCACAACCGCCACCGGCCCGTGTCGCGCAGGGGTGCCAATGCCTCCCAAAGCGCCCGCGTCTTGCCGGCCGAAGATCCTGCCACCAGCACAGCCATGGAACTTTCACCGTCGATGGCTTGCCGCACCACCCCCGCGAGCTGACCGTCATGGGCTCTCGGCACATAGGGGGGCAGGACCGCGAGATCGACGATCTGATCCGGGTCGATCAGCTGATGGACCTCGAGTTCGAATGGATCGGTGATCTCGGACAGCGGCCGACCGGGACCCGGTGCCGAGTCCTTACGGGCTCGCTCATATGCCTGCTCCCATGCCTGCACTTCGGTCTGACCGGTGATGCCCCACGCCGTGAGCATCGCCTTGAGGGTTGACCGGCGCGGGAATGAGTTTCCCTCGATGATGCCATGGACCGTCGCTGAGCTGCCGATACCGGCATCGGCAGCAAGCTGGTGGAAGCTGCGGCCATCGGCTCTGTGCATCTGCTTCACGGCCGCGTGGAGTTCCATACGGTTCGTGATGCCTTCCGGATCGATCTTCACCATGCCTCGTTCTGCCAGCAGCGCACTGTTCGGTTGTGTTCGGAGGGTAACCGCGGGCATCGCGTGCACGCTGGTTTTTTCAACGAATTCCGGCTTCCGAATGCAACCGAACGGATCGCCGGTCCACCGTCAAGGCATGGACACGACGATCTCCTCATTCACCGAAGACAACCTTGACCCCTTGGTCGCCGTCCTTCCCGTCTACGACGAACCAGGCGTCGGCACCGACGACGCACACCACCTCGCAGATGCCACGGTCGACAGGATATTCCGGCCGGGACCCATCACTAGCCACACTCCAGCGGTCGGTTACCAGGTCGGTAACCTTGATTCCGCCAACCGGATCCCTGCCGCAGTGCACGTCGGCGACAACCTCCAATCCGCCATGACAGTCATGACGCTGCGCGGCTACAGCCAGCTAGCGGTCCTCGACACCGAAGGCCGGCTGCGCGGAGCGATCAGCTGGGAATCCATCGGCCGCGCCCGCATGTCGGCCACCACCATCAATCTCGATACGGCGACCGTGACAGCACGCGAAGCCGACCGCTCCGACGACCTGCTCGACTGGATTGACGAAATTCGGTGTACCGGCTACATCTTCGTCCGCGATCGCGACCACAAAACGTGCGGGATCGTCACCTCCGCCGACCTCACAGCCCAGTTCGGCCTACGGGTGCGACCGTTCGTGGTCGTCGAGGAAATCGAGCGCCGCCTCCGCCGCATCGTCGACGCCCGTATCCCCGTCGACCGGATCCGCGCCGCCAACCCCCAACGTAAAAACAAGATCCACTGCGCTGCCGACCTTTCCTTCGGCGCCTATACCTACCTGCTTCGTGACAGCCGTAACTGGAACACCATCGGCTGGGCCGCCGACCAGACCGTCTTCCTCAAGGCACTGGAAACCTGTGTCGCCCTCCGCAACAGCCTCATGCACTTCAGTCCCGACCCCATCACCGACGAACAACTCGACTCCGTCCGAGGCGTGCTCGATCTGCTCCGCTCCACGAACCCGCACCAGCCGTAGCCGACCTTATACTCGGCCGCCCTGGGATCGCCTTCCTGATCGCAGCCGGTGTCGCCCGTGGCTTCCTGCAAGACAACGGCAATCGGAACCTTGAATCGGACTGGCCGGCGCGGCCCAGAACCCAAGCACCCGCTCATCGGCATTACCGCGCGTTCCAGATAACTGCCGGATGCTCGGCTGAGCCCTTGGCCGGAGCTCTGCCGTCGACGTTCGTGAACACCTCTGAGGAGGCGAAGGTGGCGACACGTCGCCACGATTCGCGAACAACTGACGTCACAGTTCGCGGACGGAGCCAGATGTTGCTTGGCTGCGGCCCCTTGGCGGCAGTTGACGCCCGAAGTTGCTGTCCGGCTGCAGGGCCGGTTCTACTTCACACTGCGGAATTAGTCAGCTTGTCATGACCGCGAACGCCATCATGTTGGTCGGATCCTGGGCAATCACCGCGCGGGTCGCGATTGCGGGATCGCTACCGTTGCTGCGGATTTCGGCATGCAGCTG
This sequence comes from Nocardia sp. Tas62D01, assembly GCF_055232035.1. NCBI lineage: Bacteria > Bacillati > Actinomycetota > Actinomycetes > Mycobacteriales > Nocardiaceae > Nocardia > Nocardia sp. Tas62D01. The sequence continues at coordinate 8,207,948 of NZ_JBUYUZ010000001.1, forward strand.
ACGGAGAAACGTCGGGCCGGCGGTGCGTGCGGTGATTGCCCAGAGGGTGAACACAACGATGCTGACACCGGCGCGGGCCAGCGCGTGAGCGATGGAGGTGGCGGGGATGAAGGTGTTTGAGCGCCCGGTCTCGCATCCTATGACCACGACTGTATGTACATGGGACAGGTCGAGTTGGCTGAGCTCGGTGAGGCTGATCGTAGTCGTGGCGGAGGCTTTTATCCCTGCTTGGTGCTGGTCGAATGGCTCGCTGCCGGCGTGGCAGAAGAACACCACCTGGGTGCAGTCGCGCAAGGCAGTGGACAGGGCCACGATGTGTAGCGGTTGGATGTCGGTGCTGCCGCTGAAACCTAGGATGATGTTGGGTGTTTGCTGGAACGGCCGCGTCAGCGCCTTGGGCGCGTCGAAGTCGGTATCGATGACCAGCAGCTGCGGCCGGTCGCTGGGTTCGCGGCCGTCGTCGGTGTTGGCGGTGCGCGGGGGATGCGAGTTGTACCAGGCGATGTCGCCGTGCGCGGCGAGCGATCGCCCGTCAAAAGGGAGGGCGAGCCACGGGATCCAGGCGGTGATGTCGAGCGGGTTGAGCCGTGACCGCGGCCGGGCGGCGAGGCCAGCAAGGATGTCGGCCAGTTCCTTGCCGAGTGCCTTGCGCAGTGGCTTGAACACCAGGATTGGGTCTGACGGCGGGTCGATGCTGGTGTCGGCGAGCAGCCGTAGCGGGGCGAGATCGATTGGAGCAGTGATGGTCTCGACATTGTCGTGGTCTTCGAAAACGGCGATGATCTGGCGGTCGTAGATCAGGGTGTGGCAGAGCGTCACGCCGGGTGCGGGGGCGCTGGTGTGAGTCCACCAGCTGCCCAGCAGCCGCGACCATTGCGCAGCGGCCCGCCGCACGGTCTGGTCATCATGGGTGGCGAGTGCCGCGATGGCGCCGCGGTAGACCTGCGTGGTGCGCGCGACCCATCCGGCACGGCGCGGGCTGTACATCGGTTCCGATGCCTGCTCCAATACAGTGTTGAGGGTATGGCCGTGGGTCAGCAGATGGTGTGTATCCCAGGTGGAGGCATCGAGTTCGGGCAGAAGCAGATCGATCAGGAGGTCGACATCGCTCACTGCGTGAGCGCGGGCCTCGGCTCGCCATTGCGCGGCGATGGGGTGGTCGCGGCAGGCCCGCGCGGCGCGTGCCGCGACGCCCAGCAGCCAGCTGTAGTCCGTGCCAGTCGCGAAATCGCCTGTGGTGGTGACTATGTTGTGCGCCTGCTGCACCAGCATGTGCGCGGCGTTCATGATCTGGTCGCGAATCGCCTCGGGCATGGGCGAGTGCGGGTGCATCGTGTGCGCCGCGGCGACGTCGCCGCTGAGAAGGTAGGCGTCGAAACGTAACAGCCATCCGCGCGAGGTGCTGGGTAGACCGGCGCGGGAGGCAGTGCGGTAGGCGGCGGCGTGTGCTGCGGCGAGGATCTCTCGGTGTGAGGCGCGGGCCTGCGCGATCGCCTCGTCGCGGGCAGGATCGGCGCTGTTGTAGGTGAGTTCGATGAACTGCGCAGCGGCGGCGGCGTATTCGGCGAGGAATACCAGCAGATCAAGGGGGCTGTGATCGCTGTCGCCTCCGGGATCGTCATCTGCTGGGAACAGGTCGGCGAAGACCGCGACGGCGGGGGCGATGGCGACGGTCAGATCCTGCAGGACCTGATCGGGTACTCCAGCACCGGCTCGGCGGTCTATGGCTGCGGAGCGGGCCTGATGGAGTTGGAGGACGAGCTGTTGCACCAGTGCGGGCTCCACCCTCGCTCCCTTCTCGCGTTCCCGCCCAACCGGCGCGCGCATAGTTGATCGTTCCGCGAGCGCAGCCAGTCTAGCTCCTGCGCCCACTCGTAGAAGGCGCTGATCGCCTGGATATTGTCGGCCACCGACGAGCCAGCAACGCGCATCGGGTTGGCCTCGTCGGTCATGCGCCAGAACTTGAAAGCGTCCACATCTTCGGACAGCGCCTCACGCCAACACCGACCAACGGCATCCAGGTAACCCAACCACACGCACAGCCCGCGGGCGTACTTCTCGCGCGTTCCCCGCCGACGGTTACGCATCCGCCGCGATGCGAAGAACTCGTTGACCTCCACAACGACGCGGCCGTCAGTGTTGATCAGGAACTCCTGCCCGTCGACAGTGTCGTTCCTCGCAAGCAACGCAGCGATGTCCAACCCATCGGACAGGCCGAGCTGGGCGACAATGCCTGACCAGTCGAGGCGGACGCTGCATCGGTGCAGTCGCCAAAGACCAAGCGGCTCAGCGGAGTAGTTGTCGGATCGCACGAGGGGAAATGCTTACACGGCAACACCCGCCGAGACGCCTACTCGCCGATCATCGGCCCAGCAACAACTGGAAACCGGCCAAAGACCCAGGGCTCCGGCATTCTCGACTGGCAGGTCTGTGACCTGCGGGGAGTCGGCGTGAATTAGGGCGTGGCTCTTGGTGTTTCGTGTGGGCGGGCACGGATGACTCTGTGAGGATCGAGTTACCACACAAGAACGTCACTGGAGTCGTCCGTGCCCGCTGTAGCAGTATCGCCTGTCGCGCCCACTTCCGAAACCCTGGATCGCTGGCAGGTTGCCGACAGGGTGGATGTAGTGGATTCGGAGTTCCTCGAGGTGCTGGCATCGGTGCCCGATCCCCGAGATCCGCGTGGCAGGCGGTACCCGTTGGTGGCGTTGTTGGCGATGGCGATCCTGGCCGTCGCGGCCGGGATGCGCGGCTATGCGGGGTTTGCCTGCTGGGCCCGCACCGCACCACCGGAGGTGTTGGCCGGGTTGGGGCATCAACGCCGAAGTCGTCCTTCGGAGAGGACCTTTCGGCGAGTCTTGTCGAGCCTGGATGCTGCCGATCTGGACCGCCGATTGGGTGCGTATTTCGCCGAATTGGCCGTGACCGCCGGCGGGAACGGAGAGTTGCTGGTGGTGTCGATGGACGGCAAGACCCTAATGAGATGTAGCGGGTCGGTCGATCGGGCAGACTCGCTACTGGTAGCGGCTGGTAGGTGAGCACTGATTGGCCCCGGACTTCGAGTCCTGCTTTGAGATCGTGCCCCTGCCGGTCGGCCGGGAGAAATGGATCGCTGATGGGATGTCGTGCCTGCCGCATGACGGCGTGAGCACCGATTCATTAGGTCGCCGACGTTCTCCCGCACGCTGCCGGATTTGGTGTCCGACAACGATGAAGAGGGAACAGCTGTGCTGCTGGTCGGTGATGACTGGGCCGAGGACCACCACGATGTCGAGCTGATGGATGAGGCCGGGAAACGGCTGGCCAAGGCTCGATTACCGGAAGGGATCGCCGGGATCACCCGGCTGCACGCCATGATCGGTGAACACCTCGGCGACGACGCCGATGCCGCGCAGGTACGGATCGGGATCGAAACCGATCGTGGCCCGTGGGTCGCGGCGTTGATCGCGGCCGGCTACACGGTGTACGCGGTGAACCCGTTGCAGGCGGCCCGGTTCCGGGAACGCCGCAGCGTTTCGGGTGCGAAGAGCGATGCCGCCGACGCGCATACCCTTGCCGACATGGTCCGTACCGACGCGCACCAGTTGCGTCCGGTCGCCGGGGACAGTCCCGCCGCAGAAGCGGTGAAAGTTGTTGCGCGAGCACATAAAACGTTGATCTGGGAACGCACCCGCCACACGCAGCGGTTACGGTACGCGTTGCGGGAGTACTTCCCCGCCGCTTTGGAAGCGTTCGACGACCTCGACGCTCCCGACGCCCTGGAGCTGCTCGGCAAGGCACCCGACCCGGCCGCCGCGGCGCGGTTGTCGCTCAACCAGATCCGGGCCGCGCTGAAGCGGGCCGGCCGCCGCGGCGACCTCGACGCTAGAGCCGCCCGTATCCAGGCAATCCTGCGCAGCGAGCAGCTGGGCCGCAACCAGGTCATCGCGGCGGCCTACGCGGCAGGGACCCGCGCCGCGGTCGCGGTCCTGGCCACCCTCGACGAGCAGGTGAAAGTCCTGCAAGGGGAGGTCGAGGCCCATTTTGGCCGGCACCCGGCCGCTGAGATCATCTTGTCCCAGCCAGGACTGGGCAAGATCCTCGGCGCCCGGGTGCTCGCCGAGTTCGGGGACGACCCCACCCGCTACGCCAGCGCCAAGGCCCGCAAGAACTATGCCGCGACCAGCCCCATCACCCGCGCCTCGGGGAAAATGAAGGTCGTCGCGGCCCGGTTCGTGCACCAGGACCGGCTCGTCGACGCGCTGATGGCCCAAGCATTCAGTGCGCTCAACGTATCGCCGGGAGCCCGCGCCTACTACGACAAGCAACGCGCCCGCGGCCTAGCCCACCGTGCCGCCCTGCGTCAGGTCGCCAACCGGCTCGTGGGCATCCTCCACGGCTGCCTCAAATCCGGAACCCTCTACAACGAGACCACCGCCTGGACACACCACACCCAAGATCAACAAGCCGCAGCTTGACAAGCTAAGCCCTGGGATGTCTCAAAGGTGCCCGCAAGGCCAAAGCAGCGGCTTCGCATCTGGTGTCGATGTACGCACACCGCACCCGTCTGGTGCTGGGCCAGCTCGCCATCGACGCCAAGAGCAACGAAATACCTTGTTTGAGAAAACTTCTCAAGAAATTCCCGCGTATTCCGCTGCTGGTTGTCGTCGACGCCCTCCACACGCAGACAGCTGCCGCGAAACTGATCTGCCGGACCCTGAAATCGCATTACATAATGGTCGTCAAGGCCAACCAGTGCGGTTTGCTGGCCCGGATCACCGCCCTGCCCTGGGCTCGCGTCCCGGTCTGCGCGACCGATGACAGCCACGGCCACGGACGCGACGAACACCGCAGCTTCCAGATCATCGCCGCACCCCGAGGCATCAAGTGGCCGTACGCGAAACAGATCATCCGCATCACCCGCGAACGCCTCGTAATCGCCACCGGAAAAACCAGTTACGAGGTCGTCTACGCGATCTGCAGCCTGCCCTTCGACAAGGCCCGGCCCGCACAGATCGCCTTCTGGATCAGATCGCACTGGGGCATCGAGAATTCTATCCACTACGTCCGCGATGTGACGTTCGATGAGGATCGCTCGACAGTAGCCGCACGCAGCGGACCGCAGGTCATGGCGACCCTGAGAAACACGGTGCTCAACCTTCACCGTTTCCACGGCGCCACCAACATCGCCGAAGCCAACCGGGAAACCGCCTTCGACCCCCACCGCGGAATCCATCTCCTCAACCCACAAACGCCCAGGTCACAGGCCGCTTAACGAGAACGCCGGAGCCCTGGCCGGGTGGGTCTGTCATATCTTCTCGGGTAGGCTTTCTGCCGCTGGTTCTCCATCTAAAGATCTTTCGGTAATAAAGTGAGTTCTGGTCATAAGGAAAGTCCGGCATGGTCGAGGAAGTTGAAGCACAGGTCGTAGCTGCTGCCGACGCGTTCGAGACCGGCTTCGGCGGCGGCGTGGGCTTCGTCGATGGTGTCGGGGCGCAGGTTGGCCAGTTCGCTGGATTTTAGATTGCCCCAAACCATTTCGATGGGGTTGAGGTCGTAGGCGTAGCCGGGCAGGGGTTCGACGTGGCGCCAGTCGGCCTGGCCGGCGAGCCAGGCCTTCATGTCCTTGGAGCGGTGCGCCGACAATCCGTCCCAGATCAAGATGAGCGGCTCGCGGAAGTGGCGGCGCAGCTCGGGGTTCCCCAGGGCTCCGGCGTTGTCGGGGTCTAGGTCATGAGCTGCGGAAACCGGTTGCGCGACACGCCGGTTCGGGATGCGAGGCGGACACGGGCTTCTCGGTGACGATGAAGGTTCCTACGCCTGAATCGATTTCCGGAGTCGCCCGTGTCCGCTGGTCCAGTATCGCTTGCCGAGCCCGTGGTGGAGGTGTTGACCCGTCGGCGCGTCGAACCGGCACCGTCGCCGCTACCGCAGGACCGGGTGATCGAGCCGTGTTTGCTACAGATGTTGGGGACGGTGCCCGACCCCCGCGATCCACGCGGGGTCCGCTACCCGTTGACCGCGTTGTTGGCGATCATGATCCTGGCCACCGCGGCCGGGATGCGGTCGGTGGCCGGGATCGCCTGTTGGACCCGTACCGCGCCGACGGAAGTGTTGGCGCAGTTGGGCATCCGGGTCCGACGCCCGAGCGAGAAGACGTTGCGCACGATTATGGCCCGCCTCGACGCCGCCGACCTGGACCAACGGTTGGGCGACTACTTCGCCGGCATAGCCGCCACGGTCGACACCACTACGGAGCTGATGGCCGTCGCGCTGGACGGCAAGACCGTGAGAGGTGCACGGTTGGGTGGTGGCCGGGCACCGCACCTGGTGTCGATGTTCGCCCACCACACCCGCCTGGTCCTGGGCCAGTTGGCGGTCGCCTCGAAGACCAATGAGATCCCAACGGTCCGGAAATTACTGCAATTATTCAGTCGCACAACGCTTTTGGTGACCATCGATGCTATGCACACGCAGACCGCGACGGCGAAGCTGATCTGCGGAAAGCTGAAATCGCACTACCTGATGACCGTAAAATCCAACCAGCCCGGCCTGCTGACCCGCATCAAAGCCCAGCCCTGGGCCGCGGTGCCGGTGGTGTGCACCGACAGCGACGACAAGCCACGCCACGGCCGTATCGAGACCCGCACCTTCAAAGTCCTCACCGTGACACGAGGACTCGGGTTCCCCCACGCCCGCCAGATCATCGAAGTCACCCGTGAACGCGTCCTGGTCAGCACCGGCAAGCGGACCTTCGAGACCGTCTACGCCGTGTGCAGCCTGCCCTTCGAACACGCCACACCCAGGAAGATAGCCGAATGGTTGCGCCTACACTGGGGAATCGAGAATTCGGTCCACTGGGTCCGTGATGTCACCTACGGCGAAGACCTCAGCACTCTGCGCACCGGCCATGCTCCCCAAGTCGCGGCCACGCTCAGAAACACCGCGATGAACCTCCACCGTCTCGACGGAGCCACCAACATCGCCGAGGCCTGCCGCACCACCGCGTTCAGCCCAGATAGAGGCATACACCTGCTAATGAAACCAAAAAACAGCTGGTCAGAAGCAGCTTAAGCGACAACGCCGGAGCCCTGCGGGGTTCCCGTAGAATTCGCCGAATTTCGGGCGGATATGACGCGGCTCGGATCATCGGATGTCAATCCGAAGTCTCAGGGCCCGCTGGACAGGCGTCAGGAAATACCTGGTGGGCGGCCTATTCTGACGCACTTCGAATGCCCGCTGGATGTGACGCCGAGGTAGACCCGAGCGCCACACCTTTCAGCGCGAAAGACCGCCTCTGACCAGCATTTCCGTTGTTTTTTCCGCCGATGCTACGGCGACCCCCACACTCGCCATCGACCGGCTCGACCCCTTGTTGACGAAGCTGTCGCCGAATTGTTGCTAGAAGCGATTCTGATGTTCCGGATCCGATCCCGGCCCCGCGGAGCAGCGTCCGCCAACTGACGGGGGGTGCGGCATCGGCAGGCGCTCGCCGAACTCGCCGAACTCGCCGAACTCACCTAACTCGCCGACGCGCCTACCGGTGTTGCTGGCGCTCAGGAGCGTAATGTGGCGAAAAACTTACTGCTCACGCACTGTTTATTGGTTGCTGGTGGTGCCGAGGAAATCCTGTTGACTGTTGCCCGTGAGCGGGTTCTCGGATTACTGCGCGAGTCGTACATCCGTCCACACCTCGATCGGGAGCATTGAATTGGACTTCACCAGGGATGACAGCCAGAATGCTGTCGCTGAAGTTGTCGTAAGTTTGCTGGAACGTGATAGCGCCCGCGATATCGCGCTGTGGCCCCAGATCATCGGCAGCGGGTTGCTGTCGGTGGCCCTGCCGGAACGCTACGGCGGAGAGGGTCTGGGACTGCTCGAGGTCTCCGCCATGTTGACAGAGTTAGCCACCGACGCCGTCCAGGTGCCGGCGCTGGCGACGCTCGGCTTCGGGGCGCTGCCGCTGGTGCGAATCGCCCCGGAGGCCTTGGCAGAGAAGGTGTTTCCGGCCGTCGCCGAGGGTGCGGTGCTCACCGCGGCGCTCAACGAACCGGGTGCGCCGTTCGCCGTGAAGCCGGAGACCACCGCGGTCACCGATGGCGGCACAGTACGGATCAGCGGTCACAAGGTCGGCGTGCCATACGCGGACCTGGCCGGGTGGATTCTGGTGCCGACCGATTCCGGGCTCGCCGTCGTGGATGCGGAGGTGCCGGGTATCGGCCGCGTCAAGAGCCCGTCCTCGACCGGAGTGCCGGAATTCTCGCTGTATTTCAACGATGTGGTGATCCCGGCAGAGCAACTGTTGCCCGGCGGTATCCCGGAACTGCACCGGTTGGCGCTGGCATCGATCGGTTCGGTGGCCGATGGGCTGTTGAAGGGCGTGCTGACGCTGACCGCCGAACATGTGCGCACCCAGCATCAGTTCGGACGGCCCCTCGCGCAATTTCAGGCGGCGTCCCAGCTGATCGCCGACATCTACGTCATCTCACGCACCCTGCACGCGATCACGCTGTCGGCGAATTGGGCGCTGGCGCAAGAGGACGACAGCCCCGAGCATCGCGAGCGCGTCGACGACGACCTCGAGGTGCTGGCCTACGAGGTCGCCTCGGCGCTGCCCACGGCCATGCAGAAGTGCCATCACCTGCACGGCGGCATCGGTGTGGACATGACCCATCCACTGCATCGCTACTACTCACAGGCCAAGGACATCGCCCGCTGGCTCGGTGGCGCGTCGTTCCGGCTGGGTCAATTGGGGGCCAGTTGCTAATCGACCTAACCGTCGAACAGCGCCGGCTACGCGATGAATTGCGTTCGTACTTCGCCGATCTCGTCACTCCTGACGAGGAAGCCGAGATGGCGGTGAACCGGTACGGCGACGCCTACCGCGCGGTGGTGCGGCGCATGGGCCGCGACGGCCGGCTCTGTGTGGGCTGGCCGAAGAAGTTCGGCGGGCAGGGCTTCGGGCCGGTCGAACAGCAGATCTTCTACAACGAGGCGGCCCGGGCCGATGTGCCGCTGCCGCTGGTGACGCTGATGACGGTCGGACCTACTCTGCAGCAGTTCGGCACCGAGGAGCAGAAGCAGAAGTTTCTGCCCGCGATTCTGTCCGGCGATGCGCATTTCGCCATCGGCAACTCCGAGCCGGAGGCCGGGACCGACCTGGCGGCGCTGCGGACCAGCGCGGTGCGCGACGCGAGCGGCGACTGGGTCGTCAATGGGCAGAAGATCTTCACCACCGGCGCGCACGAGGCCGACTACGTGTGGCTGGCCTGCCGCACCGGCACGGTCGAGTCCCTGCACCACGGCATCACGATCCTGATCGTGGACACCACGGATCCGGGCTACTCGTGGATGCCGATCATCACCTGCGACGGCGCCCATCACATCAACGCGGCGTATTTCGACAACGTCCGGGTGCCCGCGAACATGCTCGTCGGCGAGGAGAACGGCGGCTGGAAGCTGATCACCACCCAGCTCAACCACGAGCGGGTGAGCCTGGGCCCGTCCGGCAAGATCGAGCAGCTCTACGACCGGGTGCGCGAGTGGGCGCACCGGCGAGGAGCGTTGGGTGAGGCCGACGTGCGGCGATCGCTGGGCCGCATGCACGCCATGGTCCGGCTCAACGAGCTGCTCAACTGGCAGGTCGCCGCGATCTCGGAAAATGAGGCCAGCGATCCCGCGGGCGTCATCGCGGATGCCGCGGCCACGAAGGTGTTCTCCACCGAGGCGCTGCAGGAGGCGGGCCTGCTCGCGGAGGAGATCGTCGGCTGCTACGGCGATCCCGCCGAGCCCGAGACCGCCGACTTGCTGGTCTGGCTGGATCGGCGCACCAAGCAGAACCTGGTGGTGACCTACGGCGGCGGCGGTGTCAACGAGATCATGCGCGAACTGATCGCTACCGCCGGGCTGAAGCTGCCGCGCGCACCGAGACAAAAGTACTGAGTGACGGGTGGTTGGGATAGGGGCTAGTGGCCAGGCGGTGTGTGGTGGTGGCGTGACAGAGGCCCGCAGCGATCCTGCGCCGGAAGGACGCACCCGCATCACCCCTGCGTCGTCAAACGCGCACACCGTGCCGAGGGCCACGTCGACCGCAACACCTACCACAGCACGATCGACGTCGAGATCCGCAACGGCAGTTGACAACTGAACTACTAACGGCGAGACCTCGAGGTTGATGATCGAGCTAGATGGCAGGCGGGAGAAGTCGGGCGTAGATTTGCGCGGCGCTGGTCCCGCCGGGAGTACTGACGGTGACATTGACGGTCCGGCGACCCCGGGTGGGGCGTCGGCAACGATGTGGTTGTCGGACATGGTGGTGAACGCCGTGGGTGGCGTGCCGAACAGCACCGCGGTCGTCTGGGCGAGGTTGGTGCCGGTCACGGTGACGGTGTTCTCCCAGAGGCGGGTCCCTGGTTTCCTTAAATCCGATGCGAGCGATTAGCTCAGGCCGAACCGCTACTGCGCACTATCCGATACCGCAGGTCAGGACTGGACGGCCTGCCGTACCGCGGCGTCGGCGACCATTGCATCGCGCAGACTCTTCGGCCGCATATCCGTCCAGTTTTTCTCGACGTACTCGACGCAGGCGGTCCGGCTGTCCTCGCCGAACACGACTCTCCACCCGTCCGGGATCTCGGCAAAGGTCGGCCACAGGGAAAGCTGCTCCTCGTCGTTGACCAGAACGAAGAACCGGCCGGTTTCGTCGTCGAAGGGATTGGTGCTCATTTCACCTCACTGGTTACTCGCACTGTGTATCGAGAGAAAACGCTCGTAATCCGTCTAACCCGGATCGAATCTCCCGAGCGTTATCGACCTTAGCAAACTACCCGTTACAGGAGGGCGTGGTCACCTCGGGCCCGGAAGAGATCGAGCAGGATCTAGTTCACTGCGTCCGGCCGCTTCCAGGTCCCGCGATGCTTGGCATCGGGCGCTATCGGTCAGCGTGCAGCTCGCCGCGACCGGCGGGCGGTACCCGCACGCCAATGTCGCCCATCGCGGTACCAATGTCGGCAGGGCGGCGGAGGTTCGGCACACGATGACAACCGACACGACAAGAAAATTCCGGGCTACTTGGCGCTTGTTGAGCGCATCGCCCATGACCGCACGGTGAACGAGGTCGTCAATGCTGCGCAGCAGGTCCTCGATCGTCTGGTCGTTGGTCGGGGTTGGCGGAAGGGGCGCGACCGCCGTGGCGGAGCTCATCGATCTTGCGGGCAGCGATCTCCATCTCGGCTTCCGCTATCCCAGCCAGCGCACCGGCGCAGCCGCTGACTCGGGATGTTCCCAGCACACGCCTGTAGCAGGACTCTGCGCGTGTCAGCAGCATGATTCGCACCCCGGCCGGTGATCGGAGTTTCCGTCCGCTTAGCGCCGGATTTCACGACTTCGGTCTTCCCGACAGTTAAAACGCCTGGCCGGAGGCGGTTTCATTCGGCTAGCGCCGGATTCCGGGTGCCTGGACCTCAACCCCCAGATCGCCAGCGAATTCAGCGCACCCGCACCCGCATCACACGATTGTCCACGGCCAGCCACAGGCTGGCCGGGGACGACACGCGAATAATTCAGTAGTCCTCCTGAGGCTTAAACCGTGACACCGAATGCGCCGGTGGCGACGGTGGCGACCAAGGTGGGGCTACCGCCGCCGATGGGCGCCGACACCACCCTCAGGTTGCCGCTGTCGGTGATGAACAGGGTGCTACCGGAAACGGCGACACCGATAGGGCCCGACAGACCGGTCGTCACCAGGGGGGTTACCGGGCCGCCGGTTGCCGGCACCGACACCACCCTGTTGGCCCCGAATTCGGCGATATAGAGGGTGTTACCGACGCGGGCGAGACCCATAGGCGCATTCAGGCCGGTCACCACGGGGGTTGCTATGCCACCGGTTGCCGGCATCGAATACACCGTGCCGGGGTTGACGCCATCGCTGGCATAGACGAGGCCGGGGCCATAGATGTAGGGCAGCGGGTTGCTCGTGCCGTCCAGATTTGCAGTGACGGTGACGTTCACCGTGCCCGTCCCAGGCGGGGCGATGGCCGTGATCTGGGTATTGGAGTCGATGGTGAATGTGGTTGCCGTCGTGCCGAACCGCACGGTCAACGGACCGACACCGCTGAAACCGGAGCCGGTGATCACCACAGAGTTGAAACCCGCGACGGGCCCCGAACTGGGTGTAAGGGTAGTGATAACAGGTGCCATGGGTCTACCGCCAAACGGTGAGAGGGTGAAAGGGGTTATCCTGCAGCGGATGCCGATCTTGTCGTGACACCGCTATATCCAGTAACCCTCCAGCCGAGGCACTTCGGCAATGAACCCCCGGATCCATCTTCGGATGAACCTGGATCCGGACCGATCGGTCAAAGCAGTTGCGGGCCGGGTGGGTCCGGGAGGGATCGGATTCAGCCCCCGAGGGGCTCCGCTACGTCGGCGCGCTGAGTCGCGCCGAGCTTCTCCAGGATGTTGTGCACCGATCGGTTCGCCCGACGATCACGGCGATCGCATGGCTACCCAAGCCGATAGCGATGTGATCGGCGACCTCCAACTCGCGCGCGGTCAGCCGCGAGCGCGCAATCGATTGTCGGCAAGAGTGGCGACTCGATGCATCAGCCCCGCCTCGATCACCGCACGCGGAAGCAAGACCGGTCGGTTATTCGGTTGTCTCGCAACAGCTTCCCGTCATCAGCCTGTTCGGGCCTTGGTGCCGGATTATCAGCTTTCGCCAGATCAGGCCGAACGGTCCGGATCTGGGTTCATCCGAAGATGGATCCGGGGACTCATTGCCCGGGTACCGGTGTCGGGGCGTTACTGAATGTAGCCACCCCATCACAAGAGTCGGCACCCCACGGTGCAGAGGACCGATATGACCCGGTCCCACGGTCAAGCCCGTACGGGCCCACCAATGTGGGAACCCATCGACGGGGGCCTGCTGTTGCCGGCGGGCGGCTACACCGACGTCATTGGAGGACGCTCATGCCCAGAGGTCTTGATTACGCGGGGGGCCGCCCCAACCCCGCCGCCATCGCCGCGGCCGGATACAGCTTTGTCTGCCGCTATCTGACCGACGGGGGCCCGAATCTCCCAGGCAAGCTGCTGCTGCCCGCCGAGGCCGCCGCATTGCGTGCCAACGGCATCGACATCGTCTCCAACTGGGAAACCACCGCCGACGCCGCACTCGGCGGCTACCCCCGGGGCATCACCGACGCGGAAGCCGCCCTCGCTCGAGTGATCGCCTGCGGCGGATCACCGAGCCGACCCATCTACTTCTCGGTCGATTTCGACGCGACCCCGGAACAACAGGACACCATCAACGCCTACCTCACCGGTGCCGGGTCCGTGATCGGCGTCGCGCACACCGGCATCTACGCAGGCTATTGGCCGTTGTCGCGCGCCCTCGATGCCGGTGTCGCGAAATGGGGCTGGCAGACCGAGGCATGGTCGGGCGGCAACCTCGACCCGCGAGCGCGGATCATCCAGCGCAACAGCCTGGGCTACGAAACCGTCGACGGCGTCCAATGCGACATCAACGAAGCCACCGTCAGCGACTACGGCCAATGGTCGGTGACCGAACCCAAAGAGGACACCATGCCCAACACGCTGCCGCCCGACTGGCTCAACGCCACGGTCCCAACCCAATACAACGCCCAGGGCCAGTTGGTGGCGCCCGACGGCAGCAACGGCCCGAACGTGCCGATGCCGGTATGGCAACTGCTGTCATGGCTGGACGGCCGCGTCGCCCGCGCCGAAGGAGCCTTATCCGCCCTGCAGAGCCAGAACGCGACCCTCATCACCCTTGTCAACCGGCTCGTCGCGAAAGTGGGTGCGTAATGATCCGGATCACCCCCTACTACAAGGCCGCCGTCACCGGGGTAGGCGAAATGATCACCACCACAACCGCGATCATCGCGCTGATCAGTCTCGCGCCCACGCAGTACCACGGTGTCGCTGTCGGCCTGTCGGTCCTGCTCGCGGTCCTCGGCATCGCCAAAACCGCCCTCATCCGGCACATGAGGGACGAACTGCTCCTCGAGGGAATTACCGCGACCCGCGATACCGCACCTGTGATCGACGCGATCCACAATGCCGCGATCGCGATCACCCGGCTTACGCAGGTGACGCCGACGACATCGCCCACACAACCGCCCGGTCTCCAGCCGGGACCCGGCGCACAGCCGAGCAAATCCGACGAGTGATTCCCATACGGCACCGATACAGCCGAGCCATCCCCGGTCACGTTGATGACCGGTGCTCGAATGCCCCGCCACCTGCCCCTGCAGATCGGTGATCTGTTCACGGAGGGTGATCAGCACATGGATCGGCGCCCGCGTGGTGGCCGCGTACGCGGTGTCGATCACTGGGTCTCGGCCGGCACCAAGAGCCACCCGGCCGACGTGCACGTGCCGGCCGACATGGTGCGCACCGACGCCCACCAGTTGGGCAACCGCCGTGAAAGATCGTCGACCACGGCCAGACATCATGCGGGACAACTGATTACGACACACCGAAAACCAAATAACAACGCCGTGAGGCATGGTCTCAGAGCGACAGGTGCTCCGTTACGTCTGCGCGCTGGGTCGCGCCGAGTTTTGCCAGGATGTGGTGCACATGATTCTTTACGGTGCACAACTCGATTCCCAAGCGCGTGGCGATCGCACGGTTGCTCAGGCCGAGCGCGATGTGATCGGCGACCTCCAACTCGCGCGCGGTCAGCCGCGGGCGGTGGAGGCGATGGTCGTTGGCGAGAGTGGCGACTCGACGCATCAGCCCGGCCGCGATAACCGGTGAGCACAGCGTTTCTCCCTGTGCCACATGCCATACCACCGCAATGAGATCCTCGATGGATCCTTCGCGCGGGACGTATCCGATCACCCCTGATTCCGCACAGGCGAGGACACTCTGCTCGGTTTCGGGGAGCGCGAGAGCCACTATCTTGATCTCTGGCAATTCTCTGGAGAATAGGCGTGCGGCCGCCGAACTGCTCACCGCGGACATGTCCAACAGGAGGATATGCGGAACGACTCGATGAGCGAGACGGAGTCCGTCGACGACCTGCTCGCACGTGGCGACCTCCTCGATGCCGCCGAGCGCGGACAGCACCGACGCCACCCCCTCGCGGTACAGCCGGATCGGCGCGACGATGACTATCCGCAAGGAAAATTCTCCGCATCGGCGAACGGCGTGCGTCTCTTTGAACATTGCCAACCTCCCCCCAGCCGTCCCTCCGCGCGGAGCCTGCTTCCCATTCTCGCGCGCTAGCCGCAGGTCAACGAGGCTGCGGCGGGCGGACATCCATGGGACAACCGCATGACCGCCAGCAACCGGCCGGGAACCCATGGGCGTCGAATCAGGTGTCATGTCCAGAGAATGTTGGCGAGGTCCAGAGATAGTTGGCCAGTGCGTGGCGAAGTCCAGGGGTAGTTGGCGGGGGTATGGGTATGTCCGCATGGCGGCCGGGGTTGGCGTGCAACGTCTTCTCGCGGGAGGCGAAGGCGTCGAAAAGCGCGAGGCCGGAGTCGCGCGGCAGCGAGGCCGCCCGCACCTCAAAGGCAAACTCCGCGAATACATTTCGCTTTAACCACAGGGATGTCCCTCATGGCCAGCACCACCCCTCCGCCGATGCCCGCCGAGGCCGAAGCCTTCCTCGAAGCCCGGATCAACAACGGCATGTGGCCCGGCGTACGCGAGACCGGCGGGCACCTGGCGCGTCTGCTCGCCGAGGCGCAGGCCAAACTGGCACTGCTCATCCCGTACCGCCAGGCTCGCGACCGCTTCGACGAGGTTTGCGACATCTACGGCCACATCAGCGTCAGCCCAATGCAATAGGTCGAAGCCAGCGAACGCGAGAACGCGTTGCGGGCAGCGCTGTCTCTCACCCTGAGCGTCTACCGCAACGATCCCGACTACGACGCCACCCGGACCAAACACCTGCACCAAAATCCCTGAGCAGCAACGACATAGGTGATCCCTTCAGCCGTCTACGGCTGGTGACGCGCTCCTGACCGGCAGGTCCGCCGCGGGTTCGGCTACGCCATATACGCCCGATTAAGGCCAGCTGGTGGCGCCCGACGGCAGCAGCGGCCCGAACGTGCCGATGCCGGTATGGCAACTGCTGTCATGGCTGGACGGCCGCGTCGCCCGCGCCGAAGGAGCCTTATCCGCCGTGGAGGGCCAGAACGCGACCCTCATCACCCTTCTCAACCGGCTCGTCGCGAAAATGGGTGCGTAATGATCCCTTCCTTGCCGCACTCACCGGACCCGGCCGGGTATGGCTGCAGTCATTGACCATCAGCAACCTCGCCCACGCGCTGACGCCGTACCTTCCTCAACCCGACGGCGCCTGATCCATGCCGTGTAGCCGAGCTTGATGTCGGCACGGCTATGGGGTGATGCCGTCGAATTGCATGACCCAGTAGGGGTTGTTCGTGGTGGTGTTCCATTGCGAGACATACAGGGTCACGTCGGTGGGTGAGGTGGAGCGGGGGTGGATGTAGCCGCCGTAGAGTTGCGGGAAGGAGCGGACCCAGAACTGCCACCACGGTAAGGCGCCGTGGATCTGTTGTCTCGGATTGGTCCATACCTGGTCGATCGTCGCTGCGGTGCGGGTGGAGATGCAGTAGCCGTCGACGTCGAAGTAGGACATGACCCAGGTGCCAGCAATGTTTTTCACACTCAGCTCCCCGATGGGTCCCATCCCCGCGAACAACGGGGTGGGGGTCGGGTTGCCCCACTGCCAGGCCGATCCGTCGTAGCCCCAGTACTGGTAGTCGGTGCGGGTGGCGAGCTGCTGCCAAGGCACGCGCATCAGGATCGGCCCGTCCTGGTTGTGGGCGCGCCCCCATTCCTTGGACACGATGTACAGGTAGCCGTCGCTGTTGTTGTTGCCGATGCCCGCGAAGGACTGCATCATGAACGGGCTCCAGCCGTCGTAGCCGTCGCTGCCGTCGTTGCGCCACACTGCCGCGTAATCCGTCCAGGTGGTGCCGTCGTCGTCGGAGTAGGCGAGCCCGCAGAACAGCGCCCCGTACTGGTCGTCGGAGGCGTTCGAGTCGTGGACGCTGGTGTAGGTCAACCAGGTGCGCCCGTTCGGGTCGACGAAGGCGTCGTTGGGGATGCGGGTGACCTCGATCCCGTAGCCGTTGTCGGCGTTGTGGGTGTAGGTGAGAGCCTGTTTTGCCTGCGCCCCGCCGGAGGCGCCGGTGAAAGTGGTGGTGGTGTCCGGGATGTTGGGGCTGAACAGCAGGATCGGCGAGCCGAGCCAGGTGCCGGAGCCTTGGCTGTCGCTGGTGAAGGTGTCGCCGAACACGAATCCGGACCGGCCTGGTCCGAAGTGGCTGCGGTCGTAGGGGATGCCGAGGTCGGCTCCGCCTACCCCGAACTGCTGTGCGGTACTTCCGCTGTACCCGTTGATCGCCGTGCCCCAATGTCTCGACATCGCCGAGGTCCTCCCTGCTCATGCTTTCGTTCGTTACTGGTGTGCCTGGGCGAGCGATCATTGTCACCGGGCCGACGGCCGGCGTTACCGCTGGCGCGTCGGACGGGACCGGTGCCGCAGTTCCGAGATCGACAACAGAGACGTCCGCCGGTCGCATGGTCGGATCAGATGGTGGGTGGGGGGACGCGGGTGTAGATCGCCGCTGTGCTGGTGCCACCGGGGGTGGCGACGGTGACATTGGTCGGTCCGGCGGCTCCGGGAGGGGTGTCGGCGACGATCTGGCTGTCGGAGACGACGGTGAACGCTGCGGGCGTGGTGCCGAACAGCACGGTGGAGGTTTGGGCGAGGTTGTTGCCGGTCACGGTGACGGTGTTGCCACCGGAGGTAGGTCCCTGGTTCGGGCTCAGACCTGTGATGGTCGGTGCCATCAGGTAGGTGTAGGAGACTCCGTTGCTCGTCCCGCCCGGGGTGGTGACGGTGACAGCGACCGTCCCGGCGGCTCCTGGAGGGGCTGTGACGGTGATCTGGGCGTCGGAGACCACCGTGAATACGCCGGCGGCGGTGGCACCGAACCGTACCGTGGTGGCCGCGAGCAGGTGCGCGCCGGTGACGGTGACGGTGTTCCCGCCCGCGAGCGGACCCGAGCCGGGGGCGACGCCGGTGAGGGCGGGAACGCTGAGGTAGAAGTAGGAGCTGGCCAGGGTGCTGGTGCCGCCCGCGGTGGCGACGGTGACATTCACAGCCCCGGCGATACCCGGGGGGACCACGGCGGTGATCTGTGTGGCCGAGACGATGGTGAATGAGGTGGCTGCGGTGGCGCCGAAGGTGACCGAGGTGGCGCCGGTGAGGTTGGCGCCGGTGAGGGTGACGGTGTTCGAGCCCGAGGTGGGTCCTTGGTTGGGACTGACGCCGCTCAGCGAAGGCACCGCGGCGTAGGTGTAGGGGACTCCGTTGCTGGTGCCGCCGGGGGTGGTGGCGGTGACCTGCAACGTACCGGCCCCTGGTGGGGCGGTGGCGGTGATCTGCGTGGCCGACACGACAGTGAACGAGACGGCCGTAGTGCCGAACCGGACCGCGGTGGCGGTGGACAGGCCCGTACCGGTGAGGGTGACCGTGGTGCCCCCGGCCGCGGGACCCGAGCTCGGACTGACCGAGGTCAGGGCAGGGACCGCGACGTAGGTGTAGGAGACGCCGTTGCTGGTCCCGCCCGGGGTGGTGGCGGTGACCTGCACCGTGCCGGCCCCGGCAGGGGCGACGGCCGTGATCTGCGTGCTGGAGTTGACGGTGAACGAGGTCGCGGCGTTGGCACCGAAGGTGACCGCGTTTGCGCCGGTGAGGTTGGTGCCGGTGAGGGTGACCGTGGTGCCCCCGGCTGCCGGTCCTGAACTGGGGCCGACCGAGGTGAGGGCGGGGGCGGGGATGTAGGTGTAGGAGACGCCGTTGCTGGTCCCGCCCGGGGTGGTGGCGGTGACCTGCACCGTGCCGGCCCCGGCAGGGGCGACGGCCGTGATCTGCGTGCTGGAGTTCACGGTGAACGAGGCCGCCGCGGTGGCGCCGAAGGTCACCGCGGTGGCGCCGGTGAGGTTGGCGCCGGTGAGGGTGACGGTGTTCGCGCCCGAGGTGGGTCCTTGGTTGGGACTCGCACCGCTCACCGAAGGCACCCCGGCATAGGTGTAGGAGACCCCGTTGCTCGTACCAGCCGTGGTGATGACGGTGACCTGCACCGTACCGGCCCCGGGAGGGGCGATGGCCGTGATCTGCGTGGTGGAGTCGACCGTGAAAGTTGTTGCCACCGTGCCGAACCGCACGGTGGTCACAAAAGTGAACCCTGTGCCGGTGACCGTGACATTGTTGTTCCCCGCAGCGGGCCCCGAGGTCGGGGACAGGGAAGTGATGGTAGGGGCCACGAACATGCTCCTTCGAGAGCGGGCCACATTCCCGGTCCGACCGTGGGCAGGGTGTTTGGCAGGGGCAGAGTGCGGTGCTGACGGGGATGCGGCCCCGGGCAGGGGAGCAAGGAGCTTGCCTGCCCGGGGCCGGGTGGGGCGTCATCCGGTGGCCGGCGTCGCCGGCCCCGACGACCGGTCAGATACCAGGTCCAGCGACATAGGTGAAGGCGCCGGCCTCGGTGACGCTGCCCCCGCTGGTGGTGACCACGATGTCGACCGCGCCAGCGGTTCCCGGCGGGGTGACCGCGGAGATCGACGTGTCGGAGAGGACCGAGAACGGCGCCGCGACACCGCCGAACGTGACCGACTGGGTAGTCGTCAGACTGGTGCCGGGGATGGTCACCGCAGTGCCACCGGACGCCGGACCGGCGGCCGGGGACGGGGTGGCGATGGTCGGCGCATCGACGTAGGTGTAGGACAGGCCGTTGTTGGTGCCACCCGCGGTGGTGACACTGACACCCACCGACCCGGCCGCCGTACCCGCCGGCACGACCACGGTCAACTGGCTGTCGTTGACCACAGTCGGGGTCACGGACGCGGCACCGAAGTTCACCGCGGTGGCGGTGGACAGACCAGTCCCGGTGATGGTGACCGTGCTACCGCCCGCGGTGACACCGGCAACCGGGGACAGGGTGGCCTTGAACGGTGCCCCGACATAGAAGAACGACAGCGGGTTGCTGGTCCCTCCCGCAGTGGTCACGGTCACCGCGACCGTACCCGCCCCGGACGGCGAGACAGCCGTGACCGATGTAGGCGTATCAGCGGTGATAGTCGCCGACTTGGAACCGAAGTGCACCGCGGTGGCACCGCCGAGGTTCGTGCCGGTGATCGTGACGGTGGTCCCGCCTCCGGTCGACCCCTGGTTGGGAGAAATAGGCATGACGCTGCCTCCTTGTTGAAATGGTGAAGCAGGCACGACGAACCGAGACCAGACACATGCGCCACCGACAATGACGGAGATTCTCTGGTGGAGTCCTCAGCCGATACGGTCGCGTCCCGGTCACATCGTTCCTCTTCACCTGGGTGCCGACTCCCTGATGGTGCGGCTCAATCCAGTAACGCCCCTACACCGGTACCCGAGCAATGAGTCCCCCGATCCGTTTTCGAGTGAACCCAGGCCCGGACCGGGCGGTGGAATCACATGGAAAGCGGTGCCGGAGAGAGATCTGATTCAGGTGCCGAAATGTTCCGTTATGACTGCGTGTTGAGTCGCGCCGAGCATCGACGGGCTCTGCAGCTTCCACTTGCCCGACCTCGGCGCAGCGCATCGCCCGCTACGCGGGAGTTCCGGCGCCATCGATGGCGGCCGCGGTGGCTTCCCGTGCGCCGTCGGCCCTCAACCCCGGCTGACCAGCACCAACCCGTACCGCGAGTAGAGCGGCCACGATCAAGGCCAGGGCGAATGACCTCGGGAACAGCTGGCTACTTTGTAACCGCCGATAGCAAGCGAGATGTGAGCCTTACCGACGGCCAGAGGCCCCAGTGACCGCCCTTATTCGCCCGCGCTCTCGCCTTTACCCTTACCTTTGCCTTTGCCCCCACCCTTGCCCTCGTTCCCGGTACCGCCCGCGCTGCCGCCATCGTCGGAACGCGGCGGCGCAGAGGGCCCGAAGACCTGCACGGGTTCGACAGCACCGGCCTGATTCCGGAAGTCGATGCCCGTGCCCGTGGCACCACTTCCGGGGGTCGGCTCCCCCGCCTGCCCTTCTCCCGGTCCCGGGTCCAGCGCCTGGGCGGTGGCGACGCCTGCGGACAGGAAGACGGACAGGATGCCGACCGCGGCGGCGGTCGCGATTTCGAACTGGGCGATGCGGCGGGTCCGGGTGTCGGCGCGTTTGGCGCTGCTGACCCGGTAGATGACGGAGTGACGGTTCTGCGCGGTCAGGATGTCGAACATGGCCTGTGCCTGGGGTTCGGCGGCCAACGCAGCGGCCAGGTCGTCCGGCACCTCGGCGCTGGTCTGCCCGGCGTAGGCGGCGTCCCAGCGGCCGTCGGCCTTGGCGCGCTCGACCTCGGCCATGCCGGCCGGGTGCATCCGGCCGGCGGTGATCAGTTGGTTGACGAGAGCGACGTTGCGTACCGACCACGGGCTGCGGGGGCGGCGGGGTGTGAAGCATCGGTGATAAGTGGTTTCGTCGCGGCGTCGTAGCTGGCCGTCGATCCAGCCGTGGCAGAGTGCGTCTTCGAGCGCCTGGTCGTAGGTGAGGCTGGTGGGTTGGATCGTGCCCTGCTTGGCGAGCACCAGCCATACTCCGGGTGAGCTGTCGTGGTGTGCGTCGAGCCATTCCCGCCATGCGCCGGCGTCGGCGATGACCAACTCGGGCAGTTGATCGCTGGTGGTCACGTGGCCTCCGCAGTGTTCGACTCCGATCCCGGCTTGCGGTCGGAGATCGTGAGCCCGATCCCGCCCAGGGGGACCAGGTCGATGCGGTGCGGCCGGTCGGTGAGCATGGCCAGCACGTCGGCGATGTTCACCCCGTCGCCGGTGGCGGTACGGGCCGCGTCTGCGGCGGCAGCGTCGGCCCACATCTCCACGACGGAGACCGTGTCCGGATCGGCGCGGTCCTGGCTTATCGGGTACGCCTCGCAGCCGGGGAAGTCGCGCAGGCCGTTGGCGACCGTGACCAGGGCAGCCGCGAGGTCGTTGCCTCGTCCTGGTCGTGCGGTCATGGTCATCAGTCGACCCACCTTGGTCGCGGTCGTCATCGGGACTCCTCGGTCAGATGCTGGTGCAGAACCCCCCGCCGAAGGTGGGAGCCCAGGACGGGGGCCTGCCGGAAGTGGCGCTGGATCGGTCAGCGGTGGAGCTGACCGATCACGTCCTTCGCCACGTCGACCACTGCGGCCTCTGGACGGATGACGCCAGCACGCCCTCACCAGGTCTTGCCGGCCTGCTCCCGGATCGTGTGGTTGATCCGGTTGAAGAAGTTGGTGATTGCGATGTTCAGGATGATCGCGGACATCTGGTTCTCGTCGAAGTGGGTGGCAGCAGCGTCCCAGATCTCGTCGGTCACTCCCGGCGAGCCGTCCTGGATCCGGGTGGCGGCCTCGGTCAGCGCGAGCGCTGCCCGCTCCTCCTCGGTGAAGAACGGGGTCTCGCGCCAAGGCGGCCGGATCATCAGGATCATCAACAACGGAGATTGGCCTGCACACCGCTGGAGTGGTGCAACCACAGCATCGGCGGCAACATCTCTACGAGCTGGTCTGGTGGCGCAGCGCCGAGCATGGTCGCGATGATCTGCGGCGGGATCCCCAACTGACCAGTGGCGTACCCATTGCTGTGTGCGCCTGCCCGGCCGTTCGATCGGCGTGCGCGGTCTTTCGGCTTGCGCCCCTTGGACTTCGGCATCGGCGAGTCATCCCCCTCCATGTCAGCCTGGCATAGGTAACAAGTATGGCCCCGGACACCGCGTCGGCTGGGCGCTCCACCCCGCCGGACTCCGACACCCCGGTACGGTCGCGTGCCGCGATCGACCGGCTCATCGCCCGCCGCGACATCCACCTGCGCGGGAAGACCCTGTGGTGGAGGCTGTACGAAACCTGCACCCGCGCAGACGAACTGCTCCAGGTCAGAGGGGCAAGCACTGATAGCGCAATCGCGCCTCACGGTTTTCCGGACAGGCTAATTGTCGATTTCCTGGTCTGGCGTCTGCTGTTGAACTGTGATCAGCAGGCTCTGTTGGTGGATGAGGTCACCGCGGGTCCGCAGGGTTTCCTCGTGCTCCGGGCCGAGCACTCGGTTGCGCGTGTCGAGCAGTTGCTGGAAGTCGGCGGCGGCGCCCTCGTGGTCTCCGGCGGATGCCCGGGTGTCGGCCAGCATGTCCAGTGTTCGAAGGGTGTCCGGGTTGTCGGGTCCAAACACGCGTGCTCGCCCGTCGTGCACCTGCTGGTAATCGGCGATGGCTGCGATGTAGTCACCCATCAGGGCGCGGGAGGTGGCCAGGTTGGAAAGCGTGATCAGCGTCTCCTCGTGATCGGCACCGAGGATGCGTACTCGGGCGGCATGCAGTTGCTCGTAGCCGGTGGCCGCCCCGGCGAAATCGCGGTGGTCGAACTGGAATTCGGTCAGTCGGCGCAGGCTGGTCAGGGTGTCACGATGATCGGCCCCCAGCACGCGAGTCTGGTCGGCGATCAGCTGCTCGTAGTCCGAAACGATGCTCACCCGATCCACGGTACGACCGGAAAGGCAATTTGCTCAGCGCTTTTCGGCACGGGATGGCGCACCCAGAATCTGCCGCTGGGCAGTAAGGTCCTGCTCGTCGGTAGAGCAGCGAGCGTAGCCGACGAGGGTTGCGGTCACACGGGAAGCGTACGGTAGGCGTCCCCTCAGCGGACACCCTTAGGGGTCCCGGTAGTAATCGCCGAAAAAACAACGGATATAGGCGTTGTCGCCGGTCAGGGGGTCGAGGAGCAAATCCGCCCGATCCGGCGCTAAGGAGTTACCGCACATAGCAGCGCACTATGCGCGGGTGACTCGAATGGTCGACCTGGCACTTTGGCCCGGCCTGGACTGGTTGACTCTGGAAACTATGCGCGGTACCGGCCACGCCAGGGGGCGGCCCGACAGCAAACGCCCAGTTCGATTCGCGCTACCGCCGGATTCCGCGCGGCTGCTCCTCGACCCCCGGGGCGAGGGCGAGTCGAAACTCGCCAGTGGTGCTCGGCGCAGGCGCTCTCTCGCTGGAGCGAGCGGCCCGCCTAGATCGGCAGCATCGGTCAGCTGGCGCGCGGGTACAGCAGCTGCTCATCCTCGGCCGCCGCGCACCCCACGGAGACCTGTGTCTGCGTGGTCCTAGTGCACGGAAACACCCGAGGGCCTCTACATCCTGTCGATTCCGGCAAATGACACCGCACATGGTCGCCGACCGTGTGGTCAATGATCGATCGGCGACGCGGTGATCGACCACATCTACGGTGTGGTCGGACCAGGTCAGCGGCGGATTTCAGCCGTTTCCGACGGCGCTCAAACGACTCGGTCGGCGCTCACGCTGCCTTCTACGCCAGTAGGAGTGCTGAGAGGTCTGTCTGGGCCCAAAAGGTAGAGGCGACAGGCCCGTTCGGGGACGTCCCCCGGTCGCGGCCGTTTCGGTGGCTGGCCGACCGGTTCGCCGAGATCGCCGACCGAACCCACCGGATCATGCTCCCGAACGACTACCTGACCTGGCGGTTTGCGCGGCGGTACTGCGCGCCGACGACATCGATTTCAGCTATGGCTAGGGCTTTGCGGGGGGCGGACCATCCTGATGCCCGCCGAGATCGAAGGGACTCTATCTAAAGCCTCACCTACGGCCCAACCATCCCCTCGACCTCAACACCGCAGGATCACCATGTCAGCTCTCCGGATCCCCCGCTCTCACCGAGGTGGACCTGGCCGTCGGTTGTGGCGGTAGCGGTGGTCGGGCTACCGGTTCTGTTCTTCACCGAGCAGCACATCGACCCGAACTCCGACGCCCGCTCTGTCGGAGCGGCTGACATCCGGTGGTAAAACGACGGCGGATACCGTCGACTGTCGTACTCATCCAGTTCGCCTGCAGTGTCCTCGGCATCTTCCGGCTCCGGCCTCCACTCGTGCAGTCGTTCGAGTACTCACTACAGGGTTTATGTGGCTTCTACCAGCGCTTTTGTTGGATTCCGGAAGTACTGTTGCGAATACCGTCCGGGATTCGGCACAGAACTCAAGTTTGCGGGATGCGGGTTTTGTGTGGTTGCGGGTGTTGTGGGGTCGGCTGCGTGGGTGGTGAGGTGGTTGATGTGGTCGAGGGTTGGTGCGGTGATGTTGATGGTGAAGTGTGCGTGGTGGGTTTGGTGGTTGTAGGTGGTGGTGAAGGCGTAGGCGTCGAGGAGTTGTCGTAGGAGTGGTGTGGGGAGTTCGGTGAGGTCGAGTTGTGTTTGGGGGAGTTGGTTGATGAGGTCGAGTGCTGGTTGGGGTTGTGGTGGTTGGGTTTTGGTGAGTTCGGTGAGGTCGGCCACCTTGGTGTGGTGTTGGATTTCGAGGTCGCGGAGTTGTTGTCGGATGTCTTCGATGACGTGTCGGTCGGTGTCGTAGTCGAAGATGCCGAGGTTGCGGATGAGTCGTGTCCGGGTGTTGTCGATGCGGGTGAGGGTTCGTTGGGTGGTGTCGATTTGGGTTTGGTGTTCTTCGGCTTGTGCGGTGTCGGTGGTCTGGAGTGAGGTCAGGAGTAGTTCGCGGCGGTGGGGTCCGAGGACGTGGGTGTTGAAGAATTCGGTGATGGCGGCGAGGATTTCGGGTTCGGGGAGGTAGATCCCGGTGGGGTGTCCGGGGGGTCGTGAGGCTTTGGTGCGGGGTTGGCAGAAGTAGTAGGTGCGGGCGCCGCCGTCGGCTTTGCCGCACATGCGGTGTTTGCAGTGGACACAGGTGATGTAGGAGCGCAGCCGGGGGTAGACGTGTTTGGTTTGGCGGTGGGGGTTGGGGTCGCCGGGTGTTCGGTCGCTGCGGGAGCGTTCGCGGCCGGGTGCGATGTGTTGGGCGGCGTGGAATTGGTCGATGGTGATGATGGGGGGGTGTGCGGGTTGGGGTGACCAGATCCATTGGTTGGCGGGTTTGGTTTTGCTTTTGTGGAGTGTGGTTTTGTTGCGGGTGCGGTTGTAGACCTGGTAGCCGGTGTATTTGGGGTTGTGCAGGATGTGGGAGATGGTGCTGGTGGACCAGGGTCCGCCGTTAGGCGATGGGTAGCGGTCCATGTCTTGGTTGAGTCGGTCGCAGATGCGGGTGTAGCCGAGTCGTTCGGTGATGCGCCAGGTGTAGATCTGGCGGATGGTGGGTGCGGTGTCCTCATCGATCATGAGGATGGTTTTGTGGAGTCCTCGGGATCGTTTGGCGGGTACTGGGTGTGGGATGTGGTGGGGTTGGTAGCCGTGGGGGATTTTGCCGATGTTGTAGCCGGCTTTGATGTGTTGTTCGGTGCCGCCGCGGGATTGTTCGAGGAGGTTGCGGACGTACCAGTCGGCGATGGCGCGGTTCATGCCGCGTACGAGGGTGGTGGTGGCGGCGGGGTCGCCGGTAGTGATGTCGATGGGTTCGTTGGCGCACCAGAGTTGGATGTCGCACTGTTTGAGCCGGTGTTCGAATTCGATGGATGCTCGGGTGTCGCGGGCGGTGCGTGAGATTTGTTCGGCGATAACGACATCGAAGGCGGGCTGTGCGGCGGCCGCGGCGGTGAGGAGGTCGGTGATGCCGCCGTCACGCGGGACGGGGACGTTGAACTTTTCGTGGCTGGTGCCGTGTCCGCGTTGGTCGAGGTCGAGGCGGCCGGTTTCGATGTCCCAGTAGTAGGCGACGATCACCACTTGGATCGGCAACCCTGCGAGTTTGGCTTGGCAGGTGGTGACTTGGCGGGGGATGGAGAGGGTGGGGTCTTGGTTGTCGTCGGTGGAGGTCCTGCCGACGAAGGCGGCGCGGATGATGGGTGCGATCTGGTTTGGGTTGGTGGGGGTGAGTCGGGCGATCAGGTCTTCGATGGTCACCGTGGACTGTGGGTCACCGATCAGTTCCCGCTCACCGGCGGCGGGGTTGTCGTCCTGCGTGGGCTGGGTGTCGGGTCGGGCGGTATCGCGGTGGGGTTGGATGGGGTTTGTTGGGTCGACCATTGCAGTGCCTCCCGGATGGCTTGTGCTTGCAGGATGTTCAGGCGTCGTCCTTGCTCACCGGCGATGTGGATGATGTCGAAGGTGACCGACAGGTGTGGATTTGTGGCTGGTTGCCGGGAGTGATTCGGCCCCAGCGTATTCGCTGCAGGTGCGTTGTCCATGTTTGATCATGAGAAGCGGCGGTGGTGATCAGCAAGGATCGTCGTCCAGCCGGTATACGGGGGTTTGTGGACGCGGACGGGGGAGTGCTCCGCGAGAATTCTGCGTGAGTGATGGCGGCCGCTCTCTTGTGGCGCACTGCTCCCGGCGGCCTACTGCACCAGCGGATATCAGTGACCGTCGTCCAGGAACTATGGTCGCGTCTCCATGGATACGACATGCCGGCGAGTGTGGAGTAGATGTCGGGTTGTTGTGTGCGAGGGGGGATTCGGGCGCAGATTCACGACACCGATGACACCTACGGGTGTTCGAGTGGCGTCGAATCTACGTCGCCAGCTCGTTGCGGTCAAACCACTGGAGCGGAGAGTGTTGCGGTGTATTCGGTTGGAGGAGACCAGGATTCGGTGTCGTCAGGCGTGGTAGCTGTTGTTGACCGAAACTGTAGGTGATGCTGCATTCACAGTTTGGTTGCTGTCGAGTACGTTCGCGCACGGGATGACTTGTGGCTCTTGTGTGTCGGTTGCGATCCGGCAGGGCTGTCGACGAGGTCTGAAGGTCGTCGGGCGATCCGAGGGTTGTCATACATCCGACTGGTCCGATTCGGTCTCGATGCGATGGAATCGAACCGCGGCCGCAGCCTGACGAACGTCCGCACATGCCGATGTGCGTGCATCGATGAAGTCGGTGAACCGGATGGCGGACCCGGTGTTGTTTCAGTTCTATTCGTGTCCAAGTAAATCGAGTACTTGCTCGTGCAGGCGGCCGTTGGTGAATACGGCGGCGCCGGATGAGATGCTGCGTCCTTTGTGGAGGTCGCTGAACTGTCCGCCTGCTTCCTCCACGATCGGTACGGCGGCGGCAATGTCCCAGGGCCCGGCAGTCAGGTGAAGAAAGATATCGGCCTGTCCGGCAGCCACGAGCATGGCGCCCTGGCATGCTCCGGCCCAGTCCGACAGCGGGCCACCGTCAGCACACCGCGCGAGAAGGGTATTGGCTCTGGCCAGACGCTGTGTTGGAACCCAGTCTGCGACAGGCCAGATCACAACGGTGGCTTCGCTGAGGGTGTCGGTCCTCGTCACCGTCAGCGCCTGGTTCGGTCCGAGTTGTCCATCCAGGCAAGTACTGGTCCACGCTCCTGTGGTGCGTGAGGCCCACCATCGGCGCTGCAGGGCCGGGGCGGAGATCATGCCGGTGAGTACCTCGCCGTCGTCTTCGACTGCGAGCAAGGTGCTCCACTCGGCCCGTCCCGTGCAGAAGTTGCTCGTCCCGTCGATCGGGTCGATAACCCACCGTCGTGTGGCATTGCCGTGAGTACCGAATTCTTCTCCGACCCAACAGTCCTGCGGGCGGGCGTTCGCGAGTCGAGCGCGGATGGCTTGCTCTACCGCGCGATCGGCCACCGTGACCGGGCTGCCGTCGGGCTTGGACTGCGTCGCGATACTCCCGGCCGAGAAGTACCGCATAGAGATGGTGTCGGCGACATCGGCCAACTGCTGAGCAAGTGTGAGGTCGTCCATCGGGGTCACAGGTACAGAGCTTAGAAGTGGCCGGCTGCTCGGTCGCAAGATCGACCCGAACCATGTGACGCACTTCACGACAGCGCGCGGTAATGCCGCGATCCGGGCGTTTGATCGGACCGGAACCGATGGCCGACAAGTGATCTCGCGACCGCTCGCTCATGCCGATGAGCGCGCAATGCCGGTGCCTGGGTGCCTGCTGTGCGCGGTCGTGTCCGCGCACAGTCTTCCCGACAGCGCCTGGCTAAGCCGACACGACGGGCAAGAGCGAGGCGAGCCCAACCTCTGCACATGCGTCGTCTTGTTCGGGGATGCCTCCACTGACCGCGATTGCACCGACGACGGCATCGCCGCGTCGTATCAGCCGAGAACCTGCACCCGCGATGATGGGTGTGCCCGCAACCTGATCCATCTGCGCGAACAGTGCGGGCCACGCCTGCTGCATACGTACCAACTCGCCGCCGTCGCGATGGAACAGCGCCACACTGGACGCTTTCGCCGGGGCGATGCGCGCCGATAGCGGTGGCGCGCCGTCCATGCGATCGACAACCAGCACATGTCCGCCGCCATCGACGATCGCGACCGTGACTCGCGTCCCGAGTGCAGCGGCGTGCTCTCGTACGCAGGCGCTGACGGCCCGCGCTTGCTCCGAAGTGAGTGACATCGTTCCACCTTCAAATCTCTTGGACCAACCAAGCTTGGTCGCCCCAAGGATAACCGTATTCGTGGGGCGGCCCAAGGGTTTGGTTAGACTTCAGTCCATGGAGCTGGAGGAAACGCCCAGCCGCCTGCGCAGTAAACCGACATGGCTGATCAGCAAGACTGCTGTGCGGGCGCACCGGCTCATCGGCGAAGCGATGGCCGCGGTCGACGGCCGCGCCTACCACTTTGCGATCCTCGCCGCACTCGACGAGTTCGGCCCGGACAGCCAGGTGCGGGTCGGCCAACGGTGCGGAATCGACCAGAGCGATATGCACACCATGCTCAAGGAACTGACCGAGCAAGGACACGTCGCACGCACCCCGGACCCCAGCGATCGACGCCGCAACCTGATCGCCTTGACCCGCTCGGGTCGACGACGGCTCGACGAACTGGACTCAGCACTCTCGATTGTTCAAAGCGACCTGCTCAACGGCCTGTCGCCCACCGAGCGAGATCATCTCGCCATGCTACTCACCCGCGTTCTGGGGTAGATCTTCAACGCGGGTGGGTCAATGCACTCTTCTGCCGCATATCGGGCGTTCGCCGAACACCCGCGTCTACTGACTTTCGTTCCGTCAGCCGCCGGGCGTCCAGGCCCGGGACGTCGGTGTGGCAAGCTCGGCCAGGTGGTGCAGCGAGTTGGTGAGATGCTCAGGGCCGAACGGCGGGAACCGGATGCCTCGCTCCCGGATGAACTGCGGCACCGCCGACCAGTCGTAGGTGAGCGTGACCTCAGTCTCGGACGGATCGAGCGGCGCAAGGTCGTAACGCCAGATCCAGCCGCCGAACTCCAGGTGACCGTCGCCCTTCTCCTGCCCCGTCAGCCAGCCAATGGCGCACGGCGGGTCGAGCACCTGGACCTTGTTGACCACCTGGTAGTCACCGTTTGGATGGTTGGGGTGATACATGTCCATCCGGAAAATCTGCCCCACCTCGGTCAGCGGCGCTCGTTCGACAGCTTCCTGAACCCAGCCGGTGCCATCGATCGCAGAATGGGTCGTCGGGTCCGCCAGCACCGCGAACACCCTCGCGGCGGGCACGGTGACAGTCAGGGTGGCGCTCACGTTCTCCTCGGTCACGGTGTGCACGCTCCTTGTCATCTCATCTCGGGCCTCCCGCAGGCGCGGAAGGGGGACGTTCCCAACATGCAGACGACGCGGCGAGGCGGAACTCATCGGTCGTGTGGGCGGAATCCGCACCCGTGCCACCGCTACCCCGACGGGGTTTTCCATGGGTAAACCATGGTGTTGATCTTGGCAAGGAAAACCCCAGGTCTGTGACCTGGGGTTTTGTGCGCCGCCGAGCATGCCGGTGACGCGTCGCCGGACGGGATGCAGCACCTGCTGGCCCGCGCCAGGTGGGACGCTGGCGCGGCGTCCGCGATGATCTGCGCGGCTATGTCATCGAGCACCCGGGCGATCCGGGCGCGGTGCTGGTGGTCGATGAGACGGGGGACGTCAAGAAGGGCAGTGCCACGCCGGGCGTGCAGCGGCAGTACACCAACGCGGCTGGGCGGATCGAGAACACTCCCAGGCCGCGGTCTACCTCGGCTAAGCCGCCCCGCGCGGGCACGCGCTGATCGACCGCGAGCTGTACCTGCCGAAGTCGTGGACCAATGACGCGCAGTGCTGCCAGGCTGCCGGCTAATAGCCGCTCACGGCGCTGTTCGGACTGGTCACGCCACGGCCGACCGAACATCCGATTCTGCCGATGTGCGGAAGTTCGTTTACGACTCCGGTGCATGCTCCCCTGGCACGTCCAGACCGCTTCCGCTGTATCCGACGCCTATGACACAGTTCTCACCGTGCCGTTGAATGGTCTGCCGGACTGGTTGCCGGCCTGGTGTGTGGACCAGTTGGGGGACGAGCCAGTCAGCGTGCTGTTCGAGCTGCGGCGGATGTCGGCGGTGTTCGGGCTGCGGCTGGCCGGTGGGCGCGATGTCGTGGTGAAGGCGCGGGAGAATGGCGGCCGCGTCGCGTCGTGTGTCACCGCGCAGGCCCGGTTGGCGGAGCGGGGGTGTCCGTGCGCCCGACCGCTCACACCTGCGGTCGGCGTCGGTGCTCTGGCGGTACACGCCGAGGAGTACCGGCCCGGCGGTGAACTGCTGCCCGGCGACTCGCCGGACGTCGCCGTGCGCTACGCGGCGGTGTTCGCCCGGCTGATGGCCGAACTGGCCGATGTGACCGTCGCGCCGCCGCTGCCGAATCCGCGCTGGGTGCGTTGGGACCACACGGATTCGGGAGTGTGGCCGATGATCAAGGAGCTGGACGACCGAGACCAAGGCGCCGTGCCCGCGTACGTCGTCGACACGGCCGACCGTGTGCGCAAGCGGCTGCTGGCCGCCGACCTGCCGTGCGTGCTGGGCCACGCCGACTTCGAAGCGCAGAACCTCCGCTGGCGCGACGGGGACGTGTGGGTCGTCCACGACTGGGACAGCCTGGCGTGGCAGCCGGAGGCGACACTGGCTGGTGCGGCGTGCGGGGCGTTCGCCAACGCGTCACCGCCGACCCTGGCACCGATCGAGAGCTCCGCCGCGTTCCTGGTTGCTTATCAGGATCTCCGGGGGTGCCGGTTCACCGCGGAGGAGCAGGAGGTCGCGTGGGCGGCCAGCCTGTGGCCGGCGGCGCACAACGCTCGCTGGGAGGCGGTGCACGGTGACACCCCGGTGTGCTGTGACGCCGTCCGCGCGCAGGCAGCCGAACGCCTCCGCCGAGCCAACGCCTAGCCCCAGCGCCCAATCGGTAATTGGGCAGCTTCTGGCTATAGCTACAGCAAGTGAGCGCAAATGCCGCCTATCGCGCGGTCGGCGAATGTCCGCTTCTGCCGATGGGCGTGTGGTTACCGTGGCAGTCGTGGGCGCGAGGAGCACTGTCCGGAAGGAACCGGGCACCTCAGTGGTGCCGGCTGGCACGCTGCAGTAGATCAGTCCTTCCTTTGCCGGGAACTGAGTAGGGATCTGCGGAGACCGCTGAACGCATAGCCGGCCGCCCACACTGAAATCACAATGAGAACAACGAACATCGGTAGCCAGCTGCCCTTATGATGATCGACGCTCCACCAGACCCCCGTAAACAGAATCGCGCAGATAAACAGCAGGATGTCGCGCAAGCCGCCGCGATAGAAGCCGGCCGCTCTGCGCAGCGGCCGGTATCGGTTGACGGTCGCGACCAGGTCGTCGATGCGACTATCGATGCTCCGTTGGAGTTCAGCTCGCCGCTCCACCTCCTCCGGAGGTAGGTGGTCCAGCAGTTCCATATCCTGCTTGATCGTCTTGCGGACATCCGGGCCCCTCAGATATCCCGCCGCTGCGCCGAGAGCCAATCCACCGGCGATGGGCGCGATCCCCACGGCAAGGTCAGCCAAAGCGGGCATGCTTCCTCCTTAGCCTCGATCCACCGATGCAATCTGCAGGTAGGGGCGTGTTGAAATAGAGAAAGTGCCTTCTGAACTGGGAAGATTGATGTTCTGACGCATTAATCAAGACCAGGACAGGCAGACACTTTCGTGCGATTGTTCCACACGTTCGCCGAGGACTCGGCGCGGTTCGATGAAGACAACCTCGTTGCGATGGCCGGGTTGGTGCCGGTGATGACACTGGCCGAGCAAACCGGCCTGACCAGCATATTGGCCGATAAAGTCGCCATCGCTGCACCGAGGATCAAGTCGGGGTCGGCGAATCCGGCGCCGAAGCTGGCCACGCTGATCGCGGGAATGTGCGCGGGCGCGGACAGCATCGACGATATCGATCTGCTGCGCAGCAGTGGGTGCACCGAACTGTTCGGCGGGGTGTATGCGCCCTCGACGGTGGGAACGTTGTTGCGGGAGTTCACCTTCGGGCATGCGCGACAGTTGGAGTCGGTGCTGGGCGAGCACTTGGTCGCCTTGTCCGCCCGGGTGGATCTGCTGCCCGGTGCGGACGTGCGGTGCTTCGTCGACATCGACTCGCTGCTGCGGCCGGTCTATGGCCATCAGAAAGAAGGTGCGTCCTACGGACACACCAAGATCGCGGGTAAACAGGTTCTCCGCAAAGGGCTTTCACCGTTGGCGGCCACGATCAGCACCGACATCGCCGCGCCTGTGATCGCGGGGATGCGGCTACGCGCCGGCAAGACCGGCTCCGGCAAAGGCGCCGCGTCGATGGTCACCCGAGCGATCAACACCGCCCGGACCGCCGGGGCGACCGGCACGGTCGTGGTGCGCGGTGACTCTGCTTACGGCAACCGCAAAGTCGTGCACGCGGCGCTGCGGGCGGGCGCGCAGTTCTCGCTGGTGATGATCCGCAACGCGGCCCGTGCGCTATCCGGGAGCGGTCCGCGACCCCGACACCGGTGAGTGGATCTCCGACGCCGAGGTCGCCGAAATCGCCTACACCGCTTTCGCTTCCACCAAGGACAAGGTCACCGCCCGCTTGATCGTGCGCCGCGTCAAGGACGCCCGCTACCCAGATGCGCTGTTCCCGGTCTGGGTAGGCTCGGTCGAGCGGCGAGGTGCCAGTAGTTCCTGGTCCTTTTCCGCTCGACCTGCCCCCGAACCGGACGTGCCCGTTATCAGGGCATCCGGCTCTCCGATGACTGCGGCGTGAGCGGTGAGGCGGGGTGTGCGTGGATCAGACCGTGACAGTCGCCGCATACTACGAGGGATTTGCGGCGGCGTTTGGCCATGACCTGTGCCCAAACGGGTTGTTGGTGACCGGCTTCGGGGAGATCGGCAAGCGCACGGACATGGTGAACTTCGATATTGTCCGTGCGCCGACAAAGCTCGCATCGCCCGTTGACGAGCCGTTTGACCAGCTCTTTGTTCGAGTAGACCGGTCCGGTCGAGACGCGGTCGGTGAGGACCGCGGTCTTCTGTCGTTTGAGCGGTATTCCGCCGAAATGTGCGACCAGTGGTTTCCTGCCCGTGCGTTCGACGCCAGCCTGGAAGCACGTGCGCGGCCCGTGCGATGTCGTGATCTTGGCCCTGAATCGGGCCGCCATCTTCGACACCGTCGAGCGATGCTTGCATGCCAGCGTTTTGAGCATGGAGGTCTCCATGACCCATCGCAGCCGGTGCAGTCGGTGAACGTCACCGGCGAGCAGGTAGTACTGGACTATGCCCCGGTACTGGGCTCCGAAATGGCCGACGATGGTGTAGTCGGTCTCGTTGACCAGAGGCGTTCGGCTCGCGGGTTTTCCGCGTAACACGAACGGGGCACTTTTGGCCTTGACCACCGACGCGGGGACATGCAGCCGGACCGTCCCGTTGACCGAGCGGCGGTTCCGCCGATCGGTCGCTGTGGGTTTGCGTGTCCTGTGGCTGCTGGATGCGACGGAGATCTCGTAGCCGAGAAACCGCGCCCGCTGGGTGCGGGCGTGGGTGATCAGCGTCTTGTCCGGTGACAGCTCCAGTGCGAGGTCCTCGCGCAGGAAGTCGGTCAACCGTTGTTTGATCTGCTCGGCTTCGGCCTTGGGACCGACGAACCCCAGCAGGGTGTCGTCGGCTTATGTTGACCGGGGAATTATGTTGACCGTGGTGGTGTAGGTGCTGGTGAGGGCGGTTTTGGTGGTTGGTTGGTCGACATAATTCCGGGGGTTGCGGTCGGTTGTTTTCTCTGTCTGTGGTGGTGAGTACACCTCTACGGATAGGAGTAAGGCGATGGGCACGGACAGTTCGGGACAGGCCACGAGAGTGGTGGGGCCGTTGGCGTTGTGGGAGCCGCCGTTTCGCGGGGAGTTGGCGCGGTTGGGGTATTCGGAGTCGTCGATTCGCGCTTCGATCCTGGCGATGGCTCGGTTGAGTGAGTGGGTGCGGGGCCGGGCGTTGTCGCCGAACGAGCTGACATCGGAGGTCCTCGCCGACGCCGATATTCGCGGGATCGGCTTGGTGGTGCGGTTTTTGCGTGAGATCGGCGTTGTTCCCGAGCCGGACACCGGATCGTCGGTGACGGCGGTGGCGTTGATGATCGTGGAGTTTCGGGGTTGGTTGGCCGGTGAGCGGGGCTTGTCGGCCGCGACGGTGAGTTGTTATGGCAAGCAGGGCGGGGTATTCCTGGAGTTTCTGCCCGAGCCGCTGGATGAGGCGCTGCGGGGGTTGACGGCCGGGCAGGTCACCGCGTTCATGCTCGCCCATTGCGAGGGCCGTAACCGCGGGTCGGCGAAGGCGATGGTGACGGCGTTACGGGCGTTGTTGCGGTTCCTGCACGTGGCCGGGCATGTCCCGGCCGGGTTGGCGGGCGCGGTGCCCGCGGTGGCGGGATGGCGGCTGGCGTCGCTGCCGCGTGGTCTCGACGCCACGGTGGTGGCGCGACTGTTGGCCGGCTGTGACCGCGACACGGTGACCGGCCGCCGTGATTACGCGATCCTGTTGCTGTTGGCGCGGTTGGGGTTACGTGGAGCTGAGGTCGCCGACCTGGAACTGGGCGACATCGACTGGCGCGCGGGCGAGGTCACCGTGCACGGCAAGGGCAACCGGATCGACCGGCTCCCGTTGCCGGCGCAGGTCGGTGAAGCGATGGCCGCCTATGTCACCGACGGCCGGCCACGTTGCGACGCCCGGACGGTGTTCTGCACCGTCCGCGCCCCCTATCGCCGGCTCACCCCGGCGGCGATCCGCGCGATCATGGGTTATGCGTGCGCCCGGGCAGGCCTCGACCGGCTAGGAGCGCATCGGCTGCGCCACACCCTGGCCACCGAGATGCTGCTCGCCGGGGCGTCGTTGCCCGAGGTGGGGCAGGTGTTGCGGCATCGCAGCCAGCTCGCCACCAGCATCTACGCCAAGGTCGACGACAACGCTCTGCGGGTCCTGGCCCGCCCGTGGCCGGTGGGTGGTCGGTCATGAGCACGCTGCGTGAGGCCGCCGAGGCTTATCTGGTGATGCGGCGGACGTTGGGATTCAAACTGACCGGCCAGGCGCGGATCCTGCGGGAGTTCATCGGTTACTGCGAAGCCCACGCCGTCGAGCACCTGACCGTCGAGTCGGCGTTGCGGTGGGCGACCCACACCCCGACCGACAGTCAGGACGGGGTGTGGTGGAGCCGCAGGCTGATGGTGGTGCGGATCTTCGCCCGGCACCTGGCGGCGCTGGACCCGGCCACCGAGATCCCGCCGACCGACATGCTGTGCCACCACAAACGCCGCGTCGCCCCATATCTGTATTCACCCGACCAGATCAGCGACCTGATCACGGCCGCCGGGCGGCTCGACCCGCCCCTGCGGGCGGCGACCTGGCAAACCTTCATCGGGTTGTTGGCGGTGACCGGCATGCGCAAAAGCGAGGCATGCAATCTCGACCGCGACCACGTCGACTTCGACACCGCGACGCTGATCATCCTCGACTCGAAGTTCGGCAAGTCCCGCCAAGTGCTGCTACACCCCACGACCGTCGCCGTGTTGCGCGACTACCGGCAGCGTCGCGACCAATGCTTTCCGGAACCGGTTTCGGCGAGTTTCTTCGTCAACACCCGAGGCAAACGCCTCAACATCCCCAACATCGGCCACACCTTCACCGTTCTGCTCGCCGCGGCGGGGATCGAGGCGCAGCCGTGGCAGCGACCCCCGCGCGTGCATGATTTGAGGCACATTGTCTGCGCTTAGTTCCCGTGTTGCGATTAGTCCGGAAAGGGTGGGCGGCCTGGGTGTTTGGGCGTTGCGGCGGGGTGTGTGGCGTTTCTACCCTCGGCGTCCATGATCTTGAGCTACTTCACCTCGCGGGGCTGGCAGTCCTGGGACGTCGAGCACCGGCCGGTGATCCCGGAGGGAATGCCGATCCTGATCGATGAGGACCTGCTGTTCGAGGACGGCCCGGCCGCGCCGCGCCCGACCACGGTGATCAACCAGTGGCTGCGGCTGCTTCCGGCCAGCGGGGCTCCGGCGCCGAGTTCGTGGGAGAACTACGCGCGAGCGGTCAAGGAATGGACGGAGTTCCTCGC
This sequence comes from Nocardia sp. Tas62D01, assembly GCF_055232035.1. NCBI lineage: Bacteria > Bacillati > Actinomycetota > Actinomycetes > Mycobacteriales > Nocardiaceae > Nocardia > Nocardia sp. Tas62D01. Next base: position 8,245,196 of record NZ_JBUYUZ010000001.1, read on the forward strand.
CGAACACGGTGTGGCACTGTTCGATTCGCGTGATTGCTTGAAAGCCGGGCTGAGCCGGTATGCCGAGCACCGCGCCGCCGGGCCGATCAGGGAGCGGTTCGCGGCGACCACGTGGGGGCAGCACATGAGCATCCTGTCGCTGTTCTACCGGTGGGCCATGGAGGAGGGCTACGCGGCGGCCGAGCCGTTCACCTACCGGTCCGCGCGGGCGGTGTTCGCTGGCACCGGCCGCGAGGTCCGGGTGAACCTGGCGGTGCGCCGCACCCCGAAGCCGCACGTCACGATCAAATACCTCGAGCCGGATTTCATCGACCTGCTCCGCAAGGGGTTGCGTGGGCTGGCGCCGGACGGCTCCTGTGACACCGGGTTCTCCGGGCGGGAGATGACCCGGAACAGCGCAATTGGGGATTTGGCGCTGGCGACGGGGCTGCGGCTGGGCGAGTTCACTCACCTGCTGCCGTGGGAGATCCCGGCACTACCGCCGACGCCGACGGGGATCCCGATCCCATTCCCGGTTCCGGCGGGAATCACCAAGGGCCGCAAGTTCCGCACCACCTGGATCTCCTACGACGCCCTGGCCGGGCTGCACGACTACCTGCAGTTCGACCGCGCCGCGGTCACCGACGGCTCGGGATGGCGGCCACCGCGACGCTGGGGCGAACCGCTGCACGTCACCGAACCAGACGCTCGCGGCGGCCGGATCAACGGCATCCGCCGGTCGTGGGCGTCGCTGACTCCCGCGGAGCGGCGGCGGCTGGTGGCGCCGCAGGGCGGGTCGTGCCTGCTGGCGGTCAAGGGTGATGGTGGGCCGTTCACGGCGTGGGCGACGGTGTTCGAGCGCACGTCCGACCGGATCCGCGCCCGGTTCGAACCCCGATTCCCGCATATCCATCCGCACCGGCTCCGGCACTCCTTCTCTATGCAAACTTTGGAGTATCTGGTGACCGGTTACTACAGGCAGGCGGCGAAGCTGGTGTGTGACACCGACGCCGACGCGGCGCTGGTGTTCTACCTGACCAAGGCCGATCCACTGCTGGTGCTGCGGGACCTTCCGGGTCATTCGACCGTGTTGACGACCGAAAAATACGTGAAACGTCTTGATACGACACGGATTTACCGGCAAGCCTACGAAATCGCCGGAGTGGCAGTCGGACTCGTCGACGATACCGCAGCACAGCGGGAAGCCGACGCCGAATTCGATGACGACACCGACGAGGAGCTGTGATGCCAGCCAGTGTGATCGATGATCCGTTCGGGCTGAGCTGCGTGTTCAGCGATGGCAGCCGGGCCGAATTCGACCTCGCAGGATTGCCGAACCCGAAACTTGCGCGTGATTTGGCGACCGGGTTGGTGGAGCTGATACATCCCCACGGGGAGCGTCGATGCCGCCGGCACCGTGGATGCGTATGCGGGAGCTGTCCGGGCGATGGTTCGGACGCTCGCTGAGCAGGGTTTTGGTGGTGACGCGTCAGAGCTACGCCGAGGGCAGTTGGCGCAGTTCTGGATGGCAGGTCCCCGCAGGTTGGAATCGTTGACCCGCGCTCTCGTTGAGGGGTATGCGAGATCCGGCGGCGTCCTGGCTGAGGGTGTATTGGAGTTGGCAGCGGGCCGCCATTTCAACATTCAACCCAACCATCGTGCTCTGCCGCCATACCCCGAGGCTGACTGGCACCGTCTCACAGAGATCTGCCGCCGGGTGGTCGATGGGTCCTATTCCGAACACCGCCGTGCTCTGGCCGCGATTCAGCAGGCCGGCGATCCTGCCCAGCACGGGTGGACATGGGAGAACTTTTGCTGGCTGCTGTCACGACTCGGCCCGGTCCGGTCCCGGACAACCGCTCACGCGATCGGCTTGACCTACAGCGCCTTTCAAAATCGTCGATGGCCGGATTACTTCGACGCACTGCAGGCGATGTTCCCGCACCTGGACGTCGTCATCGCCTACCGGCTGCTGTTCGGCATCTACTCGGGCATCGTTCCCGACGGCATCGCCGACCTCGGCGTCGATGACATCGAATGGGTAGGCGACTCAACAGTCCTTTTGTCCTACATCAAACGCCGCACCGCCGCCGAAAGCCTCATCTTGCCGCGGTCAGCAGTCCGACTGCTCGAGCAGTGGCTTGCGCACTCGACCCAGCTGCGCAGCCAGATCGACCCGATCCACCGCGATCGGCTTTGGTTGGGGCTGAGTTACGTCGGCCAACCCACTCTGATCGGTGAGATCGACCGTGTCGCGGTCCAACGCTGGGTCCAGCGACACGGCGTAGTCGGTGCCGACGGCAAGCCGCTGAAGATTCATCGAGCACGCATCCGCACCACGCATCACGCGATGCGCGACAGAAGAACCTGGAGAGGCAATGCTCGTGCCACGATCGACCCGAACCACACGCCCGCAGTCGAGGGAGACCACTACCTGTCGGTGACGACCCCAGGCCAGCAACAGGCCGTTGAATCCATCATCGAGGACGCCCAGCACGATCTGTTGCGCCGCGCTCACCTGCCCGCGGTGATCACCGAGGACGAAACAGCCGCACTCGTCAACGGATACCCCCAGATGGTCGCGGCTATGAATCTGGACGACCGCACCATCGCCGAACTGGTCGGCGGCGCACGAGATGTGTTCACCGCAGCGTGTGGTGATCAACTGTCCGGACTGCACGGCCCGGTCGGCAAACCGTGTCCGGCCAGGCCCTGGATCTGCGTGCTCTGCCCGCTGGCGGTATTCGCCCCACGGCACGCAGTGAACCTGTTGCGGCTCAAGGCATTCTTCTCCCGCCAATGGCAGCAGATGCCGGCCGCGCATTTCATGGCGGTCTTCGGCCCCTACGCCTCCCGCATCGATCAGATTCTTGCCCGGTTCGATCCTGCCGAACTCGCCGCCGCAGCCACCCATGTGACCGACGCCGACACCGAAATCCCACTCCGCCCAGAGGAACTCACCGCATGACTACTTCCGCTACCGAAAGGCTGCGCGAAGACCAACCATCACCATTCCTTGGAAACGATGTCTGCCTGCAGGCAGGGTTCGCATTGCCCGATGGCGTTCGCCGCACGCTGTTCGACGACGACTTCTGGGACTTCACCCAGGTCGCCGGTCTGGCGGTCCAGGTCCAATTGGCCAGTCGCCGCTTCGACTTCGCCGTGATCGGCAACCCGCGATGGCGGCTCGTCGCCAAAGAACTGATCATGGCCGCCTTGGCACCGCAGCATGCCGCCGTCGCCGAATTGCCCAGGGCATACCGCACACCACTACATCTGCTCAGCTGCGTCGCACGACTCAACGAACTCACCCGATTTTTCCGCTGGCTCGAAACGCGGAATGTCACCTCGTTGTCCGAAGTCGACACCCACACCTGCGAGGCATATCTGGCGTTCCGCCGCTACATCCTCGACGAAGACGACAATGTCGTCGGTGAGCAGAGCCCCGCGGTTCGGCGCTCTGCCGCGCAGATCGTTGTCGACCTGGTCAACTACCAGGACCTATTCACTGCCGACCGTGTTCCCGCCGATCTACGGCCCTGGGGTGGCGCAACGGCGTCCGCGGTTGCCGAAATGCCTAGCGGCCGAAGGGAAAACAAAACTCCAGCTGTCGCCGACGAAGTTCTGCAACCCATGCTCGCGGCAGCGCTGCACCTGGTCCAGATCCTTGGCCCGCACGCGGTCACCGTGAATGCGCAGATCCGCAAGCACGACCGCCTCTTCGGATCCGGGGCCGCAGAACTGAGTCCTGTTTCCGCGGAACCGATCCAGGACATCCTCGCCGTTCTGGCTGACTACACCACGAACGGCACACCCCTGCCTCTGCAGGAAGACCACAAGACCGCCGAGAGACTGACCACTGGATGGTCAGCCGACGACCCCCTGCTGACCATCGCCACCGGGATACTGGCCCGGCAAACCGGCCGACGGAAGATCGAGTCTCGCTGGATGCCGCGACTGCGCGAACCTCTCAGCTTGTGATTTAAGGTGCCGCCGCGTCAGCGGCGGCACCTTTTTTGGTGGGTTTGCCGACGTCGGGGTGGGTGGCGCGATGCTGGTTTTTGGTCCCGGGTGGGCGGCCGGGTCCTGGCCGGGAGGGTTTCGGCGCGCTGGCGGGCAGAGTGGTCTTCCGGCGGAGGTGGCGAAACCCGCGGCGGACGCGGGCGGGAGTGAGCCGGGCCGGGTCCGTGACGGGTTTTTCCCAGGGTCGGCGCAGATCTGTGGTGTGGCCGCGGGCGAGGCGGAGTTGAGTGTAAGCGGCGAGGATGAGCCAGGTCCACCGGTCGCCTTGGTCGGGGGTACGGATCCTGGGGCGGGTCCAACCGAGGGTTTGCTTCAAGAATCTGAACGTGTGCTCGAGATCGAATCTGCGTAGGAACGCCTGCCAGTACCGGTCGATGGTGTCGGCGGTGGTGTCGGGTCGGGAGTGCCACAGCCACACCGGTTTCGGGTTGCGGTCGCCGGGAAGGTGCTCGACACGCAGTTCGATGAGTGAGCCCTCGATGACCGGGGTCGGGCCGTCATGGCCGGCCCAGGCGCCGCGGTGGGGCAGGCGAGGGTGCAGCCGATTGAATGATCGGGCTCGCGCTTGACCGTAATGGGTTGTGTTGGTGCGTGTTTCGGCGGAAGGTTCGGGATGCGTGTCGGGCTGGTTCAGCGTGACTTCCCGGCCGTGCCGGCGGGGACGGCCGTTGGTGCCGGCCCGCCGCAGTGGAGCAGGCAGGCAGAATACGCGGTCGGAGCGGACCCGGCCGAGCAACTCGACGGGCAAGTCGGCGAGCAGCCAAGTTAGGCGGATGATGTCGTAGCCGGCGTCGAACACGATCAGAATGTCCGCCTCGCCCGGGTTGTGCTGCCCGGCGGCCCGCAGCCGGGTTATCACCTCACGCAGTTGCGCGGCGGTGACCTCGGTGACGTCGTCGGCGCGGCCGATACGCTGGGCGTCGAGCAGCGCCGTCCAGCTCGACCGGCCGGTTTCCAGCGCCGCGACGAACGAGTACGGCCAGCCGGGAATCAACTGTGCCTGGCCCTTACCACGGCAGTAGGTGTGGCAGAACGACCGGTCGGCGCTGGTCACCGCGTCGGGCCGCAGCCACGGGCTCACATCCACGGCCAGCACCAGCCGGCCGTGGGTGTCGCGGGGCAGCGGCGGACCCGCCAGCGCCGTACGCAGCCGGTCCACGCGGATCTGCCCGGCAGCCAGACCGTCGTAGAGCCCGCCGTGCCCCCGACGGTGCTCCGGGGCCAACGACAGCCCGACCAGCGTGGTCACCGGCCCGTCGGCACACAGCACCGCATCGGTCAAATCGAACAACGCATCACCGCGCACCGCGAGGCTGTCGTAGAACGAACAACGAAATCCCGCAAGGCAATCCGGTCCTGGCGAGCGTGTCCGCTCGCCACAACCCGCCGCCTCGGGCACAATCTGAGCCACGGCCACCGTCTTCTTCTTCAGGATCTTTCGCAGGAACCCGAAGATCATGAAGCGGTGGCCGCCTTCATGTCACGCGGACACGCCGAGCCACTGCCACCGAAACACACACGAACACAACAGTTCTCACGCAACCGCGACCCAACACCTTAAATCACAAGCTCAGAGCGCATCTGAGAACTCATGTGTTGGGGTCGGTGGTGCGGGCGAGCCGGCGGGTCAGGGTATGGATGGCGGCGATGTAGACCATGGCTTCGTGGTGGTCGGTGCGGGTTTCGTAGTCGCGGACGCAGCGTCGGTGCTTGACCAGCCAGCCGAACGTGCGCTCTACCACCCAGCGGCGGGTTCTGTGGAATCTGATTTGTCAAGTTTATGCCTGTTCGCCCTGGCTGACGGAGATGATCGGCAGTAGGGTCGCCGTTGCCGGGATGCCGATCTGGCGGGGTGTCGCCCCTGTCGGTGTGGGGACGTCGGCCAACCGCTCCAGGAGCCGGTCGAGCGCGGCCTGGCCGTCGTCGACTGCGGCCTGCTCGTCGTGGGTGAGCGGAACGCTGGCCAGCATCCGCTGGAGGTTGTCTCTGGCCTCCAGAAGCTGGGCTTTGCTGGAATGCTTCGGGGTGTAGAAATCGCAACGGGCGCAAGCCATTCTGTGCGGGCACTGTTCGAAGAACGAGTAGGTGCAGTAGCCGTGCCCGAGGTCGTAGAACTGCCAGGGTTCACCGGCGGCGGCCTGGCCGGAGGTGACGGCGTCGCGATCGACGAGGACTTCGATGGTGCAGACGTTGCGGGCGAAGTAACCGGCGTCATTGTAGGCCCTGGCCAGGGTGTTCGGGGTGATCTTGGCGTAGTGCTGGGTTGATTCGGGGCTGCTGTGACCGAGCCAGGCTTGCAACTCGAACAGGGTCATCGGCTCTTTCGCGTTGTAGAGCTGACTGGCGATCGTGGATCGCGCTCGGTGGCTGGTGATGGCGCCGCGCGCATCCGCGGTGGGAACTCCGGCCTTGCGGCAGAGAGCGGGAATGATCGTGCGGTTGATGTAGGTCTTGTCCATCGGGTGGGCGCGCAGCGCAAACAGCAGGTTCACCTGCTCACCTGTCTTGCGGTCGAGCATCTTCGGCTGGTCGGGTCGTGCTGCTTCCCATGCCTCGATTGCCTTGCCCAACAAAGGATCCACGGGTTTGGTGAACGCGGTCCCGGTCTTGTGTGTGGGGATGTCCAACAGGCAGACGGCGTCTCGGGCCAGAACCTCGCGGGAATCACCGGGGATGGGGAATCCGTCGTGCTGCCAACGGATGCAACCGACCCGCAGCCGGGCGATTTCGGCGCTGCGCTGGCCGCTGAACAACCAGACCAAGGCGACTGCCCGCAGGAACTCGAGCGGATAGCGCAGGCTGCTGTAGCTGGTCGGCAAGTCGTCGGGCTCGATGTTGAGCCCGGCCCAGAGCAGCTTGGCCCAGATGTCGTCGGCGATCGCACGGGGATCGGGCCCGAGCATCGCCAGGACCGTTCGCGGGGTCGCCAGCGCCCGCGCGGGGTCGAACCGGCGCGGGATCCACTCCCACTCCTGGCAGTCACGGAAGAATGCCCTGGTCGCGGTGAGATATCCCGACTTGGTTTCCGCCGAGAACGGCTTCCCTTTCCGATCACCGAGCCCATCGTTCCACTGGTTGTAGTCCCCGGCCCGCATCCGGTCCAATGCGGCGACCCACGCAGCGCAGGTCTGCCGGGTCCACTGCGTCGGCTCGGTGATCTGCGGGTGTTCCTCGATCAGCCATCGGCCGATTTTGGACAACACGTTGCGGGCGGACGCGCGGGCCTTCGGGCAGAGCGTCGATGTCGAATACCAGCGTTCCACCCAGTCCGCCCATTCCGGTGCGGTGCCCTCGATCTCGGGCATCTTCCCGCGGAACGGGGACGGCGGGGGTTCACAGAAGCCCAGGGAGGCGACTGCGCGTTGGATGGCGTGCAGAGCGCCGACATGCCTGCGACGCATGGCAGAGTGCTCACGCAGCCGGGCGAACACCTCAGTGGTCAGATCCTCCAGCCGCGGGCTGCGGTTGAGCAGCAACGCTTGGCAAAGAGCCGGGGAGATCCGGCGATCTGCAGCGGAGTCGGCTCGGTAGCCCCATCCGTCAAGCACCCGCGCGACCTGATGCTGGGCATGGTCGACGAGTTCGGCGCCGAATACGCGTCTGCTCAACGGCATCCGCTGGAATCCGCCCAGACGATCGAAGTCGGTGAAGCCTCCGACCAGGTAAGCGAACGCGACCAACGTCGACCGCGCGGTTCCCTTCGCCCAGCCGGGAGACGAGGCAGCGAACGTCGCGGAGGTTTCGCCGATCAGCTGGACCCAGTCGTCGGCCCTCCAACACCAGAATGTTCTGCCGTGCTCGCCGCAGCGCAGCAGGATCTGCGCGATAGCGTCGTTCACGCCTTGGACGTGGTATTCGTTGTCCGCCAAGCAAAGTGACCCACGAAGGTCGTCCAGCGGGCGGAGCAGCCACCTGATGGCCGTCCAGCCCGGCGCTTGGGGATCATGGCGGCCGGGGCGGCGGCGAAGATCCAGGCCCAATCGCTGGAGTGCCGATGTTTCCACGGCGGTGAGCGCGGTGCGCTGCTGGTAAAGCGACGGGCCGAACGGCCAGGTCCAGGTGGGATCCGCGGCCGTCGTGTCGACGGCCGCCGATGGCATCGTGGTCACCGGTGCGCGGCTCCCGTCGCCTGCTCGCCAAGGCGGGCGAGCATGTCGACCCGCCAGGAATGTATCTGCTCCATGCCCTTGGCGAGCTTGTCGGCCAGGTCACGGCCGGACAGGTGGATGTAAGTCAGCGTCGACTCGGTGTTGCGATGGCCGGCGAATCGGGCGATGGCATGCAGTTCCCACCCCATGCGCGCCAGATCGGTCAGGCACAAATGCCGCGTGGTGTGAGTCGAGAACCGGGCAACTCCGGCGGCCAGCGCGATCCGACGCACGACCTTCGACCAGGTCCACAAGGTCAGCGGTTGCGCGTGGTTGCGACGAGACTCCGACAGAAACAACGGCCCGCGCGCCCTGCTGATCGTGGCGCGATGAGCGAGATAGCCGGACAGCAGCACCCCGGTGGGCGCGGAGTACGGCACCACCCGCTCGCACCGGTTCTTGGTCGTCTCCGCCCGCACCCGCAACGTCCGGTGCGCCGGATCGAGATCGTCGGTCCGCAGCGAACACAGCTCTTCACGCCGCAGCGCGGCGTCATAGGCCAGCGCCAGCATCACCCGATTACGAACCGGCTCGGCGGCGGCCACTTCCAACACAGCCAGCCATTGCTGCTCGGTGGGGATCCACGGCAGTTTCGTCATCCGCGGGACCAGGCCCCGCTGGTGGCTGCCATGGCGACCACGCGGCGTATAGCGGCCTCGCCCAACGGGATTGGACTCCCGCAGCCCTTCCTCCATCAAATAGTCATAAAACAGCCGAACAGGCACGATCCGCTGCTGAATCGTGGCGTTGGCCAGGCCCGATCCCGAGTCGATGGACACGACGTTCGCTCCGCGGCGGCTCGGCCGCTCGTTCAACTCCCGCACGTAAACCGCGACGTGCGCCCTGGTCGCGGTGACCGGGTCGATGCCCTCCCGCTCGCACATCGTCAGGAACTCGGCCAAACCCCGGGCATACGCATCGATCGTCCGCGGCGCCCGCCCCAGATCAGTCCATACCCGCAGCCACTCGGCCGCCCGCTCGTGCCGGCCGAGCACCGGCCACTTCTCCTCCAGTACCACCTTGCTGCCCAAGGTTTCTCCCTAGTCCGTGGTCGTTCCGCAGGGGACAATCTTCCCTGTGGACAGATTCCACGTAACTAGTAGCAGTACCTTGAACCCGGTGGCGGTGTCGCAGCGTTTGACTATCTGAACTGTCAGTGCGAGAACGGATTTCGCCCATTCGACGAGCCGTCCGGCGTAGCCGCCGTCGGCCCACACGAGCGTGATCGTGGCGAATCGGGCACGCATTGCGGTCAGCAGCCGGTGGGCGCCGTCACGGTCCTGGATACTGGCGGCGGTGACCACCACCGCCAGCAGCAGCCCGGCCGAGTCGGTTGCGATGTGGCGTTTGCGGCCTTTGGTCTTTTTACCCGCGTCGTAACCGGCCGTGGCGGCGGCCACGGTGTCGGCGCCGCGCACGGTCTGGGAGTCGATGATCGCCGCCGTCGGGTGCGGGTCACGCCCGGCGTGCACCCGCGCCCGGTCTCGAAGTGCGTCGTGGATGCGTTGCCACACACCAGCTTTCGTCCACCTCCGGTAGATGTCGTAGATGGTCTTCGCTGGCGGGAAATCGTGTGGCAGCTGCGCCCACGCGATGCCGCCGCGGACCAGGTAGAAGATCGCGTCGCAGACCAGCCGCCGCGGCCACTTCTCCGCGCGTCCGCCCTTGCCGCCGCGGTTGCCCGGGGGTGGCAGCAGCGGCTCGAGCAGCGCCCACTCGGGGTCGGTCAGCGACGAGGATGGGTAGAACGGGCATTCCGGCGAGGTGATCGGGGACTCGCCGTGGGCCGGGCACAACGAACACGAGCAGGTAAGCGACACTGGCACAGGGACTCTCGGTGACGACGTTTTGGTATGGAAACCTCAGTCGTACCGGGAGTCCCTCTACATATCTGGCATCACACGCCGAACAGCTACCAAGTTCTCAGATGCGCTCTCACTGACGCCGTCGCAAGGGTGGGGGTCGAGAAGGTGTTCGCTCGCAACGCCGACCACGCACCCACGGCCGATGGCGTGATGCAGCCGTGGAGCCTGCCGCTGCACCGCTCGCAGGCCGTTGCCGTGGTCGGGATCGTCCGGACGGCCGTGATCATCGTGCTCGCGGCATCGTCGGGAATGCGCAGCGGTGAACTGATGGAGTTGCGTGTCGGTTGCCGCCGCCCGATCGAGGAACCCATCTCCGGAATGAAGCGCTACCGCATCGCCAGCAAGATCGTCAAAGGCCAGCCCCTCGGCGGCACCGACGACGAATGGGTCGTCATCGAACCCGCCTACCGCGCAATCGAACTCGCCGAACAACTCCACGACAATCCACATGATGGCGAGCTGTTGTTCGGCCGCTTCTCCTTCTACGTCCGCTACAACTGGTTCCGCAACTGGGTCAACTCCCCAGCAGGACAACGGCAGGGACTGGATCCGATCCCCGAAGGCTCCGCCTCCTTGCGCATGCTCAGAAGAACGCTCGCGCTGGAAATGGCCTACCGGCCGGGAGGGGTTCTCGCAGCGAAACTGCAGCTCAAACATATCGCGACCGCCACGACCGAAGGATATGTCGCCAAACCTGGTGGGGCGCAAGCGGAATTGCTGGCCGAGGTGAACAAACACGAGGCCGACCGCAACCTTCAGCTGGTATTGGCCGAGTTCCGCAATTACCAGCAAGGCATTCTGCCCGCCGGGCCCGGCGCCCGCAGCCTCATCGAGTTCTTCGCCGGCATCGACGCTGGACCCGACCCCGAATCAGTTGCAGCGCCGAAGGTTCAACGCAACGACCGCGACATCCTCAACCTGCTATCCAAACGGGCGAAGACGCTGCACATCGGCCCAGCCAATTTTTGTTGGTTCACCGACCCCGCCCGGGCGCTCTGCCTCAAGCTGGCTGGCACCCCGACGGCGACGCGGCCGCTGATCGGCATGTGTGATTCGGCGCGCTGCCCGCAGGCCACCCATCACCAGGCCCACCGCGACGTCTGGGCCGAACACGCCCAGCGCACCAAGACCTTCCTCGGCCAGCTCGGCAAGACCCGCGCCGCCGAACGCGACCGGCTCACCACCGACTACACCCGCGCGCTGCGCGTCGTCGCAGACATCGACGCCGCCACCACGCCCGCCATCGGCAAGGACAAGTCATGAGAATTACTGCCGCACAACGAGTTGAGACCGAGAACCGCATCCGCACCACCATGGATCGGCTGCTGCGCGGCGAAATCCCGGCCGGCGGCGGCTGCGACATCAAGACCTTGGCTTCGCAGGCCGGGGTCGACCGCACCGCCTTCTACGGCACCCGGCCCTACGCCCACCTGCGCGCCGAGTTCGAGCTCCGGCTCCGGCAACTCCAACACGACGGCGAAACTCCCGACCCGAAACTCGCCCAGATCGAACGACTGAAAGCCGAAATCGACAAGCTCAAAAAGCGCTTGGCACAGGCCGATTCAGAAATCGAGCAACTCGCCGACTTTCGAACCCAGACTCTGTCGAGAATCACCGCGCAACACGAAGAGATCCAGCGGCTCCGCACGGCCGCCGACCCCAGCGCCAACGTCATCCGCCTGCCACCGACACGGCAGCAGATCATCGGACCATGCTGATGCACCACACCGAATCGGGTTGGCCGACAGTCAGTCAGTGCTGAGCTCGCCCCCGGGTCGGAGCGCTTCTGCGATGAATTCGGCTTTGGCGTTCGTATATGTCTCGCGGTCGTGTCGGTACTGGTCGGCCAACCGCAGTTTCAGGTGTTCATACTCTTTGGCCAGCTGCTCGTCGCGCCTCAGCGCGTCGCGGAAGGCAATCTGCTCGGACCAACGCGGGTGACCGGATGTGATCAAGTGCAGGTGCGCGTTTCGGTGCTGTCCGGTGGCGTCTGGCTTGACGAAGAAACGACGCCAAGGCCGACCATCCAACTCTGGCGGCACATAACACCATCCGCCAGCGGTGAGTCGGTCCGCCGCCTGGACGATCACGGCATCGACATCGTTCACCGACGCCATGAGGTCGATGATCGGCTTGGCAGCCAGCCCGGGAACCGCCGTCGACCCAACATGCTCGACACCATCAACCAACCACGGCGCCAACAGCTCGATCAACCGGGCCCGCTCGGTCTCCGCCCACTCAGCCCATCGAGATCGTGCGGATGCACCTGCGCTTCCTCATACGCCCACGGGGGAACAGCCTCGCTCATAAAGCCACGCTAACGCGAACGACCCACACAGAACGACCGCCGCAGCGTCGATCGACCGAGAATCAACTCCAGCATCACCCTGGCGCGGCCGAAAAGGCGCGCGCCTTTGCAGATATCACCGACCGGCTCGTCTGGCACGTCCTGGCCTGTCGCTACACGAGCAGCAACCAGCATCGCAGTCGGGAGCTCCGCATCGGGTTAGGTGCTCCGACACCGACAGATTGATCGAGATCCGACATCTACGACTGTTACGGGTGTTAGGTTCGCTCGATGGGAGCCCTCGAACTTGTTGCGTCGCTGGTCAACTCACTCGGGTGGCCGATCAGCGCGGCTGTCATCGTGGCTCTGCTGCGCAAGTCCATACAGGGGTTACTGCAACGAGTGGGAGACCAGCTTCCCCGCGCAACCAAGATGAGCATGGGCGCCGGTTCCTGGCAGATCGCCCTGGACATGGCAGAGAAGATCCGCCAGGAGGAAGAAGACGCGCAGCCAGCAGGGCGGCTCGGTTCCGAGCAAGCCGACCAAGACTCGTCCAAGGCCCGACAGGTCCTGGAGATCGATCCGGAAGCTGCCGTGATGATGGCCTTCGCGAATGTCGAACTCGCCGCACGCGAAGCATGCAGCCGCGCCGACCTCATCGAGCCAGGCAGCCGACGTGCCCGCAGCATGACCGAGATCATGTTCATGCTCGAACAGGAGGGACAGATCAGCAAGTCGGTTGCCTCCGGAATTCGCCTGATCCAACATCTCCGAAACCAAGCAGCGCACAAAACAGGGCCGGTTACCTACGTCGAGGCCAGCATGGCCATAACACTCGCCGGCGAAGTTGAGCGGTCGCTATGGCGAATTGCGCCAACCGATTCGGACGCCCAATAGCGACCATTCAGGCCCCTGGCACGCCTCGCCGCACAACACGAAGAAGTCCCGCGACACCGCATCGCCGTCAACTCGAACGCAAACGTCACCCACCTGTCGCCGACATGGCAGAAGATCATCGGGCCCTGCTGACACAGCACGCGATAGTGACGTCAGTCACAGATGTTCCAAGATTATTCGCAACACGAGCAGCAACCAGCGTCTCAAACTCCACATCCGAAACCGCCCCCCGCTCAAACGCAACACGAACCTAACTGCACACGGTCACTGCGGAGACAAGTCACTGTTTCGCTGTCGCGACCTTGCTCGACTGGTATCGCGACGGCGGCGATGTCCAAGCCCGACTGCCGTTGCTGTCTACCTGGCTCGGTCACGTCGACCCAAAATCGACCTACTGGTATCTCCAGCACGACCCGGAATTGCTTCTGTTGGCAGCCGGGCGACTCGAACAACACCTGTTCGGGGACCCGTCATGAGCCCGCTGGCACCGATCCTGCAAGGATTCTTCACCAACAAGCTGATCCGGCAACACCAAGCCAGCCCCCACACCATCGCCGCCTACCGCGACACCTGCCGCCTGCTCCTCGGATTCGCCTCCCGGCGAACCGGGACATCGCCCGCCGTCATGGATTTCGCGGTCCTGGACGCACCGATGATCATCGCGTTCCTGCAGCACCTCGAAACCGAGCGGCGCAACACCGTCACCACCCGCAACACGCGGTTGGCGGCGGTCCGGTCGCTGTTCGGATACGCGGCGCTGCACGCACCGGAGCACGCCGAACAGATCAGCCGGGTGCTGGCCATCGCACCCAAACGCGCCGACCGCGCGATCGTCTGCTTCCTGACCGCCGAGGAAACCGACGCGTTGCTCGCCACACCCGACCACGCCACCCGACTCGGCCGCCGCGACCACACGCTGCTGCTGGTGGCCTGCCAAACCGGGCTGCGGGTGTCCGAGCTGATCGCCCTCACCCGAGGCGACGTCGGTCTCGGTCACGGAGCCCACCTCACCTGCCGAGGGAAGGGACGAAAAGATCGGGCGACCCCGCTGACCAAACAAACCGTCGCCGCGCTGAGGGACTGGCTCACCGAAAACACCGGCGAACCAACCGACCCGCTGTTCACCACCGGGACGGGTCGCGCGCTCACGCGGGGCGCCGTCGCCAAGCTCGTCGCCAAACACGCCGCCCACGCCGCCGACACCTGCGCGACCATCGCCGCGAAGAACGTCACCCCGCACACCCTGCGGCACTCCGCGGCGATGGCCCTGCTGCACGCCGGGGTCGACACCTCGGTCATCGCACTGTGGATGGGCCACCAGGACCCTTCCTCGACACAGGCCTACCTGCACGCCGACATGACGATCAAGGAACAAGCCCTCGCCCGCGTCCAACCCCACGACACCAAACCCGGCCGCTACCACGCCCCCGACACCCTGCTCGCCTTCCTCGACCAGCTATAGCCGAACCTCGCAACGACCCCGGAATTATGTCGACCAACCAACCACCAAAACCGCCCTCACCAGCACCTACACCACCACGGTCAACATAATTCCCCGGTCAACATAAGCCGACGACGCGGTCGTGCACTGCACCACCGAACGTCAGGCCCGCCAGGTTCTGGCGGCACTGCAGGAACGGATGGAGGAGGTCGGGCTTGCTCTGCACCCGGCCAAAACCAAGATCGTCTACTGCCGGGACGCGAACCGGCGCCAACAGTACGGCGTCACGCAGTTCACGTTCCTGGGGTTCACGTTCAGGTCTCGCACGGCACGGACGAGGAACGGCGGCACCTTCATGTCGTTCCAGCCCGCGATCAGCAAGGAAGCCTTGAAGAAGATCAGTGGTGTGGTTCGCTCCTGGCGGCTTCACCATCGGATCGGCTCGACCTTCGCTCAACTGGCCAAAGCGATCAATCCGGTCGTGAGCGGCTGGATGCGGTACTACGGAGCGTTCTATCCCTCCGCGCTTCATCCCCTCCTGACGCGTATCAACTCCTACCTGGTGCGCTGGATCCGCAGCAAGTATCGACGGTTGAAACCGGTCAAGAAGGCGCGACGCGCCTACAAAAGCGCGGTCCGCGCTTACCCCGCCATGTTCCGACACGGGGATTTCGGTTACTTGCTGGCAGACAACAGCCGCCGGCCGCTGAGCAAAGTCAGGGCAGGCGAACGACTCAGTGGACGTGGTTTCACCTGAGACACAGGCGAATTGACATCCGCAGTGTCGCCGCAGCCGTCTTGACGGGAGCGACTGAGCGAACTGGTTCGAGGAGGGATGGCACCGAAATAGCCGAGGTCGACACGAAGATCAGCGCGTACCCTCGTGGCAGGGGACTGACACGCGGATCGGTTGGTCAGGAATTCGGCATGGACGACAACGTCGCCCGCCGTCGTGCCCGCGGCACTCGCTCACCAGAGGTCATCGAACGACTTCAACGCTCTCGCACACGAATCCGGGCCCGCCGGAATGCTGCCCGCAAACGGGAGAAGGCCGTCACCGGGGCCGTGCAGGAGTACATCGCGGCCTGGCAAGCAATCACGACCATCGAGCAGGCGCGCGATGACAACATCGCCGCGCTCGAGCAGCAGATCACGGCAGTGCGGGAACGCGCTGCCACCGAAACCGCTGAGCATCAACATCGTCAAGCGGTGGCCGCCGTGACGATCCGCGAGCAAGGCAACACCGACGACGATGTCGCCGACCTGCTCGAAATCACCCCGAAGCGGGCCCGCCAGCTGATCGCCGCCGCCAATGACGCCACGAAGACAGACGCCACCGCCAGGCGCTCAACTGACGACAGTGGGAAGCCCGTCGCCGCGAACCCGCGCTCCGAGGGTGCACGTACCGTCGCCGCGGAGCCTGTCCGCACGGCAACTGATGCAGCTCAACGGGTATCTCGTGGCGGGGAGGCTGCGCAGACCGGCGAGATCCATACTGACCCTCCGCCAGTTCGGCTCTGTCAACGGTCACCGGGAAAACCGGGTGGGTGGACAGCTAGCGTCCGGGCTGGTGGACATTAGTTCTCCGGATCGGCGGCCATTGGTTGTCCGGGTGGGTGGCCGTCGGCGGTCCGGGGTTTCCGCGTTGTGTGAGGTGGTGCATTGTGGTGGTCGTGTCTGACATCCGCCTGGCAACTGCCGATGCCGTCGAACTCGCCGAGATGCTGATGTTTCTCGATGATTGGCTGGCGAATGCTGGTCCGGCCGTTGCGGAATCGCTGGCCGGGGTCGTCGGGTCCGATACCTACTCGATCGAGCTGTTGCGCGTCGATCTGGGCCGGTTCGCGTTCCTGTTCGGCGGCAGCCGCGGCGAGCCGATGTTCGACGGTGAGCCGTTCTAGCCGCGGGCCGCGGCGCTGGAGGTGCTGGGTCAGGCCAAGGCGACCACCCCCTTGCCGGCGAGCGCTTCGGCCAAGCGGTGGGAATCACCTGTGGTGAGCACGAGATGCGCGTGGTGGAGCAGGCGAAAGCGCGCGGGTTCGCCGATTCTCGGTGGTGGTATGCGATGAACCCGTGCGTGGTCGGGTGGTGTGTGGTCGAAGCGGGTCGGGTTCGCGGATGTGGGCGGTCGTCGGCGGGTTGTTACCGGGGTGTGGTGGAGCGGCGTTCGGGGTGGGCTGCTTGGACGTAGGTGATGGCGGTCTTGGCGGTTATGCCGAAGACGCGCATGAGGTGGACGGGGTCGGCGGTGTGTGCGGCTTCGTCGAGGATGCGGTCGCGGCGGAGTTGGGATGGGGTGAGACCGAGCCGCTCGAAGATGATGTCGATGACCCGGTGGGAGACGGGTGGGAGCGTGGCATCGGCTGCGGTCACCTGGCTGACCAGCAGGTGGGGGTTGGAGGTTCGGCTCCAGAGGCGCCGCCGCTGGTGTAGCCAGTCGAGCGCGAGGGTGTGGGTGAGTTCGTCGAGGTAGACGGTGTGGTGTCGGGTTTGTCGTCGAACCAGCAGCCGTCCGGCGGATAGGTCGAGATCGTTCAGTTGCAGGTGGGTGGTTTCTTGTTTGCCCAGGCCGTGGATGGCGATGAGGGCGACGACGAGTTTGGCCATCTGCCCTTCGGTGCGGTCGATGAGACCGTGCAGGCGGTCGGTGGGAATCGGGACGGGCAGGCGACGCATCGCGGTCAGGGTGATCCCGCGGGTGGGATCGCGGAAGATGCGTCGTTCTTGTTTGAGGGCGCGGAACAGGCTGTGCAGGGCCGAGAGCAGGTTGCGGGCTGTGACGGGTGGTTGCCGGTCGAGGGCGGATTGGATGTCGGGACCGGTGATCTCACGCAGGCTGGTGACGGACTCGGTCCAGATGGCCAGCGTCGGCCGCAGGCAGTTCAGGTAGGAGCGGATCGTGGCGAAGGGGAATTGTGGGTGTGGTCGGCGTCCTTCGCCACGCAGAACACTTATCCAGCAACCGATTTCATCGGCGAGGGCATCGGGAAGGGTGTCGATGCGCTGCTGGATGGCCCGTTCGATGGTGTCGCCTTGGCGGGCGGGGTCGGCGATGACCATGCCGTGAGCGTCGAGGAACTGCAGGACGCGTCGGATGGCGGAATTGGGGCGGTGGTCGGCGACCGCACGGATGTCGGCTTCGGGGATGGGGGCGGCTGCGCCGAGCCAGCCCAGCAGGACCCGCAAGGTCATCGCCCCGGCGTTGCGGGGCATCGGACCCCACCCGTGGTTTCGTGCGTGCTGCTGGAACTCCTCGAGCAGGGCTGTGGCTGCCGGTGTCAGCTCAGGCAGGGCATTGGGGGAACCGACGGTGAAGCGACTCCAGTCTCGACGGGCGTCGAACAGCATGATCTGCGTGGGGTCGAGCAGGTGAGGTGATATCGATGGCGCGGGAGGCCGTGGGGTCAGCCGCCGTCGTTGCTGCGGGGTCGGCACCAGGTCGGGGAAGGGTTTTCCCGTTGCGGCACTTGGGTTTTTCCACTTCGCGGGCAGAACGATCGGGGTGGCCCGAAACGAGCGCAGTTCCGGCAGGATCAGCGTGAGTTGCGTCGGGCGGCCGGGCACGGGATCGAGCAGCCATCCGGGATCGTCGACACGCAGGACTTGCAAGCACGAGCGGCAGAGTCCCTCGTCGCTGACATGGTTGCGATGCCGACATCGCAAGCACGGCTTGCATTCTGGGAAGGCGCGGCGCCATTTCCCGCAGGGGGCGCAGGTGGTGTATTGCCGTCTCTCGCCCCAGCCCAGGCAGACCGGGCACTGCCCGATCGGCCAGTTCCTCGGTGTCGCTGTCACGGGTCAGTTCGGCGGCATCGATCGTTTGGTCCCGCCGCGGCGGGCGGTCGGTCGCACGGGTTCATCCGTCCCACCGACGGCCCGATTGGTTTGCCGCTCTTGCTCATTGGCGGTCGTGAGGGGCTCGGCTTCCAGGAGATCGGCGACCGTGCACTGCAGTGCGGCGCATATCTTGTCCAGGTCATCGAGCCTGACCGTGGTGGGTTTGTTGCTCCAGAGGGCGGCGACTTTGCTCAGCGATGGCGTGAAGCCGACCTCGGCGAATACGGTCATCAGCTCGCTGGGCCGCCAGATGTCGCGTTTGGCCGCGGCCCAGCGCAGGTTCCATTTCATCGCAGGGTTCCTTTGTCCATGACGAGTCGTTGCACCGCTCTCCCGGCTGCTGCCAGGCTCGCGGTTTCCGGGTCGGCGTGTGCGGTGGCCAGGTAGGAAACAGTGGTGGTCGGGCGATCGTGTCCCAATAATTTCTGTACTTCCCAGAGCGACATTCCCCGCTCGTAGTTGTGGGTTGCGCAGGCATGTCGGAGTAGATGTGGATGCAGCTCGGTCACTGGGCCGGTGAGAAACCGGCGGCCGACGGCTTTCAGTGCCCGCCGGAACGTCGACGGGGTGACCGCGATGCCGGGGGTGGCCAGATTCAACGCGGCGACGGCCTGCGGGATCCGCTCGGACGGGAACAGTGGGGCTTCGGAATCGTCTGGGTCGTCGCAGAATTCGGCGCGGACTTCCTCGATATACCACCACAACAGCGCCCGGCCTTCCTCGAACAGATAAGCCTCGCGTTGGCGAGGCCCGGATCCGCGAGCTCCCTTGCCGTGCACCAGGAATCGGCCCCATTGACCGGACTCCCAGTGAACGTCGCCGATCCTCACCGAGCACAGCTCGGCGGCGCGAACGCCGGAGATGTAGGTGAGCTTGCCCATGACGTAGTCGCGGCGGGCGATCGCCGGCTTGCGCGACTGCGGCAGCGATTCCCGCCAGCGGCCGAAGAATTCGCGTGTCGCCCGCTGGGACGGCGGTATCCGCAGCCCGAAGTCGCCGCGATGGGTCGGCCGGTTGAACGGGTCGATCGGCGACTCCACGCCGACGCCGTAGTTGCGGGCGATCTCACCGGCATACCGCTGCTCGAGGAAGGCGAAGTAGCTGTCGATCAGGGTCATCTTGCGGCGCACCGTCGAGCGTGCCCGCTTGCCGACACCCGCGAAGTACTTGTCGACTTGGCGTGGGGTCAGTTGCCACGGCACCAAACCGTAGTACTGGCAGATCTCGATGATCGGCTTGGTCAGCCCATCCAGCGTGGCAGCAGCCAAACCCGCTGTGTCCCTGGCCCATTGATACTCAGCGACTGTATCCAGGAAGAAACTCTGCTCGTCGTCGGCAGTAACCTCGGCGGCCTTGCGCCGCTGGAGCGTGACAACATCTGCTAGCCCCGGCTCGAGGATCGGTTCCACAGACGTTTCATCGCCATCGGGCGTGGCCGCCGGAACGAGCGACAGTGGGCGTGTCCCGGAATCCGGCATGGTGTCGCAGATTACAGCAGCTGCTCCAGGATTCCTGTAATAACTCGCAGATTGCCGGATATGTCTGATCAGGCCATCGAACGGGCCGAGAGCTGCTGAGATGCGTTGACACCAGCGAAATCCGGTTGAAGGAACCCGCACCTACTCCGGTTATCGACAGTGGCTGTGGCCAGGGTCTTGGGCATGATGGTGTCGAAACCGGACGGATGAATATTGCTTGTTACCGCGATAGACCGCCGCTCGTATGCTGCATCGATCACCCGGTAGAACGCTTCGGCGGCGTCGGCGCCGACCGGCAGCATGCCGATGTCATCGACCACGATCAGATCACAGCTGCAGATGCGGGCGACCGCGCGAGCGATCGACCCGTCGACCTTGGCTTTGCCGATCGTGGCGGTCAGCGACTCGAGGGTGAACCACGACACCCTCAGATCGTTCTCGATCGCCGAATGCGCGAGCGCTTCGACGAAGTGACTCTTTCCAGTACCCGATGGTCCAGCGACAGCTAAATTCTCTTGTCGCCCAACCCATTCCAGGGTAGCAAGCGCGTTCTGAGTGGCCTCGGTGATAGTGGACTCCTCCGGCCGCCAGGACGAAAATGTCTTGCCAGTTGGGAAATTCGCCGTCTTGCGTCGCATCCGCCGGGTCGCCGAGTCGCGGCCGGTGACCTCTTCGGCGAGTAGCACCCGCAGCACTTCGGCGGGGTCCCAGCGTTGGGCGCGGGCGGTGGCGAGCACGTCGGGTGCGGCCTTGCGCAGATAGGGCAGGCGCATCCGGCGGCAGATCTTGTCCAGCTCTTCCGGCAGCGCCGGTGGCCTCGGGTGGCTCATGCGCCGAACCTTTCCCAGTTACTGGTGCCCGGCTGCGCCGAGTGCGTCTCGTCGGCGCGCGTCTCGTCGGTGAGGCGAGAGAACTTCGCGAGGTGATCGAGGATCGCGGCCAGGTCGCCGTCGTCGAAGCGGCCCGCGACCGCAGCTACCCCGAGTGCTTCCTCGACCGCCTCTGAGCTAGTGAGGGCGGCCAACTCGAGGGCGCGGGTCATTTTCGCGCGGATCCTCGACACCCCGGAGGCTGAAGCCTCGACCAGCCAGCGGTGCGCGCCCTCGCCGAGTTCGAGGAACGCGATCTCCTCGACGGTGCGGGGCCGTAGTTTCCGCACCCGCGGCAGATCACCGCCGACGTGGTGCGGATAGTGCTCATCGAGGATGCGCGGGTTCCCTGGCGTCGAGAGCCGGTGCCGCGCGATCTCAGCCAACCCGGCCGGGGTCGGCCCGGTGATCACCAACTCCTCACCGGCAACCCGGCACCAGACTTTCCTGCCTTGGTGCCCGTCCGGGGTCGAATACCGCACCGACCCCCATCGGATCGTTTGATCGTCGGTGACCAGGCGTTCCTCACCGAGCGCCATCGCATGCGGCTCGGCGGGCAGCACATGCAGATGCTCACGTTCGATCCCCAGCCGGATCACCGGCGCCACGCCGGTCTCGCGGTGCGGGCGGGCGTTGATCCGCTCGCACCACGCCCAGCACGCGTCGGCCAGATCGGTGAACGTCGCATACTCCGCCAACAGGTTCGCCGTGGTCGGCACCAGATCGGCCTTGGCGATCTTCACCGTGTGTTCCGCCCCGCCCTTGGATTCCGGGTCGAACGGCTCACACGTCTCTACCTTGCAGCCGTAATGTCTTCCGGCAGCAATGATTTCGGGATGCCGCACCGGAATCCCCGCGATCCGGTCCACCGTCACGGTTCTCGGGTTGTCGGTCAGCAAATACGTTGGCGCACCACCGATCCGGCGCAACGTCACGTCCACACCTAGCACCAACGAACCCAGGGTTTGATCCCACGACGGGATCACCACCCGGAATCGTGACCACGCCAGCCACGCGCAGAACAACTGCGTGCGCCGACCCGCCACCCGCGGGCCCTCACCCCAGTCGAACTGCAACCACATCCCCGGCTCCGGCAGCCACGGCCGGTATTTTCTGCGGTGCCCGGTCTTGAACGCCGCTTTCGCCCTTGCGACCGCGCGCCGCGTGCTGCGGTCGGTGCCGGTGAACCCCATCGCCGTCAGCCGCTGATGCACCACATCCGCACGCACCCGGCCCCCGGACTTGTCCACCCATTCCTCGATCTTTCCCATGAACGGGTCTATCGCCCGCGGTCGCCGCAGCTTTGCCAGCGGGTCGTGGCCCGAGTCGCGGACCGCGACATACCGGGCCACCGTCTTCTCGTCCACACCCGCCAGCTCCGCGGCCGAATGCGCGCAGCGTGTTAAGTCGAACGCTTCCAGAATCTCCATGATCTCCCTGTCAGACTTGGTCAACGGGATCCCTTCGACGCGTCAGTTGGTTTGGCTCAGCAACCAAAACTCAACTCGCTCGAAGGGATCCCGTTTCGCATTTGCTCAGGCGTGTCCCGCAGACCTCGGATGTCCGCCCACCCGGAGAAATCATGTCCGCCGACCCGGAGCCAAATGTCCGCCCAACCGGATTATTACGTGTCCGCTAGCAGGCTCCCCGAATGACGGCATCGCCCCAACGACATAGAGGCGCTGCCCGGCTCGGCATGATCCTGTGTTCGATCGCGTAGGGCCGGATTTGCCGTGGGATGTGGACCAGCCTCGTGCCCTACTCAGCGGGTTTGTCGTCCGTCCACGAGTCACGAGTACGGATTCTTGTTGCGTTCCTCCAGCCGAGCTGTGCAATCTGGGCAGAGCATCCCACCTGGACCCGCGGGGTTCTCGGCGCACAGGTTGCATAGCCGGGCATCGTCGTCGCTGACCGCGTGATCGTCACGAGGTGAATCGACAGCTCCCCGGATCCAGGACCCGCCGGTTCGTCCGGCTCTTCTGCGGGTCGCCCTACACCCTCAGCTGTCAGATGTTGGCGTAATCTCCAGCGTTCCACACAATCCAGGTGAACTGATGTGGAGGCATCGCCTGCCGGACAGGCACATTCGGGGCGGGCTGGTAGGGCCAGAAGCACAGACCGCACCGATGGCAGCACTGGCCCGCGCTCCAGACGGCGGCTGCTGCCGGTCGCCCACGTGCGATCCGGTTGTTTCGCCTTGTACGTCGGATCGCGGTGCCGAACGCGATCGCTGACGGCGTTGCGAAGATCAGGAGGACCCCCACCGCCACCGCGATGGCAACCGATGTTGCCCACACTGTCGGCTCGCTGGCCCCTGGTGGCCGCTCATTCACCGAAATGATGGCCGGAATTATGGCGCCAAAGAAGGGGATCGACATCAGCAAGCCCAGCGCGACCAATCGCCCTGACGTGCGTTGCGGCGGTGACAAAGGAAGCGCTCGGGCAAGGTTCGAGGTGTGGACACGTTCGATCGTCGCTGAGCCGACCACAGGGACGATGCCGCTGGATGCGATGCCTACGCCGGTGTAGTAGTCGATGCCGGTCGTCGTATGGACCCCCGTCGCGCGGATCGCGGGCACGCTTTGGACACAATCTATGAGCCCGCAAGTGGGGCAGGATATATCGAGGTCCATGCCTACGTCCCCTCCCGACGTGGTCGCGCCGCGGTGACGTCTGCCGCGCACAAGCGTCTCGGCTGATGTCCGGTACTGCGGCGAAAGCTCCCTTAATGGAACACGGCGCGCGGTCAGATGTCGAGGGGTACGGTGACCAGCGCGTCTCGTCGAAACGATGCGATGCCTCATCGGGCTTCCTCTCTATTGGATACTGCGGGTATGGATGCGATGGCCGCGCGACGTCGAGATGGGCAACTTCGGTCAGCCGATCCGTGGCATCGCGGCGCGGTGCACGGGGGTGCCGATCGGATGGCGCGCCGCGCCGCGCGTCGAGGTTGTGGATGGCCGGTTCGATCGACACCGTGCGGGCGGGGCTGAGAAGGTCCGTCGAGGGGCGCTATTGGGTACTGACGCCGTCAGTACAGGCGCGTTTTGTTGACGGCGTCAGTAGCAGGAAGGTACGGTTTTGTTCGCCAAACACAGCGAAATCGCTTGAGATGGCTGTTACTGCAGGTAGAGGGCCCGGTTCACCTGGCTAATCCCTGGTCTCGTGAGGCAGGGGTTCGGGGTTCGATTCCCCTAGGGCCACCGCGATCCC
This sequence comes from Nocardia sp. Tas62D01, assembly GCF_055232035.1. Classification (NCBI taxonomy): domain Bacteria; kingdom Bacillati; phylum Actinomycetota; class Actinomycetes; order Mycobacteriales; family Nocardiaceae; genus Nocardia; species Nocardia sp. Tas62D01. Next base: position 8,269,233 of record NZ_JBUYUZ010000001.1, read on the forward strand.
TGTTCACCGACCATTTACGCCCACGGGGAGTTGGCCACAAACTCGTCGAGGCTGGCTGGTCCGGGCTCAACACTTCTCCATCCGCGGCGCACCAAGCCGGCAGCTCCTAATTTGGTTAGCGCCGTGTAGCCCGCCGTACTGCCGACGCCGGCGGCCGCGAAGACGTCAACCGGAGTCGTGAGGCCATGTTCAGCTATCTGCTCCTACACCACACGACAGCTTCGGCCGAGGATCCTCCATGCTTCATGAACTGGTCTTTCAGGGTCCTTCCCAAGTCTGGGATTGGCGGCGAAGTCGTCGAGGCTGATCGGCCCGAGCTCAACATGTTGATGTGATCGGTTGATCAGACCGGCTGCCGCCAATTTCGCGATGGCCTCGTATCCGCGGCTGCTGTACACCCCAGCAGCTGCGATTACATCGAGGGGAACTGTCAGTCCGTGCTCGGCGATTTGCTCATACACGGCCTTGCAGCGCGGTCCGAGGATCGTCCATGCCTCGTGTGTCGGGGCTGCCGGTAGCCGTAGCGGACGTCCCTGGGTGAAGTACCGCGGAACTGCCAACGAAGCGGAGATACAGAGGGCGAACTGGCGATTCCGCTGGTCAACGCCACTGTAGTTCTGTTGCCTTTCCCGTCGACGATCTGGAGGCTGGGTCCGTCGGTGGATCAGGCGCTCATTAGACGGCGGCGGCCCAGATTTCTTCGGCGCACAAGTCGGTGTCGTAACCGCGAATTGCTTGTGTAACAAGGAGTTTGCCGGTGCTGACCAGGTGGGCGCGCATTGCTGCCTCGGCGGCAAGGGGGTCGCCGGCAACGATGGCATCGATGATCGGTGTGTGTTCGTCGTCGATGTCGTTGAGTGTTCTGGTTTGGTCCGCCGTGGATGCGCCCAGCAGACGGGTGGCCTCGCGTACGGATTTGACGATCGCGCGGGACCGGGTGTTGCCGGCCGCGTCGAGGATGAGATCGTGTAGCAGCAGATCGTGTTGGGCGAATAGGTTCTCGTTGCCGTGGGTCGCAGCGGTTTGCATCAGGCGGCGCTGTTCGAGAAGGGCTTGTCCCAGCGTCGGGTTCGCGGTGGCGGCTGCCCTGCGCACAGCGGGCAGTTCGAGTGCGAGGCGGATCGCGAAGATCTCGGCGATCTCCTTGGGCTCGGGGAGCAGGACCCGGAAGCCCTGTCTGGCCTCGAACTTGATGAGCCCGACTTCTTCGAGTCGGAGCAGCGCGTCGCGTACCGGGGTGCGGGAGATGCCGAGCGCCTCCGCGAGTTGGTAGGCGGAGTACTTCACTCCGGGCTTCATGCGACCCTGGTCGATCGCGGTACGAATGGCAGCGATCGCCTGTTCCATGCGCCGCCCTGGCGACGAGGCGAGCGGTTCGAGGTCGAGCACTTCATCTGCCACGGTCCTCACTGTAACAAGTTACCCCCATCCGTAGCATGCTAGGAACCGGTAGCATGCTACGAATGATCCCTGCCGAATCTCTGGCCGCTGAGCTGCGCCGCTCGGGGGTGCGTGATGTTCTCTGCGATGACACCACCCGCGCGGCCTATTCGTCCGATGCCTCTCTGTACCGGGTGCGGCCACTGGTCGTGGCCCGTCCCCGCCATGCTGAGGAGATCGCGGCGGTGCTGGCGCTGTGCCGCCGCGAACGGGTGCCGCTGACCTCGCGCGGTGGCGGCACCTCGGTGGCGGGAAATGCGGTGGGAACCGGCGTGATCCTCGACTTCAGCCGACACATGAACCGGGTGCTCTCGGTCGATCCCGAGACGCGGACAGCAAAGGTGGAGTCGGGGACGGTTCAGGTTGTTCTGCAGCAAGCCGCCGCCGCGCACGGGCTGAGATTCGGTCCGGACCCGTCGACGTTCACCCGCTGCACGGTCGGGGGGATGATCGGCAACAATGCCTGCGGCTCCCGCACCCTGGGCTACGGACGGACCTCTGACAATGTGCTGGGTGTGCACGTGCTGACCGGCACCGAGGAGTCACTGCGACTGGGAGCGATGCGGGACGGGTTGGGCCCTGCGACTGTCAACGCACCGGTGCTGTCGGATTTGCGGGAAATCATTCGCGGCGGACTAGGGACGATCCGCACCGAACTCGGCCAGTTCGGCCGCCAAGTGTCCGGGTACGCGCTCGAGCATCTGCTGCCGGAGAACCGCTTCGACGTCGCGCGGATGCTGGTCGGCAGCGAAGGTACCCTCGCGGTCGTGACCGAGGCCACGGTCCGGTTGGTTTCCGAACCCGCGCATCGGGTGCTGGTGGTACTCGGATATCCCGACATCGCGGCCGCCGGGGACGCGGCCCCTCAGGTGTTGACTTTCGAGCCCACGGCGTGCGAGGGCATCGACTCACGGATCGTGGCGGTCGTGCGTGAGCGACGCGGCCCGGACGCAGTGCCGCCATTGCCGGGTGGGGAGGCGTGGTTGTTCGTCGAGGTCGTCGGCGATGACCTGGGCGCGACGATCGCAAAGGCTGAGCAGGTCGGCAGAGAGTGCGCCGCCATGGACAGTCTCGTGGTCAACGACGTCGCGCGCGCCGCGCAGCTGTGGCGGATCCGCGCGGACGGCGCCGGCCTGGCGGGGCGCAGTCCGGCTGGGCTGCCAGCGCACGCGGGCTGGGAAGACGCTGCCGTGCCCCCGGCCATGCTGGGAAATTATCTACGCGACTTCGACGCGCTGATGGCCGACTACGGTGTGACCGGACTGCCGTACGGACACTTCGGTGACGGGTGCATGCATGTCCGGATCGACCTACCGCTCGACAAGCCAGGCGGTGTGGGAGTTTTCCGTAGCTTCCTGATCGCGGCGAGCAAGCTCGTCGCCGGATATGGCGGCTCCTTGTCCGGTGAGCACGGGGACGGACGTGCCCGCAGCGAGCTGTTGCCGCTGATGTACTCAGCCGATGCGATGGACCTGTTCGCCGCGGTGAAGCACACCTTCGACCCGGACAACATCCTCAACCCCGGTGTACTGGTAGACCCCCGCCCGGTGGACGCGGACCTGCGCATTCCCGCCGCTGCGATGCTGCGCCGTAACCTTGCTCTGGCGTATCACCACGACGGCGGCGACTTCACACAGGCAGTGCACCGCTGTACCGGCGTGGGGAAGTGCCGGGCAGACAACACCGCGACCGGTGAGGTGATGTGCCCGTCTTATCAGGCCACCCGGGAAGAGAAGGACTCGACCCGCGGGCGCGCCCGGGTGCTGCAGGAAATGATCAACGGCACCGATGTCACGGGTGGTTGGCGGTCCCCGGAAGTGCACGAGGCCCTCGATCTGTGTTTGTCGTGCAAGGGATGTTCGTCGGATTGCCCGACCGGCGTCGACATGGCGGCATTCAAATCCGAAGTGCTCCACCAGACTTACCGCGGCCGGATCCGCCCCGCGTCGCATTACTCGCTCGGATGGTTGCCGCGGTGGGCGAGACTGGCCAGCCGTGCGCCAGCCGTGGTGAACGCGACCATGCGGATTCCCGGCATCGGCCCGCTCGCTCTATCGTCGGCCGGGATCGACAAGCGGCGCACTATCCCACCGTTCGCGAAGCAGACATTCCGGTCGTGGTTCCACGCAACCCGCAATGACCGCGCAGTCTCGGGTAATCCGGTGCTGCTGTTCGTCGACACGTTCACCAACTATTTCACTCCGGAGGTAGGGCAAGCCACCGTCAAGGTGCTCGAGGACGCCGGATATCGAGCGCAGTTGACCGCCGAGCAGCAGTGTTGTGGATTGACCTGGATCTCGACCGGCCAGCTCACCGCGGCGAAGAAGATCCTCGGCCGCACCGTCGCCGCGTTGTCCGAACACGTCACCGCAGGTGTCCCGATAGTCGGGATGGAGCCCTCCTGCGTGGGGGTGCTGCGCGCCGACGCCGCCGAACTACTCGGGTCCGCGACGGCCACGCTGGTCGCGGAGAACACCCGAACCCTGGCGGAGTTGCTGACCGAGCGAGGGTGGGAACCGCCGTCGCTCGAAGGGAAAACAGTTGTCGCACAACCGCACTGCCACCACCACTCGGTCATGGGCTGGAGCCCCGATGCGCAACTGCTCGCCAAGGCCGGTGCCCGCGTACAGCGGTTGGGCGGGTGCTGCGGCCTGGCCGGCAACTTCGGCGTCGAAAAGGGGCATTACGAGGTGTCGGTGGCGGTCGCCGAGCAGCAACTGCTCCCGGCCGTCGCCGCGGCCGACGGCGACACCACGATCCTCGCGGACGGGTATTCCTGCCGTACTCAGCTGGCGGACCTGACCGACCGTCGCGGCGATCACCTGGCCCAATTGCTGGCCGCCCAACTCCACATCGATGGCCGGTAGCGGTGGACCCGACGACAACGACGAGCAGGGGTGCCACCGCATCGCAGGTTTGGGAGCACCCCCCGCGGGCCGGCGAGCGGCGCCCGGGTCAGCGAAGCAGATCGGCCAGGTTGCCGTGGGTCAGCCGGGCCGGCGTGTGTGGCGGTGGGGTTTGCGAACTGCGGCCAAGGAACAGCGGGCGCCCGTCAATGAACACGGCGGACACGCCGGGCAGATCGCCGAGTGTGAACGATTCCAGGCCGTCGCGGGCGCGCGACCCGCGGATCGGGCCCAGCAGTATGAAGTCGGCGGGCCGCCCGGGGGCCAGTACACCCACGTCCAGTCCGTGCCGCGCGGCCGTCACGCCGGTCCCGCAGGCCACCGCATCGGCCGGGTCAATGCCGCACACGCTGGCCAGGTAGGCGACGTTGCGCAGCATCCCGCGGGGGATGACGCCGGTGCCGCCCGGGGTGTCGGTGCCGAGAGTCAGCCGGTCGAGAGCGCCGACGGCCTTGAGATGGTCGGTGGTGACGATGGTCGCGCGGTGGTTCATGGAGCTGCAGACCTCGACCGCACAGTCGCGGTTGTCATCGATGACCGCGCAGATCTCGTCGTCCGGCATGGGGATGGGACCGCCGGAGATGTGGGCGACGACATCGGCGCCGACGGCTGTCACTACCTCGTGGCCGGCGATGCGGCTGGAACCCGACCGGGACACACCACCGGAGTGGATCTTCACGGTAATCCCGCGTTCGCGGGCCCACACGACGTACTGCTGGGCTTCGCCGTCACCGAGGCGGGACCAGTCATAGAAGATGAACTTTGCCTGGTGCACGCCCGCTTCGGCGAGCTGGTCGAAGTGGCTCTGGCGCATCCCGGGCACCAGCAGCACGGTGCCGGCGTGCACACGCACGCCGGAGGGGCGCACCCGGGCGGTCGTGCGTCGCGAGGTGCGCGCGAGCGCCACCACGTCCTCGGCGGTGAGCTCGTCGAAGGGCATACCGGGCAGGTGCAGCTCCCCGGCGGAGACCATCGTGGTCGTCCCGCCCTGCGCGTAGTTGCTGATCCAATTGAGACTGTCCTGGGCAGGTGTCCACTCCCCGAAGGATGGGTGCACATGCCCGTCCACCAGACCAGGGATGACTGTCAGGCCCGTGGCGTCCACGACGAAGTCGGGATGTGCCGGGACCTCGCCGATCGCGGCAATCCGGTCGCCATCGACCACCAGTGTGGTATCGCGCAGGACAGGTCCGCCGGGCTCGCCGGTGACCAGGACATCGATGTTTTCGATCAAGGTTGTTGGCATCAAAGGGCTCCACTGTTTACAGGGTTGCAATGTCGGCCCCGCCGCAAGGGCTTCCCGGGGTGGCACCAACAGGCTATATTATCCAAAATCTCAGGGAGAGTGATTATGACAACCCGTGTGCCCCCGCGTCGGGCCTCCCTCCTCCGGGACCGGGCAGGCACACACCAAACCTGTTGCTGGGCCGTGGAACTGTCGGAGGATGGCAGTAGTCATGCCCGTGCCGTGGCATTTGTTCGGATCGGACCGGCCACAACCCGACGAAATCCACACGTTCACCGAAGCCGCACACCTGCCGGGAGGCAGGCGGTTTCCCGCGGTCTGGTGCGCCACCCGCGGAGACGATCAACCGGTCCGTGCCGAAGCTGGATGGCCGACCAAGTTAATAAGGAGCCCCGATGACCACCGCCCCCTTCAGATTTCGTGTGACGCTCATGTTCTGTGCGTCGCTGTTGTCGCTGTTGTCGCTCACCGCATGCGTGAGCGACAACAGCGACAGCGCAGGCGGCCTCACGCCGATCCGGATCTCGGCGACCGGAACCGACAGTCTGCCGTTCATGGCCACTATCCAGATGGCGGAGAACAAGGGCTGGTTCAAGGAGCAGGGCATCGACGTCTCGCTGTATTCGGGCAGTGGCGGCGGAAGCACGCTGCGCCCGGTGTCCACCGGGGACGCGGACATCGCGATCGCGGGCAACACCTCCGTGGTGCTGGGCGCGCTCAAGTCCGACTCGGGCATCAAGATCGTCGCACCCTGGTTCCAGGTCAACGACTTCTCGTTCATCGGCCCGCAGAAGGCGCCGGTCGACGGCGCGACGTTCGGTTTCTCCTCGGCCGGTTCGACGACCGAGCTGATCGTGAAAGCCCTGCAGCTCAACCATCCCGGCCTGAAGACGATCGGTGTCGGCCAGTCCGGCGAGAACTGGGCCGCCGCCAAGGCAGGCCGCATCACCGCGGGCTGGGCGATGCATCCGTTTATCAACCAGATGCAAGAGCAGGAGGGTGCGCAGGTGACCCTGGACACCCGCACCGAGATCGGTGACTTCCCGGCCGACCTCGTCGCTGTCAACACCAAGTTCGCCGACTCGCACGGGCAGGCCGTCACCGCGTTCTTCGCCGCGATGGCCAAGACGTTCGACTACGTCGCGACCGATCCGGCAAACGCGGCCAAGGACCTCGCGCCGATGCTGAAGGTCGATCCTGGTGTGCTACAGCGCGGTATCGAGCAGACCCCCGAGCCCGCCAAGGCGTACTCGCTGAAGGTGGACCCGGCCGGCCTGAAGAACCTGTCCGACCTTATGGTGCGGACCGGGTTCATCAAGACCCCGATCGACTGGTCCACCGCGATGGACCAGCAGTACCTGCCCGCCACCGCCCGCACGAACAAATGAGTGTGTCATGTCTACTCCGACCGCCATCGATCTCAACGACGTCCGAATCGCCTTCCCCACCTCGTCGGGCACCGAGCTAGTCGCCGTCGACGGCGTCGCGCAGCACATTCCCGAGCGCACCTTCGTGTCGATCGTGGGTCCCAGCGGCTGCGGCAAGTCGACGCTGCTAGCGGCCGTGGCGGGCCTGCAGAAGGTGACCTCCGGGTCGGTCAGCATCGGCGGCCGGCAGGTCAACGGACCGGACCGGGCCGTGGGCCTGGTATTCCAGGAGGATTCGACGCTGCCGTGGCGCACGGTCCTGGACAACGTCCGCTTCGCGATGCAGGTCGCGGGGGTGGGCAAGTCCGAGCAGATGGAGCGCGCCGCGGCTGCCATCGAGCTGGTCGGCCTCAAGGGCTTCGAGAAGTCCCGGCCGACCGAGCTCTCGGGCGGCATGCGGCAGCGCGTCGCGCTGGCCCGCACGCTCGCGCTGCGCCCGTCGGTGGTCCTGATGGACGAGCCGTTCGCCGCGCTCGACCAGCAGACCCGGATTCTGCTCGGCGCCGAGGTACTGCGGATCTGGCGGCAGACGCACCAGACCGTCCTGTTCGTCACCCACGACATCGCGGAGGCGATCCTGCTGTCCCAGCAGGTCTGGGTCATGTCCTACCGGCCTGGCCGCATCATCGACGTCGTCGACGTCGACCTGCCCGAGGACCGCAGCCCCAGCATCGTCTCGACCCCGGACTTCAACCGTCTGCAGAACCGGATCTGGAGTTCACTGCAGGCCGAGTCGATGCGTGGCTTCGAGAGCGAATCCAGGCAGGCTTCATGACGGTGCAGAGCCGGGTGCAGCCGGGCACGCAATCGCCGCCTGCTCGGCGGCGGCCCCGGCGCCGGGTCGGGGACGGCACCCTCAGTTTCGCCGCAACCGTCGGGCTGCTCGTCCTGTTGGGGCTGGTGCTCCAGCTGGGAGGGTCGCTCGGCTGGTGGTCTGCCTCGATCCTGCCCAAACCCTCCGACGTCGCGCCGATCGCGCTGGGACTGCGCGGCGACGCGACCTTTTGGGGCGACTTCGGCCGCAGTGCCGTGGAGATTGTGGGCTCAGTGACGTTCGGCGTCACAGGTGGCCTCTTGATCGGCATGCTGTTCTGGAAGGCCCCGGGCGTCGGGCGGGTCTTCGAGCCCTATCTCGTGGCGTTCTACTCGGTGCCTCTGGTGCTGTTCTACCCGGTGCTGATCGTGATGGTCGGCATCAACGTGTGGTCGGTCATCATCATCGGCACGGTTATGGCCGGCATCCCGATGGCGGTCAACACGTGGGCGGGCCTGTCCGGCATCCGGCCGGTCTATCTGAAGCTGGCGCGATCGGTGGGCTGCGGCCCGGTGCAGACGCTCATCCGGGTTGCCCTGCCCGCAGCGGCGCCGATGACGTTCGCCGGGTTGCGGCTGGGCACCTCCTACGCGCTGATCGGTGTGATCGCGATGGAGTTCACCACAGCGCAGGCGGGGCTGGGCTATCGCATCCGGTACCTGTACGAGTCCTTCGAGACACCGCAGATGTATGCCTACGTCGTGGTGGTCCTCGTGATTGCAGTGGTGCTCACCGGGATGCTGGAGATCCTCGAGCGCGTCGTGGCGAAAAGGAGCGGCCGATGACCACCGCGGTGATCCGGCGGGGCAAGGCGCCCTCCAAGACCCTGCTCGGGTCGGTCGGGCTGGCCGTGCTCGCCGTCCTCGTCTGGCAGCTGGTGTCGGGCATGACCTTTGTCGTGCCGAGCCCGGGTGACACGGTCGCGGCGCTGGGCCGCGACCTCGGCGACCCGGGGTACCAGAAGAACCTGCAATACACGTTCGTCGCGGCGTTGTGGGCGTTTGTGATCGGGTCGATGGCCGGGATGGTGCTCGGCCTCGGCCTCGGGCTGTTCCGGTGGGCGCAGATCGTGTTCGAGCCGCTCATCACGGTGCTCAACGGCCTGCCGAAGATCATCCTGTACCCGGTGCTGCTGCCGGTGTTCGGCTTGAGCATCAACTCGAAGATCGCGATGGGTGTGCTGTTCGCGGTGTTCCCGGTCCTGGTCAACGTCGCGACCGGCAGCCGGAACGTGCCGGAGGTGTACCGGAAGCTGGCGCGGTCAGTGAACGCCTCGGGCCTGCAGCTGCTGTGGTTTGTGATCTTGCCCGCAATCCGTCGTCCCGCGGTCACGGGCCTGCGCCTGGCGATCAGTCTCGCACTGGTCGGTGTCGTTCTAGCGGAGTTCTTCGCGACGAAGTACGGGCTGGGCCGGGTCGTGCTGCAAGCATATTCGGCCGGTCAGTACGCCGACATGATGGCGACGATCCTGCTGCTGATCCTGGTGTCGTTCGTGCTGTCGGTCGTGCTGTGGTGGTGGGAGCGACGTCTGCAGTAGGCCGCGCCGCGAACGGATATCGGAGGAGTCCCGGATACCCCCTCAGGTGTCCGGGGCTCCTTCCCGTGCGTGGGTGAGTCGTCGGCGACCACATCATCCCATCGAGGGCACTCCTTACGTCGCCGGCCGGTCCTTGCCATCGGCGGCGCTGCGGAGGCCCTCGACGGTGTGCATCCGGTGCGTGTCCATCAGCTTGATCAGCGCGTACGCGTCGCGTTGCTCGGCGGCCTGCAGGATCTGCCGGTGGTCTTGGTGAGCGGCGGAGCGGAAGTGGTCGTCGCCGTGGTAGACCGACCGGTACACCTCGGACCAGTCCCACAGCTGGTGGATGAAGCGGGTCAGCCGGTGCATGCCGGACGCGTCGAGCAGCGTGAAATGGAACTGTCGGTGCGCGGCGTTGAGGCGGGCCACGTCGTCGCCATACGCCTCCATGTCGGCAAGTGCGTCCCGCATGCGCTGCAGATCCTCCGACGTGGTCCGCTCGACCGCGTGGCGCACCGCCTCGCTCTCCAGGATGTGGCGCAGGCGCTGGATCTCCTCGAGATCGGTGATGTCCATTTCCGCGACGAAGTAACCACGGTGGGCGATGTGCACGACTTGGCCCTCGCCCTCCAGGACCTTCAGCGCATCGCGGATCGGCACCCTGCTGACGCCGAGCCGTTCGGCGAGCGTCTCGGTGATCAGCTTACTGCCGGGGGCGAGTTCGCCCTCCCGGATCATGCGGCGAAGTTCCACCACAACCGCCTGATGCGCGGTCTGTGGCCTACGGAAGCCGGACGTCGAGGTCACGACAATTGATCTCCTTGCGTACCCGGACCAGGATGCGAAGCTCTGAATGAACATTGTATCCAACTCCGTTCCGCGCCTTGTGCAGAACCTGGACTCCCCGTGCCGTTGGGAAGGCGTCCGCCGCGCCTGGGCCGCCCGGCCTGGGCCGGAAGCTCACCGGACACCGATGGGGCTGCACGGATCGTTCGGGAGGTTTGACCGTTCAGGATCTTTGGAGTGCACCCTGTGGGTTCGTGGATTCCATCGGGGGTGGGCCCAGGGTTTCGTGGGGGGCCAAGCGATGGATGGGGCCCTCGGAGACCGACAGGGACTCCCCGGATCCGCGGCGGCGGACGGCGACGATCTCGGCGGCGACGGCGACGGCCGTCTCCTCCGGGGTGTAGCCGCCGAGGTCGAGACCGATCGGGGAATGCAGTTGTGACAGTTCGTCTTCGGTGAGGCCGACCGACAGCAGCCGGGCTGTGCGGTCGCGGTGGGTGCGCCTGGAACCCATCGCACCCACGTAGCCAACGTGGCGCCGCAGTGCCACCTCGAGTACGGGGACGTCGAATTTCGTGTCGTGGGTGAGTACGCAGATCACCGTGCGCGAATCGACCTGGGTGCCTTCGAGATAGCGGTGCGGCCAGTCGACGACGACCTCATCGGCCTCGGGGAAACGGGCCGTTGTGGCAAAGACCGGTCGGGCGTCGCATACGGTGACGTGGTAGCCGAGGAATTTGCCGATCCGTGCCACCGCGGCCGCGAAATCGATGGCACCGAAGACGATCATGCGCGGCGGCGGCACCGAGGACTCGACAAATATGGTGACCGCCTCGGACTCTCCCAGGCCCGCACCTGCTGTAGCAGAATTCTGTAGGCCGGAACTCACCCGGCCGCAACCGATTACCCGCATGCCGGTGGCGCCGAGGTCGAGCATTGCCCGAGCCTCGGCGACCACCCGATTGTCGAATTCGGCGCCATACGCCCAATCCGGGCCCAATGCCAGCACGGCGCCGGAGTTCATATCCCGCACCATCGCAGCGCAGTACCTTCTCGATCGCGCCACGATCAAGCGCGCAGACCGGGTGCACGAATACCTCGAGCACCCCACCACAGGTCAATCCGACCGCAAAGGCATCGGAATCGCTGTAGCCGAACGGTTCCCGCTGCGGCACTCCGGTCCGCAGCGCCTGCTGGCACAGTTCGTACACCGCGCCCTGCAGCCGCCGGAGATGCTGCCGACGAGGGTGCCGTCCTCGTCCACCGCGAGGGCCGCTCCCAGCGGCCGGGGAGCGCTGCCGGTGACACCGATGATGCTGGCAACGGCGTAATTCTTCTGCGCCACATGCCATTGCAGGAGTTGATCGGTCAGCTCGCGCATGATCACTACCCTCTCGAGAGCACTTCGATACCTCAGGCCGGGTTCATGATCAGCGGGACGCGCAGGGTGGCCGCCATCGCGGCCATGGAAGCATTCGACTCCCGCGCGTAGAGATCCTCCGCCACCAGCACCTCGCGCCCGATCGCATCGGCCAGCCAGGCGGCGTCTCGGTGCGCGCCGCCACGGTCGGCGTCGATGCTGCCGTCCACGGTGAGGTTCGACGCGAAGATGCCCGCGGCCGAACGCGGCAGGAAGTCCTCGTACACGATGGGACGCGCCTCGGCCCAGCCGCCGTTCACCAGCTCGCGGACGGTGCGCGGCGGCTCGCCGGACGGTGGCTCGGCGACCAGGTGGTAGGTGAACCAGCCCAGCCCCGAGGAGTCCAGCTCCGCCTCGGTGTGCGGCATTCCCTCGGCCCACACCTCGCGGGCTATCTCGGCCTGGTCGGCTTCCGGCCGCGCGGCGGCGCGTTCGTCGGCCGTGCGCACCAGCGAGTCGTAGCGGTCGCGGCCGGCCGGGTTCAGTGCGATGCCGCGCGCTTCGACCTCGCCGAACCGTACCCGCAGGTCGCCCTCGGTCACCCGGCCGTCGGCTTCGCGGAAGACGCGCGGCTCGGCCAGCGCGCGGAAGGAGGTCTGGCGCAGCAGCACGTCCGGGCCGTCCCAGCAGGGCGGGCCCTGGATGCGGTCGATCATCTCGATGCCGCGCTCGCCCATGCTGCGGTAGAGGTCGTCGATGTCGAGCACCCGCGGGGTCAGGTGGTTGATGTGCGTGGATGACACGCCGCCGATGTCGGCGGCGACGCTGGAGATCCGCTCCAGTTCGGCGTACCAGGCGCGGTTGACCGGCGCACGGGACAGCGCGAAGGAAGCGGTCGCCAGCCCCAGGAAGCGGTCAGCCGACTCCTCGTCCAGCCCGCCGTCGCGCTCGGCGTCGTCGGCTAGCGACAGCAACTCGTCCGGGAACAGGCGGCGCGAGTCGATGAACGCGCGCAGCCGCTCCTCCAGAGCGCCGTCGAAGAACCGGCGGTCCTCCGGGACCAGCAGTGAAGTGAACACACGGAACGGGTTGACGGCCAGTTCCTCGCGCGAGACGGGGCGGAACGCCGTGGACACCACTGGGATAGGGCGCGGGTGCGCGTCGCGCAGGTCGTAGAATCCGACCGGAGCCATGCCCAGCGCGCCGAAGATCCGCGCGACCTGCGCGAGTTCACGTGGACTGCCTACCCGGATGGCGCCGTGCCGTTCCGCCGTCACACGCTCGAGTGTTCCCAGGCGTTCGGCCGCGTCACCGTGCTTGGTCAGGAACCGCCGGTTGACCTCCTGACAGACCTCCACCAGGGTCCCATAGGCCGGAACCTCCGTGGCGTAGAGGGTGGAGAGGGCAGCTGCGAAGCGCCTCCGTAGCTCTGTGGTGCCCACGTGAGTCACGCGATTCCTCCTTCTGCGTGGGTGGTCCGGTGCCCGTGTCTGCTCGAGTGTTGTCACGCCGGTCGCGGCGGCACTGCACCGGCTGTCACCGGACCTGTGAGTCGTGCCGACCGAGTACCACTGCGGCTCGGTCGGCGGAGCGCACCGCAGGCGAGCGTGCCCATACCCTCGAGGGGGACACGGGACACGGGGACTCTTCAGTCTTGTGTAGTATTTATACGATCCGTTCGGGAAAAGGTCAATGTGATCTGGGAAGCGGCCGCGGGTGACCTGGCACAGCCGGTGTAACCCCTACCAGCTGGGATTTCGCATGGTGCGTCAATCGACTGACGGGGCTGTCGAGGCGGTCGTGGACCCCTCTTCGGCGCCTTCGTCGCGGAAACAAAATGTATACGGTCCGCTCACCACAGCCCATCAAGTCGTCCTGGATGGACTGCGCGGGCTCGTGGTTACCGGCGAGCTCCCGCCCGGTGCGGCGATCCGTCAGGACGAGATCGCCGAGCGGTTCGGCGTCAGCCGTGTTCCGGTGCGTGAGGCCCTGAAGATCCTCGAGGGCGAAGGGCACGTGACCTACGTCGCGCACCACGGTTTCCGCATGACCCGGTTGTCCATCGCCGAGCTCATCGAGATCTATGACATCCGCGAGTGGATCGAGACCGGCCTGGTGCGCGCAAGCGTGCCGCGGCTGGGGCGCGCCCACCTCGAGGTCGTCGAGGACGCGATGAAGCTCATGGAGCGGGCGGCCGAGGTGGGCGACCTCGCCACGGTGAACCAGGAGAACCGCCGGTTCCACTTCCAGTTCTTCGAGCCGGCGGGCTTGCGTCGCGCTATGCGCACCGTGAGCCAGCTATGGGACGCCACCGACCCGTATCGGGCGCTGTACTTCGACCAACACTACAACGCCGATTCGGTGAACAGCGACCATCGGGACATCGTCGACGCCGCGTTCGCTCACGACGTCGAGCGTACGGTCCGCCTGCTCAACCTGCACCGCAGCGATTCCGTGGCCCGCCTGCGCGGCCTGCTGAAAGACGAGGGCTGATGACAATCACAGATCATGTCGCCGACGTGCTGGCCAGGTACGGCCTGCGGTTGAACCCGGCGCTGGGCGTGCGCGGTGACTACGCGCCGGTCCGCGTCGTCGGGACCACCGTCTGGGTGTCCGGCGTGACCGGCCGCGGGCCCGACGGACCGGGCCCGGTCGGCGTGGTGGGTGACACCCTCTCGTTGGACGAAGCAAGGCTGGCCGCACGCCGCGCCGCCGCCAACCTGCTGTCGTCGCTGGAGTCCACTGTGGGCCTCGCGCGTCTGGCCGCGCTCGGCCACCTGCGGGGATACGTGCGTGCGGTGCCGGACTTCGACCGCCACCCCGTGGTGATCGACGCCGCGTCGGAGGTACTGGCCCGCGCCCTCGGCAAAGACGCCGGCCTGCACGCCCGTACCGCCCTCGGGGTGGCTTCCCTTCCCGGCGGCGCGGCGGTCGAGCTGGACCTGGTTGCCCATCTGCACGGGCCGGAGCCGCGGTCGTCGCCGGAGTGGGCGGCGGGCTGATCTGGCAGCGGCCCTGCGCGTGGTGAGTTGGTAAGCGCCGCGCGCGGGGCCCGTCTGTCGGGTCGGGCAGCGGCTGTACTCGCTGAGCCCGCTCGAGCGCGCTCAGCGGTGCGAGCGCGACCGTCCCAGAGCCCGGCGCGAGGCGAAGCCGAGCAGGAACGCGCCGACCGCGGCGATGACCAGCGACAGTGCGGGCACCAGCACATCGGTCTGGCCGGCGGGCCCCCCAGCGGTGCGCTGGATTGACGGCGAGCCCGCATCGGTGACCGCCTTGCCGATCTTCGGTGCGCCGCCCGCACCGCCGTCGCCGGCGAGTTGGGCGTCGAGGCGGGCGACGAACTGCTTGATGATCCGGCCGCTGACCTTTTCGATCATCCCGGCGCCGAACTGCGCGACCTTGCCACCGAGGTCCAGGTCGGTGCGCACGGTCACGGCGGTGCCGACTGCACCCGCATCGGCCATGCTCATCGTGATGAGCGCTTCGACGTTGCCCTGGCCGCCCCGCTCGCGTGCGCGGCCACGCAGGGACATCGTCCGCGCCTGGTGGTCGATCGCGACGATCTCGGCGGCGCCCTCGAACTCGAGCGACACCGGGCCGATCTTCACCGCTACCGCGCCCCGGTAGGTGTCGCCCTCGTGGCCCCGCAGGGACGCGCCCGGGATACAGGTGATGAGCCGCTCGATGTCGATGAGGATCGGCCACACCTCCTCGACGGGCCGCTTGACTTCGAATCCATTGACCAGCTGCACGTGATCCTCCCGATCTGGGGTGGACGATAGGTAGCGCCCACCCCGCTCGACAGATCGTATACGCTGATGCGATCGGATGGCCTGCCGGTCAGGCTCTTCGCCGGTCGTTCTCGATGTCAGTTGACTTGAGTAATACCAGCTTGGATGGGCATTATCGCGATCATCCCAGCTGAGCTACCGGAGTTTGGCAGCCTTCGATAGGATCAAATAAAGAATACACTTGGAGGATCGTTGATCAGCAAAGGTGTCGGCCTCTTCCCGACCGAGCCGATCGGGGCAATGCGGGAGTACGTCCAGCTCGCCGAGAGCCTCGGCTACGACCACGTCTGGTTCGGCGACTCGCAGAACATCTGGCGTGAGTCCTCGACCGTCATGGGCGCCGCGGCGGTCGGTACCGAACGGATCGTCCTCGGCACCGGCGTCACCAACGCCGTGACACGGCATCGGTCGCTGCTCGCGTCGCACTGGGCCACGCTCGCCGAGTACACCGGCGGCCGCGTCGCGCTGGGCATCGGCACCGGCGACTCCTCCCTGCGCACGATGGGCCTCGAGCCGCTCAAGCTCGCCGAGCTGGAACATGCCATCGAGGAACTGCGCACCCTCTTCCGCGGTGAGAAGGTCAAGGAAGCCTCCAGCGGTGCCGAGTTCCACCTGAACTACCTCGACGGGCCGGTCGACATCCCGATCTACATTGCCGGTTCTGCCCCGAAGATCCTGGAGATGTCCGGCCGCGTCGCCGATGGCGTCATCGTGCTCGTCGGCACCGCGCCGCAGTTCATCGAGGGCGCGCTTCGCCGCATCGAGGCCGGCGCGAAGGCCAGCGGCCGCACACTCGAGGACCTGCATATCGTGCTGTGGACGCCGACCGCGATCAACGAGGACCCCCAAGAAGCCCGCGATCTGGTGCGCGCGCACGTCTCGCGTGTCGTGATCCGCCCGCTGCCCGCCGAGATCGCCCCCGATCTGCGGGCCGCGGTGGACCGCATCCGCGAGAACTACGACTACTACCACCACATGGACACCGAGGCCGACCACGCCGACCTGGTGCCGGACGGCCTGGTGGACCTGTTCGCACTCGCCGGCACGCCCGATGAGTGTCGCGAGCGCATCCGGTCCATTGTGGACATGGGTGTGGACCAGATCTCCATCGTGCCGTTCGTGCGTCCCGGCGAGAGCAAGGCCGCCACGATCCGCACCTTCGCCGAGATCACGGAGTCCCTGTGACGGAGGTGGATGCCGCCGATTTCCCCCAGCCCGGCGATGAGCGGCCCGGAGCTCCCCCCGCGCTGCGGCGCACTCCCCGCGAGTCGTCCGCGCGGGTGGACAAGGTGAGCATCGCCCCAGCGGCCACAGGTGCGGTGCCCACCGGGGGATCCTCGGCCGGCGCCACGCCGGAGCCTCGGTATGTGGCTGTGGATCCCCCGGCGGGCTTCGCCACCCGCCTGCTTCGTTCGCCTGGCGTGCTGGCCGGGGTCGTCTTCGGGGCCGTGGCCGCGGGCATCGGCCTGGCCGGATGTGGCGGGAGGTGCGTGCGGTGAGCGAACGTAGTGCCCACCTAATCGGCTCGCCGGTCCTGCGGCGGGAGGACGACCGGCTGCTGGACGGCCGCGGCTCGTTCGTGGCAGACCGGGCGCACGGTGCGCTGCACGTCGTGTTCGTGCGGTCCGAGGTCGCGCACGGCGATGTAGTGCAGGTGGAAACCGGTGCGGCGAGCCGGGTTCCGGGTGTCGTCGCCGTGCTGACCGCGGGGGATCTGGGGCTGGCCGCGAACCACATCGCGTCGCTGCACAACCCCGACCCGGTGTTCGCGGCGGCCACCGCGTTCACGATGGCCGACCAGTTCCTCGACGTGATGGTGAGGGAACGGGTGCACCACGTCGGCCAGATCGTGGCCGCCGTCATTGCCGTGGACCGGTATGTGGCCGAGGACTCCGCCGAGATCGTCGAGGTCAGCTATGAGCGCAGGCCCGCGGTCGTCGAGCCGGAGGACGCGCTCGCCGACGGCGCGCCCGTGCTGCACCCGCACCTGCTGAGCAACGAGGCGGCGTCGGCGGAGTTCGCCTTCGGCGAGCCCGAACAGGCGCGTGCCATCGCGGCGGTGACCGTCACCGAGACCTACCGCATCGGCAGGCACGGCGCGGTCCCGCTGGAATGCCGGGGCGTCCTGGCCCGGGTCGACGCGCTCAGTGGCGGGATCGACATGTGGACCTCGACGCAGATCCCGCACATGGTGCGGCGAGGCGTCTGCGAGGCGACCGGCTGGGCCGCGAGTCAGGTCCGTGTGCACGTTCCCGACGTCGGCGGCGGATTCGGGACCAAGGCCAATGTGTATCCGGAAGAGGTTCTGGTGCCGGTGATGGCGAAGCTGCTCGGCCGTGATCTCGTGTGGATCGAGGACCGTCAGGAGCATCTGATCGCCGCCGCGCAGGGGCGCGACCAGGTGCACCGGTGCTCGTTGTCGGTCGACGCCGAGGGCCGCATCCTCGCGCTGGAGGACGAGTTCCTCGTCAACACCGGCGCCGGGAGCCTGTGGGTCGCGGGAATCGTCGCCAACACGGCGATCCATCTGCTCGGCCCGTACCGCCTTCCTGCGGCCCACATCCACGGCCGCGCGGTGTTCACGAACAAGAGCACGGTCGCGCAGTACCGCGGTGCCGGGCGGCCCGAGGCGTCGTTCGTGCTCGAGCGCTCGCTCGATGCGGCCGCGCGGCGGCTCGGGATCACTCCGGTGGAGATCCGCCGCCGTAACCTGCTGACCGCCGACGACATGCCCTACGGCAGGCCGATCCCGTATCGCGACGGCGTGCCGATCAGCTACGACGGCGGCGACTACCGGCGGTGCCTGGACGAGGCGGTCGACATGCTGCCGAAGTCCGCGGTCGACCAGGTGCGCCGCGAGCACCCGGACCTGCTGATCGGGCACGGCGTGGCCTGTTACATCGAGGCCACCGGCCGAGGCCCGTACGAAGCGGCCCGGCTGGAGGTCACGCAGGACGGCCGTGTCGAGATCATGACCGGCGCTGCGTCGGCCGGCCAGGGACACGAGACCTCGTTCGCGCAGGTCGCCGCCGACCGCTTGGACGTCCCGATGGACCAGGTACGCGTGCTGCGCACCGACACCGCGACCCTGCCGTACGGCGTCGGCAGCTTCGCCAGCCGTTCGGCGGTGCTGGCGGGCAACGCGATCGCGACCGTCGCCGATGATCTCGTCGCAGCCGGGTGGCAGCGTTTCGCCGCCACGTACGGCGCTGACGCCGACGCGGTTTCTTACCGCGGCGGTGTTTTCCGGGGGTCGGACGGCCGGAGTGCGACGTGGGCCGACCTCGCGAAGCTCACCGCGCCCGGGCAGCCGCTGGAGGGCTCACCTGGGTTGCAGGCGGCCGGCACCTACCAGTGCGAGACGGTCACCTGGACGATGGGTGCGCACGCTGTGATCGTGGGTGTGCACCCGGGCAGCGGGGTCGTGCGCGTGCTGCGGTACGCGGTCGCCCACGAGGGTGGTGTCGAGATCAACCCCCTGATCGTGGATGGCCAGGTGCTCGGTGGTGTCGCGCAGGGCATTGGCGGCGCGCTCTACGAGGAGTTCTGCTACTCGGCCGAGGGCGAACCGATGTCGACGACCTTCGCCGCGTACGGTCTGCCCGGCACCTGTGAGGTGCCCGAGGTACGGGTGCGGCACCTGGGGGTTGCCACAGCCAACCCCCTTGGCGTGCGCGGCGCCGGGGAGAGCGGCACGATCGCGGCGGGCCCCGCTATCGCGGCGGCGGTGGACGACGCAGCAGGCAGCTGGATCGTCGCGACACCCATCCCGCCGCGCGTGGTCAAGGCGGCGATCAGCACCGGAACCGGGGAGGCGGCGTGAAACCACCTGTGTTCGACTACGTGCGGGCCGCTTCGGTGAGCGAGGTGCTGGATCTGCTGGCCGACGAGGAGGACGTGAAGATCCTCGCCGGCGGGCAGAGCCTGCTGACAATGATGAACCTGCGCCTGGCGCGGCCACGGGTACTGGTCGATATCATGGACCTGGCCGAACTGGGCCGGACCTTCGATGACGAGGACTCGGTGGTGCTGGGCGCGCTGGTGCGGCAGCGCACGATCGAGACCGACCCGCTGCTCGGCCACCGGCTCCCGCTGGCCGCCGAGGCCATCCGTTACACCGGTCACGTCGCGATCCGTAACCGCGGCACGATCGGCGGGACCCTCGTGCACGCGGACCCATCCGGGGAACTTCCCCTGATCGCGCTGGTGGCCGGGGCAACGCTGTACCTCGAATCGCGGGACCGCGGCCGCCGCGAGGTCGGTGCGGAGGACTTCTTTCTCAGCTACTACACCTCCGACGTCGAGCCCGACGAGATGCTGACATGGGTGCGGATGCCCGCTGTGGGGGCGGGCCAGGGCTGGGGTTTCGTCGAGCACGCGCAGCGGCACGGCGAGTACGGCATCGCGGGAGCCGCGTCGCTGGTCACCGTGGGCGACGATGGTGCTGTCTGCGGTGTCCGCGCGGGCCTGCTGCATGCCGCGGACCGACCGCTGCTGGTCAGCGCGCCCGACGACGTCATGGGGGAGCACCCGGACGAGCGGGTGTGGCGGCGGATCGCGCGGGAATGGGTCAAGCCGGCCGAGCCCGTCGAGGACGCCGACTACGTGCGTGAAGTCGCTGCGGACGCGCTCGGTGCGAGCCTGTGGAAGGCGTACCGGCGGGCCGTGGCACCTGAGAGGAGCGAATGATGAGTGACCGCCGAATCACGGTCGTGGTCAACGGCAGGGCCGTCGACGCGGTCGTGCCAGCGCGCCTCACGCTGGCCGACTTTCTACGGGATCACCTCGGCCTGACCGGCACCCACCTCGGCTGCGAGCACGGTGTCTGCGGCGCCTGCACGGTGTTACTGGACGACCGCAGCGCCCGCGCGTGCCTCACGCTCGCGGTGCAGGCAGACGGTGCCGAGGTGACCACGGTCGAGGGGCTGCGCGGCCGGGAAATGACCACCCGGCTGCGGTCGGCGATGAGCAGGCACCACGGGCTCCAATGCGGGTTCTGCACACCTGGGTTCATGATCAGCGCGACCGAGCTGCTGCGAGAGGAGACCCGGCCGAAGCCGCTGGACGCCGAGTGCGTCCGGGAGGCGTTGTCCGGCAACACCTGCCGGTGCACCGGTTATCAAGGAATCGTGCGCGCCGTGCTCGAGGTCAGCAACGAGATCGACGAGCAGGCCGCCGAAGGCGGCGACGATGCCGCGCCCGCCTGGCAGCCATGACGAACCCCGCTCTGGAGCCCGACGATCATGACTCCGGATGGCCCCATGAACACTTGCTGTTGTCTGCAGGCCGCCCGTACCCCTGGGTCGAAGTCAAGATCGTCGACACCCTCACCCAGAAAGAACTGCCTGCCGGACAGTTGGGCGAAATCTGGACCCGCTCGGAACAGAATCTTGTCGGCTATTTCAACCGGCCCGAGGAGACGGCTGCCGCGCTCACCCCGACGGTTGGCTGCGCACAGGCGATCTCGGCTACATAGACCCCGAGGGGTACCTCTACCTCCGTGACCGGCGCAAGGACATGATCATCAGCGGCGGCGAGAACGTCTACCCTGCCGAGGTCGAAAAGGTCCGGGCCGCCTACCCATCCATTGCCGACGCCACCGTGATCGGCGTCCCGGTCGAGAGTGGCTCTGTTTGATGCGGGGCTTGTCGGTCGCTGGCTCGGGTGGAGTGGGGGAGGGGGTCGTGCCCGCGTCGCTGATTATTGCGGTGGGGGAGAGCAGGTTCTGATGGAAGCGACGGGCGATACGGAGAAACTTCGTGGGGTGGAGTCTCCCACCCCACCGATGGAGTAAACATGTTCATATTGGCATATGCGCATCTATCGATATATGCCGACGGCGATTCGCTGGGCAATGTCACCAACCAGCACATCGTGTTGTTTATTTGTTCGCCGATAGTCGCCGGTACCCACCCGCAGACGGCTCCGGCGTGCGACGAACTCGGGGCAGTTGGTGGTGCCTTCGGGCAACTCCGGGGTGCACCCATGCGGCTCTGCGAGTTCATCTACAAACCGGCAACCGCCGCCGCGGACGGGATCTGGCATGGCGGTCCGGTGTCCGATCGCCATACCTTCCCGAATAAATGCGTGGAACAGAACTCCAACGAGGACGTGTTCGCATTCTGAACCCAGCGGGCGGCCGAGTCTACGGCCGGCGCATCAGCAAATGACCTCGGCGATACCGCTCCTGCTCGTTGGGCTCGCGCAGCATCCGGCCGGTCTCGATGAATTCCGCTTCGCGCGCCAGCGCCGCGAGGTCGTCGATCGGCCACCGGTAAGCCAGCGCCACCTTGTGGTCGAACGTCACCGTCGTGCTGCCCTCGGATTCGAAGAAGGCGAGCAGAAGATGTCCGCCAGGGGCGAGCACTCGACGGAACTCGGCGAAGTACGTCGGCAGTTCCTGCGGCGGGGTATGGATGACGGAGTACCAGGACACGATGACACCCAACTCGCCGTCGGCCAGGTCCAAAGCGTCCATCGAACCGACATCGAAGCGCAGGTCGGGGTGTGCCTTACGGGCAAGATCGATCATCACCGGCGAAAGGTCGACTCCGAAGGCGTCCAGTCCCAGGTCGCGCAGGTGCGCCGTCACATATCCGGGGCCACATCCGAGTTCGGCGACGGGCCCGGCATCGGTGATACGCGTGAAGTCGGCGAACGCCGCGAGCACCGCACGATCCAGCGGCAGAGAGTTGAGACTATCCCGGACGAAGTCGGCGTAGCGAACGGCAACGGCGTCATAGGCCTCCGCCGTCGCAGTCAGGTAGGAGGCTGTTTCAGTCACATCCGACCACGGTAGTCCCGACGCGCCGACCACATCCGATCCCTGCCCGGCTACCGAATGAGTCGACGGTTCGGGCTCTACCGATGTCCGACACCTACCTACTGGACCATGTTTATGGCGACTGTGTCCGCACGAATTCTCTTCTCTCGTTGGGAGTCACGCGTTTGACCACGCCACGAACCTTCGTCCAGCCTGCGGCCGGCCAGCACTACGGATCGCCCATCGACACCGACCATCATCGTGTTTCGCTGTACTCGGCAGAGTTCGCTGCCGATCCACACCGCGCCTATCAGGAGATGCGTAGCCGCTACGGCTCCCTGGTACCGGTGGATCTGGCGCCTGGGGTGCCCGCCACGCTGGTGATCGGATACCGCACCGCCGTGCGGATCCTGCACGTCCGGAACATTTCCCGGCCGATGGCGTGCAGCGCCGGACCGCACACCTGCCCGGCCTGAACCGCGGCCTATCTGATCGCCCGGGACGCCATAGACCAGCTTCTGGACGCACTGCCCGATCTGCGATTGGCCGTACCGGTGAGCGAGTTATCCTGGCGCCCAGGGCCGTTCCACCGTGCATTGACGGCGCTACCTGTCGTGGTCGGTGCCTCCGCGCCGTCGAACGTGCCCTGAGGTCCCAGGGCCGCCCGTGAGTGGCTATCGTGGGCCCGCGCTCCAGGGCGGCTGGTTCTGTGGACCCACTCGCCCATGCTCGGGTTTGGTGGCCGAAAAATGGCGAGGGTCGGAAAAATCCCCTAGTGGTGATCATCCGCGTCGATCTTGGGCGCTCGGAACGGGCCCTGGCCTGCACGTTCGTTGTTCGGGTGGATTCGTGCCCCCCAATTGCCGAATATGAGCTGTGCTGAGGTGCTCGAGCTCATACAGTAGGGATTGACTAATTGCCACAGAGTATCCGTGGTCGGTTTTGAGTTCGACTGCGCCTTGTAGTTCGGCGCACCGGTCCTGGTCAATCGCGTAAGCAGCAGTGTTGCGCGATGATAGCCGCGGCTGTCATCGGCTTGTCGACGGTTGTTCGTGAGTTGCTGATCGGTATCGAGTTGCAGCGACCGCGGGTGCAAAGCCGGAAGGAGACTGCGACAGTGATTGCTTCTCGATCTGACAGGGCTGCTGCTTGCCAGCGGAGCGCCTTCGCTGAGCGTGGTGACCCCTGATGGGGGCAGGTGATCCGGTGCTGCTGGCCGATCTACTGGCCGCCGTATCGGCGCGGGACCGAGTCGCGTTCGCGGAGTTCTATCGGGCGACATTTCCGCGGGTGTTCGGTCTGTCGGTGAGTATCGTGCGACGACGCGCGGTGGCCGAAGAGATCACCCAGGAGGTGTTTCTGCAGGTGTGGGTGATCGCGGACCGCTACGACCGGACCCGGTCCAGTCCGATGACATGGTTGATGATGCTGACCCATCGGCGGGCCGTCGATTGGGTACGGTCGGCGCGGGCCGGCTCCGACCGAGAGAATGTGTATAGCCGAAGCCTGCTGGATCGTGCCCGAGATGTGGTCGTCGAAGAGGTCGACCGGCGGTGTGATCGTCGCTTGGTTCAGGACGCGCTAGCCGCATTGGCTGCCAAGCAGCGTGAAGCGATCGCCCTGGCCTACTACAGCGGACTCACCTACCGCGAGGCTGCCGAATCTCTCGGTGTTCCACTTCCTACCCTCAAGAGCCGCATCCGAGGCGGGCTCAAACTCATTGAACAACAACTTGCGTTGTGAAGAGATCCGCCGGGCGATCCACAGCTCCACCCCGAAGGCTGGGTCCGTCTGGACCGGGCCTTCTCGTTGCGAATTGCCCGGTGGTGCACCATCTGGCGGGCCGGTTGGGAGCGGGCCGCGAAGCTGCAGTTTATGAAATATTGCAGTTTGTGCTAAATTTTCTGTCATGCCCAATGCGAACCGAGAAGAGCCGGAGTTGGGGCTGCGGGAGCAGAAGAAGCGGCAGACCCGACTCGGTCTCTGCATGGCCGCGCGGCGTCTGACCATCGAGCGAGGGCTCGATGCGACTCTTGCCGAGGACATCGCGAAGACGGTCGGGGTCTCCCCGCGCACCTTCTTCAACTACTACGAGACGAAGCTGGACGCGGTGGTAGGCCCGGTCGGTGAAATCGGCACACCGCAATCACGGGAGCAGTTCGTCGCGGGCGGCCCCACGGGGGTACTGATCGACGATCTCACGTGGCTGTACGCCTCCGGCTACGAGCCGGACGACGAAGTGCGCGAGAGTATTTCGCTGGTGGCGGAGATCATCAAGACCGAACCGCGGGTACTGGCGGCCTTCGTCGCCGCCGGCACCCGGCACGAGACCGTCCTCGGCGAACTGCTGTCCGCACGGACGGGAGGCGAGATCGCCCCCGAATTCGCCGCGCTCGCAGCGGGACTCATGTCGACCCTCACTGTGCGCGCTGCGGCATCCCTGGCTGCGAACCCGACTCGGTCGCTGGCCGCAGCCCTCCACGATCAGTGCGAACTGGCCGCCGGCCTGTTCCATCGAACGGACGACAGGAAAAAGGAGACACACCGATGACCACGACGGCTGATGCGCCGCCGACGCCGATCGTCCTCACCCAGAGACGGATCTGGCTCATCTTCTCCGCGCTGATCGCGGGGATGTTCCTGGCCAGCCTCGATCAGATGATCGTCGGCACCGCGATGCCGACCATCGTCGGCGAACTCGGCGGCGTGTCCAACATGGCGTGGACCGCGACGTCGTATCTGCTGGCCACCACCATCGTTATGCCGATCTATGGCAAGTTCGGCGACCTGTTCGGCAGGCGGTGGCTGTTCCTGTTCGCGATCACCGTCTTCACCGCCGCCTCAGTTGGTGCGGCCGTGTCGACCAGCTTCTGGGATTCGTCGTGTTCCGTGGACTGCAGGGCGTCGGCGGCGGTGGTCTGATGATCTTGGCGCAGGCCATCATCGCGGATGTGGTGCCCGCGAAGGATCGTGGCAAGTTCATGGCCCCGATGGGTGCCGTCTTCGGCATCACCTCGGTCGCCGGTCCGCTGCTCGGTGGTTTTTTCGCGGATCATCTCAGCTTGATTTTTAACCTCCGGGTCACTGCCCGCCGACCGTCCGGGTCGGTGTTGGAGCGGTTCGATCATCGAAACGTGTTGCTGCCGTGTTGATTTAGGGACGAATTTCGGCGTGTCGCCGTGACATGGAGCGGCCACCGCATCATCATCGTCGGGTTCCCGCTAAAGAGCCTGATGAGAAGTTGTGGTGGCCGTGCCTGTCAGTGTGCCCGAAGTATTTCGTCCGGTCGAGTCGGCGCGCCCGTCGGGACCGGAATCGCTTGCCGCGTTCCGCAATTCGTTCTATGAAAGCCTGACCGCGCGCGCCGACGCGCTGTTCGAACTCACCGACGCGGTGCTGTGCGACGACGGACCGGTCACCACGCTGGTCGGACTGTGTCTGACCGGGGAATATCGACGCGGCCACGGCGCCCTCTACGACGGTCTGAACGCCGGAAGTATCGACATCGCCCGGCTCCGGCGCGCGATCACCGCCACGACCACGGTCGGGCGAGACGACGAAGGTGCGATCATGCTGGCCGTCGATGCCAGTCCGTGGCTGCGTCCCGACGCGGCGACCAGCCCCGATCGATCGTTCTGCCATGTCTATGGCCGTGGCAGGGGGCAAGCGCAGATGATCCCGGGCTGGCTGTTCTCCTACGTCGCCGCGCTGGAGCCCGGCCGGACCTCTTGGACCACGATCCTCGACGCGATACGGCTGCACCCCGACGACGACGCGACCGAGGTCACCGCCGCCCAGATCCGGGAAGTCGTGCAACGCCTGCAAGCCGCCGACCTCCATGTTCCCGGCGACCCGCACATCAAGATCGTGTTCGATGCGGGCTACGACATCACATGCCTGGCATACGAGCTCGCGGATCTGCCCGTGGTCCTGATCGGGCGAATACGCTCCGACCGCGTCCTGGCCTTCCCCGCCGAACCCCGTGCGGGCAAGAGGGGCCGTCCCGCCAAGCACGGCCCCGACTTCGCGTTGTCCGACACCGGGACCCATCCCGAGCCCGCTGTCGTCACCACCACCGACACCGACCGCTACGGCGCCGTGCGTGCGACGGCATGGAACCGTCTGCACCCCAAACTCGCCCGCCGAGGATCCTGGGCCTACCACGACGGGGAACTGCCGATCATCGAGGGCGTCGTCATCGGGCTTCGGGTGGACCGGCTACCCGGCGACCGCAACCCGAAACCACTGTGGCTATGGTGTTCGCAACCCGACATCGCCGACCCCGCCATTATCGACCGAATCTGGCGAACCTTCCTGCGGCGCTTCGACATCGAGCACACCTTCCGGTTCCTGAAACAGACCCTCGGGTGGACCAAGCCGCGTATCCGCGACTCCGCCGCCGCCGACCGCTGGACCTGGCTCATCATCGCCGCACACACCCAACTCCGCCTCGCCCGAGGACTCACCGAAGACCTCCGCCACCCCTGGGAGAGAAAACCAACCAGCCCCAGCCGCCTCACCCCAGCCCGCGTCCGCAGGGGATTTCGCCACCTCCGCCCGACAACCGCTCTTCCGGCCCGCGCGCCGAAACCCTCACGGCCGGGTCCCGGACGCCCGCCCGGCGCAAAAAACATCCGACGCGCACCACACCAGGCGGTCGGTAAGACCACCACGGCTGCCAGTTAGAGGTTAAAAATCAAGCTCAGCTGGCGCTGGTGCTTCTGGATCAACGTGCCGGTCGGTATCGCGGCGCTGGTCATCGCGTTCCGATACCTGAGTATCCCCAGCCATCGTCCCAAGTCGCGGCCCGATTACCTCGGTGTCGTACTGATGTCGTCCGCGACCGCGCTGCTCATCCTGATCACCGACTGGGGTGGGAAGCGATATGCCTGGGGCTCAACGGAGATCGTGGCGATGATCGTGGCACTCGTGGTGGTGGTCGGGGTGTTCGTTGCGGTCGAGGCCAGGGCCGCGGAGCCCATGCTGCCGCTGTGGTTGTTCCGCAACCGGACCTTCGTGCTGACCTCGGCGATCGGATTGGTGGTCGGCCTGGTGATGTTCGCGGCGCTGGCGTTCATCCCGACCTACCTGCAGATGGCTACCGGAGCGTCCGCCTCGGTATCGGGTCTGCTGCTGATCCCGATGATGGTCGGTATGATGGCGACCCTGATGGGGTCGATGACCGCGATCACCAAAACCGGCCGCTACCGGGTCTATCCGCCGGTGGGTGCGCTGATCATCGTCCTCGGCATGCTGTGGCTGACGCGGCTGGACGCACATACCGCGATGTGGATCGTTTCGGCGATGCTCTTTGTGATGGGCGCGGGCCTCGGCCTGATCATGCAGATCATCGTGCTGGTCGTGCAGAATGCGATGGCGCCCAACCAGATCGGCACCGCGACCAGTGCGAACAACTACTTCCGGGAAATGGGTGGTGCGGTCGGTGTCGCCATCTTCGGCTCGATCTTCACCAACAGGTTGACCGAGGGACTCACCGATGTGTTCCAGCATCACCATCAGCAGGTGGCCCAATCCGGCCTGCGGCCGGGTGATCTGGTGCCGTCGGTGGTCAAGCATTTGCCCGCGGAGCTGCATGACGCGATCATCGGCGCCTATGTCAACGCTCTGGTGCCCGGCTTCTGGTACCTGATTCCCGGTGCGGCACTTGCCTTCCTGCTCGCGCTGTTCATCCCGCACCTGAAGCTGTCCGACGAAGCGGGCATGGTCGCCCGTGGCGAAGCGGTGTTGGAGGGCGATGAACGGTCTGACGATCCCCAACAGGACGCGCAGCTCGTCACCGAGCGCTGAGGGGCCACGGGCTGAGCTGTCGGCATTCCGCCACCCGAACCGCCGTTGAGGTGCAGGTCCCGCAAGGAGTGTAATCGTGTCGCGGGCGTGAGGCTTCACTCGAACGCGACACGATTGCCGCTTCGGCGGTTGGATCGCCAGCCTCGATCTTTGACATATCTTTGCTTGCAAAGTAGTTTTACAATCAAAGGTGAATGACTTCGCGACTGGGAGCGTGCTGGGATGGTCCACGAAAATCCGACCGCAGGGGCTTCTCCGGATGCGACGGGAAGCCGCATCTTGACGATCGGGCTGCACCCGAATGCCCTCGATTACAGTCGATTTCCGGACCTCGACGAGCCGAAACTCCTCGCACGCATCGAAGTGGGGAACGCCGCAATGCGCTCGGCTGGGTTCGACTCGGTGTCGTGCCTGGTCAGCGTCTCACCAGATGCCGCAGAACGCGATATCCGTGAGCACCTTGCGGACGGTCCTTTCGCCATGGCGATGATCGGTGGCGCCATACGGTTGATCCCCGAGCACACCTTGCTGTTCGAACGAATCATCAACGTATTGAGCGAGGCTGCGCCCGGAATAGTGTTCCGTTTCAACACTTCACCGGAAACGACGATCGACGCGGTGCGGCGGATGGTTCGGGCGTAGAACCATCGATCAATCACCAAGTGTCCGTTCGCCGTGGTTGCGTAGCAGGTCCGGTTCAGCCCGCGAGCAGTTCGGCTCGATGCATCGTGAAGAATTCGGTGATCGAGGTAGCCGTGCGGCCGGTGAGCCGTTCGACCGCATGCGTCGTGATGTCACATGACAGCGGTATCACTCATGTCGAAAACTGGTTCTCGATCATCACCCGCCAGTCGATCCGCCGCGGCACCCGGGCAGACCGACATCTCTGCCAACTCGCCCCACAACAACTCCCAACCCAGCAAGACGGAATCTGTCCGGGCTGGAAGGCGGCGACGGGAAGTGGCACGGCGTCCTCATCCGCACTTCACCCTGGATGAGCACGCCGTTTGTTCGCCGCGTCGTCGAGCGAGGCGGCGGAATGGATTAGCGGGGGACGGTGACCGGGTCGGTGCAGCTGGCGGCGGCGTCGACGAAGGAGCAGGGCTTCGGGTACCTCGTGGGGCGGTATGACGGCGAGACGCCACCGTTATGTGTTATGTCGGTGTAAGCGGGGACGGCGTCGGTGGGCTTGCGGGTCAATGTGGGGTCGGTCAAGACGTCGACGGTGTAGAGGCCGAAACGCGGAGTGTAGGAGCCCCATTCGTAGTTGTCGGTGAGGGACCAGTAGTTGTAGCCGATGAGGTTCATGCCGTCGGCTTTGGCGCGCTGTAGCCAGTAAATGGTGTCGCGCAGGTCGTCGCCGCGGGTGTAGCCGTCGGCGCGGGGAAGACCGTTTTCGGTGGGCATGCCGTTCTCTACGATGTAGAGCGGTTTGCCGGGGAAGGCGCGCGAATAGTGCTGCAGGGCGTAATAGATGCCCTCGGGCTGCAGCGGCTGGGTCCAGAGTTTCTTGAAGTCCGGGAGACCGCCGAGGAGGGATTCGGGCGACAGCCCGTAGTAGTAGTCGATGCCGATGTAGTCGAGTTTGGCGGCTATACGGGAGATGATCGTCGAGCCATTGATCGCGTCTTCGGCGGCGGGGATGTAAGCGACGTTGCTGGTCACCATGGCATCGGGCTGCACGGCGTGGATGTAGTCGTAGATGGTGTTGTGGGCCTGGGCGATCCGGTCGAACATCGTCGGTACCGCGGCGGGGGAGATGCCGCCGTGGCTAACCTCGTTGATGGCGTACATCGTGGGTTCGTTGAAGGTGACCCACAACGGGTCGGCGGCGGCGTAGCGATCGACTACCTTGTGTGCGTTGGCGAGCCAGTCTTCGACGATGTTCGGGTTGCCCCAGCCGCCGCGGTCGACCTCCCAGCCCGGGTAGACCCAGTGGTCGATGGTGAGCATCGGCCGCATTCCGGCCGCAGTGATGGCGGCGATGACGTTGTCGTAGAAGTGAAGTCCGTTCTCGTCCCACACGCCGGGTTGCGGTTGCACCCGCGCCCATTCGATACCGATGCGGTAGACCTGGATACCCAGCTTCGCCGCCAGGTCGATGTCTGAGCGGTAGTGATGGTAGAAGTTGACGGAATCCAGGTACGGATCGTCAGTCGTGCCCTCCGCGACATACCGGGACCAATTGCTGTCGGGCGCATGCCCCTCCGACTGGTACCCCGACGCCGCCACACCCCACAGGAAGTCCGCGCCGAGCGGCGCGACCTGGGTCGGTGGTGCGGGCCGCGCCGCCGCCGGCGTGGCGCCGAGGACCAACGCGGCGGCCGTTGCCGCGACGGCGGCCAGAACGTGGCGGCGACTTGGTGATCGCATCGAACTCCTGCTTCCGAGTGGGTGACGGGCGCTCGTGGACCTCCTGTGCGCGAGCGCACCGGGTCGGGGCGGTACCACGCGAACAGGGTAACTGGGCAATTGTCCGTATCAGGTTGGGACTCGCGAAAGAGCGGACTCGGGCCGATCTCTCGGGCGAGAGCGTGGCAGCAGTGGGCGGTAGCGGACGCCCCGTTTCGGCTCGCGTCGGGGGAGGGGAGCGGTTCCGTGGCGGCCGTAGGTGAGTGGTAGGGGGAGGTCTTGGGCGCCAAGGGAATTCGGCCGCGAATGGATCCATGAAGTACCCGCGGTGAAAGTGGGATCGCCTTCGAGCCTGTCAGGTAACATTGTCTTACTTAGATATGCGCATCTATACATCTAGACTATCGCCACAACACACCCTTCGAACAAACCTCACGACCCATCACAAAAAGCCGCATAGACAGGGAAGGGGCACCGAATCAGATTGCGCCGCAAGTTCTCTGGAGCCCGCTGACTCCTGGATTAGTAAAGCCGTAAACCTACACCGCGGCGATCGCGACGATGTATCCCTTGGGATCCCGCCAGCTCGAGCCCGGATGATGGCTGAACCAGTCCTCGATGTCCTCACTCATATCGCTCAGGATCGCCTGCCGCTGTGGGTGATCGGGCGTGACGCCATAGAACGTGAACAACGCCTCGGCGAAGCGGATCAGCGGTGCGGCCGTGTCGAAGACGAGGGCATTATCGGTTCGGTGGATGCGGACTGCGCCGAAGATGTCCGACATCAGGTCTGGCAGCGTGCTGGAATCGACGGAACAGGTGACGGCTTCGGCGTCGGTGACGCCGTAGCTGCCTGCGTGCGCGGCGATCAGCTCGCCGGTGCGCGGGTAGGCGCCTGGGTGATTCACGACGACGGCGACCGCGCCCCCTGGTTTAGTGGTGCGCTGGAATTCGGCCAGCGCGGTCCTCGGGTCGGGTACGTGGTACAGCATGTGGCGCGCCGTGATCACGTCGAAGCTGTTGTCGTCGAACGGGATCCGCGCGGCATCCGCAAGCACGGCGGTGACCCCGGGGATCGCGGCCGCGGCGGCGACCATGGCGGGCGAGGTGTCGACACCGACGAGTGGACCGTGATGACCGCCCGCCGCCAGGCTCGCGAGGAATCTCGCATCCCCGCAGCCGATATCGGCTAGGTGTTCGGTCCCGCTCAATTCGATGGCGGCCAAGACATCGGCGCTCGGGTCGTCGGGCTTCTGGGAGTACTGCCGGTGGGTGTCGATGCGCACCTGGAGCGGCGTCGGATCGGCATATTCGGCATCGAGATAGTGGCTGCTCATGGGTGGTCGTCCTTCGGTCCAGTGGCCGGTGTGACGCTTTCCGGCGGAGAGCGTACCTCCCTGGACGGTGCCGTCGAGGGTTTTCGGCGAGCCGGCGACGCTGCTACACACGCTCCGAGTGGGAAGCAGTGACCGCGGGAAGCTTCATCGCGACCGGGTCGGTGATCGGCGTGGACTTCACCAGGTCGTGCAAATCGCTGGTGCCGGGACGCTCGTCATCCAGGATAGGTTCGCCGAGACCGATTTTCTGCTGGATCCGCTGCATCCAGCCCGGCGGCCACCAGCTGTCGTCGCCGAGCAGCTTCATGATGCGCGAACGCGCCGGTGACGACGAGCAGGATCAGCTGACTCCTCGGGCGACGCGGCAGTTCGGTGGGATCGCCAAGGGCCTGCATCCTTTCCACGGGTGGACGCGCGATGTGCTTGTCGTCAAAGGTACATACCAATCAGGAGCAGACCTGTTTGAGATTCAGCCGATCGGCGTGTGCAGTTCGGCTTCGCGGGGGTCGTCGGGGAACACGAAACGGCGGAATGCCCAGAAACGGAACGCCATCGCGAGCAGCACGCCGAGAATCTGACCGGTCACGAAGTTCGCGACCGCCTGGGTGACCGGTCCGACGTAGGGCACCCTGATGTGCAGTACGTACAGCGAGACGGCCTGTGGCAGCAGGGTGACGCCGATGCCGAGCGCGCTGATGGCGAAGAACCACAGCGCTTCGTGGTGACGTTGTCGTCCGCCTCTGGTGCGGAAGGACCATTCGCGATTGAGGATGTAGGACGCGATGGTGGCGATGAGCACGCCCAAAAGCCGTGCAGTCAGCGGCTTTTCGCCGAGCACGGTCAGTTTCAGCGTGTAGACCAGACCGGTGTCGATGACCCATGTGATGGCGCCGACGGTGGCGAACTCGAGCAGCTCGCGGTGCTGGATCGCCTTGGAACGGTAGGGCTCCGGAATTCGATCGAGCGCGGGCTGCACGAAGGGCACGCCACCGACTATAAGGACGTACCGGTGTCGGCGCTGTTATGAGCCGCGCTGCCGACCTGCGGCGAGGGGGAGTTCGGTCGCACCGAGGACCTTGCCGAGTGTGGAGGGGGAGTTCGGTCGGTCCGAGAATCTTGCCGAGTGTGGTGGCGAGCTCGTCGGTGTCGAGCTTGTCGGCGAAGTGCTTGTCGATACCGCTGAGATGGCGTGGGGCGGCCTCGTGCAGGCGTTCGCGCCCCGCGTCGGTGATGGTGACGAACGCGGATCGGCCGTCCTCCGGGTTGGTTTCGCGGGTCACCAGTCCTGCGGCCTGCATCTCGGTTGCGAGCCTGCCGACTCGGGTGCGGCTGAGTACGGCGCGTTCGCCGAGATCGGTCATCCGCAACGGTGGGACCCCGTCGAGTTCGAGTAGGACGTCGTACCAGGCGAGTGGAAGCGCGAGGATCGACGCAGGTCGGTGTCGAGCTGGGGACGAGCTGTATTCCGTCTCGGGAAAATGCTGAGGCTGGACGGGCTACGGTGGAATGCATGACCACGCATCTGACGCACTGGGGAGTGTTCGAGGCAGACAGCGACGGTGAGCGGTTGACCTCGGTGCGGGCGTGGCGAGAAGACCCTGAACCGATGCCGTTGATCGACAACGTGGCCTCGGCGCAGCACCATCCGACTCGCATCGATCAGCCGTATGTACGGAAGGCGTGGCTGGATCGCGGACCCGGCGGGGCTGGGCGTGGGGACGAGCCGTTCGTGCCGGTGTCGTGGGAAACCGCGTTCGAACTGCTCTCCGGCGAGCTGAGCCGGGTCTATCGCGAGCACGGTGCGGAGTCGGTGTACGGCGGCTCGTATGGCTGGGCGAGCGCCGGCCGGTTCCATCACGCGCAGAGTCAGGTGCACCGCTTCCTGAACTGCCTCGGCGGCTATGTGCGGCATGTGAACAGCTACAGCCTCGGTGCGTCGAGTGTGCTGTTACCGCACGTGATCGCGCATGTGGGCGTGCTAGAAGGCCATGCGACCTCGAAGAGCGTGCTTGCGGAGCATTCGGAATTGGTGGTCGCGTTCGGCGGGCTCTCACCGAAGAACTCCGCGGTCTCGCCGGGCGGAGTGTCTCGGCGCAACACCCGTTCCTGGATCGGCGCGGCTCGCGCGCGTGGCTGCCGGTTCGTCTCGATCAGCCCGCTGCGTGACGATATCCCCGCCGAGGCCGAAGCCGAATGGATCGCGCCACGACCGGGCAGCGACACTGCGCTGATGCTCGCGTTGGCGCAGGTTGTGGACGCGGATGGCCTGGCGGACAAGGAATTCCTGGACAGGTACACCGTGGGTTACGACCGGTTTGCCCACTATCTGCGGGGTGAGTTCGATGGTGTCGTGAAGGATCCCGAGTGGGCGGCGCCGATCACCGGTGTGCCCGCCGACGTGATCTGGACGTTGGCGCACGACATGGCCGCCGCACGGACGATACTCACCGTCAGTTGGTCGCTGCAACGGGCCGAGCACGGCGAGCAGCCGCTGTGGCTGGGCGTGGTGCTGGCGGCGATGCTCGGTCAGATCGGCCTGCCCGGTGGGGGATTCGGCCACGGTTACGGATCGACCGCACACGTGGGCGAGCCCGCGCGTGGGCATTCGGTCCCGAAGCTGCCGCAGGGCAGCAACGGTGTCGACATGTTCATTCCCGTCGCCCGGGTCGCCGACATGCTGCTGAATCCCGGCGCCGGCTTCGACTACGACGGCAGTCGGCTGGTCTACCCGGACATAAAGCTCGTGTACTGGTGCGGCGGGAATCCATTTCACCACCACCAGGATCTGGCCAGATTGCGGACGGCGTTCACCCGCCCGGAGACCGTGGTCGTGCACGATTCATTCTGGACCGCGACCGCCCGGCACGCCGACATCGTCCTCCCGGCGACCATGTCCATCGAGCGCGACGATTATGGCGCCGGGCGCAACGACCGCGTCTTCTTCCCGATGAAGGCGCTGACGCAGCCCTACGGACAGGCGCGCGACGACTACGCGATCTTCGCTGAGCTGGCCGAAAGGATCGGCGTCGGAAAGGAATTCACCGAGGGCCGCACCGCCGGCGAGTGGCTGCGGCACCTCTATCAGCAGTGGCGTTCGCGCCTCAGCGAAGATCTGCCGGACTTCGACGCATTCTGGGACAGCGAGAACATCGAACTCCCGGTGCCCGACCCAGAGCAGGTGCTGCTGGCGGACTTCCGCGCCGACCCGGAGCACTTCCCGCTCACCACACCCAGCGGCAAAATCGAGATCTTCTCCGAAACCATCGATGGTTTCGGCTACCCCGACTGCCCCGGCCACCCCGTCTGGATCGAACCCGAGGAATGGCTCGGCGGCCCCGCGGCACAGCACTTCCCGCTGCAACTGATCGCCAACCAGCCACGCACCAAACTACACAGCCAACTCGATATCGGCGCCCACAGTCAATCGACGAAAATCGTTGGGCGAGAACCGGTTCGACTGCATCCCGACGAGGCGAGCGCGCGCGGCCTACAGGACGGCGATATCGTCCGAATCTTCAATAACCGCGGCGGCTGCCTGGCGGGCCTCGTCGTCGACGACGCCGTATGCGCGGGCATCGCTCAACTCTCGACCGGCGCCTGGTATGACCCGGACCCGACCGACCCCACCTTCTGCCGCCACGGCAACCCGAACGTCCTCACGGCGGACCGTGGCACCTCATCCCTCAGCCAAGGCTGCACAGGGCAGCTAGCCCTGGTCGAGATCGAACCGTATCGGGACCCGCTGCCAGAATTGGCTGTCAACCGCCCGCCCGCGACGACTTAGCGACCGACGTTCTGGTTCGTTCGATCGGTACCGACTTCTGTAAGCATTTATGTATGGTGTCCAATCCACTGCCCGCTGTCGCTCGGCGCCTCGCCGCGCAGCGCTGGGTTATGCACATGGCGCCGGTAGTGCTGTGGCTGGAACGACTGGTGCGGCGCGTGAGCGGCGGTAAGCGCGGCATTCTGGATGTGGCGGGTCTGCCGTCGATCGAGATCACCGTCGCCGGCCGCAAGACCGGACTGCCACGTACCACCTCACTGCTGTACGTCCCGCAGGGTGACAACTTCCTGGTCCTCGGCTCTAATTGGGGCCGCGCCAAGAATCCTGTCTGGTCGGCCAACCTCCGCGCCGCCGGCACCGCCACCATCCGAACCAAGTCCGAACAGCTCGAGGTCACCGTCACCGAAATCACCGGCGTGGAACGCAAACGCGCCTGGGACCTCGCGGTCGAATTCTGGCCCGGTTACGAGATGGAACACGAACTCTCGGGTGGGCGCCAATTCAGGATCTTCGAGCTGCGGCGCCGCTGAGCGAAGTCTCGATCTGTAGATCCGGTCGACGCGCTCGGTGGGGATGCTCGCGAACAACATCGCCTGATCCCGACCCGTCATCGGTCCCGTACGTACTGGTGTGGCGTACCGCAACTCCGATCGTTGACGTCTTCGTCGACATGGCCCGCCGACATGTCGACCCGAGCCGTGCTGGCTCCCGATGACAAGCTTGGCTACCGTGGCGGAGAGGGCGGGGCGACGCAGGTGAATCTGTAGCGCACCATCATCGACGGAGGAGCCCGGATGCCGAGCCAGAAGCTTCACGCCTTCACCGACGATGCGCTCGGCGAGCACGACGGGGTTGGCATCGCGGATCTGGTGCGGCGGGGTGAGGTCAGCGCGACCGAGGTGGCCGAGGCGGCGCAGGCTCGGGCGGCCCAGGTCGAGCCGGTGGTGCGGGGGATTGTGGTCGACGCGGACCCGGTGTTGTTCGGCACCGACGCGGACGCGCCGCTGTTCGCGGTGCCGACGTATGTCAAAGACAACACCGATGTGCGCGGGATGCCGACCAACCATGGCACCGCGGCGTTCGTGGCGAAGCCTGCGCGCAAGCATTCACCGTTCACCGAGCAGTTCCTCAGTACCGGGATGACGGTGTTGGGCAAGAGCAGGCTGCCCGAGTTCGGTTTGACGGCCAGCACCGAGTTCGTCGATGCCGAACCGACGCGCAACCCATGGCACACAGACTATTCCGCCGGTGGGTCGTCGGGCGGCGCGGCCGCGCTGGTGGCCGCGGGCGTGGTGCCGATCGCGCACGGCAATGACGGCGGTGGGTCGATCCGAATCCCTGCAGCCTGTTGCGGATTGGTCGGACTGAAGCCTAGTCGCGGTCGGCATGTCGGGGGCCCGCAGGCGCGATCGATGCCGATCAACCTGATCTCCGAAGGCGTGCTCACCCGGTCGGTGCGCGACACCGCGGCGTATTTCGCTGCGGCCGAACAGTATTGGCGCAATCCGAAGCTGCCGCCGGTGGGGTTGGTCGAGGGTCCGGCCAAGCGACGGCTGCGGATCGGTCTGCTCACCGACTCCATCACAGGTTCGCCGACGTGCCCGCGGACACGTGCCGTCCTCGAGGAGACCGTGCTGCGGCTGGAGAAGCTGGGACATGAGGTGGAGCCGATCGCCATTCCGGTCGACCAGCGCTTCGTAGACGACTTCGCCGACTACTGGGCCATGCTGGCCTTCCTCCTCGGCGCCACCGGAAAGCTGACACTGGACCGGGATTTCGACCGGAGCAAGCTGAACGGGCTCACCCGCGGGCTCGTTCCCCGGTATCAGCGCGCCGCGCCGAGAACACCCGCCATCCTCTACCGGCTGTCGCAGATGCACCGCCCCTACGCCGCGATGTTCCGTCGACACGAAGTCGTGCTGTCACCGGTATTGGCGCACGTCACCCCGAAACTCGGCCACCTGCACCCGACGGTCCCGTTCGACGAACTGTTCGCCCGACTGTTCTCCTGGGTCGCCTTCACACCGCTGAACAATGTCGCTGGCACGCCCGCGATCTCACTGCCACTGGGTGCCTCGACCGAAGGTCTGCCGATCGGAATGCAGTTCTCGGCGGCCTATGGGGATGAGCGCACCCTGCTGGAGCTGGCATTCGCCCTGGAAGCCGAACGCCCGTGGCGTCGAATTCAGGATTGATGTCGGCTCTCACCGCTGAACGCCCTGCTGCGCTGTCCCTGTCGCGTACCTTTCGTGGCCTCGACCGTGCCGCGCAGCTCGCCGACTCGTTCTCGGCGAGCACCGTGCGTACCTAGGGCTTTTGCGCCGAACCCGCGACGATGAGCTGCTCCCAGATGGTCGGCTCACGATCCCCTGCGCCGATGGTTGCGGGGTCCGGGCGCCAGCGGGCGGCCGAACGGTTCCGCCAACCTCCACGGCCGCCGGTAACGAATCGCCCATGAGTTCGGGAGGTGTTCTGAACACGTCTGCATTACGGTATGCGGCAGCAGGGGGTAGTTGAAAGACCAAGTAGCACAATGTAATACATCCACGCCGTGCTGGCACAGTGCATGTGGGATGGGTATCACGCAAGGTGACCGATACGCACCAGTGTGATCTGAATATATTGCGCCACAACGGATCTTGGTGCACACACCTCGATGCGGGCAGGTCCGCCGACCGCGCAAGCCGCGAACATCACGCTCAGGTAGCGGCCAACTGGTGTGCCCGCTATGCTCGTGCCGACATATGGAACTGCCTGTTGGCCAGTATGTTTGGTCAGCGCCGACAAGCAGGAGGGGCCAGGGGGCTGGGGCATTTCCCTTGGCGAAAGCTAGTGCGGAAGTGCGGAACTTGTCACAGTCATCGAACCCGCCGCAGGGCGAACATCGGGAACGCGCCGTTCGGGGTGTACGCCAGGCGTCGCTGGCGCTGGCGATTTGTATCGTCGTCACCGCGGCAGTCGTGGTGGTCGCGGTGTTCAGTGCACCCGCTGACTTCCGCCTCGCGCTGGAAGTCGGCGCCACCATAGCGGCGGTTGCTCTGTCCATCACGGTCACTACGACCGTCTACTACCGTGCGAAAGCCGCGCAGGCTCGGCAGACCGCCGCGATCGCTACGGCCTCCGCCGCCGACGCGGAGGCCCGAATCGCGGCCGCGCACGAGGCTGCGGCCGATTACGCGCAAGAATCGAAGTACAGCGAAAGCCGTCGGGTCGCGGCGATGGCGGCCTTCGCGGGCGCAGCGGGCCGTATGCAGGCGATGAGCACCAGCATGCTGGCGGAACTGCGGGAGATGGAACATCGGCACGGCGACCCGCAAGTGCTGGCCGATCTGTTGCTGCTGGATCATCGCACCGCGCAGGCGGGCCGCCTCGCCGACAGCATCGCCGTGCTCAGCGGGGCCCGGTCCGGGCGCCGGTGGGCAAAACCCATTGTGATGGAGTCGATCCTGCGTGGTGCGATGGGCCGCGTCGCGGGCTATCAGCGGGTACGACTGCGCGCCGTCGCCGACATCGCCGTCGCCGGACACGCGGCCGAAGGTGTCATGCACGCGTTGGCGGAACTGCTCGACAACGCCTGCAATTTCTCCCCGCCCACCACCGAGGTGCACGTCTATGCCGCCGAGGTACCCGCCGGAGTGGTGGTCACCATCGAGGACAGCGGACTGGTGATGAGCGAATCGGCGCTGCGACGCGCCGAGCTCGCGGTGTCGGGTTCGGACAACCGCGGCAACGTGTCCGCCTCGGACCTGTCGTCGCTGAGTGGCACCCGCCTCGGCCTCGCGGTGGTGGGACATCTCGCGCGCAAGCACGGCCTCACGGTGTCCTACCGGCCCTCCGCCATCGGCGGGACAGCGGTGGTCGTGGTCGTCCCGCGCGATCTCACCGCTCGGGTGGACCGCTCACCCGGAGCGACCGCCACCCTCACCCTGCCCGCCGTCGCCGCGCCACAACCGGTGAGCGCGCCCGTCATCAACGACTCGCAGCTGCCGAAACGACGCCGCGGCAGCACGCTCGCCGCGGTCCATCCCGATGGCCTGTCAACTCCCAGGCTCGGCGCGGAGACTGCGACACCGCCGCCGTCGAGGTCCGCATCCCTCGGTGCGTTCCAACGCGCGGTGGCCGGACGCAACATCGACAGTGCCGCAACACCTTCCCCTTCCGATTCCGTGGAGAACGATCGATGAAAACATCTGAGCCGTCGCAGCTGGATTGGCTGTTGGCGCAACTACTGTCCCGAACCCCGCGCACTAGGCACGCCCTACTGCTCTCCAGCGATGGGCTGAAGATTTGCCACACACCGGAACTCACCATCGACAGGGCCGATCAGCTGGCCGCCATCGCCGCGGGCATCCAAAGCCTCTCCCACGGCGCTTCGGTCGAGTTCGGTGACGGCCGCAGCGGAGTGCGTCAGTCGATGACGGAGTTCTACGGCGGCATCCTGTTCATCGTCGAGGCCGGTCTGGGCGCCCACGTCGCGGTGGTGGCCGCCGAGGACGCGGACGCGGGCCTGGTCGGCCACAACATGCGGTTGCTGGTGGAACAGCTCGGCGATCGTCTAGCGGCCGCGTCGCGCGTCGGGGGAGCGAGTGTGTCATGAACAGGCCAGGCCGCGACGACGACCCCGATCGGCTCTACACGCTGACGGGGGGCCGGAGCACACCGGACTCCGACAGCTTCGATTTGGTCACCCTGGTGGTCAGCGAGTGCGCTCCGACACCGGGCATGCAGTCCGAGCACGTGGCGATCCTGGGGATATGCCGGGCTCCGACCGCCGTCGTCGAAATCGCGGCAGAACTGCGGATTCCGGTCGGCATCGCCACGATCCTGCTCTCGGACCTGTTGCACGCAGGCAAAATCACCGTGCGTCACCCGCAAACCGGTCCCACAGCCCCTGGCGCGCCGTGGAATTCGCTGCCCGACACCACCACCCTCGAGAAGGTGCTCGTTGGACTCCGCAACCTCTGACGCTCGGCCCGCGCGCGCCGACGCACCGCTGCACGATACCACCCGCCACGGACTGAAGATCGTCATCGTGGGTGGTTTCGGTGTCGGCAAGACCACCCTCGTTCGCTCAGTCAGTGAAATCCGCCCGCTCGATACCGAGGCGACTATGACCCAGGCGGGTTTCGGGATCGATGATCCAACCGGCGCGCCGGGCAAATCGACCACGACCGTCGCCTTCGATTTCGGGCGGATCAGCATCGACGCCGAGAACGTGGTCTATCTGTTCGGCGCACCCGGGCAGGAACGGTTCTGGTTCCTGTGGGACCGCCTGTTCACCGGCGCGCTCGGCGCGATCGTGCTCGTCGACCAGCGCCGGATCGCCGACTCCTGGTACGCGATCGACCGACTCGAACACCAGCGGACCCCATTCATCGTGGCGTGCAACAACTTCGATGCGCCGCCACGACCCGATGAGGTCCGCGACGCCCTGGATCTCGATGCGCGCGTACCCCTCGTCGACTGCGACGCCAGGTCTCGCGAATCCTGCAAATGGGTCCTGATCACCCTCGTCGAGCACCTCACTCTCCTCGCCACCACGGAGACCGCCTCATGACCACGCCCAACCTCGCGTCGGCCGGCGCCTGCCCGGTACACCCGGATTCCGGAGTCGTGCCGCTGAGTGGTCCGCGTTTCCACACCGATCCGCACCATCTCTACAACGAGATGCGGCGCACGCACGGACCGGTGGTCGCCGTTGAGCTGCCCGGCGGCGTCCCGGCATGGCTGGTCATCGGCTACCGCGAACTGCATCAGGTCACCAGTGATCCGGACCTGTTTCCTCGTGATGTCGGATTGTGGAACCAGTGGCCCAACATTCCCGAGGACTGGCCGCTGCTTCCGATGGTCGGGCGGCCGATGCCGTCGATCTATTTCACCGCGGGCGCCGAGCATCGCAGGCACGTGAAGATGGTGGAGCCCGCGCTGGAAGCGGTGGACCTCTTCGAATTGCGGCGCACCTGTGAGGAATTGGCCGACGGGCTGATCGACACCTTCTGCGGGCGGGGCGAGGCCGACCTGGTCGCCGATTTCGCCGAGCCGCTGCCGGTGCTGGCCCTGGCCGCGATCCTCGGGTTCCCCGACGAGGATGGACCACGGCTCGCGTGGACGATGAAGGCACTGGCCGACGGCGGCGCCGACGCCCAGTCGGCCTACGCGCGTTTCGGTGAGCACATGCAGCACCTGTTGGCGGTCAAGAAAGCTCGGCCGGGCGCGGATCTGGTGTCGCGGATGCTCGAGCACCCGGAGCCGTTCACCGATCAGGAGTACACGATGGACCTGATGGCGATCACCGCCGCGGGCCATCTGCCGACTGCGGACTGGATCGGGAACTCGGTGCGGCTGATGCTCACCGACGACCGGTTCGCCGCGGCGCTCGGCGGCGCGCGATCCAGCGTGGCGCAGGCGATGAACGAAGTGCTGTGGGAAGACACCCCGACGCAGATCCTCGCCGGTCGCTGGGCGGCCCGCGACACCCGCCTCGGCGATAAAATCGTCAGGGCAGGGGACATGCTGCTGCTCGGCCTCGCGGCCGCCAATGCGGATCCGCATGTGCGCCAACATGTCAACGACGGCGCCGAACCGGCACACTCCGGCAACAGCGCGCACTTCGCCTTCAGCTATGGCGAGTACCGCTGCCCGTTCCCGGCGCAGCAAGCCGCGGAGATCATCGCGAGCACCGGCATCGAGGTGCTCCTCGACCGCCTGCCCGATCTCGATCTGGCAATACGCCCGCAAAACCTGGTCCGACGGCAATCGGCCTTCCTGCGCGGCATGACTTCCTTGCCCGTCCGTTTCACCCCAGTTCGCGCCGTCGGAGGTAGACCATGAGAGAGCTTGCGAGCGAATCATCAACACAGTGCGCTTGGCGCACGACGGAACCGAGCGTCAGCGTGGTGCAGTCGTGAGCCAAGAATGCCCGTACGCCGAGACCATCACCATCGACCCGATGGTCGGTGATCTCGCAGGGGAGACCACCCGCCTGCGTGCCGCGGGCCCGCTCGCGCGCATCGACCTGCTCGGCGCACCCGCCTGGACCGTCACCGATCACGCACTCGCCAGGCAACTGCTCACCGACCCGAGGCTGATCAAAGACATCAGCGGCTGGTCGCTGTGGACATCCGGAGTGGTGACTCGCCAATGGCCGCTGATCGGCAT
This sequence comes from Nocardia sp. Tas62D01, assembly GCF_055232035.1. Classification (NCBI taxonomy): domain Bacteria; kingdom Bacillati; phylum Actinomycetota; class Actinomycetes; order Mycobacteriales; family Nocardiaceae; genus Nocardia; species Nocardia sp. Tas62D01. Next base: position 8,311,724 of record NZ_JBUYUZ010000001.1, read on the forward strand.
GATCGACGCCGGCCGTTCCATGTTCACTGTCGACGGCGCCGAACACCGGCGGCTGCGGATCAAAACCACCCAGGCGCTGACACCGCGTCGACTGGATGCGCTGCGTCCCGTGGTCGAACGGCTCACCGCTGAACTCCTCGATGACCTCGAAGAGGCCGGCGGCGACGGCGCGGTCGTCGACCTCAAATCGGTATTCGCCTACCCGCTGCCGATGCGGGTCATCAGCGAGCTGATGGGCGTGGACCGCGTCGATCATCCGATGCTGCTCACCTGGTACAAGGCATTCTTCTCGCTGCTCACCCCGCAAGACGAGCGGCTACAGGTGATCAACGACTTGGACGTCTACTTCACGGATTTGGTCCGGAAGAAGACCGCCAACCCGACCGACGATCTCACCACCGCCCTCATTCTCGCCACCGACGAGGGTGGTGAACCGCTGACCGAAGAAGAGGTCGTGGGCAACCTCAAGGCACTGGTCGCGGCCGGGCACGAAACAACCGTCGGCCTCATCCTCAACGCCGTGCGCGCACTCCTGCGCCAGCCCGACCAGCTGAGCAGAATCCGCAGCGGCGAATTCGAGTGGAAAATGGCGGTGGAGGAAACTCTGCGCTGGGACAGCCCCCTCACCCATCTGCTGATGCGATTCGCCACCGAAGACATCACCATCGGCGACACTGTGATCGAGAAGGGCGAAGGAGTGGTCATGTCCTATCGAGCAATCGGCAGAGACACCGCACTGCACGGCACCGACGCCGATGACTTCGACATCACCCGCCCAACCGCCAACCGCCACATAGCCTTCGGCTACGGCCCCCACATCTGCCCCGGCGCCGCCCTAGCCCGACTTGAAGCCGGAACCGGCCTACCCGCACTGTTCGACCGCTTCCCCAATCTCCGCCTCGCGGTGCCGGTCGAGGAAATCCGCAACCTCCCGGTGCTCACCCAGAATGACCTGGCCTCGTTCCCTGTTCACCTCAACTGAGGTGGTAGCCGCAGTTCCGCTGAACTGCTTTCTGCTCCAAAGGGATTCAGCTAAAAATTGAATTCACCGCTGGTAGCGCCAGCGGAGAATTCACACCATTCGCTGCTGGTGAAGGCCAAGGCAGGTCCGATTGGGTTCTTGGAATCCCGCACCCCGCCGATGCCGCCGTCGAGGACCGCAACACGTCGACGTACATCGGGATGGCTCGGACGATCTACCGCGGCAAGATTTCAGTGATTCGGTTCCGGCATGACTTTCCGATCCCGCCGCGCGTCGCCATGGCCAGCGGTCGGGTGAATAGTCTGTGGCCGGAGAGGAACATGATGAGCATTGAGACATCTATCCCGTTGTGCGAAACGGCATTTCATGTCCTGTGCTAGGGGAGTTGGCCCAGTGCCGACGCTGTGACCTGCCTCGATGGCAGAACGAGTGCGTAACTTCACCAATGCAGGTTGTCCGTTCGACTTTCTCGTTGTGCGAAGCGGCATTTTATGTCCTCTGCGGCAGGCCAATAGCGTCGGATTCATGGAGTGGAATTTTCAGTCGGCCGAAGAAATCGCGGCTGCCTTGCGTGTCGGTGCGGTGACCTCGGTGGAACTGACCGATGAGGCGATCGCCCGTATCGAGCGCGACGACAAGGTGATCAACGCGATCTGTGTGCCGGACTTCGACCGTGCGCGGGCCGCCGCACGCGCTGCCGACCAGGCGCGCGCCCGCGGCGAGGATCGGCCGCTGCTCGGTATTCCGGTGACGGTCAAGGAGTGCTACAACATCGCCGGGCTGCCCACGACCTGGGGCATGCCGCAGTACAAGAATTATGTACCGGCCGAGGACGCGGTACAGGTGTCGCGGCTGAAGGCCGCCGGCGCGGTCGTGCTCGGAAAGACGAACGTGCCGTTGGGGCTGCAAGATATACAGAGCTTCAACGAGATCTACGGCACCACCAACAACCCGTGGGATCACACTCGCACGCCGGGTGGATCCTCCGGCGGATCAGCCGCGGCCCTGGCGTCTGGATTCGGCGCGCTGTCCATCGGCTCCGACCTCGGCGGTTCGCTGCGCACCCCCGCGCATTTCTGCGGCGTCTACGCACATAAGCCGACACTCGGGCTGGTGGCGAACCGCGGTATGGTCGCGCCGCCTGCGCCGGCCTTGCCGGTCGATCTCGATCTCGCCGTCGTCGGTCCGATGGCGCGCTCCGCCCGCGACCTCACGCTCCTGCTCGACGTGATGGCCGGACCGGACCCGCTGACGCACGGCGTCGCGTACGACTTGACGCTGCCGCGCGCGCGCCACGAGCGGCTGGCCGACTTCCGGGTCTTGGTCCTCGACCAGCATCCGCTCATTGCGACCGGGTCCGCCGTGCGGGCGGGCGTGAACCGGGTGGCCGACGCGCTCGTCGGCGGCGGCGCCTACGTCGAACGGCGCAGTCCGCTGCTGCCCGATCTGACCGAAGCCGCCATGCTTTACACGCAGTTGCAGTTTTCGGGCTCCGTTGCACGTTTTCCCGTCGAAGCGGACGAGCAGCTGCAGGCCGCGCCGCCGGACTGAGCGCAGACGACCAGAGTCTCGACGCGGCGCGGCTGCGCGGGATGGTGTTGAGCCACCGCGATTGGATAGAGGTGAACAACCGTCGAGAGCTCCACCGTCGCGGCTGGCGGCAGCTGTTCGCCGAGTTCGATGCCGTGGTGTGTCCGATCACGCCGACACCCGCGTTCCCCCACGACCACAACCCCGATCCGCTGGAACGCCGGATCGATATCGACGGCGTCGCCTACCCGTACTTCGACCAGCTCGTCTGGGCCGGTCTGGCGACCATGCCCGGCCTGCCTGCCACCGCCATACCTGCGGGCCGGTCCCCTGAAGGTCTGCCGGTGGGAGCGCAGCTGATTGGTCCGATGTTCGAGGACCGCACCCCGCTGCGGCTGGCCGAACTGCTCGAGCAGAAGATCGGCGGCTTCCAGGCACCGGAATAGGGCGTACTACCGGGTGTCCGTCGAGGACGAGGTGCGGATGACGAACGAGGGGCTGGGGCCTGGTACAAGACCCGGGGAGCTTCTTCGGCCCGACGATCGTGCGGTGGTACCGACTGTTCAGTGGTTCGACGGGGACGGCTTCGCCGATCTCCTCCGCTCGACATCGCTGTATCGGGGTTCCTGTAGTAATCGCCGAAAATCCAACGAAGTTCGAGATGCGTCCTGGTAGAGGGTGATTCGACGGTTCCGGATGCGGGGTGGGCTGGTTGGTGCTTGGCTTCGCTGCCGATGAGGTTGGTTGGCGTGCCGGAGGCTGAGGTTCGTGGTGACGCGGGTATTCGCGGACGAGGAGTTGCAGCGTCTTCGGGAGTTCCCGGAGATCAGTTGCGAGGAGTTGTTCCGGTACTTCACCCTCACCCCGGCGGATTTGGCGTTCGTCGCGCCGCAGGGACGCGGGGCGGGTGTGCGCCTGGGGCTGGCGGTGATTCTGTGCAGCCTGCCGTGGCTGGGATTCGTTCCGGACAAGGTTGCCTCTGCGCCGCCGGTGGCGGTGGCGCTTTTGGCGGAACAACTGAATGTCGGTGTGGCGCAGCTTCGTTCGTACGGCCGCCGGGCGCAGACCCGCAGCGAGCATGTGCGGCTGGTGGCCCAGTATCTGGGCTGGCGGCCGACCGGGCCGATGGCGTTGAAGGAGCTGGACGAGTTCCTGCTGGCGCGGGCAATGGAGCACGATTCGCCGACGCTGCTGTTCCGGCTGGCGTGCGAGTATGTGATCTCGGCGCGGGTGATCCGGCCGGGCCCCGTCACGCTCGTGGAACGGGTGGCGCACGCTCGCGCGCAGGCCCAGGCCGAGACCTACGACCGGCTCGCCCATGAATTCACGCCGCAGCGGTGCACGCAGCTGGATGCGCTGCTGGTGGTCGACTCGTCCCTCGGGATGTCGCGGTTGCGGTGGCTGTCGACCGGCCCGGTGGAGGCGTCCGCACCGGCGGTGAAGGCCGAGGTCGACAAGCTTGGATTCCTGCGCGGACTGGGCGTGGACACCGTGGACATGTCGGTGCTGCCCGCGGAACGTCGCCGTTTCCTAGCGACGATGGGCCGTCGCCTGACCGGCCAAGCCCTCGAACGCCGTGACCCGCAGCGCCGGTATCCGATCCTGCTCTTTTACAAGCCCCCGCACGGTGGGTTCGGCCTGAGTCCACTCCGTCGGGGCGACCCCGGCCGGCTCTCGACCGGGGATCACGTGAGGCGAGGGCCCGTCAGCGGTCGATGCTGGCCATGTTCGCTTCGTCGTGGCGGGCCCCGACGGCTGGTGTGAGCCGGTCCAGGCGCGCGAGCTGGTCGGTGGTGAGCACGACGGCGTCGGCGGCGGTGTTCTCCTCGACGCGGGCGACGCGGCGGGTGCCGGGGATGGGGGCGATGTCGCTGCCTTGGGCCAGCAGCCAGGCGAGTGCGACCTGCGCGGGGGTGGCACCGGCCTCGGCTGCCACCGCCCGGACCTCATCCACCAGGCGCAGGTTCCGGGTGAAGGCCTCCCCGACGAACCGCGGGTTGGTCTTGCGCCAGTCGTCGTCGGGAATGTCGGCGGGCGAACGGAGCTTGCCGGTGAGGAATCCGTGCCCGAGCGGGGAGTAGGGCACGAACCCGATGCCGAGGCTGCGCAGCAGCGGAAGCAGCTCGTCCTCGGGGTCGCGGGTCCACAGTGAGTACTCGGTCTGCAGCGCCGCCAGCGGATGCACCGCGTGGGCGCGGCGGATCGTCTCCGGGGCGGCCTCCGACAGCCCGATGTGCAGGACCTTGCCCTCGGCAACCAGTTCGGCGAGCGCGCCGACTGTCTCCTCGAGAGGAGTGCCGGGGTCCACGCGATGCTGGTAGTAGAGGTCGATCCGGTCGGTGCCCAGCCGCCGCAGCGAACCTTCGACCGCGGCCTTCACGTTCGCGGCGCTGCTGTCGACGATGCCGGGCCCGCCACCGGAATGTGAGACCAGGCCGAACTTGGTGGCGACGACGACCTCGTCGCGTCGCCCGGCGATGGCGCGGCCGACGACCTCCTCGCTGTGGAATGGACCGTAGATCTCGGCGGTGTCGATGTGGGTGACACCCAGCTCCAACGCACGGTGGATGGTGCGGATCGACTCGTCGTCGTCCAGGGCTCCGCCGGAGGTGTAGGTACCGGCCATGGTCATGGCGCCCAGACCGATCCTGGACACCTCCAGAGCGCCCAGGGAAGCGTGCTTCATCGAGTTAGTCCTTCGTCGATTTGTCGGTGGTGATTGCAAGGGAATAGCCGGGGTGCCCGGCCGAGCGCGGCATCACGGCCTCGGTGTTCCCTGGCTCCAGACAACACCGTGTCCTGCGGTCGAGACAGGGTCTGCCGAGAGGGGTACTCACGGTGCCCCTTTACGCGGCCTACCTGCGGCTACGCTCGATACCATGGACGAGAAGGAGGCAGCGCGCACAGCGGTCCGCGAATTCCTCAGCAGCCGCCGTGACCGGGTCTCACCTGCCGACGCGGGCCTCCCCTCGACCGGGACCCGACGCCGCGTGAAGGGCCTGCGGCGCGAGGAGGTAGCTCTGCTGGCCGGGATCAGCCCCGAGTACTACATCCGCCTCGAGCGAGGCCGGGCCACAGGCCCCTCACCGGGTGTCGTGGAATCTATCGCCGCGGTGCTACGACTCGACGACGACGAATGCGCCCACCTCGACCGGTTGCTCGCAGCACTGACCCCTGAAGCCCGCAAGCGTCGCAAAACAGCGATCACTGCCACGATCAGCCCCGGGATCCGGGTACTGCTCGACTCGATCAGTCACCTGCCCGCTGTCGTGTTCAACAGCCGTCTCGACCTTCTCGCCGCCAACGATCTCGGACGGGCCCTCTACACGACGATGCTCGACACCGAGAGCCCGGTGAACGCAGCGCGCTTCATGTTCCTAGACGAGCACGCGGCCCGGGGCCTGTTTCCCGAGTGGGAGTGTATCGCCGGGGACACGGTGTCAGTCCTGCGCATCGAGGCCGGTCGACACCCCGACGACCCAGAGCTGGTCGCCCTCATCGGTCAGCTGTCCACCCGCAGCCACGCATTCCGCACCCGCTGGGCCGCCAACGACGTCAAGACACACCGCGCAGGCACCAAGGTCTTCCAGCATCCCCTGATCGGAAGGCTCACCCTGCCCTTCGAGAACCTCACCATCGACACAGCCGCAGATCAGGTCATGACCGTGTTCACCCCGCAACCGGGCTCACCCGAACACGACGCGATCCGCCTACTCGCCAGCTGGAACGCCCACACCTCGGACCTGACGGGGACCGAGAGTTTCCCGGATAGGTCGTAACAAGTGTTCCGTAAACAGCGTCGGCCGCTCCACCATCCACCGTATCGTCAGCGGCAGCACACCAAAGGCATAGCTCCCTAGAACACGACCTCACCGGTCTGGAACCCCGTATCGCAGGCTCGACAGCAACGCCCGTGAACCCCTCCTCGATGCGATCGCCGAGCGCATCCGCACCCAGGTGGGCAACCAGGCATCACGCCCGGGAAGGATTCCGGCGTGAACGAGGAGGTCGCGGACTCGGTGCAGGGCATAGCCTTGCGGATAGGCATCGAGCAGTTCATGGGTGATGGGTTCGTCTGCGCGCGCATCGCGAGATCGCGAGCAGGCGCGGACCGCTGCCGCGTTTCTGGAGCCAGTTCATGACACTCGCGGGCCGGGGACGGTGTCGAAGACTTCGGTCAGCGGCGCGAGTTGATCGGCTATTCCTGTGTCCGGGTGGGTCAGTAGGTCGTGAAGCTTGCGCCGCAAGGCATCTCGGATGGTCTCGTGGCGTCGTCGCCGGGTCCGGTCCGCCGGTTCAGTCAGGCCCGGTTCGAGGACGTGCCCGGCTTCCCGACATGGCCCCGGAATCCTGAAGCTGGCCCGAGCCGCAAAGTAGCTTCGCGCTCAGGCTGATTCGTCTGCTGTTGCCGGGCGTGCGTCAGGAGTGGTCGACCGAGGATTTGATCGGGTCGTGGACGCTGGTCGGTGAGGACTGGCGGTTGGTGGGCAACAAGTCGGGCGCGACTCGCCTCGGTCTGTTGCTGAAGTTCTTCGAACTCGAGGGCCGGTTCCCTACCTGGCCGGAGGAGTTACCGGCCGCCGCGGTGGCGTACATGGCCGAGCAGGTGAAGGTCGATCCGGCGCTGCTGGACACCGACCGCTGGACTGGCCGCACGATTGAGTACCACCGGGCGCAGGTGCGGGATGCGTTCGGCTTTCGGGAATCCTCTCGCAGCGACGAGGACAAGCTCGCGGCGTGGCTGGCGACGGAAGTGTGCCCGGTCGAGCTGCGGGACGAGCAGCTGCGCAAAGCGCTGCTGGTGCGCTGCCGGGCCAAGCGGATCGAACCACCGGGTCGTATCGACCGGATCATCGGGTCGGCGCGAACAACCTTCGAGAAACGGTTCTGCGATCGCACCGTCTCACGGCTCAGTGATGTGTCGATCGACCGGTTGACCAACCTGATCGCGATCGGCGCCGCGCCATTGGCCAGTGGCCGCAATCTGTTGGCGGAGTTGAAGTCCGATCCGGGCAAGGTCAGTTTGGAGACGTTGCTGCGGGAGGTGGACAAGCTGGCCGCGGTGCGGGCGCTCGAGCTGCCTGCGGATTTGTTCGCCGACGCGAGTGAGAAGCTGGTCGACGCCTGGCGGGCGCGGGCGGCACGGTCGTTCCCGTCGGATCTGCGGGATATGCCCGAGCCGACCATGCTGACCTTGTTGGCGGCATTGTGCTGGGTGCGGTCGGCGGAGATCACCGACGCGCTGGTGGATCTGCTGATCGAGCTGGTGCACAAGGTGAACACGCGGGCGGATCGGCGGGTGGAGAAGGAGCTGACCGAGGATCTACGGCGGGTGCGGGGCAAGGAGAACATCCTGTTCCGGCTCGCCGAAGCCGCTGTCGATTACCCCGACGACGTTGTGCGCGAGGCCTGTATCCAGTGGTCGGGGAGAAGACGCTGCGGGAGCTGGTGAAAGAGGCCAAGGCCAACGACCAGGTATTCCAGGCCTGCGTGCGCACGGTGCTGCGCAGCTCGTACTCCAACCACTACCGGCGGATGCTGCCGGCGTTGTTGGCGGCGTGGTGGGAGCCGTGGTTTTGATTACTGCTCGACCGGGGTGGATCGCCGAGATCCGGGGCTACTTACGGTGCTCGCGGAACGCGGCGCGCACGTCGTCGATGATCAGGTCGGGTTCTTCCATGGCAGCGAAATGGCCGCCGCGTTCGAACTCGGTCCAGCGCACGATGTTGTGGTTCTGCTCGGCGATCCGGCGAACGGGGACGCCGAGGTCGTAGGGCAGAACGGCCACGGCAACCGGGACGTCGGTGTCGGGTTCGGGTTGGCCCCAGGTAGCGGCGCCTTCGTAGTAGTAGCGTGCCGACGAGCCCGCGGTGCCGTTGAGCCAATAGATCATCACGTTGGTCAGCATCGCGTCGCGGTCGACGGCATCCTCGGGCACGTCGATGGAATCGGTCCAGTCCTTGAATCGTTCGACGATCCAAGCCAATTGACCCACCGGTGAGTCGGCGAGTGCGTAGGACAGGGTTTGCGGGCGGCTCGCCTGCAACATCGCATACGCGCCCAGTTCGTACTGGGCCCGTTGAGCCAGCTGCAGGGCACGCTTCTCAGCGGGGTTGTCGAGATCGGCGGTCTCGGGCGTGACGGTGGCCGAGGCGATCATCGTCACGTGCAGCGCCACTACGTGCTCGGCATCGATCACCGCCAGCTCGCGGGAAATGGCTGCCCCGGTGTCTTCTCCGTGCGCGACGTAACGGTCGTAGCCGAGCCTGGCCATCAGCTGCGCCCATGCGCGCGCGGCTCGTGCTGTCGACCAGCCGACGGCGGGGCCCGAGAAGCCGTAGCCGGGGATTGTCGGCACCACGACATGGAACGCGTCCTGGGCGTCGCCACCGTGCGCCACCGGGTCCGTCAGCGGTCCGATCACATCGAGGAATTCCACGATCGATCCGGGCCATCCGTGCGTGAGCACCAGCGGCAACGCATCGGGTTCTGCCGACCGGACGTGGATGAAATGCAGGTCGTGGCCGTCGATCTCGGTGCGGAACTGCGGGAAGGAGTTGAGCCGGGCCTCCTGCGTTCGCCAGTCGTAGGTGTTGCGCCAGTAGTCGGCCAGTTCTCTGGTGTAGTCGAGCGGGATACCCTGTGCCCAGCCCACGCCGGTTACCCCGTCGGGCCAGCGGGTGGCGTCCAGTCGCCGGTTCAAGTCGTCGAGCTGTGCCTGGGGGATGTCGATCCGGAAGGAGGTGATCTCGGTGCTCATGGAAACTACGTTAGTAGGCTCCTAGGACAGTTTCCGCCCTAGGTTTCCGGAAGAATAGTTTTTATGCTCGAGACCTCAGCGCGATTGCTCCGATTGCTCTCGCTCCTGCAGACCCCCCGCGACTGGACCGGGCGTGAACTCGCCGAACGCCTGGACGTCGACATGCGCACCGTGCGCCGCGACGTCGACAAACTTCGCGCGCTGGGCTATCCCGTGCATGCGGTCGCCGGTGCGGCAGGGTATCGACTGGGCGCCGGGGCCGTACTGCCGCCGCTGTTGTTGGACGACGAGGAAGCCGTCGCGGTCGCGTTGGGATTGCGCACGGCTGCTGGTGGCACCATCACCGGCATCGAGGAAAGTTCGCTGCGCGCGCTCGCAAAACTCGAACAGGTGCTCCCGTCCCGACTGCGCCAGCGGATCGCCACCCTGCAGGCTGCGACGGTAACCATCCCGGCCGGCACCACACAGGTCGATCCAAAGACACTCACCGCCATCGCCGCCGCGATTCGCGATCGGCACCAGCTCCGATTCGATTACCGTACCTACGACGGAAGCACCGCCCGTCGGACCGCCGAACCGCATCGGCTCGTCCACACCGGACGACACTGGTATCTGGTCGGCTGGGACGTCGACCGCGCCGACTGGCGCACCTACCGGGTCGACCGACTGCAGCCACGCATCCCGACCGGACCGCGATTCGATCCGCGCCCGGCGCCCGAGATCGATCTCACCGGTTTCGTCTCGCGCGGTGTGAGCACTGCCCCCTACCGCTACCAGGCTCGAATCACCTTGCATGTTTCGGCGGCGGAGGCCGCCGATCGAATTCCCGCTACCGTCGGTGTCATCGAGGCCGTCGACGAGACATCCTGCCTGCTGCACACGGGTTCGAACTCGCTGGACGAATTGGCCGTCTATGTGGGGCTTTTCGGCTTCGGATTCCGAGTGCACGAACCGCCCGAACTCATCGACCACCTGTGCGCGCTGGCGCACCGCGTCACCGCAGCCATCTCGCCCAGGGCTGGCGCACCTGGTTCGGCTCACCACACGTCATGATCCGCACCCAGCGAAGCTGGATTTATCTGAGCTCGGAGCACTATTTCCTTGAGCATCGGGTTGGGCCGTAAAACGGCCGCACCGGCTCCCTCCGGAAACCAGCAGCTCGCACACCACGCCCTTTGGGGCACAACCCGTGTGCGATACCTACGAGACAGAACCGGACATGTCAGCCCTTTACGGGACAGCCCCGGGCATGGCTCGATTCGGATACGCGCGAGTATCAACCCGCAGGCAAAAAGACGACTCCCAGATCGACGCCCTCGCCGACGCCGGATGCGAACGGATCTGAGTGGACAAGGCAACCGGCAAGCTCACGCGCCGCCCGAAGAGGGACAAATACTTCGAACACCTGCGCCGCGGCGACGAACTAGTGATCACCCCGCTCTCGCGCCCATTCCGCTCGGCGCGGCACATGACCGAACTCGCCGCCGCACTCAACGAGCGCAGCATCGACCTCATCGTGCTCAAACAGCGCATCGACACCACCACCCCGGCCCGACGGTCCCTGCTCCACGCCATCGCCGCCATAGACAAGATGACCGCCGACCTGATCAGCGAAGGCACCCTCGAAGGCATGGAATCCGCGCGGACCCGCAGCCGGGCCGGCGGCCGCCCCACCCGCCCTTGACCAAGTTACAGGTGCTCGAGGCCCGCGAGATGTACGACGAACTCGACCAGCAAGGCAAATGCAAATACACCGGCGCCCAGATCGCCGACACCTCCGGCGTCTCCCGCAAAACCATCTACCGCCACCTCGAACGCGACAGCTACCCACGCCACCGGCAGCAGTAGACGAATCACGCTGAGCGCGAACCTACTTTGCGGCTCGGGCCAGCTTCAGGATTCCGGGCTCTCCCGTGGGTTCATCGCGACTGAAGCGATTTCAACGGGAACCCACGGCTTTTCGGCGCTCGCAGATCTGGAATGCGGTGGGTTCGTGGCCGGATTCTAGCCGTTCCGGACTGTTCTATCGGCCAGGTGGCTGTTCGATTTCGTCGCTGAGTAGGTGCTCGGCGACGGTCGAGTAGCGCAGGGCGGTCTCGTGGTGGATGTTGAAGACAAGGGACAGGTGCAGTGGGTCCGGTCCGGCGGTGAGGGCTTCGTGCAGGATGCGGTCGGCGCGGATTCGGTCGATGCTGAATCCGTTGTGCCCCAGGGAGAAACGCGCGAATTCGTGGCTGACCGGTCCTGTGCCGTGGACGGTGCGGGGGCTGACGAGCAGGTGTGAGTTGGGGCTGTGCGGCCAGGTGGTGCGGCGGTGGTTGAGCCAAGCTCGCATCGCCCGGTAGGTGAGGTCGCCGACCCTCTGGTTGTGGCCGGCCAGAGTGATGCGGCGGTTGGGCAGATCAACGTCGTCGAGCATCAGGTTTCTGATCGTGTTCGTCCGGGCCGCGTGTTCGGCGGCCAAGGCAAGGGCGAGACGGTCGGATGGCCGGACGGCCAACTGCTCGATGATGCGGATCTCGTCGTCGGTCATCGGCACCATCGCGGGGTCGATGTGTGGTGCTTTGACGCCGATGGTCGGGTTGTCGAAGGTGAGGCCACGTTTCTTGGTGGTTCGGAACAACGAGCGCAGCGCCTGAACTGCGTTGTTGCGCTGGTAGCCGTGCAGCGGCTCGAGGGCGGCGTAGATGTCGGATTTGGTGACTTCCCGCAGGTGACCGTAGTGGGTCGCCCATTGGCGCAGGATCGGCCGAACGTCGCCGAAATAGGCATATAAGGTGGCGGGCGAGCGGGGTCTGGCGCGGGCGTCGCCGTCGAGCAGAACCAGCAGCCAGGATCGGACCGGACTGGCGAATCCGGGCGCGAGATCGCTTGTCGCGCGGTCGATCCAGGAACGAACCGGCGGTGTCGAATCGTCGTGAAGGAGATCCAGATCGGCAAGCACCTCGATCAGCCGTGTCCTGGACACGTGGCGGTGAGGTCGCTGACGGATCTCGCTCACCGGCACCTTGTCACCGGCGGTCCGCCCGTCGAGCACGGTGACCAACCCATCGAGCACGCAGTGCAAGGTCGACGGGCTCCAGCCCCTCGTCGCGGCGAGCTGCTGCGCGTGCTGCGCCGCCGCCCGCAGGGCGGGATCGCTGACGGTCAGCGCTTGGTGCTGCCAGCGTGACGGGAGCGGCTCACCGTTTCTTCGCCGGTAGTAGGAGGCAAGTGCCGAACAGGTTCGGCTGCAATAGATTTTGTCTCGCCGCCGTTTCTCCGGCAGCGGAGTGCCGCAGTGCAGGCAGTTCATCGAGGCGGCAGCGACCTCCCGGTCCGGGCGCGTGGGACGACCGGCCGAACCTCGCCGACCGCCGCAGGCGTGTCCTCGGCCGCCGGAACCGGTGCGGTGACGGTCTCGGGTTCGGGGATGAGCAGTTCCTCGACGCCGCAGCCGAGGACAGCGCAGATGACGTCCAGGTCGCGGAGTTTGACGACATTCGGGTTGCCCGACCACAGCCCGGACATCTTCCCGGCGCTGATAACCAGCTCGCGGTCGGCGAGCATGCGTTGCAGTTCGCTGGCCTTCCAGATGCCGCGGTTGGCCGCGGCCAGGCGCAGGTTCCATTTCATCGGGTGAGTCCTTTCCATCGGTCGGCGACCCGGCGCTGCCCGGTCACCCACGCGTCTTCGACATGGGTGGCGTGGACGTGGATATACCGGGCAGTTGTGGCCGTCCAGGAGTGACCACATAATTCCTGGATCGCGAACAGGTTCATCCCAGCGAGATAAAGCTGGGAAGCGCAAAAATGGCGCAGGACATGCGGTGTCAGTTTCCCGGACCAGGTCAGCAGATGCCGGTCGGCGGCATCGGCGAGGGCACGGCGGAACACGTCGGCGGTCGCGCGCATGGCGGTGCCGTCGGTGTTCTTACGCTCGGACGGAAACAGCGGCGTCCCGTGGCGCGAGGGGTCGATGTCGAACAGACCGAGGACGTCCTCGATGAACCAGCGCAGACTCCGGTCGGCGCCGTTGATCAGCGGCACCAGTCGAGGTTTCGGGCCCTTGCGGCGAGATCCCTTGCCATGGCGGACATTCAGCTTTCCGAACCGGCCCAGCTCCCACCGCACGTCGTCGAGATCGAGCATGCGGGCCTCGTTGATCCGCAAGCCGACATCGGCGGCCAGGCGGGCGACGGCGTAGTTGCGGGCGATCGGGGCGAACTTGCGGCAGGTCGCCAGCTCTGCGCGCCACCCGGCGAACAACTGCTCGATCTCCTCGGCCGTCGGCGGGATGCGTAGCTGCGGATCCACCGACGCCCGCGGCCGGTTGATCTCGTCGAGTGGGCATTCCACGACCCGGCCGGTGAGATTGTGCAGCTCGACCTTGTGTCGCAGCTCCAGGAAGTGGAAGAACACCGTCAGCGCGGCCGCGCGGCCGGTCCGCGTGGATGGCTTCGCCTCCCGCAGCACCTTCCCAAAATAGGTGTCGGCGTCGGAAGGCTCCATCTCCCACAATGGCCGACCGAACCAATCCCGAACCAGCTCAAGGTGATTGACGTCGTTACGGATCGTGGAGTCCACCAGCCCCGCGGAGGCCCGCGCCAGAACAAACCCAGATAGCACGTCGGTCTCGAACGCGGCGAGTTCGTCCTCGGTCGCCGGAGCCCGCAGATCCCGCACCGCCGCGAGCGCCAACCCACGCCTCCTTGATTTCACTCCCAGTGAAGAACTATCGCTACAGCCGTGATCTGATCGGCCGCAGCGAGGCTACTTCAGTCGAGTGATATGGCGCAGGGGAACGAGGAAACCGCCAGGCCCAGGCACGAAACGGCAGGGGGGAGAAGACAGGACGGCTCAGGAACTCGTCGACTGTTGGTTACTCGAAGGCGCCGCTTCCTGGGCGTCGACCGGATGGGCGGTCGGTCACGTCTGCGCCATCGTCGGCCTCATCCTCATCGCACTGGGCTGGGGCGCTTTGCGAAATCACCTGCAGGGCAACAGGAATGAGAAACTCGCCTACATCGCCGCCACCCTGGGCTACATCGGCTCCGCGCTGAGCATCTCCTACTATGGCGCCGAGGTGTACGGGCTGCGGGCCATCGCCGCCCGCGCCGTCGCCGACGGCAATGCCTCCTTCACCGCGGTCGGCGAGGACTTCCAGACAGACCCGATCGCGGTCACCGTCTTCGCCATCGGACTCGTCCTCATCGCCGCGGCGGCAATCTTTGCCGCCATCGCCATCTGGCGCTCGGGCAGCATGCAGCGCTGGAGCGGCATCCCGCTGGCCCTCGCATCGGTCACCTACCTGCCGCACTTCTACCTCCCGCACGCCGCACGGATCGGCTGGGGCGCACTGGTCACCGTCGGCGCCTGCTGGATCGCCGTCGAACTCTTGCGCGCGTCCGCCGTCACCCGTACTGTCGAATTCCAGTCCGCCTGAGCAGTATTCAGCAAGTGCGGAAAGCGACCGACTATCCCCGCCAGGCCGGGGCATCGAATCCGATACCGACTCGCCGGTCGGTCGCCGGTTACAGTGCGACGTGGCTGTCATCTATGAGACCACCATGTCGCTATCTATGAGACCACCATGTCGCCCGGCAAGCTCGAGTTGCTCGCCGCCTGGTTGCCGACGCGGGCTTGGTTCCGCGACAGTGGGCAGCCGCCGCAGTTGCGGAAGGCCGGTGGCTTCCGGCTCGACGATCCGGCGGGCGAGGTCGGGATGGAGTTCATGATAGTCACCGACAGTTCCGCGGCGGAGCCGGTGACCTACCACGTGCCCCTGACCTATCGGGGAGACCCGCTCGACGGCGCCGAGGACGGACTTGTCGGCACCTCGCTGCACGGCGTACTCGGCCAACGGTGGTTATACGACGGTACCCGCGACCCGGTGCTGGCGGCCCAGGTGGCGACGTTGCTGGCGGGCAAGGCGCAGCCACAGGCGCAGCAAGCGAGCGACACCCCGGACATTTCGGTCACCGTGACCATCGCCGATACCGGGTTCCCCGCAGGCGAATTGGTGTCGACTCGGGACGGATCGGACTACACCGACATCACCCTTGGCGATTCGGTCATCCGCATCGAACGTGTACTGCGCCCCGGCCCGGAACCGGAAAGTGCGCACGTCACCGCGCCGTGGCAACTCCCTGATGGCACCCACGCGCGCGGGGTCTTCCTGAAATCCGGCTCCTGACAAGGCCAGTCGACGCGCGTCGATCGACGACCCGCGACACGGGGATCTAAGCAAACATCAGGTTATCCACGCCTCTGCGTCATATCATGTAGCTATGCCCGAAAACGAGAGCGCGGGGCGTGGAGGTGTGCTTTTCCATGGGGCACGGGAGGCGGTGCTGATTGCCGGCGGCTGCTCGGTGGTCCTGGGGCTGGTGATCGCGGTGTGGCCACATAAGTCGGTGGCCATCGCGGAGCTGCTATTCGGGCTGTATCTGGTGCTCAGCGGCGTGCTACAGGTGATCATCGCGGTGGTCGCCCGGTTCGCCATGCCGTTGCGCGTGCTGGTGTTCGTCAGCGGCGCGCTGTCGTGGTTGTTGGCACTGTTGTGCTTCAGCAGCGGCAATTCGGTACTGCTGCTTGCCTTGTGGGTCGGCCTGGGCTGGGCGATCCGCG
The DNA here is from genome assembly GCF_055232035.1 of Nocardia sp. Tas62D01. NCBI lineage: Bacteria > Bacillati > Actinomycetota > Actinomycetes > Mycobacteriales > Nocardiaceae > Nocardia > Nocardia sp. Tas62D01. Next base: position 8,327,604 of record NZ_JBUYUZ010000001.1, read on the forward strand.
GCATCGTCCAGGCCACCGTGGCGGTGTGGATCGACAACATGCTCGAAGGCGGTAAACAGGAACTGTTCGGCCTGTTCACGATGGTGTTCGGCATCGTGCTGATCGTCGCGCCCTTCAACGCACTCGACGCCATGGCGCTGGTCGCGGGTGGGTGTCTGATCGTGATGGGAGCGCTCGAGATGCTGACCGTCAGTCGCCGGCGCGGCGGCCCGGTGCGCCTCCCGGACGCGGCCCGGGTTCCGGTGGCGCCCAACTGAGCTGGCGGGCGGACGGCACAACAGGTTGACTGTGCACCATGGCATCGACAGACCGGCGTCGCAGTTCGAATGGGTCATCGGGAACCAGCGTGCTCCGGTCGCCGGCGGAATTGATCGTCGTGACCCATCGCCTGAAGGCCGCGATCAGATTGCGCTCGAGACCACCCGCACCACGGAATCACACGTGTCCGAGCTGCTTCCGGACGGTGCTGAACTTGTCCGAATCTTCGGGCCCGCCAACCGACTCCACCACAGGCTGGCGGGCACACCGGCGGAGCCAGAAGGGGCGGACTATCTGAACTACTTCGCGGTGCGCGGGGTCGCCGACAACCTCGAGGCGGTCGCCGAACGGCTGCGCGGCGACGACACCGTCGAGGCCGCCTACATCAAGTCGCCCGCCGAACCGCCCATCGCTCCGATTGATGCCGGTGTCGATATCGCACCGTCCCTGGCCGACGCGCCGCCGGTGACCCCGAGTTTCGAAGCGCGACAGGGTTATCTGGATGCGGCGCCGCAGGGCATCGACGCGCGCTGGGCGTGGACGCGACCGGGCGGGCGCGGCACCGGCATTCGCATCGTGGACGTCGAGGGCGCCTGGCGCTTCACCCACGAGGATCTCCTCGACAATCAGGGCGGCGTGATCGGCGGTACCCCGTCCACCGACGCGGGCTGGCGCAACCACGGCACCGCGGTCGCCGGGGAGATCAGCGGGGACGTAAACGCCTTCGGTATCACCGGTATCGCGCCCGAGGCGAACATCCGAGCGGTGGCGATCTTCGGAGCCGGATCGGCCGCCGCGATCCGCGCCGCGGCCGACGCGCTCAGCGCCGGGGACGTCATTCTGCTCGAATTGCACCGTCCCGGACCCCGATTCAACTACGCGGCCCGACCGGACCAGGGCGGCTACATCGCGATCGAATGGTGGCCCGACGACTACGCGGCGATCCGCTACGCGATCGACCGCGGCGTCATCGTGGTGGAGGCCGGTGGCAACGGCGCCGAAAACCTGGACGACGCACTGTATGACACGCGCCCCGCCGACTTTCCGGCGTCGTGGCGCAACCCGTTCCGCGGCGGCGCCGACGACTCCGGCGCCATCATCGTCGGTGCGGGCGCGCCACCGCCGGGGTTCCGCGGCCGCGATCACGGACCGGCACGATCGCGACTCGCGTTCTCCAACTACGGTTCTCGCATCGATGTGCAGGGCTGGGGCCGCGAGGTGACCACCACCGGCTATGGCGACCTACAGGGCGGCAGCGACGAGGACCTCTGGTACACCGACGTTTTCAGCGGCACCTCCAGCGCGTCGCCCATCATCGTCGGCACCGTCGCCTCCTACCAGGGCATGCTGGCCGCCGGTCCTGGACGCACCACACCGGCGCGGATACGGGCGCGACTGCGTGAAACCGGCTCGCCGCAGACAGATGCACCGCACCGACCCACGACGCAGCGAATCGGCAACCTCCCCGACTTGCGTGCCCTGTTCGGCACAACTGCACCGACGGCGTAGCAGCTGGTATCGACCACCTCCCGGCGCTGCGCTGAGGTGAGCAATCGGACCGGTTGCTAACGCCGGGACAACGGCGGGTGTCGGATTGCCAAGGGTGCGTTGAACTTTGCGTATGTACGCCGTAGAGCCGCCGAAAATTCCGTAGGGTTTGCTGCGGCGCGGGCAGGGCGGTGTTTCTGTCGTGACTTCAGTCCGATGTGAGGCCGAGGAGATTGTGGTGGGTGGCGTTACTGTCCGCGAAGAGCAGGCGATCCGCCGGTTGACCGATCGGCTGGTCGAGAGCTACACCGACACCTACCCCGTAGAACGCATCGAGGCCGCGGTGGGGAGCGCGCGACGGCGCTTCGAGGGCCATCCGGTGCGGGAGTTCGTCCCCATTCTGATCGAGCGCGTTGCGCGGCGCGAACTGGAAACGGCAACTGCTGACACCGCCGAATCAACGGTTGTCGCCGAATCAGCCTCAGCCACAACGGGTACCGTCGGATCAGCGCGGAATTGGAGTTTCCGAGGTCGTGATGTGCGCCAGCTCGTCGGGAACCTCCCCGGCACGATCTTCACGAAGAAGCGCGCCGTACCCCTGTCCATCGCCGCCGCCATCCTGGTCGCCGCGATTGTGGTCGTAGTCGCTGTGCGCCAACCGGATTCGCCCACCGCCGCCACACCGGTCGCGCAGTCGCTGACCACCGTGCACGGTGTGGTCGGGTCGGAGAAGATGGCGTTCTTCCAGGACCCGAAGGTGATCGACGCCCTGGCCCGCAGCGGGGTGAAGGTCGAGGTCGATCCGGCCGGTTCGCGGCAGATCGCCACCTCGATCGATCTCGGCAAGTACGACTTCGCGTTTCCGTCGAGTGGCCCTGCGGCCGAACGGATCCAGCGGGCCCGCAATATCAGCGCGAAGTACACGCCGTTCTCGTCGCCGATGGCGATCGCGACGTTCCAGCCGATCGCGGACCTGCTGACCACGGCTGGCGTCGTGCACCCCGGCCCGGTCGCGACCTTCGATATGGCTCGCTACCTCGAACTCGTCCGCTCCGACACCCAGTGGGACTTCCTTCCCGACAACACCGGCTACCCCGTGCGCAAGAACATCGTGGTCTCCACGACCGACCCGCGCAGCTCGAACTCCGCGGCCATGTACCTCGCCATCGCCAGCTACGTCGCCAACGACAACACCGTCGTGCAGGGCCCGGCCGCTGAGCAGTCGGTCCTGCCCACAGTGTCGAAGCTGTTCGTCCGCCAGGGCTACACCGAGAACTCCAGCGACGGCCCGTTCAGGGAATACCTGTCGGCGGGCATGGGCCCGACCCCGCTGGTCCTGATCTACGAGGCCCAGTACGTGGAGGCCGCCGCGCAGGGCCAGCTCAAGCCCGGCATGGTGCTGACCTACCCGTCGCCGACCGTGCTGTCCAAGCACACCCTGGTTCCGCTCAACGCGGAAGGCGACCGCATCGGACGCCTGCTGACCACCGACCCGCAACTGCAGCGACTGGCCGCCGAACACGGCTTCCGCACCGGCGACACCGCCCCGTTCGCCAAGGTCACCGCCGACAACCATGTCCCGGTGCCTGCCGACCTCATCGATGTGATCGACACCCCGACCTACGACACCCTCGAGCACCTGCTCGACGGGGTCACCAAGTCGTACAACTAACCGTCGCGCTGCCACTAGTTCCGGCGCGTCCGGCCTCGCCTCCGGACCCCGCAGCGTCACTTGCCGAAGCCGCGTCGCGCACGGATCCCGGCGCCCTCGGGTCGGCCGGGGTGTTGCTCCGACGTCCGCCGAGACGACCGTAGGCAGTGCCTCGACCCGCCGAGGTACCAGAGGGATCTGTCGGCCGCACTCCACGACGTCCGCAGACCTGCTCCCGACGCATTCCGGCTGGTGAGTACCCTGGATGCCGCGATTGGGGTGGCTCGGCACTCGTTGCCGCATGCTCTTTTCGCGGCATGTTCGGCCTGAGGGGCTGGAGGGAAAGGAGGCTCCCTTGAACGGGATCCGCACCCGGGCGGCCAGGTACGACACCGCGGGCGCGGCAGGCATGAACGACATGCTGGTGTTCGGCACCGGCGTCGACTGCTACTTCTCGCATCGTCCAATGTTTCTGCCGCCATACAACTTTCAGGTAGTACTCGATATCGAGCTGGACGAGCGCGGGCAACGAGCGCTCGGCGCCGACCGGCGGGTCGGATACGACGGCGTCCACTCCTTCGATCCGGACGGCTTCGCGCTCGCGGAGCTGGACCCGCGCCGCGAGCGGCCACGCACGGCCTTCCACGGCACCCTGATTCGCGGCTACCGCGAACGCGGCGGTGTGCCGATCGCGAAGGATGTGCGGGCGACGGTTCGGTCCGTGGTTTCCTTCGCCGTGCTGGACCCGCACAGCCGCCGCGGCGGCGAGCTGCTCACTCACCTGTGCTTCGGCCGGAGTGGACGGCTGTATCTGGCGCACCGGATCGCGCGGCGGCCCAGTTTCGACCAGATCGTGGTCGCGCGCCTGATCCCCGGCAGCGTCACCGACATGCTGGGTGCGCCACTGCGGGATGACGTGCGGCACTGGGAGTTCGACCATGCGCAGCCGATCATCCTCGGGCAGCGCGAGTTCACCGGACAGCGGCTGCGGACCGGCGAGATCGCGGTAGCCGCGTTCCACACGACGGCCTCCGTCAGCGGGGCGCACGGCCTCCTCGCCGAGATCGCCGTCGAGCGCCAGATCTACTTGGAGGTCGCCGACCTGGCCTGATAGCCGGGCACGGTCGATGATCGCGCCTCGGTGTGAATACGCCGGAGGTTGCCAATCGGTCGCCGAAAAAGGAGTGGCCCGTGGGCCGGTGTGGTTGGTAGCCTGTCGGGACCGTGACATCGTGCGAGGAGGTGAGACCCATGAACGCTGCATCGAAGTGGGTGCTCCCTCTCGCCGTCACGGTTGGGCGAACGTCGTAGTTGTCGCCGGGAGCGCCTGAGCAACGGCAATCCCGAGAGGCGACAACCATGTATTCACAACATTTCACGTTCGAAACAGGCGAGCCCGCCGCCGTTATCACGCGGGTCGCGGACACCCAGTGGCACGCCGCGGTGGACGGCCGGGTGGTCGGCAGCGGCGACGTGGCCCGGCGGCCGGACGGGCGGCTCTTCGTCAGCGTCGACGCCTGGCACGCCACCGTGTTCGACCAGCTCGCCGCGGCCCTGCGGGCCGAGCTGCCGCGGCCGCTGTACACCGTGGTGGACGAGGTCGAGACCGACCTGACCGCAGACTGGCGGCGGGCGGGCTTCACGCCGGGCCGCCGCGAGTGGGAGTATTCCGTGCCCACCGACCCGGCGGTCACCGGACTCGACGCCACCGCACCGCCGCCGGGGGTCACGATTGTGGCCGCGGGGGCCGCGGCGGAAGGTCCGCTGCGGGCATTGGACCGGGCGATCCGCGACGAGGTCGAGGCGACCGTCGGCTGGCAGGACCTGCCCGCCGAAGTGCTGCCCCGCCCGGACGGCGACACCGTCGTCGACCCGTCCAAATACGCGGTCGCGGTGCGATCGGGCCGCTATATCGGGCTGATTCGCGTGGTGCAGGCGACCCGGCAGCCGCGCATCGGCCTGATCGCGGTCCCTGCCGGGGAGCAACGCACCGGCGTGGCGCGGGCGCTGCTGGCGCACGCGCTGGGCACGCTGCACCGGGACGGGCTCGGCCCGGCGTACACCGAGGTGAACGAATCCAACACCGCGGCAACGGCGCTGTTCGACGGCATCGGCGCCCGGCGCGTCGGCAGCAACCTGGAACTGGTGCTGCGATGACCAAGACGAGCAAGGGCATCGAGATCGAGGGCACCGTGCTGGAGTGCCTGCGCAACGCCATCTTCACGGTAGAGCTCGCCAACGGGCACACCGTGCTCGCGCACATCAGCGGGAAGATACGGAAGAACTACATCAAGATCATGCCCTTCGACCGGGTCTTGGTGGAGCTCAGCCCGTACGACCTGGCCCGCGGCCGGATCCTCTTCCGATACCGGACGTAACCGGTCCCTAACCCACGTGAGTGGCAAGTGTCGTCCTGGCGACACTTGCCACTCACATGGGTCTTGAGCAGGGGGTGAGCCGGAACGCCGGTGGCTACGACCTGCGGCAGTGCGTGACGTCCCACGTCGGTGGCCCACCCCCTGCCCCCAACCGGACGCGTCCACGTGCACCGTGCACCGCACCTGGTCGCCGGCCTGCAGGTCCGGCACCTCGCGCGAGTCGAGTGACGCGATCATGGTGCCACCGGGTTCACCCTCGACGGCGGTCGCAGGCGTCGCGGCGGGCACACTGCGCAGTGTGGATGCCGTGTCGGGAACGAAGTTCGGGTAGTGCCCGGTCAGCTTCGGTGCGGCGCGCAGGGGTGGCGCGGCTATGGGGTCGTCTTGTTGAGGTGTCGGTAGATGGTGGGGCGGGTGACGCCGAATTCGGCGGCGATCTGGTCGACGGTGTAGCGGCGTTTGCCGTGTTCGTCGAGTTCGTCGTACAGCTGCCGGGCCAGCAGTACCTGCCGACGACCGAGTTTGGGTTTCTGGCCGCCGGTGCGCCCATGGGCGCGGGCCGCGGCCAGTCCGTCGCGGGTGCGTTCGGACATCAGCGCGTGCTCGAATTCGGCTATCGCGCCGAGGATCTGGAAGAACATGCGGCCGACGGCGGTCGAGGTGTCGATGCCCTGGTCCAACACCACCAGGTCCACGCTGCGGTCCTGCAGAGTTTTGGCCAGCTCGATCAGATGCTCGAGGGACCGGCCGAGCCGGTCGAGTTTGGTCACCACCAGTTGGTCTTTGGGCCGGTTGGCAACTAGCAGGGCCTTGCTCAACTCGGGGCGGGAGGCGAGCTTGCCGGAGGCCTTGTCGATGAAGATCTGTTCGCACCCGGCCGCGGTGAGTGCGTCGTGTTGGGCTTCGGGATGCTGATCGCGGGTGGAGACGCGTCCGTAGCCGATTCGCATGGCCCGGGAGTGTATTGCGAACCCCGACAGGTCGACACTGGTGCGTACACGGCAGCCGTTACAGATTCGACGGGATCCGGCTTGCGGGAACCCGCAGTCGCCCAACGGGCGGGCACCCTGCGGGAACCGGTGGCATTCAGCTCCCGAAGGATGTCCACCGCGATCAGCAGCTCGGTCGCTGCGGTGCACCAGCGAACCGCACCGTCAACAACACGTGCGGAGTGAACTGCCGCAGGTAACTGTAGGAGGAACCCAACACGGCTAGATGCCCGTGATCACGCGGCAGCCGGGGCTTGGCCGGCGCTATCGCCGCACGCAACCGCTCCCACCCGATCTTCTCGCCGCGGATCAGGCCACCGATCTCCTCGTCGGGGATCTGTGGGTCGGTGATGATGGACAGCAGCTCGTCCAGCAACGCTTGCCGGTCTTCACCGGCCTTGCCGCGTTCGGTCAACTCCTCCTGCATCCGCTTTTCAGCCGTGCTGAACTTCGCCGAGATCGCCTGGTCGAACAGCTGCACCACCTCGTCGAGCACATCGGTGGCCGACTGCGCCAGCACCGTCAACAGGATCGGGTAGCGGCGCTGCGGATCCCGCCGTTCCAGAGCCTGCGGCGTCAACCGGCGGCCCATCGTGGCCAGGAACCGGCGCCGCTCCGCAGGAAGCACCGACATATCCAGCGTGTCCGCGCCCAGACCACGCAGGAACCCCAGCTTGTCGACCTCGGCCTTCACCGCCTTTGCCGACGCCTCCACCGGCCCGGTCGACAACCGCCGCAACCGTGACATCCCGATCGAAACATCAGTGGCCAGCAACGCATCCAGCTCCACACACCGCTCAGGGGTGAACTCGTGCGCGAATCGGTCGTAGGTTTCCTCTTGAGCCTGCTCACGGGCGTGGGCGACCCGCTCCACCACCGTGACCGGACCCGGCCGGATCACCCGCGCCGAGACCAGGTACTCACACGCGAGCCGGAACAGCAATGCCAGCGAATCATGCTCCCTCGCCCGCGCCAACAGAAACTCATCCAGCTCCTTCAGCTCCAGCCCACTCCCTGGTCGCCATCCCAGATATTGCGCCACAAGCCGCACATGATCCGAGCGCGTCTGAGCCCGCCGACCATCCATGACCACGGAGCTGACGACCATCCGGCGGCCTGTGTCGGAACGCATGGGATGTTTGTCTCCGGCACCGGCACGCATCGGCGCGAGTACGCCGATGTCAGCGCGTGCCGACGCGGGCAGCGAGGAGCAGGTCCAGCATGAGATCGACGAAATCGACCGGCTCGTCGGTGAATCCGCTATGGCCGCCGGGGAATATGGTCAGCGGAATGCCCAGGTTCTCGGCGAGGGCCGCGGCCGGGCGGTGCGGGAGTTGCCCCCGGGTCAGTTCGCTCGCGCCGAGCACGAGACGATCGGAAACCGTTGCGAGCGCGGCCTCGTCGGGCAGGTACGAGGTGACCGGCCGCAATTCGTGTTCAATCATCAAGGGGCCGTTGGCCATCAGCCTGCGGACCATGGCCCCGGTGCGCGGCGACAGCGAGTCGGGGTCGGGCAAACCCTTCATGGTGCCGCCGATGCCGGCCTCGAAACGAGCGCCCGCGGCCGCGGGACCCTGGGTGCGGAAGACCTCGTAGACCTCGTCGACGAAGGCTCGATGGTCCGCCGCGTCGGGCAGCACCTGGAATGTCGGGGGTTCGTGGGCGATGACCAGCCGCAGCCGCCCGGGGTGCCGGGCGAGCAGATCGAGCGCGACGACCGCACCGCCGCTGCCGCCGAATACATGCGCGTCTTCGCCTGCGGGAGTGAGGTGTTCGAGGATTCGGTAGGCGTCGTCGCTCATCGCCTCCATCAGCAGGTCCCCGCGTTCCGGGTTGTCGAGTGTGCTGTGGGAGTAGCCGCGCGGATCGATGGCGACGACGGTGAAATGTTCGGCGAGGGTGTCGGCGATCGGATCGAAGACAGCGGCGTCACCACCGCTGCCCGGCAGCAACAGCAACACCGGGCCGCTGCCGCGCACCTCGTAATAGATGGTCGCGCCGGGGACCTGCAGGGTGTCGCTTCTCATTTCTTCTCCTCGTTAGCGGTCGACGGCCACTGCTCGAGTGCGACGTGCAGGGCGTCGATGATGCGTTCCCAGGAGGCCGCAGTGGGTCGGGAGTGCCCGAAACCACCGGTCGCCTCGAGGTTCGTGTAGCCGTGGAAGGTGCTGCGCAGCAGGCGAACCGCGTCGGTGAGGTCGGGTTCGTCGAGGCCGTAGGCGCGCAGCATCCCGTAGGTCAGGCCGATGCCGCGCCGCCAGCCCGGCCACACCTCGGCCACGGCGGGATCCAGTGGCAGCTGCGTCGCCGCGTAGCGGCCCGGATGCTCCAGCGCGTACTTCCGCCAGCCGTGGGCGAACGCAGCGAGCGCGTCCCGGCCGGCCCGACCGGCGACCGCCGCGGCGATCAGGTCGGTCTTCTCCTCGGCGGCCAGCATTGCCACCCGACCGCGCAGGTCTTTGATGCTTTTGATGTGGGAATACAGGCTCGCGTCTTTGACGTCGAACTTCCGTGCCAGGGCGGACACGGTGATGTTGTCGAAGCCGACCTCGTCGGCGAGATCGGCCGCGGCGAGGACGATCTTGTCTGCCGTGAGACCGGCGCGTGGGGACATGTCACCTCCATACCTAGGGTAATTAGGATAAAACCTAGTGATCCTAGGCGCAAGTGCGATTGTCGCCGCGACACGCCCGCGACCGATGAGTTCTCCGGCCTTGGGGACCAACAGAACAGCCAGTAACGCTAAGCACTTGATCTTGGCTTCGGACTCCGGTCAGTCGTCCTCGTCCGGAGCGTCGGCGAAGATTGGGTGCAGCGGAACCCCTACTGCTATGCGCGCTTGACTGAACTCCTCCTCCGCTGGGCCGTTCAACTCGTAGGTGTTGCGGAGCAGCGGCACCGGCCAGTCGGCCGTGCGCATCGCCTCGGATTCGGTCACACCAGCCGTGGCCGCCCATCTTCTGAGACCGCGCAGAGCGGCGTCCGCCGCCGCCGAAGTCATGTTCGCTGCGCACACCAGCCATCCGTCAGCGGCAAGTTCTTCCCCGGCTGCGCACTCGGGGCTTCCCTTGGACGGGCCAAGCGGCTCGTCTGTCCCGACGACCAGGACGCGGACGCCGTCCGCGCGGGCGAGGAACAGCACCACCCGGGACGTGTCTGCCTGAGCTTGCACATCGCGGGCCGCCGCAACCACCCTGTCCCACAGGTCCGCCGCCGGTACCTCGTCGAGGTTCACGGTTTCACTCTGGCCGCCCTGCGGCATGCGGTCCGCCGGCATGCGCGCACCCACCCCGTCGGCTTTGAGCCGCCGCAAGACGGACCGTTCCACCTGCCGCGCAGCCTCCCGGGAGGGGAGCAGCACCGCGCGGTACAGGCGCCAGCTCTGGCTCCGGTGCTGAGCGATCCGCGAGGAGTCCAGGCTGGCGATCCCGACCTTCCCAACCTGAGTGGCACTGTGCGTCACCACGTAGACGTGGGTGGGCGTCGCGGTCATGCGTTGATCTCCGCCCGTGCCGACGCGCGCAGTTCGGCGAGGTCGGGAATGTGGTTGTAGAGCGTGCCGGGGCTCACGCCGAGGAGCTTGGCGATCGAGGTGATGGAGCGTCCGGCGTCGGGCAGGAGGTCACGGGCGGCGCGGATGACTTCCTCGGTGGCGACGGTGGGGCGTCCGCCGACTCGGCCGCGGGCGCGGGCGGCGGCCAGGCCCTCGCGGGTGCCCTGGACGATGAGTTCGCGGATGAACTCGGCGAGGGCGGCGAAGACGTGGAAGACGAGCCGTCCGCCGGGAGTGGTGGTGTCGAGGTTCTCGTGGAGCGAGGTGAAGCCGATGCCCCGGTCGCGGAGTTCGGCGACCATGTTGATGAGGTCCTGGAGGCTGCGGCCGTAGCGGTCGAGCGAGGGGACCACGAGGGTGTCGCCGGCGTCGAGGAAGGCATGGCACGCCTTCAGCTCCGGGCGGAGCGCGGTCTTGCCGGACTTCTTGTCCGCGAAGATCTTCCGGCACCCGGCGGCAGCAAGGGCATCGATCTGCCGGTCGAGCTTCTGCCCGCCGCTCGACACCCGGGCGTACCCGATCTTGATCTCAGTGCGCACCAGCGGCTCGGCGACGAGGAGTTCGGGGTGGCCGGACGGCTTTAGGGGGTCACTCATGCCCCCGGATCATGTCAGAAAACGGTGGTCCGGGGTTCTTGAATGGCCCAGGTTTTTGAAGGGGTTTTTGAAGGGCTCCGGGTTCTTTTCGATCTCGAAACGGTGATCTTCAGAAAACGTTCGTTTTCTGAAGGCGGGGCTCGTCGACCCGCATAGTCCGTCTTCGTTGGATCGGAGTGCTGGAGCAGGGGGTTCGCGCATTGCCGGGGTCCTCGTCGGCGCCCTGGGCGGGACACTGGCGGCACGGTCGGCGGAAGCCGTCCCGGCCGGCGTAAGGACTCATGCCGGCTTTTGGTCGATCTCGGCGAGTCGCGCCTCCACCTGGCCTCCCAATTCGCTGAGAAGGTCCATCTGCGCGGGGGTCATGTGGTCGATCAGCACATTGCGCACGTCAGCCAGGTGGAGCGGAGCGGCTGTCTCGATGAGGGTGCGGCCCTGTTCGGTGATGACCACGACGGCCCCCCGCTGATCGGTGGCACAACGCTCGCGGCGGATGAGGTTTCGGTTCTGCATGCGGGTCAGGTGCTGCGACAGGCGACTCTTCTCCCATTGCAGCGCATCTCCGAGTGCGAATGATCTCAGGCGTCCTTCGGGCGCCTCGGACAGGTGCGCCAGCACCTGGTAGTCGGCGGTGGACAGCCCGCTGTGGGTGCGCAGCTGCCGCTCGATGTATTCGGACAGGCCGGCCTGCATCTTCATGAGACTGCGCCAAGCCCGCTGTTCACGCTCGTCCAGCCATCGCGGTTCGTCCATGAAGGCCACCCTACCGCTTTGGTTGACATGTTAACTAGTCCATGCGTACGATTTGGTTAACACCTCAACCAAATTGGTTGGCGGAGGCCGGTGCCGTGCCCGAAAGGAACGCGGCGACGGTAGCCGGACGGCGAAGCCGCTCTGCCGTCTCGCCAGCCCTCAGCAATCGACTAGAACGGGAAACACGCATGTCTGCAGACACCCGCTACGCCATCGTGGGCAGCGGAAACATCGGTTCGGCGCTGGCGCGCCTCTTCGCCAGGGCCGGAGTCGGGGTAAACATCGCCAACACGCGCGGACCGGGCTCGATCAGTGCACTCGCCGCTTCCCTGGGCTCCACGGTCCGGGCCGTGACGCTCACCGAGGCACTGGCGAGCGACGTCATCTTCATGGCCATCCCGTTCGGCGCGGTCGAGGCGTTCGGCAACTCCCTGCCCGACTGGAACGGGAAGATCGTCGTCGACACCACCAACGCGCACTACGCGCCCAACGCCGGCGACATCCTCAAGGGCCGGCTCTCCTCGCAGTACGCGGCCGAAGTCCTGCCCGGCGCACAGATCGTGAAGGCCTTCAACCAGCTTCCCGCCCAGACGCTCGCCGCCGAAGTGCCCTCCGGCCAGGGCAAGCGCGTGGTCTTCGTCTCCAGCGACTCCGGGGAGGCCAGCTCCCGGATCGCTGAGCTCGCCCGCACGCTCGGCCTGTCGGCGGTGGAACTCGGCAGGATCGACGAAGGCGGACGCCTCATCGAAGTTCCCAGCGCACTGGTGCTCAGGAACTTCACCGAACAGCCGCTCACCTGATTGGCCGCGTTCCGCCTCCCATGGCGGCACGGCCAGCCCCGACGAGCCGTCCCGCCTCAGCGTCTGCCCGTCACCGGCCGCCACCGCGGCAGCCGGCCCGCTTCCAGGCCGCCGCGCCGCAGCGCTCTCCATCGATGAGACCGCACTTCAGCAACGCTCGTGCGTGAGCAGCGAAATCCGCCGGAACACCCATCCTCCACGGACGCCGGTTCCTCACAGCTCAGGCGGTCCGATCACTCTCCAGAAAGGCATGACCCGTGTTTGTCTTCGCCGCCGTGCTGAGCGTGCTGCTCGCCGTTGTCGGGCTGGCCGCCGGACTACCGAAAGCCCTGCTCAAGGGCAACATCCCAGCCCAGTTGCAGTCTCCGGGAGGCCTCAGCGCCCCGCTGGTCCGGTTCATCGGGCTGGCCGAGCTGGCCGCAGCCGCAGGGCTCCTCGCCGGTCTCTTCTGGCAGCCCATCGGCGTTGCCGCCGCTCTGGGATTCGCAGCCGTGCTCGTCGGAGCCATCGGCTTCCACGCCAAGTCCGGCGACTACGCCAACCCCGAGACCCGCGGTAACGCGATGGCACCCGCCATCCTCACCATCATCGCGATCGCTGCCGCCGTCACTCTCGTCCTCGCCTCCTGACCAGGGCCGGAATCCGCGGCGCCACAGCTCATCCTCCGCCCGGCAAACCCGGCCGGGTGATCGCGCGATCACCTCTCCGCGTGCACCCTGACCGTTCGTCCGTACCTGCTTCCCGCACCCCGTAGACACCTGAGGAACATCCCATGGCCACTCTTCTGCACCTCGATTCCTCGCTGTTCCCCGGCGACGTCTCCTCCTCCCGCGCCGTGACCGCCGCCTTCCGCCAGACCTGGCAGGAGCACCACCCCGAGGGCACGGTCGTCCACCGTGACCTCGCCACGAACCCCGTACCGCACCTCACCGCCGACGCCCACACCGCCGGCCAGACCGATCCGGCCGCGCACACCCCCGCCCAGGCCGACGCCTTCGCCCACCGCCTGACGCTGATCGACGAACTGGAGAATGCCGACGCCGTACTGATCGGTGCCCCGATGTACAACTACTCGATCCCCTCCACCCTCAAGGCGTGGCTCGACAACATCGTCCTCGTCGGCCGCACCGCCGCCGTGGAAAACTCCAAGCTCAAGGGCACCCCCGTCACCGTCGTCGCCAGCCGCGGCGGCTCCTACGCCCCGGGCACGCCCCGCGAGGGCTACGAATACGTGCAGAACTACCTCACGGCCGTTCTGGCCGACGCGCTCGCCCTGGACGTGAACTTCATCGTCCCGGAGCTCACGATGGCCGTACACAACCCGGCGATGTCCGAGCTGATCCCCCTCTTCGAGGCCTCCCGCCAGCGGGCATTTGAAGACGCAGCCTCCACGGCCAAGGCCATAGCCCATCGCATCGCCGCCTAGAAACGGCGACCCTCCGGACGGCGGCCCGTGACGCACGCGTCACAGCTGTCGTCCGGATCCCTGTACAGCCGCCCCCGCGAACGGCAAATACGTTGGACCTTGACGGAAAAGTCCGTGGCAGCAATCCCACAGAGGGCCCCATCACAGTCGGGGCCGGGCCCGGAAGCATGGCCGGCCTCTACCCGGAAGCCGGTGAAGGCCTGGGAGTCGTGGACTTCGGTCATGGTCTCTGCGTGGTCGCTCGGCCGGCGGTTTCCGCCGGGATGCGGGGACGGGGCACGTTCGCGGCGGCAGATCCCAGGTCGACCCGCGACGCAGTCTGATATAGGCCCGGGCGACCGAGCCTCATCCGATACTCGCTGCCGCAGCTGCCGCGATCTCTGCATCCTGCCCATGCCGGTCGGCAGCGGGCTTCCCTGAGTACAACGACCCGCCCCGGACGGCGGATGCGGCGCTCACTCGTCCTGGCCGTCGTCGTCATCGTCGAGGTCGGCAGTGTCCGGGTCGCGTAGAGGCCGCAGCCCCTGGACTGGCTGAGAGGCGGTGAAGCTGTAGCGGCCAAGGCAGTTGAGGTTCTTGTGCTTGAGCGGGGACAGACGGGCGATGTCCTGGTCCCTGATCTCGTGGCCCTCGGCGCGGAGCTGGGCGACAGCGGCGTCGATGTAGCGTGTTGTCCACAGGACCACGGCGTTCAGCACTAGCCCCAGCGCCCCTAGCTGGTCCTCCATCCCGTCCCGGTACGCCTGGTGGATGGTGCCCTTCTTGCCGTGGCAGATGTCGCGGGCGAGCTTGTGGCGGGATTCCTGGACGGTGAGCTGCTTGTGCATCTGGCGGCGGTAGGTATCGTCCACCGGGTCGACGACGGCGAGCAGGTGCAGGGTCTTGGCGATGCGCCCGTACTCGGCGAACGCCTGCCCCAACGGGGCGGGATGCCCCTCGCGGCCGAACATCCGCAGCAGGTCGTAGGCGCGGACCTGGTTGGTGACCAGGGAGCCGGCGACCCTCAGCATGTCCGGCCAGTGCGTGATCACCTTCTTCACGTTCACCTTGTTCCGCGCGATCGCCTCCAGCGGCCCGTACCCGCCGGCCGTCTCGGCGCCGGGCATCTCGGCCTTCCAGAACCGCTGGTCTTCGAGGTCCTTGAAGCGCGGGGAGAAGCGGTAGCCGAGCAGCTTGAAGATGCCGAACACCATGTCGGAGTAGGAGGCGTTGTCGGTGGCGACCATCTCCGGCTTCACCCCGCCGTCCAGGTTCAGCAGCGCGTCCAGGATGAACAGGGAGTCGCGCGGGGTCCCGGGCACCACCATCTGCCCGATGCCAATGACCTGGTCATTGATCGCGTTCAGCCAGGTGATGCCGGTCTTCTTCGCGAAGTACTTGGGTGAGGGGGCGGCGTTGATGGTCCGGACGGGGACGACGAACCGCAGGCCGTCGACGGACGCAAGCAGCCCCTTTCCCCAGTGTTCGACGATGGGCACCTGGGCCTGGGCGGCGATCAGGGCCGCGTTCGCCGCGGCGAGGGTGTCCGCGCGCAGGTAGTACTGGTCGACGTGGACCAGCCGTGAGCGGGTCAGAGCCTCGTGGTTCGGGTTGATGACCGGGGTCATCCCGATGTTGCACGCCTCGCTCACCAGCAGGGCGACGACCGAGGTGGTCAGGTCCCTCATCCGGGTTCTGCCGTCGCCCAGATGCACGAAAGCGTCCAGGAACCCGGTCCATGAGTACACCTCGAACAGCAGGTCCGGCAGGTCGATCTTCGGAAGCATCTTCTCGACCCGCTCGCGCAGCCACTTCAGCGACTTCGGCTCACCGAGCGCATGGAGCTTCTCCACGTTCAGCTTCGCCCGCCCGTTCGGCTGCACCTCGATGCTGATCTTCGCGTCGGCGCCCGCCTCCTGAAGCCGCTCGGCCATCTGCTTCCACGTCGCGTCCAGCACAGCGACCAGTTCCCGAAGGTGCTGTTCGGCGTCCTCGTCCAGGCTCAGGCCCGCAAGGACGTCCTCGCGCACCGCCTCCCACCCCTTGCCCTGAAGCAGCCGGGCTCGCGGATCGGACCAGCGGTGCGAGGGCGAGGCGAAGATGTCGCGACGCCTCAGCGCGCCGAACAGCTGCTCCAGCACACACACCACGTACGCATCCCGGTCCACCGCCCCCTGCGGCAGCTCCGCGTTCGCGTACACCGCCTTGCGCCAGTGCACCGGCACCAGCTTGTCGTCGACCTCACGCGGCAGCAGCGGCTTCTCGCCCACCTTCCGCCGGGAGAGGGCCGGGAGCCGCTGCACACCGGTGAGGATCCGTCTTCCGGCGGGCGCCGCATCCAGCGCCTTCGACTCGCAGCGACAGGAACGGCTTGACGGTGTTGTAGCGCAGCGCCAGCGCCCCACGCAGCGCAGTCTCCGCCGTGCCGTCGTCCTCCGGCACCAGGCTCACCACCGTGGCCGCCGCGCTGGAGAGCGCGGCCCGGGGCGCGACCTCCTCCAAGGCCCGCCACAGCGCAGCCACGTCAACATCGCAGCCGCTCGCCTCGATGAGCTCCAGCTCCTCGATGATCGCCTTCGAGACCCGGGCGGTGATCCGTGCCGCCTTCTCCAACTGCGGCAGCGTGAACAGGCGCTGCTTGTCCGTGGACCGCCTCGCGGAGCTGATCAGCCGGGTGGCCATCAGGATCTCGAAAAGGTCCAGCGCGTCGTCGATCGCCTTCGCCTCCAGGTGGCGCATCACCGCGGTAAGCATCGCCGTGCGCTTGGGCTCCGGGGTCCGCTCCAGCTTCGGCGCCTTGGTGCCCAGCCCGTACCGGGCCAGCGCGGACAGCCGGTTCGGCGGAACCTGCTCCAGCCTGAGGCGGCCCAGCTGGAAGGCGGCGATGTCCTCGACCCGCTGCAACGCGCCCTTCATCGCGGTGCCAGTGGTCCGCGTCGGCGGCCGACGCATCCGCTCCAGCTCCGAATGCCGTTTCCCCTCCGGCGTCTTCAGCGTGGCGACCAGGTCGCCGGGCAGAGCCGGGTCCGCCCGCCGGGCCGCCCTGGCGACCGTGGCGTGCAGCCGCTTGTCCGCGACGCCGCGGACCTCGGCGACCTGCCGGGCCAGCACACTCACCCCCGGCAGGAGCACCCGGTTACGGCGCAGCCAGCCCACCGCGTGATCGAACAGAGCCTTCGGCCCCTCCGCGTGCGCCGTCCACGCCCTGCCGTGCAGGAACGCCCGGAACTTCCGGCCCTGGTCGTGGTCCTCGTACGGGTGGTAGCCGTACGCGTCACGTATCTCCCACGCATGCTCGTACGGCGTCGGCCTGCGCTCGGTATACCGCTTGATCTGGGAGACGTCCCCGATCCCCAGCTGCTCGGCCAGATGCTCGACGACCGGCCACGGCACCGCGAGGGGGTCCTCCAGGAACAGCCCGATGTACCGCACCGTGCACATCTGGAGAGCGAAGCCGAGACGATTGTGGTCACCGCGCCGCTTCGCGATCAGCTTCAGGTCCTCGTCGTCAAGGAAGAAGAACCGCTCCAACTCGGGCTTCGTAGGCTCCTCAGCGAACTTCCCATACGCCTCAGCCTGCTCATCAGTCAGAAATTCCACCGGCATGCGGCGGACCGTAGCCATCCCCCACCAGCCATCGGGGACCTTCCGCCGAACCCCCGCACTGCACCGATCACCTGTGCTAGAAGCCCAAGATCAAGTGCTTAGCGTTACTGGCTGCTCCGCTGGTCCCCAAGGCCGTTCTCGCCGCGCGCCCGGTCGACACACACGAACACCAAGGACCACAAATGGACGCGGCCGCCTTCGCGCCGCTGGCGGATCTGCTCGCCACCGACCACACGGTGCTCACCACCGACCCGCGCGGGCACCAGGGCAGCGTGCTCGATGACCCGGAACAGGACTCGAACCCGCATCAGCGTGGCGACGACCTCGCCCGCCTCATCACCGAGGTGAATGCGGGCCCGGCCGTGGTATTCGGCTCCAGCGGCGGAGCAGTCACCGTGCTGGCCCTCGCCCAAGATCGACCGAACCTGGTCACCACGGTCGTCGCGCACGAGCCGCCGCTGCTCGACCTGCTCGACGACCGCACGAAACTGCACGCGGAAACCGAAGACCTCATCGCCACCTACCAGGGCGGCGACGTGCTGGGCGCATGGAGAAAATTCATGGCACAGGCCAACATTCAGATGCCGGAGCCGATGCTCGCGCAGATTTTCGGCGGCGAGCGCGAGCCGCGGCAACGGGCGAGTGAGAGTTAGGGCCTGTAATTAATTAATCCGTAACATCCCAAGATTTTGGAAGATGTTGTGGTATGGGTGATTTCGTGGTGACCGTCGATGACCTCGCGTTCAAGTATGAGGTGTTGTTTCCGCATCTGGATGAGCGGCAGCGCCGGTTGCTTCTGGGTGCGGATGCTCGCATGTTCGGGCGGGGTGGGGGTCGGTTGGTCGCCCGGGCGGCGGGGGTGCGGGAGGCGACGGTGTCGCTGGGGGCGAAGGAGTTGGAGTCCGGGGAGGCTCCGTTGGAGCGGGCCCGTCGGGTCGGGGGCGGCCGCAAGCCCGCGACCGAGGTTGATGAGGGGCTGGTCGCGGCGTTGTTGGAGTTGGTGGAGCCCGATATGCGGGGTGATCCGATGTCGCCGTTGCGGTGGACGATCCGTTCGACCCGCAACCTTGCCGACGAGTTGACCGCTCGGGGGCACCCGGCCGCGGCCGATTTGGTGGGGAATCTGTTGCGGGCGTTGGGTTTCAGTTTGCAGGCCAACGCGAAAACGTTGGAAGGCAAGCAGAACCCGGATCGCGATGCCCAGTTCCGGTATATCAACGACCAAGTCAAGGCTCATCAGGCCGACGGGCAACCGGTCGTCAGTGTCGACACCAAAAAGAAGGAGTGTGCGCCACGAAGCGCCTTGTCATATTCCTAGTTCAGCTGGGAGGAATTCGGAGGAATATTCCTGGGTCTGATGGCTCACCTGGATCCGAAAGGAAAAGGGAACCGTAGCATGCCAGAGAAGCAGCGGCCGTGTCCAGGTACGAGGAACGGGGCGCTGCGGGACCCGAGCGACACGGTGAAAGCTGAACTGCCTGAACCCCAATCCCCGGAAGACGCAACTTCTCGTCCGTCGGAAAAGTACCTGAAACCGGCGCCGCACCGTGTATCGGAGTCAGCTCCTATCCGGTACAGCCTCCGTGGTGCGGAGCGATTCCCAATGAGGGAATTCAAGGGGATGAACGGGGCACCTAAATCGCTCTATGACGTATGGCAAGGACGAACGTGGGATCGCCTAACGGGCACGTGCCATGTGCCCTATGGCGACAGAGGCCCAGTAGTAGTCGTGGGAGTAACGCCCCACCGTGGAGGACGGGAAAGCCGTCCGCAGGGCGAAGTTGCGCCGTCTAACTCGGCGTTGGATCACTCTCGCAGAGAGTAGAGGTTCGGAAGGAGCAGACCCTTTGGGTCACCCGTCTTACCTGGACGCGAAAGCGCGAGGGGACAACAGCATGGCGGGAAAGCGTGGAGCATTGTGAAGGCGTTGATGGTGCTGCCGCGCAAGACCCGTGTGATATGGCGAAGACCAGACTGTTTGAAGCCCAGTTCCCGGTGATGGAAATGTGCATCCTCCGACATACAACGCCCGGAGCGGAGCCACCAGCATCAGGCGAATCCCCTTTGCTTCGCCCCAACCCTTCCGGCTGGTGGGCGGTGGGCAACGAGCTCACTCAAGGGAACGGACGGGCCGCCTACGTCGCACTCGATACGTCCAGCGCAAGAGGAATTCGGGATCACCTACCGGGCGCGAGCCCCACGGTGACGGAGTGCCAATAGTAGTCGTGGGAGTGACGCCCCACCAGGGAGAGCGGGAAAGCCGTTCACAGGGCCAAGTGGCACAGGTGTCGAGGTTATCCGGATAGATGAGGTATGCGTAATGCAGAGAGCCGAAGTCCTGAGGGAGATCATCCATGAACGCGGTAAGAGAGGATTGCCACTGGAGAGATTGTATCGGCACTTGTTCAACCCGGAGTTGTATCTGCGTGCCTACGGCAAGATCTACCGAAACGACGGTTCCATGACGCCCGGCTCTAATCAGGAGACCGTGGATGGCATGAGCCTGAAGAAGATTCAGGCGATCATCGAAGCGCTGCGGTATGAGCGCTATCGGTGGTCCCCGGTAAGGCGTGTATATATCGACAAGAAAGGATCGCCGAAGAAACGCCGACCCCTGGGTCTGCCGTCGTGGTCGGATAAGCTGTTGCAGGAAGTGATCCGTTCCCTGTTGGAAGCGTATTACGAGCCGCAGTTTTCCGAACGTTCTCACGGCTTCCGGCCGGGGAAGGGCTGTCACACCGCTCTGACGGAAATATCGCAGTCGTGGCGCAGTATGACGTGGTTCGTCGAGGGAGATATCTCCCAGTGTTTCGACCGGCTCGACCATGGGGTGCTGCACTCCATTCTGGTCGAAGACATTCACGACAACCGTTTCTTGCGGTTGATCGACGGACTGCTCCAGGCTGGATATCTAGAGGAATGGCGTTACCACGAAACATTGAGTGGCGCACCGCAAGGGGGTATTTTGAGTCCTTTGCTCTCCAACATCTATCTGGACCGGTTGGACAAGTACGTCGAGACAACACTTCTGCCCGCCTTCAACCGGGGAGCCCGGCGCAGGCCGTATCTGCCGTATATGCGGGTGCACAAGGCAGCATGGAAGCTGGAGAAACGTGGTCAACGGGAGGAAGCGCGGCAGTTGCGTCGTCAGCTGCAACAACTTCCCTCTCATGACCCGAATGATCCGGGTTTCCGCCGGCTGCACTATATCCGCTATGCCGACGATTGGTTGCTGGGATTCTCCGGAACACGGCGGGAAGCCGAATTGATCAAGGAACAGGTCGGTAGGTTCCTGCGGGATCGTTTGAAGCTGGAACTGTCCGAGCCGAAGACCCTGATCACCCACGGGCGGACACAGGCCGCTCGATTTCTCGGCTACGAAATCGTGGTCCACCACAACGACGCCAAGCGCGATCGGAACGGTCACCGCTCGATCAACGGGCAGATCGGCCTGAAAGTGCCGATGGATGTCGTGCGGGGAAAACGCAAACCCTATCTGCGCCGCGGTAAACCTGCTGCTCTGCTCGCGCGTGCGCACGATTCGGACTTCCGGATCGTCGCGCGCTATCAGGCGGAGTTCCGGGAGCGTTATTCATAAGCCTCCGCGAAAAAGTGCAGTGCGACTATCGTTTTCAGGGCAGAGGGGAATTTGTGGACTGGCGCGCGGTAGCGGCCGCCTTCCTCGCTGAGCATGCGCCAGGTCTTCAGGTGAGCGACGGCTCGCTCCACCGCGGCCCGGATTCCGGAGAGTGCGGTATTGAACGCGGCCTGGCTCTCGTGCAGTTCGCGGCCCGGAGGTTTCTTGTAGGGCACCAGATCGATTCCGTCGACACCGACGTAACCGGAATCGGCGACAGTGTCGATCTCGGCGAGAAGGTCGGCGAGTCCGGAGGCGGCGTATGCGTGCGCGTCGTGTCGGGCGCCGTGCACGATCGTCATGCCGACCGCGACGAGCCTGCCGTCGAGGTCGGCGGCGATCTGGATGTTGAACCCCGGATACTGGGTTTTTCCGGAGAACAGGTCCGGGATCGCCGACCAGTCCCAGGTCGGGCAGATTGTGCCGTCCACCAGCACGGACCCGACTCCGATGACGTCGCGGGGGTTGGGAACGAACTCTTCGAGTACGTCAGCGATCACCGGTCGCAGCAGATCCCAGCGGCGGCTCACCGTGGACTGACTGATCCCGAAGAACGCGCCCGCGACATCCTGGACGAGGTTTCTGCGCATCAACGACACCACCAAAGCGACAGACCTGAACAAGCTCAACGCGTAAGGGCGACCGGCCGACTCGAACCCGCCGACGGTCTCGTGTACCCGGGCAGTCAGTTCCGTCAGTTGCCCATCGGTCAGCCCCGTAATAGCCTTGTACCGCAACGGCCCTCGTTCTCGCTCGTAGACTTCGTAACTCCACGAACTGAGATACATGAGGGCCGTTGCCAATTCGGCTGCGACGCGCCGACGTATCAAGCAGTGCGATCACCGTCTCACCGGCCACACAGGCCACGAGAGTTGCTATGCCACAGCCGATTGCGGGACAGGCTTATGAATAAGCCTCCGGGGCATCGCGGAGTATTACCAGCTGGCCTACAACCGGCACCGTCTCGGCCTGCTGAGATGGATTATGGAACGGTCTTTGACCAAGACGCTGGGACATAAGAACAAGATCAGCGTCACCAAGGTCTGGAACCGTTACCGGTCCACCTGGCAGACGCCTGCCGGTCCCCGAAGGGGACTTCAGGTCGAAGTCGAACGCGGGAACGGAAAGAAAGCCCTGGTCGCTCGGTGGGGCGGAATATCGTTGGCCCGCAGGACCATGAGGGTAACCCTCAAAGACGAACTCCCGGCGGTATGGAGGAAGCGCTCCGCAGAACTCATCGACCGGCTCATGACCGGCCGCTGCGAACTCTGCAAGAAATACACGGACGTCGAAGCGCACCACATTCGGCGACTGAGCGACCTCCCCTCGGAGAATGAGGCTGAGCAGCCCGACTGGGCAAAGCAGATGGCATCACGCCGCCGCAAAGCCCTTATCGTCTGTCGCGACTGCCACAAAGACATCCACAACGGATGTTCCACCCGGCAGGATTCGAGGAAAACGGCACTGGAGAGCCGGCTGCGGTCATAAGTCGCACGCCCGGTTCGGAGGGGGGCCGTCGGAAAAGGAGCCGCGCACGCGGACACCTCGCCGACGGCCTACCCAGCTGGGCCAGGTGATCGGACACCCGAGGGCCGGGAGGTACGCGTGATGCGGGAAGCCGAAACGGTACTGGGTGTCCTGCGTGAACGCGGAAGGCGCGGCCTGCCGCTGGAACGACTCTATCGTCAACTGTTCAACCCGCAGTGGTATCTGCTGGCCTACGGGCGTCTGTATTCCAACAAGGGGGCCATGACGCCCGGACCCGACGGCGAGACCGTCGATGGCATGTCCCTGGGCAAGATCGGACGCATCATCGATGCGTTGCGTCACGAGCGCTACCGGTTCAAGCCCGTCCGTCGCACCTATATTCCCAAGAAGAATGGGAAGAAGAGGCCGCTGGGGCTGCCGTCCTGGTCGGATAAACTTGTCGGCGAAGTGATCCGCCTGCTTTTGGAGGCGTATTATGAGCCGCAGTTCTCCGATCTGTCGCATGGGTTTCGGCCGAATCGTGGCTGTCACATCGCATTGTCGGAAATAACGCGTCGCTGGACCGGCACGACATGGTTCATTGAAGGCGACATCGCCGACTGCTTCGGATCGCTCGATCACGAAATCGTGTTATCCGTGCTCTCGGAAAGAATTCACGATGGCCGTTTCCTTCGGTTGCTGCGTAACATGCTGCAAGCCGGATACCTGGAAGATTGGATATGGCACGCCACGTTGAGTGGCGCACCACAGGGCGGGGTTGCTTCCCCGATCCTCTCCAATATTTATCTGCACAAGCTGGACAGTTTCGTCGAGAAAGTTCTTATCCCTGAATATACCCGAGGTGACAGCAGGGTATCCAACCCTGAATATTATGAGGCGGCGAAACAGCTCGCACGTATGCGTCGGCGCGGGGACCGCCCAGCGGTCCGCGCGCTTCGCAAACAGATGCGGAGACTGCCGAGCAAGGACCCGACAGACCCGGGGTTCCGGCGACTGCGCTACGTGCGGTACTGCGACGACCACCTCCTCGGGTTCACCGGACCCAAGGCTGAAGCAGAGGAAATCAAGACTCGTCTGGCGACGTTCCTGCGTGAGGAACTCAAACTGGAACTGTCACACGAGAAGACCCTGATCACCCACGCCCGGACAGGCGCGGCCAGGTTCCTCGGCTACGAGATCACCATCCAGCACGCCGACCACAAGGTCGGCGGCAAGGGCCGCAGCGTGAACGGCGTTGTCGGCCTGCGCGTCCCCCGTGATGTGATCAAAGCCAAATGCGCCCCGTTCCTCGAGCTCGGCAAACCCGAGCGACGCAACCGGATGGTCAACGAGGACGACCACACGATCGTCAGAACCTATGGGGCGGAGTATCGGGGATTGGTGGAGTACTACCTGCTGGCCGGTGACGTCTATCGACTGAACCGGCTGGAATGGGTGATGAAGACCTCCATGCTCAAAACGCTGGCCTGCAAACACAACTCGACGGTGACCAAGATGGCGGACCGTTACAAGACCACCATCGCCACACCCTCCGGGCCACGCAGGTGCTTCGAAGCAAGCGTTGAGCGCGAAGGCCGTCGACCACTGATCGCACGGTTCGGTGGGATTCCCCTGCGGCGCAACAAACACGCGGTCCTGACCGATCGCATCCCGCGCCCGGTCACCGTCCGCCGGAAAGAGCTGGTGACCCGGCTCCAGGCGGGACGCTGCGAGTTGTGCAAGCAAACCGGCACGGTGGATGTCCACCACGTCCGCGCGCTCGCCGACCTCGACAGACCGGGACAACCGCAGCCCGTGTGGAACCAACTCATGGCCAAACGGCGCAGGAAAACCCTCGTGGTCTGCGCCCACTGCCACACCACGATCCACAACGGGCAACCAACCGCGCCACCCACGCAGTAATCACCGGAGAGCCGTGATGCTCGGAAAGCGAGCACGTCCGGTTCGGGAGGGGGTCGTCGGGTCAAGTCCAGCACCGCTGGCGTCACGCCCGACGGCCTACCTCATTGATCGGGCAGTACAAGAACGCCGGTGAAACGATGCGCCGCAAGGGGTATCCGGTCGAGGTCAACGACCACGACTTTCCCGGTGACCTGGGCAAAGTCTCGCCTTACGGGGTTTATGACGTGACCAGCAACACGGGATGGGTCAATGTCGGCACCGACCACGACACCGCCGCGTTCGCCGTGGAATCGGTGCGTCGCTGGTGGCACGGTATCGGTGCCGCTGCCTATCGCGGCGCTACCGAGCTGTTGATCACCGCTGACGCCGGGGGCTCCAACGGTTACCGCACCAGAGCCTGGAAAACCGAACTGGCCCGGTTCGCGGCCGAGACGGGCCTGAGGGTCACGGTCTGTCATTTCCCGCCCGGCACCTCCAAATGGAACAGCATCGAACACCGGTTGTTCTCCCACATCTCGATGAACTGGCGGGGACAACCCCTGACCAGCCACGAGGTCGTCGTCAACTCGATCGCGGCCACCACAACCCGCACCGGGTTGCGGGTCCACGCCGGACTCGACCAGGGTGAGTACCCGAAGGGTGTGAAGATCACCGACGACCAACTCGCCACCGTGCCGATCACCCGCCACGCCTGGCACGGCGACTGGAACTACACCATCGGCCCCGAACCCATCAGGCCCGCCATGGCCGACGGCGACACCGCGACCCAACCGACCCGACCCGACACCGCCTGGCTACACGCCTCAACGCTGAGCGGACTGACTCCCCCGCAGTGGGACGCGCTCATCAACAACTTGACCGTGACCCGTCACGCTCAACGCGAACTCCACCTGCACCAACGACGCGGAGGCACCCGCCGGGCCGCGCCCGGAACCGGCCGCAAATCCGTCCTCACTCTCGAGGATCGTGTCGCCATCACCCTGCTCCACCTGCGGTTCGCCACACGCCAACGGGCCCTGGCCGCGCTGTTCGAGGTCACCCAACAATCCATCCACAAAACGATCCAGCAGACCCGCCCTCTACTCGACCTGGCCGCACACACCACCGGGCCGACAGGAATCACCCTCGCCGACGCCCAATCGGTCATCCAATACCACGCCACCACAACCGGATCCGAACAATAACGGGTTACTTAATTACAGGCCCTTACTGGTTCGCGCACGAGCTGCGCGGCTCGACGTCGTGGCTGCCGGATTTGGAAGCGCTACGTGCGACGGCCACCCGGATCGTCGTCGGCATCGGCGCCGATTCGACGGCGCAGCTGTGCGATCGCACATCGCGGGCGCTGAGCGAGACCCTCCATGTCGAGCCTGCACTGTTCCCCGGCGGACACACCGGATTCGTGGAAGACCCCGCTGCCTTCGCAGTGCGGTTGCGCGAGGTGCTGAAGAACTAGAAATAACCAGGCGCAGCCGGGCTGCGCCTGGGAACCGACGCTGACACGGCAGGCAGCCTGCTGTCGCGCGTTGAGCGATCAGGCGGGAACACCGAACCGAGCGTGAGATGTTCCCACGCATCGAAATCCGCGCGGACCGCGTCGAACTTGGCTTCCACCATGGCGCGCGCGGGATTGGCGAGCAGCAGACGCAGCGGCGGACGCTCGGCCGCGACGACGGTGCGCATGGCCGCGGCCACGCGGGCCGGGTCGCCGGGCTGGCTGCCGTAGGTGTCGAGCGTGGACTCGCGGCGCTTGCCCGCGGTTTCGGTGTAATCGTCGATATGGATCGCCGATTGCCGCATGGACGGACCGGACCAATTGGTGCCGAACGCGCCAGGTTCGACGATGGTGACCTTGATGCCCAGCGGGGCGACCTCGAGGGCCAGCGACTCCGACAGACCTTCGACCGCGAACTCGGTGGCGTGGTAGTAGCCGGTGGCGCCGAGGCGACCAGGCCGCCGACAGGGGAGATGTTGATGATGTGGCCACTGCGTTGGGCGGGCAGCACGGGCAGCACCTCCTGGATGACAGCGGTCAGTCCGAAGACGTTGACGTCGAACAGGTTTCGCACCTGCTGCGGCTCCCCTTCCTCGATGGCGGCGAGGTAGCCGTATCCGGCGTTGTTGACCAGCACGTCGATGCGGTCGAAGGCTTTGACGGCGTGTTCGACACATCGGTCTTTCCGAGGTCGGGGACCGAGCCCCACGGCTGGGGTCGGTGAGGAGACCGAATAGCGCTGGGTTGGCGAGACCGAAGCCAATATGCGTGTCCCACCCCGCCTGAAGATCTGCAACCGGGTCGCCGCTGTCCTCGACGAGTGTCTTCCCGGCGACGTAGGTGGCGAAGACGTGTTCGGCAACGGCGTCGAGCAGCGCGTCCTTGTCCTGGAAGAACCGATAGATGGTCGGCGCCTGCGTGCCGGCCGCCTGCGCGACCACCCGGGTCGTGACCGCGCTTGCGCCCTGCTCACGCAGGAGCTGCGCCGCGCACTCCACAATGTTCGCGGTGCTGTGGAACGGGTTCTACGCCAGCACCATCCGGCACCTGCTCGGCCGGGCGCTCGAGACCGGCGAACTCGTCGCGCCGGCCGATGGGCCCGTATCCTGGACCACGCACGCCGACCTCGCCGAAGCGGCAGCGATCATCCTCGCCGACGAGGGCCGGTTCGATGGTCCGACCCCGCCGCTGACCGCACCGGCCGCGCTCGACCTCGCAGACATCGCCGGCATCGTCACCGAACTCACCGGACGCACCATCCGCCGCGTCGCCGCCGACGACAACGCGTGGACGGCCACAATGATCGGCCACGGTGTACCCGCGGATCAAGCGAACATGCTGCTCGGCATATTCCACGCAGCACGCCGCGGGGAGTTCTCCGCCACCGGACCGGAGCTCGAGAATCTCCTCCAGCGCACAGCCACGCCGGTCCGTTCGAGGGACTCACCACCCAGCCGTGAACTCTCCTCCTTTCGATGTGGCCGCCCCTATGTGGCCACATCGCACTCAATTCGGCATGACAGGGCGATCTGTGTCGTCACCTCGGTGGCGATGTGGATGTTGTTCGACCGGCGAGTGCGGTGAAGGTGGGCATGCCGAGCGCGACCGCGCGTATTCCTCCCCGGGCCGGGTTGCATGGCGCAGGCACTGCAACACGACAACTAAGCGGCATGTCATGCCAGCAGTTCCCCGACTGCGTGACATCGGAGCCGAGCATCGCGAATACTCCACCGATCACGTGTCCGAAGCAGACTGGGGTGCCTGGCCGGACTTCCTGGCAACGCTGGACTACGACGCCCCGATCAACGCCGCATCCACGTCGTACGCAACGGCAGCGGCACCATAATCGGTACGCTCTGGCGAACACGGCACCGGCGTCGATGCGCCGCAGGGGCCGTTGTCACTGTGTCGACCGACCGTGTGGATGCGGATGCTCGCCCTACACCTCGACTCGCGAACCCATGATCACGGTGCGCTCGCCCGGCTCGACGACCTTCATGTGCGCAGCATTCTGACCAAACTGAATCTGCCCGAGACCGGAGACGATCACCGCCGGGTGCTTGCGGTGATCACCTTCCTCGAGTCGCGCTGACCCGACTCGCGCCCCAGCCCTGATCGCGGAGCAGCTCATGGATGGCGTCAGACGACAGTTCCGACTTGGACAGGAAGCCGACCGCCGGGCTCTGCTCGATCATTTCCGCGAAGTCCTGCTGGGCGTGGGCGGAGACTAATATCACCGGAATGTTCGGATCGAGCCGCTCGGCGATGTCGAAGCCGCACTCCCTACCGAGATCGATGTCGACCAGGGCGACATCGGGTCGAAGCTCCCCGCCGCGCTGGACCGCCTCGGCGCATGTGGAGGCCACACCGACGACCGAGATGCCTTGCTGCTGCAAAAGGCTGCGAGCAGCGTCCAGGAAATACGCGCTGTCATCGACGATCAGGCAGCGCAACTGTGACTTCATGACCGTAGTCTGCCGAACTCGCTGTCGGTGTGCATTACCGCCAGCTGCAAATCTAGGCCGCGACAGTCGCACGGCACGGTGGCGTCTTGCTCGGTTCCGGCGGGCATTTACAGCTGGTTGGAAGGCTCGGATCGCTGGCGGCGGGAATTGTCGATGGGTGCTCTGGCGGTGGCGACAAGCGCCTGCCGGAGAGCAACAGTGGACAACACGGGCCTATCGAAATTCGGAGAGCGATATGAAGACAGCAACTTTGGGAGCGAGCGGACTCCATGTCCCCGAATTGCCTTCGCCACATGGCAACTCGGCGGCGAGTGGGTCGTTTCGACGAGGATGCGGCGATCGCCGCGATCCGCCACGCCCGCGACCTGGGTGTCAATTTCTTCGACACCGCGCAGGCGTACGGCTTCGGCGCGTCCGAACGGATTCTGGGCAAGGCGTTGGGCAGCGAACTCGTCCGCGACCGCGACGGGCTTGTGATAGCCACGAAGGGCGCCGACCTCGACGAGATCGACAAGATCATGGCGTGGGCCACGCCGGTCTCCGGGCCGTCTCCGGTGGGTGTGTGATGGCCGGGCGTCCACGAAATGTCGCCGTACTGGGCACCGGAACGATGGGCGCCCCGATCGCGCGCTATCCGATGCGTGCGACGCCTGCTGCCGCGTTGGTGGCGCTGTCGCCGGGAGCCATGGAGGTGACGACATCGCCTCGGTGGTCACCGCCGTCGCGGCTCGTCCTCTGAGCACGCCGGACGGGAAGTCGGGCACGGATCGCCCTAGCAGGATAGGTGCTGCCAGCTCGCCAAAGGTTCGCCGGTGCCCCCGGTTAGTATTGAGATCGAAATTCGGGACGCGTCCGAGCCTGTCGGTGACCGATGTGAGCGCTGGGTCATGAAGTGGAAACGGTCTGAGGTCGTGCGCGGCTGGCCAGTATCCACGCCAGCTGCGATACCCGCACGCCGAGACACCGATGCGGAGCCATTATCCATGCGTACGCGTTTGCTTTCGTTGTCGATGCGCCCGTCGACCCCGCCCCTGCTGCTCGGCGTCGCGGTTGCGGCCTTCGCCATTGCGGCGGAGTCGGCTCTGGTCCTGTGGCTCAAGCAGGTCGCCCCTGGCGACTCCTTCGGCGTGGTCTATCTGCTGGGGGTCCTGGTGGTCTCGACGGGGTGGGGACTCGGGCTGGCGGTGACGACATCGGTGGCCAGTGCGATCGCCTTCGACTACTTCCGTACCTGGCCTGCGCACTTCAGCCCGACCGAGGCCTCGAACGGCGTGGCAATCGCGGTCTTCCTGGTCGTTGCACTGTTGGCCAATACCCTTGCGGTAATGGCCCGATCGCACGCCATCGAGGCGGAGCGCCGACGCAGGCGGGCCGATCACATCGCCGAGCAGCAAGCCGCGCTGCGGCGGGTCGCTACCCTGGTCGCGCGTGGTGCGACGTCGTCGGAGGTGTTCTCCGCGGTCGCGGAAGAGTCGGCGCATTGCGTGGGCGTCGTCAACGCTTCCCTGCTTCGCTACCGGCCCGACGGCTCGAGCATCCTCGTCGCGGCCCGCGACGAGCCCGGATTACCCAAGATGCCGGTCGGCGAGCGGTTCACACTGGATGGTGAGAACATTGCGGCAATGGTGCTGCGCACTGGGGACACCGCCCGCATGGACAGCCACGACGGCGCGGCCGGCTCGTCCGCCGCACGCATCCGTGAGTTGGGTCTGCGTTCGGGGGTCGGGGCGCCGATCGCCGTCGACGGGCGCTTGTGGGGCGTGGTCGTCGCGGGATCGTCGCAACGTGAGTACCTGCCGGCCGACACCGAGGAACGTCTCGCCGAGTTCGCAGATCTCGCCGCGACTGCTATCGCGAATGCCGAGGCCCGCGCGGAACTCACCGCATCCCGCGCGCGAATTGTCGCGGCGGCCGACGAGACGCGGCGCCGTATCGAACGCGATCTACACGACGGTGCGCAACAGCGCCTCGTCTCACTGGGACTCGGGCTCCGCACAGCAGAGGCTTTGGTGCCGCCTGAGCTGACCGCGCTCGAAGCGCAGATCTCCGGCATCGTGGAGGGCCTGGTCGGCGTCTCGGAGGAGCTGCGTGAGATCTCCCGCGGGATCCATCCGGCGATCCTGTCGAAGGGCGGGCTCGGCCCGGCGCTGAAGGCGCTCGCCCGTCGCTCCGCCGTCCCGGTCGACCTCGACCTGAACCTCGACCCGCGCATGTCCGAATCCGTCGAAATCGCTGCCTACTACACTGTGTCAGAGGCACTGACGAACGCGGCCAGGCACTCGCGCGCCACCGTGGTGACACTGCGCGTCACCACAGACGGCGACAGCCTCCAGCTCTCGATCCGCGACGACGGAGTCGGCGGTGCAGATCCGGCCAACGGTTCCGGGCTGATCGGCCTGCGAGATCGTATCGAAGCACTCGGCGGCCGGATCGACATTGTGAGTTATGCCGGAGAGGGGACGTCGCTGGACGCCGTGATCCCGTTTGCAGTCGAGTGACCGGATGCCGAGATCGTTGTGATCAGGCTGCCGGACCGGTCCGTGGGATTCGATCGAGGTCGGGTAACGGTCGGCGCACAGGTCGCGAGCCGCATCGGCGGTGATTCCGAACATCCGCAGCAGATCCTCGAGGATCTGATCGGGCGACGTGGCGTCGTCGCGGTCTGGTGAGTGTGTAGCAGCGCGAGGTCGCTGCCGGCCCGCGTCCTCGATCGCCGCGATTCAGGCGAAGTTGTGGTTGTGCTGTTCGGCGTCGTGGGAGGGGCCGAGCAAGGCGGGAACGACGAACTTGGCGATGAGGTCGTGCTCGACCGCCAGGCTGGGTGCGGGGACGGTGAGCAGCGAGATGAGGGCGCGAACGGCCCATTGGACCTTCAGGTCGAGGTCGTTGTCTGTGCCCGGATCGTCGGTGAGAAATGTTGCGGCGAAAGTGCTTATGACGGAAGAGGATTGGGCGAGTTCGGCGGCGAGTGCGGCATCTCCGAGTTCGAACCATGCGGTCAGAGTGGGTGTTTCGCGGACCGATTCGACGGCGGTCGTGATCGCGGTGGTCAGGCGCTCGTGCCGGTCGGGAATCTGCGCAGTCCTTTCTCGGATGCGCTCGGCGATTCGGTGTGTTTCACGGTGTACGAATGCCAGCAGCAGCGTGCGGCGGTTTTCGAAGTACCGGTACAGCGTCGGCCGGGAGCATCCGGCCGCCCGTGCGATGTCGTTCATCCCGACAGCGTGGAGGCCGTGGAGGGCGAACTGTTGGGCAGCCGCGTCGAGGATCGCACTGGCCGCGACCTCGGTCCTGCGGTCGGCCATCCAGTCTCGCGCCACGCCGACCCCTTCCAGCGGCTCCTGCGACCGCAACTCGATGTTGACAGTATGCCCACTTCGATTCTAGCTTGAGACAGATCAGGCAATGTGTCTTGGTTGAATAACACTGCTGTCCATCTGTCCGCCACTGTGGAGTTCGACGTGCGGGCGGGAGGCAGTACCGAGCGTTGTAGGAGGCGCGATGATCAAGGTGGCAGTGTGGGGGCCGGGCTCGATGGGGCTGATAGCGCTGCGGGCGGTGATCGATCATCCCGATCTGACGCTTGTCGGGCTGGTCGTGCACAGCGAGGCGAAGGCGGGACGAGACGCCGGTGCGTTGTGCGGAATCCCGGACACCGGCGTGATCGCCACCCGTGACCCAGCGGCGATCGTGGACGGTGACGCCGATGTCGTCGTCTACGCGGCGGCGGCGAACCTGCGGCCTGCCGAGGCGATCGCGGACATGGCTGCGGCGCTGCGCGCGGGCAAGGACGTGGTGTCGTGTTCGGTTGTGCCCCTGGTGTTTCCATCCGCAGTGGACGACGCGCTTACCGCCGACCTTCGGCAGGCATGCCAGGGCGGCGGAAGTTCGTTCTTCAATACGGGGATCGATCCTGGTTTCGCCAACGATGTGCTTCCGCTGATGCTCACCGGGCTGTCACGCACCGTCGATTCGATCCGAGTCACCGAGATGTTCAACTACGGCACGTATCCGGATACGAATGCCGTCTACGACATTCTGGGATTCGGCAAACCGCCGGAATTTCAAGCGTTCGCGGCGACGCCCGGGGTGTTCACGTTCGGGTGGGGGCCGGTGCTGCACCAACTGGCGGCCGCGCTCGGCGCCGAGATCGACCACGTTGCCGAAGCCGTGGAACGAGTCGCGACCGAGACTGGATTCGATACTCCGACAGGGCGTGTCGAGGCAGGGACGATCGCTGCGATGCGGTCGACCCTCACCGCGCACATCGACGGGCAACCGAAGCTGATAGTCGATCACGTCAGCAGAATGCGCGACGACATCGCCCCGGAGTGGCCCCAGCCCCACATCACCATCGCCCCATACGATTTCGTCCATCCCGGAGTCACGGGTCGGGGAACCTATCGGGTCGAGATCGAGGGATCACCCAGCGTGCGATGCGAACTCGAACTGGCCGAGGGCCGTGACCACGACCTCGGCGCACGCGTCGCAGGCGCGGCACGGATGGTCAACGCTATCCCCGCGGTACACCGCGCTGCCCCGGGCATGTTGTCGGCAATGGAGTTGCCCCTCGTCACTGGCGCGGGACTGTTACGTCCGGCCTACGGTCCGTCACCCGACAGCAGAATGCACAACGCGGCCACGCGATAGAACGCCGCAGACTCCGATCACGGTGACAGGCAGACCGGGGCTTGGGTGGACTATTCGGGCCAGGGGCTGGATTCGATGACGTCGACGAAGTCGGTTCGGGTGAAGCCGGGTAGGAAGTGGGCGAGGACGTCGGCGTTGACGGTTCCGAAGGTGGTCTCGGGCCGATCGGCGAAGCCGTTGGTGAACGCGGCGAGGATCTGCTTCTTGAAGTCGGGCCGCGGATGAGCCGCGGTGACGGCGTTGATGTCGGCTGGGTCCAGGTCGTGGTAGCCGATGCCGAGGACATCGGTTTCGACGCCCGCGGTCACCAGTGCGATCTCGGGTCCCATGTGCTCAGGGATGCCGGGTGTGGTGTGCAGAGCGATCGCGGTCCATACCCGTTGTGTCGTCTCGGCGTCGATTTCGTGGGACGCGAGGAATCGACGGGCTTCGTCGGCGCCGTCGACTTCGAAGCGTTGGGTCTTGGTGCGGTAGGTGTCGGTCAGGCCCAGGTCGTGGAACATCGCGCCGACATACAGCAGTTCGGGATCGGGCTTCAGTCCGCGCCGCTGCCCCTGCAGCATCCCGAACAGGTAGACCCGCCGGGAGTGATGGAACAGCAGCGGCGGCGCACTGCTGCGGACCAGTTCGGTGGCCTCCGCCACCAGCCGACTGTCGGGGATTGCGACACCTGCGATGTGCTCGGTCATGATGATGCTCCTGTGAACAGAATTTGTTGATCTGCCCTAGATTTTGCGGCGAGACGGCCCACCCGCCAGGACACGGACGGTGCGGCAACTGCCAGAAGTGCCACGGCGGCGGCGAAAGCTACGCCCGCGGTCCGCAGGCCCCAAGCCTGTGCTGCTAAGCCTACCCCGACGACCGGGATGGAGATTGCGAGGTAGGGGACGACGCTGCTGCGGACGCTCGCACCGCCGCATGGTCTGTACCGGCTCGGCCGTTGGGAATTTCACCGTCGTCGATATGTCGTCGCATTCTGGGTTCTCGTCGCGGTCGGGGTGGTCGCTCTCGCGTCGGGGTCGGGTGGCAGGGCTCCGGCGTTGTCGCCTAACTAGCCTGCGACCAAGGGTTTTGGGTGTTCGTCAGCAGGTGGAGGCCTCTGTTCGGTGAGAAGGCTGTCGTCCGGCAGGCCTCGGCGATGTTGGCGGCACCATCGATGCGGTGAAGGCTTATCGCCGTGTTTCGGAGCGTCGCGGCGACTTGCGGAGCGGTGCCGGTCCGCAGGGTGCTGCGGTCTTCGTCGTAGGTCACATCACGGACCCAGTGGATCGCATTCTCAATTCCCCAATGGTTTCGCAACCATTCGGCTAACTGTCGGGGTTTGGCTTGCTCGAAGGTGACACTGCAGATGGCGTATACGGTCTCGACCGTCAGTTTCCCGGTGGTGACCTGGACGCGTTCGCGGGTGATCTGCATGATCTGGCGGGCGTAGGGAAACCCGATCCCGCGCGGCACGCTCAGCACCTTCATGGTGCGGGTCTCGATCCTGCCGTGCGATGGCTTGGCGTCGGCGTCACGGTGGGCGATGGGGACCTCGGCCCACGGCTGGGCGATAATGCGAGCCAACAGCTTGGGCTGATTCGCCTTCACCGTCATCAAATAGTGCGACTTGAGCTGCCCGCAGATCAGTTTCGCCGTGGCGACCTGCGTGTGCATCGCATCGATCGTGGCGATGAGCCCGGTCCGGTTCATTGCCTTCAGAAGCTTTCGCACCGTGGGGATTTCGTTGGACTTCGCGGCGACTGCCAGCTGGCCGAGGACCAATCGCGCGTGGTGGGCGAAGATCGACACCAGGTGCGGTGCGCGGCCCCCGCCCAGGCGCGCCCCGCGCACGGTTTTGCCATCCAGGGCCACCGCCATCAGTCCGCCGGAGTCCGCGGCAGCGGCCACGGCGGCGAAATAGTCACCCAACCGGCGATCCAGATCCGCGGCGTCGAGTCTGGCGATGAGGGTTCGCAACGTCTTCTCGCTCGGGCGACGCACTCGGATGCCCAGTTCTGCCAACACTTCCGGTGGCGCGGTACGCACCCAGGTGGCGAACCCGGCCACCGACTGCATCCCCGCCGCCGTGGCCAGGATCATGATCGCCAGCAACCCCACCAACGGGTACCGGATTCCACGGGGATCACGCGGGTCGGGAACCGTCTTCAGCACCTCCAGCAAACACGGTGCGACCGTGTGGGTTTCCGGTTCGACGCGCCGTCGATCCAACACCTCCACAACGGGCTCGACAAGGGATACTGAACAGACGGACACGGGCGACTCCGGGGAAGATTCTGGCCTAAGGAACCTTCATCCTCCTCGAGCCACCCGTGTCCGCCTCGCATCCGAAACGGCGTGTCGCACAGCTAATTACCGCAGCTCACCGGCTTGCAGACCGACAACGCCGGAGCCCTGGGTCGGGTGGCAAGACGGTCGATGACTTCTCGGTGCTGGGCACACGGTCGCAGGCCGCCGCCGATTTGTTGAAGGAGAAGTTTCCCGCGTTTTCCGGGGGCAGACGCAGGTGGTCTTCGCAACGCGCGGCCCGTACCGGGTGACCGATCAGCCGTTACGGCAGGCGATCGAGCAGTCCGTCCAGAATCTCTCGAAGTCGGCGCAAGTCGGCCGCGTCGCAGACCCGTTCCAGGCGAACGCAGTCGCACCCAATGGGCATGCGGCACTGGCCAAAGTCCAGTTCATGGTCGGCGCCGCCCAGGTCGAGGACGCCTCGCTCGACGCCATGGAAGAAGCCGTCACCCATTCACGAATTCCCAGATTTCAGTGGTGCCCTGCCACGGGTCCGGGATCGGACCGTCTTGGTAGCACGGGTTGTTCATATTCTCGGTGAACGGCGGCCACGACAGGGCTGGACCCAGATTGAGGGTGACGATGCAGCGAGCCGATCCGTATTCGGGATGAGCGACTACACGTCGATCCCGTCGGCGGCGCCATCTGCGACCGAGGCGGCGGCCGGGTCGGGCCAACGCATAGGGCCTGGAGGGTGTCATGTCAGG
Source organism: Nocardia sp. Tas62D01 (assembly GCF_055232035.1). Lineage (NCBI taxonomy): Bacteria > Bacillati > Actinomycetota > Actinomycetes > Mycobacteriales > Nocardiaceae > Nocardia > Nocardia sp. Tas62D01. The sequence goes on from NZ_JBUYUZ010000001.1 coordinate 8,363,714, forward strand.
AACGAATGCTGTTGGGGCGTGATGGAATTCATCCGACGCCATCAGCAGTGGCGCATTGGTTCGGCCGGGCAATCGGTGCGGGTGCATGCAGGCCTGGACGCAGACCAGCTGCAGCCCGGTCTGGCGTTGCAACGCGGCGAGTTGTTGGCTGGCGGCCGAGGGTGTGTAGCCGAGCGCGGAGGCGCTCGCGCGGATCGAGCCGGTCGGTCGGTGGGACGGTGAATGGATCCATGGACCTAGGTGCCGCCGGTGTGGATGTACGGCCGTCCGGTGCCGGCGAATGCGGCCACAGCCGAGTCGAGGACCGCGGCATCGAGTGCAGCGTTGGTCCCGTCCCTGGGTGCGGCGCAGTGGATCACCCCGTCGGCATCGGAGAGTTGGCTGGTGAGCCAATCGAGGTCGGTCAGCTCGCCGATTGCGGGCCGGGCGCCCGAAGCCTCTATCCTCGCGGCCGTCGATGCGTGCCGCACGGCCGCGGTGACGTCGTGGCCGTGCGTGCAGAGTGCAGAAAGTACGGCGCCGCCGATGTAACCGGTGGCGCCGGTGAGGAAGACGCGCATGTTCGTCTGCCTAGGTAGTCGTGGTGGTGTGCTTGTCTGTGAACTCCCGCACGGCCGTGAGGAGCAGGTGCGGTGCCTCGATCTGGGGAAGGTGTCCGGTGGCGGTGAGCAGCTGGAACCGGGCGGTGGGGATCGCGTCGGCGTAGGCGCGGCCGTAGTCGGGGTCGACAATCCGATCGCAGTCGCCCCACAGCACGAGGGCCGGCACTGCGATGCCGTGCAGGCGGGGCAACAGGGTCGGATCGACCATCGACGGTGTCCCGCCGTAGATGGCCAGCGCGGCTCGGTTGCCTGCCATGACGGCCTGCAGTTCGGCAGGCATGGTGGACGGGTCGATGCCGAAGGTATCCGGATCGTAGAAGCTCAGTTGCGCGACCTGATCCATGGTGAGACCGAAGAAGTCGGCAACGGGATGATCTGCGACCTCGATCCCGACGGCATCGACGAGCGCGATGCGGCTGAGGCGGGGGGAGCCGAGCAGGGCCATCTCGGCGGCGATCCAGCCTCCGATGGAGTTGCCGATGACGGTGACGTCGGTCAGGCCGAGCTCGTCGAGCAGTGCGACGTAGAGCGCGGCGAGTCCACGGATGGTGGTCAGCGACGATGGGCGCGGTGTGCCGGCGAAGCCGGGATGGATGGGGACGAGGACCCGGGTGCGCTCGGTTGCGGACAGAAGCTCGGCGAAGCTCTCCACCGTCGATGGACCGCCGCCGCCGTGTAGCAGCAGCGTGGGACGTCCTTCGCCGCGTTCGGTGAAGGCGACCTGCACCGAACCGCGATTCTCGATGGTCAGGGTGTGTGTTGTGGCGGTCATGCCAGCTCTCTTTCGATCAGCCGATTGAATATAAACGAGCTTATCTCAACATATTTAGTTAAGCAACCTGATTCGATTGGGTACACTCGACGGGTGACCAGGACGCCCCAGGAGATCGGATTGTCGGTGAAGCGCCTGCAGGCACGGCACCACCGCACGGCCAACGCGCGATTGGCGCCCTTAGAGATCAGCCTCGTGCAATGGGATGCGCTGCGGCATCTGCACATGAATCCCGAAGCGAGCCAACATACCCTGGCTCAGCTGACATTCCAGACCGATCAGGCCTTCGGGGCGCTCGCCACACGGATGATCGAACGTGGCCTCATCGAACGAGTTCCCGGCCCAGGGCGTGCGATCCGGCATCGCCTCACCGCCAAGGGCGAACGGCTCCGCGAAGCCGGCGACCGGATCCTCGGCGAAGTCCTCGCCGACTCGTTCGCGCCTCTGACACCCGCTCAACTGGGAACCTTCGACCAACTGCTGTGCCGTCTGCTCGACGCGAACGAACCGACAACAGCCGACGCAGATCAGCCGGCGGAGTGAGCCTGGCCTCTCAGCGGCACGGGTTCGACAACGAGATCAAGCATGTTTCCGAGGGTGAAGTGGTTCACCCTTACGCCCGTGAGCAGCTCCTCGCTGAGGAAGGCGTAGATGTCTGCGTAGCCCGCCGGCCGGGTTCCTCACTGGCCAGTACCCGTGGCTCGAGTTCCGGGGCCGAGACTATTGGCGCCGAAGACCTCGCGGGAAACGCGTGCTCGACGGGCGACGTTGGACTTGGTGATCGGCTGTCGGGTGTCTTCGAGGAGTTCGCCCAGCGCAACCCGGACGGCGTTCTTCTTCTGCTGGCTGCGGTCCTTGTTGTAGCGCGCCAGGGCGCCGGTCGCTGCGTCGCTGCTCATGCGCTGGGCATCTCCTTCAGGTGTGCGCGCCGGTCGATCCGTCTGGGCGAAGATGCTCGGCGGTGACACGATGCCCGACTGGCTGCCGTGTTCCTGCTCGCGACCCTGGCCGCGCGCCGCCCTGACCTGCTGGCCGACGTCGAGCCGACTGCGTGGGCTTCGTGGGCCTCGGTGATCACCGTGATGCCGCCCTACAGGAGCGAGGAGAGAGCGTCTGCGCGACCTCGATCCCGAGCGCTTGTCCAACACCTCACTCGCCGCGCTGACCGGCATGCTGCTCGACGAGCTACCCTTGCTGAGGATCCTGCACAAAGCGACGACTTCACTGAGAGCACCCCGGAGTCCACGGCTCGCCGGCTGCGCACGCATCTGCTGCAGTCGATGGCCGGTCGCGCCATGGCCTCTCACCTGGCCACCCTCGGGCACAGCCGCCCGGCAACAGACCTCGAGCAGATCCGGCACCTGTTGCAGGAGGCGCGCACTCGTGAGGCGCTTGCGAACTGGCGGCCCTTGCAGCCGGGCACGCTCATCAACTTGCTGGCCAGTGGGGACGCCCGGCTGGTCCGCGACAGCGCCGGACTGCTCACAGTTCTGCTCGAACAGCTCGATCAGATCCAACACGACGTCCGCGGGCGCGCCGCCTTTCCAAGCCTGTGGGACGGCGAACCCGGCACCAAGGACGCCTCGCCGAAGGGCGAGGACACCATCTCCGACTGGTTGGCGGAGCAGCTTCGCTTGCGGCTGCGACCTCACGTCGTCGTAGATCGAGAGATACAGGTGACTCGCCCCAACGCCACCAACGTCGGCACCCGCATCGACATCACGGCCACTTCCGGAGGCATTGACCTTGGACGGGTGGTCTTTGAAGCCAAGCGGGTCAACAACCGCGAACTGCTGACCGCGATCGACGATCAACTCGTCGGCCAGTACATGGAACCCGCCGCGCTCACCCACGGCATCTATATCGTCTACTGGACCACTCCCGGACTGAGGCCGTCGTCATGGCACAAGAAGCATCCGGACGCGGATGCACTGGCCGAGGAGCTGCGCGAACACGCGCGGCGTCATCTCCCGAACAAGCACATCTCGGCATACCCGTTATCAAGGAGCAGTCACCATCGTCGGCCCGCCTACGCCATTGAAGACAATCACGCCCTCGCCGGTAATGCCGAATTGCGGATGCTTGGCACCGGGTCCGGCCACGACTCTGGATAATCTACGCGACTGGTGACCAGTTGAAATCCGATTGCCCGGCATGCCGGGGCCCAGGGGTTTCACGTTGAGCTTTCCATCATTCGGAGAGGCCCACTGTGTCGATAGTCGTTTGTCCCGCTTGGTAGTTGAGACCGTCGAGGTAGGATCCCGATTCCGCGAGAAACTCCAGACCGTAGGCCCGAACGCTGAACCGAACGGCATCGGATGAGGCGGCACCGCTTGGAGCATCGGTAGTAACGGACATCGGAACAGGCAGCGCCAAGAACTGGGTGAGGAATGGAAACGACTCGGTCAGCTCCCATATCGCCCTGGCGCGTTCGGCGCCGTGATCGTGCTCTCGTACGCAACTCAACGTCCAGCCGCTGAACTGTGAATTGTTGTCATCCTGGGAGCGAGCCAACAGCAATGCCGGAGTCGTCTCGTTCACGCACTCGCCGACCCTGACCGTCTGGTCATCGGCGGGAAACCGCAGCCAGTCATCGGATGCCCCCAACGAGCTCAGTATTTGTCGCTGCTGCCACTGCTCCCGCAGCGTGTTGTCGACCTGCTCGGACCACCGGTCGCCTGCGATGCGTTCTTCGAGGCCGACCAGTCCATCGGGGCGGTCGATCAACCGCAACGTCCGCGCACCACACCTAATGGTTTGTCCAGCGGCAAAGCGGAACCCGTCTTGGGAGATACGCCGTTGGACATCGTCCAGCACCCAGCCTATCCACTGGCCCGCTGCTTGCGCCGCGACCGGATCGTTGACTCGGGCAACGACATCTGGCAGCTCCACCAACTTACCCGCCCCGGTCCGCCATTGCCCGGCGTCGAATTGCAGCAGCGCGCCGCGGGCCCAGGGGATTTTGCCGGTGTTCTCAGGGAACTGCATCAACTCGCCGGAGTTCAATGCCCGGCCCTGGTAGGAGGCATTGGCCCAGATGGGCTTACCTGGCGACTGTGGAGGTCGGAAAAGGACCCGCGCGCCTCTGGGCAGCCGCAGAAATTGCGCCGCGGCCGCGCAGGCCGCCACAACGTCGGACAGTGCGACGTACGTCAACTTCTGGTGGTCGTGTTCGGTGCCGCAGAGCACGCGCCAACCCGAGTGCCCCTGCCTCTCGCTATCGACGTTGCGGTCGAGGATGAGCACCTCGGATTCCATCGCGCAAGGTTGGACGGTGGCGAGCTGGATTTCGTACACCCTGTCTTCGCCCATCGGCAGACCAAGCCTGCTGCAGGCGCTCATCTGTTCCAGATCCTCGGTGAGCGCCCGATCGACCTGGTCCTTCCACTGTCCCGGCGCAGTCTGCTCTTCGATCCCGAGCGTTTCGTCGTCGCGGGCAACGATTCGCAGCAACCGCATACCCAGCGGAATCTTGCGTCTAGGCTCGAACCAGCTTCCGCCCAGCACCGCCTTTTCCAGAGATTTCAACAACGTGAGAAGAGGTGCCACGATCGATGGTGATCCGGCTATCGTCGCCGTGAACTCCGCATGCCCCTTCTCGACACACCTCGTCGTACGGATTCTCATCATGTCACCGGCTCCTCATCCCTCTTGCCGACGATCCTGTCACAGCGCCGAGCCCAGTCACATCGTCGTTACTGGGAACAACTGTGGTCGCACGCAGCACAGCCCTCCACTGACGAAAAGGGGCTTTGATGCTTCCCGAATGAGCGGTAATTCCTCGTCGACTTCGCCAGCGTTCCAGTACTGGCCGTGACCGCCCAGTACAGCGAACCCTGGCTGCGACCCCAGGAGGCCTTCACCCGCTCCACCAGCCGCGACTGCGCCCGCACCGTATCCGAAGACATTCGCCACATGCTCGGCTACAGCTCCGGATCGGGCGGATTTACTCCTCGACCCCCGAGCAGAGCGCGCGCCGGGCCGCTCAATGGCTCAACGACTCAGGCCTCGGCGACCCCAAGGTCTTCCTCTGGGCGGCCGCGCTCCTCGCGGACGTCGCCCGAGAGTCGAACGCGGCAACTCCATCACCGTTCACGCCGGATCAGGTGGTGAGCCGGCGAGTAATCCGCATGCCCCAGAACCGACATCACGGCAGACTCCGACCATGACCGAGGTCCTCGCCTGCGAACTCATGACCCTGGGAACGAAGACATCCCGGCTCGGGGTCGACTGGACACAACGCCCCAGCCGCTACCTGACGATCGACGGCAAGCCCGCCTACCAGATCGCCTACTCTTGCGGCACCTGCGGGCTGGTCCTTCGCCGCCAACCCGGAACGACCGAGGGCACGCCGCCCCCAGAGGAGGTCCGCGACCGGCTCAACACCGGACTCGACACACTGGACTCCGAGGTCATCGGCGCCTTCTCGGCCCAGCTGCCCCATGGGGACTACCTCGTCATGCTGCTGGACGTCCAGCCGACGCTCGTCACACCCGGCTCAGCCGAGGACTACTTCACAGCCGAAGGCCCCCGCGCCTGGCGAAACGAAGAGTTCGAGTATCCACTCGACCCAGCCAACACCGCCTACTACCGGCTCGGCAGCAACCGCGTCAACGAACACGACGAACTGTTCCAGTTCGCCGTCCCCATCACCGACCCCGCACAGGCCGATCCGGCAACCACTGACCACTATGCCAGCGCTGCCGACGGCCACCCCACAGTCGTCGCCCTCGGGCTCCTTGACATCCAAGGACCCTGGTTCCGCCGCGAACGCCACTGGGGGCTGTTCCACTACCTCCTGGACGGACACCACAAGACAGCCGCCGCGGCAGGACGCACCGTCCGCCTGCTGACCTTCATCTCAGCCACCGAGTCCTTCGCCACCGAAGCGGAGCTCCTGCAGCTGCCAGAGACCCTCCAGACCGCGGAATAGTGCACGGGTTGAATAACACCCCTGCACCAGTAGCGCTGAACCTCCGCCACGGATGCATCAGCCGCGACGCCATGCTCGGGTTGATCTTCATGTCCGGTGAGCAGCTGAAATCCGGTGATCATCGGCGCGAGCGCGCGCCGCACGCTGGCCTGGCACATCGTCCGGCGTCCCGGCGGAACCATCGCTGGCGCAATGCAATACGGCCACGCTCACGATCAACTGATTCTCGGCTACGCCCGGGCGTGCCGATTCCGGCTTCGTCGATGAGATCGCCTTCGAACAGTTCCTGGTCCGCGCTGAAGCCATCCACGACGACCACCAGCGCCTCGTGCTCGGCGGTGAGCACGTTTCCGGCCCGGCCGCCGACGAATACCGCCGACGGTTCGCCGCCGGAAGCAAATACGCCAGGTTAGCCATCACCACGAAAGCTCAAGTCGCGCAAGCACTGTCGAATCCTGATCTGCAAATCCACCATGGTCTGCTACTGACCTGTGTCTATCGCCCAGCGACCGCGGCCTGCCGCGCATCCGAGGACACCGACAGCGGTCCGTCATGGTGGCGTTGCCGGATGACCTGCACCAACATCGCACGCACCGACCGCGACATCAACGAACTCCGTAACCATATCCGCAACCTCAGGGCCGGAGCTGGGCATCCCCGGGCTTCCTGAGCCGCTCCAGCAACGCATCCAGCAGCGGCTGCAGGCGCACGAACGAGCCATCACCGACCACGAGAGCGAACGACCACACCCCGAGGACGGAGCCGTGAAATGACCGAGGATCGACAGGCCCAGCTCGACGCCGAGCAGCACCAACTCCGCGAAGCGGCCCATCGGCTGCTCAAAGGAACACCCCACCGCAGCAGCGGCAAGCTCACCGTCGCCGGGCTCGCGACCGAGGCGAACATCGCCCGCCACCGGCTCTACGAGCACCACACCGAACTGATCGCCGAATTCAAGACCGCCGCTGGCTGCGGGCCGATCCCGGCGAGCGTTCAGGCTTTGCAACAGCAACTCGACGATGCCCTCGCCCGCGAGCAGAAGTTGATCGACACCAACGCAAGGCGATCAGCACGACGACCCTTCAAGCGCGCCACCGCGACTGGGTGGCCACGCTGCCGACGTTGCGAACCCGCGACGGAATCGAGTTCGACAAATCCCGGGTGGTTCCCTACGGATACCGCCATTCGTATGCCCAGAGACACGCGGCCGCTGGGGTTCCGATCGACGTGCTGGCCGAATTGCTCGATCACCGCGGCTATTCCATGACCCGCCGGTATTACCGCATCGGCGAGGACCGCCGCCGCGCCGCGGTCGACACCGTCACCGCGCTCAGTTTCGACCGGCACGGCAACCGGATCTGGCGCGACGCGCGGATGCTGCTGGAATCCGAACGCGCCCGCCACGCCGTCGGCGAGGTCGCCGTCCCCTACGGCACCTGCACCGAACCGACCAACGTCACAGCCGGCGGCGGCGCCTGCCCCGTCCGGTTCCGCTGCGCGGGCTGCGACCATTTCCGCACGAACATCGCCTACCTGCCCGACCTCCAGGCATACCTCGACGATCTGCTGCGCACCCGGGAACGACTGGCCGCCACCCTCGACGGAGTCGACGACTGGGCCCGTGCCGATGCCACCCCCACCCAGGAGGAAATCACCCGGATCAGACGGTTGATCAACCGGATCAAAAGCGACGTCGCCGACCTCGACGACACCGAACGAGCCCGCATCGACGACGCGGTCGCCATCGTGCGTCGTCACCGCGCCACCCACAGCGTCCCACTGGGCATGCCGATCCTCACCACCACACCCGCATCACCGACCACACCCGAATCGGAGACCAGCGCATGACCACCACCCCACCGAAATCCACACGCGCGCAACACACCATCAATACCCGGCCGATGTTCGACGGCCGCCGCGACGACTCGATGCGCCGCCGTCAACGCGTCCTGACGGTGCTCGACCGGGCCGCGGCCGACGGCGAGCAGATCAGCGCGTCCGCGATCGCTCGCGCGGCCGGAGTCGACCGCACCTTTCTCTACCGGCACCGCGACCTCCTGGAGAAAATCCATGCGCTGCAAGCAGATCCGGCCCCCATCACCGACACCGGGCCCGCGGTCACCCGCGCCTCGCTGCAGGCCGACCTGCTCGCCGCCCAGGAACGAGCCGCCCGGCTCAACACCCGCATCCAGCACCTCGAGAAACGCTTGTCCGAAGCGCTCGGTGAACAGACCTGGCGCGAGTCCGGGCTCGGCGCACCCACCGACATCGACGCCCTCCACCAGCGCATCAACGAGCTCGAACAGCAGAATCTCGACCTGCAGCAACAACTCGACGAACGCGACGACGACCTCGCCGCAGCTCGCGCCACCAACCGCGAACTCATGGCCCGACTCAACACACCAACCCGGCCACGATGACACTGTGAATGTCCCAGACAAGGGTGTCTCCGGCTACGTCGGCGACGGGTCCAGCCGCTGGCCCGCGGTGCACGTGCTGGACGCCGCGCACCTGTTCCGCCTCGCGGTCGAGCAGGCCCCGCAGGGATCGGTGCTGCACGCGGTCGGCGATGAGGGCGTGCCGATTCGCGACATCGCCGAGGTGATCGGCCGCCACCTGAACCTGCCGACGGCTTCCGTCCCGGTCGAGGATCTCGGTTTTCTGGGGCAGGTCTTCGCGGGCGACCAGCCTGCATCCAGCCTGCATCCAGCGCGCTGACCAGCGAGCTGCTCGGGTGGCGGCCGGTCCAGCCGGGCTCATCGAGGACCTGGACAAGCGCCACTACTTCGGTTGAGTACGCAGCGCCGAAGCCGGTGCTCGGCCGGCCTGATCGCCCTCGCATGACCAGATCATGGTGTGGCGCTCAGGAATTGAGGAAGTCGGCGAGCAATGGCACCAGTGTCGCCGGGCGGTCGAGGGGGATGATGTGGCCGCAGTCCTCGATCAAGTGCCCGGTCAGGGTGTCGGCGATGGGCCGGAGTTGGGTTTCGAGTGCGGTTCCGACCGGGTGGGATCCGATGGCCATCGTCGGCACGGTGAGCCGGGCGGTGTCGACTGCCCGCCGGATCTGCTCAGCGCTGGTGGGCATCGCCCGATAGTAGGAGAACGCGCACCGCAAGGAATCGGCGCCCGTGTAGGCGGCGGCGAAAGCGTCGCGGATTTCTGCGGGTATGCCGCGGCCCGGGTGCCGGTCGCCAGAAACCAGTCGAGGTAATCGGATTCGTGTCCGGCAAGGACCTGTTCGGCGAGACCCGGTACCGCGTGAAAGCCGAACCACCAGGGCGGGCCACCGGTCAGAAAGGTTTCGGCACCGGGCAGCGTGCCCAGCAGTGATTCCATGAGCACCAGCCGGTTGACTCGTTCGGGCCGCCGCATCGCCAGTAGGAACGCCGGCGGAGCACCGGCATCGATCGCGACGACGGAGGCGCTGGTTTCACCCAGGGCGTCGAGCAGCCCCTCGGCGTCGGCGGCAAGCGTGCCCGCGTCGTAGCCGTCCTGTGCTCGCGTGCTGGCGCCGAGGCCGCGCAGGTCCGGCGCGATCACTCGATGTCGTTGCGCGAGTGGGCCCATCACCTCGCGCCATAGCTGCCAGGTGTGTGGAAAGCCGTGCAGCAGCAGGACTACCGGTCCGGTGCCGGCGATCGCCACGTTCGCTTTGATCCCGTTGGTTGCCACCATCCGCACTGTGAGATCTGGCAGTTCGTGAGACATTCGATCCTCCGCTAGCCGGTTACCGATAGTTACTAGCTGACCGTAGGTAACCAGAGGTAGCCTGCCAAGACGGCACTTTCGATACAGGTGGTGAGCTCCAGGTGACTACCCGAACCAGCACAGGCCAGCGCGGGGATCTGTTCGCCCCCCGCTGCCCGACCCGACGGCTGCTCGATCGGCTCGGCACCAAATGGGTGTCCATGGTGGTGAAACTGCTCGCCGAGGCCGCGCCCGGCGAGGTGCGCTTCGCCGAACTGCAGCGTCGGATGCCCGGCGTATCGCAGAAGATGCTGTCGGTCACTCTGCAAAGCCTGTCCCGCGACGGGCTGGTCGCCCGCCGCGTTGAACCCACCGTTCCGCCGCGCGTGCACTATCGCCTTACCGATCTCGGGCTGTCCCTGGAAAATCCGCTGGCCGCACTGCGGGCGTGGGCGGAGGAGCACATGGCCGAGATCGACACCGCCGCGAACCGTGCGGATCGCGCGTGACCTCCTGCCGAACAGCGAATTCCGCGAAACGGCCCACCTGATCCGGCCGCGCGAGTGAAGACCGAGGAGCGCGATCGCCGCCTCGGCTGAGTCGGTACGGTCACGCGAGAAGGTCGCATCGTGTGCGAATCGAGGGAGGAATTGCAGGTCACCACGCCGCATCGGCATGTCGCAGCAGCACCAGCCCGCCGGTGACGACTATTCTCAGAGTCAGCTGATGGGCGGAATTCCCTTCACAGCCAACACAATTCCGGACAGCGACGCCCGGTGTTCGCATACCGTCGCGAGTTCGCATCCGATGCAATTGGCGGCGCTTGGTCCAGTGGCGAGAAAAGTCGCGCTTAGCGGTCTGGCTGATGTAGGCCGATCACATCGAGTGATGTCCGGCTCCGTTGGCGGCTGATGAAACGTGTCACGAGCGGCCGTGGTGGCGGCGGGAGCAATGGAGCTTGGAACTTGACCCGAGAATCCCGCGGCGTCCACATGAGCCGTCGCAGGGGCCGAGCGTTCATTTTCACACCCTGGAGCCGGAATGGCTTCGGACCGGGGTGTAGTGGTGGTTCAAGGTCTCGCTGGAGACCGCTGCGCTGACCTGGACCACCCTGCGGGCTTCCGGCTGGCTCCCAAGCGCACCCGCCGCGGACGCGCTCAGCCGAGTGTGACGTCGATGGACTGTGACTCGGTGGCGTCCAGCGCGGCCAGCGTGGCGCCGTCGAGCTCGATCGTTCCGGCGGCGATGTTCGCCTGCAGGTGTCCAGCGTCCGCGGTGCCCGGGATGAGCAGCATGTTCGGCGCGTGGTGGAGCAGCCAGGCGAGGCCGATTTGCGAGGGGGTGCAGCCGAGGGACTGCGCGGCGGCGGTGACGGCCGGGTTGTCGGCCACCTTCGGCATGCGGGGGAAGGCACCGCCGAGCGGGAAGAACGGTATCCAGGCGATCTGCTCTTCGGTGCAGAGCCGCAGCATCTCCTCCTCGCCGCGGAACACCAGGCTGTAGAGGTTTTGGACGCAGGCGATCCCGGCGGGAAGGGCTTGGCGCAGTCCGTCGAGGGTGATGCCGCTCAGGCCGATCGCGCCGATTTTGCCCTCGTCCCGTAGGGAGGTCATCACCGCGAGCTGGTCGTCGAGGTCGACCACCTGGTCGCCCTCGGCCTGCAGGCCTGGCCTGGTGTCCAAGCGGCGAAGGTTCACCACTGGGATCTGGTCGAGGCTGAGGGTCTCGAGGTTGTCCTCGACGCTCGCCCGCAGTTCCTCGGGCCGCTGGGCGGGGCGTAGCGGAACGGTGCCGCCTGGATTGGGATCGGCGCCGACCTTGCTGACGACCATGATGCCGTCCTCGGGGCGGAACGCGTCGCGGATGAGCCCGTTGACGAAACCGTCGCCGTAGAACTGGGCGGTGTCGACGTGGTCGACGCCGAGCTCCACCGCGCGGCGCAGGAGGGCGATCGCGGCGTCGCGGTCGGCGTGCCGGCGCTCCAACTGCATCGCGCCGTATCCGATGCGGGAAACCGTGCGGCCTCCGATCGTCCCGGCTCCTCCTGCGCGCGGGGCACCGGTGGCCGTGAGCTGGGGGGAGGGAGTGCTGGTCGAGGTCATGGGAGATTCCATCCTCATGAGACAATAAGAGAAGCGGAGGAACCTCCGCTTCATTGAACTATAGCACTTTTACCGGAGGCACCTCCGTTATGATTTCCGCCGACCCGACATCCCCAGGGACCGACCCCGGGAAGAAGTCGCGCACCCCCCGCGCCGACGCGCTGCGCAACCGGGACAGGCTCGTCCAGGCCGGCCGGGCCGCGTTCGCGGCCTCGGACGGCACCGTCCCGCTGGAAGGCATCGCCCGCGAGGCCGGCGTCGGCATCGGCACGCTGTACCGCCATTTCCCGACCCGCGAGGCATTGGTGGAGGCCGTGTACGCCGCCGAACTCGACGACGTCGCCGGCAGTGCTCCCGCCCTGCTCCAGGAGCTTCCGCCGGACGCGGCGCTCCGAGCTTGGATGGAGCGCTACGCCGCATTCATCGCGACGAAGCGCGGCATGGCCGACACACTCCGCACAGGCTGGGCCTCGGGACGGATCGCCACACCGGCCACCCGGGAACGCATCACCACCGCCATCGCCACGATCCTTGCCAGCGGAGCCGAAGCCGGCTCACTCCGCGCCGACGTCGAGCCGCAGGACATCACCGTGATGCTGCTGGGGATCTTCCTCGCCAGCACCGCCAGCAATACCTCCAAGCAGACCGGACGACTGATCGACCTCGTCATGGACGCACTGCGGCCGACAACGACCGGCTAACCCAGGCCCCGCCGGGAACCTGGAATCACCAGCCCCGGCGGCAGCCCGCCGGGAACATTGCGCGGCGGCCGTCGCACACCGCGACCTCACAAACGCATCTGTGAGAGTTCTGCGAGAGCGCTGGAAGCCGACCCGTTTCCGCAGGTGGCCGTTCGCAAAAGTCCCCTCAAAACCCACATGTTGTGCGAGGGCGTTCTGAGAGACTGCCGTCATGGATCTCACGCCCGATCAGGCCGCATTGGCGGTAGAACGTCACGACTGCCCGAACTCGGTGGCGCGGCGTTGACCGCCTTCCTCGTCGGTGGCGTGGCGGGAACGTTGTCGGGTGGTCGTCTCGCCGACCGGGTCGGAATCGTGCGCCCGTCCTCGGCGCGATCGCCGACAAACACGGCCCACAGGCAAGTCCCCACCACACTGTGCTTCATTCCTGCCGCCGCGATTGCTCTCGGGCTGCTGCTGCCCGAACCAGACGACGGGCAGAGCCAGGAGTCGGCGGAACGGTGAACTACTCCATACGAAATTGCTGAATGGCCGGTGGCTCGCCAAATGGAATGGCGAGCCACCGGCCGAAAGCACTGCCCGGCAGATGCCAGTCCCGGTGGGCCTATTGCACGAAAGTTGCTGCACGGTAGGCGATGTCGAGCAGGGGCTGGGGGAAGACACCCAGCAGGACGGTGGCTCCCGCGGTGAAGGTGACGACGGTAGTGGTGAGGAAGGGCGTGACGATCGTGGGTGCGTCCGTGGGCGGGTCGGTGAAGAACATCAGGACGATGACGCGAATGTAGAAGAAGGCGGCGATGGCGCTGGAGATGACGCCGACGATCACCAGGAGGGCCGCGCCGCCCGCGGACGCGGCTTGGAAGACCGCGAACTTGCTGACGAAGCCGCTGGTGAGGGGCAGGCCCGCGAAGGAGAGCAGGAAGAGGGCGAAGACGGTGGCCAGCCAGGGGGAGCGGCGGCCGAGGCCCGCCCACTGGGACATGGCGGTGGCTTCTCCACCCGAGCTGTCGCGGACCAAACTGACCACCGCGAAGGCGCCGAGGGTGCCGATACCGTAGGCCAGCAGGTAGAACAGGACCGCGGAGACGCCCGTGTTGTTGGCGCCGACCAGGCCGGTGAGGATGAAACCGGCATGCGCGACCGCGGAATAAGCGAGCATACGCTTGACATCGGTCTGGGTGATGGCCATGACCGCACCGACGACCATGGTGGCGATCGCGATGGCGGCGAGGATCGGACGCCAGTCGTCGCGCAGGCCGGGCACCGCGACCTGGAGCAGCCGCAGCAGCGCACCGACGGCTGCGATTTTCGTTGCAGCGGCCATGAATCCGGTGATCGCGGTCGGCGCACCCTCGTACACGTCGGGCACCCAGGACTGGAAGGGCACCGCACCGATCTTGAACAGCAGGCCGACCGACAACAGGCCGACACCGAGCAGAGCCAGGGTGGTGTTCTGCGGGTGCTGCGCTATCGCGTCGGCGATACCACCGAGCCGCACTGTTCCGGCCTGCCCATAGAGCAGCGCCACACCGTAGAGGAAGAACGCCGATGAAAACGCGCCGAGCAGAAAGTATTTGAGCGACGCTTCCTGCGAGAGCAGCCGCTTTCGGCGCGCCATTCCACACAGCAGATACAGCGGCAGCGACAGCACCTCGAGCGCCACGAACATGGTAAGCAGATCGTTGGACGCCGGAAACAGCAGCAGCCCACCGACCGCGAGCAGCGTGAGCGGGAAGACCTCGGTGGTCGCGACACCCGCTCGAACAGCGGCCATTTCGCCCGCACTACCCGGCACCGCGGACGCCTGCGGCGTGAACGCGTCAACGCCGCGCCCGACGGTCGCCGCGGCCAGACTCCAGGTGCCGGGGCCGGAGCGTCCCTCGGCCCGCGGCTCGGCGCCACGCTCGGCGATGAACAGCAGCGCGAGGATGGCCACGACGATGATCGTGCCCTGCAGGAACAGCGTCACGCCGTCGACCGACACCGCACCGACCATCGCGGTGGCATTGGTGCCCGCCAGCCGGATGACCGCAACCAGCGCCGCCACCAAACCCGCGAGCCCGAGCATCAAATGGGTCGCGTACCGATACTTGCGGGGGAAGAACGCCTCCACCAAGACGCCCACCACCGCGACGCCGAACACGATCAGCATCGGCGACAGCTTGCCGTATTCGATGCTCGGTGCGGGGACAGTCGCCGCGAGCACGGTTCCGTATTCGTAGGAAGTCACTTATGCCGTCCTTGAATCGAAGTTCGTACAGCGGCCGGGGCCCAGATCAACCGTTCCGTTCAGGAGAGCGCTCATTTGTGCCCTCCTCCGCTGTGTGCGCCCGCTTCCGGGAGCGACGGCACCGACGGCGCGGGATCGTGCTTGCCGATGGTGGTGAGCGTCTGTCCCACCGCGGGATTGATGAAGTCCAGCACCGGTTTCGGGTAGATCCCAAGGAACAGCAGGGCAGCGATCAGCGGCACCACCACGGCAAGCTCGCGCGGCACCAGATCGTAGAGCCGTTCGTTGCCTTCCTTCACCGGGCCGGTCATCATGCGCTGGTAGAGCCACAGCACATACAGTGCCGCCAAGACCAGCGCGGCCGTTGCGATGACGGCGGCGACCTGGTAGCGGGTGAATGTGCCTGCCAGGACCAGGAATTCGCTGATGAACGGCGCAAGCCCGGGCAGCGACAAGGTGGCAAGACCGGCGATGAAAAAGGTGCCGGCCAGCACCGGCGCCACCTTCTGCACCCCGCCGAACTCGGCGATGACACGGGTGCCCCGGCGCGACACCAGGAAGCCGGCGATCAGGAACAGCGCGGCGGTCGAGATGCCGTGGTTGACCATATACAGTGTGGCCCCGGTCTGCCCCTGGCTGGTCATGGCGAAGATGCCGAGGATGATGAACCCGAAGTGCGAGATCGAGGTGTAGGCGATCAGGCGCATCACGTCGGTCTGGCCGATGGCAAGCAGCGCACCGTAGATAATGCCGATCACGGCGAGCGTAATCACCAGCGGCGCATAGGTTCCCGACGCTTCGGGGAAGAGCATCAGGCAGTAGCGCAGCATGCCGAAGGTGCCGACCTTGTCGACCACCGCCATCATCAGCACCGCACTCGATGGGGTCGCCGCCACCGCCGCATCCGGCAGCCAGGTGTGCAGCGGCCACAGCGGCGCCTTCACCGCGAACGCGAACATGAACCCGAGGAACAGCGCATTCAACACGGCCGGACCCGCGCCGAGCTGCCCGGTATTGGCCGCCGCGACGACGGTGCGGAAGTCGAAGGTGCCCGCCGACCCGGCGCCGAGCCCTTCCCGGGCGGTGAGCACATACAACCCGATCACCGCGGCCAGCATGATCAGCCCGCCGAACAGGTTGTAGAGCAGGAACTTCACTGCCGCCCGCGACCGCTGCTGGCGCACCTGCACATCCGCGCTGCGCGGCCCGAAGCCACCGATGAGGAAGTACATCGGGATGAGCATGGCCTCGAAGAACACATAGAACAGCAGAATGTCCAGTGAGACAAAGGAAATCAGCACCATCGCCTCGACCATGAGGGTGAGCGCGACATAGGTGTGCGCGACGCGGCGTCCGCTGCCGACCTCGCGTTCGTCATTCCAGCCCGCCAGGATCAGCAGCGGTATGAGCGCCGCGGTGAGCAACACCAGCACCAGTGCGATCCCGTCCAAACCGACGGTGTATCCGGCGCCGAAAGCCGGGATCCACTCGTGGTTCTCGACGAACTGATACTGTGCCCCACCGGGTTCGAAGCGCACGGCCAGCACGATACCCAGCGCGAGCACGGCGACCGAGATACCGAATGCCAGGCAGCGGGCGAGCGTGCGTTGCGATGCGGGCAGCACGAGTACGGCCACGGATCCGACCGCGGGCAACACCCACAACAGGGTCAACCAGGGAAAGTCGTTCACCAGATCCTCACCGCCAGCAGGGCTGCGGCCACCAGGGCCGCGCCGGTGAACATGGACAGGGCATAGGACCGCACGAAACCGGACTGCACCCGCCGGATCCGGACGGACAGGCCGCCGATCAGCGCCGCGGTGCCGTTGACGATGCCGTCGATGCCGCGACTGTCGAAGAAGACCAGCGCCCGGGTCAGGTGCCGACCGGGACGCATGAACACGCCCTCGTTGAACGCGTCACCGTAGAGGTCCTTACGGGCCGCCACGGTCAGCACGGTGACGGCTTCGGGTGCGGTCTCCGGGATTTCGCGCTGCGCGTACTGGTAGTAGGCGGCCGCGACACCGGTCGCGACCACGATCAAGGCGAGCGCGGTGACGACTGCCGCGGGGACGGTCTCCTCGCCGTGGTGCGCTCCGACCACCGGTTCGAGCCAGTTCTGTAGCGACGACCCGAGGACGAACAATCCACCCGCGGCGACGGAACCCACGGCGAGCAGGATCATCGGCCCCGTCATCACCGCCGGTGACTCGTGCGGATGGGTGTCGGGCTTCCAGCGGCGTTCGCCGAAGAAGGTCATCAGCATCACCCGCGTCATATAGAACGCGGTCAGCCCCGCACCGATGAGGGTGACCGTGCCGAGCGCCAGCCCGTTTACCCCGCCCTGGTTGAACGCCGCCTCGATGATCCGGTCCTTGGAGAAGAACCCGGCGAACGGCGGCACGCCGATGATGGCGAGGTAGCCGAGGCCGAAGGTGACGTAGGTGATCGGTAGCAGTGTCCGCAGTCCGCCGTAGCGGCGCATGTCGGTCTCGTCGTCCATCGCGTGCATCACCGACCCGGCGCCGAGGAACAGTCCGGCCTTGAAGAACCCGTGGGTGAGCAGATGCATGATGGCCACCGGGTATCCGGCCGGACCCAGCCCGGCCGCGAGGACCATGTAGCCGATCTGGCTCATGGTCGAGGCGGCGAGAGCCTTCTTAATGTCATCCTTGGCGCAGCCGACGACGGCGCCGAACAACAGCGTCACCGCGCCCACCAGCACCACGCCGAGCCGGGCATTGGGGGCCAGGTCGAAGATTGGGCCGGACCGCGCGATGAGGTACACGCCCGCGGTGACCATGGTGGCCGCGTGGATGAGCGCCGACACCGGGGTCGGGCCCTCCATCGCGTCACCGAGCCAGGATTGCAACGGTACCTGGGCGGACTTGCCGCACGCGGCGAGCAGCAGCAGCAATCCGATCGCGGTGAGCTTGCCCTCGCTCGCGTTCGGTGCGGCGGCGAATACGTCGGCGAAGTTGATCGAGCCGAAGGTCGCGAACATGGTGAACATGGCGATCGCCAGCCCCATGTCGCCGACCCGGTTGACCACGAACGCCTTCTTGGCCGCCGTTGCGGCGGACGGCTTTTCGTGCCAGAACCCGATCAGCAAGTAGGACGCCAGGCCGACGCCCTCCCAGCCGAGGTAGAGCACCAGGTAGTTGTTCGCAAGCACCAGCAGCAGCATGGCCGCGAGGAACAGGTTGAGGTAGGCGAAGAACCGCCGCCGCGCCGGATCGTGGCTCATGTAGCCGACGGAGTAGATGTGGATCAGCGATCCCACTCCGGTGATCAGCAGCGCGAAACACACCGACAGTTGGTCCAATTGGAGGCTGAAGTCGACCTGCAGTCCGGCGACCGGGACCCAGCTGAACAGGTTGGTGTGGATGGCCCGTTCGGCGTTGGCGCGGCCGAGCATCTCGAAGAACCCGATCGCGGCGACCGCGAACGACGCCAGGGCCGCGGCAATACCGAGCAGGTGACCCCACTTGTCGGTGTACTTGCCGCCGAGCAGCAGGATGACCGCGCCGGCCAGCGGCAGCGCGGGCAGCAGAAACAGCGTTGCCCCGTCCACGTCAGAACTTCAGCAGGTTGGCGTCGTCGACCGAGGTCGAGCGGCGGACACGGAAGATGGTCATGATGATGGCAAGGCCGACAACGACTTCGGCCGCGGCGACCACCATGGTGAAGAACGCGAAGACCTGACCGTCGAGATTCGCGTGCAGCCGGGCGAAGGTGACGAAGGCGAGGTTCACCGCATTGAGCATCAACTCGATGCACATGAACACGACGATGGCGTTGCGCCGCAACAGCACTCCAGCCGCGCCGATCGTGAACAACAGGGCGGACAGAAACAGGTAGTTCTGAGGGTTCACCGGATGCCTTCCTCGTCAACTCTGCGTCGAGTGGTCGATGGGTGTCGAATCGTCGACGGACGTGTGGGTTTCGGTCCCATTGCGCTTGCCCGATGCGCCGACCGACAGGATCGCCGCTTCGGTGAGCGCCCGGTTGCGGCGGTGGCGCAGGATGGTGCTGACCGACAACTCTTCGAAGGAACCGTCCGGCAGCCTGGCCGGGATATCGACCGCGTTGTGCCTGGCGTAGACGCCGGGCGTGGGCAGCGGGGTGGCGCGGCCCTTGCCGTCCCGGAACCGGCGCTGGGACATCTCCCGCTGACCCAGCCGCTGCCCGAACTGCTCGCGGTGCGCGAGCACCATCGCCCCGATGGTGGCGGTGATCAGCAGCGCGCCGGTGAGCTCGAAGGCCCAGACGTAGCGGACGAAGATCAGCTCGGCGAGCGAACCGATCACGTTCCGTCCCGCGAATCCTGTTGCCGGGTAGGTGATTCCGGAATTGCGGATGCCGTTGGCGATCCCGCTGATCAACAGCAGACCGAAGCCGAGACCGACCGCGGCGGCCGCGAGCCGTTGTCCGCGAATTGTTTCCCGCAGCGACTCGGCCGAATCGACACCCACCAGCATGAGCACGAACAGGAACAGCATCATCACCGCGCCGGTGTAGACGACGATCTGCACCACGCCGAGGAACAGCGCGTCCTGGGCCATGTAGAAGACCGCGAGCGTGATCATGGTGGTGGCCAGGCACAGCGCCGAATGCACGGCCTTGGGTGCGAAGACCATGCCGAGCGCACCGATCACGGCCAGCGGAGCCAGGATCCAGAACTGCACCGACTCCAGGGTGGAGGTTCGGGTCAATGGTTCGGCGGCGAGGATCAGGTCGGTCATCGCACCCCTCCTTCCACGCCCACCGTCGCGGGCTCCCTCGGGGCATCGGGGTCGGGCGCACCGCCGGGCACATCGCCCCGGTAGTAGTCGCCCTCATCGGCGCCCGGGTACATGTCGTGCGGTGGCGCGCTCATGCCGGGCTGTATCGGGGCGAGCAGCCGATCCTTTTCGTAAATCAGGTCGGCGCGGTTGTCGTCGGTCATTTCGTATTCGTTGGTCATCGTCAACGCCCTGGTCGGGCACGCCTCGATGCACAACCCGCAGCCGATGCAGCGCAGGTAGTTGATCTGGTAGACCCGGCCGTAGCGCTCGCCGGGCGAAAAGCGTTCCGTCTCGGTGTTGTCCGCGCCTTCGACATAGATGGCGTCGGCGGGGCAGGCCCAGGCGCACAGCTCGCAGCCGATGCACTTTTCGAGTCCGTCCGAGTGCCGGTTGAGCTGGTGGCGACCGTGGTAGCGCGGTGCGGTCGGCACCTTGTGCTCCGGGTAATACTCGGTGTTGGGCTTCTTGAACATCGTCGCGGCAGTGACAACGAACCCGGCGAGCGGTTCCAGCAGGCCGGCCTTGGCTGGGGCGGGCATCGTGGACCGATCCGGCATGGGCGGTGTCGGGAAGCCGAGGAATACCGCGTTGTCACTCGAGGTTGCGACGCTCGGTTCTTCGACGCTCGGTTCTTCGACGGGCGGCGGCATTCCCTCCGCGCGTCCGGCGCGCAGGAACATCCCGACTATCAGCCCGGAGATGATCAGTCCGGCGATCACCAGCGCCGGGGTCTGGACGTGGTAGCCCTCGGACTGCAGGACGCGGACGGCGCCGACCAGCATCACCCAGGCCAGCGAGGTCGGAATCAGCAGCTTCCAGCCCAGGTTCATGAACTGGTCGTAGCGCAGCCGCGGGAGCGTGCCGCGCAGCCAGATGAAGCAAAACAGGAACGTCCAGACCTTGAGCGTGAACCACAGCACCGGCCACCAGCCGGAGTTCGCGCCGTCCCACATGTTCAGCGGCCAAGGTGCGTGCCAGCCGCCGAGGAACAGCGTGGTGGCCAGCGCGGAAACCGTTGCCATGTTGATGTATTCGGCGAGCATGAACATGGCGAACTTGAGCGAGGAGTACTCGGTATGGAAGCCACCGACGAGTTCGCCCTCGGCCTCGGGCAGGTCGAACGGCGCCCGGTTGGTCTCGCCGACCATCGACACGCAGTAGATGAGGAACGACGGCAACAGCAGGAAGACATACCAGGTGCCCTCCTGCGCCTTGACGATGCCGGAGGTGGCCATGGTGCCGCCGAGCAGGAACACCGTCGCGAAGCACAGCGCCATCGCGATCTCATACGAGATGACCTGTGCGGTCGAACGCAATCCGCCGAGCAGCGGGTAGGTGGAACCCGACGACCATCCAGCCAGCACGATCCCGTACACGCCCACCGAGGTGATGGCGAGGATGTAGAGCACGGCCACCGGCATATCGGTCAGTTGCAGCGCGGTGCGGTGCCCGAAGATCGACACCTCCGGTCCGAATGGGATAACGGCGAACGCCATCACCGCCGGGATCACCGAAATGATCGGCGCCAGAATGAAGATCGGCTTGTCCACGATGGTGGGGATGATGTCTTCCTTCAGCGCCATCTTGACGCCGTCGGCGACCGCCTGCAAGGTGCCCTTGGGTCCGACCCGGTTCGGGCCGATGCGCATCTGCATGCGCGCCACGATCTTTCGTTCCAGATACACCGACATCAGGGCGGTGAGCAGCAGGAATCCGAAAATGGCGAGGGACTTTCCGATCACAAGCCACAGCGGGTCGTGACCGAAGAGGGACAGATCACTCATGACGGTGTTCCTTCATCCTCTCGTCCGCACGCCGCAGATGCACCACGCCGCCCGGTTGGGTGGCGAGCTGTTCGAAGACCGAACTTCCCGGCGAATTCAACGGCAGCCAGACCACCCGGTCGGGCAGGTCGGTGATCAGCAGCGGCAGCGTGATGGTGCCGCGGTCGGTGCCGATGGTGATCGGATCATCGTTGGCGGCGCCGATTTCCGCGGCGGTCGCGGGGGACAGCCGCACCACCGGTGGGCGCGCGATGCCTGCCAGGTTCGGTTCGCCGTCCTGCATCCGGCCCTGGTCGAGCAGCATGCGCCAGCCCGCGAGTACGGCGGTGCCGGGTTCGGGCTGGGTGACCGGGTGCGCCCGATGCGCGGGAGATGCGACGGGCGGGCCATCCCAGACGCCGAGTTCGGCGAGTTCGGC
Organism: Nocardia sp. Tas62D01; assembly: GCF_055232035.1. NCBI lineage: Bacteria > Bacillati > Actinomycetota > Actinomycetes > Mycobacteriales > Nocardiaceae > Nocardia > Nocardia sp. Tas62D01. Next base: position 8,385,733 of record NZ_JBUYUZ010000001.1, read on the forward strand.
GCGGGCGGCGTCGGTGTCGGGCAGCCCGAGGCGCACCTTCATCTCGTCCGCGATCGCCTGCAGGACTCGCTGATCCGACAGCGGTGCGGCCTCGCAGCGCACGGCGGAGTCGCGCAGCGCGGCGTCGAACGGCCGGGGTCGGCCCTCCCAGGTGCGGAAGGTGCCGGACTTCTCCATGGCCGAGGCCACCGGGAACACCACATCGGCGCGTTCGGTGACATCGCTGCGGCGCAGTTCCAGACTGACGACGAAACGGGCGGCGTCGACGGCGGCGAGCGCGGCCTTCGGATCCGGCAGGTCGGCCAGGTCGACACCACCGATGACGAGTGCGCCGAGGGTGGTGGCCGACTCGAGGATCGCGGCGGTATCGCGTCCGACCGTCACAGGCAGGTCCGGCACGTTCCACAGCGACCGAACCTGTTGGCGGGCAAGGGGATCCACCACGGGCCGACCGCCTGGGAGCAGGCCGGGCAGTGCGCCCGCCTCGACCGCACCGCGTTCACCGGCGCGGCGCGGCACCCAGGCCAGGGCGGCGCCGGTCTCGTCGGCGAGCCGAACGGCGGCCGAGAGTGCACCCGGAATCCCGGCGAGCCGCTCACCGACCATGATCACCGCACCCGGCTGGCGCAGCAGCCGCGACGCCTCGGTCATCTTCTCGGAATCGTTTCCGGCCGTGGCGAATTCGCTGGTGCGCAGGGTGTCCAGCAGGTGCGGTTCGGCGCCCGGCATCGCCTGCAGCAGGGTGCCGGACATGCGGTCGAGGCCGCGCGAGGAGTAAGCGGCCAACGAGTAGACGGGCAGTCCACGCTTGCGGGCCGCCTTGCGTAGCCGCAGGTAGACGATTGGCGATTCCTCTTCCGGCTCGAGACCGGCGAGCAGGACGATCGATGCCTTCTCCATGCTGTCGTAGTCGACGGTGACACCCTGTCCGGCGACGCGTGCGGCGAGGAAGTCGGCTTCCTCGACCGAATGCACCCGGGTGCGGAAGTCGATGTCGTTGGTGCCGAGGGCAATTCGCGCGAACTTGGCGTAGGCGTAGGCGTCTTCCTCGGTGACGCGGCCGCCGACCAGCACACCCGCGCTGCCGAAGGCGGAGGCCAAGCCTTCCGCCGCCGCGGCGAGTGCCTCGGACCAGGAGGCCGGGGCGAGGTTGCCGTCCCAGCCGCGGACCAGTGGCGTGGTCAGCCGATCGCGTTCGGTGGCGTAGGCGAAGGCCCAGCGACCCTTGTCGCAGTTCCATTCCTCGTTGACCTGGGGGTCGTCACCGGCCAGGCGGCGCAGCACCTTGCCGCGACGGTGGTCGGTGCGCTGCGCGCAGCCCGACGCGCAGTGCTCGCACACGCTTGGGCTGGACACCAGGTCGAACGGGCGGGCCCGGAATCGGTAGCTGGTGCCGGTGAGCGCGCCGACCGGGCAGATCTGCACGGTGTTGCCGGAGAAGTACGAATCCAGCGGCTCGGCCTGCGCGATGCCGACCTGTTGCAGCGCACCGCGATCCATGAGTTCGATGAACGGGTCGCCCGCCACCTGCTCGGAGAAACGGGTGCAGCGGGCACACAGCACGCAGCGTTCCCGGTCCAGCAGCACCGCCGTGGACAGCGGAATCGGCTTGGGATAGGTGCGTTTCACGCCCTCGAACCTGGTTTCCGGCCGACCGCTGGACATCGCCTGGTTCTGCAGCGGGCACTCGCCGCCCTTGTCGCAGACGGGGCAGTCGAGGGGGTGATTGATGAGCAGCAACTCCATCACACCCTCTTGCGCCTTGTCCGCCACCGCGGAGGTGAGCTGGGTGCGCACGACCATGCCGTCGGTGACGGCAATCGTGCAAGAGGCGACCGGCTTGCGCTGGCCCTCCACCTCGACGATGCACTGGCGGCAGGCGCCGACCGGGTCGAGCAGCGGGTGGTCGCAGAAGCGCGGGATCTGGATGCCGATGAGTTCAGCGGCGCGGATCACCAGGGTGCCGGCGGGCACGCTGACGGTGGTGCCGTCGATGGTCACGGTCACCAGGTCGGCGGGGACGAGCCCATTGGTGTTGGTGTTCACGGTGGCAGTCATCGAACTCCTTCTCCTGCTTCCGCCCAGGCGGTGGAGCGCGCGGGATCGAACGGACAGCCGTCCAGGCGCAGATGGTCGATGAACTCCTCGCGGAAGTACTTCAGCGAGGAGATGATCGGACTGGCCGCGCCGTCACCAAGGGCGCAGAACGACTTGCCGTTGATGGTGTCGCTGATGTCCAGGAGCTTGTCCAGATCGGACTCGGTGCCCCGGCCCGCTTCGATGCGCTGGAGCAGCTGGACCAGCCAGTAGGTGCCCTCGCGGCATGGCGTGCATTTGCCGCAGGATTCGTGGGCGTAGAACTCGGTCCAGCGCAGCACTGCCCGCACCACGCAGGTGGTGTCGTCGAAGATCTGTAATGCCTTGGTGCCCAACATGGATCCGGCCGCGGAGACGCCCTCATAGTCGAGGGGGACATCGAGGTGATCTTCGGTGAACAGTGGCGTCGACGAGCCGCCCGGCGTCCAGAACTTCACCCGATGTCCGGCGCGTACCCCACCGGCGTAGTCGAGGAGTTCGCTCAGGGTGATGCCGAGCGGCGCCTCGTACTGGCCGGGTCGGGCGACATGGCCCGACAGCGAGTACAGCGTGAAACCGGGGGACTTCTCGGTGCCCATCGACCGGAACCAGGCGGTGCCGTTGAGGATGATCGGCGGCACGCTGGCAATGGATTCGACGTTGTTCACCACGGTCGGGCAGGCGTACAGACCGGCGACGGCGGGAAACGGCGGCCGCAGCCGGGGCTGGCCGCGGCGGCCTTCCAGGGAATCCAGCAGGGCGGTTTCCTCGCCGCAGATGTAGGCGCCCGCACCGGCGTGCACGATGAGTTCGAGGTCGTAGCCGGAGCCGAGGATATCGCAGCCGAGGTAACCGGCCTCGTATGCCTGTGCCACGGCGGCCTGCAGGCGACGCAGCACCGGCACCACCTCGCCGCGCACGTAGATGAAGGCATGCGCCGCGCGGATGGCGTAGGCGGCGATGATCATACCCTCGATCAGCGTGTGCGGTGTGGCTAGCATAAGCGGAATGTCTTTGCAGGTACCGGGTTCCGACTCATCGGCGTTGACCACCAGGTAATGCGGTTTGCTGGTGCCGTCCGGTCCGGGACCCTGCGGGATGAAGCTCCACTTCATTCCGGTGGGGAAGCCCGCACCGCCACGGCCGCGCAGACCCGCGTCCTTGACGGTCTGGATCACCTGATCGGGCTCCATCCGAAGCGCTTTACGCAGCGCCTGGTAGCCGTCGTGACGGCGATAGGTGTCCATGGTCCACGACTGCGGGTCGTCCCAGTACCTGCTGAGCACAGGAGTCAACGTCATATCAGGCGCCCTCCAGATTCTCTTGCGGCGCGGGCGGATTCATGTCCTGCTCCTGCGCGACACGCAGCCCGGCCAGGGTGGCCTCGCCCGCCGCGCCGTCCAGGACGCCGGGCCGCTCGTCCGGGAATCCGGCCAGGATGCGCGCGGTCTCCTTGAAGGTACACAGCGGCGCGCCGCGGCTGGGGGTCACCTGCTGGCCCGCACGCAGCGAATCCACCAGTGCCTGAGCGGATTCGGGGGTCTGATTGTCGAAGAACTCCCAGTTGACCATGACGACCGGCGCGAAATCGCAGGCCGCATTGCACTCGACGTGCTCCAGCGTGATCGATCCGTCCGGTGTCGTTTCGCCGTGCTTGACGCCGAGGTGGCGTTCGAGGGTGTCGAGGATAGCGTCGCCACCCATCACCGCGCACAGCGTGTTGGTGCAGACGCCGACGTGATAGTCGCCGGTCGGGGTGCGCCGGTACATCGAGTAGAAGGTCGCCACTGCGGTGACCTCGGCGCCGGTCAATCCAAGCTGGTCGGCGCAGAATTCTATGCCGGTGCCGGTCACGCAGCCCTCTTCGGCCTGCACCAGGTGCAGCAGCGGCAACAAGGCCGAGCGGCGGTGCGGGTAGCGGCCGATGATCTCCTTGGCGTCGACCTCCAGGCGCTCGCGGACGTACGCCGGAAACGGCTCGGGCCGGGTGGAGAGCTTCAACATGATCTCGGTCATCTGTCCACTCCGCCCATGACGGGGTCGATGCTGGCGACCGAGGCGATGACATCGGCGAGCATGCCGCCCTCGCACATCGCCGCCACGGCTTGCAGATTCGTGAAGGAGGGGTCGCGATAGTGCACCCGGAACGGGCGGGTGCCGCCGTCGCTGACCATGTGCACGCCCAGCTCGCCGCGCGGCGACTCGACGGCCGTGTACACCTGGCCCGCAGGTACCCGGATGCCCTCGGTGACCAGTTTGAAGTGGTGGATGAGTCCCTCCATGGATGTGCCCATGATCTTGCCGATGTGCTTGGGGGAGTTGCCGAGTCCGTCCGGGCCGATGGACAGGTCGGCGGGCCAGGCGATCTTCTTGTCGTCCACCATCACCGGTCCCGGCCGCAGCCGGTCCAGGCATTGTTCGACGATCTTCAGCGACTCCTTCATCTCCTCGACCCGGATCACGTAGCGGCCGTAGCAGTCGCAGCCAGTGGTGGTGGGGATGTCGAATTCGTAGGTCTCGTAACCGCAGTAGGGCTGTGACTTGCGCAGGTCGTGCGGCAGGCCGGTGGAGCGCAGCACCGGACCGGTGATGCCGAGCGCCATGCAGCCAGTGAGATCCAGGTAGCCGATGTCCTGGGTGCGGGCCTTCCAGATCGGGTTGCTGGTGAGCAGATGTTCCATGTCGCGCAACCGCTTCGGCAGCAGATCCAGCAGCTCGCGGACCTTGGTGACGCCGTTGTCGGGCAGATCCTGGATGACGCCGCCGGGCCGGATATAGGCGTGATTCATCCGCAGGCCGGTGATCGTCTCGAAGACGTCGAGGATCAGTTCGCGCTCCCGGAAACCGAACAGCATCGGGGTCAGTGCGCCGAGCTCCATGCCACCGGTAGCCAGCGCCACCAGGTGCGAGGAGATGCGGTTGAGTTCCATGAGCATGACGCGAATGATGGTGGCGCGCTCGGGGATATCGTCGGTGATGTCGAGCAGTTTCTCGACGCCGAGGCAGTACGCCGTCTCGTTGAAGAACGGCGACAGATAGTCCATCCGGGTCACGAAGGTGACGCCCTGCGTCCAGTTCCGGAATTCGAGATTCTTCTCGATTCCGGTGTGCAGGTAGCCGATTCCGCAGCGGGCCTCGGTGACCGTCTCGCCCTCGATTTCGAGGATGAGTCGCAGCACGCCGTGCGTGGACGGGTGCTGCGGGCCCATGTTGACGACGATGCGCTCTTCGCCAGCGCCGTCGAGGGTTTCGGTGACCTGATCCCAATCCTGACCTGCGACGGTGACCATCGTCGGCTTCGGCCCGGCGTCATCGCAGACGTCGGGCCTGGTGTCGGTGTTGTTCATCATCTGTACGTCCTCCGCTCGTCGGGCGGCGGGATGCGCGCGCCCTTGTACTCGACCGGGATCCCGCCGAGCGGGTAGTCCTTGCGCTGGGGGTGGCCTCGCCAGTCGTCGGGCATCGTGATGCGGGTCAGCGAAGGGTGGCCGTCGAAGATGATGCCGAAGAAGTCGTAGGTTTCACGCTCGTGCCAGTCCGTGGTCGGATACACGCTGTAGAGCGACGGGATGTGCGGGTCGGTGTCCGGTGCGGAGACCTCGATGCGCAGCCTGCGATTATGTGTGATCGACATGAGCGGATACACCGCGTGCAGCTCGCGGCCCTCGTCGTCCGGGTAGTGCACGCCGCTGACGCCGAGGCAGAGCTCGCAGCGCAGCGCGGCGTCGTTGCGTAACGCGAGGGCGACCACGGGCAGGCGGTCGCGGCGCACGTGCAGGGTGAGCTCGCCGCGGAAGACGACGATCTTTTCGATGGCGGTTTCGAAGCCGAGCCCGACCGCGGTGAGTGCGGTATGCAGGGCGGCGACCACCTCGTCGAAGTAACCGCCGTACGGTGCGGGCGTGCTGCCCGGCAGGGTCACCGGCCGGACCAGCTTGCCGTAGCCGGAGGTGTCGCCGCTGCCGCTGGCGCCGAACATCCCGCGGCGCACGCCGATCACCTCGGCGCCCGCGGGCGCGGACTCTTCCTCGGGCGGCGTGCCCTCGGGACCCGCGGTGACAGCCTCCGAAAGGTCTTCGGGCGGGTGGCTATCGGTGTTGGCGGGGGAATCGAAGGTCATCGCAGCAGACCCTCCATTCGGATGGTCGGCGTGGATGCCAGCGCGGCCCGTTCGGCGGCCCGCACGGCCTCGTCCCGGTTGACGCCCAGTGGCATCTCCTGAATCTTTGCGTGCAATGCCAGAATCGCGTTGAGCAGCATCTCCGGGCGGGGCGGGCAGCCGGGCAGGTAGATGTCGACCGGTACGACGTGATCGACGCCCTGAACGATGGCGTAGTTGTTGAACATGCCGCCCGACGATGCGCACACGCCCATCGCCAGCACCCATTTCGGCTCGGTCATCTGGTCATAGACCTGGCGCAGCACCGGCGCCATCTTCTGGCTGACCCGGCCCGCGACGATCATCAGATCGGCCTGCCGCGGCGAGGCACGGAAGGCCTCCATGCCGAAGCGGGCGATATCGAAACGTCCGGCGCCAGTGGCCATCATCTCGATCGCGCAGCAGGCGAGACCGAAGGTGGCGGGCCAGAGCGAACCCTTGCGCAGATATCCGGCGAAATCTTCGACCGTGCTCAGCAAAAAGCCGCTGGGCAGTTTTTCCTCGAGACCCATGTTGGACTACATCTCACTTCCACTGTGCAAATGACAGAGTGTTTCGAGCGGCCTGCAAGCAGTCGCTAGCGGCCGCGGCCGACGACCTTGTACGCGATCAGTCCCAGCTGAGACCGCCGCGGCGCCATTCGTAGGCGTACGCGACGGAGACGTTGAAAATGAACAGCCCCATCGCGGCGAGACCGAAGAGACCGAGCGCATCGAAGTGGACAGCCCACGGGTAGAGGAACACGATCTCGATGTCGAAGATGATGAATAGCATCGCGGTCAGGTAGTACTTCACCGGAAAACGTTGTCCGGTAATGTTTCCCGGCCCGCCCGCGACGGCATGCGGGGTCGGCTCGATCCCGCACTCGTAGGCCTCGAGTTTGGCCCGGTTGTAGCGCTTCGGGCCGACAAGGGCGGCCATCACTATGGAAAACACCGCAAACGCGGCGCCGATCGCGCCGAGCACGAGCGTCGGCATTTCGATATTCACAACTGCACTTCCCCTCCTTGCAAGCCGGAGCCGGCGGGTTGGGTGAGCTGGAGGAGACCTGACGTGGCGGGTCTCATACCGTGCCCGCGCTCATGTGAGCTATGGCACACACTACAACTGATGCGCCTGGCTGAGCCCTGTTTCGATGCGGTTTTTGATCGAAAACGCGACTGCCATTTATGACTGAAACGGGGGTAATCGAGGCGTTGTCACGTGACAATAAGCGCGCGAGTACGAAGGCATGTCCAGTGCGAGTGTGAGTCAGGCCGCGGAGCGGTTGCGTAGCAGCGCGACGACGGCTTCGGTGAGCCGGATCGGGTCGATCGGGTGCGAGACGGCGGCCTCGGCCCGCGACCACGTGGCCAACCAGGCGTCGTCCGGACGGCCGGTGAGCACGAGAACCGGTGGGCACCGGTCGATCTCGTCCTTGAGCTGCTTGGCGATGCCGAGCCCGCCCGCGGGCGCCGCCTCGCCGTCCAGGATCACCAGGTCGATGCCGCCCGCGTCCATCTGGTCGATCACCACCTGTACGGTGGCGACCTCGAGGTACTCCAGTCCGGGTAGCTCCGGGTGCGGGTGCCTACCCAGCGCCAGCATCACCTGGTGCCGGGTGTCAGCGTCGTTGCTGTACACGAGGACCCGCAGAGGGGTGGAACGAATCGCATCAGCCACGCAGGGATGGTACGTCGGAGAGGGCACCCGTCGTGGCAGGTTGGCCCAGATTGCTCTGCGCGTCGCTGACGGCGTTCCTGATCCGTCGCTCGAGGCGCGGTAAGCCGCGACCCATCGCGCGGACACGTTCGAAATCAGCGAGTCGCCTCCAGCCAGGGGCAAGGCTTGCACACGAGCACATCGACCCAGGTAGGCACACCGCCATCCGCGTTAACGAGGCGACACGCATATTCACCGGCTTGTAACAGCGAACCTCGCTGCTCACGCACTATCCGGGTCCACAATCAACGTGAGAGCTTCGCAACCCGACGACCCCTCGTGGTCGCTGGATCGCCAATCGGGTGGGGTCCGGGATGTGCACGCCCCCCGGACCTCACCGCCCGATCATTCCCCACACCCAGCACGCCCCGGACCTTCCATGCGTCACACAGGGTTACCAGCCCGGCGCGGCGTCGAGAACCCTGGTGGCCCCACGCCCCGCTTCGATCATGTCGAGTGAACTCGTGCCACAGGCGGGTATGCAGCAGGCCCGGACCACCTAATTGTTTTACATCGCAGCACGTTCCGCGTCGAAGAACTCGACGTTGCTCGGCGTGGGATTGCCACTTGTCGGCAGGACCCACGCGACGGTGCCACCAGCGGCCCGAAGCCCCTCGGCCAAGCGGTTTGTTGGGTACGATGCCGAGGCAATAGGGACTGTCGACGACATGAAACGGCACCATGTCGATCATCACCAGCGCCGTGCGTCCGGATCGAGCTCCGTGAACGCGAACCGTCTGCCGCGATGCGTCTCCCGGCGGCCGTACTCGCGCTCCTAAATCAGCCAATCATGATGTTTGGCAATGCCTTCGGTTTCGATGTCGTTCATACGGAACGTCGGGCCAAAGGCGGATTCGCCAGATGTTGCCGGGGGTAGTGGCTCCGGGGGAGAGACCCGTCACCGACCCCTAACGGCTCACCCCCGCCCGCGTGCGACGAGGGTTTGCCGAACCTCCCTCCGAAACCCCACTTCCGGCCAGTGCGCCGACACCTCACGGCCCGGCCCCGGACGCACCTACCGCCGCGCGCTTGACAGCGTCGCCGCGCACCCGTCGGTGCCCGAGGCTTGCGGTGCGCCCGACACCGGGGCGATGTCGTGCTCTCACGGCACTCCGGCCGCAGTGAGCTGCGGGCCGGTCGCGAAATGCCTCCGGCGTCGGGCGCACCACCGAACGAGAGGTCACCATGAAGCAGAAAGGCGATCGGCTACCCGCGCCGCGACATCTCCGGTCGTCGCGCGCACCGTCACGAACTCGAAATCCGTGCGCTGGCAAGCTCATCCGGCTGCGATCTGGCTCGCACGCTGGTGTTCGGCCCGACCGCGCCCGCTTCGATCGCGACGCTACTCGCGATGATCGGGCCCCTCGGCGCGCACTGGTGATCACCGCGGCGCTCACCTGGAATTCGGCGAAGACACGATCACCGCGACGTGCGACTCATCACCTCGACTGCGACCACACCCTGCCACGCGGCGCGGGACACCGGGCACAGCGCTGATCTGCGTGAGAACCATCGGCAAGGTCGTGGTGTCGCGACGCTGCGCCCGGGTAGGCGATCGGAAGAGGGCGCCGTGCTCAGGTAGGCGGCTCGGCGCCGTTCGGTCGCCGATGTTTCAGCGCGGTGCCATGCGATGACCGCGACATGCGCTGTTGGTACGCGGATCCACTGTGTATGGCGACTTAGGGTTGGGGGATGGCCTCACTTTCGGATCCCGATGTGCGCGAATTCCTCACCCACGGCACCCGGACGGCCAAGGTGGCGTTCGTGGCGGCTGACGGCAGGCCGATGGTGACGCCGGTCTGGTTCATCCTCGATGGTGACGAACTGGTCTTCAATACCGGCAAGTCGTCGGTCAAGGGCAAGGCGTTCGCCCGGGACAGCCGCATTGCGGTGTGCGTCGACCTGGAGGAGCCGCCGTACCCGTCGGTCCAGGTGCAGGGCACCGTGACGCTGTCGGAGGACCCGGACGAACTGCTGCGCACCGCCACCGAGATCGCTGGCCGCTACATGGGCGCGGACTGTGCGGAGGAGTTCGGCAGGCGCAACGGTGTGCCCGGCGAACTGGTCGTCCGCCTGCGGCCCAGCAAGGTGATCGCCCATTTCGACGCGACGGCCTGACCGCCGTACCGGGTGAACGCGTATCCTTTCGCCCGAGCCCGATCGAGGTCGTCACGGGGGCACGACGTCAACAGGATAACCCACCGGTCGAGGAGGTGCAGGCGAGTAAGAATGTGTAGCGGTTCAGGCCTCACTCCCGGGGAAGTAGCGTCCCCAGCGGTCCGAGGTCGATGTTGAGATCCTCAGGGGTCAGCCCGAAGTGGTCCCGCAACTCCTCCATCCGTTCCTCGAGCAGCATCAGGGTGGTGCCGATCCGCTCGATCTGCGCGTCGCTCAGGTCGCCCTCGTCCACCCGCCGTAGCGCCTGCCGCTCCATCAGCTGCCGGAGCAGCTCCACGAGGGTGAGCACGAGCGTCACGAGTCCGCGCTCGACGGATTCCGGATTCGAGTCGATATGTGGTGGGATGCCGTCGAACTCAGTCATCTTTCCAGTGCCTCGCGCGGTGCCGTGGACTCGAGTGGCTGGGTGGAGAGGGTGCTGATGGAGGAGATGAGGGCCCGCAGCGAGATCTGCACCATGTCGACGTCCGCGATGGAGAGCTTGATGTCGCCCGAGATGACGACGCCGCCGGCCAGCACCCGGTCCAGCAGGTCGATGAGGGCGATGCGGCGCTCGCCGTCGGCATCCCTCATGTGGCGTCGCGTTCCACGCCGGCGAAGGAATACGGCGGCCACGGACCGGTGAGCTCGAGCCGGATACCGGGATATTCCTTCCCGAGTTCCTCGACTGTCGCAGCGAACTCGTCGGCGCGGTCGTCGTCCACCAGATAGGTGCCGTTGAGCACCATCCAGTCCCGGCTGCCGCTCAGCGCCGGATCCGTCGCGGCCTGGCGCCGACCCGCGGCAGCATGTCGGACCAGGCGCGCATGGATCGCGTCTGCGCGCGCCGCGGCGTCGTGTTCGACGATCTCCTGCGCGGACAGCTGGGCTTTGCGACGGAGCAAATACGCCGTGCCCGTGCCCTTGTCGCTGCTCGTCGCATGGGCCTCGGCCACTGTGGTGGTGAGGGCGGCGCGGTCGCCGTAGGCTTTGACGCCCCACTCCGTGCGGTCGGTCACCAGGGCGAGTGCCGACTCGAAGTCCGCCCGTCGCTCGTCGAGCAGACCACGGACTCTGTCGTCGTCGAGATAGACGGTGGCCAGGCGCAGCGGGACGACCGGGCCCCGTCGCGCGACTTCGGAGACGACGGTGTCGTGCGCCCGGGCCGTCGCCTCCAGCCATTTCAGATCTTCCAGGTTGTGCCGCAGCGGCTCGTTGCCGAAAACTTCGAGCGGGACCGTCCCGACGACCGCGGCCAAGTCGTTCAAGACGACGATGCGGACGTCCTCGCCCGCCACTCCGGTCACGCGGCGCAGCTCGTCCGCGGCGTGCCCGTCGACCGTCACCGCGTACAACCAGACCCCGGCACCGTCAGTCACGATCCTCCTCTTCCATGGGTTGGCGGGTGCGTTCGAGGGGTAGGCGGCGGTCGCGTCCGGCTTCGAGTTCGGCGATTCGGTCGCGGAGTTCCCGGTTCTCGAGTTCGAGGTCCCGATCCTGCCGCTCGAGCGTGCGGGCCTTGCTGTTGAGCCAGGGATCGGTCTCCCACCAGTCGATGCCCACCGCCTTCGCCGTCTCCAGAGAGGCGATCACCAACCGCAGTTTGATGGTGAGCAGTTCGATGTCGAGCAGATTCACCTGGATGTCGCCGGCGATCACCAAGCCCTTGTCGAGGACCCGTTCGAGAATGTCGCCGAGGTTTGTCGACTGGTGCCCGCCCCCGTATGGCTGCGGCGACGACGACCCGCCCCCTACCACCGTCATGTCTGATACCTTCCGCCGATGTTGCTGCTACCGCGGCCGTAGCGCTTGGTTCTGCGATAAGCCAAGAGGTTCCCGTCCAGGTCGATCTCCACCTCGTAAAGCGCCAGCATGTCCGCCGACGAGGGGATACGGCGGTCCTCGAGCACCTCGACTTCCACGGTCCACCCCTGTTCAGTGGGCTCCACGGAGGTGACCCCCTGCACTTCCTTCGGAATCAGCTCCGTAAGGGCCGCGATCGCTGCCGTGGCGGCCTGCACCGCGCTCAGCGGAGGCGGTTGAGTCAGTTCGGATTCCTGGACGTCGTCGGACTCGTCGCGGGTGGTTTTGCCGCTCATCGCGGGTCACTCCTTCCCTTCGGTCGGTCTCATGTCGTCGGACCCCGGATCATCCGGTTGAGGACCGCCTGCTGCGCTTCCTTGTATTCCTCCTTCGACAGGTGACCCGCTGCCAGGGCTTCGTCGAGTTCCTCGAGTTGCCGCCGAACGATCGCCGGATCGTGGAGTTGCTGTTCGACCTGGTCCTGGATCACTTCACCCAGCCAGATCACTCCGCGGATCGGGGCGAACGGCAAAGAGATGATGGACGACAGCAGGCCCATGATTCAGCCCGCCGGTTCCTGCTTCATGACGAAGTCGTAGGCCGCCATCGGGCCGAACAGGCTGATCTCGACGCGGCCGTCCCATTCCTCGCTCAGTCGTCCTAATGCCTCTTCGAGTTCGCCCTGCTGGGATAATTCGATGAGGACCGCGATGTGCAAGGCGTCTTCCTCGTCGGTGGGTTGCCGCTGGTTGACCAGCGGTTCCAGTGCGTCGAGCGCATCGATCATCCGGCGCGTGTCTTCGGCGCGTTTGGCCTCGATCGCCTGGTTGATGATCTCGCCAAGCGCCATGCGCTCGTTACGTGTGGCGTCCTCCGGCTTGTCGCGGATCTCCTCCCGCAGCCGCTCGGCCTCGGGGTTCTCGTCGAGCAGCTCACGCAGGATCTGCTGCTCGACGTAGCGTCCCTTGATCACGAATTGCGCACGGTCCTCGAGCTCCTCCAGCGCGGCACGGAACTCGTCGTGGTTAGCCTCGAGCAGTTCCTTCTCCACTGACTCCGCGTCGGCCATCACCGCTCCGAACTTCAGCGGCAGCACCGGCGTGACAGCCGCGGAACCGTCCAGCAGATCCGCGTGGGCCGTGAGGTCGTCGGGCGTGCCGAGTGGCCGATCGACCGAAATCTCGCTGACCAGCGCGCCGATCTCGCCGTTGCGCACCATCGCAATGTGCGTCGGCGGATCACCGACACCGGAGGCGTCCTCCTCGGGTTCCACATCGGCCGGCACGATGCCGTACACGTACACTGCGGTGCTCTGAACGTCTTTCTTTTCAGGGGCCGTTGTGGCCTGATCGGTGGGCATCAATTTCCCCTTCGTTTCGACGGCCTACTCGCTGCCTGGCGCTGGTCCTGGACGTCCCCGAGGAAGTCCATGACCTTCTCGCCCGCGGCCTCGATAGCGCCTTTTGTCTTGTGTTTTGCCGCGCCCTCCGTCATATCGCCGACCAGGTCAGGTAGGCCCTTCGGTTGGGTTTGGGAAATCTCCAGCCGGTTGACGGCCTCGGCGAATCGCAGATAGGTGTCGACGCTGGCCACCACGACCCGGGCGTCGATGGTCACCAATTCGATGCCGACCAGCGACACCCGTGCGAATGCGTCGATGACCAGACCCTTGTCGAGGATCGTGTCGATGACTTCGGCCAGGCCCGAGGAGTTCGGGCGGGCCATAGTGCCAGCGCCCCCTCCGCCGCCTGCGGGTTGGATTGTCATGCTCTTTCTCCTAGCTCGACTCGTGACCTAATTCTTGGTGTGGTGCTGCCGCGGGCCGCAGATCGACGATGGTGCGGCTCGGGTTCCTCGTCGTTGGCTTCGTCTTCCACACCCTCGTCTTCGAAGGTGTCCTGCTCCTCGCGGCGGGCGGGCTCGTCGTCCATGACGACTTTCTTGTCGCGGATCTCGCCATGCCAGCCCTCGATGTCGTCCGGATGCAGCACGCTCTCGGTCATGACGTGGCGCTCGAAATGCTTCAGTTCCAGGCGGATACGACGCCCGGCCGCACGCCAGAGATTGGCTGTCTTTTCGAAGAGTCCGCGGGGGTGGTATTCGAGCACCACGATGACGCGGGTCAGGTCGGGAGCGAGCTCGTGGAAGGTCACCGCGCCGTCGATATAGCCCTTGGCGCCCTTCGAGCGCCACACGATCCGCTCGAACGGCACCTGCTCGACGATTGTGGACTCCCAGGTGCGCCGGGACCAGAACACCTTGCCGGTCCACACGAGCTTCTCGTCGGAGGCCTGTTCGACCTGCTCGACCTTCTTCATGAATTTCGGGAAGTAGGCGAATTGGGTCCACTGGTCGTAGGTGAGCTGGATCGGAGCGCCGATGTCGATCTGCTCGATGATGTTCGTCAGTTTGAGCTCCTTGCCGCCGGGGCCCTTACCTTTACCGCCGACAAGAGATTCCGTCACGTCCTGGAACTTCTCCTGGGCGGTGTGCTTGAGGCGATCAAGTCCAGCGCTGAAGACCGCCTGTATCGGCGATTTGCCCTCGGCGAGCTTCTCGATGCCGGTCATCGCCGACAGCAGATTCCCACCACCGCCTTCCGCGTATTGGTTTAGGCGTCCGGCCGTCCCGGATAACTTGTCCGAGATCCCTGAGAGGGCACGTCCGGCCAGTGTTCCGGCCAGATCCTGGAGCGATTGCTGCAGTTGCCCGGTGGGGGTGGCCTCCTGGACCTTCCGTTGAGCTGTTCCGGCCGCGCCGGTCGCAGCCTTGCCGACCTGGCCCGCGGTGCCGGTGGTGGTCTTACCCACCCGGCCAACGGTGCCGGTGGCGGTCTTGCCGACCTGGCCCGCGGTGCCGGCGGCGGCCTTGCCCATTTTGCCAACGGTGCCGGTGGCGGTCTTGCCCACTTTGCCGGGGACGTCTTCGAGAGATGATTTCCGCACCATCGGGTTCACCTCCTCGTGCGCCGCACCGGCGCACGTTCCGCGGCGTCGGCGTCAGTGCGTACACGACGCCGAGTGGGTGTAGCCGGCTTACGGGCCCCGGAGCCGTACGACTTGTCCGGCCCCCGGGAGCGGGACTCACCGGCTCGGGGTCGGCCTGCGCGTGCCGCCGGTCGTGCAGGGGCGGGCTCCTGGGCTTCCTCGGTGCTATCGTATTGCTCGCTATTCGCAGCTTCGGTGTCCTCGTCCGGCGCGCCCTCTTCGTCCGGGTACTCGTCCGCCAGATTCTCCTCGGCGGGTTCGCGTTCCTCGCCGCCGATGTAGTCATCCGCGGATGTTTCGCCGGCGTACTCTTCTTCGCCCCGGCCTGAGGTGAGCTCTGGAGACTCTTCGGGTTCTTCGTCCGCTCGGGTTCCTGTGGTCTGTTGCTGGAGGCGGGCGTTCAACGTATCGATCCGGTTGCTCGCGGCGGTGACCGCCGCGGCCCGTGCCGCACCCAGCAACTCCGCGCGGACCGTTTCGGTGAGCTCGGCCAGCTCCGGTGACGACCTGAGCAATGAGGTCCCTCGCTGGACCAGCTCCTGCGCCCCTCCCGAGGTCTGCCTGCTCAATACCGCACCTGCCACTGACAACGCGAACCGCATCTTGTGCGTGCGGCCGAGTACGTAGCCGATTCCCACCCCTACCGCTATTCGTGCTCCACCCTTCATAATGATGATCACTCCTTGCTTGCTTGCTTGCTTGCTTCGACGGCGACTCGCCGAACAGCGGGTTCATCAGTGACTCGCCGTGCTCATAAATGCCGTGTACACCACATTTCCCCTCTCAAACCTGTCCCGGCGCCCGGATAGTCGAGATGTTCCGCCGGTCCGCCCCTGAGTCACAGGGGCCTCCTCCGGGGGTACCCCAGCCGCGGGCCTGCTCGGCGTCAACAGACCGACGGAGGACCCGGACGAGTTGGTGCGTACCGCCACCGAGATCGCCGGCCGCTACATGGGCGCGGACCGGGCCGAGGAGTTCAGGAAGCGCAACGGTGTGCCCAGCGAACTGGTCGTCCGCGTGCGGCCCTGCAAGGTGATCGTCCACTTCGACGCTCCAGCCGATACGCGGCGGCAGCCGGGATTGGAAGTGCAGAGATGTCCTCACCTTCGCGGCTCAGCCTTGCGGCGCGGCGGGTTCGATATGTCATGGTCAGTCCGGCAGGAGCGGTACCGAGAGGCCCTCGCCGCGGCCGATGAGGGCGGCGCGGGTGACGGCGCTCGAGCCGAAGCGTTGGCGGAGGTCGTCGAGGGTGGCGTCGAGGGTGTTGGTCGCTCGGGGCTCGAAGGGGAGGGCCAGTTGGACGGCGTCGGCGTCCTCGAGGTTGGTCAGGGCGAGGCCGATAAGGGTGAGGCCGCGTTGCTGGATCATCGGCATGGCGGTGGCCAGCAGGATGCGGGCGGCGCGCAGGATGGTTTCGGTGTGATCGGTGGCATCGGGCAGGGTGTGCGAGCGGGTAGCCCGGGTGAAATCGTCGAAACGCATGCGTAGCACCACGGTTCGGCATACTCGGTCGGCTGCGCGCAGGCGGCGACCGAGGCGATCGGTGAGCCCGTGTAGGTATGCCTCGATCTCATCGGGTGGGCGCGGACGGCGGCCGAGGGCCCGTTGGGCGCCGATCGAGCGGCGGCGCCTGCCAGTTTCGACGCGACGCGGGTCACGGGCCAAGGACAGGGCGTACAGGTGTCGCGCGGCGGCACTACCCAGCAGGGAGCGCAGCAGCGGTTCGCCGAGTTCGGCGAGTTGGCCGACCCGGGTGATGTCGTTTTCGTGCAGGGTGCGGGCGGTGACTTCGCCGACGCCCCACAGGCTTTCGACCGGAAGTGGACACAGGAATTCGAGTTCGCCGTCGGGCGGCACCAGGCGCAGACCATCCGGCTTGGCTACCGCGCTGGCCACCTTCGCGAGGAATTTGGTGCGGGCGATGCCGACGGAAATGGGTAGGCCCACCTGGTCGCGGACCTCGGCGCGCAGCCGATGGGCGATGTCGACGGGCGCGCCCGCGATCCGGCGCAGTCCGCAGACATCCAGGAACGCCTCATCGATCGAGACGCCCTCGACCACCGGCGTCGTGTTGCGAAAGACCTCGAAGACCGCCCTGCTTGCCTCGGCATAGGCGGACATGCGTGGGCGCACCACGATCGCGTCCGGGCACAGTGATCCGCGGCTTACCAGAAGCGGGCGCGGAGTCGGACACGAACATATGTTCGCATAGGAGTGCAACAACTGAACATCGCGAGCGGGTTCCCCGGTACCCGCCGGCTGTCGCACCACGCCTCCGCGCCCTTTGAGTTGTACGCCATCCACATCGGCTCCGGTCAGCAGCTCACCCTGTTCGACGGCGACCGGGCCTGGGATGTCAGCGGTGGCAGGCCCATCCCGGACGGCCTGCCCGCCGCTGTCCACGCCCGGATCATCGAGTTGGAAAAGCGGTTCGCCGTCCACCTTGCCGCGCACATCCTCGAGCCGAGCACGCTCGCCGTAGGGCTGTCGGACTCACCCGCGGGTTTGCTCGCCTGGGTCCTCGAACGCTGGGTGAAATGGAGCGACCACGGGGGCGATATCGAGACCGTCTTCAGCAAGGACGACCTGCTCACCCACACCATGATCTTCTGGGTCAACAATGCGATCGGTACCTCGATTCGAACCTACGCCAACAACAATCGCTACCCCTGGACACCGTCGCACGACCGGCAACCGGTCATCGAAGCACCGACCGGCATCACCTTCGTCGGCTTCGAGAATCCGCCCGGAGTAATCACCGAGCGGCGCTTCCAGAGCTTTCTCGATAGCGACCGCGCCAGTTGGTACAACCACGTCAACCTCAACGCCCACGACAAAGGCGGTCACTTCATCCCCTGGGAAATCCCCGATCTATGGGTCGACGACCTGCGGCGAACCTTCCGCGGCCCCACCGCTAGCGAATCTACGGCCTACCTACGTAGGAATCCCGCTGAGCCGGTACGCTGGGCGGTCGGCAAGACGGGTGAGCGATAAGGGAGTCGGCACGGTGCGTGGATTCGGTGACCTGGAAGCGGTGATCATGGACCGCATTTGGGATCGGGACGCGGAGACCACGACGGTCCGCGAAATCTTCGACGAACTGGCGACCGAACGCGGCATCGCCTATACGACGGTCATGTCGACCATGGACAACCTGCATCGCAAGGGCTGGCTGGCACGCGAGCGTTCGGGCAAGGCCTATCGATATTGGCCGACCCTCACCCGTGAGGAACACAGTGCCCGGCTCATGCTCGAGGCGCTCGGCTCCGGCGGTCGCTCGGATCTGGTGCTCAGCCATTTCGTCGATCGAATCAGCGCCGACGAGTCGGCCGGTTTGCGTGCCGCGCTGCGCAGGCTCACCGCCCGCAAGACGCCCGAGGCGCCGTAAACGTTGCGATCGGCCTGCTGATCTATGGCGGCGCGGTCCGCGGCTGGGCGGCGCGGCCTGGTTGGTTGGTCGCGATCGTCGGGTGCTGGGTTCGGCCGCGGATTGTTGATCTCCAGTTGGATCTTCGGCTGACGCTGCGGAGTTCGACGCCGGAGTCAGCCGAAGTACAGCTCGGCGTCCGTGTGTTCCTGAAAGTTCAACGCCATCTTGAGGAAGTGAAAGCCGCAACCGGCTGGACCCGCCGCGAACTGGTCGAACGCGCCATTCTGTCGCTGCAGGTGCCTAGCTAGCTGGATAGACAGATAGGGGCTTGCCGAGCCACCCTGGTCAGAGGTGACGGTCGACGTCCATGCGTTGGTGCAGGACGCGTACGACGTCGACAACGCCGTCGGTGGTGACCCGGTAGAACAGAATGTGCGATCCGGCGGCGAATTTGAGGTAGCCGGGCCGGATCTCGTCGCAGGCATGGCCGATGCGCGGGTTGACCGCAACCCGTTCGATGGTGCGTTGGAGTTCGCGCAGGTATTCCTCGGCTTGGTCGGCGTCCCAGTGGTAGTCCCAGATGTGTTCGAGGTCGGCTTGGGCAGCTGGTGAGAGGAGGTATCGGCTCACCGAGGGCCCGGCCCGCCAGCGCGCTTGCGGGCGAGGAAGGCGTCGAAATTGAACGGTGTGGACGGGCCGCTTCGTTCGCCATCGATCAGGGCGTCGCGCAGCGCGCGCAGGTGGGTTTCGCGGTCTTCGAGCAGCCGCAGGGCTGAGCGGACCACGTCGCTGGCTGAGCGATAGCGGCCTGAGGACACCTCGGAGTCGATGAAGGCGCTGTAGTGCTCATCGAGGCTGAAGGACGTGTTCTTACCCATGAGCACAAGGATACCAATTCTTGGTACCGCGCGATTCTCGACACCCCATATGCCGATCGATCAACGAACCGGTCGACACTCTGCACCGAGTGATCATCTCGAGTTAGGTTGTCTGTTAACGCTGGACCAGCGCCGCGACCACCGTGGATCAGCCAGGGCGAGTACAGCGCCAGACTCTGACATCGGCTCCGGCCTTCACGGGGTCGGAGCGGGACCGATGCGAGGGGAATTAGCTGTGCGACTGAGATTTCGCGGCCCGATTGGACGGGACGCAGGCGTGGAACTAGCGAATTGCCGCCGCCGGAAGTCAGTGCGGACGCTCGTACACAACTAGGTACTCGACTTTCGCACTTTTGAGGGAATCCGGCCGGGTCGGGTGATGGCGGCAGCTCAAGGCTGTCAGGTCGCGTAACGGCTTGTCGCGCAAGACTTTCGGGCTGGATGGTGGGCATCGGCGGTTCGTGTAACAGCCCGATCGCTAACGCTAGAGTGTTCCGCCGATGCTCCAGGTCCCTACCTCACCGGGTGCGCTCACGCGTGTGCTGGTCAACTTCCGGGGATGTTTCACCGCCCCGACGTACGAGACGTTCACGATGATGGTGGCGGGGTTGTTCGCCCAACCGGTGCGGCGCACGGTGTGCGGGATGCTCACCGGTGCCGGACTGGCCGCCCTGTGGCATCACAGTCGAGCCCACCGATTCTTCTCCACCGCGCGATGGAGTCCCCAACAGATGGGGTTGGTGCTGGCCGAACTGATTGTCACCCAGCTACTTCCGGTCGGATCGGCGATCACGGTCGCTGTGGACGACACCCTGTTCCGTCGCCGGGGCCGCTGTGTCCACGCGGCGGGCTGGTTCCACGACGGGTCGGCGGCGGGGAAGGCGAAACTCGGGTTCGGCAACAACGGGGTCGTCCTCGCGGTCGTGGTCACGTTGCCGTTCTGCACGCATCCGGTGGCGTTGCCGGCGCGTTGGCGGTCAAAAGCGGCCAGGGCAAGCCTGATTTGGCCCGTGACATGCTCGACGCCAAAACATCCTCGGCGTCGGACAAGCACGCAACCGCGTCGCCCTCGCCGTCGCCCGCACGGTCCCCTTCGGACTGTTGCGCCACAGCATCCTGATCATCTGGGGTACGCCCCGGCCGGCCACGACCAAGACGATGTGACCCAACGCCGCCATGCCGCACCGTGGTACCGGACCAAAACCGAACCCTCGACCATGGACATGCTCGTCAAGCTCCGCCGCCAGATCATCGCCACCCCGATTTATGCCCACCACCCCCGACGAGCGACAACCCAGGAAATCATGGAAGTCCAGCAAGCATGGCTACACGCCGCCGCATAACCGCGAAAGTCGAGTAGGTAGGCGGGGGCGTCAGTTGAGAGTTCTTCAACAACTGGCGGTCGCTCTGTCGCTTGTCGCGATGGTGGCGGTGCCGGTGGGACTGATCGCTATCGGCATGGGTATCTACCTGTCGTCTCAGGATCCGTATGCCACGCCGACCTGCGACGACCTCTGAACTCCAATACGATTTGTCAAGAATTCCGAAACGGCCGAGTGGTCGGTGGCACTACCTACGACAAGGCTGTTCAGGATCAACGCAACAGCCCTCAGAGCGGGGCGGATGCACTGGGGGCCGGTGTGGCGATACTCGTCGTCGGCATCGCCGCTTCCGCAGTCTTCCGCCAGAAAGTCTCTGGCTGCCTGCGAGCCCTTACCGGTGCCGAACAGTTCTGCGCCATCCGCGGCTACGTCTCCACAGCGGCCAAACACCACCGTAAGAGGTCGTTGTCAAGCTGGTTCGATGGAATTTCTGGCTCGATCGATTTCCCCTACTCAGGGATGGTTGCGGCGTCGACGAAGCGGTGGTCCGGTGCGCCGCTGCAGCATCGACACGGCATGGTGGGCATGCGGAGGCCGACCGGCCACGGCGGATCGTGGTCAGCTCGTGGGGGAGGCACCCATCCCGCGGTCGGCCGGGGGCTCCGCCGCGCTCCTGCGTCTCTACGTAGATCATCAAGCGGGCTGTTCCCGCTGCTATGGGGGCGGGGTCCCGACAACGCGCAATCGAGCTTGTGCAGGGGCAGCGGGGCGGGTCTTGGTGTTTGACGAGCTTGACGGCTCAACGGCATTAGGGGCTCGCCCCGCCGTGGGAAGGTGAGATTGTCACCGGCACCGCGGGATACGCGGCTCTGGTGGCGTGGTCAGGCGGCCGTGGTGGCCCGTCCCTGGTGGCCGGCCACGGCGCGGGCGGCGATGTCGGGGTTCCACGGTTGCCGCTTGGTGATGACGGCATGCAGCCAGCGCAGCAGAGCCGCGGCGCAGGCGACGCGGGCCTGGCCCGGGGCGAGCCGGTCGTGGTCGCGGGTGGTCAGATGGGTGAACTTGGCGCCCAGAACAGCGTTGTGGGGCAACGCGCCCCAGGCGGCTCGCCAGGCCGCGGCGCGCAACGCGGGCCGCCCGCGGTGGGCTGACACGGGTCCGGCCGCGCAAGGTCGCCGAGGTGTGCTCGGCCGGGTTCAACCCGGCGTGCTTGACCACGCTGCGGACCGAGGCGAACCGCTCCAGGTCGCCAGTTTCGGCCAGGATCACCGCCGCACCCACCGCGGACAGCCCGGGGATCGAGGTGACCAGGGCGGTCAACCCGAGCCCGTCCAGGATCGCGACCATGCGGGCCTCGACCTCACCGAGGCGGGCGATCACCGAGCGCCAATCGTCCATGAGTAGCCCCACCCGTTCAAGCGCCCCGCGCCGCTGAGTGGCCACCCCACGGCCGTCGGTCAGCGCGCCGAAGAACCGGTCGGCGACCCGGTGACACACTCGCTGCGCCCCGAAACGAGGCAACTCGCGGCGCACCGCGGCGAAGAACCGCTCACGTCCCAGCTTGCGCAACTTGACGGGGTTGCCGTTGCAGCGGTCCACCGTGACCGCCAGGCATGCCAGCCAGGTCGTGGACTCCAGAGGCTTGACCGCGCACTCCAGCACCGCCGGCCAGCAGCACGAGAGCAGGTCGCTGATCTGGTTGCGGCACGCGACCATCTCCCCGATCAGCCGGAACCGGCGCTGCCCGAGATGCCGCAGCCGCGCCCAGTCCTCTTCGGCCCGCTCGGGCAGATAGCAGTCCAACCGGGACATCAACCTGCCGATCAGCACGGCGTCCTTGTGGTCGGTCTTGTCACGGGTGTAGTCATCGGCCTCACGCGCCAGATGCACCTTCAGCGACTGCACGCACACGAAACCCATCCCGGCCTCATCGGCCAGCTGCATCACCGACCGCCACCGGTGCCCGGTCGGCTCACACCCCACCACCACCCCGGCGAAATCATGCTTGCCACCCTGGACCGCCGCCCACTCCAGCAGCCCGCCCAGCCCATGCGCCTTCACCTTGACCACCTTCCGGCCCAGCACCCGGCCGTCGTGATCCATCAACGCAGCGACCTGCTTATCCTCACCAAGATCGATCGACAAGATCGCACGATCCGGGCGGACCACCGCCCGCAACTCCTCAATCCTGCTGTTACGACGGCGATCCCCACGGGTCAACCCACTACACTGGGCCACGAACGTCCTCCTCGACGGATCATTGGGACATCAAGCCCGTCAACCCCACCAGGAAAACGTTCCCTGATCAAAATCCCGTCTCCTGAACTCTTCGGGATCTTTCTACGGCAAGCAATTCCTTGAAGTCCTCGTCACCCTCGCCGAGGGCCAACCCTGGATGCCCGCGACCACCTGACCAGTAACCTCGCCGAAGCCCAGTATTGGTACCGCAAAGCCGCAGAAGCCGGCGGCGCTGCCGCGGCGGAAAACCTGCGGAGGTCGAGAACGCGTGGTGCCTCGTCCGAAATCGATCCGCGGCCCCGACAGCTCAACGCGGCTGCTAACACCCCGACACCGCCGCGGCACCTGCCGAAACAGCCCGCTCTCGCCCCGGCGGACGACTTAACACTTCTTGGGGGTAGACCGGCAAGGGTCCGTATTCAACCGGTCTGTATTCCTTTGATCGCCTCGCTTGGTCGCGACCGGTTTCCCAGGCGGGGTCCGCTGCTGGCGAAACCCCGTGGCCCCGAATGCCGCCCGGCGGCCATGATGGCGGGCATGAGCCTGATGAAGTACTGGCCCTTGGCCGGATTGCGGGTGCGGACACCGCGTCTGGAACTGCGAATGCCTGGTTTGGAAGATCTCGGCGCGCTTGCTGGGCTGGCCGCGGAGGGAGTGCATGATCCGGCGGTGCAGCCGTTCACTGCGGAGTGGACCGATGCGGAACCAGACGAACGTGCGCAGCGGGTGCTGCGGTGGCACTGGCGATGCTGGGCCGACTGGCAAGTCGATGCGTGGGCACTCAATCTCGTCGTGCTCCGAGAGGGGGAGTTGGTTGGCACCCAAACGATCAGTGCGAAGGACTTCTCGGTCTGCTGCGAGGTGAACACCGGATCCTGGCTCGGCCGAACCCATCACGGGCAAGGCATCGGAACCGAGATGCGGGCCGCGGTTCTGGAGTTGGCCTTCGCTCATCTCGGGGCCGAGTCGGCGGTATCGGGCGCGTTCGATGACAACCTGGGCTCGCACGGAGTCTCACGCAAACTCGGCTACGAGCCCGACGGGCTCGAGGTGCATGCAGTGCGGGGAAAACCGGCGGTGATACGCCGGTTGCGGCTGACGCGTGAGGGATGGGAAGCGCATCGGAGCGTGCCGGTGGAAGTGACCGGGCTAGCGGAGTGCCTGCCGCTATTCGGAGCCCGAATCAAACCGTGACGGCGACGCGCGAAGCGCTTCGACCTGCCGGTTCGGCGTCGGAACTGGCAAGGACCCGTGTCAACGGGTCTGTATTCCCCGACCTGATCACCTCGTTGAGTCGCGGCCGGTTTCCCTGGTGGAGTAGGTCGTCCAGCTTCCACCGGCCTCGCCCCAGACCCGGATCAAGTGCTTGGCGGAGAAGCCGAGTGCGTCGGCGACGACGGGGGCCGGAGCCTGGAGAACAAGCTGGCGGAGTGTCGCCGACTTCGTGGCCTGCGCAGGCAGGCCGAGATCGTTGCGGAGATGCTCGAGCAGGGTGCTGGAGTGCAAGGGTTGTCCGGCCCGGCGGCCAGGAAACAGCCACTGGCTGTCCGGGTTCACTGTGGCCATGTTCTGGCGGGTGTCGACAAGTTTCAGCAGCATTCCCGCCAGTGGTTCAGGGACGGGCAGCGGTGGTGTGCCGAAACGGATCAGCAAGCGGTCGTCGTCGTTGACAACGTCGGCGATGGTGAGTCGGACGAGCCGGGCGACGGGCTAGGAGTGACTCGCCGGTGATCCGTTGGTGCGGTTGCAGTCGCGTCCGGCGCCGCCGGACAACAGCAGGGCCATGACCCACGACGAGGTCGGCGATCTGCTGGCCTCGGACGTGCCGCTGCGGGAGCGCACGTTGTGGACGATGTTGTACGAGACCGTGGCTCGGGCCGAGGAGATCCTGACGCTCGACGTCGAGAATCTCGACACCGTGAACCGGTGCGCGACCGTGGCTCGCAAGGGCGGCGCCCGCGACGTCATCTATTGGCAGACCGGCACCGCGCGGCTGCTGCCCCGCCTGATCGCCGGCCGCAAGCGCGGGCCGTTGTTCCTCACCGACCGCAAGGCGAAACCGTCTGTGGCGCTGGAGGACATCGACCCGACCACGCGGCGCGCCCGGTTGTCGTACCGGCGCGCGGCGACACTGTTCGAGGAACACTCGACGGCGATGAAGCGCGGCCCGTTCACACTGCACCAACTTAGGCACAGCAAGCTCACCCACGCCGCCGAGACCGGCGCGTCCACGCCGATGCTGATGGCGTTGTCCGGGCACGCCTCGGTGCGCAGCCTCGCGAATTACACCAAGGTGTCGGCCGAGGCGCTGGGACGATGGCGGGCGCCTTCGCCGAGTTCGAACGCGCCCTGATCCTGGAACGCCAGCGCGAGGGCATCGCCGCGGCAAAGACCCGCGGTGTCTACACCGGCCGCAAACCCGCACTCACCGACGAACAGGCACACCAGCTGCGCGAGCGCGCCGCGGCCGGTGAGCAGAAGTCACTGCTGGCCAAGGAGTTCGGCATCAGCCGGGAAACCGTCTACAGCTACCTCCGGGCCGGGCGGCATGTGGGGTCCAGATCGTCGAAAAGTCGCGGTAGCCGAGTTGCCGCAGATAAGTCCCCGTCCGGTTCCTCGCCAGTAGCAGTGGCGGTTTCGAGTTGCAGGTGTGGGGAGCCGTTGTTCCCGAGGATGCCCTCGGTGCCCCTGGTGCGCACCGACTTCTCCGACAACAACGCGCGTGGGCCGCGACATCCCTTACGATCGGCGCGCACCGTCATCACGAATGGAGTACGCACATGTCCGCGCCCGTCACCGTCCCCGAATGGCGTGAGCTCCTGACCGGTCCCGGCACCGAATGGCCCGGCACGCAGCCCGCGGGTGAGGACGCGGTCCGCGCCGCCGAACAGCGGCTCGGCGTCCCGCTGCCGCCCAGCTACCGGAACTTCCTGCTGGTCAGCGACGGCTGGGCCCAGATGCCGACCAACGCGGGCACGCTGCGGCAGGTCGACGCGATCGGGTGGTACCCGGAGGCGGACCCCGAGATGTGGACCGCGTGGTTCGGGGACATGGACTTCCCCGAGTTGGAGTCCGAGCTCAGACGGTGCGTACTGATCTCCACCGACACCAACCAGGGCGACTTCTGGGTGCTCAGCGCGGACCACATCGGCACGGACGGCGAGTGGCGGGCCTACGAGTGGTGGGCGGGCGACGGCGGCGACCTGTTGCCCCACGACAGCTTCGGCGCGCTGCTGCTCAGCACCCGCGACAAGTGGCTGGCCAAAGCCGAGGCGGAGGCCTGACGCTCACGACCCGTTGGGCTCCGGGGGACTGGCAGGGCAGTCCCTCCGTGCAGACGACTTCGAGCCAAAAGCACCGTGGTGCAGGCGAGTTGGGGCACACCGATGTTCGAATCGCCTTCACGTGCACCGGAAACCGCACGTCACCCGTGCAGACGACTCCGACAACCCACACTTACCGGACCCGGTGCCGAGTTGTCTCGAAACCTTGGTTGCGAGACACGGCGGCGTGTGATGTTTTCGCCTGAGGCCCCGGGGAGGTTCCGTGTGACTCGCAGCGGTAAGTGGCGGTGATATCGCACCGTCAGGTGGCGCCGATGACGAGGGTGCTGCGGGCGGTTTCGACGACGTCGGCGGTGATGGTGTGGAGTTCGTTGATCTTCATGATGCGGTGGATCTGGGCGAACAGTCGTTGCAGGAGCCGGAAGTTGCCGCCGGTGATGCGGGCGACCGCGGCGACGGCCTGGGCGTCGGTGAAGTCGTCGGGGTCGAGTTCGAGACCGAGTTTGTGCCAGTGCCGGTTCAGGACGAAGGTGAGTTCTTCGCCGGTGAGGGGCCGGTAGTGGTGGGCGAAGCCGACACGACTGTAGAGCTGAGGGTAGCGGGAGAACGTCTTCTCGATTCCAGGCATCCCGATGAACAGCAAACCGTGGTCACCACGGTCGTACTGCGACAACGGATTAGGGGTGCCCGTAAGAAGCGCCACCCGCGACACAGATCACTACGTGCTGATCGACCTGCCGAGCCCGACCGTCTCGATTCGGTTCCGGGACAAGATCGCCGACGGGAAGGTGAAGTTGCTGAATAAGTTCGAGAAGAACACCCAGCACTTCAACGACCTCCTCGCATCCGTCGTCACCCACTGGCCCGCTGCCACGGACGGCACGCTGGGTGCGGAGCAGGCCAATATCTCGCTGGTGCGGATGTCCGACTGGATGAATCGGGTCTCGGCCAACGCCGAGGCGTTCGATCTCATTCCGACGGCCCAACTTCCGGGCGTCAAGGTGCTGTATGGCGGCCAGAAAGACGACCCGGTGATGCCACTGCGTCGCGCTCTGACCACCAGCGACCTCGCCCACCCGACCCAGGCGGTGTACGAACTCATCGCCCGCAAGATCGCCGACCATCTGGTCGACAGGTACACGGTCGGGTGGTTCGACGCCGAAACCTGGCGGACGAACCGGCCTTTCCCGAACGTCAACCCCTGACAGCGACGACTCCCCTCAGCTCAGGCCGGGGGTAGCGGTCCAAATGGCCCGAATCCGACGCTAATCAACCCCGACGCCGACCCATTCCCTCCCGCCAGTCACGACCCGAAGCTGTCGAACCTGTCGAAGATGGCAGTGGAGGATGTCGAAACAATGGCAGCCCTGATCGAAGAAACTCCTCGCCGCGGGCGTGCTGGACTCCGAGGCGGTGACACGGATCCGAGCCCGCGCACAGCAGGCTGTGCGCCGTCTGCTGCCCGCCGAACACCGAGCGAAGATGAGCCGGGGCTGGATTTCACCGCTCATCGTGGTGAAGGGTCGCATCGCGGGCACGTGGAACATCATCGACTCCGAGCTCGTGCTCGTGCTCGCCATGTTCGAGGGCGCGGCGCCACCGAAGAAGTAGCTCGCCGCGGAGGTCGAGCATCTGTCCGGAGTACTCAGACAAGACATTCGGCCCGTCCGAGTCGCCTAGCGACCGGCACGACCAGCGGCCCCGGTGCGATCGCCAACCCGGTCCGCAATGCCGACCAGCCCCACACGTTGTGCGACCACAGCACGACAGTCAGCAGCATGCCCGCGAACGCGACTTGGAAGAACACCGAATTGAGGGCGGACTCGCTCCGGCTGTTCCATTAGGCTGCGGCGGTGGCGGACGGGCGAGTGGGGCAGCTGATCGATACGGTGGCGTGGGTACGGATCGAGGACGGGCGCATCCTGTGTGCGCGGCCGCGCGGTAAGGACCTCTTCTACATTCCCGGCGGTAAGCGCGAAGGCGACGAGACCGACGTGCAGACCCTGCTGCGCGAGATCGAAGAGGAACTCACCGTCGCGCTGCTACCGGAGACTGTCGCGCACGTCGGCACCTACGAGGCGGCGGTATACGGCCCCGACAGCGGCGTGGTCGTGCGGATGAGCTGCTACACGGCCGACTACCACGGCACGCTCGCGGCCAGCAGCGAGATCGAAGAGGTCGCCTGGTTCTCCTACGCCGACAGAGACCTGGTGCCGCCGGTCGATCAGTTGCTGTTCGACGATCTCGTGGATACGGGCCGATTGGCCTGAGTCACCGGATCGTCGGCGTTCGTTCACGCGCGATCGGCCGGTGCGGTGATCGCGCGACCATCGATCGCGATACGGTCGCTGGATGAAGTCGGTGTGCTCGTTGTCGCGCTGGGCCGGTTACGCATTGGTGGCGGGACCGCTCGCCTGCCGTTCGGTGGCCGTCCGGTTGCGGGTGCCGCGGCGGATGCTTGGTGAGTCCATCGCGGTGCGGGACCCCTCTGCAGTCCGCGCCATTCTGCATTCAGTACTTGCTGTCGCGGTCGGCCTGCTGACGTGGTTTCTGGCGTTTCTGGCCATCCTCGCGGCCGTGCGCGGGATCGCGTACCCGCTGATCGCGGCGGGCGACTACGAGAATTCCTGGGGCGGGCCGACGCTCGCGGGCGCGTGGGCGGTGCACGCGCTGCTCGGGGTGGGGCTGCTCCCGGCCTGGTTGGCGCTGGTGGCCGGACTCGGTGCGCTGCAGGTTCGGCTGATCCGCCAGATCCTCGGGCACACCGGGCCGTGGTTTCCGGTCCCGGTGTCCCTCGTGCTGGGCGCCGGCGGCGTCCTGTTCTTCATTGCCTGGCGGCATCAGGCGTGAGGCCGATCAGCAGAGCGGCGCCTTCGAGCCGGTGACCGACCCCTTGAGCAGGCAGCTGATCAACTCGATGAAATCGTGCCCGTAGCTGGCCGAGCCACTGGCCGAGCCGCTGTCGGCGATGGCGCCCGGTGCGGGAGCCTCGGCCGGTGCGGCGAACGCGGGTGCGGTCGTGAAGGCGGCCGAGGTGATCATCGCGCCGGCTACGGCGGCGGTGGCAAGTGTTCGTGTGAAACGCACTGATAACTCCGTTCGATCTGCGAATGTTCGCCGCAAGTATCGATCGGGTCGCACACCGCCCGACAGACCCGAACTGTGGGGCCCCGAAGGGTGGGGGCGCAGCGGCGGGCACCGTCGGAGGGTCGATGAATGCACCTGCTTGCCAACGGTATTGGAAGCGGCGCTAAACCGCCCGGCCGCACCCGAAGGTGTAGAGCCGGGTGGGTGGGTCGCCTCGCGGGAGCGACTCAGGTGGTAACGGTCGATCGTCCCGCTCGTTCGATGAGGTGCTGTACCAGGTTCATCAGCACCTCCTTGCACGACGCCCGGTTCCGCGCGTCGCACAGCAGCACCGGGATGTGGTCGTCGAGATCGAGCGCGTCGCGGACCTCTTCGACGGTATAGATCGGAGCACCGTCGAAGCAGTTCACCGCGACAGTGAAGGCGAGGCCGCGGCGTTCGAAGAAGTCCACCGCGGCAAAGGAATTGCCGAGGCGGCGGGTGTCGGCCAGCACCACGGCGCCGAGCGCGCCGCGGGAGAGCTCGTCCCACAGAAACCAGAACCGGTCCTGCCCGGGCGTGCCGAACAAGTAGAGCACCAGACCGGGATCGATGGTGATACGGCCGAAGTCCAGCGCCACGGTGGTGGTGGTCTTCTGCTCAACACCGGACAGATCGTCGACGCCGGTGCTGACCTCGGTGATCAATTCCTCGGTGTGCAGCGGTGTGATCTCGCTGATCGCCGACACCATGGTGGTCTTGCCGACGCCGAATCCCCCGGCGATGAGGATCTTGACCGAGGCCGCCAGCTGCGGCGCCGAGCTCGCGTCGAGCCGGGTCGGGTCAGATTTTTCGGATGCCATTCAGTACCGCTCGCAATATGTTGAGATCGCCCGGGCCAGCTTCCGGCTGCACCGGAGCCCGGAAGATCAGGTGTCCCTCGCCGATCAGATCGCCGACGAGGATCTTGGTCACCGCCAAGGGCAGTTTCACAATAGCCGCCACCTCGGCGACCGACTGCGGGGTGCGACAGAGCCAAACGATCTGTGCGTATTCGGGTTCAGGCCGCCGCAGGGTGGGCGCGCGGTCGGCGGTGACCACCACCGTGAGCATGTCCAGATCGTGACCCGCGCCGAGGGTGCGGCCGCGGGTCACCGCGTAGGGCCGGACGAGCGGGCCGGCAGCCTCGTCGAACCACTGCTCACCCTGGCGTGTCACGGCAGTCGCGCGGGGGTGGATAGGTAGGTGCCGACACGTTGGACGGTGACGTTCATTTCGTAGGCCACCATGCCGAGATTCGCTGTCTCGGCGGCTTGCAGTGCGAGACAGGCGTTATCGCCCGCCGAGGTCACGAACAGCACCGCGCGATCGAGTTCGATCACCGCCTGCCGGACCCCGCCGCCGTCGAAGCGGCTGCCCGCGCTACGTGCCAGCCCGTAGAGCGTGGAGGACATGGCGGCGAAGTGTTCGGCGTCCTCGCGGGTCATCGCGGTCGACCGGCCGAGTAGCAGGCCGTCGGTGGACAGCACCACCGCGTAGCGCACTCCGGCCAGCCGATCGACGAGGTCATCGAGGAGCCAGTTGAGATCACCGGGGTTGGAAGAAGTCACCGTTGCCTTCCTGTTCATCCGAGGGCGCGGCAGGCCAGTGGGCCTGCTCATCGGGCACCGCCTGCCGACCCTGTCGGGTTCCGTTCTCGATGGCGGACATGAGATCTCGGGCCTGCTCCGCGGTGCGCGCTCGTTCCGGGCTCGACTCCGCAGCGGGCTCGGGAGCCGGTTGCGCCAATTGTGGTGCGAGCCTGGCCTGCCGGCTCCTGCGCGGCAGTGCGGGCCTGCCATCGGGTCCGGTCTGCTGCTGCGGCGGCGCGGTCGGGCGCGGTTCGCTGGCCGGGAGCGCCCGCGGCGGCTCGGTGACCGGTGGCGCCTCGGGCTCCGCGGTCAGCACCGCGGATTCGGGCTCCGCGGCGGTGCGCGGTGTGGAGTCGACGAACGGCACCGGGTGCCGGCGGCGGCGCGTGGACTCGGGAGCATCGAGCCCCGGTGTGGAAGTGTAGGTTTCGACCGCGATCAGCGCCGAGGGAATGAGCACGATGGCGCGGATTCCGCCGTAGTCGGACTCCGTCAACCGGACCGACACGCCGTGGCGGGCGCCGAGTCGCGCGACGACGAACAGGCCGAGCCGGGAATCGGCGGACAGCGCGGCGACACCGAAATCCGGTGGGCTCCGCAGCATGTCGTTCATCTTAGCGACGTCACCCTCCAGCATGCCCATGCCCTGATCGCTGATCTCGACGACAATGCCTTTACCGACCACATTGCCGGTCACCTCGACGTGCGACTGCGGCGGCGAAAACGCGGTCGCGTTGTCCACCAGCTCGGCGAGCAGGTGGATGAGGTCGGCGACGGCGGTACCCATTACGTGCGTATCGGGCAAGCGCGCGACCCGAACCTTGGCGTAGTCGAGGGTTTCGCCGACGGCGCTGCGCACCACGTCGACCAGCGGCACCGGGTTGCGCCACTGCCTGCCGGGCTGGCCGCCGCCGAGGATGATCAGGTTCTCGGCGTTGCGGCGTTGGCGCGTGGCCAGGTGATCGAGCCGGAAGAGGGTGTCGAGCAGGGCCGGATCCTCCTGCTGCGCCTCGGCCTGGTCGAGTATCTCCAGCTGCCGGTGCACGACGATCTGGCTGCGGTGGGCGATATTGAGGAAGACGGCCTTCACGCCTTCTCGGGTGCGCGCCTCGTTCACCGCCGCGGCGACGGCCGCGGTATGCGCGTGCTGGAATGCCTTGGCCACCTGGCCGATTTCGTCGTGACCGTAGTCCAGGTTCGGTGATTCGGTGGCCGGGTCGATGTCTTCGCCCTCGCCCAGCCGCCGCGTCATTTCGGGCAGGCGTTCGTCGGCCAGGGCGAGGGTTTCGCCGCGAAGACGCTTGAGCCTGCGGATGATCCGGTTGGCCAGCACCACCGCGATCAGGATTGCCAGCAGGCTGACCACTATGACGCCGCCACCGGCGTAGGCGGAATTCGTGGCGGCATCGATGGCCTTGCCCTCGGCCACTTTCTGCGTTTGATTGTTGTGCGCCATCCAGGTGTCGACCAGCACTCGGTTCACCTCGGCGGCGGCGCTGTGCCATTCCTGTGTGCTCAACGGCAGTGGCGGCGGGGTCGAGGGCTTGCCCGGACTGCTCGACGAGGCGGTGCTCGGCGGGGTTACGGCGCGCTGTGCCAGCGCGTTTTCCATCGACGTCAGCTGCTGCCACGCCGGGCTCGCCTTGAGAGTCTTCAGGGCCTCGATCCCGTTCGGGTCTCTGGAGAGATTGTCGACTTCGGTGTGGTAGAAGCCGGTCTCGCGCAGGAACTCCTCCACCGGAATGGGTGTTGGCCCGTTCGCGGTGGCGATCAAATTGGCCAGGGCATTACTGCGCGACATCGCTTCCACCACATGGAACAATCGCTTGCTATCGGCGAGGAACACACCGATTTCGGCGTCCGGCGCGGTCTGCTCGGCGAGCTCGGTGCCGGAGAGGATGGCCTCGAGTTGGCGGTTGTAGGACATGTACGCATCGAGCACGGGCAGTTGGCCCGCATCGGTCGCGGCGCGCACCTGGGATATCGCGGTCTGCATGGCCGCGAAGTTCGCGCCGTACTCGCGGACCTGCGAATCGTCCGCCGCGCGTGGACCGAACGCGACGCCGACGAGACCCTTGAACGCGCTGTCCGACCGCAGCCGGGCCGCGCCGAGCGCGGGCATGACGGTCTCGTCACCGGCCAGCGCGGCGAGTGTGAGCTGGCGTTCCTCCTGGACCGCGTCCATGAATTCCCGCCCCGGCTGCAGCGATTGCTGATTCTGCGTGACCCATTCTTTGGCCTTATTTGCCTCGGCCACCAGGTACCCCGCCGCGCCCACGCCGACCACGAGCAGGGTCAGGCTCGGGACGAGCGCGATCGCCAGAATCCGCGTTCGGACCCCGAGCCTCGCTCTGAACATCGGCACAACCTAATCGAGATGCCCACCGGTCCGGGGATTGTGTCCTGGTGAGCGGGACTCAGTTTGACTTCGAAGAGAACTTCTGCTTTTGCGGATTGACGAATTCACCTCGACGCCATGGCTTCTGCCGTGCCCATAGAAGATTCGGAGACCGACGCCGGTTGGATCTGCCGAAGGCCGTGTAGTCGACAGTTCCGGCCAATTCGTTGGCACCGGCCGCCGACCGGGTCCGGCGTGTGCGCTCCGAGAGCGCGACGGCGTAGATTGTGTGCACCCGGCGGTTACTCCCAAGTAGGAGGCGATGATGCCCGCGCCTGAAGCCGAAGTCTTCGCTCGTCTGAGCGCGCTCGCCGCGATCGATAGCCCCGGGGCGCGCGCGACCAAGACGATCGTCGAGACCTTCACCGGTAAGCCGCTCGGCACCGTGCCCGTTGGCACCGCCGAGGATGTGACGGCCGCCTTCGGCAGGGCCGCGGCAGCGCAGGCGCGCTGGGCCGCACGCTCGGCCAAGGAACGCGCCGCGGTGCTGGAGCGATACCGGGCGCTGGTAGTGGGAAACCGCAAGTTCCTGATGGACGTGATCCAGGCCGAGACCGGCAAGGCGCGCTGGGCGGCCCAGGAAGAGATCATGGGCCTGATGTTCGCGGCCCGATACTTCTCTAAGGCCGCGCCGGGATTGCTCGAACCGCATTCGGTGCCGGGCGCGTTCCCGGTGCTCAACCGTGCCGCCGTCCGGCATCAGCCCAAGGGCGTGGTGGGCGTCATCGCACCGTGGAACTACCCGATGCTGCTGTCGATCGGTGACTCGATCCCCGCGCTGCTCGCGGGCAACGCGGTGGTCGCCAAGCCCGACAGCCAAACTCCGTTCTCCGCGCTGGCCAGCGCGGAGGTGCTGTATCAGGCAGGGCTGCCGCGCGATCTGCTCGCGGTGGTGCCGGGGCCGGGCACGGTGGTGGGCACCGCGATCGTCGATGCCTGCGACTACCTGATGTTCACCGGCTCCTCGGCCACCGGTCGCGCACTGGCCGAGCAGTGCGGACGCAGGCTGATCGGGTTCTCCGCGGAACTGGGCGGCAAGAACCCGATGATCGTCACCAATGGCGCGAAGCTGGACAAGGCCGCGAAGGCGGCGGTACGGGCCTGCTTCTCCAATGCCGGGCAGCTGTGCATCTCGATCGAGCGGCTCTATGTGGAGAAGGCGATCGCCGCGGAATTCACCGAAAAGTTCGTCGCCGCCGTCGAGACCGCGAAACTCGGTGCCGCCTACGACTATTCGACCGATATCGGCAGCCTCATCTCCGAGGCGCAACTGGAGACCGTCACCAAGCACGTCGCCGACGCGACCTCCAAGGGCGCGAAGGTGCTGGCCGGCGGCAAGGCGCGCCCGGATCTCGGCCCGCTGTTCTTCGAGCCGACGGTGCTGGCCGACGTGACCGACGAGATGTCCTGCGGCCGCGACGAAACCTTCGGCCCGCTGGTGTCGATCTACCCGGTCGACGCCGCGGACGAGGCAATCCGGCTGGCCAACGACACCGAGTACGGCCTGAATGCCAGCGTGTGGGGGGCCACCAAGAGCGAGGGCGAGCAGATCGCGCAGCAACTGCATGCCGGCACGGTATGCGTCGACGAGGGATATGCCCCGGCCTGGGGTACCACCGCGGCCCCGATGGGTGGCATGGGAATTTCCGGCGTCGGCCGCAGGCACGGCCCGGACGGACTGCTGAAGTTCACCGAACCGCAGACGGTGGTCGTCACCAGGTTCATGAACCTGGATGCGCCGCCGCTGGTTTCGCAGGACAAGTGGCAGCGGCTGCTGATGATGCTCGCGCGCAGCATCCGCTTCCTGCCCGGTCGCTGACCGTTCGTCACCTGCGCGCCCGCACCCCGTCATCCCGGCCGGCACCGACGACGGGGCTTGCGGTGCCGGCCTGAGACATCGGCTTTCAGCGTGCTGGCGGATGCCGGGCGGTCGCCGTAGACGGCGGCGTGCAGTGGGGTGAAACCGTCGGGTTCCAGCGCGAGCAGCGCCAGGATTTCGAGTTGGCGAGGCGGCAGCGGCACCGGCTTGCCCTCTCGCAAAAGCCCTTGCGGCGCCGAGGCATTCGAGGCAGACACCCGCTGCCGGTGCGGGGGCAGCGGCGCGCAGCATGGTCTCGACCGCGGGGACAAGGGCCCGCACCGAGGTCATCACCGCGGGATGGGAGCGGTTCCAGGAGCTGGACTGATCGAGCACGCCGACCTGTCTGGCATCGGGTGCGTGGATCGGCGCGCAGTAGCATGCCGCGACCAGATGCTCGGCGGAGAAGACCGGTGGTCGGTCGATCGTTGTGCAACGCGAGCGATAAAGCGTTGGTACCCAAGTGGCTTTCGTCCCAGCAACCGCCCGGGGCGAAGTTCACCTATTCGGCGTGGCGCCGGACACTGCGGTCGCCGCACGACCACAGGATGGTGCCCGGGGTCGACGGTGTGCAGCGAACGCTGCCAGGACTGGGCGACCTCGTCGCGGAGCAAGCTGGCGGCCGCGGCGGCGCGCACCGCAACGTGTGGGTCAGCGGTCGCGCCACGGTCACTTGTTCATGAAAATGCCTGCCACGTCGGCGTTCTTGATCGGCGTTTCCGCATTTCGCTGCGCGCCGCAGAGCAGGTCGACCGAGATCATCGTTCCGTCCACGACGGTGCCCGCGGGTTCGTGATCGTCCTTGGTCTGCTGCTTGACGAACTTGGTGATTGTCATCCGCTTGGTGTCCTGATCCTGCTTGACGTATTCGCTGCACGGGGTGTCGCCACCGCGGTTGAGTACGCGCTGGACATCGGTGCAGCCGGCCAGCAATAACGCGACCGCCGCGACCCCGAGGCCCGTCTGTGACAGCGTGGCGTTCATGTGTTCCTCCTGGCGACTGGGCGAGCGGCAGAGCCCGCGACGATCGCCACCAGCGTAAGGCCAACAATGTGGACAATCAGTGGAGGGTGATGCGCAGCGGTACGTTCATCTCGGCCGGTGTGAGTGAACCGTGATGGCCGACCATGATCGATTGCAGCGGCTCGGCTCCGCTGCGGATGACACCGCGGCCGCCGCCCGCGACCACCACCAGGTCGCCGATGCGATCGGCGAACTGCGGGGAGACGGTGGGGCCGAACCAGCCGCGAGCGATGATGTCGGCGCGGGCCAGCACGGCGAAGTCGGCGCCGAGGAATTCTTGCCAGGCGGCCGCGACATCGGATGCGGCGCCCTCGACGGTGTACACGTGCCGGGCGCGCGGCTCGCCGCCGAGGCGGGCCACGCCGTCCTGCAGTGCGGCTGTGGTGTCGAAATCGATGCGTTCGTCGAGTTCCACCATGCCGTGGTCGGCGGTGACGATCAGCGCGCCGTCGGGCGGGAGGTGTTCGGCGATGGCGGCGGCGAGGCGGTCGACGTGCGTGAGCTCCAAAAGCCATGCGTCCGAGGTGGGTCCGCGCACGTGTCCGGTGGTGTCGAGGTCACCGTGGTAGGCGTAGACGAGCGAGCGGCTGCCCGCGCGCAGCGCTTCGGCGACGCCTGCGACGAGGTCGCCGAAGGAGACGTTGGGTCGAAATTCGCAGCCGCGCAACACCGCTCGGGTAAGTCCGGAGGCAGCCTGATAGTTGGGGGCTACCTGGGTGACGGCGATGCCGTGCGCCACGGCGCGCTCGAATACCGTTGTGCTCGGCTGGAATTGCTCGGGGACGAGCTCGCGCAGCAGGTCGATCTTCGGCCCCTCGCCGTGGAGTCGCCAGCGCAGCGAATTCACCAGCCGGTCGTAGCCGGGAACTTTGATCAGATATCCGACGATGCCGTGCTCGCCGGGCGGAACGCCGACGCCGAGCGAACTCAGGCTGGTCGCGGTGGTGCTGGGGAAGCCCGCCGCCAGCTCGGTCGGAACGAGGCTCGACAGGAACGGCGCCACATCGGGATGGGCGGCCAGCGCCTGTGCGCCGAGGCCGTCGATCAGCAGTACGCAGATCCGGTTGGCTGTCAGACCGAGGCCGAGCCGGTCGACCTCGCCGGGTATACCGAGCCCGGCGAGCAGGGAGGGGAACAGATCTGCCAGGGAGCCCGTACCGTAACGGGGCGCGACGAACACGACGTCAGCCTGGCAAGGTCGCGGTGGCGAAGGCAAGCGCGATCAGGCCTGGCCGGTTTCGAATCGGCTGATCTTGCCCTCGCGCACGGTGAATCGCCACGTGGTGCGCATCGAACCCCACCGGGAATTGGTGTAGTTGGCAACCAGGTCGGTGCCGCCGTCGCCGACGGATTCGATGTCCATGCGCCCGTTGCTGCCGAAGATTTCGGAGTCGGTCCACTGTGCGACATTCCGCTCGACGCCGTCGTCGGACATGGACGCGTCGTCGGTGAGAATGCCGTAGAACCGGTCGTTGTCATTGGCGTTGAGCGCGTCGACGAACTCTTGGACGACGGGATCGAGCTGCTGTGCGGTCATCCGGTCTTACCTCTCGGATCAAGTGCGGGAGTGCAGGGCGGGGACAGCAAACATTCAATTTTACTGTAGGCCAGCGCAGGCTGCTGGGGTGCGATGCGGCGGCGCGCGTTACGCGCCGGGAGCGACGAGAGTCGTGAACGTGCGCATGATGTCGTCGACGAGCTCGGGGGCCGTCGTGCCGAACTGCACCGAACGCTTCTCCAATTGTCCGTCGAGCCAGAGCGAGGCCAGTCCGTGCGCGAGGCCCCACCAGGTGACGGCTAGCGTGTCGGCCTTGGCCGCGGGCAGTACGCCGGCCGCGACGCAGTCGGCGACGACGTCGGCCAGCACGGCGAACGCCGCATCGCCTGCGGCCATGGCGTCGGGATGCTTGTCCGGCTGGGATAGCTCGGGGCGGAACATCAGCCGGAAATAGCCGGGGTGCGCGCGGGAGAACCGCACATACGCCTGGCCGAGCGCGGTCAGCGCCTCCAGTGGCGCCGCCGCGTTCGAGCGCGCTGCCGCCAATTCGCTGCCGAGTTGCCGGAATCCCTGCGTGGACAGGGCCGCGAGCAGCGCGGCTCGATCAGGGAAGTGGTGGTAGGGCGCGCCGGTACTGACGCCGGCTTCGCGGGCCACCCGGCGCAGGCTGACCGCGCCGATGCCCTCGGTTTCGATCAACCGCAGACAGGCAGCCAGCAGCGCGTCACGCAATGCGCCGTGGTGGTAGGAGGTCCGCGTCACCGTTCGAGCCTAGGCGACAGACCCTGGACAACCTATCTTTGCGATGCTTAGATTATCTGAGCGGCGCTCAGATTGGTGCCGACCTCGAGACGGGTGAGCATATGAGCACACGGGTACTTGTCACCGGTGCAACGGGATTCGTCGCCGGGCACTGCATCGCGGAACTGCTGGAGCACGGTTACGCGGTGCGCGCAACGGTCCGCGACCTCGGAAACACCGGCAGGCGGGCGCATCTGCTGCGGCTGGCTGAGCGCACCGGCGGCGACCTCGAATTCGTCGCGGCGGACCTGGACGGCGAATCCGGCTGGGCTGCAGCGGTTTCCGGCTGTACCTACGTCCTACACGTGGCCTCGCCGTTTCCATCGGCGCCGCCGGAGGACGAACAGGAATTGATCACCACCGCCGTGGACGGCACTCTGCGGGTGCTGCGCGCCTGCGTCGCGAGCGACACGGTGCGGCGAGTGG
Source organism: Nocardia sp. Tas62D01 (assembly GCF_055232035.1). Taxonomy (NCBI): domain Bacteria; kingdom Bacillati; phylum Actinomycetota; class Actinomycetes; order Mycobacteriales; family Nocardiaceae; genus Nocardia; species Nocardia sp. Tas62D01. The sequence goes on from NZ_JBUYUZ010000001.1 coordinate 8,424,409, forward strand.
TACTCACGTCGTCGATCGCGGCCGTGGCGCACGGTCATCGGACCGACGCGCTGCGCACCGAGGCGGATTGGACGGTGGTGGAACGCAGTCCGGCCTATCAGAAGAGCAAGACCCTGGCCGAGCGGGCGGCCTGGGAGTTTGTCGATGCGCAGCCCGCCGATCGCGGCCTCGAACTGGCGGTGGTGAACCCCGGAATGGTGCTGGGGCCGGTGCAATACGCGGCAACGAGCACCTCGCACGAACCGATCCGCCGACTGCTCGCCCGCGACACGCCAGGGTCACCGCGGGTGGGGTGGTCGGTCGTCGATGTGCGGGATCTCGCGACCGCGCACCGGCTGGCCATGGAGGTGCCAGAGGCCGCGGGGAATCGGTATATCTGCTCGGGCGAGCACCTCTGGATGGGGGAGATGGCGCGAATATTGGCCGAGGAGTTCGACTCCCTCGGGTTCCGGGTACCGACCCGCGGACTGCCGGATTGGCTGGTGCGGACGATCGCCGTGTTCGACAAGGGGCTGCGCCTGGCCGTACCGACGCTGGGGCGCACCGAACGGCTCAGCGCCGAGAAGGCGCGCCGGGAACTCGGCGCGACGATGCGCCCGATCCGGGAAATGGTCGTCGACACCGCCGACAGCCTGCTGGTGTACGGAATCGTCGCGCAACCGCGAGGTCGTGGTTCCGGTGGGCCAGTACGGAATCCGGGACCGTTGTCGGCGAACTCCGCCTCGGCCTGAGGGATTCGGACATGTTGGTCGCCACGCTGCTCATCACCACGATAGGACTGCTGCGGCGCTGGTGGCGGCGCCGCACGACCACGGAAGAGACCGTCGATTCCGGACCTGAGCGCGCATCGCCGGATAATCGGGCGACGCGTCCGCCGGTCCGCCGTCGGTTGCCGGTGTTCGCGGCGGCGCTCACTCTGATCGGTATCGCCCTGGCTGCGAGCGCGTTCGTGCAGTGCTGAGCCGACCGGGCGGACGGCCGTCGAGTTGGCCTAACCGGACCGCATTGGGTAGACAAGGGTTGTGACTGTGCAGCGACCGTTCCGGTTCGGCGTCAACATGGTGGTTCCCGAGTCGCGGGCCAACTGGGTCGAAAAGTGCCGCAGGGCCGAGGAATTCGGATACGACGTGATCGGCGTGGCCGATCATCTAGGGTTGCCCGCGCCGTTTCCTGCGATAGTTCTGGCGGCCGAGGCGACCGAGCGGGTCCGGTTGAACACCTTCGTGCTGAACACGCCGTTCTACAACCCGGTGCTGCTGGCCCGCGATGTCGCGGGTACGGACCGGTTCACCGACGGTCGAGTGGAACTCGGCCTGGGCGCTGGGTATGTGAAGGCCGAATTCGAGGCGGCGGGAATCCCGTTCGAGAGCGGCGGCAAGCGCGTCGAGCACCTGGAGAACACGGTCGTCACGCTGCGCCGACTGTTCGCGGACCCGGAATATCAGCCGCAGCCCGCGCAGCCGTCGGGTCCGCCGCTGCTTATCGCCGGTTGGGGTGACCGGCTGCTGCGGGTCGCCGCCGCGCACGCCGACATCATCGGATTCACCGGTGCCGCGGCCGCCCGCAACGGCGCGCCGCTGCAGATGGCCGGGCTCGAGGAAACCGCGGAGCGGATCGCCTATGTGCGCGGGCTGCTCGGTGCGCGCGCCGAGCAGGTGGAGCTGAATATCCTTATCCAGCGGGTGGTTCCGCCCCAGGACCGCTCGGCGGTGTTGGAGGTATTCGGTCCCGCGCTGCCGCCGGAGGTCGCGGACACGCCGGAAGAACTGCCGATCCTGCTGATCGGGACGCCGGAGGAGATGGCGCAGCGACTGCGCGAGCGCCGCGAGCAGTATGGCATCAGCTACATCACCGTGCTCGAGGACAGCATGGAGAACTTCGCGCCGGTCATCGAGCTGCTGCGCTGATCGGGTGCCGTCCGTTCGATCGAACGGACGAGGCCCGCCGTAGGCCTGCTCATGGGCAGTAGCTGCGGAGCAGTGGTGGCCCGGCCTATTCGGTCGGCTTGTGCCAGAGCAAGGTATAGCGCCACATCAATCGGCGTCGGATGCGAGCGTCGGGCAGGATGTCGGCTGCCGCGCGCCGGATCTCGGCGAGGGTGTCCTGCGGACTCTGCACGGGTGCCGGGTCGGTAGCTGCGGGGTGCACGGCATCGACGGCCCGGATGACCGGTATCAGGACGGTGTGCAGCGGGTCGGTCCGCACGCTCATCTTCCATAGACCGAGGATCACCAGGGTGCCGCCGGGCGCGACCAGATCGCGCAGCGCGGTGAGGCCCTGGGGCAGCGGCACATGATGAACGCTCGCCACCGCCGACACGAAATCGAAGCGGCCCGACAGTGTGCGGAAGTCGGCGCGCCAGAAACGAACGTTGGCCCGGCCGCGGGCGCGGGTGAGGACGTCGGCGTCGATATCGATCCCAAGGACGGAATCGCACTGGTGCGCAAGCTTGTTCGCGAGTAATCCGTCACCGCAGCCCACGTCGAGCGCGGTCTGTGCGGTCGGTGGGACCTGGGCCAGCAGCCAGGAATGGTAGTGCGTGTTGTGGTTCCAATACGGATCGCGACTCACCAAGACGACCGTACCGACGAGACCGCGCGGAGAGTTATTCACAATCAGAATCAATGTGATTTATGTCACTCTTCGCCGCGCGCAATGTCGGTGGCGGATGGCATGGTTGTGGCTATGCCATTCACCGAATCCGCCGCTCGCGATGTCATCCGGGTGCTGGGCGCCAGCGAGCACAACCTGCGTGATGTGTCGCTGGAGATTCCGAAGAACAAGATCACCGTGTTCACCGGTGTCTCCGGGTCCGGGAAGTCCTCGATCGTGTTCGACACCATCGCCGTGGAATCCCAGCGCCAGCTCTACGCCACGTTCCCGGCGTTCATACTCAACTTCCTGCCACGCTACGAGCGCCCGCACGCCGAGGCGATCGAGAACCTGACCGCGCCGGTGATCATCGACCAGCAGCCGGTCGGTGGCGGCCCGCGCTCCACCGTCGGGACGATGACCGATATCTACTCGATGGTGCGCGCCATGTTCGCCCGATTCGGTTCGCCCTCGGCCGGATTCGTCTACAACTACTCCTTCAATGTGCCGCAGGGGATGTGCCCGGATTGCGATGGCCTCGGCATGACTGTGCGTGCCGATCCGGATCGGCTGGTTGATCGCAGCAAGTCGCTCAACGACGGCGCGATCCTGTTGCCCGGCTACGCGGTCGGCAGCGGTGACTGGCAGCTCTACGGGAAGTCGGGTCGGTTCGATCCGGACAAGACGCTGGCCGACTACACCGAGGAGGAGTTCCATGATCTGCTCTACGGCAGTGGCGGCAAGGTGGAGCTGACCTTCAGCAAGGGCACCTGGAAGGCGAATTACGAAGGGGTGGCGACCAAATTCACCCGCACCCGATTGCAGCGCGACACCTCCACGCTCAGCGAGAAGACCCGCGAGCAGATGCAGAAGTTCCTCACCGAGGGTGTGTGCCCGACGTGTCAGACATCCCAGGAGCTTGGGTGTCAAGGAAATTCAAGCTGCGAGGTGCTGGTAGCGGTGTGACCAGGCCGCTTGCTGGCTGTAGGGAGTCTTGGTTTTCAGGCAGCCGTGCAGGATGCCGACGAGCCGGTTGCCGAGCTGGCGGAGAGCGGCGTTGTAGTTCATGTCGCGGGCTCGTAGCTCGTCGTAGTAGGCGCGCGCTCCGGGGTCGTGCAGGATCGCCGCACCGGCCTGCATGTGCAGGGCGTCGACGAGCCGATCGTTGTGGACGAACCGGGCGTGGACGGTTTTGGTCTTGCCGGACTGGCGGGTGATCGGGGCGGTGCCGGCGTAGTTCTTGCGGGATTTGGCGTCGGCGTAACGGCCATCGGCGTCGCCGAACTCGGCAAGCACCCGGGCGCCGGTGATCACGCCCATGCCGGGTTGGCTGAGGTAGACCTCAGCGTCCGGGTGCCGGCCAAAACACGACCCCACCTCGCCCTCGAGGATCTTGACCTGCTCGTTGAGGGTGCGCAGGACCGCGACCGTCGCGCGGACCGATGCCGCGTAGGCGCCGGCCACGATCTCGGCCTGGCCCAGGTGCTCACCGCGCAGCGCCGCCTGGATCGCGGCGGCCTTGGCGGGGATATCGCGGCGTCGTGCCCGCTTGAGCGCGGTAGTGATCTGGCCGATCGTCAACCGTGCCGCAGTGGCGGGATCGGCGGCCTTGCCCAGCAGTTCGAGGGTGTCGGCACCGGCGAGCCCGAGCGGCTTGTAGGCCTCGAGTGCCGCCGGGAAGTACTCGCGCAGCGCCGTGCGCAGCCGCAGCATGTGCCGGGTGCGTTCCCAGATCAACGTCTGATGCGCGCGGGCGGCGACCTTGACCGCCGCGGCCTCGTCGGAATCGGCGGCGACCTGACGCAGCTGGTGGCGGCGGGTGCGCAGCATGTCGGCCAGGGTCTTCGCGTCGGCCTTGTCGTCCTTGGCGCCCGACAGCGACAGCAGTTCCCGATGACGGGCAGCGGTTTTCGGGTTGACCCCGTACACCTGGTAGCCGGCCGCGACCAGCGCCCGCACCCACGTGCCGCGGTCGGTCTCGATGCACACCAGCACCTGCCCGGGATCGGAATCCTGTGGCAGGAACCGGGCGATCAGCTCATGCAGCCGGGTCATGCCCTCGACGCCCTCGGGTAGCCTGGCTGCCTTCAGGGTCTTGCCTTGTTCGTCCTGCACCTCCACGTCATGGTGATCTTCGGCCCAGTCGTCTCCGACGAACAGCATCGTGTGCTCCTGAATCTGCCGGTTCGGTTATCAGCAGCCGACGGGAGACCCAGCGCCCTAATGGACCAGTGCTCACACCAAAGGTGTTGGTGGGCACGACATCCCATAAGTTGTTTCGCTCCCGGCCACCGGCAGGGGCACGGTCTGACACAAGAACTCGAAGCTCAGGGTGCGTAAGTGCTCACCTGCCGGGGCTACCGGCACCGAGTCTGCCCTACCGACCGACCCGGTAGCTCCCATTAGGGCGCTCGGCTCAATGCCGAGGCGCTCGCGACGAAGATCAATGGACGCAATATCGCCGACTGGTCGCGGTTGCAGATCACCGATCTGATGGCGGTGCTGGAGGAGGTCACCGATCCGGCCGCGCTCGGGCTCGCCGGGGCCATCCGCACCGCGCTGCAGCGGGTCGCCGATATCGGGCTCGGCTATCTGAGCCTGGATCGGGCGACCTCGAGCCTGTCGGGCGGTGAGGGGCAGCGGCTCAAGATGATCAAGCATCTGGCCAGCACATTGATCGGGATGACCTACATCTTCGACGAGCCGAGCGTCGGGCTGCATCCCCGGGATGTCGGCCGGTTGAACAATCTGTTGAAGGAGTTGCGGGACAAGGGCAATACCGTGCTCGTCGTCGAGCACGATCCCGATGTCATCCAGATCGCCGACCACATCGTCGATGTCGGTCCACGCGCCGGTGTGCACGGCGGGCAGGTGGTGTTCGAGGGCAGCTTCGCCGACCTGCGCGAGTCCGATACTCCTACCGGCGCCGGACTGCGCAGGCTGTTCACGGTGAAGGAAACGTTCCGGAAGTCGAACGGCGAGTTGGTTATCGAGCATGCCAGCGTGCACAACCTGAAGGATGTGACGGTCGCGATTCCGACCGGTGTGCTCACCTCGATCACCGGTGTGGCCGGATCCGGTAAGAGCAGCCTCATCCGAGATGTGTTCGTGCGCAAGCATCCCGAGGCGATCTTCGTCGACCAGTCCGCGATCGCGGCGTCGTCGCGCTCCACCCCGGCCACGTATCTGGGGTTGATGGATCCCATCCGCAAGCTGTTCGCCAAGGCCACCGGGGAGTCGCCGGGCCTGTTCAGTTTCAACTCGGCCGGTGCCTGCAAACAATGCGAGGGCCGCGGGGTCATCATCACCGAGGTCGCCTACATGGATCCGGTGACCACCCACTGCGACGCCTGCGACGGACGACGCTTCTCCGATGAGGTGCTCGCACACACGTTGCGCGGCAAGTCGATTGCCGACGTACTGGAGATGACGGCCGAGGAGGCGCTGAAGTTCTTCGCGGAGAAGGCGCTTCATACCAGGTTGCGCACCATGAACGAAGTAGGCCTCGACTACCTGAGCCTTGGCCAGGCCATGAGCACCCTGTCCGGCGGTGAGCGGCAACGCATCAAGCTGGCCACCCAGCTGCAGAACACCGGCACCGTCTACGTTCTGGACGAGCCGACCACCGGGCTGCACATGTCGGATGTGGACACTCTGCTCGCGCTGATGGACGGTTTGGTCGACCGCGGTAATACGGTCATTGTGATCGAACACAATCTGGACGTGGTCGCCCACTCGGACTGGGTGATCGACCTGGGCCCCGACGGCGGCAAGGACGGTGGCGAGGTGGTCTTCACCGGCACTCCGGCCGCACTGCTGGAGCATCCGACCTCACTCACCGGCGAATACCTCCGCAAATACAAGGCCGCATAGGCAGCGGAGGAACACGACCGGGCCGCCGGGTCCGGTCGTGTCGGCACTCCCCGAGGGCGCTGTGCGGTCGGCTGTCGCACGATGGCGGCGACATCGAGTCACACGTTCCGACGACTGATCGTGCCGTCGCAGAACTCGCACACGTGCACGGGCGTGCTCGAATTACGTTCGCTCGGTGAACTGTTGGGTGCCGGTGATGCGCAGCAGTGCGAGGGCGGAGGCCGCGGGGGTGTCGGGTGCGGCGGAGTAGACGATGACGACCTGGTCGGTGTCCGGGACGAGCAGCGTGTCGCACTCCAAGACCAGTAGGCCCAGCTCGGGATGGTCGACCGATTTGGTCGCGCTGCGCCACTGCTCGGAGCGACGCTCGTTCCACAGTTGTTCGAATCGTGGGCTGCGCGCGCGTAATTCGCTGATCAGGCGGAGCAGGTCGAGGTCGTCCTGGTAGCGGGCTCTGGCGCTGCGCAGGCTGCCCACCGAGAACACGGCGGCGGTCGCCGCTTCGGCAGGGGCCATCGCCACGCGCCGGGGGCCGGTGCCGAGGAACTGCTGCCAGATGATGTTGCGCTGCGCCGGCGGCCAAGCGGAGAAATCGCCGAGCAGCGCTGCCGCCATCGAATTCCAGGCCAGCACATCGCCTTTCGCGGAGAGGACCAGCGTGGGCAGATCGTCCATTCGGTCCAGCAGCCGCAGCACGCTTGGCCGGACCACCATGGCGATGCGGCCGGCCTGGGGTGGTGCGGCGCCGGCGAACTGAAACAGCAGATCCCGGTCCTCGTCGTTGAGGCGCAGCGCGCGGGCCAATGCCGCGAGAACGGCGGTCGAGGGGTGCGGGCCGCGGCCCTGCTCGAGCCGGACCACATAGTCGACGCTGACACCGGCCAGTTGTGCGACTTCTTCGCGCCGCAGTCCTGGCACCTGTCTGCGGGATCCCGCGGGCAACCCGACATCGCGGGGCCGGACGCGCGAGCGGGCCTGCCGAAGCAGCTCGGCGAGTTCCGTGCGATCCATGCACCGATCATGCCGCAGCGGGGGAGAGACCGGGTGGGACTGTTGCTCCCAGGAGTTGCCAACCCTGGCGAGCTTCGGTGCCGCGGACGATGCTCGAATCATGAACGCGACGAACGACACCACAACCGCCCTGGTCACCGGGGCGAACAAGGGACTGGGTCGAGAGACGGTCCGCAGGCTGGCCGAACAGGGTTGGCAGGTCTTTCTCGGAGCGCGAGGTGCCGACAGCGGCAAGGCGACGGCCGCCGAACTCGCCGAGGCCGGACTGAACGTCGAATTCGTCCAGCTGGACGTCACCTCTACCGCATCGATCGCCGCGGCCGTCGAGGCGGTCGGGCAACGGACCTCGCGGCTGGATGTGCTGGTGAACAATGCGGGCATCGGCGGCACCCGAAAGTCCCCACCCGAGACCGAGGCGGCCGACTTCCGCGCGGTCTTCGAGACCAACGTCTTCGGCGCAGTTGCGGTGACCAACGCCTTCCTCCCGCTGCTGCGCGCCGCCACCCAGCCCCGAATCGTGATGGTGTCCAGCGGGATCGGCTCGCTGGCCATCACCTCCGACCCGACCCGCCTCGAATCCAGCCTGCTCGGACTGCCGTATCCGTCGTCGAAGACCGCGCTGAACATGATCACTTCGCAGTACTCGCGAGCGCTGCCCGGTATTCAAGTGAACGCCGTCGATCCCGGTTACACCGCAACGGATCTGAACAACAATTCCGGCCACCAGACCGTCACCGAGGGCACCGATGCCATCGTCCGGCTCGCCTCCATCGGACCGGACGGGCCGACCGGCAGTTTCTTCGACCGGTTCGGCACGGTGCCCTGGTGAACGCGTCACGCTGACCGAGACCGACCGAATTCTCCGATCGGCTCGGCGCGGCGCCAGGACAGCCGAACTCAGCGGGGCGCGTCGACCGAAATGGATTGGTACCCACCGGCTTGAACGGCGCCGGTGATGAGCGCTCGCACGTCATGGGGTTCGGTGGGTAGCAGTTCGAGCAGATCGGTATGGCTCGCCTCGAGCACGCCCGCGCCGATGTTCGCGAACAGCGAGAGCGCATTCGTGATCTGGTAGGGCTCCATTCCGAGGTGCTGCAAGGCAATTCGCGTGTCGAACAACGACATCGTCCGATAGTCCACCGATCGGCCCAGCGATTCGGTCAAGACTTCGGCGATGTCGAGCCCACCGATCGTGGCGATGCCCTCCAGTTCGTACACCTTGTCCGCGTGTCTGCTGCGACCGCCCGCGAGGAGGTCCCGGCTGGTCTCGGCGGTCACCCGCACCGCTACATCGGCGAGGTCTTCGCGGGCGACCTCCGAGACCCGCCCGGTGCCGAATGCGGCCGCGTAGACACCGGTTTCGGCGGCCGACGCCGCGCCCGCTGCGGCCAAGACCGACCGACACCTCGGCGTAGAGGCCGTTGCGCAGGATCGTCACATCCAGCGGTGCGGCCGTCAAACGTGTCTCGGTCCACCGGTGCGGTAGCGCGATGGTCATCAGATCGCCGGAACCCGCGAGGCTGGTGTAGATGACGTGCCGGACCCCGGCGGCCGTGGCGGCGGCGACTACTGCGCCGTGCCGGGCAACCACCACATCGTCTTCGGCGTATCCGGCCGAGATGAACACCAGTACGTCTACGTCCCGGAAGCCGTCGGCCAGGGTCGTGGGGTCGTCGAATTCGACCCGTCGGCTATCGACGCCGTCACCGGAGCGGCTGCCGCGATGACGGTGGGGTCGTCGAGCGCGGACAGCCCGTCGAAGACGAGGCCGCCGAGCGACCCGGAGATACCGGTTACAAGGATCATCGGAACACTCCCGAACGTTGCAGTTGCTGAACACGTCCCAGCATCCGCAGCTGTGGCGAGTACGACTGCGGGATCCGGGATGTGCTCGACCGGCTGGGGGATCGATGGACGGTGCTGGTGATCGTGGAGTTGAGCAAGGGGGTGCGCCGCTTCCGTGAGCTGGAACGAGCGATTCCGGGGATCTCGCAGCGCATGCTGACGCTGACCACCAAGCGGTTGTGCCGGGACGGGATGGTGGACCGGATCGCATATCCGACCATCCCGCCGCAGGTCGAGTATCGGCTCACCGAGACCGGACGCAGGCTCGCGCAGGCGATTCTGACTGTTGCCGATTGGTCACGAGATCACAAAGGCGCCATCGCTTCGGCTCGTCAGCGTTGGGATGCCGAGCATCGACCCGACGGTGCCTGAGGGCATCGGCTAGCGGTCTTGCTGTCGAATGGGCATGTCGTCGATCGAACGGACTCGACGTCACATTCGCATACCGGGCGGCCGCTCTCGTATTCGAGGAGGATGGCGGGTCAGCGGGCTCCGCCGTTGACGTACAGGGTCTGGCCGCTGACGTAGGAGGCCTCGTCGCTGGCGAGGAAGGCGATGACGGCGGCGACCTCTGCGGGTTGGCCGACGCGGCCGAGGGGAGTGTGCTCGGCGATGATTTTCTGGTGTTCCTCGGCGGTGAGGCCGATGCGGTTGGCGGTGGCGGCGGTCATTGCGGTGGCGATGTAGCCGGGGGCGACGGCGTTGACGTTGACGTTGTAGGGGCCGAGTTCGATGGCGAGGGTTGCGGTCAGGCCCTGGATGCCGGCCTTGGCGGCGGCGTAGTTCGCCTGGCCACGGTTGCCGAGGGCCGAGCGGCTCGACAGCGAGACGATCTTGCCGTACCGCTGGGCGACCATGAATTTCTGGGCGACCTGGGCGCAGTGGTAGACGCCGGTCAGGTTGACCGACAGCACCGCGTTCCAGTCGTCCTCGGAGAGTCGGAAGAACAGGTCGTCGCGGGTGATGCCCGCATTGTTGACGAGGATGTGTGGTGCACCGAGATCGGTTGCCAGATGGTCGAATACGGATTGCACGGACGCGCGGTCGGTGACATCGCAGATGTAGCCGCGGGCGGTGCCGCCTGCTCGCTCGATCTGCGTGAGGGTGTCGTCCGGAGCATTGCGGTCGAGCACGGCGACCACCGCGCCTTCGACGGCCAGCTTCAGCGCGGTGGCCGCGCCGATGCCCTGCGCCGCGCCGGTGACAACGGCGACCTTGTCGGTGAATCTGCTCATTGATCGTCCTCCTCGGTAGGTGTTCGGCCAGGACCCGGCGGCATCAGAATGCACTGATTCCGGTCAGAGCACGGCCGATCAGCAGCTTCTGGATTTGGCTGGTGCCCTCGTAGAGGGTCATGACCTTGGCGTCGCGCAGGTATTTGCCGACGGGGGAATACGTCAATGTAGCCGTAGCCGCCGAACACCTGCGGCGCGCGATCGGCGGAACGCACGGCGGCCTCGTGCGCGAACGACTACGCCTTGGACGCACCGCGGAGTCGCCGCGGCCGAGTTCCTCGAGCACCAGGCAGTAATCACGGATTGGCGTGGCGCACTGCAGACGTGGGCCGGGTCCTATCGCACGGCGCTGGCCGAGCATCCGAACCTGGTGCCCGCGTTCAATCGGGGGATGGGTCGTCGGCCGAATGCGCTGCGCAGGCCGATGCGGTATTCGGAGGATTGGTGGCTTCCGGGTGGCCGCGGCGGGAGGCGACCCAGGTGGGTGCGCTCATGCGGTTCTTCGTCACCGGATCGACACTGGGATCGTTCGCGGGCAGCTTCCTGGAGGACGCGGCGGTGTATCGGGGCAACTATCCGCATCTCGACGAGGCGCATCTGCTGTCGGGACGGCAGCGTGACATCGACGACGCCGCCTTCGAGACCGGGCTGCGGGCGCTGCTGGATGGTTTGACGCTGCGGTTCCAGTCATTGGAGGCCGCCGCGTCCGAGCGCTGAGCAACGCGGGGTTACGTCTCGGCGTCGGTGCTCTGCGCAACCGCGGTGTCGCCGAATCGGGTGAGCCAGTCCGGAAATTCGGTGAGATCGTCGAGCACCACATCCGCGCCCGCCGCCCGAAGTTCGTCGGCATCACACGGTCCGGTGGTGACCCCGACGGCGAACACGCCCGCCGCCTGCGCGCCGCGCATATCACCGGCATGATCGCCCACGAACAGGTCGGCTCGCTGTTCGCGCAGCACCCCGGCCTTGCCTGCCGACCACAGGTTTCCCGCCAAATGGTCAACGTGCCAACCCAATTCGACGACATGCAGCCTGGCGAGTGGTTCGTGCTTGCCGGTCACGATCAGTATCCGTCCGCCCCGCGCGGCCACCGCGGCCAGTGCCGCGTCGGCGCCCGGCAGTGCCGGAATTCTCGGTACGACGGTCGGATAGAACTCTCGGTAGCGGGCGACCATGGCGGGGATCAACTCGGCGGGGGCGCCTGAGTCGGCCAACAGCATGCCCAGCGGCGGGCCGAGTTGTTCGGCGAGTGCGGTTCCCTGAAGGGGAACATCGAACTCGGCGGCGACGGTGTCGATCGCCAGGGCGACGCCCGAACGCGAGTCGATGAGGGTCATGTCGAGGTCGAAGCCAACGGTCCAGGTCACCTCGTCGACCCTATCGGCTCGGATTTCCGCCGAACGGAAGGGCCAAACGATACAGAATGTTCTGAATACAGAATGTAATTTACTGTCTGACGTATGCGGACCACCGTGCACAACGAGGCGCTGATCAGATTCGGGCACGCGCTGTCGGATGCGACACGTACCCAGATCCTGCTGCGGCTGCGGGAGGCGCCGGGACATCCGGCCGACCTCGCCGACGCGATCGGGGTGCCGCGGCAGATTCTGTCGAATCACCTTGCCTGCCTTCGGGGTTGCGGGTTGGTCGTCGCAGAGCCGGGAGGGGCGGCGCAATCGATATGAGCTGGCTGATCTGCGGATCGGGCGGGCGCTGGAAGATCTGCTCGGACTGGTGCTGGCCGTCGATCCGGCGTGCTGCCCGGATGTGGCGCAGGGTGCTGCTGATGGCGCAGACGCTGGTGATGCCGATGCGGTCGGGGCCCTCCGAGCCGCAGCGGCGGCGGTCGCCTGGCAGTTCGGCGTCGAACTACGATCCGTGACTAGAAGTGCAAAGTAGCCGCGGCGCCATGAAGCGGTGCCTTGTCCTGGACGGGGCGGCGGCTCGCTGCACCCGACCGATACGCAATCGGCATGACTCTGATTGCTGTGTCCGGTCAGCAAACTGTTCCGGTTCCATGGAAGTGGGGGTTCCGGTAGCGCCGAAAATCCAACGAACTTCGGGTAACGGCTGGTCAACGGCGATGAATGGGCTGTGGCTCGCTGCGGCGGTCGGGTCGTAGGCGGAAACGATCTTTTTGCCCCATCGCACCGCGCGGTATGCGGCATGAGGCCGGTCAGCTGGACGCGCTCACCCGTACCACGTTCGGTTCCGTGCACGGTTTTCAGCCTTTACATATCGCGCCCCATGGCGGCTGCGTCCGCCAGGATGTTGACGTAGTCGCGCAGATGGGCGATCTGCCCGTTGCGCACGGTCAGCACAATGATGTTGGGAAGCGCGAAACCGCCGGTGGCTGTGCTAGTTCCGAGGGCTTCCTGCTCGACGATGATCGTGTCTGGATCGGTGGTGTCGTGGATGGCAAGGGTGCGGTACAGCTCGGACTTCAGTTGGTTGGCGTTCCACCCTGCGGCTATCCAGTTCACGATTTCGTCGCGGCCCTCGAGCCGGGATGGCAGGCCTGGGCGGGTGAACGGGAACTCATGCACCGCGTCGACGGCGTACAGGCGCCTCATTTCGTCGGCGGACTGGCTGATAGCGGCTTGGCGCCAACGCTCCAGAACCTCATGCGGACCAGCTTCTTGCTCGCCGAGCGCCGCTCGCCTGGCAGTCACCTTGCGGTAGCGGATCTTCCAGCCGTCGGGCTGGCGCGTGACGATGTCGTCGTAGACGACACTGCCGGCAGTCCCGTCGGCCTTGATGCCGATTCCTTTGGATTGGACCCGCGCCGCGCGATCGTCGATCTGAGTGATCACGATGTTGGTGACGTGATGGCCGACCGGGTTGGCATCGCCCAATGCGAGCGCGGCCTCACGCACAGCAGCGGTCCCATGCAACGAGCCGAGGCCGAAGTCGTCCAGGTCATAGGTGACATCTGGGGTGAACAGCTCACCCGCTCGGTCCAGCTCGCCCGCGTCGGTGAGGTGGCCGTGGAGATTGATCAGGTCGTTGATGTCGATCCGCTCTTGTTCCGTCAGCGCCATTGGGGTGGCCCTCCATGCTCGGGGTGAACCATGCCAGTAAAGTGAGGCATGGTCCGGTTAGGTGGGTACGGTAGCGGACTGTGTCCCCGGTTAGCAAGGGTGTGGTGATTGCGCTGGCAGGCCACGAATCGCGGTCGCGTGTGGGGCGTCCGAGGCGTGCAGACGCCCGGCGTAACTACGAGCAGTTGCTCGAGCAGGCGCGAATTGCGTTCGCCGAGTTCGGCGTGGACGCCTCCTTGGACGAGATCGCTCGGCGGGCAGGAGTGGCCAGCGGGACGCTGTATCGGCATTTCCCCGCTCGGCTGGATCTCATCGAGGCGGTGCTCGCCGAGCAGATGGCCGAGTTGGTCGACCTTGGTCGCGGGCTGCTGACAGTCGAGGACGAGTTCGACGCGTTGTCCATGTGGTTGCGTGCTTCGCTCACGCATGCCTTGACCTATCGGGGTCTGTCGGCCGCGGTGATGAACTCGGCGCTAGACCACGGGAATGGCCTGGTATCGACCTGGCATGCGGAGCTGTTCGAGGTCGGGGCCGCGTTACTGGCGCGGGCGCGGCAATCAGGCGTGGTCGTCGCCGATGCGGACGAAGCAGATGTGCTGAAGATGGTCGGCGCCATCGCCTGGGCCGCCCAGGACACCCCGGACAGCTCCGCTCGAGCCGGCCGCCTGCTCGCCCTCCTCATGAACGGACTACGTTACGGCGGCCTTCCGCATCAAGCTGGCGAAACTCACACAGCCCAGCCGAACATCACATGATCGGCGTTTTGGGATATTCGGGGGCGCGATAACCCACTGCGAGACTCGGATCAAAACAGCGTGTCGCGGGCTCGGGGTTCTGGTAGTAACGGGACCCACACCACAGCGCGGTAGGCGGCATGAGCGTGCGTGGTTGGCCGCAATGAGCGACTGTGCAGTCCGACGCTCAGGTCTGCCCTCGGGGGTGACGGATGAACAGACGGTCGGCGGGCGCGAGTGGAGGTGGTCAAGCATCGCGGGATTGTCGTCTCGGTGCAGCCCGCCGGCGGCCGTCGCGTCTAGGCGGGCACACCAGGGCGGGCCAGCGTGGCGTGTGGCGCAATTGCGAGCGCTCCGTGGCGATCATGCCGGGTGTCGCCCATCGGGTGAGGTGGTCCCATGCCGAGGCCATGTCGGGTTCCAGGATGAACAGCCGGCCATCGCAGCGGGCGAGTTGCGTTTCGTATCGGTCGTTTTGGATCTCCAGCTGCCAACCCGGCCACAGCCGCGGCCAGTCGGAGCGCAGACCGGTAAGTTCGCGAATGGTCCACACCATCGCATGCCGCGCACCCAGGTCCAATTGCAGTCCACTGGTGGGTGGATATGGCAGCTCGGTCACCAGACCGGTGGGGGGCAGTGCGGTCGCCAGCGTCGCACCGATCCCGAAGGCGGAGTTTTCGTCGTTGTACAGGTGGTACGCCCGTACCGGCGCACCAGGCTCGACAGCATGTGTAACGAGCAGGGAGTCACACGGATTGTCCGATTCGGGGTCGACGTAGACCGGTGACCTGTCGTACCAAGGCCCGCTGAATGTTGGCCCTGGACCGTAGTTGTCACCGCGGTACCGAGTTCCGAGATACCGCACGATGTCGTCCATACCTTCGTAGGCCCATTGGAGCTCCCATCCCGGCCATGCTTGTGCGAGCAACGCATAGTATGCGGCGCGGTAGGCATATTGCAGCTCGCCTGAACTCGGAGTCAGCACGTCCCACCACGACATGTCCAGCCGCCCGGACAACGCAAGCACCCGACGTCGCACATCGATCAGCACCACGGCTTCGCACCAGGGGTCGAAGTCCTCGACCGACTCCTCTGCCCGAGCCCGCCGAATCGTGTTGTCCGGCCCCACAAGCAGGAGCGGACCCAAATGCCCGGCAGCGTGCGACCCGCAATACATCGTCGCTGTAGGTCCGTCGACAATCACGAAGTCGGCGGGGGATCTCACCCATCTGATGGTATGCATTCCATGCCACACCAGTACAAGGCAATTCACGATAGGCAACCGGATGTGGGCGTGATCAGAGGAGGGTGTCGCGGACCCGCAGCGGCCGGTAACCGGTAGGGCCGAGTTGTGCGAGTTCGGCGTCGATGTCGACCTCGATGGCACCGAAGAAGTTGATGTTCTCTCTGTGGGCTGGGGAGATGTGGGCCAGGACTTCGTCATCGATACGCCGTCCGGTACGTCGCATCTGCTCGATCGCGAGCCCGTAATACTCTGTGGTCCAGGCGATTACCGAGTTGGTGGCCAGGGTCAGGCACCACGCTTGTTCGGTCTGGGCTTCCAGGTGCCGGGCCCGGATCATGCCTTCGTGGGCGTAGAGCAGGTCACGGCGCAACGCATGCAGGGATTCGCCCTTGTTGAGCTGGCGGGCGATCTTGCGCCGATAATCCGGATCGGACAAGTACTTCGCGGCGTAGATGGTGCGCCGCAGCGCCCCGTACTCCTCGAGCGCGGCGGCCAGTGTTGTGCCGCCCGGAGCCGGACAGCTTGCCGACCAGCAGCGACGCGGTGGTGTGCCCAAATTTCAGCGACCCGGCCAACCTGAGCAGGTCGTCATAGTGCTCGGCGATCAGATCCAGGTTGCACCGTCGGGTCAGCAGCGGCCCCGCGTGCGGGAACCGGGACTCCGCCTCGCCGCGCGGGCCCGGCCGATACAAGGTGATCCGCCCCAGGTCCCGGATGCGCGGCGAGAGTTGCAGCCCGAGCAGATCGAACAGGCCGAAGTTCACCAAGATAACGTCGTGCGTATCGGTGGCGGGCTCGGTGATCGGCAGATCCGTTGCGTTGCCGAGGATTTCATCGAGCACATAGTGCGCTTCGCGCTTCGTTGTGCGCC
Organism: Nocardia sp. Tas62D01; assembly: GCF_055232035.1. Lineage (NCBI taxonomy): Bacteria > Bacillati > Actinomycetota > Actinomycetes > Mycobacteriales > Nocardiaceae > Nocardia > Nocardia sp. Tas62D01. The sequence goes on from NZ_JBUYUZ010000001.1 coordinate 8,440,857, forward strand.
AGATCGACCGGGGTGTCCGGGGTGATCGTGTTGCCCTTCTCGGGACGATTGAAGGTGATCCGCGCGATGCGCCCGTCGCGCTCGTAGGTCAGGGTCGGGTACTCGCGTTCGCCGCCGGGCTCCGGACGATGCTGCTACGGCGAGTCGGAGGCGTCGGTCCAGTTCTCGTACCAGGCGGCCGGGTGCCCGGATGATTGGTGTAATCAGGCTGATTCACGTGGAACTCCTGGTGCACTCGATGCGGCGTTTCGGGCGCAGCAGGCAGTCGACTGGCAGCGCTGCGCTGTACGCACAATGGCATCCGGCGAATTTCGGGGCCCGCTGGGGTGCTGACGGCAGGTGGAAGCCGAGTACCCGCAGCTGCCCTCGGTGCGCCGTTGCATCGAGTGCAGCCGCGGCCGCCGTCGAGCGCTAGACGGCGCCCTGTTCGAGCCCCGCGTCGGGGAAGGAATGATGTTCGTGCACAACGACCCAGCGCCCGTTCTGCTTGCGCAGCCCGAGGGTGAGGCGTAGCCGTTTGGCCGGGTCGGCGGCGAAGTCCTCGGCGGTGCCGCACAGCAGCAGGGCGTAAGCGAAGGCGACGTCGCCGGAGGCCGCGACCTCGAGGGAGACGATGTCGAAGGTCGCGCCGTGGGCCTGCCAGTCGAAGAAGCCGGGCCAGACGTTCCGATAGGCGTCGATACCGCGGACGCCCTCGTGGGGCGGCGGCACATCGAACATCACGATGTCGGGGGCATGGTCGGCGAGGACACCGTCGAGATCGCCCACGTGCACCGCGGCGGCCCATCGCTCGATCAGGATCCGGATCTGTTTCTCGTCATCGGACATAGGGTTCGTTGTCCTTTCCGTACGGCCCCGAGGGTGGGTGGCCGTGCTCTTGCCAGAGAGCGTGCCGAAATCCCTGGTCGTACGCAATGAATCGGGGACGGTCGCAACGAATTCGTGCAAGATCCCAATTGCCGAAAGATCGCCCGCTACCGCTCGGCCGACACCACCTCGGTGGTGGTGACCGGTTCGGCCAGTGCCGAGCGTTTACGACTGTAGCCCAGGTAACGGCAATGCCGACGGCCACGGCGTAGGCGCTGCCCGGGACCGGCACCATCGCCGCGAGTTCGCTGTACCAGAGCGCGCGACAAGCACGCAGACCGTTCCGGCGAGCACGAACGACAGCACGATCGAGGGACCGGCCTTCTCTGCGGCGGTCACCCCGGTGATGACGAAGATGCCCGCGCCGACGATGATGATGCCCACGCCCATGGCGGTGAGATCATCCGGGCGAGGCTGCGTTTCAGGGTGGCGGAACCGGCACCGAGAGTGCTCGCTTCATCGGGGAAGCGGCGGCGCCACCGCCGCGCTGGTGCGCTGGTCATCGACTCCCTCTGGACGAAAAAATGGTCTGTCGAGTCGGCCCGAGGGAGCCCGACTCGACAGACCATTTCTCGTCGCAACAACGCGGGCGTGGTAACTGGGGTGTTGCACTGTGCGCTGACACGCACCGCATGCGTCGACGCGTGGCGCGAATATCCGGTCGTCGAGACCGAGGTCAGCTGCTCGAGGACGCCGCGAACGGGGTGGCGCTCACCGGGGCCGCCTTGCTGACCGGGTTGCGCCACAGGCCCTTACGCTCGAGGATGGGCAGCACTCCTTCGCCGAACCAGTACGCCTCCTCCAGATGCGGGTAGCCCGACAGGATGAAGTGCGAGATGCCGATCTTCGAGTATTCGATGAGGCGCTCGGCCACTTCCTCGTGCGAGCCGACCAGCGCGGTGCCCGCGCCGCCGCGGACCAGTCCTACGCCCGCCCACAGGTTGGGTGCGATCTCGAGCCGGTCGGTGCTGCCGCCGTGCAGTTCGGACATGCGGCGCTGGCCCTCCGATTCGCTGCGCGCGAGGCTGGCCTGCACTCGCTCGATGTCGGCCGGGTCGATGCCCTGCAACAGTCGATCAGCCTCGGCCCATGCACCCTCGGCGGTGTCGCGGGTGATGACGTGGATGCGCAAGCCGTAGCCGAGGGCGCGGCCGCGTTCGGTGGCCAGCCCGCGGATCCAGTCCAGTTTCCTGCTCACCGCGAGTACCGGCTCACCCCAGGTCAGGTAGGTGTCGGCGTATTGGGCGGCCACGGGCCCGGCGGGTGCGGACGAGCCGCCGTGCCCACCGGCGACCAGGCCGCGGGAATCGCCGTAGGTGGGGAGGAACCAATGGAATGACAGACTCATTCGGAGCCAATCCCTTCAGGAGGTCGGGGGCAACAGGTCGTTGAAGCGCGTGTCGGTGAAGTCGGCGATGGAGACCTTGTGCGGGATGAGCCCGGCGCCGGCGAAGCCGTCGGCGATGTTCTGTTCGGCGGTGATGGTGGCGGGATCGATGGGGTGGTCGTGGTAGGAGCCGCGCTTGACGGCGGCGAGGGTGACTTCGTTGGGCAGCCCGGTCAGCTCGGCGTAGGTTTTGGCCCACTGCTCGGGATGGTCGTCGACCCACAGGTGTGCGCGCTGGATGCGGGCGACCAGATCGCGCAGCGCCGCCGTGGTGGACTTGTTGCCCAGCGCCTTCGTGCCCGCCACATAGAAGGAGTCACCGGGGATATAGCCGGTGCCGTCCACCAGGATTCGCGCGTTGGCCTGCTGTTCGGCCTGCGCGGTGTAGGGGTCCCAGATCGCCCAGGCATCGACCCGTCCGGTGGACAGTGCGGCCAAGGCGTCTGGCGGCTGCAGGTACTGCGCCTGGATGTCGTCCCATTTGAGTCCGGCCTTGGTCAGCACGGCGAGTAAATGGGCGTGTGCCGAGCTGCCCTTGGCCACCGCGATCTTCTTGCCGCGCAACTCCTCCGGGGTGCGCAATGGCGAATCCTTCGGCACCACAATGCCCTGCCCCTCCACCCCGGCCTGGTAGGCGGTGACGATCTTCACCGCGGAGTTGGCGGCGGCGGCGAAGATGGGCGGCGCATTGCCGACGCCACCGATGTCGACCGCGCCCGCATTGATGGATTCGAGCATCGGCGGGCCGGAGGTGAATTGCGCCCAGGTGATCTTGTAGGGGGTCTTGTCCTCACCGGCGGCGGTCAGTAGCGCCTGCAGGCCGGTGCCCTTCTGATCGCCCGCGTGCAGGGTCACCTGTGACAGGTCGACCGAGCCGTCCGCGCGGACCGCGGGGTCGCTGGAATCGCCGGAGCCGCAGGCTGTTCCCACCGCCGCGACCAGTGCCAGAGTTGTGGCGAGTAACAGCTTTTTGGCGATCATGAAGTTCCTTCCGGCGCGACACCGAGTTGGGTGAGCAGCCTGGTTCGCAGGGTGAGTAGATCGGGGTGGTCACTGCGGCGCGGGCGCGGCAGGTCGATGCGGGAATGGTGGGCGATGCGGCCGTCACCGAGGACCAGCACCCGATCGGCTAGGTGAAGCGCTTCGTCGACGTCGTGGGTGACCAGCAGCACGGCGGGGCGACGGCGTTGCCAGAGGTCGACGACCAGGCGGTGGATGGTGATGCGGGTGAGAGCGTCGAGGGCGCTGAAGGGTTCGTCCAACAGCAGCAGGTCGGGTTCGCGGACCAGCGCGCGGGCGAGGCTGGCGCGTTGGGCTTCGCCGCCGGAAAGGGTGAGCGGCCAGGCGTTCGCGCGTTCGGCGAGGCCGACTTCGGCCAGCGCGGCGCGGGCGGCGGCCTTGGGGTTGTCGTGGCGCAGACCGAGAATCACGTTGGCCAGCACGCGCTTCCACGGGACCAGGCGTGGTTCCTGGAATGCCACCGCGATGGTGCATTCGGTGGTCAGCTCGCCCCGAACGCCGCGGTCGAGTCCGCCGAGCGCGCGCAGCAGGGTGGACTTGCCCGATCCGCTACGGCCGAGCAGGGCGACGAATTCACCGGGCGCGATATCGAGATCGAGACCGTCGAGGACGCGGCGGTCGTCGAAATCGCGGACCAGATTGTGAACTCGGGCAACAGGATTCGTCGATGCTTGGTCGGCCGGAGTCTGGACAGCACGATCCTGTGCGGTAACCGTGGTCGGCGCTTCTGTGGACGAGGCGAGACCGCGGTCAGAGGCGCCGGCCGGTGCGGTTACGTCGCCCGGGCGGGTCGCAACGGGCGTGGGGCCGGGCGGGTCCGCTGCCTCGCCCGCGTCGGCGGAGGCTCGCACGGTTGCCTCGGGTGTTGTTTCCGCGCTGGGGGTTTCGGTATCGGTGATCACCGTCCCAGGAAGCCGCGTCGCCATGCGAGGGCCCTCCTTTCGATCAGTCGGACGACGGCGTCGGTGAGCAGGCCCAGGAAGCAATAGACGAGCAGGCCGACCACGACCACATCGGTGCGCAGGAATTCGCGGGCGTCGTTGATCAGGTAGCCGAGTCCGGCATCGGCATTGACCTGTTCGGCGACGATGAGCGCGAGCCAGGCGACGCCGAGGGACTGCCGCAGGCCGACGAGGGTTTGCGGCAGCGCGCCCGGCAGCACGATGTGGCCGATGAGGGCGACCCGGCCCAGCTGCTGAACCTGCGCGAGTTCGGCGAGTTTGCCGTCCACGCCGCGGATGCCCGCGAACGTGTTGAGGTAGAGCGGGATTGCCACACCGAACGCGACCAGCACCACCTTGGGTAGTTCGCCGATGCCGAACCAGAGGATGAGCAACGGGATCAGTCCGTAGAACGGCACGGTGCGCAGCATCTGCAACGGCGGGTCGACGATGTATTCACCGACCCGGCTGAGGCCGGCAACGAGGGCAAGGCCGATCCCGATTACCGCGCCGAACGCGAAACCGGTCGTGGCGCGGCCGAGTGAGACGGTGATGGCGTCCTGCAGGGTGCCCTGCTGAAGCAGTGACCACGCGGTCTGCACGATCGCGATCGGCGACGGCAGCAAACGTGCTGGCAACACGCCGGTGCTGCTCAGCAGTTGCCAGGCCGCGACGATGACCAGTGGACTCAGGATCCGCAGCCAGGCCGGGCCCAGACGCCACCGAATGCGTGGCCGGACCCGAGCTGATGCCGAGTCCAAGGCGATTGACGACATGCAGCACCTTCGGGTCGGGGGCAGGGCGAGGCGAACCGTCGGGCGGCCGCAGTTCTTCATGGTGAAGGCGGGGTGAGCGCAAGTCACCGTTTGAAACCAGCGCGGTTTTAATGATCGATCCGTCTCCGCAAGGGACAGATCGAGGACGGCGTAGTCACCTTCACCGGCGCCGACACCGCAACCAACGCCGACGACCGCAGCCTCGCAGTCTCTCGCATCGCCTGACCTGCAGGGTGCCCGCACGCCGACATGGCAACGCGACCGCGCGGCCCGGTTCGGGGCCACTCCCGTCGGCCTCCCGACTGGGGTCGGCTATGCCGTCGGCCTGCTGAATCGGGACTGCCACCATCGTGCGGTTCACCTGCAGGTGGGGGTCAGTAGCGTTTCGGCGACGGTGCGGATGTGGGCGAAGTATGCGGTGCGGGTGGCGGGGTCGGTGTCGATGCGGGCGAGGGTGCCGCGAGTGAGGGTGTAGCCGACGGTTTCGGCGACGATGCGGGGCGGCACGACCGGGGTGATGCGGCCTGCCTGTTGTAGGCGTTCGAGGTAGCGGGTGAAGCGGCGGATCGGGCGTTCGGCGATTTCTTCGGCGAGAGCCGCAACTCGGGTGTCTACTGCGCCTCGTTCGTCGATCAGGCGCAGCATCGGTCCTGCGGCGAGGACGGCGGCGGCGAACGCTTCTATGGTGGCGGCCAACATCTTTCGCGGATCGTCGTCGAGGTCGGGTTCCTGCGCGGCGAGGAAGTCGTCGCGGACCTGGGCGGCGAGGGCAAGGAAGATTTCGTCCTTGGAGGCGAAGTAGACATACATCGTGGCGCGGGAGACTCCGGCCGCGGCGGTGATGTCGGCGACGGTGGTCTTGTCGTAGCCGCGCTCGGCGAAGACTCGGGCGGCGGCGTCGAGCAGGGCGCGGTGGCGGGAGGTATGCGATCGTTCCCGTGCCGCGCGCACCGACCAGCCGGTGTCTGTCATGGGCTCATCGTCGTTGACATTGATGTCAATGTCAAAGCAGACTGTCGGCATGCGGATGGTTGTGGCGAACAGGGGCGAAGTGGCGGTCCGGGTGCTCCGGACCGCCCGCGAGCGGGACTACTCCACCCTCGCGCTGCACACCGACGACGAGGCCGCGGCGATGCATGTCCGGATGGCCGATGACGCGGTGCAGCTGCCGGGGAGCGGAGCGGCGGCCTATCTCGACATCGCCGCTGTCGTCGCCGCGGCACGCAAGGCGGGGCCCGACGCTCTGGTGCACCCGGGTTACGGATTCCTCAGTGAGAGTGCGGATTTCGCGACCGCGTGCGCGGAGGCCGGGCTCGTTTTCGTCGGTCCCGCGCCAAAGGTGTTGCGGGTCTTCGGTAATAAGCTCGCGGCGCGCGAGGCCGCGCGGCGGGCAGGAGTTGCGGTGCTTGCGGCGACGCCTGCCGGAGCGGGCCTGGACGAGATCTCGGCGTTGCTCACCGCTCATTCCGATGGGGTGATGGTGAAGGCCGCTGCCGGGGGAGGCGGGCGGGGCATGCGGGTGGTGCGCGACGCCGCTGGGCTCGCCGAGGCGTATGAGCGCTGCGCGGCGGAGGCGCTGGCCGGTTTCGGCGACGGCACCATCTACGCCGAGGCACTCGCGCCCGACGCGCGGCACATCGAGGTACAGATCGTCGCAGACGGCGCACGAGCGGTCGTGATCGGGGACCGCGACTGCAGCGTGCAGCGTCGACACCAGAAACTCGTCGAAGTCGCGCCGGCGCCGAATGTCCCTGCGGCACTGCGGGAACGGTTGCACGGTGATGCCGTGCGGATCGCCGAGTCGGTCGGCTGCCGCGGTGTGATCACCGTCGAGTTCCTGGTCGGCGGCGCAGACGCGTGGTTCCTCGAGGTCAACCCGCGTCTTCAGGTCGAACACACGGTGACCGAGGAGGTGACCGGTATCGATCTAGTGGCGGTGCAGTTCGATCTCGCCCGCGGGTGCACGCTCACCGATCTGGACCTGCCGGGTGGGTCGCCCGGCGGCTTCGCCGTGCAGGCGCGAATCAACGCCGAACTCGTGACCGCGGGCGGCGAGGTGCTGCCGAGCACGGGCACGGTAACCCAGTTCGCCGCGCCGACCGGAGCGGGTGTGCGGGTGGAAACTGCCGCGTATGCCGGGATGCGGCAGGGCGCGCGGTTCGATTCGCTGCTGGCGAAGATCATCGCACGGGGCCCGACGTATTCGGCCGCGCTGCGGCGTTGTGCGGACGCGCTCGCGGAAACGGCGATCGCCGGGGTCGATTCCAACACGAGTCTGCTGCGGGCGGTGCTGGAGCAACTGGACGGGACCACCGTATCCACCTCGTGGTTCGAGCGGCACGTCGGTGAATTCGCAAGCCGGGCAGCCGATTACGTGCCAACCGCACCGGCGGAGCTCACCTCGGAGCCAGTCACCATGGAAGAGACGCTGCGGTACGACGAGCAGGCCCTGCGCTCCCCGATGGGCGCCACAGTGATCGCCCTCGCCGAGCCGGGCACGGTCATCTCGGCGGGTGCGGAAGTCGCCGTGCTCGAAGCGATGAAGATGCAGCATGTGCTGCGCGCCGAACAACCGCTGCGCGTGCTGCGCCATGTCGTCACGCCCGGCGCGACAGTCGACCCGCACGCGGTTTTGCTGACGTGGGTCGAGGCCGACCACGACGGCCCAGCCACCGATATCGAGGCGGTCGACCTGGATGTCGTGCGCGCCGATCTCGCCGAAGTGCGTGAGCGCCACCGCATCGGGCTCGACGAGGGCCGCCCGGCCGCTGTCGCCAAACGCCATCGGCTGGGTCGGCGCACCGCACGGGTGAACATCACCGATCTCGTCGACGAGGACAGCTTCGTCGAATACGGCGCCCTCGCGGTCGCCGCGCAACGTTTGCGTCGCAGCCCCGAAGATCTGATCGCGAACACTCCCGCCGACGGTTTGATCGCCGGTATCGCCACCATCAACGCGGACCGATTCGGCGCGCAAGTCGCTGGGGCGCTGGTGATGTCGTACGACTACACCGTGCTCGCGGGCACCCAGGGCATGCGCAACCATGCCAAGACCGACCGCATGCTCGCGATGGCGCACGAGCAGCGGCTGCCGGTGGTGTTCTTCACCGAGGGCGGTGGCGGGCGGCCCGGAGATACCGACTACGCCGGTATCTCTGGCCTGGACGTCACCACCTTCCGTGCCATGGGTGCCCTGTCGGGTCGAGTTCCGTTGATCGGCATCGTGTCCGGGCGCTGTTTCGCGGGCAACGCGGCGTTACTCGGCATCTGCGATGTCGTTATCGCCACACCCGACGCGAATATCGGGATGGGCGGTCCGGCGATGATCGAGGGTGGCGGTCTCGGTGTGTACGCGCCCGAAGACATCGGGCCGATCGATGTGCAGCGCCGCAACGGGGTCGTGCATATCGTCGCGGCCGACGAAGCCGAGGCGGTCGCCATCGCTCGGCAGTATCTGGCGTATTTCCAAGGGGCAGTGGAGGAATGGGAGAATCCCGACTCGCGACTGGCACGTCATGTGGTGCCCGAGAATCGGTTGCGTGCCTTCGACATCCGCGCCGCTATCGAATCCGTCGCCGACCTCGGATCGGTGCTGGAGCTGCGCCGCGACTGGGGCGTCGGCATCATCACCGCGCTGGTCCGAGTGGAGGGCCGCCCGTTCGGGCTCATCGCCAACAACTGTCACCACCTGGGCGGCGCGATCGATGCCCCCGCCGCCGACAAGCTCAGCGCATTCCTACAACTGTGCGACGCACATGGCCTGCCGATCATTTCCCTGTGTGACACACCGGGTTTCATGGTCGGTCCGGAGGCGGAGAAGGACGCGACGGTGACGAAGTTCAGCAAGCTGTTCATCGATTCTGCGGCTCTCTCCGTTCCCTTCGGCACCGTCATCGTGCGCAAGGGGTACGGTCTGGGCGCTCAAGCCATGGCGGCGGGCTCCTTCCGTGCCCCGCGCTTCGTGATCGCCTGGCCCACTGGCGAAATCGGTGGCATGGGTCTGGAAGGCGCGGTCCGCCTCGGCTTCGCCAAGGAACTCGCCGCCATCGAGGACCCGGATAAGCAGCGGGAAGCGTTCGACAACCTCGTCCAACTCGCCTACGCCAACGGCAAAGCGCTCACCGCCGCCACCGTTCTGGAGGTAGACGACGTGATCGATCCGGCCGACACGCGTCGTTGGATCCGCACGTTGCGCTGAGGTCATCGCTGCGACTGGACCACATACCTCATCGCCGGGATAGGCTGCGTTGATGGTGCCCGCTTCTCATCTCGCGGCGTTTATTGTCGCGGCGTTCGTGATCATCGTGATCCCCGGCCCGAATGTGCTGTTCGCGATCGGACGGGCGCTCGCCCACGGCCGTCGTCCCGCATTGCTGTCGGTGCTCGGTGCGACACTGGGATCGACTGTGCCTTTGACGGCCGTTGTCCTGGGACTCGGCGCGATCCTCGCCGCGTCGGCGGTCCTGTTCACCCTGATCAAGGTGGCCGGTGCCGCCTACCTGATCTACCTGGGCGTCATGGCGATTCGCCACCGGAAGGAACTGGTAGCCGCCCTACAGTCGGCGGCCGAGGAACCCGCTGTCGGGCACATGATGCGACAGGGATTCGTGGTCGGTGCCACCAATCCCAAGACCATCGTGTTCTTCGGCGCTGTGCTGCCCCAGTTCGCGGTGCCCGAGGCGGGTGCGCTACCCGTGCAGTTCTTGCTGCTCGGCGCTATTTGCCTTGCCATCCAAGTACTTTCGGACAGCACGTGGGCCATGCTCGCCGGTGCCGCCCGCTCCTGGTTCGCCCGCTCACCCCGCCGGCTCGAGGCCGTCGGCAGCACCGGCGGGCTGATGATCATCGGTGTCGGCGCGAGTGTGGCGCTCAGCGGCAACCACTGATGGCCTAACCGTCGATCTCGTAGCGATACCACCGCCGCACGTCGTCGTCCTCGCGCAGCCATAGGGTTTCGTCACGGCCGATCTTCCCGCGTGCCCAGCCCGAGGGGTGTCGGCCCTCGGGCAACGTCAGACGCTCGCGACCGGTCTCGATCAGCGTGTCACCCTCATGGCGTGCTCGGCGGATCTCCCAGCGGTACCCACCGCCTGCCCAATTCTGGTCCAGGAAGGCAATCACGGCACCGGCGACGGCACGGCCGCTACACCTGGTGACCAGGTACGGTGTGACGGCGCAGATGCCGCTCGCGTCGATCTCGACCAATGGGAAATCGTGGTACGGGCAGGCGTGCACCAACTCGCGGCCGACATTGAGTGAATAGCAGTCGCACTACGCGACCCCCGGAGTATACGACGGCGCCCTCCATGGCGTGCCGCCGCCCTTGTCCCAGTGGGCGAGGCCGACCTGTGCCATATCGCATTCGATGCCATGTGACGGCTTGCGATACACCGCGACCACCGGTGCCCGGGTTGACGTGGCGTAGTCGACCCGCGTGTGACGGTGCAATGCGTTAGTCCAGGGCGGTCTCGAGGGCGTCGACCAGGTTGCGGGCGCGGAGGTCGGGAGCGCCTTCGATGATGTAGTTGGTGACGTAGGCGAAGGCGATGTTGCCGCCCGGGTCGGCGAATCCGAGGGAGCCGCCGCGGCCGGGGTGGCCGAAAGAGGTTGGGCCGCCGAGGGGGAAGCCTTCGGTGGGGAGCATGTAGCCGGTGGCGTAGCGGTTTTGGAGCAGCATGACGCGGTCGATGCCGGAGGCTTGCTCCGCAGTAGCGGCGGCGACGGTTTCGGGGGTGAGGAGGCGGATGCCGTCGACGTCGCCGATGAGGGACGCGTAGAGGCGGGCTATGGCGCGGGCGGTGCCGATTCCGTTGCTGGACGGGATTTCCGCGGCGTGGACGGCGGGGTCGTTGAAGTCGATGGCGGCGGGGTCGGTGACCTGGAAGGCGCGGTTGGTCAGGGAGTCGGGGTCTTTCATCGCGGCGATCATGTCGCGCGCTTGCGCGGGAATCATCTCTTCGGGGATGGCTGACAGATCGGGTGCGGGGGCGAAGACCAGACGGCTCACGCGGGGTTGCTCGCCGACGGGCAGGCCGACGAAGAAGTCGATGCCCAGCGGGCCCGCGATCTCGGTGGCGAGGATCTGGCCGACGGTGCGTCCGGTCGCGCGCCGGAGGACCTCGCCGACCAGCCAGCCGAAGGTGCGGCCGTGGTAGCCGTGGGCGGTGCCCGGCGGCCAGTTCGGGGTCTGTGCGGCAAGTGCTTCGACCATCGGCTGCCATGCGAGCGCATCAGTGAGGGGGACCGGCTTGTCCAAGGCGGCCAGGCCCGCCTGGTGGCTGAGCAGCCAGCGCACCGGGATGTCGGCTTTGCCCGCGGCCGCGAACTCCGGCCAATAGTGCGCTACTGGTGCGTCGAGGTCGAGTTGGCCGCGCTCGGCCAGCAGATGCGCCACCGCCGCCGTGACACCCTTGGTCGCGGAGTAGACGAGTTGGAGCGTGTCGCGTTCCCAGGGTCGGTCGGTGTCGGGATCGGCCGAGCCACCCCACAGATCGACGACCGGCTGTCCATCCTTATACACGCATACCGCCGCACCCACATCGCCGCCGTCGGCGAAGTTCGCGGCGAACGCCTCGCGCACCGCTTCGAATCCGGGCACGACGGTTCCCTCGATCACCATGTACCCCAGCATGACACGAGACGAGACCGACCGGCATGTCGATGTGACGTCCCGGCCAGCGCCGGTGTCCGAGCGGCCGGTTGCGCTGTCGCACTTCATGTTTCGCCAGGTCACAGATACATTCCGTCATGACGAGCGCCACATCGAAGACTTCGTTACGCTCCAGCGAGACGGCAATACCGGGTGTGAGTAGTTGAGGTACAGGAAATCCCGGCGAGAACGATCTTGCTGGCGGTCGCCTACCTCGTACGAGCTTCGAGCTGACGGGGGACGGCGCTGGCGCGCAGTTCGCGCAGGTCGGGAATGTGGTTGTAGAGCGTGCCGGGGCTCACGCCGAGGAGCTTGGCGATCGAGGTGATGGAGCGTCCGGCGTCGGGCAGGAGGTCACGGGCGGCGCGGATGACTTCCTCGGTGGCGACGGTGGGGCGTCCGCCGACTCGGCCGCGGGCGCGGGCGGCGGCCAGGCCCTCGCGGGTGCCCTGGACGATGAGTTCGCGGATGAACTCGGCGAGGGCGGCGAAGACGTGGAAGACGAGCCGTCCGCCGGGAGTGGTGGTGTCGAGGTTCTCGTGGAGCGAGGTGAAGCCGATGCCCCGGTCGCGGAGTTCGGCGACCATGTTGATGAGGTCCTGGAGGCTGCGGCCGTAGCGGTCGAGCGAGGGGACCACGAGGGTGTCGCCGGCGTCGAGGAAGGCATGGCACGCCTTCAGCTCCGGGCGGAGCGCGGTCTTGCCGGACTTCTTGTCCGCGAAGATCTTCCGGCACCCGGCGGCAGCAAGGGCATCGATCTGCCGGTCGAGCTTCTGCCCGCCGGTCGAGACCCGGGCGTATCCGATCTTGATTTCGGTGCGGACGAGCGGTTCGGCAACGAGGAGGTCCGGCCCGTCGGCCGGTTCGAGGGCGGTCATGGCTCCGGATCATGTCAGAAAACGGTGGTCTGAGGTTGTTGAATGACCCAGGTTTTTGAAGGGGTTTTTGAATGCTCTGCGAGGTCCGGGCGGCCCTGCTGTCAGCTTCCGAAGTCGCCTGCTCGGATGGCTGAAGTCGGCTGCGCGCGCTAACGGCGGACCCTGGACATCCCAGAGGGGTCACCGTGCCCCGCACATGGTCAGTCTTCAGGTCGACGCGCCCCTCGCAGCGGTTCTCACCGCCTGCTCACGCAGCGCCCGTGAGCCGCTGGGCCCGGCCACCACGCCGGGCCGTTCCGGGTATGCGATCCGCCGCGACGCGATCACCGTACGGCAGGAGACGTCAGACCTTCCCGATGCCGAGCGTGGTCTCGCGGGGCAGCATTCCTGAGCCGAGGACCTCCAGCCAGAGCGGGCCAAGGAGGTCGGCGAGTCGCGCGGTGCCCTCGGCGCCGAGCGCCTGCCAGGGGGCAGCGGCCAGTTCATCGGTGCGGCGCTGACCTCGGCGCGCAGGGCGTGGCCCGCGTCGGTCGCCGCGCCGTTGGCGTCCAGCAGTCCAAGAATCGGCGAACCCGCGCGCTTCCAAGCCGGGCGGGATCGCCTACCACCACATCTCCGACACCTACATCGCGCTGTTCACGCACTTCATCCCGTGCGGGGTGTGGGAGGCCGTCTACATCATCGAGGGCCTGCTGAAGAACTACTCCGAGGTGAAGCCGACCACCGTGCACGCGGACACCCAGGGCCAGTCCCAGCCGGTGTTCGCGCTCGCGCACCTGGTGGGCTTCGATCTCATGCCCAGGATCAGGAACTGGAAGGGCCTGACCTTCTACCGGCCCAGCAAGCCGCCGAGTACGTGCACATCGACGCGCTGTTCGGCGAGGCCGGGAAGAACGTCATTGACTTCGACCTGATCGAGTCCCAGTTCCGGCACCTGATGAAGGTCGCCCTCTCCGTACGGGAGAGGGCAATCTCCTCGTCCACGCTGCTCAAGCGGCTGCGTTCGGGCTCCAAGAAGAACGCCACCTACGCCGCCTTCCGCGAGATCGGCCGCGTGATCCGCACCGTCCAGCTGCTGCGCTACCTCTGTGATCCGGCGCTTCGCCGGCGGGTGACCGCGGCGACGAACAAGACCGAAGCATTCAACGGCTTCTCGCAGTGGATCGGCTTCGGCAACCGCGGGGTCATCGCGGACAACGACCCTATCGAGCAGGAGAAGGCGATGAAGTTCAATGCCCTGCTCACGAACGCGGTCATTTTTCACAACGGCCTGGACATCGCGGAGATCGTCCGCCAGCTCCTGGAAGAGGGCTGGACGATCGAGCCGGAGGACCTGGCCCGCATCTCGCCGTACCTGACCGAGCACATTAACCGGTTCGGCGAGTACTCCACCCACGAGCTCGGCATCCAGCCCGACGCGTACGAGGCGAAGCTGGATGTGGACTTCACCCCGCTGCGTGAACCGGACCCGGCCGCCGCTGGCTTCGGCCAGGCCGCGTGACCTGGCCGTGTCGCCATCATGAGCCCATGGGCGAGACGCGCAAGTTCTGTTCAACATCACCGCCAGCGGCCCCGGATGGGCGCCCGTTCCGAGATCCCGACACCGCCGAAGACGACGGGGAAGAGGACTGACGGCCGGAGTACCCGGGACGTGGGGCGAGGTCGGGGCGTCGTTGGTGGCTGCATGCCATGGCCCGGGGCACGAAATCGGCGCACGGTCAGCCGGGCCGGGGGTCCGGTCGGCTGATCGTGCGCCGGCGAACGCAAGGTACGCGGAGCGGTGTGCCTGGTGTGCGTCTGGACTCTTGTACGGTCAGCGAGCGGCGACGGCCTCAGCGGGGGCTTGCTCGTCCGCGTCCGCGGAGGGTGTGTTCTTGGGGCCGCGGAAGGCGATGTAGACGAACAGGACGGCCATGATGGCGGCGCCTGCCCACATAGCCTGGTGCCAGCCGTCGACGAAGGACTGCCGGGCTGCGTGGAGCAGGTCCTGTGCGTGCGATCCGGTGCTCCCCGCGACCTCGACAGCGTTGGCGACGCCTTCGCGGGCGGTGTCCGCGGCGCTTTGGGGGATGCCGTTCAGCTTGTCGTCGATGGAGCTTTGGTAGCCGGCGGAGACGAGCGCGCCGAGCAGGGCGACGCCGAGTGCGGTGCCGAACTCGCGGGTGACGTCGTTGAGGGCGGAGGCGACGCCCTGCTTCTCGCCCGGCAGGGAGGCGGTGATGGCTTCCGTGGACGGGGTCATCGACAGGCCCATGCCGATACCCATGGCAAGCAGGCCGAGCAGGACGGACAGGTAGCCGCCGTCGACGGAGACGAGCAGGGCCATGAGCGCCATGCCGACGCCGGCCAGAGCAATGCCCACCACCATGGTGGCGCGGGCGCCGGTACGTGCGGCGAGCTTGGGGGCCAGGCCGGAAGCCATCATCATCGCGAGGGCCATGGGCATCATCGCGACCGTGGACAGCAGGCCCGACCAGCCGAGCACGGCCTGGAAGAACGGGAAGAGGACCACGCCGATGCCCGCCTGGACGCCGAAGACGACCAGAAGCGTGATCGAGCCGCCGGCGAGAGTGCGCTTGCCAAACAGCCGGACGTCCAGCAGGCCGGTGTCGCGGCGGTGCAGCTCCCAGGCGATGAAGCCAATGCCAGCGATGAGGCCGACCGTGAGGCTGATCAGTGTCTGGGGGACGGTCCAGCCGTGTTCGGGGCCTTCTTGCAGGACGAAGATGAGGCCGGTCACCCCGATCGCGGAGAGGAGAGCGCCGGTGGTGTCGAATCGGTGGGGCGAGGTCTCGCGGGAGTGGGGGACCGACTTCAGCGTCATGGCCAGGGCCGCGACGACGAGGACGGCCGGGAGGACGAACAGCCAGCGCCAGTCGGCGACGTCGACGAGCAGCGCGGACAGGAACATGCCCAGGATGCCGCCGCCGCCGGCGATGCCGGTCCACACGCCGATCGCCTTGCCGCGCTGTTCTTCGGGGAAGGTGGAGGTGATGACGGCCAGCGTGATCGGCATGATCATTGCGGCGCCGATACCGCTGGCCGCGCGGGCGGCGAGCATCACTTCCGCGGTCGGGGCCAGGCCCGCAAGGACGGTGGCGGTGCCGAAGACGCCCAGTCCGGCGATGAGCATGGACTTGCGGCCCAGGCGGTCGCCCAGGGCGCCGAGCGGCAGCAGCAGCGCTGCCAGGACCAGGGTGTAGATGTTGATGATCCACAGGACCGTGCTCTGGGACGCGCCGAATTCCACGGCCATGTGGGTCTGCGCGACGTTCAGTCCGGTCACCGAGGCGATGACCGCCATCAGGGCGATGGAGACGGCGGTCAGGACCTTGCGCAGCTGACGCGCGTCGGGGGCACCCCCGTTACCGGCCTCTACGGCCTGTGTGGGCTGGTTCGTACTCATGGATTTCCTCTCAAAAAGGGCATGCCGAGAGAGCGCCGGAGCAGGGCCGGTCGCCGAGCAAAAAAGAGGGGGGTGGGTGGGGCACCGCGCGCAGCACCAGGCGGTCGAGCGGCGGCGGGTGCCGTGCCGGGATATCAGGGGGTGGGCGTGTCGCCCTGGGCTGCGTGGAGGGCCGCGTCGGTGTCCGCGGTGGACAGCACGCTGTTGATGTGGGCGCCGGCCAGGGCTCCGGCCGCTGCGGAGGCGCCGACCTGGGCGGTGAGGTCGGTGGCGTTGCCGACCACCCACACACCCGGCACCTCGGTGGTGCCGGCCATGCCGGAGGCGAAACCGCGGCCCATGTTGTTGGGCAGCTCCTGCACCGGCAGGCTCAGACCTTCCAGGCCCTGGGTGCGGGCCTGCATCTGCGTGGCGACCGCGAGGACGCGGCGGGCCACGACCTGGCCGTCGGCCAGGCGCACCCCGGCGAGGGCACCGTCCTCGTTGTTGACGACCTCCTTGACCGGGGTGTCGATGATGCGGATGCCGCGGGCAATGAAGCGGGCCCGGGTGTCCTCATCCAGGTCAGCGCCGTGGGTGAAGTAGGTCAAATCCTCGGTCAGCTGACGGAACAGAAACGCGTGGCCGATGGAGGCCGGGCCGGTGGCGAGGATGCCGATGGGCTCATCGCGCACCTCCCAGCCGTGGCAGTACGGGCAGTGCACCACACTGTGCCCCCAGTGCTCGGCGAGCCCGGGCACCTCCGGCAGCACATCCGTGAGGCCGGTGGCCACCAGGATGCGGCGAGCGGTGATGCTGCGACCGTCGGCCAGGGAGACGGTGAACCGCAGATCCCGGTCCACCGACGGGGCGGCAGACTCGGCCGAGACCACCTCGCCGAAGACGACGCGCCCGCCGTACTGGCGCACCTGTTCCCGGCCCCGTCGAAGGATCTCGGGAGGCGGGGTGCCGTCCAGGACAATGAAGCCGTGCATGGCCTGCGCGGGCGCGTTGCGCGGAGAGCCGCTGTCGATCACGACGACCGAGCGGCGGGAGCGGGCGAGCATCAGTGCACCGTTCAGCCCCGCGGAGCCCCCGCCGATCACCACCGCGTCGACGGTCCCCTCGGGCAGTGCGTCGCTCGCGTACGGAGAAGTCGTCACAGCCATGGCCTCCTGCCTTTCCTTGTGCGTGGCCCCACACGTTGCGGACCATCCACACACGACGCTAAGCCAGATATGCACTGAGGGCATACGATGTTGCCCATGACGCAAGAAGATGGAGATTTGGACAGCCTCGTACGCAAACGCCTCCGCGCTCTGCGGGTGGCACAGGGCTGGTCCCTGGAGGAGCTGGCGAAGCGGGCCAACCTCAGCCAGTCCTCACTGAGCCGCATCGAGAACGGTCAGCGCCGCCTCGTCCTGGACCAGCTCGTCACCCTCGCCCGCGCGCTGGACACCACCCTCGATCAGCTCGTGGAGACCGCCACCGACGACGTCATCACCAGCCCGACGATCGATGCCGCCCACGGCCGAATGCGCTGGACCATAAAGGCCGACCCCGGGATGAGCGTGGTGCGCCAGCGCCTGACCGAACCACCCCCCGAGAACCTGGCGCGCATGCGTGCCCACCCGGGGCGCGAATGGCTCGTCGTCCTGTCCGGCACCGCCATCCTCATGCTCGGCCACCGCCGCTTCCGCCTCGAGGCCAACCAGGCGGCCGAATTCCCCACGATGATGCCGCACGCGATCGGCACCGAAGGCGGACCATGCGAGATCCTGGGCATCTTCGACCGCGACGCCCGCCGCGGCCACCAGCGCGACGACGGCGACGGCGACGAGAGCGCTCCCGCGTGACGGCCAGATCCGCGGCCTGCGTAGAGACGGACTCTTGCGCGTCAGGCAGCACACCCGGCCATCGCCTTGCGCAAACCGGGATATCTAGTGCCACAGACGCATAACCGCCCTAGGGTGAAAAGCATGAGCCACGCACACGCCCACACCCCTCACCGCGGCGCCGCCCACGGCCAGCGCCACGCCCACGGCACCGACAGCGACGGCCAGGCGGAGATCCTCGACCTGGACGCCGAGGTCCTCGCCGAGCACACCGCCTCCATCACCGCATGGCTGCCGCTGAAGACCCGCCCACACCACATCGTGGACCTGGGCTGCGGCACCGGCGCGGGCACCTTCGCCCTCCTCGACCGCTTCCCCGACGCGCGCATCACCGCCGTCGACGCCTCCGCCGACCACCTTCAGCGCCTGCGCACCAAGGCATGCGCGCGCGGCGTCGAGGACCGCGTACGCACGGTGCAGGCCGACCTCGACGAAGCCACCTGGCCGGACCTCGGCTCACCGGACCTGGTGTGGGCGTCGGCTTCGATGCACCACATGGCCCAACCCGACAGCGCACAGCGCACCGTCCACGACGCGCTCGCGCCCGGCGGCCTGTTCGCCGTCGTGGAACTGGCCGGCCACCCCCGTTTTCTGCCCGAGAACGCCCCTGCGGACCGGCCCGGCCTCGAAGAGCGCGTCCACGCCGCGGCCGACCGCCGCCAAGCCGAACACATGCCCCACCGCGGCGCCGACTGGGGCCCGATGCTGACCGCCGCCAGCTTCACCATAGAGGGCGAACGCACTATCGCCGTCAACATCGAAGGTGACCGCAGCGAGGCAATCGGCTGCTACGCCGTCGGCGTCCTGCAGCGCATCCGCAGCGTCATCGCCGACAGGCTCACCCCCGACGACCTCGCCGCGCTCGACCAACTCCTCGACACCAGCAGCCCGGACAGCATCCTGCGCCGCGATGACCTGACGGTACGCACCGAACGCACTGTCTGGGCCGCCCGGCGCGCCTGACACCGAGCGCGGCGGTGCCACGTCCGGCGCGGTCACGCGGAACCAGGCCGTCGCATCCGCGTGACGTAAGGGCACTCTCACAAAGATGCGAGAGTTCTGCGAACACCTCGGAACCGCTCGCGAATCCGCAGGTGGCCGTTCGCAGAACCCCTCTCAAAACCGACATGTTATGCGAGACAGTTCTGACAGACTGCCGAAGGAGTCCGCCGGCCGCGAGCCCGGCATTGGCGCGTGATCTCCTTGTAGACCGCCGCCACCAAGCGGCGCTGCCGCGTCAAGTACCGGGTGCGTAGCGCTTCCTGAACGATCGTCTCGACCTCACCAGACAGGCGCCCGCCGCCGCGGCCTCCGCTGGAACGGCCAGGCAGAAGGTCCGACACCACCCCCTCACCGGCGCGCCACCTCCCAAGCAGGACATACACCTGGCGTCGGGAGACCCGCAGCCGCTCGGCGGCCTCATCCGCCTCGGCCAGCCCCACTGTGTCCTTCGCCGCGAGCGGCCCGATCACCTCGGCCTGCCGCACCGCGGTCTCCCACATCTGGGTCGACGCGATCAGCACCCCGCGCTCGGTCACCGGTTCCGCTGCCATCCGGGAGCCCCCGTCACGCACACGACTACGGACAACTCGACCGTAGCGCAGGCGAGTTCGGCCCGTCCCGCGCGTTCGCAGTTCCCTGCACGCGACAGCGAATCACCAGCTCACCTGTGCACGCGACTTCGGAAACTGACACCTGCGGAGCGATCTTCAGAAAACGAACATTTCTTGAAGACCCGGCAGGTGCTCAGGCGGCTCGGAGGATGGTGCGGATTGTCCAGTCTCACGAGATCTTGCCTCCGTCTCACCGGACGTTCTCCGATTCGCAGGTGAGGGACAAGGCCAAGTGAGACAGCCCAGGCCAGCGCGCTGCCGCCCGGCGTCCGGCAGCCCTGGAAACGCACCTGGCCGACAACGTCGAGTGAGACGGCGGGACTTCGGCGTCTTACTCGACTCTGTCTCTCCGCAGGTCAGGCGGCTGGCTAACGGCAAGGTCGAATGAGAAGGGACACGGATGTCTCCGCGACCGGCGGGGCGAAGGCTCTCAGGAGGTGCGGGTTGAGCGAGGGTGAGAACGAGAGCATCAGTTCGCCGCGGTCCTCTCCGTCTTCGCATAGGGCGTGGTCCTCGATGAGCAGGACGGTGTCCGGTCCGAGGTCGGCCATGGGGTTGTAGGTGATCGCGCGTTGTCCCGGCTGGGCCTGTTCCTGTTCCAGCGCCATGCGGACGACGGTCGCGCACGGGCCGTCGAAGAGTTCGTGAAGGCGGGCGTCGCTCTGCGGGCCCACGGCGACACGGAGTTCCGCCGACTCGACCGCGAGGGCAAGGTGGACGGTCCTGTCCTCTCGTACAAGGGGATGCCCCATGGCGATCACGGTGTGCCAGCCGCCGAGCGGGGCCACCTTCTGCCGGCCGTCGGCGTCCGCCGCCGCGTTGGTGTAGTCGAGCGTGGCCGCCTTCACCTCCGCCTCGGCGTTCTCCTCCGGCGTCTGGCAGGCCGGGCAGAGGGCCGACTGGGACGCCTTTGTCGAACTCGGTGTTCCAGCGGGAGGCGTCGTCGGCGTCCTTCCAGCAGGCGCGGGTGCAGCGAGAGCAGTGGCCCAGCGGCCGGACTCGTGTGCGGGACATGGGGTCTGACCGGGTGGTTTGAGAGCTTTTGGTGGGAGATCGAACACGAAACCCCGACCAGTGCCACGTTGTCCACCGGCAACGAGTCCGCTTGCCTCGGCGGAAGGCTGGCTGCCGGCGGCCGTTATGCGCGGCCGCGGGGCGCGAGGAGTTCGTGCAGGGCCGTGACGACGGCGAAGCCGATCGCCAGTACCGCGAAGAACAGGCCGACGGTGACCGCGGTGCCCACCCGTGAGGGGGAAAGGGGTACACGCGATCGTGCGCGGCCTTGGCGGCGGTTCAGGCGGTCGAAGTGATCGCTCGGGTGACGGCCGTGATCGCCGGGGCGGGGTGGCCGGGGAGGCGTGCCACGAGCACCCGGCGGATCTCGGGGGGCGCGCCGTCGACGCGCAGCAGGCTCACCCCGGGCGGCAGCACCGGTGAGAGCCGGGACGGCACCGTCGTCACGCCGAAGCCGCCGGCGACCAGCTGGAGCTTCGTCAGCCAGTCACGCGCGGAGTGGATGACGCGAGGCCGTCCGGGCAGGCCGGGCCAGACGCCGAGCAGCGGCTCAGAGCTCGATGACGGGGTGGCGATCCACGCGGCGTCGACCAGCTCGTCGACGTGCACCGTGGCGCGTCCGGCGAACTCTCCGGTCGAGGGCACCGCCACGACCAGTTCGGTATCCGCGACGGTCTCGACGTGCAGGCGCGGCGAGTCGCCGTCGAAGGGCCGGTGGGGTGGGCGGGACGTCAGCACGGCGAGGTCGAGCGAGCCCGCGCGCAGCGCCCGGATCAGGGTGGGCGTGGTGCCCTCGCTGGTGGTGACCGTGATCTGCGGGTCGGCCGCCGCGAGGTGTGCGAGTGCGGCGGGCAGGATCGCCGCGCCCGCGCTCGGGACTACCCCGAGCCGCACCAGTTCGGTCCGCGGGACGGTGCCAGCGAGCTCACGCTCGGCCGCTGCGAGCGAGGCCAGGACTGTGTGGGCGTGCCGCAGCAGGGTCAAGCCGGAAGGAGTGAGCCGTACCCCGTCTGGGCGGCGTTCGAACAGGGTGGTGTCGGCGCTGCGTTCGAGGGCGGCGGCCTGGCGTGAGACGGCCGACTGCGTGTAGCCGAGTCGGGCAGCTGCCGCGGTGAAGCTGCCGGACTCAGCGATCTGCCGCAGGACCCGCAGTCCCGCGCTGGAGATGTCCATGCGGCATACGCATACCACAAATGCTAGATCATCGCTTCCCGCATGCTCGCCCAGCTCCTAGTGTCGATCCCACGAGCACGACGAAAACGGAGGTCATCACGTGCGAGCAGCAGTTCTGACGCAGTTCGGCGCCCCGCTCACGGTGCGGGAGGTGCCCGACCCCGAGGCCGGGGGCGGTGAGGTGGTGGTCGGGGTCCTTGCCGCCAGCGTGGCGCCCTACGCGGCCGAAGTCTTCGGCGGCAAGCGGAACTACCCCCTTGTCCCTCCTGTCGTGCCCGGTGTCGGCGGCGTGGGGCGGATCATCCACGTCGGCCCGGACGCCACCCGGCTGCGCATCGGCGACCTGGTGTGGTGCGACTCGACGGTGCGCTCGCGGGACGACGCCCTGACGCCCGACATCACGCTCCAGGGCTGGAGCTCGCGCGGCGAGGGCGGCGCGCGGCTCGCCCGGTACCTGCACGACGGTTCGTTCGCCGAGCTCATGCGGGTCCCGACGGAGAACGTCTTCCCGCTGCCCACCGTGGCAGGGGACGATCCGGCCCGCTGGGCCGCACTCACCGTGCACGCCATCTCCTACGGCGGGCTGCTGGCAGGCGGGCTCGCAGCCGGCGAGACGCTGCTCGTCAGCGGGGCCACCGGCAACCTCGGCAGCAGCGCGGTCGCGGTTGCGCTCGCGATGGGAGCGGGCCGCGTGGTCGCCCCGGGCCGCAACCAGGCCGCGCTCGACCTCCTCGCCGACCGGTTCGGTCCGCGGCTGCGCCCGATCCCGCTGACCGGAGACGAGGCCACCGACCGCGCGGCGATGTCCGCGGCGGCCGACGGCCCGATCGACATGGTGATCGACTTGCTCCCGCCGAGCGCACCCAGCTCGGCGTCGCGCGCGGCGGCCATGACCGTGCGCGAGTACGGCCGCGTCGTCCTCATGGGCGGCGTCGGCATGCTCGGTGGCGACGACCTCGCACTTCCGTACCCATGGATCATGCGCAACTCGATCACCGTGCGCGGGCAGTGGATGTACCCGCGCACAGCCAATGTCGGCATCATCCGGCTCCTCGCCTCGGGCACTCTGGATCTCGCCCCCGAACGAGTCCGGTCGTTCGGCCTCGATGCTGTCAACGACGCCATCGCGTACGCCGCCGCGCACGGTGGCCCGTTCGACCGCACCAGCCTCACCCCATCGGCTGGCTGACAAGGCCCACTGATCCCCACCACCCGCACGACCGCCATTCTTACGAGCACAGGCGGCCATACGGCTGCTGTTTGACGTGAACGAAGCCAATCGGGGCTCGGCCGGTTACTGCTTCCTGGCGAAGCTGCCAGTGTCGACCTCGGTGAGGATGCCGAGTTTGACCAGGCGTTTCAACTTGGCGCGGGTGCCTTCAATGTTCTTCGGCAGCAGGTTGTGGTCGAGGGCTTCGCAGATGTCCTTGGCCCGCAGCGGTCCGGTCGCCTCGTTGAAGACGGCGAGGATGCGAGGGTAGTCAGGGTGCTCGGGCAGGTCCGGGGGGACGGCCGGAAGTCGGTCGGCAAGGCCCGTGACGGTCTTCCGGGTGATCGCGAGGTGCTCGAGGTGCGACTCGGCCTCCCGCAGCCGGGTCTGCAGTTCGCCGATCTGTGTGCGGAGGTCGTTGGCCTGGGCCCGGGCGGCGTCCTCGTGGAGGTCCAGCGTGTCGAGCAGGGGCTGGATGTTCATGCGGTCACCGCCTGCGGTTCGCGCCGGTGAGGCGGCGGATCATGACGTGGGACATCGACCAATAGGCGCGGGAGGCGGACGACGAAGGGCGGTGCTCGTAGTCGCGGACCAGACGCCGGTGCAGTATCAAGATCCCGTAGGTCTGCTCGACCCTCCACCGCTTCGGCTGCGGCACGAACCCCTTGTCCTGAGGGTTGCCGTTCTACGATCTGCCGTTCTACGATCTCGACGTCGATGCCCAGGTTGGCGCCGTGCAGGACCACCTGGTTCTTGAAGCCCTGGTCAACCAGCGCCTTGCGGACGGTGCCGCCGGCGTGTTCGGCGACCTGGTCAAGCAGGATGATGCCCGCGGTGTTGTCGTGCGTGTTCGCGGCGAGGACGACGACCGCGATGACCAGGCCGAGGACGTCCAGGGCCAGTCCGCGTTTGCGGCTCGGCACCCGCTTGACCGGATCCCGGCCGGTCGTGGCGGCGGGGACCCCGGCTGCCACGTGGACACTCTGGGTGTCCAGCACCACCAACGTCGGGTCCTCTAATCGGCAGGCCCGCTCACGGACCTGGCAGCGCAAAAGTTCATGGATGATCTGGTCGGTCCCGTCGTAGGCGCCCTGATGGCCACTGACCGAACGGTGCCGGGCCTTCCACGCGGTGATCACCGGCTCGATCAACGACCACTGCTCGTCCGATAAGTCACTCGGATGCGGCTTGCGTTCACTCACCCCACCACCCCAACAGACCGCAGGCCGCGGACCAGCGATTTCCGCCCACACCCACACCATCAGGCGACCACAGAACCACCTAAAGAGTCACGAACCGCCCTCTGAGGAACACCTGTGTCAGATCGTGCGCCAAGCCTTCGTCGGTCCTGATCAGCGGCCGACGGACCGGGGGCCCACAGGGTCAATCTGAAGCCGCGTGTCCTGCGGTTTCGGGGGTCGTTCACCAGGGCGTGATGAAGATTGCTCTCGCTCTGATCATGACGCTGGCCGCCGCCGCACCGGTGGCCAGCTCGGCATCCGCCGCCGACTCCCCGGTCCGAGAGATCACCGGGCAGGGCCTTTCGGCCTGTCCGGAGCGGTCTCTGTGCCTCTATCAGGACACCGACTTCAACTCCAAGAAGGAGGCCAAGATCTGGATCGTCACCGGCGACGTCGAGCGGCTGAGCGCCTACGACGCCAACGACCGCACGTCCTCGTACTACTTCCACGCCCCCAGGGGCTGGCAGGCCAGGATGTACGAGGACGCGGCTTACAGGGGGAGGCCCATCATCGTCATGGAGAACCCGTTCCTCCCGACCTACCAGAGTGAGATGCCCGAAGGGTGGAACGACACCGTCAGCTCCGTCGAGGTCATCAAGTAGACGGGGCCCTGACACTCGCTTCCCGCCTCCGCAGAGTGGGCCGCGGGTGCGAGGAATCGGGAAGGGGCTGCTCCACCCGCAGACGGGGCAGGCCCTACGTAACGTACAGGCGCACGATCTGACGCCGATGTTCCTCAACCC
The DNA here is from genome assembly GCF_055232035.1 of Nocardia sp. Tas62D01. Taxonomy (NCBI): domain Bacteria; kingdom Bacillati; phylum Actinomycetota; class Actinomycetes; order Mycobacteriales; family Nocardiaceae; genus Nocardia; species Nocardia sp. Tas62D01. Next base: position 8,465,649 of record NZ_JBUYUZ010000001.1, read on the forward strand.
CCGACATGGCGGGGGCTCCAGGGTGTGTCAGTTGGCCGGCACGAGGGCGGTGTCGTACTGCCCGATGGCCCAGGGCAGGACCACGCAGGACAGCAGGAACCACGGGCTGTACCGGTACAGGTCCCACTCGTCGACGGGGAATCGAAAGCCCTTGTCGATGGCGTACTCCGGGAACCGCTCGTCGAAGCGGGCCACCGCTTCCCGGAGGCCGGTCTCGGTGCTCACGTCCGCATCGGCGAAGAACACGTCCTGGGCGTCGCCCGGGCAGGCCGGGGTGTTCGGCGGCGTTCTCGTCCATCGTCTGCACGACGTAGGCGGTGGCGCGCGAGGGGTCGTACGTCTTGGCGCTGTCACGGCCGCCGGGTACCAGCTTCTCCGCCCAGTACGACGGGTCCATCCGGGCGACGTCGTCGGGCTCGCGGAAGAAGTCGAACATGTCCTCGACACGGGTGAAGGACCAGCAGCCCAGGTTGCCCCGCAGGACGAGCATGTGGGGCCAGGTGACGACCTCGCACCAGCCCCAGGACGCTCGGGGGAAGTTGAAGGTCAAATTCCGGTAGACCCCGTCGTCTTTGACGACGGTCATGGTCGCGCCTTCGGCGTCGGCGGCGAACCGCTCCTTGGCCTCGCTCAGGTGCTGCATCAGCTCGTCGTACGAGTCGGTCACGCGAATTCCGGTGCCCCTCTTCTGCCGTCCGCCGGTCGGCGGTGGTCTTCCCGTGTACAACGACCCGCCCCGGACGGCGGATGCGCTGGTCAGTCTTCGTCCTCGTCGTCCTCGACAGCGTCCGGGTCCCGCAGGGGTCGCAGGCCCTGGCCGGGGCCGCTGGCCATGTTGAACAGGTAGTGGCCCAGGAAGTTGATGTGCCGGTCCTTGAGCGGGGACAGGCGGGCGACATCCTCGTCCTTGATGTCGTGCCCCTCGGCGCGGAGCTGGGCGACAGCCGCGTCCAAATAGCGGGTGTTCCACAGCACGACGGCATTGAGCACGAGACCCAGACCGGCCAGCTGGTCCTCCTGGCCCTCGCGGTACGCCTAGCGGATCTGGCCCCGGCCGCCGTGGCAGATCGCGCGGGCGAGACGGTGGCGGGACTCCTGCACGGTCAGCTGCCGGTTCATCAGCCGCCGGTAGGTGTCGTCCACCGGGTCGACCAGGGCGAGCAGGTGCATGGTCTTGTCGATGCGGCCGTACTCGGCGAACGCGGCGCCCAGTGGGGTGGGGCGGCCCTCGCGGCCGAACATCCGTAGTAGGTCGTAGGGCCCGGACCTGGTTGGTGATGAGCGACCCTGCCGCGCGGAGCATGTCCGGCCAGTGCGTCTCGATGCGCTTGAGGTTGCCTTGTTACAGGCCACGGCCTGAAGCGGCCCGTACCCGGCGGCCGGCCCTTCTCCGTCGGGCAGGTCGGCCCGCCAGAACCGCTGGTCGGCGAGGTCGCGGAAGCGCGGGGCGAAGCGGAAGCCGAGCATCTTGTACAGGCCGAAGGCCATGTCCGAGTACGAGGCGTTGTCGGTCGCGACCATCTCCGGCTTCACCCCGCCATCGAGGTTCAGCAGGGTGTCCAGCGTGTACAGGCTGTCGCGCGGGGTGCCGCGCACCACCATCGCGCCGATCCCTGCCACCTGGTCGTTTACTGCATTAAGCCAGGTCACACCGCGTTTGTAGCCGTAGTACTTGGGCGAGGGGCCGGTGTCCACGCCCGCCCGTACAGGAAGCCGCGGAACTCCCGACCCCACTCCCGATCGGTGAAGTCCCGGTACTTGAACCGTTTCTGGATCTCCGCCGCGTGCTCGTACACCGTCGACCGGCGCTCCGGGTACCGCTTCACGCACGAGGCGTCGGCGATGCCGAGCTGCCCGGCCAGGTACTCCACGGCCTCCCACGGCACCGCGAGCGGGTCCTCACCCAGGAACCGGCCGATGTAGCGGACCGTGCAGATCTGCAAGGCCATGCCCAGGCGATGTGCGTCCGTACGACGCAGGGCGATCAGGTCGCGGTCGTCATCGTCGAGGAAGAAGAACCGCTCCAGTTCCGGGCGCGTGGGCACCTCGGTGAACGTCCCGTACGCCTCGGCCTGCTCATCAGTTAAAAGCTCCACCGGCATGCGGCGGACGGTAGCCATGCCCCGACAGCGATCGAGGATCTTCCTCCGAACCCCCGCATCAGACCGATCACATGTGCTAGACGACCATGATCGTTCTCACCGGGATTTCCTGTACCTCAACTACTCACACCCGAATACAGTGCAGTACTGTTCGGTCCTCCCACCCTTGCCCGAACGAACAGAACGGCGCGCCGATGTCACGAGTGGTCATCAAGGAGCAGTACTTCGACACCGCTCTGGAGGTGCTCGCCGAACTAGGCTTCAAGGGCCTCAACATCGGTGTGCTGTGCCGCCGCCTCGGCGTCACCAGCGGTTCGTTCTACCACCACTTCGGCAGCTGGCAGGGCTTCGTCGACGCGCTACTCGAGCACTGGGAGAACCGTCAGGTGCTCATCCTGCGCACCCTGAACTTCAACCAGGGCAACCCCGACGACGACATTCGCGCCATGTCCGACCTCGCCTCCGGCCTGAACCACGCCGCGGAGGCCGCCATCCGCGCCTGGGCCGCCAACGACGAATCGGTGAATCTCGCGCTCAAGCGGGTCGACGAGTCCCGCCGCCGCACCGTGCACAAGGCGATCAAAGGCGTTGTCGGCAACGACGACACCGCCGCGGTGGTGACCTCCCTGGGCATGGCGATGTTGATCGGTTATCAGCAGATCGCGGCGAGTGGTGAGGACGTGTCGCTGGACAAGCTGCTCGCCGCATACGCTCGGCTCATCTATTCGCACGCCCGCCGCTGACCGGTCCTCGCCCGGCACCGGTCGGTGCTGTCGAGCGAACGCGCCGCGCTCAGCCCAGCAGTTCGTCCACGTAGCACCACCGCCACGCCTCGCCCGGCTCGACGCTGCGCATCACCGGATGCTCGGTGCCCTGGTAATGCCTGGTCGCGTGATTGCCGACCGACGATTCACAACACGCGACGTGCCCGCAGGTCAGGCACATGCGCAAGTGCACCCAGATGAGGCCCTCGGCCAGGCATTCCTTACATTCGTCGGGCTCGGTCGGTTCGAGCACCAGCGGCGCGTCCTGTAGGTGTACGCAGTTGTCATCGGCCGCGGGTATCGCCAGCGTTTCGATGTTCTCTTCGTCGGTGTCGTCGTAGCGGTCGATCATCGACTCTTCGAGGTCCAGCCGCGCCAGCACGTGCTGCAGGATCTCGTAGTCGAGCCCACCCGAATCCCGTACCCGCAGTACCGTTTCCCGCTCCGCGCGCAGCATCTCCAGACGCAGTCGCCGGTACTCCGCGGTCGGCGTGGCCAGTTCGGATTCGGCGCGGCCGAGCCGTTCCCAGGCCGCGTTGGTCTGCCAGGTGACCCGATCCCGCAACGAGTCGACCACCGAGGGCGGCGTGTCCGGCGTGATCAGCTTGTCCAATTCGGCCAGGCCCGCCGTCGTCGCCTGCTGCAACAGGTTCGCCTTCTGTAGCGCGTCCTCGGCGCGACTGGGCCCGCGCAGACGCATCCACCGCACCAGCCACGGCAGCGTGGTGCCCTGCAACAGCAGCGTGCCCGCTACGACGACGACGGCCAGCAGTTTCAGCACCGGCAACTGTGGCGTGTCCTCGGGCAGCAACAGCACCGCCGCGAGGGTGACCACACCGCGCATGCCCGCCCACGACACCACCGCCGGATGACTCACCGGCACGTCCGATCCCGGCAGACCGAACCGGCGGAACAGCGCCGACCACGGGAAGATCCACAACGGCCGCGCCAGCATCACCGCGGCCAACACCGCGACTGCCGCAATGAGCAGTGTGCCGTGGTCCAGGCCGCTGCCCCAGGCGCCCTCGATGATCGCACGCATCTGCAGCCCGACGATCAGGAACACCGAGCACTCCAGGATGAACTGGATGGTCCGCCAATTGGTGCGCTCGGCGATGCGTGAGGCCGCGCTCTGCCAGACCGGTGCGCCGTGCCCGAGGATCATGCCGCAGGTGACCACCGCGATCACGCCCGAGGAGCGGATACCTTCGGCGGGCAGGTAGGCGACGAACGGCGCAAGGAACGACAGCGAGGTGTCGAGCACCGGATCGGTGATCCGGCGGCGCAGCATCGCCAGCAGGTAGGCCACCACGATCCCCACCACGGCGCCGCCACCTGCGGCGAGCACGAAATCACCGCCCGCCTTCCACACCGACACCGTCCCGGCCGATGCCGCGATGGCGGTGCGCACCGCCACCAGTGCGGTCGCGTCGTTGAACATCGACTCGTCTTCGAGGACGGCGACGACGCGCCGCGGCATCCCGATCCGGCGCGCCACCGCCGTCGCGGCGACCGCGTCCGGTGGCGCCACCACCGCGCCCAGGGCCACCGCGACGGCGAAGGGCACCGGCAGCAGCCACCACACCACCGCGGCGACGACGAACGTACTGAACAGGACCAGACCCACCGACAGCGAGGCGATGGTGCGGGCGTTGGCCCGGAAATCCACCAGCGAGGTCCGAATCGCCGCGGTGTACAGCAGCGGCGGCAGGAAACCGAGCAGGATGATCTCTGGATTCGGATGTACCTGCGGCACGAACGGCACATAGGATGCCGCGACGCCCGCCAAGGTCAACACCAGCGGTTCGGAGATTCCGAACCGGCGCGCCAAGGCTGCCAGCGACACCGCCGAGGCAACGAGAACAACTAGGCCGATCGCGACGTGCACTGTGGCATTGTCTCAGAGCAAACGACCGGCGCGAACCGACCGTGCAGTACGTGACACGAACTCTGTCGCTGGTTCGACGAAATCGCTGTGCCGCTACGGTTCGCGCGCAATGCTTGTCGACACACGAGGAGGTAAGCATGGAGGAGTTTGGCCTCTGGCGGGCGAGCGGGCGACGGCACACCCATCGCGGCCACCAGATCTTCTGGCACGACAGCGCAAGTCCCGACGGCGCTGCGCCGACGGAAATCCCCGAATCCGGCGACGTACTGCTGTGCATTCACGGATTCCCGACCGCGTCCTGGGACTGGCACGCGGTGTGGCCGGGACTGTGCGAGCGGTTCGCCCGGGTGGTAGCACCGGACATGATCGGCTTCGGCTGGTCGGCGAAACCCCGCAATTACGACTACCGGATCGCCGATCAGGCCGATATCCACGAGGACCTGCTAGGCGTACAGGGCATCGGGCGCGTCCACATCCTCGCCCACGATTACGGCGACACCGTCGCCCAGGAGTTGCTGGCCCGCGACACCCAGCGCCGCACCGACGGCGACGACTCGCTGGTGATCGAATCGGTATGCCTGCTCAATGGCGGACTGTTCCCGGAAACGCACCGGCCGCGGCTGATCCAGCGACTGCTCGCGAGCCCACTGGGACCCGCGGTCGGGGTACTCGGCGGCGAGAGCGCGTTTGCCCGCAGCCTCGCGTCCGTGTTCGGGCCCGACACCAAGCCCACCGAAGAGGAGATGCACCAATTCTGGATCCTGTGGTGCAGTAAGCGCGGGAAACGCAACGGCCACAAGCTCATTCGCTATATGAGCGAACGCCGGGCGAACCGAGCACGTTGGGTCGGGGCGCTACAGCAGACTTCGGTGCCGCTGCGACTGATCGACGGCCTGCTGGACCCGGTGTCCGGCGCGCACATGGTGGCCCGCTACCGCGAACTGATCAGCGAACCCGATGTCGTCGAACTGCCGAACGTGGGCCACTACCCACAGCTCGAGGCCCCCGAGGAGACCCTCGCCGCCATTCTCGATTTCCACCGCACACGGGTGAAATAGGGCCGCCACCCGCCGTTATGGGCACTCCCATAGCATGGCGGGATGGCAGCGACACGCCGACGAGATCACCGGGCGCCCGGCGACGCACGGCTGACCTAGATCGGTGTGATGGACAGTCGCAGCGCGCCGGGCGCCGCGGCAGGCACGACGGGACTCTTCGGCGCGATCGCGTCGACCCGACGGTAGGCCGCACCCAACGGCGGGCGCTGATCTTTTTCACCCTTGTTGGGCCACAACGACATTGCCCGCTCCGCCTGCGCGGTGATCGTCAGCGATGGATTCACTCCGAGGTTCGCCGAAATCGTCGAACCGTCCACGATATGCAGGCCCTCGTAGCCGTACAGCCGCTGATAGGGGTCGACGACGCCGGTCTCGGGGGAGTCCCCGATCGCGCAACCGCCGATGAAGTGACCGGTGATCGGGATGTTCACCATCTCGGTCCAAGTGCCCTGCGGGATGCCGTCGATCTTCTCCGCGACCCGGCGGGTGACCTCGTTGCCTTCCGGAATCCACGCCGGGGGAGCTTGGCCGGTCCCGGGTTTGGTGGTCATCCGCTTACCGAGCAAGCCGCGCTTGTTGTAGGTGATGATCGAGTTGTCCAGGTTCTGCATCACCAGTAGACCGATCATCCGCTCCGACCAATGCCGCGGATTATGCATCGTGACCAGATCCCGCCGCTGCCGCAGCAACTCCCGCAGACCGAGCACCCAGCGCCGCTTACCGTCCTGGCCGTCGACCAGCACCGTGGTCAACAACCCCATGAAGTTGCTGTTCTTGCCGTAGCGCACCGGCTCGATATGGGTGCAGTCGTTGGGATGGATCGACGAGGTGATCGCGACACCCTTGGTGAAATCGGAATCCTTATTGCGCGACCGCGCCGCCAGGACGGCCTCCGAATTCGTGCGCGCCAAATGCCCCAGCCGCGCCGACACATTCGGAAGCACCCCTCGATCCTTCAGCTTATGCAGCAACTGTTGGGTACCGAGCGCCGCCGCGGAGAACACCACCTGATCGGCAGTGAACGTCTGCTTCGCCTTGCGCACCCACCGCCCGGTCCGCACCGTATCGACGGCGTACCCGCCGCCTGCCACGGGCCGCACCGTCACGGCCGTCGTCAATGGATGCACCGCGGCCCCGGCCTGCTCCGCCAGATACAGGTAGTTCTTCACCAGGGTGTTCTTCGCACCGTGCCGACACCCCGTCATGCACTCACCGCAATGCGTGCACGCGCGCCGCTGCGGCCCCACCCCACCGAAGAACGGATCAGCAACTGGGGCACCCGGCCGAGTGTCCTTGTCGGCGAACAACACTCCCACCGGAGTACGCCGATAGGTGTCGGCGATGCCCATGTCCTCGGCGACCTCCTGCATCACCCGATCCGAGGGCGTGGTCGCCGGATTGGTCGTCACCCCGAGCATCCGCTTCGCCTGGTCGTAATGCGGCGCCAACTCCGAGCGCCAATCGGTGATATGCGACCACTGCTTGTCGCGGTAGAAGGTGTCCGGCGCCTCGTACAGCGTGTTCGCATACACCAGCGACCCACCGCCGACACCCGACCCACTCATGATGAAGGTGTCGTTCAACAGCGTCAGCCGCTGAATACCGAAGCAACCCAACTTCGGCGCCCACAGGTATTCCTTCAGATGCCATGAGTTCTTCGCGAACTCGTCGTCGGCGAAACGGCGGCCCGTCTCCAGCACACCCACCCGGTAACCCTTCTCGGTCAGCCGCAGCGCGGTCACGCTGCCACCGAATCCGGAACCGATCACCAGCACGTCGTAATGCGTAGTCATGTGTGCGCCCTACTTTCCGGTCCGAGTCAGGTCGTAGTCACGAGCATCGAAATGGGTCCGCTTGTCGTACTCGCTCATTCGCCCCGGCCAGTTCGCCGACACCCGACCGCTCGCCTCCCGATACCAACTGGTGCACTTCGTCCACACCGTATGCTCGAGCCGACCCTGGATCTCACCGTCGTAGCGCTGTTCGACCTCCGGCTTCACCGTGAGATAACCGCCCGCCTCCCGCAGATGCTCGACCGCCTGACGGAGATAACGCGCCTGCCGCTCGTGCATGTAAATGATCGAGCCCGCACCGAGATTCGTATTCGGCCCGTACATGATGAACATGTTCGGGAAATGCGGCACCGTCAAACCCTGGTACGCGCGCGCACCGTCAGCCCACACCTCTCGCAACTCCTTTCCGCCGATCCCGCGAATCGCCATCGGCGCCAAGAACTCCGTCGCCGCGAAACCCGTGCAGTAGACGATGACATCGACCTCGTGCCGCACACCGCCTCCTGTCACCACACCCGTCGGCGTGATCTCGGCGATCTGCGTGGTCTCGACGTACACATTCGGCTGCGTCACCGCCGGATAGTAATTGCTCGCCATCAACCCGCGCTTACAACCCGCCTGATAGTCCGGCGTCATCTTCGCCAGCAACTCCGGATCCTCGAGTTGCGCCGCACGATGCCGATTCGCCCAGCCGGCGATCAGATCGGCGATCCGCCCATTGCCCTCCAACCCGGAGGTCACCAACTCGTAGAACCCGTACCAACCCAGGCGCTCTGCGCGCTGGATCACCGGGATCTTGTTCAGCACCGGCAACCTGTCCAGCTTCGGTGGCAGGTAATAGCTTTCGATCTTCGGAATGATCCACGGCGCCGACCGCTGGAACACCGTCAGCTGCCCAACCTTCGGCTGGATCGCCGGGATGATCTGGATCGCGCTCGCGCCGGTACCGATGATCGCGACCCGTTTGCCGGTCAGATCCACACCGTGATCCCACCGCGCCGAATGGAACGAATCACCAGCGAACGAGTCCATGCCCGCGATATTCGGCAACACCGGACGCGACAACTGCCCGACAGCGGGCACGAAAACATCCGCCTCCAGCACCTCGCCCGCCGCGGTCGCCACCTGCCACACCCCACGATCGGCATCGAAATCCGCGGCGACGACCTCCACACCGAACCGCATGTGCTCACCCAACCCATGCTGCTCGGCGACATCGCGCATGTAGGCGAGAATGTCGGGCTGCTCCGCGAACCGCTTCGGCCAGTGTGCGTTCGGCGCGAACGAGAACGAATACAGATCCGACGGCGCATCACACGCCGCACCGGGATAGGTGTTGTCTCGCCAGACGCCACCGAGCCCGCCGGCCTTGTCGACGATCGTGAAGTCGTCATACCCGCGGCGCTTCAGCTCCAGCGCGGCGGCGAGTCCACCGAACCCGGCACCGACGATGAGCACAGATTGTGTGCTAGTCATGCAGACAACTGTATGAACCAGCAGACACCTGATGAGAGAGCCGAGCGGCCACGAAATCGAGATTTTCGGCCATCCGTGCCTCGTTTCGGGCATCCCGGTGGCGGGGCTACCCGCCGAGAGTTGCGAGCACGCTACCAAGACCAATTCGCGTGTTCGCGCGCGCTCATGGCGTCACCGCGACGGGCTCCCCCTTCGGCTCGACATGGAAGCCCGGCAGATACCGGTTCACCGCAGGGATCAGCAACTGGATCAGCGGACCGATCCCGAACGCGTACACCACAGTCCCCACACCGACGCTGCCACCAAGTAGCCAGCCGACCGCCAGCACAGTCACCTCGATCGTCGTACGTACCAACCGCACAGACGAACCAGTCCGGCGAACCAGTCCAGTCATCAGTCCATCGCGCGGACCCGGTCCCATACCCGCGCCGATATAGAGCACCGTCGCCACCGCGTTCAACACCACCGCCGCACCCATCGCACCGATTCGCACCGGGATCGCCTCAGACTGCGGCAGCAGCCACAACCCGACATCGACCGACACCCCGATCACCACCACATTGCTGACCGTCCCCACACCCAGCCGCTGCCGCAACGGAATCCACAGCAACAGCACTACCGCACCAGTCACCGCGGTCACGGCACCGAAACTGATCGGCATATGCTGCGCCACCCCCTGATGAAACACATCCCACGGATCCAACCCGAGCGCAGCCCGTACCATGACGGCCATCGAGAATCCATACAACCAAAGCCCGACATAGAGCGAGGCCAAGCGACGAAGCAGCATCCGCCTAGCATGACCGAGAACTGGCCCCCGAATACAGATCCACTCACTTAGTACTGGACTTATTTGCACGCCCAGAAAATCCAGTCCGGTTGCCCGTGGCCCCACGCACTCATGCCTGGGACTTGAACATCGTCGGCTACGAGCCGCAGCGTCAGGTCGAAACACTCGAGCGCCTGGCGACCAGCCTCGGGCTACCGACCCGATAAATCGAGGAACTGCTTTCGAACCAACGCCAGCAGGATCGAGCTGGGCTGCCGTGCATTCAATATCCATCTGCACGGCAGCCAGGCAGGAACAATTGCCGCTCCTACAATTCGTCACAGTGACGTTTTGAGGTGGATAGGCGGGCAACGGGGGGAGAGGCTCTCCAAGCCCGAATCTAGGCCCAACCCGATACTTCTCGGCCAAAACCCGAAATCGCCGGAAATTTTCCACCAATAGAAACGACACCAAGGGGATCGGCAAAACGATCCGAACACGCGGCAACACCAACACCAGGGATCTGCCACCAGGCGCCCTGGAAGCCAAGCGGCCGAAACGAAACACCGCGCACAACAACAAGATCCAACAAGATCACCCCGCTACGAACATCTTCCTTCTTACGCCGATAATCGACATTATGTTAAGTAGAGAAGATGTCGATACCACCTGGCCTTGAGGAATAATTCAACTCGATGCTCGCGCGGCGAGGTGCTCGGCTTCTGCGTCCAGTTCCGAATGGACCAGGTCGAGACGGCCGGTGAAGTGACGATGCAGCGTGGCCGAGCCGACTTCGGCCGCGGCGGCGCGAGATCGACGTCCCCCACCATCGCAGCTATCAACAGCCCCGGTCCTCGCCTCGAACTCCCCCTCCTGTGCGACGTCACGCTCTGCACCGACGACGTCGTATTCGGCGACGGTAATTTCCGCGATCCGGTGCGTGCTTGATGGCCTGGCCGCCGTGTTGGACGGACGGCCCGCCGGTGAACGTGTCCCGCTCAGCGAGGTCCGCACCCGCCCGCACCGCCAAGTGTCCCGTCCCCGCCTAACCGAAGTCCTAGCCGATCTTCAGTTGCTCGACGACGACTCGGGCTCGGCAATCAGATCCTGGATCGGCTGCGCGACAAGACGGTCTCTGCAGCGTTGATGGAGCGTGGGCAAGTGGCCCGTCCCCAATGAATGAGACCGCTCGGTATTAGAGTCCTGTTGGCCCTGGTAGGGGCCAGAAGGGACGATTGGGATCATGGCTGGAGGACGGAAGCGGCATTCCGCGGAGGAGATCGTGCGGAAGCTGCGCCGTGCCGATGAGCTGGCCGCGGCCGGTAAGTCGGGCGAGGAGATCGCCGCAGAGCTGGAAGTGTCGGCGGCGACGTTGTACAACTGGCGCCGCTCTTACGGCGGTATGGATACCGATGCGGCGAAGGAGCTCAAGGAGCTGCGGGAGCAGAATTCCCGGCTCAAGCGGCTGCTGGCCGAGGCGGAGCTGGAAAAGGACGCCCTGCGGGAGATCAGCCGGGGAAAATTCTGAGCCCAGCGTCCAAGCGCCGTGCCGTCGACATGCTCACAGCAGTGAAGGGCGTGTCGGAACGGTTCGCGTGCAAGGTCGTTGGGCTTGCTCGTTCGACGTATCGGCGGCTGCCCCTCGCGCAGACCCCGGATGATCCGGACGCCGGTTTGCGGGCCTGGCTGCGCTCGTATGCTACGAAGAACCCGTGTCACGGGTTCCGGCGGGCGTGGGCGCGGTTGCGGTTCGACGAGGGCAGCTCGGTGAACAAGAAGAAGGTGCATCGGCTCTGGCGGGAGGAAGGGCTGCAGGTGCGTGAGCACCAGCCGCGTAAACGGGCCGGCGTTTCGTCGATGCCGCCGGTCGATGCGGATGCACCGAAGGTGGTGTGGGCGTTGGATTTTCAGTTCGATTCCACCATCGACGGCAGAGCGGTGAAGATCGCGTCGATGGTCGATGAACACACCCGTGAATCACTATTGCATCTGGTTGAACGCTCGATCACCGCCGAGCGGCTCGTCACCGAGCTCGAGAAGGTCTTCACCACTCATGGTGGGTCGCCGACGGTGTTGCGGATGGACAACGGGCCGGAAATGATTTCCCATGCGCTGCAACAGTTTTGCGCAAACCGGGTCGGGATCATCTACATCCCACCGGGCACGCCGTGGAATAACGGATTCGTCGAATCGTTCAACCGTCGGCTGCGCAAAGAATGCCTCGACCGGAACCACTGGACAAGCCTGCTCGAAGCCCGCGTCGTCATCGGCGACTACAAGGTAGACCACAACCGACGACATCGACATTCGGCGCTGGGCTATCTGACCCCGGCCGAGTACGCTGCCCGCTGCAGCCACAGCCACCACCCGGTGGCCTGCGGCATCAACTGAATACGGATCGAAAACAACCTGGCTCTAAAACCGGGTGGTTCCGTCATCGGGGACCGGTCACAAGCTCAGGCGGTGGTTGTGTGAAAGACTGGCCACCCAATTTCGGTGCGCCAGGCCGTTTCGTCGCGGGTGTCTTGGGGGCCGACGAGGAAGTACTCGTGAATGGGCTCATCGACGGGGATCGCGTGTTGGGCGACGTGGGTGGCCAGGGCGCCGTAGGCCAGGTCGAAGTCGTGATACGAGCCGGCGTGCACCACGGTGACCAGTTCGGCGGCAGGCACCACCAGTTCGGTGAGGCGTCCGGTGCGTCGGATGTCCCCGGCGAACGGGACGAAAACGGTCGCCAGTCCTCGTTCATTGGCGATTAGCTCGTCGGCGAAGATGCCCCCGGCCGTTCCGCAGATGCGCGCGCCTTGAGCGGTAACTGTGGCATAGAGCTCGGCCAACGCTCCCTGGATCCACATCAGCGCATCACTGAGGTTGACGACCTCGCTGATCGCGACCGCCTCGGTCGCTTCGACTCTGCGGTAACCTATCCGGCCTTCGGCAGCAGGTCCGGGCTCGAGCAGTTCACGCAGCGACTCAACGGCGCGCTTGGTGTGCGCGAGTTGGGATTCCAGTCGCATGAGGTGCGCGTTGATCAGTTCGTTGCGTTGACGAATGTCGGTGGTGCTCATAACGGTGCGGATCTCGTCGAGTGGCATTTCTAGAGCCCGGAAACGGCGAATGATCTGTGCTGTCGAGATCTGGTCGGTGCTGTAGCGGCGGTAGCCGGTAACGCGATCGACGTCGACGGGCTCGAGGAGCCCGATCTGGTGGTAGTGGCGCAGCATCTTCACGCTCAACTGCGTCGCACGGGAGAAGTCCCCGATAGCCAACAGCGCGGGTGAACTCATGGCTTCAGTGTGCACTCTCCCTCTGGGGGAGACTCACGCCCTGAACGAGCCTTGACTCGCCCACGATGTGAGCGCGCACGGTGGGATTACCGGCTGCAACACCGCGCCGGCCACGAATCGGGAGACAAGAGTATGAAAGAGATCGACCTGACCGGGATCGTCGCCGAACACATCGACGCGATCAACGCCGGCGACACCCATCGCGCGGTCGCCACGTTCGCAGAGGATGCCTACGTCAACGACAACCACCGCGAATTCGTCGGAATCGACGCCATCCGCCGCTGGGTGGCCAAGGAGATGGTCGGCGACAAGGTAACGATCGAAGTGCGCGAGGTGCTCGATCATTACGGCGATACCGTGGTGCGCGGAGCCTACGACGGTACGTTCGACAGGACCAACCTGCCCGACGAGATCGTTCTGACGAACTACTTCAGCGTGCGCGACGGCAAGATCACCAGCCTAGGTGGCTGGTGTTAAACGAGGCCTTGTGAATCAGAGCCGGTAAATCCGTGGCGTGGGCGATGCCATGGAATGGTCCCTGGATGTGTGGGGACGGTGTCGGGATCATCTGGTCGCTCGGCGGATTGGTGGTTTCATGGGGGCGGGCGGCTGATGGGTCTTGACAGCTGCGGATATAGCTCTTGGCGGGGCCTGTCAGGCGGTCGCGGTTGTCCAGGTTCGGTCGGGGCCGCCGGCGATGCCGAGGACCGTGAGCCTGGCGAGGTTGATCGCGGCGGCGAGCAGGGAGAAATCGGCTGCGACTTTGTCGCGGCCGAGGACACGGGCGCGGCGACCACCGTGCTTGCGTCGCATCAGATGCCCGATCTTGCGTTCGACTTTCGGGCGGGTCGCCCGGTACTCGGCACGCCACGCGGGATCGGCCTGGGCGGTGCGGGCACGGACGAGTTGCGCCTCATACGGGGTGATGGTCACATTGCGCCCCTTGCTGGAGCTGGTGCACTGGGTCGCCAAAGGGCAACCGGCGCATGCCTTTCCGAACGAGGCAACCCTGTTCCCGGAATCCGCGGTGGCTGGGCGGATCGCCGCGGTGATCCCGTTGGGGCAGGTGACCGTGTCATGTTCCAGGTCGACGACGAAACGATCCTTGGCGAACCGACCGTCCCTCGACGCGGGGGGCTGAACCTTCGTCATGATCTCCGCGTCAGCGTCCTCCAACTCCTCGAGCAGCTTCCCCGCTCCATAAGCAGCGTCGCCATACACCGACAACCGTTGCACGGCAACGCCATCCGTATGACACTCGTCGCCGTCGGCGCGGGGTGCCCCACCGTCGCTGTCACCGCACATCTCGTCGATCTCGTCGATCTCGTCGGCGTCGTCGACCTCTGTGTCGGCGCGGTGGGGCAGGTCCTCGGCGAGCAGGTCGGTGGCCGCGTCGACATCACCGGTGTTGCCCGGAGTGAGGCGTGGTGGCGGTGACGATCTCCGAATCCGGATCGACCGCGACGTGCCCCTTGTAGCCGTCGAAACCCCGCGCGGCGGTCTTGTGTCCATGCCGTGCCTGCGGATCCACGATCGAGATCACCCGATCCTTCGCCACCCGACGCGCGATACCGAACACCCCATCGACGTCCTCGTCGAGATCCTGACCGATCACCGTCGCCAACAACTTCGCGGCCTGGTCGATCCCCGCCGACAACTCACGCCCGTCCACCACCGCCAACAACGCCCGCGCGTCGGTGGCCAACGCGTCGACCAGCGCTTCCCGCGCCTCGGGGTCGTCGTAATCACAGACCGGTTTGCCCGCCGCCACATAGTCGTCGTCGCGACGCAACACCGACCGAAGCTCCGCCTCCAACGCCAGGTCCGCGACCCGCAACAACGACCGGATCGCCGAACGAATCAACGTGACCGTGTCCATCGTGGCCACCGCGTCATACAACGGCGTCGAGTCCAACACCCGCTTGCGGCCCACCAACCCCGCCGCCTTCGCCACCTCCAACACGGCTTCGAAGATCCGGTTCGGCCGATCCGAGGACGCCAACCTGGCCCGCATATCCACCAACACCGTGTGCACGAACCCCGGATAATCGAAATCCAAACCCCCCGCCGCGTACTTCCACCGCGCGTCGAACGCAAACCGGTCGGCCGCCTCCCGATCCGACAAACCCTCCAACCGCTGCAACACCATCACCACCGCCACGATCATCGGCGGCACCGACCGACGCCCCACCACGGTGAACAGATCAGCGAACATCTCATCCGGGAACAACCGGACACACTCCCGATGCAACACACCATAAATCGAGCCCGCCGCCACCCGACCCTCGCAGAAATGCACAGTCGACCGAAAAAGATCAGCCTGCCCCGGCGTCCGTCCCAACGTCACCCAGTCATTCAACTCGAGCCCCACCCAGCCGGTCAACGCCAGACGAAAAACACCAGCCACCTAGTGATCGTCTTCAACCAGCCCGCCGACTACTGACCCAGTACAGCGGGGTCGCTGTTGTATCAACTGGCATTCCCCTCAGATTTAGATAGGAGGCGAATATGGTTGCGGTTCCCACTCTACGACGATCTGCTTGAACGCCCGCTATACGGGCATTTGGCGACGACCCGGCCTGACGGTGCGGTGCAGGTGAGTCCGATGTGGTTCGACTGGGACGGCAAGCTGCTGCGGTTCGCGCACACCACCAAGCGGCAGAAATACCGCAATGTACAGAGCAACCCGCGGGTTGCCATGTCGGTCTCGGATCCCGACGATCCGTACCGCTACCTGGAAGTGCGCGGCGACGTCGAGCGCATCGAACCCGATAGGGAGGCGAGCTTCTTCCGGCGTCTAGCCAACCGCTACAACGGGCACGAGCCTCCCCCCGACGCCCCGCCCCGGGGAGAGGCTCCCTCCGACGCCGCGGACTGGGTGGTCATCGTGGTGCGCCCGACCGGATTCAGCAAGCATTAGTGCGCGAGGAGCGGCAATGACCACACCAGAGAAGGCCACAAGCGACCTCGGCAAATTCGGCGTTTTCACATTGGGCGGCGTCATCTCAGGCGGCCCCACCCCCGAGCAGGCCCAGGAAATCGAATGGCTCGGCTACGGCACGTTATGGGTCTCCGGTTCTCCACCTGCCGAATTATCGTTCGCGGAGCCACTTTTGGAGGCGACAACCTCGCTGAAGGTGGCGACTGGCGTTGTCAACATCTGGTCGGCGGACGCCAAACCTGTCGCCGAGTCGTTCCATCGCATCAATACCGCCTATCCGGGCCGATTTGTGCTCGGCATCGGGGCCGGTCATCCCGAGCACACCGAGGAATACCGCAAGCCCTACGCCGCGCTGGTCGACTACCTCGACGAGCTAGACGAAAACGGCGTACCGGCCAATCAGCGTGTGCTCGCCGCGCTCGGGCCGCGTGTGCTGAGGCTGTCGGCAGAACGCACTGCCGGGGCGCACCCGTACAACACCACACCCGAGCACACCGCACAGGCCCGCGACATCATCGGGCCGAACGCACTGCTGGCACCCGAGCACAAGGTGGTGCTGTCCACCGACGCCGACGCGGCCCGCGCGATTGCCCGCAAGGTTATGGCGGAAACGTACAACACGACCGGCGGCAGCACGAGCGCGAGCTACTTCGACCTTGCGAACTACGTGAGCAACTGGAAGCGGCTAGGTTTCACCGACGCCGACCTCACCCGGCCCGGCAGCGACAAGTTCATCGACGCCCTGGTCGCCTACGGCACCCCCGACGACATCGCTAAGCGCCTGGGCGAGCATCTGCGGGCCGGCGCCGACCACGTCGTGATCCAAGTGCTCGGCGGGCCTGACAAGCTGTTGCCGACGCTTTGCGAGCTGGCCGGTGCACTGGGGCTGACTCCGCGGCCATGACCTCTCGCGATGTTTCCCCGACAGGAGCGACACGGAATGTGCTTGCACCACATCCATTTCCGCGCAACGACGGTTATCGGAGAAACAGACGCCGTATCAGCACGTTCAGCACACAAACCGAAATTGGAGGATCGACTGATGGCACGACTGGCTGGCAAGGTCGCCGTGATCACCGGCGGCAGCAGCGGTATCGGGCTGGCGACCGCACAGAGGTTCGTCGACGAAGGCGCCCACGTCTTCATCATGGGCCGCCGCCGAGGCGAGCTGGACAAGGTCAAAGCGTTGATCGGCGACGGCCTGAGCACCCTCGCTGGCGACGTTACTAACAGCGCCGACCTGGACAAGTTATTCGCGACAGTCCTAGACACAAAGGGCGGCCTCGACATCCTGGTGGCGAATTCGGCCCGCGTGGAGGCCGAAATGCTGGGCAAAATCACTGAGGAGAACTTCGATGCCACCTTTAACCTCAACGCCCGCGCAACGCTGTTCACGGTTCAAAAGGCACTGCCGCTGATCCGCACCGGCGGCTCGGTCATTCTGATCGGCTCGGCCGCAGGCCATATTGGCGTTCCCGGTTATAGCGCCTACAGCGCCACTAAGGCCGCCCTTCGGTCCTATACCCGCACCTGGACCCGGGAGTTCAACGACCGCGGCATCCGGTTCAATACGTTGAGCCCGGGTCCGATTGACACTCCCATGTTGGATGGTCAGGCCGACAAGGGAAAATTCGCCGCGGCGGTACCACTCAATCGGTTGGGCCGCCCTGAAGAGATCGCGGCCGCCGCACTGTTTTTGGCCTCCGACGACCGCAGCTTCGTTGCCGGCATCGAACTGAGCGTCGATGGTGGCATGGCCCAGGTCTAACCACCGCGCCGAGCCCGGCATCGACCCTGACCGACTTCACGATGGTACATCGCCCATCAGCGGTTCGCACGAGCGAATGCAGCGGAATCATCTGGGGTACAGCCTCGGGACGCAGTGGCGGTGATGGTCATGGCCGGCGCCGCAGCGCTGGTCGTCGTACTGCGAGCCGGGCACATCGCCGAGCAGCAGGCCGCGACGCTGACCGTGCTGATCGCCGCCGCGGCCGGGGCACTGATGGTGTGGCATCGGCCGCGGGTACGGGCCCCAGGTCCGCCCGTTGCGGCTCGGCAGCGTCACGGTCCATATACCGGAATTGGGCCCGCCAGCGCTCGCGTTCCGCGGCCTCGAGGTCGGCCTGATGCTCGTCCTCCAGGTACCGCTGCGCCAGCCGGCGTTCCTCCGCGGTCAGTGGCAGCCGCCGCTCCGCTGGCGCGTCCGACCTCGGAACCCGCCACGGGCAGCCGGCCGAGAGTCTGTCGTGCCCGCCGCCACTGGGGTTGATCGCAATGCACCATGGCCCGCTGGTACAGCAGCCGGGCGCGCTGTTCGAGAGTGGGTTCGCCGCGGCCGAGGTGGCACACCTTGTATTTGCGGCCCGCCCGGAAGGTTGAAGTTGACGAAGTGAATGCCTAATTCCATTGCGGTAGTGTTCCTTTCATCATTCGGTGAGGTCGGGCGATCAGCCGCCAAGGGGAACGCCGGGTGCGACGTCGACGATGATCATGTGCGGTCCTTTGGCCGTCGTGAATGCTTCCTTCGCTGCGACGGCCAATTCGTTGGGCCGTCCGGTTCGCACGGCGGGGATGCCGTAGCCTTGGGCCAGTGCCTGGTAGTCGAGGTAGTCGAGGTCCAGGCCCGGCACACCGGTGGTGGACAGGTAATCGCCGAAGCCTTTGAGGATTCCGTATTCGCGGTTGATCAGGACCAGGAACGTCACTGGAAGCTGGCGGCTGGCCGCGGTGTACAACCCTTGGATGCCGTACTGTGCGCTGCCGTCGCCGCTGATCGCCAGCACCGGCCGTTCAGGTTGGGCGAGCTGGGCACCTACTGCGCCGGGGATGGCGAAGCCGAGACCGCCGGCGGCGCAGAAGAAGAAAGAAGCCGACCGGCGCACCTTCATTCGGTCCCACATCGCCGGCGCACCGTTCATCGATTCGGTGACGAGGATGCCGTGGTACGGGAACAGCGGCCCCAGTATGTCGAAGACCTGGCATGCGGTGAGCGTGTCGACGGCGGGCGGGATCTGCAGCGGCGTGAGTGGCGCGGGCGCGGGCCTGGTGGTCCGCGGTAGGAGTTCGAGCAGACCTCGCAGGGCAAGGGCGGGGTCTGCGACCAGCGCGTCGCCGAGCGGCGCGCGGGCAGCCGCGTCCGGATCGTCCATGATTGCGATGAGTTCGGCGCCGGGTGGCAGGTAGTTGCCCGGCGCATACGGGTAGTACTGAAATACCGGTGCCCCGGCGACAAGGATCAAGTCGTGCCCGGCGAGTGACTCGGACAGCCACCCGATGCCGGTGGGGAGGCTGCCCCGGAAGTGTGCGTGGTCGGTGGGAAATCCGACGCGCGAGGTGTTCGGCGCGAGCCATACCGGCAGATTCTGGGTTTCGGCCAGCGCGACGCCTGCCTCGAACCCGCCCGGTGCCGCGTCCAACCCTGCTCCCACCACCAGCACGGGGTTGCGGGCGGCTGTGAGACGCTTCGCGAGCGCGTTCAGCTCGACGGGCGCGGGCACAGACCGGCCGGTGATCCGGCGTGCCGCCAGCGGTTCTGTCATGCCCGCTTCGGCGGGCTGATCGAAGTCGTCCATCGGCAGTGACACGAACACCGGGCCGGCCGGCGGCAGCGTCGAATAACGAAACGCCCGAGCCAACGCCGCGGGCACGTCCTGGGCGCGGGGCGGCTCGAATGCCCATTTGACGGCAGGCTTGGGCAGTGTTGTCGGATCGGGGTTGGCCAGCAGAGGTTCCATGGTCAACGTCGCCCGCACCTGTTGGCCGGCGGTGACGACCAGGGGGCTGTGCCCGCTGGCCGCGTTGACGATTGCGCCCATCGCGTTGCCGAGGCCCACCGCGGTGTGCAGGTTCACCAGGGTGGGCTCGCCGGTCAGCTGGGCGTAGACGTCGGCCATGCCGACCACCGCGCCCTCGTGCAAGCCGAGAACGTAGTCGATGTCCTCGGGGAAGTCGGCCAAGAACGGCATCTCGGTTGACCCGGGGTTGCCGAACACCTTGCGCAGGCCCAGCGCGCTGAGCAGTTCCCAGGTGGCCTGGTGAACGGTGGGCATCGCGAATCACCTCTTGCGATCTAGGTTTTCGGGTGGAGCGTGCGTGCTCGGGTAGTGCGCACCATCAGTGCGGGATCCGGGTGGGTGGATTGGGCCCGCCAGCAGATCATCCCGTCCGGCCGGATGAGCAGGTCCCCCGGTCAGCGACCCGGATGGATTGTGGGTGGCTGCGGCGACCCTGACCCCGGACATCTTCCTGATTAGCTTTCGTCGGGTGGGGTGGCGTCGGTCATGGTGCCGACCAGCAGGCATGGGGCGCCCGACCGGTTGCTCCAGGCGTGGTTGGTGCCGCGGATGATGACGGTGTCTCCGGGCCGCATGAGCGTCTCATCGTTGTCGGTGACGAGGTAGATTTCGCCGCGCACGCAGGTGAGGCAGTCGAGGGTGTCGGTGCGGTGCATGCTCGGATGCCGGGCGAGGTCGGTTCGGCTCGGCTGGTGTTTCTGGTGAACCTGTTGGTTGAGGTCGGCGAGGACGCGGCGGTGCTCGTCGGCGTCGACGGCATCCGGCGGGATTTCCAGCGCCCGGCAAATCATGCCGTTGGGGAAGGGTTCGCGGCGCGCGCCCAGACCCTCCGTCTGCGACCGGTCGCCGTCAATGGTGTTATCGACGGGGGTCTCTTCGGTCGCCCACAGTGTGGCGCGCCAGTAGAACCCGTCGAGGGACTGGACGTTGGTCAGACCGTGTTGCAGGACCGTCGAGCGGCCGTCGGAGTCGGGTCCGACCACCAACCTGTTCAAACGAGTCGTCACTGCACTGTTCCTTTCAATCGTGGGTTGTCGGCTTCTCACGCAGTGATATGCGGTGCGAAGTCTGGGGTGGGGGTTTCGGGCCGGATGTAGGCAGTGCCTTGCACCGAGTCGCCGGCGATACGGACGGTGTGCTCGCAGAACCGCCGAAATCCCATGACATCGAGGCCGAGGCAGAACACCTTGACGCCGTCGTCAAGCGCAGATTTGCAGCCGTCGACGCTGGGATCGAGTACTGGACCGCCCATGACCGCGACGCCATGCCGGTCGGCGGCAGCTTGGACCTTCAGGTACGCCTCACGGATCTTGGGGCTGTCGGTCATGTTGGTGCCCTCGCCCATGGCGTAGGCGAGATCGCCGGCACCGAAGGCCAGGATGTGGACTTGGTCCAACGCGCAGATCTCGTCGATGTTGTCGACGGCGTCGGGGTGCTCGATGAGCGGGACGACGAGGAAGTTTCGGTTGTTCCATTCGGCGTAGTCGACGAAGCTGCGGTAGGAGTACCGGGCGGCGCGGGTGGCCGGGCAGATGCCGCGGGTTCCTAACGGCGGAAATAACGCGGCGTCGAAGACACGGCGCACATCGTCGGCCGATTTCACCTCGGGCACGAACAGGCCTTGGGCGCCGGCTTCCATCGCGCGTCGGATGGCGGTTTCGTCCGTACTGCTCGGCACGCGGACCAGCGGCACCAAGCCGACGATGTCGGCGGCCAGGATCGCGTCCTCGATGGCTCGGGGGTTGGCCGGGGAATGTTCGGTGTCGAGCATGACGAAGTCGAAGCCGGTCAGCCCCAAGACTTCGATCAGTGCGCGATTGGCGGTGAAGCACTGCATACCCAACGGAATCTGGTGCTGGTCGATCATGGCGAGCAGGCGGTTGTCGGTGTCGAACATGGTTGGTGCTCCTTTTCGGTGGCAGGGTGGTGGTAGATCAGGTGCCGGGATCGGCTCGCAGGTCACACCCTGTGATCGCGTGGATGGCGCACGCTTTTCGTTGTCATCGGGTAGGTGGCCGCTGACCCCGACCGCACCGATCAGGTCGTCGTTCTGGTCGCGGATCAGCACGCCGCCGGGGACGGGCATGAGGTTGCCCTCGGCCAGCGCCACCAGGGCGTTGACGAAATCGGGATCCGATGCCGCGCGTGCGGCCAGGGCGCGGCTGCCCACACCCATGTTCAGTGCTCCGTGGGCTTTTCCGCGGGCGATGCGTTCACGCAGCAGGCTCGAGCCGTCTTCTCCGGCGAAGGTGACAAGCCGGGCGGCGGCATCGAACACCGCAACCGTCATCGGGGGGAAATCGTTGCTGCGTGCGTGCGCGAGGGCTCGGTCCACGATCGCGCGGGCGCGGGCCAGGTCGATCAGCGCAGCCCTCGTATGTGAGACATCTCGACTCCAAACAAACATAATTGTGTTCATTTGTCTTTAAATGTACGCCCGGTGCCGGATGTAGCGCCAGTACTCGTGTTCGTTTAGTATGGGTATGTGCCAAGACTCAGCGAAAAGACCCGCGCGCAGCGCCGCCAACACATCCTCACCAGTGCGTGGACCTGCTTCTCACGCGGCGGCTTCCACACCACCTCGATGGACCAGGTGATCGCCGCGACGGGGATGTCCGCTCGGGCGGTCTACCGCTACTTCGGCAGTAAGGACGAGATCATCTACGCCACCGTTGATGAGGGACTGTCGCGGGTGCGGGGCATTTTCCTGGCGCTACTCGATCGCGACCCCAGCCCTACTCCGGCCGAAACGCTGACCCTGGTGGTCGCCGAACTACGCAGCAGGACGAACAACCCCGACTACGACATGACCCGCATCGCCCTTCAGACCTGGGCGGAGACCCTGCGCGATCCGGCGCTGCAGAAACGTGCCCGCGCGCTGTACCTGGAAACCCTCGACCACATCGCCGAACTGGCCCGCCGCTGGCGCGACGAGGGGCACATCCCGCCGTACTCGGATACCAACGCCGTTGCCGCGACACTATTTTCGCTGATGCACGGCCTGATCGTCATGCACCACCTCGTCGACGACGTACCGTCTGATGCCCTGCGCAACGGACTATCGCTGCTCGGTGCGGCCGTCGTCGGCCCCTACACATTGCCCGCCACACCATCACGGGAGGCCTCACCATGACCGACATCAACCTGACCGACCTAGCCGCCGACCGCGACGGCTCCCAGCCGCTTCGTGGCTACCTCGCCAGCCCACCGGGCACCGGCCCGTGGCCCGGCGTGGTGATGATCCACGAGATCTTCGGCCTCGACGACGTCATGCGCGGCCACGCCGACCGGCTCGCCGAATTCGGTTACCTCACCCTGGCCGTCGACCTGTTCAGCGCGGGTAGCACCGCGCGATGCCTGGTCGCCACGATGACCGCCATGATGCGTGGCCGCGGCCGCGCGTTCGCCGACATCTCCGCCGCCCACGACTACCTGGCCGGTTCTCCCGACTGCACCGGCAAGATCGGCGTCATCGGCTTCTGCATCGGAGGGGGCTTCGCGCTCCTTACCGCGAACGACACCGCGAACGACGGATTCGACGCGGCCGCAGTCAATTACGGCCAGCTACCGCGTCACCTCGACGAAGCAGTGGCAGGCGCCTGCCCGATAGTCGGAAACTGCGGCGGCCGCGACCCCTCACTCAGGGGGGCGGCCGACCGGCTCGACGCGGCCCTGGACAAAGCGGAGGTGATCCACGACGTCAAGGAATATCCGGCCGCCAGTCACGCATTCCTCAACGACACCGAAGCCGGCCCCCGCGTGCTTCGTCCCCTCCTGCGGATAGCTGGCATCGGCCCGGAACCCGAGTCCGCCAAGGACGCCTGGAACCGGATCGAAAGATTCTTCGCCACCCACCTGAACTGACAATCCTTTTCATCAAACCCGCCGTCGCCGAGGCCGCGCGAAAGGGCCTCACTCAACGCACTGAGGCCACCTAGTTGCGGCCTGCGTAGAGTGCTTGGCTGCTGCCCCAGAGGCTGCTGCGATTGAGGTGGTCCGGATGCCGCCGGATCATGGCGTGGTAGAAACCCTCCGGTGTCGGCTCTGTCTCGAGCATTTCGTCGACGTCGGCCAGGTAGCGGCGGGTCTCCAGGATCTGCCGGCCCGCGTCGTCGTCGTGCCCGCGGTTCTTGTGGCCAGCGACGATCCTGCGTACACCGAGCGCTTCGACCACGGCGATGGCACGGCGCCACGCGTCGCGGCCCCCGTCATGGGATTCGACGAGGTACTGGTGGACGCCGTTGTAGACGACATCGCCGGCGACGACGAGGTCGAGGTCGGGGACGTGCAGCACGCTGGTGTCGTCGGTGTCGCTGTGCCCGACCCCGATGACGGACAGCTCGTGTCCTTCGAGGATGAGTCGGTTGCCGAGGTCCTCGGCAGCGACGGCCGTGACGGGGGATGCCGGGATCTGTCCGGGCAGGATCTTGTCCCAGAAGCCCGCGCGCGCCTGGGCGGCTCGGTGCATCTGCTCAATGGTCCCAGCCGTGGCCACAACCTGGGCGCCGGGAAACCGGTCGGCAAGGCTCGCAGCGGTGAACCAGTGGTCGCCGTGCGCGTGGGTGGCAAAGATGTACGTGAGCCTTCTGCCGTCGGCACGGACCCGGTCCGCGACGGCGTCCGCGTGGGCGGCGGTGAGCGGCGGGTCGACGACCACAGTCTCGCTGCGGCCTTGGATCAGCGTCGTGGATACGGGCGCCCAGGTACGGGCACCCCCGTCCGGCAGGCGATCCGGCAACGCGAGCGGGATCGTCCCGGACACGTGGACCTCGTAGCTCAGGCCGAGGGCGCTCACTGCGCCGCTCCGAGCGAGACGAGCGCGGCCTCGGCCTGGTCCCGGTTCAGCAACTGCACTAGCCGTCCGGGCTGCATCGAAGCGGAGGCCGCGACAGCGACCGCCCCGATCTGCGGGGAAGTGACCTGGGCGGGTTCGTCGGCTTCGACGAAACGGGTCGTCACGGGGCCGAGTTCGAGCAGGAACACACGCTTGGCGCCCTGAAGCTCGGCGGCGAGCACCCGGTGCATCATCTGGAGCGCGGTCTGCTCCATGCTCACCAGGCCGCTTCCGGGAATCGGGACGTAGGCGGACTCGCCGACGACGACGGAGTACGCGCCCCGCTGCGTCATCCGAGGCAGGGCCGCGCGCAGCACGGCCATATGAGCGGTCGCCAGGCCCACGAAGGCGGCCTGCCAGTCCGCCTCGTCGATCTCCCACAAGCGCTTGCCGTGCCACCAGCCGCCGATCGGGGCGACGACGTCGTCCGCGCCGCCCAGCCGGTCGACCATGGTCGCGACGAGCGCCTCGGCGCCCGCGAAGCTCGTGTAGTCGTGCTCGAACAGGTGCAGGCGCTCAGTTGCCGCCTCGCCGAGCAGCGCGCGGAACTCCTCCGCCCGCTCCCGGCTGCGCGTGGGCACCACGACCTGGGCGCCAGCGGCGAGATAAGCGCGCACCGCACCCTCCCCCACCCCTCCGGTGCCGCCGGGGATCAGAACTCGCCGATCGGAGAGGTCGGGAGAAGAGACGTTGTCGAACACGGGGCATGCTCCTTCGACCAGCCTGAGCCGGCAGCGATCCCGCCGGACTTCTTGCGTTGGGCTTTCCAACGTTGGTTATCCCAACGTAGCACAGATCGGTTGGGAATCCCAACGGTTATAGTGAGGGCATGGGTGATGCGGGCGACGACCTCCAGCCACCGGCACGGCTGCGGGCGCTCACGAGCTGGCAGGCGAACAAGGTCTCCACGATCGGGGCACGCATGACCGCGCGGTACATGCCCCTGACGGCGCGCTCCGATTTCGCCGTCCTCGCCGCGCTGGAGGAGTGCGGCGCGCTCAGCCAGGCCGATCTCGGCAGGCGGCTGGGCCTGGACCGCAACGACGTCAGCGACATCGCGACCAGGCTCCAGGCGGGCGGTCACGTCGACCGTCAGGCCGACCCCGGCGATCGGCGCCGGAACCTCGTCACCATCACCCAGACGGGCGCGCGCTATCTCGAGCAGATCCAGCTCAACGCCGACAAGGCCCAGGCCGAACTGCTGTCAGGCCTGGACGCGGATGAGCGCCGCCAACTCCATGCGCTCCTAGCGAAGACCCTGGAGGCGCACAAGCCAGAACCTGCATAGGCCCTCCGGCGCGGAGCTCAGTCGCGGACGCCGGTGACCTGGGTGTACGACAGCCGACCGGCACCGGAGTGACCAGCCAGGGCAAGCCCCGGCCCATCGCGACGATTGCTGATCGGATCTTCGGCTGATCTGGCCGCGCCGAGGCGGATGGTCAGCGTCGGGAAACGATCATTTGCCGACATTCCAGGTAGTAGACCTGAAAGCCCATGACTGTGGCACGGGCCACTGACAAGTTCGCCGAGCGGCTACCGCCCAGATCGCCAGCCGTACAGGTGAACTCGACCAGCAGCACCCGAACCGCGCTCGTCGTCGACGACCTTCAACGGGGCGCCGCACCCCCCCGCGGCCCCCTTTCTGGCGTATCGGGTCCCACCCCACCTGCGGCCATGGCCTCACGGCAGGTTTCTGGCGTATTCCGGTCGCCCCCCACGGAAACGGTTCGCCTGCACCGCCTAGCCCGCCGTAGCCGCATCTTCCTCGGTATCACGGCCTCGGTCCCGCTCATCGGCGTCGCGGGCGGTTTGGTCTTCCTCGATCCCGGTCAGGTACAGACGGTGATCGGCTCGATCGTCGCGCTGTGCGTCGTCGGCCTCTTCGCCTTCGCCGGCGCGCTACGGGTCTTCTATGCCCTCGAAGCCGACTTGCACGCCCTGGACCGGATCGTCAACCTACACGCCCAGCACTGATCGGGCAGCTTAGGGTTGGATCGCAGCGACCACTTCGTGAGATTCCGCCAGAAGTTCCAACAGCGCGCCGTCGGTGGCGAGGGCGAACGCATCCTCGATCGCCGCCTTCGCTCCCCCATCCGACAGCCAGGCGGCAAGCTCCCGATAGGCGTTGTCGGGAACGAGCCTGCCACGACGCCGCCCGACATCGTCGATCAGGAAATCACGCAGATTGCGAATGGCCGCACCAGTTTCCAGAAGCGACCAACTCGCCAACTGTCGGGCGACGCTGCCATCGGCACTTCCGAACGCACACAACGATGCGGCCGGATCCTCCAGTGCCGGATACTCGGTGAGAACGTCTGTCCACAGCGCCTTCATGAGCTCCGCAACAATCACCGATTCCGGCCACGATTTCCAGTCCGCGTGGCGCAGATGGTCGTACACGATTTCGATATCGGGCCAGATCATTTCACCCGTGTGGCACAGCTCCAGGATCCGCGGCGTGAAATACCGCAGGTCCTGCGCCGAACCGATCGTGGTCATCGAGCTGGCGGCGTACCCTGTAGCTCGTTGGCGCTCAGCAGCTTTCGCGGCTTGCTCAGCAGCACCGCGATCTCCTCCGCGGTAGTGCAGCAGGGGCAGGATTCGATCCGCGTCGGCCGTGGCGCCAGCGCAAAGGCATCGTCCAAATCGGCGAGTACCGAACGGGATGTCCGCGCGCCCGCCGACTTACCGTTGCCTTGCATGGCGGAACAGTAGCAAGCTGGAGGTGCACCGCTTCCCTGGGGGGAACGAATGAGTTACGAGCCACCACCGTATGTCTACGCGTCTGTTGTCGAGTTCGTCGAGAACTATCTGACCCTGGTCTATCGACGCGCTGTCGACGACACCATCCGAGTGTGGTGCCCGGAATGGTGGCAGCACGCCGAAGCCGTCGTGCGACTCGATGCGCTCTGGCGGACCTGGGAGTACTACCGACTCGATGGGCGCACCGGGCTTTCGGTGTGGTTGCTCGACCACGCCGATCCCCATATGCGGCAACTCTTTGATCCGGACGGGCCGTTCCACGGCTGCTCGGTGCGGAAGGGGCACACGAACAAGGTGCCGCCGCTGCCACTGAAAGCGGTTCCCGCGAACCTGTTTCGCGACCCCACCCTCTCCCGGGAGGACTAGCGCTCCCCTACCCTGGTCAGCGCCTATCTGAAAAGTACTGTGGTCAACTAACCTTCATGCGGTGTTAGGACATTCTCATGCGACAAGTGGCGCCTTTGCCTGGACAGTGGCGGCGGCGACATTGCCCATCTCCGCGTTGACGTATCCCGTATTGGCAAGCGCGGACGCGCATCTCGGCCCCGTCGATCTGCTGCTGGGTACCTTTCTCACCGCGGGCGCCGCGCTGTTGCCCGACGCGGACCACCCGAACGGCACCATCGCGCATGTGCTCGGCCCGGTCTCGCATTACTTCTGCCGCTTCATCTCCTGGATTTCAGGCGGGCATCGGCATGCAACGCACTCGTTCGCGTTCGTGATCGCGGTGGCCTGCGGTACCTGGGCCGGGGAGCATTGGCTCGGACGATATTTCACTCTCGCGCTTGTTTTCTTCCTGCTCGCCCTTGCCGTCAAAGCACTTCATATCTGCCCCTCGGGCGAGGGCATCGAGGCGTGGGGCACCGTTGTCATCCTCGCCGCCGCAGGCACATTCGCGATGGATCACTGGATCACCGATAAGCCGGCCTGGCTGCCGTTCTCCGTGGGTCTTGGCGCATTGGTCCACCTCGGGGGCGATTGCCTAACCGACCGCGGCTGCCGCCTGTTCTGGCCGTTCCCGTTGCGTACCCGTGTACCGGTGATCGACCGCACCGGGAACAAGATCGAGACCTGGGTCCTGTCACCGCTCTTTACGCTCGGCACGCTCAGCGTGCTGTGGCACGTTTTCAGCACCAGCCCATAACCAGTGGCGACTATTCTATCGTTGGATACGGGATTCCGGTAGTAATTCGCCGAAAATTCAACGAAGTTCGGCCTTGCGCCTGATCAGCGGGTATGGCTGCTATTTCCGCGGCGGCCTTGCCGGGGCCGGGTCGCCGGTGAGTGATGAACACAGGTCCGCGGGTGCGGTCAGCCGCGCGATATGCGGCACCGTTCCAACGCCGCGCCTTCGTCGTGCGACTACAGGAGCGGGCTCGAGCTGTCGAATAGCGCCTACAGCCGAGTTGGGTCAGTCCAGGCAGAACTCGTTGCCCTCGGGGTCGGCCATCACGATGAAGCCGGCGCCCATCGGGGGATCGGGCTCGTGGCGACGTATCCGTGTCGCTCCCAGCGCGATGAGCCGATCGCACTCGGCTTCCAGCGCCGCCATCCGTTCCTCTCCCTGTAGTCCGGGAGCTGCACGGACGTCGAGGTGGACGCGGTTCTTGGCGACTTTGTCCTCCGGCACCTGCTGGAAGAACAGTCGTGGGCCGTGCTCGTCCGGGTCCTCGATGGCCGATTTCGTGTTGCGCTGCTCCTGCGGTACACCGATACGAGCGAGGAACTCGTCCCATGCGGCCAGTGGGTCGGCATCGGCGGGCAGGTCGACTCCGGGCGGGCCGGGATGGACGTAGCCCAGTGCGTCGCGCCAGAAGGTCGACAGTGCCTGCGGGTCGTGGGCGTCGAAGGTGATCTGGATGTGGCGGCTCATCGGGTTGCTCCGTTCGTGGCGGGTTGCGTGTGCAGGTAGAGGTCGCGCAGCAGGCAGACCTCGGACAGGTGGTGGATCAGTTCGCGGTGGATGTGTAGCACCAGGTCGGCCATGGTCGCCTCGGGGTAGGGCTCCTTCGGGCCGACCGGGACCCGGAGCCCGGCGTCGCCGAGGCTGTGCACCTCGGCCAGCCAGGTGTCGCCGAGGCTGTGCACCCCGGCCAGCCAGGTGTCGAGCTGGGCTTCGAGCTGGTCGAGTGCTGTGGCCGCGCTGCTGGCGTATTCCCAGGTCTCGTATGACGCGGCGGGAGCACCGAAGTGCGCCGCGTTGCGCGCGGCGAGCACGCCGACGATGACGTGACCGAGTCGCCAGGCGATCGTGGTGAAGGCTGCGGGGACCGGCTCCGGGGATGCGTAGTCGATCGTGAAGTCTCCGGCACCGACCTGCACGGGCGCGGTCGAGCTGCCGCCGGCCGCACGCTCCAGGCGTCCGGCACCGGCGACCAGAAGTACTCGTCGTCGGTGAGGCCGTCGAGCCGGGCTCGGAGCTGATGGTTCCAGTGGAACTCCCACTGCTCGCGCAGCGTCCGGTTCCAATCGAGTTCGTCTGCATCCATGCGGCTACCCTGACATCCCTAGCGGACAGTATCGGTCCGCTATTTCTGGCAGGCTGGGGGACGTGGACGTGGCGAGCGGTGAGGAGCGGGGTACGACGGAGCGGGTGCTCACCCTGCTCGGGCTGCTGCAGCAACGCCAGGTTTGGACCGGCCCCGAACTCGCCGCCCGGCTCCGGGTCACGCCGCGCACGGTACGGCGCGATGTCGAGCGGCTGCGCACGCTCGGCTATCCAGTCCATGCCAGCCAGGGTGTCGGCGGCGGCTACCGGCTCGGGCCGGGGCAGGACTTGCCGCCGCTGCTTCTCGACGACGAGGAGGCGATCGTCACCGCAGTCTCGCTGCTGGCCGGCGCGGGTAGCGCGGTCGCCAGCGCCGGCGACGCCGCACTCCGGGCGCTGACCAAGCTCGACCGGGTGCTGCCCACCCGGTTGCGGCACGAGGTGCGCGCGCTCGCCGGCTCGGTGGAATCCTTCGGCGGAGGCCGCACACCGGTCGACCCCGAGGTGCTCATGACACTGGCCAGAGCCTGCCGCGACGGGGTCGAGACCGGCTTCGACTATCCGTCCGGGAGCGAGGTGCGATCGCGGCGGATCGAGCCCTACCGCTTGGTCGCCTCCGACCGGCGCTGGTATCTGCTCGCCTACGACCTCGATCGCGACGACTGGCGCAGCTTCCGCGTCGACCGCATGACCGATGTGTCTGCACGGACCTGGCACTTCCATCCGCGTGCTGCGCCCGACGCAGCGACGTACGTGCAGGAGGGTGTGACGAGTCGGGTCTACCCGCACCAGGCACGCTTTCTCGTGCACGCGACGGCCGACACTGTCCGCGCGCAGATTCCGGCGTCGGCGGCCGTCGTACGCCGGCGAGACAGCGAGCACTGCGAGGTGCTCAGCGGCGCCGCCAGCCTCGACTTCGTGCTCATGCACGTGCTCCTGCTGGGGCACAACTTCGAGGTACTCGACCCTCCGGAGCTGGCGGCGCGCTGTCACGCATTGGCGCAGCGACTGCTGACGGCCGGTGCAACGATTTCACCGATGCCGGACGTGGAGGGTTCGTGAGCCGCGGACATCGGACATCGTCAAGATACTTGCAGCACAAGGCAATACAGCAAGGCGCTACCCGGCATGGGGCCCGACCACGATCGCAACAGCAACCACCAGCGATCCGCTCATCGGCATAGATGTTCGAGGAGGGTGGCCAACCGCACGTGACGTGATCAGAAAAGGGTGTCGCGGACCCGCAGCGGCCGGTAGCCGGTGGCCCGGGTCGGACCGATATCGGGCTGCGTAGATCGTGCAACGCAGTGCCCCGTACTCCTCAAGCGCCGCCGGGAGAGCGTTCTGCCGACCCGATGCCGTCAGCTCGCCGATTCGGTAATGAACAACGACGTCGACCTGCGCGACAACAAGGTCGTGAAGCACGACCCCGCGCAGTCGGTGGTGAAACTCGAACTGGGCGACCGGATCACGCTCGATGCGGCACAGTGCGATGACCTCGCTGCCGCGGTACTCGCCGACCTCCAGACGAAGTTCCGATAGAAACCGAGCACAAACCGTAGGGCTGTAGCCTGTTTCGGCCCGCTATGGCGGTGTCAGCAGGCTGCGCCCGCGGATCGCGTTGGCGGAGCCCCCCGTCCTTGCCGCGCCCGGCTCGGCCGGGCGTTTCGGTGACTTTAATAGAGGATGGAAACCATCTATAAATGCGCATATCTACGTATCAATATGTTGCATGAGCCGCCATTCCTCCCGACAGGGAGCACTCGCCTGGCTAACCTGTTGCATGTTTGCCGGGCCCACCATGCAACCTCACCGCTGGACTCCGCCTCCCTCCCCCGCGCAACTCGCAGCGCCACACCACTCCCCCGGTCACCCGGCTGGAATTGCCCGGAGCCGCGACCGAGGACGTGGTGCTCGCGCCCGACGGGCGAGTGCTCGCCGGGCTCGACGACGGCTCAATCCTCAGCATCGATTCAGCCGACGGGGATGTGCGCTGCCTGGCAAATACCGGCGGCAGACCGTTGGGTCTGCATGCCGACGCGGATGGCTCGTGCTGATCTGCGATTCGATTCGTGGGCTGTTGCGCATGGATCCCGCGGCCGGTATCGAGGTTCTCGTCGACCGGATTGACGGGGAACCACTCCCCTTCGCCAGCAACGTCGTCCGGGACGACGATGGCGCCATCTATTTCTCCTCGTCGACCCGCCGCTATTCGTTCGATACATGGATGGGCGACATTCTGGAGCATTCCGGGACCGGCCGCCTGTTCCGCCGCGATCCGTCGGGACGGATCGAAACACTGGTCGACGGGCTGCAATTCGCCAATGGGGTGGTCTTGTCCCCGATCGTTCCTGCGTGCTCGTCGCAGAGACCGGCGCGTACCGGGTCACCCGCTATTGGCTGACCGGGCCGAAGGCTGGCACGCACGACTACCTGATCGAGAACCTGCCATGCTTTCCGGACAATATGGCCCTCGGCAGCGACGGAGGCCTGGATCACCCTTCCCTCCCCGCGAAAAACGCCGTGCACGACTTCTAGGTCGAGGGCACCAATTTCTCGATGGTCACGGGCGTTGTCGAAAGCAACGGCATGCTCTATCTCGGCAGTCTCACGGAGACCGCCATAGGGATCACGACCGTGCCGTCGTAATCCCGGCTGCGCTGTCACAGAGTGTGCAGGTCGGCAACGCACAATCCTGGCTTCTCGCACGCGGAATCGCTTGCGCACCGGCGTGCGCCGAATCGGGGTGCGCGGCAAGTCCCTTTCGACCGATCAGGTTCGGGTGGCAGCGAATTCGGCGAGGGTGGTCGGTGGGTGGCCGCCGAACTGTTCGATGGTGGCGGTCACCTGGTAGAGCCCGGTGCCTTCGCCGAGGATGCGGAAGATCTCCCAGAGCTTCGACAGGTGTTCGGCGGCGTGGGCGGAGCCGTAGAAGTTCAATGCCCAGCTGTGCCATTCGCCGGGTACTAGTTCGGTGTAGGTGGCGCCGAGAGTGCGGGCGGCACGGTCGATGGACATGACCTCGCCGGTCAGCAACTGGACCGGGTCGACCGGAATGCTCGGGTCGGCGAGTATGCCTGCCGCGACGCGGGCGACGTCTTCGGCGGCGATCAGTGGGAGCACGGTCTCCGGTGGGCCCATGGGCATGGCCAGTAGGCGGTCGTTGCCCGCGCCGGCGAGCAGGGCGAGGTTTTCGAAGAACACCGCCGCGCGCAGGTGGATCGCGCCGATGCCTGCCCAGTCGAGGATCTGTTCGGCCACCCAGTGCTGTCGCATCCGCGGTGTGCCCGCTTGCGGACCCGCGGCGAGTTGGGATGCGGCAACGACGCGTTCGACGCCGCCCTCGCGGGCAGCTGCGGCGAAGGTGCCCGCGGCCTCGATCAGGCCGTCGATTACCGGATAGGTGAAGTAGGCCGACCGGATGCCTTGCAGCGCGTCCCGCATCGAGGCGATCTCGCGCAGGTCGCCGACGACGACCTCGGCGCCGAGCCCGCGGAGGACAGCGGCGCGTTCGTCGTCGCTGCGGACCAGTGCGCGCACGGCGAGGCCCCGCTCGAGCAGGAGTCCGACGACTCGCCGTCCGGTGGATCCCTGGATTCCGCCCGCCGCCCCTGTGACCAGTATCGGTTCCATATCCTCACGGTACGTGTCCGGCGGTGGGTGTCCGTGGCGTTCGGTGACATCGATACATAAGGGCGGCAAGGGTTTCCGCCAGCGGGCAAATTTCAGTGCACACTTGGACACTGAATATATGGAACCCGCAACGACAGGCGGAGGTTCAGGCGCTCGCCCGGTTGGCGGGCGACGAACTGGCTGGCGCCGTCGACGGGATCGCGGCGATTCATCGGGCGGTGTCCGATCGGGTGTTCTCGGCCGTGCGGTTGGGCGTCGGGCCGGCCGCGCAGCCGGTGAAGGCGGTGCACGATGTCATCGCCGATGGTGTGTATCGCGTCGTCGGCGGTGCTGCGAAGGCCGCAGGCACGCTGGCCGAGCGCACCGTGGAGGTGCCTGGTGGGAGTGCGCCGTCGCGCACGGTTTTCGGGTCGGTTTTGTGCCGTGCTGCAGGCGCTGATCGGCGACGGCCTGGTCTTGACCGCCAGCGGTGCGGGACGAAACCCTGCCCGCCGCATCGGCTTCGACGATGCCAACGGGCTGCACCTGCCGGGCGCGAATCATTTCACCCTGCTCAATCACGACGAGGTGTATGCGGCGCTGCGGCGGTGGCTGGCTGGCGAGTCAGGGGTGCGGGCC
Organism: Nocardia sp. Tas62D01; assembly: GCF_055232035.1. Lineage (NCBI taxonomy): Bacteria > Bacillati > Actinomycetota > Actinomycetes > Mycobacteriales > Nocardiaceae > Nocardia > Nocardia sp. Tas62D01. The sequence goes on from NZ_JBUYUZ010000001.1 coordinate 8,499,857, forward strand.
TTGGGGGTTGGCTGACGCCGGCCTGCGTGGACACTTCTGCGTCCTCCACACCGGAATCCACAGACTTGGGGCGAACTGTCCACGCAGACCGAGTCAGAACAACTGATCAGGGTGCGTGTCCGCCACACCCCGTACATCAGCCGCGAACTGAGCCTCGATCTCGTCGTCATTCCCGGGGCTGTGCGCTGCATACATCAGCAGGCAGCCGCGGATGCCGTCGAGGAGGTCTTCCAGCAGGTCGGGGGCGGGGCGGACCGGGTCGAGGCGGCTGATGCGGAATTCGTTGAGCAGGGCTTCCCGGGTGTCGCTGTCCAGGTCGAATTTCCGGGCCTGCTCTTCGATTTCGGCGACTCGGGCGACGACGGCCCACGGCGCGGGCACGTGCCCTTCCGATACTGACACGGCTTCGGCGATCAGGTCGACCACGATCTCGGTCGGGGTCTCCCCTGCGCCGAGGCGCTCGAGCACCAAGGTCGGGGTTTCCACCTGCAGTGCCTCGATGTCGTCGGCTTCGACCACCACGTCGACGCTGGGTATACCGGCCAGTTCGCCGGCCACCTCGGCGGCGGCGTCGAGCCAGTGGGCGGCGGCGACCGCGGCCGAGGCGGGGTCGAGTTCGGTGAACAGTTCGATGGTGCCGAGTGGATCGGCGCGCAGGAGTTCGTCGGCCGCCTGCACCTGGGCCGGTGAGACATCGGGGCGGGACAGTTCGACCGCCTGCCTGGCGCGTCCGGACAGGTCTCCGAGTTCGGCTGATTCGATCGCAGCCTGTTCGATGGCGAGCTCGGCCAGGATGGTGTCGCGCAGGTCGGGATCGCCGATGCCGTGCAGGGTGCGGCCGACGCGGTGTGCGGATTCGACGACGCCGCTGTAGGAGACGATGAGGCCGTGGTCGGTCGGTAGGTTGGGGGTGCGGATCCCCGCCTCGACTTCCTTGAAGTTCCGGCGTTCCTCGGCGCGGCGCCACGCCTCACTGTTGGGGATGTCGGGGTCGCCTGCGGCGCTGGCCGGATGGGTGTAGGTGCGCCATTGGAAGCGGGACAGGGTGGTCAGATTCGACGCCAAACTCGTTGCCTGGTCTGGGCTCATCGGTGGCAGCGCGGCCACCGTCGCCGCGAGATCGCCACGTCCGGTCGCCCAGATGGCGACTAGCGCGCTGCGGTCTGCGTCGAATGCATATCGGGTCACACCCGCAAGTCTTGCCGATCGGGCGGGGTTACGCGCGCGCAATTCGGTCCATGCTCCGCCCCGGACCGGCGTTTCTCTATGGCACGCGGAGGCGAGATCGAGCATGGACGAGGATGGGGGCATGATTCTCGATCACGGTGACCCGGGCGATGCGCCTTCAATTCCGCAGCCGACGGGGCCAGTGGTGAACTCCGCGCGGCCCGCTGCGGCCGAGGAGGCCAGAACCGTTGTGGCGGCGACGAATATCGCAACATTGGCCAGTCTGAGCGCGGATGGGTCGCCATGGGCCTCGTTCGTCACCTATGGGCTGTTGGAGGGGCAGCCGGTGCTGTGTGTGTCGAGGATGGCCGAGCATGGCCGCAATCTGGCCGATGATCCGCGGGCGAGCATCGCGGTGGTGGAGCCGAATACGCCTGCCGACCCGCTGGCGGGGACCCGGATCACTCTTGCGGGTGTGGTCGAGCAACCGATCGGCGCGGAGGCGGCTGCCGCACGCGCGGCGCATTTGGCGGCGGTTCCTGCGGCGAAGTTCTATATCGACTACAGCGATTTCGCGCTGTGGGTGTTGCGGGTGCAGCGGATTCGGTGGGTCGGCGGGTACGGGCGGATGGATTCGGCGTCGGCCGAGCAGTACGCCGCCGCGGCGCCCGACCCGATCATCCCTGCCGCCGCGCGGGCGATCACCCATCTCAATGAGGATCATGCCGACGCGTTGCTGTCCGTGGCTCAGGTGCTCGGTGGGTATCCCGATGCGACTGAGGCCAGCTGTGAGCGTGCCGACCGGTATGGGCTGGAGCTGCAAGTGGTTACTCCGCGCGGGGTGGCGCGCACCCGGGTGGGTTATGTGGCGCCACTGGATTCCATCGACCAATTGCGTGCGGCGACAGTCGAATTGACGCGGCTGTCACGTGAGGGCCTGGGTCGGACTTCGTAGAGTTCGAGTGGAAGATCGTCGGGGTCGAAGAAGAACGCCATACGCTTTCCGGTGGCGGCGTCGACCCGCAGTTCCTCGGTGTGGACGCCTTTGGCCGCCAGTTCGTCCAGTGTTGCCGCGGCGGCGCGCACGGCGCGAGATATCGTAGTCCCTGGTCCTCGCGCCTGCTCGGGCGGGCAGGCGGATCGGGGAAGGGGACAGCTCGATCCTGCCACCGGGGATCGCCAGATCGAGCTTGTAGGGGCGGTATTCTGCTGCCGTTGCAGGAGACCCATGGTCTGGCCGCGATGCAAGACGTCGTGCACGCGCGAAGGTCCGGCAACGTTGAGGTAATGGTTCTGCTCCCCGTCGTCTAGTAGCTCGGCTACGAAACGTCGACGCCTACACCTCGTACAATTCGAGCGGGAGATCGTCCGGGTCGAAGAAGAACGCCATACGCTTCCCTGTGGTCTCGTCGACCCGAAGCTCCTCGGTCCGAACACCTTTCGCGGCCAACTCATCCAAGGCCGCCCCGACATCGCGGACCGCGAACGCCAAGTGGCGCAGACCCTGGGCCTCCGGCCTGCTCGGCCGCGCAGGCGGATCAGGGAAGGAGAACAACTCGATCCGACTCCCACCCGGAATCGCCAGATCGAGCTTGTAAGACCGGCGTTCAGCGCGATACTCCTCGGCGATCACGGCAAGACCGAGGGTCTGCGTGAAGAAGCGCTTGGACTCCGCATAGTTTGAGGCGATGATCGCGACGTGATGTATTCCCAGGAGTTCCACCGTGCGACGGTAGCCCAACCAACCCTGGGGCAGGAATCGTCGCACCTGGGGTTCCGACTTATTTGTCTGGCAGCGGTTCGTAGTCGGATTTGCTACCCGCAACGTGCCCTAGCAGACCGGTGGTTTGACTCCTGAGGTTCCTACGATTGACCAGTCTGCCTCATCGCGCCCCCTAAACTAGGTCCCCGCATATGGTAGGACGGGGTGGAATCCCCCTGCCGCCGCGACCCGGATCATCCGTTGATGCAGTTCGTGTGTCGCCTGATCTGCAAGCGGGTGCGTCGAACGCCCGTCCGCCCATGCGCGCTGCCCGCCGACGTACACCGCGCGCAGATTGCGCAGTGAGCAGGCGAGCACATACGTGGCCACCGGATCCCAGACTGGCCCGGTGTCGGGCACCCGCGGGTCGACAACGATGAAGTCGGCGTATTTCCCGACCTCGAGCGAGCCCACGCGGTCGGCCGCGCCGATCGCAGACGCCGCCCCGAGCGTGTGCATCCGCAGCATCTGTGTCGGTGTGAGAACCGCGGCGTCGCTGTGCACCGCTCGCTGGGTGTACAGCCCGGTGCGCATGTTCTCGAACGGATCGCAGACGTCGGTGCAGGATTGATCGTCCAACCCGATTCCGATGCGCATACCGGTCGCCGAATACCGTGGTATGTCGGCGATTCCGGATCCGAGGCGGCCATTGGACATCGGCTGCCACACCATCGCGCAGCCGGTTCGGGCGGCGCGCTCGACCATCGGGTCGGTGGGGTGGACGAAATGCCCGAACGCGAAATCCGGTCCCAGCACCCCGGCGTCGTCGTACCAGGTGAACTTGGCCTGCTGGATGTCGAGTTGTTCGGCGGTCTCCACGAAATGTGCCTGGTTGGTGACGCCGTGGCGGTCCATCATCGCGCGCTCGCGTTCGGCGGTGACCGGCGAGGTCGACCACTGCACCGCCCCGTACACCGACCCGCCCAGGTAACGATCCTGGGGCACAGTCGTTTTCGCATAATTCATCACCTCGCCGAAGGCCCCCAGCGCCTCGTCCTCTGGCAATTGCTCATCGTCGAGCCGCACACTGGCGACGAACCGGATACCCGCATCGCTGGTGGCATCGATCTGGCGGGTGAGGAATTCCACCGGGCGCACCGCGGCGGCTTTCAGGCTCGAGGAGCCGTAGTCGAACAGGGCCAGCACTCGGCTCTGGGTGAAGTTGTAGGCCGAGGTGACCCCGCCCGCGAGAAAGTCCAGCGACCCGGCGAGTGTCAGCCAGTACAGATCCTCGGCCTGCGCGGCGAGCAGCATCTCGGTGTTGCGGGTGACCCAGGGATACAGCGTGCTGCTGGCCGCGACACCGCGCATGCCGCCGGTGTAGATGTGGCTGTGCGCGGAGACGAAGCCGGGCGCGACGAAGGCACCGGCGGCATCGAGGATTTCACCTTCGGTCGCGGGTGGTTCCCCCTCGCCGATACCGGAGATGCGGCCGTCGGCGGCCACGGTCAGCCATCCGTGCAGCCACTCCCGATCGCCCGCGACCGGCAGCAGGATCGCGTTGCGGACGGTCAGTGCGGTCATCCGGGCAGCACCTCCACGTCCCAGGCGGCGCCGCAGCGGCGATAGCGGACCCGCCGGGACGGACCGTCCGGGTCGCCGCGCCAGAACGTCAGCTCCTGCGGGCGCAGCACGAATCCGATCCAGGCCAGCGGCGGGTCGAGGTGGGCGTGCTCGGCATCGAACTGCGCCCACCGCGCGTGCCGCCGGTCCTCGGACAGCGCGGCGATCTCGGGCGTGTTGAGCCACGCCAGCAGTTGCAGGTACCGACCGCGCTGCGCGTAGGTCGCCCGATCCTGAGCAGCGGAGGCGCGGTAGACATCGCCGTGCATGCTCAGCTGCCGCCCGACCTCCGGCCAGGCCACGGTCGCTGCCGCGCGTGGGCTCGCGTGCAGCTCGGCGACCTTTCCCGAACCTGCGTCGGTGTGGAAATGGATTGCGGTGCCGTCGAATTCGCTGAGCAGCACATGCCGCACCCGCGGGTAACTGTCGGCAGCGACGGTGGCCAGCGCCAGCAGCAGCGGGGGTGCGGTGCCCGGTGCCGGAATCCACATCGACAGTAGTCGCAGCGGGTCGACGCTCAGGTAGTCGGCCGGTGCGCAGTCCTGTCCGAAGGCGGTGCTGCTGGTGATCATCGGCGCACCCGCCCTGGGTCGAAGGTGGCGACCTCGGGAATGGCCTGCACCAGCGTGTCGACACTGCCGGCGAACAACTCGGCGCCGATATCGGCGGCGGCCCCGGTAGGATCGCCGATCACCCCCGATTCGGCGAAATCGTCAGCGAGCCAGCCGAATCGGACCGGCTTGCCGAACCCGACGTGCTTGTGGTCGGCGATCGCATGCGGCACAGCGGCTTTCGCCTTGCTCATCTCGACCAGGTCCGGCCGCAGGTGCAGCATCACCGACGTCTCGGCCCAGCCGGCGTGAATGCCGAACCCCTGCTCGGTCGGCCCCGGCCGCGCCGGGGACGCGTAGAGGAAGGTCTGCAGATCGAACCGGCGCCGCAGCTCCCGCAACGCCACCTCGAGCAGTGCCGAATTGCCGCCGTGGCAGTTGACGAACAGCACCCGCCGCGCCGGTGTGGCGGCGATACTGCGGCCCAGGTCGACCACGATGCGCAGCAGCGTCTCCGCCTGCAACCACATCGCGCCCGGAAAGTTGGCATGCTCATCGGATTTCGTATATCCGAGCGCCGGCAGCAGCCACACGTCGTGCCCCTCGGCGACGGCGCGATCGACCGCCGCGCCGGCCACGGCCTCGGCCACCACCAGATCGGTGCTCAGCGGTAGATGCGGGCCGTGCGGCTCGATCGCTCCGGTCGGCAGCACCAGGATCGAATCCCGGTGCAGCGCTTCGGGAACCTCGGCGGTGGTGAGGTCACTGAAGCGCCGGGTGGATGTCGTCATTGGTGCCACCTTCCTGGATTGAGCAAACCCTTCGGATCGGTGCTGCGTGCCAGCGCCCGGACCCGTTCGGCATCGAGGTCGACATAGGACTGATGGGGCGAGTGCACTCGCACCCCGAGCTCCGCCAGCGCCGGGACACCGGCATAGACCTGTTCCGGATCGTGGTAGACGCCGTTGAGCATCCCGAACATCATCTGATGCCCGACCTCCAGATGCAGCATGCCACCCTCATAGACCTCTTCCACCTCCCGTAGCCGGGTGACCAGCGCATCGCCCTGGCACTCCATATGAAAGTACGTGTCCGGCACGGCTTTCTGCAGCCACCAGGTGGGGTGGTTGTAGGAGATGGTGCTCAGGCGCATCGTCTGCGCCAGCCCCTCGCGCACCGCCTCGATCCGGCCGCCCGCGGCCTCCAGCACGGCGATCGTCTCGTCGAGTGCGGCGGCGTCGATAATGCCGCGGACGTTGGCCCGGCCGCGTACCAGCGCCGGATCGGCCGGCAAGGCGTCGACGACTGTGGCGCAGTCGGCCGACAGCAGCCGCGGCTTGGGCTCGATCGCGGCCGCCGCAAACGCGGCAGGGAACGCCTCGAAATGCGAATCGAAGCTGGCGTACAGGCACTTCCAGTCCTGCAGCGGCTCGAGCCGGACCGTGGCGGCGACGATGATTCCGGCCACGCCGTAGGTGTGCACCATCGGCTGCGCGGCCTCGCCCTCGAGATGGACCAGTTCGGCATCCTCATGGCCGTAGACGACGTCGACCGATTCCACGAACCCCATGTGGTTGCGGCCGTGCACGATGGTGCCGGTGCCCGCGGACCCGCCGGCCAGGAAACCACCGAGGGTGGATTGCGCGGTCGACGGATACATCCACAGCTGCCGTCCGCAATCCCACGCCGCCTGCTCCAGGTTGATCATCCTGGCGCCCGCCTCCGCGGTGAGGGTGGTGTCGGTGAGTTCCCGGATCCCGGCCAGCGAGGTCATGTCCATGACCAGCCCGCCGAAGCGGGGCACGACCTGACCGTAGTTACCGGTTCCCTTGCCCCGGGCGGTGATCGGCACGCCGTGGCGCACCGCCGCCCGCACGATCGCCGGAACCTGTTGTGCCGTCTTGGGATAGCACACCGCATCCGGCCTGCCCAGCGACTGGGCCGACAGGATCGGACTCATTCCAGAGCCGTCGCGGGAGGCGCGGTCGAGCGCCCGGTCGAGTGTGCTCACCCCGCGCGGGCCGAGCAGGGCGAGCAGCTCGTCGACGAGGTCGTCGAGTTGCTCGGGCCCGAACTGGTGATCACCGGTCGCCACGAGAGCGGCCGTCACGACGGGAATCCGATCTTGGGATCAACGAATCGGCTGGTCGCGATCTGCTCCGGGGTCAGGTTCTGCGGAATGCTGACCTTCTGCGCGGAGAAGATCGGCCGGGCGAGATCGATGATCCGCTGCACTCGTGCGGGGTCGAAATCGCCGAGGGTGCTGCCGTGTTCGTTGCCAACCAGACCGGCTTCACGCATCTTCTTCGTCGCGAAGTCGGCGTTGCCGGCGTCGTAAACCCAGCCGGTGCTGAACTTGCCGACCGCCTGCACGATCAGATCGTTCACCTTGGCCGGATCGGCGAAATAGTCGATCTCGGCGCGCTGCATCACGGGAACCAGGCGCTGCAGGCAGGATGCATAGGAGTCCAGTTTGCCCGAGCGCAACGCGAGCGCGGACTTGTAGACAGGGAATCCCGCGTCGTGCAGCAACTGGTAGGCCACCGGCTTGCGCCATTGAGCGATCTTCTGCTCGTAAAGATAGGGCTCGGAGCTGGCAAAACCCTGCTGTGCCTTGGCACCCCCCGCGGCGACGAAGGTGGCCGGGGTGCCGTCGTAGCTACCGTCCACCTGGCTCTTGTCGAGAATGCCCGCACCGGTGAAGTAGTCCATGTAGGCGGAGCCCTGGAAGTACAGCACGGTGGCCTTGGCGGCCTTCAGATCGGCGATGGTGTGCACGTTCGGGTATGTCGCCGGATCCCACATGATCATCTGCGGGTTGATCTTCAACGGCGCGAACACCCCGGTGGTCGGGTTGGTACCCGCGGTCTGCACAGATTGGTCGGTGTCGACGAAGCCGAGCATGATCGAATCGTCCTGATACATCTGGGATGTGACGGTCTGAAACCCGATGGCTGGGCCGCCGGCGCGGATCTCGAGATCGACGCCGGTGTACTCGCCGTGGTTGAACAGCGGGCCGGTGACCCGCTTGCCCGCGGCGTCGAAACTCGGGTTGGGGCCCAGCATTTGGTAGATGCCACCGTGTTCGGCTTCCGGGTTCCAGTCGGACTGGACCACGATCTTGGCCGGGCACACCTCCTTCAGGTTGACCGAGCCGATCGGGCCGCTGTATCCGGAAGTGGCTGCGGGACTGTCATTCTGGGCGCAGCCGGTCAGGGCGGCCACGCCCAGGACGGCGGCGCCGACACTGGCACCGAGGGCACGTGTGAACTGGTGTGGGGTCTTTCTGGTCATTATTTCTCCCGAGGGGACGCGGCGGAGGAGGAGAGGGATCAGTGGCGGTCGGTGTCGTACCAGGCGCCGACGACCCGGCGACCCAGCCAGCCGAAGAACACGAAGACGACGACGCCGAGCGCGGAGGCCAGCAGGATGGAGGCGAACAGTTGCGGTGCCTGCAGCCGGGAGCGGTAGTTGTCGATGAGGATGCCGATGCCGGGATTGCCCTGTTTGAAGAAGAAATCGCCGACGATCGCACCGACCACCGAGAGGCCGGCCGAGATGCGGACTCCGGCGAAGATGGCTGGCATCGCGGCCGGGAACTCGAGCTTGAACAGCACGGTCAACCGGCTGGTGGAGCGCAGCGCGAACAACTCTCGCAGCCCCTTGTCCACCGATTTCAGGCCGAACAGCGTGTTGGACACGATGGGGAACAGGGCGATCAGGACGCAGACGAAAACCCGGGAGGTGAAGCCGAAACCGAACCAGAACCCGATCAGCGGCACCAGTGCCAGGATCGGAATACATTGCATGACAACCGCATACGGGAACAGTGCGATCTCCGCCCAGCCGGCCTGCGACATCAGCACCGCCCACAGGACGCCGAGGACGACGGCAATCAACAGACCGGTGAACGCCACGGTGGCGGTGCGCTGCAAGGCCTGCCACATGTCGGGCGCCGCGGGACCGAACAGGCCCTTGGTGATGACCTCATGGAGTGGCGGCATCAGAAATCGCCGGGACGGTGCCAGCACCATGTAACTGACGATGTACCAGGCGCCGATCACCAAGGCCAGCACCGCAAGTGGTGCGAGCACCATCCACAATTTCCGGTTCCGCGCCGGTGGGACAGTGATCGAGGGCTCCGGGCCGGTCGGCGGCGCGGGGGCACCGGTCGGCTCGAATACCGTGGGGGCAGTGGTTATTTCGGTGCTCATTGGTGACTTCCTCGCAGTGCCTGCGAGACCCGGCTCGCGAAAGCGGTGAATTCGGGGGTGAAGCGGATCTGCGGACGGCGCGGGAATTCGAACGGGATGTCGATCTCTTCGACGATGCGGCCCGGCCGGCCCGACATCACCGCCACCCGGGTGGACAGATAGACGGCCTCGGTCACCGAATGCGTGATGAACAGACCGGCGAACCGGCGGGTGTCGAACAGCTCCGTGATCTCGTCGCCGAGCCGCTCCCGGGTGATCTCGTCCAGGGCGCCGAAAGGCTCGTCGAACAGGAACAATTCGGGATCCACGCTCAGTGAGCGCGCCAGCGACACCCGCATCCGCATGCCGCCGGACAGCATGCGCGGCAGGTGGCCGGAAAACCCGGTGAGACCGACCAATTCGATGGCCTCGTCGGCGCGGCGATAGCGCTCGGCCTTCGGGATGTGGTCGAGTTCGGCCAGCAGTGCGACGTTGTCGCGCACTGTGCGCCAGGGCAGCAGGGTCGCGTCCTGGAACACATAGCCGATCCGGTTCGCCCCGACCTGGGTGTAGCCGCCGGTCGCGGTCTCGAGCCCGGAGGCGATCCGCAGCAGTGTCGACTTCCCGCATCCGGAAGGCCCTACGACACTGACGAATTCGCCGGCGCGGACCTTCAGGTCAACGCCCGCGAGTGCGACCGTGCCGTTGGGGTAGGTCAGTTGAGTCGATTCGAATCCGAGGACCTGGCTGCCTGGCCGGGGCGGCGCGGCGCTCATCGTGGGCGTGCGGGACATCAGACCTCCAGTGCTGCGAAATCGGCTGTGCGGTGGTCGGTTCGGCTGATCGAGACGATCGAGCCGTTATGGATCACGATGCGGTCGGCCGGGGCGTTGGCGACGACGTCGAGCAGCCCGCTGCCGCGTACGGCGAGGAATTCCGCACGGGCGCCGGGCTTCGCACCGGCCTCGGGCAGTCCCATGACCGCGCGCGCGCCGTCGGTGACCAGGTGCACGGCCACCTCCGGCGCCAGATGACCGGCGGTGATCAGTAGTGCGGCTGTTTCGAGGGCGTCGCTGCGGCCGACCGGGTTGAACGGATCGCGCACGTTGTCTGCGCCCGCGGCGACCGGGATACCCGCGTCGAGAAGCGCTGTGAGCGCGGTCAATCCGCGTGGCGTGGCGACCGGATCGTCCCAGCCCTGCAGATACAGGTTGGTGATCGGCAGGCTCACGATCCCCATGCCGCTGCGCGCCACGACGGCCAGCAGTGCCGTCAGCTCGTCGGCGGCCATGGTGCCGAGGCGGCAGCAGTGCCCGGCGGTGCGCTTGCGGTCGGCGGGCCAGGCGGCGACCCGTTCGGCATAGTGTGCGAGCGTGTGATGCTCGCCGTGCAGGAACTCGTCGACATGCAGGTCGGTGCCGACGGCGCGCGCCTCGGCGAAGTCGAGCAGCCGACCCAGCTCGGCGATCGGGTCGGGCGCGACATGCGGTGCGCCGCCGACCAGATCGGCGCCGGCGTCGAGGGCCGCATCCAGCAGCGCGGAATCGGCCGTCATGGGTGTCAGCGCGACGATCTCGATGTCGAGCAGGCCCGCCAGCTGTCTGCGCACCCGATCCACCGCGCGGATCCCGCGCAACGGGTCGGGACCGCCGAGGATGTCGACATGCGAGCGCGCGGCGGTAGTTCCGTTGCGCAGCAAGGCGAGTGCGGCCGCGGCCGCGCGGTCCCGGAACGACTCCTCGGCCAGATCGGCGCTGCCGCGGCGCCACGAATCGATCGCCGCCCCGAGATCACCGAACGGGGGCGCGAGCACATCCCAGGACAGCGCCTTGTCCAGGTGGGCGTGCGGTTCGGCGGGCGCGGTCAGCAGCACGAAACCGCTCAGATCGATCGACCCGTCGGGGGTTTCGCCCGTCGTGTCGAGCGCGCTCGGATGGACCGCGGTGACCAGCGAGTGCTCGCCGTCGCGGCCGATCTCGATGTCGACCACCGAGCCGTCCGGCAGGGTCGCCCCGCACAGCCGTGAAATACGCTGTGGTAGTGGATGATCCATGGAAACCTTCGAGGTGGAGTAGGTCGTGGTGGCCCGCCCGTGGCTGGTCGGCGAGGCGCTGCGGATAGAAGCTAATGTTGATGTGATCAACATTCAGCACTATTCAGCCGCCGTGTTTCGGGTAGATGAACGAGCCAGCTACGGTCTTGTTAATTCACCGTCGCGGCGCAGGATGGGCCAGCGTGCGGTGCGTGTGTGCACCGCGTCACAACGACCGGGTGGTGAGATATGAAGGTGGACAACGGGACCGGAGCGGCGAACCAGGACGCGCAGACGATGCTGGGTGCCGAGATCCGCCGTCGGCGGCGCGATCACGGACTCACCCTGGTTCGGCTCGCCGAGCAGGCGCAGATCTCGCACCCGTTCCTCAGCCAGCTCGAGCGCGGCCTGGCCCGGCCGAGCATGATGACTCTGGCCCGCATCGCCGAGGCGCTGGGCACCACTCAGGTCGACCTCATGCTGGCCGCCGACACCCGTGGTCGCGACGAGGCCGAGGGTACCGCCGAGGGCCGGGTTATCCGCTCCCACGAGGGCGTGCAACTGCCGCGCGGGATCGCCCGATCAGGCCAGGAGGAAGGCTCGACCCGACTGCTGGTGCATGGGCGCGCATCGTTCTATCCGCAGGAGTTCGTCGATGTGCACGCCGATTTCGGCCCGTACTTCGAGCATGACGAGGACGAGTGGGTCTACGTCGTGGAGGGTGCGATCGTGGTCGACCTCGGCGACCACGGCAGCGCGCGGCTCGCCGAGGGGGACAGCCTCTACTACACTGGCGGCACACCACACCGGTGGCGTGTGGTGGACGGCCCGCGTGCCAGGCTGATCGTCGTGAAAGCGGCCGGGCGCGAGACCGATTCCCGTGGCTGGGAGAAATGACCAGGCGGGGCCCCGTACTCCGGGAGGCCCTGATGAACAATTCGGACCCCATCACCGTCGTCGTCGGTGAGCGTCGCCGGCTGGCCCGCGATGTCGACGAGTTCACCCTCGTGCGCCCTGACGGTGGCCCGCTTCCGGCGTGGGAGGCGGGCGCGCACATCGACCTGCTCCTCGACAGCGGAATCGTGCGCCAGTATTCGCTGTGTTCGGATCCCGAGGACCGCACGTCGTACCGGGTCGCAGTACTGCGGGAACCGGATGGACGCGGTGGATCGGTACGCGCCCACCAGTCGCTGTCCGTCGGGGCAACGGCCTCGATCCGCCCGCCGCGCAACCACTTTCCGTTGGTGCGCGCGCTCGGCTATGTGTTCCTCGCCGGAGGTATCGGGATCACGCCGATGCTCGCGCTGGTCGCGGCCGCAGAACGCAGCGGCCGTCCTTGGCGGCTGGTCTACACCGGCCGAGACGAATCGAGCATGGCCTACGCCGGGGAATTGCGGCAGCGGTACGGCGACGCCGTGGTCGTGCACCACTCCGCCCGGGCCGGGCGGCTCACGGTGGCCGAGGTTCTCGCCGATTCGGCGCGGGGCACCGCCGTATTCGCCTGCGGCCCAGCTAGTTTGATCGCCGCAGCAGAGGAGGCGTGCGCCGGTCTGGGGGCGGTCGATGTGTTCGCCGAGCGGTTCGTCGCCCGCGATCCGACGGCATCGCAGGCTGTGCCGTTCGAGGTGTCGCTCGCGTTGTCGGGGCTGACGCTCACGGTGCCGACCACCCGCACGATCCTGGAAGTAGCCGAGGAATCCGGCGTCGTGACACTGTCGTCGTGTCGCGAGGGCACCTGCGGCACATGCGAAACCGGTGTGGTCAGCGGGGAAGTCGACCACCGCGACTCCGTGCTGACGCCGGAGGAACGTGCCGAGAACGAGTCGATGATGATCTGTGTATCACGCTGCGCCGGTTCACGATTGGTGCTCGAGCTCTGAGGAGTTGACCGGCGGATAGCGCCGTCCGACGTTCGTCGTCCGGGGCGCGTGTTCCGACCTTCGTCGTCGGACGGGGCAGGCCCGCCTCCGTCGTCCCGGCGCGCTTTGGCTGGGAGCTCGATATATCCCGGAAGGCAGTCGCGCTACCGGGATTCGGCGGTCAGTGCCCTGACGAGATCCTGCGTGGAAGCGGTGAACCCGAAGCACTGCCGGACGTTGTAAACCGTCGCGTCCATGCAGTATTGGGGTGAGGTGGTGGCCACCGCATCGGTGAGCATGATGACGTCGTAGCCGATATTGGCGGCGTCCATCAGCGTCGACAGCACGCATTGATCTGCGTTCACGCCCGCAAACAGCAGGGTGTCGACGCGGAGGTTGCGCAGTACGGAATCCAGAGCGGTGTCGACGAATCCGCTCATCCGGAACTTGTCGACACGCAGGTCGCCGGGAGCGATGTCGAGTTCGTCGACCACGGCCGCGCCCCAGCTGCCCGCCTCGAGCACGGCCGTGCTCGAAGCGCTTGCCGCACTGCCGATTCCGACTCCCTCGCCCGCCGGGTCGTACACGTGCAGCACGCCGGGCGGCAGGTTAGCCCGGTCGGGCCGGTTGCCCCAGTTCACCCAGACGATCGGGATGTCCGCGCCGCGCACAGCCGGCAGCGCGGCGCGGACCGTGTCGACGGCCGCGCGTGTGGGCGAAATGTCCACGCCGATAGCGGCGAGCCAGCCGTCGGGGTGGCAGAAGTCATTCTGCAGGTCGATGACGATTATCGCAGTGCACGCGAGGTCGATGGTCACTCGCTGCGGCCGGGCGTCGAGTTCGATCGGCCGGGAGGTACCGGGTCGGCGCAGATCCGCCTGGTCGGCAGACAGCGACCAGGAATTGCGAGCCATCGGATTCAGTCCTGTCGGTCGTAGGGTTTGGCGAAGGCGAGCAGGCTGGTGTCCTGCCCCGGCCCGGCCACCAGGCACAATCCGACCGGGAGAGTGCCGGCCAGCATCGTGGGCATGGTGAGCGCGGGCAATCCCGCCAGTGACGCGAGGCAGGTCAGTCGCAGGGTCGCCTGCCGCACCGCCTCCACCTCTGCAGGGGCGGCATCGCGCAGCGGGGCAGCCGACGAGGCGGCCGGCAGTGCAAGGGCGACCCCGGGTGGTAGCAGCCGCCGCAACTCGTCGCTCATTACCGCGAGCAGGTGCCGTGCCGATTTCTCCGCGGCCGCGTCGATGTGCCGTCCGGCGTGGAAACGTACGGCGACGTCGGGGGCCAACGCTTCCGGATGGGCGCAGAGGAACTCACCGTGCAATCGCCAAGCCTCGGCAGCCTGCACGGTGCGGAATGCAGTGAGCACGCCGTCGAGTCCAGCGCCGTCGGGGTAGGTCAGTGTGATGATTTCCGGTGCCGGCAGTTCCTTACCGTCGGCCGCGTCCCGCAGGGTCAGCGCCTGCGCCGCCGCCCAGAACGACTCGCGCGCAGCGGGATCCAGCAGTTCGACCAGTTCCGGTGCCACGACGATGCTCGTGATCGGATGGACCGGTTGCTCCGGTAGCAGTGCCGCGCCGGCACGGGCGAGCAGGTCGGCATCCCTGGCGAGCAGACCGACGGCGTCGAAGCTCTGCGCCAGACCCACCAGCCCGGTGCGCGCGATCACCCCGTGGGTGGTGCGCAGACCGTAGAGCCCGCAATACGAGGCCGGGACGCGAATCGAACCCGCGGTATCGGTGCCGAGGCCGATATCGGCGAATCCGGCGGCTACCGCGGCGGCCGGTCCGCTGCTCGATCCGCCGCTGATGCACTGAGCCGCAACCGGATTCGGCGTCGCGCCGTAGTGCCTATTCACACCCGCCAGGGAGAAGGCCAGCTCGTCGGTCACCGCAATGCCCGCGACATCGGCCCCGGCAGCCAGCAGCGCGGCCACCGCTGCCGAGTGGTGGGGCTCGACCGGAGTCGTCGCCAGCCAGGTTGGATTGCCCGCTCCGACGGCGTGACCGGCGACGGCGAAAAGGTCTTTGACGGCCACGCGCGCGTGCTGGAGCGGACCGTCACCGCCGCGCACGAGGGGGTGCTCTTCAGGGGCGATCCGCCATATCGAGTCGGGGGCGACCGTGGTGTCGACCGCGGGTGCGGGCCCCGCGCAGACATGCGCGACCGTGACCGCCCAACGGCCATTGCCGTCGCACTCCCAGACCTGAGTTTGTATGCCGCACAAGCCATCCGCGCGACGGGTCTCCGCGACGATCGCCGCGGTGTCGGGGCCGAGACGGCGCACGTGCACCCGCACCAGAGATCGAGCCGGTGTACCGCCGCGTCCGGCCCGGAATGCGGCGATGGCGTCATGGCCGACCAGCGTGCTCGCCGGATCGCTGCGGATCGCCCGGGGACCGTCGGCGAAAGCGGCGTCGAGTTCGGTGACGTCATTGACCATCAGGGCACGTTCGTAGCGTGCGAAGGCCGCCCGCAGCGCACCGTCAAGGTCGTCGAAGGGGGAGATCACCGGTCGGACTGTAGTGCGGAATGTTGATGGCATGAACATTCTTCGCGTAACCGTGGTGTGAATCTTGTCAGCCGTGATCGGCTGGCCAACTACGGCTTCCGTTCTGTTCGCGAGTAGGACCGCAACTTTTACGCTTCGGAAACATACCGCCCCTAGTTTGGCCGATATAACTGTCATCAACATTCGAGGAGATGCGGTGGCGTCGCCAGCACCGGCCTTCTGCGCAGATCCGGATTCGTGGTTCCACGTCCGGGACGTGGGGGACGGGATCCATCTGATCAACGAGCCCGGTCACGTCGCCAGTTACCTGGTAGTCGGAATTCGGACGGCGCTGTTGTTCGACTCCGGACTGGGCATCGCACCGATCTCGCAGGTCGTGCGGGCACTGACCGCACTGCCGGTGCTGGTGGTGTCCTCGCATCATCACATCGATCACCGCGGCGGCAATGCCGATCTGGCCGCGCACGTCGAGGTGGTCGATTTCGCCGCTCACCCCGCGGCCGCCCGCGCGGATTCCGGCTGCCTGCACACCGATGCCGATCCGGCTTTCCTGCGCAGCTACGCCGCGGCCATGGCGCAGGTCGTTGCGGAGTTCGACCGCTTCGCCGCACTGGACGCCCAGTACTTCTTCACGCTGGCCCGGGTGGGTCATCTTCGCCCGCTGCCGGATCTGACCGAGTGGCGGATACCGCCGATACCGATCAGCTGCACCCTCACCGACGGCGAGATCATCGATCTAGGCGGACGACAGTTGGAGGTGTTGCACACGCCCGGCCATGCACCGGATGCACTGTGCCTGTTCGACCGCGCCAGCGGCACGCTGTTCTCCGGTGACACCGTGCTCGCCGCCGCCCACTGGCTGCATGGCTCCGGTGCCGATCCGGCCAGGTTTGCCGAATCGACAAGGCGGCTGGCGACCTTGCCAATCAGCCGAATTCTGGCCGCGCACAACGTCGTCTGCGAACTGCCGGGCGGTGCGGCCGCCGAGGTCGCCGACGCCGCGGCGGCACTGCTGGCGGGGACGACCACCCATCGGCCCGGCAGCGACATGCTCGGTCAACCGGTAACCCGCCACGACTGCGGCCCAGTCACGCTGCTCACACCACCCCTCGGCTGAACCGCCTCCGACGTACCGACCGACCCGAAAGGACCGACCATGGCTGGCGAACCGCCCGTCGTCCGACATCTCTCCGACCTGTCGGCCTCGCTCATCGCACCGGCCGACACGGTCCGCCTGTGCACATTGGCCGGGCCCGAACATGGTTCCAGCGCAAGCGTTTTCCTCGAAATCTGGGAACCCGGCGGAGCGCAACCGCTGAACTCCCATCCGGACTCGGCCGAGATCTTCCTCGTGCTGGCCGGCACCGCCACCGCGCACAGCGATGCCCACACCGCGGAGCTCACTGCCGGTGACGTGCTGATCTTGCAGCCGGGATCCGAACACCGGATCGTGAACACCTCCGACACCGAGCGGCTCTACACGATCACAGTGATGGCCGACGACGGGGGATTCGCCGATCTGGTCGACCGTGGCACCCCGGTGGCGTTGTCTCCCGCCGACATTCGCACTCTGGCGACCGGATTCGGCACGAAATAGTCACGGCGCAGGTCGCGCGGGCGGAGTGCGCGGCACGTTCCCTATCGTCGAGACGGTACGACTCAGTGTCGAGGCGATATCCCGCGCATTGCGACTGGTGGACTGGCAGCTACGGGCAGCGCATCGTTGCACATCGACCCGCAGCTGTTGCGCGGCACACGCAGGTCCTGCGAAACGATCGAGCGAAACACGGGCGTTCCGGTCGGCGGTGAGCCAGTCGGCGACGAACGTCAGCAAGTTCGACGAGCTCCATCGTGTTGTCCGAGCGCCGAACCCACCGAACCGGAAGTACGGGCGCTTCTCGACCGATGCATGGCCGCATTCCAGGGTGTCGTACTTGAATGCCTCGAAGCAGTCACCAAGCAAGCACTGGCATATCCACAGATAGACCCATCGACTATTCTGAATGTCAACACATCCGCCCTGAGGTTGGCCTTGCTGTAGAGCGACCTGGAACGAATCCGCCCTTGCTATGGTTGGCCGCGGGTGCGCATCAGAGCTCACGCCTTGCCCGCACGAAAGCCCCAAGCAGGACGCGATGACCAGCCCCACCAGCACCGTGCCGTACACGGTGCTCGACCATCTCAGCGTCACCGTGCCCGGCGCGCTGCTCGCCAACTGAACCTGTGGCAACCGTCCTCAGGTATGGCCCGACCGGGAGGTCGGGTCACGTCGCATTCTCGACATCGTCATAGCTCGGACCCCCCTGCGGAAGCGCGATCTTTTGTCGTCGTGGCCCCACCCGCTTGCCAAGTTCAGAAAAGCACGCCGTCCCATTTCATCTCCACCGACCAGTGGCCACCGGCCCGGTATGACTCGACACCGAGACGTACAACTCGCGCCGAATTCCATTGCGAGTACCGTGTCGACGTTGGGGCGTACTCGTTCGACGTCGAGTATTCGGTGGAGATACCAGACTCCGGCATCCGCATGAGCGCGCGGGGAATAGTATCGAGGGCGACCGGTGGTTTCCGACGCGGCCCGGAGGTTGTCCGATGGATCGAACGACTTGTCTCGTTGCTGGCGGCGGTCCGGCCGGAATCGTGTTGGGGCTGTTGCTGGCGCGCGCCGGCGTCGAGGTGACGGTGCTGGAGAAGCACGGCGATTTCCTGCGGGATTTCCGCGGTGACACCGTGCACCCGACCACCCTCGACCTGCTCGACGAGCTGGGCCTGGGCGAGGAGTTCGCGAAACTGCCACAGCGGCGGCTGACTTCGGTACAGCTGCCGATCCGCGGGCGGATGTTCATCGTCGCCAGCCTGGACCGGCTGCCGGGCGCGCACAAATACATCGCGATGGTGCCACAGTGGGACCTGCTGAATTTGCTGGCCCGCGCGGCGGATTCGGAGCCCACCTTCCGGCTGCGGATGAATACCGAAGCGACGGATGTCATCCGGGAGGACGGTCGCGTGGTCGGCGCTCGGTATCGCACGAAAGACGGTGATATCGGCGAGATTCGGGCCGATCTGACCGTTGCCTGTGACGGGCGGACCTCGGCGCTGCGCGCCGCCGCCGGTCTGGGTTCGCGCCGGTGGGCGACTCCGTTCGACGTCTGGTGGTTTCGGATTCCGCGCAACGACACCGACCCGGCCGGGGCGATCCCGTTCCTCACCCCGCACCGGTTCGCGTTGATGTTCGACCGCGGCGACTACTGGCAGTGCGCGACGCTGATCGCCAAGGGGAGCGACCCGGCCCTGCGGCAGGGGCCGGTCACCGAGATCATGCGCAGCATGGCGGACGTCGTTCCGTGGCTGGCGGATCGCACGGAGGCGGTGCACAGCTGGGACGAGGTGAAACTGCTCGACGTGAAACTGGACCGCCTCGACCGCTGGTACGCCGACGGCCTGCTGTGCCTTGGTGACGCCGCCCACGCGATGTCCCCGGTCGGCGGCGTCGGCATAAACCTGGCCGTTCAGGACGCGGTAGCGGCCGCGAGAATCCTTGCCCCGAAACTGCTTTCACACCGGGTCACGACCGCCGACCTGGCCCGCGTCCAACGCCGCCGCATCGTGCCGACCGTTCTCACCCAGGGCGTGCAGCAGGTGATGCACGCCCGAGTGATCCGCCCCGCCGTCTCCGGCACACTGAACGTCTCGGACGCCGCCCGCCCCCCGCTACCGCTGCGAGTGCTACGCCGCCTCCCGATCATCCGCAGTATTCCCCCGTACCTGGTAGCCCGCGGTGTACTACCCGAACACGCCCCGGATTTCGCCCGCAGACCGGCCTGACGTCGGCCCCGAACCTCAATGGGAAGGGTCGGGGCCCTCCGCGTTCGTTGAGGCTCAGGCCGGTCGGCCGAATTGGCCCCCTGTGCCCTCGCCCCGGACTCCTGCTCACCGTCAGCTCCGTCTCGCCGGCGCAGTGCCGACCGGGCATCGAGGCCGATCCAGAGCTGTGACCGCGGGTTTCCCTGCATTGCCGGTGTGCGTCAACTGACGTGGAGGCTACTGAACCCCCGCCGCGGCGTACCTCCGCCACGCACCCGACCGGCGCCGCGATCGCCGTTGTCTTCGCTGCTTCCCTGTCACGTTCTTCGTGAAGCGTCCTACCCGGCGAGCGGCCGAACAAACCGGCGAGCGGCCGAACAAACCGGCGAGCGGCCGGACAGAGGGGAAGCGTCAGCGGCGGCGGTTTCGGGCCGCCGGGGCTGGTTGGGCGGTGGGGACTGTCAGCATGGCGACGATCATGTCGATGATTTCGGCGGTGTCGGCTGCCGCGTCGGGGCTGCGGACGCCGGACTCCAGGGCGCGTTCGTAGTCGGCGACGACGGCGAACATGACGGTTGCCATCGTTTCGAGGCGCTGCCTGCGTTGACGTGCGGGCAATTCGGCGAGTGCGGCATCAAGGCGGACGGCGATGATGCGGACGGCGGCGCGGTCGGCGCCGGCGAGGCGGCGGGCGTCGGCGATCACGGGGTGGGCGCGGACCACTTCGAGGAATCGGCCGTAGTGCGTGATCTGTTCCATGCCGACGAGTTCGAGTATCGGTGCGGCGAGCATGGCGACCAGGGTGCGCATGTCGTGTGCGGTGCCATCGGCTTCGCTCGCAGCAAGCAACTGCATTCTGCGGTCTTCCAGCCAGTTCATCCGGCGTTCGACGATGGCTTCGATCAGGCCGGTGCGTGAGTCGAAGTAGTAGTGGACCGCAGAGTTGTTGCGCTGGCCAGCGGCTGTGGCGATGTCGCGCAGCGGGACGTCCACGCCTCGTTGTGCGATGAGCCGCTCCCCCGCGTCGAGCAGCGCGGCGCGCGAATCGTCGATGCGCATATCCGAACTGTACTAAACCCGGGTATTGACGATGTTAAGCATCAGTGATTAATTGAGGTCATGGGAAGCGAGCACCGATGACGATCGCCCAGGGGCCGATCTTCCAGCTGTGCTGCGTGGTCCGGGACACGACCGCGGCACAACGGCAGTTCACCGAGCGGTGCGGCGTTGCGCAGTGGCTCACCATTCCGGACGTACAGTCTCGATCGCGTCGGACCCGGCCTGCACCATGTCGCGTGGATTCCCGAGGACTACGACGCCGCGCTGGCCGAGGCGAAGGCAGCTGGCGCCGAGATCGTCGCCACGGGCGCGTTCGAGGGTGTCGGGATGGAATTCGCCTACCTCGACGGCCGGGCGTTCGGTTCGTATGTCGAGCTGATGCGGCTGTCGGCGGACATGCGGGCGATGTTCGATTACCTAATCCCGGAGGGGTATTCGAACCCATGGGCGTAGGAACGGATCTTCCCGAGCTGATTCGGGGCCACATCGAGTGGGACGAGACGGTCGAGGTGATCGTGGTCGGCTTCGGCATCGCCGGGGCCTGCGCGGCCATCAGCGCGGCCGAGGCGGGCGCGCGAGTGCTGCTGCTGGAACGCAACGACGCCTCGGGTGGGGCGTCGGCGTTGTCTGCGGGGCATTTCTATCCCGGTGGCGGCACACCGGTGCGACAAGCTACCGGATACGGCAACAGCGTCGAGGCGATGACCGCCTACCTGGAAGCGGTTACCCCGCAACCTGATTCGGCGAAGATCGCCGCGTACTGCACCGGTAGCGTCGCGCATTTCGAGTGGTTGGAGGCGCACGGCGTCGAGTTCGAGCGGTCCTTCTATCCCGGCAAGGCCGTGGTGCAGCCAGGCACCGAAGGGCTCATGTGGACCGGCAAAGAGAAGGTCTGGCCCTATCGCGACCAGGCGTCGCCCGCGCCGCGCGGGCACAAAGTGAACGCGCCCGCCGGGCGCGGTGGCCAGCAGGTGATGACCGCGCTCACCGAGCGAGCACGGAAGCTCGACATCACCGTGCGCTACGAGACGGAGGTCGAGCATCTGGTCGCCGATGACGCCGGACGCATCGTCGGCGTGCGCTGGCGCGATGGCGGGGCGGCGGGTGCGGTGCGGCCTGACGGGTCGGTGATCCCCGGGCTGTACGCGGCGGGGGCCTGCGCCTCGAACATCGTGCAGGACAGCTCCGGCTACTCCAGCGGCACCTGTCTCGGCGAAGGCTCCTACTTCGGGCGCCGCGCCGGAGCACACGCCATGCGGGTCGCCGGTGGGATTGCTGGGCCACGGAGTCCATTGCCCGCCGACCATGCGCCTGCTCCATCACAACCGAGTACCTTGCCCACCGACCAGACAAACACACCGACCCCCGCACCGAAAGGCGCCTGATATGCGATTCACCTACGCCGAGACGATGATCGACCCCACCTACTACGTGCCCCTGGCCCGCGCGTCCGAGGAAGCCGGGTATTCGTCGATGGTTGTCGCCGACAGCGTCGCGTACCCGAAAGACTCCGACGCGAAGTATCCATACACGCCCGACGGCAATCGAGAGTTCCTGGAGAATAAGCCGTTCGTCGAGGCGTTCGTGGTGACGGCCGCGATGGCCGCGGTGACGACGACGCTGCGGTTCACCCCGTTCGTGCTGAAGCTGCCCATCCGCCCGCCGGTGCTGGTCGCCAAGCAGGCCGCCTCCATCGCCGCCATGAGCGGTAACCGGCTCGCTCTCGGTGTCGGAATCAGTCCGTGGCCGGACGATTTCGACATGATGGGGGTGCCGTTCGAGCATCGCGGCGCGCGGATGGACGAGTGCATCGACATCGTGCGCGGGCTGACCGCGGGCGGCTACTTCGAGTTCCACGGCAAGTTCTATGACATCGCGCCGATCAAGATCAATCCGGTGCCGAGCCAACCCCTGCCGATCCTCATCGGCGGGCACAGCGAACCCGCGCTGCGGCGGGCGGCGCAGCGCGGCGACGGGTGGATGCACGCCGGTGGTGACGGGACCGAACTCGACCGGCTGTTGGATCGATTGAACGTCCTGCGTGCCGAGTACGGCACCCGCGAGGACTTCGAGGTGCACGTCATCTCGCTGGACGGGTTCACCGTCGACGGTGTGAAACGGCTGGAGGACAAGGGCGTCACCGATGTCATCGTCGGCTTCCGCTACCCGTACACCACCGATCTCGACACCGAGCCGCTGAATACCAAGATCGCGAATCTGTCGCGGTTCGCGGAGAAGGTGATCGCACGCACGAACCCGTAGCGCGCGAACAGAGAGGAACACCATGGGGAAGTTCAGCCGCGACGAACTCGAGAGGGCACTCACCCACTACAGCCAGGTCGTCGACTGCTGCTCGGAAACCGGTGACTGGTCACCGTTCGCGGACCTGTTCACCGACGACGTGGAGTACATCGAGCATGCCTATGGCACCATGCACGGCCGCGAGGAGGTGCGGCGCTGGATCGTGAGCGTGATGAAGCCGTTCCCGCACATGCGTTTCCAGCACCACTGGATCGCCTTCGACGAACCCAACGACGCGATCGTCGTCGGCATCAAGAACCTCCTGGACCATCCCACCGAACCCGGCGTCGAATTCTGACCACCCGCCTCGCCTACGCGGGCGACGGACTGTTCGCCTCCGAAGGCGGGTGATCGGGGAATGGCTGCAGGCGGGCGGGCAGATGGCGTGCGCGCCGCAGGAGCAGATGAAGTACATCGTCATGGGCTGAGCCGGCCGCCTCCGCGGCGAGCACTTCGCGCTCGAAGACACCGTGTTCTGTGTTCCGAGCCCGACGATCAGTCACGACTCCCCTTCGGGCGCATTCGCTTCCGTCGAGCCCGACGGTACCCGGTCGGCGATCCTCGCACTCACGACTGCGCCGGTGTCAGCAGCTGCTTGGTTTCCGGATCGGCCGGGTAGAACGATTCGATGGCGAGTTCGGCGACCGTGACGTTCATCGGGGTGCCGAAAACCGTTGTCGCGCTGATGAGCGACAGCTCGTGGTTTCCATGCCGCAGACGCAGCGGGACGACCATCTGGTCGGGCTCAGGCAGCGCGGGTTCGATTTCGCCACCGGGGTATTCGCGCAACTCCTCGAGCAACTCGGTCAGTTCCGGGGAGCCGGTGACCTCGATGCGGCGGGTCAAGCGCTCGAACAGGTGCCCGCGCCATTCGGCGAGGTTGATGATGCGGGGTGCCATTCCCTCGGGGTGCAGGCTCAGCCGCAGCGCGTTGGTGGGCGGGGCGAGCAGTTCCGGGTCGACATCCTGAATCAGCAGTGCGACACCGGCATTGGCGTCGATCATGTTCCAGTTCTGGTCGATCGCCAACGCGGGATATGGGTCGAGCCCGGCCAGCAGCTGGCGCATGGCGTCACGCACGGGGACCATCGCGGGGGTGTCGAGGGAGGGTTCGGCGTACACCGGGGCGTAACCCGCCGCCAGCAGCAAGCGGTTTCGTTCCCGCAGTGGAACCTCGAGTTGCTCGCACAGATGCACCAGCATGGTCCGGCTCGGCGTCGCGCGACCGGTTTCGATGAAACTGAGATGCCGGGTGGACGTGTCGGCGCGACCTGCCAATTCCAACTGGCTGAGCCTGCGCTCGAGGCGCCAATGCCGCAGCAGGTCACCGGCAGTCTGGGTAGTCACGCTTCGATCCTACGAACTCACGGGCTCCACGACCATTACCTCACGGGTAATCGACACGGTACCGTCGGCGGGCGATCGTTGTGACGGACCAAAGGGGATACCACCTATGACCACGACCACGCACTACGCGTTCGACACCGATACCGCCAGCGCCCGCGTCGTCTTCGGCCTGCGAAAACCCAGCTAAAGATTTCAGGCTGCCACCGCTCGAACGATGGGGCACGGGCATGGCTGCGAATCCGCGGCTACATCTCCACCATGCGCAAAAACGGTGCCCCTGTCCTGGACGGCCTCCGCGCCGCCATCAGCGGAAACCCCTGGATCCCAGCCATAGCCTGAATGGTTACGTTGGCCAACGGCAAGCGAGTTTGTAACTCACGTATTTCGCTGTCAAAGGTTTGTCGATCCGTAAGTGGGTGTGCAGAGGGTCGGAAGCGTTCGAGCCCCGAATCTCCCTGTGCCAATTCATGGGAGGTTCAGGGCTCGTGCTGGCTTTTGCCGGTGGTCGTGATTGGCTGGGACAGCGAGCGGGCCGGTTGGGGAGCCGGCGTCGTCGAGTGCGATCACCCAGGCGCGGCAGCGGTTGGGATACGAGCCGGTGGCCGAGGTGTTCGAGCAGATCGCCGAGCCCGTCGCTGATGTGCTGACCCGCGGCGCGTTCTGCGCCGGGCGCCGGATGGTGTCCATCGATGGCACCGTGTTCGACGTCCCCGATACCGCCGCCAACGACGCCGTGTTCGGCCGCCCGTCCGGGGGTGCGTTTCCGCAGGTGCGGGCGGTGACATTGGTCGAGTGCGGCTCGCATGTGGACCTGGGTGCTCATCTGGGACCGGTGGTGGGCAAGGGCACCGGGGAACGCAGCGCCGCCCGCGCGTTGTTTCCGCTGCTGCGGCCTGGCTGGATATTGCTCGGCGATGCCGGTTTCTATAGTTTCGCCGGCCTGTGCGCGGCTCTGGCTACGGGCGCGGACGTGTTGTGGCGCATCGGCGACATCATGAAACTGCCGATCATCGCCGGCCCGCACACCGACGGCTCATACACCTCGATCGTGTACGCCCCCCGCACTTCGGCGAAGGTCCGTGCCGTGCTGGCCGACCGTGCCCGCGCCGGCGACGACCTCACCGACGCGGCGGCCACCGCCCGGCTGGTGCGGGTCGTGGAATACCAGGTCGACGCCGGCACCGACACCGACGAGGTGCCCGAACTGGTCTGCCTGATCACCAATATCGTCGATCCCGACGACGCCCCCGCAGGCTTGCTGGCCGATAGCTACCATCAGCGGTGGGAACATGAAGCGGTCAACGCCGAGATCAAGACGAGCCTGCGCGGCCCCGGCCGGGTGCTGCGATCGAAAAGCCCCGACATGGTCCGCCAGGAAATCTATGGATACCTGTTGGCGCACTACGCCATCGCCGCCCTGATCTGCCGGGCAGCCACCGAAACCGACACCGACCCCGACCGGCTCAAGTTCACACGCACGCTGCGCATCATCCGCCGCCGCATCAACGATCCGGCGGCTTTCCCCCCTCGACGCCAGAAAACCCTCCTCAACCAGGTGAAACGTAGTATCACCAGGCCCCGCAACCTCAACCCCGTCCGCCGCCCCCGCAAATACCCCGTGTCATCAAACGCGCCCGCCACAACCACTACCCCATCAAGAAACCCCACCACACCGGTACCCGCCACGCACCACCTACCATCGACCTCGTCAACCTACCGAAATCCCAAGGCGCACAGTCTTAGTGGCATTGAACCTACCCCCATCCGAATGGGAACGAAAACGTGGGGTAAGCGTGGGGTTGGTTCAAATAACACAGGTCAGGCCCGGTGCAGTACCCGGCCTGACCTGCGATTTACGTGTACCTAACGCTTCAGAACCCGAACACCCTGCTAGCGCAGGGACCCGAAATCCGGATCAAGCCCGTGGGTACCCGCCGCACGGTCTCGGGTGGTGATCACTGATGGCAACAGTCACCGCCAGCGGAAGATCTGCGGCCCTATGATCGTCCTGGCCGACGAGTGGGAATCCGAGCGACGGGGCCATGCATACCGTTGCTCGGTTTCCCGATTTCGGCCAACGCCTACTCGCACCTTGGCGCCACCATGTCCCGTTCGATCATGATCCGCTGGCAACTGCCAAGTTGGTGGCGACGCGGTTGCCAATGGAATTGGGGTCATCAATGTTCTGTTACCACAGGTGGGGCAGCGACTAGATTGTCGCTGTGGCCAAAGAAACGAAGATTCGAATGACAGGCGGCATGCGTCGCATCATCAGCGGTTCGACCTTGCTAGCGGCCGCAGTGGCTTCAGTGCTCGTCACCGCTGGTCCGGCATCGGCGGAACCGAGGGACTGCACCCTCGATCGATCGTTAACCGGCGCGACGGGCTTATGCCCCGGTGGTGACGGATACTTCACCGTGGAAGCCGACTGCATCGGCGTCTCCCTCGGCGGCGGGCTTGCAATCGGCCCCTATCGGCAGTCGAGTCAGCGAAACGCCTACGCGGGCCCGCATCCGGAAATGGATGTCACGCAGACACACCCGCATGCCGAGTGCAACGAGTTCATTACCGGCCACTTCGGCATCGCAACCGACGCACGCCTGTACGAAACCTTCCGCTGACCCCGACTAACCGAAAGCCCCGCCGCCTCGAACAACATCGAGGCGGCGGGGCTTTTCTCGGGTAGCTATTCAGCTGTCCCCCAGTCTGTTTGACCGGTCGTTCGTGGTGTGTTGATGTTGGTTTTGGCGTTGGATGTGGCAGGGTGGCCGGGTGATCGATTCGCCGACGGTGGAGCAGCTCGTGGAGCTGGTCGCGCAGTTGTCGGGATTGGTCGAGGAGTTGAGGGTGGAGAACGCGGGGCTGCTCGCCGCCAACGCGGAGCTGGTGGCGGTCCATGCCGCGCAGGCGGATCAGATTGCCGCGCAAGCAGTTCATGCTGCAGTGCAGGCGGAACAGGTTGCGGCGCAGGTGGATCGGATCGCGGTGCTGGAGCGGCAGGTGTCGAGGGATTCGTCGAACTCCTCGAAGCCGGGTTCGGGCGACGCGTCGTGGGACAAGAAGCCGGCAAAGAAGCGGTCGTCGCGGTCGCGGTCGGGGGGTAAGCCGGGCAAGCAGTCGGGGTCGTCGTCGGTGTCGCGGCGACTGTCCGACGACCCGGACCGTACGATCGTGCGGCTCGAACCGGGCCGCTGCCATGGATGTTCGGGCTCGCTGCCGGGCGCGGCCGAGGTGGGGCGGCAACGCCGCCAAGTGGTCGATATCGCGCCGGCTCCGGCACCGGAAATCATCGAGTACCAGCGGGTTTCGCGTGCATGCGGGTGCTGCGGGACGGTCACGGCCGCAGACTGGGCCGATGCCGGTGAGCACGCCGCGGTGTTGGCGTCGGCGGGTTCGCCAGTGCGGATCGGACCGGCGACCCTCGCCCGGGCGGCGTTACTGAGCTGTGGGCACTACCTGCCCATCGGACGCACCCGCGAGTTGTTCACCGCGTTGTGCGGGATCGATGTCTCCACCGGGTTCCTCGCCGGGGTGCGTAGCCGCGCGGCCCGGATCCTGGAGAAGACCTTCACCGCCCACATGCGGGCATTGCTGGGCTCCGCGCCAGTGCTGCACGCTGATGAGACCACCGGCCGCGCCGCGGGCACGTGTAAGAACGCGTCCGGAAACTCATTTGTGCTGGTCGGCTGGCTCGGTTCGGGCGAGGCGTCGGGTCATGGTTCGGATCATGGCGATGTGGGACCATCGCTTCGTGGTTCTGGGGCAGGGTCTCGTAGTCGCGGACGCAGCGGCGGTGTTTGGTGATCCATCCGAACGTTCTTTCTACGACCCAGCGGCGTGGGAGGACGATGAATCCTTTGGTGTCGTCGCTGCGTTTGACGACCCGCACGGTGAGCGTGAGGACCTTGTAGCGCCCAGGTGACCAGGCGTCCGGCGTAGCCGCCGTCGGCCCACACCAGCGATACCGTGGAGAATCGTGCCCGCAACGCGACCAGCAGACGATGCGCGCCGTCGCGGTCTTGGATATCGGCCGAGGTCACGACGACCGCGAGGAGCAGTCCGAGGGTGTCGGTGGCGATGTGGCGTTTGCGGCCTTTGGTTTTCTTGCCCGCATCGTAGCCGGCGCTGCAGTTGGGTACGGTGTCCGCGCCGCGCACGGTCTGGGAGTCGATGATCGCCGCCGTCGGTGACGGTTTACGTCCGGCTCGGACTCGCACACGATCCCGCAGTGCGTCGTGAATCCGTTGCCACGCACCATTTTTCGTCCATCGGCTGAAGTTGTCGTAGACGGTGGTGGCCGGCGGGAAGTCGCTGGGCAGCTGCCGCCACGCGATCCCGCCGCGCACGAGATAGAAGATCGCGTCCAACAGCAGGCGGCGCGGATGTTTCTCCGGTCGCCCGCCCTTGCCCGCCGTGTTGCCCGGCGGCGGCAACAACGGCTCCAAAACCTCCCACTCTGCGTCGGTCAACGACGAGGACGGATAGAACGGGCATTTCGACAGGGCGGACGACTCGCCGTGGGCCGGGCACGACGAACACAAGCACGTAAGCGACACTGACACAAGGGCTCTCGGAAGGAATGGACGGATTCGCAACCACCAGTCCTACCGGGAGCCCTCCACAGCCTCACCCATCACACGCCGACACCACCGAAGTTTCCGGACGCGTTCTCAGCTTGTGATTTAAGGTGTTGGGTCGCGGTTGCGTGAGAACTGTTGTGTTCGTGTGTGTTTCGGTGGCAGTGGCTCGGCGTGTCCGCGTGACATGAAGGCGGCCACCGCTTCATGATCTTCGGGTTCCTGCGAAAGATCCTGAAGAAGAAGACGGTGGCCGTGGCTCAGATTGTGCCCGAGGCGGCGGGTTGTGGCGAGCGGACACGCTCCCCAGGACCGGATTGCCTTGCGGGATTTCGTTGTTCGTTCTACGACAGCCTCGCGGTGCGCGGTGATGCGTTGTTCGATTTGACCGATGCGGTGCTGTGTGCCGACGGGCCGGTGACCACGCTGGTCGGGCTGTCGTTGGCCCCGGAGCACCGTCGGGGGCACGGCGGGCTCTACGACGGTCTGGCTGCCGGGCAGATCCGCGTGGACCGGCTGCGTACGGCGCTGGCGGGTCCGCCGCTGCCCCGCGACACCCACGGCCGGCTGGTGCTGGCCGTGGATGTGAGCCCGTGGCTGCGGCCCGACGCGGTGACCAGCGCCGACCGGTCGTTCTGCCACACCTACTGCCGTGGTAAGGGCCAGGCACAGTTGATTCCCGGCTGGCCGTACTCGTTCGTCGCGGCGCTGGAAACCGGCCGGTCGAGCTGGACGGCGCTGCTCGACGCCCAGCGTATCGGCCGCGCCGACGACGTCACCGAGGTCACCGCCGCGCAACTGCGTGAGGTGATAACCCGGCTGCGGGCCGCCGGGCAGCACAACCCGGGCGAGGCGGACATTCTGATCGTGTTCGACGCCGGCTACGACATCATCCGCCTAACTTGGCTGCTCGCCGACTTGCCCGTCGAGTTGCTCGGCCGGGTCCGCTCCGACCGCGTATTCTGCCTGCCTGCTCCACTGCGGCGGGCCGGCACCAACGGCCGTCCCCGCCGGCACGGCCGGGAAGTCACGCTGAACCAGCCCGACACGCATCCCGAACCTTCCGCCGAAACACGCACCAACACAACCCATTACGGTCAAGCGCGAGCCCGATCATTCAATCGGCTGCACCCTCGCCTGCCCCACCGCGGCGCCTGGGCCGGCCATGACGGCCCGACCCCGGTCATCGAGGGCTCACTCATCGAACTGCGTGTCGAGCACCTTCCCGGCGACCGCAACCCGAAACCGGTGTGGCTGTGGCACTCCCGACCCGACACCACCGCCGACACCATCGACCGGTACTGGCAGGCGTTCCTACGCAGATTCGATCTCGAGCACACGTTCAGATTCTTGAAGCAAACCCTCGGTTGGACCCGCCCCAGGATCCGTACCCCCGACCAAGGCGACCGGTGGACCTGGCTCATCCTCGCCGCTTACACTCAACTCCGCCTCGCCCGCGGCCACACCACAGATCTGCGCCGACCCTGGGAAAAACCCGTCACGGACCCGGCCCGGCTCACTCCCGCCCGCGTCCGCCGCGGGTTTCGCCACCTCCGCCGGAAGACCACTCTGCCCGCCAGCGCGCCGAAACCCTCCCGGCCAGGACCCGGCCGCCCACCCGGGACCAAAAACCAGCATCGCGCCACCCACCCCGACGTCGGCAAACCCACCAAAAAAGGTGCCGCCGCTGACGCGGCGGCACCTTAAATCACAAGCTCAGAGGTTTCGACACGTCAGCAACGATTCGCTTGCGCTCGCCTTCCCGATCCCCACCTGGCGCCTCAAAGACGCCTTTTCCTCATCGCTCACCACGACGGTCTTCAGCCAACGCAGCATGAGGCGGTTTGATACCACCCTCCGCAGGGCGGCACCGAAGGGCCACAACCTTCATCATCCACGCAGCACCGCATCAAGAGTTAGACCTACATCAAACCCTCCTTGCGTTCAGGACACACGAATAAGCCTCAATGCCCCTGACGCACACAGGTTCCTGTTTGCGCAGGGGGCGGTAAACATTCAGCGCCGGTTTTGATCTGGGTTTTGCGGTGACTGTTGGCCCGGCCGGTGCTGCGGTCGGGGTGGCTGGTCAGGCATAGGTGGGTGTGGGGTCCGGTGGCATCCAGGGTCTGCCGAGGAACGCCTCGCGCAGGGCGTCGAGGGCGTTGTGGCCGTGTTTGACTGCGGTGGAGATGTAGCCGCGGATGCGGTAGCGGTCGGTGGTCCGGGCCTCGCTGGTGAGCCGCCCGGAGGTGTTTTGTTGTGTTTTGGCTGGTCGCAGGTCGCGTTCGGCCTGGTTGGAGGTGGGTGGGACGCGCAGGTCGTGCGCGAAGCGCAGCACGTCGGCCTCGCGGTCACGTAGCACTTCCAGCAGCAGGCGAGTCTTGCGTTCCCCCGGGCGGGTGCCGTGGTCGCCTACCGCGACACGTTCAAACTGCTGCTGACCTTCACCGAGTCACGCACCGGAATACCGCCGTCACGGTTAGCGATCAGCGACCTCGGCGCCGTATTGATCGGGGCGTTCCTCGATCACCTCGAACAGGACCGCGGCAACAGCGTCCGCACCCGCAACGCCCGCCTCGCGGCGGTGCATTCGCTGTTCCGCTACGCCGCGCTTACCCACCCCGAACACAGCGCCAGCATCCAGCGGGTGCTGGCGATCGGACCGAAATGGTTCGACCGCACCATCATCGCATACCTCACCGACACCGAGACCGACGCGTTGCTCGCTGCCCCGGACCCCTCCACCTGGACCGGCCGCCGTGACCACACAATGATGACACTGCTGGTCCAAACCGGTTTACGGGCAACCGAACTACGGTCACTCACCATCAGCGATGTCCACCTCAACACCGGGGCACACGTCAGCTGCCTGGGCAAAGGCCGAAAACAGCGGGTCACCCCGCTGACCAAAACGACCGTCTCGATGCTCCGAACGTGGATCACCGAACGCGGCGGTCTTCCCGCCGATCCATTGTTTCCCACCCGAACCGGCACCCGACTCAGCCGCGACGCACTCGAACGCCGCATCGCCAAACACGCCGCCGGCGCGGCCATGAGGTGTCCGACCATCAGCGAGAAGACAGTCTCACCGCACGTCCTACGTCACAGCTGCTATGCGCTTGCTCAACGCCGGTGTCGACACCACCGTCATCGCGCTCTGGCTCGGATACGAAAACGCCTCCACCACACAGATCTACGTCCACGCCGACCTTGCGGTCAAGGAGCGCGCCCTCGCACGAACCGCTCCCACCGACACCAAACCCGGCCGCTACCAACCCGGCGACAACCTCCTGGCTTTCCTGGACGGACTCTGAATTATGCCGACCTGGCCACCAAAAGCCGCTGCCCCTCAATCGACTCACATCACCATCGGCATAACGGCCAGGTCCCCATAAGACGCGTTATGCCGATGTCGGCATAAGGCGTCGATCGTGACCATCAGGCCGGTCCCCCCCAGCATGCGCAGCAGCTTACGCACGGTGGGAATCTCATTGGATTTCGCGGCGACGGCGAGTTGACCGAGAACCAGCCCAGCGCGATGGGCATACACCGACACCAGATGCGGTGCCCGGCCACCGCGAGCCCGCGCACCACGAACCGTTTTGCCGTCCAGCGCGACCGCCAACAACCCACCGCAGTCACCATCGACCGAGGTCGCGGCCACGATCATGAAGTACTCGCCCAGCCGACGGTCCAGGTCGGCGGCATCGATACGGGTCAACACCGACCGAAACGTCTTCTCGCTCGGCCGCCTCAGCGGTATCCCTAGCTCGGCGAGCACTTCCGCCGGAGCGGTCCGAGCCCAGGTCGCGAACCCCGCGAACGAGCGCATACCGGCCGCGGCGGCCAGGATCGCGATCGCCAGCAACCCGGCCAAAGGGTAGCGACGACTCCGCCGATCACGCGGATCCGGCACCTTGTCAAGCACTTCCAGCAACGATGGGGCGACACAGTCATCCGTATCGACCCGATGCCGGGTCAACATCTCCACAACAGAGTCGGCAGGCGATAGGGTAACAACGGGCACGGGCAGACTCCGAGATCGACCAAGCGTAACAGACCTTCATCGTCTCCGAGGAACCCGTGCCCGCCCATCAACCCGACACCGCGTGTCGCTCAACACCTTTCCCCAGCTCACCGGCACCGAAACACACAACGCCGGTGCCCTGCCCCACTGCCTCGGAAAGCACTCTCATGCCGCTTACGTCGCGGTCAGCTGTGCGAGATGAGCTGCGGCACAGGACATCCGCACATGTCGATGAGCGGATGGCAGGCGAGCAGTCGGTCTGCCCCGCACCGATGAGTTCGTCGGCCTCGTGCCGTCTTTACCGATATGACTACACCCATGATCGGCAGTTTGTTGTTGTCCAGCACCGACCCTGTCCGCCTGCGTGACTGGTACGCGGCGGTGTTCGCGCTGAAGGTCGACCGCACACCGGGCGAGCCCGGCTACGATGTCCTGGACTTCGGCGGCTTTTATGTTCTGATCGACAGCCGCGACGACGTCGGGGCCGCGAACCCCGAGCCCGGTCGCGTGATCCTGAACGTCGATGTGGACGATGCGCGGGCGGTAGCCGGTCGCGTCGATGACCTCGGAGGGCGGTGGCTGGCCGAGCTGGACGATCGCGACGGCAGTCTGTTCGCCACCGCGATAGACCCTGATGGAAACTATGTTCAACTCATTCAGCTGAGTCCGGAGCATCGGGCCGCGATGGCCGAGAGGGGCTAGTGGTGTTTGCCGACAGCAGCGCGTTCAGTGGGTTTTCGGTGAACGATATCGAGGCGGCCAAGATTTTCTACGCCGATACGTTGGGGGTACCGGTCTCCGAGGAGAACGGGATGCTACAGCTGCGCCTCGGCGGCGGGGGCACGGTGCTGGTGTACCCGAAACCCGATCACAGCTCCGCGAGTTTCACGGTATTGAACTTTCCGGTCCCCGACATCGAGACGGCCGTCGACGAGCTCACCCGCCGCAATGTGCGTTTCGAACGCTACGAATTCGCCGAACAAGACGAGAACGGCATACACCGCGGAGGCGGTCCCCTGATTGCCTGGTTCACCGACCCCGCGGGCAACGTCCTATCCGTCCTCCAGCAGTAACGCATCAGACCGAATCGCACGTCCGCATCCAGCCTCGGCGGTTGCATAAGGGCATACTGATCGGGTGCCGACTTCCCGGCGGGGTCCGCGCCTCGGACATCCCCGGCGCGGCTATGCCCGAGTTGACGGTCTTGGCTAGACGACGTGTCTTGCCCGCCAGCATCCCTGCCGCAGCGGGCCCCGCCGGAGCCGGACTCAGTTCCCCACGCCGAGACTGGACATGAACGCCGACGGGTATCGGTCGCCGCGCACCGCGCCCGCCGGCACCGCCTTCTCGATCTCGGCGAGGTCGTCCGCGGTGAGGTTCAGCTCCATCGCGGGCAGCGCCTCGGCCAGCCGCTCGCGCGTGCGAGCGCCGACCAGCGGCACAATGTCCTCGCCCTGTGCAGCCACCCACGCGATAGCCAACTGGGCGACCGTGCACCCTTTCCCCTCGGCGACCCGGCACAGAGCCTCCACGAGAGCGAGGCTGTGTTCCACGTTCCCGCTCGAGAACCGCGGGCTGAAGCCGCGGCTGTCGCTGGGGCGTAGCGAGGCCGCCTACTCCGTCGCCACCATCAGAGGCGCTCTCGCACGGTACCGCGGCAGCGAACAAGCACGTGCCCTCATACCCGGATAGCCCATCCGCCCACAGGATTTGAACCTGCGAGCCTCCGGTACGCATTCGGCGCGCGGTGCCAGGCCGCTCCCCAGCATCGGCAGCGCGAGGCTGGCGTCACCGGCCGGGTCGGATCATCTCTTGGGGCAGATGCCGCCCGGTGACGCCAGTTCCTCCGAGTGCCCATACGGGCACCAAGGGCGGATCCAGAATGCGATCCGGCCAGTGTGCTCATCGGCTGTGGCTGTCGATTGCGCACAGGCTGAGATTCGTCGCATCCAAGCGTTCGGTTTGGATTATCGACCTAAACCCTCGGCATAGCCGAACGGCAGTCCACCACCAGGGCGGTGGCGTTGTCGGTCCCGCGTGCCCCGAGGGCGGTGTTCACCAGGGCGTCCGCGGCGAGTTCGGCTGTAGTGGCGTCGGCGAGTATCGACTTGATCGTGGCCATGCCGAGGCGCCCATGCACACCGTCGGTGCTCAGCAGCAACCGGCCGGTGCTCGACCCGGTGACGGCGTGCCCGATGTCGATCGGTCGGGTGGTGCGCGCCGAGGTGGTGACGAGGTGATTCATGCGCGGCGTCGGCACCTGCCCGCGGGCGCGCCAGAACTCGGCGAGGGTGTGGTCGGTGGTGATCTGGTGCAGCACCCGCCCGTTCCACCGGTAGGCGCGACAATCACCGACCCACGCGATGTCGCAGGGTTCGTCGGGTCGGGCGTCGGACGGCAGCACCGCGACGACGAGCACGCTGTCGGCCTCAGATTGCGGGAACTCGCGCAGCAATTCCTGTTGGGCCGCAAGGATTCCAGCCTTGGCGCCGAGGTGGGCGCCCACCCGCGCGGCGACCGCCGCGACGGTGCGTGCGGCCCTTGTGGCCGGGAGATGATCGCCGACGCCGTCGGCGACGACAAACGCGGTGCGCCCCATCATCGAGTCGGTGCAGGTGGTGACGGCGTCGGCATTGATCGAGCGCAGGCCGCTCCTACTCGTCGAGGCCCACCCAACACTGACAGGTCGCACCATCTCGGGTCGCGCGAAGCGGATGGTGGCTGCAGTGTGCACGGCCTGACCTCCTCGGACTGAAGCTTGCTTCGTGCGGTCGAAGCCCTATTTCAGTCAACCGCGAGAATCCGTGAACGACACTCGAATCACTTATGGGCTTCCTGTGAAACCGAATTGCAACACTCCGGGTCGGGATGCCGTCGATTCATGAGCGACTTCGAAAATAGGAACGGTCCGGTATGAGCAGGCCCGCGTCGACGAGAGTGGCGAATGCCGCGGCCTTGCGCGCGCACCTGTCGACATCGCAGCTCATATGTTGCTGCATCACGGTGTGGGCTTGGGTGACGGTGAAGGAGGTGCCGGGGGCGGCGTGGGCGGGCGCGGGCGGTGCCGGGGCGATCGGCACGCCGCTGCCGGGTGCGTGATCGTCATGGCGTCGGGATGTCAGCAACAGGGAGGGGAATGTGATCGGCCCGCGAATGCTGGGCCAGGTGAGAGTGGCAACCGCGACAATCCAGACCGAGACTACCGAAATGTGCAGTGGGGTCATCGAATCGACCACCTGTCTTGCGGGTGAAGAAATCCAGAATCGGTGCGGACGCCATGGCCTCGCGTCACCGTGCGTGGGCAGCGGCTTCGCTGTCGCCGGTACCCCGACCAGTACCGACCGTAACTCCCCCGGAGCGACTGGCAGCGCCGCTCAACAGGAGCCGGTGTAGTTGCCGCGAAAGCTGCTGCGGCGATGCCGGTACCCCGTCAGGGGCGACCAGCACACACAGCATACGTGGATGGGGTCCCACTATGGGACCGATTCGGTGGTCAGTTCACGTTACGTAACAGCCCGTGTGGCCTGGATGTGCGCGCAGACCTCCTGACCCGCAGCCGACTAAATTGGGTTCGCACCCGGTGGGCCGAATTCGCCAGTCAACAGTCGTCGGGGGTCCGATCGAGGGTGTCGCTCCGATCCGTGTCGATCCCATCAGCGCCGGTTGAATGTGCCGTTAAATAACGGTACGATACGTAACGGCGAGATTGATTCTCTTGCGTCCGAAGGGAATTGATGTCGACCCGTCCAGTCAGTCGGTCACCGACTGGACGACGCCTACCGAAGTGAGGAAGTTTCCGATGACCCAAAACATCGACACCGGACCTACCCGGCGAACGATTGCCCGCGTCGCGATCGCCTCCGCGATCGCGCTGACACCGGTAGCCGCAGTTGCGACTCCCGCGCTCGCGGACACGCCTGCGGCTACGCAGGCGCAGCAAGGCGACGAGATTCACGGCGGCCGGGGACACGGCGGCTGGAACGGATACGGCTGGGGCGGATACGGCGGCTGGGGGCAGGGCCTGTGGGGTAACCCGTACGGCTTCTGGGGCAACCCATACGGCATCTGGTTCCCCAGGCCCAACAGCGGCAGCGCATACTGACCGACAATCGCGCCCTCAGCGATATTCGTCGCACACCGTGGATCCTCGACAGCGTGCCGATGCCCAGCTCGGCGCGCAGTCGCACCGCCACCCTTCGAGGCCGGACAAGCCCATGCCCCGCACCGATGTCCACATCCGCACAACCCATGCACCCGCGCCACCACCCAGCACATACCCGCGACATCCGGCGGCACACCGGCGGTGATCCTCTAACAACGCGTTCGTGGGCTGCCACGGCCACGTCGGCGATTCATCGAATGCAGTACTGCGCGAACCGCATTCACGCAATCGGCGCGCCGACAGTCGGGTCGTGGAGTCACATCCACTGCCACGAAGCCAGTAAAGCTCGAGGCGGCGAGCCGTCTAGCTCGTTCGGTCGGTTTCGGAGCGCAAGGGGCGACCGCTACGAATTGCTCGCCGATCGCGAGCGGGTAGCCGAACCGCATTCAGGTTGCGGCAATCTCACGCGACGCCGTTTGCTCGGTCGATCTAAGGCCTTGTCCGCCAAACCTTTCCGATCATGCAATCTTGCGTGACACGCAATTTTCGGTACCGTTGGGGTGTGGCATTCGTACTCGGGCTCCGGGAGCGCAAGAAGTTGGCGACTCACGAGGCGCTGGGTTTCGCGGCGCTGCGACTGGCGGTGGAGCGTGGGCTCGATGACGTTCTCGTCGAGGACATTGCTGCGGCGGCAGGCGTTTCGACGCGCACCTTCAACAACTACTTCGCCAGCAAGCCCGAGGCCATCTGCGCGCTCGCGGTGGACCGGGCCCGGCGGATCGCGGACGGATTGCGCGAGCGACCCGCCACGGAGCCGTTGTGGCCCGCGGTCATCCACGCGGTGCTCGCCGAGTTCCGCGACGCCGAAATCCCCGATCCCGCGTGGACGAAGGGCGTGCGGCTGATCACCGGCGCGCCTGCGCTGCAGGGTGAATATCTCAAGGCGCAGGGCGTGATTCAGGACGCGCTCGCCGAAGCCATCGCGGAGCGGACCGGCCGCGATCTCGACGCCGACATGTTCCCGCGCATCATGGCGGGCGCCATCTCCTCGGCGCTGCATGTGGCCATTACCCGGTGGGTCGATGCCGATCCGCCGGTCGCGGCGCTACCGGTCATCCGGGAAGCGTTGCGGCAACTGTCCTTTCTCCCAGGAGCCTTTCCCATGGACGTTCCGACCCACCACACCCTGACCGTTCCCGGCGCCACGCTCTACTACGAAATCCGTGGCGCCGGACCGTTGCTGCTGCTGATCCCCGGCGGCAACGGCGATGCGGGCACCTTCGACGCCCTCGCCGAACGAATGGCCGACCGCTACACCGTCGTCTCCTATGATCGGCGCGGCTTCTCGCGCAGCCCCCTCGATGGGCGGCCGGAGAATCGCGTCGAGAACGACGGCGCCGACGCAGCGGCACTACTCACCCGCTTGTCCGACCAACCCGCCCATGTGCTCGGCAGCAGTTCCGGCGCGATCGTCGCGGTCGAGTTGCTCAGCAAGCACCCGGAGTTGATCAATACTGTGGTTGTGCACGAACCTCCCTTGGCTACGTTGCTCCCTGACGCCGACGAGTGGCTGGCTTTCCTGGACGGTATCCTAGAGCGGAGCCACACCGAGGGCACTCTCGCGGCGATGGCCGCATTCTCCGCGGCAATCGGCCTGCAGATGCCGCCGCGGCCGCCCGCCGAGGAGCTGCCGCCCGATATCGCGGCGATGTTCGCCAGGATTCAACAGAACCTGCAATTCTGGATGGAACACGAACTGAGCCAATACCCCCGCTACACACTCGATATCGCGGCGCTGCGGGACGCGGCGGCGAAGCTCGTGCTCACCGTCGGACACGACTCCAAGGACACGTTCCCCGGCAGGCCGAATGTCGTGCTCGCCGAACGGTTGGGTCTCGAGGTCGTCGAATTCCCGGGCAATCACGTCGGTTACGTCATCGCCGCCGACGGATTCAGTGCGCAGCTGGCCGGATTGTTGGCCAGCCGTGCCGGCGCGCCGACCCCGTGACATCCCCGCGCGGCGAGCAGCCGACCGCACCACCACGACAGGTCGCCGTGTGCGGGCCTCGCGACTGCACGGATGCGGAGGCAGCGCACGCCACCGAGGTCGGTCGACTGCTCGCCGGGGCGGGCGCGACGGTGCTGTGCGGCGGCGGCACCGGAGTAATGGCCGCGGTCGCCGAAGGAGCCTCTCGCGCTGGTGGACTCGTCATCGGCGTCCGTCCTGATACCGACCGCGCCGCCGCCTGCTCCGGCCTGTCGGCGGTGCTCTACACCAACATGGGCGAAGCGAGAAACGCGATTCTCGTGCGCTCGGCCGACGCGGTCATCGTCATCGGCGGATCCTGGGGCGCGCTCTCCGAACTCGCGCTCGCCCACCACCGCGGCGACATCCCCGTCGTCTCCCTCAGCGGCTGGCAACTGCTCGACGCCGCCGGAAACCGTGTCGACGCCGGGTATGTCGCTACCGACCCCGCCGACGCGGTCCGCCACGTACTCGCACAGAGCAGCTGAACAGTCGAGGCCAATGCACCACGACGTCCCAATGCCGACGCGCCGTCCCAGCCGATCGACGACCGTGGTCGAACGGCACCCGTCCACGGCGATCATGCCCCAGGCACGGGGGTTCAACCCGCGCACGATCGAGGTCTACCGTGGCCTCGGTCTGGAAGCGGAGATTCGCGGGCGTCAATCGATACTGGCCGATATGCCGGAGATGATCGGTGCGGAGACCTTGGCCGGGCAAGAACGTTTCCGCGTCGACGTGCTCGCCCAGGTTCGGCCGCCTGCGACGATGAGTCCCACCGACTGGGTCATGATCGACCAGGACGATTTGGAACGCATCTGGTGGCCGCGGACGGCAACCGCGCGGGCATACGCAACCAGCTCGGCATCGGCGCGGAGGGGCCCGGCATTCTGATCCATGCCGTGAACTTCGTCTTCGATGCCGAGAACGACCGGACCATCTGCGCCAGGATTCGTCAGAGTATCGACCGCGCGACGACCAGGAAGGGCGAGAGTGACGAATAATACGCAGGCTGACGGCGGATCCAGCGAACCGCGCCGAGGTTTGGCCGCATGGCGCGGGAAACGGTATGTCGCCCTGGGCAGTTCGTTCGCGGCCGGACCAGGCATTACGCCTCGGGTACCGGATTCACCGCGCTTGGCCGGGCGCTCGCAGCGGAATTATCCACACCTTGTGGCGGCGGCTGCGGCATTGGAACTCGACGATGTCACCAGCTCCGGCGCCACCTGCGATCACATTCTGCACACCCGCCAGTACGGCAGGCCACCCCAGATCAGTGCCGTCGGACCCGCCACCGATCTGGTCACCGTGACCATCGGCGGCAATGACATCGGGCTCACGCCCTACCTGCTCGCCCAGCGCCTCCCCCGACTGCTGCGGCTGCTACCACCGATCGCGAAACTCGCCGACGAATCCGCCACCGACGAGGCGCTGGACACGATCGAAGACCGCCTGCTCGCGGTCCTCACCGCGCTGCGCGAACGGGCGCCGCACGCGCACATCCTGATCGTCAACTACCTCTCGGTGCTCGGCCCAGAGTCCCCGAACGACCCCGCGCCCGACCGGCACTACCGGCATCTCGCCGAAGCCCTTGCCGCACAAACGAAATCGGCCGCCGAGCGCGCCGAAGCAGAGCTCATCGACGCCCGCGCGCCGAGCCTCGCGCACCCGCCCGGTTCCCCCGACGCCTGGACCATCGACTTCTACGTGCCACTCCCTGGCAACACCCGACCCGGCGCCCCCTGCCACCCCACCGACACTGGGATGGCCGCGGTGGCCGACCTCATCGCCGACCGACTGCGCACCCTGACCCCACGCCGCTGAGCGCGGGTGGACGGTGAACCTTCGTGGCGTCCGAGCGCCTGCGGCCAGCTGAAGCAGACACGCGATAGCCACGAACGACGCGCCCGCCGACTACGCGGACTGGCGCAGTGGATGTAAGGCGGCGAGGGCGCGCAGGGCGTCGGCGCGGGAGATGGGCTGGTCATTTTCGAGGCCCGCGAGTTCGAGTTCGATCCAGTCGCGGATGAGCGCGGACATCGTCACGTTGCGTTCCTCGGCGGCCTTCTTCACCCGCTGGTGCAGTTCGAACGGGATGCGCAGCGAGGTGGTGACGGTGACCGTGTCGTCGGGGCGCAGCGCGGGCGGCGCGTCGGCCGGATCGACGGGCTCATGGCCGAATTCGAGGCCGGCCAGGAAATCCTGGACGTCCCCGGGGTTCGTCGGATAGTCAGTCATCGGCGTGCTCCCAACGCTCGAACTCCGCGACCTGCGTGTCGTTCATATCGACGGCACCCAGGATGTCCCACTGCCAGTCCTCGGTGCGGCGGACGGCGACGATGAGTGGCCTGCCTGCGTCTGTGCGGCCCCACACCGTCAGGACCGCCAGCCCGCCGAGGCCACGCGCCCGCCGAGGCCATCGCCGGGCACCGGTGAGCACCTGCAGCACCTCGCGGGGGTCGATCCCGATCAGCGACAGCAATGCCCACTCAGGCCAGTTATAACCCACAAGCAGGGATAATACAAGTGTATTGCACGGTAGCCACCTCGGGTTGCCACAGTTCTGGGTAGACACGGCCGACGTGCCGACCGACCCGGTCGAGCGCCTGTTCCGACACGGGCGGGGGCACTCGGTAAGGAGAGTTCAGCCGAACGATGCACCTGCCGCAACCCCGCAAAGGACCCTTCCGAGCCGCCCTACGCGTGCGTTTTCGTGCCGACGACCCACCGACAGTCTCGGCCGACCTAGTGTGGCGCCACCGTCAGGTCGTACACCGCGACATTGCCGATGTGGACCGACGTGTAGTGCGCGGCAACCCAGTCGGCGATGTCCTTGTGCCCGGTCGGCCGCCACCATCCGCTGTCGGGATTCGTCGGCTGCGCGGGATCCGGAGTGATCCCCGGCTGGTCTTTCACCCGCCATGAGTCGGGCAGCTTCACCTCCTGTGCGAGGTAATACGTCACCTGGTGCGTGCGGACCAGATTCTCGAAGTCGTCGAGCGTCGGCACCGGGTCGTCGGAGGTGAAGCCGCCGATCGCGATCACCGGGGTCCGGCTGGCCAGCTCCAGGGCGGCCGCGGTCGAGGACCGGTCCACCGCGGCCGACCAGGTGGTCGTGGTGTCGCGCAGCAGCGCGGCGACCTGAGGCTCCGTCGCGCCGGTGACGAAGGCCATGACTTCGCGCCGGATATCGTTCGCCGGACTCGGCGGTTCGGGGCGGGCCGGGCCGACCGACGGGCCGCCGCCCAGATGGGCTTGCGGCAGCGTGGCCGCCGCATATGCGGTGGATCCGCCGAGCCCGACGAGCACGCCCGCGATCACGAGCGCCGAGGCCGCCCGGGTGCGCAGGCGTCGTGCCACCGCGGGGAACGCGGCGGCGATCAACCCCAGTGCCACAAGGATCGAGGCCGCAGCGATGGTCCAGCGCAGCCACGGTTGCCAGTCGGCGTTGCGCTGCAGCAGCACGAAAGCCCACAGTCCCGACGCGAGGACCAGTGTGGCGGCACCGATCCGGCCGAACACGTCCGTGCGCCTGTGCCACACCTCGTGCACGCCGAGCGCGAACATCCCGGCCACGGCCGGACCGATAGCCAGGGTGTAATAAGCGTGCATGCCGCCCTGCATGGTGGTGAACGCGATGCCGTCGAAGATCAACCACAGTCCGAAAGCCAGTGCGGCGCCGCGGATCGGATCGGTGCGCGGGGCGCGCCACCGTGACGCGAGCACCACGGCGAACGCGAGTAGCGCGGCGGGAAGCAGCCAGGAGATCTCGAACCCGATCTCCCCGGTGAACAGCCTGGTCGGCCCGGATCCGCCGAAGCCGCCGAAGCCCTGGCCGCCGAAGCCGCCCGGCATCTCGTATCCGGGTGGCAGCTCGAAGCGGTTGCCGCCGTGGTGATTGTGGCCGAGGAACCGCGCGAAACCGTTGTAGCCCAGCACCAGATCCATGAAGGTGTTGTCGGTGGACCCGGCCAGGTACGGCCGTGCGGTCGGCGGCCACAGCATGGTGAGCAGCACATACCACCCGGACGAGACGATCAGTGCCGTGGCCGCACCGAGCAGGTGCACCAGCCGTTTCGGTAGCGAGGTGGGTGCGACGATCAGATAGGTGAGGGCCAGCGCGGGCAGCACCATCAGCCCTTCCAGCATCTTGGCCAGGAAGGCGAATCCGAGCGCGACACCCGCCAGCATCAGCCAACGGGCACCGGCGTTTCGCAGCGACCGGATCGTGCAGTACGCCCCGGCCGTCATCAGCAGCACCATCACCGCGTCCGGATTGTTGAATCGGAACATCAAGGCCACCACCGGCGTAACCGCCAGCACGGTGCCTGCGAGTAGTCCGGCGCCGCGGCTGGCCGTCGCGCGGGTCACCGCCGCGTACATCAGCGCCACCGCCGCGACCGCCAGCAACGCCTGCGGCACCAGCATGCTCGCACTGCTGAACCCGAACAGCTGGCCGGAAAGACCCATCACCCACTGGGAGACGGGCGGCTTGTCGACGGTGATGATGTTGCCGGGATCTAGTGAGCCGAACAGCAGCGCCTTCCAATCCCGCGACCCCGACCAGGTGGCAGCGGCGTAGAAGCTGTTCCCCATACCGTTGACGGTGATGTGCCACAGGTACGCCCCGGCGGTCCCGGCCAACAGTGCGATCAGCCCCACCCGCTCCCATCGCCGTGCCGGGGGCAATCCCACCAGATCGGGCAGCTCGACGGGTTCGGTCACATCGGGCAGGGTCGCTTCGCCGCTGATCGCTGTCACCGCAGGAGTATGACAGGTGCAAACGTGAAAGCCCTGGGTGCTCACTGGCAATGTGCTGTGAGCAGTTGCCCCACATCCAGATACCGACCGAAGCGCAGCAGCAGCACGGCGTTGACGAACCCATAACAGAGCAATCGCTCTGTTATGGTATTCGGTATGCCTCGTCCCCGGACCCACGACCCGGACACCGTGCTCGACGCCGCGGAGTCGTTGGCGGCGCGGTCGGGTCCGGCGGCGGTCACCATTCGCGCCGTCGCCGCGACGACCGGGGTGTCCAATGGCGCGATTTATCACACCTTCGGATCGCGCACGGAACTGCTCGGGCGCAGTTGGTTACGCGCCGCGCGCCGCTATCTCGCCGTGCAAACCGAACTCGTGAACGCACACCTGGCCGCGACATCGCTCGACGAATCGGCCCCGACAGCCGCGATCGAGGCGGTGCTCGCCGCAGCCGAGACGCCTGTCGCGTTCGCCGAGCGCTACCCCGATTCGTCCAAGCTGCTGCACACCGTCTCCCGCGCCGAACTGCTCGGCGACGAACTGCCGTCCGAGCTCGCCGTCGAACTCGCCGGTACCGACGAGGTGCTGGTGGCGCTGCTGATCCGGTTGGCGCGGGCGCTGTGGGGTCGCGGTGACGGCGCTGCCGTCGATGTGATCACCACCTGCGTCGT
This sequence comes from Nocardia sp. Tas62D01, assembly GCF_055232035.1. NCBI lineage: Bacteria > Bacillati > Actinomycetota > Actinomycetes > Mycobacteriales > Nocardiaceae > Nocardia > Nocardia sp. Tas62D01. Next base: position 8,544,171 of record NZ_JBUYUZ010000001.1, read on the forward strand.
CGACCTGCCGACCGCGATGCTGCTGCGCCGCGACCGGCTGGCCAATCCCGTTGCGCGCGAACACCTGCGGGCCGCGGCGCGCGCCGTCCTCGCGGTAGGCCCGCCGAACTGACTTCGATCCCGCTCGTCCTAGATCCGCCGGAAAGGAACAATCCCCATGTCGTCCACTCTCACCTACCACGAGAAGATCGCCGTGCTCGACCTCGGCGCCGACGAAAACCGCTTCTCCCCAGCCTTTTTGGAGACGATCAACGCCCACCTCGATACCGCGCTCGCCGACGGTGCCCCAGGTCTGGTGACCACCGCGAGCGGCAAGTTCTACTCCAACGGTCTCGACCTGGACTGGCTGGTCGCCAACGGCGAACGCACCAAGTGGTACATCGGACAGGTGCAGGCCCTGTTCACGCGCGTGCTCACCCTGCCCATCCCGACCGCCGCCGCGCTGCCCGGGCACGCGTTCGGCGCGGGCGCCATGCTGGCCATCGCCCACGACTACCGCGTCATGCGCGCCGACCGCGGCTTCTTCTGCTTCCCCGAGGTCGACATCCGCATCCCGTTCACCCCGGGCATGGCCGCGCTAATCCAGGCCAAACTCACCCCGAAGTCGGCGGTGGCCTCGATGACCACCGGTCGTCGTTTCGGCGGCGTGGACGCGCAGGCCCTCGACATCGTCGACGCGACCGCGGGCGAAGGAGAGGTCACCGCCGCCGCACTGGAACTGCTCGTGCCGTTGGGCGGCAAAGACACCGAAACCCTCGGCGCGATCAAGAACACCATGTTCGGCGCTGCCGCCGCCGCGCTCACCGCCGATGCTCCGTCGGAAATCCCGGTGTCCCGGTAGGTTTCGACACAGTCATCGGAGACCCACGAACAAGGAGACCGACTTGAGCGAGGCAGCCACCCTGGAACGCCGGGGCCACATCGCCGTCATCACGCTGAACCGACCCGAGGCGATGAACGCGGTGAACGCCGCACTGTCCATCGCGGTCGGCGCGGCGCTCGAGGAACTGGCCGCCGACCCCGAACTGCGGGTTGGGGTGATCACCGGCGCGGGCCGCGCGTTCTGCGCCGGCGCCGATCTCAAGGAGCTCTCCCGCGGCAACGGGATCGGCGACCCGGATCACCCGGAATACGGATTCGCCGGACTGGTCCAGCATTTCATCGATAAGCCGCTCATCGCCGCCGTCAACGGCTTCGCCCTCGGCGGCGGCACCGAGATCGTGCTGGCCAGCGACCTCGCCGTGATGAGCCAGGACGCCTCGCTCGGGCTGCCGGAGGTCAAGCGCGGTCTCATCGCCGCCGCGGGCGGACTGCTGCGGCTGCCCAGGCAAATCCCGCCCAAGATCGCCCTGGAAATGGCGCTGACCGGCACCCCTATCGACGCCCCGGCCGCCGCGCTGTGGGGACTGGTCAACCGGGTCGTTCCCGCCGACCAGGTCTTGCCCACCGCCCTCGCCCTCGCCGACACAATCGCCGCCAACGCCCCACTGTCGGTCCGTGCGTCGAAGCGGATCGCGCACCGCGTCAACGACTTCGGCTCCGATTGGGATTTCCCGATCTGGCAGATGAGCTTCGAAGAGGGCGGCCCGGTGTTCGTCAGCAAAGACGCGATGGAGGGCACGCTGGCGTTCGCCGAGAAGCGCGCACCACGGTGGCGCGGCGAATGACGATAGCGCGTACAACGCCTCCGCGAGAACTCCTGGCGTTCAGTGTAATCCGGAACCGCCCGACGCGGCGTCGGTGAGGCGCTTGTCGAAGAACGCGAAGATGCGATGCCCGGCGTCGCGGCTCGCGTCCTCGTTGTAGCCCAGGCCGGTGACCCCGCAGTATCGGGTCCCCAGGGAAGACCTTGGCGAAGCCGTGTGTGGCTGCGGGATAGGTCTTGATGTCGTGTTCGACGCCGAGGTCGGTCAGCGCGCGATCGAGTTTGCGTGGTGCGCCGACGCGTGAGGGTCGAGCTTGGCGTAGATGGCCACCACCGGGCAGGCGGCCGGAGTGGATGTGTCGCTGACGGTTTCGCCCTGCGACCACGTCACCTGCGCGTTCGCGCCTGGCGCGTTGGTCAAGATCGATGCGTGGATGGGACGGGCTTAGCACCCGAACACGTTGGGCCACCGAACCGAATCAACGTGACTCTGCGAGCAGTTTCATCGTTTGCGTGACCGAGTCCGATTCGGCGGAGAGCAGGGGTAAGCGGACGTCCGGGGTGGGGATTCGGCCTTGGGCGTGGAGGACTCCTTTGATCACCGCGGGGTTGGGTTCGCTGAATGCGGCGGCCGACATTCGGGCCAGCGCGGCGCCCGATTCGCGGGCTGCCGCGTGGTTTTCGTTGCGCCAGGCGGAGATCAGGGCGACGAATGGTGCGGTCGTCAGTTGCGCCGAGGCGAGGATCCCGCCGAGGGCGAGCAGTGGGGACAGCAATTGGTCGTCCCCGGCGAGTACGGCGAAGTCCGGGGGCAGATCGCCGAGCAGGTCGACCGTTTGGGCGTTGATGTCGCCTGTCGCGTATTTGACGGCGGCGACGCGCGGCAGCTGACCGAGCTGGCGCAAGGTTGTGGCGCTGAGGGATCTGCGTGTGCGGTAGGGGATGTGGTAGACGATCAGCGGGACGGGGCTGGTCGCGGCGAGCTGGGTGAAGTGCGCGAGGACGCCCGCTTCCGAGGGGCGGGTGTAGTACGGCACGGGGACCAGTGCCGCCGTGATCTCGGGGTGGGTCGCGAGTTCTTCGAGCGCGGTGGCGGTGGCCCGAGTGTTGTTATCGCCCGTGCCGACGATCAGCGACGCGTTTCGGGCCCGGCATGCAGCGGCGCACACCTCGATCACCGCGCGTTTCTCGGGGGCGTCGAGAGTGGCCGGTTCGCCGGTGGTGCCCAGTGCGACGAGTCCGGACGCCCCTTCGTCGAGCACGCTTGCGGCCAAGGATTCCAGCGCGTCGAGGGCAACGTGTCCGTCGGAGGTGAACGGGGTGACGAGCGGGACGAATATCCCCCGCAGCGATTCGTGGAGAGCCATGGTTCCAGCCTTTCCCACGCGACAGTACAGGTCTAGTTCGCATTTGTGCCGTCGAGCATAAGCTGAGCTGATGCTCGATGTTCGCCGGTTGCGGCTGCTGCGAGAACTCGCCCGACGAGGCACCATCGCGGCCGTCGCCGACGCCATGGCCTTCACCCCATCCGCGGTGTCCCAGCAACTCAGTGCGCTGGAGCGGGAAGCCGGCGTCGCGCTGCTGCAACGCACCGGCCGACGGGTGACACTCACTCCCGCCGGTCACACCCTCGTCGGGCATGCCGAGGCCGTGCTCGCGCGGCTGGAAGAGGCGCGCGCGGACCTGGCCAACACCGAGGCCGGGCTGACCGGACCACTACGGATCGGCGCTTTCCCTTCCGCGACCCAGGCATTCATCCCCGCCGCGCTCAGCGCACTGGCCGCCGCCCATCCCGGCCTGGAACCTCGAGTGGCAGAACTCGATCCAGCACTGGTGGCCGACGCGCTACGCACGGGCGAACTCGATGTGGCGCTGGTACACGACTACGACCTGGTCCCGTTCCCACCGGAAGCCGGGGTGAGCAGCGAGCCGCTTTACAGCGAGATCGTGTTCCTGGCCTCCACCACACACCACCCCGCGACCTCCGATATGGTCCTCGATGCCTGGCGAGACGAGCCGTGGATCGTCGCTACCACCGGCACCCGATGCCACACCATGACCATCCGAGCCTGCCAGGCGGCCGGATTCCTCCCCCGCATCCACCACCAAATCGACGAGTTTTCAACAGTTTTGGCGTTCGTCGCCGCAGGCCACGGCGTAGCACTGATACCAGAACTCGGCGCCGCGAACCCACCACCGAACGTCACCCTGACCAAACTGCCGATCTCACGCCACACCACAATCGCGTTTCGCGCAGGCGCACAACAACATCCAGCCATCATCGCCTTCACCACCGCCATGCAAGCCACCCTCGCCCGAGCATGAACGCGGCCCTTGCCGCCACCGTGATCCGCGCACCCGTGCTGGGTGAATTTCGGTGTCGTTGCGAGGGCGTGGCAGCGTCGACCACTCGGCAGTGATCCAGTCCGTCTCACCACGTTATGGAGCTGACGTTGTCGGCAGCCGTCGACGAGCTGCTGGGCTGACGTAGCGCCCCCGGTCGGGTCAGTGCGACGCGAGCACAACGGCGCGGCATGCGTGTACAGCGGTGGGATGAACACGATTCCTCGCGACCCGATCGGCCCAGCGCGTGATCCGTATGCGAGTCTTAGTGGGTATCCCGGTGAAAGGACTGCTCGTGACGCTCGGCATGGTCCTCGGCGACTCCTCGGTTCGCGCTTCGACGCGGGACCGGTAGGCCTTCTCTTCCTCCGACCCCGATCGGGTCTGACACCGGCTGTTTCCGCTCCTCGTCGAAGTGCTCTCCGTGCCCATGCACGTTCGATCACGAGGAGTACTCGATGTCCACCGTTCACTGGACCGAAGCCGACGTCAGCCGCAGTGCGCGTTGGCATTCCGAGAGTGCGGCGCCGATGCCGCGGCAGGTTGCCGTTGCCGACGACAGCATGCGTGCCGACACCGCATACAGGTTGGCCTGCGAGGGCACGGCGCTGCTGTGGCGGGGCGATTTCCACAACGCGCGCCAGCTGCTGCAGGCGCTGGGTCGCCGCATCGATCGCACGACAACGCCGCCGGGTGGTAGCCCGGCCGAATCCTTCCACCTCCATCGCCGGGCCCGCGGCCATCGCGCACGCGTGCTGGGCAGGCTGGTGGTGGAGTTGCCGAGCGACTACACCCTCGCGCTGCGGCGAGCACCCGATGTGCGGCAGGTGTGCACCGAGACCTACGGTGGGCCGGGAGAGCCGATGATGATCGCGTTCACCGAACTGCTCGGCGCCATCGGGGCGCACGAGTGGCGCGTGAACGGCGTCGATGTGCCCGCGCTTGGCGCGCGCATCCATCCGCATTACGGGGTGTTCTCACCCGTGCGCGGTGAATACGTCGACCTTGTCGCTCGGGCCCCGCTGCCCGCCGGTACCCGCACCGCCTTCGACCTCGGCACCGGGACCGGCGTGCTCGCCGCCGTGCTGGCCCGCCGCGGCATCGAGCGAGTCGTGGCCACCGACATCAACCCGCGCGCGCTGGCCTGCGCGCGCGACAACATCAACCGGCTCGACCTCACCGACCGCATTGAGGTGATCGGTCCCGACCTGTTCCCGGACGGTCGCGCCGACCTCATCGTCTGCAACCCACCCTGGTTACCCGCGCGCCCGACCGCTGCACTCGAACAGGGCGTCTACGATCCGGACAGCGCTATGTTGCGTGCATTCCTGAATGGGCTTGCCGCCCATCTGGAATCGGGCGGTGAAGGCTGGCTCATCCTGTCGAACCTGGCCGAGCGCCTATGGCTCAGAACCCGCGCCGAGCTGATCGACGGCATCGCATCGGCGGGCCTGCGGATAGTGGATCGGATCGACACCCGACCCCGACACACCAGACCGCGTGACACCGCCGATCCGCTGCATGCCGCCCGCGCCGGGGAAGTCACCTCGTTGTGGCGTTTGAGCGGCGAAGCACTGAGGGGCGTCCCGCGCGACCACCACGGTGGATCGCGAGTGACACCCGGCTTCGCCCCGGCTGCGGGGGCCTACGGCGCGGCAGGAGCCGGTTCGGCGGCCGGGTAATAGATCTCACGGCGCAAGCGTTCCAAGTCCGGCGCTGCGGAAGCGGAGGTTTGCGTATACCGATCGCTCTGATGCGCGCGGAGCGCCACGCTTGTCATCTCGTAGATCGACACGTATTCCTTACCCCGGCCCGACAGGCCTGGAACCATGCGGAAGAGCGCGGGCAGGTAGCGGATCACCTCGTTGAGCTGGGCGCGCTGATCCGCCACTTGGCGCTGCACCTGCTCGACGGCTTCGCGGCGGGTGCACCCGGTCTCGTGACGGATCGCCCTGACCAGGTTGTAGGGGACTTGGTCTGCCTCGTCCTGATCCAACCCCACCAGGTCGTTCTCCACGAAGGTCACCCAGAAGGCGAGTTCCTCGAGACGGCGGATCACGGGGTGGTTGCGCAGCCTCGAGGGCAGCTCCCGGTCCTGGTGCACCTCTATGCAGGCGAGGGCGATTTCGATCCCACTGGTCGACATCCGCAGCGGCAGGTAGTCGGCCGTGGAAGGGATGTAGCCATTGATGCGATGGTGCGCTTCGCGTTCGGCGGCTTCGAACCACTCCTCGAGACTGTCGAGGAACCGCTCCTGCCAGCGGGTGCTCCGGCCCTCGCGCAGGCGCGGCCACAAACTCGCCCACGCCGTCGGGATCGCGCCGGGCCGCCACGGTGTCTCCGGGTCCTGGCGCAGCGTAGCCACCAGGCCACGCCTCAGCGCGGTCACGGCTTCCGGGTCCCTCAGCCGTGGATCCTCGAAAAGGTCGTCCCACACCAAGGACAGCATGGCCAGGCCGGCGGTGGTCTGTTCACGGGCCGCGTCCGCCGGGGCCAAGATTTCTGCCGCCGGGAACCGCAGCACTCCTGCCCATCGGTGGTGGTGGTCGAACTCGGCCGAGGTGACGGCAAGGCCGGTATCCACCATCCAGCTCCTCACCCATCGCGTGAGCTCCTGCGGGAGCGCATAACTATGGGCCGCACGTGGCTGTGTCACCTGCGGCGGGACCGCGGGCAGCGGAGTTCGCCGATCGAGTACGGACCGGGCATAGGCGATCATCGCGTGGCGGGCGCTCGGGTGAGCGGGCACAGCGGCGAGCTGACCGGCAGCCTGGTCCATGAATTCATCGGCCATCGCCTGTGCCTCGTCCACGGCACCGGAGGCGATGACGAGCTCACGGGCACGTGCGGCTTGCTCACGCGTCATCGCTCTGCGCAGCAGGCGGGCAAGGTCCCGGTCGCGGGCCGCCGCGCGGATCACGGGAAGTGTGTAGATGCCCTCGGGTAGATCCGCGTTGACGGGCTTGCCCATTTCTTCGGGGGTCGAGGTCAGGTCGAGGATGTCGTCATACAGTTGGTAGGCCAGCCCGAAGTGTCGGCCGAACAGGGCCAACGCCTCTTCCTGATTGTCGGGGCGGCCGGCCTGCATCGCGCCCACCCGGCATGCCAGCGACAGCAGCACCGCCGTCTTGCCGTCGATCGCGTCCAGGTAGGACTGCTCGCTGCGGGAGGCCACGTAGAGGTCGGCGGCCTCGATCACCATGCCTTCGCACATCTGCTCACCCGCGATCGCCCCCGCGAGAACTTCGCGATGGCCGATTTCGGCCAGCATGCGCGTGCCCGAGGATGTCACGCAGTCCCCACCCAACACGGCCATGTGCGATCCCCACACCGCGTTGGCGTTGGGGCGGCCTCGGCGCTGGAAGGCGTGATCGATGACGTCGTCGTGGTAGAGGGACCCCAGATGCAGCAACTCCATGGCGGCGGCGGCGCGCACCGCCCGGTCGTCGGCCGGGGCGGCGGGATCGGTGAGCAGGTAGTACGACAGCAAGGTCAAGGTGGGACGGACCAGGCGGCGAGAGGTGTCGGGTCCTTCGTCTGTGAGTGCGGTCAGCTCAGGCCTGCCCCGCAACTGCACGGGGCCGAGAACGTCACGGACGCGGTCCAGGTCCGCATCCAGATGCGGGAAGACAGCGGAATCGATTTCACGTGGCACGTGGGCACTCCTGACTGGTTACATCGGTCATCTACAACACCGCCGATCAATGGCAATTTGACACCACCATCACACGGAAGATGTTGGTATCGACCAATTTTGACGTCTCCGTCACAGGGGTGATGTCGGTTGGTGAGTGCCGTTGGGGGCGAGACCTCCCCGATCAGCGTTGACTTCCCTGTAGAGGGGATCCGCGGTCTCGCGCGACAGCGTCGAGCGTGTCGGTGGAGGGGGGCGAGGAGCATCCACGCGGAATCCGGCGGTAGCGCGAATCGAACTGGGCGTTTGCTGTCGGACGGCCCCCGGCGTAGCCGGTAGCGCGCATAGTTTTCAGAGTCGACAAACTCCCGGCCGGTCAAAGTGCTAGGTCGACCGTTCGAGTTACCGTGCATAGTGCGGGTCGCCGTAGCATCGGCGGAAAAGCAACGGAAATGCCGGTCAGAGGCGGTCTTTCGCACTGATAGGTGTGGCGCTTTGGTCGATGATCCGGGCCGCGTTCGGCGAGTTCTACGGGAACCCCTACCCGCATCGGTGCTCGCCGATCTCCTCGGACTCCACGACACCACCGCAGTCCGCTGGGTCGGCGTCGCCAAACGCGACTGGCACAGCTACCTGGCCCAGCGCCGAGCCAACCTCGACCGACCAGGGAATAGCTCAGGTCTGGAGTAGGTACCTACTCCAGACAACATTGGGTGAAAACGCGATGGAGACAACAGCTTCGTGAGGCCTTCAGAGCGGCAACGCACGCTATGCGGCATGTGCGCGCATTCCTGCACCAACGACGGCCCAGACCGATGGCCTGTCAGGAATCCGATCCGGTGATGTTCCACCCGCGCCTGTATGGAACCCGGCTACGGTGGTCGAAGCCCGTCGAAGGTGGTGGTTATCGCGCGTAGTCGCCGCTCTGTTTCCCAGCCGTAGTACTCGGCGGCGGCGCTCAGGCCGTATAGCGCTGCGAGGATGTCGGTCAGTTCGAGATCCGCGCGCACCGCCCCGGCAGCCTGCGCGGCGGCGAGCAGTGCCGAGAGCACCGCACGCATATCGGCCGCAATACCGGCCATCACCTTGGAGCCCTCTGCGCCGGATTCGGCCTTCGCGACGGTGACGCCCATATGCTTTTTCACTGCGGCTTCGGCCACCACTCGATCCATGACATCGAATAGCGCGGTCCGCGAATCACCTTGCACAACCAGCATTCTCGCCTGTTCGACCAGCCGTTGCATACGCGCACCGATGATGGCTTCGACCAGTTGCTGCTTGGTCGGGAAGTGCCGATAAACGGTGCCGACACCGACCCCGGCGGCCTTGGCGACCTCTTCGATCGGGACGTCAATACCCCGCGCCGCGAACACCGACTCTGCTGCCTGCAGAACTCGGGCTTGATTGCGTTGGGCGTCGGCGCGCAGTGGGCGACCGGCCGTCACGGCGCCAACCCTTTGACAAGCGGAATCTGCATTCCGTATCGTCTAAGCGGAATCATAATTCCGATTATATCGAGAGAGTGAGGACGCACTCATGCACTATCTCCCGCTAGGCAGATCCGGTCTGAAGGTTTCCGGGATCAGCCTGGGCACCATGAACTTCGGCAACTCCGCGTACTTCGCCAGTTGTGATGAGGCTGAGGCGCGGCGGATCGTCGACCGATTCCTGGCAGCCGGGCATAACGTGATCGACACTGCTGACGCCTACAACGGCGGCGAGTCCGAGCAGATCGTCGCCCGCGCGGTACACCGGTGCCGCGATCAGGTCGTGATCTCGACGAAGGCATTTCTGCCCCAAGGGGATGGACCGAACAATCGTGGACTGTCGCGGGCGCATCTGACCCGGGCGCTGGAGGCGAGCCTGCGCCGCCTGGACACCGATTACATCGATGTCTACTACTGCCACCAGTGGGACCCAGACACTCCGATCGAGGAGACCATGGCGACCCTGGACGGCTTCGTCCGATCGGGAAAGGTCCGCTACCTCGGGTGCTCGAACTTCACCGCCGCGCAGATCGTCGAATCGCAGTGGGCCGCAGAGCGAGTCGGCGGCACTCTGTTCACCGTCCTGCAGGCTCAATACTCTTTGGTCGCGCGGTCGATCGAGGCGGAGATCCTACCGACGTGCCGGCGGCACGGGCTGGGTGTGACCGCGTGGAGCCCCTTGGGATCCGGGGTGCTTACCGGCCGCTATCGTGATACCGCCCCGGCAGACAACACCCGGTTGGGCCGGCTACTGGCCTCGGCGGTGCCGATGGCCAACCGGTGGGCCAGTGACCTGCTTACCGACGGGAATCTGCGCATCGCCAACGAAGTCTCCCGCATCGCTGTAGAACTGGGCACAACTGCGGTTGCCGTTGCACTGGCCTGGGTGCGCGGCCGAGCGGACATCACCTCGATCATCATCGGCCCCCGCACGCTCGAACAGCTTGACCAGAACCTCGCCGACATTGAACTCCCCGCCGAACTCACCGAACACCTCGACCGCCTGTCGACTTCCACTAACAGCCCGGTCAACGGCATGCTCACGAACCCAGCCTGAACGGCGACCTACCTGCAAGATGCTTGTGGCCGGAATCTGATCGCGAATTTCGACAGGGCCGCACTCTGCGCCCGACGTCGGGCTGCAGATGCCACCGCTCAGAAGGCTCCGCGCCGAGCCCGTCACAGTAGTCCGTCGGATGTCTGTGAATCCCGGGCCGCTAACGAGTCGGACACTCCCAGGCTTGGATTGAATGGGAGTCGCGCCACCAGTGCGAGCCGGCCAGCACGCCCAGCATGCCGATGAGCGCTGGCCGAAGCAGCGGAACGCTCCAGTTTCCGTGGCGCATCGCCTCGGCTACCTCGTTGGCTGCCCCCGCTACGTCTGATCGAGCAGGGTGAGGTAGGCGTCGAGCTGGGTTGCACCGGCGAGAAGGTTGCGGCTGCGCGTGGTCAGCCGGTCCTGCCAGGAGTCGAGGAAGGCGCTCAACGCGTTCGCCCCGCCCGCCTTGCGCAGCGAATCGATGAACTGCGCGACCTGGCGCAGCAGGTACCCGCCTCGGCGCAGCTGTCGTGCAATCTCGGCGTCGCGCACGCAGTCCGGTCCGTGTTCGCGGTAACCGGTTGCCCGGTCGCGTTCGGGGCGCAGGATGCCCTCGGTCTCCCAGGCGCGCAGCGTCGCCGGGTGCACGCCGAGTCGGCGCGCGAGTTCGCCCACGGTCAGCGGTCGGCCGTTGACAGGGGTCGGTGTCGTGGTGGACAGGCTGCCAAGGGCCGTCGCGACCTCGGTGCGGGTATCGCGTTCGGCGAGCAGCGCGACGTGCGCGGCGTCGATGAGCCGGTAGGCGGACTCGGTGTCGCCGATCAACCCTGGCCAGCGGATCTTGGCCTACCGCCAACCGCTGTACCGCTGCTACTCAACCTCGGATACACTCCGCCGCGGCCCCTTTCCGGCGTATTCGGTTCCCACCCGAAGTATGCCGGGGCGATCGAAGAGCCCTACGCCGCGGCGCTGACCGACGCCGTGCACGAACCGGCGGCGGAGGAGGAGGCGCTGTACGCTACGCCGAGCGGGTAGCCGGCTGCTTTCCGCTGCACAGGACTCCGCCCGTCGCAACGCGTTTCGGCAGCCTGCGGTATGAGTGCCCGGCTGGCTCACCCCTTGCAACACCTTTCAGTGGTGCGAGCGCCCGGCTCGGTGAAACTTACAGCGGGAAGGTCAGTCGCTGCGGGCTGAGGTAGTCGACCGGGTCGTGTAGTGCGCGCAGTTCCGGGCGCCTGTCGGGAGCGAGTCGCGCCAGTTCGGCATGCAGTGGGGTGTCGTAGGTGGCGGCGGATGCGGTGAGGCCGGGAAGCCAGTTGTCGTGGTGGCTGGGGACGAAGAGTTTGGGGCGGAGGGTCTCGATATAGCGGCGGGGGTCGCGGAGGCCGTTCGTGAGTTGGTTGAAACCCTGGATGGCGCCGATGTGGACGTCGGTGGGTGCGAGGGCCTCGAAGACCTCGAAGACGTGCGGCGCCTTCTCGGTGAGTGGGCCTGCGGAGTCGTGCCAGACCAGGGTGAAGCCCGCGACGCGGAATTGGTAGAGCACGACGCCGTTTTCGGCGTCACGTAGCCGCGGCAGGCTCTGTAGCACCCCGTCGAGGGTTGGTGGGTGTTGCACGAGCGTGCGCAGTTCGGGCATCGGGAAGAACGGGGATGCGGGGTCGGAACGGTCCGGAGCTGTTGGGGCAGAGTGCAAGTGCCGGATGGCAGTGACCGAGACAATGCCGACGGTGAAGTCGTGCCGTTCGCCGATCGGGGTGTCGGCGTCTCCCAGCGCGGCGATGGGGAAGGTCGGTTCCGAAACCTGGGCTCGGATGGCAGCGCAGTGCTCGGCGGTACCGTGTACGACCGCACCGGAAGCCTGCGCGATCCGGCCCGCGTCGCCGGCGTGATCGAAATGGCCGTGCCCGATGAAGATCGCCTCGGGTCGCAGGTCGGCCAGGTCCTGCGGCGTGGCAGGCACGTACCCCGAGCTGGTGAGCCGGGGCACCCACGCGTCGAGCAGGAACACCGACCCGCCGATCGCCGCCGCGTATGTGGTGCAGCCCACCCACGACAGCACCACGCGGTCGGCACGCACCGCGCCGGTTTCGGGATCGACGGTATCGTCGCCGAAGAAACGCTTGCGCGCCGCAATGGTTCGCGCCTCGCTCGGCTCGGCCGATGCCTCGAGACGACCCGCTGCCGGCAGGAGCCCGGCACCGAGCGCCCCACCGAGGATGGAGCGCTTACCGAGCAGGGCGCGCGGAGAGATATTGCACACGCAGGAAGCTGATCACGGAATCACGACGCGGGCAAGACACCTCGATGTGCGGGCGCTCGGTCCCTGCGCAGGAGAAGGGCGTCGGTGTTCGGCATCGAAGGCAAGAACCCGGCTCGGGTGGATACTGCGGCGCGCGAAACAGCACCGAAACGCAACCCGTTGCGGCAGATCGCGTTCGGCCCATCTTACAGCTGCACGCCGAGCAAGGCATCCACCGCAGCGGCGACGAGGGCGGGTGCATCGCGGTCGGCGCCTCCGTACTCGAGGGCCTGCGTCGCCCAGTTGTCCACGGCGGCCGTTGCTTTCGGGGTGTCGAGGTCGTCGGCCAGATGCTGACGCAGCCGGGCCACCGTGTCATCGGCGGCGGGGCCGGAATCCAGCGCGGTGGCGCGGCGCCACAGGTCGAGGCGTTTGGCTGCCTCGCCGAGGACGGCGTCGGTCCACATCCGGTCCTGACGGTAGTGCCCGGCGAGCAGGCCGAGGCGGATAGCCGCCGGGTCCGCACCGCTGCGGCGCAGTTTGGAGACCAGCACCAGGTTGCCCTTGGACTTTGACATCTTCTCGCCGTCGAGGCCGATGAGACCGGCGTGCACGTAGTGGCGGGCGAAGCGGCGGCCCGCGATGAGGGCTTCGGCGTGTGCCGCGGAGTATTCGTGGTGCGGGTAGATCAGGTCGCTGCCGCCGCCCTGGATGTCGAACTCGGGGCCGACGCGGTTGAGGGCGATCGCGGCACACTCGATGTGCCAGCCTGGGCGTCCGGCGCCGAAAGGCGCGGGCCAGGACGGTTCGCTGGGGCGGGCGGCGCGCCACAACAGGGCGTCGATGGTGTCGCGCTTGCCTGGACGATCCGGGTCGCCGCCGCGTTCGGCGAACAGGCGGTCCATGGTGGCGCGGTCATAGCCGGATTCGTAGCCGAACTGTTCGGTGGCGTCGGCGCGGAAGTAGATGTCGGGGAACTCGGCGTCATCGACGGTGTACGCCGCGCCCGAGGCCAGCAACTTTTGCACGAGCTCGACGACCTCGTCGACGGACTCGATGGCGCCGATGTAGTCGCGTGGCGGCACGATGCGCAGCGCGGTCATGTCCTCGCGGAACAGATCGATCTCACGGGCGCCGAGATCACGCCAGTCCATGCCGTCGCGGGCGGCGCGCTCGAACAGCGGGTCGTCGACGTCGGTCACGTTCTGCACGTAGTGCACGTCGTGACCCGCGTCCCGCCACAACCGGTTGACCAGGTCGAAGGTCAGGTAGGTTGCCGCGTGCCCAAGGTGGGTGGCGTCGTAGGGGGTGATCCCGCAGACGTACATGGTGGCCGTCAGGCCGGGCGTGACCGGCCGCACCTGACGGTCGGCGGTGTCATACAACCGCAACGGTGGCCCTGCTCCGGGAATGGTGGGTAGGGCGGTATCGGACCAGGACTGCATGATTCGAGGGTAAAGGTGTGGTCGAGATCATCACCCTTCGCCCCGGCGGATTCGATGCCTAGCACACCCCTACCGCGCCTTCCGACCTACGTAAACGTGACAACCGGCAGACGTCGATGCTTTCGGTCTCGTTGTTTCGATGCGATCCGCTCCGGAATTGCGATGTCGGCGAATCCGGCGCAATCGGTTCTCGCACTCGCCGAGGAGCCGAGCAGTCCCGCCTCGATCGTCCGGGTTTCGGGCACGGCGTGCAGGAATGGATGGCGCAGGTCGGCGCCGGTGTCGAATCACCGATGACGCTGCTGCGTGAACAGCTCGGCGCCCTGCGCAGGTTGCTGAACGGCGAAACCGTCACCACGGCGGGCCGGTACGTGCAACTCGACAAGGTAGCGCTGGACTGGCGACCCACCGCGCCCGCGCACAGCATTGCCGCCGCGTCCGGGCCGCGGACGCTGCGGTTGTCCGGCGAACTCGCCGACGGCTCGATCCTCACCTCCCGAACCGCGCCGGACGGCGTTCGCGCTGCGCGGGCACTCATCGACGAAGGTCGCGCGAAAGCGGCTCGCAGCGAACCACATCGGGTGATCGTGTACCTGCTCGCGGCCACCGGACCGGACGCCGCCGAACGCGTCGCGGCCGCCGGGCAGAAGGCCGGATTCCAGCCGGGAGCCGGTATCGCGGGCGACCCCGACGCGATCGCGGGCGCCGTCCGGCGGTACGGCGAAGCAGGCGCGGACACTGTGGTGCTCGAGCCGACCTCCGACGATCCGGATCCGGTGGGGTTCGTTCGTTTCGTCGGCGAAAAGGTGCGCCCGCTGCTCGGATGATCCGTCATCGCCGCTCCGAATCGGCTTCCGTCAAGCCGGCCGCTTTCCTCGGCATCCTCGAAACCATTGTGCCCAAGATGATTTCGGAGATTCGCAGACCGGTCGAGCCGGAGAGTCGGTATCGCATGCGCCCAGTCTGATGCACCGCGGATGTGCGGAGGGAGACCCTGGTGGGGCCACGCTCAGAAGGCGGGCCAGGGAATCGGGCGGGAAGTGCGCGGCGTCGGCATCACCGGACTGTCCAGGAGTTCCTGCGTGCGATCGACGAGGGCTTCGATCTCGGTGTCGGTGAGGTGCGGTGCCAGATCATCGGCGAGTTGCCCGGGCAGCGCCTTGGCGAACGCGGTGATGTCGGTGATCAAATCATCTCCGATGGCTCGGCCCGCCCAACCCCACAGCACCGTGCGCAGTTTGTGCTCGCTGTGCAGGCAGATGCCGTGGTCGACACCGTACACCTGGCCGTCGATGCCTTCCAACGCGTGTCCGCCCTTCCGGTCGGCGTTGTTGAGCAGCACATCCAGTACCGCCATCCGCTGCAGGCGCGGGTCGTCGGCGTGGATGAGCGACACCTCGTTGCCCGCCGGGTCGAGCGCCCGCAGCACTTCGCAGAAGCCGTCCGGGACCGCGCCCGCGGGCACCAGATCGATCAGGTCGAGCCGGTTGCCCTGTTCGGTGTGGTTGTCGGTCGCGTCCACCCAGCGCTGCACCATGCCGGGGCCGTAGGGGCCCTCGCGCAGGATCGTTTCGGGGATCACGCCCCAGCCGAGCGCATCCGATATCCGATAGGACGCCACCTCGCGGCCCGCGAGCGTGCCGTCGGGGAAATCCCACAGCGGCTGCTCACCACGCACCGGTTTGTACACCACGCGCAGCGGCGAACCGGCCGGACCGACGGTGCCCGACGCGTCGCAGACCAGAGTGACATTGCTCGCGATGGTCACCCGCCCGATCACCGTCAACTCGGCGGTCTGCCACCCGGCTTCGGCCACCGCCTATTCCTCCAGCTCGGCCGCGCCGAAAATTTCCCCGCGCTTGTACCCGTTGGTGCGCACACACATGTGGCCGCGCGCCGACAGCGGCTCCCCGCACAGCGGGCACGGTGGACGACCCGCGGCGATCACCCGCGTCGAGCGCAGCGCGAACTCGCGCGCCTGGATCGGGGTCAGGAACACCCGCACCGCGTCCGGGCCCTCCTCGGTGTCGTCGAGCACCACCGATTCGTCGACCTCGGTCTCGGTGATCGCCAACAGCTCCACCACCACGGCGCCCGCGTCGGCGTCCCAGCCCAGACCCATGGTGCCGACCCGGAACTCCGCGTCGATCGGCGTCACCAGCGGATCGACATCGGACACGTCGTCGGCCTGCGGCGGCATCTCGGCGCCGAAGCGGCGCGCGACCTCGTCCAGCAGCAGACCCATCCGGTCGGCGAGCACCTTTACCTGCTGCTTCTCCAACAGCACGCTGACCACGCGCGGTTGCTCCACGGCCTGCAGATAGAACGAGCGATCGCCCGGCTCACCGACGGTCCCGGCGACGAAACGATCGGGGGTGCGAAATACATGGATTGCGCGTGACACATGCACCTCCTGATACGTGACCCTGATCGACTACCCACGGCGCCCGGACATTCGACACGCCGACTACTCGTTTACAAGGAATCTCAGCGCTCCGCATTCCCATTATCCGCACTTCCGGTGCCACCTAGCTCGCCGCCGGGAACCGGACCGGATGTGTCGACCGGTTCGGCGGCCTCCGGCGCGCGGGAATCGGGCTCTCCGGCCTTGCCAGAATCTGCCGCGCCCCGTTGCGAATTGGCCGCCGCGAGCGCGGACAGATCGGTGCCCGTGTCGTTGATCCGCCACACATACGGCGCGGTCGCGGTGTAACGAACGACGCTGATCGACGCGGGTTCCACCACGATGCGCTGGAACCCGTCGAGGTGGATGCCCAACGCGTCGGCGAGCACGGATTTGATGACGTCACCGTGGGTGCAGGCCACCCACAGCACGTCGTGGCCGTGCTGTTCGGCGAAGGCGCGGTCGCGTTCGCGGATCGCGGCGACCGCGCGAGCCTGCACCTGCGCCAGCCCTTCCCCGCCGGGGAACACCGCGCCGGAGGCGTGCCGCTGCACGACTTTCCACAGCGGTTCATTCAGCAGATCGGCGAGCAATTTGCCGGTCCAGTCGCCGTAATCGACCTCGATGAGCCGGTCGTCGTACTCCGGTTCCAGCCCGAACTTCTCCACCAGCGGCGCCACCGTTCGCTGACAGCGCAACAGCGGCGAATGCACGATGTGTTCGATCGGCAGACTAGCGAGTCGATCCGCGACCGCCCTGGCCTGTTCGGTACCGCGTTCGGTCAGATCGACACCAGGGCTGCGCCCGGCGAGAGTGCGGGCGGTGTTCGAGGTGGACACACCGTGCCGCAGCAAAATCACCGTCATGCGGCCAGCCTAATGTTCATGTCGCCGACACCACCCCGCCCGCCAGCAGACCCATCACGGTCAGGCCGAGCACGATGCGGTAGCCGACGAACCAGTCCAGCGAGTGCTTGGCGACAAACTTCAGCAGCCAGGCCACCGAGGCATAGCCGACGACGAACGCCACGATCGTCGCGACCAGCAGCTGCGGTCCGCTTGCGTTCAGCCCATCGCCCGCGGGTTGAAACGCGTCGGGCAGGCTGAACAGACCCGACGCGGTCACCGCGGGGATGGCGAGCAGGAACGAGAACCGCACCGCCGCTTCACGCTCGAGTCCGAGGAACAGACCCGCGGTGGCTGTGGCGCCGGAGCGCGACACACCCGGGATCAGCGCGAGGCATTGCGCGAAGCCCATGACCAGTCCGTCGCGGGTGGTCAGCTGCTCGATCGGGCGCACCTTGCGGCCGTAGTACTCACCGGCGGCGATGACCAGCGCGAAAGCGATAAGCATGAAGGAGATCAGCCACAGATTGCGGGCGCCGGTGCGGATCTGATCCTTCAACAGGAAGCCGAGCACGCCGATCGGAATCGTCGCGATGATCACGTACCAGCCGATCCGGTAATCGAGCTCACGCTGTGCCTCCTGGTCGAAGGCGGGCAATCCCGCGTGGCTCGCGGTGCCCGCGGTCACGACCGGAAGCTTCATGGTGACCTGATCCTCGATCGAAACCGTTTGCCTGGCAGACCCGGTCAACCTGCGCTGCAGCCCGCCGAACCACGCGCACACGATCCGCCAGATGTCCTTGGCGAAATACACCAGCACCGCAGCCTCGGTTCCCAATTGGGTCACCGCGGTGAACGACGCGCCCGCGTCGTCGCCGAAGAACACCCCCGACACGATGCGCAGATGCGCGGAGGAAGAAACGGGCAGAAACTCCGTGAGGCCCTGCACCAGACCGAGCACCAGCGCCTGCACCCAGGTCATTGACTCGCCGACCACGTACCCTCCTCCACTTCTGCCCGAAATATCCGTTCGGACTGGGCAATTGGTTGACGGGCGGGTCGCACGGACATGATCACCGCCGTAATCACGCAGCGACAGTACAGTGTCGAGGCGGCGCAGGGGTGTCCGGCACGGTGGTGCGACCCACGGCCGTGCGTGGGCACCGGCAGGCGCTCGCACGCTCTAGGCTTGGCGCCGTGACGAAATCGCGGACACGGTGATGGAACAGCGGACGGTCGGTCGCAGTGGCCTACGGGTGTCCCGGATAGGTTTGGCGACTCATACCTGGGGTTCACACACGGATGCCGACGAGGCCGCCGTGCAGTTGGTGGCCTTCGCCGAAGCCGGTGGCACCCTGGTGGACACCTCCCCCGCCCACGGTGGCGGTGCGGCGCAGCGGATTCTTGCCGATCTGCTCGGTGACTTGGTGTCCCGTGACGATCTGGTGCTCAGCGGTTGCGCCGGTGTGCTGCCAAGGATTTCGCCCGCGCCAGCGGGTCCGTCGGTGCCCGCGCCGGAACCGGCCCGCGCGACGGTGGACACTTCGCGGCGCACGCTGCTGCGTCAACTCGATCGGACGCTGCTCGAGCTGGGCACCGATCACCTCGACGTCTGGAATGTCGCCGCCTGGGATCCGCGTACCCCGCTCGACGAGGTCGCGGCCACCCTCGAATACGTCGTGCGTTCGGGGCGGGTCCGCTACGCGGGTGTGCGCGGGTTCGGCGCCTGGCAGTTGGCCAGCCTCGCCGCCATCGCACCGATCAGCGTCGCGCAGGCGCCGTACTCGCTGCTGGCACGCGGTGCCGAAAGCGCGTTCCTGCCCGCCGCCGACCATCACGGAGTCGGGCTGATCGCCTCCGCGCCGCTGGCCGGGGGCATTCTCACCGGCAAATACCGTGACGGCGTGCCCGCCGATTCACGGGGCGCGGACGAGGCGACCGCCGCCGAGATCCGGCACCGGCTCGACGAGCGTGCGACCCGGGTCGTCGACGCGCTGGTCACCGCCGCCGACGGGCTCGCCACCTCGCCGCTGGCCGTCGCGTTGGCCTGGGTTAGGGATCGGCCCGGCGTCGCAAGCATGATCGTCGGCGCCCGCGATATCGGGCAGTTGACCGGCGTCTTGGCCGCGGAGACGCTCGAACTGCCGCGGGCGATCGCGGCAGCTCTGGACGACGTCAGTGCACGCACGGAATAACGCGAGTTAGCCTTGCCTGCATGAGGTGTGCGAGGTCCAGGCATTCGGCTGTCCAGACGCGTGGGATCGACCGGGTCCGAATCGGAGCGCGTCGCGCTGTCCTCGCTGTCTTCGCGCTGACCCTGCTCATGGAGGTGGCCGCCTGCGGGACGGGGGGCGAGGCCGGGACCTCCGGTCCGCAGGGACGCTCCACCGCCAAGCTGACGAATCTGGACCCGGTGCCGATCGGACCGGAGCCCGCTCCCACGTTGCCGGTGACGGTGCGTTCGTTCGACGGATCCGACGTCACCATCACCGACGCGAGCCGCATCATCGCCGCCGACCGCTACGGCACCCTCGCGCAGACGGTGTGGGCGCTGGGCATGGGACCCAAACTCGTCGGCCGCAGCACCGCCGCAGCCTTCCCCGCGGTGCAGAACGTGCCCAACGTGACCGGCGGCAGCGGCTCGCTCAATGTGGAATCCATTCTGGCGCTAAGGCCTACGGTGTTCCTCACCGACAGCACCAGTGCCGCGCCAGCAGTTCGTGAGCAGCTGCGCGCGGTCGGCGTCACGGTCGTCTACTTCGATCCACAACGCACCATGGACGGCGTCGTCCCGCAAATCGAGGCCGTCGCGGGCGCGCTCGGTATACCCCGACGTGGCCAAGAGCTGGCCCAACGAACCCGCGACGAGATCGCCGCCGCGACCGCCGCGGTGCCCAAGCTGGACAATCCACTCACCATCGCGTTCCTCTACCTGCGCAGCACCGCCATCACCATGCTCGCCGGTCCCGGCTCCGGCGCGGACGCGCTCATCGCCGCCCTCGGCGCCCACGACGCAGGAACCGCGGCAGGACTGAAGGAGCCGTTCGTCGCGATCACCAGCGAAGCCATGATCAGCGCCGCCCCCGACGTGCTGCTCGTCATGTCCGACGGCCTGAATTCCGTTGGCGGCGTGGACGGTTTGGAAAAGGTGCCCGGCATCGCCCAAACCCCCGCAGGTCGCAACAAACGCGTCGTCGACATGTCCGACGCGGTCCTGCTGAGCTTCGGGCCCAACACCGGCCGTGTTATCTCCGCCCTCAGCGAGGCCGTGTACGGCACCAAGCCCGCATGACCGCCCTCGGCGAGCGGAACCTCGGCTGCGGCGAGCGGAACCTCGGCTCCATACCCGCAGCACTGATCGGCGCACCAGCCTCGGCCGTGCCCTGCACAGCGTTCGGCTTGACGGGCGTCGTGTCCCGGGACCACGTCCAGATGGCACCCGGCGGGACTGCTTCAGGGCTCAGGGAGCCGACAGTCGGCGAGGTGCGGTCGTGAGTGAGTCGGTGTCGCGAACCACTGCGACCAACCGGACGATGCCGCATACACCGCAACCAGTCGCGCCGAAGTCTCGGGGCCGCTCACGCACCACGATCGTCTTCGTGGTCGCGATTGCCGTGCTGGTGCTGCTCGCGTTGGCGTCCGCGGCGATCGGGCAGGTGCCGACGACGCCCGCAGAAGTGGCGGGCAGCGTGCTACACCGAATCGGTCTGGACTGGGGGCCGATGCCCGCCCATCCGGCCGGGGAAGTGACGTTGTGGCAGGTGCGTTTCCCGCGGGTCGTACTGGCCATGCTGGTCGGGGCGGCGCTAGCTACAGCGGGTGCATTGTTGCAGGGAGTGTTCGCCAACCCGCTGGCCGAACCGGGCGTGATCGGGGTGTCCGCGGGTGCCGCGGTCGGTGCGGGCACGGTGATCGTGGTCGGCGGTGCGTTCATCGCGGCTTGGTCGGTCGCGGCGGCCGCGTTCGTCGCGGGCCTGGCCACCACGCTGCTGGTGTATCTGCTGGCGCGCTCGAATGGCCGCACCGAAGTGGTCACCCTGGTGCTCACTGGTGTCGCGATCAACGCCTTTGCGGGCGGTTTGATCGCTTTCCTGCTGTTCGTCGCCTCCCCCGCGGCCCGGGATCAGATCGTGTTCTGGCAGTTGGGCAGTCTCAACGGCGCGACCTGGGATGCGGTGCGTGTTGTCGCGCCGCTCACCGCGTTCGGTGTGCTCGCCGCGATCGTCATCGCCCCGCGCCTGGACCTGCTCGCCCTCGGCGAATCCGCCGCCCGCCATCTCGGTGTCGACGTAGAACGCTTGCGCCGCAATGTCATCGTGGTCGTCGCAATCCTGGCCACCGCAGGCGTCGCCTTCACCGGCATCATCCTGTTCGTCGGCCTGATCGTCCCGCACCTGGTCCGGATGCTCGTCGGCCCCGCCCACCGCGTGCTGATCCCGCTGAGCGCGATCATCGGCGCGGTCGTCCTGCTGGCCGCCGACGTCGGCGCCCGCTCCCTGGTCGACAACGCCGACCTCCCCCTCGGCATGCTCACCTCCCTCATCGGCGGCCCGTTCTTCTTCTGGCTCCTGCGCCGCACCCGCGCCCGCGCCGGAGGTTGGGCATGACCCGCCGACCACGGACGGCTCGTTCCGGTGACCAAAGAGCCTCTACGAACCGCACCGACACTGCACGCGATGTCGACCGTGAAAGCGGACTGGGGCAGCCAACTTTGGAGATCTCAGATGAGCGGGACCCGCCGGCGGCTCCGCGCAGTGTGTTCGCCGCCCGCGGCCGAGGGGCGGGTGTGCGAGTGGCCGCGCGCGATCCGATGTGGATGTCACACAGGTGCAGCAGCGTAGAACACGGCTCAGGCGAAGCTAGTCGGTCGATAGCGGGTCTTGGCGGATGCCCAACGATCCGTTTCAGGCACGACCGTCGAGTGGGCAGCGTGCTCGGTGGTGGCGCATGAGCAGTGTGCGGCAAGGCATCGGCGGGGTGTTCGCGCGGACGCACGAGCTGCCCCAGGTGGCGGAGCCCGGGACGGTCATGCTGCGGGCGACCGGGATCAGTGTCGATCGGCGCGGTACTACCGGCGCGCAGGTGCGGCGGGTGCTCGAGAACGTGGACTTCGAGGTTGTCGCGGGTGAGATCGTCGCACTGGTCGGGCCGAACGGGGCAGGCAAGTCCACGCTGCTTGCCGCACTTGCCGGTGAGCTCGCCCCGACCGAGGGCACCGTCGAGCTCGATGGCCGTTCGCTGGCGCACTGGTCGCCCTTGGACATGGCTCGTCGCCGCGCCGTGCTGCCGCAGAGCCACACCGTCGGCTTTCCGTTCACCGCCCGCGAGGTGGTCGCGATGGGGCGTGCGCCGTGGGTGCGCACCGAGTTGCGTGAACTCGATGACGAGAAGATCGCTGCCGCCATGGCCGCCACCGACGTGGAACACCTTGCGGCCCGGTCATTTCCGACCCTGTCCGGCGGTGAACGCGCCCGCGTCGCGCTGGCCCGGGTCCTCGCCCAGGACACCGGCACCCTCCTGCTGGACGAACCCACCGCAGCCCTTGACCTCGGCCATCAGGAAGCGGTCCTGAACCTCGCCACCAGCCGCGCCGAGGACGGCTCCGCCGTCGTGGTCGTCCTACACGACCTCGGCATCGCCGCCGCCTACGCCGACCGCGTCGCGGTCCTGGAATCCGGCCACATAGCCGCCGACGGCCCACCCCGCAAAGTCCTCACCACAGAACTACTCAGCCGCGTCTACCAACACCCGGTCGAGGTCCTCGATCACCCGGTTACCGGCGCCCAACTGGTCCTCCCGGTCCGCCGCTGACGACCGTCAGCCATCAGGCCACGACTTTCGCTTCGCCCGCAGCCCCGCCGAGCCTGGACTCCGAAGCCAGAACCGTTGCGCTGGAACCACTACGCTTGGTCGCCGATTTCCTCGGCCCCGATGTCGACGATCAGACCACCTTGCACACCGACCCGTACTGCCGCGGTGAACGCCCACACCGCGAAGAAAGCGAGTCCAGCGATCGGCCCTGCCGCCTGGTACCACGCCAGCGCGCCTCCACCGAACCAGAGCAACTCCAGAGCCAGACGCCACCTCCCGCGTAATTGAAATCGCGCATTCGACCCCGCGCCGAACAATGCCCACATGAGGATGAACAACACCGGCCCGCCCAGCCCGGCGATCACCCGTGTGAACACCCCGGCGGGCAGCGTGAAGCCCCAGATGCCCACTCCGACAAGCACACCGAGCTCCAGCAGGAACACCAGCGCCAGATTCGCGCCCTTGAACGCACACATACTCCGTCTCCCCTCAGCGCCAGATCAATTTCAGCACCGCCGGCGTCAGCAGCATACGGATCACGGTCGCGTCGATGATCAGTGCGGCGATCATGCCGTAGGCGATGTATTTCATCAGCACCAGATCGGAGAAGCCGAACGCGCCGGTCACCACGATGAGAATCGCCGCGGCTGAGGTGATGACGCCGCCGGTGTGGGCAATGCCGTAGCGGATGGCCTCCGGTGGGTCGGCGCGGTCGGCGCGGGCCTCGGTCATCCGCGACAGCAGGAACACCTCGTAGTCGGTGGACAGTCCGAAGATGACCGTCACGATCAGCGCGAGCACCGCGAACATCAGCGGTCCCGGCGTGAAATTGAGGATCCCCGCACCGTGGCCTTCGACGAAAACCCAGGTCAGGATGCCCAGCGTGGAGCCGAGACTCAGCGCGCTCATGATGACGGCCTTGAGCGCCAGCACAAACGATCGGAACGCCGCATACATCAGCACGAGCGCCGCGATCACCAGGATCGCCGCCAGCATCGGCAGCCTGTCCAGGAGCCCGTTGATGCTGTCGCGCTCCAGCGCGGGCACACCAGCCACCATGACGTCCACGCCGGGCGGTTCGGGTATGGCCCGCAGGGCGGCGATCACCTTGTCCGCGTCGCGCTTGTCGGCCAGCCCGGCATTGAGCACATTGACGCCGTTCTTGGTAGGCACGCTGGGTTCGAAGCGTCCGGTGAGCCCGGGCATCTGGTTCGCCTCGAACCGAATATCGCTGAGCTGCTGCGGATTCGCGCCGACAACCACGAGTTTGAGCGGCTCGGTGCGGAAGCTCGGGAACAGCTCGTCGAAGCGTTCCTGCGCGACCCGCGCCGAATTGTCATCGGCCAGATAGCGTTCGCTCAGTCCGCCGAATTCTATGTTCCGGAACGGAATGCTCAGCGCCATAAGCATGAGCACGATCGGCACCGCCACCAGCCACGGCCGTCGCATCGCCCGGGTAGCCAGCCGCGAGAAGAACCCCGCATCGATCTGCGCCTCGGTCTTGCTGCGCGAGAAGCGATGCCAGCCCCACAGGTCGATCCGGCGCCCGACGATGCTCAGCACCGCCGGCAGCGCGGTCACCGATAGCAGCGCGGCCAGCAGCACCGAACTGATGCCGCCGTAGGGCACCGAACGCAGCACGCCATTCGGGAAGATGAACAGCGCGCCGAGACTGATCGCGATGATCGCCGCCGAGAACAGTACGGTGCGGCCCGCGGTGGCGACGGTGCGCGCGGCGGCCTCCTCCACTGTCCGGCCCGCCGCGAGCTCTTCGCGGAACCTGGTCACGGTGAACAACCCGTAGTCGATCGCCAACCCGAGGCTTACCAAAGTCACTACGGCACTAGCAAATACATTCACACCGATGTGGTTGGTGAGCACTCGCATGGCGCCCTGGGTGCCCAGCACCGTCATGCCCCCGATCAGCACCGGCAGCAGCGCGCCGATCACCCCGCCGAACACGAAATACAGCAGGATCGCCACGATCGGCAACGCGATGATTTCGGCACGTTTGATGTCGTGCTGCATGCCCTGATTGATGCCCTCGACAATCGGCTGCAGCCCGGCCAACTGCACCGTCGTCCCGCCCGGTCCGCCGCCTGCCGGTCCCGCGCCGAGCTCGGTCTTGATCGCCGCGTAGTTCTCGACGGTCGCGGTGCCTTCGCCGCGCAGGCCGATACTGGCGAAGGCATGGCTGTGCGAGGCATCGGTGGCTTGGGCCGCGAACGGGCTGTCCCAGTAGCTGTCGATCTTCTGGACGCGGTCGGGGTGGCGGGCCAGCAACTGGTGCAGCGCGCTCGTCACCGCGGCGCGGACAGCCGGGTCGTCGACCGTGGCCCCCGCCGGTGCGGTGTAAAGCGCGATGATGTCACTATCGGTGTCGCGGCCGAAGGTGTCGTCGGCGATCTTGGAGGCGGCCACCGATTCGCTGCTCTCGTCGAACCAGCCCTCCTGGGTCAACCTGCCCGACAGGTCGCGGCCGTACCAGCCGGAAACGACCACAGCCAGCGCGAACACGACCAGAACGAGGTAGCGGTGACGGTGGACGAAGTGACCCCATCGCGCTAGGCCGGAGTTCAGCACTAGCCGCAGGCGGGCGTGCGGTAGTCGGCGGAGCGCAGAATGCCGCACAGGTCGGTGCGGGAGATCTTCCACTTACCGCCGATGAGCACGAAATGCACCACGGTGGTGCGGATCGCGGTGCCACTGCCGTCCTTGTCCAGACGCATGGTCGCGGTCAGCGTGCCGTCACGGTTGTCGAAGACCGGGTCGGTGACACTGTAGATGGCACGCGGATTGTCTCGCAACGCTTTGTACATGTCCGGGATGGCGTCCTTGAACACCTCGCCGTCCTCGATGAGCGCGGTACGTTCGCTGTCGGGCAGCGCGGGGTCGAGCGCGCGCTTGATCTGCGCGTCCAGCTCGGCTGCCGTCGGCAACGGCCGATGCGCGGCACTGGAGGACGCCGCGACGGAGGAGGACAGCGAAGCATTGGCTGACGAGCGGGCGGCATCGACAGCCCCTTCGTCCGGTCCCGAGCTGCACGCCGCGGCCGACGCCACCACGAGGAAGGCCGCTGCGGTCAGCGCGGTACGGGCGAATTGTGTGGTCAGCATCACCATCTACATACCATCGATGACAGAACTGATCCGTCCCAGCAAGGCCCGGACCGTCGTCACGTCGCGCTCGGCGGCCGCTTCGACCGGCACCGCGTCCGGAATCATGTCCCGTACCAGCGCGATCACGCTGCGTTCGTCGTCGAGATCGATATCGGTGACCCGCGCCTGAGCGACAGCGACGACGTCCTCCGGCCCTGGAACGTAGCTGTCCAGGTCGCTGCGGTAGATCTCCAGCGTGACGGTCGACCGGACCGTCCGAAAGGCGTAGAGCCTGCCATCGGC
This sequence comes from Nocardia sp. Tas62D01, assembly GCF_055232035.1. NCBI lineage: Bacteria > Bacillati > Actinomycetota > Actinomycetes > Mycobacteriales > Nocardiaceae > Nocardia > Nocardia sp. Tas62D01. The sequence goes on from NZ_JBUYUZ010000001.1 coordinate 8,570,467, forward strand.
AGTGCTGCCGAATCCGTGAGCAAACCGACCAACGGTTATGTCATCGATGGCAAATCCCGATGGATGGTCGGCTTTCAACACATCTCCCTGAGTCGGACATTGTTTCAACACAACCGTAACCCGATCACCGACATTCACCTCGAGCCACCACCCCGGTCAGCCGTCACCGTGCGCCATCATGGTCAGATGGTGATGTTGCGGTTGAGTCGTCGGTAGTTCGGTCGGTAGTAAGGAGTTCGGTGGATGCGCCCTCGCGGCTCGGTCCCCTCAGCGATCGCGGGTGTAGCGGTTTTGATGCTGCTCACCGGCTGCTCCTCCAAGACGAATAACGACGATCTGCAGACCAGACAACCGGCCATCGCGGCGGTTGCCCCGGCGGTGACCACCGCACCCGGCGGACAGGTCCTGCCGGTCGGCATTTCCATCGGCGCACTGCGCTACGACGTCGGCACCGGCCTGCTCGCCGCGCTCGACGGCACCACCCTCTCGCTCATCGATCCCACGGTCGAACCGCCCGCGGTGCGTACCGTCGCCCTGCCGGCGCCCGGAGCGGCTTTGGCTCAGGGTTGGCCGGGCGAGATCCTGGTCGCCGCGCCGAACCGGGTGATTCGCGTGGATGTCGCCACCGCGGCCACCACCGAGGTCCGTGTCGAAGGCGACGCCAGGACCGTGCTGCTGCGCGGCGACGGTTCGTTGCTCATCGGCACCGCCGACGGCCACGTCCGCAGCCTGTCCCCCCGCGGCGAGGTGCTCGACACCGTGTCGGGCCTCGCCTCGGCGGACGCACTCGCCGTCGCCGACAACCGGGTCGCCGTGTTGGACCGGCGCCAGACCTCGCTCACCGAACTCGACCTGCACAAAGATCGGCTCGGGCTGGCACTGCGCGCGGGTGACGGGGCCACCAACCTGATATCCGACCGCTTCGGCCGCCTGATCGTCGCCGATACCGCGGGTAACGAACTGCTGGTCTACACTTCCGGACCGCTCGTACTGCATCAGCGTTTCCCGGTAGGATCATCGCCTTACGCGCTTGCCTACGATCTGCGGTCCGACACCGTGTGGGTGACGTGTACGCAGAGCAACGAAGTCGTCGGATTCGATCTGTCGACGGGTATACCGAAGGAAGTGGGCCGGTATCCGACGGTCCGACAGCCGAACTCGGTGGTCATCGATGAGCGCACCGGTGACCTGTTCGTCGGGTCCGCGACCGGAGACGGTCTGCAGCGGATCCGCGCGGATGAGCGGAAGAGAGGGCAGTGATGGCGCCGAAATTTCGCCCGCGCGCAGCGCTACCGGCGAGTTGGGAAACCAGCAGCGACGACTACGAGTACGTGCCGCTGCGACTACCACCTGAGGTGAACCGGGTGACCGCGTCGATGCGGCTGGCCATCCAGGCCGAATTCGGCGGCTGGGAACTGTCCCGCGTGCGCGCCTACACCGACGGCAGCCGCCGGGTACTGCTGCGCCGCCGAAAAACCGCGCAGCTACCCCAGCCAGAACCGGGGATGTGAGCCGATGTACGCATTAGTGCTGCGCCTGATGTTCCTGCTGCCGCCCGAACGCATCCATCGTCTGGCCTTCGCCGCGATGAAGCTGGCTGAGCGCTTCGCCCCGTCTCGCTGGGCAATGTCCAGGGTGCTCGTTTCCGACGATCCGATCCTGCGCAATACCGCCTTCGGCGTGGACTTCCCCGCACCCCTGGGCCTGGCCGCGGGATTCGACAAGAACGCCGACGGCGTCGACGCCTGGCGGCCGCTCGGTTTCGGTTTCGCCGAGATCGGCACGGTCACCGCGCAAGCCCAACCCGGCAATCCCGCGCCGCGGCTGTTCCGCCTGCCCGCCGACCGCGCCCTGATCAACCGGTTGGGCTTCAACAACGACGGCGCCGCCGCCGCGGCCGAACAACTGCGCGGCCGCCGCGGCCGCCTACCCGTCGGCGCGAACATCGGTAAGACGAAAGTCGTCGAACCCGAAGGCGCCGCAGCCGATTACGCGATCAGCGCCGCACTGCTCGGCCCGCTGGCCGACTTCGTCGTCGTCAACGTCAGCTCCCCCAACACCCCCGGCCTGCGCGACCTGCAAGCCGTCGAATCGCTGCGCCCGGTGCTGCAGGCCGTGCTCGACAGCGTCCAGGTGCCGGTGCTGGTGAAGATCGCCCCCGATCTCTCCGACGACGACATCGACGCCGTAGCCGACCTCGCCGTCGAGCTCCGTCTGGCAGGCATCGTCGCCACCAACACCACCATCCGCCGCGACGGCCTGCGCACCGACCCCGCCGAAGTAGCCGCCATGGGAACGGGCGGCCTCTCTGGTCCGCCGGTCGCCGACCGCTCCCTCGAAGTCCTCCGCCGCCTCTACCGCCGAGTCGGCGGCCGCCTCGTCCTCATCTCCGTCGGCGGCATCGAGACTCCCGACCAAGCCTGGGAGCGCATCCTCGCCGGCGCCACCCTCCTGCAGGGCTACACCGGCTTCATCTACGGCGGCCCCTTCTGGACCCGCAAAATCCACCGCGGATTGGCACATCGCTTGCGCGAGAACGGCTACAAGAACATCGCCGACGCCATCGGTGCGGAACACGAGGCCCGCGCCTGAGCTGATCGCCGCGGCGGGAGGGCGATGCGTCATTGCAGGACATGCCATCCCGCATCGCCTGAAAGACGCAAGCGGGCGCTGCCGTGATGCACGCGGCCTATTCTGGTGTGCGGCAGGACAAATCAATGCAGCACCCAAGGGGGACGGTGCATGGTGCCGTCGAATTCGCAGGTCATCCCCGGCGTGGTCACCGTCGTCGGGGACGCGGTATATCTACCGGGTCGAGCGCATTCCGTCCGCTGACGCGCCCGCGGACGGGAGCTTCCAGGAGCACCCGGCGGCAAGGACCTCCGTCGCGGCCGCTCGGCTCGGGCTCCAGGTGCAGCCGATCTCCGGCGACGACACCGCAGGCCATCCCATCCGTGCTTACTTACGCAGCCAGAACGTCGACATCGAACCGGTACGGGTGGTCCCCAATGTGCCGACACCGGTCACCGCGGTGATGATCACCTGAACGGGCGTGGCAGGCAGCGTCGGCTGTCGTGACGATCGCATCCGGCTCAGCCCGCAGGACCTCCTCGGCGGCGCGGTGCACGACGCGATCGCAGCCTCCGACGCCTTGCTGCTGACATTCGAACAACCCGAAACCCCACCATTCGCGGTCGCCCTCGAAGGATCTCCCGGCAAGTATGCGGCTTTCACAGCCGCCCTCGCCTACCGTCTCGTCTCCTCGCGCCGCCCCACGGATGAACACGACTACCTATAAGCGAGCGCCGCGATGGTTGCGACACAATCGTTCGGTGACATCCCCGGCGCCATGCCCGAAGTCGATCAGATCGATCGAATCGTCCGACTGGCTTCGGCGCAGCAATAGTTGCGAACCAGCCGATGCCTATCGGCACTGCGAGCACCAACCAAAGCGAGCACCAACCAAACTGCGCGGCATTGACACTAACCGAGCACGCGCGGCGTCCGCTGCGCCGCGATCTTCAGCGCGAGCGGAAGGTGGGGCCGGTGGTGACCGGTTCACCCGCCGCCGCGTCGTCTTGCTCCTGCGATTCGTCCGAATGCTGTCGCAGCCGAGCCACAATCCGCTTGGACAACAGGATCACCGCCTGTTCCCAGATGATGCCGACCGTATCCGCTCGTTTGGTAGCTTCGGCTTGCGCGATGCGATCGTGCACACCCGCAGGGTTGCTGAGGATCTCGTCGAGTTCCATGCCCGCGAATGCCTGTTCCCGGGTCAACAGCCGGCCGGGCAGCCAGCTCAGCCGCCAGATCCTGTCCCCCGGCCCGTTCATCCGGTACGCCGATTCGGGAGTTATATCGCTGATCATCGTCCATTCGGTCGCGTGTACATTCATGGCTGCCTCCGAGGTAACAGCTCGAGCCCGATGAGCTCTAGGGGTATTCCGAGTCGCCCGGGCCAATGCTGTATGCGCCATCGAACGTTCCGTATCCAGAGAATCACTCTCGTCACCAGGCCCTCCCGAGTCGTCTGGTGGAGGCGATAAGATCGCCCAACCCAGTGTGGCATTTGCGGTTCCTAGCCGTCAATTGCCGTTGTAAGTTGGTAATTGCCGGTTTTGCAGCGCGCTAAACCCCGTTGTCGCTCCAGCTGCATAGGCAACGAAACAGCAACGAGCGCACGGAGGGTGGATCTCGGACATGGTCCTGCAGGACTCGCGCATGGTTGCCATTCGCAATATCCTCACTCGCCTGGGCAAGCATTCGGGCCTCAACCCGGATCGCTTGCGCACCACCGAGATCGACGTGTCACCGTTGCTGGACCTACCCGTGGTGCGACAGCGCGCGCATCAGGTCAGAGTTACTGCCGAGCAGGCCGTACTGCCCGTTGTCATCGAACTGACCACACAGCTGGGCCCGACCGACCGGATGATCGTCGATGCCGCCTTGTCTCTCGGCCTGTTCCGCGAAAACCCAGCTGCTGGAGTAGATCTCGATCGGCTCTACGCCGAACACATGGGCAAGCGGCGCGAGTACCTGACCGAGCAGTGGCAGTCGCTGCATGAAGCGCTGCGGGCGGACAGCATTCCACCGACGCCGACCGTGCGGCAGTTGCGGGGCGCGCTCGAGCATAACGCCTTCACCGCTCTCGCCGGTCTACTGGCCGCGGGATCGCAGTATGCGATTGCGCTGCCGTACGATGCCCCCAAGCCGAAAACGCTTGTTGCACTGGCATATTCAAATGCCAAGCCGGGCGTCGTCACGGTGGTCGGGGACGCGGTTATCGACCACATCTATCGGATCGATCATGTGCCACGGCCAGGAAAATCCACTCCGGGCAGCTTCGAGGAACACCCCGGGGGCAAGGGGCTCAACCGCGCCGTCGCGGCGGCCCGGCTTGGTCTCGAGGTACGGCTGATCGCGACGATCGGCGACGACGACCGAGGCCGGTACATCCTCGACTACCTCCGCGAGGAAAACGTCGATACCGATTTGGTCAAGATCGTCGCAGGAGCGCAAACGGCGGTCGCCGCGGTCATGATCACCAGTACCGGCATGTCGAGCAGCATCGGTTGCAAAGACGACCGCGTCCGGTTGGGCGCGCCCGACCCGCGCAATCCGGCGATACGCGACGCGATCCTCACCTCGGATGTCGTGCTTTTGACCTTCGAGCATGCCGTCGACGTGATCGAGGAGGTGATGGCCACGATGCGACCCGATGCGCCGCCACTGCTCGTGGTCGACCCAACCCCTCCGATCGATCGACCACAGCTGCTCTACAGACACCTGGGGGCCGTCGACTATCTCGTCGGCGGAAGGTGGGAGCTCGAACGGATGATGGGCGAGGTGAACCACGGCCCGGATACCGACGTCGTGCGACGGCTGCGCTCGCTCGGTGTGCGTTCGGTGTGTGTGCTCGAGGACTTCGGATGCACGGTGCGCTCCGACGGGGTGGATGTCGAGATCCTTCCGTACCCGGTGGCACTCGAGGGGTCGCCGGGCGCTCAGGCCGCCTTCGCCGCCGCTCTCGCATACCGCTTGATTTCATCGCGCCGCGCTGCCGATCGGCAGGACTATCTCTGGGCAACCGCCGCGATGGTGGCGACACAGTCGTTCGGGGACGTCCCCGGCGCCATGCCATTGGTCGGCGAGATCGATCGGATCGTGCGGCTCTCGTCCGAGGACCGTTGACAGGTCGGGACGAGCGAACTCTCGGCTATAGCTGTAATCTATTGCCCTCCAACCTGATCGGCGTCACACCAGCCGCGCCGATATACCTTCAGCGGTCGCGAAGCACCCTCCGCTGGGATACTGTCATGCCCCGCCGGGTCAGGCGTGTAATTTGTCGAACAACCGACGCGATGGTGGCATGCCATTCCTGCTCGGTCGCGCGTCGCACCACCGGTAACCCGCAGTCCCGCCTGATCGCCTGACCTGCATCGGAGGAATATGTGACCACCGCGGCATCGAGCCTCACCGATACCGGGCATCGGTTGACTCGCAAAGGGCGCGAACTAGACGTTCGAGTCGTGCCGATTCCGCACGAAGCCAACGGCGGGCATGCGCTGGTCTTCGGTCAGGTCACCGACGGATGCCTGGTTCGCATCCATTCCCGCTGTCTCTACGGTGAAGCGCTGCGATCGGATGACTGCGACTGCGGTCCCGAACTCGACACGGCGATGGATCGGATCCAAAAGGCGGGATCCGGCGTCCTCGTTTATCTGGAGCAGGAGGGACGCGGCGCCGGGCTGACCAACAAGGCGCGCGGTCTACACCTCAGCGAGGTCTGCGATCTCGACACCTTCGACAGCTACGAGCGACTCGGCTTCAGTGCCGACGCACGGTCCTACGAACTCGCGGCCAAGAGTCTGGCCGCGCTCGGACTCACGTCGGTGCGGCTGCTCACGAACAATCCGGACAAGGTTCGCGCATTGGAAGGTGCCGGTCTCGCGGTGACCGTGGTGCCATTGCATATCAAGCCCCGAAGCGAGCGGGCGCGGAAATATCTCGAGGCCAAGCGGAGCCGCCGCGGACACATGATTCCGGTTACCACACCACTGGTCCTCGGATCTCCGGGCTGGTGGCTCGTACTCATGCCGTGGCGCTGGAGCCGCTAGCACAGTAACGCCTGCCACAGCGTTCCACATCTGACCACGATTAGTGAGCTGCGCGCCGACGAGGTGGTGACCGCCGTCAAGGAGGGCAACACCAACCTGTCGCGGGTGGAATAGATCAAGCGGTTCACCCTGGTGGCCTCGGCGTGGGAGCCGGGCGGCGAGGAGCTGACCCCGACGATGAAGCTCGAGCGGTCGCCGATCGCGGCCAAGTACGCCGAGGAGATCGTCGCGCTCTATACCAGCCCGCTGCCGGACGGGCGTCGTCAACGTCTCGTAGCAGACGACAACCGAACGTACTGTGGCCCTGAGCATTTCGCTCAGGGCCACAGTGTTTCTCGAAGTTACTTCACCTCGTAGGTGCACACGATGGTCGCACGGCCGAGGGTGTGGAAGAACAGATTGAAGCCGAGAAACGCCGGCGTCGCGTCCTCGCCGACCTCAAGGCTTTCCACATCCACCGCGTGTACCACGACGAAGTAGCGGTGCGGTCCGTGTCCAGCGGGCGGCGCGGCGCCGACGAAGCCAGGGAACGACGCGTCGTTGCGCAGATTGATCGCGCCCTCGGGCAGGGTGCCGCCAGCGCTGCCGGCACCGCCGGACAGCGAGGTGGTGCTCACCGGGATGTTCGCGACGGCCCAGTGCCAGAATCCCGACGCCGTCGGTGCGTCCGGATCGAACACCGTCACCGCGAAACTCTTTGTCTCGGCGGGGAATCCGGACCAGGACAGCTGCGGTGAGATGTCCTTGCCTCCGGCGCCGAAGAATTCGCTGACTTGATCGTTGTGCAGCGACTCGCCATGGGTGATGTCTTCCGAGGTCACCGTGAAGGTGGGCACCTGCGGGAGCGCGTCGTAGGGGTTGTAGGTCATGAGATCCTCTCCGGATTGATTCAGCTGTGCAACAGGAAATGTTCCAGCACCTGGGTGCCGAATTCGAGGGCATCCACCGGAACTCTTTCGTCGACACCGTGGAACAGGGCGGTGAAGTCCAGATCCGGCGGCAGCTGCAGCGGCGCGAAACCGAAGCAGCGAATACCCAAGCGGGCGAACGCCTTCGCGTCCGTGCCGCCTGAGAGCATGTAGGGCACGGTGCGGCCCTGCGGGTCGTGGGCGAGAATGGCGTCGTTCATCGCGTCGACCAGGTGGCCGTCGAAGGTCGTTTCGTACGAATCGAGTTTGGTGATCCACTCGCGCTCGACGTCCGGGCCGATCAGCTCGTCGACCTCGCGTTCGAATGCCGCCTGCCGTCCTGGGACCACCCGGCAGTCCACGACCGCCTCCGCGGTCTGTGGGATGACGTTCGCCTTATATCCGGCCTGCAGCATGGTCGGGTTCGCGGTGTCGCGCAGCGTGGCGCCGATGATTCGAGAAATGGTGCCGAGCTTCGCCAGCTGGCCCTCGATATCCGGGCTCGACGGATCGAATTCCAGGCCCGTCTCCTCGGCGACGGCGGCAAGGAATTCAGCGACGGAATCCGAAAGCACCAGCGGGAAAGTGTGTTTGCCGAGTCGCGCCACCGCTGCGGCCAGGATGGTGACGGCGTTGTCCTCGTGCAGGAACGAACCGTGGCCCGCACGGGCCTTGGCGCGCAACCGCATCCAGCCGAGCCCCTTCTCCGCCGTCTCCACCAGGTAGAGCCTGCGCTCGGTGCCATCCGGGCGCGGCACCGTCAGCGAGAATCCGCCGACCTCCCCCACCGCCTCGGTAATCCCGTGGAACACGTCGGGCCGGTTGTCCACCAGCCACTGCGACCCCCACTTGCCGCCGTTCTCCTCGTCCGCCAGAAACGCGAAAATGATATCGCGCGGCGGCACCGTCCCCTCGATCTTGAACTGGCGGGCCAAGGCCAGCATCATGCCGACCATATCCTTCATGTCGATCGCGCCGCGCCCCCACACATAACCGTCGCGGACCGCACCGGCGAACGGATGCACGCTCCAGTCGGCGGCCTCGGCGGGCACCACATCGAGGTGGCCGTGGATCATCAGCGCGCCGCGGTTGGAATCGGCGCCTTTCAACCGAGCGAACACATTCCCGCGCCCCTGCGCGCCGGACTCCACATACTCGGTGGTGTAGCCCGCCTGATGCAGCTGATCGGCCACCCACTGCGCGCACTCACACTCCCCCTTGGTGGTAGCCAAATCGCCGGTGTTGGAGGTATCGAACTGGATCAGCCTACTGACCAGCTCCACCACCTCGGACACCGCGCGAGAGCTTTTGTTCGGGCCGGATCCTTCGCCAGTTGCTGACACGTACCCTTTCCTACCATCTGGCGGCCGGGATGCCGTGCTGCACCTCCCGCCGCGCCGGTCGGAGTGCACCTGTGCGGTGCCGTCTATGGTGCGCAATCGCGGCGCGGCGTGCGCCAGCATCAGGCTGATCGGAACGCCGCCTGTGTGATCGCCGCCTACTCGGGTACCCCTGTGACCGACACCACTCGTGCTCCGAAAGTGGGTACCATGAAGCTGATCAACCTTCCACCCCTTCCGGTCGACGCCGTAACCGATTGGGTCGGTCGACAAGTCACAGAGCGGGTTCCGAAGGCGGATATGAGCGAGCGGGATCCTGAGTTCATCGCCCGCACGGCCGGTCCGTACTGGGAGTTGGCGCGCCGGTTCTTCCGTCCCGAGGTGCGCGGTCTCGATCGAATCCCCGAGGACGGCCCGATTCTGTTGGTAGGCAACCACTCCGGAGGCAATGTCTCGTCTGAGGTGATGGTGACGACCCTCGCGTTCGCCCGCCGTTTCGGTCCCGACCGTCCGTTCTACCAACTCGCCCCACAACTTGGTGATGGCCGTGCCGGTGCTCGGTTCGTTCCTCGCCAAATTCGGTGCCATCGCCGCGAACCCCGACAGCGCCCGAGCCGCGCTGCCCTGGACCTGGAGGTGGCCTACGAGTACGTCACCGGGATCATGCACCGGGCGCTGTCCGACCTGGCGGCGGACCACAAATACCCGCTCCTGGGGTGAGTAGTCTTGCCCGACGGGCATCGGGTTCTTCCATGCGGCGCAACACGTTTCGCCGAGAGTGGTTCCGCTGTCAGGCCGTCAGGTGTACCCGATCGGCACCGATCCGATCGATCCGGTCGCGGCCCCACGCACCCAACGGTTCCAACGCCGCATTGAGCGCCGACACCAACTCCGTCAGCCGGTACTCGACCCGCGGCGGCACCTCGCGATAGATCTCGCGATCCACGATCCCGTCCTCTGCCAGCTCCCACAGCTGCTGGATCAGCATCTTCTCCGACACCCCCGGCAGCCCGCGGCGCAACTCACCGAACCGACGCACACCGTGGTTCTCCAGCTCCCAGAGAATCAGCGACTTCCACTTCCCGCCCACGACATCCATCGCCGCATCGATCCCGCAGAAATACGGCCCTGACCTCTTTCCACCCATCGCCCGACCTCGCTAGCTATTCACAAACCCACCGGTAAGTGCCAGCCCAAATAGTAGGTACTCGTCGGTCCATCGGGCAACGAGCAACCCGGGTCCCAGCACGCTGACCACCCCGACCGAACCGCCGAGGAACTCGCCTCAGCCCAACCGTGCTCCGCGCATTCGCGCCCCGACATCCCCACCGCACCCGAACCCACGCCCCGCCCGCACATCCCCAAGAATCGCCAGCTAGAGCCGCGATTTGGTCCACGCGCCCACATCCGATAACCTTGCTGAGCACCACCGGTCCGGGTGGCGGAATGGCAGACGCGCTAGCTTGAGGTGCTAGTGCCCTTAACGGGCGTGGGGGTTCAAGTCCCCCTCCGGACACCAGTGCTAAACCCAAGGTCGGCCCCGACGACAGCGAGCTGTTGTCGGGGCCGAAACTGTATGTGGAGTTGGAGGGCTTGATACAGGTTCGCCTTATCTGATCGCGCACCTGCGGCGAGGACCGCGGAGATATCGCCGAGTGATTCGATGAGTTTGCGGATCTCGGTTTCGGTCAGTTGAGGCGTGCTCGGGAGATTGTGTAGTTCTGCTTGGGCTGCGGCTTTGTCTGCTTGTGAGGCATTCATCGCAGAGACCAGTGCTTGCGGGTCTACCCCTGCTTCGATGGCAGCGAGGTGGCGTCCGAGCCGGGCCTCGGCATCGGCGATACGCCGCCGCAGCAGTGCACGCTGCGCATCCCGGTCGTCGTCGTTCTGGCCGGCGAGCAGGGTGGCGATAGTGCGCTCACGGTGGGGGCGGTCGAACAGGGTGGCCAGCCAGCGGTCGATCGAGGATGTGATGGTGTCCTCGCGCAGGTTGACCGTAGGCGGGTGCTCAGCCAGGGCCGGGCTGGCAGGGGCCAGGGTTTTGGCGCGGCAGCGATAGTAAACGATGCCGCTGACCACTTCGGCCTGCATCTTGCGGCCGCACGCGTCGCAGCGGACCAGGCCCCGCAGCAGGTACTCGCGAGGCGACGGCTTCCTTGTGCGTTCCAGGCGGCCGCGGGAGCGGTTGCCGGTGCCGGCCCGGCGTCTGCGGATCAATTGGGCTTCGGTGAAGGTTCCCACCGAGACGACGGCCGGGTGCGCTGGCTTCTTCGAGCGGACGATCCGCTGAGTAGGCGAGCGCCGGAATCGTGTGATGTTTCCGGCGGCGACATCGTCGGGATCGAGGAGTTCTTCGTGTTTGCTCCATCGGCCGAAGACGGCGTACCCGGTGTAGCGGGGATTCTGCAGGATCGCGGCAACGGTGCTTGCTTGCCAGCCATCCTGGGAGCGGTGCCGATTCTGTTCGGGCCGATGCGCCGACGGGCACGCAATTCCCTCCCGGTTGAGCGCAATCGCAATGGCCTTGTCACCGCTGCCAGCGAGGTAGTCACGAAAAATCCGTTGCACCACAGGCGCGGTGGCCACATCGATCGACAAGATCCGTAGCTTGAGCCCGTCGCCGGCCCGGTTGGGATTCGGATGCGGTGGACCGTCGACGACAACGTAACCGTAGGGTGGGCGCCCGCCCTGGTGGCGGCCCTCGTTGAGGACTTGAGCGTCCATGCTCGCGCGGGTGCGCTGCTGCACGTGCTGGCGTTCGGACTCACTGAGCCCACCGAGCATGCTCATCATCATCGAGTGGGTCACGTTGTGTGAGTCGAAGCGCCCGCCCAGTTCCGGCACCCACACCTCAACGCCGTGCGCCTGAAGGCGCGGCGCCACGAGACTGAACTGGTTACCGAACCAGCAGCGAGTTCCCTCGCCCACAACGATGGCGGTCCACCCTCTGCCGGGATTCTTCAGATCGGCCAGCAGGCGCGCTGCCTCCCCGCGGCGATGCCACGGCACCGACCGCGACTGCCCGATATCGAAATAGTCCTCGATGATCGACGCCTCGGCGACAAACTTCTCCGCGTTGCCCCGCTGCCATCGATAAGAGGTCTGCGGGTCTTGGTTGTCCTCGGTCGAGCAACGCCCGTAGAACGCGAACTTTCGGTCAGCACTGCTGTCGCCGACCTCGGGGACGAGTCCGAGCAGCTCGTCGAGTACGGCCCATTCGTGGGACTCGGTCGGCATCGTCCTGCCTCTCAGTGGTCTGTTCGCGGGCATGTCGGAGGAGAAGCTCGAGCAGCACCCTGGCCGCACTGTCATTCAACTCCGGCGGGCTATCGGGGCAGACGACTCTGATGATGCCAGGCCCATCGCTGCTATGGTTAACGCGCCGATTGCTGGGGTTAGCGCACACAATCAGCGCCCCCGCGCTCGAAGCACCTTGCGGGACACAAGATTGCTGGGCGCTCAGGATGCCCAGAGCCAGGTCGGAAGACTCGTAGCACATCTGCCGGCACAGTGGGCGAAACCGCCACAGTTGTGCCGGTTCCCGGACGGGCGACCAGCACTAAACGATCATCAGTGAACAGTCGGGCCGTGTTGCGAATGAATGCTCGAAGCCAAAGTCGTACACGGAATGTGTTCCACTGACAGCAATTCGCCGCCCCGTTGACCGTGACAGCTCTGACGCCGTGGGCGACCGAATGCGAGCCCGGTCTTTCACAGCGCAATCCGCTGAAGATACCTCTGGTGACGTCGGCGAGACTCGGGAGATCAATGGGTGTCCGCTGGTCCCCAGAAACTGGCGACACCCGCAACCCGAGACTGTGCCTATCGTCCTCGCGATTCGCATTGACGGAGTGGCAAGGACAGATCAGCGTCATGATGCGCGTGATCTGTGTGGCGGACGAGACGTGGGCATGTCAGGCTCCTGACCACCTGTCCGCTGATTCTCCCGCCTTTCAGGCTACCCGAACGACGGGCTGCGCCGTCGGCCACCGCAACACCGTGCCTCTCCCTCACACCCACCGGGATCGATGAAACAGCCCAAGCGCTTTCGGCCCTCAGCGGCGAACACACCCGCTCGGTCTCGCCCGGAGACCCACAGAGACTACGTCCGATGCCTGAGTAACAGCTGACTGTGATGAAGGAATTGGGGTTGCGGCAGCTGGGCGACTTGCCCAGTGGGCCACCAGGATTGACCAGTACACAGATCGAGGCACTCGAACACCCAAAACTGCCGAACCCCATCCACTCGTGTCCGCGCAACATCAGAGCACCCATTCCTCGTACGCACGCTGATCACATCGCGACAAAGGACTTTCATGACCGAGATCGCCCTCGCCCCCACAGCCGTCGGCGTTCGCACCGCCCGGCCCGAGACGACCACACCGAAGCCGCGTGCGCACGGCTTCTTCTGGACGGTGCTCACCTCGGCACCCGCGGTCAGCATCACCGGCAACGCTACCCAAGCCGGCAGCCGGGAACTGGCACTGACCAGGGCTCGGCCGCGATGTGAGCAGTGACTGCTATCCCCATCGCGGATTCCGCTTCAATCCATTCCATTGGATTCCAATTCATTCCGTTTCACGGGAATGGAATGCAATGGAATGGATTTCGGTCGGCGGCGTGTGCGGTCAGGCGGCCATGGCTAGCATGTTCGCACGCACCCGAGGCAGCCGGTGGGCGATGACCTGGGCGGCGGATTCGCTGGCGCGGCGGTCGTTGTGGCCGTAGACGCGGTCGGTGACGGTGACCGATTCATGCCCGGCGTCGCGGGAAACCACGAACATCGGCACGCCGTCCTGCAACTTCCACGAGATCCCGGTGTGCCGCAACGTGTACGGGGTCAGGTGCTTGATCTGCAGAGTCTTCAGCGCCGTTGCGTAGCGGGCGATCAACTCCTCGGGGTCGGCACCGCGCCAGAGCGCCTTGCGTGAACGGGCTCAGATGCCCGTGGGCCACGATGTCCTCGCCCTGGTCGATCGCGGCAGCAGCGCGGGCGAGCGCGTCCAGACGCCGCGGGGCGGGTTGCCACGCCTTCTCGTAGAAGTAGGAGGCGGTGATCGGCCCTTTGTCGGTCTGGGGCCATGTGCAGCTGGATCGGACGAATCTGCCTCAACCGTCGGCCACAAGGAAGGGACTCATCAATGCATCAGCACGCCAATACCTCTCGACAGCGGGTCGCTGAAGGTGTTGGATACCTCACAGAGCTTTCGTTGCAGGTACCAGCACCACAACCGCGCCGCTACAGCGCAACGGCTTGGGAGGGGGTTCCCCGCATGGACATCGACCTCACGTGTCCACACTGCCGCCAGCTCGACTCGGTTCAGAGTGTGCCCGCCTTGAATGCGGACGGTGTGTCGACCAGCTCCGGAACGAACGTCTATTCCGGCGTTGGTGTGGGTTCAACTGGCCTGATCCCGGTGTTCGGTACCGCCACGGTTGAGCGCACTCACACCACAACACTCGCACGGAGTCTGGCCCGCGAGCCCGCACGTACTCCAGCCGGGCGCCTGACCTTCTTTGGGCTTGTGCTGCTGTTGCCAGCGATGTGCTGGATCGTTCCGGCAATCATCTCGGTCGCCGAGCCGTATCCCGGGGTCTCACGGTGGGTCGCTGCTCTTTCCACCGTGGTCTTCTTCGTGGTGCTGACGACGCCTGGCGGCCTCCTGCTCAGCGTTGCTGTTCGTCGTATTCGTCGCAACGGGAGAGTCGTACGAGGACGTCGGCACGCTCACGCTGTATGGCAAGCCGGTTTCTACTGCCATCGGTGCGGTGTCGCGTTCTGGCCCTTCTCTCCAGCGCCGGGCATTCCTTCACGGCAAGCCTTCGCCCCGCAGCACTTCCGGTGGTTCGTGTGGAACGCCGGTGGTTACGCCAGCGCCTGAATCCAACATCGAATCGGGCGAAATGGTGGGTGTGGCGGTGGGCTTCGGTGATGCACTCGCCGACATTGTGGCACCGGTTGCGCGTGCGGCGGTGATCAGTTGCCGGGCTTGTTTGACGCTGATTTCGAGCAGTTCAGCGACGTCTTCGTCGGTCTGGCCTTGGTCGCGGATCACTGCGGCGGCAAGAGCTTGGTCGGCGCGGTGGCGGGCGATCTCTTCAGTGGCTCGTGATTCGACTGCACTGATCTGCTGGCGCAGCGCCTCGATTTCTTGATCACGCTTGGTTTCACACGCAATGATCGCCTGCCAATCGGTGAGGTACCGCTTCACCGCGTCGGTGATCGCTCGCTCCCGCTGACGCGCCAGTTCTCGGCGTTCACGAATACGCGCACGCGAGCGCTCCAGTCGCTCAAGGGCTTCCGGGGATCGAGCTGTCCGCGGTGACCGCGGCGGACGACGCAACGACATTGCCGACCTCCTACGTCGGGCCCGCCTGCTGATTCTCCCGCAATCGATCATACTCCCGCACTCGCTCGGCAAGTCTCGGTCGTATTTGAAGGATGATCTGTCGAATTCGATCCCTCCGGTCGCCCAAGGTGGCGACGAGTGCTCCAGCACTTGTGATCTGGTCGCCACAGTCTTGCCGCTCAGCTAACACGGCTTACGCCTGATCGAGGTTGCGAGCAAATACCGAGCCAGACCCAGGCGTTATCCGCTCAAGTTGGCGAGCAGGAAGTCCCGGGCCACGCCGGACGCTCGTTGAAACTGCTCCTCGTACACCGCGAAGTGCGGGCCGGGGATCAGGGCCAATTGTTTGGGTTCCAGTGCCTCGGCGTAGCTCTGCAGAGCGATATCGGCGGGTGTCAGGGTGTCCTGATCGGCGATCACCATCAGCAGCGGTGTCGGAGACACGCGGCGTAGGAACGCTTCCGGGGCGTAGGACTGGAACTTGTCGACGCTGGAGAGGGTGACCTCGTTGCGCCAGGTCGGGACTTGCGGGCCGTTGGCCATCAACCAGTTGTAGACCTCGATACCGGGCATGGCGACGAGTTCGGTCGGATCATCGGAGGCCGCCTTGATCGTCTGGTGCGGTTTGCCGGAGGCACGCGCTTGCCGATCGGCGGCGATGGCCGCATGCACGGTCGGCAACATGATCGACGGCACCAAGCTGCGGAAGTTGGCCCAGCCGTTGGTCAGTGGCACCTGCGATACGACCGCACGCACACGCCGGTCGGTCGCCGCGACCACCAGGACGTGGCCGCCCGCGAAGCTGGTTCCCCAGATGCCGATGCGTTCGGGGTCGATACCGTCCAGGGTCTGCGCGAAGGTGATCGCATCACGGTAGCCCTCGATCTGCGCAGCGGGGTCGACCTCGAAACGCGGTTCACCATCGGAGGTCCCGAATCCGGGGTGGTCGTAGACAAGGCAAGCTAAACCGGCCTGACTGAACACTTCGGCGAACGGGGCAACCCATTCCTTGACGCCGGCGAACCCGTGGGTCATCACCACCAGCGGGACGCGCCCCGACGCCTGCTCGGGCCGATACAGCCAGCCCCGCAAGATCACTGCGCCACTGGTGAATTCGACATCGACGCGCATCACGGTTCCTCCCATTGCACCGGTCTTGTAATCAAACTACGGCGCGGGTGATCTGCTGTCGAAGGCTTCTCAAATCCTTGCGTCTGACCAGCTTTGACCAGCTGCGTGGTCAGTGCTGTTGGCAGGTCCCCTAACTCGTGGGGTATCGGCCTCCACTCCGCCCACCTCCCCTATCCACTTTGGCGCCGGCCGGTGTGCGCAGCGCAGCTCCATTCCCAGTGGCCGCGGACCCGATCAGCGCCACGACTCAACACCACCGCCGTGGCGCACCGGCCAACATTCGACGGTCCCCGCTAGATGGGACCTTCACCAACTCACCGCTGCACGACACCTCCGTCGGAATCGCCCCGCACAGGTGTCGCGCATGCCGACGTCCGGACAGGAGCCACCGCGATGATCGATCACGCCGATGGATTGTTCCCTCTCCCTTTGGCGTTCGCGGATGATGCTGTGCTGGTGTGCTGGTCGTACGGAATGGGTGTGGAAAGCACGTGCGCAGTGGCCCGCACCCTCTTGGAACCTGAGTTCCGGCCACCGGAGTTACTGTCGGACCTGTCGAACCTGGTCATCATGATCGCCCAAACCGGCGATGAGTGGACCAGCACGTGTGAGCTGGTCGCCACCCATCTGCTCCCGATGCTGCGGCAGCGCTCGGTGCGTCTGGTCGTGGTGACCCGCGCCGGCCCGTCAACCGCCGACCGGATCGTCTTGTTGCAAGACACCCGCGAACCGGTTGCGCTGCACCTCGATCCCGACGAGCACGGCTTCTACGCGCTGAGCGCCGAACATCGCGGCAACGGTGTCCTACCCACCCTGGGTGGAAACCGAACCTGTTCGGTTGACTGCACCAACCACAGTCGGTCGAGGATGGCCCGGCGACAGGTTCGAAGGGGTGGTGTGTGTTGTGGACATGTGCAGGCGGTTGATGGAGGGGAGGGTCGGCCTGAAACGGGTGGGATCTGTTGTGGCCGTGGAGACTCGGTTTCCTCCGTATCTTGCTCTTGATGTGGATGGTGTCGAGATAGAGCCGATCACGCAGTTCCTACGTGACCTGGCGTTGAGTGACTCGCGGCCGTTGACGTCCCGCAGTTACGGCTACGATTTTGCTTCGTTGGTTCCGACTTCTGTGGATGCTGGAGATCGACTGGGACCGGGCTACCGGGACTGAGGTCGACGTGCTGGTGGGATGGCTCAAGACGGCCCCGAACCCGCAACGCCGCCGCTCCTCGGCATCGACGACGACCGCGGGTTCGATCAACCCCAAGACTGGAACCCGTATCTGGCGCGCGGGTATTCACGTCGGACGATCAATCATTCACTATTAGCGCGATCTACGGCTTCTACGCGTTCCATTCTCATTGTGGTCGTGGCCCAGTGGTCAATCCGGTGCCGTCGTCCCGGTCGCGCCGCCGAGCGTTGGGGCACCGTAGTCCGATCGAAGCTCCGGCAAAGTTCAGGCGGGCACGGTTGCGGCAACGTGTCAACGATGCTGCGCCACGGTCGATTCCGGACCTGCTGTGGGATGAGCTGTTCGCGGCGATGTCGTGCGATCGTGACCGCGCCCTGCTGCTCTGCTATGTCAGCAGCGGCGCCAGGGCGAACGAGTTGCTCGCGATCGGCGTCGGGGATGTCGATTGGGCTGGTAGCCGGATCTATGTGGTGTCGAAGGGGACGTGGTTGCGACAATCGGTGCCGGTGTCGGCGGAAGCGCTGCGGTATCTGGCGTTATATCTCGACGCCGACGGCGTCCCGGCCGACGGGCAGCCGTTGTGGCGTACCCGACGTGGGACGCCCCGGGCGGTGTCGTATTGGGCGATGCGGCGAGGGTTGCAGCGCGCCAACGACAATGGTCGCGGAACGTTTGTGTGGGTCCATTCCGACGATGACGGTCATCGTCTCTCCCGTGGTCGGCAACTGGTGTCCGTGCGGGAGGGCACTGCTAGTTCGAGCGTGGGGCAAACCCCTTTCGAGCCACTCCGGCACGGCACCCGGTGGGCGGCAAGCCAATTAGAGAGCCACACCAATACCGACGGCGGGCAGCCGCATGAGAGAGCACCCCACCGGGCACCTGAACCAGATCCTGGCCGGGATCTGATCCTCACACCAGTGTCTAACTAGCCGATGTCCGTCCTTTGGTAACGGCTGCAGAATGTCTGGCGAGCCAGTCACACTCAACAGGCAAAAGCGTTTGGAGCCTTCGCATCTGTCTTGGCTCGACATCCACTAGAGGCGGGCCGGTCGGCCGTATAGAGTCCGGTGGGTGCCGCCGGAGGACTCAACCCCAGGACCCGCTGGTCAGCCGGGCTCCGAGCTCATGGTGGCGGGGACAGCTCCGGAGGTCCTGCGCCAGTGGGTGGTAACCACCCGCGCCGATGACCTCGATGGTCTCGCTGCGGTCGCTCAGCTCGATGACGCAGGTGCCAACACAGCTGACTTGTACGAGTGGCAGGCGGCCATGGCCGCCGCAGACGGGCTCGCACTCTACCGTGATGCCCTCGACGAGCAGGATGTGCTAGACCCCACCTGCGACGACTACATCCTGTGCGAGTGGCATGAGGACTGGGTTGTAGGCAGCGCGGACCTCATGGAACTTGTCTCGGGCAAACACCGAAGCGCGGATGTCGGCGCGTACACCACGGTGAATATGTTGGCCGATGATGGAGGCCTCGCCCACTTGTTCAACCGGTGGTTCGCATTGGGGCAGAAGCCCGTGTGTCGCCTGGTGACCACAGGCGGTCTCACCGCAGGTCCCGCACGAAAGCTGAAGACTCTGACTTCTCGGCTGCGGACGCTCGAAGCCGAGAGGCGCGAACCGGCCCTTACGTCGGACGAGGCAAAGGTTGTCAGGCAGTTGGGCACGGCGATCATGGCTCACGACAAAGGCACGGCTAAGCGTTGGAAGCGCACTGAGACGTATCCCTGGAAAAGGATCAGGATCGCGAGGTCATGGTATTCCTCGCCTCGTTGACCATCGTCACAGTCGAGGTGACCCAGGGCGTGGTAGGTGACGCTGCGCCCACCAAGTACGTCAATCCCATCCTGGAGAAGATGGGTCGCGATGTAGTTGATCGCGTAGCGGTGTGGAACGCGGTGTTGGGCCTTTTTCGCGAACGGATGCGGGGAGACGACTTACGGCGATCTTCCTTTGGTCCTGCAGCGGGACCGCAGCGGAGGTCCGGAGCCGGACGTGCGTCGGCGAATTGCCCGCCGACTTGTCACGTTGGGAGACATCCAGATCGCCATCGAGACCGCCCTCGCCGTCCCAGGCGCCTATCAACCCGTGCTGTCTATCCCAGCCATCTCCCGGGTCGAGATCAAGATGACTCAGGGCGGGTGCTCCTCTAACGCGGTAAGCCGGGCCACTGCACTGCGGATGGAATACGAGGACTACTGGCGTGACCAGGAGAGCGGAGATCCTGGAGCGCGGGTGGCGCGCAAGAAGCTGGAGCGACTGCTGCGTCGGGTCAGCGACCACGCGATGGGAGATTCTGAGCTGTCCGGCCACGGACTGTGGAGTGCCGTGGACAACAAGCTGGTCGAACTACAAGAAGCGGGCAAGCTCCCGGCGGGCGTCGACAGCGAGATCGCCCTGGGCGGGCTCTGTGACCTGTCGAACCGGTGCCAGATCTGGTTCGGTCCGAGGTTCGACATCGACGCCGTCATCACAGACCGTCGTTCAAAGGGGGTGACGCAGCCGTGATCGACTTGGACAAGTCCGAGCTGGCGCTACTCCGTGAGGACCTCGCTTACCACCAAGCCCGGGTCTTGCTGCTGGTCGCGGCAGTTTCCGCCGCGGACGGGCACAGCAAAAAGCTCGACGGTTTGACCAAGCTAGCCAAACTTGACTTCCTGCTGCGTTACCCAGCGCTCGGGCCCGTGGTGCTCGACGAACTAGACCGGGCCGACCCGCGCCTGCACCTGCCGCCAGACCCCGAAGCCTCCCCGACCGACGTCGAAGCGCCGATGATCAGGTACAAGTACGGGCCTTGGGACGACCGCTACTACGCTGTCATCGGCGCGCTGATTGGCCGAGGCTTGCTGCGCTATGTCAAGGCCCGAAAAGGCAGCATGGCAGTCGCCCCGACCCCCGCAGGTCGAAAGGCAGCCGAGCGCTTGGCAGGCAGTGCCGAGTGGTCCGGCATTGCTGAGCGCAGCGTCGCCATTGCGGAGGCCTCGTCTGGGCTGACCGGCCACGACGTCAAAGAACGGATCTACGACCGATTGGCTGACTTGATGGACCGCCCACACCGGCAGGAGATCCGGTGACGACACGCTTCCGACTCGACCTGGTTCGCCTCGACACCACCGAGGGCGCCGTCGAGTACCGCTTCCGCTCGGACCTGACCGTGCTGGCTGGCCCCACCGGGGTGGGGAAGACCACCCTGCTCGAACTGATCAAGTTCGGATTCGGGCTCGATGCCACGCTGGCACCGGTTGCTGTGGAGCACATCGACTCGGTGACCCTCCACGTGCGAATCGGTGACGCGCAACTCCAGCTTGCGCGCAGCCTCGACCGCGCCAAACGGCGCGCGGTCCGGGTCACCGATTTGATCACCCAAGATCGCTTGCCCGACCACAACGTCGGCCTTGACGCCGAGTACTCCCTGAACTCGCTGCTGATGACGTCATTGGGCCTGCGTGACGACCTGCGTGCCAGCTCCGAGAAGGGCAAGAAAGCAGGCAACCGCGTCACGTTCGCCGACATCCTCATGTACGTCTACATCCCGCAGCGGCAGATCAACGTCGATATAGCCTACAGCCAAGACAACTTTCGGGATCTCAAGCGCCGCACAGTCTTCGAGCTGCTGTACGGACTCACCGATGCTGAGATCCTCGACCTGCGTGCCCAGGCCAACACACTGGCAAACGAGATCGCTGTGGCTGAGGCTCGGCACACAGCTGTTGTCGACTTCCTACATGAGAGCGGGACCGGGCAGCGAGAAGAAGCCGAAAGCCAACTCCACACCGCGGAGGCGAACGAAGCCGCAGCGGAACAGCAGCTTGCGCAGCTTCGAGACGAGCTGGACCCGGTGATCGACAGCAACACTCGCGCACTACGAGATTTGCTCTCCGACGCCGAGCGCAGTGCCGCAGACCTCGCCGCAGGAATCGCCGACATCAACCGCCGCCAGTCCCAGCTCACCGCGGAACGCCGACGGGTCGAGGCAGATATGGGCAGGCTTGGCCGCATGCGCGAGGCGAACCTCGTGCTCGCAAACATCGAATTCAGGGTATGCCCGCGGTGCATGCAGTCGCTGGAGGACCGAGAGATCCCTGCCAACGCCTGCAGGGTATGCCTCCAGCCAGACCCGGTCAACGACAGCACCTCTGACAACCAGTACGAGACGAGGCAGTTGCAGGACCAGATTCAGGAGATGAGCGAGCAGATCGTTGCACTGAGCAGCCAGAGAACAGTGGTCGAGCGAACTGCGGCTGAGAAGAACCGGCTGATTGACCTTCTCAACGCCCAGATCGAGCAGCGCACCGCCGAACGTATCAGCCCTCGCCTGCAAGCCTTCAGTGATGCGGCACAGGAATTGGCGAGCGCACGCAGCGAGCAACAGCGATGGGAAGCCGTTCTCCGCCAGTGGGACGTCGTGGCCGACCTCCGTCAACACGTGCGCACCCTCAGCTCCCAGCGCGCACAGTTGGAAGCCGACATCAAACAGGCGCAGCAGGCACTGGACAAGCGGCGCACCGAGATCATCAACGCACTCAGCGAGGAATTCGCCACCACCGTCCGAGCGATCGGAATCCCCGGCGTCAATTCCGCGACCATCGATCCCAAGAAGTACCTGCCAGTCATCAACGGCAACATATTCTCCAAGAGCAATCAGCTGGGCGGCGGTCTGACAACTGCCACCCAAATCGCCTATTGGTGCTCGCTGGTCGCGGTCGCCCTGCGCACGTCCGACAACTTCTACCCGCTGCTCCTCCTGATCGACAGCCCATGCATGGCACTCAACACGGCCACTGGCCTCAGCAAGGCGATGTACCGAAGGCTCACCACCCTGGTTGGCACTTTGCCGGGTCGACTCCAGGTGATCATCGCTGACAACGAACTGCCCAAGGAATACCGCGGCAGCTACGCCCAGATCAACTTCGACTACACCACCCCGACAGTTTCCACAATCAGGCACCCCGGTCCCAATGCAGTCCAGACCATCGAAGAAAGAACGTAGTGCCTCCCGTTGACGAAGATTCATGTTCTGCTGGGCCGCCGGGGTGTGGTGGTGTCGTATCGGACGTTGAACCGTTATGCGACAACGGAATTGGGGTTCGGGCAGCGAAGAACGACGGTGCGGGTGGCCGACTGCGACCCTGGTGCCGAGGTGCAGGTCGACTTCGGTCGGCTCGGCCTGCTGACCGATGTGGAGGGTCGGCGGCGGGTGGTGAAGGGACTGATCTTCACCGCGGTGTATTCGCGGCACATGTTCGTCTATCCGACCTACCGGGAAACGCTCAACGACGTGATCGCCGGGTTCGAGGCGGCATGGGTGTTCTTCGACGGTGTGTTCGCAGTCGCGATCCCGGACAACATGAAAGCGATCGTCGACCACGCGAACGCGACCGATCCGTGGTTGAACGACTCGTTCCGCGAATACGCCGAATCGCGTGGGTTCGTGGTCGATCCGGCCCGCGTCCGGAGCCCCCAAGATAAGCCTCGCGTCGAACGGTGTGTTCCTTACGCGCGATCGAATTTCTTTGCCGGAGAACAATTCCTGGACCTTGACGACTGCCGCCAGCGGGCCGAGCGGTGGTGCCGGGAGACCGCGGGGTTGAGAATACACGCCCACCACTCGACTACGCCCGGCCGAGGTGTTCGCCACCGAGGAGCACCCGAAGCTGAAACCGTTGCCCGACACCGCATTCGACATCCCGACCTGGTCTCATCCGAAAGTTGCGCCGGACCGGCACCTATTGACTGAACAGACCAGGGTGTTCGAGCAGTTCGGGGGACATGCGCTCGGGCGAGCACCTACGGTCGGTTGCCATGTTCGACGAAGCGGAGGCATCGCGGGATTTGGCCGGTTTGCAGGTGCCGGTTGTCGGGTGTCTGCTTGCGACGCAGTCGAAGTGGGATCCCTACCGGCTGCTCGATCCGATCGGTGATCCGGTCGACTCGGCGGCGGCGTTCTTCGGTGATCTGCTGGCTGCCGGGCGCAGCGCGGCGACGGTGCGATCGTATGGGATGGATCTGCTGCGCTGGTTCCGGTTCTTGTGGGTGGTCGAGATGTCGTGGAGTCGGGCGACCCGGATCGAGGCCCGTGATTTCTGCCGCTGGATGGCGGTGTCCGGCCGCGACGGCAAGCCGTATTCGGTGTCGGTACGTGCGCACAGCGAGACGGTGTTGCGCGGGTTCTACGACTTTCATCGGGATGTCGGCACGGGCCCGATGCTGAATCCGTTCCCGCTGGACCGGTCTCGGCGCGGCGGGCGCGCGCATGCGCACCACAATCCGATGGAGCCGTATGCAAACGAGAAGACAGGTTTGTATCGCCCGCGGGTCCCGCGGCGGCTGCCGCGGGCGATCCCGGACGAGCAGTTCAACGATATTTTCGCCGGGCTGCCGTCGAACCGGGACCGGGCGCTGGTGGCGTTCTACGTGTCCACCGGAGCCAGGGCATCGGAACTGTTGTCGGCCACACAGGGTGGTGTCGATCCGGGGCGGCAGCTGATTACGGTGGTGCGCAAGGGCACTCGTGAGACTCAGGAGTTGCCGGCGTCGTCGGATGCGTTCGTGTGGTTGCGGCTCTATCAGGTGGAGATGGGAACGCTGATCCCGCACGGGCGCAGCAAGCCGTTGTGGTGGACGCGAACCCGGCCGGTCCGCCCCTTGACCTATCACGCGGCGCATCGGATGTTCGAGCGAGTCAACGCCGCTGTCGGCTCGGAGGTGACATTGCACGCCTTGCGGCATACGGCCGCTTACCGGATGGCCGAGGACCCGGCGATGCCGTTGACGGACGTTCAGTACGTGCTGGGCCACGCACGGTTGACCACCACTCAGATCTATACGACACCGCGGCAGGAGGATGTGATCGCCCGCGTGCTGGCTCACCATGCCGAACGGACCCGCAGAGCCAGCCTGCCCGCCCCGCCGCCGGCACCCGGTTATCGCCCGGAAACGATGGCGGTGTTGTTCGGACGGATCGATCGATGACCACGACATCCTCCGAAAGAATCCACACCACACAGCGGGAAACGATTGCTGCGCAGCCAGATTGGCGTGAACGCTATCCCACACGGATCGTGGGCGGCAACTGGCCGAGAACCCGGTTGAGCCGGGCCAAGGTCGACTCGCTGGTGCTGTCGACAAGTCATCGGGCGATCGCGTCGAAACAGGTGCGCAACGCTCGCCGGTGGGGGTTGACGCACCTGCTCGATTGGCTCGAAGACCAGCCCGGTGACACCTGGCAGGATCGCTGGCTGGCCAGCGGCGCCGACGACGCGCGCGAGGACTGGGCACAGATCCCCGAGCAATGGTTACGCCGCAATGGCCGCTATTCCGACCACATGCTGAAGTTGATGACCAACTCGCTGCTGCTCGTCGTCGGCACCGACGTCGTTCGCCCGTCCCTGGAATGGCTGTTGACCGCGGGCAAGAAACGCAAGCTCGTCCGCAACATGGTCTACGCCCGTGACAGTGAAGGGTTCGCGCGGCTGCGGGGGCTCTGCGAGCAGAACCCGACGGTCCGCTCGGACGCCGGTCAGGATGTCGTGTTCCGGTCCGCGGTGATCGTCGCTGCGAAGGGCGGAGTGCTGGCCGATGTCACCGTCGGTGACGTCTTGGAGATCTTCGACGTCGAACGCGAGGTCCGCGGACGCTGCGATTCCGCGGCGGCCACGTTCCGGATGCTCAGTGAGGCAGGCGTTTTCGGCAGCGACGTGCCGTCGCTGCGGGAAATCCGCAGTTTCGGGCAACGCAGCATCGAGCAGCTCGTCGACCGCTATCCGATTGCATGCGGGCCGATGCGCGAGCTGCTGGTGGACTATCTGCGCGAGCGCCAGCCCGTGGTCGACTACTCGCGGCTACTCGGCCTGGTCAACCACCTGGTCCGCAGCTTCTGGGTCGATCTCGAGCACCATCACCCTGGCATCGACTCGCTGGCGTTGCCACGCGAGGTCGCCGGAGCCTGGAAGCGGCGGTTGCGCACCAAGACCAGCACGGTCCTGCGCGACGGTGAGCTCGTCGAGGTCGACAGTGAGCGCCTCGGCTACCTCGACACCCTCTCCACGGTTCGCGCGTTCTACCTCGACCTGGCCGAATGGGCTCTGGAAGACCCGGCTCGCTGGGGTCCGTGGGTCGCACCGTGTCCGATCAGCCAAGAAGACCTCTCCCGCGTCAAATTCGTCCGCCGCCGCAAGGCCCGCATGGACAGCCGCACCCGCGAGCGCCTGCCCGTGCTGCCGATCCTCGTCGAGACCACCAACCAATGGCGCCGCGAATCCGAAGAACTGCTCGCAGTCGGCAGACAGACCCCACCCGGGCAGTCGTTCACCGCCGCAGGCAAGGCCTTCACCAGGATTCATCGGCCCAGCGCGAAGCCGGACAACGTCTGGATTCGCAACCCCGACGGCGGCACGCTGACGCTGCTCAACCGCGACGCGAACCACGCATTCTGGGCTTGGGCGGCCATCGAAGTGTTGCGGCACACCGGAATCCGTGTCGAGGAACTGCTCGAGCTCAGCCACCACAGTCTCGTGCAGTATCGTCTGCCCAGCACCGGGGAACTGGTGCCGTTGCTGCAGATCGCGCCGTCGAAGACCGATACCGAACGCCTGCTGCTGGTCAACCCGGAACTCGCCGACGTCCTCAGCGCCATCCTCTGCCGCATCCGCCGCCCCGACGGCGCCGTCCCGATCATCAAAGCCCGCGACAGCCACGAACTGACGTGGAATCCACCGGCGCCGCTGCTGTTCCAGCACCGCATCGGAACCGAAATCCATTCGTTCACACACGGTCTCGTCTCCGACCTGCTCGACAAGGCCCTCGCTCGAACGGGACTGACCGACCCGGCCACCGGCGACCCGCTGAAGTTCACCGCCCACGATTTCCGGAGAGTCTTCATCACCGACGCCGTGCTCAACGGCCTCCCACCACACATCGCGCAGATCATCGCCGGGCACCGCGACATCAACGTCACCATGGGCTACAAGGCCGTCTACCCCGACGAAGCCATCACCGCCCACCTGGGCTTCCTGGCTCGCCGCCGCGCCTTGCGGCCGTCGGAGGAATACCGTCGCCCCACCGACGAGGAATGGCAGCAGTTCCTCGGCCACTTCGAACGCCGCAAGGTCTCCATCGGCACCTGCGGGCGCGCGTTCGGCTCGAGCTGCATCCATGAACACGCATGCGTGAGATGCTCGCTCCTCTGGCCGGACCCCGCCCAGCAGCACCGGCTGATCGAGATCCACGACAACCTAATGAGATGTAGCGGGTCGGTCGATCGGGCAGACTCGCTACTGGTAGCGGCTGGTAGGTGAGCACTGATTGGCCCCGGACTTCGAGTCCTGCTTTGAGATCGTGCCCCTGCCGGTCGGCCGGGAGAAATGGATCGCTGATGGGATGTCGTGCCTGCCGCATGACGGCGTGAGCACCGATTCATTAGGTCGCCGACGTTCTCCCGCACGCTGCCGGATTTGGTGTCCGACAACGATGAAGAGGGAACAGCTGTGCTGCTGGTCGGTGATGACTGGGCCGAGGACCACCACGATGTCGAGCTGATGGATGAGGCCGGGAAACGGCTGGCCAAGGCTCGATTACCGGAAGGGATCGCCGGGATCACCCGGCTGCACGCCATGATCGGTGAACACCTCGGCGACGACGCCGATGCCGCGCGGGTACGGATCGGGATCGAAACCGATCGTGGCCCGTGGGTCGCGGCGTTGATCGCGGCCGGCTACACGGTGTACGCGGTGAACCCGTTGCAGGCGGCCCGGTTCCGGGAACGCCGCAGCGTTTCGGGTGCGAAGAGCGATGCCGCCGACGCGCATACCCTTGCCGACATGGTCCGTACCGACGCGCACCAGTTGCGTCCGGTCGCCGGGGACAGTCCCGCCGCAGAAGCGGTGAAAGTTGTTGCGCGAGCACATAAAACGTTGATCTGGGAACGCACCCGCCACACGCAGCGGTTACGGTACGCGTTGCGGGAGTACTTCCCCGCCGCTTTGGAAGCGTTCGACGACCTCGACGCTCCCGACGCCCTGGAGCTGCTCGGCAAGGCACCCGACCCGGCCGCCGCGGCGCGGTTGTCGCTCAACCAGATCCGGGCCGCGCTGAAGCGGGCCGGCCGCCGCGGCGACCTCGACGCTAGAGCCGCCCGTATCCAGGCAATCCTGCGCAGCGAGCAGCTGGGCCGCAACCAGGTCATCGCGGCGGCCTACGCGGCAGGGACCCGCGCCGCGGTCGCGGTCCTGGCCACCCTCGACGAGCAGGTGAAAGTCCTGCAAGGGGAGGTCGAGGCCCATTTTGGCCGGCACCCGGCCGCTGAGATCATCTTGTCCCAGCCAGGACTGGGCAAGATCCTCGGCGCCCGGGTGCTCGCCGAGTTCGGGGACGACCCCACCCGCTACGCCAGCGCCAAGGCCCGCAAGAACTATGCCGCGACCAGCCCCATCACCCGCGCCTCGGGGAAAATGAAGGTCGTCGCGGCCCGGTTCGTGCACCAGGACCGGCTCGTCGACGCGCTGATGGCCCAAGCATTCAGTGCGCTCAACGTATCGCCGGGAGCCCGCGCCTACTACGACAAGCAACGCGCCCGCGGCCTAGCCCACCGTGCCGCCCTGCGTCAGGTCGCCAACCGGCTCGTGGGCATCCTCCACGGCTGCCTCAAATCCGGAACCCTCTACAACGAGACCACCGCCTGGACACACCACACCCAAGATCAACAAGCCGCAGCTTGACAAGCTAAGCCCTGGGATGTCTCAAAGCCCGGATCGCCGAAGCCGAACGAGAGGGCTGGCTCGGCGAAGTCGAAGGACTCCAGATCAGCCTCGCCGGCACCAAAGACAAACTCACTCAGATCGAAAGACGCTCCAGCACAACCACACACCTCGGCATCCCACGGCCTGTCGCCGAGTGACAGATCAGAACTGTCGGATCGAACAAAGTTTTGGTTCAGAGAACACGTTCAGATCGCCAAAGCGCTTTACAGTATCCCCGGTGATCTGGTCGGGCAGCGGTTGACCGCCCGCGTCGACACGGCCACGGTGAAGCTCTACTTCCGTAGTGAACTGATCAAAGTCCACCCCCGCGTTGGGCCCGGTCGTCGGCAGACCGATCCTGCCGACCTGCCGTCGGAGTTGACCGCGTATGCGATGCGGGATCTGAATACGTTGCAGCGCAAGGCCGAATCACACGGCCACCATGTCGGCGCCTACGCGGCGGCGGTGCTCGAGCATCCGCTGCCCTGGACGAAGATGCGGCAGGTCTACCGGCTGCTGGGCCTGGTCCGCCGCCACGGCTGCGACACCGTCGACGACGCGTGCCGCCGCGCCCTGGACGCCGAGGTCGTCGACGTCGGCGTCATCGACCGCATGCTCACCCGTGGCGGCGCCGGCCAGCAGCTGACTCTGCTCACGACACCGCCGGCCCCGTCCCCGTTCGTCCGTTCCACTACCGATTTCGCGGTCAGGAGGCTGTCATGAGCACCACTCGCCGTCCCGCCGCGTCCCCGGCGGTCAAACCGATCGAGATCTCGCCGGAACTGAAATCGTTGATGCGCCGCCTCAAACTCGGACAACTGCTCGACACCCTCCCGGAGCGGCTTGCGCTGGCGAGGTCGAATCGGTTGCCGCACCACGACTTCCTGGAGATGCTGTTCGCTGACGAGGTCACCCGCCGCGACCGGCAATCCGAGCAACGCCGCGCCAAGACCGCGCACCTGGACCCGCAGATGCAGCTGCAAGCATGGGACGAGTCCACCGCGGCCACCTTCGACTCCGAACTCTGGGCCGAACTCATCTCCTTGCGGTTCCTCGCCGACGCCTACAACATCCTGATTATGGGACCGGTCGGGGTTGGAAAAACCTTCCTGGCCAACGCATTAGGACACATCGCGGTCCGCCGGCACCACACCGTCCACACCGAACGCGCCGACAAACTATTCAAACGACTGCGGGGAGCACGCCTGGACGGCAGCTACGAAGACGAGATGCGCAAGCTGCACCGTGTCGACCTGCTGATCATCGATGACCTGGCATTACACAGGCTCGAGGCACCCGAGACCAACGACTTCTACGAGCTGATCGTCGAACGCCACCGCAAAGCCTCCACGATCATCACCAGCAACCGCGAACCGCCGGAGATCCTGACCATGATGGCCGACCCGCTGCTGGCGCAGTCAGCGATGGACCGGCTCCAATCAGCCGCCTACGAGCTCGTCGTCGAGGGCGAGTCCTACCGGCAACGCCAGAAGCCGCGCCGCGGCAAACCAGCCGATCCGACCCACACGGATTGACCAACAGCCCGGTCATCGGTCACCATCAGCACACGGCCGCGACCGGACCCGGTCCCATGCTCATGGCAAACCGGTGGTCCCATAAGGCGGCAGCCGACACAGTATCGGTGTGTTTCTGGAGGCGCTGATGCTCGGCCTCGTCTACCTCAACCGCGACGCAACCCCCTATCAGGCTGACACGGCGTCACCGTTCGCGATCGTGGCGGTGGTTGTTGCCATCGTGGCGGCGATACAGGCATGGGGTGCGGGGCTGTTCGCTTCCGGAGACGAGAACGGGCGGGTGCTGATCGCGATCGGATCGGCGCTGACGGGATTGGTCCAGCTCGGATTGATCGTGTGGAGCCATACGGACGTACCATCAGATCGGACCGTTGACTCTCGGGGGGCACGTCCTCTTCGCGTTCGCGGCCGTATTCGCACTCACCGCAATTCCATGCGCACTCGTCGGGCGATCCGGACCACAGAACACAGCGCTGCGCTGACGACTGTCGCCTTTCCGCTCCGGAGGCAGCCTCGGGCAGGTTTATGGAGTTTTCGGGGGGCGTCGCGGTTCGGCATTCTGGCGATTCAGTCCGGTTGTGTCTGGGAACGTCCGGCTGTGTGTGGGGTACTTGTGACATCGTGGTGGCATCGAGACAGCCGCGCGGGTCCGTGGGGCCTGCGGGGGATCAACCGGCTCGATTCGAGCGGGTGCGCGCGTAGTCCGGGAAGCGTTCGCGCAGTACCGAATCGAAAGCCACGACGCGGTCGCGGGAATCCGAACGCTTGTACTTCTCCCACGACAGATACCGATCCATCAAATCCACCGCGTCATCGACCCGACCATCGAGCAGACACAACACCACGACCCCCCGGAATCGCGACGGCGCCGGCCATCCCCGGTCCGCGGGGCGTTCCCGCAACGCCAGATCAACCAATTTCGCCAGACTGTCACGTTCGGCGAAGAAATCCACGACTCCCCCGCGCACACCGTCCATGAACCGTTCGACACCGTCACCGACACCGAGAGCGACTACGTGGAATTCTCGATCCGACTTGGGCGGATTCTCCATATCGCCGAAACCGGTCATATCCATGTAGTTCCGATGGGCATACGTATTGCCGGGGCGGTAGCTGCTGTCCAGTGCCGTAATCGGCACCTCCCGCAAGACCCCTTCCACGGCCTGCGACAGCAACCACGCATAACCTATGATCCGCACCCCGCCGGTCTGGCTGTCAGCCGCGACCGTCGCACTCGCCGCGGCGGTAGTTCTGCCCGCGAGCCCCCTCTCCGCGTGAGTGAACCACACCGTCCACCAAGACGGCATCCGAACGCCGGGCTCGGCCGACGGCTGGTTGTCCAGGGGCTCGCTCACCGAGTACCCCTCCATCGTCATCCCCGCAGTGATCTCGGAGAGGACATGCTCGGTCAATTTCGCCCTGCTGACACCCATTGTCTAACGCCTTCCGCTCAGCAGTCGAAGTCTCCTGCTGCACATGATCACAAGCCTAGGCGCGCCGACGCCGCGAGGACGTCGCGACCGACCCTCGACCAGCGAGCACACCGACGCCCCACCCGTGCGAGACGAGAACTCGTCAGACGAGGTGCGCGACGAGTCCATGCACGACCATTTCCTCGAACGCCGACCTGCTGACATCCGCCCACACCGGTCTGGTGATATTCACAGTCATCGATTGATCGGCGGTTCGTTTTCCGAAAAATCCGCTCGACAAGCCGCGAACCGGCCGCGCTATGTCCGCGATGGATGTGTGCGGCGGAGTAGGGAACGGCGGCACCGGAGCCGCGATTTCGCCTACGTCCGGTTTCACCTGACCGGTGGCACGGAGTATCGTATCCATCGCCGCTTGCCGCGCCCGCGCGATCATGGCCTTGACTATCTGCCCGTTCGCCTCGTCGCGCCGGGCCAATTCTTCCGCGAGAGCGTTCCAGGCCAACAGTTTCGACCTGGTCAACTCCGGCGGACCTCCCGGATTGTCCCGAGGTTGGCGCGTGAATGGGCTGTAGTTGGTCTCGTATTCCATGGCCGCTTTGCGCAGCACCTCGTCGGTGGGAACATAACCGTGCGGACCGTTCCAGCGCACCGTCTCCACACGAGCGACGGTGACGTTGTGCGGGTCGTCGAAGCCAGCTTTCATCAGCTGTCAGCCAGCACCTCATCCTTCACACTGAAAATCAAGTAATTTGTCGCCTCCCTGGTAGTGGGTCTAACCAGGTAGCTGCGGGTCGGTAATAGCCCGCTCCCCATGCCTTGGACTCGATCATCACTAGATTGCCGTCGGGATCTCGGGCGAGGAAATCCGGTTTGAATCCGTTCTTGCACCAGTCCGGGTGCGAAGACGGTGATCTCGTCACCGGATGCGATGATGTCATACCCGTCGAGTTGCACTTTCGAGCGTGTGAGTGCGTCCCCGATCTTCCCTCTCATCGCCGAGAACGCGCGGCCGACGAACCAAGAGTCATCCCACTTGTTCGAGCCATCCGGTTTGATCGGCTCCATCCCGGCGGGCGAGCGCGGAGAAGTCGCCGTCTCCAGCTGACACTCCGGCTGGATCTTTGGATCCGGCATACTTGGCTAGTGTTGCGGATGGTGTGGCGTTGGCCACGATGGATTCGGGTGCTATTGGCTCTAGTGGTCATGCTGGAGGCTTATTCATAAGCCTGTCCCGCAATCGGCTGTGGCGTAGCAACTCTCGTGGCATGTGTGGCCGGTGAGATGGTGAGATGGTGATCGTAATGCTTGATACGTCGGCGTGTCGCAGCCGTATTGGCAACGGCCCTCATGTATCTCAGTTCGTGGAGTTACGAAGTCTACGAGCGAGAACGAGGGCCGTTGCGGTACAAGGCTATTACGGGGCTGACCGATGGGCAACTGACGGAACTGACCGCCCGGGTACACGAGACCGTCGGCGGGTTCGAGTCGGCCGGTCGCCCTTACGCGTTGAGCTTGTTCAGGTCTGTCGCTTTGGTGGTGTCGTTGATGCGCAGAAACCTCGTCCAGGATGTCGCGGGCGCGTTCTTCGGGATCAGTCAGTCCACGGTGAGCCGCCGCTGGGATCTGCTGCGACCGGTGATCGCTGACGTACTCGAAGAGTTCGTTCCCAACCCCCGCGACGTCATCGGAGTCGGGTCCGTGCTGGTGGACGGCACAATCTGCCCGGCCTGGGACTGGTCGGCGGTTCCGGACCTGTTCTCCGGAAAGACCCAGTATCCGGGGTATCGCGGTAGGGACCGCCGTTGCCGGCGGCCCCCCGCACAGATCCCAGCGTGCGGAATTACCGCACTGGGCTCCTGCCTTGGGTTCTGGCGTCGAACCGCGTGTCGGGGAATGGATGCCTCGGTCGAGCGGGTGGTAGCCATCGTTTTGTGAGGCGGTCCATCCGGACCCAGTTGAGTCGGGTTCGCTGGCTTCGGCGCCGCAGCGCCTTGAACCAAAGCCGCCCGACCTGGGTGCGGAAGGCCGCCACCGCGTCGGTGTTACCGGGCACGGCGTAGTAGGCGAGGTGGCCTGCCACCACGCTGCGCAGCCACTGCCCTTGTTCGGGGATGGGTTGATGTCGGCGTCGCTTGAGTTCCTCATTGACCTCGGACAGCTTGGCCCGCATCCGTTTCGAGATGGTCTTGCGCTTGCACCAGAACCGTCCCTTCTTCGTCAGCCCGCACAGGTGCGTGAAGCCGAGGAAGTCGAACGTCTCCGGTTTCCCGTCGCCCCGCGCCCTCCGGCGCCGGGCGGCGTGCCGCCCGAACTCGATGAGCCGGGTCTTGTCCGGATGCAGCTCCAACCCGAACTTCGCGAACCGCTCACGAAGATCGGTAAGGAACCGCCGCGCGTCCTGCTGATACTCGAAGCCCATGGCGAAATCGTCGGCGAAACGCACGGCGATCACGTCGCCGCGCGCGAAATGCCTTCTCCACCACTGGACCCACAGGTCGAAGACATAATGCAGGTACACGTTCGCGAGCAACGGCGATGCCGATGCCCCCTGTGGTGCACCCTCTGTCTTCGACCACTCCCCTTCCTCGATGACTCCCGCGCTCAACCACTTTCGGATGAGACGCAGGATCCGCTGATCCGCGATCCGGTGCTCGAGAAAATTCGCCAGCCAGTGATGATCCAAATTGGTGAAGAAGCACACGACTTACTACCCACCTCGAGGACCTGACCGCCGGTTTGCGGGTGTGGGCCAGGAGCGCGCTGTGTTTGGAGGCGGCTGTCGGGCTGCTGATCGGGCATAAGTCCTGGTTGCGGCGGGAGGATTTCAGTCGGGTCGCGCTGCGGTGGTGTCGTCATCCGTTCTGCGGTCAGCCCATGGTGTCGCTGGATTTCGTTGCGGCGGTGCGGGCTGTGGAATCCGGACAGTTGCCGTGCTCGTCGAGCGAGAGGCAGCTGCTGCTGATCGCCGTGAGCATCGCCGAAGGTGTGCCGGTGGATCTGCGCGAGGCGCTGTCGGGCCTGGACGAGTCCAACACCGCCCTGATCGTTTCGGCCGTCGTTCACGCTGCCGGGCACGACGGCACCGGTGCTTTCCGGGCGATGCGATGAGCGCGGCGACGGTCACGATCACGCGGCGCCACCACCCGTTGGAGGGTCGGCTGCTGGTCGTGTTGGGTCGGGTCCACCGCCACGGCCGGCTCGAACTGCTGCTGGTGCTGCCCGACGGCAGCAAGACCCTCGTTCCCGCGGCATGGACAGATCACGTCGATCACGCTGCGACAGAACAGCTTCCCGGTTCGATATCGGCGACGTTGGGGACGGTGGCGGATTTGCTGGCCGCGTGCGAGCTGGTTTCCGCGCTTTCGGCCCGGCACGGACTCGCGCGGGAGCAGGCTGCACGGCAGTCACCGTCCAAGGAGGACTCCCATGCAGCCCGCACAGCTGATTCTGCCGCTGGACCAGGTTCCGGCACCACCCACCACACCGTCGGCCCAGCTCCCCGAACCTCAACTCGCCGAGGCGGTCACGATCCTGGCCGGCCTGATCGCCAAAGCGGCGGCCCCCATGACGGAAACGGTGGGCAGCGCCGATGAGTGACTCGAAGATCACCGCCTCGCATCTGCGGCGGACCGCGGCCATCTATGTCCGCCAGTCCACCCTCGCCCAGGTCGACCGCAACAAGGAATCGACCGCCCGCCAATACGACCTGGTCGCGCGAGCCGAAACGCTCGGATGGCCGCGTAGCGCGGTGAGCGTGATCGACGAGGACCTCGGTGTGTCCGGGGCCTCGACCGCGGGCCGGTCCGGATTCGCGGAACTGGTCACCCGGGTGGGGCTCGGGCAGGTCGGGATCGTGTTGGCGTTGGAATGCTCGCGGCTGGCCCGCAACAACACCGACTGGTACCGGCTGCTGGACCTGGCCGGGATGACCGACACGCTGATCGCCGACGCCGACGGCGTCTACCATCCGGGATTGTTCAACGACCGGATGCTGCTCGGCATGAAAGGCACCATGTCAGAAGCTGAACTGCACATCCTGCGGGCCCGCCTCAACGGCGGCATCCGCAACAAAGCCGCCCGCGGCGAGCTGCGCACCGGCCTGCCGACCGGCCTGATCTGGAGCGAGACCGACGGGCAGATCCTCAAACACCCCAACGAAGCCGTCCGCGGCGTCATCGACGCGATCTTCGAACAGTTCGGCCACCGCGGATCGGTGCGCGGGGTGTGGCTGTGGCTGCGCGACCAAGGCCTGAAACTGCCCTTGAACAAGGGCGGATTCATCAACACCACCACCGAGATGGTGTGGGTCGACCCGACCTATCACGCGGTCCACAACATCCTGACCCACCCCGCCTACGCCGGCGCCTACACCTTCGGCCGAACAGGGGCGGTCAAACGGGTCGGCGAGGACGGTGTCCTACGCGTGCGCCGCCGCGTGCTGCCCCGAAACGAGTGGGACGTCCTGATACCCGACCACCACGAAGGATTCATCGACTGGCACACCTACCTCGCCAATCAAACCCGCATCGGCTCCAACATCCGCCCGGCTGCCCACCAGCCCGGCACCGGCGCGATCCGGGAAGGCTGCGCCCTGCTGCAAACCCTGGCGACCTGCGGGGTCTGCGGACGCAAACTCGCCGTCTACTACGACGGCGAACACAAAGCCACCCCCGGCTACTACTGCACCGGCACCGGGCAGATCGTCGACGGACGCGGCACACGGCACCTGCGGGTCGGAGGCGTCGGCATCGACGCCGCGGTCACCGCCCTGTTCCTGACCGCTCTCGCCCCGTCGGCGGCACAAGCCTGCCTGGCCGCCGCCCAACAACTCGAGGACAACCACGACGCCGCCCTGGCCCAGTGGCGACGGCAAGTCGAAACCGCCCGCTACGACGCCAGCAAAGCCGAACGCCGCTACCACGCCGTCGACCCGGAGAACCGGCTCGTCGCCCGCGGCCTGGAAACCGCGTGGGAAACCGCGCTCACCCACCTCGCCGACGCCGAGACCGAACTCGCCCAACGCGAAACCGCACGACCGAAAACACTAACCCCACAAGAGAAAACGGCGATCCTGGCCCTCGGCGACAACCTCGAAGCCGTATGGGACGCCGACACCACCACCGACCGCGACCGCAAACAACTCCTACGGACCCTGCTCGAGGAAGTCAACATCGCCATCCACCGTGACGACTCCGACTCCCACGCCGAGCTGATCGTGCGATGGAAAGGCGGCGCGATCAGCGAACTCACCGTGCCCGTGAAACGCAAGCCGCCCAACACGTTACGCACCAACGAAGACACCGTCGACCTCATCCGCCGTCTCGCGGTGCACTACCCCGACGCGACGATCGCCCACATCCTCAACAGGCAAGGCCGCCGCACCGCCCGAGGATTGTCATACACCGCCGGTAGGGTCCAAACCACACGCCACCACTACAACATCGACCGCCACCAACCCAGCGACAACCCGCAGGAAGGAGAACTGCTCACCGTGGCCGACGCCGCCCGCGAACTCGGCTTGGCCCCCTCCACCCTGCACCGCTGGCTCGGCGACGGATTCATCGCCGGAGAACAACTCACCCCCGGCGCGCCCTGGCGGATCCGGCTCACCGACAACGTCCGCGCCCTGTTCGTCGATGACGCCCCTGAAGGGTGGCTGGCCATGCTCGAAGCCACCCTCGCCTACAAAGTGTCCCGCCAAACCATCATGCACCGTGTCAAGACCGGCGAACTGCAAGCCGTCCACGTCCGCACCGGACGACGAAAAGGCCTGCGTATCCAACCCCCCACCACCCCGGAAGGACTGTTTCAACCATGACAATCAACGAAAGGAGCAGTGTGTCGATGACTTCAAACAATCGGCGATATCGCCCTCGATGAACCAGGTCGTGCCCGTCCATGTCGAAGCGATCTCGTCGAGCGCGGTATGACAGCCCCGCCCGGAACGGAACCCGTGCGAGCGGGCCGAGAACTGCGGCTCGTAGTACGCCTCCAACAGCAGGCGCACCACCTCACCGACCAGTTTGTCGGTCCAGGTCGGCAAACCCAACGGCCTGCGGGTTCCGTTCTTCTTGGGGATGTAGACCCGCCGGGCCGGAGTGAACCGGTAGCGTTCGGCCCGCAAACGGCCGATGACACTCCGGATCACCTCCAGGCTCATCCCGTCGGGTGTGTCCCCGTCGACCCCGGGTGTCATCGCGCCGTCGTTGGCGTAGATGCGCCCGTAGGCCATCAGAAACAGCTGCTCGTTGAACAGCTGCCGATACAACCGATCCAGCGGCAGGCCCTGCCTGCCCCTGTCACGCAGGACACCGAGAACCGTTTCAGCACTCTGCATTTCGCATACCTCCAGGTTTGTCGATACCCGCATTCATCTGTGCCCGCTGGGTAGGCCGTCGGCGAGGTGTCCGCGTGCGCGGCTCCTTTTCCGACGGCCCCCCTCCGAACCGGGCGTGCGACTTATGACCGCACCCGGCTCTCCAGTGCCGTTTTCCTCGAATCCTGCCGGGTGGAACATCCGTTGTGGATGTCTTTGTGGCAGTCGCGACAGACGATAAGGGCTTTGCGGCGGCGTGATGCCATCTGCTTTGCCCAGTCGGGCTGCTCAGCCTCATTCTCCGAGGGGAGGTCGCTCAGTCGCCGAATGTGGTGCGCTTCGACGTCCGTGTATTTCTTGCAGAGTTCGCAGCGGCCGGTCATGAGCCGGTCGATGAGTTCTGCGGAGCGCTTCCTCCATACCGCCGGGAGTTCGTCTTTGAGGGTTACCCTCATGGTCCTGCGGGCCAACGATATTCCGCCCCACCGAGCGACCAGGGCTTTCTTTCCGTTCCCGCGTTCGACTTCGACCTGAAGTCCCCTTCGGGGACCGGCAGGCGTCTGCCAGGTGGACCGGTAACGGTTCCAGACCTTGGTGACGCTGATCTTGTTCTTATGTCCCAGCGTCTTGGTCAAAGACCGTTCCATAATCCATCTCAGCAGGCCGAGACGGTGCCGGTTGTAGGCCAGCTGGTAATACTCCGCGATGCCCCGGAACTCCGCCTGATAGCGCGCGACGATCCGGAAGTCCGAATCGTGCGCACGCGCGAGCAGAGCAGCAGGTTTACCGCGGCGCAGATAGGGTTTGCGTTTTCCCCGCACGACATCCATCGGCACTTTCAGGCCGATCTGCCCGTTGATCGAGCGGTGACCGTTCCGATCGCGCTTGGCGTCGTTGTGGTGGACCACGATTTCGTAGCCGAGAAATCGAGCGGCCTGTGTCCGCCCGTGGGTGATCAGGGTCTTCGGCTCGGACAGTTCCAGCTTCAAACGATCCCGCAGGAACCTACCGACCTGTTCCTTGATCAATTCGGCTTCCCGCCGTGTTCCGGAGAATCCCAGCAACCAATCGTCGGCATAGCGGATATAGTGCAGCCGGCGGAAACCCGGATCATTCGGGTCATGAGAGGGAAGTTGTTGCAGCTGACGACGCAACTGCCGCGCTTCCTCCCGTTGACCACGTTTCTCCAGCTTCCATGCTGCCTTGTGCACCCGCATATACGGCAGATACGGCCTGCGCCGGGCTCCCCGGTTGAAGGCGGGCAGAAGTGTTGTCTCGACGTACTTGTCCAACCGGTCCAGATAGATGTTGGAGAGCAAAGGACTCAAAATACCCCCTTATGAACAGCGCTGGGTTATGCGCAGTGTCGGTCGGTATGGCCTGATGACAGCGATTTCAGGGGTCGATCACTGCGCATAACCGCAGTGCTGGTTCATAGGCTGGTGAGCCAGTTGAGTAGTCCGGTGTCGTGGTTCCATTCGGGTAGTTCGTCGGTGACGATTTCGCTGTAGGCGGCTTCGAGGGCTTTGCGTTTGGCCTCGGTGGAGGCGCGGGCGTAGATCTCGGTGGTGGTCAGGTCTACGTGTCCGAGGATGTCGCGGATGTAGGGCAGCGGGACGCCGGCCTCGTAGAGGTGCATGGCCTTGGAGTGGCGCAGGGTGTGCGGGCCGAGGTGTGCGCCGGTCAGTTCCGGATCGTCGGCGCGGGCGCGGTATTTGCTGATGATCCAAGCGATTCCGCTGCGGCTGAGCTTGTTGTGATGCTGGTTGGTGAACAGTGGATGCTCGTCGTGGCCGCGGGTGTCGAGGCCGTGTTCGGTCAGGTAGGCGTTTAGCAGGGCCGTGGTGTTGTCGCCGAGCGGGACGTGGCGGATTTTGCGGCCCTTGCCGGTCAGCACCGCCAGGGCCGGGGGTTGCAGGCGGATGTCGCCGACGGTCAGGTCGGTGAATTCGGAGACTCTGGCGGCGGTGTCGTAGAGGGTGGCCAGCAGGGTCGCGTCGCGGCGGCCTGGCCGGGTGGACCGGTCGGGGCCGGTGAGCAGGCGACGGGTCTGGGCGACGGTGAGGTGATGGACGCCCGGTTGGGCCTTGCGTTTGGCCGGGACTGCGAGGATGTCCTGGCAAGCGGCCATTCGGGCCGGGTCTTGGGATTGCAGCCATCGGAAGAACGAACTGACCGCGGCCAGGCGCTGGTTGCGGGTCGAGATGCTGTTGTGCCGTTGTGTTTCCAGCCAGTCGAGGAACGCGGTGATCGCGCCGGCGTCGATGCGGTCGAGGGTGAGTTTGTCGGGCGGGATGGATTTGTGGTCGCGGAACCAGGCGATCAAAAGTTTGAAGGTGTCGCGGTAGGAGGCGATCGTGTTGGGTGAGCAGCCGCGCAGCCCGGCCAGGTGTGAGGTGAGGAACCGGTGCAGCAACACCGCGAAATCAGTGGCCATCACGAGGGCCTTCCGTGACAGGCGGGACGATGTCGCCGTAGGCGTGTTGGATGTGGGCGGCGATGTGCGGGTAGGACTCGGCGGTCAGCCTCAGGTAGTAGTCGGTGTCGGCGACCGACGAATGCCCCATGTAGGTCTGCAGGATCGGTAGCAGCGCCGCGACATCCTCGCCGTGGGCGAACCAGGCCCGAAGATTGTTGACTGCCATGGTGTGCCGCAGATCGTGGACGCGCGGGCCACGGCCCCGGCCGCCGTGGGGGATGCGGGCCTGCCAGAGGAACCGGCGGAAGTTCTTGTCGATGTTGCCGATCGTCAGCGGGCGTCCGGTGGTGCCGGGGAACAGCCAGTCCGCGCCGGTGCGCCCGGCCACTTGGTCGTAGTAGTCGGCCAGCCGCTCACGCAGCGGTGCGCTGACCGGGACCTGCCGGTCTTTGCCGCCCTTGCCGTCGCGGATGGTCAGGACCCCGGCCTCGAGATCGACGTCGCCGAAGGCCAGCAGTCGGGCTTCGGAAGCACGCAGCCCGCAGGCGTAGATCGTGCGGAACAACACCGGCATGACCAGGTGCCGGAACGGGACCTGGGAGTCGTAGTGGCAGCGGTCGGTCTGGGCGAACACCGCGGCCAGCTCTTGGTCGGTATAGATGTGCGGGACGTAACGGGCGGGACGGGGCAGTGCCCCAGCGGGCAGGACGTAGGCCGCCACGCCCCGGCGGCCCAGCCAGCGGGCCAACTCCCGCACCGGCGCGGCCAAGCCATGCAGGGTCGACGGAGTGACGTCGCGTCGACGGGCGGCTGCGATCCATGCCTCGACCGAGGCCTGGGTGGGTGCCTGCTGGCCGGGGAACCGGGCTGCGGTGAACGCGGCGAACCGGATCAGCACCCGTTCCTCGGCGCCGTATTTGTAACCGGTGGCGCGTTTTTCGGTGACCAGAGCACCGATCGCCTCGGTCATCGTGATGTCGGCGTTCATCGCGTCACCCCATGCGTGGGCTCGTCCGGGTCCAGCGCGCACTTGGCCAAAAGGCCCAGAGAGGATTTCAGATAGACACCAGTCGACCGGACGTCCTGGTGACCGAGGATGTCAGCGATCTGCTCGACCGGTGTGCCGCTTTCCATCAGCCGGGTCGCCAGCGAATGCCGCAGAGAGTGCATGCCGTGTCGGCGTTTCTCGCTCACCGGAACATGCGCTGCCCGAGCATGTTTGACCAGAATCTGATGTAAATGGTCCTGATCGGAGAACGGGCCGATCGGGGCCATATGCCGCACGAACACCTGCGGATGCTCACAGTCGGGCCGGCCGTGGCGGATGTAATCGATCACCGCCCAGCCGACATCTTTCAGCAGCGGCAGCCGCACTCGGTGACCAGTCTTGACCTGCGTCACGAACAGGCGGTTGCCCGGCCAGTCGAAGTC
The DNA here is from genome assembly GCF_055232035.1 of Nocardia sp. Tas62D01. Taxonomy (NCBI): domain Bacteria; kingdom Bacillati; phylum Actinomycetota; class Actinomycetes; order Mycobacteriales; family Nocardiaceae; genus Nocardia; species Nocardia sp. Tas62D01. Next base: position 8,611,875 of record NZ_JBUYUZ010000001.1, read on the forward strand.
GGCGAACTCCAGCCGTTTGATGTCGACGCCGCGCAGCCCGAGCCTGGTGATCAGCAGGATGATCGCGTAATCCCTTTTCCCGCACGGGTTGTCCCGGTCGATCGCTTCCACGATCCTGGCCACCTCGCCTGGACCCCACACCGACGGGATCCTGGCGTGGCGGGACGAGCGTGCCGCTGGCACCGCCTCCAGACACGCCTCGTCGACCAAGCCGACGGCGGAGGCGAACCGCAGGAACGACCGCACCGCACAGAGTTTCTGCTCGACGGTCTTGAACTGGTATCCGGTCAGTGTGGCGACGAACGCCCCGATCATGGCGGCGTCGCAGCAGCCTAACCCTCCACGGGTGCCGGTGAACGCGACGAATTCCCCGGCCAGCGTCCCATAAGTCCGCACCGTCGACACCGAACGCCCAGCCGAGCGCAGCTGCGCCTGGAACCGGGCCACCGTCTCAATGCCGGCCTCGTCCAGCTTGCTCACCGACCGGCTGTAGCGGCGCAGCACCGCCCCGTGGACCGCGTAATCGTCCAGCATCGCAGCGACCCTGAACAGATACACATCGGTTGGCTTCAGTGTTCCGGCCTGCTCCTTGCCGAAGAACCCGCACGCGTCGTCGACCCACGCCATCGCCCCATCCAAGAAAAACTCCTCGACACCCCGTGCAGCGAAGTACTTTTGCATCCGCCGCCAGCACCCCCGGTACCAGACCAGCGTCGATTCCTTGTAGCCCAGACGCTGCAACTCCGCTTCCAGGCCCGACACCAACGCAGACAACCTCGCCATGACAACCGACCTCCGATCATGCCCGGCCCGGCACCATGCCGGACCTCCTGATCAGAGGATCCACGCGTTATGCGCAGTGATCGACCCCTGAAATCGCTGTCATCAGGCCATACCGACCGACACTGCGCATAACCCAGCGCTGTTCATAAGGGGGATTATGCGCAGCTGCGCATAATCCACCTTGCGGTGCGCCACTCAATGTTTCGTGGTAACGCCATTCCTCTAGATATCCAGCCTGGAGCAGTCCGTCGATCAACCGCAAGAAACGGTTGTCGTGAATGTCTTCGACCAGAATGGAGTGCAGCACCCCATGGTCGAGCCGGTCGAAACACTGGGAGATATCTCCCTCGACGAACCACGTCATACTGCGCCACGACTGCGATATTTCCGTCAGAGCGGTGTGACAGCCCTTCCCCGGCCGGAAGCCGTGAGAACGTTCGGAAAACTGCGGCTCGTAATACGCTTCCAACAGGGAACGGATCACTTCCTGCAACAGCTTATCCGACCACGACGGCAGACCCAGGGGTCGGCGTTTCTTCGGCGATCCTTTCTTGTCGATATATACACGCCTTACCGGGGACCACCGATAGCGCTCATACCGCAGCGCTTCGATGATCGCCTGAATCTTCTTCAGGCTCATGCCATCCACGGTCTCCTGATTAGAGCCGGGCGTCATGGAACCGTCGTTTCGGTAGATCTTGCCGTAGGCACGCAGATACAACTCCGGGTTGAACAAGTGCCGATACAATCTCTCCAGTGGCAATCCTCTCTTACCGCGTTCATGGATGATCTCCCTCAGGACTTCGGCTCTCTGCATTACGCATACCTCATCTATCCGGATAACCTCGACACCTGTGCCACTTGGCCCTGTGAACGGCTTTCCCGCTCTCCCTGGTGGGGCGTCACTCCCACGACTACTATTGGCACTCCGTCACCGTGGGGCTCGCGCCCGGTAGGTGATCCCGAATTCCTCTTGCGCTGGACGTATCGAGTGCGACGTAGGCGGCCCGTCCGTTCCCTTGAGTGAGCTCGTTGCCCACCGCCCACCAGCCGGAAGGGTTGGGGCGAAGCAAAGGGGATTCGCCTGATGCTGGTGGCTCCGCTCCGGGCGTTGTATGTCGGAGGATGCACATTTCCATCACCGGGAACTGGGCTTCAAACAGTCTGGTCTTCGCCATATCACACGGGTCTTGCGCGGCAGCACCATCAACGCCTTCACAATGCTCCACGCTTTCCCGCCATGCTGTTGTCCCCTCGCGCTTTCGCGTCCAGGTAAGACGGGTGACCCAAAGGGTCTGCTCCTTCCGAACCTCTACTCTCTGCGAGAGTGATCCAACGCCGAGTTAGACGGCGCAACTTCGCCCTGCGAGCGGGTTTCCCGCTCCCCTCGGCCGGGCGTGACTCCGCCGACTACTACGAGCACTCCGTCACCGCCGGCCAGACCGGGACGGTGATCCCACGTTCGTCTCCGACACACGTTGCAGCGCGGCTGCAGGCGCCCCATTCATCTCCTTCAATGCCCTCGCCGGGCATCGCTTCCGCCGCGAAAGGTTGGCCGGGGCGAACCAGTACGTCCCCGGCCACGACGGACACCGGTTTCAGGTGCCGTTCCGGTCGCAGTAAATTGCTGCTGCTGGAGATTGGGGTTCAAGCAATCAAGCCTTCGCCATACCGCGCGGGTCCCCCGACGCGCCGTCCCAGGCACCTGGACCCGGCCGCCGGTTTTCTGACATGCTCTGGTCCCCTTCACCTTTCGGATCCAGGTAAGTCATCGGACCCAGCAGACCTCCCTTCGAGTCTGTCCCGCCTGAAGCGGGGATGCGTCGGAGCGCCTCGTGGCGCACTGGTTGGATTTTACGGTCATCAGGTAGTGCGATTTCAGCTTTCCGCAGATCAGCTTCGCCGTCGCGGTCTGCGTGTGCATAGCATCGATGGTCACCAAAAGCGTTGTGCGACTGAATAATTGCAGTAATTTCCGGACCGTTGGGATCTCATTGGTCTTCGAGGCGACCGCCAACTGGCCCAGGACCAGGCGGGTGTGGTGGGCGAACATCGACACCAGGTGCGGTGCCCGGCCACCACCCAACCGTGCACCTCTCACGGTCTTGCCGTCCAGCGCGACGGCCATCAGCTCCGTAGTGGTGTCGACCGTGGCGGCTATGCCGGCGAAGTAGTCGCCCAACCGTTGGTCCAGGTCGGCGGCGTCGAGGCGGGCCATAATCGTGCGCAACGTCTTCTCGCTCGGGCGTCGGACCCGGATGCCCAACTGCGCCAACACTTCCGTCGGCGCGGTACGGGTCCAACAGGCGATCCCGGCCACCGACCGCATCCCGGCCGCGGTGGCCAGGATCATGATCGCCAACAACGCGGTCAACGGGTAGCGGACCCCGCGTGGATCGCGGGGGTCGGGCACCGTCCCCAACATCTGTAGCAAACACGGCTCGATCACCCGGTCCTGCGGTAGCGGCGACGGTGCCGGTTCGACGCGCCGACGGGTCAACACCTCCACCACGGGCTCGGCAAGCGATACTGGACCAGCGGACACGGGCGACTCCGGAAATCGATTCAGGCGTAGGAACCTTCATCGTCACCGAGAAGCCCGTGTCCGCCTCGCATCCCGAACCGGCGTGTCGCGCAACCGGTTTCCGCAGCTCATGACCTAGACCCCGACAACGCCGGAGCCCTGCCGTCGGGGGCCAGGCGCGAGTGCTGATCACTAGCACCGATCGCGCGTTCACCGCGTTGGGCGAGCCGGTCGAGCTGGACTGTTTCAACCGGCCGGAGTCAGTGCGCTTTCTCTGCCAGGCCACTGGATCGGCCGATGAAGTCGGCGCTGATTCGGTGGCCGCCGACCTGGGCGCGACGATCAACGGACGTCGTATCGGCTATGGCCGGTATCGGCAGTTGCTAGCCGACCATCCACTTCCGGTAGTCGTGGCCCGCCGTGCAGGCCACGACTACCCGCGGTCGGTAGTGCAGGCGGTGTTGTTGTCGATCGATACAGTCGAGACCGGCGCCGATGAGCCTGACCTGGACGTGGTGGTGAGTTGGCTGCTCGGGGTGATGGCGATGCTCTCACCCGCAGGTGTGCGTCGGACTGTCCTGCCCGACCCCGATGGTCGGTTGGACGAGGTGCTCGAGCTGTGCTCGATGGGTTCGTTGTTGTCGTGGTCGACCGATGGCGCAGCCGTGATCATGCACCGGCTGGTGTCCCGGGTGCTGCGTGAACGCGCCCAATCCGTAGACATAGCCAACGATCTCGTCAACACCGCACTGGCGGTGATCGGGCCGTGTCTGTTCGACAGATCACAGTCGTGGGCACGTCGGGAGGCATCTCGTCGACCAGATCGAGGCCCTGTGGGATACGCGGCTGGCCCAGGGCGATGTCGATCTGGTGGAGCAGGTGCTGTTGGCGCGTGCATGGGCCGTGACACATCTGATCGAGACCGCCGATCTCACCCGAGCCATCGCGCTTGGACAGCTTGTCGCCGCGAACTTCGAACACTTTCTCGGCCCAAACCACCCTAACACCCTCACTGTGCGCAGCTACGTCGCCAGGGCTTTCGGGTCCGCCGGGCAGCTGGATGAATCTATAAGGCTGTACGAGCAAGTCGTCACCGATAACGAGCGGGTATTCGGCCATTTCCACGCCAACACTCTGGCCGAACGCCACAATCTCGCCTACATCTACCGATTGGCGGGACAACTCGACCGCGCCGCAACGCTATTCGAATCGACCATTCCCGATTGTGAACGGGCACTCGGTCCTGACCACCCCACCACCCTCTATTCCCGTAACAACCTCGCCGCGACCTACGAATCTGCCGGACGTCTCAGCGAGGCGATCCAGTTGTACGAGGCGCTTCTCGCCGACCGCGAGCAAGTTCTCGGAGCCGACCACCCGGACACACTCACCTCCCGCGACAACCTGGCCGGCGCTTACAAAACGGCGGGACATCCCGAGGAGGCGATCCCGCTGTTATTGGAAACTCTGACCGACTGCGATCGCGTTCTCGGAGCCGACCATCCAGATACCCTCACCACTCGCAACAAGCTCGCCTCGGCGTATGTGACGGCGGGCCGTCTCGAGGACGCAATCGAACTGCACGAAACCACCTATCTGGCCTGTGTGCCGGCGCTGGGCGCCGACCATCAAATGACCCTCCTCTCCCGCAACAACCTCGCTACTTGCTATCTATCGGCCGGCCGTCTCGACGAAGCGATCGAGCTCTTGGAGGCAAACTTGATCGACCGCGAACGGGTACTCGGCCGCGACCATCCCGACACCCTCACCTCCCGCAACAACCTCGCGTTCGGCTACGACTCGGCAGGCCGCCCCGACGAGGCGGTTCAACTGAACGAGCAGACCCTCGCCGACCGCGAACGGGTGCTCGGCGGCGACCATCCTAATGGGAGCTACCGGGTCGGTCGGTAGGGCAGACTCGGTGCCGGTAGCCCCGGCAGGTGAGCACTTACGCACCCTGAGCTTCGAGTTCTTGTGTCAGACCGTGCCCCTGCCGGTGGCCGGGAGCGAAACAACTTATGGGATGTCGTGCCCACCAACACCTTTGGTGTGAGCACTGGTCCATTAGGGCGCTGGGTCTCCCGTCGGCTGCTGATGACCGAACCGGCAGATTCAGGAGCACACGATGCTGTTCGTCGGAGACGACTGGGCCGAAGATCACCATGACGTGGAGGTGCAGGACGAACAAGGCAAGACCCTGAAGGCAGCCAGGCTACCCGAGGGCGTCGAGGGCATGACCCGGCTGCATGAGCTGATCGCCCGGTTCCTGCCACAGGATTCCGATCCCGGGCAGGTGCTGGTGTGCATCGAGACCGACCGCGGCACGTGGGTGCGGGCGCTGGTCGCGGCCGGCTACCAGGTGTACGGGGTCAACCCGAAAACCGCTGCCCGTCATCGGGAACTGCTGTCGCTGTCGGGCGCCAAGGACGACAAGGCCGACGCGAAGACCCTGGCCGACATGCTGCGCACCCGCCGCCACCAGCTGCGTCAGGTCGCCGCCGATTCCGACGAGGCCGCGGCGGTCAAGGTCGCCGCCCGCGCGCATCAGACGTTGATCTGGGAACGCACCCGGCACATGCTGCGGCTGCGCACGGCGCTGCGCGAGTACTTCCCGGCGGCACTCGAGGCCTACAAGCCGCTCGGGCTCGCCGGTGCCGACACCCTCGAACTGCTGGGCAAGGCCGCCGATCCCGCCACTGCGGCACGGTTGACGATCGGCCAGATCACTACCGCGCTCAAGCGGGCACGACGCCGCGATATCCCCGCCAAGGCCGCCGCGATCCAGGCGGCGCTGCGCGGTGAGCACCTGGGCCAGGCCGAGATCGTGGCCGGCGCCTACGCGGCATCGGTCCGCGCGACGGTCGCGGTCCTGCGCACCCTCAACGAGCAGGTCAAGATCCTCGAGGGCGAGGTGGGGTCGTGTTTTGGCCGGCACCCGGACGCTGAGGTCTACCTCAGCCAACCCGGCATGGGCGTGATCACCGGCGCCCGGGTGCTTGCCGAGTTCGGCGACGCCGATGGCCGTTACGCCGACGCCAAATCCCGCAAGAACTACGCCGGCACCGCCCCGATCACCCGCCAGTCCGGCAAGACCAAAACCGTCCACGCCCGGTTCGTCCACAACGATCGGCTCGTCGACGCCCTGCACATGCAGGCCGGTGCGGCGATCCTGCACGACCCCGGAGCGCGCGCCTACTACGACGAGCTACGAGCCCGCGACATGAACTACAACGCCGCTCTCCGCCAGCTCGGCAACCGGCTCGTCGGCATCCTGCACGGCTGCCTGAAAACCAAGACTCCCTACAGCCAGCAAGCGGCCTGGTCACACCGCCACCAGCACCTCGCAGCTTGAATTTCCTTGACACCCAAGCTCCTGGGATGTCTGACACCCTCGCCTCCCGTACCAACCTCGCGTTCGGCTACCACTCGACGGGACGCCTCGACGAGGCGACCGTCCAGTTCGAGACAACCCTCACCGACAGCACACGAATACTCGGGCCCGACCACCACGAAACCCTCTTCGCGCGTAGCAATCTCGCCGAAGCCTACGAGTCCGTCGGGCGCGTCGACACCGCCATCCCGCTATACGAAACGGCCCTCGCCGACAGCCGACGTGTACTCGGCCCGCAAGATCCGTTCACAATCCATGTGCGCCGAAAACTCGATCACGCGCACAAATCCACCAACGCCCTCGCCCGAACCCTCCGTGCCTGGCTCTCCCGATGAGGTCCTTATTTCTGGTTCGCCATCCTGCCATGCTGCATACCGGGGACTGTCACACTCCCATTTCCAGCGAGGACACCGAGGTCAGCGTGATTCGAAGTCAGGCATAGGTAAGGCTGTATCGGTTGCGGGAGACGCGGAATGCCTCGTCGTTGTTGCTGCACTGGATCCCGTAGGCGCCGATCTCATCACGCCAACCGGAGCACAATATGTCGTCGTTTCTGATGAATTGATGCGGGGCGATTCTGGGTCCTGGGTTGCAGGTGGTGGACAAGTGGAACTCAGCCAACGAGGTCGTCTTCTACGGCAAGCTCACCGGCCCAGACCGGGAGACCGTCGAGGTGTCGATGCTCGCTCTCCATCTGTTGCAGAGCAGCCTCGTCTACATCAATACCCTTTTGCTGCAACGAGTTCTGGCCGACCCGGTGTGGGCCAAGCGGGCTCACACCGGAGGACCGTCGGGCCTTGAGCGCCCTGTGCTGGGCACACGTCAACCCCTACGGCCGGTTCCAACTCGACATGGACACCCGCCTTGGACCTCGACCAGGTCGCTGAGCCTGAATTCGTGGGTGGGGGTGGGGCTGCGTCCGGCGTGTGAAATGGGAAATGCCTTCTGAACTGGGATGATTGTGACTGCCGAGGTCGGAATCATCCAGTGATCAGGAGGCATTTCCAATGCGATCCTTGCATACGTTCGCTGCGGGGTCGGCGGTGTTCGATGAGACGAATCTCGTGTCGTGCGCCGGGTTGGTGCCGGTGCTGGAGTTGGCCGAGCAGACCGGCTCTTTCGGCTCCCCGACATCGCCGCGAACTTCAGATCAAACCGGTAAGCGGGCAGGCAAACACCCGTCCGACGTCTCGCTCTACCGGGCCTTCGCCGACGCAGACACCGGGAACGGATCGAGGCAATCACGTTGACGTCAACGTTGACCAGCAACACCAGCACCAGCCGTCGGTCTATCCGGATGCGGTGCGGTGCACCGAGTTTGCTCGCGTACAGGCCGGTCGCATCAGACCGGTGGTTATGGTTCGCTGATCCTCTTGTATGGGTGATTGCCACTTGGTTGAGTGGCAGGTATCCCCATACCAAGATGGGGCGATCCGGAGTACGGGAGGTCAGTGGGTGGAGCCGGTGACGATGGTGGCGGCCGCGGTAGCGGCGGGTGCCGCCGCGGGTTTGGGCAGCACGGCCGAGCGGGCGATCGCCGACGCGTATCAGGCGCTGAAGCAGCTGATCACCGGCCGGTACCAGTCGGTGCCTGTGGACGTGGTGGAACAGCAACCGCAGTCTCCTGACCCGCGGGCGGCGCTAGCCGGGGAACTCCGGCGGGCCGGCGCCGGAGGTGACGAAGAGCTGCTGGCTGCGGCGGGTCAGGTGCTGGTGGCGGTGCATCGCCACGCACCACAGGCTGCCGACACGGTTGGTGTGCGGCTACGGGAGGTCCGCGCCGGTGAGCTGACGATCACTGACGTCACCACTACCGGTACCGGCTTGAGCGTCGAGAACGCGTCCGTGGACGGCTCGTTCACGATCACCGGGGTACAGGCGGGAACCGGGCAGCCGCTGCACCCTCCGACAGCGCAGCAGTAGCAGACCGGGACACCGCTGCGCTGTCGGATCCCACGCCCGCGATCTCCATCACAGACGTGCAGGTCGGCCGGGATATCGTCATCCACTATCACGGCACTGGCGACGACTCCCGACTTGAGCTGTGCGCTGTCGACAGTCTCTCTGCGACCGACGCACGAGTTGGTTCCAGCGCCGTTCTCGACCTCAAATTCCGCAATACCGGAGACAAATCGGCTCTCCTTCACCACGCCACCATTCACATCCACCGCGCCGCCACCCTCGCCCCTGCTTGCGTGCTCGGCTTCATGCCCTACAAACAGCGGCGGCCCTGGGGCTACCTCCGCCCCAGCCACGAATATGACGTCGACCTCCCCATTCCTGAGCGATCCAGCGGCACTCAACGCAGCGTGGGCCTCTCTCAGGACATCGCACCCGGCGACGCCGACCGTTTCCACATCCGCCTCGCCGCCCCCGATGTGCACGCGCCCGTCACTCTCATCTACTTGCTCCAGCTCGACATTCTCTACGACGCGGGCCGTACCCTGACTTCACCCACGATCGCAATCGTGATCGCGCCCGGCATTGACCTCGCCACTCCCGACGACATCCGCCGCGATCTCCGCGAATTCTGGAAAGCCGTGCGCGAGGTGCGCGACGCCATCGACCGCGAGATGACCATCCGTGGTCTGCTCGCGCCCGATTGGGACAACCATCCGCCGACCAGTCGCGCGGATCTGCCGACAAATCTGCGCTCCGTCGACGGCGATCCCCACGACGTTTTCGGTCGCGGTGTCTACGAGGTCAATGATGCGTTCTGGAATCCGGCGAAGTCCCTCGCACTACATCTCGATGGTATCCGCGCCTTCTGCAGCAATATCGTCGAACTCATTACCGGCGCCGATATCGGCCACGACTCATTGCCCCAGATCCTGACCCAAGCGCAGACCATCCTCGCGCAGCTTCCCGCGCTCCACACGGACTTCAGTATGCCGGAGAAGGCGATCACGGTTCAGGAGCCCGCCCCCAGCGGCAACCCGGACGCAACCAACGAACTCGTCCGACTGCTGGGCGAGCAGCATCTGCAGGAGCTGCGGGCACGCGCCAACGCTGGCGAACAAGACGCCGCACGCCAGTTGGACACTGCTGCCAGCCTGGCCAGCAAGATACGACGGCTGGGCCCAGACCACCCCGACACCCTCTATGCAAGGCATAACATGGCCGTATGTCGCGGGAAGGCGGGGGACGCCGCCGGAGCGGCGGCGGCATTGGCCGAGCTCGTCGCAGACCGGATACGGGTCCTAGGCCCCGACCACCCCGATACCCTGCACAGCCAGCGCGAATTGGCCCGCTGGCAGGATCAAGCAGGCCTATAAAGCACAAGTGCCCGGTAATGATCTGGTGTAGTCCTTGGCTGGAGTGGGACAGTCCTGGCACATCCGCAGGGCAGCGGAGGCCGCTCGCCCGGCAAGATCCCACAACAGGATGCGGCAATCAGCGCGGACACCTCCGCGCAGACGGCATCCGGCCAACTATCGGCACCCTGCTGGTGATGCAGAGCAGCACCGACGGGTTGCAGTCAGTCGGCGAGTTGTGCTTCCAGCTCGGCTACTCGGTTATCGAGGAATCGGTTGTTGTCTCGGGCGCCGTGGAGTCGTTCTTGCAAGTGTTGGTTGTCGCGGGTGAGCTGTTTGAGCTGGGCTTTGAGGGTGGTGTTCTCGGTGATCAGCCGCTGAGCGCCGTCCTCGGGAAGATCGGCTTCGAGGTCACGGATGTGGCCGAGAAGCTCACCGATCGTGGTGCGCTGCTGCGCGATCGCGTTGTAGGACGCGGTGAGTGCCTCTTCGGCGTTGAGGGCGCGCTCGCGCCAAGAAGCCTCGGTCCTGGCCGCTTCGGCGTCGGCGCGGACTCGACTGGAGATGGCAGTGGCGGCCGCTTCGCGAATCAGCATGTGTGCCTCGGGATTTTGATAGAGGAACGTCCGTGAGACATCCGCGCGGCGGGCCACTGCTGCGACGGTGATCTTGCTCCGCTCGCGTTTGAGCTGTCCGACTGATTCAGCTACGCGGTCGAGCATCCGGGCGGTCGCAGTTCGGCGGGTTTGGCGGGCAGCCGCGGTCTTGGCGGCCGATGACGTCATGCTGGCTCCTGGTCGTTGGTGACGGCGAGGTCGCGGGCGCGAAAGTTGGTCGCCCAGATGCGGTGGAAGTAGTCCTGCGGACGGCGAAGGTCGAGTTGAAGCGCTTCATCGAGCAGGCCGAGCCCGGCGAGTGCTTTTTCCAGGCCGTCGATGGCGCGGGCGGTGGGTTCGAAGACATGGTGGAGGTAGTCGGCGGTGGCGTCGTCGGGTGCGCGTTCGGCGATGGAACGCCATTGCTCCTGCTTGCGGCGCCAGTAGAGCAGGTCGGCACCCGAGAGCACGAAGTGATCGCAGTTCTCGCAGTTGAGTTTCCAAGGGCAGGCATCGCCATTGACGACGGGTTGGAAGGTGCAGAAGCCGCCCTCGGCGGGGGTGCTGCGTCGCGACAGATCCAACGAAAGCGTCATAGCCTGCTCGCGGGACATTGGAGCTGTTGCGTCGCAAATCAATTCGCCCGGGTGCGCCGCGCCGGGTCCGGCGACCCAGACCGCGTGCAGGATGTCCTCGAGGTCGGAGTGGGCGACGTTGATGTAATGCTCGGCCATTCGGTTTGAAACCTGGCCCAGGTAACGGCGGATGTGGGCCAGACTCGCCCCGGCGCGCAGAAGATTGGTGGCCAGCGAATGCCTTGCCTGATGGGCGACCGTGCGGGGCAGCTCGAGCTGCGCGATCCATGCTCGGAAGCAATCGCCGAAGTGGCTGTAGGAGACGCTGGCGGTCTCGTCGGGGTTGCGGATGTGGGTGGGAAACAGTGCGATGACGGCGCGTTCGGCAGGTGTGGGTAGTCGGCCGTGCCGGTGCTCGAATCGGATGATGGTCTTGTGTCGGCGTTGGTCGATGCGGGCGTAGAGCGGTTCGGGGATCCGGATGCCCTCGTTGAGGTTGCCGACCTTGGTCTGGTCGTGCCAGAGCATCGGCAGGCCGCTGTAGCGGCCGATGCAGTCCAGCCGCAGCTCGATCACCTCCCGGCAGCGGCGGCCGGTGAGGATGATGACTTCCCAGATGTCGCGCAGGCCGCGGTCGTTGGGGTCGTGATCGCGGGCGAGCATCTGCAGGTTGGTCTCATCGGCGAGAGCACGGGCGACGTCGTCGGTGAACGGATTTCGGGAGCGCTTCAGTTCAGGTCCAGCGGCGGGGAGGGCGGCGATGAACGCGGGATCCAGTCCCAGCTCGGCGGTGCGGCCGGTTTCGAGCGCACGGTAGAGCACGTGGCGGGCGTAGCTGAATACGATCCGCCGGGTGATCGTCGTGACGATGGATGGGCTGCCGTCCGTCCGGGTCATCGACATGGATGGCATTGCGTGCCGTTCGCGGTGGTATTGGTCGGCGGCGAAGCGCTGCATGTGTTCTTCGCGCAGCAGTGTGGGCTTGTGGCCGCCAGCGGGGGCGTCGAGTTGGAGGAATGCACCGAGCTCGATGCAGGCGCGGCGCAGGGAGTCGAACGCGCCTCGGGTGCGGGGGTAGCGCGGTGAGCGCAGCACCTCTGCCAGGTGGTCCCAGAGCAGGTCCCGCAGCCAGCGTTGCGGTACTGCGGTCAGATCGACTGTGCTGGCGGCCTTGGGGAAGCGCCGCCCGAAGTGCTCGGTCTCGATGTAGCCGGCCTCCCGTGTGTCCTGGGGACTGGAGTAGATCAGGCGCAGGCCCTCGGCGATCTCACGGCAGATCGACCGGGTCTTGGCAGGGTGGCCCGAGACGCCGGTGAAGTCGTGCGCGACGACGTCCGCCATCGACGCGTACCGGAGCTCGCGACAGATGTTGATTGCGCGTTGGATGGCTGCGGTGTCCCAGACCGAGGGGCGGCGCATCCGGCTGTGGGCGTGCAGCCCCCAAGCGAACTCTGCCTTGATCAGCGGCGACAACCCGATCAGGTTCACGACACCCGCCCGGTAGGCTGGCTCTGCGGCAATGCACCACTGCCGGAACATATCCGCGTCGTCGTAGATGATCTCGGAGCTTCCAGGCTTCCCGTAGCCTCCCACGAGTCTGTGCACTACCTGCGCATTTCCGGGGTTTTCCTGTGCCCAGTAGCGGTTCCGATGCGAATCACACAGCCCCAGTGTGGAGGCTGCCGGATAGGGGCACACGGTGCATCGGCAGACTCCGAAACCCGGCCGCGGTGCCTGCGCTTTCACCCATTCGTCGAAGTCCGTGCCGACGGGGTCCTGCTTCTGCCATTCCGACAGGTGTGACTGGCACAAATTTGTGGTCAGCAACGCTGCCGGCCGCTCCGGGCAAATGCAGCACGGCTGCGGATGTCCGCCCTCGGTGAGCGGATAGGGCTCCGCATCGGCCACGAACTCGCCGCGACTGCGGCCCTGGGCCTTCGCCTTCGTCCACTCGCCGTAATGAGCACCGCAGAACACCGCATGATCCAGCTTGGATCGCTGACATCCATCGAAACCACAACCCCACCCATAAACCGGGTGATCACGCGGGATCACGATGTGATCGTCGCGGAACAGCGGATCGAAGTTCGGCGCCGAGATCAGCGCGGTGAGCAGCTCCAGACGGTCCCGGCTGCGGCGGCTGTGATTGTCGCTGGGCAGCAGTGTCAACGGGATCGTCACTGTTGCCCCCAAACGCGGTCGAGGGCGGCGACGAACGCCGGATCGTGGACGTCGACGTGCCCGTAGATCTGCTCGACCGTCGTCGCCGATGCCCAGCCACCGGCATCGCGAGCGATTACCGTGTTGCCGCCGGACGCGTCGAGCACTCCCGTCGCAAACCGGTGACGAAAAGCGTGGGGGCGCACGACACCCAGCCCGACGCGCTTGCCAGCGTTCATGATCACCTTGCGGACCGCGACCGGCGCGAGCGGCTGCCCGCGATTGGGGCCGTGCTGCTGAACCAGCAGCATGCCATGCTCGGCGTCACGTGGATATTCGGTGGTCATGTATTCGAAGTAGGTGTGGATCATCGCCGGGCTCGCCCGGCGGATCGCGCCGCCGGTGACGATGCCGTGCTCAAAGATCCACGCGGGCTTGGTTTTCGCCCGCGCCTGGTTCGGGTTCACCTCCCGATGACAGATGTGCACGTGCGGCGACCGACACTGCCCACAGTCGGCGCCCTCGCGTAGATGCAGGTCGACCAGGTGCAGCCCGCACAATTCACCAACCCGGGAATCCGGGTCGGTGGCTTGTGCGGGTTGAGGCTGTGTGATCTGCACCTGATCCGGCACCACCCGTGCAGGCAGCGCGCCGACCCGCACATCCACATCGTCGGCCGCGACGACAACCCGAACCGTGCTCGCGCGAAGGCTTACGCTCCGGCGACACCGAGCAGGGACGGCTACACGGTCGACGGTGTGATCCGCGCTGTCAGCGACGACATGATCAGCACCTTCTACGCCTATCTGCTCGACGAGTACCGCCCGATTCAGCACCTGGTCGACCACGAGCAGGTCCTCGTTCACATTAGCGGCCGCACCCCTGGCGCGGCCCTGCACACCGGAGGTGTCCGCAAGATGCTCGAAAGAGCCTGCCGCAGAGCGGGACTGAACACTATCGTTCGACCCCACTCGTTCCGCCACAAGGCAGCGGCCGCGCTGTATGCCGAGTCCGATTTCAACGCGGAGCTGGTGGCGCAGGAGTTCGGTTGGTCGAGTCCGGCCATGGTTACCGACGTGTACGGCAAGTCGGCCAACCGGCAGTCGATGAAGTTCCTTGAGCAGGCATGGGAAGCCACGGCCCGGCCGGCGGCCGAGCCCTACCTTGCTCCCACGGACCGGACGCACTCGTGAGCGCTACGGCCGCGGCACCGGCGCAGGCATTCGAACTCACCACGGCCAGCGACTACCTGGATCTGGGGCCGGAACAGCGTTATGCGGTTGTCAGCCAGCGGTTTCCGCAGTGGCTGCTGACCGAACCGATCGAATTTCCGCGCAACCACTCGACCTACGGCTGGGCCTGCCGCGTCAGCGGCTGCGACGCGGCGATGGCGACAACCGAAACGCGGCAATTATGCGTTCAACACGCCCGCGCCTGCACCCGGGCCGGTGACGCTGTGGGCCTCGAAGAGTTCCTGGCGTCCGCCCAAGCTTCCCGATCACACCGGATCGGCTGGGCACGGGCCCGCAGACAGCCCTGCCGCGTCAACGGATGCCCCCGCGAAATCGACGTCGACGGCTGCTGCAAAACACATGGCAGTTCGTTCCGACGCGCCTGCGTCCGCAAGGGGTTCTGCGAAACTCTCTGGGCCGCGAGCCAATCGCCGATGCCGCCGGCGGCCCTCTGCTGGGTCGAGGGTTGCGTGCACGATGGCTCGCTCAGCCGAATCCTGGCCTGCGAACCCCGCAACCTCTGCGGCACCCACGCGCAGCAGTTCGACCGGTGGCTGCAATCGCCGACCGCGACGGTGAGTTCCTGGACGGATTTCCTGGCCTTCGAGCCGCTTGTCGTCTCCGTGATGGACCCCGACAGCCGCGGGCTGCTGTCGCTGGCGAAGCTGCCGGTCAGCTTGCAGCGGGAGATCCGCTACGCCCTTCATCGGCACGCCAACACCGCCCGGCGCACGCAGTGGCGCCCGGCCAGCGTTCAGGCGGTCGTCGATGCCCTGGCGGACGCGGGGGTGCAATCACTGGCTGATCCGGTCGTCGCGGAGCTGACAGCCGACCGCTACAACATCGAGCGGCGGATCTGGCTGGATCTGCCTGCCGCGGCGCGCAGCCTCAGCTGCACCCCCGAATCGGCCAAGGCGGCAGGATGGTTCGACCCCGTCCTGATCGGCGGCGCGCCGTTCACCGGTTCGCAGGGCAACCGCGTCAAGCCCTGGGACCTGACTTCGGTCTCGCAGCGGTGGCTGCGGGATCTGCTCTGGGAGCACCTGTCCGATGAAGCGCAGCTGCCGTCCGGGAAACAGGTGTGCTACACCACGATCAGCTACCGGGTCGGCGCCATCGCGCTGCTGTCGCGGATGCTGGAGCAGAACCGGCCCGACCACGGCAACAACCCGGAAGCCCTCGGCAAGTCCGATGCCGAAGCAGTCAAACGCACCTGGGATCTGTGGTTCCAAGAGCAGATCCCGCTGCCGATCGTCTCGGTCCACACCAAACCACGAACCCTGACCGAGAACACCCGGACGGTGTTCGCCATGAGTGTCCGGGCGGTGCTCGGACAAGCCCGCCAGACCGGCTGCACCCGCGCCGCGATGGACATGTTCATCGTGAACCTGCCCGAATACGCGAGACCGCCGCGCAAGCCCCGGCCCCGGCCATTGAGCTACGGCGACTTCCAGTTGCTGATCAGCCCTGACAATCTGCTCGCCCTCGATGCTCTCGACTTCGAGAATGTCGGGTTCTCCGACATCTGGATGACTCAAGCGTTCCAGGGCGGGCGGGTCAGCGAGACACTGCGGCTCCGACTCGGCTGCATCGGCCTCGTCGGCGCCACTCAGCCCTACCTCTGGCGCGACATCGCCAAAGTCGGCGTTCTCGATTACGGGATGCCTTGCTACAGGCCGGTTTACGAGCGGCTGCTGCTTCGCCGGGAGATCACCCTGGCGAAACTGCGTGTCCGCTACAGCGACACCCTCGATCAGCTCGACAAGCGCGGCCGAGCCCGGCTGGAGGCGTCGTGGGATCGTGAGATGCCGCTGTTTCCTCGCGTGACAATGAATCCTGATCTGTTGCTGGAGGTTTCGCAGTGCTGGTTCCGGCAGGTCTGGACCGAATGGTTCGGGGGCCTCGGGCTCAGCGAACAGGTGACCTGCCATCAGACCCGTGCGACGTTGGCGACATCGTTGCTGAACAACGGCGCGCCTCCGGCGTTGGTGCGTCAGCTACTCGGGCACTTCTCCGAGGAGGCTCTGGCCCATTATGCGAACTACAGCAACACGACCATGGCCCGTCACCTGCAACAGATCTGGGCCGCCGGCCCCGGCATGGACAAGCCCGGAACGATCCTTCTGCGCCCCGCCGAGGTGAAGGCCGACAACCCCGCCGCGGCGGCCGCCCGAATCGATCTGACCTCGGTTCCGGTCGAACATGGCCTCTGCCGCTACGGCCCGGTCGTCGGCGGCTCGCAATGCCTCTGGGGCAAGAACTGCACCGACGGACCGCAGGGACCGTGTGAGCACTTCGTGCTCACCGGTGCCGACCTGGCCTACTGGGAACGCAAACGCGACGCCGCCTACCACTTCGCCGAAGGCGCACCGACCGATGAGGCCCGCGACTACATCCTGGGCCAGTGGCAGCCCTGGGAACCCGTCCTCACCGGCCTGCGCGATGCCCTGGACGAACTCGGCCTGCTCGAGGAAGCCGAGAAACTGGACCTGCGCTCCCCCACGCACGACTACTTCGCCCCGGTGTTCTCCACCGGATGGCAACCGACTGTCCATGGCCAACTTAAAGTGGCTCTGGCGCAATTGTGATGATCATGGGCGTGTCGATTCTGGTGGGGTGCAACAGTTTGCGTTATAGACACTCGTCGTGGTTCTCGATGGCGTCGCCGACGCCCTGCTTGGCTTGCTGTTCCCGCACTGGTCCGCGGTTCGCGTCCACGGCGTATCCGCAACGAAGTTCTCATTGCGCTTCGAAGTGGCGGCGACGGCCCGCACTGCCGCGTGCACGCTCTGTGGTCGATCCTCGGATCGGGTGCACAGTCGGTACGAGCGTCGGCTGGCCGATCATGCGGTGAGTGGTCGTGAAGTTTCAATCCGGTTGCAAGCGCGCAGATTTCGCTGCGCGAACACCGATTGTCCGCGGTCGATCTTCGCTGAACAGGTCCCAGGCCTGGCCGACCGCTACCAGCGCCGCAGTTCACTGCTGACCACGCTGCTCACCACGGTCGGCCTCGCACTGGGTGGGCGCCCGGGCCAACGCATGACCCGGTCCCTCGGCACGGAGGTATCCCGATCGACACTGTTGCGGCTGATCCGAGGACTCGAGGTGCCGCGACCCGGCGGCCTACCGGCTGTCGGTATCGATGACTTCGCCATCCGGCGCGGCCACACATACGGCACGGTGATCATCGATATGGCCACCCACCGCCCTGTCGACGTCCTCGACGACCGCAACTCCGACACCGTAGCGGCCTGGCTGGCCGGACACCCCGAGGTCCGCATTGTGTGCCGCGACCGCGGCGGACCCTACGCCGACGGCGCCCGCCGCGGCGCACCCCACGCAATCCAGGTCGCCGATCGCTGGCACCTGCTGCACAACCTGGCCAAAGCTGTCGACAAAGTTGTTCGGGCGCACCGCAAATGCCTGGCAGACCCGGACACACAACCAGAACTCGCCCAGCCACTACCAACACCGCAAACCATCACAGAGGACGCTGATCCTGTTGGCAGAGAGAATATTACGCGGCAACGCCACCGAGAGATCCACGACCTGCTGGCACAGGGAATCAATCATTCCGCGATCGGGCGGGCGTTGAAGCTCGACCGCACAACGGTGCGCCGCTACGCCCGAGCCGAGTCACCCGAGCATCTGACCGCCGACCGCCGCGAACGAGTCACCGCCCTGGACGATTACGAGCCCTACCTGCAGCAACGATGGAACGAGGGCTGTGAGAACGCCGCCGTCCTACACCGAGAGATCCGCGAGCGCGGCTTCGCCGGCAGCACCAGAACGGTCCGGCGCCTGCTGCAGACGTGGCGCACCCCTACCGCAGCGACGTCGGCGGAACCGGTGAAGTCCGGCCCGAGGACTCGTGAGATCGCTGCTTGGATGATGCTGCCAGCCGAGAAACTGACCGACGAACAGTCCGGAAAACTCAAGCAGTACCTCGAACGATGCGACACCCTACGGGTGGTGAACCAGCTGGTCAGCGACTTCGCCGGCATGGCCCGCGAGCGGCGGGGAAGCCATCTCGACACCTGGATCACCACCACCCGCAACAGCGGCATCAGCCACCTGCGCAGCTTCGCCGAGGGCCTGCTCAAGGACTACGACGCCGTCCGCAACGGACTCACCCTCGAATGGAGCAGCGGCGCTGTGGAAGGAAACGTGAACCGCATCAAAATGATCAAGAGAACCATGTACGGACGCGCCAACTTCGACCTCCTCCGCGCCCGCGTGCTACTGGCGGACTGACCCCGAAATCATCAAAAGTGCGCCAGAGCCACTTCAACTTGGCCATTGACAACCGACACAACTGAAAGCACCGGACAACACACCGAGCTCAGTGAATTAGGAGAACGAAACACGGTGGCCACCAACAACAAGCGGCGTCGTCCGGTCGAGCTGATCGAACAGCGATCCCGCACCAGCGCCGAATGCGAAAAGCGCGTCCGCAAGGCCCTGGTCAAACTGACCAAAGCGAAGGTGCCGTTCACCATCGAAAACGTCTGCGATCTGGCTGGAGTCGGCAGAACGTTCATCTACGACAAACGCCGCCCAGAACTCACCCGGGCCGTCCTGACCACCCGGGACGCATCCCAGGCCGCGACTACCTCCCGCGCCGACCAGGCTCACACCGCAGAAACCTCGTCCTGGTGCGAACGCGCCCTCAACGCCGAGGCATTGGTCAGTTCCCTCCGCGCTGCGGTCAAGGACCGCGACGCTCGCATCGGTGACCTCGTCGGGCAGCTCTACGATCCCGACGGCAACCACCTGACCGAGGAAAACGCCAAACTCCGTGCCCTCGTCGCGGCCCTCAACGAAAACCTCACCACGGCCAGGACCGAAAACCGAACGCTGCGGCGCTCTCTCGACGGCGCACGCGCCAACGTCAAGCGCGAGCGTGAACGCAACGTCACCCAAATATTCTGCCAATAGGTGTCGCCTGCCGGCGTAAGGGGTTCTGGCGTGGGCACCGCGATCATCGCACCAGGAACTGCTGGTTGGCGGTTGCGTGGCTGAGCAGCAGGCGACCGCCTGCGCAAGTCGCAGGTGATCGGACGGATCCTTCAGCAGTCCTCAGCGCCGCCTCGTTCGGTGAACGCGGGTCTGAAACACCGCGCGACACAACTTCTTGTGTTGCGGGGACTTGTCGGTCACTACATCTATGATTTCCGGGTGCGGCAGCAGATGCGGTCGCGCACACCGGAAAAACGCCGAGGCTCGCGCCGGAGCGTGTGCTCCAGGACATGAGCCTCGGGTTTGTCTGTGGCAGGACACCCCGATGCTACGACACCCGGTAGGATGCGGCGCGCCGAACCGGGTTATTCGGTGTGTCCTGCGGTCCACGCTCCGGCGATCGGGACGTCGGTCGCCCACCAGGGGCGGCCGACGGGCGTGGGACACGAAAGACACCGAATTGAACGACATCAACGACGCTGCCTTGCAGCGGATGGCCGGGCAGCTCGACTCGCTCGCAGACATGTTCACCGTGAGCCAGCTGCGCTTGCGCAAGCCTTACAAGCCCGGCAGCCTGGCAGTCTGGCACGCAAGGATGGCCACGCACAGCACCACCTCGTTGGGGCCTGGAGCCAGCAGCCGGTGGACACCCTGCAGATGCATGCCCAGGGCTTCATGGAACGCGCCACCGATCACCTGCGCACACTCGCGCTCGCGATTCCCGCGCCCGGCATCCTCTACAGCGTGTTCAGCCTGGTCCGGATCACCCTGTCGGCGAGCAGCCAGACCTACTACCTGCTCGACCCCGATATCGAGGTCCGCAAACGGATCTGCCGCGTGATGAACGTCGTGCTGGCCTCCCACAACGCCCAGCTTCGGCTGATCCAGGCCCCGAGCATCATCCCGAACGCGACGGAACTCGCCAAGGTACAGGCATGGATCCAGGATTTGCTCACCACCGCACAGCTGCACGGGTTCCCCATCACGATGCAGGACCGGGGCCGGTCGCACCTGCCGCACCACTTCGGCGACGCGATACCGAGCGAGACCGACCTGGTCAACACTCTGCTCGGCGGCAGCAACAACTCCAACTACGGCATCTTCGCCTACCGGCTGTGCTCGGCCGCGGTTCACAACCAGCCGCACATCGAGTCGATCCTGCCGCTGCACACCAACGGCCCCAGCCGCGAGGGCATGACCGATGCGCGCCGCCGCCTCACGCCGCAGACCTTGGCGGCTATCGTCTCCGCGGCCGCCTCCGGTTACGTCGAGTCCAACAACCGGGCGATGATCTACTTCGGCGTGGACGGCCGCGAAGAGAAGATGGCCACGGCCATCCTGAACGACCTCGCCGGGCCCGCACTGCAGGCCAGCGCGTGACATAGCAGCGCGACACGCGACGACGGCCCGGGAACACCACGTTCCCGGCCCGCTGTCGCGTTCGACGAGGATCGGGTCGATTCCTTCCGGGCATTCCCGGACAACCTGGCGCCGCTTCGCCGCCGGGGACCGGCCGGTGCACGGCTGCAACGCATCAGACGGCAGCACGCAGCGGCTGGTCTCGCGGCCCCGGCATCATTCACATCAGCGACGACTGAAACGCAGCGCTTCCATAATCTCGTCCCGCATGCGGAACACCCGCTCATCGTGCGCCCCCGATCGTCCGGAACGATCAGCGCGTGCTAACGGGACGGGGATCACTTTCACATTCGCTGCCTCGATGGATACAGAGGCACTGCCTCTGGTTCTCTTTCCGAGCCTTGTCCACCAACTCCTGGGCGATCCGGACATTCAGACCGTCCACTGCCGACCGCTCCCCAGCCGCCGGCATCGACTCCTCCGACACGATGATCCGCGGGGACAGACCGCCTCAACCTCTCCGATCACCCTCTCGCCCACAAGATCTCAGACAATCCCTGCCCGTCCGAAATCTGGCGCGTCGGTCCCGCCCGGGAAAAGGCCAGGTGATGACGAGATTGTGCGGGTATGCGTGAAATCGATCGCGTCCAGTCGTAAGCAGATGTTACGGTCGCCGATGTGAATTCGATGGGACGTCGGCCCAGGGATGCGGTGGAGACGCCGTGGCCCCTGTTCGTCCTCATCCGGGGGTAGCGGGCAGGGGCTCTGATCCCTCGGAGGCTCTGCCTTGTCTCGCACCGATGCCCATACCCCGCTTCGCGTCCGGCTCCACCGTCGTGAATTCGCGGCACGTAGCGATCACGCGTCCGACCATGACGTGTGCGATCTGCCGCCACACCTTCCACTCACTCGAGCCGAGTGCCAGACTCGCTGCCATTGGGCTCTGCATTACACCGGCACCAACGTCTGCCCGTGCTTCCTGTGCCACGCCGGCGCCGAGGCCCGACGCGCGAATCGCCGTGAGCGCCAGCGTCATCGCCGCGTACTTGCGGACGCGCTCAAGTCCTGGCGTGAGGGAGGGTGTTCCAGCTTCGAGGAGATGATCACACCGGTGGCACGACATGGCTTCCGGTAGACAGACGAGCAGCGGTGCCGCACGGCGGTCACCTCGCGCCACCTTAGCCGGGACTAGCGCGCGAGGAGTCGCGCCTTCTGCTGTTCGAACTCGGCGGTCGTGAGGGTTCCTGCGTCGCGCAACTCGGCGAGTTCGCGTAGTTCCCCAGCGATGCTGACCGGCGCGGCAGCCGCTGCGGGCACGGAGCGCTCGCGGGTGATCGCCTCCACGCGTTCGCGGATGACGGCGGCTACCCGTTCGGCTGATTTCTTGTCGATGTTCTCGATGACGCGTTGCGCGCCGCCGCTGGAGATCAGCACCTTCGCGAGGAGCATTCCGCGGGTGGTGGTGACGGAGGTGATGCGGTCGTAGGGGAAGTCCTCGAAGCTGTGGTTGATGATGCCCTCGGCGACGAATATTGCGCGGCGGTCGGTGGCGATGAGGAGTCCGTCTTGCTCGTTGGTCCAGCCGCCAGCGATCGCGTGGACCGTTTCACCGGCGGTGAGGTATTCGGGCAGTTTGCGGACCGAGCGTTTGCGGTTGCCGGTCTTCGGGATGTCGCTGAACGCTTCGGCGATGTCCGGTCGCATGTCGTCGGTCATTGAACCTCTCCAGGACCTGATGTCGGTTGCGCTGTTGGTGCGCCTCCATGATCGCTGGTTGGGGTGGTGCTGTTACGGGCGGGCGTAGGTCACGGGAGGGCGCGCAGTTCAGCTGGGTTCCGGGCCTGTCGCCTGCCAGCCCCTCCCCCTGGCATCCGACACCGGTCCTTCCTCGGCCTGGCGGTCACACGATTGCTTGTACGAGAGGTCTTGGCGTGTCTGGGATCGCCCGGGTCGCATTGACTACTCTCTCCGGCCGTCCTCATTCGGCTGGACAGAGGATTGGGCCATGAGGAAGGTGGGGGAGTGTCGACGCAACCGGCGCCGGTCCAGGTTGACGAGGCGCACTGACCGGTCGGGCGCGTTTGACGAGGCCGAAAAAGTGCTCTCGGAACCGCGTTAACGGTCTGGGGTGATTCTACGATGAGCGTCGGTCGGGATCTGCTGTCGCGCAGATCAACTAGAGCAGGGAACGCCGCATGCAGGCTGCAGGAACGATCCTCGTCCTCATCTGGATGACGATGATCGTCATCGGGGTCATAGCGTTGATCCGGGGCCACATCGACTACGTCAGGATCCACAACCGGAAGTCCGCCGGATTCCTACTCCTGGCGTCGATCCCCGTGTTCGTCGTCGCGCTGATCCTGCCGAAAAGCACCTCACACAAGACCACAGCCGCGCCGGCAAGCAGTGCGCCGACCACAATCCACAGCACGCTACCGGGGTCTGCGGCGCCGACCACAGCAGCGCTGACGACTCCGGCGACCACCAGTCCCGCGGCCGCAACTTCTCCGTCGACTACCCAATCGACCGCCACCGACGCATCCACCATCACTTACGCGCTGGGAGTCCCGTGGAAGTCCGGTGACCCGCTGCCTGAGTGTCCCATGGCTGTCGCCTACTTCACGAGCGACAGCCATGGCGGTACCTATATTCAGGTCAACGTCGATGCCGTCCAGGATGTCGACTACACATTGATCTTCAAGGACGGCAGCACTTACGCCGGACGTGAGGCGACAATCGGCGTCGGCTTCAAGGGGCATGAGTTTCAGGACCTTCACCCGGTGGACAGCATCGCCAGCGTGAACATCGTCGCCAGCGGCAATGAAGATGAGAAAGGCGGACAGTGCGAAGTCAGCCAGGCGGGATAATCAATCCACGATCCTCAAATTCCTGGCGGTGACCACAGCCGGTTGACGGAGACAGATAATAAGGACTATTGGCCAATTCGTATGTGTATAGGCAGCTTTGGAGTGATATGACGGACAAGACCATTGAGAATTTGGGCGCCGAGGTAGACGAGCTAGGATTGTCACTCCTTGGCTGGGATGTGGAATGTCAGGGGCGACTTTCAACACGCGAGCACTATGACAACTACCACGCACAGCAGGTTGCAGTTTCCGTTACGGCCCGATTCCTCCCGGAAGATTGGAACGACCGCTTCATACGATCGCGATTCGGCGGCGAGGGCGACGATGCCAGGGTTCCTCAACTGTTCGTTACCTTGAATCGACACACCCCAGAGCTGGTTCCCGGCTGTCTGGAGTTGGTCAGTAAATTTGCAACCGTAAAGGAGGTTGGCGAATCGGCGTTGCGCCTTTCCGAAGTAAGTGAGAAGTGGCTCAGCGAAGAACCGCTTCGTGCCGACGAAATTTCATTAAGGATTTCCGCTTTCGATCTGTCGATTATCGATAATATATACGCATGGTGGGATTTCCCGCCTGCGCAGCCCAGGGCGCTTCCTGTCGAGATTATCGACGAGACGCGGCTTCAATCCGTCACCACGCATGTTACCTCAGCAAAGGCAGATGTCGGCACGCGGTCGAAAACTATCCGCCCGAATCCTCCTGCGGTTCGGGTTCACTTGGAAGGCGCATTCGAAGTTGTTTCGGAACAGCTCGCCGAATCTTCCCTCACTCGTTCCGGAGGCGTCGCGGTGCCAAGCCTGGGACTGGAGGTTCTCGATGAGGAGGGCTTCCTACTGGACACCAAGAGCTTGGATTTCTGCTGCGTGATCCCTGGCGGGGCAGCGGAGGGGTCACCGCGCCGGCAGCCGCGGTGGGTTATGCACTGGGAAAACGAAACCGACGATTATGCCGGCGAGCCGTCCCGTGTGATCATCCGACTTCGGGACAGCGGCCATCATGACTGGTGACGAAATGGCTACGGCCACTGTAGACAAGATCGAGGCTCTTCAGAGAGTCCTACTGAGGGAGTACACACAGGCGCCCGGTCTCTTCGGTGAAATCGCCCGCATGGAAGGTTTACTCGCAGAAACATACCGGAATCGTGTGGCGTACGAACTCCTGCAAAACTCCGACGATGCCGGTTCGTCTGCCGTCGAGGTAATTGTTGGCGGTGGCAGTTTCGAATGGCGAAACAACGGAAGAATTCTGAACGACCCCGACATCGAGTCCTTATGTCGAAGCGCGAATTCGACGAAACAGCGTGGCGGACACACGATCGGGTACCGGGGAATCGGATTCAAGTCTCTGGCCGCCATCGCGCATCGCATCGACGTGCACTCGGGGAATGTCGCGTTCACCTTCGACCGCTATTCGGCGTCTGAAATGCTCGGCGGTGTGGATCCCGCAGGAGTTCCACTTATTCGGGTTCCGTCCGAGGTACGTCCAGAGCAGTGGACCGATGGGGTCACGTTCGCGGTCTCGTGTGCAGCAGATCATGACGGTCACGTTGGCGAGATCGACCCGATGAGCTTCCTCTTCTTGCGCAACATCGAGCATGTCACCATCGCGACGGATCGTGGTCGCAAGACTATGCGCATCGGCCGGGAGCCTGACCGTGTCGTACTGCGAGATGACCAGGGCGAGGCAAGCTTCGGCCTGTTGACCGGACGGATCGCAACGGTTGCGATTCCCTTGGACACGCGCGCTCTGGCCCTGGCAGGCGCGCGAGGTCGGTTAGCATGCTTCCTACCCCTGAACGATGAAGTGGGGTTTCCTGTCGTAATTTCCGGCGATATTTTGACCGACCCGTCGCGGACACATGCTGTCGTAGCCGATGACTCTACTTATGCGGTGTTGCAGGACGCCGCGTCGATTATTGGTGGTATCTTGCGGGGCTCCGGCACGCTATTCGAGCTCTTGTGGAAATTTGTCCTTGAGGGGGAGGATCTACGAAGCTCGATGCTGGCATCCAACGTAACGGTCAGCAAGTTGCTGGTCACCGCGCTACGCGACGACATGACGACGAATCCGCCATCGTTTGGGTACTCGCCAGTTTCGTTTGAGCCAGAAGATGTCGCAACTATCTTCCCGGCCGGTGCTCCGGAAGCCCTGTACGCGCAGTCCAACCAGTCGAGCGCTCGTGCCGTCAAAGCTGCATTGGGGCTCGGGACAGTGAATTTTTCGTCTGTATTGGAGAAGGTGGCACCGTCCGAGCTATCCGATTCTTTGCGCCAGCGACTTGCTGGTCATCTCCGTCAACTCTCAGCTACGCACGGTCGTTCCCTTTCAGCGGCGGAACAAGAGCTTATCGAGTCCCTGCCTACGAATGAGCTAAGCAGCGACGTACCTCGCGTAATTTCTGTAAGGAAGGCCGTCGAGCCGGTCGATGCAACAGCTCGACTCGCCGACATAGCGGGCCGGTCCGTCCACGGAACACAAGCACTGGCTGCGGTGATTCACAGATGGCGTGCCGCCGAAGTCGTGACCATGGAGTACCTCAACGGTCGGGGCTGGAAGCTTCGCGACGTGAGCAACCAGAACCTGGGTTATGACCTTGAAGGTACCGATCCGTTTGGCCGAATAGCCCGGATCGAAGTCAAGAAGGTTGACGGTCCGACAGCCCGCTTCTCGATGACCAATAACGAACTGTCACTGATGATGAACTCGCCTGGCGAGTACCTGCTGGCAGTCATTGTCGGTGATGGGAAAAACGTCAAGCTGGCGATGCTCGATCCCTCAAGGAAGGATTTGCCGAAGGAACGCGTCTGCCGTCGTTGGGAGTGGGAATTCACTGACTGGGCACGCTTCGCCGAGATCGTCGAATAGCGGGCTGCGGCGCAGATTTCACGCTGATCTGATTGCGCCCCGGGTAGCCCCGCAGGGCCTCGGCGTTCTTGTTTCAGCAGGTGAGGAGTAGTTCGACCGGGCGATTGAAGTCTCGGGAGTGATGTCGCAGTGCTTGGGCGATGTTGTGGTGCCCGGCCAGTCGCAGGACGCTGATGACGGAATACGGACCGTGGCCAGGACTTGGGGGCCGGTGCCGGTGCGGTTCTGGTGGCGGTCCTCGTCGAAGGTGACGTCGCGGACGTGGTGGAGGGAATTTTCGATCGACCAGTGTCCTCGCAACCAGTCGGCTATCTGTTGGTGGCTGGCATCGAGAGCCGACAGGCTGGTGATCACGTAGATGGTTTCGCGGGTCTGTTTGCGGGTGCGGCGATGCCCGGAGACAACGGTACGGGTGCGCCGGACACGCAGTACCTGGACCGCGCCGGGGAACCCGATCCCGGCCGAGATTTCGGTGGCTTGCAGGGTGCGGGTCTCGATCCGGCCGTGCGCAGGCTTTCCGGTCGTTCGGTCGAGCACGGGAATATTGTTCCAGGGCAACGCTTTACAGCGTTTCCGCAGCTTCGGCTGGTTGGCCTTGATGGTGAGAATGTAATGCGCTCGGGCATCGACGATCAGCTGCGCGGTCTCACGGCAAGTGTGGGCGGCATCGGCGGTGATCACGCATCCGGTGATGGTCAAGGTCTTCAGTAGTTCCCGCAGCGTGGGTGTCTCGCTGGTCTTGCCCGCCACCGCGATCTGGGCCACGACCAGGCCGGTGGCCTGGCAGATCCCGGCGAGCAGATGCGTCAGCCGCCCGGCGGCATCGCGGGCGCCTTTGAGAGTCTTACCATCGAACGACAACACGGTGACACCACCGATCATTGTGGCACGCAACCACATCCAAGCTCCCAGCGCGACATCGAGCCCATCGCCGTCGAGGCGTTGCAGCAGGCGGCGGATCGTCTTCTCACTCGGCGCCGAGCCTGCCAGACCCAACCGGCGCAGCACGGTCACCGGCGCGTCGCCGGCCCATTCCCCGATCGCTGCGAACGACCGGGCACCGGCCATCGTCGCGGCCAGCGCCACCAGCAGAACCGATGCCAGCGAGAACCGGCGACCCTGCCGACGCCGCGGATCAGCCACCCGCTTCAGCACTTCCAGCAATTCGGCAGGAACCACGGTCGCGAGGTCGTCGCGGGCGCCGGGGACACCGCCGACGCCACTCGCCTCGACTGGAATATCGGAAACAAGAGATGATGAGACAGCGGGCACGGCAACAGCTTTCGGGCGATCGGGCTTCAGCAACCACGATCATCACGCACTGCTGCCGCGCCCGCCCTCAACGACACACCGAAACACCAGGTCAGACCGTCACCCCACAAGAACGCCGACGCCCTGGGTAGCCCCGGGGCTCTACGCCTGCCTGCCAAGTACCTCTCCTGCTCGGCCGCTGGGTCGGCCAGTGTCAACCAAGTGCCACGGCCGCCAAGACCGCTGCCGTCATCGTGCCCACCCTCGTCTATACCTCTACCGGGATGTCAGACTACCGATGAACAGTGTTGTTGCACATGCGAAGTGCACGGCTGTGCACTGTAACGCACCCGAGATCGTCTGGTGCTGTTGGTCTTCAGATGTAGCCGTTCAGGCCGAACCACGCGCTGTGCGTCATGCAGTTCAGGAACGTCAAAAAATCTGTGGCGGTGCGTAGTTCGCTACCCGGCAGCACCGCCCGCGCCTGCATCGGCGGGCACCCGGCCGGGCTCGTTCGGTAGTCTTCCGTTCGCAAACGCTGTCGGGACGAAGGGGGAGGCGTGGCCGCTCAGGCAATTCAGGCGCAGGACGATCCGAATCTGCTCGCGCAGATCGGGCAGGCCGCAGCGCGGGCGGAGCTGGGACAGCACCAATCGGCCTATCGGGTCCCGACGATCACATTCCGGAAGGCTGTGCAGGGGCCGGCCGTTCTGGAGTTGGTCGGCCTGGTCGCCGTGCTCGTGGGTGTGTTCGTGAAATCCGAGTCGCTGATCATATTTTCAACGATCTGCTGCTGCATCGGCGGGGTTTTTCTGCTGCTCGCTGTTGTTGGGGCGCGGACGGTTTCCGGCAAGGTTCGCGACCTACGCCTCGATCTGTACGAGCACGGGCTGGTGCAGGCCACCGGAACCGGGATCCGGATTATTCGCTACGACAACGCATCGGTGCTGCAGTCGACTATCAGGTATCAGCAGACCGGCGGCGTGGGCTACCGCTACACGCTTACCGACACGGCCGGTACCGCGATCGAGTTGACCGGCAGCTATCCGCGGCCACAGGAGTGGGGCCCCCAGATCCAGGATGCGGTCACCAGGGTCCAGTTGCCGGCGTCCTGGTCTGCGTTGCAGGCCGGGCAGCGGTTGGACTTCGGTCCGCTGTGGCTCACCATGTCCGAGATCGGCGGGGAGCAGAAATCCGCGCCGTGGCCGCAGATCGAGGAGATCAAGGTCCATGACGGGGTGGTGAGTATCAAACAAGCAGGACAATGGTTCTCGCTGGCCCGCACCGGGTCAGTAGCATTCGAAACTTCTTCGTGTTCCACACGCTGGCCGAACACCTACGCAAAGCGCACGGCCGTGACGGTGCTGCTCGGATGTAGGCCGTCCCAGAAAAACTAACTAGCCCGACTAACCCGGCAGGGTGATCTCGGCAAGTTCCTTGTCGCTGCGCAGACCCCGCCAGCTCGGGTGTCGCAGCCCTTCGCCGGTGTATTCGCGGTATTCGATGCCGCCGATCAGCTCCGGCCGTACCCAGCGCACCGCTGCGGGGCGGGCGCGACCACCGAGAGGCGTGTCGAACGGACTTTCCGATGTGGCGAGTTCGTCGAGTCGTGCCCTCAGGCTGCGGCGGGCCGCCATCGTGAACCCGGTGCCGACATTGCCGATGTAGACGAGGCGACCGTCGGAGTCGTAGGCGCCCAACGCCAGCGACCCGAAGGTGCGCGACATCATCCCGGTCCCGGGCGTCCACCCGGTCACGATCGCCTCGGTGGTCTCGCGGATCGGGGTCTTGATCCACACCGGCGACCGGCGACCCGGGTGGTAGGCCGATTCGATCTCCTTGGACACGATGCCCTCGAGGTGGTGCTCGCGGGCCACTTCGAGCATCCGATCGGCGTCGACCTCCAACCAGTACGGCGGGACGCTCACCAACGGTGCCGACAGCTCGAGGTCGGCCAGGCGGGCGCGCCGAGTCAGATAGGGAAGCCCCGTGACATCCTCGCCGTCCGCGGTCAATACGTCGAACGCATACAGCTGCACCGGCACCGACCGGATCAGCTGCTGGGTGGGCCGCACGACATGCATGCGACGTTGCAGCAAACCAAACGATGGTGCGCCAGACGGCTTCTGCGCGATCACTTCGCCGTCGAGAATCAACTCCCGACCCCGCGCGGATTCCGCGATCGCTGCGGCGAGCTCCGGATATGAACTGGTGACGTCTCGACTGTTTCTGCTGTACAGGCGGCAGCTGTCGCTGTCGCAGACGATCATTGCGCGCACGCCGTCCCACTTCATTTCGATCGCCCAGGCAGCAGTATCCGGCGGCCGCCCTGCGACGGCCAGCATCGGTTCCGGCACCGCAACCACACCATCAGCGTACTTTCAGCTATCGCGATCCGGGTTCGCTATCGACGCAGCGCCACCAGGCGTGTCATTATACGAACATATGTTCGACAGAAACGGCCTTCAGGGAGATGGCGAGCGACCCGACAGGCCACTGGCCGGGCTGCCGCGCGCCGCACAACTGGACGCCCTGCGCGCCCAAATGGCGGCGATCCCAGGCGAAGTCGACGCCGTAACCACCCCACCAGCGCCCGCGGCGGATGTCCTCGAGATCCCAGGAGGACTCGGCGAGGCGCTACCCGATGGCGGACTGCCGCGCGGCAGTGTCCTCGGCTGCACCGGCGGCGGCTCGGTGCTGCTCGGATTACTGGCCGCCGCCACCGCCGCTGGCGAAACGGCAGCGGTCCTGGGCAACCCGCGAATCGGCCTACTCGCATTCCACGAAATGGGCGGCAACCTCGCACGACTCGCCCACGTGCCGAACCCAGGAGACGACCCGATGTCGATCGCCGCGGCCCTGCTCGAAGGCGTCCCCGTCGTGGTGCTCGACGTCGCCGGATCCGCACCGCCGTCACCGTCCCGCGCGGTCGTCGCGCGAGCACGCAGCCACGGCACCGTACTCATCGTCACCACCCGCGGATGGGCACGGCCGGATCTGCAACTGGAGTCCCGCCCCGCCGCCTACACCGGCCTCGGCCAAGGCCGCGGTCGCCTGCAAGAAATACATCTCGATGTCCGCGTATCCGGGCGTGGCACTCGCCCGAGCATCTCGCGACTGACCCTCGCCGGAGCCGGGCCGGGCCGTACATGCTGGACCCGGCAGACAGCGGTCGCGGCGATCGCCAGCCCGCTCACGCAAACCGGATGAGCGCCACCATGGACGGCGACAGGTACGCGGCGTTGCGCCGACTTCAACCGCCTCGCCCCGTTCTGGTGAATCCACGCAAGGTGTGGATGCTCCCCGACCGAACGCCGAAGCGCGACGGACCCGCAGCCCTCGGTGTCGCCGCCTTCAGCCTCGACCCGCAGATCACCGACGACTGGATACCCGCCGTGCAGTTCGCTTGGGCGAGAATACGTTTCGGCGCCGCCGCCTTTTCCGCTTCGCCCGCCGTGGTTCCTCGCGCTCCGGAACGTAGGCCACACGCCCAGTCGAGCCAGGATTCCTCAAACTCGGGAACTGCTGCATCGACCGCCCGTCCCACCATCGCTGCACAGGCCACGGTGGCGCAAACGCTTCGTCGTCCCACCGCGTTGGGCTGAACGTCCAAAACAGCTCCCCTTCCATACCTTCGACCTGCGGCAGTGGTCCCTCGGTCAAGATCGGCTTCACTGGCAGAACAAGCCGACGAATTCCGGTCACGTGCTGCCGCCGGTGAACCAAAATCTGCACTGGCCAGGGAATTCGGGATCAGCCGCGAAACCGTCTACACCTACCTACGGGCTTGAATCATCCGTTGAGCCTTCGTTTGAGGGCACGCTTTCATCCTGTTGCCTCGCCGAACTGAGGTTATCGCGGGCAATCAGGATGTGGGGGTGGTCGGGATCCAGGATCCGCTCGCAGTCCGCAAGGTTCCGTTCGAACAACGGGATCGCCTCGGCCGCACGTCCCACATCTCGGTAGGCGAGGGCGAGGTTGTTGCGGGAGAGCAGGGTGTCGGGGTGATCAGCGCCCAGGACGCGTTCGCGATCACTGAGGACGTGCTCGTGCAGTTCGATCGCCTCGATCAATCGCCCCGCCGACCAGTAGGCGTTTGCGACGTTGTGGCGGGAGGTGAGAGTGTCGGGGTGGTCGGGGCCAAGCACCCGTTCGCGGTCGGTGAGGTTCCGCTCATACAGGTCGATCGCTTCGGATAGCCGTCTCGCTGATCTGTACGTGCCAGCGAGGCTGTTGCGAGAAAGCAGGGTGTCGGGGTGATCAGCGCCCAGGACGCGTTCGCGATCACTGAGGACGTGCTCGTGCAGTTCGATCGCCTCGATCAATCGCCCCGCCGACCAGTAGGCGTTTGCGACGTTGTGGCGGGAGGTGAGAGTGTCGGGGTGGTCGGGGCCAAGCACCCGTTCGCGGTCGGTGAGGTTCCGCTCATACAGGTCGATCGCTTCGGATAGCCGTCTCGCTGATCTGTAGGTGTTGGCGAGGTTGTTGCGGGAGTGCAGGGTGTCGGGGTGGTCGGGGCCGAGGACCCGTTCACGGTCAGTGAGGTTCCGGTCATACAGGTCGATCGCTTCGGATAGCCGCCCGGCTGACTCGTAGGTGTTGGCGACGTTGTAGCGGGCTGTCAGGGTGTCGGGGTGATCAGGGCCGAGGACCCGTTCACGGTCAGTGAAAACCTGCTCGTGCAGAGTGATCGCCTCCGGCAGTCGCTCCGCCCAGTGGTAGGCGTAGGCGAGAGTATGGCGGGCTGTCAGGGTATCGGGGTGGTCGGAACCGAGAACCTGTTCGTGTTCGACGACAGTGTGGTGAGCTAGGTTGATAGCACGGGTGAGGTCAGGGGATTCGATGAGTTGATGGGTAGCCCACCGGCGCATGGCCAACACGATGGTGAGGGTGTCGAGGTCGGGGATGTCTTTGATGGCTTCCCAGAGTGCTTCTATGTGGTCGACCAGCCGGGAGCCTTCTTCCCGCCGTTGGAACGCATGGGCTTCATCGAACAATTGCGGTGCAAGTATCGCGACCGCGTCGGTGGCGATACTGGTAATTGTGTGGGTGGTTTGGGCGCGTTGTCGCAGAACCCGGCCCAGCAGTCGGTGCATCACGATGGTGTTCCCGGTGGTCGACCACGACAGCAGCGATCCTTCCACGCACCGCTGCAGTGCTGCGGCTAGATGGCAGTCGGAGTCGGGCAGCATCATGTGGTCGACGCCATCGGGGGCCAGCAACGCCATCACGCCCAGCAGCCAGCGCACCTTCTCGTCGAGTTCTGTGGCGCCGGTGGGGGTTTCGGTGGTTTGGATCGACAACAGTAGCGCCTGATCCACGGCCAAGGGGTGGTCGCTTCCTCTACGGCGCGGCAGCACCGCGGGCAGTGGTTGGGCAGCAAGGAGTTGTCGGTAGCGGCTGTAGTCCAGGCGACGGCCGGTGATGGTGGCCGCCGCGGCCGACAACGCCAACGGCAGATCCCCCAGATCCTTCGCCACCTGCGCGGCACCGATGTCGTCGTTCAAGCCGGTCGACTCTTGCAGATAGGTGATCGATTCATCGCGGGCGAATCCCTCACCGACGTCGACGATCTCGCCGAGTTGAGTGAACGAGCGGTCGATACTGGTAACCACCACCCGGGTCACACCACCGGTCGGCAGAAATCGATCTACCAGGTCAGGGTCGGTGGCGTTGTCCAACACCAGTAGCGCTGGCTCCTGGCGTCCCGACAAGTGATCACGCAGCCTTCGGGCCGAGACCGCGGAATCGCCGTCGGGGTCGGCTACCCCGACTCGGGTCGCGATATCGGCAAGACCGGCCAGCAGGGTGTCGGAGGTTTCGGCGTTGACCCAGCCCACCACCCCATCCCCTGCACCGATGGCATCTCGGGCATAGGCAGCCGCCACTTGTGTCTTGCCCGCCCCCCGCATCCCGGTCACCACTACCGCCACCGGTACACGTTGCAGCGTCTCCCGCAGTTCCTCCACCTGCGCACGGACCACGAAATACGGTGCGCGTCGGGGGATCCTGCCCACCACCACACACCCGGCATCGAGTGAATCCGGGCCGGGTTGGGATCGCGGTGGTTTGCGTTGCGCGTTGCCGCGTAGGGTCTGCCAGTAGGCGATTGTGCGCTTATCTGGAGTCCTCGCCGCGGGGGTCTTCCCGGACTTGGCGTACAACACCTGCAGTACCTTCTCGAATTTGGCCGTATCACGCGGGATTACCACTGCGGCGTCATCAAAGTCGAACCACCCCGCGACAGTACTGCTCGATACCATGCCACCAGTTTCGCAGGCGATAGCCGTCGGTGAGGGCTCACCGGCCGCCGCGTACAGCGCCCGCCACTGCGCAAGGTACTCATCTCGCGGCGAAGCAGGCCTACCGGACATCACTACGTCTTCCTCGACTCGTGACGACCCAGCACGAGTCGTAGACCCGCGAAACCCCTCCCGACATGCACATATCCGCACAATAACTGACTCCGGGATTCGTACACCGTCGAATCCAACGGCTCACTGGAAGGCGACCGCTTCACCTCACGTCGATCGGAAACCTCATGTCACGCACCAACAAAGCCCTCCTGCTCACCGTCGCCGGTCTCACCGCGCTCATCGTCGGGATCACCGCGGGCATACTCTCCCGCATCGACGGCGCCACCCTCGCCACCACCATCACAGCTGGCGGAATCGGCTTCGCCAGCACCCTCACCCTGATCTTGGCCTGTATCACCGCATACACCCTGCTCTAGCAATTCCTCCGACACCGACCGACGCCAGAGACCCGAGGACCAGAGCCGCGCCATTCTCGGCCCTGAACGCGGTGCCTGCACGAAACCCCACGGTCAAACCCGGGTACACCGCTCCCGTCGCCGTGGCGTTGTTGACGAAGGTGTCGGCCGTGCGCCGCGAACCAACGTCCGGTTTAGAGGACGTGGGCGTTGGTGCGGATCGAGTTCAGGCAGTCCTGCATTGACGGCTGGGTGCCGTACACCAGCTGCATCGCACGGTTGTAGCCGAGCTCGAGGGCTACCCTGCCGGAATGTTCGTCGGCGACCAGCGGGCTGACCGCGAAGCCTGCGGCCGGGCGCGGGGTGTAGCTGAAATCCGCCGCCGCGCTGTGCTCGTCGATATCAGCGCACAGCTGCGCGATCCCGTCGGCGCCGAGCGCGTTGGGCGCGGCGAGCACCTGCGCGTCGCCGAGCCGAGCCCACCGATTCTTCGCCACCGCACGATGGAACCCCCAACAGCTCGGGCTGATAGTGGCGGAACTGATCGTGTCCCAACTACTTCCGGCTGGTACGCCGATCACGGTCGCGGTCGATGACACCCTGTTCCGTCGACGGGGCCGCCACGTTCACGCGGCGGGCTGGTTCCACGACGGGTCCGCGGCAGGGCAGGTCAAACTCGGATTCGGCAACAACTGGGTGGTCCTCGCGATCGTGGTGTGGCTGCCGTTCTGTTCCCGCCCGGTGGCGTTGCCGGTCCTGGCCGCGTTGGCGGTCAAAGGCGGTGCGGGGAAACCGGATCTGGCCCGTGACATGCTCGATGTCCTCGCCGAACAGTTTCGCCGATCGCACGGTCCACCTGGTGGGTGACTCCGCCTACGGTTGCGGCGCGTTCGCCGGTCTCGGCGACGGCATGACGATCACCACCCGCGCCAAAGTCAACGCCGTGTTCCACGAGCTCGCCCCACCCCGAACCGGTAAACGCGGTCGACCGGCGTTGAGGGGCACCAGGATCGGCACACCGACCGATATCGCCAAGGCCGCGGCCTGGAAAACTGGGACAGTATCGCGGTACGGCACCACCGGCACCGTGAACCTCACCGAACGCGTATGCCTGTGGTTCGGGACTTGGCGCACCGACACGGTCCGGGTCATCCTCGTCACCGACACCGGACGCGCCACCAAAACCAGTGCGGCCCATGGCTATGACATCGCGTTGATCACCACCGACCTCACCTCCACCACCGAAGAGATCATCGCTCGCTACGCGGCCCGCTGGGCCATCGAGGTCACGTTCTTCGATGTCAAGAACCTCCTCGGCGTCGCAGACGCCCGCAACCGCGTCGAGAGGGCTGTCGCCCGGACGGTGCCCTTCGGACTGTTCTGCCACAGCATCCTGGTCATCTGGTACGCCATGGCCGGCCACGACCAGGACGACGCTGCCCAACGACGCGCCGCCGCACCCTGGTACCAGAGCAAAACCGAACCCTCGACCCTGGACATGCTCACCAACCTCCGCCGCCAGATCATCGCCACCCGATTTATGCCCACCACACCCCGACCAGCGACAACCCAGGAAATCATGGAAGTCCAGCAAGCCTGGCTGCAAGCAGCCGCGTAACTGCGAAAGTCGAGTCAGCAACCAGAACCTCGGTTATGACCTTGAAGGTACCGACCCGTTTGACCGAATAGCCCGGATCGAAGTCAAGAAGGTCGATGGTCCTACAGCCCGCTTCTCGATGACCAATAACGAACTGTCACTGATGATGAACTCGCCTGGCGAGTACCTGCTGGCAGTCATTATCGGTGATGGGAAAGGCGTCAAACTGGCGATGCTCGATCCCTCAAGGAAGGATTTGCCGAAAGAACGCGTCTGCCGTCGTTGGGAGTGGGAATTCACTGACTGGGCACGCTTCGCCGAGATCGTTGAATAGCGGGACGGTTCACTCGTGACGCGGTGAAGTTTTTTGGCGGCGACTACCGTGACCGATTGCGGGGGCTGCCTCAGACACGACTGCTCGCTCTACTTCCGGCGGATGCGCAGGTGCGCGCACTCCTGCCGGACCGCCCGGTGTTCGCCCTGGCGCTGCGCTGGCTGGAACGCCACTGCCCGCCCGCGCCGGTCGGTCGCTTGAGAAAAAAAGGGGGCCGCCGCTGGCGCTCGATGGTTCCCTCCAACAATGCGGGGGAACCTAACACCGCCTGGAGTCCGCCTATGTGCCATGGTTTTCCGCCGCAGGATCGATCGCGTTAGCCTGGTGAACAGGATGAACAGTCACGAGGGGACATTGGTTCAAGCACTTCTTTTGGGGGTTGGTACCTTTCAGAGCACACGCGACGACGAGTGGAACCCCGCGTCGGAGGAGTTGACTCCGCTGCCGTCGGTCGAACCGCAGGTGCATGAACTTGCCGCGACACTCTCGCTCTTCGACGGCCTGAACATCAATGGGCCGGTGATCGACGCAGACCGAACGAGCGTCGAAGAGAACTGGCGGCAAATGCGGCATGATGCGGCGGGCCGACCCTGTATCGTTCACTTCACTGGCCACGGAGTCTCTCGTGGCCGAGTTCTGTACCTGGCAGTGCGCGACAGCAGTCTGACCGACCTGCCGGAGTCGGCGATCGATGTCAGTCGATGGCTCAACGAGGTCGAACACGGCTCCGGCCAGTCGCCAGTCTTGTTCCTGCTCGATGTCTGCGGTGCAGGCGCCGCGACGGACTATCAGTTGTTCCAAGACATTCCCGAGAGCGACCGAAGAACCTGGGTGATCGCGGCATGTACAGCGGACGAGAGCGCTTTCGGCGCTCGTTTCACCAAGGCCACGGCCCAGGCACTGGAGCGGCTCCGCCTGGGGCACTGGGACATTTCTCCCGCTCTACCACACGTCCCGGTGGAGGTGGTCACCAACGAGATTGCGCGAGACCTAGTCCGCCTCGGCGAGGGATATCCACAAACCGTGCTGCACTCGCCGCGCCGGGCTGCCTCGTTGCCGGTGCCGGAATTTTTCGTCAACCCGGCGTTCAGCACCGACGGCTGGCAGCGGCTTCGGAGCCGACTCCGGTCGGCACTTCGGGAACTGGCGTCGGAGTTCGACCCCGGTCTGGACCCGGTGCATTTCCTTACCCGGGCTTCCGGCCGCTCGGACGACGCCGCCGCGATGACGGGCTGCCTATTCACAGGCCGTACCCGTGAGCTGACTCAGATTCGCTCGTGGTTGAGCAGCGACGAATCCATGTTGCTTGTCACCGGAAGCCCCGGGGTTGGTAAGTCGGCGCTGCTGGGAGTGACAGTCTTCCTCGCACACAACCAGCTCGCCGAGATGAGCATGGTTTTGGCCAGTCGCATCCCTGCTCAGTACCGACCGGAGCGTCGCTACCCGACCCTGGTCGCGGTTCACGCCCGGCACCGAGGCGTGGATGCGGTGACCGGTTCGATCATTGCTCAATTGACCCCCGATGGTGCGGAGCCGGCGGTGCCCCGCGGCGACGAAGCTGTGAAAGAGCTGATTCGCATTGCCAGCGACCTGTCAGAACCAGTGATTCTCATCCTTGATGCCGTTGACGAAGCACTGGAGAGCGACCGCATTGTCTGCGATTTAATCCCGGAACTCCTGCGCACCCACCGCACCGACGGGCGCCCGGCTTTTCGAGTGCTCGTGGGGATGCGCCCACGACAGTCGGATGGTTACCTGCTCGGCGACTGGCCAGGCCCCCACGGGGTCGTACTCAACCTGGACACATCCACCGGTGTCGAGGAGCTCGCTGACGACCTCATGACCTACATCGCCGACGTTCTGTCCAGTGTATCTGGGTACAGCGACCAGGCCCTCCGCGAGTCCGTGGCCCGAGCAGTCGCCACCGCGATCGCGCAGAGCCCTGACCGCAGCACCTTCCTCCTCGCAGCACTCTTCGCCGACTTCCTGCGGACCGGTGAACCCCTAAATCCGGACGAGGCGGTCGCCCAGCTGCCGCAAAGTCTGCCTCAGCTGCTCGAACTGCACCTCCGGACCACGCTCGATGGTGACCCGTGGATGCGGCACCTGATGATCGGGCTAGCCCAAGCGCGTGGTCAGGGCATGCCGCTGGAGCTCTTGGTTGCGGCCGCCTCCGCTGCGGCTATTACCGCCGGTCATGAACTCCAGCCGCTAGCCCTGGGCCAGGCTCGCGAG
The DNA here is from genome assembly GCF_055232035.1 of Nocardia sp. Tas62D01. NCBI lineage: Bacteria > Bacillati > Actinomycetota > Actinomycetes > Mycobacteriales > Nocardiaceae > Nocardia > Nocardia sp. Tas62D01. Next base: position 8,650,566 of record NZ_JBUYUZ010000001.1, read on the forward strand.
AAGCTGGCCATCGCCCACTTCTATCTGCGGACAAGCATCGACACGGACGGACGTCAGCTCTACCGGTTTTTCCACGAGTCGGTCACCGAGCACTTCCGTGACGGCGCAGCCGAACTCGACGGACTCGCCGATACGCTCTTCCACGAACTGCTGGCGACGGTTCCCGGCCAGTGGGCCGCTGAAGGATCGAGGTGGGATCTCGCCTCACCTTATCTGCTGCGACACCTAATGGAACATGCCGTCGCTGTCCCGGACGGGTCCGCGGTCGATCAGCTCTTTCTGGATCCGGAGTACCTAGTCCGCGCCGACCCCACCAGCATGAGGCAGGCCGTCCGCCGGACGAAGACCCCTACGGCGCGGCGAGCCGAAGTCGCGTACCGGACGGCCCTTGGCCGGGCCACCTTCGGCAGCGGCTTCGACCAAGGCATACCGCTGGAGACGCGCCGCGCCAAGCTTGAGCAGAGCCTGGTGACCTACCAAGCCACCGCGCTCGCACGACGCCTTCACCCAGAGCGTGCGGCGTTTCGCACGCTCTGGAGCACCGGCCTGCCCGAGGAGTCCTTGCTGTATGTAATCAGCGAGGACGAGTTGAGCGCCACCGTGTCAGCCCTGGCCGTCGGAGCCGTCGACCGACGGCTCCTCGCCGTGTTCGGCGGCACAGACGGCTCCCTCCAAGCGTGGGACATTACACCGAGTCCTGGTGAAGCGTTCCAGTACTTCTCGGTTCCCGAAACACCCGAGGGTGCCATCACCCAAGTAGCGATCGCTGATCTCGAGGAGCGGGCGATCATTGCCTCGGTCACTGAGCAGAACGCTCTCCTGTTGTACGACCTCGCGACGGGTGCGATCGTCGCCGACACACACCTCGACGGCGCGAGGGTCTCAGCCTTGGCGGTGGTCGGCACCGGGGAGGAAACGGTACTTGCAGTCGGTCGGGTCAGTGGCGACATCAGCCTGATCGGTCTGCTAGGCGAGTCGTTCGGGGAGATCCTCGACACTGTGAGCGCCGGCGACACCACCATTTGTTCGCTGGTCGGCGTGGAGACCACGGACGGTTCCGTCGCTTTCCACTGCGTCTTCTCCGAAACCAAGGGGCCCAGCGCGACACTGCTGCGCAAGCTTGACGAGCGGCCCGTCACCCTCTCATCGGACGGCCCACTCCAGGCGGTGCACATCCAGCCCACCGACGTGCCCGCCCCGCTGTTCTCCCTCATCGCTTACCACCCTCGCGAGTATGCGGTCCCGGTGGATGACACGACCGTCCACATCATCACCCTGGCCGAGGACCGCGGGCTGGTTCTCGGGGACATCTGTGAGATCGACCGCTTTCGGCTCGCGCTGACCGCCCATCGCGACGGCAACATACGAGTGTGGGACCTCGACGTCTGCCCGCGGTTCGGTCACGGCCAGAACCTCCGGTATCCCGCAACGGTCCTCGGCATGTTCCGGCTCGGCGGCTCGGAACTCGCCGTCAGCGCCCAACCCGCGTCTGGCGAGATCAAGGCCTGGGACCTGAGCACCGGCACCCAGAAGCATCAACTGGCCGATCTGGGCGAACTCACCCAGATCGTGACTGTGATGACCGGCGACATGTTCTACGTCGTCACGGTGACCACCGAGAATGATCTCGACACCTGGAATGTTCTTGAGGAGACTCTGGAATCGACCGTCAGCCTCCCAGCTCCGGCGACCGCGCTGACGGCTGTCCCGCACGGCGACTCGGTGTGGGCCGTGGTTGGTGGCGCCGACGGCGGCATCCACGTGTGGGACACGCAGAAGGAGTCGCTTTCCCACACGCTCACAGGCGCGGAGGGACCGGTCATGGAACTGGTTGCAGGCGAGGTCGACGGCAAGTGCCTCCTGGTCAGCATCCACGACGGAGGGAAGGTCTGTCTCTGGTCCTTGGCCGACGGCACCCTGCAGCGGTCGATCACGCTGGACCGGGTCAGTGCGATCGTGACGCTGGGCGGGAACCTGTTCGCGGTGGAACAGTCACCAGACAGCGACCGGCTGCGGATCTGGGACCTGATAACGGCCACGCTCTTGGGTTCTGTCCTGGCGACCGGCCTTCAGGTAATGACAATCAGCCATGTGAACGGCAGGCCAGCACTTGTAGGCGCTGGCCGTGAGGCGGAGGTCCACGCGTGGGACGTCGAAACCGGTGAGTCACTCGGATTCCCATACCCGGTGCCGGATCAAGTGCACACGATCGCCCCTTACGACGGCGGCGTACTGGTTGGCGGCAAGGCCGGCCACGTCACAGCCCTCGGCTGGTCGTATTCCTCGGCGACGCCAGCACTCCGCCCGACGCGGCCAACTGTCCGCGTCACCCACGTCCTGGCTTGGTTCCCGGGAGAACTCCTCTGCGGCGATACCCGCGCAGACGGATGGGAGTTGCACACCATAGACGAATGGGAGCAAGGACAGCCTCCCTCCTCCGGCCTGATCTGCACCCGGCCTGTCACTGCGACGGCTGCCGAATTCGAGGAAGCTCTCGTTGCCGTACTGAAGCTCGACGGATTTGAGCTCGTACGGCTGGAGGCAAACTGGTACGAGATCAGCGAAGTCGAGGGCTTGACCATGGGCGGGCCCTGGCAATTCCCGGCCTACGGCTTGCACTGCTACTCGGAGGAAGGACCACAGAAGTGACGATCGTTGCAGTGCACGGCATCGGCAACCATCTGAGCGGCCGATCGCCGGAACAGGCAGCCGCCGAACTAGCGGGGCGGTGGCAGCCAAAGCTGCAGCAGGGCTTCGCGGCCGCTGGACTGGGTAACAGACTCCCTGCCCTGCACGCGGCGTACTACGCCCACCACACCCACGCCGCGGAGCGGCAGGCTGTCGTGCCCGACCTGTCCTCTATCGACGCACAAGAACGGTCTGTCGTCATCGCCTGGGCGCTGGCCCTGGGGTCACCTACCTTGCACGAACGACAGGGACTGATCACCGCACCACTGCGACAGGTTCTGTCTTGGGTCTCCCAACGCCGCAAGATCCCCATCGGCACAGTCATTCGGATCGCCATGCAGCTGGCAGGCGAGGCGCACCGCTACCTCCACGTTCCGCATGTACGGGCTGCCGCCCGATCCTGCGTGGCTGAGTCGATCCGGCAGGCGCGCCCCCGGGTAGTGATGGCACATTCCCTTGGCTCCGTCGTCGCGTACGAGGCTCTCCATGCCCACCCGGAACTGATTGTGGACTGCTTCGTAACCTTGGGCTCTCCCCTCGGCCTGCCCATTGGGATCTTCGACCACTTGGTGCCCGCACCGATCGCCGATCGGGGTGCCCGGCCTGCCGGAGTCCGCTACTGGGTGAACCTCGCCGACACAGGTGACCTGGTAGCGATTCCACATCGGCTCGGCGACCGATTCCCCGTAGACCGACATGCCGATACTCCAATCGGACGTATCGACTTTCACACATTCGGAGCGTACTTAGCCTCCCCGCTCACCGCCGCGGCAATCGCTCCATTCGCCTTGGATCCGAATATCCCGGACCATATCGCCTGAGATTTCACAGTCGGTGTCTGAGATGGATATTGCCGCTCCATCCACCCCCCCCAGATCACTGAAGACTGGACAATGTCGTCCGGTCGACTCGCGACGCCCGCGACCGCGCCCAACCCATGGTGACGGAGCCGCGCCGATGGTCGACGGGAGTGGATTATCGGCGCGGCCAGATAATGGGAAAGGCGATAGGGTGGCAGATTTGGAGCTTCGATTAGTCGATAACCAGTACTTTTCGCTGGTTGAGGGCGTGTGCGTAGTGGTCGACTCCCCCTCCGGACACTTTTTCGTAGCGAACATGCACCAGATTGGGTGTCAGGACAACGTCCTGACACCCACCCGATACTCTCACCCCCCGACCTGGGCTTTTGCTCTATTCGGGGGTGGATCCTGTGACTGAGTTCACACTGACGCCAGTCGTTCCGTCCTCGTCGTCCGCTACTGCCGCCGAGCGTCTCGTGCTGGGCGAGACGCGGTCCGCGCGCTCGGGCCTGCCTTTAGCCGCGATGCACACACCGCGGGAGGACACCGCCGTCTACGGAGTGCGCACCATCGACACCAACGGTCGCGTGATCGACAAGGCAGTCATGACCGCCCTCGGTTGGCAGATCGGCGATCACCTGCACTGGCGGGTTCGTCACGGTTTGGTGATCATTTCCCGCCCCGGGTACGGGGCACTCGGGATCACCGCGCACGGCCACCTGCGCCTGCCCGTAGCCGTACGGCGCGCGGCCCGGCTGGAAGTCCGCGACCAGGTACTGCTGGCCGCCGACGCCAGTCACGGCCTGCTCGTGGTCTACCCACCGCGAGCCATCGATGAGATGGTCGCGCGCCGCTTCGCCGAAGGCTTGGACGGAGATGCATCATGAGCTCCCCTCCTCCCGCAGGCGCGGACGCCATCGCCGCCGCCTTGCTGGTCCTCGAGCGAATGGGCCTGTCCCCCAACGATCTACTGGGCGCCACCACGGCTCGACCGCCCGCGCCGACCTTCGCCGAATACGTCCCCCTCGTCTACGCGGCGATGCCACCAGGCGGCGCGCGAGAACACTACAAGTCCTACTGGGACAAGATCCTCGCGGCGAAGGGCTGGCCGGATCGTCGCATCGACCAGCCCACCGTCACGCAGCTCAAGCAACTGGTCGAATCCATCAAGACCGATCGAGTGATCCGCCGCAACGCCCGCGACGGGCGCAACGTGGTTCGTCACGTGATCGACGCCCTGCGGTGTCTGTATCGCCACGCCGAGCACGACGACCTCATCGCCCCGGCCGACAACCCGGCAATCCGCATCGACAAGCCCCGCATGCTGGCATCGAACCGGCGTGCCATCCCCGAACAACTACTGGCCCAGATCAATCACGTCGCCGCCACCACCGGCAACGACCCCGATCTGGACACCCTGATCCTGCGGCTGCACACCGAGACCGCGTGCCGACGTGGCGGGGCACTGTCACTGCGGCCCCAGGACCTCGATCCCACCCAATGCCTGATCCTGTTGCGGGAGAAGGGCGGCACGCAGCGGTGGCAGCCGGTGTCACCGACACTGATGTCCGCGTTGTGCCGTCACGGCATCGAGCGCCACGCCCCCGAGAACGAGCAGCTGCTGCGATACCGCAACGGACGCAAAATCACCCGCCGGCGATACAACCATCTGTGGGATCGCCTCGCCCGCGCGCTGCCCTGGGTGACCACCCAAGGCATCAGCATCCACTGGCTGCGCCACACCACCCTGACATGGGTCGAACGCAACTTCGGCTACGCGGTCGCCCGGACGTTCGCCGGGCACACCGACAAACGCGGCGACGGCGCCACCAACACATATATCCGCGCGACCATGCGGGAAGTCGCCGCGGCCGTCGCCGAACTCACCGGCGAACCACACCCCCTCCAAGCAGGCATCGATGAAACCTGGTCAACAGCTGAACCGACGCCATTCGGTACGGAGCAAGACCCATGAATGCTGCCATGTCACCGCGCGAACATGACTGTCTCGCAGCGGTATCCGTCTCCACAAAGATCTCCTCATTCGCCAAACTGATGCCCGAGGCCAGCACGATTGCTGGGTTGGTCGATGACTACCGCAGCGGCAGCTCGGTTGGAGAGGTGCGCGGGAAGCACCGCTTTTCGAAGGGCGGGCTGCTCGAGATCCTGGCCGACCACGGCGTCAAGATGCGATGCCAACCGCTGACAGAGGACGAGATCCACTGGATGGTCAAGCTATACGCCGAGGAACAGGCGCTGAACGCCATCGCCGACAAGCTGGGCAAGGCCAAGTGAAGCGTACGGAAAACCCTGTGGAACCCAGGGGCTCAGATGCGGCCCTCGACCAGCGCCTAGCGGTCAGTTAAGAACTAGTGATCTACGGCCTTGTCGCTGAAATGGGCGGATGCCGCTGATGAGCGTCTTCCTCGAAGGGCCGTCTCCCGACAACCCCGATGACAGCGCGTCGGGCTCGATGTCGCCTGGCGTCTCGCCTCCCGCTATGAACTGCGTCCCCTGCCCATCGGTTGGTCGCACTCGGCCTGGTCGCCGATCCCGCATCCGCGGCCGCGCAGGCTTTGCACGACGGATTGGGACGCGATGCGCTGCTGGACAAGCTGCAATCGGCGATCATCGGAACATCGCTGAGACAGCTCGAAACCGTACGGCCGGCGCTTGTGGCCGAATCGCGTTCGGTGCATCCCACCACGCCGACACCGCACTCGACGACAGCGGCCGAGCCCGAATTGTGGTACCGCAGAGCAATCGACGCCCCCTGGCTCGGCTTTTCCAGGACCGCGTTGCCGGACAAGGCTGGCTTCAGCGATGGCGTCATACTCGGCCCGCAACGCCGCTCCGTGCGCACCCCCGACGCGTGCCAGGTCTGGTACACATTCGTCGAATGTGTGCCTTCGCGTATTGAAATGCAGGTGCTCGACAGGGCGCGCCAGCGCAGTGCAACAGACCCTCGCTTTCATTATCGCGTCCTCGCTGCGGCGCACAATGCCATGGTCACCGCACCCGAAGCCGTCACGGCGCTGCTCCTCGAGTCGTTGGACATCGGTTGATCTCCGGAGATGGCTCTGGTCATTGGGCTGCGACGACGGCCGGGTCGGCCACTGTTCGAGGCCGCCGATGTTTCGCTCCGGGAGGTTTCCGCGCCGTGGATGACGGCGCAGGCCAATAGAACCCCACCGAGGTAGGTCAGCGCGTACTTGTCGTAGCGGGGGTCGCGATGCCTCGCCACTGCTCGAGCCGGTTGAAGCCCCGTTCTACGGTGTTGCGCAGGCCGTAGAGTTCGGCGTCGAACGCAGGTGGCCGGCCTCCTGCTGGCCCTTTCGCTTTGCGCCGGGCGATCTGGTCTTTGCGCTCGGGGATGGTGTGTTTGATGCTCCTGGAACGCAATTCGGTTCGTGTGCTGGGATGCGAGTACGCCTTGTCGCCGAGCAGCCGGAAGTCGCTGCCGGGCTCGCCCGCGGCACGACCGCAGGCGCGAAAAATACTGGCAATTACTGGACTTCACTGGAACGCCCGTTTACGCTGCTTCCCGTGACAGAGTCCGCGGAACAGCTCGAGTCCCGCATTGCCGATCTACGCGCCGCCGTGCGCCGCGCCGTATCGACCGGCGACCATGCAGCAGCCCGGCAGTTCCGCGCCGACCTCCGCGACGCGGAATCCGCTTGGGACGCAGTCGTTCTCGGACCGGTGGCACCTGCGGATCAGGGAACTCACGACTCTCTGGCCGTGCCGGTCCGCGAGCATGTCCACCGTGCCCTGATACTGCTGGGGGTCCCGTCCTCTCCGAAGCTGGTGCTGGCTGTCCATGAAGCCTTTTTCTCTGGTGATCTCGTTCCCGCGCGGCTCACGAGCCTGCGCCGCGACGAGGAACGTTCGTTCCGCGCCGCGCCGTTCTCCCGCCCGTACTACATCTGCTCCGCCCTCACCACCGACCTCCTGTCTCCTGCGCGCGGCCTGCTCGCGGTCAGCAGCTGGCCCTTGCCGCAGCGCATGATCGGCTCGCTGAGCCCCCGCGTCGACCTGCTGACGTCGGCGATCCGTCTGGCGCGCCATCTCGGCGAACAAGCCGAGCCGACCCCTGCGGCGCGCCGGGTCGTGTGGCGGCTGGCGAATTCGATTCCGGGCGTGGCAGGTTCCCCCGATGCGATCGATCCTGCAGCTGTGATCGATGCCGCTGGCAGGGAACTCGCGGTCCACAACGACGACGACGCGCGCCTGCGCGCCCAGGCCGCGCAGCGTGCAGCGCGGCAGCTCGACAACCCGGCGCAGCTTTTCGGCGCGCGGCTCGGTGTGGCAGACGAACGACGAAGCGAGGTGGGATGAATCCCTTGTCGGCTCGATTGGACGAGCTGCGCGGCACTGCCCCCGCGACCCGCCACAATGCCCGCACGATCGCGGCGCTCACTGCGAACCCCGGTTGCGCCCGCCGCGCCCTGCTCGACGCGGCCGCGGTCGACAAGGCCGCCATCGCCCGTGAACTCGGCTACCCACCCCAGTTCGGCCAGTCCCAGTTCGCCATCACCCGCGGCAATTCCTTCGAGGCCATGGTCAAAGGCAACGGCTGTGCCGAACTCCTGGCTCTGCTGCGCGACACATTGGGCCTCACCATCCCCGAAGTCGCCTACCACGATCTCAATTCCGTCGGCGGCAACGCGAGCAATGTCGTGCGTTACCAGCGCACCCGTCAACTGCTGTCGCATGCGGTGCGATCCGGTGAGGGCACCCTCTTCGACCACCCCATGCTGCGTCTCGACATCGCCGGCGCGACGGCCTATTTGGAGCCCGACGTGGTCGCGCTGCAGATCGCGGGGCAGTTCCACGTCGTGGAGATCAAATCGTTCCCGGTAGTCGACGGCCAGGCCGACCCCGCCCAGGTCGCGGCTGCAGCCCGCCAGTCCGCCGTCTACGTGATCGCGCTGCGTCGCTTGATGGAAGACATCGGCGCCGACGCGAACCGTGTCGCGCACAGGGTGATCCTGGTGTGCACCAGGGATTTCACCAATCGCCCCACCGCCGAGTTCGTCGACCTGCGCAGGCAGCTCTCGGTCGTCTCCCGCCAGCTCTCGCGTCTCACTTCCATCGCGAACCTTGTCGAAATCGTTCCCGGCGGTGCCACTTTCACCCCTGGTCCCGACCTCGAGAAGACTGTCGCCGCGATTCCCGCTCGCTACGTCCCCGAGTGCATCTCCTCGTGCGAATTGGCTTTCGCCTGCCGCGCCGAGGCCCGCGCCTGCGGTTCGGTCGATGCCCTCGGCCGCGGCGTCTGCGACGAACTCGGCGGCCTCGACAACATCGACACCGTCCTCGCTCTCGCCGAGGGGGTCTTGCCGCCGGGCCCGGACCAGCAGGACATCACCGACCTGCTGCGCACCGCGCATCGACTGCGGCTGGAGATCGCCGGATGAGCGTCCTGACAGCCCTTGCCAAACTGGAGGCCACCCGCGCCGGCCGGGCGCAGCCCATCGCCGCCGTCGGCCACTGCCACCTCGCGGACAACCCCATGATCCTGATTCCGCTGAAACTGGCAGGCGAAGCCGCTGCACCACTGGCAGTGATGCTCGGCACCAACCCCGACGATGCGCAGCTGCTGGCGGTCCCGCAGCCTCGTGACCGCGTTCTCCGACTGGAGTTCGTCGTACAGCTGGCAGCCGTTGTCCTGCCCTATATTTCGTCGTTTGCCGAACGCACAGAGCAGATCACCAAGAAGGACCAGACCTTCGATCGTTGCCTCGACGCGCCGCAAATCTGGGTCCCCAACACCGGCGCGGTCGCCTTCCTGAAGCTCCTCGGCCGCTCCGTCCGCTTTTACACGACCGACGGCGCCAACCCCGTCCCCGAATCCATCCCGCTCCTGGGCCGCTGGCTCACCTGGTTCTGTGATCGCGCCGAACACCCGGGTTCCACTGTCCTGCAACCGATGACCACTGCTCTCTCAACCCACTGGACCACCGGTCAGTCCGCCCTCGAGGACGCCAACCTCACCGCCGTCCTCGGCTGGATCGCACCCCCACCCGGCCTTACCGGGCCCGAAGCCGCCGCCCGTGCCGAGGATCCGGTGAGCTGCCCACCGGCGGGCCCTGCCACCGACCCGGGATTCGACAACATCGTCCTGGCCGCGCTGATCACCGCCCACGACACCGCCCGCGACGACGTGTCGAAAGCCCTTGCCGCCCAACGCCTCGAACAGTCCCTGCGGACCCAGCTCACACCGACCTGGGCACTCATGTGGCAGGGCCTCGACCTCCTGCGCACCCTGCCGGAGGCCGCGCATGTCCCGCGCCGCTGGTCCGACGACGTCACCGCCTTCTCGTATTTCGTCGAATCCATCCCCGATGGCATCCCCCAGGCCCGCCGCGATTCGGCGGTGTCGGCGGTGCGCCGTCTGCTGAACCGCGAACGCGCGCTCGAAACCCTGCAGTCCGAACAGGCTTACGACGATCCATACGTGATGCTCGAATATCGCCTGATCGGAAATGCCTTCCACGGCATCGTCATCGATGCCGAACCCACCCGGACAACCAACCCCAACGGAAGGCGCGTGCTGCGCCCACTGCTGCGAGTGTCGACCACAGATCCCTTCACCCCCACCGTCGGCGACGAGCTGACGAGCATCGCCAACCCCGCCCAGAAAGCCACGGTGATAGACCTCGAGGCGGAGGTGATGGTCCTCGAACTCTCCGGCGGCATGGGCCGTAGTTCCACTGCTCCCGCGGCCGGCAGCGTCCCCGGCCCCGGTGACAACGTCGGTTTCGCCCGCTTCGGCCCGACCAGCTCGTCGCGTCCCGCGCAACTGCCCGCCCCCGAAGACACGCCCTGGACCCACGGCGGCCCACCTCCCGAATGGGCCCCGCCGGCCGACGACATCGAGGAGCGATGATGTCCTCCCCTGATCAGGCAGTCACCGGCATCCTCACCGACCTCGCCGACTCGTCCCACAAAGCGATCGTCGTCGACTCCCCACCCGGCGCAGGCAAATCCACCCTCGTCGTCCGTGCCGCCCGCCAGCTCGCCGCCGAGGACGGCACCCAGCAGATGATCGTCGCCCAGACCAACGAACAGGTCGATGACCTCATCGACCGCCTCGCCACCGCCGACCCCGCCCTGCCCATCGGCCGCCTCTCTGCGGCCGGTTATGAGGCCACCGAACGGGTCACCCGCCCCAACGTCGAGATCGCCACCAAGACAGCTGATCTTATCGCCAGCACCATCCTCGTCGGCACCGCCGCTAAATGGGCCACCGTGGATGATGGCACCTGGGAACATGCCATCGTCGACGAGGCCTACCAGATGCGTTCAGACATGCTCCTGCGCATAGCCGAACGCTTCGACCGCGGCCTCTTCGTTGGCGACCCCGGCCAACTCGATCCCTTCGCCACCGTCGAGACAGACCGCTGGGCTGGGCTCACCTGGGACCCGACGATGAGCGCAGTCACCGTGATGCTCGCCAACAACACAGACCGGGGTGTCCCCATCCACCGCCTCCCCGTCTCCTGGCGCCTGCCCGCGAGCGCGGCGCCGGTCGTCTCGAATGCCTTCTACCCCTTCACCCCCTTCGAAGCTGGCACCGAACCTGGCCAGCGCCGAATGGAATTCGCCACCCGAGGGCTGCGCAGCCCCGTCGATGCCGTTGTCGACGAGGCCGCCCACCACGGCTGGGGCTGGTACGAACTGCCCGCCCGCAACACCCTGCGCACCGACCGCCAAGCCGTCCACGCCGTGGCGGAAGTAGCCTGCCGCCTCCTCGAACGAGGCGCCACCGCCCACTCCGAACATGGCTCTCACCCCGTCACCGCCGATCGCGTCGCGGTTGGCACCGCGCATCGAGACCAAGCCGACGCGATCCGCACGGCCCTGCGCGGCACCATCGGCGAATCCGTCACGGTCGACACCGCCAACCGGCTGCAGGGCCGCGAATACGACGTAACCATTGTCCTGCATCCTCTTTCGGGCCGGCGCGACGCCGGCGCGTTCCATCTCGAGGCAGGGCGGCTGTGTGTGCTCACCTCACGGCACCGGCATGCGTGCATCGTGGTGGGGCGAGCGGGGATCGCAGAGCTATTGGATGCGCACCCGTCGGCCGAACCTGTCCACCTCGGTGTCAAGGTGAAGTTCCCTGATGGCTGGGAGGCCAATCAGGCCGTCCTCAGCCACCTGGCCGATCACCGCATCCCCTCGGCGACACACTGACCTTCATTACAAATATCGACCCACCGATCGCAAGGACATCATGGATCTCCGTACCGCCGTAGCCGACTTCGACCGCGCCTCAGTCGCAGAAGCCGTTGCCCGAGCTGAACAACAGCGTCAGCAGGTCCTCGACCTGTTCCCTCTGGACGGGTGGAGCTCACTTCCCCTCACCAGTTACGCCCTGGGGCTCGGCCGGGATGGCGACGAGATCGGCTACTCCCGGCTGATGGAATTCGTCACCACCGATCTCGGCAGCGTCAGCGGTGGCAGTGCGGGCAAGCACATGATGTTCAGGCACAACTCGGGTGAGTGGAGGCTCGCACCACCACTCGCCGGACTCGAGGTCGACGCAGCCTGGAAACGTTTGCGCGGCCAATTCGTTGCTGCATTCGACGCCGCCGGGCGCGCGGATTTCGCGGAGCTCGACGAGCTCGACGTTCTGTTGTCGGGCCAAATGGTCGTCACCAAGTCCCTCGCGGCCTACTTCCCTCAGCATTTCCTGCCGGTTTTCTCGGCCTCACACCTGCGCGCATTCATCGAAACACTTGGCGGCACCCCGGAGCGCAACGCTCCTGCGTGGCGCGCGAACCGCCAACTTCGCGCACTTATCGTCGATACTCCCGAGTTCGCGGGATGGGCACCGCAAGAGGTGATGCGATTCCTGTATAAGGAGTTCAACCCGAAGCCGCGCAAGCGCACCACCTGGAAGATTGCTCCAGGCAGGAATGCCGTGTACTGGGACGAGTGTCTCGCCGGAGGGTACATCTGCGTCGGCTGGGACGAGGTCGGCGATCTCACCCAATACACGAGTGATACCGAACTCAAAGAAGCCCTGGACGCGAGCCGCCCGGACGAAGGCACCGGTGGCAACCTCGTCAAAGCACGAAACCTATTGGCCTTCCGTGATTTGGAGCCTGGCGACCGAATCGTGGCCAACCGCGGGAAATCCCACGTACTCGCGATCGGCACCGTCACCGGCGGCTACCGCCGTGACGAATCGCGCCCGCATCAGCAGCACGTTGTCCCGGTCGAGTGGGATACTTCCTACCAGCAGGACCTTCCCGAACCGCAGAACGCCTGGGTTCCCACGTTCCACAAGGTGCCCGACAAGCTACTCACTCTCCTGCTCCGCGGCCCGAGCCAAAAGGCACCAGAAGTCGCCGAGAACACGATCATCGAACTCCCCGAAGATATTTCGCAGGTCCTCCTCGCGCTCGACCGCAAAGGCCAAGTGATCCTCCACGGCCCACCCGGCACCGGCAAGACCCGCCTCGCGATCAACGCCGCACTGGCAGCACACGGTCGTGGCGACCACATCGATTCTGCGGACCGCGCCAACGCCGTCGAAGCCATGCTCGACTCCGGTCGCACACGCATCGTCACCTTCCACCCGTCCTACGGCTACGAGGACTTCGTCGAAGGCTTCAAGCCCGCTCACCACCCCACCGGCGCAGGCCTGAACCTCGAACTCACCGACGGCCTGTTCCACAAACTCTGCGCGGCAGCCGCAGCGGCAGACGAGGACGAAACCTTCCTGCTGATCATCGACGAGATCAACCGAGGCGATCTCCCCCGCATCTTCGGCGAACTCATCACCCTCCTCGAATCCGACAAGCGCGGCATGAGCGTCGACCTCCCCATCAGCCAGCGCAAATTCACCGTCCCCCCGAACGTCCGCATCATCGGCACGATGAACACCGCCGACCGCAGTGTCAGCCACCTCGACGCCGCCATCCGCCGCCGCTTCGCCTTCCTCCACGTCAGCCCCGACCCGGACACCCTCTCCGGCGCCGTCGGCCCACTCGACCTGCCGGGATTCCTGTCGTCGCTGAACGACCGCATCACCGCCAGCCTCGACGCCGACCACCAGATCGGCCACGCATATCTGCTGCGCAACAACGACCCCGTCGCCACCGAGGAAGAACTCGCCGCCGCCTACTACCACGACATCCTCCCCCTCATCGAGGACTACTGCGTCGGCCGCGTCGAACTGCTCCGCCAGATCCTCGGCCGCCTCGTCGACGCGAATACCGGCCGCCCCGCCCACATCGCCGTCAGCGACCTGCCCAACGTGCTCGCCGATGAATTCACCGCAGGCGCACAGGATCTCGATGACTGACCATCACGAAATCCGCCTCGGCGAATACCGCTCGGTCACCGTGCCTGAGGACCTGCTCACCGAGCACGACCTCGCACGACTCCAGGTCTTGCAGCAACAACGCCGCTTCACCGTGACCCCCGACCGCCACGGATGGCTCCTCAAAGCCGAAGCGACAGTCGGGATCCTCACCCTCGACCGAATTCGCCTGGTGATCACCCCCAAGATGGCTTTCACCGGCGAATCCCTCATCCGCTGGCTGTGTTACGCGATGGCCACCCCGGTCCCCCACGAGGCGACCACCCGCGACTGGACCGTAGACCGCCACGGCTTCGCCGACATCGTCGCCGCCGCTCTGCTCGGCGAATGCCGAAACCTGTTACGCGACGGCCTGCGCCGCGAGTACGTCCGCCACAACGACGTCGTTCCGGTCCTCCGGGGCAGGTTCGACGCGGCAGCCCAGGCGACCCGGCGCTACGGCATGCTCGACCAACTGCATGTGCAAACGTTCGACCGCAGTGTCGAGATCTGGGAGAACCAGATCTGCGGCCACGCACTGCGCGCTGCGCGAACCATAGTGGGTGATCCACATCTGGCCCAGCAGATCGCCGCGATCGCGGTCGAATTCCCAGTCCACGGTTCGGTTTCCACTGCGCTACACGCCCTGAACCGGGCCAAGTACACCCGGCTGAATCGTCGCTACCAACCAGCGCACCTGTGGTCGGGTTTGGTATTGCGGGGTGGCGGTGTGGCGGACCTGCTCGCCGACACGGGGACAGCCGGCGAAAGCCTGCTGCTCGATATGCCCAGGCTTTGGGAGTCAGCCGTGGTCCGATTAATGGCGGATGCGGCCCCGGCAGGCGCACGGATTGTCCAGTCCACCGGCTCCAACGGAATCACAGTCCACGGCGACATCCAGAGCCGACCACCGTTTCGGCCCGACGTCCTCCTCCAGCTCCCCAACGCCGGAAACGAACGCACATTCTTCCCTGTAGACGCGAAATACAAGCCGTATGAGTCCCGCATTGTGTCGGCCGCCGACGTGCATCAATTGCTCACCTACGTCGCAGGGTTAGCGCCGGGTGCCGCGGCGTCTGCTGCCATCATCCACCCCGATCCGCGAGGGCATTCGCACCGTGTGCTCCGCGTGCGAACCAGCAGCCGGGATCTGGGTGCGATCCAAGTCGTCGGAATCCTCCCAAACGCCGACACCCGCTCGGCTGCCGCTTGGGTGCGATCAGCCTGCCTGGGGTACGGCTCGCTGGCTCGATTACCCGCTACACAGAGTCACCACCTGCCAAACCCGGCTAAACAGGTACAAGTGCGGTAAGGGCGCGCTTCATTGACTCGCATACCGCTCGGTGCTCACTGGAGATTCGTCTTGCCTGAACCCAGGCTGTCGGCTGATGACATCGCCTCCCACCTCGGAGTCACGAAGGACACAGTCTACGTGCGGATCGCCGAGAAAGGCCCGCCCACCCATAAGCTCGGCCGCCTTTGGAAGTTTCAGGCGAGCGAGGTCGACGAGTGGGAGCGCCGCGTCATCGAGCCAGCACGGCCCCCACCCGGAGTGACGCCGAATGCGGATGCCGCACGACTCCGTGAAGGCGGTCGCCCAACTTGCCCACCACGGGCGCCAACAGCAGCGTGGTTACGGCCATTGGGAGGGTGTCCCCTTAGCTCGACTATATCGTTTTGCTATACATGCAGGAGAGGCGGTTGTTTGGCCTGCATTCGGCAGCCTGTGCCAGTTCCAAACCGACGCCGTGTGGGATCCACGCAATTCGATCTGTGACCTGATCGTGAAAGCTGCGGCCTGGCGCGTCGAATAACTCGACGGCGAGACGATACCCATCGCACGAACACTGCAACCACCAATCGGCACTACATCGACGAGCCGACCGAGGCCCCAGATTTCACGAACACCCTGGACCGTTTGGCCGGCTGAAAACGCGACATTTCCGCGACGCTCCCGGGCACAAACGAGGAAAACCAGGGTCGAACTGATACGTTCGCCCTGGTCACAGCTCCCCATCTGGACTCGAACCAGAAACCTGCCGTTTCTGAGTAGACGGTTTTTCTGAGTTCTCGAGAGTTCCCGAAAGTGCCCGTGAGCTGCACGGATGCCGGAAATTGGGATCCCAACGAATCCCGTTGAATCCGAACAATTCCCGCTGAAAGCGTGACGTTTGCGTGTCGTTGGTCGAGTGGCCCGAGAAGAGTCGGCAGTTCGCGTTGCCCCGAATCCAGGGCGGACCAGTTCCGATCGGGCCACTTCGATGGGCGCCACATCACCATCTTCTCGCCACCCGACCGCCGCGCCCGCCCTGGAGCGGAACCGCGACGGTCGATCAGCGACCACGCCAACCGGCCGACAGCCTTCCCTATCCGACCCGTCAGGAAGCGGTCACATGCAGCCGATCGGCAATACCGCCAACGTCTCACCTCGTCCACGAACCCTCGAACCTGCGTGCTCCCCACCACCTCCCGCAACGGGCGACGGACAGCCGAGAGCACATACCTTCTTCTGATGCGTCCTCATCACCGCCGCGACGGTGAGCGTCACAGGCAACGCCACCCATGCGGTCCTGCACGCGCCCGCCCTGCCGGCGATCGCAGCTGCGGTGCCCATCGTGCCGCCGGTCGCCCTGCTCGCCGCGGTGCACGGCGTCGCCGTCCTTGTCCACGCGCACTTCACCGCGCGCCTCACCCGCGCAATCGCCACCGTCATGACCCTGCTGATCGCGGCCGCCGCCTTCCGGCTGTCGTTCACTGCCCTGCGCGCACTGGCTCTGCTCGCTGGAGTCCCCGACAGCGAAGCATGGCTGTGGCCACTGATCATCGAAGGCTCGATGACCCAAGCCACCGTGGCGTTGCTCGCGCTCGCCCACTCGCAGGGCCGTGCACAAAAGCCCGCACAGCCCGGTTCCGACGAGTGCATCGACGCCGCCGACACGGACGCCGCACCGACCGATGAACGTCTCGACAGTGCGCACATCGTCGAAGACAAACCCGCCGTACACACGCGCAGATCGCTCGAATCGTGCGACGGTCAGTGGGCGAAGATGGCGCAGATGATCTGCGACCGAGACCGATCCCGGAACCGGGATCCAGACGTAGTCGCCGCCATCCTCACGCGCCACCACGAGGACGGACGAACGCCCACCCAGATCGCCCGCGAAGTCAACCGGAGTCGATCGGCGATCAGCAGGATCATCAGCCGCGCCGCACAGGTGCATCCGCGGGACTTCGGTGAGCACGCCCACCCGCAACACGCGCACCAACCAGACCGGGACGCGGACCCAGCCTGAGCCGGTTCGCACTGCGCGACTGGTCATAGTGCGTTGCCATCCACAATTCAGTCGGCCCCGAACTTCGGTGATGACCACCTACCACAGCCACGGTCTGCCCCTCGAAACCTACCGAAACCATTCGCCATTGCGAGGTCGATGAACCGACCATGCATGGCTCGTCGTCCAGGCGATGCCCGGAAATGCGGCAAGGACCCCGCCCGCATCGTCGCCAACGAGCCGATAGGACTCGTTGCCGAACGGCCGGAGAAGGAGATCCCGCCCAGGCCGTCACCACCAAAGCCACTGAGCCGCAAACAACTCGAAGCTAAAGCTCATGTCGCCGAACTCGAGGCGGAACTCGAAGTCGAGCGCCGTCGCGGCTCTTCGAAGAAGTAGCCTCCGGCGTGTCGCGAAACGACACACCGAAGACTTCAACACTCCAGCAATGCATCAGCAAACTTCATGGAGGTCTCCGCGGTCGCCCGAGACTGGAGCCAATACGCGGCCACACACCACCCGCAATAAGCAGTACTACCGGGCAGTACTACCGGAGTATCCCCGCCAGACTGCGGAATCCGGTCTCACCGGTGGTTGTCCATTGGCGAGGTCAGCCGATCGACACCAAGCGTGCTCCGCCGTCGGCTTCGACGATCGTGCCGGTCATGTTGGGGTGGCGACAGTGACGACGATATCGGCGGTGGCGATCCGGCGGCGGACCAGCAGGGCCTGTGCCGCCTGCGCGAAGTGCCGAGCGTCGTCCGAGACGTTCTTTGTCGCGGCCGACGACATGCACGTTCGCGCCGCGCGCCTGTCCCAGGCCCGTCGTCGCGCTCCGCCTGCCTCGGGCGTCAGCGGAGTCCCGAGACGGGCCCGGGCGTCCCTCTGTCTACGGGCGGACGGTGAGCACCAGCTTGCCCGTGGCGCGGCCCGTCTCGCCCTGCGCGTGGGCCTTGGCGGCCTCGGCGAGCGGGTACATGCTGGAGACGTGCGGGCGCAGCTGGCCGGACTCGGCGAGCGCGGCGATGCCGGCCATGCCCGCCTGGTCGTGCTCAACGAACACGGCCGCAGCGCGCACCCCCAGCTCGGTGGCGCGCTCGTTCACTTCATCGAAGTCGACGGGCAGGCTCGAGACCAGAACGCCGCCCGGCCTGAGCGTGTCCAGGGAGCGGAGCCGGTCGGCAGCGCCGACCAGGTCGAGGACCACGTCGATGTCGTGAGCCTGCTTCACGAAGTCCGTGGTGCGGTAGTCGATGACCTCGTCCGCGCCCAGGCCGCGCACGAGGTCGTGCTTGTCGGCGGACGCCGTGCCGATGACGTACGCGCCGCGCGCCTTGGCGATCTGCACCGCGACATGCCCGATACCGCCGGCCGCTCCGAGCACCAGCACCCGCTGTCGCGGCTGTAGGTGAGCGGTGTCGACGAGGGTCTGCCAGGCGACCAGCGCGACCATCGGCAGCGACGCGGCCTCGACGTGGCTCAGCGTGGCGGGCTTGGGTACGAAGGCGCGGGTGGGGCCGGTGACGTACTCGGCGTATGCACCGGCCCCGTGTGGGTAGGGCAGCATGCCGAACACCTCGTCGCCGGGCTTGAAGAGCGAGACACCGAGGCCGACCGCCTCGACGACACCGGACACGTCCCAGCCGAGCGTGAACGGCGGCTCGCCCAGGAAGAGGCCGAGCCTGCGGTGCATCCAGTCGGTGGGGTTGACACCGGCGGCGTAGACGGCGACGAGGATCTCGCCGCCGCCGGGCTCCGGGCGCTCGAGCTCGGCCTCCTGGAGGACCTCCGGCCCCCCGAGGGTGTCCTGGCTGATGGCCCGCATCATGTTCTTGGTCACGGAGCAAACGTATGGCAACTGCCTGGGCTTGGGCAATGGCAAGATGGTCAATAACCGATAGAATCATGCCATGCCTGCGATGGAGTCCCGCACCGTCCTCAAGCCGCCGCACCGCGTCGTCGTCCTCGCCCTCGACGGCGTGTACCCCTTCGAGCTGGGCATCCCCGACCGGGTCTTCGGCGGGATCGAGGGGGCGTACGAAGTGGTGACGTGCGCGGCGACGGACGATCACACGGTCGCGACCAACACCGACTTCACCCTCACCCTCGAACACGGGCCCGAGGCGCTGGAGAGCGCCGACACGGTCGTCGTCCCGCCGTACGACCTGTGTCGTTTCACAGCCGACTTGCCGGAGCCGGTGCGCGCCGCGCTCGCCCGCATCCGCCCCGGCACCCGCATCGTCTCCCTCTGCACCGGCGCGTTCACCCTGGCCGCAGCCGGGCTGCTCGACGGCCGGCCCGCGACGACGCACTGGGCGCTCGCGGACCTGTTCCGCCGGATGTTCCCCCAAGTCGCCCTGGACCCCGAGGTGTTGTTCGTCGACGACGGCGACGTGCTCACCTCGGCGGGGGTCGCGTCCGGAATCGACGTGTGCCTGCACCTGGTGCGCTCCGACCACGGCAGCGCCGTCGCAAACCAGGTCGCCCGGCAGTGTGTCGTGCCGCCCTGGCGCGAGGGCGGTCAGGCCCAGTACATCGTCCAGCCCATGCCTGCGGACGGCGCCAGCGGTACCGACGCGACCCGCGCCTGGGCCCTGGAGCACCTCAACCGGCCGCTCGCCCTGCGGGAGCTGGCCGCGCACGCCCGGATGAGCCCGCGCACGTTCGCCCGCCGCTTCCAGGAGGAGACGGGCACGAGCCCCGGCCGCTGGCTGATCCAGCAGCGGGTGCACCGCGCCCGCCACCTTCTGGAGACCGGCGACCTCCCGGTCGACCGGATCGCGGCGGAAGTCGGCTTCGCCACGGGGACGTCGTTGCGGCAGCACCTGCATGCGGCGATCGGGGTATCGCCCCAGGCGTACCGGAACACGTTCCGGGTCCGGAGCGGGGTGCCGAGCGAGGCGTGAGCGCCCCAGCGTCCAGCTCGGCGGGCCGAATGTGAACCCGGACAACAACCGCCGCTACGGCGAGACGCGAACCAACGAGAAAGTTCAGCACGAAGCCGACCGCCGCTGGTGGCCGATCGCGCAGGTCCGCCGTCGGCACTTGAGGGCGATCGTCTACGTCGTCGACGGCGCCGTAGCCCGTGTCCGCGCCGTCGACCCCGACATCGAATGGAGCGAAGACGACGACCGCGGCTACGCCGAGCTCGGCAAGGCCCTGTCCAAACCGCTCACTGATCTCGAGATCGCCCGCAAGCTCCCGGCCCTCGGCATTCATTCAGCTCGGCGACGAACGCCCCCACGTCAAAGGCAAACTCCGCGAACAGATTCCGCTCTGACCCGAGCGACATCCGATCACCGAGCCGACCTGCGCCAGCTGACCAGCAGCTACGCCACATCCGCCTGATTTTCGGCGAGTCCAGGACCCGAACACACACGCCCAGACTGGAGCCAAACCGTCTCCGAGTAGACCCGCCGACGGGGAATATGCACCGCCCGAATATTTGCCTGCACCATTACACAATTAGATAACGACCCGGCAATGGAGACTCGATGCGGCACCATGATCCGCATCCCAGCGATGGAAGGCTCGACAATCGGAAGTCGGCTGCGAATGGTTGTGATGCGCACATCCGGCGCCCCGAGGAGGACAGCGTGGCAGACGAACTGGCCCGCCCGGATGCCGACGGCAGTCTCGGCCGTGCCTTGGCCGCCCACGGTCCGCGGGGTTGGCAGCGCGTCGACGCGGTGTTCGCGATGACGGTCGCCGCGGAGACCGGCCACCTGACGTATTCCGTCGGCCGCCAGACGATACCGATGAATCCGTCGGACACGATATTCGCCTTCGTCCGGGAGCAGCGGGCGATCGCGGCTCGGTCGGACCGGGGACCGTGATGGCGGGTCGGGCGGCGCCGACTGCCGCCGATGCGGCGGCCGGGGTGGCGCGCGAGGAGGGCATCGCCGGAGGCCAACGAGAGGAAGTAGCCGGCTCCTTCCCTCTTCCCGGCGACAGCGCGGCCAGCGAAAAGCTGCGAGAGATCTTCAGCCGACCCGACGACGAAGACGAGGCCGCGGCAGGCGGCGCACCCACACCGCATCCCGCCGCCCACCCGGAGAAGGGGACCCCGGCTTCAGTTGTGTCGGTTGTAGACGTCGGTGCCGAAGCGGGGGAGTCCGGGTGAGGCCGCGTAACCCAGGTACGGTAGGCCGAACAGGTCCTCGATGCTGGCCAGCATCGAGTAGTGGTTGTAGGGCGTGTCAGTCCAGGTGTTCGGGGTGATGAACTTCGGCGAGACGGCCAGCGCGCCGACCCGGCCGCCGCCGAGTCCGGTCAGCCCGGGTAGTGCGCTGTTCGGGCCCGGTCCCTCACCGCAGCATGCCGAGGCGTCCTGCTGTGGACCGTCGGACTCGTCGAAGGTGATGATCAGTAGGCCGTCCTGCTTGAATGCGGGTGACGAGGTGATCACCGGAACCCACTGTTGCAGCCAGGCATCGGCCGAGACCAGTCCGCCCGGGGCGCCGTTCACGCAGGGCGCGTCGTGGCCGTCGTTGCAGAGGTTCGGAGTGATGTAGGAGAAGTTCGGTGTCGTGTCCGGCTGCGCGAGATCGGTTTTCAGCGCGCTCAGGTCGACCACCTGCGTCTGGCAGGCAGGCGAGTCGATGATCTCGTGGAAGTACATGAACGGGTTGTGCCGCACCGCATACTGATTGGTGGCCGTAGCCTTCTGCGTCGGATCCTGGCTGCCGATGGCGGGGTGCCGGCACGGCGTGCCCATGTCCTCCATGTAGCCCTTCCAGCTACGGCCGGTGGCGCCGAGCTGACCCGCCAGAGTCGGCACCGAACTCGGGTACACGCAGCCCTGTCCCACTGCCTGACCGGGCGGCACCGTACCGGCTCCGACGAAGTCGCTGTAGACCTGGCAGTCGCCCTGGGTGTCGGCGTTCGGGCCCTGGCCGGACATCTGCGCAATGTAGTTGTCCAAACTGAAATGCCCGATGCCGAAGTACTGCGAGAGCAGCACCCCCTGCGAACGCAGGGTGTTGCTGAGGTACGGTGCGACCGAGTTCGGGCCCCAGGTCTCGTCGTAGTTCTTGTTCTCCAACTGGATAACGAACACGTGCCCGACGGAACCGGGAGCGGGGTTGGCCTCCGCTGTCCCGCCGACACCCACTGCGGCAGCGCCCAGAACAAGTGCCGCGGTGAGGGCCGCGACCTGCGAACAACGCGAAACAAGCTGTCGCACTGCTGATTTCATCAGAAACTCCATCCGAGAGAAGCGCCCAAGGCGCGCAGCGCATTCCACTGCTCGAAGTCGGCGACCACCGCGGGAGTGCAGACACCGCCGATGAATGGCGGGACATTCCATTGCGGCGCAGCCGCATTCGGCGAGCTGGAGAAGTCCAGCACCTCGGCGATGTTACGTGCCGCCGCGTCCCTTGGCGTCAGCGCTGGCAGACCCCATCGCCATTCGATCGCCTTGAGTACCGAAGTGTGGTCGTAAACCCCGTGCGCCACATGACCGCGGCGGGCCAGCGGGGAGATGATCAGGCACGGCACCCGGAAACCGCGTAACCCCCAATCGGGATTGGCGTCAGGCGCGACCTCCGGCGGCACATGATCGAAGAATCCGCCCCACTCGTCGTAATTGATCACGAGCAGCGTCCGCGCCCACGCCGGGCTCTTCGTGACTGCCTGGTAGACCTGGTTGAGGAAGCCCTGTCCGGCCCGGATGTCGGCATGCGGGTGATCGTCGGCAGAGGTGCCGGTGTCCTCGTCGAGGAATTTCGGGTCTACGAAGGAGACCTGCGGCAACGTGCCGGCCGCGCAGTCGGTCAGGAATGCCGAGAACGGCCGGCTGATCGACTGATACTTCGTGCCCCACAACACTGTGAACGGGACATCGGTGTAGTAGTAGCGGCCGTCCAGGCCCGCCGCGGCCAGCCGATCCCAGATGGTCGGCAGCGTCGAAACGGTGGTCGAGTTGTGGATCCGATCCGTCTGCGCCGCATGCTGATAGAAGCGATTCGGGTAGGTCTCGGCCATGATGGCCGAGAAGTAGTTGTCGCAGACCGTCCAGGCCGGTGCGGCGTTGCGGTAGAACCCGAGGTCCTCGGGGAGGTAGTAGCCGATGGAGAAGACATCGTTCTGCCCTGCGCGCAACCAGCCGTCGCAGGCGCCGTTGTTGTATTCGATGCGACCGCCTTCGAAGGAATGATCGGGGTCGTTGTAGCTACAGCCCTGGGTCGTGGTCAGGTGGAAAGTGTCGTGCGCCACGTTGTTTCGGTCGAGGAAGGTGAGCCCCGATTGCTTGCCGTCGGCACCGGGCAGCCAGCCCAGGTAATGATCAAATGACCGATTTTCCATCATCACCACGACGATGTGATCGATACCGGAGGCGGCGGGATCGGGCAGCGATGGCGCCGCCTGTGCAGGTCGAGTGCCTATCGCCATCCCGACGGCGGCAGTTGCGGCGCCGGCCAGGACGGCACGGCGCGAGGTGGAGCGTCGATGAAAAATTGTCACGCCATTAGCATCGCGGCGAGTCTTACTGGCGGGTAGCTATAAGTATCCGACCTGTCGACGCTCCAATGAACACCAGGGTCGGCCGCCGGGCGCCTTATACTTATTCTGCCAATGTGACAGAAGTACCGGCGCGTTCGGCACGACCATTCCGGCGGCGCGTGCCGCTGGTGGCCGTCGGTGCAGTGCTGGCGGCGGCTGGGGCCGCTACCCGACCGTTCAGTTGGTCGGCAACTGTGCTGGTGGTGATGGCGGTGGCTGTGGTTTCGGTGCTGGCCTGGCGGGTGAGGCCTGAGCAGATTCCTCGCACCGCCCGGCTGCGGCGCGGCGCGGTCCTCTGGTCGACGCTGCTGGTCGTGGCGTCGGTGTGGGAGGTGTACGCATTTGCGCGGCAACCTGATTGGACCCGGCCGAGTGACGAACACCCGACATTGTCGACGTTTGGGTCCGGCACTCGAGCACGGGCCGCTGCGGTTCGCGGGATGGCTGGTGTGGCTGGGTGTCGGCTGGTGGCTGGTGTCGAGATGA
Organism: Nocardia sp. Tas62D01; assembly: GCF_055232035.1. NCBI lineage: Bacteria > Bacillati > Actinomycetota > Actinomycetes > Mycobacteriales > Nocardiaceae > Nocardia > Nocardia sp. Tas62D01. Next base: position 8,674,634 of record NZ_JBUYUZ010000001.1, read on the forward strand.
GTGATCGGGAGATTGTCATCGTCGGGTTCGTGCTGGTGCTGGTGGCCGTGCTCGGCGGTCGTGGTCACGAATGTGCGCCGGGATCTGGTCGCGCCCGTGGCTGAAACGATCGCGTACCTCACCCGCACTCGGGCGGCGAGGATTGCCGCTGTGCTCGTGTGGGGATGGGTTGGCTGGCACTTTCTCGCGCGGTAGGGCGGGCTGGGACCGGACCCCGCGTGTTGCGGTTCAGCGGTACCGCGTGTCCTGATCTAAGGGGTTCAAGTCCCACCTGCACTCGTCTTTCCGACACATCCGCCAACTTCCACTCTCCGAGACTCGGCAGCAGCATCCGCCGCCGAACTGCGACTCCGCCAACGACCGAGCAACCATGGTCACCACTGCGAGCCAGAACCTTCTGCCCCGGGCACTCACCAACGACCGGCCAAGCCCATCGACGACACCATCGGGCCCGAACTCAGATCATCATCACCATTCCCACTCCCCCGCTTCGACACCGGCTTGGCCTAACGGGCCGGACGGAGGAACGCTGAACCTCAGCGGGCATAGCGCCGCCGGTCCAGGTACCCGCCTGACGGTCGTAGCACACCCAGAGGCCGAAGAGTGGTCCGGAACGCATGACTGCACGAGGCGGGCCGAGTTCGCTTATGCTCCGGTACTTGAGTTCCCCTCGGGCGGCGTTTCACAGAATTCCGACGATCGGCGGCCCGCGATCGGTCGCCAGGCCCGCTGTCGTATGGAGCCGGTTCGTGAGCTGCGGGTTTGCTATTGAAATACCGGGACAGTTTCACCGTGTCGTTAGAATTGAGCCATGAGCAATCCGATGACGCAGCCACCGGGATCCGAGTGGTCCCGGTTCAGCGGCGCCGTTGGAGGAGGACGTGCGGCTGACGCGCATTATCAGTCGGTCGTACAGCACGCGGATTTGCACTCTTCCTCGCCCGTCTTCAGGGATTTCGCCAGTTCGGTCATGAGGAGCCCGACATACACCGCAGCCCGCGACTACATCAACCACCAGATGCGGGTAGCTGCCGAGAAGGTCAGAACGCAGCCTTTCCGGATCGCCAGCGACTGGAAAATCGCCGAGGAGTGGAAGCGTCGCGGCTGGTTCAAGCAGCTTATGGAGGCTCGCCAGCATGCTCTCGATTGGCTGGAGAAGCCGATCAGGGTCTCCGGCCTGGCCCAAGCCCTGGAGAACTCCCCAGTCCGGCGGGTGACCGACGCCGCATCTACACTAGCCGCCACTCTTCGAGTGCAGCTCATGCGAAGGATGCGGTCGGCTCCTGCGCCCGGCGACGCCGTTACCTCCCATCCGCATCTCACACGTGGGCCCAACTTCCCCGCAAGCCACTTAGACCAACTAATGGCCTGCGGGATGCGCGTACACGTGTCGTAACGACCTGCGCGTAATCCTGCACCAGATGCAGGAGTTATACGCAATGAACATTTCTAGTCTCATTTCTCGGGTGCTGGAGGTCTGCCCCGAGCCCACCGCGACGCTGGCCAGCGCTGCCGTTGTCTGTATCGCCGTCCTTCCCGTGCTTGTCCTCACCGGACTTGTCGCAGTCGCCGCGTTCGTGGCGCTGATGGCCAGCGATGTCCGGTGCGTCCACGCGCGTGGAGTACTCGGCGATCTGCTCAACGCTCTGCTGGCGCTGCTTCGCGGACGCAAGCAGTGAGCGCGGGCCGGGGTCGCGGTCGCCCAATGCAGTGCCCCCTCAAGGTCCTTCGCTACGTCGTGGAACTTCGTATCGCCGGCCTTTCGCTGCGACAGATCGCGGCGCGCCTGACCGCCGAGAAGGTTCCGACCCCGACCGGCAAATCGCCGCACTGGGCACACTCCCATGTCGACCGGCTACTGCTCACGAAGTCGGGAAAGGAACTGGCTCACCAGCTTTCGTCTGCCGCCCGCACAGACCAGGCAGGAGGCAGTGCCTCTCGGCGGAATCGAGCACAGAGAACGATATCGGCTACTAGGACGTCCTCGTATGCGGCGTCGCGAGGCGCGCTCAGGCGCCACGCCGCGGGAATGTCACGACACGGGCGACGCCTCGGCAGGATGCCGGGAGGTTGCCGAGTCAATCGACGGCGACAGCCAATTCAGGTTGGGCTACGCGACGATCGTCGACACCCAGTCTGTGTGCACGCTCAACTGCACGTGATCCGGAATATCCGCGTCACGAAATGCGACGTGCCCTTCGAGCGTGAGATGTCCGCCGGTGCATGGAAGATCACGTAGAGAAGGCGGCGGGATATCGGACCGGAGGCTGCTGTCGGTACGGGGACGAGGCAAACCGCGCCCGACGGGAGTCGGGCGCGACTTGGTTGCCGAGATCGACGAAGCTCCGGCCGGGCACACCCCACCACGGCACAGGGCGAACCGCCACGCCGCAGAACTCGAGAACTGAGCTCGCGCGCGTTGCCGCCAGCGCGGCATTACTTCCCGTTCCAGGCATCCTGGTGACCGCAAGCCCATCGCCGGATACCCGATTATGTCGGTGACGGTCCTCATCATTGGAGGATGAACGATGCACAAACGATTGCCGAGGAAGTGTTCGAATCGCTTCGGCGCCATGTCCTTATGGCCAGGCTCTCGCCCGCCGGAGGTGCGACGTTCGCCATCCTGAAGCTCAGGCAGTCGTACTCGGTGAGTCGCAACCGCCCGCTCTACTTCGACCTTGCGCATCCCGAGAAGGGCATGGACCTCGTGACCGAACCGTCTCTGTCGACGATCCAGGTGGATAACCAGACCAGGGCATTCGGGCCGGGCGGGGAGTACTACCGCTGGTTCAACCGGGCGTGGATCCCGTCCTTCTACGAGGAGTGGGACGGGTACCACAAGCCGCGGATCGCGCCTCTTCTCGGGAAGCGCAGCCCAAACGATGTCAAGATCGGCTACTTCGGCGACCTGCGACTTCTGCGCCACGACATCATCCACCACAAGGCTGTGACCAAAGATGCGGTGAGCGCGAAGTGTGTGGTGCTGAAGTGGTTCGACAAAGACGAGGAGATCACCCTCGGCCACAGCCACTACGCCGAGCTATTCAAGCTGTTCCCGTGGGAGAAACTCGGCGCGGTGCCGCCGCCGCCACCTCCCCCGGCACCGGTAGACACCAGGCTGCCATCCACACCGCTCGATACCCTCATACAACTGCGGCAGAACCCCGGCTACTTCTTCGGCTGATCTCCTCCGCCCCAGCCGAAGCAGGTGGTGACCACCGACAGCAAGCGGGCCCGCCCGCGGCCATACTGACCGTCTCTTACGGTCAGGGCCTCGGCCGGCGCGCGTGGGAAGCCACCGCTCCAAATGGTCCAACTGCCGATCACGGTCGGGCAGCACGCCGTGAGCGATCAGCAGCTGGCGCGGGTAGTGGGTCCGCAGCCCCGGTGCGATGTGATCGAGGGGGTCATGGGCGACCGGGCCCTCGGCGGACGCGACCGCTGTCAGTCAGTGCCATCCACTCCCGCTTCACACGAACCAGGCAGAATCTCCTCGCCGAAGAGGGCCGTGAGGAATCGACGACGATCGGCCCGACCCCCGCCCCGGCCGATTCCGATGATCGTCTGTGGGGACACGCTGCTAGCCGCCGTGCCCGCGCGGACATATGTATTCAGCGCGGAATGCGCCCAGGGTGGACAGTCTGTACACCGATCAGCACACCGCCGCGATCGTGGCTCTGATCATCGGCGAGATAGCGCTGCCGATCGCGATTTGCGCCACGCACAATCCGGTGCCGGTCTGGCGAGCGGCAGAAACCGACGCAGCTGCCGCGAAGACAAGCTAATCCGGCTTCGGATGGACGAAACCCGCTCCAACCGTTAACGTCCCAATGAAAACCACTGTTCACGACCGGTCCCATCCTTGTAGCGCCCCGCCGAGGGCACGAACATGCGACGCTTCAGACTTAACCCATCCCAAAGTGACCATCGACCCACTACACACGGTGGCGACGACGGTGGCGGGACGATCGAGCCCCTGCCGCCGCAAGCCGGGCAGGCCGGTACCGAGAGTGCGTCCGAGAATGGCAGCGATGCTGTGGTCGTCCCCGTCGCTGCAACATGGCAACTGAGAAGGGCCGGGACCCGTACCAGTGCCAGCTCGGCCGCTGTAGCCAGACGATCACCAGGATCGAGCGGGCCACAGCTACCAGGGCTTTGGCCTTCCCTCTGCGTTTGACGATGCGCCGGTATTTCTCGCCGAGGAAGGTGTTGGTGCGCGCGGCCGCGGCCGCGGCCTCCCCGAGCGCGCCCTTGAGATACGGGTTGCCCCTGCCGGTCGTGCCGCCCTGGTATTTGGCGCCGGATTGGATGGTGCGTGGGGACAGTTTCGCCCACGACGCCAAGTGGGCGGCGGTGGGGAACACGGTCATGTCCACGCCGATCTCGGCGATAACGAGCTGGGCGTTCAGCGGCCCGATGCCGGTGACCTCGTCGAGATGCTCGACCAGGGTCGTCGCGGTGATCAACGTCGTGGGACCGTCGAGGCTCTCATCGTCATCGTCATCGGCAACGTCGATGACGATGGCATCGAGCAGTGACTCGATCCGGGCGCCGATCGTGTCGATCTGGGCGCTGAGTGCGTCGATTTGGTCGAGCAGCATCCGCGCCAACTCGGCGTGGTGGTCGTCGAACCGCCCAGTCAGGGCCTCGACCAGAGCATCGTGTTTGAGCCGCATCACTCCGCGCGCCAACTCCGCCAACACCCGCGGGTCGCGTTCGCCGTTGATCAGCGCCTCGATCATTTTCCGGCACGACACCGTGTTCAGCGACGACGCCACCGACGCCAGCCGACGCGCGGAATCAAGTTGACGACTCGAAAGGTGCTTGTACCGAGTACCAGGAAGATCCTCCCCGCAGTGATGAGTCCCAATGAGATCAGTAGTAGCGCAACAACTATCAATGCGCCCCGATCCATTTGTATTCAGGCGGTGTTCGGTAACGCTTGCCAATCATCCGTTCACCGTCACGGAGCGCCAGTTGCTGCTCACGGTGCAGAACGGAGACATCATGCGGCCGTAGGTGATTCAGTAACACTCGGTCGCTCCGACCACGGCGGAGGGGTCAGCATCGCCTTGATGCTGGCAATGGTTGCTGTCTCGCGGTGCTTCGGGTCGGCGCTGAGGTACTGCATGGTGGCCAGCAGTGCGTTGGGTTCGACACTGAACCAGGTGACGCTGAGCTGCCACTGGTTGTTGATCGTTGTGGCGGCGTCTTCTCGGCTCGGCGAAGAATGGGCTGTGACCGACTCCGGCGGGCAGATGAAGGTGATCACTGGCAACGGCGTGCTCGTTTGGCGAGTGGTGTCGCGTTGCAATGTGAGCGTGCTGACGCTGTCCCAGCGGTATTCCCGATCGAAACCAACTCGTGGCAGCCGGTTTACAACACGAAAAGTCTTTGTGTCGAAGACGAGATGGGCTGCGCCTGCGCTGACGAGAAGCATCGAAATCGACAGTAGGGCAACGAATGTCAATACACCGCCGGCTGCGATGAACCACCCGGGCGTCGCAGTTGTCAGGCCGCTGCAGATCGTCATGACGCCAGCGATGCCGAACAACAAGAACATGTGAAATTGCGGGCTTAGCCATGGGCTGTAACGGAGCACAAATCGACCGGCGCCATCGGCGGAAACGGCCGGCCGTCGACCGATTCTAGTGCCAATGCCACTTAGCTTGACGTGTTTTCGCAGGTCATCGGCATGATTGCGATGTAGTGCCAGCTGGTTGGTCTGTGAGACTGGTTGGTGTGGAGCGTTTTTGGGCGTGTCGGTGCCGGATCGTGTCGGTGCTGGGGTTAGCGTCGCCGACGTGGTGGATGTGGGTGCGGTGTCGTTGATCGATCAGGTGTCGTTGGGTGTGTTGACCGCTGTGGTGGACCGTGATGCGGTGGAGATGGCGATTTCCGAGCACGGCAAGGCGCCCAAGCGTCGTGGTGGGACGTTGCCGCCGCATTTGGTGATGTATTTCGTGGTCGCGTTGGCGTTGTTCGCAGGTGTGGACTACGAGGGGGTGATGCGGAAACTGGTTGGGCCGCTGCGGCTTTGGCGTTGTTGGGATCCGAAGTGGAGTTTGCCGACCTCGGGTGGGATCACCCAGGCCCGGCAGCGGCTGGGGTTCGAGCCGATGAAAACACTGTTCGAGCGGATCGCGGTGCCGGTGGCGTCGCGGCTGACCCTGGACGCGTTCTACGCGCGACGCAGGCTGGTCTCGATTGATGGCATGGTGTTCGACGTGGCCGACACCGAGGCCAACGCAACGGAATTCGGTAAACCGAGCAAGGGAGTGTTGCCACAGGCACGGGTGGTGACGTTGACCGAATGCGGCTCGCATGTGAGCCTGGGCGCGGTGATCGGGCCGGTCGTGGGCAAGGGCACCGGTGAACGCACCGCCGCGGCCGAACTGATCTGGTTACTCGAACCCGGCATGATGTTGGTGTGTGACCAGGGGTTCTACAGTTTCAAACTGTGGTGCCAGGGCGCCGACACCGACGCCGACCTGTTGTGGCGTCTCGGTGACATTATGGACCTGCCGATCGTGGACCGCCTCGGTGACGGCTCCTATGTGACACTGCTTTTCGCGCCCAAAACCCCGGCGAAAATGCGGGCCGAGCTGCTGGAGGCGGCCATAGCCGGGGAGGAGTTGGACTGGGACCGGACTCGTTTCGCCCGCGTCATCGAGTACGAGATCACCGACCGTGGCGAAGGCGGTGAGCTGATCTGCCTGCTCACCACCATCCTCGACCCGCACGAGGCACCCTCGCTGATCCTGGCCGAGGCCTATCACCAACGCTGGGAACACGAAGCCGCGAACAGGCAAATCAAGACGCAGCTCCGCGGCCCCGCCAAAACCCTGCGCTCGCAAACCCCGGACATGGTCCGCCAGGAAATATACGGATTCCTCATCGCCCACTACGCGATCTGCTCGCTGATCTGCCGGGCCGCGGTCGAGACCGGCATCGATCCCGACCGCGTGAAGTTCACCCAGACCGTCCGACTCGCCCGCGACACCATCGCAGGCCCGGACGGTTTTTCCCCCTGACCGCCAACTCGAGCTCCACACCGAACTCGCCGAACAGATCACCGCAAAACGCCACCTCAACCCCCGCCGCCACCGCTCCTACCCCCGCGTCGTCAAACGCGCCAGACACAACAGCTTCCGAGTAAAACGCAAGGCAGACAAGGGAACCCGTCACACCGGACCCGCTACCATCCGGCTGGCCAACCAAAGCTGCATCACGCCGACACAACGACGACCATCCGCAAAACCGCCGGTCACAGCTCTACAGGGGGCGAGCTAAGCGGCATTGATTCTAGTGCCGACAACGAGTAGTAATCCCAGGACGCCGAACGTGATGTTGAGGATGACTGGGAGAAGGTGTTCTGCAGTCGAGTAGACAGCGGAGGCGATCATTGCCGTTCCGAACAGAATCGCCCCTGGACGCCGTGATTCAGGCCAGACGGCATTCCATTTGTATTCGGACGGTGTTCGGTAACGCATGCCAACCATGCGGTCACGGTAACGAAGCGTCCTCACTTATGCCACTCCGGTGGGCTACCACGGATTTCGCAGTCCCCTCATCGCCCACGAATCACCAGCTCCCGAGAAGAAAGGTCGATCGGCCTGTGACTGGTCAGGTTATGCGGGCAGCCATGGTAGGCCCTCGGCGAGTGTGACGAGGACTTCGAGGAATTGTTTGCCGTGCTTGTTGGCGGTGGACAGGCAGGGCCCCGGCAAAGTCGTGATGTGAGGGTTTGACCTGCGGGTTTGGAGTGTCGTTTGGGCGGGCACGGCAACGGTCGGTGATGATCTTGGTTACCACACCTGGACCGTCCGAAAGCTGTTGCCGTGCCCGCGTTCTCATCATCCCCTGTCCTGGATTCGTCGGCTCACCGGGTCGGTGCCGAAGCCGGCGGTATTGCTGGTGGCGAGGCTGGGGTGTTGGTTCCGTTGGGTTTGCTGGAGGTGTTGGATCGGGTGGCCGACCCGCGGGATCGTCGGGGTACGCGCCACCGATTGGGGCCGTTGCTGGGGATCGCGCTGTCGGCGACGCTGGCCGGAGCGCGGTCGTTCGCCGCGATCGCCGAATGGGCCGCCGACGCTCCTGCCGGGGTGCTGGCGCGGCTGAGAGTGACCGGACCAGTGCCGTCTGAATCGACGATCCGCCGTGTGCTCGCGCAGCTGTCCGCCGATGGGTTCGACGAAGTGATCGGCGCGTGGATGTGGCTGCGTACGAGCATGATCGGTGGGCGGCGGGTCATCGCGTTCGACGGGAAAACCGTGCGCGGAGCCCGCGACGCCGCCGGGAACCTGACGCATCTGCTGGCGGGATTGTGCCAGCGCACCGGCATGGTGCTCGCGCAGATCACGGTCGGCGCGAAAACCAACGAAATCCCCGTGCTGCGAGCACTTCTGGAGTCATTAGACATCACCGGCGCGGTCGTCACCGCCGATGCGTTGCACTGCTGCCGCGACACCGCCACCGCTATCACCGACCGCGGCGGCCACTACATCCTGACCGTGAAGAACAACCAACCCGGCCTGCGCAAACGCGTGAAAGCCCTTCCATGGAAACACATTCCCGCATCCAGCACTGTTTCCTCCGGTCACGGCCGCCGTGAGCGGCGAACCCTCAAAGCCACCGCCATCACCACCGGAATCGGATTCCCTGGCGCCGCGCAGGTACTGCGGATCACCCGCACCCGGACCATCGCCAAGACCGGCAAACGTCACACCGAAACCGTCTACGCCGTCACGTCCATATCGTGCACCGACGCCACCCCCGAACAGATAGCAGAATGGTTGCGCGGGCACTGGTCGATCGAGAACAAACTCCACTGGGTCCGCGACACCGCTTCCGACGAAGACCGCTCCCAGATCCGCACCGGCGCAGGACCGCAAGTCATGGCCACCCTCCGCAACACCGCCATCAGCCTGCTCCGCCTGACCGGCCACACCAACATCACCGCCGCCCTACGACACAATGCCCACGACTTCAACCGGCCCGTCGAACTACTCCTGACATGCTGAAACACGACTTTGCCGGGGCCCTGGGTGGACAGGTAGCTGCGGATCGCGCAGAACTGTTGGGCTCCGGTGAGGCTGCGCAGGCAACCGGAGACTTTCTGGCGGATTTTGATCATTCGGATGTCGCGTTCGGAGCCGTTGTTATCCGGAGGTATCACGTGGTCGGTGGTGAACCTCAGGTAGTCCTCGCACCGGTCGAACAATCGGCGGGCCAGGGCGTGGTGTTTGCGCGTGACGGTGTTCTCGCGGGCGGCGGTCTCGGTGATGGCGATCTGGGCGCCCGCGCGGTAGAGCCGTACTTGCTCGGCCAGCGCGTCTGCGTCGATGGCGGTGCCGGTGGCGAGGGCATCGGTGAGCAGGCGTTGCATCGCGACCAGCGCGTCGGCGACCTGAACGGCCAGTCGTCGTCTGCGGGGGCTGTCTCGGCGACGGCTTGCAACTCTCGAAGAGCATGAGCCGCGCAAAGCTGGTGTGCCGCAATGCCGGTGAAGGTGTCGTAGGGTGCCCACGCGTCGTGCACCGCGATGCCGCGGAACCGACCCAGCACCCCGGCGGCGGTCATCGCGTCCCTGCCGCGTTTCGCGTGGCAGGTGATGAGGGTGAACATGTCGGTGCGTGCGACGTGCACCCAGTGCAGTTTGCCCGCGACCCGCAGCCCGGTCTCGTCGAAACCCGCGACCGGCGCGTCGGCGATCCGGTCGCCGACGGCAGCAAGGAACCCCTCGAGACCGTCGGCGGCGCGGCGGGTCATCGCCGCCACCGTCGCATCCGACAGCGGCGTGGCGAACAGCTCCGACAAGGCTTGGGCGGCGCGTTTCTTCGACAGGAACTGGCCCACATACAGATACAGCACGATCGCGGTGACCCGCGGCCCGTACTGCACCGGCGCGGACACCCCCGCCGGGGCCGGCCCGCACGTCGACACGCCGCATCCGCATCGGCGGGTCACCAGTTGATGTTCGGTGACATCGATCCTCATCGGCGGCAGGTCGAACACCTGACGCCGCACCACCCCGACTTCGGGCGCGTCGTCCAGGCCCGCGCCGCATCCACCGCAGGCCGCTGGCTCGTGGCGCACGATCCGCTCGTCGGGCACCCCATCGACCAGTGCCAACGTCGACCCCGGATGCCCGGGTTGGCCACCAGGTTTACGGCCCGACCTGCGGCGCAACGACTTCGGAGCCGGTTTACCCAACCCGTCGGTCGACGGAGGCTTCGAGGAGTTGCGACTGTTGAGCCCCAACTGCCGCCTCAACTCCGCGATCTCGCCACGCAACTCGTTGATCACCGCCCGAAGCGCAGCGTTCTCCGCCATCAGCTCCTCAACGGACGGACACCGATCACCAGGCACTGCAACATCATTGACCACAATCCACCGAAATCAAGCCGCCACGCCAACGAGGACCTGACCAGTCACTCCAAGCCTTCACTCGACGGCGGCCTCGACGAGTTGCGCGGATTCTGCCCCAAACGCCGCTTCAACTCCGCGATCTCGGCCTCGAAACGAGCCGTCCGCTCAGCCATCTCGGATTCGAGACGCTCGATCTGCCCGCCCAGCGCCACCACCAGAGCAGCGAGCTGCTCATAGGACGGACGCGGATCACCAAGCACCCCAACATAATCCATCACCAACAAGCAAAACCAGTCACGCCACGCCAGCGAGTACCTGACCAGTTACGGCTTGGATAAGCCTGCACTGAAGTCGTTGCGCCGCAAGTCTGGTCGCAAACCGGGTGGGCAGGACGGTCATCCGGGATCGACGTTGTCGCAGGTCGAGGACGTGCCCGAGGAGTGGGTCGTGCGGCATGAGCCGCCCGCGTGTGGCGGGTGCGGCGCTGGTCTTGGCGGTGCCCCGGAGGTGGGCGTGACCCGGCGACAGGTGTTCGACCTGCCGCCGATGGAGTTGGAGGTCACCGAGCACCGGTTGATCACCCGCCGGTGTGGTTGTGGGGCGTCGACCTGCGCGACGGCGCCGGAAGGGGTGTCCGCGCCGGTGCAGTACGGGCCGCGCGTCCATGCGATCGTGCTGTATCTGTACGTGGGGCAGTTCCTGTCGAAGAAACGTGCCGCCGAGGCGCTGAGCGAGTTGTTCGGCGCGCCGATGTCGGACGCCACAGTGGCGTCGATGACCAAACGCGCGGCGACCGGCCTGGAGCCCTTCTTGGCGGGGCTCGTGTTCTGGATCGCGCAGTCGCCGTGGCAGGGTTCGACGAAACCGGGTTGCGGGTCGCGGGCAAGCTGCACTGGGTCCACTGCGCCCGCACCGACAAGTACACGCTGATCACCTGCCACGCCAAGCGCGGCACCGACGCGATGAAAGCCGCTGGGGTTCTGCCCGACTTCAAGACCGTCGCGGTCCACGACGCGTGGGCGCCGTATGACACTTACACCGACGCCGAACACCAATTGTGTTGCGCCCATGCCCAACGCGAGCTGCAAGGTGTCGCCGACAACGCGCCCGCCGGCACCCCGTGGTGTTGGGCAGATCAGGTCGCCGACGCGCTGGTCGCGATTCAACGGCTGGTCACCGCCGCCGTCGACAGCGGTGCCGTCGCCGACAACATGCCACTGATCGACCCCGACGCGCTCGCCACGCAGGTCCGTCTCTACCGCGACGCCGCCAAGATCGGCCTCGCCGAGACTTCCGCCCGTTCCACGAAGCTGATGCAGAAGCAGAACGCGCTGGCCCGTCGGCTCCTCAAACGGGAAGACGACTACCTGCGGTTCACCACCGACATCCGGATCCCGCCCGATAACAACGGCTCCGAACGCGACATCCGCATGATCAAACTCCGACAAAAAGTCTCCGGCTGCCTGCGAACCTTTACCGGTGCCGAACAGTTCTGCGCCATCCGCAGCTACCTATCCACAGCCGCCAAACACGGCCACCAGTTCCTCGAAGTCCTCGTCATGCTTGCCGAGGGCCGACCTTGGATGGACCGTTCCCGGTTTGGTGGACAGTCGCTTGATTAGCGACTGGTCTCCGAGCGTGAGGAACAGTTATGGGATCGACGAGACGGAGCTTCACTGCCGAGTATAAAAAGCAGGCTGTACAATTAGTGGTCGGCGGCACATCGGTGGCGACGGTAGCCGCGAATATCGGTGTGCACGAAATGACGTTGAGGAAATGGGTGAAGAAAGAAAACGCTGACGGTGCAGAATCGGACCGACCGCTCGATATCAACGAGCGAGCGGAACTCGAACGCTTCCGGAAAGAGAACGCGCACCTGAAGATGCAGTTGGAGTTCGCAAAAAAAGTAGCGACCTGGTTCGCGAAAGACCAGCGATAGTTTTCGCTGCGATCGCGGACTGGGCGGACTCCGACTCATACCCGATTTCATTCATGTGCATCGAACTGGATGTCTCTCGTTCGGGCTATTACGCCTGGCGGATCCGCCCGGAATGCGACCGGGCACGCACCGATACCGAGCTCGCTGCGCTGATCCTCACCCTGCACGAGGAATTACGTGGAAACCCGGGCGTGCGACGCATGCGCGCCGAGCTACACACCCATGGCATCCGGATAGGCCTCAAACGGGTGTGGCGGCTGATGCAGGCCGCCGGCCTGCGCGGACGGCACCCGAAGCAGTGGAAACGTACCACCGTCGCCGGTGACGCACCGGTCCCCGCCCCAGACCTGATCGGACGCAATTTCATCGCTGATGCTGTCGATCAACGCTGGTGCGGTGACATCACCTACATCAAGACCTGGGATGGCTGGGCCTACTTATAAGTTACGTGGAATCTGACCGTGTGTCGGTCAGCGGGGTCCGGGCCTGGGCTCAGTAACGTCGCGGCGAACTTTCGAACTCGACGGACAGACGGGGCTGGTGCATGCCGGAGACGGTGGAGGCGAAGTGGCCGGTTCTCGGTCGGCACGTGCGGGCGGCGGAGTGGTTGCGGATCTGGACCGATCTGGGGCGTGCGCCGCGAACGATCGATGCGTATGCGCGGGGTTTGGGTGAGTATCTGCTGGTCTGTGAGCGGGAGGGTTTCGATCCGCTGACCGCGACTCGCGCTCAGGTGGCGGTGTTCGTGCGGGAGTTGACGTCGCGGCCGAGTCGGCGAGGGGCGAATGTGGTGGCGTTGGATTCGGGGTCGGGGCTGGCGAACGCGACCATGCAGCAGCGTCTGGTGCCGGTGCGGCTGTTCTATGATTTCTTGGTTGAGGAGGGGGTGCGGGACTCGAATCCTGTTGGCCGGGGCCGGTATACGCCTGGCCGGGTGGTCAGCGGTCGGGCGCGGTCGCTGGTGCCTCGCATGGTGAAGCTGCCGTGGATTCCCAGCGAGGAGGAGTGGCTGCGGCTGCTGGGGGTGTTCGCCGAGGAGCCGATCCGTAATCGGCTGATGCTGGCGCTGGCCTACGACGCGGCGTTGCGGCGGGAGGAGTTGTGCTCGTTGCGCAGCGACGATATCGATCCGGCGCACCGCACGGTGCGGGTGCGGGCGGAGACGACCAAGACCCGCCGGGAACGTGTGGTGCCGTATTCGGCGCCGACCGGGGTGCTGCTGTCGGAGTATTTGCAGCACCGGGCCACCCTGAGCAGGGCTCGCGGCGCGCTGTTTCTGTCGGAGTCACGCCGTAATCGCGCGGAGCCGCTGACGTTGTGGACGTGGTCGAAGGTGGTGCGGCGCATTGCGTTGGCGGCTGATGTTTCTCGGTTCTCCACCCATACCACCCGGCATCTGTGTTTGACGGATCTGGCCCGGATGGGGTGGGAGCTGCACGCGATCGCCAGTTTCGCTGGGCATCGCAGCACCGATTCCACACTGCAGTACATCCACCTGTCCGGGCGGGAGTTGTCGGCAAAACTGAATTCCTCGATGACGCACGTCCACGCATGGCGGATCGGAATGCTCACCGGAACCGGTGACGGCCGACAGGACGGGCCGGCGTGACGGCGGCCGAGGCGGTGTCGTCGGCGGCAAGCGGTGTCGCCGCGCTGCCGCGCCGCCGCCGCGGCTGGGACCGCCGTGGTGTGTTGCTCGACGGTGAGGCTGCGGCGGTGCTGGCGTTGGGGCCCGCGGGGCTGCGGCGCAAACGGTCCACCGGTGTCCCGCGGCGGACGGCGCGGCACTGGAATGCGGTGACCCGCTTGGTCGTTCCGCTCGATGAGACTCTGGCCGGGCTGCATCATGGTGAGGATGTCCGGTTCCGGCGGGCTGGCTTGCACGCCGCGGCGATCGTGCTGGCGCACTGCGCGGACACTGGCCGGTCGTATTGGGGGTGGACACCGTGGGAGTGGGCCAGGGTGTGTGGCGGCAGCGCGCGGGAGTTCGAAACCGCCCAGCCGCTGCCGACCGAGTCGACGGTCAGGCCGTTCGTCGTGGCGCTGGCTTACTTGCTCGGCGGGTTCACCGACTTCCACCGGTTGGGCACGTTCAACCGTTTTCGGTTGGCCTGCTTGATTTTCGGTGAATCCGACGTAGAGCAGTCCCTGCGAACTACCGGCGAGACGCTGCAACGGTGGGGCTACTGCGACGTCATGGACGCCAAGCATCGGATGCGGGGCGGGGTCAGTCAAGCCCTGCTGCTCAACGGCAGTCCCCGCCTCGACGAGTTGAGCACCACGGCGTTCGCGGCCCTGCGAGCGCATCCGGCAACTGAGGGGCATCAGGGGTCGATGCTGTTCGCGCTGCAACGCGTCGTGGCGGAACTGGGGCACTGTGAGGCGCCGGTGCGCAGCGGATACAACCCTGTCCTCGGCATCGAAGAAACCGATCCTGAGTGGGCGCCGTGGGTCGAACGATGGTATGCCACATCAACTTTGACCCCGAAAGTCCGCGCCTCAGTCCGCAATATCATGGCCAAAGCCGGCCGCTGGCTGGCCGCCGAGCACCCCGAGATCACCGAACCGGGCCACTGGACCAGGGCGACCTGCGCAGCCTGGGTCGCCGTGGTCGACCGGATGAGTGTCGGTGACTGGGTTCAGCGCCACGACGCCCTCGGCGACCGCGCTGGCACTCCGATCTCACCACGCACCAAGGCCCAGAACCTCAATGCCACCCGCACGTTCTTCCGGGACTGCCAGGAATGGGAGTGGATCGATCGCCGGTTCGACCCGAACCGGGCGCTGGCCGTCCCCCGCAGCGTCGCCGCGCTGATCGGCCCCAACCCCCGCGTGATCGCCGACGAGGTCTGGGCCAAACTGCTGTGGGCCGGGCTCAACCTGGAACCCCCCGACCTGCCCGGCACTTCCGGCGATACCGCCTATCCGATGGAGCTGGTCCGCGCCATCACGGTGACGTGGCTGTTCTCCGGGCTGCGCAGCGACGAGCTCTCCCGCCTGCGGGTGGGCTGCATCCGCTGGCAACACGCCGGACTGCCCATCCCCGGTGACTCCGACGACGTCCTCGCCGAGGACGCGGTCTGCCTGCTCGACGTTCCCGTCCACAAGACCGGCACCGCGTTCACCAAACCGGTCGACCCGATCGTCGGACAAGCCATCGAAGCCTGGCAGAAAATACGGCCGCACCAGCCGAAACGGCTCGACCGCAAGACCAATGAACATGTCGACATGCTGTTCTCGGTCCGCGCCCAGCCCGTCGCCAAGTACTACATCAACCGCACCGTCATCCCGGCGCTCTGCGCCAAAGCCGGTGTCCCCACCACCGACGTCCGCGGCAACATCACCAGCCACCGCGCCCGGTCCACGATCGCGAGCCAGCTCTACAACGCCAAGGAACCGATGACCCTGTTCGAGCTGCAGGCATGGCTCGGACATCGCACCCCCAACACCACCCAGCACTACGCCAAAATCACCCCGAACACCCTGTCCAAGGCGTATTCCGAGGCCGGGTACTTCGCCCGCAACATCCGCACCATCGAGGTCCTCGTCGACCGAGACGCTGTCACCTCCGGCGCAGCCGCCGCCGGAGAACCCTGGCAGCACTACGACCTCGGTCACGGCTTCTGCACCTACACCTTCTTCGAACAATGCCCGCACCGAATGGCCTGCGCTCGTTGCGATTTCTACACCCCCAAGAACTCCAGCAAGGGGCAACTCCTGGAGGCCAAAGAGAACCTGCAGCGGATGCTGGCCAACATCCCGCTCACCGACGAGGAACGGGTCGCCGTCGACGAGGGACAAAGCGCCCTCGATCAGCTCCTCGAACGACTGATCGATGTCCCCGCCCCAACTGGCGCCACGCCCCGCGAGATCGGCGTCCCGCCCACCGCCACCCTGTTGCCCATAACCCCTGCAGACCCAAGCAAATCCATATAAACCGGACAATTCAGATTCCACAGAATGTGTGCGATCCGGGACGGGCACTCCCGCCGCGTGCTCGGGCATGTCGTGGCCGACCACATCGGCGCCGACATGGTCTGTGAGGCCATTGATGCGGCCGTGGCCACCCGCGGCGGCCGATGCGAGGACACCGTGCTGCATTCCGATCGTGGTGGCGAGTTCACCGCTGGTCTGACGGCGAAATCCTGTGCCAGACACCGGCTTCGGCGGTCGATGGGCGAAACCGGAATATGCTGGGACAACAGTCCCGCCGAATCGTTCTGGTCCACGTTCAAGCACGAGTGTTACTACCGTCACGCCTACGCGACGAAGGCTGAACTTGTTGCCGCCGTTGATGATTGGATAGGATGGTTCAACACCGGTCGCCGTCACTCTGCGATCGGGATGATCAGTCCGCTACGCTACGAGCAGTCCCTGGCGACAGCCGCAGCGGAAGCCGCATAGCCCCCTGTCCACCGTTCGGGGTGAACCTCAAAAGCCGTCTGCAGGGCGAAGTTGCGCCGTCTAACTCGGCGTTGGATCACTCTCGCAGAGAGTAGAGGTTCGGAAGGAGCAGACCCTTTGGGTCACCCGTCTTACCTGGACGCGAAAGCGCGAGGGGACAACAGCATGGCGGGAAAGCGTGGAGCATTGTGAAGGCGTTGATGGTGCTGCCGCGCAAGACCCGTGTGATATGGCGAAGACCAGACTGTTTGAAGCCCAGTTCCCGGTGATGGAAATGTGCATCCTCCGACATACAACGCCCGGAGCGGAGCCACCAGCATCAGGCGAATCCCCTTTGCTTCGCCCCAACCCTTCCGGCTGGTGGGCGGTGGGCAACGAGCTCACTCAAGGGAACGGACGGGCCGCCTACGTCGCACTCGATACGTCCAGCGCAAGAGGAATTCGGGATCACCTACCGGGCGCGAGCCCCACGGTGACGGAGTGCCAATAGTAGTCGTGGGAGTGACGCCCCACCAGGGAGAGCGGGAAAGCCGTTCACAGGGCCAAGTGGCACAGGTGTCGAGGTTATCCGGATAGATGAGGTATGCGTAATGCAGAGAGCCGAAGTCCTGAGGGAGATCATCCATGAACGCGGTAAGAGAGGATTGCCACTGGAGAGATTGTATCGGCACTTGTTCAACCCGGAGTTGTATCTGCGTGCCTACGGCAAGATCTACCGAAACGACGGTTCCATGACGCCCGGCTCTAATCAGGAGACCGTGGATGGCATGAGCCTGAAGAAGATTCAGGCGATCATCGAAGCGCTGCGGTATGAGCGCTATCGGTGGTCCCCGGTAAGGCGTGTATATATCGACAAGAAAGGATCGCCGAAGAAACGCCGACCCCTGGGTCTGCCGTCGTGGTCGGATAAGCTGTTGCAGGAAGTGATCCGTTCCCTGTTGGAAGCGTATTACGAGCCGCAGTTTTCCGAACGTTCTCACGGCTTCCGGCCGGGGAAGGGCTGTCACACCGCTCTGACGGAAATATCGCAGTCGTGGCGCAGTATGACGTGGTTCGTCGAGGGAGATATCTCCCAGTGTTTCGACCGGCTCGACCATGGGGTGCTGCACTCCATTCTGGTCGAAGACATTCACGACAACCGTTTCTTGCGGTTGATCGACGGACTGCTCCAGGCTGGATATCTAGAGGAATGGCGTTACCACGAAACATTGAGTGGCGCACCGCAAGGGGGTATTTTCTCGCCTCCAACGCAATGGGCAACTTCTGCTTCGATGTCACGCTGAATTACCGGCGGCTGGAACGTCCTCGGCGCATCGCAGGGACGGCGGTGTGACATGTTTGATGTTATCTTTGTGTCATGCGTGTTGGTGATAGTCGTTGCGGCGCTATGGAATTCGCGCAGCGGGTCAACTCGGCGGCTGAGTTGCTCGGCAACGGTGTCGTGGTTGCCGAGGCTGCACGGGTGCTGGCGGGCGAGTTCGGCTGCTCGCCGCGTCAGGCTCGCCGGTATGTCGAGCGGGCCGCCGCGCAGGGGCGGGTGGTTGTGCCGGAGCAGACGGTGGTGTTCACCGTCAAACTGCCTGTGGCGCTGGTGGATCGGGTGCGTGAACGAACCGGTGAGTCGGGCGGCACGATCTCCGCCCTGGTTACGCGCGCGTTGACCGAGTTCCTGGCGCGGGGTCACCACCAGCCCCGGCGCAGGTGAACGACCGGGCGGTGGAGACGGAATTCGTCTTCGACCGCCACGCGGCCACGGATTTGTCGGTGGCTTACGACATTCTTGTGCCACAACGCCGGGCCCGCCTCACGCGGACCCGGGAGGAAGGACTACCGCCTGATGACGAGTGCGGTGATATACGCCCGGGTGTCTTCGGCCCGGCAGAAGAAGGACGAGACGATTCGCTCGCAGACCGTGGCGCTGCGCGCCCACGCCGAGCAACTGGGGCTTGAGGTCCCCGCGGAGTGGGTCTTCGAAGACGAAGGACACTCCGGGGCTACCCTGATCCGGCCGGCGCTGGAACGGTTGCGTGACCTGGTCGCCGGGGTCGGGGTGGACGTGGTGCTGTGTTATTCCCCGGACCGGTTGGCCCGCAAGTTCGCTTACCAGGCGCTGTTGATCGAGGAGTTCACCCGCGCCGGGACACGGGTCGAGTTCGTCAAGGGCCCGCGCGGGGACACCCCGGAGGATCAACTGCTGGTGGGAGTTCCAGGGCATGTTCGCCGAATACGAGAAAGCCCAGATCATGGAACGCTATCGGCGCGGCAAGACCCACCGCGCCAAGACCGGGTCGGTCAACGTGCTCTCGGGCGCGCCGTTCGGCTACCGATACCTGCGCAAGAGCGACCACACCGGCGCGGCCTACGAAATCCTCGCCCACGAAGCAGTTTTGGTCGCGGAGATGTTTCGGCGCTATGCCGACGACGGCGCCTCCATCGCCGAGCTGACCCGCTGGCTCACCGAACAGGACGTGCCCACCCGCACCGGCAAGAGCCGCTGGGACCGCTCGGTGATCTGGGGGATGCTGCGCAACCCCGCCTACGCCGGTCGCGCTGTATTCGGCAAAACCATGGTCGTGCACGAATCGCCGGGGCTCAATCGGGTCGCCCGACTGCAGGGACGCTCAACACCGAAGGCGTCGAAAACCGTCGACCGGCCCCGCGAGGAATGGACCGAGATCGCCGTTCCCGCGATCGTGACCGAAGAGACCTTCGACCGGGTCGCGCAACGGCTGACCGACAACAAGCGATTCGCCTCCCGCAACAGCAAGATCCCCTCGCTGCTGCAAGGCCTCGCAGCATGCTCGAGCTGCGGATACGGCTACTACCGCACCTCGACCCGCACCACGAACAAGAAGATCTACTACTACCGATGCCTGGGCTCCGACGACTACCGCTACGAGGGTGGGCGGGTCTGCGCCAACAAACCGGTCCGCGCCGACTACCTCGACACCGTCGTCTGGGACCACATCACCGGGATGCTCGCCGACCCGCAACTGATCCGCACCGAGATCGACAAACGCCTCGTCGCCGAGCGCAGCAGCGACCCGGTCCTCAAGCAACGCAAGCAGCTCGAGACCGCGCTGGCCAAGGCTCGCACCGGGATCGCCCGCATGATCGAAGCATTCGGCGAGCAACTGATCACCATCGACGAGTTGCGCTCACGCATGCCGGACCTACGAGCGCGAGAAGCCAACCTACACAACCAGATTCAAGCACTCGACAGTCAACTCGCCGACCGTGAAGGCTACCTCGCGCTCGCCGCCGACCTCGAGGGATTCCTCGGCCAACTCCACAGCAAAGCTGGCCTGCCTCGCCGCGAACAATGTGCCGGGCAGCTGGGCGGTGGCGCTGTGCGACCGCATCGATCGGCTCCCACCGCAGGTCCCGGTGATCGTGCTGCACGACGCCAGCCTGCCTGGTATCGCACTGGCGGGGCAGGCCCGCGTCACGCTCGGCAACCGGGCCGTGGTGGTCGGACTGTCACCGCGCGCGGTGCTGGCCAACCAGTCGGCGCTGCGGTTGCGGGAGTCGCGGCCGACGGATGCCGAGGCAGCGTTCCTGCGCCGGGAACCTTTGTCGGAGGCCGAGATCGAATGGCTGGCGGGCGGGGGGTGGTCGCCGGTGGCGGCGATCCCGCCCGCGAAGCTGCTTGCCGTGCTGCAGCGGTCGGTCGAGCGCGTCGAGGAGGCGGCCGATCCGGAGCGCCGCCGCGCCCGCGAGGTAGGTTTCCTCACGTGGCCGCAGGGGTGAAGCAGCACGTGCTCGGTCGGCTGCTACGCATCGCGGCCGAACATGCGGCCGCGCCGAACGATATCCGGTTCACCGAGCGTCAGCTCTACTACGAAGTCTGCCGCTTTCTCTCGCCCGTGCATCGAGTGCCGCGGCGGTTCGCGTTCACACTCGCCGCGCCGGTGAGCTACCCGGTCTTCCGATCCGCGCTCGACCACCACGGTGCGGTGCCCGGCCTGCTGTCCCTCGGGCCGCCGCCGGCCACCCGTGCCGGGCGGCACACGACCGAACCGGATCTGTTCGACTACGGACTGCCGCGATTGCTCGTGTGCGAGTCGGATGGGATCGCACAGATGTTGCGCGCCAACGGGTTACCGATGGAATCGGCCTGTCCGGTGCTGAGCGCGACCGAACTGCCGCTGGATCCCGGCGTCGCGGGCATGCTGGCCCGGGTCGAGGGCACCGTCTATCTGCTGCACGATGCGAGCGCGGACGGGCTCACCTTCCCGGCGCGTTTGGCCGGACTCACCGATATCCCCGAGGGTGTACGAGTGGTGGCGCTGGGGCTGCGACCGCGGCAAGCGGGCGCGCTGCATGTGACGCACCGCCACGGGCCGGCACCGGCTGCGGTGGCGACCGACGTCGATCGGTGGGAGCGCGCGTGGCTGCGGCACGGCCGATTCGTCGAGTTGGAAGCAGTGCGCCCGGCGTCGCTGCTACGCACCGTGCACCCGCTTGGTCCGTGAGGTTCGCGCGCCGAGAACAACGTTGACCGCGCTACGCCGCGCACGGACCGCGGGCTTCATGACCTGGCCTGCCGCATGAAAGGGAACAGCCGTGCCCGAGCATCGGCAGATCACCTATACCGATGAATTGCTCGCCGACGGCACGGCGCACCGGCGCTACGCCGACGGCAGGCAGGAGTGGCGGACCCGCGGTCCCGGCCATGTCGTGTCCTGGCGCGACGATCGCGGACTCTCCGGGACCGATGAACCACTCGGCCGGGCGCTCGTCAAACGCACCTATCGCAACGGCTCCTTCGTCTACGGCCGGGAAGCCGGTTACGGACGCACCCTCTGGAGAGACGGTGTGCTGACCGTCAACCGGTCCTCGTTCGGTGGCAGGCTCGGCGGCATTTTGGCCGCGGTGGCGGGCGGTGCGCTGCTCGGCGGATTGATCATGCCGCCGAGCGCGCTGACCGCGGCCGAGGAGGAGGAACTGCGCAGACAGGCGGCCGCGCAGTCGTCGGGTTCCAGTGATTCCTCGGGCGGCGACTACGGCGGCTGGGACGATGACGCCGGCGACGACGGCGGCGGCGATTTCGGCTGAGGGAACGATGTCTCGTTGGTGTGCCTTTCTGACCGCGCGGGATCCGTCCGGTCAGGTGCGAGCGGTCGGTGGTGAACCGGTGTCGGTGGGCGGCGGTCATGCCCTCGGTCTGCTCGACGGTCCCGGTGTCGCCGACGGACCGTTCGCCGTCGGTGAGTTGTCGGCGGTCGGCGAGGTCACGCTGTTCAACGCCGCCCGGCTGCGCGCCCGGCTCGGTGCGGACGCGCCGTCGCGGAACTGTGCCGACGGTGAACTGCTGCTGCGCTGCTACGCACGCTTCGGCCTCGACGGAATCGCCGGTGCGGACGGTATGTTCGCGCTGGCCATCGCCGACGGCGCTGATCTGGTGCTGGTGCGCGATCATGTCGGGGCTCGCACCGTCTTCCATGCCAGGGCCGGTGCGGCGTGGGCCGCGGCCACCTCGCTGCGGGCATTGCAGCGCTGGCCGGCGTTGCGAACCGGACTGCATCTGCCCGCCGTGCGGTCCTTCCTCACCTTTGCCTATCTGCCGGGACGCGATACCCTGCTGCGGGGCATCCACGAGGTGCTGCCCGGTCGCTGCGTGCGGCTGCACGCCGATGGCTCGCTGACCGAGGAAATCTATTGGGAGCCGGTCGAAGTCGACGATGACCGGTCCGCCACCGAACATGCGCTCGCTCTGCGTGCCCTGCTCGAAGACGCCGTCGCACGGCGGCTGCCCGCCGGTGAGCCGGTCGGCGTGCTGCTGTCCGGCGGTATCGACAGCAGCCTGGTCACCGCGCTCGCCGCCGAACTGCACGACCAGACCGTGCATTCCTATTCGATCAGCTTCGGCGGGACCACCCCGAATGAACTCGCCTACTCCGGACTCGTTGCCGCGCACTGCCATACCGAACATCGAGTGCTGACAGTGTCGGCACGCTGCGGTCCGGGCACAGCACCGCGAATCGCGGCCGGTCCACGGCGGGCGGCGACACGGTGTTCTCGTCCACCGCACCTGGCGGCAGACCGCCGTAGACCCGTGTCCACAAGCCGATCACCTCGTCGCGGAAAGTCTGATAGGACACCGGTATCCGGATCGTGGCCCGGTCGGCGAACCACGGCCTGGCCACCACCAGACCGACGTTGGCCAACACCAATAACGCTGTGGCCGAACCGATCACCACCGCCGCCGGTAACCCACCGCTGACGGCGCAGAAGTACCCGATCACCACGATGGCGATCGATATCCCGATCCGGACCCGCCGGAAGTGCCGGTACGCATCCGGAATCTTCTTGCGCGCGGCCGCGTACCAGAGCTGCGTTGGCGTGTAGCGCAAGCCCCGCCCGTCACCGAGCCGCTGCGCCAGCTTGCGCATCCGAATATCGTGCAGCCCGAGCGGACTTTCCTTCGGCTCGAGCGCGAACACCCGCCGACATTTCAAGCAGCGCCGCCCACCGCGCTCCCTGCGTAGCAGGTTCGTGTTGCAATGCGGGCAGATCACGATTCATGATCGCCGATTTGTCCGACTTTCGCGACCGCAGATCCGCGCGTTCGCCGAACCGATACGAGAACGCACGGGCTAAGTCGATCCAAACCACTGATGGGGCTGGCCGGTCACTCCGACAACGCAGTCGAAGTCGTGATCGCGATGCAGCAGCGTCAGCCCTCGGAGTTCGGCCGTGGCGGCCACGACGAGATCGACTGGACCTGCGCTGCGATGCTGCCCCCGTTTGGTCAGCTCCCTGTGCACATCCCAGGCGCGGGCGTAGGCCCGATCGTCGACCGGCTCCCAGCCGAACAACAATCGCATGTCTTCGATCGCGCGTTCCCGATCGACGAGAGAACGTGCACTGAAGAAGAACTCCAACTCGATGATCGGACATACCGCGAGCAACCCGGCCGCGGCCGCGCTGTACCAGCTGTCTGTACCCGAATCACGTCGCATGAGCGGAACTAACGCACTGGTATCGATCAGGAACGCAGCCGCGCTCACCGGCGGTAGTTCCGCTTGTCCTCCAACAGCTCCAGATCGAAGGCGCCATCCGCAGCGGCGTCCTGCAACCGAGTCAGGGCAAGCGCACGACGACGCGTGTCGAGGACCTCTCGCAGCGCCGCATTGACTGTGTCCTTCTTGGTTCCAGTCCCGAGCGCCTTCGACACATCGGCCACCAGTTGGTCATCGAGATCAATCACAGTTCGAGCCATGGCGCAACCTCCGGTGATATCTAGCAATGTATACATGATATCACCTAGTATGCACAGCGTGTAGGTCCAGATCGATTCACCATCCGAGCAGGCATTCCTGCGGCATCACCGGGCGGACAACGTCTTCGGCGGCGGCGATAGCGAAGAAGTCGATGCCGGCCTCACCAGACCACCGGGCTAGCTCGACGATCTGGTTGTCGCGTTCACCGCGCCCTGCTCCAGCGCCGCCGCGACCGCTTCGAACTCGGTGAGCGCGGCGGTGAGATCCTCGACGATCTCACGGGCGATGATTTCGGGGGCGGGCAGGTTGTCGGTGTCTTCGAGTGATTCGTCGCGCAGCCATGTGATGTCGAGGTTGGTTTTGTCGCGGGCGATGAGTTCGTCGTAGGTGAACGATTTCCAGCGTTCGGATTCGCTGCGCTCACTGCGGTCCGCGCCCGCACGGTAGGCAGCGACGAAGTCATCGAGGTGGCGGCGGCGCAGCGGGTTCTGTTTGAGCGTGAAGTGCTGGTTGGTCCGCAGGTCGTACACCCACAGCTTGCTGGTCCAGGGCTGCTCGGCGGCGGGTTTCTTGTCGAAGAACAGCACATTGGCCTTGACGCCTTTGGCGTAGAAGATGCCGGTGGGCAGTCGCAGCAGGGTGTGCAGGTCGAAGTCGGCCAGCAACTTGCGGCGCAGGGTTTCGCCCGCGCCGCCCTCGAACAAGACGTTATCGGGCAGCACTACGGCGGCGTGGCCGTTGATGTCGAGGATGGTCATGATGTGCTGCAGGAAGTTGAGCTGTTTGTTGCTGGTGGTGACGACGAAGTCTTGGCGTTCGATTTCGCGGTCCTCGCGAACCTCCCGCCCGTCGGCTCCGATCATCGTCAGCGACGATTTGCGGCCGAACGGCGGGTTGGAGAGCACTACGCTCCACCGCTGTCCGGGGTCGGCGATGAGAGCGTCACGGACCTCGATGAGCGAATCGCCGTTCGGGGTGCCTATACCGTGCAGCAGCAGGTTCATCGCGGCCAGCCGCGCGGTGCCATCGACCAGTTCGTAGCCGGTGGCGAAGTGGTCGCGCAGGTGGGCTCGCTGGGCGGGAGTGAGGTTCTCGGCGCCGCGGGCGGCGTGCTCGTGCGCCACGAGCAGGAAGCCGCCAGTGCCACAGGCCGGGTCGACAACCGTGTCGCCGGGTTTCGGGTCGATGACATCGACGATCCCGGTAATCAAGTCACGCGGGGTGAAGTACTGGCCGGCACCCGAGCCTTTGTCGGATGCCCCCTTGGACAGCAGTTCCTCATAGGCGTCGCCTTTGAGACATCCCAGGGCTTAGCTTGTCAAGCTGCGGCTTGTTGATCTTGGGTGTGGTGTGTCCAGGCGGTGGTCTCGTTGTAGAGGGTTCCGGATTTGAGGCAGCCGTGGAGGATGCCCACGAGCCGGTTGGCGACCTGACGCAGGGCGGCACGGTGGGCTAGGCCGCGGGCGCGTTGCTTGTCGTAGTAGGCGCGGGCTCCCGGCGATACGTTGAGCGCACTGAATGCTTGGGCCATCAGCGCGTCGACGAGCCGGTCCTGGTGCACGAACCGGGCCGCGACGACCTTCATTTTCCCCGAGGCGCGGGTGATGGGGCTGGTCGCGGCATAGTTCTTGCGGGCCTTGGCGCTGGCGTAGCGGGTGGGGTCGTCCCCGAACTCGGCGAGCACCCGGGCGCCGAGGATCTTGCCCAGTCCTGGCTGGGACAAGATGATCTCAGCGGCCGGGTGCCGGCCAAAATGGGCCTCGACCTCCCCTTGCAGGACTTTCACCTGCTCGTCGAGGGTGGCCAGGACCGCGACCGCGGCGCGGGTCCCTGCCGCGTAGGCCGCCGCGATGACCTGGTTGCGGCCCAGCTGCTCGCTGCGCAGGATTGCCTGGATACGGGCGGCTCTAGCGTCGAGGTCGCCGCGGCGGCCGGCCCGCTTCAGCGCGGCCCGGATCTGGTTGAGCGACAACCGCGCCGCGGCGGCCGGGTCGGGTGCCTTGCCGAGCAGCTCCAGGGCGTCGGGAGCGTCGAGGTCGTCGAACGCTTCCAAAGCGGCGGGGAAGTACTCCCGCAACGCGTACCGTAACCGCTGCGTGTGGCGGGTGCGTTCCCAGATCAACGTTTTATGTGCTCGCGCAACAACTTTCACCGCTTCTGCGGCGGGACTGTCCCCGGCGACCGGACGCAACTGGTGCGCGTCGGTACGGACCATGTCGGCAAGGGTATGCGCGTCGGCGGCATCGCTCTTCGCACCCGAAACGCTGCGGCGTTCCCGGAACCGGGCCGCCTGCAACGGGTTCACCGCGTACACCGTGTAGCCGGCCGCGATCAACGCCGCGACCCACGGGCCACGATCGGTTTCGATCCCGATCCGTACCCGCGCGGCATCGGCGTCGTCGCCGAGGTGTTCACCGATCATGGCGTGCAGCCGGGTGATCCCGGCGATCCCTTCCGGTAATCGAGCCTTGGCCAGCCGTTTCCCGGCCTCATCCATCAGCTCGACATCGTGGTGGTCCTCGGCCCAGTCATCACCGACCAGCAGCACAGCTGTTCCCTCTTCATCGTTGTCGGACACCAAATCCGGCAGCGTGCGGGAGAACGTCGGCGACCTAATGAATCGGTGCTCACGCCGTCATGCGGCAGGCACGACATCCCATCAGCGATCCATTTCTCCCGGCCGACCGGCAGGGGCACGATCTCAAAGCAGGACTCGAAGTCCGGGGCCAATCAGTGCTCACCTACCAGCCGCTACCAGTAGCGAGTCTGCCCGATCGACCGACCCGCTACATCTCATTAGGTCGGTACCGGACGGGGACCAGTTCTCCTTGTCGATCAGGTCGACTATGAGCCGTTTCAGCTTGGCCGGATCCTGGATCCGGTTCTGCGACTTGCGGAAGATCGTGCCCAGGGTGCCCGGCTCCTCCGCCAAGCCGACGAGCGCCTCGGTGTACACGAGCTCGAGCTGGGTGCCCTCGGCATCCAGCAAGCGCTGCCACGAGTACTTGGCCGGGACGATCCGCTGCGGGTTCAGTTTCCGCGTTTCGCGCTCATGCGCCATCTTCAGAAACAAGAGATAGGCGAGCTGCTCGGTGTACTCGATGACACCAACGCCGTCGTCACGCAGGACGTGGCAGTAGGACCACAGCTTATCGACGAGTCGGCGGTCACGAGGGAACAGTCTTCCATGTCTGGCCGACAGCCCAGCCCCATCTGCTGACTGGGTGCGACCGAGGACCATGAAGCACCTGGTCACCTATCAGCCCTCGATCGGCAGCCTCGACCAGCCGCAGGAAATCTACCTCGGCCGCGGCGCCGAGCTGACCGACACAGCACCCGACATCATCGAAGCCGAAGGATACCGCTCACCGAAGCGGCGGCGATGATCGACCTCGGTGAAATCGTCGGCGCGGCAACGATCGTCGCTGTCTACCGGACACTCGGTCTCGACGCGTAGTCAGCTCGAACACCTGCTGCCGGAAGTCGTCGACATCCGGCATCGCCGTGTGGGGCGTGAGTCGCAGGCAATCCGATGCGCCGCTTGTTCCTGGAGGCGTGGATGTTCCGCAGCGAGCTGCGCCAACCAACTGGAATGCCCGGCCCGTTGTCGACCGGCCGTTGGAGCCCTGGGAGATGCCCGTCGTCTACATCAAGACCAGGCAGAAACGTTGGTGGTAGCGACTCAATGCGCCCGAAGCGTTCCCACGCTGACGGAGCGAATCATGTTGCCGCCCGGTCAATCTCGAATCCAGTCTTGTGCCTCGTGATGGGCCAGGCGGGCGCGGAGATACTAGGGGTCCACCTTCTCGTCGTCGGTGACGCGCCGGGAGATCATCCGTGGTCGTAGACCTCACCGAAATGGCGCTCAATCCACAGCACGTGGAACACCTCATTGATCCGGACACCCAGCATCGGCAGCTTCCCTTTGTACCGAAATGCCATGAACTTCTCCTGGTCGCGGAATGTCTCCGGGATCGGGGCCTTGATCTGCCGAGCGGGTATCCACTCCGTCCCATTGCCGTGTCGGCCCGCCTGCATGATGTCCTGCCAGGTCAGCTTGGCCCGCCGATGCAGGGTGAGGGCGAACTGGGCTTGAGCATCCTTGTCACGCAGGGCGGCGACGCCGAAGTCATCCTGCAGGTGGTGCAGGCAGAAGACGGGGGTTCGATTTCTGGAGTCCGCGGGCGGTGTCGGCGGGATGAACTTCTCGTCCGTGGGCAGGTTCGGCCGCGATCCCTTCCGGCGGGCAGCTCGACTAGCGCCCATGTCGTGATGTGAAGTACGCGGCGATCTCGTCTATCGGGATCTCGGCGTTGCGGACATCATGCTCGAAGTGGTTTTGCCACAGTGGTTCGTCGTGGGTCATGTTGCGCAACTTCCATGCCGCAATCCCCCCGTAGGTGTTCCACACCTTGTTCAGGAATCGCGTGGTGTCTGGGTTGATGTCGCCCCAGTCGAAGGGATCGTCCTCGGTAAGCATGATGCAGTCGGAGCCGAACTCCTTGAACTGGTGGTAGACGGCGGGAACAACGGGACCATGCGACCACGCCTGGATCGGCTCGCGGAACAGGGGTGTTCCCTTCGCTGCCAGGTGGTGTCCTTGTGCGTAATACAGCAACTTCTGAAGCTTCAGGTTGGACAGGCCAGCGTCCTCGGCGTTCGCCCAGTCGATGAACCACTTGGCGATCGTCGATGCCGGGTAGGTGCCGTCATCACGTGCCAACGCCATCGGACTCCCCTTACCTCTCCGGCGAGGGCCCCGCCCCTCGCTTCGGCGCTCAGTGTAGGTGCCGTGCGGGCGGCGAGCGCGATAGCCGCAAGTTCGCATCGTCGAACTAATGTTCGAATTCTATCTGATCAGGGTTGATCGAGCAACACTGGAGACGCTTCTACCTGGACTTTCAACATCTTCCGGTCTCGATCAGTTATCGCCACAAGAAGGTGAGGTTACACCGGCCCGCCGACATCCGTAGGTCGTACACGTCGGCAAGAATTTCTGTCTGACGGTCGGCCAGACAGGAATTCGCATCTGGTCACGCAGTCACTCCAGAGCCTTCCATCCCGACCACGGTCGTAGCCCCCGCTGCCCTCGGATACACGCCAGCCGGTGCTGCGCCTGCTCCTGGAATGCCGGATTGTTCGATGCTGCTTGCACCGCCATCGTGGTCATCCGGAACTCACGAATATCGCGGAGCAGCTCGTACCCCTCCCAGGCCGTGACGTCATGTCCGTAGACATCGCAGAACTCGCCGTACTGGTCCGCGGTGATCCACCCGAAGGATCTCCACTTGATCGCCGTGTGCACCAGATCCCACTCCGGCGGCCCAATCGACGTCCGTTCCAGATCGAGCAATAACACGGTGCCATCGTCGGCCGCCACGACGTTGCCGACCCACGCGTCACCATGGATGACGCACCACGGCAATCCGGCCGGAAGATCCGTCCATTGTTGGTGCAGTTCGGCCAGATGTTCACGGAGCCAACGCCTATCGGCGTCGCTCAGAATCGACGCCGCAGCGATGCGCTCCTCGAGTCTGACGAACGGCGCCACTTGACCGAGGTCGAAATCTGTGGGCGGTGGTAGACGATGCAGCTGCTCGAGCACTGCGGCACACCTGTACAGGTGTGCCGTGTTCATGCTGCGGCAGCTCCCGCCAGAAGGTGATCGCCCGACCGTAAATCTCGATCGGCTGCTCGACGTCTGGCATAACCTGCACGGCGGCGATGCCTGATGCCTCCAGCCAACGGGCGACGTTCACCTCGCGCCGAGCTGCTGCATGCTGGCCTGGCCGGCTGACGCGAGCGATCACGCATCCCGGCAGTCGAAAGAGCGCGTTTTCGCTCAGCCGAAGCGGTTCGGCATCATCGACGTCCAGCCCGGCTGCGGTTCCGGCCAAACGCACGATCGCGAGCAGGTCCGTTTCCCCGGCCCTCATGCACCCACCAATGTGCTGCCAATCCGTGCATCAAGTTCTTCAACTTCCCCGGCCTGACGGTGCGGTTCGGCGAAGGTTCGAAGCTCACGCAGATCATCAGCCGCACGCCGAGAGCGCAGATGACCGGCATCAATCAGCGCGGCCTGGCCGAAGGACGCTGCCTCGACCGGGTCACCGGTGGCCATGGTGAGCGACGCTAGCTTGATGCCCGAAATCGCCCGCGAGCGAACGAAATTGGCCGCATGCCCAGCGACCGCCACCTCCAATCGCTGCCTGGCTTCGCCGACGAATCGGCCGTCGAGCGCAACATCAAACAGGGCGTGACCGGTATCGCCCGAGTGCTGGGCCGCGTCGTAGTACGACATCCACGGCGGGTCATTTGCTGGTGAGGCATGCGCGAATTCGTCGTCTGCCTGGCCGACCGCCCGGACTGCTTCCTCAGTTCGATGGAGTTTGGCAAGCGCCCGTGCCCGCGCTGAATGCAGCATCGCCCGTTCAGTGGCGGTCAGTCGATCGGCACGCACCATGGCCAGCTCGATGAAGGTCAACCCGTCATCGGGGTGCCGACACCAGATGGCTTGCCGTGCCATCGACGACAGCACCTTGCCACGGAGGTGCCAGTCACCGACCTCTTCGGCACAGGTAAGGCCGAGCTGGAACATGCTGCGAGCATCGGTGTGTGCGTAGGCGTCAAAGGCCATGAAACCTGCTGTGTGCCCGAGGAAGCCACGTAGCGAGGGCATCACGCATCTGATCAGTCAGCCAAAAAGCGGGCGGCAGGAGCGGTGGTTGTTGCCGCTGATCGCGATATGCGGATTCACAAGGCGCACAGAATGATTCGAGGTTGTAGTTGTTCAACCTGGTCCCACACCGCGCGCAGTAGCGCTGTACATGGGATACCCGCGTCATGGTGGCCGCTCCCGGGGTTTCCTGGGGATTTTGTCGCCTTCTGCCTTGGTCGCGTGACGCTACCAGGGCTTGACACCAACGACTATACGTTTCATACATACCCCGCATACGCCCTTGTCGTGGCCGTTTTCGCCGCCCCGGCCCACCCTTGGCCGGTCTCGAGAAATGGCCCCTAGGAAAGGGGTAGGCCGTGGCATTGTCCCTAGTAGTCCCCATATTTGGCCCGCCAGCCGCTGGCAAAACCACCCTCACCCTGCGTCTGGGATCAGAACCTGGGCGCCGGGTCTTCCGCCTCAGAGAGCACGTATCGAAGGAAGTGCTGGCCGCGACCGCCACCAGCAGCGAACGGCTGGGGTGGATTGACGAGTTCACCGTGATGGAAGCGGTGCGCTCGTACTTCACTGACGCCGGCTCCAACCCCGGCATCCACACCGTGCTGCTGGATAACTTCCCAGGTTCGCCAGCCAGGTCGATCACCTACTTGCTGCCGTTCGGGCGGTGGCACCTACCTGCCGCGTCGAGGCGATCGAACTGCTGACCGACGCCAAGACGTTGAACCAGCGGTCGCGGAACCGGAAGGTCTGCCACCGGTGCGAACGGGATCCGATCTCCGATCCTCGCCTGCCGGCGATTCCGACCGATGACGACAACTGGAAGTGCGCCCGGTGCCGCGGGCTGCTGCATCCACGACGCGGCTATTCACCTCGCCTGTTCAAGGCGCGGATGCAGCGCTACCACCAGACGGCAGCCGGTATCCGTGCTGGCTTCACCGATTCCGGGATTGCCGTTCCACCTCGATACCACCAACACCATCGACGGGGCGGCGAATCTGCTTGCCCCGCTTCTCATCTCCCGGAGCGTCTCGTTATGACTGCCATCTCCCTGCCGACCCCGCAACTTCGCGGTGATGGCTACGGCCACGCCCGCATGCCGCGCGGCGGCAACGTGCCCGAACCGGATCGGATCGACCGCGTGGCCTATGGCCGCTTCCGCAACGTCTACCTGTACATCACCGAAGCCTGCCAACTCAGGTGCGAGCACTGCTTTATGGGCGAACGGCTGGACCGGGCGGACGAGGACGGATGGGGTCGTCGGTTTGATCTGCCGGTCGTGGCCGGATGCTGGCAGCGCGGTGAACATGGCACTGTGGATGTGTGAGTAACCTCCCCTTCACCGTCGGCTGCGATCTGTATATTCATCGATATACGGTCAGTCATAAGGAGTTGTTGTTGCGCAGCAACGACTTCGGGGCGTTCGAGTATAGGACTGAGATTTGTTTCGAAGGCGTGGAGCGGATGGAACTGGACCCGCGATTCACGGGCGGGCTCACCCTCACGCCGGTTTCCCGTCACGGTGATCTCGACGACGAGGCCCCACTGCCTTTGTTGCTATTGCAGCTGGCTGGTGGCTCATTCGGATCTGGTTTCGTCGCGTGCGGCAAGGTCACCGCGAGGCGTTTCCGGCGGGAGGGCGATGACGTCGTGTTCGACCAAGTGCTGTTCTGGGAGGGTGCCATCTACTCGGTGCATGGCGTGGGTGGCCGGCCCGCCGAAGCCGGTGAGATAGCATTCGGCCTTCCGGTACTACGGCGATATGCCCGTGAAAAACGCACTACACTGCAGTTTCCGCCACCTGACCATCCACAGTCATAGGCCGGTCAGCGCGTCCTCGATCGCGTGAACCGTGTGGCTCAAGCGACCTCCTGACCGGGTGATTCGGCGGCTGGTTCGGTGGGTGTGATGTTGATCGGCCGCTCAAGCAGTTTACCTCTATGGAAGACGGCACCGTTGCGGACGAGTGCGACCAGTTCGGGGGCGTTGACCTTGCGCCAGCGGCCTTGGGCGGCCTCGATCGGCTTGTAGGCCATGGCCATTCCGGCCGCGCGGGAGCCCGGCCCCTTGGTGACCTTGGTTCGTAGTCGGACGGTAGCGAAGGTTGATTCGATCGGATTTGTCGTCCTCAGATGAATCCAGTGCTCGGCCGGATACTTGTAGAACTCGAGCAGCGCATCGAGATCCTCGGTGATTTTCGCGACGGCTTTGGGATACTTTCGATTTCGAAGGCTTCACCGCGAGTTGCGCCTTGTCGATGTCCTCGGCCATGTAGATTTCCTTCATCGCCGCGACCGCGCCGGGATGCGCCGACTTCGGCATCGCGGCAAGCACATTCGCCGATTTGTGGAACCAGCAGCGCTGCTCGGTGGTTTCGGGGAACACATCGCGCAGCGCTTTCCAGAACCCGAGCGCACCGTCACCGACCGCGAGCACCGGGGCGGTCATCCCGCGGCGGCGGCATGACCGCAGCAGATCCGCCCACGACTCACCCGATTCCCGATACCAGTCGGCGATCGCGATCAACTCCTTGCGGCCGTCGGCCCGCACGCCGATCATCACCAGCAGGCACAGTTTCTCCTGCTCGAGACGGACCTTGGTGTGAATGCCATCGACCCACAGATACACATAATCGGTGCCCAAGAGCTCCCGCTGCGCAAATGCCTCGGCTTCGTCCTGCCACTGGCCGGTCAACCGGGTGATCGACGCTGGTGACAGGCCGGAGCCGGAGCCGAGGAACTGTTCCAGCGCCGGACCGAAGTCACCGGTGGACAGTCCGTGCAGATACAGCAGCGGCAGCACCTCGGTGACCTGGGGTGACTTACGCGCCCAGGCGGGCAGGATCGCCGAGGAGAACCGTTGCCGCTCACCGGATTCGGTGTCGATACGTTTGTCGTTGATTCGTGGCGCTTTCACCGTCACCGCGCCGGCGGCGGTCAGCACCTGGCGTTCGTTGTGGTAGCCGTTGCGCACCACCAGCTTCCGGCCGTCCTCGTCGACCTGGTCGGCGAACCGCTCGACATACGCGGCGACCTCGGCCCGCAACGCGGCCTCGATCATCCGGCGGGCACCTTCGCGCACGATCTCGTCGATCGGTGAACGCGACACCCCGGCCGCCACACCGTCCTGATTGGACTCGGTGCCGCCGTCGATTATCTTGAGCACGGGACGTACCTTCCCGCCCGGCGTTGGCGCGCCGGACTGATCAGATCCTGGATTCGAAGATCATCCGGGAAGGTACTCCTTCCCCGGTAGGTTCTGGTCATTGCTCGAATGGCCATGCAATATCTCGGTGAAGAACTCGACGCGCTGCCGATCGAACGCTTCCATCAGGCACTGATAGCCGAAGGCTGCCACGAGATCGACAGACCGGGCTCGACCTGAACCCCGGTACCCTCTTCCCTGGCTACACTAGTGAATTCGCTTATCGGCCCTGCGATTTCCCCCGTGCCGAGCACGTGCACCGCAACACACTCAAACTGCCGGTGTGGCATCGCGAACAAGACCTTCCC
The DNA here is from genome assembly GCF_055232035.1 of Nocardia sp. Tas62D01. Taxonomy (NCBI): domain Bacteria; kingdom Bacillati; phylum Actinomycetota; class Actinomycetes; order Mycobacteriales; family Nocardiaceae; genus Nocardia; species Nocardia sp. Tas62D01. The sequence continues at coordinate 8,708,762 of NZ_JBUYUZ010000001.1, forward strand.
TTGGTCGACGGGTAGGGGTTCAGTACTGGCAGAGGCGCGTATTCAACTGTCGCGTGTTCGTGGCGTCCATCCAGACGCCGATCGCAGCGGACAGTGTGGGGCGAGAAGTAGCGAAGGCCCTGAGCAAGTTCGGCTGGGGCCCACGGCTCGTCGGCGGTCGCGTGAACGGCGCGCCCGGGGTGTAGTCGCCGCAGCTGGGTGGTGAGCCCGCGGGAGCTGCACAGGCCGGGGACGGCTCGCTGTCGCGGCAACCCCTGATCCTTACTTTCGTCGGGTCGGTAACTCAATGCGGGGCGCTCATCCAGATGATCGCGGCGGCGGCCGCGGTGAGAACGAGCACGCAGGCGCAGAACCGGGCAAGTTGTGCCCAGCTGTCCATGGCCTTGCGGACGGTCCGGCCGAGTTGAATCCACATCCTTTTCTCCTGAAAGGTGCGCTGGCGGTACGGATTTCGTACCGCCAGAACAGGACAGCAGCCTGGGAGCGCGTCTTAAAGATTCGGACTGGGAAACCTCGTCCTGGCCGGTCAGAGGTGGTTAGCTATCGGTGTCTTCGGACATCGGACAGGGCCTGGACGCGTGCAGGCCCGCCAGCGAGGAGGATTCCAGCATGGCGCCATCACCCCCGACTGCGGTCAGCGACGCGGATCTTGCCGCGGTGACGTCGCTCGAGCAGTTGGGTGGGTTGTTGCGGCGGGCGATGTCGCACGCCGGCCTGACCTATCGGCAGATGGAGGAGGCGGCGAAGCGAACCGCTGCGTCCATGACCGTCGAGGAACGCCAACGGGTGCTGCGGCTGCTCGTCAAAGATGTCCTGGTCGGGGCCGACAAGATCACCATCCGCCACCGCATCCCCATCCGGGAACGCACCGGCGACGACACCCCAAACGCCGACAGCACCGACTCGGAGGGCGAACATTGCCCATTGCGTTGGAGGCGTAACCTCCCCGATCCTCTGCAACATCTACCTGCACAAACTGGACAGCTTCGTCGAGAACACGCTCATCGGTGAATACACCCGAGGGGACAAGAGAACCATCAACAACGAATACGAGCGGTTGCGTCACGCCATCAAACGGGCGCGGAAGAAAGGAAACCGGGACACCGCGCGGCAGTTGCGCGCACGGCAGGCACGCCTGCCCAGCGTCGATTGCCGCGACCCCGGCTACCGTCGACTGCGCTACACGAGGTACGCCGATGACGTGCTGCTCGGGTTCCCGGACCCAAACACGAGGCCGAGGACATCAAGAGGCGGCTGACCGAGTTCATGCGCAATGATCTGTGCCTGGAACTGTCGGCCGAGAAAACCCTCATCACTCACGCGCGCACCAGTGCGGCGAGATTCCTCGGCTACGAGATCACCACCCAGACCGGCGTCGGCGGCCGCGTGCGGCTCAACGGCACGATCGGGCTGCGGGTGCCGCTGTCGGTGATCAAGGACTCGTGCAAGCCCTACCTGGCCCGCAGCAAACCCGCCGCGCGGCGTGCCCTGCAAAACCTCGACGACCTCAACATCGTCGCGATATACGGGGCCAAATACCGGGGCATCGTGGCCTACTACCAGCTGGCCGGCGACGTTCACCGTTTCGGTCGACTGTTGTGGGTCATGCAGACCTCGCTGCTGAAGACGCTGGCAGGCAAGCACAAATCGTCGGTGCTCAAGATGGCGGCCCGCTACCGCGCCACCATCGACACACCGCACGGTCCACGCACCTGCTTCGAGGCTGTCCGACACCGCGAGGGCAACCGGAAACCACAGGTCGCACGGTTCGGAGGTATCCCTCTTGCCCGGAACCGGACCGCGATCCTTCATGATCGCGCCACCGGACCGAACCCCTTGGTCCGCAAGGAGATAGTAACCAGGCTCCTGCGGAAAACCTGCGAGCTCTGCTGCCACGACGGTGTGGTGCACGTGCACCACATCGCCAAACTCGCAGATCTCGCATACCCCGGCCCGGACCAGCCGCGATGGGTCAGGATCATGGCACGGAAACGGCGAAAGACACTGGTAGTCTGCCCATCCTGTCACGACCTGATCCACAGCGGCCAACCGGACACAACCACGGAATAAGTCACTGGAGAGCCGGATGCCGGGAATATCCCGAGCTTCGGATTATGCCGAGCTGGCGGATAGGCTCGGCATTGTCGCTGGTCACCAGGCTGCTTGTGTGGGTTTGTTGAAACTGGCACGTCCGGTTCGGCGGGAGGCTGTGCGGAAAAGGACCCACCATTCGGTAGGCACCTCGCCACGCAGCCCACCCAACCGTTCCTGGTGTGGGGTGGTGTGTTGCCGCAAGCTCGGGTCGGAGGGCGAGGTGGGCTGGCCGCCGAGGTAAAACGCGAGCTCAGGCGACGCGAACATTGAGAACGAGCACGACTGACGTCGCGATCGAGAACGCGAGGAAGATCACGGCTCCCAGCATGTTCCGGTCGCCGCTGCGGATGTGGGCGACGATCGCGCCGCCGAAGTAGAGCACCAGCCCGATCGCGGCGGCGATCGCGAAGGGCGGGAACCAGATGCCCCAGATGAGACCGACCGTCGCGGCGATCTGCAGGCTCCCGAGCACGGTGAGCTGGGAAGTGGTGAGGTGGACCGCTTCCGCGAATTGGCGTATCCACGCTGGGCGGACGAACTTCATCACTCCGGACTGGAGCATCGCCAGAGCGAGCAGGACGGACAGGATCAGGGCTGCGATTTGCATGATGGCAACGCTAGGAATCCGATAGGTACCCTTTGGTAACCTTCGGACCGTGAGCCCCCCTGCCGGAATCATGTTCATGTCCGACTGTCCTGCGCGCACAGCAATCGAGATCATCGCGAACAAGTGGTCCGTACTCACCCTGTACGCGCTCAAAGACGGCCCCAAGCGGCACAGTGAACTTGTCGCTCTGTCCGGCGGGATCTCCCGGAAGGTGCTAACCCAGACCCTCCGCCGCATGCAGAGCAACGGCCTCATCGATCGACAGCGGTACGCCGAAGCGCCCCCACGGGTGGAATACAGCCTGACCCCGCTCGGCCGGACGCTCCAGGAGCCGATAGCGATGCTGACGGAGTGGGCACAGGTGCACGGAGAAGCACTCGTCGACTTCGAGGAATCGACAGCCGCGAATCAGACGCACTAGGTTCCGCACAGCCCACACCTTCGGAGAGTGCGGCGCCAAGCATAAGAACCTTCCGCCCCTCGGCATTTCCGGACGTTCGGCCGCCGTCGCCATGATCGGTCCGCATAGCGGATCTGGAACATGTTCTCTCAGCGGCCATCGGAGTACGAGCCGATCAAGATCCTCGACGCCCACGGCTACCCGATGGTGTCCGCCGCGCTGTCGGACCAGTACAGCGCCCCGGACCGGCAGCGGGCGGGCATTTTCTCCACGGCGAAGAAGATGGCCAGCTGCCTCAAGCTGGCGTCGATCACCAAGTGGGTGACCCCGCCGACCGAGGGTGAGGCCGAGCGGGAGTCGTTCGACGTGGCTGCGTTCGTATGCTCCCGCGACACCCTCTACCCGCTGTCCGAGGAAGGCAAGGGCTCGGCGGGTCCGCTGATCACGGCGTTGACGGCGGCGGTGGTCGGTGCGGCCGCCGAGGAAGGCACCCGCCACGGTGGGCGTCTGCCGGTGCCGATGCTGGTGGTCCTGGATGAGGCAGCGAACATCGTCAAATGGGCTGAGCTGCCCAAGCAGTACAGCCATTTCGGGTCGCGCGGCATCGTCGTCATGACGATCTTGCAGTCCTGGGCCCAAGGCATGCGCTGCTGGGGCTCAGACGGAATGACCGCCCTGTGGTCGGCCGCGAACGTACGCGTCCTCGGCGCGGGCCTGGCCGACGCCTCGTTCCTGCGCGACATCTCGGAGCTGATCGGCGAGCACTACGAGCAGACCACCTCTATCTCGCGCGGCCAGGGCGGTCTGTCGCGGTCGATGTCGCTCAAGACCGAAAAGACGTTGACCGCCAGCGATTTGGCGGCACTGCCGCGCGGGCGGGCGCTGGTCTTCGTCAGCGGTCACCGCCCGGTGCTGGTGCGCACCGTCCCGGCGACCTCGGCCAGCGGCCGGGCCTCGCCGAGCGCTGCGGTTCGCACTGTCTCACGGCTGAGTGCCGTGTCGATCGACCGTTGAGCAATCTGGTCGCGGTCGGTGCCGCACCGTTGGCCAGTGGCCGGAATCTGTTGGCGGAGTTGAAGTCGATCCGGGCAAGGTCAGCCTCGAGACCCTGTTGCGGGAGGTGGACAAGCTGTCGGCTGTGTGGACACTCGAATGCCCGCCGACCTGTTCGCCGATGCCAGTGAGAAGCTGGTCGACGCCTGCGAGTCCTGTCGAGGTACCGGTCCAACGACAAGAGGAGACACCACGCCAGACGCCATGCTGCGGGTAGAAGCGTCCTGCGGCCGGGCTCATCCTGTGGGGGCGATCGTGAACACCTGGCCACCTGGGGCCATGAAGTAGTACGGGTGGCCTGGGTGCTTGACCTCCTTGAGGCCTGCGCTGACGGCGCGTTCCATTAGCGCCGCTGGTTCATCCGCCCGCAACTCCAGCCATGCCCCGAGCCGGGGCTGGTCACTATCCGGAGCGTCGTTGGTGAACTCGATGCTGAGATTCCCGCTACCTGCGGGGAAGCGGATGACGAGCATCGTTTCGGCAATCCCTGGCAGGCTGGCCGTTGCTATCGGGCAGCCCAGCACTGTCCCAAAGCACCACTCGAGTTCCTCGCGCCGCTGTGGCCGGGCGAAGATGTGCACGATTCTGCCGAGTACGGTCATCGGGTACTCCCGCTTCTCGCCATGGCTGCGGTGACGTCGCGGCCCAGGTAGGCAACGAGCCGATCGATGGCCGCCGCGTCATCGGCGACCGGCTGCGGAGGTCCGAACGGCCTCCGGTCGAGCGGGATGTCCGCGAGTCTGCTGCGAGTGAAGGGCAGTGCCTGCTCGGCGAGTTCAGCGGGGAACGTAGGGCGCTGCCCGGTCGCCGCCGCCAGATCCCAGCCGTGCACAAGCAGTTCGGTGATCCGTAGGTGGAGGGCGGCGACACCAGGGATCGTCCCGACCGGGATGGTGATGGTCCGCTCCAGCGCGCCTGGCTGGCGGAAGGCTTCGAGCAGGTTGTCAGCGGAGTCCTGGAAGCCTGCTACGAGGGCGCTGGCTGGTTGCGCGGTGTCCGCAGGGGACAGGCCGCTGGCCCAGCGCTGGCCGCGGAGGACGCCGGCGAACAGTGTGTTGCCACCGACCAGGTGACTGACGAGATCGTGAACGTGCCATTCCGTGCAGGGCGTAGGCGCGGTCCACTGCTCGTCCCGCACCCCGCTGATCAGCGCTCCGGTGACGCGGAGCGCGGTGGACAGATGGCTGATCGGGTCGGCTGACATCGGCTCTCCTCATGCTGATGGTTGGTGCCCGGATCTCCCACAGGAGCTACGGTGCTTGTAAAATATATAGTTGAAGTTATGTCTTTTGCAAGAGACAGTGCAGAGGAGGGACGGAGCATGACGAAGCGGAGCTATCACCAGTACTGCGCTGTGGCACGGGCTTTGGACCTGATCGGTGACCGGTGGCTGCTGCTCATCACCCGGGACCTGTTGCTGGGGCCGAAGCGGTACAAGGACCTGCTGGGTGGCCTACCGGGGATCGGCACCAACATGCTTGCCGCGCGCCTGCGGGAGATGGAGGACGCAGGCTTGGTTGAGCGCGCGGTCCTGCCGCCGCCGGCCGCGTCATCGGTCTACCGGCTCACCGCGGTGGGCCAAGGACTGGAGCCGGTGCTCTCCGCTATCGGGCGCTGGGGAGCGGGGTTCCTGGGCAGCCCTAGCCGTGAGGATGCGCTACTGCCGCGCGCCTACTTCGTCGCAATGAGGACTGTGTTCCGACCGGGAAACGACGATGCGGCGGACGTGACTTACGAGATCAGGGTGGATGACCTGGTGTTCGAGGTGCGGGTGAGTGGAGGTCGTTGCAGTACGCGGGAGGGCGAGGCGACCAGCCCAGACGCTGTAATGATCATGGATGTACATACCTTGCACGCTCTGCTGACGGGAGACCTGCCAGCCGAGTCCGCGCTCGCCGGCGGGCTGGTTCAGGTGACCGGCGCCCCGGCGCACCTCGGCCACTTCGTCGGTATGTTCGCCCATGCCCGGTGACACGATCGGGGCGTCTGACCTGGGCGATCAGCTTCGTTTGCCGCTCCTAACACGATCCTTGAGCAGAAGCACGGTAGTTGTCACCGACGGTGCGGGCTGACCTGGGGTCTGCGCCTGCGTCACTCGAGGGGAGGGGAACTCCGCTACACACCCCGCTCCATCGAAGCGGGGCAACCCGAACACATCCGTGCGAACTGGGCATCCCGCCGCGGCGCCACGGACTACCAACTCAGCCGCCCGGACCCGGTGAACCATTACCGACATCTCCGAGCACTTCTCACCGAACACGCCCAACAGCTGGCCGCCGAGATCGACAAAGCGCTCCGGTGACAACAGCCCGCCTATGTGACAACTACCCCGCTTCAGCTCACCAACCCCAGCGACGTCGTACGACACGCCAACTATCGCCGAAGTATCAGCGCCAGATATCTCCGAAGATCACATTCTGACCCTATTCCGACACCGCAGCGCGGTCCTTCGTCTTGTCGGGTATGGGTGTACCCCAACACCACACGCATGCAGGTGATCATCCGCCTCACAGCGGTCGAATTTCTGGACGTGCTACCCGAGGAACCAGTCATCCGCGAGGAGGCCGAGATCTTCCACGACCGGACATCCGGCATACAGGAACTGGAGAAACTGGTGGCCGACCACGTCCTGCTGACCATGCCCAACGTTCTCATCACCCCACACAACGCCTCCGGCACCCACGAGGCCCGCCACCGGCTCATCGAAGCCACGCTGGACAACATCGACGCCTTCCTCCGCGGACAGCCGCGCAATGTCGTCCCACTCCCGCAACCGGCGCCCGGGCTGCGCCGACACGCCTGTGAGCGGCAAGCGCCGACAGTGACCGGGGTTTCTAGCGGCCGAGGATGCGGCGCAGCCACGTGCTGCCCTCGACGTTGCGGTGGCCGGAGCACCACTGGTCGGCGGGGACGGCGGCTCGGACCTGGGCGATGTGCTGGCCGCAGCCGGACCAGGTGGTTTTACCGCAGGTCTTGCAGCGGACGGGTCGGCACATGGGGTGATTCCTCCAGGGAATGGTCAGGCCGGAGTTTCACCGGCGTCGACAGCGTCGGCGAATTCGCAGAATGCGTCGTAGGCGCGGGCGCCGTAGATGGTGGCGGGGCCGCCGCGCATGAGGAAAGTGACACCGATGGCCTCGGCGGCCTCCTGGCGGGTAGCCCCGGCACGGGCAGCTGCTTGCCCGTGCGAGGCGATGCAGCCATCGCAGCCCTCGACCACGCCGATGGCCAGTGCAATCAGTTCCTTGGTCTTGCGGTCGAGAGCACCAGGAACGAAGGCGGCCTTGCTGAGTTCGCCGAAACCCCGGTACACATCAGGGATGGCGCCGCGGAGCTCGCGGTGTAGCGGGGAAATCTCGCGAAGCACGTCTTTGCCGTGACCGGAGGTATGCGCGGTTTCGATAGCTGACGACATCGTGTTCCTTCCTTCCATATCCCCCTGTGGGTATATGACGCAACTGTAACATCCCCCCGGGGGGATATAAACTGAGACTGCCGGCACAGTCGCCGGCCGGTAGAGGAGGAAGACCATGCGATTGGCCCCTGAAGAAGTGAAGGCCGTGATCACCCGGATGAAACGGGCACACGGGCACCTCGCCACCGTGATTCGCATGATGGAGGAGGGTTCGGACTGCGAGGACGTCCTCACCCAGCTCGCCGCGGTCAACAAAGCCCTTAGTCGCAGTGGTTACGCGCTCGTGGCCACCGGGCTCCAACATTGCCTGACCCACGATGGCCCGGACAGCGTCGACACGAAGAAGTTGGAGAAGCTGTTCCTCTCGCTCGCCTGAGCGCCGCAGGCTGCACACCCTTACGTCAGAGATGGACTGCTACGAGGGGTCTCGGTAGAAACGGCGCGGAAAACAACAGTGTTCGGCATATCAGCTGGTCAGAGCCCCGCGACTCGATCTGAGAGCTGCCCCGGATATCAGCCCGACATCCGGGGCAGCGCGACTGCCGACCTGCGGCGACACCGCTTCAACCGTGCGCGAAGCGGCCCCGTTATCCGGGGCTAGGTCAAATGTGTTGTTTTGCGCGCCGTTTCTACCGGGACCCCTCCATATCCCGAATGGTCACCCCAGCCACCGACAGGAACAGAACCCTCGGCGTACTCCACACTTTTCGTCTATTCGGTGTCGGTCCGTTGTGCCACACTTTGCGATGGATCCGCCCTGGCCAGAGGAGAACAAAATGGCCGCCACCGATGACCGGCCCACGGTGAGACTGGTCGCGCACTGCCGCCGCTGTCACGGCTGGCTACTGTCGCCGCAATCGGTCGCACAAGGTATCGGCTGCCAGGGGAAGGGTTCTGACGCAGATAGCGTGATCGCGCTGGTCGGCGTGTCACCGCAAGATCCGGCTCGGTATGGGTGAAGGTGGCAGGCGTGCGTTGATCTTGTTCGAATATTGTTGCCGCACTTGAGCGATCTGCTGATCCAGGATGTCCGAACCGAGGCTGACACCGTACTTGTGGACGCTATGGTTGCCACTTCGATGGCCCGGTGCAGCGGATGCGGAACCTCCTCGGTCCGTGTGCATTCCCGCTATCGCCGTCGGCTCGCCGATGCTGCTGTCGCCGGCCGGAGGATGGTCCTGCGGCTGGTGGTGCGACGGTTCTTCTGTGTGAATACCGACTGCCGGGCAAAGACTTTCGCTGAACAGGTCGACGGGCTCACGGTAAAACGGTCACGGCGCACTGATCAGCTGAACGCGATGCTCACCAGGATCGCGGTGGCGCTGGCGGGGCGTGCCGGGGCTCGGCTGGCAGCCCAGTTGGGGTTGCCGGGCAGCCGGGATACGCTGCTGCGGCTGGTCCGCGACCAACTCACCGCCGCCGCCGATGAATGGACCCAGCAACTCAACGCCCTGCCGGCTCGACCGTGGATCGATACCGCCTGACAGGTTGGTGCAGAGAAGTTTGAAGAAGAACGCGGCCTCGGCGTCGACGCACTGGTCACGCAGGTCGCGCACCCAGTCGGCATGTATGGGGCGTGCCTTCGGTCCGGATTCCCGCCGACGATCACCCACTGCGGAGAAGGCTCAGTGTTGTTCACCGCCGCTCGATCGGTGCGAAAAGTGTCCCTTTTCCGCCTGTTCCATCAGACGCATGAACTGATCCGTACCCAGGTGGACGAGCTCCTCGTGGTCTCCGGCCTCGAAGTAGACATCGGGCACCGTGGTGAGACTTTCGTCCATCAGCGTCTGTACGCCGTACGCGGTACAAACGGCCGGGATCGCGCCCACCTCGCAATCCGGGAACACGTTGCGTAGCTCGGATTCCTTGGCCAGCACCAGATGTCGTCCGGTTTGCGACCACAGCTTCGACAGACGCAGGTGATGCGTAGACGGCACCACCGCGCCAACGTAGCCCTGCTCGTCTTCGAGCATGATCGTCTTGGCGAGGCGGTCGCCGGGGATATGTGCCGCTTCCGCTGCCTGGGCGCTGGTAAAGCTGTGCGGATGACGTACGACTTCGTACGTGACGCCCGCATCGCGCAAGCATGCTTCCACAGTCGACGAAATAGACATTGCGGACCTCCATCCACTGATCGGCTCGTGTACCACCGAAACGTGGTGGCAATGGGCACTCGGGTACGCAGCGTTAGACCGTTCTGCGGGATAGTCTGCGCCATTGAGCGGTCGGTGTCGGCCCAAACGCCATATCCCACCGAGTCGCACGCCTGTGACTCCCAGCTATATATAGCGGCGGCGAGAAGGCTGAGGAGCCTGTTTCCGTCCGTTCCCAGGTGTAGTTGGCGGGTGTTCCCAGGTTTTCTTGGCGGCTACGTACATGATCTGCGTCGACCCAGTGCCGGACGCGCGATATGCGGCATGAGCGGGCGTTTCGGACCGGACCGAGTCGGTCTACTGCGGTGGGCCGTGGTCGGTAAACGCTAGAAGCCGACCGCGGCTGCTGCGGAATTTGTCAAGCCGAATGAGACCGCTGGGTGTGTTATGCGGCTGAGGTATCGGTCTCCTGGGTGTTGTCGTCGGCGGGTCGGTTGATCCAGACGGTGTGGGGCAGGTCGAGGATCTTCGGCGGTGTTGTGGTGGCGAAGCGGTGCGGGTGTCGGGCGCGGGCCGCGTCGAGCACGGTGCGCCGGTCGGCTGCTTTGCCGGTGGCCAGCCCGTAGTGGACATCGGCGGGTGTGTGTAAGCCGATGCCGGTGTGGCGGTGTTCGTGGTTGTACCACTGGGCGAATGAATCCATGAATTGTCTTGCCTCGGTGAGTGTTCCGAAGCGTTCAGGGAATTCCGGCCCGTATTTCAAGGTTTTGAACAGCGCCTCGGAAAAGGGGTTGTCGTTTGACACCCGCGGCCGGGAATGCGACCGGGTGACCTCGAGGTCTGCGAGCAGCGCTGCGACGGTCTTGGATGTCATCGAGGTGCCGCGGTCGGCGTGCACGACCTGCGGGACGGGCGTGGACACCGAAGATCTCCTTCATCAATTCCGTTGCCAGAACACCGGATTCGTGAGTATGGACATGGACACCGACGATGTAGCGGGAGTAGATGTCGATCATCACGTAGGCATCGAAATATTGGCCTTTGATCGGGCCGGCGAGCTTGGTGATGTCCCACGAATACACCTGCCGGGGCGCGGTGGCGACCAGCTCCGGACACACCTTCGCAGGGTGTCGCGCCAGTCGTCGGCGTTCGCCGACTTGCCGGTTTTCTCGCAGCACCCGATACATCGTGGACACCGAACACAGGTAGACACCCTCATCGAGCAGCTGGGCGTAAATCTGCAGCGGCGCCAGGTCGACGAACCGGTCGCTGGTGAGCACCGCCAGAATGCCCGCTCGTTCCAGGATGGTCAGCTTGTTAACCGGGTCCGGAGGCGGTGTCGTGGACATCGCCACAGTGAGCGCGGCGGCGGCCTTGCCCCGGCGGATCGCGGTTGAACGCACCAGCCCGGTCAACGACGCCGCTTGCCGGGTGGGCACCCCCACGGCGGTCAACGCCGTATACGCGGCGGTCAACGCTTCTTGCGCTGCTCGTCGGAATCCGCTCTCTCGGAAAGGTTTTCCAAGAGAGCGTGCGCTTTTCCCATAATATCCAGGGCGGCCTCGGTGGTCGACAGGCGCTTGTTCAGCCGGGCGTTCTCCCGCGTCAACCGGGCGATCTCGGATTGCTCGGCGGTCAGCTTGCCGATCTTGTCGCTGGGCTTGCGGCCCGCGAGCACCCCGGCGTCACGCTGCTTGCGCCACTCGCTGATCAACGACGAGTACAGGCCCTCACGCCGCAGATACCCACCGCCGTCGCCGTGCTCGACAGCGGCCTCGTAGGCCCGAAGATGAGCGAGCTTCTCGGCCGCGCTGAACGCGCGGCGCCGCTTGGGCTCGTCGGCTCGTGGCCCCGGTGAATCCATCCGTCCATTGTGGCCCCCGATCGTTGAGGTCCTCGTGCTGGTGGTCATGAAGAAGTTGATCCGTATCTCGCCCTGCGTGTCAGGCCGATTTGCTGTTAACCAGTGGACTCAACTCAGCCTGACAAGCAGGGGACGGCGTCGGCGGCACAACCTCCGTTGATCCCACACCGCCACAAGCAGGTCGATCACCCTGAACTCGGTCCAATCGTGCGCACCGTCAATCCGCGCGATCGGCGATCATAACCGGAAACCCTTCGGAACAAGGGATCTCGAACGCGGCTGCCGCAATACCCCTCGGCCATGCACCCGTCGGCGAACGTCGACGCCTGCGCATTGTCGGGGTAATAGACGACGTGCAAGACGGTGCCGAGCATCGGACCGCGCATAGTGACCACCACGATCGACGCGCTGCCATCGGACCTGGCTAGGCTGCTTCGCCGAGTCCTGTCGCGCAACGCTTACAGACCGGCAGAGGAGGCGGAACCGCCCGATCATGAGTGGTAGGCATCCGTTGCCGGGGCGTGTCAAGGCACCGACGTGTACGTTGACACGCCCCGGTAACGGGTCAGAGGCGGGTGAATGCGGTCAGCTCGGCCCGTAGCTCTTCATCGGGCTCGAGAACGGCAGCGGTGGACACCCAAGCGTGGACTTGGTCAGGCATGTCGTGGGCAGACCACTTGACCAGCACTTCCAGTGCGGCGCGGTGCAACCGCAGGCCATAGCCGCTCAGCGCGGCATGGATCAACGGCAAGCCGGTTCCCGGGGCGGCGCGGTGCAGGGCGGACAGCACGATCTCCAGAGTGGTGTCATCGGCGAAACCCGGCCCCCTGCGCCAGTCGCCCGTGCCTGGTCCGCGGGCGATCTCGTCCAGGGGCAGCGACCGCTGCGCACTAGAGAAAGTTCGACCTTCGACACGTCCGGCATCGGTGCGTTCCTCGACATGCACTGGGCGACGGCGCCCGGCAAGTACCCTGAAACCGATTGCACCACAGATAGATCCGACGAATCAGGCGAACCGATGGCAGGTTGTACCGCCGAAAGCAGGGGCACCCGCGCCTGAGTATTCAAGACAGAATCCTCGACCGAGTGCTCCAGCTGCCACCGCCGCTGACCCTGGAAGTCAGGGTTCACGCCTTGAAGGACACAGTGGCTCCGGCGACGGGGAATGCGATCGCCACAGACAAGGCGACGGTAAATGCACCGTTCGTGAGCGCCGCAATCGGATGAACCCCGACCAGCCCACAGGCTCAACACGAGGCTCCCAGCTGCGCGGGATTGCTCCGCGCGCAGCGGACTCGTGCAGTCCCCCGTTTTGGTTGCGGTCTGATGACGGTCAGGCGATGTCGAGAATCCTTCTGCATACGGCTGCGGTCTGGTCATCGATGTGGCCGAAGGCGCGCAGGTGTGGGGTAGCGGCGATGTCGTTGACGACGGTGAGGGCGGCTTGGATGCGGACGCGGGTTTCAGTGGGATCCCAGGTCGAGTGGACCTGGCGCAGGAGCTGGGACCATTCGGTGATGTAGTCGTGTTGGGCGGCGCGGGTGCGGTGGCGTTCGTCTGGGGAGAGCTGGTCGGTCTCGGAGGTCAGCAGTCGGATGAGATCGCTATTCTCGAAGGCGAACTCGCAGTAGCTGGTGATGAGGCGGCGCACTGCGTCGCTAGGTCCCTGGGCTCGTGTCAGCTGGCGGACCATGTCCGCGTGCAGTAGCTCGGTGCCGCGACGCATGGCGGCGGCAAGGATGCCGGCTTTGCTGTCGAAGTGGTTGTAGATACTGGGGCCCGCGATGCCGATAGCGGCGCCGATATCCTCGTTTCCGACGCTAGCGAATCCGTGCTGGGCGAACAGGCGGGTGGCGGCGGCGAGAATCGCTTCGCGGCGGCTCGGCGACCACGAGATCCCCGCATGATCCTCCCTTCCGGGTGCCGGACTGAATCCGGCCAGTGGTGCCGACATTGCCGCGCGGGCGAGGTCGGCGATCAGATTGGTGAATCGGTCCGCCGGAAGGTGGAGATGGTGGTAGGACACGCTGGTGGTGATGCCGAGTACGCACCAGGACAGGAAGTCGGCTTGTTCGGAGGCGAGATCGGGGCGTAGGCGTTGCAGGACTTCGGCGAGCCGGGCGCTGATTTCGCGTAGTTGGTGGCGTAGTTCCGTTTGGGCCGTGTCCGCGAGATGTCTGGCTTCGGCGTGCCAGAGGACTCCGGTTCCGCGGTGGTCGAGCATGGTCGCGGCCAGTGTGGTTGCGACGTCGGCAGTGGGATCGGTCAGCAGCTCGTCCAGGATCGTCTCGACGGTGGTCAGGGTGTCGGCGACGGCCGCATAGAGCAGGTCCTGTCTGCCGGAGAAGTGGCGGTACAGGGCGGAGGGGCCGATGGCGACGGCGGCGGCGATGTCCTTCATCGCGACCTTCGCGTATCCGTTGCGGTAGAAGAGATCGGCGGCCGCGACGATGATCAGTGCCCGCCGGTTGGTGGGGCGGGTACCGCGAGCCGGCGCTTCCAGTGTCGGCCGACGGTTCTCGCTCACGGTTGTCGTCTCCCTCTGACTGCTGTCCCGACAGGCTACAGCGAGCGCGCGATCAGCTCCTTCATCACTTCGTTGGAGCCCGCGTAGATCCGCTGGACGCGGGCGCCGGCGTACATGCGGGCGATCGGATATTCGAGTATGTAGCCGTAGCCGCCGAACAACTGCACACACCGGTCGACGACCTGTCCCTGGATCTCGCTGGCCGACAGTTGGCCATGGAGGCCGTGGTGCTGTCCAGCTGGCCGCGCAGGTGCTGCTCGATGCATTCGTCGACGAAGACGGGCAGAGCCGGGCCAGCGTCGCACACTGGGCCAGTTCGAAGCGGGTGTTCTGCATGTCGAACAATGGCGCGCCGAACGCCGTGCGCTGCTTGGTGTATCGCACCGTTTCCTGGAGTGCGGCCTCGGTCGCTGCCGCGGCGCAGACCGCGACGATGAGCCATTCGTGGGCGAGTTGCTTCATGAGATACCCGAATCCGGCGCTCTCGGTGCCGAGCAGGTGTCTGCCGGGACCCGGACGTCGTCGAAGAAGAGTTCTGCGGTGTCCTGTCCTTTCATGCCGACCTTGTCGAGTAGCCATCCGACTTGGTAGCCGGCGGCGGGGTCGGTCTTGGCGACGACGATGACGAGGTCGGCGTGTTTGCCGTTGGAGATGAATGTTTTCGCGCCGCTGATCTGGTACCGTCCGCCGCCGCGAATCGCGGTGGTGCGGACGGCTTTCAGATCCGAGCCTATGCCAGGTTCGGTCATGGCGATCGCACCGACGAGTTGGCCGTTGGCCATGCCGGGTAGCCACCGTTGTTTCTGCTCCTCGGTGCCGTATGCGAGCAGATAGTGTGCGATCAGACCGCTGTGCACCATGTTGCCGAAGCTGGTGTCGCCCAGCCGGTATTGCGCGTCGAAGATCGCCACATCGTGGGCGATCGTTCCGCCGCCGCCTCCATCGTTTTCCGGGATTCCGGCGCACAGCAGGCCGACTTCGCCTGCCCTGTAACAGAATTCGCGGTCGACATGCTTCTGCGCCGCAAAACGTTCCTGGTGTGGCAGCGTTCGGTCTTGAAAAACGTCGTAGCTATCTGCGCCACGGCGACGACATCGCCGTCGAACCAGGCGGCCTCATAGCCGATCGCGTCGCCGAGCATCAGAATGTGTACCCGCCGCCGCAGATCAGCGTCTGCCCGCTGACGTAGTCGGATTCGGGCGTGCACAGCAGATACACCGCACCCGCGGCCTCGGCCGGAGTCCCGGCACGGCGCAGGGGGATCATGCGCTCCATGGCCGACAGCAGATCGGGATTCACGCCGACCTTCAGTTCACGCCCGTGCACGTCGATGGTGCTGTCACCGTCGGCCGGCGCCTCGGTGAGACGAGTTTTGATGAGGCCGAACGCGACCGCGTTGACGGTGACGTTGTAGCGGCCCCACTCCTTGGCGAGGGTCTTGGTCAGGCCGATGATCCCCGATTTGGCGGCAGAATAGTTCGCCTGCCCAGCGTTGCCGCCGGTGCCGGCCACCGAGGAGATGTTGACGACCTTGCGACACGGGATCGGCTCGCGGGCTTCCCTTGCTTGCTTCGCCAGTCGGGTGATTACCGGTTGGGCAGCGCGTAGGATCCGGAACGGTGCCTTGAGGTGCACGTCGAGGATGGCGTCCCACTGTTCGTCGGTCATCTTCTGGATCACCGAATCCCAGGTGTAGCCAGCGTTGTTGACGATGATGTCCAGCCCGCCGAAGTTGTCCACGGCGGCGGCGACGAATTTCTCGGCGAAGCCCTCCTCGGTGACGCTTCCCGGCGCGGCGACCGCCTCGCCACCGGCGGCCTCGATCGCGGCGACGGTTTCCTTGGCCGGTTCGGCGTCGAGGTCGTTCACCACGACCCGCGCGCCCTTAGCGGCGAACTTCAGTGCGATATCACGGCCGATGCCGCGGCCCGAGCCGGTGACGATGGCGACCTTGTTTTCGAGATTTCCCATGGTGAATGTCCTTGTGCGGTTGCGGGTTCAGAGGGCAATGACGGCGGCACCGGTGAGGGTGACGGTGCCGTCTGGCAGTGTGACCGCGAGATTCAGCGTGGCCCGGCGCTCGCCGTCGACCTCCTCGATCGCGGCGACGACGGCAGTTGCGGTCGGCTCACCAAGAACCGGGGTGATCGCGCCGAAGCGCACGCGGTAAGAGCGAATAGACTGCGGCTCAACCCAATCAGTGAGGATGCGGCCGAGGTAGGCCATCGAGAGCATGCCGTGGGCGAACACGTCGTCCAGACCGGCCGAGCGGGCGACGTCGATGTCGACATGCATTGGGTTGTGGTCGCCGGAGGCGCCCGCGAACAGGGCCAGGGTGGTGCGGGTGATCGGGCCGACGGTGAGCGGTGGCAGTTGGGCGCCGACCGCGACTTCCGCTGTAGGTGTGCTCATTTGGTTGCTTCTGGGTTGCGGACGACGAGCACGGAGGTCAGGTCGGCGATCAGGGTGCCGTCGGCTCGGGTGACCGTGGTTTCCTTCACGATGAACTCCAGCGCACCGCCCTTTCTGCTGTAGATGTCGGTGATGCGGGGCCGGGCGGTGACGATGTCACCGGCATGCGCCACCGAGTGGTAAGTGAACCGCTGCTCGCCGTGCAGAAGATGCCGCAGATCTGCACCGAGCTCGACCAGCCAGGCAAAGGGATTCGGATTCTCCAACTCGATAGCGAACAGGAAGGTCGGTGGCACAGGAAGCCGTTCGTACCCTGCGGCTTTCGCCGCTACCTCGTCGGTGAAGATCGGGTTGGTCTCGCCGATGGACATGGCGAAGTATCGCAATCGGCCCGCGTCGACGGTGAGTTCAGTCCGCGGCAATTCGGCGCCGATTGCCGTGGTGTCCACGGGCATTAGCTCAACCCACCTTCTGGTAGAGGGTCACCACGGCCGCGCCGCCGAGCCCGATGTTGTGCTGCAGAGCGACATTCACGCCGTCGACCTGACGCTTGTCGGCCTGACCGCGCAGCTGCCAGACCAATTCGGCACATTGGGCCAACCCGGTCGCGCCCAGCGGGTGTCCCTTCGACAGGAGCCCCCCGGAGGGGTTGGTGACCACGCGTCCGCCGTAGGTGTTGTCGCCGTCGGCGATGAACTTCTCCCCGGTGCCTTCGGCGGTGAGTCCCAGCGCCTCGTAGGTGAGCAGTTCGTTGGTGGTGAAGCAGTCGTGCAACTCGACCACTGCGATGTCCTCCGGGCCGACCCCAGCCGACTCGTAGACCTGCTGCGCGGCGGCCTTGGCCATGTCGTAGCCGACGATGTTCGCCATCGAGGCGCTGTCGAAAGTGGATGCGAAGTCGGTGGTCATGGCCTGGGCAGTGATCGCCACGTCGGCCCGCAGGCCGTGCTTGCGCGCGTACTCCTCGCTGACCAGCACAGCGGCGGCGGCGCCGCAGGTGGGCGGGCAGCACTGCAGCCGGGTCAGCGAACCATAGATATGTGGTGAGCCCAGCACCTCCTCGACGGTGATCGGGTCGCGGAACACCGCGTAGGGGTTGTTGGCCGCATGCTTGCGCGCCTTCACCGCGATCTCGGCGAAAACCTTCGGGTCCATGCCGTACTTCTCGGCGTACTCGCGACCGGCGCCACCGAAGTACTGCGCGGCGAACGGAGCATCGCTGGAACCCTGCAGACGGGTGACCACCTCGCCGAAACTGTCGAACGGAGTCGGCCGGTCGGTGTAGGACATGGCCAGTGCGCCGCGCTGCATCTGCTCGAAACCCAAGGCCAGCACCACATCCGCGACGCCGTGCTCGATCGCCTGCCGTGCCAGGAACAGCGCCGACGAACCGGTGGCGCAGTTGTTGTTGACGTTGACCACTGGAATACCGCTGGCGCCGACCCGGTAGAGCGCGGCCTGCCCGGAGGTCGAATCGCCATAGACGTAGCCCACGTAGGCCTGCTGGATCCGCCCGTAGTCGAGGCCAGCGTCGGCGAGTGCCGCGCGAATGGCACGCTCGCCCATCACGTCGTAGGTCTCACTCATGCGTGGAGTGGTGAACGGGATCATCCCCACGCCCGCCACCAGAGTACGCGCACTCATCACCGAACTCCTCAAATTTGGCTATCTAATATTCACTTATTGAGCACCGTCTAGCTAGCACATGTCAATAGCACGCATGCAATCGGCGCCTTCACCCAAACTTCACCGTTTACAACTATCTAGCATTCACTTATAGTATCTGGAGGAGTTCGGTCACGACCGCCTGGGTCGCGCTGGCCGTGACCATGAGGGCCAGCTGAAGGAGAACCATGCCGACCTATCGGCGCGCTCCTGCGCATCACCGCCGCCCGCGCGCCGGACCGAGAGGCGCTGGTATGCGGCGACACCCGCTACACCTACGGACGGCCGGCCGAACGCGGTCTGCATACGGACGACCGGCTGGCCCTGCCAGTCAGCAACGTCGACCGATTCGTCATCGCCTTCTAGGCCGGGCACCGGTTCGGCGCGATCTTCGTGAGTCCGACGCTGGAAAGGTTCACCGCGTCTCGCATCGCACGGCGCTGGCTGCCCCGCGATCTGGTTGTCGCGCAAGAGATTCCACGCAATCCATCCGGAATCATGCTCAAACGCCAACTGTGCGAGGCGCTGTCGCATCGTGAGGTGGCGCAGCGATGATCCGGGTGGAGGTAGATGGCGTGATCGCGACGATCACCCTCGATCGCCCGCACGTGCTCAACGCGCTGACATGGGACCTGATGCACGGAATCCGGAGCGGTCGAAGAGCTGGGGCGCACCCTGATATACGGGTTATCGTCCTCACGGGCGCCGGGCGCGGGTTCTGCTCGGGCTTGGATCGGAGTTCGCTGCCAGCCGACGAGATGAGCGATCCGCGCACGCGGTCGACACGGCTCGCCGACCAGATGGAAGACTGCAACTTACTATGATGTAGACCACATTTGATGCCTATAATGGCGTACGCCATACCGCGTCCTGACTACCCCTGACTCACATCAGGGCGATTTTCACCGAGATAGAAGACTTCATGGATCGGAAACGGCTGACAACCAGCACCACGCCGCGGGCCGACGGCGAGCCCGACTCGGCTTTGCGGGCACTGCTCGCAGCCGCCGCAGCAGACATGCAGCGACACGCCCCGGAGTACGCCCGCAAGTATGCCGACATTGTGCTCTCACGGCATTTCGAATTCGACGGCTCCGCGGCGGTGCGGAATGCCATCACACAGTCGGCTCAATCGAATCTCAGGCAAGTGGTTGATCAACTGTGCGGCGGCGATGTTGCCCCGGTGGCGACCGAGTCGCTGGAAGTGGTGCCAGTCTTCGTTCAGCACGGTCACGATTCCAGCACCCTGATCCAGATATACCGCACTGGACAGGCCCCCTACTTCGATGACGTCTTCCGACACCTCGGCGAGCACGCCCGTAAAGTCGACGATCTCGTTCGGGGAACCAGCCTGGCCTCGCAGATCAGCCTCACGCTGTTCGACCGGGCGCTGACATCGAGCCTCGAGGCCCTCGCGGAGGAGAGTCGACGCTTTCGACGCGACCACGAACTCCGGCTCGCACAGGCAATCGGCGCGGTACTGGACGGCACGCTGACAGACGAGACCGAGGCGTCACGCCGCGTCGGGTGGCGGATGTCCGGTCGGCATGTGGCGCTGATCGCGGTCGCGGACGCGCAGTTCGGACACAACGACGAACCCGAGCAGAAAATCGAACGACTGGGCCGCTACCTCAATCGTGTCGCGTCACTGTTAGGCGTTGGTCGGCCACTATTGACGTCGACCGAGGACGCCGGGGTATGCGCTTGGCTGGACGCCGAATCTCTTGCAGCTCCCGACCGATTCGACAGTCTCGACGTGTCGGAGGGCATCGGATTGGCGATCGGCGAACCACAGACGGGCGTCAATGGCTTCCGGCGCACGTTTGAGCAAGCACAGTCGGTCCTTTCCTTCGCACAAGCCCGAGCGGCAAGCGGCGGGGTATGCCGATACCGACCCCTGGCCGCGATGACATTGCTGAACACGGATGTGTCCAGGATCCGCGCATTTGTGCTCGAACAGCTAGGCGGCCTCGCCGCCCAGGACGACACCACTGCCTGCCTGAGGCGTACCCTCCGGCTATCCCTCAGCACCCCCGACGGGGCCGCGGCCGTCGGACAGCGCCTCTTCGTCCACAAGAACACTGTGCTCTACCGCCTGCGCAACGCCGAACGACTGCGGGGGCGCCCATTGAGTGAGGATCGGTTCGAACTTGAAATGGCGCTGAGAATCGTTGAAACCACCGGGAATTCACTCCCCGAGGGACCTTCATAGGTCCACCGCACAATGAGCCTTTCCGGGTAGCGGTGTGTCGTGGTCATGTCGTGCGATCGTTTTCGATGTGGAGGAGCACGAGAGCGGCAGCGACGATCGCACCGATCCGCCACGGGCACAGGCTGACTCGCCGCAACGCCTTGAACGTCTCGAGCAGCGAGTTCCCTCGTTCCCCGATGGCGCGTTTGCTGTTGTGGGCCTTATTCGCGTCACGCTCGGCGTCGGTCAGTCCGCCGCCGGCCGGCCTCTTGACCGCGACCGTGATCAACTCGGCTTCGCCTTCGTATCCCAGATCGCCCAGCACAGGCCGTGCGGCCTGGCTGACCCATTCGGTGAGCCCGACACGCAGCGCGGGGTGGGTACGCAGGGCGGTGACGTCGTGCTCGCGGCCGGGCCGGACCGGCGAGACCCACAACGGCCATCCGTCCGGGGCGGTCACGACCTGCACGTTACCGCCGTGGCAGTGATGTTTTCCCGACCACCACAGGTCCACCGGTTTGGTGCTGCGCCCCTGACGTACCGTGAGGCCGAGTTCGCTGATCCGGTCGGTGTGGATCAGTGTCCCGTCGACCGAAACATGGGTATGGCCAGCCATTTTCGCTGCCAGCAGTGCCGCGGTCAGGTCCGGAGCCTGGGCTGCGAGGGTGTCGATCACCTCGTGCAGGTAGTCGTAGGCGGTGGTCTTACCGATCGCGTTGTCGACCGCGAGCTGGGCGATCCGGGTGCCGTCGAGGAACCAGCGTAACGCCATCACTGCTTGATCAAAACAGGTCAACGCCCGCCACCGGGTGCCCCGAACACGTCGATGGGTCTCGAGCACGCCGGCCAGGCACTCGACCGTGGTCTCGGAGATCGGCAGAACCGCCGTGTATGTCACGCCCATCTTGCGCAGAGCCTCTGTGAAGTTGGATCTTGGTCGAGACAACCTCATACCAGGGGCTCTGCGTTTCTTGTTGCACCCCAACAGCTTCCGGCGTGTCGCGAGGTCACGCGGCCGACACCACCGCTACCCGGAAAGGCTCAATGAGTTTCTCGCCCTATCAGATCCAGCGCAAACACTTCATCACGCGCCAATTGACACTGCAAATCAGTGCATCCCCCTCGCCTCGGTCACGCCAGCGCCTCAGCTGAGCGCGGTGACCGCCCAGTCGAATCGGTCGAGTCACAGAAGCGGGCCGACAGCCGCGTCCGATGCGGTCATGCCCGCACAGTACCGGAGACGTTACTCGTGCCGTTTGTGACCGGCAAACAAACGTGTTGTTCTTCCGCACATGGCCCGGTAATGCGACGAAATTCACACTTAACGCCACCGCAACAGGTTCGAGGAGAACTCCTGATGAAGAAGCTGAAAGCCCCACCGATCCCCGTGGAGCCGGTGTCGTGGAACACACTCACCGATATTCGGAAAATCCACCCGCTGGTGCTGCGATGGGTCGAGCACGGAGCGGACTCCCCGCCTGTCATCCACATCTTCTACATTTTGAAGATTACGGCCTACATCTTCGGCGGGCTCGCGATCGTTGCCACCACACCCGGCTTGGGCGGGATCGGTGACTTCTCTACATGGTGGACCGAACCGATCGTGTACCAGAAGGTCGTGCTCTTCACGATGCTGGTCGAGGTGCTCGGTGTCGCTGGCGGCTCAGGCCCGCTGATGTTCAGATTCCTTCCCCCGTTTACCGCGTTTCTGCATTGGTTCCGCCCGGGCACCGTCCGGCAGCCGCCCTGGCCCCGTCAGATCCCGCTGACGCGCGGCGACGCCCGCACGGTCGTCGACGTATCGCTGTTCACGGCGTTCATCGCCGTGCTCATCTACACGCTGCTCTCGCCCGGTGTCGGCACGCCGCCCCCCGGCTATTCGGTCGGTTTACTCCACCACGCGCCGATCGTGGCCATCGTCGTGCTGGGGGGCCTCATGGGACTGCGGGACAAGGTGGTGTTCCTGGCCGCGCGAGCCGAAATGTATCTCGTCGCCTCGGTCATCTTCCTTTTCCCCTACGACCAGATGATGATCGGGTTGAAGATGGCGCTGCTACTCATCTGGATCGGTGCCGGCACCTCCAAACTCACCCACATCTTCCCGTCGGTCGTGGCCGTCATGATCAGCGCGGCGCCGCTGCGGCCGAAGTCACTCAAGCGCGCGATGTACATCCACCCGACCAAGGACATCCGGCCGAGTAAGACCGCGTTCGCATGGGCTCATACGGGGACCGTCATCGAGCTGGGCCTGCCGTGGGTCATGCTCTTCAGCCACGGCGGCATCGTCTCGGCGCTAGCCGTGGGCCTCATGGTCATCTTCCACCTGCACATTATCTCCACGATCCCGGTGGGCGTACCCAACGAGTGGAACGTGTTCATGATCTTCGGCACGCTGTTCCTCTTCTGGGGCCACGCCGACGTGGCATTGTCGGACCTGACCAACCCGCTGCTGATCGCCTTCCTGCTTGCGGCGCTGGTGTTCCCGGTGATCCTGGGCAACGTCCGGCCCGATCTGGTCTCGTTCCTGCCCGCCATGCGCTACTACGCCGGCAACTGGGCGGTCGGGCTGTGGTTGTTCAAGAACGGCGCCGAGAAGAAGCTCGACACCCACATCACCAAGGCGTCCAGCTTGATGGAGGTTCAGCTCGAGACACTCTACAACCGCGATTTCGCACAGGTGACGGCGTTCCGGTTCCGCGCGTTCCGGTCGATGCACCCGCAGGGCCGAGCCTTGAACGGACTGCTCAGCCGCGCGGTCGACAACCTCGACGACTACGTGGTCGTCGACGGGGAACCCTTCACCGGCGTGATCAGCGGCTGGAACTTCGGTGACGGCCACATTGGTGACGAAGGGCAGTTGGCTGCCGTCCAGCGGCGCTGCAACTTCGAGGAGGGCGAGCTGCGCCTGGTGTTCCTGGAGTCGCAGCCGATTCACCGGAAGCGTCAGCACTATCGGATCGTCGACGCCAAGACCGGCCTGATCGAGCAGGGATACGTCTACACCGACGACATGCTGACCCGCCAACCGTGCCTCGATCCTGATGACCCGACCTTCCCGGTCGAGGTGATCGACAGCCCGATCACCCGCCACTCGTGGCGGTGGCCGGTCCAACCTCTGGCCCGCGGCAAGAACGCTCGGTCCGAGGACACCACCGACACGATCCCGAACAGTATCGATGTCTGATGCACTCGTCGTCGGCTCCGGACCCAACGGGCTCGCCGCCGCCGTAACCCTGGCCCAGCAAGGTGTCGACGTGACGGTCCTGGAAGCCTCCGACACGATCGGAGGCGGCACCCGCACCAGCGAGCGGATCCTGCCCGGTCTGATCCACGACGACTGCGCCGCCATCCACCCGATCGCCCTCGCCTCCCCGTTCTTTCGCAGCCTCGATCTCCAATCCCACGGCCTCGAATGGGCCTGGCCCGACATCGACCTCGCCCACCCCCTCGACGGTGGCCGCGCCGGCGTCATGGCGCGCTCACTCGAGCAGACCGAATACCTGCTCGGCGCCGACGGGCCCAGGTGGCGGCGAGTGTTCGAACCGCTGGCGAACGGATTCGACGAACTCGCCGCCGAAGTACTTCAGCCGCTGCCCCACATACCGCGGCACCCGTTGCTGCTCGCGCGTTTCGGACCCGCAGCACTGATGCCGGCAACGGTCCTGGCACGACTATGGAAAACGCCGGAAGCCCGCGCCCTGTTCGGAGGGAACGCAGCCCATGGATGGTTTCCGCTGAACCGGCCGACCACCTCGGCGTACGCGATCATGTTCGCGGCGATCGCACACCGCTACGGGTGGCCGGTCGCCAAGGGCGGGTCGGCGCGCATCACCGACGCTCTCGCGAACGTTCTCGCCGACCACGGCGGCAAGATCGAAACCAGCCGCCGCGTGCAATCCCTCTCGGAACTGCCCGCCGCTGACATCGTGATGTTCGACCTTGACCCCAGTGCGGTTGCCGATATCGCCGGAGACGCTCTGCCACCTCGTGTTCGACGAGCCTATCGCCGGTTCCGACACGCCCCTGCCGCCTTCAAGGTCGACCTCGCTGTCGACGGCGGTGTGCCGTGGACCAACGAGTACTGCCACGCCGCGGGCACGGTGCACGTCTGCGGCTCCTTCGAGGAGGTAGTCGCGGCCGAGTATGCGGTCAACGCCGGGCGAATGCCCGAACGGCCCTTCGTTCTGGTGGCCCAACAATATCTCGCGGATCCGGCCCGGTCGGTCGGCGACATTGTGCCCGTGTACGCGTACGCGCATGTGCCCAGCGGCTACACCGCCGACGCCACCGACGCGATACTGGGCCAGCTCGAACGGTTCGCCCCCGGCACCCGCGACCGCATCGTCGGCAGCTTCGTCCGAAACCCCGCCGAGCTCAGCGTGTACAACGCGAACAACATCCACGGCGACATCATCGGCGGTGCCAACACGCCCAGACAGGTCGCGATGCGGCCCAGGACCGCGCTCGACCCCTATCGCACAGGCATCCCGGGCGTGTACATCTGCTCGGCATCCACCCCTCCCGGCGCCGGTGTCCACGGCATGTGCGGGCACAACGCGGCCCGTTCGGCCCTGCGGTACCTCAATCACAGCCAGCGGAAAGTATCCGGCGGCAACGCCGACAGTCCCCCACCCTCACCGCGTAGCCACACCAACTTCGCGATCTCACCCGCAGCAGGAGACCGGAAACCATGATGTTGATCGACTACATCGACCGGGGTGCCCGCATCGCACCAGCGGCGCCGTGCATGCTCTCGCCCGACGGCACCGTAATGCTCACGCACCAGGAATTCCATGCGCTCACCCACCGCATCGCTGCCGCGCTGCTCGCCGACGGGCTGCAACTCGGTGACCGCGTCGCCGTCTACAGCCCGAACGATCCCTTCGCCTTCGCCTGCGTCGTCGGAGTGATCCGGGCCGGCGGCATCTGGACCGCTGTCAACGTCGCGAACCGCAAGGCCGACCTGATCGACTTCCTGACGACCGCCGGATGTTCACGGCTGATCTACCGCGGCACGCTCGCCGAGCTTGCGACCACTCTCATCGAAGGTGTCCCCACGATCAAAACGGCGATCTCGATCGGTGCCGGCCGGCCCGGCGACCCGGAGTTGCATACCTGGATGGCACCGGAAAGCAAGACTGTTCCGGACGTCCCCTTCGACACCAGTCGGGTGGTGATGCTGGCGGCCACGGGCGGAACCACCGGCAAGTCCAAGGGAGTTCCGGTCACCAACAAGCAGTTCCACCTGATGTGCACGGCGTTCAACGTCCATCTCGCCGAGCCCGAACCGCCGCGCTATATCTGCGCCACCCCGATGACCCATGCCGCCGGATGTGCGGCCTTCCCGGTGATCGCGGAGGGCGGCAGCATCATCGTCCACGACGGTGTGGTCCCCTCGGAGATCGTCGCGTCGATCGAGCGCAACCGGGCGACCCGTATCTTCCTGCCCCCGACCGCGCTCTACGGTCTGCTCGCGCAGCCCGACGTCCGCGAACATGACTACTCGTCGTTGCGACACTTCCTGGTCAGCGCCTCCCCCATCGCCCCGGACCGGCTGGCCGAGGCCGTGCAGGTTTTCGGTCCCGTCCTGGTTCAGGTCTTCGGACAGGCCGAGGCCCCGTTCATCTGCACCGTTCTCGAACGCACTGAAATCGAGGATGCGTGCCGCGACGCAATTAAGCGGCGGCGTCTGGCCTCATGCGGACGCGCATCGGTGATCGCCCGGGTGGAAATCATGGCTGACGACGGCACTTTGCTCGGACCCGACGAGCGCGGCGAGATCGTCATCCGATCCGATCTCGTCTTCACCGGCTACTGGGAAAACCCGGACGCCACCGCCGAGACCCGACGCCCGGGCGGCTGGCACGGCACCGGCGATGTCGGCATGCGCGACGAGGACGGGTTCATCTACGTCGTCGACCGAAAGAAGGACATGATCATCACCGGCGGATTCAACGTCTACCCCGCCGAGGTCGAGGCATTCCTGCATACCTTCCCGCAGGTCAACGACTGCGCGGTCATCGGCGTGCCCGACCAGACATGGGGCGAGGCGGTCACCGCGGTCATCGAGCCCAAACCGGGCGAGCAGATCGACACCGAGACAATCATCGCCGAGTGCAAGCGGCACCTCGGATCGGTCAAGGCGCCCAAGACCATCGTGATCGGCGACCTTCCCCGCTCGCCCGTCGGCAAGGTGCTCAAACGCGAACTACGCAAGCAATTCTGGGTCGATTCCCCGCGGATCGTCTGAGCGCCGCGCGTTGGTTCCGCGCGTGTTCTTGTCCTACTGAAACCTCAGGAGATCCCCATGGCATGGCGTCGTTCCTCAATCCTGCTCACCGCGATCGGAGTGATTCTCATCGCCGCGGCGGCGGTGCTTCGATTCGTCGTGGTACCGATCATGTCCAAGCTTCCCGACAGCCTGGACGTGACCGCCCACTACGCGGGTACCGCAAACATGCTCAACCAGCAGGCATTACAGGCCGGTGATGTGGCGAATGCGATGGCAAAGGATATCCCGGTCACCATCGACCGCCACGTCTATGTGTCCGGCGTCTCCGGCGACACGGCCGTGGTGCACGACGACATCACACTCAACGCACCAGGTGGCGTATCGATGCCGAACAATCATGCTTACGCCCTCGACCGCAGCACCCTCGACGCTGCCGAGGCATCTTCCGGCGAGACGGTGGAACCGCATTCTGGTCTCACCATCTCCCTGCCGCTGCACCCGAAAGCCGATGATTCCTACCGGTATTACGACTCGGCAACCCGCACCGCTGTACCAATGACATACCATGAGCCTTATTCATAAGCCCTGCTGAAGAAGAGTAGCCCGATGATTGCTTGGAGCATGCTTGCGTATTTGTCGATGGGGGCGCGGTAGCGGCCTCCTTCCTCGCTGAGCATGCGCCATGTTTTGAGGTGGGCGACTGCGCGTTCGACGGTGGCGCGGACGGCCGACAGTTCGGTGTTGAAGGTGGCGTCGTCGGGGTGGCGGTCGCGGCCTTTGGGTTTCCTGATCGGCACGAGGTCGATGCCGTCGACGCCGACGTAGCCGAGGTCGGCGACGGTGTGCAGATCGGTGAGCGCATCGGCGAGGCCGGACGCGGCGTAGGCGTGGGCGTCGTGGCGTGCGCCGTGCACCGGCGTGGTCGAGATCGCGACGATCTGTCCGTCGAGGTCGGTGGCGATTTGGACGTTCATGCCGGGGTATCCGGCCTTTCCGGAGAACAGGTCTGGGATCGCCGACCAGTCCCAGGTCGGGCAGATCGTGCCGTCGAGGCGGGCGGTTCCCTTGCCGATCATCTCCCCGGGGTCGGGGACGAATTCGGCGAGGACCTCCCCGATCAACGGGCGCAGCAGATCCGGGCGGCGGCTCGCGGTCGGCTGGCTGACACCGAAGAACGCCGCCGCTACGTCCTGGGTCATGTTCTTGCGCATCAATGTGACCACCAACGCAACCGACCGGAACAGGCCCAGCACGTAGGGGCGTCCCGCCGAGGTCAACACGCCGACCTCGGGGTGCAGACGTGCCGTGAGCTCGATCAGTTGCCCATGGGTCAGCCCCGTAATAGCCTCGTACCGCACGGCTCCTCGTATCTCTTCCGCAGAATTGGTCTTCGCGAATGAGATACTTTGGAGCCGTTGCCTTTACAAGGCTGACACGCCGGGCTCCTCGACACGGTGGCCGACTCGAAGCTGCTGCCATGCAGGCAATTCCGGGAACAAGACCGCGCCGCTCCGTACCGCACCATCACGCCACAAGTTTGCTGATACCCGCACCGACATCAGCCTCCGAGGGTTATGAATAAGCCTCCATGGCTCGGGCAGCGTAGCCGGCCGCGACGTCTACAAATACGCGATTTCGGCTACCGGACCTCTGAAAAACGAAACGCTGCTCGCGGCTCTGCCTGCGGCTCTGCCGAAATCCATGATGACCTCCATCGCGCCCCTGCTGCCAACAGCCCTCCAACACGAACTCGCCGGGGCCGTCGACACCCTGCCCGACCCTGTCCCGCTCAATTACACCGCCGCCACCGACATCGACATGGCAGCCGACCAAACCCCCGGCGCGCCACTCGATGTGGGATTGAAGCAGCAGGTGATCGCAAACGTCACGGTCGGCGGAAAGAACGTGGCCCTGCTTCCGGTGTTGAGCACCGACACCAAGCTCACCCACGAATCCGTCACCACCGCCGCCGACACCGCATCATCACAGGCTCGGCTGCTCACTATCGCAAGCGTGTGGATGCCCGCCGCCCTGCTGGTGATGGGTACGGGCCTGCTGGCGGTCGGCACCGTTCGCGCTCGACGCGATCGCAGAAGGTAAGGGCTGTGACGCGCTGGTTTTCATTTGAGTCGAGGGGCAACCCACCGCTGGGGCCTCCCCCAGCCCGCCGTCCCTCTGCAGGCCATGACCTCCGGCAACGTCGCAGATCAGACCGGCACTGGGGCGCTGTTCATCCGTAACCGCCTCACTGGCATCAACGAACCCCATGAGGAGTACGTTCCGCGGCCCCAGACCGTAATGAAACCGGCGCGTCCACCAGTCATCGACGCCGTCCCCGGACGGAGAAGCAATCACCGTCGACCGCTCCACCTTTGAGTGCTTTCTGGCATCGTGCCGGTGGTGCGGTGTTCGCGGCCGATCACCCCGAGTACGCAGTGCTGGCCCGATGGGTCCGGGTCAGCGCACCGAGCGATATCGCTGGAATCGAAGACAGCGCCGAGTGCGACAGCGTCGTCGTCCTCGACGGGGCAAAGTCTTGTCGACGTCAACGAAGCCGTCGAAGTAGCAGCCGGGTGCCATCGCCCGCCGCCTGCTACTCGAACCCGATGACGGGGTGTAGGCCGCGCTCACCGCGGGCGTCCGCACGCCGCAATTCCCAAACACTTGATCACATGGCGCCCTCGACATCATCAGAGATGGCAGTGTTTCGTAGGAATGCCACTCGATCGGCGCGCTATGCGCGTCGTCGGCATGAATCCCCCCGGCGAGTCTGGAGACTTTGATGTACCCCGGATTTGCCGGAGTCGAGATAGTTGACTTCTGGGTCACGACATCGTCGAAGGAGATGTGTTCGTGCCGAAGCGATATCCCGAGGAGTTCCGCCGCAGAGTGCTTTAAGTTGGCCATGGACAGCACTGGTGCAGGACTGGCGGATCAGTGTGCCAGAGCCACCCCGAGATGGCCATTGACAACCACGTTCTCCGATGGCCACTGGGATCTGCTGGGGATCGTGCCCTTCCTATCGGGACGTTCTGCGTCCGCAGTGTGAGCACCGGGGTCAGAATCGCACGGCGTCAACGAAGGAACGCAGCTCTGCATTGGATGAGTTCTCGAATGCATCCTCCGGCGTCGAGTCGACTGCAATGCATCCCTGCGAGAAGAACATGATGCGATCGGCAGCTTTGGCTGCGAAGGCCATGTCGTGGGTGACCAGCGCTACACTAATGCCTTCCTCGTCCTTGAGACGACTGAGAACACCCAGTACCTCGGCTGCGACGGGTGGATCCAATGCCGAGGTGATCTCGTCACACAGGAGCAACTTCGGCCGCATCATCAGTGCACGCGCGATGGCGACACGTTGTCGTTCCCCACCGGAGAGTTGCGCCGGCCTGCTATCGAGATGCGGCAGCATTCCGACTTCGTCGAGGGCGCGCGCAGCACGGTCCCGGACAACAGATTTCGTCTCCTTGAGCACACGCCTCGGGGCAAGCGCGAGATTCTCGAAGATACTCATGTGCGGCCATAGCGTGTAGCTCTGGAAGATCATGCCTACCAGTGACCTTGCCTCCGGCCAGTTGGTCGTATGTACTCCGTCCTCGAAGACTCGCCGCCCGCTGAAGTCGATGCTGCCCGACTCAGGAAGCGTCAACCCGGCGATGGCCCGCAGCAACGTGCTCTTACCCGACCCGCTGCGGCCGATGATGACCGAAATCTCGCGCTGCCTGAACTCGCACGACACCGAGTTCAGGATCATCCGGTCACCGAACGACTTGGTGACGTCACGTATTTGAACCAGATCGGCAGGCGCCCCAGAGGTACTCGCCGTTGCGTCGGCGCTGGTTGATATCTTGTTCATCACGTTCACCTTCCGACCAGGACCTTGCGCAGCAGGCCCGGTCCGGTCGACGCCATGTCCCCGAGTCTCCCTCGTTCTTCCAGGTGGTTCACTATCAGCGACACGGGAAAGGCTATGACGAAATAGATACCCGCCGCGACCGTCAGTATCTCCAAAGACCTGTATGTCTGCGTTGCCTGCGTGTTCGAGGCGAACATCAAGTCCGCAACGCCTATGCTCGAGACGAGCGCTGTGTCCTTGAATGAATTAATGATGAGCGACAACAGGACTGGGAGCTGCTGGCGCAGAGTCTGTGGGACGATGATTGAGCGGATCTGGTCCGCACGAGATATCTGCAACATCTTTGCCGCTTCGATTTGCTCGACGGGAATGGATTGGAAACCGCTTCGGTACGCCTCGGCCATTTGCGCGGTCAGATTGCAACTGAGCGCGATAATCGCCGCAGTGAATCCCGACAAGGTGATCCCTGTCAGCATCGGTAGGCCATAGAACATCCAAAACAACTGGACGAGCAGCGGGGTGCACCGGAAAAGTTCGATATACCCTGTCGCGACCCATCGGCTCAGATCGAAGCTGGACATTCGCGCGAGCGCGACGGGAATCGCGGCGACCATGCTGATCGCGATCGCGATCGCCGCAAGCAGTAGACTGTTCTTGAGTCCGTCGAGCATGAACGGCAACGCATGTGAGATCACGGACCAGTCGGGCCGGTAGGATGAATGCATGGTCGCCTACTTAGCCATGCTGCCAAGGTTGTCGATACCGATGTATCCGACCGAGGCGAATTCGCGTGTCTGCTCACCACTCGATTGCGCCATGAGGATCGCGACATTGACCGTCTGAAGTGATTGCTGATCGGTTCCGCTCGGCATCGCGAAACCGACGTTTGCCATCCATAACTCCGGAGTAGCCCGAATGATTGCCAGCGATCGGTCGTTCTGGACTTGTTGTTCAGCAGTTCCCGCGTCGGTGAATTCACCAACTGCGCGATTCGCGTTGATTGCCTGAACAGCATTCGACCAGCTGTCCACGCTCAGCACGGTCGCGCCCGCCGCCTTTATGGCAGCCTCGTGAGCCGACCCCTGTGATTCGACAAGAGTTTGATGCGAATTCATGATATCCGTCGACGTCGAGTAGGGTGAGTCTCGCTTGACAACAAACACTCCATGGTCAATGTAATATGGTTGTGTGAATTGAACCGAGATGGAGCGTTCGAGGGTCAGGTCTGTACCCGCGGCGATGTCGAACTTGTCGGCTTGGAGCCCAGCGATGATGCCCTGCCATGTCGTCGGCACAGGAGTCATTTTGACCTTGAGCGCGGCTGCCAGTTCCCTCACCGGGGTGAGCATAGGCCCGACCCATGAGCCATCCGCGGCCTGCGCGACCATCGGAGGAAACGCTGCCACGCCAACCCTGATCTCACCTTGCCTCTTTACCTTTTCGATCCATCCTCCGTTGCCGCTATCGACACCCGCCGAAGCGGCGCCATTACTTCGAAACGTCGACCCAAAATAGCCGGCCAGCACACTGACGACCACCATTGCAATGATCGCCAGTGACATCTTCCGAGAAGAATTCATCCCATCTCTTCCTATTTGCGAGGAGTGTTTTGTGGTTGGTAAATTGTTCGGTCGATATCGAGTCAAGATCTCGCGATCAATGCGAAACGAACTTGATCTCAGAGTTGGAAACTCACATCTTTCAGAATGCGCTCGAGTTCCGCACTCATACGCTCGGCGCGACTCGGGTCGCAGTTCTGAACCGCCTCACAAACGTCAACGAGTCGGAGAAGTTAGGCAGTTCGCGACACCTATGGTCGAGCCCGCGGCGTTCTGGGCCAGCGAGCTGAAGGGCGTATCCCGCAACGAAGGTCGTGATGACCCCGGCGTGGTCGCGGATCTGCCGGTCGGCCTTATTGAAATCTGACGACATGTCCATCGCGTGCCGACCATGCCCCGATTTCACGGATAGTTCCGCGATGCCCTCCGGAGTGAGATTGATTCCGGGCCCGCCAGGCGGGTTATGTAGCTTCACTTCCGACCCTCCTCAGGATTGGCAACTGTCGACAATATTCCATAGAGGGCGGCGGAAGGGCAAGGTTTCGGCGTAAAAATTTCCTGTTACTCGACGTCGGCCACCGATTTTCGCGGCTTGTCCATCGCCGACAGTGCGCGTCAATAGTTGGCGTCACCCATTCCTGGACGCCTATTCGACCGTGACCGAGCTGGCTGGCGCACCACTCGGAAGGCGATCCGAGTCGCCGCGACGAATGCCTCACGCACGCACGCCGGAGCCGCATCCAGCTCTGCGTCCCACGTTTCCGGATAACTACCTGTGTGAATTCAGCGCCCTGAGACAACGGAGTCCACTCGCGGGACTCCGCCGTCGTCAGTGTGAGCTGCCAGTTCGCGTCGGCGAGTGGTCAGCTGGCCCAGGTGTCAGACAGTGTGTAGCCGGTCGGGAACGGGTCGGCCGGGTCGAGTCCGACCTGGCTGAGTTCGGTGATAAATGCCTGCCCGGTGATCCTGGCGACGACTGCGTCGTAGGCGCCCACGGTGGTCTTGCGCGCGATCGTGCTGCTGAATTGGCTCCCGATGAGCGATTCGTGGACGAATCGTTCGCCGATATCTATCTGGTTCTTCGCAGCAAGTACGGCAAGGCGTGCCGATGTGCCTGTTCCGCACGGTGAACGGTCGAGCCGGCCGGGTGACACCACGACGGCGTTTCTCGAGGTCACCGTTCCCTCGACATAGGTCAGCGGTCCGACGAATTCGGTTTGGGTGATCCCCGCGAATTCGGGGTTGGTGGGGTGGACGACTGGAATCTGCTCGGCCGCCGCCTTCTTCAGCCGCTGTCCGAGCTCGCAGATGTCACGGGCCTCCTCGGGTGTCAGTGTGAGCCCGAATTGTTCGGCGTCGGCGAGGACGTAGGCCATTCCGCCCCACGCGACGTCGACTGTGACAGTCCCGAAGCCATCGACTTCCAGGGGCATGCCGATCTTGTAGGCGAAGGCTGGTTGGTTCTCGAAGTCGACGCCGGTAACTTTGCCGTTCTCGCAGGTGCACCGTATCCGGATGAGCCCAGCCGGTGCTTCGAGGATTAATTCAGTCGTGGGTTCGACCATCTCGATCATGCCCGTTTCGAGCAAA
Organism: Nocardia sp. Tas62D01; assembly: GCF_055232035.1. Lineage (NCBI taxonomy): Bacteria > Bacillati > Actinomycetota > Actinomycetes > Mycobacteriales > Nocardiaceae > Nocardia > Nocardia sp. Tas62D01. Next base: position 8,742,320 of record NZ_JBUYUZ010000001.1, read on the forward strand.
GCAGTCGCCACGCACATGGTGTTGCTACCCGACATCACCGGGTACTCGGTCGATTCGGCGATGACGTAGCCCATCTGCGCTTCGGGGTGGGTGGCCGGAACGAGGAAGTTGACGCAGTGTGTGACCGACCCTCGGGGCTCGTGCAGCAGCAACTGGCGCAAGCCGTCGCGGTGGTCGCGGAAGTACTTCATCTTCTCGAACACCGTCGCGCCGGGCACGTCTGCGATGCCGCCGGTGACGACGTTGTTGACTTCCCCGCCGACATGACATTTGACGACGTTAATCACACGATTCCAGCGCATTGGATGCCCCTTCTGGTCTATCGGACTTCTTCCACCAGGACCACGATCACGATCCTGCGATCAAACCGATCGATCGCATACGGTTCGCACCGACGGATGGCATCGGTATGCCTACTGATCGATAAGGTGCACGGAGGTTGACCGCTGGCACCAGGACGCCGTCGGCCTCGGCATAGGCCGGTTCGCTGTAAGGCGCCAGGTTGGCGCCTGCTGCCTCGGGTTGCCGCAGCCACCGGCGAGGGCGGCGATCCTGACAGGATTCGGCTGGTTCAGTTCCCACCGTAGTTCAGGCCGGACTCGGCGATCAGTTTGGTGAGTTCGGCCATCTTTTCGGCAGGAAGCTCTGTGTAGGGGGCTCGAGGCGCACCGAGGCCGATGCCGACGGTCTGGGCGGCCGCCTTCGTCGCCACTGCATAGCCCTCTTTGCCCAGGAAGTCGAGTACGTTCCACAGTCGCTTGAAGATCTCGAGGGCCTCGGCGTGCTTGCCGGCCTTGGCCAATTCGTAGATCGCAACGCATTCCTTCGGCGCGAAATTCGGCGCACCCCAGATCGACCCCGCGGCACCGGCGGCAAACGCGGGCAGCACGATCGTGTCCCATCCAACGAAGATCTCGATGGTGTCTGCGAGATTGAAGATCAAGTCGAATGCCTGCTCGATCGATCCCGAGGTGTCCTTGACGTACTTCACCGCCTCGGTGCGCTCGAGCAGGTCGCGGTAGAACACTCGATCGAGGTTCATCCCGGTCACGCCCGGAAGGTTGTACGCGATCACGGGCACACCCACGGCCGCACCGACGGTGGCGAAGTACTCGATGACTTCGCGGCGAGTGGGCGCCTCGTAGTAGGGCTGGACAACCAGGATTGCGTCGGCACCGGAGTCGGCTGCATGTTTGGACAGGTCGATCGCTGCGGCGGTGGAGGTGGACCCGGTTTGCGGCGCGACCGGCACACGACCCGCAGCCTGCACGATCACGGTCTTGTTGACGTGTTTGCGCTCGTCGAGTGTCAACGACGCGAACTCGCCTGTGCTGCCGCCAGGAACCAGCCCGTGTACGCCGTTGTCGATCAAGAAGTCGACGTGATCGCGCAGCGCTGCTTCGTCTACAGATCCGTCGGTGGCGAAAGGGGTCGAGACTGCGGCGAGGATGCCGCCCAGCTTCTTCATTGAGGTTCCTTCTTCTCGGTGGGGTTCGGGCGCGCGGTGCCGGCCGGGCCGGTGTGCGCCTTCGAGTAATCGCATCTCAAACTCTATCAATATTGAATATTGTCGACAAGATGATAGTCGACTTACCTGCTGATGACCTGCCCATTCGCATGCCGAAGCTCGCGCAGCCCGCTGCGAGCTGGTGCGCTGCGCCTGGCAGCGGGCTGGAATTGAGAGTTCCGGTGTGGGACGGTCTTTAGTGGCTGCCCCTGGGAACCAGTGCGCCGGATCGGTCGCGGGGCCAGGACTCGGTGGCCGCCGATTTCGGAGTATTGCTTAGTCCGATCCTCACCGGGCCTGCGGCTGGATCGATGCCGTGTGTGATCGACCACGGGACGCGGAAGACCCGTCCGGGTGACGCCGTCCAGAGCAGCCGTCGGGTAGCGATCACCGTACCGCTCTGGGTGAGTGTCACTAGGGGGAATCTGACGGGCTCATCGGTCCACAGCAGCAGCCGTTTGCGTGGCGGCGCAGGATCGGAAGGTCGCACAACCCCCGGACTCACCCACCGCAAGGGTGGGTCCACATTCAGGCGCACGGTGGCCTCGACGCTGGAGGGGAAAGGTGCCCCGTTGAGGTGTGCCTCGACCTGGTCGGCGACGAACGCACCATCCAAGGCTGCGATATCCGCAGTGTCTACGGGGTGCAGGAGGTTCCCGGCAGCGAAGACTCCGGACTGGCTGGTGCGCAGAGCGGTATCGACGAGCGGGCCGCCCGATGCCGGGTCCAATGCGATGCCCGCCGAGCGAACCAGTTCATGATCGGGGATCCAATCGCCGGTGAAGACCACCGTGTCGCAAGCGATGGTTCGCCGCACCCCGGTGTCGAGGTCTTCGATTTCGACTGCTTCCAGCGCATCGTGTCCGATGATGCGTGATACGCGGGTGCGGGTCGCGATGGGTATACGGAATAGGGCGCGACCGGCGATGTTGAACGCCGCGTACGCCTCGGGCGAGGGGTAGCGGGTCGTCATCAGCACCGGTCGACACCCCGCATCGCGCAGCGTCAGTGCGGCCGACCAGCTGACCAATTCGGCGCCGACGATCACCGCGCGCCGACCGACCGGCTGGTGATGAAGGTGGACGCTCTGCTGCAGTTGTCCGGTGGTGAACACACCGCGCGGGCGATCACCGGGAATCACACGTGCCGACCGCGGGCGTTCGCGGGCACCGGTCGCCAGGATCACCGCGCGCGCCTCGACGCGGAACAGTCCAGACGGTGAGGTGACCTCCAGAGAGCTGTCCGGGTTGAGGGAAGTGACCATGGCGTCGGTGAGTATGTCGGCTCCCGCGGATTCGGCCTCGGTGGTCAGTCGTTCGGCGTAGCTGGGCCCGCTGATGAAGGTATACCGGTCGCGGATGCCGTACCCGAGGTGGGCGCAATGTCGTGGTACACCGCCGGACCGGGCTTCCCGATCCAGGACCAGGACGCGCCGTGACGGGTCTCTCCTCAAGTACGTGGCCGCGGTCAACCCCGCGGGTCCGGCGCCGACAATGGCGACGTCGGTGGTGATCACAATGCGCGACAGGCTGGCAGCGGTCATCGGACGGGTTCCTTGGTCGGTGTCTCGGGTTTGCCCGCCGGCTGGTCCAGGCGGTGCTGATCGGCGATCGCTGCGATTGCTGCGCCGCAGAAGAATCCTTGGCAGCGCCCGTTCATGGCGCGGGTACGGCGGCGCAGCCCGTCCAAGTCGGCGGGTGGAATCAGCGAGTTGTAGGCGTCACGAATTTCTCCGGCAGTGACCCGCTCACAGAAACAGACGACCTTGCCGTACTGGCTGTCGCGGTTGATGCGATCGATGTCTTGGTAGGGGCGAACGAACGCCTCGCCGATATTGGGCATGCGCGGCGGCGCAGGCAGATCCCTGCGCTCCGGCCCCATTATGTTTGCGCTGGTCAGTAGGTTCTCGACATACTCGGCGATCGCCATCCCCGCGGTCAATCCTGTGGACCGTATGCCAGCGACCAGCAGATAACGCTGATCGGTGTCGAGGTCGATGAGGTAGTCGGAATGCTCGGTTGCGGCGCGCAGCCCGGCATACATGGCGGTGACTTCCTCTCCCAGCAGAGCAGGCACCAGCGTGGCGCCTTTGGTGAGCAGAAAGTCGATGCCGGACTCGGAGGTGCCGGTCGCGGTGCGGTCGGTGAGATCTTCGGCGGTCGGGCCGAGCATGACGTTTCCGTAGATGGTGGGGCTGACCAGCACCCCCTTGCCGCGCGAGGTCGGAACCGGTAGCACGATCCGGTCGATGAGTTGCCGCGACAGCTTGTCGAACACGAACAGCTCGCCGCGGCGCGGGGTGACGTGGAAGCGGTCGTAGCCGAAGGCGTTGTCGAGGTGATCGGCACCCAGACCTGCGGCGTTGATGACCCAGCGGGTGGTGATGGGGTGAGCGCCAGTGTGCAGGATCGTCAGCGTCTGCCCGACGGCGGCCGATTCGATGCGGGTCGAGGTCTTCAAGGCGACACCGCGCGCTACGGCGTCGGTGGCCAGGGCCAGGTTGGTTGTCCAGGTGCAGATGATCGACTCGTCGGGAACGGTCAATGCCCCTAGTGCGCCGGGTCCCAGTGCCGGTACCGCCCGATACACCGCGGGAGCGTCGATGAGCTCGCAGGCCCGGTAACCGTTGCGCGTTGCTTTCTCGGCAATCCCGGGCAAGGCGGCAAGTTCCTCGTCGTTCCATGCGACCAGTAGGGCTCCGGTCCGTTCCACCGGGATACCTGTGGTGGCCGCGTATTCCGACAACAGCACGTAGCCGCGGCGGACCAGCCGGGATTCGTGCGTTCCCGGGGTCGCATCGAAACCGGTGTGCAGCAGCGCGGTGTTTGCTTTGCTGGTCCCGTCGCCGACGTCCGCGCGTGCCTCCACCAGAGCGACGCGCTGGTCATAGGCTGCTAGTGCGCGTGCGATGGCGCAGCCGACGATCCCGGCGCCAACGACGACGAAATCGTAGTCCGGACCTGGGGATTGTGCGGTCATCATTGTTCTCCTCTCGGCAGGGTCGCGTCCGCGGCTGCCCTCCAGTGGTGACGGAATTCCGACGCCCGGTCGGGCGACCAGCGCGGCGCATAGGAGCGCGTCGGCGTCCACGCGGTGATCGCGTCCCCCAGCGGCAAGTCGCGATCATCTGCCAGGCGTGCGCACGCGGCGGCGCCCAGTGCGGTGGCATGGGTGCTCGGGTAGACCTCGACCGGCCGTTGCGTCAGGTCTGCGGTGGCCTGCATGAGCCGATGCGACCGGGTCAGACCGCCATCGACACGCAAACTGGTCAGCGGACCACCTAGGTCGGTTTCCGCGGCGGCGACCAGTTCCGCGGTTTGGGCGGCCAGGCCCTCCACAACAGCGGTGACCAGGTGGGATCGGTTGGCGGACAGGGTGATTCCGGAGAACGAGGCGGTGGCGTCGGGACGCCACCACGGCGCGGCAAGCCCGGCAAAGGCCGGAACGAACCACATGCCCCCGGAATCGGCACCGGCTGCGGCATCGAGTTCACCGGGTGAGGAAATCAGCCCGAGGTCCTGGATCCAGCGGATCGCCGAGGCCGCAGTGTATGCCTGTCCGTCGAGGCAGTAGGTCGTGACGCCGCGAACTGTCGCCGCGACCGAGGTCGTCAGCCCGGCGGTGGACCGGACCGGTGTGGTGCCGGTGTGGGCCAGCAGGAACACTCCCGTTCCGAAGGTGCATTTCGCTGTGCCCGAGTCGAGGCAGCGCTGGGCCAGCAACGCTGCCTGCTGGTCGACGATGAGCCCACCGACCGCGGTGTCGGAGCCGAAAGCGCTGGTTATGCCGACGATCGTGTCGTTGTCGACGATCCGGGGTAGCTGTTCGCTTTCCAGACCGAAGATCTCCACCAGGTCGTTGTCCCAGCCTGAACGGTCGAGGCTGGCCAGCATCGACCTGCTCGCCGTCGTGTGGTCAGTGACGAACTCGCCGGTCAGGCAGTGGATGATCCAGGTGTCGATGGTGGTGGCGACCCCATCGCGCGAGACGTTGTCGCGAAGCCAACGCATCTTCGGTGCCGAGAAGTACGGGTCCAGGACCAGCCCTGTCCGTCGCTCGATCAGCTCCTTGTCCCCGCGCAGCGAACGGCACAACGGCTCGGCCCGACGATCTTGCCAGACTAGGGCCGGACTGAGCGGGCGGCCGGTGACCGGATCCCAGATCAGGACGGTCTCGCCCTGGTTGGCCAGCGACACCATCGATATCGTGGCGCCCGCCTCGGCGACGGCTCGCCGACCGCTGTCCAAGACGGAGTCCAGCAGGGCGGCGGGGTCTTGCTCGACAGCGCCGCCATCGAGGTAGTCCGGTCGCAGCGGGATCTCGGCGACGGCGAGTACCTGTCCGTCATCGGACACGACGAGTGCCTTGGTCCCCGACGTTCCTTGGTCGATCGCCAAGACTGTCACGCCATTCTCTTTCCGTAGCCAGGCACGCATCAGGGGTTCTCGGACAAATAGGCCGCGAACCGTGGCTGATCTGATCTGAACCGCAGCCCGGTACTGTCAGGCAAGGCGATCACAGACTGTCGCTTGTCGACAATAGTATAATTATGCGAAGGTCGTCACCTAGCGTTTCTGAAGGTCGGTTTCTGACCAGTGGCGGCCTGGCCCGCCCTCGCCAGCGGCGAGGTAGATCGACAACCTCACTGTTGCCGCCACATTCGGTGCACTATGCAGCAAGCGCCAAGGACATCTGAGCGGGTCGAGGACCCGCAGTCCAGCGAATCGCGCAGCCATGTCGGGATGGGCTCGACCCCACCCAGCCCAAGCCCCCAGTTCGGCTATGGCCGTAGCGTAGGCGAATCACGGTGCTGGAATCGCAAAGTCGGGGTCGAGGACCCACACAACGTTCGTCACAGCCTCCTGTTCGCACGCAGCGTCCGCGAGATCGCAAGGCCTCAGCTCGAGTACAGCAGCCGATCGCGGAGATAACTCACCGCCGGAGCGCACGGTGACGTACTCGCAGCCTGAGGCGAGAACCGGGAGCACCGCCGGACGACGGCCCCACCGCACGCCACGCCGTTGCGTTCGACATCCAGGCCGGTAGCGTCCCCAGATCGATGACCAGGACTCGCCGTAGCCGATCAGCCGAGGACATCTACCCTCGGGGAGTCGACCGATTCCGGCATCGTTGATGCCTAATCATCGTTGATGCCTAATCGAGGGGCGACGGTTACTGGTCGTCGACTAACGCGCCGTGGACATGGCGGTCGATCTCTCGTGTGATGGCCTCGTTGTCGCCGGTGTCGATGATCGACATCAGGCGCTCGTGTTCTGCCACGACATCATGCAAGTCGGCGAAGGATCGGTGATCGGCGGACAAGAACAACTGCAACTGGGCTTCCCAACCGCTCCAGATATCGAGCAGTAATCGGTTGCCCGACAGTTCGTAGAACACGCGATGGAAGCTCATGTGAGCGTCGACAGCCTGACTGGAATCGCCCTCGTCTGCCGCACGCGCCATCTCTCTCAACGCGCGCAGCGCCTTGGTCCTGCCCCTGCCCTTCAACTTGGGTAACGCCAGCTCGATGGCATAAGGCTCGAGCCGTTTGCGTAAATTGGCCATCTGCTCGATCTCCTGGGGGCTGATCTGGGCAACGAATGCACCCCGATAGGCGACCTTGTCCACCAATCCTTCGTCGGCGAGAATGCCGAAGGCTTCGCGCAGTGGCGCGCGGCTGACGCCGAGGTCGGCAGCAAGATGGGCTTCGCGCAGTTGGCTGCCCGGCGCCAGGGTGCCATCGAGAATCGCCCGGCGCAGCACCGTCACGACGGTGTCGGGCGTGGTGCGTTGCTCGATCTTGCCGAGAGTAATCTCGCCGTCCTCGCGCCGGTCAGATTCGGATCGCTTCAAACGACCGGGAGTGACACTCATGAGCCGCCCTTTCTGCAACCACGAACTACGATGACGCCATCGCAGCACCGATGAACACCGGAACCTCGACAGAGGTTCTGTTGTCGACAATAGAGCAAGATTGGGTGCGCTCCCCCATTCAGTGGCATCCAGACGCAGCAGCGGGTGCACGATTCTAGTGGCATCGATAAATCGTCGCTACCCGTGATCGACCGGTTCAGTAGGTGCGGCCTTGCTCGGTGCGTGACCGTTCCCGAGCGCACAGGCGCGGATTCGCGCGAGTGAGGTTCGCCGAACCCGAGACGGCGATGATCATGTCATCGCCTCGGCCACGGAGAGGTTCCCGCGGGAATGCCTTCAGTGCGGGCTGGTCGCGGAGCCGACAGCAGTCGCTGTCGGATGTCGCCGGTTGTTTGATTTGCTCAGGTCAGGCTCCTGCCAGGACTCCGCCGTCGACCACGAACGCGGTGCCGGTGATCGCGGTGGAATGATCCGAGAGCAGGAAAGCCACCGAATGAGCGATCTCGATCGGTTCGATCGCCCGCCCGATCGGCTGGAAGTCCGCCAGCGCTGCCTCGAGCACCTCACGCCCACCGAGCGCGTTGTAGTGAGGAACGTTCAACGGGGTGTCGACGAAGCCGGGGCACAGGGTGTTGGCGCGAATCCCCTGCAGGCTGAAGTCCAGCGCGATCGCCTTGGTCAGCGTGAGGACTGCGCCTTTGCTGGCGGTGTAGGTTGTCAGCTTCTTCTCCGCGCCGACCGAGTTGATCGAGCCGACGTTGACGATCGAACCACCGCCAGCCTTGATCAACTCCGGGATGGCGTACTTCGAGCCCAGGAACACACCCTTGACGTTCACATCGAAGGTGCGCTGATAGTCCTCGGTCGTTGCGTCGAGGATGGTGCCCGGAATGAGGATGCCAGCGTTGTTGACGATACCGTCGAGCTTGCCGAAGGTGGCTACCGTGACTTCGACCAGTTCCTTGACCTGCTGCTCGTCGGTGACGTCGACGACGCGGCCGACCAGCCTGTCGTTGTCGACGTTGAGCTTGGACAGGCTCGACTCCGAATGCACCGTCGCGACGACCTGTGCGCCTTCCTCGTGCAGGTGCAGCGCGCACGCCAGTCCGATGCCCCCGCCGGCGCCGGTCACGATAACGGTCTTCCCGTCGAGCAGGCCCATGGTTCGTTCTCCTCGCATATGACAGTTCAGCGGATCAACCTCGAAAGATTGATATGTTGTCGACAATCGACTGCCTCAGTTTGAGTCTTCCGCCCAATCCAGTCAAGCCAGGGTGACGACGCCCGAAAATCCAGAGGCATCCGGCCCGGCTTCGTCAACGGACTCTCGCGCCGGGGACTTGACTGGCGAGCAGTTCGATGCCTACAGTCGATTGTCGACTAAATGACTGCCTCGTGCCGCCCCTGCCGTGACGATTGGAGTCCTCGGGTCGATCTGTGTGATTTCCGCAAGGATAGAGGCCACTGGTGCAGAGTTCTCGTCGACCCGACCGCGGGCGTGCAGCATGGTGATACGCGGCGGCTCCCACGACATTCTCGAGTTCGCGCCACGGGGCCACGTCAGCGACCACATCGCCGAGACCGTCTCACAGCGCTACGAGCCTGAAGCGGTCCACGACACAAGATCAGTGCGCCCCGGCGGCCGACATGGCGCGGCCCCACTAGGCGCCTCGGCGCCCTGCCGATTCTCGACTGCGCTTTTCGATCTCGACGGAACCCTCACCGATTCTGCCCCGGGTATCCTGGCCGGCTTTCGACACGCATTGGCCACCGTTGAGCACCCGCCGCCGCATGATCTCAGTGTCGCGCTCGGACCTCCGATGATCGAGACCTTACGTGCCCTCGGCATGTCCGAAGAGAAGGTCGACCGCGCCCTCGAAGCGTATGCCGAACGGTATGACCGGGGCGGTGCTTGGATGAACAACCGCGTGTTCGAGGGAATCGAGCAGCTACTGAGTAGGGTTGCCGGTTCTGGTATTCGGCTCGGAATCGCCACGTCCAAACAGCAGTCGGTCGCGAATCGAATCCTCGAACACTTCGACCTTGCCAGATACTTCGACTTTGTCGGAGGTGCCAACCCCGATCAAACCCGCCGGAGTAAGGCCGATGTCATCCGGCACACACTGCGCTGCATGGACATCGAACCGGTGCCCGGCGCCACCAATGATGTGGTGATGGTTGGTGACCGTGTCCACGACATCGACGGCGCCGCCCACTGGGGCATTCCGACCATCCATGTCACCTGGGGATACGGGGCCGCGGCTGAAGGTGCGAGCGCGCAGTGGCGCGTCGCAACAGTTACACAGCTGGCACATCAGCTGGGCATCGAGGCTCCCTCATGCTGGCCGTAGCGCATTGGTCACAGCCGGGCGCGGCGGCGGGGCCTCTTGCACGGCCGTCATATTGATCGCACCGGTGTTGTCGCCCGCGATATTCACCGCGCGATCCTGCGGGCATTCGCCACCCAGGGTCGACCACCGGCCACAGCGGAGTTGACCACAGCCACCGCCGAGTTCGACGGGATGCGGCCCCGCGATTGGGGCTAGCTTTGTTCCGGCGGGGTATTCGGCGCCGTCGAACCCCGGCAGCGCGCCCGGCGCGGACGCACCCGTTCACCGGCCGGCGCGACCCGCCGGGGCCGGGCCCACCCCCACCGCGCCAGAACCCCGACACCACTAGCCGGACAACCGATTTCAGCCGAGACTGTGGTGAGCGCGTGTTGCGATGGAGGTCTTCCTCGCATCGCGATACCGTGGAACACGAGGGCCCGCCCGAGGTTCCCGGAACTATTCGAGCGCGGTTGCCTACCCTACCGGGGTGGCGGACCCTGTTTCCCGGTCGCGAGTCTCACAGCGGCGCGTCGAACACCGCCGCCGACGGTGCCGGAAACGGTGTCTCGGCTTCCTCTTCGGCGATGGCGACCGCTGCGGCGAACCGTGCCGCGGCCATCGACCGCTCACGCCCAATCGCTTGTACGTGGCCCCAACCGCTTCGAGAAGCCCCACCGCCCGCCTCCAGTCCGCGTCGAACTTTTCGTCTATCCCGCTGTGGGAGGAGCACTTTCATGTCCTCGATCGACATTGCCCGTCACAACCTGCTCACGCGCTTCGATATCGGCGCCGCCCGCCTCATCGGCGGCCGCACCGATCAGCAGGACGCCTACGGTCACGCCTTCCATCACCAGGACGACTACGTTGTCGCGGTCGTGGCCGACGGCATGGGTTCGGTGACCGGATCCGAGGTCATCGCCGACGCGAGCGTGCGCGCGGTCACCGCGTTCGGCGCCGCCCTCGACTATCAACTCGACCCGGCACATCTGATCGAACTGGCGCGCGTCACGCTGCCCCTGCACGCCGAGTTCGCCACCGGCACGCAGGCAACCACGTTGCAGGACTTCGAATTCGGCGACGCCTGGGGGTCTCACCCCGACACGGTCCTAGTTGTCGCGACCGTGGCGCCCGACGGGGAATGCACGTCGGATGGATCGGTGATTGCCGAGCGTGGCTTTACCTCGGAGATGGCCGCCTCATCCAGCTCACCGAGGACCACAACCTGGGCGAATACGGGGCACCGCACAAGCTGACCCGGTCTTTGGCCAGCGGTCGGGACCCCGAGACCCGGCGTTGGCATCCCAGCGGGCATCACGGTCACCGACCTACCCACGTCGTGCTCACCAGCGACGGCGTCCACGAACCACTGACCCCGCAGGTCATCGAGCACGCGATCACCACCGCACCCACAGCGCACCGAGCCGCGCACTGGCTCACCCAGTGGGCCGTCCGTGCCGCGGGCCCACACGCCGATAACGCCACCGCCATGGTCATCGGACTGCCCGCCACCGACCAGCCCACCTGACCACGACCCCGCCCCTACCCGGCTCCCTGGATCACTCGTCTCCGCCGATCTGCCTGAACACTCTCACTGACAACGGAGTTCACTCACATGACAGACCCCGTCCCGCCACCGTCGCCCCGAGACGGACACCCGGATCCGCTGCCCGCGGCCCTGTCCGACGCCCCCACCAGCCAAGGGATGGTCGTGCCCCACATCACCTTGGCCCACCGCGACCGCTCCCGCCCTGTGTGGGGAGCAGTCGACCCGCTTCGCCTGCGAGAAATCCTGGATCGCAGGCTGTGTCAGGTCTGCGGCACCTCGCTGGGCGAGCAGGTGATCATCTTCATCCGCCCCTCCGACTACCAGCACAAGGTCGCGATCGAACCCGGGCTCCACCCGTCCTGTGCCGACTATTCCGGCAGGGTATGCCCCATGCTGGCCGGCCGGATGCACCACTACAACCCGCATCCCGAACACCGGATCACCCGATGCTCAGATCCCCGCTGCCACTGCAGGGCCTGGGCGCCACCGCGACCCGACCCAACCCAGGAAGCTCCACCAGCCGAAGCCTGGTACGAGCTGCGCCTCCCCCTGGAGGAGTACCGCATCATCACTGTCCCGGCCACCGACAAACGCCCCACCCTGACCGGAATCGACCTGCATACCCCGCGCCTACTTCACCGGCTCCGGAAGGTCCGTGATGCCGCGGACCCCAACCAGCACAGGGTCGACCCGTTGGCGATGATCGTCGTCGGTGGCGCCCTGTTCGGGGGTGCAGGCCAGTGACCCGATCCGATCGGGCCCTGTCCCGCATCGCCGGGCTGCTGCGCAAGGCCGAGGGCACCGACAATCCGCACGAAGCCGAAGCGTTCCTGACCCACGCGCAGGAACTCGCGACACGGCACTCGATCGACCTCGCGCTTGCCTGCGCTGTCGAACGCACCGGCACCCGCACGAGACCGACAATGCGTCAAATCAGCATCGGTGAACCCGGAACCCGGGGACTGTCCACCTACGTGCAGTTGTTCCTCGCGATCGCGCGCCCCAACGACGTGCGCGTCGACATCGCCCAGAATTCGACGTGGGTGATCGCCTTCGGCATGGACTCCGACATCGCCGCGGTCGAAGTCCTCTATGCCGGCGTGCTGGCACAGATGGTCCGCGACTCCCGCGCCTACCTGCACTCGCCCGAACACCGCGCACGACGTACCGATGGGACCGCGAGAGCGGGGATCACCGCCCGCCTGGCATTTCAACGCGCTTTCGCCACCCGCATCGGCCATCGCCTCACCCAGGCCCGCGATACCACCCGCACCCAGGCGCTTTCCACGCCCGAGGAACCCGGGACCAGGCCGCGCACGGCGCTGGTGTTGCGGGACAAGGAACTCGAAGTCGCCGACTTCTACACCAGCCACACCAGAGCCCGCAGGACCTGGCGCGCCCTGCGCCGCCCCAGACGCGGCGACGCCGCAGCCTCGAGCGCCGGGGACCAGGCCGGGCGCCGCGCCCGCCTCACCGAACAACCATCCCTGCCCGCTGCTCCGGGGCGGTTGCCGTCATGACCCGCTCAGTCAGGGACATTTATCGAGGCCGCGTCTATGCCGCTGAAGCGCTGGTGTGGAGCATGTTAGACCAAGCCGACCAGCTGCCCGACCGCCAAGTCGAGATCTTCGGCTCCCGAGTGAGATTGCCGATCGAGCGGCGAGTGGTGTCGCTGGAATCGATACAAACCTACGTCGAAGCCGTCCTTGCCCTGGACGCGATCCGTAGCCGATACGAGCGCGCCCGGATCCCGGTCACCGTCCGACGCCGCGGGATGTCGCGGGCACACTACGAACCCGCGACCGCCACCATCGCGATATCCCTGCGCAATCGCCAGCTGCTGCGGGAATTCGTGCTGCTGCACGAACTGGCCCACCACCTGCAACCTCTCGACAGCCCCGCCCACGGCCCGCAGTTCTGCAGAATCCTGTACCACCTCGTCGAGGTCGCCATCGGCGCCGAAGCCGCCTGGCTGCTGCGCGCCACGCTCGCCGACACCGGCGCCCACCCCAGCTGAGCCCTCAGCCCCCGCTGATCCGAAACGCACCGGAGCCCCTCCATGGACATCTTCGCTTTCGCCGACCGTGTCGCGGCCGAACTCGGCCCCGACTGGACCGCTCGCCGCCATCGCTTCTATACCTACGAAGCCGAATTACACGGCCCCGCTGGGCAAATGCTGGCGCTGACCGACGGCGACCATTCCCACCCTCGTCACGGTCACGGACGCGTCGTCATCACCGGACGCTACGGCGACCTCGATACCCAGCTGCGAGAGCGCGAAAAGGCCGACCCCATAACCGTCGCCGCCGCGCGGCATCCGGCATTGATCGCCGCCGACATCGAATCTCGCCTGCTACCGCCCTACCGAGCCGCGCTCGACATCGCACGCCCGCTCGCGATCGCCGACGCCGCGCGCACCATACGCCGCGAAGAGATCCTCGCGGCCCTGCCCCAAATCCTCGCGCCCGCCGACCGGATCCACGAAAACGTGATCTACCTCGGCGGCAATCGGCCGGTGTCCGGAAAGTTCACCATCAACGACGGCGGTGGCGCCTTCGTCGAACTCGACGTCGACTCCGGCCAAGTCCTGACCCTCGCGCACGCACTCACCGCCGCGTTCCACCCCACCGACACGCCCACCACCGGGCGCCTGAAACCACCGCCGACACCACCCCAGACGAACTCGTCGCCCATCAACGCCCGCGCACCGGGACCACTGTGCACACGACGGGACCGACCCAGGAGAACCAACTCAGAATGGACACCACGCAGGTGTGCTGGTCCGACACCGACCGCACCCACAGCCACGCCACCTACTCCGGTCACCGCACCCTCTGCGAACTGACCGTCAGCGAGGCACCCCCGATCTATGCCTCCTCTCTCACCGACCTCACCTGTCCCGCCTGCATCAAACACCTACGCCGCGACCTGGCCCGCGAAGCCGCCGAACACTACCTCGGCGAGCGCGCCCACGAGCTCGATGACAGCGACGGCCTCGTCGCGGCCGCCCTGCAGGCCGTCATCCCCCACTCGCTGCTTCGCCGAGCAGCCGGTCACGCCTGGAACGCGATCGCCACCGACTTCCTGCTGACCATCGACCCCCCGGCCGAATCCGATCCCGCTACTCGGCTCGCTGCCGGCCTCGGGTTGGCGGTCCTGGAATCCTTGGAAGCCACCGAGCAATGAACCCCACTTCCGCGCTGCGGGTTCTGCGCACCCGACTCGACGAGATGACCGCCCAAGTCCCCAGTGTCCGCGGCACATGCGCCTGCAGCAGTGAGCCCAACAACCCGTTGTGACGGCCACCTGGAGGCGACGCTGACCAAGGCTCAGTCCGAGACGCTCACCTCCACCGAGGCCTGGTCGGCCGCCGTTGTACTCCTGTGGGCTCGGGACCTCTCGGACGTGATCTGGTGCCGCTGCGCGCGCCGGCTCATGTTCGTCGCTGCCGTCACCGGCCAGAGCTGGGACCACGGCGACCCCGCCCCGCCGCTGCCCGCGCTCACCGTGAACAACCGGTTCCAGCCCCAGGCATGGGTCAACGATCACGCAGTCGACACCGACCTCGACTCACCCGACCGGTGGACGGTGTCGCCGTCGCTGGCACCGCAGACCCTGCGTGTGATCCTCACCGGCCCAGCCCACACGGATCTGGACTTCCTCACCGAAGACTGCGCCGCCCCCGACTGGATCCGTCACTGGAGCGGCCTCTTCCACATCAACGCCGACTACACCATCCACCCCACTTCGAACCCAGCACACCTGCCCCGGCACCGGGCAAGCCCCAGTCACTGCCCCGATGACGTCGTGCGCGCCCTGCCGCGACCGAGAACCGCGCGGCTACCGACCCAACCACGCCATGCCCGCCCCAGACCCATGACCCCCTCCGATCCTCAAACACTCACCACCACAACTCTGTTCGATATCCGTGGCGATCCCGTCCTTCACGCCGGTGGTCCTGTCACCGGTTCGATCAGCCTCGGCTACGGCTGCCTACACCCGCGCACCGCGCCCACCGCTGTGTGGTTCCTGCGCGTGCAGTTCGCGCCGATCATCCCCTCCGCCCGCGCTCGGGATACCGCGCACACCGCCGTGCTGGCCATCGCCGACACCACCGTGTACGGCGGGTTCGCCTACCTGTGGTTCACGCCCGGGCGCCGCCCGCCCCGCACCGGTGCCGACCTGCCCGACGCGACACCTCGCGATCTCGTCACCGACCTGTGGGCACCGGCCGCGACCTCGCTCACCGGCGCGGCCACCGCGGCATTGCATCGGCTCTACGAGCTGATCCTCACCGACTGGCACAACCCCCAGCGCCTGGACCACGCCCAACTCACCCACCAGCACACCCACCCGCCGCCGTCGGCCGCCACATCCGGTGTCAGTGGTCGGCTCGCCCCGATCCACATTCTGAGGAGACCACCATGACCGTGAGACTGTGCCTGCCGCTCGAGGAACGCTACCGAACCGACAGCCTCCCCCTCGATCTCGCCCACCGACTGCGGCACAAAGGCCACCACGTCGACATCGTTCGCCCCGGCGGCGAACTACTGGACCTCACCGGCCTCATCGACAGCGGCAACCATGATGCCTGGATCCTGAAAACCGTGTCCGGCGGCCCCGGCCTCGGCCGACTCGAAGCCGCCGCTCACGCCGGCCTGACCACCATCAACGACGCACGCGCCATCCGAGGCGTCCGCGACAAGGCCCGCGCCCACCTGCTCGCCCAGCGCCACGGCCTGCCCGTCCCGTCCACCTCGGCCGCCACCGACCCGGCCGCGTTCACCGCGGTACCCCGCGCGCCACTACCCGCTGGTCGTCAAACCGGCCGACGGCAGCGCCGGACACGCGGTGCACCTGGTCACCGGGCCTGAGGACCTCGACAGCCTCCGCACCCACCACAGCGGCCAGTCACTACTGCTGGGCCAGCCTTATATCCCCAACGAACGAGGGTGTGGACCTGAAGGTCTACTGCATCCACGGCCGCCTCTTCGGCACCGAACGCAGTTCACCGCTGGCCACCGACATCACCATCGAGCGCCCGGTGAGCCTGAACGCCGAGATCAGCGACCTCGCACACCATGTACGCGAGATCTTCGGCCTCGACCGCGGGTCCAGCACCGTGCTGAGCGGAGTAGACACCTTCGTCCGCGTACGGACACCATCCAGCCACCAACCAGGTCCCCCGTCGCACCCATCCCGCCGTCACCCGCCGCCCCGAACGCGAGTCCTCGGCGATCCCCGAACCGACCGCGGTCAGGAACATCCCATGAATCCCACCGATCCCCTTTTTCTCCGCCACCGGCCCGCTGCGGGCTCCGCCTGCCATGCCGCAGCCGTGGCAGCGCTTTTCTCGGCGTCCTACATCCCGGGCGACCAAGCCATCTCGGTGCGCCCGCAGTCGGCCGGAATCGACACCATCCATGTCGACGTCCGCCGCGGGAAGTTCCGGTTCGTCATCGACGTCGCGGCCGCCGAGGCCGTCAAGGTCGCCGCGCTGTTGGCCGAACTGACCGCGCCGGAGCCCCCCGCCGACAGCCATGACTGGGTTGCGCTCGGCCGTGAGGCGTTCAACGCCGGGCTCGAACACCCCTCACCACTGTCCAATCCCGCTGTGGCTGCGTTCATCCCCAGCCCCAGCGCCGATCCGGAACTCGTTGCCGAGATCACCGCGCGATACCGGCAAGGCTGGGACCAGGCCTCTGACGACAGCGCACGGGCGGCGCTTCCGTACTCCTACACCGCACCGAATCAGCCGCCACCGCCACACCAGCCCGTGTATTTCGTGTGGGACGACGACCAAGAGCAGGTCACCGCGATCCTGCTCGAACCCAGCAACGCTTCTGGGCGACTGTATCGGGCCCATAGCGGCGACGGTCGTACCCGCCGCGTACACGCACGCTGGATCCAGCAACAACGCCCCGCCACCACCGCACAAGCCGAACCTCTGCTCCAGCGGTTGACAGCCGTTGGCTTCCGCCTGCGCGTACTGCCCTCCATGCCTGACCAGCCCATACCGGATCCGCCCGGCTCGCTGACCCCGAGGCGGCGCGGCACTGCTCGACGCCGCGCGAAACTCCGATCACTGCACCCCTCGAGGCCACCCACAATGACCACCGATCCTCCCGACACGCTCGATTCTTTCGACATCGAGCTCGCCCGCATCCTCGCCACCTGCCAAGACGAAGACCAAGTCCTCACCGACACCGAATCCCGCACCCTCGCAACGGCATTCGCCCAGCATCACACACCTCTGGAGCACTGGGGCGCAGGCATCGATGTCGCGCACACCACCCGCTTGCTCGCCGACGCGCAGTGGCTGCTCGATGCGGCGAGCGTCGTGCGCGATGACACCGACCCGCACCGCTACCCCGACGACGCACGCAACGCCCTGTGCGCGTTGGTCGCCTACTTCCGCGAACGCGCCCGTGTACGGCCCACCCGTGCGGGCTACGAGCGTGAGCTCTCCCAGATCTACGCCACCGAGATCGAGTTCCTGCGCGCCCGCGGCCACGCACCGTACATCGCCTGGACCGGCCACGGAGCCGGGTCTACCGGGCTGGCGGCCGACCTCGACGACACCCTCCAGCTCTACGCCACCAACGGCGATGCCTGCCTGGTCGGCAGCGAAACCGAGGAAGCATCTGGGCCCTGGTCGGTCGGCATCTACGAACACGACACCGGCCACCCCGTCACCAACGCCGTGGACCCGCGCTTAGCCACCGCCTACAGCGATGCGGTCGAAACGATCACTCGACCGCGACTCCGCCGATCGCGGCTTCTGCTCCGACGGATCGCGCGGATCTCCCACCTCAACCGCAAATAGGAACCCACCGGTGAAAACGACACTGCGACTTCCCGCTAGATTCGCCGACCGGCTCGATGAGATCGTCGGCCTCGATGACGAAGGCTGCGTTGTCATCAACGACGACACCGCTGGCCTCGTTGCACTGACACCGTGCTGCCACGCCTACGGAAAAGGCTCGACCAATTCGGCGACGGGCATCGTGTGCCGTGCCTGCTACGACGACGTCGACATCAAACACGCCGGGGGCGGCGCTGAGATCGCCACCGGCCGCGACGACCTGAACATCGTCCTCGAATCCTGACCACAGCCGGTCCGCCGCGCGCCCGAAACGTTTATCGCGCACTACCGCGTCGTCGTCTTATCCGGCGACACGCCACTCTTTCGTCCACACTATCCGGGATGGAATATGACCGACCTCGCCGGACTTTTCGATATCGCGGCAGTGACCCGCCCCGATATTCGCGTCGATGATGTGCACATGCCATTGGTATGGTCCTATGGGATGGGTCTTTGGCCAGGGCTCCGGCGTTCTCGTTAAGCGGCCTGTGACCTGGGCGTTTGTGGGTTGAGGAGATGGATTCCGCGGTGGGGGTCGAAGGCGGTTTCCCGGTTGGCTTCGGCGATGTTGGTGGCGCCGTGGAAACGGTGAAGGTTGAGCACCGTGTTTCTCAGGGTCGCCATGACCTGCGGTCCGCTGCGTGCGGCTACTGTCGAGCGATCCTCATCGAACGTCACATCGCGGACGTAGTGGATAGAATTCTCGATGCCCCAGTGCGATCTGATCCAGAAGGCGATCTGTGCGGGCCGGGCCTTGTCGAAGGGCAGGCTGCAGATCGCGTAGACGACCTCGTAACTGGTTTTTCCGGTGGCGATTACGAGGCGTTCGCGGGTGATGCGGATGATCTGTTTCGCGTACGGCCACTTGATGCCTCGGGGTGCGGCGATGATCTGGAAGCTGCGGTGTTCGTCGCGTCCGTGGCCGTGGCTGTCATCGGTCGCGCAGACCGGGACGCGAGCCCAGGGCAGGGCGGTGATCCGGGCCAGCAAACCGCACTGGTTGGCCTTGACGACCATTATGTAATGCGATTTCAGGGTCCGGCAGATCAGTTTCGCGGCAGCTGTCTGCGTGTGGAGGGCGTCGACGACAACCAGCAGCGGAATACGCGGGAATTTCTTGAGAAGTTTTCTCAAACAAGGTATTTCGTTGCTCTTGGCGTCGATGGCGAGCTGGCCCAGCACCAGACGGGTGCGGTGTGCGTACATCGACACCAGATGCGAAGCCGCTGCTTTGGCCTTGCGGGCACCTTTGAGACATCCCAGGGCTTAGCTTGTCAAGCTGCGGCTTGTTGATCTTGGGTGTGGTGTGTCCAGGCGGTGGTCTCGTTGTAGAGGGTTCCGGATTTGAGGCAGCCGTGGAGGATGCCCACGAGCCGGTTGGCGACCTGACGCAGGGCGGCACGGTGGGCTAGGCCGCGGGCGCGTTGCTTGTCGTAGTAGGCGCGGGCTCCCGGCGATACGTTGAGCGCACTGAATGCTTGGGCCATCAGCGCGTCGACGAGCCGGTCCTGGTGCACGAACCGGGCCGCGACGACCTTCATTTTCCCCGAGGCGCGGGTGATGGGGCTGGTCGCGGCATAGTTCTTGCGGGCCTTGGCGCTGGCGTAGCGGGTGGGGTCGTCCCCGAACTCGGCGAGCACCCGGGCGCCGAGGATCTTGCCCAGTCCTGGCTGGGACAAGATGATCTCAGCGGCCGGGTGCCGGCCAAAATGGGCCTCGACCTCCCCTTGCAGGACTTTCACCTGCTCGTCGAGGGTGGCCAGGACCGCGACCGCGGCGCGGGTCCCTGCCGCGTAGGCCGCCGCGATGACCTGGTTGCGGCCCAGCTGCTCGCTGCGCAGGATTGCCTGGATACGGGCGGCTCTAGCGTCGAGGTCGCCGCGGCGGCCGGCCCGCTTCAGCGCGGCCCGGATCTGGTTGAGCGACAACCGCGCCGCGGCGGCCGGGTCGGGTGCCTTGCCGAGCAGCTCCAGGGCGTCGGGAGCGTCGAGGTCGTCGAACGCTTCCAAAGCGGCGGGGAAGTACTCCCGCAACGCGTACCGTAACCGCTGCGTGTGGCGGGTGCGTTCCCAGATCAACGTTTTATGTGCTCGCGCAACAACTTTCACCGCTTCTGCGGCGGGACTGTCCCCGGCGACCGGACGCAACTGGTGCGCGTCGGTACGGACCATGTCGGCAAGGGTATGCGCGTCGGCGGCATCGCTCTTCGCACCCGAAACGCTGCGGCGTTCCCGGAACCGGGCCGCCTGCAACGGGTTCACCGCGTACACCGTGTAGCCGGCCGCGATCAACGCCGCGACCCACGGGCCACGATCGGTTTCGATCCCGATCCGTACCCGCGCGGCATCGGCGTCGTCGCCGAGGTGTTCACCGATCATGGCGTGCAGCCGGGTGATCCCGGCGATCCCTTCCGGTAATCGAGCCTTGGCCAGCCGTTTCCCGGCCTCATCCATCAGCTCGACATCGTGGTGGTCCTCGGCCCAGTCATCACCGACCAGCAGCACAGCTGTTCCCTCTTCATCGTTGTCGGACACCAAATCCGGCAGCGTGCGGGAGAACGTCGGCGACCTAATGAATCGGTGCTCACGCCGTCATGCGGCAGGCACGACATCCCATCAGCGATCCATTTCTCCCGGCCGACCGGCAGGGGCACGATCTCAAAGCAGGACTCGAAGTCCGGGGCCAATCAGTGCTCACCTACCAGCCGCTACCAGTAGCGAGTCTGCCCGATCGACCGACCCGCTACATCTCATTAGGGTCTTGCCGTCCATCGACACCACCAGCAACTCTCCGTTCCCGCCGGCGGTCACGGCCAATTCGGCGAAATACGCACCCAATCGGCGGTCCAGATCGGCAGCATCCAGGCTCGACAAGACTCGCCGAAAGGTCCTCTCCGAAGGACGACTTCGGCGTTGATGCCCCAACCCGGCCAACACCTCCGGTGGTGCGGTGCGGGCCCAGCAGGCAAACCCCGCATAGCCGCGCATCCCGGCCGCGACGGCCAGGATCGCCATCGCCAACAACGCCACCAACGGGTACCGCCTGCCACGCGGATCTCGGGGATCGGGCACCGATGCCAGCACCTCGAGGAACTCCGAATCCACTACATCCACCCTGTCGGCAACCTGCCAGCGATCCAGGGTTTCGGAAATGGGCGCGACAGGCGATACTGCTACAGCGGGCACGGACGACTCCAGTGACGTTCTTGTGTGGTAACTCGATCCTCACACAGTCATCCGTGCCCGCCCACACGAAACACCAAGAGCCACGCCCTAATTCACGCCGACTCCCCGCAGGTCACAGACCTGCCAGTCGAGAATGCCGGAGCCCTGCCCACCCGGCGTAGACATAGACATACGTGGCTCGAACATGCCGAAAGCCGTTGCATAGCAACGGCTTTCGTATCTTCTGGTGTCCGGAGGGGGACACACGCGCTAGCCACACGGATCGACCTGCGGAGATAGGGACTCTGCCTGTCTCGGTGTGGCATCAGCGACCTGTGATTCTATTGCAGCCCGGCCAGCGCTTCCGTGAGTCCCGGATAATTTGGATTGGACTTCTGCACCAAATCGAACATATTTCGCGCCACCGATGCCTGCCCCATGGCGGCGTATGCGCGGCCGTTTTCCATGTTCAGCAACTCCAACATAGCAGTCGTTCTAACGCCATAAACTGCTCCGACAAGCAGGTCTCGCGCCTTCCTTGGCTCCCCCTTTTCTCGGAATGCGGCCGCACGAAGAATGAGAGCGATAGCCTGGATCGGGTCGCTACTGTGAGTCGAAGTCGTAGCGGTCAGTTTCAGGACATCGTCATACCGCTCTAAATTGAATGACGATAGAGCCCCAAACGCTACCGAAAGATCGGTAGTATCAACCATCCGTTCGAGCGCCACGAGAGCATCCTCGAAGTCTTGCTGCTTATTGTAAATTTAAACGAGGAAGTATACGGCAGCATCACGATTCAAAGGAACGTCAACGTCGACGCTAAGCACCGAGAACTGCACACCTGCAGGATGAGTGCGGTAGTAGGAATCGGCACTTGCCGATGGGTCATTTGCCAGCGCCTGCCAGAAGTGCTTTGCAGCCGAAGCAATTTTCTCCTGGGATAAAAAGTGCATGCCAACCAGGATGTTCGAAACCTCACCAAATTCGGAATCATCCAGCCATGGGTACAGCGAATCAGGGTTCTTCCGCGCCTTCTTCACTGCCTTTTCGAATTTCCGAACCTCGCCGGACGACATACTGGCAGTCGGCAGCGGCGTCGGCGCCGCCGACCGCCGCCCTGTCGCGGATGATCCTCCAGAGCCGATCTTCTTGGTGCTCCGATATGAAAGACCCGTGCCGGGGACTCCTGCGGAGAGATTTCGCTGCCCCTTCGTGTTTACCGTCGCGCGGAGTCCAGGAACTCCACCGGAGATACTGGCGGACTTTGCGTTGAGATTTAGTTTGAAACCGCCCCCGAGGTTGACAGTCTTGCGAAACCTCATGCCCATTTGGTGCCTCCCTGCCTGACAGGTCCGACAGATGTCATGGTTCTTGTTGTACACCGCCGATTGCAGCCGTAGATGGCGTTTCAGACATGGTCGCCGGGGAAAGGCAGACGCATGAGCCACCCGGGCCGTCGGCGCAGACGAGACCGCGACCCGCTACCAGCAGCTCCGGTCGCATCTGGCGACCCTGAAACGGGGGTAGGAACAGATCCGCCCGATCCGGCGCTAAGGGTCGAACAGCGAGCGCCGTTGTGCTGTAGGTGATCTCATGTCGTGGTGACCGATGAGGGCGGCTACGGCCGGTTCGGGGCGTTGTCCCGTGTTGAATTGGAGCGGTTCTTCTATCTCGACGACGAGGATCGGCGGCTGGCTCTGAACCGTCCCCATCGCACCGTCTCCCGCGCTATCGCAGATTAATTCCGGAGTCGACCCGAGGCGCAAGGGTCATAGCGCCAAGCCGACTCACCCACTATCGCAGATAAAGAGTCCTTGAGGCCTATTCAGCCGCTGGGGAAATAGTTTAAGCAATCGGCGTGTCGAATAGGGCGGCAGTCCAATTCTTGAATAGAATTTGATTACCACACCGAATTCTTCAAGCAGGACTGCCGCATATGTATCATAGTACTGGTTTCGCCCGGGATGAGATTCTCGATCTGGTGGAGCTGATTTATCGTTTCTCGAAGTCGGAGCAGGAGTCGATTGGGCATCCGCCGTCGCTGGGTTTGTTCGATTCGGCGTGTGTGGTGTTGATCTATTTGCGGAGGAATCGGCGTCAGGTGGAGTTGGCCGAGCAGTACGAGTGTTCGCAGTCGACCATCTCGCGGGCGATCACCGCGGTGACGCCGTGGATCGATCGGGCGTTGCGTGCGTGGGTACCGGCGGTCGAGGATCTGGCCCCCGGTGAGCAGTACCTCGCGGACGGGACATTGCTCCCGTGCTGGTCGTGGCGTGATCGGCCCGAGTTGTACTCGGGCAAGCACAAGACGACGGGCGTGAATGTGCAGGTGGTTTGCGACCTATATGGGCAGTTGCGGTGGGTATCGGATCCGGTCGACGGCTGCCGTCACGACAGCGCCGCCCTCGACATATCCGGCGCTTTGACCGACGACGATCCCGCCGACTGGATCGGCGACAAAGGATACATCGGAAAACAGATGATCACACCCATCCGCAAGCCCGCCTTTCGGAAACTCGAAGAGTGGGAAAAAGAGTTCAACACCGGAGTGAACAAGATCCGATGGATGATCGAGCAAACGATCTCGAATCTGAAAACATGGAGAATTCTGCACATCGACTACCGCAGACCATTCGAAACATTCGAAACCACGATTTCTGCAGTACTCGCCCTAGAGTTTTACAGGCAGGCAGCCTGAATAAGCCTCCTTGTCTGCGATAACTCCTTAGCGCCGGATTCCGCGCGAATGTTCTCGCCCGGGTTCTGTCGGTTCGACGGGGTGCCGGAACTCCTTAGCGCCGGATCTCGGGCGACTGTCCCTCAACCCCCAAAGCGGCCCTGGCGAAAGAGTTCGGCGTCAGCCGCGAAACCGTCTACAGCTACTTGCGGGCCGAAGCCGCCACGTCCTGACCTGCGGATTGTCCGGTTTTGAACACGAAAACGTGAGGCCAGCCCGTGGCGGTGGCTGCCACTCCGCCATGACGTGTCAAGTGCCGATCCCTTGCCGCGACGCCCTGGGGCAGGATGTCCGTAAGCGCAGGGCGGCTCTGGTCTGTGTCGGTCGGGACACTGATACTCGGGGCATGATCGGTAATTCGCTGTGGCTGGTGTGTGACCAGTCGGAGTGCCGCGAGATGATCGAGGAAGTCGGGGATCTCGCCACCGAGCACGCCTTGCACACGATCGCGAAGGGCCGGGGCTGGTTCCTGGGGAACCGGCACTACTGCCCGGCACACTGGCCGCGGCCGCGCATCCACTACTTGCGCTGAACGTGAGAAGGGGCCCCGCCGATGGCGGGGCCCCTTCTCGTGTGCGGGTAGAGGGTCAGGCGTAGTACTTGTTGGTGCCGGGGATCCGCTGTTCGCAGATGTGGTGGCCGCCGCCAGCGTCGACGATCCGGCCGAGCGGGCCCGGCCGCTGCGCGGCACCAGCGGCAGGGCGATCGCCTAGACGAGCTGATCGGACAGGGTGCTTACTGCGCTGCGGCGGGCTCGAGGTCGGGCAGGTTGCCGAAGAACTCGGCGAGGATCGCGTTAGGCGAGTTGTGTTCGGGCGGCATCCGTTTCGCTGAACCAGCCCAACCGCTGGCCTTCGGTGAGGACGACGTCGTAGGCCGTGGCGATCTTGGCGACCGCGCGGCGGCGACGTCGTGGATATCGGCGTCGGTCATCTTCGGGTACAGCGGCAGCGACACGATCCGCGCGGAGGCGTCGCGGGCCACCGGGAAGGCGTCGGGTTCGATGCCTCCGGTGTGCCGATGATACGGCTGAAGATGCAGGGAGATGAAGTGCACACCGACCCCGATGCCCTCGGCTTTCAGTGCTGCCCGGATACGTCTACGACGCGGCGCTCAATGCCGGGTTCGCCGCCGAGTACCTCACCAAACTCGGCATCGGCGAGCACGCCGTCACCGCCGCCAACCGCTGCGTGGAGATGATCAACCCCCGCCTACGCGCTCTCGCGTGGCTTCGCCGACGTCGGTCTCGGCTCCGCAGCGGCGGGCTGCTCGTGCCGGGCGCCACGGTGCCTGGAGTCGCCGGTGGGCTGCCGTAGCGCGGCGGGGAAGGGGGCCCGTGGATCGCGGATCTTGGAGTTGGGCCGATCGGACGGATTGTGCGATGGGCACGTCGGGACGACACGCCATGATCGCCCCACGGCGGAAGGCCGGTTATCGGCTCGGGAGTGAGCGTGGGAGCCCGAACCACGGAAGCACGCTGCTTTCGAAGCGGGTCATGGCGCTGATCCGGTCGCCGCTGAGGGTGAGCACGAGCAGGCCCGTGGCGTGGCGCACGTCGTCGGGGCTGTGCAGGTAGACGCCGAACGCCGGTTGCCCGTTGGCCCGCGTCGCGACGAGCTCGGCCCTGAGGCCCGCGTCGAACAGGCCGGCGCAGAAGCGGGTTACGGCGTCGCGGCCTTCATATTCGAAGGGCAGTGGCGGCATCGAGAGGAAGACGTCGTCTGTGAGCAGGGCCACCAACGCGTCGATGTCGGCGGACTCGTACGCACGCACGAACTTCGCGACGGTCGCCTCCTCGGCGGGTGAGTCGGACATCGGAGAGGGTTCGCCGCCGGGGGTCTGCGGGAGCCGGCGTTGCAGCCCGGCGCGTGCTCGTTTGAGGACGCTATTGACCGATTCGACGGTCGAGTCCAGCATGTCGGCGACCTCGTTCGCGCGGAATCCGAGGACGTCGCGCAGGACGAGGACAGCGACCTGGCGGGGCGGCAGGACCTGCAAGGCGGTCACGAACGCCAGGGAGATGGATTCGGTCTGTTCGAATCGGGCTTCCGGACCCAGCGGCGCGTCGAGCACGCCTTCCAACAGGGCGTCGGGAAACGGTTCGAGCCAGACGACCTCGCCCAGCCGGGTCGGCTCGGGTGGTTCGACATTGGGCACATTCCACTCCTTTACCGGGCGCCGGTTCGCCGAGCGTCGCGCGTTGAGACAGCAGTTGGTGGCGATCCGGTAGAGCCAGGTGCGCAGCGAGGCACGCTGTTCGAACCCGTCGAGGCCTTGCCAGGCGGCCAGCAGCGTGTCCTGCAGGGCATCCTCGCCGTCCTGGAACGAGCCCAGCATCCGGTAGCAGTGGACCTGCAGCTCCCGCCGGTAGGGCGCAGTCAACTCCCGGAATGCGTCACCGTCCCCAGCGCGGGCTCGCGTCAGCAGATCGCCGGTCACCATCCTCGCGTCACCTCTTTCCGCACTCAGTGGCTCTTCCACCCGATATGGACACCGACCGGAGGGTGAACTGGGCGGCCTGCGCGCGCCCAGTTTCCCGATGCCGCGGTTTCTACATCAGTGATAGCCGACCACAGCATCGAAGGAGAAACCACCATGGGAAGAATCGTCGTCAGTGAGAACGTCACCGTCGATGGGGTCATTCAGGACCCGACGGGTGAGGAGGGGTTGGTGCCCGGCGGCTGGGTCGGGGACGCCGACCGCGAGGAGTGGACCAAGGTCCTGTTCGACGAGGCGGTGGATGCCGAGGCGCTGCTGTTGGGGCGAGGAAGCTACGAGTATTTCGCCGCGCGGTGGCCCTCGCGCAGCGGCGCGTATGCCGACCGGCTCAACGGCATGCCCAAGCACGTCGTGTCCGCCACCCTCGAACACGCACACTGGAACAACTCCACGGTCGTGAAAGACGACGTGGTGAACGAGGTCTCGAAGCTGAAGCAGACCGTGAACGGCGACATCGTCGTCTACGCCAGCGGGCAGCTCGTGCCGACCCTGATGAAGCACGACCTCGTCGACGAGGTGCGCCTTATGACCTTCCCGCTGGTGATCGGCGCAGGACGGCGCCTCTTCGACGACGCCGGCGGCACGACGCCACTGTGCCTGATCACCACCCGCACCGTCGGCGACAGTCTCGTGCTACTCACCTACCAGCCCGTCCGAAACACCTAGCCCGCCGCCGCCCCTTGCGGCCGGGTGAGAAGGCGGTGTCCACCCGCAACCCGGCCGACTGCCGGATTCCCTCCGCGACCTGGGGGGACATCGGATCGGGCGCATGCCGCGTCGTCAAGGACCGACACGGCATGCGCCCGCAACCACTTGTTTGGAGAGGACATCACCGAAATGACCATGACCACACCTCAGCGCTGGGTGCTCGCGCTGACATCGATCGCATCGCTGATGATTTTGCTCGACGCGTTGGTCGTCACCACTGCCCTGCACGCGATCGCGCTGAATCTGCACGCTTCCATTGCCGATCTGGAATGGACCGTCAATGCCTACACGCTGCCGTTCGCCGTGCTGTTGATGGCCGGCGCGGCCATGGGCGAGCGATACGGCCGCAGGCGAGTGCTAATGGGCGGACTGGCCGTGTTCGGGATTGCCTCCGCAGGTTGCGCGCTGGCGCCGAGCCTGGGCTGGCTGATCACGGCCCGTACGATCCAGGGCGTCGGCGCCGCGGCGGTGGCGCCTGCGGCGTTGTCGATGGTGTCGACGGCATTCGGACCCGCACTGCGGCCGCGGGCGCTGGGAGTGTTCGCCTCGATCACCGGACTGGCCACGCTGGGAGGGCCGCTGGTCGGCGGGGCGATCGTGCAGAACCTCACCTGGCAGTGGATCTTCTGGGTCAACGTCCCGATCGCCGCAGTGCTGATCCCCGCCGTTCGAGTACGACTCGAGGAGAACACCGGCTCGCCGCGCGGTCTGGACTATGCCGGAATCGGGTTGGTCAGCGCGGCGGCGTTCGGACTTGTATGGGGTTTGATCCGGGGAAACGAATCCGGTTGGGGCAGCCGCGAGGTCGTCGCCGCACTAGTCGGCGGCATGATCGCGCTCGTCGTGTTCGTCGGATGGGAGTTGCGTGCGGGCGTCCCGCTGATACCGATGCGTTTCTTCGCGTCCCGCGCCTTCTCCGCCGGCAATGCCGCCGGGTTCCTCCTATTCGCGTCGACCTTCAGCGGAGCGTTCTTCTTCGCCCAATTTCTGCAGATCGTTATGCGTCACAGTCCGATGACCACCGGCTTGTTGCTGTTGCCGTGGACCGCGGCACTGTTTCTGGTCGCGCCGATCGCGGGCAAGCTGGTGAACAGGATCGGGGCGCGGCCGCTGGTCGTGGCCGGGCTGGGGCTGCAGGCAGTGGGACTCGGATGGATCGCGCTCATCGCCGGACCCGAGCTGACCTATCCGCCCATGATTGCGCCGTTCGTGATCTCCGGCGTCGGCATCTCGCTGACGATCCCGTCGGCGCAGAGCGCGGTCATCGGGGCGGTGCCCATCGCGGCGATCGGCACCGCATCCGGTACGTTCAACACGGTCCGCCAGCTCGGCGGGGTGTTCGGGATCGCTATCACCACAGCGGTTTTCACAGCCCGCGGCGGACTCGACGCCGCAAATACCTTCAGCCACGGCTTCACCGCCGCCATCACCACAGCGGGAGCATTGGCCTTCACCGGAGCGGTCATCGGACTCGTCCTGCCCCGGCGGGCCACGCAAACCACTGCCCGAGCAACAGCCGCGCCAGCCGCGGATCAGGTGTCCGTCCAGTAGCCGAGGACCAGCAGCGCCGACTTGGCAACTCGGACCGCGCTGTACCGGTCCGAGTTGTCCGGCACCTCACCGCGTCTCGGCTCGACTACACCATGTGTCCCGTAAACGATCGTTATCTAGAGCCTTCAGGGCTGTGTCGTTGGTGTTGAGCACGAGGGTCTCGGCTCCCTGGATTCGTGTGGTGGACGTGGTTACCTACAGCTCGTCCATCTCGCGGATTGCTTTGGAGGAGCGATGCATGTGGTGCGTGTGCTGTCCCCGATCTCGCGGCGTGAGTCGTGGACGGTCCTCGGCGACGACGGGCCGGTGGCTCCGGTCGAGCGGTATCTGGCGTATTTGGCCGATATCGAGCGATCGCCGAACACCGTCAAGGCGTATGCGCATGATCTGAAGGACTGGTTCGTCTTCCTCGGTCGACGTGAGCTGGACTGGCAGGCGGTCCATCTGGAGGACGTCGCGGAATTCGTGTCCTGGCTGCGTCGCCCGCCACTGGCCCGGGACGGGGCGGTGGCCGTGCTGCCGTCGGTGGAGCATCACTGCGCGGAATCGACAGTGAACAGGAAGCTGTCGGCGGTGAGCGCTTTCTACCAGCACGCCGCCCGAAACGGTGTGGACCTGGGCGAATTGATGGTGACGTGGCAACCGGGCGGGCGGCGCGGAACCGGCTGGAAGCCGTTTCTGCACCACATCACCAAAGGCGAGCCGCACGCACGGCGGGCGATCGCACTGAAGGCTCCGCGGAAGCTTCCACGGGTGCTGACCGTCAACGAGATTCAGGCGATTCTCGACGCGTGTGACCGGTTGCGGGACCGGTTCCTGTTTGCCCTGCTGCACGAGACCGGCATGCGGGTCGGTGAAGCTCTCGGCCTGCGCCATGAGGACCTGGCCGCCGCCGAACGGGAGGTCGTGGTGGTGCCGCGAGACAACGACAACGGCGCACGAACCAAATCGCAACGGCGACGGTCCATTCCGGTCAGCGCCGAGCTGATCCGCCTCTACGCCGACTACCTGCACACCGAATATGGAGACCTGGACTCGGACTATGTGTTCGTCAACCTCTGGGCCGCACCGCACGGACACCCTTGGTCGTATCCAGCGGTCTACGACCTGGTTCGTCGACTGCGCCGGCGGACCGGCATCGACTTCGATCCGCATTGGTGTCGACACACCGCTGCCACCCGGATGCTGCGCGACGGAGTGCCGATCGAGGTCGTCTCCAAGATCCTCGGTCACGCTGATCTGACCGTCACCTCGACCGTTTACGGGCACCTCACCATCGAAGACGCTCGGCGAGTTCTGGAACAGGCTGGCTGGTTCACCGGAAACGAGGTGAAGCTGTGAATCCCGTCGCCGAGGTCACCAGCATCACCGTGGCCAGCGGGGCACGGCGAACCCCGCTGGCCGGTACCGGCCGCCAGCACGATGACCCCTGGGTGGATGAATACAGCCGCGATATCTGGGATCTGCGTCGCCTCGGAGCCCGCCGCCAACCCAGCCACCAGTCTTACCTCCATTTCGACGTGATTCCCCAGCCCTGGCTGAAAGAGCTGGCCAAGCGCTGGGCTCGGTGGCGAATATCGACTGGGAAGACCGCAGCGACAGCAGCATTGGGAACCAACGCTGTCACGCAATTCGCCGTGTTCCTCGCCTCGCAACCGACTCCGGTCGACTGCTTGGCCGATGTCGACCGG
Source organism: Nocardia sp. Tas62D01 (assembly GCF_055232035.1). NCBI lineage: Bacteria > Bacillati > Actinomycetota > Actinomycetes > Mycobacteriales > Nocardiaceae > Nocardia > Nocardia sp. Tas62D01. The sequence goes on from NZ_JBUYUZ010000001.1 coordinate 8,772,792, forward strand.
CCCCTTCTCGAGCGCTATCTGGCCTTTCTGCACGCGACCTGCGGCGGGCGCGTCATGCACCGGCACCTGATCGGTCAGCTCAATCAGTTCCTGACCGCGATCCGTCAACACGGCTGGGACACAACACTCCCGGTCAACGCCATGTTCTTCCCCGAGGACTATCCCAAAGAAGGTGAATGGCTGCCCCGCGCGCTCAGCGACCATGTCATGGCGCAGCTGGAGCGCCCCGACAACCTCGACCGCTGGAACATCCCCGCCTATCGGCTGGTGACCCTGATCCTCATGCGCTGCGGACTCCGGGTCATCGACGCACTCGGACTGACCGTCGACTGCGTGGTCCGCGGCAGCGACGGCGCACCCTACCTGCGGTATTTCAACCACAAGATGCGCCGTGAAGCGCTGGTGCCGATCGACGACGAACTGGAGCAGTCCATCACCGGACACCTGCAACAGTTGAAAACCCAATGGCCGCAGGGCGTTTCGAGGTTGTTCCCGAAACCTCGGAACAACCCCGACGGCCGACTGCCGATGGACGGGTCGGCATACCGCCGCGCCCTGCAGCGCTGGCTGGCCAGCTGCGCCATTCAAGACGAGCACGGTCAGCGAATTCGGATCACGCCCCACCAATGGCGGCACACCCTGGGGACGCAGCTGATCAACCGTGACGTTCCGCAAGAGGTTGTCCGGCGGATCCTCGATCACGACTCCCACATGATGACCGCCCGCTATGCGCGGCTGTCCGACACCACCATCCGCCGGCACTGGGAAGCCGCCCGCAAGGTCGGAATCACCGGCGAGACAGTCACTCTCGACCCCGACGGCCCACTCGCCGAAGCGGCCTGGGCCAAACAACGCGTCGGACGAGCAACCCAGGCTCTTCCCAACGGATATTGCTCATTGCCGCTGGTGAAGACCTGTCCGCACGCCAACGCTTGTTTGACGTGTCCGATGTTCGTCACGACCGCCGAGTTCCTTCCCCAGCACCGGCACCAACAGCAGCAGGTCATCGAGCTGATCTCATCGGCCGAGGCGCGCGGTCAACAGCGCCTCGCCGAGATGAACCGGCAGGTGCTGGGCAACCTGACCAACATCATCACCACGCTTGAAACTGAACCCGACCCAGCAGCGCAGGGAACGCCGAATGCGAGCTGACAACACCCGTCACCTTCTCGCCGCCGCCCGCCACCGGCACGAACTGGCCCGCAGCAAGGCGATCCGAGCCATCCGTGAACTCGACGCCGCTGGAGCGGCCGTGACGTTTCAGACCGTTGCCGCCGCAGCCGAGGTGTCACGGTCCTGGCTCTACTCCCAGCCCGATATCCGAACCGAAGTCCAACGCCTTCGTGAGCTGAATCGCCGCGCACCGGCCACATCGGTGCCAGCGCATCACCGCAGCAGCGATTCCTCGCTAATCCGCCGCCTGGAAGTCGCCAACGCCCGCAACCGGGAACTGGCCGAGGACAACCAGCGGCTACGCCGACAACTCGCCCAGGCTCTTGGGCAACTACGGCATGCGGGCATTCGCCCCGTCCCGGAAGCCACCGCGCCCCCACCGACCCGCAGCCGACATCGCACTTCCATAACGATCAGGCCCTGCTGACCAACCCTCTTCACGCCTGGCATCTGTTCGTCGGAGACACCGTCTCCGACGAACAGAGCCAGGTCAGCAGTCCACGACCGCAGAAGGCTCTAGATAACGATCGTTCGCGAGACACTGTCAGCCCCAACGTGTTTCCGCAGTTCGAGCCTGTAACGCATGCCGTGTACGCGGCAAAGTCGACCCTTCGGGGGTTAGCGATACACCGTCGCTGACCGGCGACAACGCCTATATCCGTTGTTTTTTCGGCGATTACTACCGGGACCCCTGAACGTCTCTCATACCGCATGGCGCGCGGCGTCTCGTCAGGCGCCTGTCGAACCGCTGAGTCGTAACCGGGTTCACCCCGCTCGCCGTTTACGCTTCTGCCGCTTGCGCCGACCGCGCCCGGTGTTGCGCCGCCGCTTGTTCGCCGCCTGACGCGCCCGCAGCTCGGCGCGCTCACGCTCCAATGCCTCGCGCGCCTTCCGCCCCGGCCGCAGCCACCGCCGGAACCTCCAACGCTCCCACACCGGTTCGATGAAATACCCGACCACGACGAACACCACGCCCACCCCGAACAGCCAGAACGGCCACACGCGATACCACACCACGTAGTCCCAGATCGTTCCGCCGATCCACCCGAGCAACTCGGAAATCACCCGGATACGTTGCCGCTCGGTCACGCGCACACCCCTGGCAGAACCACATTCACCCCACTAATATCACGGCGCGCCCAGGGTGGGGCCAAGATTCACGACGGCCAGCAGGTGCTCGAGCGGCTGAGTTCGACGATCTGGTGCAGTTCGGATCGGTCCGTCAGGACTGGGCCGGGCTGTACCGCAAGGCATTCGAGTCCCTTGACGCGCCCGACGGGGCGTTCCAGACCTCGCCGAATCGGGGGATCGCCATCAGCTGGCCGCGCGGCGCTGCGCGATGAGGGCGGCGGTGACCGCGCTCGCGCGGTCCGGAGTGTGCCCGGCGGCGTTCAATGTGGCGCTGTCGGCGGCCAGACGGCGACGATGGTCGTCGCGGCGCACCAGCTGCGCGAGGTAGGCCGAGCGGTCCAGGCCTTCCTCTTCGGCGCGGCGCGCAAGAATCTCCAAGGTCTCCTCGTCGAATGAGACGCTCGTTTTCCGTCCAGCCATACCGCCGAGCGTACCGCCGACGGCGGTAGGTGGCCGCGAAACCGCGCAGCGAAAGAAGGTGCAACGCCCTGCGCTGACACCGCCGTACAACCGCTAAACGGGGCGTCGCTCGTCGTCCCGGCGCACGATCGAGGATGTTGATGCCAAAATATCTTACTGCCGCCGGGAAACTGACTTCCGCTGGCCAGAATCTCGCCGCCGAGCTCTACGACCCTGCGGTCGGGATGATCACCAACTTGCTGAAAAACGGTGATGCCGGCGCCCAAGCCCGGTACGGATATATCCCGCCCTGGGTGCTTGACCGCGCCCAGATCGATCGCGACCTCCGCGAGGACATCGCGGTTGGAACCTTCTGCGCTGCCCTCGAACCGTTTCTGCGCCAGCTCGACCGAGGCGGCTACGACGCAGCGCGCGGCGCGTCGGTCACGACCTACTTCCTCGGCGCATGCCGCAACCGGCTGGGTGACGTGATCAATGCGCACGGCCCGCATCTGGCCAAGGAACGCTTGGAGGACACCAACGCCCTTCTGGACTACCTGCGCACCGACAACCGCTTCCACTCCAATCTCGACTACGACCGGCTCGAGGATGTCGATCTGGCGCAGCGCGTCCTACTCAAAGCTCCGCATGACCTGCGTGACGCCCTGCTGCTCCACATCGCTGAGGGCATCACCCTCACCGAGGCCGCCGTGCGGGTGGGATCGAAGCCGGCCACGATCCGCTCGAAGCTGATGCGCCAGAGGAAAAAACTTGCTCGGCTGCACTTCGCGCGCAGGATCGTCGTCCCCGAGAACACCTCCCTCGGTGACTGGGTCCGGGAGATCGAAGCCCAGTGAGTAACCCGTCGCGACTGACGGCCGGACCGTACCCTGCTGCCCAAAAGCTCTGCTACCTGCGACTTTTCGATTGCAACATCGAATTTTTCCACCCGTAGCGTCCTGATCGATCACCCCGGACAGGACCCACCGGCTACCTGTTCGGTCCCTCACAACCGAACGGAACATCATGAACACCCCCCAATCCGCGCTGCTGCGGGCTCTGGTCCTCCTGATCATCGTCTTGGCCGGGCTCTTGGTGGCGGCCGGCGCCGTCGGCCTGGCCCGGTACGAAGGCGCTCCCTGGCCACGGGCTTTCAAGCAGGGCGCGGCCGGATTCGGCGCAGCGTGCACCCTGATGATCGCCGTGTACGCCACTTTCGTCCTTCTCCCGGAGTGACCGTCCCGATGGGCGTGGCTCCGGGTGGTAGCCGTACCCAGCCGCCCGAAAAGGAGCTGAAGTATGTCGGTACCTGCTGCGATGCTGACCGCACCAGAGGGGTGTTGAGAATTGATCGATTCTCGACACTGTGACACCGCCGCCGGTACGAGCGGCAGGGTGCTGGGAATTGATCGTTTTCGATGCTCAGTTCCGCTAACCACCTCTCTTGGCTGCGGGCCCCGGCAAAATGGCGGCATGTCGGAACCCAACGGCCAGTTGACGATCCATACCACCGGTAGCCCGGATGAGCTGCTACAGCTGTTGGAGTGGTTTCGTCGCGACGACGCGCTGCGGGGACGGGTGAGCTTGCCGCCGTCGCGGATTCGCGACGGACAGATGGGTGACCTCTACGACGTGCTGATAGTGGCTGTCGGCGCAGGAGGACTCGCACCCGCACTGACCCGTTCACTGACCGCATGGCTGACCCATCGCCGCTCCGACGTCACCATCACGCTCACGCGCAGCGACGGTACCGCGGTCACGCTCAATGGCAACCGGGTCAAGTCGCCCGAGGTGTTGCACGAGCTCCGCAACTTGCTCGACGAGCCGGACACTCCTCAGCGATGACACAGCCACCCGAATACAGCGGTTCTCGAGCGGTGCTGATTGGCGTCGCCAACTATGCCCATCCCGAGATTCCGGAAATCCCCGCGGCGACAGCCAACGTCTCAGACCTCGCGCAGGTGCTCACCGCCCCCGGGGGCGGTGCATTCGCCTCCGAGGACTGCGCCGCCCTTATAGACCCTCATCACAGCACTCAGATCGGCGAGGCGATCGGTCGTGCGGCACGTGAAGCGACCGATGTCCTGCTGGTGTACTACACCGGACACGGCATGCTCGATCGACGCGGACGGCTTCACCTGGCCCTGACCGGCAGCGACCCCGACCACGTCGGGTGGACTTCGGTGCCGTTCACGATGCTGCGCGAGGAGATCCTGGAAAGCCCGGCCCGCGCTCGAATCCTGATCCTGGACTGCTGCTTCTCCGGACGCGCGTTCGAAGCGATGAGCGACGGACCTGGCCTCGTCGCCGGACAGGTCGACATCCACGGCACGTACACCGTCGCCTCCTCCACTGCGAACGAAACCTCCTTCGCACCCGCAGGCCACCGCAACACCGCCTTCACCGCCGCGCTGCTGACCGCGGCCGAGACGGCCGGGCTGACCCTCGAGGAGCTCTACCGCCGGACCGATCAACTCCTTATGCGCAACGGACACCCCAAACCACAGCGCCGAAGCATCGACATCGCCGGCGACCTCCGCTTGTTCGGCCGCGCCGACGACGAACCGCGATACCGGCGCGCCGCCGACAACGGCCACACCGGCGCGATGAACAACCTCGGGAGGCTGCTGCACGAACGAGGTGAGCTCGACGAAGCCGAAACCTGGTACCGCCGCGGCGCCGACAACGGCCACACCGACGCGATGAACAACCACGAGATCGAAATACAGCAGCAGGAACTGCGGCACGAGCACGCCGCCGCCATGCGGGCCATCGTCAAAGCAGCTGGCGGAGTATCCGAGGCCGACCTGCTCGGCCTGGACCCCAAGACCGTCCGCCTGCGCGAGCGTGCCGAGGGCTACGTCATGGTCATCTACCGGGGCAGCAACACCGACAACGTGGACGCGGACGGCCGGGTGTTCGGTGAAACCGGCCAGGGAGAGGACAGCAAGGCTCAGTTCGACGCCGACCGCATGTGGTTCAACATCGCCCGCAGCCGGCGGGAGACCCTGCGCGGCGTCCTCTACGTGGGCGACGGACAGTTAGCCCGCGTACGTGAAATCGTGGACGGCGAGTGGGTGAAGGACAGGGACGGCGGACCCAAAGTCGCCATCCCAGTGGGGCCGCCGTTAACACCGGCCGAAGTCGCGCAGAAGTTCCCCACGTTGCCGTTCACCATCGGCAGCCCTATGCCGATGGTTCGCGGCAAGATCCGTGAGTACATAGCCCTGTAGGAATTCCCGAACGCGGGACCACGGCCACCGGCTCACCCTCGCTACATGAGGGGGAGGTACTCAGGGGATGGCTGGATCCGGAGCGCTATGCGGGTCATAGCAGCATGAGGAGGAAGAGGATCACCATCGCTGGCGGTACCAGCCATAGCCATCGCACATCCAGTGGTTGGGCCATCTTGAACTGACCCGTGCGCTCCAGTTCGCGCAGGTGCCGAATCGTGCGCACCTGGCCGGGCGTGATCGGCTGGGGTTCCGGACGCGGGCACGGGCAGTACGGAACGTAGTGCCACCCCATCGAGCAGCGCGAGCAGATATACCGGTACTCAGTCACCGCTGCCTCCCCCCTTTCCGTCGGGGTACTGGCGTCCGCGTGTTGCGCGCGCCGGTCTCGGTGTGTGGAAAGCGTAGCTGCGATGTCCTTTGCTGCACCTGTTTGCGCCGACCGATGGGGGGTGTGGCGACCTGACAACGGTCAGGCGGCGATCTCGAAGAGGGTCAGCTCACGCGCTGCCGCCGCGCGCTGTTCGGCGCGTTCGCGAATCGCGCAGGTTGGGCCGATGCCTTGGGCGACGGACTCCGCCGAGACAAGCCAGCCGTGGCAGCGGCGGCAATGCGCGACAAGTCTCAGCGCGGGCTGGTCGTCGTCGTCGGCCATGTCTTTCTCCTCCGGCCGGGGGCGGCACATATGGCAGAAGCCTGACATGAGGGACCGACACCATCGCCTGACTAACGAAAGACGCGTCAGTGGTGGCAGAGCAAAGCTCGCGCGGCAGCACCGTCAAGGTGACCGGAGCGCCAACCGCAGCGCACACGTACACGTCGTGCCGCCGCTTCCTGTACCCGACCGCGACGCCCTGCCCTACCCCACCCTCTTCTTGACCGTATTTGGTTTTCCGTCCTGCCCCCAACCCTGGTTTCAAGACCACCCTCGATCCAAAGGGACGCGGATTGAGGGTGGTCTAGAAATCGGGAGCCTGCGGACGAAACGGTTGGGGGCAGGACGGAAAACCCCTGCTCCTGTCCGGTTTCCGACCCGCGACTAGCCCCGCGACTACCCGGGCTGGGCACCATCGAGTGCAGAGCGCGAGCACGGGCCCGGTGGTCCTGTCGACGAGGTTGAAGACATATTGCGCGCACTCGACCCCGACCGACAGGGGCTGGCCCAGCGTTCAGCGGAGACGGTGTCACAGCGTGATCACGATCTTGCCGTGGACGTGGCGTCCGGCTTGCAGTGTCACGGCATCGCGGATCTGCTCGATCGGGAAGGTCGCGGCGATCAGCACGGTGATCGTGCCGGCGAGGACCGCGCCGCTGATCCGCGCCATGGCGTCCGCGCCCGCGTCGATACCGCCAGTGGCGCGCACGCCCCCCGGAGGATTGGGACCCGCGGCTACCGTGGAGATCCGCTCGGGCGGCACACCGAGCGCGAGCGCAGTCTCGGCCGTTTCGATGCCGAACAGGTCGGTTGCCGCGGTTACGCCGTCGGGAGCCAGGGTCCGTACCCGGTCTGCCAGTCCGGGGCCGTAAGCCACGGGCTCGGCGCCGAACTGGCGCAGGAACTCGGACGTGCTCTCCGCAGCGGTCCCGATCACTCTGGCGCCGACGAGCTTCGCGAACTGTACGGCGAACACACCGACGCCGCCCGCAGCGCCGCCGACCAGGACGGTATCGCCAGACCGCAGGTCGATCGCCGCCAACGCGGCGGCGGCGGTCATGCCGGCCACCGGAAGCGTGGCCGCCACCTCGTCGCTGATGCCCTCCGGCGTATGCCAGAGCGCCTCTGTCGCCTCGGTGAGCGTCTTGACCACCACGAAATCGGCAGCGGCCCGACCCAGCGCGCCGCCGTAGACACGGTCGCCCACAACAAAACCCGTGGCGCTGGTGCCGACCTCGTCGACGACCCCGGCGAAGTCGTAACCGAAGCCGGATGGCACGGTCATCCCGAACTGCGCCGCCGCCTCGGGCCGCGCGGCGATACCCCAGTCCATGGGATTCAGACCGGCGGCCGTTACGCGGACGCGGACCTCGCCCGGCCCGGCATGCGGTTCCGGAACCTCCCGCAACTCCAGTACCTCAGGACCTCCGAACGTTTCGTAGATGACAGCGCGGCTCATGAGTACCTCCAACGATATGACGGGACTTGGTCCCATCACCGTACACGAGCGACGGGACCAAGTCCCGTATTCTGTTCCCATGGTCCGCTGGCAACCCCACGCATCCGAACGACTCGTAGCCGCTGCCCTCGAGCTGTTCGAAGAACAGGGCTACGACAACACAACGGTGATCGAGATCGCGGAGCGCGCCGGGCTCACAAAGAGCACCTTCTTCCGTCATTTCCCGGACAAGCGGGAGGTGCTCTTCGGTGGGGGCACAATGACCGGACTACTGGTCGACGGAATCAACGCGGCGCCGGCCGGGGCCGGTCCGCTCGAAGCGGTGGCGCATGCCCTGGAGGTGATCGGGAGGGAAGCCTTCACGCCCGATCGCCGCGACTTCGGCGCCCGGAGGTCGGCGGTGATCGCCGCCAATCCGGAACTGCGAGAACGCGAGGCGTTGAAGGGACTTGGACTCACCGCGGCGATGATCGACGCGCTCGAGCGCCGCGGCGTTCCCGACCTGACCGCGCGGGTAGCCGCCGAACTGGGCGCGCTCGCCTGGAAGCTCGCCTATGAGCGCTGGAGCGACACGACCAACGGCGACAACTTCGGTGAACTCGCGCGGCGAGCACTCACCGAAGTGCAGGCTGCCAGCGCCTTGTGCTGACGGCAGACAAGCTCAACCGCACCTCGGAAGCGTCGCAACACCCAGTCCTCGCGGTGAGCTGCTCCACAGAGCGCAGCAAGTACCCCGGACAACTGCTGCTGAGATTCCGCCGCGACTTTCGAGACCGTACAGCACCGCTAAAGCCGGGCCTCGCCGTCAGCACACGGTGTAATCGGCAATACCGCTGTCCTGTGACAGTGAATCTTGCTCTGTGACAGTGAATCTTGCTCGTGTTGCCGATTCTGTCACTATGGTTTGCTCGTCTTGATGGTTTCGGGCGGGATGGTGGCCGGTGGCAGATGCTGCTGTCGAGTGGGCGGAGATTCCTGCAGGGCAGCCACTCACGCGAGATCGAGCAAGATCCAATGGCGAAATCAACCAGGTCCACGGTCCCACCGCAGCTTTGACCAGGTCCCCTTCGCCACTCAAGATTCCTCACCGCAGGTCAGGCACCCACTCCAAGGACGATTCACTGGCAGCGGACAACCGCGCATTGCCAAAACGCAGGAAGCCTTGCTCGGCCAGCGATCAGAGGCCGCAGCCGTTACAGCGTTGCGTGCCCCTGATCGCCCGGTCGAACGCGCGCCACGCGGCATGACAGGACATTCCCAGCGGCCAGGCCATCGGAAAGCCCTCAGCCGTGAGCTTCGTTCCGTCACAGAGCTGATGGTGCAACGTTCAGCCGACGCGGCTGGCGTACTCCTCGCGATTGGCGTGCACCTCGTCCATATGCGCCTCAGCCCACTCCTTGATGCCGCGCATCACGTGGTGGAGTGAGACACCGAGGTCGGTCAGCTCGTAAGTGACCGTGACTGGCACGGTCGCCGTCACGGTGCGGGTGAGTAGGCCGTCACGCTCGAGGGAGCGCAGCGTCTGGGTGAGCATCTTCTGGCTGACCCCGGCCAACCGGCGCGACAACTCGGAGTAGCGCATCGCCTGCGGCTCATCGATACAGTCGTCCCCGGGGTGGTGCGGGCCGTCGCTGCCGAGTGCGGCCAGGATCAGTGCGACCCACTTGTCGGAGATCCGGTCGAGTAGCTGGCGGCTGGGGCAGCTCGCCAGGAACGCGTCGTAGTCCACCCGCTCCTGTGCCCGCTTTTGGGCTGCCGTCAGCGTTGGCATCGACCGCTCCTTCCTACTGATGGGTGACTAACGCACTTCGAAGTGCGTACTTCCCGTTGGAGAGTTACCCATCCATAGTGATGTGGTCAACCGTCGAACACAAGCCGCGAGGAGCGCAGCTATGAGCATGTCCACCTTCCGTACCGCCGTCGTCCGCATCCCAGGCGGACCCGGCTCGATCGAGATCGTCGAGGTTCCAGTCGTCGAGCCCGGGCCCGGCGAGGTCCGGGTTGAGATCGCCGCCGCGCCGGTCAACCCCGTCGACATCGGGGTGGCGGGCGGCTTCTTTCATGATTTGGGGCTGATCAACCAGCCCGAACACACTGGCCTGGGCTGGGACTTCGCGGGCACCGTTCTCGCCACCGGACCCGGTGTGGACCTGGCCGTCGGCACCCGGGTCGCCGGCCTGGTGGATGGCTTCGACCGCGACTTCGGCACCTACGCCGAGCAGCTCGTCGTGGCGGCCGACGACCTCGCCGTCGTGCCCGACGGGCTAGATCTGGTCGCGGCGTCGACAGTGCCGCTCAACGGGCTGGCTGCGGCCCAGATCGTCGACCTGCTAGGCGACGCGCCCACCGACGGCAACCGGCTGCTGGTGACCGGGGCGGCCGGCGCGGTCGGGGCCTATGTCGCCTCGCTCGCGCCCGACCGCGGCTGGCAGGTGACGGGCCTGGCCAGACCTGCAGACGAGGAGTTCGTCCGCAGCCTCGGCGCCGGCTTCACCACGCACGCCGAGCCGGGCTGGGACGCGGTCGCCGACGGTGCGGCACTGCAAGAGCGGGGCCTCGCCTCGGTCCGCGACGGCGGCGCCTTCGTCGGCGTCCGGCCGAACGCCGTGCCGGCCACGGAGCGCGGGATCACCGTAAACGCCGTGGTAACGCAACCCGACGGCCCTCGGTTGGGCGACCTGCTCGCCCGCACTGCATCCGGCCAACTGCCAGCCCGAGTGCACGCGGTCGTGCCGCTGGACCAGGTCGCCGACGCCCACCGGGCCGTGGCCAAGGGCGGGGTGCGTGGCCACTACGTGCTCAAGCCCTGACCAACTCGTCCACCTGAGCGCTCGCGCTCTTCACCCGCGCCAGACCTGGGCACTAGCTCCTACCCCGAAGGCACCTCCCACACGATCCTGAAATCGTTGTCGGACAAGCGGTTAGCAAGGCAGGCAAGCGGGCGACCGAACGCGCGGGTCGCGGCATTGGCGGATGACCTAAGGGCTGCGGCTGCGGTCTCTCCGAGGTGCCCTGGCATAACCAACTCAGCGCATGCGCTGGTAGCGAAGGTAGACGACGCGGGAGCTCAAGACTCGCGATTCGGTCAGCCGCAGGTCGAGGGGTTGGGCGAGTGGCGGAAAGTACGGGGTGCCGTTGCCGAGGATGATCGGGTTGACGAACTGGCGGTATTCGTCGATCAGGTCCTCGGCGATGGCGGCCGCGGCCAGGCCCGCCCCGCCGAGGGACACCACGCCCTCACCCGGCTGGCGGCGCAGCCGGCCGACCTCGGTGGCGAGGTCGTCGGTGGCCAGGCGCGCGTTGCCTGCCACCGAATTCAGCGTGCGGGAGAACACCACCTTCGGGATAGGCCGCCAGATCCGGGCGAACTCCAGCTCTGCCTCCCCGAACATGGTCTGCTCGGCGGTCTCCTACACCAGCATGTCCTGATACAGGCTGCGCCCGCACAGGTACGCGGCGATGTGGCGGGTCTGCTCGATGTGGAAGCGCATCTGCCCTGCGTCAGGGGCGGTCCAGCTGATGTCGCCATCCGGTCCTGCGATGAAACCGTCCAGCGATACGCTCATCGAGTAGATCACGGGCAGCATCAGGTCCTCCTCGGCGACTGGACGGGGCGTTCGAGTTAGGTCGAGGGCATCGTTGAGGCCTTCGGTCATATAGTGGCGCAGCGCATCGCGATCCGCCACGTTGCCGTATCGGACCAGATGCGCGGGACCGCAAGCGCGCTCATCGGCATTTCAGTGCGTTGCTCGACCTCGCATTCCAACGGCACCTGCCAGCCCGGGCGGCTATAAGTCCTGCTGAAGAGCACTTCGAACATCGCTGAACGCGACTCCGAACATCGACACCGGGGTCCGGTACGTGCTGTGTCGATGGCCGTGCACTCCCCCGGACCCTGCCGGAGGTAACCAGCAGGGCCCAGGCGCTCGTCTGCGAGAGGTCAGAGGTCGAGGTCGCTCAGTCCCGGGTGGTCATCGGGACGGCGTCCCAACGGCCAGTGGAACTTGCGCTCGGACTCCTTGATCGGGAGGTCGTTGATGCAGGCGTAGCGCCGACGCATCAGTCCGTTGTCGTCGAACTCCCAGTTCTCATTGCCGTAGGAGCGGAACCAGTTGCCGGAGTCGTCATGCGACTCGTAGGCGAAGCGCACGGCGATGCGGTTGCCGTCGAAGGCCCACAGCTCCTTGATGAGCCGGTAGTCCAGTTCCCGCATCCATTTGCGGGTGAGGAAGGCAACGATCTCCTCGCGGCCATTGGCGAACTCGGCGCGGTTCCGCCAGCGGGAGTCCATAGAGTAGGCCAAGGCGACCTTCTCAGGGTCCCGGGAGTTCCAGCCGTCTTCGGCCAGACGCACCTTCTCGAGGGCCGACTCCCGGGTGAACGGAGGGAACGGGGGACGCGATTCGCCGGTCATCTCGGCTCCTTGGGTTGTGTTGCTACGCAGATAGATGTGGGTGTTGAGCTGACCGTTGCCAAGCTCGGCTCACCATTCACATCGTTGCTCAGATGGTTTGGCGGTAGCCGAAGAATTCGTGGTCTGGGTTGTATCCGCCGTAACCGCCGCCGATGTCGGAGAAATCGGCGGCGAACTCGATGCCTTGGATCCATTTGACCTGTTTGAAGCCGAGTTGGGTTTCGTTGCGCAGTCGCAACGGTGCGCCGTGGCCGAACGACAGTGGTTTCCCGTTCATGTCGTAGGCCAGCATGCACAGGTGATGGCTCATCTGCTCGATGGGGTGCGCGTCGTAGTAGAGGCCTTTGTCCGGGCCGTCGCCGAGGGAGTAGAAGACCACCCATTTCGCGGCGGGTTGCGGTGTGACCAGGTCGAGGATGGTTTGCATCGACACTCCGCCCCACTTGGCGACGCCGGACCAGCCCTGGATGCAGAAGTGCTGGGTGATCTGCTCGTGGTAGGGCAGTGCCCGCAGCGCGGCCAGATCGAGCTCGACGGGGTGTTCGACCAGCCCGTGGATCGAGAGCCGATAGTCGGCGAAGTTGGTCTCGAACAACGCGGTGTACTCCGGCGAGTCCGGGTATTGCCCGTTGTGCCAGAAGTACGGGGAGATGTCGCGGTCGGTGTAGTGACCAGGGGTCGCGTCGAGATTTTCGAACAGCCGCTGGGCCGGACCGATCAGCGCGAACCCGACACGCTGCACCACCCGCGGATGAGCCAGCGTGAACGGGGTGGCCGCGACCCAACAGACGATCGCCACGACCATCGCCGCCGTGAAGATCGCGAATCCTACCCAGTCATCGGCGTCGCGAGCGGCGAAGATGTGGTTGAGGTTGCGCAATACCCCGGTGGTGAAAACCAGGGTGACGTGGATGAGGATGAACACCAGGAACCACACCAGCACCAGAAAATGCAGCGACCGCGCGAGCTGGATACTGAACACCCTGCTGATCGGTTTGAACCACGTCGACAACGCTGGTGACATACCCAGCCCGGAGATCAGCGCAGCCGGGGCGGCGAGGAACACGGTGACGAAATAGGCGATCAGCTGCAGGCCGTTGTAGGCCACCCATCCGTGTTCGGTGGGCCAGTCCAGCGACAGGTACTGGATCAGCACCGACACCGCGTTGGGCAACACCTCCCAACTGGTCGGCACCAGATGCCGCCACTGGCCGGTCGCGAAGAGCAGGACGTAGAAGACCGCGCCGTTGAGCAACCACACAACGTCGATGCCCAGATGCCACCAGCGGGCCAACCCGATGGAGTGCCGAATTCCCGGCAGCCCGGCCTGGGCGGGCAGACTGATCGAGTCTTGCTTCGCCGTCCACAACGGATCGGCCGGAACCGCCTTCTGGATGCGGAACCAATCCCGGCCCGGAGTGCTGTGCCGAGTCCAATACAGCCTGGGATGATCGGCGAGGATCTGGATCCCGGACCGGATGATGAAGATCATCAGGAACAGATTGAAGAAATGCTGCACCCCCACCCAGGCAGGAAGGCCCGCGTCGTGCACGGCGCCCGCCGATATCACGGTGCCGGGATGCTGCCCGATGAACCGCTGCACCGGCCCGGTCCCGCGCAGCCCTTTCGCGATGGCCACCGCGACGACCAGGACGGCGAACCCGATGGGCAGCAGCCACAGCAGATTGAACCACCTGGTGCGCCCGACCCGCAACCGCGGCGCTATGCCACGCGCCTCCGGCACCGACCCCGCCCAGGTAGTCGGATCGACCACATCCTCCCCCGTGGTCAGCTGTGACCGGAAGTGTCTCACCACTTCCGGCGAGACCGCCGAACTGGGCACTTCGTCCGGCGTGGGTGTGTCAGCGCCGTCAGCCATATTCCACACCTCCCGATCCTGCGGCCGATGTGACTTCATACCCCCCGGCGATAGCGGTAGCCTATCACCGAGATGATCTCCACCACTCGCGACGTCGAACGGGGTTTGCATGCAACGATGGGCGCGTGACCATCAGCGCGCTGGCTTGCGAGGTTCGCGCGACGATTGTGCATATGCCGCCGGGCGCCGTCGCGACCTACGGCGACATTGCTCGGTAAAACCACTGGTAGAAGCCGCATAGGACCTGTAGTCAGACCACTTGGTACGGCGCCCCGCCTGGTTTCCGTGCCGTGCCGGATCAGGTTCCACACCAGCGGCCCAGTCGGATCGCACGCTTCGAGGCTTGAACAATCAGCTATTCGCCACCTTCGTGCGTGTCCTGCAGGGCGTCCTCGGCGTCCTGGAACGATCCGAGCATCCGGTAGCAGTGCACCTGCAGCTCCGCACGGTACGGCTGGGTCAATGCTCGAAAAGCGTCGCCGTCCCCGGCCCGCGCCTTCGACATCAGGTCCCTGGCCACCATCCTCGTGTCACCTTCTTCCGCACCTCATGGCACTTCCCTCGAGTATGGACACCGGCCGACCGGCGAACTGGGCGGCCGACACGCGCCCAGTTCGCCTGATGCCGCGGTGTCTACATCAGCGGCAGTCCGACCACACGAACATAGGAGCACCACCATGGGAACGATCGTCATCTTCGAGAACGTCTCGCTCGACGGAGTCACTCAGGACCCGACCGGCGAGGAGGGCTTCAACCGCGACGACTGGCGCGCCGGGCTCGCCCCGACCGACCGAGAAAAATGGGACAAGCTCATACTCGACGACGCGCTGAGCGCCCAGGCCCTGCTGCTGGGCCGACGCAGCTACGAGTTCTTCGCCGCACGCTACCCACACCGCACTGGCGAGATGGCGGACAGGATGAACAGCCTGCCCAAATACGTCGTCTCCGCCACCCTCGCAGATCCCGGCTGGAACAACTCGACGGTACTCGACGGTGACATCGTGGACGAGGTTTCGACGCTGAAGCACACGGTCCACGGCGAAATCCGCGTCTACGCCAGCTCCCAGCTGGTGCACACGCTGATCGAGCACGACCTCGTCGACGAGCTGCGGTTGGCGATTTTCCCGCTCCTGATGGGCGCAGGCAACCGCCTCTCCGACCAGACCGGCAACCCCAAACCCCTGCGCCCCAAACCCCTGCGCCTTGTCGACACCCGCACCGTCGGTGACAGCCTCACCTACCTCACCTACCAATGTACACCAAGGACTCGGCCGAATAACTCGGGACCGGTGGGGATGCACCCCGTCGGCGGACGCATCCCCACCGGGCGTCCGTGCAATGTTGGGGGTGCCGTCCGGCCCGAAGCAAGCTCGACGTCCAGCCAGCAGACACCACCCAGTGTGCGCTGGTAATCGACATCCGGTATTCGGCATTATGGGATGTTCGAGGAGCAGGCACGATCGGCTCGTTCTGGTTGTTGCGCAGGATCGCGCCGGCGATGCGCCGCTGAGATCCGCTGTCGCTGCTCATCGTCGAACCCGGGACCACCACTGCGGCTTTTCGCCCCCCAGCGAGATCACAGTTCTGGTGCTGCGTTCCCCCGGCCGCTGAATTCCGGCAAGTTCCCGGCATACCCGGCACCGAATCCGAAGCAACCACTGGCCGTTGGCTTTACGTGCTACCGTGCGGGCGTCCCACGGGGCAGTTCACTGAATTTTTCTGCAATACAGGCTCGATACGATCACCGCGAACGACGATGTCGCGCCGAAGTTCGAGGTAGTGCTCAACAGTTTTCCTCGAGTGCGGTGAGGGTGTCTTCGAGGTGGTCGAGTACCCGGTGCATGTCGGGCAGGGTCCGGCGGCAGCCGGTCAACCCGACATCGAGGTTGTCGGCGTTGCTGGTGACGGTGATATTCACCGCCAGCCCGTCCATCGGAATCGACATCGGATAGATGCCATCCAGACGCGCATCGTTCCAGTACAGGGGTTCTCGCGCACCGGGCACATTGGAGATGACAATGTTGAACGGCGGACTGGCCCACGACAGCAGCCCCGGCACAAGCGTCAGAGCCAGCGGGCTCAGCAGCAACGCCGAAAGCGCAATCGCCTGTCGGTCCGACAGGGCACGGTAGAGGTCTTTGCCGTGGCGCATCGACTCCCCGATCACCTGCAGCCGTTGGATCGGATCAGCAACATCAGTGGCAAGACTGCACAACACCGCACCGAGGTGGTTACCGCCCGCATCGCAGTCGTCGCCGGCCTGGCGCAGCGAGACCGGAACCATCGCGATCAACGGCTTGTCGGGCAGCGCATTTCGTTCGGACAAATAGCCTCGCAGCGCACCGGCAGACATGGCCAGCACAACGTCGTTGACCGTCGAGCCGGTCGCTTTCTGCACATACCGCACACGCTCGAGCGGCCAGGACCGGCCAACACAACGCCGCGCTCCCCCGATGGGCACGTTGAACAAGGTGCGCGGCGCCTGCAACGGCAGCATCAACCGCTGCTCGCGCAACGCAGCGCCCGCGACCCGCAACGCCGCGAGCCCGGAACCCGCCACCGACAACAGGTTTCCCCCAGCATCGCCCGGCACCGATCGCCTCGGCGAGGCCGCCTGGGTAGGTGTGCGCGGCAGGTTCCATGGCGCACGCACCTCGGTCGAGGTCGGGTCAGCAGTCAAGGTGCGCTGCAGCAACCGCCACGCCGACACACCGTCGATCAGCGCGTGATGCATCTTCGTATACAGCGCAAAACGCCCGTCTGCCAACCCTTCCACCAGATGCGCCTCCCACAACGGGCGGTGTCGATCGAGCAACCCACCATGCAAACCCGACGCCAGCTCGAACAACTGATCCCAGCGGCCGGGAGCCGGCAACGCCCACCGGCGCACGTGATAGTCGAGCTCGACATCGGTATCCAGCTCCCACGCCGGCGCCGCCACACCCAGCAGCCGCGCCGGACGCTTCCGGAACATCTGATGCAAGCCCTTGTCCGCCAACAACTTCTCATAGGTCGTGCGAGGGAAATCCGGCCCCCCATCCTCGGGAGGCTCGAACAACAGAACCGACCCCACATGCATCGGATGCTCACGCGACTCCGCGAACAGGAACAAAGCATCGACCGGCGAAACGAACGTCATGGCAAGGCCGTCCTTCACGACAATGGTGAAACGTTGGCTAGAGGAAACGATCAACCACATCGACTGCTGGGCGTGCGCCGCTCGAGACCCTGCGCTGCGCCTCCCGAAGGTACCTGACAGGCGGTTTCCGTTCGATATGAACTGTTGTCACGCCAGCTGCGTGCCCGGCTGGTCGGCTATCGAGGCAACGATTCGGGCGGCCCGGCCCGCCCCTGACGCGGCGGTCCTCAGGGTGTTGAGGGATCGTCGGTCGCCCTTGCCAGCCACTCCATCACACGCCGCGAGAGCACGAACCAAAAGCTTCCTATCAGGGGTGTCGTTGGAAAGCCCACACAGACAGACACAGAGGCCCGATCGGGGGAGTGATCTCTCATCACCAGTCGCCTTCGTGGCGCTGTCACGCAGCTGACAGATAGGGGTCGAGCGGACTTTCGCCTGGATCAGCAAGCACCGACGCTGCGTCCGCGACTACGAAACCACCCCAGCCAACCACGAAGCCATGATCTACATTGCGATGATCATGACCATGTCACGACGGCTCACCCGCCCATAGCCCGAGTTCCCGGACGCTCACTTACAGCCGATTCAGCCGGTTCGTCGTCTTCGTCCATGGCACGCTGCAGCAGCTTCCACCCAGCCTCTACATCGCCTCCGCCCGCCCGGTCAGCGTAATAGTCGCCCAAGGCATCCAGCGCCCGCGAGATGGTCATCTTCCGGGATTCGCTCATGGTGTCGGCCCTCCCGGCTCGCTGGCGACATCGTCAGCCAGCGGGGACAGTGCAGCGGCAGCGTCGGACGCCTCGCGCAGCTTGTCGGCGGGCAGTTTCGCCAGGGTTGCGCGTGCTTTTGCTATGTCGCCGCGCATCATCCATCCGAACGCACCCTGTGCTGTGAGCGTCGCGCCGGCGGCGCGGCCCGCGTCGCTGAAGCTCCGCAGCGCATTGCCCAGGCGCTGGCCGGGCGTGAGTTCTTCGCTCATGGTGTCGCGCCGTCGAGGAGTGGGTTGGTTCCAGGTCTGCGGCATCCGACCAGGACCGCGCAGTTCCCCAGCGACCCGATGCCCATCCTCGAACTCGATCGACACGTGGGTGGGTTTGCCGAGTGCTTCCTCCACCTTCACGTGCTTCAGGTCGATGCCCGACCGGAGGACTCCAGCTTTGCGCAGGATGGCGACCATCCGCTGAGCCTCGTCCCCCGAGATGCCCGATGCGGTGGACACGGCTGCCGCCGCGCGGTCGTCGATCTCTTCGTTGGTCGTCACGCCTTCAATCCTCCTCCGCAGTCGGTGCCCATTGCGGGAGGTAGTCGGGGTGGCGATTCCAGACCGAGGCCAGGACGTACAGATCCGATCCCAGGTTAGGAATGTCGCAGTATCCGGGTCCGTAGCCGCCGCCCTGAGGGTGCGGGAGCAGGGCAGGCACAACCTGGGTGGGCCGGTCTACGAGGGCGCCCAGGGCCACCAGCAACGCCGACGCTCATCGCCTCCGGCACGATCACCTCGACATCGGCCGGCGGCTCAGGCGGTTCGCTCATCCGCTACGCCTTTCACCGGTCGACGAGAAGGACACACCACCCGGAGTGGCCCCTCTCACCGACACGTGATCGACCGTCATGCAAATCGGCAGCTGGCGTTCCTACCTCTGGCGTACCTGTTGACGAATCTGATGCAGCTGCATTTCCCACTGCCCGGCCCGGTCCTGGGCGCGAGTGGCCTGATCCTCGGACTGCTGGGCCAACTGGCTGGCCTGGTCGGCCTGGTCGGCCGCCGATTGAGCCCGTTGGTTGGACTGGTTGGCCTCGCTTTGTGCCTGCTGGGCCTGGTTTTGTGCCCGGTCGGCCTCGCCCTGGGCTTGCTGGGCCTGGTTCTGGGCTTGGACGGCCTGTTGGCGGGCCTGCTGGGCCTGCTGGTTGGCCTGGCTGGCGTCGTTCTGCGCCACCTGCGACTGGTGGTGAACCTGACGCGCCTGCTGTTGCACCTGCCGGGCCAGACTCTGCGCCTGCTGAGCGTACTGACGAGCGCTCTGCGCTTCCTGCCGCGCCTCATCGACACCAAGCCGCAGCGTCTCGAGGTCACGGATGTCCTGGGCGCCGTCGCGCTTCACATCGGTGGCTGTGTCCTGTGCCATGTGAGTTTCCCTCCAAAAAGTGGTTGATTGGGACGTACTCGCTTGACCGATCTCATTTCCTCCGGAACGTAGCAACTTTGACGCAAATAGTTGGAAACGTGCGCGAAACACACCGAACTCATCCTCAGGTACCCCGAATGCTCCGTCGGGCCGCGGCGATTATCGCGTCGGCAGAGCGCATTCAAGCTGACGCCGTCCGGCGGCGTGGCGATCCGCTGATGCAGCCGCCGCAGCGGTTCTTGGCCCCAGCGAGCACGGGCCTTGCACAACGCCGGTGAGGTCGGCACCTGCCAGTCGTTGTCCCTCGAGTGCAGAAACTGAAGCCCGTCAACGAGTTTGCGCATCACCTCCTCGTAGGCGTCGTCGGGATCCTGAAGGTGGCCCGAGCCGCAAAGTAAGCGGCAGCGCACTCCGGCGTTGGGTAAGGATCGTGTCGGGAAGTAGAAACGACCGGTGCTGATCGGGTTCGCGGTGGTTGAGGTGATTTCGGGCGGACTGAACCTACCGCTCGTTCGGCCGGTAAGAACCATGTCACCAGCCGCAGACACGCGTTTTCTTCGCCCCGATCAGGCGAGGTCGCCACGGTCCAGCTGCGCGAGTACGCGCCGCACCGTGTCGATGTCGGTGCCGATGAGGACAGCGAGTTCCTCGGCCGATTCGGGGACCGCTCCGCGCTCCTGCTCGATCTGCGAAATCTGGTGTAGAACCAGGGCTTCGCGGGTCTCGCACGCGAGCCGTTCGAGGGCGGGCAGCATCCGCGCGTACAGGGCTGCGTTGTCGCTGCCGGGGTCGTGTACGTTGTGTTCCAGGCGTGCTACTTCGGCCAGTTCCGCAGTGGTGGCGGCCAGTTTCGTGGTCAGCTCGTCGTTGTCGTCGCGCTGCACGGTTCCAGGCTGGTCCTGGCGCTCAGCGCTGTCCAGCCTCGACGCAGGGGTCTTGGCGAGTCAGGACGTTGGCGGGTGGTCCGGGCAGATCAGGCCGTGGCCGAGCTCGCTGCGCCAGCCGCGGGCGGTGAGCCAGGCCAGTACCGGGGCGGGTGGGCTGTCGAATTCGATAATCTACGGCGAGGTCGCCGACGAGCAGCAGGCCGGAGTCGTCGCACAGCGCGCATTCCACAGCGGCGATCTGTTGACGGGGCTGGCATTTCTCGCAGTGCTGGGCCTGGATCGGCTGGCCGGGGCGGAGTGGACCGGCGACGGCCCCGCGTTCGCAGGCTCCCAGGGCACGTCCCGCGGAGCCGCCGCTTCAAGCAATACCGGCGGCAGCTCCACCTTCGTCGCGCATAGTCATGCGTGACGACTCATGCCGGGGGCGAAACCCTCATCCGATGATTGATTCCTGTCGGACGCTTCAGCTCCCGCTCCTAGGTTCCAGCTTCTTCGGCAGGGGCCTCAGCCGGCGCCTCTGCCTCCTATGTAGTTGTAGCTGCAGGCTGTTCGCCCTCCGTCGGGCCAGTCTCCTCAGCCGCGGGGGCCTCGGCCGGCGCCGCTTCCTCCTCGGCCGCAGGCTGTTCGCCCTCCGTCGGGCCAGTCTCCTCAGCCGCAGGGGCCTCGGCCGGCGCCGCTTCCTCCTCGGCCGCAGGCTGTTCGCCCTCCGTCGGGCCAGTCTCCTCAGCCGCAGGGGCCTCGGCCGGCGCCGCTTCCTCCTCGGCCGCAGGCTGTTCGCCCTCCGTCGGGCCAGTCTCCTCAGCCGCAGGAGGCTCTTGCTCGATGTCGCTCATGTGTTCACCTCCTTTCTTCGGCCACCGCAGGCCCAGTCCCGTCACAGGACTGGGCCTTCGGCGTTTCGACCAGTGCCCGAACTCGCTCTGGACCCCGGCCTCAACGACGAGACTGCCACTCGGCTCCGGTATGTCAAGCGCCGGCGAACCCAGTCGCGGGTGGTGATCTGCCCGGTTGCTGCCGAACGTGGGCCGCATGTGCCAGAGGCGCCTGCCCGGGCACGGTGACATGGTAGGTGCGGAGTTTTCGGCCTGCGCCTTCGAATCGCTGCCTGGTTGCGGCTTGGGCAGGTGGAGGCGGGATAGCGTGCGCTCATGGGACCGCAGGAGGCCGCCTACCGGCTGCTGGAGAACGTCCTGGCGCGCTACGGGACGATCGAGGAGTTCGTCATCGCCTTGTCAGTCGACCCGCTGGCCGACACCGTCGAACTACCGGCTGTGCCTGCCTGGAATTTCCCGCGAGCGCGGCGCGGGTTCCGCAGACCGGTGCGGCGGTGCGGCTAGTCTGACGAGGTGGTCAAGGTGGGTGATCAGGTCAAGACCACCGCCGAGGGCGTGTCGATCTTCGTGGTCACCGCCATCGACGGCGACAGTGCCTGGCTTCAACCCGTCCACGACGTTCGCAGCCGGTATGCCTTCCACATGCCCGTGGCACGACTCGTGCCCGTCGACGAGCCACGCGGTCAGTGACCCGGCCTCGAGCGCGTCGGGCACCCACACACCCAGACCCCGGCCACCACGCAGGCCCGCAACCGTCGACCCCGAACGGCGGCCCGCCGGTGTAGTTCCGGCCGATCAGCGGCGTGGCGGCCCGCGCCCCCGAGGGGGCAGCGGCCGGGCCCGACCCGTGCCGGCAATCTCATCGACGGTGCGGGTGTGCTTGTCGGCTCCCTCGACGTCATGCACGGTGCCTCGATACTTGAGTCGAGGAGCGCGTCATAGCCGCTTCGGCCCCGGCCCTGCACCGGGGCCGAAAGTGCTGCCGGTACCGCCTCTAGAGAACCTGTAGCGACGCGAAACGCAGTGGCCCGTCGAAGACGCCTCCGACCCCAGGAGCACCCGGACACGGGTTCTGGGCTGCCGCGGCGATACCTGTGGGGCGGGTTCGGGCCGCGGGCGCGGGCAGCCGTGCTCGACGAGTTCCCGCAGCGCCGTGGTGACCGCGTCGGAATCCTCGGTGCCCGCCGGCCACGATCGACTCGATCGCGAAGTCCTCGCCCCTGCGGGCCGCCAGGAACGCGAGCACACCCAACGACAGACGCGAGTCACGCACAGCCACGGAACTGATAGCGACGGCTCGCTCGTCCATACCGGTACCTTCCGTCGGGATCGTTTCCTCCCGCGACATGATCTGCCCCCGCCGGGCGCGAAACCAACCCGCTACAGGCCATTCACCCCCCGGGCTCGGTGGTGCCCACCGGGCGCGGGTGCCCATACCCAATCGTCGGTGCCGTCGTCGAACCGTACCCAGTGCGCGGCAGCTTCCCGTCTTGCTGGTGATTCGGACAGTTCCCACGCTTCGATCTGGTCGCGGGAGTACCAATGGCCGGTCCATTCCTGGCCGGATTCGAGGGCGGTGTAGAACTCGTCGTCGTCGGGCAGCTGCGGGGCGTGGGCGTAGACGACACCGGGCTGGCCGCCATGGAAGCGGCGGGCGCGCTCGACCGCGCGGGCAGCACATTCGGCGTTGTAGGCGCGTTGGGTGATCAGCCACTCCTCGCTGGTGCGCCGGTCCGGATGGCCGGTGTGGTCGAGGGGATAGTGCATCTGGTACTCCAGCCGCGCCAGTTGTTCGCTGGCGTGCTCGAGTAGCCAGGCGATCCACGCCGGGATCAGTGGTTGCGCAGCGAGCGCCCGAGCGGCGAACCCGCTGCGCGCGGTCGGGCTGTCCGGATCGCGCCGCGCCGCCGCCGCCACATCCTCACCCCGGGCCTGCGACGTCCTCGACCGGTTGTTGGTGGTCGTGTCCTGTGCCGCCATAACCGAGCTCCCTTCCAGAAAAGAGGTGTTGGAATTTCTACTGGGACGAACTCGCGGGACCGGTCCCATACTTTCACCGACACCACCCGCCTACAGCAACTTTGACGCAACCGTCAGGAATTCTGCTGAAACACGCCGAAACCCGGCCGGGCAACACCATCAACTACACGGCCAGCCCCGAACGAGCAACCACCAGGTAAAACAGACCGGACGGTGTATCGTGGGCGGGTCGCCGGGTTTCCTCTCATCCGGCGACTGGTTCGAGGATCTTGTGCGACTCCTCCGCGCCGCCCAGGACGGCCCGCACGACGCCTGGGCGGTGGCGGGTCCGGGCCCCCACCCGCACAGACCTGCTCGCCGCCGCACCAGCTGCGTAGCCGTCGACACGCACCCGACACACCCGCCGGTCGTGAACCCGCAGGCACGCTCGCCGCAGGGGGAGCTTCGTGGCGCAGCAGCCCGATTCGGAGCGACGGACCAAGGTAGCGGGGAGAACTACCGCGATGGACGACAGCGGCTCGATGGACGAGGAAGAGGAATGGGAGCTGCTCGGCGACCTCACCGAGCAGCATCCACATCGCGATACCTACCTCGACTGCGCGGCCTGCCACGGCGAAGGCGTCCTGGTCAAGATCGCCGAACTGGCCAACGGTGGCGAGTTGTGGCGATGTGGCGAATGCGGCGACGAAGAACTCATCGACTGAAAACAACCGCACCCGCCGGCCCACAGCCGATGGCTCCCGCGGCCCCGACCCTGGTCAGCTGGCGAGGTCGAGGAGATAGGTGGGCAGGTCGTTTTCGGCGGCGCCGCGCAGTAGCAGGTCGGCCTCGCCCTGGGCTTGCTGGGCCTGGAGCGCCTGTTGGCGGGCGCGAGCTCGACCGCTCGTCGGCGCCGCTGCGCGCGTGGATCGCCAGCTGCCGATTTGCATGACGGTCGATCAAACGCTGCGGCGATGAGCGAACTGCTCGACCTGCACGGCACCACGCTGCGAGACATTCCCAGTGCCGGTCCTGTGATGGCCGCCCGGATCATCGGCCGCACATGCCGTGCAAGCAGATTCGCGACCGCGACCGCCTATGCCAACTACACCGGCACCGCACCCGTCGAGATCGCCAGCGCCGAACCCTCTCGTCATCGTCTGTCCCGCTACGGCGATCGAGAACTCAACTCCGCGTTGCATACCATCGCGATGATCCAGATCCGGATGCGCGGCAGTGCAGGACGCAGCTACTACGACAAGAAGATCACCCGAGGAAAGTCACCGAAAGCAGCCAAACGCTGTCTCAAACGACCCACTTGATCAGCCGAAATACGGCAATATTCAGGGATGCACAGGTATTGAACTGGGGACAAATCTGGAGTAAATTATTTATTACACCGGAATACCGGAGAGAGTTGAACGTGTCGGCGAAGGCGTCTGTCGACTCCAGTGACTTTTATCCAGGCTCTGGCCAGGCCCCCGGCAAGCCAGTCGAACACCGGAGTCGTTAGTGACGACTGAGATTCATGGTGTTGATGGAGACTACCGGGGACTGTGTTGTGTGGGGGTATTCGCCCGGTTGTATTTGTCAAGCGGCTTCAACGTGGTAGGTCAGTTCGTTCCGGGTTGTGCGTCGTTCGTCTCGGATCACGGTTCGCCAGCACAGGTCGGCCAGGCGTCGTTTGGTAGCTACTCAGCTGGTTGCGTAGCTGCTGGTCAGCTGGCTGGTGTTTGAATCGGCGTGTCGCGCTTTATGTTTGCCGGATCTCATCGATCGGGCATTCCACGACCCGCCCGGTCACTTGGTGGATCTCCACCTTGTGTCGGATCTCCAGGAACAGGAAGTAGACACGCAGTGCTCGCGAACGTGCCTGTCTGGTGCCCTTGGCCGCACTCCGCAGCACCGTGCCGAAATACGCGTTGGCGTCGGGCGGTTCCATCTCCCACAACGGCCGACCGAACCAGACTCGGATCTGCTCGAGATTGACCACGTCGGAGACGATGGTGGCGTCGGCCAACCCGGCCGCTGCCCGAGCCAAGACGAACCCGGCGAAGACGTCGGTCTCCAGCGCGGCCAGCTCGTCCGGTCCGGCCGCAGCACGCGCCTCACGCAGATCTCGTACGACCGCCAGGCTCAAACTGGGCCCCCTCGCCTTCACTGATCCAGCAAGACCAGTGATGGCAACGATAGAGCTTCAGGAATCCTGAGACACCCTCAATCGACAAACCCATCCCAAACCCAAGGAGTAGCCCCAGGTCCTGGGACTACACAGCCAGCAGAGACCCCGGCTAACTCTAGTACTCCAGTCGTAGTTCGTGACGTACCGTCAGGTCTGTTGTGATCGTCGCTGGTAGTGGCATTGTTTGGCTCGGTGTTGGTGTCGTCGACGCCAGATTGATCGGCGTATCCGGAAGGCGAGGTCGGCGACGGCGGTGAGCGGGTTCCTCGGCAAGAGAGCTTGGATTTCGTTGCGGATCAACGCGATCAGGTCTGGCGCGGCAGGGTGGGTGGTGTTTTCGGTGATCGCGGTGATAGTCAGGAATGCCAGTGCGAGCATGGCCAGGATGGTCCAGCGCCGCCAGGAAGTCCACGAGGTGACCTGGTGCTCGTCCAGGCCGGCCAGCCCTTTTCCGGATTGGAAATCTTCCTCCACGGTCCACCTGCGACCGGCGACGGTGACGAGTTGGGGCAGAGTCACCGGTTGCGGGGCCCAGCACCGGTAGTACGCCATTTCCCCGGTCGCCCGGTTGTGTCGGACCAGCAGCCATCGGTGACCTGAGGCGTCGGGGTCGGCGTCGATGTCCATCCATGCCCAGTGGTACAGGCGGGCGCCTTTCGCGCCGTCACCGGCCGAGAGGCACTGCCAGGCGCTGCATGGTAGTGCCGCAGCGGCGGTGTCGGCGCGCAGGTCCCCGGCAGCGGTGTGCACGCGGCGGTTGGCACCGATCGCGAGAACGTAACCGACACCGCGGATTTCGAGTTCTGCCCGCAATTTCGGGTCGGCGCCGTAGACCTCGTCACCGGCGACCCAGCCCAGCGCTACGCCGGCGTCGAGGGTTCGGGTGATCATCCGCTGCGCCAGGGCGGGTTTGGTGACCAGCACCGCCTCGCCGGCGGGGATACCGGCCTCGGTGCACCGGTCCGGGGCGTCGGTCCAGGATTTCGGCAGATACAACTCGCGGTCGATGAGCGTGTGCCCTCGTGTGGTGGAGTAGGTCAAATACACTGCGACTTGGGCGTTTTCGATGCGTCCGGCAGTGCCGGTGTACTGCCGCTGCACACCGGCGGTCATGGCGCCCTTCTTCAGGTCACCGGTCTCGTCGATCACCGCGATCACCTGATCGGTACCGAGATGGTCCACAACATGATCACGCAGGTCGTCGCGGACCGCATCTTCATCCCACTTCGCCCGCGACAGCAAATGCTGCATGGCATAAGGGGTTTCGTGACCTGTGTGTTCGGACAAAGTCCAGCAGTTCTTGTTCGGAAGCTTCGCTGCCAGCCCCGCCACCATCGCTCGCGCGGTCTTGCGAGGTTCCACGCGGCGGAAACAGCCCGCGATCCGCGCCATCAACCCGTCCAAACCCTCGTCCCACCGCGCAGGGTCTACGCTGCAGGCAGCGGCCACCGCCGATTCGGTTGTATTGCACACACAGTCAACACGAACACGCGGTGGCCGCCCTCGTCCAACTCGGCCACGCGAATCCCCCTGCCCTGCAAATCATCACCCCGAAACAGACCACTCGGCACGGTAACGATCTACAACTGGAGTACTAGGGATATTTAATAGGAAAAGGGCCTGCAAACTACGGGCACCTCGCTGCACGGCCTACCCAACCGTTGAGATCACCGGCTTGCCACGGCACCTGAAATGCGCTGGCGGACATCCCATCAGCGGCATGAGAGTGCATTGGCGACGGCCCTCGGGGCTGGAGTAGGCGGCGGATGTGGTCCGTCGGCCCAGTTCCAGTAGCCCGCGTCGGCAGTCGCGGCCACGTAGTCCTCGAACGGCCCGGCCGACCAGCCGGCCGAGGGCTTGTTCTACGCCGTTGGAGAGCGCCGCGCCGCGGTCGTAGCGGATGGCCACGAGGAGGTCTGTGAGCAGTCGCGCAACACCGCGGGGACGCCGTTGGCGACCCACTGCTCGACGAAGACCTCGGGGTCGAGGTCGGCGTAACGGGTCGTGCGCCCGAAATGGCCGCCTGCCCAACAGGTTCGGGCATGTGATCACACCATCGCGAGGTTCGATCACCTGTTGCTCGTCTGAGCCCATCCTCAGATGGCCCATCCATGCCCGACCCCGCTTCCCCTCCGGGCCGGATCTGCGGTTCAGCCAGCGGCGTGACGTACCCCCAATACACGGCGGGTACGTGCAGACATCGTTGACGCGAGACCTACCCCGCAGGTTGAAGGTTCTCCTTGTTGTACCGCTCGACAACCTCGGCCGAGATCCGACCACGACCCGACACCGTGAGCCCCTTCTTACGCGCCCAGTCGCGGATCGCCGCCGTCTGCTCCCGATCGCTTGCCGTCCCGGCGAAGCCGCGCTTGCCCCTCGGCACACGACCCACCCTGCGGGCGTCCGGCGTCCACTGCTCGAAGACACCCCGCAGCCGACTTCCATTCAGCACAGAAAGGTCGATCTCGTAAGTCACGCCGTCGATCGCGAACACCACCGTTTCTTCAGCAGGCGATTCGCCATCATAGTCATCGACCATCGTGACAACGACCTTGCGTGCCATGGAGATCCTTTCGAAACGAAAGAGAATGTGCGGATACAGGTTCAGACGATAGCAGCCGGCATCTATGCCAGAATTGTTGCGCCGGAATGCCTCGCCGACACCCTCGCTGATGCTGTCCAGCAGCATGGCTCGCCTTCGGGCCTACAGACAACCATGTCCGAAGCTACTTCCAGCTACCTCCTGAGTTGGCATCAAATCCGTCTCTCCAGCAACTGAACACACCACAACACGCTGACGGTTCGGCTTGACCGCAACGCCCCGGCGAATTAGATTCGACGCCACTCGAACACCCGCAAGTGTCATCAGTGTCGTGAATCTGCGCCCGAATCCCCCCTCGCACACAACAACCCGACATCTACCCCACACTCGCCAGCATGTCGGATCCATGGAGACGCGACCATAGTCACCGGCCGACGGCCAGTGATATCCGCTGGTGCAGTAGGCCGCCGGGAGCAGTGCGCCACAAGAGAGCGGCCGCCATCACTCCCGCATAATTCTCGCGGAGCACCCCCCCGTCCGCGTCCACAAACCCCCGTGTACCGGCCGGACGACGATCCTTGCTGATCACCACCGCCGCTTCTCATGATCAAACATGGACAACGCACCTGCCGCGAATACGCTGGGGCCGAATCACTCCCGGCAACCAGCCACAAATCCACACCTATCGGCCACCTTCGACATCATCCACATCGCCGGTGAACCAGGACGACGCCTGAACATCCTGCAAGCACACGCGATCCGGGAGGTACTGCAATGGACGACCCCACACGCTCAAACGGGACAAACGGCGACCTCACCCCTGCACCATCGACGGTGACCATCGAAGACCTGATCGCCCGACTCACCCCCACCAACCCAAACCAGATCGCACCCATCATCCGCGCCGCCTTCGTCGGCAGGACCTCCACCGACGACAACCAAGACCCCACCCTGTCCATCCCCCGCCAAGTCACCACCTGCCAAACCAAACTCGCAGGCCTCCCCGTCCAAGTCGTGACCGTGGCCTACTACTGGGACATCGAAACCGGGCGCCTCGACCTCGACCAACGCGGACACGGCACCTCACACGAAAAGTTCAACATCCCCGTCCCCCGCGACGGCGGAATCACCGACCTCCTCACCGCCGCTACATCCCCGCAGCCCGCCTTCGATGTCGTTATCGCCGAACAAATCTCACGCACCGCCCGCGACACCCGAGCCAGCGTGGAGTTCGAATACAGGCTCAAACAACACGACATCCAACTCTGGTGCGCCAACGAACCCATCGACATCACCACCGGCGACCCCGCCGCCGAGTGTCCGGCTTCGATCGCACCAGAGTCGGAATCGTGTCGATCAGCTTGCTGACGAGGATGCTCCTATGGATGTCAAGTGGCGGGTTCGGTGGTGATGAGCTGGTAGAGCTCGCGGGCGAGGTAGCGTTTGAGGCATCGGATGATTTCTTTCTTGGACATGCCTTGTTTGGTGCGTCGTTCGGCGTAGGCGCGGGTGCGGGGATCCCAGCGCAGGCGGCAGAGCACGACGCGGTAGAGGGCGGCGTTGGCGTTGCGGTCACCGCCGCGGTTGAGTCGGTGCCGGTTGGTTTTGCCGGACGAGGCCGGGATCGGAGCGACGCCGCAGAGCATGGCGAACGCGGCCTCCGAACGCAGCCGGTTGTGGTTTTCCCCGGCGGTGACCAGTAGCTGGCCGGCGGTGTCGGTGCCGACACCGTTGGCGGCGATCAGGTGTGGGTTGATAGCGGTCACGAGCGGGTGCAGTAACTCGTCGAGGTCGCTGATCTCGACGGTGAGTTGCTGGTGGCGGCGAGCCAGCGAGCGCAGCGCGATCTTCGTGGCGGTGACCGGTGACGCGGTGTCGGCCCGGTCGGGCCGTAGTCGCGCGCAGGTGCTGATGAGTTCGGTGTCGGATAGTCCACGCAGCCGCTGACGCAGTTCGTCGGCAGCGGTGACGATCAAGGCCTTGATGCGGCGTTGCGTGTCGGCGCGTTGGTCGACCGCGGAGCGGCGGGCCACGCGCAGGTTGCGCAGGGCTTCGATGCGCCCGTCACGGTGTTTCGGTGTGGCGGTGCGGTTTTCGGCTAAAGCCGTTCTCGCGGCTTGGATGGCATCGATCGGGTCGGACTTGCCCTGGAATCGGCGCGTTTTGCGATCAGGGCGATCCACCTCCATCACGTCCACGTCGTGATCGCGCAGCAGGCGAGCCAGTCCGGCACCGTAGGCGCCGGTGCCTTCGACACCGACGCGGACCAAGCGCCCGAACCGTTGCATCCACACCAGCAGTGCGGCATAACCGGTCGCGTCGGCGGGGAACACCGCTGTGCCGAGTACGCGGCCGATCAGGTCGATCACCGCCGCGGTGTGGGTGTCTTGGTGGGTGTCGACCCCACCTGCGACCTCGATCACCGGGTCGTGTTCGCCGATCACCGGGTCGTGTTCGTGTGTAATGGAGAGCATCGCCGTCCTGTGCTCGTAGCGAAGTGGGCAGGGCGGCACGCACCAGCCGCACGAACGGACAAGACAGAGACGGGTCTGCTGCAACAGGCTCCTATGAAGTCACCAACGCCGCGTCCGGTGCGTGCACGGGAGCCCCGCGGCAGACCGACCGACAGATCTCGCCCAAGACACCGAGGTCAGTCTTACGAAGAGTCAGGACGGCTACCGCGGGGCTCCCCTACATACTCTCTGTCAGGTGGGAAGTGGTACGGATCGTTGCGCACGTTCACCTCAACGCATATCGAGCGGAGTAACTGGGAGGGCGCTCGGTACTATACGCCGCCCCCGCCCTACTCACTGGCACCCTGTATGAGCTTGAGTGAGACGTGGTGATCGCTCGTTTACGGCGGATAGTCGCACACAGATCATCGCCTCGTCCCCGTTTCCCTGTCGGCCGCATCCGCACCCAGCCACTGCTCCAGCGCCGCCACAAACGAGTACGGCCACCCCGGAATCATTTGCGCCTGTCCCTTGCCGCGTCCGTAGGTGTGGGGAGAACAACCGGTCCGGGCTGGTCGCGGCATCTGGCCGCAACCAGTTGCTGACATCGATGGCCAACACGATCCGACCGTCGTCACAACGCGGAATCTGTTGGGCCGCTACAATATTGCGAAACCTGGCGATATCGATCCGACCATGGTTCACGCCGTCGTAGAGCGCACCATGGCCGCGTCGATGCTCAGCGGCCAGAGATAACTCGACCAGCGAGGTGACCGGGCCATCCGCACACAACACTGGTGAGGTAGGCCCCGGACGCGGTGCCGATGTTGCCATCGGCCCGTTTCCCGGAACCCCTCCCGAACCCGGCGTATGCGTCTCCCCGCTATGCCGAACTCGGCATAGCGGGGAATATCCCGAGCCCCGGATTATGCCGAGTGGATGATCATTCCTGCTGGTGATGGCCTGAATGCTGGGTCGCGGTTCGGCATATTCCGGTCGGCTGATCGGGTTGATGCTGGTTTCACCGGAACAGGGTGTCCCGGTGAAGGAGGCGTGGATCATGAACAGGCCGTCACCGTGGCGGGTGGGTGTGTCGGGGCCGCTGCAGGTGTATGTCGCGGGGTTCCGTACGGACCTGCTCGAGCTGGGGTATTCGGAGCGGTCGTGTGCTGAGCACCTGCTGCGGATGGCTCACCTGAGCAGTTGGCTGGCCGAGATCGGTTTGCCGCCTGAGGAATTGGTGATGCCGCAGGTCGAGCGATTCCTGGAGGTTCGTAGGGACCGTAGTTGGGTCGACCGGACGTTGACGGTGAAGGGGATGCAGCCGCTGCTCGATCATTTGCGCGGCGTCGGTGTCGTGCCTGCGGCGGAGCCGGTGCAGCGCCTTTGTGGTGGGCGGGACCTGGTGATCGAGCAGTTCGTTGCCTATCTGGTCGCCGAGCGCGGGTTGGCGGCGTCGACTGTCGGTAACTACCGCAAGGTCGCCGAGCGGTTCCTGGGCGAATGTCATTGGGAGCCGGGTGATCCGGCGTTCCTGTCGGGTGGGTCGGTGAACGCTTTCGTGCTGGGTGAGGCTTCCCGGCGCAACAGGGGATCGTTGAACACGGTGACCACCGGATTGCGGGCGTTGCTGAGATTCCTGTATCTCCACGCGCATACGTCCGCCCTGCTGGTGGACGCGGTCCCGGTCGCGCCGAGCTGGCGTGATCAGGGTGTGGTGCGTGCCGTGCCCGCCGACCATGTCGCCGGGATGCTCTCCTGTTGTGATCGGCGAACCCGCGTCGGGCTGCGGGACTACGCCGTCCTCGAGGTACTTGCAAGGCTGGGTTTGCGGCGGTCGGAAGTGGCCGGCCTGACCGTGGACGATATTCGCTGGCGCGCCGGGGAATTGATGGTAACGGGCAAGGGTAACCGGCGTGAAGCGCTGCCGGTGCCGGTCGATGTCGGCGAAGCGATCGCCGATTACTGCCGTGACGGCAGACGAGGCGGTGGCTCCCGCAGCCTGTTCCTGGGCTCGCTGGCGCCGTGGGAGCCGTTGTCGCCCAGCGGTGTCAGCCAGATCGTGGCCCGCGCCTGCACCCGCGCCGGGTTACCGGTTGTCGGCGCGCATCGGTTGCGTCACACGGCGGCCACCGAGATGCGTGCCGCCGGCGCACCGCTGCTGGAAATCGGGCAGGTGCTTCGGCACCGGAACACGGCCACCACCATGCTCTACGCCCGTGAGGACATGACCGCGTTGCGAGTGGTCGCCCGCTCATGGCCTGGGAGCCGGAAATGAGTCCCGAACTGCATGCCCGCGTCGATGAATACCTGCGGATCCGGCGGGGGCTGGGGTTCAAACTCGACGACCACGCCCGTCTGCTGCCGGCGTTCATCACTCATCTCGAACGCACCGGCGCGTCCATGCCGACCGTTGAGGCTGCATTGGATTGGGCCACCGGACCCCAAGGGGTTCAACCGTTTCGCTGGAAACAGCGGCTGACCGTCGTGCGTGGTTTCCTGCGCTGGCTGCACGGTATCGACCCGGCGGTGCCGGTGCCGCCGCGTGATCTGCTGGCCTATCGGCGCCGGCGCCCGACACCGTATGTGATGTCGGCCGACGACATCACTGCCCTTCTGGACGCGGCGGCTAGGCGGCCCCGGCTGTTGAGCGCGGCGACCTACTACACGTTGTTCGGGCTGCTGGCCGTGACCGGCATGCGGGTGGGCGAAGCCGTGGGGTTGGACATCGATGATGTCGATCTCGACGCTGCGGTGATCACGATCCGCCAGACCAAGTATCGCAAGCAGCGGCGCATCCCGGTGCACGCCACAACCGTTGCGGCACTGCGCGATTACACGCAGGTGCGTCGACGCTTGTGTCCGCGTCCGGCAGCGCGGTGCTTCTTCGTGTCCAGCCGTGCCGGGCGGATCACCACCCGCCGGGCTAATGCGATGTTCGCCCGCATCGTCGCCGCGGCCGGGCTGGCGCCCCACAACGGGGCACTGCCCCGCGTCCACGACCTGCGGCACAGCTTCACCGTCGCAACGTTGATCGACTGGTATCGCGACGACGCGGACGTCGCCGCCCGGATGCCGTCGCTGTCGGCCTACCTCGGTCACGTCGGACCGTCGTCGACCTACTGGTATCTGCAGGCCACCCCGGAGCTGCTGGCGGTGGCCGGGCAATGGCTCCAACAGCATCGAGGACAACGGCCATGACCGCCCTGGCACCCACCCTCGAAGCGTTCTTCACTCACCGGCTGACGGTTCAACGTGACGCCAGCCCGCACACCATCACCGCCTACCGCGATACCCTGCGGCTGCTGCTTGTCTTCGCCCGCGACCACACCGGCAAACAGCCATCGGTGCTCGACGTCGCTGACATCGACGCGCCCCTGGTCGCCGCGTTCCTCACGCACCTGGAAACCGAACGCGGCAACAGCATCTCCACCCGCAACGCCCGGCTCACCGCCATCCACTCCCTGTTCCGCTACGCCGCACTGCAGCATCCCGAACATGCCGAACAGATCCAGCGAGTGCTGGCCATCCCCGCCAAACGCCACGACCAGAAAATCGTCTGCTACCTGGCCCGAGACGAGATCGACGCGCTGCTGGCAGCTCCCGGCACCGACACCTGGTTCGGCCGGCGAGACCAGGCCCTGCTCACGCTGGCGGTCCAGACCGGCATACGGGTCTCGGAAATAACCCGACTCGTCCGCACCGATCTTCACCTCGGCGGCGGCGCTCACGTCCGCTGCCACGGCAAGGACGCAAAGAACGCGCCACACCCCTGACCAGCCACACCATCACCGCACTCACCAACTGGCTTCACGAAAACGACTGTGGTCCCACCGATCCCGTCTTCCCCACCCGCCGCGGGCACCCCCTGAGCACCGACGCGGTCGCCTCGCTGCTGACCAAACACACCGCCACCGCGGCCCAGCAATGCCCATCACTGCACGTCAAACATGTCACACCCCACACCCTGCGCCACACCGCTGCCATGCAGCTGCTCCACAGCGGCGTCGACACCTCCGTCATCGCGCTCTGGCTCGGTCACGAAAGCGTCGAGACCACCCAGATCTACCTGCACGCCGACCTTGCCCTGAAGGAGAAAGCTCTCGCCCGGATCGCCCCGCCCTCAACACCACCCGGACGCTATCGGCCCAACGACACCCTGCTCGCCTTCCTCGAAGCACTCTGAATATGCCGAGCCCGCGACCACCACCATCACAGTGACCTGCGACTATGCCGAGCAGCTACGGTCCACTCGGCATAATCCGGGGCTCGGGATATTCCACATACCGGGCTCTCCACGTGTCTTGGCCGCTGGTCAGCTGCTCGTGGCGGCTGCCGGTTTCAGTGTCCACGGGGTCGCGATGACGCTGCCGCGGTAGCGGTAGCGGGTCACTGCGACGCTGGAGGCGCCGGTGAATACGACCCCGTTGTGGGCGAACCTCCACCCGGTGTCGCAGAAGCGGCGTCGGAGTTCTTTCATGGACAGGCCGGTCTTGCCCGCGTACTTGGCCCTCGTCCAGCGCATCAGTCGATTCCACGTGTGGGAGTCGATCGCGGTGAAGGTGGCCTTGGACGCTCCGTGCCTGAAGTAGTTCGCCCACCCCGCCAGAGACCTGTTCACACCGAGGATCAGTTCGTCGAGGTCCATGTGGCGGGTCGACCTGTATGTTTTCACGTTCACCTTGTCCTTGACCGACTGGATCGCCTTCTTGGACGGCTTGGTGTAGACGCAATGCCGCTTAGCTCGCCCCCTGTAGAGCTGTGACCGGCGGTTTTGCGGATGGTCGTCGTTGTGTCGGCGTGATGCAGCTTTGGTTGGCCAGCCGGATGGTAGCGGGTCCGGTGTGACGGGTTCCCTTGTCTGCCTTGCGTTTTACTCGGAAGCTGTTGTGTCTGGCGCGTTTGACGACGCGGGGGTAGGAGCGGTGGCGGCGGGGGTTGAGGTGGCGTTTTGCGGTGATCTGTTCGGCGAGTTCGGTGTGGAGCTCGAGTTGGCGGTCAGGGGGAAAAACCGTCCGGGCCTGCGATGGTGTCGCGGGCGAGTCGGACGGTCTGGGTGAACTTCACGCGGTCGGGATCGATGCCGGTCTCGACCGCGGCCCGGCAGATCAGCGAGCAGATCGCGTAGTGGGCGATGAGGAATCCGTATATTTCCTGGCGGACCATGTCCGGGGTTTGCGAGCGCAGGGTTTTGGCGGGGCCGCGGAGCTGCGTCTTGATTTGCCTGTTCGCGGCTTCGTGTTCCCAGCGTTGGTGATAGGCCTCGGCCAGGATCAGCGAGGGTGCCTCGTGCGGGTCGAGGATGGTGGTGAGCAGGCAGATCAGCTCACCGCCTTCGCCACGGTCGGTGATCTCGTACTCGATGACGCGGGCGAAACGAGTCCGGTCCCAGTCCAACTCCTCCCCGGCTATGGCCGCCTCCAGCAGCTCGGCCCGCATTTTCGCCGGGGTTTTGGGCGCGAAAAGCAGTGTCACATAGGAGCCGTCACCGAGGCGGTCCACGATCGGCAGGTCCATAATGTCACCGAGACGCCACAACAGGTCGGCGTCGGTGTCGGCGCCCTGGCACCACAGTTTGAAACTGTAGAACCCCTGGTCACACACCAACATCATGCCGGGTTCGAGTAACCAGATCAGTTCGGCCGCGGCGGTGCGTTCACCGGTGCCCTTGCCCACGACCGGCCCGATCACCGCGCCCAGGCTCACATGCGAGCCGCATTCGGTCAACGTCACCACCCGTGCCTGTGGCAACACTCCCTTGCTCGGTTTACCGAATTCCGTTGCGTTGGCCTCGGTGTCGGCCACGTCGAACACCATGCCATCAATCGAGACCAGCCTGCGTCGCGCGTAGAACGCGTCCAGGGTCAGCCGCGACGCCACCGGCACCGCGATCCGCTCGAACAGTGTTTTCATCGGCTCGAACCCCAGCCGCTGCCGGGCCTGGGTGATCCCACCCGAGGTCGGCAAACTCCACTTCGGATCCCAACAACGCCAAAGCCGCAGCGGCCCAACCAGTTTCCGCATCACCCCCTCGTAGTCCACACCTGCGAACAACGCCAACGCGACCACGAAATACATCACCAAATGCGGCGGCAACGTCCCACCACGACGCTTGGGCGCCTTGCCGTGCTCGGAAATCGCCATCTCCACCGCATCACGGTCCACCACAGCGGTCAACACACCCAACGACACCTGATCGATCAACGACACCGCACCCACATCCACCACGTCGGCGACGCTAACCCCAGCACCGACACGATCCGGCACCGACACGCCCAAAAACGCTCCACACCAACCAGTCTCACAGACCAACCAGCTGGCACTACATCGCAATCATGCCGATGACCTGCGAAAACACGTCAAGCTAAGTGGCATTGGGTGTAGACGCAGTACTTCGACGTCCCCCGCTTCCGCTGGCGGCGGATGTGGTGGCCGAGGAAGTCAAATCCCTCATCGATGTGGACCACAGCGGTCTTCTCCGGCGCCAGCCGCAGCCCCAACGGGGCGAGCACGGCCGACACTTCCTCCCGCAGTTCCTCGGCATGATGGCGGTTACCGAACACCACCAGGACGAAATCGTCACTGTAGCGAACGAGTCGCCAGATGCCTTGGCCTTTCCTCCTGCGCTTGGCCCGCTGATTCGCGTTTCCCATTTCGTCATGCCATTGCCGGTCGAAGTGATCGTCCAGCGCCGACAGCGCGATATTGGCGAGCAACGGCGAGAGAATCCCGCCTTATCCAATCTTCCAAGTATCCGGCTTGCAGCATGTTACGCAGCAACCGAAGGAAACGGCCATCGTGAATTCTTTCCGAGAGCACGGATAACACGATTTCGTGATCGAGCGATCCGAAGCAGTCGGCGATGTCGCCTTCAATGAACCATGTCGTGCCGGTCCAGCGACGCGTTATTTCCGACAATGCGATGTGACAGCCACGATTCGGCCGAAACCCATGCGACAGATCGGAGAACTGCGGCTCATAATACGCCTCCAAAAGCAGGCGGATCACTTCGCCGACAAGTTTATCCGACCAGGACGGCAGCCCCAGCGGCCTCTTCTTCCCATTCTTCTTGGGAATATAGGTGCGACGGACGGGCTTGAACCGGTAGCGCTCGTGACGCAACGCATCGATGATGCGTCCGATCTTGCCCAGGGACATGCCATCGACGGTCTCGCCGTCGGGTCCGGGCGTCATGGCCCCCTTGTTGGAATACAGACGCCCGTAGGCCAGCAGATACCACTGCGGGTTGAACAGTTGACGATAGAGTCGTTCCAGCGGCAGGCCGCGCCTTCCGCGTTCACGCAGGACACCCAGTACCGTTTCGGCTTCCCGCATCACGCGTACCTCCCGGCCCTCGGGTGTCCGATCACCTGGCCCAGCTGGGTAGGCCGTCGGCGAGGTGTCCGCGTGCGCGGCTCCTTTTCCGACGGCCCCCCTCCGAACCGGGCGTGCGACTTATGACCGCAGCCGGCTCTCCAGTGCCGTTTTCCTCGAATCCTGCCGGGTGGAACATCCGTTGTGGATGTCTTTGTGGCAGTCGCGACAGACGATAAGGGCTTTGCGGCGGCGTGATGCCATCTGCTTTGCCCAGTCGGGCTGCTCAGCCTCATTCTCCGAGGGGAGGTCGCTCAGTCGCCGAATGTGGTGCGCTTCGACGTCCGTGTATTTCTTGCAGAGTTCGCAGCGGCCGGTCATGAGCCGGTCGATGAGTTCTGCGGAGCGCTTCCTCCATACCGCCGGGAGTTCGTCTTTGAGGGTTACCCTCATGGTCCTGCGGGCCAACGATATTCCGCCCCACCGAGCGACCAGGGCTTTCTTTCCGTTCCCGCGTTCGACTTCGACCTGAAGTCCCCTTCGGGGACCGGCAGGCGTCTGCCAGGTGGACCGGTAACGGTTCCAGACCTTGGTGACGCTGATCTTGTTCTTATGTCCCAGCGTCTTGGTCAAAGACCGTTCCATAATCCATCTCAGCAGGCCGAGACGGTGCCGGTTGTAGGCCAGCTGGTAATACTCCGCGATGCCCCGGAACTCCGCCTGATAGCGCGCGACGATCCGGAAGTCCGAATCGTGCGCACGCGCGAGCAGAGCAGCAGGTTTACCGCGGCGCAGATAGGGTTTGCGTTTTCCCCGCACGACATCCATCGGCACTTTCAGGCCGATCTGCCCGTTGATCGAGCGGTGACCGTTCCGATCGCGCTTGGCGTCGTTGTGGTGGACCACGATTTCGTAGCCGAGAAATCGAGCGGCCTGTGTCCGCCCGTGGGTGATCAGGGTCTTCGGCTCGGACAGTTCCAGCTTCAAACGATCCCGCAGGAACCTACCGACCTGTTCCTTGATCAATTCGGCTTCCCGCCGTGTTCCGGAGAATCCCAGCAACCA
Source organism: Nocardia sp. Tas62D01 (assembly GCF_055232035.1). NCBI lineage: Bacteria > Bacillati > Actinomycetota > Actinomycetes > Mycobacteriales > Nocardiaceae > Nocardia > Nocardia sp. Tas62D01. The sequence goes on from NZ_JBUYUZ010000001.1 coordinate 8,811,635, forward strand.
ATCGTCGGCATAGCGGATATAGTGCAGCCGGCGGAAACCCGGATCATTCGGGTCATGAGAGGGAAGTTGTTGCAGCTGACGACGCAACTGCCGCGCTTCCTCCCGTTGACCACGTTTCTCCAGCTTCCATGCTGCCTTGTGCACCCGCATATACGGCAGATACGGCCTGCGCCGGGCTCCCCGGAGCGTTATTCATAAGCCTCCGCGAAAAAGTGCAGTGCGACTATCGTTTTCAGGGCAGAGGGGAATTTGTGGACTGGCGCGCGGTAGCGGCCGCCTTCCTCGCTGAGCATGCGCCAGGTCTTCAGGTGAGCGACGGCTCGCTCCACCGCGGCCCGGATTCCGGAGAGTGCGGTATTGAACGCGGCCTGGCTCTCGTGCAGTTCGCGGCCCGGAGGTTTCTTGTAGGGCACCAGATCGATTCCGTCGACACCGACGTAACCGGAATCGGCGACAGTGTCGATCTCGGCGAGAAGGTCGGCGAGTCCGGAGGCGGCGTATGCGTGCGCGTCGTGTCGGGCGCCGTGCACGATCGTCATGCCGACCGCGACGAGCCTGCCGTCGAGGTAGGCGGCGATCTGGATGTTGAACCCCGGATACTGGGTTTTTCCGGAGAACAGGTCCGGGATCGCCGACCAGTCCCAGGTCGGGCAGATTGTGCCGTCCACCAGCACGGACCCGACTCCGATGACGTCGCGGGGGTTGGGAACGAACTCTTCGAGTACGTCAGCGATCACCGGTCGCAGCAGATCCCAGCGGCGGCTCACCGTGGACTGACTGATCCCGAAGAACGCGCCCGCGACATCCTGGACGAGGTTTCTGCGCATCAACGACACCACCAAAGCGACAGACCTGAACAAGCTCAACGCGTAAGGGCGACCGGCCGACTCGAACCCGCCGACGGTCTCGTGTACCCGGGCAGTCAGTTCCGTCAGTTGCCCATCGGTCAGCCCCGTAATAGCCTTGTACCGCAACGGCCCTCGTTCTCGCTCGTAGACTTCGTAACTCCACGAACTGAGATACATGAGGGCCGTTGCCAATTCGGCTGCGACGCGCCGACGTATCAAGCAGTGCGATCACCGTCTCACCGGCCACACAGGCCACGAGAGTTGCTATGCCACAGCCGATTGCGGGACAGGCTTATGAATAAGCCTCCCGGTTGAAGGCGGGCAGAAGTGTTGTCTCGACGTACTTGTCCAACCGGTCCAGATAGATGTTGGAGAGCAAAGGACTCAAAATACCCCCTTATGAACAGCGCTGGGTTATGCGCAGTGTCGGTCGGTATGGCCTGATGACAGCGATTTCAGGGGTCGATCACTGCGCATAACGCGTGGATCCTCTGATCAGGAGGTCCGGCATGGTGCCGGGCCGGGCATGATCGGAGGTCGGTTGTCATGGCGAGGTTGTCTGCGTTGGTGTCGGGCCTGGAAGCGGAGTTGCAGCGTCTGGGCTACAAGGAATCGACGCTGGTCTGGTACCGGGGGTGCTGGCGGCGGATGCAAAAGTACTTCGCTGCACGGGGTGTCGAGGAGTTTTTCTTGGATGGGGCGATGGCGTGGGTCGACGACGCGTGCGGGTTCTTCGGCAAGGAGCAGGCCGGAACACTGAAGCCAACCGATGTGTATCTGTTCAGGGTCGCTGCGATGCTGGACGATTACGCGGTCCACGGGGCGGTGCTGCGCCGCTACAGCCGGTCGGTGAGCAAGCTGGACGAGGCCGGCATTGAGACGGTGGCCCGGTTCCAGGCGCAGCTGCGCTCGGCTGGGCGTTCGGTGTCGACGGTGCGGACTTATGGGACGCTGGCCGGGGAATTCGTCGCGTTCACCGGCACCCGTGGAGGGTTAGGCTGCTGCGACGCCGCCATGATCGGGGCGTTCGTCGCCACACTGACCGGATACCAGTTCAAGACCGTCGAGCAGAAACTCTGTGCGGTGCGGTCGTTCCTGCGGTTCGCCTCCGCCGTCGGCTTGGTCGACGAGGCGTGTCTGGAGGCGGTGCCAGCGGCACGCTCGTCCCGCCACGCCAGGATCCCGTCGGTGTGGGGTCCAGGCGAGGTGGCCAGGATCGTGGAAGCGATCGACCGGGACAACCCGTGCGGGAAAAGGGATTACGCGATCATCCTGCTGATCACCAGGCTCGGGCTGCGCGGCGTCGACATCAAACGGCTGGAGTTCGCCGACTTCGACTGGCCGGGCAACCGCCTGTTCGTGACGCAGGTCAAGACTGGTCACCGAGTGCGGCTGCCGCTGCTGAAAGATGTCGGCTGGGCGGTGATCGATTACATCCGCCACGGCCGGCCCGACTGTGAGCATCCGCAGGTGTTCGTGCGGCATATGGCCCCGATCGGCCCGTTCTCCGATCAGGACCATTTACATCAGATTCTGGTCAAACATGCTCGGGCAGCGCATGTTCCGGTGAGCGAGAAACGCCGACACGGCATGCACTCTCTGCGGCATTCGCTGGCGACCCGGCTGATGGAAAGCGGCACACCGGTCGAGCAGATCGCTGACATCCTCGGTCACCAGGACGTCCGGTCGACTGGTGTCTATCTGAAATCCTCTCTGGGCCTTTTGGCCAAGTGCGCGCTGGACCCGGACGAGCCCACGCATGGGGTGACGCGATGAACGCCGACATCACGATGACCGAGGCGATCGGTGCTCTGGTCACCGAAAAACGCGCCACCGGTTACAAATACGGCGCCGAGGAACGGGTGCTGATCCGGTTCGCCGCGTTCACCGCAGCCCGGTTCCCCGGCCAGCAGGCACCCACCCAGGCCTCGGTCGAGGCATGGATCGCAGCCGCCCGTCGACGCGACGTCACTCCGTCGACCCTGCATGGCTTGGCCGCGCCGGTGCGGGAGTTGGCCCGCTGGCTGGGCCGCCGGGGCGTGGCGGCCTACGTCCTGCCCGCTGGGGCACTGCCCCGTCCCGCCCGTTACGTCCCGCACATCTATACCGACCAAGAGCTGGCCGCGGTGTTCGCCCAGACCGACCGCTGCCACTACGACTCCCAGGTCCCGTTCCGGCACCTGGTCATGCCGGTGTTGTTCCGCACGATCTACGCCTGCGGGCTGCGTGCTTCCGAAGCCCGACTGCTGGCCTTCGGCGACGTCGATCTCGAGGCCGGGGTCCTGACCATCCGCGACGGCAAGGGCGGCAAAGACCGGCAGGTCCCGGTCAGCGCACCGCTGCGTGAGCGGCTGGCCGACTACTACGACCAAGTGGCCGGGCGCACCGGCGCGGACTGGCTGTTCCCCGGCACCACCGGACGCCCGCTGACGATCGGCAACATCGACAAGAACTTCCGCCGGTTCCTCTGGCAGGCCCGCATCCCCCACGGCGGCCGGGGCCGTGGCCCGCGCGTCCACGATCTGCGGCACACCATGGCAGTCAACAATCTTCGGGCCTGGTTCGCCCACGGCGAGGATGTCGCGGCGCTGCTACCGATCCTGCAGACCTACATGGGGCATTCGTCGGTCGCCGACACCGACTACTACCTGAGGCTGACCGCCGAGTCCTACCCGCACATCGCCGCCCACATCCAACACGCCTACGGCGACATCGTCCCGCCTGTCACGGAAGGCCCTCGTGATGGCCACTGATTTCGCGGTGTTGCTGCACCGGTTCCTCACCTCACACCTGGCCGGGCTGCGCGGCTGCTCACCCAACACGATCGCCTCCTACCGCGACACCTTCAAACTTTTGATCGCCTGGTTCCGCGACCACAAATCCATCCCGCCCGACAAACTCACCCTCGACCGCATCGACGCCGGCGCGATCACCGCGTTCCTCGACTGGCTGGAAACACAACGGCACAACAGCATCTCGACCCGCAACCAGCGCCTGGCCGCGGTCAGTTCGTTCTTCCGATGGCTGCAATCCCAAGACCCGGCCCGAATGGCCGCTTGCCAGGACATCCTCGCAGTCCCGGCCAAACGCAAGGCCCAACCGGGCGTCCATCACCTCACCGTCGCCCAGACCCGTCGCCTGCTCACCGGCCCCGACCGGTCCACCCGGCCAGGCCGCCGCGACGCGACCCTGCTGGCCACCCTCTACGACACCGCCGCCAGAGTCTCCGAATTCACCGACCTGACCGTCGGCGACATCCGCCTGCAACCCCCGGCCCTGGCGGTGCTGACCGGCAAGGGCCGCAAAATCCGCCACGTCCCGCTCGGCGACAACACCACGGCCCTGCTAAACGCCTACCTGACCGAACACGGCCTCGACACCCGCGGCCACGACGAGCATCCACTGTTCACCAACCAGCATCACAACAAGCTCAGCCGCAGCGGAATCGCTTGGATCATCAGCAAATACCGCGCCCGCGCCGACGATCCGGAACTGACCGGCGCACACCTCGGCCCGCACACCCTGCGCCACTCCAAGGCCATGCACCTCTACGAGGCCGGCGTCCCGCTGCCCTACATCCGCGACATCCTCGGACACGTAGACCTGACCACCACCGAGATCTACGCCCGCGCCTCCACCGAGGCCAAACGCAAAGCCCTCGAAGCCGCCTACAGCGAAATCGTCACCGACGAACTACCCGAATGGAACCACGACACCGGACTACTCAACTGGCTCACCAGCCTATGAACCAGCACTGCGGTTATGCGCAGTGATCGACCCCTGAAATCGCTGTCATCAGGCCATACCGACCGACACTGCGCATAACCCAGCGCTGTTCATAAGGAGCGTTATGCGCAGCTGCGCATAACGCTCCTTGCGGTGCGCCACTCAATGTATCGTGGTAACGCCATTCCTCTAGATATCCAGCCTGGAGCAGTCCGTCGATCAACCGCAAGAAACGGTTGTCGTGAATGTCTTCGACCAGAATGGAGTGCAGCACCCCATGGTCGAGCCGGTCGAAACACTGGGAGATATCTCCCTCGACGAACCACGTCATACTGCGCCACGACTGCGATATTTCCGTCAGAGCGGTGTGACAGCCCTTCCCCGGCCGGAAGCCGTGAGAACGTTCGGAAAACTGCGGCTCGTAATACGCTTCCAACAGGGAACGGATCACTTCCTGCAACAGCTTATCCGACCACGACGGCAGACCCAGGGGTCAATGCCGCTTAGCTCGCCCCCTGTAGAGCTGTGACCGGCGGTTTTGCGGATGGTCGTCGTTGTGTCGGCGTGATGCAGCTTTGGTTGGCCAGCCGGATGGTAGCGGGTCCGGTGTGACGGGTTCCCTTGTCTGCCTTGCGTTTTACTCGGAAGCTGTTGTGTCTGGCGCGTTTGACGACGCGGGGGTAGGAGCGGTGGCGGCGGGGGTTGAGGTGGCGTTTTGCGGTGATCTGTTCGGCGAGTTCGGTGTGGAGCTCGAGTTGGCGGTCAGGGGGAAAAACCGTCCGGGCCTGCGATGGTGTCGCGGGCGAGTCGGACGGTCTGGGTGAACTTCACGCGGTCGGGATCGATGCCGGTCTCGACCGCGGCCCGGCAGATCAGCGAGCAGATCGCGTAGTGGGCGATGAGGAATCCGTATATTTCCTGGCGGACCATGTCCGGGGTTTGCGAGCGCAGGGTTTTGGCGGGGCCGCGGAGCTGCGTCTTGATTTGCCTGTTCGCGGCTTCGTGTTCCCAGCGTTGGTGATAGGCCTCGGCCAGGATCAGCGAGGGTGCCTCGTGCGGGTCGAGGATGGTGGTGAGCAGGCAGATCAGCTCACCGCCTTCGCCACGGTCGGTGATCTCGTACTCGATGACGCGGGCGAAACGAGTCCGGTCCCAGTCCAACTCCTCCCCGGCTATGGCCGCCTCCAGCAGCTCGGCCCGCATTTTCGCCGGGGTTTTGGGCGCGAAAAGCAGTGTCACATAGGAGCCGTCACCGAGGCGGTCCACGATCGGCAGGTCCATAATGTCACCGAGACGCCACAACAGGTCGGCGTCGGTGTCGGCGCCCTGGCACCACAGTTTGAAACTGTAGAACCCCTGGTCACACACCAACATCATGCCGGGTTCGAGTAACCAGATCAGTTCGGCCGCGGCGGTGCGTTCACCGGTGCCCTTGCCCACGACCGGCCCGATCACCGCGCCCAGGCTCACATGCGAGCCGCATTCGGTCAACGTCACCACCCGTGCCTGTGGCAACACTCCCTTGCTCGGTTTACCGAATTCCGTTGCGTTGGCCTCGGTGTCGGCCACGTCGAACACCATGCCATCAATCGAGACCAGCCTGCGTCGCGCGTAGAACGCGTCCAGGGTCAGCCGCGACGCCACCGGCACCGCGATCCGCTCGAACAGTGTTTTCATCGGCTCGAACCCCAGCCGCTGCCGGGCCTGGGTGATCCCACCCGAGGTCGGCAAACTCCACTTCGGATCCCAACAACGCCAAAGCCGCAGCGGCCCAACCAGTTTCCGCATCACCCCCTCGTAGTCCACACCTGCGAACAACGCCAACGCGACCACGAAATACATCACCAAATGCGGCGGCAACGTCCCACCACGACGCTTGGGCGCCTTGCCGTGCTCGGAAATCGCCATCTCCACCGCATCACGGTCCACCACAGCGGTCAACACACCCAACGACACCTGATCGATCAACGACACCGCACCCACATCCACCACGTCGGCGACGCTAACCCCAGCACCGACACGATCCGGCACCGACACGCCCAAAAACGCTCCACACCAACCAGTCTCACAGACCAACCAGCTGGCACTACATCGCAATCATGCCGATGACCTGCGAAAACACGTCAAGCTAAGTGGCATTGACCCAGGGGTCGGCGTTTCTTCGGCGATCCTTTCTTGTCGATATATACACGCCTTACCGGGGACCACCGATAGCGCTCATACCGCAGCGCTTCGATGATCGCCTGAATCTTCTTCAGGCTCATGCCATCCACGGTCTCCTGATTAGAGCCGGGCGTCATGGAACCGTCGTTTCGGTAGATCTTGCCGTAGGCACGCAGATACAACTCCGGGTTGAACAAGTGCCGATACAATCTCTCCAGTGGCAATCCTCTCTTACCGCGTTCATGGATGATCTCCCTCAGGACTTCGGCTCTCTGCATTACGCATACCTCATCTATCCGGATAACCTCGACACCTGTGCCACTTGGCCCTGTGAACGGCTTTCCCGCTCTCCCTGGTGGGGCGTCACTCCCACGACTACTATTGGCACTCCGTCACCGTGGGGCTCGCGCCCGGTAGGTGATCCCGAATTCCTCTTGCGCTGGACGTATCGTAGCTATTCACCTGGGGTGGTGAGGTTTTCGGTGGTCGGTGTGGTATGCGTGCGTGGTTATGGGGCGGCTGCGGGTGTGAGGGCAGGCGGTAGCCACGGACCGGTGGTGAACAGTTGGGTGAGGGCGTCGAGTTTGTCGAGGCCCCATTTATGGGCGGTGTCGAGGTAGGAAGTGACGATCGCGAAGTCGGTGATTCCCTGCAGGGTTCGCCATGCTCCACCACTGGTTCGTTGCTGTATTTTGACTGGTCGGAGCGTTCTTTCGGCTTCGTTGTTCGAAAACGGGACGGTCAGGTCGGTCGCGAACCGCAAGATCATGTCTTCGTAGCGGGTGAACCGGGCCACCAGCTTGCGGGCGTCGGCGGCCAAGGTAGTTTTCCGGTCACGGTTGTCGTCGCGGCCCAGCCCGATCGCACCGGCGTAGGCGCGGCGGATCCCGGTGAGGGTGTCGGCGTCGAGAGCCGATGCCTCAGCGGCGCGGGCCCGGCCAGCGGCGGTGTGGGCGTCGAGCAGGCAGTCGATCATCGCTTTCGCCCATACCTGCCCGGCTGGATCGGCATCGTGGATCGACCGCAAGTCGCGCAGCAGGTGCGCACCGCACCACGCGTGGGCCGCTTTGAGACATCCCAGGGCTTAGCTTGTCAAGCTGCGGCTTGTTGATCTTGGGTGTGGTGTGTCCAGGCGGTGGTCTCGTTGTAGAGGGTTCCGGATTTGAGGCAGCCGTGGAGGATGCCCACGAGCCGGTTGGCGACCTGACGCAGGGCGGCACGGTGGGCTAGGCCGCGGGCGCGTTGCTTGTCGTAGTAGGCGCGGGCTCCCGGCGATACGTTGAGCGCACTGAATGCTTGGGCCATCAGCGCGTCGACGAGCCGGTCCTGGTGCACGAACCGGGCCGCGACGACCTTCATTTTCCCCGAGGCGCGGGTGATGGGGCTGGTCGCGGCATAGTTCTTGCGGGCCTTGGCGCTGGCGTAGCGGGTGGGGTCGTCCCCGAACTCGGCGAGCACCCGGGCGCCGAGGATCTTGCCCAGTCCTGGCTGGGACAAGATGATCTCAGCGGCCGGGTGCCGGCCAAAATGGGCCTCGACCTCCCCTTGCAGGACTTTCACCTGCTCGTCGAGGGTGGCCAGGACCGCGACCGCGGCGCGGGTCCCTGCCGCGTAGGCCGCCGCGATGACCTGGTTGCGGCCCAGCTGCTCGCTGCGCAGGATTGCCTGGATACGGGCGGCTCTAGCGTCGAGGTCGCCGCGGCGGCCGGCCCGCTTCAGCGCGGCCCGGATCTGGTTGAGCGACAACCGCGCCGCGGCGGCCGGGTCGGGTGCCTTGCCGAGCAGCTCCAGGGCGTCGGGAGCGTCGAGGTCGTCGAACGCTTCCAAAGCGGCGGGGAAGTACTCCCGCAACGCGTACCGTAACCGCTGCGTGTGGCGGGTGCGTTCCCAGATCAACGTTTTATGTGCTCGCGCAACAACTTTCACCGCTTCTGCGGCGGGACTGTCCCCGGCGACCGGACGCAACTGGTGCGCGTCGGTACGGACCATGTCGGCAAGGGTATGCGCGTCGGCGGCATCGCTCTTCGCACCCGAAACGCTGCGGCGTTCCCGGAACCGGGCCGCCTGCAACGGGTTCACCGCGTACACCGTGTAGCCGGCCGCGATCAACGCCGCGACCCACGGGCCACGATCGGTTTCGATCCCGATCCGTACCCGCGCGGCATCGGCGTCGTCGCCGAGGTGTTCACCGATCATGGCGTGCAGCCGGGTGATCCCGGCGATCCCTTCCGGTAATCGAGCCTTGGCCAGCCGTTTCCCGGCCTCATCCATCAGCTCGACATCGTGGTGGTCCTCGGCCCAGTCATCACCGACCAGCAGCACAGCTGTTCCCTCTTCATCGTTGTCGGACACCAAATCCGGCAGCGTGCGGGAGAACGTCGGCGACCTAATGAATCGGTGCTCACGCCGTCATGCGGCAGGCACGACATCCCATCAGCGATCCATTTCTCCCGGCCGACCGGCAGGGGCACGATCTCAAAGCAGGACTCGAAGTCCGGGGCCAATCAGTGCTCACCTACCAGCCGCTACCAGTAGCGAGTCTGCCCGATCGACCGACCCGCTACATCTCATTAGGTGCGCGTACCCGGCGTAGCCGTCGCGGACCAGTACCCCGGTGAACTCGCCGAGCACACCACCGGCATCAATATCGTCGGCGGAGCGGCCACCGACGTGCATCAACGTCAGATAGTCGGTGCAGGCGACGTGCACGTACTTCAACTCCGCGGCGGCGCGGCCGGTGGTTTCGTCGGCATGCAACACCGGCGCGGTGGCCAGCAGAGTTCGCATGTGGACGGAGAACTGTCGTTCCAGCAGCCGCGCGGCGCGGCCACGCACCCCTGCCAGCCAGCCGGTCGAAATATCGAGGCCGCACAGTGCGACGAACAGATCCCGGCTCCGCCCGATCGGTAGGTAATGCCCGCAGGTCAGCAACGCCGCCCGGGCCAGAGCCACCGGCCCGATCCGCACCGGCGACCCCGCCGCCGCGATCACCGCGACATGCTCGGGTGCCGCATCGGCCCAGTCACCGGCAGTCACTGTCCCGCACCCGCATTCGCGGGCGATACGCCGATACTCGGTGATCACCGGCGCCGCCGCCGGTGCCGTGTCCACGACCTGGCGGCGTTCGCAGGCGACCTCGGCGGCACCGTCGAGCGAACACGAACACCCCTGGCAGCGGGGCGGTTCCAACCGGATCGTGTGGTTCGGGTCATCGTGCAGTGGCCGCGACGTGCCTGCCGAGCCTTTCTGCTTACCCGCCGACCGCCCCGACCGGGTCCGCGACGACCGCTTCTTGGCCGGTTTCTTGTCATAGGGCGAGTCCGACCCCGACGACCACCCCGAGTTCGACGAATCCGCAGCCAACCGCCGCTCCAGCACTGCGATCCGATCCGCCTGCGCCGCAGCCTGTTCGGACTGCGACCCCACCAGCGCCTTCAACTCTGTGTTCTCCGAACCCAACTCCACATTCGCGGCCCGCAACTCCGCATTCGCGGCCCGCAACTCCGCGTTCTCGGCCAGCACCACCCTCACCTGCGCCGTCAACTCGGCCACCCGCTCAACGAGCTGCTCAACCGACGACGCTCCAGACACCCCGCCACTATGCCCGACAGGCCATCACAATCCAACCGACACGCCATCAAACCCCAAGGGGGACAGCTGAATAGCTACGACGTATCGAGTGCGACGTAGGCGGCCCGTCCGTTCCCTTGAGTGAGCTCGTTGCCCACCGCCCACCAGCCGGAAGGGTTGGGGCGAAGCAAAGGGGATTCGCCTGATGCTGGTGGCTCCGCTCCGGGCGTTGTATGTCGGAGGATGCACATTTCCATCACCGGGAACTGGGCTTCAAACAGTCTGGTCTTCGCCATATCACACGGGTCTTGCGCGGCAGCACCATCAACGCCTTCACAATGCTCCACGCTTTCCCGCCATGCTGTTGTCCCCTCGCGCTTTCGCGTCCAGGTAAGACGGGTGACCCAAAGGGTCTGCTCCTTCCGAACCTCTACTCTCTGCGAGAGTGATCCAACGCCGAGTTAGACGGCGCAACTTCGCCCTGCGGACGGCTTTCCCGTCCTCCACGGTGGGGCGTTACTCCCACGACTACTACTGGGCCTCTGTCGCCATAGGGCACATGGCACGTGCCCGTTAGGCGATCCCACGTTCGTCCTTGCCATACGTCATAGAGCGATTTAGGTGCCCCGTTCATCCCCTTGAATTCCCTCATTGGGAATCGCTCCGCACCACGGAGGCTGTACCGGATAGGAGCTGACTCCGATACACGGTGCGGCGCCGGTTTCAGGTACTTTTCCGACGGACGAGAAGTTGCGTCTTCCGGGGATTGGGGTTCAGGCAGTTCAGCTTTCACCGTGTCGCTCGGGTCCCGCAGCGCCCCGTTCCTCGTACCTGGACACGGCCGCTGCTTCTCTGGCATGCTACGGTTCCCTTTTCCTTTCGGATCCAGGTGAGCCATCAGACCCAGGAATATTCCTCCGAATTCCTCCCAGCTGAACTAGGAATATGACAAGGCGCTTCGTGGCGCACACTCCTTCTTTTTGGTGTCGACACTGACGACCGGTTGCCCGTCGGCCTGATGAGCCTTGACTTGGTCGTTGATATACCGGAACTGGGCATCGCGATCCGGGTTCTGCTTGCCTTCCAACGTTTTCGCGTTGGCCTGCAAACTGAAACCCAACGCCCGCAACAGATTCCCCACCAAATCGGCCGCGGCCGGGTGCCCCCGAGCGGTCAACTCGTCGGCAAGGTTGCGGGTCGAACGGATCGTCCACCGCAACGGCGACATCGGATCACCCCGCATATCGGGCTCCACCAACTCCAACAACGCCGCGACCAGCCCCTCATCAACCTCGGTCGCGGGCTTGCGGCCGCCCCCGACCCGACGGGCCCGCTCCAACGGAGCCTCCCCGGACTCCAACTCCTTCGCCCCCAGCGACACCGTCGCCTCCCGCACCCCCGCCGCCCGGGCGACCAACCGACCCCCACCCCGCCCGAACATGCGAGCATCCGCACCCAGAAGCAACCGGCGCTGCCGCTCATCCAGATGCGGAAACAACACCTCATACTTGAACGCGAGGTCATCGACGGTCACCACGAAATCACCCATACCACAACATCTTCCAAAATCTTGGGATGTTACGGATTAATTAATTACAGGCCCTCAGCTTGATTTTTAACCTCCGGGTCACTGCCCGCCGACCGTCCGGGTCGGTGTTGGAGCGGTTCGATCATCGAAACGTGTTGCTGCCGTGTTGATTTAGGGACGAATTTCGGCGTGTCGCCGTGACATGGAGCGGCCACCGCATCATCATCGTCGGGTTCCCGCTAAAGAGCCTGATGAGAAGTTGTGGTGGCCGTGCCTGTCAGTGTGCCCGAAGTATTTCGTCCGGTCGAGTCGGCGCGCCCGTCGGGACCGGAATCGCTTGCCGCGTTCCGCAATTCGTTCTATGAAAGCCTGACCGCGCGCGCCGACGCGCTGTTCGAACTCACCGACGCGGTGCTGTGCGACGACGGACCGGTCACCACGCTGGTCGGACTGTGTCTGACCGGGGAATATCGACGCGGCCACGGCGCCCTCTACGACGGTCTGAACGCCGGAAGTATCGACATCGCCCGGCTCCGGCGCGCGATCACCGCCACGACCACGGTCGGGCGAGACGACGAAGGTGCGATCATGCTGGCCGTCGATGCCAGTCCGTGGCTGCGTCCCGACGCGGCGACCAGCCCCGATCGATCGTTCTGCCATGTCTATGGCCGTGGCAGGGGGCAAGCGCAGATGATCCCGGGCTGGCTGTTCTCCTACGTCGCCGCGCTGGAGCCCGGCCGGACCTCTTGGACCACGATCCTCGACGCGATACGGCTGCACCCCGACGACGACGCGACCGAGGTCACCGCCGCCCAGATCCGGGAAGTCGTGCAACGCCTGCAAGCCGCCGACCTCCATGTTCCCGGCGACCCGCACATCAAGATCGTGTTCGATGCGGGCTACGACATCACATGCCTGGCATACGAGCTCGCGGATCTGCCCGTGGTCCTGATCGGGCGAATACGCTCCGACCGCGTCCTGGCCTTCCCCGCCGAACCCCGTGCGGGCAAGAGGGGCCGTCCCGCCAAGCACGGCCCCGACTTCGCGTTGTCCGACACCGGGACCCATCCCGAGCCCGCTGTCGTCACCACCACCGACACCGACCGCTACGGCGCCGTGCGTGCGACGGCATGGAACCGTCTGCACCCCAAACTCGCCCGCCGAGGATCCTGGGCCTACCACGACGGGGAACTGCCGATCATCGAGGGCGTCGTCATCGGGCTTCGGGTGGACCGGCTACCCGGCGACCGCAACCCGAAACCACTGTGGCTATGGTGTTCGCAACCCGACATCGCCGACCCCGCCATTATCGACCGAATCTGGCGAACCTTCCTGCGGCGCTTCGACATCGAGCACACCTTCCGGTTCCTGAAACAGACCCTCGGGTGGACCAAGCCGCGTATCCGCGACTCCGCCGCCGCCGACCGCTGGACCTGGCTCATCATCGCCGCACACACCCAACTCCGCCTCGCCCGAGGACTCACCGAAGACCTCCGCCACCCCTGGGAGAGAAAACCAACCAGCCCCAGCCGCCTCACCCCAGCCCGCGTCCGCAGGGGATTTCGCCACCTCCGCCCGACAACCGCTCTTCCGGCCCGCGCGCCGAAACCCTCACGGCCGGGTCCCGGACGCCCGCCCGGCGCAAAAAACATCCGACGCGCACCACACCAGGCGGTCGGTAAGACCACCACGGCTGCCAGTTAGAGGTTAAAAATCAAGCTCAGTGAAGACTGAGGGGCTGGGTCGATTCCCGCCTCGCTTGTGCGTGGTGCCGGGTTGAAGGAATTGTCGGCGCTGTTCAGGCGTTGAGGTCGCGGTGGTTGAAGCGGTAGGTTCCCGCGCCGATGAGGATCGCCGAGAGCGCGATGAGGACACCGATATTCGCCCATTGGAAGCCGTGCCGCAGTGGTTCGCCGTCGAGGTAGTAGTGGAACGGGGATAGGTACGCGGCCCAGTCGATGCCGAGTTGTCCGGCGAAGGTGTGCGCGGCGTAGGCGAGTACCCCGACGACCGCGGTCACCGCGAAAACAACCGCGCGGCGACCCGTGGCCGCACCGAGGCCGGTGGCCAGCGCGCCGAACACGACGGCGAGCAGGGTCACGTTGAGGCACTGGGCCGCGAACTGGGCCGGGCTGATCGTGGTGAGTTCCGCGGGGTTGCGGATGGCGAGCATGGCCAGCCAGACGGCCACGGTGATCCCGGCGGCGGCCAGGGCGAGCGCGGCGAAGCGCTGCAGGATCAAGGTGGTTCGGGTGATCGGGTGGGCCATCAGCAGATCCAGGGTGCCGGCTTCCTCGTCGGCGGCGGTGGCGCGGGCGCCGGTGGCAGCGCCGAAGAACATCGCCAATAGTGGCACGATCAATCCGAATACGCTAGAGCCCAGATAGCCTGGTGCCGAGGCGATGTCGTCCATCCGCAGTGCCTCACGCAGTCCGTCGGGCATGTTCTGCACTCGGGTGGCACCGTTCTTCGCCATCTGCGGGTAGAAGCTTGCGTAGAGTGTGGCGGCCAAGGTGATGCCCAGGGCCCAGCCCAGCAGGCTGCGGCGGTTGTCGCGCAGTGTCTTCACCAGGATGGTGGCGGTCATTCGATCACATTCCTTGTGTCGGTGGAGGTTTCGAAAGAGTGCGGTTCAGGCCGCAGGCACGGAGTCGGTCTCAGCACCGGCGTACTGCGCGTGGAAGATCTCGTCCAGATGCGGTTCGGTGGTGCGCAAGGAGGTGACGGTATGGCGGGCGGCGGTCTTGATGATCGCGTCGGGGGTGCCGATCACCTGGGCGCGCAACATCGTTCCTGTTTCGTCGAGGATCGGGTCGGTGATTCCGGGCAGGCCGTAGAACTGCTCGATGGTCACCGGGTCGGCGAAGCTGATCTCGATGCGCCGCACCGCCGTCGCGCGCAGGTCGGCGACGGTGTCGAGGGCGACCAGGCGCCCGTCGCGCAGGATGGCGATCCGGTCGGCGACCGCTTCGACTTCATCCATGATGTGGCTGGACATGAACACCGTTTGCCCGTTGGCTGCCGCTTCGGTCACCAGGTCGAGGAAGGTTTGCTGCAGTAACGGGTCGAGCCCGGAGCTGGGTTCGTCGAGGATCAGCAGTTCCGGGGTGTGCATGAACGCCTGTACCAGGCCGACCTTTTGCCGGTTGCCTTTCGACAGGCTCTTGATCGTCGCGCTTTGGTCCAGCCCGAGCCGGTCGGTGAGGTCGTCGATGTGCGGTTGCGCGATGCCGCCGCGCAGGGCTGCGAGGTAACGCAGGCATTCGCGAACTGTCTGCCGTCCGTCGACCACGAAGTCCCCGGCCAGGTACCCCACCCGGCGGCGCAGCGCGACTCCGTCACGCAGTGGGTGGAGGCCGAGCACGGTGGCCGCGCCACGGGTCGGACGGATCAGATCCAGCAACAACCGGATCGTGGTCGACTTGCCCGCCCCGTTCGGGCCCAGGTAGCCGAAGACCTCGCCGACTCGGACGTCGAGAGTCAGCCCCGCCAGTCCGCGGCCGGTGCTGCTGTAGGTCTTGGTGAGGTCGCGGATTTCGATCGCGTTGTTCATGACTCAGAATGTATCGACATTTCAGAGATTTGTGAATACTCAGTGGAATTGGAGCCTTCTGTATTGTCTGGGGTATGGACTCAACGCAGCGGCTCCGCGACGCGGCCGAGAAGCTGGCCTTGACCCTGGCCCAAGGCGGGATGCAGAAAGCGACAGCTCGGGTGATGACGGCGCTGCTCTACACCGAGCAAGACACCATGACCGCCGCTGACCTGTGTGAGCAGTTGTCCATCAGCACCGGTGCGGCATCGGCCGCGATCAAGCAGCTCATCCAAACGGGAATGATCGAGCGGGTCCCCGCACCCGGTAGCCGTCGTGACCACTACCGGTTCCCGAAAGGGGCGTGGGCGAGCCTGATGTCGCAGCAGAACGCGATGATCGGGATCATGGGCGAAGCCGCACAAGAAGGCATCGACGCCACCGGTGAAGGCACCGTCACCGCGGACCGCTTGCACGAGATGCAGGACTTCTATGACTACATGCAACGCGAACTGCTGCCGCTCATCGACAGATGGCGTCAGCAGTACGGCCTGGTTTAGCTGGGCATCGTCAGCGCAGCAAACCGGTGACGGTGCCGATGATCCTCGGTGTGCCGCGATGCCGTGTGCAGCGGGTGCGTTGCTGGAATCCGTTGGCTTGACGGGTTTTTACGGGTGGCCCACCCGAAAGCGAGCGCAGGAGTCCTTGCACGGTCGTAGCCTGTGTGGGTCGGTGGCGCTGCTGCCGGAAGGGAGACCGTCGGATGAACGGCAAGGTTCTCGATATCGTTCTGTTCGTGATCTTGGGGTTGGTGTTCCTCGGGTTCGCCATCTTTCAACCCGGTATCGGCAACCTCGCGGTTGTCCTGCTCGGGGGGCTGGGCCTGGGTTATTACAACTCGTTCGTACGTCACCGACACAGCGACGACGCCTTGCGTGAGCCCTGGCGCTGAGTCCCCGCTGTTACGGCAGCAGCCGGGTCACGGTGTTGCGCACCGCGATTCCGGTGCGGGTCGCGGGTATCAGGAACGCGGCGGCGGCCCACGTGCCTCGCTGTTTCGGGTCGACGAGCCTGCGGTGGCGTTGCTCGTAGCGGGCCAGAGCCACCCCACCGAATGCAGTCCGTCCGCTCCCCCATGCTGTGGTGGTGAGCGGGACGGTCTTGATCTGCGGGGCGGGCGTCGGCGGGTCGACGCTGGCGTATTGGCTCGGGCACCGAGACTTTGAGGTCACCGTCGTTTCGACCTAGTCGTGGGAGCGGACGATGTTGCCGCGGGCGGCGTATTAACTGAACTAAATTCAGTCTCCTTGCCGGTCAGAATAGGTTTCTGATAGTTTTTCCGCGCCATGTGCGCCGAGGTCGTTAAGCGAGAGCTGTCGAGGCTCGTCGTACCGGACGTCGGTCGGCTCCAGGAGACTGGCGACCCCTGGATGCCGTCCGTACAGGCTGCTCGATGCGAACGGCATGGTGATCGAACCGGTCGCGGCGTATTTCTGTTTTCTGTGAGCTACAGGCCGCAGACAAACGGCATCCCCCGCTTCCCTGAAGTCGCCAGCAGCACCATCACCGCTCCGGCACTCACACGCAACGCCAGAAAATGACCATGCGTGAACCTCGCGAACTCCGGATCAGCCCCCGGCTCGCTCAGCCGCTCGACGAATTCGGGGGGTTAGGAGCATCCGGGAGGAAAGTCACGCTGAGCGGACGGGCTGAATCATGTTGTTGTGCTGGTGATTGCAGTCGCGGGCCGGTGATGGCAGTGCCGGTCCGCTTCCATCGCCTAGGTCGGGATGGGAAAGAAGATGGGGCTGATGAGGTACTTACGGCGGCCAGCCTCCGGTGAGTTCGAGGCGACCGACTTGAGGACCGTCTCGAGCTGAGCCACGAGGTGGGCGCGTTCGTCGTCGGTGAGCCAAACAGGCAGTTGAATGTAGGAGACGTTGTCGGAGTAGGGTTCGGCACCGGCTGTTCGCAGGTAGTGCTGAAAGCTCGACGTCAGCACGCTCATTGCTGCTGCGAACAGGGATTGATGATCGTCGATGGTCAATGCGGCCATCTCTGTGCGCGGCATCGCTGCGCCACCAGGCTTGAATCGGTAGGTCCGTTCGACTGCTCCGCGGCGCCGCTCTTCGCGATGCACGACCAATATGCCGGCGTCGAGTAGCACGGTGAGCTGGCGATAGAGCGTTGGCCGCGAGACGTCGGGTAGCGAGGCCAGCAACGCGGCGGCGGTGAACTCGCGGCCGTCCATGACGGTGTTGATGATGCGCATTCGCACGGGGTTGCGAAGAACTTCTACCAGCTCCATACCCCAATGGTCTCACAAAGTGATACCGTTCTTACATGTCGAGATCAATTGCGTGGCCGTTGGGTGATTGCGTCGCAGTCGGCACACGGACTCTGTGGACACTGCGCGCCAGGCCCGCAGCCAGTCCAGTCCTCTTCCTCCCGGGCGCCGGCAGCTTCGGACTGGACTACTACCGGGTGTATGACCTGATCAAGGAGCACTCCACACCGATCCTCTATGACCGTGCTGGCACCGGATGGAGCGACGACGTAGCACTCCCACGCACCCTG
Organism: Nocardia sp. Tas62D01; assembly: GCF_055232035.1. Taxonomy (NCBI): domain Bacteria; kingdom Bacillati; phylum Actinomycetota; class Actinomycetes; order Mycobacteriales; family Nocardiaceae; genus Nocardia; species Nocardia sp. Tas62D01. The sequence continues at coordinate 8,829,579 of NZ_JBUYUZ010000001.1, forward strand.
GACGAAGTCACCGACGAGATCGCCGACCTGCTCTCCGACCTGGGGATCGAGTCGACCGTGACGCTGGTCGGTCACTCCCTCGGGGGCGCGTACGCGCAACGCTTCGCGCAGCGCTTTCCCGAACGCGTCGCCCGGCTCGTGCTTATCGATCCACTGCACCAGGACTGGGACGACTTCATGCCACCCGAGCTCCAGTTCGGCGAGGCAGCCGCCACGGACACCTCGCAGATGCCCGAGCTTCCGGCAGAAGCGATCGACCAGATACGGACCGCGATGGAAACGGCTCTTCGCGAATTCCCAACCGAGATCGGCAAGGCAGTTCTCGACCTCCATATGAGCGCCGAGCGGTTCTCCGTCGGGTTCCGAGAGGGCCTGAACGCGGCGGCACTGCTCAACGAGCTTCGGGAAGGAGGTTGGCTGCCCGCAGTTCCGACACAACTCATCAGCGCGACCGGCACAGACGCACAGCAACGGCGGAACTCCTGCGGCGGCAGCTGGAAGGCAGTGAGCGGCTTTACGACAGGATCGCTCGAAGGCACGCGTGCGTGGAGCGCGTCACGGTGCCCGACGCGTCGCACGCGAACCTCCCCATGGTCCGCCCAGATGTCATTGCCGCCAGCGTCGCGCCCGTAGCGCCGGATCACCGGCAATACTGACAATCTGAACGAGGAGCGGCCGAAGCTGCGACGAGCTGATCTGGCCCAGAGCAGTTACGCCGGTGATTTCCTACCCGGAGTCGATGACGCCCGAGCGAGCTTCCACACTCCGGGGACGAGGCCCTCGCTGAAGCCCGCCTCCATCGACTGGGCGAGATCGTCGCGAGATCCGGGCGGGGCGGAGGTGTCCGGCTCGCCGACCGCACACACGGCCGGGAATGGGTTCTGCCGGACACTGGCCGGAAGAAGCACTGCGCCGGACTGGCCGTCGAGCTCCCACCCTCACCACCGAGGCGGTGAGCTGAATCTCTCTCCAGGCCAGGATTCGCGATCAAGTAGTTCAGAGAAAGGTGATGCTTTCGGAATCTCCGATTCGGGGTTCTTGCTCACTTGCTGTGGCCGGTCCGCAACTTGACCATGGCCAGTGCCGACGGGCTTGCCGGTGGCTTCTTCGATACCGGGAGGGTCGGCACTTACTTCATCGTGAGCTTCCACGATTTCCTGCCCTGCGACCGTAAGGATGCCGTATGGGAAGTGCGCAGCGCACGTGTCGTTACCTTGATCGCGCGCCATTGTGCGGAGTTGGATCATAGTTGTCGGTCGCAGTGGGTACTCCCCGATCCGGAACGACTCGTCGAGGCAACAGGTGATGAGGCCGACGCCGATACCGATAGGCGCCACATGGCCATCGGCCACCGTGGGCCATGGAAAGGGTGAGCAGCGATGCGGGTGGCGGGTAAGGCATTACGGTTGACGGTCTTCGTCGGTGACGGTGACACCTGGCGTCGTGAACCGGTGTGGCGGGTGATCGTGCGCCGTGCCCACGCGGCAGGGCTGGCCGGCGCGTCGGTGTTCCGCGGGATGGAAGGCTATGGGACGCACTACCGGATCCACAGCAGTCGCTTCTCGCTGTCGAAGGATCTGCCGGTAGCGGTGGTCATCGTCGATGCCGAAGACAGCATCCGCGGTTTCCTGCCTCAGATAGACGAGATCGTCACCAACGGTTTGGTAACCCTTGATCCGGTCGAGGTGTTGATCCATTACGTCGCTGACAACCACGATCTGGCACAGTGACTCGCGGCGTCGGTCGCGACGGCGCACGGTGGCCCTGCGGAAGTCTTCGCGGCTTTCCGGCATAGGCGTCGGCTCCGGTCCCCGGTTGATCAGCCACGACCACGGCGGGCAGGCTTTGTCCCGCTCATTTGCCGGATCGGCGTCAACATGCCGTTAAGGTTGGTGTAGGTGTGCCGGGAAGTCTGGTCGGCGAACGTACTTCGGTCGCGAGAACGAGGAGGGACACCGCGTGCCGCCGCTTCATGCCCGCGCGATTGCCGACGACACCCCAGCGAGGCACCCGCCCGCCGCGCTGGTGGCGATCGGCGTGGTCCGGGCGGGCTGCGATGAGTGATGTCGCCTCGTTCACGACCGCGTTGTTGATCATTGCCGCGGTTGGTCTTGCAGCGGTGTTGTCGCACCGGTTGGGTGGTCGGTTACCGGTCCCGGTGTCGGCGTTGTTCCTGTTGGGTGCGGCGGCGGCCTCGGATGTGTGGCCGCGATTGGGGGCCGTGCCGATCGATCAGGTGGAGCGGGTGGTCACCGTCGCGCTGGTGGTGATTCTGTTCGACGGCGGCATGCGGATCGGATGGCGCAATGTTCGTGCCAATGCCGGGGCGATCGTGTGGATCGGCGTGGTGGGCACGTTGCTCACCGCGGTGGCGCTGGCGGTGGCCGCGCATCTGTTGTTCGGGCTGGACTGGCGTATCGCGCTGCTGCTGGGGACGGCGTTGTCGCCGACCGACCCGGCCGTGGTGTTCTCGGTGTTGGGGCGCCGCCAGATCGGGGGACGCAGCGGGGTGCTCCTGCAGGGCGAGTCCGGAGCCAACGACCCGGTCGGAATCGCTCTGCTGGTTGTGCTGCTGGGCGCGACCCGTTTCGACATCGCCGCTGTCGGTTCGGTGGCCGGTGCGTTCACGGTGCAGATCGTTGTCGGTGCGGTAATCGGTGCGGCCGGTGGCCTGGGTTTGTTGTGGTTCATGCGCAGCGTGGAGCTGCCCGCGGCGGGGCTCTACTCGCTGCGGGTGCTGATGTGCGCGGTGGCGATCTATGCGCTCACCACGCTCGCGCACGGATCCGGGTTCCTCGCGGTGTTGGTTGCCGGAATCGTGGTCGGTGGCCAACGCGCCCCGTACAAGGTCGAAATTGAGCGGTTCCATTCGGCTTTGGCGAATTTGGCCGAGATCGTCGCCTTCGTCATGCTGGGCCTGACCATCCAACTCACCGGATCCCACGGCATCACCGAAGGCCATGCTCTGTGGATCGGTCTCGCGGTAGCAGTTCTGCTGGCGATCGTGATCCGTCCGCTGCTGGTCGGGACGCTGCTGTGGCGGGTCGACCTCACCCGCGGTGAACGCCTGTTCGTGTCGTGGACCGGACTCAAAGGCGCCGTACCGATCCTGTTGGGCATGTTCATCCTGCAGGCCGGCATTCACGACGCCAAACGCGCGTATGACATCATCTTCGTGGTGGTGGCGTTCTCGGTCATCGTGCAAGGCGGCGCGGTGCCGGCCCTGGCACGCCGCCTCGGCATCCCCCTGCACACCGTCAACCCGCGACCGTGGGGCATGAACGCCCGATTCGAGGAAGAACCCGACAGCCTGCACCGCTTCATCGTCGCCACCGGCTCACCCGCCGACGGCGCCACCGTCGCCGACCTCCCCTCCGATGACCTGTGGGTCAGCATCATCATCCGCGACGGCCGTATGCTCACCGTCACCGCCGACACCATCGTGCGTGCCGGCGACGAAGTCCTCGTCCTCGCCGAACCGGCCACCGTCGTGGACTTGGCATCGATATTCGCCCGTTCCGACGCCGCCGCACCGCGGCAAGCACAGCCAGCAACACTGTTGCGGCGCAGCTGGTTACGGCGCAGCTGGTTACGGCGCACAACGATGCGCACACTACGGCGGACACGGCGATAACACCGACAGGCATCGCACGCGTCGAACTACCACGTCCGCACCATCGGCTGTGCGGCGAACTGGTGCGGTGGAGCGCGGTCGACGACCGCGATCCACAATGTTTAGGAGACCGGAGTGCAGCGGAGAACAGATCCATCGGCGGCGAGCCGCGCTGAGTAAGAAGCGAGAGGCCAGGCGTGGTACGCGGTCACACCAGCGAGGTTGTCGCTGGAAACGCCGATCACGCGCTCGGCATGAGGGTCAATGGCCTCGGAATTCTGTTGCTCGGCTTCAGCATGCAGAAGCCGCACACCGGCACGCTACATAGTGCGCTCCAGCGGCGTCATAGAGGAAGTCACCGAACTCATCCCAAACCTGGGCCTCTGCCTCTCTCTGGGGCTCCCCTGAGGCCCCAGAGTGGGGTTCCCCCGAAAAAGTGGACGGGGGTCGGGAGTGCTTCCGAACCCCCTTCGCCCCCACGCTGATCCGCTAACCCACGACCTCGACCACCCATGTACGCCGAGCACCAAAACAATCGGATACCAGGCGTTTTCACAACGCTCGAACCAAAAGGGGAACATTCCCCCCTCGACCGAAAACGATTGTCAACACCAATCGATGATCCCGGTCAACATCCCAGTCAACAAATCCTGTTGACGATAAAAGCCGCAGATCCGCGAAAACACACGCTGAACTGCGGCTTTATCGAACTACACCTGTGGGCGAAGGGGGACTTGAAGCACCCCCACCCGCGAAGGCCGGGATTGATTATCTGTTCCCAAGTCAGCAGCCCTTGAACAGCTCATCAACACAATGCTGATCGCGGGAACCGTCCCCGATGACGATAATGCGCAACCCGCCCACACGATCGACACCGCTGCCGTCTCGCGTTTCACGCGGCATGGACAACGAACCCTCAGCGAACTCACCATGGTCGATCGGCCGTCGACAGCCTGCTACACATCGACACCTGTCGGTCACCTTCGACATCATCCACATCGCAGGTGAGCAAGGACGACGCCTGAACATCCTGCAAGCACAAGCCATCCGGGAGGCACTGCAATGGTCGACCCAACAAACCCCATCCAACCCCACCGCGATACCGCCCGACCCGACACCCAGCCCACGCAGGACGACAACCCCGCCGCCGGTGAGCGGGAACTGATCGGTGACCCACAGTCCACGGTGACCATCGAAGACCTGATCGCCCGACTCACCCCCACCAACCCAAACCAGATCGCACCCATCATCCGCGCCGCCTTCGTCGGCAGGACCTCCACCGACGACAACCAAGACCCCACCCTCTCCATCCCCCGCCAAGTCACCACCTGCCAAGCCAAACTCGCAGGGTTGCCGATCCAAGTGGTGATCGTCGCCTACTACTGGGACATCGAAACCGGCCGCCTCGACCTCGACCAACGCGGACACGGCACCAGCCACGAAAAGTTCAACGTCCCCGTCCCGCGTGACGGCGGCATCACCGACCTCCTCACCGCAGCCGCGTCCCCGGATCGTGTGTTCGATGTCGTTATCGCCGAACAAATCTCACGCACCGCCCGCGACACCCGAGCATCCATCGAATTCGAACACCGGCTCAAACAGTGCGACATCCAACTCTGGTGCGCCAACGAACCCATCGACATCACTACCGGCGACCCCGCCGCCACCACCACCCTCGTACGCGGCATGAACCGCGCCATCGCCGACTGGTACGTCCGCAACCTCCTCGAACAATCCCGCGGCGGCACCGAACAACACATCAAAGCCGGCTACAACATCGGCAAAATCCCCCACGGCTACCAACCCCACCACATCCCACACCCAGTACCCGCCAAACGATCCCGAGGACTCCACAAAACCATCCTCATGATCGATGAGGACACCGCACCCACCATCCGCCAGATCTACACCTGGCGCATCACCGAACGACTCGGCTACACCCGCATCTGCGACCGACTCAACCAAGACATGGACCGCTACCCATCGCCTAACGGCGGACCCTGGTCCACCAGCACCATCTCCCACATCCTGCACAACCCCAAATACACCGGCTACCAGGTCTACAACCGCACCCGCAACAAAACCACACTCCACAAAAGCAAAACCAAACCCGCCAACCAATGGATCTGGTCACCCCAACCCGCACACCCCCCCATCATCACCATCGACCAATTCCACGCCGCCCAACACATCGCACCCGGCCGCGAACGCTCCCGCAGCGACCGAACACCCGGCGACCCCAACCCCCACCGCCAAACCAAACACGTCTACCCCCGGCTGCGCTCCTACATCACCTGTGTCCACTGCAAACACCGCATGTGCGGCAAAGCCGACGGCGGCGCCCGCACCTACTACTTCTGCCAACCCCGCACCAAAGCCTCACGACCCCCCGGACACCCCACCGGGATCTACCTCCCCGAACCCGAAATCCTCGCCGCCATCACCGAATTCTTCAACACCCACGTCCTCGGACCCCACCGACGCGAACTACTCCTGACCTCACTCCAGACCACCGACACCGCACAAGCCGAAGAACACCAAACCCAAATCGACACCACCCAACGAACCCTCACCCGCATCGACAACACCCGGACACGACTCATCCGCAACCTCGGCATCTTCGACTACGACACCGACCGACACGTCATCGAAGACATCCGACAACAACTCCGCGACCTCGAAATCCAACACCACACCAAAACCGCCGACCTCACCGAACTCACCAAACAGCACCCCACAACAACCACAACCAGCACTCGACCTCATCAACCAACTCCCCCAAACACAACTCGACCTCACCGAACTCCCCACACCACTCCTACGACAACTCCTCGACGCCTACGCCTTCACCACCACCTACAACCACCAAACCCACCACGCACACTTCACCATCAACATCACCGCACCAACCCTCGACCACATCAACCACCTCACCAACCACGCAGCCGACCCCACAACACCCGCAACCACACAAAACCCGCATCCCGCAAACTTGAGTTCTGTGCCGAATCCCGGACGGTATCGGGGATGCAGGCCAAGCTTCGCCGTTGGGCGGCGGCCGATCCCGGCCGCAGGTTCGATGACCTGTTCAACTTCGTGCACGACCCCGCGACGCTGCGTGTGGCGTTCGATCGGGTCGCGGGCAATACCGGTGCGAACACGGCTGGCGTCGACGGTCTGACCGTCGCCGACGTGGACACGAGTATCGGGATGCCCCGCTTCAGGCGGCGCAGAGCCGGCGGGTCCATGCGCTGGCATGCCGGCTGCGTGGCGAGCACTTCCAGTGCCTCGCGCACGTCGAACAACTCCTCGACGTCGACCTTGGACAACCGGACCACCAACCGCGCTCTCCATGCCCGCGGCCGGAAACTCGGCGGTAACCGGACGTTACGTGGAATTAGCCTCCCGGTCTTGACTGCGGCCACCTCATCAGCGAATATCTTGGCAGATATTTGGGATACCAAACTGCCCGAAAGGGACTTCAGCATGGCAGAGCCAACCCAGGCAGCACAGCCCCAGCCCACCACCGATCGACCAGAGGACGAATCAGCTCACCCGGCCACCGGCCGACGAAGCCGGGTCCGCTGGAAGATCTTCTCCCTGCTGCTGATGCTGGTCGCGCTGAACTACGTCGACCGGGGATCGATCTCGGTCGCCCTGCCCCTGATCACCAAGGAACTGCACATCTCCAAGCAGGCGACCGGCATCGCCCTGTCAGCCTTCTTCTGGAGCTACGCCTTGATGCAGATCCCCGGCGGCTGGCTGGTCGACAAGCTCAAGCCTCGCATCATGGTCGCGGCTTCGGTCACCGGCTGGGGTATCGCACAGACGCTCACCGCCGGCGCGTCCAGTCTCGGCAGCCTGATGACGTTCCGGCTGCTGCTCGGCGCAGCCGAGGCGCCGATCTACCCAGCTGGCGGCAAACTGAACGCGAACTGGATGACACCCGGCGAGCGGGGACGCGGTGCGGTACTACTGGACGGCGGCGCACCTCTGGGCGCCGCTATCGGCGGCATCGCCATCTCTTGGCTGATCGCACTCACCGGCGGATGGCGCATGGCCTTCCTGATCGCCGGTGTGGCAACCGTCGTTATTGGACTCCTGGCAGCCTGGTACATCCGCAATACGCCGCGAGAGCATCCCGGCGCGAACGCCGCCGAGGTCGGCTACATCGAAGCCGCGCACGCGCAGGAAGACGCCGGTGCCCCGGAACCGGGCCAGCGGGTCAGCTTGCTGCGTTACGCCAGGTACCGGTCGTTCTGGGCGATGTGCCTCGGTTGGTGCGGCTTCAACGGTGTGTTCTATGGCCTGCTCACCTGGGGACCGCTGTATTTGTCCGAGACCAAGCATTTCAACATCCAGGCCATCGGTTACTCCACGCTGGTCATCTACGCCGCCGGATTCGTCGGGGAACTCACCGGCGGCTATCTCGCCGACTGGTGGCGCAGCAAGGGCGCGGCACCGAACCTGGTGCTGCGCACCATGCTCGGCTGCGCTGGGGTGTTCGTGGTGCTCGCCCTGCTCGGCGTCACCTTCGTGCCGAACGCCCCGGTGGCCGTCGCGCTGTTGTCGGTGGTGCTGTTCTTCCTGCGCTGGGCCGGAGTGTACTGGAGTGTTCCGTCCATCCTGGCCGGCCGCGCCAACGCGGGCGTCGTGGGCGGCGCGATGAACCTGGGCGGCAACGTGGCGGGCATCCTGTCCCCCATCGTGGTCGGGTTCATCGTCGGGGCCACCGGCAGCTACACCGGCGCCTTGCTGTTCTTCGTCGGTTCCGGCGTGCTGTTCACCGTGAGCAACGTGGTACTCGACTACTCCCGCCGCCTTCCTGTCTAGGACACGCACTAATCCCTTGGAGGACAACGCAATGGCCGAACCCACTCGCATTGGCATGCTCACCCCGTCGTCCAACACCTGCCTCGAACCGGTCACCGCGGCGATCCTGCACGGCACCGGTATATCGATGCACGCCAGCCGCATACCGGTGACCCGCATCGCGCTGGACGAGCACGCCAACACACAGTTCGGCACCGAGCCGATGCTCGCCGCCGCCAGGCTGCTCGCGGACGCCGCGGTGGACGTGATCGCGTGGAACGGCACCGCGGGCTCCTGGCTCGGCGTCGATCACGATCTCGAGTTGTGCGCCGCGATCGAGAAGGCGACAGGCATCCCGGCAACCACCTCCACCCTGGCGCTACTGGATGCTTTCCGTGCGTTCGGCGTCACGCGGCTCGGCCTCGCCGTGCCGTACACCGCCGACGTGACCGAACGCATCGTAGCCCGCTACCGCGAACACGGAGTGGACTGTGTGACCACCGAACAGCTCGGCCTCACCGACAATCTGGACTTCGGCCGGGTGCCCTCGCAGCGGGTGCGGCGTCTTCTCGAACAGGCTGCCGAGGGCGACCCGCACGCGGTTGCCGTGGTGTGCACGAATGTGTCCGGCGCCCCGCACGTGGCCGAGCTCGAACAGCTTCTGGGCGTACCGATTTTCGACAGCGTGACGGCGACCCTGTGGAAGGCGCTCGATGTGGCCGGTGCGCCGGTCGCCATCCCCGGCTGGGGTCAGCTTCTGACCGCCGGAACGCTGCGCGCCCGCTTGCAGCAAGCATTGGAAGACCTGCTCACCGCGACCGGGGCCGACCGCACCACCCTGCGGCTGGACCTACCGGCACTCGAGCTGCACGTCGATCTCACGGTGGCCGAGGCGGTCGCGCCTGGAGTGCGCTCCATCCGCCGGGACGGATCGCTCGATCAGCGTCGCCTGAACACCGTGGTGTGGCTGGAGCAACACCGGAAACCATTGGTACAGCCCCATTTCGGTGATGCACCGCAGCCGCCAGAGGCGCTGAAAGAGGTCTACGGCGTTCAGGCGCAGACACTCGGCCCCATCGTGCGCGGCGACGAGATGCCGGGCTGGATCTCGATACACAGCCTGCGTGAACGCGAGTGGAGCACCGAAGACCTGGCCGCGCTCGCCGAGGCGACCCAGCGGGTGCATGACGCACTCGACGGTATCTGAAGAGCGAACGAGAAGGCGAACCACATAGATGGCCAAGGACATTCAGATTTGCCTCGGGGTCGACGTCGACGCTGTTCCGGCTGGCTTGGCTCATACGGCGGTCAGGACTCACCCAACGATATTCAGCGGGGCATGTTCGCGGGCTAGGTGGGATCGCCGGCAGCCTGTACGACGTGTCCACCGTGCTGGGCCAACCTGCCGATTGTCGGGCTGATGTCGCTGCTTCTGCTCGGCGCCGTCAGCCGACTGGAACGGTGAGTGCTGCGTTGGCGATTCCTGGCACTTTCCGCGTGACAAGGACCTTTCCATGAGCACGATAAACGATTGCCTGCGGCGCGTCGCCGAACGAGACCGACACGTGCGCGCCTTCGCATGCGTGGGGACATCGGCAGGGTGGGCTGATGACTCACCGGACCCCATTCCCCTTGGGGTGAAAGACCTCTTCGACGTGGCCGGTCTGCCGACCGCGCTGGGTACCGTTGCCCTGCCGGCTCGGCAGGCCACGCGGACCGCGCCTGCGGTCACCGCGTTACAAGGGTGGCGGGCGGTGGTTGTCGGCAAGACCGTGACATCCGAGTTCGCCTACTACGGCGCCAATATGACCAGGAATCCGTGGAACCCGAACAGGAGCCCCGGCGGGTCCTCGACCGGCTCCGCCGCGGCGGTCGCCGCCGGTCAGGTACCACTGGCCATCGGCACGCAGACCAACGGCTCGGTGATCCGGCCGGCCTCCTACTGCGGTGTGGTCGGGGTGAAACCGAGTTACGGCACCATTCCCGTCGATGGGGTGTTCGCCTTCGCGCCATCCTTCGACACCGTCGGCAGTTTCGCGCGCTCTGTCGCGCTCGCCGGGGTAGCGGCCGACGTGATGGCCGGCGGGCGGCTCGGTTACCAGGAACTCGCCACGCGGACGCCACCGGATCTGCGCGGACTACGGCTTGGCGTGGTACGCACCGTCGACTGGTCGAGGGTGAGCGAACCCATGCGGGGCTTGCTGACCAGTACCGCGGACCTTTTGGCGGAACAGGGAGCCCAGATCGAGGAGGTGAGCACTGCGCTGTGCGGCGAGGAAGCGTTGGCGCTGCACAAGACCATTTCCGAGTTCGAGGGCTCGCGGAGCCTGCAACGGCTGGGGCTGCAACGTCTGGATCTGCTCGGCGACCGGATGGCCGATTTCGTCCGGGAGGCAGCTTTGGTCGGCGCCGAGGAATACGAGTCGGCGCTGCGCCGACGGGGTGAGCTGGTGGCGCAGTTGGATGCGCAGTTAGCCGGACTGGATGCGGTGATCACGGTGCCCGCCGCCGACGAAGCACCGCTCGCCGGTGACAACGGAGACCCTCGGTTCTGTACGCGGTGGAGTCTGGCCGGGATGCCTGCGGTGTGTTTGCCGGCCGGTCTCGGCCCGAACGGCCTGCCCCTGGGCATCCAGTTGGTCGGATCCCGGCGGGCAGATGCGGCACTGTTGCGGCTCGCCGCCGGTGTCGAGGATCTACTCGGCTTCGCGGACCACTACGAACAGCTCGATTCCCCACACCCCCGTCCTCGAGGAGACGCAGCGCACAGCGGACATCATTGAATTCACTCCGACGTTCGAGCAGTACGGATGGACTTTCGGCGGCACCGCGCCGATTCTGCGGGTGTAGCCGGGCACCGTGCTCCAGCTGTGGACCGACGATGCCTTCACCGGCTGGCTTCACCGGACCGAGGATCGTCCCAATCGCTCACGGTGAGCGACGTCGCCGACATCATCGCCGAGGCGATCGGCGGACCCGTCACCCACAACGACATCGACGCTGACGCATGGATCGGCGGTGCGATCGCAGCCGGCTTCGTACCCGCCGACTACGCCGTGATGCTCCGCTGGCTGACGGGGACCATCATCTCCGGCAACGGTTCCCGGCCGAATGACGACATCGAGAAGGTCACGGGCAGGCCGCCGATCACCTTCCAAGACTTCGCCCTGCGGAATGCACACGCATGGACCCTCCAGGCGGCCAAGTGACCACGCCCATCGACGAATTCGGCGACTACTCGGCGCTGGATCCTTCTTCCGAATCATCGAGGAAGGACTGGCAGGCTTCGTTGACGACGGGCACTTCTTCGATCTCCTGGCCGAAAGGCCCAGCGCACATTCTGAATTCTCCGAAAATCGATCGGAGGTTCGCCGTGCGGTGTCTTCGGGTCAGGGGCAGGCGCTCCTGGTCGGCAGCGTCAGCGGTGTTCCCTGGCGGATGGTCGCCGGGCCACCGGGCGTCTCGACGGTAACCGGACCACCCGAAGTGACGTCGACCTTCGTGCCTTCCGGTCGGATGCGCAAAGTCAACCTGCTATCGCGCACCGCGAGATCGCGCACCGTCATTCCCTCGGGAAACCCACTGGGCAGCATCGGGTCCAGCCGGGGACCCGTCTCGGCCCACCGCAGCCCGCTCGGCCCGTACAGCAACCCCTGCAGGAATCCGCCCGCACCCGTGACGAAGATCCACGCCGGTTGACCGACCGTGTTGGCACCCGACCGTTCGCCACGCGCCTCGGACTGGAACCGATATGGTGGTCGGACATACGGCTGCACCGATCGATCCAGGAACTGCTGGGTGCGGCAGGGGTCGTACTGCGCGCTGAGGATCGCGCCGACGCTGTCGCTCATGTTGGGGCCGTCGGGATCGGTGCGGTCGAAGTAGTACGCCAGCGTCGCCTCGGGCGAATAGCCCGGTGCCGCATAGGAGAACGGGTAGCTGATCAGCACCGTGTCGGCCTGCTTGATCTTCGCCCCCTGGTACCCGAGATACTCGGCGGGCACCCCTGGCAAGATGTCCGGCGGCATCGCCATGTGGGCGGCGATGTCGGCCCACCGTGGGTTCACCGGCAGTCCGGCCAGCATGGCGGCCGACATCGCAGTGCGCATCGTGGCCATCACTCCGGCGTTGGTGAGCGCGTTGTCCACGGAAACCGAGACGTATTCGTCGGCGCCCGCCGCGGGCGCGTAGTGGTAGTGGCCGTCGGGCAGCTTCGGGCCGACTCGTGCGACCTGGTAGTTCGCGATGGCCGTGATGACCGGCGCGCCGCTGTCACGCAGCCATTGCTCGTCGCCGGTGGCCGAATAGTACTGCCATTGCGCGAGCGCGATCTCGTTCCCCAGATGTTCCTGGACCAGTCCGCACACCGCCGGTGACGCGCACTGCTGTGTCGGTCCATCGTTCCAGGGGTACAGAGCGCCGGTTAGCCCGTAGGCGCGCGCGTTCGCCTCGGCCTGCGGTAGTGCCGCGACGCGGAAATCCACCACAGTGCGGGCCAATTCGGGATAGAGCGCGAGCAGGGTAGGGAAGATCCAGGTCTCGGCGTCCCAGTAGGTCAGGCCGCCGTAGTCGTCCGAGGACAACCCCGCCGGCTGCACGGACCACCGCTGTCCGGCCCCGACGCTGGACAGCACAGAATACAGCGCAGGCCGGATCCAGTCCCGATAGTCGTCGCGGCCCGGGATCTCGATGGCGGGCTGCCACAGGCGATCCCACGCTGCGGCGTGTTCGGCGTGGGCGGCCGCGAAGCCACGCGCCGCGCTGGAGTCGGAGACCTCGGTGGCAATCGCGCGCGGGTCCGCGCCGTCCGCGCCGGAGGCGATTCCGACGTACTTGGTGACCGTGTAGCTGCGGCCCGCCGCGACGGTGCCGTCGAATCGTGTTCCAGCCGTTGACCCGTTCGTGGGTAGCGCGGTGCCACCCAGCTCATCAGGGGTGGTGACCGTGGATACGAGGAAGGCGGTGCTGTCGGTGCCGTCGGCGCGCACGCCGACCGTGGTCTGTCCCCGGTTCGGATCGGAGGCCGCCGTCGTCGGGGTGACCCGGCGCGCGGCGGCCCCGTCGATCAGGTCGGTGACGGTGAGCGGCCCCGAGAAGTGCGGGGTGACGGTGAGCTGCTGGACCGCGAGGTTCGGCTGTGCCCGTGACACGAAGGTCCGGTAGGTCAGATCCAGCCGGTGTTCCGCGTCGGGTGTCCAGGTTGCTTCGGTGGTGGCGGTGGCATCGCGGTAGTTCAGGCGCTGGCGGTAGTGCGTGAGCGTGGCCGGGTCGACGTCGGCCCGGTAGGTTCGGCCCGCGACGTCGACGGTCAGGCCCGACCACGCGGGGAGCGCGGCGATCAGTTCTGTGTTGTTCCACGACACGGACTGCCGGGCATAGAAGCCCGCGAGGTACGTTCCGGTGTAGCGCGGTTGCAGTAAGGGGAACGAGGTGCGCACCGAGACGTCGTAGTCCTGATATCCGCCGCCGCTCGGCGGGATCATCGCGCCGATGCGCCCGTTGCCCAGATACGGGGCAGCGCGGAAGTTCTCGGGTTCGAACGTCTCGGAGACCGCCGACCAGTCGTCTCCGACCGCCTGCCCGCCCTGCGCGGTCGACACCGCGGACATTCCGGGCAGCGGCACAAACGCACAGGTCAATAGCACCGTACCGATACTCGACACGAGTCGCATCGGGCCGACAGTAGCAGCGGTCGCGCTTAGCGGATCGGAACGACACGGTAGCTGCACCGCGCCCCTACTACTCGGATACGGCGCGGTGCAGCAGCTGTCCGATGCGCTCGTGGATCGCCGTGGCATCGTCATGGTCGGCGACGAACTTGCGGGGGGCGCCGCGACCGCGTCGGCGATCGGTGGGGCCGCCCTCCGGACGATCCCGGGCATCGGCCGCGGCCTCCCGCCAAACCGGACTTGATGGTTTCCCGATCATCCGGCTCTCCAGTGGCTACTGCGTAAGCGGTGGGCCTCCGGGTTCTCGCGCACCGCCCGGTCCCCGGCGCGAGCCGCTAGTCTTCCCCTCGGGCCCCAGCAACCTGTTTCGGCTCGCCGCTCCCGAATCCGGCACGGCCACGGCGTCGTCCGGGGTGCGACGCAGCGAAGAATGCGGAATCGTCACCGGGCCCCGGCGACCGCGGAAAGAAGGACCCCGACGGATGAATGGCATCGATCGGCTCGTGACAACTGTCGAGACGCATCCCCTCGCCGCTGTGATCGCCGCGCTGGCGGTCGCGGCCGTCGCGGTCGGTGGTGTCGTCCAGACAGTACGGGTCGCTCACCGCCGCCGCGTCAGTGGGGAACAGGTCGGGACGCTGGTGGCGGCCGCGATCGCCACCGGCGTCAGCGCCCAGGGCATGTGGGTGTTCTTCGACAAGTCCCTGCATCTGACGCTGTCGTTGCGGATCATGTTCTTCGCGTTCCTGGAGATCATGGTTCTCACCTCGGCTCTGCGTGCCCGCAGCGCCCAGCAGGTCAGCGGCAGCGCCGGTATAGACGGCGCCGCCATGTGGGTGCTCACCTGCCTGTCCGCGGTGCTCGCGGCCACCGACGCCGACAACCTCGGGACCGTCCTCATCCGGCTGTCCGCCCCGCTGGTCGCGGCCTGGGGCTGGGAACGCAGCATGGCCTTGGAGCGCCAGCGCACCGGCCGCTTCGGTGGTATCAATTGGCGTCTGACCCCCGAGCGGATCCTCATCCGGCTCGGGCTGGCTGACCCGACCGAACGCACCGCCGGCGAGGTCGCGGCCCAGCGCCGGCTGATCGTCGTCGCGCTCGCCGCCGACCACGCCCGCACGCTGCGCGACACCGGCGCCGGGGCGCGGCGGGTCGGCCGGGCGACACGCCGACTGCAGAAGGCCATGCGCCGCGCCGTGGAAGACGGCGGACTGGTCGACAACGGCCGCGAACCGCGGGCCGTGCTGCTGGACAACATTCGCATCCTGTCCAACACCACCGCGCTACTGGACCTCGACCTGCCGCATCCCTGGACACTGAACGAGCCCGCACCACCCGCCGCGTCGCTGCCGGTCGAACCCGCGCCGATCTCGCCCCCAGCGACGCCTCCCACCGCGACCCCTCCCCCGCCTGCGGCGGGATCTCCCGCGGCAACCCCTTCCCCGGCGGCATCTCCCACAAGGGTGCCTCCCACAGCGACCGCACCGCCGCCCGCGGCGGCTTCGCTCGCGGCAACGCCGCCCGCGGCGGACTTTCCCACCGCGATCCTGCCCGTTGCCGAATTCTCCGCAGCGATCCCTACCGAGCCGGCTTCTCCCACCGCGGCGCCCCCCGCACCGCTCATGGCCCGGGCACCGCAGCCGGACTACGCTCCGCTGTCCGAGGATCTGCAGCAACCACCGCAGCCCGGCCGCCAACTGCGGCGCGACCCGACCGTTCGCGCACGGGTCCGCGACCTGCGCGCGGCCAACAAGCCCACCACCGAGATCGCCGCCGAACTCGCCACCAGCCCCCGCACCATCGGCCGCATCCTCGCCGACCTCGAAGCCGAGGACGCCGCCCGGAGCGACGATCCCACCCGCTCGATCTCGGCCCGCAATCCCGCCAAGACCGCGGTGTCGGCCTGGCACAACGGTTTCCACGTGCTCGATGGCGGCAACATCGCCACACCGACCGGCCCTGCCCACCCCGCCGCTGACCACGGCCCCAACGGCGCCGACCGATCGACCATGCTGCGCACCGAGCGGTCGATCAAGAACTGAACCGACACGGGTACCCGCTCAGCTCGCCACCTGCCCGCCCGCGGGACCTCGATGCCGGCGCGCCCACGAATTCGCGGCAACTGTTACTCGTCTCCCGTTCCACCGCAGTGGTGCCAGCCGCCGTGCTCGCCGTCGCCGCACATCATTTCGCCCGGGCGTGGCAGCACGGCGAGGTGAATCGGCCACAACACCTCACGGTCCGGACGCCGCGCGTGTACATCCGCTTGCCTCAGCGGCCTGCTCATCGGTTGAGAATTCCACCGGCGCCAAGCGGACGGTAGCCGCCACTCATCGGCGATCGACGATCTTCCCGGGAACCCCAGCGGGACGCCCGATCACTGTGCTATGCGACCCAGATCAATCTCACCGATAACGCTGTACTGATGTTCCCCAAGGCCGAAATACCGCTATAACGTCTTCCTCGCTAAACTTCCCGCGGCAACGCTCGACGCTCGACAAGCTGCTCGAGCCTGGTGGATAGCGACTGGGGTGCCGGACTCTTGGTGCACAGAAGCTTGAAAAGAACGCCACGCCAGCATCCTGGCACTGATCACACAAGGACCTGGCCCAGTCCGGGTGCAGAACACGCATTGTGATCGAAATTCCCGCATATTCACGGTCGGTTTCGTCCCCTATTGGGTTCCCCTGTCGTTGGCATCCTGAGCACCCTCCGAGGAAGGTCGGTGGTGTTCACATACTGAAAACTTCAACAGACGAGGGAATTCCCACGTAATCAGTTGCACATTTGCACGATTATGAATAAGAACAAGATACGCGTAGCGGCAGCGGCGGTAGCGCTCACACCTGTAATTGCGCTCGGATCATGTTTTGCCACCGCGGCCCGCACGTATCCCCGGCGCCTTTCCCGGTTGCGGACAACACCGCGCCCGCGCCCGTTCAGGTCGAGCCCGCCGTATTGAGCCCGATCAGGGAAGGCGCGGGCATTATTCGTGCCGCGCGTGAACCATTGCTTCGCCAAGGCGTCCACATGGCGTTAGCGCTCTCGTTCGACAGCTGCTTCGGCGGCACGACGGTCGGCGTGTTCGGCGACGGTCGCGTGCTGGAAGCAGTGCTTGGCGTCCTTGCTGCCGATGTACATGACCGGGCTCTTGCAGGGGTCGCCAGCCCGCGTCCGCCCGGCACAGTGAGAACGTTCACCGGGAAAAACGGAGAGGTCGAAACCGCCAGCCGAGCGTTCGCTGGTCTGGGGCACGGGGGCCGGCTCCACGCGTGGGTGTCCTTTTCGGATGGCCTCCTCGTGGCGAGCCTGCATACCGCGGTTTCGGGACGGGCCGGCTGCCCAGCTCTCTGCCAATGCGGCCTCCTGATTCAGCAGTGACGCGGCTGTGTATGCCTCGCGCGCTGCCCATCTTGCGTGCCTCAGCGCCTCGTCGAGTTCGTCGAGAATCGGCACGCCATCCGGCGCTGCGGGAAACAACGAGGAAGCTTCGGCCAAGATCCGCACCAACTGCCTGAGCAGCGCGAGATCCCCACTGCAGACGTAATTCACGTCGCAGGTGCACCACCGTTCACCGGCGTCGTCGAATGTAGATTCGGTCACGTTCTTCGACTCATGCGCAGCCACTTCAGTCGTCGTCGACATGAGAAGAAACATATCGGTCGTTTTAATGTTTGGCTGGCAAGTGTCGCCTGCGTGTCGTCGGGCTGGCGGTGCCGTAGGGAACCGGCCGAGGCAGCATCGGTTTCCGGTGATGCGCGGCGGCAGTTGTCCCAGGATTGTGGTTGGTGGCTTACCCGCTCAAACCAGTACGCGTACTGCCGTTCGCGGTTAGTCCTCATCGTCTGGCCCGGTATCCAGGCGAGTGTTATCCGAAAGTCCCTACGGGACTTATGCGATGATTGATAGTAGGGCGTGTCGGCTCGAGGTAGCTGTTCAGCTGGGGGTGAGGGCTGGCGGTAGCCAGGATTCGCTGGTGAATAGCATTCGTAGGGCGTGGAGTTTGTCGATGCCCCATTTGGTGGCGGTGCCGTAGCCAGTTTCCGAGCCAACCGTCTCCCGGCGCGAGCGACGAACCCCGCCGACACCTCGACCCCGAGCAGTGCGTGGATCACCATCGCGGTCCGCTCCACCGGCCTCCGATTGTGGCGTAGTCGAATCGACGAATCACTACCCAACCACCGGCGCAGCTCGGCCATCTCGACCTGCAACGCGTTGATCAACTCCGCCTGAGCCTCGAGCCGTTCAGCCTGCATCCTGATCATGGTGTCCTGATTCGACAGTTGCCGGGCTTGCATCGTGATCATCGTGTCCTACTTCGCCAACTGCCCACGCTGCCCGCCAAGCAACGCCCCCTGCGCGGCGATCAGCTCGTCCTTGCCTGCCACCACCTCACGCAGACGAGCATTCACCGCACGAATCAGCCACAGCCAACCATCTTCACCACAACGCAGCCCAGATCAAGCCGTCGTCGCTGGGCACCTTCAGCAGTCGCTTCGCCAAGCTCGTCGGTGTGCCACCCAGCGTCTATCGGCGCCAAGCGGCGCGCGCGACGGCGGGGATGCCGTCGTGCATGGCGAAACAGGTGACCAGACCGATCAGGAATCGAGAAGCGCCGGCCCCCGAGCCGCAGCTAGCGTGACTGCCATGGACATCACCATTCACTCGACGTTCCTCCCGCACGACGACCCGGACGATCCCTGGCCTTCTAATCGCGACCGCCCGGAGGTGGTCCCGGTGGTCCTCCTTCTCTTGCGCGCTGGGCCCGGTTGAGACGAACGGCCAACGGCGAAATCGCCATCCGGGGCGATCGGGCTGTCGATTTCCGGACTTTCCGTTCGTCTTTAAGGCAACATCCTCGGGCTGCTTCAGGACCGATGAGTTGCCGCCCCCCGCTCCCGCGCTCGGCGTCGTCGCGACACCGAGCATCGGCTCACCCACGACATCGATGTCTGGGTGGCCAGTGCCTCGGCTGGACGGTGCGCCGTATCTGGTGCCGCTGTCCTTCGACTGGGACGGCGAGGCGCTGCTGGTGGCCACGCCGACGGACAGCCCAACCGGCAGGAACCTGGCTGCCACCCGAACCGTTCGGCCGGGGCTGGGCCACATCCATGATCGAGGGCGAAGTCGAGGTCCTCGAGATCGACGCGCTGCCGCAGCCGGTTCGCAGCGCGCGCCGGCTTCGACCCGCGTGCGCTGGCCACCCCGTACCGCAGGTTCCGCATCTCCCTGCGCCGCATCCAGGCCTGGCGCCAGGTGAGCGAGCGCGAGCTGATGCGCGACGGCCGCTGGTTGGTCTGACGCGCTCGGACGCGTCGCGTGGCCGGGGCCGAGGCTCCACGGGCCGAAGCGAAGGAGAACCAGACTGCTCGAAGCTGGTTAGATCGAGCCAGGCGACGCCGACGGAGACCGCGAAGGCGGCCCCGCGTAACAGAGGGAGACACGATGAGCATGGCCACGAGGACGGACACGCAGTCGCCTGCGCTGCACGTTGCCGACAGCCACGATTTGATCCGTGTGCATGGCGCGCGCGTGAACAACCTCGAGGACGTCAGCGTCGAGATTCCGAAGCGCAGGTTGACGGTGTTCACCGGCGTCTCCGGCTCGGGCAAGAGCTCGCTGGTGTTCGGCACGATCGCCGCGGAGTCGCAGCGGATGATCAACGAGACTTACAGCGCCTTCGTGCAGGGCTTCATGCCGACGCTGGCGCGGCCCGAGGTCGACGTACTTGAAGGGCTGACGACCGCGATCATCGTCGACCAGCAGCGGATGGGTGCCGACGCCCGCTCCACGGTAGGCACCGCCACCGACGCCAACGCGATGCTACGCATCCTCTTCAGCCGGCTCGGGCAGCCGCACATCGGCTCGCCCGGCGCGTTCTCCTTCAACGTCGCCTCGGTCCGAGCGAGCGGTGCGATCACGGTCGAACGCGGTGCCGGCAAGACCAAGGCCGTGAGACAGACCTTCACCCGCACCGGCGGCATGTGTACGCGCTGCGAAGGCCGGGGCACGGTCTCCGATATCGACCTCACCCAGCTCTTCGACGACTCCAAGTCGATCGCCGAGGGCGCGTTCACCATCCCCGGCTGGAAGTCGGACAGCTTCTGGACGGTGCGGGTCTACGCCGAGTCGGGCTTCGTCGACCCGAACAAGCCGATCCGCAAGTACACCAAGAAGGAGCTCAACGACTTCCTCTACAAGGAGCCGGTCAAGGTGAAGGTCGACGGCGTCAACCTCACCTACGAGGGGCTGATCCCCAAGGTGCAGAAGTCGTTCCTTGCCAAGGACCCCGACGCGCTGCAGCCGCACATCCGGGCGTTCGTGGACCGGGCGGTCACCTTCACCACCTGTCCCGACTGCGGTGGCACCCGGCTCAGCGAGGCGGCCCGGTCGTCGCGGATCGACGGGATCAACATCGCCGACGCCTGCGCGATGCAGATCAGCGACCTCGCCGAATGGGTCCGCGGCCTCGACGAGCCGTCGGTCGCGCCGTTGCTCGCCGCGCTGCTGCAGACCCTCGACTCGTTCGTGGAGATCGGGCTGGGCTACCTCTCGCTCGACCGGTCGTCGGGCACGTTGTCGGGCGGAGAAGCGCAGCGCGTCAAGATGATCCGCCACCTCGGCTCGTCGCTCACGGACGTCACCTACGTCTTCGACGAGCCCACCGCGGGCCTGCACCCCCATGACATCGAGCGGATGAACGACCTGCTGCTGCGGCTGCGCGACAAGGGCAACACGGTGCTCGTCGTGGAGCACAAGCCGGAGACAATCGCGATCGCCGACCACGTCGTCGACCTCGGCCCCGGCGCCGGTACGGGGGGCGGCACCGTCTGCTTCGAAGGCACCGTCGAGGGGCTGCGGGCCAGTGGCACCATCACCGGCCGCCATTTCGACGACCGGGCCTCTCTCGAGAAGACGGTGCGGACGCCCACCGGCACGCTGGAGATCCGTAGCGCAACGACGCACAACCTCCAGGACGTCGACGTCGACATCCCGCTCGGTGTGCTCTGCGTCATCACCGGCGTCGCCGGCTCCGGCAAGAGCTCGCTCGTGCACGGGTCGATCCCCGCCAGCGCGGGTGTGGTGTCGGTCGACCAGGGCGCGATCCGCGGCTCGCGACGCAGCAACCCGGCGACGTACACCGGACTGCTCGACCCGATCCGCAAAGCGTTCGCGAAGGCCAACGGCGTGAAGCCAGCGCTGTTCAGCGCCAACTCCGAGGGCGCCTGCCCCAACTGCAGCGGCGCCGGCGTCATCTACACCGACCTGGCGATGATGGCCGGCGTCGCCAGCACCTGCGAGGAGTGCGAGGGGAAGCGGTTCCAGGCATCGGTGCTGGACTACCACCTCGGCGGCCGCGACATCAGCGAGGTGCTCGCAATGTCGGTGACCGAGGCCGAGGAGTTCTTCGGCGCTGGCGAGGCGCGCATACCGGCCGCGCACGCCATCCTCGACCGGCTCGCCGACGTCGGGCTCGGCTACCTCAGCCTCGGCCAGCCGCTCACTACGCTGTCCGGCGGCGAGCGGCAGCGGCTCAAGCTGGCCACCCACATGGCCGAGAAGGGCGGCGTCTATGTCCTCGACGAGCCGACCACCGGCCTGCACCTCGCCGACGTCGAGCAACTGCTCGGCCTGCTCGACCGACTCGTCGACTCCGGCAAGTCGGTCATCGTCATCGAGCACCACCAGGCGGTCATGGCGCACGCCGACTGGATCATCGACCTCGGACCCGGCGCCGGCCACGACGGCGGCCGGATCGTCTTCGAAGGCACCCCCGCCGACCTCGTCGCCGCCCGCTCCACCCTCACCGGCGAGCACCTCGCGGCCTACGTCGGCACCTGACCGAGGCCCTCGCGGACACCGTGAGACGAGTTTTCTCATCTGTTTCGACTCGTCCTACTCGACTGCTAACGAGACGTGTTGACCTGGGACGAGTGGCGGATACCTCAGGGCCTGAGCAGGCCGAGGACGTGAGCGGAGCAGACCGGGTCAGAGCGGACGCGGAATGGGGTGGGACGCTAGCGGCGCTAGGCAACTCCGGCGCGATGTGGCACGATTTCGCAGGTGACCAGCAGACCCGACGCGGCGCAGCACTTGCGCGATCTCGCGCGGCTGCGACGCGTCCGCGATCGGATCGACTGGGAGTACGCGCAGCCGCTGGATGTCGAGGCGCTCGCCCGCGGCGTGCACATGTCGGCCGGGCACTTCAGCCGGGAGTTCCGGCGCGCCTACGGCGAGTCGCCGTACGGCTACCTGATGACGCGGCGCATCGAGCGCGCGATGGCGCTGCTGCGTCGTGGCGACCTCAGCGTCACCGAGGTCTGTTTCGCGGTCGGCTGCTCGTCGCTGGGCACCTTCAGCAGTCGCTTCGCCGAGCTGGTCGGTGTGCCACCCAGCGTCTATCGGCGCCAAGCGGCGCGCGCGACGGCGGGGATGCCGTCGTGCATGGCGAAACAGGTGACCAGACCGATCAGGAATCGAGAAGCGCCGGCCCCCGAGCCGCAGCTAGCGTGACTGCCATGGACATCACCATTCACTCGACGTTCCTCCCGCACGACGACCCGGACGATCCCTGGCCTTCTATCGCGACACCCTCGGCTTCGAGGTCCGCAACGACGTCGGATACAACGGGATGCGCTGGATCACGGTCGGCCCCGCCGACCAGCCCGGCACGTCCATCGTCCTGCACCCGCCGGCCGCCGACCCCGGCATCACCGACGACGAGCGCCGCACTATCGCCGAGATGATGGCCAAGGGCACCTACGCCATTATCACCCTGGCCACCAAAGACCTCGACGGCACCTTCGAGCGGCTGCAGGCCAGCGACGCCGCCGAGGTCGTCCAGGAGCCGACCGAGCAGCCGTACGGGGTTCGCGACTGCGCCGTCCGCGATCCCGCGGGCAACATGATCCGCATCAACGAGCTGCGCTGAGCCGTCCGGCAAGCGCAGGCCCGACCTGCACAGACGGCACCGTGGGCGGGTGAGACGAGTTCTCTCATATAGTTGAACTCGTCCTAGTTGGTAAACCCGGCGGACTTGGCGCGCGGCGGCGGCCTGGGCTGTCTGGCGGGCGTGGCCGGTGCGCTGGGTCTTGTTCAGCTGAGTCGGCCATGCATCAACAGGAATGTGGCTGCCGAGCAGTTCCAACAGCACCGGCGGCAATTGCGAGTCGCTGTGTGGGGACAGACCACGACGACGGGCTTCGCGCAAAAGTTCTGCGGCGGTGACCGAGGAGAACGCCGGAACTTCCCATTCTGGTGGCAGGCGGTTCCAGCGCAGCGTGTGCCACTGGCCAGTGTGTTCGTTCTTGAAGAACACTGTCCGCCGGTCGCGGAGATCGGCGCGCCGACATCAATGCCGCCGAACAGGCTGTGCACCGCGGCAATGTCGTCAAGCCCGTTCTGATTCCCTGAAAGGTCTTATCCGGGAATCAGATTCAAGGCTGCGTGCGCTGGGCGATCAGACGAGGTTGATCGAATCAAGGAACCGTGCGCCGAGTTCGGCACTCCCCGTGATGGATACCTCGCAGGTACGCCAGGACACGCGAGTGGTGCTCCACTGCGGGAACTGCAGCGATTGCGCTGTGATGTGAGCTGCCGTACCGGTCGAGTTGCCGGGCGCTACTCGCAATCGGTCCTGCCCTGCCGGTTCGATTCGCCAGGTTTCGCCGCCCGGTCCGGTCAGGGTGAGCGCGATCGGTGCGTCCAGCCAGCGCAGGGCGGTGCGGTGGGAGCGTTCGAGCAGGATCGTCAGCCAGGACAGGATGGCTGTCATCCGCTGGTCGTCGGTGTCCGGTGCCGGGAGGTCCAGGGCCGGGGCGATGTCATGCCGGAGGTGGGTGTGCCAGTCGAACAGGAACATCCCAGGGAAGACGCGCAGCGGGTACCAGCCGAGTTCACCTACGGGCAGCGGGATCTGCCGGGCTCCGGGACCGTTGAAGACGGTCAGACCGGCGATGCCGCGGCGGCTCCAGGTTTCGAAGTCATGGAGGACTTGTTGTGGGGCGCGCGACCGGCCCTTGGCGACGACGCGGTCGTTCATCCGCTCGATCTGCGGTGATGTCATCGCCTCCACCGCGGCCGGGGTGATGAGCGCGCGGATGCCTGCGGTCATGTGCACCATGACGTCCTGGACGCTCCATCCTGTCGCGTGGCTGGGTGTCGACCACTCGTCGCCGGCCAGGTCTCGGCAGAAGTCGAGTGCTGTCTGGCGTTCCACCCTCAGCGCCGCAAGGGAATTCGAGTTGGTTGTCATGATCGTCCTGGCGTTGGAGAAGGGTCGGGGTTCGGTGTTGCAAGGACGGGATCGCTAGGGCGATGCCCGCAACAGTTGGTCGCCTGCGCGGGAAACGACGACATTGGGTACCACCGCGGGACAGCCGGGCTATCGCGAGCACCAATTCGGCGATGTCGCCAGTGGTGAGAATACCGTGCCGGGAAATGACTGCGCTCGGCATTCGCGACTCCGGCCATGCGGCCGCACCTGTCCGAATCCGGTCGCCCGGGGCCCTATTCTGCCAATGTGGCAAGGGAACCTGCGCGCTCGGAACGACCATTCCGGCGGCACGTGCCCCCGCTGGCCGTCATTGCCGTGCTGGCGGTGGGTGGGGCCGCCACCCGGCCATTCAGCTGGCCGGCAACTGCACTGGTAGTGGTGCCGGTGGTCGTGGTTTCGGCGCTGGCCTGGCGCGCGAGGCCCGAGCAGACTCCACGCACCGCCCGGCTGCGGCGCGGCGCGATCGTCTGGTCGACGCTGCTGGTCGCGGCATCGACGTGGGAGGTGTATGCATTTGCGCGGCAACCGGATTGGACCCGGCCGAGCTACGAACACCCGACATTGTCGACGCTGCTCGATCCGGCACTCGAACAATGGCCGCTGCGGTTCATCGGGTGGCTGGTGTGGCTGGGTGTCGGCTGGTGGCTGGTGTCGAGATGAGCGATCGGGAGATCGTCATCGTCGGGTTCGTGCTGGTGCTGGTGGCCACGCTCGGCGTGGTTGCGGTCACGCATGTGCGCCGGGATCTGGTCGCGCCCGTGGGTGAAACAATCGCGTACCTCACCCGCACTCGGGCGGCGAGGATTGCCGCTGTGCTCGTGTGGGCATGGCTCGGCTGGCACTTTCTCGCGCGGTAGGGCCCACTGCAACGGCTGGTCCACGGCGTGCGTGCGGTGGCACTCTGGGTTTTCGATGTTTCCGCCGGTGGTTCGATGGGCTGCACCGCAGCCATCCCCGCCAGCGCGGAGCGCCCCACGCGTACTGCGACCACCCCGATCACACCGCGCAGAAAGCCCTCCGGCTCTAGATCCTCGCCTCGGCCGCCGAAATCCGCAGGGTAGTGCGGCCTTCGGGAACATTCGTCTACACCGTGCTCCGCGTCGGCGATGACCACTACGGTGCCGGTACCTCGCTCGGCGACGACATCTGTGAACGCAGCGGATTCGCTGTGCACCTCTTCCCACGATCCCTGGTCGATGCGGTCGCCGAGGGATGGAATCTACTCGAGGTGCATCCCTTCGAGGAAGGCGAACTGCCCCGCCGACTGTCGCGCATCACCCAAGCCATTCCACTCTAGATTCGCCGCGCGCTGTCGAGGGGTGCCAGAACCCGCAGTAGGGCGTGCACGCCCGCCAACGTGTGCGCGGGCATCATGATGTCGCAGAAGGGTAGTGCGGCGGCCATCGCACCGGTGGTCGGCTGGAATCGGGGGTCGCTCGCGCGGGGGTTGAGCCAGATGACGCGCCAGGCCCGGCGCCGGATCCGGGTCATCGCCAGGGCGAGCAGTTCGGGGTCGTCGCTGTCCCAGCCGTCGGAGGCGATGACGACGACGGCGCCGCGCAACGCATTGCCGGACGGTGTGGTGAGCAGCTCGCCCAGGCATCGCCCGATGTGGGTGCCGCCGTAGCGGTCGGCCACCCTGTCGTTGGCTCTGGCCAACGCGACATCCGGTGCCCGATGGGCGAGCACCGAGGTCAGCCTGGTCAGCGATGTAGCGAAGGCGAACACCTCGGGGCGATAGGCCGAACGGCGCTGCACCGCGGCACGCATCAGATGCAGGTAGATCGTCGCATACGGCTGCATCGATCGGCTGACGTCGCAGATCAGGACGATTCGTCGCGGGCGGCGTCGTGGGCGGGTGCGGATCAGGATCGCCGATTCCCAGCCGGTGCGGCGAGCGTGGTTCATCGTCGCGCGAAAGTCGATCCGCTTTCCCCGCGGATGGTTTTCGTGGCGTCGGCTGTTGCGCTGTGGCCACTGCGCCGACGCCTGCGCCAACCATCTTCCGATGGTGCGTAGATCGTCCGGATCGAATCGGTCGAACGGTTCCTCCGCCCGAGCGACGAACCGGCTCGGCAGGACGTCCGGCAGCGCGGCACCCTCGTCCGTCGATCGGTCGGCGGCTGTCGCCGGCGACAGTGTCACCCACGGAACGCCGTTGTCGTCGGCCTGAGACCGTCCCATGCTCCCCGCAGTCGACGTTCGCGCCGACGGCAGTCCCTGCGTGCGGTTCGGTGGGTCCAGGCCGAGCACGGTATCGGCGAATACCGCCGCGAAGACCCCGTCGAAGGCAGCGAGATCCTCGATGCGATCGACGAGCGTGAGCCGCGCCGCCCAGTAGAGCTCGGTGCGTGACCGCGGCGCCATGCGGCGTAGTGCCTGTACGAACAGCGCGGGCCCGCTCGGCGCGACGGCGACGCCGCCACGTCGCAGCCGCGCGACCACCGAGACGGCCAATGCGGCCAGATCGACTCCGCGCAGCAGTACCGGCCGTGTCATCGCTTCCCGCGCACCCGCCTGCGCACCAAGATAATTGCGAGCAGGGCCGCCAGCCCGAACGCGATCGCCGACGCGTACTTCTTGATCATCGCCGGCCCGACCAGGTCGACGAGATCCAGCGGTTCCGGCTCGGATTGCGCGACCGGCTGCGGCCGCGCCGCCTGGCTGTCGGGCTCGACCACCGGCTCGGCGTCGGCTGAATTGCCCGTCGCGAGTTTCGCTTCCAGGGATACGACGAACTGGCCGAGCAGCTTCTCCGATACCTGCTGCAGCATCCCGCTGCCGAATTGGGCGAGCTTGCCGACGATCTTCAGGTCGGTGTGCACGGTGACGCGGGTCTTGTCGCCGTCTTCGTGTAGCTGGGTGGTGATGGTCGCCGCGGCGTTTCCGGAGCCGCGCGAGTCCCGCCCGCTGCCGTTGATGACGGCGCGATGGTCGTGTTCGTCGCGTTCGACGAAGTTCGCCTTCCCGGTGAATTCGCTGGTTACCGGGCCGACTTTGACCTTCATCTTGCCCAGGAAGTCGTCTCCTTCCCAGCCGACCATTTGTGCGCCGGGCAAGAGCGGGACCACCTGCTCGAGGTCGGTCAGCACCTCCCATGCCTGCTCGATGGGTGCGTTGACGGTGAACTCGTTGGTGATCTTCATCGGCCTCTCTTTCTCATCCGGTAGCCAGGCGCTCGGTGTATTCGACGAATTCCGTGTGCACGGTGGCGCGGTCGTCGGGTGTCTTCGCCAGCGCGCTGAGCGCGGCAACCGCCGCCGGCGCGGCGAGGTCGGCGACGCCGAGGGTCACCAGCGCGGCGATCCAGTCGATGGCCTCGGCGACGCCGGGAGGCTTGTCGAGATCGAGATCGCGGGCGCGGCCGACGAATTGGGTGGCGTGCTCGATCAGCGCGTCGGTTGCGCCGGGCACGGTGCGCCGCACGATTGCCACCGCCTGCGCTGGTTCTGGGTAGTCGATCCAGTGATAGAGGCAGCGTCGCCGCAGGGCGTCGTGCAGGTCGCGACTGCGGTTCGAGGTGAGCACCGCGATCGGCGGGTGTTCGGCGACGAAGGTGCCGAGTTCGGGGACAGTCACCGTGGACTCGCCGAGGAATTCGAGCAGCAGGGCCTCGAATTCGTCGTCGGCACGGTCGATTTCGTCGATCAGCAGCACCGGTGGCGTCGGTCCGCGGTGGCGCACACAGCGCAGGATCGGGCGATCCACCAAGAACGCCTCGGTGAACAGGTCGGCCTCGGTGATGTCGGTGCCGTGGGCCTCGGCGAGCCGGATACTGAGCAGCTGACGTTGGTAGTTCCAGTCGTACAGTGCCTCGTTCGCGGTGAGGCCCTCGTAGCATTGCAGGCGGATCAGCGGCGCGCCGAGCACGGTGGCGAGCGTCTTGGCGGCCGTCGTCTTGCCCACTCCCGGTTCGCCTTCCAGCAGCAGCGGTCGGCCCAGCGCGGTCGCCAGGTAGAACGCGGCGGCGGTGCCGGTGTCGAGCAGGTAGTCCTCGGCGTCGAATCGTCGCACCACCTCCGCGACGTCGCCGAACGGCGACATCATGGCGACACCGCGGCGCGTAGGCGTTCGTAGTCGTCCCAGGTGTCCACATCCGGGGGCACCGGTGCGTCGATGTCGAGCTCGGCCATCGCGACCCGGCCTGAGTCGATGATCTTCCACACGGCCTTGTCGCCGCGCAAACGGGCCAGCTCACCGAATACGCTGCGGCTCAACCAGAACGGATGCCCGACGCCGTCACGGTAGCGGCATACCGTGATCGCCGCGTGCGTTCCCTCGGCGATCAGTCTGTCCACTGTCGACGCCGACAGACCCGGTTGATCACCGAGCATCAGCACGATTCCGGCGGCCCGTGGGTTCACCGCACCCAGGGCCGAGCGCAGCGACGACGAACAGCCCGAGCCGAAGTCCTCGGCCACCACCACATCCAGTCCGGCGAGATCCACCTGCTGCCGGACCGCCGCTGCCGCACCGCCGAGGGTGACGATGACCTGGTCGAACGCGCAGGACCGCACCACCTCGAGGGTGACGCCGAGGATCGTGGAATTCCGGTACGGCAGTAGCTGTTTCGGGCTGCCGAGGCGTCGCGAGCTCCCCGCGGCGAGCACGATTGCGGTGACGAACCCGGCTGTCATGAGCCCGTCCTCGCCGCGGCGAAGGAGGTGCGGCAGCCGGAGCTGCAGAACCAGTGGTCGACGCCGTCGAGCTCGAGCTGCGGTGTGTCCGGCCCGATCGTCACGGTCATCCCGCACACCGGATCGAGCGCGTCGACTGCACCATTCGCCGGGCGCGCCGGGACGGCCAAACCACCCTTGCGGATCGCCTGGATCACTTGCGCGACGATCGATACGGCGATCTCCGTGGAGGTCTTGGCTCCGATTGGCAAACCCACCGGGGAGTGCACGCGCGAGCGTTCGGCGTCGGTCAATTCGAGTTCGTCGAGAATCGACGCACCACGAACCTTGCTGGCCACCAACCCGATATAGCCCACGCCGGCATCGAGCGCGGCGCGGATCATCTCGGCTTCGGCGCCGCCGTGGCTGGCGATCACGATCGCTGTCGTATCGGTCAGCGAATCCGGCGCATCGAGCGTCGACCCGTCGTCAGCGGGGCTGCGCTGTACTCCGAATCCCAGCAGCGCGACCAGTTCGGCCAGGGCGTCGGCGATGGGTGTCGCGCCGCAGATCCGTACCAGCGGCGCGGGAAGCTGCGGCTCGAGGAAGATCTCCAGCGCGCCGCCCGAGAGACAGGGATTCACCACGACCGACGCGCCGGGCGCCTCCGGAAAATGCAGATCGCCGTCGGGCAGCACGCGCAACAGCACACTCTCGTTCGACTGCAGCGCACCCAGTGCCGCCTTACGGACCGAGTTCTGGGCGCACTGGCCGCCGAGGAAGCCTTCGATGGTCCCGTCCGGCAACAGGATTGCTTGATCACCGGCGTGCGCGGAGGTCGGCTGCTGTGCTCGGACGACCGTCGCGTGCACGAACGGCGTCCGGGTGCGGACCAGCTGCTGTGCCCGCTCGCTCATCTTCATCGGTGATCCCATCGTCTGCACACGGTTTCAGATGGGCGGTGTGGCCCGCCCCTGCATCGCTTCCCACACCCGCGACGGCGTCAGGGGCATGTCGGCGTGCCGAACTCCGAACGGCGCCAACGCATCCACCACCGCATTGACCACCGCGGGGGGTGATCCGACCGTGGCCGATTCGCCGACACCTTTCGCGCCGATCGGGTGGTGCGGCGACGGTGTGACCGTGTGGCCGGTCTCCAAGTGCGGAACCTCGAGCGCGGTCGGGATCAGGTAGTCCATCAGGGATCCGCCGAGGCAGTTACCGTCGGCGTCGAAGGCGATGATCTCCATCAACGCCATCCCGATACCGTCGGTGATGCCGCCGTGCACCTGACCCTCGATGATCATCGGATTGATCCGGGTGCCGCAGTCGTCGACGGCGAGGAAGCGCCGCACCTGCACCACCGCCGTCGCGGGGTCGATGTCGACGACGCAGAAGTACGCACCGTAGGGGTAGGTGAGATTCTCCGGGTTGTAACAGATTTGAGCATCCAGCCCGCCCTCGATGCCGTCGGGTAGGTCACCGGCGCCGTGTGCCCGCATCGCGATCTGCTGGATCGTGACCGCCGCCGACGGATCGCCTTTGACGTGGAACGACCCTTTTTCCCATTCGAGGTCGGCGATCGAGGCCTCCAGCATCCCCGATGCGATGATCCGCGCCTTGTCGCGCACCTTCCGCGCCACCAACGCGGCCGCGGCGCCCGAGACCGGTGTGGACCGGCTGCCGTAGGTGCCCAGGCCGAACGGGGTCTGGTCGGTATCACCGTGTACCACGTCGATGTCGTCCGGCGGGATGCCGAGTTCTTCGGCGACGATCTGAGCGAAGGTCGTCTCGTGCCCTTGGCCCTGGGTCTGCACCGACAGGCGCACAACGGCTTTGCCGGTCGGGTGGACGCGCAGCTCGCACCCGTCGGCCATACCGAGTCCGAGGATGTCCATATCCTTGCGGGGGCCCGCCCCGACGGCCTCGGTGAAGAAGGACATTCCGATGCCCATCAACTCGCCGCGTGCCCGCTTCTCCTGCTGCTCTTTTCGCAAGGCGTCGTAGCCGATCATGTCCATCGCCAGGCGCATGGTCTTCTCGTAGTCGCCGGAGTCGTACACCCAGCCGGTCTTGCTGGTGTACGGGAACTGTTCGGGCCGAAGGAGATTACGCAACCGCAGCTGGGCCGGATCCGTCTTCAGTTCGTAGGCGAGGCAATCCACGAGTCGTTCGACGAAGTAGACGGCCTCGGTGATTCGGAACGAGCACGCGTAGGCGACGCCGCCGGGCGCCTTGTTGGTGTAGACCGCAGTCATCTTGCAGTAGGCGGCCTCGATGTCGTAGCTGCCGGTGAAGACGCCGAAAAAGCCCGCCGGATACTTCAACGGCGCGGCCGTCCCGTTGAACGCGCCGTGATCGGCGAGCACGGTCGACCGGATCGCCAGGATCTTCCCGTCGGCGGTGGCGGCGATCTCGCCGACCATGATGTAGTCGCGGGCGAACCCGGTGCTGGTGAGGTTTTCGCTGCGATCCTCCATCCACTTCACCGGCTTGCCCAGCAGCAGCGACCCGACGATGGCGCAGACATACCCCGGATAGATGGGCACCTTGTTGCCGAACCCGCCGCCGATATCGGGGGCGATCACCCGGATCTTGTGCTCGGGCAGACCGGCTACCAGCGCGTAGAGCGTGCGGTGGGCATGCGGCGCCTGGCTCGTCGACCACAACGTGAGTTTGCCCGTCACGGGGTCGAGATCCGCGACGGCGCCGCAGGTCTCCATCGGGGCGGGATGCACTCGCGGATACACGATCTCCTGCTTGACGACCACATCGGCGCGCGCGAACACCGCCGCCGTCGCGTCGGCGTCGCCGGTTTCCCAGTCGAAGCAGTGGTTGTCCCGCTTGCCCTCGAGATCGGTGCGGATGACCGGTGCGTCCGCCCCCAGCGCGGTGCGGGCGTCGATCACCGGATCGAGCATCTCGTACTCGACGTCGATGAGCTCCAACGCGTCTCGCGCGGAGTAGCGATCCTCGGCGACGACGAACGCCACCTCCTGGCCCTGGAACCGGACCTTGTCCGTCGCCAGCACCGCCTGCACGTCGTTGGACAGCGTCGGCATCCAGGCTAGTCCCTTCGCCGCCAGATCCGCACCCGTGACGACCGCCTTCACCTTCGGATGTGCTTGTGCCGCAGAAGTATCGACGCTCACGATCCGCGCGTGCGCGAACGGGGAACGCAGGATCGCCAGGTGCAGCATACCGGGCAACGACACATCGTCGACGTAGTTGCCGCGTCCGCGGATGAACCGCGGATCCTCCTTACGCAGCATCCGGCCGTGACCGCACGGCTTGTGGTCGTTGTCGACGTGGTCTTCGGGCCGGAACTCGACGGTGGTCATGACGCACTCCCTACCGGCGTGGCCGGGACGGTGGGTTCGGGCTCGGCCGATTCGCCTCGCCGCTTGGCCGCGGCCCACTGGATCGACCGCACGATGGTGGTGTATCCGGTGCAGCGACAGATCTGGCCCGAAATCGCCTCCCGGATCGTCTGCTCGTCGGGGTCCGGGTTGCGGTCGAGCAAGGCGCGTGCGGTGATCATCATTCCGGGCGTGCAGAATCCGCACTGCAACCCGTGGCACTGCATGAAGCCCTCCTGCACGGGATCGAGCTGCCCGTCCACCTCGAGCCCCTCGACGGTCCGCACCTCGTGACCACCGGCCATCACGGCCAGCATGGTGCACGACTTCACCGGTTCACCGTCGACCTCCACCACACATGTGCCGCAATTGCTGGTATCGCAACCCCAGTGCGTGCCGGTCAGCCGCAACTGATCCCGCAGGAAGTGCACGAGCAGCGTGCGCGGCTCCACCTCGGCGGTCACCAGCTCGCCGTTGACAGTCATGGTTACCTGCATGGCTAACTCCCTTCGGAATCCGGAGCATTCAGTACGCGACCCACCGAGGTGCGCAGCGCCCGAATGGTCAGTTCGGCGGCGAGATGCCGCTTGTAGTCGGCACTTCCGCGCATATCGCTGGAGGGGGAGCAGGCTGCGCTCGCCCGGCGACCCGCCTCCGCAAAGGCATCCTCGGTGGGCGGCTCACCGAGGAGTACCTCCGAGGCGGCGGCCAGCGCCGCCGGATCGGGGTTGACCGCCGTCAGACCGATCCGGGCGGCCGCTATCGTCGCGCCGTCCAGCGTCACCGTCGCACCGGCCGCCGCGATCGCCCAATCGCCGACCCGGCGCTCCACCTTGGCGTAGGCACTGGATGTCCGGTGCCGCACGGGAATTCGGACCTCGATCAGAAGTTCGTTGTGCACCATCGCGGTCTCGTACGGACCGACCAGGAAATCGTCCATCGCGATCTTCCGCTCGCCGGACGGTCCGCGCACCAGGCAGATGGCCCCGAGGACCGAGCAGACCGTGGTGAGATCCTCGGCCGGATCAGCCTGACACAGCGAGCCGCCGACCGTGCCGCGGTTGCGCACCACCGGATCGGCGATCACCCGCTCGGCGTCGCGGAAGATCGGGCACACCGCGGCGAGCGCGTCCGAGTCGAGTGCCTGCCGGTGCCGCACCATCGCACCGATCCGCACCAGGGTCGGATCGGTAACGATGTATCCCAGCTCGGCAGCCAGGTCGTTGATGTCGATGAGATATTCCGGATTGGCCAAGCGCAACTTCATCATCGGCAGCAGGCTGTGCCCGCCCGCGACGATGCGCGCCTCCTCCCCGAGCCGGTCCAGCAGCCCGACGGCGTGATCCACGCCCGTTGCACGCTCGTATTCGAATGGCCCAGGAACTTGCATATGATCAACCTCACCTAAGCAGGAAGAAGCCCAGCTTCCACCGCTGCACGTGCAGGCGTCAAGACCGAGTTAAGGAATCACTTAATTCGCTGTCCGCGCCCTGCCCGTGGTGAATCCGGCCACCGGTTTCGGCGAGTGGGCGGCCGAGCCCGCCCCACCGGCGCGCGATGATCTCGGCCGCGATGGACACCGCCGTCTCCTCGGGTGTCCGGCCACCCAGATCCAGCCCGATCGGACTGGCGAGCCGGGCGAGTTGCGCATCGGTCAGGCCGGCCTGCCGCAACCGGGCCAGCCGATCCTCGTGTGTGCGGCGCGACCCCATCGCACCGACATAGCCGAACTCCGGCGCCCGCAGCGCCACCTCGAGCAGCGGAACGTCGAACTTGGGATCGTGGGTCAGCACACAGACGACGGTGCGCGCATCGACCGCGCCAGCCGCGATCTGCGCCGCGAGATAACGGTGCGGCCAGTCGACGACAACCTCGTCGGCGGTCGGGAACCGGGAGGAGGTGGCGAAGACCGGTCGCGCGTCGCACACCGTCACCCGATACCCCAGCAACGATCCCTGCTGGGCGACGGCGGCGGCGAAATCGATCGCCCCGAACACCAGCATCCGCGGCCGCGGGGCATGACTGGAGACGAACACCGCCATCCCTTCGCCCCGGCGCTGCCCGTCCGGACCGTAGGACAACACCTCGCTGCGGCCCGACGCCAGCAGGCCGCGGGCGTCATCGACCACCGCATCGTCGGCGCGCGCCGACCCCAGCGTGCCGTGCACCGCGCTCGGCCGGATCACCAGCCGCCGCCCGAGCCAGGCGGCATCGGGGTGCTCGACCACCGTCGCGATCGCGACAGGCTGATGGTTCGCGATGTCCGCGGCGACCTCGCCGAGCTCCGGAAACGTCTCCCGCGAGATCGGTTCGACGAAGATATCGATGATGCCGCCGCAGGTGAGACCGACGGCGAACGCGTCGTCGTCCGAAATGCCATACCGCTGCAGCACCGGACGACCAGTCCGGACGACCTCGGTAGCCAGATCGTAGACCGCGCCCTCCACACAGCCGCCGGAAACCGAACCACCGACCGTCCCGTCCGGGGCGACCACCATCCACGCGCCGGGCGGACGCGGCGCCGAACGGAAGGTCCGCACGACCGTCGCGACCCCGACCGTGCCACCGGCGTTCCAGATCTTCATCAGATCCGTGAGCACGTCATGCATATGCGCCCTCCAGGGCTTTTACGACCGCAGCGATTCCGGGCACCGGAACCCACCTCCAAAGTAGGCTCGGATCGTGACACCCGCTCAACTTCGGGCCTATTCGGCAGTAGTCCGCCTCGGGTCCGTCCATGCGGCAGCCATCCAGCTCGGGATGTCCGACGCCGGTATCTCGACGCACGTCGCCCAGCTGCGCAAGGAACTCGACGACCAATTGTTCACCCGCACAGCGGCGGGCCTCGCGTTCACGCCAGGCGGACTGCGGCTCGCCAGCCGGGCGATCGAAATCCTCGGACTGCAGCGCCAGACCGCCATCGAAGTGGGCGAGGCGGCGCACGGCCGACGGTTGCTCCACATCGCCGCGTCCAGCGCCTTCGCCGAACACGCCGCACCCGGCCTCATCGAGCTGTTCGCCTCGCGGGCAAAGGATCTCGCGGTCGAGCTGAGCGTGCATCCCACCAGCCAATTCCGCAGCCTCATCGAGTCCCGCGCGGTGGATATCGCACTGGGCCCGCAGGACGTCGAGACCAGCGCGTCGATCACCGTCCGCCCGTTCCTCAAGTATCAGATCATCGCGGTCGCGCGACCCGACAGCCCGCTGGCGGAGGCCGCACCGAACCCGGCACTGCTACGTCAGCAGTCCTGGCTGCTGGGCCCCGGCGCCGGAAGCGTCGACGGCGCCATCTCCACGATGCTGCGCAACCTGGCCATTCCCGAATCACAACAAAAGATCTTCCAAAGCGATGCTGCCGCACTGGAAGAGGTCCGCCGCGTCGGCGGTATCACCCTGACCATCGGCTTCGCCGTCTCCTCCGACCTCGCCGCGGGCCGCCTGATCCACGTCAAGGCCCCCGACCTGCAAGTATCCGGCGAGTGGTGCGCCTCGGCCCTCCCGCCCGACTCCCGGCAACCCGCCGTCTCGGAACTCCTACGCTTCATCACCACCCCCCGATGCACCCAGGCAATGATCCGCGGCTCCGGTGTCGCCGTCACCCGCTTCCGCCCTAAAGTCCATGTGACCCTGTGGAGTTGACTGCTGGCACCACGGTCGACTTTAGGCTCAGCCCGCAATCACGTTGCGGCCCGCCTTCTCTCGCGCGATCACAAACTTCATGATTCGCCAGTTCCGCAGCCAGCGTCGAGCTACGTAGTCAGAGAGAACCGCGTCGTCGGACACCCAGGTGTAGATCTTCGTCGACTGCGCCGCTCGCCCGCTGGGCAGGTTTCGGAGGTAGCTTCGATCGCACGCCCCTGCTCGTCGACGAGCCGAACGCGCCGGACGACCCCGGCGTAACGGACCTTGACCACCTGCACCGCGTCATCGGCAAGAACTCGCTGGAGCAGCAGGGTGTTGATGTGCAGGAGCGGCAGTACCCGACGTCGCGCTGTCGGCGCGGCAGTCAGGCTGGGGTGAGGCCGAGCCCTTCGGCGGTGGCGGCCAGCGCCGTGAGGTGTTCGTCGACTGACACAAGCCCTGCGCCCATCGTGTTGATCGACAGGTGAGTGGCGCCTGCGCTGCGCCACCGCTCGACATCGTCGAGCATCGTGTCGAGGTCGCCGGGACCCCAGTTTGCTCGGCCCTCCATGCCGATCGCAGCCGGGTCACGTCCAGCCTCGATCGCCGCGACGTCGACGACAGCCTTGGCCTCGTCGAGGTCGGGGCCCGGCGGCATCATCGGGAACCAGCCGTCGCCGAGGCGACCGACGCGCCGGTAGGCCCGCCGCGACATGGCGCCGAACCAGATCGGGATGGGGCGCTGCATCGGCGTGGGTGCGAGGCCGGCGCCGGTCACGCGCTCGCTTGGCCCGTCGTGGGTGACGGTCTGCTCGGTCCACAATCGGCGCAGCAGGGCGACCTGCTCCTCGACGCGGGCGCCGCGGTTCGAGAAGTCCTTGCCGAGCGCTTCGTACTCGACCGCGTTCCAGCCCAGCCCGACGCCGAGGCGGAACCGGCCGTCTGTCAGCAGGTCGACCTCGGCCGCCTGCTTCGCCACCAGCACGGTCTGGCGCTGCGGGAGGATGATGATGCCGGTCACCAGCTCCAGCGCGGTGATGGCGGCGATGTAGCCGAACAGCACAAACGGCTCGTGGAACGTCGTGTGCACGTCGTAGGGGCCGGCCCAGCCCTGATGGATCGCAGGGTCGGCGCCGACCACATGATCGTAGGTGAGCAGGTGGGCGTAGCCGAGCTGCTCGACCCCCTCGGCGTAGGCGCGCACGGCACGGACGTCGCCGCCGAGCTCGGTCTGGGGGGAAAACGACGCCGATCTGCATCAGACGAGCTCGGCGGCTACGGCGCGTGCTACGGCGATGTCGTCGGTCAAGGCGTCCGACCGCCCGGCGACGATCCGCGGCGCCGGCCGACCGTCGGCCTGTTGGGGCTGCCCACCCATCTTGTCGATGCTCGCCACCAAGCCCGTCAACCCGATGCACATACCCAGAACCTATCAGCGCTCTAGGAGAGCGCGTGGGAGGCGCGGCGGTGAGCGGCCAAGCGCGCTACGCAAGGGAGCTGCCACGGAACTCTGCTGGTAGGCGCGCCACCCACACATGTCGCATGCTGCGCAGCACCGATCTGCCCATACTTGCCTAGCACGACAGTTGTATTTCGTTGCCGTAGATGGCGTGTGTGCTGGATGATGTTGTGCCGCAGGCTATTTCATCGTGGCGATATCACCGCCTACTCGGTGTATCGCGCGGCGTTCATCGGCCGCGCTCAGAAGAAGGTTCGATCGGGGGTACAGATCAGGCTACGGCGGAGGTGGCACCGCTCGCGGCGGCTCGTGGGCGGCTTTCGGGGGTGTCGATGGTCCGCAGCGTCTCGAGGCAGACGCTATGTCGTAGTACTCCATCCGGTTTGGCGGCGACAGCGGGTCAAGGCCCGCGCTGCTGACCCCGTTCGATCATCCTCATCGTTCCTCTGTTCTGTCTGTGGTTACGCCCAAGCCGGATTCACCCGGTTCGACCGGCCGCGTCGCCAGCTCAGTGTGCTGCTCGACCAGCCGTAGCGGTGGGGTGAGTTGTCCGACGGTGTGGAGATGGCGCAGCGCATGGACGTAGGAGCCGAGGAGGCTGGTCTGGCAATAGGGCACCCCGAGCTCGGCGCAGAACTCTGCGACCATCGGCTGGGCTCGGCGCAGGTTGGGACGCGGCATGGACGGGAAGAGATGATGCTCGATCTGGTAGTTCAGGCCACCGAGGGCGGTGTCGACGAATCGGCTGCCGCGGACGTTGCGGGACGTGAGGACCTGACGGCGCAGGAAGTCGGTGGAGTCGCCTTCCGCCAGCACTTCCATCCCCTTGTGGTTAGGTGCGAAGGTGCAGCCCATGTAGAACCCGAACAGGCCCTGCTGCACAACGATGAACACCATCGCTTTGGCCGGGGAGAGGACCAGGAACACCGCGGCGAGGTACCCGGCGGCGTGAGCGGCGAGCAGCACGGCCTCCCAAGTGCGGTTCGGGATCGTCCATCGCATCACCGCCCGAACACTCGAGTAGTGCAGGCTGCCGGCCTCGAGCAGCAGCATCGGAAAGAACAGCCAGGCTTGGTTGCGGAAAATCAGCCGCCGGATACCGCTGCTGGTCCGTGCTCGATCGCCGGAATGGGCCAGCACTCCCATGATGTCGGGGTCTGAACCCTCGGTGTTGGGGTGGGCGTGGTGCCGGTTGTGATTGCTGGTCCACCAGCCGATGCTCAACCCAACACCGAGATTGCCCGCGATCACACCGAACAGGTAGTTCGCCCGCCGGGTGCCGAAGATCTGTCTGTGCCCGGCATCATGGCCCAGGAAGGCGATCTGGGCGAACACCACCGCCAGGAACGTGGCCGTGCCCAGCTGCCACCACGAGTTGCCGATAAAGAAGAACGCCGTCCACCCGGCCGCGAACGCCCCCGCAGTGACCGCACTCTTCCAGCCGTAATACCGCAACTGCCGGTCCAGCAGCGCTGCCTGCCGCACCCGACGCAACAACACCGCATACTCGCTGCCACGTGCCGGTACGGCATCAGACGCCTTCTGTAGCCGGGTCTCTGCCGTCACCGCGGGAGGCAGTTGCGCCGCTTTCTGTCCGCGGGGATCGATGCACTCCAACGCATCTGCGACCGCACTCGTCGCGGCAGCGGATCTCCGCGCCACCCGATCTGTAGATCTTTCCAATACCACGGGCCGCCCACACATCCTGCTGTCACTGTTGTTCTCTGAGCTCTAACTGTCGTCCTCCAAGCCGCAGCCGACTACAGGGGGTCCCATCGGAAGTCTGCAAATGGCGGCTCGCCGCTCTCGATTACAGAATGTCGCGACGAGACCACCACCCGGTGAACGGGTGTGCGGATCGGTGACACATCTGCGTGACGATTCCGCCCTGGCGAGCCGACAGACAGACGGTTCCGACGTTGCTCACGCTCAACACACTCTTGCCGCGCCTTCGGCAATCGGTGACCACCGAATACGCTCAGCGAGCGCCTATTTGAACAGGCCGATCACCAGGGCGATCGTAACAGGGACACCACCGACTGCAGCACCCTCTGCATCTCCACCAAAACCGTCGCCACCCACGTCGCACACATCCTCGACAAACTCACCGCCGACAACCGCACCGAAGCAGCCCTCACCGCCGTCGAACACCACCCACAAACAAACACTTCCTCCCACACGTATGACAGCGTGAATAGGCACCGATCGCGCTCCATGCAGGCACACCGAACGCACTGCAGGTGACTGATCGATGGGCGCGTCGGACCCAACCTCGCCGGAGTCGCATCACCCTGCCCACGACCGTTCGTCGCTGTCACGACCGAGCTACGTTCACGTTCCCGTCTCGTCGTGACCGATACGGCAGATCGCTTGGCCCTCGGCACGGGTCTCACCCACCGCCACGGCGACGTCCAGCACAAGGCCGGCCTTGTGCGCTCGCACCGGGTTCTCCATCTTCATGGCCTCAACCACGGCCACGAGATCTCCTTCGGCAACGATCTGCCCGACTTCCACCAGCACCTTGACGACCGTGCCCTGCATCGGCGCCACCACCTCGTCACCGTCGACCCTGCTGGCACGCAGACCAGATGCCACCTCGGCGGACTGTCCGCGGATGGTCTCGGCCAGATCCCCCAAGGTCGCCAGCCCCGGAAGATGCACCCGCTGGGGACGGCCACCGACGAGGATCGCGACCATCTCGGCTGCTTCGCCCGGCTCGGTCGATCCGTGGTCGGGGTCTACGAGCGGGCCGGCCTCGGACTCGATCCACGTGGTGTGCACTTCGAATAAGCCGTCATCCGCAGTGAACTGACGGGCACGCGTGACTGCCCGGTGAAAAGGCAGCACGGTAGGCAGGCCCTCCACCGTGATCTCGGCGAGTGCCCGCCGGCTGCGGGCCAGAGCGGTGGCACGGTCCGGCCCCGACACGACCAGCTTGGCCAGCAGCGAGTCGAACTGTCCACCGATGACGGACCCCTCCTCGACCCCCGAGTCGACGCGGATGCCTGGCCCCTCGGGGAGCACCCACCGGGTGATCGTCCCCGGCGCAGGCAGAAAGCCACGGCCGGGGTCCTCGCAGTTGATACGGAACTCGAAGGCGTGACCGATCGGCTCGGGGTCGGCGGTGACGCTCAGGTGCTCGCCTGCCGCGACCCGGAACTGCTCGAGCACAAGGTCAATGCCGGTCGTCTGCTCCGTCACGGTGTGCTCGACCTGAAGCCGCGTGTTGACCTCCAGGAACGACACGGACCCATCGGACCCGACCAGGAACTCGACGGTCCCGGCGCCGACGTACCCGCTCTCCACGCAGATCGCCCGCGCGGCGTCTCGAATGGCATGCTCCTGCTCAATGGTCAGGAAGGGGGCCGGGGCCTCCTCGACCAATTTTTGGTGCCGTCGCTGGAGAGAGCAGTCCCGGGTCCCCACGACGACAACCGTGCCGTGGGTGTCTGCGAGCACCTGGGCCTCAACGTGCCGCGGCCGATCGAGGTAACGTTCGACGAAGCACTCGCCACGACCGAAGGCGACCACGGCCTCGCGGGTCGCCGACTCGAACTCGTCGGCGATCCGCGCAGCCTCGCGTACCACCCGTAGGCCGCGGCCGCCGCCGCCGTGCGCCGCCTTGATCGCGATCGGCAGTCCGTGCTCGGCGACGAACTCCTCGATCTCGGCGACGCTCACGACGGGATCGAACGTACCCGGCACCAATGGTGCGCCGACCTTCTCGGCGATCGATCGGGCGGTTACTTTGTCGCCCAGTGCGCGGATGGTCTCGGGACGTGGGCCGATCCAGGTCAGACCCGCCGCAAGGACCGCCTCCGCGAACTCAGGATTCTCCGAGAGGAACCCGTATCCGGGGTGTATCGCCTGCGCCTCAGCGGCCAGGGCGACGTCGAGGATTTTGTCCGCGTTGAGGTAAGTGTCCGCTGCGGTCGAACCATGCAGTGCGTACGAGTCATCGGCGAGACGCACATACGGGAGGTCACGATCAGGGTCGGCGTAGACCGCGATCGCCCGGAGGCCGGCGTCATGAGCGGCGCGGATAACGCGGACGGCGATCTCACCTCGGTTGGCCACGAGCACGCTGTCGAAGGGGCGAGTCGCGCTCATCGGGCGCCTCCCCGAACCACCGTGGTCTCGGCGGCGCCTGAGGAGGCGGGCGCGAGACTCTGGAGCAGCGGCATCACCCACTCGGCGAAGAACCGCACCACACCGGGTCGGTCCGCGGGGGGACATGCAGGTGCGAAGATCATCTCGGTGGCCCCCGCCTCGGCGTACTGGCTGATCCGGTCGACCACCTGCTCGCGACTGCCGGAGACAAGATAGCGGTCGGCGAGATCGGTGAAGTCCTGTCGGTAGGTGGTGCTCACCGACTCGATCGCGGCGCGGCGGGCCCAGGCCGCATCCTCTGCCACGGCCGACCAGCAGAAGATCCCGGCACGGAGCTGTTCCGGGGCTCTCCCATACTTCTCGGCCATGGCGCGTGCCTGAGGCACCGCCGCGGCGAAATTATCGGGTGTCATCATGTACGGGAGCCAGACATCACCGAACCTGGCAGCTCGGCGCATCGCCGCCTTGCTACGCCCACCGATCCAGACTGGTAGGCCGTTGTCCTGAACGGGCGACGGGAGCATCGCGAGCCGGTCAATCGTGGTGAACTGTCCCGCGAAGGACACCGGCTCGCCCGTCTCCAAGTGCTGCAGCAACGCCAACGACTCGTCGGTGCGTCGGCCACGTTCCCGGACCGGCACGCCGGCGGCATCGAACTCTGGCGGGTATTCACCGCCGACACCGACCCCTAACTCGAAGCGCCCGCCTGATACCCGGTCGAGGGTGATTGCCAACTTCGCCGCCACTACCGCCGGGTAGACCGGCAGGATCGTGAGCGCGCTCAACAGCCGAATCCGTGTGGTGGCCCCTGCGGCGGCGGCGAGCGCGATGAAGGCGTTCGTCGTCGGCACGTGGAAGAACAGGTGCTCCCCGCATGCGAAGAAGTCGAACCCCAACTCCTCGGCTACCTGTGCCTCGGTCGTCACCTCCGCGGGATCCGCGTCCGGTGGGAACATCAGCCCGACTCTCAAAACTGCACCTTTCTGGCGGGCGCGAGCGTGCCGCGCACCATTCTCATACGCCGAAAGCGCCGGTCACGCTCATGAGGCGGTCCACGTCACACCGGACTGATCACGTGGTGGCGCGAGTGTGGCTCGCGCGTCCACCCGTCGGCGTGGGCGAGTCGCTCGATGAGCTCTGCCCTCAGTCGTTCGGGCTCGACGACCGCGTCCACGACCAACTGGCTGCCCAACCGCACCAGACCGAGGTCCGCTGCTTGCTCAGCCGTTCGAGCGGCGATGAATGCCTCTCGCTCGTCCGGGTCCTCGATCGCGGCGATCTTGTTGGCGTATACCGCGTTCACCGAAGCCTCCGGGGACATCGGCCCGATGCTCGCGGTGGGCAATGCGATGGTGGCCCGGGGCTCGAAACCCGGCGCGCACATCGCGTAGAAGCCGGCCGCGTAGGCCTTGCGGAGAATGACGCTGAACTTGGGCACCTCGGCACTCGCCATGGCCACCACCATCTTGGCTCCGTGTCGGATGATGCCCTGTCGCTCGATCGCGACTCCGACCATGAAGCCTGGGACGTCGTGCAGGAAGATCAGCGGAATATTGAAGGCGTCGCACATCGAGATGAAGCGTGCGGCCTTGTCTGCCGAGTCGACGAAGATGGCACCGCTTCGCACCGACGGCTGGTTTGCGACCAGGCCGACGACGCGGCCCTCGAGCCGCGCGAGCCCAATGACCAGCTCCGTGGCCCATGCGGACTTGATCTCGAAGAAGCTGCCCGCGTCGACGAGATGGGCGATGACGTCGCGCACGTCGTATCCGGCGTTGGGATCCTCCGGAATCAGCCCCGGCTCCCAGACACGCATCTCCGGCTGTGTGGGCGGCGCAGTTGCGGGGGCGGATCGCCAGTCGTCGGGCAGATACGACAGGAGGTGACGCGCCGCCGCGATCACCTGCCAGTCGTACTCGAAAACCTCGTCGCCGCAGCCGGACACGGTGGCGTGCATCCGCGCCCCACCCATCTCCTCCAGGGTCGTGACCTCGCCGGTGACCTTCTCCGCGACCCGTGGCGAGGCCAGGTACATCGAGGCGTTGCCGTCGACCATGCCAACCCAGTCGGTGAACGCCGGCATATAGGCGCCACCGGCAGCCGACGGTCCGTGCAGACAGCAGATCTGCGGAACCCGACCTGACAACCGGACTTGGAGCTGGAAGATTTTCGAGGCGCCCCGTCGGCCGGA
This sequence comes from Nocardia sp. Tas62D01, assembly GCF_055232035.1. Classification (NCBI taxonomy): domain Bacteria; kingdom Bacillati; phylum Actinomycetota; class Actinomycetes; order Mycobacteriales; family Nocardiaceae; genus Nocardia; species Nocardia sp. Tas62D01. Next base: position 8,873,305 of record NZ_JBUYUZ010000001.1, read on the forward strand.
ATAGAACCCCAGTTGATCGGTGAGGCGCCCGCCGGCAGAGTCAACCAGGTAGATCACCGGCAGTAGGTCGCGGTCTGCACGCTCTAGGATGCGGACCTGCTTCTCACAGGTGAGTTCCCCCCATGAACCTGCCTTGACGGTGAAGTCGTGAGCGATCACCGCAACCGGACGCCCCTCGATTCGGCCGACACCGGTCAGGACGCCGTCTGCCGGTAGGCGATCGCCTGCCGCAGCGGCCAGAAGGCCATCCTCGACCCAGCTGCCCGGATCGAGCAGCAGCGCGATGCGCTGGCGAACCGGGAGCTTGCTGGGCCAACGGGAGGTGTCCCCGCCGCGGAGCGCCGTCGAGATGGCCTCGTCGAGCTCGGGAGCGATCGCCCCGCCGACATCTATGGCGTTCATGTGGCCGCCCTCTGCTCGACACCCGCTGGGGCGCGATGCATCAGGCCCGTGCGCTGGACCCGGCACACCAGGATGTCGTTCTGGTTGTAGGCACGGTGCTCGAACACCACAAGTCCTGCTTCGGGGCGGGACTTCGAGGCCCGCGCGCTGACGATCTCGGTCTCGACCCGGATGGTGTCGCCGGCGAAAACCGGGGATGGGAAAGCCGCGTCCGAGAGCCCCAGCTGGGCCACGATGGTGCCGAGCGTCAGTTCGGGCACCGAAAGGCCCACTGCGAGCGCGACCGTCAGCATGCTGTTCACCAGGGGGCGACGAAACTCGGTGGTCGCGGCATACGTCGCATCCAGGTGCAGCGGGGCCGGATTCATTGTCATAGTTGTGAAGAGCACGTTGTCCGTCTCGGTCACTGTGCGGCGAGTAACGTGGTGCACCACGGTGCCGACAGGCAGCTCCTCGAACCACCGTCCGGAGACGGGGCGTTCTGGGGTGATCAAGTGCTCCTCCTTGGTGAATGCGGTGGGCGACGCCCGTCCTGGGTCACCGCGTGTCACCGGTCACGGCGCGAGCCACGATCTCGATCGTGCTCGGGTCCTCGACGGCGGAGGTATCTCCCTTGGCCTCCCCGTGGGTCGCGATCTCGCGCAACAGTCGGCGCATCAGCTTGCCCGTGCGAGTCTTGGGCATCGTCGAGGTGACGTAGACCGGACCGAGCGAGGCATATTTGCCGAGCGTGTCGGCGACTTCGGCTCGCAACTCCTCGACGACATTGTCTGGGGCGTCGTCCCGCACGACGACGAACGCGGCAGGCACAGTCCCCTTCGTCGGGTCGGGCACCCCGACGACCGCGGCCTCGATCACGCTCGGGTGACCACCCACGACCTCCTCGATCTCCATGGTGGAAATCCGATGCGCGGCGATGTTGATCACGTCGTCCGATCGGCCGAGCACCCACAGATGGCCGTCGTGGTCGACGACCGCCTGGTCGTTGGTGGTGTAGCACCCCGGGAACCGAGAGAAGTAGGTGTCCTGGTAGCGGGCGTGGTCGCGCCACACGGTGCGGGCCAACGTGGGGAACGGATGGGTGATCACGAGGTTGCCCTTGACCCCGGGCGGGACCGGATTGCCGTCGTCGTCGAGCACGGCACACAAGTGCCCCGGCGCCGGCGTGCCTGCCGAGCCCGCCTTGAGGTCGTCGACACCACAGATCGGATATGTCCACGTCGAGCCGGTCTCGGTCTGTCCGTAGGCGTTCACCACCGGCACCCCGCCACCGAGGTGGGAGCTGGCCCAGCTGAACGTCTCGCTGTCGAGTGGCTCCCCCTGTGCTGTAACCAGCTCGAGCTGAGTGAGGGGGTGCTTGGCGCACAGTTCGTCACCGAACCCGCGCAGCATTCGCAGCACCGTCGGAGCCGCCAGCACCTTGGTCACCTCGTGGCGCTCGCAGATCTCGTAGAACCGCTCAGGTGTCGGGGTGTCGAGCGCTCCCTCGAAGCAGAGGATCGTCATGCCGTTCGCCAGACCACCGACGACTGCCTGGATGGGAAAGGTGAGCCAGCCGATGTCGGCGGCGACCCAGTAAACGTCGCCGTCCTCTGGACCTACCTGCCAGTGCGCGTTGGCCCACGCACCGGCCAGGAAACCGGCCACGCTGTGCACGATGCCCTTCGGGCGCGACTCCGTGCCGCTGGTGAAGATGAGGAACGCTGGATCGTTCGCCTCCATCGCCGCGAGGGGCGCGCCGTCCGCCTGGCGCCGGACCAGTTCCCTATAGTCGACCTCACCGTCGACGAGCTCGGCACCGACACCGGTGCGATCGACGACCACGGTGTGAAGGTCCGGGAGCGAGGTACGCGCCTTCCGCAGAGTCTGCAGAAGTTCGACCCGCTTACCCCGGCGGTAGCTGGCGTCGGCGACCACCACGACCTTTGGCTCCGCTTGCTCCAGTCGCGCTCGCGCCGCCTCCTCACCGAACCCGGCGAAGAGGATCGTGTAGATCGCCCCGATGCGGTTGCAGGCGTGGACCGCGGCGAAGGCCTCGACGAGGTTGGGCAGGTAGAGGGCCACCACGTCGCCTCTCCCCACGCCGAGCTCGACTAGACCTGCGGCCAACTTGGCAGCCTCATCCGCGAGCTCCGCGAAGGTAACCTTGCGGACGTCGCCCGGCTCGCCCTCCCAGATGACGGCGACCTTGTCACGGGTCCGGCGATCCTCGGCCCACCGGTCCAGGCAATTGTCGGCGACGTTCAGCTGACCCCCGACGTAGTAGCGGAAGTCGCCCAACGTCCCTTGCAGCAAATGGTCGTACGGTCTGATCCAGCGCAGCCTTTCGCCGACCCAATCCCAGTAGCTCTCTGGGCTTATGTCATGGAGAGCGCGGGCGTGGCCGGCCTCCCGCTGCTGCACCGGCGACGTCCAGGCGGGCTCGAGCGGGATGACAGGTGACGAGATGAGCCCATCGAGGCTGTCCGACATTTGGCTGGCTCCTTGCCGATTCGTTACCAGTGGTGGGTGATGAGGGGGCAGATTCCAGAGCAGCGCACTCAGCCAGCAGGCAGGAGTCGCTTGGCGATGATGTCGAGCTGGACCTCGTCGACGCCGCCGCCGATCCGCAGGATGCGGACGTCGCGGTAATGGCGAGCGACCCCGGACTCCTCGACGAAACCGGATCCACCCAACAACTGGACGGCGTCATCGACGATGGCAGCGCACGTGTTGGCCACGTGGAACTTGGCCATGGCAACCGTCGTCGGCGACTCAGGGTCCCGGTCCCGCAGCTGGGTTGCGGCGCTGTATGTCAGCAGTCGCGCGACTTCGAGGTCGATCTGCATCTTCGCAAGGCGGTGACGGACCGACTGGCGATCACCGAGAGGCGCTCCGAAGGCCACACGATTGCGGATGTACTCCGTCGCCAAGCGGATGCTCTCCGCGGCGTGACCAAGTCCCATGGCGGCCAGTACAATCCGCTCGAGCTGGAAGGCACCCATGATCTGATAGAAGCCGCGCCCCTTCGTGCCCAGCAGCGCGCTATTGGACACCTCGACGTCGTCCAGGATCACCTCGCGGGTATCCGAAGAGTGCCACCCCATTTTCGGCAGCGGGCTCCCGGTGGACAGACCCGGCGTCCCTGCGTCGACCAGGAAGGTCGTGATGCCACGGTGGCCCGCATCAGCGTCCGTCTTCGCGGCGACGATGAGGACGTCGGCGATTCCGGCGTTGGTAATGAACATTTTGCGGCCGTTGATGCGCCAACCCTCCTCTGTCCTGGTAGCGCGTGCCGAGATACCGGCAACGTCCGATCCGGCGCCCGGCTCCGTCACCGCGATGGCGGCAATCTTCTCGCCCGCCGCCAGGTCGGCCGTGTAGGCCATCCGCTGCTCGTCGGTCCCGTACTCCACGATGTGCGTGGCTGCCATATACGCGCTGACGAGGGCCCCGATGGCGATACCTCCGGCAGCTTGGGCGAGTTGCTCGGCCAGCAGTGCCACTGCCAGCTCGTCACGGCCACTGCCCCCGAATTCCTCGGGCGTCATCAGTCCCAGTAGTCGAGCCTCACCAAGCGCTCGCCATAAGGCGGCCGGCGGTTTGCCGTCGCGCTCAGCCTCATCCACGACTGGACGGACGTGCTTATCGGTAAAGGCGCGACACGACGCCTGGAAGTCCCGGTACTCGAGGTCAAGCGTCCCGTACATTTCTCCCACTTTCCCGACTGGTTGGTAAACCACGCTAAGCCCTCGTTCTCCTCGCGTCAAGGCGACGCATGCGCCCCCACGGACCCGCCCTCGGTCTCCGGACCCGAGAGCCCCAACCGTCGGCTTGGTTCACCTACCACGAGGTCAGCAGCCTAAGACGGGCTCGTTCAGCATGCCTCGCTCCCACTTGCCCCGCCACCTGGATGCCACAACCGGAGCACCCTCGCCGCCGCATACAGCCGCAGAACTCGCCCGCCGCAATTACCAGGTATGATTTTACCGACCGTTTGGTAAATTTTGGTTGGCCGGGTGCTGTCTACAGCCCCGTCCACCAGCACTCGGCGCGAAGATGTGCGACTACGCTGACGCCGGGCGCCGGGCCTGCACGGTGCAATCAGCGGCGAGCGAGGAGAACAACGATCCATGGCGACCCGGGGCCGGCCGAGCAAGGCAACCGAGCAGCGACAGCGAGTGCTGACCGGGGCCGCCGAAATCTTCAGCCGACGGGGCTACCGCGCCACCACCATGAACGAGATCGCAGCCGAGGTGGGACTGTCCAAGCCGACCCTCTATCACTATTTTCACAACAAGGAAGAGCTGCTGATCAGGCTCTACGAAGACGTCATGAATGAGTCGCTGGCAACCGCCCTGCTTATCGCGAAGACGGTGCCCGCCCCGCTCGAAGCACTTCGTCAGCTGATCGCCTACCGCGTGCGGTATACCTGCGAGAACCAGGCAATCCACAAAGTCTTCTTCGAGGAAGAGGAAGAACTGCCGGCCCACCTACTGGACACAGTCGTCGACCGGCGGCGACAGTTCGAGGACGTCATGAAGGACCTCGTCGCACGGCACCTAGCGGCGAGCGGCCGAACACTCCAGACTTCCGAGACAGTCTTCGTCAACACCTGCCTCGGAGCAGCCAACTGGGTCTACAAGTGGTACGCCCCGAACGGTCCCCTCGAACCTGAACAACTCGGCAAGGACATCGCAGACCTTGTCCTGCTTCCGTTGCTCTGATCTAGGCCTTCGGGTTCAGCTGGACGAGTCGACGTATCGCGTGATATCGCCTGGTCACGTGAACCATCTCATTCGACTGGGGGTCACGACCGCGTCATCCCGATCAGCGAGATTGCGCCACTGGCTTGCGGCAGTCGGCACGTAGGTTCGCGTCGAACTGGACCGGCCGCAGCGCTGACCGTCAGGTTCATCAGCAAACACCAACGCCGCCGCGACCGTGGTGGCTGCGATGGGGTGTCGAGTCGATCTGCGCCGCGCTCAAAGAGCTCGGCGTCAAGATTGCCCCATCAACGTATTACGAACACCGCAACCGGATCCCGACCGAACGGGAGCAGCGTGATGAGGAACTGAAAGTGGTAATCAGGCGGGTGTATTCGGCGAACTATGGCGTTTACGGGGCCCGGAAAGTGTGGCTGCAACTCAACGTGAAGGCATCCGCGTGGCCCGCTGCACTGTCGAACGGCTGATGCGCGGTCTTGGGCTGCGCGGCGCGGTGCGCGGCAGGGTCGAACGCACCACGGTCGCAGACCCGGCCGCGCCGCGGCCGGCGGATCTGGTGCAGCGCCGCTTCACCACGGCAGCACCTAATCGGTTGTGGGTTGCGCCGAACTCGCTCGTTGCACCAGTACTCGCACAATCGCCCATCATCGCAGCAACGCGGCCGACGCAGGTCGGTCGGGTGTGAGCTGCCGCCGTGACGGCGGAATGATCGAAAATTGGCCGATCGTCTCATTGAATTTCCTTGTGCGCCACCGGGTATTCAACGGTGTATTCAACGGCGTGCGCTGTTGTTCCATGCGGGAGCTGACAGTGAAGGTACCGATGGTCAACGGGCGTCTGCAGGCGGATATGGCAACGATGCTGGAGGGCCTGCAAGAACAGCTGCACGGGATCGCCGAACTGCAACGGCAGAGGTCGTTGTTGACGGCCACGGTCGTAGTGTGCGACAAGCGGATTCAAGTGACGGTCAACGCAGACGGCCTCCTCGTCGACACACTGTTCGCCGAGGATATTGGCGATCTGAGTTACGAGGAGATCGCCACGGCCATCACGGCCGCGGTACAGGCCGCGACCGCCGAGGTGATGCGCCGCAGCAGCGAACTCATGCAGCCGCTGCCCGGCGTCGGCGGGGGCATGCCTATCGGTGCCCCGGGTGCCGCCGGCGGCACCGCGCAGAGCGGCAAGGAACACAAGCACGCCAAATTCCTGGACTCGCGCGTGCATCTCGATGACGCGCTCGGCGACATACCACGCAAGGTGAAACCGGTGATCGAGCCGTGACGCGCTCGTGGTCCTTCACCGACCTGGAGTTCCAGCTGGTGTGCGACCAGTATCGGCACGGTGACCTGCCGTCGCCGTTCGTGTTCACCAGTCGCACCCGGCTGCTCGACGAGCGCGCGCAGCGGCAGACCCGAGAGCGGTTGCGCGACATGATCGACGGTGACTTCGAGGCGATGGCCACCGTGATCGGCAAGCCGGAGGTGTTCATCGTTGCACACGCCTGGGATGATCAGGATTTCGAGAATCCCGACAAGCGCATCCGGGTGCACGCCGCCCGCCGTGGCCGAGCGGCTACCTCCTCACTCAGCAGCCCGGCGAAACCCTGTGGCACAGCGGTGGAGTCACCGTCACCGAGTGCGATCCGCGGGCGCTGGCCGACGTCGTGGTCGGGCAGTTGCCGACGGCAGAGGCGGGCACGCAGCGGGAAATACCGGTCAGTGCCGCCGACCGGGCCGACGACAGTTTCGATTCGGCCGGTGCGGTCTTCTCCGACGATGACGACTCCGACGACGAATCGGCCTGCACTGCGGCGTTTTTCAACACTCCGGCCGTCGCGACCGGCATTGTCAAAGTCCTGCAGGGCCGTTCGAAGTTCGGCCCGCGCGGGATCGTCGAATCGGGTGTGCTGTGGCGGGATCTGCCCTATGACGGCCGCTATGTGATGCCGCTGGACCATCCGGCCCCGGTCGCGGCCGGAATGGGTTCGGCTGGGCTCATCGCCTGGGTCGCCACCGAGGTCGACCGCATCCTCGCGCGCATGGACGCCCATCTCGAAGTCCAGGACTGACGGTGGCCGATCACATCGAGGTCGATCCGGCGCAGCTGAAGACGGCTGCGCAGATCTCGGAGAGCATTCAACAACGCATTCAGCAGTCGCTCACCAGCCTCCAGTCGACGCTCACCGGCGACGGAACCCCCGTGGGGTAAGGACAGTTTCGGAAACAAATTCGCCGAGGGCGACAAGGGCTACCTGGTCGCCAGCGAGAACCTCACCACCGGTCTGACCCAGATGAGCAGCACCTTCGGTGATATCGCGAAGGGGCAACGCGAGGCTGCCGACGAGTTGACTGCGATGGAGCAGGACAACGGCCGGAGCTTCCGCAACCCTTGAGGCGGTTGCCGTTTGGGAGGCCCACTGATGCGTCGCGCCACGACGATGGCTAGGCACGCCGCCGATCTGGTCGACCTCGCGACCGCTGAACGCATCGATCGAGCCTTCCGCCCGGACAAGTTCACCGGCTGGCGTCCAGCCGATGACTTCATCTTCCCGCCGGAGACCCTGGCCGCCGATCCTGACGAGTCAGTGCGGCTCATAGTCGCACCTCACCGCAACTTGCCAACCCGGGCGCCCTGATCGGCCTACTGGCCGATCAGACCGAATCGGTCGCGCACGCCGCGGCCGAATCGCCTTTCCTCCCAGTGCATCAAATGGAGCGGCTTCTCGCCCTCGCCGATCTCTGAGCGCCGCTGCAGCCCCTTCGAGATTCCGACGTTCGGAGAACTGTGGTTCGGGATGATCGGAACGCACATCGGACGGCAGCGGGCCGAGCTCGCGGCACGCCATGCCTTCGTCGCCGCAGCCAGCGTCGATCACCCGCGGGCGGCCACATCAAACACCGAGAACTGTGGCGACCACCGGCACAGCACCGAGCCTGCTCGACCTCGAACCATGGGCCACAACGCCAAACGCACCGGCCGACTTCATGATCGTCGCCCACCACACCAACGAGTCTGCCCGACAACAGATCCGGGCGATATTCATCGGCAACAGTCGATTACGAGAAGTTGTACCGTGGTGACGAGGTCTTCCCGGGCGTCGTCGTCCAGCGGCCGCCGTGGGACATCGGGAGGCCGCAGCCGCTACTGCTGGAGTTCGAGCAGGCCGGTCGCATCAGCGGCGATGTGCTCGACGTCGGCTGCGGACCGGGCGATACCACAATCTATCTCGCCGGCCTCGGATACCGGGTGACCGGCCTCGATGTCGCACCCACCGCGATCGAACAGGCCCGCGCCCGCGCCGCCGAGATGGCGTGTCGGTGTCGTTCGACGTTGTCGACGCGGCCGTCCTCGGTGGACATGACGGCCGTTTCGATACCGTGGTGAGCAGTGCGCTCTTGCACTGCCTCGATCCGGAGCAGCGCCGGACACATGCAGCGGCGCTCAGTCGGGTGATCAAACCCGGCGGCCGGTTGATCCAATTCTGTTTCACGCCAGCCGATCACGCCGAACTGTATGCGCCGTACCCGATCTCCGAGGAGACGTTGCGCACCACGTTCGTGCCGCCGAACTGGTCGATCACCACACTGCGGGCCGATCGGCTGGAGATGACAAACCCGGCCGAGCACATGTTGAACCTGTTCGCCCAGAACGATTTCCATCCAACATTCAATGACAAGGGAGCCATGCTGCTGCCCGTTCTGGTACTCGAGGCGCAACGAACCTGAGGCGTCGCCTCCGACGGTGCATGGCAACCCAGTCGTCACAGATCCAGCGCGACCGCGGTGTCGAGAGCGACCTGGATGCTGCGCATCCAGCCGTCCTTGAGCTTGGTGTTCTTCTCGTCGTACACACTCGTCCCGTCCACCAGATTGCTCGAACAGGCGCAAATCATGCCCGCGCGCAGACCACGCAGTTTCGCCACCACATACAGCGCCGAGCTCTCCATCTCGACGTTGAGGATACCCATCCTCCTGAGCTGATCGATCCACTCCGGCGGCTCAGCGTAGAAGGCGTCGTCAGAAGCGTTGATACCGGCGAAGACTCGGAAACCGCCTCCAGCACTGGCCAATTGCTCCGCCATTGCACGCAACTCCGCGGCGATGGCAATGTCGGGTACTGCCGGGAAGCCCGGATGAACATAGGCAGCGGTGGTGCCGTCGTTGCGCAGCGTGCCTTCACTGACCAACAGGTCACCGGGTTCGATGCCGTTCTGCAGGGCCGCCGAACTGCCGACGCGGATGAACGACGTAACTCCCACGCGCGCAAGCTCTTCGACAGCGATCGCGGTCGACGGACACCCCATGCCAGTGGAGGTCGCAGTGATGACCTTCCCCTTATAGAGGCCCGTCATGGTGCGGTGCTCACGGTTGTGAGCAACATCCGTGACATCGGTGAGGAACTCCGCGATAAGCGGGACCCGGAAAGGATCGCCCGGCAGCAGCGCGACACTACTGACCTCACCCGGGGCGATGCCGATGTGATACTGACGCACGCCGACACCGACCGCGCCCTTGTTGACGAGCTGTTGGGACATACGGGTCCTCTCGGAGCGGAAAGGTGGTCGAAGGTCAGATGGTTCGAACGACACTGGCGGCAGAAATCATTCTGACCCGACCTCGGCAGCCGAGCATCTTATATGGGGCGCTGGTGTTGTCGAGGTGGGCACCTCGAGTCTGACGAGCACGTCCACACCACGGTAGTTGTCGTGTTCGGAACCCCCGACGAACTAGGCGCTCTGGTCGAGGCAAACCGCAGATAGTCCGGGCTACCTCCTGACCGGTCCCCGATGACGGAACCACCCGGTTTTAGAGCCAGGTTGTTTTCGATCCGTATTCAGTTGATGCCGCAGGCCACCGGGTGGTTGACCGGTCCCCGATGACGGAACCACCCGGTTTTAGAGCCAGGTTGTTTTCGATCCGTATTCAGTTGATGCCGCAGGCCACCGGGTGGTGGCTGTGGCTGCAGCGGGCAGCGTACTCGGCCGGGGTCAGATAGCCCAGCGCCGAATGTCGATGTCGTCGGTTGTGGTCTACCTTGTAGTCGCCGATGACGACGCGGGCTTCGAGCAGGCTTGTCCAGTGGTTCCGGTCGAGGCATTCTTTGCGCAGCCGACGGTTGAACGATTCGACGAATCCGTTATTCCACGGCGTGCCCGGTGGGATGTAGATGATCCCGACCCGGTTTGCGCAAAACTGTTGCAGCGCATGGGAAATCATTTCCGGCCCGTTGTCCATCCGCAACACCGTCGGCGACCCACCATGAGTGGTGAAGACCTTCTCGAGCTCGGTGACGAGCCGCTCGGCGGTGATCGAGCGTTCAACCAGATGCAATAGTGATTCACGGGTGTGTTCATCGACCATCGACGCGATCTTCACCGCTCTGCCGTCGATGGTGGAATCGAACTGAAAATCCAACGCCCACACCACCTTCGGTGCATCCGCATCGACCGGCGGCATCGACGAAACGCCGGCCCGTTTACGCGGCTGGTGCTCACGCACCTGCAGCCCTTCCTCCCGCCAGAGCCGATGCACCTTCTTCTTGTTCACCGAGCTGCCCTCGTCGAACCGCAACCGCGCCCACGCCCGCCGGAACCCGTGACACGGGTTCTTCGTAGCATACGAGCGCAGCCAGGCCCGCAAACCGGCGTCCGGATCATCCGGGGTCTGCGCGAGGGGCAGCCGCCGATACGTCGAACGAGCAAGCCCAACGACCTTGCACGCGAACCGTTCCGACACGCCCTTCACTGCTGTGAGCATGTCGACGGCACGGCGCTTGGACGCTGGGCTCAGAATTTTCCCCGGCTGATCTCCCGCAGGGCGTCCTTTTCCAGCTCCGCCTCGGCCAGCAGCCGCTTGAGCCGGGAATTCTGCTCCCGCAGCTCCTTGAGCTCCTTCGCCGCATCGGTATCCATACCGCCGTAAGAGCGGCGCCAGTTGTACAACGTCGCCGCCGACACTTCCAGCTCTGCGGCGATCTCCTCGCCCGACTTACCGGCCGCGGCCAGCTCATCGGCACGGCGCAGCTTCCGCACGATCTCCTCCGCGGAATGCCGCTTCCGTCCTCCAGCCATGATCCCAATCGTCCCTTCTGGCCCCTACCAGGGCCAACAGGACTCTAATACCGAGCGGTCTCATTCATTGGGGACGGGCCACTCCCAACGCCATCTCCTGGGCAATCGAAGTAGAGCTCGGACTACTACCTGGTCGTTTGGCGTCGTTGATGGCGTTGCTGAACCGCCTTAACCTGCGGTTTCGATGTTGGTTGACGTTCAGTGGAAGACGGGGCCGAGCGAGGCTGCTGCGTACTCTCTGCGTACCTGCCGCTCGTTTCCTTCTCTTCCCTTCTTCGAACGTCGACTAGCTATAGCTAATCACCACCAATCAGCGCCCTCCAGGGCCGATGTCGCCGAGGCCGACTGGGAAACAACCGCCCGCGTAGCTGTCCTAGCTAGGTTATCCACGGCGGTCCCAAAAACCTGAGCGTGCTCCTCTGTGAGTGGTATGCGGTCGGCCACTTGGCTGGCTGCGACGAAACGTACTGCTCGATCGGCGCCGCGCTTCTCCCGCATCTTTTTCGGGGCCGCGTTCGCCGACAAGGTCCGCGCCGCACGCGCGGTGCGGACCTGAGCCGAGCCTCATTCCTGCCGCCTGATCGCCGACAGGTGCCGAGGGCGGCAGCCGGCCGCCGCAGTCCCACCAATTGTCGCAACCATGCGCTCTGTCCCACCGGGCCGCGGCCGGCGAGTTCCTGAGCAACCGACGGCAGCTGGTCACCGCGCACGACGACTTATGTGTCGCGCTGGACACGGCGGAGCGCGCCCAACTGGCTGCCCTGCTCGAGCCCATCGCCGAGCAGCACTGCCCGACCCCCGGCGTTCACCCGGGAAACCGCCACCTCCCGGCGGGGCGAAGCACGGGCACGGTCACCCATGAGACGCTGCGATCCAGGTGCCCATGCAGCGAATCAAGCTCCGCCGCAACAATATCCACGACCACCCGGCACGCTACCAACCAAAGTGGGAGAGTCGAGGGCTGGCGCGGTGGCGAGTGATCGGCTTTAGGTCTGTGCGCTCCTGGCTGCGGTTTCCCGCAGGCAGCTTTCGTTTCGACCTTGGCCGACATCGCTTCCGTTTCCAGCCCTCGCCCGTCAAACCGTGCATGCGGTTCTCCCGCACACGGCTTACCGATGTTCTTCACCGACGGCGTTCGACCTTCCAGGCCCGAAAAGGCCTGGGCGGGACGCCGATCCCATCGAGGCTGATCGGGCCCAGGTGATTCTCCGACAGCAACACCCGGGTCATCCCCCATCCCCGGGCTCGGCGTCGTTTCCTCCGTTTCGACAACCAAAACGCGAGCCGGGTCAGAGCGTAGTTCCTGATAGACGGGTCGTGGTTATAGCAGAACGGTCCACCTCGGATGTCCGCGATTCCGCACCAAAACTCGACTTTTGCGCGACTTCAGATCGATTCGCGACTGATACTTCGTTTCGGTAACTGACAGTATCCAAAATTGCTGCAAATTTGCCTATAATTCTGGACGGGTAATAGAATTCTGAGTCTAGGTTCTGTCTTTACCGCTGTCGAAGCTCTGCTGCTGGACCAGTCCTGTCACTCATCGAGAGAGGTCATGACATGTCTATTGCCAAGAAAGCAGCCGGAACGGCCTGCGCATTGGCGATTTTCAGCACTCCGTTCGTTTTCGCACAGATAGCTCCTGCTGAGCCGCTGAACGGTGGGTGTAGCGGGGGAACGGTAACGTTCAACACCACGCCCCTCGGTTTGATGCCGACGCACGTCAACGGGACCCTTGACGGCAATTTCGCCGGCTGCGCGGGAACCCCGAGCCCGTCGGCCGCACTGCACGGTAACTTCACCGGCGACAACGCGAACTGCTTCGCTATCCCGGCCTTCGTGAACGGGACGATCACCTGGGCGAATGGCGAGGTCAGCGAATTCGCCGGACCGTTCTTCGTGCCCGGCGGCATCACCGCCGCGCCACCTGTCAACACCGTGGCCATCGTCAACGGCCCCGGTGCCGGCGGGCAACTCGTCGTGGACCAAGGCGCGGTCGACGGCGTCCGCCAGATAGGACCGTGCATCGCGGGCACGACACGCCAGGGCTTGCTCCCCATCAACGGTCTGCGCTTCCACTGAACGCGCGGTGAACAGCGGGGTGCCGAGCTCAGCGAGCTCGACACCCCGCTCGATACTACCGCAGTCGTACACCTCCGGACGCAACGCCACCATGATGGACCTCGCCGCGCAACTGACCGCCACAGTCACCCAGTCCTCACGGGAAGCTCCTGCGGAATTACCCCACTGCCGCGGTAGGCGACTACCCGGGTGAGCATGTCTACTACCGACTCGCGACCGGACTGCAACTCTGCAGCGACTATGACGCCGCGATCAGCGCCGTCGACCCGGCTGCCGAATCGGTCGGTGCCAAGGCTATCTGACCCATCATCGAGCGCTACGCCGCGCTGCCGCGGCCGATCGTCGACGCCCGATCGCGGAAGAACGCCACGCAGCGCGGCGCTCAAGTCCGGTCAGTGTTTATCACCGCGTTGCCAGATAGTTCGCGGTCGCCTCGGCGCTGACTTCGATTGCGCTTCGATTGCGGCGGCGTTGATCTCGTCGCGCCAGCAGCCAACCGGTCCGACGATTTCGGCGGACGACTATATGCTGAACGATCCCGTCCACAAGGTACTGAGAATCCAGGGAACGCGGTACTCCAGGTGCTGAACAGGCCATCGAGAGGATCGCAGACTGCGGGCTTGCCAGCCGCATGATGTTGAGCTTGTCGAGGCCGCGGAACAGCGCGATGTACAACGCGGGCAGGATCGCCAAGTACTTGGCGATGTCGAGCCGCCAGGACCGCCCGGTAGCTCACTCGTCGGGCCCGACCAGGGAACACCAGCGACGCGGTCTCGCTACCTCCGTATCCGACTTTCCCGATCGACCCTACGGAGCGGGCTATCCTTTGGTAAGGACATACCTTATGGTAAGCTCCGGAGTCAGGGGGTGGTGTCCAGCAAGTGGAAGGTTGACGCGGGACATGAGTGATGTATTTCACGTCGACTGTCCAGCGCGCATGGTGCTCGATCACGTCACTAGCCGCTGGGCCGTGCTGATACTGATGGCGATACACGATGGCCCGCTGCGATTCTCCGAACTGCACGCCAAGATCGAGGGCATCAGCGAGAAAATGCTGGCCCAGACGTTGCGGACCCTGGTCGAAGACGGCTTGATCAGGCGTACTGTTCATCCCTCGACACCGCCGACGGTCAGCTACGGGCCGACAGACCTCGGCGACGGCATCACGCAACTCTTGGATGGGTTGATGAGCTGGATCGGGGAACACGCGGCCGAGGTCTACGCCGCACAGTCGGCCTACCGCGAGGGGTCGACGCCTGCCGAGAGCCGAGCCGCACGGCAGTGATGCGATCACGGCCACCCAAGGTCGTTGCCCGGGATTCGCGACGCGCGATTCGGCATCGCCGACGGACTTCGGCCGGATCATGGACAACCTCTCCGTTCGACTGCCGCTGTAACTGGCACCCACACGGTGCAGCCATTGTTAGGGCCGTCGCAGACCGGCACGGAGCCGGTGGACTCAACTCACCTGACACGCAGGAGAGGTAGGCGATGTGTCCTTCGGAGGCGTTCGGCGCGAACGCATCCGGAAGCACGGGCTTGCCGAGCCTGTCGGAGTCGAGCTTTGCGCGTCGCCGGAAGTCTTGTTCGGACGAACGCGATAGCTCTATTGACTGCTCTAATCGGGCGACTGCTGCGCCGACGCGGCCCTCGCAGCCATGCCGCGGCGTCAACGTCCTTCGTCGGAATGACGTTGATCGGCAACGAACTTCGTCGCCTCACGTCTCCACCCGCAGCCGACGGGCCCTGGCCGACCATTATCAACGGACGCCCCAGACGTCGATGCGCGATCATGAGTTGACTGTGGGGTGGGCGTGCGTACCAACCCACAGCCGTCTTCCGTTGTATCAGCACACGATGCGGGCGTCGGTCAGGATGCCGACCACGTCCAGCCACCCGACGAGCCCATTGTTCTCCGCAGGGTGGCGGACACAGACCGCGCGGTATGCGGCAGGTGCGGATGTCGGCCACCGGTGCCGATGCTAGGGGCGAGAAAGCCTGTCGGACAACCGATGAGCGGAAAGAGGCAAGTTCCCGCGACTATCGTGAGGATGCACCCGGCACGCCATCGAGCCTCGCAAGAAAGGCGGCGGCTTCGCGATGCGAGCGCAGCCGGACAAACTCCATGCCCTGGTAGGTCGGGTCAGCCTGTGCGGCGAGGTAACGCGTCCGATTCTGAACATGGGTCGCCCACGCCCACATGATCACCGACCGCTGCGGGTCAAGGGAGAACATGTCTCGCCAGCGTTCTCGGTTGCCGTTCCACTGCTCGCGTCCGGTCAGCGCACGGCCAAGTGTCCGTTCGATGATCTGGCGCATTACCAGCTGTCGGGGCAAGTCGAACTTGCCACGACATCGGCGCGGGCACCACACCAGGTCTCCGACCTTGCCTCGGTAGTTGCCGCCGACCACCCACGCGTCCCTCGCGATCTGTTCGGCGACTGCAGTCCGGAATTGTTGCTCCGGCATCGCCATCCAGCCCGCTTGGTGATGGATCGCGTCGAGCCCCACATGAACCCTGAGCCGTTGGGAGATCCTTCTCGCCAATGCGCTCTTGCCCGAGCCCGAGGTCCCGAACACCGAGATCCGCCGCTTCACAACCACCAAGGCCTTATCCGCCCCGGCGGGAGCATGCGTGGCTCCGACGCCCAGACCGAGGCGCAAGCCCTGCGGCGATCCCTCCCGGCGCGGAAAGGCCCGAACGAACACCCTGAAATCGGCACTGCAGGATGTTGACTTCTTCTGGTCATCGTGATCGTCCGTGAGTGTCTCGTCGTGAGATGCCGCGGGCACCGACTTCGGCGAAAACCGCACGGCTTATCCGAGCCGGTGCTCTTCGACTGCGGTGCTGAAGCTCATGCCGTTGAGGTCCAGGTACAACAGGCGCTCGGTGATCGACAGAGTGACGGTGTTACGCCGTTCGATGGCGGCGACGGCGGAATCGATGAAGTCGCGATCGAAGCTGTAAAACCCGATCGCCTCGGCGCGATGGATCCGCTTGCCAGCGAGTTGTACCAGCACTTTGGCTGGGTCGCGATGGGTGTAGATGGCGGCGCGGCCAGCCAGCTTGCTGCCCCGGTGCAGGCGCTCCGCGTCGGGGGCGCCAACTTCGATCCACGCGGTGATGCGGCCGGTGAGATCGCGCACCAGCACCGCAGGCTCGTCGGTGGCGGAAATGCCTTCGCTGAAAGCGATGCCTTCCTGGTACTCGAGGCAGTAGGCCAGCAGCCGCGTCAGCATGAACTCGGCGGTTTCGGAAGGGTGACGCGCCAAGCGCAGTTCCAGATCCTGATAGACATCGCGGTCGATGTCGGCCAGTTGGACGGCGAAGTTGTGGAGTGTTGCGCTGATGGCCATAGGGGCCCGAGCTTAGCCTTGGAAGAATTCGCTGTTCGGCCCACCCACAGCCCCAACACTGACTAGCGGGACCTGTCCAGACGCACCCTCATCGGCATTATGGGACGTCGGAGTTCCCAACCTTGTTGCCGCCCAACGAAGTAGCGTCTGTTCCTATGGCGGAGTTGGTTCTGGGCCCGGCGTTGCGGCACGTCGACGCGACCTCGGCGACCGTCTGGGTGGAAACGGACGGTGCGTGCGAGGTGGATGTTCTGGGACGGCGCACCCGCACGTTCCAGGTGGGCGAGCAGCACTTCGCGCTGGTCGTCGTCGACGGACTGGAACCGGACGCGTCGATTCCGCTCGACGACTGGATCGAGCAAAACGCCGTGGGCGACTTCGACCATCTGCTGATCGGATCGTCTCGCCGTGGCTGATGCCGCACGCGGTGAGCCACCTCCGGTCACTCAATGAGCGCGCGACGGGTCTGCCGGGGTGGCGCGGTCGGCTCGGCGAGAAGCTCAGGCAGGTCGCGGATTTGGAGCACTGGCCCGCGTTCCGCGCGTCATTCGAACAGTTAGCGCAGCTGATCCACCGGCTGGGCACCGCACCGGAGGCACCCAGCACGAACTGCGTGCTGTCCGGCGACGTGCACCACAGCTATGTTGCGTGCGCCGCCTACGCGCAGCCGACGAATCCCAGGTGCTGCAGTTGGTGTGCTCACCGGTGCACAACGATCCGCCCAAGGTGTTCCGCGCGGCGTTCGCGCTGTCATGGGCGGCGCCGATCGCTTCGGCGCTACGGTGGCTTGCGGCCAGGCGCGGGATCTCACCCGATCCGGTCGCTGGTGGTTCGGCAACATCACCCCACCGGTCCCGATCTGAATCCGCGAGGTCGCCGCTGCTGCCGACGCCGCGAGCACCGTCGGCGCCGACCCGGCAACACCCGGCACGCTGTGGTGCTCGGACACCCAAAACCGGTAATACCCCCCTCGGCCAGCCGCGCAAACCGACTTTCTAACGCAACGCCTCCGGATGGTTTTGTCCGCGCCGCACTCGCGAGCGATCCAAGATCGAGAACCGAACCGATTCGAGTGCCGCAGTCATATCCGATATCAACGCCCCCACTCATTCCATGGCGCCTGCACCCGGGCCGTCTGCGCGCCTCTTCTGAGGCCAGCGGGCCTCCCGCCCGGTAGCGTGCTCAGGTTTCAGGAGCAGCACCCGAGCGGCCGGCTGACCCGTGTCACTCCGGTTCAGGTAGGCCAAGCGCTGGGCCGAGGACGCGCCAGGCGCGTGGCAACTCGACTTCGAAATTGGGCCAGGCATGCATGCCTGCGGGTTGGTAGTCGACGGTGACGGGAATGTGGAGTTCGCCGAGGCGGGCTGCGAAGCGGTCGGTGCAGGAGCGGGCGCCTGCCTCCAGTACGGCTCCGCCGCCCGCGAGTCGGAGGGCATCGACGACAGACGGTGCGTTGGCGATGGCCTGGAGGTCGGGCGCGGTGGGGAGTCCGGAGGCGGCGGAGAGGTAGATCGCAGTGCCGCGCAGGATTTCAGCGCCGAGAACGCTGTCGTGGGCGGCCCATTCGGGAGATGTTGGTGGGCCCCAGAGGTTTTCGACGTTGCCACCGCGGGAGGCGACGGTGATGGTGGTGACGGCGTGGCCCAATGGGTCTGCGGTGGAATAGCATCCGCTCATGCCCGCGACGGCGTGAAACAGGCTAGGGTGGCGCTGGGCGAGCATCATGGCCGCCTGTGCGCCCATCGATACTCCCGCGATCGCACGGCGGCCATCGGATTTCAGCAGGGATTCGACAACGGGCGGGAGCTCCTCGGTGAGGAAGCTTTCCCACCGGTTCAGCCCGAGGGCCGCGTCGTGGCGTTCCCAGTCGCTGTACATGCTGCCGGTGCCGCCGCTGGTCAATACGACGTCGACGGGCTTGTCGGCGAAGAACTCCGCCGCGCGGCCCTTGGTGAGCCAGCCGGAGGTGGGGTCGCCGTCGACGCCGTCGAGCAGGTATAGGGTCGGTCGCGGTGCGGAGCCGGTGCCGCGCAGCACGTCGACGGTGATGATCCGCCCCATCGCGGCCGAGGCGATGTTCAGGCGTTCCCGGTGCGCGCCGAGGTCCTCCCCACTGATGAGCCCGGTTCGGGTTATCGCCGGATCCACCGGTGGCGGTGGCGGGTCCAGCACGTCGCCGAGCGCGGGCGCGGCTGTGACCGCAGCGATGACTGCCATTGCCGCGGCCGTGATCGGAACTCGTAGGCTCATCCCGCTGCGGCGACTCGCTCTGCCCGTCGGGCGGCTGCCCGGTCGCGCTGCTCCTCGAAACGCCGTGCCTTGACTTCCCATTCGTCGAGGTATGCGCCGAGTTCCTTGCGCGTGCGATCCACGTCGCCGGACCAGGTCGGTGCGTTCGAACACATCCCACGCCTCAGCACCGGACGAACCACACATCGAGATGCTGACGCAGGTCGTAGATTCCGTTCTTGGCCAACACCACCGCGCTGCGACGGAAGCTGGGCTGGGTGAGGCCGGGCATCTGGAACTGGGTCACGATATTCGTGATAGCACCCAGCATCTCGTTCGGCGTCAGCTCCAACGCTGCGGCACTCAGGTTGCGGTAGAAGATCATGTGCAAGTTCTCGTCGGCGGCGATGCGTTGCAGCATACGCTCGGCGATCGGTTCGCCGCACGCGGTTGCCGGTGTGCGGTGACTGATCCCAGCGGGCGGCGGATCTGCTGATGTCGGCCGGTGGCGTCCCACCCGCTGCCGCGGCCACCAGATTTCTCGTGGTGGTCGCGATATCGCCGGGCGCGCCCGGTGAGTGAATTATCAAATGTTCGACCAGTTTTGATTCCAAGCGGGTGGCACCCGAGCCGGCGTGTATGCCCACCGTGACTCAGGAAGGCTGGCGACCGTCGGCGCCGAAAAGGTGTTGCGAAGGCAGAATCAGGGATCTCATCAGCCGATACTCCAGAGGTTGGGCGAACTCACAAGCGGCCGTCGGGTTTTCGAGACAATAGGGGTCACGTGGTCCAGGCTTCGAAAATACCCGACGATTATTTCAAGCCGCCGTTCTGCGGACGCGGCAGTTTCGAGACGCAGCGCCGACCGCGCATAACCGGCGCTGCGTCACGGTCACCCTACGATCGCGGCCACGCCGCAGACCCTTGCGAAGCTGTCTTCTGGACTGTTCATCAGCAGGTCGACGGCCGCCAGGGACAAACCACAACACCTGCGGAGGCGGCCCGCCGTGGGCCCGGATGGGGCCGTCGACCAGAGCGAACCCCTCGAACCTGTAAGCTGCGCCGTCAGGACAGCAGAAGATCCGTGCTTTGGATCATATCCCCGATACCATCGAGCGCCGCGCCCCCATTCGGTGAACCCCGGGCGGACCAACGGCGACGGCGAGTTCGAAGGGCATCACCACACATGAGCGGCACGCGAGAAAAGCTGGAACAGTTACATGGCATCCTGGAGCTTGCCCAGGAACCGGCCGGCGAAGCCGGGATCGCGAAACGCAAGGCCAAAGAGATACCGAGCGCCCGGGAGCGGGTGCGGATGCTGCTCGATGCCGGCACCTTCATCGAGTTGGGCGCGCTGGTGCGACAGCCCGCGACGCCCGGCGCCATGTATGGCGACGGCGTGGTGACTGGCCACGGCCTCATCGACGGCAGGCCGGTGGTGGTGATCGCGCACGACCAGACCGTGTTCGGTGGCTCGGTGGGCGAGATGTTCGGCCGCAAGGTCGCCAACGCGCTGGACTTCGCGCTGAACAATGCCTGCCCGGTCGTGGCGGTCAACGATTCCGGCGGCGCGCGCATCCAGGACGCGGTGGCCTCGCTGGCCTGGTATGCCTTGATGAGCCGACGTCAGGGACCGTTGTCCGGCTTCGTCCCGCAGGTCTCGATCATGCTCGGCAAGTGCGCGGCCGGATCGGTGTACGCGCCGGTGAACACCGACATCCTCATCGCGACCGAGAACTCCTACATGTTCGTCACCGGACCCGAGGTCATCAAAGAGGTGACCGGCGAGGCCGTGACCATGGATGAACTCGGCGGTGCGCGCGTGCAGGCGGCCAACGGCACCGTCCACCATGTCGCCGCCACCGAGCAGGCCGCCTTCGACTGGGCCAGGAATTACCTCAGCTACCTCCCGTCGAGCGTCATGGAACAGGGACCGATCGTGAACCCGGGCCTGGAGCCGGAGATCACCGCCTCCGACCTCGAGCTGGACTCGATCATCCCCGACTCGGACCGCGCCGGCTACGACATGCACGACATCCTGTTGCGCCTCTTCGACGACGGCGACTTCCTCGAGATCGGTGCGACCACCGCGCAGAACCTCATCACCGGCTTCACTCGCGTCGACGGGCGCAGCGTCGGCGTCGTCGCCAACCAGCCGATGGCGCTCGGCGGCGCCATCGATGCGAAGTGCTCCGACAAGGCGACCCATTTCATCCGCCTGTGCAATGCCTTCCGGATACCACTGGTGTTCGTCGTGGACACCCCGGGCGTGCTCCCGGGTGTCGAGGAGGAGCGCAGCGGCGTCATCAAGCGCGGCGGGCGCTTCTTCCGCGCCGTGCTCGAGTCGACCGTGCCGATCGTGACGGTCGTGGTGCGCAAGGCCTACGGCGGCGGCTACGCGGTGATGGGCTGCAAGCAGCTCGGCGCTGATATCAGTCTGGCCTGGCCCACCGCGCGCATCGCGGTGATGGGCGCCGAGAGCATGGTCACCATCGTCGGCAAGCGCCAGCTGGCCGAGGTGCCCGTTGATCAGCGAGCCGCCGTGCGGGACTTCATGATCAACCAGTACAACGAGACCGTCGCCACGCCGTGGATCGCTGCCGAGCGCGGCTACATCGACGCTGTCATCGAGCCGTCTCGCACTCGGCTGGAAATCCGCCAGGCACTGCGACTGCTCCGCGACAAGGAAGCCTCGATCGAACCCGAGAACCGCAAGCACAGTCTGTTCCCGGTTTAACCCGTCGCGAATGCCGCCGATTGTGCTGTCTCACAACATAACCCGGCGGCATTCGTGGGATGTCCGAGGTCTATTCGCCCGCTGAGCCGTGGATCGCACGAGTGCCTAACGTTGGCGGCGTGCCCGGCCCTCGCACGCCGCGTTGTGGCCGGGTACGCGGTGTGCCTGCCGAGTCTGTTCCCTACCCCTTACTCGGCGGCACACCGCACTGTGATCAAAATCAATTGTGATCAACTCTGATCGGGCCGGGTGCCGTGGTTGCCCCAGGTGAGTCCGAATGTCGCCCACTCGGTTTCCCACTGCCGGGAGCGTCGACGATCGAGGCTGTGGCGTAGCAGCACATAGCTGCTGCCGAAGAAGACCAGGGCCGCGAATACCGCGCTGGTGGTGATCACGACGGCCTTGCTGATGGCCCGGGTGGCCGAGGGGGGGTCGACCACGTTTCCGGCGCCATTGAGCCAGATGGACACGGTGCCACCGGGTTCGACGATTCCGGTGGCCTGGTAGTCGCTGGTGTGGGTGGTGCCGTCCGGATCGAGCCACGACACCTTCGCCGGCGTCACCGGCGCATAGATCAGCGTCTCGCCGACCTCGAGGACCGTCGCGTCGACTTGGTGCAGCTGCGCCGCCTCCGCCTGTGTGGCGCGGGTTTCCGTCTGGTACACCCGACTGCCTATGGTCATCGCCGCCACCGGAACGATGATCAGGAACAGCAGCACCAATACCGCGCCGACCACCGATTGGAGGCGATCCTCGCGCCTGCGCATCGGATTACGATCCAACCCGACGCGTCGGCACGTCCGGCGGACAGCATTCGCATTCACCGACCCTGTGGTCATGACGGTGACTCCTCGTGATGGACATCGGTAGTCAGCCAGGCGAGGGTGCCGAAGAAGCCCTCGACGAGCTCGGGCAGGCTGTGGGGATCCGTGCCAACGGACCAGGCCTGCAACGCCGCGATGAACATCCCGGAACCCGCCGCAACGGCCGCGGCCGGACGCAGATCCACTGCAGAGTCAATACCCAGCCTGGCCGCGATAATGCGCACCGACTCCTGTTGTCCCGCCAGCCGGATGCGCTGATAGCCCGCGAACAACGCGGGCTCGTCGTCGAATCGTTGGAACAGCACCCAGCGGCGCACCAGCAGTTCCGCGCGCGGGCCACCGTATTCCGCTGCCAGCCAGTCCTGCACGGCATGTCGGTACGCGGCCAGCGGCGGCTCGCCCGCGGGGCGGCGGCACAGCGCCTCGTTCAACAGGTGCACATCCTGGTCGAGATCGGCGAGGACGGCCTCCTCGATGGAGGCGAAGTGGCGGCTGAAGGTCCGCCGGGTGACCCCGGCGCGCTCGGCGATGTCCTCGACCGCCACCGAACCCAGTCCGCGCTCGGTGAACAAGTCGTATGCGGCAGCCGACAGCGCC
Organism: Nocardia sp. Tas62D01; assembly: GCF_055232035.1. Taxonomy (NCBI): domain Bacteria; kingdom Bacillati; phylum Actinomycetota; class Actinomycetes; order Mycobacteriales; family Nocardiaceae; genus Nocardia; species Nocardia sp. Tas62D01. The sequence goes on from NZ_JBUYUZ010000001.1 coordinate 8,896,309, forward strand.
GCCCGACTACGGCGAGTACGCAGCCTGCGGCCGTCCAGGTCGACTTCGCCGCCACCCATACCATCATCGTAACAGGCTTATTGTCTCATTGGGACAATAGTTGGGCGGCTGCGTAATTAAATTGTCGTGACATCGTCCAACTCGCCCCCACCGCGACTGTGAGCTGCCCAGACGCCACGAAATCCGTCGCCAGGCGCTCCCCGGAGGGATACCGTTGGCCAGAGGACGACGAAGTCGAAAAGCGGCATCCAGCATGACGAGCACTGAAACGCTGGAGCACCTGTACCGCATCCTCGAGGTTGCGGCGGAACCGGCGAGCGAGTCCGGCATCGCGAAACGGGCGAGCAAGGGCATACCCAGTGCCCGGGACCGGGTGCGCGCGCTGCTCGACCCCGGCACCTTCGTCGAGATCGGCGCCTGGTGCGCCAGCCGGGGAAGGCCGACGCGATGGCAGGCCGGTGGTGGTGGTCGCACACGACCAGACCGTCTTCGGCGGCTCGGTCGGCGAGATGTTCGGACGCAAGGTCGCGGCCTCGCTGAAGTTCGCGTTCGAAAAGGCCTGTCCGGTGGTGGCGATCAACGATTCCGGCGGCGCCCGCATCCAGGACGCGGTGACCTCACTGGCCTGGTATGCCGTGATGAGCTGACGCCAGGAACGGCTGTCGGGGTTCGTCCCGCAGGTGTCGATCATGCTCGGCAAGTGCGCGCCCCACCGCGCGCATCGCGGTGGGAGGCGTCGCGAAACAGATCATGGCATCCGGGGTCGGGCGCACCTACCGCCCCGACTCGGCGTTCAGACAGTTGCGCCACCTGGCCGAATGGGATTCGGCCTGCCCGGTGGTTATGCCGCCGCCGCCCTGATATCGGTCACGACGGGTGCCATCCCGACGGTCGATCGACCGTGCGGGGCAACCGATTCCGCAGCGCCTCCAGCAGACTGACCGTATATTCCGGCGGGGCGGCGTGCACCGACAACATGTTCGCCACCCGCAGGTAGACATCGAGGTCGGCCAGCTTGTCCAGGTACAGGGCGCTGGTCAGCTGCTGGATGTAGACGATGTCGGGCAGATCGTTCTCCGCGAAGCGCAAGACCGTGAAGGCTCCGTCCGCGAGTGCGGGCCCGCCTACATGGTCGGCAAGCACCTGGATGGTGACGTGCGGTTGCGCCGCCACCCGAACCAGGTGGTCGAGCTGGTCGCGCCACACCGTCGAGCCACCGATCGGGCGGCGCAACGCCGTCTCCTCCACGATTACCCACAGGTGTAGCGGCTCGGGCCGCGACAGGATGTGCTGGCGACGCATCCGCAACGCCACCCGCCGATCGATCGCATCGGCGGGTTCGTCCGGATGCGCGAGCGACAGCAGCGCGCGGGCATAATCCGCGGTCTGCAATAGCTCGGGCACCGCCCTCGGCTCGTAACAGCGAATCAGCCGCGCCGCTTGCTCCAGGCCCAGGTAGGTGTCGAACCATTTCGGCAGCCAATCGTTGTCGCGATGCCACCAGCCCGACGCGCTCGCCTGCCTGGCCAGCTCGACGAACTCCTCGACCTCCTCGGCATCGGTGACACCGTAGAAGGTGAGCAGGTCGACCAGATCGCGTTGCCGGAAGCCGACCCGTCCCAGCTCCAGTCGGCTGATCTTCGAATGCGATCCGCGAATGGCTTCGCCTGCGTCCTCACGGGTGATGCTGCGGTCCTCGCGCAGCCGCCGCATCCGGCCACCGAGAGTCATGCGCAGTACCGTGGGTCCGCCGCCGGCGACCACACCTCCGGCAAACGGGGCGTCGTCCCCTGGTCGGACCTCCGAAGTGCGCATGAATCGAGTCTGCCACGCGACCACCACGACTTTCTACAGCCAAAGTACCTTAGCAGCACGAACATTCGTACCGATGTGCACAAATTCGTCCAGCCGCGACTGCCCGGTCCCCCCTTGATTCATTCGTGATAGCTCTGCGCGAATCTCGGGTTCGCCAAATCTCGGGTTTCAGCGCAACAGCACCTCCGCGGTCGCCCGGCCGAATAGCTTGCGACCGTCACAGGTCGCGGTGATCGCGACCGTCGCCGCCCTGCGGCGCGCATCGACGGACTTGATCCGGCCGCGGAACTCGATCTCGCTATTGCGCTCGGGCGCCACCGGCGCGAAGCCGGCGAAGCGGACGCCGTACTCGGTAACCGCGGCTGGATCGCCCAACCACTCGGTGAGGTAGCCCGCACCGAGGCCCATGGTCAGCAGTCCGTGCGACACCACATCGGGCAGGCCCGCAGCGGCCGCGACACGGTCACTGAAGTGGATCGGATTCGAATCACCCGACACTCCGGCGTAATTCACCAGATCGCCGCGCGACAGCGACAGCACCCGGGTGGGCAGTTCCGCGCCGACGGCCAGCTCGTCGAAACCGGGCGCGGTGTGCGGTACCCGCACGCGCGTCTCGTCGATCGCACTGGCGGGCGCCGGCTCGTCGAAGCATTCGACGACTCCCGGATCCGCCGCGCCGGATTCGCGTCGCCGCGCCTCGCCGAGCCGATCGGCCAGTCCCTGGCCGCTCATGATGACACCGTCCACCGCGGTGGCGATATCGGTGGTCACCTCGGCGCCGGTCCGCGCGACCACGGTCGTGTACGCGGTCTGCAGCAGTTGCCTGTGCTGGTTGGTGAGCACGTTCTTGGTGACCATGAAGTCTTTGTCGCCGAACTGCCGGAACGAATCGACGAAGGCGTCGCAGCGCACCTGATCACCGGCGACCAGGGGTCGATGCACCTGAATGGTCTGCTCGGTCTGCAACACCTGGCTGATGTCGTAGCCGGTAAGCACCGACTCGAACATCCCGCGCTGCATCAGCAGCCAGACAATCGAGGAGAAGGTCAGCGGCGCGATCAGCGCGTCGTAACCCAGCTCCCACGCCGCCGACTCCTGCCAGTGCGCCGGGTGGTAATCCTGTACGGCACGGGCGAATTCGCGAATCTTTTCCCGGCCCACCTCATAGTGGTCGACCATCCGATAGTGGCGCCCAACCATCGCCTTCGCCTGTTCGGATGCCTGTCCTGACACTTGTCCCGACAGGACGCTCATGCTGTTGTTCATCTGCCTCTTTCGTCAATCCGGTCTGTCACCTCGCCCGGACCGGCCCACCGTACCGAGACGGCGGGCAGCGCCAGCGGCGCTCGACGGAAAGTCTGGGCACCGCAACAACAGACAACGTGCAACACCGTCACATGTCATAGATCGTCGGCGCCGCCGCAATCGCAACGGTATCGCCGCGGCAAATGCATAATTCTCAGCATTCATCGGGCGCGGGCACGCCCTGCAACCGCTGATCCAGCCAGTCCATCGCCTCCGGATAGCCCAGGCCCGCGGCGATAATGTGCTCGCCGAGCACACTGCGGTAGACCGAGGGGACACCGAGTCCGCACTGCTCGCGGTACAGATTGCGGGCGCCCTCGGCGGGGATCCAGAACTCCTGCTCGCCGTTGTAGATGTAGAGCGGCGTCGCCGATTCCATGCCTGCCATCCGCGTCACCTGATAGATCTCCTCGGCAAGCCCGGAGTGCAGCGGGTCGGCGAAGTTCGCCGCGACATCGATGGGCAACATCAGCACCCCGACGATGCCGAAGCCACTGCCGCACAGGTCCTTCAAGGGCGAGGTCGCCACCCACTGTGCCAGATTGTTCATGCGGCCCAGGATTTCGGGACGTTCCCGGCCGATGGCGAAGGTCGCGGCCATGAACACCGCGGAGGCGAGATTGCCGTTCATGCTGCGCGCCAGTATCTCGAAGTCGGCGGGCACGCCGCCCAATGCCGCACCGACAATCACATCCGCCAACTCCGGTGCGTAACTGTCGATCAGCTTGACCGCACCGTGCGTGGCGATCGCACCACCCGAGTACCCGGCCATCCCGAACCGACTGTCCCCGAATTCATCCGGCCGCAGTCCACGCACCGCGCGGATCGCATCCAGCACGGCGTGCCCGGCGACGTACGGTTCCGCGTAGGCCATCAAAGGTCCCTCGTGGTCGGGAATCAGCACGGCGTACCCACGTAACGTCGCCAATTGTGTTGTCGGCGGGATGAAGTCGGTGAGGCTGGTGTTCGACGACAGGCCGTGCGCGAGGCTGTAGCCGGGCGTGCAGTCGCGTCCGAGCGCATCGATCGGCAGGTTGTTCACCACCACCGGCCTGCTACCGGAACCGAGCCACGCGGCCGCCGGAACAACCAGTGTCGCGGTCGCATATGACGGCAGCCCATGCGCGTCGGTGGTGCGGAACTTCAGCAGCAGCGCCTGCCGGATCGGGACCAGCACCAGCGGTGCGGCGGACGCCGTGATGTCGCGGACCTCGATCACCTGACCCTCGGCGAACGTGTCCAGGTTCGCGGGCCAGAGATCGAAGATCGGATCGCCGACCGGCGCGGGCAGCACGGCCTGCCGCAGCGCGGCCAGCGCGGGCGACAGACCCGAGGCCGACACCATCGGCGCGGGCTGATGCGGCATGGACACGATCGGTGGCGGTGGCACCACACGATCGATCCATTCCTGTAAGCCGGGCAGGATCGAGCCGCTGGCATCCGGTGCCAACAACCCGGGCAGTCCCGAAAGATCGGGAAGCGCGGGCAATCCCGGCGGCGGGGGCGGATCCGGTGGCGGCTCGGCGGCCGCCTGCCCCACCAGCAGCGGACATGCCAGTAGCAACGTGAAGAAGATGGCACGCAAGCATCTCATGACACACGCCTCTGGGTACGACGTCGGGTTGCCTGGCGCCCGGAGAGATGATGCGGCCTTCGACCCCCGAAATGCCCCTGTCGTACCGAGACCAGGAAGTCAGGTTAACCCGCCGGGCCCGGTCGTGCCCGAGTTGTGTGTGTCATGTCGCCATATCGAAACAACCGAGACGAGTCCCGATTACAGCGAATCGTATTCGGCCCGGTTATCGCCCGAGTTCCCTTCTCAGCAGTTGGTCGGTGGCGGCTCGCCGCGGAAGCGGGCGTTCAGCCAGCCCAGCGCCGCGGGGAGGCCGAGCAGCGCGGCGGTGAGGTGATCGGGCGTCGGCGTCAACTCCGACTCCACCCGAGTCCCGGCCGCACACCACCGGTGGTCGGTGTTGTTGATCGCGTCGACCGGGATGAGTCCGTCGATCGGCGAATGCCATTCGAAGACCGGCATTTTCGGCACGCCGTCGTAGAGCTCGAGGCTGTTCTCCTCGACTACCGCGCGGGCGTCGCCATCGTTGATCATCGACGTCGTCTTCGCGAAGTCCATCACGCCGTGTCCCGCACCCGCGGCGAGGATGTCATTGGTGCAGCTGTTGGCCATGGCCGCACGCGCCGCCAGCCCGCGGTCGTTGAGCTGGTCGCTGAGCGGGAACCGGTCGGGGTACTCGCGTTCCAGTCCGAGACCGGCTGCCAGCGCCAGCCCGAACACCGGATGCGAACCGAGGCCGAGGGATTCGAGCATCTTCACCAGGTTCATCGGCACACCGCCCATTGCCGCGCCGACGATGTCTAGTTCCGGTGCGTACCTGGGCGCCAGCGCGGCCGCCCACGCGGTGGCCATGCCGCCGCCGGAGTAACCGACCATTCCGACCGGGCTCTTCTCGACCTGGAGCTCGGACACCTTCTTGACCGCGCGCACTCCGTCGAGGGTGATCTGACCGCCCAATTTCGCTGCGCCATAGGCAAATTGGGGTCCGAGATGATCGGGCAGCGCCACCGACCAACCCTGTTTCAGCAGCACATTCCAGGCGGGCGCCTCCCGCACCATCAGATTCGGATCGTCGGTGTATAGCACCCGCGATACCGAGCATTCCGCGCCGAGGCCGTTGATGATGTGCTGGTAGGACAGCAGCGGGCCGTCCTTCTGGTGACCGCGTGGCGTGAGCACGGTGGTGATCGCCGCGATCGGCTTGCCCTGGGAGTTGGTGGAGCGGAACCGCACAACCGTCACGGTTGTGTCGGGAAAGATCGGCAGCGGCGGCATCGCGCGCACGCCGATCACGTCGCCGGGCCTCATATCGGCCAGGTCCGCCGGCGCCGCGTAGAATGGATCCGGATCCGCCGCCGGGTAGATCGGTGCGCTGTGGCCGACCCCGGCGGCTGCCATCACCATCAGCGAGCCGACCGCCATCGCGCCCAGTGTGCGCAGCCGCGCCCGCCCCTGCCTCTTCTTGCTCATCGAGCGTTGGGCATGCCTCATCGACGGTGCCTCCAGAATGGGTCCAACGTTGTGATCATCGTGGACAATAGCCGCTCGAAAGGGCAGATAGTGAATGAAACATTTTGACAATTCACAAGTTTCGGGTGTCAGGTCTGTCCCGCCGTCCGGTGGTCCTGGTGACAATCCCCGACCGCCCCGGATCTGCCTGTGACATGTCCAGCCCATCAGCAGGAACATGTTCTCCACCAGTGTGGGACTTACCGTCACATACACCGGCGCCATTGCCGCGTCGGTCCGGAGGGTCCGGAGGGAGACGGCGGCATGGACGGCACTGCGCGAAAATTGCAGCGCACCACCTCGGTGACCACACCGGCGAGTTGCTCGTCCTCGCCGTCGCGAGCCCGGCCGACGCGAACCCCAGTGAAACCGCCATAGCCCCCGTCATCATCTGAGTCCGCATCATCGACCGACTATTGTCAGGTCCCACTCCGCCCGGCACGACACCACAATCGGTGACGCGACCGCGCCGAACCGCGCAGTCGGCTTGCGAGTGGCTACGCTCGGATGGCGACAACCAAGCGGGAGGAGCGACAGTGGTGCAGTGGAACCCGATTTCACGGGTGCGGTCCGGCGCGGCGATCCTGCTGTGCGTGGCGCTGCTGCCAGCGGGCGGCTGCGGTTCCGATCAGTCGTCGACGGCCGCCACGACAGCCGTAGCGCCGACCACCACCGCGACCACCACCGCCGCCATGCCGATCTCCACTCCGCTCGCCGCGGTGCCCACCGTGGATCCCTACGCGGATCAGGCCCTCATCGACCACGTCGAGTGGACCGAGGGCATCGACGGGGCGCAGCTGCTCGTCTTCCCGACCCAGGCCGGGCGGCACACCACCTTCCCCGGCTCCGACGAACGCGCCTGGCAGGAGGTGCTCGCGCAGTCCGCGGACGCCGACTCCCCCGGCATGCGCGATCAGTTCATCTGTCATTGGGAATGGGCACGGATGGTGGCTCCCAATAAACCGAGCTGGAATCTGGAACCCTGGCGTCCGGCCGTCGGCTACCAGGCCACCGTCCAGGCCAGCTGCAACCCCGGCGGCCCCGAACGCTAGTCCTCGCTCTGTTCACACAGCGACCAGAAAGACATCCCAGGAGCTTTGATGTCCAAGCTGTAAGCCGAACGCGTGGACCCGCACCGGTCCTTCCTGTACCAGATGCATGTCGACGACGAGGCCGCGGAGGCCCACCGCTTCACTGATCACTTCATCGCCACGCGATGGCCGACGACTGGGACCTCGAGGCCCTCCAGGCCGCCACTTTCTGGCGCATCGCCTCGACTTTCATCGAGCAGTGAGCTAGCGCTCCCCCGCCGCGTCTTCAGCGGACCAGCGGGCCGCCAGATCCGCGGTTGCGGGCCTGCGGCAAACTGCCCTTCCGGGTATATACACACCCGATAGCTAATCCATGTACGTTTGAAATACGTTGACGCACATAATTATTTAGTCAAATGAAAGAGCCCCGGACAGCCTGCTATCGGGGCTCTTTCGATAAGTGCTGCTCGCGGGCGAATCTACAGCGCCGCAGCGTATCCCGCGAGTATCTCGACGGACTGTTCCGGACGCTCGGACTGCACACTGAGCCGGTCCATGACCGACAGGTACGTCGCCAGGTCCTGCCGCCGGTCCAGATACAGCGCGCTGGTGAGCTGCTCGAGGTAGACGATGTCGGGCAGTTCGGGCTCGGCGAAACGCAGGATACTGAACGAGCTACCCGCGGCCGCGTGCTCCCCTGCCGAATACGGCAGTACCTGGATGGTGACGTTGGGCAGTTCACTGAGCTTGATGAGGTGCTCCATCTGCTCACGCTGTACGCGTGCACCGCCCACCGGACGATGCAGCGCGGCCTCGTCGATCACGGCCCACACAATCGGCGGATCGGACCGATGCAGGATCTCCTGCCTGCGCTGCCGCACCGTGACGCGCCGATCCATATCGGCGTCCTCGTAGCCGAGCGACACTACCGCCCTTGCGTATTCGGGCGTCTGCAACAGTCCGGGAATCAGATTCGCCTCGTAGGTGCGGATCTTGTTCGCCGCTTGCTCCAAGCCGAGGTACGTGCCGAACCAGGACGGCAGCAGATCGTTATAACGATGCCACCAGCCTGGCTCGTTCGCCTGCCTGGCGAGGTCTAGGAACCGCTCCCGCTCAACGAGGTCGTCGACGCCGTAGAGACTGAGTAGGTCCCGGATATCGCGTTCTTTGAAGCCGGTACGGCCCAGTTCTAGCCGACTGATCTTGGCGTGCGAACCGCGAATGGCGTCGCCCGCAGCCTCCCGGGTGATATTCGCCTTCTCCCGGAGCCTGCGTAGTTGGCCGCCGAGCGCGATCCGCAGCACAGTCGGACCACGTTCCGCGACAACCGATTGCACGCGACCGTCGTCATCGGGTTCTGCGATCATGAAGTCATCTCCGATACTCGGGTTTGACGACAGTGTGTCACAAACACCCCTGTTCGAAACACACCGCACCGACCGCCGATGTTACCGCTCAGCTAGTCAGATCGTCGAACTCCCCGGCCTTCGCGCCGCGGACGAACGCATCGATCTCCGGACGGGTGTAGAACAGCACGCCGCCTTCGAGATCCCGCGAATTCCGCACGGCCACAAGACCATTGGTCGCCTCGGCTACTTCGACGCAGTTCCCGCTCGGATTACTGAACGAGCTCTTGCGCCAACTTCCGTCGATCTTGTTCATGGATAAATCCGACATTTCCCCGCTCCTCGGTTGCGCCAGTGGATCACTCGAGTAAGGTTCTTGCAGATGCACTCTCAAACGTTCTTGCATCTGCACCGACATTTGGACGATAGCACGGAGTTCGTCCCAGCGCGCCTACAAATTCAGACCCCTCGGTTCGCTCGCGACGTCCACCGCATTCGGCCACCGAATTACCGTGCTCAGCTCCCCGATCCCGACTGTCTCGCAGGCGCGAATCTTGTACTGTCACAGTGCACATCGGATGTACCAGCCATTCGCGACACCCGCCGCGCCAGCTCGCCTCGGCGTGCCGCACATGCCTTCTGAGGAGCACAACCCATGCCCGATGACCACAGTCCGCTGATCCGGACCGACATTCCACATTCGGCGCGAATCTGGAACTACTGGATGGGTGGCAAGGACTATTACGAAATCGATCGAGTCGCCGGCGACGCCGGTATCGAGGTGGACCCCGACATCACCACCATGGCGGTGCAGTCCAGGCAAGTTCCTGATCCGCGCGGTGAGCTACCTGGCGGGCGAGGTCGGCATCCGCCAGTTCCTCGATATCGGCACCGGCCTGCCCACCATGCAGAACACCCACGAGGTCGCCCAGAGTGTCGCGCCCGAAGGTCGTCTACGTCGACAGCGATCCGCTGGTGCTCACCCACGCCCGGGCGCTACTGACCAGCACCTCGGACGAGGGGGTGACCACCTACATCAACTCCGACTTCCACAACTCGGAGCAGATCATCGCCGACGCCAAGAACGTGCTGAACCTCAACGAGCCGGTCGCCGTGATGTTCATGGGCGTGCTCGGCCATGCCAAGACCTATGACGACTTGCTGCGCATCGTGCACACGGTGCTGGACGCGGTGCCCTCGGGCAGTTACCTGGTGATGTGGGACGGCACCGACGACAGCCAGGCATACGTCACACTGTGCGAGAACTACACCGGCACCGGCGGCACCCCCTATGTGCCGCGCCCCCAAGCCCAAATCCGCGCCGTCTTCGACGGCTTGGAGCTAGTTGACCCCGGCTTCGTCTCCATGACGAAGTGGCGGCAGGGCGATACCCAGGTGGGCGAAATCAGGCCCATCTCCGCGTACTGCGGGGTCGCTCGCAAACCCTGAGTAGTTCCGAAACCGGTAGCGACGCACTCCCCGGCCGACAACCGCCGGTGCTTTTTCTATCGATTGTTCGTGCAAATGTACTTGCATCTGTAAGCTACGGCGGCCTAGACTCAGTCCCAGAATCCGGGAGGTACGCAGGGAGTTCGCGCCGGCGTCGACACAAACAGCCTCCTAACGCCACACGCGAGGGGCGGACGATGAGCCAGCCATTTCGAACTCCCCACCGGGTCGCGATCGTCGGCGCCACAGGGATCTACACACTGCTTCCGCACCCAGCACCGGACTTCCCGGGGGCAGACTGCGGCGCCGAACCGCGCGGCCTCACCTACCGGCAGGCTCGCGAAATCTTGCATGTGCACGACGTCCACGGCCCGCAGTGCAGGCAGTGGCTCGCCGCAGCCGCTTACCTATCCGCCGGGCTCGACGACGAGTAGACGCCAATCGGTTGGCCCGCAAGGTAATCCGCGGTGACCCGCCGCTCGTGCGCCACGGACACGATCTGGAGCGTCCTCCAATGACCGGGTAATGCGATGTGATCGAAGCACAATCGGGCGTCTCACAACGGATCTCACCGATAGCCACCCACACTGATTACACTTTCGTATAGTGATGCACACGATTCGGGCTCAGTTCTATTACGCCCGACGTGGCACTGGAGTGACTCGTATGACCCCGAATTGTTCGACACCATGCGCGCCTACCTCGATAACGATATTAACCGGCAGCTCATCGCGCGGCAGCTCTATATCCACCCGAATACCGTCGACTACCGGCTGCGTCGCATCTCGCAACTCACCACCATCCACCTGGCCACCTCGGCCGGTATCTCGCAGGCAGCGATCGCGCTGTTGGCGCGAGATCTCGGCCGCAGCGGCGCGCGGCGGCTGTAGCTCAGGAGATCCCGTCTCGACCCGATGCGGATTCGTGCTGGTCAAGCGGTCGCGGACGAGGGATCCTTGAAGTGCAGCGACGTCTGGATGGGGAAATATGCGAATAGCCGAGATCTTGCGCAGAAAAGGCAGCGAGGTGGCCACCGTGCGGCCTGAGGCGACGGTGCGCAGCCTGCTCGACACGCTCGCCGAACACAACATCGGAGCGGTGGTCGTATCGCCGGACGGCAACCGGATCGCGGGCATCGTCTCCGAGCGCGATGTGGTGCGCAGCCTGCACGCGCGCGGCGCGGACCTGCTCGACACCCCGGTCTCCGCGATCATGACCGTCGATGTGCGCACCTGCGCGCCCGGCGACGCGGTCGAGGGGCTGCGCCGCACCATGACCGAGCACCGCGTCCGGCATCTGCCGGTGGTGCACGAGGGCCTGTTGATCGGCATCGTCAGCATCGGCGACGTGGTGAAGAGCGCGATCTCCGAACTCGCCACCGAGCGCGAGCATCTGGTCGAGTATCTGCAGGGCAAATACTGAACGACCGCGCGCCGGGTGACTCGTGAAAGACGTTGTCTACAAGAAACCTTCGAACACATTTCGCAAAGTGCGTATCGTTGGTGACGTCCAGCGCGTTCTCGGAAGGGGGCGGCACTTTGCGTTCATCTGCGTCCGGGGTCGCATCTCACCCGGCCCTCGCGGCCGCCCGCGCCACTGACGCCGGGACCGCTGATGTCCGCACCTGCCGCCGTGCGCAAGCTGTTTCCGGCGCTCGCCGAGTCCACCGAGGTCTACCTCGACAGCGCGGCGACGACGCAGAAGCCATTGCCGGTCATCGACACCATCCATAGCTACCACAGCGCGCGCACCGCCAACTCGGGTCGTGGTGCCTACCCTTGGGCGACGAGTCTGACCGGACAGATCAGCAGAGTCCGGGACCGCACCGCCGCCTTCATCGGCGCCACGCACCCCGACGAGGTGGTCTTCACCGGCGGCGCGACCGCCGCGCTCAACGCCGTCGCCCTGTCCTGGGGGCTGGCCGCGCTGGAAGACGGCGACGAAATTCTCTACAACCCACGCGATCACGCCTCCAACGTCCACCCCTGGCATCATCTGCGCCGAGTGTTCGCGCGCTTCGGTCGGCGCATCGAGCTGGTCCCATATCGGGTGACCGCGCTGGGTGAGGCCGACACCGCCGACATCTTGGCCAAGGTCACTCCGCGCACCCGGCTGATCACCTCGAGCCACCTGCATCACGTCTTCGGCGGACTGACGACGCTGGAGGAACTGCGCGGCAAGCTCGATCCGGCGGTGCTGCTGTGTTTCGACTGCAGCCAGAGCGGCGGGCATATGCCGGTGGACGTCACCGAACTCGGCGCCGACTTCGCGGTGTTCGCCGCGCACAAGATGTTCGGCGCGCCCGGCACCGGAATCCTCTACTGCCACTGGCGAATTCACGATCAGCTCTTGCCTTTCCTGCCCGGCGGCAACTCTGGGGTGCGGCTGACCGACGACGGACTCGTCCCGGCGGACATGCCGGATCTGCTCGAGGGCGGCACCCAGAACATCCCCGGCATCCTCGCGTTGGGCAGTGCCCTGGAAGTTCTCGAATCCTTCGAGGTCGGGGCGATCGCCGCGCACAATCGCGAACTCACGCTCCGGCTCATCGAGCGGCTGAGACCCGTCCCCGGCCTGGAATTCCTGCCGGGACCCGCGCACGCACCGTGCGCCATCGGTTACGGGATCCTGTCGTTCACCCTCGCCGGAATTACCGCGACCGACCTCGGTTTCGTGCTGAGCGAGCTCGGTTTCCTCGTCCGCACCGGGACCCACTGCACCCCCGAGTCCGCCGACGACGATGCTGCCGACTCGGTTCGGGTCAGCACGCACATCTACAACACCGACGAGGAGATCGACCGCTTCACCCACTGTGTCATGACCATTGCGGAGGAGGTCACGTGAGCGAGCGCAGCGATCGACTTGTACACAGCGCCCGTGAGAACGACGGAGCCGAGCTCCGGCGAGGTGGCGTCGTGAGCAACGATGGCAACCCGCGCTACGACCGGCCGGGCCGCGTCCCGGGTGCTGGCCGCCCTGTCGGCCCTCTCAGGTCACCAGCGCGACGCACTGGATCGCGTGGACCGACAGCGACGGGATCCCCAACACCGGGCACTTCCGGGCCGACGGACTCGGTCCGTTGGTGCCGATCGCAATGCGCGAGACCGTGCTGACGCTGTGGCATGCGCTCAACGCAAATTCTGCTCTCGCCGAACACATCAGCGCGCTGGGCACGCGTGAACAAGCGGTGCTGGAGGGCACCACCACCGATCACGAACCGATGAACATCTTCCGCGTCGGCATCGAGGCCACCGGACGGGCGCTGGCCCAGCACGCGCTGCTGGCCAGGCAGACGCCGTACCGCAGCGCGGCCGAATTCGCCCATGGCATACACGATTCCGGGCTCTCCTCGGCCGTCGCCACCCGCTGGTATTGGGAGCTGCATGCCTCCAGCTATCGGCGCGGGATGATCCCGGTGACGCTCGCCGCACAGCCCGACGGAACAGTGCGCTACACGGCGGACACCGTCGCGACGCTGCGCGCGATGAAAGACGCCACCATCAAGGACGCGCATACGGTTATGCGCCGCGCCACCAGGGCGGAAGGGCTGAGCGTCGAGGACACGATCGCCAAGTACCACGACGATCTGGATCTCATCTCCCGCCAGTCCGCGCTGCTGCCGTCCAATACCCGGCCGGCCTGCCTGGCCGCGATGCCGCACCATCTCGGCGGCGGCCACTACACACTGCTGCCGCTGGTGGTGGACCAGTTCGTCGCGATCTTCGCGGAATTCGCCGAGCGCTGCGAGATAGCCGAGGTGCGCGCCGATCTCGACGAGATGACCGCCGACGGCGAGGCCACCGCCGAGGACCAGGTGTTCTACGTGCCGGACATGAACTGCAAGCACTGCGTCCGCACCATCACCGAAGTGCTCGAGTCGATGGGCATCAACGTCGTCGACATCGATCTGATCAGCAAACGAGTAGTCGCCGAATTCCGCAGTCCGCGCAATGGGGTTCGCGCGTTCGAGGCCATTCGGGACGGTGGGTACAACCCGGTCGCCGAGCAGCCGGTGCCCGCGAGCACCAAGCCATCGGAAGCCCAGCGCTCGGAAACCGCGGTATGACGGCGCCGCTACCGGCGCTACCCGCGAAAATCCATCCGCTGGTGCGCGCCTTCCTCGACACCCGCGACGCCGTCGAAGAAACGCTGATCCGTTTTGGCTCGCCGATCCACCTGGTATTCCCGCAGGTGTACACCGAGAACCTGAACCACCTTCGCGCGGTTCTCGACCGGGAGCTGCCGCAGTACCGAATCTGCTAGGCGCACAAGGTAAACAAGTCGCATGCCTTCGTGAGCGCCGCCGAGCACGCCGGCATCGGTATCGATGTCGCCTCCCCGCAGGAGTTGAGTAGCGCCATCGGCGCGGGGTTCGACCCGACGCGGATCGAGGTCACCGGTCCGAAAGGCGAAGCCTTTCTGCGCGAACTGATCGATTGCGGCGTCACCATCAATGTGGACAATCTGTGGGAACTGCGGCGCATCACCGAGTTGGCCGGTGATGCGCCGAAGTACCGGTGCTGCTGCGCGTTTCGGGACTCGAGGACACCGCGGTGAGCCGCTTCGGCGTGCCGCTGGCGCATATCGACCGTGCCTTCGACTTGCTCTCGGCGAATCGAGGCCGAATCACATTCCTCGGCTTCGCCTTTCACATCGATTCGGGCAACCTCGCCGAGCGCATCCGAGCGATCGATGCCTGCCTTGCGTTGGTGGAGCAGGCCTATGGGCACGGATTGACGCCATCGGTATTGAACATCGGCGGCGGTTTCCGGCAGGTGTTCACCGCCGACGCGGCCCGGTTCGGCTACGTGCTGGCACTGCCCGAGGCGCTGCTCGGCCGCGGCGAGCCGATGAGCTGGGCGAACCATGCCTTCGGCTATCACGTCGATGGCGGTGCAGTGCACGGGATTCCGGTTTTCCACAAGTACGCCAATACCACTCCGGCGACGAAGATGCTCGCCGATCTTCTCGCCGCACCGTTGGAGCGCCACGGCGGACGCACCGTGGCGCAGGTGGCCGGGGACAATCTCCTGGATATTTGGCTGGAACCCGGTAAGGCCCTTGTCGATCACGCCGGGGTGACCGTGGCCGAGGTGGAGTTCGCCAAGCACTGGCCGTCGCACACCAGGCGGACAGTTTCCAGGTGTACCGCGACGGCGACTACAAACCCCATGTGTCGGCGGGGCTTGCGCCCCCGCGCGGGACGCCCCCGCGCGGCCCGTACCGACCGGCGGTGTTGCACCGACCCTCCGGAGCGCCGTAATGCGCTATGACCACATCACCGAACTCATCGGCAACACCCCGCTGCTACGCCTCGATCCGGCCGTGCACGGCCTGGACAACGTCGAGCTGTATGCAAAACTGGAGTCGCACAATTCTTTCGGCTCAGTCAAGGACCGCGTCGCGTGGGGCATGATCCGTGACGATCTCGACCGGATCCGGGCCGATAGCCAGACCTTGATCGAGGCATCGAGCGGCAATACCGCGAAGGCGCTGCGAATCCTGGGCGCGATATACGGCGTCGGACTGCGCGCGGTGACCAATCGGATCAAGGTCGCCGAGGTGCGTGACCTGTTGCAGATGTTCGGCACCGACATCGTGGAGCTGCCCGGCCTGTCCGAATGCCCCGACCCGACCACACCGAACGACCTGTACTCGGTCATCGAGGCCACCCTGGCCAAGGAACCGGACGCCTACTACCACGCCTCGCAATACACCAACGAGAAGAACATCGAGGCCCACTATTACGGCACGCCGCGGCCCACGACCGCGGCGCGGGTCCATACAGGCGATGTTCGCCAAGCGTTAATGTGTGGCGGTGCAGACAGGGCAGGAATCAGACGACGACGGTCCCCGGATCTGGGGCGGCACGACGCTCACCGAACGCAGGGAGGCGCGCCGGGCCGCGCTGCTCGAGGCTGCGCTGGACCTGATCGGGGAATCCGGCGCGGCCGGAGTCACCATGCGCGCGGTGTGCCGGCGGGCCAACCTCACCGACCGGTACTTCTACGAGAGCTTCGCCAGCCGTGACGAACTCCTGGATCTGCTCTACCGGAAGGTGGCCGACGAGTTCCTGGAACCGATGACCGCGTTCGCCGTGACCGACGACCCGTCCCGCGACCGCGAGCTGTCCGCGGTTCTGGTCGACAAGGTGCTCGACGATCCCCGCAAGTCACGCCTGTTTCTGGTCGAGCCCTATTCCAGCACCGGCCTCGGCCAGACCACCGTCGCGGTAATGCCAGTGTTCACCCGGCTGATGCAGGACCACCTGTTCGCCTACATCGAGGACCCGGTGCGCCGCCGCCTGGCCGCCGTCACTATGGCCAGCGGCAATGCCGGCATGTTCTCGGCCTGGCTGAACGGTTCGCTGCGCGCGACCCGGGAGCAAATCATCGACCACTGCGCCGAGACGATCGCCGCCTATCGCTCCCTGTACCGGTCCTAACCAGACCGATCACGATTGAAGACGGCTGCCTTCACTTCCAGGCTCTTGGAAGACCATCAACCAGGCCGGCAGAAGATTCTGTTCGGCCACCCGTCACCGACTTCGGCAAGGTACGACAGATCCTGTCCGACAACCACATTCGCATGAACTGGGCGCTGAGAGTGCCGCGCAAGCCCAGAGTCGACGAGGCGCGCTCGACTCGGATCTACGGCGAGGCGCTCTGTTACGCGGGCGTCTGCGAGGTGAATCCGTAAGGACGCCAACGGCTCCACCGATGAGCCGCCGTCACCCGCGAGGGAGGTGGTGGCGGTTTCTCGTGCGACGACCCTCACATACGAGTTGCCAAGACTTTCGTCGGGGTGTTTACTTGCCAACGCAAGGTGCCGATCGTTCGCTGAGGCTCCTTCACGGATACAGGCCAGCGACCCCGAACGTCGAGAGACGCCCCGGGTCAGGACAGATCTCCCCGGATTAAGGGGTGATCCCGATTGGCTCCCGACGGCTGTCGGGTTCACGCCGTGAAGTGCCAAAGGTCTTACGAGGAGGGGTACCACCGGCGCTTTCTGTAAAGAAAAGACACCAGCGCCAGGTTCCTCACGCACGCTCTGCGACGATTAGGTATAGGCGCGCCCGACTTGCCGTGCGCACAGTAGCCGAAGGAGGTGAGCCGGATGCCCGGCGGAGATAGTCCGGTACCCCTGTTAGCCAACTATTCACCCGGCAACACCTCCACAGCTGATTTCGGAGCGGGACGAGCCCCGTGGCCTGCTGTTCGAGGGTGCGCTTGACCAGTCAGGGAGTGCGTGATGTCAACGGTAGAGATGATCGTTCGGCTGCTCGCCGGTGTCGGCCTCGGCACCGTGATCGGGTTCGAACGGCAGTACCGGGCTATGAGGGCCTGCCTGCGCACCAATGCGCTCGTCTCTGCGGGCACGACCCTGTTCGTCCTGCTTTCGGCCAACGGATTCGAAGGCGTCAGTGCCGACCCGACGCGGGTGGCGGCCCAGATCGTGTCCGGCATCGGCTTTCTCGGCGCGGGCGTCATCATCCGTGACGGGTTGAACGTGCGCGGCCTGAATACCGCGGTGCGCGCCGGCTTCTTCCTGGACCTCCTGCGCCGCGGCTTCGGCCCCGAAGACGCGCGCCGCCAGCTGGATATCGCCATCGACTGGGGCCGCTACGCCGAGCTCTACGACTACGACACCGACTCCGACCGCATTACCGCGGACCCGGCGGCGCGGATTTTCGAGGCGGCGGGGTCGCGCGAGGCTACCCGCTGACGCTAGCCCTCGAACTGGGCGCGCCAGAATTCCAGATTGCTTCGGGTGAGTTGCGTGTGGGCGTTGACGGGGCCGAGGATGTTTTCCTGGTCGGCGAGCAGTTGCTCGTATTCGGCGATGACGCCGGCGATGTCGCCTGCTTCGCCGTGGCAGGCGGCGAGACAGTTGCGGGTGTAGAGAGTATCGGGGTGGTCGGGGCCGAAGATACGGATCTGATCAGTGAGCAGGGATTCGTACGCACTGATGGCTCGGGCGGTGTCACCGTCTTCGCGCAACCAGCGGGCGATGCTATTTCGAGTGCGCACGGTTTGGGCGTGTTCCCGCCCGAGCATGCGTTTCTGGTCGTCCAGTAGCTGTTCGAATTCG
Source organism: Nocardia sp. Tas62D01 (assembly GCF_055232035.1). NCBI lineage: Bacteria > Bacillati > Actinomycetota > Actinomycetes > Mycobacteriales > Nocardiaceae > Nocardia > Nocardia sp. Tas62D01. The sequence continues at coordinate 8,914,428 of NZ_JBUYUZ010000001.1, forward strand.
GTGAGAGCGAGGTCGATTTCACCCGCCATGGCTCGGCTGCGGGCGAGATCATGACGGGTGCGCAGGTTTCGGGATCGGCGCGTACGCTGACAGATCTGGTGTCTAGTCCGAGGAGTTCACCGAGATGACCGACCCCGTGCGGGGTTTGACGGGTACGCTGACAGCGCCGATTCGGGGTGCTGGAATGCTGGGTGAAGTTTTGGTGGCGATTCGCGGGGGAACGGAGCTGTATATCGCGCGGGCGGAGGAGCCGATTTCGGCCGGAACCGCCGTGTTGATCATCACCGTCAATCCGGGACGCATCGTCGATGTGGTGCCGTGGATTCCATTGGATCCGGATCTGCCCGAGAAAATGTAAACAGTAAGGGAGTCGACGTGCTGGGGTATCACGTACCTGATCCGGACGAGGCGATGCTCGTCAGCGGTGCCAAGAGCAGGGACGACGTGCCGTTCGTGGTGGTGATCGGGCGCGGCAAATGGGTCATGCCGTTGTTCCGCAAGGTGAGCTATCTATCGCTGGCGATGTTCGAGGCGGAGATCAAGGAGCGGTGCGTCACCAAGCAGGCCATCCAGCTCGAGGTGCGCGCGGTGATCGCGTTCAAGGTCGCCAACGACGAGAAGTCGATCGTCAATGCGGCGCAACGGTTCCTGTCCGAACAGGAGCAGGAGATGTCGGTGCTCACCGGACGTATCTTCTCCGGTCATCTGCGTTCGATCGTCGGTTCGATGACGGTCGAGGAGATCATTCGGGAACGGCAGCGGCTGGCCGACGAGGTGCTGGTCGCCTCGAAGGTGGAGATGGGCAATATCGGGCTTTCGGTGGATTCCTTCCAGATCCAGTCCATCGATGACGGCAACCTCGGTTACATCACCGCGCTGGCGGCGCCGCACAACGCGGCAGTCCAGCGCGACGCACAGATCGCACAATCGCAGGCCGCGCAGCACGCGGCCGAGGCCGAGCAGGAATCGTTGCGCCGCCAGGCCGAATACGCGCGCGAAACCGCGATTCTGCGGGCCGAGTACCAGCGCGATATCGACAAGGCCAATGCCGAGGCCGCACAGTCCGGACCGCTCGCCGAGGCCAAGGCCATGCAGGAGGTGCTGACCGCGCAGGCCGAGCAGGCCCGCAAGGAAGCCGAACTGCGCGAACAGCAATTACAGGCCGAGGTGGTGAAACCCGCACTGGCAGAGGCGGAACGGGTCCGCATCCTGGCCGAGGCCGAAGCCGACCGGACCCGGATCCAGGCCGACGCGGCCGCCTCGAACAACCGAATCGCGTTGGACCAGTTGCTGATCGAGCAGTTGCCGGAAATCGTCAAGCAGGCATCGAACGGGCTGGCCAACGCGAACCTCACCGTGCTCAACGGGCCGGACGGGGTCGGTGAATTGGTCAACGGAATGGTCGGCCAGGGCCTCACCGTATTCAACTCGTTACAAAAAGCGCTTTCATCCAACGACGGGGAAAATGCGGGCTAAAGTGGCCGAATAGCGACGGCGGCGAGGAGCGGGTGTTGGTGTCCATAGGGAAATTGGTGTCGTTCGACAGCTCTCGGGGGTTCGGGTTCATTCGTCCCGATGATGGTGGCCCGGATGTGTTCGTGCACGTGAACGACATAGGTCTGGACGAGGACGAGTTGCGTCAGGGCAGAGTGTTCGAATTCGATGTGACCGAGGGCGACCGCGGACCCAAAGCAGTCAACCTGACCGTGGTCGGCGGTCAGCCGACACCCCCCGCTCCTCGCCACAAAAAGGATAGAGCAGCGTCCTCCGGCCAGCTGACCGCCGCCGAACACAAGCGCCTGATCACCGAGCTACTCCTGGACGCGAGTCCCGCCCTCACCGCGGGCGAGATCCTCACCATCCGCGACCGGCTCACTGTCTTCGCCGACCAGCAGGGCTGGTTGGACTGAGCAGTCGGAACGTCAACTCAGTAGCTGCAACTTCGCCGGTGCGAATCCCTCATCGGACAGCGCGCCTGATTCGTACAGCGCGCCCAACTTTCGCAACTTGACCACCAGGTCCTCCTCCGCCGCTGCCTGCGGTACGGGCGTAACCAGCGCCGGATAACCCGACGCCTGCTGTTCGGCGTAGGCACGACGTTCTTCCCCACCGACACCACCGCGGCCAAGTCGCCGGAAGTTCACGATGTTGTCGGACCGGGGACCTACGATCGAGCCGGAGCCGCGCCCGTGCGAAACCGATGAATCCTGGTCGACCACGACGTCAACATGGGTGAGGAACAACCCGAGGAGGATCGTGTGGACCTACCGGTGATGCCGCCCGTCCGGCCGATGCTGGCGAAAACGGCGCCGTCCGTGCCGCGCGAGCCGGGCCTGAGTTACGAACCGAAATGGGACGGCTTTCGCTGCGTCGTTTTCCGTGACGGCGACGAGATCGAACTCGGTTCGCGCAACGACCGCCCGCTGACCCGGTATTTCCCAGAGGTCGCCGAACTGCTGAAGCAGGCGCTGCCGGACAAGTGTGTGGTGGACGGCGAAATTGTGGTGGTCACCGACCAGGGCCTGGATTTCGACACGCTGCAAAATCGGCTGCATCCTGCGGCGTCCCGGGTGAAAAAGCTGGCTAAGGAGACACCGGCCAGTTTCGTCGCCTTCGACCTGCTCGCGCTCGGCGACAAGGACCTGACCGGAGAACCGTTCGCCGAACGCAGGCGACTGCTGGAAACCATACTGGACACCGAACTCGCGCGGGTGCACCTCACGCCGATCACCCAAGATCCCGACGTAGCCGAGGACTGGTTCACCCGCTTCGAGGGCGCCGGTTTCGATGGCGTCATGGTGAAGTCGAATGAGCTGACCTACCTGGAAGACAAGCGGGTGATGCTCAAGGTAAAGCACGAGCGCACCGCGGACTGCGTGGTGGCTGGTTTCCGCTGGCACAAGGATGGCGAAGGCATCGGTTCGCTGCTGCTCGGACTTTTCGACGACGAAGGGCATATGCATCACGTCGGGGTGGCGAGCAGTTTCACGGCGGCCAAACGTAAGTCGCTGGTCGAGGAGCTGAAACCGTTGCGGGAGAACGCACTCGAGAATCATCCGTGGCGCGAGTGGGCGGACGCTGCGGCGCAGGCGAAGGCCGACGGCAAGATGCCGGGCGGCGTGAGCCGGTGGACCGGCGGCAAGGACCTGTCCTGGGAGGCGCTACGGCCGGAGCTGGTGGCCGAGGTCCGCTATGAACACGTGCAATCCGGCCGGTTGCGCCACGGCGGCAGGCTGGTCCGTTTCCGCACCGACCGCACGCCGGAATCGTGCACCTATGCCCAGCTCGACGAGGTCGCGCCCGCCGAATTGAGCACCCTTTTCACCGAAGCCCAGGAAAAGCGATGAGCGAGTCCGTCGATATCGAGGTGGACGGCAGAACCGTCACCATCAGCAATCCCGACAAGGTCTATTTCACCAAGCGCGGCGAAACGAAGCTCGACCTCGTGCACTACTACCAGGCGGTGGCCGAACCGTTTCTGAACGTGGTCGGCAATCGTCCGCTGCTGCTGGAGCGCTATCCCGACGGCGCGTCGGGCAAGTCGTGGTTCCAGAAGCGGGTGCCGAAATCCGCGCCGGACTGGCTGCACACTGTCGAGGTCTCCACCCCCAACGGCACCACGAGCGATGCTCTCGTGGCGCACGATCTCGCGCACATTTTGTGGGCGGTGAACCAGGGCTGCCTGGGTTTCCATGTCTGGCCCAATCATGTGGACGATCTGAAGATCGCCGACGAGTTGCGCATCGACCTGGATCCTTCCCCCGGCATCACCTTCGACGATCTCAAGCAGGCCGCCGTACTCACCCGTGAGCTGTTCACCGAACTCGGCATCGCGTCGTCGATCAAGACCTCCGGCTCCCGCGGCTTGCACATTTACGTGGCGCTGGAGCCGAATTGGGATGGTTACCAGGTCCGCGCCGCCGCCGTCGCCCTGGCTCGCGAACTGGAGCGCCGCCATCCCGACGAGATCACCGCGCAGTGGTGGAAGGAGGAACGCGGCAGCCGCGTGTTCATCGACTTCAACCAGAACGCCCCGCACAAAACGGTTTTCGGCGCCTGGTGTGTGCGCCCGAAGGTCGGCGCCCAGGTCTCCACGCCGATCCCCTGGTCCGAACTCGATACCGTAGTTCCCGACGAACTCACCATCGCCACCGTGCCCGCCCGAGTTGCCGAACTCGGCGATCCGTGGGCGGACCGTGCCGCGCAGTCGATCGAACCGCTGCTGGAGATGTCCGAGCGAGATCTGGCCTCCGGCCTCATGGACGCTCCGTGGCCGCCGCAGTATCCGAAGATGCCCAACGAGCCGCCCCGCGTCCAGCCCAGCCGCGCGAAGAAGGCGGATTAGCTGCTAGGGACGCGCTATTCGGTCCACAGCACCCACACCTTGCCATCGCACGCCAGCGCGCGACCGTCCGCGCTGCGGGCGCTTTTCGTTCCGGAAGAGTCGCACTTGGTCCCGGCCTCCTGGACGGCGGTCGCGATGGTATAAGGGGCCGACCATTGGTAGTTGCCGCTGGCGCCCGTCGGGGACAGGCACAGCAGGGTGCTACCGTCCGCCGCGGTGCCGATCAGCGCGGGCTCCGAGCAGGACATGCCCTTCTTCGGCGTAACCAAGTTGGTCGCCGCGGACGTCGTCGTCGTCGCGGTCGGCGCCGCCGTGGTGGGGGCGGCGGTAGTGGCGGCGATGGTCGGTTGCGGCGCGACGCTCGTTATCTCCGTGGCCTTGTTCGCCCGGGTCACCGCGCCGGACCAAGCGCTGCCGGATAGTACGAAGAAGCCCGCGAGCGCGGTCACCTCCGCCACTCCGATCATCAGCGCGAATACCGCCATCGTTTTGCCACGGGGGTGGCTGAAGGCGATGAAGCCGAACACGATCGCGACCGGAAACAATCCGAGCAACGCCGCCACCAACGCGACAACGGAATACGGATTGACGATCGGCGGAATCTCTATGCGTAGCCGACCGGTCCGCCTGCGGCCCTCGTATTCCGGTTCCGGACGACGTTCCTCATTCTCCGCCGCCTCCGGCCACCGTTCGTCGGTCTGCGCCCCGGGCCAGCGGCCTTCCTGCTGTGCCTCCGACCATCGCTCGCCCTCCTTGCGTTCCGTCCGTGCCATGCCAGGTCCCTCTCCACACCACCAAACCGCGCAGGAACCTCGAACTGCCCGGACCCGCCCCGATACCGACACACAATAAGGGCGAACAGCGGCCAAATCATCCGGAAACGTCCAATCGGTCGTCACCAAAACGTAATATTGACACTCCGGTTGATGCCACAACCACCCGTGCGGCACAAGCAGCGCGGCGGCGGCGGCTCGTAGCAATGAATTAGCAAACACCCCTCGCGGATCGAACGGCGAAGGTTCACGCTGATCAGCAGGTGCGATCCCTGGTCAGGCTCCGGCTTCGGCGAAGAAGGATCCATGTTCGGCAACACGAGTTCCGACGGTCGGCCCTGGCATGCGCAGGCAGGTGATCTGCTCGGCGACAAATGTAATGTGCCGGGTCTCATACTGTGTGCGCTCGGCATCGTGGTCATGGCGTGCATGCTCACCGCGGCGGGCTACGGATTCAGCGGCTGGACGCAGATCGGCGCGATCGCGACCGCCGCGCTGTGGATCGCGGGCATCGGCGCACTGGTCGTAGAGCATCGCCGTGAGGAAGTGATCGAGCTGAAGTACGGCAGGCCTGGGCATCCGCCGGGCATGTGCCCTACAGCGGGGCATCGCGACGCCGGGCGCGCCTGCCTCGGAACTGACGAACTAACGGTGGCGTGCCGCCGACGGATCAGCGTCGGTGGTCCACTTTCGGCATGGTTTCGGTCACCAGCGTCATCAGCATGTCGGCGAGCAGTTCGTGCACCTGGTCGCGGGTGAGCGTGCCACGGGTGATCCATTCCCGGCCCGCCACTTTCACCAGACCGCCGAAGGCGCGGACCATGGCGCGCAACTGCGCGTCGTGTGCCGAATCGGCGCGCCCGACCATCAGCAAGGTCCGCTCGGCGGCCGCGTCGTCGGCCTGATCGAGGATGTGCTGCACCTCGGGGTCGTTGCCGACGCCCTCGTGGCTGGTCACCTTCACCCAGGTGCTGCCGTGCTCGGAGATCACATCCAGCAGCCAGTGCACACTGGCCTCGACGCGTTCCCGATCGGTGCCGCTCGGCGTCACCATGTCGTCGAGCCGCGGCAGCGTAACCATCCGGCGCACCACCGCGAGGTAGAGGTCGCGCTTGTTGCCGAAGTAATGGTTGATCAGGCCGCGCGCCACCCCGGCGCGCTGTGCCAGCTCCGCGGTCGAGACGGCCGCGTACGGTCGTTCGCCGAACATGTCGATCGCGCAGGCGAGGATCTGCGCGCGCCGCTCGTCGGGCTCGAGCCTGCGCCGACGCGGCTGCGCCTCGTCGGCGGATGGGTCCGCCGACGAGGCCGTCTCGCTCCGGATTTCAGAGAGACCGGGCAATGAGATCCTTCATCACCTCGTTGCTGCCCGCGAGGATGCGCAGCACGCGGGCACCGGTGTAGAGCTGGGAAATCGGATACTCCGTCATGTAGCCGTAGCCGCCGAACAATTGCAGGCAGCGGTCCACCACAATACCGAGTTGGTCGGTCAACCAATACTTGGACATCGCAGCTGTGGGAATGTCCAGTTCGCCGCGCAGGTGCTTGACGATGCAGTCGTCGAGGAAGGTGCGACTAATCTTCGCGATGGTCGCGCACTCAGCCATCTCGAATTTCGTGTTCTGCATCGCGAACAGCGGCTTGCCGAACGCCTCGCGGCCCTTGGTGTAGTCGACGGTCAGCGCGACAGCCTTCTCCATCATGGCCACCGCGATGATCGCGGTCACCAGGCGCTCCTGGGCCAGCAGCTGCATCATCTGATAGAAACCCTGGCCCTCGGCCTCGCCGAGCAGGTTGCCCGCGGGCACCCGTAGGCCGTCGAAGAACAGCTCCGCGGTGTCCTGGGCCTTGCCGCCGATCTTGTTCAGAATGCGGCCGCGCTTGAACCCCGGGGTGTCGTCGCCGATCTCGGCGAAGATCAGTGAGACGCCTGCGGCGCCCATGGTCGGGTCGGTCTTGGCGGCGATGATGATGCCATCGCACAGCCAGCCGTTGGTGATGAAGATCTTCGACCCGGTAATGACGTATTCGTCGCCCTCACGGACCGCGCGGGTCTTGATGTTCTGCAGGTCCGAGCCGGTGCCGGGTTCGGTCATGCCGATGGACAGCATCATCTCACCGCCAGCCGCCTTGGGCAGCACCCGCCGCTTCAGCTCCTCGGATCCGAATTCGTTGAGGTAGGGCGCGATGATCGAGCTGTGCACGGGCATGCCGAGGGCGCCGTCACCCGCGAACGCCTGCTCCTCGATGATCGCCGCGTCGTGTGCGAAAGTGCCGCCACCACCGCCGTATTCGCTCGGCAACGCGGTGCACAGCAGGCCGAGCTCGCCGGCCCGGTTGTACAGCGCGCGGTCAGGATGCCCCTGGGCGACGAACTTCTCCTCGTGCGGGACGACTTCCTTTTCGAAGAAGGTCTTGGCCAGGTCCCGTACCGCCTCGACCTCGTCATCACTCCATGCGGCGCGTGCCATCGCAGAATCCTTTGCCTATCGCGCGAGCCTCCGCACCCGCGTCTCATCATGAGATTGGCGCACTATTGGCATGATGTCAACAAAGCGGGCATACAGCAGGTCGAGGCGGGTTCATGAGGTTGAAATGCGGATCACGCGGTCGGCCGCGCCTGGTTCATGCAACCACTCTTCGGCCAATCCGGATCCCCCGAACTTCACGTCGCTCGCCGCCGTCGACCATGAATCGTCGAACCACAAGGGCCCGAGAATCGATCGCATCGATCTGTTGACCGTCGCCGATTCGGTCGGGTTCGATCGCGTTGAGCGACGCTCGGAGGGACAAATTTCCCCAAGGTTTCCCCCAAATCTCCCGGGATCGACCTGACGCCCACTGTTTGCTACTCCTCGAATCAACGGGAAAAGGCCATGGCGACGTTACTCAGACGTGGGATTTCTCGTGCGCCACCGGAACTGACGGTGTTGACGTGCCGCTTCTACGGGTGATCGAATCCCCGACGACAACCACCCACCCGACGGAGCTAGACCCTCTCGACGGTGGCTACAAAAAATGCCCCTCAGCGGATCTAGACCATCCGCCAAGGGGCTGATGCCAGGAAGAAGGACCTTCCCGACATGACCATTATCACCATGCCAACGCGCCGACGGCGTGTCCAGGCTGCGGGTCTGTTCGACGTCGACTTCGATTTCACTGAACAGCAGAACCGCGCACGGAAACGCTTGGCTGAGCAGACTGACGAAGCGTTCGTCGACGCAAAATCCGACGATGAACTGCTCGCCGAACGCGCCGTCGAGGAGGATATCCGGGCTCTGGCCCGCATCGCTCGCCTGAACACCGCGAAAGACGCTCATCGGCACCGGGAACGACGGCGGCGTCTCGAAATTGCTGATGCCGAGGCGCACGCGGACGCCATCGCCACGCATCGACGTGTCGCCAGCCCCGCTGCCCGGGTCGGACGGCTATTCCGTAGCTCACAGTGGGTGTCACGCGTCATGAATGGCGTCGTGGTGACGGGCGTGCTGTGGGGATCGGTCAACGTGCAGAACAACCTGATGGCGGGGTCCGCCATCGCGGACCCTCGCTATTGGCTTGCATTCCTCGTCGAGCCGCTGATCACGCTGCCACTCATTGCGATCATGTACCTTGCGACGACGGCGTCCCGAGAGGGGCACGCGATCGTCAAGTCGAAGATTGTCACGATCGAGGCAGCGTTGTTGCTACTGAGTGTCATGCTAAATGTCATTCCGCATGTCGCAGCTGGTGACATCCAGGCGACGATCGAGTTCGCCATCGCTCCGCTGATGATTGCGGCTGTCGTGTGGATGCATTCGTTTGCAGCTGGTGAGTTCGCCATGATGATCGGCAACAGCCCCGCCATGGCTGATCCCGTCGCGGTCGACGCTCCCGAATCAGCGTTGGACCTGATGGCTGACGCTGCTTGACTGCGCCCGGCCGGTTCCCCCATCGGCACAACTGATCACGGCAATTCTGACGTGCAAGCCGATGGCGCTGGCTGCGCAGCGATAGGCGCCGCCAAACCCCCGCCACCAGTGTCGTCTTGCGGCCGGGGAGGTTCCAATCCCTACACAGCCTGGGGAGTCAGAACTTCCGCGCGCGGCGTGTGTGAATCATCGGGACGCGGGAGCTTGGCACTTCGGCACTTCGCCTGGGGCAGGCTTGCTCGCGTGCTGTGCCGGACCAACTTCCGGGGGACGGCGTGGCCGTTGGGGCCGTGACCCGTTGTGCGTCAAGACAACCCGAGCGTGGGTGCATCACGCGTTGCGCGTCTTGCTATCGCTTCTTGCGGGGATCCCCACATGCGGGGTCGTCATCCGCGCGTCGTGATGGCAGCATTCGACGCGAATCGGGCTGTGTTCGTGCGGCTTTCGCGCCGCAACGGTGGAACCGCTTTGCCAAGCCGAAGTAGTTGGTTAATAATCAGGGGCAGCTCGGCCGGTTCAGGCTGGGCGCTCAGCGCGAACGGGCCGCTCGAGGCCTTGCGTTGGACGCGGACGGGATTCTGCGAATCATCTGCGGTTGCTGTATGTCGCATGTGTTGATTCGACGACCCATGCCAGTTCACATGGATGACATGGCGTGCCTCTCGGGTCCGCGATTGGTCCCGATGTGCTGAGGAACGTTAATGGTGCTGGTCCGTGCCGACGATGATCCGTCGCCTTTTTGCGCTCGAAGGTTTGTTGCCATTGCCGTTGCCTGCGGGAGTTCGGCGTGAAGGTAGTCATCCGTCGGCGCCACCACTCCACCGATGACTCCGCCAGAGGTCGGTCGGGCAAGGATATGGTCGCCAAGCTTGGGAACAGGGTCGAGCACGCGCGAGCCATTCTGCCGTTGCAGGCCGATCCGGCTCTGGCACAGGCGATGTCGTTCGGCGAGATCGAGAAAGAGCGTCGATTTCAAGAGTGGATGCGGGATCAGATCAGGCGTCAGAGCAAGCGTCTTGCGAAGCGCGCCTTGGCCTCCGAGTATCGCGAGCACGTGGATGCCGCTCGGATCAGACAACAAGACGTTGCCGATCGTCGGTGGCACGAGCGGGCCCTGGCCGCGCGACGCCGCGCGACGAGTTCGGATGCACTGATCGCGATGCTGCACCGCAAGGCCGTGTGGATGTCGAGGTGGATGTACGGCGCAATGGCAGTCGGCTTGGTGTGGTCGGCGATCAACGTAGCCACCAATTACGGGCGCACCTTCGGGCCAGGTGGACCCCGCGTAGCGCTCTGGATCATCAGCTTCGGCATCGAAGCAATGGTCTCGATCCCGATCTTGCAGATCATGGACCAGGCGACAACCGCTGCGCGGATCGGCCAACAAGTCGACCGCGCCAAAATCATCGCGTTCGAGATACCCCTGCTCATGGTCACGGTCGGGCTCAACGCCGGTCCCCATCTGCAGGCTGGGGACACCCTCGGGGTGGTGCTGTACAGCGCTGCCCCGGTCATGGTCGTGGTCGGTATGTGGCTGCACACCTGGATGGCCGCCCGGTACGCCAAGATGATCGAGGGAATCTCACCCATCCCAGCGGCCGCAGCCCCGAAGCGGATGCCCAGCCACACTGCTGACCAGACCTCCAGTCCTATCGCTTCTAGCGCACGCGATCTTGTATCCACAGTCTTGGTGGATGAGCAATCGATCCATGCCAGTGCGACGTCACTCCACCAGGCTGTCGCCGGGGTGTTCGAGCCGCGGGAGCAACCACTGGACGCGTGTGAGCGCATCGCGCGCAAGATGATCGAGCAAAGAAGCGCGAAGGTGCCCAAAGATCATCTTCTCGCCGTACTGCGCCTAGCACAGGCAGGCTGGAACGCCAATGCGATCGCGATCGAGATGAGACGCATCACCGCCACGTCGATCTACCGATCCACGATCGACCCCCACATCCTCTGCGCGAAATCGATAGGTCTGGAAATCCCCGTCTCACGGCTGGAGGTCACTCCCACCATACGAACCGCCTGAACCAACAGCCAGTCCATCCCAGATTTGCACTGCACGGTCACCGGCGACGGCAGACCGAATCGTGAAGGCCGCCGACATCATCCAATTCCGGACCGTCAACGGACAGGAGGTACCCACCGAAAATCACAAACATGGGGTGATCCCTGACCTTGTGGGTGCGTCGACCACGTTGAGGCACTGAGGCATACATAACAAAACAAAGTGGCCCCCAGCTGTAACTGAGGGCCGAACAACCCGAAGGCTGCTAGTGCTAAGCACGTCTAAGGGTAGCCCATGCGTGCGCATGCCATCAACTGCGGTTAGCGACCGCAGCGGTTGTGGCGTGCTCGCGGACCGGCTACCCCCGTCAATCGAATCATCCATTCCCACTGATCTTTTCCCGCCGTCGCGAGCAGCGCAGGCCACGTTCGCGCAGTTGGCGCCGCTTCTGGCTGCAAAGCGGTCGATGCGACCGTGGGAGCCCGAGCGGGGCCGCTACAGCGACCGGGCCCGCGCGCTTACCAAACGTCTTCCCGCACAACCCGTTGCCCTGCCGCTGTACCAGCATCGGCGAACTCGGCTGCTCGGTCTGGATTTCGACGCTCGACACCACGGCCGCGAGGCAGTCGAGCGGGATGTGCGGCAATGTTTGGCCTGGATCGGCGAATGCGGCGGGCGGGCGATCAGCGATCGCTCCACCAGCGGCGGCCGGCATGTCATTGTTCCGCTGCCGATCGGCACCGTCCTGACCAAAGCCGAGGTGGAGCCGATCATGCGACTGTTGGCCGAGCGTCTGGAAACGCTCGATATCACCCCGATGCTCAATGACGTCACAGGATCGCTTACCCCACCCGGATCACAATGCAAGGAGGGCGGGTACCGACAGCTCGACGACACTCTTGACGACGCCACCGACGCCCTCGTCGTGCGCTCCGAGCACGGCTTTGTCGGCCGTCTGGTCGAGCTCCTCGGCGGAGCATGCATCAGAAGTAGTGCACGGCCTTTTGCAGGTGCGCGCACGACGCGCGCGATGCAGGCGAACGCGCCGAGCGTGTCTCAGTCGCGCGCGACCGAGCGCGCGCGACTGTGGGAAGGCAGCGGCGATGATGCGCGACTACGCATCGAGTACCGACGTCGCGCCGCGATGTCAGCGACGGTGGCCGCGTTCGCCGTGCGCGGCGTCGCGCCCGCGGATCGGCGGTGGCGCGCTCGAAACGGTCGTCTCGACCGCTCTGCCGCACGCCAATCCGTCCTCGCCGCGGCAGTCCTGCAAGGGCTGTCGCTGACCGATGTCCAGGCACAGTTTCCGGCTGCGGGCGGTTCGTGGAGGGGCCTGGCCGAGGCCTACACCCGCTACGGGCGCGGTGCCGATGCAGCGTTACGCCGTGACTGGGGCTCTGCCTGCCGATGGGCCTCGGCAAGCGCCCCCGAATTCCGTTCATTCGCGCACAAGAGTTCAGAGCACACAGGGGGGTGGAGGGGGGACAATCGCGTTCGCGCTAAAACCCAAACCCGTTGGCTCGCTACCGCAATCGCATGGGTCGATGCCCAGTGGCCTGGATCCCCTCGACGAGCGACAGCCCTGGCCGTCCTGCAAGCTCTGGCGTACGCCTCGGTTGTCGGTGGCGACATTATCGCTGGCGTACCGGTGGTCGAGTTCGGCGGTCGATCGCTGTCGCTGATGGCCGGCTCCATGCCCGAAACCACGGTATGGCAGGTCCTCCGGGATATCCGTGACGTGCCCGGTGCTCCCCTGCTGCGCGTCCGCCGCGGTGCCGGCCTGCTCGCCGACCGCTACGCCCTGGTCACCGCACGAGTTGAAGGCCGCCGCCCGCACCCGAGCCTCACCCAAACCAAACTTGCGCGGGTAGAACCCATTCACCCGGCCTGGAGCGTCCTTGGGATCCACCACAGACGCCTATATGAGGTGATCGTGCATCAAGGCCTCACCAAGCCCGCCGACGCGCTCGCCGCTGCCCGCATGAGCCGCAGCACCGGCTACAACACCATGGCTGCACTCGCCACCGCGGGACTCATCACCCACTCCCGCGGCACCACCGCCCCCGGCCCGACCAGCCTGGACGACATCGCACGCGCCCACGCCCTCCACCACGCGCGCACCGAGCGCATCGCACGTCATCACCACGAGCGAAAGATCTGGACCTCCTGGCTCACCACCCGATTCGGCACCCCCTCACTCACCGAACCACCCGATAATCCCGTATCGACCGAGCCATGGGACACCCACGACACCGAGGACTACCTTGCTTCCGTCCTTGCTGCAGACCCACCGAGATTCCCTTGAACGATCATGACCCAAACTGTCCCAGACTGCCGCCCGGCCGAGTGAGCACACACGACCACCCACCCGAGGCACCGCAGATCGGATGCGCGGGACGATCACGAGCCCTCCCGTGATGGAAAATCTGGCGCGGCGTCGTCCTGCTCGATGCTTTGGGGGTCAGCGCGGGACGCGGCGAGGAACAGCCCCAGGTGATCGATGACCAGGTCCGTGGCCGTCTCCCTGTCACAGCCCCCGTGGGCCAGCACGCTGATTGCCGTGTTCAGGCCGGTCTTGTAACTCACTTGATCGTTGCGGCTGGCGGAGTCGACCGCGTGGGAGAACACCAGGACGTACTCACTGCCGTACTGGCAGGTCAGCTCCGCGATCAACTCGGCGGCTCGAGGCAGCGGCATCCCTGCATCGCTGACAAATATGAACTCCGGCCGCGGACGGTAGGCCATGGGGCGCCTTTCTGTTTCAGGGCAAGGGAAGTCTGCTCCGGCAAGCAGGTCATGGCGCGGCAGAGCGATCGATGTTTTTTCATGGATCTCCCGGTGCCATGAGGCAGAAGTGTCCACGCGGACAACTGGGTTCCCCCATCTCTTCCAGGCAGCTTTGAACGGGTGCTCCCTGTGCCTTGACACGCAGGGGACTCATGCGGTGCGTTGGGCGAGGACGTGTTCGACCAATGCGCGTATGGCGGCCGCGGTTACGACAGAAGGGGCGCCCCGTTCCGTGCTGGCGTGTCCAATGACGCTGGACAGCAACATCAGACTGACAATCTCAGGCGCTACGGCCGGATCGACTCCCACTTCGCGCATGGTCTTATCTATGAAAGCTGTTGCTACACAATGGATTTTGCGCCACCATTCACGGGATCCGGCGTCCGTGTCGGCGGCGGCAAGCTCGAGTTCGAGGCGCACCCATCCGGGGTGAGTGACCGCGATATGCACCCACGTGCAGATGGTGGCGACGAGTTGATCATGATCGCGGACCTGGTAGCGATGCACACGGGCATGAGCGCGGCGAAACAGCCGCTCCCGCACGGCGGTGGCGGCGAGCGCAGCTTTGGTCGCGAAGTGCACCGGGATCGCGCCGTGCGTGACTCCAGCGCGCTCAGCGATCCGCTGGAGCGAAACCGCGGCGTAGGAATCATTGAGGAATAGATAGGTCGCCGCGTCCAGCAGGCGCTGACGGGTCAGCTCGGTACTGCGTGCGCGTGCGACGCTGCTTGTGAAGGGGGCGCTCATCTGTGACGGATACCTTTTGCTGGTTATGAGAGGCCAGTGCAGTGCTGGGAGTCCCGAGCTGGACGGGCGTGAATCCTGCGCCCATGGACGGCCCGACTGCCTGCGCGAGGCGTGGGATGTGACCGGGGGGTCGATCCGCGAAACACCATGCGGGGGACCTACTTTCAGCGCACCGCTGGTGCGGGCCGTGCTGTACCGAATCGTTGTCTGCCGCAATGCAAACCCTCCAGCCGTCGACGACAAACCAAGAAGACAAGTCAGGCAGCGGCGGCCCAGGAGCACGGTGAGGTGTCGCTGTTGCGCTGCCATGACCGGCTACCGTTGCTCGCGGACCGATTCGGTGACCAGCGGATCCAGGTCCAGCCTTTGCCAGGAGCACCACCCCAGCGACCGGGCCGTCAGCATCGCCGACGCCAAGGCTGCGGTGATCGGCCCGCGCCAGGTGTCGCGGGCCGGATCCAGATACCAGGTCGACAGCTTCGCCGCCGCGCAGGTCCGGCGCAGGTCCGGCACCGAGATATCGAGATCGAACGCCGTGTCCACCATCCGCGCGGAGACGTCGTCCCTCGTGCGCAGCTCACGACGATGCGCCCACAACAACGCATAGTTGTCCAAACTCACCAACTCGACCTGGCCTTCAACCGCCGAGCACAGCGGCTTGATGGCACCCGCCAGATCGTGGCCTGTGATCACCTCGGCATAGACGTCGCACTCGGCCATCCGGCCGTCGAGCGCGACAGTGAGGCCCGTCCGCGAACTTATGTCGTCGGTGAGGACTTCATAGCCGAAGGTGAACCCTCGATGATCCGCCCCGAGATCGCGAGGTTCCTGCGCGTTGAACGGCACATACACCAGCCCGACACCCGACGGGGTGACTGCCACAGCGACCACCGTCGGCATGTCAGCGCCGGTGGATCGGCCGGGATCACCGAACGGCTTCTGCGGATTCGTGAGATTCGTTGCGCTACTCATTTCGTCTCCATCTGCCATCCATGTCCGGGTTCGTTGCCGGGCTGCGCCGCACAGCGGCGAATGCGCTCGACCTGTCGTGACCTCGACCAGCACGCCGTCAACACGGCGACCTCCCGCCCGCGGCCGCCGAGTCGCGGTCGAACCGTTGCGGAATGAAGGTGTTGAACAGAACCAGCTCGACGCGCTGGCGCACCAGCGCGGTGGTGATGTCGGCCGGATCCGGATGTCGTGTGACGAGGCCGGCCAGCATGCTCATCAGCACGCAACACCGGCGACAGAATCCGCGCGAAATCCGGCGCCTCATAGGTGCGGATGAAGTTCCCCGAGGACGACGGGTTGTCGATGTGAACATCCAGCGGAACCGACACCGTCTGCCGCAATGCAGCAAGCATCGACAAACTCAAGTCCCGCACCGGGTTGATGCTGTTGGCGCCCAACGACTCCAACAGCCGCATCGAGGCTGGGTTGCCGTGCCCGCAGTGCGCGGACACCTTGATATGCAGCTCCGGCGGCAGTTCGCCGCGTTGACGCAGCATGTTGAGTGTGGACAGCAGGCCTTCGTCGTACACGACGATGCCGCACACCCCGAGTTCCACTCCGCGAAGGACGTCTTCCAACGCCCGCACGAGCTGTTCACCGCCGCGGAGCCGGTAGCCGATCCGCGCTCCTTCTTGCGTTCTCGCCGTCGCGCTGGTGTCGGTCGTGGCGCGCGGAAAATTCGCTCCCGTCGATCGGCACCAGCTGACTGGAGGTGTCGGCTGGTGGTCCTTGACTGATTGGACATGCGCTCGGTTGTGGCCGAGGGGCTGGGGCGGTCAAGTGCCACTCCAAACGATGATGGGAACAGGTGATGCTGGGGTCCGTGGTGGTCAACGAGTCGCTCCAAGAGGGGTGTTTTGTGTCCCATCCAGCACAGTCGATGCGCACTCGTCGCGACCAGCGCCAACGCTGCTGAACGGTGTCGAAATACACGTGGGCCCTGTCGAATTCGGTCGAATTCGACAGGGCCCACGGTCATGTATCCATCCGGACGTGAACTGGGGCCACTAGGCTGCCGAGAATGGGTGGGACACAACCGAATGTCGAACTCCGCCGTCTGCTGGAGGAGATCGGCTGGTCACCGCGCGAGCTCGCGCGCCAGGTGAACCGTGTGGTGACTCCTGATCGGCGGGTTCACCGAACTACGCCGTTCACATGGCTCGAGGGGGTAGTGCCGCGTGATCCGCTGCCCGCGGTCGTTGCGGGCGTGCTCACCGAAGCTCGGGGCGAAATCGTCACCGTCGAGCATTTGTGGCCGCAGCGGGCGTTGTCGACGCAGATGTGGTTGCCCGCTGTCGCTCAGATCGGAGACGACCGGTGGATGCCGACCCACACGGTGGCGTTACTGGACAAGTCCGAGGCCGCCGCCGTGACATATTTCGCGGTGTCGGGCACCGCGCTGACATCGTTCGCGCGTTCGTGGGCGTTCACCGATCACCCCCTGATGTCCGATGCGGCGACCAGCCAGCGCGTCAGCCTGACTGGTCAGTTCATCGACTATCTGGAGCGCGATCTGGAGCAATTGAGGAGACTAGATGACGGCCGCGGGGGTGAGTTCGTCATGCGCGCGGTCACCCTGCGGCTGTCGCAGATCATCGAGCTGCTGCGGGACTCCTCCTACTCCGCCGGAATGGGTCGGCGACTTCTGTCACTGGCAGGCCAGATGGCTCAACTCGCAGGATGGCTCAACTTCGACCTCGCCCACCACGGCACTGCTCAACGGATGTATCTGCTCGGCCTACGTGCCGCTACTGCCGCCGGTGATCGACAACTCGGCGCGCTCATCCTCAGCTGCATCGCCTTTCAACAGACCTGGCGCGAACGCCCCTACGACGCGGTATCGATCATGGAAACCGCTCGGCAGGGGCTCCGTAGTGCCGCCACGCCCCGCGTGCAGGCACTTATCGCGATGCGAGAGGCCCGAGCCTTCGCCACCAGCGGCATGCTCAACGAGACATCCGGAGCACTCGACCGCGCCCACGAAGCAATCTCCCTGGGACCACACGACAACGACCCCAATTGGGTGTACTGGATGGACCCGACCGTGCTCACCAGCGAAGCCGGCCGATGTTATCTCCATCTCGGCGATACACCACGCGCGGAAAGACACCTCGCCGACGGGCTCGCCCGCCTCGGTGATAACACCACTCGCGACCGCCTCCTCTACGGGCTGTCCCTCGCACTGACCCACACCCGCGGCACCAACGGGCAACACGACCTCGCGCTGGCATGCTACGAAGCAGAACATGTACTGCCACTGCTGCCCCACGTCGGCTCGGCCCGCTGCCGCCACCTCATCGACACGATCCTCACCGAACTACGACCACATCGAACCACCGCGGCCGTGCGTGAGTTCTTCGACAAATCCGAATCACTGCCACAGCTCCAGATCCGCTGAGCCTGGGATCTGCCGAGCCAGTCAAACTGGCTTACATGCACGATTCTTCACCGGCCACCGCGATGGCGGAACTGCACGCCGAGCCGTACGACTCCCCCGCCGCCACCACGATGATCGAGGCGGCCAACCGCACCAACGAAGCGCTGTACGGCCACGCGGATCAGTCCCCACTCTCCCCCGACGAATTCTCACCACAACACCGAGGACACTTCGTCGTCGCCTACCTCGACGGCATCCCGATCGGATGCGGCGGCTTCCGACGCCACCGCGAGGACCCGACCGGCACCACCGCCGAGGTCAAACGCATGTACGTCGAACCCCACGCACGCCGCCGAGGGATCGCACGCCAGGTCCTCACTCGACTGGAAACCGACGCCCAGACCGCCGGATACCACGCGGTCATCCTCGACACCGGCAGCAAGCAAGCCGACGCCCACGCCCTCTACGAGGCATGCCACTACCAACGCACCGCCGGATTCGGCATCTACAAAGACAAGCCCGGCAACCACGCCTACCACAAGACGCTCCCCATCCATCGGGACGCATCAATCGATCCGAGCCCCCATGCCTCGACCTGAATCCGCCCGCCGGACAGTCAATTTGCGCTAGGACAGGATGGCATAGGTTGGCGCCCGTCCAGAGCGCGTTTGTTGGTCTCGAATCCTATTGTCTCACTGGCACTGTCAACTTGGCTGATGGATCGCTGTGAGATGATCGTCGGGGTGGTTGTGGGTCGTTGTGGGAGAGGGCTGTTCGTGGACGCGGTGTCGCTGTCGTACAAAGGGTTCCGGTACCCGGCGGAGATCATCGCGCACTGTGTGTGGCTGTACCACCGCTTCCCGCTCAGCTTCCGTGAGGTCGAGGAGCTGGTGCTGGCCCGCGGTGTGATCGTCTCCCACGAGACCATCCGGCAGTGGTGCGCCAGGTTCGGCCCCCAGTACGCGGCTGGCCTGCGTCGCCGCCGGCCGCAGGCCGGTGACAAGTGGCACCTGGACGAGATCTACATCAAGATCAACGGCGAGTGGCAGTACCTGTGGCGGGCGGTCGACCAGCACGGGAACGTGCTGGACATCTTGGTGCAGTCCCAGCGTGATGCGAAGGCCGACAAGCGGTTCATGGCCAAGCTGATCAAGAAGCACTGCCGCACCCCGCGGGTACTGGTCACCGACAAGCTCCGCTCCTACGGCGTCGCCCACCGTGAGCTGATGCCCTCGGTCGAGCACCGGAGCGCGAAGTACCTCAACAACCGGGCCGAGAACTCCCATCAACCGACCCGCCAGCGCGAACGCGCTATGAAGGGCTTCCGCTCACCCGGCGCAGCGCAGCAATTCCTCGCCGACTTCAGCGTGATCTCCCCGCACTTCCGACCCCGACGCCACTTGATGCCCGCCGCCGAGTACCGAGCCGAGATGGCCAACCGTTTCACCGCCTGGAACGAGATCGCCGGCCTGCCCACCGCGGCCTGACCGACCAACCCCGGCACCACCACTCCCTGACACTGCACCACCCCGCCACACCCCGAACAAGTTGACAACGCCCGATCGAGTGCGCGTACGCCTTCGTCGTGGACTCCGCCCCGTCACGCCCGAACCGCTGGTGACGCAGATACCCATCGGCGACACCCACTACCTGCAGATCATCATCCAGCACCGTCCAATACCGTTGCCCGGAAGGCAAATTCACCGGAATGCTCGCATGGCCTCTCGCTTTCACCTCGACAGTCGGAAACGACTACCAGCCACGAGCACCACGCCCCCGGAGAAACACCGCACCACCCGAACGATCACCCGGACCGGGCGACATCATGTGACATGTCACTGACCCTCGGAGAAAGGCTGGGGCGCAACGAGGCTCGGAACCCGGCGAGAATCCGAGAACGGACGAAAACGGACCGGCACAAGGTAGCCCGGCAACCGGTCCAAGGGGGTTAATGGAAAGAGCGGGCCCGCAAAAGAATCCGGGTGATCACCCGGTTCCGCTTCGACAAGGAGGCAGCATCATGCCTATTTCTCCCAACCAGGGGTCGACCGGAGGCGGGACCACCGTCACGATCACCGGCACGAACCTCGGCGGCGCCACCGCGGTGCACTTCGGTTCCAAGTCGGCGACTATCACCGCTGATACGCCTACATCGGTCACGGCTGTCTCGCCGTCCGGGGCGGGTGCGGTCGCGGTGACCGTGACCACTGCGGGAGGGATCAGCAACCCGCTGTCGTTCTTCTATGTCGGGGCACCGTTCAAGGCCACCCTGTCCCCGGTGTCCGGTGTCACCGCGGGCGGTAGCACGGTCACCATCACCGGGACCGGACTGTCCACCGCCACGGCGGTGAACTTCGGTGCCGCGTCCGCGACCCCGACTGTGGTCAACGACAGCCAGTTGACCGTGGTCGTGCCGGCGGGTACGGCGGCCGGGTCGGTGGGTGTCAGTGTTACCACCGCGGGCGGCACCAACAACGGCCTGTCCTACACCTACGTCGATGCGCCGACCATCGCCACCCCGTCCCCGGCCGCCGGTCCGGCGTCCGGTGGCACTGCGGTGACCATCCCCGGCACCAGTCTGACGACTACCCAGTCGGTCACGTTCGGCGGTGTCGCGGCGCCGTTCTCGGTCCTCTCCGACACGTCGATCTCCGCGGTCACCCCGCCGGGAACCGCTGGCGCGGTCGACATCGTGGTCACCACCAGCGGGGGCAGCGTCACCGAGGCCGGCGCCTTCACCTATGTCGCTGGACCTGGTATCTGACCGGTCGTCGGGGCCGGCGACGCCGGCCACCAGATGACGCCCCACCCGGCCCCGGGCAGGCAAGCTCCTTGCTCCCCTGCCCGGGCCACCCCCACCACAAGAGTTGGCACCCCAAAGTGCACAGGAACGATATCCCACAGTCAAGGCCGTACGGCCCACCAATGTGGGAACCCATCGACGGGGGCCTGCTGTTGCCGGCGGGCGGCTACACCGACGTCATTGGAGGACGCTCATGCCCAGAGGTCTTGATTACGCGGGGGGCCGCCCCAACCCCGCCGCCATCGCCGCGGCCGGATACAGCTTTGTCTGCCGCTATCTGACCGACGGGGGCCCGAATCTCCCAGGCAAGCTGCTGCTGCCCGCCGAGGCCGCCGCATTGCGTGCCAACGGCATCGACATCGTCTCCAACTGGGAAACCACCGCCGACGCCGCACTCGGCGGCTACCCCCGGGGCATCACCGACGCGGAAGCCGCCCTCGCTCGAGTGATCGCCTGCGGCGGATCACCGAGCCGACCCATCTACTTCTCGGTCGATTTCGACGCGACCCCGGAACAACAGGACACCATCAACGCCTACCTCACCGGTGCCGGGTCCGTGATCGGCGTCGCGCACACCGGCATCTACGCAGGCTATTGGCCGTTGTCGCGCGCCCTCGATGCCGGTGTCGCGAAATGGGGCTGGCAGACCGAGGCATGGTCGGGCGGCAACCTCGACCCGCGAGCGCGGATCATCCAGCGCAACAGCCTGGGCTACGAAACCGTCGACGGCGTCCAATGCGACATCAACGAAGCCACCGTCAGCGACTACGGCCAATGGTCGGTGACCGAACCCAAAGAGGACACCATGCCCAACACGCTGCCGCCCGACTGGCTCAACGCCACGGTCCCAACCCAATACAACGCCCAGGGCCAGTTGGTGGCGCCCGACGGCAGCAACGGCCCGAACGTGCCGATGCCGGTATGGCAACTGCTGTCATGGCTGGACGGCCGCGTCGCCCGCGCCGAAGGAGCCTTATCCGCCCTGCAGAGCCAGAACGCGACCCTCATCACCCTTGTCAACCGGCTCGTCGCGAAAGTGGGTGCGTAATGATCCGGATCACCCCCTACTACAAGGCCGCCGTCACCGGGGTAGGCGAAATGATCACCACCACAACCGCGATCATCGCGCTGATCAGTCTCGCGCCCGCGCAGTACCACGGTGTCGCTGTCGGCCTGTCGGTCCTGCTCGCGGTCCTCGGCATCGCCAAAACCGCCCTCATCCGGCACATGAGGGACGAACTGCTCCTCGAGGGAATTACCGCGACCCGCGATACCGCACCTGTGATCGACGCGATCCACAATGCCGCGATCGCGATCACCCGGCTTACGCAGGTGACGCCGACGACATCTCCGACACAACCGCCCGGTCTCCAGCCGGGACCCGGCGCACAGCCGAGCAAATCCGACGAGTGATTCCCATACGGCACCGATACAGCCGAGCCATCCCCGGTCACGTGAGAATGGCCGCATTCGACGTTCACGTCGTCGCCGAGTGTTACTGGGTGCGGGGATCAGTAGCCCGCCCTGTCGATATGAGCGCTCCATGCTCGGCAATCATCCGCACACCAACCGACAGATCCGCCGGTCAAGTACTGCTGAACGTTCTCGGGATCACTGGTGACGTCGACGTTGTTGCCGCCGAGTTGGCGAACCGTGTATAGCGTGGAGTGCGTTGTTCCGTGGATGTGTCGTGTCGTGAGGACCGCGTAGCCCAGGGCAAGGCGATCTCGTTGAGTTTATCGGCGATAGTGAAGGCGGCACGCGCCGATTCGAGGGGACATCTGATGCGGGGCGTCGGGGTGCTGACTTCGGCTCCGCCTCCATATCGCTCTCTCCTCATTCGAGTTCCGAGATCGACAGCAGAAGTTGGCTGGTCACATGGTCGGATCAGATGGTGGGTGGGGGGACGCGGGTGTAGATCGCCGCTGTGCTGGTGCCACCGGGGGTGGCGACGGTGACATTGGTCGGTCCGGCGGCTCCGGGAGGGGTGTCGGCGACGATCTGGCTGTCGGAGACGACGGTGAACGCTGCGGGCGTGGTGCCGAACAGCACGGTGGAGGTTTGGGCGAGGTTGTTGCCGGTCACGGTGACGGTGTTGCCACCGGAGGAGGGTCCCTGGTTCGGGCTCAGACCTGTGATGGTCGGTGCCATCAGGTAGGTGTAGGAGACTCCGTTGCTGGTCCCGCCCGGGGTGGTGACGGTGACAGCGACCGTCCCGGCGGCTCCTGGAGGGGCTGTGACGGTGATCTGGGCGTCGGAGACCACCGTGAATACGCCGGCGGCGGTGGCACCGAACCGTACCGTGGTGGCCGCGAGCAGGTGCGCGCCGGTGACGGTGACGGTGTTCCCGCCCGCGAGCGGACCCGAGCCGGGGGCGACGCCGGTGAGGGCGGGAACGCTGAGGTAGAAGTAGGAGCTGGCCAGGGTGCTGGTGCCGCCCGCGGTGGCGACGGTGACATTCACAGCCCCGGCGATACCCGGGGGGACCACGGCGGTGATCTGTGTGGCCGAGACGATGGTGAATGAGGTGGCTGCGGTGGCGCCGAAGGTGACCGCGGTGGCGCCGGTGAGGTTGGCGCCGGTGAGGGTGACGGTGTTCGAGCCCGAGGTGGGTCCTTGGTTGGGACTCACACCGCTCAGCGAAGGCACCGCGGCGTAGGTGTAGGGGACTCCGTTGCTGGTGCCGCCAGGGGTGGTGGCGGTGACCTGCACCGTACCGGCCCCTGGTGGGGCGGTGGCGGTGATCTGCGTGGCCGACACGACAGTGAACGAGACGGCCGTAGTGCCGAACCGGACCGCGGTAGCGGTGGACAGGCCCGTACCGGTGAGGGTGACCGTGGTGCCCCCGGCCGCGGGACCCGAGCTCGGACTGACCGAGGTCAGGGCAGGGACCGCGACGTAGGTGTAGGAGACGCCGTTGCTGGTCCCGCCCGGGGTGGTGGCGGTGACCTGCACCGTGCCGGCCCCGGCAGAGGCGACGGCCGTGACCTGCGTGCTGGAGTTGACGGTGAACGAGGTCGCGGCGTTGGCACCGAAGGTGACCGCGTTTGCGCCGGTGAGGTTGGTGCCGGTGAGGGTGACCGTGGTGCCCCCGGCTGCCGGTTCTGAACTGGGGCCGACCGAGGTGAGGGCGGGGGCGGGGATGTAGGTGTAGGAGACGCCGTTGCTGGTCCCGCCCGGGGTGGTGGCGGTGACCTGCACCGTGCCGGCCCCGGCAGGGGCGACGGCCGTGATCTGCGTGCTGGAGTTCACGGTGAACGAGGCCGCCGCGGTGGCGCCGAAGGTCACCGCGGTGGCGCCGGTGAGGTTGGCGCCGGTGAGGGTGACGGTGTTCGCGCCCGAGGTGGGTCCTTGGTTGGGACTCACACCGCTCACCGAAGGCACCCCGGCATAGGTGTAGGAGACCCCGTTGCTCGTACCAGCCGCGGTGATGACGGTGACCTGCACCGTACCGGCCCCGGGAGGGGCGATGGCCGTGATCTGCGTGGTGGAGTCGACCGTGAAAGTTGTTGCCACCGTGCCGAACCGCACGGTGGTCACATTGGTGAACCCGGTGCCGGTGACTGTGACATTGTTGTTCCCCGCAGCAGGCCCCGAGGTCGGGGACAGGGAAGTGATGGTAGGGGCCACGAACATGCTCCTTCGAGAGCGGGCCACAGCCCCGGTCCGACCGTGGGCAAGGTGTTTGGCAGGGGCAGAGTGCGGTGCTGACGGGGATGCGGGCCCGGGCAGGGGAGCAAGGAGCTTGCCTGCCCGGGGCCGGGTGGGGCGTCATCTGGTGGCCGGCGTCGCCGGCCCCGACGACCGGTCAGATACCAGGTCCAGCGACATAGGTGAAGGCGCCGGCCTCGGTGACGCTGCCCCCGCTGGTGGTGACCACGATGTCGACCGCGCCAGCGGTTCCCGGCGGGGTGACCGCGGAGATCGACGTGTCGGAGAGGACCGAGAACGGCGCCGCGACACCGCCGAACGTGACCGACTGGGTAGTCGTCAGACTGGTGCCGGGGATGGTCACCGCAGTGCCACCGGACGCCGGACCGGCGGCCGGGGACGGGGTGGCGATGGTCGGCGCATCGACGTAGGTGTAGGACAGGCCGTTGTTGGTGCCGCCCGCGGTGGTAACACTGACACCCACCGACCCGGCCGCCGTACCCGCCGGCACGACCACGGTCAACTGGCTGTCGTTGACCACAGTCGGGGTCGCGGACGCGGCACCGAAGTTCACCGCCGTGGCGGTGGACAGTCCGGTCCCGGTGATGGTGACCGTGCTACCGCCCGCGGTGACACCGGACACCGGGGACAGGGTGGCCTTGAACGGTGCCCCGACATAGAAGAACGACAGCGGGTTGCTGATCCCTCCCGCAGTGGTCACGGTCACCGCGACCGCACCCGCCCCGGACGGCGAGACAGCCGTGACCGATGTAGGCGTATCAGCGGTGATAGTCGCCGACTTGGAACCGAAGTGCACCGCGGTGGCGCCGCCGAGGTTCGTGCCGGTGATCGTGACGGTGGTCCCGCCTCCGGTCGACCCCTGGTTGGGAGAAATAGGCATGATGCTGCCTCCTTGTCGAAGCGGAACCGGGTGATCACCCGGATTCTTTTGCGGGCCCGCTCTTTCCATTAACCCCCTTGGACCGGTTGCCGGGCTACCTTGTGCCGGTCCGTTTTCGTCCGTTCTCGGATTCTCGCCGGGTTCCGAGCCTCGTTGCGCCCCAGCCTTTCTCCGAGGGTCAGTGACATGTCACATGATGTCGCCCGATCCGGGTGATCGTTCGGGTGGTGCGGTGTTTCTCCGGGGGCGTGGTGCTCGTGGCTGGTAGTCGTTTCCGACTGTCGAGGTGAAAGCGAGAGGCCATGCGAGCATTCCGGTGAATTTGCCTTCCGGGCAACGGTATTGGACGGTGCTGGATGATGATCTGCAGGTAGTGGGTGTCGCCGATGGGTATCTGCGTCACCAGCGGTTCGGGCGTGACGGGGCGGAGTCCACGACGAAGGCGTACGCGCACTCGATCGCGTTGTTCCTGCGCTGGTGCGCCCAGACAGGCCGGTCCTGGCAGGGCGGTTTCTGGCGTATTCCGGCAGGCCCCCTAGCCGATCCGTCGGAGGTGAAGCCCTACTGGTTGCGGTGAATTCCAGTGTCGGTTCGTCGGTCCAGACAGCCGATGTCCTCAAGCGACAGCTTCGGCTAGGCTCCGCTTGACGGGCGCGTCTCGGCTTCCTGGTGGTGCGGCGCAGTACCGGGTTAGCTAGTCCGGATAAAGCCCGGTAGCCCGGTGATGTCGTGGGTCGACTTCCCTCGCGACGGGTTCGAGTGGACCGGGCCAGCGGCGAGCCGGTCTGGTACAGATCATCGACACCATCGACCACATCACCGACATCGAAGAATCCCTCGGCACCCTGCTTCCACACGTGCGGCTGATGATCACCGAAGACCTTACCGATACACGACAGCACGGCAACCAACGATTTCACCACCGCCGAACATTCAGTGAACTCATCGAAGTATTCGGCAACTACGGGCTCCGGGCGATCGGCGCCGACGGAATCTGCCAGTACTGGGCTAACCAGCAAATTAGGCAGCAGAGTCAATGTCGACGCGAAACCCGACCTCCTGCAACGCTGCCTGGATTACGCCGACCAGGAGCAAGATCAGCCCCGCCAGCACCTGCCCCCGGACGACGTGCGTGACGCCCTCGAATTCTGGAGTACGCCATCGATATCACGCAGATGGCCATCGACCTCGTCACCGGCTGCGGTGCCGCCGACAACGACCACGACCGGCGGCGCCTGCTCGCCAGCATCCAGCACCAGCAGACCAGCACGGTCCTGCAGGCCCTCCCCGGCGTCGTCACGCGGGGGAGCGGAATCGGGGTGCCGCGACGTAGCGGCCCCAGGTGACCGTCGCTTCGGTGGCGAGCTTGGTGGTCGTGATGTGGTGATAGCCGAGGGCGTCGGCGACGACCGGGGCAGGCATCTGCTGGACGTACCTAGGCGAGGGCTACTGCACCTATGACTTCTTCGCCAAATGCCCCCACCGACTGGCATGCGCCCGCTGCCCCTTCTACCTCCCGAAACTGCGTCAGTTCCGCAACTCCGTGACGAGCAGCGAACGGAATTCCTCGAGCGACGACTCGACATGGTCCCTGTCGCCGGTGATCAGGAGATCGACGATTAGGCCTCGCAGGGCGGCGATGGTGAGACGGCCTAGGACTCGCGCGAATTTCGGGCTGTGTCCTTCGGTCTCGATGCTCTTCGCGAAATAGTCGACCCAGCTGTTGACTGCGCTGCTCGCGAACTCGGTGAACCGGCTCGGCTCGTCGAACCGCCGGGAAGCCAGATGGAAGAACAACTGCATGTCCGACAGGTTGATCATGTAGTAGTCCCACCACTTGTCCACCGCCTGCAGCAGCGTGGTCGGTGCGGGGTTGTCGAGGTGCTCGATGGTCTGTTCGCGCACGACTTTCATTGCGTGACCGAGCAACTCGTCTCTGCTGCCGAAGTGGTAGATCAGCATTCTGCTGGATGTGCCCAGCTGCTCTGCGATGGTGCCGAGCAGGAACCCCTCCGGCCCTCTCTCGCGCAGAATCGACACGATTGCTGGAAGCATCTCCGACGCTTTCGAGTCCGGTTCGAGAGAATTCGTGTTCAGTGAGTTGCCTTTCAGCTGTGCGTCACTCGACGCATGTGGCGGTTATTGGACGACAGCGACTCTGGCTCTCGGATTCGTACCGTAACCGCCGGAGGGCGAGTTCAGTGAGAAACACTGCCGCGTCATAGAGGATCCCGTCGTCGAACCGCGCCTGCGGCGAATGGTTGCCCGCAATGTCAGCGACGTCGGCTCCTGGTGCCGCGGCGCCGAGGAACGCGAAGGCGCCTCCGGTCGCCTCAAGGAAGTGCGAGAAGTCCTCCGCGACCATCTCGGGCAGCACGAGTTCCCGGTAGCGCGTCGATCCGAACTGTGTGTGGATGACGTCTCGCACCAGTTCGTTGTCCTCCGCTCTCGATACCGTGGGGATCATGAGCGGACCCGGCTCGAATGAGGTGCTGAGCCCGTACGCACCGGCCATCGACTGAATGAGCGCGACCAGGTCGGCGTAGATCTGCTCGATGCCCGCGACGCTGAGCGCGCGCAGGCTGATCCGAAGCACCGCACGCTCGGGGATGACGTTGGCTGCCGTCCCGCCCTCGAATGCGCCGACAGTGGCCACGATCGGCGCGTCGGACGTGGTCTCCTGCGTGACGTAGCTCTGGATTGCCTGCACGATCAGTGCCCCCGTGATGATCGGGTTGCGTGCGGCGTGGGGCCTGGCAGCATGACCGCCCACGCCGATCAACTCGACATCGAAGTTCATCGTCGCTGCCATCACGGTGCCCGGCCGGCAGGCGAACTCACCTGATGGCAAGTACGAGAAGACGTGGATCCCGTAGGACGCGACGGGCCGCTCACCTGTGAGGTCGAGGACGCCTTCGGCGATCATCGCCGCCGCGCCGCCGTACCCCTCCTCCCCGGGCTGGAATACAGCGAGGACCGTCCCACTGAACTCGTCGGTGCGCGCGCACAGCAGGCGGATGGCGCCCACCAGTGCCGCCATGTGCAGGTCGTGCCCGCACGCGTGCATCGCCCCGTTGGTCGAGGAGAAGTCCACCTCCGAGCGCTCGTCGACCTGCAACGCGTCCATGTCGGACCTGAGTAGCACCGTCGGCCCGGGCTTGCTTCCCCTGATCACGACTGCCACCGAGGTGAGCGATGTGCCCAGGACGATCTCGACCGGCAGCCCGGCGAGTTCATCGAGCACTATCCGCTGGGTCAGTGGAAGGTGTAGCCCAACTTCGGGCACCTGATGCAGTCGCCGGCGCAGTGCCGGTAGGTCGCTGGTGAGGGCTTCGATGTCGGATGGCACGTGAGTCGATGTCATGCGTCCTCCAATGTCGCGCCGCGCGCAGTGCAGGCGACCCAATGACCGGCCGACACCTCGTTCAGACCGGGCCTGTGCTCATCGCAGGAGGAACCCGCGGGACACGGAGGATCCGCCGGCTCGGTCGCGCCAGAGGAATTGCTCCATGCCTTCGGATGCCACGCCACGCGTGGGTCGGTCGGTGGCACCGCGTCGATCAGCGCCTGGGTATAGGGATGAACCGGAGACGACATGACCTCGTCAGTACTGCCCTCCTCGACGACCCGGCCGCGGTACATAACCAGCACCCGCGACGCAAGTCGCCGGACGCTCGACATGTCGTGGCTGATCATCAGGTAGCCGACGCCGGTCTCGGCCTGCAGTTCACCGAGCGTGCCCAGCAGCCGCGAACGCACCGTCTGGTCGAGGCTCGCCGTCGGCTCGTCCAGCACCACGATGTGCGGGGACGCGATCAGCGCACGCGCGATCGCGACGCGCTGTGCCTGGCCGCCGGAAAGATCACGCGGATGCCGCTCGAGGAACTCTGCCGATAGGCCAACGTTTTCGAGCAGCGTGACGCTGAGCTCGCGTATGGCATTCCTGGAATGTCCGCCGAGCCGGACGAGCGGCTCTGCCAAGGACTTCTTCACCTTCCACATAGGGTCGAGCGACTGCTCGGGATGCTGGAAGACCATCTGCACGCGCGGCACGGTCGCACCGGGTTCGGCCGGGGCGATCCCCACCGGATGCGCGGCAGTGTCGGCGCTGCCGCTCCACGCGACCGAACCGCTGGTCACCTGCTGCAGCCCGGCGACGACGCGGGCGGTGGACGACTTGCCGCTCCCCGACTCGCCGACAATGGCCACGGTCTCGCCTTCACTGACCGACAGGGAGACGCCTCGCACGGCATGGACCTTGGTCCGCCCTGAATAGGTCACCGTCACGTCCGTCAGGGTGAGTGTCCTCATCCCTCCACCTCCGATAGCACCGGCGCAACCGCGCCCGACGTTGCCGACGCCACGAGCTCGCGGGTATAGGCCTCGCGCGCATTGTGGAAGATGTCGTCCACCAGCCCGGATTCGACGATCCTGCCTTGGTACATGACGATCACGCGCGAGCACATCTGCGCGACGACCCCGAGGTCGTGGGTTATCAGCAGTACGCCACGGTCAGAATCGGCCGTGGTCGTCCGGAGCAGTTGCAGGATCTGCGCCTGAACCGTCACGTCGAGGCCGGTTGTCGGCTCGTCGGCGATGAGCACGGCGGGTTTCGCGGCCAGTGCCATCGCAATCATGACGCGCTGGTTCATGCCGCCGGAGAGCTGGTGCGGATATGCCTTGCGCACTCGTTCGGCGTCGTTGATCCCGACCTCGCGCAGCAACCGCTCGACCTCGGGAGTCATGCCCGAACCGCGCCGCGCCCCCAACGACTCGAGCAGGCGTTCCAGCTGCTTGCCGATCCGCATCGTCGGGTTGAGTGCGGCCTTGGCGTTCTGGAAAACAATCGAGATCTCGGGCCGCCGCGGCACCCGGCCGCCGACCATGAAACTCGTCCCGCTCAAGCTGGCCTGCCCCGCCAGCGGCGTCATCGCGGGCGGCAGTAGGCCGGTCAGTGACAGCGACGTCATCGACTTGCCTGACCCTGATTCGCCGACCAGACCGACGATCTCGCCGCGCGCGACGTGAAAGCCCACGTCGTCGAGGATGAGGTTGCCTGCCGGGCCCCGCACGGTCAGCCCGGATAGATCCAGCGCCGTCATCGGATGATCCGTTCGAATCGGTCGCCGATCAGCTGGAATGCCGACGCAGCCGTGACGATCATGAGGCCGGGGAACAGCGCCGTCCACCAGGCACCGAGCAGAACATCGCCGGAGCCGAGGGCGATCATCTGGCCCCACTCCGCAGTGGGTGGTTGGACCCCGACTCCGAGGAAGGACAGGCCGGCAATATCGAGAACGGCCCATGCGGCGATCAGCGAAGCTTGGACGATCGGCGCGCGGAACGAGTTGGGCAGCACATGCTGGGCGGCGATGAGGAAGGTCTTCGTGCCACTAACCCGGCTCGCGGCGACGAAGTCCGTGGTGCGCACCTCGAGGGCCTGCGCGCGGGTCAGCCTGATGAACTGGGGAATGTAGGCGATGGTGACGCCGATCGCCGCGTTCCGTGCGCTGTTGCCCAGCGATGCGGTGATGACGAGCGCGAGGACGAACGCCGGGAACGCCATCAGCATGTCGGTCAGTCGCATGACCACCACGTCGAACCAGCCGCCGATGGTCGCGCTGATCGAGCCGACGACGCTGCCGATCACCAGCCCGACCAGAGCGACGACGAGGGCGAGGGACAGGTCGATACGCACGGCGTTCATGCAGCGGACGAAGATGTCCCGGCCGAACTCGTCGGTGCCGAAGACGTGCGCACCGGACGGGGCCTGGAGGGTGTCGGCGGAATGGGTCACGGTGCCCGAGCCGAGAGTGATCGGCACGACTAGGGAGAGCACGAACATCGCCAGCAGGATCGCCAGGCCGACGATGAAGCCGACGTTGCCGGCGTTGAATGACCAGAGTCGTCGTACCTGTCCCGATCGCGGGCTTGTAGTGGCCCTGAGGCCGAGGATCGTCATGAGGCCGCCTGGAGTTGTACGCGCGGATCAGCGAGCGCGTAGAGGATGTCGAGCACCGTGTTCAGCAGCACGTAGATCACGCCGACCAGCAAGGCGAATCCACGCAGGGCATTCAGGTCGTGTTGCTGCAGTGCCTGGTATGCGTACTGGCCGATGCCGGGCCATGAGAACAACTGCTCGATGATCACGTTGCCACCGAGCAGGTATCCGGCGACGATGCCGACCGTGGTGAGCACCGGGAGCAGCGAGTTGCGCAGACCGTCCCGGAAGAGGATGGACGTGCTGGAATAGCCGAAGGACCGCGAGGTCCGCGCGAAGTCCGAGTTCAGCGACCGGATCGTCGACGCGCGAACCACCTTGATGATCGACGGCGCCGTGATGAGGCCGAGAACCAATGCCGGCAACGCGAGGGATCGCAGCGAGATCAGTGCCAGCGAGATATTCCCGCTGAACAGCGAGTCCAGTACGTAGGAGCCGGTGATGTCAGGCGGCGTGCCGGATCCCCGCGGCAACCGCCCGATCGGGCTCGGAAACCAGCCGAGATTGTTGCAGAGGGCGACGATTGCGAGCAGGGCGATCCAGAAGGACGCGGTCGAGGAGGTCAGGACGGTGAACCCGCGAAGGAATCCGTCGAATGCCGTGCCTCGCTTCTGGGCCGATACGGTACCGACCACGACGCCGATCACGAGCGCCACGAGCAGTGCAGCCACGCTCAATTCGATAGTGGCCGGCAGGCGTTGCAGCAGTTCCGTGCGCACCGGTTGGCTCGTCCGGGCGGAAGTTCCCAGATCGCCGCGGAACAGGCCGAGGATGTAGTCGCCGAGCTGTACCGGAATTGACTTGTCGAGACCGAACTTCACTCGCAGCGCCGCGATCTGCTCCGTGGTGGCGTACTGGCCGGCTCGAGCTCGCGCGGCGTCACCGGGTAGTAACTGGGTGACGACGAAGATCACGAGGGCGATTCCGAAGATGGTGATCACCGCCAGAAACGCACGGTGCAGGATGTAGCGGCCCACGACGACTCTCCTGTTCTTGGCGCGGCTGACCGCGCGATGGGCCGGGGTGAGGGTCCGGCAGGTACGCCGGCCTCACCCCGGGCATGTCGGGTGAGGGCTATTTGAGGGTGAGGTTCTGGAACCGCAGGTACTGGTCATCGGGTCGGGTGACCCCGCCCACGTTCGAGTTCCCGACGATGATGGAGTCCCGCGTGTAGAGGAATGCCCAAGGAGCGTCCGCGATCGCCATCTGCTGCGCCTGCTGCGACAGCGTGTCGCGTTGGGCGCTGTCGGTCACGTTGATGCCATTCGTCACCAGCGCGTCGAACTGCGGGTTGGAGTAGCCCGAGTAGTCGGTGAATGCGGTCGACTTCAACAGGAAGTTCATCTGGTAGATCGGGTCCTCGCCCCACGAGTACCACTCGCCCAGGAACATCTGCAGCTTGCGAGCGCCGAGAGCGGTGTTGTAATCGGCGGCAGTCATCTGGTTGACGGTGACGTTGATGTCACCGGCCGCGAGCGCGCTCTGGATGAACGTCGCCGACTCCACCGCGCTCGCGTCCGCCGCGTCGACCGAGAGCGTCAGCGACAGGTTGCTGACTCCAGCAGCCTTCAGCAGCGTTGCCGCCTTGGCCGGATCTGTCGGGTAGGCGTCCTTGGTGCCCGTGGAGTCGAGTGCGCTCACCATCGGATAGGGCGCCGGTCCGTATGCGGAGTTCGCGAAACCCTGCATCACCTCCTTGCGCAGCGTGTCGTACGGGATCAAGTAGGAGATCGCCTGACGAACCTGAGGGTTCGACAGCGCCGGATCCTTTACGTTCATGCCCATGTACACGATGTCCGACGAAGGCGTCCTATAGACGGCGACCTTATTGTTGCCCTGCGCCTGCTTCGCCAGCTTCGGCGGTAGGCCCATCGCGATGTCGATGGAACCGTTCTGCAGGGCCAGGTATGCCTGGTCGCTGGTGGGTATGTTCTGCAAGGTGACGGTCGCCGGGGCCATGCTCATGTCGGCCGCCGTGTAGTTCGGGTTCTTGGTCAGCACGATGCTGGTACCCGGAGTCCACTTCGAGATCTTGTAGGGGCCCGAGGCGACCACATTCTTGGCGAAGTAGTCCGACGCCCATTTCTGTGTGCTGCTCTTCATCGCCGCCGCCTTGTCCAGGATCCCGAAGGTCTGGAACGACAGGAACTTCTCCATCAGGGCGGCCTTCTGCGTGGTGACGATCTGGACAGTTGTCGGGTTCACCACCGTGATGTCCTTGGCCGGGTCCGCGATGTTGAGATACGTCGAGAAGACGCGTGTGTAGCCGGCATCGGAAAGAGCACGCTGCAGGGTGTACGCAACGTCGTCCGCAGTGAGCGGGGAACCGTCCTCGAACTTCAGGTCGGGCTTCAACTCGATTGTCAGCAATGTTCCGTCGGCGTTGTACGTCACGGATTTCGCCAGCGACAGCGAGTACGTGTTGTTGCCGACGAGTGTGCCGCCCTTGTCGGTGTAGTTCTCCGTGAACAGCGTTCCGTATACGTTGCCCACCACGGTATAGCCGGTGGCGGCCTTGAACTGGACGGGGTCGAGGTTGTCCACGTCGCCGAAACCGATGACAACGTCGGACCCGCCAGCGCCGTTCGTGGACGTACCGGAGCTGGATGACGTACAGCCGGCCAGAAGGAGCAACCCCACGCCGGCGACCGCCAGGGCGGATCGCCTCAAGACTTCGAATTCCATCGTATTCTTCTCCTATAGGGGTTGGAACGCATACGGTCCCGACGGCAAGTGACGGCGCGGGACAGGTCTCAGGACTTGGACAGCCCCAGTGCTGCCCCGGCAGACTTGATCTGCTCGACGAGATTCGTGCTGTCCACCGGCATCAAGGCGATCTCGTCCGCGCCCGCTTCCTCGAGTGCGGCGAGGGCGCGCAGGCAGGTCGGGGCATCTCCGCTGATGCTGATGAGATCGATCCAATCGTCGGGCATCTCACGCTCGAGCCGCTCACGGCCGCCGCCAGCGAGCAGCGCTTTGACGTCGTCGGTGATACCGGCCGCATCGGTCAGCCCACTGTTGCCGTGCGACAAATACTCCGCGATGACCGGGCGCGCAGCGTGCCTCGCCTGTTCGGTCGTCTCGGCCAAGGAGAAGATCGCGAAGGCCGAAATGGACCGTCGTGGGGTGCCGGCACCGGCAGCTTCGTCGATCCTTGCGCGCGCGCGGCGCACGAACGCCGGGCTGGACAGCACCGACATCAGCACCCCGTCGGCGATCTCGCCCGCCAGGCTGGTCATTTTTGGGCCGGTCGCACCGATGTAGATCTGCGGGACCTTCGCCGGCGGGTAGCTCAGACGGACCGATTCGAACGTGAAGCGGTTCGTGACAGACAGCGACTCGCCCGCGAGCAGCGAGCGCACCGAGTCGACCGTGTCGCGCATCGACGTGAGCGGCGCCGCGTGGGCCACACCCATCTGATCGAGCCACGCCGCGACACCCGTACCGAGTCCCAGCCGGAAGCGGTCGGGAAAGGCTCCCGCGAGTGTGGCCGCTTCCATCGCCGTGAGCGCCGGATGGCGGACATAGATCGGCAGCAGGCCGATGCCGACAGTGAGATGCTCGGTAGCACCGAGTACGACGCCGGCGCCGGCCACTCCGCCGGTCATGAAGTAGTCCTCGCTCATCCAGACGCTGTCGAACCCGGCGGCCTCGATCGCCCGGGACGCCTCCGGAAGCAGCACCGGCGGCAGCGTGCTGCCCAGTACGTAGCCGATAGCGGTCATTCGTGTCCTCCAGATCGAACGGGTGTCGCATATGTGCGCTCAGGTGCGAAGCGGGGTAGCAGCTCACGCAGGGGCCAGCCCGAGCCACCGACCTGGATGGCCAGGATCTGCTTGGCATCGGCGAGCAAGGTGTCGACGCCGTGGCAGCGCCAGGCGGCGCCCGAGGCGGTGGTGCCGCTCTCACGCCAGATCACGACGGTCATCAGTGCCTGCGAGAACGCGTCGACGAGCTGGAAGTCCATCTCACGAAACAGCGTGCTCTGGAACTCGAAGAACTCCCGTGCTCGGTCGATGCCGACGAGGGGCGGGTAGGAGGGAAACCGCAGCGTGACGGCTGGGTGGAGCAGGGCCAGCATTCCCGCCAGGTCAGCGCCGAGATAAGCCGCGTAGAACGCGCCGACTGGAAGGGGCAGCCGGGCTACCACGTCGGCATTGCCGGCGGTGACGACCGCGTCGTCGCCCGCGATGCCTCGGGCCAGCGCCGACAGCTCGCGCGTGCTCATGACCGGGTCCTCGTCGTCGAGGCGATCCGGTAGCCGCCGTCGAGCGGAAGGACAACACCAGTCACCATGTCGAAAGCCGGCTCGCACAGCGCTACGACGGCTCGCGCAACCTCCGCACGCGTGACGAAGCGGCCGGCCGGCGTGCCGCGGAGCATGGCAGGGACAGCTGTGGGGTCGATCGCATTCATGGCCTCGACGCTCTCCTCGATCTGTCCCGGCGCGACCGCGTTCACGGTCACCTCGGGGGCGAGTTCGTAAGCCAGCGACTCGGTCATCAGGCCGAGTGCTCCCTTGGCAAACCCATAGAGGCCGTGGTCTCTGACGTACGCCGAGCCCGCGGAGATATTGACGATCCGTCCCCTGCCCGCCTCACGCATACCCGGGGCAACCAGCTGAGCCAGCCGCAACGCTGCGCCCATGTGCACCTGCAAGCCGGTGTCCCAGGCCGGCCCTGACAGTTGCGAGAGCGGGGTGCTGTCCCAAGGCCCGAGGTTGTTGATCAGGATGGTGATCGGTCCACCGAGCGCCACGGCCGCGTCGAGCACGAGCTGTTCGCTCTGCTCGGCGTCGGCCAGGTCCGCCGGCAGGTAGGCTGCGCGGCTCCCCACGGCGGGCGCCGGGACGGTGAGCTCTGACCGGGTGCCGTGGAAGGCCACCGACGCACCGGCCCGCAAGAACGCCTGGGCGATCTCGAATCCGAGCGTGTCCGATGACGCAGTGACGAGCACCCGGTCGGTGCAGGGCTCGATGCGACCCGCTGCCGCCACGGGCCGGGTCGCGCCAGCCGGCGCGGCTTCCGTCGTTGCATCGTCAGGGTCCGTCCCGTCGGTGTAGGACACGATCTCGGTGACCTTTCCCGCGCCCGGGTGGGAGAAGACGAACACCGCGCGGGTACCGGGGTTCGCCGGGCGAGCCGGTGCGAGCAGCACTGTCCGGTCGGCGTGCCCGAGGGCGGTCAACCCGGCGCGCTGCCCGGCGTCCAGTGATCCCAGGATCGACAGCAGGGCAGCCGATCCTTCCGAGAGCGATGACAGGTGCATGTCCAGGCACAGCTGTGCGCTCGGCGCCGCCA
The DNA here is from genome assembly GCF_055232035.1 of Nocardia sp. Tas62D01. NCBI lineage: Bacteria > Bacillati > Actinomycetota > Actinomycetes > Mycobacteriales > Nocardiaceae > Nocardia > Nocardia sp. Tas62D01. The sequence continues at coordinate 8,951,043 of NZ_JBUYUZ010000001.1, forward strand.
GGGCGGTCAGCGCCTCGCCCGACGGCGTCGCGGCCAGGTCGATCAGGCGTCGCCGAAGCTCCAGCTGGTCAGACATCGCCGACCAGCTCCGATGCTGCGACCGGAAGGATGCCCACTTCGTGCAGCCCTTCGACGAACGCGCGGTATTGCTCACGCTCGCTGACCACCCGGCTGATGAGCTTCCCTCCCTGCTCGACGGAACCCGCGCGGACGAGCAGCACGCCCTTCCATAGCTGGGGTTCCAGGTCGTCACCGATGACGCGCTGGGCGCCGTCGAGCGCCTCGAGCGCTGCGTTCAGTTTCGCGCCGGAGGTTGGCGACGTGCTGGAGAGCAACCCAGGGGTGAAGACCGAGTTACCGAAGATCGTGTGCGCCTCGCTGAGCTCGACGAGGCGGCGCAGCTCCACCAGCGGGTCGGCGCTCTCGTCCACCCGCAGGTCGAGAAGTCGATTACTCCATGGCCGGGGCCCGCGCTCGCCACTGACGATCACGATCGACGCCGACATCCGGCCACGAGCGTCGCCACCGGCGGCCTCCGCCGCATCCATCGCCGTCAGGATCCGGCTCGACAGAGATCCGGCCGACGACTCGTACGCGGTCAGCATCGCCGGTACGACGTCCCCATTGGTCAGCATGTTCCCTAGCACGACGACGTCCTTGCCGCGCAGCTCGCCTCTCGAGGGCACGCAGCGAGCTCCCGTGTAGGAAGCCGCGTCGCCGGTGGCGTCCAGCATCGCGACTTGGCGCAGCTCGCGTTCGTCGTCGGCTGCCAGAAGCTCCTGTAGCGATTCGGTTGCGGTCCTGCCGGCGGCCATCAGGGTGAGTCCGTCGGGGCCGTAGGCCGGGTCCACGAACGACTGGGTAGCCACCACCCCGACACCGGACTGGGCGAAGGTGACCACCCGTCCGAGTGCGAAGTAGTGCGACTGGCTCGCTACGCCCAGCTCACCGGTCTCCGGGTCGCGCGCGACGATCGAGAAGGTCATCGCTGCGTCTCTGCACGTGCGAGATGCTGCTCTATGAGCGGGATGAGCGCCTCGGGCTCCTCCAACATCGGCAGGTGGCCGATGCCCGTCATGATGATGTGCGGCGCGTTGAGCGCCTTGGCCATCTCGGCCCCTGCCTCGGGCAAGCAGGTCAGGTCGAATTCGCCCGTGACGACTGTCGCCGGGCAGGTGACAGTAGCGGCGTTCGAGCGGACGTCGGTCGCACCTGCCGCGCGCCACACCTTGCGCACGTCATCGGGCCCGTTGGGGTTGCAGATCGCCAACGTCTTCGCGACCACCTCGGCGGACGCGTGTGGGCCAAGGGAATACTTCGGGATCACGATCGAGAACATCTCGGGAACGGAGTGGCTCTCGAGGGTGGCCAGAACCGAGGCGTTGTCACGGTTCACGGAGAACATCTGGCTGCCGACTGCCATCACCGAGACGACCCGGTCGGGCAGGACGCTGGCAATATAGGTCGCTATCGGGCCACCGAGCGATCCACCGATAGCGTGGAACTGCTTGATGCCGGCTGCATCGACCGCGTCGATACAGTCTTTTGCCCACAGGTCAACGCTGTATTCGGCCACAGGTGGCGAGTCACCGAACCCGCGCATGTCGGGGACGATCAGGAACCGGTCGTCGAAGGCGGATACGACCGCGTCCCACGCCGCGCCGCGCAGGTTTATCGGATGGATGAACAGCAGGGGCAACTTCTCGGACGCTGGGTCTCCGAGGTAGCTGACGGCAATCGGGCCTGCGTCGCGATCGATCGTCCGCCGGCTCATTTCCCGACCACGCTGATCGTTTCGTGCCCGGGCACGAAACCCAGGCCGCGCTGGTCGCTGGTGTCCGTCGTGCTCGGGCGCACCTCATCACCCGGCGGGAGCGGGGAGCAGTGGAAGTGCCACAGCTTCCACTGCGGCTCGCCGTCACCGTCGTCGCGCTTGTATACCTCCGTGGCGCGCACCCGCGTGACCGGACCGTAGGCGGACTCGGTCGCCCCGATACTCAGTGGGGTGCCGTCCTCGGCCACAGTGTTCCGCGTCCGCGGGAACAGCGCCTCCGCGCACAGGTAGGCCATGTCCGCCCCGATGTCGAGGCGCATGATGTACACCTCGGACATTCCGATGTTGATGCGCGTGCTGTAGTACTCCCAGAGGGTTGTCTTCTCGGCGATCCCGAAGTACGGATGCCCGTTGAGATTGAACATCAGGTACGCGTCGCCGGCCGGGAAGACCGTCTGCATCCGCGGGATGTCGAGCCCGCAGTTGGCTTCCCACCAGTCCTTGTGCAGCGCGAGAATGGCGCTGCGATCACTCTCGAGAGTGGACATGAAGATTCCTTTCTGGCTGGAAATACCGGCATTTAGGCATGCCAAACAAAGCGCCGAGACAAAATCGCATTGCGTCTCGAGAAGACCCGAAGAGAATCCTTCATAAATCTTGTTTCAACAACAGTGTAATTGGATTACATTTCTCGCCGGTGACAGCTTATTTCAGTGCTGTTACCGTTCGTGTGCTACTGGTCGTCCGTGACAGAAAAGCTCTGCCCGTACGGCAGGTAGCCGACGCCGCGGGATTCGTAGGTGTCGCCGAACGGCACGCGAACCTTGTCGGGCGCGGCCATCTGCGAGCAGTGGAAGTGCCACATCTTCCAGACCGGATTGCCGTCGCCGTCGTCACGTTGGTAGATCTCGGTGCTGCGCAGATACTGATCTGGCAGGGCGACGGTCTCGAAGTTTCCCTCGCACAGCAGCCACGCCATGTCGCCGCTGACCGTCAGCCGCCAAATGTGCATGACAGCAGGCTTCGGGCGGGGAATATCCTTGAAGGACTCCCAGAACGCGGTCAGTTCCTCGCGGCCGAAGTACGGATCCCCACTGAGATTGAAGTTGAGGAACGAGTACCCCGGCGGAAAGCACTCGCGCATCAAGGGAATGTCCCACTGATAGTTGGCCACCCACCAGTTTCGATGGATGCTGAGAATCTCTTGCCTATCGCGCTCGTTCGTTCCCACTGCGTGTCTCCATCTACGGTCTCGAAGTGGGCCGGCAATAACCGGCACCAGGGATGTATTCGGTTTACGTCTTGGGCGGATGTTACGGACGTAACGGCCGCACCGGGTGATTCAGTCGGTGCTCAGGCATCGACGCCTGCCAGCAGGGCCTGAATCAGGCGCGCCGTGTATTCCGGCGCTTCGAGCATCGGCAAGTGGCCTTTATCCTCGATCAGGACCGCCTCTGTTGGGCGTAAGGACCGAATCGCCCTCCCATTGCAGGTAGGACAGACCCCGGTCCGGCCGAGCGTCGTGCGACGTACCGGCGCGGTGTCCTCGATCGCCTCAGCCACATTGAAAATGTAATCAGATTACATTGCCGTCATGATTCGCGTTTATCACAACTACGTGACGAGCCGCTCGATTGGGTTCGACAGTTGGGCGGTCGTCTGATCCGTATCAACTCATCCCCGCAGACACCACAGCTCCTTAGTTGGTCCGAGCTTCTCGAACCTGTCGGTGCGGCGGCCCACACACCACTTCGCCAGGCACGATTCCAGCCTCGGCTGCGTTGAGATCCTCGCCGGTCCGTTCGGACCGGCGCAGCCGTTATCGGTGCCGTCAGCACCGCCATAGCCGCATTGTTGAGATCCTCGCCGGTCCGTTCGGACCGGCGCAGCTCGGCCACCAACGGTGATGGTGGACTCGCCACCGTGTTGAGATCCTCGCCGGTCCGTTCGGACCGGCGCAGCGCGGACCGCGCGGTTCGCGTCCAGGACCTTGGTGCCGTTGAGATCCTCGCCGGTCCGTTCGGACCGCCGCAGCTGGCAGGTGGCCTGGTGTTCGGCGTTCCGGATCTGTTGAGATCCTCGCCGGTCCGTTCGGACCGGCGCAGCCAGCTTGCTGGAGAGGCAGCACGTTCGACATTCGGAGTTGAGATCCTCGCCGGTCCGTTCGGACCGGCGCAGCTCGTCGAGTGTCGCCAGCCGGTCGGTGCCTTCGGGTTGAGATCCTCGCCGGTCCGTTCGGACCGGCGCAGCAGCGTCCTTCTGAATGACGCCCAGCGGGAGTATCTGTTGAGATCCTCGCCGGTTCGGACCGGCGCAGCTGGTCAATGCGCCGGCAGTACCTTGCACGCCGATGTTGAGATCTTCGCCGGTCCGTTCGGACCGGCGCAGCTCGACCTTGCCCCACTGGTCGGAAATCCAATCGACAGTTGAGATCCTCGCCGGTCCGTTCGGACCGGCGCAGCGTCTTCCCGGCGTCGGAGTAAGTCTCCCGCCAACCGTTGAGATCCTCGCCGGTCCGTTCGGACCGGCGCAGCTTTGCGCAGCCCGTCCTTTTTTCGTGTCCTGCTCGTTGAGATCCTCGCCGGTCCGTTCGGACCGGCGCAGCGCCCCTACGCCGCCGACGAAGCCCACATCGTCTGGCAGGTTGAGATCCTCGCCGGTCCGTTCGGACCGGCGCAGCCCATCAAGGCGCCCGTACCAATCGCACAGCTCAAGTTGAGATCCTCGCCGGTCCGTTCGGACCGGCGCAGCCAGTAGCGGACGCCGTAGCCGTAGGACTGCACGGTGTTGAGATCCTCGCCGGTCCGTTCGGACCGGCGCAGCGCCGGGCACGTGGCGCAGCAGAACGCGCTCAGTCACGGTTGAGATCCTCGCCGGTCCGTTCGGACCGGCGCAGCCAGTTGCCTGCGTGCGCGGTTGCGGTGCCGATCGGGTTGAGATCCTCGCCGGTCCGTTCGGACCGGCGCAGCATGTTGACACCCGACACCCCGGCGCGGGTATCGGTGTTGAGATCCTCGCCGGTCCGTTCGGACCGGCGCAGCCTTCTCGGGCCGGTCCAATATGAGGATCGACAAGAGTTGAGATCCTCGCCGGTCCGTTCGGACCGGCGCAGCCTGATGCCCTACAGCCGGATGACCGTCTATACGACGTTGAGATCCTCGCCGGTCCGTTCGGACCGGCGCAGCGTTCGTGGTGATCACCGCAGGGCAGGTGTCGTTGTTGAGATCCTCGCCGGTCCGTTCGGACCGGCGCAGCACCATAGACGCGACACCTACGTACTGCTCGGCCTGGTTGAGATCCTCGCCGGTCCGTTCGGACCGGCGCAGCCACGCTGTGACGGCATCGTCGCCGAACTCGATGACGTTGAGATCCTCGCCGGTCCGTTCGGACCGGCGCAGCGTTCTTGCGCGCGTCCACTGAGCCTTCCGCGGCAAGGTTGAGATCCTCGCCGGTCCGTTCGGACCGGCGCAGCGATAGTTCGCTGTGGACGATTCTCGCCACCAGAATGTTGAGATCCTCGCCGGTCCGTTCGGACCGGCGCAGCGCCCGGGCATGTTCGCTGCACCCATCGGCACCGCCCGGTGGCAGTCAATTGCGCGTCGACGTCAATCCTGTAGCGGCGGCGGGTTTTACCGGCGAAGAGTTCGCCGTAGGGTACGTCTGCTCTGAACATTTCACGCAGACACAGCACCTGCGCAGCGACCTGGAGATCGGCTGGTCCGCCGACTCGGTATGTTCCTGATTTGTGCTCCACCGGGACGGGGCCGGTGGCTGTCCAGTGGACGGTGTCGCAGACTCCGTGGATGCCGAGTTCGCGGTTGTGGACGGGTGTTGACCGCCAAATGGTGGTCCCTGCCCGTCCGGTGAGTGTTCCGCCCCGGTCGACTGCCGCGTGTGCGATGTCTCCTCGGACAGTGTCAACGTTGGACTCGAAATACGCTTCCTGCCGGATCAGGATGGCTTGACGCGGGCAGTAGGCGTGGTGCTCGATCGCCGAGATCGGTACGTCCCAGCTGTGCCCACTAACCGAGGGTTCGGGCATCGCTCGGTTAGCTGATCGCTTGGGTGAAGGTGATGCCGGTCGGTAGGTCGGTGGTGTCGACGGCCACGTCGTAGTCGGCGAAGCTGCGTGGACCGTGCTCGCTGTGCTTGTTGCGCTGTGCGATGCTCACGCGATTGAGCAGTTTGTGGGCTGGAGCGTTGCCGAAGGCGTTGTCGTGGCTGAAAACGTATAGGCCGCGAGTGGCCATGCTGCCGCGGGTGGCCGAGCGGTCATGGTCGAACATCATTTCCAGGACACGGTAGAGCAGCTCGAAATCCTTTGCGTCGACACCGGTTTGGGCGCCGCGGCTTGCGGAGTAAGTGATTTCAGCTTTGTAGAGGCCATAAGGGATGGTCCATTTTCCACCCATTTCGGTAGACTCGCCGTTGTCGATATCGGTTTGGCGGGTCTGTGTGACACGGGTGATCGGATGCTCTGTTGGGGTGACCGGGTCGATGCTTCGGGCCATACCGACTTGCAGAGGGCCTCGGATTTGGCCGAGGGCGTTGGTGTCGCCGGTGGACAGGACAGCGCCGAAGAGACGGATGTCGGCGTACCGGTTGCATAACCACGCTTTGGCGATGCCGGCTTCATCCTTGGTCAGGGTGGCCTTCTTTTTCCCCTTTGCGACGAGGTCCAGCCCATTCGCGGTGTATGACTCAGCCAGTCGGGTGTTGAGGGCGTGGCCTGCTTCGACGAAGATGCCGTAGCGGGGGTTGTCCGCTGCGGCCAATGCCAGGGTGTCGCGGATTTTGCGTTTGATGCAGACGTCGGTGATCAGGCCGTGGCCGGATTCGATATCGACGCGAGGTTGGTTGCCCGCGTCGGGGTTGCCGTTGGGGTTGCCGTCGGTGACGTCGAACAACAGGACCATATCGTGGCGGACAGCGGGATTCAGATGCGAAGCAGCGAGTGTGGCAGTCATCAGGAGTGGTGTCCCTTCAGGGGCGGAGGTCAGGCGTCGGCGGAGGTTGTATTGGTGCGGAAGGCGAGTTGGTGGTGGTAGCCGAGGACGAACTGTTCTTGCTGCCGCAGACTGCAACGCGCGGGCAACCCGTTGCCGTCGACAAGTGCATAGAGTTCAGTCAGCTGGTTCGTGAAGTAGGCAGCGTAGGCCGGTGAGTGACGGCGCCTGATCTTGTTGAGCCAGGCATTGGCCTCGATCCGTCCTTGAGTGAGTGCAACTCTCGGTGTCGCTACCGCGCTACGGAAATAGCGGTTGCCGAAAGTACTGTTCACCTCGTCGGGTTTCTTGTCCGCGTCCGATTTCCCCTTGGCAGTCGGACCACCGTTCGCTGCTTCTTCGTTGCGGCGGTGTGCGGCGCGCTGAGTGTTCTCCAGCAAGGCGAACAGGCGGCCAGCGAGGTAGGCGGGGTCGCGGCGGTCGATGTCGAGCCCTGTCGGCATGGGCGTGTCCTCGTTTCGGTTGGGGCAGCGGTTGAGGGCGAGGCGAATCAAGGCGACGCGAGCGTCGTCGATGCGTCGGTCGTTGCTGATGCGGTGCATCAGGTGGCTGCGTAGCGACATCGACACCGGCGTGCCGAGAAATGCCGCCCGCAATAAGTCGTGGTTAGCCTGCGCGAAGCGGTCGGCATTTTTGGCGCCGAAGCGCGCGTATCGCCCAGTTCCCTTGTCCCAGCGTCCCAGGCACTCCACCATCTCTCTGATCGGATGCCAGCGCAGACCCGGTCCGAGCGTGACGCCGTCCGGCAATGCCCTCGGGTGCGGCCACCGCGGCGTGTTCTCGTGATCGTCGAACCAGGCCGCGATATTGCGGTCCAAGCTCGGCGCGTTCTTGTCGGCATCGACCAGCGGTAGATCGATCCAGTCGCGCACCATCACACGAGAGACGTTCCCTCCCACCGCAAGCCAACAGAAGCGAGCCGCCTGCCTGCGAGCCGTCGTCGGTTTCCCGGCATGCACAGACCGCAGCAGTGCGATGACCTGGTCGGGATCCGGTTCGATCACCTGATCGACCCACAGCTCCTCGCCAGGATCGCTGCACCACCACGCGAGCCGGGCGTTCTGGTCGGGATAGGTTATTGCATGCTCGGAGGACAACACTCCGGTCAGGCCGACCATCATCTCATCGCCACAGGTCAGACAGATAGGCGTGTAGGCGAGTTGATCGTTGGTCAGGTCGTAGCCGAATACCGGCTCGTTGACGCTCACCAGAGTGGCGTCGTTGCTCGCGCCGGGAACCAGAGTCCCCGATACCTTGACCGGAATATTTTTCAGCAAGTCACGCTGTAGCCCGCAGACCAGGCATGTGTCGAATCGGAATTTGTCAAGCCGAATGAGACCGCTGGGTGTGTTATGCGGCTGCGGTATCGGTCTCCTGGGTGTTGTCGTCGGCGGGTCGGTTGATCCAGACGGTGTGGGGCAGGTCGAGGATCTTCGGCGGTGTTGTGGTGGCGAAGCGGTGCGGGTGTCGGGCGCGGGCCGCGTCGAGCACGGTGCGCCGGTCGGCTGCTTTGCCGGTGGCCAGCCCGTAGTGGACATCGGCGGGTGTGTGTAAGCCGATGCCGGTGTGGCGGTGTTCGTGGTTGTACCACTGGGCGAATGAATCCATGAATTGTCTTGCCTCGGTGAGTGTTCCGAAGCGTTCAGGGAATTCCGGCCCGTATTTCAAGGTTTTGAACAGCGCCTCGGAAAAGGGGTTGTCGTTGGACACCCGCGGCCGGGAATGCGACCGGGTGACCTCGAGGTCTGCGAGCAGCGCTGCGACGGTCTTGGATGTCATCGAGGTGCCCCGATCGGCGTGCACGACCTGCGGGATGCCGTGGACACCGAAGATCTCCTTCATCAATTCCGTTGCCAGAACACCGGATTCGTGAGTATGGACATGGACACCGACGATGTAGCGGGAGTAGATGTCGATCATCACGTAGGCATCGAAATATTGGCCTTTGATCGGGCCGGCGAGCTTGGTGATGTCCCACGAATACACCTGCCGGGACGCGGTCGCGACCAGCTCCGGACACACCTTCGCCGGGTGTCGCGCCAGTCGTCGGCGTTCGCCGACTTGCCGGTTTTCCCGCAGCACCCGATACATCGTGGACACCGAACACAGGTAGACACCCTCATCGAGCAACTGGGCGTAAATCTGCAGCGGCGCCAGGTCGACGAACCGGTCGCTGGTGAGCACCGCCAGAATGCCCGCTCGTTCCAGGACGGTCAGCTTGTTAACCGGGTCCGGAGGCGGTGTCGTGGACACCACCACAGTGAGCGCGGCGGCGGCCTTGCCCCGGCGGATCGCGGTCGAACGCACCAGCCCGGTCAACGACGCCGCTTGCCGGGTGGGCACCCCAGCGGCGGTCAACGCCGTATACGCGGCGGTCAACGCTTCTTGCGCTGCTCGTCGGAATCCGCTCTCTCGGAAAGGTTTTCCAAGAGAGCGTGCGCTTTTCCCATAATATCCAGGGCGGCCTCGGTGGTCGACAGGCGCTTGTTCAGCCGGGCGTTCTCCCGCGTCAACCGGGCGATCTCGGATTGCTCGGCGGTCAGCTTGCCGATCTTGTCGCTGGGCTTGCGGCCCGCGAGCACCCCGGCGTCACGCTGCTTGCGCCACTCGCTGATCAACGACGAGTACAGGCCCTCACGCCGCAGATACCCACCGCCGTCGCCGTGCTCGACAGCGGCCTCGTAGGCCCGAAGATGAGCGAGCTTCTCGGCCGCGCTGAACGCGCGGCGCCGCTTGGGCTCGTCGGCTCGTGGCCCCGGTGAATCCATCCGTCCATTGTGGCCCCCGATCGTTGAGGTCCTCGTGCTGGTGGTCATGAAGAAGTTGATCCGTATCTCGCCCTGCGTCAGGCCGATTTGCTGTGAACCAGTGGACTCAACTCAGCCTGACACGCAGGGAATCGACCGCTCGACTTATTTGCCGCAACCTCTACCGCCCACTGCCTGGCTGCGGTCGGGCTTCGGTGGGCCGGAACGCCGTCGATCACGGTGATCACGCGATCTTTGGCCCGAATACCTTCAGGGTGGTCGAGGAGCGCCAGACGGCCCGAGGTGAGGAACGTCAGCAAAAGGTGCGGTACTCGGTCGACCTCTGGTTTGACTGCCTCAGCCCACCTGCGCACCAGATCGATATAGTCCTGGTGGCATCTCGCAACGCGCTCATCCTTGGTCGAGTCGTCACCCCAACCCAGAACGTACTGCACGTCATCAGCAGCCAGGTGCGCCAAGACGTTCACTGTCCGATCGGAAGTCGGGACGGTATATGTCACACCCCGATTCGACGCCTCGGGGTCACGCAACCCCGTCAACTCAACACGCTCGATCTCGCCACGCCTCGTGCGGATGTCGAGCTTCCACCGAAACTCGAATTCTCGATGGAAGGCCGGGCCGTCGCCACGGTTGTCCCGCCCGTAGGCCGCCAGACGATTCAGAAGCATCAGCACTCCACCGAATCTTGCTGTGCAATACCGTCTACCGGGATATCGAGCACACCCTTTTTCAACGTGGCATGGAACCAGGTGAACGACTTTCGCCGGTCTTCGTGGCGAATGCTGTGCAGCATCACCCCCAGCTCGGCGTCCATCTCGATCGGTGGCTGATCGTCTGGTTCACCGAAGCTCGCGGCGAATTCCCGTGTGCCTAAATATGGTTGGGAGAAGCACTGTCCGCGCGCTACGCGCCGCCGGAACTGGTCTCGGTAGGCGGCTTCCGGCTTGGTCGCGTGCGGACGCAGGTCCACTTGGGCGTGAATCCGGTACGCGACGTCCTTCAAACAGACCGCGTTTCGCTGGACCCGATTCGCGACCGTGTCCAACCGTCGTCGACCCGAAGCCGCATCGGATAATGACGCTAAATCCGTTGTCTCGTTACGTCGTAACGTGAAGTGACGAATCTGCTCGAGCACCTCGATGCGTTTGATCCGGTACGAGAACTCCGGCTTCCAGTAGATCGCCTCCAACACCCCGATAGCCGCGGTCGGCGTCATCACCGGGTAGGACACCCGCTCGACGGTCAACTCCGGTCGGGTGAACAACGCACCCGGACCCCTAACCTGCACAACCAAAGACACTGAAACCGCACCCTTTCCAGCACTGGACATAAGAAATAGAACGCTGACCCGACGGGATGGCACACCAGACCACCATATGTAGAAGTTCACGTATCCTGCCGCCTGAATCCCCCAGCGGCACAAGGAAGGCTAGCAGCGGGGACGGCACATGGGTATCGGAATTTCTCCGAAACTTGTTGCGCCAGGGGTATGACGGGCATAGCGCAGCATCCTGCTCCAAGGCACCGACAAGAAACGCCTTCGATGGGCTTTGAAAATCACGCAGTCAGGTCAGCCGGTGACGAGCACATGATTGAACGAGACCCCTAAGCACGGTGACTGCCGCACTCAGGAGCCCCTCGCAGATAACCTTGGCAGGCCGCAGGTTACGTGTTGAGATCCTCGCCCAGCCAACGGGACTGGGCGCTGCCATAAGCGACTACCCATCCGAGACGGACGCCACACTCAGGTCAGAACACCGTGGGGATGTCATCCTCGTCGATGCCAACTCCGCGGCACGTCGTGGAGTCCCAATCGTAGGTGCCCTTCCATCGTCCGAGGTCTCCCACGACGTTGTCGATCAAGGCGGCGGTGTCGGAACGTCGAGCACGATGGCTGGGCAGCTGAACTATCCACGGCTGCAGCGTCCGCAGCGCTGCTGAGGACCCGACTGCGCCTGCGGCGAGATCGGCTACCGTGGCTTCGATCACGGTACGGCGATAGTGGTCGTCGATGACGACCGGCACCGTATCCTGGTCGATCATTCGGAATGCTTTCTTGGGGTCCCTGGCCGCGCTGTTGCCGAGATCGATCTCGGGACCGTCGGTGACCGCGATGTAGTCGAGCTTGCGACGGTTGTCCTCAACGACTTGGCCGACGTTCCATTTCGATCGGTTCATCGGCCGGTAGTCCAGTCTCAACTGCTCGTAGAGCTCCTCGTAGTAGCGGGCGAGAACATCCTGGTCATCGAACTCCGCCTGAGCTGACCCGAAATGAGTTGTCGTGAGGGAACATCCGGTCTCATACTCGGGCGGACGCTTGCCCTCGGCCGGATCGAACACCACGACCAAACCACCCTGCGGGTACTCGCCATTACGGTTCGCACGGCCACCAGCCTGCTGCACCGAATCAGCCGGAGCCAGCGCACGCCACACCACCGGGAAGCTTACATCCACACCAGCCTCGATCAACTGCGTGGAAACCAGCAACACAGGCAAACCATCCCCAAGGCGCTCAGTGACCACACGCAAGACAGCGCGTCGATGGTCCGGGCACATACGGGTCGACAGATGCCACACATGCGGATGTTGCTGTGACATCAGACGATAGAGCTGGCGAGCGTCGGGCACCGAGTTGACGATCACCAGTGCCTGATGTTGAGCACCCACCTCGTTCGCGACTTGGTCCCAGGTCATTCGCGAGTCCAGCCGCCGCTCATAACCCACCCGACGAGCTCGGTCGAACAACGACTGTGGATCGCTAATGACTTCATGAATCCTGATCTCGTCACCCCCCGCCGCGGACGCTCGCCACGCCGACAGCGACTGGAACTGCGGCTGGGTCGCCGAAGTGAGCAACACAGTCGTCCCGAAATGCTCAGTCAGAGTGCGCAGTCCACTCAGAATCGGCAACAACAACCTGGGCGGCAACGCCTGCACTTCGTCGAGGATCAGCACGCTATTAGCCAGCCGGTGCAGCTTGCGGACCTCAGACGGCTTCCGCCCGAACATCGACTGGAACAACTGCACCGTCGTCGTCACCACGAAAGGTGCATCCCAATTCTCCGCCGCCAGACGCGCCCATCTCTGCGCCACGCTCGCCGGACTTGTCGGATCGCCGTCCGGCTCAAGACGAACACTCGAGTGATGCTCTAACACCACCGGCTCGGACACGTCGTCGAGAAGTCGCCGATACACCTCGGCGTTCTGTTCAGTGATCGTCACGAACGGAACCGCCACAATGACTCGAGATTTTTGCCGTGCTAGGGCGTGATGCAGCCCGAATGCGCCCTGCGCGAACGTCTTTCCCAGACCAGTAGGTGCGGCCAGCCGAAACACACCCGGCTCCCACTCCGCTGCAGCGACCGCAGCCGCATACACCTCCGCACGCAACAGATCCGTTGCTGCCATCTCGGCTGTCGTGTTCGGCTTGTCCCCGATCATTGCTGCCCGACGGCGTTCGAACCGGTCGACCAACACGGCCATATCGGCCGCCTGCGCGACCTGCGGCCCCTTCAATCCACGACGGTGCGCTCCGGTATCGAGATGGTCGGCATCGACCAACGCCGAGAACACCATCCGCAGACCCATCTCCATCACCAACTCGTTGCCTTTCCCGAGCCAGCCCGACGGAATCAACTCGCGGCGATCGATCACCGCCCGAGCCTCCGGGATAGCGTCGAAAAACCGTGCCGCAGCATCGGTGTCCTCCGACGACAGACCGACATCGAGAAGGTCCATGAACGACCGACGGCTCAGCAAACCCCCGTGATGCCCCCACACCGCCATCGCCGCAACACCAACCGCCGAATGCAACAGCCGCGCACCCAACTCCTTGTGCGGGACACCGACCCGCGCACCGCTACCCTCCACCTCCAGTAGGCGGCTCTGCCACGAACACGACGCCTTACCCGCATCGTGAAACAAGCCAAGCGCACACGCCAGATCACCCGCACCGAACACCGACGCAAACCGGCACGCCCACTCCCCCGTAGACCGGCAATGCACTCGAAGGCTGTGTCGCAACCCAGACACATCACTGGCGCTATGCGCCCACAACGTCATCCGCCGGACACTAGTCAACTATCGCCCCCAGCAACAGCATTCGCGGCTCCAACCTTTAATGTGGATCCAGGCCGCCGCCCTACTTCGAGCGTATGAATCAGCGCGGCAGTTCTCCGTACGTCCGGCGGTACCCGAATACTGGCGTTGCACCCCGGCCGATTTCACGCCTTATGACGAGCCGACGGTAATGCCGACGAGCACCACGAGGGGCGTCCGGTTCCAACGGTAGGCAGCAGGAGCGGGCTGAAGAACTAACTGCGAGTAAGGCTTCCGGGGCACAAGGAGCGCGACATGCCGGGCTCGACGGCGGACTCACCTACTGCGGGTAGGGGTGGTGCGCTCTCGGGGCGGGTCACCGGCGCGGTGCTAGCCCGTGTTTCAAAAGTGTGTGGGGCGGAATGCGCCTGCTCTCACCCGTGTCGTAGCCATTGGTTGATGGCTGCGATGCAGACGGTGGCCAGGTAGCGGACGGCGAGTTTGTCGAATCGTGTTGCCACAGCTCGGTTTTCCTTCAGCTGCCCGATACCGCACTCCACGGCGTGGCGTTGCTTGTAGTCCTCGGCGTCGAAGGCGGGTGGCCGTCCACCTGCGGAGCCTTTCTTCTTGCGGTGGGCGGCTTGGTCGAGCTTGATCGGGATGGTGGCCTTGATACCGCGTTTGCGCAGGTGCGCGCGGTTGGCGCGGGAGCTGTAGGCCTTGTCGGCGCGTACCCGCTCCGGTCGGGTCCGCGGGCGCCCCTTCCCGAGGCGGAACACCGCGATACCGGCGAGCACGGTCGTGAACTGCGGACTGTCACCGCGCTGACCCGCGGTGAGCACGAACGACAGCACCTTGCGGCCCTGCTCGCAGGCCAGGTGCGTCTTGGTGGTCCAGCCGCCACGCGAACGCCCGAGCGCATGATCGGCGGGCTCGGTATCGACCCCGCCGGGCGGCTCGACCTGGGCGTGGCCGCCGTGGCGGGCACCGGCGGCATGCCGGTGCGCCCGGGCGATGGTGGAGTCCACGCTCACCTGCCACCCGATCCGACCGCCGGCATCGGCGAACGCTTGCAGTATTTTCACGATCAGCATCCACACTCCCGCGCGTTGCCAGCGGCGGAACAGCCCGTACACCGTCTGCCAGTGCCCGTAGCGCTCGGGCACGTCCCTCCACGGTGTCCCGCATCGTGTGCGCCATCGGATTCCATCGATGAGCTGCCGTTTCGTCCATATCGGCGGGCGGCCCGCCTTCTTACCGCGAGGCAGCAGCGGCTCGAGCCGCGCCCACTGGGCGTCGGTCAGATCCGCTCGCCTCGCCACCGTTACGCTGGTCACGAGGTCTCCGGTAGTGCTGGTTCTTCTTCGTCGCTGAACCATCTACCGGAGACCTCGTCTGCATCAGATCACCGACACGCCAACACAGACAACATCTTCCGAATCACCAGCTGACGGCGACACACAGCGACACCCTCAGACCCAAACCACTTTTGAAACACGGGCTAGCAGCGATCCGCCGCACGACCGGAGAAGGTCAGGTTCTCTTCGCAGAGCGCGTCGGCGAGGGGGCTGCCGGTGTAGTCGATGATCTGGTCGGCGCCGTGAGCGCGGACCGCCGCGGCGCTGCACCCGCTCGCGGTGGCGATCACTGTTGCCCCGGTGCGCTTGGCAAGTTGGACGGCGAACATGCCGACGCCTCCGCCGGCGCCGTTGATCAGGACTCGCTGGCCGAGGTGAGGTGAGCGTGCTCGTGCACCGCCTGATAGGCGGTGAGCGCGGCGACCGAGACCGCGACGGCGTCGGCCAGCGGAATGGCCGCGGGCGCGATGGCCAGCACGGCAGCGGGAGCGGCCGCGTACTCGGCAGTGCTGCTTTGCCGCGTGCGACGAGGAACTGGGCTTTGAAGACCTCCAGTCAGGCGACGTGCCCATGGTCGGCAAACGCTGGGTACACCAAGCGGCCCACTACGACCGGATACGCGGAATATCGTACTGGTCCAAGAACTATCGCACCGCGTCCGAAGCCACCGACCCCGAGGCTTTGAGCCGGTTGTACGCCTACTACGACCCCATGCATACCCTTCCGCCCGAGGGCCGACAATGGTGGGCCGGCCGCGATCACGACCGCCCGGCTGCCGCGCCGAGACGACAACTCGCGTCGTGATGTCGGACCCCAGGATGGCAAGCCCCGAACCGGGACCGCGACCGGTAGCATCGTCGCCCGTGACGTTGCACCTCTTCGACACCGCCACGCGGAGCCTGCGGGAATTCACTCCCCTGATCCCCGGTCAGGCGACGATCTACCTGTGTGGCGCCACCGTGCAGGGACAGCCGCACATCGGACACGTGCGCAGCGGCGTCGCATTCGACGTGCTGCGACGCTGGCTACAGGCCAACGACCACGACGTGAGTTTCGTACGCAACGTCACCGACATCAACGACAAGATCCTGGACAAGGCCGCCGAGGCCGGCCGGCCCTGGTGGGAATGGGCAGCCACCTATGAACGCGCCTTCGACCGGGCCTACGACACCCTCGGCGTATTACCACCCTCGGCGCAGCCCCGAGCGACCGGGCACATCACCCAGATCATCCAGCTGATGCAGCGGCTCATCGATGCCGGCCACGCCTATGCCGCCGAGGGCAACGTGTACTTCGGCGTGCGCAGCTTCCCCACCTACGGCGCACTGGCCCGCCACAATCCCGAGGACCTGCAGCAGGGCGAAAGCCTCGGCGTAGGCAAACACGACCCGCTGGATTTCACCCTCTGGAAGGCGCACAAGCCCGGCGAGCCCGCATGGCCCTCACCGTGGGGACCCGGCCGTCCCGGATGGCATGTGGAATGCTCGGCGATGGCCACCTGCTATCTCGGTGCCGAGTTCGACATCCACTGCGGCGGAATGGATCTGCTGTTCCCGCACCACGAGAACGAAGTCGCTCAGTCTCGCGCCCCTGCGTGTCAGGCTGAGTTGAGTCCACTGGTTCACAGCAAATCGGCCTGACGCAGGGCGAGATACGGATCAACTTCTTCATGACCACCAGCACGAGGACCTCAACGATCGGGGGCCACAATGGACGGATGGATTCACCGGGGCCACGAGCCGACGAGCCCAAGCGGCGCCGCGCGTTCAGCGCGGCCGAGAAGCTCGCTCATCTTCAGGCCTACGAGGCCGCTGTCGAGCACGGCGACGGCGGTGGGTATCTGCGGCGTGAGGGCCTGTACTCGTCGTTGATCAGCGAGTGGCGCAAGCAGCGTGACGCCGGGGTGCTCGCGGGCCGCAAGCCCAGCGACAAGATCGGCAAGCTGACCGCCGAGCAATCCGAGATCGCCCGGTTGACGCGGGAGAACGCCCGGCTGAACAAGCGCCTGTCGACCACCGAGGCCGCCCTGGATATTATGGGAAAAGCGCACGCTCTCTTGGAAAACCTTTCCGAGAGAGCGGATTCCGACGAGCAGCGCAAGAAGCGTTGACCGCCGCGTATACGGCGTTGACCGCCGTGGGGGTGCCCACCCGGCAAGCGGCGTCGTTGACCGGGCTGGTGCGTTCGACCGCGATCCGCCGGGGCAAGGCCGCCGCCGCGCTCACTGTGGTGGTGTCCACGACACCGCCTCCGGACCCGGTCAACAAGCTGACCATCCTGGAACGAGCGGGCATTCTGGCGGTGCTCACCAGCGACCGGTTCGTCGACCTGGCGCCGCTGCAGATTTACGCCCAGTTGCTCGATGAGGGTGTCTACCTGTGTTCGGTGTCCACGATGTATCGGGTGCTGCGGGAAAACCGGCAAGTCGGCGAACGCCGACGACTGGCGCGACACCCGGCGAAGGTGTGTCCGGAGCTAGTCGCGACCGCGTCCCGGCAGGTGTATTCGTGGGACATCACCAAGCTCGCAGGCCCGATCAAAGGCCAATATTTCGATGCCTACGTGATGATCGACATCTACTCCCGCTACATCGTCGGTGTCCATGTCCATACTCACGAATCCGGTGTTCTGGCAACGGAATTGATGAAGGAGATCTTCAGTGTCCACGGCATCCCGCAGGTCGTGCACGCCGATCGGGGCACATCGATGACCAGCAAGACCGTCGCAACGCTGCTCGCAGACCTCGAGGTCACCCGGTCGCATTCCCGGCCGCGGGTGTCAAACGACAACCCCTTTTCCGAGGCGCTGTTCAAAACCTTGAAATACGGGCCGGAATTCCCTGAACGCTTCGGAACACTCACCGAGGCAAGACAATTCATGGATTCATTCGCCCAGTGGTACAACCACGAACACCGCCACACCGGCATCGGCTTACACACACCCGCCGATGTCCACTACGGGCTGGCCACCGGCAAAGCAGCCGACCGGCGCGGGGTGCTCGACGTGGCCCGCGCCCGACACCCGCACCGCTTCGCCACCACAACACCGCCGAAGATCCTCGACCTGCCCCACACCGTCTGGATCAACCGACCCGCCGACGACAACACCCAGGAGACCGATACCGCAGCCGCATAACACACCCAGCGGTCTCATTCGGCTTGACAAATTCCGCGCCGCCGGTGATGGCTTCGCCCGCTACTGGTTGCACAACGGGTGGGTCAGTCTGGGCGGGGAGAAGATGTCCAAGTCGCTGGGCAACGTGCTGTCGGTGCCGAACGTGCTCAAACAAGTTCGGGCCGTGGAACTTCGCTACTACCTGGGCAGTGCACATTATCGGTCGATGCTGGAATACTCCGAGCAGGCACTCGACGATGCCGCCGCCGCCTACCGGCGGCTGGAAGCCTTCGTCCGCAAGGTCGACGATGCCGCAGACGCCGTGTCGCTGGGCAAGTGGACCGATGTGTTCGCCTCCGCGTTGAACAACGATCTCGCCGTGCCCAAAGCGCTCGCCGAGATCCACAACTTGGTGACCGAAGGCAACAAGGCGCTCGCCGAAAAGGACACAGCCGCAGCCGTCGACATCGCTAGACAGGTGCGTGGAATGCTCGACATCCTCGGACTGGACCCACTGAACCCGCACTGGGACCACCACGCAAACACTCCAGCCGCCCATCATGCACTCAACGTGCTGGTGGCCGCACAACTCGAACAACGCGCCTCAGCACGCGCATCCGAAGACTGGCCCGCCGCCGATAGAGTGCGCGATCGACTGGCCGCTGCCAGCATCGACGTAACCGACACCCCTGATGGTCCGCAATGGACATTCCACCAGCAGTGAGCAGAGTCCTTCGATACGGCAACCCCGGACGCCTGCCACCCATCACGCAGGAGGTGTCCTCGGCTGCCTCGCCCCAGCAGCGCCCCAACGGTTGCCAGTCGACAAAGACCGTTGGGTGGCCCAAGGCTGAAATGCCCTGTGCCACCTGACATCACGCCACTCAGAAGAGTTACATGGGCTCGCTGAACTGGCCGTTGGATCGAGCCATTCGTCGCCCTCTGCACGGCAGTCGATCCATGGAAAGTTCACCATTCCTGTTCGGCAGTAGAATTGATCACCGATCCGAGCCTGACGAAGGAGGGTCGCGTACCAATTGTGAAGTTCTGGCTGGGGTACGTCGTCGCGGATTCTGTAGTCCGGCTTGGTGGTGGTGCGAGTGAAATCCTGGAACGCTTGGATTACTTCATCGGTCATGTCTTCATGGCCGACGTAACCGATGACTGAGATCCCGGGAAGTCTCTCAGGTATCTGTTCAGACAACCTTCATTCTCTGTGCATTATCATCTTCTGGTGAAGCTCTTCACTGGGCACCGCTATTCCCGTGGATAGTAGTAGCGGGGCGGGGACCGTGGGTCCCGCACCGGCGGCTAGGAGCTGTCGGTTCCGCAGCCGTCGCAGAGCAGCAGCGTGCCGTCGATGCCGCACGCCAAGTTGCTTGAACAATCTGGCAAGAACCACGGACCACCTTCCGCCGCCTATCTGACGCACTGCAGCGCATGACCCATCTCCTACGTCAGATCGACTGGCAACGGACGCATGGACAGCGGTCCTACTCTCAACAAGGCGTTGGCACCGATGTCCGGTGCCAGCGAAACTGGGCCATTGCCAATGAATCTTATCCATGCAGGTCAGCCTAGTTTTCTGCTCCGACCAGCAGCAGTTGGTCTTGCCACTCAAGATTCCTCACCCCAGGTCGCGGCCACCTCGAGGACGATTCGCTGACATCGGACAGTCGTGGTGCCAGGTGACCTTCTCATACCTCATACCGGGTTCCTCAGCAGCGCAACGTCGTTCATGCACCGTCTTTGGTCGACTGTTGCCAGATTTCTTCGAACTCGCTTGCGGTGATCTGCTCTGGGGAGAATTCGGTCTGTTCGGCGATCTCCGCGATGCTGGGCATCCGCTTCTCGGAGATCATGCTGGTGCCTTTCGATTGTGTCGTGTCGGCCCAGTCGCTGTGTCCGTCGCTGAAGATTTCGACTTTGCGGATTTCCCATCCGTCGTCGTCTATCTCACTGAAAAGCTTCACCGGCTCGTCCGGGAAGTTGTGTGACCAAAGGACTTTCAGGTACTTCATGGTTAGTTCACTCCCCATCCGACAATCCGTCCAGCTAGGTCCAGGAGTCCCGAGTTCGGGATGACGAACACGTTCTTGCGGCCCGGGACGACGTTGAGTCCTGAAACGTCGATTTCAATGTAATGGCTGAAGCGGGTGCCTTGGAAAGGTTGGCCGATAAACGCGCGGGAGAGTTGCGCGTTGGAATGCGAGCCGGGGATGATGTCGGAAAGGTATTGGCCGTCTCCATAGCGTGCGTCCGCGGGGTTGTTGGCTTTCAAGGATGGGTGCAACTGTTCGCTGTCGAGGATGCCTTTTTGACCGGGCTCGTCTGTGTAGTGGAACAGGGTCTCGCGAGGTGCGCTGGCATGAGGAGAGGTTGGGTCGCCTTCCTGTTGGCGCGGGCCGCATTCGGCCGGTATCAGCCCGAGGGGATCTGACCAGCGGGTCGGGTTGTGCGGGTAGGTGTGGGGATTGGGGGCAGGTGCGAGCCCCAGTGGGTCCGGAGTGAGGAATCGTCCGACAGCAGGGTCGTAGGTGCGGTGCAGGTTGTAGTGCAGTCCTGTCTCTGGGTCGTGGATTTGGCCAGGGAAGCGCAGTGGCGTGCTGGTATCACCGTGCCAGGTGGTGGTTCCCCAAAGACCCGTGGCGGCGGTCGCGGCAGTATGCGGGGTGTCGGGGTCGATCATCTCCACGGGCGCACCGACCAGATCGGTGATGATGGCGAAGAACTCGCGATCGATCTTGTCCTGGTCGGTGGTTTGAGTGATCGGGGTGTAGGAATCTGGCTGGTAGTGCCAGCGGGTGACCGTGGCAGCAGTTGATTGTTCGACGAGGTGTGTGCCGTCCCAGGTGTAGTCGATACGTTCGAGGACCGTGCCGTCGGTCGACTGGTGTTGTTTGGTGGTGCGGCGTCCGAGAGCGTCGTAGGTGTAATGCCACCACTGATGCTCGGGAGTCCAGACGTCGGTGAGCTGGTCGAAACTGTTGTATCGGTAGTGCCAGATGTCGGGTTTGCGGGATAACCGGGTGGTGGTTTTGCGGATGAGGCGACCGGATGCGTCGTAGTGGTAGCGGGTGCGGCCGTCGCGGGTGAGCAGGCTATTGCGGTACTCCCGCTGGCCCGAATGCTTGTCGGCTTGTGACGCGGCGTCCTCGCCCGCTGGGGCGCCATCGGTTTCGATGGTGGAATAGGCGGATATCGCGGTGGGCAGGGTGCTGGTGATGTTGCCGAGCGGGTCGTAGGCGTACTGCTCGGCAAGCGCAGCGCTGCGGGCGACGGTCGTGACCCGCCCGACCGAGTCCAGGCGGTAGTCACGGCGCACAGCATCGGTCTCGGGTCGCGTGATGGTGTGGCTGGTGAGGTATCCGTCAGGGCGGTAGACGAATTCGTCATCCCGAATCGACCGCGAAGCCGGACGGGTGGTGTGTTCGAAGTCGATCGTCAGCGATGTCGCTGGATAGGCAGTGACCTGTTGTCGGGTGAGGCTGCCGGTGCTGGTGAAGCTGCGGGTGACCGCGATTTCGGCAGTACGCCAGCCAGTGGGGCGACCGCTACGGTCATAGTCGAAGGTGATGAGGTGATCGTCGGCGGACAGGGCGCGGACTCTGCCGAGGCTGTCGTGCTGCCAGGTGGTGATTGCCCCGGTGGGGGTCGTTCGGCGGATCCGGCGACCAAGGGCGTCATGTTCGTAGCGCATGGCCGGGTGACTGTCGAGCTGCTCGGAGGCGAGCTGCCCGGTGACGTCGTACGTGAATTGCAGAGTGTGGGTGAGTGTCTCGCCGGTGCCGGTGGCCGCGGACACGACGCGACCGGCGCTGTCGTGGGTGTAGCGGATCCATTCACCGGTGTCGCTGGCGACCTCGGTGAGTCGGCCGAGAAGGTCGTAGGTGTGATGGCGGATGGTCCCGGTTGCCGCGGTGACCGTCACGACGCGTCCAATGGTGTCGCGGGAGTAGTGGGTCGTCGCTCCGGTGTAGTCGGTCTCGGCGATCACCCGGTGCGATCGGTCACGGGTGTAGATCCACTTCTGTTTCAGCGGGTTGATGACCGTCGTCAGGTGGCGCTCGCTGTCCCAGATGAAGTGCGTGGTCGAACCGTCGGGGTCGGTGCGCGATGCCGGTAGGTCGAAAGCACCGTAGGTGTATCGGGTGACGCCGCCTGCACGGTTGGTGTGGGTGAGGATGTTGCCTTCGCCGTCGTAGGTCCATGATTCGGTGTGACCGTCGGGGTCGGTTCGCCGCAGCAGTTTCCCTGCAGGTGACCATTCGTATTGCGTTGCCGCGCCGAGGGGATCGACGATCCGGATAGGTTGCCCAACAGCGTCGCGTTCGATCCGCGTCACGGCACCGGCAGAGTCGGTCATCTGTATCGGCAGTCCGGCCGGATTGACATCGACCACGGTGCGGGCCCGATTGGCTCCAGTGATCTCTGCGATTGCGCCGTTGGGGTGGTAGGAGTAATCGGTCCTGGCTCCGGCCGGGTCGATAATGGCGGCGAGGTTGCCGGTCTTGTCCCATTCCTGTTGTCGCACAGTGCCGTCGGCGTCGGTCACTCGGGTTGGCCGGTTGCGCCACAGGTAATCGATCTCGACGGTGCTGCCGTCCGGGCGGATGATTTCGGCGATGTCGCCCTCGCCGGTGTAGCGGTATCGGGTCACCGTCCCGTCCGGTGCCGTGACCTTCAGTGGTTTGCGGTCGGCGTTGTAGTCGGTGTGGGTGCGGCCACCCGCGGGGTCGATGAGGTCGCGGAGGCGGAAGTCTCGATCGAAGCCGTGAGAAGTGATGGCGCCAAGAGAGTCGGTGACCGTGGTGAGACGGCCAGTGCCGTCAGGGAATTCGAGGTAGTCGAAGTCGGTGTCCAGGATCCCGGCGGTGCCGCGCTGGAAGATGACACGGCCGGATTCGTCGTAGGTGTTGACCATCTGGTTGCCGTTGGAGTCGGTCCAGGACGTCAGCCGATGGTCGTCATCGTAGGTGTAGGTCGTGGTGGCGCCGACAGCGTTCACGACCGCGGCCAGTTGCCCTGCGTCGTATCCGAATTCCCTTAGTTGGGTTCGGGTTTCGGCACCGCCGGGATTGGTGCCGAGCACCGATATGCCGGTGACGCGTCCCGCGGCGGTGTCGATGCGGACGCGGCATCCGCCGGAGTGTGACACCTCGACCGGTGCGCCGTTGGTGTCGTAGTGGAAGCGGATCCGGTTGCGGTGGCGGTCGGTGATCGCGGAGATGGCGTAGTTGCCCAGGCGGGATTCGATGCCATCGAGGGTCGGTTCGGGCGCGAAATGCCAGAGTATTTCCCGTTGTTGGTCCCAGATCCGGTAGCCGCCGACCTCTGTGCGGGTCAGTGTCCACTGCTGTCCGCCGGTTACCGGTTCGGTGGCGATACCGACTTCGGCGTGTGGGTAGGCCAGCATGATGCCGTCCTCGCCGAGGAAGGTGACGCCTTCGTGTTCGACGACCAGTCGCATGTCCAGTGTTGCCGACCAGGAGGGACCGAACCAGCGACCGTATCGGTAGTTCGAGCGATGCGTGCGCCGCAATGCGAGTGCGAGGACGCCGGGCAGGTCGACATCGGTTTCGGGGAGCAGGAATTCACCGGTCGCGATATCGACCGGGTCCTCGGAGCAGGTTTTATCGCCGGGGGTGCGGTCGTTGTCCGCGCCGTTCTCACGTGCGGTATCGCCTGCACCGTGGTCGGCGTCGGCGCGTTCCTGCAGCATGGGATGCTCGGCCGCTGGATCCTGGTGGTTCGGCGACTGATGTTCCGGGGCCGCACCGTCGTGGCTGCCGGGGTTCGTGCCGTCATCCGCATGTGGAGATTCGGGATCGTGCGTTTGGTGCGGGCTCTCGCCGCCATGCTCGGTAGGGGTGTCTGGAGTATCCGGGTGCTGGGTGGGCTGACCCGCCTCGGGACCCGAATGCCCAGGAGTTTCGGTGCTGGTGTGTGGCGCGGCGGGTGTGCCCGAATCCGGTCGCCCCGACGGATTCTCGGGATTGTGCTGTGAGGGTGCCTGTGGCGCGTCGCCGGGGTGCTCGCCAGTGGGAGGGGATTGCGACCCAGGCTGTTCGGGATGGGTGGATCCAGGCGCGTCCGGATGTGTTTGGCCCGGCGTTGCGTCATCCGGTCGAGCAGCGGCGGGTTCGTTTGTGTGGGTTGGGGTTTCAGGGGAGGTGGTCGTTCCCGGTTGTGGTGCAGACTCAGTGGCCGCGTTCGGGTGCACGCCGGGCTCCGTCGCGCTCGGCTGGGTTCCGGTCGGCGTTGTTGGCTCGTGCCCGGTCGGGGCTGACGATGGCGACTCGGTCGTCGGGTGCGTGCTCGCGGGTGTCCCGGTTTCGTGCGGGGTCGAGGTTGGGGTGTGGGTGGTGCTGGGGGTGTGTGGGGTGCTGGGCGTGGGGTGTGGGGCGTGTTCTGCGGCGCTGGCCACGGTGTGGGTGGCTTTGGTGACTTTGGAGACGTCGCCGACCTTGTCCAACGCGGACAGTGCGGGTTTGGCCGCGCCTGCACCGCCGGTGCCGACGGTGGTGATCAGGTCTCCGGTGAGCGAGCCCAGGAATTCCGAGGGGTTCTTGCGGGCACCGGACAGGATCGACGAGGTCGTCGCCCCGGGATCGGCGGCGGCCACCACGAGCCCGGTGCCCAGATCCGACATGCCCGATAGGTATTCGGCCGGGTGGGTGAGGTTGTAGGCGTCCATCGGGCTGACCTGGCGAACGAACTGCACGATCCCGGAGAAACTGGTCAGAAACCCGGAGGTGAAGTTCAGTTTCGCCTGATCCAACGCCCCCGATAGATCCGAGACGTTATCGGACCAGCGTTCGGTGAACGGCCGCTCGGTCGGCGCGGACTCGGTTGCCGCCCCGAGTGCTGCCGCGGCTGAGGCTGCGGCGTTGTCGCGTTGGGCGCGGGCGCCGCGCAGGATCTCGCGGGCTTCGTTGCGTATCGACGTCCACGTGTCGACCAGTGGGGTTTTGCGTTTCTGCTCATCGGAGAGCGCGTTCCACTGGGTTTTCTTGCTGGTTTCCTCGACCTCGGCGGCATCCCATCGTGCGATCGCGTCTGCGGCTTTGGTTTGGGCGGCGGTGACCTCGTAATACCAACTGCCCAGCACGCCCGACGCCTTGTGCATCGCGTCCGAGCCTTCCCACCACAGCTTGGGCTGTTCGGCGAACTCGGTGTGGAACTCCTCCGCCGCGGTCCCGGTCCAGTCCGCGGTGTTCACGGTGCGCAGCGCGTCGCCGGTCTTGCCGATCGAATCACCCATCTTCTGCAACGCTTCGGCGGCATCGTGGATCGCTGAGGGCTCACCCCGGATCAGTTCTTTGGGATCCTTGGTTTGTCCGAGTTCACGCTCGTGGATTTCACCGCCAGCCAGGTCGGCGATCTTGTCGCCGAGATCGTCCAGCCCTTCGGCGACCCCGTCGGCGCCAACCTTGCGGGCCAGCGTGGCAGCGGCGTCCAACCCGGAGTCGGCGAGCTCGCCCGCTTTCTGGGTGACCGATTCGACGCCATGCTCGATGGCGTTGCCGACCGAGTTGACGAAATCCCCGATCCCCACTTCTACTGTCCCCCTTGCTCTTCACGGATCTCCGCGGCCCGCTCCGCTGCGCCGGTATTCCAATGCACCCCGGGTACCGCGCCACCGAGCGCGTCCGGGCCGACCGCCTGGATGACCTCGATGTTGGTGCCGATCTGGTTGAACGCGTTCTGGAACGACTCGGCGCTGTAGTCGTGGTTGCGGATCTGGTTGTACTGGTTATCGGCCAGGGTCTCTCCCCAGGACCTTTTGTCGATCTCTTCGTTCGACAGATGCGGGTTGCCGATCAGATGGGTGGTGATCTCCTTGAACGTGTTCGAGAACTTCTCATCGATGATGTGATAGCGGCCCGCCGCCAACCCCAACGTTTTCGCGATCGCGTTGCCCGCCTGCACCAACGCCCGTACACCCCACGACCACCGCTCGGTGAACGTCTCGAATGCGTTCTGCACCGACTGCTTTCCCGCCTCCATTGGCGACAAAGTCAGCAGCGAAAACCCTCGCCCCATCGCCCCCGTCTCGCCCACACCCAGGTCCGACAACTCACCGATGACGCCGGTGATCCCATCCGCGGCCTGCTGCAACACCGCCGGATCGACATTCAGCTGCTCACCCATCAGCGGTTCCCATCACCAGCCGTGGATGTCTCGGAAACCTCCGGCGGGAACGCCATTGGCGCTGTGCCCGCCATATCGACAGCAACTCCGGTCGGCTCGGCCCGGCTCGCCGCATACTCGGCGAGGTGGCCGCCGAGCAGTGTGTGATAGCGGTACTGCTGGTCTGGTTCGACACCGCGGGCACTCATGTAGCGGGCGTACTCCTCGATGCTGGTGAACGTACAAATCCAATCCACACCCCCGACCCGGGAGGTATACACCCGGTCCTCATCGATCAACGGCACCACCAGCAGCGCCTGCCCAAACGCCTCTTGCAGCACCTCGGGCTGCCCGAAACCCGCATAGAACGCCGCGATCTCCGACCGCAACGCGTCACTACCCTCGATGTCGGACATCGTTCAACAACCCCCGTTCGCGATCCATCGGCCACCCACCAGGTCAGTCCTCGCAGCATACCGACGATCACCGACCAGAACGCCTCCAAGGAAAACGTTCCCAACCACGTCGACGAGGAGGAGGAGGAGGAGGAGGAATAGGCCGGTGCAGCGGTTGGCCGCAGATCATGCCCGCCTGGTCACATGGTTCCAGATAGTCGAGTTTCGGAATTCCTGGCCCCAGGATGAGGTGCGCGGCCATGCATTCGCCCCGGAGGGCGAACCCTCGGAAAGCCCCGCTCGAGTATCGCCGGAAGTGTGAAATGCGAACCGCTGGAAACATGTTCAACGTCGTCGACCGCATCCAACCCAGAATTCCCAACCCCGCCAACCCCTTCCGCAGCCGCCCGGGCCGGGTTCTAGGGATTGGGCAGCCCGTTTACGTAGAGCTCGCGTTTCGGGCAACGGTGATGCTTTGGTGGTATTCCACGGCTTCGGCGAGTTCGTCGAACTGAAGTAGCTGTCCGGTCAATTCTTTCAAGTGTTCTCGCGGCCTCTGCGGGGGTTGGGTAGAACATCGGTCCCGTGGACGGCGCGGGGCTCGCCGCGTGGGCGTCGCGGACCGGCCGCCCGCCTTGGGAGTGAACCTCGATGTGTCGGAGGGAAAAGCGATCGACTCCGCCATCGCGTGGACTTACCGTTCTGCCATGTCCGTCAACGGTCTCAGCATCGGTAACGTGATTCTGCGCTCCCCTCGCATGGGCGACGAGCAGGTCGTACGCGCAGCCCACCAGGTGATGGCTGCCGAGGACGGCTTCGACTTCGCTCTCGGTCTGGAACCGGCGATGGACTGGAAGCAGTACCTCGACATGCTCGAGGACTACCGTCGGGGCCGAAACTTGCCGTACGGCATCGTTCCCGCAACCTTTCTGATCGCCACCGTGAACGACGAAATCGTCGGCCGCGCCGACATCCGGCACACGCTCAACGACTACCTGGCTCGCAAAGGCGGACACATCGGTTATGCCGTCCTCGCCGAACACCGATGCCAAGGCCACGGCCGCGCTATCCTGCGGCAGAGTCTCGACCTCGCACACCGGATGGGCATCGAGCGGGTGTTCATCACGTGCGACGACGGCAACGAAGGAAGCCGCCGGATCATCGAATCCTGCGGCGGCGCACTGGAATCGGTTGAGTCGTGGAGTGACGGGACGCTGATCCGACGCTACTGGATCTGATTCGGGGCAATAGGGAGTCGATGCAGGGATGTGTCAGGTTGGGGCACTTCCACGGGCAACAACTGATAGGTGGGAGGCAGGGGCATTGTCGGAGTTCGACCGTCACTTGGACGACTTCACGTCATATCAGGAGACGCCGTGGGGTCGACTGCGGTATGAGCAGGTGTTCGCTAACCTGGCCCGGCACTTGCCGGATCGTCGGGCGCGAGTGCTGGACGCCGGCGGCGGCAACGGCATCGACGCGGTGCGGCTGGCGCGAGCGGGCCACCACGTCACGGTCCTGGACAGCTCGAGCCGGTCGTTGCAGGCCACGCGCGGCCGCGCAGTGGAAGCCGGTGTCGAAGACCGAATCGAATGCCATGCCGCTGACATACGCCAGGCGGCGGCAGATCTGCGCGACCGGCTGTACGACATCATCCTGCTGCACAACGTGCTTCAGTATCTTGCCCAACCCGCGTTGGTGATCGAGGAGCTGGTGGGACTGCTCAGTACCGGTGGGCTGATATCGATTCTGGCGCCGAATCCCTCATGCGACCCACTGGCCGCCGCTGTGCGCCGAAGCGATCTCGACGGGGCGCTGCGCCTGTTGAATACCACCCAGCGCGAGTCGGCCACCTACGGTCTGGAATACGCTTCCTACACAGCAGATGAAGTCGTCGGATACGTCCTTGGCGCGGGGATGAACCCGCCGGTGCGTTACGGGGTCCGTGCCGTGTGCGACCTGATCGCCGACGACGAAGCCAAGCACGACCCCGCGTTCTTCGACAAGCTGCTGCGGTTGGAGAACACTATGGCCGACCGCCGCCCGTACCTGGACTGCGCCCGGTTCTTCCAACTGATCGCCACCAAACCCGAGGCGTCAACAGACACCGCCGCCCAAATGCGGCGGCGACGCGTCCCGATGGACATCGCGGACTACGAGACACGGGTGCGCACCGGAGCGTGCTTCATCTGCGAGTTCCTGGCCGGGACAACTGGTTTCGAGCATGAGACCGTCTATGACGACGGCGAACACGTGGGTTTCCTGAACAAGTACCCGACGCTGCCCGGCTATGTGTTGGTGGTGCCCCGCCGACACGTCGAGGACGTCGTCGCCGATCTGACGCCGCAGGAATATCTTCGACTGCAATCAGCAGTCCACACAGTGGCCACGGGTGTCGCCGAAGCGATGAATCCTGAACGCCTGTACCTGTTCTCGATGGGGTCGACTGACGGCAACGCGCACATTCACTGGCACATCGCGCCGTTACCGCCCGGCGTGCCGTACCGTGAACAGCAGTTCCACGCTGTGACGGCAGAGAACGGCATTCTGGCGTACTCACCACCGGAGCTCGCAGCACTGGCCAAAAGTATCCGGACCGCCCTCGCGGTGCAGACGCCAGCCGGTTCAGCGGGCACCCCATCGCAGTCGTGCATCAAGTGCAATTCCACGAAAAGCGGCCGCCTCGTGGTCATTCGCGGGAACTCCGGCTCCGGAAAGACAACCGTGGCCCGCCAGTTGCAGAGCCGGTTCGACCGCGGGCGGTGCCTGGTAATCCCTCAAGATGTCGTGCGACGCGAGTTCCTCCGCGAATCCGATGTCACCGGCGGCTATAACATCGACCTCCTCCGCGACATCGCCGCACTCGGCCTCGAACACGGACTCACCGTCGTCGTGGAGGGCATCCTCACCGCACGCCGCTACGGCACCATGCTGGCACAGCTCGCCACTGTGGCGGAGCGGGCATGCTTCTACGCCTTCGACCTCACCTTCGCCGACACCGTGCAGCGTCACTCCGGGCGCCGCGCCAAGACGGCCGAGTTCGACCGCGACGATATGCGCAATTGGTACAACGGGTGGGACCCCCTCGGGTTCGTGGACGAGGTACGCATCGACGCGGCCCACCGTCTCGAAGACATCGTCGACACGATCTACGCCGACATCACCCCGGACTCCCCACACCAGACCGTGGCGAACAGCTCACAACCGATCGCAACGGCCTTCGATTCCGACGCCGACCGGCGGCCACCACAGGCCGCACCACCGGGCCAACCTGTGGTGCTCCGCTGCTGGGGCACAAGCCATACCGAGCACCTGGTCGCGACCTCGTCCCGGTTGACCGACCTCGCAGATCTGCCGGAAACCGGCGCCACGGTGACCGTCGATGGTCGATACAACGCCGGATTCGTGCATCGCCTCGAAACCGTCCTGGCAATGAAGCTTCCCGACGTGGCGTTCACGATCCACAATCACGGGCGCGGCGGTGCCACCAGCCGGGACCTGCTGGCCGAGGTCGTCGGGGTAGACATCGACCAGGACTTGGCCCTGCTCGAGTGCGGAACCAACGACGTGCTCCGCCGCGCGCAAGGCCGCGATCATGAAGCTGTCGATATCGAGGAGTTCACGCAGAACTATCGAGCGATCCTCGAGCACCTGCAGGCACGGGCACGGCGGGTGATCTGCCTTGCCGCACCTCCAGTCAGCGTTGAATTCGGCCTGGACGCGGTGTCGATCAACGAGGACCTGTTCGCCTACAACCTTGCCGCACAGAAAGCGGCCCGCGACAGCGGCGCGATGTTCGTGGACTACTGGGGCGCGTTCGTTACTACCGCCGCGCTACTGCGCGAGCGCGACGGTGACCTCAGCCCGTGGCTTGCGGACGGAATCCATCTCTCCGACATCGGCGATGAACTGATCCTGCGCAGTCTCGAAGCCACCCTCATCGGGAAGAACGTCATCACCGGCCTGTTGCCGACGCGCACGAAGGCCAACAAAGCCAGTGCGGAGGTGTTGATCCGGCCCGCCCGCGTCGAGGACGTGCCGTCATTGGTCCGGATGCGCGTCGCAGTGGCGGCCGAACAGAAGTGGATCGGCGCGGAACCTCCAATAGACGAAGACAAGGCCGCCGCCCGACTGTCCGAGCATATCGCCGCGGACACCTCCGGCGTCATCGTCGGCGACCACCTCACCGCCGGTGTCATAGCGATCGCAACGGCCGACTTCGCGACACCAGGCGTCGCCGAGATCACCATGATGATCGCGGCCGACCACCGAGGCGTGGGCGTCGGCAGCACCTTGCTCGACCATCTCCTCGACTGGTGCAAGCACCATCACGCCCACAAAGCGACCCTGAAGGTCTGGCCGCACAACCTACCCGCGATCAGGCTCTACCACAGCGCCGGTTTCGAGACCGAAGGCACGTTGCGCGCCCATTACAGGCGGCGCAACGGTGAACTCTGGGACGCGATCATCATGAGTCGGCTGTTGTAGAAGCCTGGACGGGAGCTGGCTGCTGGGGCAGTCCAGCGCTATCAGGTGTTCCTCGCGGAGCTGCCCGGCTGTCCCAGCAGCGAAGTCACCGCTTTCCAGCAGCGTCAGCCCTGTCGCCGTCCTGCCGAATCGGAAATTTGGACGTCAGAAACGTTGCGACGCTCACCGATCCGCCAAAGTTGTCGGTCCCATGCTCGATCCTGTTGAACGACTGCGGGATGTAGCGTGACTGAACGGCCAGGTCGCGCCTCGCTACACAAACGTTGAATTTCTATGGTGTCAAAGGCATTTGAGTGAAAGGGGACAGTCTGATGTATGAGGGTGGTTGTCTGTGGGACGATTCGCTTCCGGGCCGACGCGGAGGCTGACTGGCCCCACCCATGACGCCGATGCACTGACCAGCCAAGAGTCCGTCGCATGAATCAGCAGAACCCCGACGAGCGAACCCGGATCCGCGCAGCCATCGATCGGCTCCTGACCGGCACTCCCGAACGCTCCGACGGCACCCTCACCGTGGTCTCCCTGGCGATCGAGGCCGGGGTCCACCGCATGGCTCTGCAGAGACGCCACGCCGACCTGAAGGAGGATTCTATGCACGTGTCCGAGCCGAAACCCACCAGACCCCTGAGACCGAGAAACGTCTGCGCGGTGAAGTCAAGCAGCTGAAAAACGCCCTCCGACAAGCACGGAAAGCCGAAGGAGAATCCCGGCGCCGCGCCGAGCAGGTCGTGCTCGCCACCGCAGTCCTGCTGCTACAGAACAGCGACGGCCCAAGCGGGCAGAAACCCGCCACGGTGCTGCCGCTGCGGCCTTCCACCGGTCCTCGGCCCGCGTGGGACCTGATCGTGGCATCAGACGCTCGCCCTCGGTAAGCCCTGACGTCGTCGATGGCTTCTCCTCCGATGCCGGGCCGCAACATCTAGGATCGGCAAAGGTCTGAGGCGACGAGCTCAGGGGCCGACAGCGGGACGTTGTCGCGGTGATGGGTGTCGCGCACAGATGATCTTCTCTTCCAGCGATGATCGCGTGAAAGGACATGTGCACCGATGCGCTCTGGCGGCTGCCTCTGCGGCAATATCAGGTATCAGGCGTCCGGCGAACTCTCGTTCCCGCACCTGTGTTCGTGCCCTCATTGCCAGCGGCTGGGTGGTTGCCCGGTGATGGCGTGGGTGGACTTCCCCGTCGAGGGATTCGAATGGACCGGGCCGGGCGGAGAACCCAAGTGGTTCCATACATTCCCGACGACCAAGCGCGGGTTCTGCGGTGAGTGCGGCGCAACGGTCGCTGCGATCGACGATGGCGGAACGATGATGGGCGTGACCATGATGTCGCTCGATGACCATAGCGGCCTCATACCCGAGCGGCAGAGCTTCAAGGACAACGCGGTTTCGTGGCTGGCTCCGCTGAGCTAATCCGCGGAAATGCCGAACGGTGCGCCGCTCGGGACAGGTCATCAACCGCACTGTCTCGAGCAGCGCTGCCGCTCAGCTCCCCGTGGGCGGTGGTGGCGCCAAGACGATCATCGTGGGTCCGGCGGGAGCCAGCCGTGCCAATCGCTCCGTCTCCGAACGCTTTTGACGCAGAAAGGACAGCGTGAGGTCGATTCCCTCGATCTCGCCGAGCCACGCCTCTCGCTCGGCTCGTTCGCGTCGGGCGACCAGGTCGTCTTCGATCTCGGTCAGTCGCGAGAGCATCTTCGGGTTGATGTTGAGCATGGGACAGCGGATGCAGGCGTGCTGGCATCCAGTGCCGTATGGGCGAGCGCAACCGCCGAGCTCGACCTTGCTTTGTCGAAATTTCTCTGCACTATGCAAATCGGCGCGCCGTCAGGGCTTGGCAGCTTGGGTCCAGGCATTGATCGCGTTGGCGCGCTGTGCGTCGACGGTCGCGGAGTTGAGGGTGCCGTCGGGGTTCAGGACGACAGCGTCGGCAACGGCGAACTGGCCCAGGATGTCGACAGCTAGAGCGTGTGCGGTCCGAACCTGGGCTTGCCAGCTGTCCGTGAGTTCGTCCAGGCTTGAGGTGGTTCGAGTATGGGCAAACGCGGTGCTGACGGAGATCGATCGCGGAACGCATTCATATTCGTCGATCGGACCGCCGACAAATCCTCGCGTGGGGGCATGGATTTCCATGGGCTTGAAGGTGCGGACCGAGCCGGTTCCGGTCCCAGCCAGGTGAGGTGGGAAACGCAGCTGGGCGAGGAACTCGCAGTCCCCGCCGGCGCCGGAGCTGGCGGCATGGGCGGACAACAGCGACACCATCGAATGCAGATTGAGTTCGAGGACGTCCAACGCGATCTGTTCCGGCCAGTCCTTTCCGGCGACCAGTGGGGTCAGGCAGGTCACGAATCCTGCTCCGTTGAAATGCAATTCAGCGAAGGACTCGCTCAAGGTCCCGCCATAGGACGTCGATCGGGTCACGAGCGTCCGGCGGACCCCGGGAAAGCCCTCGACGTACTTGCTGAGCATCTGGCCTGGCATCGGCGGGGTGACGCTGACCCAGTTTCGCACTTCTTCGGTGATCTGCTCGACGGTGGCTGATCCGCCGATCCGCTGGATCCCTGGTGCGCTGGGATAGGCCGCCATGGTCAGCCATGACTGGAAGGTTCCGGGGTTGATTCGGCCAGCACCTTCGTCATGGACCTGGTTGAGAGCTTCGGTGAGTTCGGCGCGGCTGGTGAACCGATCCCGGTAGCGGCGTGCGATTTCCGCTTCGGCCAGATAGCGGGTGACCTGCCCGTCTCGCAGGGCGTAGCTGAGCAGAGTGCCGTCGTTTCGTTGGATGACAGCATGTGGGGCGTCGGCGCTGCGTGGCACCGAGATCACGTAATAGCCGACGCTCGGGTCCGTGGCGTCGGGGATCTGCCTGATGCGAACTCCGGGCAGGAAGGGTCGGACCCGGTAGTGGCAGATCTGCTGCATTCGCTCGATCTCCCCGGGAGTGAGTGGGATCGGCGTGAGGGTGTGGGCCGCTGAATCCTGTTCCTTGACGCCGAGGATCAGGATCCCGCCGTTGGCGTTAGCCAGGGCCGTGACGTCCTTTGCCAGCTCCAGGCTGGCTTTGTCCTTGTCTTTGTTGTCGTAGAGGGTCTCCTTGAAGTCCAGGTCCTCGGCCTCGGGCGTCTTTCGGTCGACGGCGGCGGCGATGTGCTCCTGGGTCAGGGCATGGACCGGCGCGCCGAACAGGGCGGTCAAACGCGGGAAGCTGTGCATGACCATCCATTGTTCCGGCTGGCACCGACAACATTGGGCCGTTCGGCGCCGGCTATATGAAGAAGCTCGGCCCGCGGACCCTCAAGGAGTTCGCACCCCGAATCGTCAACGTGCACCCCGCACTTTTACCGCTTTTCGGCGGCACTCAGATGTTCGGCGCCTGCGTTCACCAGGCTGTTCTCGATGCCGGGGCCAAGGTCAGCGGCCCGTCTGTCCATCTGGTCGAAGACGAATACGATACCGGCGAGGTCATCGCCCAACTCGAGGTCCTGGTCCTCGCCGACGACACCGTCGACACACTCGCTGCCCGTGGTGCTGGCCGCCGAGCACACGCTGCTGCCTCTGGTCGTGCAGCAGATCGCCACCGGACACCGTCTCTACCTCAACCTTCGGCCCTGACGGTGCCTCGTAGACACCCGTTTCTCCCGTTCACCAACATCATTGGGGTATCGCATTGTCCGAACGCTCGCGCGTAGCTGTCTGGTTGAACGGCAGTTTCGGCTCCGGAAAGTCGACTCTGGCCAAAGCGCTGGTCGCCGCAGATCAGCGATGGCGGATCTTCGATCCCGAGTACGTCGGATTCATGCTCGCCCCGCAGTTCCCCGAGTGCGAGATCGCCGACTTCCAGGATCTTCGCTCATGGCGGCTCCTTGTGCCGATCGTCGCCCACGAGCTCGCCGAGGAGACCGGCCAGCCTCTGCTGATCGTCCAGACCGTACTGAACCAGCGGTACTGGCGCGAGATCGCCGACAGCATTCGCGGACAAGGGTATTCGCTGCACCACGTGCTGCTCGACGTCCACCCCGACGCGTTGGACGAGCGCATCACCGCAGACCGCGACCTGCCCGCCGCGGCCGAGTGGCGTCGACAGCACATCCCCGCCTTCGCCGACGCCCGCCGCGAATGGCTCGCCTCCGCAGCCGATCTCGTGATCGACACCACCTCGATCAGCGCACCGCAGGCCGCCGGCCAACTCGCCGACGCGCTCGCATCCTGGACTGCCAGCACACCCGCGGCGGCCCCGATCCTCACCGACGCACACCGCATGGTCGTGCTGCGCGGTCACCGAGCCGAGGACATTCCGGCGATCGTCGAGCAGTGCCACGACCGGGCAATGCTCGAATACACCCGCATCCCCCGCCCCTACAACCTCGAGCACGCCCATCAGCTACTCGACCTCGCCCGCAGCAGCTGGGCCCAGCCCTGCGCCGTTTCGCCGCGATTCTGGGCGATCACCACCCGCTGCGAGGAAGGCGAGTACGCGTTCGCCGGGACAATCGACTACCGGCCCACCGGCCACGGCACCGCCGAAGTCGGATATGGGCTACACCCCGCCTTTCGCGGTGCCGGCCTCATGTCGATCGCGCTGGGCCTGGTCCTCGACCATGCCTTAGAGCACGACGGGCAGCACCTGATGGCTTGGCAGGCCGCTGTCGGCAACTGGGCCTCGGCAAAAACAGCGTGGCGCAACGGATTCCGATTCGAGGGCCGCGTGCGCGGGCTATGCCTGCGCCCTGACGGCGGCTTCTCCGAGGCTGGATCGCCACCCTGCACCGAGACGATCCCCGCACCCCCACCCGGCCCTGGTCGGAAACGATCGATGTGCTCGGCGCTGCCGATCTCCGTTGACGGGCCCGCCGATTCGTGTTCACCACCAGCGACTTTCGCGTAGAAAGGGCCTTATGGTCTCGGAATTCGATCGGCACTTGGATGCATTCCGTCGCTACCAGGAGACCCCGTGGGGCCGATTGCGCTACGAGCAGGTCGCGACCAACCTCGCTCGCCACCTACCGCACCGGCCGCTGAGGGTCCTCGACGTCGGCGGCGGCAACGGCCTGGACGCGCTGCACCTGGCAGCCCTGGGCCACCACGTCACGATCGTCGACACCTCCCAGGCATCGCTCGACGAGGCCATAACGCTGGCCGGAAGCAACGGTTGCACGGAACTGCTCGAGACACGCCTCGCCGACATCGAAGCCCTGGCCGGCGTCGCGGCAGAAGGATTGTTCGATGTGGTCCTGGCCCACAACGTGCTCCAATACGTGCCCGGCCGGGCCGAAGTGCTCGCGGCGACGGTGTCGGTCCTGGCGCCCGGGGGCTTGCTGTCGGTGCTCGTGCCCAACCCCGCCAGCGACCCGTTGATCGCCGCCGTGCGGCGCGGGGAGCTCGCCGAGGCGATACGGCTGCTGGACGCCCCAACCCGGCCCGCACTCACCTACAACGTCGAGGTCGACGCGATCACCGCGACCGAGCTGGCCGCCGACATGATCACCGCAGGCCTGGGCCGACCGGTCCGCTACGGGGTGCGCGCGGTATGCGATCTGATCAGCGACGACGAGGCCAAACACGACCCTCAGTTTTTCGGCGAACTGCTGCGGTTGGAGAACCTGCTCGCCGACCGACACCCCTACCTCGAAACGGCCCGCTTCGCCCATCTGATCGCACTGAAACCCGAAACCACCCCAGTGTCCCAGCGCTCCCCCGGAACTGCTGAGTAGAAATTAGATCGAAGGGATCCGACCATGGACGAGACAGACCCGTTCGACGACCTCGAGCCGGGTGAGAAACAGCGTCTGTTCGAGCTCGGAGCAGCCGAGATGCGAGGCGAAACCGCCGAGGCCGGGTGGAAGATGTACCAGGAGTTCGAAACACCGCTGGGGATCCGCCGCTACACCAACGTGCGGACCCTCGAGGACGGGCGCGTGCAGGCACGCGAGTACCGAGTAGATCGCAACGATCCGCAGACGATCTTCGACCTCGAGATGGACCGCTACCTGATCGAGAACGGCGTAATCCATGAGGTCCACTGGATCACCGCCGAGTGAAAGCCACCCTGAACCAGTACTGGACCTGTTGGCCGCCGCCCTGGCCACGGCGTCTGAACCCGCGCAGCGCGTGCGACTGATCAACGAAGGAGTTCTGCCGTGAGTGCGCATCAGATCGCGTTCGCCCGAGTATTTGTCGTGAACCCCGTGGGTCAGGTCTTGCTGGTCCGTGACCACTTCGGGAACTGGAATCTACCCGGCGGCAAAGTCGAGCCAGGTGAGATGCCCGCAGCAGCCGCTGTCCGAGAGATACGGGAGGAGACGGGCCTGACGATCGTGGAGATCGAGGAAGTCCATCACGATGAATACGAGTTCGACGGCGTTTCCTGGACCGGTTACTTCTACCGGGCGCAGTGCGTCGCCGGTCAGCCTGCGCTGCAAGAACCTGACAAGGCAACCGAACTCGCCTACCGCGACCCCGCCGAGGTGGCGTTCCATCCGGCGGTTTCGGCGGCGATGACGGCCCTGTGGATCAGGCTCAGCCCTGATCTCGGGCCGACCGCGCATCGGCCGCAGATTCAACGCTACTGCGCGCCGTAGACCTGTGGGTCGGGGTCCAGTGCGGTGGCCGCCGTCGAGCGCGAACGACGATGATGCCTGACGTGCCAGAATTCGACATGGTCAACACTCGTCGGCGTCCCGTGATCGGCATCGTTTCCGGCCCTCCAGGCTCAGGGAAGTCGACCCTGGCTCACGCGCTTGCCACCGACATCGGCGTCCCCGCGATCATTCGCGACGAGATCAAGCAGGGCATGGTCGCAGGCACCGCACCAACCAGCAACACCGGGTACGAAGACCTCAACATCCCCGTCCTGCACACCTTCTTCGACGTGCTGACCCTGCTCGCCCGCAGCGGTGTCAGCGCGGTCGCCGAAGCCGCGTTCCAGGACAAACTCTGGCGCCCGAACCTACTCGAGCTGAGCGAGTTCGCCGAAATCCGCATCATCCACTGCATCGCGCCGCAACAGGTGCTCCACGACCGCATCACCCACCGTGCCGAGCGCGACCCTCACCGGCGCGCGCACAACGACGCCGACCTCATCGCCGAGATCGCCGCCGGAACCCGCACTGCAGACTCCTTCGTGCCGGTGAAGATGGACGTCGCGGAAATGACCGTCGACACCGCCAACGGATACCAACCAGGCCGGGACGCCATCGCGCGATTCATCACGAACAGCCCTCACGACACCCAGACCCCGGTCGACTTGGACAGAACCACATAACCGACCAAGTGACGAACTCTCTACGGGAAGCTATCGCTGCCGAGATGCAACTACTTGACCCGGCCGTTCGACGATCACGCGACCTTGCCGAAGCGCTGCTGGATCCAGAGTTCGTGGAGGTTGGCGCATCTGGTCGACGATGGGATCGGCACCAAATGCTCGCGGAGTTACCAACGATGTCGGGTTCGGCGGGCAATCAGCGGATCGAGGTCTCCGACGTTCGCGGAGTACTACTGGCACCAGGCCTGGTGCACCTGACCTATCAGACCAACCGCGATGGGCGGCAAGTACTTCGATCTTCGTTGTGGCGCAAGGATTTTGCCGCCACCAGCTGGAGGATGTACTACCACCAGGGAACTCCAATAAAGGAATGATGACGATATGACCGAGACCTCGTCGTCTGCGTCGACACCGCCGAGCTGGCCTGTGCAGCCCGACTACCGCGAGGATCTGTCTCGCGGGACGGCGGATCACTACAGTCGGTATCGACCGACTTACCCTGAGCCCCTGTTCGAGGACCTACTCCGTCGGACGGGTCAAGGCCGGCCTTCTCATCGACCTTGCCTGCGGCACAGGCGAAATCGCGATTCCGCTGCACGACCGGTTCGCCGACGTCCAGGCTGTTGACCTCGAACCCCAGATGGTCGAGGTCGGTCGCAGCAAAGCCGTCGAATCCGGCGCGAACAATATCGCCTGGAGCGTCGGCAGAGCCGAGGATTTGGTGGTCACCGCCCCGGCGCAGTTGGTCACGATCGGCAATGCCTTCCATCGACTCGACCGAGGGATGATCGCCGAACGCGCCGGTCAGTGGCTGGATCCGGGCTGTTGTCTGGCGATTTTGGGCAGCAGTACGCCGTGGAGTGGAACCGAGTCGTGGCAGGCGATTGCCGTCGATGTCGTGGCCCGATGGTCCGGCGAACCGGGGCGCCCCGCGACTGCGTCGCCAGCGACGGCCGACAGCGGCGCCCCTACGCGGCGCACCCACGAAGAGATCCTGCGGGAGGCAGGGTTCCTCGAGGTCACCGAATACCGGTTCCCGACACCACACGCTTGGACGGTGGACGAGTTCCTCGGATTCTTGTGGTCGACCTCGTACACGGCCCGGATTCGCCAGGATCCTGCTCTCGCTGAAGAATTCGAGAAGGATCTTCGAGCGCAGCTTCTCGAGTGCGAGCCGTCCGGACAGCTACAGGAGTCGATCGCGCACTACTACATCCTCGGCCGCAAACCCAACGCCCGATGAGTGCTCGGCCGCGGGATCAGGACGAGTCTTCGACTGACGAGCGGGAGCGGCCTGTAGAAATCTGTCGTGAACGAGTCCGTCGAGCCGGGGAGATCAGGGCCGCGATCGGAGCCGAGTGGATACGACACATGGGTGATCGACCGCGCGAAATCGACGTCATCCGGGGAGAAACGAGCACCACCTGGGTCTTCGTAGTCAGGACTGTGATCCCCATGCCTGTCCGACTCAGTGTCCTGTTCGGGGAGTGGCTGTATGAGCTGCGTGCTGCGCTCGACGGAATCGTGTACTACCTCGCAGTGCGAGACAGCGGCCAGAGCCCCCACCCGCCGAACGCAGCATCTACTTTCCGGTATTTGTCGACGCCGCAAAGTACGACGATCTGAACCACAGAGGGAAGCTGAAAGCGCTGTCCGACGAGACGTTTGCCCTGCTTCGGCATGTCCAACCATTCAATGCTGAACCAGACGATCGGTCGAACATGCTGTGGTGGATCGAATAACTCGCCCGGATCGATCGCCACCGGCAGGGACACGCCCTCGCCCCCCACATTGAGAAGGTCCGGGTCGGTCTCATGGAGTCGCTACGGCCCGTCGGCGATGTCATGGCAGAGCCGCACAAGCTAATTCGGATCGACGAGTCGGCGCCGACGCCGCTCTTGAAGTTCGAGGCCCCGCAAGGTTGGGACACGCAGGAGGTCCGAGAGCACCTGGAAGTCACCGACGCCATCACAAGTCGCCTCGACGTCAGCGAATGGGTCCTGAACTCGTCACCGCCCATGAGGTCACTTGAGCTGGGCGAGAGGATGTTTCGATGTGAGAGGTTCGTCCTGGACGGGATCATAGACCCGCTAGCGACGGGCGACATCGTGCTGTCACCAACGCCTGAACAGTGAGATGGGTATGTGCGCTGGCGCTGAACAGAAGCACTTGACAGGAAACTTTGCAGTTGTGGACATTGTCAGAGGTTGTCCGGTAGCCCGGTGATGTCGTGGGTCGACTTCCCTCGCGACGGGTTCGAGTGGACCGGACCAGGCGGTGAACCGGTCTGGTACAACACGTTCCCTGATTCTCAGCGTGGCCTCTGCGGTATCTGCGGGAGTTCTGTCGCCGCCCAGGATGACAGTGACGCGGAGTTGGTTGGTGTCACCATGATGAGCCTCGATGATCACTCCGGTTTGACGCCCGAGCGGCAGAGTTTCCGCCCCAATGCCGTCCCGTGGCTTCCGATCGTCGGCGCCCAAGACTGAACGTACTCGCAGGCTATCGAAACCGGCCGATCGTCGACAG
The DNA here is from genome assembly GCF_055232035.1 of Nocardia sp. Tas62D01. Lineage (NCBI taxonomy): Bacteria > Bacillati > Actinomycetota > Actinomycetes > Mycobacteriales > Nocardiaceae > Nocardia > Nocardia sp. Tas62D01. Next base: position 8,991,906 of record NZ_JBUYUZ010000001.1, read on the forward strand.
CGCTCAACGATCGGCCGGTTTCGATCAAAGGACCCGTGCGACTTCTGCGGCGATGGCCTGTGCGGCTTCGGCAGGGTCTGCTGCGGCGGTGATGGCCCGGCCGAGGACGAGAATGCTTGCGCCGCTGCGAATGGCTTCGGCCGGTGTCGCGACTCGCTGTTGGTCGTGCACCGCGCCACCTGCCGGACGGATGCCGGGAACCACAGTCAAGATGTAGGGTGCAGCGGTGCGGATGACAGACAGGTCGCCGGCCGCGCAGACGACGCCACCACAACCAGCGGCGACAGCATCGGCCAACCGCTCGTTGAGCAGTGCGGGTGATGCGTCAGGTGCGCTGGTCAACACGGTGACCGCGAGCACAGTAGGCGCCGCAAGACCTGCGGTGCTCGCGCCTTCGCTGAGTCCCTTCACTGCCGCTTCGAGCATGGCCGTTCCGCCGGCGGCGTGGACGGTCAGGTATTGGACGCCGAGGCCCCCGAGAACGGTGCTGGCTCCGTACACGGTGTTGGGAATGTCGTGCAGTTTGACGTCGAGGAAGACGTCCATGCCGATGTCCTGGATGGCGCGCACGGCATCACGCCCGGCCGCGCTGAACAGCTGTAGTCCGACTTTGGCCACGCCGATGTCGGGTTGCACGGCCTTGGCGATGGACACCGCGGTGTCCAGGTCGCTGGTGTCGAGTGCGATAGCCAGTCGGTTTCTGACGGTCGGGGTGGGGGTGGACATCGGGGTCTCCTTCTAATCGTTGTCGAGCGGTGCTTCGTAGGTTTCGAAGGTGACGGCGCCACCTTGCGCAGGTCGCACGTTGATGACAGCCTCGAGCGGTTCGCCTGTGGCGCCGTAGGTTCCGTGGATGTGTTCGATGACGATGCTGTTCGCGTCGATTCCGAACAGGTCCTGCTCCGAGGTGTTGGCGTGTCGGGCTCGGATCTCGTTGGCGGTTCGCGTCACGGTGTGTCCGGCGTCTTCGATCAGGGCGACGACCTGGATGCGTTCGGCGGTTTCGAGTTCGGGAGCGGTTTGGATAATCCCTTCCGGGAAGAACATCGTCGTGTCCTCGGTTGCGACGTTGTCGACGAAGGTGCGACTGCGGCGGCGGAATACGCGCGCCTCTGCTTTGACGCCGAGGAGATGGGCGATCGGTAGTGGGGCGCTGACCCATTCACGGCCGACGGTGTCCTTGCGGACGTTGCCGCCAACGTCGCCTGCGAAGACCAGTCCCCGTGCGGCGCGGGCACGGGCGTAGCGGCCGTTCATCGGCCACCGGGTGCCGCGCAGTTCGGGCGGCGTGGGAACCGCCCGCATCCCGGGCCGGGCGATCACCAACCCTTCGGCGACCAGTTGTTGCACAGCCCGTCCAGCGGTCTTCATGTTGACGTCGAAGCGTTCGGCGAGGGCGGCGTTGCCGGGAAGTGGCTCGGCGTCGTAATCCCCGGCGAGCACTTCGGCTCGCAACGTATCTGCGATCGAGAGGTATTCGGGCTGTTTGGGCATAGCAATGAAGCTACCGGATTGCTAGCGGATATCCGCAAGCCCCCCACCACCTAGTACCTATCCACCTGGTGGACAACCACCAGCCGGATGGGTACCGTGTGAGAACCAGGTTGGCCCGTGCACCGCTTCCGAGCGGGACACATCGAGGCAATGACATGCGCGTTCGCACGCGTAGGGCGCTTCACACGGCGCGATTGTCCCGGGCTATCGCAGGGTGGGAGGAGAGCTGAATGCGCACACCGCCGATCACGCAGGAACGCCGCTGCCGCTTGCCCACCCGGGACCGCCTGCTGATCGCGCTGTGCCGCGGCAACGATGATCCGGACCCGATCTGCTCGTGGGCACGTGACCTGTCCGGTTGCACTGCACGCGCAGGGATCGCGATGCCGAGCGGGAGACATCCCGACAACCGCAGGTGGGACGTGACGCGAGAACTGGTGCCGCGCAACAACACAAGCGAGATCGCGCTTCGACGGTTGGACGGAGAGGAGCCGTCATGGACGGAGATCTCGCCCCGCTGATGTACGCGCTCGTGCGCACCGCGATGATCGCCGACGGGCTCGAGCGATGCGAACAGCGGCTGTCGGAGTACGCGCGTACCGAGGGATTCGAGCTGGCCTCAGTGTTCCACGAGCGCGGTGACGGCGGCGCGTTCGAGGAACTGCACTGCGAACTCGTGCGCTCGGAGGCTCGGCACGTCCTGGTCCCGTCGATGGAACACCTCTGCGGCCTGCCGGTGCCCCGCCACACGTTGCTGGCTCGCCTGAACGCGATCGGCGCGTGGGCATGGGCGCTGCCCATCGCAGACGCCGCCGCGGCACCGACCGCTTGGGTCAGGCTGGCTGAAAAAGAAGGGGAGGCGTGATGTTGAGATTCACGGCAGAGGAAGCCGAAAACGGGCCGAGGGGTGCTGGTCAGACGTTGACCCTCGACCGCCGCGTGTTGGTGACCGGCGGGTCCGGCTTCATCGGCTCAGTTGTGGTCGACCGGCTAAGCGAGACTGGTGCGGAGGTGATGTCGGTCGATCTGGTGGGGCCGTCACGTGGCGGTCCGTTGCCGTCACGCGCCGAGTTGTGCGACATCCGTACAGACCGATTCGTTGATCTGGTCGGCGATTTCGCGCCGCACATCGTTATTCATCTCGCAGCCCAGGTGCTCGTCTCGACAGCCATGCGACATCCAGGGCGCGACGCCGAAGTCAACGTGTGCGGCACGATCGCTGTCGCCGAGGCAGCGGCAGACGCCGGTGTCGAGCTGCTGGTTTTCGCGGGATCGTCGGCGATCTACGGTGTGACAACCGATCTTCCGGTCTCCGAGGAACACCGACCGATGCCGACCAATCCGTACGGCATGAGCAAGGCTGCCGCGCTCGGCTACGTCGAATGGTTCGCCGACCAGGGCCGATTGCCAGCGACGTCGCTGATCCTGGGCAACGTCTACGGGCCCGGCCAGGCCCCAGACCGCGCCGGAGTAATAAGCCGCTTCCTCACCGACACCGCCGCCGGTCAGGTATCTGTGTTGCACGGCAACGGGTTCCCGACCAGAGATTACGTTCACGTGCAGGATGTCGCCGCGGCGGTCGTCCACGCCTGCGTGTCGGCCCCGGCGGGCCGGGTGAACATCGGCAGCGGCGTCGAGACCAGCGTGACCGAAATTCACTCGATGATCCGCGACGTCACCGAACACAACACGGCCCCCTATCCGGTGGCCTCGGTTCCAGGCGGCATCGAGCGGATGTGCCTGCGAATCGACAAGGCCGCAACAGCATTGGGCTGGACACCTCGGATTGGCTTGGCCGAGGGCATCGCGGGGGTGGCCCGATCAGCAATAGGAGCAGACGCATGAGCAGCAGCACCCGGGGCGGGTTCGTGATCGACCTGGGACCGGTCACGGTCGCCCTCGAGACCGACCACGCCGACTTGGTCCGATATTTGCGCGAGTTCTATCAGGTCGCCGACTGTGACCAAGCCGAGCATCCGGCGGCCTGGACGGTTCGCGCCGAGGCAGGGGGACCGGAGCCGGACATGGCATTGACACCGTGGAAGGTCGGCTACCGGGCCGACCCGGCGAGCCGGGTGTTGACGATCCGCTCAACAAACGAACCCGACCTGGCGATCACGACCCGTAAGGCAATCCGGGAAGTGCTGCTCGACTATTGCGAGACCCACCGATACACGATGCTGCACGCTTCGGCGGTCGCCAACGATCAGCGGGTGATCCTCGTGGTCGGCGACAAGGGAAGCGGCAAAACTACCCTGGCGCTCAACGCCGCGCTGACGCGGGGTTACCAGTATCTGTCCAACGATCATCTGATCCTCTACCGCAGCGGCCGCGGACTTGTCGTCACGTCGCTGCCCACACCGATCCCGATCAAAATCGGCACCTATCTCGACTACGAGGATCGGCTCGGTGAACCCTGGGAGAACGAAGACGTCGACATCGACGCTTTCCGCCAGATGCCCCGACTCGCGCGTTACGGGCATGACCGCAGGCTGCTGTTCACCTTCGCGCGCCTCGGGCAGCCCAACCTGCTGCACATGCTGTTGGCCCAACGCGAGGTTACCGTTGTGCTCGCCGGTTATGCGTCCGACGGCGACGTCAGTGTTCCAGTGCCCGTGGGAAATCCGGCGGTGGCGCTGTGGCCGCACGTCCGGTTCGACTGGGTTTCCGATCGGGATCTCAACACCCGCTATCTACCTCGCCGTGAACGTGACCGCGACGGCTACACCCACGACTCCCGTGGCCTGTTGACCGATCTCGCCGCCTGCTCGCGGATCGTCGAGTGGCGCCATCGCGGCGAGCTGAGCCCGCTGTTGGACTGGCTCGACTCCGACTCCGACTGGGGCGAGACGGCATGAACGTGATCGTGAGCGTGATAGTGCCGACGCTCGACCGGCCCGCCGAGGCGGGTCAGGCTTTGGCAAGCATCGTCGGCCAACGCGGTGTCGACCTGCGCGAGATCGAGGTTGTCGTGGTCAACGACGGCGGCTCTGCGGTCGAGAACGTGGTGCAGGACGCCCGCGAACGGGGATTGGCGATCCAGTTGATCAACCATCCGCACCGACGTGGCCTGCCGTGCGCCCGCAACACCGGTATCGAGCACGCGCACGGCAGCTATATCGCGTTTCTCGACGACGACGACATCTTCCTGCCCGACCACCTCGCCACCGCCCTGGACGCCCTGGAATCGGGGACCGACGCGGTCGCCACTACGTGCCTGATCGCCGAACGTCGAATCGACCCGAGCACCACGATCGGCTCCATCCTCGCGGACACGACCCCCTGGGACGTCGCGTTCGACCCGGTGCTGTTGGAGGCGTGCAACCTGTTCCCCGTCCACGCCGCGGTCCTGCGGTCACCCCGCGCCGGGACAGCCCGCTTCGATCCCGGGCTGCCCGCGATCGAAGACTGGGACTTCTGGTTGCGGTTGACTCGCGAGCACCGCTACCGCATCGCGCGCCGCACCGTGCCGACGGTGGTCTACCACCGTCTCCCTGCGACGGGCAGCATGATCGGCGCGGTGGCCGACAACGCTGTGGCGATGGCGCGCTTCGGCGCGCTGGTCCGCCGGATCTGGGCTCGATGGCCGGCCAGTACGGACAGATCTCACCGATTCCGGCTCTACACCTCCATCATGTACTGGCAGGTGCTCGGCCAGCTCACGGCCGGAGGGCTGGCGAACCCGCACTACTACCAGCAGTCGATCCACGCGCTCGCCCATGCCTGGCGCGAACCTGCCGCCGAGACCGACCTGATCGAGCGATTGACCGACATCATTACAGCAACCGGGGAGAATGCCGATGAGCGGCGCACCGCCTGACCTCGATACCGCCACCGCGAAACTCGCCGCCGAACTCGGCGCGGCGGTCACGGTCGAGCGCGTCCTGCGCGCTACCGACAAGTCTCTGCTGGTTGTCGGCGACTACCAGGGCCGAGCGGCCGTGATCAAGGCGTGCCTGACCGACGAGACGTTCTGGCACAACAAATTCGAACACGAGATCGGCATCTATCGCACATTCGCGGCCTGTCCGCCCCCGGTGCGGGTGCCCGAACTGATCCATTCCGCGAACGGCCGGGTCATCGTCATCGAACACATCCCCGGCCGCGTCGTGGACACCGAGCGCTACCCGACCGGCCCCATCACCCCAGCAGTGCTCGACGCCGTCCTGAATACCCTGCTCGGGTTCGGCGCATGGAACCCGCCGCCGGGAGCGCTGTCGCCGGTGTTCGACTACCCGGACCGGGTGGAGCGCTACCACCGCATCGGGGTCTTTGACGACGACGACCGCACGGCACTACACCGACTCATCGCTGCCGTCGGCCCCATCGACGCAGTCTCCCACGGCGACCCGCTACCGTCGAACCTGCTGATCTCCGACGACGGCGACTGTGTCCCGGTCGATTTCGAGTTCACCGGGCTCTTCGCAGCAGGGTTCGACCTCGCGATGCTGCACACCTTGCTGGCAGACACACCGGGCGCGCAGTCGAGCATCGAGGCGATCCACGCCGAGATCGGCATCGAGACGCCGTTCCTGCTGAACCAGGCCATGGTGCTCTCGCGCGAACTACGCCTGCACACCGAACTCGACGACAGCGAGTTCCGCACCACCAGACTGGCGCTGATCGAACCGCAATGGGACACCTTCCGATCCCGCCTGCACGATCGGCGGTAGAGCGACATGCACATCGCGATCGTCCACCGCGACCTGCACTCGATCGGGCGCGGCGGCATCTGCACCCTCTACCGCGCCCTGGCGCCGCTCCTACGCGACGCCGGCCACGAGCTCACCTTCATCACCCAACACACGCCACACCCATTGTCCGAGCCCAGTATTCGAGTTCTGACACTGCCGCGCACCGAGGACCTGACCACCCATCGTAGAGCGGTGTCGGAGGCATTGGCGGCACTGCGACCGGATGTGGTGGAGTCCTCGTCCTGGGAAGCCGAAACCCTCGAATACCTGCGCCGCGCCGACGACCGTGCACCGGTCCTGATCCGGGGCGACCTGTCGGCCGCCACGATGGGCGCCTGGCCGCACCTGATCACCGCCGAGCACGAACTGCTGCGCCTCGCCGACACCGTGGTGGCGGTCAGCGAATTCGCCGCCGCAGACCTCGCCGCCGCCTACAGCATCGCCCGGCCTCACGTGATCGCCAACGGCGTCGACCGGCAACGGTTCGTCCCCGGACCGATCCGCCCGCCTACCAGCGGACAGCGGATCACTCTGGCGCCCGAGGGTCACGCCAGCACCAGTCGTCGGCTGACCGAGGACACCACCGCACCGCCGCCCTGGACCGATCCCTCAGATCGGCGACACCGATTGGTGTGGGTCGGCAAGACCACGCCGATGAAAGGCTGGGACCACCTCGAACGACTCGCCCACGACCTCGCGGACTGCGCCCACATCACAGTCCTGCTCGGCCACGCCCCGGCGCTGACGCCGATCACCCTGACAGGCACCGAAACCAACGTGACGATCCTGCGCGATCTGTCCGACACCGACCTCCCCAGCTTCTACCTGGCCGCGGACTACCTGCTGTCGACCTCGAGATGGGAAGGCTTCGGCCTGGCCATCGCCGAGGCACTGGCCTGCGGCACACCCGTCCTGCTGCCCGCCGACCTGGGCACCGCCCCGGAACTCCTCGCCGCCGGCGGCGGATACACCTACCACACCGACCACGACATCCGCGCCCTCCTCAACCAGCCCGCACAGCCCACCGGCGTACTACCGGCCACACTCGAATGGGGCAGGGCCGCAACGCAAACACTCGCGATCTACCAGGACCTGCACTCACGCCGAGCACAGCCATCGAAAGCATGACCAATGCGAGTCCTGATTCTCGGCCCGAACCATTCAGGCGGCAGCCTGCCGCCCTACCTCGACGCCCTCACCACCGGCCTGCGCGACATCGGCGTGCTCGCCGACCGACACGGATCAACCGCCATCCCCTACGACCAGGACAACCAACGATTCTGGCCGATCGACCGCATCGTGGCGTCGGCACGCGCATTGGCCGACCAGATCGACCCCGAAGCCTACGACGTCGTCGCCCTGCACGCGGGCAACCTCGAAATCGACCATCTCGTCGCCGCCTTCTGGCCCCGACGATCACGGCCCCCGATGGCCTACCACGTCCACACCCTCGACCCAACACTGTTTCGCGACCATGTGCCCCACGCGCGGTGGAACGGCGTTGTGCGAGAACAGATCGAGGACGCGAACGGGTACGTCTACTTCGGCCGTCACGGCAAGGCCCGACTGGCCGACGCCAGTCCCACCCTGTCCATGGGACAAGTCGCCTGGCTGCCCACCACGATCCCCGACGGCACAACGCCGCGCCCATCTCCAGCCCTCGCCGCCGCCTTGCACGTGCCGCAAGGCCTGCCCGTCATCAGCCTCTACGGGTTCGCGGCACCTTGGAAGGACGCCGGGCTGCTCACAGCAGCTCTACAGTTGATGCGCAAACCCGCCAGAGTCGTTCTGGCGGGCCAATTCTGGGATGACCTCACCGCAGCCGCCCCCGCGCGTTCACCTGGCAAGCCCGTGCGAATCGGCGTCACGGAGTTCATCGTCGTCGCCGAGTATGTCGACGCCGCCGGTCGCGCCGCCCTCATCCGTGCCAGTGCCGCCGGAGTGTTCCCCTACCGGGACCACCCGAGCTTCCAAGGCAGCGGAGCCATCGCCGACTATCTCGCACACAACGTGCCCGCCATCGCCACCGACGTCGCCAACATGGCCGAACTCATCGGTGACGCTGGCCATGTCGTTCCCGCTAACGACCCGGCCGCGCTCGCCGCCGCGCTCGATATGATCGTCGCGGGGGGATCGGCCGCCGCGGAATTCGCCGAACAGGCCCGCCGACGAGCGCACCTGTTCACCGCCGCCGCGCACGCCACACGCTGTGCTCGGCTCTACGAGCAGATCATCGACCTCGGAATGCGCAGGCCCTCATGAGTCCCGCCCGACTGATCCTAGTCCGCCACGGTCAAGCACACTGCAACGTCGCGGCCATCGTCGGTGGCCCACGCGGCTGCACCGGTCTCACCGACCTCGGACGCGACCAAGCCGCCCAGCTCGCCGCAAGGCTGCACACCGAGGCGATTACCGCCGCCTACACCAGTCCACTGCCCAGAACCCAAGAAACCGCCGACATCATCGCCGAGCGGCTCGGGTTGCCGATCGGCGTCGAAGCCGACCTGCGAGAGCCCGACTACGCGCAGGCCGACGGGAGACCCTGGACCAGCGTCGTCACGGACTTCGGCGATATTCCCGCGCTGCGGCCACACCATCCGATCGCGCCCGGCGCGGAAACCTGGGCAGATTTCCTGCACCGTGCCCGCAATACTCTCGCCGCGCTCCTCAAGCGGCATCCCGACGGCACCGTCCTGGTGATAGCCCACGGCGAAACAATCACTGCCGCGGCGTATCTGTTCCTCAACCTGCCCACCGAGACCCGCGCAACAACGGCGTTCGCCGCCCACAACGGCGGCATCACGATCTGGGAGAAACAACCGCTGGCTTGGACCCGGCCTGACGCCGGCCACCGATGGACCTTGCTGCAACACAACGACACTGGCCACCTCAGCGGGACATAGGAGCGCACTTGAACACGAAGACTTGACTAGGGAAGTGGACGATTCCGCCCACGGCCAGCAATGGTTCGCCGTCGATTTCGCACTTCAGCCCGGTGGCGTCGGCCAGCCGACGCAGTCCTTTGACGGCAACAGGTGCTTTCGAGGCACGGTCGGTTCCGTCGGCGATGATTTCCTGCACCGCAACGATGTCTGGATTGCGATCACGAATGAGTGTTTCGAGGCCGCGGTACCGTCTTTCCTTGTCCTCTACGCTGCTCGCGTACAGTTCCCAGGCGTTGACCGACAGCAGTGTGATCATTGAAATCCCCTCCCTTTCTTAGGTTTTCAGGTTTAACAGCTATATCCGCATTTCGTAGACCGCGCGGGTTTTTCCGGGGCCTTTGAAGTCGGTGACGACGGGGACCCCGTTGATGACCCGGTCGCCACCGATGTTGCTGAATCCGAGTGCGCCCCACGTCGTGTGGGCGGTGCTGTTGTTGGGTTCGCAGGTCAGATACATCCGTCGGCAACCCAACTGATCGGCTCGTTGGCGAAGCGCGTCCAGCAGCGCTCGCGTGACGCCTTGGCGGCGGTGGTTGGGGTGGGTGATGACGTCTTGGATGTAGAGGTCGGCAGGATTGTCTTGGCTGCGGAAGGCGATCACCGCACCGGCCACAGCGTCGTCGATGAGAGCGACTGGGCAGGTGGTGGAGAACAGGGTCGCGTACAGCCAGTAGTCGGAGTAGGTATTGGGGTGATGAAGGGGCCGCCGAGGCGCATCAGGTCGATCACCTCGGTAATGAGGTCTTGCCGCAGCGGTGTCACGATCACCACAGCACCGTATCGGGATCCCTCGGTGTAGACGAGGGTGTTTTGTCGGCGCGCCGGGCCGACAGGATGTCGCGGGGGTCAGTGCGCGATAGCGTCGATGATGGCGCGGGCACCCTGGCGCAGCAGGTCGGCGCCGACGAAGAAGCCGAGAGCCTGCGGGTCTTCGGGTACGCCCCACTGCTGGGAGTCCAGCCACTGGGAGCCATCAAGGCTGAATACCTTGCCGTGCAACACCAATCGCCCTGTCGGATCGGTGGTGGCATATCCGGCGATGGGTGAGTTGCAGTGCCCCTGGAGTGCGTGCAGCATCGCGCGCTCCGCGTCGGCCACACGCCGGGTGCTGGGGTGGTCGAGCTGTGCGGACAGCTTGAGCAGCTCGGTGTCGGCGGCGCGGCACTGCAACGCGATGATGCCCGCACCAATGGGTGGACACATGGTCTGCAGATCCAATGTCTCGGTGATCCGGTGGGCTTGGCCGACCCGATGCAGGCCGGACACAGCCGCGATCAGCACGTCGATGTGCCCTTCCTCGAGGCGGGCCAACCGCGTGTTCACGTTGCCGCGCAACGGTGTCACTGCCAGGTGCGGGTAGTGCAGGCGTAGCTGCGCGGTGCGGCGAACGGAGCTGGTCCCGACCACCGTGCCCGCAGGGAGATCGGCCAACGGTGCGCCGGTGCGGGTGATCACCGCGTCATGGACGTCCTCGCGCGGCAGGTATCCGGCGAACACCAAGCCCTCGGGCACGGGGATGTCGCCGGGGATGTCCTTGAGGCAGTGCACCGCCAGATCAGCGCTGTCGTCGAGGAGGGCGCGGTCGATTTCCTTGACGAACGCGCCCTTTCCGCCGAGCTTCGACAGGTCACCCATCCACCGGTCTCCGGCGGTGGTGACCTTGACCAATTCCGTGGTGGCATCGAGGTTTTCGAGGGCGTCGGCGACCTGTTCGGCTTGGTGCAGCGCCATCGGGCTGGACCGGGTGGCGATGCGGATGATGCGCGAGCCCGGCGGCATGGCGGGCACTTTACTCCGCAACCTTCGCCGCGATCACCAGGCCGCTATCCCAGTGCAGTCGGGACACGACCAGCTCCGGTTCAGCTTCGATGGTGCCGAGGAGGTCGTCCACGCGCGACTGATGGCCGTCGGGCCATGTCACCTGCGGCAGTAGATCATCGACCACATAGAGACCGCCCGGCGCGAGGTGTTCGAGCAGAACCTTGCGATTGAGGAACCTCCCTGGTCGGCAGTCCACGAACACCATGTCGAACGGCGCCCCCTCGTAGGAGTCGAGAAAGTCCTGGGCATCGGTGCAGTGCAGGCTGGCGCGCCGATCATGCATCAGCACACCATGGGCGATCGCAGATGTTTTCGGATCCGATTCCACGGTGTCCAGGCGGGCATCGGGGTTCATGCCCGACAGCAGCCATGCCGAGCCGACACCGGTTCCGGTGCCGAGCTCGAGGATGAACCCGCCAGGTTTGCTGGCGGCCAGGGCCCGCAGCACCGCCCCGGTGCGGGGAGTGCACGACATGTTGAACTGCGCGAATGAGGCGGCAATGTGCGCCTGCGCGACCATCTCCGGAACAGCACCTGGTTCGTCGATCATCGCTGCGGCTCCTCGGCCAGAGCACGGGCAATCCGCAGCGCGTCGTAGCTCATGATCAGGTCGGCACCTGCTCGTCGCAAGGATCGGGCGTACTCGAGGATGACGGCGTTCGGCGCGCCGGAGAACATGACATGCTCACCGGATACAGAAAACGCGGTCAGCGGGACATCGGTGGTGGCCCGCAGTCTGGTGAGGACATCGACCGAGAACAACGCAGGCTGTACCAGCAACGCATCCGCACCCTCGCTGAGCCACTTCGCGGCCTGCATCATCGCTTGGCGGGGGTGGCATGCATCGATCTGAAAGCCTCGCCGGTTGCCGCGCCCTGGGTCGGTGTTCATCAAATCCTTGTAGGGGCTGAAAAGGGCAGAATCGAAAATTACGCTCGGAGTGAGGCCGACATCGGGGTATCCGGCGTCGTCGAGCTGCAGGCGCAGCTCGTGCACGGATCCGTCGAGCAACGCGGCGGGCCCGACGATGTCGGCACCGGCTTGGGCATGAAGCAGGGCCATCCCGCCCATCAGGTCGTAGGTGTGTTGCAGGTCGGTGCGGCCGTCGCGGCCGAACAGCACGCATTCCCCGGTCGAGGTCCACTCGACGAGATCGATGCGCGGATGCGCCGGTGGGCGCACAGCCAGACGTACAGCACACCAGCCGCGACCATGTCGGGGCGCACGTGACTGGCCCGGCGATTCTCGTAGAACGGCGTCCTACCGTCGACGAATATCTTCTGCTTCGCCGTCTTGTGGGCTGGAAGTGTCCGCCCGAGGATGCCTGCGCGTCCGCGCTGGCGGCGAGTCTATTTGGACTCGTTGCAGTCGAACCCACTGCCGCAGTCAGTAGTCGACCGTCCGCGCAAGCCGTTACGATCTTGTTGGGCTGCGGCCGGATTCGGGAGCGGCATGTGTTAGGTGAGAGGCGGGTGTTCGCGTGCGAATGCTCGTTCTCGGCGGGTCGTGGTTCGTCGGTAGTGCGGTAGTCGCGGAGGCCGTGGGCCGAGGCCACGATGTGAGTGTGTTCAACAGAGGTGTGTCATGCCCTTCGCCCAATGCGGTCACGCATATCCGCGGTGATTGGGAGCGCGGGTCCGATATTGACAGGCTTGTCGGGGCTGGCCCGTGGGATGTTGCGATTGATGTCGCTGGTGCGATTCCGCGGTTGGTGCGACATTGCGCGAAAGTGCTTGCACCGCTCGTGAGTCGGTATCTTTTTGTGTCGACTATTTCGGTGTATCGAGATTGGCCGTACGCGCCAGTGGCCGAGGAGTCGCCGCTGTGGGATGGTCCCAATCCTGCTTATGATCCTGGGACTCGCGTGTGGGATCCCGATGCGTACGGTCCTCTCAAGGTGGGTTGCGAGGCTGCGGTGCAGGAGCAGTTCGGCACGGATCGCGTCTCGACCGTGCGGCCACACGTGATCCTTGGTCCCGGCGAGTATGTGGGGCGCTTGCCTTGGTGGCTATCGCGTATCGCTCGCGGTGGCCGGGTGCTCGTCCCGGCACCTGAACGCAGCATTCAGCCGATCGATGTGCGCGATGTTGCTGTGTTCGTGGTGGATCGTGCGGAGACATTCCGCCGCGGAGTGTTCAACATCGCGGCGCCACCAGGTCGCGAGACGTTCGGCGGGTTTTTCGACGCGTGCCGGTCAGCGACTGGCTCGGATGCGGTACCGGTGTGGGTCGACGAAGATTGGCTGGTGGCACAGGGGGTTACACAGTGGACGGAATTGCCTCTGTGGCGTGCTCTGCCCACCGCATGGTCGATGGCCACCGACCGCGCAGAAGGGGTAGGGCTGGCGTGTCGTCCTTTGTCCGACACCGTCGCCGACACCTGGGCGTGGATGCAGTCGGGTAGCCGACCAGTCGTGCACGAGCGAATCACCGAACACGGCATCGCCGCCGATCGTGAATCGTCTTTGCTGCGCGATTGGGATCGGTTGCGGTGCAGCTAGTTTCGCGGTTGATCGGCTGAGCATTAGGCTTTGAGTGTCTTCGCGAATGCGCGGTTGAAGTCCGGCCGGCCTGGAACATAGGCGGGGATCAGTTCGTAGCCGGCCGCTGGGTACAAGTGGGTAGCGGCCTGATTGTATGAGCCGGTTTCGAGGATGACCTCGCATGCGCCTCGGGAGGCAGCGTACTGCTCAAGCTCGGCCAGGACACGGCGGCCGAGACCAAGCGCGCGGTATTCCGGTTCGACGTACATCTTGCGGATTTCCATCACGTGGTCCCGCTGGAGGTAGGTTCGTATCCCGCCGCATGCGACGGCAACTCCTGCAGGTGTGTAGGCGACGACGAATAGTCCGTGGGGTGGGCGATACTCCGATGCCTTGTCCAGGCCTGGTGGGTCATCGAAGCCGACAACCGTGCGGCGCTCGCGCGCGTACGCGTGTAGAAGGCGCGCGGAGTCCGGTTCGTCGAAACCACGCGCGGCGAGCGTGATGTCGGTCGTGCTGCGAAGCCCTGCGCCGTGCGACATGCGACCCATTCCACGATTATCCGATTCAGTAACTCTAGGCGCATCCGGTGAGTGCGTGTTCGAGCTCGGGAAGGAAGTCGGCGACAACCGTCGCACGGCGGCGGCGCGTGAGCGCTTTTTCCAGTCTGCGGAGTTTTGCGACGCATCGACCTGACTGGACCTCCGGCAGCAGCAGTGCTGCGCGCCGGGCCGCGGCGACGACGCCGTCGAGGTCACCCAGCATCAGATGAACCTGCGCGAGCTGGCAACCGTGCAGGACGGCGGAACGCTGATAGCCGGGATCGTGATCCAGAACCGCGCGGGGTGTAAGCAATTGTGCTGCTCGATTCAGGAGCTTGCGGCGGTGGATCTCGGTGTGCTGTGCCAGATTGACCAAGCTGTACCCGGCCTCGGCAGCGAGTTGGTCCTGGGTGAGGTAGTACAGGTATGGCTCGGTATGGTCGCGCCGGGCCGACTCCAGCAGACCTTGGGCACGGTCGGTTGCTGTCTGGAACGCAAAGATGTCGCCGACTGCGGCATGTGCGGTGGCTTGTCGGCCGATGAGGCGGGCTTTGAGTAAAAGGCTCGTCATCGACATGCTGGATGCGGCCTCGGCGATGGCCAGTGCTGCCGGCGCGGCACCGGCCTCCGCGGCGATGTAGGCGAGCATTCCGGCGTTGTTGGCGGCGCGGCCGTCGTCGTGCGCTGCTCTGGCGATCCGGATACCTATTTCCAGGTATCGCTGTGCGATCTCGATGTCCCCGCCATCGAACTGCATCCACCCCAGCAGCTGTGCGAGATCGGCGATGGAGGTCAGCAAGATATCCCCGACATCGGGGTCGAAGCTGCCGCAACGGGCAAGGTCGAGGACGGTTGCGAGTTCCCGCGAAACATAACGCAGGCTGACGGCGCCACCGCCTTGGCAGTCGTCGAGCTGGCGCAGGGCGGTGACGTGATGAGCGATAAGTGTCGCCTGCGATTGCTGCACGCGATCGCGGCTGCGGGCGACCACGTACGGTTCGACCGGCCCATGCAGCCCTGAAATCACGGCCGTCGCGAGTTCTGTGCTGCTGATCGGCGCAGGGCGATAGCCTGCGGCAAGTTGATCGAGCGAACGAAGCGCATCGTCGATGCTTCCATCAGTGGACAATCGCTCGCGCGTGGCGACCCGTGTGGCGCGGGCGTGGCCTGGCCACAGTTCAGCAGCGGAGACATAGCGACCAAGCCGCTCGGTCAGCACGGTGGCCACGACCTCGGGAATGCCGTTGGTCGGGCAGTAATTGGATTTGACCCAGGGGTAGGCACTGGTCACGTCGATGCGTTCATTCCCGCGCCCGCGTTCTCCGAGCCAGGCATTGACCGCCCGCGTCAGGTCACGTGGACCCCAACCTGCTTGATCGAGGGCAGCGCGCATCGCCATCGCCTGTGAGGCCGATCGAGATTCGTCCACGCGTTGACAGTATCGCCGCGCGGCCTGGCGAAGCCCGGTTCGACAGCAAGTTCACGAACTTCACGGGTTGTCGTCAACCTTCACGACGTTCATGCGTACAGCCGGTTCCGGTTCCCTACTGCTGGCGGGTTCACTCAAAGGTGGCAGTTCTATTCAGCTGAAGGCGCTTGGGGCCCATAGGGTTTCGCTGCGCCGTCAAACATCATATTCGCGGCGCGGTCGTGCGTCGACCGAGCACCCGAGGGCACACCCCTGAGTCGAAACATCTACGCGCGCAACGCTGTTCCTCGCATCGCCGGACATGTCGGCATGAACAGCACCAGCGCCGGAGCGCTTCGTGGTCTTTCGACGTGCTGGTCATATCGCGGCGCGGGTCGTGTCGATCGAACACGGAGGGTGTCCCCATGAATCAGAAGGCCTATCAGCGCATCAGCGTGGCCCGGGTGGCCGGTCACATCGGTGCCGACATCAACGGTGTCGACCTGTCGGCGCCCCTTGATGCTGAAACGGTCGCCGAGATACGTGATGCGCTACTGGCACACAAGGTGGTGTTCTTCCACGACCAGAAGATCGGCCACGCCGAGCATGTGGCCTTCGGGAAGCACTTCGGGGAGTTGACATCTCGTCCGCGACCGCAGAGCGGCGGGGACCTGGACGAGTTCCCGGAGATCTGCACGATTTCTCCGACGATCGATATCGAACGGTATGGGCGCGATATCGAGGCGCACTACCGCAGCCGGTGGGTCTCGGCGCTCGGTGGGTGGCACACCGATATGACCCATGCGATCAACCCTCCGATGGCCTCCATCCTGCGCGCGGAGACCGCGCCCGACTTCGGTGGTGACACCCAGTGGACGAACCTGGCCGCCGCGTATGAGGGGTTGTCGGTGCCGATGCGGCGACTAGTCGATGACCTGCGCGCCGAGCACACCTTCTGGGCGGGCTATCAGATGTCGGAACACGACCAGGTGGACCACTCGATCGTGGAGATGGTGAACGCGAAGGCGATGGTTTCGGTTCACCCAGTTGTTCGCGTGCACCCCGAGACCGACGAAAAGGTGCTGTTCGTGTCGCCGTCACGGACCAGCCACATCCTCGGTATGAGCCGCGTCGAGAGCCGACGGTTGCTCGATCTCCTGTACGAGCAGATCACCCGCCCCGAGTACACCGTCCGATTGCGGTGGGCGCCAGGCACTGTCGCGTTCTGGGACAACCGTTCGACCGCGCATATCGCCGCAGCCGATGTGGACGCCGCCGACGGATCACGGATCCTGCATCGCGTCACCATCGTCGGCGACATACCTATCGGGCCCGATGGGGTTTCCTCCTACGCGGTGACCGGTCGGCCGTTCGGGAGCGTGGACCGGTGAGCATCCTCGACTACGACCCGTTCGCACAAGGTTCGCTCACTGACATCGCGAACGCGTACACGCTTTTCGAGCAATTCCCGCAGTACCAGGCCGTGCTCGGCTGGATTGGTGAGTTCGTGCTCCAGCCGGATCCGCGGCTGCATCGCGCCGGGGCCGTGTGCCCGCGGCTGGCGCCGGCGATCGACCAGAATTCGGTTCGGCTGGTCGCTGTCCGGACGGCCGGGGCGACGCTGAAGGAGGCGGTCGAGACCGTCCCGCAGCTGGCTGATGCGTACTGCGAACTGTTCGATGAGCCCGGCGCGTTCAGGCGCGGTGCGCTGCTGGCGGTTTTCCCGGATATCGACCCAGGTGCTGCGGCGGAGTTCATCGACGCCGGCCACGCGCGAGTGCGAGCCGATTTCGTGCGGCGCGGGTTGATGCTGGGTGAGTTCCACAAGGCCAGTTCAGTTGGCAGCGTGCGTAATCCATCGTTTCCGGTGATGCAATGCCCGGCGCCGATGTTCGCGGTCCGCGCGCTGACGACACACGACATCCTGTTCCTCGACCAGCCCGGCGAGCACCGCGAGGAGCTGCTCGGCTACTACCACGAGCACGTCGGCGCACACGCCCCCGCAGGTCTCGTCGGTCGTGTCCAGCAGACCCTCACAGCGATGAGGCGATGACATGAACGAGACAGGGATTGAACACGCTTCGAACCTGGGGACTGCCTTCGCTACTTCGGCGGTGCGCAACAGCGACCGGATCGCGGTCCAGTGCGGCCAAGACGCGCTGACCTACCGCGAGCTCGCCGAGCTGACCGGCGCGGTGGCGCGTGGCTTGACCGTGCTTGCCGCGCCTGATCAGGACTCGGGAGTCGTTGCGGTGCTGTTGGATCGGTCGGCCGAGTTCGTTGCGACGTTGATCGGCGCGGTCGCGGCGGGCATGACCTATGTGCCGATCGATCCGGCATCACCGGATGAGTATGTCGAGGAACTGCTTGATCAACTACGCCCGGTGGTGGTCGTATCCGGCGCTGATCGAATCGGCCAGGACAATGCGGGGTCGCCGCGTTGGGTGACCGTTGCCCAGCTCACCGCAGCAGGCGACGCGGCACCGGCACCGGCACCGGCACCGGCACCGGCACCGGTCGAGCCGGACTCCGAGGACCCGGTCTACGTCATCTTCACCTCCGGATCGACCGGGACACCGAAAGGCGTCGTCGTCGCACATCGGTCGATGCTCAATTCCACCCAGGCGCGCGTGCTCGCCTACGGCAGGCCCGAGCGGATTCCGCTGCTGCACTCGACCGCCTTCGACGTGGCTTCCGGAGTCGTGTTCTACGCGCTGCTCGGCGGCGGCACCCTGATCGTCAACCCGAGGCCGTTGAGCGATGTCGCGAGCACCGTGGAGCTGGTGCGCCGCGAGCGGATCACCCATCTGGTGTACGCGGCGTCGCTGTATCCGGTTTTCCTGGACCGGATTTCAGCTGATCCGCCGACGGCTTTGACGGCGGTGATGATCGGCAGCGAACGCTGGAGCGAGGTGCTGATCGACCGGCACGCCCAGCTGTTACCGGATGCCTCGCTCTATAACGAGTACGGGCCGACCGAGGCGTGCGTGTTCTCCAGCTACGCACTGGTGTATTCCGGTACATCCAGGCAGCGGTTCGCGCTGACCATCGGCACACCGCTGATCAACACCGGCTACACCCTGCTCGATGACACCGGCGCCGCAATCGCAAACGTGTCGGGGGCTACCGGCGAGCTGGCCATCACCGGCTCGAACGTCGCGATCGGCTATCTGGCTCGACCAGAGCTCACCGCCGAACGATTCATCGTCCTGCCCGACGGCACATCGGCCTTCCGCACCGGTGATCTGGTCGAGATCACCGCCGACGGCCAATTCATGTTCCTCGGGCGTGGCGATCGCCAGATCAAGATTCACGGCAACCGGGTCGAGCCCGGCCACATCGAGACCGCGCTGATGAACCACCCCGGCGTGGAACAGGCACACGTGAGCGTGCGCGCCGACCTGGGCGCCGAAGCGACACTGGTGGGATACCTGGTCCCGGCCGGCGACAGCGGCATGACCGCAGAGCACGCACAGGCTCACCTGGCGACTCGGCTGCCGCACTATATGATTCCCACCGCGTGGATGATCGTGGCGTCACTGCCTCGCACCGCGAACGGCAAGATCGACGAATCCATTCTTCCCCGGCCCACCGCTCCGGTTGTTCGGGCGGCCGCGGCCCCCGTCGACGAGATCGAGCGGATCCTGGTCGAGATGGTGGCCGATGTCGCTGGCGCTGAGGTGATCCCTGTCGATGCGGATCTGCGCGGGTTCGGTCTCACCTCGTTGTCGCATGTGCGGCTCTCGGCGGCGATCAGCGCCCGCTTCGATATCGAGATCCCGATGAGCGCGCTGTTCGCCGCGTCCGACGTGCGCGAGATCGCGACCCATGTGCGCTCCGCGGCACCGATCGGCAGGCCGCCGCTGGTGGTGACCGACCGTGATAGCGACACCGCCCCGCTCAGTGCTCAGCAGCGCCAGATCTGGATCTTGCATCACCTGGCGCCGTCGGCGCTGGCCTACACTACCCAGTGCACTCTGGAGTTGACCGGCGTATTGGACGTCGAGTTGCTCGAACAGGCCCTGACCGACGTCGTTGAGCGCCACGAGATCCTGCGCAGCACCTTCCATGACGGCCCACAGGGACCGGTGCAACGCGTCCGTGCCCCGTGGCGGGTCCGGATCGAGCAGGTGGACCTCTCCGCAATGGGGCAGCAGGCGCAGCGCTCCGCCCTGGCCGAGCACAAGCAAGTTGCGATGGGCAGCGGATTCGATATCGCGGCCCTGCCGCTGGTGCGGTGGTCTCTGTACCGGCTGTCGCGGACGCGGTGGCAGTTGTTCCAGGTCGAGCACCACTTCGTTCACGACGGTTGGTCGGCGACGTTGCTTCTCGCGGAGATCCGCGACGCTTACGACGTCGAACAGCACGCCCGGCCCAACCCTCGGCCGGGGTTGCTGGTGCAGTACCGCGATTACGCGCATTGGTATGGCCGGTGGCGCGAGAGCGATCACTATCGCCGCCAGCAGCAGTACTGGGTGAGCGCACTCGAGGGGTGTCCGCCGGTCGGTGTCAGCTTCGAACCCGACCGGCCTCGCCCGCCGGTGCAGACCTTCGAAGGAGGTTGTGTCCGGGTGGGCCTCACCCACGACGTGGTGTCGGCGATCGATGCGGCGTGCGCGCGCCACGGCATGACGCGGTTCGCGGTCTTTTTGTCCGCGTTCGCGCTGCTGGTGTGGCGGCACACGAACGAATCGGACATGGTGATCGGCTCGGCATTGTCCAACCGCCGGCAGGTGGAGACCGCGAGCATGCTCGGTATGTTCGTCAACGCGCTGCCGCTGCGGTTGCGGGTCGAGGAGTCCGCCACGGTGGGCACGGTGGTGCACGGCGTCATGCAGGTGCTGCTCGGTGCGCAGGACAATCAGGAGTTCCCGCTGGTCGACCTGGTCGAGGCACTGGATCTGGTCCGTGATCCCGCGCGTAATGCGTTGTTCGGGTTGATGTTCGCCTTCCACGACAGCCCACGTCCGCGCTTCGAACTCGATGACCTGCGCGGTGAGCTGCGTATCGACCACAACGGCTCGGCGAAAAACGATGTCAACGTCGTATGCGTACCGGAGCTGGTCTCCTGCCCGGACGGGGCGCAGCGCGTCGGGATCGACATCCTGTGGGAGTACAACAGCGCCCTGTTCGACCCCGCGACAGCCCAGGAGCACGCTGGCCAGTTCGCCCATATCGTCGCCTCGATCACCGACCATTGGGATACCCCGATCAATACCCTCGATCTGCTCGGGCCGGTGATGACCCGCCGCCTTCTGACCGCCGGGTCCGGACCGGATTCGACACCGGCATTCGCCTCGATCACCGACGGGGTCGACCACGCCATAACCCGCGCCCCGGACGCGATCGCACTGATCCAGGGAACGCAGCAGATCACTTACCGAGAGCTCGACGAACGAGTCGCCCGGTTCGAAACCGTCCTCGCGCAGCTCGGGCTCGGCACGGACGCGACCATCGCAGTCGCCTACGGCAAGTCGGTAGAACTGGTCGCCGCGTGGCTCGCGGTCCTTCGCCGCGGCACGGCGTATGTCACCGTCGATCCCACTCAACCGCGGATGCGACTGTTGACCCTGGTGCACAACAGCGCGGCCGCCGCCGTGCTGTGCGCATCCGGGACAGTCGCGACGTTGCGGGGCTGCGGTGTGCCGGTCATCTGCCCGGACCGGGCCGCCGCCTCATCCATCGCGCCAGCGCTTCCGGCGATTCAACCCAACGCTCCCGCATATTTGACCTTCACCTCGGGGTCGACCGGGACACCGAAAGCGGTGGTGGCCACGCACGCCAACGCGGTCGCTGCCATCCACGCGCGCACCGTCGAATTCGGTTGGACACCACCGCGGACGTTGGTCACGCTGCCGCCGATCTTCGACGTCGCGGCCTCGATGGTGCTGTGGACGTTGTGGCTCGGCGGCACGGTCATCCTGCCCGATGACGACACCGACGACCAGGATCCCGATGCGCTGCGAGCGCTGATCGACACCCATGGGGTCACGCACCTGAACTTCGTCGCCTCCTTCTACTCAGCGTTCCTCGACAGCTTCGAAAACCCTTGGGCGACTTCATTGAGAGTCGTCGCGGTCGGCGGTGAGCCATGCACCAGCGAGCTGGTGGCCCGCCACGCGCAACTCCTGGGCGAGGTGGGCCTGTACAACGAGTACGGGCCCACCGAAGCAACTGTCTGGACCTCGGTTTCGCGAGTGCATCCGGCTGAGCGGGCGAGCGGAGCACACCGGATCTCGATCGGCCGTCCTGTCGCGAACAGTTCGATGCTCGTCCTGGATCCGCGCGGACAGCTGGCACCGATCGGCGCGCGCGGCGAGTTGATCATCGGCGGCGCCGGAGTCTCAGCCGGCTATTTCGGCCATCCGGAGCTGACCTGCCAACGATTCGCGCCGATCGCGATCGGGCCGATGGCTGGCGGGCGGGCCTACCGGACCGGTGACGCCGCCCGCGTGCGCCCCGACGGAGAATTCGAGATCCTCGGCCGCCTCGACGACCAGGTCAAAGTCCGCGGCTTCCGGATAGAGACCGGCGAGGTAACCCGCTGCCTGACCCAGCATCCCGCGGTCACCTCCGCGTTCGTCGCACTCGAAGAAGTGGCAGGAACCGCGCAATTGGCGGCGTTCGTGGCCGCCCCAGGCCACGACCACGCTCTTGTCACCGCACTGCAGAGGTGGCTGAGCGACCGGCTGCCCGCCTACATGGTGCCCTCGGTGTACGCGGTCGTCGACGAGCTGCCCCGCACCCGTGTCGGCAAGATCGATCGCAATCGCATGCCGATCCCGACCGGACCACTCTCTGCGGCCGAGGACGCCGAGAGCAGCGCCCCGACACAGGATTTATTGCTCGACCTGTGGCGGACCCTGCTGGGACGCCGGGACATCACCATCGACGACGACTTCTTCGCCATCGGAGGTGACTCGCTGCTGGCGATCCGAGCCGTAACGATGGCCCGCTCGCACGGACTGAACTTGTCGGTCCCAACCGTCGTCCGCGCGCGCACCATACGTGCTATCAGCGAGAACCTTGTGTTCGAGCCGACCGCGACGGACCGACCGCGACGATCCGGTGGCACCGCGCTGGCGCTGTCGGGGATCCAAGGCTGGTTCTTCGCCCAGGCCTTCGCCGATCCGGACCAGTTCCAGCAGGTTCGGCTGTTCGAGATCGACCCCGGCACCAGTGACCTCGACCTGGTGGCGGCGATCGAGTCGACCGTTGCCCGCCACGACGCGTTCCGCATGGTGTTCACCGAGATCGGTGATCAGTGGCGGGCCGAGCTGCTCGACGTCGCGCCCGCGCCTGCCGTTGAGTTCGTGGCCCTTTCCGACTTCGGTGGCGTGGAGGTATCGGTGCGGGCTCATGTGGCTTCGATGAGCGCACAGGTGTCGATCCGTGGTGGCCGACTGTGGCGGATCGCGCTGTGCAACGAGGCGTGGTCGGGCCGACGGTGGCTGTGTCTGATGCTGCACCATCTCATCGTCGACGCAGTCTCCTGGGACGTCCTGGTCCGCGATATCGAATCCAGCCACCACCGCCGCCGCGGCGGTGCCGCGGTCGCAGACCTCCTCGCGGTCGCCGCTGGTGTGCCGGAGCGAATCGCGTTGCGGCCCAGTGATACCGAACTCGCCTATTGGAAGGAGCTGGCGAACAGGTCTGCGCCGATCATCGCTGCCGACAGTGCCGCTCGGTCTCCGTTCGGCGCTCTGCGCCGCACCGAGCGCACGTTGTCCCCGTTGGCTCGGCGGTTGATGGTGCGTGAGCTGCCGCTGATGCGCGGGCCCGGCGCGCGAGCAGTGCTGCTGGCCGCGCTGGCCCGCGGACTGAAGCGCACGTCCGGGGAATCGCTCTATGTGCTGCTGGAAGGGCACGGCCGCGACCATCTGCCCGGTGCCGAGGAGATCGTCGGCTGGCTGACCGCGCTGTATCCGGTGTTCCTGCCGGTC
The DNA here is from genome assembly GCF_055232035.1 of Nocardia sp. Tas62D01. Lineage (NCBI taxonomy): Bacteria > Bacillati > Actinomycetota > Actinomycetes > Mycobacteriales > Nocardiaceae > Nocardia > Nocardia sp. Tas62D01. The sequence continues at coordinate 9,015,235 of NZ_JBUYUZ010000001.1, forward strand.
GCCGAGCACGGCGGACTCCTCGACGAAGCCCGCGACGTCGAGCGCCACCTGGCCGATGTTCCTGCCCACGGCGCCCACTATGGCGTCGCCCGCTACCTCGAGCCGGCCTCGGCGCTCGGCAGACTGGTGGGTGGGATCGCCGAGCCCGCGATCACCTTCAACTACCTCGGTCAGCGCTCATCGTCGTTGCCCACCGACGTTCTCACGCCGGTGGATGTGGAGACCGGGTTCGGGATCGGGTCGGCGAACGTGCTGCCGACGCCGTTGGATATCACTGTGGTCGACACCGGTCAGACGATGGTGGTGCGATGTGCTTTCGACTCGGCTCGGGTCGAGGCTCCGTTCGCCGAGGCCGTGCTGGATGTGATGGTCGATGCGATCGAGCAGACCGCGGCGACCTTGCCTCTCGGCGGCAGTGCGGATCGGCCGAACCATTTCCTCGTGCACCCGGTAGACGGCACCCTCAGTTGGGCGCACCCGTTGGCATCCCGGCCGGGCACACCGTGGCGGTGGATCGGGCTTCCCCAATCCGAACCACGCCCGAACACAACCGTGGCCGAACTCGCCGAGGAGTACCGCGCGCGGATCCGCCGCATCCAACCCTACGGGCCCTACACGATCACCGGATGGTCCTTCGGCGCCGCCGTGGCATTCGACATGGTCCGGCAGTTCGAGGACAGCGGCGACCGGGTCACGCTGGCACTGATCGACCCTCCGAGCACCCAGGACCGGGCCGACGATGCGGCCTCGCTCACCGGTCAGCTCGACCGGTTGATGCCCTGGATCACCTCGACCGAAGTGGCGTCCGCTGTCGCGGGCACGGCGGAACTGGCTGAGCCCGAACGGGTTTCCGCACTGGTGCAGCGGCTTGCGGGAACCGACCTCGGTATCGAGGATCGGTCGCTGCTCGAACGGCAGATCGGTGTTCTGCTGGCCAACCACAGGGCACTGGCCACCTGGCGCCCAGTCGGCCAGGTCGAGGCAGTGACCGTGGTCGTGTCCCAGGACACGGACGCGGCAGGGTTGGTCGATGTCGGGTTGTGGCGAGAGCACACCCGCACCCAGGTGCGTCTGGAAGTCGTTCCCGGCGACCACTTCTCGATGATGTCCGGTGACGGCCTCGACGCACTGAGCGATCTCCTCGACGGACGGAGCGAGTGAGGATGTACAGCGGATGCGGCATCGCGGGAACCCTCGTCCACACCGTCGCGGCCGGACCGGTCCCGGGTCGGGCCGATGTGGAGAGGATGACCGCTGCGTTGGCGCACCGCGGCCCCGACGCCGGTGGCTTCTGGTGTGACGATGCGGTCATGTTCGGGCACCGGCGGCTCAGCATCGTGGGACTCGGCGACGCCGGCACCCAGCCGATGACCCGAGCGCACCTGACCATCACCTACAACGGCGAGCTGTACAACTTCCGGGCCCTGCGCCGTGAGCTGGGCGCGGAGTTTGTGTTCGAGTCCGAAACCGACACCGAGGTGGTGGTACGCGCCTGGCAGAAGTGGGGGCCCGCAGCACTACAGCGATTCCGTGGCATGTTCGCGTTCGCCATCTGGGACCAGCGGGCTCGCTGCCTGACGCTCGTGCGTGACCGGCTCGGCATCAAACCGCTGTACTTCCACCACGGCCCCTCCTGGTTCGTGTTCGCCTCTGAGGCCGAGGCGCTGCTGCACTGTGCGGGCGTTCCCCGGCGGCCCGACCTCGACACCATCCGCCATCGGCTGCTGTGCTCATCAACGCTCGAGGTCGATCCCTGGCGCACCGCACTCGACGGAGTGCGCTCGGTCCCGCCGGCGACATACCTAACCGTCACCGCCGACGGAAAGACCAGCACCACCACGTACTGGTCGCTGCCCGAGACGAACCCGCAGGCGCAGGGATCCGCCGCGGAACTATCGGAGCTGCTGGCAGACAGCGTGCAGGCAATGCTCGCTGCCGACGTGCCTGTCGCTACCTTCCTCAGCGGCGGCTTGGATTCCTCGGCGATCACCGCGCTCGCCGCCCGCCACGGCCCCCTCACAGCGGTGACCATCGCCTACGCCGACCAAGATCCGGCCTCCGGTCTGCCGTCGACAGTGAACGAGGACGCGCGATACAGCAGGACCCTGATCGAGCACCTCAACGCTGATATCGACCACCGGATCCACGTGCGGCCGAACACGATCATCCTCGACGACATCGATACCGTCTGTGACCTCGCGGCCGTCAATGACGATGTCCGCCACGTCAGTATCCTGGCGAACTACCGCACCGTGCGCGACCTGGGGCTGCGCGTCGTGCTCAATGGTCAGGGTGCGGACGAGACCATGGCCGGATATGTCGGCCGGGCGAACTTCATCGCCAACATCCTCGACGTCAGATCCCCCGACAAGTCCCCGATCCGCCGACTACCCGCCTCCCGCCAAGCCCCCGGCCTGTCCAGCGACGTACTGCGCCACCGCAGCACCGCCGATGCCGCGGTGCTGGAGGTCTTGCACAACCAGCCGGGAACAGCCCTCGAGCGCGCGCACCGCTTCCTGGTGGGAACCCAAGTGGCCAGGATTGTCCAGTTCGAGGACTTCCTGGCCATGCGCATGACCGTCGAGGCGAGGTTCCCGTTCCTGGATCACTCGGTCGTCGAATGGTGCTTCGCCGCAGCATTCGAGCGCCACGTCCATCCCCGGTCCCGGCAAGGCAAGATGCTCCTGCGCGCGAGCATGAACGGGATTGTTCCTGACACCGTGCTCTCGCGGCCGAAAGCCGTCTTCCCTTACCCGGCGCTCGGCGCGTTGCACCGCAGTCTGGTCACGTTGGCTCGGCGGCACGAGCAATCTCTTCGTGCCGACCCGCTTGTCGATGCCCTCTTCACCATGCCGTCGGACGATCTAGCGGCGTGGCCGGTGGATTTGCTGTGGCTCGTCTTGGCGATGTGGCGATGGAATGAGCGACTCAATTTCCCGGCCTATCGACAGGTCCGGTCGGCATGACCGCTGAACCAGTCGTGAGTTTTCACTGGCGAGCAGTTATTTCCCTCCGCTCCAGCGACTTTCGGAATCACCCTCGGCCAGCTACGTCAGGGGCCGTTGTTAGACTCCCACCACCGTTCCGCCCTAATTCCGTGCTGAGGAGCTGGTCACCCGCATGAATACCCGCGTCGAGGTAGCACTGTCCGATCTGCCGATCGGCCTGACATTCGATGATGTGCTGCTCGTGCCCGCCGATTCAGATGTCATTCCGAGTGGGGTCAACACCTCGACGCGCGTTTCGCGCAATGTGGTGCTGAGTGTGCCGATCGTGTCCGCGGCGATGGACACCGTCACCGAAGCCCGCATGGCTATCGCCATGGCCCGCCACGGGGGTCTCGGGGTCCTGCACCGCAACCTGCCCGTCGAGGAGCAGGCCGGACAGGTCGAGATCGTGAAACGCTCTGAGGCGGGAATGGTCATCGACCCTGTCACGTGCGCGCCGGATGCGACTCTGCAACATGTCGATGATTTGTGCGCGAAGTTTCGGATTTCCGGTGTGCCTGTGGTCGATGCGACCGGACTCCTCGTCGGAATCATCACCAACCGCGATATGCGGTTCGAACGCGACATGTCCAGGCCCGTCGCTGAAGTTATGACCAAGACGCCCCTGATCACCGCTCCCGTTGGAGTAACTCCGGACGACGCGTTGGCCATGATGCGCGCCAACAAGGTCGAGAAACTGCCGATCGTCGACGAAGCGGGAAAGCTGGCCGGGCTGCGCACGGTCAAGGACTTCGTGAAAAGTGATAACTACCCGCTCGCGGTGCGTGATGACCAGGGCCGTCTGCTGGTCGGTGCCGCGATCGGTGTGGGCGAGGATGGCTACAACCGGGCCATGGCATTGGCAGACGCTGCCATCGACGTAATCATGGTCGACACTGCACACGGGCATCACCGCGACGTCCTCGATATGGTCACCCGGCTCAAAAAAGAATTCGGCGACAAGGTTGACGTCGTCGGCGGCAACGTCGCCACACGCGCGGGAGCCCAAGCACTGGTCGACGCGGGCGCCGACGGCGTCAAAGTCGGCGTCGGTCCCGGCTCGATCTGCACCACACGCGTGGTGGCCGGTGTCGGAGTTCCACAGATCACTGCCATCGCCGAGGCATACGCCGCATGCGGCCCAGCAGGAGTCCCCGTCATCGCCGACGGCGGCATCCAATACTCCGGCGACATCGCGAAAGCGATTGCCGCAGGGGCAAGTACGGTCATGCTGGGAAGCCTGCTCGCGGGCACGGCCGAATCGACCGGCGACATAGAACTGGTCGGCAGCAAGCAGTACAAGGTCTATCGCGGAATGGGCTCGCTGGCGGCGATGAAGGGACGTGGCGAGGGCGGCAAGTCCTACTCGAAGGACCGCTACTTCCAGGACGACGTACTCGCCGAGGAACGACTCGTCCCCCAGGGCATCGAGGGACGCACACCATTCCGCGGGCCCCTGCCGAATGTTTTGCACCAGCTTGTCGGCGGCCTGCGCGCCGGAATGGGATTCGCCGGCACACGCACGATCCCGGAACTGCAGCAGGCCCAGCTCATGCGAATCACTACCGCGGGCATGCGCGAAAGTCACCCGCACGATGTCTCCATCACCGCCGATGCCCCCAACTATTCATCACGGCCGTAGCCCACGCTGGATCGCGCGGCTCAGGATGAGTTAGGTCGAATGGACTAGCTGAATCCCTAGCCGAGATAAATCCGCGGGGATCCCGAACTCGCCCGCAACGTCACGGCGGCGCTATCCGGGTGTCAGCACCTGCACGCTCCAGCTCGACTACTGAGTGCGGGCGTGCAGGTGCATGTCATGCCACCCGTCCGAATGCAGTCCGAGCTGAGCTTTGTTCCCTCCCAAAGGAAGCCGGTCTTTTGCGCGTCGCGGCAGGAAGCCGCGTTATGTACCGAATGGGTCAGTTCCAGGCGATGGATTCCGAGGTCGTCAAATGCCCACGCGGTGAGGGTTTGGACCGCGCGGGGCACGACGGCATTCCCGCGCGCTGCTGGCATCGTCCAGTAGCCGACCTCGGCTTGTCCGGCGGGCAGGTCCAGATTCTTCAGCGAAGCTCTACCCACGATGCGCCCTGCGGTAGTGTCAACGACAGCCCAATGCGCACGGATTGCGTTGCGCCACGCGCTGTTCCATTCATCTATCCATCGCTTGGCCTCGGTAAGGGAAGCCGCGCTGCGAACATGCCAACGTTGAATATCTGGATCCTGGTAAGCCTCAAAAACGGTGCTCGCATCGTCGCTGGTCCACGGCCTGAGGGTTAGCCGTTCATCGATATTGAGGACTGGCTGCTCGGTGTGGGTAAACCGAGCTGAGTCGACGACAGCGTCTGTTAAATCTGGCATCAGGGCTCCTGGCAGTTGTGATCATGGGCATCGAGAGCGCACCGTGCCACCGTGAGGAACACATAGGACCGCGGAGGCTTTTGCCTATGTCCCGATGAAGTCAATGGTCCCTCACGGATCGGAAGTTCCGCTGAGGTGTGACGTCTTTCGGTGGTTCCGACTTCGATGTTGGCAGCGCAGGTCCTCGGAAAATTCCGCTGTCCTGGCTGGTACGTGATCAGATGCCTTCGTCCGGTCGGGCCAGTGTGGCGGGAGGTCGGCGGGGTGGCCGCCGAGATAAGACCAATCACGGAACCAGCCCCTTTGCCGCGACTATTCGTTGGGCGCGCTGTCGCAGCGCGGTCGTGTCCCCCTTTGGTAGAGCATGGTCAGAGCGAGCTCGACAATCTCTGCTACGTCAAGGAGATCGTTGGTCTCGAGGCCAGCGGGATGGGTTCCCTCGTTGCCGACATACTTTGCCGCCAGAAGGAGTTCGCCCACCTCGTGATTGACCTGGTCGAACTCGACGAGACGGTCGTGCAGTCGCCGGAACCCTCCGTTGGGGGATGTGTCCACGCCGTCCACGACGAATGCCTGCACCGTTCCCGGGTCAGCATGCGCACCCGGGAAGGGATGATCCACCAATACGTTCGTGAACGTTTCAGCCTGGACGCGATCGCGGCGATCCCCAGCTACGAGACACTGCGGGTGGTTTGGCGGGACTGGTTCGGGCCCGGTGGCGGCCGTCAGCGCTATGTTCGGTCGGCGGCGAAACCGACCTCCGGGCAGCACGTGGTCATCCATCGGCCTGGGCAGGTGGTGGTGCTGGATTCCACGATCATGCCGGTCAAGGTCCGCGAAACCGTGTTCGGAGACCCGGTGTCGGCACATCTGACCATGGCTTGTGTATGGGTGGTCACTGACCGGCGGTGATGCAATGGGATCTGGTCGAGTTGTCGACAGCGCTGTCGTTTGTGGCCCAGCTGGGGCCAGAGTCGAAGTTGTTGCGCATCCGGACGACGTAGCGGGCCGGGACGTGGTCGACCCGGCCCGCTACGTTATGTCACGCGCTGGCCTGCAGTGCGGGCCCGGCGAGGTCGTTCAGGATGGTCATGGCCTTGGCCATCTTCTCCTCGCGACCGTTCACGCCGAAGTAGGTCATTGCTCGGTTGTTGGATTCGACGTAGCCGGAGGCGGCTGCGGAGACGATGGCGGCCAGGGTCGGCATCGTGATGCTGCGGCGCGCGTCGGTCATGCCTTCGCGGCTGGGGCCGTTGGTATGCAGGGGCAGGATCGACTCGATATGCGGCTGATTGTGGACCGCGGCCGAGCACAGCCGGTAGGCGAAAATGCCGTAGTCGGAGTTGTTGCTGCCGCCGAGGAGAGTGTTGACGAGGTCGGTCTCGCTCGGGATCGCGGTGCCGAAGTGGTGCGGCAGATGGGATCTGCCCTTGTCTTGCATGGTGATTGAGAAGACCAGGCTCTGCGCGGTGGTGTGCAAGTCCTGGATCCAGGTCCGCACCTTGGCGATCTCCGCCGCGTTCGGGATGACGCTGGGGGCCTGGATCAGTCGAAGCTGCGAGTTGTGGGAGGCCAGCACGACGTTCATCACCCGGCAGATCCGCTCCCGGGTGTCGACGTCGGGACCGAGCAGGTAGTAGGTGTGGCTGCTCGCCGCCAGCGTGATCCGCACCAGGCTGAACATGCTGTAGAGGATGCCGGGCGCGGGGACGGCCAGCGCAAGGGTGCGGAGGTGGTCAGTCGCGCGTTCCATGAAGCCTTGGGCGTGCATCTGCAGGGTGTCGACCGGCTGCTGGCTCCAGGCTCCGACGTAGTGGTGCTGGGCGTGGTCGTCCTTGCGGGCCAGGCTGGTGGGCTTGTACGGCTTCTTCAAGCCCAGCTCGCTGACGGTGAACATGTCGGCGAGCGCGTCGAGTCCGCTGGCCATCCGCTCCCAGGCGTCGTTGTTGTTCAATTCGGTTCCCTTGTGCTCCACGCCCGGCGGCCCGCCCCTGGCGGGCGACCGCCGTCCCGGTTGCCGGAACGTGGACCGCAAGGCATCACCAAAAACCCGGTTCGGCGCGACGCGCCGTACCGGGTGTCGTAGCATCGGGGTGTCCCATCACAGACAAACCCGAGGCTCATGCCCTGGAGTACACGCTCCGGCTGGGCCTCGGCGTTTTATTCCGATGTGCGACCCACATTCGCTGCCGCACTAGAGAATCATAGATGTTGGGGCCGACAACTCCTGGCGGCACAAATAGTTGTGTCGCGGAGACGTTTCAGATGGAAGTTCACCGGGCCCAGCTGCTGGGGCAGGTGCATATCGACCGCACCCCGGTCGATATGATCGTGGTCGACGAGCGGCATCGGGTGCCGATCGGGCGGCCGTACCTGATTCCCGATCCAGCCACTGGCCACCACACTGCGCATCGCAGTGCTCTCTGACTTCGCCGCCGACTTACAACGCGAAACCGAGCTCAACGGCGGCCAACGCCCATAGCGGCCCATTGTCGCCATGAACTGGCAACTGGGAAAATGCTCGACTGGCTCGTCCGCCACGACCCCGACACCGCCCAGCACACCTTCAACGAAATCATCGGCGACGCCAAACGCCAACTCGATCTCCCCCGCCGCAGCAGCATCCGCGCCCTGCGAACCGCCCTCGCCACCAACAGCGCCCTATCCGAACAGGCTTACGACTTGTTCCTCGACCCGATTTCGGTGGTAGCGAGTGCGGCAGGCATGATTCCTCGATTCTGCGGGCGCGGGACAGGGGGTCAGCCGAACAGCGTGATCTGTTCGACCGGCGGCGCCTGTGGGGTGTAGCCCGCGACCGCGCGCAGGTGGTCCAGGTTTATCCAGGTGGTGGAGTCGGTGACCATCCGCGCGAAGACCGCGGCGGTGAGCCGGACATCGGCGAGGGCGCGGTGGCGGTCGGGTGGGGTGGGAATAGTCAGGTGGCGTGTGAGCTGGTCGAGGTTGTGTTTGGGGAGGTCGGGGTACGGTCAACTCCTGCGCTCGCGCGCGGGCCGCCGCCTCACGTCGCTCGAGTTCCTCCACGAGCCCATCGCGCCGCCTCCGCCCACCAAACCCCCCACCACGACAATAGGAGCCCCGCGACCACACCAACACCCCCCAACCCGAATCAGCGCAGCTCACGTACTCCCTGCGAAAGAGCTACCCCATCGAAGCTCGCTGATTCCGGCCTACATCCGCCGAACGCCCTATGGGCCGTTGGTGCGATCGACGCTGGCCCACGAGTTGGACCGTTCCGAGCTCGTCGGCATTTCTTAAGCGCTCGGCATGGCGATGACAACCATCTTCTGCTGCGGCCAACTTGGATCACACATCCGCTTTCATCCATCAGTGTTGTAATACGCGCTCGTACACCGTCGTCTCGGATGCTCGCAGTTGCTGCTCGACGGCTTCGGTCAGAGAGGGGTTGTCGACAATCAACCCGAACTCGATGTTGTGGTGTTCGGCGCTGTGCGAAAAGTTGGCGCTAGTGACCAGTAGGAACCGATGGTCGACGGCGACGAACTTGGCGTGGTTGGTCACGTACTTCCCGTCGTATTCCTTGGTGCGGAACACTATTCCTGGAGCGAGGTGTCTTGCGACATCGTTGCTGGTCGGCGACCGGGACTTTGCCCCGGCGTCGGCGGCTCGGGCATCCATGTACACCTTCACGTGCATCGACGGGCGACCGGCGGCCCGGCGCAACGCGTCCCATAGTCCCGAGGACCGTTGGAAGTTGAACGTCGAGCAGATCACCGAACTGCGTGCGCCGTCGACATGCTCGACGATCGACGGAGTGAGCCGCCCGGCGTCGGCCAAGGGCCCGGGTAGGGTCCACAGCTGACCGAGCTTCGTCACGGTCGACCGCGCGCCTTGGATGCCGCGCAGCACCGCGACGAATACCGACGGGTCCAATTGCCGCAGCAGTGCCGTGGCTTCCGGGCGACGGTCAATCGACAGCGCCGTGAGCGCCGCCCGGATCGTCGCGCCGGCGGCGAGACGGTCGGCGATGTCTTTGGCCTCGGTGCCGGTCAGATACCGACCAAGCAGACGGGCCGTCTCACCGGTGGAGTTGGAAGAATCCAAGGCTGCTCCCCGGCAGATCGATGAGGAACCGGCGGTCGAGGAACCGGTTGGCGCGTTCGCAGGACGTCTCCGACGCCATCACACAGCAATGGCAGGCGGCGCCGTGCAGGAAGTCCTCCGGGGCACGCGGAGTCCGCATGGAGCAGATCGGGTCCGACGGGCATCGTGTCGCACGGCGCAACGCGTTGGTGACGACCCGGTCGAGCAAGGCCGGCCGACTCTGCTCTACGAGGCCGCCGAGGGTGCCGTCGCTGTCGGAGGCGGTGGTGCAGATCAGGAGCCCGGCCGCGGCGGGCCGGTCGGCGCTGGCATGCCAGGCGTAGAGGCGTTCGCTGAGGCTGGCGGCGTTGTAGCCGCAGGTCATCGCCAACTCGCGGATCAATATGTGGGCCAGACCGTGGACGAGCCAGTAACGGGGCGGCTTGAGCCGGGTCTCGTGGTCGACGTCGGCGGCCGTCTCGGAGTGGCGGCGTTCGAAGTTGAGTTTGTGGGCGGCGACGTGGGATTTCCAGACTTTGCTGGTGTATGTCCGGCGTTCCCAGTCTTTGACCTTGTCCTCGTCGAGTTGCAGGAAGATGCCCTCGCCGAGATCCTCGGTAGCAACAGTCCACTTCGGCTTCGCCGCGCGGGCCAACGGCACGAACCGCTTGTCGATGTCGTCGACCCGGTCCATTTCATCGATGCGAGTGAATCCGATCAGGGCGTTGACTTTGCGCAGCGACTCGACGGCCAACACCCGGGTGATCTGCGGCGGCAGCGCCGGGCCGAGCTCGCGCCGGGCCAGGGTGAGGCCGCTGACCTCGTCACGTTGGCCGTTGGCGACGGCATCGTGCAGCAGATACTTCCATTCCGGGACCAGCAGTTCGATCGGATCCCATTCGCGCTTCTCATCTTCCGCGTCGTCCGATGTTTTTTCGGCCAGTTCGATGACGGCAGCGAATTCGTTGTCGGGCAACGCGAACGCGGCAGGCACCGACTGTTCGACCAGTGCTTTCAGCACATCGAAGTTGCCATGGAACTTGGCCAAGTTTGACCCCAACGCGATGCGAACAAGTGTGGCGAGATCGCGATGATGTTCCTCCGGCGTGGTCACCGGCATCACGACGACGGACTGAGTCACCGGGAACCACAGATTGGATGCGCCGATCAGCATCAGTCTGGTGTCCGCGCCGCATTGTTCAAACGCGTCCAAATGCGGGTGCCGGCCCCGACACTTCGGCAGTTTCTCCCGACCTGCCGCACCTTGAGCTTCGTTCATGGCTCGGGTCTGTCCGCACGCGGTGCAGTCGATGCTGGCCGCCGCACCCTTGCCTGCGGTGCGGGTGGTCATTTTCAGCCGCGGGGCTTCGGCGGCGGTGCACGGCCTTCCTCGATGCACCCATTCGTTGTAGGGGAACTCGTCGAGGTGGCCATTTTCGCAGGCCAGCAGGTAGCGGGCCGCGACGGCGTCGCGGCCTCTCGCCTTGCGGGTTCCCTTGCGGCCGGTGCAGCCGGTGTGTTCGAACGCGGCCTGGTCGGACCGGTATGGGTGGGTGTTGTGGTACTTGAACAAGGTCAGCGGGCCGAGCATGCCGCAGCCGGTGCACCGCAGCCACTGCGGGAACACCCGGGCGGGCACACCGAGGTCGTTGCCTTCGGTGGACAGGGCTAGCTTTTGCGCCTGCCAGGGGTGTGGTCGCAGCGCGACGTCACGGGACTTCATCAACTTGGCCACGGCCTCGCGCAGCCGAGGCGCGTGGATGGTCCGGATGCCGTCGCGGCGGTCGTAGATCTTGTCCCAGTCATCGAGGCCCGTCGGCATGATGGTGAAGTTCGGCAGGTCCATCACCGCGCCGGGACCGTAGGTGTAAAGCAGCGACGACGGCCGTGCCGAACCGACCTTGGCACGATTGTGCTTGGTGCCCTTCTCCTTCAGCTTGTCCGCGTCGTCCAGCGGCGCGACCGCCTGACTCGGGTCGTAGAGGTACTCGGGTTCGGCTGTCACTTGGCGTCCTTCGCGTTTGCCTCGGGCATTACCCACTTCGGCGCGGACAGCGGCGCTTGGTAGTACAGGTTCTCTTCGATCGGGCTGACGAGCAGGTTGATCTCCGGCTGTACCTCGCGCATCGAGTTCGCGATCACGAAGGGCGGCACGTCCCGGTTGTCGGCCAGTGCCTTGCCGTGTTCCGGGCTGATTATCAGCGGGGCCGACGTGGATTTCCCGACTCGTTCGTAGACCAACGTCTGCATTTGGTTCATCACTTGCGTGCGACGCTTGAGCCACAGGTCGCGGCGCATGGTGAGGCGTTGGTGGGCGGCTTGGGTGGCGTCCTCGCTGCGGGCGGCCCGGCTCATCCGTGCCACCAGGGCCTCGATCAGGTCGTCGACGAACTTCTGCTCCGCCTCGATGCGGCTGGCACCGGTCTCCTCAGACAGGCCGCCCGTCTTCGCCGCTTGAAGGACGCGGGCGGCGCTGACCAGGACACCGTCCATGCCACGAAGGATCGAGGTCGTCGAATAGGGCGTCACCGACAGCGCCTCGACCTTCGCGTAGAAGGTTTCGTGGTAGTGCCGGAACTGCTCGAAATGCGCGAGATCCCGCGGCCTGGCCCAATTGCCGAGTGTCACGACCAAACCCGGTCGCTCGTCGTCACGTCCGACGCGGGAGGACGCCTGGATGTACTCCGCGGTGTTCTTCGGTTGGCCGATAACCATCATCAACCCGAGCCGAGTCACGTCGACACCGACTTGCAGCATCGACGTGGCCAACACTGCGTCGAACGGTTGCCGGGGCCGCTTCTTGGTGTGCGACACCCCGGAGGCGTCGATCTCCGGATCGAACGGGATGCCCATCTCGTCCAGGGTTTTGGTGATGTCCGCGCCTGCGACGCGGGCGGTGAGCTCGGTGATGTTGAGTTGGCCGATGGTCCCGTATCGCTTGGGCAGGCCGCGTGACCACGGTCGGCCCTTGGCCAGCAAGTCCTGCACGTCGTCGTCGAGATAGCGCTTCATGCCAGCCAATTCGCGGGTGGCGCTGAAATAGCCGACCAGGGTCATGTACGGGTCGGCGGCAACTCCGGACCGGTCGAGCAGCAACTGCCCCGCCGACATCAGGATCTCCGCGACCCGGATCTCGGCGGTCGTCAGCCGGACACCCGTGGTGGAGATGCCCACATAGCGGCGGCCGGGGTTCTCGTCGTCGACCGGTACCTCCTTGGAGAAGAACGTCCGGCCCGCGTCGAGCACCTGCGGCGGGAAGATCGTCACGTCGCGGCCGTAGAGCGCCTTGACCTGGTCGGCGGCGTTGCGGGCGGTCGCGGTGGACGCCACCACCAAGGGCTGCACCGGTTGGCCGTCCGCAGTGCGCCACGACGAGACGACGTCGATCGCGGCCTCGAACAACCCGACGGTGGTGCCCAGCGCGCCGGTGATCAAGTGCAACTCGTCTTGGATGATCAGGTCCGGGGGACGCAACCGGATCGTCGGCCGGACCGCCGCGCCGGTGCCTGGATGCTTGCTACCGTCCTTGATAACGCAGCCCGCATAGTCTTTGTGCACATAGCCGTGCAGGTCGCAGCGCTGCGCGACATACCCGAACAGCGATGCCGCCTCACCTTCGCGGGCCAGGCGGGCGAACTTGTCGACCGTCGCGATCACGAACGACGGGGCGAGTCGGTAGATCTCCTCGTCCACCGTCAACACCGGCAGCCCGTGTTCGGCGGCACCACCTTTCGAGAACGGACAATCGCTCAGCTCGTCGCCGCAGTAGACGAACACCCGCCGCAGCTTCGGGTCGGGGTCGACGTCGCGGGCGGTGATCTTGTCGCCACACCACGGGCAGCGCTGGATCTGCAGCACCGTCAACCGGTGACCGCGCCCCTCGTTGACCTTCTTCAACTGTTCGGCAGCCTCGTCGAACCGTTTCGGGCTGACGTCGGTACCCACCCACAGTCCGATCCGGAACGGCTCCGGACCCCACGTCTCGACATCGGCGCGGCGCGTCACCTCCGCCGCGCACACCAGGGCCGTGGCTCGCTGGAACTGTTGCGCGGTGAGCAGCCGCAGCGTGTAGCGCATCAAGACCGCCACCCCGCCGCCGCCGCCGTCGAGCGGGCCGTCAGGTGTGTCGAGCACCCCTTGGCGGCGGCGCATCGCGAACGTGTACGCCGCCAACCCGAGATAGGCCTCGGTCTTACCGCCACCGGTCGGGAAGAACAGCAGCTGCGCCTTCGCCAACTCGCCGGAGCGGCCGTCGGCGGCCGGGTCGGTCAACATCGGCAACTGCATCAGGATGAACGCCAACTGGAACGTGCGCCACGAATGTGCCAGCAGACCTTTGGCTTTCACGGTCGTACGGGCCTCGGCGATGGACTCGTCCGGGTGCTGAGTGCGGCGTTCGGCCACCTGGGATTGGATGCGCTGCTCGGCCATCACCGTGTTCATGAAGCGGAAGCACCGCAGCACCTCCGGGTCATCTATGAGGTGCTGGAGGCCGGTTTTCAACTGGCCGTGCACATTCCGGGCCTCGGCGACCGCTTCGAGCGCGTCTGTCCGAAGGTGCGCCGGCATCTGTTCGCCCGTCGCCTGCTCGCCGTCCAACCACGTCGCGTAGCCGGTGACGATCGGCTCCAACCCGGCCCGCAACTCCTCGACCCCGACGGTTGCCAGTAGCTCCATGTCCAGCAGGGCGGCCTTGATCTCCTCGGCCTTGGTCTGCGGGGTTTGGCAGGTCGGCAGCCACGTCGTCCATACGGATCGGGCGCGCCGGGCCTTGCGGACGACATCCCCCTCCTTCTTCTCGGCGACATCCCAATCCACCGAACAGGTCCGGCCCACCGCGAACTCCAGCCGATCCCGGTATTGCAGGTTCAGCAACCGCAGCTCGTCATCGAACTCGTCGTCGTCGTCGAGCTGCAGGTCGCGGACCGGAAGGAACACCTCAGCGCCGTCGGCGTTCACCTCTAGCTTCGTCTGAAACAGCCACGCGTTGGTGGGGATCTTCGCCGGCGTCTCCGCGTCGTTGCATAAGGCGATCTCGATCAACCGGCGTCCGCGCGCCTCGTCGTCGTACCGGTCGACACGCAGGACCACGGTGTCCCGCAGGTGGTATGCCGTCGTCTCCTTCGGGACTAGATCCTTGACGCTGATAACGGTGTCGATGGAGATCGGGGTCCGCTGGAATCGGGGACCTGATCGGTTTCCGTCGTCGTCGACCTCCGTCGGCAGCGGCTCGTAGGTGCCCCACGTCGCCGTCACGGTGAACGACGTGAGGTCCGTCGGGATCTGCAAGCGCAACCCCATCGATGCGGGGATTATCAGGCCACGGCGTTGCGGGCCGTCCTCGGCCGTGTCCTCGTCGGCGGTCGTTGCGGCGTCGTCCACTGCGGTAACCGGCACGCCGCGGCTTTCGAGCGCGTCCAGCTCGTCACCCACGTCAGTGGCGGGGTCCTCGTCCCAGTCCTTGTCCGTCAGGCGGACCGGGGCGATCCGGCCGATCAGGTACGCGGAGTCGGGCGGGCCGGCGAGGATCTCGTTCTGGCCGCCTGCGGGGCCGAGGAGTTCGCGTTCGAGGATGTCGGCGAGATTCTCCCGAGCCGTGACCGAGCGGCCGTCGGGCTCTTCGGCGAGACGGTAGGGGGCGGTCATTCGTCGTCCTTCTCGTCAGAGGCGGGGGCGTCACCTTGGGCGGCGGCGCGGCGGTGGTTTTCCTCCAGGAGGCGGTCCAGGATCTCGACCCGCGCCGCCGGGGAGACCGTCCAGCGCAGCATGTTCCGGTAGATGTGGAAACCGTGGTCGAGGGGGACATCGCCCCAGCCGTAGGCGGCCAGCATCGCGTTGTCCAGCTCGACGTGGATCTCACGGAGTCGGGTGATGTCGGGGTCAGTGGTGACGTCGGGGTCGTTGGCGAGGTTGTAGAGCTTGGTGAGACCGAGGTCGCGGCGGAGCATCATCTCACGGCGCTCAGCGTCGAGGGTGCGGCCGACGGTGTGGAGGAGATCGGTGGGGGCGGGGCGGGGGAAGGTGTCGAAGACATCGGAGGGCATGTAGCGAATATCGGTGCGCATGGTGGAGCCATATGTAATTGCCCATATTTGGTGCAGGCTCGACGACAATTGAGCTTGCTGAGCGTATGAGTCTGTTGCAAAGATGATCACACTGTGGCTGGCGATCTGACCGGTAGCTATCCGGTATGGCATCAGGGTCTTGCTGGTATTTGCGATAACGAGCATCTCGTCCAACCCGGCGATGGCTTTTCGCATGGCTGGGCGCGAGCGGAGGAACAGCCACCAGGGCGCGTCGCGGACGGCCTTCGATTTGCCCAGCCGCTCAGGTTTCACTCGTTCGACCACCCGCGTGTACGGCAGGGTGAATCTTGCCGCTTCGGCCTCGGGCCGCGTGTTGAAGTCGATCACCCATCGCGATGCCGATGCGTCTGGCCGCGAGTTGAGGTCTGCGCCGTTGAGAAAGGGAAACAGGACGTGGCTGTTCGCCGGGTCTGCGGCGAGCCAGTCCGCCGCCTCGTCGGATTCCAGCACGAAACCCATGCCGAGTACTTTGCAGCCGTTGAAGGCCATTCCGTTGTTCTCGGCCAGGCGCACCGGATTTCCGTCGAACCGACCGGCGGGTTCCAATAGGGTCGAGATCCGCCGGACGGCGATGCCGTCGGCGATCCGGGGAATTTCGTCACCGATGGTTTCCCGGGTGCCCCACACGGCGGCGAACTCAAGGCTCGCGCTGGCTGAGGGCCATGAGCGGCTTTGGATGGCGCGGGTGAGGGTGAAACCATCGGCGACGAGGGCGTCGAGACCGACTTCGCGGGTGTCGCCCTGGGCGACGGTGTTGGTCGCGATTAGGCCGAGGTTGCCGCGTGGAGTGAGCAGCGGCGCGGCGCGCAGCAGGAAGTAGGCGACGAGGTCGGCCCGGCCGCGTTGCCCCCCGGCCAGAACGTTGACGAACCAGTCCCGCATATCGGTACCCATCGCGCCGGTGAGGTCTGTCCCACCCAAGAACGGCGGGTTCCCCACGATCGCATCAAACCCGCCATGGTCGAAGACGTCCGGCACGGCCAGAATCCAGTGCAACGGCTTCCACCGCGCATAGTCCGTCGCCACGGTCGGTGTCAGCCCGGCAGCCTGAATTTCATCTAGTGCAGTCCGGTTCGCGTCGCTCCCGTCGGCCGGGTATGCCTGCCCAATCGCCAGCCGAAGGCGCTCGTACGCCTCCGTTAACACCTTCCCCGGCTTCCCTCCGAATCGCAGTCCCGCAGCCACCACCCCATCGGCGATATACGCAAGCTCCCTCGTCAACTCCTGCGTCCGCAGGAGTTGACGACGTTTCGCCGTCGCGGACCGTTGTGGGTCCGTGACGCTCACCTCATGCGCAAGTTCCCGTCGGACTTCGGCAACCTCCCTGAGCCGGCCGTCCACATCGATATCGGAGAACATCAACTGCGTGGCATCGGGATAGATGTGCTGGTGCTTCAGCTGCTCGACACTGGTCAACCCCAGCAGCGTGTTCCCGTGGAAGATCTTGTCGTCCACGAATGAGAACGGCAGTTTCGGGTCCAGCGACACCAGCCACAGCGACAGCTTGCACATCTCCACCGCCATGGTGTTGATGTCCGCGCCATACAGGCACGAGGCCACCACATGGCGGATAGCCTTCGTCCGAAGGTCGGGTCCGGTTGCGGTGCCTTCGCGTTCCCAGGCCTCGAGCAGACGGTCGGCGAGGTAGCGCGCGGCGGCGACGAGGAATGCGCCGGAGCCGCAGGCGATGTCGGCGACCTTCAATCGGAGGATCTGGTCCGACGACAGTGGCCGCCACTGTTGCTGGTCCGCGGTCTGATGTGGGCCCGGGGAGTAGACCAGGGGTTCGAGGGCGTACCGCACCACCTCTTCGGCGAGGTCTTTCGGGGTGTAGTGGGCTCCGGCCGAGGCACGGGAGGCGGTTTCGACGACGAGAACCCCGCCGGGGTGGACGACGAAAGGACGGTCACGCAAGTCGCGGCGGATGACGCCGATGAAGGGGCGTAACCGATCCCGCAGCTCGGCGTCGGTGGTGACGGCCCGCAATGCGCGGTCGGTGTCCTCGACGGTGTCGGCAGCTTTGATCGCGTTGGTGAACGCAGACGCCGTGGGACTGGTGGCGGCAGGCTGGTCAGCTTTGGCCCAGGAGATCAGGGCGGCGGCAAGCTTCGCTGGGTCCGGGTTGGCGGCAGCGAGGGACTCGAGGATGTGCAGCGGGATCTCCGGCTCCAACCCCGCCTTGCCGATCAGACCGACTGTCACCTCGTCGACATCGGCGCATGAATAGCCGAGCAAGCCTTCGTAGATGTACCCGATCTGTTCGACATCGATGTCGCGGAACGAGATTCGGCTCGCGACGCCTTTGACGACGGCGACCTGGACGGAGGCCAACACGGCAAGCATGACCCGGTCGCTCACCGCGATGAGCAAGCCCCGGTCGTCCCTGTCAGTGAGGAATCCGAACCGCTCCGGGTCGAACAGTGAACCGCCGTAAGACGGGATCCGCATGTCCTCGAAGCTGGCCCCCTGATACAGCGCCCGCGACGTCGCGAGCAGCCGATGCCACGTCATGTGGGTGGCGTCGAGCGCTTCGGTGCCTTCGTCGCGGGCCCGGGCGTCGAGCAGGTCCAGCTCGTCGCTGAGACCGTAACCGCGGGTGAACAACTCGCTCTCCGGCAACAGCTGCCGCTGCTCGGCGAACAACAGGAAGACCACCCGCATCATCATCGTGACGGCGGCTTCGTACACCGCCCCACGGTCGGCGGGCAGCGGGTCGGGCTCGCCGCGCTCGACGACGGACAGCGCGGACTCGGACAGGGCCTGGACGAGCAACTCGACGGCTTGGCGGACCTGGGTGCCGAGGGCCTCGGTGATCTCCTCGGCCGACTTCACCGACTCCGCGAACAGGTTCGGCAACCGGTCCTCGGGAACCCCGGCGACGAGTTGCCGACGGGCGAGAATGGCGAAGAACGCGTTGCGGGTCTGTGGTTCCTCGATCCAGGTGTGCGCGTCGACGATCCCGGAGGCGACCGATGCCTGCGGGCGGGCGCAGACGACGCCCCACCAGCGGCCGTCGGTGACCACGCCGATCGAAACCTCGGCCTCGCGCAGTAGTTGCGTCATCCGATCGATCGCACTGTCGGACCAGCCGTCGAGGCCGGGGTCGCGCAGCGAATCGACCGGGTCGACGACGAGTACCAGCGCGCCGACCAGCCCGCCGTGGGTGAGCGCCCCGGCGGTGGTGACCATGACTTTGTGATCGGGGGAGCGAACGGTCTCGGTGTGTTCGGCGGTGTAGCTGCCGACCCAGCCGACGACCTCGCGCAACACGGTGTCGACCCAGATATCGCGTTCGCTGCGATAGAGGTCGAGGGCGGGCTCGTCGTCGCGGTGGGT
Source organism: Nocardia sp. Tas62D01 (assembly GCF_055232035.1). Taxonomy (NCBI): domain Bacteria; kingdom Bacillati; phylum Actinomycetota; class Actinomycetes; order Mycobacteriales; family Nocardiaceae; genus Nocardia; species Nocardia sp. Tas62D01. Next base: position 9,034,070 of record NZ_JBUYUZ010000001.1, read on the forward strand.
GTCCCAGTTTTCCCAGGCCTTTTCAAAGGCGGGCTTGGCTTCGGCGAGAACGGCTTTGCGGTCGGCGGTCAATGGGGGCATGCCTTGCGGCCACACCCGTTTGACGGCAGGCACGGACAGAAAGGGGCCTTCGGTATCGACGAGTTCGAGCCAGGCGCGGTGGAGTTCCGCGACGGTTGGGGGCTTCCGCTTCGGTTTGGTGCTCATCGTAGGGCTCCCGGCTGGGCGTCGGCGGGGGTGAGGGCGAACACGACGGCCGCGGCCGACACGTGTGGCTCGATGTCGCGGTAGCGGTCTCGGATCGCCTCGACTTCGCGGCGTTCCTCGTCGGCGAGGCTGGCGCGGCGATCCTCCATGCTGCGGAGGTCTTGGCGGCGTTGCCGTTGCTGGTCGCGGGCGATCTCGGGCATGTCGAGGGTCATCAAGGCTTCCTCGGCTTGGATTTCGCCAGTCAGCCGGTCTACGGACTCGGTCAATGTGGTGCGGAAGTTCGCGAAAATCTGGCGGGCTCGGGTGACGTCGTCGTCCTCGCGGGTGCGCAGTGCCTCGTCGACCCGTTTCTGTCGGGCTTGGGCACGGGTGCTTATCGCTTCCAAGAGTTGTCCGCGCATCCGTGACCCCTCGGTGTTCCACAGTTCGGCCAGCGTGGTCCGTACATCTTCGCTTGCCAAAGTGAGGTTTTCGGCATCGAGTGCCTCGTCGAGTACGTCCTCGACCTTTGTTTCGGCCATGGCGCGGCCGCGCAGTCGGACGCCGGTGAGGAATACCTCTTCGTGCAGCCGCAATCCGCCTCGGCCTACCAGGACCAGGCGCGACACCGCCGCGACGCAGGACTGCGGCAGGTCGTCGATGACGACGGCGGTGACCCGGTTGACCGGTGAGTCGACACCGAACAGCGCGCCACGCAGAATTCGCGCCGACCGTTGCAGGACTGCGTGCCCCAGATGAATGTGCACGAGGTCTTTGCGATCCTTGGCGGCTTCGTCGTCGAAGGTGATCGGTCGGATGTGGTCCGGTTCGAGAGTGGTGGTCAGCCCGCGCAACGCGGGTTGCCAGGCGGCACCCAACGCCGGGACGGCGAAGACGGGTGCGTCGGTGCGGTCGTCGCCGACCTCGATCAGCAACGGCTGTTTGGTGTGGTCGAGCGCGGCGTCCACCACCCGCCGCGCGGTGGCCGGGGTGAGGTGCATCTTGGCTTTGATCTCCGGGTACCGCTGCGCCAGTTCTGTGAGCCGGGCCCCCAGACGACGTTCCCCGGCAAGGGCGCGGGAGATGGCTTCCTCGCCGCTGTCCGGTGCGGTTTTGGCGCGGCGTTTCACGCTGGGACTGAACCGGTCCTGCACCTCCGCGGCCATCACCTGGTTCATCTTCCCTAGGTCTTTGCGTGCGTTGCCGACCTTCTCGGCGATCCGGCGCATGAAGTCGAGGTCGGCGGCGTAGGTGGCCGACGCGGCGTCCGGAGCGAAATGGAAGATCTCGGGTTGTTCGTGCTGGCCATACCGGTCGATCCGGCCGATGCGCTGTTCGAGGCGGGACGGGTTGAACGGGACGTCGTAGTTCACCAGGCGGTGGCAGTGGTCTTGCAGGTCGATGCCTTCGCCGGCGGAGTCGGTGGCCAGCAACACCCGCACCGGAAATTTGTTCGGCTCGTCGGTGAACTGTTGCCGCACGGTCTCGCGGTCTTCGGTGGGTGTCGAACCCTGGATGACCGCGACCCGGCCGCGATAACCCTTCTGGTCCAGCACCCCCGCGATCCAGCCGAGCGTCGCGGCGTATTCGGTGAACACGACGACGCGCTCGTTGGTCCAGGTCTTGCCATCGGGGCGGCACACGGCGTCGAGGAAAGTGATCAGCGCGGTCAGCTTCGAGTCGGGGCGGTGTTCGTAGCCGCTGCCCCACCCGACCAGGCCAGCGATCTCGGCCGGGGGGGCCGCGATGAGCGGGTCGGAGCCTTTGCTCTTGCGCAGGGTGACGAACTCCGGTTGGTCCTGCTCGCCTTCCTCTTCGTCGGACTGGCCGAAGGACATGACTTCCTGGAAGTACTCGTCGTCGTCCTCGGGGATCTCCGGCAACCGGCCGGTGGCCGCAGACTTGTCGTAGAGCTCCAAGGTCTTGGCGAACGACCATGGGCTGGAAAGGAACCGCTTCTTCAATAGCATCGCGACAATGTCGCCGGACTGGCCCTCGCGGCCGTTCTTGCGGGCACTGTCTTTCAGGATGCGTTCCAGTAGACCGAACTTTTCCTGTTCGGGGTCGCTCGGGGTGAACGGGATGGTCTTGAGCACCCGGGTTTTAAAGTCGAGGCTGGTGATGTCGGTCTTGAGCCGGCGCACGATGATGTCGCGCAAGGCCCGTTCGTCGAGGGTGGCGCCGCGGGTGAACCGGCGGCCGTCGATCATCTCCAGGAGCGCGGTGAACGATTCGGAGTAGCCGTTGTGTGGGGTCGCGGACAGGAATAGGCGATGCTCGCAGCGCTGCGCCAACGCGCGGGTCGCGAGGGTGCGTTTGCTGTCGATCGCGTAGCCGCGCCGTCCGCCGACGGGGGTCGGGCTCGCCGGGGCGACGTGGTGCGCTTCGTCGACGACAAGGGCGTCGAAGGCGTAACGGCGGGCGGTGCCGGAATCGCGCACGTCGGCGTAGAGTTCGCGCAGCAGCCGTTGGGCGCGCAGCGACGGCAGCCATGCCATGCTGACGATAACGCGGGGGAACAGTCGGAACGGGTTTGCGTTGAGGCCGTGGCTGCGGCGCACGTCCGCGATCAGCTCGCTGTTGACGATGACGAAGTCCAAGCCGAACTTGTCGCGCATCTCGTCGCGCCACTTCACCGACAGGCTCGGTGGGCAGACCACCATCACCGACCGGGCGCGGTGGCGCAGCAGCAACTCCTGGATCACCAGGCCCGCCTCGATGGTCTTACCCAGGCCGACGTCGTCGGCCAACAGCAGGTTCGTCCGTGACGATTGCAATGCGCGGCTCAACGGCTCCAGCTGGTAGGCCTCGATATTCGCGCCGCTGCGGAACGGGGCCTGGTAGGAGTTCGCGTCGGCGGAGGTCACCGCGCCCCAGCGCACCGCGTCGACGAAGGCAGCGAGGGTGTTCGGGTCGTCGAACCCGGCCGGGGTGATCGTCTCGGGCAGGTTCTGCGGCGGTGCCACCGAGTGGCCAACCTCGAGCTCCCACACCACTGCGAGTTCCTCGCCGAGGCGGTCCTCCTCGAGCGACTGCATCTCCACGACGTGCGTCAGCTGGGCTGCGCCTTCGTCGGCCGGGCTGCGGGGCAGGCCTTGCGGCCGGACCTCGGTGACAGCCCACGTCGAGCCACGCACGGTGACGACTTGGCCCGGCTCAGGCACCTTCGGCATTGTTTCCCACACCCTTCGTTCCAGCAGATCGGTTTACCGTAGCGAGGGTTTGCGATTTTCGCAATTAATGTTAGGTTTTGTGTTGTGCCTGAGATTCCCGAGCGTGTGCGTGAGCTTATTCGCACGTCCGGCCTATATCAGCGTGATTTTGCTGGGCGGATAGGTTTGGACGACTCCAAGTTGTCCAAGTCGCTCAGCGGGGCGCGCCGCTTCTCCTCGCTGGACCTTGCGCGCATCGCCGACGCCTGTGGAGTGACGGTGGACTGGCTGGTGACCGGTGTAGACCCGGCCCTGGCGGTGGCGGCCCGCACCACCGGCGGCAGCGCCGGGGAGGCGGTGCGCATTGCCAAGCGGTACAGCCGGTTGCGCGGCGACCTCGCCGCACTCGGGTATTTGCAGCCGTGGCGGCCGGTGGAGATCTCCGAGTCCAGCGGGTATCTGGACCAGGGCAAGCGGCTCGCGGTTGCGGCTCTCGCGCGGGTCGCCGAATGTTCCAGGTCCGTGGCCGAGCCGGACTTGCCCGCGTTGATCGAGGACATGTTCGGTGTGGATGTCGCTGTCGTGGCGTTGGGCTCCGGCTTCGACGGATTGGCCGTGGCCTCGACAGAGGTTCGGCTCGTCTTGCTGGCAACCGCCCACGTTCCGGCCCGGCAGCGGTTCACCCTCGCGCACGAACTCTGTCACCTGCTGGCGGGCGACGACCAAGGTCTGCACTTGGACAACAACGTATTCGACAAAACCCAACGCAAGGAACCCAGTGAGCAGTGTGCCAACGCCTTCGCTGCTGAATTCCTGATGCCTGAGGGCCTGTTGCGGGCACGCATCGATGGCGGACTCACGACAGAGTCCTTCACTGCGTTGGCCTGTGAACTGATGGTGACGCCGTCGGCGTTGGCGCTGCGCTTGCAGTCGTTGCGGTTCATCGACGCTGGCGTCGCTGAACCCTGGAAATCGATCACTGCGGCCAACGCCGCCGCTCTCGCCGGTCGTGGCGACGACTTCGCCCGTCGGGTTGCTGCCGCAGCCCGGACGAGGCCACCGGGGCTGCTGGTCCGTGACGCCTTTGCGGCTTACCAAAGCGGCAAGTCGACCCTGCGGCCATACGCTAATCTCCTGGAGATCGATGTCGACGAGCTGCGGCTGTCGTTGGAGCCCGATGGGGGGAGTTGCCAAACCTGGTGAGTGAGTACGTTTTTCCAGACAACACCGTGTTGTGCAACTTCGCTGCCGTCGATCGGGTGAGCCTGCTGTCGGCTGTGCTCAGCGGCGACGGCCGATGGGCCGAAGCAGTCGCCTACGAGGCGAGCCGATCGGCCCAGTACTTGCCCAAGCTGGCGGCTGTGCTGGAAGACGGCTGGTTGGGCGAACCGATCGAGATCGACGACGACGCCGAGACACGGAGGGTCGAGCAGATTCGGCGGGTCGTTTTCGGTGGTCTCGAGGACAAGCCACTGCAGCACCTTGGAGAGTCGCAAACCTGCTTTCTCATCGCCGAATCCGGCCGCTTTGACGGCGCATGGTGGATCTCCGACGACCGGGAAGCCGTGCGGTACGCGAAGTTGCAGGGAATCACCAGCCGCGAGACGATCCACCTGATGAACGCGGCCGTCGTCGACGGCCTCATCACGGACCGACAAGCCTTCGCCGACATGCGGAGGATGGTCGAGTTCGGGCGCTACGTCCGGCTCCCGAAGGATGCAGCTGAACTGCGGCGTTGAGGGTGGGGCGCGGCTTCAGGCGTGAATGTCCACGCGGTTGAGGCTGGGTCGGTGTTGTTTTCGGCGTGAATTCCCGCGTGGTCAGGGTTCGTCGTTGTGGGACGGTCGTGCTGGAATCCGCTGAGCAGCAGTGTGAAGCGCAGCAGGTCGGCGCGCAGGTATTGGTTGGTGTAGCCGAGGTGGCCGAGGAATCGGTCCAGACCGGCGCGGGCGGTCTGGTCGGAGGCGAGACAGTCGTGTAGCAGGTGCTACATTTCGGCGAGCTCGACGGCGTCCCTGTCGGGCTTCTGTGTCTATCGTGTATTTGATTATCAGAAGGCTGTTCAAGGATAGGCGCGAGATCCTGCGGCTTGCTATAGCTTTCGAAGTTCCTGGGCCCAGTTCGTGGGCTGGAACTCAACCGGCTCGGGCGGCGTGGGGCGTGACTGTTCCGTATTCGGTGGGGCGCAAGTCTTGCAGGCGGCAGACTGGTCGCGCCCCCTTCGGGCACCATCGCCATGGTCCTGACGACCGCGGTCTCTCCGACCATGCTGGGCGGCGGGCTGCTCTCGGTGCGCCTGGCTCATCTTCGGGCCTACGAGGCCGCTGTCGAGCACGGCGACGGCGGTGGGAACGCTTCCGCTTCGGGCCAGAACCAGACGGGACCTCAGCAACTCCGTGGGCATGGGACAGTCTGGCATGATCGGAGGAGTCCCCGGCCGACTGCGTTCAAGCGGAGAGTACTCGAACGGCAGCGACACCACCAGGATCCGGCGGGCCCGAGATCCTACCCTTGTCGCAGCGGGCCCCCGTCCGATCCGGTTACTCATGTCCCTGCGGTTGCTGGCTGACCGTCGCTGGTTGTCATCAATCCCGCCATTTAATGACTGACGTCAGCCAACGACGCTCACGGACGCCAACGCTAGTGTTCGACATCACATGTCGAATCAGGCGGGATTTCAACGTATACCCAGCTCAGAGACTCAACGGAACCAACGACACTCGACATCGCTAGTTCTTGACAACGACACCAATCGCAAGCTAACTCGACGTGAGTACATGGAGTTACCATGACACACGGTTGTCAGCCCCACGGCAGGCGGCGACGCAGCCAGGCCCGCGTCGATGCCGCCGATCTGGCCTGGTGCTCACGGAGCCGAGGGGACCGCTCCAGCCGTGGTCGTCGGGAATGGGTCTCCCAGTAGCCCACCAGCGCACAGAGAAAGGCATCGATCGCTGCGGGGTCGACAGCCTCGGTGACCGGATGGGTGGCGAGAATCTTGTCGGGATCGACTCCGGCAGCGGCTATCGACGGCGCCATGGCGACAAGATCAACCCACGCCGCACCGCGGCACGGCCACGCCCAATCGACGACGACCACGGTTCTTTCCGGACGCAGGATCAGATTATCCGGACGAATATCGCTGTGCAGCAACGTCTCTCCCACTGTTGCTTGATGCCAACCCTCTTCGAGCGTCGCGAGTCGATCCAGGTTGCGGCGCGACCACTCATCGAGATCGGGTGGCGGACCGGATTCGGCGAAACCGTGCCAGCAATGCATCATCGGGCCGTACAACTCGGCGAATGTCGGCGCCGATGGCATCGGACTGGGGGTCAGCAAACCCGGCAGCTGCTCGATCATTGTCAGCACATCGGCCATGTCGCCCGGGTTGTCGAACCGCGGCACAACTCCCTCGACATCATCGAACCCCACAGCGAACCAGCCACAATCCTCGACCTCGAACCACAGTCGCGGCGCCGGCACCGACGGCGGAAGCAGCGCCGAACACGCCGCCTCCGCCCGATACGCCGGCGCCAAAACATCATCAGCCGGAATAGCTTTCACGAACGCGGACCGCCCGTCACTCAACACCATCCGGGCCGCCAGGCCGTGACTGAAACCGCTCGACTGGGTGACCGCCGCGACAACCCCGGCTCCCAGCCGGTTCTCGATCATCGCCCGAACCGGTGCGGGCACCTGATGCCATTCGATCCGAGTCGCGGTGTTGTCGTAATCGACCATCCGCACATCCTGCGGACTTCTCACCTACACCACCACCGAATTTCCGTAGCATCTACCCGACCGGGAGCTGCTCCGGAGATGGCCGACTCTGGCCCGGTGCATCGCCGCGATATTGCGTTGCGGCGATCGTCTGGCCTGCGCAGGATCGGCGGATGACCGTACGCAGGGTGGGTGTGGACGAATGGCAGCTCGCGCGAGCGGTGCGCTTGGATGCGTTGGCCGAATCGCGTTGTGGTGTATTCGGTTCCGCCTTCGAGGTCGCCTCCTCGTGGGACGAGGGGCAATGGCGGAGCTGGATGGACCGGCAGGTGCTGTTCGTCGCCGAGGCCGATGGCACCCTACTCGGATCGGCCGGCGGCCTCATCGAGGCCAAGCGTGCTCACCGGCATCGGCCCAGTCTGCGGCCGTGACGCCCGAGGATGACTTCGAGCGCTTCGGTTTCGGCACGGCGGCCACGCAACCAGACGTTGTCCGGCAGCACTCGGCCTGAGGACCTGACCACGGTGCTCCGTGGCATCGAGCGTGGCGGCTGTCGGTGACGAGAGCGGCTGCCTCTCGAAGCCGCTCGCCCATTTGCAGCGGATCGATTGTTTTCACAAAAATTTTCGGGACAGTCGTGCTCGTGGTTCAGTGCCGGACCTAGATGATCGGCCGGACCATGACCAGCGATGTCACTCCCAGCTCTGGATGACGGCTGCGCGCAACGACACGGAACCCCTGACGCCGGTACAGCTTGATCGCTTGGACGTTGGAGTCGCGGACATGCAAACCGAGCCAGTGGACACCGGCTTCCTTAGCGGCCCACTTGTACAGCTCGGCGCACAGGGCGTCAGCCACGCCCTGGCTGCGGCGGGTCGGATCAACGTAGGTCCCCCACACCATCGCCCACCGATCACCAGCACTCACAGGCGGATTCGGGAGATCGAACTCATCGCTGTCGCGCTCGGAATCCAGGAAAGCGCCCGCCATTCCCACCCACGAAGAGTTGCCTGGGTCCTCCGCGACCACCAGGACCTGGTGCCCGCGACGGCTGTAGCGGGCTATGCGGGTTTCCCAGGCAGCAGGGTCCAATGCCGCTGCATCGCACAGTGTTTCGAGGAACGCCGACCCGTCGGTGCGCAGAGCCTGGATCCGCAGCGCACGCAACCGCGGCCCATCACCAGGATGTGCCCGCCTCAGCGTCCACATCGGGCTGCCTCGGCCTGCACTCACCACCGTGAACTGCGCCTTTCAATCACCGAAACACATTCTGCCGCAACAGAATAGACAGACACTCCAGCCTCACCCGAAGTAGAGCCGCCGCACACTGCCAGCCGGTTCGATGTCCGTCAGCGGCCCGCCGCCTGGCGCGGCGCGCCTGTCGCGGCGCCGCTGGGGAGGACTTTGACTCGTTCACGGTCGCAACACGGCTCATCGACCGGGTAGCCGTCTGTGCCGACGAGGTCTGCGAGCTCAGTGGGTTGGCACTGGGATGTGTGCGAATTCCCAGCGGACGCCGTCGGGGTCGTTCACGAAGACGGCGAAGTAGCCGTCGCTGTAGTCGTATTCGCGTGGCGGGTGGACAACGGTCCAGCCGCCGTCGTTGACGGCGCGGTGCACGGCCTCGACGGTGTCGCGGTCGTCTACTTCGATGGCCGCGTGGTGCCAGCCGGGCCGGCCATGGGTGTGCTGGCTGTCGTCGTCGCCTTCCATGTTGTAGAGCAGGATCTCCGGGGTGGGGCCGACCCAGGTGCAGAGCTGTTCGGAGGTGTATCCGCGTGTGTAGCCCAGGGCGCCGAAGACCGCGTCGTAGAACGGGGCGGTCTTGGCTTGGTCGGCGGTGGTGACGGCGAGGTGGTGCAGGGTCGGCACGGGTTTGTTCCTTTTCATTGGGCGGCAACAGGTTCGGGTGTCGTGGAGGCGGTGGTGTAGGCGTAGGGCTCAACGAGCGACCGTAGTCGTTGGAGCGCGGTGGGGTTGTCGGGCGCGCCGATGCCGATCGAGAGTCCGGCGTCGGGTTGGTAGACCTCGTCGTCGACTTCGGCGACGTTGAGATGCCATCCGATCACGTCGGTGGTCGTTCGGAGGGTGTCGGCGAGTCCGCTGTGTCGTTGCATGCGGATGCCGGGCCGATGTTGTGGCGCAACGTAGCAGCACGCGATGCAGGTCGCGGGGTACCGGCCTGTTGCGCTCGCGACAATGCCAGCACTGAGGGGACGGTTGAGGCTGGCGGCGAGGTGTGCCAGGCGTGGGTCCACGCCGGTGCGTGCCCAGGCGGCGTGCGCGACGAGTCCTGCACCGGGCCGGACGCCGACGTCGAGAACGTGCCAGTGCCGTTTGTGGAGGCGGAGCTCGATGTGCAGTGCTGCGTCGGTGAGGTTCACGGTGGTGACGACGGCGGCCAGGGTGTCGGGTAGTTGTGGCAGCTCGTTGATGATGAGCTGATTGGTCGGTGGCGAGATCATGACGTTGTCGACGAACGGGTGGACCGCGGTGGCGGTGAGTTTTTCGTGGACGGTGACGTGGGAGATCTGCCCATCGCAGACGAGGGCGTCCACGCTGATTTCGAGCGCGGCGTCGTCTTCTCCGAGGTATTGGGCGGCGATGATCGGGGTTTGTGTGTCGATGTGGCCCAGGCGTAGAAGTTGTTGGTAGAGCCTGAGATTGTCGTCGACGGTGAGATTGTCGCGGTATCGGTAGACGCCGCGCGAGCCCGCGCCGGTCGTAGGTTTGAGCACGGGACGCGGCCCCATCGCGGTCACCGCGTCGAGAAGGAAACTCCTCGACAGCGTGCCGAGGTGAAAGTCCGACGTGGCCACGTTGTGGTGGCGCAGTGCGGTGTAGAGGCGCGCTTTGTCGGTGACCAGGGTTCTGGCATCGGCCAGCGGCCATTCCGGATTCAGTGCGCTCAGAGCTGTGGTCCACCAGTCATCGAACCCGACGGCGCCGACGAGATCGCGGCCGTCGTGGCGAGCCAATCGTGTGAGTGCTTCATCGCGCAATGCGGGTTTGCCGGTTTCGAGGGCGACCAATATGTCCAGGGGAACCTGCGTGAGAATGGTTCCCGCTTCGCGTAGAGCACTCAGGGTGAGGGCGGCGGGGTCGGGTTCGCCGTAGACGCATAGACCGGACTCCCGCCGTGGGGACGCGGTGCGGTCATATCGTGTGAGGTGGCTGCCATGGGGTGTCTCCTGCCGGGTGGTGTCGGTGGTTGGTCGTAGGCTGGATCGGGTGGACACTGTGAGCGCGGACCGGATCTCGTCGCTGGTGGCCGATGTCCGGCGTGGGCTGTGTGAACACTCTGACCCCGACTATGTGGCCGGCACGGTCACGGCCCGTCGACCGGGCAAACCCGTTCTGGGGGTGCGGATTCCGTTGCTGCGCGGTGCGGTGAAGTCGGCGTTGAAGTCCAGCTCGTGTTCGGCGGTGGTGTTCGGGGCAGTGGAGGTGCTGTGGCATGGCAGCGACCATGAGGAGGAGTTGGCGGCGGCGATGATGCTGCGCCTGACGGAGTTGACGATGCCCGCTGTGATGATCGAGCGGTGGGCGGTCTTGCTGGACAACTGGCTGTCGGTCGACGAACTGGGCGGGGTCGTGGGACTGTCGCTGGTGGCCGACCCGGCATTGCTGGGGCAGCTTCGCGGGCTCGCGGTGTCGCCGTCGCAGTGGCAACGGCGCCTGTATGTCGTGTCGCTGATCCGGCCGATCAAGTTGGGTCTCGCACCAGCGGAGGTGCCGGGCCTGACCGGTTTGCTTCTCGATGACGGGAAACCGGTCCGCAAGGCTGCGGTATGGCTGATTAACGAAGCGCTCAAAGCGCGTCCGGACGCCGCCGAGCAGTTCCGTGAGCTGCTGCCCGGCCCGCAACCGAAACCGCCGATCGAGTTCGTCTGCGACGGCATCGTGCACCTGGACGTCGCGCACAATCGCGGTCGGTACGATGCAGTGGACGATTCGGATGTCGGCGATCTCGGTCAGCGGCAACAGGTTCGGCCGCCACAGCTTGTCCTGTGACCCGCCAGCCACCCCGGCGCCAGATCAACGTGCTCGTTGCAGGCCGGGCACAGATGCCAGACCCGCCACCGCGCGAGCTGACCGTAGGAATTGTTGTCGGACAATGCATTTCCATTCAAATCAAAATCGTTCGGGCCGGTACGCGCCGCCGACCTGGGTGGGGCAGGGATCGCCGATCCGATAGGGCAGATCCCCGGCCAGGAAGGCGGCCTCGACCGCGGCGGGGTGCATCGGTGCCGCTGACCTCGCCTCCATCAGCCGCAGACATAGCCGAAATCGTTGCAGCACACGCTGACCGAGGCATCCTCGGAGACATCGTCGAGGCTATTTCGTGGCAGGCCGGATTCCGTCTTGCGGCACCCATTGCCGCAGCGTGACGCCGATCTGCCCGTTGTTGGGTGCGGATGTCGATGGCGCACTCGCCGAACCAGATGATCATGGTGCCGAAACGCATTCTCGCCCAAGAGAACTGCACGGCGGGTATCCAGTCGTCGGTGATCTGCGGGTCGAGGCTGAAGGCGGCGACACCGAGGGCTGCGGGTCCGTCGCGCTTCGGCGTTCGGTCGGGGAGCATCCACACCTTGCGTGGATTCACCAGAACGGGGCGAGGCGGTTGAAGTCGGCGCAACGCCGCGTACCTGTCGCCGTCCATGGTGGCGCTCATCCGGTTTGCGTGAGCGGGCTGGCGATCGCCGCGACCGCTGTCTGCCGGGTCCAGCATGTACGGCCCGGCCCGGCTCCGGCGAGGGTCAGTCGCGAGATGCTCGGGCGAGTGCCACGCCCGGATACGCGGACATCGAGATGTATTTCTTGCAGGCGACCGCGGCCTTGGCCGAGGCCGGTGTAGGCGGCGGGGCGGGACTCCAGTTGCAGATCCGGCCGTGCCCATCCGCGGGTGGTGACGATGAGTACGGTGCCGTGGCTGCGTGCTCGCGCGACGACCGCGCGGGACGGTGACGGCGGTGCGGATCCGACGACATCGAGCACCACGACGGGGACGCCTTCGAGCAGGGCCGCGGCGATCGACATCGGGTCGTCTCCTGGGTCGGCACGTGTGCGAGTCGTGCGAGGTTGCCGCCCATTTCGTGGAATGCGAGTAGGCCGATTCGCGGGTTGCCCAGGACCGCTGCCGTTTCGCCAGCGGCGGTGGCGGCGGCCAGTAATCCGAGCAGCACCGAGCCGCCGCCGGTGCAGCCGAGGACACTGCCGCGCGGCAGTCCGCCATCGGGTAGCGCCTCGCCGAGTCCTCCTGGGATCTCGAGGACATCCGCCGCGGGCGCTGGTGGGGTGGTTACGGCGTCGACTTCGCCTGGGATCGCCGCCATTTGGGCGCGCAGGGCGTCCAGTTGTGCGGCGCGCGGCAGCCCGGCCAGTGGCCTGTCGGGTCGCTCGCCATCTCCCTGAAGGCCGTTTCTGTCGAACATATGTTCGTATAATGACACGCCTGGTAGTGCTGCGTCGATAATGAATCAGGATCGATAGCTGAAAGTACGCTTATGGTGTGGTTGCAGTGCCAGAACCGATGCTGGCCGTCGCAGGGCGGCCGCCGGATACTGCTGCCTGGGCGATCGAAATGAAGTGGGACGGCGTGCGCGCAATGATCGTCAGCGACAGCGACAGCTGCCGCCTGTACAGCAGAAACCGTCGAGACGTCACCAGTTCCTATCCGGAACTCGCCGCAGCGATCGCGGAATCCGCGCGGGGTCGGGAGTTGATTCTCGACGGCGAAGTGATCGCGCAGAAGCCGTCTGGCACACCATCGTTCGGTTTGCTGCAACGTCGCATGCACGTCGCGCGGCCCACCCAGCAGCTGATCAGGTCGGTGCCGGTGCAACTGTATGCGTTCGACGTATTGACCGCGGACGGCGAGGATGTCACGGGGCTCCCCTATCTGACTCGGCGCGCCCGCCTGGCCGGCCTCGAGCTGTCGGCACCGTTGGTGAGCGTCCCGCCGCACTGGTTGGAGGTCGACGCCGATCGGATGCTCGAAGTGGCCCGCGAGCACCACCTCGAGGGCATCGTGTCCAAGGAGATCGAATCGGCCTACCACCCGGGTCGCCGGTCACCGGTGTGGATCAAGACCCCGATCCGCGAGACCACCGAGGCGATCGTGACCGGGTGGACACCCGGCACCGGGATGATGTCGCGCACCTTCGGATCGCTGGCGTTGGGCGCCTACGACTCCGACGGTCGCCTCGTCTACATCGGCAACGTCGGAACCGGGTTCACGATGGCGGCCCGCCGCAGCCTGAGGGCACGACTCGACGAACTCGCCACATCGGAAAGTCCGTTCGACACGCCTCTCGGCGGACGCGCCCGCCCCGCAGCGGTGCACTGGGTACGGCCGGAGCTCATCGGCGGCATCGAATACCGCGAATACACCGGCGAAGGGCTGCGACACCCGAGCTGGCGGGGCCTGCGCAGCGACAAGGAACTCGCCGAGATCACCCTGCCGGGCTAGCCGATCGTCTTTGGAAACCCGGCCACGGCGCGGTCACCCTGGACCGGACGAGAGTTCACATAAGGGGATCCGTTCCAGCGGGTCCCTTACGCACTCCAGTCACGACGCATCGGGTGTCTCGGTGATCAGCTCCGATGACTGTCAGCACCTCGGCGGCCTCGCTCTGATGACGAAGGACAGCGTTGAAGGCCTGCCAGAGCGCATCAATCACCGTATCCGCGCAGGTACATGGACGACGGCTGGAACGAAAACTTGTCGAACCCGACGGGGTCGGCAAGTCGGCCGAGATCCTCAGCGAGCCGAGGCACCAGGCTTCACCGCCGGCCGCGCTGGTCGCGTGGCTTGCCCACCGCCGTCAACTCCCCCGTGGCAGCACCGTGGTGCGGGCCTTGTTCGTCACCATACGTGCCCGCACCGGCGTCGGGCGGTGCGCACCGTCGACGACATCGTCCGCACTGTCGGTGAGGACGCCGGTCTGGTCCTCGCTCCCGGCACCCTACGCGCCACCGCCGAGCGACGGCTCCTCCATGACGGAACACCGCCGCCGGTCGTCGCTGCACGCTCGACCGTGGCCCCGCTACCACCCGCCGCGTCCGCTGAGCATCAGCTCAATCTCGACAACGCGTCGCTCGAGTCGCGCCGAATGAACGCTGTCCGCAGCCTTCCTCGCCGCCCGGATCGTCTCCTGAGCCGCATCGAAATCACGGTTCCGCGCATACGATTCCGCCAACCACGTTTGATACAGCGCCACTTCCCGTGCTCGATCCTTGGGATAGCTGTCGATTGCCTGTTGGAGCAGTGGTCGCGCCCGTGATGGATCGCTGAGTTCAACAAAGCAGCGTCCCGCCATCACGTTGATCTCGGACCGGTCGACCCAGTACACCCATTCGGGTTCTTCGATCCCCGTCGAACGGCGCTCGTAGGTGTTGTCCACAGTGTCGAGGGCTCGCATCGCTCCATCACGATCGCGGGCGCGGGCCGCCGCCCACGCCACACGCTCGGTCAGCAGCGCCGCGACCACCGGCGTCGCCCCCTGCGCACCCTTTGCGGCCGTCCGGGCGAGAAGGACCGCGTCATCCGGCTTGCCGACGTTCGCAATCTGGTAGCTCAAGCTCGACAGCAGTTGCCCGGTGAGTACCCGATCCCCGGCCTGACAGGTCGCCTTCGCGCCATCGAGGTAGGCGTACTGGGCGTGCCCGTACTGCCCGGCGTCGCTGGCGACCCATCCGACGAGCTGCGACATCTCTCCGGCCGCGGTGAGGAGTCGGCGGCCGATGTCCTCGGTGTAGCTGCATTCGTTGATGACCGTCCGCAGGTCGTCGAGTTCCTTCGAGACGAGGGGAAACAAGTCCTTGCCGCCGACCGTGTCGTCGAGGTGACGTAGCTCGATGACGCGCTGTTCAACCTCCGCGGCGAGCGAGTGCCCCACCCGCCGGCCTGCGGAGGAGTGAGTGACTGGCGCGGAGTCGGACACCAGCCATTCGTGAGCCAGCCGGATCGGGTCGTCCGGGGGAGCCATCAACGCTGACACCGGGATGTTCAGCGCCCGCGAGTAGGCGACGATGTGCTCCGGCTTCACGTCCCGCTGGTCGTTCTCCAACATCCCTCATGCAGAACTGGTTGCGCGGCACCGAGACCCGCAGCCGACTGCAGGAGCACTACCTGCCGATGCGTGTCACCGAAGCACTCGCGCTGTCCTTGCGCATCCCCGGCCAAACCGTGGAAGTCGACGGATTCTAGGAGTCAATCCATGTGCATAGTGCGCTCCCAGAAGGAGGTCAGCGCGTTCTATCTCGAAGCACTGGGAGACGGTGTGTCGACAGCGGAGCGGCTGTCGGCACCCGTTTCCGACAGGTTCGCCGGATTCCTGAACTCCTTGGATGATCGCGCCCCGCGGACCGCGCTGGACCTCGGCTACCGGATGGGCACCTACACAGTGACCTTGGCCCGGACCGGCTTCGATGTCGTTGCCGTCGACCAGATCCCGACACAGATCCTGCGTACACGCTTGACGGGCTGCCCGGACTGGTCGAGTCGAATCGAGGTGGTCGAGCAGCGGATCGAGGACTTCGCCGTAGCAAGGCAATTCGGTGGTTGTCGCCAAAGACGTTCTGCACTACCTGCGCCAAGACCAAGTCCGCGATGTCCTGACCCGCTGTATCCAACGCGCCCCGGCTGGTGCCGGGCATTTCCTCGAGGTGTTCACCGACATCATTCGCACCGACCGACGAGGCCGCCGCGTGTTGATCCAGGACGAAGCCGCCTACACCGCCGACACGCTCCGCACCACCATCGAACGCCTCTACGCCGGATGGAGCATCCACATGACCCTGACCCAGCACGCCGAGCGCAACACCGACTCACCACACAACTACTTCGAGGCCAACAGGATCACCGTCCACGCCCACCGCAGAGCCCACAATGAAGGACACCAATGAACGAGGACCCAGCGGCCGGGATCAGTGTCATCCTGCCTTGTCGCAACAGCGGCGACTTCATCACAGAGGCTGTCGAATCCGTTGCTTCCCAACCGATGTCGATTCCCTGGGAGATCATCGTGGTCGACGACGGCAGCGATGGCCCTGCCACCGTGGCCGCAATTGATGCCTGCCGCGATTTCTCGGGTGTGCGGATTGTGCGGCTGCCGGACAACCGCGGCGCCCAAGCCGCCCGCAATGCCGGACTGGACGCAGCCCGCTACGACTATGTCCTGCCGTTGGATTCCGATGACCAGCTCGCGATCGATCCGGTACTACTCGCGGACGGCAGCTACCCCGAGCAGGCGGTGCGGATTCTGGCCTCGGCGCCGGAAGTTGCGTTCGTGCACACGTTCTCGCGGATGTTCGGAGACTTCGACGGTCTGACGATCTCGGCCTACCCCTGCCTGGAGCAGCTGCTGGTCCGTAAGCATCACGCACCGATGTCGATCGTCTACCGGCGTGCCGACGGCCTGGCTGCGGGTGGCTATGACCGCCGTATCCGGAAATGGCAGGACTGGGCCTTCGCGATCGACCTCCTCGCGGCACGCCACCGGCGCGGCGCCGCCAATGAGATCCGATGTGTGCCGGGCCCGTTCCACGAGTACCGCATCCATTCGCGGTTCGCTCGTCTGTCCACTGCCGAGGTCAGCGAGCTGGAGATGACCCGAATCGTGGTGAACAAGAACCTCGACTACTTCCGGGCGCTCCTCGGCGAGGACCGGTTCGCGGCCGAACTCGCGGCCGTCGTGTGCGCGAGCAAACCCGGCCGGTTGGTCGACCTCCTCCATATGGCCGCCGTCGACCTCGACCAGGCCCTGGCGGTGGCACACCAACGCCGTGCCGCCCTGGTCAGCCCGGCTGGTTCGCTGGGCATCCCGTGACCGGCCCGGCCCGATCGCGGCCATCTTCCGGTACCGGTCGGACCCGCGATGCGCAGGCAATATGCTGGGCGACTGTGACCGAAACCCACCCCCGAAACAGCATCGAACCCACCAGCCTGCCGACGACTTTCGTACCGGCAGAACTCGAGGGTGAGCTGTACGTACGGTGGGTAGACAGGGGTTACTTCAAAGCGGACGAGACCAGCGACAAGCCCGCCTACACCGTCGTCATCCCGCCCCCGAACGTCACCGGCCGCCTGCACATGGGCCACGCCTACGAGCACACCCAGATCGACGCCATCACCCGCCGCAAACGCATGCAAGGCTTCGAGACGCTGTGGCAGCCGGGCATGGACCACGCCGGAATCGCCACCCAGAACGTCGTCGAACGCGAACTCGCCAAGCAGGGCCTCTCACGCCACGACCTCGGGCGCGAAGCGTTCGAGCAGCGTGTGTGGCAGTGGAAGGCCGAATCCGGTGGTGCGATCTCTGATCAGATGCGCCGCCTCGGCGATGGCGTCGACTGGGACCGCGAACGCTTCACCATGGACGAGGGCCTCTCGCGTGCGGTCCAGACGATCTTTCAACGCCTCTACAACGACGACCTGATCTACCGGGCCGAACGCATCATCAACTGGTGCCCCCGCTGCGCGACCGCGATCTCCGATATCGAAGTCGACCACAAAGAGCTCGACGGCGAGCTGGTGTCGATCCGCTACGGCGCCGGCGAGGACTCTATCGTCGTCGCGACCACCCGCGCGGAAACCATGCTCGGCGACACCGCCGTCGCGGTCCATCCCGACGACGACCGCTACCAGCATCTGGTCGGGCGCGAGATCGAACTCCCATTGACCGGCCGGCGGATCCCGGTCGTCGCCGACGACCACGTCGACCCCGAGTTCGGTACCGGCGCAGTGAAAGTCACTCCTGCCCACGACCCGAACGACTTCGAAATCGGGCAACGCCACAACCTGCCCGCGCTCACGGTGATGGACGAACGCGCAATCATCACCGCGCACGGCCCATTCCAAGGATTGGATCGACTCGAAGCACGCTCCGCCGTCGTCGCCGCGCTGCGCGCCGAGGGCCGCATCGTCGCCGAGAAACGCCCCTACGAGCACGCGGTGGGGCACTGCTCACGATGCGGAACCGTCATCGAGCCGCGCCTGTCGATGCAGTGGTGGGTCAAAGTCGCGCCCTTGGCGAAGGCCGCCGGTGACGCGGTCCGTGACGGCCGTGTCGGTATCCATCCACCGGAGCTGGCCAGCCGCTACTTCGACTGGGTCGACAACCTGCGCGACTGGAACATCTCCCGGCAGCTGTGGTGGGGACATCGCATCCCGATCTGGTACGGACCCGCGGGCGAAGTGATGTGCGTCGGCCCCGACGCGACCGCACCCGAAGGGTGGACCCAAGACCCCGACGTGCTCGATACCTGGTTCTCCTCGGCGCTGTGGCCGTTCTCCACGATGGGCTGGCCCGAGCAGACCGACAGCCTCGCCAAGTTCTACCCCAACAGCGTGCTGTTCACCGGCTATGACCTGTTGTTCTTCTGGATCGCCCGGATGATGATGTTCGGGCTCTACGCCACCGGCCAACCACCCTTCGCGGTGATCGCCTTGCATGGCATGGTCCGCGACAAGCACGGCAAGAAGATGAGCAAATCGTTCGGCAACGTGGTCGACCCGATCACCTGGATGGACGCATACGGCACCGACGCGCTGCGCTTCGCCCTCGCCCGCGCCGCGAACCCGGGCACCGACGCCCCGGTCAGCGAAGAATCCGTCGAAGGCAGCCGCAACTTCACCACCAAAATTTGGAACGCCACCCGCTTCGCCCTCATCAACGGCGCCACCACCACCGGCCCGCTACCGGCGGCAGAGACGTTTACGGCGGTCGACCGGTGGGTTCTGTCGCGACTCAATACCGTTGTCGCTGAGGCAGATACCCTGTTCGAGGACTTCCAGTTCGCCAAGCTGACCGACCTTCTGTATCACTTCGCGTGGGACGAAGTCTTCGACTGGTACCTCGAACTGTCCAAGGCAACCTACGCCGCAGGCGGCGACCCAGCGGATGCCGCCCGCCGCGTGCTCGGGCACGTTCTGGACACCCTGCTGCGGCTGCTGCACCCGATCGTGCCGTTCGTCACCGAGAAGCTGTGGACCACACTCACCGGTGAGGAATCCGTCGTCATCGCGTCCTGGCCCACCGATACCGGCTACCGCGACACCGCCGCCGAAACCGAGATCACCGAACTCCAGCACTTCGTCACCGAAGTCCGTCGCTTCCGCTCAGAGCAAGGCGTGCGCACCAGCCAACCCGTACCCGCCGACCTCGAACTAACAACAGCGCTGCAATCGCACGAGGCAGGGATCCGGCAGTTGCTGCGGCTGGAGCCGATCACCGATGGATTCAACCCGACAGCGACGTTGCCAATTGGTCAGGCGCGAATCAGCCTCGACCTGTCCCAAGCGATCGACGTCGATGCCGAACGCCGTCGACTGACCAAAGACCTCGTCACCGCACAGAAGGAACTCGACGGCACCACAAAGAAGCTGGGCAACGAAAGCTTCTTGGCGAAAGCACCTTCCGACATTGTCGATGGCATTCGCGCTCGCATGCGGAAAGCTCAACACGACGCCGAGCGAATCCAGCGCCAACTCGACCTGCTGCCGAAGTAGCGGGTCGGCCACGGTGCGGCCGAAACTGGGTGCACCGTGGCGGGCTGCTGCGCCAGCATCCCTTGGATCATGGGTTGGGTCTTGTCACCTGGCCTTGCTGGTGCGACGAAAGCCGATTCCGCGCACCATGATCCGCGCTTGTGGTGCGCGCCGAGTACATCACCCCAAGGACATGACATGGCATTGGATTCGATGTTCCGTGCCGCTGGCTCGGCTGTGGCGCGGTTCAGACCCTGCTGAACTGCTGAAAGGCGCGGAAGGTACAGGGCTGGAGTTCGTTCCGGTTCCTGAGTCTGAACTGGATGGCACCTCGTTGTGGGTCCCGGTCGTCGAGCCGGGTTACCCGACTGTCCGGCGGTGGGAGGCGTTTCGAGACCGGTATGACCAAACGGGCCTGTGGCCGCTGTTCGCCAGCCCGGATACGTGGTCGAGTTGCCTGCAAACCGCCGATCCGATGTACCGCCTCGGCTCGCCCGCGGACGATGTCAGTATCCGGCCACTCTCGCGGCAGGTCAGGCGTGAGCGGGCAGCAGTTCGGCGATCAGCGCTTCGACCTTGGCCTTGATCTGATCGCGGATCGCCGGACACGCCCTTGATGATGTTCGCGAATCCGGTTTGCTCGTCGCGGTCGGTCTGCGACTGCATGCTGTGGATCTTGATCACCAGGTTCTCGAGGTAGCGCAGCACCGGGTGGGTACCGGTCAGGTCGAGCTGGGCGGGAAGGCCCAGCGCAGGTGCAGCAGCCAGTCGTCGGCGGTCGGCACCGGGTGATAGGCGCTGTCGACGACGGTCCAATACCGCTCACCCGACGGCAGCTTGATCGGGAACGACCTGAAGGTCCGCATCGGCGGACACGGTACGCCAGCGAACAGGAAGCAACTGTGACTGACACCCCGAAAGATCGTGTTGTACACAGCAGCTGGTCGGTCGCTACGCGACTGTCCGCTACACGCCTGCTACCCCGACGGAACGTCCTCTACATCGAGGTCGCGCCCTGGCGGGAGCTGATCGCCGAGGACGCACCATGGGATCGCGCGTACACCACACCGAACTACGGGCGCGACCCGGGCTACTGGTGCGAATCGGGCGAGAACACTTGAGCCCCTATCGAATTAGCGCGTATTCTCCCCTTGTTCGGGATGCGGCGGGTGGAGGGCATGAGCCGATATGACCGGGGTCGCCGGCTGAACCCTGTAGCCTCCCGGGACGTGAATCGCGTGGTGATCGTTGGGTGCGGCGGATCCGGGAAAACGTACCTCGCGAATCAGCTGGCCGCCCGCTACGAGCTGCCGCCGACGCATCTGGACGCGGTCTTCTACGACGCCGACTGGAATCCTCGGCCGACCACGGAATTCGAAGCGGCGCAGCGGCGTCTGGTCGCCGGCGAGCGGTGGCTGATCGAAGGCAACTACGTCAACAGCCTGCACATCCGGATGGCTCGCGCCGACACCGTCATCTTCCTGGACCTGCCCGCGATCACCTGCCTGCTCGGGATCCTGCAACGCCGCTGGCGCTACCGCGGCGGCCAGCACCGCGACGGCGTCTACGACCCCATCACCTGGAAGTTCATCGGCTACGTCTGCCGCTACCGCCGCACGACGCGGCCGCGAGTACGTGCGCTGATCGCCGAGCACGGTGCATGCGCGCGGCTGATCACCCTCACCAGCCGCACTCGAGCCCAGCGCTACATCGCCAACTGATCGGCCGCGGCCTGAGTGTCTGTGGCGTCGCGCGAGCCTCGCTTGCCCGCAGACAGCACGGTGTTTCCCGAGTCGGCGCAAAGTCCATGCGGCATGATCGACCGACATGGAAGCGATCGGCACTCGCACCATCTACACCAATCCGTGGATACGGGTGCGTGAGGATACGGTGCGCCACCCCGACGGCTCGGTCGGGATCTACGGTGTGGTCGAGCGAGCCGATTTCGCGTTGATCATCCCGATCGAGGGTGATCGCCTGCATCTGGTCGAACAGTTCCGGCACCCCCTCGGGCGGCGCTGCTGGGAATTCCCGGCAGGCACACCGTCTCCAGGCACCCACGCTGACCCGATCGCCCTTGCCCACAACGAGCTGCGGGAGGAGACCGGCCTGAGCGCGGGCAGCATGACCTACCTCGGTGCACTCGATTCGGCGCCGGGCATGACCGCGCAACGCGGGCACGTGTATCTGGCCACCGACCTCACCCCGGGTCCTCCACGGCGGGAGCAGTCGGAGCAGGATATGCGGTCGGCGTGGCTGCCCCGCGCGACCGTGGAGTCGATGATCATCGCCGGTGAGATCTCCGACGCCGACAGCATCGCCGCCTACACGCTGCTGCTCTTGCACGAACGCACAACCCGTCCGGCATGAGCAACCGTCCAGCCGGCTGACCTCGACGGCCGCGCCCACCGCGCATCAGTCCCGACGCCGGATCGTGCGTTAAGGCGCTCCTTCGTCTCCTCCGGGACGGCCAGCTGTTGGTGGATGAAGGCAAGTGACCTGATGGCGGGCTGCCACCGTGAGCGTGTCGATATCGGCAGCGGATAACGGGTTTTCGCTATGTAGGTGGGAGTGCAGCTCATCGGGAGCAGACGTCTTACGAACAACATCGAGGTGGGGCCGCCGCGGTGCCGACATCGGCCGATCCGGGTCGTCCGCATCAGCTGCTACCACGGCAGCGCGCACCGGGCCGCAGATATCGGCCGCTCTCAGTTGCCGTTTCGACAACCAGCGCCTGGACCACAGGCACAGACACCGGTGAGATTGTCTCGTGCATCTATGACCACAGCACCCGCGAGACCGGCAGCAGCGATCACGCCGCCATGCTGACCACCATCAAAATCGCGGTCACCGACCCGCTACCGGTGAACAGTCACGCGACCGGGGCGGGAGCCTCGAGGTGAGTGGCGAGCTTACCCAAGAACCGCAGCATCCCCGGATCGAAACGGTCCGGATCGGCCCATTCGGCAGGATCGTCGATAGCGAACCAGCGCAACTCGTGCGCTTCGGCGGGATCCCGCACCAGCGCCATCGACTCCTGACCCGCCAGTACGAACCAGAACGTCACATCGGTGTGGGAGTGCGCGCCACGGGTCTGGGTGATGGTGAGGAAGAACGGATCACCATCGCCGAACCAGGAATGAAACACCGGCTCGATCCCCAGTTCTTCGGCGGCCTCGCGCAACACCGCGACGCGCGGCGATTCCTGATCATCGACATGCCCGCCAGTTCTCTAGGCTCCCTAGATCTGTCGGGAATGACTTGGGGTACAGGGAGATATGGTGCACGACTCCGGTAGGTGGTCGGTGGATTTCTATGACTTCTTCAAGGAGTCTTCGGTCCAGGAAGGGGTGGAGTGGTTCGGTGACCTCCGGGAGCGCGCGGCGAGGAACGGGGCCCGCCACGGCACACCGGTGTTGCTCCCGCCGGACGGCCAGGCGGACGCGCGGGTCAACTTGTTCTTCCGTACCGGATCCATGGCGGCAGCCTCGACGTCGACGATGCGCCGCTATGCCTACTCGCTGGCGGTGTGGTTCGGGTTCCTGGGCGTTTTCGGCCGATGCTGGGACTCGGCGACGGTCGCGGATGTGGAGGCGTTCAAGGATTGGCGCCTGACCGATGTCCGTAACGACGGCCGAGTAGCGCCGACGAGTTTGGACCGGGATCTGGTGGCGCTCAATACCTTCTATCGGTGGGCGTCGCTGCGCTACGCCGTGGTGAATCCGGTGCCGACGGTGAGTATGGCGGGCTCGCGACGCCGCTCGCACGCGGCGATCGCTGCGGGTGCGGGGTCCGCGCGGGTGGGTCGTAATCCGCTGCGTCCGGCGGGATCGAATCGTCGGCAGGTGAAGTGGCTGTTGCGGTCGGCGTTCGAGCAGTGGCGTGATGTCGGCTTGCGCGGCTACGGCTTCGACGGTGAGCGGGTGGCGGGCTGGCGGGGCTTCAACGAGGACCGCGACGTGGCCTTCGTCAATGGCCTCTACGGCACCGGGTTGCGGCTGCGCGAATGGGCGAGCGTGGTGGATGTCGAACTGCCCGTGAATGATCCGGGCCGCTATCCGCGAGCTCGGCTGGCTGCCGCGTGCGGCAAGGGCGGCCGGGGCCGCGACTACCGCATTCCGCGACGGGCGTTGGCGGAGGTGACGGGATACCTGGATCCGGTCGAGGGGTCGCGCGCCGAAGTCGTGCGCCGAGCACAACGTGCGGGCCGCTACGAGCGGTTACCGCACGCACGGATCGTCACCGGCTACAACGCTCGCAGTCGGATACTGCTGCTCGAGGGACCGTCCGGGGCAGTGCCGCTGACGCTGGACGTCTGCGGTCCCGACGAGCGACGGCACCTGTTTCGGCGGACACCGAACGGGTTGGAACCGTTGGCGGTCTGGCTCGGAGTGAACGGGCTGCCGAAGAAGCCGGCAGGCTGGGAAGACACCTTCGGCGACGCCAACGCGCGAATCGCCGCCGCGTGGGCACGGACAGCGGCCACGGACATCACGGGCTCCCGCCAGGCAAGCGGGGCCGGCTGCCCGTTATGGGCTCGTCCGCACATGTTGCGGCATTCCTTTGCGCTGAAATGGTTTTCGATCCTGTCGGCGGTCTGGGAACAGCAACTCGACGGGTTCACCACCGAGGAGTTGAAGGACCTGCGCGATCAGATCGGCGACATCTGGTATCGATTGTCGATCTTGCTCGGGCACGCGGACCCGTCCACGACCCGCGACTACTACCTCGAACCGTTCACCGGGTTGCAGCTGGACTATCTGATGGCGCTGCTGGACGAGGACGAGCACGCCGCGATCGGTTCGACATTGCGAGCCATGGGCACCGAGGGCGGTCTGGTCCTGCGTGGTGTCGCGACCGCACCGGATTTGCGGGTGCGATAGCGATGGGACGACGAGCATCACAACCGGACACCGCCTGGCGGCCTCCGCAGCGTCTCGCCGCCGATGTCGACGGCACTCGGCTGCGCTTCGTCGAGGAAATATCGGGCCGCACAACGACATTCGACCTGTCGAGTTGGCCGGTCACTGCGGGCATCCGGGAATGGCTCGGCCGAGCATTGCTGCGGCGGTTCGGGGCGCGCTCGGCGGTGAAGAGGACCCAATCGGCTGCGGCTGTCCATTCCTACGCCAGGGCGTTCGCTGTCAGCCTCGGCCAGGCACACCCAGCGCCGATATCACCAGCGGAGCTCGCCGCAGGCCACCTGCGGCAATACTTGGACCAATTCGATGGCAGCACAGCGCAACACGATCACCTCAAGTATCTGAAGGCGCTGCTGGTCGACGATCCGGAACTGCCCGAGCTGGCCCGCACCGCGCTACTGGACTTCCGCTGCGGCACCCGCCGACACAGCCAGCTGCTCGCCTATTCCGATGCGGAATGGCACATGATCATGACCGCGGCTCGTCGTGATATCCGTTTGGCCCGCACCAGGATTCATCGCGGCCGTCAGATGTTGGCCGCCTATCGGGCGGGCACGGAAATCGGGGGCGCAGCTCGGATCGGTCAGCTGTTGGACCAGCTCGATCGCACGGGAGAGCTGCCCTGCGAACCCAGTGGCCGCTACGTCAAGCGCATCTACTCGGTGGGAGGAACCACACAGCTGATCGAGGCGTTGAGCCTGCGCCAGCAGGAGCTGACCGCATTCTGCCTGTTACTGGCGGGCATGACCGGTGAGAACTTCGGAACGATCGCGGCATGGCCGGCGGCGCATCACCGGCCCGACGGAGCTGAGGGCGGGGTGGCCATAGGGTTGCTCGAGGCGAGCAAACCTCGCCGCGGTCCCGATCGCGAACACATGATCACTGCCCTCGAGGATCTGCCGCCGGGGCTGGCTGATGTTCTCGGCGATGCCGACGCCGACCGGCGTCTGTTTCGCTCACCGCTGCGGGTCTATCTGCTGCTGCTGGACCTCACCGAGATGACGCGCCGTCTCGGCGGTCACGCGAGTGCTTTCACCTGCTATCACCGCTCGTCGGGTCAGGGCGGGCGACGCTGGGCAGCAGGTGTCGCATCGCGTCACGTCAAGTGGTGGGCCCAAACCCACGGATTTCCCACCAGGACTCAGTCGGACCCGACCGGCAAACCGGCGATCAACGTCGTCCGGATCCGCCAGACCGTGATCGAGCGACGGCGACGACCGATCGCGCACACCCGACACACCATGAACGACATCTACCTGCACGGAAGTGCCACGGTGATGACCGAGAGCCGCATCGTGGTCGGGGCCGCCCTGCGTGATCAAGTCGAGAAGGCTCGCACCCATCAGCACATCCCTGTGTTCACCGTCGATTTCATCGAGGGAGCACGCGCGGACCTTGCTGCCGCGGCGACGCAGGCGGGGTTGCGCGCCGACGTGCTGACCGAACTGCTCGATGGCCGTCACGACACCGTGATGGCAGGATGCGTCGACCACTTGACCGGTCCGCATACCGAACCCGGGATCCCTTGCACCGCATCGTTTTTGACCTGCCTCGAATGCGCCAACGCTCGGGCCCTGCCTCATCACCTGCCGGTCCAGGTCGCCGTTCGCGACCGGATCGCAGCTCTTCGACCCAACCTCGACCCGACGATCTGGGCGGCGCGCTACCAGCAACCAATGGACCGGCTCGACGACATCGTGAGCCACTACTCAACCGCGCAAACCGCCGCTGCTCGCACTGACCTCAGTCAGGCGCAACGGCAGTTGGTCGACGATCTGCTTACAGGAAGGCTGGACCTGCGATGACTCGGGCATTGACCGATCTCACCGATGGCGGCGGCTGGCCCGAGAACGACACGATCGTGCTGCGGTCGCGCCCACTGCGTCCCGGCACGGACCTCACGACGCTGTCGCGGTTCGGTGACGACATCTGGCACGTCAAACCTGCGCATCCCGATGCCCACATCAACATCTGCTCGTTGCGCTGGAACCACTATCCCGCCCAGCTGCGCGCCACGTTCAAGGTGTTCTTCCTCGCAGTCCTCGATCACCCGAACCCCGGAACCCCCGACGGCCCACGCCCGGGTGAACGCACCAGCGTCGGCACCTTCAACTACTGGTTCGCCGACCTGCGCGTGTTCGCTCACTGGCTCATCGAGCGCGGGACAACGCAACTCAGCGATGTCACCGACCACGATCTGGATCTCTATCGAACCCACGTGCTCGCGCTGGATCGCCCCGCAGGCCGCAAATCCGACATGCTCGCGGTCATCCGGACCCTCTGGCTCTATCGCCGTCACCTGCCCGAACACGCCCGCCTTCACCTCGACTATCCCTGGAAGGGGATGGTCAACCGGCTCGTGGTCGGCCTGCCCGGCAAGAGCATCGACAACAAGACCCCACGCATCGACCACGACACCATGACCGCGCTGCTGGCTTGGTCGCTGCGTGTCGTCGAGGACTTCGGGCCCGACATCGTGAATGCCTGGATCGAATACCGGCAGATCGATGCCGGCGTCCACCCCTCCCAGCACGGCTACTCGGGCACTCTGGGCGCACGCCTGCCGGTCCTGATCGAACGCACTCGCGGAGCGGGCGGTGCTCTGCCCGGCCACACCGACGCCACGGGCCGCGTCACCATCAATTACGGTGCCGTCATCCGCATGGTCGGAATTCCCGAAAACCTGCGAGCGGGAATGGGTTCCAGCCAACGCCGCAAGCTTGACCATGCCGGACTGCCGGTCACCCCGCGCACCTACTTCGGCGCCATCACCGGCCACCTCGACGGCCGCCCATGGCGACCCGAGCCGCTCACCCGCCACGAGCTGACTCCGCTGCTACGGATGCTCCACGTTGCCGCGTTCACCGTCATCTGCTTCCTGTCCGGCATGCGACCCGGTGAAAAACGGGCGGAATTGCGTTTGATGCAACATTCGGCGACCGGGACTATAAGCTGAAAGCGCAGGTCGGAGCGCGGTCTCTCGCATGACGTAAGGCTTGATATGTGAATCCACCTGGGGGGCTTGCGTTCGAGCGGTTTGAGTTCAACAATGTTGCATCTGATGTAACGGAGGTTGGAGTGGCTCGAGCGGCGGATCTACCGGGTGCAGCGCACTTGGTGTTGGCTGAGGGTGTCGTGCATTTGGACCCGGAGTCGGCGGTGTTCGAGGCGATGTTGGAGGGCTGGGCGCGCCAGCAGCGCACCCGTTTCCTGAAGTGGGACTCCACGATCAAACCCCGGCTGTCGCTGGTGCGCCGTCTGGCCGACTTCTCCAATCAGTACCCGTGGGAGTGGCAGTCGGCGGAGGTGGAGGCATTTTTCGATCATGTGCGGGCGAACAACCCGAACTTTACCGTTTCGACCGCTCGTCAGTATCAGAACTCGCTGCGGATGTTCTGCGACTTTATCTGCGACGGCCGCTACGGATGGCTCGCGATCTGCCAGGACCGGTTCGGGCAGGCGCCGAGGCAGATTCTGCACGAGCACAACAGCATCACCCACGTCACCGAGTTCGAGGGCGGTCCGGGGCGACGCCCGTTGACCTACGAGGAGGTGCAGGCACTGTTCGATGCGGCCGACGGCAGGGTCGACGAGATCCGAAAGCGGCGGCGCAAGGGCGCACTGACCGCGATGCGGGACTCGGCGCTTCTAAAAACGGTGTACGCCTTCGGTCTTCGTCGCCAGGAGGCGGCGGGGCTCGACTTGGCCGACTTCCGACGCAACCCGAAGGCACCGGACTACGGCCGTTACGGGGCGTTGTTCGTTCGCTTCGGCAAATCGTCCAACGGCAGTCCACCCAAGCGGCGCACCGTGTTCACAGTCCCGGAGATGGACTGGATCGTCGGTGTCTTCGACCACTACCTCACCGAGGTCCGGCCCCGGTTCGAGGTCGGCGGGCATCCGGCGTTATGGGTGACCGAACGGTGCGGCCGGTTATCGAAGCGCGGCGTGAACGAGGCCTTCGAGGCCGCACGAAACGCTGCCGATCTGCCGGTCGAGTTGGACCTACATTCATTGCGGCACAGCATGATTACCCATCTCGTGGAGTTTGACTACCCCGAGAGATTCGTACAAGACCAGGCCGGGCATGCCACGGCCAGCTCGACCGCGATTTACACCGGCGTCTCCGATGAGTATCGCAACCAGCTGCTGCGACGCAAGCTTACCGAACGTCACAACAGCCTATGGGAGGACGACCAGCCGTGATCAAGAAAATGGGCTACCGCTGGAACCTACGCCGACTCATGGCCGCCAAGGACATGTTCCAAACCTCCGACCTCGGGCCGCTGTTGGCCGAACGGGGCATCACGCTGTCGCGGGAGCAGGTGTTCCGGCTGGTCACCCAACCACCCCAGCGACTGTCGATGGACACCCTGGCCGCGTTGTGCGACATCCTGGACTGCACGCCCAACGACTTGATCGAGATCGAGACCGTCAACGCCGAGGTCCGCAAGACCGCGGGCGAGGGCCGCGGACCAGGCCCTGCGGTGCGGCGCACGTCGATCCGCAAGCCGCAGGGGCTGTGACACCTCCCTCGACAGCGGCCCGGCTGGCTCAACAGGCCGCGCGGATGGACGCCGCGATGAGTTCGGCGGTCACGCACTTGACCGCCGCTGTCCCAACTCTTGACGCCGACACCGCGAAGGCGGCCCTCGAGGCGGCGGTGCCGATCCTGGTGCGTGGCGCGGCGCGGTTCCTCGAGGAGTTGACCGGGCACATCGACGCCCACCCGGATGCGCTCACTTCCGGTGATTCCCGCTGCCCGCCGGTCTTGCTGCGGCTGACCCACGTCCTGCACGACGCCGGACACCTAGTGGTCCGTCCCGGCTGCGCACACTGCGGCAAGATAGTCACCACCCTTCGGCAACTTCGGTCCGAGGGCAGGATCTGCGGCACCTGCGACGCGAAGTCACGCCGGTCAACCTGCGCGCGTTGCGGACGCACCGACACCCGCATCGCGGCTCGCCGCTCCGAAGGCGGAATCTGCCACCCCTGCTACCGCGTCGACCCGCAAGTCGTCGAGGAATGCACGCAATGCGGGCGCATGCGCAACCCCGTGGTTCGGCTCTCGGACGGCGGCGCACTATGCATCGGCTGTCGCACACCTCCCGTCCGTCAATGTGTTTCGTGCGGCGAGGTGAAGCCCGCCGCCCTCGTCGACGAGAACGGCGCCTTCTGTCATCTCTGTTACAACCGGCATCGGCGGCCACGCCGACTCTGCGGACGTTGCGGCCGACTGGCGCGGATCGCCTGCAACGCAACCGGTGACCAACCCGACCTCTGCGACAGCTGCTATCGAGGACCAGACGCAATCTGCTCGCGTTGCGGCCGCACACGCCCCTGCCAGCGGGTCGGCAGCGGGGCACCCATATGCCACACCTGTTACGCTCGCGAGGAACGGCCCCGCGTCACCTGCTGCCGATGCGAGCGCGATCTCCCGGTCATGGCGCATTGGCCGATCGGACCGGTCTGTCAGAGCTGCTACACGGCAATCGTGCGTTCCCCGGCGGAATGCTCCCGCTGCCGAACGTCTCAGCCATTGATCGCCCGCGACGACGACGGCGTGGGTGTCTGCGGGTCCTGCGCCGGTATTGATGTCGACTACACCTGCCACCAGTGCGGACGCGGGGGAAACCCCTACGGCAACGGGCGATGCGCCTACTGCGTGCTCGCTGATCGCGTCAACAAGCTACTGGCCGGCCCGGACGGCGTCGTCTCCGCGCAGCTGCGGCCACTCGTCGAGGCATTCGCTCGAGTCCGCCTGCCGTTCACAGCAATCCGATGGGTCCACGCAAGCCCGAACGCGAAATTGTTGGCGCAGATCGTCGCCGACGGTCGGCCGCTGAGTCACGGCCTACTCGATGAACTGCCGCCCACTGCCGGTGCCCACTACATCCGGCAAGTCATGGTGGAGACTGGCGTACTGGCGCGCCGTAACGAGGACCTCGAACGTGTTCCGGCATGGCTCGATCACCACCTCGCTGACAAACCGCCCGAGCACGCGAACCTGGTCCGTCCATTCCTGCATTGGTTTCTGCTGCGGCGGGCACGCAACCGCGCAGCCGCGCGCCGTCACCCGACATCTGCGGGGCGTGACCTGCGCCGCCGGGTCCTTGTCGCCCTTGAGCTGCTCGCCTGGATCGACGGGCAGGGAGTGACGCTCGAACAACTGTGCCAAGACGACCTCGATCGCTGGCTGGACGAGGAGACAACGCAGCGCCGCAACCGAATCCGCTACTTCCTGAAATGGACTGCCGATCGTGGCCTCACCCGAAGCCTTGCTGTCGCCGCGATCCCGCGACAGCAACCAGCGGATCTGCTCGGCGACGACGAACGCTGGCAACTACTGCAACGCTGCCTCAACAACGGGGCCATGCCCATCGACGTCCGCGCGGCAGGCGCGCTCATTCTCCTGTTCGGGCTCCAGGCTCAGCGGATCCGCCACCTCTGCGCGGAACATGTTGTGGCACAGGATGGCAACACCTATCTGACGACCGGGAACCATCCGATCCTGCTGCCGCCCCGCCTCGGCGCGATCATGGAAGAACTGGCCGATCGACCATCCATGCGGCTCATGATCCACCACGGGCCAGACGCTCCATGGTGGTTGTTCCCCGGCCGAGTTCCCGGCCAGCCCATCGACAACCACAGCCTGACCAATCGCCTCAACCGGCACGGCATCAGCGCGCGCCCCGCCCGCAACGGCGCCCTCATGGCCCTCGCGGGCGATCTCCCCGCAGCGATCATCGCCGACCTACTGGGCATGCACATCAACACCGCAATCCGATGGGTCAGATACGCCGGACGTGATTGGGCCGACTACCTCGCCGCCCGAGGGGCCGAACAGGACAAGAAGTCACGCTGAACCTCGATCGTGGCTGCATCGAACATGATCGAACCACGAAGCTTATCCTGTTGCGCGGCAGGCACTTAGACGGCGGCCCCAGTGAACCCGCCGCTGTGGTGGACCCATGATGCGGCGCACCGGTGTCAGAATATCGGCCGAGGCGGTAGTGGGGCGCGCACCATGCGGCATGGGCACGCATTGGCCTGAGCCGATCAATCGCCACCGCGCGTCCCTCGGCCCCCTCCGCTGGTTACCCTTCGTGTACTTGCACAGCGGATTTGCTGGGTGCGGTTGAGTCGACCCCGATTTGCCGTCTCCGGAGTGCTACCCGGGGCGGAGGCCGTCGAGCATGATCGTCGCGATCCTGGCGACAGCGTCGGCGTGCGATTCCTCCGGGCGGGTGTAGATCTGCACAGTCACCATCAACGCCACGTCCCGGGGGTCGATGTCGCCGCGAAGGTGCCCGTCCGATTGTGCCTGGCGAGTCAACCGGGTGATCGCCTCGCCGACCGCCTCGCGCGCTTCAAGCAAGGCCGGGTCGGCCTGGACACGTGCATGCAGGCTTGGTTCCAGGGCTGCGGCCAGGGCACCGAGCCTGTTGCCGAGACATTCCCTGACGAAGCGACACAGGGCGGGCCACGCCGCGCCCTCCTCGAACTCGGCAGCCTCGACGGACCGGGCCAGCCCGGTCAAATGCGCGTGTGCCACGGCTGTGATCAGCGTGTCTCGATCCGGAAACCGCCGATAGAGGGTGCCGATACCCACCCCGGCCCGATCGGCGATGTCCTTCATCGGCACGTCGATTCCTTGCCCCCGAAACAGGTTCAGAGCCGCTGCCACGATCTGCTCGCGGTTGTTTCGGGCATCGGACCGCAACATGTCGGGCGTCACTGCAACCTCCCTACCACAATTGGACGAATTTCTTCCGCTTAGCGTACTCTACGACAAGTGGACGAAAATCGTCCGATTACCGAGGAGGTTCTCATGGGTAGGACAGTTCTGATCTGCGGGGCGGGCGTCGCCGGAGCGACGGTGGCGTACTGGCTTGGGCAACAAGGCGTCGAGGTGACCGTGGTGGAACGAACCGCCGGCCAGCGCTCCAGCGGGAACCCGGTGGACGTCAAGGGACCCGCCGTGGCGGTCGCCGAGAAGATGGGGATCATGCCGCGTTTGCGAGCGGTCGCCTCCGACGTGGCGCAGATGAGTTTCGTCGATGCCTCCGGTCGCCGGGTCGCGCGAATAGGCTTGAAGGCGTTCTCAGGTGGGGCAGGCGAGCGCGAGGTCGAGGTGCCGCGCGCCGAACTGGCATCCATCCTGCTCGACGCCGGACACGACGGCGTCGAATTCCTTTGGGGTGACACCATCACCACACTCGAACAGGACGACGACGGCGTAGACGTCACCTTCGAGCAGGCACCGCCACGCCCGTTCGACCTGGTCATCGGTGCGGACGGGTTGCATTCGGTCGTACGGCGTCTGATGTTCGGCGCGGACGTGGAGTTCATTCGGCACATGGGCATGTATGTCGCAACCCTGAAGATCGACGAGCCGTTCGGTGCCGACAATGAGGTGCTCATCTACAACACACCCGGTCTAGCGGTCGCGGTACACCCGACGCGAGGTCACGCCGTCACCGCATTCATGTTCCGGCATACGGCGATCGCCGATCTCCGCTTCCGCGATATCGACCAGCACAAACACCTGGTCGCCGGCACGTTCGCCGACGCGGGTTGGCGAGTGCCCGAACTACTCGAGCGCGTGCGCAGCACAGACGACCTCTACTTCGACTCAGTCAGCCAGGTAAGGTTGCCCCGCTGGTCCAACAAACGTGTCGCGCTGGTCGGCGACGCCGCATCCTGCCTGTCGCTGTTCGGCGACGGTTCCACCCTGGCCATGGCGGGCGCCTACACCCTGGCCTCCGAACTCGCCACATGGACCACCGGAAGCGACCGGAGTCCATACGCAGCCCTGAACCGGTACGAGGCCACCCACCGCGCCGTGGTCGCACCGAAGCTCAACGGATATCGCCTCGGGGCCGCGATGTTGCTGCCTGCCAGCCGAACCGGAATCGCCACCCGCAATGCCGCAGCCCGCGTCATAGGCGGGCTGACCGCAATGTCGTCGCGCCGCAGCAAACCCACCCCCGCCGCAAACCAAACATCCAGGTGACCGAGTGGCCCGAGAGGGCATGCCTTTCTCGGCACCGGCGCCAGGCCGCAATGCCGCCTTGCTCGGCGTCCAACTGCCGGACGAGACTGGGCCGACTACCTTGCCGCCCGCGCTGTGGAACAGGACGAGGAGGCCGCCAATGCGGGGAATAGCGCACGGCCGGAATAACACCCCTCCACCAGTAGTACTCGCCCTCGAAGTCGGCTGCTGCCCCGAACCCCGGCCAGGCCGCGACGACAGCTCCGGCGGCCGTCGTCATCTCATCCATGCACGGCATTTCAAGACCGCCCGCGACGCCGACGGCAATCATCGCTCCGCTGGTGAGCTGCGCGAAGTCCCCTGGGTTGCAGTTCCACCCGTGGTCACCGCCATCAGGGTCCTGGAACGCCTCAACGGCCCTGCCGGACTACTGTTTCCCACCCAGCGCGGTGAAAGGCAGGGCCGGTCGCTGGTTCGCGGCACCGTCGTCCAGTGGGTCGAGGGATTCGTCGTTTGGGTCAACGACCACACCACCAGGCCCGGCCGCGGGGTCGCTATCCCCGCCGACCCACACGGCAACATCGGCACCGCTCGGTTCCGGCGGAGCCTGGCCTGGCACATCGCTCGCCGACCCGGCGGCCTGGTCGCCCTCGCGGTCCAATACGGACACATGCGCACGGTGATCAGCGAGGGCTACGCCACCCGCCAACGCGACGGCATCCACGAACTGCTGGACCTGGAAACCGCTCGCGCGGTCGCCGAACAACTCAGCGAGGTCCACGACGCCCTCGACCACGGAGAGGGCGTCTCCGGGCCCGCCGCCCGGCGGCTGATCCGCGCCGCGCACGAGCAGCACGACCGCTTCGACGGTCTGGTCACCACACCCCGGCAGGCCAAAGCCCTGCTGTCGGATCCGGCGCTGACCGTGTTCGACAACGCCGACGCCTACCTCGCCTGCAACTACGACCCCGGCAAGGCCCTCTGCAACCCCGCCAACGCCAGCGGGCCCACCCCAACACCGAGCCTGGACCGCTGCCACACCAACTGCTCGAACATCGCCCGCACCGACACCCACGCCCGACAACTGCGCACAGCGGCAGACCAGATCCGCGCCCAGGCTGATTCGCCGCTCGTTCCGCAGCCCGTCGCCGAGCGGCTGAAACACCGCGCCGCCTCACTGATCGAGCTTGCCGACACCCACGACCGCACCCGCATCACAACCACCGATCCGGAGCCACGATGACCACCGACCAACGCGGCCAGATCCGCGCCGCGATCGACCGGCTGCTGGCCGGCACCCCGCTACGATCCGACGGCGCTCTGACCGTCGTGTCCCTCGCCGCCGAGGCCGACGTCAAACGGCACGTCCTCACCCACCGTCACACCGACCTCAAGGACGAGTTCTACGCCCGCGTCCGCGCGCAAGGACACACCCCCGCCAGCGAACAGCAGCTGCGCGACGAGCTGGAATCCACCCAGCGCAAACTCACCGAAGCCCGCAAGAAGATCCACGAGCTCGAACAATCCGTCGAAGCGTTCGCACGGATCGTCAACGTCCTCACCGTCGAAAACGACCGCCTCACACAGAAATCCGGCCGCATCGGCAGCCGGACCGTCATCCCGATCAACCCTGAGATGAATTGATGTCTGCGCTATCCGGCGGCCTGAACCTCGTCATCGCCGAACAACAGCAGTTGCCGCAGCGCAGTGGTGCCCGCGCCGATCCGGCGCAGGCATCGAGCGCAGGTGATTTCCGCTCGCGTCGGCGCCAGGGCCGTCGGCGACCACCCCGCGACACCCGTGTGACAAAGAAGCTCGGGCACTTCCTCGTCCTCGACCCATTGCCCGAGGCTGACCGCATGCACCGTCCGCCCGGCCCGCACCACGGCATGCACACCCGGGGCACCGAACACTGCCCGAGTCGAAGCAGCAAGCGGAGCAATATCGGTCACGCGACCAACATACGATCCGGCACCGACAGAAAAGACGGACTATCTAGCAGCTGAGCGGCCGATGGTGATCTCTCGTCACCCCCGGTCTTGCAACACGCCCAGACTTGACAGGGAACGCCGCTGCCACGGCTGGCTCGTGTCGCCGGACTCGGTCGCGCGCCGCATCGGCCCGACCTGCGAGGCCCGCGAGCGCGCCGAGCTGCGCGCCCAGGCCGCGCGGGAGCTGACGCTGTTCGACGTTGCGGGCATGGCCGCCTGACCGAGCGGGGGGCGAACACCTCCCATGGACACGTCGGCGTAAAACTGTCGTCTGTGCCCGCGGAACTTGTCACCCTCGTCGTCGGCGTAGTGGGAGCTGTCGCAACTCTGATCGTCGGCACGCTCGCGTACTTCAAAGACCGGCGAGATACCCGGACCCAACTGCTCCGGGACGCCGAACTCGTCGAGCGCTTCGCGACGGGGGGCGTGGAATGACAGCTACGGCAATCACGCGCAGACCATCCTGAGCAGGTACGTCTACGAGCGCGTACATGCGCTCACGGAGCGTGAAGAATACGGCAAGCGGGCCGCCAGATCTCTGTTTTGTCCGGGTTGACCTGGGCAGATGCCTCGTCCGGGCGGTGCCGACTCCGCGATTTATCTGCGGTAGAGGGCTAAACCGGTAGGGCATCGGGGCCGGTGAGGTGGGTGGCTGTCGGACCCGACGGCCAGATCGCCCACCGTCCGTTCGGCGATCGTGGCGGTGACCTCGTCGACGTTCCCGCCCTGGGTCAGGTGGTCGAACATGACGTCGGCCAGTGTCAGGTCGGCGGTGTCGGGCCGTTAAGGATCGTGTCAGGAGCGGCAAACGAAGCTGATCGCCCAGGTCAGACGCCCCGTTGAGGATCGTGTCACCAGGTACATGAACGACCGCGCCGTGTCAGTGGCGGTCGGCTTCCGGCCCGAGGAGGCTGGTGATGCCGCGCATGGCCGCCGGTGACGGTTTGAAGTAGCGGCGCAGATTCTCGGGTTTGCGGCGGTGGTGGTGTCTTCCACGGTTGGGCCACTGACGGGCGGCGGCGACCACGGGGCGCGAGGAACATGTGTCAGCAACGTCCCTGGTCAGGGTGCCTTCTTCGCATAGGGTTTCTCTGTTGATCAGTACACGCCACATTCCACTCGAGAAGGGGTACCCATGATTCACCGAACCGCGGCCGCTGCGCTGGCCGGACTGTTCACCCTTGCCGCGCTCGGCACCGCTGCCGGTGTCGCCGCGGCGACACCACCAGGGGCCAGCCACGTTCCGGGCGGCGGCATAGTGCTGGTCCAGGACGAGAAGGACGGCGCCAGCACGGACGGCGGGAAGGGCGGCAAGGGCGAGAAGGGCGGCAACGGCAAGAAGAAGTGGGACGGCAAGAAGGGCGGCGGGAAGGGCAAAGGCAAGAACGGCCCTGCATGAGGACAGCAACGCCGAACCCGACGACAACGACAAGCCCGATCGCGACGCCGGTCGGCGATCGGCTTGCGGTCCTCGTCGTCCAGGTGGAAGAACCTCTCCGGCTCACCCTCGACAACGCCGGGAACCGGCCGTACTCGACAGCGCCCTCACCACGCACAGCCGCACATGAAACCACCAGCGGCGCAACGGTGCTCGGCATTCCACCGAATCAACAGAACAAAACGATCGGTCCGTCGAAACGGTTGCTAAGCGTGACTTTTCTCGTCACGCGCCACATCGCGGCGTGAGCCGATCCCGCAGCGTCTGTGAGTGAGCCACTGCCCTCGTTGGAATCGGAATCGCGTCCGGTTGGGGTACAAGGAATCTGCTATCGCTAGTCCCACAGATCGCCGCACGGCAGCAACGGCAGATCCGGACTCACGTCGTCGTCGACGGTGACCACCAACCCCAGCTCCGAAAGGCCGCTTGCCAACTCGTCGGCCACGTTGTGGGCTTGTTCGGCGGATGCCTGGTAATCCAGCTTCAACGCGCCGGACTCGATATGCACATGCAGGATGCGCTTCGGCGGGTGGACAGGTGCCATCGCGGAATCACAGCCCCCAGCCCCCGCTGGGATTCGCCGGGTCGCTCCGACGTCGGGCGCCGGCTGGTCGTAGGCGTCGCTGGGATGAAGGAGCTCGTCGAGGATCACCCCAGTGCTGCAGCTGCTCACCGCGGGGTTCGCGGCTGGTGTTGATGGCGAGGTTCATCGCGCATCTCCTGCGGCCGGTGGTGTCTCCAGTCGCGCCCACGCCTGCCGTGCGGCGGCGGGGGCGTGTTCCCACTCGGCGCGGATGGTGTCGCTGCGATCCAGCGTCGCGTGCAGTTCACCGGGGGTGAGGTCGTGCTCGGAGGCGGCTGCGGCGAGCTGGGTGGCGATCTGCTGGACGCGGGCGAAATCCACGTGCAGGCGCTGCTCCCACGCCTGCATGGTGGTCGGGGTGGTGATCGTCGGGCACCTCCTGGCGTCGGGTCCTGGTCAACAGCGGTTCAGCTCGGCCTCGATGGTGGTAGCAGCGAAATGTAGCCCGGCCTCCCGCAACTCGGTGATCCGTGCGCGGACTGCGTCCTCGCCGTACTCGCGGACGACATCAGCAATTCCAAGGCGGCGCGCAGCGAAGCCGATATCGGTGTCCGTCGCCGACCACAACCCCATCAGCGCACCTTCCCCTTCGTCGATGGCATATCGCGCCGCCCGGTCGGCGAGTTGTTCCCGCCACCATTTCCTGTGCAAGTCTCGGCCGGCAGGTATGTCCTGGTCATCGGTGACATACGGGGATTTGATCCGGTCCCGCCTCCTGCAATGGGCTTGTGGCCCCCCATCAGCCGTACTTCCTACTCGGCCGGCCGCACGGCGGTGAACCCCTCGGTAACGTCTTCACCGGTGACCACTTCGGTGACTTCTGGCGATTCGATCATGTCCACCCTCCTGCAATTGCTTTCTTGAACAATTCCAGAATCGGGCCCACGGCCACCCATGTCGTCACGGCTGACACCCATCTGTGCTTCCGGTCAGCCCCACCCCACGCGTACCCGCTGGCTGCAACGCCTCTGCCGGGCGACCGGACCCGCGGTGCGCAGCGGCGTCAGCGGCGCGGCGACAGCCGCGATCACGACCGACAGCACCTTGCGGCGCAAAGGTGGGAGGTCTATGTCACCGAGCAGGCGCGGGAACTTCGCGCCCTCGGTGTCCTGGATCCAGCAGTCCAGGGCGTGTTTACGGCCGTCGAGATCGACGCCTATCGCCAGATAGGCCACCTTGGTGGTCACGATCCCGTTGTCCTTGACACGCAGCCGTAAACCGTCGATATACAGGATCGGATACATCTCGTGGAGCGACCGCGACTGCCACATCTTGATCTCGTCGACAACGACCTCGGTGATATTGCTGATCAGCTCCCGCGACACCTGCGCCCCATACACCTCCTCGAAATGCGCCTCGATATCACGAGTCGTCATGCCGCGTGAATACAACGACAGGGCAATAGTATTGATCTCCACAATCGACCACCGTCCACCCAATGTCATCACCGCTGACACGCATCTACGCTTCCGAACCCCCCGCGCGGCGTACCCGCCAGCTTCAAACGCCCCTGGCCGGGCGACCGGAGCCCGGGTGGTGCGCAGCGGCCTCAGCCGCGCGGCAACGACCGCGATCACGGCCGACAGCACCATCGCGTTTGGGTTCGGCGTCGGGCGACCCAGCCAATGCCGTCCGGTTGGGGTACACCTACACGCCACGTGCTCCGCAGTGGGAAGCTGCGTCAGATTGGAGTCCCGTAGAGGGTTTCCTGACGTGTGCCTGTTGGGTTCCTAGGCTTCAATCGGACGCCCTGACCAGGTAATACTGCGAGCTTCGTTGGATTCTGCGCGAAAACTACTGGGACCCTGGGAGGTTTGTTCGTTCTTCTCGGAGGCGAGATACCCGACCACCGCCTCACGCACGGTGTTCCACGGCCCGCGTGGGATGGGGTGGTTCGTCTCGTCGTAGGCCTGCCACTTCGCCGCGCGGATGCGGTTCTCGCGGGCGATTCGCCCGATCTGTATACCTGCGGCGAAGATCCGGTAGGCGCCGGTGGAGCGGTCGCGTTCGGTGGTCACGGTCGCCGGATCGACCGTCGCCGGGGTCACAGGCACAGGCACAGGCACAGGTTCCGGGGTCGGTCCTGAGTCGGATACGGCGGGAGTGATCTCGCCGTCCGGTTCGGCCTTGTCCGGCGGTGGTGTGGTGTGGGCGGCTGGTGCTGGGCTGAGGTAGCGGTGCAGCGATGTCTTGGGGATCTTCGTCTTGTCGGCGATTTGGCCGAGGGTGGCGCCCTGAGCTCGCAGCAGTCGCGCGTAGTCGATGCTGTCGGCGGGGTGGGCTACCGGTCGGCCGATCTGGCGGCCCGCGGCTTCACCGCCGAACGCGCCGCCCACGCCCGCGCCGTCGCCGAATCCAAAGGCCGCCACATCGGCCGACCCGCCGCCTGGCCCGACGACAAGATCGACTACGCCCGACTGCTCCGCAAGCAGGGAAACAGCCTCGGCGAGATCACGAGCAAGACCGGCATCCCGAAGACATCACTGCACCGCTACCTCACACCGACGCCCGAACAGGAGTGACCCCGGCAGCGACCTGGCCAAACCGGGCTTCATGTACCGGGTGACACGATCGTTAACGGCATGTCTCCCGTGGGTTCACGCGGACTGAAGGACTTTCAGCGGGAACTCACGGGATTTTCGTGTGTGACATCGAGATTCGCGGCGAGTTTCGGGGAAGTCTAGCGGTTGCCGACTCGGCTCAGTTGTCGGCTGCCAGGCTGGCAGGCGACACTCAGTCGGCTGGCGGATGTTCGAGTTCGTCGCTGAGCAGGTGCTCGGCGACGGTCGCGGCGGCGGTGTTGTGGGAGATGCCGAAGACCAGCGTCAGGTGCAGCGGGTCGGGGCCGGCGGTGAAGGCCTCGTGGAGGATGCGATCGCGGCGGATCTGGTCGACGGTGCAACCGGTGGCCTGTATGCGGAGGTTGACGAATATCTGGCTGATCGGCGCGGTGTCATGCACGGTCTTCGGGCTGACCAGCACGTGCGGGTTCACGGTGGTCGGCCAGATCGTGCGGCGGTGATCGAGCCAGCGGCGGATGGCGCGGTGACCGAGGTCGCCGAGGCGCTGACGGCGTCCGGCGAGGGTGATGCGCCGGTTGGCCAGATCGACGTCGGTGAGTTTCAGGCGCCGGATAGCGCCGGTGCGGGCAGCGTTTTCCGCGGCCAGGGCGACGATGACCCGCCAGGCGGGGTCGGTGGCCAGTTGCTCGACGGCGTGGATCTCTTCGTCGGTCATCGGCAACAGGGGGAAGTCGGCGCGGCGGGCCTTGAGCCCGGTGGTCGGGTTGGCGAAGATCAGGCCCCGTTTCTTGGCGAACCGGAACAGTGATCGCAGAGATGCGATGGCGTTGGAGCGTTGCGAGCCGGTCAACGGCGCCAGCGCGGCGGTGATGTCGGCGCGGGTGACTTCCCGCAGGTGGTCGTAGCGGGTGGCCCATTGATCGAGAAACGGCCGGGCGCAACCGAAATAGACGTAGAGGGTGGAGGTCGAGCGCGGCCGGGCACGAGCGTCCCGTCCAGCAGAACCGTCAGCCAGTGCCGGGCTGGCTCGGCAAAGCCAGACGCGAGATCGGTTGTCACGCAGTCGATCCAGGATCGGATCGTGGCTGTCGAGTCGTCGTCCAGAAGCTCGAGATCAGTGAGGACTTCGACGAGGCGGGGGCGTGACACCCAGCGGTGCGGGCGGGAGCGGACCTCGGTGAGCGGCACCCGCTGCCCTGCGGGCCGCCCGCCCAGGACTGTGACCAGGCCGTCGAGCAGGCAGCGTCGTGGACGGGCTCCAGCCCCGGGCCTGGCCGAGCTGGTGGGCGTGCTGCGCGGCGGCCCGCAGCACAGGGTCGGCAGCGGTCAGTGCTGGGTGTTGCCAGCGCGGCGGGATCGGTTCGCCCCTCTTGCGCCGCCAGTAGGACGCGAGAGCCGAACATCCTTTGCTGCAATAGATTTGGTTTCGCCGCCGCTTGTCCGGCAATGCCTTGCCGCACCGCTGGCAGTTCATCTGGGCGGCACGGATCGGCCGTCGCGGGTGCGTGGCAGGACCGGCCGGGCCTCACCACCGACCACGGCGGGAGCGTCCTCACCGGCCTGCGCGGGCGCTGCAACGGTGTCGGGCTCGGGGATCAGCAGTTCCTCGATACCGCAGCCGAGGACCGCGCAGATGACGTCGAGCTCTTCGAGCTTGACCGCGTTCGGGGTGCCCGACCACAGCCCGGACATCTTGCCGGTGCTGATGACCATGCCGCGATCGGCGAGCTTGTGGTGCAACTCGCTGGCCTTCCAGATACCGCGATTGGCCGCGGCCAGGCGCAGATTCCACTTCACTGGGCGAGTCCTTTCCATCGATCGGCGACCCGGCGCTGCCCGCTCACCCAGGCGTCTTCGACATGAGTGGCGTGGACGTGGATATACCGGGCAGTGGTGGCAGTCCAGGCGTGACCACAAAGCTCCTGAATGGCGAACAGATTCATCCCGCCTAGATAGAGCTGGCTGGCGCAAAAATGCCGAAGAACATGGGGTGTCAGCTTGCCCGACCAGGTCGGCAGGTGCTGGTCGACGGCCTCGGCCAAGGCCCGGCGGAACACGTCCGCGGTCGCTCACCGGCCGGTCCCGTCGATGTTCTTGCGCTCGGACGGAAACAGCGGGACACCGTGACCCGCTGGGTCGATATCGAACTGGCCGAGCACGTCCTCGACGAACCAGCGCACGCTGCGGTCGGCGCCGTTGATCAACGGCACCAGCCGCGGTTTCGGGCCCTTGCGACGAGATCCCTTGCCGTGGCGGACATTCAGCTTCCCGAACCGGCCCAGCTCCCAGCTCCCAGCGCACATCGTCCAGGTCGAGCATGCGGGCCTCGTTGATCCGCAGGCCGACGTCGGCGACCAAGCGAGCCACGGCGTAGTTGCGGGCGATCGGGGCGAACTTCCGGCAGGCCGCCAGCTCCGCCCGCCACCCAGCGAACAACTGCTCGACCTCCTCAGCGGTCGGCGGGATCCGCAGCCGCGGATCCACCGACGCCTTCGGCCGGTTGATCTCATCCAGCGGGCACTCCACGACGCGACCGATGAGGTTGTGCAACTCGACCTTGTGCCGTAACTCCAGGAAGTGGAAATACACCGTCAGCGCTGCCGCGCGACCGATCCGCGTCGACGGCTTCGCCTCACGCAGCACCTTGCCGAAGTAGGTGTCCGCGTCGGCAGGCTGCATCTCCCACAGTGGCCGCCCGAACCAATCTCGGATCAGCTCCAGGTGATTCACGTCGTTGCGGATCGTGGAATCCACCAAGCCCGCCGAGGCCCGCGCCAGCACGAACCCCGACAACACGTCGGTCTCGAACGCAGCGATCTCGTCCTCGGTCGCTGGAGCCCGAAGCTCCCGAAGGTCACGCACCGCCGCCAGAGCCAACCCACGCCTCCTCGTCTTCATCCCGGCTGAAGCCACATCAGCCGCGCCGCAATACAGTCAGCACCGGTGATGTCGTCTCAATACCGGTATTCGGTGCGGGGACGCGCCTGGATCACCCGGTCCAGGCAGGATTCAGGGAAGTCGGGGACGGCTGGAAGGCTCAGGAACTCGTCGACTGTTGATTACCCAACACCCGTGACCAGCAGCGGAGGGGCTCGGTGCCGATGTTCCGCCGGGGTCGGGGTTCCGGGAACATCGGGTCGATGAGCTTTTCGATGGTCAAACCGTCGATCCTGCTACCTGCCCTGCATGGTGCGCATACGATCGAGCGATGCGAATTGGGTTCGGCGGGGGCGCATTTGGCGTCAGAGCCGGCATTTCTAACCGTGGTATCGGTGGTGGCATCGGCCCGCTGTCGGCCGGAACGTCTTGGCGGCGTTCGTCGGGCAGCGGCGGCCTTGTCGGGTTGCTGCTCGGTCTGGCCGCGATTCTGCTGGTCATCTTCTGGCCGTACCTGCTCGGCACGTATCTGGCGGTCGAGTACTTGGGCGCGCATGATCCGTCGACACTGCGCAGCGTCGTCGGTTGGTTCTTTGAGGCCATCTGGATCCTCGGTCTGCTCGCGATGGTGACGGTGCGAATCTGGGCGCCGCTCGTGTTCGATCGGCGGCCGCCACGCGGGCGGCCACCGGTGCCGCCAACGCGTTGAGCAGCAACGGGCGGTGGAGTGCGTGCGCCTCTGTCTTTTTCGGATCCCGGCCCCGTGAGGTCCAAGTCCGCCGGATCTGGCGGTAAGACGCCACCGCCGATAGTTTCGCGAGTCGGTACCACCTGGGGGCCCGGTAGAGGGTGAGCCGCAGCAGAACGGTGCTTTCACGCGGCAACTCACCTGCACTGGAGCGAGTGCGGCGATCCGAACTGGGGCGTTCCGCCGTCCGAAGGCCCTCGACGTGGCCGGTACCGCGCATAGACTCGCAGCCGGCGTGACGCTTGCGTCAGCAACGTTCGCGGAAGATCAAATGCTCACGCAGGTTTTCGGCGAGACCGTAGGGGAGGTCGCCGAAAACGATCAGGTCCTCGACGCTGGTAAGCTGGTGAACTCTCGCTGCCGCGGCAATCTGGGTGGCCAGTTCGGGTGTGACACCCGGCAATTGGGCAAGTATGGATTCGGGAACGTTGTTGACATCGACGAGCCCGCCGTCGTCGAACTCCTGTTGCAGATCTGGGCGTCCGATCGCCAGCTCGGTCGCCAGATTCGGGTCGGTGGA
Source organism: Nocardia sp. Tas62D01 (assembly GCF_055232035.1). Lineage (NCBI taxonomy): Bacteria > Bacillati > Actinomycetota > Actinomycetes > Mycobacteriales > Nocardiaceae > Nocardia > Nocardia sp. Tas62D01. Next base: position 9,078,223 of record NZ_JBUYUZ010000001.1, read on the forward strand.
TAGCAGTTGGCGAGCCTGTTCACGCCGGGCACGACGCTGCAGTGCCGCCTGTACTGCGGGATCGGTCGCTATCGCCGTCTCCAGCGCTGGTCGCTCGGGCGCGGCACCCTGCTGTCGGTGTGACGTTATCTGGGTTATCGCCCCGATAGCGCGATTGCGGACCCATACAGCCTGCCCTGTGCCTCCGAGCATCAGAATCACTATGGCTGTCGCGAAGATTGGGTCGCTGTGATTCAGTGCCGCGAACGCGATCGCGGTTGCTACCGCGTATCCGACCGCGCTCAACGCCAGCGACCGTGACCGTGCCCCGGCGGCTGCGAAAGCGAACAATACGGCGGTCAGTAGGCCCAAGCTGAACAGTGGTACGAATACCGCGATCCAGCTACCCGCCATCAGTATTCGTGACGGGCGGCGGCCCGAGATCTCTGCGGCGTATCCGGGGGGAGGCCTGTATCCGGGGGAAGGCCTGTATCCGGGGGGAGGCCCGTAGTTCGGCTGTTGTGGTCCGGCCGGCTGGTTTGGCGGTTGCGGCGGGTAAGTCACTGCTCCCCCTTGGTAGGCGTTAGATCTGTGTTGCGAATCGGCGCCTGTACGGCGCTCGTTACGGGTAGCCGATTCGCATGCCGCGGAGTGTATTGCGAACCCCCGACAGGGTGACATTGGTGCGTACACGGCAACCGTTACAGATTCGGCGGCATCCGACCTGCGGTAATCGTCAGCGGCTCAATGTGTCTCGTGAACGATCGGTTATCTCTAGCCGGTGAAGTGGTGTCTTCGACGTCGAGCACCAGGGTTCCGGCTCTCCGGATCGGCGTGCTGGACGTGGTTACCTTCAGCCCGTCCATTTCGCGGATTGTCTGGAGGAGCGATGCATGTGGTGCGGGTTTTGTCCCCGATCTCGCGGCGTGAGTCGTGGACGGTTCTCGGCGACGACGGGCCGGTGGCGCCGGTGGAGCGGTATCTGGCGTATCTGACCGACATCGAGCGGTCGCCGAACACGATCAAGGCGTATGCCCATGATCTGAAGGACTGGTTCGTGTTCCTCGCCCGGAAGGAGCTTGGCCCACGCGCCGTTCGGGTTGTCCTCGCGGCGCACCACATGCAGGTGCGCGCGCTCGACCTCGCAGCCCAGGCGCCGCGAATCCACCAGCAAGTGGACATCGCTGCGGGGCAACCCGCACAATTCCCCGCGCCGCAGCCCGGCACGGGCCAGCAGCAAAACGATCAGCCGATCCCTCGCGGACCGGCACACGCGCAGCAGCGCGACGATCTGGGCGTCGCTGGCCCGTTCAACCATCGTCTCCGGCTCCCGCAGCCGATGCCGGGCCCGCAGCCGCCACGCCATCCGACCGTCCTCACCGCGGGCCTCGACCGGCAGATCCCGATCGTCGGCGACCTCATACAGCAACGCCACCAGACCCGGCTCACCGTGACCGGTCGCCACCGCATGCACCACCATGCCCCGCACCGCGGTCAGCACACCATTGATCCGCGACGGACACCGCGCTGCCGCCGCACCAGGACCCGCGACCACCACGGACGCGACACCGTCAGCGGAGGGACGGGCGTGAGCCAGCCACGTCATGAACAGGGCGAACTGCTCGACCCCGGCCTGCCAGGACCGGCCCGACCGGGCACACCAACGCAGGAACAACACGATCGAATGCGCATACGCCTTCGTCGTGGACTCAGCCGCGTCACGGCCGAACCGCAGATGCCGCAGAAACTCGTCGGCGACGCCGACGATCCGCAACTCCTCATCCAGAACGGTCCAATACCGCTGCCCGGACGGCAAACTCACCGGAAACGCCCGCATACATGCTCGCTTTCTGGTCGACAACCCGATACGACTACCAGCCACGAGCACCACACCCACGGAGAACCGCCGAAGCACCGGCCCGGCCACCCGGGTTGAGCAACGTCGTGCAACAGGTCAGGAAACCCCGGAGAGGGCATGAGGGTTGGCGAGGCGCTGGGACTGCGGCATGCGGACATCGCGGCCGCCGAACGTGAGGTCAGCATCGTGCCTCGTGACAACGACAACGGTGCTCGCACGAAATCCCAACGGCCGCGGTCGATTCCGGTCAGCGCTGATCTGATTCGCCTCTACGCCGACTATCTGCATGCCGAGTACGGAGACCTAGATTCGGACTATGTCTTCGTCAATCTTTGGGCCGGTCGGTATGGACGTCCCTGGTCGTATCCGGCGGTCTACGACCTGGTCTGCCGCCTGCGCCAGCGGACCGGGATCGACTTCGATCCGCACTGGTGCCGGCACACCGCGGCCACCCGAATGCTGCGGGACGGGGTGCCGATCGAGGTCGTATCGAAGTTGCTCGGCCATGCCAGCCTGACCGTCACGTCAACCGTCTACGGGCACCTCACGGTCGAAGACGCTAGGAAGATTCTCGAGAAGGCCGGTTGGTTCAGCGGGAGTGAGGTGGCGCTGTGAACTCCATCGCCTCGATCACCGACATCAGCCAGGCCACTGGAAACAGGCCTCGGATCGACGGCCGTTCGGGCCGCGACGACGACCCCTGGGCCGAGGAATATGGTCGTGATACCTGGGATCTGCGTCGTGTCGGCGCACACCGCGAACGGGGGAACCTGGCCTACCTGCGTTTCGGGGACATACCCCAGCCCTGGCTGAAGGAGCTGGCCAAACGGTGGTCGCGGTGGCGAATCGCAACGGGAAAAACCGCCGAGACCGCCGGTCTGGGTGTCCGCGCGGTCACCCGGTTCGCCGAGTTCCTTGCTGCACAGCGGATTCCGGTGAGCAGCCTTGGTGAGGTCGACCGGCCGCTGCTCGAGCGATATCTGGCTCACTTGCATGCCGAATGCGGCGGGCGGGTGGTGCACCGGCACATGATCGGACAGCTCAATCAATTTCTGATCGCGATCCGCCAGCACGGCTGGGACACCTCGCTGCCGGTCAACGCCATGTTCTTCCCAGAGGACATTCCCAAGGAAGGCGAGTGGCTGCCACGCGCGCTCAGCGACCACGTCATGACGCAGCTGGAGAGCCCCCAGAACCTCGACCGGTGGGGCAACCCTGCCTATCGGCTGGTGACGCTCATCCTCATGCGATCCGGGCTGCGCCTCACCGATGGGCTCGGTCTCGGCGTCGATTGCGTCGTTCGCGACGGCGAAGGAGCACCCTACCTGCGGTACTTCAACCACAAGATGCGACGTGAAGCGTTGGTGCCCATCGACGACGAGCTGGAACAATCCATCAAGCAGCACCTGCGCGATCTGGAAGAGCAATGGCCGCAAGGGATTCCACGACTGTTCCCGCAAGAGCGGAGAAACCCCGACGGTCATCGGCCGATCTGGGGCGACACCTACCGCCGCGCTCTGCGCAGGTGGTTGGCGCGATGCGATATCCGGGACGAGAACGGCCGCCGAGTCCGCGTGACACCCCACCAGTGGCGCCACATTCTCGGAACCCGGCTGATCAACCGTGACGTTCCGCAAGAAGTGGTCCGCCGGATTCTCGATCACGACTCGCACCTCATGACCGCCCGATATGCCCGGCTGTCCGACACGACAATCCGCCGCCATTGGGAAGCCGCCCGCAAAGTCGGAGTCACCGGCGAAACCGTCGTACTCGATCCGGATGGCCCACTCGCCGAAGCCTCCTGGGCGAAGCAACGCGTCAGCCGCGCGACCCAGGCACTACCCAACGGATACTGTGGACTGCCGATGGTGCGAACCTGCCCGCATGCGAACGCGTGCTTGTCATGCCCGATGTTCGTGACCACCGCCGAGTTCCTCCCGCAGCACCAGCAGCATCGCCAGCAGGTCATCGAACTGATCTCTGCCGCAGAGGCCCGCGGCCAGCGACGCCTGGTGGAGATGAACCAACAGGTGCTCGGCAACCTGAACAACATCATCACAGCGCTCGAAACCGGGCCCGACGCTGCCGACCAGGGAACATCGGATGCGAGCTGACAACAGCATGCACCTCGTCGCGGCGGCACGTCACCGGCACGAACTGACCCGCAGCAAGGCCATCCAAGCCATCCGCGAACTCGACGCCGCTGGAGCGCCCGTGACGTTCCAGACTGTCGCTGCCGCCGCAGGGGTTTCGCGATCCTGGCTCTATTCTCAGGCTGACATCCGAGCTGAGGTCCAACGGCTACGTGACCTCAACCGGCGCGCACCAGACACGCCACTACCTGCACGCCACCGCACCAGCGACACGTCGCTGGTGCGGCGACTCGAACTCGCGAACGCCCGAAACCGGGAGCTGTCCGACGAAAACCGGCGGCTGCGACGGCAGCTTGCAGAAGCACTCGGCCATCTCCGGCACGCCGGCATTCGCCCGGCGCTCGAAATTGAGCCTGCCAGCCTCCAGAGGCGTCGCGGGTCCGTAACGATCGGACCGTGCTGACCAGCGATGGCAACGCAGTCGTTTGTTCGTCGGCGACGTTGTCGCCGACGAACAAACCCAGGTCAGCGGACTATTACCCCCGGACAGCTAAAGATAATGATCGGTTCTCGAACACTTCCGCGTGTCGAAACCAACGTTCGTGGTAAGAGTCGGTGCCCGCCGCACCGGAAGCCCGGCCAGCCTGGCCGTGGTTGACGACGGGGTGCGTGCGGTACTTCGCCGACGCCACCGAATCGAGGCCGGCGACCGATGATCTGCACACCTGGTGAGGCCGGCGACGCGAGCGAGGGTTTCGGCGCCGCCGACCGGCGGGTGGCGGAGCAGGGCAGTCGTCCACCACCGGCAAAGCTGCCGGCCCGATCGCGTCGCACCGACAGCCCTCTATTCTCACGCGCCCCTGAGCGCTGGCGGCCGATCAGGTCTAACTGTTGCACTTTCGTTGCTGAACGCGTGGTGATCGGCGGCTTTTCGGAGCTGGGGTTGGTGGTCACCGTCGATGACGACGTGAGTCCGGATCTGCCGTTGCTGCCGTGCGGCGATCTGTGGGACTAGCGATGGCAGATTCCTTGTACCCGGGGGTGTCGGTAACAACGGCCTCACGAACACCGGATGGCGTCCAGGGCCATCGCCAGCACCCGTCGATGCTGCGCCTCGTTCTCGAACAGTCCCCGGGACATGCCGATGACCATCGCCATGATGTCGCTTAGTGGTCGGCGCTGGAAGTCCTTCGGGGGTTGTTCACGCTGCCGGGGTGACGCAGGATTGTTGGTGCCGGTCGATGGTGTGCCGGTCGAGTCTGGCCAGTAGATCGTCCAGGTCGGAGGTGGTGAACTTCCACTGGAATGGCTGTGCCGTGGCGTTGTAGCGGTCTTCGAATGCTCGGAGCCGGTCCCTGACTTGGGTCAGGTCTGTGAAGTCGTTGGGCGAGACGACTTTTCGTTGGACGATCGAGAAGAAGATTTCGATCTGGTTGGTCCAGGACGCGTGGACCGGGGTGTGGACCATGACGGCGTTCGGGAACGCCTTGGTCAGACGGTCGATGGCTGTCCGGCCGCGGTGCGACGAGCCGTTGTCCACGACCCAGTAGACGCGTTTCGCGCTGGCATAGGGTTCGGTGGTCATGACCTCGGTAACCAGGTTCATGAACGGCTCGATACCGGTTTTCGGCTCGCAGCGGCCGAAGACCTTCGCTTGGTGGACGTCGTAGGCGGCCAGGTAGGCGAGCGCGCCGCCGCGTCCGTATTCGTGGTTGACGCGCATCGCCCGCGCCTGGCCCGGTGCCAGGGTCGGGTGACAGCGGCAGCGCGCCTGGATGGAGGTCTTTTCGTCGCTGGAGATGACGTACTCGTCGGAGCCCAACGGTTGCCCGTCGAAGGTGCGGGCGTAGAGATCGAGGACCCGTTGGGCCTTGACGCGGAAGTCGGGGTCGCGGATGAATATCGGGGACCGGTACTGCCACGGCTTGATCGCGTCGGCCTTGAGCCAGCGGCGCACCGTGGACTCGGAGACGGCGTCGGTGATCCCGCGCGCGGTCAGTTCGGCGGCCAGTTCCGGGCATGACCAGCGTGACAGTGGGGTCCCGGTCTCGGCGGGCAACTGGCAGGCCAGCGCCTTGGCCTCGGCGACCTGCAGCGGCGTGAACACCGGCGGACGCCCCGACCGTTTCCGGTCGGCCAGTGCGGGCAACCCGCCGACGGCGAACCGGCCCCGCCAGGTCCGCACCGTGTCCACGTGCAGCTGTGTTCGGGCGGCTATCGCGGCGTTGGAGCAACCCCGCGACGCCAGCAGCACGATCGTCGCCCGCTGCCTGGCCTGATAGGGCGTCTTGTGGCCGTAGGCCATCTTCTTCAACCGGCGACGCTCGGACGCGGTCGGGGCAACAGGCACGGCGGTGGCGACGAACACGGGCAGGGACGACCGATCTACGAGACATCATGCAGGACAGGCGAATACCTTTCCGTGCAGCCTGCCCGTATCATGGCCCGACACGCCGACACCCCTGACATCGCCCCGAGTGGAGAACACCTCCAATGGCCTCACCGCCGCAGTCGACCAAGGATTCCCTCGCCCAAAGGCTGACCATCCACGCCCGCTCCCGCTGGCCCCAGCTCACCGACCTGCACATCCGCCACCGCGGCGCGTTCGCCTACATCGACGGCGAACTCCCCGACGGCGAGATCATGCGCCTGATGCGCCTGCGCTACGGCGGATCCGCCTCGATGTGGGGTTTCGCGCTCTACCTCGCCAGCACCGACAGCTACCAGGACTCGATCCTGCACACCGGCACCTTCGCCGGCAGCCCCGAAAACGCCCTCGACTGCGCCTGCGAGCTCTACCTCACCACCACAGACCTCTGACCGGCACCCAACACAAAACCCGCGTTTGTATCAACCCTCGAGACACTTCCAGCGCCGACCACTTAGATCGGTGTCAGCCTGACTTCACCTGCGGTGACAGACCTGGGCCAGGCAGCTACTAGCTAGGGCGTGTCTCCCGATTATTCGGGTCTTGACCGGCGAAGATTGGCCGGTGACGCGGTTGGGTTTGATTTCTGATGAGTTCTGGGCGGCGGTCGAACCGGTGATGCCGTCGGATAAGGGCAAGCGGGGCAACAGGTTCGGTGATCACCGGTTGATGCTGGAGGGGATCGCGTGGAGGTTCCGCACGGGTACTCCGTGGCGGGACCTGCCTGCTGTCTTCGGGCCGTGGCAGACGGTGTGGAAGCGGCATCACCGGTGGTCTTTGGATGGCACCTACGACGAGATGTTCGCCCGGGTAGCGGTCGTGTTCGGGTTCGACGCGGAGATGGCCGGTGACGTCGAGAAACTGCTGTCGGTGGACTCGACGAGCGCGCGGGCGCATCAGCATGCCGCGGGTGCGCGGTCGGACACGCTCGCCACAGGGGGCTCTATCGAATTACAAGAAAGCCGCCGATGAGCCCGCGAACCATGCGCTGGGCCGCTCGCGTGGCGGGTTGACCACGAAGATCCATGCTCTGGCCGATCAGCGTCAGGCCCCGGTCGCTGTCCGGTTGACCGCGGGCCAAGCCGGTGACAATCCGCAGTTGGTGCCGTTGCTCGACGACTACGCGCAGACCCGTCGCGGGGCGGGCGAGCCCGGCCGCGACTTCCGGCTGCTCGGCGACAAGGCGTACTCGCATCCCAGCACACGAACCGAATTACGTTCCAGGAGAATCAAACACACCATCCCCGAGCGTAAAGACCAGATCGCCCGGCGCAAAGCGAAAGGGTCAGCAGGAGGTCGGCCACCTGCGTTCGACGCCGAGCTCTACGGTCTGCGCAATACCGTGGAACGGGGCTTCAACCGGCTCAAGCAGTGGCGAGGCATCGCGACCCGCTACGACAAGTACGCGCTGACCTACCTCGGTGGCTCCTGCTGGCCTGCGCCGTCATCCACGCCCGCGTCGGGACCAGCAAATTGGGAGACACACCCTAGTCGGTCTGATCGGCTGACAGGCCACGGCGACGCATCGGCACGTCATGCCGATGCAGGATGGCACTGACGGTGCGGCGATCGACACCGAATCGGTTACCCAGCTCGGAGGTCGTAGCGTCGGCCACATAGTCGCGTATCAGCATCCGAATCTGGTCCTGATCAAGTTGTCGTGCCCGCCTCGGCGTGGACCGCCGCGGAGACACCGGTGAACCCTCGCCGCCGATCGCGGCACGGTCGTCACGACTTCGCTTGCCGGCCATCTGTTCTCGCGCCAGCTCGACGAGCACCTCCGCGATCTTGCCGGCATCGGGGCGATCACGACGAACGGCACGAACCGCGAGCCCGCCCCACCGGGTAGCAGTGTTGATCGGTATCGTCATGCCTCCACTGTCCCGCCCGGAGGCCAATCCGAGCCAAGCTACCGGTCAGGTCGAACCGTTGCAGCGCAACTTGCACCTGACTACGAATATAGGCACCTACCTGGCATAACCGACACAACGAGCGGCACACGACGTTCGGAAAGCCGCCGTTCCCGAACGTGTCAAGGGCGGCAACCAACGAGACCCCACCGGCACCTTTGACCCCAACCAAGCGCTCAACCGCCACATAGGCGTCCGAGATCGCGACAAATCAGTGCAGCAGACCAACTGGGGTACGACCGATCAAAGCTGGTAATCGGCTTCAATCACAACTGCCCAAAGAAAACCGCAGTTCAGACCCGTTCCCATGTTCACAGTGCCCTGCCGGGGCGCGTCAGCGCTCTGACCAGCGACAACGTCGTCGCGCTCAGAGATACCCAGCCCGCGCAGCGCGCAAACGGCCGCGGTGCGAATCTCCGCCGGAGCGGTTCCTATCCGCTTGCGCTGCCGACCAGGCTGCCGATGGGCAGCGGCGGGAGGGCCCTGATCGCGTTGATCAGCGGGCCGCACATCCGGAGCTCCTCGCCCTCCGAGCCCAGATTGTGTTCGCGGGCAAGGACGCCAGTCTTGTCGATGTCCTTGGTCTCGAATGCCTCGTGGTTCCCGTAGGTGTCGATGTACAACGTCCACTCGAGGCCGTCGGGCAGCTATCGCTGCGGACACTGCCACTGCGCATGGGCGGCGGACATCGGCGCTCGCAATACCGGCAGATCCGTTAGGTTCTGTTGTCTTGGACTCGTCGTGTGCAGAAGGGGCCGGAGCGACGTCCGCAGTCGGCCAAACGCCAACGGTTCATGGAGCTGCGGGCCCGCGGCTGGAACATTATGCGCGCACAGCCAGGAAGGCCGGAGCGTCGCGAACCGCAGGCAGCAACTGGTCACGCGGCTACAAGACCTACCGCAACGGAACGGTTACCGGGTCCGTGCCCGCCTTGGACTGGTTGGGAGTGCGTGAGATCAACGCCCGGTTCTTGTTGCAGGACGAACGAATCGAAATCGCTGACCTGCGCCGGAATGCGGTCGGCAGCAAAGTCTATCGGCCGTTCGAGACCCCACCGACGAGCCACCGCGCGGCGGACGCGCCGAAATCGATGAGGAACGCACCGGTCAGATGCGCGTCCATCAGTTTGCGCCGGTCGGGTCTTCGTGCGTGTCTCACGCTCGGGTCGCCGCTGCCGGGGTGGTGACCAGACTGATCACCACCGCCATGTCGATTCTATCTCGGCTTCAACGGGTGGTGGCTGCTCTCCTTGCTGGTCGCCGTCGCGTTCGCCATTTCGTTGCGAGGCGCGGTGTGGTAATGGAGCGAATCGGGTCAGGTCTCGATGACGTTGTACGCGTGGACATCTCGGTCGGCCAGCCGCGGAATGATGTCGCCGACGACACGGCTCCGGAAGGCCGGGGTGGCGCGGTGTTCCTCGTAACCCTGGGCGTCGGTATAGGTTTCGACGAGGACGAACCGAGCCGGGGCGTCGAGCGCCCGATGTGCTTGAAAGGAAAGCATTTTAGGCTCGGCGCGATTTCCAGGAGTGAGTTCCGCGAGTGCGGCGGCGACATACTCCTCCTCACCGGGCTTCGCGACCCATGTCGCGATGACGACGTAACTCACCGCGCCTCCACCGGATTGAAGCCGACCGCACGCAACTGTTCGACACCGTCACTACTGAGGTCATGCGGCCGCCACGCCGGCGTCCAACTCCACTCGATACGGAAGTCCGACACGATCGGGTCCTCACCCAGTAGCGCGGCACGGATCTGATCGGTCATCACGCCTGTCACGGGACAGGTGGGTGATGTCAGTGTCATGGTGATGGCGGCGACGTGGTCGTCGGATACCGCGATGTCGCGGACGAAGCCGAAATCGACGATATTGATGCCCAGATCCGGATCGAGGACGTCGTAGAGACGCGCCAGGACCGCGGCCTCCGGCGCGGGAAGCTCACGTTCCCAGATTCCGGTGACCGGGGCTTCGGGTGCCCGGACGGGAAGTTCGGAGATCTCCGGTTCCACCAGCGACGGTCCTAGGACGATGACGACGTCGCTGGTCGGCGAGCTGATCCAGTCGGCCTTGCCGTGCGCTTTGCGTCGAACGCGCACGACATCGATCCCGGCTCCGACGGAAGCCGCGGCGATCACGACGTCGCCGTCATCCGGGGAGTGTGCGCCATCGATGAGTCGTGCCAGCGGCTCGCACGCGTTGGGGCCGTGCCTCAGACGCGCGACGGCGGCGGTTACCGGGCGCCCGAGAATGGGTTGAAGCGCTCGGCGAGCTCGGTCGGGTGGCACGCGCAGGCTTTCGCCTCGGACCCGATGTGCGGTGAGTGTCATCGGGGCTCCTTCCACTAAATGATGCTGGCCGGGCGCGTCAGTCGACGCAGGTCGTTGCCGATGTCGGCAACGTCCTCGGCGCGCACGGAATGATTGGTGAACAGGATCTTGCGTACGGCCATGACGTCTCTGGGCCGGTTGAGGGCCGCGATGCGGGTAATGCGATCCTCCCGCAGCCACACCGCGGAAAAGGACAGATCGTCCAGTGAGCCGCGGATGACGAGTCGATCGGTGGGCTCGGAGCGGCCGACCTGCTGAATGGTGTGTTCGTACTGATCCGACCAGAACCAGTGCGGCTCAATGTAGGGTTCGGCTCCGCCTAGCATGGCCCGCGCGGCCGCCGCACCTTGACGGTGAGCGGAGTCATGGTGTTCGACGCGGATGTGCTTGCGATAGAAGGGATGGTAGGAATTGGCGACGTCCCCGGCCGCATACACGGCCTCGGCGCTGGTGCGGCACAGCTCATCGGTGACGATGCCATTGCCGGTCGTGATTCCGGCGGTGTCGGCCAGTCGGTCCTCGGGCTCGCACCCGGCGCCGACGACGACGAGATCGCCTTCGACATCCCCCCTGTCGGTGCGGACGGTAATTCCGGCCGCACCCGAAACACAGTCCAGGACGATGGCACCGAGTTTGAGCTGAACCCCTTCGCTGCGATGGACATCGGTCAGGACCCTGCCCAGATCGGCGCCGAGTGCGCGCTCGAGCAATGCGGAGGCCCGTTCGACGAGCACGACCGTCTTGCCCATACGGCTGGCGGTCGCCGCGACCTCACAGCCGATGAAGCCGCCGCCCAGAACGACGACCCGGGTAGCGGTCGCGAGCCGATCGCGTAATCGCGTCGCGTCGTGGGCGGAACGCAGTCGTATCACCTTGTCGTCGATCAGGCGAACGCCGAGCTTGGCACGGACCCCGGTCGCGAGCAGCACGGCGTCGTAGGCGAGCGACGCCCCGTCCGCGAGCGCGAGTCGTCGTGCGGCCGGGTCGAGCCGGGTCACGGCGGTGCCGGTCCGCACCGTGACCCCGTGCTCGGCGTACCACTGCGGCGATCGCAGATACAGCGCCGACAGACCGTCGGAATGTCGCGGGTCGTCGAGGAACGCCTTGGACAGGGGCGGGCGCTCATACGGCAGTTCCTGGTCGGCGGTCAGCAGAGCGATCTCGCCGTCGAACCCCTCCTCCCGGAGGGTTCCGGCGGCGGCAACGGCGGCCGGTCCGCCGCCGACCAGGACGAACCTCTTCACGATGCGGCGCCCGGGGTGGGTTTCGACCCGCCGGTGACGTCGACGACGATAGTGCCGTCGGCGTGGACGTGACAGGGGTACGGCGCCAGACGCGCGTCCGCCGGGTTGACCCCGCAGCCGGTGGTGACGTCGAACTCCCACAGGTGTCGGCTGCAGGTCAACGTGGTCTCCTCGAGGTCACCGTCGGACAGCTCAAATTCCTGGTGCGGGCAGCGGTTGGCGTAGGCGTAGACGGTCCCGTCGATATTGACCAGCACGACGGGTTTGCCGTCGACGATCACGCCCATGAGATCGCCCTCCCACAGGTCGTCGATGTGCGGCACGGATTCGGATCTTCGATCGATGTCCCCTATCGTCACGTCGTCACCTCGATTCCGGCATCCGCGCCGGGAGCGTCCGACGCTCGGCCCAGCAGTCCGTTCAGCAAGTGCTCACGTGCGGCGCGGGCCTCGGCGCCGATCTCCTCGACTGTCCGGGGTTGCTCGGGCGCTGCGGCGAGGAATCCGGCGATCGCCGCGGCCGCGTCGTCGGCTCGGGGCGCCCACTTGGCCACCCATTTGTCGACGACCGCGCCTGTGCCGGGTTGCTGGGTGAGAACCATGTCGAGCAGGGCGAGACTCCAGGTGTCGCGACGTTGCCGGTCGGCGGCGAGCAGACCTTCGATGAGCCAGGTCTGGTCGTCGCCATTGACTCGGGCGATCTCGCCGAATTGGCGGCACAACACATCCTGAATCGTCGGCAGCAGAACGAGGTTGTGCGCGACGAAGGCCTCACCCCAGTCGTATGTCGCCAGCGCCGTTTCCAGAGTTCTGCGCAGCGGCTGCCAGAATTCGTGAGTCCGCCACAGCTCACCGTCCGCGGCGGTGCCGATTCCCGAATCGGGGTGGGCGATCTGCAGCTGCCGGGTCCGATAGGCGAGTGTGGTCACCCGGCGCAGCAGATCGGCGGTGGCCAGAGCCGCGGCATTGTTGACATACGAGGTGGGTGCCATATACCCGATATAGGCTTCGACCTGCTGGAATCCGTGGGTCGGATATCGCGACGGCGTGTACAGCCCAGCGAGAGTCCTCACCCACCCCGGTGCGAGGCGCGCATCGGCGTCGATATCACCGAATTGCTCGAGTACGCCCTGTACCTTGTGCTCGGATTCGGCTTGGGCATTGACGTACATGCGATAGGTGAATTTGTCCGGAGCCCGGAAGGCGTCCCAGTCCCTCGCCCGGAAGGCGGAATTGTCACGGTAGGTGTCGAACCACAGGTTGGGCGCCGAGGACGGGTTCTGTTCGAACGCGGCATTGCGCGCACTGCGCACCGTCCAGTTCTGGCCGTGGGTGACGATTTCGTATTCGGTGGGCATTCTCCGCACGTCGCCGAAGGCGCTGAAGGTGCGGCGGCGGCGCGACCTGCCCGTTGCGTTCTCGCTCATACCAGTTCCTCTTCGTTCTTCTCCTCGGCCCGTGCCGTGTCGGTCCTCGGTGTCTTGATGGACTCCCAGATCAGTTCGTCACTGCTGGTGACCATGCGTCCGGCGAAGGACGGCATCATCGAACTGAACAGCGCCAATTCGTAGGAGGGCCCGAGATAGACGCGGAGTGTCTCGAGGCTCAGCCGCATTCTGGTCGAGGTCTGCACCCGGATGTAGGAGCCGCGATCGATCGTCTCGATCTCCCGGTCAGGGTTGTCGTCGTGGATCGCCGCCACGACATCGTCGATCTCACCGCCCATCCGCAGAACCGGGCCGACAGGATCGTTCACGACTGGACTCCTTGCTGTGTATCGGCGTCGGGGATGTCGTATTCGACGGCGATGTGGTCGAGTGGCCCGATACCCGCCTCGGCGACCGTCATGTCGTCGGGGAGCGTGCGGCCGTCGTGGATGACGAGCTTGGGATAGGGCAGCGCCCGGACGCGATGGCCCTCGACGTGCCGGGCCACCTCGGCGGCGACTTCCGCGATCGTGTGCGCGGTGGTGACCGCGACGAGGATCGGGCAGAAGTCGGTGGCGAAGATGGCGTGCAGGGGTACGAGTTCGGGCGCGCGGTCCGCGGCGGGAAGTTCGGTTCCGGTGCTGGTGGTCATCGGGCCGTCACCCCCGTGGGGGTGACCAGTCCGCTGGCCGGGCGGCCGACGTAGTCGCGGGTCCATGCCTCGTAATCCGGATCGTCGCCCATCACCTCGGGGGTCAATCCCATGTAGCCGAGGATTCCGGCGACGTCCATCGGCTGGATCTGGCCGGCGAGGAACCGATCGATCAGCGTCTCGTGGTTGACCGTGTCGCGGTCCTTCCAGAAGATCTGGCGGCAGGCGTTAGTGCAGAAATGGTATTTGCGACCGTCGTAGTCGAGTTCCCAGTCACGGGCTCGCCAGATACCGGAGCGGGACTGGGTGACGCTGCTGCACGGCAGGTTGCAGTTGCTGCACAACCACGGCAGCGTCTCGGGGAGCGTGGCCTCGACATTGTCGGCATTGACGTTGTCGATCATGACGTCCCATTTGTCGCCGTAGAGTTTTTCCCACGTCGGGTATTTCTCGGTCAGCCACGCGCGCTCATCCTTGCTCACCCCGGCCTTCGGCCGCCACCACAGGGTGGGCCGCCAATACCACAGTCCCATATGCAGGCCGTGGTGCCAGGTGTCGAGACCATTCATGAATTCATCCCAGTACCACGGCTTCTTGAGCCCGTAATCCTCGATGGTCCGGATGAACTGATCTACGATCCACTCCTCCATGAATTCCCGGTAGGACTGGCGTCGGTGCTCGAGCGGCGTGTAGTAGTCCATCGCCGGACCCGTGAGCGCGGAGAACAGCCGGGCCGAGCCCCAGAAACTCTTGTCGATCACCCATTGGGCGCGCACCGGATCGTGCTCGACGAGGATCTCCAATGTGGGGCCGCCCTGCTGACTGTGCCGCGCCTCGTCGGTCTGGATCGAGGAGATCATATTGGCGAAGTTGACATCGCCAGATTCCAGCGCGTCGGCCGACAGCGCGATGAATTGCAGGTTGGTGAACCCGGTTTCGAACGTGAAAGGCAGCTCGATGGCCATATCGACCACGTTCGGGCTGATCATTATCGAATCGAACAGCATCCGCGCGGCGATCGGAACCCAGTTGTTGGTGTGAAAGGTCTTCTGGGTCCAGTCGTACTGCGGATCCTTGGCGATGAATTCGTGACCGAAGAAGGTGGTGACCTGAGAATGCCGCAATTCGTCGAGAGCACCGAAGGTGGCCATGTTGCGCCAGGCGCCGTTGAGTCCGAAGCGGGCCATCTTCAACTCACCGAGGATCGCGGCGGATTCGACGAGCGCCACGCCGCCGAAATGCATCTTGGTGGCCGACTTCCACCCCTCGTCGAGGTTATCGAAATTGTCCGAGCGCTGCAACGCGGCTTTCACCGCATATGCCGAGGCTTCCTTCTCTCGTTGTCCGACAACGTATTCCGGGTAGGTGACCTTGTAGGACTCCTCCCATTTCGACCACGCCTCCCGGGGGACTTTCCCGGTGCCGCAGTGCCATTCGGGGTAGATCGCTTCCTCGTCGACATAGGACGGCGCCCAGTCCACATCCCGGACGAACTGTTGCCATTCTTCGCGCTTGAGCAGGGTCATGATTGTCATCTCTCCTTCGAGACGGTTCGTTCCGGGCGTCAGTCGATCTCGATGTGACCGAGCTGCCGGCAGATTCCCGCGTTGTCGAAATATCCGGAAATCGAGTCGATCAGCCCGTCCTCGTCGACGTGCAGGATGAACAGATGCGGCTCGGTGTATGTCGCGCCACTGGGCTGGATGAATCCCCACGCCGCCTGTTGTGTGCCACTGATGTCGACCTCGACCACCACATCACCGTCGTCGTTGGACTCGATGCGCCGCACGGTGTTGGTCAGATTGGGGAACGCGGTGATCAGGCCGCGCCAGATCGGCTTTCCGACCGTCGCGACCTTCCCCTCGCCGCGCAGCACGCGCTGTTTGCCCCACACTTCGAACGCGGGATAGGAGAATTCGGCGTTCACCGTGCAGAGTTCGGTCATGCCGTCCACATCGTGGGCGCGATAACGATCGAAGAAATCGGCGGCCACGGCGGCGGCCTGCTCGGCGCGGATATGTTCTCGAATTGCGGTCATAAATCGTTCGCTTTCTTCTCAGACCAGTGCGATCCGGTCGAGCCGTTTCACTCCGAGTCGGCGGTAGAGCGCCTGCTGACACCAGTAGCCCTCGAATCCGGACACCAGTCCGTCGGTGATCTCGAAACGCCACGCCTCGTCGACGTCCAGATGCTTCTCCTGGTTGATCGCTCCCAGGTACGCATCGTCCTGGGTGCCTTCGACCTTTACCTCCGCCGTGACCGCGTCGCCGGTGACGACGACGCGCTTTACGCTCACCCGCAGATCCGGGAAGGCGCGCAGCAGGTCAGCGAAGAACCCCTCGAGGTCGGCCCGAACGCCCTCGTACACACCGATTGCCGGTATGCGCACAACGACCTGCTCGGCGAACCGGGAGACGACGGCATCCAGGTCGTGGGCATCCACGGCGGCGAGCAGTCCGGTGACGGCATCGCGCGCGCTCATGCGGCGACCTCCGCGTTCGCGACGCTCAGGTACTTGATGACCGCGTCGGCGATCGCCCCCGACGAGGCGGGGTTCTGACCGGTGATGAGGTTGCGGTCGACGACGACGTGACTGGTCCAAGCGCTCGGACCATCGTCGAAGACCGCACCCGCGTTCTTGAGTGCGGTGTCGCAGTACCACTCCATGCCGAGTCGTCCGGCCTCGGTCTGGTCCTCCTCCTCATCGGTGAAGCAGGTCATGCGGTAACCGTCGAAGAGCCACTGGCCGTCGTGCCGTTCGGGCGCCGACAGCAGCATCGCCGGACCGTGGCACAGGGACGCGATCGCCGCCCGCCGGGCCTGCAGCACCGACAACATCCGGCCGATGTCCGGGTTGTCGTGCATGTCGACCATGGGTCCGTGGCCGCCGGGGACGAACACCGCGTCGTAGCCGGCCAGTTCCTCGTCGGTGAGATCGCCGAGTTTCACCGGTTCCCGGAAGCTCGGGTTCGCATCGACCTCCGCTTTGCGCGCGGCCGACAGGTCGGCGCTGGCCTGCCGCTGCGCATCGGCGGCCCGCTCGAGGTCCGCCCGAGTCACGCCCGTCGGCAGCTCGCCCGCGGCCAGAACATCGATGAACTGGCGATCCTGGCGCCACGCGGTCTTCGCCGCCGCCGACACGGCCGCATGGGCCGCGCGTTCCGAGAGTCCCGCCATCCGCAGCAGCTCCGCGACGCGCCGCGCGGCGGCGAGACCGAGTTCGCTGCTCTGATGGAGGGTGAACCGGATGTCATCGACGTCGTGGTGGAAGGTCCGCACGACCGAGTCGAGGTAATCCTTGTCCTCGTCGGGGTAGTGGAAGAACCAGCTCAGCCCGTACGGGTCCGCCGAGGGGGGGTTGCCGTCGGGGGTGATGACATCGACGTCGAATCCGGCGGCGACGAATGCCCGATAGGGCTTGACGACCTCTTCGACGAAATAGCCGGTCGGATGTGGTGACCCATCGGCCAGCGTCATAGTAGTGGCGCTGGTGACCACGTATGCGATCCGCCTGTTTTCCGACAACGGATGCCTCCTCGTCTCGAACTTGCTCATGTCGAACTTGTCGGGCCCGCCACACTCACCTTCGTTTGTGACAGGCATCACGGGTTCCACTAAAGCCGACGACACCCACCGAGTGGTACTGCGTTCCGATCCGATCAGTGCCCATTCCGGCGCCGCGTCGACGCGGCGACCGGCCGGTGTCGCAGACCGGCTCGAATGTGTCGGATTCGTCCACAGACCTGGGAGATCGGCGCGAGCTGGGCCTAGCGTTCGGGGACAATCACCGGCGACACTCACGCACGACCAAGGAGAAAACATGACACGCGTACTCATGGCCGTCTCGGGCTCGGACCACTGGACGCTGGCGGACGGGACCCGCCACCGTTGTGGATTCTGGCCCGAGGAACTCGCGATCCCGCATCAGATCTTCCGTGCGGCGGGTTTCGACGTCGCCATCGCAACTCCGGGCGGGGTCCGCCCGGTGCCCGACGAGGCGGGTTTCACGCCGGAGATGAACGGCGGCAGCGCCGAACCCGGAGAGCGCTTCCGGACGTATCTGGCCGCCATCGACCAGGAACTGGACGCACCCGTCGATCTGGACACCGCCGACGTCGACGACTACGACCTGATCTTCATCCCGGGCGGACACGGCCCGATGGAAGATCTGGCGACCTCACAGGTTTTCGGCCGGCTCGTCACCGCGTTCGACTCGGCGGGCAAGACGGTCGCGGCCGTATGCCACGGACCCGCCGCACTCCTGCCCGCGACCGACACCGACGGCCAATGGGTATTTGCCGGCCGCCGGATCACCGGATTCACGAATGTCGAAGAAACTCAGGTCGGCTTCGCGGACAAGGCCGCCTGGTTGCTCGAGGACCGCCTCGCGGCGGCCGGTGGCAAATTCGAGCAGAGTGGCGAGCCGTGGACCTCACGCGTGGTCGTGGACGGCACCCTGTACACCGGTCAGAACCCCGCTTCTTCGGGGCCGCTCGCCACGCAATTGGTCGCGGCGCTGTCGGGCGATTAACGAAGCCGACGCAATCCGGCATCGAGGGCATGGGCGTCGGCGTATGTCCTCGGTGTCGCGCCGAACCGATTGCGGAATTCCTTGATGAAATGTGAGACGCTCGTATATCCGACCCGCCGGGACACCTCGGCGACGGTGGTATGGCCGTCGATCAGCAGCGCACGGGCGCGGTCCAGCCGCAGCTCTTTCAGGAATTGATACGGTGACCGTCCAGTGACCTCGCGGAACAGAGTGGAGAAGGCAGACGGGCTCAACGCCACCTGCTCCGCGAGGTCGTTGACCGTGAGCGGCTCGGCGAAATGATCACGCGCGAAGATCAGTGCCGCGGAAATAGGGTTCATAGCACTCTGTTTCCCGGCGATCTTCAGCAGCCGCGAATATTGTTCCCGCTGTAACACCCGATATACGATCTCCTGAATGCACATCGGTGCGAGAACCCGCCGGTCGGCACCGTTGTCCAGCGCACGGAGGAACCGCAACACCGCGCCCATCATCTCACCGTCGAGGGCGGATACCACGGCCGGTTCGGGCGTCTCGTCGCCGTCCGCCGTCCGGAACGACGTCACCCGGCGCTCGATCATATCCGTCGACACCCGTTTCACCAGCGCCGGGTCGATCTGCAAGACGAAGGACAAAAACGGCATACGCAAACTGGCCGTGAGGATTTCGGCCTGGAATTGGAGATTGCTGCCGAGCACCAGATAGTGGAACGGATCGTAGACATACCGCTTGCCGTCCACGATCACCGCCTTCGAACCCTGCGCGACGATGCCCAGGGACAGCGACTGAATCTCCTCCCAGGTCGGCGCCATCGGCTCGGTGAAACGGTAGATCGTCAACCCCGGCCAGATACCGACGTTGCCGCCGAGTTCCGGGGCCCGCGCCGCCAGCGCGGAGATGAGATCACCCGAACTCATCCGATGTTCGATCATGTCCACGACGGCCACTGCGAACTCCTTCCGTCGCCTGGATCAGTTGTACTCCAGCCGGTAATGGGTTTCCAGGTATTCGTCCAACCCTTCCGAGCCGCCCTCGCGACCGTGCCCGGACAACTTCACTCCCCCGAACGGCGCCGCAGCATTGGACAGCAGTCCGGTGTTGAGCGCTGTCATGCCGACTTCCAACCGAGATGCGATACGCCGACCCTTCGCGATATCGCTGGTGAAGATGTAGGACGCCAGTCCCGAATCCGAGGATGCCGCGGCCGCAACCAATTCTTCCTCGTCGTCGAATACGCTCACCGCCGCGACCGGCGCGAACCACTCCACCCCCGCGACGACCGAGTCGGGTCGTACTCCGCCGATCAACGTGGCCGAGAAGAAACATCCGGGGCCCGTGGCCGTCGGTCCCTGAGCCAGGAGTTCGGCTCCGTCCGCCAGTACCTCCTCGACCCTGCGACGCGTGCGGGCCACCGCCGCGGCATTGATCAGCGGACCTATGCCGGACGATGGGTCGGTCCCGGTGCCGGCTCGCATCGCGGTGACACGTTCGGCCAGACGGCCGAGGTATTCCCCGGCCACCGAGGAGTGCACCAGGATTCTGTTCGCCGCGGTACATGCCTGGCCGCTGCCCCGGAACTTGGCGACCAGCGTGCCCGCCACCGCTGCGGCCGGGTCCGCGTCGGCGAGAACCAGCAGCGGCGCGTCTCCGCCGAGTTCCATCGACGTGCGCAGCATGCGCTCGGCGGCCTGCCGCATCAGTGTGCGTCCCACCGGAGTGGATCCGGTGAAACTCACCTTGCGCAGGCGCGGGTCGGACAACAGTCGTTCGACGAGGGGGCCGGGATTCGTGGTCGTCACGACATTCACCACACCGGCAGGCAGACCCGCTGCCTCGAGCAGATCGACGAACCGATAGCAGGTCAGCGGCGTGAGTTCGGACGGTTTCAGCACGGCGGTGCACCCGGCCGCCACGGCGGGGGCCACCTTGCGGGTCACCATGGCCAGCGGAAAGTTCCACGGTGTGAGCAGCAGGCACGGGCCGACCGGTCGACGGCTGACATACATCGTGCCCCCACCCTCGGGCAACGACCCGAATCGTCCCGGCACCCGGACTGCCTCCTCGGAATACCACCGCAAGAATTCCGCCGCATAGGTGACTTCGGCGCGGGCGTCCGACATCCGCTTACCGGCTTCGGCGACGATCAGCGCGGCCAACTCGTCTGTGGCCTCAGACACGAGTTCGTAGCAACGCCGCAGGACATCGGATCGGACTCGCGGTGGCGCGGAGGCCCAAGCGCCCGAGGCGGAGTCGGCGGCGGCGAGGGCGGCATCGGCCTCGCCGAGCCCCGATTGCTCGATCACCGCGAGTGTGGCGGTAGTCGCCGGATCCTCGACGGTGAAGGTGTCGTCTCTTCGGCGGTGCCGCCACACCCCGTCGATATAGGTACCTGCACGGACGCTGTCGGTCATCGAACTCACGCAGCGAAGTGAACCGCAGCACACACCGACCGGAGCCCCGAACCGAGCGATCGAAGCGATTTGCGCTATTACTACCGCCGAATCGAATACTCGCCCCGATCCCGGTGACGCGGCGGCGGGACGCGGGCGCGCCAGCTGATCGGGCGGCAAGTGTGGGTTCTGTCGCACGCCGACCATTCGGTGTTTTCGACGGCCGCACCGAGGTCGCGCGACACGAGCGGCTGTTCGGCGAGGCGCAATCGCGACTCGACCTCGATCATTATCTGCAACGACTGCTCCGCAAGCCTGGTGCTCTGCCGGGCGCGCGTTCGGGCAGGCCCGCGCGGCCGGGAAATTCACCCCCGCCCACGAAACGTGGTGGGCCGATGACAAAGCCGCAGGTCGGGGCCTGCGGCTTTGTTCGTTTCCGGCATTGCACGAACACCGAGCCCGCTCGGGCCGGTGGTCATCGTCAGCCAGTTCCTCTCAACCGCTGATGCCGGAAAACACCGGCAAGATCAACCCGACCGGAAGACCGTGAGCAACCTCACCCGAGATCAACTTCCGGCTAGGGTGTGTCTCCCAATTTGCTGGTCCCGACGCGGGCGTGGATGACGGCGCAGGCCAGCAGGAGCCACCGAGGTAGGTCAGCGCGTACTTGTCGTAGCGGGTCGCGATGCCTCGCCACTGCTTGAGCCGGTTGAAGCCCCGTTCCACGGTATTGCGCAGACCGTAGAGCTCGGCGTCGAACGCAGGTGGCCGACCTCCTGCTGACCCTTTCGCTTTGCGCCGGGCGATCTGGTCTTTACGCTCGGGGATGGTGTGTTTGATTCTCCTGGAACGTAATTCGGTTCGTGTGCTGGGATGCGAGTACGCCTTGTCGCCGAGCAGCCGGAAGTCGCGGCCGGGCTCGCCCGCCCCGCGACGGGTCTGCGCGTAGTCGTCGAGCAACGGCACCAACTGCGGATTGTCACCGGCTTGGCCCGCGGTCAACCGGACAGCGACCGGGGCCTGACGCTGATCGGCCAGAGCATGGATCTTCGTGGTCAACCCGCCACGCGAGCGGCCCAGCGCATGGTTCGCGGGCTCATCGGCGGCTTTCTTGTAATTCGATAGAGCCCCCTGTGGCGAGCGTGTCCGACCGCGCACCCGCGGCATGCTGATGCGCCCGCGCGCTCGTCGAGTCCACCGACAGCAGTTTCTCGACGTCACCGGCCATCTCCGCGTCGAACCCGAACACGACCGCTACCCGGGCGAACATCTCGTCGTAGGTGCCATCCAAAGACCACCGGTGATGCCGCTTCCACACCGTCTGCCACGGCCCGAAGACAGCAGGCAGGTCCCGCCACGGAGTACCCGTGCGGAACCTCCACGCGATCCCCTCCAGCATCAACCGGTGATCACCGAACCTGTTGCCCCGCTTGCCCTTATCCGACGGCATCACCGGTTCGACCGCCGCCCAGAACTCATCAGAAATCAAACCCAACCGCGTCACCGGCCAATCTTCGCCGGTCAAGACCCGAATAATCGGGAGACACGCCCTAGTCGCTCTGAGCCTCTCGGAGGGTTTGCTGTAGCTCGCTGTTGATGCGCTGAGCCTCGGCGAGTTGGTCTTCGAGGATGACGATGCGGCACGCGGCTTCTAGTTGGTTGCCTTCGTCGACAAGTTGCCGGACCCGCGCGGCGATACGCAGCTGATAGCGGGAATAGCGGCGATGCCCACCCTCGGAGCGTTGCGGGGTCAGCAGTTCCGCGGCGTCGAGACCGCGCAAGAAAGCTTGAGTGACTCCAACGATTTCCGCTGCCCGGCCCATGCTGTAGGCGGGGTAGTCATCGTCATCGAGCCGATCGGCGGGGGAGCTGTCGGCGGGGTTCGCGTGCGGATCTTCCACTACACCTCTCGAGGATTTCATGCCTGCAGGCCCCGGCGCGTGTAGCGCCGGGGCCTGGGGTCGTTTCAAATGAGTTGTTTCAATTCCGACTGTCGGCCGGTAAGGCCGGTGTCGCACACCGCGTCCGTTGGTATTCACAGGGACGCGTAGTGCGTATGTGTTTGCTCGTGGACCACCTCCCGGTTCGTAGGATGCGCACCCCGCGCCAACTAGCGACGCGGTCCCGCTCGGAAGCTCGTCGTGACGCCTCCGGCGCTTTCTTGCGGTGTTCTTCGTCCCCTCCGGCGGTACAACCAAACATCAACTACTTCACTTCAACCCCCGCCGGAGGGGGACGGCCGAACCTAACATCTTCCGGGCAGTTCATCTCTGCCACGGCCACCGGACTTCTTGCTCTCTGAACAAGAGCGACCGTACAACAGTCCGCATCGGTTGTCTACATCCTCGACTACAGATTTTTTAGCTCCAGATCCATTGTTCACTCCGCCGAGCACGACCACAACGCTCGGCTGCCACAAGCGCCAACCAACACGACTTGAGATCACGCCTACCGGCATCCCAGCAACGGTCCGACTACTCGGAAGAGTCGGCGCCAGGCTCGATTCCGTTGGCCGATGTGGCGCGTGAACCCGGTGCGGCTCGCGCCATCGCAAGAGAAGGTCTACGCCTGGACTGAGCCCTGTTGACGCCCCTGCTTGCCCGCCGCCACACACCAGTGATATAAGAAATATGTACCCGCTGGCACAGGTTATCTGGCCATTTGATTCGAGATGAAAGGACAGTTGGAGGTGGCGACCATGTTGATGCGTGCCGATCCGTTCCGGGATCTGGACCGGTTCACACAGCAGGTGTTCGGCACAGCGGCACGTCCGGCGGCGATGCCGATGGACGCGTGGCGCGAGGGCGAGGGCGAGGAATTCGTGGTCGAGCTGGATCTACCCGGTGTCGACCCTGATTCGCTGGATCTGGATGTCGAACGCAACGTACTCACCGTGCGGGCACAGCGTCCGGAGTTGGACTCGGGCCGGGAAATGATCGCCGCGGAACGAGCACGGGGTGTGTTCAGTCGGCAGTTGTTCCTCGGCGAGTCCCTCGACACCGAGGCCATCAGCGCCGACTACACCGATGGTGTGCTGCGACTGCGTATCCCAATCGCCGAGAAGGCCAAGCCTCGCAAGATCGACATCGAACGTAGCAACCGACGCCAGGTCATCAACGCCTGACACGAACGAGCACACGAACAGGTAGGTGATGCTATCGCGACAGTGAATATCGTCCCGGCTGACGGGCATCGGCACTGACCCAGTAACCAGGCGCGCTTGGTTACACAGCACACGGCCTCTCGGGTCGGTGCTTGCGACTGCGTCGTCACGTCGACTTTCGAAAAACTCACGTCACTCTTCCTCCGCGAGCCCGGCCATCTCGGCCGGGCTCGCGTTGCGTCGACACCAGCATCCGGTCACACACGGCGGCAACCGACTGCCGCACCGTCCTCTGGTTACCGATCTCGCCCCGCACGCAGGTTGGGACCTCGATCCGTCCGAGGCTCTGCCGAACGGCCCATCACACTGGTGTGCACAGCCCGACTCCACGGATTGGGGGTGCCGTTAAGGATCGTGTCACCAGGTACATGAAGGTTCCGAAAAAGTAGTTGCCAGACGTTGGCGCGGTGTAGCTCTCGTGCGTGATGAGGGAGCTCGACCAGGATGAGTTGATCGACCGGTGGACGCTGGTCGGTGAGGAATCGGGGCTTGTCGCCACGAAACGTGGTGCGGCGAAGCTCGGGTTTGCCCTGACCGTTTGCCGCTGGTGACACGTTTCTTACCGGCTAATGCCACACCCCGGTGGGTTCAGCAGGACTGAAGATCCGTCACCGTCAATCCGCCCAGATCAGGAGCGCTCGTTTGCCGCTGGTGAGAGGCCAAAACGACCTTCATGTACCTGGTGACACGATCCTTAACGGAACCCCCAGTCCGGCGGCGGGCGTGTGTTCCCGCCGCCGCGAGATCTCCTCCCACTCGCAGAGATACAGTGGTAGGCGGAGTCGACACCCTCTCAGCCAACGACGACGACCGGCTCGCCCTCGCCGGCTTCGCCTATCTCCTCGGCGATGCGCATCGCCTCTTCGATCAGCGTCTCCACGATCTGCGCCTCCGGCACGGTCTTGATGACCTGACCCTTGACGAAGATCTGGCCCTTGCCATTGCCCGATGCGACGCCGAGGTCCGCCTCCCGCGCCTCGCCCGGCCCGTTCACCACGCAGCCCATCACGGCCACCCGCAGCGGGATCTCCATGCCCTCCAGCCCCGCGGACACCTCGTTGGCCAGGGTGTACACATCGACCTGGGCGCGGCCGCAGGACGGACAGGAAACGATCTCGAGCTTGCGCGGCCGCAGGTTCAGCGACTGCAGGATCTGCCCGCCGACCTTGACCTCCTCGGCGGGCGGCGCGGACAGCGACACCCGGATCGTGTCGCCGATACCCTCGGACAGCAGCGCACCGAACGCGACGGCGGATTTGATCGTGCCCTGGAACGCCGGACCGGCCTCGGTCACCCCGAGGTGCAGCGGGTAGTCGGACTGGCCCGCCAGCTGCCGGTATGCCTCGACCATGACCACCGGGTCGTTGTGCTTGACCGAGATCTTGATATCGCCGAAGCCGTGCTCCTCGAACAGGCTCGCCTCCCACAGCGCCGACTCGACCAGCGCCTCCGGGGTCGCCTTGCCGTACTTCTCCAACATCCGCTTATCCAGCGAACCGGCGTTCACGCCGATGCGAATCGGGATGCCAGCCGCGCCAGCGGCCTTGGCGACTTCGGCGACCCGGCCGTCGAATTCCTTGATATTGCCGGGGTTCACGCGCACCGCGGCGCAGCCCGCGTCGATGGCGGCGAAGATATAGCGCGGCTGAAAATGGATATCCGCGATAACCGGGATCTGGCTCTTGCGCGCGATGCTCGCCAGTGCGTCGGCGTCCTCCTGGCGCGGGCAGGCGACGCGCACGATATCGCAGCCCGACGCCGTCAGCTCGGCGATCTGCTGCAGAGTGGCGTTGACGTCGCGGGTCTTGGTTGTGGTCATCGACTGAACCGCGATCGGGTGGTCGCTGCCGACGCCGACATCGCCGATCATCAGCTGGCGGGTCTTGCGGCGGGGGGCCAGAACGGCGGCCGGCGCGGACCTGTCCCCGATCGTCGGGATACCGAGCAGGGTGCTCTCATTCATGGCGGCCGCCGGTACTTTCAGAGACGGCCGGGCCTGATCGGCGGCCTGCCCGCACACCTCGCGGAAGAGAGAATACGACGGTTTCGGAGGTGGTGGTCACTGTCTGCACATCATGGAAACCGTGTTGCGCCAACAGCTCCAGCACACCGCGAACCAGTATCTCGGGCACGGACGCGCCGGAGGTCACCCCGACGGTCTGAACATTGTCCAACCATCCTGGATCCACTTCCCGCGCGTAATCGACGAGGTGGGCGGTTGGGGCTCCGGCGTCCAGAGCGACCTCGACCAGGCGCACCGAGTTCGACGAGTTCCGGGAACCGACGACGATCACGAGATCACATCCGGCTGCCATGGCCTTGACCGCTTGCTGCCGGTTCTGAGTCGCATAACAAATGTCGTCACTCGGCGGATCCTGCAGCGCCGGGAACCGCTGACGCAGCCGCTGCACCGTCTGCATGGTCTCGTCGACGCTCAGCGTCGTCTGCGACAACCACACGACCTTCGACTCGTCGCGCACCCTGATCGCGTCGACCGCGTCGGGGCCGTCCACGAGCTGCACCCGATCCGGTGCCTCACCTGCGGTTCCTTCGACCTCTTCGTGGCCGGCGTGGCCGATCAGCAGAATGTCGTAATCGTCCGCGGCGAAGCGCCGCACCTCCCGGTGCACTTTGGTGACCAACGGGCACGTCGCGTCGATTGATCGCAGCCCTCGCTCGCCGGCGGCCGCACGCACTGCCGGTGAAACGCCGTGCGCGGAGAACACGACGAGCCCACCCTCGGGCACAGCGTCGGTGTCGTCGACGAAGATCACACCGCGCTCGCGCAGCGTCTCCACGACGTGGCGGTTGTGGACGATCTCCCTGCGGACGTACACGGGCGCGCCATTTTGGGCCAGTGCCCGTTCCACCGTTTCCACGGCCCGATCGACGCCTGCACAGTATCCGCGTGGGTCGGCGAGCAACACCCGCTTGCCCTCGGGTGCACTGTCCTGGGCCTGCGGCTGCACGCTGCTCGACGGATGTGTCACGATGGCTTTTCCTTCCGCTTCTACGGTGTCGACTCCGCGACCATCCGACCCGGTCGACCAGTGACCGATGCGCTGTGCGATGCCGGTGGGGTCCAAACCCAGGTCGTGAAGCAGCTCTTCGCGAGATCCGTGCTCCAGGAACCGCATCGGCACGCCGATTCCGTGCACCGTGACGCCGACATTCGCCTCGGCGACGCGGCGAGCAACGGACGCGCCGATGCCGCCGTTTTCGATGCCATCCTCGACGACGACCACCATTCGGCTCTCACCGGCGAGCTTGATCAGGGCGTCAGGGACCGGCAGTACCCATCGCGGATCGACCACAATGACAGCGATGCCTTGGCGCGCCAGGATCGCGGCAGCCTCGACGGCGGCGGCCGCGAGGGCTCCCACCGCAACGACGAGAACCTCAGCGGCGCAACCGGAGTCGGGAACGAACAGCACATCAACTCCGTCGAACCGATCGACCGCCGGTAGCTCGGCGACGGCTGGGCCCTTCGGGAAGCGCAGCGCGGTCGGTCCGTCGTTGGTGGCCAGCGCTTCGGCGAGTTGTTCGCGCAGTGATGCGGCGTCGCGGGGCGCGGCCACTCGTATGCCGGGCACTATCGCGAGCAGGGCCAGGTCCCACACGCCGTGATGACTCGGACCGTCGGGGCCGGTCACCCCGGCGCGGTCGAGTATCAGGGTGACGGGCAGGCGCAACAGGGCCACATCCATCAGCACCTGATCGAAGGCTCGATTCAGAAATGTGGCGTAGATCGCGACCACCGGGTGCACGCTGCCCAGCGCCAATCCGGCGGCCGAGGTGACGGCATGTTGCTCGGCGATGCCGACATCGAACATCCGGTCCGGGAAGCGTTGCCCGAATGCGGCCAGACCGGTCGGGCCCGGCATCGCGGCGGTGATGGCGACGATGTCCTCGCGTTGCTCACCATGGCGGACCATCTCGGCGGCGAACAAGGATGTCCAGGTCTGCCCAGACGATGGCGAGACCACCGCTTGACCGGTCAGGGGATCGAACGGTGCCGGGGCGTGCATCAGATCATCGGCGTGGTTCTCGGCGGGGGCATATCCCCTGCCTTTGCTGGTGACGGTGTGGACGATCACCGGCCCGCCGAATTGCTTGGCGCGCCGGAATGCTGATTCGAGCGCCCCAATATCGTGACCGTCGATCGGGCCCAGGTATTCGATGCCGAGGTCGCTGAACAGGATCTGTGGGTTCACTGCATCGCGGACACCGGTTTTGATGGCGTGCAACAGCGAATAGGCCGGTCCGCCGACGGCGGGGATTTGCTCGATCTGCTTTACCGCGTCGGCGAATCGCTGGTAGGCGGGCTGGACACGCAATCTCGTCAACCGGTCAGCCAGTCCGCCGACGGTCGGTGCATACGAGCGACCGTTGTCGTTCACGACCACCACCATGGAGCGGTCCCTGGTGGCGGCGATGTTGTTCAGTGCCTCCCAGCACATTCCCCCGGTCAGAGCGCCGTCTCCGACCACAGCGACCACGCACCGCTGCGACTGCCCGGTCAGCGCGAACGCCTTGGCCAGACCATCGGCATAGGACAGAGCCGCCGAGGCGTGTGAGGACTCGGTCCAGTCGTGGATGCTCTCGCTTCGGCAGGGGTAGCCGGACAGACCACCGCGGGTGCGCAACCGGTCGAAAAGCTCGCTCCGGCCGGTCAGGATCTTGTGCACGTAGGCCTGGTGCCCGGTGTCGAAGATCAACGGATCGGCCGGCGAGTCGAAGATCCGGTGCAGTGCGATGGTCAGCTCGACGACACCGAGATTCGGTCCGAGGTGCCCACCGTTGACCGCCACCTTCCGCACCAGGAACTCGCGGAGCTGGCTGGCCAGTGCTTCGAGCTGAGCGCGGTGCAGTCCCTTCAGGTCACCAGGGTCCCCGATCCGCGCCAGCAGTAGAGCCTCGGCCGCAACGGTTATGTCCGAATCCTGCAACGGTTCAACCCCCTTCGCAGTGCCGCCGCCACAGCCAGGCGATATCGGGCTGTGGCGGTGGGGATTCGTCGGTGGCATCCCACACGATCGGGGTCGGGGAGATCACCAGCTTCGGGGCCACACGTGATGTTGCGGGGTCGGCGCCGTGCTCCAGATAGCGGGCTGTGGTGGCCGCCCAGTGGACGCCTGCGGATATCCAACCGGGCAGGTCGACAGCGAGCCGCGCGACGCTGGGGCGGGAATCGGTGCGCAACTGCTGGTGCAGCCGCCACGCCAGAGCAACGATCCGTTCATAGAGTTGCCACGCCTCGAGCACAGCGGCCGCAGTGTCGAGGCCGTGTGCGTGGGCCAAGACGGAGAGCAGATTCAGCTTGGCTGTTCCGCTGCTCCGCTCTTTGGCGGCGCTGAACACGTCGTTCAACACCACGCACGCCATCATCACCGCCTCGACGAACGCCCTTACCGGCGGGTCGTCGAGCACGTGGGGCGCCAGCGGGTGGCCCATCGTCGCAGCGGTGAACGGAATCAGTGTGCCGACACCGGTTTTCGCTCGCCGCATCCGCAGGTATGTCCCGGGATCCGGTGGCGTCGGCTGTCCTTGCAGCGCGGTGTACCACGACTGGCCGTTCAACCAGACCGCGGTCTCGTACCGGAAGACCGAGATCTCGTCGTCGCACATCGTGGTCTCGATCTGGGCGCGTAGCTCCCGCAGGCTGGTCGTCCACCGATCTCCCGGCGGTAGAGGCGCGTCAGCTGCGGCGTACATGACATGGTTCAACGCCCCGGCGTGAGCGACCATCCGCAGGTCGGGATAGGTGTCCCAATGGTCGTCCAGCAACGACCCCAGATAGAACCATCGCGTCGCTGCCAGGATCGTGGAGTCGGGGGCATGCGGCAGCGCCGACGCGATCGCTGCGGCACAGCCCATCCTCGTCGCGGTACTGTCCGGCTCGCACAGACCCTTTTCTTCACACCACCTGACCGCCTCCTTGTCGATGGCCGCTACATCACACGCATGCGCAGGCAACGGGAACGGGCAATACACCGAGATCTCGGCCGGTATCGGCGGGAGCACGGCCTCAGCCGGATCCACCCCAGCGAGATGTGCTGTGGTCATGGGGTTCCTCCAGGGCGACTGGGTGGTGTCAGCTGTTGCGGTCGACAACGAGGGCGGCCAGCGCGGTGAGCAGCTCGGCCCCGTGCGTGGTGGGGTGGGCTCGGGCCAGCTGCTCGAGCGCAGCGTCGATCTGCTGGCGGGCGTAGTCGCGCACCCACTGCCGGGCACCTGTCGCCTCGATCAATTCGGTAGCCTGGCCGACCTCGGTGTCGGTGAGCGGTCCCTCGCCGTCATAGATAGCGGCCAGCGCGGCGGCCGCTGGAGTGTGGGTGTGTAGCGCCCACACCACCAGCAAGGTGCGTTTGCGACGGCGCAAATCTTCGCCGACGGGCTTGCCTGTGGCTTTCGGATCGCCAAAGACGCCGAGGTCGTCGTCCATCGCTTGGAACCCCATGCCGAGGTGGTGGCCGTAGCGTCGGAGCGCGGCGATGCGCTCAGGGGTCGCCGAGCCGTAGCGGGCGCCCAATGCACAAGCGCATTCGATCAGGGCGGCGGTTTTGCCCGCCATCATGTCCAGACATTCCTTCACAGACACGTCCTGACGCGTCTCGAACGAAATGTCGGCCCGCTCGCCCTCGATCAGGCGATGACCGGCCGCGGTCAGCGCGGCTATCGCGTCCACAGTGTGCTGCGGCGACCCGCGCAGTAGCGCCTGGAAGGACGCGAAGAACAGTGCGTTACCCGCGAGGACCGCGGTAGGAGTGGAGTAGGCCGCCCAGACTGTTTCCCGGTGCCGTCGCATGGGATCGGCGTCGAAGAAGTCGTCGTGGAGTAGTGATGCCTCGTGCATCTCCTGGACCGCGACCGCCGCGGGCAGCGCCGCCGACGCGTGGCCGCCGACCGCTTCAGCGCAGGCCAGCGCCAGTGCCGGGCGCAGCCCCTTGCCCCACGAACCGTCTCCGTCGAGGGGCTGGCCGTCTAGATCCATCCACCCGAAGTGATACTTCACGACCCGCCCGATGCCAGGCGGCAGTGCGTCGACGGCTGCGCGCAACTCGGGCGTGACTACCGCCCGTGTCCGGCACAGGAGGTCGTCGACCTCCGATTCCCTGCGCGCTGCGGACGGCGCAACCGCATTCGCCGTGCGGGCCTTCGGATCTCCGGCCACTTGCGCGGGGTCCTGTCCGGTCGTGCCGCGTGGCTGGGCTGTTGGTGTGGCGTGGCGCCGGTTTTCGGTGGTGGTCATGAGATGTCCCTCGTGGCAGATGGCGAAAGTGGTTGCATGGCAGAGAAATTCCTGTCATGCCGGGTTTGCCAGTCCACGTGTGGATGGGGCGGGGACGTTGTGGTGGCGAGGAGATCGTGGCGGCCGTATCGGGTATCGCCGTGGTGCTCGGTCATCATCCGCTGCGCGGAGCTGACCCAGCGACGTCGCCCACAGCTCTCAGCGAGACGCGTCGCGCCCGGCAACACCCGCCGCAGCATTTCCAGGCAGCTGATCGCCGTCGCCGCGCCACCCACGGCGTGCTGGAGCACTCGGCGGTCTGGCAGACCGAGGAAGTCGGCGTCCTCCGTGCCAAGGATCCGGCGAGCGTAGGCACACAGGACACCAGTGGCCGCGACTCGTGCGGCACGGCGGCCGAGGTCATTGCCCGCGCCGACGGTCATCGGCCCGATCGCCCGCACCAACGCCCGCGACAGCTGGCGGCTGTCCGCATCCGGGTGCCCGAACTCGTAGCTACCCTGGAGAACGAGCAGCCTCCAACTGGCGCTCTCGTCAGTCGGCAAAATGGCAACATCCACGCCCATCAGCCAGCCGACATAGCGAAACAGATGAAAGACTGCGCGTTTCTCCCGGCGGGTGAAACGCACGCCCAAGGCCTCTGAGCCCGACAGAATTGCGGTCGCGAACAGCAGGGCCGTCCCTGCGAGAACCGGTGGAGAGTAGCTATTCGGAGCCTGCGGAATTCTCGGGGTTGCCGCGTACGAAACCGATGTGCTGTCGGGGTTCGTGCTGGCGCGGCCTCGGGCGGGCCGGTCGGGGTTCGGGCGAGCGGTCCCTGTTCCTTGGTGCGGCGTTAGAGTGTGGGCGACGGGCGGTATCGGCGTGGGAGGTCACGAGCGGTGGTGATCAGCGTGTATCTGCCGCTGGTGATGTCGGTGGTGCTGGCGGTCGGCAGTGCGCCGCTGGCCGGTCGGCTGGCTCCGGCCGCGGCGGCCCGCACGCTGACCGTGGTGGCGGTGGCCTCGGCGCTCGCGTCCACGTGGGGGCTGGTTCTGCTGGCGGGCACTCTGATCCGGCAGGCCCCGCCGGTGACCGAACGCGCTCGGCTGACCGGATTCCCGATCCCCGAACCGGTGCCCGGCCTGATCGCCGCCGCGGCCGGGCTCGCGCTGCTGGTGGCCGGTGCGCGGCTGGCGCGGACGCTGGCGGATCATCGCCGCACCCGGCGCCGGTTGCGGGCCCTGTGCGCGGGCGCGCGTACCGGGGAGCTGGTGGTGGTGCCCGGTGCCGATCCGCACGCGGTCGCGGTTCCGGGCCGTGTGGGCCGGATCCTGGTCTCCGTCGGCATGCTCACAGCCCTGGATCGGGACGAGCGGCGGGTGCTGCTGGCCCACGAACGCGCGCACCTGGCCCACCGCCACGACATCCTGTGTGCCCTCGCCGATGCCGCCGCGGCGCTGAACCCGCTGCTGTGCCCGGCGCGGGATGCCGTCGCGTTCCTGGTCGAGCGCTGGGCCGACGAACACGCCGCCCACGCAGTGGACAGCAGACCGCTTGCAGCCCGGTCGCTGGCCAAGGCTGCCCTGGCCGGTGCACGCCCGGCCGCCGGGCTGGGTTTCGGTGACCACGCCGTGCTGCGGCGGGTGCGGGCCCTGGATGCCGCCGCGCTGCCGACCCGCTGGTCCCTGCTGGTGGGGGTGTCGCTGGTGGGGGTGATCGCCGTGCTCGCCGCCGCCGACGCCACCGGCGCTTTCTTCCGCTTCGTCACCGGCCAGCTCGGCCTGTGACAGCCACTGCACCACACCTTGGGCAGCCTCGACATCTCACCCGTGACCGGAACGCTGCGCTGCGAGTCGCGTGACTCGGGCACCCGTGCTCGCGGGAATATCGGGGGCAGATGAGGGGATGGCCCCCGATACTCGGTGCGCCCGTCGCGTCGGTGATGGTCCCCGGCGGCCGGGGCTGCCGGATCCGATCGCGGCGCAGCCCGGTCCCGGCGACCCCGGCCCAGCACCCTACAGCATGTAGTGTGGCTTGTGGATGACTTACGCGATTCGCCTGCGGCAGCAGGACATTCAGGTTCTCGGACGCCTTCTACTCTCCGCTACCCTCGAGCGAACCTCGGCAGCGCCCGCCGGGACACCGCACCCTACAGCATGTAGGGTTGTTGGGGTTGTGTGCGGGCCGGTCCCGCCCAAGGCGCCCAGGAGTGATGCAGGTATGGCAGGACCAGGATCTTTGCTATCGCGGGCCGCTGCCGCGGCGCGACCGATAGCGATCGTCGGGGCGGTGTCGGCGGGGATGCTGCTGGTGTCCCCGGCGCTGGCCAATGCGCAGGACGGTACCGGGCCCGGCCCGGATGTGGAGTTGCGGCAGGAGGCGACCCTGGCCGGCTATATCTGCTACGGGTTGATGGCCGCGACGGTGGTGTGGGGGTTGTTCCTGGCCACCGGGTGGGCGCGTAAGTGGGTGCGCCGCCCGGCGGTGTATTCCGGGCACATGGTGCTGGCGGTGTCCGCGCTGACCTTCGGGGTGGCGCATGCGGCGGCGTATCTGTTGCAAACCCAGGAGCATTTCACCGTCGAGATGATGCTGATCCCCCTCGCCCAAGGTGGGGAGCCGGAGGTCGCGCTCGGGATCGTCGGGCTGGAGTTGGCGATCGCTGCCTCGCTGGCTGTGATCTGGACGCGGCGGTTGAATTACCGGCGGTTCCGGATCGTGCACATCGTCGGGGTGTATGCCGGGTTCGGGTTGTCGTGGGCGCATGTGCTGGCCACCAGCGCCGAAGCGAAAACGTTCAGCATGCTCGGAGTCACGATCGCCGCGATCCTGGCGGTGTGCGTGATCTTCACGGTCCTGCGGGTGCTGCCCGCCTCGCGCGCGGACCGTTCCCGTGTCGCGCTCGAGGTGGTGAGCCCGCGATGACCGCTCACATCGACACCGGCACCCCCAGCGACACCGCCACCGCTGCTGGTACCGCCGACGCTCAGCCGGTGCGGAAGGTGCGGGTGGCGGTGCACAACGGGCACTGCCACCACTACGGCCTCTGCGTGCAGGAGGCCCCGGGAGTGTTCGCGCTGCGCGGCGAGCACCGCCTGACCTACGACGCGACACCGGATCCGGCCCTGGCCGAGCAGGTACGGTCGGCCGCGCGGGTGTGCCCGATGCAGGCGATCACCGTGGAGCAGCAGAAATGACCCGGCACACCTACCGCGACATCGTGGTCGTCGGGGCCGGGCTGGCCGCGCACGCCGCGTGTGAACGGTTGCGGGAGAACGGGTTCCGCGGGGCGATCACCGTCATCGGCGACGAGCCGCATCACCCCTACAACCGGACCCCGCTGTCCAAGCAGTGGCTCACCGGCAGCGCCACGGTGCGTGACCTGGCGTTGCCGGCCTGGACCGACCTGGACTGCACGTGGCTGCTGGGCACCCCCGCCGCCGCGCTGGACACCCACGCGCGTGCCGTGGTGCTGGCCGACGGCCGCCGCATCGGCTACGACGGCCTGGTCATCGCCACCGGCGTCACCCCGCGCCAGCTCCCGGGCGTCCCGGAACACCCCGAGCGCATCCATACGCTGCGGACCCTGGAGGACGCGCACGGGATCGATCGGGCGTTCGGGCACGCCCGTGACGGGGTGATCGTGGTCGGGGGCGGGTTCATCGGCTGTGAGCTGGCCTCGGCCGCCCGCGCCCGCGGGCTGGCGGCCACCATCATCGACGTCTCGGCGACCCTGCTGCACCGCGCGGTCGGCACCACCGTGGGCGCGGTCATGGCCGACGTGCACCGCGACCACGGTGTCCGGTTGCATCTGGGGTCGGCGATCACCCGGTGGGAACCCCACGACCGCGGGGTGCGGTTGTTCCTCGACGACGGCGAGATCGCCGACTCCGACACCGTCGTCGTCGGCATCGGCACCACCCCCGCTACCGGGTGGCTGACCGGCTCCGGCCTCGACATCACTGAAGGCGTCGCAGCCACCGCCACCTGCCACGCCGTGCGCGCCGACGGCGGCGTCCTAGCCGACGTGGTGGTGGCCGGGGATGTGGCGCGCTGGCCCAACCACCGCTTCGACGCGGTGCCGCGCCGGGTGGAGCACTGGATCAACGCCATCGAGATGGGCCGCGCCGCCGCCGACAACCTGCTCACCGGCCCGGCCGCCGCGACCGCGTTCACGCCGGTCCCGCGGTTCTGGTCCGAACAGCACGGGACCAAGATCCAGTCTGCGGGTATGCCCGGTCTCGGCGAGCATGTCCGGATCATCGAGGGCCGCCCCGGGCGGGGCGGTTTCGTCGCCGCCTACACCCGCCCCGCCGCGGACCCCGGGGTGGCGCGGTTGATGGGTGTGGTCGCGGTGAACGCCTGCCAGCGGATCCCGGACTATCTGCCGTTGATCGGCCAGGATGTCAGCCTGCGCGAACCTGTAGCCCAACCGGCATGACCGACCAGGACGACGCCCCGGGCGGGCGGTGGTCGTGGCCTGCATGGTTGACGCCGAACCTGCGGGTGTTGTGCGGGGTCAGTTTCCTGCAGGACACGGCCAGCGAGCTGCTGTATCCGATCCTGCCGATCTTCCTGACCGTCACCCTCGGCGCCCCCGCCGCGGTGGTCGGGGTGACCGAAGGCGTCGCCGAGGCCGCCGCCGCGGTGACCAAGATTCTCGGCGGGCGGCTCGGCGACCGCTACCCGCGCCGCCGCCTCGTCGGGGCCGGGTACGGGCTCGCGGCGGTCGGGAAGGTGATCCTCGCCGCCGCTGGGGCCTGGCCGGTCGTGCTGATCGCCCGCGCGGTGGACCGGCTCGGCAAAGGGGTCCGCAGCGCGCCGCGGGACGCGCTGCTGATGGTCGGTGCCGACCCCGCCGCCCGCGGCCGGATCTTCGGGGTGCACCGCGCCATGGACACCGCCGGTGCCGTCGCGGGCCCCGCCTTGGGGCTGGGGCTGTTCGAACTGCTGCACCACGCCATCCGGCCCCTGCTGTGGATCGCGGTCATCCCCGCCGTGCTCTCGGTTCTCCTCGTCGCGGCACTGCGCGAAAACCACACCCCCGCAACCACATCCGCGCGACAAAACCCGCCAGCGGCCGAGCAGATATCACAGTCGTCGTTGCCGCCGCGGCTGCGCACGCTGATCGCGGTCCTGACGGTGTTCGGGCTGGTCAACTTCCCCGACACGCTACTACTACTGCGCGCCCACGACCTGGGCCTGTCGACCGCCGGGGTGATCGGCGCCTACATCGTCTACAACCTCGCCTACGCCGCGCTGGCCTACCCCGCCGGGGCACTGTCGGACACGATCCCGCGGCAGTTGGTATTCGCCGCCGGGCTCGGCTGCTTCGGCATCGGCTACCTCGGTTTGGGCCTGGTGCACAGTCCCGGATGGGTGTTCGTGCTGCTGCCGATCTACGGCGGATTCGCCGCCGCCACCGACGGGGTCGGCAAAGCCTGGATCGCCGACCTCGCCCCACCCGAGCGGCAATCCTCCGCCCAAGGCATCTACCAAGGTTTGTCCGGTGCCGCGATCCTCGCCGCCGGGCTGTGGGCCGGACTGGCCTGGCACACCGACGGGCACCTGCCCCTGCTCATCTCCGGTGTCACCGGCCTGATCCTGGCCGCCGCCTTCGCCGCCACCGGCCGTCGCCTCACCGCCCCTGCCCCCACCTGATGTGGATGATGAAGCGCGGCAACCGACTCCACGTCCTCAGCAGCAGTCCTCACCTTGCCAGGACCGCCGGCCCTGCCACACCGCGACCACGGCAACGGCCAGGCCGATCACCGGGTCCAGCCACCAGCCGCCGGACCAGGTGCTGGTGACCGCCAGGCCGACCAGCACCGCCGCGGCCTGGACCGCGCACAGATAGTTCTGGGTGCCCTCACCGGCAGTGGCGGCCGACCCCAGCCGCGCGGCGAGCTTGTGCTTGGCCCGGCCCAGCAGCGGCATCTCCAGCAGCGCGACCCCGGTCAGCACCATCCCGATCGCCGTCGTGTCCACCCGGTGCTCGCCGAGCAGCTCCCGCACCGATTCCGCGGCCACATACGGCGCCAGCAGCCAGAACGACAGCGCCACCGCACGCTGGGCGGTGCGTTCGGAGCTCTGCGACAGGGTGCGCGAGCCGGTGAACCGCCACACCACGATCACACTGGCCAGACCCTCCACCGCGCTGCCCAGTGCCCACCCGATCAGCGCGATGGAGCCGCAGGCATACCCCTGCCACAACCCGACCGCCCCCTCGGTCACCATCCACGCCAGGCTGAACCACGCCAGCCAGCGCGCCCACCGTGCCGCGCGATACCAGGCAGCGTCGCGCACCAATGGCTCGGATACTGCTGTGCTGCAACATGTCTCAGCAGCGCAGCAGTCGCCCCCCGCGAGCAGGGCGGAGGACGGCGCGAGCAGATTCGGGCGGCTGGCGGAATCGGCGCCGGTCACGACGCGACCTGCGGCGCACAGCAATCCGCACCGGATGACGGACAGAGCACCACGGCGTTGCCGGTTGCCCGCAATACCGTCTCCGCCGCGGTGAGCATGTCCACCAGCTCCGGCCGCGTCAGCCGGAACAGCGAGGCCCGCCCGATCGGCTCGGAATCCACCAGGCCGCAATCACGCAGGCAGGCAAGATGTTTGGATACCGTCGACTGCGCCAGCCCCAGTGCCTCGACCAGATCCGTCACCCGGGCCGGACCCGCGGCCAATCGGCGCACGATCGCCAACCGTGCGGGATCACCCAGTGAACGAAACAATGCCGCGGCCGGCGACAGCTCCACCCGCTCCACTTCGATATACGACGCTTTCATCGTCATACAGCGATACTATTCCGGAATGTGCTACGGCCGCAACCGGGAACAGATGCATCCACGTGGTGTCCGGTACGCCGATCAGACGCCACGGCGCCTACGACCGACGATGTGTGCGGGCCCGGGAAATCCGCATGTGGGGGGATCTACCCGCCCATCATCGAGTCCGTGTCCCGCATCATGATCGCGGTCTGCGGGGCCCGGGGCCGCTGAGTGTGCCCGGTC
The DNA here is from genome assembly GCF_055232035.1 of Nocardia sp. Tas62D01. NCBI lineage: Bacteria > Bacillati > Actinomycetota > Actinomycetes > Mycobacteriales > Nocardiaceae > Nocardia > Nocardia sp. Tas62D01. The sequence continues at coordinate 9,116,471 of NZ_JBUYUZ010000001.1, forward strand.
AGCGGTGGCCGTCGAGGAACTGCCGCAGCGCCTGCTCGTCGTCGGGGTTCAGGCGGGTCACGAAGCGTTGCAGCACCGCGCGGCGGTCTCGCCCGCCCTCCAGCAGTGCTTGCATCCGATCCCCGGCCAGCTCGTCGGCGTTGACCACCGGCCGATACGTGCCCGCCAGCTCACCGACGCCCCGCGCCACCACACCCTTGTCGAACATCCGGGTCAAGATCGTATGCACGGTGTTGTAGGCCAGTTCATCGGCCAACGCCGACTGCACCTGCTGCGGGGTCAACGGCGCCTCCGCGGCCCACAGCACCGCCAGAATCTCGCTCTCCAACTGTCCCGCTGCCCGGCGGCGCGCACCCGGCCGGCGCGGTGCACGCTCGCGTTCCATAAGCCCGGCCTCCTCGACAAAACGGTGTGTGCACCACACCTTAACGCTCGCCCGCACCACCCGGGATGAGCGGAACCCGCACCATATCCTACACGCTGTAGGGTCTATATCCGACGGGAGGCGAACCGCGGCGATGCCCAAATACATGCAGTCCTAAGCGATTCAGGGGTGGGCCGGGTTCTACTGTCGCGGATGTCAGGAATCAGGCGAGACGATCGAGGTGAATGTCATGCCGTTCCGTGAGGGTGAGGTTTCCGCTGCCCGGAGGCCGACTGTGAATGCGAGGTGACCGTGACCAACGCGGCCCCGCCCAGTTGTACTGGTCCGCACGACGCTCCGACGTGCCGCTGCGGGAAACCCATGGTCAAGAAGTAGAGGGGCGCGGAGCCGGCGGGAACAACGGCTCCATTGTTTCGGTCGAAGCCACTACCGTCGCATCTGGTCGGGCCCGAGCGGGCCGGTGACGCCGCGCATTGCAGCGGGCGTGGGTGTGACGTAGCGGCGCAGGACAACCGGCCGGTAGCAGGCGGGGATCCGGGTCAGGTGCAGCAGTTGGGATCGAGCACCAGGCACAGCGCGGTCAGGGCGTCGCGGCGGGCGCGGTGGACGACATTCATGCCGTTCCGCTCCGAGGCGACCAAACCGGCCTTGCGCAGCTGCGAAAGATGGTGGCTGACCGTGGATTCCGACAGTCCGACCGCTGCGGCCAGGTCGCCGCCGTTCTCCTGCGCGGCCGGGCTGGTCAGCAGCAGCGACATCAGCTTCACCCGCACCGGATCCGCGAGAGCCTTGAGCCGCAGCGCGACCTCGAGGGCGGCGGCGTCGTCGACCGGGCCCGCGGCTACCGGCGCGCAGCACACGGGCGCGGACATGTCGATCACGGGCAAAGCCTTGGGCATGCCCCCACCCTACCCGCGATATTGACATACGTCGAAAAGGTGGCAGACTCGGAACCGTCCACCTCTTCGATATATGTCACACAACCGGAGGTTCTCATGTCCCGCGTGCAGCTCGCCCTCAACGTCGACGACCTCGAGCAGGCGATCACCTTCTACTCGACGCTGTTCAACACCGAACCGGCCAAGCGCAAGCCCGGCTACGCCAACTTCGCCATCGCCGAGCCGCCGTTGAAGCTGGTCCTGCTCGAGAACACCGGCTCCGGCGGCACGATCAACCACCTCGGGGTGGAGGTGGAGTCCTCCGAGCAGGTCCACGGCGAGATCGCGCGCCTGTCGCAGGCGGGGCTGTTCACCGAGGAGCAGATCGCGACCACGTGCTGTTTCGCCACCCAGGACAAGGTGTGGGTCACCGGCCCGCACGGGGAGCGCTGGGAGGTCTACACCGTACTCGCCGACACCGAGAACTTCGGCACCACACCGGAATTCGCCACCGGCGACGCCGAAGCCGTGCAAGCCTGCTGCGGCACCGGGGCCGCTGCGGCCACCGAAGCCGCCGCCGGGGAGCCGGCCGCCTGCTGCACCAGCGAGGCCAAGGAGAAGGCGCTCGCTTCCGGTGCCACCTGCTGCAACTGACCACCATCGGGAGGTGAGCGTGTTCACCGGATGTTTGCTTGCCTACCGGCATCGATATTAGTCAATATCGATGTATGTCTAAATCAGAGGTGCCGGTGTCGCCGGCCGCGCCAGTCGGATGCGAGCCCACCCGTATCGTGGAGCGTGCGCTGACCGGCGCGGAGGCCGCCGAGTTGGCGGTGATGTTCAAAGCCCTCGCCGACCCGGTGCGGTTGCGGGTGCTGTCGGCCATCGCCGCCCGTGTCGGCGGGGAAGCGTGCGTGTGCGATGTGTCCGACGGGCTGGATGTCACCCAGCCGACGATCTCGCACCATTTGAAGGTGCTGCGCGAGGCCGGGCTGGTCACCAGCGAACGCCGCGCGTCCTGGGTGTACTACCGCGTCGTCCCGCAGGCCCTGCAACGGTTGTCGCTGGTGCTGGGCCGCCAGGCCGGAGCGGAGATGTTCGCGTGAGCACCACCCACCATGCCGATCACCCCGCGGTGGCCGGGAAGCTCTCGAGGCTGGACCGGTTCCTGCCGGTCTGGATCGGTGTCGCCATGGCCGCGGGCCTGCTGCTGGGCCGCCTGATCCCCGGCCTCGAGGACGGGCTGTCCGCGGTGGAAGTGGACGGGATCTCGCTGCCGATCGCGATCGGTCTGCTGGTCATGATGTATCCGGTGCTGGCCAAAGTCCGCTACGACCGTCTCGACTCGGTCACCGGCGATCGCCGCCTGCTGATCGGCTCCCTCGTCATGAACTGGCTGCTCGGGCCCGCCCTGATGTTCGCCCTGGCCTGGCTGCTGCTGTCGGATCTGCCCGAGTACCGGACCGGGCTGATCATCGTCGGATTGGCCAGATGTATTGCGATGGTGATCATCTGGAACGACCTCGCGTGCGGTGACCGCGAAGCCGCCGCGGTGCTGGTGGCGTTGAACTCGATCTTCCAGGTCGTGATGTTCGCCGTGCTCGGCTGGTTCTATCTCTCGGTCCTGCCCGGCTGGCTCGGCCTGCAACAAACCACCATCGACACCTCACCGTGGCAGATCGCGAAATCGGTACTGATTTTCCTCGGCATCCCCCTGGTCGCCGGATTCCTCACCCGCCGCCTCGGTGAGCGCGCCCGCGGCCGGGACTGGTACGAATCGACGCTGATTCCGCGGATCGGGCCGTGGGCACTGTACGGGCTGCTGTTCACGATCGTGATCCTGTTCGCCCTGCAAGGCCACCAAATCACCTCCCGGCCATGGGATGTCGTGCGGATCGCGGTGCCGCTGCTCGCCTATTTCGCGCTCATGTGGGGCGGCGGCTACCTCTACGGCCGCCTGGTCGGCCTCGGCTACGAACGCACCACCACCCTGGCGTTCACCGCCGCGGGCAACAACTTCGAACTCGCCATCGCCGTCGCGATCGCCACCTACAGCGCCACCTCCGGCCAAGCACTCGCCGGAGTCGTCGGCCCGCTCATCGAAGTCCCCGTGCTCGTCGGGCTGGTCTATGTCTCCCTCGCCCTGCGCACACGCTTCCCCCACACCGCCATCGACGCCCCGGCGGGGGTGGCTCGGTGACCGCGACGCCATCGGTGATGTTCGTGTGCGTGAAAAACAGCGGCAAATCCCAGATGGCCGCCGCACTCATGCGCCACCACGCCGGAGAGGAGGTACAGGTGTATTCGGCCGGCACCCATCCCGGCCAGGCCCTCAATACCTTGTCGGTGCAGACCTTGACCGAGGCCGGGATCGAGGTCGGTGACGAGCACCCCAAACCCATCGACCCCGCCCTCGCCGCCACGGTGGACGTGATCGTGGTCATCGGCCGCCAAGCCCGCCTCGACCCGCCACCCGGGCCACGAATGCTGGTGTGGGACACCGACGAACCCTCCGAACGCGGCATCGAAGGCATCGAGCGCATGCGCTTGATCCGCGACGACCTCGCTACACGCGTCGACGCCCTGCGTGTCGAGCTCACCACCGGTGACCAGCCAGTTCGGAGCACACCGTGACCACACCTGCCGACGCTGTCGTGACCGCAACACTCCAGAGTCGAGCACCGCATGCGGCAGTTCCAGCGCACCGAAGTGGCCCGGTCGGGGTTAGATGAATCATGCGGACTCGTTACCACGAGAATCTCGAACAGCTCGCCAGCGAGCTGCGGGCGATGTGCCAGCGTGATCGCACCGCCATCGCCACCGCCACCAACGCCCTGCTACGTGCTGATCTGGACCTGGCAGAACAAGCCATCGACATCTGCCACGATATCGACACCATGCGCGAGGAACGCGAGCACGCGGCGCTCACGCTGCTGGCCTTGCAGGCACCCGTCGCGGGCGAACTGCGTAAGGTGGTCACCGCCATCCAACTCGTCGGCGACCTGACCAGAATGGGCGCACTGGCCGAGCACATCGCGGGCATCGCACGGCGCCGCCACCCCCGCCACGCGGTCCCGGAATCGGTGGAGCCGATCGTGGCCCGCATGGGCGCGGCGGCGATCGCGATGGCCACCAGCGCCGCCGCGGTCCTGGAATCCGGCGACCCCGACGATGCGGCCCAGCTCGACGGCCAAGACGACATCATGGACCACCTACACCACGACCTTCTGACCGCGGTCCTCGCCGAGGACTGGGCCCACGGCACCACCGCCGCGGTCGACCTCACCCTGCTCGGCCGCTACTACGAACGATTCGCCGACCACGCAGTACAGGTCGGGCGACGCACCATCTTCATGGCCACCGGCCAATCCCCCGACAACTGGCCCGCACCCGGTCCCACCAACGATTGATCACCGATCCCGCCGAGCGCGCAGTGGTCGCAATCGTGGGCTCGGCGGCCCGCCCCGAGTCACGTCTCGCCGGAGAAGATCTCTTTGGCCTCGCGCAGCGCGTAGAACACCAGGACATATCCGGCGACCGGGTCGGCCCACCACCAGCCCGCGAGGCTGTTGAGCAGCAACCCGGCCAGCACCGCCGCTGCCAGTAGCCCCGTCGATCGAGGTGACGCGTCCCTCGGTACTCAGGACCGGGTTGTCCAGTGCGGCCCCGGTGCGGGCCTTTCCGGCGGCCAGCGCGAACATCGCGATCGCGGTGACGGCGGTCCAGGCGATCCCCAGCGGGGAATGCTCGGGACGAAACCCGGTGATCAGCACGGTCGTCGACTGCGCCAGCAGGTACACGGCCAACGCCGCGAATCCGACACCGATCAGTCGCAGCGCGTGCCGCTGTCGTGCGGGGCCGGTCCCGGACAGCTCCCAGATCACTACCGTGGAGGCACCGATCTCGATCAGCGAGTCCAGCCCGAACCCGGCCAATGCCACCGACCGGGCACTGATCGCGGTGATCGCCAGCACCATGATGCCGATCACATTCCACGCCAACGTGAGGTACTCCAAGGTGAACCCGCGGCGCAACAGCACCCGGCGAGCAGTGTCATCCAGCGCGGTCACCCGGCTAGTCTCACACACCGCACGACCACGTCGTGGCGGGAAGCCGCCCGCTCACGATGCGAGGGCGATCGACAGTCCGATGCCCAGCCAGCTGGTCCGGGCGTGGTCCGTGGCGAGGAGGGTGGTGATCGCGTCGTAGGCGATGTAGGGGGCCAACAGGAAGAACGTGACCGCGACGGCCTTGTGAGCGCGGGCTTCGGCGGTCTGCGACAGGGTGCGGTCGCCGGTGAACCGCCACACGACGATGACGCTGGCCAGGCCCTCGATGACCGAGTCCAGCCCGAATCCGAGCAGGGCCACCGAACCCGCGAGGATCGCCGCGGTGAGCGCGAGGGCACCTTCGGCGCTCATGTAGACCAACGACAGCCACGACAGCAGCCGAGCCTGCCGCGCCGCGTGAAGCCACAGGGGGTCGCGCTCGGCGGGATCGGGCCGAGCGACGCAGCAATCGTCACCACAGCCGTCATCCGGAGTCGCCGGCGTCAGTTCGATCCCGAAGGCGATCGGGTCGGTGCTCACGACCTGTTCCCGCAAGAGTCGGTGCCGTAATTCGGGCACAACGCCACCGCGTTGCCGGTAGCCGCCAACACCGTCTCCGCCGCCTCGAGCACGGCGATCAGGCTGGGCTGAACCAGCCGGAACATCGAGGCCCGCCCCACCGGTTCAGACTCGACGAGTCCGCAACCACGCAGGCACAGCAGATGTTTGGACACTGTGGACTGTGCCAATCCCAACTCGTCGACGAAATCGACCACCCGAGCCGGGCCACCGGCGAGCCGTCGCAGGATCGCCAACCGGGCCGGATCTCCCAGCGACCGGAACAACGCCGCCGCCGGGGCAAGCTCCACCCGCCCGATTTCGCCACTAGCAACTATCATCGCCATACAGCGATACTATCGTTTGGGCCTTATGGGCCATCCGGGGTGAGGCGGCTGGTCATGTTCAGTTCCACCTCGCCGCAGGGCAGGACAGGCGACCAGAACAGCGGCGTCAGACAGCGCCGACCCTCGGGCGTGAGCCCGTCCTCTCATTCCGGGTCGGCCAGTACGTCTTGCAGCATCAGCGTGTTGACATGTAGACCATCGCCGCCTGGAGTATCCGAAGACACAACACCGACGTCTCATGCTCGTCGCGGCGGTTGGTCGCCAGCTCGCCGCTCTTACCGTAGAAGATGACCGAGTTGGCGCGGTTCCAGGACTCGACGACGTTCAATCCTTCATTGATCTCCCGCTGCAATGTCCGCGACCGCAGGTAGCAGCACGTAGACAGTGCGGCGCAGGGCCCCGGACCCCTTGAGCGCAGTGGCCGGGGTATATTCTCCACCCAGACTCGGACAGCTTGCCGACCGGCAGCGAGGCGGTGGCGTGCCCGAACTCCAGCGGCCTGGCGGCTGATCGCCGGCAACCCCCGCAGAGGCTCCAGCTCCTCGCCCGCGAGCACCTGCGTCGCCGCGAACCCAACCTCCAGCACGCCGATCAGGTCGGCGACCCCTTCTCTCGGGCTGCCAGGTAGTCGGCCCAGCCGGTCTGGGCGTATTGGGACCATTTGTGTGCTGTTCGGGGGTGGATCCCGAACAGTTCGCTGACGACGGCTGGATGGAGGTCTGCGACGTTGGCGATCATGGCGGTGTTTCGTGCCGCGATGGTCGGTAGTCCGTGTTCGGCGAGCGAAACGGACAAGGGACGGGTGTGCCGTGGGCGGCTGGGTGGACGTCCGGGCAGGAGAAACGAGGGATGCGTGCCGCCGTCTGAAACGGTTGCGCCTGAATATGTTTGGCTGATCCAATGTTCGATGAGGTTGGCCAGGGACGGCGGCAGGATGACGGGGTGGCGGTCGACGACGAGGTAGGTGCCGGTGTCCTCGCGACGGAGTCGGTCGATGGTCAGTTCGACGATGCGAACCAGAGGTAGGGCGTAGAGCCTCACGAGTGCTCCGACTATGCGGATATCGAGCGGCAAGGTGTCATCGGTGAGGCAACGGCGGAGCTGTTGCTCGTGGTCGTCGGCATCCTGAAACTGTTGCGGGAGACCGGTTTTATTCCGCGGGATCGCGATGTCGCAGACGAGTTTGCGTTGCTTGAGCCAGACCAGGAATCCGACGAGGGGTGCTCGCTTCGAAGGATTGCTGTCGAACCAAGTGTCGAGGTGAGCTTGAGTGAGATCGGAAGCCCGCACCTCGATGGTGTCGAGCCAGGTGAGAAAGTCGATGGTGACGGTGGTTCGATTCCGGTCGTTATTCGCTGCGCCTCTTGTGTAGGAGCGGTGGGTTGCGCGACGACGGATGCGTCGAAGGATGTGCCATTCGAGGTAAGGGCGCAGGAGTTGCTGTTGATGCGATGGCAGGGCCGAAACGGTGCCGTCCGCCCAGATTTCGAGCTGTGCCAGATTCTCGTTGCGGCGCAGGAGTATTCCGGCTCCGACGAGGAGTTCACGGAGGTAGTGAATGCTGATGCTCTGGGGTAACCGGTCCAGATCTGCGTGGGTGATCTCGCTCGAGCGTGTCGCGAGTTCTCCGAGGAGGGAGTGGAGAGGATCGATATCGAGCCATTTGAGAATCGTGGCCGGGTGCACGGATGTGAAGACGGCGGCAAGGGGATTCAGGTGCGGTGCGATGACACCGTCGGCGCCGCTAAGTAAGTTGTTGAGCTTGTGGGTTGCGACGCATCGGAGGCATTCACCGTCGATATATTGTTTGCCGTCCTGGCCGCAGCTTCGGCACGTGAAGTCGAGATCGGAGCCTGCGCAGAGAGCGCAAGTGTTCCCGGTGGGGCCTTTCCCGACAAGCACTCGCACGGTGCCGCAATCGGTGCAGGGGGCGGGGTGCAGGCGCTGGTGGTCGTAGCAGGTTCGACAGACCGGCCCGCACGGCCACGTCGTGACCACCGGTTGAAGCCCGCCGCAGAGAGCGCATTCTCTGGAAGGGTGGGGGCGGCAGTTGGAGCAATGGAACTCGATCCCGCGGACTCTGCTGCCGTGGCGGCGGCGACCGCACACGACGCAGTCTCCGATGTTGCGGTAGCAGCTGCGGCAGGTATCCGGGTTGCCGTCAGCGTCAGCGCGAACTTCGATCTGCCCAACTTTTCCGCAGATTCCGCACAGTCGCGTGTGAGTGGCTTTGTAGCATCGGCCGCAGACCGGTCCCTTGGCTGTGGTGGCTATAACGGCAGCGAGCCGGCCGCAGTGCGCGCAGTGGCGTTCGGGCTTGGGTGCGCAAGGGCCGCAGAATGCAGTGCCGTCAGCGAGCCGCCGTTTCGGTTGCCGCATTCGGCCGCATTTGGCGCATTCGGCGAGGACTTCGGCATCGAAGCGGTAACAGCGTCGGCAGATCGGGCCTTCCGCACGGTGGGTGACGATATGGCCCTCGGTTCGGCAGCGAGCGCAGCGCCGCAACTCGGTCTTTGTGACGCACCATCCGCAGCAGCGGCCCTCGGGTGTCAGCCGTCGCAGCGGCCGATCGGAGCGTCCGCAGCGGGCGCAGCCGAGCAGGACCACGGCCTCACCGAACCCAGCGTCGTCGAGCAGTTGCAGCAGGCGTATCAAACACTGCGGACTCTGCGGCGGGGGCGCAAGAAAGGCATCCGGGTGCTCGATGAGATATTTATCGAGCTGATGGGTGTTCCCCGCGTGCCATACCTTGGCCTTCTGGAGAAGTTCTCGCGCAGTCTCGGTGGTGATCGCGGGCCCGACCGCATTGTGAACGAGGGCGATCAGACGCTGTTGAGCGGCCTCCAGTTCACCTTTTCGATACCAGTTCCTCTTCCGCGGGCTACTCACTGCTGCCCCGGTCGACGAATCATGGTGCGGCGCAGAGAAATTGCTTCCCCGCCGGACTGCCCGTCGGCGGTCTTGCGAAGCTGCTCGTTCACGACCTGCGGTTCGATCAGGTCGTTCGGGGTGCAGCCCAGGATGTCGCAGAGCGCGACGAGGACGTCCATGCTCATGCGCTGTGGCGGCTGGGTCACCAGTCGATAGACCTGCTCCCGGGACAAGCTGATGCCACGTTCTGCCAACAGCGGCACCAGATTCGAGGTCTGGAACATCTGCTGATCGGCCATCAGATCCCGCAGACGCCAGCGGTAGCCCATCTTCTTGTTCATGCGGTCACACCCCAATCGCCGCCGAGGCGGCCCTTCAATGAAGCCACCAACAGCTGGTTACGGAACTCGTTGGAGACGCTGGTGTAAATCGCCGTCGTCGCCGCATGGGAATGGCCAGCCTGCTCCTGGGAAAATCTGGCACAATAACCGAATTCGGTCCAGTGAGTGAGCGCACTGTGCCGTAAACAATGGACATCCAGATTCTCATCGAGGTCCGCATCACGCCGGATTGCCACGAACGCCTCATTGATCGACCGAGGGGACAACCTGCCCACCCGCTCGGTCACCCACAGCTCCGGATGCTTCCCCGGCGAGAACCGTGGCCGCAACTCCGTCACCCACTCATCCAAAACATCCGCAGCCCAGTCCATTTCTGGAACGAGCAGGACCGATCGCCGTTTCGGTGCCGACCCCTTCGATGCCTTGCCGAAGCGCACCATAACGCTTCCGAATCTACCGAACTGTGGCATCTTCGAATTCCGACGCAAGTCGACCAGGTCCAATTTCGAGGTCTCAGTACGGCGTAACGCATAAGCGTAGATCGTTTTCACCACCGCGGCGTCGCGGGCTGCACCCAAGGCCCCCTTGACGCCTCTTTCTGTAATCTTGCCCGGCCGCGCTTCAGCGGCCGCGAACAGTGCCTGGATCTCATCGTAGGTCAACGGCCGGCGCCGAGGGTCTCCCTCGTAGTCCGTCTTGTGCAGGATCGAGTTGCCTTCGTGGAAGATCTGTTGCGGCACTTCGCCGAATCGTTCCTCGCACACCCGCAACCAGCTGTAGCGCGGATCGAGGAGAAATTCCAGAAACAGCGAGATCGTGACCTCGTAACCCCGGGCGGTGGACAAGGCGCACGGCCGGCCGCCACCACGCAGATGATCGATGAAGGCTTCCCCCTCCGCCGGGGTCCATTGCCACGGAAACAACCCCGTGAAATCCACGAGCCGTTGGATCAACCGCAGTCGCGGCCCCACCGTTTTCTCCCGGAGAAACCGTGCGGACTGCTGCCGCCGCCACCCTTCGAGCATCGCGGCAAGAACAGCAGGCGCGGGGTCCATGTGGACGACGTTGTCGGCCAGAACCAGATGCGCCGAACCAGGCGGTTGCAGGGTCACATTGACGTTGTAACCAACGCAACATTGATGTGCCGCGTGTCAAGGTGCAGTTGGGAGCGTCCAGACATTCGCGGCATACTCAGCCTATATCTTCCTGACCAGGTACTATACCGTTCTAGCCGGTGACGAATTGTTGTATTGGATGCAATTCCGCCTGTTTCTGGCTCTGGTTGATGGGGAGATCCCATGCGTCCCAGTCCCAGTCCGGTCGGCGGGCCATACCCGCGCGCACCAGGGCATGCATCAGCCGCACCCGCAATGTGGCTTGAAACCCCGGCGCGAACCGGTCCAATCCTCCCGTCGCGGCCACCTCCACGAACCAGTGAGTCGTCTCCGCGATCCGCCGATCGACCATCCGATCCAGATCACCCGTCCTGACCAACGGCTTAATGACTCTGGACGCGAGATATCCGCCCATCAACGCCCCTGCGGACAGGGCCGCGAGACCGACCGCGCCGGTACGTCCGATCACCCGCGCCGCCAGGTCGAGCTGATCGTGGTCCACCCAAAACGGCACAGCATCAACCGCCGAAAAAAAGGCCGTCAACTCGACGGGAGGGTCACTAACGGCGTCGATACCCCGCTCCAGCGCCAGATCGAACATCCGGCGTCCCTCACCACCTGTCTGCTTGAACATCGCGACCACAGCATCGGCGGCCGGATCTCCCCGCCGCGGAAAGTGCTGCGCGTATGCGGCGCGCTGCTCACCTGTGATGACGCAGGCAGTTCGCGCAGTTCGCGGGATGAGCGTGTACGGGAACGCGGTCGGTAGTGAATCGGGGGATCGCTCTGCTCGTGCCATTGCCATCTCCCCTCAGCCGATCCCGAGCAGCACGGAACCGAGGACATCCGGGCGGCCGAACGCCGGGATCGGTGAGTCGACCATGCTCATCACCGAGGTGAAAGCCGCAGCGACCCGAGGATCCTGGGTGCCTCGCTTCAGGACCCGATCGACGGACCAATGCTGGGCGCGGACCACCAGCCCGGTCGGCGCACCCTTTGTCGCTGGGAATCGAGCATCTTCGGCAGTGGACAACAGCCAGGGAACCCGGGACACCGCCATGATGCCCCTATTTGCCGCTCGCGCCGCCGGGTGGCCGATGCCGCCGTGGCGTGCGACGGCCGCGCCGAGTGCCTGGGCACCTTGGATCAATAGGCTCATGCCCTGTCCGTAGGACGGATTGGGCAGGATCGCGCAGTCACCGAGCCAGACCAGGCCATCTGGCCCGTTCCGCTCGAGATGCCGCCGGTAGGAGGGCCCGGCCGGGAACCATGTGACCTCACTGGCCGGTTCGGCTTCGCGCACGACCTCACGCAGAATCGGATCCCGCAACTGCGCCAGCAGCGCGTAAAAACCCGCTTCCCCGGGGTCCGGCTGATACTCGTGCATTCCTCCCAGGCTCACGATCCAGCGGTCACCTTCGACTGGCAGGAGTGATCCAGTCAGCGGCTGGTCTCGCCGGGTCTGCACATACAGCGCGGTGTACCCCAGATCATCCAGACCGGCTGGGTGGTGGACCAGCCTGCTGCTGTAAACGCAACCGGCGTCCACCTTTTCTTCACGAACTTGGCATCCCCACGCCGTGAGCCATTTCGTCAGTTGGGAGTGTCGGCCCGACGCATCCACTACCAGCTCGGCGTGTATCTCGACCTCGCTGGTCTGGCCGCGCTCGCGGATCCGCACGCCGGTCACGGCGCGGGCACTGCCGAGCAGCCCGACGACCTTGGCACCCTCAATCACCTCCACCGATGGCTCACTGAACACGCGGCCGCGCACCGTATGGTCGAGCAGCGCCCGGGTAACCGAGAGGAAGGAAATCGGGCTGTCGTGAGGCGCCATCTGCCCAGCCGATGTGAGCCAACGCAGGTCCTCGCCCATCACGACGCTGACCGCGCCTGCGGCTCGCAGCTGAGCCCTGATCCCGGGCAGAAGTTGCTCAAGGCTTCGGTGCCCCGCCTCGAGCAGCAGATGCGCATGACTTGCCTGTGGTTGGCCCGGTCGGGGGAGCGGCTGCTCGGGGTAGCGATCGGGTTCGATGATCACCACCCGGCAGAATCCGCACAGTGCCCGGGCGGCCAGCGTGCCAGCCAGACCGCCACCGATCACCACTGCTGTTCCCCGTCCCGAGTTCTCGGTGGCGCCCCCCAACGGCGCGTCGCGCCGCGTCCGACCGACAGACTCAACCTGTTCCACATCGCGCCGCGAAGTCGGCGACCAGACCCCGTTCAGAGGTGCCACGACTCACCTACCCGGCGTTCGGAGTGCAGAACGGTTCAGCCACCAGTCCGGCGGGCAGCGGGATTGTGCTACCAGATGCCGGGCCCGCACCCGCGTTGGCGGCGGCTAGTGCCGCCTGCTTCGCCTCGCCACGACTCGGGGCCACCGCTGAGTAGTAGTCGCCGCCACGGGTAGCGACGGCCGCACACGCGTTGGCCCATTGCACAAACCGATCACAGACCGGCCCGCCTCCGGGCTTGGAGCCGCACTGCTGTGCGGCCATATCGTCGGCCTGCTCTTGGCTGGCCGACGACCATGACGCATAAAAATTCGCGCCGAAGCCGGAGGAGAGGCGTTCGATCATCACGGACCCGTAGATGGTGTTCTCGGCGTAGGCGGTGCCCGGGGCAGCGATCGCGATTGCGGCCACGGCAGAGGACAGCAGTCCCACAGCGGTCTTGCGAGAGATAGACATTCGATAGTTCCTAATCGGTAGTGGGGATAGGGATTTCACGACGGGTGTCGGGGGTCGCCTGTCTTCATGTGCACCGCGCGCTAGAAGGGGGCGGAGCGTTCGGGGTTCCAACCCGACATGCTCGAGCGCCCACCGGGTGAGGGGACCGAACCGTTCGGCGGGTTTGAGCAGGACCCAAGCTGGGGTGCGCTGATACACAGTCACCGACGCCGCGGTGCGAGCCAGCTCGGGGACCATCTGGGCGGCTGAGGCTCCTGAAGTTGTCGATGCCAGCTCTTTTCAGGCCGACCCCCATACCAATACCGGCGAAACCTGCGCCGACGATCGCAACGTCGAGATGGATGGTTATGGCGTCTGCTGCATTCGCTACGCATTGCAGATGCCGATCGCAGCTGGAATAAGGAATCTCCGAAATGCGCTGTAGCCCAGATTGATTGGTCATAAGTCATCAATTCCTGGTGCAGTAGTGATTACCGGATCCGGTGGATCCGAAAGTCCCAGCGACGCAGCACCGAGTCCGTGCTCGGTTTCCATGCGCATGTCGAGCATCGCTTGAGGTCGGTCGCGGGTAAGGACCGTCAGCCGTGCGTGCACGGTTACCCACGGCGTTTTGTCGAACCGCAGACGCCATGTCCCGTGCGCTTGGTCTGCGCCCGCGAGTAGACGGGAGCGGATCTCGGCTACTACGGCAATGTCATCCGGATGTGTTTCTGGGATCTCATACATCCACCGGTCCAGTGGAGCGGGTCCTGTTTCGACCCACAGATGGACTAGACCGGTGCGGAGATCGGTGACGCCGACCGCGTGATGAGGCGGGGTGGGAATTGTCCGTATCAACTGCGTGAGCAGTGTTGGCGACGGCGCCGTCTGGACAGCGCTGATGTCGTGAACGAGAGCACGGATTGTGCGGCCGTGATCGCCGCGGACGCTCGCGGCGGCGATGAACAGGTTTCTGCGCGCGCCGGAGGTGATCCCCGCGGTTACCGCGGTGCCGCACCATAGTTCTGTCGGTGCGGAGGTCTCGTCGAAGAGCCTCAACAGACCGGTTCTGTCGTCGATCTGCTCGATGTGGCGCATCCAATCCGGCAACGACCGGACGGTGGGGCCCTCGACGGCGCTATCAAGGAATCGCTCGAGTGTCGGATCGGTAGATGCGACCCCGGTGCGGGCATTCGCCCAGGCCAGCGTCCCGATGGCGGGTCGCGGCGGCGGAGGTTGGTGTCGAGGTCCGGCCCACACGTGGACCGCGAACACCTCGTCTGCCGGTCCTAGGACGGGGACCGTAGTGATTTGCATCCGAACACCTGACGGCAGGTACAAAGACCGCACCTGCGGTTGCCGGCTGCCGATGGTCTCGCCGATCGTCGCGGGAAGGTGGTGATTCACGGTGCTGCTGCCCGCGACCCGTGTGCGACTCAACCGGGTCCATCGCCGGGGCTGTGGCCCCTCGGCGACCACCCACCACGACTTCGCGTCGACCAACGTCGCGACCAGAACCCAGGGACTCGCTGTTCCTCGGCCATCCTCACGGTCACGGCGATCGTGCCGACCGGAGGCTGCGGCGGCATCGGCGGGCGGGCGGGCAACATCCGAGGTGTTCATCGGCTGACCTCGCTGCCCGGATGGTTACGGCGCGTTTCGCCGCTCCCGCCTTTCGCGAAACCAAGCGCGAGACGTACCCGCGATTGTCGTTTCGGGCGAGACGTTGAGCCCGGCCGCCGCGGCTGATGACCCCAGACCACCAGGGCGACATTGGCCAGGATAGTCAGCACGGAAACTGCTGTGACATAAGTGAATACGATCGAATCCGCGCTCATGCCACGCGCCTCGATGCCGACGAGAGCACGCGGCACGTCGAATCAGCCGCAGCTGGATAGAGGCATGAAGAGCGCGCGCACCGGTCTGCTTCGAACGGGAGAGCGGCCCTGATCATGAATTCGGCAACCATCTCATCGCCTTTCCGCGGCCGTCGTTCGGGAACCCGATTGCGCGAGCAGCCATGCCCAACAGATCTCGGTGCCGCATACCGGTGCCGGGCATCGGATTCGGCCGCAGACAGCACGGGCACCGTGTGAATGCGGCATGGCTGCGGATCTGGTGCGGATGGCGGCTGGAGCGCCGCCCAGGCCAGCGTGCCCACCAGCAGCAGCGCCGCCAGGCTCGCGACGAGTCCGATCAATGTGGATGCGGAGCCACCGTTGTCGAACTGGTCTGGGGGTGGGCTGTCTGCGAGCGTGTCTTCGTGCACGGGCCGGGTCACCTTCCATCCAGATGGCGGAACGCTCGTGTGCGTGAGCTGACCGAGGCAGCGAGTCGAGGGATCCAGCGCCGGTGTCGTTGCTGTCGGCGGTTCGAGGTGGGGACGATCCCATCGCGGGGGTGAGTCGGAGACAGATCGATCCACCTCCCGTGGGACAGGTTCCGCGTGTAGATGACGGCGACGACCGAGATCCCTACCGCCGCATTCTGTTTCGCCAGCAAGTCGACAGCGGTGCTGGCCTTCGCCAGATCGGTGATCGTCCCGACGACGATCACGACCGCCGTCTTGGCGGCAACCGATGCCGGGAGACAGGCAGTGGCGTCCAGCTGACTGATGAGGCGATGCATCGTGTCGGCAACCGCTCCGTCGTCGCGAAATCCCACGATCACGACACCGGGGCCGGTGTCGGAGTAAATCTTCCGCGCCTCGGTCAGAGCGGTGATGACTACGTGGTCCTCGCTGTCCTTGCTCATTTCGGCGCCCTAGACTCCGGGCCCAGACGGCGTTGAAACGGAATTCAGATCGCCGCTCACCGCGGCGTAAACCTCGATCAGCACCACCACGGTCACGATCGGCTCCCGAGGTCGTAGGCGACAGCGGTCAGCCACGCGATGCCGGAGGTCAGCTGGCCGGTGGCGGCGTAGCCGTTGTGGCGGGCGACGGTGTCGCCGTAGCGAAACCACACCCATGGGTTCGACAAGGCTGCGTTGTCAGCCAGCAGCTGCGACCACGCGGCCCCGAGCTGGCCGACAAGTTTGGGCAGCAGTACCAATGGGTTGCCCGCAACGGTGGCCGCGATCTCGTTCCACCGGGCCGCCGCGGCACCGACGTCTTGCGGTGTCGGGGCCGGAGTACGTGGGTCGGCCGCGTCGATCAAACGAGCCGAAAGAGGTTGTTGTGGCGCGTAATCGACGTTGCCGCCGCCCACCTGGACGTCATTGTTGATGATGGTGGTCCAGGCGTCACCGAGAGCGGCAGACAACAGCGCGCTGATCGAGGCGACCGCACCGATCGGATCGTTGAAGTTAGCTTGGGCAGCGATTTCCGCGCCGATCCGCAGCAGCATCGCCTGATCCGGCGCGGAACACGCCAGATCTCCGTCAACGCAGATATCGGCGACACGCCCCTCGAGAGCGCCGTAACCGACGCCGGTGCTGGCGATTCCGCTACCACCCACCGGACCGGTGATGATCTGCACACCCGACACCGCCGCGCCGCTCGTCCCCGGCGCCGCATCAGGCACGATCTGCCCCGGCCGACCAGGAAAGGTCGGGGCGTCGGCGACACGATCGGGGTTGGAATACAACGCGATCGCGGCGATCTTCTCCGCCGGCACCGGCCCGATTCCGGCACCGGCGTCCTGGGCGAACGACGCCATCGCCTGTGCGCCTTGGGAATAGGCAACTCCAGCGATCAAACTGCCCGGGCATTCCGCGACCACCTGCGTGGCCGCGGCATCGAGTTGGTTACGTGCGTCGCGCACCGAGCCCGCATAAGGATCTGGTCCGCCGCCGGGCACGATCCCGCCAAACCCCGCTCCGTAACTGACGTAGGACCGCTGCACCAGTCCCGGCGCGGCGGCCAGGACCGGGGCCAGCAATGTGCCGAGCACGCCGGTGTCGGCCAGCGGATCCGCGGTCGGTGAGGATTGCCCTGTGCCCTGAATGCCAATGACATACAGGGCCGGGCAGCCCGCGATCGGCACCGCCTGGGCGCTGCCGGTAGCGGCGGTCGTGGACAAGGTCGCCGCCGCGGTCAGCGTCAAGACAGTGACCGCGGCTCTTCCGCGTCGGATTCTGGCGGTCGATGGCTGCCCCGCGCCCACCCGGGTGCAGCGTCTGCGATATCGGCTCATGCGACCGATCCCTCGAATGTGGAGGTGCCCAGTTCGATTCGCGCCAGGACTGGGTGGTCAGCGTCTCGATGCGCCTCGCATCCGTCGGAAGCTTTTGCCGCGCTGGGTCTTTCGCGGTCGTAGTCATGGCGGGCACCTACGCGCGATGATGGGATCAATTGGACGACTGTCCTGCGCATGGCGGCAGCTCCGCCTGGGCACCGGGCAGGTTCTGGTGTATCGGTGAAGCGGAGCAATGGTGGTCCTCACTGGGTGGGCAAGTGCAACGGCGGCTGCGGACTGTTGCTGCCGCATCAGTTGCGGCCAGCGACGGCATCGACCGCCTGAGCGAAACCTGTTGGACACTAAAGTTTTTGATGGGGGCTTCTGAGCTACCGACCCGCGGAAAGTAGCGAGACGTCGCGCCAGACATGGCGACGAAGATTCGAGCTGCAGCGTCGTGGCAATCGACGGCCGGCCGCCTGATGGCCGAGGCCGACGATTCGTGCGTGGCGCGTGGTTGCCGTACAGGTGGGACACGACCCTCGCAATGTCGGTGCGTGGGATGACACCGCGAGGGTCGGGCCGAATACGGCTGCGGCGGAAGCCTTGCGCGGAGCGTAAGCACCCGCGCAGGCCGGACACGGCCCTTGCGACGCCTGTGCGTGGGGGTAGCGCGACGCCGCAAGGGCCGGTCACAGGCCTGTCGCCATCCGTGCGCGAAGCTACGGGATCAGCGACAGGACGAATCCGGCCAGATTCGCCAGCGTGTTGAGCACATAGGCGCCGCTCGCCAGCATGCTGGATCCCGCGCTCAGACCATTCAAGATGTCCACTTCCCCTCCCTTCCGGGGTCCCTCAGTCTGTGGTTGACACGAAGGACGCTACGCGGCACCGAACTCAAACGCAAGTCTTACTGGACAGTTTAAGTCAGTTAGTGGCTTGAACGGGACAGGTTATGATCGCCATCGCGATTCGATATGGGTGCTAATGTGGACAAATGGATACGCGTGGGGACATGAACGCGGCCGAGGAGGCACCGGAAGCTGTCTCACCGCTGGTTGGCGCGGATGCTTCGCGTGAGGTGTCGCAGTCGCACGAAGAGCTCCGGGAATACGGTCGGATCCTGACGCGGCGACGAAAACAGCTAGGCCTCTCACTGGTGAAAGCTGCCGAACTCGGAAAAATGTCACGCACTACGTTGTCCGACATCGAGTCCGGGAAGAAGGCACCCGGGCGCGGAGACACCTATGGCAGGCTCGACCGCGTCTACCGTTATCTGCCGGGCTCGGTTTTCAACCTCTACAGCTTCGGACAGCTGCCGGTTAACGCCGATGACCCGGTCCCCGCAGCGCCGCCGCGCGTGCCTACGACCGATTTTCCCGCTGCGCTCCCCCTCAATGCCCTCATCGAGCTGGTACAGGCCGACCAGCGGCTCGAGAAGAAGGCGCAATCCAGTAACGACCGTGAGTTGAGGGAGATTCGGCAGGCGATCGGTCGTAGTACCGATCGCCTGCTGCGAGCGTTCATCGTCTCGCAGGTCGAAGGCCGTCGCGCAGCCGGTCACGATGACGGCGGATTCATCGCGACCCTCCTGGCCGTACAAGCACGGCCGCCGATCGCCGACGACGAACAAGACCGCGATGAATTGGCCTATCTCCGATGGCTTCTCGGACAGTCCGAGGACATACGAACCCAAGATCAGGCACGGTACGCCGAGCAATTCGCAAACCGCACGCAGGGAAGATGATGCTGACACTAGAGATCAGGCTGAACCGGCTGTTCCAGCTCAGGCACGACTACGGCCAACCCGAACGCACCACCGATGACGTCGCCCGGGCGGTGTCTCGGCGTGTCGGCAGGGCCGTCCGGGGTGCGATGCTCAGCGAGGCTCGCTGTGGGCAGCTCACGAACTTGCCGGTCGAGATCGCCGAGGGACTCTGTGCTGAGTTCGGCGTCGACCCCATCTATCTGACAAACGATGAAGGTCCCGAGGTCAAGCAGATCGACCTCTTCATCCAAATATTCATTTTGCTGCGTGATCGTGGGCTGCATTTCGCAGGCAGGGGATTCAGCCCATTTGACCTGGACACCCTCGAACAGATCCTCGAGTTGCTCAAGGAACCCACTTCCGAGGAAACGGCTTCGGTGCGTTACCCGGCGTAGCCCACCGAAGCACACCGACTGATTTTGAAGGTGTTAGCGAGAACTGCCCGTATGCAGGCGTGTCCAGGCCTTCGCGACGGCGAGCACAGCGCGCTCATCTGTCGGCCATACTGGATTGACAGAATCTGCCGCGGCCCCGGATTCTCTGTGATCAACCGCCTCTGCAACTGCGCGGGCCCATGCATCGTCGTTGGCATGACAGGGTAAGTCGAGGATCGGTGCCAGCGCCACGATCGCGTCCTCGATTTCGACACGCATCCTGTGTTCTGCAACGATCGGCGATGGTAGGTGCCCCAGGTTACCCAGCCGAACCTCCGGCACGACCGCCGTCAGTGCCGTCCACAGCGGTTCTAGGATTCGCGCACGTCTCTCAGCACCGCCCGAACCTCCTGGCGACGACTGCGCGACCTCGCGGGTCATGAGCGCAAGCTGGGTGCCGATCGTCTCGGCCTGAATCTCGGACTCAGAGTCGAGGGATTCTCGCTGCATCGCAGCAGCGAGCGCTGCCGCATCCAGACTCGTCGCAAACAAGCCCGGGCTGATCCGGAACTTCCTGCCTCCCAAGTGATCGCAGAGAACATGACCGAATTCGTGCATCGCCTGCTGTATCTGATGCCGGGGCGACCGCCGCCCGTCGTATCGGACCACCAGGCGATCCTCGAGTACGAGCAATGCTGCGCTTTTGGGTGGCGAAGCCATCGTCGTTCGCCATGCAGCGACGTCTATCTGCAAGCGGGTCTGCTGGCCGAACCAATCGCAGATTTCGTCGAGTTTCCACAGCCCCGATCCCGGCAGCGTCACCGTCGGATGCGGCAGATTGCCTGGTCGGCGAGCGTTGCCAACCGACGTTACCAGGCCACGGCCAGAAATACTGTGTGACAAGACTTCTCGCGGGCGCTCAGGGGGCCGGCGCGCGTGCCCGGCGCACTCAGGTTCCACTGCCGCGTCATGGGCTCGTCTGGGCGTCGAAAGGCCGTCTTCGGCCTTGAGTTTGCGCTCCGAATCTGTTGGGCGGTTTCGCCGGGCCCCCACCCAACGACAGTATTCCGGACACTTATTTTCCTGCTCACCGACGGCGACGTCGGTGACGTACGGTCCCTGTCCTCGTCCAATGCTAAGCAAATGATTACTTTCCCCCGAGCACCACAGAGTGGATATAACTGATTCGATTGCGGACACCTGGTCCGAGGATGACGCAGTGGCCTGCACAGCTCACCGCGCGCACCAGGCCGAGCAGATCACGGGTCGAACAGACTTGAGCTGAATTTCGAGGCCCCGTGTCGACCGCAGCCCGACCAGTACTTCGAATGGCTAGTTCTTGAGCTCATGTCAGCACTGCCTCGAGCTGTGTGAATGGGGTGGCTGCTGTGGTGTGGGGCCACAGTTGCTCTGGCGAGGTCGTGGCGACGAAACACTCCCGGCACACCACCTCCAGGCAGTCACGCCCCCGCAGGTCGGTCAGGTACAGGCGGTCGGGCACTACCACCGCGTCGGCGCGCCGGTTGCGCACCTGCGCCAGAAGATGCTTGATCGGATCGGTGATCTCGCCGGTCCCCGGCTGTAGGCGCAGCATTGTGACCATCCGCCACTGATGCCGGTCGGCCAACGCCCGCATCGCCTTCTCCTCCGCCTCGGCGACTGCGCGCGCAAGCTCACGATTCCAGGAAACGCGCAGGTCCGTGCGTAGCAGGCCGATGACGACCGGGTGCACCCGTTGCGTCATCAACGCACCCAACGGCAACGGTCCCCGTGCCGCACACGCGGACCCGATCGGCTCGACCACCTGCGCGTCACGGGGACCGCCCTCGACGGGCATACGACCTCCGCCGGCCCTGCCGGCGACCAGTAGTGAGCCGGAGGAAGACGCATGACGGCGGGTATCGGACATCATGTCAGCATCGCCGCCTTGAGCGTGGGGGCGAGCGCGTCCCGGTCGGTTGCTCGGCACCGTAGAACGACATGTCCATCGGGCCGTATCAGACACAACGTGTCGTCGTCGGGCTGGCCGTAGCGGTCGTGGACGTAGTTGTCGTGGGCGATGAGAGCACCGGCCGGAGCTGTGGCCCGGATATCGGGCGAGGTGATCACAGTCGTGCGCAGCAGATCGCGGTAGGGCGCGGTGGCCTCGGCGATTTCGGCGGCCACTGTGGAGTGCGGGCGTCGCTGGAGCACCAGTAGGGTGTGGTCGGGGTGGGACAGCAGGTTGTGCACGCTCATCGCCGAGCTGATGGGCGTGCCGGGCGCGCGGTCCCCGGCGGTGAGACCGCCGAGGGGTGTCAGGCCCGGCGGCTGGGCGATGACGTCGTGGTAGTGGTACGTCAAGCCTGCAATCAGTTCGGCGGCCCGGCGATGGAATCCAGGCTGCCGGATGATCTCGAGACGGGCCTCGATGGAGTCACCGTGCGCCATCATGATCTGGTGGAGCATATGGCTGGCCTCGATCACCTGGCGGGCGATCGGCCTCCTTTCGGCCTCGTAGGTGTCGAGCACCGATTCGGGGGCGCGGCCGGTAGCGACCGCGGCCAGCTTGGGGCCCAAGTTGAGTGCGTCTTGAATGGAGGCATTCATTCCCATCCCGGCGGCCGGTGAATGGATGTGCGCGGCATCGCCGGCGAGGAAGATCCGTCCGCAGCGGTAACCGCTGGCATTCCGCCGCCAGATGTCGAACTCGGTGGTCCACTTGGGAACGCCGAGGACCGTACCGGGCAGCCAGGATTTGACGACGGTCTGGAACGCCTTACGCGCGGCGACGGGATCGGGTTTGGCTTGGGCTCGGGGGGCGTCGCGCATGTCGCTGATCAGTACGCGGTAGGCGGATGGCAGCGCCGTCGTGAGCAGCATGTGGGTGGGGTCGACCCAGTAGTCGATCCAATCTTCGCTGCCGGGGTAGGGATCCTCCACCTCGACGTCCATCATCCGCATCCGCATCCCGGTGTAGTCGGTGCCCTCGAATTCGAACCCGATGTGGTTGCGGACGGTGCTGTTCAGTCCGTCGCATCCCACCAGCCAGTTGGGGGCAAGCTCCTCCCGGCCGCTACCTGTGCTGTTCGTGTGGTGCAGGACGGCAGTGATCCGGCCGTCGCCGTCGGTCGTGATGGACTTCAGCTCGGTATTCCACTCGATCGTGCCGCCGAGCGATTCGAACTGCTCCCGCAGCGCAGCCTCGGTGTCGTTCTGCTCGACGATGAGGATGTGACCGAACGGGGTCTCCTGGGTCTCCTTCAACACGGTGAAGTCCAGGTACTCGACGGTGTCCACGCCGCGGAAGTGGAACGCCAGGCCGTTGTGCTGCTTGCCGATCGCGAGGAAAGAATCGACGTACCCTCCGCGCGCGAAGCCCTCCGCCGTTCGGGGCTGGATCGTGAAAGAGCGGGAGGTAAAGGCGGGGCCAGGCCTCATGTCGATGACACGGCACGACTCCACCCCGCGAGACAGTAATTCGATGGCGAGGGTCAATCCGGTGGGGCCAGCGCCCGCGATGAGAATCGGATCACACGAAATGACGGATTGAGACATGGGAATTCCTTCGTGCCATGCCGGACTCCCCAGGAACATATAGTGAGCAAACCGGGTTCAGACGTCGTCTGGTCGTCGAACCTGAACGTCAGTAGTACGTCGATGCTCGCGCGTTTCTCCTGGTAGAGGCGGCCTTGTCTTGACGACACGACTGTCACATACTCGCGATTCATTTGGAATGGGCGAATACCCACGCACCACCCAGAAAACCACCTACCCATTACCCACCCGTCAGCCGTGAATTCTGCCCAGTACCTGGCGGTTTATTCCGCTATCGGTTCGGCGAATGCGCCGGAAATTAGTGGATCCAGGCGGCTGGTCGCTGCCAGTGCATGCGGGCGGACATGGGTGGGAGTGGGTAGTGAGAATTGAGGACCGGTGGGCGAATTCCGGCGCTGCCTGTGGTGTCCGTTGTATAGTGATGAAAGGCGGGGATGGCCGCCACCAACCGGGCCGCCCGCACGAGACCCTGAAACGGGCAGCGCACATGGCCGACCGCGTGCAGGTCGGCGAGTTCGTGGTGACTCCCGGCGCGCAGCATGGTACCCGCACCTGCTACCTCGACAGGGGATGCCGCTGCCCGAATTGCCGTGCGATGCAACGTGATTACGCGCAGGGCACGCAGAGCTGGAACCACGTAGGTTCTGCCGACCGCGACATCACGCGCTCGCATGCGCTACAGGATGTCCACCCTGCCGATCACAAGACTCGCGCTTAAGAGTCTCTCGCCCCAATAGCGCTGCCCCCGATCCCCCTAATACCAAGGCCGCGCAGTTAACGCGTGAGCTGGTGTGTCAAGCGGGGTGGGGTGGTGAACGAGGACAGCGGAACTGCTGGTAGAGAGGTGTTGTCCTCCAAGACAATCCGCTCGCCCGAGGAGTTCCGCTGTCGGTTCAGTGTGTCATTGATCGTTCTTCGCCGGTCGCGGAGGGTGTGTTCGCGCCGGGGCATCTCGGGGAACTGACCCGGATCGTGTCGTTCGACCTGGTCGACGCGGCGCTGGAGACGGCCGGTGCCGTGCGGTCGCGGGTGCGGCTGTTGCCGTCGCGGGTGGTGGTGTATCTGCTGCTGGCCGGAGCGTTGTTCTCCGATATCGGGTATCGGCAGGTATGGGCGCGGTTGTGTGCCGGGCTGCCCGGTGGCTCGTTCGTGTGCCCGGGTTCCTCGGCATTGTCACAGGCGTTACGCCGCGTCGGGGTCAAACCGTTGGCCGCGTTGTTCGACCTGGTCGCCGGTCCCGCGGCCGGAGCGGTGCGGTGGCGGGGACTGCTGGTGTGCGCGATCGACGGCACCAGCGTGTTCGTGCCCGACAGCCCAGGCAACGTGGGCGAGTTCGGGCGTCATGGCGGCGGTCACGCCCAGGCCGGGTATCCGATGCTGCGGTTGCTGGCGGTGGTGGCGTGTGGCACCCGCACTGTCGTCGATGTCGTGTTCGGCCCGTTGCGGATCGCGGAAACAGCCTATGCGCCAAAACTTTTGGGATGCCTGCGCCCGGGCATGTTGTTGCTGGCCGACCGGAACTTCGCGGTCACGGCGTTGATCGAGCAGATCACCGACACTGGAGCAGATCTGCTGATCCGCGCCAAACTCAACCGGCGCGTCCCCGCGATCGCGCGGTTGGGTGACGGATCGTGGCTGACGCGCACCGGCACGGTCACCGTGCGCGTGATCGACGCCGAGATCGCCGTCAGCTGCGCCGGCGGGCCACGCCGGGTCGAGCGGTACCGGCTGATCACCACCCTGACCGACGACAAGCGTTACCCGGCAAAGGAATTGGTGGATCTCTACCATCAGCGGTGGGAGATCGAAACCAGCTATTTCGAACTGAAATCGACCATCCTCGGTGGGCGGGTGCTACGCGCCCGCACCCCGGCCGGGGTCGCGCAGGAGGTCTACGCCTTGTTGATCACCTACCAGGCGCTGCGCACCGCCATCGCCGATACCGCGCTGGCCACACCGGGTTTCAGCCCCGACCGCGGCAGTTTCACCATCGCCGTGCACACCGCCCGCGACCAGCTCATCCAGGCCGCCGGAATCCTCGCCACCACCACGATCAACCTGATCGGCACCATCGGCCGCGCGGTCCTGTCCAACCCGCTGCCGCTGCGCCGTCAACGCTCCAGCCCCCGCATCGTCAAACGCGCCATCTCCAAACACCGCGCCAAGGGCGACATCGACCGCAACATCTACAAAACCCAGATCAGCGTCCATATCCTGCCCGGTTGACAACCGAGCAGAAACCTAAACTGCGCGGCCTTGCACTTAGTACTCCAGCCGGACTTCGTGATCATGCCGCTTGTTGGTTGGTTTGGTGCTGGTAGTGGCTGGTTCGGGAGCGGTGTTGATGGCGTCGTCGCCACTGTGACCAGTGGGTGCGGTGGGTGGTGCCGCGCACTGGCGTGATGGGGCGTAGTCGGCGTATCTCGTTGCGGGTCAGGGTGATCAGTCCGTCGATGGCGTGGTCGGGGTGGGCGTCGGCGACGGCCAGGGCGGTGAGCAGGGCCAGTGCGAGCAGGCACAGGATTGTCCACCGTCGCCAGGATGTCCGTGTGCGGACCTGGTGCTGGTCGAGCCCGACCAGGGTTTTGGCGGCCTGGAAGTTCTCCTCGATCGACCAACGGCGGCCCGCGATGCCCACCAGGGTTGTCCATGGCACGGATTTCGTCGAAAAGCATAGGTAGTAGGCCAGTTCCCCGGTACGGCGGTTGCGGCGGGCGAGCAGCCACCTGAAGCCGGGGGCGGCCGGGACATCGCTGGTGTCGGTGGTGATCGGGATGCGAGCCCAGTCGTAGTAGCGGCGGCCTTTGGCCCCGTCGCCGGCCGACAGCGTCCGCCAGGCCCGGCCGGATAGTCCCGCGATCAGCTCATCGACGCGGGCGCGGCGCAGCCCGGTGGTGGTGACCGACCGGTTGCAGGCGATGGCGAGCACGTAGCCGATGCCACGGGACTCGAGTTCCCTACGCAGTCCCGGGTCGGCGCCGTACACCTCGTCACCGGCCACCCACGGCAACCGCAGTCCCGCGTCCAGCGCACGAGTGATCATCCGCGTGGCCAGGGCAGGTTTGGTGGCGAACCCGACATCGGCGGGCACTCCGGCCGCCGCGCACCGATCCGGATCCTCGGTCCACGACTTCGGCAGATACAACTCGGTGTCGATCAGGGTGTGGCCACGGGCGCTGCCGTAGGACAGGAACACCGCGACCTGCGAGTTCTCGATCCGCCCGGCGGTGCCGGTGTACTGGCGCTGCACCCCCACGGTGTGGGTGCCCTTTTTGAGGTCACCGGTCTCGTCCAGGACCCCGATCGCGTCACTGTCACCGAGCCGCTCGACCGCATAATCGCGCACCCCGATCAGCGCGCCGTCGTGATCCCAGCACGCCCGCGCCAACAGGTGCTGCATCGAATCCGGTGACCGGTCACCAGCGTATTCGGCCAGTGACCAGCAGTTCTTCCTCGGCAGCTGCGACACCAGTCCGGTCACCATCCGCACCGCGGTACGCCGTGTTTCCACGCGCGCGAACCCGCCCCCGATCCGCCCGAACACCTCATCCAACTCCGCATCCCACCCCTGCCGGGCTATGCTGACAGCTGCGGCCACTCCGAATTCAGTTGTATTGCACACACATTCAGCAAAGTCACGGGGTGGCCGCACCCATGCCACGACACGCCGAGCCAACTACCGCACCCGCACCGTGGTTCCACCGAACATTACGAAGTCCGGCTTGGCGGCGTGACATGACGGCGATCATGGCGATGTAGACCATGGCTTCGGGGCAAGGGGGCTTCCTCCGCGGCCGTTGTCGGCAGTGCCGCAGCACCACTGACACTGGCCGGGAGCCATCCGGTCACCAATCGGAGATCGCCGAAAGTTCACGTAGGGTTGGATATCAATTGTTCCGGACGGCGTGGTCGGGCCGGAACGCGTCGATGTTGCGTGTGCACCAGTCCTCGAAGGTGTGGGGGCGGCGTCGGAGAATGTGTTCCACGGTGTCGGTGCGGAATCCGGTCGTGTCTTGGCGCATCAGCGTGAATCCTTCGAGGATTGCGTCAGCCAGAGCGGGGGGAGCGCCGTTCGGATAACGGGATGCGACAGCTTGCTCGGGTGTCGCGGCTTCGCGGACCTCGATGTCACGGCCGATCGCAGCCTCGATCACCGCAATCTGTTCGGCGATCGTGAACATCTCATCCCCGGTGAGGTAGTACTCCTTGCCCTCATGGCCGTCTTCGGTGAGAACGACGGCGGCGACCGCGGCGATGTCCGCCGGATCGACCGGTGCGTAGCGGCCGGGGCCGGTGGGGTCATCGACGACATCGCCGGCGCGGATGACCGGGGCCCATTCCAGAGCGTTGGTCATCAAGCCACCGGGTCGCAGAATCGTGTACGGGATGCCCGAGTCTCGGACGATCGTCTCGCGTTCGTGGTGCCAGTAACCCATTGCGGGTATCGGATCGCCCATGACGTTGTACGACGACAGCAGCACGATCCGGCCGACCCCGGCCGCTCGCCCCGCCGCGACCATGTCGCGGGTGTGGTCGATGCCGATTCCCGGGACGAGCAGGAACAGTCGGTCGACACCGTCGAGCGTGGGTGCGTACGTGCTCGCGTCATCGAAGTCGCCGACCGCTCGGTGGGCTTGCTCCGGCAGGCCGGCGGCGCGTCGTGGATCGCGGACGAAAATGCGGAACTCGACATCCTTGGCGGCGAGTTCGCGTACCAGTTCGCGACCGATGTTTCCGGTCGGTCCGGTAACAAGTATCATCATCACTCCAATCGTTAGCCGTCTACTGTTTTGAACGATAGACGGCTAACGATCAGTCTGCAAGCGGTACTTCTCGCGACGGTTTCGCCGCAGTTCAGGAGGTTTGATGCCCGAGTTCCTCGATCTGCACAGCCGGACCTCGAAGCTCTTGCGGGCGCTCGTCGAGCGGAGTGTGCGCCGATACGGGCTGTATCCGGGTCAGGACCTGGTGCTTGCCGTGTTGTGGGACCACGACGGCCGGACGCCGGGTGAAGTCGCCGCCATGCTCCATGTCACAACTCCGACGATCGTCAAGATGGCCAATCGCATGACAGCGACAGGCCTGCTGACGCGACGCCGTGACACGAACGACAACCGGCTCGTACGACTATGGCTCACCGACAAAGGGTGGGACCTACGGGACTCGATCGAGGCCAACCGAACTTCGCTGGAGAGCCTCGTCACTGCTGATCTCACCGAGGCTGAACGTCGATGTCTACTCACGGCGCTCGATAAGATCCACCGCTCGGCAACTGACCTGCTCGAACAACCGCAACAACCCTGAGCGTGCAAACCTTCCTGTGTCAAGCGCCAGCGGCTGTACCCGAGCAGAGCCCAGGTCGGCGGCCAGTGCTTCGCGGACATGCGCGATAGCGAGCTGGCCAGCGCGGCTGGGCGGGCAGGCGTGTAGCTGGAGATGTGGGTGACCGCGTTGACACTGCCGTGCGGTGAAGTGAAAAGGAGGAGCAATGGCGTTGACTTGTGGCACGTCGGAGCGTGCGCAGACTCGGAGATTTGCCGGCGATCGCTATTGGCTACGACGTCACAATTCTTCCGAGTGCACCCCACGATGACATGCCCCGCCTGGAGCGTCGGACGCTATTTTCCCAAGTAGATCCTGGTTCCTGTGATGCTACTGAGTCCAGTAGTTGCCGCCACCACCGGCTGATCCACCGCATACGGTGGCGGATTGTCATGGGCGGCAATGAAACACCGCTGTTCATTCCGCCTGTCGAGATCGACCCGCAGCAACGACCCATCCTGACCGCGGACGATACAAGCCCGACGCAAGATGACCCGCCGACGCCACTAACGCCAGGCCCGAACCAGCCACTACCAGCGGTATGATCACGAAGTCCGGCTGGAGTATTAGGGGCTCGCTAACCCCTACGGTCGGTTCCGTTCTTGTATCACGTTGTCGGGCTGAGCAGTTCGACGGCTAGGAGCCGGTACGCCTTTCGCTTCTCCAGCATGTCGTTCTGTGCCTGCACTAGCTCGTTGACCAGCTCGTCCCTGTTTCGGACGCGAGGACCGGCGGACCACCATTTGTCAATCGCTATCGCGTAGTCGATCACGGCGGCTCGCAGCTCTCCTAGCGGTGCGAGCAACTGGGTCGGTCCTGCGAGTTCGGGCCCACCGCGTCCATCGCCGAAAGTCGTCCACGCCTCCACGTACTCGGCGTGACGCTGGTCGAGCCGGTCGCTCTCCGCACCTTCCGCGACTGCCTCCTGCAGCGCGGCGCAGGTGTTGATGAGCCGATCTACCTTCGTCAGGTATTCCTTGTGCTCTGTGTACTGCCGATCGAGGATGCCGTGTCGGCGCGTTGCCTGTGTTTGGAGCCGCTGGCTCCGGGTGTTGAGCCAGTTGGCGGCGAACACACCGGTGCTGCCGATCAGTGTTCCCGCGATGGTGAACAGGCCAGTTGTGATTTCAGATGGCATGTGACACAACGTAGTCCGTGAGCTGGCTGGTCGCTGGTGAGGTTGTTCATCCGTCCGGTTTCGACACCATCATGCCCAAGACCTTGGCGACTGTGGATAACCCGCCGCATCACGCGCACCTGGTACTCACCAAGGGCGATTCCCACCGGCTGGCCGAGGCGCTGACCGGCAAGGGGGTGACGCCGTTGACTTGACCGGCATACCGCGACCTGGCAATTTTCGATACGGCCCGCCGTTCCGGAGTACTGACGCTGCGTTCCGACGGTCTTGGTGCCC
Organism: Nocardia sp. Tas62D01; assembly: GCF_055232035.1. NCBI lineage: Bacteria > Bacillati > Actinomycetota > Actinomycetes > Mycobacteriales > Nocardiaceae > Nocardia > Nocardia sp. Tas62D01. The sequence continues at coordinate 9,146,217 of NZ_JBUYUZ010000001.1, forward strand.
TTCTTCAGATCTCCTGTTCGTCAACCACCAAGGTCGCCTCGCAGTCGGCGAGATGCTCAATGACACAGTCGCGCAAGTCATCTCGCAGTCCGGTGTCGTCGACGATCGCAGCCGACGGCAGGTGCTGCATCGCGTCCGGAGAGCGGTCCCCGGCATGTTCGGCCAAGCTCCAGCAGTTCTTGTTCGGCAGCTCCGAGATCATCTCTGCCAGCATCTTCGCTGCCGTGTGGCGCGTTTCGACCCGGGTGAACCGTGCACCGACACGACCGGTCAGGTCCTCGAACTCGTCGCGCAACGATCGGGGTCCACGATGTCAGGCGCGGCCACCGCCAATTCAGTTGTGTCACGCACAAATACGACTTGATCACGCGATGGCCGCCCTACTGTCAGCAGGGCGGCCACCATCACCACAGGTCACGAAGTCCGGCTGGAGTATTAGGGGCAAGGCCGCGCAGTTAACGCGTGAGCTGGTGTGTCAAGCGGGGTGGGGTGGTGAACGAGGACAGCGGAACTGCTGGTAGAGAGGTGTTGTCCTCCAAGACAATCCGCTCGCCCGAGGAGTTCCGCTGTCGGTTCAGTGTGTCATTGATCGTTCTTCGCCGGTCGCGGAGGGTGTGTTCGCGCCGGGGCATCTCGGGGAACTGACCCGGATCGTGTCGTTCGACCTGGTCGACGCGGCGCTGGAGACGGCCGGTGCCGTGCGGTCGCGGGTGCGGCTGTTGCCGTCGCGGGTGGTGGTGTATCTGCTGCTGGCCGGAGCGTTGTTCTCCGATATCGGGTATCGGCAGGTATGGGCGCGGTTGTGTGCCGGGCTGCCCGGTGGCTCGTTCGTGTGCCCGGGTTCCTCGGCATTGTCACAGGCGTTACGCCGCGTCGGGGTCAAACCGTTGGCCGCGTTGTTCGACCTGGTCGCCGGTCCCGCGGCCGGAGCGGTGCGGTGGCGGGGACTGCTGGTGTGCGCGATCGACGGCACCAGCGTGTTCGTGCCCGACAGCCCAGGCAACGTGGGCGAGTTCGGGCGTCATGGCGGCGGTCACGCCCAGGCCGGGTATCCGATGCTGCGGTTGCTGGCGGTGGTGGCGTGTGGCACCCGCACTGTCGTCGATGTCGTGTTCGGCCCGTTGCGGATCGCGGAAACAGCCTATGCGCCAAAACTTTTGGGATGCCTGCGCCCGGGCATGTTGTTGCTGGCCGACCGGAACTTCGCGGTCACGGCGTTGATCGAGCAGATCACCGACACTGGAGCAGATCTGCTGATCCGCGCCAAACTCAACCGGCGCGTCCCCGCGATCGCGCGGTTGGGTGACGGATCGTGGCTGACGCGCACCGGCACGGTCACCGTGCGCGTGATCGACGCCGAGATCGCCGTCAGCTGCGCCGGCGGGCCACGCCGGGTCGAGCGGTACCGGCTGATCACCACCCTGACCGACGACAAGCGTTACCCGGCAAAGGAATTGGTGGATCTCTACCATCAGCGGTGGGAGATCGAAACCAGCTATTTCGAACTGAAATCGACCATCCTCGGTGGGCGGGTGCTACGCGCCCGCACCCCGGCCGGGGTCGCGCAGGAGGTCTACGCCTTGTTGATCACCTACCAGGCGCTGCGCACCGCCATCGCCGATACCGCGCTGGCCACACCGGGTTTCAGCCCCGACCGCGGCAGTTTCACCATCGCCGTGCACACCGCCCGCGACCAGCTCATCCAGGCCGCCGGAATCCTCGCCACCACCACGATCAACCTGATCGGCACCATCGGCCGCGCGGTCCTGTCCAACCCGCTGCCGCTGCGCCGTCAACGCTCCAGCCCCCGCATCGTCAAACGCGCCATCTCCAAACACCGCGCCAAGGGCGACATCGACCGCAACATCTACAAAACCCAGATCAGCGTCCATATCCTGCCCGGTTGACAACCGAGCAGAAACCTAAACTGCGCGGCCTTGGTACTAAGTGGGCACCGTGTCCCCCGGTCGGGCTGCCGGGATGAGCCGATCCGACGGCGAGCGCCGTGCCGCTATCCACGACGCCGGGCACTGTGGCGCCCGACCGGGTGCGGCGAGCGAACCGGTGCTGGCGCCGGACGGGGCTTGTGGTTTTCGGGAATGTAGTGGTGGACGTGCCCCCGCGAGGCAATGCCCATTTTGGTGAGTATCGCCGCAACCTGTTTGTCGACGGTCTTCGAGGATGTGCCACGGCGGCGGGCAATTTCGGGATTGGTTCGACCCGCCGCGACCAGAAGTGCGACATCCCTCTCCGCCTGGCTCAAACTGTCCCAGGGCCCCGCTGCCGGATCGGTGGCGACCTCAGAGGGTGCGGGTGCGGGGTCGAGGGTCAGTTCGCCCAGTGCAAGCCGATGCACATCGGAGGTGTAGGGGCGCAGTTGTTGGGCACCACGGTTCATCTGGCCGATGAAGACGACGTCGCCGAGTACTCCACGGGCGGTCTTGATCGCCTCGTGGCATGCGACCGCGAAAGTACCCATAGCGCCGATGTCGACGCCCAGGCTGGATCGGAGGGTTTTGACGCCGCCAGCGAGGTGGGCGATTTCAGTCGCGACTCGCACGGGATCGGCGGTGCCGGCTTTGATGATCTCTGCCAGTGCCCAGCACCGCAGTTCGATCGACCACGCCGCGCCCCACTGGTCGCCGACGTCCAGTTGGTCGGTGAGCGTGCCGCGTAGGACCTCCAGCGCCTCGGCAGGATCGCCATGTTTGGTCAGAGTAACGGCCAAGGCCAGCAAGGCCCAGGATGTCGCCCACGACGCTCCCGACTCGCGGGCGCGCTTCACCATGTCACCGGAGATCTCGCTGGCGCGGTCCGCGGTCGTGTCGAGCAACGCGGCAGCCAAACCGGCGAACATACCGGCGAAGACGGCGGCGCCGTGGTCGTTACTGTCGTGGAATTTTCGACGTGCCCGTTCCAGCACGTCGACAGCCCCGGGATTTTGGGCAGACATTTGGGCGGACATGAACATCTGTGTCCCCAACGCCAAGTCGAGGATGGCGGGCAGTCCCTCGACGGCTGCGGGGTTGTCCTGCCAGTCCGTGCCATCCGGCAGGCAGGCGGCGATGCACTCCTCGAGCAGGCGTGTGGCGTCGTCGGATTGGCCCTGCCGTACGAGCATCCACGCGACCGCCGACCTCGCCGCGATCTGCAAGTCGGCGGGCTGCGGCGTCAGCATCTCACTCGCTTCCAGACACCGCTCGGTCCAACGCCTGAACTCGCGGACCGAACCCCGCAGGAAGGGGAGCCGGAGCTGAATCAGGCCCACACTGATCTCCAAACCCGCGCGGGCCTCGCCGGGTGTGGTGATGCTGGTCTCGATCGCGGTGACGACGTTGCCCCACGCCGCCCGGGCCCAGTCCAGCAACTCCCGCTCGGCCGGGCCGAACCAACGGTACGAGGCGTCGACAACCCTGTCCCGGTAGTAGTACAGGTGCCGGCGGGCCAGGCACGCCCGTTCGTCAGGACCGCGTTCTCTGAGCCGGTCCCCCGCGAACAGCCGCAGACTCTCCAACAACGAATACCGCACGGCGCTGCCGGAGATGTGGATCGTGACAAGGGACTGGTCGACGAGTCGTTCCAGGAGCCCTTCGATCTCGTGGCTCGACAGCGTCACCTGCCCGTCGTCACCGGTCTCGTCACCGCAGACGGCTTCGATGGCCTCGATGTCCGCACCCACGCCCGCGGTACTGCCGGTGTCGCCCTCGGTGTCGCCCCCCGCAGCGAACACCGACAACCGTTCGAACAGGAGCCTTTCCTTGTCGCTGCACAGGTCATACGACCAGGCGATGACATTGGTAACCCCGAGATGCCGCTCGTCGGCTCCCGAGCGCGGCCCGGACGTCCATCGCATCCGCCTGTCGTCTGCCCGCCCGGTGAGCTCAGCACGGAGACCCTTCAGCGACGTGTACCGCAACCTCGCCGCCGCCAGCCGGATGTAGAGGGGCGCGCAGCCTACATGGGCGCAGATCTCGACGGCGATGGCTTCTTGGCTCGGAGCAATCGGGTCACAGCCGGTGAGTTCGGCACGCTGCAGAAACAGGGTCAGCGCGTCCGCTTCCGGCAGCTGCTTCACAGGGATCAGGCGTTCGTCGATCCATGCGGTCGGGCTGCGGCTGGTAGCCAGGATGATCAGCCCCGGGACGGCGTCGAGGAGGGCGGGGATCAAAAGCCCCAGACCGCTGAGCACGTGTTCACAGTTGTCCAACACCAGGACAACACGCCGGCTGCGGCCCGACTCGTCTGTTTGGTCGAGGGTGTCGACCAGCGCGTCCCACGTATTTCTATGCGAGTAGTCGGCCTCGATCACAGCGGACGCGGTTTCCCGCTCCACCGCCGCGTAGTCCGCATCCACGGGCAGTCGCGCCAGCCACACCCGATACACCTGGACACCGCGGGCCCTGGCTTCGCGGACGGCCTCAGCCGCCAGACGGGTCTTCCCGATGCCCCCCGGCCCTACCAGGGTGATCATCCGATCCGACCCTGCCCTCAGCAGACTACTGATGAGCTTCAAGTCCTCTTCACGGCCGACAAAGCTGCTCTCACACTGCGCCTGCACTGCGCTCCCCGCCCTCACACTGTGACTATAACGCGAAAGAGGTCGGGCGCTATTCAAACAATTCCCATCGGACCGCCCGCGCCGTGAGTGGGTAGTTCATGGGTAGCGCATGAGTGTCTATGGGTAGTTACCCATTTCCAGGGCGCCTTATGGGTATACACACTCCCCGGCCGACGTCCGAAACGATTCATTCGCTTTCGTCCCGGCGATGGACGAACGGCCCGAAAAGCGCGGCACTCTGGACTTTCTCGTTGCCGATTGAGACGTGCCTCTTCCCTGGTGAGCTGCTGTCGACGGCTGCCGTGAATCGATTCGGAAACGAATTGTCGTGGGTGGGTGCGTTTTGGGTAGTCACCCATTTCGGCAGTGCCGATGGGTGTGGCACAGTGCTGTTCGGCTGCCGAAACAATTGCATTTGATTTCGCGCAGGCAACGAGACTAATACCAGGCCCGTACACACTTAGGGCGCTGTCTAAAGGGGAGTTATGTTGAGTTGTCCTGTCCATGGGTCTCCTGTCGACACGGACGACGACCGCGTTCCGATCTACGGCGAGAAGTTCACCCGCGATCCGCGTGCGGCGTTTCAGGAGATGCGGCGGCGGTACGGGACGCTGGCACCGGTCGAGTTGGCGCCGGGCGTGCCGGGCACCCTCGTGCTCGGCTACGGCACCGCTGTGCGGATCCTCCACGACCCGGAGCACTTTCCGGTCGATCCGCGCCCGTGGCAGCGGACAGTCCCCGATGACTGTCCTCTGCGGCCCATGATGGAGTGGTATCCCGCCGCGCGGTACACCGATGGGCCCGAGCACGCTCGATACCGGCAGGCGTCCGCCGCCGCCATCGACGAAGTCGACCTGCACGCGATGCATGCCACCGTCGAAAACCTCGCCACTCCACTGGTCGAGAGCTGGATCGCGGCAGGTAGAGCCGACCTGGCGAGCCAGTATGCGTTCCCGCTCGTGTTCGCCGTGCTCAACCAGGCAATCGGCTGCCCGGCGGAAATCGGGCAACGGGTCGCCGCCGGAATGGCCGCGCGCTTCGACAGCACCGCTTCATCGGAGCAGGGCATGGACATGCTCACCGAAGCGTTGACCGAGTTGGTTCAGCTCAAGCGCGCCCAGCCCGGCGGCGACGTGACCACGCGGGTGATCGACCATCCGAGCAACCTCGACGACGACGAAATTGTCGCCCAGCTGATGAGCTTCTACGGGGCCGGCATCGAGCCGCAGCGCAACCTGATCCTGAACACCCTGCTCCTGATGCTCACCGACGACCGATTCGGCGGCGGCCTGCTCGGCGGAAGCCTGTCCACTCGCGACGCCCTCGACGAGGTGCTGTTCGACAACCCGCCAATGGCCAACTTCTGCACCACCTACCCGAGGCAGCCGATCCTGATCGACAACACCTGGCTGCCCGCGCACCAGCCGGTCGTCATCAGCATCGCTGCCTGCAACAACGATCCGGTCACCGATGGCGACCGCACCGGCAACCGGTCACATCTCGCGTTCAGCACCGGCCCGCACGCTTGCCCTGCCCGACGGATGGCGTACCAGGTCGCGGTGGACGCGATCGATTACCTGCTCGACCTGGTCCCAGACATCAGACTGGCCGTGCCCGCCGACCGGTTGACGTGGCGGCCAGGCCCGTTTCACCGGGCGCTCACGGCGCTACCGGTCCTGTTCCCCGGCGCCAAACCGATCAGGCGTGTCACAGCGAACTGAGCCGCGAGGTTATCAACCGACGAGAGGGGTGACGGCTATGCATACCGGGCAACCGAGTAGAACCGCGATGTTCGTAGCGCACGCGAGGGCCTACCACCAGGTGGCCGACCCTACATCGCCAGCGGCCCCTCGGAACTGGTATTCGACTACTTCTACCCAATCGCCTCAGCACCAGGCGATCCCACGGGCACACAACTACAAAATCGCGCTGAACTAGTTGCCGCAGCAGGTGAACCATGGCACACCTTCTTCACCGCCGACGAAATTCGCACCCTCCTGCTGTCCTTCGGCTACCACCAAGTCGACGACCGTTCCGCGTCAGAGCTGTTGGCTACCTATGGTGTTCGGACAATTGCTCGCCCAACCGGTTCAGGACCACACCTGATCCACGCCTGCACGGCGTGACGTCGTCTCGTCAATTCACACCTTTGGTGGCGACGTAGTCCGGGCGCAGTCGTGCTGGCACCGCGGACGTTTGGTACCAGACGCAGCGCCCAGGGGCGGTGTGACGGTGACGGGAAGGAAGGCATCGGCGGGGTCTCGGCCGGTCAGTCGCTCGTACAGGCGCGCGGAGGCGGGGCCAGAGCGTGACAGACCGCCCGGCTGAGTCCTTGTACCAGGTCGGTGCCGTGCCGTTGGGCCGACGGTGCGGGCGATGGCCTGTTGCCGCCAGTGCAGGTAGCAGGCCATCGCCTCGGGGCGGACGTCGATTGATATGCCCCGCCGCTCGCGCCGGCGGCGATGTAGCGGGGCCGAGGCTTGCTTCATGCGAACGTTGGACCCCGACGACAGGAATGTGCCGGGTCCATGCACCATGTACAGGCCGGGAAGCCAGGGACGGCCAAGCCGAGGTACGCCTCGGCGCCAGCTGCCCATCGCTGGCCGGGGTGACGTGGTCGATGCCCTCGGTGACGAGTTCGACGGTGGTGCGGGTCGAGGCGGCGCAGAAGCCGGAGTCGACGAGAATGGCTTTTCGCTGAGGCGGTAGTTCGGCGTCAGCTGGGCTCGCAGCGCGCGGTCGGTGATGCGCCGCCGAAGGTATGCGCGCGCTACCCATTCTGCGGGCCGGGCGGACCAGCCTTTGGTCATGATCGGCGCAAGGCCGAGTTGTGTTCATTTAATTGAACACTTTGAGTCATAGACAGACTCTAAATGCCCAGTTACGATCCACTGACGCACGCCATTGACACACTCTTGGGGTTGCCTATACGCCGTTCGGCGCCGCCGACGACGATGCCAGCGGCTCACAAGGGCGCAAGGGGAGGTACCGTGAGCAACCAGACGGACGAAACCAGCCAGCCACGTCCGATCGCTGACTCCAAACACGCCGCCGTACCAACCGACATCAGATTCGAATTGCAGTGCGGCTACACCAGGCTGACCTTTACCCCGCATCTGACTCGCGTCAGCGTGGCACCCATGCACCGCAGCCTCCGCGATGCCCTCGCCATGGCCGCGCTGATGATTCGCGCAGACCTGGCGAAACAGGGCGCGATAACACGCCGGTTACAAGGGAATCCGAAGATCGCCGACGACGGCACGATCAGGGTCGTCCTGACCGATCGCCTGGGCCGGCGCCGTCGCCCGATCACCGTCACGCCCGCGGATATCCTCGCCCACCTACGCGATTGGACAATCGGATGACGACCGCGAGACCAGATATCACGAACGGAGAAGCCGACCCCGAAACTGTCACCGGCCTGCCGGTTCTGTATTCCCCCGACGCCGTTGCGCAGGCTTTTGGCCTATCATCGGCCAACTGGCTCGAAGAAGCGGCGCGGCAGAAACGAATCCCGCACACCCGGATCGGCCGACGCCTGCGCTTTACCCGCGAACAAGTCGACCTCACCATCGAGCTCTACACGATCCCGCAGGTAACCCCGGAGCCGCCTACGCAGGACCGGCCCCGCCGGACAAGTAGGGTGCAGAAGCCGCAACCCAGGCGTCTGCAAGCCCGCGTCCCCGCCCGTATGCGCAAAGCAGCAGCGTCGTAAGGTCACGCTTGCCTGGCCGCGCAGCCGGTCGGCCGCGAGCGGTACGGTCAGCCTTTGGCAGCAATCCCGAGACGTTTGTCGCGCAACCCGCTCGTTCTGTCCAAAGCAAATCGTTCGCCAGAAAGACCCGCGCCAGAAGCCCCTGCGCGCACTGGCCCGATTGCCATAGATCAGTCTTGCCCAGTTGCTAGCGGACAAGTGATATTGGCTCAGGCACAAATTTGATGATCGGTGCGTGTCGATCACGCTGGGCTGCAAGGCAATCGCATATAGACGCAGCTCGTGGTGTTGCATGATGTCGCGAGAACCCTTGTGAGCCTACTGTTTCCGCGTCCGGCGGGAAGTCGCCTCGATGGCGTCTAGCCTCGATCTTTCTCGTGGCTGATGTGCTGGCCTGATCGGGTTCGGATTGCGTTTTTCGATGGTAGCCGGGTTGGTGGGTGCCGCGGACCGTCCCGTGTCATCGGGGTGGCTGCCGGGTTCCACGGGCCCGGTGGTGGTCCTTTCGGGGTTGTAGAGACGATTTGTGCTGGTCAGGTGGCTTCGAGGCGAGCTAGGGCGCCGAGGGCCAGTCCGGTGGTTGGCGCGTTGCGGGGGAGGTGCAGCCGGGTTCTTCGGGCGTGGCGGGCGATGCGGCCCGGTAGTGAGAACAGGTGCAGCCGTAGCGTTTTCGGTTCCCAGCGGCGAGCGTCGTGGCCGGTCAGTGCCAGCATTTGCATCCACGCGGTGAGGTCGAGCGCGAGCGCGACCAGACCCAGCCAAATCTGGTTCGCTGCAAAGGATTTGAAGGGCAGGTTACGCATCCCGGTGTCCTTGCCGGCTTTGATGCGATCCTCGCATCGAGCCCTGCGGCGGTGCCGTAGCTCGAGATCGGGCAGTTGCCCGCGGCCGGTATTGGTGACGAACGCGGTCAACCGCAGCCCGTCGACGTCGGTGAACCGCAGCTGTGCGCCGGGGTGGGGGCGTTCTTTGCGCACGATAAGCCGCATCCCGGCCGGCCAGCCCGACACCTCGACCATGCCGGTGATTTCGGCGACCCACGCGCCCTTGCGCACCTGGCCGTCGGCGTCGTAGGCCGGGGTCCACACCTTTTCCGGGACCAGGTTCACTGCCTCGACCAGAGCATCGGTGAGGGTGAACCCGAGCGAGTACTGCACCCGCCGTTTGTGGCAGTACTTCACGAACTCATGCGTGCCGCCACCGGCGTCGGCGCGTACCAACATCTTTCGGCCGATCCGCCACGAGGGCCGCCGCGGCAGCTGTTCGAGTGCCTCGGCGAGGACCTTTTTGTGGTCGGCGGCGGTGTTGGCGCCGGAGTTGCCGGCGCGAAGCAGGATCGCGGCGGGTTCGCCGGTGCCGTCGGGGCCGTGGTCGATGAACGCGCACAACGGGTGGAACCCGAACCCTTTTTTGTAGGTCGGGGCGGCGTTCTGTTTCTCGGAGTGGGCATCGAGCAGTGTGGCGTCGAGATCGACGATCAGCGGATTCTCGGCGTCGATCCCGTGGTCGGGGGCGTGCTCGCCAGCGCGTTTCCACGCCGCGGCCCGCGCGGTAGCGCGGGCTTTCGCTATGGCCGACAACGCTTTCGGTGCATCCGCGGCCAGGGTGGACACCAGCCGCGACACCGTCGGATCCCAAGCAACAGGCCCAAACATTCCCGGCTGGGTGCGCAGCACCGACACATCCGCAGCACAGTCGGCCCCGGCGGCGACCGCGATCGCCAAATCCAGCACGATCTTGCCCGGATCGTGTGTCGCGAGGGGTTTCCGCCACGGCGTCAACGCTTCCGACAAGCCTTTGACCAGGCCGATCTTCTCCGCGGTGCGCACCAGCAGCAGCGTGCCCGCCTGCGACACCAAACCCGACCCATCCCCGTCCGCGGCCAGCCGCGGGTACCACGTAAACTCACTCACCGAAAAGGTGCTTCCCTCATCTGCTCATTCGACTCTAGGCAAGCCGAATTATCGCAGGTCGGAACACCTTTTCGCACATCCGGGGATCAACGACTCAATTACCGTGAATGGCGCAGGCTAGGCACATTCTGTCCGGGTTGGGCTGTGGCGCTGGTATCGCTCGACCAGCTCGGTAACCTGGTCACAACAGTCCGATCCAGTTCGACGCGTCGACCTGTAGTTCCTCGGCCGACTGCACGCGGTGCGCGGAGAAGATACTCCGCTGGCATCGGGAATCCGGGCACCTGAACCGGCGCACCATCAGCCGGATCACTACTGCCCGACCGGCCACGGGGTGTCACTCGTCCGCGGTGCACAACCGCTACCAGTGCAAGATCGCAGATCTGGCCACTCGGATGCGGAAGTCCGGACCTGAGAGTAAGACTAACGTATTTAGCGATGAGAGAGGAATCGTTAACCATGCTTCGAAAGGTTTCGAAAACGGCCCGGAAACCACGAACTCCGGGCCGTTTTCTATCAACGGGACAGGATTGGAACCTGCAACCCCTGGATCGTGAACCAACCGAACCCCTGTCACCACACTTCGTATCGTGTGTTGTGGCCAGCGGGAGCATCTAATCCACAGGACACCCTTGGTGATCCGAGTGGCCTCAACTGGTCCGATGCGTCACCGCTCCCGAATCAGCTTCGGATGAAACCAGCGCCATTTGGTGCGGCACCGAGTAACGACGAAACCGCCTCGGGAACAGCAACAACAACCGCCCGATAGCCCATCACGGCGACACTGTCGGGTGAGCGCTATGCGAGACCGAGTTTAGGTCGAACCCAGGCAGCCAGCTTTTGGATTGCATCGTCGGACTCGGGCGAATATCCAGCAGCCATCTGAAAGATGTGCAACTGCTCGGGGAAGACTTCGATCTGGGCGTCCACCCCGGCTTTGCGGAGATTCTCGTCGAGTTGAAGGCTCTCACCGAGCAGTGTCTCGTCGCCACCCACCTGGATGTACGTAGGAGGCAGCCCGCTCAGGTCCGCATAGAGGGGGCTGGCCAGCGGATCTTTCGGATCGGCATCCCCCAACACGAAGGAGGCCAATGCTGCCACGACTCCCTTGTAGAAGAAAGCTTCGGTCTCCTGTCTCGTCTCGAAGGTCTCATTGCCCACTGTCAGGTCTACCCACGGCGATATCAGCATCAACCCAGCCGCGGTCGGCAATCCGAGCTCACGGGCGCGCAGCATGGTCGCGATAGACAGATTGCCACCGAACGAATCGCCAACAAGCGCAATGTGGTTTGCATTGACACCGTGAAGCAGCCACTGATAGGCAGCAACGGCATCGTCGAGTGGCTTCGGATACTCAGCTTCACTGTACTCAATCAGCAGCGCCCGGGCGCCCACCGCTTTGGCGAGGTGGCCATACATCTTGCGGTGTGTGTAGATAGAGCCGCTCACACCTCCACCGCCGTGCACGCTAAAGATGACTCGGTTCTGGGCACTTCCCTTCGGGACGACCCACAGTGCCGGCCGTCCGCCCACCTCGACTTCGAGGTAGTCGACGCCGCCCGGCTCAGACGTCAAACCACCCCAGGTTTTTTCCACTCTTTCGCGGCTCTCCGCCCACGTCTGATTCGGATTTGCTTGGGCTGCAGCCGTCATGCTGCGCCAGTAGTTCCTTACGGCTTCTGATTGCTCGCTTGCCATGATGTAGTTCACTTTCTAATTCAAGGTCCGTTTGTTTGCGTCAGATGCGACTCGGGCACTTCAAGTCCGGCGCGTGCATCGCCTATGCCGATGCTGGGATGCCTTCATGGCCATACCAGTGGAACCAGGCAGAATCACCGTCGCATCGCAGTACCAGCTGACGAATACGTTCACATCGCGCTCGGCACGGCGGTAGATGTTGCCTAGACACCCGCGAACGGAAGGTTCCTCAAGCTGAATTTTTGAGGCGCTACCACTAATGACAGTGACCACCTGCCGGTAAAGATTCGAACTCATGTCATGTCATGTCATGCCATCCCTACCTTCCAAAGGCTTCCGAGCCGCCGCAATCCGACGGCCCCAATAAACCGACGCACCTCGGGTACCGATTTGGACAGCTCCACGAAAAGTCCACAGCGCGCCGGCGGGAGTTCGGTCAGCCCGTCAGGCTCTGGAGTCGTCGCTCGAGTTCGGCACGCTCCACGGCATTCGTCGACAGCGCGATCGCCTGTGCATAGGCGCGCTTCGCGCCGGTCAGATCACCCGCACGCTTGAGCAGTTCAGCGTGTGCGGCGTACAGCGGCTGGTAGCGCTCGAGTGCGGGATCGCCGAGCAGCGGCTCGAGCAACTCCAAACCGGTTCGGGCGCCGTAGGCGAACCCGGCTGCGGCCGCATGATTGAGTTCGACCACCGGCGAGGGATTCAGCTTGCCGAGCGCGCCATACAGTTCCGCGATCTGCGCCCAGTCCGTCGCGTCACCGTCGGAGGCTTGGATATGCAGCACGGTGATCGCTGCCTGGAGCTGATATTGGCCAGGACAGTCGAGCCGTACCGCGCGTTGAAGAGTACCGAGCCCTTCGCGGATCCGGTCACGATTCCACAGGGACGTGTCCTGTTCGGGTATCGATACATAGTTGCCGTGCCCATCGACACGGGCGCCGTGGCGCGCGTCGTGCAGCAGCATCAGGCTCAGCAGACCCCACACCTCAGCGTCATCGGGCATCAACTCGCCCAGCAGGCGGCCCAGGCGGATCGCCTCGTCGCACAGTTCGCCGCGCACCAAACGAGTGCCTTCGCTGGCGGAATAGCCTTCATTGAAGATCAAATACACCACGCTGAGAACGCCGCGGACTCGACCCGCAAGCTCGTCGTCGCCGGGTACCCGGTACGGGATGTGCGCGTCAGCGATCTTGCGTTTGGCGCGCACAATTCGCTTGCCCATCGTGGGTTCGGCGACCAAGAACCCGCGCGCGATCTCGCCGGTTGTCAAACCACCGACAACGCGCAGGGTCAACGCGACTCGCGCCGACATATCGAGCGCAGGGTGGCAGCAGGTGAAGATCAGACGCAACCGGTCATCACCGATCACGCCCTCTTCTCCCACCGACGGATGCTCCTTAGGGTCAAGGCGCAGCAACGCGGCCAGGCGCTCGCCGCGATCAGAGACCGACTGGTCACGCCGAAGACGATCGATAGCCCGCCGCCGCGCCGCGACGGTGATCCACGCTGCCGGATTTCTCGGCACCCCGTCACGCCGCCACGTCGCGACCGCGGCCTCGAACGCGTCTTGCAAAGCATCCTCGGCTACCTGAAAATCGCCGACGTGCCTGATCAAAGTCGCGAGCACGGTCGCACGTTCGTCGCGAAACACCCGTACGGCCGCTGCGGTTGCCGGCTCATCCACCGCGGGCTCGCGACCACTCATTGCGGCGAGGACGCCTGGCCCGGAACAGGGATTTCCGTGACGCCGACGATCGGTCGCACCTCGACCGAGCCACGGTGCGCTATCGGCATCCGCGCCGCCCAGTGCAGCGCTTCGTCCAAATCGGCGCAGTTCAGCACGTAGTAGCCGGCAAGGACCTCCTTGGTCATCGCGAAAGGCCCGTCGGTCAACTCGATCTCGCCCCCGCGCACACGCACGGTCGTCGCGATGTCCACAGGATGCAGCGGACCGTTCGCAACGAGTAACCCCGCCTTCCGCAGATTGTCGGTTAGCTCCCGCCACAGCGGCATGTCCGCCCATCTATCCACTTGCTGCTCGTCACCATCGACCTCAGGGGTGTACAGCAACAACATGTACTCCGCCATCACTACTCCTTATGTACATCCGCAATATGTGATCGTCACAACTACGACGTAGCAGAGCCCGGAATTTGGACAACCCAAGCCGGTAATGGAGGGTCAGGTGTCGTAGTCGTTGATCGGATGGGGAAGTCGGACATCGTCACTTTAACTATGGCGAATGGCTCGACTTCGATGGTCGATCTCAATTCCGGATCGAGGAAACAGCCATCCGTCAGGCACTTCTGGGCAGATTTTTGGAAGTGCTGTCTGTCCATGACGTGAACGTGCCCGGTGTAGTCGCTCATGTCCTGGGTAGCAGCGCCTTCGCTCGATAGATAACGCCGTCCTCAGTGGCGACGTACCCGTAGGGTTCCTCCCCTGAACAGCGCCCGAATATGGGGAGGTCGGCGCGAGTATCGGCGCAGATGGCGGGGTCGCCGTCGAGGTATCGTCGCCCGGTGGCGTCGGCCCAACTCATCTGACGCGGCTCACGTTTGCGAATAGGATCGGCTGCGCCATGGAATACCATCCTGTCGCCGTATAGATCGACGAGGTCATCCAGTGCTTGTCTACCGCGGAGCATGGTGGGCCCGTTCGCGCCTGCCCGCGGTACACGAGTTGAGGCGTTGGAGGTGACCGGGCCGTGGAGGTCATCCGAGAAGGTCAACCCCCTCCGCAGGTCCCGGTCCTTCCGAGAGAGATTTCGCACCGCATCGCCCACGTGGTCCACACTGCGTCGGCACTCCCGGTTAAGCCGCCCCGCAAGGCCGCCGAAGGCATCGGCGATCCGGTTCTTGGCCGCGTCGAATGCTTCGGATGTTTTACGCATATGCAAGTTCTGGACTCGCTGTCGACCGATAATGGAGAGAGGCAGAATGGACTCCAGCGCCGAATGTGTCGCTGATACTTTGCGACATGTTCGGAAAAGTCTCAGTGATCTTATTACTCAACTCGGCGAGACCTTTCTATACGTTCACTTCTTCGATTACAAACGCCTCAACTTCTTCGCCTGCATGCCCTCTCAGCACTCCGTCGCGTTTGTCATCGACCCCATCTGGGCCAAGGCCGCGGTAGGACGTTGTATATTGCGCCCGCCAAGCGGAGTGGCGACGGTTCCGAGGACGGGTGGTTTCATGCTGGCGATAGATCGCTTGGATGGCACGCCGCCTTTCGACGACCAAATCAATTTAATATCCGTTGTCTATCGACATCTCTCGGTTCCCAGACCCGACGCAGGTAGGGTTTCTGAATCACTACGGCGATCACGCGTGATTCCGGCGTGAACACGTCCGTGAGTTCACCCTGGACGATGAGGTTCACTTCGGAGGCCATGTTGATGCCGAGCGGGTCACTTCGCACTACGTCGAGTACTTGGTCTTCCTGATACCAGCGGACCAGTTGTGGGTTGTTCGCGGCGACGAGTGGGAGGTTCGGCTTATCGGCGCTCACCCACATGGTGGCGTCGCCTTGCTGGTAGCTGAGCGATAGGTGCACGATGCCGTCGTCCGCGGCGGCGATGAAGAGCTCGTAGACGTCGGTTTGGCCGCGCTGCGTCTGGGTGGATGTCTGGAATCGCCTGATGTCGGCGAGCTTCGCGTCGCCGTATTTGCCTGGCACCCCGGCAGGGTCTTCGGTATAGGCGAACCAGTGGATATGCGCGAGTTCGTTCGTGGACTGGTTTCGAGCTTGTGAGACGAACGCGACGTAGCTCACCTGCCGCATGCCGTCGGGCTGACCGTCAGTGGCGTACACCTGATGGAACGGGACCACGACGTTGGCTCCTCGCAGCGAGTTCCCTCGGAGGTCGTCGCCGCAGTAAGGTTCCAGCCTCCAGCCGTCGGGGAGCCGCTCCTGGATGGCGGTGGCATCGGCCTTCAGCGCGATCATGGTCCGCGCGCCCGCAATTCCATCGGAATAGTGCAGACCCATTATTTTCTCCTTCACGTCTAGTGGACTTTTCACGCCAGACCGACCGGTGGAATAAATTCCGGTTGATCGGTCCAAGCTGGGACTACGACGGACGGGCCGAGGCAGATTCGAAGTGAGCGGTGGCGTCCCAATTCGAAAATGGTCATGCACGCCATCGTGGCGTTCCGGTCAGGCGAGAACCGGATCGATGAGCGTTTCTCTTGCCGGTCGCAGGCCCTTCAAGCTCAGGTTGGTGTTGTCTGGTTTGTCGGGGTGTTGGTTGGATACCTCGAGGAGACCGGGCTGAGCGGGGTGTGACTATTTTTGGATGAATGCTGCGGCAAAGGTGCGGAGTGTTTCGGGGTTGAGGGCGTCGGCGAATCCCACGATCAGCTCGTCGACTCCTGCTTCTTCGTAGGTGTCGAGTCGTTTGCCGATGGTGTCGAGGGTGCCGATGAGCCCGTAGTCCGCGAGGTTGCCGGGAAAGACCAACGGCGCCCACTCCGGTACAGCTGCTCGTGCTTGTTCATCGCTATCGCCGATGATGCAGTACGACGTGGAGGTCTTGGTGATCGTGGAGTAGTCGCGTCCGACGTCTGTGCAGTGTTTGGCGAGGATGGCGTACTTGCGGGCGACTTCGTCCGGCGGTTCTTGGACGTTGCACAGGTCGGCGTACTTGGCGACGAGTTTGAGTGTGACTTTCTCACCGCCACCGGCGACCATCACCGGAATGCGCGGCTTCTGCACGCCGGATGGCTGGTTGACCACCTGTGTCGCCGTGAAATAGGTGCCGTCGAAGGTGGTCGAGGTCTCGGTCCACATCGAGGTGATGATCTGCAGCGCCTCTTCGAGCCGGCGCAGCCGCTCGGCTGCGGACGGGTAGTCGTAGCCGAAGGCGCGGTATTCGTCTTCATACCAGCCCGCCCCGATACCGAACTTCAGTCGCCCATCGGAGATGACGTCGAGGGTCGAGGCCATCTTCGCCAGCAGGGTCGGGTTGCGGTAGCCGTTACCGGTCACCAGCTGCCCGAGCTTGATCGTTTCGGTTTCGCGGGCCAATGCCGCCAGAGTGGTCCACACTTCGAAGACGTAGGCGCCGGGCGGACCGAAGGGCATGAAGTGGTCCGGCGCCCAAATCGTGTCGAAGCCGGATTCGTCGGCGACGACCGCGAGTTCACGGATCCTCTCGAACGCTGCGACCGGGTCGGTGTAGCCGTAGAACTCCTGGGTGGTGCCCGTCGGGATGTACAAGCTGAGTTTCACGAGGAGGTCGGTCCTTTCCAGTGGTGGGCACGCGCGACGTACCGCATAGCAGCCCGAGGGTGTGCAGGGGTGTCTGGTGTTGAGACCACGCCCACACGGAAAAGGAATCGACAAAATCAGAAGGTCACCTGTGTAGTGATGGAAGCGACTGGCGACTATTGGAAACCGTATTTCTATCTCCTCGAAGACGTACTGGAGGTGATGCTGGTCAACGCCCACGACGCCCGCAACATGCCGGGCCGCAAGACCGATGTGTCCGACGCCGCCTGGCTGGCCGACCTCGTCGCGCACGGGCTGCTGCGCGGATCCCTGGTCCCACCGCCGCCGATCCGGGAACTGCGTGATCTCACTCGCGCCCGCACCGCGCTGACCCGTGACCGCGCACGGCAGGTGCAGCGGATCGAGAAGATCCTCGAGGACGCTGGCATCAAACTGTCCAGCGTGGCCACCGACATCATCGGTGTCTCGGGACGGGCGATGCTCGAGGCGCTCATCGCCGGCTGTGACGATCCCGCCGCGATCGCCGACCTGGCCAAACGGCGGCTGCGGTCGAAGATCCCGGCGTTGACCGAGGCTCTGACCGGTCGATTCACGGCCCATCACGCCTACATGGTCGGAATGCATCTGAACCTGATCGACCAGTACGGGCAGACACTGGCCGATCTCGACGACCGGATCGGCGAGGCGATGGAACCTTTTCGGTCGGCCCGGGAGCTACTGGAGAGCATCCCGGGCTTTTCCCGGATCGTGGCTGAGGTGTTCCTCGCCGAGACCGGCGGCGACATGAGCGTGTTCCCCACCGCTGGTCATCTCGCCTCGTGGGCGGGGACCGCACCCGGATGCAACGAATCCGCCGGCCGGGTGAAGTCGACCAAGACCCGCCACGGGAACCGGTATCTGAAGGGCGCCCTCGGGACGGCGGCGCTCGCGGCGACCCGGTCCAAACAAACCTATCTCTCGGCCAAGTATCGACGCATCGCCGCCCGCCGCGGACCGATGAAAGCCCTTGTCGCCGTCGAGCACTCGATCCTCGTAGCCGCATGGACCATGCTCACCACCGGCGCGTTCTACCGCGACCCCGGACCCGACTACTTCACTCGGCATGTCCCCGCCAAGACCAAAGCCCGGGCCCTCAACCAGCTCGAATCACTCGGCTACCGGGTCACCCTCGAACCACTCACCCGCACCGCATAACTCGCCACACAGCCCGGTCACCGGCCGTGGTCACCTAATTTTCGTGACGGCGCCCCGAGTTCCCTCGGGCGATGTCACCGCAGCCGTATCTATCATGAGGGCTCTCGTGGCCCCACGGTGTCGACGAACCGGTCGACGTCCTGCCTCCGGAGTCCAAACCCGTCCCCAGGCCCGGCGAAAGTCGGGCACTGATCCATGTCCACGCAACGCCAATCCGGGCCAGCGACCTGCAAATTCTGCGCGGACGCTACGGCTTCGCGCCGGAGTTTCCCACCGTCTCGGGTCTGGAATCTGTCGGACGTGTGGTGCCGTCGTGGACGTCAACCGGGCTGCTGCCCGCACTCGATCACCTCAGCGACTTCCAGCGCCTGCCAGCTCATTGCGAACCCGCTGAGCGCACTGCTAATGGTCACCCGCGAACTCGACGTACGGCCCGGCGAATGGCTGCTTCAGACCGTGGCCGGCTCGACCGTCGGCAAGCTCCTCATCCAGCTCGCCAAGCAGTTCGGCTTCCGAACACCACCGTCGTACCCCATCGCGCCGCTGTCGATGAGATCCACGCGCTCGGCGGCGACGAAGTCATCTGCACCGAGGACGAGGACCTGGTCGGCGCGTCACCGAGATCACCGGCGAGACTGGCGTGCCGAAGGCACTCGACTGCGTCTCGGGACCGGTGAGCGCCGCCGTCTCCCCGGCACTCGAGCCCAGCAGCGAACTCATCGTCTACGACGCGCTGTCCGAACACCGTCAGACCGATCCATCGGCGCTGACGATTCCGCTGTGGTCATCTACGACGCCCGGACCATCCGGGCCATTTGACTCTACCGTGGTTCGCCACCACACCACCGGAGCAGGCCCGCAAGTCGCTGGCCGACGTCCGCAACCGGCAACTCCCGGACGAAGTTTCCGCATACCCGATTCCTTTGTCGGCTTCCCCGAGTCTATTTATGTGGGAGCTGTCGCGCGTGACAGCTCCCACTATTCGCCAATTCGCGAGCGAATTCATCCGGTGACACAGAAGCAAAGGAACTCCACAATGAAAATCGCCATCATCGGTACCGGCTTCGCCGGACGGACCCTCGCGGCAGGACTGGCCGAACTGGACCACGAGGTCGTCATGGGCACCCGTGATGTCGCCGAGACGTCGGCTCGCACCGAATCGGACCGAATGGGCAACATCGGGTTCGCCCCATGGGCCCTGGGACAGCCGACGGTGCGTCTTACCACCTTCGACGAAGCAGCGGTCGGAGCCGAACTCGTCGTCAACGCCACTGCTGGCCACGGATCGATCGCCGCGCTGACCCGGGTCGGCGCAGCCAACCTAGCCGGCAAGGTTCTGTGGGATGTCGCCAACCCGCTCGATTTCGCCAACGGTTTCCCGCCCGCCTTGTTCGTAAAGGACACCGACTCCCTAGCCGAGCAGATCCAGCGCGAATTTCCCGACACCAAAGTAGTCAAGGCACTCAACACCATGATCGGCGACCTGTTCGTCAACCCGAAGATCGTCGCCGGCGGCGACCACACCGCGTTCGTCTCCGGCGACGACGCGGACGCCAAGCAGGTCGTCACCGATCTGCTGACCTCCTTCGGTTGGACCGACATCATCGATCTCGGCGAACTAAGCAGTGCACGCGCGACGGAGATGCTGGTGCAGGTCCGGCTTCGCTTGATGAGCGTCCTGGGCACCCCGGTCTCCAACTTCAAGATAGCCCGCTGATCGCACCGTGTGGCCGGGCGGTGTTTCGCGAATGCTCACAGCAATAGGTTAAATCGCGGTTAAATCCGTTGCCCCCGAAAAGAATCGGCCTATATCCGATGGACCTCCAGCATGCCTACCGCCGTGGTTGATGAACGACCATGATCCTCGAAGGGCAGTGATAGATGAGTGCCGATGTTATGGGGGAAGTGCGACCTCGAGAGGGTCGGCGGTGCTGGCAGGCGCGGGAATTCGAGTTCTGGGACCCGGCACGATGGCAACCGCGGGTATTGGCGCAGCGGTTTCGGTGCTGGGTCGACGCCACTCGCCGGCGGCGCAGAATAGTGTGGTTGCTGGCGGTCACTCTTGTGCTGGTCGTCTTCCCGGGGGTTGTCGGCGCGGTGGCTGTGGCGCAGACACAGAGCGGTACGGCGGCGGGTCGGTCCAGCATCGGCATGCTCCAGTGGATGGATGTCCGGGACTCGTCCGGTGTCCGGTTGACCGACTACACGTTCGCGACCAGCCACGGCAGCCTGTTCAGGCCGTGGGAGACGATAGTTTCGATGGTGCTGGGCCTGGAGTTCGTCGGCTACATGGTCATCGTGACCGCCGCGATCTGGTTGATCGGTTTCGCGATCAGCTTCCGGTGGCTGGATCCGTTCGGTCGAGCGTTGACCGGGGTCGCCGACAACCTGACCGGCCAGATCGCCACACCCAGCGTGCTGTTCGTCGCCGCGGCGATCGGCGCGTTCTTCGTCGCCTGGTTCGTGGTGCGCGGACTTTTCGCCAAAGCCACGATGCAGGTTGTGACGATGCTGGGGGTAGCCGTGCTCGGCCCGATCGTCCTGGCTGCGCCACTGGCCGACGTCCTGTCCTCACAAGGCCTGCTCGCGCAAGGGCGCAACCTGGGCATCTCGGTGGCGGCAGGGCTCAACGGCAACGCCAGCCCGAATCCGAGCCAACTGGTCTCCACCATGCAGGGCGATCTAGCCGACAACTTCGCACGCCGCCCGGTGCAGGTGTGGAACTTCGGTCACGTCGTCGACCAGTCGCCGCGTTGCGCTGGCGCTTGGTCGGCGGGCGTCCAATCGGGTGACGATTCCCAGATCGTGAACGGCATGCGGGCCTGTGGCGACTCGGCGGCGTATGGAATGGCCACCAATCCGAGTTTGGGGCAGATCGGCTCCGGCCTGGTGCTGTTGATCTGTGGGACGATCCTGCTGGTGTTCGGGGTCTATCTCGGAATCAAGATCATCTGCTCGATCTACCACGCGTTCATGGCCATCTTCGGTTTCGCGGCAGGCGGTTTCGTCTACGGGCCGACACAAGTATTCCTCGTCCGCAACATCGTCGATGCCTTCGTCGCGGCGGGAAGGATGACGGCTTACACCGTCTTCGTCGGTGTCTACGTATTGTTCCTGGGCAACCTGTTCCGACAGGCCGGAGGCGAGGTCGCGGTGGTGCTCGTCCTCGGCGCGATAGTGGAGATTGTCGCCATCCTCCAACTGAAGCGCCTCAGCGCGGGCCTCAGCCGTGGCAACAACTGGATCGCCAACCGATTCGCCCTCGCGATACAGGGCGCGGGCCGCTCTGGTGGGGGCAGCGGTGCCACCGCTCTGGGAATGGGCAACATGGGGACCGGCCACACCCTGCCGGGGGCCGCGCTCATCGCCGGACTCGCCGGCATCAACACCGTCGCCACCAACCCGATCACCGCGCTGCTCTTCGGCAGGCGGCTCCCGTGGGAACCCAACGCGAAACTGAGGAATCGCTACGAACGGGCAAATTTCACAGCAAATGAAGAGATATATCGGAAAGGCTGGTCGGTCAACGCCGCGCGGACCCGGCAGGGGTATATAGACGCAGCCAGATCAGCCGCCGAGGAACACGGCGGCTACACCCATCGCAGCGCCGCCGCCGCTGTGGACCGCATAATCAATCGCGGCGGAATGCTGGGCGACGTCGCCACCTCCATGATGGACGCCGGCTTCACGGACAAAGAGATGATGGTCGATGCCGTGAGGGCCTACAACTACCGGGAGACGTTCGGTCCGAGCGTGTGGGACGGCGACCCGTACATCGGCGAGGCCGCAGCCTCGATGTCGATCCTCAAATTGGGCCAATCACCGGCGAACATGGCTCTCTTCCAGCACACCGCGCACCGGATGGCGAACCGGCGCTATATCGACCGTGTGCCGTGGTCCGACCTCACTCAGGCCGAACAGGACTACCTCAAGGACTACTTCGAAACTCCCACAAGGGACAAGATCAGAGGCATCGAGGCCCTCGCAAGTGGCAGCCAGATTACTCGAGATCCCGCCACTGGGGCTGTTATACAGTCGAACAACAATTACCCACTGCCGCTCGAGTTCGAGGGCTGGACTCAGGAACGCGGCCTGCTGATGAACAGGTTCATCATGCCCCATCTCAGCCAGAAATACCTGGAGGCCGCCGAAGACGGCGACCTCCGCAAAGCTTCGGAAATATTGCAGACAATGGCGCATTCCGAATACTGGACAGGCAATGTCAAGTTGACCCCGTCAAAGGCGATTCCACGGTTCTAGTGCCCAGCCTACAACGGCAACGACCGGACACCCCGCGTGATCCCGGTCAACTTCCTTTGGACCGGTGACGAACTGGTCATCGGCGCCTTCGCCGGCACCTACAAGGTCCGGGACCTGCGGACCCGTCCCGACGTCGCGATCTGCATCGACACCACCGACAGCCCCCCACAGCGAGGCCCAGGGCGTACTCCCGGAATACGCGACCATGCAGCGCCAGGTGATGGGCGACGAGGCGGGCAACGCCTACCTCAAGGCGATCGACAAGCCCGGCCTGCGGATGGTCCGGATCGGCCTGCACCCGACCTGGGTCGGAGTCCTCGATTTCCAAGAGCGGTTCCCGGGACTTACACCCGAACCCGTCCTGCCCGCGTTCGGCGCCGACCGGTAGCAGAACCGAGACACTGGAAAGCGATGGTGAACCAATGAACGCTCAGACCAACCCCCCGCCGGCTCTTCCCGCCGTGGTTTCACCCAAGGAGTGGCACGCGGCCCGGGACGAGCTCCTGGCGAAGGAAAAAACGTGGCCCATTTGTGGGTCAGTCTCCACATGCATCCACCCCACCCAACTCCGCAACCAACCCCGCGAACACCGCCTCCGACGCGGCGAACGCGCCCCCGGCCCTGTACCCTGACATCGGGCTCCTTCTCTCATCAGGTCTGACTTCAGCAATCAGCAACCTACGAGAAGGAGCCCTTGCCACACCAAACCGACACTCCCGCAACGTCACTCAAACGGAGCCACACCCAACGCTTTTCGAGTTGTCCGGCACGATTAAGGTCACGATAGATCCAGTTCCGTCATCTCCCTCTCGATAGCGTTGGCGGCGAAATCCATCCCCATAGCACGCAATTCGCGAATACGCTTGTGTAGTGCATGAGTTCCTCCTGCTTGGGACGCGATATCAGCCACACTGATCGGTCCCGGCACCGAAGCTGTCGCCAGCCGAAGCCTCATACCATCTCACCTTCCTGCCGGTCGGCTTGAGCACACCGCTGATACAACGAGGTGCGTAGACATGAGGTTGACCCGATAGGTATGGGCTGGACATCGGTAGTCGCGCGGCTCCCGATGTCGGGCAAACACTGTCGCGAACTCGGCTCGGATGTACGTCAGGTGGTCGTCAGACACGGCCGGAAGGGCAATCATGTCACCTCACCGCGTACAGCTGGAACTGGCGACCCGACCGTCTTCACCGGCGGGGATTACGAAGGTGGAGACGGTGGGGGCCGAGTTGGGTGGGGCCGGTGGCAGTCCGAATTTTGGGAAAAGCCGCGGGTCCTGAAACGCGACGATGTTGGCGATGCCTGAGGCGGTGACCGTGAGTACCTGCACGGCATGCGGGTGATATGCGCCATCGTGGCCGCGGGTGTACACCCCGAACGCGGGTTGCCCGTTTGCCGCGGTGGCTATCAGCCGGTTGTCGCTGGCGATCTGGAGGCGGGTGGCCAGAAAACGGCCGACGGTCTCACGGCCGCGGAACCAGGTCGGGAACGGCGGCATCTCCCAAACGGCATCGTCCCTGAGCAGTTTCGTGAGAGCGGTGATGTCGGCGTTCTCGAACGCGGCCGCGTACCCATCGAGCAATGCGCGCCGTCTTGGGTCGGCGGGTTCGGTGAGACGGTCTTCTGCGGGTGCGATCTGGGCGATCTGCGCTCGAGCCCGTTGCAGCGCGCTGTTGACCGCAGCGGTTGTCGTCTCGAGTAGTTCGGCGATCTCGTTCGCCTGCCAGGCAAGTACGTCACGGAAGATCAGTACGGCGCGTTGCCGGGGAGGCAGATGCTGCAGCGCGGCGATGAAGGCCAGTCTTATGCTCTGCCGAGATTCGACGATTCGGGCTGGATCGGTACCGAACAACGCGTCGGGAATGGGCTGCAGCCACGCCGCATGTGGAAGTTCGGCGTCCACTGGTCCATTCGGAGCATTGCTGGGACCGCCCAGGCCCGAAGGTAGCGGTCGGCGCACCCCGCGTTCCAGCGCCTTCAGGCAAACCCGCGTCGCGATCCGGTACATCCAGGTCCGCAACGATGATCGGCCCTCGAACTTGTCATAGGAGAGCCATGCGCGCAGATAGGTCTCTTGGACCGCGTCTTCGGCTTCATCGACCGAGCCGAGCATCCGATAGCAAAGAGCCAGCAACTGGCGCCGGAACGGATCGGTGAGACGAGCGAAATCCTCGCTGGCCGGGAACACATCTATGGCCTGTTGCTTCTGTACCGGTGACACGTCGCTCCTTTTATCGTTCGTGTAGCCGACTGTCGGCGGCATCAAACGGTGATCAATTCCGGTCGACCGCCAACGCGGTATGGGGAGCGCCGCCATCGGCCGACGCTCCCCACTGTGCTGTTGTTATGACGTGTAGGCGTCGTGGAGGCTGAACTCAGTGACGTGGGCCTGCCTGCCGAGGGGGGTCAGGTCGAGGTAGCTGTAGGTGTTGACCAGTCCATCGATGCCGCGTTCGTATGCGGAGTAGGTGTGGTAGACGTCGTCGCCGTCGCGCAGGAAGACGCTCAGGCCCTGCCATTCTCCGCTGATGTACCAGGGCGTGCCCTTCTCGATGAGAGTGGCCTTGTCCTTGTAGTTGTATTCCACCGGAGCGACCGACTCGTCGTTGGTGACGTGGAAGTCGTAGTTGAAGTCGCTGCCGAACGAGGAGTACCACGGAATAGTCCATCCCATGCGGTCCTTGAACGGCGTGAGCGTGCTCAACGGTGCGCGGGAGATGAGTGCGATCGTGGTGTCGAGGGCGTGCAGGTGCTCCTCATGGCTGATGTTGTCCACCAGCAGCGAGCAACTGTTATGCCCGTGGGTGTCCTCGGGTGCAAACATGAAGTGGTAGATGATGAGCTGCCGGCGGCCCTCGAAGATGTCGAGCATGGGTGTCTTCCCGTTGGGACCTTCGAAGACGTAGCCCTTGTCCAGCTTCACCATGGGCAGTTCACGGCGTCGTTCACTGAGGGCGTCCTGCCGGAGAGTGAGCTCCTTCTCGTACTTCAAGAGCTCCTTGCGGGCCGTCAGCCATTCGTCTGGTGATACGACTTTCGGGAGATTCATTTTTCATTCCTTATTGTTTGGATTTCGACGGGCACGCTGGAGCACCGCCCAGGCTTTACCCCGCCAGGAAGCGGTAGGACCCGATCAAGGTGGCGCTCGCCGGCTGCGGTGGCCCTACCACGCGGTCACGGATCCCTTTCTGGAACTCGGCGAAAGCGGGCGACTCCGAGAGCGGGTCGTTCTCACCTTCGATGACCGCGACGTGGACGAAGCTCACACCGTCGGCCAGCCGCAAAGTCATGTAGCGCAGGCCACCCGGATCGTCTCGGTTCAGCCCGGCGAACACCTCCTCCACCAGCCGCTGGTTGTCCTCAGCGGCGTCCGCGCGCGTCTCATAACGCACGACAACCGTCCTGCTCATTGGGTCCTCCTACTTGGCGGTCGCTCTCCCACGAGGCGTGGGCGCCGTCTCGCACACCGCCTAGTCATATAGATCCGGTAAGCGGCCGAAACTCATCGGTCAACGCTGTGATCGTGGCGAGTGTTGGCGGATGCGGAGGATCAGGGTCGCCGCCGCGGCCAGTCGGCGGTGTTCACCCAGGCTCCACCTTGTGCGTGCGCGAGGGACGGCCGACTCCCGCCGTAGGTACGGTCAGAGGCTCAGCGGCATGCCACTAGCAGCTCGCCTGCGAGATCAACGATGTTGACCAGCTCATGAAGCCAGCATCAGCCTCGGCCGGACCGATGAGTCTTCACGCCGCGCCGGATCAATACACGGGCAGCAGCCTGATTGACAGGTTGAAGGCAGCCGCTGCCGGTGGCTGGGGGTCGATGCGTCGATCGCTCAAAGAGTACGGGGCGTTGCGCCGCACGATCTACGTATCCGACCGGTATCTGTTCGACCCGGATTACTACCGGCGCAAGATCACCCGCCAGCTCAACAAGAGCGAATCCATCCACGCCCTCAAACGCCACCTGCTCTACGCCCACGAAGGCGCGGTGCGGGAGACACCTGAACCCAGACCGAGCAGGCATGGTGACCCTGGCCACCAACGCGGTCATCGGTGTGGACGACAAAGTATTAGCCCCCTGTTTCCCTTCGGGTGACGCCTCGCAGGCGTGAAAATAGGGCCGGGTTGCCTGCCGACGCCGACGTTTCCTTGGGTGCGTGAGCCTGTGGATTAGCCTGGTGGCGGGGCTTCGACCTGGAAGGGTCACGCATTGTTGCTTCGAGCACGCCGGTCAGAATTTCGGTTCCCTGTACCGAGGCCCCCGGGCAACCCGCCTTATGGACAACGCGGATGTCGATGGGAGACAAGCGAGTTGAGGACTGGTCCGGAGGAGATTCCCGACGACGACCACGAACTGGTCATCGAGCGGGTGTGCGCGATCGACGTGGCCAAAGCGTCGGGCAAGGTATGTGTCCGGGCGCCACGAGAAGGGCGGCCGGGACACCGCGGCTCTCGGGTGTGGGATGTGGCGGCCACGACCAACGCGATCAGCGAGTTGGCCGATCAGCTGATGGACGAGGGGGTCGAGAAGGTCACCGTGGAGTCGACCTCGGACTATTGGCGGATCTGGGTGCGACGTGAAGTTGCACTGGTTGAGTGAGATAGCCGAATGGAGGGTCGAATGCACGACGGTTAGCTTCGGGCGAGTGCTCAGTGCCTGTCTCCGCTCCTGGCATGCGTCGCTGGTAACGGCGGGGTGTGAAGCCCAGGAGGAAGCCCAAGGGCTGGTGTTCCATCCACCGGTTACAGGCAAGGAGAAGTCCGGAAGGGTGAATATGGTGAACCTCTGTAAGCCTCGTTAGCCAGAGCTGCGGATGATGGGAAGTCCTACCGCAGAGCAGGACCCGTCGCTGTGAGGCGGCAGTGGTGATCGGAGTTCAGATGCCGGTCATGTGAGCACCACGGTCCCGGGGTAAAGGGGGCACCCGACACCGGACGCATCTCACCAGTGTGGAACACGGGAACCCCGTCACGGTCCGGCGGCTGATCAAGTCGTCGGTAGGCCGACCGCGAGGGAGGCGGATAGCCGTGGCGGGAACAGGACGGCCCGAGAAGCCAACGGCGGCTGCCGAAAGGCGACAGGAAATCGACGGCGCGACACCGGCTCCTCCAGCCGGTCGCCGCCGTATAACTGGCCGTATACCAGGCTTAGTGCCTGGCCCCGAAGGGGGTGCTGACGCGGGCCGGGTGGCTCTTTGACGATACGAAACCGAGGACGCGGGAACCGATGGACAAGTTAGGCACCACGACGCGGGAAGCGACGGCCGTGATGGTCGACATCGCGGCGCTCGATGCGCACGGCGACGCGGTGAACGGACCTGAGGATCTGCTCGACTGGGATGGGATCCGATGGTTTCCGCTGGTGGAGCGGGTACGGCGTCTGCGGCAGCGGATCTTCAAGGCGGAGCAGGCCGGCGACCGGAAACAGGTTCGCAATCTGCAGAAACTGATGTTGCGCAGCCGAGCCAACACGCTGGTCAGCGTGCGGCAGGTGACCGAACGTAACACCGGCCGCCTCACTGCGGGTGTGGACGGGCAGGTCGTCTCGACCGGTCCGCAACGGGCAGAACTGGCGATGCTGTTGCACCGTCGGGGTGGGCCCGCGCACGCTCTGCCGGTGCGGCGGGTGTACATACCGAAGAAAGGTGGGAAACGCCCGCTCGGGATCCCTGCCATCGCCGACCGCGCCCAGCAACAGCGGGTGCGCAACGCGTTGGAGCCCGAGTGGGAGGCGCGGCTGGATCCCAAGCAGTACGGGTTCCGACCGGGACGCGGCTGCCACGACGCGATTGTGATGATCCACCGAGCGTTGGCGGTGAAAAACGCCAAGCGGGAGTGGATACTCGACGCCGACTTGAAATCCGCGTTCGATAAAATCGACCACAATTTTCTGCTGGAACGGATCGGGACGTTCCCCGCCAGGGAGCAGATCCGGGGATGGCTGAAAGCCGGTGTGGTCGACAAGGGCCGGTACGCTCCGA
This sequence comes from Nocardia sp. Tas62D01, assembly GCF_055232035.1. NCBI lineage: Bacteria > Bacillati > Actinomycetota > Actinomycetes > Mycobacteriales > Nocardiaceae > Nocardia > Nocardia sp. Tas62D01. The sequence continues at coordinate 9,174,774 of NZ_JBUYUZ010000001.1, forward strand.
CCGATGAGGGGACCCCTCAGGGCGGAGTGATTTCACCGTTGTTACTGAACATCGCGCTGCAAGGCATGGAAGAAGCCGCCGGAACTCGATACGACACACGAGGTTTCGTCGAACGCGGGTGCCCGACCACCATAACCTACGCTGACGATTTCGTCGTGCTGTGTCACAGTCGTGAACAGGCGCAGGAGGTTCGGGGGCGGATCGGTGCCTGGTTGGAGCCGCGAGGTTTGGCCATCAACGAGGATAAGACGCGAATCACGCATATAGCCCTGTTGACTGAACTAACTGGGCGGTTCGGGCAGGTGGCGGATGGTGCGCGGTGGAGGCCCGCTAGCTTGCTCGCGTGATCATGGATGAGGGTGCTGGGCGGGATCTTTCGGGTCTGGTCGTGCCGAGGATCGGCAGGTTGATCGAAACGACCGCGGCGAGTGAACGTTATCGCTTGGTGGATGCGGCCGGGGTGGTGGTTGAGCCGGTCGGTGTGTTCTTTCGCGAGTTGCTGGCGTCGGGATGCTCGGTGGCGACGGTTCGGTCTTATGGGATGGATTTGTTGCGCTGGTGGCGATTCCTTGCCGCGGTTGATGTGGCGTGGGATCGAGCGAGCCGGGTCGAGGCACGGGATTTCAGTTGCTGGATTCAGTCGACCGCGAAACCTCGCCGCTTCCAGACTGTCTCGGCGGCAAATGGGAAGACCGCTGGTGCGGTGAACCCGATCACCGGGAAGCCCTCGCGTGATTCGCGGTATGCGGTGGCGACCGTCGCTCACTCCGAAACGGTGCTACGAGGGTTCTATGACTTCCATCTCGAGGCCGGCGCCGGCCCGATCATCAACCCGTTCCCGCTGGACCGGTCGCGGCGTTCGAGCAGGGCCAATGCTCATCACAACCCGATGAACGAGTTCCGTCGAGACCGGGTCGGTCGTTACCGGCCGCGGGTTCCGCAGCGTATTCCGCGGGGGATTCCGGATGAGAAGTTCGATGAGGTCTTCGCGGGTCTGCGCTCGGATCGGGACCGAGCGTTGGTCGCATTCTGGGTGTCGGCCGGTGTCCGCGCGTCAGAGTTGCTGGGGATGCGAGTCGCCGACGTCGATCCTGGCCAGCAGGTGATCACGGTGGTGCGCAAGGGAACTCGGGCAGTGCAGCAGGTCCCGGCATCACCGGATGCGTTCGTGCACTTGCGCATCTATCAGCAGTCGATGCGGGGCCTGGTGCCGACCGGGCGCACGCAGCCATTGTGGTGGACGTTGCGGCGGCCGTTTCGGACGTTGACTTATCACGCTGCGCATCGCATGTTCGAGCGGGTCAATGCCTCGCTCGGAGCGGACTGGACGTTGCACGACCTACGCCACTGCGCGGCCCGCAGAATGGCTGGCGATCCGGAGTTGCCGCTCACGCACGTGCAGGCCGTGATGGGGCATGCCGCGCTGACCACGACACAGCGGTATCTGATCCCCGGCCGTGACGAGGTGATCGAGCATGTCCTCGCGCACCATGCCCGACGGGCCGAGAACCGGGAGAAACCACCATCGCCGCCGACTGGTCCTGCCTACGACCCGCAGTCGCTGGCGATCTTGTGGGGACGGCCGGGTGGCCAGTAGTGACTGCGACCTCGGGCGAGGACCGGGCCGAGACGACCGCGATGGATGTGGTTCGGCACCGCGACGGTGACCGGCTGTTCACCGAAGACATTGCCGCAGAGCAGGATTGGATCGGAGATCCGGCGATACGTCGGTTCCCGGCACGCTCCCCGCAGACGTCGTGGCCACACACCCGCCAGTCCCAGCTGGAAGTGATGCGCCGGTTGGATGTTGCCCCGTTCCGCGCGCAGCTGCGCAAGACGCACTTGCCACGTTTGCGCGGCGCCGGGAAGTTCCTGGACTGGCTGGCCACGTTCCCGGGCGACACGTGGCAGCAGCGGTGGCTGGCCAGCGGTCAGCAACAGTGCTCGGGTTCGGACTGGGCGCGAGAGCCGACCGAGTGGCTGACCGTCCGGGGCGAATCGGCCAACAGGGGCATCCTGGGCTCCGGGCTGATGATCCTGATCTGCGCAGACGTAATCCGCCCCAGCATGGCCTGGTTGATCGGCCGGGGCTCGTGCACGCTGACCACCGGTATGAGCCAATACCGCGATGCCGGCGGCTTCGCCGCCCTGGATCGCGAGATCGCCGCCGACCCCCTGCGTGTCAGGCTGAGTTGAGTCCACTGGTTCACAGCAAATCGGCCTGACGCAGGGCGAGATACGGATCAACTTCTTCATGACCACCAGCACGAGGACCTCAACGATCGGGGGCCACAATGGACGGATGGATTCACCGGGGCCACGAGCCGACGAGCCCAAGCGGCGCCGCGCGTTCAGCGCGGCCGAGAAGCTCGCTCATCTTCAGGCCTACGAGGCCGCTGTCGAGCACGGCGACGGCGGTGGGTATCTGCGGCGTGAGGGCCTGTACTCGTCGTTGATCAGCGAGTGGCGCAAGCAGCGTGACGCCGGGGTGCTCGCGGGCCGCAAGCCCAGCGACAAGATCGGCAAGCTGACCGCCGAGCAATCCGAGATCGCCCGGTTGACGCGGGAGAACGCCCGGCTGAACAAGCGCCTGTCGACCACCGAGGCCGCCCTGGATATTATGGGAAAAGCGCACGCTCTCTTGGAAAACCTTTCCGAGAGAGCGGATTCCGACGAGCAGCGCAAGAAGCGTTGACCGCCGCGTATACGGCGTTGACCGCCGTGGGGGTGCCCACCCGGCAAGCGGCGTCGTTGACCGGGCTGGTGCGTTCGACCGCGATCCGCCGGGGCAAGGCCGCCGCCGCGCTCACTGTGGTGGTGTCCACGACACCGCCTCCGGACCCGGTCAACAAGCTGACCGTCCTGGAACGAGCGGGCATTCTGGCGGTGCTCACCAGCGACCGGTTCGTCGACCTGGCGCCGCTGCAGATTTACGCCCAGCTGCTCGATGAGGGTGTCTACCTGTGTTCGGTGTCCACGATGTATCGGGTGCTGCGGGAAAACCGGCAAGTCGGCGAACGCCGACGACTGGCGCGACACCCGGCGAAGGTGTGTCCGGAGCTGGTGCGACCGCGTCCAGGCAGGTGTATTCGTGGGACATCACCAAGCTCGCCGGCCCGATCAAAGGCCAATATTTCGATGCCTACGTGATGATCGACATCTACTCCCGCTACATCGTCGGTGTCCATGTCCATACTCACGAATCCGGTGTTCTGGCAACGGAATTGATGAAGGAGATCTTCGGTGTCCACGCCCGTCCCGCAGGTCGTGCACGCCGACCGCGGCACCTCGATGACATCCAAGACCGTCGCAGCGCTGCTCGCAGACCTCGAGGTCACCCGGTCGCATTCCCGGCCGCGGGTGTCCAACGACAACCCCTTTTCCGAGGCGCTGTTCAAAACCTTGAAATACGGGCCGGAATTCCCTGAACGCTTCGGAACACTCACCGAGGCAAGACAATTCATGGATTCATTCGCCCAGTGGTACAACCACGAACACCGCCACACCGGCATCGGCTTACACACACCCGCCGATGTCCACTACGGGCTGGCCACCGGCAAAGCAGCCGACCGGCGCGGGGTGCTCGACGTGGCCCGCGCCCGACACCCGCACCGCTTCGCCACCACAACACCGCCGAAGATCCTCGACCTGCCCCACACCGTCTGGATCAACCGACCCGCCGACGACAACACCCAGGAGACCGATACCGCAGCCGCATAACACACCCAGCGGTCTCATTCGGCTTGACAAATTCCGACCCGGCGATCATCACCGCAAACGCTCAACCGGCGAAGGCGCGTATCGCGGTCATCCTGGCCAGCAAAGGTGGCCGCATCGCCGACATCGCCGTCGGCGATTGCGTCCAGTTCTACGACGCGCACACCCGTGTCCGACCGCGGGGCGCGCCGGGCAAAACGCTGTTCTACGTGCTGCTGCACCGCTCGGGAGTGTTCGGGACGGACGCTCCCGCGACCCTGCGAACGCTGCGCGGACACGCGCGAGGACAGCTGTCAGCCACTGAACTCGTCGATCGCTACCAGCTGCGGCCCGGACCGATCCGGAACCTGATCATCGATTACCTCACCGAACGCCGGCCCAGCCTCGACTACAGCACCCTCAACCGCCTGGCCCTCGAGCTGGCCGGGCTGTTCTGGGCAGACCTGGAACACCACCACCCCGGCATCGCCTCCCTGCGCCTGCCACCGGAGTTCGCCACCGGGTGGAAACAACGGCTGAAGACCAAGACCCGGACCGTCACCGACCCGGGCACCGGTATCACACGCACGGTCAGCACACCGCGGGACTCGGCCGCGGGGGTGTTGTCGACAGTTCGTGCGTTCTATCTCGATATCGCCCAATGGGCGCTGGAGGAACCCACCCGATGGGGTCCGTGGGCGGCTCCGTGTCCGATCAAATCCACCGAGTTGAGCATCAAAAAGGAGAAGCAGGCGGTCAAAGCCCGCATGGACCAACGCACCCGCGAACGCCTGCCGATCCTGCCGAGCCTGCTGCGCATCGCGAACGAACTCCGCAACGCCGCCGCAGAGCGGCTCACCGCCGCCCGGCAAGCCACCCCGGGCGACACGATCACCATCGGCGGACAGATGCTGCGCATCCCGGTCATGTTCCGACCGGTCAACGCCAAGGTCTGGGCCGAGGAGGCGGTCACGGGTGTTCGCCGGGACCTGACGATGGAGGAAAGCGACGCGTTCTGGGCTTGGGCCGCGTTCGAAGTGCTGTCCCGGACCGGCTGCCGGATCGAGGAAATGCTGGAGTTGACCCACCAGGCCATCACCTCCTACCGGCTGCCCTCCACCGGCGAACTGGTGCCGCTGCTGCAGATCGCTCCCTCCAAAACCGACGCCGAGCGGCTACTGCTGGTCGACCCGGAGCTTGCCGACGTCTTGTCGGCGATCATCTGCCGCATCCGCATACCCAGTGGCGCCGTCCCCCTCGTCCCCGCCTACGACTACTCCGAGAAGACCTGGATGCCACCGATGGGCCTGCTGTTCCAGCGCACAGTCGGTGGAGAAAAACACGCCTTCAACCCCAGAGCGATCTACCAGATGTTCGCCCGCATCCTGGCCGTCAGCGGGATCACCGACACCGACGGAAATCCACTTCATTTCCGACCCCACGATTTCCGAAGAATCTTTATCACCGACGCCATTATGAACGGCCTACCACCACACATCGCCCAGATTATCGCCGGACACGCCTCGATAACAACAACCATGGGCTACAAGGCCATCTACCCGACCGAAGCGCTCGAAGCACACCGGTCGTTCATCGCCCGTCGCCGAGCGACCCGCCCCGGCGAAGAATACCGAACACCGACCGACGCCGAATGGGACGCATTCCTTGCGCATTTCGAGCGCCGCAAACTGTCTGTCGGCACCTGCGCACGCGCATTCAATACTCCGTGCATCCATGAGCACGCCTGCGTCAAATGTCCCATGCTCAGGCCGGATCCGGCCCAGCGATCACGCATCGAAGAGATCCGAGACAACCTCGAAGCCCGCATTATCGAAGCCAAACGCGAGGGATGGCTCGGCGAGATCGAAGGACTGCAAGTCAGCCTCACCGGCGCCAAAAACAAACTGGCGCAACTCGACACCTCCTCCGAACACAAAGCGACCAATGTCGAACTCGGCATCCCCACCTTCTCCGAGGTCGCTGGCCGCGCCACTTCGGGCACCCGGTAACAACCGGTCACAAATTTAGTTCAGAGAAGACAGCGGATTCGCGTCTTATCCTCGTTGATGGCCAAACCTCGCGGCTCCAACCAGGCACCGATCCGCCCCCGAACCTCCTGCGCCTGTTCACGACTGTGACACAGCACGACGAAATCGTCAGCGTAGGTTATGGTGGTCGGGCACCCGCGTTCGACGAAACCTCGTGTGTCGTATCGAGTTCCGGCGGCTTCTTCCATGCCTTGCAGCGCGATGTTCAGTAACAACGGTGAAATCACTCCGCCCTGAGGGGTCCCCTCATCGGTCGGAGCGTACCGGCCCTTGTCGACCACACCGGCTTTCAGCCATCCCCGGATCTGCTCCCTGGCGGGGAACGTCCCGATCCGTTCCAGCAGAAAATTGTGGTCGATTTTATCGAACGCGGATTTCAAGTCGGCGTCGAGTATCCACTCCCGCTTGGCGTTTTTCACCGCCAACGCTCGGTGGATCATCACAATCGCGTCGTGGCAGCCGCGTCCCGGTCGGAACCCGTACTGCTTGGGATCCAGCCGCGCCTCCCACTCGGGCTCCAACGCGTTGCGCACCCGCTGTTGCTGGGCGCGGTCGGCGATGGCAGGGATCCCGAGCGGGCGTTTCCCACCTTTCTTCGGTATGTACACCCGCCGCACCGGCAGAGCGTGCGCGGGCCCACCCCGACGGTGCAACAGCATCGCCAGTTCTGCCCGTTGCGGACCGGTCGAGACGACCTGCCCGTCCACACCCGCAGTGAGGCGGCCGGTGTTACGTTCGGTCACCTGCCGCACGCTGACCAGCGTGTTGGCTCGGCTGCGCAACATCAGTTTCTGCAGATTGCGAACCTGTTTCCGGTCGCCGGCCTGCTCCGCCTTGAAGATCCGCTGCCGCAGACGCCGTACCCGCTCCACCAGCGGAAACCATCGGATCCCATCCCAGTCGAGCAGATCCTCAGGTCCGTTCACCGCGTCGCCGTGCGCATCGAGCGCCGCGATGTCGACCATCACGGCCGTCGCTTCCCGCGTCGTGGTGCCTAACTTGTCCATCGGTTCCCGCGTCCTCGGTTTCGTATCGTCAAAGAGCCACCCGGCCCGCGTCAGCACCCCCTTCGGGGCCAGGCACTAAGCCTGGTATACGGCCAGTTATACGGCGGCGACCGGCTGGAGGAGCCGGTGTCGCGCCGTCGATTTCCTGTCGCCTTTCGGCAGCCGCCGTTGGCTTCTCGGGCCGTCCTGTTCCCGCCACGGCTATCCGCCTCCCTCGCGGTCGGCCTACCGACGACTTGATCAGCCGCCGGACCGTGACGGGGTTCCCGTGTTCCACACTGGTGAGATGCGTCCGGTGTCGGGTGCCCCCTTTACCCCGGGACCGTGGTGCTCACATGACCGGCATCTGAACTCCGATCACCACTGCCGCCTCACAGCGACGGGTCCTGCTCTGCGGTAGGACTTCCCATCATCCGCAGCTCTGGCTAACGAGGCTTACAGAGGTTCACCATATTCACCCTTCCGGACTTCTCCTTGCCTGTAACCGGTGGATGGAACACCAGCCCTTGGGCTTCCTCCTGGGCTTCACACCCCGCCGTTACCAGCGACGCATGCCAGGAGCGGAGACAGGCACTGAGCACTCGCCCGAAGCTAACCGTCGTGCATTCGACCCTCCATTCGGCTATCTCACTCAACCAGTGCAACTTCACGTCGCACCCAAATCCGCCAATAGTCGCCGGTCGACTCGACAGTGACCTTCTCGATCCCCTTCGCCGTCAACTCCGCGGCCAGCTCCAGGATGGCTTTCATCGTGGCCGGCACCTCCCGCACCTGGCTCGCCCGGCGTGTGCCAGTGGCCGGTGGAACCCGCACGCACACCGACCCTGACGCCTTGGCCACATCGATCCCGCACACCCGCAGCAGGATCAACTCGTGCTCGTCGTCGGGGATCACCTCCGGTTTTGACATCACCGGTTTCTTCCTCACCCTCACTACCTCCATCAGGCCGGCACCACGCAAGAGGTCGCCCGGGGGCCACGGTCAGGGAAACCGAAGTCTGACCGGCGTGCTCGAAGCAACAGTGCGTGACCCTTGCAGGTCGGGCCCCGACACCAGACTGAGGGACGGGCTCCAAGCCCAAGAACCAATCGGCGTCGACAGGCGACCGCACCCATTTTCACGCCTCGCGGCGTCCCCTGGGGCCAGGTTGACTGAGGGGGGTCCGCCGCCGCAATGCGGCGGACCTACCCGACTTCTATCTGCTGGAAGCGGCCGGGCTGCGGGTGCAGCTGGTCAACGCCCGCGATGTGAAGAACGTGCCGGGCCGGGCGAAGACCGACAAGCTGGACGCGGTGTGGCTGGCCAAGCTCACCGAGAAAGGCATGCTGCGACCCAGTTTCGTGCCGCCGGCCCCGATCCGGCAGTTGCGTGACTACACCCGGCTGCGTATCGACCTGACCAGGGAACGCGCCCGCTACTGGCAGCGGCTGGAGAAACTGCTCGAGGACGCGCTGATCAAGGTGTCGTCGGTGGCATCCACGATGGACACACTGTCGGTGCGCGACATGCTCGAAGCGTTGATCGCGGGCGAGCGCGACCCACGCCGGCTCGCCAATCTGGCCCGTGGCCGGATGAAAACCAAACGGGCCGCGTTGGTCGAGGCGTTGACCGGCAGGTTCGATGACCACCACGCGGAGCTGACCCGGATGCTGCTCGACCAGATCGACGCGTTGAGCACCCAGATCGCCGCACTCACTACCCGCATCGACGAGTTGCTGGCCGCGGTGGCGCCCGTAGCGGGCGGTGGTGGCGACAGTCCCGGCGGCGCGAGCCCGAGCGGGGACGACGCCGCCGAGTTGACCGTGATCGAGCGGCTCGATGAGATTCCCGGTATCGGCCCGGGGGCCGCCCAGATCATCCTCGCAGAGATCGGGCTCGACATGAGCCGGTTCCCGACCGCCGCACACCTGGTGTCGTGGGCGAAACTGTGCCCGCGCACCATCCAATCCGGACCCGTGCAACGCGCGGGCAAGACCGGCAAGGGCAACCCCTATCTCAAGGGTGCTCTCGGCGAGGCCGCCGCGGCCGCCGCCAAGACCAGCACGTTCCTCGGCGAACGCTACCGGCGCATCATCAAACGCCGTGGGAAACTCAAAGCCCTCGTGGCCGTTGCCCGCTCGATTCTGGTCATCATCTGGAACCTGCTTAGCAACCCGACCGCCCGGTTCCGCGATCTCGGTGCCGACTACCACGCCACCCGTGTCAACACCGAACGCAGGATCCGTAACCACATCGCCCAACTCACCGCCATGGGCTACCACGTCACCCTCGAACCCGCCGCCTAACGCCCACCGCCACAAGACAACCCGGCTCCGCCGGGTGCTGTCGCGTGCCCGGTCACCTTGGTTATTTTCCGGTCAGTTGCCGTCGCCGCTTCGCTGGTGTCCGTCGATGCGGGAAAATGGGGGCGCGCTCGCCCGGGACGCCGAGATTTCCTTGATGCTATAGAAGTTCGTCGGTCAGTTTGGCGGGTGGGGGCCACCGACAGGTGTGTCGATTGTTGCCGTGAGCACGAGGATCAGACTCTTCAGATCCTGTGGCCCCTCCGGGCGGGCGCGCCTGTTGTCGGTCGACCCGGAGGATGGGTGTGGAGCTGTTGCACGAGCGGTGCGCCGCGTTGGACATCGGTAAGAAAGACCTGAAGGCGTGTGTGCGCACGCCGAGCGCGAGCAACCGGAAACGATCCCGCGATCAGCGGGTCCGCACGTTCGCCACGACCACGAACGCGCTTTTGGAGCTGCGGGATTGGTTGATCGCCGAGCGGGTGACGCTGGTGGTGATGGAGGCCACCGGCGACTATTGGCGTGGGGCGTTCTACCTGTTGGAGGACGAGCTGAACGTGATGCTGGTCAACGCCGCGCATGCCAAGGGGCTGCCCGGCCGCAAGACCGACGTCTCCGACGCGGCGTGGCTGTGCCAGTTGGGCGAGTGCGGGCTGCTGCGGGCCTCGTTCGTGCCGCCGGAGCCGATCCGCCAGTTGCGGGATTTGACCCGCTACCGCGCCACCCTGGTCGCCGAGCGCACCCGCGAAGCACAGCGGCTCGAGAAGGAACTCGAGGACGCCGGGATCAAGCTGTCGTCGGTGGCCACCGACATCCTCGGGGTGTCCGGGCGCGCGATGCTCAAGGCGCTGATCGACGGCGAGGACGACGCGGCCGCCCTGGCGGAGATGGCCAAGGGCCGCATGCGGTCGAAGATCCCGGCGCTGGTGGAGGCGTTGACCGGGAACTTCGGCGAGCACCACGCGTTCCTGTGCCGACTGCACCTCGAACGCATTGACCAGCTCTCGGCGGCGATCGAGGAGCTCTCGGCACGAGTCGAGGAGAAGATGCGCCCTTTCTCCGGCAGCCTTGACCGGCTCAAGACCATCCCCGGTGTCGGGCGCCGCGTCGCGGAGGTCATCATCGCCGAGACCGGCGGGGACATGTCCCGGTTCCCTGCCGCGGCGAACCTGGTGTCCTGGGCCGGGGACTGCCCCGGGCACCACGAATCGGCCGGCAAACGCAAATCCGGCAAGACCCGCCACGGCAACAGATGGCTCAATGCCGCTCTGGGCACCGCCGCTCTGGCCGCGGCCCGCACCAAGGACACCTACCTCGCCGGCCGATACCGGCGTCTGGCACCACGAATAGGCAAACAGAAAGCGCTGGTCGCGCTCAAACACAAGATTCTCGTCTCGACCTGGCACATGCTCACCGAAGACCTCGACTATCGCGACCTCGGCGCAGACTACTTCGCCCGCCTCGATCCCGAACGCGCCATGCGCCGCATCGTCGCCCAAGCCAATGCCCTCGGCTACACCGTCCGCTTCGACCCCGTCCAAGCCGCCTAACCCCCACACCCGGACCACCCCGACGGCTCGCTACGCATCGCAGTCGGGGACCCAGCCATGCCCGGCCCCACCCTGAGCTGGGGGTATTTTCGGATCAGGAACCTGGGCCGCTGCGCTGGGCCGCCGTGGAGGCGGGAAAATGGGGGCGCGTTCGTCCGGGACGCCGATCGTACTGTGATGCCTTGAGCTCGTGGATCAGGATGGTGTTGGGGACCACCGACAGGAACTGTCGATTGTTGCTTCGAGCACGTGGGTCAGACTCTTTAGCCCTGTGGTTCCTCCGGACGGGCGTGCCAGGCCGGCCAGTCGTCTCGGGAGGGTGTCGTGGAACTGTTGCACGAGCGGTGCGCCGCGTTGGACATCGGCAAGAAGGACCTAAAAGCGTGTGTGCGCACCGCGAAGCCGGGGCGCGGGCGCTCACGCCGCCAGGAGATCCGCACCTTCGCCACGACCACCAACGCCCTGCTGGAACTGCGGGACTGGCTGGTGGCCGAGAAGGTCACCCTTGTGGTGATGGAGGCCACCGGGGATTACTGGCGGGGTGCGTTCTATCTGCTGGAGGACTGCCTGAACGTGATCCTGGTCAACGCCGCGCACGCCAAAGGACTGCCCGGGCGCAAGACCGACGTGTCCGACGCGGCATGGTTGTGTCAGATGGGTGAGTGCGGGCTACTCAAGGCCTCGTTCGTGCCCCCGGAGCCGATCCGGCACCTGCGGGATCTGACCCGCTACCGGACGACATTGGCGGCTGAACGTTCCCGCGAGGCCTCACGGTTGGAGAAGGAACTCGAAGACGCTGGCATCAAACTGTCCAGTGTGGCCACCGACATCCTCGGTGTTTCCGGGCGGGCGATGCTCGCGGCGCTCATCGACGGGGAGCGCGATGTGCGCGTACTGGCAGAGATGGCCAAGGCCCGGATGCGCCCGAAGATTCCGCAGCTGGTGCAGGCGCTGACCGGGAACTTCGGGGAGCATCACGCCTTTTTGTGCCGGCTGCACCTGGAACGCATCGACCAGCTCTCGGCCGTGATCCTGGAGCTGTCGACGCGGATCGAGGAAGAGATGCGCCCTTTTGCCCGTCAGCTTGAACGGTTGGCAACGATCCCTGGGGTCGGGCAGAGCACCGCTGAGGTGATCATCGCCGAGACTGGCGCCGACATGAGCAGGTTCCGTACCGCCGGGCACCTGGCCTCGTGGGCCGGGGTTTGCCCCGGGCACTACGAATCCGCCGGCAAACACAAATCCGGCAAGACCCGCCACGGCAACCGATGGCTCGGCGGTGCCCTGGGCACCGCGGCCATGGCCGCATCCCGCACCAAGGAAAACACCTACCTCGGCGCCCGCTACCACCGACTAGCCCCCCGGCTCGGGAAGAAGAAAGCCCTCGTCGCCCTGGAACACTCGATCCTCACCGCGGTCTGGCACATGCTCACCAACGACGTCGACTACCACGACCTCGGCGGTGACTACTTCACCAAACGCGACCCCCAAGCCGCGATGCGCCGGCTCACCCGCCAAGCCAACGCCCTGGGATTCACCATCCGCTTCGACCCCATCGAAGGAGCCGCCTGACCCCGGCCAAGCGGTTACCTCACCTTCAATTTTCGGGTCAGACGACAGAGTATTACGGGCTCGCCGTCGCCCAGACGAGGTACTCACGCACATCTCTCCAGCCCGCAGCGTAAACATCAACTTCTTCAGCGCCATCGACATCGACGCCGAACCCGCCCAACTCGACCTGACCGGCTACCGACCACTACGCGTCCGTGACACCCTCTTCTGACCACGCCCACGTCCGGCTGCCTGCAGCTTTCGAACGTCCCATAATGTCGATGAGCCGGACGCCAAGGTGGACTGCGGCAACCGTGGATTCCGCCGAGTTGAAAGCGTTCCGAAGTGGAAGGCGGTCCATTCGGGGGAACAACCCGACCGGCCCGCCCTGGAGAAGTCTTACGGCCAGTCACCTACGCAGATGAGGTCTTCACCCGGACGATGGCGTGGTGATCCGCTTCTCGAACCAATAATGGGCGTACGACTCCTCGTTGAAGGCGGCAACCTCCTCAAAGCCGTAGGAGCGGTACAGACTGATCGCGGCGACCAGCGCCTTGTTGGTGTCCAAGCGCAGCGCGTCGCATCCGCGCTGGGCGGCCCGTGCCTCCAGTTCGGCCAGGAACCTGCGTCCGAGGCCGAGGCCCCGCACGTGGGGCGCGACCCACATGCGTTTGATTTCAGGTGCCGCATTGGGGGGCAATTTGAGGCCAGCGCAACCGACCGGTTCACCATGCAGCCGGGCGACCAGCAATAGGCCGCGCGGAGAGCGCAATTCGCTCGCGTCGGGCAGCAGGCTCCGCGTGGGGTCGAAACCCGTCTCGAAGAGCTCTTGCAGCTCACCGAAGTAGGACCGTAGACAATACTGGGCGTCAGGGTGATCAGGAGCGACGGTTTCCAGCGTAACCATCGTGGCGGTCAACAACCGGCCCACCTCGGCCATAGCGGCCACTAGCCGGGCGCGTTGGGCGCTGTTGAGCGGTTCGAGCAGGCAGCCGGCCAATTCGTCGCTACGGCCATCGAGGACATCACGCTCAGCGTGACCAGCAGCGGTGAGCCGAACTGTGCGTACTCGCCGGTCGCCAGGTTGCGGCTCTATCGTCACCAGGCCATCCGCCTGCAGGGAGCGCAGCAGTCGGCTGACATACCCAGAATCGAGCCCCAGACGCACTCGCAACCACCGCACGTCCCTGCCCTGCCCGCCGATCTCCCACAGCAGCCGCGCTTCACCGATGGGCCGATCCCGGCCCAGGTAATGGTCGTGGAGCACACCCACGCGTTCAGTGACGGTGCGGTTGAACCGCCGCACCTGATCGATCTGCATCACATCCATTCTCTGACTTTAGTCAGAGAAATTCTTACATGCCAAGCGTACGGCGGATCTCCGCAGACCGATCACTAATTGAAAGGCAGTCCTACGTTGGCCCGCCAGCTGTCGCGCCAACACCTCATCGACGAGTATGTGCTGATCACGCACCCACTCCTCGCCGGACCTGATGGTGTCCCCCATTTTGCGGATCCAACCGATCTGCCTCCACTGCGTTTAGTCGACGCTACCGTTCTGGCTGGCGATGCGGTCGCTGTCACCTACGCTCGCCGCTGAAATTCGCTGCACGTCGTATCGATCGGTCGGACGCTGTTATCCCGGCGAAGGGCTTGGCGTTCAACGGGATAATGCGTAAGACCGTGTCTCACGTCGATGTGATTCGTTTCTGGTGTGTCGGGATCGGTTGTGCCTCCTACGACATCGAACCGGCGGATCGCTGCGACCGGGAATGGTATGTGCTGTACCAGCGGTCGACCCGGCGAGGTCCGTGATGATCAACCGGGTGAGAGCCAGCCGTTTCGACGAGCTCAACTCCGGCATGGAACGCGCAGTCCCGCATCCGGCTGATCTTCTCGAGCCGAGATCGCTGCGTGCCGGTCGACGTTGCCGTCTTGGCTGAGTTGGTAGGCGGGGCCAGGGGTGGCCCGAGCCACGACCGTGCCGGCGGCTGGGGCCGCGGTCCGGTAACGCGCCGTCCGCCGGATGGTTTCCGCGTCCGACGCGAGCTCGATTCCCTCAACCCCGCAGTGGGCGCGTGGACGGGAGCGGTGCGTCCAGGTTTGTGCTGTCATGGCGCAGGCATACCCGGACGACGAGACTCCACCTTCATTGTCAGGTTTCCGGGGTGGATCGTCGTCGAAACGCGTTCGCGCACAGTGTGTCCCGGCGTCGCACCGAGCCGCCACCGGCGCGCGATCGCGGCCACCGCGACGATCATCTCGGTCATCGCGTAGTGATCACCGATGCATTTGCGGATCCCCAGGTTGAACGGGATGAACGAACCGGGGCTGACGCTGGGGCTGCGTTCCGGCAACCACCGGTCCGGGTCGAATCGCAACGGGTCGTCGAACAGGTTCGGGTCGCGATGCAGGGTCGTCGGACTGTAGATGACCTCCGCGCCAGCGGGTATCAGCCAGTCACCGAGCCGCACCGGGTCGATGGCACGCCTGCTCAGGAACCAGGTCGGGGTGTGCAGGCGCAGCGTCTCCTCGATCACACGGCGGCAGTAGCCGAGCCGATTGATGGTTTCGAAGTCGATCGGTGCGGAGCCGAGTTGCTCGTCCAGCTCGGCGTGCAGGCGTGCTTCAATAGCGCCGTGGCCCGCGAGCTCGTAGAACAGCCAGGAGAGCGTGACCGATGCCGTTTCGGTGCCGGCGGCGAACAGGGTGGTGACTTCGTCCAGTAGCTGGAGGTCGGTCATCGCTTCGCCGGTATCGGCATCCCGGGCGGCAGCGAACAACGCCAGCAGGCCGTCCGGTGCGGCACTACCCGCGCGGGCGGTCTTGATGAGCTCTCCGCTCGTGCGGCGCAGCCGGTCGATCGCACGCCGGTAGCGTAGGTTTCCCGGTATCGGCAGGAATTCCCAGAACCGGTAGGGTACCAGCGTTCGGATGATCACCCCGTTCAAGACGACCGACAGGGAGCGCTGTAGTTCCTCGACCATGGAATGACTCGAGGTGTCCGGAAACATGGTGGTCGCTATGACGTCCGAACTCAACCTGTGCAGATCGTGGGCGAGCGCAACCGTCTGCCCGTCGTGCCAGGAGTCGGCCAGCGATGTGGCAAGGTCGCTCATTGTCCGGACATAGTTGGCGATGTGCTTGCGGTTGAACGCGGGCTGCATGAGCCGGCGTTGCCGCGCATGGAACGATCCTTCGGAGTTGACTAGGCCGTTGCCCAGCAGCGGACGTACTCGCTCGAAGAGAACACCTTTGCCGAACTTCGCCGCATCCTCGACCAGAGCCTGGCGGATCAGGACCGGCGAGTTGAGCAGGTAGAACTGTTTGGGCCCGATCTGCAGACGCAGGATGTCGCCTTCGGCGCGGGCCGCCTGGAGAAACGCCAGCGGGTCGCGGCCGAAGGGGATGAGATGCCCGGCGAGAGGCATCCGCCGGTCGGCGAGCGGAGGGATCAGCCCCGCTGATCCGGTGGCAGCGTTATCAGCTGCTTCGTGTAGCGCTGGGTCCGGCGTGACCATTCTTCGAAACCTCCCATCCACAAACGCTGTGCGTCCACATATCGGTCGATGTCGTGCTGCTCCCCGGGCGGGAGCCGGTACTTGCGTGCCAGATCCGACACGTCCGCGGCCAGCTCGGTGAAGCGGGCGATTTTCTCCCCTACCAGCTGCAGCGCCAATTCGATCGCCCGCTCGCGATTGCAGCCGTGCCGCTGTTCCAGCACCAGCACCAGGTTGTTGACCTCGCCAGCTCTTTCCTCTTTAGGCAGAGTGACCACATCGTTGGTGAGGGCCGGGACCAGCGTCGCTATACGACGCAACTGTCGCAGCTGCGGTATGTGAAAAGCCTTGGGCGATACGACGAAGCCACCCAGTCGCTCGGACAGGTCGGTGTAGTTCTCCAAGCAGACCGTGCCGCGACGCAGACAGAGGTAATGATCGAGTAACGGTATCTCGCCGTCGAGGCGTTCGGTCGCCTCGTACACATTGGCGCAGATATAGAACTCCCAATTGTGCGCAGCGCGATACCGCCACGACGGCGGCATTCCTGCGGTGTACCGGGACCAGATGTCGGAGAACGCGCGCACCACCGGGTGGGCCGACGATCCGAGTGTGTACTCCGGCGTGACGAGGACCTCTAGCAACGCATCGATCACTGCGGCGTCAGGCGAGGCCATGGCGCCGGAACCGCTTTCGAACCAATCGTCGAACACCAGGGTCCAGCCCACCACATCGCATCCGAGCTGCAAATCGGCACCGAGTGCGTAGGGCCACACCAACGCCGCCAGCCGGGGCAGATCGAAACTGCGGTAACGCTCGACCGCCCACCCGTCTTGTTCGTCGGCCACGATGAGCCCGTGCCCAAGCATCCAATCCTCGTGTACCTTGCGGACACTCGCCAGGTCGGGGCTTGTTCGCACCGGGAAGGGCAGCAGAATACCTGCTGGCGAGCAGACCCCCACGGCGCCTTCGGACGACAGTGTCATTACTTCCTCGGAGTTGCGTCGGTAGTGGAATCATGCCCGCGGGCCCGATAGCCGCAGAATCGTCACGTCCTTCCCGCCATTGGTTCTGATCGCCAATCGCGACACCGGTTGGTCGTCAATGCCGACACCACCAACCCCGGGGCCGATGCAGGTGGACTCGAAATCCGACACCGGTTCCACGGCAGGGGCGTCGGCCCGGTCGATCCAGCAGCGGGCGGGCCGATCGAGCCTGAGGCCCTCCATCAGAATCTCGGGCGTACTCACGTCGTGATGTCCTTCCGTCGTCGGTAGTAATACAGACTTGGTGAGCCTCGAAAACGCATCGCGCGCGCTCGACCGGGGTCGAGGCGTCAGCCGACCGTGCATCGCACGCTTCCCTCGGCGGGGTTCCACCTCAGACCGCGTTCTGCGCGCAACCGCGGTAAGCCTCGGTGCGCCCCACGTTCCGTCATGTCGTGCCAGCACTCGCGTCCCTCAATCCACCGCTAGGCGATGTTTCGGCCTCATCCAGGAACACATTCACGCTCTTGCCGGGCACGATCGCCGTGCCGTGGTAGAGGATGCTCTGCACATCGTGGACGCGCCGTGAGGACTTCAACGCACCTGCGAACGCAGCCGTCATGATGATGTGAATCGCGCCCCTGCCCGGCAAGCAGACCCCAGCAGGATCACCGCCTCGCCGACGGCCAAGCAGTCGACGAACGCATCACTGACACTCTCCGCCCACGCCGTGGCCGCCGCGTCGAAGACCGCGCGGATAGCGCTGTTCGCGCCGGACAGGCTATAGGCGTATCCGTGTCCATCGTTTTCCTTCCTGTCACGACGCGATCGCGCCGGTCCGGTGCCGGCCACGTTGGGCGTGGACTGCTCTAAATGAAGACCCGTGCCGGCTCGGAAAGGAATCGCAGCGCAGCGCGGGGGCACGCCGGTACCTGGTGCGGCTGGTCAGACAGTCCATCTTGCGGTCGGTGGGATGTCGATCAACTCGTCGATCCTCGCGTCACGCAGTCATGCGCAGGACGACCTTGCCGTTGACCGTGCGATCCCTCAGGGCGGCCAGTGCTGCGTGGACCTCGTCCCAGCTCTCGATCCGGCCGAGGGTAGGAACCAGGCTGCCGTTGGCGACCATGTCGGCCAGACTGGTCAAGTCTTCGGCGATATCGCTGTGAGCCGCGTAGCTGAAGTAGGTCTGCAGCCGTGCGCCCTCGTGGCCGATGAAGTCGTAGATGTTCACCGGCGTCGACTCGCCCGAACTGGTGCCCAGAATCACGACCGTGCCGCCAGGTGCGATGACCCGGATCGCGGCTGCGAGGCTGGGTCCCCCTATCGACTCGGCGATCAAATCGAACGGTCCGACCGCGTCTTCGACTGCGGCGACGACTCGATCCGCGCCCAGCTTGCCCAGCCACGACGCGGCGTCCGGTTGCGTGGACACGGCGGTGACGTGTGCGCCGGCGGCGGCGGCGAGTTGCACTTGCAGGTTGCCGACTCCACCGGTAGCACCCGTGATCAGTACCCGACGGCCGAGTAGCGCGCCGCCCAGCCGCAGGGTCCGTAACGCGGTCAGCCCGGCAAGCGGCAACGCCACGGCCTGCTCGACCGATACCTCCGCAGGCAATATCGCCAACCTGCTGGTGGGCGCGGCCACCTGCTCCGACCAAGCCCCTTGATCGACCAAACCGACCACCCGCGAACCCGCCTCCGGGCCCGAGCCATCAGCCGCTGCTTCGACCACCACGCCCGCAATATCCTGCCCCGGTCGCCATCCAGCGGGACGATTAGCGATCAGGCTCAACTCGCCGCGATTGACGCTGGACGCGGCTACCGCAACCAACGCCTCCCCCGGTCCTGGTGCGGGCGGCTCGACCTCCTGCAGCGCGAGCCGCCCCGACGCGTCCGCAACCACTACCAACCCTCGCATGTGCTTCTCCAATCCTGGCCGAACGTTCCCGACCACCCATTCGGACGGGGGGCCGGACCAGAGATCAGTCAAATCGACAAACCCACGGCGAACCAGAAGCAACTCACGAACCGATCTATCATGAAATGAGATAGGTCGGGAGGCAACAGTGGAATTGCGACAGTTGGAGTACCTCGTCGCAATCGTGGACGAGGGAGGTTTTGCGCGGGCGGCCGCCAGACTGCACATCGTGCAGTCCGCGGTGAGTCAACAGATCGGAAGGCTGGAGCGGGAACTCGGCCTCACATTGTTCGACCGCCGCCATCGCCGGGTACAACTCACACCGGCCGGTGAAGCGTTCCTCCCGAACGCCCGGGTCGTGGTTGCCGCCGCAGCCGCCGCCTACGACGCCGCCGCCGCACTCGCCGCGGGCACGCGCGGGATACTGCGCATCGGCACCAGCGAGGGTCTGGGCGAACACCTCGAAGCAATCCTCGCCATCGCCTCCGAACGCATGCCGGACACGCAGATCCAGCTGATCGCGGCACACACGACCGACAAGCTCAACGCGGTCCGTGCCGGGGACCTGGACGCCGCCTTCGTACGCGCCCCGCGCGACACCGGCGACCTATCCGCGCTGCACCTATGGAATGCGAACCTGGTCGCGGCCCTCCCAGCGACCCATCCCGCCGCGGCGTACCCCGTGGTGTCACTGGCCGACCTCGCCGACTTACCCGCCGTACTCAGCCCACCCGATGTAGCTGCCGGTGTCGCCGAACTGATCAGCCACGCCTGCGCTCGGGCCGGCTTCCAACCCAAACCCGGTCCCGCGTTCACCAACCTGCAAGACCTGCTCGCCGGACCTATCGCCGGCGGCAGATGCTGGACACTGCTCTACGCCGACCTCGCCGCCCACACACCAACTAGCCGAATCGCCTTCCGGCCAACAAAACCCACCATCACCATCCCCACCACTCTCGTCACTCGCTCACAGCCGAACCCGCTCACCGCCGCGCTCCTGTCCGCTGCCCGGGAGGCATGCGGCCATCCGCCCAGCGCTGCACAACCCTGGTCTCGCCGCTAGGTTCCTCAGCACGCCCCAAGGGACGACGAAAAACGGCCCAGAACCAGACTTCAGCGCCGCTTCCCTAGATCGGTCAGCCACCGCAGAGCTGATTCAGCGCTGGTCAGCGCGGAGATGTGGCCATCTTCCGGGCGCAGCCACAGTTTCCCGGCACGAATGTGCTGCTCCAGCCATTGCGCGTGAGCTGCTGGCGCGATCCTGTCCGCGGCGCCGTGGACGAGCAGCACTGGCGACTTTATCGCCTCTACCTCGAATCCCCACGGCTGTACGTAGGCGATGTCGTCGTCGACGAGCCCAGTGATGCCGTCTCCGACCGCGGCGTCGACGACGTCACTGAGCCAAGCCCAGTCACCGGACAACGCGGCAAGATCTGCCGCAACGAACTGCGGGTCGTAACGGTGGCCGTATTCCGCTTCATAACGTTGTTTGACATCGTCACCGGCACCGGCTGCCTTCAACGCCTGCACTCCTGATGGGGCCATTCCCGAGAAGTAGTTCAGCCCCTCTGCCGTATACGGGGCGAGCGATGACACCGCGACAGTCCCTACGACTCGCTCAGGCAGCAGCGCGGCGGCAGCGAGCGCGTGCGGCCCGCCACCCGAGTGGCCCATCACCGCGAATCTGTCGATACCCAGTCGGTCGGCGATGGCTGCAATATGGGCCGCCGCGGATGCGATGTCGCGGCCCATGTGCCGCTCGGAGCCGCCGTATCCAGGTCTGTCCCAGGACACCCACCTGATCCGAAGGTGGTCAGCGGCTGCGGCGAGCGGGGCCGGTGGTACACCAACGTTGGGTGTCCCGTGGCACCAGAAGACAGCCAAGTCGGCGTCCGTCTGGCAGTCGTATGCGTGAATGCTGCGGCCCGATTCAAGTTGCAGGTCGAATTCTGTGAACCAGGGCGAGGCGCTGCCTGATGTCATCTCGGCATGACCACCAGTCGCCGCCAGTGGTCGAGATAGCCTCCACAGATCATGGGCCGGCTCAGCAGAATGCCACCGATGGCATCGAAGGTGGTATTGAAGTGCTCTCGCAGGTCCGGGCTCCAGCGCCAGTCGTGGCCCCAGTTCCATAACTGCGAGATAGTGGGAGCTCGAATCGCGGGAACGGTTCCTTGCCCAGAAACATTGCTATACGCGCGATCCGGCCTTCTCGCGGTTCGATCACCTGGATTCCGTGTGCCTCGAAGGAGCCATCCTCGGACTGGACATAGATAGCGATGGCAGGGTAACCGTTCGCCGAGGTAGCGACTGCGTGGCATGGACGCCGGAAGACGCGGCGGACGTGGTGGTCGAGGACGGCGGCGACCACAGTCGACGCCTCGCCGCGAAGCTGTTTCGGTCACTCGCGAGACGTCGCGGTCGTTCGCCCTGCACCAGGTCACCACAGCGTCGAATCCGCATATGGACGTGGCTGGCCCATTCGGGTGAACAGGGGCACCAGAGTCGGGTCCGCGAAGGAGACGACCCTGGTGATCCTGTCACCGATCACCGTGAGCACGACGACTCCGTACGGGTGGTAGGTGTCGCCTGTGCGGCGGAAAGCGACAGCGGCAGGTTGTCCGTTGGCCCAGGTGGGAAGCATGAGCCAGTCGCCGGGAGCGCCGAGCATGTGTTTGCGCAGGAAGGGGACGCAGGTGGCACGCCCTGCGAACCAGGTCCGGATCGGGGTTGCCTCCAAGGTTGCCTCCTCGCTGAGCAGTCGCTCGAGTGCGGCGGCGTCGGACTCGTCGAACGCGGCGATGTATCTGTCCAGCAACGCACGCGCACGCGGGTCGTTCATCTCGGTGGTCCGATCGCTGTGCTGATCGAGTTGTCTGAGCCGGGCACGCGCTCGTTGCAGGGTGCTCTTCACAGCTGTCGTTGTCGTGCCGAGCATGGCGGCTACCTCGGGTGCCGGAAAAGCCAACACGTCCCGCAAGATCAGGACCGCGCGCTGGGGTGCGGACAAGTGCTGCAGGCACGCGATCAGCGCCAGCCGCACCCCCTCGCGTGTGGCAACGATGGCGGCCGGATCTCCCGACAGCGAGTCGATCATGGCGTCGGGAATCGGTTCCAGCCACGCCACGTCCGCCCCGCCCGCGATCGGCGGGGTCAATGGATTCGCCTCGGCGCCACCCAAACCGCTGGGCAGCTGTCGGTTGCTCTGGCGCTGCAGCGTTTTCAAACAGGCGTTGGTCGCTATGCGGTAGAGCCAGTTGCGCAGCGAGGATCGGCCTTCGAAACCGTCGAACGAGCGCCACGCGAGAAGGTACGTCTCCTGGACGAGATCCTCAGCGTCGTGAACCGATCCGAGCATGCGGTAGCAGTGAGCCAGCAGCTCACGCCGGAACGGTTCGGTCTGCTGCACGAAACTCGCCTGATCCGGCACCTGTTATGTCTCCTTCCGAGCACGGCGAGTGCGGTTGTGTCAGATCGAGCGTCCCAGAAACGCGGCGAGCCTGTCGGCCGGGCAGGCATCGTCGCCCGCGTCGACGACGGGACCGAAAAAGGCGACAGCATCCGGTCCGCGCAGCTCGTCGGTGATCTCCACTCGGGCGTCGGCGAGCAGATCCGTCGCCAGCTCCGGAAGCAGGCTTCCAGGATGGCCGATCGATCTGGCGAGATCCCAACCGTGGATGAATTGCTCGCGCACGGCGAGACTCAGCATTCTGGCCCCGGAGTAGGCACCGAACGGCAACACGAACTCTTCGTCGAGTACCCCCTCGACCCGGAAGGCGGCCAACACCATGTCGATGCTGTCGTCGTAGGCCGCGACGAAATCCCCGGCAGCGAAGTCCGAGTCGGCCGCCGTGTCCTTGGCCGACACCGTTGACGCAACCCACCGGGCCGAGCCTACGAAATGGTTGATCAACGCCGCGACGTCCCACGACACACACGGTGTCAGCAAGCCCAACTGGTCGCGGCGCACTTCCCCCAGGATGGTTCGGGTACTGGCGAAGGCTTGGCGAAGCTGTTCGACACCGATCACTACCTGCTGTTCCATGGAAACACAATCTCCTGTCGAAAGGTGGCGGCCTTCGAGAAACAGGCCGGGAAGGGTGTTGCCTCCCGATGTATAGATCCACCTCAGGCCGGAAAGGAATCGCAGAATCTCCGGTCCCTCCGCTACCAGCAGGGCCAATGAGCTCCCGAATCTGCTGGTCGGGGCAGATGTACTCCGAGGTTCTCGGCCAGCAGGGTGATCAGCTCGGTTTAGCAAAACCCGCGCGGCATCGGACTGCGCGTACTAGATAGGCTGCGCTGCGTTACGTCAGTTTTCTTGCTCGGGGTCTGGGTTGTGACGGCGATCGATCGCACCGCGTATCCGCGGTTCAAGAGAGTGGTTCCCACGCGGGAGCTGGTTGAGGCGTTCACGCCGACGGTCGCCGAGGTCGCGTGGGCGCGGGAGAAGACGCAGAACGACCAGCATCTGCTGGCCTTGGTGGTGTGGCTGAAGTCGTATCAGCGGCTGGGTATTTCCCGAAGCCGGACGAGGTTCCCGCGGTGGTGGTCGAGCACGTGCGCGGCCTGCTGGCTGTCCACGAGGTGACGGCCGAGCATGACGCGCACCGGACCGCGAAGTGGCATCGCGGGCTGGTCCGGGCGTTGGTGGGTTGGACGATCAGCCGGTTCACGTCAGTCCGCTTCCTGTCGTCGCCCGAACAGGGCGAGAAGTCTATCGGTATCGGTGTATTGGGACGCCGATGGCGCTACGGTTCCGTCGAACAACCCGCGGCGCTCAACGTTGTTAAGTACTACTGGCGCGAGGCTCAACAGGGTGCTCACCAGGTCGGGCGGAAGTTGGTCGAGGCACCCTGTGGCCTGGTTGATGTCCCACGCGTGGACGGTAAGCTCAAAGGCGCCAGTGAGAGCGATAATCGC
This sequence comes from Nocardia sp. Tas62D01, assembly GCF_055232035.1. Lineage (NCBI taxonomy): Bacteria > Bacillati > Actinomycetota > Actinomycetes > Mycobacteriales > Nocardiaceae > Nocardia > Nocardia sp. Tas62D01. The sequence continues at coordinate 9,198,238 of NZ_JBUYUZ010000001.1, forward strand.
AATTCTCGGGCTTGGACGTGGCGCCGCCGCGATGACGTCGAGGAGTCTGTGAACCTCCCGTTGGGCCTGTGCACACCCATCAATTGGTGGCGGACTTGGTATTTCTCCGGAGATGAGTTCGTGGAGTGCGGCAGTTGAGTCGGCGACGTGGAGCACCAGTGTTCCCAGATCCCATTCGGCGCATGGAGTCGGTCGACTCGGCAGGACACGTGACGCTGCGTCGAGGCTGGTGGTCATGGCTTCCGCCGCCCGGGCGAGCAGCTCCAGCGGATGCGGCATTCTGGTCATCGGATATGTGGGGCGGGCAGCGATAGTGGGAGCTCGAATCGCGGGAACAGTTCCTTGCCCAGAAACATCGCTATACGCGCGATCCGGCCTTCTCGCGGTTCGATCACCTGGATTCCGTGTGCCTCGAAGGAGCCATCCTCGGACTGGACATAGATAGCGATGGCAGGGTAACCGTTCGCCGAGGTAGCGACTGCGTGGCATGGACGCCGGAAGACGCGGCGGACGTGGTGGTCGAGGACGGCGTCGCGGCCCAGGAACCAGGTCCGGATCGGCGGCATCTCGAATTCGATGTCCGAACGCAGCAATTCGGCAAGCGCAGCAGCGTCGGCGGTCTCGAAGGCGCGCACGAATCGCTCGATCAGCTGCGCATCCAGGTCCGCGTTCGGCGCGACACGGTCATGCACAGGCAGATCCGCGGCGAGGGTGGCGCGCGCTCGCTGAAGGAGACTGCGCGTGGCGGTCGCACTGATGTCGAGCACTCCAGCTGCCTCAACCGGGGTGAAGCCAACCACGTCGACGAGGATGAGCGCTGCCCGTTGCCGCGCGGGAAGGGTTTGGAACGCGGCGATGAGCGCCAAGCGGGTGCTGTCGCGCACCGCGACGATGGCGGCGGGGTCCTCGGAGCCGTCCATAATTCGCTCGGTGGGTACCGGGGTGAGCCAGGACACCGCATCGAGCCGTTCGAAAGAGGCCGACCGGGAATCGGTTGTCGGGCCACCCAGGCCTGAGGGCAGCACACGTCGCTGGTTGCTCTTCAGCGCGGTCAGACAGGTGTTGGTGGCGATGCGGAACAGCCAGGTGCGTAGCGAGGATCTACCGTCGAATGATTCGTATCCGCGCCATGCTCGTATCAGTGTCTCTTGCACCAGATCCTCGGCGTCCTGGAGGGAGCCGAGCATTCGGTAGCAGTGCGCGAGCAGTTCGTGTCGATAGGGGTCGGCCAGATCAGCGAAGTCGCCCGTTGTTTGTCGGTGGTCATCCGACACCGATTTCCTCCTCAGTAAGAAATTACTCTCTCTGCCGATATCTCGAACGCCGGGCACACGGCCCGGCCCCTTTCACTGCTGGGCGGCTGGTCGCGGCAGCCTGGCCGCCAAGCCCACCAAACCCGCTGCTACAGCCGCGCCCGCAATCACATACCAGCTCCGCTGAAACGCCTCGAGGGTGGCATCCGCACCCGCGGGTGTACCGAGCACTGCGACGAGGACCGCCACCCCGACCGCTAATCCGATCTGACGTGCCATACTCAGCACGGCCGAGCCGGTCGCAAACCGCCGCGGCGGCAGTCCGGCGGTTCCGGCCGCGAACGCCGTCGGCAACGTCAACCCCACCCCGAGCCCACTCACCAGCATGCCGCCCAGCAGCCCACCGGCATAGTTCGGTTCGAGCGTCACCGCCCGTGCCCACCACAGCATTCCCGCCGCGAATGCCACACCACCCACTGCGATCACCGGTCCCGCTCCCACACGTCCGATGAGTCGGCCTGCCAGCACCGCGACGATCGGCACCATCAGCGGGCCGGGCGCGATCGCGAGCCCGGTCTTCAACGCCGACCACCCCCAGATGTTGTGCGACCACAGCACAACCGACAGCAGCATGCCCGAGAACGCGACATTGAACAGCACCGAATTACCTACCATCAGTGCAAAATTCGGCACCCGCAACAATTCCGGGGCAACAACCGGACTGTGGTGACGCAGCGACGACACCACAAACGCAGCGCCGAGAACAACTGCAGCAGCGAACGATCCGATGACCCCCACCGATGACCAGCCCCAATCCTGCCCCTTAACCAACGCCAGGATCAAGGTGGCGATCGAACCGATCAACGTCAACGCGCCGAACCCGTCGGGTAGCCGCCCACCATCACCACCCGGGTGCGGCAGCAGTCGCAAGCCGACGATCACTGCGACGATACCGATCGGCACGTTCACGAGGAACACCCAACGCCAATGCACTTCGACAAGCAACCCGCCGATGACCGGCCCCAATGCCGCGCCGAGCCCACCGAACGCCACCCACAGCCGCACCGCCAGGGCCCGCTTTTCAGGCGGTGTCACCGCCAGCACCAGACCCAGCGACGCCGGTGTCAGCATGGCCCCGCCAACAGCTTGGATAACCCGGAACACCACCAGCGAAGCCACGTCCCACGACGCGGTGCACAGCGCGGAGCCGAGCACGAAAACACTCAACCCCAGCAAGAATGTGGCCCGGTTGCTTCCACGATCACCCAAACGGCCAGCAGGAACCAGCAAAGCAGCGAACACGATCGCGTAGGCGTTGAGCACCCACGACAGCCCCGAGATCCGGGCACCCGCGAAATCCGCCGCTATATCCGGCAGCGCGACATTGACAATGAACAAATCCAGACTCGACAGCAGGATACCCACCGAGACAATCACAAGGACCACACGGGGACCGACAGCAGACCGATCCTTCTCCACGACAAGGGTATTCACTATCAACTCCTGATCAACCGACGACGCGGCGGGTCCGACACGCTTCCCCGCGCAGAGGCACCGACCGCCTCTGGTGTGCACTCCACGCAATGAAGACTTGCACCAGCCCGGAAAGGAATCGCAGGTGATGAGTTTCTCGACGCGACGGATCTGTATAGGTACCCATTTGTTGCACAACCTGGTGCGAGCCAGATTTGTCAAGAAGTTTCGATGAGGAAGTGGATGTTGCTCGACAACGTTCGCTGGATGGTCGCCGCACCCTGACAAGTACAAACCCGGACTGAGCCAACGGCCAACCAGCACTGGCTGTCTACCTCAGCACCGCAGACGCCACTATCGCCCCGACTCGATACACCTGGTCAACATCCGTGCCACCGGGGTGGCCGCGATCGTTGCCATCGTCGACTCCGGTTCATTCGAGCTATTCGACTACCCTGCGCCTCTTGGGTAGGCCCGAATCCCGGGCGGGCCGCCTGTGGATCGAGCTGTACCCGACGATGATCACCTCACCTCGGGTACATGAACCGGGTCCGCTTGTTCAAGTCGCCGCTGACATGCGCCTGTGGTGCGTCGCGCAGGGTGAGCATGTTGGCGTCACTGACCGTGGTGATGGTGGGGGTATGAGAACGGCCCTGCTGCGGGTGGCAGACAGGGCCGTGGTCTCCGTGGTGACGGCGCGGTGTTCAGGGTGACCGGCTATTCGTCGGTGATTTCGGTGATGGCGATGCGGGCGGATTTCTCGTCGACGATGGCTTTGTCGGCGGCGAAGGCGGCGGTGAGGGCGTGGACGGCGAGGTTGTTGACGGCGCGGGGAAATCCGCGAGACGCGTTGTGGATCAACGTGATTGCGTCGTCGCTGAAGAGGGTATCGTCGCGGCCGGCGAGGCGGGTGTGGTGGCGGATGTAGTCGGCGGTGTCGGCTGCGGCCATGCCGGTGAGGTTGTAGCGCACCGAGATTCGCTGATCGAGGGCGGCGAGCACGCCCAGGCGCAGCCGCTGGCGCAGGGTGGGTTGGCCGACGAGGATCGCCGCGAACGGTGAGTTGGAGTCCATGTCGTGGTTGGTGAGCATGCGGATCGCTTCCAGTTGAGGCGTGTCCAAGAGGTGGGCTTCATCGATCACGAGGACCGGTGACCTGCCTCGTTCGGCATGTTCGGCGGCGAGAGCGTCGGCGGCTTGAGGTGCCAGAGTCGCGGTGTAGAAGCTGGGTTGGCGGCCGAGAGCGGAGACGATGTGGTGCAGCATGCCGCGGACCCCGATCGACGGGTTCGGCAGGTAGATCACGACATGGCGGGCGGTGTCGTGGGCGGCGGTGGCGGCGCGGACGGCGACGGTTTTGCCGGCGCCGACTTCGCCGGTGATGACGCCGAGGGCGTGTTGTTCAATGCACCAGCCGATGCGGGCGACGGCTTCGCCGTGGCCGGGGTGGCGGTGCAGCATCCCGGGGGCGAGGTCGCGGCCGAAGGGCATGCGAGTGAATCCGTAATGTGATTGCAGCCGTTGAATACTCACGCCGACACCGCCCCGTTCGCATCGCCGTCGTCGGTGTCGTCGGTGTCGACGGGCAGGCCGTATTGGCCGTCGAGCTGTCGGTCGGCGGGGCCGTAGAGGGCGTGGTAACCGATGCGTTCGTCGCGGCGCAAGATCTCGGTGTGGGTGTCGTCGAGCAGTTTCAGGTAGTCGATCCCGGTCGGCCGTGTCGTGTCGGTGGTGTCGATTTCTGGTTTGGCTTTGGGATGAGAGTGGCGGGTGATGTTGTGCGGCACCGCATTTCCGTAACTGCGGTCGCGGTATCGGACCTCGATGGTGGCCAGGTCGAACGGGGAGAACACCAATTCGACTCGCCGCCCGGCCAATCCGGCGTCGACCTCGAAGACGTTTCCGTGGAGACTGACGGTTGCGGTCTTGGTGACGGTGCGCTGCTCCGACCAGAGAAATGCCTCGGTCAACTGCGCCGCAGTGGCGGTGATCGGGGGGTGTTCGACGCTTTTCCAGTAGTCGTCCCACCGATCCAGGGGGGTTTGATCGGTCTCGGAGTGGATCCGGCGGTGGTATTCGATCTCGACCCAGGCGGTGAACTGCCGGTTCAGCAGACCCAGCGCTGCGCGGTGATCGAGATCGACGCCGGCGAGGTCGGTAGCGGTGGTGTCGGCGATCTCGACGAGGAACTGCTCACGGACAGTCCGGAAAAATCGCTCAATTTTGCCCCTGCCCTGCGGGCGGCCCGGCGCGGAATGAACGAGGCGGATACCGAGTTTCGCGCAGCCACGCAGCAGCCACGCATCGACATAGGGTGCGCCGTTGTCGACATAAATCCCGTCAGGAACCCCCCGCGCCGCCAGCGCGGGTTGCAGGGCGGCGGCCATGCGGACGGTGTCTTCGACGAACCCGAACCGCGAACCGACCACCAGCCGTGACCGGTCATCGAGAAACGCGAACAGAAACGTCTTGCGGCCACCGACTTTCGGCCCATGCAGGGCGTCTCCGACCCAAATTTCGTTGCAGCGGTCGGCTTCGAACCGCCCGAACACCTCGCTGGGCCCGCCGGTGGCGGGGCCAGCCAAGTCGAGGCGGTGCAAATGCCGCAGCAGGGTCGAGGCCGACGGCGACCAGCCCCGTCGACGACCGCCCGATCCGCTCGATCTGCGGCACCGTGCGCGCCGGGTTTTCCCGCTTCAACGCCGCGGCAAGGCCCAGCACCTTGTCGTCGGTGCGCACTCCCGGCCGCCTCGGTGCGGGCACCAGCGCTTCGAAACCCCCGCCCCGCCACTTAGAGCGCATCTGAGAACTCGGTAGCTGTTCGGCGTGTGATGCCAGATATGTAGAGGGACTCCCGGTACGACTGAGGTTTCCATACCAAAACGTCGTCACCGAGAGTCCCTGTGCCAGTGTCGCTTACCTGCTCGTGTTCGTTGTGCCCGGCCCACGGCGAGTCCCCGATCACCTCGCCGGAATGCCCGTTCTACCCATCCTCGTCGCTGACCGACCCCGAGTGGGCGCTGCTCGAGCCGCTGCTGCCACCCCCGGGCAACCGCGGCGGCAAGGGCGGACGCGCGGAGAAGTGGCCGCGGCGGCTGGTCTGCGACGCGATCTTCTACCTGGTCCGCGGCGGCATCGCGTGGGCGCAGCTGCCACACGATTTCCCGCCAGCGAAGACCATCTACGACATCTACCGGAGGTGGACGAAAGCTGGTGTGTGGCAACGCATCCACGACGCACTTCGAGACCGGGCGCGGGTGCACGCCGGGCGTGACCCGCACCCGACGGCGGCGATCATCGACTCCCAGACCGTGCGCGGCGCCGACACCGTGGCCGCCGCCACAGCCGGTTACGACGCGGGTAAAAAGACCAAAGGCCGCAAACGCCACATCGCAACCGACTCGGCCGGGCTGCTGCTGGCGGTGGTGGTCACCGCCGCCAGTATCCAGGACCGTGACGGCGCCCACCGGCTGCTGACCGCCATGCGTGCCCGATTCGCCACGATCACGCTCGTGTGGGCCGACGGCGGCTACGCCGGACGGCTCGTCGAATGGGCGAAATCCGTTCTCGCACTGACAGTTCAGATAGTCAAACGCTGCGACACCGCCACCGGGTTCAAGGTACTGCCCCGCCGCTGGGTGGTAGAGCGCACGTTCGGCTGGCTGGTCAAGCACCGACGCTGCGTCCGCGACTACGAGACCCGCCCCGACCACCACGAAGCCATGGTCTACATCGCCGCCATCCATACCCTGACCCGCCGGCTCGCCCGCACCACCGACCCCAACACATGAGTTCTCAGATGCGCTCTTACGGATCCACCGGTCGATCGTGTTGCGCGCCACCCGAACCCGATTGCCGAACGGATCGATATGGGTGCGTTCGGATATGGCCCGCACCAACGCACCACGCTGGCGGGCGTTCAACGCCTGATCCAGCACCGGACAGATCAACTGATACCGGAAAAGCCCTACCGCCTGGGCGCGTTCACGCCGCACACGCTCCTCGTTCTCGGCTGCAGTCATTCCTCGAAATCCTCCTCACGAACCATCGGTCCGGAAACCAGTTGCCGGACACGGGTATCGGCGAGCCTGGCCGAAACCACCAGCCCGATGTCAGGGGCAACCGGTGTTGGCAGCGATCGGCGGCCACCCCGGCGACAGCAACCGAGAACCACTGCCCGCCACCGCAACCCTCGCCGCCGTCACCTCGCCCACCACCCCGCCCGGCCCGAACCTGGCCCTCACCGCGGCGGCCGCCACCTCGACCGCATCCACCACGCCCTGCCACGGCCCCGTCGCCGCCGGCACCGCCACATCGATGCCCACGGCCACCGCCGCAGCAAGGAACCACGACCGCACCGACTCCAGACGCTGCCCGGCACGACGCAGCCAACCCCGCACCGTCGCCGCCGGCACCGCGAGCCGCACCGCCACCCGGCGATGCCCCAACCCAGCCGCCCGCCCAGCCAGCGCCGCCCACACCATGCCCGCCGAATACGCCCTGCGCAGCAACAACACCACCGGCAACAACACATGCGTCACCCCGCACCCCCGACACCGCCCGCGCCTGGGACGCTGCCGATTCCCCACGCCCACAACCGTTCTCGCCCGCGCCCACCCCCACGGCGCCAACACCCCGCCCGCACAAGCCGGGCATTCGATCTCCCCGGACACCAACCGAGATTCGACGACCACCGCGTCACCCTCTACCGTCACCAACAGTGCCTCCGCGCACTACCGCACGGCACCCCCGGCCCAGGTCGGCAAACCAGACGAGGGTGCCGTGCACCCAACAGTCATGCTCACCCTGACGCAGCACACCAACCCCAGCAACCCGAAACCGCCCGCGCCCCAACCACGCTCACTCCCAGTGACGCGGCGCCCCACCGCCGTCACCACCCACCGTGACGGTCAACATGCGCCAATTCGCGCAAGCACTATAAGGGCCACCTTCGACTGACCGCGCAACAGCGTCGGACACCGGGCACATCAAAAGTACGGCTGCTGGCAAAGTTCACCTGGATGAGGCAACCGCCGCCTCGGGGTCGAGCTGGGTCGGAAGGTCGAAGAGTCGAAACAAGTCTGGTTCCAGATAGACGTCGATTCCGGCGATGTTTCCCTCCCCGATGGCGAGAACTTGGATCGCGAACGCCTGATGCGGCTCTCCAGGACTCCCTGCGTGGTAGTGCGCGAATGCGGGTGAGCCGCAGGCGTCCACGGGGACAAGTCTCGAGTCGCGGCATGGATTGGGGTCGCGCCGGAACCAGCGACCGATCTCCGATCGGCCACGGAGCCAAAGGCTGAAGGGGGGCATCGACAGTTTGGCCTCACTGTGCAGCAACGAGGTCAAAGCTCCGATGTCAGACCGCTCGAATGCGTCGAGATACCGATTCAACAGTTCGAGCTGCTCCTTGCTCAACATATCCTGCCGCGCCTCAGTCACCGTGAGACCGGACAGCTTGGCGCGAGCACGACGAAGCACACCGTTAGTCGATGCCACGGTGGTTTCCAGTAGTTCGGCGACTTCGTCCGCCTTCCACCGCAGGACATCCCGCAAGATCAGCACAGCACGCTGCCTCGGCGACAGATGTTGTAACGCGGCTACGAAAGCAAGGCGAATGGTGTCCCGTAACACCGCCGACTCGGCCGGATCGATACCAGCAGGTAGTACCCATCGATCCGGAACCGGTTGCACCCACCGGGTGCCCTCACCGAGTCCGAGGGACGAATCGGCCGTAGCGGCGGAACCGACGTCCACTGGGAGCGCCCGTCGGCCGCGTTGGTGCAGCATGTCCAGACAGACGTTCGCCGCGATCCGATACAGCCACACTCGCACCGACGACTTTCCCTCGAATCTGGTGAATCCGCGCCATGCGCGAAGCAGTGTCTCCTGCACGGCATCGTCGGCGTCGAACGGAGAGCCCAGCATGCGGTAGCAGAATCCGAGCAGCTCAACACGGTGGCGCGCGTGCAGTTCTTCCCAGCTCACCTCGGAGTACACGTGTGGCCTCATCGATCGCATGGTGTCCGCAACGTTGACCGTCGCGCGTGAATTCCCGCGGATCGCGGCGGTCAATTGCATCCGGCTCAACAGTCTTCATTGACGAGCGTGGGTTGCCGCGCCGAGCAGCTGACAACAAGGAGCATCAGGATGATCCTCATTAGTGGCGCCACCGGCCTGTCCGGGTCGGCAGTGGTTCAAGAGTTCGTTCGCCAGGCAGAGCCGGTGCGGGCTCTGGTCCGAAACCCGGACAAGGCTGCCGCTATGGGCGGCAGCAAGACCGTCGAGGTCGTTCTCGGGGACATGCTTGTTCCCGACACGCTTGCCCGGGCCCTCGACGGAGTGGATAAGGTCATGATGATCTCTGGCGCAGACGAGCGGCTTGTAGAGGCCCAAACCGGCCTGATCGATGCCGCGCAGAAGGCAGGGGTCAGCCACATCGTGAAACTCTCGGGTCTCGGCGCCGATCTCAATTCACCGTTCCGCTTCCTCCGCCTGCACGCGGAAATCGAACAATACCTGGAGAATTCGGGGCTGGCGTGGACGCATCTGAGGCCCAGCCAGTTCATGCAGGTATATTTCCGGGAGGTTCCGACTCTCCTCGCCGACGGGACGCTTTCGCAGCCGCTCGGCGATACCCGATTGGCACCCATGGATATCGAGGACATCGCGAAGGTCGCCTTCGCCCTTCTCCATGGGAACGGCCACGAGGGTAAGAGCTACGACATCACAGGGCCGGAAGCACTCACGATGGACGACGTGTGCGGGGTCTTGTCCGACGTGATCGGCCAGCTGATCCGGTATGTCGACATCGACCCGAAGATAAAGCGGGAGAGACTGATCGCGGCGGGTATCCCACCCCGGTTCGCCGACGATATGGACGATTTGTTCGCGCTGCGCCGTGCAGACGGACCCGAGTCGCAAACTCACCTGGAGCCGTACAAGCTGCTGGGCATTCGACCGACAACCTTCGCCGAATTCGCCGCGCGCAATGCAGACGTCTTCCGCGGCGAGGCCAGCCCGACCCATCTCTGGGCATCGAACTGGCAGACCCCGAGTCCGGCATCCTGACACTGCGGCCATAGTTGGTAATGCCACCGACCCGTCGCCCCGAACCCCAGCCGTTCGGGGCGCCCGGGCGGGCTGTGGGACCGGGCATGTCCGAAGTCGATGACGAGCCGGTCGATCCGGTGCTGTCTGCGTATCTGGTCGACCGGTGAACTTCGGCGGTGGCGCGAGTCTATATATCGACACCGCGATTCCTGGAGGAGCTTCCATGCGGCCGATAACCTCTGGCGACACTGATCGGAACGAGTTTCTGCACGATGCTGAGAGACATCGAAAGGAATTGATAGCGTATTGCTATAAGATGGTTGGGTCGGTCCACGAAGCCGAAGACCTCGTTCAGGAGACCTTTCTGCGTGCCTGGCGGGGTTGGGAGTCGTTCCAGGGACGCTCGTCGGTGCGTGCCTGGCTCTACCGGATAGCGACCAATCTCTGTCTGACAGCGTTGACTCATAACCGGCGCAGAGTCCTGCCGTCCGGGCTCGGCCCCGCCGGTGACGAACTCGGTGCGCCTTTTGTTGCCGGTCCTCCCGACACACTGTGGATCGAGCCGTTCCCGAACCAGCGATACGAGAGTTCCGACGACGATCCCGCCGAGATCGTGGTGTCCAGATCAAGTCTGCGACTGGCCCTGGTAGCGAGCCTGCAACACTTGCCGCCACGCCAGCGGGCAGTGTTCATTCTGCGAGAAGTACTCGCGTACACCGCCGCAGAAGTCGCCGACATACTCGACATGAGCATCCCTGCGGTCAAAAGCGCGCTCCAACGTGCGCGCGCCAAACTCGATGAAGTTGCACCCCGAGCGGACGTGGTGGTCGAACCGGACTCGCCGCAAGCCCGCGCTATTCTCGATCGCTACATCGATGCGTTCGAGAATGCCGACATGGCCGCTCTCACCGAGCTGTTGCGAGACGACGCCACTTTGGAGTCGGTCCCCATGAGCACGTGGCTGTCGGGCAAGCGTCGGTGTATAGCGCACCTGGCTGAATGGGTCCTCACCACAGCCGGCCAGTACCGGATGTATCCGACGATCGCCAACGGGCAGCCCGCGGCGGTTGCCTACCGTCGCGAGCATCTCGAGGACCCGTTCACCCCGTTCACGGTGGTCGTGCTGTCGGTCGACTCCCATCAGGTCACCGGCATCACGACGTTCCACGATCCGCAGCTGGTTGGTCGCTTCGGTTTTGCTGGGGTCATCGAGCCACGCGCTGATGACAAACGACACAACAGCGGCGCACCGCTCGGCTGACTTTGTCGATTCCTTTTCCGTGTGGGCGTGGTCTCAACACCAGACACCCCTGCACACCCTCGGGCTGCTGTGCGGTACGTCGCGCGTGCTCACCACTGGAAAGGACCGACCTCCTCGTGAAACTCAGCTTGTACATCCCGACCGGCATCACCCAGGAGTTCTACGGCTACACCGACCGCTGCCAACCGCGTGGACGGACAAACACTTTCTTGGTGCCGCTGGTGAGGGTTGAAGGGTTCCGGGTGTATGGGTGAGTCGTTGCGCATAGATTCCGACCAGGCGCAGGCGCTCGTCAACGAACTCGCCGCACTGGCCGATGCCGCACAGCAGGATCTGGCCCAGTTGACCGACGCTCTGCAGCGGGAGTGTGCGTGCTGGGGCAACGACGAGCCGGGACGGATCATCGGCGACACCTACCAACCGGAGGCGAAGAAGGGGCTGTCGGGCTTCCGGAACCTGGCCGACAACCTGCGCGGGTTGAGTGACGGGATTGCTGGCGTCACAACGACTTTCGCCAATCAGGACCAGCAAATCGGCCGCCAGGTCAGCACGATCGGGCAGAACGGCTTCGGCTCGACCGGGCTCCCGTCGGTCGAGCAGCCGGTAGCGCAGAACGGTTCCGTGCCCCGATCAGTGCCATCCTCCTACGGTTCTCAATCGAACACCAACGGCCGGCGACGCCGCGGATGCGCACAGCCCGGCCGCGGGCCAGGGCATGAACACCGGTATCGCCGACGCCTACGACGTGTCCACTCGGTTGGCTGCGGTGCTCACCGGGCACGCCGAACCGTCGGTGCTGAACGGCGCCGGCAGCAGGCGGGTCCACCGGTCGGCAACGTCGGGGTCGCGGTTCTTCGCGTAGGTCCAGCCGAGAGCTATTTGAGTATGCCGAAGGTGTGCGGCAAGGAGGATCGTGTGGCAGGCGAATCGAGTGGGCTGAACTCCGAACACCCGCTCGCCCGCGCGTTGGCGGCACCGGCTCCTGTGGGCTGGCAACAGGCGGATGCGGTCTTCGCGGTCACGGTGGCCGCCGAGATCGGTCATGTCGTGTATTCCGTTGGCGGGCAAACGGTGTCGATGACACCGTCGGACGAGATATTCACGATCGTCCGGGAGCAACGGGCGATCGCGGCACGGTCGGGTGCGGGACCGTGGTGGCGAATACTGGTGGTGCTGGCCGTTTCCGGCGACATCGAGATCGAGTACGACTACGGCGAGGATCCGTTCCCGCCGGGACAGCTGTTCAGCCCGCAGGTGTACCGCACCGACCTCGCGGCGTATCCGCGCGAGCGGGTGCCGATCTGGTTGGCCGCGTATATCGGTCACGACGACCGGCAGTTGCGTAGTCCACAACAGGCGGCCGCCCAGGCGCGCGCGGACCGGTCCGGCCAGGTGTGGGCGGTGTTGGCGGAGGACGAGTTCCCGCCGTTCCCCGCGATGTGGGCGCGGTGGGCGACGATCGCCGCGGCGTTCGTGGCCGCAGGGGCCGAGCGGGGCCCGCGGATGCTGCCGTGGACCGGTGTATTCGAATCCAGCGCGCACAGCGGGGCGACGCTGCATGCGCTCCCGGCCGGGCGCGCGGTGCTGTCGGGCGGTGTGTGGCATGCGCCCACGTTGGCCGCGGTGTACAACGGTGGCGCACCGATGCCGGATCTGTATGCGGGCGCACCGGATTGGGTCGCCGACCCGGTGCTGAACCCGCGCGCCGCATCCGGGCTGCTGTCGTTCTGCTACTGGTGGGAGGCGGGCCGGTGGTATCGCGGGCAGTCGCCGTCGGCCCAGGAGTGTGCCGCGGCGGTACCCGGTGTGTGGACCCGCGACACGGTGATCGGGATCGTCGCGGGTCTCGTCACGAACCGAGGCGACGATCCGCGGGATGCGATTGTGTCGCTGGTGTCCGCCGCCGAGGCGGGCGTGGTAACTCGTGCGACGCTGGTCGAGGTGTTCGGCGACGACGGGCGCTTCGATACCGACGGCGCCCTCTACCAGTACTCGCTCGCCGGTCTGGCAACACCGGCCCCGCAGCGGATGCCGGCGCAAGAGGCGATCTCCCGGGTCCGGGACTACATCATGGGGCGGCGACTGGATACCACGGGATATCCGTTGTCGCAGTTGATCGCCGAGCGGTTCAGCGTCGGCTGGATGGTGTATGTGCCGGTGCCGGAAGGGCAAATCGCGATCGGCCGGGCGATCTTCTACATCGGCGACGACGGCGTGCTCGAGCCTTCCTCGTCATCCATCGCGCCCGGGATTTACCAGGCCGAGTTCCAGCAGCGGTTCACCGAACGCCACGGCTCGGTGGCCTCAGACCAGATCGCAGGAGAGTGAGGCGATGGATGACTGGGAGCGGGAAGGGCTGCGCTCGGCCAACAACGGGATGCGCAACCAGGTAGACCACATCCTCAACCAGATCGACGAACAGCGCGCCCTCCTGTCGGAGGTCCAGAAGAAGTTGGACGCGGCCCGGTGCACCGCGAAGTCGGCCGATGGCCTGGTGGAGGTGACCACCGACGCCGGCGGCGTCGTCACCGACGTACAGTTCACCACCGAAGCCGTGCGTAACACCCCGCAGCAGCTCGGCCGGTCGGTGACCGAGGCAGCACGGGAAGCGGCGCGGTTGGCGCTCGAGCAAACCCGGGAAATCATGGCACCGGTCACCGCTGCCATCGGCGCGATGCCGGATCTGTCGGATCTGGTGCCAGGGGCACCCAGCTTGCGTGAGCCCCGCGAACCAGGGCACGACCGGTGAGGGTTTGAGGGGTTGCCGGGCATGAGTGATTCGTTGCACGTTGATACCGACCTGGCGCAGGCGTTGGTCAACGAACTCGCCGCGCTCGCCGATTCCACGCAGCAGGATCTGACCCAGTTGAAAGACACCCTGCACCGGGAGGGTGCGGCCTGGGGCAAAGACCAGCCGGGACTGGTCATCGGCGACACCTACCAGCCGGAAGCGAAGAAGGGCCTGACGGGCTTCCAGAACCTGGTCGACAACATGCGCGGGTTGAGTGACGGGATCGCTAATGCCACAAAGACTTTCAACAACCAGGACCAGCAAAACGCCCGCCAGGTCAGCGCGGCCGGGCAGGACAACGGCTCCGGTTCGACCGGGCTCCCCTCGACCAGCCCGCCGGTCGGGCAGCCGGTAGCACAGAATGGTTCGACACCGCAATCGGTGCCGTCGGCTTCCGTTCCTCAGTCCAACACCAACACCAACACCGCGTCTGCGGGGTCGTCGGACTCCCCCGTCGCATCCGGGCAGCCGGGATACCAGCCCGCTGGGCACCCGAATGTGTCCCAGCAACCGGGATCCACCGGCACCAACCCGGTCGATAGCTCGCAAACACCCGACGGCGGGCAGCTCGACCCGAGCGCCACCGCCCCCGGCGCCACACCGCAAGCCGCCCCGGGCAGCACACCGCAGGCCGTTGCGGGCGGCACACCCCAAGCCGCCCAGGGCACTGCTACCCCGGCCGCCGCCGCGCCTGCCCCCGCTGGTGCCCGCCCGGCGACGACCAGCGCAGCGGGCACACCATGGTCGAGCCGACAAGCCGCGACACCCGCACCCCGGAACGTCGCCGGCACACCGTGGTCGGCTCCCGGCTCTGGGACACCTGGTCAGGCTATCGCGCCACGCCGCAACGACGCCCAACCCGGTGCGGCGAAACCCGCCCCGTCACGCCGGGATCCCAAGTCCCGCAACCCGAAACGTGTCTCGGTCAAACCGGCCGGCATCCAGGTGGCAACCGACAACGCGGCCCTGGCCGCAGCGCGGGCACTCGCCGCCAGGCACGGCCTGCGCGTCGTCGGGTTCGACACCTCCGGCATCGCGGAAATCACCGTCCACGAGATCGCCGCGGCCCTCGATAGCATCCTCGGGAAGTACCCGTTCCTCGAACTCGGCGGGATCGAGATCACCGAACTCGATCCCGGCGAAATATCCCGGGTGGCTTGGGATCGGCCGACCGGTAAGACGGAAGGGGCGAAGACGGCGGCGTGGATCCTGCTCGATCGCAACACCGTGGCCGATCGCGCCAAGCTCACCGAAATGCTTTCTGCTACACAGCAATCAGGTAAACCGATCCCTGGACCGAAACAGCGGCCGATGTATTCGACCGTCGTCGCGGATCTGGGCCGGATCCTGGAAGCCGGAGCGGGCCGGCAGCCACGGCAGCTGGCGCAGCGGTCGTTGATCACCGAGTACCGGCGGATCAGTGGCCCGTGGGCGGGGGCCCAGACGTTAGCGCGGGTGGTGGCTGGTTACCGGGAGTGGCGTGCGCAATTGAGTGGCCGCAGCATCATTGGCGGCCGGTTCCATCCGCGTGAGGCTTTGGTGGCGGGGTTCACCGAGGTCGAGTTGCGTGGCGAGAATGCGTGCGGGCCAGCGAAGGCGCTGCATCGGCTTGTGGTGGAACATGCGCGTGAGCGGTCGAATATCCGGTGAATCTGGAATTTCCATCGGGAATGTTCCCGTGGATCCGGGATCTGGTCCTCGGACATATGCCGGTGGGGAACCCGGCCGCGATACGGGGTATCGCCGACGGGTGGGCGGAACCAGCGAAGCAGCTGGTTGGGAAGCGGGACAGGTTGGCGGAGTTGGCCGCCGCGGAGGCCGCTGCGGCGATCGGCGGTAGCACGGGTGACGCGATCCGTGAGCAGTTGCGGCAGCAGTCTGCCGATGTGCAGTCGATGATCGATTTCTGCGACAGCATGGCGAAACTGATGTACGGCAACGCCAATTCACTCGAGTTGGAAATCTATTTGGTGTGGGCTGCCGGGATCACCCTGCTGGCGTGGGTGGCGGTGGATTTGGCGATCGGTGCTGCGGCGAAGGTGCCCCTCGACCGCGTCAAAACCGAGACCACCATGAACTTGGCGCGGGCTGATGATGTCGTCCGGTTGGGTGCCGAGCGTGCCACGTTCTTCGACAAGCATCCGCATTTCGCGGTGGCGTTACGTACCGCAGTCCCGGGTGCGGTGCTGGGAGGCGGGTCGTATGCGGGTGCCGAATACCTCCAGATCATGCAGGGACGGGGTAAGCCGGGCCGTCGTACATCGATGGACTGGGGTCAGGTGGGGGTGTATGCGGCCGCGGGGGGTGTGGGTGGTTTCTTTGCCGGTGAGGTGGGGCGGGTGGTCGCGCCTGTGGTCCAACGGGTGGGTGGGCGGGTACTGGCGGTGGTGGCCACCGGTGGTGTTGCCGGTAGTGCCGGCGGTGTTGCTGGCGGGTTGATGGCGTCGTGGCTGACGGGCAGGCCGGTAACAAGCAAGAATCTGGCGCAGATGGCGATCACCGGAGCCGCGTCCGGTATCGCCAGTGCCGTCGGTTCCGCGGCGCGGGCCGCCCGCACCGGGGTCCCCGCCGGTGTCCCGGTTGGTGGAGACCTCGCCGGGCGGGCACCGGTCGGGCGAGGGTCGACGGTGGCCCCGGAGAAGCTCTCGGGGACCGGTGAGGGCCAGGCACCACGACCTGACCCGCAGCTTGTGCAACAGAGCAACACAACCCGCGGCGAGCTCGCCGGGAAACTACGCCCGAGGCCCGAACAAGACGCCGCCAACAGTTCCTCCCCCAGCAAGAGCAACTCACCACGGCAACCCGGCGTCGTCCCTACCGATAGCGCCTCGCCTCCCCGGCAGGGTGTGTGGTGGAAAGCCTCTCCCAAGGAACCGTGGGCGATGGCCAACGACAAATCCCTGCGCGAACTCGCGGCCGCGAACGGTGGCGCAGACCCTACGGCGGGGAAACCGGCAGGCCCGCAGCATGGTTCACCGGATGCGCCGCGCCCGCCATCAGGCTCGGGCGGGACACCCTCGGGTGGGACACCCTCCGGGTCCGGCCACGCGAAGGACTGGCGTGCGTGGAAGGCGGTGTCCGATCAGATCAGCAACTCCGGCGGCGGGGCGTCGATGCGGGCGGGCGGGACTGTCGTTACGGCGGAACCGGGCTTGTCGGCCGGGCATCCCGCGACCGGGCAGCCACACGGCGAGCCCGGTGCCACCAGTACGGTCCCGGGCAAGCCTGGCGCCGATGTCGTTGTGGACGCCCGTGGCAGGCAAGGTGACCATCTCATGGCGGCGGCGCCGGCCACCGGATCGGGTGGGCTGGTTGAGCACACCAGCAGCCAGGTCGGGGACCCCACCCACACCCCCTCGCCCGCCCACACCCCCGCGCCCGGGGATAGGTCCCCGGGCGGTGGTAACCAGGCTCATCCAACGGAATCGGGGACCCTGCCGGGTGATTCGTCACACCCGGGCGGGTCCGATAACGGTGCGAGCCTCGCCGATGGCGCACCCGCCACGGAGGGCTGGGAGTTGGTGCCCGCCCATCAAGTGGACGCGGGCACACGTAACTGCGCCCTCGAAGGGGCGACCCAGACCGCGAAGGTGACCCGGAACCCGAATATCGACCCGTCGATACTCGCCAAGGCCGGTACACAGGGAGTCCCTGGTGAGCTGTATGCGCAAGCGCACCACGCGGATTGGGAACTGTTCCCCTCGACGGAGGCGATGGTCACCCACGTCAAAAACACCGGCGACACCCTCTCGGCCGGTCTGCAGTTCAAAAATGATGCCGGCGCGCACGCGGTCGTGTTCTACAGGAACACCGACGGCCAGGTCGTGCTCCACGAACGAGTCGGCCACATCGTCCGTCAGTTTTCCGGTGACCACGTCCGGTGGTGGGAAGTCGACGAACAAGGACAACGCACCAGCGACGTGACCAAGCAGAAATTGCCCGACGCGGTCGGGCAATGGCTGACCAAAGTCTCACCCCACGTCTTCAGCGCCCACGCGATCCGGTTCACAGCCGCCGCAGACGAGGCAGCCCCCCAACAACCAGCACTACGACTGGCAACCGGACAAACACCCACAGGGCCAGCACCAGACGACAACCTCGCCGGCCTGGAGCAACTCCTTAACCTCGATTTCGACAACATCGTGGCGGATTTCAGGCGTGAGCTGGAACTGGGTGTCCACACCCCCGCAGAACCGACGAACCTGCCGGGTTCCGGTCACGACAACACACCACCCGCCGCATCCGACCCCAGCACCGCGGACTCCGCCGCCGCGCGCACGCCTACGCCGACACCGGTCCACGAGACCCCACCACCGACAACACCACCCGACACGAACACCCACGTCCCACTGGTGGCCTCACCACGAGCGGTTGAACCCACACCGTCGGCGAGTTCCGTCAACCACGCGACCAACACGAACAGGCCTACAGCACAACCGAACTCGACAACACCGCATCCAAGAGCCACACCCACGGCGACCCCCGACACCGCACCCGCAACCACCAGCGAACCCAACAACACTGCGGCACACCCGAACTCATCTACACCACACCCGAGCCCAACACCCACAGCGACACCCGAAACCACATCCGCAACCACCAGCGAACCCAACAGCACTACGACACACCCAGACTCAACTACACCCCATCCGACCACCACACCCACCGCGACAGCTGACGTCGCATCCGCAGGCATCGCCGAACCCAACGCCACTGCGGCACATACGAACCCGCCGGCATCCACCCTGAACGCGGCACCAGCACACCCCACAGCCGATTCGAACACACACGCCGCATCCGACCTCACGCCATCGACTCCAGCGCACTCCAATATCGACACGAACAGTCCTGCCGCGCACCCGACCGCGACCACACCGATACCACCCACCAAGCCACTGACATCGAGCCTGCACGGCAACCCCGAAACCGCGGGCACACCGATGACCGCGATGCAACCATTCGGGGCCAACAGCGGACCGACCAATGTGGACACCGACGAACCCCAGAGCGAGCCCGAGCAGTTTCCCGGCCCAAAACCGTCTGTGATACCGACTGGCACACCACCCGAACATCCCCACCCGAACAAACGTCCCGAGGACTTTCCAATGGAAATGCCTCCGGACTTCATCAAGCCGCCGGGCACCATCTACACGAACCCCAGCGTCCCGACCCCGCCCGACGGCCGGCCAAAAAACGCCATACCCCTCAACCCGCACCTGCCTTCCTCGGAACCGACAAAGCCACCGGCCACGCCTCCGGTCCAACGCCCACAGCCACCGAACCCCGTAGCCGACCCGAACAATGCCGACGACCCGAACACGACAACAGCACCGGACGTCGAACCAGCGTTGCCACACGACCGGGCCGAACCCGCAACCCACCCGCCCGCCACCGAGAAACGCCCAGACGAGTCCCCCTCATCCGCCCGCTACGCCACTCCCTCGAACCCGAACACCCCCGGCGCACCACCACCAGATCCGACCAACCGCCCCCAACCCAACCACGACAACCTCGACGGCCTCGAATACCTCCCCAACACCGACCTCCCCAGGGTAGGTGGCCTACCCCCCGCGCAACGGGCGCACCCACCGAAGCGATCGGTGCAGACGATCCGCCCGACCCCAATGGCCCAGGCATCGGCAGGCGGGAACGATAAACCCAAGAAGCCGGCGCCTAGTACGCCGTGGTCTGCAAACAAACGCGGGTCGGACACTGCCGATCCGGTCCGGGGCCCCTCCCGAACACCCGACGCATCCTGGCCGTCGCTGCTCGAACAGGTCCTACCCGAGGGTGTGCGCGGCGTCGAGTTCTGGGGCGATGTCCCAGAAAACGTGTTGCCGCACCTCGAAGAAATTGCGCTGGAGTCTTACTGGCCGGGCAATCTCTCGCGGGTGGCCGCCAACCTCTGGACCAGTGCACACCTGGCGTTGAGCCTGCTCGGCCGGGACCAGACGCTCCTGCCCGATGAATTTGGGCGTCCGATGTGGCCGGACGGGGTGGTCGGCAGCATCGCCGGGGCCCACGACCGCGACCACGACGTCGTGCCCGAGCAGCAATACTATGTTGCCGTCGTGGCAGACGCGCAGCAGGCGCGGTCGGTCGGCGTCGAGGTCGAGTCCAACAAGCCCTTCACCGACCTCGGGCGGCAGGCGAACCTGTGCACCGCAGAATTGGAAGAGCTTGCCGAGGTCGGCGACCACGCAGGCGTGGCGTGGGACGCGGTGATGTTCTCCGCCAAATCGTGCATCATGCACGCGTTTCCCGCGTCGCTGTACACGGTGGTCAACCCCAGCCGAGACATCCACATCACGCTCGCCCCGGCCGAGGGCAATCCGACCGCAGGCACGTTCCAGGCACGCCTGAACCTCGTGAACATTCAGGGGCGGATCGTAATCGACCCGCCGTTGCCGAACGTCCTAGAGGGCCGGTACGCCGTCGGGCGCGGGTATATAGTCACCTCGCTCATGGTGCCCCGAGCCGCCGGGCAGGCTCCGCCCGGACCGGGCAAGTCCGGTCCCACCCGTTCCCGGGCTTCGGCAGCCCTTGCGCGGCGGCGCTCAGCACTCGCCCGTGACCTGCGGCTGTCCAGCGGGTACCGCCCGCTCGGCAGTAAGTCGGATCATCTTGAATTCATGACCGACGAGGAGATGTTCGCGATACTCGAGCTCGCGGATCTGTCGCAC
Organism: Nocardia sp. Tas62D01; assembly: GCF_055232035.1. Lineage (NCBI taxonomy): Bacteria > Bacillati > Actinomycetota > Actinomycetes > Mycobacteriales > Nocardiaceae > Nocardia > Nocardia sp. Tas62D01. The sequence goes on from NZ_JBUYUZ010000001.1 coordinate 9,218,752, forward strand.
GGTCAAGAGATGCAAGGCTTGAACAATCGGCTGCGCAGAGTCAAGTGGGCGGAGGGCGATCCTGGTGTCCTGGTGCGGGAGAAAAAGGACTTCGCCGGCATCGACCGGCGGGTCTACCCCGAAATCGACCGGCGGGTCTACCCCGAACATAACGTATTGGAAGCCATCAACCCGCATGTCGATCCCGGTCGAGTGACCCAGCTTCTCGGTGTGCTTCAAGGGCCGCTGATGCTACCCAGCGGACGATCGCTGGGCGCGTCCGAGACGATGTATTTCCAGCAGTACAGCGAGGGCCGTCCCCTGACGGGCAGGGATTTCGGCGGGCTGCAAAACTTGGCGATCCATCAGGTCAAGGACCTCCGGCGCATGTTGCGGCCGGTACGTCCGGAAGGGCTGTTGCAGCCGCCCCCTGGCTCGCCTGCAGACGGGGACACCGAGGGATTCGTCCGCGCCAATGTCGAGCACACGATGAGCGTCCTCGCGGCGTACCGGCCCCTGATGGAGGCGGCATTCCCAGGCCTCACCACCCCCGCTGAGCCATTCGCCCACCTATTCTCCGGCAAATATCCCATGGTGGAGGTTCGGTCCGAACTGCTGCACACCGATATCCACCCGGGGAACGTTATCCTCACCGCCAGTGGTCTGTTCATCTTCCTGGACTGGGAGCTGGCGCGCTTCGGAGATCCCGGCCACGAAATTGCGACCATGGAATTCAGGTCCCTTGAAATATTTGATAGCGTCACCGCTGGCCCGAATTGGAAAACCCATCGGGAATTCAATCGTGTAGAGCGGACCATCAACGACCAGATCAAACTGATCACGTCCCCTATGACCTTGGCCCAGCAGGAAGCCATTATCGACAATCTTGCACGAGCCATTTTCGAATGCCGGGAGCGTAGCTGGGGCCTCGAGCGAATTCCCCTCGACACCATTGTCGAGATTCTGCGGGTCGGAGCGCGCCCTTACGCCATCTCCGGTGCCACGCCTGGGCCCGGCGGACCGCCGACATCGACCGCCGCAGGTGGTTCCGGAGCTCCGGGCCCGGTGGTCGCGCCCGGAGTCACGAACCGGCCCGCCACGGAACCCGCTGCTGTACCGCCCGCACCGGAAACTCCGGCAGCGCACGCCGCCCACCGGCAGCCGGGCAATCTCCATCCCGGACCCAGTAACCCCAATCAGGCGGCGCAGCCGCAGGTGTCGCCCGACGCCGAGCACGACGACCCGCCCGAAGCGTGGGTGACGCAGAAGGGTGACGCCCGACGTCCCGCGCGCTTGGAATCTGCCGAGTCGGCTGTTCCGCAAGCCGAGCCACCGAATCCGCGGGCCAGCCAGCAACAGTCCCCCACATCACCCGGTCCGTCGACCCCTTGGAGCCGCACCGACGTGGCAAGTCCGGACCCACGCCGTGCGGAGGGCGCCACGCAGCCTGTATCAGGCGCTGCGACGCCGACGCCCTGGAAACGGGCCGCTTCGAACGAGCAGGTCGGCTCCGACGGCGATGGCATGTCCATCCAGCCGCAGCTTTCGCCATCGGACAAACCCGTCCACACCTCCCCCAAATCCCCCGGCGTCAACAGACCCTCCCTCGGTATCGAGGCGTTCCACCACCCCGGATTCAACCCGTTCGCCCCCGAACGCCACCGTCTCGTCGGCGGTAACCGACCACAGCACCTGATAAACCAGTTCGCCTTCCACCACAACGGTGACCGCCAAGGCGACCCTGTGAACTGGGTCCCGCAACCACCACCCCGCACACCCCCTAACGCCGACGACCCTACAGCCGAATCACAGGACAGGGACCGCAACACCGAGGAAGAAACACCGGCTATCGGCGCAGACCGCGACGCGGCTGACGAACCCGACGACATCGACCTCGACGGCCCGCTCTATGTGGCAGAACAAAACGACCCCATTGCAAACGAACGCGGGTGGAAGACTGCCGATCCGGTCCGGGACCCCTCCCGAACACTCGACGCATCACCAAAGACGGGCGATATCGAGGCGACGGCCGCGGAGTCGGTGCACCAGGGGCCAGATCAGTCAGAGCATCGCGTCGCAGCCCGTTCATTGCCGTCGGACGCGGTAGTCATAAAAATGCTGATCAGGAGCAGCACGGTCTCGAGCGCTGGTGGCAACGCTCAGGCTGCCTGTCTTGGGCTGCTTGCTTTTGCGTTGACCGGCTCGCCAATTGTCGCTAGCCTGATCGCGGCCGCAGGCAAAATATCTGGTCTTCTGGCCGAACCTCTGGCCGGCATAATCGCCGATCGCCTCGACAGTTGGCGAACCATGATGGCTGCCGAGATTGTCGGTCTTGGTGCGGCGTTCCTCGCCTTTGCTGGGATCTTCGCGGGCGTCGCGGGGGCACCTCTGGGCTGGTTGCTCGGTGCCTCGGTGTTCGTGGAGGGGGCTGCCAGCAAAATCTACGAGAGCGCTATGGGAAACACGGTAAAAAGACTCTTCACCAAGGAGAACGCACTAGAAAATACTCGAAAACTCAACATGAAGCCATATATCTCCGGCCTCCTGGGGACTGCCGCCGCCACCGCCCTTATGGGAATAACCTATTCGTTGCCGAGTGCGGTGGACGTCATATCATTCTTGTGGAATCTGGCGACTTTGTGGGGACTGCGAAATTACTTCTCAGAGCATCGACTAAATATCTCTGCGACCCCCAGAGGAGGGTTTAGGGAAGGTGTTCGCACGGTTTGGGGCAATTCGTTCCTCCGCAAATCGACCCCGGTGGTGGCGATCACCAACCTCGCCTTTGCTGGGATCAGTCTCAGAACAGTGAAATTGCTCGGAGACTCCGGCATGCCTTGGTGGGCAAAGTTTGGCGTGCTGAGTGGGGCCATCATCGGCGGATTGGTCGGGAGTAACCTGCCGAAAAAACTGTACAAGAATTTCAGCTTCCCAACCCTGCTTCGTTGGGGGCTCATGTGTTGGACAGTTCCCGTCGTTCTCCAGGCGCTCACCACCAACCCATTCGTTCTGGCCGTGAGCGGGTTCACCATCTCCGTGGTCGGCCTGGGGCTGAACAACAGCCGTGGCCTATACGAGTGGAATGCCTTCCCTGAGGAGGTCCGCGGCAGAGCTACCAGCGCAATGAGACTGAGCTTCGGTGTCGGGACGGTATTTGGCACCGCGCTGTGCGGCGTTCTGCTAAGTGCATTCGGCATCGTCACGACAGGATGGATAGAGGCCGCTGTCGTCGGAACCATGGCGGCAGCCACAGCGTTCGGCGGCTCGTTCAGGTGGGGTAAGACAGTGCTCCGCGGCTTGTTCAGGCGGGGTAGGCGGGAAGTATCGCGTGAGACTCCCCCCGAGTAGTGGACACCGAGTTAACAGCAAGGATGAACATCGGCTTCGACGGACTGTTTGCAGCATTGGCTGTAGCTATTCACCTGGGGTGAGTGCAGCGGGCAGCCAAGGGCCGGTGGTGAAGAGTTGGGTGAGGACGTCGAGTTTGTCTCTGCCCCATTTTGTTGCGGTGTCGAGGTAGGAGCCGACGACGGCGAAGTCGGTGAGTCCTTGCAGTGTTCGCCACGCTCCGCCGGATGTTCGTTGCTGGATTTTGACTGGTCGAAGGGTTCTTTCGGCTTCATTGTTGGTGAAGGGGACGGTCAGATCGGTCGCGAACCGCAGGATCATGTCCTCGTATTTGGCGAACCTGCCGATCAGGGTGCGTGCGTCTTTGGCCAGTGTTGTTGTCTTGGCACGGTTTTCGTCGCGGCCGTGAGCCAGTGCTCCGAGGTAGTGGTTGCGAACACGCGCGAGCGCCTCGGGGGTGAGGGCGGCCTCGCCGTTACGGCGGGCGGTGATCGCGGCGTGGTGAGCGTCGAGCAGGCAGCCGGCCATGGCCGTGGCCCACAGTTGCCCGTCGGCGTCGGCGTCACTGATCGACCGCAGGTCCCTGACCAAATGCGCTCCACACCAGGCATGTACGGCTGGAAGGTGTTGGTAGCCGGAGTACCCGTCACGGACCAGGACACCGGTAAACGCCGGGAGGACTCCGCCAGCGTCGATGTCGGCGTTGGTCCGGCCAACCGACATGCATCAAAGTCAGATATTCGGTGCAGGCGACATGCACGTAGGACAGCGCGCCCGCGGCGCGGCCGGTGGTCTCGTCGGCATGCAACACCGGCGCGGACACCAGCAATCCCCGCATGTGGCCGATCCACTCGCGCTCCAGCAACCGGGCGGCGCGGCCACGCACCTTGGCGATGGTCCCGACCGCGATATCCAAGCCGCACAATGCCGTAAACAACTGCCGGGTTCGCCCGACCGGCAAGTAGTGCCCGCAGGTCAGCAGAGCAGCCCGCGCCAAAGTCAACGGCCCGATCCGCACCGGCGACCCCGCCCCTGCCAGCACCGCCGCATGGCCACCGATATCGGCCCAGTCCACCGCCGTGACCGTGCCGCAGCCACCACACGAGCGCGAAACACGCTGATACTCGGTTATTTCCGGTGCCGGGGCCGGCGCGACATCGACCACCTGACGCCTCTCACGCCCCACCTCGACGGCGGAGTCCAACGACCCCGCGCAGCCACGGCAGCATTCCGGTTCGAGCACCACGATCTTGCGATCCGGATCATCACTGAGCGACCGCGACACCGACGACGCCCCCGGCTGCTTGCCGGGATTGCGCCCCGACCGGGACCGAGACGACCGCTTCTTGGCCGGCTTCTTGTCATACGGACCATCCGAGCCCGGCGGACGCCCCGAATTCGATGAATCGGCATTCAACCGCCGCTCCAACTCCGCGATCCGATCCGCCTGCGAGGCGACGACCGACTTCAACTCCACCACCAACGCCATCAACTGCTCGTAGGTCGGCGAATCGGACACCCCGCCACCCTACGCAAACCCGCCCGACATACCACACGCCACCCCATCAAACACCAAGCAGGACAGGTGAATAGCTACCATTGGCTAGACAGGCCGGCCACTAGGAACGCAGGGTCTGCCGACAGATCTCACAACCTAGGGCGTCAGCGTCAATGCAGAGCGATCGGTGAATTACGCCGTCGTGGCGCGGCCGGACTGCGCGTGGTTGCGGATGTCGCGGATGAGTTGCTCTTTGTCCCGCTGCGCTAGTGCCACGGCGTCTTTGCGTTCGTCGGGTATGGGACGGTACTTGGCCGACCATAAGATGATCTCCACTAGCAGTGGCGCGAGATCGAGGCCGCGATCGGTCGCCGCGTAGCGGTACCTCGAGTGGTTGTCGGGATCAATGTTTCGGCTGATCAGGCCTGAATCCTCGAGCTCACGAAGTCTGGTGGCGAGAATGTTGGTCGAGATCCCTTCGCTGGATGCCAGGAACTCGCCATAGGTCGACTTGCTGCTCAAAAGTATGTCGCGAATTATCAGCAAACTCCACCTGTCGCCCAGGATCTGCGTCAAGTAGTTGATCGGACACTCGGACCTGAGCGGTTGCTTGGTCATTCCGTTAGCTTATCGCAACCTGCTTGCAGTTTGCAAGTGGCACTGTTAAAGTACTACTTGCAAACTGCAAGTTGTAAGAGGGTGTTATGAGACTGCCCTCATTTCAAGCGCTTCGAGGAGTGTCGATGATAATCGATAAAACCGCAGTCCTGTTCCCTGGTCAAGGTGCCTACTTCGGGGGCGCGCTTGCTGATGTCGAGCATTATTTTCCGGAAGCACGTGAGGTGCTCGACGATATCGATGTGGTCGCCGAGAGGGTCCTAGGTGAACGCGTGTCGGATTATTTGCTCAATACCGATGCGAAGAGCCTTGACGAGCTTCTCGCAGACGCTCCGGATTTGCTGCAGTTGGCGATCTACGGAACGTCTGTCGTCGCGTACCGGCTACTTCGTTCGCGAGGTCTGGAACCAGCAGTGCTGATCGGGCACAGCTTCGGGGAGATCGCCGCACTGGTCTCGGCGGAGGCCTTCTCGGTGGCAGACGGCGCGCAGATCGTCTGCCACCGCGCCGCCGCTTTGCGTCAAGCGGGCGTGGTCGACGGATATATGACCGCTCTCAGCACTGATACCAAGCGGGCCGAACAGATCATCGCCCTGGTCGGCGATTCCGATACCGTCGTCGCGGTAGAGAATCATGCGGGCCAGACGGTTGTTTCCGGTCGCCGCGACGCTGTTGACGCGGTCAGTGCGATCGCGGCGATACTCGGGATAAGTGCTCGCACACTGAAGTCGCCATACCCATTTCACAGCCCCGTGTTGTCTGCCGCTGCAGCCGGCTTCGCCGAGCGGATCAAGGCTCTGCCGCAGCGGTCGCTCGCGCTCGACGTCTACTCGCCGATACTCGGGCGCAACTACCAGGACTCCGATGACCTCACCGCGGAGCTCGCAAACCATCTCACGCAGCGAGTGCACTTCGCCGATGCGATTCGTGCGGTGCACGCGGACGGCGTCAAGGTCTTTGTGGAAAGCGGCGCGCTGGATGCACTGACCAACATCGTGCGAAGCCTGGTTGCCGGCTCCGAGCATCTGGCAGTCGCGTCGTTGTTGCCGACGTCGACAATCTCGGCTGTTGTGGGGAGTTTGACGCGTGCCGGCGTGATCGCACCGGGCAGCGTCCATGACGTCCTGCGTCGCGCGCTCTTACCGGGTGTCGACGCGAAGGCGTTCGAGCGGTTCTGGCAAGTACGCGGTGAGCGCGTCGCCGACTTTGTCCGAGCTGAATTCGTAGCGCTGTCATCGGACTGGCTGGATGCGCAGACCGCGGACGCGGCACCGGTGGTCGTGGCACCGGTGCTCGTGGCTGCTGCCGCTGACCAAGACGGACGGTCGCGTTCGGAGTTGCTGGGTGAGCTGGTGACGCTCTATGCCGACGCGCTGGAGTATCCGACGGAAGTGTTCGATGCCGACACGGACCTGGAGGCAGAGCTGGGCGTGGATTCTGTCAAACAGACCGAGCTGCTGGGGCGCGTGGGCAAACAGTACGGACTACCGCCGCGGCCCTCGAATTTCCAACTCGGCGAACACAACACGCTGGGCCGGATCGTCGACCTGATCATCGCGGCCTGAGGCGCATATGTACGGGACACTCGATGGAAAGATCGCGCTCGTCACGGGTGGGGCGCGCAATGTCGGCAAAGCAATCGCGCTGCGGCTTGCCGCAGACGGCGCGCTCGTCATCATCAACCACTTCCGGTCGCCCGGTCAGGCACGCGCTACCAAGGCTGAGATCGAGGCGCGCGGAGGCCGGGCCGCCATTATCCGTGCCTCGGTGGCGAATGCTGCGCAGCGGGACGCGATGTTCGACGAGATCGCCCGCGAGTACGGTGCGCTCGACATTCTGGTCAACAATGCCGCGGATGGCAGGTTGGCGGCTGGTGACGATGTCGACGACGCGATGATCGACCGGGCGCTGGACACCAATCTCAAAGGTGGCCTTGGCTGTGCGCGGCGCGCGGCCGAACTGATGGCGGGTCGGGCCGGGGCGAACATCGTCAATATTTCCACTCTCGGTGGTGGTCAGTTGGTCATGGCCAACTACCTCGCATGCGGGCCTGCGAAGGCGGCGGTGGAGGCGATGACGCGCTATCTTGCCGCTGATTACGCCGAGCGTGGGATACGGGTGAACACCGCAGCCGCGGGCATGCTGGAGAGCCCTGTCGCCGAACAGTTCCCGCAATCGGATGCCATGCGGCAGGCGATCATCGAGGCTACTCCGATGCGCCGCCTCGGAAAGCCCGAAGAGCTCGCCGAGGTTGTCGCGTTTCTCGCATCACCACGGGCCAGCTGGATCACCGGCCAGATGATCGTCGCCGATGGTGGACTGTCCACCGGCCACGCGTTGCTGTCCCCGCCACGGCTGCGACCGCCTGTGCAGGCTCGTGTCGATGTCGCTCCTGCGGACATCGACACGAGTCCGGACGATGACGTTGACGATGACGTTATTGCCGTTGTGGGTATGGGCATCGCTGTGTCGGGCGCCAACAACCCGGAGGAGTACTGGGACGCGCTGCTGGCAGGTGTGGAGCGGTTCATACCGGTCCCGGCCGACCGTTGGGACGATGACAGCTTCTTCTCGTCCGACCGGGCGGCGGAAGACAAGTCGTACTCCCGGCACTCGGCGTTCATCACCGATTTCGAGCCCCACCCGACGCTGGCCGAGGAATTACGGCGCACCGGCCGCACGGTCGAGGATATCGAATCCACCACGCTCTGGCTGCGGCATTCGGTGCTGCAGGCGTTGGATTCGGTGACCCGGCGTCCCGGCGACCGGTTCGGCTTCCTGGCCGGGTATACCGCCGATGGCAGCCAGTATCTCGAAGAGGCCACCGTCGTTTCGGGTGTCATGCAGCGGATGCGGGACGCGCTCGCGCGCCGCGACGTCCCGGACGCCGAAGAATGGCTCGGAACCATCGAAGCGAGCTTACGCGCGCGATACCCGCGCAGTGTGGGCCGGCCGGAGCGGTTGTTCCCGCATCAGGTGGGCCACAACGCAATCGAGGGCGTGCTGCCCGCGGACACCGAGCTGATGATGGTCGACACCGCGTGCTCGTCGTCGCTTTATGCGATCGACATCGGGATCATGGGACTGTTGGAGAACCGTCACGACATTGCTGTCTGCGGAGGTGCCTTCGCAGTTGGCCCCCGTGGTTCGGTGCTGTTCGGGAAGCTGAATGGGTTGTCTACCCGGGGTGAGGTTCGATCGCTCGACAAGACCAGCGACGGGGTGCTGTTCTCCGATGGCGCGGCGACAGTGGTGCTCAAGCGGCTCAGCCGGGCTCGGGCCGACGGCGATCAGATTTTGGCCACCATAACGGCATTCGGCAGCTCGTCCGACGGCAAGGGTAAAGCGATCTATGCACCGAACGCCGCCGGGCAGGAACTGGCGATTCGTCGCGCTCAAGCCCGGCCCGAGATGGCCCACCGCGTGCCCGACTGGGTTGTTGCGCACGCAACCGGGACCCAGGCGGGCGATATCGCCGAGTTCACCACACTGCGGAAGACCCTCAATGGTGCGCGGCCGGTCCAGGTGACGTCGAACAAGTCGGTGATCGGGCATACCGGATGGGCGGCGGGCACGGCATCGCTCATCCAGGTGCTGCTCGGTTTCCGGCATGGAGTGATCCCACGCCAGCATCGTTACGTTGAGCCGCCCGCCGAATTCTTGCTCGACTCCTGCAGCCTCGAGATCCCCAAAACCGCCGTGCCATGGCCGGCCCGGGCGGACGGCACACCCAGGCTGGCCTCGGTGTCCGGCTTCGGATTCGGTGGCACCAACGCCCACCTCTTGGTGCAGGAGCCTGGCACGCCCACCTCGGAATCCTTGCCTCGTGGTGGCCCCGACCGGGGTAACGATGTGACTTCGCGGCTCGCGGTAGTGGCCGTGGCCTCGCATGTGCCGCCTGGAAAGACCCTCGATGAGTGGCTGGCCGACTCGTCGGCGCCGGTCGGCTTCGGCGACCTGTACCCGCTGCCCTCCATCACGGAGGTGAAGATGCCACCGGCGACACTGCGCGCCATCGACCGCTGCCAGTTGATGATCCTGGCGTGCGCGCGGACCATCCGGGCGGAGCTCGGTGAGTTCTGGACCGACAATCAGCGCGACACGGGGGTGGTGCTCGGCCATTTCGGCGGCACCCGCAATGCGACGCTCTATGCGACTCGTTGCTACCTCGATGACGTGGCGAAGGGATTGCGCCGTGACACCGAACTCGCCACGGTGGACTGGCTCGAGGATGTACTCGCCGATATCGCGGCCGACATCAGATCGCTTGTCCCGCCGTCGAGCGAGGACACTTTTCCCGGCATGATGCCTAATGTCATACCGGCAAGGGTGGCGAACTACTTCGGGCTCAACGGCCTGAACATGACCGTCGACACCGGGTTCACATCGGTGCTGAGTGCGATCGAGATCGCAGGCCGATACCTGCGAGCGGGCGAACTCACGATGGCGCTCGTCGGTGGAATCAACGGCAACACAACCCCGGAGCAGCGCGACCTACTCGACGCGCTCCTTCCCGACGATGCCGTGCTCGCCGAAGGCGCGTTCCTGCTCGCGCTGGTCACTGAGGACACCGCCGAGGCTGCTGGCCTGCCGATCGTCGGGTTCATAGAGATGGCTGAGGTAGGTGCGGGCGCGGCCGGACCTTCCGGCTTCACCGGCGCAGACACGATCGAATGCGGTGCCCGGACCGCGGGCCGGCGTGCCACATTCCTCGGTGGCGAGGGGGGAGTCGGCGTGCTATCAGCGCTGAGCACTGTTGGTGCGGATGGCGAAGTCCTCGTGGTATGCCAGGGCGGTGCGGGCGCCCGCGACCTCGCAGTGCGGGTCAACGGCCCACTGCGCCCGGCGGAACCGCGCCCAACGGCTGCTGAACCGACGGAAGCCGCCGTGGCGCAGGCATTTGCCGCGAGCAACGTGTTCATGACCGACGTCGCAGGCGAGGCCGTGACCGCACAGACTCGCATCGACGCCCACGCCTGGCAACTGGTTACCGACCCCGGCACCGCCGTGCGGCCAGGGACATTGTTCTGGCCGAACTCATCCACCCTGCTGCTCATCGACAACCCGGCAACGTTGCATGGGGTCGTAGTGCCGGAGACCGTGACGGTGTTCTCCTTGGAGCCTGCTCCAGGAGTCGTGCACCTCTGCGATGTGACCCCGGAAGCCGTTGCCGCGCTGCTGGATCGGTACGACCCGGGGGCGCAGTTGTGCCATCTACGGGTGGCCGCGACTCTCGGCGCAGATCCGGCAGGCGGCGTGTCAGCAGAGCGCACCACCGAGATCCGCGCACTGCACGACTTGATATTCCTCGTCGCTCAGCAGCGCGCCGAGGCACTGGCGCGACCGGAGTCGAGCAGCATCGCACTGCTGCTCGACGCGATGACCGAGACAACAGTGCACCCCTACGTCGGGCTGTTCACCGGATTCTTCAAAGTCGCGCACATGGAACGGCCGCACAGCCTGACCCTCGCGCTTGTCACCAACAACGGGCCGGTGGGCGGTATTGCCGAGGCCGAGGCGGAGTCGATGCTTGACCGCGGGCTGCCGGTTGCCTACTACACCGCCGGCATCCGCCAGGTAAGCGAACTCGCGGTGATCGGCGACGAAATCGAGTCCGCCGCACGGTTGGATGGTGAATCGGTGATCGTTGCGGCCGGCGGAGGACGTGGTATCACAGCCGAGCTGATGGTCGCAGTGGCAGCCAATTTCGGCGGCCGGTTCTACATACTCGGCAGCAGCGTGATCGACGAAGCCCCTGCCACTTATTTGGACATGACCGATGCGCAGTTCGCCGCGGCCAAGCGCGACTACATTCGTGATCGCCTCGTCCTCGACCCAGGCCGCAACCCTGGCCAACTGAACGCCGAGTATCTACGACTCCGCAACACCCGCACCACAAGAGCGAACCTCGAGCGGATCAAAGCGGCGGGCGCGAGCGATGTCACGTACTTGGCCTGCGATATCACCGATGGTGCGGGGGTGCAGCGGGCAGTGGACCAGATCCTCGGTGAAGTAGGCCGGATCGACTTCCTGGTCAACGCCGCTGGGCTGAACCGGTCGGCGCGGATCGAGGTTAAAGACTTCGCCGAATTCCGCTCGGTCCGCGACATCAAGCTGATCGGATACACGAACCTGGCCGCGGCGCTCGCTGCGAATCCGCCACGAATGTGGTGCAACTTCGGATCACTGCTCGGCGTCACAGGACAGATCGGTGAGGCGGATTATGCCTCCGGCAACGACTTTCTCGGCACCGCGGCCACGCATCGATCGCAGCTCGGTGGCCGGCACGAATTCACTATCGGCTGGACGCTGTGGGGTGAGGTCGGTCTCGGCGCGAACGAGCTGACCAAGGCGTACTTCGACAAGAGCGGCCAGTACTCGAACATGACGAATGCCGAAGGCATACACCATTTCATACGGCATCTTCAACTGCGCGTCCCCCAGCCCTACGTCGCCCACTTGGGGATCGCGGAATACGGCGCGGTCGATGCGCTGGTGCCCGGTTTCATGCCGCCGTCACCGCACCCGTTCTACTTGGACCGGCCGGCGGCGAGTGGCATGGACGATGATCGGCCGTGGGCGGTGCACGAGCGCTCCTTCGACGTGGACACCGACGCCTACCTGCGTCATCACCGGGTCAACGGCGTACCCACGCTCCCGGGTGCATTCGTAGCCGAAATTGCCTTCGAGGCGGCCTCGGCATTGGTGCCGAGCCTGCGGGTATACGCATTGGAGGACCTGACCTTCCATCACTTCCTCAAAGTGTCGGAGCAGGGCAGGCCGCTGGTCAAACGTATCCGTGCCGCAGTGCAAGAGTGGCGACGTGATCTGGGACAGGCGCGTGTGGAGATCACTGTCACCGGCGACGTCACCGCACCCAACGGCACTGTCCTGGTCAAGGACAAACTGCACTTCACCGCAACCGCGCTGATGGCCGCCGTCCTACCGCAGGCACCGCAATGGACCGAGTGGTACCCGGCGGACGAGACACCCGTGGTAGATCCCTACCACCACGCGGTGTCACCGGTTTCGCTGACCGGCATGTTCGTCTCGACTACCGATACCCGACTTCATCCTCTAGGCAAGCGCTCGACATACAGTCTCGCGCTGGAACCAGGCGATCCGGTGTTTTCCCGTTTTCGCGTCCCGGTCATCTTGCTCGACGGGTTGCTGCGCACCGGTGTACTCGACGACGGCGGTGCAGGCGGCTTCGTTCCGATAGCCGCGCCACTGCGTATCGGGCGTCTGGACCTGTACCAGCACACCAACGATGCGCAGGTGGGCCGGGACGGGCCGGTAGACCTCTACGCGGTACTGCCCACGGGCGGCGACTCGGCCGGTGCCGACAACCGTTTCGCCGCGGTGAGCCGGGACGGTCGGATCGTCGTGGCACTCACCGAACTCGACTGGGCGGTGGTCGGTCACCTCGACATCGGAATCGGCAGCCTCGCCACCTCGACACACACCGAACACGCTCACAACGACAGGACAAAGCTGGCATGACGCGAACTACCGAACCGAAACCGCGCACCCCCGGACGGCTCGCCGACATCCCGCCTGGTCCCCAGGGAATCCACCGGATCCCCGGCAATGTGCGAGCGCTACAACGCAATGGACCGGAGTTGTTCGAGTCGATGCGCCGCGCACACGGCGACATGGTGCGACTACCGCTGGGTTTACTCACCGCACACCTCGCCTATCACCCCGACGCCGTGCGATATGTGCTGCAGGACAACAATCAGAACTACGTTCGCGGTGTTGGGTACGAGCGATTCAAGATCTTCATGGGCCATGGTTTGCTCACCACCGACGGCAGCGAATGGCGTAATCGGCGGCGGATCGTCAATCCGCTGTTCCATAAGAGCGCGATCGACGCCATGGCCGACACGATGGTCCACGCCACGGCCGACGTGCTGGACGGCTGGGTCCGCGCCGGGCATGGTCCTGGGGCGGACGACAGCGGCGGCGACGTGGTACCCGACATGATGCGGATCACGCTCGGCGCGCTCGGGCAGATAATGTTCGATACGGACCTTGCACCCGATCAGGCGCGCGTCGGCGAGGCCATGCAGACCGCGATTGAAGCGATCGTGCTTCGTGGCACCATCGCGCAGCTGTTGCCGGATTGGGTGCCGACCTCATACCGTCGGCGCATTGCCCGGTCTCGCGACACCATGTATGAGGTGGTCGGCCGGATCATCGAGGCACACCGCGGCGGCAGCCATGTCGGCCGGCCGGATCTGGTGAACCTGCTGCTCGGCGCCACTGACGAGGACACCGGCCTGCCGTTGACGGCAGAGAATGTGCGCGACGAGCTGATGACCATTTTCATGGCAGGGCACGAAACCACCGGCACCGGCCTCGCGTGGGCACTCTACGAACTCGCAACCCACCCGGATATACAAGAGCGGTTGTTCGACGAAACGCAGCAGGTCTTCGGGGGGCGTGAACCAGTGCCAGCCGATTTGGCAAGGCTCAACTACACCAAAATGGTCACCGACGAGACCCTGCGGTTGCACCCGCCGATCTGGGCATACCCGCGCCAGCCTGTCCAAGACGACGAAGTGAACGGCTGGCATATTCCCGCCGGGGCATGCATCTTTCTGAGCCCGTATGTCACCCAACGCCATCCGGACTACTGGGCCGATCCGCTGCAGTTCGACCCGGAACGGTTCGACCCTGCTGCGCAGCTCGAGCGACCGAAGTACGCCTACTTCCCCTTCGGCGGTGGCCAGCGCAAGTGCATCGGGAATGCAATGGCGCTCATGCAGACCCACCTGTCGCTGGCGATGATCGCCGCTCGGTTCCGTATCAGCGTGGTGCCCGACCACTCAGTGGAAGTGGCGACCAGGGTATCGTTGCGGCCCCTTAACGGTGTTGCCTTGCGGATCGCGCCGAGGTCGGCATGACCGTGGTTCAGAACAATGCGCCGAAATACGGGCCGCCCGCGCGACCGGACATCTCCTACCCGGCCGATCGTTCCGTGTTGCCGGTCGGCCGGTTCATCTGGCGCCCTATGCAACTGGGCGCACTGCCGGTCGAGCCGAGCCCACGGCTGATCGGTCGTCGGATCGCGGTGGTAGGCGGTAGCACCGAGTCCGCAGTCAGCATGACGGCCGCGCTGCGCCGAGCAGGCGCACATCCGTACCGGCTACAACCGCCAGGCGGTGCCGATGCGAGTCCCGAGGTATCGGAATTCCGCCGGACCGTCGGGCGGATCGATGGCATTATCGACCTGAATATCGAACGGCCACTGGATATTACGCAGCGATATAGCTGGGAGGCCCCGTTCCTGCAGTCGATTGCGCTGCTACAGGAATACTTCGAGGACTGGAACTCCGAGACCGACGCTAATCGACTGTTCTACCTGGCCGTGACCCGGATGGGCGGACGACACGGGTTCGTCGACGAGCCGATAGGCCAGCCGCTCGGCGGACTATGGGCTGGCCTTGCGAAGGGGCTGCCGCGCGAATTCGACAACGTGAACATCCGGGTTGTCGACCTACCGCACTCGGCTGACCCCGCCGGGCGCGGCGTCGACCCAATCGGCGACGCCGCCGCCGAGACCGTTTGCCGCGAGCTCTATCGATGGGGTTACTTCGAGATCGGGCATGTCGAGGGGCGGCGCTACACGCTGGTCGCCGACCTCGTCGAGGTGCCGGAGCCCACGCTGCACCTGGACCCCGGCGACGTGATCGTGTTGTCCGGAGGCGGGCGCGGCATCGGCTTCGCCTTGGCGACAGCCCTGTGCCGTACGCACGGATGCCGAGTCATCATCAGCGGGCGAGGACCGGCTCCGGACCAAGACGACCCAGTGATCGCAATGTCCGACGACGAGTTCGGTGACTATCGCAACAGTCGGCTGATCGACGCCGCAGGCAAGGGGGTGCTCGCTCGAGTACGCGCCGAGCTCGAGCGCGCGGGCTGGAACCGCGAACTGACGCTGAAACTGGCCAAGGCCACACAGGACGGCCTCGACATCGAGTACCGCCAGTGCGACGTCGTCGATCCGGAGCAGGTGCGTGACCTACTCGAGGCCGCAGGACCGCGGCTGGTCGGTGTGGTGCACAACGCCGGCGTCGACTCGCCGGTTCGGTTGCCCGCCAAGAAACCCGACGTGATCCGGCACACCGTGGCGGTGAAGGTCGTGGGGCTACTCAATCTCATCGACGCGCTGGCCGAGCTGCCTGCGTTGCGGTTCTTCAGCACCGCGGGTTCCCTGGCCGGTCGCTGGGGCGGGATGCTCGGTCAGCTCGAATACGGTGCGGCCAACGACGCGCTGAGTCGGATCGGCTTGTGGGCGGGGACCCACGCGCAGCAGGTCGGGCGTCGGTCCCGAATCCCGGTGACCACGATGTGCTGGCCCACCTGGGAGCGACTCGGCATCATCACGAATTACGAAGCGGCGCTGGCGTATATGTCGGCCATCGACGTGGACGAAGGCCTCTACCACTGGCAGCGCGAGATCCTTGCCGGCGGCTCAGGCGAGCGCACCTTCATCGGCGGGTTCGGCAAGGCATTGTTACCAACTGTGCTGCGCGGGTATCCGCCGAGTGCCGAGTTCTCAGGTGTAGACGGTCTGGCCAACAGGCTGTTCTTGCTCGGCGAGCCGGTCCGTTTCTCGAACGGGACGCTTCTTGAAGCGATACTGGACCTGCGCGTCGTTGGCGCGATGCCGTGTTGCGCGGACTTCCGCGTCGACGGGGCACCGACCCTTCCGATGAGTGTCGTACTGGAATACCTTCGTTCCCTGGGTGATTGGGTGCAACCAGACGGTGACGAACGGTCCATCGCCGCAATGCGCGACGTGCTGGTCGACATCGCGGCATTGCGGGTGGATGGACCCAACGCCCGACTGCGCGCAGTTGCGGAGGGAGAGTGGACATCTAATGGAACGTGGCAGGTCAATGTTGCGGTGACCCGGGCCGATGCCGTGTTGGTGGCCCGCACCACGCTGTACTACGGCCCTGCACCTGCACCTGCACCTGCACGTGTGGCCGTGCCTGCCAACAGGGCAGGTCTGCCGGTACGGCAATTGCAGTGGGCTGGACAGGCATTCCGCCTCGGGCAGTGGTCGTCGGATCCCGCAACTGGGAAATGGAGCGCGCAGGTCGACGCCGATCGAATACGCGACCTGGTCATGCTCACCCCGACCCCGCGGCCCGAGTTCCCCATCAATCAGCTGGAGACCCTGGTGCGGGGAGTGCATCTACAGCAGGCCCCCCAGTCCCCCCGCTACCTCGCGATCACCTCTATCGACGTCCCCGGGCCGCTGCCGGGGTCATCCGGACCTTTGGTCGCCGAGGGTGATACATGGACCGCCTATACCCAGCAGGGAACCATACGTTTGGCGCTGCATCAACCTCGGTTTGTTGAACGCTGACAGGTGGTCGCACCGCCACCTCCCGTAGAACTTCGAAAGGACCTCTCCACCATGCCTTCCACACCGTCCGATGCCCGCGAATTCGACCTGATTCTTTACGGCGCCACCGGCTTCGTCGGCAGAATCGTTGCCGAATATCTGGCTGTCGCAGCGCCGCAGGGGATGCGTATAGCGTTGGCCGGCCGCAACTCAGATCGATTGGCGGCCGTGCGCTCGGCGCTGCCGGCCGCTGCCCGATCTTGGCCAATCGCTCTCGCCGACGCATTGGACCCGGCCAGTTTGCGCCAGATGGCCGAGCGTACGCAGGTAGTCGTGACGACGGTGGGACCCTACGCCGAATTCGGACTGCCCCTCGTCCTGGCCTGCGTCGACGCCGGCACCGACTATGCCGATCTCACCGGCGAACCATTGTTTGTGCGCGACAGTATCGAAGCCGCCCACGAACGGGCCGCCGCGGGCTCGGTCAGGATCGTGCATTCCTGTGGGTTCGACTCCATCCCTTCAGATCTGAGCGTCTTTCTGACCTATCGACAAGCGTTGTCGGACGAGACCGGTGAGCTGGAGAGCGCCACGCTGGTTGCTACGGTCAAAGGTGGGTTCAGTGGTGGGACGATTGCATCGAACCGCGGGCAGTTGAAGGCGATTGCTCAGGACCGGTCTTTACAGGAGGTTGTCGAAGACCCGTACCTATTGAGCGCTGACCGACAAGAAGAATCCGATCTTGGCGTTCAGTCCGATGCTGCATTGATGCGGGCGTCGAGCATCGATCCGACGTTGTCGGGCTGGGTGACGAGCTTCATGATGGCTCCGCACAACACTCGAATCGTGCGCCGCAGCAATTCTCTGCTGGACTGGGCCTACGGCAAGGATTTCCGGTACCGCGAGGTGATGAGCACCGGCCACTCACCAGCGGCGGCGCTGCTCGCGGCGGGAATGGCCGCAGCGTTATGGATGCAAAAGGCGATCGGCCCGCTCGCACACACAGGCATCGGGTCGAGCCTGATCGACCGCATTGTCCCCAAGCCGGGAACCGGACCGAACGCGGAAGCCCGCGATCGGGGCTCCTTTTCGATGCACACCATCACCCGAACCTCCAGTGGTGCCACCTATCGCACAACCTTCGCCGCTCACGGCGATCCGGGCTACAAGGCTACCGCCGTCATGCTGGGCGAGGTCGCCCTGTGCTTGGCCCTCGATCGCGACAAACTGTCGGATCTGTCGGGGGTTCTTACCCCCGCCCCCGCTATGGCGCTGCCGCTCGCCGATCGGTTACGCGCCGCAGGGATGACTATCAGTGTCGAGCGTGACCTGTAGTCGCACAACGAAATTCTCGCGCTCTCTCGAGCTTCGGGCTCGAGGACCGCGGCGGAATCCTCGCTTACGAACCCGGCAGTCGGCTACGAATTTCGCACGTCAACCCGCTCGCCGGCCTGCCCGACCCGTCGAAGAACTACCACACCCTTACCTACTCGCTCATAGCGGGAGCGGACCCTCCCAAGGTAGCGCTCTCCGGAAAACGACAAATGGAACGCGTCGTAGGCCAGATCCACCATCAGCCCCGCCCCTCGCATCGTCGCCGCGACATCATCGGAATCGGGCTGCATGTCAATGGCCAAGTTGAAGTCCCCGCCGGTGGCCAGGGAAAGTCCCCACCCCCTTGCCGGGGGTGGGGGTGGTTAGGTCAGGGGCGTTCACCTCGCTTGGTCCGGTGTTTCATGCGGTAGGAGTCGCCGTCGGTGATGACGACGGTGGCGTGGTGGAGCAGTCGAAAGCGCGCGGGTTCGCTGATTCTCGGTGGGTGGTATGCGATGAACCCGCGCGTGGTCGGGTGGTGTGTGGTCGAAGTGGGTCGGGTTCGCGGATGTGGGTGGTCGCTGGCGGGGTGTTATCGGGGTGCGGTGGAGCGGCGTTCGGGGTGGGCTGCTTGGACGTAGGTGATGGCGGTCTTGGCGGTTATGCCGAAGACGCGCATGAGGTGGACGGGGTCGGCGGTGTGTGCGGCTTCGTCGAGGATGCGGTCGCGGCGGAGTTGGGATGGGGTGAGACCGAGCCGCTCGAAGATGATGTCGATGACCCGGTGGGAGACGGGTGGGAGCGTGGCATCGGCTGCGGTCACCTGGCTGACCAGCAGGTGGGGGTTGGAGGTTCGGCTCCAGAGGCGCCGCCGCTGGTGTAGCCAGTCGAGCGCGAGGGTGTGGGTGAGTTCGTCGAGGTAGACGGTGTGGTGTCGGGTTTGTCGTCGAACCAGCAGCCG
Organism: Nocardia sp. Tas62D01; assembly: GCF_055232035.1. NCBI lineage: Bacteria > Bacillati > Actinomycetota > Actinomycetes > Mycobacteriales > Nocardiaceae > Nocardia > Nocardia sp. Tas62D01. The sequence goes on from NZ_JBUYUZ010000001.1 coordinate 9,237,832, forward strand.
TCCGGCGGATAGGTCGAGATCGTTCAGTTGCAGGTGGGTGGTTTCTTGTTTGCCCAGGCCGTGGATGGCGATGAGGGCGACGACGAGTTTGGCCATCTGCCCTTCGGTGCGGTCGATGAGACCGTGCAGGCGGTCGGTGGGAATCGGGACGGGCAGGCGACGCATCGCGGTCAGGGTGATCCCGCGGGTGGGATCGCGGAAGATGCGTCGTTCTTGTTTGAGGGCGCGGAACAGGCTGTGCAGGGCCGAGAGCAGGTTGCGGGCTGTGACGGGTGGTTGCCGGTCGAGGGCGGATTGGATGTCGGGACCGGTGATCTCACGCAGGCTGGTGACGGACTCGGTCCAGATGGCCAGCGTCGGCCGCAGGCAGTTCAGGTAGGAGCGGATCGTGGCGAAGGGGAATTGTGGGTGTGGTCGGCGTCCTTCGCCACGCAGAACACTTATCCAGCAACCGATTTCATCGGCGAGGGCATCGGGAAGGGCGTCGATGCGCTGCTGGATGGCCCGTTCGATGGTGTCGCCTTGGCGGGCGGGGTCGGCGATGACCATGCCGTGAGCGTCGAGGAACTGCAGAACGCGTCGGATAGCGGAATTGGGGCGGTGGTCGGCGACCGCACGGATGTCAGCTTCGGGGATGGGGGCGGCTGCGCCGAGCCAGCCCAGCAGGACCCGCAAGGTCATCGCCCCGGCGTTGCGGGGCATCGGACCCCACCCGTGGTTTCGTGCGTGCTGCTGGAACTCCTCGAGCAGGGCTGTGGCTGCCGGTGTCAGCTCAGGCAGAGCATTGGAGGAACCGACGGTGAAACGACTCCAGTCTCGACGTGCCTCGAACAGCACGATTTGGGTGGGGTCGACCAGGTGAGGTGATATCGATGGCGCGGGAGGCCGTGGGGTCAGCCGCCGTCGTTGCTGCGGGGTCGGCACCAGGTCGCAGAAGGGTTTTCCCGTTGCGGCACTTGGGTTTTTCCACTTCGCGGGCAGAACGATCGGGGTGGCCCGAAACGAGCGCAGTTCCGGCAGGATCAGCGCGAGTTGCGTCGGCCGACCGGGCACGGGATCGAGCAACCATCCGGGATCGTCGAGACGCAGGACTTGCAAGCACGAGCGGCAGAGTCCCTCGTCGCTGACATGATTGCGATGCCGACATCGCAAGCACGGCTTGCATTCTGGGAAGGCGCGGCGCCACTTCCCGCAGGGGGCGCAAGTGGTGTATTGCCGTCTCTCGCCCCAGCCCAGGCAGACCGGGCACTGCCCGATCGGCCAGTTCCTCGGTGTCGCGGCCACGGGTCAGTTCGGCGGCATCGATCGTTTGGCCCCGCCGCGGCGGGCGGTCGGTCGCACGGGTTCATCCGTCCCACCGACGGCCCGATTGGTTTGCCGCTCTTGCTCATTGGCGGTCATGAGGGGCTCGGCTTCCAGGAGATCGGCGACCGTGCACTGCAGTGCGGCGCATATCTTGTCCAGGTCATCGAGCCTGACCGTGGTCGGTTTGTTGCTCCAGAGGGCAGCGACCTTGCTCAGCGATGGCGTGAAGCCGACCTCGGCGAATACGGTCATCAGCTCGCTGGGCCGCCAGATGTCGCGTTTGGCCGCGGCCCAGCGCAGGTTCCATTTCATCGCAGGGTTCCTTTGTCCATGACGAGTCGTTGCACCGCTCTCCCGGCTGCTGCCAGGCTCGCGGTTTCCGGGTCGGCGTGTGCGGTGGCCAGGTAGGAAACAGTCGTGGTCGGGCGATCGTGTCCCAATAACTTCTGCACTTCCCAGAGCGACATTCCCCGCTCATAGTTGTGGGTTGCGCAGGCATGCCGGAGTAGATGCGGATGCAGCTCGGTCACCGGGCCGGTGAGAAACCGGCGGCCGACGGCTTTCAGTGCCCGCCGGAACGTCGACGGGGTCACCGCGATGCCGGGTGTGGCCAGATTCAACGCGGCGACAGCCTGCGGGATCCGCTCGGACGGGAACAGCGGGGCTTCCGAATCGTCGGGGTCGTCGCAGAATTCGGCGCGGACCTCCTCGATATACCACCACAACAGCGCCCGGCCTTCCTCGAACAGATAAGCCTCGCGTTGGCGAGGCCCGGATCCGCGAGCTCCCTTGCCGTGCACCAGGAATCGGCCCCATTGACCGGACTCCCAGTGAACGTCGCCGATCCTCACCGAGCACAACTCGGCAGCGCGAACGCCGGAGATGTAGGTGAGCTTGCCCATGACGTAGTCGCGGCGGGCGATCGCCGGCTTGCGCGACTGCGGCAGCGATTCCCGCCAGCGGCCGAAGAATTCGCGTGTCGCCCGCTGTGACGGCGGTATCCGCAGCCCGAAGTCGCCGCGATGGGTCGGCCGGTTGAACGGGTCGATCGGTGACTCCACGCCGACGCCGTAGTTGCGGGCGATCTCACCGGCATACCGCTGCTCGAGGAAAGCGAAGTAACTGTCGATCAGGGTCATCTTGCGCCGAACCGTCGAGCGGGCCCGCTTGCCGACACCCGCGAAGTACTTGTCCACTTGGCGCGGAGTCAGTTGCCACGGCACCAAACCGTAGTACTGACAGATCTCGATGATCGGCTTGGTCAGCCCATCCAACGTGGCAGCAGCCAAACCCGCTGTGTCCCTGGCCCATTGATACTCAGCGACTGTATCCAGGAAGAAACTCTGCTCGTCACCAGCAGTAACCTCGGCGGCCTTGCGCCGCTGCAGCGTGACAACATCGGCCAGCCCCGGCTCGAGGATCGGTCCCACAGACGTTTCATCGCCATCCGGCGTGGCCGCCGAAACGAGCGACAGTGTGCGCGTCCCGGAATCCGACATGGTGTCACAGATTACAGCAGTTACTCCAGGATTCCTGGAATAACTCGCCGATTACCGGATATCTTTGATCAAGCCACCAAACGGGCCTAGAGCTGCTGAGATGCGTTGACACCAGCCAAATCCGGCTGAAGGAACCCGCACCTACTCCGGTTAGGATGCTGGCTGCGGTGGTGTGTTCGGGCAGGAACCGGCCCCATTGCTCGAACGGCCAGTGTGAGGCGAGGGCCAGTGACCGCCGTTCGTAGGCGGCCGCGACCAGCCGGAACAGTAGTTGGGTGCCGGTGTCGTCGAGTGGTGCGAACCCGATCTCGTCGAGGATCACGAGGTCCGCGCGTAGCAGGGTGTCGATGATTTTGCCGACGGTGTTGTCGGCCAGGCCGCGGTAGAGGGTGTCGACGAGGTCGGCAGCGGTGAAGTACCGCACTTTGTGGCCAGCGGTGACGGCGGCGTGGCCGAGCCCGATCAGGGTGTGACTTTTTCCTGTGCCCGGCGGACCTATCAGCGCCAGATTGTGTTGCGCACGTATCCATTCCAGGCTCGACAGGTAGTCGAAGGTCGCTTGCGGGACGGACGACGCTGACACGTCGAAGCCCTCGAGGGTCTTGGTGACCGGGAACGCGGCGGCCTTGAGCCGGTTCACCGCGTTGGAGGCGTCGCGGGCGGTCAGTTCGGCCTCGATCAGGGTGCGCAGCACCTCTTCCGGGGTCCAGCGCTGGGTTCTCGCGACCTGCAGCACCTCGGGCGCGGTGCGGCGCACCGCCGCCAGTTTCAACCTGCGCAGGCCGGCGTCGAGGTCGGCCGCCAGGTCTGGGACTGTGGTGGGGGCAACGGTTTTCGATCGGCTTGTGGTGGTCACGAGGCGCTCCCGTCACGGTTGATCTTGTAGGCGTCCAGGGATCGGGTCGGTGCGGTGGGCAGGTCCAGCACCAGTGCGTCGCCGGCCGGGCGTGGTTGCGGGGTGCCGGTGCCGGCGGCGAGGATGGAGCGGACGTCGGCAGCGCGGAAGCGTTTGAACGCCACCGCCCGCCGCAGCGCGGCCACGAGTGCGGCTTCGCCGTGGGCGGCGCCGAGCGCGAGCAGGATCTCCAGCTCGGAGCCCAGGCGGGTGTTGCCGATCGCGGCGGCGCCGACCAGGAACGCTTCGGCGTCGGCACCGAGGGCGCAGAACTGTTGCTCGGCAGTGGTTTTCGGGCGAGGACCGCGATTGGGTGCGGGCCGGGGCCCGTCGTAGTGGGAGTCGAGGATCGACGCGTCACCAGGGGCGACGAGTTCATGCTCGGCGACGATGACGCCGGTGGCCGGCTCGAGCACCAGCAGGGCGCCGCAGTCGAGGACGATCTGCACCTTTTCGCCGATCAGGCGGTTGGGCACCGAGTAGCGGGCCGACCCGTAGCGAACACACGACAGCCGGTCGACGGTGCGGGTGACCGCCGGTGCGCCGATCTCGAGTCGCAGCGACGGCAACGGCCGCAGAAGTTCTCGCTCGACGGCGAGGCGTTCGTCGGGGATCGCGCAGATCTCCGAATGCACCAGCGAGTTCACCTCCGCGCACCAGGTTTTCGCCGCCGCGTTGGCCTCGCGCAGACTCACCGTCGCCCCGCGCATCGCGGCCTCGGTCAGCAACGGCACCGCCAGGTCACGCTGGGCATACCCGCACAGGTTCTCCACGATCCCCTTCGACTGCGGATCATTGCCGTGGCACCAGTCCGGTGAGAAGCCGTAATGTGTTGCGAACCGGACGTATTCGGGTGTCGGGACGACCACGTTCGCGACCACCCCGCCTTTCAGGCAGCCCATGCGGTCGGCGAGCACCCGCGCCGGGACACCGCCGATCGCGGCGAATGCTTCGGCGATCATTGCTAGAGTGGTCGACTGGCGCTGGTCGGCGGCGAACGCGGTGAACCGCCACCGCGAGAACGCCAGCACCGCGCAGAACAACTGCAGGCCGGGCGCGGCCTCGGCCCAGTCGATCACCAGATACTCACCCGGCGACCACACCGCCGGACGGCGGCCCCGATGATTATCCTTGCGCCACAACGCTTTCTGATCGGCCACCAGCCGCCGGAAATTCCGCGGCGATCCCTCGTAACCGGCAGCACGCGCGACCGGCAGCAGTCGCTTGGCCGAAATCCGGCCCTTCGATTTCGTGACCCGCTCGGCGACCAACTCGGTGACCCGGTCGAAGTTGCGGGAACGCACGGCCCGCTCCGCAGCCGCGCCGGCCTCGGCGCGCTCGACGACTCGTTTCACCGTCTTGTGTGTGGTGCCGCACAACTCGGCGGCACCGCGATACGTTCCGACCTCTCGATAAGCGGAAATGATGTCCATTCGCTCCCTCGCAGACTTCAATGGAACTCCCTGGGCAGTGACGGATGACAGTTGGCGCTATCACCGTCACCGCCCAGGTCACGAGCTCCGGGCATTGACACGACGAGCAAGAGAGCGGGGACTTCTACCCGGCCGCCAGCGGCGACCTATACCTGGCCACCAATGGGGACTTTTTCATGGCCACGGACAGCTGCAACCGCTCGAACAACTTGAGCGCAGGCCGAACAGCGGATAGTCGATACGGGTCGGCAACATCATCACCACCACCAGCAGCCGCTTGTAGCTCACCGGCTTTGAAGTGCTCGAGCATCTCTGTTTCGTTGTCGACCAGATATGAGTCCCGGACCTCGAGGTGGAATGCGTGGCAGGACTCTGGATCCAACGGTGTTTCCGGCCCAAGGTGTTGAACGGTGTTCAGCGAGGAAGGTGCCGTGATGACTGACACTGGATGCCGTGGCATCGAAGAAATCCCGTGAGACCTCTGCCGAGGCTGTGGCGGCCGCGGAGTTGGTCCGGATGGCTAAGAACGCGTCCGGAAACTTCGGTGATGTCGGCGTGTGATGCGTGAGGCTGTGGAGGGCTCCCGGTAGGACTGGTGGTTGCGAATCCGTCCATTCCTTCCGAGAGCCCTTGTCTCAGTGTCGCTTACGTGCTTGTGTTCGTCGTGCCCGGCCCACGGCGAGTCGCCCGCCCTATCGAAATGCCCGTTCTATCCGTCGTCGTCGTTGACCGACGCCGAGTGGGAGGTCCTGGAGCCGTTGTTGCCGCCGCCGGGCAACACGGCGGGCAAGGGCGGGCGACCGGAGAAACATCCGCGCCGCCTGCTGTTGGACGCAATCTTCTATCTCGTGCGCGGCGGGATCGCGTGGCGGCAGCTGCCCAGCGACTTCCCTCCGGCCACCACCGTCTACGACAACTTCAGCCGATGGACGAAAAATGGTGCGTGGCAACGGATTCACGACGCACTGCGGGATCGTGTGCGAGTCCGAGCCGGACGTAAACCGTCACCGACGGCGGCGATCATCGACTCCCAGACCGTGCGCGGCGCGGACACCGTACCCAACACGAGCGCCGGCTACGATGCGGGCAAGAAAACCAAAGGCCGCAAACGCCACATCGCCACCGACACCCTCGGACTGCTACTCACGGTCGTCGTCACCTCGGCCGATATCCAAGACCGCGACGGAGCCCACCGCCTGTTGGCCGCGCTGCGGGCACGATTCTCCACGGTATCGCTGGCGTGGGCCGACGGCGGCTACGCCGGACGCCTGGTCACCTGGGCGTGGCAGGTCCTCACGCTCACTGTGCAGATCGTCAAACGCAGCGACGACACCAAAGGATTCGTCGTCCTCCCACGCCGCTGGGTCGTGGAAAGAACGTTCGGATGGATCACCAAACACCGCCGCTGCGTCCGCGACTACGAGACCCTGCCCCAGAACCACGAAGCGATGGTCCACATCGCCATGATCCGAACCATGACCCGACGCCTCGCCCGAACCGAGCCAGCCGACCAGCACAAATGAGTTTCCGGACGCGTTCTAAGCTTGATTTTTAACCTCTAACTGGCAGCCGTGGTGGTCTTACCGACCGCCTGGTGTGGTGCGCGTCGGATGTTTTTTGCGCCGGGCGGGCGTCCGGGACCCGGCCGTGAGGGTTTCGGCGCGCGGGCCGGAAGAGCGGTTGTCGGGCGGAGGTGGCGAAATCCCCTGCGGACGCGGGCTGGGGTGAGGCGGCTGGGGCTGGTTGGTTTTCTCTCCCAGGGGTGGCGGAGGTCTTCGGTGAGTCCTCGGGCGAGGCGGAGTTGGGTGTGTGCGGCGATGATGAGCCAGGTCCAGCGGTCGGCGGCGGCGGAGTCGCGGATACGCGGCTTGGTCCACCCGAGGGTCTGTTTCAGGAACCGGAAGGTGTGCTCGATATCGAAGCGCCGCAGGAAGGTTCGCCAGATTCGGTCGATAATGGCGGGGTCGGCGATGTCGGGTTGCGAACACCATAGCCACAGTGGTTTCGGGTTGCGGTCGCCGGGTAGCCGGTCCACCCGAAGCCCGATGACGACGCCCTCGATGATCGGCAGTTCCCCGTCGTGGTAGGCCCAGGATCCTCGGCGGGCGAGTTTGGGGTGCAGACGGTTCCATGCCGTCGCACGCACGGCGCCGTAGCGGTCGGTGTCGGTGGTGGTGACGACAGCGGGCTCGGGATGGGTCCCGGTGTCGGACAACGCGAAGTCGGGGCCGTGCTTGGCGGGACGGCCCCTCTTGCCCGCACGGGGTTCGGCGGGGAAGGCCAGGACGCGGTCGGAGCGTATTCGCCCGATCAGGACCACGGGCAGATCCGCGAGCTCGTATGCCAGGCATGTGATGTCGTAGCCCGCATCGAACACGATCTTGATGTGCGGGTCGCCGGGAACATGGAGGTCGGCGGCTTGCAGGCGTTGCACGACTTCCCGGATCTGGGCGGCGGTGACCTCGGTCGCGTCGTCGTCGGGGTGCAGCCGTATCGCGTCGAGGATCGTGGTCCAAGAGGTCCGGCCGGGCTCCAGCGCGGCGACGTAGGAGAACAGCCAGCCCGGGATCATCTGCGCTTGCCCCCTGCCACGGCCATAGACATGGCAGAACGATCGATCGGGGCTGGTCGCCGCGTCGGGACGCAGCCACGGACTGGCATCGACGGCCAGCATGATCGCACCTTCGTCGTCTCGCCCGACCGTGGTCGTGGCGGTGATCGCGCGCCGGAGCCGGGCGATGTCGATACTTCCGGCGTTCAGACCGTCGTAGAGGGCGCCGTGGCCGCGTCGATATTCCCCGGTCAGACACAGTCCGACCAGCGTGGTGACCGGTCCGTCGTCGCACAGCACCGCGTCGGTGAGTTCGAACAGCGCGTCGGCGCGCGCGGTCAGGCTTTCATAGAACGAATTGCGGAACGCGGCAAGCGATTCCGGTCCCGACGGGCGCGCCGACTCGACCGGACGAAATACTTCGGGCACACTGACAGGCACGGCCACCACAACTTCTCATCAGGCTCTTTAGCGGGAACCCGACGATGATGATGCGGTGGCCGCTCCATGTCACGGCGACACGCCGAAATTCGTCCCTAAATCAACACGGCAGCAACACGTTTCGATGATCGAACCGCTCCAACACCGACCCGGACGGTCGGCGGGCAGTGACCCGGAGGTTAAAAATCAAGCTAAGGAGCAGGGTTTGTTGCAGCGCGGCCGGATCCCGCAGCGCGTCGTGACTGCGGTGCTGCTCGACCCTGCGGCGGCGGTTGCTTCATCCATGTGAACGGTTCCAGCAACCCACTTTCGATGTGCCCGGTGTCCGACGCCGTTGCCGCGGCCAGTCGAAGCTGGCCCGATGGTGTTTGCTCGACGTGGCCCACGTCAGCGGCGAGGTGAACAAGGACGCGGTACACGACTTGCGTTCATCACCCGCTGCAGCATCTACCCAAGCGGCAACGGACCATCCTGATACATCGCCCTGCAGGTGGTCGGCGAGCATCTGCAGCGACATATAAGTAGTGGCTCGCGCAGCGATTCCTTTCCGAGCTGGCGCAGGTCTTCATTGCGAGGAGTGCACACCAAAGGCGGTCGACGCCACTGCTCGCGGAAGCGTGTCAGCCCGCCGCGTCATCGGCTGATCAGGAGTTCAGAGTGAATACCCTTGTCGTAGAGAAGGATCGGCCTGCCGTCGGTCCCCGCGCACTCTTTGCCATCGGCGGTAATACCTCAGACGGTCTGTGGCTCGACCCTCAGCAGTTACTGTCGTCTACGGCAGCTGTCCGCAAGGTCACCGATAACCTCACCACGCTGACTCAGGGCCTGGCAGGATCGTTTGGCGACGCCCTTCTCGGCGTCGTTTCGTCGTCGCTCTTCAGCTATTCCGGCATCTTCGGCGGTCCGGATATCGAATCCGCCTGGTCGGCATTCCACGCGGCATGGGTCTCCGAACGCGTCGACCTCCCTGCGCAGCAGGCCGCGCCGCGCCAGCCGGTCGAGCAGCCCGGTGACGTCGGTCTTGTCGCAGCCGAGCAGGTCGGCGAGCTCGCCGTAGCAGAACGAACCTGGTGTGGGTGTCGTTAATCAACGCAGAGGCAGAGAAAAGATGGGTTTGGCTGAGAGTGTGATGTTTCCTGGATTCGATCTTGGTGATTCCGAACTCACTACGGCGGTACGTAACGCTCTGGAAGAGGTCGACAAACTGTTGGCGCGTGAGCTGACCGACCAGATATTCCTGCGTTGGCCTGCGCCGGAGCCTGACCAGGGCCGCGGCATACGGATTCTTTCGATGTTGACCATCCTGACCGGGCAGATGGGCCCACGTCCGGCCAGCCCGGAGCTCACCACCGCCGCCACGGTCATCGAGCTCGTTCACCTCGCCACGGTGTATCACGACGAAGTGAAGGACGAGGCACCTGTGTGTCGCGGTGCGTCAGGCTTGAATTCCGGTTGGGGCAACAACGTTGCCATCTTGGCCGGTGACTATCTGTCTGCGTGCGCCTCCCGGCTCGTATCGACGCTCGGGTCGGAGGCGGCACGAATCATTGCAGAAACGTTCGCCACCGTCGTAACCGGGCAGGTGCGCGAGAAAAGCGGTGTGCAGCCCAGCCAGGATCCCGTCGAGCACCATGTGCAGCTGGCGCGGGAGAAGACAGGAGCGTTGATCGGCACGTGCGCCCGCTTCGGTGGCATCTTCTCCGGCACAAGTCCGCACCATATCGAGCGGCTGGCCAGGTTCGGCACCACCCTCGGCACCGCATTGCAGATCTCTGACAACCTCGTGTCGGGCATCGACCAGCGGGACAGGACCCCCGGCATCGGTACGGGCGACGACATGCATGCTCTACCGACGCTGAGCGCCCTGCGGGAAAAGGGCACTGCAGGTGACGGGGCGCGGGACCTGCCGGCCGGGCCGGTGGCGGTCTGCGCGACAGTCGAGGAAGCACTGGAACTGTTGTCGCACTCTGACAGCATGGTGTTGGCCAAAAAGACGTTGCCCAGCTACGCCGATCTCGCGAAGGCTGAACTGTCCGCGCTGCCTGGCGGCCCCGCCAACGACGCTCTGCAGCGATTCGTGCGCCACCTTGTCGACCGCGTCGGATGAGCCCGATAGTGGCTGCCAAAAACCCCTGGGAATCCGGGGACGTCGATGTTTGTGTGGTAGGACTCGGCCCGACCGGCAGGGCTCTGGCCCACCGGGCGGTGCGGGCCGGACTCAGGGTCACCGCAGTAGACCCACGTCCGGACCGGTTGTGGTCGCCCACCTACGCCTGCTGGGTCGACGAGCTACCGGAATGGCTACCCGAGACAGTGATCGCCACCACAATCCCGAAGCCGACCGCCTGGACCAGGGTGCTGCACCGCATCGACAGACCGTACTGCGTTCTCTCCAAACCCGGACTGCGTGCGGGCCTGCCACTCGACGATGCCATAGTCGTCACTGGCCGTGCTGTACGGGTCGAGCCACATCGGGTGGAGTTGGCCGATCGAACGATCATCACTGCGTCGGCAGTCTTCGACGCTCGTGGACTGGCGGCCACTGGCCGGGGCTACATGGCCAGCGCGTATGGCGTCTTCGTTGGTGCCGACACCGCTGCGCCGATGATCGCCGACGGCGACGGGTTGCTGATGGACTGGCGTCCGGGCAACGGTGCCGGGCCGGACACCCCGCCCTCGTTCCTCTACGCGATGCCGATCGGTGACGGCACGGTCATTTTCGAGGAAACCAGCCTCGGTTTACCTGGAGGTATGCCTCAACGTGAACTGCGCTGGCGATTGCTGAATCGGCTTGCCGCACACGGCATCCGGCTCACCGGCACCGAGCGGCACGAGGCGGCCCACTATCCACTGGACCAGCGGCCGCCCAAAAACGGTGTCGGACAGGTCATTCCGTTCGGCTCCCGCGGCGGCATGATGAATCCCAGCACCGGATACAGCGTGGCCGATTCACTCACCCTGGCCGACACCGCAGTCGCCGCCTTGCTACACGGAAGTGACCCTATCGCCCAACTATGGCAGTGGCGGGCCCGCTTGGTGTACTGGCTGCGGATGCGAGGTCTGCGGGGCCTAGGCAGGTCGAGCAGCGAAGAGTCGGTCGCCGCATTCGACTCCTTCTTCAATGCCTCCCCGCGCGGCCAGCGCGCCATCCTGTCCGCCCGTGACGATTACGCGGCACTCTGCGCCGTTCTTGTCAACACTGTCGCCCATACGTGGCCGTTCCGTTGGCGGTTCGACTACGTAGGCTGGACCAACCGGAACCGCTGGGTGGATCACCAGTTCAATCAACAACCGGCACCCGAAACACACCCGCAACCGTGAAATGCAGGCGTTGCCGTCAGCACACAAAGCACAAACAACGCTGGCGTCGCTGAGGTTTTCTGTCGACGGTCAGCTAATTCCCCAGGGGTTTCCGTCAGGTAATTCCCCAGGTCCGGGTGTGCCGTCCTCAGCGTAGCGGGGCCGGTCAGCTCTTGCGTGGGGAGCGTTGTCCGGGTCATTTGCGGGGTCGGTAGGAGGGGCCGTCCATGAGGATTTGGTGGCTGGTGTTGATGAGTCTGTCCAGGAGCGACTCGGCGACGACGGGGTTGGGGAACAGCGGATACCAGTCCTTCGGGGCGCGGTTGCTGGTGAGGATCAGCGGCTTGCCGGCGATAGCGCGGTCGGAGACGAGGTCGTAGAGGTCGTCGGATTGGGTGGTGGTGTGCTTGCGCATGGCGAAGTCATCGATTAATCCCGAGATCGGGATTAATCGATTTATCCCGAACCGGTTGTTATCCCGATGTGTTGGTTCTATGTGGTGGGATCGCTTGTGCGGCAGTGTGTTTTCGGGCGTCTGATGTTGTCTGTGTCGGGATATTCAGAGGCTTTCCAGGAAGGCGAGTAGGTCGTCTGGTGGTCGGTAGCGGCCGGGTTTGGTGGTGGGTGGTGTGGTGCGGGCCAGGGCGCGTTCCTTGATCGCCATGTCGGCGTGCAGGTAGGCGACGGTGGAACGTGGGTCGGCGTGGCCGAGCCAGAGCGAGATGACGGCGGAGTCGACGCCGCTGTGGAGCAGACTCATCGCGCAGGTGCGGCGGAGGGTGTGTGGTGAGAGTTTCTTCCCGTCCAGTGACGGACACCGTTGTCGGGCAAGGTTTTTGTAGAGGTTGAGACGTGCTTCGACTCCGTCGTCGCTGAGGCGGCGACCGGTGCGGGTGGGAAATGCGGGCTCGTCCCGGGTCCCGTGTCGTTCTCGAAGCCAGACGCGTAGAACCGCGGTGGTGGCCGGGGTGAGCGGGACGCATCGTTGCTTGAGGCCTTTGCCTCGACAGCGAGCGTGCGCGCCGGGGCCGAGTTCGATGTCACCGCAGGTGAGTCCGGTCAGCTCGAGCGGACGCCGCGACTATGCGGTGCTGAGTCTGACCTCGGCAACGCTGGGACCGTCCGGCAACCGGGTGCCCCGCCACGCCGCGACCGGCGGCATCGCCGAGCCGAGATCGGAATCGATCCTGCCCCGCAGATACAGAAACCGCAGCAGGGCACGCAGGTCGGCAGCCTCTCGTTTCGCCGACTCCACAACCAGACGCGCCCCAGCCGCCAGCAGGTAGGCGTTGACCTCCCTACTGGTCAGCCCCTCATCACCCACCTCGCAGCCGAGCCGTGACGATCGTTGTGACAGAAACCTTTTCGCGAACCGCTCGTATCGCAACACGGTGCCTGGCGTCAGGCCGCGCTCATCAAGCAAATAGTGCCGATAGCCGATCAGCAACACCTCGCGCGTGGTCGCGGCGGCCGACTTGACGGCATCGATCACACCGCTATCGGCCAGATACGACAGTAGCGTGGCCGCGGTAGCCATCGTCGTAACCCTCCGTCGCCCGCTGGCCCGCACCTCGGCCAGGAACTGCTCGAACACCGACGCCGTGAGATCACCCGCCGCCAGATCCACGCCGGTCATCCACCGGTTCAGCTGACCCATCAGACCGAGATGCTTGGCAATCGCGCCGGACTTGTGTCCACGCGCCACCAGCTCCCGTTCGAACCCGGCAGCGAACTCCACCAGCGGGCCCCCGCCGGCCATCCACCCTGTCGTTCCCATCGTTGCTCCTCTCCGACGCGGAAGCGCTCTGCTCCCGCAACCAAAGAGTGCGACCCCCGGAATTACGCCGAGCCAAGAACCAGCAATCTGAACCAATCAGACACTGCCACAGCAACTCTCGCTTCAACCACGCCATACGGTGCTGTAGACCACCGGCTCGAACGGCCGCGGCGGCGACGGCGCCAGCGTCTGGAACTCCACGGCGTCGAACACGGTCACCGGTGCCGCGCCGCCCAACCCCCGATGATGGTGGCGGCCATAGGTTTCGGTGCACCACACCAGCGCCGCGTCCTGCATCTGCGTCAGCGAGGTGAATTCCCGTCCACGCCAGTACGAATCCCGGATATAGGGGCATCGGGCGTTCGATCCTGGGTTTGGACGACGTCGTCAACTACACCCAGTCCCGACGATCGGTTCCGCCGGGTGCGGGCGACGCATCGGTTTTACCCTCTGTTCGGGCCGGAGTTCGAGTTCGTCGAGCACCGCCTGAATTGGGGTGAGGACCGGGTGAGCCTGCGCGACGAGCAGGGCGTGTTGTTCTCGCTGCCAGCAGGGTGGACCGATGTCGCCGCGCCGGATCCGTTCGTGGTGATCGCCGAAGGCCGGTGCCCGTTCACCACGACCGGACTGCTCGATCTGGCCGGGCTGATCGATGTCTACGGTTCATTTATCGGCGAGCCCTAACAGGAGTTCTGGCGATTCCGGGGACTCCGGCGCGGTCGTCCGTCGGCACGCTCGGGAGGGCGAGGCGTGCTCAGCGCGCGGTGCCCGCCCTGGCCTTCCGGCGCGAGATCGCGACGCCCACCAGGCAGATGGTACCGCCGACCAGCGCCCAAGCGGTGGGTACCTCACCCAGCAGCAGCCACGACAGCAGGACGGAAATGGCCGGAACAGCGTAGGTACTTGCTGTGAGCCGACCGGCGTCGGTGCGGCGCAGGGCGTAGGACCAGGCCGTGAAACCCAGTGCGGTAGGGAACAATCCGAGATAGACGCCGTCCACGATGGTTCGCGCCGGCGCTGCGGCCAACTCGCCGACGAGTTGCGGCGCCCACCCCAACAGCACCGCGGTGCCGACGACGCAGCCGAGCCAGATCGCGGTGAGCGCGTCGACATATCGCAGCGCGGCCTTCTGGACCAGCACACCCGCCGCGTACAACACCGCTGCGACCAGAGACATGGCAACGCCGATCCCGTCGCGGTGGCCGCCGGTACTGACCGCCAGGGTGGCGACGCCCGCCAGCGACACCAGCCCGCCGACGATCAGCGTGCGCGGCAGGCCCTCTTTGAACACCACACCGGCAGCGAACGCCACCAGCAGCGGAGCGATGTTCACCAACAGCGCCGCGGTTCCGGCGTCCACATGCCGCTCGGCGGTATTGAGTGCGACGGTGTACCCGGCCAGCCACAGTACGGCGTAGACAACGATCAACACCAAAGGTGTCCGTGCCCGCGGAATATGCGGCAGGCCTCGGCTTTTCACCGCGACCAGGATCGTCAGCGCGACAGCGGCGACCGCAAGGCGCAACAGCGCCATCGGCGCCGGGGACAGCGTCGGGCCCACATCGCGGATCGCAACGAATGCTGAGGCCCACAGGATCACGGCGACCAGCGCCGCCACCGCGCTTTTGATGTCGGCCGGTGCGCGCGGTGTCGCGGGACGGGAAGTTTCGATGTTGCGGAGTTCTGTGGTCACTCCGCTATCGTCAGCGCAGGAATTGGATAGCGCAAGCGAACAAACACGAACTACTGTTAAGTTGAGCTGTATCATCTGGTGATGCTCGACATTTCCCGGCTTCATCTGCTGCGCACCGTGATCGCGACCGGCTCGATCCGCGCGAGCGCCTCCGCGCTCGGCTACACACCCTCGGCCGCCAGCCAACAACTCGCCGCGTTGCAACGCCAGACCGGGCTGCAGCTGGTCGAACGCGTCGGCCGCGGCATCGAGCCCACAGCGGTCGGGCGCGCCCTCGCCGCCGAGACCGAGCCACTGTTCGGGGAACTCGGACGGCTCGAGGGGGTCATCGGAGACCTTCGCGCGGGCCGCGTCGGCAGTTTGTCGATCGGATACGTCGCCTCGGTGGGCGCCCGCTGGCTCCCACCGATCGTCGATGCGCTCCGTCGCGAATTCCCCGACCTGCGGCTCGAGCTTCGGATGGCCGAGTTCGGCGAGGGACAACGCGACGTCGAGATCTTCATCGAGAACCCAGGTACCGAACCGTCGAGCGCAGTGTCCGTGCGCCGGCTCGCCACCGACCCCTACCTGGTGGTCGTCCGCGTCGATGATCCGTTGACGAGACTCACCGAGGTGGCGCTCGCCGAGCTCTCCGACAGGACATGGATCGACAACGAACACCGCGACGGCCCTTGTCGCCGAATCCTGCTTGCGGCCTGCGCGAAAGCCGGTGTCACGCCCCACTTCCAGGTCCAGGCCCCGGACTATCGCACCGCACTACCTCTGGTCGCCACCGGCATCGGCATCACTGTGATCCCTGCGCTCGCCGCGGTCGATCTGCCCACAGGTCTGGTCGCCCGACCCTTGACCGACCCGACCCCGGTCCGCCACGTCGGCATCGCCATCCGGAAATCCATCGCCCAGAATCCGCCCGCCCGACGTGCCGTCGAGCTGTTCACCGCCATCGCGCAAACGTCGGCAGCGGACGCGTCCTGAGCGCATTGCGCCGACACGTCTCGACATCCGTTCTGCCGCGGCGGATTACGCGACGGCAGTAGATGCCCGCTGTGCGTCCCGGCTTGCATGCACCCGCACCGATTGCCCGGCCGAACCAATGCGTCACTGCTGATGGCGTCGGATGAATTCCATCACGCCCCAACAGTATTCGTTCCTGACATGACAGCCCCCAGGCCCTACGCGTTGGCCCGACCCGGACGCCGCCACCGCCTCGGTCGCAGACGGCGCCGCCAGACTCGATGGGATCGACGTGTTGTCGCTCATCCCGAATGCGGATCGGCGCTGCATCGTCACCCTCAATCTGGGTCCAGCCCTGTCGTGGCCGCCGTTCACCGAGAATATGAACAACCCGTGCTACCAAGACGGTCCGATCCCGGACCCGTGGCAGGGCACCACTGAAATCTGGGAATTCGTGAAGGGGTGACGGCTCTTCCATGGCGTCGAGCGAGGCGTCTTCTACCTGGGCGGCCCCGACCATGAACTGGACTTGTGCCAGTGCCGCATGCCCATTGGGTGCGACTGCGTTCGCCTGGAACGGGTCGGCGACGCGGCCGACTTGCGCCGACTTCGAGATTCTGGACGGACTGCTCGATCGCCTGCCGTATCGGCTGATGGGTCACCCGGTACGGGCCGCGCGTTGCGGAGACCACCTGCGCCTGCCCGCCGGAAAACGCGGGAACTTCTCCTTCAACAAATCGG
Organism: Nocardia sp. Tas62D01; assembly: GCF_055232035.1. Lineage (NCBI taxonomy): Bacteria > Bacillati > Actinomycetota > Actinomycetes > Mycobacteriales > Nocardiaceae > Nocardia > Nocardia sp. Tas62D01. The sequence continues at coordinate 9,254,421 of NZ_JBUYUZ010000001.1, forward strand.
CGGCGGCCTGCGACCGTGTGCCCGGCACCGAGAAGTCATCGACCGTCATGCCACCCGACCCCAACGCGAGAGCGACCACCCCGACCGCGACGAGCACCCAGAACGCGACGACATATCGACGACGGTGAAACCCCCAACGGCCGAGCTGGCACAGACCATGGCGGCGGTGCTCGAGCGGTTCGTCGGCGACACTTGCGGATCGCCGAACTCGACGATATAGCCCGCCGCTTTCCCACCATCGACCTCGCATTGTTACCGATCAACGGGCTCCAGGTCCGGCCGCTGCTCAACCGGCAGGTCGTGATGAACGCCGAACAGGCCGCCGACCTCACCCGCGCCCTGCACTCCCGCCTCGCCGTTCCCACCCACTACGCCTACACCGCCGGGCCCGTCCGCGATCGGCTGTTGCTGAAGATGGATCGCCACCCCGAGACCTACGCCGCGGCAACCCGTGCCACGGCACCCGATACCACCGTCCACATCCTGCCGACCGGCCAACCCCTGACACTCTGAGCCGATGTCCTTTCCGGACGAGCTTCACCGGCGTGTCGTCGTTAACCAGTGTCCCCACGCGCGGGAGCTGCCGGTGACGATCGCGACCCGCTGTTCGCCCATGGGAATGCCGCTCCTTCGATGTGAATGTCGTCGGTCGAGAGTTGGCGGAGGACTCGGTCAGAACGGGCCGCCGCCGGCGTGGATGGACTGCCCGGTGACCCACCGGCCGGCGTCCGAGGCGAGGAATGCCACGATATCGGCGATGTCGGCGGGCTCGCCGATCCTGCCGAGCGGGGTGGCCGCCTGGAGCTGGTCGGCCAGGCGCGCCCCGCCGCCGCGGAACGTGTCGGTCCAGACCGGGCCGGGCAGCACGCTGTTCACCGTGATCTGGCGCGGGCCGAACTCCCTGGCCAGCGCGTAGACGAGTTGTTCCGTCGCGGCCTTGCTCGGGCCGCTGCCGTGCCGGTGGGTCACCGTGACGCCGGAAGAGGTCACCACGACCCGCCCGCCGTCCCGCAGCCGCCTCGCGAGGCGACGAACGTGGCGCACGCGTTCGCGTTGAACAGCGCGTCGAAGTCGTCGTCGGTGGCCTCGGCGATCGGTCCGAGCCTGGCTTCGCTGGCGTGCAGGATCACCATGTCGAGGCCGCCGTAGTGCCGTTCTGCCGCGTCGAAGAGGCCGCGGAGCTGGTCGGGGTCGGCAACGTCGGCGCCGAGTGCGACGGCCGCCCCGCCGTTCGCCTCGATGCCGTCGACGACCGTGCGCGCGGCATCCTCGTTGCGGTGGTAGTTGACCACCACGCGCACGCCGTCCCCGGCGAGGCGTTCCGCGATGGCCCTGCCGATGCCACGAGAGATGCCGGTGACGATCGCGACCCGCGGTTCGCCCACGGGATTGCCGACCCTTTCATCGATGATCTGGGGGATTCAGTTCACGGGGAACAAACACGACGGATCGCGGGGTGGCCGCCCACCACCAACGGCCACCCCGGCGTCACCGCAGGTCATGACGCTCACTGGGGTATCAAGACCGCCAGCCGGATCTCGAAACATGGGCAACGGCATCCTCTCCGCGGAACACGCCTACAAAACGCTGGGCGAACTCGGCGAACTCGGTCGGCCTCACGCCGAAGCTGTGGTGCGTGCTCAGGTTCACCCGGGACTCGTCGGCACCCTTGCGGCGCTGACTGAACAGCTCGTCCATCGCATCTGTGAAGTAAGCGGGGACCCCGGCATCGAGCATCGCCTGCCTCTTCTGAGCGGGATCAATATCGACATATCGGACGGGTTTGCCGATGGCCGCCGAGATCACTGCGGCCACTTCGTTCACCGTCAACGCTTCCGGACCGGTCATCTCGTACCGCTTGGACTCGTGACCGTCACTATGCAGGAGCGAGACCGCGACTTTCGCGATGTCCTCGGTATCCACCGGCGCGATCCGCGCATCCGCCATCGGCAGAGCCAAGACCCCGTCAGCACCGATGGATGACACCTCGCGGAAATAGTCGGACATGAACGTGCTGGGGCGAAGATGTGTCCACGCCAGACCCGACTGCTCCAGATAATGCTCGACCGCGGCGTGCATTCGGGCGAAACGGAATTCAGCGTCACTCCAGCAGCCCATGCCGGAGAACTTGACGATGTGACGAACCCCGGCCTCCTTGGCAGAATCGATGAACGAGGATTGCGTCTGCACGAGGCCCGGATCGGCCGAGGAAATCAGCAGAACCTTCTCGACGCCCGCGAGCGCATCGCCCAGCGTCTCCGGTTTCGCCAGGTCGCCCTCGACGACTTCGACGTTCGACGGCACATCTGCGCCCACCTTCTCGCGGTCTCGCACCAGCGCACGTACCGGCAGACCCCGGCGGACGAACTCTGCGATGACGGCTGCTCCGCTTTCACCCGTCGCCCCTGTTACCAAAATCATGACTAGTCACCATCCCTATCGCTTTTTTGGTCGACGAATGAGGTTGCCTCGCAAGCAATCACCCTGCGTAGCGTCGACGCTGCCTTCCGAGGGCTGGGTCGGTGTAACGACCAACCCACACGTATACAGATCTGACGTCGGGCCCGGACTCGTCGACCAAGGGCGGATTGTGGCGCGACTCACAAGGTCAGATGACGACCGGATCTTCCTCAGTCCAAGATCGCAATGTCCGCAACCCATGATCAATCACCAATAGCCACAGCGTCGCCTTATCGCGACTGAGCGTGGACCAGAGCGAGGTGACGTCGGCGTACTGTCCGTCACCCGGACCGTCTGGCGACCGCTGGGCTCGTAACGGCGACCGGGGCAGACCTGCGAAGCATCGTTTTCACCGATCGGGTTGCCTCGGCGGTGACGACCGGTATAACCGCCGACGAGGCAGCTTGGCCGCCGGTAAATGACTACCGCTAACGGTAGGCGTCAGTCAGCCCGGAGGAAGCCGGACAATTGAAGTGCTCAGCGGGATCCATCATGGATGACGCCACACCCGAGCGCGGTCGTTGCAGGTTGATCCCCCGCGCCCGGTCCTGGTCAGTAGAACGCGTGGGGGTTGAGCGGTTGTTGGGGGATGTGCTGGACGACGTCCCAGTGTTCGGCGATGCGGTCCTCGAGTACGCGGAGCTCTACTGTGGCCAGCGCGGTGCCTTCGGCGGTGTCGATGTGGGTGTGCACGGCCACGTAGTCGGCGTAGGCGAGTACCCGATGGACAGTGATCGTGCTGGTGTGCAACCACTGACTGGCGTGCAGGTATTCGCTGAAGGCTTCCCGGCCGGGGCCGCGGACGCCGGGATTGCGGGAGAGGGGAAGTCTTCATGTAGCAGATCCAGGAAAGCGTCGAGGTCACCGGCGGAGAATCGGGCGACGGCTTCGAGTACCAGATCTCGATTCGTGATGGTCATACTGATATGACCGATGGGGCGGTCGGGCGTCACACGGCGTGTGACGCCGAGCCGGTTCCGAATCGTCTAATGGGTTAGTCATGAACGATTTCGAAGAGCACCGCGCATCGCGGCAGGCGCTGGCCTACCGCATCCTCGGCTACCACTCCGACGCCGAGGATGTGATGCGTGGCTGCGGTGACAGCAGGCCGACACCAGCGTGGTCGAGAACCCACGGGCGTACCTGCACCGGCTGGTCGCACACCAGGCGATAGACCATCTCCGCCGGACCAGGAGGCGCCGCGAATACGATCTGTCCCCGCCCGAACTCTCGCTGGCTGCTGCCGATACCGAAGTGGTCGAGGCGGTTTCGGCGGCGTTGGGTGTGCTGCTCTGGACCCTCGACCCGGACGAGCGAGTGGTTTCTGCTGCACGAGGTGTTCGGCTACTCCCACACCGAGATCGCCGCAGTCGTAGACCGCACCGAGCGCGCAGTGCGGCAACTGGCATACAGGCCCGGCGTCGCATCAGCGCACGTCGACCCCGCTATCGTCCAAGCGCGATCGAGCAGCGCCGCACTACTGAACGCTTCCTGCTCGCCACCACTACCGGCGACCTGATCGCTTACAAGACGCCGGAGGGCAAGCGGTACTCGGAGCCGGAGCGGATGCGCCAGCTCCTGACGCGGACCCGCAGCGCCTGTCCACGTTAGTGCTTCGTCCAGGAACGTTCGTTCGGTAATTCCGGAGCCGCAGGAGTTCTAGTCGAGGACGCGGGTGAGCAGCACGGCGAGGTGGTTGCGCTCGGTCGCCGATAACCCACTGAATAGGTTGTCCTGGACTCTGCAGAGTGCCGCGTCCAATTCGTCCAGTCGCCGACGCCCCGCAGGGGTCAGTGTAATCAGGTTGCGACGTCGGTCGCTGGGGTCTGGAGCACGCTGGACGTAATCTTGCCCTGCCAGCTCCTCGACCATTGCGTGCATGTCGCTCTGGTCGATTCCGCACCGCTGGCCGATCTGCACTTGACTCCCCGGGCCGAACTCGTCCAGCGCGGCAAGGATTGCGAAGTGGTAGGCGCGCCCGCCCGCAGCGGCCATCTCTTCTCCGATGATCCGATGTGCCAGCGCCGAAGTCTTGCTGACCAGCCAGCTCGGTTTGCCGCGCAGCCGGGCGGGCGCTTCCTCCATCTCCATGGACGAAGTCTACCCAATCCCTTGGAGCGTCCCACGAATTTTGTTATCCTTGGTTGGACCAAGGTTGGCTGATCCAATAAAGTAAAAGGTGGAGACAATGTCACTCACTCTGGACGAAGCTCGGGCCGTCAGCGCCCGCGTGCGCGAACACGCCGCGGAACTCGGCGCGCGGGTCGCGGTCGCAATCGTCGACGACGGTGGGCACCTCCAGGTTCTCGATCGCATGGACGGCGCGCCGCCGCTGTCGGCTCGCATTGCTCCGGCGAAGGCATCCAGTGTTGCGTTGTTCCACCGCGACGGCAGTGAGCTGGTGCGGCTGCAGCAGGCATGGCCTGCATTGTTCGCGCAGATGGATCAAGTAGCGGGAACACCCATCATTGCGGGCGCAGGCTCTCGACTGATCCGGCATGGCGACGTCGTGGTCGGCGCGATCGCGGTCAGCGGAGGCATGCCGCAGCAGGACGACGAGTGCGCCGACATTGGGCTTGGTGCCCATTTGCCTTCTGTATCAACATAGTTGTTACCCGGCGGGCATCCAGTCGCCAGGCCATGTGGTCAGGCAGCGTTCCGGCGGGGTCAACCACCGCTTTCGATGCCGAGTTGACCGGGATCGACAGGGCGATGGGCCCGGGCTGACGCCCGGCGGACGTCGCCCTGTCGGTCACGACGCGGACCGGTCGTGACAAATCAGGTGACACCCCGCTATGTTCCCCGTTCTGATCAGGTGCTTCCAGGCGAATTTCAACGTCGCCCGCTGTTAAGGAGCCGTGGGTTCGGGTTGGAGATCAAGCATCGGCTGGTCCGCAGCGCCAGGGGGCGTGGTGGGCGCTGCGACGCCCTGCCGCCCGGCGATCTGCGCCGTGCGGGCGAGGCAATAGCTGTCGGTGCCTGTCTCGATGATCTTGCCGCCGAATGTCAAACGGTCAACAATGGCCGAGCTGAGGTGCCGGAAAGAATTCGGACAGCGATATCTTTTGATTTTCAGGCTGCCTGATTCCGTTCGAACCATTCGGACTCTACCTCGTTGGGTGTCCGATAGTCAATTCCCGAGTGGATGCGGATCTGATTGTATCGTAGCTCGATGTAGCTGACGATATCTTTCCTTGCGTGTTCTCGGGTGGGGTATTCGGTGCGGTGGACTCGCTCATTCTTCAGGGTACCGTTGAATGATTCCGCCCAGCTATTGTCGAAGCATATTCCAGTGCGGCCAACGGAGCGCCGCGCACCCAGTTCCGCGGCGATGGCAGCGAATTCTGCCGACAAGTACCGGTCTGCGTACCGCGATCGCTGTGGAAGATCGTTTCACCCCGTCGGAACGGCAGGTTCCGGGCCGCCATCCGTAGTGCGTCAGCCACCAATTCTGTTCGCATATGATCGGCCATCGCGTAACCGACCACTTTCTTCGAGAAACAGTCGAGAACTGTCGCTAAATATAGCCATCCTTCCCATGTTCGGATATAAGTGATGTCGCCGACCAGCTTGGTCGCGGGCGCGTCGGCGGTGAAGTCGCGGCGCACGAGGTCGGGCAGGTCACCGGCGTCGCCGGCGATGGTGGTGATCGGCCGCCACGGCTGCGGCTGGCACGGCACGAGGCCCAGCTCACGCATGATCGTGCGGACCGTTTCCGGGTCCACGACGGTGCCCCAGCGGCGGAGCTGGGCGTGGATGCGCCGATATCCGTAGGTACCGTCGGAATGCTCGAAGCAGAACTGTATCTCGGCGGCGAGGATCTCTCGTCGTTGCGCGGTGGCCGACGGCTCGCGGTCACGCCACGCGTAATAACCCGACCGCGACACCTTCGCCCATCGGCACATGGACGCCACGAAATGATTGCCTTCTTCGGAGGCGATGAATGCGTATTTCGCTGTCACCGGTGCTTCTTCGCGAAGAAGGCCACCGATTTTCCCAGGAACCGGTTCTCCTCCTCCAGTTCCCGGACCCGCCGCTCCAATTCCTTCAACCGGGCGCGCTCGGTCATCGTCAACTCTGTATCGGTCCGCGAGTGAGACTGCCGATAGTCCCTCACCCAATTCCGGATCGTCTGGCCGGTTACCCCGCAATCGCGGGCCACGTCGTCGACTGCCCGGGACTTTTCGACGACTTCCCGGGCCGCGGTTTCCCGGAACTCGGGACTGAAATGCCGCGACTTCTTCTGTGCCACAAACAACTCCGCTCAGTCACCCCAATCCTACTTTGGGGCACTGTCCGAGAACCTTCGGGCACCTCAAGCACAGCCGCGGGTCGGTGAAGGTCTTCGTCCAGCCATCTGGGGCTCGTTGGACGCTATCGCAACGCTGTTCGTTTCCTCCCTCTCGGTCAAAACTTGGAACAACAGCTCCGCGCCGTGTCCAAAGCCATGTAGCCAAGTTCATCAATGCATAAAAGATCCACCCGACCGTAGCGGGCGATGGTCTTGGTCAGCACTTTCGCGTCGGCTGCCTCGACGAGCTCGTTGACCAGTTTCGTTGCTAGGGTGTACTTCACGCGGTAACCGGCCATCGCGGCCTCGGTGCCCAACGCGATCATTCGCGCCGTTCACCCTGGCGATGTGGGAGCCGGTCAAGGAAGCGTGCGCGCTGCTGGCGAGCTTTGCCAGCGCGCCTCGTCCGCGGTCAGTACACCGCGTCCCACCACCGCTGAGTCTCCGACATGCCAGAGATCTCCACCGTGTTGCGCACGAGTTCGAGCCGAAAGCACCGTAGTGCAAACAAGTTCGCGACACGCCGATGATCGAAGTCCTCCGCAAACCGACCCGAACGCCCTCGTCGTCAGTGCAGTCGACTTCGAACATTCACAACTGGAGTCCGGCGGGGCGAGGTGTTGAGAATCGAACGATTCTCAACAGCAAGCCGCATTGTCCGCGCCGCTTCCGCTGTGGCTGCCGTCGGTCTTGTGGCTTCTGTCCGAACTCCGACGCAAGGACAGGTAACTCTATGAGGTTTTCCGTTCGGGGAGCGGGACGGGTTCTGCGCGGTGGTAGGTGGAAATGATCACGCCGGAGCCCGATATCGCGGTATGGGTCAGCTGCAGTCCGAGCGGGGTGTCACCGCTGAAGAGCCTCTTTCCGCCGCCGACCACGATGGAATAGGTCAGCAGCACGAACTCGTCGATCAGTGCTTCGCGTAGTAGGACTGGGATCAGGCTGCTGCTGCCCCAGACGCTGATCTGGTTGTGCCGCTCCTTCAGTCGGAGGACCTGCTTGGCCACGTCATCCCCATCGAGCACCGTCGAGTTGTTCCACTGTGCTGTCCGCAGCGTCCGTGACACGACATACTTGGGCTGGCTGTTCAGTTTGGCGGTTCTTGGATCTGCTGGATCAGCCCCGGGCCAGTAGCCGGCGAACAGTTGATAGGTCCTTCGGCCGAGCAGGAGCGCGTCCGCGCTCAACACCGACTCAGTGGTCCGTTGGTCGACCATCGGATCTGCGTACGGTTGCGTCCAGCCACCAAGCTCGAACCCGCCATCACGGTCCTCGTCTTGAAGGCCAGGCGCCTGAATCACGCCGTCGAGTGTGACGAACGCCGTCACAACGATCTTCCCCATCTTCGGGCTCCTTCAGGACTTGTCTTCTGCTGCCACGAGCTCAACAGGTCTTGGTTGTCATCGGTCGGTGCCGAAGGCGGCCAGGACGGGGCCGGGCGTCCGTTCGGCGAACCGCCGCTGGAAGTCGAGCACGCCGACCCAGGTCGGCCGCAGAGCGATCCGCACCATGCGTAGCCCGGGTTGATCGATCGCCTCGATATAGGCAGCGCCGGCTTCCTCACCCATCATCATGCGTTGCATCGTCGCGTATTCAGGGAGAACGCCCTCGACCTCGGCCAGCGTGACCTGTCCGCGAAGCATGAGTACCTGCGGAGGAGCGTCTGTGGTGTCGATGCAGGTGGCAACGTCGGGGCGTGCACGCAGGTCCCGGATCTTGTAGGTGCCGGCGAACGCGGCGATGACCAGTTCGTCGCCGGTCCACAGGAAGTTGACCGGGATCAGCCGGGGCGTCCCGTCCTTGCCGGTGTAGGCCAGGCGCGCCACGAGGGCCGTGGTCAGCAGGTGCTGCGCCGTAGGCGTGTCCAGCAGCCGTAGGTCACCTTGCGGCAGGTCTACAGCTTCGCTGTCGAGGAGGCTCATGACCCCCAACATAGCGGCATTACTCCTAAAGAACAAGCATTAGTCCTAACTAAGGATCATTGCTCTAGGATGGAGATATGAGCCGTAGCTATGGCGACCTGTGTGGTGTAGCCCGCGGACTGGACGTCATCGGTGAACGGTGGGCGCTGCTGGTGGTCCGAGACCTCCTGCTCGGTCCCAAACGCTTCAGCGACCTGCTCAGCGGCCTGCCCGGCGTGAGTCCCAACGTGCTGAGCCAGCGGCTGCGCGAGCTTGCCGAGCACGGCGTCATCCAGCGCCGCGACCTCGGGCCACCGGCCCGAGTCCACCTCTACGAGCTCACCGAATGGGGCCGCGGCCTCGAGCCCGTTTTGCTCGAGCTCGGACGATGGGGAAGCCACGCATCACCCCCGCCTGAAGGCGTGTTCGGCATCGACTCCCTGCTGCTGAGCATCAAAGCGGGCTTCGACCCGGCACGAGCCGCCGAACTGCGCGGCGTCTATGAATTCCGCGTCGGCACCGACACCTACGTCGCCGAAGTCACCGACACCGCGGTACAGGTCAACCGCCGGCCAGCAACCGGAGAGCCCGACGCCGCTCTCACCACCGACTTGGACACCCTCCGTGCCGTGTGCGATCACCGGATGACCATCCACGACGCCGCCCGATCTGGCCTCGTGCGCCTCGACGGCGAAGAAGACGCCCAACAGCGCCTCATCGACCTTCTCCTGACAGAGTTCTCACCCAGTCGTTAGAAGGTCCCCGGCCTCCTCGAACATGTGCCGTCAGGCGGCGGTGAGATCCAGGCGGGGAGTCCTTGTCTAGTGCGTTGACCATGAACGTTGACCGGGTCGGGTGACACGCCGCCGGGTTCCCGGCGGCGTTGCTGGTGTTGGGGCAGTCTCGGCAGCGGTATCACTGTCGAGACTGCGGAGTGGGAGTGGCTGAACCGGTTCGAGCGCGCAGGTTGACCGACGCGGAAGGTCAACGGCTGCAACAGATCGTGCGTCGCGGGAAGGGCTCGGCGATCCGCGTGCGCCGGGCGATGATCATCATGGCGTCGGCGTCCGGGACGCCGGTGCCGGCGATCGCCCGGCTGGTGGCCGCCGATGAGGACACCGTCCGGGACGTGATCCATGCCTTCAACGACAAGGGGCTGGCCGCGCTGGACCCTCGGTGGGCGGGAGGCCGTCCCCGCCTGATCACCGATGACGACATCGACTACCTCGTCGAGACGGCCACGACCCGCCCGGCCAAGCTCGGGCGGCCGTTCACACACTGGAGTTTGCGCAAGCTGTGCGGCTATCTCATCGATAATCCGGTCCGTGTAGTGCGCATCGGCCGCGAGCGGCTGCGGGGAGATCCTCACCGATCGCGGGATCTCCTTCCAGCGCACCCGCACGTGGAAGGAGTCGAAAGACCCGGACAAGGAAACGAAACTGGACCGGATCGAGCAGGTCACCACCGAACACCCCGACCGGTGTTTCGCCTTCGATCAATTCGGGCCGCTGTCGATCCGCCCGGCGCACGGGTCGGCGTGGGCGCCGCGCACCCGGCCGCACCGGCTGCCAGCAACCTACCGCCGCACTCACGGCATCCGCTACTTCCACGGCTGCTACAGCCTCGGCGACGACCAGTTGTGGGGCATCACCCGCCGCCGCAAAGGCGGCGACCACAGCCTGGCAGCACTGACGTCGATCCGTGCCGCCCGCCTCGACGGCGAGCCGGTCTATGTGATCCTGGACAACCTCTCGGCGAACAAGACACCGGCAATCCGTTCCTGGGCAACGGAAAACAACGTCGAACTGTGCTTCACCCCGACCAACGCCTCGTGGGCCAACCCGATCGAGGCCCAGTTCGGGCCGCTGCGCACCTTCGTCATGGGCGACTCCAACCATCCCAACCACACCGTGCTCGCCCGGCGCCTGCAGGACTACCTGCGCTGGCGCAACGCCAACGCCCGCCACCCCGACGTGCTAGCCGCGCAACGCCGAGAACGCGCCCGCATCCGCAGCCAACGCCAACAACGCTGGGGCCGACCACGAACCCGCGCCGCCTGACCGGCCAACGTTCATGGGCCCTAACGGACCGGGATCCGGAGGGGTCGGCGGATGTCCGGACCCCGAGGTGCCGACCCCAGTCGAGAGATTGCCGTCACCCCCGACGCCGACCCCAGACCGGTAATTGCCGTCACCCCCGATATCGGTGATGGTCGTGCCGCCGCTGTGGTCGGTGTGCTGGTAATCGGTGCTCGCCGCGGGGAACAACCTCGCCATCTCTTCCAGCGCGTGCATGGCGGACACGGCCTCGGTGGCCCAGGCCTGGTGGAATCCCAGCCACGCCTGTCCGACGGCGCCGAAATGGTCCTGGGGGTGTTCTGGTGTCTTCGGATTCGCCGCCACCACAGCCGACATCCGATCGCGGGCGCCAGCCACGCCCGTGACGGTGGACCGAAAGATGTTCGGGTCGTGGAACAGTGGTAACGGATGGGTCAGGACCGTCAATGGCGGTGCTGAAGGCTGGGATGGAACCGCGCTGCCGTCGTTTGACGAAAGAACCAATGTGTCACTCCGTGCTCATGGCCACGCAGCCCAGTGACTGGGTGCCGTCGGCGGCGATCCGGTAGGTTCAGCGGGCAATCTTGAAGTTCGAGACCGGGGTGCCCAGGACGCTCATCAATCGAAGGCGTGCCTGCACCAGCATCTCGGTTGCGCGCGCGCTGCTGAGTTCGCCGAGATCGATAATGTCGGTCCACCCGAACGAGGTCAGCAGGTCGGTGACGATGTGCCGGGCACCGGCATCGTCTCCGGAAACGAACACAGTGTGGTCGCCGTTGGCGACAATCTTCGGGTTGACGAACAGGTCACCGATCATCGTGTTGAGTGCCTTGACCACCTTGGCGTCGGGAAATTCGCGCTGGATCTGTTCGGCCAGGGAGTCGGTGTCCTTGACGAACAAGGCTGGCGGAAATCCGTTGGCGAAATCCAGCGGATTGGCCACATCCCAGAGGACCTTGTCCGTCAAGTTGCCGGCGCCGACCGCGGTGAGCGCCGCGATCGATCCGTGGCCGGCAGTGGCGTTCACGACGAGATCGGCTCCCGCCGCCGCCTCATCGAAAGTGGTCAGCCGGACTGTCGGTTGGTCTTGAGCCCACGGTGCGAACCCGACGTTTCCCATTCGGTCCGATTCCGTCCGGGCCGACGTCTCGGCGACGTTGCGTGTACCCATGACGATCTCGTGGCCCTGCCGGGCCAGTCCCGCGGCGAGTGTCCGTCCGGCGAATCCGGTACCGATGATGGCGATCTTCATGATGAAAGTCCTCGTTTCCAGGTCTGAGCTCGCGTCGGCCGCCGCACCATGCGATCCGTGGCGACAGCTCCTAGAAAGAAGACTTGAGGAATCCAGCAAAGGAATCGGCGTGTAGAAACTCACCGGCGGTTTCGAACCACCACGCTTGCCTCGGTGACGCCGATGACATGCTCGTGCGCGCAGGCTGACGTTGGATGACATGGATGTCGCGTCCGGCTGAAGTGCTGGCAACGCATCACCCGCCAGCATCCCAGGCTCTTCGCCCACTGGGCATGGGTCCACACCGCTTGGTGACCAGGATGGCATGAGCCGGGTAACGGGAGACTGTTACGCCCGGATCTGTGGGAGCGTGCGACGTGAAAGTCGCACGCGTTGAGTGGATCACATCGATTGGAGGTTCGATCGGAAGGTTGAGGATGTGATCTCGGGCCAGTGTCCGAGAGCCGGTTCCCGCCCCGACAGGCGTTACGAGTGATCGCGGGGTCTGAAGCTCGGGGTTCACGCCCAAGGGTCCTGAGTGGGGGTGTCCGGGATGCCGAAACCGGCTAAGGTGTACTCCACCGCAGCCTGCGGAACCTCCTCGGCGTACACGAGGAACCGGCACTCGAGCTCATAGAACGTCAAGATCAGACTGAAGCCCCGCCGAGTGGCGCCAGTCTTGTTCCCCACCAGCTTCCAGTCGGTCTCGACCAGCGTCCACGCCTCGATCAGCTCGTCCGGATACCACTGCTTGCACACCGGGCACGTCCTTCCCGCGACTGTGATCCCCCGATGAACGCAGATCACGATCAGGGACGCCGAACCCGTTACACGCCGGTATGCCTGAGCTGTGACAATCACGCCTCGAAGCCGAGACCTACCTCACCGCTACCTTGCGGCTCGCCGTAGCTTCGGGAGTTGCCGTCACCGGCAGCGCACGCCGGGACAGAGGCAGGCCATTGGACACTGGCGCGGTCGTCGTCGCGACCACCGGAACGGTGCACCGCCCGAGCCGAGTGATCCGCCCCGACATGGTCTCCAACAGTTCGGTTTTCAGGAGTTCGACCGTTGCCGGGTGAGCCATCTACAAGATCCGCCATGCTTGCGTTGTCAGCGGAGCATTTCGGGCAGGCGGTCGAGAACCGCCGTCGAACCCGTCGGGTTCAGGCCCGGCAGACGCTCGCCGTCGAATACCAGTGAACGGAAGCTCTTGGCGTCGGTGTCCAGAGTGAGATCAGGATCCGATGGCAGACCGCGGGCAATCGTCATCCGACCGTCAACTATTCGGACCGAAAAGCTGTCTTCCCCGATAATTACCGCGATGGTCGCCGAAAGGCCAACGGCCTTCGATTCGTCGAAGTGCGCCTTGAGCGCGAGCAACAGCGAGTCGATGCTCAGCTTGCCGTCACGTTGCAGAAATGGTGAGCGAGCACCCCACCGCGACAGATACACCAGCAGCGGCTCGAGGTCTCGACCCCATTCGGTGAGTTCGTAGACCCAAGCGCGAACCGGTGGCCCCAGCTTGCGGCGTTCTACCACGCCCGCCGCGACCAACTCGCGGAGCCGCTGCGTCAGGACGTTCGGGCTTGCCAGTGGCAAACCAGTCTGCAGATCAGAGAAGCGCTTCGGCCCCAAGACCAGCTCTCGCACGATCAGCAGGGCCCACCGCTCGCCGATCAGGTCGAGCGCGTGCCCTGTCGCACAACCATCGCCGTAGCTCCGAAGCCCCAGGACGCCCGCGTTCTCATCAATCTTCACCACATGCATTCTACCGATGTTATGGTATCTACTTGTTTTTTAGGAATAGTTACTCCTATAGTTATAGAATGCTTCTAATCACGGGTGTTACAGGCAGAGCAGGTTCGATCGTGATCCGCGAGTTCGCAAGACAGCAGGTTCCGGTGACGGTCCTCGTCCGGGATATAGCGAAGGTGGACTGGCCCAGAGCCTTCCCAACCGTTGAGGTCGTAGAGGGCGACATGGCAGATCCGGCAACACTGCCTGACGCACTCGACGGCATCGATCGGGTCCTGATGATCTCGTCGGCAAGAGGTGACATGGTGGCGACCCAGTGCCGGTTCATTGACGCCGCCAAGACGGCAGGGGTCCGCCACGTGATCAAGTTCAGCGGCAAGGAGTCCGGCACCAAGTTCAACCCCAACAAATTTCGCACCACGCGACAGCACCTGGAGATAGAGCGCTACCTCGAGTCCTCGGGCCTCGAATGGACCCATTTGCGGCCGAGCCAGTTCATGCAGTTCTACCTCCCCAGCGCCTTGACCGGAGTGGACCCAAAGCAGAACGCACTAGTGATGCCTATCGGCGATAGCAAGCTGTCACCTGTCGACATCAACGACATCGCAAAGGTGGCGGTCGCGATGATGCAGGCAGACGGGATCGAGGGCAAGGCATACGACATGACCGGCCCTGAGGCGCTCACGATGTCAGAGATCACCGAGCGCCTCACCCAGGCGACCGGCCAGCCCTTCCACTACCAAGCCGTCACCTTCGAAGAAAAACGCAGAATCCACTCCGCACAAGGCTTTCCACCCCAAGTGGTCGACACACTCGACGAGATCTACCGAGAGCGCGCCAATTCCCCCGAGTCACAGGTGGACCTGAGCACCCATGAGGCCTTCGGCGTACAACCGACCACCTTCGCCGACTTCGCCCGCCGTAACGCCGACGCCTTCTTAACTTCCTGAAGCGGATTGGGTGCCGGTCACGGAAAACGGTGCTCAAGTCGGGCTAATGTATCGGGTCTGAATTTCGCGGTTTTAAGTTGATGTTTCCCGGACCACCACAGATCCACCGGTTTGCCGTTCTTCAGCGTGGGCCCAAGTTCGCGGACGCGGTCAGTGTAGATCAGGGTGCCGTCCACGCCGAGGTGCTCAAATCATGCGATCTTGGCTGCCAGCAGCGCGTTGTGCAGGTCCGGGCCTGCGCGGCGAGCGCGTCGATGACCTCGTGGAGGTAGTCGTAGGCGGTGGTCTTGCCGATGCCGTTGCCGAAGGCCAACTGCTTGATGCGGGTGCCGTCGACGAACCAGCACAGCGCCAGCACCGCCTGGTCGAGGCAGGCCAGCTTCCGCCAGCGGGTACCCGACGCCGGCGTTCGGTGGCGACGCGGCCGTACTCTTCCGGCTGGTCCTGGAGAAGGCACCGGCCGGGACCGCGTGGCACGCCGTGGCCGACGAGGGCGACGCCGTGCGTGACATCGCGGCGGCATCGGTCGCAGGCTCGGGCTTGCGGTGGAAGCCGTGCCGCAACAGATGTTCGGCCCTCTCGGCCCAATCTTCGCCACCGATCAGCCCTCCTCGAGTGCCCACACCCGACAGACACTCGGCTGGCAGCCCAGGCACCCGAGCCTGCTCGAAGACTTGGAGAACATCCAGCCCTGATCGGCTGGTACCAGCCCGGCGCTCGGAGTGTGCAGGGAACACCTCAGCCCCGGCCAGGTGGGCCAGCTCCCACCGGGCACCTGGACCCGATCCTGGCCGGGAACGAGCCCTGCCATCAAGTATTAAGGAGCCGCATATCGGTCGTTCGGGAACGCAGCGTTCGCCAATCGACAGCGCGATAACCCGTTTCACTTCTGTACTGCTGTCGGTGGTCCCACGACTGGCGACGTGGTGGTCCCACAACGGGGTTCTGGCAACGACATCCACGTCGCCGACGCGTCCACGCGCTGGACGCGGTTGCGTGAGCGCAGGTGCGGGAAGGCGTGCCGCAGCGCTGGTGACCACAATGTCGCCTGGTAGGTGCCGGCGAGGATGTAGCGCCAGAACCCGAAGGTCAGCTCCGCGACGACCTTGCCGTGGATTTCGGGCAGCCGTCGCCCGATCCTGGCGCGGCGCCGTGCGTCGGTGAGCTGGTCGGCGAGTTTCGGTGAGCACCACGGCATCCGCTGGTCTGCGTACCAGTGTCCGTTGCCTGCCAGGACACGCCGGTGGTAGACGGTCAGCTGCCGGTCCAGCGCATTGCGCAGCACGACTTCGAACATGCCCAGCGACTCGTGCCACGCGCCGGAGACCTGTACAGGTTCCACCCGTACAGCAAGGCAGCGCCATCGGCGGATCCGGAGCGGCGGAGCGATCGAATCGGCCGGCCGACAGCAGGCGACGCAGATCGGCGGCCGACCATCCCGGGGAAGAAGTCACGCCGGGAGACGTTATACGCGTGAGCGAAAACCCCGGAACGATCCCTACCGGGCCACCTCGGTGGTCAGGCAAATCGTCGGGGTTTCGTCCTTTTCGAGGGATATGCGCGAACAATCGAGAGGTATGGGCCGCCGGTCTCGACCTCGCAGGTGCCCTGTCTGCCGGGCCGCACTTCCGCGCGACGCTCCCCACCACCGCCGCTACTGTTCCCCGGCCTGCGTCGCCCGCGCCTACCGGGCCCGCCGCCAGTTCGGTGCGGTGTAAGAGCGGGTGCTCGCTGCCGGGCAGTGCCTGGTGGCCGGCGACCCCCCGGAGGTCGGCATCGTCTGTCCCGGCTGCGGCTGGTGGGGGGTCGCCGTAGCTTCGGGGAGCCCTCGGCCATGTCAGAGGTCGCGAACGAAGGCGATGCGATCCAGCCCCGAACCGTCGTAGTCGGGCTGGATCGGAACTCCGTCGATGACGTGCCTGCTGGGCTGGAGCCGGAAGCCGAGACCGGTGTGGAAGGCCAGGGACGTGGTGTTTCCTGGGCTCGTGATGGCGTGGACGAGCCGACGTCCGCGGCTCCGGGCGAGATCGAAGAACCGCCGGTACAGTGCGGCGGCGACGCCACGGCGGCGCAGACCCGGATCGACACCGACGAAATGGATGTAGGCGACGCTCGGGTCGGACTGAGACAGGAACCCGATGAGGAACGCGGCCAGCCGCCCATCGGGGTACTCGGCGAGAAAACTGCTGGTAGTGAAGTGCTGGAAGAACAGCCGTGGCAACAGCAAGGCACGTTGCAGTGACCCCGCCTCGCCGCCGAATACGCCCCACCACTCATCCGTCACCGCGAGCACTCGCAGCTGATCGTCCGAGTTGGGGTGGCGCACAGTTAGTCCGGCCGGGAACGGCCCCGCCGGACGTGGGGCCGCTGGAGCACGGTCGGTCAGCCACCGTCGCCAGCCGCCGTCCAGGACCAGTTCGGCCATCCTGGCGTATCCTCCCGATCCCGGATGAGCGCCGTCTCCGGCGACGGCCTCCCCGATCCACGTGCTGTCGTCCGCCAGGGCCTGGGTCACGTCTATGAACGTCACACCCCACTCGTTACAGACCGCAGCCATGCCTTTGGCAAGTTTCAGTAGTCGCTGCAGGTGTGCGTATCCTGCGTCAGCCACGGGTGGGGGTCCGATGACAAGCGCCGCGATCGCTCTGCGATCGCTTTCTGCCAGCAGCGCGGTCAGGTTGTCCAGGGCGCGTACGTGATCGACACGAGGCCCCCGGTCTTCCTCGACTGCGTCGTTGCTACCGAAGCACAGTACGAGGCGGTTGTCGGCGTCGAGCGCCGTCCGGGGCGCCACTTCGTCCCAACAGCGGCGCACGATATCTTCGGATGTGTTGCGGCGAATACCCAGGTTGAAGCCGGTGACAGCACCTCCGGCGACCTGGGTCGACTGCAGCACCCGACCGACCCAACCCCGCTGCTCGGGGTCGCCGATCCCCTGAGTGAACGAGTCACCGAGGAAGCAGACCCGCATGTCCCTGGTCACTCGCCGTCGACCCCATTTCGCATCCGCTGCCCTACACCGAGTCGAACTGTACCTGCCGAATATAGGCCGCTTGCTGGGTTCGGCTTCGATGTCGACGGCACACCGCTTCCCACCTTTCGGCTTCAGCGATCTTTCCCCTGCTTCGTGCAGCATGGTCTCCAGGTCGTTCATGGCTTCGGGGATCCCTGCTTTGGCGGCGCGGCGTAACCAGGCTTCGGCCTCGCGGCGGCGTCTGTTCGCGGCGACGCGCCGCCACCAGGCGTCGGCTTCGGCTTGGTCTTCCATCGCTCACGCAGCAGCGGCAACCGCCCTCGGTCACATTGCGCGTATCCATCGGAGCGTTCAGTTATCGGCCGGGTGAACACGCCGATCAGCGGGCGGCGTTTCGGGTGGCGCGACCGTTGATGGATCCCCGATTCGCCGAGCGCGCAGAGGCCGCGGCCCTGGTGTGGACTCCGGTGAGCGCGACGCAGTGGCGGCAGTGGCGCACCGACGCGGTCACGGTCACGGCGGTTGCCCGCGTGGCCAGTGACGACCACCCCGCCGACACCGCCACCAGCGCGAGCCGAGTCCTGGCCGTGGAACTCGAACCCAGTGGCCAATCCCGGATCGGGCTCGTCGTGTATGGCAGATCCCAGCGGCGGCTCGCGGTCGGCTGGCTGACGCCGAAGAACGCCGCCGCGACGTCCTGGGTCATGTTCTTGCGTATCAATGTGACCACCAACGCAACCGACCGGAACAGGCCCAGCACGTAGGGGCGTCCCGCCGAGGTCAACACGCCGACCTCGGGGTGCAGACGTGCCGTGAGCTCGGTCAGTTGCCCATGGGTCAGCCCCGTAATAGCCTCGTACCGCACGGCTCCTCGAATCTCTTCCGCAGAATTGGTCGTCGCGAATGAGATACGTTGGAGCCGTTGCCTTTACAAGGCTGACACGCCGGGCTAGCCGACACGGTGGCCGACTTGAAGCTGCTGCCATGCAGGCAATTCCGGGAACAAGACCGCGCCGCTCCGTACCGCACCATCACGCCACAAGTTTGCTGATACCCGTACCGACATCAGCCTCCGAGGGTTATAAATAAGCCTCCGGGCAGGCTCGAAGCCCCCCGGACCGATCGAGTAAACCCGGCGCACGGCCAAACGTTTGCCCAGCCGGGTATCCGATGTCGGGCGTCAAGGCTTGTGAATAAGGCTCCAGAACTGTGTGCGCATCACTCGCAAAGACGGCTGGACCGCCGTCACCGATGACAAGTTGTTCACCGAGCGCACGACGAGCAACACTCCGGTAGCTGTCGATCAAACCCTCGTCTTCACAGACGAGGAGTTCGACAACTACCTCGAAGCGGTTCGAGTCGGCCGCAGCGATGCCTGGGTTCCGCAGCTGAAGGTGGGTTCTGGGACATGATCTGGAAAGATCGGCAGGTCAGCGTGTTGCGGCTGGTGACATACGGCGAAATCTCCTAGTACACGACCCGACTGGTTTCATTTGCTTTACCTGTGTAAATGCTCGTAATGTCTGGGACATGTTCTTGCGGGAGGTGAAGCGGCGTAACCGCGACGGCAGCCAGGTCGCCTACCTGCAACTGGCTCACAACGAGTGGGATCGGTCGGCCCGGACCTCGCGCACGAAGATCCTCTACAGCTTCGGCCGCACCGACCAGGTCGACACCGCCGCGATCGAGCGGCTGATCGCGTCGCTGTCACGCGTGCTGGACCCGGCCGCCGCGTTCACCGCCGCCGCAGGCGGACGCTCGGAGTTGGCGTTCGTGTCGTCGCGTCCGCTCGGCGGCACCGACGTGTTGGACGGGTTGTGGCGTCGCTACGGCATCGCAGCCACGATGAACACGCTGTTGACGGGCCGGAAGATGACCTCACCGGTGGAGCGGGTGCTGTTCGCGTTGGTCGCCAACCGGGCTCTGGCTCCGTCGTCGAAACTGGCTGCCGCGGAATAGATCAGCGGCGACGCCCACATCGATGGGCTCGACGAGGTCAGCGACGACGCCTGCTACCGGGCGATGGACTGGCTGTTCGAGATCCGCGACGAGCTGGCCAAGGCGATCTACCACCAGGTCGCCGACCTGCTTAATCTCGAGGTGGACTTGCTGTTTTTCGATTCCACCTCAACCTATTTCGAGGTCGAAGAAGCCGACGCGGCGGTGGCCCGCAACTGGCGCGGGGACCCCACCCCGGCAGCAGCAGACAACAACGGCAGCAGCGACGCAGACGGCGTGGGCGAGGGTGTGGGGTTTCGCACCTACGGCAAGTCCAAGGACTCCCGAGATGACCTGCCGCAGATCGTGATCGGGATGGCCGTCACCCGCGACGGCATCCCGGTGCGGGTGTGGTGTTGGCCGGGCAACACCTCCGACTCGGCGTTGATCCGCCAAGTCAAAGACGAAATGCGGGACTGGAGCCTGGGCCGGGTGGTGTGGGTCGCCGACCGCGGCTTCTCCTCGGCCGAGAACCGCCGATACCTGCAACGCGGCGCCGGGCACTACATCATCGGAGAGAAGCTGCGCTCCGAGAGCCCCGAGGTCAAGACCGCGCTGTCCAGACAGGGCCGCTACCAGGTCGTGGCCGGGAACCTACAGGTCAAAGAGGTCCGCGTCGGCGACACCGACAGGTTCGTGATCTGTTTCAACCCCGACGCCGCCACCCGCGACGGCGCGGTGCGGGCCCAGTTGGTTGCCAAACTCGAGGAGTTGATCGCGGGCAGCGACGCGCTTTCCTCGATGAAACGTGGTGAGCTGCGTGGTCGTATCTCCACCAAACCCGGCCTGAACCGCTTCCTGCGCGTCACCGGCAGAGGGCTGCTGCGCGTCGACAAGGCCAAGATCAAAACCGAGGCCAACCACGACGGCAAGTACCTGTTGCGCTGCTCGGACCCCACCCTGTCCGCCGAGGACATCGCCGTGGGCTACAAGCAGCTCCTCGAAGTCGAACGCGGTTGGCGGGACATGAAATCCGTGCTCGACCTACGACCGGTCTACCACCGACTCGAAGAACGCATCCGCGCCCACGTCCTGCTGTGCTGGCTAGCGCTGCTGCTGGTCCGCATCGCCGAAACCCGCACCGACCGAACCTGGCCGGTCCTGCGCCGCGAACTGAACCGCCTACACGCGGTCACCTTCACCGGACCCGCAGGCACCTGCCGTCAACGCACCGAACCCACCAAGCCCCAGATCGACATCTACGCCCAACTCGACCTGCCGCTACCCAAGAAGATCCTCGACATCAGCCCCACAAACCGCTGACCAGCAACAACCACAACGCCTAGTAACACACGCGACAAGCGACTCCACACGCATATCCGCAGGTCAAAGCACATAATTGTGTACTAGAACACCACCCCAGCTGCGGAACCCAGGCGATGGACTGTGCATGAAAGTGACGCTGCACGACAACTTCTACGTGTTCAGCGCGGCCGATCCGACGACGCAGCCCGGCGGCGACGTGAAACTCCGCTTCGACCAAGGTGAAGTTGACGCGTTCTTGTCCGGCATTCGCGGCTACGAGTTCGACCGCGCACGATTCATCGCCGCATGAGCTGTAGGGTCTCAGAACTCGTGGCGGAATCTCAGAATGAATGGCGGTGATATGGCGGATCCGCCATGATTTTGAGATTCCGCTCCCTCTGCTGGTTGGTTGGTGGATGATCTTCGCCGGTTGCCTTCCGCAGCAGGAGGATTCGAGTTGGCGAGCGCGGTGGTGTCGAAAGCATCCTGGTCTCAAGTGGCGGTTGCTGTCGATGCCAGGTATGCCAGCCTCCCGAGGGGCCTTAGGCCCAATGCCGCGCGGTTAAGGGGTGAGGTGGCCGGTCAAGTGGGTTTTGTTGGGGGGCTTGGTGTCGTGGAAGCAGGCAGCGGACTCCCGGTAGAGAGGGTTTGTCCTCGCAAGACAACCCTGGAAGCCGAGACTCCATGCGGTCGATGATCGCGCTGGGGTCGGTGGACACGTTCACGTCCACCTCGGCGCGCTGGGGCGCGTAGGCACCGACTATCTTGGCGCGCTCGGCAACGGTGCTCCTGATCTCCTTGGAGTACTGCAGCGCCATGTTGTCCTCAGCCAGCCTGTAGCGCCGTCAGGTATCGGGTGAAGTTGCTGCGCTGGAGAAGCCGCAGGGCGTTGTCGTGCTTGGCACGGGCCTGTTCAGTGGTCTCGGGCTGGGACCGGTCACCCAGCCGCTTCACTGCCTGGGATGCCGCCTGGCGGCTCCGGTAGCCCACTGGTCGGCGATCTCCTGCCATGTCGCGCCAGTCGCCGCCATGCGTTCGGCCTGTTCCGCGCGATGCCGGGCGTCAAGTCGGTTGGTCACGTAAACATCTTGTCAACGCACCGTGCCGAGGTGTCGCGCGCTCGTCGCCTTCATCGCCCCGCCACTTTCAGCAGGATCTTGCCGCCACGGAGGAGATGTTGCACCGCGTCCTGGATATGCTCGAGGGGGTACACGCCCGCCACGGGGACAACGAGGGCGCCGTCGGCCACCAGCGGTGCCGCCTCACGAATGACAGGCACCACCTTGTCGCGGTAGTCGAAGTCGCCGACAAAGAATCCGCGGACGGTGAGGTGCTTGCCGACCAGTGTCGAGGTGTCGACCCACATGGGTTCGTCCCTGGCCCAGGAATAGCTGACCAACCATCCACCGTCGGAAAGCAATTCGAGCAGCCGCGCCACCCCCGGACCACCGACGGCTTCCACTGCCAGCGCCACTCGCGCGTCGCCGATCACTGCTCGAACATCGCCGACCGCATCGGGGTCGTCGATGTGGACCACGTCGGCCCCGGCCTCTGTGAGCTCGGCGAACGTTGAGTCGTCACGGGCCAGGTTGATCGTCTTCAGTCCACGAAGTTTGGCTAGCCCGATCAATGACCGTCCCACACCGGAGTTCGCGGCGTTCTGAACCACCCAGTCACCGGGCTGCAGGGGGGTGCATTCACTGAGCATCAACCCTGCCGCCGGGGGGTTGCTGCCCAGCATCGAGTACTGCTCGATGTTGCCGCCGGCGGGGAGTGCGAACAGGCCGTCGGCGGGCACGACGAGCCGCTCACGCCACGCACCGGCATACAGGGGTAGCACGACCAGATCGCCGACTTGAAGTCCATCGACCTCGGCGCCAGCGGCAAGCACGCGGGCGACCCCCTCTGCGCCTGGTATGTGGGGCAGGGGTGGTCGCGCCAGCATGCCGGTGACAACCAGTAGGTCGTGTTTGTTCAACGGCGAGACCTCAACGCTCAACAGAACCTCATGCGGACCCGGTGGCGGCGGCTCCTCGATGTCGACGACGCGGAGCACCTGCGCGGGGTCGCCGAACTGTTCAATCTGGATGGCGCGCATATTAATTCCTCTCCATCGAAGGTGGGGGCCGCTGTGTGAGCGGCTGCCTGCCGAGGCTGCTAATCAGCGGCTCCTACCTCTAGTTGCATGGCTGCTCACGCAGCGAACCGTCGAAACCGGGTTATGTCGTGGTGACACCGGACCGATGACGAGCGGGCCGCGCCTGTCCGGCGTCGAGAACCACTCATCCGCAGAGGTGTTGTGCCGCAACCGATCTCAGAACAACAGCGGCGACGAAGCCGACAGCAAAGCCGCCCACCCACACTGGAGCCGACCGAGAGTTATGACGGTATGAGCACTATGACGATATGACGATATGACGGCCCTGACGCGCTCTTGGAGCATGGCGCTAGCAAACTCCGGCCACAGCCTCCGAGTCGCCGGTAAAAACGTCTCTACCAGTATATATAAGATGTGGTGGGCGGGCAGTGTAACGCGCCACGCCGGAGAAGGGCGATGTGCTGCTCAACCCGGATAATCAGGCCAGCGGTATGCCGCACCGGTTCCTCTGGACACCGGTGCGCAGCGGGCGCAGGACACAGCGCGCCGCCGCCGAAGACGACCGCAGCAGCCTTTCAAAAGGAGAGTCATGTCCTTTCCCAAGCTTCCCCAGTCGGAGACCGGTGAAGTGCTGTTGGTCTGTACGTGCTACGAGGACGGCACCGCACTGTGGGGCAAGCTACTTCACGAGATCGCGGCCCGCCGGGAAGGCGATGTGCTCGTCGTCGGGGGCAGCGGAGTGCGGTTGCGACCGATCGAGGACTGCGGGTGGCACTTCCTGCGCGGCGGAAACGTCCCGGCGCTTGTCGCGGACGGCGGCACGGTGCCGCTGGTCGTCGTCTTGGCGGACATTCCGGTGGTATACGGCGGGGACGGGCCGTTGCTGGTGGACCTGGCGGCGATACCCGGGCGCGGCGTCCGGGTCCCCTCGGCACGGCTCGGCGAGATCCTGGCCGACCTGCTGGGCGGCGCACTCACGTTCGACCACCTGGTGCGCAACATGGATGTGTGCGGCATGTACCAGGGGGACGGCGGTCGGCCGGCGTTCCCCGCGCCGACGGCGCTGCCGCACCGGCCCTTCCCGGCACTGCCCTCCACCGCTGGCGTACTGCTGGTCCGTACCTTCTTCGACGACGAGCAGGGCTGGCGCGCCCTGCTCGACGAGCTGGGTGGAGCCGACGAGGATGGCTGGGTCGGCGCAGACCTGGACCCGGACGAGATCGACGTGGAGCACTATCCGCTGACGACGTTGGTCGTCGACGACCGAGCTTTCGAGGGCCTGCTGCCGGGGCAGGTTCCGGCGCTGGTCCCGCCGCCCGAGGAGCACACCGAGGAGCACACCACGCTGGTCGTTCTCGCTGATGCCAGGACCTTTGCCGAGCCTGGCCGACCGCTGACCGCTGTCGACCTTTACGACACTCCGGGGCAGCCTGCCGTCCTTCCCTGCCGCATGGTCGGATCGCTCGCGTGCAACCTTGAGATCAGCAACATGGACTTTTACGAGTTCGTCGCCGTGGAGGACACGGAGCCGTGGTGGGAGGGCTCCTGAAAAAGTAGGCTGTGCTGCCCTCCTGCCGTGAGCATCGGACAGCAGGGGGCGACATCACCATCGCGCGCGGAACGCTGGCGTCGATGAGTCATGGAAACGGCCATTCACAAGTCCCACAAGGACGATTCGCTGACAAAGCACACCAGCCGAATAACCCCGACCAAGCCGAAGAAATGCCATCGAACTGAGATAAGCACCGCCCGCCACTGCGTGAGACAGTCCACGAACGGCCAGGTCAATCAACCGGCGGTTGCCACGAATTTTGAGACCCTACATGAGCTGTGTAGGGTCTCAAAAGAACTCGTGGCCTCGACGGCTGTCCTGTGACAGTCAATCTTGCTCTGTGCCAATGAATCTTGCTCGTCCGACTGGTTCTGCCACTACAGTTTGCTCGTTGTCTTGATCGTATCGGGCGGGATGGTGGCCGGTGGCCGATGCTGCTGTCGAGTGGGCGCAGACCTCTGCGGGGCTGGTTGAGCTGGACTTCGTCGACGCTGTCGGCGCCGAGCGGCGGTTGAGGCTGTCGTCGTGCGCGGGCGTGCGGTTCGAGGACGTGCGGCCGGTGCGCACGTTCCGCTGGTCGAGAGGGCTTGGACATTTCCCGGGCTGGTGGTGGACGTCGACCACCGCGCGCCACGTGGGTTTCGAGTCGTGGCTCGAGCGTGATCACGTCCGGGCGCTCGACTTCGACCGGTCGGTGATCGGCATTGCGTCGCAACCGTTTTGGCTGTGCTGGGAGGGCGAGCAAGGTCGTCGGCGGCATGCTCCGGACTACTTCGCCCGGAGAGTGGACGGGACCGGGCTGGTGGTCGACGTGCGCGCCGATGACCGGATCGAGGACAGCGACGCTGAAGCATTCGAGGTGACGGCGCAGGTGTGTTCGTTTCTGGGCTGGGAGTTTCGGCGGGCGGGAGAGATCGATCCGATCCTCAACGCCAACCTGCGCTGGCTGGCGCGCTACCGGCATCCGCGGTGCGCTGGCCGAGCCGAGGTCGTGGCGCGGTTGCGGAAGGTGTTCATGGAGCGATCGCCATTACTTGCGGGGGCTGAGGCGATCGGGGATCGAATCATGCTGCTACCGGCGCCGTTTCACCTGATGTGGCGCCACGAGCTGGTCGCCGATCTGACGCGGGAGCGGTTGGGCCCGGCAACGATGGTCCAGACCGCTGACGGGATCGGCGGGTATCGGTGAGCGGGGGACGTCGGCCGCGGCGGCCGGCTGGGTTGTCGATCGGTGACCGGGTGCGGCTGGCCGGTGTGGTGCACACGGTGATCGCGGTGTCTGGCACGGGGGTGCGGCTCGCGGACACCGACGGCATAGTCACCGATGTCGGCTCGGCCGAATTGGCGATGGCCGAAGGCTTCGAGGTGGTCCACGCGCCGTCACGACCACCGGTTCCGGCTTCGACGCGACTGGATGGCTTGCCGGAAGCGGTTGCGGCGGAAGCGTTGTGGTGGGAGTGCCACATTGTCGAGGTGTTGCGCGGAGTGCCGTCGCAGGCCCCGCCTGGGACCATGCCGAGGCCGGAATACGACCCGATGCGGGTGTCGCTGACCCGCCGTGAGCAGGCGAAAGCAAAGGAGCTGACCGCGGCCGGGAGGCCGGTGACCGCGAGCGCGATCGCAAAACGGCGGCGTCGCTACGAAATGCACGGAGTGGCCGGTATGGCCGATCGCCGCACCGGCAAACCCGCCACTCCGCACGGGCGGGTGGACCAGGCGGTGGTGGAGGCGATGCGGCAGGCGATCGAGGAGACCACACAGCAGTCCACGCGCACGGCCACCTACCTGTTCTGGCGCACGCAGCAGATCCTGGATGACATCCACGGTCCCGGCGTGGTGAAGTTGCCGTCGCGGCGCAGCCTCTACCGGCTGCTGGAGAAGCTGTCTGCGGGCAAGCACACCACCGGCTCGGCACGGACCCGCCGGTCGCTGGCCGACCGCCCGGACGGGCCGTTCGGCGGGACGGACGCG
This sequence comes from Nocardia sp. Tas62D01, assembly GCF_055232035.1. NCBI lineage: Bacteria > Bacillati > Actinomycetota > Actinomycetes > Mycobacteriales > Nocardiaceae > Nocardia > Nocardia sp. Tas62D01. Next base: position 9,280,904 of record NZ_JBUYUZ010000001.1, read on the forward strand.
TGGGCGCCGGGTGAGGTGATGCAGATCGACTCGACCCCACTGGACGTGCTGGTGCGGTTGGACGACGGGGTCGTGGGCCGGGTCGATCTGACCGGCATGATCGATGTCGCGACGAGGACCGTGACCGCGGCGGTGCTGCGGCCCACCACCAAGTCGGTGGACGCGAGCGTGCTGCTGGCCCGGACCGTCACGCCCGAGCCGATGCGGCCCGGCTGGGCGCAAGCGTTGGCGATGGCACGCTCGGCACTGCCGTTCCAGCAGTTGCTCGACATCGACGCCCGGCTCGAACACGCCGCCGCCCGACCGGTTATCATCCCCGAGACGATCGTGGTTGATCAGGGAAAGGTGTTCATTTCCCGCAACTTTCGGGCCTCGTGCGCCTTTCTGGGGATCAATTTCCAGCCCGTCCACGACGCGTCGGGCTGGGAGAAGGGCCATATCGAGCGGATGCTGGGCTCGGTCGGCACCCTGTTCGCCCAGTTCGTCGCCGGTTACACCGGATTCAATGCCGAACGGCGAGGCCGGCACGTCGAGCAGCAGGCGGTGTGGTCGCTGCTGGAGTTGCAGGGCCTGCTGGACGAGTGGATCGTGGCGGCCTGGCAGAACCGGCCCATGACGGGCTACGCGATCCGGCGCACCCGCGACGGATGTTCAGCCCGAACGAGAAATACGCGGCCCTGGTCGAAACCGCCGGATATGTTCCAGTCGCATTGTCGGCCGACGACTACATCGAACTGCTTCCGGCGACCTGGCGGGCGATCAACTCCTACGGCGTGAGGATCAGTCACCGCACCTACGACGACAAGGCCCTCAATCCGTTGCGGCACCAGCGATCCGGAGTGACCGAACGCAGGGATCTCTGGGAGATCCACTACGACCCTACGACGTGTCCCGTATCTGGGTCCGCAACCACCACCACGATGACGGCGGCTGGATACCGGTGTTCTGGAAGCAGTTGCACCGGGTCGCCGCACCGTTCGGGGAAATGGCCTGGGACCACACCCGCCGCAGCCTGCCGGGAGCGACAGAGGAAGAACTAGCCGATGCGGTCGCCGACCTGCTGAAACGAGCACACTCCGGGCCCGCTGATGGTGATAGCGCGGGCTCGGCGAAACTGAGCCGACGAGACCACCGAGTCGCTGCCCGCACGAAGGCCAGCCCACCCGCCGCGCCGATACCCCCGCAGCCTGCTCCGGTCGACAGCAACATCGGCGATGACGAACCGGACCAGATCAGCGACCCCCGCCCGGACCGCATGGCCAAGGTAATCCCGCTGCCGATCTTCGACCCCTTCGCTGAAGCGGAGAAGAGATGGTGACCCACACCGGCCCCGGGCAGGCCGACGATCCTGACGGAGAGGACGGGCACCTGCAACTGACCACGCTGGAAGGCTGGCGTGGTTTCGTCACCGAAATACACACGGCCCCAAACCTCTTGCCCGCGATCGGACTTCGGCGGGGTTCGCGAAGTTCGGGTTGGAGCTGCACCCGGACAAGACGCGGCTTATCGAGTTCGGGCGGCACGCTGCCCGGCACCGACGGGCTCGTGGCGTCGGGAAACCCGAGACGTTCGATTTCCTGGGCTTCACGCACATGTGCGGGTTGACGAGGAAGGGGCGATTCTGGGTGAAGCGCAAGACCATCTCGAAACGGATGCGGACCAAGCTGTCGGAGGTCAATGTGGAACTCAAGCGACGCCGACATCAACAAGGGCACTGGCTGCGAAGCGTAGTGGCAGGCCACCTCGCCTATTACGCCGTGCCAGGTAACACCGACGCGGTCGCAACCTTCCGCACCCAGGTCGGGCGGCTTTGGTTCAAGGCGCTGCGGCGCCGAAGCCAGCGAACCCGACTCAACTGGGTCCGGATGGACCGCCTCACAAAACGATGGCTACCACCCGCTCGTGTGAAGCATCCATTTCCCGACACGCGGTTCGACGCCAGAACCCGAGGCAGGAGCCCAGTGCGGTAATTCCGCACGCTGGGATCTGTGCGGGGGGCCGCTAGCAACGGCGGTCCCTACCGCGATCATCGTGAGCTATATCGAGTTGCGGTACAACCAGATTCGGCAGGCGGATCAGCGGCGGCGCGGTATCGCGCGCTCCGCGTCGGCCACACGATAGCGAGACGAGGGCGTTCGTGGACATCGACTCGCTGCTGTTATCCCGGCGCTCTAGCTATTCAGCTGTCCCCCTGAGTGTTTGACGGGTGTCACCTGGTGTAGGGGCGGGATCTCGGTAGGGTGTTCGGGTGCCGGATTCGCCGACGTATGAGCAACTGTTGGAGCAGGTGGCTCGGTTGTCGGCGTTGGTCGAGGCGCAGGCGGATCGGATCGCGGAGTTGGAGCGGCGCCTTGACGCCGATTCGTCGAATTCCTCGCGTCCGCCGGGTTCGGACCCGGTGTGGGACAAGAAGCCTGCCAAGAAGCGGTCGTCGCGGTCGCGGTCGGGCCGTGGACCTGGCAAGCAGCCAGGTTCGCCGTCGACGTCGCGGTCGTTGTCGGATGATCCGGACCGGAAAATCGTTGTGCTCGAACCAGATTGCTGTCGAGGTTGCGCCGGGCCGCTCGACGCCGGCGACGAGGTTGCGCGCGAGCGCCGCCAGGTCGTTGACATCCCGCCGACTCCGGCCCCGGAAATCACCGAGTACCAACGTGTTTCGCGCCGATGCGGCTGCGGGACGATCACGGCCGCGGACTGGGACACCGCGGGAGAGCACGGTGGCGTGCTGGCCGGATCGGGGTCTCCCGTGCGGATAGGGCCGTTGGCCCTGTCCCGGGCAGCGTTGCTGACCTGCGGGCATTACCTGCCGGTCGGGCGGACCCGGCAGGTGTTCACGGCGTTGTGCGGCATGGATGTCTCGTCCGGGTTCCTGGCCGGGGTGCGTGGCCGGGCGGCGAAGTTGTTGCAAGACAGTTGGATCGACCGGATGCGGATATTGCTGGTGTCCGCGCCGGTTCTGCACGCCGACGAGACCACCGGCCGCGCCGCGGGAGCACTGTCGTATGTCCACGTCGCACCGAATACCTCACGTTGATGCATGTGGGTGGTCGTTCGGCGAAGGCGATCGACGCCGGGAAGGTGTTGCCGGGGTTCACCGGGGTGCTGGTCCGCGACGGCTACGCCGGTTACGCGCATCTGCCGGCGATCCACGCCTGGTGCGGCGCGCACCTGTTGAGAGACCTGCGCTCGATCAACGACGCCGACCCCGACGGACAGGTCTGGGCCGCCGCGATGGCCGATGTCCTGCTCGATGCCCACCGCGCCGCGACCGCGGTCCGCGACGGCGGCGGCACCGCGCTGGCTCCCGAGGCGCTCGCGGCGCTACGCAACCACTACCTCGGCGCGCTGGCCCACGGCCGCGACGAAAACCTAGACCGGACAACCACATTGGCCACAGACGCCCGCGCGCTCATCAACAGGTTCGCCCGGTTCGAGGACATGATCCTCCGGTTCGCGACCGACCTGACCGTCCCGTTCACCAACAATGAAGCCGAAAGAACGCTGCGGCCAGTGAAAATACAGCAACGAACCTCCGGCGGAGCGTGGCGAACACTGCAAGGACTCACCGACTTCGCCGTCGTTTGCTCCTACCTCGACACCGCCACCAAATGGGGGCCGAGACAAACTCGACGTCCTCACCCAACTCTTCACGACCGGCCCCTGGCTTCCGCCTGCCCTCACTCCTGTTCATGCCGCGTACGCGGCATGAACAGGGGAAATGCGCCCAGCTGAATAGCTACGAATGCACTATCCGAGACACCTTAGCTGAACGGTTTTGAGGTTAAAAGGTAGCGCGGTCAGTCTCTAAACAGCGCCCCGGAGATCCTGCCGCCGCAATTCACTCGCTCGTCTCTGAAGCAAATCGTTCAACATCGGGACCGGCGACGTGGGACACAGTGCCAGCCGCTTATCCAGCGCGTCATTCCACACGTCGGTTAGGTCGCGGATCAGCTTGTCGATCATGACCTGCGTGATCTCGGTGTAGGTCGCCTGCACTGACGGGTCGCTGTGGCCTATTCGTGCATCGATTAGCTTCTTCGGTGTGTCCAGCTCGACAAGGTTCGTGCGGTGAGATCGTCGATTCCCATGCGGTGTCATGCCTTCCGCGATGGGCTCCCACACACCATCGGCACGAGCGCTCGCGTCGCGTCCCCGAACTGGCACGCCAGGGAATGTGCCGGTCGAAATGGGCACTGGACGCGCCGGGGCCTTTCCAGACTTCGGGTAGACACCGGAGACCGCTGGCATGAACAGCGACGCGCGAAAGCGTCCCCTCCGGTAGTGGTCAACAACCCCGCGTTCTGCCCACGCCACGTAGCCAAGTTCAGCGGCGGCGTCACGCACGCGCTGTCGAGTCATTTCCGCCACCTGACCGTCGGGTCGCATGGCGTTAGAGACTGTGCTCAGCGAGATGCCCAGGTGTTGTGCGATTGCCTCCGAGGTCACATCGCCCTTTCGGACCATTCGCTTGCCGTGGCCCCGGAACACGTATGTCCGGCCGTGGCAGGCGCAGGGCCTCGGCTGAGTGCGGGCGATGAAGTCGACCAGGATGTGCCACAGGAATTCTGGTAGGTGCACCTTCCGTGTCCGCCCTCCCTTCGGCCTGCGACGAATCCATCGACCGTTCACCTCGACCAGCTGCCACTGGACATCGATGAGTCTGTCGCGCACGAATTCGACTTCCAGGCCCCGCAGTTCGCTGAAGCGCATCCCGGTGTAGAACTTCACGAGTTCGAACACCAGCTCATCCTCACGCCCAGCCAGCAAAGCCATTCGCTCCGCGATCATCAGCGCGCCGAATCCGTCGGTGATCACCTTCGCAGGAGCGTTGTCCTTTTCCTCCCACCGACGCTGACCGCGGCCGCGCTTGCGTTTGGCGGGGTTGCTCGTGATCTTCTGTTCATCCAAAGCATCTTCGAGGATCACGTGCAGCAGTGCATGGTAGGAGCGGATGCTATCAGGGGCATATCCCGCGTCGCGCAGCTTCCTCTCCCATCCGGTGATATTTCCCTGTTTGATGCTCCTTAAGCCCATGTGACCGAAGGCGGGCAGCAGATGACATCGGATATGGGACTCGTACTTCGCCATCGTGGTTTCGGCCAGGTCCTGCTCGTCCAGCCATTCATTCACGAAGTCTTCGAAGGATTGGACGTCAGGATCGTTCGGCTGGGTCGGATGTGCGGCGGGAACGGCTACCTTCGACTGGATCTCGAATTCGATCTCGGCGCGGTCGGCCGCCTCTTTGGCTGATTCTGGCGTCCAGTACCGAACTGGCTTGCCGTTGGCGTCGAGGATCGGTTTGTACTTGCCGTTTTCGGCCTTATATCGGGCCTCCCAAAAGAGCCCGTCCTTCTTCGTTTCTCGCTTGTTCGCATACCCCATGTCAGGCGGCCTTATCGGAGTCGCATGGGGTAGTCCGGGCAGAAGGCGAAGTCACGGCAGACCTCCGAGGCGTCGTGCGCTAGGTGGAGCGCGATGCGGAGATTGGGTCAAGGATGGCGGCACAGGAATCCGAGTTTCGGATGATTGCCGGTGTCGCGCCGATCTAGACCCTCGACGCGGCTGAGGTGAGACGCACCATCAGCGCAGAATCTGCTTGGACAGAATGCCATCAGATCTGCTCAGCCGCAACAGCTTCGACTCATGCGCCTGACACGAATGCTTCACCGAGGGCAGTCACGATGCTGTCGACATGTGCGACACGAAGCGACGACGGACGCGACACGCCGATGTTCTTCGACGGATTCGTAGATGGTTTGCTAGCCGTTGTCCAGTTGCCCAAGCATCAACCTCGGACCGGTCGCCGAGGACGGAGAACTCCCCCGATTTCCCCCAAAAATCGATCTTGGCGGATGACGGCACCGCCGCCCTCCGGCACGTGCCACTGGCGTCCGATCCCTCCGGCACGAATGATGCAGGTAGACGACGATTTCAGTCATTCAACCTAACAGTGTGCGACGAACTTCTCCTCGTGCGGGACGACTTCCTTTTCGAAGAACGTCTTGGCCAGGTCCCGTACCGCCTCGACCTCATCATCACTCCACGCGGCGCGTGCCATCGTCCGATCCTTTGCTCGCCTCGGGCCCGCCTCGGCGCGGGCCCGTCGTCATCAGATTCCATCACTATTGGCATGATGTCAACAAAGGGTCACGCGGCGAGCTCAGTAACCTTTCGCCGGACGGGTCGGGTCCGCCTGCTGGACTTTTACCTGCAGGTCATGGCCGTCGGCAGAGACGCCATAGCGCTTGTACACGTCTTCCATGCTGGCAGCGACATTTGCTACCGGATCGGTGATGTTGCTGGAGGTTCCGTTGACATGGTTCGACTGGAAGGTTCTTGGAATGGTCTGAGTGAGGCCCTGGGAGGGATGTCCGGCGGCAGCATTGCTGGCCGATCTCGTGCGCCAGGCCGATGGTCGCAGGCACTACCCTTGGCCGACGCGCTACCGGAGACCGCCAAACCCGTCCTAGCTACCTGCATCGGCGAGCCCGCGACCAACTGCTCTGCGCGGTTCTGGCCGCCGCCACGCGGCTCGGCGTGGATACCGCCGTTGAACGGGTTCCGTCGCCGGTACGTCTTCTGTGATGGAACACGACCAGGGACCCGGTTCGACCCCTGAGACCACCCGCGCAGACCTGCGGGGGCGTCGATGCGACAATGGACGCGTCAACCGCCCCAGTTCACAAAGGATAAACCCGCATTCCGATGGCCGAGAACACCGTGTCGACGTTGCCCGATACCCAGGCCATCAACCCGGCCGAGCTGGCAATCTGCCTGCGCGTGCTCGACAAGGCGGGGCAACTGGACAAGGACGATCCCGATTCGATCGCGGTGCAGCGCGCCGTCGGGCACATGTTCAAGAAGCTCAAGCTGCGCAGGCGCAGCGAAGCCAAGAACGCGGTAGCGGAGGCGGATCGTGCGGTCGTCGCGGCGACGGCGACCGGATCGCCGAACCGGATCGATGACGAGACCGCAGGCATCCCGCTCACCTCGAACGCGGCGGGCGCCAGCGCGGGCACGCTGATCCGGCCGCGCCCCTGCTACATGTGCAAGCAGCGCTATACCCGGGTCGACGCCTTCTACCACCAGCTGTGCCCGGAATGCGCCGCGAACAGCCACACCAAGCGCCACGCCCGCACCGATCTCACCGGTCGCCGCGCCCTGCTGACCGGCGGTCGCGCCAAGATCGGCATGTACATCGCGCTGCGGCTGCTGCGCGACGGCGCGCACACCACCATCACCACGCGCTTCCCCAACGACGCCATCCGCCGCTTCGCTGCCATGGACGACAGCGCCGACTGGCTGCAGCGGCTGCGCGTCGTCGGCATCGACCTGCGCGACCCGGCCCAGGTGGTCGCCCTCGCCGACGATGTCGCCGCACAGGGTCCCCTCGACATCCTCATCAACAATGCGGCGCAGACCGTGCGCCGCTCCCCCGGCGCCTACAGCGCGCTGGTCGATGCCGAATCCGGTCCGCTGCCCGCGGGCGTGCTACCTGACGTGGTGACCTTCGGCAAAACCACGCAGGCACACCCCACCGCGCTGACCGCCTCGCTCGCCCCGAGCCTGACCGCCGCGGATATCGCGGAACTGGCGCTCGTCGCGGGATCGGCTACGCCGGAACGTATTTCGCGGGGCGTAGCGATCGACGCGGGCGGGTTGGTGCCGGATCTGGCGCATACCAACAGCTGGGTGCAGACCGTCGCCGAGGTGGATCCGACCGAACTCCTGGAAGTGCAACTCTGCAATTCAGTCGCGCCGTTCATTCTCGTCTCCCGACTGCGCCCGACCATGTCCGCGGCAGCCGCCCGGCGCAAGTACGTGGTGAACGTATCCGCCATGGAGGGCCAGTTCTCCCGCGCCTACAAAGGCCCGGGTCACCCGCATACCAACATGGCCAAGGCCGCGCTGAACATGCTGACCCGCACCAGCGCCCGGGAAATGCTCGAGGAAGACGGGATCCTGATGACCGCCGTCGACACCGGCTGGATCACTGACGAACGCCCGCACTACACCAAACTCCGCCTGGCCGAAGAGGGTTTCCACGCGCCGCTGGACCTGGTCGACGGCGCCGCCCGCGTCTACGACCCGATCGTCCAGGGTGAAAACGGCACCGACCTGTTCGGCTGCTTCCTCAAGGACTACCAACCGTCTCCTTGGTGACGCCGTCGCGTCCTTCGATCGAACGGTCGAGACCATCACGCGCATTGAGCAGGGTCGACTCCACTGAGGTCCCTGTCACCGCGTGCGCCGCATGCGATCCCCGCCCTTAACTTGGGGTTCTACGCTTGAAGCGTGCTCTACCGGCTGCTGGCCGACGTCATCGCCGCCGTACATTTCGCGTTCGTGGGCTATGTGGTGGTCGGCGGATTTATCGCGTGGCGTTGGCCGCGCACCATCTGGCTGCATTTGCTCGCGTTCGGCTGGGGATTCAGCACGGTCCTGTTCGGAATCGACTGTCCGCTGACCTATGTGGAGAACTGGGCGCGGCACCGGGCAGGCGTGGCCGGGCTCCCGCCGAGCGGGTTCATCGACCACTACCTGACCGGGGTCATCTACCCCGAGAGTGCGCTGGGGTTGGTGCGGGTGCTGGTTGCGGTGTGTGTCGCGGTGTCGTGGCTGGGGTTGGTGTGGTTGTCGCGACGGCGGGCCGCCGCGGCGCAGCTGTCACGTCAGTGACTTGTGCCGCGCCAGGTTCTGTGTGATGAAGTCGGCGACCTCGGCAACCTTCTCGTCGAGATAGAAATGCCCACCGGGGAACACCGCACGCTCGAAGTGTCCGGTGGTGTGGTCGCGCCATTCGTCGGCTTGTTCCGTGGTCACCGTGGGATCCTCGGTGCTCACGAGTGCGGCGATATCGCCTGCCAGCAGGTCACCCGGCTGATAGCGGTAGGTCTCCACGGCCTGGTAGTCGCTGCGGACCGCGGGCAGAACCAACTCCGCGAGGCTCGGTTCATCACGCAGGACCCGAACCGATGCCGGATCGTTCGCCAGCCGCTCCAGATCGCCGATCAACTCGTGGTCCGACGCGAGGTGCAGGCGCCGGGATTCCACGAAAGGCGGTGCGGGACGGCCGGAAACGAACAGTGTCGTCACCGGCTGCCCGGCGCGCTCGAGGCGTCGCGCCGTTTCGAACGCCACAGTTGCGCCCATGCTGTGGCCGAACAGCGACAGCCGCTCGATCGGCCTCTGGCGCAATACCTCCTCGGCAATCCGATCGGTGAGGGAGTCCATCTCCCCGATCGCGGGCTCGCCGAGTCGATCCTGCCTGCCCGGATACTGCACGGCGGCAACGGCAATCCCGGCACCGAGTTTCGCGGCCAGCGCGCGATACGCGATGACCGATCCGCCTCCCGGCGGCAGACAAATCAGTTGATGGCGTGCCGCAGCATCGGACCGCAGCATCCGCAACCACGGTGTGGCTTCGATAGCTCTGCCCACGCAGACCTCCTTGCTGTTTGGGAACAGCTGTTTGGGAAACTACCTTCCCTCATCGCAGGGAGCGCGCATCCATTACCCCGCCGCCCGAGCCGGCGCCGATCGGTCCCGATCCAGTTCGGCCCACACGATTTTCCGCCCGTGCCGGTGGGACACGCCCCAACGCGTCGCGAGATGCTCGATCGCCCTACGGCAGTGGGCACGGATTGTGCTTCGACCTGAATTCGGAACTCGCGTCGTCCGCGGTCGCCCGTTTGGCCCCGCCACCGGCAGGGCAGGGCTGGAACATCCAACTTGCGTCGAATGATCCCATAGAGCAAGGCTGCTCCAGCGTTCTGTCCTGGATGACCGTGGAATGGCAGGAATTCATCCCGGATTGCCCATCGGCGCAACACCTTTGCAGCCATTGCGGCGTCCAGGTGCTCGATCTGACCCGGGTGCCGCGGTTGCGACACATTACCGCCGAGGCGGTGCCGGATAAGGACTGACCGATCAGGCGCCCGAGTCCTTGGCCACGGCCGCGATCGCCTTGGCGATCTTCGCGCCATCCGGCAGGTTCGCTCCGCGGGTGATCATCCACAGCACGCCGAGACCCTGGGTGAGCACGAACCACATCTCGGCGATCGCGTCCGCCGTGCTCTGCTCCAGTTCCGGATGTGCTTCGCGCAGCTCTCGACCGAGGTCGGTATAGGCGGAGGTCAAGCTGTCGGTCATGAACGTCTGGGATTCCGGCGCGCGGGCCACCCGCACCAGGTTCTCCAAGCTGGCCAGCATGCCTTCTCGGTTCGCCTCGAACACCTCGTGCATGCCATCCCACATCTGGGCGAACGCCTGCAACAGCGGTTTGCCGCTCGACTCGCGGATCAGCGCGTCCATGCTGTCCCCGATGCCGGTGCCGAGCGCCTCCGCCAGCGCCTCGGTGATCAGCCGTTCCTTGGAGCCGAAGTGGTAGCCGATGGCGGCCAGGCTCACCCCGGCGGCCGTCGCGATATCCCGGGCGGTGGTCTTCGCGACACCGCGTTCCATGATGGCCTTACGCGCTCCCGCCAGCAGATCTTCTCGGTTTCCCATACCCTCACAGTACAACGTCTCAGACATTCGTACTAGACACCCGTTCCACACTATGTTAGACATATGTCTAAGACATTAGTCCTTCAGATGGGAACCAGTCATGAGCACCACCAACACCCTCCACGTCCTGGTCAGCGGCGGCGGCATCGCGGGCAACGCCGTGGCGCTGCAGCTGCTGCGCGCGGGTATTCGGACCACGATCGTCGAACGCGCGGCCGAGCCCCGCCCCGGCGGCCAGGCCGTCGACCTGCGTGGCCCCAGCCGCGAGGCGGCCGAGCAGATGGGGCTGATGCCGGGTATTCGCAAGTATCAGCTCGACGAGCGCGGTATGGCCTACGTCGACGACCAGGGACGCGAGTTCGCGCGGATGCCCGCGGAGATGTTCGACGGCAAAGGCCCGGTCGCCGAGATCGAGATCACCCGCGGCGATTTCAACCAGGTGTTACTCACCGAACTCGCCAGAACCGGAGGCGAACTCGACTACCGCTACAGCGAGTGGATCGAGGGCCTGCAACAGGACGACACGGGCGTCGAGGTCACCTTCGCCTCCGGCGCCATCGAACGATTCGATCTCGTCATCGGCGCCGACGGCGTGCACTCGGCGACCCGGCGGCTGGCATTCGGCCCAGAGGAGCAGTTCGTGACCTACCTCGGCGGCTACATGTCCTTCTTCACCATCCCCACCCCGGCCGGGTCCGAGCCGGGGTGGTTCAAGATGCACACCGTGCCCAGCGCCGCGGTCGGGATCCGTCCCGATTCCGACCCGGCAACGTCGAAGGCGATCATCACGCTGCGCACCGACGCCGACCCCGCACTGCGTCGCGATGTCGCCGCGCAACAGCGGATCATCCACGACATGCTCGCGGAAGCTAGCTGGGAGGCCCCCGCGGTGCTGGCCGCGATGAGCACGACGCCGGACTTCTACTTCGACGAGCTGGCGCGCGTCGACATGCCGACGCTGGCGGCAGGCCGGGTCACCCTGCTCGGTGACGCCGGGTTCTCCGGCTCCCCCCTGACCGGCATGGGCACAGCGATGGCTATCCTGGGCGCCTATGTCCTCGCGGGCGAAATCGCCACTACCCCAGACGATCTCGCCAGCGCGCTGGCGCGCTACGAGGCGATCGTCACCCCGTTCCTCGCCAAGGCCAAGGAGCTGCCAGGCGGCGGCATCAAGATGATGCTGCCGACCTCGCGCCTCGGTACCCGGATGGCCCACACCACCATGAAACTGATGACCTCGCGACTGCTGCGACCGGTGATGGCGAAGATGTTGACCGACACCGACAATTACAAGCTGCCCTCGTACTGAACCTCCGGCCGGGCGGCCCGGTGGCCCTCGCTACGCTCGACAGATGCGCCAGCAGATCATCATGGACGTCGATACCGGGATCGATGATTCTCTCGCGCTGGTCTATCTGTTGGCCTCCCCGGAGGCCGACATCGTGGGGATCGCAGCCACCGCGGGCAATGTGCCCGCACCACGGGTGGCGGCGAATAACCTCGCATGGCTGGATGTGTGCCGGGCGCCCGACATCGAGGTCGCGCTCGGCGCCGCGGAGCCACTGGCAATCCCACTGCGCACTACCGAGGACACGCACGGTCCGCAGGGCGTCGGATACGCGGAGCTGCCGGAATCCACACGGCCGCTCTCCCCTCGTTCGGCCGCCCAGATGTGGGTCGATCTGGTGCGCGAGCGGCCGGGACAGATCGTCGGGCTCTGCACCGGGCCGCTGACCAATCTCGCGCTCGCCCTGCGGTTGGAGCCTGCGCTGCCGCGACTGCTGCAACGGCTGGTCATCATGGGTGGCGCCTTCAACCATCCCGGCAACACCACGCCGACCAACGAATGGAACGTGCACGTCGATCCGGAGGCGGCCAAGGAGGTCTTCGACGCCTTCTCCGCGGCACCGCCGGACCGGCGGCCGATCGTGTGCGCGCTCGATATCACCGAGACCATCGAGATGCACCCGAAACACCTTGCGCTGCTGGCCCGGCGCGCGGGCAGCCTGCCCGTCGAGATGGTGTCGGAAGCCGATTCGGCGGATGCCAGATCCGTGGCCGGCAACCCCATCGTCCGGTATCTGACCGATGCGGTGCGGTTCTACTTCGACTTCCACCGCCTTTACGACCAGGGTTACCTCGCGCACATGCACGACCCGTTCGCCGCGGCGGTCGCACTCGACCCCACACTGGCGCGCACCCGGCCCGCGACGGTCGATGTCGAACTGGTCGGCACGCTGACCCGGGCCACCACGGTCGCCGACTGGGCGGGCATGTGGGGCCGAGAACCCAATGCCGACATCGTGATCGGCACGGATCCGGCCGCGTTCTTCGATCGAATGATCACCAGGGTCGCCGAATTCGCCAGGGCCGTGTACCCGCCCACGACACCGAAGGACGCGTGAATGATCGACGACAACACCTACCTCGCCGATTTTCGCACGCGGTTGGACCTACCCGGAATCATCGACGTGCACACGCATTTCATGCCGGACCAGGTGATGGCCAAGGTGTGGGCGTATTTCGATTCCGCGGGTCCGCTCGTCGGCAAGTCCTGGCCGATCGCCTACCGCGACGACGAGCAGGTTCGGCTGAAGACGTTGCGCGGCTTCGGTGTTCGCGCCTTCACCTCGCTGGTGTATCCGCACAAGCCGGATATGGCGGCGTGGCTCAACGAATGGACCGCCGAGTTCGCCGAACGCACGCCGGACTGCCTGCACACCGCCACGTTCTACCCGGAGCACCACGCCGTGAGCTATGTCGAGGCGGCGATCGAGCGCAGTGTCCGAGTTTTCAAGGTGCACATCCAGGTCGGCGGCTTCCACCCCCGTAACCCGCTGCTCGATCCGGTGTGGGGCATGATCGAGGACGCGCGGATTCCGGTGCTAATCCACTGCGGGTCCGGCCCGGCGCCCGGCGAATACACCGGACCGGAACCCATGGCGGCACTGCTACAACGCTTTCCACGCCTGCAACTGATCGTCGCGCACATGGGCACCCCGGAGTATTCCGAATTCCTCGATCTGGCAGAGGATTACGACGGGATACGCCTGGACACCACCATGGTGTGGACCGATTTCAGCGAGGCCGACGCGCCCTTCCCCGCAGCCGAGCGCGGCAGGCTGCGCGATTTCGGTGACCGAATCCTCTTCGGCAGCGATTTCCCGAATATCCCGTATTCCTACGCGCATTCGATCCACGCGCTGGAACAGCTCGATCTCGGCGATGCCTGGCTGCGGCAGGTCTGCTATCGAAACGCGGCCCGGCTCTTCGAGATCGACTGACGGCGGGTTGTCAGGCCGAGGCGACGGTAAACCTGACAGCACATCGTGATAGAAGCAGCGGACGACGTCACTCAGAGGCATGAGCGATCTCTCCGTCAAGATCTGCGGTCTGCGGACCGAGCGGGACGTGGACACGGCGGTGGCTGCCGGAGCCGACGCGATCGGCTTCGTCTTCGCGGCCAGCCCACGCACAGTCGACGCCGCGACCGCCCGCCATCTCGCGCAGCGTGTGCCCGCGCACGTGCACACTGTCGGCGTCTTCCGCGGCCAGTCCGTGACCCTGGTCCGGCAACTGACACAGGAGAGCGGCATCCGCGCCGTCCAACTACACGGCAACGAGGGCCCGGAGTACTACCAGGCCCTGCGCGCACCGGCCCGAACCTTGATCCGCGCCATCGCCGCCACCGAAATCCCGGCCCACTGTGGCGAATTGGGCGAGGACCTGGTGCTGCTCGACGCCCCCGCCCCGGGCTCGGGCAAACCATGGAACTGGGCTTCTCCCGAGTTCACCCCTCCCACGGGCCGCTGGCTCCTGGCTGGCGGCCTACACCCGGACAACGTCCACCACGCCGCCGAGGTCACCGGCGCGTGGGGTGTGGACGTCTCCAGCGGGGTGGAGAGCGAGCGCGGTGTGAAGTCCCCGAGCTTGATCCGCGCCTTCATCGAGGCGGCGCGCGGGTAGCAGGGCTCGGTCGCGGCCGTCGGCGGTCAGGAGACTGCCAGGATGGCGATGGTCAGGCGGGTGGCGTAGTCGACGACTTCGTCGCGGGAGATTTCGGTATTGCCGCCGAGCCAGTCGAGGAACAGGGCGACCAGCGCGCCGGAGATCGCGGTGACCGGCAGAGGGATTCGGTCGGGTCCGGCCCTGAAGCGGGCGGCGGCTTCCGGTGTCAGCTGCGCGGCGGCGAGCAGGACGAAGGTGGGTAGCATGGTGGAGCCGTGGGCACGGAGGGTGTCGTCGGCCAGGGTTTCGCGGAACATGATCCGGCCGCGGCGCGGGTCGTCTTCGAAGTACTCGGCCGCGGCGTCGAAAACGGCACGGATGCGGCCTGTTTCGTCTGTGGGCGCGTCGAGCAACCGGGCGCTGACTGCCGCTAGGAGTTGCTGGGCCACCTGGTCGTAGACCTCGACGAGCAGAGTTTCGCGGTCAGGAAAGTTCTCGTAGAAATAGCGCAGGCTCAGGCCCGCGTGCCGACAGACCGCCCGCATGGTGGTTGCGACCGCGCCCTCGGCGCCGAGCAGTTCGTATCCGGCGTGCAGGAGCTGATCGCGTCGTTCGGCCGAGCGGCTGGCCATGGTGCTGCCGCGCCAGGTGTTGGCCGACGTATCCGTCTCCGCACTCACGGCGTCGATGATGTCATGCGACCTCCGTCGGGGTCGGCGGGCGGGCTCGTTGCGCGCGCTGTTCCAATCGACGCAGCAGGGCGTGCGCGTGCTTGTCGGTGCTGAGGTAGCGGTCGACGGCGACGTTGATCGCCCCGCGCAGCAGGGCATACGGCTCCCAGGCCCGTGGCGCGACGGTACGCGGGGCGCGGTGCGCGATACCGTCGGCGATGGTTGGCGGCGTGGGCGGTGCTGATGCGCTGGTTGAGCGGCCACGGCAGCATGGTGTCGGCCTCGCGGCCGAATTCGTCGTCGTCGAGAGTGCGGTGGGTCATGGCGGTGTCGACGATGCCGAAATAGGCCACGCCCGCGCTGGCGCCGGACGCGGCGAGCTCGAGACGCAGTGCGCGGCCGAGTTGTTCGACGCCCGCCTTGCTGATCATGTACGGCGAACCGCCCATGCCCGGTGCGAATGCGGCGCAAGACGATACGACGACCACGTGGCCGTGAGTGGCGACGATGTCGTCGAGTGCCGGGCGGATGGTGTTGAACACGCCGGTCAAGTTCACGCCGATGACCCGGTCGAAGTCGGTGGGGTCCATGGTGCGCAGCGTCGCGGGCGCCGGGGTGATGCCCGCGTTGGCGATCACAGTGTCGATCCGGCCGAAATGCGCACGGACCTCGGCGATGGCGTCGTTCATGCCGTCGCGGTCGGCGACATCGGCGGCCACCGCGAACGTGCGCGGGCCCAGTTGTGTTGCCGCGGTATGGACTTTCGTCTCGTCGAGATCGAGCATCGCCACCACCGCACCGCGCCGGTGCAGGATCCGAGCCAGCTCGAGGCCGATGCCCTGTCCGGCTCCGGTGATCACCGCCACCTTGTCTCGCACCTCGAAGGTGCTGCCGGTCGCGAGCAGGCCGGTCAGGGTCCCCGCTATGTTCATCGCGCCTCGCTCACGAGATAGTTGTCCTGGTCGAACCGTTTTGTGCGGCGGGCATATTCGAAGCTCCAGTTCGGATACAGCCCGGCATTCATTCGCCCGTCGGCGGTTTGGTAGTAGCTGCGGCAGCCGCCGGTCACCCAGACGGTGTCGCGGCTGCGTTCTTCCATCTCTCGCAAGAACTCGCGCTGCACCTCCGGACGCACTTCGACGCGTCGAACACCGTTGTCCCGCATCATTTTCAACGCGTCGACGATGTAGTGGATCTGCGCCTCGATCATGTAGATCGCCGACTGGTTCCCCGCCGCACCGAACGGCCCGAGCGTGGTGAAGAAGTTCGGGAACCCGGTCACGGTGGTGCCGAGATAGCTTTGCGGACGTTCCTGATACAGCTCCGCCATGCTGCGGCCGTGGAGGCCGCGGACGCGTTCGAATACCTGCGGCGGCACACCGAATCCGGTGCCCCAGATGATGGTGTCCACCGTGTGTTCGACGCCGTCGTCGGTGACGATCGAGCGAGGCCGCACCTCGATGATGCCACCGGTCACCACCTCGACGTTGGGCTGGGTGAGGGCCGGGTAATAGGCATCGGAGAAGATGGCGCGCTTGCAGCCGATCATGTAGTCCGGGGTCAGCGTCCTACGTAGCCGCGGGTCGCGGACCTGCCGCCGCAGCTGCCAGCGGCCCAACGCCTCGTATGGGTGACGGAAGCGCTTGTCCACGAACCCGACCAGCCCGAAGCCTTCGATCCCGGTGAAGTATGCGCCGCGAATGGCTTTGCCCAGCAACGGCATCCGCCGCAATAGGGCGCGTTCGAGGCCGGTGGTTGCCCAGTCCATCCGTGGCACGATCCACGGCGCGGACCGTTGGAACACGGTCAATGTGTCGACCAGCGGGTGGATTTCGGGGATGAACTGCACCGCAGAAGCACCGGTGCCGATCACCGCGACCCGCTCGCCGGTCAGGTCGTGATCGTGATCCCAATGCAGGGAGTGGAATTGGGTGCCGGTGAAATTCTCGATTCCCGGTAGCCGCGGGATCTGTGCCTCGCTGAACGGGCCGATCGCCGAGACGAGCACGTCGGCGGTCAACTGCCCCTCAGATGTTCGGATCTGCCAGCGTTCATCGGTGTCGTCCCAGGTCGCTTCCTGTACCTCGGAGTCGTAACGAATGTGTTGGGGCACATCGAACTTCTTGGCGACGCCGCGCAGATAGTCGAGGATCTCCGGCTGGGTGCCGTACCGGCGCGACCAGTCCGGATTCGGGGCGAACGAATACGAATACAGCATCGAGGGCACGTCGCACGCGCACCCCGGATAGGTGTTCGCCCGCCATGTACCACCCAGGTCGGTACTGCGTTCGAGGATCACGAAATCCTCGAATCCGGCCTCCCGCAACCTGACTGCCATCCCGATGCCCGCGAACCCGGCGCCGATCACCACGACCGCGGCATGCTCAGGATGCTGTCTATTGTTCTGCATCGCCTACCCCATCCTTCGCTGCACGGCGGCGGCGATCGCCTGCGGATACGGCGCCAGCCGCAGCGCCAGGCTCGCTGAAGCAGGCGCGAGCCCGAGCTGTTGAGCTACCTCGACCGGGTCGTACAGGCTGCGCATCGCACGCACCTTCGCCCCGCGCAGGGTGTACATCTCGACACCGTTGAAGTCGAAGCGTTTCCCGTTGGGCGAGAACGACTTACGGCCACCGAGCGGACCCCACTCCAGCGGCCCGGTGAAGGTGCCCATCGCCCCATTCACATCACGCCGGACATACCCATCCAATGCCCATCGCTGGGCGAAGGTGCGCCACTGATCCGCCTCCGCGGTCCAGCGCGCGGCACCCGCACCCACGATCTCCCCGAACCCGCCGAAGACCTTCTCGTAGAACTCTGCCGCCCGCTGCTCGCTAGTCGCCTGATCCATGCACACTCCTCGCCATGAGCCGACCATATGGGAATCATCTGATTCCACTGACATCAGATGATTCCCATAACTCGGGCAGGTGTCAAGGTCAGGCATCATTCGCCACCCAACCGGACTCGGCTAGGTTTCAGTGACCTTGTAGGCGTAGACCGCGAGGCGCACTCGGTTGTCGCAGTCGGTTTTGCCCATCAGGTTGGCGACGTGGGCTTTGCCGCCTCGAACAATAGCTGCAGGTTGTCCTCGTCGAGTTCCTCGAGGGTGACAGACGGCCGGAGTTCACGCACGGCATCGAGGCCTTCCGCGCTACACCGAAGGCTGTCAACAGCTTTTGCCCGGTGTACACCCATTTCGCGCCGACACGGAGTAGGCGGTATGCAGGCAGGTTGGGTGTTTGCTCGAATCTCGTGGTAAGAGATTCGACGTGCCATGTCCATCTTCTATTTCCCGCGCAGACACCTGCGTCGCCCGCCCGTGCGCGCGCGTCCAGGTGTCGTATCCGTCGACACGCCGGTGACGGCGCCCTCCCAGCGTTCGGTGGCCGTCGCGGCCAATAGCGACGAAACGGCGCCACCGCGCCAGCTCGCGGCGGGCGGCTATCGGCTGGATCTGGACGGGCTGCGCGGTTGCGCGATCGCACTCGTGGTCGTTTTCCATGTCTGGTTCGGCCGGGTTTCCGGTGGCGTCGATGTGTTCTTGGTGCTGTCCGGGTTCTTCTTCACCGGGTTGCTGCTGCGGCGCGCGCAGTCCACGGGATCGGTGGGGGTGATGTCCACCGCGCACCGGACCGCGCGGCGGCTGCTGCCCGCGCTGGTCGTCGTGCTGGCAGCGGTCGTCACGGCGACTGTGCTGCTGCGTCCCTATACCCAGTGGTCCGATATCGCCTCGCAGACCCTCGCGTCGCTGTTCTATTACCAGAATTGGCAGCTGGCGCTGTCGTGGTCGGACTACCTGGCAGCCGATCCATCGGTGAGCCCATTACAGCACCTGTGGTCGATGTCGGTGCAGGGGCAGTTCTACCTGGTTCTGCTGCTGTTGATCGCGGCACTCACGCGGGCGTGCGGGCGGACCGCGATGCTGCGGCCGACGACGGCGGTGGTCCTGACGAGCCTGGCTGTCCTCTCGTTCGTTTACGCGATGGGAGGGACGGCCAGCCATCAGGGCTGGAATTACTACGACAGCGTCGCACGGGCGTGGGAGCTCCTTGTCGGCAGCGTGCTGGCGATCGTGGCGCCGTTGATATCGCCACCACGTCTCATCAGGTCAGTGCTCGCCGTGCTCGGGCTGGCTGGGGTGGCGGCGTGCGGGTGGCTGATCGACGGCGCGAATCAGTTCCCCGGCCCCGCCGCGCTGCTTCCGGTCGGCGCCGCCGCGGCGCTGATCCTGGCGGGCAACAACGTCCCGCTCTCCGCGCAGCCGATGCCCAATCGATTGCTCGCCACGGCACCGATGGTCCGAGTAGGGACGCTGGCATACGCGCTGTATCTATGGCATTGGCCGATCCTGATCTTCTATCTCGCCGAAACCGGAACGCCCACCGCCGGTCTCGCGGATAAACTCGTTGTCGTGACAGCGGCGCTGGTGTTGGCATACCTCACCCACCGACTGGTCGAGGAACCGCTGCGGATCCGTTCCCGACAACGCGACAAAGCGGCGGTCCACCACCGTGGAGTCGGGATGGCGGTGGCGGCGGTCGGCACGACCGTGCTCATGGTGGCCCTCGGCACCCACGTGGTAATGCGCGCGAACCCGCCGCAACCGGTGGGATTCCTGGACCCAGTCATCTATCCCGGAGCCGAGGCACTGGTCAGCGGCCGCCCGGCGCCGCACGCCCGAATGCGACCCACCGTGCTCGAAGCCCCCGCGGAGCCCCCCTATCCGACGCGCGACGGGTGCATCGCGGACTGGAACACCCGCGAAGTGGTCACCTGCACCTACGGTGATGCCGACGCCGAGCGCACCATCGCCGTCGTCGGCAGCTCACACGCCGAGCACTGGGTGCCTGCCCTGGATGTGCTGGCGCGTCAGCACCAGTTCCGCATTACGGTGTTGCTGAAGATGGGTTGCCCGCTGACGGTGGCCGCCGAACCGACCTACAAGGGCGAACCCATCCCGGATTGTCGCGACTGGTCCCAGGAAGTGATCAACCGCCTCGGCAAGGAGCGGCCGGACTGGGTGTTCACCACCGGCACCCGTCCCCGCGAAGACACCGGCGACGAAACCCCGCCCGACTATCTCGACGTGTGGTCGCAGCTGTCCGAGCGCCGCCTCAGCGTCCTCGCGATCCGCGACACTCCCTGGTTGCGGCGCGACGGTGTCCGCTACCGAGGGATCGACTGTCTCGCCAAGGGCGGCGACCGGATCAGCTGTGGCATCCCACGGGTTCAGGCATTGGACGACGTCAACCCGGCGATCAAACCCGCGGCGTCCTTCCCGAAAGTCTTCCCGCTTGATCTCACCAATGCGGTGTGCGAACGCGACGTGTGCCCGGTCAGCGAAGGCAACATCCTGATCTACCACGACGAGCACCACCTCACCGCGAGCTATTCACGCTCACTCGCGCCCGAACTCGGCAGGCAGCTCCAGCCGATCCTTGGCTGGTGGTGAGGCCGCTCTCCCGACCGAGCCGGTCACTTACCCTCCGGTTCGGAAACCGGTTGCGGCGGTGTGAGCACGCGGCTGGAGAAGTCGAGGATCGGCTCGACGATACGGGCGGCGATCGGGCCCGCCACCGCCATGATCAGCACATACGTCGTCGCCATCACGGCGAACTCGCTTGGCACCGCACCCGCTGAGACCGCGAGACCGGCGATCACGATCGAGAACTCGCCGTGCGCCACCAACGCGGTGCCCGCACGGGCTCGACCGTATCGGGTTGCCCTGGCCTGCTTGGCTGCCCACCATCCGGTCGCCAGCTTGGTGCCGGTCGTCACAACGGCCAGCAGGCACGCCCAACCCAGCACTGGCGGGATACTCGCCGGATCGGTACTGAGTCCGAACAGGACGAAGAACATCGCAGCGAACAGGTCGCGCAACGGCTCCAGGATCTTCATTGCGTTGTGCGCTGTCGAATCCGAGATCGCGATACCGAGCAGGAACGCACCGACCGCCGCGGACACCTGCACCGCCGACGCGGACCCGGCAACCAGCAGCGCCGCGCCCAATAGCTCGAGCAGGAAGATCTCCCGGTCCTCGCTGGCCACCACCGCCGAGACGTACTTCCCGTAGCGCAACGCGACGACGAGCACCACCGTGACGGCCAACAAGGCGATACCCAATGTCTCGAGCCCGGCCAAGAATCCGACACCGGCCAGCACTGCGGTCAATACCGGCAGATATCCGGCCATGACCAGATCCTCGAACACCAGATGGACAAGATCACCGGCGTTTCCCGGTTGCCCAGTCGCCCAAGGTCGTTCAACACCTTCGCGACGATTCCCGAGGAGGAGATATAGGTGACACCGGCCATCGCGATCGCTCCGGTGACACCCCAACCGAGGCCGATGGCGACCAGCACACCGGGTGTCGCATTCAGCATGATGTCCAGCAGTCCCGCCTGCCAGGATCTTCGCATGCCCGTAACCAGTTCCGCAGCACTGTATTCCAGACCGAGCAGCAACAGCAACAGCACCACACCGATCTCGCTGGCGAGGTGGATGAACTCGTCCACGTGGCTCAGTGCGACGAATCCGCCGTTGCCGAACACCAATCCGCCGACGAGATACCAAGGTATCGGCGACATTCCGATACGGGCGGCGAGGCGCCCGAGCAGACCAAGGCCAAAAAATACCGCGCCCAGCTGAATCAGCGCGAGCGCGGTTCCGTCTATCACCATGATCAGCCATGACCTAGGATCTCGGCGGCGGCGTCCAGCCCGTGCGCGGTACCGACAATCACCAGCAGATCACCGCTGGTGAATAGGAAATCAGGCCCCGGCGAGGCGATCACCTGCCCGGCCCGCATCACCGCGACAATGGATGCCTTTGTCCGCGTACGCATCTCGATCTCCCCCAGCAGCCGCCCGTCATACCGTGAGCCCCGCTCGATCGGGAACTGCCGGGTGTTCACCCCGTCCAGTTCCCGATGCTCCTCGCGCAACTGCGCCACCAGCTGCGGCGCACCCAACAGGTTCGCCAATGCCGCCGCCTCCTCCGTAGACAGCGGCACCTGTTCGGTGACGTCCGGGCTGTCGGCCTTGCTCACAATCAAGTCGATGGCGCCGTCACGATGGTCGATGACACCGATCCTGCGACGAACACCCTTGAGCGGAAAGTCCTTACGCACACCGACACCCGGCAAAAACGTCACCTCGACATTCACCCCACCAGGCTAGCTTTGCACGCGTGGAGTTCACCGACCGGGTGGGCGAATTGTCCGATTCTCTTCACCACGTCATAGCCGTCTTTCACGACCACGCACGCCAGCCGACGATCCTGGCAAACCAATTTGCCGATATGGCAAACTGATGGCATGGACAACGACCTCGACCAAGCTCTAGACGCGGTCGGACCCCGGCTACGCGCACTGCGTCGGCAGCGAGAAACCACGCTGGCCGACCTGTCCGCGGCAACCGGCATCTCGGTGAGCACCCTGTCCCGACTGGAGTCCGGTGCCCGCCGACCGACCCTCGAACTACTGTTCCCCCTGGCCAAAGCCCACGGCGTCACCCTCGACGAACTCGTCGACGCCCCACCCACCGGCGACCCACGCATCCACCTGCGCCCGGTCACCCACCACGGCATGACCATGCTGCCCCTGACCCGCCGACCCGGCGGCATTCAGGCATACAAGCTGGTGATCCAGGGCAGCAGCCGCTCGAAGGAACCCGATCCGCAGACCCACGAGGGCTACGAGTGGCTCTATGTCCTCAACGGACGGCTGCGGCTCGTCCTCGGTGAACACGATGTGGTGCTCGCACCCGGCGAAGCGGCCGAGTTCGACACTCGCGTACCGCACTGGTTCGGCGCCGCCGATACCGAGCCAGTCGAATTCCTCAGCCTGTTCGGCAAGCAGGGCGAGCGCGCACACCTGCGCGCCCGCCCACTGACGAAACACTCACCCGGACAACCCGGCTAGCGGCGCCCCCGAGCCGCCGCGCAGGACGTGCGGTGAACCGCTATGGCAGTCATCACGTGTCCACCCGATCAGTGTGTCGGTGTTGGACTCGGTGTCGTGGACGGCTGTGTCGGTGCTGCGGGAGCGCCGCCTTTGCCGTCTCGGCCCTCAGGCGAATTCTCGCGGTCGGAACGATGCTTCCGCTGTTCGCCGCCCTTCCCAGATCGATGTTCGGATGACATGTGATGCCCGCCGTGGTGGTGGTGGTGGTGGCCTTCGTGACCGCCAACGGCCAGCCCCGCGCCGAACCCGAGACCGCCGATCAGTACAGCCGCCAGCACTGCGATCCCGGCCTTCAATGGCCGTGATCCACGCCGGCGTCCCGCCACGGAGGGACCCTGGGGTTTCGTCGGAGGGACCGTCGATTCCGCTGCCGGATTTGTATTCTCCACCGAGCTACCCTGCTCGGGGCCTTGCTCTTCTGTCATGACTGTGCCTTTTGTCCGAATGGTCCTGACCTGACGATTGACGGTAGAAGCGAAGCTCGAGACGAGCCTGGGTATCGGTTGTGTATGTGCTGTGCCCTCGCCGCGCTACGGTTCGAGCCCGAAAGTAGGGTGGTCCGGTGATTCGCACGGCTGCGTTGGCCCACATCCGGGATCGTCGTCTGCTGCAGGCGCGATCGATCGGCAAGGATGTCTTCTACATGGCGGGCGGGAAGATCGACCCCGGTGAAACTCCCGTGGTGGCGTTGCATCGTGAGGTACGGGAGGAACTCGGCGTCGGTATCGTGTGCTTCGATGAGCTCGGTGTGTTCCAGGCCCAGGCGTACGGCCACGCATCCGGTACCGAGCTGCACATGACGTGCTTCACCGCGGTACTCGACGGTGAACCGCAGCCCACCAGCGAAATCGCCGAGTTGCGGTACTTCACTCTGAGCGAGTACGCCGCGATGGACCATGTCGCACCCGGCTCGATGAAGGTGTTCCGCAGGCTACACGAACTCGGCTTCGTGGACTGGTAGTCCGCGAAAACCCTACTGCCGCACTGCGATCCGGTACCTGCGGTGCCGCCATGTGCGGACGTCGGATCGGCTGGCACACGTCGGCAGCATCGTCTCGCCGTATCGGGCGGTAGGCTCGGCCAGGTGCACGTTGTCGTCATCGGTTCGGGGATTTCGGGTCTTTCGACAGCGGCTGAACTGTTACACCGCAGGCACGATGTGACTATCGTGAGCGCCGAACCGATAAGCGCGACGACATCGTTTCTGGCTGCGGCCGTATGGTTTCCGACCGCGGCAGGACCCGCAGACCGGGTCGGCGCGTGGAGCACAGAAACATTCGCTCATCTAGAACAGCGGGCCGCCGGTCGCACGCCAGGGGTGCGCGTGTGCGAATCGCTGGCCCTGTATCGGAGCAAACGCCCGATCCCGGAGTGGTCGCGCACCGTACGTGCGTTTCGTGCGGCCGAAGTCGGCGAGCTCCCGCCCGGCTACACCTCTGGGTTCCGATTCGCCGTTCCGCTTGTCGAGATGCCAGTCTTTCTGCCTCATCTTCGTGACGAGGTCGCCGCGGCGGGTGCACGGTGGATCAGGCGCACCATCCACCGACTCGATGACGTCGTCGACCTGTCGCCGGACATCGTGGTCAACTGTGCGGGTTTGCGCGCCGGGGAACTGGTCGACGATCACGCGCTCTATCCGATTCGCGGGCAAATCGTTCGCGTGACGAACCCGGGACTGTCCGTGTCGGTCCGCGATGAGGCGCATCCGCTCGGCCGTGCCTATGTTCACCCACGCGAGAACGACTGCATCCTCGGCGGGTCCCTCGACTCGAGCCACTGGGACACGACTCCGGATCCTCTTCTGACACAGTCGATCCTGACCAGATGCCGTGACCTCGCCCCACAACTGGCCGAAATTCAGGTGATCGAAACACTCGTCGGCCTGCGGCCAGGAAGAACCGAAGTTCGCCTTGAGCTCGACAGCTCCATCGCATCCAGCACACCCGTAGTCCACAACTACGGTCACGGCGGATCCGGCATCACCATCGGCTACGGCTGCGCACGCGAGGTCGCCGCCCTCGTCGACACCCTCTGATACACCTCGTCATCCGGTGCATTGCACCAAGAAGAAAGGTTGGTAGGGCACGACCGCCGCGGACGCGGACTTGGCGCTGCCGATGGCCCTGCCATTAGTCGATTTCAAGCCGGGCGCCGTGACTCGGTCATTACTCCTGAGCATGAGCGCGGTGACACCGATGATCCGACAGGAGCGGCCAACAGTACCCAAATTGCTCGACGAGCAGGCCACTGTGCCCCTGCCGACCGACTGGAAGCTGTACGTTGCGCGCCTGGGAGTGGCAGCGGCACGATTTAATCGGTCCCGATCCCGGTGTCGCACCTTCCCGCTGAACTTCATTCAGCAGATCGGGCCGGAACCACCGTTAGATCCGCAATCCCACTGACGTCGAGTTCGGCGTCATTGATCTGATCCGCCCAGCCGGGGGTGTCGATCGTTGCGTCTTGCGCGCTGGGACTATCGTCGGAATACAGGTATGCGGCGTCGCGGGCGCTGCCCGCAGGCGGATGTGTCCCGGTTGCGGGCAGGTGGGCGGTGATCGTCCGGACCGCCCTGGCCAGCCCGGGTTCGGCAGCGATGCGGGTGGACAGAGTTTCTGCGCGCGAACGGGTTTCGGGGCGCAGGACGCGGCCGTCCAGGATTGCGGCCAGTTTATCGGCGGTCGCGCGGTGCGGATGGATGCCGGTGCCGATGCCACGTTCACGCGGCCGGACCGACCGCCGGGCTGTCGGTGTTCGCTCGACGGTACCGAGCATGCTCCGCCCCCGCACTGCGCAACGCGTTCGGCCGCCACTCCAGGGGTGAGTAGACCGAGGAAAGGTGGCAGGTTCCAACTTTCGGAACGTCTTTCTATGCCGCCGACAGTGCGTTCTGCGCCAACGGATCTCCGGCGCTCGAAACGAGCTCGCGTGCACCGACCGGTCTGAACTCCAGACTACGGATCACTCCTCGGGAGGAGGAATCAGCTCGAGGTGCTCGGCAGTCCCCGATTTCGTGCGCGCACTCCGACCGG
The DNA here is from genome assembly GCF_055232035.1 of Nocardia sp. Tas62D01. Lineage (NCBI taxonomy): Bacteria > Bacillati > Actinomycetota > Actinomycetes > Mycobacteriales > Nocardiaceae > Nocardia > Nocardia sp. Tas62D01. The sequence goes on from NZ_JBUYUZ010000001.1 coordinate 9,307,027, forward strand.
CTACCAGATTCACCCCACCACGATGCGATACCAGCCACTTACCGCAAACGCAGCGCAAGTAGCGGACCGAGCCGTGCGACGACACGTGCATCGGCGAGGACCAGGAGCAGGCGGGGCAGGCGGCGGACATAGGCGCTAAGCCTGGGTAACGATCGGAGGTATCGCAACCACCACGTCGGCGCGGCGGCCGAACTCGACGAAAAGTCGTCCGCGAACAAGTACATTCGCTTCGCACCGCCTCGTCTTTCGCGGAGGAGAACGAGCACAGAGAGGCGGCATGGTCTCCTACCTCGTCGGACCCGACGCAGCCTTCATCGCCGCAACCAGCATCACGATCGACGGCGGCTTCAGCGCCTGAAGTCAGTCGAACCGACAGTCGTGTTCGGACCGTCTGCTGCTGTGACCGAACAGGTCCTCCATCTGCACATCCGCTGATCCGCGACACAGGTCGTCGCAAGCTAGCCAGCGGACGGTGCCGACCTTGCGAGCCGGGGCGGGGCCCGCTGTGGCGAAAACTGCGGAGCACTCTGGTCGGCGCCGGTGAGCTCAGCTATCGAAGGCGCGCAGCAATTCCTCGGCGGCCGACGCGGCGGTGAGGGTGCCGTCGCGCACCTGCTTTTCCACTTGTGCGCGAATGGCTTTCACGTTCGGGTTCTCCGCGAGGCGGCGCAGGAGTTGGTCGTGGACCATGGTCCAGGTCCAGTCGACCTGTTGGCGGCGGCGCTTTTCGGCGAATTCGCCTGCGTCGGTGAGGACTCGGCGGTGTTCGAGGACGGTGCCCCAGAACTTGTCCAGGCCAACGCCTTCCAGGCCGCTCATGGTGAGAACCGGTGGGCGCCAGAGGGCGTCGTGGGGGTGGATGAGGCGTAGGGCGCCTGCGAGTTCGCGAGCGGCGGCCTTGGCTTCGATCTCGTGTTTGCCGTCGGCCTTGTTCACCGCGACGAGATCGGCGAGTTCGAGCACGCCTTTCTTGATGCCCTGCAGCTGATCTCCGGTGCGAGCCAGCGTGAGGAAGCAGAACACGTCGACCATGTTCGCGACCGTCACTTCGGACTGGCCGACGCCGACGGTCTCCACCAGGATCACGTCGTAGCCCGCGGCCTCCAACAGCACGATGGTCTCCCTGGTCGCCTTGGCCACGCCCCCGAGGGTGCCCGAGGTCGGCGAAGGGCGGATGTAGGCGTTGCGCTCCAACGACAGTCGCGCCATTCGGGTCTTGTCGCCAAGGATCGAACCGCCGGTGCGGGTGGAGGACGGGTCGACGGCCAGCACCGCGACCCGATTACCCTTGCCGATCAGGTTCATGCCGAGCGCGTCGATGAACGTCGACTTACCCACGCCGGGAACACCGGTGATGCCGACACGATTCGACGTCACGGAGTCGGTCGGCGGGGTCAGCCGCAGCAGCAACCGCTGTGCCAGCTCGCGGTGGTCGGCCCTGGTCGATTCGACCAGCGTGATCGCCCGCGCCAAAGCGGCCCGCTCGTTGTTGCGGACCGCCTCGGCGAGTGCTTCTACATCGATCACGCGCTTGTTCATTCGGCGCGGGTGGATTCCGTGTCGTTGGATTCCACGTCACTGGATTCGACTGCACCGCTTCCGATCTCGTGCCCGAGCTCACCCGCGAGCTTCTTCAGCAGATCGATAGCGGCATCGGCGATCACGGTGCCGGGCGGGAAGATCGCCGCCGCGCCCGCCTCGTACAGCTCGTCGAAGTCACCGGGCGGGATGACGCCGCCGACGATGACCATGATGTCGGGTCGCCCGACATCGGCCAGTGCCTGCCGCAGGGCGGGCACCAGCGTGAGGTGGCCTGCCGCGAGCGAGGACACACCGACGACGTGCACGTCGTTGTCGGCCGCCTGCTGCGCCACCTCTTCGGGGGTCTGGAACAGTGGGCCCACGTCGACGTCGAAGCCGAGGTCGGCGAAGGCCGTGGCGATCACCTTCTGGCCACGGTCGTGACCGTCCTGACCCATTTTCGCGACGAGGATGCGGGGGCGACGGCCCTCGGCGACGGCGAATTCCTCGACGAGTTCGATCGCCTTGCTGATGTTGGTGACCTTCCCTGCCTCGTCGCGATACACACCGGACAGCGTACGGATCTCGGCCTGGTGGCGGCCGTACACCTTCTCCAGCGCGTCGGAGATCTCGCCGACGGTGGCCTTCGCGCGGGCCGCGTTGATGGCCAGTGCGAGGAGGTTGTTCTCCATGCCGCCTTCGGAAGAGGCTGCAGCGCGGGTCAATTCGGCCAGCGCCCGCTCGACCTCGGCCGAATCACGTTCGGCGCGCAGGCGTTGCAGCTTCTCGATCTGTTCGGCGCGCACCCGCGAGTTCTCGACCTTGAGGACCTCGACCTGCTGATCCTCTTCGACCTGGTATTTGTTGACGCCGATCACCGGCTGCTGCCCGGTGTCGATGCGCGCCTGGGTGCGGGCGGCGGCTTCCTCGATGCGCAGCTTCGGGATGCCTTCGCCGATGGCCTGCGCCATGCCGCCGTGCGCTTCCACCTCGGCGATGTGCGCACGGGCGCGGTTGGCCAACTGGTGGGTCAGCCACTCGACGTAGTACGAGCCGCCCCACGGGTCGATCGGCCGCGTCGTGTTGGACTCCTGCTGGATCAGCAGCTGGGTATTGCGGGCGATGCGGGCGGAGAAGTCCGTCGGCAGGGCCAGTGCCTCGTCGAGGGCGTTGGTGTGCAGCGACTGGGTGTGGCCCTGGGTCGCGGCCATCGCCTCGATGCAGGTGCGCGCCACATTGTTGTAGGCATCCTGCGCGGTGAGCGACCATCCCGAAGTCTGCGAATGAGTGCGCAGCGATAGCGATTTCGCACTCTTGGGCTCGAACTTCGCGACCAGCTCACTCCAGAGCAGACGCCCGGCGCGCAGCTTGGCGACTTCCATGAAGAAGTTCATGCCGATGGCCCAGAAGAACGAGAGTCGCGGCGCGAACTTGTCGATCTCCATGCCCGCGGCGACACCCGCGCGTATGTACTCGACACCGTCGGCCAACGTGTAGGCCAGCTCCAGGTCGGCGGTCGCGCCCGCCTCCTGAATGTGGTAGCCGGAGATGGAGATCGAGTTGAACTTGGGCATCTTCGAGCTGGTGTAGGCGAAGATGTCGGAGATGATTCGCATCGAGGGCTTGGGCGGGTAGATGTAGGTGTTGCGGACCATGAACTCTTTCAGAATGTCGTTCTGAATGGTTCCGGCCAGCTGCTCCGGCGCGACGCCCTGTTCTTCCGCCGCGACGACATACAGCGCGAGGATCGGCAGCACCGCGCCGTTCATGGTCATCGAGACACTGACCTGATCGAGCGGGATGTGGTCGAACAGCTGACGCATGTCGAGGATAGAATCGATGGCGACACCGGCCATTCCGACGTCACCCTGCACGCGCGCGTGGTCGGAGTCGTAGCCGCGGTGGGTGGCCAGGTCGAAGGCGACCGAGAGGCCCTTCTGTCCGGCCTGCAGGTTGCGGCGATAGAAGGCATTCGAGTCGGCAGCGGTGGAGAAGCCTGCGTACTGGCGAATGGTCCACGGCTGGTTGACGTACATCGTCGGGTACGGGCCGCGTACGAACGGCGCGATGCCGGGCACGCTGTCGAGCGGATAGCCTTCGGCGGCAACGGCATCCCGATCGGCCTTGGTGAATACCTGTGGTACTTCGATGCCTTCCGGCGTCGACCACACCAGCTGCTCGGGTGTGTAGTTGTTGGCCTCGGCCGCTTCCCACACGAACGCATCGACCTGTGCGGCATCCACCGCGGCGGGTTCGGCCGGACGCTCGGCCAGCGGCACGTCGGCGAAACTGCCGATTATGTGCTTGATTTCACGAGTAGTCATCGGGCTCCTACCTTCTCCAGCAGGCCGGACAGGGCCGCGACCGCGTCGATGCGAGCCGCGAGGTAACCGTCCGGGCGCTGCGCGCCACTGAGCTCCGCGACCGCCTTCTCCGAGCCCGCCAGCAGCACCGTCGCGATACCGGCGGCGCGCAGTTGGTCGACCGCCGCACCGGCATCGGCGCCGTAGCGCTTGTCCGACCCACACAGCACCGCGATGGTGGCACCGGATTCCGTTGCCGCCGCGCCGATTCCGTCTGTCTCGAGGGGACCAGGATTGATCGACTCGATGCCGCCGGAGGCCAGCAAGTTGGCGATGAAGGTGACCCGCACATTGTGCTCGGCTACCGAGCCGAGCGGCACCAGCAGCGCACGCGGCCGGACGCCGTTGGCTGCCAGGTAGGCATCCGAACGGTTGCGCAGCGCCTCGAACTGTGCTCCGTAGCGAGCGATCCGCGCCGCTTCGCGCGCGGCACCCGACAGCGGCTGTTCGGCCAGGTTCGGGAATTCGTTCACACCGGTGACGGCCGTTTTGCGGTGTGCCACATCGGAATCCCGGGCCGCCCTGGTAGCGGCGATGCGCTCGGCGAGCAGGCCGGACTCCAGCGCGGACTGGTAGCCACCCGCGGCCTCGATCTCCTGCATGAACTCCCACGCCTTGGCGGCGAGTGCGGCGGTGAGGTCCTCGACGTACCAGGAACCGGCGCCCGGATCCTGCACGTGACCCAGGTGCGATTCCTCGAGCAGCAGCAACTGCGTGTTGCGAGCCATGCGATCGGCGAACGACTTCGAGACGCCGAGCTCACCGGCGGGCAGTGCCGAATCGAAAGGCAGCACCGTCACGGTGTCTGCGCCACCGACACCCGCGCCGAATGCGGCGAGGGTGGTGCGCAGCATGTTCACCCACGGGTCGCGCTGGGTCATCATGGCGGCGGAGGTCACGGCATGCTGCGGCGCGCCACCGAAGGCGGGTGCACCGCACACGTGCGCGACGCGAGCCCAGAGCTGGCGGGCCGCACGGAATTTCGCGATGGTGGCGAACTGGTCGTCGGTCGCGGCGAAGCGGAACTCCAGCTGGCCCAGCGCATCCGCGATGTCCTGGCCCTCGGTGAGGGCACGCAGGTAGGCCAGGCCCGCGGCAACCCCAGCACCCAGTTCCTGGGCGTCCGAGGCACCGGCATCGTGGAAAACGGTGCCATCCACGGTGATTGCGCGAACCGTTTCCGGCCGCGCGATGGCCTGCCCGGCGAGGGCGAGCGTCTCCGCTAGGTCGACATCGGACGTGCCCGCGAAGCGGCTGGTGAGCGGGGCCGCACCGAGCCCGACCTGAATGTCCTTGCGCTCCGGCAGCTGGTAGCCGTCGAGGACACTGAAAACCTGCGCTGCCGCTGCGGTGGCCGCGGTACCGGCAGCCAAGGTCAGCGGCGCCAGTTCGAACAGCAGCCCCGACAGTGCCGTGGGGACATCGCTGACAAGCACGCCACGCTCGCCGACGCCGAGCCGGACCGCGCTGATCCCGTTCTCCAAACCGGTCAGGATCTCCCGGTTCGCCACGGCGGCATCACCCGCGCCGACATACGCACTCACAAACCAGCCGCGGTTCACGTCGCGTGTCGCGTCACGACCACGTACAAAGGGGAATGCACCGGGCAGCGGCTGCTCCGGCCGCTCGTCGCGGCGGGTATACAGCGGGTTGACGGTCAGCCCGTCGTAGGTGGTTTCCGCGAGCAGCTGCTCGGGCTCCTCCGGAAGTTCGGCGATATCGACCTTGCGGGCCTTGGCCAACACCCCGGCCACACCCTTGCGCCACGCGGCGTACTCGGGCACCGGATCCGCCGTCGGATCTGAAGCAATCGGCATAGCTGCTTTCCTCTTCCGCTCGATTACGGGCGCACCCATTGTGTGCGCCCGATACCGTCGCATTCGCCCAGCTCAGCGAGCACTTAGGTTAACGAGCATTCGTCCCGTTTCCTTTGATGCTAGCGGGAGGTTTGGAGTCGGTTGACCCTGGCCGCCACTACCAACCGGTAACCTGGCGCGGGTGACCAAGCTGATCCGTGACCCGCGTATCGTCGCGCTGCTCGTCGGCGGCGGCGTGCTTTTCGTCGCGGCCATGCTGGTTCCGCTACCCAGCCCGCAGCAGATGCAGGATTGGGCGACCTCGGTCGGTCCGCTATTTCCATTATTGTTCTTCGTGGTTCATGCCCTGGTGACGGTGGCGCCGGTGCCGCGGACGGTGTTGACGGTGAGCGCGGGTGTGCTCTTCGGTCCGGCCCTCGGCATCGCCCTCGCGGTCTCCGCTACCACGATCAGCGCGGCCCTGGCGATTCTGCTCGTCCGCGCAATCGGTCGGGAGAGGGTGGCCGCGCACCTCACCCATCCGGCCGTGCGGGCAATCGACGAGCGCCTCGAACGTCGAGGCTGGCTGGCCGTCGGGTCCCTGCGGCTGATCGCGTTCGCACCGTTCTCGGTGATCAACTACTGCTGTGGCCTGTCCTCGATTCGGTTCTGGCCCTACATGGTTGCCACCATCCTCGGCATCCTGCCTGGCACCGTCGGGACGGTCATCCTCGGGGACGCGCTGACCGGTGGCACCCACCCTGCGATGTTCGTGGTGTCCGGTGTTTGCATTGCCGTCGGCATCATCGGCCTTTTCATCGATGCAAGGTGGGCGCAGAGGCACCGACCGGTACCCGAGACGGCGACCGTCGGCACCCCCGCACAGGTCTCGGCGCCCGAGTAGCCGCACCAGCCGCTCGCCGATCGCGCCGGATTCGCCTCTGTCGGCGGTAATGACTACATGACGTGCGCGCGTCAGTCGACGGACAGTTCGATCGGCACCGCGAACACGTCCACCATCGCACCGTTGCGCAATACCGTCACCGGCAGCGAGACGCCGATCGCGTCCGCGAACAGTTGGCGTTGAATACCCTGCGCGTCGCGGACTTCCGCCTGCGCCACATTCAGCACCAGATCACCCCGGCGCAGTCCCGCGTGATCCGCGGGACCGCCGCGCACCACCTCGACCACGCGTACACCGGCATGCTGCCCAGTGCGGGCCGCGACGGTAGCGGGTAGTGGCGCGGGCACTCCGACGAGCCCGAGGTAGGCGCGCCGCACCCGGCCTTCGCTGAGTAGCGTGCTGATGATCCGCCGCGTGGTGGTGTTGATCGGAATCGCAAGGCCCAGGCCCACTCCCGCCACCGCGGTGTTGATCCCGACCACCCGCCCCGCCGAATCGGCCAGTGCGCCACCGGAATTGCCGGGGTTGAGCGCGGCGTCGGTCTGGATCACGTCTTCGATCACCCGCCCGGCGCGGCGGGAGGCGACCGGCACCGCGCGGCCCAGCGCACTGACCACGCCCGCGGTGACCGAGCCGGCCAGCCCCAGTGGACTGCCGACCGCGACCACCAATTGGCCGACGATCAACGCGTCGGCGTCGCCGAGCACGACCGCACCGGGCGCTCCACCGCGCGCCCGTAGGACCGCCAGATCCGAGAGCGGGTCGATGCCGACGACATCGATCCGCGATTCCACGCCGTCGGCGAACGCTACCTCGCCACTATTCGCCGCATCGACGACATGCGCATTGGTCAAGAGAAATCCGTCGTCGGTGAACACCACCGCCGACCCGGTCCCCCGCCGCATCCGCACGCTCGCCACATGCGGCGTCACCGACGCCGCCACCGCAATGACCGTGCGCGAATAGGCATCCATCGCGGCCGCGTCGACATTGCGGTTCTGTTGTCCCGCAGCATCTTCCGGGCGTGACTCCGATGACGGGATCGACTCGTCGTCCACGACGGCCCCCATCCTGTTGCTGATTACAACCTGTCCCCACCAGGATGCTCCCGCCCGGACCCTCTCCGCACCCTGTTCGCGCCGGGCGCAATCGGCGCGCTGTCGGCCGAATCAAAGGCGGTCACCGCTCCGATCGACAGCTCGGTGGCGAGCCCTGCGCCCACGCCGACTTCGCCAACGCCGCACCGAGCCGGTACTGCTATTGCGCGACCTGCCTGCCGACCTGGAATTCGGTCGGGCACATTCCCATCGTGGGTGCCGCCCGACGGGGGCGTCAACGAGCCGCGGCCCGGCCCGAACACCGGTGCCGCGGCGCCGACGTCCTGGGCCGGGTATCCGATCACGCGGTGGGCACGCGGTCCAGGAATCCGAGCACACCCCGAATGCGCCCGTCCGAGGCCAGTGTGAGCACATCCGAACCGGCCACCGGCGCGCTGCCATCGGCCAGCGAGACCAGCTCCCATGAGAAGCGGGCTGTGTCGTGATGCCCGTCCACCGCGCCGATCGGGCGGAACTCGAAGCCAGGGAATTGCTGCTGCACGCCGCCAATCGCGGCCGCCAGCTCTACGTGCCCACTCACAGCGGCCAGCGGATCGGTGTAGGAGCCGTCCTCGGTCCAAGCGGCGGCGACCGCAGCGGCACGGGCCGCGTCATCGGTGGCATTCCATGCCGTGAAGTACCGTTCCACCGCGTCTTCGTACTGCGACATAGCGAATCATCCTCTGCTGGAAGGGTTTTCGGTCGTCCGTTCGATTGTTCGATCCGGATGTCCCAACCATGCCCGGTCTCGGGCGGTGAGTCGATTACGCACGAGGTAATGATCGAGAATTCGGCGGCGGCAGCCGCCGAACGGTTACCGTGGATGGAAAGACAGACCTGCGAGAATGTGGTGCGGTAGTGAGGCTGTTACTCACCGGAGCGTTCGGCAATATCGGCTCGCATGTGCTGGCCGAGCTGCTGCGGCGCAAACATGCGGTCCGCTGTTTGGCCGCGCGGACACCCGCGGACGAGCGCCGCGCTGCGCGGTTCGGGGCGTCGATAGATATCCGTTGGGCGGACATCCGCGATCCGGACGCGGTGGCCGACGCGGTGGCCGGTGTCGAGGCGGTACTGCATTTCGCGGCGGTGATTCCCCCGTCCAGTGATGACGATCCCGAATATGCTCGACAGGTCAATGTCGATGGCACGTCGAACGTGATCGCCGCCTGCCGCGCCCAGCCGGAGCCGCCCCGGCTGATCTTCGCGTCCACCTTCGACGTGCACGGCCGCACCCTGCACAAGCCGCCGCCACGTCGGGTCGATGATCCGCTGGAGGCGATCGATGCCTACAGCAGGCACAAGATCGAGGGCGAGGCGCTGGTGCGGCGCAGCGAACTGACCTGGTTCATCCCCCGTTTCGCCGACGTGCCGATCATCGGTGTCCGCAGTGCCGAGCCGATCATGTTCGAGATCGGCCTGGACAACCGGATCGAAGTACTGCACCCCGCGGACGCCGCACTGGCCATGGCCAACGCACTGGAGACCGAATTGGTGTGGGGCACCACGATGTTCATCGGTGGTGGCGCTTCCTGTCAGGTCACCTATCGGCAGTTCGTCGCCGGGCTGCTGGAGGCGATGGGGCTGCGGATGCTGCCGGAGGAGGCGTTCAGCGACAAGACCTACGCCACCGACTGGCTCGACACCGAGACCGGCCAGCGGCTGCTCTGGTATCAGCGTTCCGACTTCGCCGCCATCACCGCCGACATCGCCGCCACGCTGGGCTGGAAGCGGCATCTCGTGCCCCTGACCCGCCCCTTCGTGGAACGCGCGATGCTGCGCCTTTCGCCGTATTACGCCGACGGTTGGTGATCGGTTCGCACGCCTTACGTGACCGCGATGCAGGGTGACGCTACCGGCCTCGGCCGCGGTGCTTGTCGAGGCTGCCCTATTTCTTGCGGCCCACGGCGGCGTACCCGGCGGCGGGGGGCTTGGGGGCCAGTTCGGTGCGCAGCGGGATCAGACTGGACGCGGTGGGCTCCGGGTCCGGCTCCATGCCTTCGGGGTACCAGCGACCGATCGGCACGATGCCGGGCTCGAGCAGCTCCATGTCCTTGAAGAAGCGGGCGACTCCGTCGCGGGTGCGGGCCTCCATCTCGATGCCGCTCTGCCGGTATGCCTGCACGGTGCCTTCCACCGTTTCCGGGTCGAGATCGGTGGTGAGATGGGTCATCACCAGGAAAGAGCCGGGCGCGAGCGGCTCCAGCAGCGTGTCGATGATGTCGTAGATCCGATCGCCGGGGACGAAATGACACAGCGCGACCAGGCTCAGCGAGATCGGCTCGTCGAAGTCGAGGGTGTCACGCAGTTCCTCGGCCGCCAGGATGTGCTCCGGTTCGGTGACATCCGCCTCGACTAGCGGGTCCGCCCTTCCGGCGTGCCGATCAGCAGCGCACGGGCACGCGCGAGCACGATCGGATCGTGGTCGACGTATACCACCCGGGCATCGCGCGCGGTTTCCTGGGCCACCTGATGCAAATTGGGTGTGGTGGGGATGCCGGTGCCGATGTCGAGGAACTGGCGGATACCCTGCTCGCCGAGGTAGCGGATCGCGCGATTCATGAACGCACGGTTCTCCCGGGCCACCAATCGGACATTGGGAATCGCCTGCTCGACCTGCGCGGCCGCCGCCCGGTCGGCGTCGTAGTTGTCCTTACCGCCCAGGAAATAGTCGTAAATGCGGGCGCTGTGCGCCCGGTCCTGCTCGAGATCCACGGTTCCGCCGCCGTCAGCCATGACGCACTCCTCACTTGAACAGTCAAGTCTCCCTTGCGAGTTAACCACTCCAACCGATCGCGCACACAGCTTCGCCCCGTCGGGTCAGCGCAACCAGCCCTTCCGTTTGATGTAGACCAGCGGAACGACCGCCGCAACCAACATCATCAGGATGGCGAGCAAGCGGTTTTCCCACTCCAGCTCCGGCATCCAGGTGACGTTGATGCCGTAGAACGTGGCGATCAGCGTCGGGGGCAAGAAAACCGCGGCGATGATCGTGAACACCTTCACGATCCGATTCTGTTCGACGTCCAACCACGTCATCGTCGACTGCTGCAGATAGCGGATCTTGTCGTGCTCGAATCCGGCGTGCTCCTTCACCGCGTCGACGTCGGCGATCAAGATCGCGACCTGAGGTTCGAGACCCTCGAGGTGGTTGGGAGAATCCGCCTGCAGGTGGCGGGCGGCTCGGGCCAGTTGTAGTTGGGTCTCCCGGATCCGCGACACCACTTCCTCGACCGCGTTCATCCGCGACATGACCTTGCGTATGTCGGCGATACCGACCTCCTCGCCCCGCGCGCGACCACCGTCGATCACCTTTTCGACCTCTTCGTTCATCGCCTCCAATGCATCGCTGGCACGCAGCAGTACATGCTCGGACACCTGGTTCAGGGCCCACAGCAGTGCATACATCACGCCGTGTGACGAACCGATCAGCCTCGGGTTGGCTTTCATCTTGGCAATGGCCTTGTCGAACAGGGTGAAATGCCCATCCGGCTGGAGCGTCACCAAGAACTCGGCGCCGAGCGCGAACACGATCGTCGCCCGCTCGGTCGATTCCCCGCGTTGGAAGCTCACCGCGACTGGGAGATACAGGAAGCCTTTGGCCTCCCAGATGCCGCTACCCGCAGCGGCGAAATCCACACCGAGCCGCTCGCGCAACACCATGGCGGTCTCGGCGTCGCCCTTCGAGATCGGGATCCAATGCTGCTGAAGCACTTCCGTGTCGAAACGGTCCGCCGCCACAACGGACGTCGTCATCTATTCCCCCTCGCACGACGCGCGAGGTAAACCCCACCCACGGGAGGAGTCATCTGCTTCGGAACACAGTGCGACACACATAGTTTCGGCTGCCCTTCTACTGTTCACCGGGTCACACCGAGCGCGCGACAGTTCGGCACCCGCCGTGTCAGTTCAAGATTGTTCTCGACATGCCATGTCGAGCAGTCGGCGGGTCAGGCCTCGATGCCCGCGGCCCGCCCAAGCGAATAACGATTCGGGACAACACGATTCGCGTGCGCGGCCTGGCTGGATATGTCGATACTGTCGTCCGGCATGCGCCGCTCACCCCGCTTCATCGAACGAATCACCGACGCAGGACTTGCGCCACCAATCATTAGAACCCGCCCCATGGGCCAAGTCAATCAGTCGCGCAAGTATGACCGCACCGCGTCAGTTGGCTGGATGTGGTGATCATGGGCGGTACCGGCGACTCCGATGCCGGTGGGCGTGCCGGTGAGCAGTGGCCGAGATGGTTCTGCCGGCGGCCCGCATCGCAATAGGGGCCGCCGCAGCCGAACCAGCCAGTGCCCGAGTCGATTCTCAGACCCCGACCTCGAAAAGGAGGTTGCCACATCGGGACGCCCGCGTCTCCTCCAGCGAACGTCAGACGTTCGTGCATAGGCCCATGCCGTTGTGCGTTCGCAAGTGTGCGTGACAACCAGACATATCGCGGCCGAAACGGGTTTGCTGGTAACGAAATAGCAACAGTGTCCCCCGGTGTTTTCCGAATTGTTCTCGACGCCGATGCGCGAACGAACCGGGATCAGAGGCTGAACACGCGGTCAGCGGAGTCCAGCAGGCCAACGGTCGCGGAGATCTGTGCGCACAACTGCCACGGCCGCTTGGCGTCGGTCGTCGCCTTGCCACTGGTCAGAATCGCCCCGGACAGCCCGCGCGCCGGGTCGGCCCAACCGTATTGGGTGGTCAATCCGCTACGGCCGAAATGAGATCGGGTGTCACGGCCGAACTTCGACCGCCGCCCGCCCAGTTCGAAGCCCGCCCGGCTCACCGGCCCGGCCAGACCTGGCATCCGGTTGGCCGGTTGAACCGCCTGGCGCAGCGTGTCCGGCTCCATGACCCGAATACCGTCCAGCTCGCCACCGCGCGTGAGGATTTCATAGAACCGCGACAGCTCGGATGCCGTGGTGACGAGATTGCCCGAGGGGAGTTCGGCGGTGAGAAAGGCCCGCGTCGCGGCATCGGACACCGGACCGTCCATCCGGCCACCGAGTGCCTTGCGCGCCAAGAAGACCGCCATTCGCGACGGCCGCGGCCCGGTCTTTACGCTGGGCACGACCTTGTCGACATCCTCGGGCGAGACCCCGAAGTTCGTCCACCGGAACCCCAATGGGTCGAGCACCTGCTCGGAGAGGTGCGTACGCATCCGCTTTCCGGTCGCCCGCTGCACGAGCAGACGTTGAATCAGCCCGCTGGTCAACGCGTGATAGACCCGGAACCGACCGCGCGGCCAGCTCGGGACCAGATCGGCCAAGCCCTGCACGGCCAACTCCTCGTCGACCACCAACTCGACACCCTTGTACGGCGGCGTGATGAACGGCACGCCCGCCGCATGCGACAGGACGTCACCGATCGTGATCGCCGCCTTGCCGTTGGCCACGAACTCCGGAATGTATTCGCACACCAGGTCGTCCAGCGCGAACGCGCCCTGCTCGATGAGCATGAACATCAGTGCGGCCGACACGCCCTTGGCCGTGGAGAACCCGCAGAACGGCGTCTGCGGTGTTACGAGTGTCTTCTCCGCGGCCGGCCCGTCTGCCGGGGCATTGCCCCAACCGTGCCCGATGGCCCGGTTCAACACGATCTTCCCGTTGCGCCGCAGACACACCTGGATCGCCGGAGTCGTCCCCATCCGGTACCACGCCCGCACCGACTCCCACAGCGACTCGACGTCGCCGCGAGTCAGCCCGGCATCGGCCGGATCGTCCTCGTCGCCGATCGTCGTCACCGAGTCCATATCCGCGACTACCATCACCAACGAGCCAGGTGGTGTGCTCATGTGCCCAGCATATGGGTGTTCGGCATGATCGATCCGGAACGATCTCGACTCTGCGATCAAGGAGGACCTATGAGTAATCCGTCGATCCATGTCGCTTCCCTGCTCAAAGGCGAGGAGGTCTATCGCAGCGAGCTGGGCGCGCTGACCAGGCTGACCGCCGACAGCTTCCCGATCTTGTCCGGGCTTTCGATCAAGCGCCTGACCTTGGCTCCCGGCGCGATCCGGGAACCGCACTGGCACGCCAATGCCACCGAGCTGACCTACTGCACTGCGGGCACGGCCCTGGTGTCGGTGCTGGATAGCGGCAGCAACTTTTCCTCGTTCCTCGTGACGGCCGGAGAGATGTTCCACATCGATTCCGGTGCCCTGCATCACATCGAGAACGTCGGAGACACCGACGTGGAATTCGTGCTGGCCTTCCGCCACGAACGACCGGAGGACTTCGGGTTCAGTGCGGCATTGGGGGCGATGACCGACTCGGTGCTCGGCAACACCTACGACCTGCCCGCCGCGGACTTCGCGAGGATCCGGCGCAGCACGACCGCCAGGATGGTCGTGCGGCGCGACGGTGATCCCGAGATCCCGTCGATGTCTCATTTCGGCGACCCACACCATTTCGCGGTCGAGGCGATGTCGGCGCAGGTGGATTCGCCGGTGGGATCCGCGCGGACCGCGCGCCAGCAGTTCTGGCCCGCGCTGCACGACATCTCGATGTACTCACTACGGATCAGGGAAGACGGTATGCGCGAACCACATTGGCATCCCGTCACCGCCGAAATGGGTTACGTGCACAAGGGCTCGGCGCGGATGACGATCATGAATCCGGATGGGGCGTTGGACACCTACACCGTCAACGAAGGCGAGGTGTACTTCATCCCGCGGGCCTACCCTCATCACATCGAGGTGCTCGACGCGCCCCAGATTCATCTGCTCATCTTTTTCGATCAACCGACACCAGGAGATATCGGCTACCGCGCGTCGATGAGCGCCTACTCCCGGCAGGTGCTCGCGGCAACGTTCGGCATCGCGCTCGACGAATTGCCCGACCTTCCGTTCACTCCCGCCGACCCACTGATCGTCACCCGAAACAACCCCCTCGACCCTTAACACCCGACGTCCGCTGACCTGACAGTCGGCTGAGAACACGGCAAAGAGGACACCTTTCACCCGCTCGGCGGCGTTGATATCAGTACACACGGCCGACCCCGGCCACCACGAAGGAGTTCGTCATGAGCCTTATCGGAGCCCTGCTCGGGTACGCCTTGACAGCGTTCATATTAGTGCTGATCGCCCGCATGGTGCTGGACTGGACAGGAGTGCTGGCCAACGGCGGCCCCCCGTGGGCGACCCGGGCCCGCACGCTGACCCATACCTGGACAGAACCGGTGATCGCGCCGGTTCGACGAGTACTGCAGCCCATACGAGCGGGCGGACTGTCGATCGACCTGGCGTTCACCGCAGTATTCATTCTCGCCCTGATCCTGCGCTCGATCGCCTTCAGCCTGTAGCCGCGGCGGCGTTCACCCGGCTAGCGGCCGGGCTTCAGCACGACGCGGCCGACCAGATCGGTTCCCGTCTCCAACAGGGCATGCGCCACAGGTCCGGGTTGCCGGCATATGGACGGCGTGGTCGACGCCCTCGCCGCCGGTCCATTCGCGCAACTGCGGGAGCGCCGCCGCGAGGTCGTGGTGACGCTGACTTCGTCAGCTCCCATGTCGCGCAATCGACTCTCCCCGAAGATGTTTCATCGCGTTCATGATCCGTGCGGTAGTCGGCGCCGCCACCCTCGCGCTACTGCCAGCACCCTCGCCCCGACGTCGGAAGAAAGGGAACACGACGAAGTCGGGCTGCGGTAGCCAAACGATGCGCGCGCGGACTCGCAGGGCTCCGAGCAGGCAGTACCGCTCCAATTCAACGGTGTACACGCCGAATGTTTACGCAGGTAAAGGTGGTTTTGCGGCGTAATGTGCTCAGCCATGACAACTACGGTGATAGACGTAGGAGGAGAGAAACTCGCACTGTGGGTCGCCGCGACCGGGCACGAGGTCGCGCGGCTGTCCCCGCAACCCGCGCCGATCATGCTTGCTCGGGCGCTCAGCGGGTTCCTGGCGATCGGGCGGGCCAGCATGCTGCTGCTGACCACCACGACCGACCCCGAACACATCCGTATCCACGACTTAGCCTACGAGATCACCGCGGACGCCGAAATGTGGCTCACCGAAACCGTCGGTGAAACCGTCACCTCCAGATACACCGACCGCGGCGACCACCTGCACCCGTTCATCAGCGACCCGGCACTCACCGCCGCCGCCCGAACGCGACTCCAGCAGACGGCACACTCGACCGCCGCGGCCACCCGCGACCTACTTACCCGCATCAGCGCCGATCCATCGCTGCCGCCAGCGCTTCGTGACCTTGCTCGCGACATGGGCAGCGGCGCCGACATCATCGCCACGCTGTACGACGACGAACCGCGCAATCGCCATCATGTCGACGAGGTCATGGGCTGGGCTCGCGACAAACTATCCCCCATCCACTACGACAGTCACGCTCACCCGATGGAGTGACGGGCCAGGTTGCCTCGATCGCACTACAGCGGCGGTCAGCCCGCGATCCCGCTGACCTCGTTGTGCCGGTGCAGCCTGCGAAAGATCCGGCGGTGGACCACGAATGATGGCGTCGCTGCGCAACCTCGTCATCAGCCTGCTCCGCCTCGCAGGGCACACCAACATCGCCAAAGCGCTGCGCCGCAACGCTAACCGCCCAGAAAGAGCATCCGAATTGGTCCTGAACAGCTGAAACAGGACTTTGCCTCACCCCTGCTGTAGAGCGTGACGTCGAATCCGACGTCGAGTAGTCCAAGAGCCGCAGTGACGCCGGTCTGGCCGGCGCCGATTACCGCGGCCGAACGGGTGGAGCGGGTAACGGAATTCTGCGATGTCATGCCGAAATGGTCCTGCGGACGCGTGCCGCTATGCAGTATTGCGATCACCGAGAATCAATAGGGTGACGCGGAATTCCGCCGCCCTAGAATTCACCCATGTCGTTCACTGTTTCCGACTTCACCGGTGACCGGTCCGAGCAGTACCGCCAGCTCCTCGCCCAAGCCGAAGCACTGGTCACCGGCGAGACCGACCGAGTCGCCAACGCCGCCAACCTCGCGTCCCTGGTCTTCCACGCACTGCCCGACCTGAACTGGGTCGGCTTCTATTTCTACGACGGCAGGGAACTCGTCGTCGGCCCATTCCAGGGCAAACCGGCCTGCGTCCGAATCGCCATGGGCAAGGGCGTCTGCGGTACCGCCGCCGACACCCGAGAAACCCAACTGGTCCCCGACGTCCACGTCTTCCCAGGCCACATCGCATGTGACGGTGACACTCGCTCGGAAGTCGTCGTGCCATTGGTCCACAACGGCGAACTGATCGGCGTCTTCGACCTCGACAGCCCCGAACTGAAGCGCTTCGACGAAATCGACCGCTACGGCCTCGAAGCCATCGCGCACGTCCTCCTCGCCACAATTCCCTTCGGCTAACACCCCCGTCCCGCATGCTCGATCGACGCGCGGACTCGAATGGCGGCTGTCGGCGAGAGCCCAAACAGCCATTTCCGTTGATTCGATGACGCCTACAGCGCCGGTGTCGCGACCGAAGCTCCCAGGCGCGATACCGAGTCGGGCAATGCGGTGGAGTTTGGGGCCGCCCAGGCGGTAGCGCGCACCGCGATGCTCCTCGGGGAGCCGGTCGCCCCTCTCGAACAACGCGTTGCGGAGCGTGCCCGGTACGTACTGTGTACGCGCCTCGCTCGGTGATGATGGTAGCCAGCGCGTAGATGCGGGCGGAGTATCGGTCTCGGCCGGCGGCATCCAACGCGTCGCGGATGCGCGAAACAGTTTGCGCGAGAACCCGTTTGGAAGGCTCGGCGACGAAGATCGCCTCGGCGTTCTCGGCCGCGAATCGAACACCGCGCGGCGAGGCACCGGACTGAAAGATAACCGGGCTTCGCTGCGGCGACGGCTCCGACAGGTGGATGCCGGGCACCGCGTAATGCGCGCCCTGGTGGCCGATGTGGTGCACCTTCGCCGGATCCACGTAGATGCCCTGCGCGGCATCGCGAACCACGGCGTCGTCCTCCCATGAGCCTTCCCACAGCTTGTAGAGCACCTCGAGATATTCGTCGGCCCGGTTGTAGCGCTCGTCGTGATCGAGTTGGTCGTCGGCGCCGAAATTCCTGGCGGCCGAAGATAGATAGCCGGTGACCACGTTCCAGCCGATGCGGCCTTTGGTGAGGTGATCGAGGGTGGAGAGCCTACGCGCGAACGGATACGGGTGCTCAAAACCGGTGCCGGTGGTGATGCCGAACCCGAGATGCTCGGTCACCGCCGCCATCGCCGAGACCAGCAGTAGCGGGTCGGCCACCGGGATCTGCGCGCCTTGGCGCAGCGCCGCGATGTCGTTGCCGTCGTATACATCGTAAGTGCCGAGCACGTCGGCGATAAAGATGCCGCCGAAACGCCCCTGCTCCAACAGGATTGCCAGTTCCGTCCAGTAGCTCAGTTCCTTGTACCGGTGCGACTGGTCGTCCGGATGCCGCCACAGCCCGGGTGATTGGTGGCGACGCAGTTCATGTCGAAGGCGTTGAAGCGAATGCGGCGGGTCGCTGTGGCTGTCCTTCCGCCGCGGCGGGCTTGCGTTCGCCCGCGCTCCACGCGAACGGCAACTCGGTGCCGTTGAGCAGGTAATCGCCGATGGCCTTCGCCTTGTAGATGGCGGGATTGTGCACCGAGATGGTGCGGGCATTGCGCCAGTGCCGATCCAGCCGCAGCCGCTCCGAAACAAATGGACGCGCCACCCACGTCGAACAGCAGGCTGGTGGCGGGCAGCACCACGTCGATCACACTCAACTGGGCCTGCGCGGCGGCAAGTTCGGCTGCGACGATGGCCTTTTCGTCACGACCGCCACTGGCCAGCGCCTCGTCGAGCACGTCGGCGACGGCCAACACGGTCGCGCGGGCGCTGAATGCGGCGGCCGACAACTTCCCGATCACCTGCTGCACCAACGGATCCCGGCGCGGCAGATCGGCCGTGGCGTGGGTATAGCTGCGGGTGCGTTCGGCGACCCAGGTCCTGGCGTCCTGTTCGGCCCGCGCGGCGACACCCGCGAGGACCGACAGCTGCACGAGTTGCAGGTACGAGGTCGCGTAGGTCGGCCCCGCGACGCCGTATCCCGGCCCGAGGATCCGATCCTCGGCGACCGCCACTTCGGTGAATTCGGTAGTGCCACTTGCCGTCAGACGCCGGCCGAAGCCGTCCCAATCATCGTGCTGGCGAACGCCGTCGGCCTGTGCGTCGACGAGCACGCCCACCCGCTCGCCCTGCTGATCGGCGGCGGCCAGAATATGGTCGGCATACAGCGAACCGGTGCTGTAGTACTTGACGCCGTTGAGCAGCCAGCGCTCACCATCGCGGGTCAGGCGGGTCCGATATCGGTCGACCACACCGACACCGGGCTCGGTGATCGCGTTGCCGACCAGGGTGCCCGTGGCCACGGCACGCAACCAGCGCTCCCGCTCCGGCCCCGGCTCGGCGAGCAACTGATCCTCGACGAACGAGAAATGCACCCGCAGCGCCTGCGGGAGATTCGATTCGGCGGCGGCCAGATCGACGAGCAGCCTGAACATCTGCCGCACGCCGGCACCGTATCCACCGAATTCGACCGGCACTCGCAGGGCGCCGAACTTGGCTTCCTTCAGCCACGTGACCTCCTCGAAGGGCAGTCTCCTGTCGCCCTCACGGTCGACCGCGCCCACGGCGATCCGGTCGAAGATCGGGCCGAAGATCGCGTCCAGTTCAGCGTCGGAAGTGGGTTTCGCTGCGTTCGATGTCATCACTCAACGATCGCGCGGACGGTACGCGCACTCACGGGTTACACGCACCGCGATCTAAACATCGGACATACCACGTGACCGGCCGCCGCGATGTCTACGCCCATCGCCGACGAAAGCCCTGAGCCGCTGCCACCACCGGTGGGCGCGCCCGACGGTACTCTTGGCCGGGTACCGTCGTCGAAGGGCCGAGGAGGCAGCGACCGTGACCGCATTCCGCGCTCGCGCCGGACTGGCCGCCCTCGCGGCGACCGGGCTGCTCACCGGCTGTTCCGGGAATTCCGCCTTGGACGCGGGACCAACCACCGGTCCCGCGGCCAATCCGCTCACGCAGTGCAACCCGCTCACCGACGATCAAATCACCCAGGCCGTGCACGCCGATTCCCTCACCGCACACCACCGGCCGCCGGTCTGCGCCTGGACCGCCCAACGCGGCGACGACGAGTCCGACCTCACCTTCACCTTCTCCGACCACGACTCCCTGCAGCTGACATGGCAGCGCGCCCAAGCGGACGGTTTCGAGACCGAACACCTGACGATCACCAAGCAGGTACTCGGGACCACGGTCACCGCAACCGGCTTCTATGTCAAAAACCCACACGACGCGGGTGACTGTGCCGTCGTCGCCTCCGACAACGGCACCATCACCTGGCGCGTCCAAAACCGTTCCCACACTGCGAAGCTCGATCCCTGTGCCACCGCCCTGCAGTTGACGACGCTGACCATCGACCTCTCACCCTGACGGGTCGGCATGATGTGCGGCGCCGAAACGCCTGCGCCTACTTGGGTTTCTGCAAGTCGTAGACGGTGGCATTGCCGACCGAGGTCGAGGTGAAGCTGCCGGCGACCCAGTCCGCGATGTCCTGGTGGCCGCTCGTCGGTCCTGCCGGACGGCCACCAGGGTTCTGCTGCGGTTCCTGCCCGGGTTCCTGGTTCTTGGGCGTGCGCGGCTTCGCCACGATGTAGTAGGTCACGTCGCCGTTCTTCACGTAGTTCCGGAACTCGTCCAGCGTCGGCGTCGGATCGTTCTTGAAGCCGCCGATCGCCATCACCGATGTGTCGCTGGACAATTCGAGCGCGGCCGCAGGTGAGGAGCGATCGATGGCGGCCGACCATCGCGTGGTAGTGGCCCGCAGCATCGCGTCGAGTTGTGGACTCGCGGTATCCCCGCCCATGTATCCGCCGGCACCCCCATGCCCCGGTTTGGCCGGGCCGACGGCTGGACCACCGCCGGTGTGCGATTGGCCCAGCGTCGCCACCGCGTAGGCCGAGGTGCCGCCGAGACCCGCGATCACGCCGACCGCGATCAGCACCGTCGAGAAGCGGCGCAGCGTCGACCATGACGTCGCCACCACACCAACCGCGGCGACGATCGTCACGGCGAGGACCGCCCAGCGCAGCCACGGCAACCAGTCCGAATTGCGCTGCAGCAGAACGAAACCCCAAATACCACTGGCCAGAATCAGCGCCGCCGAGCCGTAGCGACCCAGGGCGCGGTCACGCAGCCGCCACATTTCGTTCACGCCGAGGCCGAACAACCCGGCGATGGCGGGCGCAATGGCGAGCGTGTAGTAGGCGTGCAGGCCTCCGTTCATGTAGCTGAAGACGACACCGTCCACCACCAGCCAGACTCCGAACACGATCGCGCCCGCCCGGATCAGGTCGGTGCGTGGGCGGCGACCGCGCGCGATCAACACCAGGGCGAACGCGAGCAACGCCGCGGGGATCAGCCAGCTGATTTCGAAACCGATCTCGCCGTTGAACAGCCGGGTGCTGCCCACATGCGAACCCATCCCGCCGAACCCCGAGTTCCCATGCTGCGGATAGGCGTCGACGGCCGGCTCAGCGCCCGCAGGTGGCCGGGCAGGCGCACCCCCATGTCCGGCCCCGCCGCTGCTGCGGCCCTGAATGCGCTGCAGTCCGTTGTAGCCGAGTACCAGATCCATGAAGGTGTTATCGGTGGAGCCCGCCATGTAGGGGCGAGAGTCCTTGGGCCACAGCATCGTCAGAACCACGTACCAACCGGATGACACAACCAGTGCGACCGCCGCACCGAGCAGATGCAGGATTCGCTTGCCGAACGTGGTCGGCGCGGCCAGCAGGTAGACAATCCCCAAGGCTGGCAAAACCATCAGGCCCTCGAGCATCTTGGCGAGGAACGCGAACCCGAGCGCCACCCCGGCCAGCGCCAGCCACCGGGCACTGGCCCGCGGCAGCGCCCGAATCGTGCAGTAGGCCCCTGCCGTCATCAGCAGCACCATCACCGCGTCCGGATTGTTGAACCGAAACATCAGGGCCGCCACCGGCATCAACGCCAGCACCGCACCCGCGAGCAGCCCCGCCCCGCGCCCACTCACCCGCGCGACCGCGCCGTACAACAGCGCAACCGCCGCTACCGCCATCAACGCCTGCGGCACCAACATGCTCACACTGGAAAACCCGAACAGCTGCCCAGACAGCCCCATCACCCACTGCGACACCGGCGGCTTGTCCACGGTGATGAAGTTGCCGGCATCCAACGACCCGAACAGCAGGGCTTTCCAATTCTCGGACCCGGCTCGAGCCGATGCCGCATAGAACCCATTCCCCATCCCATTGACGGTGATGTTCCACAGATAAGCGACAGCGGTCCCCACAAGCAGCACCACCAACCCGACCCGCTCCCACCGTCGGCCGGACCACCCTGGGAACCGCCCACCCCCCGACGATGTCGAATCGTCAGGCTCCTCGATACTCCGGACATCAGCACTGATCCACGTCATGGCAGCATTGGTCACACCGAAATTCTCGACACCCCAGGATCACGCCCGCTGTGTACAGGCTGCCAGTTTCCTGTGAGCACCTCCGACACGCACGGATCGGATCCGAATTGTTCGGTGACAGGTCGCGGCCAGCGGTCGATGCGACGCAGGGCGCCACGTCGACTCCATGGCGTTGGCAGCCCGCGGGGTCTGGCCAGTGCCGAATGCGCTTCGCCCGACGTTCCCCATTATTCATCGGCGAGCCGATGCGGCCGGTCGAACGAAAGTCATCCGATCCACTACCGCATCGGCCAGCGCCGGAAGGCGAACGGCCGCGGCGAACGTGCCGCAGCAGGTGTCAGCGCTCTTCGTAGGTGATATCGTAGGCGGCGGCGATGGGGTTGATCTTGGCCGGGTCCAGTCGACCCTCGGTCAGGACGGCGGGTCCAGCCTCGAACAGGTCCTCGAGGTAGTGCTCCCAGCCGCCGGGGGACGAGATCTGAAGTACCCGTGGCGGTGGCGTCGAGACGGCGCGCAGGGCGTGCGGGATGCCGCGGGGCAGCAAGATGAAGGTGCCCTTTCCCGCGGTGTAGCCGCGGCCTTCGAACTCGATGCCGAGTTCGCCCTCCAACACATAGATGCCCTCGTCGGCGACGTGGTGGGTGTGGCGTGGAATGTCCCTTGCGACAACGACTTCGAGCAGCGAGAAGCGGCCGTTGGTGTCGGCGGTCATCGCCTTCACGGCGAATGCGGGCGGCATCGGCACGCGCCCCTGCCGTACCTGAGTGGGCTCCAACAGGATGAAACGATCCTCGGACATGGAAAGCTGACCTCCAATGTGGGATGCTGGAATCGGATTCCGGTTCCGTTTCAATTAACTCGGAGGAGTGCAGCCGTTGTCAACCCCCTCGACGCCCGAGCGAAAACCACGTAACGATGCGCAGCGCAATCGGTTACGCGTGCTGAAGACGGCACGCGAGTTGTTCGCCGAACGCGGCGACGAGGTGCAGATGCCCGAACTGGCGCGGGCGGCGGGCGTCGGGGTCGGCACCGTGTACCGGCACTTCCCCACCCGCCAAGCCCTCATCGAAGCCGCGGCCGAGCACCGGTTCGCCGAGTTGGCCGCATTCGCGCGCACCGAATGCCGCCGGCAACCCGAGCTGGGTCGCGGGCTCGAGCTGTACCTGATCCGGGTCGGTGAGGTGCTGGCGGGCGATCGCGGCCTGTCCTCCGCCATCGAAGCCGCCCGAGGGACCGCAGAGACCGAACCGCGCGGCGCCGCCAGGGCCGAACTCGAAGCCGCGATCGCCGCATTGATCACCGACGGCCAGGCCGCTGGGACGCTGCGCACCGACATCACCGTCGCCGATGTCTACATGCTCGTCGGCGCCATGTCCGCGACCATCCGCACCGGTAGCGGCGACTGGAACCGCTTCCTCGATCTCGCCCTGAACGGTGTGCGCGCGTCGTGAATCAGCCACCGCGTCGACGAAAACCGCCCCGGAGCTCCATTCGGAACTCCGAGGCGGTCGGCGCTTACTACTGCGGGTAGCTCTCCGGCGGCTGCCAGGGGCGGCCGTGCGGATCATCGGGGGGCTGCGGCGGTGCAGGCGGCTGCTGCTTCTGGAATGGCTCCTGTGGTGGGAGCACCGGCTGCTGCGGGGTCGACGAGGTGCGAGACGGGACCGGGGGCGGCGTCAAACCCTCGATCGAAGCGCGAGCATCGGCCTCGGCGGCACGCACCGCACGCTCGATTGCCGGATCGCGGGCGGTATCGAACCAACCCTCTACGTCCGAATCGTCCTCGGGCTTGGCCGGCGTGGAATCGTCGGGCGCGGGCTCGTAGCGGAACACGCCGTCGTCACCCTTGGTGGCGAAGTTCTGCGCGAATCCTTCGAGCGCCTTGCCGAAATCGCTCGGCACCAGCCACACCTTGTTCGCATCGCCGCGGGCGACCAGCGGCAGAGTCTGCATGTATTGGTAGGCAAGCAATTCCGGTGTCGGCTTGCCGGATTTGATTGCGGCGAAGACCTTTTCGATGGCCTTCGCTTGGCCCTGTGCCTGCAGGTAGGAGGCGGCGCGTTCACCCTGAGCGCGCAGGATGCGGCTCTGCCGTTCACCTTCGGCGGCCAGGATCGCGGACTGCTTGGCGCCCTCGGCGGACAGGATCGCGGCCTGCTTGGTGCCCTCGGCCGTCTTGATCTGTGACTCCCGGGTGCCCTCGGCGGTGAGGATCATCGCGCGCTTCTCACGATCGGCCTTCATCTGCTTTTCCATCGATTCCTGGATCGACGGCGGCGGATCGATGCTCTTCAGCTCGACCCGCGCCACCCGCAGACCCCAGCGGCCGGTGGCTTCGTCGAGCACGCCGCGCAGCTGGCCGTTGATCTGATCACGGGAGGTCAGCGTCTGTTCCAGCGTCATGCCACCGACAACGTTGCGCAGCGTGGTCACGGTCAGCTGTTCGACCGCCGCGATGTAGTTGCTGATCTCGTACACCGCCGCCTGCGGACTGGTCACCTGGAAATACACGACGGTGTCGATGTGCAGCGTCAGGTTGTCCTCGGTGATCACCGGCTGCGGCGGGAACGACACCACCCGCTCGCGCAGATCCACCTTCGCCCTGATCCGATCGGCAAAGGGCACCAGAAACGTCAACTGGCCGGACACGGTGCGCGAATACCGCCCGAGCCGCTCGATGACCGCCGCCTCGGCCTGCGGCACCAGGGCGATCGACTTGAAGACCACCACCACGACCAACAGCACCAGGACGGCGGCAACGATCAGTACAGCCATTACGGTCCCTTCCAGACGACGGCGGTCGCGCCGTCGATCCTCATGACGTACACCTTGGTCCCCTCCGGATATTCTTCGGTCAGATCGAACGGCCGGGCGGTCCACACCTCGCCGCCCAACTTCACCTGGCCGCTGTGCTCGCTCACCGCTTCCAGGACCAGCGCCGACTTGCCAGGCAGCGCGTCCACGTTCGTCGGTGTCAGCGGCGGCTTTCCATAGTGCCGCAACAGAACCGGACGAACACCCAGCATCAGGACGACCGACACCACCGCGAACACCACCGCGTCCACGATCACCGATGTGTCTGCGATAAAGCTGATTCCGGCGGTGATGAGCGCGCCGCTACCCAGCATCAGCAGAGTCAGATCGCCGGTGAGCATCTCCGCTGCCGCGAGCAGGATCCCCGCGACCAGCCAAACAATTGCGGCCACAGACACACTGTAGTGCTCCTACCCCCGTCTGGGGAGTTACCAACACAAGATCAGACCGTTGTTCTCCATCCCGGTCGCGGACCGGGCGGCGTGGGGCGCGCCGATCCACGCCACCGACATATCGCCGACGAATCCGGTCTTCCTGCTGCCGATCTCGATCGCCGCCGCACACGCGCCGCGCCGGGCACACCTGTCGCACAAGCCGGCGCCCGCAAGGTAGCTTCGGGCGGGTGAGTTCGCGTGACATGTACGGCAGCGACATCTTCGGCGGGCACTCGCGTAAGCAGAAGCGAGCGGTGCCGCAGGTGACTGCGGAGCGTGACCTCGTGGTTGAGGATGCCGCCACCGGATTCTGCGGCGCCGTGGTCGGATTTGATCGCAGCTACGACGGTGAGTTCGTGAAGCTGGAGGACGGGCGCGGTGCCGTGCGGCTGTTCGCGATGCGCGAGGCCGCGTTCCTGATCGACGGGCAACCAGTGACCCTGGTCCGCCCCACCGCCGCCGCACCGAAGAAGGACACGCGCTCGGCATCCGGTTCCACCAGGGTGGAGGGATTGCGCGCCCGAGTCGCCAGAACCAGCCGCATCTGGGTGGAAGGCGTACACGACGCCGCGCTGGTGGAGCGGGTCTGGGGACACGATCTGCGCGTCGAGGGCGTCGTCGTAGAACACCTGGAGGGTCTGGACAACCTCGCCGAGCGACTCACCGAATTCGCCCCCGGCCCCGGCCGCCGCGTCGGCGTCCTGGTCGACCACCTGGTCACCGGCTCGAAGGAAACCCAGCTGACCACCGGTCTCGGCCCCCACGTCCTGGTCACCGGCCATCCCTACATCGACGTCTGGCAGGCAGTGCGCCCCCCGACCGTCGGCATTCGAGCCTGGCCCGACGTACCGCGCGGCGAAGACTGGAAAACCGGCATCTGTCGCCGTCTCGGCTGGGGCACCCCGCAAGAAGGCTGGCGGCGCGTCTACAACGCCGTCGAAACCTTCCGCGATCTGGAAGCCCCGCTCATCGGCGCGGTGGAAGGCCTCATCGACTTCGTGACCGAACCGGAGTAGTCGCAACCCTGCCACGCACCACGCAGGCGTCCGCATTCGGCCGGGGCTGGGGTGTAGCGACAGCGGTGATCCACTCGCCGGGACGTCGATCGGACCGATCGACCCCCTTCTGCCAAACTCGAGGGGTGACCGATCCTCGTGACGTGGACGCAACCCGGCTCGCTACCGACTCGCTCGCCGAGGGCGATCCGACCGGCTGGTTCGAGCGACTCTATGCCGCCGCCGAGGCGGGCTCCGCGGTGGTGCCGTGGGATGCCGACGAGCCCAACCCGCTGCTGGTCGACTGGTTCGAGCGACACGACCCCGCCGGCATCGGCGGCCGCGCGCTCGTGGTCGGTAGCGGGCTCGGGCGGGACGCGGAACATGTTGCGCGGCAGGGGTTTCGCACCACCGCGTTCGACATCTCCGAGACCGCGATCCGTACCACGCTGGACCGTTTTCCGACCTCGCCGGTGGACTACGTGGTGGCCGACCTGCTCGACCCGCCCGCCGAGTGGCTCGGTGCGTTCGACCTGGTGGTCGAGTCGATCACGGTGCAGTCCATGCCGCTGTCCGTGCGCGCCGAGGCGATCGTCAATGTGGCGCGCATGGTGGCGCCGGATGGCGAGCTGCTGGTGATCTCCGGTATCCGGGTGGAGGGCGAGCATGTCGACGGACCGCCGTGGCCGCTGACCCGCGCAGAGATCGAGTCCTTCGCCGTGGGCGGGCTCGAGCCCGCCCGCATCGACCAGGTATCGCTGCCGACCAGGCCGGAGGCCTACCGGTGGCGCGCGGCCTTCCGTAGGGGTTGACACCGGCGAGTTAACGGTGCGCATTCAGGATCGGTTCGGCCGTCCATGCGCGCAGCTCACCTGGGTACCCAGCACGGATGCCCCCGAGTAGCGATCACCCTTTATGCTCGATGATTATGTGCTCTCCTAGTGCCACGCTGACGGTGTGGGCCGGCTCATGGCTGGCCGGATGCAGCGCGCCTGACGACATATTGGAGGCCCTGTACGCCTGGGCGCCGCAGCACACCATTGCTGCGGGCGACCCGGTGACCGGCGGTCGTAACGACCTGCCCTGGTCCTCTCGTGGCAATATGCCCGGCACCGGAGTCATGGCGTTGCTCAAGGTGATTCGCGAGACCATGGCGCAACCGGGCGCACAGCTGCGGCTGGTGCTCCCGGTGCCCGGCGATGTACGCGGCATGCCCACCGGCACCGCTTTCGCAGCCGACGCCATCGAGGCGGGCGAGGGCCTGCTCATCGGTGTCCCCGCAACCGAGGGCACCGGCCTGATCCCGCAGTGGGCCGACGACGACACCCTGCAGTGGACCATCTACAGCACGCCCATCCCGCCCGCGCCCGGCCCGGACATGACCCTCGGCGAGGCCGAATACGCGATGCGCGAAGCGGTCCGCGACGCCGCCGACGCCCTTATGCGGTTGCACACGACCTCGGTCGGCGCGGCCGATTCCGATCCGCGCGAACTCATCGAAGCCGAACTCGCCGACTACGCCAAGCACGATTACCCGGAATCAATCCCGCTGCGCGCCAGGCGAATTCTGAACACCGCCGACCACGTCGCCGCCATCCTCACCGTGGCGCAACGTGAACCGGCCTCCTCCCCCACTTCGGCCACCGCCATAGGCGCCCAGGAAACCCTGCTGCGCCCGCTGTGGGACGCCATCCGCGCCGCCCGACTGGTCGCCGTCCACGCCGCTGCTCGCGGCGCCGCCTGAACTTGGGGAGCACGACAGGGGGTGTGAGAGCCGCGTGCCGCGCGAGCAGGCGGTCGTTCTGGTTGAATGAGCCGACCATCTGGCTACTCGACCCTGGGCGGTGCGTCATGCTCTTCACCCGTCGCGGTTTCGCGGTGCTCACCGCCGCGCTGATAGGCCTCGCCGTGCCTTCGGCGGTTCCCGCCGCCGCGGTCGTTGGCGGCGGTACCACCAATGCCACGGCTTATCCCTGGCTCGCCGCGATCGGCAGTCCGCTGTTCCTCACCCGACCGTCAGGACAGTTCTGCGGAGGCGCACTCATCGCGCCGGATCAGGTGATCACCGCGGCGCACTGCGTCGAGGTCGCCATCTTCCTACCAGAGGCGTTGACGGCGACGTTCGGCCGGACCGAGCTGCACTCGGGCGACGGAACCACCGTGCACGTCAAGAACATTCGGATCCACCCCGACTTCCACGACACCGATTTCGACGGCGAAACCGTGCACCATCACGACGTCGCCATCCTCACCCTGGACCGACCACAACCGGGACCGTTCCTGAAAATCGGGGCGGCGGACGGCGGTGTCGGCACCGTCCTCGGCTGGGGCGCCACCACCGAGGACGATTCCTCGAACACCAGGCTGCGAGCTGCCCTCGTCCCCCTGGTCTCCGACAATGCCTGCGCGCCCGCCTACGGCTCCGCTTTCGACCCGGCCGACATGCTTTGCGCCGGATCCACCGAAGCCGATACCGGCGAATTCGACAGCGGCGGACCGCTTGTCGTCAACGGCCGCCTCGCGGGCTTGACTTCCTGGGGCAAAGGCAGCGCCCGCTCCGGCTTTCCCGGCGTTTACACTCGACTGCCCAGCACGCCCTTCTGACCCGGTCGCGCACAGTATGTTCTGAGCTCAGTGGTTGGGCGGCTGCTGCTGGTACTGCGGCGGATACGGCTGTTGCGGGAACTGCTGGAGCTGCGGCTGATATGGCTGCTGCGGCTGATATAGCGGCTGCTACGGGTATTGCTGCTGATACTGCGGATATAAAGCGATGCTATCGCAGCGTCGTTGGTATTCCCGAAGGTGGGCAGCGCGGGTACTTCACCGTTCCGGCGAGGCTATTTCACCGACCGGCGGGGACCGCTTCGGCGCGCCGGCGCGCAGCACCCGACCGCGCACGGTTCCCCGTCGTAGGTACAGCCGTAGCCCGATACCGCGCCGAGTCGGCGTGCAGCGGTGTTCGTCAGGTGTTCGCCGATCAATTCGACGACCAGCTGCGCGAATCGTGGATCGGTGCCGGGGGTCGCCGCCCTGGCGAACGCCATATCCAGTTGGGCGGCCTTATCTTTGGCCTCGTTGTCCAGGTCCCAGATCACCTCGAGGTGGTCGGAGACGAAGCCGACGGGACACACCACCACGGCGTCGACGCCCTTGCCGGACAGGTCCTCGAGATGGTCGACGATGTCGGGGTCGAGCCACGGGATCTGCGGCGGACCCGAGCGCGACTGCCACACCAGGTCGTAGTCGGTGAAACCGGTTGCGTCGGTGCACAATCGGGCCGCTTCGGCGACCTGACGACTGTAGAGCCTGCCACCGTCGCCGGGTGGGCCCGCGGCGGCGTCCGCCGAGACCGGAATCGAGTGTGCGGTGAAGACCAGGCGGGCTCGGTCGCGGCGATCGGCCGGAAGTTCTCGCAACGCAGCGCGAATCGCGTCCGCGAACGACTCGATCAGCAGCGGATGGTCGAAATACTGGCGCAGCTTCACCAATTCCGGCGCACCCGCGCCGAAAGCCGCACGCGCCCTCGCGATGTCCTCGTGGTACTGCAGGCAGCCCGAGTAGCCGCCCCACGCCGAGGTGGGGAGCACCAGCGCGGAGCGCACGCCGTCGGCAGCCATCCGCGCGACAGTGTCCTCGACCATCGGATCCCAGTTCCGATTACCGAAGTACACCGGCAGCTCGATTCCGGCAGTGGCCAATTCGACCTCGACCGCGGCGATGATGTCGCGGTTGAGCGCGTTGATCGGCGACACACCGCCGAAATGCAGGTAATGCTGCGCGACCTCGTCGAGGCGCTCGCGCGGTACGCCCCGGCCGCGAGTGACGTTCTCCAGGAACGGCATCACGTCCTCGGGGCGTTCGGGACCACCGAAGGAAAGCAGCAGTAACGCGTCGAAGCTCATGCTCAGCCCATCGTCATTGCGGCGCGGGCCGGAACCCGGTTGCGGGAGACGCCACCCGGGCGCGCGCAGGCATCCCGGCCGTCACCGAGAGGCGCGCGCCCGGACGACGGGAGACTCACGCGTTCGCCGGCTCCGCCTCGTTCGCGGCCTCGTCCTCGCCCAGCATGCTAGCCGGGATGGACCAGTTGTGGCTCGCGCCGCCGTCGACGTAGACGATCGAGGCGGTGGTTCCGGGCAGCCAATCCGAGAGCAGCGCGCAGACCGACTTGGCGACCGGGGTCGGGTCGTTGACATCCCAGCCGATCGGGGCGTTCTCGTCCCACACGGTGTTGAGCGCCTCGAGCTTCTTGGCCTCGCCCGTCGCCGCACCGGCGATGGCCTTCGCCGCGAGGGTCTTGACCGGGCCCGCCGCGACCAGGTTGGAGCGGATGCCGCGGTGGCCAACCTCGCGGGCGACGTAGCGGTTCACCGACTCCAGGGTCGCCTTGGCGACACCCATCCAGTTGTAGAACGGCACAGCCTGGCGCGGGTCGAAGTCCATGCCGACGATCGAGGCGTCGTCATTGAGCACCGGCAGCAGCGCCTTGGCCAGCGCCGAGTACGAGTAGGCCGAGACCTCCAGCGCCACCGCGACATCCGCCCACGGCGCGTCCAGGAACTCGCCGCCGATACCGAGGCAGGAGCGCGGCGCGAACCCGATGGAGTGCACGACACCGTCGATGCCCTCGGGCGCGATCTCGCGCACCCGATCGGCCAGGGTCGCCAGGTGCTCGACGTTCTGCACGTCCAACTCGATGGCCGGCGGCACCGTCTGCGGCAGCCGCTGCGCGACCCGGTCGATCAGCCGCAGCCGATCGAACCCGGTGATGAGCACCTTCGCGCCCGCCTCCTGCGCCACCTTGGCGACGTGCCACGCGATGGACGCGTCGGTGATGATGCCGGTGACCAGGATGGTCTTGCCTTCGAGCAATCCGCCCATGAGTTCTCGGTTCTCCTGAAGTCGTATGTAGGTTGCTTGCGGCCACCGAGGTGTCGGCGCCGCTCGAATTTCCGTTAGCTCAGTGGCCCATGCCCATGCCGCCGTCGACCGGGATGACGGCGCCGGAGACGTAGGCCGAATCCTCGGAGGCCAGGAAGCTGATCACGGCCGCGACGTCTTCGGGCTGGCCGAGGCGCTGCAACGGAATGAACTTCTTGGCGGTGTCGCGCAGATCGTCGGGCAGCTCCGCCGTCATGTCGGTCTCGATGAAACCGGGCGCGACGACATTGGCGGTGATCGAGCGCGAGCCGAGCTCACGGGTAATCGAGCGCGCCAGGCCGATCACACCGGCCTTGGACGAGGCGTAGTTG
Organism: Nocardia sp. Tas62D01; assembly: GCF_055232035.1. Taxonomy (NCBI): domain Bacteria; kingdom Bacillati; phylum Actinomycetota; class Actinomycetes; order Mycobacteriales; family Nocardiaceae; genus Nocardia; species Nocardia sp. Tas62D01. Next base: position 9,338,637 of record NZ_JBUYUZ010000001.1, read on the forward strand.
ATCTGGCCGGGGCCACCGCCGAGGCCGACCACCGAACCGAGGAAAATCATCCGGCCCCAGCGTGCCCGCAGCATCGCGCGGTTGGCCCGCTTGGCACATCGGAACGCGCCGGTCAGGTTCGCGTCGATGACCCTGGTGAACTGCTCCTCGGTCATCCGCATGAGCAGGGTGTCGTCGGTGATGCCCGCGTTGGCGACGAGCACCTCGACCGGTCCCTGATGCTGCTCCACTTCGGTGAACGCGGCGTCGACCGATTCGCTATCGGTCACATCGCATTTCACACCGAACAGCCCGTCCGGCACCCCCGACCCACGATGCGTGACGGCGACCTTGTGGCCGTCGGTGAGCAGACGCTGGGCGACCGCGAGTCCGATGCCGCGGTTGCCGCCAGTCACCAGTACCGATCGGGATGTGATGTTCGACATAAAGACCAACCTATCTGTTCGGATGCGTGCGCCGCGCCCGGGCACCACACATCCGTGTGATGTCACAAGCGCGTCGCCCATGGGCGAGGGCCACCGCCCGATTAGGCGCAGCCGGACGGGGTCCCGTCGCTAGTCTCTTACACTTGGACGAGCGCATGCGAGGCCACCGCCTACGGCAGGCGTTGACGATAGAGCAATCCGGTTACGACGCCCGCGGAGACGAGGAGCATACCGAGCAACAGCCACGGCCTGCTCGCATCGCCCCGGGTCATCTCGTAGCCGATCTGCTCTTCGAGGGTGTCGTAGACGGCGGTGAGCTCGGTCAGGCTCGAGGCGGTATAGAAGTCGCCGCCGGAGAGCTTGGCGATCTCACGCAGCGCGTCGTCGTCGACGGGCACCTTCACCCGCTGCGACCCCTTGCCGTCCGGGTCCGGGATATCCACCGTGCCCCACGTGGTGCCGAACGAAATCGTCGACACCGGAACGCCTTTGCTCTTGGCAAGGCGTGCGGCGGTGAAGCCGTGCCGCGGGTTCTCGACGTCTTTGTCGTCGGGCACGGTCTGCTTGCCGTCCGACATCAGCACGATGCGGGCCGGCGGCGGCGTGCTGGCGCCGCCGAGCACCTGCGCCAGTGTCTCGATCGACTGCAACGCGGTGAAAATGCCTTCACCTGTCGCGGTGCGCTCGGCAAGTTTGATGTTGTCGATAGATGCCTTGACGGCTTCACGGTTCGTCGTCGGCGGCTGCATCACCGACGCGGTGCCCGCGAAGGTGACGAAACCGAGGTTGATGCCGGGGGTGAGCCCGTCGACGAATTCCTTGCCCGCCTTCTGCGCCACCTGGAGCCGGGTCGGCTGCACGTCGGTGGCCTCCATGGACAGCGAAACGTCCATCACGAGAATGACTGTCGCGCGGTTGCGCGGCACCTTCTTGACCGCCGTCGGCCCGGCGGCGGCGACGGTGAGCAGCACCAGCCCGACCAGCATGAGCGCGATCGGCACGTGCCGCACCGGACTCGGCCGCGACGGTGCGACCTTTTCCAGCAGCTCCATATTGCTGAACCGCAGCATGTGCTTGTGCCTGCTGCGCTGAACAAGGATGTAGCCCAGCGCGATCAGCCCGATGACGGCGAGGAACGCCAGCCAGATCAGTGCGGTGAAATGCGAAATGCTCACTGGCGCGCCACCTTCCCGGTCGGCGCGCCGAAGGCGTGGCGGCGGGTGGACACGAACCGGACCACGTCGGCGATCCAGTCCCGATCGGTCCGCAACGTCATCACCGGCGCGCCGCAACTGCGCAAAGCCTGCTCTACCTGCTCGCGATGCCGCTGCGCGGCGGCCGCGAAATCTGCGCGCAGCGTGGGCGTCACGCTGAATTCGCGGGTGCGCCCGGTCTCCGGGTCGTGCAGCACCACATCACCCATATCGGGCAGCGTCAGGTCCCGCGGATCGAGCACCTCCACCGCGAGCAGATCGTGGCGCGCGGAGATCGCCCGCAACGAACGCTGCCAACTGATGTCGCCGAGGAAATCGCTGATGACCACCGCGAGGCCACGCTTGCGCTGCGGACGGCGTAGCGATTCGATGCCGCCGCCCAGATCGCCGCGCACACCGTCGGGGGCGTGCGGGGTGGTCGCGATGCTGCGCAGCAGCGACTGGGTGTGCACACGGCCGCTGCGCGCGGGAATTCGGACCAGTTGTTCACCGGTGGCGACAACCGCACCGATCCGGTTGCCGCCGCCACTGGTGAGGTGGGTGATAGCGGCCGCCGCGGCGATGGCGAGATCGCGCTTCTGGCAGTAGGCGGTGCCGAAATCCAGGCTGGCCGACAGGTCGACCACCATCCAGGTTTCCAGTTCCCGATCGGCGATCATCTGGCGCACGTGCGGATGGGTGGTGCGGGCGGTGACCGACCAATCCATCTGCCGCACATCGTCGCCGGGCTGATAAGTGCGGGCCTCCCCCGGCTCCGAGCCGGGGCCGGGGATCAAACCCTGGTAATCGCCGTGCAGGACGCCGTCGAGTCGACGACGCACGGTGAGCTCGAGCGTTTTCAGCGCCGCCGACAGCCTCGGATCTGTCAGCTCTCCTGCTCGGAACGAAGGCGGTGCGTGTGATGACATCGACACTGGTGGAACCGGATCCGACGCTCGGGTCACTTCGGCTGGTTATTGCCGGCGGCCTGCGGAATCTGCCCGACGGGCGGCTGCGAGGCCTGCTGCGGCGCAGGCGGCTGCGGAATCTGCTGATGCGGCGGCTGGGGCGCACCGTGCGGTCCCATCGCCGGCGGCGCCGCCGGAGCCGGTGCGGCCGATGCACCCGGCGCGACCGCCTGCGGCGCGACCTGCGGCAGGCCGACAGTCTGCAGCACTCGCTTGATCACGTCGTCCGGGCTGATCTCGTCGGCCAGCGCGTCGTAGGACAGCACCAGCCGGTGGCGCAGCACATCCGGGATCACCTCGACCACGTCCTGCGGCACCACATAGTCGCGGCCGCGGATCAGGGCGACAGCGCGGGCCGCGGCAATGATGCCGAGGCTGGCGCGCGGCGACGCACCGTAGGAGATCCAGCTCGCCACGTCCTGCATGCCGAACTCGGCGGGCGTGCGTGTCGCCACGATCACCCGGACCACGTAGTCGACCAGCGCGTGGTGCACGAACGTACTCGCGGCCACCTGCTGTAGCCGGATCAGCTCATCCGGTTCGAGGATCGCCCTGGCCTCTGGCGGGGTGACACCCATCCGGTAGATGATCTCGCGCTCTTCCTCGACCGAGGGGTAGTCGACGACGACCTTGAACAGGAAGCGGTCGCGCTGCGCCTCGGGCAGCGGGTACACGCCCTCGCTCTCGATCGGATTCTGCGTCGCCATGACGAGGAACGGATCGGGCATCGGATAGGTCTTGCCGCCGATCGACACGTGACGCTCGGCCATCACCTCGAGCAGTGCCGACTGCACCTTGGCGGGCGCGCGGTTGATCTCGTCGGCAAGCACGAAGTTCGCGACGACCGGGCCGAGCTCGGTGTCGAACTGCTCGCGGCCCTGCCGGTAGATCCGGGTACCGATGAGGTCGGTGGGCACCAGGTCCGGGGTGAACTGCACCCGGGAGAACGAGCCGCCGACCACCTTGGCGAAGGTCTCCACCGCAAGGGTCTTCGCGATACCGGGCACACCCTCGAGCAACACGTGGCCGCGTGCGAGCACACCGACGAGCAGCCGCTCGACCAAGCGATCCTGGCCGACGATAACCCGCTTGACCTCGTAGATCGCCTTTTCCAGGGTCTGGACGTCACGCTCCAGGGTGCTTGCCGCGGGCGCAGGCGATTCCTTCGCCAAAATTGCCCCGCTCACACCGTCCGTCGAAGTCACCAACATCCCCGCTTTCGCCTTGGTCCTGTGCGTGCTGCCACAACTATTCCAGGTAATGGCCGCATGCGCCGCAACCGGCTCCGACAGTACGGGAATCCGGTGTCGCCGCAACGCCACAACTCTTAGGAAACGATACGCACCGCATACGGCATGATGCCGCCCTCACGTACCGCGGCGACCCGCACGACCTTGCCGGACTCGGGGGCTTCCACCATTTTTCCATCGCCCAGATACAGCGCGACGTGCTGGCTGCCGTTGGGCCCCCAGAACAGCATGTCGCCGCGGGCGCGCTCGGCGACGGGCACCCGGGTGCCCGCGTTGTACTGGTAACCGCTGTAGTGCGGCAGCGAGACGCCGATACCGGCGAAGGCGTAGACCATCAATCCCGAGCAGTCGAATCCGACCTTGTTGTAATCGCCGTAGCTGTCGGCGACGCCGCCGTCGCGGATGCCGAGGGTGGGCCCGTCCTCGTCGCCACCGCCCCAGGCATAGACGATGCCCAGCTGGGACATGGCCCGGTCGACGACGGTCTCGACCGCGTCGGAGCCGGTGATCGACGGCGTGCTCGACGTGGTGCCGGACTTCGGTGTACTCGACCGCGGCTTGCTCGGCGGCGAATCCTCAATCTGGATGTGCGGCCGCTTCCCTTCGCCTGCCTGGGACGCCCGTTCCCTGGCCGCCGCGTCCGCGGCGGCACGGGCCGCCGCCGCCGCGGCGGCGGCGCGTACCGCGGCTTCTTCGGCCTTGCGCTGCTCGTCCCAGGCCAGGAACGCCTCTCGCTGGCCTTGCAGCCCGGCGACATTCGTGCGCGCGGCATCCAGCCGTCCCTGGACGGCCGTCCGTTCGCGGGCGATGTTGTCGCGCTGCACGGTCTGCTGATCGAACTCCGCCTTGGCCGCGGCGACCGCAATCGCCGCGTCGACCTTCTTCTGCTCGGCCATCGCGGCCGCCGCGTCGGCGGCGGACTTCGCTTGGCGCGCACTGGAATTCTTATTGGCCTGATCGATCTGGGCGCGACGCAGGCCGTCGAGCACCTGCTGCTGGTTCTTCGACACCAGGTTCATCACCTGGGCACGGGCGAGGGCGCGGTCGGGACTGGCGGAAGCGAGGTAGGTGACGATCGAGCTGGAGCCGGGCCGGGTGTATGCCTGGGTGGCGAACTGGTCGAAGTTGCGGCGCGCCTCACCGACTTTGGTTCCGGCGTCGGCCAGTTCGCGTTGGGTGTCGACGACGGCCGCGGCGGCGGCATCGGCGGCATCGCGTGCGTTCTGCAGGTCGACCAGCGCCTTGTTGACCTCTTCGCGCTTGCGTGCGACCGCGTCGTCGAGCTGCTGCAGTTGCTGATCCGCGGCGGCGACCTGGTTGATGAGCGTGCCGACCTCGCTCACTCTGGCATCGACTTGCGCTCCGGCGTCAGCGATCTGGCCGTCGCTCGGGTTCGGTGGGGCCGGTGGCACCGCGGCGGCGGCCCCCGCGGTCACGACCACGGCCACCGTCACCAGCAACCCCAGAGCGACCGATAGCGGACGCCGAGAGCCGGCTTCGCCGTTGTTGCGCATCGCACCTCCCAAGGACCCGACTCCGGCTTCGCCTCACGAGCCTCAGCCGAATCATCGAGCTCAGAGGTCGGCAGATAGCTCTCTCAACACTTCTTCCCCATCTGTAATCATTCGAACCGTACGACACATCCTTCACTAAAGAAACTCCAGCAACAGAATCACAAACGTGTAATTTGCGCTTTGCCAGAAATTAGCCGAATAGGCGCATGGCTTTACCCGCTAAAACAAACTGACCGTCAGGAAAAATTGCTGAACAGATACCGGCTACTGCGCGGAATCTCGGTCGTCATCCCAACCCGAAGCCTTTACCGGCACAGATGTCGCCGCGGCCCGCCGGGACTTGATCCAGTACAGCCCGCCGACCACGATCGCCGTCCCGACCAGCAACACACTGGTGATCGCGGTCCAGGAGACGGACTCCGGCCGGTCGAGCCGATCCACGAAAATCTGCGCCGCCTGCGCCGGATGCCCCTGCTGACTCTTGGCCGCGTCCTCGGCCCACTCCAGCTTGACCCGGCTTATCGAATCGCTGTAGGTGCCGACCCAGTCGTCGCTGAGCACCACTACGGTGCCGTGCTCGGTCTTGCCGACCGCGGTGGCCAGGTCACGGAGATTAGAGTCGTGGCCCGGGTTCCCGGGGATCACCACGATGCTGAGCTCGATGCCATGGGACCGAGCGCCGGCGACGACCGCCTCCAGTGCGGCCTGGTCCTTGGCTTTCGGGGCGGCGACATGATTGTCGGCCACTTCTTCCCTGATGGTCGTCAAGGTCTTGTCATCGGTACCCGGCGGCAGTTCGGTGGCCAAGGTCGGGAAAGCCGAGGTGTGCGAGACGGTCATCTTCCATCCGGTCTGTCGAGCCGCATCGTCGCGCGAGGCGACGGGCATCCATCACTGCAGGGTGAGCAAAGCTCTGAGCCGGCACTTGCCCACCGGCCACACCGACTAACTCGAAAGCACAGTACGCGACGGAGTGTCGGGGCGCCGTCACACGGCACGCCGGACGGCCCCCGCGCGTTTCACAGGACAAGCGTACTGTTAGGCTGGCGACGGCGAGGAGCCAGCAACTTCCAGCGCTGGAGCCCTCCAAAGACGTAGAGCCACTGGCACAGCCCCGCCGGTGGCCACCCTCATAGACGAGTGGAGCTGACGTGACGACAAGTATCGATACTTTCGGCGCCAAGGGCACCCTCGAGGTCGGAAGCAACTCCTACGAGATCTTCCGCCTCGCCGCCGTGCCCGGCACCGAGAAACTCCCCTACGCACTGAAGGTCCTCGCGGAGAACCTGCTCCGCACCGAGGACGGTGCCAACATCACCGCCGATCACATTCGCGCCATTGCGAATTGGGATCCCTCAGCCCAGCCGAGCATCGAGATCCAGTTCACGCCGGCGCGGGTGATCATGCAGGACTTCACCGGCGTGCCCTGCATCGTCGACCTGGCCACCATGCGTGAGGCCGTCGCCACTCTCGGCGGCGACCCGAACAAGGTCAACCCGCTGGCTCCCGCCGAGATGGTCATCGACCACTCCGTCATCATCGACGTGTTCGGCCGTGCCGACGCCTTCGAGCGCAACGTCGACATCGAGTACTCCCGCAACGGCGAGCGCTACCAGTTCCTGCGCTGGGGCCAGGGCGCGTTCGACGACTTCAAGGTCGTCCCCCCGGGCACCGGCATCGTGCACCAGGTCAACATCGAGCACCTCGCTCGGACGGTCATGGTCCGCAGTAACTCTGAAGGGCAGGCGCAGGCATACCCGGACACCTGTGTGGGCACCGACTCGCACACCACCATGGTCAACGGCCTCGGCGTGCTCGGCTGGGGCGTCGGCGGCATCGAGGCCGAGGCGGCCATGCTCGGCCAGCCCGTCTCGATGCTGATCCCGCGCGTCGTCGGCTTCAAGCTGACCGGTGAGATTAAGCCGGGCGTCACCGCCACCGACGTTGTGCTCACCGTCACCGACATGCTGCGCAAGCACGGCGTGGTCGGCAAGTTCGTCGAGTTCTACGGCAAGGGTGTTGCCGAGGTTCCGCTCGCCAACCGCGCCACCCTCGGCAACATGAGCCCCGAATTCGGTTCCACCGCGGCGATTTTCCCCATCGACGAGGTGACCATCGACTACCTGCGCATGACCGGCCGCAACGACGACCAGCTCGCGCTCGTCGAGGCGTACGCCAAGGAACAGGGCATGTGGCACGACGCCGCCCACGAGCCGGCGTACTCGGAGTACCTGGAGCTCGACCTCGGCGACGTGGTGCCGTCCATCGCGGGCCCGAAGCGCCCCCAGGACCGCATCCCGCTGAGCGAGTCGAAGACGGCCTTCCGCAAGGACATTCACAACTACACCGACGACGCGGAGAGCGGCCCGGCCGCCACGACCCCGCACACCAAGCTGGATGAGGCCGTCGAGGAGTCCTTCCCTGCCAGCGACCCGGCGGTGCTGTCCTTCGCCGACGACGGTGCGGAGTTCGGGCCGTCCGCCGCCAACGGCGCGACGGGTCGTCCGAGCAAGCCGGTCAAGGTCTCCAGCGAGGAGTACGGCGACTTCGTGCTCGATCACGGCGCCGTGGTGGTCGCCTCGATCACGTCCTGCACCAACACCTCCAACCCGTCGGTCATGCTCGGCGCCGCGCTGCTCGCGCGCAACGCCGTCGAGAAGGGTCTGACCTCCAAGCCGTGGGTGAAGACCTCCATGGCGCCGGGTTCGCAGGTCGTCAACGACTACTACAACAAGGCGGGCCTGTGGCCCTACCTGGAGAAGCTGGGCTTCTTCCTGGTCGGTTACGGCTGCGCCACCTGCATCGGCAACACCGGCCCGCTGCCGGACGCGGTGTCGAAGGCGATCAACGACAACGACCTGTCGGTCACCGCGGTGCTCTCCGGCAACCGCAACTTCGAGGGCCGCATCTCCCCCGACGTGAAAATGAACTACCTGGCCTCGCCGCCGCTGGTCATCGCCTACGCGCTCGCGGGCACCATGGACTTCGACTTCGAGACCGACGCGCTCGGCAAGGACGCCGACGGCAACGGCGTCTTCCTGAAGGACATCTGGCCCTCCTCGAAGGAGATCCAGGACACCATCAACTCGTCGATCAGCCAGGACATGTTCATCAAGTCCTACGCCGACGTGTTCAAGGGCGACGAGCGCTGGCGCGGCCTGCCCACCCCGGAGGGCAAGACCTTCGAGTGGGACCCCAAGTCCACCTACGTGCGCAAGCCTCCGTACTTCGACGGCATGCCGCAGAGCCCGGCGCCGGTCACCGACATCAAGGGTGCGCGGGTGCTCGCGGTGCTCGGCGATTCGGTCACCACCGACCACATCTCCCCGGCGGGCAACATCAAGCCCGGCACCCCGGCCGCCCAGTACCTGGAGGCCAACGGCGTCGAGCGCAAGGACTACAACTCCTACGGCTCGCGTCGCGGTAACCACGAGGTGATGATCCGCGGCACCTTCGCCAACATCCGGCTGCGCAACCAGCTGCTCGACGATGTCTCGGGTGGTTACACCCGCGACTTCACCCAGGACGGTGGCCCACAGGCGTTCATCTACGACGCCTCGCAGAACTACCAGGCCGCGGGCATCCCGCTGGTCGTGCTCGGCGGCAAGGAGTACGGCTCGGGTTCCTCGCGCGACTGGGCCGCCAAGGGCACCAGCCTGCTGGGCGTGAAGGCCGTCATCACCGAGTCGTTCGAGCGCATCCACCGCTCCAACCTCATCGGCATGGGCGTCATCCCGCTGCAGTTCCCGGCCGGCGAGTCGGCCGCGTCGCTGAAGCTGGACGGCACCGAGACCTTCGACATCGAGGGCATCACCCAGCTGAACGAGGGTGCGACTCCGAAGACCCTGAAGGTCACGGCGACCAAGGAGAACGGTGACAAGATCACCTTCGACGCGGTGGTCCGGATCGACACCCCCGGTGAGGCCGACTACTACCGCAACGGCGGCATCCTGCAGTACGTGCTACGGAACATGATCAAGGGGTAATAGCCCACGATCACCCGCACTGTGCGTGAAAGTTCTTGCCCTCCTTAAAAGGTTAGGCTCGAACCTTCACGCACAGTGCGTTGGCGGCATCGCCGGCGGCGCCTGCGCACCGGGCGGAGGCCCTGACACGGAACGGAGGCTGTGTGCCCAAGGTCAGTGACGACCATCTCGCAGCGCGTCGCAACCAGATTCTCGAAGGCGCGCGGAGCTGCTTCGCCGAATACGGTTACGACGGAGCCACTGTCCGGCGGCTGGAAGAGACTACCGGGCTGTCCCGTGGCGCCATCTTCCACCACTTCCGCGATAAGGACGCGCTGTTCCTCGCGCTCGCGCAGGAGGACGCCGAGCGGATGGCCGATGTCGCCGCCAACCAGGGTCTGGTCCAGGTCATGCGGGACATGCTGGCCGATCCGGCCCAATTCAATTGGCTCGGAACCCGTTTGGAGATCGCGCGCCGGCTGCGCACCGACCCGGAGTTCCGGGCGAACTGGGAGCAGCGCTCCGAGGAACTCACCTCCGCCACCCTGGCCCGCCTCGAACGCCGCAAGGCCGAGGGCAGACTCCGCGACGACGTACCCACCGATGTACTACTCGGCTACCTGGACCTGGTGCTGGACGGCCTGATCGCCCGCATCGCCTCCGGCCACACGAACGAAAACCTTTCGGCAGTACTGGATCTCGTCGAAGCATCCGTTCGCCGCAAAGAGTGACTGCCGCTAACCGCAGCGGACTACCTCACTCGGCCCTCGAGGCTGCCCAACAGCTGCCTGACAATGCGGTCCAGCTCGCGGCGATCCTTCGCGGAAAGGACCGACAGGATGCGGGTTTCGTTCGCGGTGTGCGCGGTGACGACCTTGTCGATCAGCGTGCGGCCCGCATCGGTCAGTGCGACGCGTACCGCGCGGCGGTCCTCGGCGTCGGCGATGCGTCGCACCAGGGCCGCCGATTCCAGGCGATCGAGCCGTCCGGTCATCCCCGCCCGCGAGAGCATCAGAGTGTCGGCGATCACGGACGGGTTGAGTTCGAACGGCTCCCCCGAACGACGCAGCGCCGCAAGCACATCGAACTCGCCGCGCTGCAGCCCGTGCGCGGTGAAGACCGCCTCGATCTCCCGCTGCGCGACCACGAGAAGCCTGCCAAGACGCCCGATGATCGCCATCGCGTCCAGCTCGAGGTCGGGTCGTTCGCGGTGCCACTGGGTGACGATCTCGTCGACGGGATCCGGCTGCTCCCCCGCCTCTCCGCGACTTTTGCCGGTTGTAAGTGCATCGACAGTGTCGTCGCGGGGCGGCGGTTGAGTCCGTGACGGGGTTTTGGGCGTACCCGATGAGCTACCCATGTGCCTGCGAAATCAGTTGTTGCGTCTCAGCCATATACAGCATTCTATTCGATGGCATATAGTTCAATAGCGAATTATAAATCACCGAACCACTTGGAGAGCATCATGAACGACACCACCACCCGCCGGGTCGCGATCCGTCAGCCGCAGGACGCCGAGGTGCTGAAGACCGACTCCGTCACCATGCGGCTGCTCACCGATTCGAGCGAGGCAGGCGGCACGGTGAGCCACCTGGAGGTCAGCATGGATCGCGGCGCCGACGGTGCGGCACCGCACTTCCACACCATCTCCGACGAGCTGTTCTACGTCGCGGACGGCGAGCTGCAGGTGCTGGCGGGCGACGAGATCATCACCGTCGGCGCGGGCGGATCGATCGTCATGCCCAAGCTGATGCCGCACGCCTTCGGCGCGACCCCGGACAGCTCGGCGCGGATCCTCATCGCACTCATGCCCGCTGTCGAACGCTTCGGCTACTTCCGGCTGCTCGACCGGCTCGTCAAGGGCGAGGCGACCTTCGAGGATCTCGCGGCGTCCCAGGACGAGTTCGACAACCACTTCGTGGATTCGCCCACCTGGTGGGCCGAGCGGAACGCGAACCGACGCTGATTTCGGCGTTCGCCGGAATGACGAAGCAAGTCACGATGACGGGGCGAGTGCGGCGAAGACATCAGCCCCGTCGGGAACAATCGGCGACTGGAACGGGGTTCGGCATGACATGACCTTCTCCGTTCCAGTCGTAGTGCGGGGCTATGAGCTCGACACGCAGGGCCACCTCAATCAGGCCGTGTACCTGCAGTACGCCGAGCACGCCCGCTGGGAACTACTGCGCGCCGCCGGAGTCGGCCAGGACAAACTACTGGCCACCGGTATCGGGCCGGTCGTGCTCGAGACGACGATCAAGTACCGTCGCGAGTTGCGTGGCGGCGACGAGGTGACCATCACCTGCGAATTCGATTGGCAGCAGGGCAAAACCTTTCGGATCCGCCAGGAGATCCGCAAACTCGACGGCACCGTCGCTGCGGAGATCTCGGTGCTCAGTGGCGTCCTCGATCTCACCGCGCGCAAGCTCGTCGAATCCCCGGGCAAGCGTTTCCGCGGTCTCGCCGAACGGCCGGAGCTGCTCGGCTTGTAAAACCGCTCGGGCGCTGCACAGTTCGCCCGCCGCACCACACGGGTGGATGCACGGTCGCCAATCTCGGGCAATACGACCACAAAACTCGGTATGCTGCGATAGCCTTGCGATTGCTGAGCATCATTGCCGCGCTCGCCGAAATTCTTTCGGCTCAAGCGCTTCCCAGGCCGGATCCGGTTTGCCACCGGCCACGAAATCTTTCGATCCGGGCCGCTCTATGGCCCCTGCGCGATATGCTGCAGACCACGCTCGGGGGCCCTGGCAAATCGCGAGCAGATCGGAGAAACCTATGACCGACGCCATCCACCTCCCCGGCACCGTGCCGACGGGTGACCGCGTTCCCGCACTGCAGGGCCTGCTGGTGGCCGAGTCGGAACGAGATATCACCGTCCGGGTCAGCGAGGGGACGTGGACGTTCCGTCGGGACGATGTGCTGCGGGTGCTGCCCGATGGGCGTGGGGCGAGTTCCAGCGGCCGCCCGGTCTTGGTCGACATCCGCCCCGGGGCCACCGCCGACTTCACCCGACGCCTCCGCATCGACCTCGTCGAGCGTCCGATGACTCTCGCGGCCGAACCCTCCCCTGCATTGGGAGATGAACTGCTGCAACAACTCACGGCGTCGTGGGCCGATTCGCTCGACCTCGTCGATTGCCCTGGCGTCGGCGGCACCACCTACACCTATTGCCAAACCAAATCGTTCGCCAGTAGCGACGACGGCATCAACTGCGACAGTCTCGACTGAACGGGACTCCGCATGGCGGCGCGCCGGACAGGTTCGGTCCTGATCGTTTCCGAATCCGACGATCTGCACGGCACCGCGATGGCGGCGACGTTGCGAGAACACCACGGGCTCAGCCCGATTCAGCTCGACCTGCGCGACTTCCCGCGTGAATCCGGAAGTTTCCGGCTCGACCAGTTCGGTACCGCGCGCTCGCTGTCGCATGTCATCGGGCTCGACGACGTCCGATCGGTGTGGTGGCGACGACCGCATCCCGCCCAGGTGCCCGCCGGTGTACGCGCGTCCGACGACGCCTACCGCCAGGCCGAATGCGACGGGTTCATCCAGGGCCTGCTCTGGTCGATTCCGGCGAACTGGGTCAACGATCCTGGCGCCGATCGCATGGCCAGCCGCAAGATCGTGCAGCTGCAGACCGCGCAGCGGGCCGGGTTCACCATCCCGGAGACGCTGATCACCAACGATCCCGACGAAGCCCGCAGTTTTGTCGAATCACGTTCCGGCGCGGTCGTTTACAAACGCACAGGCACCGGACGCGCCGACTTTGCCGAGACCAGGGTCATCACCAGGGCCGACTTCGGCAGGCTCGGCGGTATCCGCTCCGCGCCGACCACTTTTCAGGATTACGTCGACGCCGAATGCGATCTGCGTGTGGTGTGGGTCGACGGTGTCGAATGGACGATCCGGATCGACTCGCAAGCAGGTGTAGGGCGTGTCGATTCGCGCCTGGACACCACCGTCGACTTCGTGCGCGGCAGCCTGCCCGCGTCGGTTAGCAAATATCTGGCTACCTTGATGGGCGCGCTCGGTCTCAGCTTCGGCGTCCTGGACCTGCGGCTCGGTGTCGACGGCGAGTACTACTTCCTCGAGGTCAACCCGCAGGGCCAGTTCGCGTACCTGGAGATCAAGACCGGCCTGCCGATCTTCCGCAGCCTGGGCAACCTACTGATGCACGGCGACGGCGCAGTACCCGGCTACTGAGCGGCCCGGGCACCGAGCGGCCCGGACACTCAGCGCCGGTGCACCGAGCGAATCGCTACCGGGTCTTACGACGATTAGCACCACCCCGGCTGCGGAGTTGCACATGCGACTCCACCAGCACGTTGTGGACGAAGCCGTAGGAGCGGCCGGTCGACCGGGCCAGCGAACGGATGCTGGCACCCGCCTCGTACTGCTTCTTCAGCTGGGTTTGTAGCCGATCGCGTGACTTACCCGTGACGCGTGTGCCCTTACCCAATGGGGCCTTGACTTGTGTAGGCCTGTCGCTCATGGCTTCCTCCGAGTCGCCGAGCCGCGTCATTCAAGGCTAAGCACTCAACGGTCCGTGATCAACAGGTCCTTGTGATGAAAATCACGCGAGCTGAATAAGTTCCAGATAATCCTGCGACCAGTGGTCCTCGGTGCCATCCGGCAGCAAGATCACCCGCTCCGGGTTCAGTGCCTCAGCAGCGCCCGGATCGTGCGTCACGAGCACCACAGCGCCCGCGTAACTGCGCAATGCATCGAGCACCTGCTCGCGCGATACCGGATCCAGGTTGTTGGTCGGCTCGTCCAACAGCAGCACGTTCGCCGCCGAGGAGACCAGACCGGCCAGCGCGAGGCGCGTCTTCTCACCACCGGACAGCGTGCCCGCGGGCTGATCGAGTTGCGGGCCGGTGAACATGAACGCGCCGAGCAGGCTGCGCAGTTCCTGTTCTCCCGCATCCGGCGACGCATGCCGGATGTTCTCCCACACCGACGCGTGGTCGTCGAGAGTGTCGTGTTCCTGGGCGAAATACCCGATCTTCAGACCACGGCCTTCTTCGAGCCCACCCGAATCCGGGGTCTCCACGCCGGCGAGCAGCCGCAGCAGCGTCGTCTTGCCCGCACCGTTGAGTCCGAGCACCACCACACGGCTGCCCTTGTCGATCGCAAACTCCACACCGGTGAAGATCTCGAGCGAGCCGTACACCTTCGTCAGGTTCCGCACCATCAGCGGTGTCTTGCCGCAGGGCGCGGGTTCGGGGAACTTGATCCGGGCCACCTTGTCGGCGACGCGCACGTCGTCGAGCTCCGCCATCAGTCGGTCGGCGCGCTTGGCCATGTTCTGTGCCGCAGTGGCTTTCGTCGCCTTGGCACCGAGCTTGGCGGCCTGCACGCGCAGCGCGCTCGCCTTCTTCTCGGCGTTGGCGCGTTCCCTGCGACGGCGCTGTTCGTCGGTGGCGCGCGCGTCGAGGTACTTCTTCCAGCCCATGTTGTAGATGTCGGCCTCGCCGCGAACCGCGTCAAGGAACCACACCTTGTTCACCACGTCGGCGAGCAGGTCGACATCGTGGCTGATCACGATCAGCCCACCGTCGTGGTTCTGCAGGAAGCCGCGCAGCCAGGTGATGGAGTCGGCATCGAGGTGGTTGGTCGGCTCGTCGAGCAGCAGGATGGTATCGGAGCGGCCGCCGCTGCCGTCGGAGGCGGCAAACAGGATGCGCGCCAACTCGATTCGGCGGCGCTGACCACCGGAGAGGGTGCGCAGCGCCTGACCGAGCACGCGGTCGGGCAGTCCGAGGCTGTTGCAGATGCGGGCCGCCTCGCTCTCGGCGACGTATCCGCCGAGCGCCGAGAAACGCTCCTCCAGCTGCCCGTATTTGCGCACGGCCTTGTCGCGTTCGGCGTCGTCGGCCACCTCGGCCATCAGCGCCTGCTGCTTTTCCATGTCGCGCAGCAGGGCGTCAAGTCCGCGCGCGGAAAGTACGCGATCGCGGGCGAGCACATCAAGATTGCCCTCCCGCGGATCCTGCGGTAGGTAACCAATGTCGGTGGAGCGCAGAATCTTTCCGGCGTACGGCTCCCCCTCGCCGGCGAGGATGCGTAGCGTGGTGGTCTTGCCCGCGCCATTGCGGCCGACCAGTCCGATCCGGTCGCCGGCCTGCACCCGCAGTGCCGGGCCCGGGGCCGACAGCAGGGTGCGGACTCCTGCCCGGACCTCCAGGTCCGTCGCGGTGATCACAGGCTTCTCCTCACGAATACGTGGTGCTGGTCGGGTGCTGCTCGATTGTGCGACGTGATACGCACAAGAACCACCGATTTTACCTGGTCTGAACGCGGACTCTGACCACCGGCGATCGAGGTGTGACGGCGGTAACGCGGCGCCACCCGGCACCGGCAGCCGCGACGTCGATTGGTACGTGTAGATCGTCGCCCAACCATGAAATATTCCATGCGAATCGTGGCAATTCATGGCTGGCAGCGGACTTGACGAGAAAGCATTGCCGAGCGCTACCGGTTGACAGCATCGGCGCAGACGCCGGATAATTCGGCCACATATAGCTGTCATGCATGAGTTGCTCTACCTGCGAGAGTCGGATTCCGTACCTAGAGAGACCTGCCATGATTCTGTACATCGCACACGAACTGCTCACAGCCCAAGTGGATAACCCGGTTCCGGAACCGCCACCCATTTCCGAGCCGATCCTCAAAATCGCGCACTACTTCACGTGGCTCGTCCTGCTATCCGGAGTCATGGGCATTACCTACGCCGGCGGCCGATTCGCGTGGGAAAAATGGAACGACGGCCAGCTGGCCTCCCCGAAGATGGTGGCGGGAGGCATGATCGGCGGTGTCGTCGCGACGAGCGCGGGCACGCTCATGAACTCCCTCATCGGCTGACACCCTCTGCGGCGCCCTGTTCCGGGGCATGCCGTGCCCACTGGTGACCTCTCAGGTGCGACATCGACTAGGACAACGGTTCCGGCGAGGTCGCGCGCGTAGAAGGCATGCTTCCAGGTTTCGGGACGGCCGACGGCGTCGATGACGGTGTCGGCGCCGTGGCCTGCGGGTGTTGATGGCCGCACTCAAACCGGCCATCGCTCCGCAGCCGAGTAGTCTCGCCACGGTCGGCGGTGCCGTGGGATCGACTTTGGTGCACTGTCCGCTGTGTACCAAGGTCTTCTCGGCGAAAGCACCGATCCCCAATGCAGGTGTCAGGACGGTCCCGTCGGTCAGTGTCATCGGCTGTGCCGCGTTGTGGGTGTCGAAACAGTGCTGGTGCTTGCCTTTTCGGCAGGCCGGGCAATGCCCGTACACTGCCTGCCAGTTGAGGATCACGAAATCACCGGGCGCGACATCGGTGACACCGTCGAACTGTGGCGGCGCCATCCTGTCTGCCGCCCCCACAGACCACCCCGACTGCCCCGAGGTATCCGCCGTCGATGCCGACGCAATCGCCACCAAAGTCCAGCAACACCTTGCCGCCGGCGCAGACCACGTTCGTCCGAGCATGATCGTCCCGGAGTTCACTACGGCATCGACCAACTCGAAACCCTCGGACTTTCCGATCTCCGATTGATCTGATCATCGAGCGCGTCCACGCCGCCACTGTCCAATGCGCGCCATCCGGCAGGTTTCCTATCCACACCGATCGAAGATCGACTCCGCCCGTTCGTGCTGACCCGGCTCAATCCCGCCGACCACATCTGGTCGTGGTCGACCTGGCGACGCCGCCGACAGCACCCAGTCCGGTTATCGCACTACCGACGCCGCGGCCACCCACTCGCCTGAGTGGGAGGGTCGAGGGTTGGCGCGGTGGCGAATGATCGGCTTTAGGTCTGTGCGCTCCTGGCTGCGGTTTCCCGCAGGCAGCTTTCGTTTCGACCTTGGCCGACATCGCTTCCGTTTCCAGCCCCCGCCCGTCAAACCGTGCATGCGGTTCTCCCGCACACGGCTTACCGACGTTCTTCACCGACGGCGTTCGACGGCGCGAGACAGCAAGTACTGCAACCGATCCGGGGTGTCATGCCCGCTGTTCTCGGCGAGTGTCCAGCAGTTCTTGCGACCCAGAGCCGAGTCACCCCAGCACGAACGCCTCCGAGTTGGCGAGGGTCTCCCGACGCTTGAACCGCGGTGCGATCAACGAGATCACCGCATCGAAGCCCGCTCTCCACCGGTCATCGTCTACGCTGACAGCCGCGGTGGCCGCGGCAGATTCAGTTGTCTGCACAAACACCGAACAATGCCCCTGCCACCGCCCTAAACCGCCGAAACACGCCGGGGCACTCCAACTTACGACTGTAGTACTAGTTCAATGCGAGAGTCAGCAGCAGGGCTCACTGCGGCCGACTCTCGCGTCAAATACGAACGGAAATGTCTAGCTACTGACTGAGTAGGAATGCGCCCCGGTGCCGGCGAGCTTCCCGCCGTCGACGATGAGATACTCGTCCCGGATCGACGCTCCGGCAAACCAAGACTCCAAGATCTCCCGAGTGCCCGCGGCGTAACGGGTCTGCGCGGACAGCGAGCTACCAGAGATGTGCGGCGTCATACCGTGGTGCAGCATGCTCCGCCACGGATGATCGACCGGCGCCGGTTGCGGGAACCACACATCTCCGGCATATCCGGCCAGTTGCCCGCTCTCCAGAGCGCGGACCACTGCGTCGCGATCGCAGATCTTGGCCCGCGCGGTGTTGATCAGATACGCGCCCCGCTTCATCGTCGCGATCAGTTCATCGTCGAAGAGCCCTTCGGTCTCGGGATGCAAGGGCGCGTTTACCGTCACCACATCGCACGTAGGCACCATGTCCGCGGCGCTCGGGTGGAAGGTCAGATTCAACTCCCGTTCGATCTGCTCGGGCAGCCGATGCCGATCGGTGTAATGCAGGTGTACGTCGAACGGCGCAAGACGTCGCAGCACCGCGAGTCCAATACGGCCTGCAGCCACCGTGCCTATGTGCATGCCCTCGACGTCGTAGGAGCGCGCGACAGAGTCTGCGATATTCCAGCCGCCGTCGAGCACCCACTGGTGCGCCGGCAGATAATTGCGCACCAGCGCCAGGATCATCATCACCACATGCTCGGCGACGCTGATGCTGTTGCAGTAGGTCACCTCCGCCACCGTCACGCCGTGCTCGATCGCGGCATCCAGATCGACGTGGTCCGAACCGATACCCGCGGTGATCGCCAGCTTCAGCTTCGGTGCGTTCGCGATCCGCTCGGGGGTCAGATAGGCGGGCCAGAATGGCTGGGAGATAACAATTTCCGCGTCCACAAGCTCGCGGTCGAACGTCGAATCGGCGCGGTCCTTGTCCGAGGTGACCACCAGCTCGTGGCCCTGGGATTCAAGAAATCGGCGCAGGCCGAGCTCACCGGATACGCTGCCGAGCAGATGACCTGGTGTGAAATCGATACCGCTGGGCGTGGGAAGGGTCTGGCCGCCCGGATAGTGATCCAGATGTGGCAGGTCATCTCGCGCGTAGGTGTTCGGGTATCCGTCGACTGGGTCGGCGTAGAGCACACACAGTACCTTTGCCATAGCTGGAATCCTCCAAAGATCGTGATCTTCAATCGCTTTCGACCTTTCCGTATCGGATATCCCGGGTCAAAGCGAAAGTTTCTATCGGGGCATAGCCCGGATCTATGAAGTGCCCAGGTGACGGTGCAGCACGCGGTCGAGGGCATCGCGCATATCCAATTCGCGTGCCACGTCGAGCACCGCCCGCGCAAGGATCGTTTCGGGATTACGATCGGCGATCACGAGACCGATCTGCGGTGCCCGCGACGGATTTTCCAACCGCACTACCCGCACTCCCTCGGGCACCCCGAAGACGTTCAGCCACGCGTGCGAGATCACGCTCGACCATCTGTGCGTCGCCACATGCGCATACAGCGTGGAAACGGTGTCGGTCTCGATCGCGGGGACCGGCACGACACTCGCTGCGGCGAAGATCTCGTCGAGAATGCGTCGGTGACGCATGCGCTGGGTCAGCAGGCACAACGGCACTGCCGCGACCTCTGCCCAGCGCACCACGGCACGGTCGGCGAACTCGCTGTCGTTCGGCGTCAACAACAGATACCGCTCCTCGTACAATGGAATCACCCGAACATTTCCGAGCTCTTCATCGTCCGCATAGGTCATCGCGACATCGAGCTCGAACTCTGCCAGCCCACGCGTTATCTCTCTCGAGGACAACGACTCCAGCGACACCCGTACATGCGGATGCCGGTCACAGAACGATGTCGTCAACAGAGAGACCGCATTCAACGCGGTCGGGATCACCCCGACCCGCAACACTCCGGACAGGCCCTCCCGCATCGTCGACAAATCATGGTGCAGCGCATCGGAATTGGCGAGAATACGATGCGCCCACAGCAAGACCCGCTCCCCCTCGGGTGTGAGCCCCGCAAACCGCCGCCCGCGCCGCACGATCGGCACCCCGAGTTCGCGCTCCAATTTCCGGATGGCCGCCGACAGCGACGGCTGCGACACGTGACAGGATTCGGCCGCACGAGCGAAATGCCGTTCCCTCGCCAAGGCGACCAGATATTCCAACTGACGCAACAGCACGACACCTCATCCTGTCCGGCCGACCCGATTCGCCTAGTACTAAAGCCGTAAGTTGGAGTGCCCCGGCGTGTTTCGGCGGTTTAGGGCGGTGGCAGGGGCATTGTTCGGTGTTTGTGCAGACAACTGAATCTGCCGCGGCCACCGCGGCTGTCAGCGTAGACGATGACCGGTGGAGAGCGGGCTTCGATGCGGTGATCTCGTTGATCGCACCGCGGTTCAAGCGTCGGGAGACCCTCGCCAACTCGGAGGCGTTCGTGCTGGGGTGATCTCGGCTCAGGGTCGCAAGAACTGCAACCACCACCACAAACACGACGTTCTTCACCGGCGGCTGTCGGCTTTCCAAGCCCGAAAGGGCCTGGGCGGTACGACCATTCCATCGAGGCTGACCAGACCCAAGTGGTTCCGGGACCGCAAGATCCTGGCCATGCCCCATCCCCTGACCCGCCGTCGGTTGCCCCGTTTGGACAACCAAATGGCAAGCCTGGCCAGGGCATAGCTTCTGATCTGATCGAACGCGAGTCGCCCATACTGCACCCCGAATGTCGACCGGACACCCGGACACGCACAGCATGCACTCCAGACACGGGTTGAACTCCAGCGACGCGCTCGGCTCGTCGACCACGGCATCGGGGACCACTGTGCCAGCAGAATGAAGGTGCCGAACTTCGGGTGAATTACGTTGCGGTGAATACCCATAACCCCAAGCAGGCAGCCTGCGTCACCACCTTGTGCGCAATTCCCCAGATGCGCCCCGGAAACTGATCAACCTCCATCGGGTATCCAAATGTGGGGTAGACGGCGCGGTAGCCGGCGTCCTGGAGCGCCCTGGTGATACGGCGCGACACCTCGTTGGTCTCGTCGTCGGCGTGGTTGAACTCTGTCTTGGCGAGACTGCGCATGGGACCGCGCAGCTTGTCACGATTCATCCGCTCGCAGAAGGCCACGAACGTGCGGACCGTCGGCAGAATTCCGCGCGTATGCTCGAATTCTTCGGCCACCCTTGGATCGTCGACGAGACGAAGCCCACATTGTCCGCGCCTGCGTCGAGGCAGATCTCGCGCAGCCGGGAGGTGGCTAGTGCCGCGTCTGGATAGGTTGCGTCGGTAGTCGGGTTCAGGGTCGCTTCAGAACGCGAATCCGTCGCCGTAGCCCGTCGTTTGCGCAGTGCCGTTGGTGGCGTCGGCCCGGACGGTGACGAACGGCATGGCCGTGGCCGGTACCGGGCATGCGCTGACATTCAGAGGGGTGTTGGTGTGCCCGAAGGTGTAGGGGAATGTCGCGTCGCTGTCCAGATCTGCCGTGCCGACCACTGCCGCGGTCACAATGCCCGGGGTCAAAGTTACCGCAAACACACCCTGGAGGCCCCCGTTGACACCGAAGTTGGGCTGCAAACCGAGGGTGACGCTGGGCATAACGCTGGGCATAACATCCATCCCCATCATGTTGGGCATAACATTCACCCCCACAGTGATGGAGGCAAAGGGCGAGATTGAGGCACTGGCGCCGACACTCGGGGCGATACCTACCGAGATGCCATTAGTAAGGTCCACGGCGCAGCCGACCAGATATCCGACGGCGATCTGCCCGCTACGCAGGAGCGGGGCTCCATCGAGGTGGACCGAATAGTCTCCGGACACCTTGACCGCGTGCGAGAACGGTATTCCGGCTGGGGTATCACCGCCAGCGGGTACGACATTATTGGAATCCACCGACGCAGTCAGGTGCATCCCGCCGGAGTTGACCTCACCCGGCGCCGCGCTGGCCGAAGTATCGACAACGGCAACGGCGCCAGTGGCTGCCACCATCACCGCGGTGATCGCGGCCAGGGTGGGCGAATGCTTGCGGTTCATCACGCTCCAGTCGAGTGGTCGTCGAAACGGAACTTCACAAACAGCCGACTCGCACACCAACGATCGTCGCGGATTCTCTTCGGGGTATGCGGATCTGAACTCTATCGGTCGATGCAGCTCAGTGGTGGTAATCGCTCCGGCGCGGCGTGTGGCCGACGCAACCGGCACGCGGTGCTGTAGGCATCACGTCGATGACCGAGATCGGCTAGCAAACCACCGGACTTCTCACCGAGATTCGGGTGAGCTGTGGGGCGTGTTCGTTGAAGCGGAAATCCGGGCAAGCCTGGCATTCAACCCTAGTCCTGGGTTGCTGGTCGGTTCCCTGATCTGTGACGGTGGATAAGCTGCCCGTCAGCAACACCGGGCCGTATATGCCGACTGCCACGCCGAACTAGCCCCTGTTTAAAAAGTGGTTAGAGCTGAGGGCGCCGCGCGCGGCGCCCTCAGCTGGGTCGATCGAAAGATGTTGCCTGCGTTGGCATGTCGGTGACAAGACAAGACGAGATCTCCGGTATCTGGGTTAGCGACAAAGCAATACCTGACAACCGGAGACCTCGTGACCAGCGTATCGGTGGCGAGGCGGGCGGACCTGACCGATGCCCAGTGGGCGCGGCTGGCGCCGCTGTTGCTCGTGGCAAGAAGGCGGGCCGCCCGCCGAAATGGACGAAACGGCAGCTCATCGATGGGATCCGGTGGCGGACCCGATGCAGGACGTCGTGGCGGGACGTGCCCGAACGCTACGGGCACTGGCAGACCGTGTACGGGTTGTTCCGCCGCTGGCAGCGCGCGGGAGTGTGGGCGCTGCTGCTGAAGATGCTGCAGGCGTTCGCCGATGCGGCCGGTCGAGTCGTGTGGGAGGTGAGCGTGGACTCCACCATCGCCCGGGCCCACAGGCATGCCGCCGGTGCCCGCCACGACGGCTACGCCCAGCTCGAGCCGCCCGGCGGGGTCGACACCGAGCCTGCCGATCACGGGCTGGGACGGTCACGTGGTGGCTGGACTACCAAGACCCACCTGGCATGATCAACAATGATCCGACGATCAAGGCAATCGGCTTCGGCTTCGCCGTCGGCGTATTCCTCGACGCCTTCGTCGTCCGGCTCACCCTCGTGCCCGCGGTCATGGCGATCGCGAACTACCACTTCTGGTACCACCCACAATGGTTCGCGAAATACGTCCCCGACCCTGACATCGAAGGCGAACGCCTCGAACAGCGACTCCACGCCGAACGCGACTCGGCAGACGCCGCGGAGTCCGTGGCCGGACAATAACGTGGCTCAGCCGGCAGCTCGCCAACGTCATCACCTCCGGCCGTCATCGAGACACCGATGAACGCAACCGCTGGACCCGAGGCCATGGCCGACATCACCAGCCTCATCCCGATGGGGCGCCTCGGCCAGCCCACAATGGCAATCTCGAACGCTTTCCCTGCGGGGACGTGTCGATGTGAGCCCCCCAGATGGGGCGAACTCGCTGGGTTTGCGTGTCTGAAGTAACCTGCCGTCACATGAGTACCGATCTGTTGGGCAAGAGCGCACTGGTCACCGGCGCGAGCCGGGGCATCGGCAAGGCGGTGGCGGCGGAATTGCTGAGCCGCGGCGCCAATGTGTTGATCACCGCGCGCAAACCGGAGCCACTTGAAGAAGCGACCGGTGAATTGCGCGCGCTGGGCCATCAGGGCGAGGTCGTCGCGCTGGCGGGCAACTCCGGCGACGCGGAAAGCCGGGCGGCGGCGGTCGCTCGCGCGGTCTCCGAATTCGGCTCGCTGGACATCCTGATCAACAACACCGGCATCAACCCGGTCTACGGCTCGCTGATGGACGCCGACCTCGACGCCGTCCGAAAGATCTTCGACGTCAACGTCGTCGCCGCGCTTGGCTACCTGCAGGAGGCATACAAGGCGTGGATGCGCGACAACGGCGGCGCGGTCGTCAATGTCGCCAGCGTCGCCGGCATCCGCTCGTCCGGTGTGATCGCCGCATACGGCGCGTCCAAGGCCGCGCTGATCCGGCTCACCGACGAACTGGCCTGGCAGCTCGGCCCGAAGATCCGGGTGAACGCGGTCGCTCCCGGCGTGATCAAGACGAAGTTCGCCGACGCGCTCTACTCGGCGGATGAAGAGACTGCGGCACGGGTGTACCCGTTGAAGCGACTCGGCACGCCGGAAGACGTGGCGCAGCTGATCGGCTTCCTCGTCTCGGACGAGGCCGCGTGGATCACCGGCGAGACCGTCCGAGTCGACGGCGGCCTGCTGTCCACCGGCGGGATCTGACCCTCCCGACTGGCCCGAACTAGGCTCCTCACGACGAGAGGACTCCTGCGACCGATGCCTCGATCAGAGACCGCACCACGCCCTCACAGCACGACAGGCGTGGCATGACTACGGACGTCATTGTGTGCGGTCTCGGCCCAGCGGGCCGGGCGCTGGCGCACCGTTGCCTCGCCCACGGCCTCACCGTCACCGCCATCGATCCGCTTCCGTATCGGCACTGGTCGGCGACCTACGCGGCGTGGGAGGACGAGCTGCCGGGATGGCTGGATCCGGCCGTGGTGGCGGCGAAGATCGATCGGCCGACCGCGTGGGGCGCCCGCTGCCATCGGCTGGAGCGCAGGTATGTCGTGCTCGGCACCGCACGGCTACGAGAGTCCTTGGACCTCAACGGCGCCCGCGTGATCGCCGAACGCGTGGTCGGTCTCGACCGTCGCTCGGTCACGCTGGATTCCGGCGCGGTGCTGACCGGCGGGCGGATCATCGATGCCCGCGGGATCGGCCGCTCCCCCGCGCTGGCCGAGCAGACCGCCTACGGCGTCGTTGTCACGGCGGATCACATCGACCCGCTGTTTATGGATTGGCGGGCGGATAACGGTGCGCACCCCGAAGCGCCGCCGTCCTTCCTTTACGCGGTGCCGTTGGGCGGCGGCGCGATGCTGCTGGAGGAGACCTGCCTGGCCGGACGGCCCGCACTCGACGGCGCGGTGTTACGCGACCGGCTCGAGCACCGATTGCGTTCCCGCGGAATCGAACTCACCGGCAGCGAACCGGTGGAACGGGTGCGCTTCCCGGTGCAGGGTGGCCGGCCCGGGTCGCGGAGGTTCGGGGCGGCGGGTGGCTTCACCCATCCCGCCACCGGATATAGCGTCGCCGCGTCGCTCGCGGCCGCCGACACGGTCGCGTCGGGAGCGTCGGCGTGGCCGGTGACCGCGCGGGCGGTGTATGCGCTGCGGGCCGCCGGTTTGTGCGCCATGCTCGCCCTGCCTCCCGCCGATATTCCGGTCTTTTTCGATGCCTTCTTCACGCTGTCGCCGACCGTGCAGCGGGCTTATTTATCCGGACGAACCGGCCTCGGCGGCACGCTCGGCGCAATGTGCACCCTATTCGCCGGTCTTCCACACGGGCTGCGGCGCCGAATCGCCGCCGCGACGCTGGGGATTCCGGTTCGCTCGCATATTCGAACGGGTTCCGTCACCATGGAGTAATGCGGGCAATCTGGAAAGGCTCGATCGCATTCGGGCTGGTAAACGTCCCCGTTAAGGTCTACACGGCCACCGAGGACCACGACATCCGGTTCCATCAGGTGCACGCCAAGGACGGCGGGCGGGTCAAATACGACCGCGTGTGCACGGTCTGTGGAAAGTCCGTGCAGTACGCCGATATCGACAAGGCCTACGAGTCGCCCGAGGGCGACAAGATCATTCTCACCGACGAGGACTTCGCGAAGCTCCCCGCGGCCGAGAAGCACGAAATCCCGGTCTTGCAATTCGTCCCGTCCGAGCAGATCGACCCGATCCTGTTCGACAAGAGCTACTACCTGGAACCGGATTCGAATACACCGAAGGCGTATGTGCTGCTGGCGACGACGCTGGAGCGCATCGACCGGACCGCGCTCGTGCACTTCACGTTGCGCCAGAAGACCCGCCTTGCGGCGCTGCGGGTGCGCGACGGGATGCTGGTGCTGCAGACACTGCTGTGGCCCGACGAGGTTCGTGCAGCCGACTTCGAGTCCCTGGACGGGGTCGCTGCGCCCAAGCCGCAGGAAATCAAGATGGCCGAGACGCTCGTCGAGACCATGTCCGACGATTTCGATCCGAGCCAGTATGCCGACGCGTACCAGATCGAGCTCAAGCGGGTGCTGGACGAGGCGATCGCCAGCGGCACCGGCAAGGTGGCCAGCCAGCCCGAGGCCGCGCCCGCCGAAATAGATGCCGAAGTGGTCGACCTGGTTGCCGCTTTGCAGCGCAGTCTGGAAGCCAGTGGCCGCCGGGCCGCGGGTTCCTCCGGCAACGGCAGCGGCGACAAGGACGGTGCGAAGAAGGCAGCCCCTGCGAAGAAGGCCACCAAGGCAGCGACGAAGACCGCCGACAAGCCCGCCAAGAAGCCGGCGAAGAAAGCGGCGGCACGCAAGGGGGCGTAAAAGGGGGACATCGGTGACCGAACACCTCGACAGCCCGGACAACGCCTGCTCGGTCGCCCTCGGCTCCGACCGGGTCGTCGGGTTCGCGCTCGGCTCGATGGAGTTCGAGCACCGCGACGACTGGACCTATCTCGAGCCGATCGCCGTCTCCCCGGATATGCAGGGCCACGGCATCGCTCGCCGCCTGGTGGACGTCTGCTCGTGAGCGTCGTTCGCGCGCCGCGCGCGCCGCATCGTCACCGACGTCAAGAATCGCAATGCCGCATCGTCGGCGCTGATGACCCGCAGCGGGTTCACCGCCGCCGCCATGGTGACGCTGTTCGTCCGCCCGAATCCGCATGAGCCGGAACCGCATACCGACGACGCGCTGCCCGCGGTCGCGCCCGGCACCAAGTGCGCGCTCATCCGCCGCGGCCGTCTCGCCGGTGAAGGGCGGGGCGCTCACTGAGTGCGCCCCGCGCTCGGTTCGCTCAGAACATCCCGTGCGGTATCAGATCGTCGTCGGGCACCGGCTGCACGACATCCCAGTGCCCTGACACGACATTTACCTGAGCGTCACGAGAGTGAACGTTCACGACATATAAAAAGCAGATTCTGATTGCTGTGACTTATCGCACCTAGTACTTTCGGAGCGTGCCCGATGTCCGTCATCGAAGGCGATGCGCCTCGGTGAACGCTCGCAAACCTTTGCGGCGGAATGGATCCGAGCGTGCCGGACTACGCCGTCAACGCTGCCTCATGAAAGGACGCCCGCCGTGGAATTCCAGGTGCCCATTATCGATATCTCACCCTATGTGGGTGCGGCGTCCGAGGCAGAACGGCGCGAGGTGGCCCGTCGGATCGATGGCGCCGCACACACGGTCGGATTCATGCAGATCGTCGGACATGCCATCCCTCAGCAGATCCTGGAAGACTTCGCCGCGGCCATCGACGTCTTCTTTGCGCTCGATTCGCAGACGAAGCAGGGTTACCGGACCCCGGCGGAGATCAACCGCGGCTACTCCCCGCCGAAGAGCGAAAGTCTCAGCCTGAGCCTCGGCGTGGAATCCGCGACCCGGATGAACGATTTCTTCGAGGCGTTCAATGTCGGTATTGCGGCATCGGCCTACCCGGAACTGGACCTGCCGACGGTCGACTACGCCGAAAGCGTCTGGCCCACAGAGGTACCCACGTTCGAGCCGCGCGTGCAGGCGTACTACGCAGAAGCTGCGCGCGTCGCCAGAACACTGACCACGATCTTCGCCGACGCACTCGAGTTGCCACGCGGCTACTTCGACCGGTTCACCGACCACTCGCTGGATGTGTTGCGGATGAACAACTATGCGTTGCCGCCGGGCACCGTCGGCCTCGACGGCGAACTCAAGGGCATGGGCGAGCACACCGACTACGGCATCGTCACCATCCTGTGGGCCGACCAGATGCCCGGCCTGCAGGTACTCGGCGCGGGCGGGCACTGGCAGGACGTGCAGCCCGCCGACGGCGCACTGCTGGTCAACCTCGGTGACCTGATGGCGCGCTGGACCAATGAGCGCTGGCTGTCGACCCTGCACCGAGTCATGCCGCCGATCGTCGACGGCACCATCGAACGCCGTCGCAGCGCCGCATTCTTCCATGACGGCAATATCGACGCGGTGATCGAAACGCTGCCGTCGTGCGTCGGCGCGGGCAGCAGGTACGAACCGATCACGGTCGCCGATCATGTGCGCGCCAAGCTCGCCGGTTCCCGTGCGCTGCGACCGAATACCAACGCAGCCCGGGAAGCGGCACGAGTCCTCGCGGCAGCGGAGGGTCATAACTGAACTAATTCAACCAATCGGTTACGTTTGTCTTCGACGCTGCATACTCAACCGTGTGTAAGGACACCTTTTCGTAGCGAATTTGCCCAGCTACAGGTGTCTTTTCGTCGTTCAGAGACAATCTGGGGTCCCGCGAGCCCAGGCGGTGGTCATAGCCTTGACCACTGCGGCCGCTACCAGATCGAGGGCAACGCGAACGGAGTCGTCGAGGAATGCGAGGCACCGCAGCGGTTCGCCGTCACCTGGGAGATGGGCCCACAAGTGTCGTGGCTGGAGGTCAGCCTCACCCCTACCGATGAGGGCAACCTGCTGGAGCTGGCACACGAGGCGCAAATCGACCCGAGTTGTGGTCGCAATTCGGACCCGGCGCCGTCGGCGTAGGTTGGGACCTTGCTCTGATGGGCCCGGGCCTGCACCTGTCGAGCGGAGCGGCAGTGGACCAGGGCGAGGCACTGACCTTTCACACCACCCCCGAAGGCAGGGCGTTCATCCGGGCAGCTGCCCTCGGTTGGGCGGACGCGGCCGTCAGCGACGGCGACGACCCGGCTGCCGCACACACAGCCGCGGAGCAGACGGCGGGCTCCTACACGACCGAGCCCGAGGACGGCCGAAAGTCCTGATGGGCCCCTCCCCTGCAAAGATCTTCGAGGCGCTCGGCGACCCAGTCCGCCGCTACATCCTCGAGCTGGCAGCGACCGGCGAGCAACCCGCCGGCGCAGTCGTCGCCGCCGTGCAACGGCACACACCGATCTCCCAGCCCGGCGTCTCCCAGCATCTCAAGGTGCTCCGCGACGCCGGGCTGGTGAGCGCCCGCGCGGAGGGCGCTCGCCGGCTCTATACCCTCGACTCTGCGGGCTTGGACGCGGCCCGATCATGGCTGACCAGCTTGGCCGACCCGCTGCAGCAGTTCGCCCAGCCCCTCGACGCGTCCCGCACCCACCGATCAACTCCACCAACTCCCGCCACCCGCCGCAGGTGAAGTTCCTACAGTGCATCGGCGTTTCACCGCGTGGACCGAGGCCGGTCTGTGGCGGCCGCTACATCGCGCGGTGCTGGACGAACTCGGCCCCCAACTGCCCGCCGACGTTCAGGGCCGAGGCGTGGCGGTGAAGTCGATCTGTCGGCGGGCGTTGGACAGTGCGGTGGACGCAGGTGCCGAGCGGGCCGGTGCGGTCGTAGAGGGAGGCGGTGCCGATCGGGATGGCTTCGGTGGCGAGTGTGCTGTCGACGCGGAGGCCGAGTTCGTACCCGAGGGGGAGTCTCGGCAACGTGAGGGTCATGATGGTGTTGATGTAGCCCGGCGCCGTGGGAGCCCCAGTGGCATACGTGGTTGGTGGTGTCGACGAGCACCGCGGCGCGCTGGAACGGTGAGATCGGTTCGCCTTCGACGAACGCGGGCAGGGTGTGCCACGAGGTTTTGCGATCGGCGTTCTGGTTCGCCGCGAAGTCGTGCGTCCACTCGCGATCGCCGCTCTTGAACAGTGGCGGCGCCCCGTCCGGGGACACACACCCTGGTGCGAGATCGGCGATGGGGCTGAGGGGGAAGCCGGACCGCGGGCCAAGTACCGGTTGGGCTTCGATCGCGAGTCGGCCAGCTACTTGTCCGCACCGAAGTAGCCTCCAGGAGAAACTGCTGCAAGCTAGACTCCTCCTGCCACTAGCGACTCAACGGCAAACGTTATCGCATGATTCGTTTCACCTCCGAGGAGGGCGTTGTGGTTGGCAGCAAATCGAGAGTTCGCCGGAGCAGGACGGCCGCAGCGGCGCTCGTGGCGGCAGTTGTCGTGCTGGCTTCGGCCGCGTTCTCGAAGGGTCCCTCGCCGTCTTTCAATACGGATGAGGACGCTGCGGTGAACGCGTACGCCTACACCTATCCGCTGGTGTCGGTGGAGGTGACGCGACGCCAGTCGACGAATGTTGCGCGCCCGGATGGGCGGGGCGCTGCTCCGATGAATCAGTTCGCCAATCTTGCGTTCATGCCGGATGCCTCGTTCACCAGTGTGGTGCGGCCGAACGTGGATACGTTGTATTCCTCGATGTTCTTTGATGTCTCGAAGGAGCCGCTGGTCATCGGCGTGCCGGATATGGGCACCCGCTATCACCTGTTCCCGCTGCTGGACATGTGGACAAACGTCGACGCATCGCCCGGCCCGCGCACCCTGGGTGTACTACATGGCTACCAGTTCGCAATCACCGGACCGAACTGGCACGGCACCCTCCCTGCGGGGGTGCGCGAATACCGGATGCCGACCGACGGCGGATGGATCATCGGCCGGATCCAGGTCAACGGGCCCAACGACGTCCCCGCTGTCGCCGCGATTCAGCAGCAGCTGACCGCGGTCCCGCTCAGCGCCTACGGCACGCCGTATGTTCCGCCGGAAAACACCGACCTGCACGCGTCCTGGCCCAAGAACCAGGAGGTCGCCGCCTATATTCACAACCTCACCCCGCAGCAGTACTGGGACCTGTACTACGACAGCCTCTCCCATGCCCAGACTCGGCCCGAAGACAAGGACCTGCTCACACAGCTGGCGAAGGTCCGGTGGTCGCCGGAAAAGAAACTCGACTGGAGCCGACTGTCCGATTCCGATCGCAAGATGTGGGAGAACGCCTGGACGAAGGCTCTGCCGAAGATCGAGGTGCCTTTCGGTGGCACGGCAGTTAATGGCTGGCGGATATCGCGGTCCGGCATCGGCTCCTACGGCACCAACTGGCTCGCCCGCGCCAATGTGGCTTACGGCGGGCTCGGCGCGAATCTGCCCGATGACGCGGTCTATCCGGCAGCCAGTGTCGACGGGAAGGGTGAGCTGCTAGGGGCTGATCACAACTATGTTCTGCACTTCGGCATGCACGAGATCCCCCCGGTGCACGCATTCTGGTCGCTGACGATGTACAACGACAAGGGATTCTTCGTCCACAACCCGGCCAAGCGATACGCGCGGCGCGGGGAGTCGGTGCAGAAGAATCCCGACGGCTCGGTCGACATCTACATTCAACCTCACTCCCCCGGTGCCGAACGTGAGGTCAACTGGCTACCCGCGCCCGCCTCGGGCAACTTCAACCTGCTGCTACGCCTGTACTCGCCCAACACGAAGGTTCTCGACGGCAGATGGAACCCTCCCGGCATCACGAAGATCAGCTGACGACCCCCGCGACGTCAACAGGTGCAATGCCCGGCCACATCGCCCTCCTTCTCGGTACCCGCCGTGGTTCTGTGCGCCACCTCGCCCGGGGCGCCTGACGAATCAAGTTTCAGCGTCCACGAGGGATGGTGTCGGGTTACGACCGTCCGATGAGGTCGATTCGCCGGACGGGTTCGCAGTCGGCTGCAGGTCCGGAAAGCACGCTCATCGGCATAGAACGTTCAGAGCTACTCGCTTCCTCGCGCACGCACTCCGCTCGCGGCGCCGACAACCGACGCTAATGCGATCGCGGCATGCACGGGTATTGCGAATCGCGCCGAGGAAGGACCTGCGCGCTCCCGTCCTCGCGGTCGGTGACGGCGCACTCCGGTTCCGGAAGGCAGAGCGTGATGTCTTCCCGCAAACCAAGGAACAGCGTTGCTGGTTCCACGAGCAAGCCAATGTTCTTGCGACACTGCCGAAGTCGGCGCACCTGAGGCTGGCTATGACGTTCGAGCTCATCTAGGCTGCTCGAGCCCGCTGGCGTCGGGGTCAACGCCCCGCACCTGGTCGCCCTGGTCCGCGCCGGAACCAGCTTCGTCGATGGCCACCTCGTCGAAAGACAAGGAACACCCACCTTGACGGTTCCCGGCGCACCACCGCAAAACCACACCACAGCGTTTCGGCGCGTCGGCGCGTCGGCGCGTTGGGCGATGATTCGACGCCGGCTGCATCGTCTACTCATCGACACCCCATTACGCAATCAGAAGGTAAACACGATGTCCCCCGCGCAGACACCCGAACCGATCATCGAACCGAGGGATATTCCAGCCGGCCGTGATCGGTCGCTCGACCGCCTCGACTTATTGCTGGGGCGATGGCAGACGCGGGCATCATTCGCAGCCGGATTCTTCGGACCCGATGCCCCGGCCGTGACCGAGCGCGGCGGGGTGAGCTTCGAATGGCTGGAAGGCAGGCATTTCCTCATCCAGCGTTTCACCAACGACCATCCGGCCGCCCCGGACGGTATCGCCGTCATCGGCGCCGACGGCGATACCGGGTTCGTTCAGCACTACTACGACTCCCGAGGAGTCACACGGATCTACCAGATGAGCCTCGACAACAACGTGTGGAAACTGTGGCGTCTGGCACCCGGATTCTCCCAGCGTTACACCGGTACCTTCACCGACGACGGGACCCGCATCACCGGCGCGTGGAAGCAGTCCGCCGACGGCACCACCTGGGAACACGACTTCGAGCTCGACTACATCAAACTCACCTGAACCTCCACGAACAGCGGCCCGGCCCAGCGGTACACGACCCCGACACCAGCGACTGGATCTCTGACGCCGAAGTCGCCGAAATCCCTTACACCGCTTTCGCTTCCACAAAGGATGCCACCACCGCGCAGCTGGTCGTGCGCCGCGTCCGCGATGCTCGCTACCCCGACGCGCTGTTTCGGTGTGCCGGCATCACCCATTCTTCACCAACTCCACCGAACCGCCGCCGGCGCCGACATCACCCACCGCCGCCACGCGATCATCGACACCGTCTTCGCCGATCTGATCGACGGCCCGCTCGCCCCTATGCCGTCGGGGCGCTTGGGCGCCACTCCGCGTGGCGCTCCGCCTCTCCTCCAAGCTGATCGTTCAGCGACTCGCACCACCGCAACTCGGTAGCAGCAGAACCTGGTTGCTGACCCCACCAGTCGCTCGCGCAAGTGGGGCAAGATCGACGATATGGGTACCACCCCGGGACCGCGCGTCCCCGAAAGCATCAACGACTTCCGCGTCCTCGCGGACTCCCGGCTGGGTGAGTTCCCGCGTATCGAAGTTCCGGATGCGCCTGGTATGCGCCGCGCGGCGGTTGTGCTGTGCGTGGTCGAGCAAGCCGACGGACCGCTGTCAGTGATCGTCATCAAACGGGCCTATCGTGGCCGCAACGCCGGGCAGTGGGGACTGCCCGGTGGTCGCCTGGACGAAGGCGAGACTCCCGAACAAGCCGCAGTACGCGAACTACACGAGGAACTCGGCCTGATGGCAGGTCCTACCGATCTCATCGGCAAGCTCGACGACTTCCCTGCCGCATCGGGATTCGCGATCACCCCGATCGTTATGACGCTGACCGACACCACCGACCTACGCCCCAACCCTGACGAGGTCCACTCCGTACACCTGGTCGACCTCGCTCGGCTCGCTGCCGAGGACACCCCGCGCTGGGTCCACACCAACGACGCAGTACGACAAGCACTCCGCGACAACGCCCCGCCGACCGACGAAACCGGCCTTCTGCAAATGCGCCTCGGCCCGAACATGACCATCCACGCGCCAACCGGCGCACTGCTCTGGCAATTCCGCGAGATCGTCCTCCTCGGCCGAACCCCCTCCGCCGCCCGAGC
Organism: Nocardia sp. Tas62D01; assembly: GCF_055232035.1. Lineage (NCBI taxonomy): Bacteria > Bacillati > Actinomycetota > Actinomycetes > Mycobacteriales > Nocardiaceae > Nocardia > Nocardia sp. Tas62D01. The sequence continues at coordinate 9,372,070 of NZ_JBUYUZ010000001.1, forward strand.
CGCTGACTTCATCCAACCCGATTGGACCCACCGCTAGCCCGAGATCAACGGGAGATGGCTGCGGCATCGCGCGAGAGGCTGCGCCGCCATGCCCAGTTCATCATTGAGCTGAGAAGTCAGCCCGCCCAGACGGATTCGAACGAGGTGGCTTCCTTCGGCGGCGGGGTGGGTGGCGACCGCGGTGCTGGAGAAGTCTCTGCCGACCATCCCGACCACGACCCTCAGCGCACTCACCAAACAACCGCCACCGCCCGCAGACCAGGCTAAGTCAAGGCTAAGTCGCCTTAGAGACTGTGCGGCTCAGTTCTGGACGGTTGGGCGGATCGTGATGTCACCGATCTCGACGTCGTCGGGCTGTTCGATAGCGAAGGCGACCGCGCGTGCAACGGCCACCGGCGGGATGGCGAACTCGTTCATATTGCGGCGGATTTGCTCACGGACGCGCGCGTCGTCGATGGAGTCGACGAGCTCGGTGCGGACGACACCGGGAGATACCGCCGTTGTCCGCAGCACGCCGTCGGTCGATTCCTGACGCAGTCCTTCCAGGAGGGTTCGGACGGCGTTCTTGGTTCCGGCGTAGACAGCCTGGGTGGGGACGATTTTCAGACCTGACGTCGACACGGTGGTTACGAGGTGGCCCCGGCCCTGTCGGCGGAAGACCGGGAGCGCCGCGGCGATGCCGTAGAGTACCCCGCGCAGATTGACGTCGATCATCGCCGACCAACCATCGACGTCGAGATCTTCCATCGGCCCGATCTTGCTGATGCCGGCATTGCTCACGAGCACATCGAGCTGCCCGAATTCTTCTATGCCTTTGCCGACGAGCTGTTCGAGGTCCTCACGACGGGTGACGTCCGTGGCGCAGGTAACAGCATGTCCACCTCGTTCGCGGATGCTTTGAGCGAGCAGGTCGAGACGTTCTGTACGGCGTGCACCGAGGACGACCGCCGCGCCACGCTCGGCGAGCAGGCGAGCGGTGGCTTCACCAATACCGCTGCTTGCTCCTGTGATAGCCACGACCTTGCCGTTGATGGCTGACATAAGGACCTTTCGAACTAATGTGGACACATGTCCGTTTGCTCACAGCGTAGCGGACACTTGTCCGTTTAGCTACCTGCATACAGAGGACCAGATGAGCTCATCCCGCCGCCGTGCTGACGCGACCGAGAATCGTGCCCGGATCGTCCAAGCCGCACGAGCTTTGATCACGAACTCGGACGAGTTGCGGCTCAACGCGGTTGCCAAGCGGGCAGGGATCGGCCAGGGCACTCTCTACCGCCACTTTCCGACCCGGGAAGACCTACTCGCCGAGGTCTATCGCCAAGACGTCGAGGTGCTTGTCGCGGCGGCACCTACGCTTCTGGCCGAGCACGAGCCCGTCACGGCGTTGGCTCGCTGGTTCGACCGGGTAGCCGACTATGCGCAAGTGAAGCGCGACGTGTTCGCAGCGGTCGAAGTGGCGGTATGGCAAGACCTCTCGACGCACAGCCTCGGCCCCATCGGTGGTGCGCTGACGATGCTCCTCGACGCCGGCAAAGCCCACGGAACGATCCGACCTGATGTCGACGCCCGCGATGTCATCATCCTCATCGGCTACCTGTCTCGTCTCGACAAGGCCGAGTGGAACACCCGCGCCCGGCACCTACTCGACATCGTTCTCAACGGATTGCGCAGTCGCGAGTAGCGCAGAACGTTGATGATGCGCCATGAGCCGTACTGCAGCACCCCAGTCCGGCGAAAGTGCAGCGCCGTATCGGAATTCAGTTCACACAACTCGACTCCGCAAGTATTGGCAGATGTCCGCTCATGGCGCTTGTCGCGCGTTCTTCGGTACCTGCTGGTCGACGACGTTCGCAAACCGGTACACCGGCAGCCAGTTGCAGGCAACGTTGGTGAAAGCCCAAGCACACGTGGGGGATTCGACTGACAGTCGATCGCACAAAGTGGGACAGATCCACGATTGGACCGACGTTGACACCGTCCAGCCGGTTATACCCCAACACTCCGCTCTAGCGGTTCGACCTCAACGAGCTGGCGACATGCATTCGGCACTGCGCTCGTCCTTGCCACACGACACCGCCCCTGCGGTAAGGGCTAACAGGATCGGGATCACCACAATACGGCGCAAAACTCGCATTGCTCGCAAATTAGACGGCCGTCCAACTATTCGCGAGGGTTTTGCTCAGCACAATCCAAACCGTTGTCGAGCTCCTTGCCGCACCGCTTGGATTACCGGGTTCAGAAAGCGCTCGAACGGAACTGGTCCGACGGGCGCATGTTGCGACAAGCATTCGGGAGCACGAGTGAAATTCCATCGGGTACTGGCGATCCCGGTCCTGGTAGCCACCGCGGCCCTCACCCTGACGGCGTGCGGCTCCGACGACAAGGCATCCTCCGACACGGTAGTGCGCATCGGCACCACCGACAAGGACAAGGCCTGGGACGTCTTCGAACAGAAGGCCAAGGAGCAGGGCATCACCCTGAAGATCACCAACTTCTCGGACTACAAGCAGCCCAATCTCGCGTTGTCGCAGAAGCAGATCGATGTGAATCTGTTCCAGCACCTGCAGTTTCTCGGCGCGTACAACGTCGCCAACAACGCGGATCTGACGCCGATCGGCTCCACCCAAATCGTGCCGCTCGGCCTGTACTCCAAGAAGCACAAGACCCTCGCCGACCTGCCACAGGGCGCCGAGATCGCGATTCCGAACGACCCGACCAACCAGGCGCGGGCGCTGTTCGTGTTGCAAGCCGCGGGGTTGCTGAAGCTGTCGTCGGACACCCGCGCACCCTCACCCGCCGATGTCGATAAGGGTGTGTCCAAGGTCAAGGTGACTCCCGTCGATGCGGCGCAGACCGCGCTGTCGCTGGCCTCGGTCGACGGATCGGTCATCAACAACACCTTCCTCGAGCGGTCCGGCGTCGACCCGCACTCGGCGCTGTACAAGGACGATCCGAAAAACCCGGCCGCCGAGCCGTACATCAACGCACTGGTGACCAGGGCCGAGGACAAGAACAACCCCGTGTACCTGAAGCTCGTCGCGCTCTGGCACGACCCGCAGGTGCAGCAGGCCGAGGCCGAAGTCACCAAGGGTACCTCCGTCGAGGTACAGCGCCCGGCTCCCGAACTGGAGCAGATCCTGCAGCGGGTGCAGCAGACCATCCGCGACGGCAACTGAACGAGCAGGTCCCTGCAGTCGAATTCCGTTCGGTCACCAAGGCTTTCGGTAAGAGCGCGCACCGAACGGTGGCGCTGGACAACATCGATCTGCGGATCGAAAAGGGCGAAATCTTCGGTGTGATCGGTTATTCCGGTGCGGGCAAGAGCACGCTGGTGCGGCTGATCAACGCACTGGAGAAGCCGACAAGCAGCACCGTCGAGGTCTCCGGCACACCCGTCACGGGTGTGCGGGAGGCCGAGGTGCGCCGGATCCGCCGCGACATCGGCATGGTGTTCCAGCAGTTCAACCTGTTCCGATCGCGCACGGCCGCAGGCAATATCGAGTATCCGCTGAAGGTCGCGCGGTGGCCGCGGGCCGAGCGCAAGGCGCGGATCGCCGAACTACTGGAGTTCGTCGGCCTGTCCGACAAGGCGCGCAGCTATCCCGATCAGTTGTCCGGTGGTCAGAAGCAGCGGGTGGGTATCTCCCGCGCCCTGGCCACCTCGCCGTCGCTGCTGCTCGCGGACGAATCGACCTCGGCGCTGGATCCGGAGACCACGCAGGAGGTGCTGCGGCTGCTGAAGAAGATCAATCGGGAACTCGGCGTCACCATCGTGGTCATCACCCACGAGATGGATGTCATCCGGGCGGTGGCCGATCGCGTCGCGGTGCTCGCGGAGGGCCGAATCGTCGAGCTGGCCAGCACTTTCGACGTGTTCGCCGATTCGCGGGCGACGCCGACCCGGTCCTTCGTCGACACCGTGCTGCACAACCGGCCCAGCGACGACGAGCTGCGCAGGTTGGGCGAACTGCACGGCGGCAGGCTGGTCACCGTCGATGTCGACGATCGGCGTGGCATTGGTGCGGCACTGGCCACCGCGGCGCATGCCGACGTCCGGTTCGAAGTGGTCTACGGCGGCGTGAGCACGTTGCAGGACACGACATTCGGCAGCATCACACTCGCCCCTGCACGGCACCGCCGAGGCCGTCGACAAGGTGATCGACGAGCTCGATCGACGGACGGCCCGAGAGGAGTAGCCATGCATACGGATTGGGACAAACTACGGCCGGTGCTGCAGGAAGCGATCGGCACCACCATCTACCTGGTGCTGCTCACCTTCTTGATCGGCGGGCTCATCGGGCTGTTCCTGGGGACCGCGCTGTACACCACCCGTAAGGGCGGTCTGCTCGCGAACGCGCCGATCTACTTCCTGCTCAACGTGATCGTGAACGTCGTACGGCCGATCCCCTTCATCATTCTGCTCGCGGCCCTCGGGCCGGTGACCCTCCAGGTGGTCGGCACCACCATCGGTACCGAGGCCGCCGCCTTCGTCATGATCGTCGCGGCCTCGTTCAGCATCGCGCGCATCGTGGAGCAGAACCTGGTCACCGTCGATCCGGGCGTCATCGAGGCGGCCAGGGCCGTCGGCGCAGGTCCTCTGCGCATCATCCTCACGCTGCTGATCCCAGAAGCGTTGGGCCCGTTGGTACTCGGGTATACCTTCGTGATCGTCGCCATCGTCGACATGTCGGCCATGGCGGGCACCGTCGGCGGCGGTGGGCTCGGCGATTTCGCGCTGGTCTACGGCTACCAGCGCTTCGACTGGCAGGTCACCCTGGTGGCGACGCTCATTATTATCGTCGGCGTGCAGGGCATCCAGTTTCTCGGCAATTTTCTGGCTCGAAAAGTGTTGCGCAGCTGAGACATTGCCGCGCCCGATGCGGGCGATCGCATCGGACGCGGCAATGGCGTGATCAGTGCGCGTTGGCCGTGCACTCCGAGGTGACGATCTTGGCGCGGCTCGGCGACGCGCTACCCAGCGCCACCAGGAATGGCGACGGGTCGGGGCCGAGCGCGGCGATCGCGGCCTGCTCCGCCTCTACCCGGGTGTATCCCCAGGCCCTGGTGTAGTGATTGTCGCGGACCGCGACGGCGCCACAGGCGTTGGCGAAGTGCACGATGATCTGGCAGTTGGAGGTGCCACACTCCGCCACCGCCCGACGATCCGACTCTTCCCAGCTCGCGTAGTTGAACGCCGAGCCGACCACCGCACCCCGCGAATCGATGGAGATCGCCAGCGAGCCGTACAGATCGCCGTCCGCGTGCGCGGTTCCCGCCCCGAGGGCGACAAACGCGGACGCGGACGCGACCAGACCCAGGGCAGCCTTGCCCGACACAAACATGATGATTTTCTCCCCGTTGAAAGACACAGCTTCGAGTCGAATCATCATCCAGCGCATCCGAATTGTCCAAATCTTCGTATCCGCCCTGTTCGCGACGTCACGCGTCCCGAACTTCGTAGTGGCACAACGTCTCTTCGGCCGAGCCGTCAGGTTCCGCTCGGCGCGACCCGATGCCACGGGGGCACCACCTCCCGCCAGTCGGCCGGCCAATTCGCCAGGACGACAATCATCATGATGACCAGGTGGATCGGGGCAGAGGTGCCCTGCCAGAACGGCGCGTCATCGATCAGGTGGATGGTTACCGCGCCGGACAGGACGAGGACCAGCATGGCCGCGCCCAGAAGTCGGCTCCGCCGACGCGGAATGACCAGCAGCACAGCGGCAATCAGTTCGAGGGCGCCCACCACGAAACGCATGTTCGGATGAAATCCCCAGTCTGCGAACTTCTCCGAATAGGCCGGACCGAAAAAGGTGTCGCCGGGCCAGAATTTCGTGGCGCATCTGATGAAGAACTCGAATCCGAGAAACCAGTACAGACCCGTACGCAACCGGGCCGATCGTGAGCGTTGCGGCATTGTTCTCTCTCCAGCAGCGACCGCCAGGGGTAGCGGCGACGGGCGCGTCCCGTCACCGCTATGACCAAGCCGGACCGGAGAATGTGACGCCGAAGCTGGTTCCGACCCGTTAGCCGGGGTGTATCACGCGGCGTTCTTCGTGCACGCCGAGACCACGACGCGGGCCGGACGCGTGGACGCGCTGCCCAGGTCCGGGAGCGGCGGCGAGGTCATACCGAGCGATTCCACCGCGACCCTCTCGGCGTCCTCCCGCGATCCCGCCGCGGCCCAGCCGTAGCGCCCATTCGCGGGCCTGCGCGACAGCCCCGAGCGAGGTCCTACCCAGCAACGACAAATGAAATCTCCCCGCCCAGAAGAAACGGGAAAGATCATGACCGATCCCATCCCAAATGTCCAGTACCCGAATGCTATTCGACGGTTCGCGACACCGTGTGATCGAACCACCGGGCCAGTAGCGTGGCCAAGCCGTCCTCGGTGACCGCCGGGCAGACTTCGTCGGCGGCCGCCCGGACCGGCTCCGGAGCCTGGCCCATCGCTACTCCATGCGCGGCCCAGGTCAGCATCTCCACATCGTTGGTGCCGTCACCGACGGCAAGCGTGTCGGCGGGGGATACCCCCAACCGGACGCGAAGCTCCTCCAGCGCAGTAGCTTTGGTAACTCCGACGGCGCCGATATCCATCCATGCCCCGTCCGATTCGGACCAACAGTGCCCGATCGGCACCGGCACGTCGGCCAGCGCGGCAATCAACTCGTCACTGCTGTGGTCGGGCCAGTGCACGGTCAGCCGGGTGGTCGGAGTGGCCACCAACTCGGCAAAATCCACCACCCGCACCACACCACCGAACTCGGACAGCCGGGCGATATGCACCGTGGTCCGCTCCCCGACCCCGGCCTCCTCCACCGTAAATATCGCACCGGGCAACACATCCCGTAGCACCGCGATCGGCTCGGCCAGATCGAACGCGGTCCGGTTGAGCACCGCACCGGTCGCCGCATCCAGCCACACCGCGCCGTTAGAGCAGATCGCCGTGCCCGCCGACAATCCGAGCTCGGCCAGAAACGGCAGTGTGCCGAACGTCGACCGACCGGTCGACAACACCACATGCGCGTCGGCGAGCAGCACCGCGCCGACGGCCGCCCGCACGGCCGGACTCATCGTGGTGTGTGCGAGAAGGGGACTCACTCCGGTTCCCCGACACAGGGTGCCGTCGATATCCAACGCCACGAGGCGTGGCCTCCAGGTCGGGCTCATTGCCCACTACCCGGCGCGGGGGTTATGGCGGTGCAGAACGGTTGGCAGGAGCCGGGAGTCGTGCTCGGGACCGGCGTCGATGATCCGTGTCCGAAATCGCCGGTGCTGACCAGCACCATCACCATGACGGCGAAGAACACGATGAGTACGAGGATGATCATGATCCAGCCCCAGCGCGGCTGCCGATGTCTCGAGAACTCTCGGACTTCCAACCAGAACATCGCAGCCTCTTCCGCGCACTCCTGCTGACCATTATCGCAGTCGCCGAATATTCAGTCAGGGCAACAGCATTACTCGGATGCTCATGGTCATTCCCGTCGGCTGCGCCGCACCGAACTACCTCGACGAATGTCACGAACAGCGGCGCGAACTGCTCGGTTTGTGGATGGGCTCCTTCGACCACGCGGGTGCTTCGTCGACGCCCCGCCTGGGCGCAGCCCCCCACAGATTGTGTTTTCACGATTCACACCACCTGCGGAGATGATGATGCGGGCAGAAACGAAGACCCCGAGACGGATTGGCAGAGAACCCCGGCGGCCCGCTTCGGTCGGCCCGAGAATTCGAAGACGTCAGGCACCCTCGCCGCAGATGACGAGAGCCCTAGAGTCCAATGGTTGGAGTTTCGAGGGCTCTCATCGATCACGGCGGCGGTGACATTCGGCAACAGCGACATACGCGGCCCGGAAAGTGCTGTGCCGCTACATTTTTGACCGACGCACCGAGCTGAGTCGCTCGCGTGTCTTCAGCTCAGACCGTGAAGCCGAGGGCGCGGAGTTGCTCGCGGCCGTCTTCGGTGATCTTGTCGGGGCCCCACGGGGGCATCCAGACCCAGTTGATTTTGAGGTCGTCGACGAGGCCGCTGCGAACCAGGGCGTTGCGGGACTGGTCCTCGATGACATCGGTGAGCGGGCAGGCCGCAGACGTCAGGGTCATGTCCAGCACGGCGACTTCGTCTTCGATCGCAAGGCCGTATACGAGGCCGAGGTCGACCACGTTGATGCCGAGTTCGGGGTCGACGACGTCGCGCATCGCCTCCTCCAGGTCCTCGAGGCGCTTGATGTCCTCTGGGGACAACTGCGGCTGTTCGACCGTTTCCGTTGCCGGTGTATCACTCATGACGTTCCCCGTTTCCCATCGCGGGCTTGACTTGCTCTGCTGCTGATACCCGGACCACCGCGTCCTTGAACGCCATCCAACCCAGCAGCGCGCATTTCACCCGCGCCGGGTACTTCGCGACGCCCGCGAAGGCGATGCCGTCGCCGATCATGTCCTCGTCGCCCTCGACGGTGCCGCGGCTAGCGATCATCTCGTTGAACGAGTCGACCACCTTGAGCGCCTGCTGCACCGGCAGGCCGATGACCTGGTCGGTAAGCACCGACGTGGATGCCTGACTGATCGAGCAGCCCTGACCGTCGTAGGAGACGTCGGTGACATCGCCGTTGTCGTCGATCTGGACGCGCAGGGTCACCTCGTCACCGCAGGTCGGGTTGACATGGTGCACCTCGGCACCGAACGGCTCCCGCAGTCCGCGGTGATGCGGGTGCTTGTAGTGGTCCAGGATTACTTCCTGGTACATCTGCTCCATGCGCATGTCTTATGCAACTCCGAAGAAGCTCTGAGCCTTCCGCACTGCGGCTACCAGCTTGTCTACCTCATCGACGGTGTTGTAAACCGCGAAGGAGGCCCGGGCGGTGGCGGGTATGCCGAGCCGGCGCATCAGCGGCCACGCGCAGTGGTGACCCACCCGGATGGCGACACCTTCGTCGTCGAGGATCTGGCCGACATCGTGCGCGTGGATGCCGTCGACCACGAACGACACCGCGCCACCGCGGTCCACGTTCTCGATCGGGCCGACAATCCGCACGCCGTCGATCGCGCCGAGTCCTTCCAGCGCCGCGTCGACCAGTGTGTGCTCGTGCGCCGCAACGGCATCCATGCCGATCGCTTCGAGATACCGCACCGCAGCGCCCAATCCGACCACCTGCGAGGTCATCGGCACCCCGGCCTCGAACCGCTGCGGTGGTGGGGCGTATGTGGTCAGTTCCATGGTGACGGTTTCGATCATGGAGCCACCGGTGATGAACGGCGGGGTCTCCTCGAGCAGCGCGCGGCGGCCGAAGAGCACGCCGACACCGGAGGGGCCGAGCATCTTGTGCCCGGAGAACGCGGCGAAGTCGACACCGATCTCACGGAAGTTCACCGGCATGTGCGGCACCGACTGGCAGGCATCGAGCACCGTGAGGGCGCCGACTTCCTTTGCCCGGCGCACCAATTCGGCGACCGGCGAGACCGAACCGGTGACATTCGATTGGTGGGTGAAGGCGACAACCTTGGTGGCGGGCGACAATTCGAGCGAATCCAGATCGATCCGGCCGTCATCGGTGATGCCGTACCACTTCAGCGTGGCGCCGGTCCGGCGCGCAAGCTCCTGCCACGGAACGAGATTCGCGTGGTGCTCGAGCTCGGTGATGACGATCTCGTCGCCGGGACCCACGTGGTACGGGAACCGATCGTCGGCGAACGAATACGTCACCAGGTTCAGCGATTCGGTCGCGTTCTTGGTGAACACGATCTCACCGGCGTCGACGCCGACGAATCGGGCGATATCGGCCCTGGCGTCCTCGTAGGCGTCGGTCGCCTCCTCGGCCAGCTGGTGTGCGCCGCGGTGCACGGCCGAATTGTGCTGGACCAGAAAGTCACGTTCCGCGTCGAGAACCGCGACGGGCCGCTGCGAGGTCGCGCCCGAGTCCAGGTACACCAACGGTTTCTCGGCCCGAACCGTGCGGCTCAGGATCGGGAAATCGGCCCGAATGCGGGCCACGTCGAGTGCGGGGACCGTGGCGGTCATATCAGGCTCCTGCGGTTGCAGACTGGGTGAAGCGGACGTAGCCGTTGGCGTCGAGTTCGTCGGCCAGTTCCGAGCCACCCTCGGCGACGATGCGGCCGCCGACGAACACGTGCACGAATTCCGGCTTGATGTAGCGCAGGATTCGGGTGTAGTGCGTGATCAGCAGCACGCCACCGTTCTCGCGCTCCTTGTAGCGGTTGACGCCCTCGGAGACGATGCGCAACGCGTCGACGTCCAGGCCGGAGTCGGTCTCGTCCAGGATGGCGATCTTGGGCTTGAGCAGGCCGAGCTGCAGGATCTCGTGACGCTTCTTCTCACCGCCGGAGAAGCCCTCGTTCACGTTGCGTTCCGCGAAGGCGGGGTCGATCTCGAGCTCGCTCATCGAGTCCTTGACCTCCTTGACCCAATGCCGCAGCTTGGGGGCCTCACCGCGCACGGCGGTGGCGGCGGTACGCAGGAAGTTCGACGTGGAGACTCCGGGCACCTCGACCGGGTACTGCATGGCCAGGAACAGGCCCGCACGCGCACGCTCGTCGACGGACATCGCGAGGACGTCCTCGCCGTCGAGGGTGATCGAGCCGGAGGTCACCGTGTACTTGGGGTGACCGGCGATCGCGTACGACAGGGTCGACTTGCCGGAGCCGTTGGGGCCCATGATGGCGTGCGTCTCACCGGATTTGATGGTGAGGTTCACGCCGTTGAGGATCTTGATGGGCTCGCCGGACTCGTCCGGGTTGGCAACCTCGACGTGCAGGTCCTTGATTTCCAGGGTGGTCATCGAATTCGAGTTCCTTTGTGGGGGTAAGTGGTTCGGGTGTCAGACGCCGACAGCAGCGAGCTCGGCCTCGATGGCCGCCTCCAGCCGCTCCCGGATCTCGGGTACCGCGATCTTCTGGATGATCTCATGGAAGAAGCCGCGCACCACCAGGCGTCGCGCCACATCCTCCGGGATACCGCGGGCGCGCAGGTAGAATAGCTGCTCGTCATCGAAACGGCCGGTGGCGGAGGCATGTCCGGCACCGACGATCTCGCCGGTTTCGATCTCCAGGTTCGGCACCGAGTCGGCGCGGGCGCCGTCGGTGAGCACCAGGTTGCGGTTGAGTTCGAAGGTTTCGGTGCCCTCGGCCGCCGCGCGGATCAGCACGTCGCCCACCCACACGGTGTGCGCGTCGGACTTGCCGGAATTCGGATCGCCCTGCAGCGCACCCTTGTACGCCACGTTCGACTTGCAATGCGGCTGCGAGTGGTCGACCAGCAGACGCTGCTCGAAATGCTGGCCCGCGTCGGCGAAGTAGAGCCCGAGCAGCTCGGCGTCGCCGCCGGGGCCCGCGTACTTCACGGTCGGGGTCAGCCGAACCAGGTCGCCACCGATAGTCACCACGGTGTGCCGCAGCGTCGCGTCGCGATTGAGCAGCGCGTGGTGCGCGGAGACATGTACGGTGTCGTCGGCCCAGTCCTGCACGGCGACCACGGTCAGCCGGGCGCTGTCACCGAGTATGAATTCGATGTTCTCCGCGTAGGTTCCGCTGCCGCGCTGGTCGATCACCACGGTCGCGACAGCGAAATTGCCGAGCCGGATCTGCAGGTGACCGAAGGCGACCTTGTCGACGCCGGGACCGGTGATGGTCATGACGACCGGCTCGGCCATCTCGGCTTCGGCGGCGATGCTCAGCACGGTGGCGGACTCGAAGCCCGAGTAAGCCTGCGCCGCAACTCGATCCGCGGGTTTGCCCGCTTGGCCGAGGCGCGCGTCGTCGCGTCCGACGGTCTCCACGGTGACGCCGTCGACAGTCGTAACCTCGACGCCCGCAGCACCATTCGCGACGGCGGTGCCGTCGTGCAGCCCGCGCAGGCGGCGCAACGGGGTGAACCGCCACGCTTCGTCGCGACCCGAGGGCACCTCGAACTGGTTGACGTCGAACGAGGTGAAGACCTCGCCCTTGTTGACCGCTGCCCCGGCGCCCGGGTTCTGAATCGGCTTCGAGGGGTTCTCACCCTCGAAAGCGCCGGCCAGAGCGGAGCCTGCGGAGCGACCCATTCCAACACCGTCGCCAAGCGACATCAGCCCACGGCCCCTTCCATCTGCAGCTCGATGAGCCGGTTCAATTCCAGTGCGTATTCCATCGGCAGTTCCTTGGCGATCGGCTCGACGAAGCCGCGCACCACCATGGCCATTGCCTCGTCCTCGGTCAGGCCGCGGCTCATCAGATAGAACAGCTGGTCCTCGGAGACCTTCGAGACGGTCGCCTCGTGACCCATCGTCACGTCGTCCTCGCGGATGTCGACGTACGGGTAGGTGTCCGAACGGCTGATCGTATCGACAAGCAGCGCATCGCATTTCACCGTCGACCTGGAGCCGTACGCGCCCTTGTTCACCTGGACGAGACCACGGTAGGAGGCCCGGCCACCGCCACGCGCCACCGACTTGCTGATGATGTTCGAGGACGTGTGCGGTGCCAGGTGCAGCATCTTGGCACCGGTGTCCTGGTGCTGACCCTCACCGGCGAACGCCACCGAGAGCACCTCGCCGCGGGCGTACTCGCCGGTCATCCAGACCGCCGGGTACTTCATGGTGACCTTGGAGCCGATGTTGCCGTCGACCCACTCCATGGTCGCGCCCGCCTCCGCCTTGGCCCGCTTGGTGACCAGGTTGTAGACGTTGTTCGACCAGTTCTGGATGGTGGTGTAGCGGCAGCGGCCGCCCTTCTTCACGATGATCTCGACCACCGCGGAGTGCAGCGAGTCCGACTTGTAGATCGGCGCGGTGCAGCCCTCGACGTAGTGCACGTAGGCGTCCTCGTCGACGATGATCAGCGTGCGCTCGAACTGACCCATGTTCTCGGTGTTGATTCGGAAGTACGCCTGCAGCGGGATGTCGACCTGCACGCCCGGCGGCACGTAGATGAACGAGCCACCCGACCACACGGCGGTGTTCAGCGCGGAGAACTTGTTGTCGCCCGCCGGGATCACGGTGCCGAAGTACTTGTGGAACAGCTCCGGCTGCTCCCGTAGCGCGGTGTCGGTGTCGAGGAAGACGACGCCCTGCTTCTCCAGATCCTCACGGATGGAGTGGTAGACGACCTCGGACTCGTACTGCGCCGCGACGCCGGACACCAGGCGCTGCTTCTCCGCCTCGGGGATGCCCAGCTTGTCGTAGGTGTTCTTGATGTCCTCGGGCAGGTCTTCCCAGGTCTCGGCCTGCTTCTCGCTGGAGCGCACGAAGTACTTGATGTTGTCGAAGTCGATGCCGTCGAGGTTGGAGCCCCAGTTCGGCATGGGCTTGCGATCGAAGATGCGCAGCGCCTTCAGGCGGGTGTCCAGCATCCAGTCCGGCTCGCTCTTCTTCGCCGAAATGTCGCGGACAACCGCCTCGGAAAGGCCTCGTTGCGCGCTGGCACCGGCCACATCCGAATCGGCCCAACCGTAGCCGTATTTGCCCAGCGAAGCGATGGCCTCTTCCTGGGTGAGCGGTTGCACCTGGTCGGTGGTTGTCGTCATTCGGCACTCCTTCCGGAGTCGTTCGTGCGTTCCGCTGCGGGCTGTGCAGCGGTTGGTGTGGAAGCTGTCTTCGTTTCGGTATTAGGGAGAACGAACAGCGGCACGTGTGTGGTGCACGCGCAATCGCCGTTCGCGATCGTCGCAAGTCGTTGGACATGCGTTCCGAGCAGGTCCCGGAAAGCCTCGAGTTCGGCCTCGCACAGCTGCGGGAATTCCTCCGCGACGTGGGAGACCGGGCAATGATGCTGGCAGATCTGCACGCCCGCGCCCACCTTGCGGGTGGTCGCGGCGAAACCGGCGTCGGTGAACGCCTCGGCGATCTCCTCCGCCTTGGCGGAGGTGGTCTCGGCGGTGTGCTGCTCGACCGGTTCGATACCGGCCACGATGGTGCCAGCCCGCTTGCGTGCGAACTCGGTGATCGCCTGGTCGCCACCGATCTGGCCGAGCTGCCGAATCGCGGCGCCGGCCAGGTCGTCGTAGGCGTGCCCCAGCCGACCGCGGCCCAACGAGGTGAGCTGGTACTGCTTGGCCGGACGACCGCGCCCCTTCTGCTGCCAGGGCGCCGAACGGCTGGCTCGGGCCTGCCCGGAGTCGATGAGCGCATCGAGATGGCGACGCACTCCCGCCGGGGTCAGTCCCAGCTTGGTTCCGATGGATGTCGCGGTGATCGGCCCCTCTTCCAGCAGCAGCTGGACGATGGCAGCCCGCGTATGCCCCTCACCGCCCGCGACCAGGGTCGCGGGCGCAGCCGACGACACGGTGCCGGTGCGGCGACCGGCCCCAGAGTCCTCGTCATGCGGCGGCAAACCCACGCTTTTCACAACACCAGTGTGACGGAATTAGTTCCCGGAATCTAATAAGGGTGACCTGAATTTGTGCGGCTGAAGTGCGGATCCGGACGCCGCGCGGTCCCGGAACGCCCGAAATTCTCGGATGCCATGAGTTCGCGGGCGTGCCATTAGGTACACGGGGTGATCGATAGCACTCAGTCGACGCTCACAAATCAATGCTATAACCTGCGACGACGACAATTTCATCGGCAAGGAATCATCAGTATCCAAAAGTTCGCCACGCGGGCACTGGGAGTGCTGGCGATGATCGCTGCGAGAATCACCACAGCTCTTAAATCCGTTAAGGAACTGGTCGCCTGAGCCACCGGGCATACCGGGCACGCTGGTGACGCTCGTACTCCCCTGGCTCGATGTAACCCCGGCGGCCGTGAGGTTCGCGCCCGCACGCGGTTGCGCGAGTTCTAGCGCACCGCAACCGGTTCGAGTGGCGTCTCCAGCAGCGCGTCCACGGCCTCTTCCATGTCGCCACGCTTCGCCGCTCACGGCGGCGCGACCGCGGGATGCTCGAAATTCGCCGGTCCGGCCGATGGGCGGGCCGGCAGCGGGCTACGACGGTTTGCGAGGTCCGGCGCGAGTGGGGCGGCGCACGGACCCGACCGCGACGGAGGTGCCCGTTCACCCAGTCCGCCGGATCCGCGAACTAGGCTGCGTCTCGTGGCGGTACTGGACGGCGCGCGGCGCAAGACACTGGCATTGGGGCGCCGGGCACTCGGGCTCGATGTACCCGCCGCCGATCACACGATCGCGGTACTACACCGCGACGAGACCGAGGTGCCGGGGCTCGATCGCAAAGAAGTGGTGCAGCTCGACCGGATTCGGCTGCTCGGCGCGACCGGCACGGTGCTGATGGCGATCAGCGCGCTCGGCATCGGTGCGCAGCCGGTGCAGCAGAACCCCACCTCCGGCGTCCGGGTACTCGGCATCTTCGCTCGCGCCCATACGGGTTCGCTGGCGATGTGCATGATCGGCACCTTCGTGGTGGTGATGGCCTGGCTGCTGCTCGGCCGCTTCGCGGTCGGCGGTATCGGCGGCTCCCCCATTCACCGGCTCAGTCGCTCGCAGCTGGACCGGACGCTGCTGCTGTGGATCATCCCACTGAGCCTCGCCCCGCCGCTGTTCAGCAACGACGTCTACTCCTACCTCGCGCAGAGCGAGATCGCGGCGCGCGGCATCGACCCCTATCAAGAGGGACCGGTCGCGGGACTCGGGATCGACAATGTGCTGACCAACAACGTGCCGACCATCTGGCGCGACACCCCCGCGCCCTACGGTCCGCTGTTCCTCTGGATGGGCCGCGGGATCGCCGAGCTGACCGGCGACAACATCATCGCGGGTGTCTGGGTGCACCGGATGCTCGCGCTGGCCGGTGTCGCGCTGATCGTCTGGGCGCTGCCGCGACTGTCGGTGCGCTGTGGTGTCGCGCCGGTGAGCGCGCTCTGGCTCGGCGCGGCGAACCCGCTGGTGCTGTTCCACCTGGTCGGCGGCGTGCACAACGACGCGCTGATGCTCGGTCTGATGCTGGCCGGAGTGGAGTTCACACTGCGTGCCATCGAGGACACGCATCCATTCGACGGCCGCGCGTATACTTTGCTGATCGTCGGTGCCGTGATCATCACGCTGTCGTCGTCGATCAAAATCACCTCCATCATCGCCATGGGATTCGTGTGGATAGCATTGGCCCGCCGCTGGGGTGGCGGGGTGCGCACGATCGTCACCTCCGCGGCCATGCTCGGCGCGATAGCGCTCGGCGTCACCCTGTTCATCAGTTCGGTGAGCGGGCTCGGTTTCGGCTGGATCCATACCCTCGGGACCGCGAACGCGGTGCGCAGTTGGATGTCGCTGCCCACCGCGTTGGGCATCATCACCGGGTTCGGCGGCGTACTGCTCGGGCTCGGTGATCACACCACGGCGCTGCTGAGCATCACCCGGCCGATCGCGGCGACGGTGGCGGGGTTCCTGACCGTGCGCATGCTGGTCGCGACCGGAACCGGGCGGTTGCATCCGGTCGGGGCGCTCGGCGTAGCGCTCGGCGCCATCGTGTTGCTGTTTCCCGTCGTGCAGCCCTGGTATCTGCTCTGGGCAATCGTGCCGTTGGCCGCGTGGGCGACCCGGCCGGTATTCCGTGTCCCCGCGGTCGCGTTCTCGGCGGTGGTCAGCGTCATTCTGATGCCGCGCGGCGCCGATCTCGAGGTGTTCCAGATCGTCGGCGCCGCCATCGCCACCGTGATCGTGTCCGTGCTGTTCATGGTGGTCACCCGCAATGCGCTGCCATGGCGCGGCCAGACGGGGGTGTCGGCTCCGTCACAGGCACCCACCTCTTACGGTGTGACATCGTGACCGAGCGCAGCGAGGGAGCCATCGACACAGCACCAACGGGCACGACGCAGCCGAGCGCCAGCGAGGCAGAGTCGTGACCGCAGCCTCCGGACCCGCCGTACGCATCGACGGCGTCGTCAAGCGTTATGGCGAAACCACCGCGGTCGACGGGATCGGCTTCGATGTCGAACGGGCGCAGGTGCTCGCGCTACTCGGCCCGAACGGCGCGGGCAAGACCACCACCGTCGAAATGTGCGAAGGCTTCGTGACGCCGGACGCCGGGTCGGTCCAGGTGCTCGGTCTGGATCCGATCGCCGACTCCGATCGGCTGCGCCCCCGCATCGGCGTGATGTTGCAGGGCGGCGGCGCTTATCCGGGCGCGCGGGCCGGGGAGATGCTGGACCTGGTCGCCGCCTACTCCGCCGATCCGCTCGATCTGGAATGGCTGATGAAAACCCTTGGCCTGCAGGACAACCGCCGCACACCCTACCGCCGTCTCTCCGGCGGCCAGCAGCAGCGACTTGCGCTGGCGTGCGCGCTGGTCGGCAAGCCGGAGATCGTATTCCTCGACGAACCCACCGCCGGTCTCGACGCACAGGCCAGGCTGATCGTGTGGGAGCTGATCGACGCACTGCGCCGCGACGGCGTCACCGTGCTGCTCACCACCCACCTGATGGACGAGGCCGAACAACTCGCCGACCAGCTGGTGATCATCGACCACGGCCGCATCGTCGCCTCCGGCACGCCCGCCGAGGTGACCGCGCACGGCGCCGCCGGACAGCTGCGCTTCTCCGCCCCACCCAAACTCGATCTCGATCTGTTGAAAACGGCACTGCCGGAAGGCTTCTCGCCGCGCGAAACGACGCCTGGCTCGTATCTGGTCGAGGGCGAGATCGATCCGCAGGTGCTTGCGACGGTGACCGCGTGGTGCGCCAGGGTCAATGTGCTGGCCACCGACATTCGGATCGACCAGCGCCGCCTCGAAGACGTCTTCTTGGAACTCACCGGACGGGACCTACGCGGATGAACCAGCCCGACATTGCCGAAAACCGGTTCGTG
Organism: Nocardia sp. Tas62D01; assembly: GCF_055232035.1. Lineage (NCBI taxonomy): Bacteria > Bacillati > Actinomycetota > Actinomycetes > Mycobacteriales > Nocardiaceae > Nocardia > Nocardia sp. Tas62D01. Next base: position 9,389,815 of record NZ_JBUYUZ010000001.1, read on the forward strand.
CCCGGCACCTTCACTCCCGACCCGCGCCCGAACTCCTGGCTCGCGATGATGACCGCGCAGACAAGGCTCGAACTGATCCTGCTGCTGCGCAACGGCGAACAGTTGCTGCTCACCATGTTCATTCCGATCACCTTGCTGGTCGGGCTGGGCCTGCTGCCCTTCGGCGACCTCGGCGACGATCGGGTCGACAAGCTCGTGCCCGCGGTCATGATGGTGGCCGTCATGTCCACCGCATTCACCGGCCAGGCCATCGCGGTCGGCTTCGACCGCCGGTACGGCGCGCTCAAACGACTCGGCGCGACCGCGCTGCCCCGCTGGGGCATCGTCGGGGGGAAGTGCGCCGCGGTGTTGATCGTGGTGGTGTTGCAGGCAGTGCTGCTCGGGGTCATCGGGTTCGCGCTCGGCTGGCGGCCCGGGCTGGCCGGGCTCGGGCTCGGCGCGCTCGTGATCGCCCTGGGGACAGCCACTTTCGCCGCGATGGGGCTTCTACTCGGCGGCACCCTCAAGGCGGAAATCGTGCTGGCCCTCGCGAATATCCTGTGGTTCGTGATGCTCGGCATCGCCAGCGTGGTCTTCGCCGCCGACAACCTGCCGACCGCGGTGAACGTACTGGCCCGGCTCATCCCGTCAGGTGCGTTGGCGGTCACCCTCGAAGAGGCGATGCGTAGCAGCATCGACTGGTTCGGTATCGCGGTCCTGGCCGCCTGGGGTGCGGTTTCCGCGTTCCTCGCGACGCGATTCTTCCGCTTCGACTAGGACCGCGCTCGATCCCGGCGGCCGCCGAAACCATGCGACGAAGCCGACGAACGCCGGGATCCATTCCGCGCCAACGACGGAATGTAGTAGACCGGGTAAAGTGCACCGACCCGCTGCCGCTACCATCGTTCGCGTGCTGTATCGCGCATTTCTGCGACTCGTCGACAAGCTTCCGCTGCCCTCACTGAAGGTGCAGCGCTGGATCGCGTTCGTGGTCATCCTGTCGCAAGGGGGCATTGCCCTCACCGGCGCCGTCGTCCGGGTGACCTCCTCTGGTCTCGGCTGCCCCACCTGGCCGCAGTGCTTCCCTGGCAGCTTTACCCCGGTGGGCGTCTCCGAAGTCCCGGTGCTGCATCAGACCGTGGAATTCAGCAACCGCGTGCTCAGTTTCGCCGTGACGCTCGCCGCAGCATTGATCGTGCTGGCCGTGACCCGGGCGCGGCGGCGGCGCGAGGTGCTGGTGTACGCGTGGCTGATGCCGGGCGGCACCGTCCTGCAGGCGATCATCGGCGGCATCACCGTCCGCACCGGTCTGCTGTGGTGGACCGTCGCCGTGCACCTGCTGGTCTCGATGCTCATGGTGTGGGTTTCGGTCGTCATGTTCGCGAAGGTCTCCGAACCGGACGACGGCATCGAAACCATCCAGGCCCCCGCCCCGCTGCGCTGGCTCACCGCGCTGAGCGGTGTCGCCCTCGCGGGCGTACTCATCGCGGGCACCCTCGTCTCCGGCGCCGGACCGCACGCGGGCGACAAGAGCATCGAGCGGCCGGTCGAACGCCTCCAGGTGGAGATCGTCACGCTGGTCCACCTGCACTCGCAACTGGTGGTCTGCTACTTGGCCCTGCTCATCGGCCTCGCGTTCGGCCTCTTCGCCGTCGGTATCACCCCCGCCGTTCGCACCCGCCTGTTCGTGCTGCTCGGCCTGGTCTGCGCACAATCGCTCGTCGGCATCGTGCAGTACTTCACGAACGTCCCGGCGGCCTTGGTCGCCATCCACGTCGGTGGCGCCGCCGCCTGCACCGCCGCCACCGCAGCGCTCTGGGCGTCGATGCGGACAAGGGAACGTGTCTCGGCCCTGGTCCCCGATCCCACCGTCCAAACCGCATAACCGGACGATCTCCGATGAGCGCGATACGCCCGACATTGACATACGCCCGACATTCGATGCACCAACCACATGATCAGGGAGTTAGCCTATGACCGCACAGTCAACATCCCGGCCCGCCGACGCCTCGGGCACCTTCGCCATCGGCGGCGACCTGCCCGTCAACCGCCTCGGATACGGCGCTATGCAGATCACCGGCCCCGGCGTCTGGGGCGACCCGAAGGATCCGGACGAGGCCGTTCGCGTCCTGCGCCGCGCGGTGGAGCTCGGCGTCAACTTCATCGACACGGCGGACTCCTACGGCCCGTTCGTCAGCGAGAATCTCATCCGCAACGCGCTGCACCCCTATGCCGACGACCTCGTCATCGCCACCAAGGCCGGCCTGACCCGGTCCGGCCCCGGCGACTGGCGGCCTGTCGGCAGGCCGGAGTACCTGCGTCAGCAGCTGCATCTGAGCCTGCGCCACCTCGGGGTCGAGCGCATCGATCTCTACCAGTTGCACCGCATCGACCCGGCCGTTCCGCTGACCGATCAGCTCGGCGCACTGGTGGAGCTGCAGCAAGAGGGCAAGATTCGCCATATCGGCGTCTCGGAGGTGACCGTCGAGCAGCTGAAGCAAGCCCGCGAGATCGCGGAGATCGTCTCGGTACAAAACCTCTACAACCTCGCCAACCGCAATGCCGAGGATGTCCTCGACTACGCCGCCGCCGAGAACATCGCCTTCATCCCCTGGTTCCCGATCGCGACCGGCGAACTGGCCCGCCCCGGCGGCCCGCTGGACACCTTCGCCAAGGAGCACAGCGCCACCCCCTCCCAGCTGGCGCTGGCCTGGCTGCTGCGCCGGTCACCGGTCATCCTGCCCATCCCCGGCACCTCGAGCGTCGCGCACGTCGAGGAAAACACCGAGGCGGCGACCATCACCCTCACCGACGAGGAGTTCGCGGCGCTCACCGCCGCCGTCTGACGCTGTAAGGAAGCGGCCACCCTCGACCTGATCGGCGGGTGGCCGGTTCGTGTTCGAGCTCCAGTGACCGCCGAAGGCTGCCGCTGGTGTGAGAATTATGGCGGTCACTGTTCTCGTGTCAGATGATTATGGAGTCGGCGTGCTGTCCGAGGTCGGCGGCGTCCGTCCGGTGCGCTTCGAGCCCGGTCAGCCGCGGCCCTCAGCCGCCGACCCTTCTGGTCGGCGCGACCGCCCGCGACGGCGTGCACGGCGTCGACGAGTTGCCGAAACTGCTTGGGGAATTCGATGCCGAGAACGTCGTCCACTGCGGGTATTGATCCCGCCACCTCCCGTTTCCACGGTACTTCGGATCGCCCTATTGCAGTCCCGAAACTGTCGGCCGTGGTCCTCGGCGCGGACGGCGTACATTCGGCCGTAAGGGAAACGTAAAGGCGGGTCGCGGAGCAGGTTCGCCGGTATCCGCGAGGTCTACCGTGAAGAAGTCGAACCGCGGTGGGGTCGGAGGTGTCGGTGGCGACAGACGTGATCGGCAAGATCGCACGCGTGACCGCGACGATCAAGCCGGACCATCTCGGCGAAGTTCTGATCGAGGTGCGGGCGGGGACCGAGCGATTCTTGGCACGCCCTGCCGACGGGGAGACGACCATTCCGAAGCACACCCAGGTTCTCGTGGTCGGGAGCCTGGGCGGGCGGACGGTAGAAGTCACTCCCTTGAAATGAAGGTGCGGTATGGACGTCCTGGTATTGGTCGTCGTCGGGATCGTTGTTGTCGTTCTGTTGCTGTCGGCCGTGCTGTTTCGGCTTGCCTGGCGCGTCGCCGAACCCGATGAGGCGCTGATCATCTCCGGCTTCCGCGCGGGCGAAGGGCAGGCATTCGGCGAGAGCATGGGATTCCGGATCGTGACCGGTCGTGGCAGCCTCGTCGCGCCCGGATTGACGAAGGTCCGCCGAATCTCGTTGGAGGCCCACGAAAGTCAGATCACCGTGCCGTGCGTCAGCCAGCAGAAGATCAGCCTGGAACTGGCCGGGGTCGTGGTCTACAAGGTCGGTGACGACTACCGATCCATCGCGAACGCGGCACGCCGCTTTCTGGACCGCCCCGCCCAGGAACTCGAGACCAAGGTGCAGAACGTCTTCGTCGGGCACCTGCGCGCGATCGCGGGCTCGATGACCGTCGAGGACATGATCAGCGATCAGGACAAGTTCTCCGAACAGGTCCGCGATCGCTGCTCCCAGGAAATGGAATCCTTCGGTCTGGTGATCGACAGTTTCCAGATCCAATCGATCGCCAGCGGCTCGAATTACATTGCCAATCTTGCGATTCCGCACCAGGCAGCGGTGGAGCAGCATGCCCGCATCGCCAGGGCCAACGCCGAACGCGAGGCCATCGAACAGGAGCAGGCCGCCCAGGCCAAGATCGCGCTCGCTGTTCGCGACACGCAGATCAAGAAGGCCGGGTACCAGGCGGAGGTCGACAGCGCGAGCCAGGAGGCTGCACAGCAGGGCCCCCTCGCTGAGGCCACCGCGCGCCAGGCCGTGGTCGAGGTGGCGACGAAGGTCGCGCAGCTCGAGGCGCAGCAGAAGGAGCAGCAGCTTCAGGTAGAGATCCGCAAGCCCGCCGACGCCGAGGCATACAAGCAGACCACGCTGTCGCAGGCCACCCGCGACGCTCGCATCCTGCAGGCGGAGGCCGACGCCCAGGAGACCCGCCTGCGCGCGGAAGCCGATGCGGCGCAAACGAAGATGCAGGCTGTGGCCGAGGCGGAAGCCATCAAACTGCGAGCTGCCGCGCAGGCCGAGGCGACCAGGCTGACCGGTCAGGCAGAGGCCGACGCGATCAAAGCGCGCGGCTTGGCCGAGGCGGACGCGGTGCGGGCGCACATGGCAGCGGAGGCGGCGGGTATCCAGCAGCGCGCCGAGGCAATGAGCCAGAACCAAGAGGCCGTCATCGCTCAGCAGATCGCCGAGAAACTGCCACAAATCGTGGCGGCGGCGGCCGCACCGTTCGAACATGTCGACAACTTCACGGTGCTGAACGGTGCACAGGGCGTGACCTCGGCGCTGGCGGAGATCATTCAGCAGGCGGGCGCGTTGACCTCGATCGCGCGTGAATCACTGCTTCCCGCAATGAATCTCAAGGGCGTAAAGCCTGCCGAGAACGGACAGGCCGACCTGCCGGTGTAATTCGCGGCGAGACGAAATCCGCCCTGAGTGCGTGTCAATCGCGCTCAGGGCGGTGTCTCGTTGGAAACTCGGGCGCGCTCATCGAAACGTCACGTACCGCGGATGGCTCATTTCTCGTTGCGCGCCTTGGGGAATCGCTTCTGGCGGACGACCCATCCCGCCATCTTCGCCCAGTGGCCGGCGCGGGGGGTGACGACGGAGGTCAGCTCGCGGTCCCATTCGTCGGCCTCGGTGAGACCATCCACGGTGGCGACCAGTTCCTTGGCGGTGTCGAGATCGGCGACCATCCGGTCACCGAGAATGCCGTCGGAGCCGACCAGCGTGACGCGCACGCCCGAACGGCCGACCGGCTGCAGGACGGCAGTCGCGGCACCGCCGTGCTCGGCGACGAATCCCTTGACGGAGTCCACGAGGGAACCCGACAGCTTCACTGGGGCCGGGGCGGCAGGAGCAATCATGGCGGTTAGTTTACTGACCGGTGCGTTCAGGTCCCATAGGTGTAGAACGGATCTCATGCGCGCGATTCAGGTTTCCGAGCCAGGTGGTCCCGAAGTCCTCCAGTTCGTCGAGGTTCCCGACCCGAAAATCGGCCCGGGTCAGCTGCTGGTGGACACCGAGGCGATCGGCATCAACTTCATCGACACCTACATCCGCACCGGGCGATACCCGCAGGCAATGCCCTATATTCCGGGCGGCGAGGGCACGGGTGTCGTCGCCGAGGCCGGCGACGGCGTTACCGGGTTCGCCGTCGGCGACCGGGTCGCCTGGGCCGCCGCGCCGGGCAGCTACGCCCAGCGTGTCGCGGTGCCCGCAGCGGTCGCGGTGGCGGTACCGGACGGTGTCGAGGCACCGGTCGCGGCCTCTGCCCTGCTGCAGGGCATGACCGCGCACTATCTGATCGAATCGATCTACAAGCCGGAGCCCGGCGAGACCGTGCTGGTGCACGCGGGCGCGGGCGGAGTCGGCCTACTGCTCACGCAGCTCGCGGCCAATCGCGGCATTCGGGTCATTACCACGGTGTCCTCCGATGCGAAGGAGAAGCTCTCCCGTGAGGCGGGCGCCGCGGAGGTGCTGCGCTATAGCGACGAGCTCGCCGATGAGGTCCGTGCGCTCACCGACGGCACCGGTGTCGCCGCCGCATATGACGGCGTCGGCGCGGCCACCTTCGAAGCCAGCCTCGCCTCGTTGCGCATTCGCGGCATGCTCGCGCTGTTCGGCGCCGCCAGCGGCCCGGTACCGCCCTTCGACCTCCAGCGCCTCAACCCCGCGGGCTCCCTGTTCGTCACCCGGCCCACCCTGGCGCACTACACCCGCGACCGCGCCGAATTGCTCTGGCGCGCAGGCGATATCCTCTCCGCTGTCGCCGAAGGCTCGCTGCACGTCCGAATCGGCGCCACCTACCCGCTGGCCGAGGCGGCCCAAGCACACCGTGACCTCGAAGGTCGTAAGACCACCGGCTCGATCGTGCTACTGCCGTAACCGACCAGACCTTGTCTTGCACGGCGTTCGGGTCTTCGAGGTAGCGGGTGGCCTCGTCGTCGACCCAGGTGCTGATATCGCCGTAGACGAAGGTGTGGCTGTCACCTTCGTGGATCAGTAGCGGGCTGCTCATGTACTCGGCCATTCGTTCGGCGTTGCCGACCGGGGTGGTCGGATCGACCGTGGCAGGCCGACCCGAACGCACGCGAATCAAGATCAATAATCGCGCCCGGTGAGGCCGCGGTAGATGAACCGGGTCAGCCCCTCGATGGCCTGCTCGTCGGTCAGCGTGACGGTACCGTCCTCGACCGCCCGCAGCGGCCCCTGCGTCACCAGGAAACGGACTTCTCTCGGCGACTGGTCGACACCGACATCACCTCCTCGACAGCGAAAGGCACCAACTCCGATGCCGAACTGACATTGAGTGAATTCCACTTCAGTCTGGAGATGTCATGCCGACCAGGTACTGCTACACCGCGCTGCACGGCGCCGAATTACTGGTGGACAGTTTACGAATCCGGGCGCAGGACGGTGGGTGACCGCCCGCGTGCTCAGCATCAGCGCGGCCGAACTAGCTGAACAGGCTGCCGATGGTGTCCCAGCCGAGCACCGAGTCCACCGCCAAGCCGCAGAACACCACGGCCAGATAGTTGTTCGACTGCAGGAACAGTCGCAGCGGCTTCACCGACTCGCCGCGCCGCACGCCAGAGTACAGCTGGTGTGCCATGAGCAGGAACCAGGCTCCGGCGACCAGCGCGACGGCGGCGTAGATCACGCCGGTGGCGGGCACCAACGCCAACGTGGCAAGCACGGTCAGCCAGGTGTAGATGACGATCTGTTTGGTCACGACCTCTTCGGTGGCGACCACCGGCAGCATCGGCACCCCGGCCGCGCGGTAGTCCTCCTTGTAGCGCATCGCCAGCGCCCAGGTGTGCGGCGGCGTCCAGAAGAAGATGACACCGAATAGCGCGATCGCGGGCCAGCCGATGCTGCCGGTAACCGCGGACCAGCCGACCATGGCGGGCATGCAGCCCGCCGCGCCACCCCACACCACGTTCTGCGAGGTGCGCCGCTTGAGGCCGAGGGTGTAAACGAAGACGTAGAACAGGATGGTCGCGACGACGAGCATGCCGCTGAGCAGGTTCGCCGTCCACCACAGCCAGGCGAACGAACCGATGCCGAGCACCACGCCGAACCCAAAGGCATGCGAGGTCGGCACGGCCTCCCTAGCCAGCGGTCGCTTCGCGGTCCGCTTCATCACCTTGTCGATATCGGCGTCGGCGACGCAGTTCAGCGTGTTCGCGCTCGCGGCGCCCATCCAGCCGCCGAACAGCGTCGCCAGGATGAGGCGGATGTCGATGGTGCCGCGGTCGGCGAGCAGCATCGTCGGAATGGTTGCGACGAGCAGCAATTCGATGACACGCGGCTTGGTGAGCGCAATGTAGGCCAGCGGTCGCCGCAGCATTCGGGACAGCAGACCGTCGCCGGTGAACCGGTCGGCCAGCGTCGTCGCGGAGGAGCCGTGCGCACCATTGCCACCCGGCTGTTGCCCAATCCGCACTGTCTCTCCTCGCACGCTGTGCATCGCATCCGGCAATGGAACAAGCAGCGCGCGACCTGCACTGCGCGGCTACTACTACAGAGGATGGTAGACCCACGGCGACGCCGTTCCTACCTAGCCCCCTCCCGCAACAACCCGGGTTCGCTATGTGTGTTCGACCCGTCACACCCGAAGCAATCACTGGGCACGAGTCTTACGAGCGCCATTCGCGGCCGGGTCGGGCCGCGAACACGCATCGCCGCAGGTGCTGCAATTCCAACACAGTTAAGCCGGGTTCCCGCAATGCCGGTCACGCGGCACATCTAGGGTGGTCGGAGTACATCGCGCCACCAACCACCGCCGTCGACGAAACCAATGTCAGGAGAACCTCGGTCGTGTCAGTCACAGACGACATCCGCGCCCTCACTCAGCCGAACTACCCGGACGACTGGACGGATCTGGACACCAAGGCCGTCGATACCATACGGGTGCTTGCCGCCGACGCGGTGCAGAACGTCGGGAACGGACACCCGGGCACCGCGATGAGCCTGGCGCCCTTGGCGTACACCCTCTACCAGCGGACCATGCGCATCGACCCGAGCGACCCGAGCTGGGTCGGCCGGGACCGGTTCGTGCTGTCCTGCGGACACTCCAGTCTCACCCAGTACATCCAGCTCTACCTGTCCGGTTTCGGTCTGGAACTGGACGATCTGAAGAACCTGCGCAAGTGGGGCTCGCTCACCCCAGGCCACCCCGAGTTCCGGCACACCGACGGTATCGAGATCACCACCGGCCCGCTCGGCCAGGGTCTGGCCTCGGCGGTCGGCATGGCGATGGCTTCCCGTCGCGAGCGCGGCCTGTTCGATCCGGACGCACCGACTGGTGCCAGCCCCTTCGACCACTTCATCTACGTGGTCGCCTCCGACGGTGACCTCGAGGAGGGCGTCAGCTCCGAGGCATCGTCGCTCGCGGGCACCCAGCAGCTGGGCAACCTCGTAGTGATCTACGACGACAATAAGATTTCCATCGAGGACGACACCACCATCGCGTTCACCGAGGACGTCGCCAAGCGCTACGAGGCGTACGACTGGCATGTCCAGTTCGTCGAGGGCGGCGAGGATGTCGTGGCGATCGAGGCCGCACTGGCCGCCGCGAAGGCGGAGACCGGCAAGCCGTCGATCATCGTGCTGCGCACCATCATCGGCTACCCGGCACCGCACAAGATGAACACCGGCAGCGCGCACGGCGCGGCGCTCGGCGCCGAGGAGGTGGCCGCCACCAAGAAGGTCCTCGGCTTCGACCCCGAGCGGAGCTTCCAGGTGCACGACGCGGTGATCGCCCACACCCGCAAGGCGATCGAGCGCGGGCAGCGGGCGCATCAGGCCTGGCAGCAGCAGTTCGACGCGTGGGCGCAGGCCAACCCGGAGAACAAGGCGCTGTTCGATCGGCTCGCCGAGCGCAAGCTGCCGGAGGGCTGGACCTCGAATCTGCCGACGTACGAGGCGGATCCGAAGGGCATGGCCACCCGCAAGGCGTCGGGCAAGGTGCTCGCCGCACTCGCTCCGGTGCTGCCCGAGCTGTGGGGCGGTTCGGCCGACCTCGCCGAATCCAACAACACCACCATGCCGGACGCGCCGAGCTTCGGCCCCGAGTCGATCTCGACTGGCATGTGGAAGGCCAACCCGTACGGCCGCACCCTGCACTTCGGTGTGCGCGAGCACGCGATGGGCTCGATCCTCAACGGCATCGCGCTGCACGGCCCGACCCGCCCGTACGGCGGCACCTTCCTGGTGTTCAGCGACTACATGCGCCCGGCGGTCCGCCTGGCCGCGCTGATGCGGGTGCCCACGATCTACGTGTGGACCCACGACTCCATCGGCCTCGGTGAGGACGGCCCGACGCACCAGCCGATCGAGCACCTCGCGGCGCTGCGCTCGATCCCCGGCCTCAACGTGGTCCGCCCGGGCGACGCCAACGAGACCACCTACGCCTGGCGCACCATCCTGGAGCGCGACAGCGCCGAGCACGCCTCGCACTTTTCGGTGTCCGAGCTGCCACACCAGGACGGTCCGTCCGCACTGGCGCTGACCCGCCAGGATCTGCCGATCCAGGAGGGCACCAGCTACGAGGGCGTCCGCAAGGGCGGCTACATCCTGACCGAGGCCTCCACCGGCACCCCCCAGGTGGTCCTCATCGCTACCGGTTCGGAACTCCAGCTCGCGGTCGACGCCCGCACTACGCTGGAGGCGCAGGGCATCGGAACCCGCGTGGTCTCGATGCCGTGTGTGGAGTGGTTCGACGCGCAGGACAAGGCTTACCGGGACGAGGTGCTCCCGCCCGCGGTCACCGCTAGGGTCGCCGTCGAGGCGGGTATCGCGATGCCGTGGCACCGGTTCGTCGGTGACGCGGGTGAGATCGTATCGATCGAGCACTTCGGCGCCTCGGCCGACTACAAGACGCTCTTCCACGAGTTCGGCTTCACCACCGAAAACGTCGTTGCCGCCGCGCAGCGCACACTCGAGAACGTGAAGGGATAAGCGCTATGGCACAGAACCCAAACACTGCCGCTCTCTCGGCCGCCGGTGTCTCGGTGTGGCTCGACGATCTGTCCAGGGACCGGATCCAGTCCGGCAACCTGGCCGAGCTGATCGCGACCCGCAGCGTCGTCGGCGTCACCACCAATCCGACGATCTTCCAGGGCGCGCTCAGCAAAGGCCACGCCTACGACGGCCAGGTGAAAGAGCTCGCCGCGCAAGGTGCGGACGCGGATGCCGCGATCCGCACCATCACCACCGACGACGTCCGCGCCGCGTGTGACGTGTTCGCCGGTGTGTACGAGGCGACGAACGGTATCGACGGCAGGGTCTCCATCGAGGTCGATCCACGCTTGGCCTTCGACGCCGACCAGACCGTCGCCCAGGCGATCGACCTGTGGAAGACCGTCGACCGGCCCAACCTGTTCATCAAGATTCCCGCCACCGAAGCGGGCCTGCCCGCGATCACCCGCGTGATCGCGGAGGGCATCAGCGTGAACGTGACGCTGATCTTCTCGGTCAAGCGCTACCGCTCGGTGATGGGCGCCTACCTGGACGGTCTGCGCAACGCCAAGGCCGGCGGCCACGACCTGGCCAAGATCCATTCGGTCGCTTCGTTCTTCGTGTCCCGGGTGGACACCGAGATCGACAAGCGCCTCGAGGTGATCGGCACCCCGGAGGCCCTGGCACTGCGCGGTAAGGCGGGCATCGCCAACGCCCGCCTCGCCTACGCCGAATACCAGGATGTGTTCGACGGCGGCGCCCACACCGCCACCTATGCCCATGTGGCCTCGGCGGGCGCGAATCGCCAACGGCCGCTGTGGGCGTCGACCGGTGTGAAGAACCCGGAGTACTCCGACACCATGTACGTCACCGAGTTGGTGGCGCCGAACACGGTGAACACGCTGCCGGAGAAGACACTGGAGGCCGTCGCCGATCACGGTGAGATCCGTGGCGACACAGTCAGCGGCACCGCCGGTGCCGCCAAGGAGGTCTTCGACCAGCTCACCGCGGTCGGCATCGACCTCGACGACGTGTTCGAGGTGCTGGAGCGCGAGGGCGTGGACAAGTTCGAAAAGTCTTGGGCGGAGCTGCTTTCCGCCACCGCCGAGGAGTTGAGCGCCGCTACGTCCGGAAGCAACTGATCGGATGGCCGGCACAGCAGCGACAGGGAAAACGGCGGCGGTCCGGAAGAACCCGCTTCGCGACGAACGGGACAAGCGGGTCCCCCGCATCGCGGGTCCGTGCAGCATGGTCATCTTCGGTGTCACCGGCGACCTGTCCCGGAAGAAACTGATGCCGGCCATCTACGATCTGGCGAACCGGGGGCTGCTGCCCCCGGGTTTCGCGCTGGTCGGTTTCGCGCGGCGTGATTATTCGGACGAAGACTTCGCCCAACTCGTGCTCGAGTCGGTGAAATCGCACGCACGCACGCCGTTCCGCCAGGAGGTCTGGGACCACCTGGTCGAGGGCATCCGGTTCGTGCAGGGCACCTTCGACGACGACTCGGCCTTCGCCAACCTGGCCGATACCCTGGCGAAGCTGGACAAGGATCGTGGCACCGGCGGCAATCATGGCTTCTACCTCTCGATTCCGCCGAACATGTTCCCGGTGGTGCTCGATCAGCTGTCCAAGCACTCGTTGGCCACGTCGTCCACGACCAACGTCAACGGCCGCAAGCCGTGGCGCCGGGTCGTGATCGAGAAGCCCTTCGGCCACGACCTGGAAAGCGCCCAGGAGCTCAACGCGCTGGTGAACGGGGTGTTCCCGGAAGAGACGGTGTTCCGGATCGATCACTACCTCGGCAAAGAGACGGTGCAGAACATCCTGGCACTGCGCTTCGCCAACCAGCTCTACGACCCGATCTGGAACGCCAACTACGTCGACCATGTCCAGATCACCATGGCCGAGGACATCGGATTGGGCGGGCGCGCAGGCTATTACGACGGCATCGGCGCCGCCCGCGATGTGATCCAGAACCATCTGCTGCAACTGCTCGCGCTCACCGCGATGGAGGAGCCGATCAGCTTCCAGCCCGCCCAGTTGCAGACCGAGAAGATCAAGGTGCTCTCGGCGACCAAACTGGTCGAGCCGCTGGACGAGACCACCGCGCGCGGGCAGTACGCGGAGGGCTGGCAGGGCGGCGAGCACGTGGTCGGGCTGCTCGATGAGGAGGGTTTCGACCCGCAGTCGCGCACCGAGACCTACGCCGCGATCACCCTGGAGGTCGACACTCGGCGCTGGGCCGGCGTGCCGTTCTACCTGCGCACCGGAAAACGCTTGGGCCGCAGGGTGACCGAGATCGCGGTGGTGTTCAAGCGCGCGCCGCATCTGCCCTTCGACCAGACGATGACCGAGGAACTCGGTCAGAATGCGCTCGTGATCCGGGTGCAGCCGGACGAGGGCATCACCACGCGATTCGGCTCGAAGGTGCCAGGGTCGGGCATGGAAGTGCGCGCCGTCAATATGGATTTCAGCTACGGCGGAGCGTTCACCGAGTCCTCCCCCGAGGCCTACGAACGCCTGATCCTCGACGTACTGCTCGGGGTGCCGTCGCTCTTCCCGGTGAACGCGGAGGTCGAATTGTCCTGGCGCATTTTGGATCCGGTGCTCGAGCACTGGGCTGCCGAAGGTAAGCCGGAACCCTACGAGGCGGGCACATGGGGTCCGCCGTCGGCCGATGAGATGCTCGCCCGCACCGGGCGCGAATGGCGGCGACCATGATCGTCGACATGCCGGAGACCACCACCGGCGAAGTCACCAAGCGCCTCGTCGGGCTGCGGGAAAGCAATGGCGTGATCACCATGGGGCGGGTACTCACCCTGGTCGTGTGCACGCTGGACAGCTCCGAGGCCGAGGACGCCATCGACGCCGCCAACGACGCCAGCCGCGAACACCCTTGTCGGGTGGTTGTTTTGGCTCGCGGCGACCGGGAAGCCGAGACGCGCCTGGACGCTCAGATCCGCGTCGGCGGGGACGCGGGCGCAGCCGAGGTGATAGTGCTGCGGCTGCAGGGCGAGCTGATCAATCACGAGAGCAGCGTCGTCATCCCGTTCCTGCTGCCGGACACTCCGGTGGTCGCCTGGTGGCCGCGTGGCGCCCCGGAGTTCCCGTCCAAGGATTCGGTGGGGCGCTTGGCAGCGCGCCGCATCACCGATGCCACCTTCGCACCCGATCCGCAGGACACCATCAAGAAGCGGCGCGCCTCCTATGCCTCCGGTGATACCGACCTGGCGTGGAGCCGAATCACCTACTGGCGGGCGCTGCTCGCGGCCACCATGGACGAACCGCCCTACGAGCAGGTCGAATCGGCGATCGTGTCCGGGTTGCACGAAGAACCGGCGCTCGACATACTCGCGGGCTGGCTCGCCGCCCGTCTGGGCTGCCCGGTGTACCGCCGCACCGGTGAATTGCGGGTGGAGTTGCATCGGCCGTCGGTGTCGATAGGCATTTCCCGGCCGCAGACCGGCCGCACCGCGACACTCACCCGCACCGGCGATCCGGAACAGCGAATCGCACTGGCACGCAGGGAAACTCGCGACTGCCTCGCCGAGGAACTGCGTCGGCTCGACGCCGACGAGATCTATGCGGAGGCGCTCGCCGGAATCGAGAAGGTGACCTATGAGTGACGGTATCGCCGCCGAGTTCCCCGCCAATACCGTTGAGGTCCACGACGATACCGAGGCGCTGGTCACCGCCGCGGCGGCTAGGTTCGTCGGTGTGGTGGTAGCGGCACAGGCCGCGCGCGGTTCGGCATCGGTGGTGCTGACCGGCGGCGGCACCGGCATCGGACTGCTGGAGCAGGTCCGCAAGTCCCCCGGTGCGATCGACTGGTCGAAGCTCGACGTGTTCTGGGGCGATGAACGATTCGTCCCCGCTGGCGACCCGGAACGCAATGACCTGCAGGCCCGGCAGGCCCTGCTGGATCACGTCCCGGTCGACCCCGCCCGCGTGCACCCCGTCGCCACCTCCGACCGCGAATACCCCGATCCCATCGAGGCTGCCGCCGAATACTCCGCCGCCGTGCACGCCCATCTCGCCGAACACGGCGCATTCGACCTGCACCTGCTCGGCATGGGCGGCGAGGGCCACATCAACTCCCTGTTCCCGCACACCGACGCCGTTCGCGAACAGCACGAACTCGTTGTCGCCGTGACGGATTCGCCGAAGCCGCCGCCGGTTCGGGTGACACTGACCCTGCCCGCGGTCCGCCGCACCCGGCACGTCGTGCTGGTCGTCGGCGGTGCGGGCAAGGCCGAAACGGTCGCCGCCGCCGTCGCCGGTGCGGACCCGGTCGACATCCCGGCGGCGGGTGCGCACGGCATCGACTCCACCACCTGGCTGCTGGACAAGGACGCGGCAGCGGGCTTGCCGTAGCTATGCCGCAGATCCGCCACGAGGATCGCGCAAACTTCTCCACCGCGTTCGAGCATTCCGGAAAAATGCCGCCGAATGAGTCGACCGGGCGGCGGTCGTCCGGGATGATCGTTCGATGACCGAGCACGTCGCCGACCTGGATGAGCGGTTCTATGCGGAGATATCGGCCTTGGCATCATGGCCGCCGGTGCCTGCCGATCAATCGGTCGCGCCCGGCGTTACGGGTGCCGACTGCCTGGAACTGTTCGAATCGCAGGCGGCGAGTCGGCAACTCGACCTCGCGGCACGCCGCCTCGGCAGCGCCCGGCGCGGGTACTACAGCATCGGGTCGTCCGGGCACGAAGGGAATGCGGCGGTTGCCGCGGCGCTGCGGGCCACCGATCCGGCGCTGCTGCATTATCGCTCGGGTGCGTTCTTCGTGCACCGCGCGCGGCAGGTGCCCGGACTGGATCCTATTCGTGACGTGCTGCTCGGTGTTGTCGCCGCGGCCGCGGATCCGATTTCCGGCGGCAGGCACAAGGTTTTCGGTAGCAAGGCGGCGGGGGTGATTCCGCAGACCTCGACGATCGCGTCGCACTTGCCGCGCGCGGTTGGGCTGGCGTTCGCGCTAGATCGCGCCGCACGGCTGGGCGTGCCAGGTGAATGGCCCTACGACTCGGTGGTGCTCTGCAGTTTCGGCGATGCGTCAGCCAACCACTCCACCGCGGTCGGGGCCATCAATGCCGCGATTCATACCGCCCACCAAGGGATTCCGATGCCGGTCCTGTTCGTCTGTGAGGACAATGGCATCGGCATCAGCGTGCCGACCCCGCCGGACTGGATCGAACACGCCTACGGCCTGCGCCCGGGCCTGGAGTATTTCTCTGCGGACGGCTGGGACGCACTCGACGCATTGACAACCGCGACCGCCGCCGCCGACTGGGTGCGCGAAAACCGTAAACCGGCCTTCCTGCGGCTGCGCACCGTCCGGCTGCTGGGCCACGCGGGATCCGATGTCGAATCCGCCTACCGCCGCCCCACCGATATCGCCACCGACCTCCTCCGCGACCCCGTCACCGAGACGGCCCGTCTGCTCGTCATCACCGGCGTAGCAACCCCCAACCAGGTCATCGACCGCTACGACGACATCCGCAGCCGCGTCGCCGCCATGGCCGAATTGGTCTGGCACGAACCACAATTGACCTCCGCCGCCGCGGTCGTGGCACCACTGGCACCATCGCACCCCGATGCGGTGCGGGCCGACGTTCTCGCCCAGCGCGTCGATGCGTCGAATCATGCGGCGCAGGCCGATTCGATGACGCTGGCGCAGGCGATCAATCACACCCTTGCGGCGCTGCTGGCACGAGAGCGCGATGTGTTGGTGTTCGGCGAGGATGTCGGTCGCAAAGGTGGTGTGTACGGGGTTACCAAGGGGCTGCAGAAGGCGTTCGGGGCGCGTCGGGTGTTCGATACATTGCTCGATGAGCAGAGTGTGCTCGGTACCGCGCTGGGCACCGCGCTGGCCGGTTTCATTCCAATCCCGGAAATCCAGTACCTAGCATATCTGCACAATGCCGCCGATCAGTTGCGCGGCGAAGCGGCGACGCTCCAGTTCTTTTCCCATGGGCGATACCGGAATCCGATGGTGGTTCGCATTGCCGGGTACGCCTATCAGAAGGGTTTCGGTGGGCACTTTCACAACGACAACTCGATCGCGGCGCTGCGCGATATCCCCGGCATCGTCCTCGCCTCCCCGTCCCGCGCCGACGATGCCGCCGCCATGCTGCGCACCTGCGTCTCTGCTGCCCGCGTCGACGGCCGCGTCTGTGTCTTCCTCGAACCCATCGCGCTGTACCACACCCGCGACCTGCACCAGCCCGGCGACGGCGAATGGCTCGCCCAGCCTTCCGCCGAGCACGTCGAGCTGGGCCGTGCCCGGGTTTACGGCGACGGCACCGATCTCACCATCGTCAGCTTCGCCAACGGCGTCCCGATGAGTCTCCGCGTCGCCCGACGACTCTCGGAACGCGGCATTGCCACCCGAGTACTCGACCTCCGCTGGCTGTCACCACTCCCCCTCGAGGATCTCCTGCACCACGCCCACGCTACCGGCCGCGTCCTCGTCGCCGACGAAACTCGCCGCACCGGAGGCGTTTCCGAGCCTATCGTCACCGCCCTCGTCGACGCCGGTTTCGACGGTCGCCTCGCCCGCGCCACCAGTGAGGACAGCTTCGTCCCGCTCGGCCCCGCCGCCGACACGGTCCTGCTCGACGAGGACAAGATCGAGGCCGCCGCCGGAAAGCTCCTCGCCGAGTCCTGACGCCACCGGCTTCGACGAAGCCGAAATCGGCGGCAGCCGAACCTATCAGCGGCGTCGATAACCGAGGTCACTGTGTTCCGAAGTTGGCCGTAGCCAGCTGGTCGCTAGGCCGGCTCGGTGCCACTCGTCGAGGTTACCTACGCCCCCCACGTCCCCGAATCAAGGCTCCGCGAGCTCGCGGAGCACCTATCCCACATCGTGTCGGTAGCCGTGGAATGCCCCGAAGAACCGTACGACGAGGATCTCCAACCAGGCGACATCGAAATCCACTTCCGCCAACTCGGCCCCTTCGACCAGAGCGGGCTGGACGCCTTCATCGAGGTGCGCTCCAAATGGTTCGAAGCCGAGCCGAAAGCTGCCAAGACCGCTGCGACAAACTCCACCACCTCCTCGAAGAAGCCACCACCCTCGACAACTTCGGCGTCTACCTCACCCTCCCGGTTGCCGCTTGGACCCAAACCGACGACTGAGTTTCGCGCCCGACACTTCGATTCGGTGATTCGGATTCGGTTACCGAACACTGGAAATACAGTGGAGAGGACGGCAACCGGCAGTGGGAGGGCAGGCGATGAACACGATGTCCATGCTCGGCGAAGTACGACCGGAGCACGATCGCGCGGCTGATGGCGATTTGGTGTTACTGCACTATCTGCGGTCGTTTCGCAGGCCGGTGTTGGAGGTGTGGTCGGCCTGCACCGAACGTCGGCAGCTGGAGCGCTGGTTCGGCACGGTGTCGGGCGAGCACGGAGACCTGACGATCCAGCCGATCGACGGTCCCGGGATCGGACCGATCTCGGTGCATGTCGACGACTGCAAGGCGCCGCACGAACTCGTGGCACACATCGACGGCTGCGTCGTCGAACTGCGGATGACCCAGGTCGGCGTCGTCACCAATGTCGAACTGGTCCGCCGCCACGTCTGCCCGAACGATGCCGCCACCATCGGCCCCAGCTGGCAGTACCTCCTGGACCGCGTCACCGCCTACCTGGAATACCAGCCCCTCCCCAGCTGGGCCGACTATCCGGGCCTCGCCGAAGAGTATCGGTAGCCCGGGGTCCCGGAGCGAGCGAACCAATACCTTCCGGTTATCGGATCGTCATTCCGGGATAGGTACGGGCGCCAGTTCTCGCAGGTGTGCGGTGATCAAGTCGTTGACCTCCGTAGTCCGTTCCAGTTGAACCAGGTGGCCCGCGTCGGCTATCTTCGTTACCTCGCGCAGGTCGGTGACGTGTTCGCGCAGGGTGGCCAACGGGTCTCGGCCGCTGAAGCCTTCCATGTCGGGATCGCGGTCGCCGTAGAGGAAGTAGGTGGGTGGGGCTATGTGGGCGCCGGCGTAGTCGGCGGTGAGTTCCCAATTGCGGTCGAGGACGCGGTACCAGTTGAGGCCGCCGGTGAAGCCCGTTCGGTCGAAATCCTGTGCCAGGGTGTCCAATTCGTGGTCGGACAGCCAGCGCCATGGCAGCGGCGGGGCCTCGGGGAGGACGTCGAGGTAGCCGGTGCCCTCCGCGGGAAAGCGCCAGGTGTCGAGGTAGTGGTAGTCGGCACTGAGGGAGTAGTAGACGCGGGCCAGGAATCCCCTCGGGTCGGCGGCGAGTTCGGCGTCGGCGACGCCGGGTGTCTGGAAGTAGTGCAGGTGCAGGAAGTGCCGTTCGGCGGCCTTGGCCCACAATTGCGATGGCGAGCGCGGCGGACGCGGGGCGAACGGGTTGTTGAGCACGATGATGCCGCGCACGCGTCCCGGCGCACGCAGCGCCAGCTCCCACACCAGCGCGGCGCCGAAATCCAGGCCGACGAACACCGCTTGCTCGGCACCGATGTCGTCGAGCAGGCCGAGCAGATCGCCGATCACCTCACGATTGGTAAAGGCATCGAGGTCGGCGGGCGACTCGGTGCGTCCGTAACCGCGCAGATCGGGGGCGATGGCCCGGTAGCCCGCCGCCGCGACCGCTTCGAGTTGGCGATGCCAGATGAACCAGGTGTGCGGAAAGCCGTGGCAGAAGATCACCGGGCGACCGTCGCCTTGCTCGGCGACGTGCATTCGAACGCCATTGGTCGCCACGAAACGATGGGTCAACTCCACAGCGGCCTCCAAAGCCTAGAACGCGTTCTTGTTTCACGGTAATGTCCCGAGATCGTGAACGGAATACCTACGGCACTAGGCGGCCGGGTCGCGGTCGTCACCGGCGCAAGTCGCGGCATCGGCAAGGGCATTGCGCTGGAACTGGGCGCGGCGGGCGCAACGGTGTTCGTCACCGGCCGCTCGGCCACGGTCGGGCGACTGCCGGGGACGGTACACGAGACCGCCGCGGAGATCGACGCCCTCGGCGGCCACGGAATACCGTTCGTCTGCGATCACCGCGATGACGCCGCGGTCCAGCGCCTGTTCACCCGGGTGCGCGACGAGCGCGGCCGACTGGACGTGCTGGTGAATAATGTCTACAACGCCCCCGCCGCGGCCCGCTGGCTCGGCAAGCCGTTCTGGGAGGTGCCGCCGACCGCATGGGACGAGACGTTCGACGTCGGCGTCCGATCCCATTACGCGGCAAGCGTATTCGCCGCGCAGCTACTGATCGAGTCGGCAGGCCTGATCGCCAACATCTCCTCGCCCGGTGCGCAACGCCACATGCACAATGCCGTCTACGGCGTCGCCAAGACCGCCCTCGACCGACTGACCGCGGACATGGCCTACGATCTCGCCGACACCGGCGTCACCGTGGTCTCGCTCTGGCCCGGCATCGTGAATACCGAACTGCTGCAAATGGTTCCGGCGAACGAGCAGGGCAAGCGCCTGGTCGCCCTGCCGGGCGAGGGAACCTACGACCTCGACGCCGCGGAGTCCCCGCGCTTCCCCGGCCGCGCCGTCGTCGCCCTCGCGGCCGACCCGGACCGTCGCTCCCGCACCGGAGCGGCCTGGCGGGTCGCCGATCTCGCCGAGCAATACGGTTTCACCGACGTGGACGGCCGCATTCCCCGCAACGACTGACGTGCCGTCCAGCGCCGGCCTGCACGTCACCTCGGAGTCAGGCCCTCGAACGTGACCGACACCGCGTGGCGACGTTGCGCATCACTCCAACCGTAATGCTCCGCAGGAACTCGCCGACCGTCTCGACCAGGTCTCGCGACCATCCAACGGCCCGATCAACGGCATGGTCCCCGACGCTGCCTGACCCGAAAATAACCGCAGGTGAGGGGCTTGTGGGGGGGTGATTGGGGCGTGGCTGGGCGGCCCGGCGGCGATGCGTAGTGAGCCGTCGGGCTGTGGGGGTGTGGTTGTCAGGCGGCTTGGATGGGGTCGAAGCGGACGGTGTAGCCCAGGGCGTTGGCTTGGGCGACGATGCGGCGCATGGCGCGTTCGGGGTCCAGGCGGGTGTAGTAGTCGGCGCCGAGGTCGTTGTAGTCGGCGTCGTCGGTGAGCATGTGCCAGGTCGAGGTGAGGATCTTGTGTTGGATCGCGACGAGCGCTTTCTTCTTGCCTGTTCGGGGGGCGAGCCTGCGGTATCGGCTCGCGAGGTAGGTGTCCTTGGTGCGTGCCGCGGCCAGTGCGAAGGCCTTGGACGCGGCCCAGGCAGCCAAGAACGCCAACAACGCGTCCGACGCGGCGAAGGTCGCCAAGGCGGGCGACAACGCTCCGGCACCCAAGAGCGCACCTGCCAAGGCCGACACGCCCTCGTGTCACAGTTTCCCCGGCCAGACCCTGGTGTTGATGGCTGATGGCTCCTACAAGCGGATCGACGATGTGCAGATCGGTGACAAGGTCATCGCCACCGATCCGGTGACCGGCCAGAGCGTCGTCCGGGTCGTGACGGCGAGGGCGGCGCTGGCCTGCGACGATGCGAACCCATCCGCTCATCTTTCCCAAGTTGACGTTCAATCAGGATTCCTGAAAGATCACCGCCTGACCCGAAAATAAACCCATGGTGAGTGGCTGTGGGCGGGTGAGCGGGCACGTGACAGTTCCCGGCGATGCGTAGCGAGCCGGGATGGGTCGTCACGTTTGGTGTGGTTGCAGGTCTTATTGATTAGGCGGCTTGGATGGGGTCGAAACGGACGGCGTATCCGAGGGCGTTGGCTTGGCGCACGATGCGTCGCATGGCGCGTTCGGGATCCAGGCGCGCGAAGTAGTCGCCGCCGAGATCCTGGTAGTCGACGTCGTCGGTGAGCATGTGCCAGACCGCTGCCAGGGTCGAGTGTTGCAGGGCGACAAGGGCTTTCTGCTTGCCTATTCGTGGCGCGAGCCGACGGTATTTCGCGCCGAGATAGGTGCCGTCGCGGGTGCGGGCGGCGGCCAGTGCCGCGGTGCCCAACGCACCGGTCAGCCACCGGTCGCCGTGGCGGGTTTTGCCCGATCGGCGTTTGCCGGCGGATTCGTGGTGTCCGGGGCATACCCCAGCCCATGAGGCGAGGTGTCCGGCGGTGGGGAATCGGCTCATGTCGGCGCCGGTCTCGGCGATGATGACCTCGGCCACCCTCCGACCGACTCCGGGGATGGTCACCAACTGGTCAATCGTGCGGGAGAAAGGGCGCATCTGCTCCTCGATCCGTGTCGAGAGTTCCTCGATCGTCGCAGACAACTGATCGATTCGTTCCAGATGCAGCCGGCACAGGAAGGCGTGGTGTTCACCGAAGTTGCCGGTCAACGCCTCGACCAGTTGTGGGATCTTCGGGCGCATCCGCGCTTTGGCCATGTCGGCCAGCACCTGTGCGTCCTGCTCGCCGGCGATCAACGCGGCCAGCATCTGGCGGCCGGAGCGGCCCAGGATGTCGGTGGCCACGCTGGACAGTTTGATCCCGGCGTCCTCCAACTCCTTCTCCAGCCGCTGCGCCTCCCGGGTGCGTTCGGCCGTCAGCGTGGTCCGGTAGCGGGTCAGATCCCTCAGGTGCCGGATCGGTTCGGGTGGCACGAACGAGGCCCGCAACAGGCCACACTCACCCATCTGACACAGCCACGCCGCATCGGAGACGTCGGTTTTGCGGCCGGGCAGACCCTTGGCGTGGGAGGCGTTGACCAGGATCACGTTCAAACAGTCCTCCAGCAAGTAGAACGCCGCCCGCCAGTAATCCCCGGTCGCTTCCATCACCACCAGGGTCACCTCCTGCTCGACCAGCCAGTCCCGCAACTCCAGCAGGGCGTTGGTGGTCGTGGCGAACGTGCGGATCTCCTGGTTGCGCGAGCGCTTACGTTTGCTCACGCTCGGTGTCCGCACGCACGCCTTGAGATCCTTCTTGCCGATGTCCAACGCGGCGCACCGCTCATGCAACAACTCCACGAACATTCCTCCGGAAACCGTGTCCTGCCAGGGGCGTCCGCCCGGAGGAGCCACAGGGATCTGAAGACTCTGATCCGCGTGCTCATGGCAACAATCGACAACTCCTGTCGGTGGCTCCCGAACCGCCATGCTGACCGACGAACTCGAGGCATCAAGGAAAATTACGGGGTTCCGGGACGAACGCGCACCCATTTTCCCGCCTCCACGGCGGGCCAGCGAAGCGGCCCGGGATGCTGACCCGAAAATAACCCCAGTTCAGGGTGGGTCCGGGCATGGCTGGGTCCCCGACTGCGATGCGTAGCGAGCCGTCGGGGTGGTCTGGGTGTGGGGGTTAGGCGGCTTGGACGGGGTCGAAGCGGACGGTGTAGCCGAGGGCATTGGCTTGGGCGACGATGCGGCGCATGGCGCGTTCGGGATCGAGGCGGGCGAAGTAGTCTGCGCCGCGGTCGCGATAGTCGAGGTCTTCGGTGAGCATGTGCCAGGTCGAGACGAGAATCTTGTGTTCGAGCGCGACCAGCGCCTTCTGTTTGCCTATTCGTGGTGCCAGACGCCGGTATCGGCCGGCGAGGTAGGTGTCCTTGGTGCGGGCCGCGGCCAGAGCGGCGGTGCCCAGAGCGGCATTGAGCCATCTGTTGCCGTGGCGGGTCTTGCCGGATTTGCGTTTGCCGGCCGATTCGTGGTGCCCGGGACAGTCGCCGGCCCAGGAGACCAGGTTGGCGGCGGCAGCGAACCGGGACATGTCCCCGCCCGTTTCGGCGATGATGACCTCCGCGACGCGGCGCCCGACACCGGGGATGGTCTCGAGCCGGTCAAGGCTGCCGGAGAAAGGGCGCATCTTCTCCTCGACTCGTGCCGAGAGCTCCTCGATCGCCGCCGAGAGCTGGTCGATGCGTTCGAGGTGCAGTCGGCACACCGAACGCGTGGTGCTCGCCGAAGTTCCCGGTCAACGCCTCCACCAGCGCCGGGATCTTCGACCGCATGCGGCCCTTGGCCATCTCCGCCAGGGCGGCCGCGTCGTCCTCGCCGTCGATCAGCGCCTTGAGCATCGCGCGCCCGGACACCGGCGAGGATGTCGGTGGCCACCGACGACAGCTTGATCCCGGCGTCCTCGAGTTCCTTCTCGAGCCGCTGTGCTTCGCGGGTGCGCTCGGCGACCAGGTTGGCGCGGTAGCGGGTCAAATCCCGCAACTGGCGGATCGGCTCCGGCGGCACGAACGAGGCCCGCAGCAGCCCGCACTCGCCCAACTGGCACAGCCACGCCGCGTCGGAGACGTCGGTCTTGCGGCCGGGCAGCCCCTTGGCATGCGCGGCGTTGACCAGCATCACGTTCAGCTCGTCCTCCAACAGGTAGAACGCCCCGCGCCAATAGTCGCCGGTGGCCTCCATCACCACCAGCGTCACCCGCTCGGCGATCAACCAATCCCGCAGCTCCAACAGCGCGTTCGTGGTCGTGGCGAACGTGCGGACCCGCTGATCGCGGGATCGTTTCCGGTTGCTCGCGCTCGGCGTGCGCACACACGCCTTCAGGTCTTTCTTACCGATGTCCAACGCGGCGCACCGCTCGTGCAACAGCTCCACACCCATCCTCCGGGTCGACCGACAACAGGCGCGCCCGTCCGGAGGGGCCACAGGATCTCAAAGAGTCTGATCCTCGTGCTCACGGCAACAATCGACACACCTGTCGGTGGCCCCCACCCGCCAAACTGACCGACGAACTTCTATAGCATCAAGGAAATCTCGGCGTCCCGGGCGAGCGCGCCCCCATTTTCCCGCATCGACGGACACCAGCGAAGCGGCGACGGCAACTGACCTGAAAACCCTTCGCCGACAGACATATGCTGCGGTTGGGACGCCTGGTCACGAATGATTGTGTTGCTCAGGCGATCCCGAGGAAGCGCTGTACCGACCGTGGCGCAGTCGGCTGCGCGCGCCAAGTGAGATACACGTGGGACGGTGGGGCGTCCGGGACATCGAGGTAGACGACGCCGGGGTGCGGCGCCCGGGTGCGGGCCAAGGTGGGCACGCCACCGATACCCCGGTCTGCCGCAACGAGTTTCGAGGCGACCGTCATCGTCGCGCGACAGGCCAGCGGATCGGGCGCTGCGTACCGGCCGAGTGACACCCGCTCGGAACTGGACCCGACTCCCCCGGCACCTTCAATCGCGCCGGAGAGCACGTCGCGCGGCCTGCCCCTGTCGCACTGCACGAATCAGCGGCGTAGTTCCCAAGCGCAGCACAAATCGCCGCAGCCCACTCGATTGGTGGACCGCGGCGTAGCACCGGGTCGTCCGGTCAGGCGAACTTGATCTCCAGGCCGATGCCGAGGATGGCGATGAGCCAGATGACGCCGGTGAAGATGGTGACGCGGTCGAGGTTCTTCTCGACGACGGTGGAACCCGACAGGCTGGACTGGACACCGCCGCCGAACAGGCTGGACAGACCGCCACCCTTGGCGCGGTGCAGCAGCACCAGCAGCACCAGCAGCACGCTGGTGATGATCAGGAGGATATCGAGGAACATCCGCATGTCGCACAGTCTATGGGTAGGCCACAGCCGCACCTAATGCGGCTCCGCCGCGACGAGGTGGGTGATCCGGTCGTCACCGTCGGCGAACGCCTGCACGGCGCGTTCCCGTAGTTGATCTTGGGCGGTAAGCCGCACCTGATGCTGGTGCATGTGCTCGGCCCACGAACGCACCACGAACGCCTCCACATAGCGGTCGAGCACGCCGACGTCGCGATACAACCGCCACTCCATCGCCCCGGTGCGCTGCCGCGACCGCCCGACGAAGGCCATCGCGGCCATGAACTCGTCGACGTTCTCGGCGGACACGTCGTAGGTCCGCAGCACAAGCACCGGTCCGTCGGTGGGATCCGGCTCGACCACCAGCTCCGGCTTCGGCCAGAACGGCGACGGCGTCAGATCCAGTTCCTCGGCGTTGTGCCGGATCGGCAGCCACACGGTACTCACCGCACAGAGGGCAAGCAGCACGGCGGCGATGAGCATGGCCGATACCGGGCCGACCGCCCCTGCGACCAGGCCCCAGGCCAGCGACCCCAGCGCCTGACCGCCCATGAACATAAGCATGTACACCGACAGCCCACGCGCCCGCACCCACGCGGGCAGGAGCAATTGCATGGTCGAGTTCATCGTCGACATCGCCAGCAGCCAGGCCAGGCCCGCACCCACCAACAGGAGCAGCACCACCGGCACCGAACGCAATAACACCGTGCCCGCCGTTGCGACGCCGAACAGCACCGCGGCCACGGCCAGTCGCTGTGTCGGCGTCAGTAGTAACCGCAATCGCGACAGCGCGAGCGCGCCGAGCACCGCACCGGCGCCGAGCCCGCCGAGCATCAGCCCGTAACCGGACGAGGACATGCCTAACTCGTCGCGCGCGATCACCGGCAGCAGCGCCCATAACGCACTCGCCGGGGCGACGAACAGAATCGACCGCAACAGCACGCGCCGAATCGCGGGGGCCGCGCGGATGAAGCGGGTGCCCGCCTGCAATGCGGCCAGCGGACGCTCGGTGGGCAGACCCCGATCGGTCCGCGGCCGGCGCCACAGGGCGAGCACCGCGACGATCCCGCCGAACGACACCGCGTTGAGCGCGAACACCAGCGTCGGCCCCGACACCAAGACCAGCACACCCGCCAGCGCGGGTCCGACCGCGCGGCCGATATTAATGTTCATGCTGCCCAGCGCGGCGGCGGACGGAATCTGTTCGCGCGGAACGAGTTCCGACTGAATTGCCTGCCAGGCGGGCGCCGTGAGCGCCTGACCGCAGCCGAGCAGGAACAGCAGGGTCAACAGAACCGCGGGCGTAGTGTGCCCGGTCGCGGTCGACACCGCGAGCACTGCGGCGAGCAACGCCATCGCCGACTGTGCACCGAGCAGCAACCTGCGGCGGTCCAGCAGGTCGGCGAGCACTCCGGACGGGATCGACAGCAGCATCACCGGCAGCATAATCGCGGTCTGCACGAACGAGACCAGCGTCGCCGCATTCGGCTCGTCGACCAGAAGCCACTGCGCACCGACGGTCTGCATCCAGGTGCCGAGGTTCGACACCAATTGGGCGATCCACAGCGCCCGATAGATCCGCGATCGCAGCGGTGCCCAGGTGGAGAGCGGGATCGTCGCGTCAGCCGTGGTCACGGGCTGAGCTTAGCGGCGGTCCGCGCAACGGCCAGTTGCACTCTTGGATCAGGCACCGCGGCGACTAACGGAATCCGGCCTGAACGGACGCCTTGGTGGCTGGTGAGGGATTTGCGCCGCCGTGAGCGAAAAGGGCTCGCACCGACCGCGGCCGGACGAGGCGGCCATGGTCGGGCGGGCCGATGTCAGCGCCGCGAACGGAGCCTTGCTGATCCAGTGCCAACGCGACACGGTGTCGCTCCGCACCGGCTTGTCGGTGGTGCCGCCCGCGACATAGGTCTCCTTCGCGCCGTTCCACTCCCCGACCAATGGGTTGAGCCTGCGATGGCCCGGGTCCAGCTGATCAGCGCTATGCCTTCGCAGTACGGGTCAGAGCAGCGGGCCGCCCGCGGCGATCGCGGACAGGGTGGCGAACTCGTCACCCTTGAGCGATGCCCCACCGACCAGTGCACCGTCGATGTCCGTCTGTGCGACGAGCTCACCGACGTTCTTGGCGTTCACCGAACCGCCGTACAGCACGCGCACACCGGCGGCGACCTCCGGGTTGGCCAGTACGGCGAGCTCGGCACGGATCGCGCCACACACTTCCTGCGCGTCGGCGGGTGTGGCGACCTTGCCGGTCCCGATGGCCCAAACCGGCTCGTAGGCGATGACAACCTTCGAAATCTCTTCGGCCGTCAGACCTTTGAGCGAACCGCGCAGCTGCTCGAGGTTGTACTGGACGTGTGTGCAGGCCTCACGGACGTTCAGGCCCTCACCGATGCAGACGATCGGGGTAAGCCCGTATTTCAGCGCCTGCTTCGCCTTGGCGAGCACGGTGGCGTCGTCCTCGGAGTGGTACTGCCGCCGCTCCGAGTGCCCGACGACCGCGAACGTGCAACCCAGCTTGGCCAGCATGGGCCCGCTGATCTCACCGGTGTAGGCGCCCGCGTCATGCGTGGACACGTCCTGCGCGCCGTAGGTGATCAGCAACTTGTCGCCCTCCACCAGTGTCTGCACGCTGCGCAGATCGGTGAACGGCGGGACAACGGCCACATCAACCTTGGCGAAGTACTTCTCCGGCAGTGCGAAGGCGATCTTCTGCACCAGAGCGATGGCCTCGAGGTGATTGAGGTTCATCTTCCAGTTGCCCGCGATGAGCGGTTTACGTGCCACTGATCATTCCTCCAGAACCGCGATGCCCGGAAGTTCTTTACCCTCCAGGTATTCCAGCGACGCGCCGCCACCGGTCGAGATGTGCGAGAAGCCGTCCTCGGGCAACCCGAGCGCCCGCACGGCCGCGGCCGAATCGCCACCGCCGACAACGGTGAACGCGCCCTTACCGGTTGCGGTCACGATCGCCTCGGCGACACCGCGGGTGCCTGCCTCGAACTTCTCGAACTCGAACACGCCCATCGGGCCGTTCCAGAAGACGGTGCGCGCCTCGGTCAACAGTGCGGCGAACCGGCGCACCGACTCGGGGCCGATGTCCAGACCTAGCCACCCGTCCGGAATCTCGTTGGCCGCGACGACCTTCGAGTCCGCGGTGGCGGCGAACTTGTCAGCGACGACGATGTCGCGCGGCAGGTGGATCACGTCGCCGTAGCGCTCCAGCAGACCTTTGCAGGTGTCGATCATCTCCTCCTGCAGCAGCGAGGCTCCCACCGGAAGTCCCTGTGCCGCAAGGAAGGTGAAACACATGCCGCCGCCGATGACCAGCGTGTCCACGTTCGGAGCGAGCGCCTCGATGACGGCCAGCTTGTCGGAGACCTTCGAGCCACCGAGCACCACGGCGTACGGGCGCTCCGAGTTCTCGATCAGCTTCGCGAGCACCTCGACCTCGGCGGCGACCAGCGTGCCCGCGTAGTGCGGGAGCAGCTTGGCGACGTCGTAGACCGAGGCCTGCTTGCGGTGCACGACACCGAAGCCGTCGGAGACGAACGCACCGTCTTCGCCGACCAGCTCCACCAGCGCCGCGGCGAGCTTGGCCCGCTCGGCGTCGTCCTTGCTGGTTTCGCGCGGATCGAAGCGAATGTTCTCCAACAGCAGCACGTCGCCGTCGGTAAGGCCCTCCGAACGCGCGAGCGCGTCCTGACCCACCACATCACCGGCAAGCTGGACATTGCGGCCCAGCTCCTCGGCGAGCTTGGCGGCCACCGGGGCCAGGGAAAGCGCCGGGTCCGGCTCACCCTTGGGGCGGCCGAGGTGCGCGGTGACAACCACCTTGGCGCCGGCCTCGACCAGCGCCTTGATGGTGGGGACCGAGGCGATGATGCGGCCCGGGTCGGTGATCACGCCGCCGCTAGCGATCGCTTGCGGGTCGCTCGAAACGGCACTGTCGAGGGGGACGTTCAGGTCGGAGCGCACGAGCACTCCCCGACCCTCGACACCCTCGTTCAGCAGATCCTGGAGTGTCTTGACAGTCATGCGGTTCAGAGCGACTTGCCGACGAGGCCGATGAGGTCAGCGAGGCGGTTGGAATAGCCCCACTCGTTGTCGTACCAGCCGACAACCTTCACCTGATCGTCGATGACCTTGGTCAGCGGCGCGTCGTAGATGCACGAGTGCGGGTCGGTGACGATGTCGCTTGACACGATCGGGTCCACGTTGTACTTCAGGAAGCCCTTCAACGCACCCTCGGCGGCGGCCTTGTACGCGGCGTTGATGTCCTCGATCGAGGCCGACTTGGCCAGCTTCACGGTCAGGTCGGTGACCGAGCCCGTCGGGACAGGCACGCGCAGCGCGTAGCCGTCGAGTTTGCCGTTGAGCTCCGGGAGCACCAGGCCGATGGCCTTGGCGGCGCCGGTGCCGGTCGGCACGATGTTCAGCGCGGCGGCGCGGGCGCGACGCAGGTCGCTGTGCGGGCCGTCCTGCAGGTTCTGGTCCTGCGTGTACGCGTGGATGGTGGTCATCAGACCACGCTCGATGCCGAAAGTGTCGTTCAGCACCTTTGCCAGCGGGCCGAGGCAGTTCGTGGTGCACGACGCGTTCGAGATGATGTTCTGGCTGCCGTCGTACTTGTCGTCGTTGACGCCCATCACGATGGTGATGTCCTCGCCCTTGGCGGGGGCGGAGATGACGACCTTCTTGGCGCCAGCGGCGAGGTGGCCCTTGGCCTTGGTGGCGTCGGTGAAGATGCCGGTGGACTCGACGACCAAGTCGACACCCAGGTCACCCCACGGCAGGGCCGCCGGGCCCTCCTTGATGGCCAGCGCCTTGATCCGCTGCTCGCCGACCACGATGGTGTCATCGCCGTCCAGCGAGACGTCCTGCGGCAGGCGGCCGAGGATCGAGTCGTACTTCAGCAGGGTCGCCAACGTGGCGTTGTCGGTCAGGTCGTTGACGGCGACGATCTCGATAT
This sequence comes from Nocardia sp. Tas62D01, assembly GCF_055232035.1. Lineage (NCBI taxonomy): Bacteria > Bacillati > Actinomycetota > Actinomycetes > Mycobacteriales > Nocardiaceae > Nocardia > Nocardia sp. Tas62D01. Next base: position 9,419,818 of record NZ_JBUYUZ010000001.1, read on the forward strand.
CGGTCGTGCCGAGTGCCTTCTGGGCCTCTACCGCCCGGAAGAAATTGCGTCCGATGCGGCCGAAGCCGTTGATACCAACCCGGACAGTCACGTTATCGCTCCTCAAATTTCAAGCGGATTCATTCCGATGTCGCACTCAGACTAATGCCCGTCCGTAACCTCTCCGACACGCACCTGGGGTTCGTGAGCACGAGATACCCACACACATGCCATGCCGACCGTCGATGAGCCGGGCACGGCGGATCGCTTCGCGGAAATCCGCGAATATCCCTGGACGACCACCGACCGCACCAGGAACACACCGCGCGCCAACGCCTTTCGCGAGCCCGGCCCGGTGGCCGGGCCCGCGCTCAGGCGTCGTCGAGCAGTTCGGCGGTCACCGCGGACTCGGTATCGGGTATCCCGAGGTCCTTGGCGCGCCGGTCCGCCATCGACAGCAGCCGTCGAATACGTCCTGCCACAGCATCTTTCGTCATCGGCGGGTCGGCCAGCTGGCCGAGTTCCTCCAGCGACGCCTGCCGGTGCTGCACACGCAGCTTGCCCGCCGCGGCGAGATGGTCCGGCACGTCGTCGCCGAGGATGTCCAGCGCACGTTCCACGCGGGCGGCGGCAGCCACCGCGGCCCGGGCCGAGCGACGCAGGTTCGCGTCGTCGAAGTTCGCCAGCCGGTTCGCGGTGGCGCGCACCTCTCGGCGCATCCGGCGTTCTTCCCAGGTGAGTCTCGTGTCTTGAGCGCCCATCCTGGTCAGCAGTGCGCCGATGGCCTCGCCGTCGCGAACCACCACCCGATCGGTGCCACGCACCTCGCGCGCCTTCGCCGTGATGCCGAGCCGCCGAGCCGCGCCGACCAGCGCGAGCGCCGCCTCGGGACCCGGGCAGCTGACCTCGAGCGCGGAGGAGCGACCGGGTTCGGTCAACGAGCCGTGCGCGAGAAACGCACCGCGCCAAGCGGCTTCGGCGTCGCCGATGGTGCCGCCGACCACCTGGGCCGGTAGTCCGCGCACCGGGCGCCCACGGACATCGAGCAGCCCGGTCTGCCGAGCCAGCGCCTCGCCTTCCTTGGACACCCGCACCACGTAGCGCGAGGTCTTGCGCAGACCGCCCGCGCCGAGCACGTGCACATCGGAGCCGTAGCCGTATAGCTCGAAGATCTCCCGGCGCAGCCTGCGCGCGATGGAACCCAAGTCCACCTCGGCCTCGACGATCACCCGCCCGCCGACGATGTGCAGACCGCCCGCAAACCGCAGCAACGCGGACAGTTCCGCCTTGCGCGAGCTGACTTGCGACACAGTGAGCCTGCTCAGCTCATCCTTCACTTCGGCTGTCATCGCCACGAGACGCGCTCCTTTCCACCCAACCCGGAACGCACATCCTGACCCATGTGCCGTCCCTCGACTCGAAGCCCTGCCATGTGTGGCCGAGGTTCCCGGATCAGCTGATCCAGTGCGGCGGCAAGCTTTCCGGGGTGATGCCGGTCCGTTCCCGCTTCGGCGACATCGGAGAAGGTTACTCGTGCCCGCAATTGTTCGGCAGCCCTGGCCACATGTTCTCTTTCGCGGCCCTCCGGCACCGAGCCGGAATCGACCAGCACCTCGTCGACCACGAATTCCGGTGCGTGCTGGGACAATACATGCAGGTGGCGTTCGGAGGAGAAACCCGCCGTCTCACCCGGCTCGGCGGCGAGGTTGAGCACCAGCACTTTTCTGGCCCTGGTGTACACCAGGGCATCGCATAGTTCGGGCACGAGCACATGCGGAATCACGCTGGTGAACCACGATCCCGGGCCGAGCACGACAACATCCGCATGTTCGATGGCCAAGGTCGCCTCCGGGCTGGCGGGCGGATCGGACGGAATCAGTCGCACCCGCCGCACCTTGCCCGGCGTCGTCGCGATGGCAACCTGTCCGCGAATACAGCGGCTCACCCGTGGATCCGCTTCCAGCCCAGAGACATCCGCCTCGATGTCGAGCGCGATGGGCGACATCGGCAGCACCCGGCCGGTGATCCGCAATATCTTCGCGACTTCGTCGAGCGCGGCGACCGGGTCGCCGAGCACCTCGGTGAGCCCGGCCAGGATGAGGTTTCCGACCGAGTGCCCGGCCAGCGCGCCGGTGCCGCCGAACCGATGCTGCACGGTGCGAGTCAATACGTCTTCACTGTCCGCGGCCAACGCGGCCAGCGCCATCCGTAGATCACCCGGCGGCGGCACCCCGAGTTCGGCGCGCAGCCTGCCGGATGAACCGCCGTCGTCGGCGACGGTAACCACCGCGGTGATCTTCCTGGTCAGCCGTCGTATCGCCGTCAGCGTCGCATAGAGGCCGTGCCCGCCACCCAGCGCAACGATGGCGGGATTCGATTCCCACCCGGTCATTCGCGCCCCAGATCCCGATGCACAATCCGTACGACATCGGCGGGACCGCCGGACGCGCCGGAGTCCGCGCTCATCAATTCGCCCAATGCTTCCGCTATTGCCACGCTGCGGTGCTTGCCGCCGGTGCAGCCCACTGCCACCGTCATGTATCGCTTCCCCTCTTGGCGGTAGCCGTTCGTTGTCAGGTCGACCAGGTGGTGGCAGGTACGCAGGTAATCGTCCGCGCCGGGGCGGGACAGCACGTACTCGCTGACCACGGTCTCCTGTCCCGAATGTTCCCTCAGTTCCGGTATCCAATGTGGATTGGGTAGAAAACGCACATCCAACACCATGTCAGCGTCCAGTGGAACCCCGTACTTGAAGCCGAAGGACTGCACGGTCACCTGCAGCGCGGTGGGCGCACCGCCGCCGTAGGCCTCTTCCATCTTGCGATGCAGCTGGTGGACCGACAGCTCGGTGGTGTCGATGACCAGGTCAGCGGCGGCTTTCACGGTCGAGAGCCGAATCCGCTCGGCGGCGATGCCCGCCGAAAGAGTGCCATCGGTGCTCTCGCTCTGCAGCGGATGGCGGCGCCGGGCGAAGCCGAAGCGGCGGATCAGCACATCGTCGGAGGCTTCGAGGAACAACACCCTGGTCCGCACGCCGCGCGCCCGCAACTGTTCGGTGACGACGGAGAGATCCCCGGTGAAAAATCGGCTGCGCACGTCCATGACCAGGGCCAGACTGCGGATCGGCGGATCGGCGGAGGCGCCGAGTTCGACCATGCGCCCGATCAGTTCGGGCGGCAAATTGTCGGCGACATACCAGCCGAGATCCTCCAGCACCCGCGCCGCGGTGCCGCGACCAGCACCCGAAAGACCGGTCACGATAACTGCCTCGACCTGCGTGAGATTCCCTTCAACCGGTACGCCTTCGGCACCCACGGGGCTGGCCCGCCCACCGGTCGGCCGCGGGCTGCCCGCACTGTTGTTCGATTCGACGCGTGTCATGTCCTACCGGATCTGTGTTTTAGGTGCCTGACGATCATCCCGCACCGGTTCCGGAATCGGGCGCAGACACACAACGTAGGCGACACGGAACTTTCGGGCGCGCGGACGAGCGCAACGAGGATCGTTGCTCTACCTTATTACTCCTCCCGCAGCGCGGCGAGCACCGCCTTGGCCGTCGCCACGCCGATACCGGGAACCTCGGTGATCTGTTCCACCGTCGCCTCCTTCAACTTGGCCACCGAACCGAAGTGGGTAACCAACGCGGTGCGCCGGGCCGCACCGAGGCCGCGCACCGAGTCCAGCGCGGACGCGGTCATCCGGCGCGAGCGCATGCTGCGGTGGAAGGTGATCGCAAACCGGTGCGCCTCGTCACGGACCCGCTGCAGCAGATACAGCGACTCGCTATTGCGCGGCAAGATCACCGGATCGTTCTCCCCCGGTACCCACACCTCCTCCAGGCGCTTGGCCAGGCCGATCACTGCGACATCGGTGATACCCAGCTCGTCGAGCACCTCCGCCGCGGCCGCGACCTGGGGTGCGCCGCCGTCGACCACATAGAGGTTCGGCGGGTACGTGAACTTCCTCGGGCGTCCGGTGCGGGGATCGATGCCCGGCAGCGAGGTGAGTTCGGGCTCGGCATCGTCGGATTCGTGAAGGTCGATCGTCGCTTCGACGTCGACGACCGTGCCTGCCGCGCCGGAGGACACGGCGCCCAGCGTCGCGACATCCAGTTCGGTCCGTTCCGTGACTACCACCTCGCCGCTCTGTGGGCCGTCCAGTTCGCTGCGCTCGGCGGCGTCCCGGTCGCGGCGCAGCCGGAGGAACCTGCGGCGGGTCACCTCGGCGATGCTGCCGACATCGTCCGAGCGGCCGTCGCCCGCCGCCTCCTTGATCGCATAGTGCCGATACTCGGCCTTGCGCGGCAGGCCGTCCTCGAACACCACCAGCGAGGCCACCACATCGGTGCCCTGGACGTGGCTGATGTCCACACATTCGATGCGCAGCGGCGCGCTGTCGAGATCGAGGGCATCCTGAATGTCTTGCAGGGCTTGGGACCTCGACGTCAGATCGCCCGCGCGCTTGAGCTTGTGCTGCGCGAGCGCCTCCATCGCGTTGCGCTGCACGGTCTCGGCCAGCGCCTTCTTGTCCCCACGCTGCGGCACGCGCAGGTGCACGGCAGATCCACGGAGTTTGCTCAGCCACTCCTGGATCTGCTCGGCGTCGGCGGGCAGTTCCGGCACCAGTACCTCACGCGGCACCACCGTCGCGGGCTGCTCGTCCGCGCCCAGTTCGACCTGCGCCACCTGCTCGCCGTAGAACTGGGTGAGGAACTGCTCGACAAGGGCCGCCATTTCGCCGCCCGCTTCCGGGGCGTCGATGGCGTCGCCGGACTTGTCGACCACCCAACCGCGCTGGCCGCGGACCCGGCCGTCACGGACGTGGAAGATCTGCACCGCCGCCTCCAATTCGTCGGTGGCGAAGGCGACTACGTCGGCGTCGGTGCCGGTGCCGAGGACGACGGCCTGCTTCTCCAGGGCTCGCCGCAGCGCTTGGACATCATCGCGCAGTCGGGCGGCGGTCTCGAAGTCCAGGTCTTCGGCGGCGTCGTGCATGCGGCGTTCCAATTGGCGCACCATGCGGTCGGTGCGGCCGGCGAGGAAGTCGCAGAAGTCGTCGACGATGTCGCGGTGCTCCTCGGCGCTCACCCGACCGATGCACGGCGCCGAGCACTTGTCGATGTAGCCGAGCAGGCAGGGGCGCCCGATCTGGTTGTGCCGTTTGAAGACTCCGTTGGAGCAGGTCCGCGCGGGAAAAACCCGAAGCAGCAGGTCGAGCGTCTCGCGGATAGCCCAGGCGTGCGCGTACGGGCCGAAGTACCGTACGCCCTTACGGCGGGCGCCGCGGTAGACGAACAGCCGCGGGTACTCCTCGTTCAGCGTCACCGCCAGCACCGGATACGACTTGTCGTCGCGGTAGCGGACGTTGAAGCGCGGATCGAATTCCTTGATCCAGTTGTATTCCAGCTGCAGCGCCTCGACCTCGGTGGACACGACCGTCCACTCCACGCTCGCGGCGGTGGTGACCATTTGCCTGGTCCGCGGATGCAGCGAGGCGACATCGGCGAAGTACGAGTTCAGCCTGCTGCGGAGGCTCTTGGCCTTACCGACGTAGATGACCCGCCCGTAGGAGTCCCGGAACTTGTACACACCGGGTTCGACGGGAATTGTGCCGGGCGCGGGCCGGTACGTCGCTGGATCTGCCACCCATCAAGCCTATCGAGCGGGTCCGACAGCCGATTCGCCGCCAACGACCAGCGTGCGCCCGACCGCCGGGCGCGGCCCACTCAGGACGCGCGGCGGAGGAACCAGCCCGTGCACGCGGGCCGGAACAGCAGTGCGACGATGACGCCAGCGCCCGCGATCACGGCAAGCACCGGAATATAACCCACGATACAATTCACACGCCACAACAGATCCCGGCGACGTTGTTCCGAACCGATGGGCGGATTCGAAATCGCCTGCGGGTCAAAGCATCCGATGGGCTGGATTCATGAATGACCACCGAACCACACTCGGGACTCGGCGCGGCTCAGCAGGTACACGATGGCAATCGCGATACCCAGCGAATACACGGAGGGCACGAGTCCCAGCAGCGGTGGAATGGCGTCGGCATGCACGACGAACCCAACGACTGCCTGTAGCGACGCCAATGCGGCAGCAACCCGGCGGACACCGTCCCCGCCTCCGGCGAATGCGAAAACCGTTGCCCCCAGTATCCAGCTCACAAAGAATCGAGCCATCGCACCTTCGGCCGCCACGCCACCGAGGGTCAGCCCCAGGACCACCGGGTAAGCGACACCGAATCCCGCCAGACCCCAGGCAGCCTGCCTGGCCTCCCGAACCGGTTCGGGCATTCCGCGTCGTGCCATCACATCCACCGCGCTCACGGCACTCCCCATTCGACGATCGAGCTCGTGTCACACCTCAGGAGCCACGCAGGCTTACGCTCCTACGCTATTCGACAAGCCCGTGCTGCCGCAGCGCGTCGAGCAGCCCGGTAGGACGCTCCGGTGTCGGCAGGGGGTCCACGAGCGCGAAGCGGCAGCCAAGGGTGGTCGCCCCGCCGTCCGCCTCAGGGCTGTCGCCAACCATCAGTGCCGCCTCCGGCGCGACATCGAGCTTCTCCAGCACGCCCTCGAAAATCGCCGGGTCCGGCTTGATCGCACCCACTTCGAAGGACAGCGCGTACGCCTGAATCAGCGGATCCCAGCCACGCGCTACAAAAGCAGGACGAAGATCGAACGCGATATTGCTCACGACACCGACAGAAACATCCTGTGCTGCAAGTAGATTCAGCACAGCTCCGCAATCCGGATAGGGCGTCCACGACATCGGGTCGACGAGCCTGCCGTATAACTGCTCCGCCTGCTCCACCGTCGGCACCCCGGACCGTCGCAGCACCTCGAGATACGCCTTCCGATGCAGCGCCGGATCCAGATCCCTTTGCTCCCAAGCGATCTGACCATCCGCGTCGAACTCGACCAGCTGCCCGACCGGCTGGGTCATCCGCCGCATGATCTCGGCCTTCTCGTGTACGTCGAATGCTCTGCCGTCGAACCCCGTCAGCGCATCCGCCCACGATTCGTCGTCCTCCAGCCGAAACAGCGTCCCGGAAAAGTCGAAGAGCACCGCTGCTACCGTCACCGAGCCAGCCTACCTACCGCCACTCCCTTCCCGATGCTGGGAAAACAGCGCGGCGCTCGACCCGGGGCGAGATACAGTCCGTGAATGCGCGTGCGACACATCTGGACTGGGGCCACTGCGGCGATGGTCCTCACGATGGGACTAGTGACCGGCTGCTCGTCCAATAGCGACAAGACAGCCGAGTGCGTGAGCGCGCCGAACGGGACCCCGGTCACCGCCGCGCCAGGTACCGCGGGCGGCGGCACAGCGACCTCGCAGAACATCAGTACCAATCCCGAGATCGCCTCCGGATATCGCAGCAATATGACCGCGGTGCGCACCAACTCCTACGCCGTGTCCACGGCCAATCCCCTGGCGACCGAGGCCGCGTGCCGGGTGCTGCGGGATGGCGGCACCGCGGCCGACGCACTGATCACCGCGCAGACGGTGCTCGGCCTGGTGGAACCGCAGGCGTCCGGGCTCGGCGGCGGCTCGTTCATGCTCTATTACGACGCAACGGGCAAGACCGTGGACGCCTATGACGGGCGCGAGATCGCACCGGCGGCGGCCACCGAGAACTATCTGCGCTGGGTCAGCGACACCGACCAGACGGCGCCGAAGCCGAACGCGCGCGCCAGCGGCCGGTCCATCGGAGTCCCCGGTGCGCTGCGGATGCTGGAACTCGCGCACCATGAGCACGGCAAGGCGGGTTGGCGGCAGCTGTTCGATCCGGCCATCTCACTGGCCGACCAGGGCTTTTCCATCAGCCCCCGGCTGGCGGGCCAGATCGCCGATTCGGCGAAGGATCTTGCCGTCGACGATGCGGCAAAGGCGTATTTCCTGAACCCCGACGGCACCGCGAAACTCGCGGGCACCAAGCTGGCCAATCCGGCGATGTCGAAGACATTGAGCGCCATCGCGTCCGACGGCGCCGACGCCTTCTACACCGGCGCCATCGCCCGCGATTTCGTCGACGCCGCGACCTCGGCGTCCGGCGGGCGCACCCCGAGCCTGATCACCACGGCCGACCTCGCCGGATATCAAGCCAAGAAGCGGACCGCACTGTGCACCGGCTACCGCACCCACGAGATCTGCGGGATGCCGAACCCGTCCTCCGGCGGCATCACCGTCGCCGCCACCCTCGGCATCCTGGAGAACTTCGACCTCGCTTCGCTGCGACCGGACAATATCGACCGCAATGGCGGTAAGCCGAAGGCCGAGGCGGTGCATCTCATCTCCGAGGCCGAGCGGCTCGCTTACGCCGACCGCAACAAGTACGTGGCGGATACGGATTTCATTCCGCTGCCTGGTAATTCACCGCAGACGCTGCTGAACAAGGATTACCTGAAGCAGCGTTCCGCGCTGATCGATCCCGGCCACAGCATGGGCACCGCGCAGCCCGGCGATCTCGGCCCGGTCCCGGTCGGGGTCGGCCCGCAGCCGCCCGAGCACGGCACCAGCCACATTTCGGTGGTCGACAAGTACGGCGACGCCGCATCGATGACCACGACCGTGGAATCCGCGTTCGGCTCGTTCCACCTTGTCGATGGATTCGTGATGAACAACCAGCTCACCGACTTCTCCGCCGATCCGCTCGGCATCGACGGCGCCCCCGTCGCCAATCGCGTCCAGCCGGGCAAGCGCCCGCGCAGCTCGATGAGCCCAACCCTGGTGTTCGACCGCGCCGCCGACGGCTCGCGCGGCGACCTCACCCAGGTGGTCGGCTCCCCCGGCGGCTCGGTGATCATCCAGTTCGTCGCGAAATCCCTTATCGGCGTGCTGGATTGGGGGCTCGACCCGCAGCAGGCGGTATCGTCCGTCGACTTCGGCGCAGCCAACACCCCGGAAACCGGCATCGGCGGCGAGCACCCGGCCATCAACGCCACCGACAACGGTGACCACGATCCTCTGGTGCTGCGGCTGCGCGAACTCGGCCATAAGGTCTCGGTGGCGCCCCAGTCCAGCGGCCTCAGCGCACTGCAGCGCGACGGCAGCGGCTGGATCGGTGGCGCGGACCCACGCCGCGAAGGCGCTGTCCTCGGCGACACCCACTGACCAACCAGAGTTCCTGGTCGAACACGGAGATCAGGTCCCATACATCGCGCAATCCAGCGGCAGCAGCGCATGGCAACGCGACCGAACAAATGTCCGGACCGCTAGCGCCGCGAAAACACACGGGTTCACCGCGACTCGGGACATCTCTCGCCGGCCCGCCGCGACCACGTCTGACGCGGATGTCAGAGGCACACGATTGAGGGAGCCTCTCGCAGTTCGCCGCAACGATGTGTCACTCGTGGCAGTCAGTGATCGGTGTTCGGCCGAAATCGTAAGAGCATGGTGTCGCGAACTCGAATTGCGTGAGGGGTATGCGAGTCGGACGCCGCTCGGTGGCGGAGCGTTATTCGTCGGTGCCCGCGGTGTATTTCGTGCCGAGTTCGCGGAGTTGGTCGAGGGCGCGGGCGGCGTGTTCTTTGTCGTTCGAGCGGATGGCCAACAGCGGGACGTAGTCGTCGTTCACCAATTCGAGACGGGCCCAAGACTTTCGGTCCGCGAACGTTACGCCGCGAATGTATTCCCAGGCGAACTCGTTGTCGCCGAGGATGTTTCGGACCGATACGCCGCGTGCGCCCGCGCGGAGGCGGGGCCTGGTCAGCAGCAGCACCGCGGCGGCGCCGAGCAGGCCGATGCCCATCATCGCCAGCTGGTCGGCGAGCCGGAAGTTCACGCCGGTTGAGCCAGTGCGCAGCCAGATGCCGCCGGCGATGAAGAAGGCGGCCAGCAGCACCGCGACGATCCAGGCCGTCCGTACCGCCCGACGCGGGCGTACCTCCAGCTCCCATTCAGGTGCATCACCCTGTCCCGCACCCGATTCGGCCTGCGGGCCTGTCCCGTTGTCGGGGGTCCTTCGCCAGATCCGGATGACTGGCATCGGCTTACGCTGACTGCCGCAGGGCGCGCAACGTCAGCGCGGCGTCGAGCGCCGCGGCGGCTGCCTGCTCACCCTTGTTCTCGGCCGACCCGGGCAGCCCGGCCCTATCCAGGGCCTGCTCCTCGTTATTGGTGGTCAGCACGCCGTTCGCGACCGGCGTGCCCGCGTCCAGCGAGACCCGAGTCAGCCCGGCGGTCACCGCGTCGCAGACGTATTCGAAATGCGGTGTGCCACCGCGAATCACCACACCGAGCGCAACCACCGCGTCGTGCGAGCGGGCTAGTTCCTGAGCAACCACCGGCAGCTCCATCGCGCCCGCGCAACGAACCACCGTCACGTGCGCGACGCCGGCTTCCTTGGCGACCCGCTCCGCGTTCGCGACGAGCGTGTCGCAGATCTGGGTATGCCAGCGCGACGCGACGATACCGAGCTTCACCTCCTTGGCATCCTCGAGTGCGAATGTCGGTACGCCGGTACCGCTCATGCCCGCGCCTCGCGGGCGCTCGGCTCCGGCATGCGCTGTACGCGCTGTGACATGACTGGCTCGCTGAGCTCGCTCATCGAAGGCCGCCTTTCCGGATCTCTTCGAGAATGTGAATTACTGTGCCGTCTCGCCCAGGTCGAGCTCGTCGAGCCCGATCAGGTCGTGGCCCATCCGGTCCCGCTTGGTCCGCAGGTACCGCAGGTTTTCCGCATTGGCGCGCAGCGGCATAGGGACCCGCTCGGTGATCTTGAGGCCGTAGCCGTCCAGGCCGACGCGCTTGGCCGGGTTGTTGCTGAGCAGCCGCATCGATCGGATGCCGAGGTCGACCAGGATCTGCGCACCGGTGCCGTAATCGCGGGCGTCCGCGGGCAAGCCGAGTTCCAGATTCGCGTCGACGGTGTCGCGGCCGGAGTCCTGCAGCTGGTATGCCTGCAGCTTGTGCATCAGGCCGATGCCGCGGCCCTCGTGCCCACGCATGTACAGCACCACCCCGCGGCGCTCCTGGGCCACCATCTCCAGAGCGGCGTCCAGCTGCGGACCGCAATCGCAGCGCAGCGAGCCGAACACGTCACCGGTGAGGCATTCCGAATGGACTCGCACCAGCACGTCTTCGCCGTCGGTGATGTCGCCGCGCACCAGCGCGACGTGCTCAACCTCGTCGTAGATACTCTGGTAGCCGACGGCCTTGAATTCGCCGTGTGCCGTGGGGATCCGCGCCTCGGCGACCCGCACCACGTGTTTTTCGTGCTTGCGCCGCCAGGCGATCATGTCGGCGATCGAGATCAGCGCCAGATTGTGCTCGTCGGCGAAGACACGCAGTTCCTCGGTCCGGGCCATGTGGCCCTCGTCCTTCTGGCTGACGATCTCGCAGATGACACCGGCCGGGCGCAGGCCCGCCATCCGGGACAGGTCCACCGCGGCCTCGGTGTGGCCGGGTCGACGCAGCACGCCACCGTCCTTGGCGCGCAACGGCACCACGTGACCGGGCCGGGTGAAGTCGTCGGCCTTCGCGTTGGCGTCGGACAGCAGCCGCATGGTGGTGGCGCGATCGGCGCCCGAAATACCGGTCGTGATGCCTTCGCGGGCGTCGACCGAGACGGTATAGGCGGTTCCGTGCTTGTCCTGGTTCAGCGCGTACATCGGCGGCAGCCCGAGCCGGTCGCAGTCGTCGCCCGTCAGCGGCACGCAGATGTAACCCGAGGTGTAGCGAATCATGAAAGCCACCAACTCGGGGGTAGCCTTTTCCGCCGCGAAGATGAGGTCGCCCTCGTTCTCACGGTCCTCGTCGTCGACGACGACAACCGCCTTACCGGCGGCGATATCGGCGACTGCGCGCTCGATGGTGTCGAACCTGGTCACGTCTGCTGTGCTCCATCTCGAAATAGGTGCCGTAATAAACAGTACGGCGTCGGCCGCGGGCCTCGGCCGCCCGGCCTGTCAGCCGCGCTGTTGGAGGCGTTCGACGTACTTGGCGATGATGTCCACTTCCAGATTCACCGTCGTAGCGACCGTGGCGAATCCGAGGTTCGTCATCGCGAGGGTGGTCGGGATCAGCGAGACCTCGAACCAATCCCTGCTTTCCGCTGCCACGGGTCCGTCGGACACCCCGAGGCCGGAGACGGTAAGCGAGATGCCGTCGACGGTGATCGAGCCCTTCTCCACCACATAGCGGGCAATCGAGTCGGGCAGCGAGATCCGCACCACCTCCCAGTTTTCGGACGGGGTACGGGAGAGCACCGTGCCCGTGCCGTCGACATGCCCCTGCACGAGGTGTCCGCCGAGCCTGCTGTTCAACGCCGCGGCGCGCTCCAGGTTGACCTTGGCGCCGGTGTCGAGTTTGCCGATGCTGGAACGGTTTAGCGTTTCGGCCATCACGTCGACGGTGAAGGAGTCGCCGCCGACCACCTCGACCACGGTCAGGCACACACCGTTCACTGCGATCGAGTCACCGTGCCCGGCATCGGAGGTGACCAGCTTGCCCTTGATCGTCAGCCGGGCGGCGTCGGCCAATTGCTGGGTGGCGACGATCTCGCCAAGCTCCTCGACGATGCCTGTGAACATGCGTTGACTCCCTGTCGCGTCGTTTCTACGGATTGCGGAACAGCTCCGAGCCATGTCGCTATTCCCGTCGTGGTGCCCTCCCAGCCTAACGACGCCCGGTCGTAGACAACACCGCGGTTCCGCCCAGCGACCGGTCGAAACCGCGACTCGGCGACAGCAGTTGGAACCAGACCGCATGCCAGGTCGGACCGCCTCGAACATAGCGCGCATTATATTGGCGCATCGAACTACGTACGAACATGCGGAATTATCGCCGTTTACCTATCGCGATAATTGTTCGATCGGTATCTACGGAACCACGCGGATGAAATTTATCCGGTATCCCTGGTGTCGAATTCTGCTGGATACCCACTCGAAACACGCTTACACCGCGAGCTTGCGCCGGAGCAAAATTGGATGCAACATTGTTATGTAGCTGGTTTCTACCGTTCAACTTCGACCCGGGCGTTTCAGTGCGGAGCCGTTCGACCCGAGGTCGCTTGCGACCTCAGGGAGTTCGATCCAGGGAAATCCACCACTCGAGGAAGAAGAACAGCACCGTGGGTCCAGTAGGCAGCACAGTGGGTCAATTCGAGTTCGACACAATTGGGGGTGTTGCGTGACCACTCTTCTCGATTCGACGCTGGAAGTCCGCTGCGTGCAGTACCGGAGCGAATTTCATATGCCGGCCTCAATCGACCCCACGTCGCGCCGCATTCTGCTTCACATAGGCACCCATTACGGTGCCATCACCATGCCCGCCGATCTCGGCGAGCGGGTACAGCAAAAGCTCGCCCAGGCGCAGATCGCCGCGCCGGTCGTGCATCATCCGCGCGCCAGGCGCTGGACGTTCATCACCGGCCCCGCTCGGCCGGACACGCTCAGCACCGCCGTGTCCGCCGAACTGTTCCGTCTCTACGCCACCGTCGCGTGCACCGGCAGCCAGGTCGTGCTGCCCTCGCCGGACGACGAGCGCACCGGCTACCGGATATGGATCCAGCCGCCGGAGAACGCCACGACGCCGCCGCCGCTGAGTGCGGTCGTCGAAGCGACCCGCGCCCTCGGCGCGGTGAAAGTTCGCGCCCTGTAGGGAAATTCGGCCACCCGGACGTTCACGACACGTCCGAACGCGGAGCGTCGGACACTGCGCGGGATCTGGCGAAGCGCAGTGCGGCGGCCCGCTGCCGCAGCGCTTCGACGGTGGCACCGGGGTCGGCCGTGTTGTACACCGCGGATCCGGCGACGAAACAGTCGATGCCCGCCTCCGCGGCCGCTTCGATGGTGTCGTTGTTGATGCCGCCGTCGATCTCCACGATCAACCGCAGCTCACCCGCGTCGACCAGCCTGCGCACGATGCGTGCCTTCTCCAGCACGTGCGCGATGAAGGACTGGCCGCCGAAGCCGGGTTCCACGCTCATCACGAGCATGGTGTCGAACTCGCGCAGGATCTCCAGGTAGGGCTCGATCGGGGTGTTCGGCTTCACCGAGAGCCCGGCCTTGGCGCCAGCCGCGCGGATGTCGCGAGCCACCGCGATCGGATCGTCGGTCGCCTCGGCGTGGAAGGTGACGTTGTGCGCACCCGCCTCGGCGTAGGGCGGCGCCCAGCGGCCCGGGTCATCGATCATGAGGTGGCAGTCGAGCGGAATGTCGGTCGCCTTCAGCAGGCTCTGCACCACGGGAAGCCCGAACGTCAGGTTCGGCACGAAGTGTGCGTCCATCACGTCGACGTGCAACCAGTCGGCGCCCTCCACGGCCTTTGCCTCGTCCGCGAGGTGCGCGAAGTCGGCGGAGAGAATGGATGGGGCGATCATCGGCGCGGTCGGGCGCGAAAAGGTCGAAGTGGACACATCGCGGGAGTCTAACGGTAGTGAGGGTTGCCTCGGCCGGGAGTGGGTAGCCTGCATAGGGTGATCAATATTTCGGCGGAACAGGGGCTTTACAGCACCCCGGTAGAGATTCGGGTGGCAGCAGCGGTGACACAGCTGCCCATCGTGCGCGGGCTCGCCGAAACCCTCGTCCTACTCAGCGAATTCACCCTGGACGAAGTCGCCGACATCAGGCTTGCCGTGGACGAGGTGTGCTCGACGCTCATCGCGGTCGCGGCGCGCGACACCAGCCTGCACTGCCGGTTCACCGTCGGCGAGACCGAGCTATTGGTGCTGGTCAGCGGTGTCGCGGCGACCGAGGGTTTGCCGGATCAGCGGAGCTTCGGGTGGCATGTGCTGCGCACGCTTACCGATTCGGTGGAGGCAAAACAGGATTCGTACGATGCAGCCGTCTCCGGATTTCCGACGTCGGTAGAGTTCCGTCGGGTCCGGGGGAAGGCGTAGTGCCGGACGAAAACGCCGTGGACAACAACGTAGTGTTCGATGCCGAAAAAGACGATGAAGACGTCGAACCCGTCCAAGCCGAGGATTCGGCCGAAGTCGCCGAAACCCTCGAGGAGGCCGGGTCGGCCGGAGGCTACGACGACGTCGGTGCGCTCTTCCAGCAGCTCGCCGCCAGCACGCCGGGCACAGCTCGGTACACCGCGCTTCGCGCCGAGCTGATCGGGCGGTGTATCCCGCTCGCCGATCACATCGCGCGCAAATTCAGCGGGCGCGGCGAGCCGTTCGACGATCTCACCCAGGTCGCCAGGGTCGGGCTGGTGCACGCGGTCGACCGGTTCGACATCTCGCGCGGCTCGAACTTCCTGTCGTTCGCGGTACCGACTATTATGGGCGAGGTCCGTCGATACTTCCGCGACAATACCTGGGCCATGCGGGTGCCGCGGCGGGTGAAGGAGACGCACCTGCGCATCGGCGGGGCGATCGATTCGCTGTCCCAAACGCTCGGCCGGTCCCCCACCGCCAAGGAGATCGCCGCCGAACTCGATGTGGATCCGGACGAGGTCACCCAGGCCGTCATCGCGGGCAACGCCTACCAGCCGAGCTCCATCGACGCCGCCTCGCTCGGCAGGGACACCGACGCGTCGCTGCTGGACACCCTCGGCGAGGAGGAATCCCAGTTCGACCGGGTGGAGGAATACGTCGCTATACGCCCGCTGCTGGCCGGCCTTCCGGAACGCGAACGCCGCATCCTGACCATGCGTTTCTTCGAGTCGATGACGCAAACCCAGATCGCCCAGCGCATGGGCATCTCGCAGATGCACGTCTCCCGCATCCTCGCGAAAACCCTTGCCCGCCTGCGGGAGCAGTCCTCTCGGGATTGAGCGCGAAACCGCGGTGCCGCGACTACGGTCAGAAGCGGCTCAACTTCGACGAGGGAGGCCTGCAATGACAGCAACCGTCCGCTACATCGTCAACGACGTCGATGACGCGATCCCCTTCTACGAACTGCTCGGGTTCAAGGTGTCGATGCGTCCCGGCCCCGGGTTCGCCATGCTGACCCATGGTGATCTGCGACTGTTGTTGAACACCCCGGGCGGTGGCGGCGGGGCAGGCCAAGCGATGGCCGATGGACGACTCCCGGAACCGGGTGGCTGGAACCGGTTTCAGCTCGAGGTCGGCGCCCTGGACGAGGTCGTGCATCTCCTCGCCGCGGCCGGCATCGGCTTTCGCAGCGACATCATCATCGGCAGAGTCGGAAGGCAGGCGCTCGTCGAGGACCCGTCGGGCAACCTCGTCGAATTGTTCGAGCCCGCAGGGGCATAACAAGCATTCCACGTGTTGCGACGGCGCGGTGCCTGCCGACGATGCACTCGATGTGTGGCGCTGCCCCCGGTTGCCGGGGCAGCGCCTCGTCCGTTCTTGCGGGGTTGGGCTACTCGGCTGGTTTGCGCAGTGCCGCGAGGAACATTGCGTCGGTGCCGTGGCGGTGTGGCCAGAGTTGGGCGGCGGGGCCGTCGCCGATGTCGGTGACGCCGGGCAGCAGTTCCCTGGTGTCCAATTCGATTGCGCCGGTGCGGCGCACCGCGTCGGCGACGATGGCCACCGTTTCCTGGAGGTGCGGGGAGCAGGTGGAATAGACCACGACGCCGCCGGGGCGCAGCAGATCCCATGCCGCGACTAGTAATTCGCGTTGCAGGACGACGAGGTCGGCGACGTCGGAGGGGGTGCGACGCCAGCGGGCTTCGGGCCTGCGGCGTAGCGCGCCGAGGCCGGTGCAGGGGGCGTCGACCAGGATGCGGTCGTAGCCGGGTGTCAGGCCGCTGCTGCGGCCGTCGGCGACGTGCACGTCGACCGGCAGATTGTGTACAACCTTGCGGACTAGTTCGGCGCGGTGCTCGGCGGGTTCGACCGCGTCGAGGCGGAATCCGTCGATCGCGGCGAGCGAGCCTAGTAGGGCGGCCTTGCCGCCGGGGCCCGCGCACAGGTCGAGCCAGCGGCCGCTGTCGGGTCCGTCCAGCGGAGCACGGGTCAGGGCGAGCGCGACCAGTTGACTGCCCTCGTCCTGCACCGACGCCATGCCCTCTCGGACCGGTTCCAGTTTTCCTGGATCGCCGCCGTCCAGGTACACCGCGTACGGCGACCAACGCCCTTCCTCGCCGCCGGTCACCAGCGCCAATTCCTCGGCGGTGATCTCGCCCGGGCGTGCGACCAGGTGCACAATCGGGCGGGCGTCGTCGGCGGCCAGGACATCGCGCAGTTCCCCGGCCCTGGCGCCGAGCGCATCGGCAAAGGCCTGTGCGATCCAGGTCGGATGTGCGAACTCGAATGCCAAGTGCCCGACCGGATCCCGTGGCGCCAGGGCTTCCACCCATTCGTCGACGGACTTCTCACCGGCCCGGCGCAGCACCGCGTTGACGAAACCCGCCTTGCCCGTACCGAATTCGGTGTGCGCCAGCGCCACCGAGGTGTCCACCGCCGCGTGCGCACCGATCCGAGTACGCAGCAACTGATACACGCCGAGCCGCAGCACATCCAGCAACGGACCGTCGATCTCCCCGATCGGCCGCCCCGCACCAGCGGCGATCACCGCATCGAGCAGCCCGAGCGAACGGCATGCGCCGTAGGCGAGCTCGGTGGCCAGCGCCGCATCCCGCCCGGAGATCCGCCGCTCCCGAAGCAGCCCCGGCAGCACCAGATTCGCGTACGCATCGCGTTCCCGCACCGCCCGCAACACATCGAGCGCGACGAGCCGCACCACATCCACCGGTTGGGCCGCCCCACCACGATCAGTCCGCCCGGTCCACGACGCCTTCGAGTCCTTGTGCCGCGCAGTACCTTTCGCCGCACCACGCCCACCGGACCGATCCTCAGCTCCCTTGTTCGGCTGCGCCCGACCGCCTGTCGACGCCGAGGCATTCATCGAACGACGACCCTGCCGATCACCGCCCGAAGGCCCGGACGACCGCCTCTCGCCCCGGTCCTGATCGGCCCGCGAATCCTGACGTTTCGCCGGAGTGTTCCACGAACCTCGACCGGCGTCGCGCCCCTGCGACCGCGCCGCATCGTCACGCCCGCCCTGATTCCCCCGCGCCTCGTCTTTGCGATTGCCTGCCGTGTTCCACGAACCTCGATCGGATCGCCGGTCCTGGCCCTGACCACCGCGCGGCGCTCCGGTCGCGTTCCCGCGTGCACCCCGATTCCCCTGCGCGGCACCGCTACTCGCGTTCCATGCACCCCGGTCGGACCGCGCTGCCCCCTGGCCCTCTGGCCGACTCGCGGCGCTGCCGCCCTGGTCGCCCTGTGCAGCAGCACGCTTCGCGGCTACGTTCTTTCGTCCCTGGTCGGCCCACCCGGTGCGACCCTGACCGCTGCGCTGTGCCCGTGGTGCGTCCGCGCGGTCGCGCGCTCCCGAGGAGCCGCCCCGGCCAGCGCCTTTCGACGGGGTCGCGTCGCTGCGCTCCCGGCCGCCGCTCCGCGAAGCCGCACCCCGGTCGCGGGCCAGGTCGTCGCGCACGCCCGAGTCCTTTCGCTGTGTGGTGCGTTGCGCCGCTGCCGATCCGGCCTGCCGATCCGGGCCGGATTCCTTCCGATCACGCCGCGGCGCGTCCGAGGACTGATGCTTGCGATCATCGGCGCTCATTCGGCCACCGCGCCCGGCTGCAGGCGGGCACCGCGGGCCCAGTCGAGGGCGGGCATCATTCGTTTGCCTTGCGGCTGAACCTGATTCAGGCGGACCGCAGTGGTGGTGGTGCCAATAAAGACGCCAGATTTGCGGACTTCGATCGTCCGTTCCGGCAGCTCCTCCTCGACCATTTCGACGGGCCCGAGTTTGAGGCGGGTGCCGCCGACCTCGGTGAAAGCGCCGGGGGCCGGGGTGACCGCGCGGATGCGTCGGCTGATGGCGAGCGCGGGCTGATCCCAGCAGATGCGCCCGGCCTCGACCGGCACCTTGGGTGCGTAGGACACTCCCTCGGTCGGCTGCGGAACCGCCTGCAGCGTCCCGTCTTCCACGCCGTCCAGGGTCGTCTCCAGCAGGTGCGCGCCACTGCGCGCAAGCTTCTCGAGCAGCGTTCCGGTCGTGTCTGTCACCGCGATCTTCTCGGTCACCACGCCGTAGACCGGCCCGGTATCCAGGCCCGCGTCGATCTGGAAGGTGGAGGCGCCGGTGATCTCGTCACCGGCATCGATCGCCGCTTGCACGGGAGCCGCGCCACGCCACGCGGGCAGCAGCGAGAAGTGCAGGTTGATCCAGCCGTAGCGGGGAATGTCGAGCACCTTCGGCGGCAGCAGCGCGCCGTAGGCCACCACGGGGCAGCAATCCGGCGCCAAAGTCGTCAGCTGCTCGATGAATTCGGGCTCGGCAGGGCGGCGCGGGGTGAGCACCGCGATGCCGTGCTCGTCGGCCAGGCGACCGACCGGCGACCTGGTCACCTTGCGTCCCCGACCGGCGACGGCGTCGGGCCTGGTCAGCACCGCGACCACCTCATGACGAGGCGAATCGATGAACCGTTGCAGCGACGGCACCGCCGGTTCGGGTGTGCCCGCGAAGACGATGCGCATCAGCGACCACGTCCGAACGGGCTGGCCTGGCTCGTTCCGAGGGCGCGGGAACTGCGCACCGTCACTCCCGCGGTGAACCAATCCGATTCCCGGATGGTGCGCATCGCCTCCTTGCGTGCCGCCGGATCCAGCCGATCAATGAACAGCACCCCGTCCAGATGATCGGTCTCGTGCTGGACGCACCGCGCCAGCAGACCCTCGGCCGCGAACTCCACCGGCTTGTCATCCTGATCGAACCCGGACGCCCGTACCCGCAGCGCCCGCCGGGTGTCGTAGCGCAGCCCGGGAATCGACAGGCAGCCCTCGGGCCCGACCTGCTCCTCCTCGCCGACCACCTCATACGTCGGATTCACCAGGTGACCCGCCGCATCCCCGATGTCGTAGACGAAAACCCGCAACCCGACCCCGATCTGCGGCGCGGCCATCCCGACCCCGCCGTCGTCGTGCATAGTGTCGATGAGGTCGGTGACCAGCTGACGCAGCTCACGATCGAACTCGGTGACCTCCGCCGCACGGGCACGCAGGATGGGATCGCCGAACAGGCGAACGGGCTGAATGGTCACGGCGGACTCCCGGAAATGAATGAACACGGTCGTCTCATTCTAGAGAGGCGCCCCGATTGTCCGGACTTCCCCGACACACCCACCGAAAGCTGGTAGAACTCCAGTGCGGTCCGGGCGGGGTGTCAACCCCTCCGCCCGGCCGCCCGGAAACGAGCGGGTCGGCAACACCGCTGCCAACGCGCAGTAATCACCACGGCGACCACGACGCCGCTGTGCTGAACTCACACAACGCGATCGGATTGTCGCCGCAGTGGATGATCCCGGCCACGACATCGGCGATGGCACCCACAGCGGTGAGATGAGGTCAGCGAACGCCACACGAACTCCCAGGATCGGCCCAATCCGCGACCCGGGGGACCCGGACCACGCTGCCGACCAGACTTCCCGGCACTCCGCACGTAAAGATGCTGTAAACAACCAGATCAATTCGACCCCCGGCCAACCCGCGCTCGGGATTCAGCGACACCGCACTCAGCCTCAGTTGAGGGCGCACTACGGCACAACGCCGTCCTCACAGCCCTCGAAGAGGAACCAAGACCGCTGGAAATGCGGAGCAGTCGCCGTTAAAACCACGTTAGGGTAAGAAGCGGGTGTGCCGGGAAGTCTGGTCGGCGACGCTTCGTCGTGCGACCTCGCGAAAGGACATCCCGTGTCTACTCGGCAGTGCCGACACGGCCGACCCCGACATCACCCACAGGCGATGATCGTCGATGCCACCATCGGTAGGCGGCGCCGGTGAGCACCGTCGAACCCTTCGCCCTCGCAGTGCTGATCACCGCCCTGGTAGGCATCGCCGCCGTGCTGTCCAATCGACTCGGCGCGTGGCTACCCGTACCGACACCGGCACTGTTTCTAGTAGGGGCCGCAGTCGCCTCGGATGTCTGGCCAGAGCTGGGAACGGTGCCGATCAGCGCCGTCGAGCACGTAGCGACGGCCGCCCTGGCGATCATCTTGTTCGACGGCGGCATGCAAATCGGATGGAAACGATTCCGATCCGCCGCAGGCGCGATCGTCTGGATCGGCGTGGCCGGAACCTTGGTGACAGCAGCGGCCCTCGCCGCCGCCGCGCACCTGCTATTCGGCTTGGACTGGCGGATCGCGCTACTGCTCGGCACAGCACTTGCACCGACCGATCCGGCAGTGGTGTTCTCGGTACTGGGCAACCGCGAAATCTCCGGCCGCAGCGGGGTACTGCTGCAAGGCGAGTCCGGCGCCAACGACCCCGTCGGAATCGCACTACTGATCGCACTACTCGGCACCACAACATTCGACACCCAAGCCGTCGTACACGCCACCGGCGAGTTCGGACTGCAAATGCTCGTCGGTGTCGCCGTCGGCGTCGCCGGAGGATTGGGCCTGCTGTGGTTCATGCGCCGCGTACCGCTGCCCGCCGCCGGGCTCTACTCCCTCCGAGTCCTGATGTGTGCCTTGGCGATCTACGGCGCAGCCACCCTCGGACACGGATCCGGATTCCTCGCCGTCCTCGTCGCGGGAATCGTCATCGGGGATCAACGCGCGCCCTACAAAGCCGATATCGCACGGTTCCACTCCGCATTGGCGAACCTCGCCGAGATCGTCGTGTTCGTCATGCTCGGACTCACGATCCAACTCACCGGCCCCGACGGAATCAGCCAAGGCGGCGCCTGGCTGATAGGTCTCGTGCTCGCCGTTCTACTGACCCTGGTGATACGACCGCTGCTCGTCGGCGCGCTGCTGTGGAAGGTGACCCTCACCCGCGGCGAGCGGGGATTCGTGCTGTGGACGGGCCTCAAAGGTGCGGTACCAATCCTGCTCGGCACCTTCATCGTGCACGCGGGCATCACCGACAGCCATCGCGCCTACGAGATCATCTTCATCGTCGTCGCGTTCTCCGTCATCGTCCAAGGCGGCCTCGTCCCAGCCCTCGCCCGGCGACTCGGCGTACCACTGCGCACCGTCGACCCCGAACCATGGGGCATCGGAGTGCGCTTCAGACACGAGCCACACGCACTACGCCGCTACACCATCGCCCCCGGCTCGCTCGCCGACGGCAGCACCCTTGCCGATCTCCCTTCCGACGACATCTGGATCAGCCTCATCATCCGCGACGGCCGACTCGTCGCCGGAGCAGCCGACACCATCCTCAACCCCAACGACGAAGTCCTCGTCATACTCCCCGACTCCGAAGCCGGCCCACACATCACCGCTATCTTCACCGACCCCACCCAACTCCCACCGAGCACACCCTAATGGGAGCTACCGGGTCGGTCGGTAGGGCAGACTCGGTGCCGGTAGCCCCGGCAGGTGAGCACTTACGCACCCTGAGCTTCGAGTTCTTGTGTCAGACCGTGCCCCTGCCGGTGGCCGGGAGCGAAACAACTTATGGGATGTCGTGCCCACCAACACCTTTGGTGTGAGCACTGGTCCATTAGGGCGCTGGGTCTCCCGTCGGCTGCTGATGACCGAACCGGCAGATTCAGGAGCACACGATGCTGTTCGTCGGAGACGACTGGGCCGAAGATCACCATGACGTGGAGGTGCAGGACGAACAAGGCAAGACCCTGAAGGCAGCCAGGCTACCCGAGGGCGTCGAGGGCATGACCCGGCTGCATGAGCTGATCGCCCGGTTCCTGCCACAGGATTCCGATCCCGGGCAGGTGCTGGTGTGCATCGAGACCGACCGCGGCACGTGGGTGCGGGCGCTGGTCGCGGCCGGCTACCAGGTGTACGGGGTCAACCCGAAAACCGCTGCCCGTCATCGGGAACTGCTGTCGCTGTCGGGCGCCAAGGACGACAAGGCCGACGCGAAGACCCTGGCCGACATGCTGCGCACCCGCCGCCACCAGCTGCGTCAGGTCGCCGCCGATTCCGACGAGGCCGCGGCGGTCAAGGTCGCCGCCCGCGCGCATCAGACGTTGATCTGGGAACGCACCCGGCACATGCTGCGGCTGCGCACGGCGCTGCGCGAGTACTTCCCGGCGGCACTCGAGGCCTACAAGCCGCTCGGGCTCGCCGGTGCCGACACCCTCGAACTGCTGGGCAAGGCCGCCGATCCCGCCACTGCGGCACGGTTGACGATCGGCCAGATCACTACCGCGCTCAAGCGGGCACGACGCCGCGATATCCCCGCCAAGGCCGCCGCGATCCAGGCGGCGCTGCGCGGTGAGCACCTGGGCCAGGCCGAGATCGTGGCCGGCGCCTACGCGGCATCGGTCCGCGCGACGGTCGCGGTCCTGCGCACCCTCAACGAGCAGGTCAAGATCCTCGAGGGCGAGGTGGGGTCGTGTTTTGGCCGGCACCCGGACGCTGAGGTCTACCTCAGCCAACCCGGCATGGGCGTGATCACCGGCGCCCGGGTGCTTGCCGAGTTCGGCGACGCCGATGGCCGTTACGCCGACGCCAAATCCCGCAAGAACTACGCCGGCACCGCCCCGATCACCCGCCAGTCCGGCAAGACCAAAACCGTCCACGCCCGGTTCGTCCACAACGATCGGCTCGTCGACGCCCTGCACATGCAGGCCGGTGCGGAATTTGTCAAGCCGAATGAGACCGCTGGGTGTGTTATGCGGCTGAGGTATCGGTCTCCTGGGTGTTGTCGTCGGCGGGTCGGTTGATCCAGACGGTGTGGGGCAGGTCGAGGATCTTCGGCGGTGTTGTGGTGGCGAAGCGGTGCGGGTGTCGGGCGCGGGCCGCGTCGAGCACGGTGCGCCGGTCGGCTGCTTTGCCGGTGGCCAGCCCGTAGTGGACATCGGCGGGTGTGTGTAAGCCGATGCCGGTGTGGCGGTGTTCGTGGTTGTACCACTGGGCGAATGAATCCATGAATTGTCTTGCCTCGGTGAGTGTTCCGAAGCGTTCAGGGAATTCCGGCCCGTATTTCAAGGTTTTGAACAGCGCCTCGGAAAAGGGGTTGTCGTTTGACACCCGCGGCCGGGAATGCGACCGGGTGACCTCGAGGTCTGCGAGCAGCGCTGCGACGGTCTTGGATGTCATCGAGGTGCCGCGGTCGGCGTGCACGACCTGCGGGACGGGCGTGGACACCGAAGATCTCCTTCATCAATTCCGTTGCCAGAACACCGGATTCGTGAGTATGGACATGGACACCGACGATGTAGCGGGAGTAGATGTCGATCATCACGTAGGCATCGAAATATTGGCCTTTGATCGGGCCGGCGAGCTTGGTGATGTCCCACGAATACACCTGCCGGGGCGCGGTGGCGACCAGCTCCGGACACACCTTCGCAGGGTGTCGCGCCAGTCGTCGGCGTTCGCCGACTTGCCGGTTTTCTCGCAGCACCCGATACATCGTGGACACCGAACACAGGTAGACACCCTCATCGAGCAGCTGGGCGTAAATCTGCAGCGGCGCCAGGTCGACGAACCGGTCGCTGGTGAGCACCGCCAGAATGCCCGCTCGTTCCAGGATGGTCAGCTTGTTAACCGGGTCCGGAGGCGGTGTCGTGGACATCGCCACAGTGAGCGCGGCGGCGGCCTTGCCCCGGCGGATCGCGGTTGAACGCACCAGCCCGGTCAACGACGCCGCTTGCCGGGTGGGCACCCCCACGGCGGTCAACGCCGTATACGCGGCGGTCAACGCTTCTTGCGCTGCTCGTCGGAATCCGCTCTCTCGGAAAGGTTTTCCAAGAGAGCGTGCGCTTTTCCCATAATATCCAGGGCGGCCTCGGTGGTCGACAGGCGCTTGTTCAGCCGGGCGTTCTCCCGCGTCAACCGGGCGATCTCGGATTGCTCGGCGGTCAGCTTGCCGATCTTGTCGCTGGGCTTGCGGCCCGCGAGCACCCCGGCGTCACGCTGCTTGCGCCACTCGCTGATCAACGACGAGTACAGGCCCTCACGCCGCAGATACCCACCGCCGTCGCCGTGCTCGACAGCGGCCTCGTAGGCCCGAAGATGAGCGAGCTTCTCGGCCGCGCTGAACGCGCGGCGCCGCTTGGGCTCGTCGGCTCGTGGCCCCGGTGAATCCATCCGTCCATTGTGGCCCCCGATCGTTGAGGTCCTCGTGCTGGTGGTCATGAAGAAGTTGATCCGTATCTCGCCCTGCGTGTCAGGCCGATTTGCTGTTAACCAGTGGACTCAACTCAGCCTGACACGCAGGGGTGCGGCGATCCTGCACGACCCCGGAGCGCGCGCCTACTACGACGAGCTACGAGCCCGCGACATGAACTACAACGCCGCTCTCCGCCAGCTCGGCAACCGGCTCGTCGGCATCCTGCACGGCTGCCTGAAAACCAAGACTCCCTACAGCCAGCAAGCGGCCTGGTCACACCGCTACCAGCACCTCGCAGCTTGAATTTCCTTGACACCCAAGCTCCTGGGATGTCTGACACCACAAACCGCCTGCCGGGAGTGGCCACCACCGGCGGACTCCGCGTCACTTCCGGTTCCCGTGCTCGCACGTGCATTTCGGTGCAATATCGTGCGTTCCAAGTGATTTCGGCACGCTGGCGATCGCTACCCGCAACGCCGAGATGTTGACGCGGTCAACAGGACACCGCTGCGGTAGAGACGAGTACCAGCCATACCGGCAGAGGCTAGTCGCCATGCGCGACCCTCGTACCGCGCAACGGTCGAGCAGAACGGCGGCCGTCTGGTCTGACTGCGAGGTGCAATTTCCGCTGGCGAACAGCGGCTATTCGGCAATCGCGTAGGCACCCGGGCTGTCAGTTGTTCGTCGTCTGTGCGGCGTGAGAGCGGTTCGGCGTCGTCGTTGTTGTCGGAGTGGGTGGCGGGTCCGGTGCAAGGCTGCCATCGGGAGCGATGTGGTCGAAGACCTGCTCGACCAGCGCGAGCACGTGCGGGTCCTCGACGATGTAGATGTGGTGACGGCCCTCGCGGCGCACGCTGATCAGACCCGCCAGTCGCAGTTTGCTCAGATGCTGGCTCATGGTGGCCACACCGACTCCGGTCCGCTCGGCCAGCGCGGTGACATCGTGCACGCCCTGGGCGGCCAGCCACACCACGTGCAGACGGATCCCGTTACCCAGCAGCGCGAATGTGCCGGCCGCAGCCGCCAACTGCGCGCCTGTCGGTTCGGTGCGCCGGTCAGCCGAATCCGCGGTTTCGGCGAGTCGTTGTCCTGGTTTCGTCATGGGCAATTCATTCTCACCCATCACCGACAAACCGGATCGGCCACACCCAATAATTCGACATTTGCGAATATGACGAAATACGTGCGAGCATGGAGACAGCTCCGAAGGGGAGTAGTTCCAACGCCCACCGATCGACATGCTGAGAAACCCTGGGTTTCTCCGGCGGTGGGGCCCGCGCTCGAACCGCGTGGGTGGACGAGACCTTCGGTCCCGAATCGACCGCGTACATATGCCGTCGCAGGGATCGAGGTCGTGCGCCCCGATTCCCTCGCCGGCGGGGAAGGCATGGACTCCGACATGTGGCACTTCGTGTTGTTGATCGTCTGCGCAGCAGCGATCTACCTGTCCTGTGAGTGGTTCGTCAACGCCGTGGAATGGCTGGGCCGCCGCCTCAACGTTCGGCAGATGGCCGTCGGAACCATCCTGGCCGCGTTTGGCACCGCACTCCCGGAATCGGTGGTCACCCTGATCGCGGTCACCACCGGCAAGACCGCCGAGGCCCGCGATATCGGTGTCGGCGCTGCGATGGGCGGCCCCCTAGTGCTGGCGACCGTGGCCTACGGCGTGACCGGGTTCGTGCTACTGACCCGCCAACGCAACCGCCAACGCGAACTGATCGCCGCCGGTGCCAGCACGAGCGCGCGAAGCCGGAGCAACACCTTCAAGCCATACGGTGAGGTACTGACCACCCCCGCCGACGCGGCGCGCCTGGTGAAGGACCAACGCTGGTTCGTGGCCGTGTTCGTGGTCAAGGTGAGCCTCGGTCTGGTGGCGTTCGCGATAAAGCCGTGGCTGGGCCTGCTGTTCTTCGCCGTCTACGCCGTCTACTTCTGGCGCGAAATGCGGGGCGGCCCAGCCGAAGCCGCACACGAGGCCGAAGAACTCGCGTCGCTGAAGCTGCAACCCAAGCGCGCCAATCCGGCCACCTGGGCGGTAGTCGCCCAATCCCTGGGCGCTCTCGGCGTGATCTTCGTGGCCTCCCAATTGTTCGTGCATCAGCTCGATGCGATCGGTCCGATGATCGGGCTCTCGGGTGCGGTGACCGCGTTGCTGCTGGCCCCGATCGCGACCGAGCTGCCCGAGATCCTGAACGCCGTCATCTGGGTGCGTCAAGGCAAAACCCAACTCGCACTGGCCAATATCTCCGGCGCGATGATGATCCAGGCCACCGTCCCCAGCGGGCTGGGTCTGCTGTTCACCGACTGGCGCTTCGACCACGCGCTGCTGTGGTCCGGCGCGGTCACCATGATCGCGATCGGCTACCTTCTCATCACCCTGCGCGCCCACAAACTCACGCCCGCACGATTGGCTATTTCGGCGCCGTTCTACGTCGTCTTCGCCATCGGACTCGTCCCGATCCTCACCTGAGCTGCCCGTGAGCTGCCCGCCCAATAGTTGGGCGGAAAAGGTGCGGCGGGCACTACGGCGGTCGTCGCCACTGTGTCGAACGCGATCTGTTCTACGACGATGAAGAAAATACGGAGCTTCAGCGATGGCGAATTTGTTCGACAAGCCCGAAACTGTGCGGCGCGCACCGAATCTGGAGCGGCAGGCCATCTGGTTCACGATCGGGCTGTATCTGCTGATCGGCGCGGGCCTGTTGACCATGCACTACGCACACCCGCAAGTTCCGGTCGGCTCGTCGTCGGGCTCCGCGCATTTGAGCTGCGGCTAGCAGTTCGCGAATCGATGGAGCAACACATGACAACCGCCATCAGTGCAAAGCCCGGACCCGTTTCGACTCCGCAGCCCTGCAACGACATTGGATTCAGCTCGCAGCATCCGACACTGAAGCGGCTGGGGCGACGCGTGAGCGTTTCGGGGTGGGCTTCACCGCCACGAAAGGACGGGTCTGGGAGACCGACGAGTTCCTCTACCTGCCCGTCATCGTGAACTACAAACGCGGCGACACCATCGAACGCGACACAGTCATGTTCGCGCTCAGCAACGAGATCGTCGTGACACAGCAGCCCGCCCAGCACTTCACCCTATTCGACAAAGCGATCGCGAAGATGCGCCCTCCGAACGGGCCATCGACTACGCCAGCGACGCCCACGAGATGATGAACGACGAAATCACAACGGCCACAGACGGTTACGACCACCAAGGCCGAGAGATCAGCGTCGCCGACATGCGCGGCACCATGTCACGGATGAACGCGGCCGAGGAAATCGTGTCCCGCATCCAGGAAACCCAGCTCCAACTCGCCCGCGCCGCACGCCACCTGCTCGCCGACACTCCCGCCCGCACCGCCGATCTGGACAACCCTGATCGGCGTCCTGATCAGCGACATCGACGGCGTGAAACAGCACGCGGCTTCGAACATGACAAAGTCCGCTACCTGCAGCAATCGGTCATGACCTGGCTCGATGTCAAACAAAACCAAATCGTGAAGGTATTCACCATCATCACCGCGGTCTTCCTGCCACCGACCCTGATCGCCACCTTCTACGGCATGAACTTCACCTGGATGCCCGAACTGGCATGGAACCACGGCTTCCTCGCCACCACCCTCATGACCCTCATCGCCGCCGTCATCCCCCTGGCCTACATCGAACACAAAGGATGGCTGCGCTGACACCTCACACCGACCAGCCACCAATCCCCTTCCGCCACAACATAACAACACCCACAACTACATGAGGAACCCATGGACGACCTCGCCGAACCACCCCGTCCACACACCGCCGAACTGCGCCTGAACCTCGAGCAACGAACACTGCTCGTCGTGGCCGGAATACCCGGCGCGGGCAAAAGCACCCTGCTCCGCAACACCCACGCTGACCCGTCGATCGTCGTCCTTGACACCGACCAGATGCGTGAGCGGATCGCAACCCGGTTCGCACCAGGCACTCCTTACTACCGATACCGCCCGCTGGTCCACATCCTGCACGAAGCACACGTGCTCACCGCCCTCGTACGCACACCCGGCCCCGTCGTTATCCACGACCCCGCCACAGGACCCCTCGCCAGAACCAGACTGGTCATCTTCGGCATCCTCACCCGCCGCACCCGACGACTGCTCTGGCTCGAGTGCACCGACCAAGAAGCCATCCGCGGCCAGCGCCAGCGCGGACGCGTCGTACTCCCCTGGGTATTCCACCGCCACACCCGCGCAGCCCAACGCATCCGCACCCGCCTTCGCACCGGCCGACCACTACACGGCTGGCACAGCGCCACCATCACCGACCGCACCCAAGCCCGTAGCGGTCTTTACCTGTACATCCAGAACCAGCCAAAACGAACTGCCCCGCGCAAGAAGCCAGAACAACACCCAGATAGCGCTCGGCGTTGACGCACCGGCGATAGCAAGCAAGTGGGCCGGGCGGCAAAACTTCAGCGATGAGGCTGGCGCTCACTGGGTCGCGCAACAGCCCTACCTCCTGCGAATCCACGGCCTGCCCCAACGGTATCGGCATAGCGACCCTCGGTATCGTGGAAGACATCGATTGGCGCACCCAAACCGAGAGGTAGGGAACCCAGCGGCTCGGTGATCGAGGTGATCGGCGATCACGACTATCGAAGTTCTGACCGTGCCGGACTGTCCGAACGCGCCCGCGGCCATTGCGCTGCTGCGGGCCTGCCTGAACCGATTAGGCCTGGATATCCCGATCCGGCAACGCGTCGGCGGCATGATTCCGGTGAGGGCGAAGAATTCCTGACGGGACCGGGCATCCTCCCGCGGCTCCCGAGCAGGGTGGAGGTGACGGTGTCCGATCCCACGGCCTGGACGCCACGCAGGGTCATGCAGGTGTGTTCGGCTTCGATGACCACTCTTACACCTTCGTGGGAGCCGGTCGTGTGGTTGCCCGGCACCAAACTCCGCATGTTTGCCTTGCGCGCCTACCAGATTGTTGACGCAATCTTGTTGGTAATCAAGGCATTACAGATCGCGCGCCGACCTCGGCGTGCGAGCTGAATCTGTCCGCGAGACGAATTGGCTTTCCGCGTCGCCTCAACCAAGCGCGGTCAATAGAGCGGTGAGAGTCTTCGTCTCGGTCGCGGTGTCGGGTGTGCTGGCCCGCAACGCCTTCAGGGCGCTGTCGATCTGCCCGTCAAGCGCGTGCCACGCGCCTTCGTCCAGGGGACGCAGGGTTGCCTCGTCGTCGTCCCACGCGGTTTCAAGGTCCTTGACCCGGGCCTTCGCGCCGGCCTGGTCGCCGGCTTGTACCTTCGCGAGCGTGTCCTGGGCGATGGTGCGGAACTTCGCTATTTCTCCCTGCGGGAAATGCGCTGTCGCCTCGCCCGAAGAGAGTGACGTGGTCGCGGGCGCCGCTGTGTTGTCATCCTCGCTCGCCACTGTTGCGTGCGGCTGCGCGGCGGCCCATATGAGTAGCGCGGCCGTGGCGACAGCGACTGCGGCGTAGTAGCCGATCATGATCCGCTCGCGAGCCGGACGCGTGGTCGCGGTCGGTGTGTGGGTCCGTTCGGATTCCGCGATGACATCGCTGTGGGTGCGGGTCAAGTACACGACCGATGCGAGGATCGCGACGAGGAAGATCACGCTGGTGGCGGCAGTACCCAATCCGAGGCCGTGATCGGTCAACGGGGACGCGAACCAGTCGCCGAGGTTCGCACCCAGCGGGCGGGTCAGAATGTAGGCGAGCCAGAACGACAGCACCGCGTTTGCGCCCAGCCGCCAGCCGATCACGATCGCGACGATCAGGCCGGTCGGCAGAAGCACCGAAATACCAGGCCCCCAGCCGGTGAGTTCCAGTGTCCAGTCACCAGCCGCTGTACCCAGGGCGAAGGTGACCAGAACTGCTAGCCAATAGAACAGCTCTCGCGGCAACGTGACGATGCTGTGGATCGACAGTGTCCGCTCCCGAGCGAACCACACTCCGAAGACAACGACCAGGACCGTCGCGAAGACGCCTGTGCTCAGTGCAAGCGGAACACCCAGACTGTCTGTGAGGATGTCGGTGTAAAGGGTGCCGGTCACGCTCAGCACGACGACCGAAAGCCAGTAGACGAACGGCACGTAGCGGTTGAGACGCAACTGCCACCCCAGAACCGCGGCAAGGACGACCGTAAAGATGAAAGCGGTCAGGCTCAGACCGACACCCAAGCTCACGTTGATCCAGTCGGCGAAGCTCTCCCCCACGGTCGTGCACAGGATCTTGATGATCCAGAACCACACCGTGACCTCAGGCACCTTACTCAGCAGCACGCGGGCCTCAACGGCCTCGGATCTCGTTGTCTCGGTCACAGCGCGGAACTTTAAATACAACTCGCTGAAGCTACGCTGAGAACGTTGTACTCGGGCTTTGGACCAGTTGAGTAGGCGTGAACGGAAACGCCCTCTCCTACGAAAATCAGGTGACCACAACTTGGTGAGGACGGCGGAAGGTGACCCGCCGCGCCTTCGCGGCGGGTCACCTTCCGTGGCGCTGTGTTGTTATGCGGTGTCGGCGAGGGGTTGCAGGCTGACGCGGTAGCCGAGCGCTTCGAGTTGACCGATGGCGCGCTTGGTCTTGGCGGGGACGTGCCGGGTGAGTAGTCGGCTCCGGGGTCGCGATAGAACTCGCCGCTGGTGAGCATGTTCCACGCTGCCACAAGCATGGAGTGCTCCACGGCGACAAGTGCTTTCATCGGGCCACGGCGGGCGGCGATGCGCCGGTACTTGGCCGAGAAATATGTTCCCTTGGAGCGTGACGCGGCCAACGCCGCGGTCCCGAGGGCGCCCTTCAGATACCGGTTACCGGGGCGGGTTTTGGTCGATTTGATCCGGCCCGCGGACTCGTTGCATCCGGGTGCGGTGCCCGCCCACGAGGCGAGGTGTCCGGCGGTGGGGAACCGGGTCATGTCGGTACCGGTCTCGGCGACGATCACGTCGGCGGTAATGGGGCCGATCCCTGGGATGGTGCAGATCAGTTCCCGGAACCGGCGAAAGGGCTCCAGCACCACCTCGATCCGTGTAGTGAGTTCCTCGATCGCGGTGGTGTGCTGGTCGATCAGGTTCAGGTGCACGCGCGCGAGAGGTCGGGCCTGTGGCGGTCGTTGACCGATCGCCCTGGACCGAACAGGCGCCGCTCGGGTGCTTCAGTTGGCTCGCCGCGAGCTGGATCGATGCCGGTGGGCGGTGTGCGCTCCGCGGGCAGTCGGAGCGCCCATCCCAACTACTTCCGGCAGCCCAGCGTGGCCGGGTTCACGACGCACAAAGCGGCGCTACCGGTGCCAAGTGCCGCACTGCCGGTGGAGAGAGGAGTCGCGGAAACGGAGAGCCGACGCCGACTGCAGCACCGCCACTGAAGGGCGAGACGGTACCGGACGAACCGGTGTCGGGCGCGGTGATCGGCGCAAGTAGGCCCGTACCGAGGAGAGCGGAGTCTGGCTCAGGGCCACGGTTTCGTCGTGATTGAAGCCGACACCGATCATGTCATCTCGAGGAACTCCGATCGAAACTACCGCGCCAGCCGAGCCCGCCGCGGCCGCGACGCCAGCCAGACCAATCGCGCAGACTGCGAGCGTAGACATCGAGAGAAACCCTCCCGGAGTGGAACAGGTCGACCGACGACCGGCTTGTCGCGGCTCCGTGCGCCGCTCGCGGCCAACGTTCCCACTCTCCATACCACCGACAGTTTCTGCATTTTTGCAGACGATACCTGCGCATTCGCCTATTGTCTGCACGCACGTGGGCACCAATACTGACCAACCGAGCCTGTGTGTGGTGCGTCACATGCATACGGGCGGTGTGGAAAGAAGAGGAACAACTGGATGACGTCCACCATTGAAGAAGCCAGCTCCGAAAAGGGCCTTGCGCGGGTTGCGCAGTCGCTCGCCAGGTGGACGGAGAAGTGGTTCCCGGACGCCTACGTCGTCGCGCTCGCAGGCGTATTCATCGTGGCCGCCGCTGCGCTGGCCAACGGCTCGTCGCCGCAAACGGTCGCAAACGCGTTCGGCGATGGCTTCTGGGATCTGACCGCTTTCACCCTTCAGATGGCAATGGTGGTTCTCACCGGATATGTCGTCGCCACGTCCCCGCCTGTCGCCCGGCTGATTGACCGGCTGGCCACCGTGCCGCAAACCGCTAGCAGCGCAGTGAGTGTCGTTGCGTTCCTCTCCATGTCGATATCGTTTCTGAACTGGGGGCTCAGTTTAGTTTTCGGCGGTCTGCTGGCCCGTGCGATCGCCCGTCGGACCGATCTACGCGTGGACTATCGCGCGCTCGGCGCGGCGGCGTTCATGGGGTTGGGCGCTGTGTGGGCACTGGGAATATCCTCCTCGGCCGCGCAACTGCAGGCCACTGCCGCCTCGTTGCCTCCGGCACTGCTGAAGATCACCGGTGTCCTCGACTTCGGACGCACGATCTTCACGTGGCAGTCCCTGCTCATGTGCGCCATCATCATGGCGCTGACCGTGGTGGTCGCTCACTTCTCGGCGCCGAAGGGCGCGGCAATCAAGACCGCCCAGGAACTGGACGTCGATCTGGACGACCAGCCCGCAGAAGTGGCGCAACTCTCGCGGCCCGGGGAATGGCTCGAGTACAGCCGTATCCTGCCAGTCTTGGCCGGCCTGCTGACGACGGGCTGGTTGATCTCCCAGCTTGTCACCAAACCAGTGCTCACTGTTGTCAGCAGCCTGAATGGATACCTGCTCGTCTTCCTCATGCTGGGCTTGGTGCTCCACGGGACGCCACGCAAGTTCTTGCAAGCCGTCTCCCTCGCCGTACCCGCCACCGCCGGCATTCTCGTCCAGTTCCCGCTGTACGCCGCCATGGCCGCGATCCTCACCAAGGCGAAGGGCAGGGGCGGTCTCACCATCTCTGAGCACCTCGCGGAGTCCTTCACGAGCATCGGCGGCGGCGGAAGCTTCGCCATCGTCATCGCCCTCTACACCGTGGCGCTAGGCGTCTTCGTCCCGTCAGGCGGCGGAAAGTGGCTGGTCGAAGCTCCCTACGTCATGCAAGCATCGACCGACGTCCACATGAACCTGGGCTGGACGGTCCAGATATACAACGTGGCCGAGGCACTGCCGAACCTCATCAATCCGTTCTTCATGCTGCCCCTGCTGGCAGTACTCAAACTGCGGGCGCGCGACCTCGTCGGTTTCACGTTCCTGCAGTTCATGTTCCACCTGCCGGTGGTACTGCTTCTCGTGTGGTTGCTCGGAATGACGTTCGAATACGTCCCCCCGATCCTGCCCGCCGCCCCGTGACCTCATCCAGGCCCGGCTCGAAGCCGATGCGGCGGTGCCACGCAAAGCAACCATCGATCAAAGTGACACCGCCACGACGATGTCGAACTGCGGTCATCAAACCCGACGGATTCGCAGGCATCCAGAATCCGGGCTCCAGAAGTAAATGACGGCGGGCTGCCAGCGGCTTGTAGCTGTCGAATGATGTCGGCCGGAGGCACCACGCCAACGGCAGCCCTTCTGCCTGCGCCGTGGCGAGCAAGTCGGTGGCGGCCCCTATTCCATGCCAGTTCCGGGGCCACACTGCCGTCGTTGGTGCCGCGTTCGCTTCGTGGCGGACCTACCGGCGGATCAGCAACGGCGGGGAGCTTGAGCAGCCGAGGTTTCTACCGCTGGCCACCGACTCGATGATCATCTATTCGCTGTTCGGTCTGCTGTTCACCGGATTCATTTCCATGGTGTCCGCTGAGTCGCTCGAAGGACCGAGCGTGATCGTGACCGTGAGCATTGCACTTGGACTGCTAGCGCCCGGGGCCATAATCGATATTCTCCTTGCGGGATCCGTACCGACCTCGCGTGCTCGCTACAGCACCTACTCGACGCGCTACCGCGACTGACACCCGCCCACCACGTCGGCGATAGCCGATGATCGTCAGTCGCTCTCAGCCAACAACAGTCGCACAACCTGTCGGCTGCCAGGCTTATGGGACCACCGGTTTGCCATGAGCATGGAACCGGGTTGTGTCCGGTCGCGGCCGTGTGCTGATGGTGACCGATGACCGGGCTGTTGGTCAATCCGTGTGGGTCGGATCGGCTGGTTTGCCGCGGCGCGGCTTCTGGCGTTGCCGGTAGGACTCGCCCTCGACGACGAGCTCGTAGGCGGCTGATTGGAGCCGGTCCATCGCTGACTGCGCCAGCAGCGGGTCGGCCATCATGGTCAGGATCTCCGGCGGTTCGCGGTTGCTGGTGATGATCGTGGAGGCTTTGCGGTGGCGTTCGACGATCAGCTCGTAGAAGTCGTTGGTCTCGGGTGCCTCGAGCCTGTGTAATGCCAGGTCATCGATGATCAGCAGGTCGACACGGTGCAGCTTGCGCATCTCGTCTTCGTAGCTGCCGTCCAGGCGTGCTCCCCGCAGTCGTTTGAATAGTTTGTCGGCGCGTTCGGTGTGGACGGTGTGGTGCCGGCGGACCGCGATGTGTCCTAATGCGTTGGCCAGGAAGGTTTTTCCAACCCCGACCGGTCCCATAATCAGGATGTTGTAGGCGTCGGCGAGGAACCGCAAGGAGATGAGTTCGGCCCAGAGTTCGGAGTCGAAGGTGGCCGCGGTGGACTCGTCCCATGCTTGCAGCTGCATCTGCGGGTCCAGGTGCGCGGTCTTGGCGCGGCGTTGCTCGGATTGCCGGTCGCGGCGGGTGACCTCGTCAGCGAACAGCATCTCCAGGAAGTCGTGGTGCGGCAACCGATTCGACCTCGCCAGCGCAAGCCGCTCCGGGAGGGTGTCGAGCAGTTGTCCGAGTTTGAGGCGGCGCATCAACGATTTCAGTTCCGGCGAGATCTCGATCGGTTTGACCGCCGGGGACGCGGCGGGACGGCGAGTGGTGCTCATGACAGCCTCCTGACCGCGAAATCGGTAGTGGAACGGACGAACGGGGACGGGGCCGGCGGTGTCGTGAGCAGAGTCAGCTGCTGGCCGGCGCCGCCACGGGTGAGCATGCGGTCGATGACGCCGACGTCGACGACCTCGGCGTCCAGGGCGCGGCGGCACGCGTCGTCGACGGTGTCGCAGCCGTGGCGGCGGACCAGGCCCAGCAGCCGGTAGACCTGCCGCATCTTCGTCCAGGGCAGCGGATGCTCGAGCACCGCCGCCGCGTAGGCGCCGACATGGTGGCCGTGTGATTCGGCCTTGCGCTGCAACGTATTCAGATCCCGCATCGCATACGCGGTCAACTCCGACGGCAGGTCGGCAGGATCGGTCTGCCGACGACCGGGCCCAACGCGGGGGTGGACTTTGATCAGTTCACTACGGAAGTAGAGCTTCACCGTGGCCGTGTCGACGCGGGCGGTCAACCGCTGCCCGACCAGATCACCGGGGATACTGTAAAGCGCTTTGGCGATCTGAACGTGTTCTCTGAACCAAAACTTTGTTCGATCCGACAGTTCTGATCTGTCACTCGGCGACAGGCCGTGGGATGCCGAGGTGTGTGGTTGTGCTGGAGCGTCTTTCGATCTGAGTGAGTTTGTCTTTGGTGCCGGCGAGGCTGATCTGGAGTCCTTCGACTTCGCCGAGCCAGCCCTCTCGTTCGGCTTCGGCGATCCGGGCTTTGAGACATCCCAGGGCTTAGCTTGTCAAGCTGCGGCTTGTTGATCTTGGGTGTGGTGTGTCCAGGCGGTGGTCTCGTTGTAGAGGGTTCCGGATTTGAGGCAGCCGTGGAGGATGCCCACGAGCCGGTTGGCGACCTGACGCAGGGCGGCACGGTGGGCTAGGCCGCGGGCGCGTTGCTTGTCGTAGTAGGCGCGGGCTCCCGGCGATACGTTGAGCGCACTGAATGCTTGGGCCATCAGCGCGTCGACGAGCCGGTCTTGGTGCACGAACCGGGCCGCGACGACCTTCATTTTCCCCGAGGCGCGGGTGATGGGGCTGGTCGCGGCATAGTTCTTGCGGGCCTTGGCGCTGGCGTAGCGGGTGGGGTCGTCCCCGAACTCGGCGAGCACCCGGGCGCCGAGGATCTTGCCCAGTCCTGGCTGGGACAAGATGATCTCAGCGGCCGGGTGCCGGCCAAAATGGGCCTCGACCTCCCCTTGCAGGACTTTCACCTGCTCGTCGAGGGTGGCCAGGACCGCGACCGCGGCGCGGGTCCCTGCCGCGTAGGCCGCCGCGATGACCTGGTTGCGGCCCAGCTGCTCGCTGCGCAGGATTGCCTGGATACGGGCGGCTCTAGCGTCGAGGTCGCCGCGGCGGCCGGCCCGCTTCAGCGCGGCCCGGATCTGGTTGAGCGACAACCGCGCCGCGGCGGCCGGGTCGGGTGCCTTGCCGAGCAGCTCCAGGGCGTCGGGAGCGTCGAGGTCGTCGAACGCTTCCAAAGCGGCGGGGAAGTACTCCCGCAACGCGTACCGTAACCGCTGCGTGTGGCGGGTGCGTTCCCAGATCAACGTTTTATGTGCTCGCGCAACAACTTTCACCGCTTCTGCGGCGGGACTGTCCCCGGCGACCGGACGCAACTGGTGCGCGTCGGTACGGACCATGTCGGCAAGGGTATGCGCGTCGGCGGCATCGCTCTTCGCACCCGAAACGCTGCGGCGTTCCCGGAACCGGGCCGCCTGCAACGGGTTCACCGCGTACACCGTGTAGCCGGCCGCGATCAACGCCGCGACCCACGGGCCACGATCGGTTTCGATCCCGATCCGTACCTGCGCGGCATCGGCGTCGTCGCCGAGGTGTTCACCGATCATGGCGTGCAGCCGGGTGATCCCGGCGATCCCTTCCGGTAATCGAGCCTTGGCCAGCCGTTTCCCGGCCTCATCCATCAGCTCGACATCGTGGTGGTCCTCGGCCCAGTCATCACCGACCAGCAGCACAGCTGTTCCCTCTTCATCGTTGTCGGACACCAAATCCGGCAGCGTGCGGGAGAACGTCGGCGACCTAATGAATCGGTGCTCACGCCGTCATGCGGCAGGCACGACATCCCATCAGCGATCCATTTCTCCCGGCCGACCGGCAGGGGCACGATCTCAAAGCAGGACTCGAAGTCCGGGGCCAATCAGTGCTCACCTACCAGCCGCTACCAGTAGCGAGTCTGCCCGATCGACCGACCCGCTACATCTCATTAGGTTGTCGTGGATCTCGATCAGCCGGTGCTGCTGGGCGGGGTCCGGCCAGAGGAGCGAGCATCTCACGCATGCGTGTTCATGGATGCAGCTCGAGCCGAACGCGCGCCCGCAGGTGCCGATGGAGACCTTGCGGCGTTCGAAGTGGCCGAGGAACTGCTGCCATTCCTCGTCGGTGGGGCGACGGTATTCCTCCGACGGCCGCAAGGCGCGGCGGCGAGCCAGGAAGCCCAGGTGGGCGGTGATGGCTTCGTCGGGGTAGACGGCCTTGTAGCCCATGGTGACGTTGATGTCGCGGTGCCCGGCGATGATCTGCGCGATGTGTGGTGGGAGGCCGTTGAGCACGGCGTCGGTGATGAAGACTCTCCGGAAATCGTGGGCGGTGAACTTCAGCGGGTCGCCGGTGGCCGGGTCGGTCAGTCCCGTTCGAGCGAGGGCCTTGTCGAGCAGGTCGGAGACGAGACCGTGTGTGAACGAATGGATTTCGGTTCCGATGCGGTGCTGGAACAGCAGCGGCGCCGGTGGATTCCACGTCAGTTCGTGGCTGTCGCGGGCTTTGATGATCGGGACGGCGCCGTCGGGGCGGCGGATGCGGCAGAGGATGGCGCTGAGGACGTCGGCGAGTTCCGGGTTGACCAGCAGCAGGCGTTCGGTATCGGTCTTCGAC
Organism: Nocardia sp. Tas62D01; assembly: GCF_055232035.1. Taxonomy (NCBI): domain Bacteria; kingdom Bacillati; phylum Actinomycetota; class Actinomycetes; order Mycobacteriales; family Nocardiaceae; genus Nocardia; species Nocardia sp. Tas62D01. The sequence continues at coordinate 9,458,479 of NZ_JBUYUZ010000001.1, forward strand.
GGCGCGATCTGCAGCAACGGCACCAGTTCCCCGGTGCTGGGCAGACGATACTGCACGAGACTGTGGTGGCTGAGCTCGAGCAGTTCCTCGACACGGATTCCGGTGTGCCGCAACACTTCGATGGCCGCCCAAGCCCAGAATGCGTGGTTCGCGTCGCGGTTGAGCAGCGTCAGCGTGCCGCCGTCGGGGTTGCGAATCCAGACGTTGTCCGGCTTCGCGCTGGGCCGATGAATCCTGGTGAAGGCCTTGCCTGCGGCGGTGAACGACTGCCCGGGTGGGGTCTGTCTGCCGACTGCGAGCAGTTCTTCGGATTCGCGGCGCCATTGGTTGGTGGTCTCGACGAGGATCGGCAGCACGGGCAGGCGCTCGCGGGTGCGGCTGTCCATGCGGGCCTTGCGGCGGCGGACGAATTTGACGCGGGAGAGGTCTTCTTGGCTGATCGGACACGGTGCGACCCACGGACCCCAGCGAGCCGGGTCTTCCAGAGCCCATTCGGCCAGGTCGAGGTAGAACGCGCGAACCGTGGAGAGGGTGTCGAGGTAGCCGAGGCGCTCACTGTCGACCTCGACGAGCTCACCGTCGCGCAGGACCGTGCTGGTCTTGGTGCGCAACCGCCGCTTCCAGGCTCCGGCGACCTCGCGTGGCAACGCCAGCGAGTCGATGCCAGGGTGATGGTGCTCGAGATCGACCCAGAAGCTGCGGACCAGGTGGTTGACCAGGCCGAGTAGCCGCGAGTAGTCGACCACGGGCTGGCGCTCGCGCAGATAGTCCACCAGCAGCTCGCGCATCGGCCCGCATGCAATCGGATAGCGGTCGACGAGCTGCTCGATGCTGCGTTGCCCGAAACTGCGGATTTCCCGCAGCGACGGCACGTCGCTGCCGAAAACGCCTGCCTCACTGAGCATCCGGAACGTGGCCGCCGCGGAATCGCAGCGTCCGCGGACCTCGCGTTCGACGTCGAAGATCTCCAAGACGTCACCGACGGTGACATCGGCCAGCACTCCGCCCTTCGCAGCGACGATCACCGCGGACCGGAACACGACATCCTGACCGGCGTCCGAGCGGACCGTCGGGTTCTGCTCGCAGAGCCCCCGCAGCCGCGCGAACCCTTCACTGTCACGGGCGTAGACCATGTTGCGGACGAGCTTGCGTTTCTTGCCCGCGGTCAACAGCCATTCCAGGGACGGGCGAACGACGTCGGTGCCGACGACGAGCAGCAGCGAGTTGGTCATCAACTTCAGCATGTGGTCGGAATAGCGGCCATTGCGGCGTAACCATTGCTCGGGGATCTGTGCCCAGTCCTCGCGCGCGTCGTCGGCGCCGCTGGCCAGCCAGCGATCCTGCCAGGTGTCACCGGGCTGGTCTTCGAGCCAATCGAGCAGGTGCGTCAACCCCCACCGGCGAGCGTTGCGCACCTGTTTCGACGCGATCGCCCGATGACTTGTCGACAGCACCAGCGAGTCGACCTTGGCCCGGCTCAACCGGGTTCTCGGCCAGTTGCCGCCCACGATCCGTGTGGGATAGCGTTCACGCCAATCTGGCTGCGCAGCAATCGTTTCCCGCTGTGTGGTGTGGATTCTTTCGGAGGATGTCGTGGTCATCGATCGATCCGTCCGAACAACACCGCCATCGTTTCCGGGCGATAACCGGGTGCCGGCGGCGGGGCGGGCAGGCTGGCTCTGCGGGTCCGTTCGGCATGGTGAGCCAGCACGCGGGCGATCACATCCTCCTGCCGCGGTGTCGTATAGATCTGAGTGGTGGTCAACCGTGCGTGGCCCAGCACGTACTGAACGTCCGTCAACGGCATCGCCGGGTCCTCGGCCATCCGGTAAGCGGCCGTATGCCGCAAGGCGTGCAATGTCACCTCCGAGCCGACAGCGGCGTTGACTCGCTCGAACATCCGATGCGCCGCGTGATAGGTCAAGGGGCGGACCGGCCGGGTTCGCGTCCACCACAACGGCTTGCTGCGCCCGTGCGGGATCAGCGTTCCCATCTCCACCTGATAGAGCCGCAACCACACGAACGCATCCGACGACGCCGGCAACTCCTGAGTCTCACGAGTGCCCTTGCGCACCACCGTAATCAGCTGCCGCCCCGGATCGACACCACCCTGTGTGGCCGACAACAGTTCCGATGCCCTGGCTCCGGTGGACACGTAGAACGCCACCAGCGCCCGGTCCCGGTTCGACGGCAGCCCGGCGAAAATATCGTTGAACTGCTCGTCCGGGATCGCCCGCGGCAGCCGCCGCGGGACCCGCGGGCGATACAAACCTGTCTTCTCGTTTGCATACGGCTCCATCGGATTGTGGTGCGCATGCGCGCGCCCGCCGCGCCGAGACCGGTCCAGCGGGAACGGATTCAGCATCGGGCCCGTGCCGACATCCCGATGAAAGTCGTAGAACCCGCGCAACACCGTCTCGCTGTGCGCACGTACCGACACCGAATACGGCTTGCCGTCGCGGCCGGACACCGCCATCCAGCGGCAGAAATCACGGGCCTCGATCCGGGTCGCCCGACTCCACGACATCTCGACCACCCACAAGAACCGGAACCAGCGCAGCAGATCCATCCCATACGATCGCACCGTCGCCGCGCTGCGCCCGGCAGCCAGCAGATCACCGAAGAACGCCGCCGCCGAGTCGACCGGATCACCGATCGGATCGAGCAGCCGGTAGGGATCCCACTTCGACTGCGTCGCAAGCAGACACCCGACAACCGGCACCTGCAAACCGGCCAAATCCCGCGATGCCTCCGCTTCGTCGAACATGGCAACCGACCGTAGGTGCTCGCCCGAGCGCATGTCCCCCGAACTGCTCGAACACCCTGGTCTGTTCAGTCAATAGGTGCCGGTCCGGCGCAACTTTCGGATGAGACCAGGTCGGGATGTCGAATGCGGTGTCGGGCAACGGTTTCAGCTTCGGGTGCTCCTCGGTGGCGAACACCTCGGCCGGGCGTAGTCGAGTGGTGGGCGTGTATTCTCAACCCCGCGGTCTCCCGGCACCACCGCTCGGCCCGCTGGCGGCAGTCGTCAAGGTCCAGGAATTGTTCTCCGGCAAAGAAATTCGATCGCGCGTAAGGAACACACCGTTCGACGCGAGGCTTATCTTGGGGGCTCCGGACGCGGGCCGGATCGACCACGAACCCACGCGATTCGGCGTATTCGCGGAACGAGTCGTTCAACCACGGATCGGTCGCGTTCGCGTGATCGACAATCGCTTTCATGTTGTCCGGGATCGCGACGGCGAACACACCGTTTAGACCGCGTTTAGACCCTACTCCCGGGCACCATATTCCACCGACGCCTCGAATTACCGGGCGATTCCGCTCGGGGTTGTGGTGCCACGCCCACCCGAGCACGCGGCGGCCGCGATTGCGGTGTGCCCACCCAATACACGCCATGCCGGTGTTGTCGCGCGGCTGCGGCACGAGCCTGGCGGGACAGTGCTGCAACGGGTCGTATGATTCGAGGAACCGGTCACGAGCGACATCGCGGGCCTCGCGGCGGTCCGGGATTCCGTTCGATGTGATGTCGCGGCAGGCGAATACATCACGGCTATGACGCCGCCCTCGTCGATGTCGTGGACTGTCTGCAACTCATGCTCGGCTCGAGCCGCTGCTGGTCGACGGGGCCACCGAGGTGATCGCCGGATCGCTGCGACTCCGGGACGACATCGAGGCGCACAGCATGCGAATCTCGGAGTCCGCCAACGAATTTCGATTGTCACCCGCAGCGCATACCGCTGGCCAATGATGCCAGCAGCCGACTCAGCCAGGCCTGCGGGCTGCGGCGGTGCGCTCGGTCGTCGAACTCGCCGTGTGCGCCGAAAACCTGACCGGCGGCCCGAAGAAGCCGAATTCCTCGAACACGCCTGCGGGTGCGGATGCGGCGCGGTCAGCACCCGCGACTTCCCGCCCGGCCACGACGTGCGTGCCATGCAGGAACGAGTCCGCAGCCTGTTCGCCGGGTCGGCCCCGGTCCAGCAAGGCGCCGGGGCCTTCTCGCTGTGCCTCAGCAGCACATCCTCAGAAGCAGTAAGGGAACTTGCACGTCGATGGATCATTCGGACCGAAGATCGCGGCTATCAGTCCATTGATGGCGGTGTCGGCCACCCCCGATCCGGTGCTGATCGCCACCTCCTGCGCGGTAGCGGGCTTGTCGGTGACGGAATCATGAAGCGCGACATCGGCCGACGCTGTCGCGGGTGTGCTGATCAGAATGCCGGCCGTGACCGCCAGAAGGACCTTTCGGATCATATTGCTGCCTTTCGCTTTTCGGTTGATTGCAAACTGCAGCCTATCCAAGACATCGGTTGTTCTCCGCGTTTAACCTGACGCATGCCCGGTCACGCTAGACGAAATCCACTGCCGCCGAAGCTCCTTTGCACTTCCTGACAGCTTCAGAATTTCGGCCTCTCCCGTGGGTTCATCGCGACTGAAGCGATTTCAACGGGAACCCACGGCTTTTCGGCGCTCGCAGATCTGGAATGCGGTGGGTTCGTGGCCGGATTCTAGCCGTTCCGGACTGTTCTATCGGCCAGGTGGCTGTTCGATTTCGTCGCTGAGTAGGTGCTCGGCGACGGTCGAGTAGCGCAGGGCGGTCTCGTGGTGGATGTTGAAGACAAGGGACAGGTGCAGTGGGTCCGGTCCGGCGGTGAGGGCTTCGTGCAGGATGCGGTCGGCGCGGATTCGGTCGATGCTGAATCCGTTGTGCCCCAGGGAGAAACGCGCGAATTCGTGGCTGACCGGTCCTGTGCCGTGGACGGTGCGGGGGCTGACGAGCAGGTGTGAGTTGGGGCTGTGCGGCCAGGTGGTGCGGCGGTGGTTGAGCCAAGCTCGCATCGCCCGGTAGGTGAGGTCGCCGACCCTCTGGTTGTGGCCGGCCAGAGTGATGCGGCGGTTGGGCAGATCAACGTCGTCGAGCATCAGGTTTCTGATCGTGTTCGTCCGGGCCGCGTGTTCGGCGGCCAAGGCAAGGGCGAGACGGTCGGATGGCCGGACGGCCAACTGCTCGATGATGCGGATCTCGTCGTCGGTCATCGGCACCATCGCGGGGTCGATGTGTGGTGCTTTGACGCCGATGGTCGGGTTGTCGAAGGTGAGGCCACGTTTCTTGGTGGTTCGGAACAACGAGCGCAGCGCCTGAACTGCGTTGTTGCGCTGGTAGCCGTGCAGCGGCTCGAGGGCGGCGTAGATGTCGGATTTGGTGACTTCCCGCAGGTGACCGTAGTGGGTCGCCCATTGGCGCAGGATCGGCCGAACGTCGCCGAAATAGGCATATAAGGTGGCGGGCGAGCGGGGTCTGGCGCGGGCGTCGCCGTCGAGCAGAACCAGCTGTCGAATCGTCGTGAAGGAGATCCAGATCGGCAAGCACCTCGATCAGCCGTGTCCTGGACACGTGGCGGTGAGGTCGCTGACGGATCTCGCTCACCGGCACCTTGTCACCGGCGGTCCGCCCGTCGAGCACGGTGACCAACCCATCGAGCACGCAGTGCAAGGTCGACGGGCTCCAGCCCCTCGTCGCGGCGAGCTGCTGCGCGTGCTGCGCCGCCGCCCGCAGGGCGGGATCGCTGACGGTCAGCGCTTGGTGCTGCCAGCGTGACGGGAGCGGCTCACCGTTTCTTCGCCGGTAGTAGGAGGCAAGTGCCGAACAGGTTCGGCTGCAATAGATTTTGTCTCGCCGCCGTTTCTCCGGCAGCGGAGTGCCGCAGTGCAGGCAGTTCATCGAGGCGGCAGCGACCTCCCGGTCCGGGCGCGTGGGACGACCGGCCGAACCTCGCCGACCGCCGCAGGCGTGTCCTCGGCCGCCGGAACCGGTGCGGTGACGGTCTCGGGTTCGGGGATGAGCAGTTCCTCGACGCCGCAGCCGAGGACAGCGCAGATGACGTCCAGGTCGCGGAGTTTGACGACATTCGGGTTGCCCGACCACAGCCCGGACATCTTCCCGGCGCTGATAACCAGCTCGCGGTCGGCGAGCATGCGTTGCAGTTCGCTGGCCTTCCAGATGCCGCGGTTGGCCGCGGCCAGGCGCAGGTTCCATTTCATCGGGTGAGTCCTTTCCATCGGTCGGCGACCCGGCGCTGCCCGGTCACCCACGCGTCTTCGACATGGGTGGCGTGGACGTGGATATACCGGGCAGTTGTGGCCGTCCAGGAGTGACCACATAATTCCTGGATCGCGAACAGGTTCATCCCAGCGAGATAAAGCTGGGAAGCGCAAAAATGGCGCAGGACATGCGGTGTCAGTTTCCCGGACCAGGAGGCTTATTCATAAGCCTGTCCCGCAATCGGCTGTGGCATAGCAACTCTCGTGGCCTGTGTGGCCGGTGAGACGGTGATCGCACTGCTTGATACGTCGGCGCGTCGCAGCCGAATTGGCAACGGCCCTCATGTATCTCAGTTCGTGGAGTTACGAAGTCTACGAGCGAGAACGAGGGCCGTTGCGGTACAAGGCTATTACGGGGCTGACCGATGGGCAACTGACGGAACTGACTGCCCGGGTACACGAGACCGTCGGCGGGTTCGAGTCGGCCGGTCGCCCTTACGCGTTGAGCTTGTTCAGGTCTGTCGCTTTGGTGGTGTCGTTGATGCGCAGAAACCTCGTCCAGGATGTCGCGGGCGCGTTCTTCGGGATCAGTCAGTCCACGGTGAGCCGCCGCTGGGATCTGCTGCGACCGGTGATCGCTGACGTACTCGAAGAGTTCGTTCCCAACCCCCGCGACGTCATCGGAGTCGGGTCCGTGCTGGTGGACGGCACAATCTGCCCGACCTGGGACTGGTCGGCGATCCCGGACCTGTTCTCCGGAAAAACCCAGTATCCGGGGTTCAACATCCAGATCGCCGCCGACCTCGACGGCAGGCTCGTCGCGGTCGGCATGACGATCGTGCACGGCGCCCGACACGACGCGCACGCATACGCCGCCTCCGGACTCGCCGACCTTCTCGCCGAGATCGACACTGTCGCCGATTCCGGTTACGTCGGTGTCGACGGAATCGATCTGGTGCCCTACAAGAAACCTCCGGGCCGCGAACTGCACGAGAGCCAGGCCGCGTTCAATACCGCACTCTCCGGAATCCGGGCCGCGGTGGAGCGAGCCGTCGCTCACCTGAAGACCTGGCGCATGCTCAGCGAGGAAGGCGGCCGCTACCGCGCGCCAGTCCACAAATTCCCCTCTGCCCTGAAAACGATAGTCGCACTGCACTTTTTCGCGGAGGCTTATGAATAACGCTCCAGGTCGGCAGATGCCGGTCGGCGGCATCGGCGAGGGCACGGCGGAACACGTCGGCGGTCGCGCGCATGGCGGTGCCGTCGGTGTTCTTACGCTCGGACGGAAACAGCGGCGTCCCGTGGCGCGAGGGGTCGATGTCGAACAGACCGAGGACGTCCTCGATGAACCAGCGCAGACTCCGGTCGGCGCCGTTGATCAGCGGCACCAGTCGAGGTTTCGGGCCCTTGCGGCGAGATCCCTTGCCATGGCGGACATTCAGCTTTCCGAACCGGCCCAGCTCCCACCGCACGTCGTCGAGATCGAGCATGCGGGCCTCGTTGATCCGCAAGCCGACATCGGCGGCCAGGCGGGCGACGGCGTAGTTGCGGGCGATCGGGGCGAACTTGCGGCAGGTCGCCAGCTCTGCGCGCCACCCGGCGAACAACTGCTCGATCTCCTCGGCCGTCGGCGGGATGCGTAGCTGCGGATCCACCGACGCCCGCGGCCGGTTGATCTCGTCGAGTGGGCATTCCACGACCCGGCCGGTGAGATTGTGCAGCTCGACCTTGTGTCGCAGCTCCAGGAAGTGGAAGAACACCGTCAGCGCGGCCGCGCGGCCGGTCCGCGTGGATGGCTTCGCCTCCCGCAGCACCTTCCCAAAATAGGTGTCGGCGTCGGAAGGCTCCATCTCCCACAATGGCCGACCGAACCAATCCCGAACCAGCTCAAGGTGATTGACGTCGTTACGGATCGTGGAGTCCACCAGCCCCGCGGAGGCCCGCGCCAGAACAAACCCAGATAGCACGTCGGTCTCGAACGCGGCGAGTTCGTCCTCGGTCGCCGGAGCCCGCAGATCCCGCACCGCCGCGAGCGCCAACCCACGCCTCCTTGATTTCACTCCCAGTGAAGAACTATCGCTACAGCCGTGATCTGATCGGCCGCAGCGAGGCTACTTCAGTCGAGTGATATGGCGCAGGGGAACGAGGAAACCGCCAGGCCCAGGCACGAAACGGCAGGGGGGAGAAGACAGGACGGCTCAGGAACTCGTCGACTGTTGGTTACTATTACGTGGGCATGGAAAACCAGCTCTCCGCGCTGGGGTTGGTGCTCAACTGTGTGCTGCTGTGGAACACCGTCTACAGCAACCACGCCATCGAACAGCTACGCGCCCAGGGGTATTCGGTGCTCGACACGGACGAGGCGAAGCTGTCGGCTTTCATCCGCGAGCACATCGACATCGACGGGCACTACGCCTTACACCTGCCCGACCTCGGCGGCAACTACAGACCGGCTCCGCAACCCCGACAACCGCGACGACTGATTCAGCGGCCCGGCAGCCGCCGGATCGTCACGGCCTTGCCGCCGTCGATGGAGTCGGTCGCCCGTTCGGTCCGTTGGTATCTGGAGCATTCGCCGGACGAGCGGGACGCCGGCTTCGCCGCCGCCGACGCGGCGCTTGTTCAAGCGAAGTAGTGGCCCTTGTCGAGATCCTCGATGAGCCCCGACTGGACCGGCCGCCACCCGAACAGCTCGCCGGTCAGCACGCTGGATGCCGGCTGGGCGCGACGCGCTCAAGCGTGTCGGCCTCGCCACGGCCATGACAGACGCACTCGAGAAGCGTGGCATACCAGACCCGACCGCGAGCCTCGCCGCCGAGCTCGGAGTCCTCTCCTTCAAGCGTGCCTTCGCCCGCTGGGCCGACCCAACCAACCAGCAGGAAATCGGCGAACTCGCACGTCCATCACGACATGAGCTGCAAGCCTCGAGCGCCGCGCTCAGCCAACGCGATCCGCCCCGTCACGGCTAAGTGGTCGCCGTCGCAAGTCGTTCGGGGGTCGATACAAAGGCGGGTTTTTGTGCGGGCTCCGGCTAGAAGTCGGTGGTAGTGAGGTAGAGCTCGCAGGCGCAGTCGAGGGTTTCTTGGGGGCTGCCGGCGAAAGCTCCGGTGTTCAGGATCGAGTCGCGATACGAGTCGCTGCTGGCGAGGTAGAGGGCGAATCCCCAGGTTGAGTCGGACCCGAGGTAGCGCAGGCGCATTAGGGGTTGGGTGTCGCCGTCAGGGAGTTCACCGGCGACGTATGCGAACGCTCCGCGGTGTCGAATGTGTAGGTCGGCGAGTTGGGGCCAGTGGGAGCGGGCGTGACTGGCGAGGCTGCGGGCGAGGGAGTCCTTGGTCGATTGAGACGGTGAAGCCATCGGGGGTCCTCCACTGGGCGGTTCGGCGTGTCGAGCCAGGATACGGGCAGGTATTACGGGAAGGTATTCGTCTGTCCCGCAATATGTCTCGTAGATCGGCTGTTGTTGTCTGTGTTCGCCGCCAAAGCCGTGCCCATTTCCCTCACCGCTTCCGAGCGTCGCAGGGTGAAGAGGATGGCCTACGGCCATAAGACCCCCTACCAGGCCCGGCAGCGGGCAACCATCGTGTGGATGGCGGCTCGGGGGCACTCCAATGCCGGCATTGCCGCGGAGACCGGGATGCACGTGGACACGGTGCGTACCTGGCGGGGTCGGTTCGCCGCTGGCGGGTTGGCGGCGTTGGCCGACCGGAAACGGTCCGGACGGCCACCGGTGTTCACGCCCTTGCAGGTCGCGGAACTGAAGGCGTTGGCTTGCCAGTTGCCCGCCGAGACCGGAGTGCCGTTGTCGCGCTGGTCGTGTCCAGAACTGGCCGCCGAACTGACCGCGCGTGGCGTCACCGACAGCATTTCCGAATCCACCGTCCGTCGCCTGCTCGACGCCGACGCGATCAAACCCTGGCAACACCGGTCGTGGATCTTCATCCGCGACCTGAACTTCCAGCCCAAGGCCCAACGGGTCCTCGACCTCTACGCCCGCATCTACCAGGGCAAACCACTCGGCCCCGACGAGTACGTCAACTCCAGCGACGAGAAAACCTCCATCCAAGCCCGCTGCCGCTGCCACCCCACCCTCGCGCCCGGCCAGGCCAGGGCGATGCGCGTCAACCACGAATACACCCGCGGCGGCGCGGTCGCCTACCTCGCCGCCTACGACGTCCACCAGGCCAAGTTGTTCGGCCGCTGCGAACCGAAAACCGGCATCGAGCCGTTCACGAACCTGGTCGACCAGGTCATGACCACCGAACCCTACGCCAGCGCCAAACGCGTGTTCTGGATCGTTGACAACGGCTCCTCCCACCGCGGCCAAGCAGCGATCGACCGCTTGACCAAGGCATACCCCAACGCCGTCATGATCCACACGCCCGTCCACGCGTCATGGCTCAACCAGATCGAGGTCGTCTTCTCGATCGTGCAACGCAAGGTCGTCTCACCCAACGACTTCACAGACCTTTCCCAGGTCCGGGATCGGCTCCGAGCATTCGAAGACCGCTACAACGGCACGACACAGCCATTCCAGTGGAAGTTCACCACCTCCGACCTGGACGAACTACTGGCCAGACTCGACCGGCACACCCCCGACCGGCAAGACCAATCCTCCACCGCCACAGCAGCTTGAACAACCCCCGAAGGACTTCCGACGGCGACCACTAAGGTGCCGACCAGGCGGATAGAACGCTACTACTGCGAGCGCCGCCGTGGCCGGCATCGAGCCGACCGATTCAGTTCACGTTCCCTACCGGGCGCTCCCCAAACTTCAGCCCGGACAGGTCGACGGGCACCTGCTGCACTCTCTGCCCTGCCGCAAACGGTCGCGACAGATTGGGCGGACGGTGAGCCAACGCTTGGTCATGCGTCCGCCACCGGTGACGGACGCGCCAGTCTCTGCGTCGTCTTCGAGGCCGTCGACGCCAATCGCATGTAGACCTCGGCACTGATGGGATTTTCCCCGTGGAATGCCAACTCACACAACGGGTGCTGGTGTCGATGCCCGTCGTGTTCCTTTCCGAATCGAGCCTATTCGTCTCGTCATCCCGGTCTGCGGCGTGCGGCCGGATCGGTGTCGGCGTGGAAATTTAGGAGGCCCTCGTCCGACACCCGGGCGTACTTGGCGAGGCTGCGCACCGAGGTATGCCCGGGCAGTTTCATCAACATCAGTGTCGACGCGCCTTCCTCGGCCGCGTGTGTCAGCCGCGAGTGCCGCAACTGGTGCAGGGTGTAGGGGCCGGGGTTGTAATGGTCGGTGTGGGCCTCGAACAACTCGGGGGCGCGGCGGTAGGGCAATCTGCCGCGCTGAGTCGATGGATCGACGTCGGACTTCGCCACCGACGGGCGGGCCTTGCGGTCAGCTGTTCGCGCCAGTACTCGCACGCCGAGCGGAGCGCCGCCAACCGGACGTTGAACGTCGTAGCCGCCCTGGCACCCCACACGAAGGTGAACCACCCGCTCACCCGATCCGGCTCCTGTTCCAGCAGCGCCACATTCGTGTCCGCGCCGAAGTCGGCGACCAACCGGTTCAGCACGACGGCGTAGCACGAGGCGGGTGTTCGCCGCCGGGATCGTGCAGAGGAACAACGTCACCGCGTCGGCCAGTCGCACACCAGACCGGCGGCGGAAGGCCCCGCACCGTCCCCATCTCCCAGCCTCCCGCGCTACCCCAGATTATTTCCGGAGTCGACCCACCCGAAAGACCCATCGCGCCAAGTCGTCTTCCAGACGACCGCAGATAAAGGGTAGTCACTAGTTAGCACCGGATTCGGCAGTATCGACCGCCGTTCTACCGCCGCTTTCACTCGCGAGAGGCTCGCACGGCGGCGATGAACAGTGTCCGGCATCAACAATGCCCTTCCCCTACGGAGGGCTTTGGGTGCTCGCGTGGATCGGGCAATAACGAAAAGCATTCGGGGCGAATGCGATTGCGCTCAGGGTCAGGTGTTCTTCGTCTTCTGGACGAACTTGTCGATCTCGGCGACGAGCCCTACTAGCGTCTCCCCGGTCTTGGGGTCGTTCGACACCTTGACATCGGCCGCGAGCCGGTCGGGGTGGACGAGCAGGGCGTTCAGCTCGGGGTACCGCCGGAAGTGCTCGTCCGTGAAGTATTCGCGCCGCAGCTTAGCGACGTAGTACCCAACCTCGCGCGCATGTCCCTCCTTGGAGATCTTGGCGCGCTCACGGAGGTGGGGATCCTCGGTGGATCGGTACTTCTCCTGGCTGGCCTTGACGCCCTCGGCTGCGATGCGGGCCTGGGCGAGATCATCTTCGGGTACGTCGGACATGATGTTCCTTCCTCTCCGAAGCACGGTGGGGTGAGATCAGGCAAGTCGAACGCACTCCGGCAGGACAGTGCGATGCCGGCAAACTATTTTCCCACCGAGAGGTTCCACCCCGCAGGCATTTGAACTCCTAGCCCGACGAAAGGTCTCGATCCGCCCTTCGCGCTGCACCCGACGACGTGCAACGACTCTCCCGGACCATCGCCGCGATGCTCGCCGCCACCGCGATCAGCCCCGCGACTCCAGCCGCCCGCACGACCAGCGCGGCGCTGCACCCACGACACTCGACGACACTCGACGACTGTTGACACTGACCGCCGATAACGACCGGGATGTCAACCTTGCCGGCGGTCAATCGGCCGCCGGATGTCGCGGAAGAAGCATTGCCCGCTGTCTCATAACGTTCGTTATCTAGAGCCGCTGATTGCCCCGGTGGTGCTGACCTGCGTCTGTTTGTCGGCGACAACGTCGCCGACAAACAGACGATCCTGATGGGATGGTTGATCAGCACGGGCCGATCGTTATGGACCTGGAACGCGGTGGAGGGCTGGGAGATTCGATTTCAGGTGCGGGGCGAATGCCCGCGTGCCGAAGATGGCCGAGTGCTTCTGCGAGTTGGCGTCGCAGCCGCTGGTTTTCCTCGGCCAGTTCCCGGTTTCTGGTATTCGCGAGTTCCAGTCGGCGGACCAGCGATGGGTCGCTGGTGCGATGACGTGCTGGTAGCGACGTTTCCGGGGCGCGGCGTTTGAGATCGCGTAGCCTCTGGATCTCGGCTCGGATGTCGAGCTGGGAGTAGAGCCAGGATCGCGAGACCTCTGCGGCGGCGGCAACGGTCTGGAAGGTCACGGGTGCGCCAGCGGCATCCAGTTCGCGGATTGCTCGTATGGCCTTGCTGCGGGTTAGTTCGTGCCGGTGATGTGCTGCGGCAACGAGGTGCCGGCTGTTGTCAGCTCGCATCCGCCGCTCCTTGCTCGGTGGAATTAGGGCCGTTTTCGAGGGCGGTGATGATGTTGTTCAGGTTGCCGAGAATCTGCTCATTCATCTCCGCAAGGCGCTGCTGGCCGCGGGCATCGGCGGCGGAGATCAGTTCGATGACCTGCTGGCGGTGCTGTCGATGCTGTGGGAGGAACTCGGCGGTAGTCACGAACATCGGGCAGGTCAAACACGCGTTGGCATGCGGACAGGTTCTCACCAGCGGAAGCCCGCAGTATCCGTTCGGCAGGGCCTGGGTCGCCCGGCTGACACGCTGTTTGGCCCAGGACACCTCGGCGAGTGGTCCATCCGGATCGAGGACGACGGTATCGCCAGCGGCGCCGACTTTGTGGGCGGCTTCCCAGTGGCGACGGATAGTCGTATCAGACAGCCGGGCATATCGCGCGGTCATCAGGTGTGAATCGTGATCGAGAATCCGGCGGACCACTTCCTGCGGAACGTCGCGGTTGATCAGCCGGGTCCCGAGAGTATGCCGCCACTGGTGCGGCGTGACCCGGACCCGCTGCCCGTTCTCGTCTCGGATATCGCACCGCGCCAACCACCTGCGCAGAGCGCGGCGATAGACGTCACCGTAAATGGGCCTTTGACCGTCTGGATTGTTCCTCTCTTGCGAGAACAGGCGCGGAACCCCTTGCGGCCATTGACCTTCCAGATCGTGCAGGTGCTGTTTGATGGCTTGTTCCAGTTCCTCGTCGATGGGCACCAACGCTTCCCGGCGCATCTTGTGGTTGAAGTACCTCAGATAAGGCGCGCCTTCGCCGTCACGAACGATGCAGTCGACGCCGAGACCGAGCGCGTCGGTAACGCGTAGCCCGGATCGCATGAGGATGAGTGTCACCAGCCGATATGCGGGAATGCGCCACTTGTCGAGATTCTGAGGGCTCTCCAGTTGCGCCATGACGTGGTCGCTCAACGCCCGCGGCAGCCACTCACCATCCTTGGGGATGTCCTCCGGGAAGAACATGGCGCTGACCGGCAGCGCAGTGTCCCAGCCATGCTGGCGGATCGCGATCAAGAACTGATTGAGCTGCCCGATCATGTGACGGTGCATCACCCGCCCACCACATTCGGAGTGCAGATGAGCCAGATACCGCTCCAGCAGTAATCGATCGATTTCTCCAAGGTGGCGGACCGGAATCGGCTGTGCAGCAAGGAATTCAGCGAACCTGGTGATCGCGCGAACGCCCAAGCCGACGGTCTCGCTGGTCCTTCCGACCGAGATCCGCCACCTTGACCACCGCTTGGCCAACTCCTTCAGCCAGCCTTGAGGGATGCCGCCGAACCGCAGATACGCCAGATGCCCGTGTTCGCGGCGCGCACCGACCCGACGGAGATTCCAGGTGTCGCGACTGTATTCCTCGGCCCAGGGGTCGTCGTCGCGGCTGGCCGCACGGATTTGAGGCCGCCGGTTTCCACTGGCCTCACTGATGTCGCTGATCGAGGCACTCGAGTTCACAACGTCACCTCGTTCCCGCTGAACCATCCGGCTTTCTCAAGGATTTTCCGGGCGTCTTCGACGGTGAGGTGACCGTAGACGGTCGAGGTGACGGTCAGACTGGCGTGGCCGAGCAGCTTCGACACGACCTCGATCGGCACACCGTCCCGCAGCATCCGGGTGGCTGCGGTGTGCCGGCACCAGTGCGGATCGAAGTCGATTCCGGTCCGTTGCCGTAGGCGGCAGACCAGGTCGTAGACCGCCGGATACGACCAGGGACGCCCGTATGGACCGGCCCAGAGGTTGACGAAGACATAGTCCGAATCCAGGTCCCCGTACTCTCCATGCAGATAGTCGGCATAGAGGCGAACCAGCTCGCCGCTGACGGGGATCGCCCGTGGCCGTTGGGATTTCGTGCGAGCACCGTTGTCGTTGTCCCGCGGCACGATGCTGATTTCCCGCTCAGCGGCAGCGATGTCCTCATGTCGCAGGCCCAACGCTTCGCCGATCCGCATGCCGGTCTCGTGCAGCAGGGCGAACAGGAACCTGTCGCGTAGCCGGTCGCAACCGTTCAGAATGGCCTGCATCTCGGCGACGGTCAGCACCCGCGGAAGTTTCCGAGGCGCTTTCAAAGCGATCGCGCGCCAAGCCTGCGGCTCTCGCTTGGTGACATGATGCAGGAACGGCTTCCAGCCCGTTCCCCGACGATGACCGGCCGGCTGCCACGTCACCAGCAGTTCGCCCAAGTCCACGCCATTACGGGTGGCGTGCTGGTAAAAGGCGCTGACCGCCGACAGCTTCCTGTTCACGGTCGATTCCGTGCAGTGATACTCCACCGATGGCAGTACGGCCACCGACCCGTCCCGAGTGTTCGGCGGCCGCCGCAGCCACGACACGAACTCCGCGACATCCTCCAGCCGGACCGCCCGCCAGTCGATCTCCTTCTGGCTGAGGAAGACGAACCAGTCCTTTAGATCGTGGGCATACGCCTTGATCGTGTTCGGCGACCGCTCGATGTCGGTCAGATACGCCAGATACCGCTCCACCGGTCCCACCGGCCCGTCGTCGCCGAGGACCGTCCACGACTCACGTCGCGAGACCGGGGACAACACCCGCACCACATGCATCGCTCCTCCAAGACAATTCGCGAGATGGACGGGCTGTAGGTAACCACGTCCACCACGCGAACCCGGGAAGCCGAAACCCTCGTGCTCGACATCAACAACACAGCTCCGAAGGCTCTAGATAACGAGCGTTTCGAGACATCCCCTCGATGCGTGCCCCACCGGCTACCGGCCGCTCCGGGTCCGCGACGCCCACTTCTGATGGCCGCCCGTCGCGTCGGACGCGTCCGATAGCCGATGGTCAAAGGACAACCTCCGTCGGTCGGTCGCCGAGCCGCTGGCTCAGCCGCCGTGTGTACCGTCGCCGATGTCGAAGAGTTCGTCGGTGAGGAACATGGCGTGGGCCGCGATGATCTTCCAACCCGCCTGGTCGTGTATCCAGGTTCGGGTGTAGCGCATCCGGGCGACCAGCGGTTGACCGCCAATGGTGCCCTCCAGCGTGCCGAGGAACCAGGTGACACCGGTGTGCGCGGTGGCCAGCACTTGGAGGTCCTCCTCCTCGACGCGGGTCAGCACCTGGTGGCCGGTTTCGTGCACGCGTAGGTCGTCCTGCTTCGAGTAGAGGTTTCCGTCCGGTCCGGTGAACCGTGCCATGTCGTCGATCAGCTCGGTCAGTGCATCGACATCGGAGGTGAGCTGGGCGGCCTGGAGGCGTCGTTCGGCTGCGCGGAGGCTTTCGGTGTGGTCGTCGTCGTTCGGCATGTTCCCACTATGGCGGCCAGACCGCCCGCACCGTCCCGCGTTCCGCTCTTGGCGGATCCGCTGAGAGCGAAGCCCACCGTCTAACCAACAGCCGCAAACGAGGCCGGCGGCTCCTGATCGGCGGGGTTTCATGGCTCAGCGGTCTTCGCGGTAGACCAGAAGCCCGACCCGATGGCCGTGCGTTGTGGTCCTGGAATGATTCCGGCGTGCAGCACCGATCGGACAGATCTGACCCGCAATTTTCCTGACGGCCGACGAACGCGTGTGCTTGCGAACGGAGGTTCGAACCGACCGGTGCGCGGCAATCGGTGCGCCCCTGGGAGCTTCCCGAGTTGGGCGCACGACGATTCTCGCCGTGGGAAAACGCAGGTCACACCGTGGGAACGCAGGGAGAGGAACAGTGGAATGGTAGGTACCAAGTGAGACCTCAGCAGGACGACGCTGCCGCGTCGCCAGTTGGGCCGAGCGCTGCGCGACGCACGCCAGGCCAACGGCTAGCTCCAGTTGGAAGTGGCGTCAACCGAAGTCCACTTCTTCCACCGTCGAACAGGTAGCCGAAGTTCTGGAAATTAGCCGGTCCACGCTCGGACGGCTCGGACTCGGGTCAGAACGAGAAGGTCAAGGTTCGGGATGTCGATTACATCTGCCAGTACTATGGCAGCGGCCGGCCGCTGCGATCAGACAGGGAACGTGACTCCGGTCAATTTCTCCGAGATCGTCCACAAGCGTTGCTGAATCGCCGTGTCATGCGATTGTGGACTCGATTCGACGATTATCGGGTAGCCACGAGTCTCCAAGAATCCACCCGGTCCGTAGTACTGACCGCCGAGCACGTCGGGGTCGGTGGCCGGATTCCAGCGAGGTTAGATCGAGTTGCTGGACGGTCGTATCCGCGCCTGGGACAGCACCGACAATGCGGTCCGCGGCATGTTTACCCTTGTCCACATCCCGCACCGCCAACACCACCGACGCGCCGTGCGCCGCGAGTGCCCGAGCGGCCTCGAACCCGAGTCCACTGTTGGCGCCAGTGACGACCGCCAGTCGGCCCTTCTGAGCTGGTATGTCTTGCTCCGTCCACCTGTTGGCCATATTTCCTCCCAAGGATCGGTCGGTCCGTCGGTTCATCCGACGAGCCCGGCGGGGTGAGACTCATATTCACACCGTCGCGCTCCCGGTCCAGTTGCGCAAGGGGCGGCAACCGCCACGCACGCGTGCACGACACATCGCCATGGTCGTCGGTGTCCTGGCTCAGTTCGGAGCGGGCGGATGTCGAGTGAGCTCAGATGTTCGGGCTCGGCGACGATATTGATGGCCGTAATCCGTGTATTCCAAGGGTCGGCAGCTGAGTGGCAGCCGCTGGCCCCTCGCCATCCTGGCGCGGGTCGGCCGGATCGACTGCCGGGTAACCGCTCACCGGCGACGGAGGCACCGGGCCAGGGGGCGCGGTGTCAGTGTGTTACGAAAAGTACTGCCGGACAGGTAATTCAATGCGTGTCTTGGAAGTGACCGTGCCGTACTTGCGCGGCCGTGGGCGGGGGTGTGGGCATCGAAGTAGCCTCTCGGTGGTCGACGGTGTCGACGTGTCGCCGTGAGAAGCAAATGGTGACCGCAGTGGTGACGCGGTGCAGAGGCCAAGGTACCGGAACGGCCCATAACCTGGACTTTCCCTGGAGCCGGGTGGGGTGTCAACCCCTCCGCCCGGCCGCCCGGACCCATAGATACAGCCAGCTCGATCAGGAATGTCCGGCGATGATCACCTGGGGGATGCCGGTGCCGAGCGCGACGGGCGCGCACGTCGGCTCGGGTGCGTGCACCGGATCCAGGACGTTGAGCAGCAGCTGCTGCACGAACGGGTCGTAAACCATATGGAAATGCCCGGTCAGGTCGACCTCGCACAGGTCCTGCAGCGCGATATTGCGGGCGCCGGGACCGCGCAGCGCGATGTTGTCGAAGGGCTGAATCATTTCGTCCACCCGACTGCCGATGGTCACGTACTGCACGCCGGGCACCGTGTCGCCGCCCGCGTTGAGCTCCATCATGGTCGGCGAGCCCTGCGCCTGCTCCACCGCCGCGAGTGAGGTGACCTTCTCGAAGATCTCCAACGCACCGGGGATCATTTGCGCGACCGGTACCAGTCCATACATCACCCCGCCGTAGCTCGGCGATGCGATGCCGATCCAGTAACCGACCTTGGGCGCACCACCGAGCTTATTGACGTATAAGCGAGTCACATTGGCGCCCTGCGAGAATCCGACCAGGTCGACCTGCGTCGCTCCCGTTGCCGCAAGCACCTGGTCGACGAAGGCGCCGACCTGGTAGGCACTCAGGCGCAGATCCTCGGTGCCATAGCTCTTGCCGCCGGGAGCGCCGCCGTAGTTGAGCGCGAAGACGCAGTATCCGGCCGCGGTGAGCTGTGGCGCGATGGCCGACCAATCGGAGTACACGGAGGAATCCGTTCCGTGTGCGAGCACCACCGGCCGCGGATGGGCGGCATCCGGGGTGCACGCGAAGTCGTTGGTGCCCGCCGGAACCGCGTTCGGGTGGGTCTTCAGATACGCCGCGGCGGACAGGTGATCCGACTGCGGCGGTGCGGGATCGGTGGGTACATTCGGCGGGCGATATCCGACCGGCGCCGCTACGTCGGCCGGTTCGGCCTGCGCTATGGTCGGCGCCGCGCCGGAGCCGAAGACGACGGCTCCGGCGAGCGCACCGACCAGCACGGTCCGGCGAAACTGTGAATAACCCCAACCCCGCAAACCACTAGGCTGTTCCATCTCACAATGATCTACCCCCTTGGGGTTGAAATGCGCTCAGTAGAGGGGTGTTTGACTGTTCTGTTACCTAACGAGCGCTATGACTTTTCAGGGCTTTCGTCCTCGGCGAGGATGCGGTACAGCGCCTTGCGCGCCTCCGTGAGCACCTCGGCCGCTTTGGTCGCCTGCTCGGGCGTGCCCGCCGCCGCAACCTGGGCAGCCGCGCCCATCAACTGACCGATCAGGCCGCGCAGATCGATCGCCTGCGCGCCGACGTCTTGCTTGACATCCGCCCACGGATCGCCCAGGTCGTCAAGGTTCGCCTCGACGTATTCGGTCCCGGCATCGGTCAGCTTGGCGGTCTTGCGACCGGCCACCTTCTCGATCAGGACCAGGCCCTCGTCCTCCAGCTGCGACAGCGCGGGGTAAATGGACCCTGGGCTCGGTCGCCAGACGTCGTCGCTGCGCTCGCGAATCTGCTGGATGAGCTCATATCCGTGCATCGGGCGCTCGGTGAGCAGCAGCAGCACGGCGGCCCGCACATCGCCACGCCGACCACGGCCACCACGGCCGCGTCCACGCCCGAAATGCGGTCCGAAGCCTGGCCCGAAGCCAGGACCGAAACCCGGTCCGAACTCGGGTCCGAAGCCGTGCCGACCACCATGACGGTGCCGATGGCCCCAATCGCCATCCTCGCGGCCCGGCTTACGCCACCGTCCGCGTCCGAAATCCTCATGTTCTACGCGTTCCATAACAGCCTCCTCAGGCTCTCGTGTTCGTTTCATGTTATCGACGATATATCGCCAATGCATCGAGTGCAAGAGTGGAGCAGAGCACAAACCGACCGGACCGAAATGCGGCGACGGGCCGCACACTGTTTCGTGCGATTCGGTGTACAGCCCGTCGGGTCGCTTGCGTGCGATAACCGGCTACGTTCCGGTCGGTACTCAGTTTCCATGGAAGCCCGCCGGAACACGGTGTGGCAGTTGAATACTCGCCACCGTCTCCAGCGTCTCGGCGTCGAGGATCAATAGCTCGCTGCGGTCGGCGGCAGCGTCGTAGATGTAGCCCATCAGGACGCCCTCGCCCTCATCCGCGTTCAGACCGTTGGGCTCGAAGACGAACTCCCCCAACTTTTTTTCCGTTGCCAAAGGATTTCGCTACGGCGGTGTTCGCGGCCAGATCATGCTCGAGCAGCGACCGTCTACACCCCACTTCGGCGGAAGGCAGGGCCCGTTGGAGGCGATCGTCGCTCGAACTCGCCGGATATCTCTGACACGAGGGGCACGCCGTCACCCACATCCTGGGTCCGTCGACACCGCGACCCGCTCGTCGGCATGCGCGACGAGCGCGCCCGCACGGAATAATCAATGAACCGGGCGATCCAAGCAGTCAGAGCACAAGCGAGTCGATCCAGCGCTCCAGGCGACGCCCCTCCGCAACCATGAGCTCGGGGTCGCGGAAGGTATTGGTGAGCAACGAGATTCCCTGATACGACGCGATCAATGCGACGGCCAGTTCACCGGCGTCATGACGACCCATAGCCACGAATTGTTGCTCGACCCAGTCGATCAGCGCGCGGATGCCCGCCGCTGCCTCGCGGTGGAGGGAGTCCGCACGCTTGCCCAGCTCCGAGGATAATGTGCCTGTGGGACAACCAAATTGGACAGCCGCGTCACGCTGGTCGACCCAACCACGCACCAGGGTCTTCAACCGGTCTTCCGGCGCCACCTGCTGTTCCAGCACATCGATCAGACGTTGCAGACTCTGGGCGTGCGCGCCCAGAGCCGCCTGCACCAGCTGATCTTTCGTCTTGAAGTAGTAGTACACGTTGCCAACCGGAACCTCGGCGGACCGTGCGATGTCGGCAATCGTCGTCTTCTCGACTCCTTGTTCGTGAAACACCTGAGCCGCGGCGGCGGCCAGCCGCGCCCGCTTGCCTGCCTTCGGCGTCATGCGCTCGCCCCGACCGAGTTAGTCACACAACTGACTATAGACAGATCGCCGACACGTCGGCTATTTCTATCAGTCAGCCAACTAACTCAGGAGTGATCGTGATCGTAGTGACCGGAGCAACGGGCAATGTCGGACGCACCCTCGTGCAGGTCCTCGCCGGCGGGGGCGAACAGGTGACTGCAGTATCCCGAGGGACCCAGGACACCGGGTTCCCCGACGGCGTGCGCCACCAGCGCGCCGACGTGACCGAAGCCGGTAGCCTGTCCCCCGCCTTCGACGGCGCCGATGCGCTGTTCCTTCACGACACCGGCGTGAGTGCACACCTGATGAACCCACAGGCAATCATCGAACTCGCGAAAGCCTCCGGAATCGAACGGATCGTGCAACTGTCCTCACAGGGCGTCGTCACTCGACCGCAGTCGGCCTCGCACGGGGGGCTGGGACGGTCCTTCGAGGATGCTGTCCGGGAGTCGGGGATGAATTGGACAATTCTGCGACCCGGCGGCTTCGCGTCCAATGCGTATGCCTGGGCCGAGTCGGTTCGTGCTCAGCGAACCGTCGCCGCGCCTTTCGGCGAAATCGGCTTGCCGATCATCGATCCCGCGGACATTGCCGAAGTTGCCGCCGCGGCACTGCGCGAGGACGGTCATGCCGGGCAGGTTTACGAGTTGACCGGGCCTGTCCTCAGCACGCCCAGACAACGGGTCGAAGCGATCACCGACGTGCTCGGCGAGCCGATCCGGTTCATCGAGCAGACCCGTGACGAGGCCCGCGCCCAGATGGTGCAGTTCATGCCCGAGCCTGTCGTCGAGACCACCCTGACCATCCTCGGCGCGCCCAACCCGGCCGAGCAGCGGATCAGCCCCGATGTCGAGAAGGTTCTCGGCCGCGCACCCCGCACCTTCGCGGACTGGGCTCAACGGAATATCGCGGCGTTCCAATAATTCCGAACCAGCCAGAGTGACCGGTCCCTCCGGACGATGGGGAGTGCGAATGTAATGCTCGCCCTTACGGTCTCGCATCGACGAGCCCGGCCGCCTGCAGTTGGCAGCTATTGGCGAAGGTCCGCCGCCACTGAACCGGCATGCCACGCCAGCTGCCCGCGGCGGTGACAGTGACCGGGTCATATATCTGCATGCAGATCGCGGTGGGGTGCCCGGACAGATTGTCGAAGGATCCATTTGCCTTGTCCAAAGCCGCGCAGGCAGACTCCGGGTTCTGATGCGTGCCCCCGATGTCGACCGGGTCGATCTGGACACGGAGCGGGACGCCCGAGCGGTGGGTACTGCGGTCTATGGGGCCTCCGATCAGGCCGCAGTGCACGCCGGGTTCGCGATCAGCCGATGTCGACCGGGTCGATCTGGACACGGAGGGGGGCGTCGGAGCGGTGGGTACTGCGAATGGCTTGGGCTGCGGTGAGGGCGCGGGCCAGGGCGGCACCGGAGGAGCGGTCGACGCGCAGGAGCATGCGTTCGACCTCGGCGGGGGAATCGCCTGCGAATGGTTTGCGGGCTCCGGGTGGGAGCGGGACCGGGCCGAGGATGTCGACGCCGTCGGGAAGGGTTGCGGCGGAGAGTAATTCGGTGACTGCGTCGGAAGAGCCGTCGATGGCGGCCATGCGGACCGCGGGTGGGAAGCCGACCTCGGCGCGCTCGGCGACCTCGGCGTTGGCGTGCCCGACGGGATCCCAGCGGACCAGGGCCTGCACGGTGGGCAGCGATGGTTCGGCCATCACGATGACCTGGCCGTGCGCGCGTACCAGGGTGGCGGCGGCCATCCAGCGGCGCAGGGTGTCCTCGGTGGCGCGCAGATCGGCGCGGCTCAGCAGCGCCCAACCGTCGAGCAGCAGCGCGACGCCGTAGCCGCCGGGCAGCACCGGTTCGGCGCCGACCGTCGCGACCACCACCTGCGGGCCGGGCTCGACGGTGTCGAGCATCGCGCCGCCTGCGGAGCCACGAATCGGTACACCCGGGAAGGCACGGCCTAGTTCTTCGGCGGTGCGGGCCGCCCCGATCACCACCGCGCGCAGCGCCCGCGACCCACAGTTCGAGCAGCGGAACGCAGCCTCGACGATGCCACACCAGCGGCAGCTCGGACTGTGCGCGACATCGGCATGCTGCGAACGGCCTTCCGGAAGGGCAAGGGGCCCATTGCAATGCCGACATCGGGCGGGCGTTCGGCACTTCGCGCACGCCAGCGACGGGACGTACCCGCGCCGCGGCACCTGCACCAGCACCGCCGCCCCCTCCTTCAGCGCCGAACGCGCGGCCGCGAATGCCACGCCGGGAATGCGGACGGCACGCGCGACCGGGTCGCGTTCCAGAGCTATGTCGGTGTCACCGGGCGCACTGATGCGCGGCGAGCACGAACGCACCACCGCCCGGTCCGCGACCAAGTCGTGCGCCCAGCCGGAGTCGACCACGGCCTGAACTTCCGCGGTCCGCGCAAAACCGGCCGCGACGAACGCCGCGCCTGTTTCGTGGGAGCGCAGCATCGCCACTTCGCGCGCATGCGAATACGGCGCTCGCGGCTCCGCGTAGGTGTCGTCCCCGTCGTCCCAGATCGCGATCAGCCCGAGGTCCACCGCAGGCGCGAACACTGCACTTCGTGTTCCGACCACCACCCGCGCCGTCCCCCGCAACGCCGCGAGCCACCGCCGATACCGCGCCGCCGGACCCAGCCCCGCCGCCAATCCCACCGCCGAATCCCCCACCAGCCGAACACACTCCGCCAACACCCGATCCAGATCCCGCTGATCCGGCACCATCAGAATCGCACTACGCCCCCGCCCAACCACCACGGCCGCCAACTCCGCCAACCGCCGCGCCCAATCCTCCCCCGGCAACGCCTGCCACGCGGCACGTGGGCCCTTCCCCTGCCCCAGCGCGGTCAGAAACGTTGTCCCGTGGATGTACCGCTCCCACGGCGCCGGATCGACGGACCATGCGTCACCCGCGGCGGACTCCGCCGCACCAACGGGTGTCACTGCCTCCTTCCCGACATCGCCGGAGTCCGAGCCGACAGCGTACGCCCGGTCTCCAGCTGTGCCCGAATCCACCACTGCCGCAGCCAGATCCACGCGAAGTGCACCCGCGGACACATCCGATCCTGGTGAGTCATCGGGAGCTCTCCAAGGCGCACCGACATCACCGAGTTCAGGCAACGACGGCACCGAATCGACGGCACCGATGCGAGGCGCACTATGCCGCACCCGTTTCGCCGACACCGTATCCGCCGCACCAGCGCCCTTGATCACCTGCGAACCACCCTCGACCGTAGCACCTGAACCCCTCAGCGGTGCAGGGGAACCGGCGTCCCAGGCTTCCAAACTAACACCAGTCTCCTCGAGGTCGGCCGCCGAGACGACCCCCACGCGATTCCCAGCACGCTTACCCGGACGCGACTCCCCCACCGCCGCAGCACCGGGAACGCTCCCCGACACAGCAGAATCCGCATCCACCACCCCCGAAATCGCGACAATGCCGTCGCCGTCCGCACTATTCCCAGCACCCTCACTCGAACGAGACCACGTCGATACCGTAGTTTCCGGACCACTCCACGACATACCAGAATCTGCGTCTGCCACCTCCGAACTCGCTGCCGCCCCCTCGGAGTTGGCCGCCGAGACCGCCCCCGCAATGTCCCTAGCACCCTCGCCCGAACCCGACATCCCCTCCGGCGCAGTACTCAGACCACTCCCACCGGAATCCGTCGCTGCGCCTTGCGCACTGGCTGCATTCCCATCGGTGTCAACGCTCGAAACCGACTGCGCTGCTCCATTATCGGTGGCTGGCGGCGACGAGCGGGGGGTGGCGCTGGCGGGTATTCGCGTTGCCGCCGGGCGCTCATCCTGACTGTCGGCGCCCGCTCCAGGATATTCTGTGGCCGACTCGATACGCGCAGCGCGGGTATCTGCTGAATGTGTCTGTGTGCCAGCGGGATCGACAGATGGAGGTGCGGCCGAGCCCTCGGCTGTCGGGGTGGGATCAGCGGCTGGGCCAGGGGTTTCGTCGGTTGGTTCCTCCGTGTGGCTGTCGGCCGACTCGATCGAATCCTCTTGCGGCGCTTCGGGTGCGGCGGACTTCTTCGTGCCGCCGGTTTCGGTGCGGGCGTGGCGGGGTGGGATGGCCAGCCGTAGTACGTCGGCGCGGGTTCCTGCGTAGCGGGCGGCGACGGTGGTGGCCAGTTTCAGGATTTCGGGGGTCAGGACGCGTTCGGCGGAGACTACGCGGTCGAGTTTGACAAGCTTGCCGCTGTGGTCGCTATGGGCGAGGCGGCCCAAGAGGTAGCCGTCGACGAGGCGGCCTGCGAAGCGGACGCGCACGCGCACGCCCGGTTGGGCGATCTCGTCGAATTCCGGGGGGACGAGATAGTCGAAATCGCGGTCCAGGTGGGCAGGAGAGAGCAGCGGGAGCACCCGTGCGATAGGGCGTCCCGCTGCTGTCGAATCCTGTGCTGCCCTTGCTCCCGCGGACGGTGTGTCCGAGGGAGTGGCGGGGAGGTCCGCCGTGGGTTGGTTCACGCGGGCCTGGTCGGCCTACAGGCCGACGGTCGCGCGCAGCTTGTCGGCGCGGTCGGTGTGCTCCCAGGGCAGGTCGACGTCGGTGCGGCCGAAATGGCCGTATGCGGCGGTCGGTGCGTAGATCGGGCGCAGCAGGTCGAGGTCGCGGATGATCGCGCCGGGCCGCAGGTCGAAGACCTCGGCGATGGCCGAGGAGATCCGCGACGGATCGACCTTCTCGGTGCCGAAGGTTTCCACGAACAGGCCGACCGGGGCGGCCTTGCCGATGGCGTAGGCTACCTGAACCTCGACGCGGTCGGCGAGGCCGGCCGCTACGACGTTCTTGGCGACCCAGCGCATGGCATAGGCGCCCGAACGGTCCACCTTCGACGGATCCTTGCCGGAGAACGCGCCACCACCGTGGCGAGCCATGCCGCCGTAGGTGTCGACGATGATCTTGCGGCCGGTCAGGCCCGCGTCGCCCATCGGACCGCCGAGCACGAACTTGCCGGTGGGGTTGACTAGCAACCGGATGTTCGAGGTATCCAGCGTGGGCAGGTCGAGATCGGCAACCACCGAGTCGACGACCTTCTCGCGGATATCGGGGGCAAGCAGATTGTCCAGGTCGATATCGGCGGCGTGCTGGGTGGAGATGACGACCGTGTCGAGGCGCACCGGGCGGTCGCCCTCGTATTCGATGGTGACCTGGGTCTTGCCGTCCGGCCGCAGGTACGGCAGCACGCCGGACTTGCGGACCTCGGTCAGCCGACGCGAGAGCCGGTGCGCCAGCGCGATCGGCAGCGGCATCAGCTCGGGAGTATCGATGGTCGCGTAGCCGAACATCAGGCCCTGGTCGCCCGCGCCCTGGCGCTCGATCTCGTCATCGGATCGGGCGGTCCGCGCCTCGTGTGAAGTGTCCACGCCCTGCGCGATATCCGGCGACTGCGCGCCGATCGCGATATTAACACCGCAGGAATTTCCGTCGAAACCCTTTGCCGACGAGTCATATCCGATTTCCAGGACCTTCTCGCGGACAATTCGTGGAATATCCGCGTAAGCGGCAGTGGTGACCTCACCTGCGACATGGACTTGGCCGGTGGTGACGAGGGTTTCCACCGCAACTCGGCTGCGCGGATCTTCCGCGAGCAACGCGTCGAGAATGGAATCGCTGATGGCATCACAGATCTTGTCCGGATGACCTTCGGTCACGGACTCACTGGTGAATAGGCGGCTGCCGGATGTGGGCACAGTTCTTCCCTCTCCCTCAACGGGTTACTCGTATCGGATTGCGACAGTAACGCGATGTCGCCACCGCACAACCCTTCGTTTCAGACTATTCCAAACCACCGACGCACAAGCGCTTGCGACAGCCACTGTCTCAGACTATTCCAATCATCGGCGTGTCGGGCTGGGGCTCCAGCCTCCGACAACGTCGACCAGTCCGCGTCGCGCAGTCAATGAACAAGCGTAGTCATCGTCTCGGCGGTGCGCTCAGATCGACGCACCTACAAACCTGGCTGCCGGACCCGGACCGCCCAAGCGCCACACAAGATCTCAGCGCAACAGCGGACCGAGCGCATCCAGCACCCGACTCGCAAGCAACGCCTTCGACCCGTGGTCGAGCGCCTGTTCGGCGCCGTCCGCACCGAGTAGCCAGCCGTCGTTGTTGTCGACCTCGAACGCCTTACCCTCGCCGACCGCGTTCACGACCAGCAGATCGCAGCCCTTGCGCGCCAGTTTGGCCCGCGCGTGCGTGAGCACATCGCCCTGCTCGTCACCGGTCTCGGCGGCGAAGCCGACGACCACGGTGCCGGACAGCTGACCGTCGCGTCGCGACTGGACCAGTCCTGCGAGGATGTCGTCGGTCTTGGTCAGAGGTATGACGTCTGGTTCGCCGGCACCCTTTTTGATCTTGGCCGCAGCCACCGTAGTCGGCCGGAAATCGGCCACCGCCGCCGCCATGATCACAGCGTCCGCGCCGAGCGCGTGCTTCTCCACGGCAGTCTTGAGCTGTTCGGCGGTGGTGATGTGCACCAGGTCGACGGCAGCCGGGGCGGCCATCTCGATCGTGTTGCCCGCGATGAGTGTGACGTGAGCGCCGCGTTGCGCGGCGACCCTGGCCAGCGCGTAGCCTTGCTTGCCGGAGCTGCGGTTGCCGAGGAAACGCACCGGATCCAGCGGTTCCCTGGTACCACCCGCGGTGATCACCACGCGGCGGTCTTCCAGATCACGCGGAATCGCGTCAGCACGTTCGAGCAGCAACGTGGCCAGCCCGAAGATCTCCTCGGGCTCAGGCAACCGACCGGGACCGGTGTCGGTGCCGGTGAGTCGGCCCGACGCGGGTTCCATGACGATGCCACCATGCGCACGCAGCGTCGCGACATTGGCGACGGTGGCCGGATGCTCCCACATCTCGGTATGCATCGCGGGCGCGAACAAAACCGGACATCGGGCCGTAAGCAGCGTGGCGGTGAGTAGATCGTCGGCGCGGCCGCTCGCGGCGCGCGCCATCAGGTCGGCGGTCGCGGGGGCGATGACCACGAGGTCCGCCTCCTGGCCAAGCCGCACGTGCGGTACTTCGGGTACGTCCGAGAACACACCGGTGTTCACCGGGTTCCCGGACAGCGCCTCGAAGGTCGCCTTGCCGACGAACTGCAACGCCGACTCGGTGGGGATCACCCGAACCCGATGCCCGGTCTCGGTGAACCGGCGCACGATCGAGCAGGCTTTGTAGGCGGCGATCCCTCCGCCGACGCCGACGACGATCCGAGTGGTCACTACGCCTCCGGCCTAGATGTGGTCAACTGCTCCCCCCGCTCGGCTCACTCGCCTTCGGTGTGCTCGAGCAGGTCGGAGTGGATTTCGCGCATCGCGACCGACAGCGGCTTCTCCTGCAGACCCGGCTCGACCAGCGGACCGACGTATTCGAGGATGCCGTCGCCCAGCTGGTTGTAGTAGTCGTTGATCTGGCGGGCCCGCTTGGCGGCGTAGATGACCAGGGCGTACTTGGACGAGGTGCGCTCCAGCAGCTCATCGATCGGAGGGTTGGTGAGACCGATCGGCGTGTCGTATGCCGGGGCGGGCTTGATGTCCGTACTGCTCACTAGGGGCGCTCCTGCGGGGTGGGTTTCACGAACTCGAATTTGTGCTAACAAACAACGATACCAACTGCTCACACGCGCTGGTCACCTCGTCGTTCACTATGACGATGTCGAACTCGTCACAGGCCTCCAATTCGGTCCTGGCGGTTTCCAGCCTGCGCTCGATCACTTCGGGTGATTCGGTGCCGCGCGACCGCAGCCGGGCGACCAGTTCGTCCCAGCTCGGCGGGGCAAGGAACACCAGCAACGCTTCCGGAATGGCCTTGCGCACCGACCGCGCGCCCTCGAGATCCACCTCGACGAGCACGGGCAATCCGGCGGCCAGCGCCTCGCGCACCGGACCCGCAGGGGTACCGGAACGCTGTAATCCTCCGTGGATGTCCGCCCACTCGAGCAGTTCGCCCGCCGCGATCATGGCGTCGAATTCCGCTCGGGTGACGAACCGATAGTCCCGGCCGTCGACTTCCCCGGGCCGGGGGGCCCGGGTCGTTGCCGACACACTGAAGACCAAGTGGGGCAGCCGCTCACGGACGCAGCGAACCACAGTGGACTTGCCCACGGCCGAGGGGCCGACCAGTACAACCAGTCGACCCTTCCGCGTGTGTCCGATCACCTTCGTTGTCAGGCGAAGTCGAATCGGGCGAGCAGCGCCTTGCGCTGCCGGTCGCCCAGCCCGCGCAAACGCCGGGTGGGGGCGATCTCCAGTTCGCTCATGATCTCCGCCGCCTTGACCTTGCCTACTTTCGGCAGGGCTTCGAGCAGCGCCGACACCTTCATCTTGCCGAGAATTTCATCTGTCTCGGCGTCGCTGAGGACCTGCTTCAGGTCGGTGCCGCCACGCTTCAAGCGCTCCTTGAGCTCCGCCCGAGCGCGGCGAGCGGCAGCCGCCTTCTCCAAAGCAGCGGCGCGCTGCTCGTCAGTCAGCTGGGGAAGGGCCACGGTTCCTCCGTCTCATCGTTCATTGCATTAACTCCTGCCGGTAACCCAGCAGTCTCAGCGACCGTACCCACGACCTTGCGCGATTGCGAACCCACCCCCCAGGTCAGCGCATGATTTGCCGATGTCGTAGGGGTGTGTCCGGCCGGATGCGAGTACCGCCACGGCCGCTGCGCTGATCGTACCGCCGAAATCCAGAAAAGCGCCGTCATCAGGGCTTTTTCGGTCGCGAACACGGTTAGCGGAAGTGTAGCGGAGGTGGGTCGCCTCGACTCAGCAACCGGGCACCCGCCCGACCAGGAAGTTTCTCGGATTTTCCCGCGTGTCGCATCGCCTGTGCGCGTGTCGAACTTATTTAAACCCAAAGGCGACATATGAGACCGGGGTCACTGTGACCGGGCACGGCATCGGCCTCGTGCTCCGCGGAACACGAGGCCGATGGAGCCGTCATGACACCCTGTACCGGTAATCGCGCTTCTGAGCCGATCCAGACGCCCGCGCCCGACCCGTGCACACCCGCGCGACACAAAGGCCGCAGGAGGACACCCAGCCGCCGCGTTTGGGCGTACTACGCACACCGAGTCGGTAGGGCGGACCGTCACACGTGCAGAAAGGCGAACTTCTCCTGCAGCGCGCTCACCCTGGCACGCAGTGCCGAGACCGAGGGGCCGTCGCGCAGCACCTCACGCGACACCGCGGGGACGGCCGCGTGCAGCATCTGCTCGGAGACCAGCGCGCGCACGGATTCCGGGCCGCCGCCCTGGGCGCCGACGCCGGGCATCAGGATCGGGCCGTTGAGGGCCGACAGATCGGGGGCCTCGGTGAGGGTCGCGCCGACCACGACGCCCACCGATCCGAACTCGCGACCCGCGTTTCGCGCGGCGGCCTCGTCGACCATGGTCTGCGCGACGGTGCGGCCACCGGCGGCAATGGCCCGCTGCACCTGTGCGCCTTCGGGATTCGAGGTGGCCGCCAGCACGAAGACACCGCGGCCGTTGGCCTCCGCCAGCGTCAATGCCGGTGCCAGCGAACCGAATCCGAGGTAGGGCGACACCGTCACGGCGTCCGAGCCGAGCGGACCATCGCCCAGCCAGGTGCGGGCGTAGGCATCCATGGTGGAGCCGATGTCGCCGCGCTTGGCGTCGGCGAGCACCAGAGTGCCCGAAGCGCGCAGCACCTCGATCGTGCGCTCCAGCACCGCGAATGCGCCGGAACCGTATGCCTCGAAGAAGGCGACCTGCGGCTTGATCAGCGCGACCTGGCCGTCGAACGCCTCCACGCAGATCTCGGCGAACTTCTCGACGCCGTCGACATCGTCGGTGAGACCCCAGGATTCCAGCAGACCCTGGTGCGGGTCGATGCCGACGCACAGCGGGCCGAAATGCCGCATGGCGTGCTGCAATCGGTCACCGAACGTCTTCATCTCCGCTCCGCCCACTGCCCTATCCACGCAGCACCGAGTGCAGTTCCTGCAGGGACCGCACCCCGATCCCGCCGTTGATGCTCGCCTCGATGCCCTGCACGGCCGCGGCCGCACCCTGCACCGTGGTGATGCACGGAATGTTTACACCGACCGCCGCCGTACGGATTTCGTAACCGTCCACGCGCGGACCGGAGTTGCCGTAAGGGGTGTTGAACACCATGTCGACCTCGCCGTCGCGGATCTGCTCGACGATCGACGCCAGCGGCTCCGCGCCCTCGGTCTCCAGGTCCGAGTGCTTGCGCACCTGTTCGCACGGAATCCCGTTGCGGCGCAGCATTTCCGCCGTGCCCTCTGTGGCCAGGATCCGGAAGCCCAGGTCGTGCAGGCGTTTCACCGGGAACACCATGGCCCGCTTATCGCGGTTGGCGATCGAAACGAACACGGTACCCTCGGTGGGCAGCGAACCGTAGGCGGCGGCCTGGCTCTTGGCGAAGGCGGTGCCGAAATCGGCGTCGATGCCCATGACCTCACCGGTGGACTTCATTTCCGGCGAGAGCAGCGAATCCACGCCGGTGCCGTCGGCGCGACGGAACCGGTGGAAGGGCAGCACCGCTTCCTTCACGGCGACCGGGGCGTCGAGCGGCACGTGTCCGCCGTCGCCCTCGCTCGGCAGCATGCCCTCCTTGCGGAGTTCGGCGATGGTGGCGCCCATGGTGATCCGCGCGGCCGCCTTGGCCAGCGGCACCGCCGTGGCCTTGGATACGAACGGAACCGTCCGGCTGGCACGGGGATTCGCCTCTAGCACGTAGAGCACGTCGTCCTTGAGCGCGTACTGCACGTTCAGCAGGCCCTTGACGCCGATGCCCTTGGCCAGCGCGATGGTCGAGCGGCGCACGGCCTCGATATCGCTGCGGCCCAGGGTGATCGGCGGCAGCGCGCAGGCGGAGTCGCCGGAGTGGATGCCAGCCTCTTCGATGTGTTCCATCACCCCGCCGAGGTAGACCTCCTCGCCGTCGCACAGTGCGTCGACGTCGATCTCGATGGCATCTTCCAGGAAACGGTCGACCAGCACCGGGTGTTCGGGGCTGAGCTCGGTGGCCCGGAAGATGTAGCCCTCCAGAGACTGCTCGTCGTAGACGATCTCCATGCCCCGCCCGCCGAGCACGTAGGACGGCCGCACCAGCACCGGGTAGCCGATGCTCGCGGCAATCTTCTTGGCCTGCTGGAAGGTGGTGGCGGTGCCGTACTTCGGCGCAGGCAGCCCGGCCGCGACCAGCACGTCACCGAATTCGCCACGATCCTCGGCCAGGTCGATGGCGGCGGCGCTGGTGCCGACCACCGGGACGCCCGCATCGGTGAGCCGCTGCGCGAGCCCGAGCGGGGTCTGCCCACCGAGCTGCACGATGACGCCCGCGACAGTGCCGGATTCGGTTTCGGCGTGGTAGACCTCGAGCACGTCCTCGAAGGTGAGCGGCTCGAAGTAGAGCCGGTCGGCGGTGTCGTAGTCGGTCGAGACGGTCTCCGGGTTGCAGTTGACCATCACCGTCTCGTACCCGGCCTGCGACAGCGTCTGCGCCGCGTGCACACACGAGTAGTCGAACTCGATGCCCTGGCCGATCCGGTTCGGGCCGGAGCCGAGGATGATCACCTTCTCGCGCTCACGCTGCGACGCCACCTCGGACTCGGCGGCGGGGTCCAGCTCGTAGGTCGAGTAGTGATAGGGGGTCTTCGCCTCGAATTCGGCGGCGCAGGTGTCGACCGTCTTGAAGACCGGCCGCACACTCAGGCGGTGTCGCAGCGCGCGGACGCCGGTCTCCCCCGCCAATTCCGGTCGCAGCGCGGCCACTTGGCGGTCGGACAGACCGTAGTGCTTGGCGCGGCGCAGCAGCGGCTCGTCGAGCACCGGGGCGTCGATGATCTCCTGCCGCAGCTCGACAAGTCCTGCCACCTCGGCGACGAACCACGGGTCGATACCCGAGGCCGCCGCGACCTCCTCGATGCTCCCCCCGAGGCGCAGTGCGCGCTCGACCTGGTAGATGCGTCCCTCGGTGGGGGTGCGCAGGTCTTCCAGGATGGCCTCGACGGCCGCGGCGATCGCTTGCGGGTCGCCGCCATCAGACGGAGCCCACTTTCCATCTTCTTGCGTCCAGAAGCCCGCGGCCTTGGTCTCCAGCGAGCGCAGCACCTTGCCGAGCGCCTCGGAGAAGTTGCGGCCCAACGACATTGCCTCGCCCACCGACTTCATGGTGGTGGTCAGGGTGGGGTCGGCGCCGGGGAACTTCTCGAAGGCGAATCGCGGCGCCTTGACCACGACGTAGTCGAGCGTCGGCTCGAAGCACGCCGGGGTTTCCTTGGTGATGTCGTTGACGATCTCGTCCAGGGTGTAGCCGATGGCCAGCTTGGCGGCGATCTTGGCGATCGGGAAACCCGTTGCCTTGGAAGCCAATGCGGAGGAACGCGAGACGCGCGGGTTCATCTCGATGACGATGAGACGGCCGTCGGCCGGGTCCACCGCGAACTGGATATTGCAGCCGCCGGTGTCGACGCCGACTTCGCGCAGTATGGCGATGCCGAGGTCGCGCAGCTTCTGGTACTCGCGGTCGGTGAGGGTCATGGCCGGGGCGACGGTGACCGAGTCACCGGTGTGCACGCCCATCGGGTCCACGTTCTCGATGGAGCAGACCACCACGACATTGTCGCGGCTGTCGCGCATCAGCTCGAGCTCGAATTCCTTCCAGCCGAGGATGGATTCCTCGATGAGCACGTTCGCGGTGGGCGAGGCGGCCAGGCCGCCGCCCGCGATGCGGTCGAGGTCCTCGTCGTTGTAGGCCATGCCGGAACCGAGGCCGCCCATGGTGAACGAGGGCCGCACGACCACCGGGAAACCGAGCTCGGCGACGGTGGCGCGGACTTCGTCCATGGTGTAGCACACCGCCGAGCGGGCGCTCTCGCCGCCGACCCTGGCGACGATGTCCTTGAACTTCTGCCGGTCCTCGCCACGCTGGATGGCTTCGAAGTCGGCGCCGATCAGCTCGACGTTGTACTTCTGCAGGACGCCGTTCTCATGCAGCGCGACAGCGGTATTCAGCGCGGTCTGCCCGCCGAGGGTGGCGAGAATGGCGTCGGGGCGCTCCTTTTCGATGACTTTCTCGACGAACTCCGGCGTAATCGGTTCCACGTAGGTGGCATCCGCGAACTCGGGGTCGGTCATGATGGTCGCCGGGTTGGAGTTCACCAGCGACACCCGCAGGCCCTCGGCCCGCAGCACCCGGCACGCCTGGGTGCCGGAGTAGTCGAACTCGCAGGCCTGGCCGATGACGATCGGGCCCGAGCCGATCACCAGGATGTGCTTCAGATCCTCGCGACGTGGCATCAGGCTCCTTCCATGAGACCGGCGAAACGGTCGAAGAGATAAGCGGCATCGTGCGGTCCGGCGGCGGCCTCCGGGTGGTACTGCACGGAGAACGCGCGGCCGTCGACCAAGCGGACACCCTCGACAGTGCCGTCGTTGGCGCAGACGTGGCTGACCTCGGCGCGGCCGAAGGGCGTATCGAACTGCTCCCCCGCCTCACCTTCGAGGGCGAAGCCGTGGTTCTGCGCGGTGATCGAGATGCGGCTGGTTTCCTGCTCGACGACCGGGATATTGATGCCGCGGTGGCCGAACTTCATCTTGTAGGTCTTGCGACCGAGCGCCCGGCCCAGGATCTGGTTGCCGAAGCAGATGCCGAACAGCGGCAGGCCCTTTTCCAGCACGGCCTTGGTGATCGCGACCGCACCGTCCTGGGTGGCCGGGTCACCCGGACCGTTGGAGAGGAACACCCCGTTGGGGTTCAGCTCCAGGATCTGGTCCAGCGGGGTGGTGGACGACACGACGTGCACCCGCATCCCGCGCTCGGCGAACATGCGCGGGGTGTTGGTCTTGATGCCCAGATCGACAGCGACCACCGTGAAGCGCGGGTCGCCGTCCGGCTCGATGGTGTACAGCGAATCGGTGCTGACTTCCTGCGCCAGATCCGCGCCGAGCATGGAGGGCTGACCGTTCACGCGGGCCAGCAACTCCTCGGTGTCGGCCAGTGCGGCGCCGGAGAAGATGCCCGCCTTCATCGAACCGCGGGTGCGCAGATGACGCACCAGGGCGCGGGTGTCGATGCCCGCGATACCGACGACGTGCTGGCGATCGAGCTGGTCGGGCAGGGTCCCGGTGGCGCGCCAGTTCGACGCGACGCGGGAGGCGTCCCGGATCGCATAGCCCGCGACCCAGATCTTCGAGGACTCGTCGTCCTCGTCGTTCCAGCCGGTGTTGCCGATCTGCGGCGCGGTGGCCACTACGATCTGCCGGTGGTAGCTGGGGTCGGTGAGGGTCTCCTGGTAGCCGGTCATCGCGGTGCAGAACACTGCCTCACCGAGCGTCTGGCCTACCGCGCCGTAGGCGGTGCCGCGGAAAACCCGGCCGTCCTCCAGCACTAGAGCCGCTGCGTCTGCTGTCATCCCTGGTCTTCTCCCGTCTTCGTCCTGGTCGGATCCGCTCGCCAAGCCGGGTAGACCGACTTGTCGTCGCCTCGGAAACCGGTATCTACCTCGGTTCCGGTCGGCAGCTTCCAGCGAATTACCAGCACACCGTCTTCCGTCATGACCTTGCCCGCGTGCCCGCGTTCGGTGCGCACGGCCGTGATGGATTCCTGCGGAATCCAGATCACCGTCGCACCGTCCCGCTCGAGCAGAATTCCGCGTTCGAACCTGGTGAGTTCCGCTGTGGCCCGGAAGCCCAAGTCGCCCACCGCAATCCGGTCCTGCCAGCTGGGTGCGATGGTGCTGCCGAGATACAGTCCGGTGGTCGGCTCGAGCAGTTGCGCGCCGCAATCGGCGGGCACCTCGGGTAGCTCACCGATGCTGGCTGCCTGACGAGCGGCCCGGTTCTGCCAGCCTCGGTACATCAACCAGCTGCACAGGGCAAACAGCGCCAGCAGCCCGACCACCCACAGCGTTCTTTCCACTTACGGACCTCCTGTGTCCAATCGGCGACGCTCCCGGGGCCCTGCGTGGTTACGCTCCGCTGCCGCCTCCGGGCCCGTCGCTCGCGCCGCGGGGTCCAATCGGCGACGCTCCCGGGGCCCTGCGTGGTTACGCTCCGCTGCCGCCTCCGGGCCCGTCGCTCGCGCCGCGGGGTTGCCCACCGCCTTGCCCTCGCGGGCAGTTACCCGGCCCCGGAGCAACGTCGTTGTCACTCGGGCCGGGAACGTCATCGCCTCGAACGGCGTGTTGTTCGAGATGCTGGCGAGCTCGGTGGCCCGCACCGTCCAGGTCGCGTCCGGGTCGACCAGCGTCAGGTTCGCCGGTTCGCCGACCTCGATGGGCCTGCCGTGCTCGTCCAGTCCGACGATGTCGGCGGGGCGTTCGCTCATTACGCGGGCGACGCCGCGCCAGTCCAGCAGGCCGGGTTCGACCATGGTCTGCACGATGATCGACAGCGCGGTCTCCAGGCCGAGCATGCCGGGACGGGCGGCGGCGAATTCGCAGCACTTGTCCTGTTCGGCGTGCGGGGCGTGGTCGGTGGCGACGCAGTCGATGATGCCCTCGGCCAGTGCCCGGCGTAGTGCCTCGGCGTCGGAGGCTTCGCGCAGTGGCGGGTTCACCTTGTTGATCGCGTCGTAGGTCTCCAGCCGCGAATCATCCAGCAGCAGGTGGTGCGGGGTAACCTCGGCGGTGATCGAGATGCCTTGCGCCTTGGCCCATTTCACCAGCTCGACGGTTCCCGACGTGGAGGCGTGGCAGATGTGCACGCGGCCGCCCGCATCGCGAGCCAGCAGCGCGTCGCGCGCGACGATCGACTCCTCGGCGGCGCGCGGCCAGCCTGCCAGGCCGAGCCGGGCGGCGTTCGGCCCCTCGTGCGCGACCGCGCCCTTGGTGAGCCGCGGCTCCTCGGCGTGCTGCGCGATGAGCACGCCGAGCGAGTTGGCGTATTCGAGGGCACGGCGCATCAGCAGCGGGTCGTCGACGCAGTGGCCGTCGTCGGAGAACATGCGCACGGCGCCGACTCCGGCTGCCATGGTGCCCATTTCGGCGAGCTGCTTGCCTTCGAGACCGACGGTGACCGCACCCACCGGATACACGTCGACTAGTCCGACCTCTTGGCCACGCCGCCACACATGGTCGGTGACGACCACCGAATCGGCGACCGGGTTGGTATTGGCCATCGCGAACACGGCCGTGTAGCCGCCGAGTGCCGCTGCGGCGGAACCGGATTCGATGGTCTCGGTGTCCTCGCGGCCGGGCTCGCGCAGATGGGTGTGCAGGTCGACGAAGCCTGGCAGCAGGATTTGCCCTGTCGCGTCGATGATTTCGAGGTCGTCGCTCGCGGCGAGATCGGCGCCGATCGCGGCGATCACACCGTCGCGCACCAATACGTCGACCGGCTCCCCCTCGCCGTATGGGCGAACACCTTTCAGCAGCAGCTCGGTCATGCCACCGCCTCCTGGGTGCCGACCAGCAGCCGGAAGAGCACGGCCATCCGCATATGCACTCCGTTCGTCACCTGTTGCAAGATCGCGGCCTGCTCTGAATCCGCCACGGGCGAGGCAATTTCCATGCCGCGCAGCATCGGGCCCGGATGCAGTACCACCGCGTGCTCCTCCAGCAGCGCCGCCCTGCGCTCGGAAAGCCCGTAGTTCACCGAATACTCACGCGCCGAAGGGAAGAAGCCGCCGTTCATTCGTTCCGCCTGCACCCGCAGCATCAAAACTGCGTCGGCGCCGGGCAATTCGGCGTCCAGGCTGTGCGAGATACGCGCGGGCCAGCTCTCCGCGCCGACCGGAAGCAGCGTGCGCGGCGCGACCAGTACTACCTCGGCGCCGAGGGTGGCCAGCAGGAAGACGTTCGAGCGGGCGACCCGGCTGTGCAGGATGTCGCCGACGATGACGACGCGCTTGCCCTCGATGGCGCCGAGCCGCTGCCGTAGCGTCAGCGCGTCCAGCAACGCCTGCGTCGGGTGCTGATGCGTCCCGTCACCGGCGTTGATGATCGCTGGTCCCGCGCCGCGCCCGGACTGCACCGCCCAAGCATCCATCCAGCGCGCAATCTGGTGCGCCGCACCGGAAGCCGGGTGCCGGATGATGAGTGCGTCGGCGCCTGCCGCGTGCAGGGTCAGCGCGGTGTCGCGCAGCGATTCGCCCTTGGACACCGAGGAGCTGCTCGCGCTGACATTGATCACGTCGGCGCTCATCCACTTGCCCGCCACCTCGAACGACACCCGGGTGCGGGTGGAGTTCTCGTAGAAGACCGTCATCACCGTGCGCCCGCGCAGCGTCGGCAGCTTGTGCACCTCGCGGCCGAGCAGCGCCTGCTCGAAACGTTCGGCCTCGTCCAGCAACTCCATCGCGGTGACGCGATCGAGATCGGTCACCGTCAGCAGATGCCTCACGACTGCGCCTCGCTGACGCTCGGCTCGATCGTTCGGCAGCAGGCCGCTGTGTTCACGGTTCGCTCACTCACGCTTCGGCCTCCTGGTGCAGGTAGACACCGTCACGGCCATCGTGTTCGGTGAAGAGTACGGAGATGTCCTCGCTGCGCGAAGTCGGCACGTTCTTGCCGACGAAGTCGGGCCGGATCGGCAGCTCGCGGTGGCCGCGGTCGATGAGGACGGCCAGTTGCACGGCACGTGGCCTGCCGAGGTCGCGCAGTCCGTCCAGCGCGGAGCGCACGGTGCGGCCGGAGAACAGCACGTCGTCGACCAGCACCACCAGCGCGTCCTCGATGCCGCCTTCGGGCACGGAGGTGCGCTCCAGCGGCCGGTGCGGGCGGCTGCGCAGATCGTCGCGGTAGAGGGTGATGTCCAGCGAGCCGAGAGCCGGGCGGACACCGGAGAACTCTTCGATCTTGTCGGTAAGTCGCGCCGCGAGAGTGGTGCCGCGGGTAGGGATTCCGATCAGAACGACGCGCGGTGCGTCGGGCTCGCCCGAATCCAGGGCGGTCTTCTCGATGATCTGATGCGCGATGCGCGCGATGGTCCGGCCGACATCGGAGGGCGACAACAGCACGCGCCCCGCCCCCACCCATTCAGGGGTGTGCCGCTGCGATACTTCGCCAGCGCCGGACTTGGCGACGCGCTCTTCGGGCACGGCCATGCCGACCTCCTTCCCCGCCTCACCGGACGGTCCGTTAAAGGATGTCTTACGGCATGCAGCCTAGCAGCGCCCCGAGCACCGCTTTCACCAGGCATATCCGCTGTGAGCCCGGCCACCACGCCGTTGTGGGCGCGGACGCGGTGCTGTACGGCGCGAGCTTCTCGGCCCTCATCGGCGACCGAGCGGATCCCCGGCGGTCGGAGTCGACCTTGTGGTTGGCGAAAAGCTTTGGAGCGGGCGGCTTCCGCGAATTAGAGTTTGCCGGTAGGAGAGTTCAGAACTCGACGTGTACCTCAACAGCTAGAGCATCGGGCTTTACCCGAAGGGCACGGGGGCGGAACCCGCCACGTCGGCAACAGAACACTATCAACGTGTAATTCAGCGAATGGAAACACCGGGCTGGGGACCCGGAGGGCGTGGCGGCCGAAACCTGCCGAGCAATGCCGCATTGCCTCCGCGGCGATCGGGGTTCATCGTCGCCAAGATCTGAGCGCGGTTTCCGATCCGGCATCCGCCCGGTAAGCGACGGATTTCATCGAAATACACGGGCGATCGAACCAGCGAGAGAAACTCCGTGTCCATCTTCTGCTAGCACATATGTTCGATAGCGCGTAGATTCGGCGGCATGGCGACACCGCTGCAGGGATCACTGCTCGACGGGTTCGGTGAGATCGAGATCGGCTCGATCGACGGGATCCATCGGACCAAGTTGGACCACGGGGCCTGGGTGGATATGCTGCCCGGCTGGTTGTCCGGCGCGGACATGCTGTTCGAGCGCCTCGTCAAGGGGGTGCCGTGGCAGGCGGAGCGGCGGCCGATCTA
Organism: Nocardia sp. Tas62D01; assembly: GCF_055232035.1. Taxonomy (NCBI): domain Bacteria; kingdom Bacillati; phylum Actinomycetota; class Actinomycetes; order Mycobacteriales; family Nocardiaceae; genus Nocardia; species Nocardia sp. Tas62D01. Next base: position 9,498,677 of record NZ_JBUYUZ010000001.1, read on the forward strand.
CGACCGAGTGGTCGATGTGCCGCGGCTGCTGCGCTTCTACGACGAAAGTCAGGCGCTGCCGGATCCGGTACTCGACGATGCTCGCGATGCGTTGAACAGCCACTATCAGAACGAACTCGGCGAGCCCTTCCGGACGGCCGGACTGTGCTACTACCGCGACGGACGCGACAGCGTCGCCTGGCACGGCGATACCTTCGGCCGAGGCGCCACCCACGACACCATGGTCGCCATCGTCTCGGTCGGTGCGCCGCGCGCCCTGCTACTACGGCCGCGCGGGGGCGGCGAAAGCCTCCGTTATCAGGTCGGCCACGGTGACCTGCTTGTCATGGGTGGCTCGTGCCAGCGCAGCTGGGAGCACGCGGTGCCGAAGACGCGTAGACCCGCGGGCCCGCGGATCAGCATTCAGTTCCGCCCGCGCAATGTACGGTGAGGTCGTATCGGAACGCGCACATCCCGCCGCGCAGCAGGCGCATTGCACCGCAAGGCACTCGGCGCCGCAATCAACCTGTCTGCCTCGCTGTTCTGGTACGCGACGCGCGCGGTGACCGCCGAGCCCGGACGGTGATCCAGACGGCTGCGGCTAGGGTTGACCTCGACCGAGGTTCAGGTACGCGCGGCACATCTTGATCTCGCGGGAGTGACGACAGCGGCGAACTCGCACATATAGTGCGGCGCCGCAACAGATTTCACTGTTGCGGCGCGGTGCGATTCGAGCCGAATCAGCCGAGTTCGCTCCGCTCGTCGGCGGTCGGGAAACGCCGGCGACGGACCGTTGCCGCATGCGACCAGATCGCGGCGTCGAGGTCGCCCGCCGTCGCTCGGTCGTCGGGGCGCGCGAGCACCTCGGCGCGGGCCTGGCGCGCGATGTTCACCTCACGTCGGTACTGGCGGAAGATCTGCACCTCGCCGTTACGTTCGGATTCGTCCAGGTAGTCGTAGTCCATGCCGTAGTAGGCATAGGTGCCGAGAGTTGCGAGACCCGTTGCCCAGCTGCGCAATTGGTCGGATGCACCGAAAATCGTGATCAGACCGGCGAGGCGATCGACGCGGGCCGCTCCGGTCGGCAGGTCCACGAAATGATAGGGCCGCTCGCCGGGGCCGCGGGAACGCCACTCCCGCAGGTCGGCCACCGCCTGCCGCAGGCCGAAGGTCTGCCAGCGGACGGTGCCCTCCGAGCGCTCGCGCAACGGCAGGCGCCGATGCAGCGCCGCCGCGGCGCCCCGGGTGAAGACGGTCAGCTCCGATGGCACCAATACGATCGGATCCGCGGGTGCGGCGTCGAACGGGTTCGGGTCCAGATGCTCCGGATCGATCACCACGAGGGTGCCCGGTCGACGCTGATAGGCCAGGCCCCACAGCAATCGGGACAGCACCCGCGCGCCGCGCCAGTCCGACAGCACATGCCAGGTCTCGTGGAAACGGTTGGTGGAGAAGCGGAAATCGCTGCCGGGGCGCAGGCTGATCACCGTGTAGACCCGGCCGTCGAGCACCATGGTGCGACGGTGCAATTTCATCATCTCGTCGGTGGCCGAACCTCGTCGCGGCCGCTTGTAGTGCGCGGCCACGGTTACCTCCAGTTCCTGCCTCGCGTGACAATCAGGAGACCACGAACGGCGTGGACGGGCAACGCATTTTCCGGTGCGGCGCCGGCCGACGGTCCGACGACTAGGCCGTGTCGCAGCGACGGGCAGTGTCGTAGGGCACAGCACCGACCGGGCCACACCGATAGATTGGCATCATGAGTAATCCAGGGGCGGGAGTCTTGGCCGTGATGCCGCTGCATACGATCAGCGAGGTCTACGGCGAATCCGGGCTGCGTGATCGACTATTGCTGGAGATCGCGGAACTGCCCGACGCGGCGCGGCTGACCGACGCGCTGGAGCTGGCCACCGAATTGCACCGCGATGATCGTTACGGACGCGAACCGTACCTTAATCATATACTGCGCGTGGCCATTCGGATCATCAGCCACTATGAGGTGCAGGACCCCGACCTGGTGGCCGCCGGGCTGCTGCACGACTCCGTAGAGGACCATCCCACCGAATTGGCGGGCGCCCGCGCCGGCTCGCCCACCGAAGGCGCGCTCGCCGAGCTGGCCGAACGGTTCGGCGACCGGGTCTCCGAACTCGTTGCCGCCGTGACCAATCCCGAGCCGGACCCCGCGCTCGACCGCCACGCGCAGTACCGCCAACACGTCGCGGCCAACCTCGACCGCGCGCCGTTGGCCCGGATCATCAAGCTGTCGGACTTCACCGACAACGGCGTCGGCATCCTGTATGCCACCGGCCCTCACATGCGCAAGCTCGCCACCAAGTACCGCCCGCTCACCGATATCTACCGCGAGCTCGTCACCCGCGCGGACACCCCGCTGGCCGCGCACGTCAAACAGCACATCCTCGATCAACTCGATCGCGCCGACGAACGTTTCGACGCGATCCTGGCGCGCGACTGACGACAGTGCGATGCGCTCGTTCAGGGTGCACGCTGGACGGACTCGACCAGCTCACGGACCGCGGCGAGCAGCCGTTCCGTCTCACCTGCGCGGGCCAACTCTGGCACCAGCGCGCCGCCCAACGCACCAAGTAGCATCCTGCCCACCACCTCGGCGTCCAGATCCGGGCGCGCCTCGCGCAGCAGCGCGATGATGTGCGCGTCCCAGAACCCGTGGATCTCGGCGGCCTGCGGATGCGGCGGGCCCGCCATATAGGCGACCGTCACCTCGATGTTGTCGGTCATCAGGCGCACGAACGCGTCGAAGAAGGCCACCAGCCGCTCCCCCGCGGGAGCTCCGGGACCGAGCGGTGGCGGCCCGCTGCGGACGGCGTCCATCAACGCGAACGTGCTCTCGGCGATCATCTCGTGCAGCAGTCCGGCGCGGTTGCCGAAGCGGTGGAAGATCGTGCCTTTGCCGACGCCGGCCGCGGCCGCGACCCGATCCATGGTGAGGGCGTCGGCGCCGTGTTCGGCCAGCAGCGCGGCGGTCGCTTCGAGGATCGCCCGCCGGTTACGTGCTGCATCCGCCCGCTCCTTGGGACGTTCGTCGGACATTCCACCTCCGTCGTTGACAACTTGACCGTCAGTCCATATCGTGGGAGCAACTGGACCGACGGTCAACTTATGGAGTTATCGATGAAGGCAATCGTAATGATGAGTACCGGCGGACCCGAGGTGCTGGTCGCTCGAGAAGTTCCCGCACCGCGGCCCGGACCGGGCGAACTGGTGATCCGCGCCGAGGCGATTCCGGTCCTCTTCCCCGAGACCAAGCTGCGCTCGGGCGAGTTCCCGATCGGTATCGAGCCGCCGCTGGTGTTCGGTTTCGAGGCCGCGGGCGTGGTCACCGAGGTCGGCCCCGACGTCGACGTGAGCCTGGTCGGACACCGAGTTGCCGTGGGCACCAACAGTTTCGGATCCTATGCCGAGTTCGTCTGCGCGCCTGCCGTTTCCGTGACTGCGATCCCGGACGGGCTGTCGTCGGCCGACGCTGCTTCGGTGTTGATGAGCGGCTCGGTGGCACTCACCCTGCTGGAGACGGCCGCACTCACCGGCACCGAGACGGTGCTGATCGAAGCGGCCGCAACGGGTGTCGGCGCCGCACTCACCCAACTGGCGAAGCAATCCGGCGCCGCGCGGGTCATCGCGACCGCGGGTGGACCCGAAAAGGCAGCCCAGGCACACAAACTCGGCGCGGACGAGGTCATCGACCACAGCGATCCGCAGTGGCCTGCGCGGCTGCGCGAAACACTCGGCGACGCAACGGTCGACGTCGTCTTCGACTCGATCGGCGGCGCCTCCGCCACCGACGTGCTCGCCGCCATGACCCCGTTGCGCGGCCGAATGCTCAGCTACGGTTGGCTTTCCGGCGCCCCTGCACAGGTCATCGGCGTAGACCTGATTATCCGCGGCCTGACCCTCACTGGCTGTGCGGGCCCGGAGTGGCTGGCGCGAGTCGCCCAGGCCCGCACCTCAACCCTGGAACGCGCGGCCGCAGGCACTCTCGAACCGTTTGTCGAGAAGATCCTCCCGCTCGAAGAGGCGGCCCGAGCCCACCAACTCGTGGAAAACCGCTCCCTCATCGGCAAGATCATCCTCAGCCCGACCCAGGCATAGGACAGCCACCACGCCGCCGGTCACCAGCCACCCGGCCGCGACCGGTGCGCGGCGTTTATGAACTGCCGCGCTGCCCGGCATATCCCCGGTGCCGCTGTCACCCGTGACCTTCGACCGGCCGGATTCCTGGCGAATTCGGGGGCGTGCTCGGGCAGAATGCCGCGGGCGAGCAGGAAGGGTGGGACGCTGCGTACCACGGGGATTCGGCGCAAGATTCGCGGTGTCAAAGGGACTCGGGTGGCGTTGGCGATGTTTACGCGGCCGGTCAGGGCAGGGCGGACCGCTCTGGCGTGTAAGACCGCATCCGATATCTGCACCAACTCGGCTTTCGCAGAATCGAAGCGGTGGCGCCACTGAGTGATCAGGTCTGCGCCTCCATCCCGCCGAGCGGCCTGGAGGCCGGCCAGTGCAGCAGCCACCTCGTTGGCGGCAGCCTTCTGTACCGCGAGAAGCTGTGTTCTCCAGGCAATGGCGAGATTGCCCTCTGCCACGCCGACAGTGATCATGGCGCGAAGCTTCCGACGCTCCAGGTTCAATTGAGTTGGCTGCACGTAGTACCGATCGCCTGCAGCGAGCGTTCATCGTCTCGCAGGTCGAAAGCCGTCGCGCAGCCGGTCACGATGACGACGGATTCATCGCGACCCTCCTGGCCGTACAAGCACGGCCGCCGATTGCCGACGACGAACAAGACCGCGATGAATTGGCCTATCTCCGATGGCTTCTCGGACAGTCCGAGGACATACCTACCCAAGATCAGACACGGTACGCCGAGCAATTCGCAAACCGCACGCAGGGAAGACGATGCTGACACTAAAGACCAGGCTGAACCGACTGTTCCAGCTCAGGCACGACTACGGCCAACCCGAACGCACCACCGATGACGTCGCCCGGGTGGTGTCTCGGCGTATTGGCAGGGCCGTCCGGGGTGCGATGCTCAGCGAGGCTCGCTCTGGGCAGCTCACAAACTTGCCGGTCGAGATCGCCGAGGGCCTCTGTGCTGAGTTCGGCGTCGACCCCATCTATCTGACAAACGATGAAGGTCCCGAGGTCAAGCAGATCGACCTCTTCATCCAAATATTCATTTGCTGCGTGATCGTGGGCTGCATTTCGCAGGCACGGGATTCAGCCCCTTTGGCCTGGACACCCTCGAACAGATCCTCGCGTTACTCAAGGAACCCACTTCCGAGGAAACGACTTCGGCGCGCTACCCGGCGTAGCCCACCGCGTCGTGACTGTCGATGGACAGACGGTCACGGCGTCCGCCGGGACGTGGTGCAGGGCATAGTCTCATCTGATGGATCTACGGACGTTGCGGTATTTCGTGACAGTCGCCGAGGAACGCCACTTCAGTCGCGCCGCCACACGCCTGCACATGACCCAGCCGCCGCTGAGCCGGGCGATCCGGCAACTGGAGTCCGATCTCGGTTGCGAACTGCTGGAGCGCTCTCCGACCGGCGTCACCCTCACGGCTGCTGGCGTCGCGCTGTTGGCCGAGGCCCGCGCTCTGCTAGCGCAGGCCGAGCAAGCCCGGACCCGGGTACTGTCGGCGACCGACGCGACGACGATCAGGCTCGGCTCACTCGCCGACAGCGCGGAACAAGCCGGACCCCGCTTGGCCCTCGCCTTTCGTTCCCGCCATCCCAACGTGGACGTCCAAATTCACGAAGCGGACTTCACCGACCCCACTGCGGGACTCCGATCGGGAGTGGCCGACATCGCGCTGACCCGAGCGCCATTCGACGAAACCGGTCTCGTAGTAAAGGTTTTGAAGGCCGATCCGCTTGGTGTTGTCATTCGTAAGGACGATCCGCTGGCTGACAGGCAGGTTCTGACGACCGCAGAGCTGGCCGGCCGCCGCTGGTTCCAGCTCCCCGAAGGCACCGATCCGATATGGCGAGGGTTCTGGACCAGCCCGGTCGGCCCGTCTGCCTACCGCGGACCCGTCGTCCGGACCATACACGAATGCATGCAGGCGGTGTTGTGGAACGGCAGCATAGGTTTGGCGCCGCCTACCCACACGTTTCCTGAGGGGCTCACGTGTGTTCCATTGGCGGATATGGAGCCGAGTAAACTCGTCATCGCGTGGAACCGAACAGACCGCAGCCCGTTGACTCTCTCCTTCGCCAAAATCGCGATGTCGATTTACGGTGCGGCCGACGGGTAATGCGGATGACCTACGACCCGGACGCATAGACCGCCGTGGCAACCTGCGCAAATGTTTGGATCAGCGGTCTCTGATCACTGGTAGTCCATGCCACGACCAGGTCGCTCGGGGGCAATTCGCGCAGCGGAGCGATGATCAAGCCGTCCGGCAACGGATATGCCAGGGGAGCGAGACCGATTCCGCCGTCCTCCAGCACAGCCTGCAGGCCCTCGTGAATCGTTCGCACGGTGGGGCCGTCCGGGTAATGAGCGTTGGAGAGTACCTACAAGGCAGGCCAGCGAGGATCGGTTTCGTCGGGCAGGCTGTATGACCGCTCACCGGCTAGCTCCGCTAGTCGGAGGGGTGTCCGCGCCGCCAGCGGATCGTCTTCTCGCAGAACCACTCCCACGGGCTCGGACCTCAGCGCGCGGACCTCGAGATCCGAGCAGTCGAACGGTGCGCGGGTCAGTGCAATATCGACCAGATTCGCTCGCGGACCGAGCGTCGGATCGGTGAAATCAGCCTCGTGCATGTGGATTTCGACGTTCGGGTGACGTTGCCGGAACGTCGAAGCCACGGTGATTGCGGCCCGTTCGTCGGCGTCAGCGAGCATGCCTACGGTGATAAGGCGTGTGTCAGATGCCACGGCGGCCCGCTGTCGCACCTGGTCGGCGTGTCCCAGTAGCGAACGGGCGTCGCGATACACCGAAAGGCCGGCCGGGGTGAGGTACACCCTGGCCGGTGAGCGGAGAAACAATTCGCAGCCCAGGTCGGTTTCGAGGAGCCTGATCGCCCTGCTCAACGGTGGCTGCGACATGTTGAGCCGCACCGCTGCTCGGCGGAAGTGTCGTCCTCGACAACCGTGACGAAGTAGCGCAGGAGCGCAGGTCCATCGGTGACATTCGACCCTCCTCACAAACCCTGTCAGTCACCGCTCTGTCTGTAGAAGGCCTTGGTAAGGAACCTGATCATTTGCGGTCCCTCCCAAGTACTCCACCTGGCCAGCGCCTGTTTTTCGATAGTCGCCGCAGTGTCGTCGAGTGAAAGTCCGTCGGTTTTCAGGCGCTTCGCCTCCTGCCGGACGTATTCCAGGTACGTGCGGACTTCGCGGATCTGAGCGACGTCGGTGACTTCACCATGGCCCGGCACGACGACCTCGGGTTCGAGCGCGATCAAGCGGTCGAGCGCGTCGATCCACCGGACACCGTCGAAGTCGGTATCGAATGGTGGAACATAGGGCAGAATCGCGAACATTCGTGTCTCGAACAGGTCGCCGCCGAACAGCACCCGATCGTCGATGACGATCGTTTGATCGTCTGCGGTGTGCGCGGGACCCCATCCTTCGAACACCGCCTGGACCCCGCCAAGATCAAGCGTGAGACGACCGTCGTAAACAACGTCGGGCTCGACCAGTTCAAGGCCTTCGAACTCCCTATCGACGGCCTCGCCCATGCCGAGGTTTCGGAACGCGTCGGCGTACGCGGAAGCATTCCGACGGAGTCGATTGCGTTGCGCCTCACTGTAGATGATCGTCGCCGCGCCCTTGAACGCCTGCGCGCCGAATCCGTGGCCGGGATCCATCTGTGTAATCGCCAGGTAGACAGGGCGTTCCCCGGCTAGGCGCCGTGCCTGGCCGAGCACGTAGTTGCCGTTGCGCGGGCCCACACCGGTATCGATCACCAGCGCGGCGCTCTCGCCGACGACGATCCCGACGTTGGGAACCAGCGAGACGCGACGGTCCGGGATGACGAAGACACCCTTCGACACCTCGAGCGGTTCACCGGAAACTTTTGGTGCGGCGTGTTCGGACCGCTTCAACTCGGTCATGGCTGCGCCTCCTTTCCGAGCCTCGCACGAGGCGTCGACGAGTGGATCATTAGTCGTGCGGGTATTCAGAGTGGTCGTGCGGGTGCTCGGCGCAGAGGCATTTGACTCCGGTGGCGAGCCACTCCTTGCCCTCCCAGTCGGGATAGCGCCCGATCATCAGGGCGCTTACCTCTTCGATGATGGTTTCCTCGCTCATCGCCGAATCCCGGCGGACCCAGGTCTCGTCGCGGAGCAAGCGCAGATAGTCATGCACATCCGACAGTCGCTCCGGCCCGCCGAGGTGGCCGTGGCCGGGCACGACGATCGGCGGATTCTCCGCGACCAGGCGTTCCATCACTGCGATCCAGCCGATGCCGGTCACGTCGACGTCGTAGGGCGGGAACCACGGGAAGATCGAGAAGTACGCGGCCTCGACCAGATCGCCGGCGAACATGACCCCGGAATCGGGGACTTTCACCACCTGGTCGCCCTTGGAATGCGCCTGGCCGGTCGCGCGCAGCTGGACCACGCGTCCACCCAGGTCCAGATCATAGGTGGTGTCATAGACGGTGTCGGGTTCGACGAGCTCGACACCCTCCAACTGCCGCGCAACGGGTTCGCCGAGCTGCTTGAACATCTCGATGTAGCCGGGGCCCTTGGTCGCGAGGTCCTGCGCCTGTGCCTTGTTCATGAGGTACTCGGCCTCCTTGGCGAACACCTGCGCGCCGAAGGCGTGCTCCGGATGGAAATGCGTCGAGGTCAGATACAGTCGGCGCCCCTTGCCATATTCGGACGCGAACGCGAGAACCTTCTCGGCGTTCTTCGGGCCGATTCCCGTGTCGACGACGAGCACAGCTTCGGAGCCACCGATGATGCCGATATTCGGCACCATGGGGATCTGCCTGTCCTGAATCACGACCAGGTCGCGGGCTACGTCCACAGCGTCCGAGACGTCGACGATGGGATCCGGATACGGGTATTCAGGCATGACGTGAATTCCTTTGTGTCACAAGCACTGTCGCGGACAGTCCGCGAGAGTTCGGTCTCTTCCAGTTCATCGCAGGAAATCGGGTGTGTCCAAGACCTGTTCCGATCGACCGATACCCGGTGAGTATCGGTCGGGAACACCGTGCTCTGAGCTCGCCCGCGCAACGTTCAGCGCTGCGTGATGTGAGATACCGGTGCGGGGACAGCAAAGGGGTGTACGCGACAAGCGTCCCCACACCGGCACTTTTCGGGGGCCGGGGCCGCAACCCCCGAGACTATGGTTCGGCACGTCACATGACGACGTGCGGGTCAAACACCCGAAAGACCGCCGACGAGGACGCTATAGCAGGTGGTCGCGATCATGCGGTCAATCTCCGGCGGCGAGCTGCACCATATAACCACTGATTTCATTCAGTGGACCGCAGACCCGCGTTCGTGGCGGGTTCGTCTGCTGCGCTGACTCAGCTGCCGGTCGGTCCGGCGGTTCGCTGCACTGCGCGCGCAGTGCAGCGACGACGGCGGGTATCAGGGCGGCTGGCTGGAACGAACCGGTGGGCGCGAGCACGGCGACCACCTCCTGCCGCAGACCGAACACCGGTGCCGCGACCGAAGGACATCGGTTTGGGGCTCTGCAAGGACACGGTCGCAACTCCCTCATGTCGCACTTGTGCAAGAATCTTGCGAGGCGACGGGGGTGTGCAATCTGAGCAGTCCGCGCTCGACGAGACGCAATGCCAGGATGCTGGTGAACGGTTTTGCGGAGGACATTGAGGCATTCCGACCAGCAGCTTGTCGACTATCGCCTTGACCTCGCGCGAGAAGAGAGTGCTGCGAATCATGGCAGCGGCGCAAGGCTTCCCGTTGGCGCGGTGTGCACGGCGAGTTCGCGAGCTCGGCGGAGGATCCGAGGTCATGAGAACAGCGGGATAACATTGGGCGGTGAAGAAGACGCCGACGACGACGCGGCGGAGGTACACGCCCTTCACCTGCCGCGCCGCGGTGTCAGCCGACCTTCGGTCCAGTCATGCAGCGCGGCAAGCCGACACCCCGGTTACTGCCGCAACCTATCTGGACGATGCACTAGCACTACCCTGCGACCGCCACTTCCTCGCCTCACATTCCGACCGCTACCACGCACAGAATGCGAATCTGGCTCGCCTACAATCAATTAAGAAGCGTTGCATGCCTTGGGGTGACGGTGGCCGGGAGGGCGCGGCGGCGTTGTAGCTTGGCGAGTTCGTCGGTGGTGACGGTGCCCGAAGTCAGTGGGGCGGCCTCTATCTCTGACCATGCTCACAAGTGCCGGGGTCAGAAGGGGGCGTCGACAGCCAGTTGCCGGACCTCCGGGAGATACGGATCCAACTCACCGGACTCGAATCGGGACATGCCGATGACATGCCAGAACTGGCCGCCGGTGTTCCCTTCGAATTTGTAGCGGCCGTCGGGGGCGAGGGCGGCCCAGCCTTCCGGGAGGCCGAGAAGGATCGCGCGGATCTCCGGTGCGGCGCGCGGGTCGCCCTCCTCCGGACGGGACCACAGGATGATGTTGCCGTCGTCGCCGCCACTGGCGAGCAGGCGGCCGGTGGGGTCGAAAGTCAGTGACCAGACGCGCCGTTTATGGCCCTCCAGAGTGTGCAGGTGCCGCCCGGATGCCATGTCCCACAGGCGAACTACGAGGTCGTCGCCAGCGGTGGCCAGGATTCCGGTGTGCGGTTCGATCGCGGCGGTCCACAGTCGGCCGCTATGTCTGGTCAGCTCGTGCAGGCTTGCGCCGGACTCGGTATCCCAGATCCGGACGGCGGTGTCCCACGAGACGCTGGCCAGCTTGTCGCCATGAAAGACCACCGCGTAGACGCGATCCCGGTGGCCGCGCAATTCGCGCAGGAAGCGGCCGCTCTGCACGTCCCACAGGCGCACGGCGGAATCGTCGCAGCCGGTGGCCATCGTGGCGCCGTCGGCGCTGAAGGCGATGGATCGCACCCGGCCGCGGTGTTCACCGCAGACGGCATGTACGGCGCCGGTGGTGCGCGTCCACACGATGACGGTGTCGTCGTCGTTCGCAGTGGCCACGAAGCCACCGGTGGGGTCGAAAGCGATCGCCCAGATCGGGGCGGACTCGACGTTGATGTGCCGCTCGTAGAGGTTGGTGTCGAGGTTGAACAGGCTCAGCCTGCCGTCGTTGCCGACCGTGCCGAGCTGATTCGGCTGTGCCGCGCTGAACACGGCCGATTCGAAGGTGAGCAGGCGGTCCTCGCTGCCGATCAGCCGCCGGACCAGCCGCCCGGTCACCGGATCCCACAGCCGCACCACGCCGTCGTTGCCGCAGCCCGCCAACAGCGTGCCGTCCGCATTGAAGGTCACCGTCCGCACCTGACGTCCGTGCCCGGTGACCGTGTACTTGCACACGCCGGTGCCGGGATCCCAGAGCCGCGTGGTGAATTGGTCGTCGGTCACGGCGAGTTGGCCGCCGTCCGGGCGGAAGGCGAACGGCCAGATCGACCCGGTATGCGCGGTGAGCCGATGCCGCAGTTCCGCGGTGGCGGTGTCGTGCAGGCAGATCAGTCCAGCACTGTCCCCCGAGGCCAGCACATCACCGGCGGGATCGAAGGCGAGCCAGTAGATGGCGGCGGCGTGTTCGGCGGGTGCGTGGCGCAACGTGCCGGTCTCGACATCCCAGAGGCACAGTCCCCCATCGGTATCCCCGCTCGCGAGGATGGGCCGCGTGGGATGGAAGGCCACCGTGTACACCCGCCCGGTGTGTCCGGCCAGTTCCCGCACCTTCCGGCAGGTCACCGGATCCCACAGCGCCAGGCCGCCATCGACACCGCCGACCGCGAGCAACTCACCCGATGGACTGAAGGCGACCCGGAACACCGATCCATCCGTGCCGACGAATTCGCCGCTCTGCCTACCGGTTTCGACATCCCACAGCCGCACCACACCACCTCGATAGGAAGCGGCAACAGACCTGCCGTGAAAAGCCAAGCTGTAGATCAGTTCTCGGCCGCCGTCGCCTGGACGGCCTTCGTGGCGCAGATCGCCGCCCGGCAGCGACCACAGCCGCAGCACACCTTCAGAGTCACCGGTGGCCAGCAGATCACCGGCGGCACTGAGCACCACCGGCCACGGCCAGTTGTTGTGCCCCTGCAGGATTCGGCGCAGTTGACCGGTGGCGGCGTCCCAGATGCCGACCGTGCCGTCACCGGATCCCGTGACCAGCACGGTGTCGGTGAAAGCCACCGCGAAGGTGCGCGCCCGGTGGGTCTGCAACGTCCTTAGCGGACGTCCGGTCTCGGTGTCGCAGATCAGCACGCCGCCGTCGTCGCTGCCGATGGCAAGGGTGCCGCCATCGGGTTTGTACGCGACCGGTTGCGGGAGTCGGCCGTGGCTGGCGTGGAAGCCGTGGCGGACTCCGATTGCGGCAGGGGCGAATTCGGTCTGCGCGGGTGTGCCGGGCACCCAGGCCGCGCCGCGCAGATCGGTACCCGACGATGTGCCGGTGACGTCGATCAACGCCGCGCGGGTCCAGATGCTGCCAGTGGCTCGGGAGCCGGTCACGTCGGTGTGGACCAGCCGCGCCCGGGTGAAGTCGGCGTCGCGTAGATCGGCGCCGACCAGACTGGCCTCGTCCAGCCGCGCGCCGACCAGCCGCGCGCCCTGCAGGACGGCGCGGTCGAGGTTGGCTCCGACCAGGCGGGCGCCGGTCAGATCCGCGCCGGTGAGATCGACCTCCTGTAGATCGCGATAGGACAGATCCTCACCGGCCAAACTGGCGCCACGCAGGTCCGCTGTCGGTGCGGTCCGCAACCGGGTGGTCACCCGGATCGCATTGGTCCGCGACGCGTCATCGGCCGCCGGGTCGGCGAGCACACCTTCGGCCCAGGCCCGCAGTGGCGGTATATCGGCCAGGTTGCACAGAAAGTCGATCGACAACTGCGAGAGCTGCGCCTGGGAAAGCTGCGCGGGCGCGGCGGTCCCGGCGCCGAATTGTTCGGCAATGTGATTGGCCACCAGCCATTCGGTCACCGAAGCATGGATGAAGCCGAACAGGTTTTCCTCGGTGCGCACCAGCAGGCTGCCCGAACCGATGGCGTGCGCCGACTGCTGCACCGACATCCGGTTCGATCCGGTCATTTCGACCAAACCCTGTGCGACATCGGTTAATTCGGCCTGCCGCAGATACGGTTCCCCGGTTTCCCAAATCCGCAGCGCGAAAGCGGTGACCGCCAGCCACAATTCGTGCAGCCGCAGGCCGGGCAGCGCGCCCGCGACATCCGCGGTGCGGTCGGCCTCATAGGACAGCCAGGACTCCAGGATCTCCCGATACAACCCGGCGGGCCCGACCGCCTGCTGTGCACCCGCCGCGGCCCGCAACCGCTGCTCGTCCAGATCGGCGATGAAGCCGAGCATTCGCGGATTCTGGGCCAAACCGAGCAAGTCCTCGATGCCGGTGATCAACCGCATCCTGGCGTCGGCGCGGCGCACATCGCCGCCGTAACGGTTGGCAAGGAAGGCGTGGATCTGCGCGGGGGCGAACTCCTCGATGCTGACAATGCGCCGATCCTCCAGCAGACCGACCCGTTCGCCGAGCGCGGTCAGCACCTGGGCGCGGGAGGCGAAGTGCTGGGTGCGGCTGGCCACGATGATCTTTGCCTTGCCCACGGCGGCCTGCAGCAGGGTCTCCAGGTGATCGGCGGCGAAGTCGTAGCTGATCCGGGTGACCAGTTCGTCGAAGCCGTCGAACAACAGCACCACGCGCCCCTCACGGAGCATGTAGCGCAACGCTTTCAGATCGATGCGGTCCTCGCCGTGGTTGGCCAGATGCGCCGCGACCAGGCCGTCCACCGAATGCGTTTTGTCCAGTGCGCGCAGTTCAATGAGGATCGGGATGAGCGCGGGCATGTTTTCGGTGATGCGGCGGGCAAGTTCGCGCAGTGCGAAGGTTTTGCCGCGTCCGAAATCGCCTAGGATGAGCACGAATCGGCCGTGGTCGGCGCCGACCACCCGCAGCAGTTCGCCGACGAGATCGTCGCGGACCAGCTGATCGCCGTGTTCGAGCACGCGGAAGCGTTGCGGCACATACAGATCCGGCGGATAGCGGCGGTCGGTGCGCAGGCGGGCGGCCTGCTGGGCGAGGTAGTCGTCCAGATCCAGGAGGCCCTGGAATTCGGTGAAGCTGCGCACCCGCAGGCCGTGGCTGGCGGCTTCCTCGCGCACCGAGCGGGGTGGCGGCGCGCCCCGGTAGACGAGTTCGGATCCGTATTCCGGGTCGTAGCCGAGGAAGTCCTCCACCACCTGCCTGGTCATATCGCCGACGTGCACCCCGATGCGCCAGACGGCGATCACCTCGTCGTATTCACGGGTGATCAGCAGGTGCGGCGGATCCGCCTCGACGCGGCGGATTTTCGCACCGGTATAACGGGTTTCGCAGACCTCGGCGACCCGGTCCAGCAGCCGCCCGTGCGGGTCGACTATCGCGGCGGTGTCGGTGGCGGGTTCGGGGATGTCGGTGTCGTCGTCCGGGGCGGTAAGTTCGGGGCGGGTGCCGGATGGCAATGCAGCCGCGGCCTTGGGCCAGATGTGTTCCAGGCGCGCACCGGGCTGGCCGGGGTCGGCATCGCGACTGCTGAACCGGGACAGTCCCGCGGTGGTGAGGTGGATGATTTCGTCGTGGCCGGGCGCCGCCGCGGGTAGCACCGGCAACGTGCCGCCCAACCGATCCAGGTGCGGGCCACCCGGCCCAGGCCCGTGCAGCAGCACATTCAACCGACCGCCGAGCAACCGGGCCAGGGTGTCTGCGTCGCGCAGCAGGGCCGGATCGTGCGTGGTTGCGCCGGGGCCGGGGAGCGGATCGTGACGCAGGACGCCAAGGCGCAGCCAACCGTTCTCCTCGAACGGCCGCAGCCGCTCTGCGAACCAGGCGGCCTGCGGTTCGCCGATCCTGCCGTAGTCGTCCTCCGGGAGATGGGTGGCGGCCATGGTCGAGTTCAATCCGGCGACCACGACTCGCAATTCCGGAATCGGGAACAGCGTCCACGGCTGACCGACATCGAAGACGAGCTGGTCCAGGCCCTGATACAGCTCGGCGAACATCCGAGCGTACTGCTCCAGCTTCGGGAAGTACGGTGGCTGCGGTCGCCGGTCGCGCGCCTCACAACCGAGGAAGTAGGCGTGGCAGGCCGCTTTCGAGACATCGTGGTTGCCGGGGACGACGATCAACCGATCCGGTTCGACGCCGAGCAGCACCCGCAGACCGCTCAGGAACGACAACGCCTCGTCGACCTCGCGGGGGCGACCGGATTCGGTCATATCGCCGGACACCACGATCAGGTCCGGTTTCTGCACGCCCTGACCGACGAGGTGGGTGACGTTCGCCCAGATGCGGGCTTGTAGGTCGCGCGCGGTGCTCGGCTCGTCCGGCCCGAGCAGGCCGCGACCGAACCGCGGACCGGCCACATGCAGCACGGACACGCCGGTGCGGTGTTCATCACGCTGTACGGCACCGGGAAAGGCCGGGGGCGTCACGGGCGCGCGGCGGCTCAGCACCGATTCGACCGCGCCGGCGGGTTCTTCGTCGGCAAAGCGGTCCGGCAGCGCGGCCGCTCGGCTGCCGTCGTGCGGGAAGCCGGGCTCGTGATGCGGTTTCGCCCGGCCCGCCAGCAGGTGCCCGACCCGCTCCAGCAGGATCCGGCGTGCGTCCTCGGCGGTCGGCACCTGCACCAGGTCGAGATAGGTGATGGTGGCCAGCAGGCCCTCCAGCGCGCATTCGGCGATCCGGATCGGCAGCAATTTGCCGGGATCCGTGCGAAACGCCGCCTGCCACTCCATGGTTCCGTAGTAGGAGCCGAGGTAGTTCTCCGACAGCACGACAAGCACGACCGTCGACTCGCGCACCCCTCGATCCATGAAGTCGATGAAATTGGTGCCCGGCACGAAGTCCCAGGCCTGGATCAGGGTGCGATATCCCGCGGTCTCCAATTGCCATGCCAGCCAGGTGGCCCATCGCTCGTCGGCCGGGGAGTAACTGATGAAAAAGTCGCGCGGCCGCCCACCCTGAATCACGCCACCCAGTATGGCCCAGACCAATAGACAAGGCACTCAGTTGAATTGCTGCGATGATGGCTGGTGTGCCCGAACAGGTCGATTCCTCCGCGCGGAACCCTCGGTCGAGTGCCATGACGCCGCAGCCGCAGCCCAGATGGCGTTTGAGCACCCTGGACTGGGTGCGGATCGGGCTGTTGCTGGCCGGACTGCTGTGCGTGCTGACCGGTTTGCTGCCCAGAAATGAGGCCGCCGACAACATGCGTCGGATCGGTCCGCTGCTGCTGTTTCTGGGCAGCGTCATCGTGCTGGCCGAGCTCACCCGTCAGGCCAAGGTCTTCGACGTGATCGCTCATCGGATCGCGATCCTGGGGCGCGGCTACTATCCGGCGCTGTTCGGGCTGTGTGTGCTGTTCGCGTCGTCCACCACCATTCTGCTCAACCTCGACACGACGGCGGTTCTGCTCACCCCGGTCATGCTCGCACTGGCCGTGCCTGCCCGCATTCCCCCGCTGCCGCTGGCCATGACCACGCTGTGGCTGGCCAATACCGCGAGCCTGCTGCTGCCGGTCTCCAATCTCACCAACCTGCTCGCGGCCAACCGGGTTGCGTTGGACGCCACCGACTTTGCGGCGCGCATGTGGGCGCCACAGCTGGTGTCGATCGCGGCGACCATGGTCTGTCTGTGGATCTGGTATTGGCGGCGCGGCCGACGTGATGCCGACCGGTATGTGCCGCCGGAGCCGGTTCGTCCGGAGAATGCAAAGCAGCGCGCGCTGCTCTACACGACGGCGGGCGCCTGTCTGCTGTTCATCGTGGCCATTCCGGTCGTCGGTGATCGCATCGGCATCGCCGCCACGCTCGCCGCCGCCATCGCGGTGGCGGCCTTCGCGATCTTCGATCGCTCGTCGCTGCGGTTGTCGCTGATCCCCTGGCAGCTCCTGGTTTTCGTGGTCGGGTTGTTCCTGGTGGTGCCCACGCTGAGCCGGCTGGGCCTGTCCGACGTGATGCACTGGCTGATCAGCGACGATTCCGGCGCGGTCGGCGCTTATCGCGCAGCCGGGGCCGGAGCGGCGCTGTCCAACGCGGCCAACAACCTGCCCGCCTACACCGCCGGCGAGGCCGCGGTGCCGGACGGCAACCGAAATCAGTTGCTGGCCTTGCTGATCGGCACGAACGTCGGCCCGATCATCACACCGTGGGCGTCCCTGGCCACGCTGCTGTGCCTGGAGTTCTGTCGGACGCACGGGGTTCGTGTCCCGATGCGGCGCTTCGTCCTGACCGGTCTCGGTCTCGCGGTCGTCGCGACGACAGGGGCTGTCGCGGCCCTACTGATCACCAGCTAGCTCGCCGTCGGGGTTATGCCTGCCCGAACGCGAGTGCGACATTGTGCCCGCCGAAGCCGAAAGAGTTGTTGAGCGCGTAGGCGATTCGACCTCGTCGCGGTTCGCCCGCGACAATGTCGAGATCAATCGCGGGGTCCTGGTTGTCCAGATTCAGGGTGG
This sequence comes from Nocardia sp. Tas62D01, assembly GCF_055232035.1. Taxonomy (NCBI): domain Bacteria; kingdom Bacillati; phylum Actinomycetota; class Actinomycetes; order Mycobacteriales; family Nocardiaceae; genus Nocardia; species Nocardia sp. Tas62D01. The sequence continues at coordinate 9,516,266 of NZ_JBUYUZ010000001.1, forward strand.
GCGGGACGACGCCGTCGCGGATGCTGAGGACCGTGAGGATGGACTCGAGCGCGCCCACCGCACCGATCGAATGGCCGAGCGCCGACTTGGGCGCGTAGACCGACGGATGGTTACCGACCGCCTGGTTGATTGCCCGCGTTTCGGCGAGGTCACCCACCGACGTAGCCGTGGCGTGCGCGTTGACGTGGGTGATGTCGGTCTTCGACAGCCCCGCTGTCTGCAACGCACGCCGCATCGCGCGCGCGGCGCCGGTCCCTTCGGGATCGGGTGCGACCATGTGGAATCCGTCGGAGGTGATACCCGCACCCAGCAGGCGCGCGTGGATGGTCGCGCCGCGCGCCTTGGCGTGCTCCTCGGTCTCGACGACCATCAACGCACCGGCCTCACCCAGTACGAAGCCGTCACGGTCCCGGTCGAAGGGTCGTGAGGCATGCTTCGGGTCGTCGTTGCGGGTGCTCATCGCACGCATCATGCTGAACCCCGCGATCACGATCGGGTCGATGAATCCTTCGACACCACCGGTGACGACGATGTCCGCATCACCCATGACGATCATCTGCCACGCTCTCGCGATCGCTTCGGACCCAGACGCGCAGGCCGAGACCGGCGTGACCACGCCCGCGCGCGCATGCAACTCGAGCCCGACCACTGCGGACGGCCCGTTGGGCATGACCATCTGGACCGCCAGCGCTGACACCTTCCGATAGCCGCCCGCTCGCAGTTTGTCGTTCTCCGCGATCATGGCGTCGGCGCCACCCTGGCCGGTGGCGATAGCGACGGCGAGGCGGTCCCTGTCGACCTCGGGACTACCCGCATTCCGCCACACCTCGCGGCCGAGCACGGTCGCCAGCCGCTCCACATACGCCATCCTGCGGATTTCGATCCTGCTGAGCAGCGTGTCCGGTCGTACCCGCAGCCGCCCACCGATCTTCACCGGCAGGTCGTATTCGTCGTCATCGAGATGTCCGATGCCGCTCTTGCCCGCGAGCAGCCCGGCCCAGGTGGCGTCCACGTCGGCCGCGATCGCGGTGGTTGCCGCGAGGCTCGTCACCACGACGTTGGGCAGGTTCGCCGTTTCGAAATAGTTCGCCATGATCTCCGGTTCAGCCTTGACGCCGAAGGTCAGTCTAGGGACCGAACGCTGCGCTCGAGCCGGGATCGGACGATCGCCGCGGCAAGTAGGGACTGGACGAGGCCGTTAGGTGGGTAGGCCGGTGACCGTCACCTCGTCGGCCGATTTCACCAGTAGCGTGAGATCGGACATCATGTCGGGGGCGCCTGCGATGAAGTCGACCTCGCCGCCGGTCGGGTCGAGGCGATCGTCGAGGGGCGCGCCGTCGAAGTCGGTGACGTGGATGCCGGATTCGCGGGCGATCAGGCTGCCCGCGGGGAGGTCTACCAGGCCGGCTCGGTAGCCGACGAACCCGTCGATGTCGCCCCTGCTGAGCATGATCCAGCACAGCAGGGGCGACCACAGCTGGATCAGGCGGCGCGAACCCGATTCCAGGGCCAGGCGCAGGGCGCGGGCGGTGGGGTCGGCGCGGCCGACGGGATAGCCCTGGAGCCACGCGAGCGTCGGCGCGGCCGCGGCGACCCGGCCGGCCGGGTGCCACAGTGGGCCGTCGGGGCCGGTGGCGCCGGTGCCACGGGTAGCCGACCAGGTTCGGTCGGCGAGCGGTTCGTGCACCACGCCGAGGACGGGGATCCCGTGGTGGCACAACGCGATTCCGATGGTGCAGACCGGGAGGCCGATGGCGATGTTGTTGGTGCCGTCGAGTGGGTCGACGATCCAGCACCAGGAGTCGTCGACGCTGTCGAGCAGGCCGGACTCCTCGGCGAGGATGCGGTGCTCGGGGAAGGCCCGGCGGATGTGGCCGATGATGATCTGTTCCGCACGGAGATCGAGGTCGGTGACCAGATCGCCGCTGGCGTCCTTGGCGCGGACGGTGAGCGCACCGGCCAGGCCGGTGCGGATCACCCGACCGGCCTCGGTCGCGGCGGCGGTCGCCACGTCGAGCGCGGCGGCTACGGTGGTGTCCGCTGGCACCAGGTTCATTACGTCGCCTGCTCGCATCGGTTCTCCAGTTGTTCCGGCAGGGCGTTGTCCTGCAGATGGTCCAGCACGGTCAGCGCGGCGCGGCGGGTTTCGGTCGCGGTGCACAGGATTCGGCGCACCCAATGGTCATCGGTGGCGCGGGTGCCCAGCGACAGGTCGGGCGTACCGTGGCGGTCCTCGCCCAGCACCACCGTCGCCGCTTCGCCGCGCACGTTCGAGACGTGGAACATGCCGTGCGGCAACGTGTAGACCTCGCCGGTGCGGAATCTTTCGCTGGAGCGGGTCCGATACGTGACCAGGCGCGCGGTCGCACGAACCAGATCACCGTCCGCGGCACTGTGGATTTCGAACAGGCGATGTGTCGGACGTGCTGGCGCGCTGTCGATTTCGAGGATGTCGTTGCCCACCGTGCCGTACAGCACGACGCTCAGTAGATCCCAGCTGTGCGCATGCATCGGTGAGGTGGTTGGGTGGAGGCGTATGCCGTCGGTCCAGACATGCACGCAGATGCCGAGACCGCCGCCGCCGCGCCAGACCGGAAAACACAAGAACCCCAACGGATGTCGGACCGCGACGAGCTCGCTTCGGCCGTCTCGCACGTCGGCGAGCACCGCGCGGGTCCAGCGGCGCACTGCGGTTCCCGCCGGGTCGGAGTCGATCAGCGTGCGTAGACGGGCGTACTCGGTCATCAGTACGGGTTCCTCGGTTGCAGCGCGCGGCGCACGATATCGGCGACGTCGCGGTCGGTATAGGCAGTAGGCAGCGTCAACCCGAGCAGGTCGAACAGACTGCGGGCCTGGTCGACGGACGGCTCGTCGGAGAGGGCGAGCTCCTCGCTGCGGCTCAACGGGACCTGGCGGGCCTGCTTGAAACTGGCCACCAGTTCTCGGTTGAAGTCCCGGTAGTAAGGCTTGTCCCGCTCGAACATCATGGCCGGAGTGTTCGGATTGTCCTGGGTGACAATGACGCAACTCGACGACAGGTCCCAGCGGAAGGTGGTCATCACCGCCGAGAGCCCCACGTCGATGGTCAAAAAGGTGAACCGCTGCCGGTACCAGCAGGCCGCCAGTACCGTCGCGAACGATTCCTTGCGGGTGCGTTCGGTGGTCCAGAGTTCCCCAGTGCGGTCGGCTTCCGGCACCAGAGAGGAACGGAACTGCGCGTAGGTCTTGCACAGCTGCTCGTTCGTCGGATCGAGGACCTCCACCTGGATCCGCAGCGGCCGTTGCTCGCGCCGCGCGTTCTCCACGCACTCGCGCAGGGTGACCGCCCGCAGATAGGTTCCGGTGCCGCCCTTGAAGATCCACTGTTCGGTGCCGCGCCGGGCCAGCGTATGCGCGTGCCCGATCTCCGGACCGTAGAGCAACTGCACCGACGTCGCGTCGCGCACCGCCTTCGACGACAGATGCCGATCCCGCAGCAGTGTGATGGCCACCAGGCCGAGCACGAGCAAGATGGCCGCGTTGACCTGGTCGGTTCCGATGACGTCGAGGAACTGCAGCAGACCGACGGTGACCGCGAGCAGCACCGCGAAAGACCCGTCGACATTGTTGCGGAACCAGATCAGAAGTCGTCCCATACTCTCCCCTGCGTTTCTCCCAGGATAGGGGCATCCCAGTAGGTGCAGCGAGAGAAAAGAGAAGTTTTGCGCGGCAACAGACCTGGCGATCGAACCGCTCGGTCCCGGACGAGACCGATGCGGTCAGGTGGCCCAGGGTGCGCACCCAGCACCGCACTACCGAGCAAATAGTGCATCAGAATCCAGCCAAGAGCTTCTGCCTGCACAAGGTCGGCGAGTGACGTACATCGGTTCGGTAGATCCCCGAAACAGCAACAGCCGCACACCTTTTCAGGTGTGCGGCTGTTGCGGGTCTGCAGGTCAGGCGGAGACCGAGCGCATGGCCATGACCAGGTACTTGTTCACCATGTCAGGACTCGGGCTCCGGGCGCGGAGCCAGCGTTGCCGCCGCGGCGGCGCGCACCTGCGGGGCGACGAGCACGACCTGGCCGAGCACGCCGTTCACGAACGACGGCGAGTCGTCGGTGGACAGCTCCTTGGCCAGCTCCACTGCCTCGTCGACCGCGACCACCGGCGGAACATCGTTGGCGTGGAACAACTCCCACACCGCGATTCGCAGGATCGCCCGGTCGACGGCCGGCAGCCGGGACAGCTCCCAGTCCTTCAAGTAGGACTCGATGGTGCCGTCCACCCGGTCGAGGTCGTCGGCGACGCCCTCGACCAAGGTCTTGGTGTAGGCGTGCACCGGGGCGACGGCTTGGTCCTGGGTGGCCAATTCGACTCGCTCGGAGACGAGGTCGGCTGCGTCGACGTCGCGGGCCTCCGCCTCGAAGAGCAGATCGACCGCTCGGCGCCGGGCCTTGTGCCGGGCGCCGAGCTTCTTGTATGTGAGCTTCTGTTCGGCCACGGTCACATTATCCCTGCCGCGCCGAAACGGGTGATCAGGAGTTCACCCGGCCGAGGTAACTGCCGTCGCGCGAGTCGATGCGCAGCTTGTCACCGCTGTTGATGAACAGCGGGACCTGCACCTCGGCGCCGGTCTCCAGGGTGGCGGGCTTCGTGCCGCCGGTGGAGCGGTCGCCCTGCAGACCGATGTCGGTGTGCTTCACCTCGAGCTCGACCGTGACCGGGAGCTCGACGTAGAGCGGGGCGCCCTCGTTCGTAGCGACCTGCACGGTCATATTCTCCAGCAGGAAGCGTGCGCCGGGGCCGATGGTTTCTTCCGAGATGGAGATCTGATCGAAGGTGTCGCCGTCCATGAAGACGTAGTCCGAGCCGTCGTGGTACAGGTAGGTCATGTCGCGGCGGTCGACGGTGGCGGTCTCCACCTTGACGCCCGCGTTAAACGTCTTGTCGACAACCTTGCCGGACAGCACGTTCTTCAGCTTGGTCCGCACGAATGCGGGGCCCTTACCCGGCTTGACGTGCTGGAATTCGATGATCTGCTGGAGCTGACCGTCGATCTTCAGCACAAGGCCGTTCTTGAAGTCGCTGGTGTCCGCCACTGTCCTCGGATCTCCTAGTTCTTAATCAACCGGTTCGGGCAACCGGCGTCACTCGACGACGGTCAGGTCTTTGCTGGTATTGGTGAGCAGATCCGGGCCCCCCTCGCGCACCACGAACGTGTCCTCTATCCGGACCCCGCCGCGGCCGGGAAAGTACACACCTGGTTCGACGGTCACCGCCACGCCAGACAGAAGTATACCGGTTCCGGTTTTGGCGATTCCCGGTGCTTCGTGGATCTGCAGTCCGACGCCGTGCCCGAGACCGTGGACGAACAGCTTGCCGTGTCCAGCGTCTTCGATCACCGCGCGCGCCGCCGCGTCCACGCCGGCGACCGGTGCGCCCGGTTTCAATGCTTCGTGACCGGCCTGCTGCGACGCTCGGACCAGGGCGTATATCTCCCGCTGCCAGTCGGTCGGCGCACCGAGCACAAAGGTGCGGGTCATGTCCGAGTGGTAGCCGCCGACCACCGCGCCGAAGTCGATCTTGACGAAGTCGCCCGCGGCGAGCACGGCCTCGGTCGGCCGATGATGCGGGACAGCCGAATTCGCACCGGCCGCGACGATCGTTTCGAAGGCCACCGCCTCGGCGCCGTGCTCGAACATCGCCCACTCGAGATCGCGGGTGACCTGCCTTTCGGTGCGACCTGGACGCAGCGCGCCGCGGGCCAGCAGGTCGGCGAGCCCGGCATCGCCCGCGGCGCACGCGGCGCGCAACTGCGCGATCTCATAGGCGTCCTTCACCATTCGAAGCTGTTCGACCAGACCCGGTGTTGCCACGAATTCCAGGCCGGTGCACTGCTCGACGAAGCCGCGATGCTGATCGACGGTGACGAGATGGCTCTCGTAGCCGACCCTGCCGAGCTGCCACTCCCCCGCCAGTTCCACGATTCGCCGAGCCGTCGCCCGCGCGATCTCCGCGCGCAGATCCGGCACCTGCACGGCTACCTGGGTCCGATACCGGCCGTCTGTGCCGATGACGGTGCGCTCCTCGGCATTGCGCATGTCCCAGGAGTGCACCAGCAGCGTCGCGTTGGACCCGGTGAACCCCGTCAGGTACCTGATGTTCACCAGATCGGTGACCAGCAGCGCATCGACTTCGTTCTCCACCAGCAGACTCCGCAACGCTCCTCGTCGCGCCGCGTAGTCGGGCGCAAGACCCGCGTGATCAGCACACATGTGTCAACGCTACCGCTCCGTCACCGCTGCGCGACTGTTGCCGGTCGTTGAGTGCGTCCAAAATTCCGCCACGGACCGGAGGTTGGGTATTCAGCCCGATTTTGGACATATCCGACGAGTTACCCATATGTTTGCGAAATCTGTTGTTGCGGTGCGCAGGATGTCCACATGTGCCGAACTTGTCCCCATTTTTCGGACGACGCTTGATCGGCGACCGTTGGCGACAAGGCTGGATGTCATGTCCCCTATCGCTTTTTCCCTGCTTGCGGCTTGGTGCGCCGTACTCTCGGTCATCGACATCCAGCAGCGCAGGCTGCCGAACGTCCTGACCGGGTGGGGTGCGCTGATCGTCCTCGGATACGCGCTGTTCACAACACAATTCACAGCTGCGGTAGTCGGTGCCGCGCTATTGGTAGTGCCCTACCTATTGGTACACTTGGCCGTGCCGGCGGCGTTCGGGGCCGGGGACGTGAAGCTTGCTGTCGGGCTCGGAGCGACGGCAGCGCTCGGTGGCGCGCAGGCGTGGGTATGGGCGGCGGTCGCGGCTCCGGTGCTCACGGCAGGTGCCGGGCTCGTCGTGCTATCCATCCGGTGGATCCGGGCGGGTGGGCCCGACACCGCGAGACGACGGCACACACTTCCACACGGGCCTGCCATGTGCCTTGCGACAATGGTGGCGTTGGCCGCGCACACCGGGTGAGGGTCCCGCGAGCGCCTGGCCCGACGATCACGTGTCGGCATGTCGCTCGTCGGACGATACAGGTCCGCGACACGGCCGTCGTCGCGTACCGGCTGACGCCCGACATCGACGCCCGACCCGCTGCCGCGCTGGTGACCGCGCGGCAACCGGGTCGGGACGCGGTGACCGTGCCCGTAATCACGGTGGACCGCGTGCCGGAGCACTCGCGCCGACATGGGAAGATGGACAACGTGTTGCGCTGGATAACTGCCGGAGAATCCCATGGTCCCGCTCTCGTCACCATCCTCGAGGGGATGGTGGCCGGTGTCGAGGTGACGTCGGACGAGATCTCCGCGCAACTGGCGCGCCGCCGGCTCGGGTACGGGCGCGGCGCCCGGATGAAGTTCGAGGCCGACAAGGTCACCGTCGTCGGCGGCGTGCGCCACGGCCGCACCATGGGTGGACCGGTCGCCATCGAGATCGCTAATTCAGAGTGGCCCAAGTGGACCACGGTCATGTCCGCCGACCCCGTCGACGCGGCCGAACTCGCCGACCTCGCGCGCAACGCCCCGCTCACACGCCCCCGACCGGGCCACGCCGACTACTCCGGCATGCTCAAGTACAACTTCGACGACGCCCGCAATGTGCTGGAGCGGGCCAGCGCCCGCGAGACCGCCGCGCGCGTCGCGGCGGGCACCGTCGCCCGCAACTTCCTGCGCCAGGCCTTCGGTGTGGAGGTCGTGTCGCACGTCGTCTCGATCGGCACCGCCGCGAACACCACCGGTGTCGTGCCGAGCGCGACCGACTTGGCCGCCATCGATGAGAGCCCTGTCCGCGCGTCCGACAAGGACGCCGAGGCCGCCATGGTCGCCGAGATCGAGGCCGCCAAAAAAGACGGCGACACCCTCGGTGGCGTGGTCGAGGTCATCGTGGCGGGCCTACCCGTCGGGCTCGGCTCCTTCACCAGCGGCGAGAATCGTCTCGACTCGCGCCTGGCCGCCGCGCTCATGGGCATCCAGGCCATCAAGGGCGTCGAGGTCGGCGACGGATTCGAGACCGCGCGCCGCCGCGGCAGCCAGGCGCACGACGAGATGAAACCCGGCCCCGACGGTGTGCTGCGCTCCACCAACCGAGCCGGTGGGCTCGAGGGCGGCATGACCAATGGCGAAGCCCTGCGCGTGCGTGCCGCGATGAAGCCCATCTCGACCGTGCCGCGCGCACTCGCCACCGTCGACATGACCACCGGTGAGGAAGCCGTCGCCATCCACCAGCGCTCCGACGTCTGCGCCGTGCCCGCTGCGGGTGTGGTCGCCGAGTCGATGGTCGCGCTGGTTGTCGCGCAGGTGGCGCTGGAGAAGTTCGGCGGCGACTCGCTCACCGAGACCGTCGACAACATCACCAGCTACGTCAAGCGCATCAGCACCCGCCCGCCCGTCGCGCACCCGGACCCAAGCGCGGGTAGTCGGGCGCAATGATCGTGCAGACCGACCCGCGCGCACCGCGCGTGGTGCTGGTCGGACCGCCCGGAGCGGGGAAATCGACGATCGGCCGCAAGCTCGCCAGGGAACTCGGTGTCGAGCTGTACGACACCGATACCGGTATCGAGCGCGAGACCGGGCGCACCATCCCCGAGATTTTCGCCACTGACGGCGAGCCCGAGTTCCGCCGCATCGAGGAGCGGGTGGTGCGCCGCGCCATCCTTGCCGAACGCGGTGTGGTGTCCCTCGGCGGCGGCGCCGTGCTGTCCGATGACACCAGGGCGTTGCTGCGCAACCGCACCGTGGTCTATCTGGAAATCAGTGTGGCCGAAGGACTTCGCCGCACCGGCGCCAGCACCGGCAGGCCGCTGCTCAACGGCGCCGATCCCGGCGCGAAGTACCGGGAACTGATGCGGAAGCGGCGGCCGCTGTACCGGGAGGTGGCGACGGTGCGGGTGCGCACCGATGGCCGCAGCCCCGGGCGGGTGGTGCGAATGATCCTGGCGAAGCTCGGGATGGAATCGGTGCTGCCGCAAGACTCGGAGCCCGATTCGGAGCCGACCATGGATGTCCAGGACAGCGGAACCGCGCAGCAGACCGGAAATCCTCAGGGCAGCAATAGGTCCCGGGCCAGGCGTGCGGCCAGGGCGCGCGCGGCCGCCCGCCGCAAGGCCGCCGCGCAGGCGGAAACCACCGAGCGGACCGGCACCGAGTCCACCCCGGCCGCCACCGAAACGTCCGGCGACACACCGACTCCCGGCAGCCGGTCCCGACGCAGCCGGTCCCGACGCGCTCGCGCGCGGGCGCTCAAATCAACGGCACGAACAGAATCGGAGCACACGTGACAGAGCCGACTCGTCTCCAAGTCCAGACCGCAGACCCCTACCCCGTGATCATCGGCCGCGGGCTGCTCGGCGAACTGGTCGAGGCGGTCACCGGCGCGACCACCGGCGTCCGCACGGTCGCAATCTTCCATCAGCCGCCGCTGGCCGAAACCGCCGAGGCGGTGCGAAAGGCACTGGCCGACACCGGGATCGACGCGCACCGAATCGAGATCCCGGACGCCGAATCCGGTAAGGATCTGGCCGTCGCCGGATTCTGCTGGGAGGTGCTCGGCCGGATCGGCCTGACCCGCAACGACGTGGTGGTGAGCCTCGGCGGCGGCGCGGCCACCGACCTGGCCGGGTTCGTCGCCGCCACTTGGATGCGCGGCGTGCACATCGTGCACGTGCCGACCACCCTGCTGGCCATGGTCGACGCGGCCGTCGGCGGCAAGACTGGCATCAATACCGAGGCGGGCAAGAACCTGGTCGGCTCCTTCCATGAGCCCGCCGCGGTGCTCGTCGACCTGGTGACGCTGGAAACCGTGCCGCACAACGAGATCGTGGCGGGCATGGCAGAGATCATCAAGGCCGGTTTCATCGCCGACCCGGTGATCCTGGAGCTGGTGGAACGCGACCCCGAGGCCGCGCTCGACCCCAAGGGCGAGGTCCTGCCCGAGGTTATCCGGCGCGCGATCCAGGTGAAGGCGGACGTGGTGGCCGCCGATCTCAAGGAGGCCAGCCTGCGCGAGATCCTCAACTACGGCCATACCCTCGGCCACGCGATCGAGCGCCGCGAGCGCTACCGCTGGCGTCATGGCGCGGCCGTCTCGGTCGGCCTGGTCTTCGCCGCAGAACTCGGCCGTCTGGCCGGGCGCCTCGACGACGCCACCGCCGACCGCCATCGCACCATCCTCGAAAGCGTCGGCCTGCCAACCAGTTACGACGCCGACGCGCTGCCCCAACTCCTCGACGCCATGCAGACCGACAAGAAGACCCGTTCGGGCGTCCTGCGTTTCGTCGTGCTGGACGGACTGGCCAAGCCCGGCCGCCTGGAAGGTCCCGACCCGACCCTGCTGGCCGCCGCGTACTCCGCGATCGCCCGCGAAAACAGCTCCAGCGGCGGCATCCTGCTCTGACCGGCAACCTTCGGTCCCACCATCGCAGCGGCGGGATCGGAGCACCGAAGTCGCCGCGCGTGGCATCGCCCAGCATCCTTGGGGGCTATAACAATTCGAGGTACCGGTACCTGGCCCCCGCGATGCGCCGGGTGGGCGATCTCGCTCAGCTCGACGAAGCCGGTTGGGCCAGTACGCGCTTCAAGAAGTCGACCTGGTGCAGTATCAGGTTCTCGGCGACCTGCTCGTCGATCGGCCGGTGCGTGACGCCCGAGAGCGGCAGAACCTCATGGGGTCGACCGGCGGACAGCAGCTCGGCCGACAGCCGCAGGGTGTGCGCGACGACGACGTTGTCGTCGACCAATCCGTGGATGAGCAGCAGCGGTCGCTCGGGCAGCGCCGGGGACGACAGACCCGCGGCGGTGACGAGGGAGTTCGAGTCGTAGACGTCCGGTTGCTTGTCGGGGTGGCCCAAATAGCGTTCGGTGTAATGCGTGTCGTAGAGCCGCCAATCGGTCACGGGCGCGCCGGCGACGGCGGCGTGAAAGACATCCGGTCGTCGGAGCACGGCGAGCGCGGCGAGATAGCCGCCGAAGGACCAACCTCGGATCGCCACCCTGGTCAGGTCGAGTGGGAATCGCGCGGCGAGCACCGCGAGAACGTCGATCTGGTCGTCGAGCGTGCCCGCCAAGTCGCCCGCGACCGCCTTCTGCCCCTGCGGGTCTTGCCCCGCCGTGCCGCGACCGTCGGCGACGACGACGGCAAACCCGTTGTCCGCCAACCACTGGGCCTCCAGATAGGCCCGCTGATCATGCAGCACACGCTGCCCGTGCGGTCCTCCGTACGGGTCGAGCAGCACGGGCAGCAAGCCGTCGCCGGAGTAGGTGGTCGGCAGTAGTACCGCGACGGGAATCCGCCGGTCGCCGACGGACAGCAGTTGCGGTCGAGCCGTCAGTCCGGGTGTCGCGGCCAGGGACTCGATCTCGCCGATCACGGTGTCGCCGCGCAACACTCGCACCGTGGTGCGATGGCTGGCCAGGGAGTTGGACGACAGGACGACTATCTCCCCGCTCCGCACGGCCGAGTGCACGCCCGGCGTGTCCGACAGTCGAACCGCCGCACCGCCACCGAAGCGATAGACGTGGACCTCGCCGACCTCCGCGGCCGTCATCGCGGTGCACAGGACGCTGTCGTCATCGACGGCGAGCACGCCACGCACCTGCAGTTCCGGCCCCGTCACCCGCCCCGTTCCGACGATCAGACTCCGCGAGTTCCCCGAATCGACGACACGCACCAGTCGGCCATCCGGTGTGAAGGCCGGAACGCCGGAGAACAGTTCGACCCACACCTCGTCGCTGTCCGTGCCCACCACCTCGGTACGGCCCGTCCCGACATCCACCGTCACATAGCATTGGCTGCTTTGATCCCTGGCCTGCACGAGCAGCAGTGGCGGATTCTCCCCTGCCCAATGCACTCTCGCGAGATACGGGTAGGCAGCACGGTCCCATTCGACCGCCGTGCGGCTGCCGTCCACGCCGACGAGAAAAAGCGTCACATCGGCGTTCGCCGTACCCGCCACAGGATACGCGACCGCGGTGGGTTCGCGTGCCGGGTTCTGGGGATCGGCAATCCACCAGCGGCCGACCGGCGATTCGTCCACGCAGGCGACCAGTAGCCGAGTGGCGTCCGGCGACCACCAGAAGCCGCGGTCTCGGCCCATTTCCTCGGCGGCAATGAATTCCGCGAGCCCGTATTGCAGGTGCTCGTCATCGCCGCCGATCAATCCGCGGTCGGACGTGCCGTCGACTCCCACCACTCGAAGCTGACGGCCCGAGACATAGGCCAACAGTTGTCCGTCCGGCGAGATCCGGGGGTCGACCACCGGACCTTCGACCTTTCTCTCTGCGGCCGAACCGGAACGCAGATCAACCACGAAAAGCCTGCCGGCCAACACGAACGCCACAGTGGTCACGGCGGTGTCGGTCACGTATCGAACGATTCCGGTCGCGCCCTCGCGGGCGCGTTCACGGCGGGCGCGCTCCTGCGGTGTCTCGCCCTGATCGCGATTCCGAAGCAGCTCGTCCGGATCGACGACGATCGTGTCGACGCCGGTTTCGGTGTCGCGCACCCACATCAGGTGCACCGTGTCGGTGCCCGACCGCGAGCGGAGGAACACGATCCGTCGGCCGTCCGGAGAGACGGTGAACGTCCGCGGCGTACCGAGGGTGAAGCGTTGGGTTCGCGCGGACTGTCGCGGGAAAGCGAGCGCATCGTCGATCATGTGATGAATGCTAAAGCTAGGGAGGACGGCCTCCCCTGCCGTGTCAGGCCGGTGTGGGTTCCTTGGTGAGCGACACAGGGGGCGCCGACTGCTTGTTCGCCTGCCGACCAGCCAGCATGCGGCCGATCGCGACGCCGATCAGGGAGGGCACGAAGATCAGCAGGACGATGAAGGACGCCGAGGCGGTCAGCTCGAACAGCAGGCCGTTGTCGCCGAGGTCGAAGTGGGGCAGGTAGTCCACGATCCAGGCGACCAGGCCGCTGCCGAGGCCACCGGCCACCGCGGCCTTCAGCCACAGGATGGTGAGGTCGGAGCCGCGCTCCGGGTCCGGGTGCGCGATGCGGTCCTTGCGACCGTCCAGCACGCCCCAGAACACGACGGGGGCGATCAGCACGACTAGGCAGAGAATCCGCATCCACCCGCCGTGGGTCGGCCAGTACACCATCGCGAATCCCAGCACGGTACGCAGCACGACGACCAGCGCACCGAGCGCTGTGGCCCGCAACACCCAAGCATTCATGACCAACACAATAACCTGCGCCGCGCGGATCCAAACTAGAACCGGTGTCAGATTGTACCCGAACGGTCGGCACTATAGGGCGGCGGCCATTTCGGCACGCGGAGCCGGGCGGCCAGCGAACTGTTCGACCTGACCGTAGGCCTGGTTCAGCAGCATCTCCAGGCCGCTGACCACGGTGTGGCCCGCGCGGGCGACGGCCTCGGCGAGCGGGGTCGGCCACGGGTTGTAGATGGCGTCGAGCACGACGGGCGCGGCGGCCACCGCCTCGGCGACGGCGGCGGCGGCCTCGGCGGGAATCGTGCTGATCACGGCGCCCGCTTGCGCGCATACCGCGCCGATGGCGCCGGGATCGAAGCCGATCACCGTGGCGCTCAGGCCGAGACGGTCCGCGAGATCCAGTGCGCCGCGCGCCCTTCCTGCGTCCCGAGCGATGACGGTGACCTGCTCGGCGCCGAGCTCGGACAGCGCGAGTAGCGCCGGGCGGGCGGTACCGCCCGCGCCGAGAACCACGGCCTCGGACAGTTCGGTGATTCCGCCGTCGCGCAGGGCGCCGATGACGCCGTCCACATCGGTGCAGTCGGCACGCCAACCACCCTCGATCCGGACCAGCGTATTGGCCGAGCCGACCAGGACCGCCCGCTCGGTGCGTTCGGTCGCGTAGGCGAGCGCGGCTTCCTTGCCAGGCATGGTCACCGACAGACCGACCCATTCGGGGCCGAGGCCGTCGACCAGGCTGGGCAGCTGTTCGGCCGAGCATTCGATGCGGTCGTAGGTCCAGTCCAGGCCGAGCGCGCGATAGGCGGCCAGATGCAGTTGCGGAGAGCGGGAATGTGAGATCGGCTTGCCGACCACCGCCGCCCTGCGCACCGCGCCGACTACGTCACCGGCCACTGTCGAGAATCCCGCTCTGCCTAGCCTTTTCGATATTCCGCAGGTGCTCGGAGTAATTGTCGGTGAACAGCGTGGTCCCCTGCTTGTCAACCGTCACGAAGTACAGCCAGGTACCGGCCTCCGGATTCTCCATGGCGCGCAAAGCATTCAGCGACGGCGCGGAGATCGGCGTCGCGGGCAGGCCGGGCATCGCATAGGTGTTCCAGGGTGTGCGCTTGGCCCGGTCCGCGTCGGTGGTCGCCACCTCGGTGCGGTCCAGGTCATAGTTCACCGTCGAGTCGAACTGCAGCGGCTGATTCACCCGCAACCGATTCACGATCACCCGCGCTACTTTCGGCATATCCTGCGGCAGCGCTTCGCGTTCCACCAGGGAAGCGGCGGTCAGCGTCTGATACGGGTTGAGCTTGGTCTCGCCACCGGACTGCAACAGCCCGGTCGACTCGTAGCTGCGCGCACTCGCGGTCACCAATTGCTTGAGGATCTGCTCCGGCGTGCCGCTCGGATCGAAATCCCAGGTGCCCGCGGAGATCAGGCCCTCCAGCTGCCTGCTGCGGTCCGGGACGTCACGGACGCTCTGCTCCGCCCAGGCGGGGACGCCGAGCGCGGCCAGATCCATGCCCGCCCCTGCGGTGTCGAGCTGCTCGTAGGTCACGCACTTCTGATTGGTGCCGGTGCCGACGCAGCTGGCGTCCGCGATCTTGCGGTAGATGCCGTCCTTGCGCGACCCGGTGTTCACGTCCTGCTGGTCGTGCAGCTGCCGTCCTTCGGAGACGACCAGATTGCCGACCCGGGAATCCTTGCCGAGCAGGGCGACCACCGCCTGCGCGGCCGGGCTGTGGCTCGGGATGGCGTAGTAGCCGGGCTGCACCGAGTTCATGTTCGAATTCCGCACGGCCGCTTCGAAGAATGCCTGACTGCTGGCGACGACGCCCTTGGCCTGCATCGCGTTCGCGATCTGGTTGGAGGTATCGCCCGGCTGCACCTGCACCACGACCAGCGGACCGACCGGTCCGGCGTAATCCTCGGCGCTGCCGAATGCCGACTTCACGTACTTGTACCCAGCGAATCCCGCGGCACCGGCGAACAGCAGCACGAAGACGCCGCCGATGACCCACAGGTTGCGGCGACGACGCTTGCGTTCGGCGGCCTTGCGGGAGGCGACCCGGGAGCGCTTGCGACGCTGCGATCCACTGCGCGAAGTCGCCGCGCGAGCCTCCGAACGACTACTCGGCTCCGAACGCCGACCGCGCGGCCGCCGCGTCGCCGGAACCTCGGCGTCGTCGCTGTCCGGTGCGGCACGGCGCGCGCGCTGGCCGCCGCCGCGGGCGGGAGCGGGCGGTTCCAGCGGCTCCTCGTCGGTGTAGCGCGGGATGATGGTGGTGTCGTCCTCGTATTCTGCCCAGGCCTGGTCATTGCGGCGGTACCGCCGTTCAGCCTCGCGCTGTCGGTAGCGTTCCTCGGCCTGCGTCCACCGATCCGTCATGCATCGTCTCCGGACGAGGCGGGACGTACCGCTTCTTCGACCGACCTCAACACCGCACTCCGTTCGTCCAACCATCCTTGCAGGATCGACACGGCGGCCGCCTGATCGATTACCTGCCGCTGGCCACGCGCGCGAACTCCACTGTCACGCAATGCACGTGCAGCTGACACCGTAGTCAAACGTTCGTCGGAAAGCCGGATGGGCACCGGAGCAATCACCGTTCGCAAACGATCAGCAAACGCCATCGCCAGCGTCGCAGCGGTGCCCTTTTCCCCGCGCAATGTCCGGGGCAGACCCACGATTACCTCAACTGCTTCGTACTCCCGCACAATTTCGGCAATTCTGACTATGTCGGGTGCCAGACCACCGCCGCGGGCATTCTGCTTCGCTCGCGCGACGGTTTCCACGGGTGTAGCGAGGATGCCGTCCGGGTCACTGGATGCGACGCCGATGCGGACACTGCCGACATCGACGGCAAGCCGCCTGCCGCGACCGGGATCGGTCGCGGCGTCGGGCCGGTCGGCACCCTGCGGCCGCTTCGAGGGCGGCCGCTCCGATGAACCTGGACTCTCGGGGTCGTCCATCACCCGGCGAGTTCAGCCACCCGCGCACGGACTGCGACCAGACCGACCTCGATGCCCGAGGGATCCGAGCCCGCGCCCTGCGCCATTTCCGGCTTGCCGCCGCCGCGCCCGGCGATGCTGGGGCCGAAGGCGCCGACCAGGTCACCGGCCTTGAAACCGAGGTCCTGAGCGGCCTTGTTGACGGCCACCACGAACGGCACCTTGCCGTCGGCGTTGCCGAGCAGCACAACCACCGCGGGGTTGCTGCCGAACCGGCCGCGAATGTCGGTGGCCAATGTGCGCAGATCGCCCGCGGCGACGCCCTTCGGCGCGGCGGCGGCCACCAACAGCACGCCGCCGAGCCGTTCGGCCTCGCCAACGAACTTGCTCGCCGAGGACAGCACGGCGGCCACCTTGGTGCGCTCGAGTTCCTTCTCGGCCACCTTCAGGCGCTCGACCAACTGCTCGACGCGGCCGGGCACCTCCTCGGAGGGCACCTTCAGCGACGACGCGACACCGGCCAGCAGCGCACGCTCCCTGGCCAGGTACTTGTAGGAGTCCAGACCGACGAAGGCTTCCACGCGGCGCACACCGGAGCCGACCGACGACTCGCCGAGCAGGGTGATCGGGCCGATCTGCGAGGAATGCTGCACATGCGTGCCGCCGCACAGCTCCATCGAGAACGGGCCGCCGATCTCCACCACCCGAACCTCGTCGCCGTAGTTCTCGCCGAACAGCGCCATCGCGCCCATCTGCTTGGCCTTGGTCAGGTCGGTGACGAAGGTGTTCACCGGGAAGTCCGCGCCGACCGCGTCGTTGGACACGGCCTCGATATCGGTCTTCTGCCGCTCGGAAAGCTGGCCCTGCCAATTGAAGTCGAAACGCAGGTAGCCGGGCTTGTTCAGCGAACCCGCCTGTACCGCGTTCGGGCCGAGGATCTGGCGCAGCGCGGCGTGCACCATGTGCGTGCCGGAGTGCCCCTGAGTGGCGCCGCGCCGCCAGGCCGGATCGGCTTGGGCGAGAACGACATCGCCCTCGGTGATCTGACCGTGCTCGACGGTGGTCTTGTGCACCCACACCTTCTTGGCGATCTTCTGCACGTCGTTGACGCGCACCTTCAGCCCCGACGCGGTGATGGCGCCGCGGTCGGCGATCTGACCGCCGGACTCCGCGTACAGCGGGCTGCGATCCAGGATCACCTCGACGTCCTGACCGACGGTGGCGACCGGCGCCCGGACACCATCGACGATCAGGGCCAGCACGTGCGCCTCGGAGGTCAGCTCGTCGAAGCCGGTGAATTCGGTGGCGCCGCGGTCGACCAGTTCCTTGTAGACCGACAGGTCGGCGTGCGCGTGCTTGCGGGCCTGCGCGTCGTCCTTGGCGCGCTTGCGCTGTTCGGCCATCAGCGACCGGAAGCCGTCCTCGTCCACCGCGAGCCCGGCCTCGGCGGCCATCTCCAGGGTGAGGTCGATCGGGAAGCCGTAGGTGTCGTGCAGGGTGAAGGCGTCCGAGCCCGCAATGGTGTTGCTGCCCTTGGCCTTCACCGCGGCGGCGGTGTTGTCGAAGAGGACCGAGCCGGTGTTGAGCGTCTTGAGGAACGCCGTCTCCTCGCCGACCGCGACCGTCTCGATGCGCTGAAAATCGGTGGCGAGTTCCGGGTAGGACGGGGCCATCAGGTCGCTGACGACCTTCATGAACTCGCCCATGACCGGCTTCTCCGCGCCCAGCAGCCGGGCCGAGCGCACGATCCGGCGCAGCAGGCGGCGCAGCACGTAGCCGCGGCCGTCGTTGCCGGGGTTGACACCGTCGGTGATCAGCATGGCGCCGGTGCGCGCGTGGTCGGCGATCACTCGGAACCGCACGTCGTCCTCATGCGTGACGCCGTAGGACCGGCCGGTCAGTTCCTCGGCCTTGTCGATGATCGGGCGCAGCAGGTCCGTCTCGTAGACGTTGTCGACGCCCTGTAGCAGGAACGCGACGCGCTCCACACCCATGCCGGTGTCGATGTTCTTCTTGGGCAGCGGGCCGAGGATCTCGAAATTGTCCTTGCCGGTGCCCTCGCCGCGCTCGTTCTGCATGAACACGAGGTTCCAGATTTCGAGGTAGCGATCCTCATCGGCCTCGGGGCCGCCCTCCACGCCGTACTCGCGGCCGCGGTCGAAGTAAATCTCCGAACACGGGCCGCACGGACCGGGTATGCCCATCGACCAGTAGTTGTCGGCCATGCCGCGGCGCTGGATGCGCTCGGCGCGCACGCCCACCTCGAGCCAGATCTGCTCGGCCTCGTCGTCATCGAGATACACGGTGGCCCACAACCGTTCCGGGTCGAAGCCGTAGCCGCCGTCCTCGACGCTGTTGGTCAGCAGCGACCAGGCGAATGTGATCGCCTCGCGCTTGAAGTAGTCGCCGAAGCTGAAGTTGCCCGCCATCTGGAAGAAGGTGTTGTGCCGGGTGGTGACACCGACGTTCTCGATATCGCCGGTGCGCACGCACTTCTGCACGCTGGTCGCCCGCGCGTAGGGCGGGGTCTGCTGACCGAGGAAGAACGGAACGAACTGCACCATGCCTGCGTTGACGAACAGCAGGTTCGGGTCGGCCAGGATCAGCGAGGCACTCGGCACCTCGGTATGGCCGGCACGGACGAAATGGTCCAGGAAGCGCCGTCGAATCTCGTGGGTCTGCACAGGTATCCAGCCTACCGGTGCGCCGCATCCGAATTTTCAGGGACCGGGGTGGTTCCCGCGGCCCGGAACCTACCTGCCGCGGACGATGCGGCGCAGCTTGGTGACCCGCGGGCCGATCTCACGTTCGACGCCGTGGTCGGTCGGTTGGTAGTAGTCGGTGCCGACGAGTTCATCCGGCGGGTACTGCTGGGCGAGCACTCCGTCCGGGTTGTCGTGCGGGTACTTATAGCCCTGCGCGTTGCCGAGTTTCGCAGCGCCCGCGTAGTGGCCGTCGCGCAGGTGCGGGGGTACGGCACCGGCCTTGCCCGCATTGACATCGGCGATCGCGGCGCCGATCGCGGCGATGACAGCGCCGGACTTCGGGGCGGTCGCCAGATGAATGGTGGCCTGCGCCAAGGCGAGCCGGGCTTCGGGAAGACCGACCAATTGGACGACCTGCGCGGCCGCGGTCGCCGTCTGCAACGCCGTGGGATCGGCCATGCCGATGTCCTCGCTGGCGTGGATCATCAGCCTGCGGGCGATGAAGCGGGGGTCCTCCCCCGCGCCGAGCATGCGGGCCAGATAGTGCAGTGCGGCGTCGACATCGGAGCCACGGATGGATTTGATGAAGGCGCTGATCACGTCATAGTGCTGGTCGCCGGCGCGGTCGTAGCGGACGGCGGCCTTGTCCACGCTGGCCTCGACGAGATCGACGTCGACATTTCCGTCGAGCGAGGATTCCGCTGACGCCTCCAGCGCGGTGAGCGCGCGTCGGGCGTCACCACCCGCGATGCGCACGATGTGATCCAGTGCGGCATCGGTCACGGTATATTCGCCGTCGAGTCCGCGCGCATCGCTGATCGCGCGTTCCAGAACGAGGCGGATATCGGCCTCGGTCAGCGATTGCAGCTGCAACACCAGCGAGCGCGACAGCAGCGGCGACACCACCGAGAAGGACGGATTCTCCGTCGTCGCGCCGACCAGCAGCACGATCCGGTTCTCCACCGCTGCGAGCAGTGCGTCCTGCTGCGTCTTGGAGAAGCGGTGCACCTCGTCGATGAACAGCACTGTCAGCTCTCCGGCGGTGAGCCTGCGCCGGGCCACATCAATGACCGCGCGCACCTCTTTGACACCGGCCGACAGCGCCGACAGCGCCTCGAAACGGCGGCCGGTGGACTGCGAGATCAGCGAGGCGAGGGTGGTCTTGCCGGTACCGGGCGGGCCGTACAGCAGCACTGACGCCGCGCCCGACCCCTCGATCAGCCGTCGCAGCGGCGAGCCGGGTCCCAGCAGATGCTGCTGCCCGACCACTTCGTCCAGCGAGGCAGGCCGCATCCGCACCGCCAGCGGCGCTCCCGCATCTCGGCGCACCGCATCATCGATAGTGTGTCCCGCAGGAACGCCATCGCCGGGCACATCGAACAAGCCTTCGCTCACACCAGGAACGTTACCGAGACGCACCGACAGAGCTACGCGCGAGATGCTCGTCCTGTTCTCGCTACGGGCGGACTTCCAGCGTCCCGGATGCCTGCACACCCCACAGTCGGTCCCCGCTCGGTCCGCGATCGCCAACCGCCGTCCGCTCCCCTCGCCTGACCTTTCGGCACCGGCTCGACCCCGTCATCTCGACACGCACGCCACGATTTCAGGGCAGAATTCTTGTCGACGGTTGTCGATTTCCGTCCAACTCGCTCGTCGGGATGAGTACGGCGGCCCGATCGGCGGGTCCCGGAACCGAAGGAGCGAGACGATGAGCCAGTATTTGGTGCTGATCTACGAAGACGAGAACGCCTACGCGACCGCTTCCGAGGAAGTGATGGGCGCGATCTACCAGGAACATCTGACGTTCCAGGAGATCGCGGGCGATGCGCGGAAGGGCGGCAATGCGCTGCAACCGACCCCCACCGCGACCTCGATCCGCAAGCGCGACGACGGCGACTTCACCGTGACGGATGCGCCGTTCGGCGAGGCCAAGGAGGCGCTTGGCGGCTACTACCTGCTCGAGGCTCCCGATCTGGATGCGGCGATCGCGCTGGCCAAGCAGGTGCCTGCGCGGTTCGGTGGCGTCGAGGTGCGGCCGATCATGGTCTTCGAATAGGCCGAGCGCTCGGACAGGCAGATGTCGATCGCCACCGGAGCGGCCGAGCGCGCCGCCGCGGCCGTCGAACAGGCGCACCGTCGCGAATGGGCCTTCGTGCTCGCCGCGACGGTGCGGCTGGTCCGCGATTTCGACATGGCGGAGGAGTGCGTGCAGGACGCCTACGCCAAGGCGCTGACCGAGTGGTCTGCGGACGGGGTGCCTGCGAAACCCGGCGCCTGGCTCACCACCGTCGCCCGGCGCCGCGGCCTCGACCTGCTGCGCCGCAATTCGACACTGCAACGCGGCCTCCCGCTGCTGGTCACCGATCAACTCGACAGCGATACCGCCGATCTGGCGCTCGCCGCCCTGGACAGCACCGTCGACATCCCCGACGACAGGCTCCGCCTGATCAGCACCTGCTGCCACCCGGCACTGGCCCGCGAGGCCCAGGTGGCGCTCACGCTGCGCCTGGTCTGCGGCGTCACCACTGCGGAGGTCGCGCGCGCCTTCCTTCTCAGCGAATCGACCATGGCGGCCCGAATCACGCGGGCCAAGAAGAAGATTGCGCTGGCCCGTATTCCCTACCGGGTGCCGTCGGTGCGGGAACTCCCGGACCGGCTCGACGCGATATGCGCCGTCATCCATCTGCTGTTCACCACCGGCCACACCGCGCCCTCGGGCGACACGCTGGTACGGTCCGATCTGGTCGAGCGCGCACTGCAAGTGGCGCGGATGATGCGTGCGCTTGTCCCCGACGACCCATCGGTGACCGGCCTGCTGGCACTGATCCTGCTCACCGACGCACGCCGGTCGGCCAGGGTGAACGACGACGGCACGCTGTGCATCCTCGAGCACCAGGACCGAACCCGATGGGATCGCGCGGCGATCGATGAGGGCATCGCCTTGGTGAAACACGCTCTTCCGCATACCGACCGGTACACGCTACAGGCCGCGATTGCCGCCGTGCACGACGAGGCGCAGACCTGGGAGCAGACCGATTGGCGGGAGATCACTGGGCTGTACGTCCTGCTGCTGCGGGAATGGCCATCGCCGGTGGTCCGCTTGAATTACGCGGTGGCCGTGGGTCTTTCCGGCAATCCAGGCCGTGCTCTGGCGTTGCTCGACGATCTCGCCGACGAACCAGCGCTGGCGACCTACAGCTACGTCGAGGCGTCCCGAGCGGCGTTCCTCGCCCAACTCGGCCGCACTGCCGACGCCTCATCGGCCTACGAATCGGCACTGCTACTGACCGAGAACACCGTCGAACGCGCCTATCTCGAAAAGCGTTTGGCCGAACTCGACCGCTGACCAGGCCGGAACAGCGCGGTGCTACCAGCGATCTTGCGCGCGGTCGGAGCGGCGCGACAAGACTGCGATACGCGATGTGACGCCGACCCGAAACCTATTCGGACCAGCGCTCCTCGAGCATCGCGGAGACGTCCTCGGCGAAGTCTCCGACCGCGTCGTCGCCGGTGCAGCGGGCGTCCTCGGCGAGGGCGGCCCAGCGGTTGATCAGTGCCTCCGAGCGCGGCACCGACAGGCCGTGCTCGCGGGCGGCGGCGATGCGGGTGTGGTCGGCGGGCAGGAACCAGTAGGTGGTCAGCCACACCCAGATCAGGCGGGCTTCCAGGATGCGCTCGGCGAGCACGTCGTCATCGGCCAGTGCCTGCCAGACGCCGACGACCTCCGAACGCCATGCCTCCACCATCTGCCTGGCGCGTTCGCGGGACAGCTCGAAATCGCACAGGCAGCCGGGGAACGACACCAGCGCGTAGGCGATGTCGAGGGTGGCGTCGCGGAAGCCGCCCCATTCGTAGTCGAGGAAGAGCGCGCCCTCCTCGTTGAGAATAACGTTGTCGGGGCACAGATCCGACGGACTGAACGCGCGGAAGCGCCCGGCAGAGAACAGCCTGTTACCTCGGACGATCCGTTCGGCGATCTCGCCGGGCACCTCGATGCCGAGTTCGCGCTGCAGCATGCCGGGCACCTCGGAGATTGCGGCCTCAGCCTGCTGCGCAATGCCGTCGACTCGGTGCACCACATCGACGCGACGCAGCAGGGCGACGAAATCCGCTTCCCGCCCAACGGTTGCCGCATGCATCCGGCCCAGTGCCTGCGCGAACGCCATCAGCCCATTGCGCGTCGCGGGCTCGGCGCCCGACTGCAGCACGGCGGTCATCCGGGAGTTCTCACCGAGGTCGCTGAGGATCAGCAGGCGGTCCGGCAGGCTGTGCGCGATCAGGTACGCGCCCGGCCGCTGCTCGCGGCTGAGTGCGGTGGTGAACTGGTAGGACACGGCCTCCCGTAGGAATGCGGCATCGATGCCGGCGACCCCCGGAGCTAGACCACCGGTGCGGCGATCCTCGGCGGATCCGCGGACCTGCTTGACGATCAGCGTTCGCGGCAACGAAAAGGCGTTCTCTGAAACACGCACGCGTAGGACCGTGGTCCTACCACTACCGCTGAGTTCGATCGGATCGCTCAGCTTTACCGGAGCACCCATTCGCTTTGTAAGCAAGTGTTGCGCTGCGGCCACGACTTCGGCGGCGCGTTCGGCCAATAGTGCGGTCATCGACTCTCAAGCTACTCCCACCGGGTCACTTCTAGCGAGCAGTTACACAACCTTTCCGCGTCATCGGCGTGTCTCGGTCGAGGTTGCGGAACGGGCGCTCCTTGCTTGACACCATTGCGCGTGTCCGGTTTTCTCATCGTCAACTGCCGTGCGCCACACCGCAAACCAGTTGCGTCGAAAGGTCTACGCCAATGGCCGACACACCGTCTTCCACACCGAACGATCCAGCTGGCGAGTCACCCGAGAAGAGCGGCCGCGAGCCACTTGTCGCCCAGCACGGTCAGCATGAGAGCCACGGTCCGCAATCACCGGGGGCAGGCGCCGGACACGGTCGCCACGAAATGGCGGGCCCGGCCGGATACCCGCAGTTCGAGAGTCCTGGCGCGGCGCAGTACGGCAGCGAACTGGTGGAGCCACCGCCGCCGGTGACCCCGGCGCCGGGTGCGCCGCAGCATCCCCACCTGCCCGCGCCACCGCAGCCGACCTACGGTCCGGCCGGGACCGGTCGGGCCAGGCCACCGCAAGGGACCATGCCACCGCCGCCCGGCGGCATGCCGCCCCCGCCGGGCACGATGCCGCCGCCCGGCGCGCCGCAACAGACCTACGGTTATCAGGCCGACAGCAGCCCGGCCCGGCTCGATGTCGGCAACGCTCTGAGCTACGGTTGGGACAAATTCCGGTCGAATCCGGTGCCGTGGCTCGGCGTCACCGGGCTCGGCGTCGTCATCTACCTCGTCTTCGTGCTCCTGGTCCGGATCGTGAACCCGACGTCGCTGTTGCCGCTGATGCTAATCTTCCTGGTGGTGATGGTCGGGATCTGGCTGCTGCAGGCCGCCTTGGTGCGCGGCGCGCTGTATGAAACCGACGGCTACAAACCAGTTTTCGGGTCCTATTTCCATTTCGTGGACGCGGGCAACGTGCTGCTCACCGCACTGCTGGCGTTCGTGCTCACGGCCATCGGCTGGGCGCTGTTCGTAGTGCCGGGATTCATCGCCGGATTCCTGTGCATGTTCGCGTTGCACTACGTGATCGATCAGGATCAGGGTCCGTTCGCGGCGATCAAGTCCAGCGCCACTCTCGTGGTGACCAACCTCGTGCAGGTGCTACTGCTCGCGCTCGCCGTCGTGGTGATCACATTCGTCGGCGCGCTGCTGTGCGGCCTGGGCCTGCTGATCGCGGCGCCGCTGACGACGATCGCGGTGACCTACGCCTACCGGACACTCACCGGCGGCACGGCCCTCTGAACACCGGGTCACTGGTCGCTCACCAACCAACCAGTAACCGCATGCCGATTCACGGCTTGAACCCCGAGGTGGGCGCGCCGCGGCCGCGCCCACCGTGTCGGAGTCCTACTCGTCGCCCTTCGCGGCCGAGCCCTTCTCGTCGGAATCCTTCGCGGCGTCGCCCTTCTTCTCGGGCTTCGCGTCCAGGCCCGCCTCTTTGCGCTGCTGCGGCGTGATCGGTGCGGGCGCGTCGGTCAGCGGGTCGACGCCGCCACCGGTCTTCGGGAACGCGATCACCTCGCGGATCGAGTCGAGCCCGGCGAGCAGCGCGGTGATGCGGTCCCAACCAAAGGCGATGCCGCCGTGCGGTGGCGCGCCGAAAGCGAAGGCGTCCAACAGGAATCCGAACTTCTCCTGCGCCTCGTCATGGCTGATGCCCATCACCTTGAAGACGCGTTCCTGGATGTCCCGTCGGTGGATACGGATGCTGCCGCCGCCGATTTCGTTGCCGTTGCAGACGATGTCGTAGGCATAGGCGAGCGCCGAATCCGGGTCGGTGTCGAAGGTGTCCAGGGACTCCGGCTTCGGCGAAGTGAACGCGTGGTGCACTGCGGTCCAGGCCGAATGACCAAGCGCCACATCGCCGCTCGCGGTCGCATCGGCCGTGGGCTCGAACATCGGCGCGTCCACGATCCAGACGAACGCCCACGCGTACTCATCGATCAGGCCGACCTTGCGAGCGATCTCGCTGCGGGCCGCACCAAGCAGCGCACGCTGCGCCTTGGCCAGACCCGCCGCGAAGAATACACAGTCACCCGGCACCGCGCCGACGTGCTTGGCCAGCCCGTCGCGCTCGGCGTCGCTCAGGTTCTTGGCCACCGGGCCGCCCAGCGTGCCGTCCTCGTTGATCAGCACGTACGCCAGACCCTTGGCGCCGCGCTGCTTGGCCCACTCCTGCCAGGCGTCGAGCTGGCGCCGCGGCTGGCTTGCGCCACCCGGCATGACGACCGCACCCACGTAGGGCGCCTGGAACACCCGGAACGAGGTGTCCTTGAAGTACTCGGCACACTCGGTAATCTCGACGCCGAAACGCAGGTCCGGCTTGTCGGAACCGAAGCGCCGCATGGCTTCCGCGTAGGTCATGTGCGGGATCGGCGTCGGGATCTCGTGGCCGATCAGCTTCCACAGCGCGGCGAGGATCTCCTCGGCCAGCAGGATCACGTCGTCCTGGCGCACGAAGCTCATCTCCAGGTCGAGCTGGGTGAACTCGGGCTGACGGTCGGCGCGGAAGTCCTCGTCGCGGTAGCAGCGCGCGATCTGGTAGTAGCGCTCGATGCCGCCGACCATCAGCAGCTGCTTGAACAGCTGCGGGCTCTGCGGCAGCGCATAGAAGCTGCCCGGTTGCAGGCGCGCGGGCACCAAGAAGTCGCGGGCGCCTTCCGGAGTGGAGCGAGTCAGCGTCGGGGTCTCCACCTCGACGAACTCGTGACCGGCCAGCACCGCGCGGGCGGCGGCATTGACCTTCGAACGCAACCGGATCGCGTGCGCCGGGCCTTCGCGGCGCAGATCCAGGTAGCGGTACTTCAGCCGTGCCTCTTCACCGGGCTGCTCGTCGAGCTGGAACGGCAGCGGCGCGCTCTCGTTGAGCACCTCGAGCTCGGTGACGTTCACCTCGATGGCGCCGGTCGGCAGCTCCGGGTTCTCGTTACCGTCCGGACGCAGCTCCACCACGCCGGTGACCTGCACGCAGTATTCGGCGCGCAGCCGGTGTGCCTGCGCGGCGGGCTCGCCCTCCCGGAACACCGCCTGCGCCACGCCCGACGCATCGCGCAGATCGATGAAGATCACGCCACCGTGGTCACGCCGCCGGGCCACCCAGCCGGTGAGGGTGACGGTCTGACCGGCGTGCTCGCTTCGCAGCGAACCAGCCAAGTGGGTGCGCAGCACGGGATTCCTTTCGACGACTCCGGCACCCGCCGATATGACCAGGTGCGGTAGCCATCGTAGTGAGACACGTTCGCCGAGTGGAAACCGATATCGGCCTGCCCATGCCAAGCTGTTACCGCCATGTCGCCGACCGGAAGCATCGGACGCCGAATCCTGGGCAACCACAGGCGAGGAGAGGACCACCCGTTTGTGGTCCAGCTCGCGTCCGAGTGGCCGGAGCACAGTCGACGCTGTCACGGGTCTCGCTCGGACATGAGCCGGACCACGGACTCGCAGCGTCGCAGGCGCTGCACAGATCACACAGAAAGCGATGACGATGACCTTCAACGAAGGCATGCAGATCGACCCCAATCGGGCTTCGTCCGGCGGGGGTCCCGGCATGGGCGGCAAGATCGCGCTCGGCGGTGGCGCGGGCGGCCTTATCCTGCTGGTGCTCGGCTTGCTGCTCGGCGGTGATCCCGGGTCACTGCTCGGCCAATTGAACGGCACCGACAATTCGCAGACGCAGCCGGGCACATCGGGCACGCCGACGCACTGCAAGACCGGCGCGGATGCCAACAAGTACATCGACTGCCGGGTGGTGCTCACCGCGCAGAGCCTCGACGCGGTGTGGTCCACCGAGCTGCCCAAGCAGACCGGCAAGAAGTACGTCCAACCGAAGCTGCGGCTGTTCTCCGGCGCGATCGCCACCGGTTGCGGCAACGCGACCAGCGCGGTCGGACCGTTCTACTGCCCGGCCGACCAGACCGCCTACTTAGACACCAGTTTCTTCCAGGAACTGGTCGACCGCTTCGGCTCCAGCGGCGGCCCACTCGCGCAGGAGTACGTTGTCGCGCACGAAATCGGTCACCACATCCAGAACCAGCTCGGTGACATCGGGCGTGCGCAGCGTGATCCGCGCGGACCCGAGTCCGGCGCGGTGCGCACCGAACTGCAGGCCGACTGCTACGCGGGCATCTGGGCACACTTCGCCGACAAGCTGCCCGCACCGGGTGGCAGCCAGCCGTTCCTGAAGCCGTTGTCCGAGAACGACATCCGCGACGCGCTCTCAGCCGCGTCGGCGGTCGGCGACGACCGAATCCAACGCGCCGCACAGGGCCGGGTGAATCCGGAGGCATGGACCCACGGCTCCTCCGACCAGCGACAGAAATGGTTCCTCACCGGATACCGAACCGGCGAGGTGAAGGCGTGTGACACCTACTCCGCGCAGGACCTGAGTAATCCGCCCGCGCTGCGCTGAACGAACGACAGAGGAGCGACACCACAGCGCATGGGTGCCGGCACGGGACCCATGCGCTGCCACTACCGCAGCTGCTTGGCGCCTTCACCGAGCAGCGCTAGTCCGCCTCCGCGTACTCAGGCGACGTCGACAACCCCGGCGCAACAGCGACCTCCGCCCCGTCTGGGAGAAAGGTCGCTGTTGTTCGAGATCCGTTGCGGCGCCGCGGCTTAGAACTGGTCCTGTTCGTAGTCGGAGCTGACCATTTCGTCCGAGTGCGTCGCACCGATTACGTCGGGGGTGGACTCGCCGAGCGGGCCGGTCAGATCGTCGTTGCCGGTGCGGCTCTGGTACGGCTCGACATTGCGCGAGTGTTCCTCGTCGTCACTGCCGCGCTGACCTGCTGCGGCCGGACTACCGCCCATGAAGCTGGAGTTACCGGTGCCAGCCGGGGTGGCGCCCGAACCGCCGGCGCCAAGCGGCGAACCGGGCATGCCCGCCACGGCACGGAAGGGTGGCAGGGTGGCGCCCGGCAAACCGCCCGGACGTGGCGTCGAGGGCGTACTGGGGCTGCCCGGCATGCCGACAGGGCTGCCAGGACTACCGGGCGTGCCCGAGTGCGCCGCGGCCGGATTGGTCGGGGTGCCCAAGAGCGGATTGGAGGGATCCGACAGCAGCCCAGCGGCTTTCGTCGAGGTGTCCTGCGCGGCCTGCTGCGCCTGATCCATGATCGGCTGGCCG
Source organism: Nocardia sp. Tas62D01 (assembly GCF_055232035.1). Taxonomy (NCBI): domain Bacteria; kingdom Bacillati; phylum Actinomycetota; class Actinomycetes; order Mycobacteriales; family Nocardiaceae; genus Nocardia; species Nocardia sp. Tas62D01. The sequence goes on from NZ_JBUYUZ010000001.1 coordinate 9,544,801, forward strand.
ATGTTCTGCATCGCCGCCTGCGCGACCTCTTGCGGCTGCGGCAACCCGCCGGGCGCGACGAGCTGATTGACCAGACCGCTCAGCTCGGCCGTTTTCCCGGCCAGATCACCGCGGGTCGCGTTCGCGACAGCGACCGCCTGACCGAGGTGCTCGGTGGCCGTCGCGATCAGCGCCGCCTGTCCCGGCGGGGTCGGGATCACCGGCACGAGCGCGGCAGCCTGGGTGGCGAACGAGCTCGCGATCCCGGTCAGCTGCGCGTTACCCTGCTGCACCACCGCTGCGGCCTTCTGCGTCAGGTCGGAGATGTCGAATCCGCGCTGGCTGGTGTCCTGCCCCTGGGCGTTCGCCTGCTGACCCGCGACCTGCGCGTTGCGTGCGGCCTGGCCCTGCCACAGCTGGTCGACGGTCTGTATGCCGCCCTTGCCCACCTGCATCGCCGTTTCGATGATCTTGGAGGACTGGCTGAGAATCTGCGTCGGATCGAGCGCACCCAGAACGCCGGTGCCGAAGCTGCCGAGCAGATCGAGGATCGGCTTGAACAGCATGTCGACGCCGGGCAGCGCGGGCAGCGCGAGCCCACTCATCAGCGCGGCGACCGGGTCGGCGGGCAGCGACGGCAATGCGGAGGCAGCGGGCAGCGCCGCCACGGCAGGTGTGGTGGCGGCCGCCGCGCCCGCGGCCCCGCCCAGCGCATTCTGCGCCTGGCCGAGCACACCCTGCGCCGCGCCGAGGACCGGCGCCGCGGCGTGATTGATCGCCGCGTTTGCGCCGTCCAGCAGGCTGGACACATCGGAGGGAATTCCAGCGAGGATGTCGTGTGGATCGGGCGCCGGATTGCCGGACAGGCCGGGCATCCCGGCCGGGACGGTGCCGAGGCCCGGCGAATCCTCGCTGATCTTGCGCGCGAGGTAGAACTCCGGCGGCTCGACCGGCGGCATGTCGGCGGGCAGCTGCGGCAGCGGGACATCGAGCAGGCCCTGGCTCGGCGCGGCCTGCACCGCGCTCATCGCGGCCTGCTGCGCCGCGGCGGTGTGATCGACCGCGGCGGCGGTCTGGTCGGCGGGTGCGATCAGACCGGAATTGGACGAATCCAGCGGCTTCATACCGCGCCTCCGATCTGATTGGCGATCGCCCCTAGCGCGCCCGCGTTGCTGAGGTCTGTACCGTCGAAAGCGGTGGCCGAACTGAATGCGGCCTGCGACAGCTTGGTGTACTTGGCCGACAGTTCATTGATGTCCTTGGTTTGCAACACCTGTGCGGCGGCGAACATCAACAGGTAGTCGGCGCCGATCAGGCCGAAGACCGGTGTCATCGCGGCGACGTTGGCCACCGCATCGAAATTACCCGCCCCTGCGACATCACCGGCAACGCCGGCGTTCGTCGCGGCGAACGCGCGAACCGCCTCGGTCTCTACCGAGAGATCACTCATCGAGCTGCCCCCCAAATCGTCGTAAACATCAGTTTCGTGCACTTAGCTTCGTCGAACGTCAACTCCCTGTCCGTGCGACATCAGCCGCTACGGCAGGGCCCAATATAGCGGACCGTACCGGCAAGTTTCGAGCCCAACGGGCTATCAGAACCGAACCGAGTGCCACAGAAAAGGAACTGAAACGTGTTGCAAATTAGAACAAGTTCTATATTCTCGGTGCCATGAAGGTCGCAGTGACCGGCGCAGCCGGCTACCTTGGCACGAATCTGCTCAGCCTGCTCGTCGGCCGAGATCACGAGGTCGTCGCCATCGACCGCGTGGTTCCTGAAGGCCCTGCGGATCCCAACGTCACCTGGGTGTCGGGCAACGTGCTGGATCCGGAATCGATCCGCACCGCGCTCATGGGCGCGGAGATCGTGTACCACCTCGTCGCCGTGATCACGCTGGCCGACAAGAACGATCTCGCCTGGCGGGTCAACACCGAGGGCGTCCGCGTCGTCGCGGAGGCCGCACTCGACCTCGGTGTGCGCCGAATGGTGCACGCCAGTTCCATCCACGCGTTCAATCAATACTGCTGCGGCGGGCGCATCGACGAGAGTTCGCCGCGCTCCACCGATCCGAGCCTGCCTGTCTACGACCGTTCCAAGTGGTCGGGCGAGGTCGAACTGCGCAAGGTGATCGACAAGGGCCTCGACGCGGTGATCTGCAATCCGACCGGAGTCTTCGGCCCGGTCGACCGCAGCGCGCCGCTTTCGCGCATCAACCGCGCGCTCAAGGACGCGGCCCGCGGCCGGGTGCCCGCGATGATCGGCGGCGGCTTCGACCTGGTCGACGTGCGCGATGTCGCCCAGGGCCTGATCCATGCCTCGGAACATGGCCGGACCGGCGAGAACTACCTGCTCGGCGGATCCATGATCTCGATGCTCGACCTATGTCGCCTGGCGGCGGCCAACGGCGGCAAGAAGGGCCCGAAGTTCTCGATCTCGCCGCGCCTGGTGGGCGGCCTGATCCCGGTGCTCGAGCCGATCGGCAAGATGCTCGGCACCGACATCATGTCGCGCGCCGCACTGGGCGCGCTGGTTTCCGCGCCGATGGTCGATCACGGCAAGGCCGAGCGGGAAATCGACTACCAGCCGCGGCACATCGACGACACCGTGCGCGATCTGGTGGCCTTCTTCGGCGAACTGCAGCAGGTCGCGCCGCCGCCCACCCGACAGATCGCCTGACCCGCGCCGGTCGCTTGACAGTCTATAGAACACATGTTCGACTTGATGGGTGCGGTGGCAAAGCCAAACTCTGGATGCCGACGACGGCGCCTTGCCCGGTCTCGACCGGGCCGGTTTCGTGCGCACTGTACAAACGCCGGAATTCGAAGGCATCACCTTTCACGAGGTGCTGTGCAAGAGCGCACTGAACAAGATGCCCGAGGGCGCGAGCCTGCCCTTCCATTGGACGATCAATCCGATGCGCGGCTGCTCGCACGCCTGTCGTTACTGTTTCGCACGCGGCACCCACGAGTATCTGGATCTGGACGCGGGCCGCGATTTCGATTCGCAAATCGTGGTGAAGACCAATATCGCCGCAGTGCTGCGCAAAGAACTCGGCAAGCGCTCCTGGCATCGGGAACCCGTCGCGTTGGGCACCAATACCGATCCATATCAGCGGGCCGAGGGCCGATACCGGTTGATGCCCGGGATCATTCGCGCGCTCACCGATTCGGGCACACCGTTCTCCATCCTCACCAAGGGCACGCTGTTGCGCAGGGACCTGCCGTTGCTGACGCTGGCGGTGCGACAGGTGCGGGTGCGTGTCGCGGTGTCCATCGCGATCCTCGACATCGATCTGCACCGCAGCCTGGAGACCGGCACGCCGCCCCCGAAGGCCCGGCTGGACATGGTGCGCGCGCTGGCCGATGCCGGTTTCGACGTGAATGTCATGGTGGCGCCGATCATTCCGTATCTTACCGACAGCCAGGCCCACCTCGACGAACTCTTCGGCGCCATCGCCGCCGCCGGGGCCGCGTCCGCGATCGCGTTCCCGATGCATTTGCGCGGCAGTACCCGCGGCTGGTTCCTCGGCTGGCTGGCCGAAACCCATCCGGCGCTGGTCCGCCGCTACCGGCAGCTGTACGGGCGCGGCGCCTATGTGACACCCGAATACACCACCTGGCTGCGCGGACGCACCCAGCCGCTGCTGGAACGACACCGTCTGATGCGAGAGCCACCCCCGGAGCCGGAGGTACAGCCGCAGCGTCCGCACCCAGCCGACGCGCAACTGTCGCTGTTCGCCTGACGCCATTCTCGGCCCACGCCCGGGTACCCCACGGCCCGTACCGGGCAATTCCCATCGGACCGCGCGCTTCACGGTCTATTGCATGCGCGGCGGAGTAGGTTGGCAATGGCACCTCTCATCGACGAGGAAGTGAAGCAGGCACATGGTTTCGTACCAAAATGATGTCGGCACAGCGAAATTGGAAAAGGTCGTAATTCGCTTCGCCGGGGACTCCGGGGACGGAATGCAGCTGACCGGTGACCGCTTCACGCACGAGGCGGCCGCCTTCGGCAACGACCTCGCCACCCAGCCCAACTTCCCCGCGGAGATCCGCGCGCCCCAGGGCACGCTACCCGGCGTCTCCTCGTTCCAGATCCAGATCGCCGACTACGACATCCTCACCGCGGGCGACCAGCCGGACGTGCTGGTGGCGATGAACCCGGCCGCGTTGAAGGCGAACCTGGAGGACTTGCCCCGAGGCGCCACCCTCATCGTGAACACCGACGAGTTCACCAGACGCACCCTCGCCAAGGTCGGCTACGCCGCCGACCCCCTGGATGACAGCACGCTCTCGGATTTCGTGGTGCACCGTGTCCCGATGACCTCGCTGACCCTCGGCGCCACCGAACCCAGCGGTGTCGGCAAGAAGGATGGCCAGCGCGCGAAGAACATGTTCGCGCTCGGGCTGCTGTCGTGGATGTACGGGCGCCCGATCGACGGCACCGAGCGATTTGTCCGGGAGAAGTTCGCCGCCAAACCGGATATCGCCGAGGCCAATCTGCTCGCCCTGCGGGCGGGCTGGAACTACGGCGAAACCACTGAAAGCTTCGCAATCACCTACGAGGTCGCGCCCGCTACCCTGCCGCCGGGCACCTACCGGCAGATCACCGGCAACACCGCGCTGGCCTACGGCCTCGTCACCGCCGGACAGTTGGCAGGCCTGCAGGTATTCCTGGGCACCTACCCGATCACACCGGCCTCGGACATCCTGCACGAACTGAGCAAGCACAAGAACTTCGGCGTCACCACATTCCAGGCAGAGGACGAGATCGCCGGGATCGGCGCGGCCCTCGGCGCCTCCTTGGGCGGCGCGCTCGGCGTCACCAGCACCTCCGGCCCCGGCTTGGCGCTCAAGAGCGAGACCATCGGGCTGGCGGTGATGACGGAACTGCCGCTGGTGGTGGTCGATGTGCAGCGCGGTGGACCCTCCACCGGCCTGCCGACCAAGACCGAGCAGGCCGATCTACTGCAGGCGCTCTACGGCCGCAACGGCGAATCGCCCGTCGCGGTGCTCGCGCCGCGCTCCCCCGCCGACTGTTTCGCTACCGCGGTGGAGGCGGCCAGGATCGCGCTCACCTACCGCACGCCGGTACTGCTGCTGTCCGACGGCGCGATCGCCAATGGTTCTGAGCCGTGGTCGATTCCGAACGTGTCGGACCTGGCGCCCATCGATCCCGCTTTCGAACCGGATGCCGACGAGGCGACCCCGTTCCAGCCCTATGCCCGCGACCCGGAGACCCTCGCCCGGCCGCTGGCCGTACCAGGCACCAAGGGCCGCGCACACCGCATCGGCGGGCTGGAAAAGGCCGACGGCAGCGGCAATATCTCCTACGAACCAGCCAACCACGAGCTGATGGTGCGGTTGCGGCAGGCCAAGATCGACGCGATCGCCGTCCCGGACATCGAGGTGGACGATCCCGACGGGCGGGCCGAACTGCTACTGCTCGGCTGGGGCAGCTCCTATGGACCGATTGGTGAGGCGTGCCGCCGCGCGCGCCGCCGCGGTGTCCCGGTCGCGCAGGCGCATCTGCGGCATCTGAATCCGTTGCCCGCCAACCTCGGTGACGTATTGCGGCGCTACCGCACCGTGGTCGCGCCGGAGATGAACGGCGGCCAGCTGGCCATGCTGCTGCGGGCGAAATACCTGGTGGATGTGCAGCCCTGGACCAAGATCGCGGGCACTGCGTTCTTCGCACAGGAACTCGTCGGGGTGATCGATGCGGCGCTGGACGGATCGATCGAGGAGATGGAACACGACAAGGTCTTCGCCGCCCGCGCGCAGGCCGCCTACCGAACACAGCCGGCCGACGGCCGTCCATCGACTGGGGGCAACGAATGACCATGATGGAAACCTCGGTTGTAGGAACAGATTTGGGCCTGACCGGAATGTCGGGCGTACCCGCCGCGGACGGGCCGCAGAAGGTCAAGGAATTCACGTCAGATCAAGAGGTGCGCTGGTGCCCGGGCTGCGGCGACTACGTGATCCTGGCGACCGTGCGCAGCTTCCTCGCCGAACTCGGATTGCGCAGGGAGAACCTGATGTTCGTGTCCGGGATCGGCTGCTCGAGCCGGTTCCCGTACTACCTCGAGGCCTACGGCATCCACTCGATCCACGGCCGCGCACCCGCCATCGCCACCGGTCTCGCGGTGACTCGCCCCGACCTGTCGGTATGGGTGGTGACCGGTGACGGCGACGCGCTGTCCATCGGCGGCAACCACCTCATCCACGCGCTGCGCCGCAACGTGAACATGACGATCCTGCTGTTCAACAACCGGATCTACGGTCTTACCAAGGGCCAGTACTCACCGACCTCGGAGCCGGGCAAGATCACCAAGTCGACGCCGATGGGTTCGGTCGACCACCCGTTCAACACGCTGTCGGTGGCACTCGGCGCCGAAGCCAGTTTCGCCGCCCGCGCCCTGGATTCCGACCGCGCCGGGCTGACCGAAGTACTGCGCGCCGCCGCGGAACACCGCGGCACCTCCTTCGTCGAGATCCTTCAGGATTGCCCCATCTTCAACGACGGCTCCTTCGACGTACTGCGCCGCGGCGGCGCCGAATCCCGCCTCATCCCCCTGCACCACGGCCAGCCCATCACCTTCGGCGCCGACGGCGAATTCGCCGTGGTACGAAACGGTTTCGCCCTCGATGTGGCCCGCACCGACGCCATCGACGAATCCGACATCATCGTCCACGACGCCTACTCCGACAACCCCGAATACGCCTACGCCCTCTCCCGCCTCTCCGACCAGGACCTCGGCCACGTGGTCACCGGCATCTTCCGCAGCATCACTCGCCCCACCTACGACGACGCCGTCCGCGCGCAGACCACCACTGCCCGCGAACGCAAACCGCTGAAACAGGATTCGTTGCAGTCCCTACTCAACGGCCAGGAAACGTGGACCATCGGCTGATCGAGTGGTACTGCCCTTTTTCCAGAGTCGGTTTCCAGACCGGCTAGCTCGGTAGCCCGAGCTGATCGGCCAGCGCACCGAAGATCCGATGCAGGGCGGCGCGGTCGTCGCCACTCAACGCGGCCGTCGTCTCGGCGTCGACCCCCTGTGCCGCGTCGAGGCACTGCCCGAGTAACTCGCGCCCGTGGTCGGTGACGCTGCGGGCCGTTGGCGTTCAGCAGATCCGAACGCTCCATCCCGGCCGTGCGCGGCCGCGTACCGACCAGCAATGCCACATTCGCGCCCTCGAAACCCACACACGGATCGTCACTGATGTCGACCGAATCGAGCAGCGGGAACGCGCCGTCCTCCAGCTCCATCGCAACACCCTCCAGCGACGCGACCACCGCTGGAATCTCGAGCAGCCGCAACCCCACCGGTGTCTGCGCACCGAGCATCGCCCCGGACGCGATCCGGAATAGCAGGCCATAAGCGATCTGCCCCACGGCTCCGGTGACGGCGACGGTCACGGTCACGGGCGCGGTCCTCACGGCGGCGCTCACGCGAACTCCTTGCGGTAGGCGGACACTCGATCTCCACCCTTTCGACTCGCACCCCCGCCGAACCCACGTGGTGAGCTACATGACAGTTAGCCCCGAAGCGCCCCGCGCAAGATCAACAGAGCACCCCGCGCAAGATCAGCACACCGCCACCACGCGCGGTCAACAGAGCGCCACCACACAGATCAAAACAGCGCCGCGACTTCCCCATCGGTCAGCACGATCGGTGACACGTAGTCCTTCGCCCGTGCCAGCTGCACCGCCCGATATAGCGGCCGCTCCTCCAGCCCCGCATCCCGCGCCTCGGCCCGCAGCTGGTGCACCAGCATCGTCGAAACCGCAACGGCCGCAGCCAATGGGCACGCGTTGAGCGCGTCGGCGAGCTTGCGTAGGCCGAGCAGATGGAGTTCCCGGCCGGAGCCCGAATCGGTGTACATCGCCAGCGGAATGATCTGGGTCTCCGCTCCGGCGGTCACCCGCAGCACGATGCGACTCAGGCGGGACGGAAACACCAGGATCTCGACACCGGTCGCGACCGCCATGTCCACGCGCCGCTCCCTGAGCAATCTGCGCGCGTGAATCGTGTTCCCGGTCAACCACATTCGCCGCCGCCGCAACGCCAGCGAATATACGACAGTCGGTACGCCGACGACCAAGCCGATCAGCAGCGCCACCGGCCAGCTGACCAGCAGCGCCGACAGCAACGCCGCGCCGAGCCCAACGCCCACCGCGGCGAGCGCGAGTCGGCGCAGCATGGGCGCGTAGGTCTCGGGTGCGACGAGATCGAGTCCGACCGCTGGAACAGGTTGGGATTCCCCGGGATTCGACGGTTCTACAGTCACGGCAGCGCATTCATACGTATGTCGGTGTACCCGGGCACCGTACTACTCGGCGGGCGTCAGCGCGGCCGCGACGGCGGAGACCGTCTCGTCCAGTGGGATTTGGCGTTGGTCACCGGTCGCCATGTCCTTCACGCCGATGGTGCCCTCGGCCAGGTCGCGGTCGCCGAGGACCAGGGTGAGCTTCGCCCCGGACCGGTCCGCGGCCTTCATGGCGCCCTTCACGCCGCGCCCACCATAGGCGAGGTCGACCTGGATGCCTGTGGCCCGCAGCTGGGCCGCCAGCACCACCAGACGCTGCGTGGCGGCCTCGCCCAGCGGCACGCCGAAGACCTCGCAGCGGGCCGGATTGCTCGTTGTCTTGCCCTCGGCCTCCAACGCCAGCACGGTGCGGTCGACACCGAGCCCGAAACCGATGCCCGACAACGGTTGTCCGCCGAGTTCGGCCATCAGGCCGTCGTAGCGACCGCCGCCGCCGATGCCGGATTGCGCGCCGAGTCCGTCGTGCACGAACTCGAAGGTGGTCTTCGTGTAGTAGTCCAGGCCGCGGACCATGCGCGGGTTCACCACATACGGCACGCCGAGCGCGTCGAGGTAGCCGAGCACCTGCTCGAAGTGCGTCTTCGCCGACTCGGACAGGTGATCGATCATCAGCGGCACGTTCGCGGTCAGCGCGCGGACCTCGGGACGCTTGTCGTCGAGCACCCGCAACGGGTTGATCTGCGCCCGCCGCTTGGTCTCCTCGTCCAGCGGCAGCCTGAACAGGAACTCCTGCAGCAGCTCCCGATAATGCGGACGGCAGGTCTCATCGCCGAGCGAGGTGATCTCCAGGCGGAACCCGTCGAGTCCGAGCCCGCGGAATCCGGCGTCGGCGATCGCAATCACCTCGGCGTCCAGCGCCGGATCGTCGACACCGATGGCCTCGACGCCGACCTGCTGCAACTGGCGGTACCGGCCCTTCTGCGGTCGCTCGTAGCGGAAGAACGGACCCGCGTACACCAGCTTCACCGGCAACTGACCGCGATCGAGGCTGTGCTCGATCACCGCGCGCATTACCCCCGCGGTCCCTTCGGGCCGCAGGGTGAAGCTTTCGCCGTTCCGATCGGCGAACGTCCACATTTCCTTGCTGACCACATCAGTGGACTCGCCGACGCCGCGCGTGAACAACGCGGTGTCCTCGAATACCGGCAGCTCGATATGTCCGTACCCGGCCAGTCGGGCGGCGTCGATCAGGCCGTCGCGCACCGCGACGAACTCGGACGAGCCCGGCGGGACGTAGTCCGGTACCCCCCTCGGGGCGGAAAAGCTGCTGGTCTTGGTCACGATGGTCCAGTTTCCACCACCACGCCCCGCGAAGTCCAACCGGTTCTCCGGTTCTCCGGCGAACGCCGTGCGCATTCACACCGAACCCTGTGCTCATTTGCGCCGAACTCTGTGGGCATTCGCATCGAACCCTGTGTACAAGTACACGGCAGTCTCAGGAATAGATGGCACATTCCAACACTTTTTTCGGGCGAACTTACCCCCCACTTCGCAATAGAGCATCGACCTGACACCTCGGCCGGACTGATCGCGAGCCGCATGCGGTTCTGCCATCCGCGGAGGTGGACGCCGTGATAGGAAACCTGCTGTCACCGGTGATTCCGTCAGTTGTCGGCGACTCCACAGACAGCCGCCGCGCAGGCGAGCCATCGGCCCAGGTGCTCCCGCCTGGCCTGCCGCTCGCCTCGATGCGTCGACATCGTTCGGACGTCGCCGACTTTTCCTTTCGACCGATCGATACCCAGGCGGGTCATGGACCGGAGGCTTGTGACGTTTGATCTTGCCCCGCACTGCTCCTCGTAGTCCGAGGTCCCGCATGAGCCGTTCCACGGTGCAGCGAGCTACCCGAACGCCTTCACGGTTGAGTTGCAGCACACTTTCCGGGCCCCGTAACGCCGAAGTTCTCGCCGTGAACCCGCCTGATCCCCGCTTTCAGCTCCTTATCACGGACCTCGCTGCGGGACAGAGCCCGGTCGCGGTGGGCGTAGTAGGTCGATGGAGCGATCTCGATGCCGAGCTCGGCGAGCGCGGCATCGACTGGACACCCCATCGCAGGCAACCGTTCTCACGGTGGCCTGCGATATTCGCCGATGAAGGCGACAGTCAGCGCTGTGGCCGGTCCAGTTCGGCGGCGAAGAAAACCGACGCGGCTTTCACAATTCCGTTGGCGCGCTCGAGTTCTGCATTCTCACGCCGCAGCCGCTTGAGCTCCGCGGACTCCTCGGTCGTCATGCCCGTGCGGGCACTGGCGTCGACCTCACCCTGACGCACCCACTTGCGGACCGTTTCCGGGGTGCCGACCCCGAGCAACTCGGCGACCGCGCGCATCGCTGCCCATTCCGACTTGTGCTGACCGCGGATCTCAGCGAACATTCGAACCGCCCGCTCACGCAACTCCTGCGGGTACTTCTTCGACCTCGACACGACTCCATCCTTCCCAAGAGATGAAGTCTCTCGACTCGCCGGGGGATTCAGACTTTACCGCGCTACACCTGTGAGCGAGGGACTTGAAAGCACTTCCGGTTCCCCGTGTTCGCACGTGCATTTCGGTGCAATATCCTGCGTTCCACAAGATTTCGGCACGCTGACTATTGCTACCGCAACGCCGAAGTATTGACCCGGGCAACACCCTCCGATCCCCCAATCATGTTCGGCGTGTCACCCAGAACCAGCAATCACCCTCGTCCATATGGAGTTTCGACGTCCATCCAATGGGTTGCATAGCGTGGCCCGGTTGACCGAAATACGATTGGTCAACCGCGCCGCAACGTGTCCGGACTCGGCCGCTTACCGTCCAGCCGATCGACCACGACGTTGCCCTGGTCGTCCAGCTCGCGCAGCGCTGACAGGAACACTTCTTGATAGAAGTACGCGGCACGGATCGGGAGTGCCACGCCGGGTGTGGAACAGCAACTCGTCGTGCGGCCGGTCCAGATCCAACAGACCGATAATTTTGTCCACCGATCTCCCACGCCGCGACTACCGGCACGTGGAGGCACTCATTGCCGAACTGCAGTCCGCCCGCGGGTGAGGTAGAAGGCTGCGATGGCCAGTGCCAGGGCGACGGTTTGGATGCTGGCCACCGTTGCGATGAGCAGGATGATGGAGGTGTCGTAGAGCCATCCGGTCAGCGCCCCGCCCGCGGCAGTGGCCGCGCCGAGGGCGGCAGCGAACAGTCCATAGGCGGTAGCGCGGCGTCGGGTCGGGACGAGGTCGGCGACGACGGCGCGCAGGGTGGATTCCTGCACACCGACCCCCGCACTCCAGATCAGCGCACCGGCGATAACGAGCCCAACACTGTCGGTGAAGGCCAGCACCGGCACCACAGCGGACAGGAGGGGAAGCAGTACCAGCGCTTTCGCGCCGAACCGGTCGTAGATAAAGCCCGACGCCAGTGCCGCGACCGCATCAGCTGCCATGGCGGCGGCATAGATTACCGGGACAACGGCGGCGGAGAACAGTCCGCGATCGACCATGTGGAACGACACCAGCCCATAGGTGCTGAACCCGAGCATCGTGGTCGCAGTGAATCCGCAGTACAGCCAGAACCGTCCCGGCAACCTGGCTACACGCGGTTCAGGGTTGGTCGCGGTCGACGGTGGCGCTATCGCTTCGGTGTGCTCGTAGCGGTCGGGCTCTGGTACCCGCAACCGCAGCCAGATCAGCAGCGCCAGTGCGGCGACACCGGGCAGGGCGAGAATCCCGAGTGCAGGGGTGTAGTCGCTACCGGTGGCGGCGAGGACGGCGGCCACGGTGAGTGGGCCGATGACGGCGCCGATCTGGTCGAGTGCTTCGTGCACCGCGAATCCGCGTCCGCGACCGGTGACTGCGGCGGCGTGGGAGAGGATGGTGTCCTTGGCGGGGCTGCGGACGGCTTTGCCGACCCGTTCGCCGATTACGAGAAGGCATGCGACCCACAGAGTTCCGGCGATGCCCAGCACGGGAACTGTGATGACGGTGAGCGCGTATCCGGCGATGGTCCACGCCCAGAATTGTTGGGTGCGGTCGGTCAGTGGCCCGGAAACCAGCCGCAACACCAGCGCGGCAGCTTCACCGATACCGGTGACAACTCCGACCACCAGACCGGTCGCCCCGAGGGAGGCCAGCAGCGGGCCGGTGATCGAGCGGGCACTTTCGTAGACGAAGTCGGCGAGCAGGCTTACCGTGCCAAACACCGTGATGAACCGCCACGCACTCAGTGATGGACGCGCCGGATCACCCACTCGGGCAGGCGATGTGGTCATCGCCGCAGCACCTTCCACACTTTCAGCATGGTTTTGCTCCTTCTCGTCCCCGGCAGCACTAGACCGAACTCACTACTGCGGCAGCGTGATCCACGCCCCCACCTGGTCGAGCAGCTGGTCTTGGAACAGGCGGTGGGCTGGCTCGCTCCAATACACTACGGGCGGATACACGAAGCCAGGGCAGCCCTCGAAGTAGGCGTAGGTGTCGTCGAGCGCGTGGTTGAGCACCACCCGGATATCGCCGGCAGCGGTTCGTTCCCGCAGTGCGGGCAGGTCGATCAGCGCCAGCGGTGCAGCGCATACCAGCACCGCGCCCGGCGCCAGCATGGCGATCCGGTCCGCGTCGAGAATGCCGCATGTCGATTCGGTGAGCGCCAGGTTGACGGAGACGAAGTCGGCCCCGGTCAGCAACGTGTCGACGTCCTGGTAGCGGAATCCACTGTCGTCCTTGCGGTGTCGTGACCAGTACCGCACATCGGCCCCGAGGCCCTGGGCGAGTTCCGCGACCCGACGGCCGATGGCGCCGAGCCCGACCACCGCGACCCTGCTACCGCGAAACTGTCGGGCCGGGAACGCCAGCGGAAAGAGGTTGCCTTCCCGCCGGAATCGACGCCCCTCCGTCAGTCCGCCGGCCTGCTCCAGCATCACCGCCAGCACGAATTGGGCCACCGGCTCCGTCAGATAGTCGGGCAGCGTGCCAATGGTGATGCCGCGGGCGCGGGCGTACTCGACATCGACGACGTCGAAAGCGGTCGAGGCGATCTGCAAATAACGCAAGGCCGGTGCCGCATCAATGGCAGTGCGGTCGAACGGTATTCCGAATGCGAGGATCGCGGCGTCGGCGTCGGCGAGTTCGGCACCGGGATCGATGCCGCGAGGTACCGTCACGACATTCTCGACGAGATCGCCGAGTGCCTTACGGTGTCGGACATCCAGCAAAGCTTCGACACCGCCGATGATGACCAGTTTGTGTACGCGCACGTCCGCACCCTACCGAGATCGGCGGTGCGATACAGCCGGGTCGGGGCACACGACGGAAGCACGCCGTCATCGCGCCCTTACTCCACTTCGACACAGGCTCTAGGTGTTGCGGGTCAGGACGTTGGTGACACGACCGAGCAGCCACTCTGGATGAGGGGCTCGGACCTGTCTCGCTCAGTCGCCGAGGGGGTGTTGGTGTTTGATATCCCTCACCGCCGGTTCCGCAGGTACGGATTGTCACGTTGCGGTCAAGTACTGCTCCAGCGCTGCGCGGATGGCGGGACTTGCGGCAGCCTCGTCGAGTTCGAGTAGGGCGGCCTCGACGACCAGGCCGATCCACAAGCGCGCCGACTCGATCGGGTGCGACCAGCCCATGGCGCGAAAGTCCTCCGCCGCAACATGCGCGAGTGTCTCGTTGCGGGCGCCGATCTGATCGGTGATCGCCCGCTCGGCGCGCGCCTCGAGGAGTAGCGCGCGCACGCCTCGATTGTGCAGGCAACCGTCCAGGTAGGCCCGCTGGGCTGCACGCAGCCGTTCCCACCCTGGAGGCAGATCTCCGACCGCAGCGGCCATCTCGGTATCCAGGCGGTCGTGAAAGCCCTTGTGCAGGGCCACGAGGTACTGGACTCTGTTCGGGAAGTGGTGGAAGAACGTCCCTTTGGATACCCCGGCCTCGGCCACGATCCGGTTGACACTGAGCTCGGCGAGGCTGAACTGACCTGCCAGCCTCAGCCCTGCGTCGACCAGAGCAGCCCGCGTACGTGTGGCCGCCTCGACTCGGATCGACACTCCAACTCCTCCTCGGAATCCGTACTTGCGGTGCAGTGTGACATGAACCTACCATCAGTGACCGACCGGACGGTCAACGACTGGAGGATGAAAATGAGCGAACCAGCCACGATCCCCACCCGCGCTGGCCGGATCCACATCGCCGAACGCGGTGAAGGCCCCCCGGTTGTGCTGCTGCACGCCACCCTGCACGACCACCACGACTTCGATCCGATCGTGAACAAGCTGGCCGCGTGCTTCCGCGTCATCGCAATCGACTGGCCGGGCCACGGCATGTCCGATCATGCGCACCCGTCGGCGGCACTGCTTGCGGACGTGCTCGAGGACGTGGTGGACGCGTTGGGGCTGCCAACAGCCGCCTACATCGGCAACTCCGTCGGCGCGTTCGCCGCCGGACGTCTGGCGGTAAGACGACCCACCGCCGTGACCCATCTGATCCTGGTGAATCCGGGCGGATTCGTCCCGGTACCGATGTTCGCGCGGGCCTTCTCCCGCGGTATAGGGAATCCAGCTGTCGCCCGGCTGTTAATGCCACGGATGGTGCTGGCCTACATGCGTTCACGCACCGACTCCGACAGACAGATCACCGCGCGCGCTGTGGCTCGCGCCAAGACACCTGACGGTGCCCGGGTCGCCGCAAGTATCTGGCGGAGCTTCGGTGCGGCTGATTACGACCTCAGTCGCAGCGAGATCGCCGCTCCCACGCTGGTAGTGTGGGGTCGACGGGACCCGATCGTTCGCCGAAGACTCCTGCCCAGAACGCTGGGTCCGGTCGCCGAGTTCGACACCGGGCATGTGGTGTTCTCCTCCGACCCGGACGGTTTCCTAACAGTGGCGCTGCCGTTCCTTGGCGCATGAGGCGATCGCCCCGGGAAGAGCCCAACCCGGCTCCCCAAACGCAGGCACACCCCCGACTCCCATCGGGTTTCGTTGTGGCGTCCTACGACACGCCGTCCGAGACACTGATGCCATTAGACCCCGCCTACTCCAGGAACAACCTGTGTCACATCGCAACGCGCCGTTGAGCTTCGAGGGACGCCTACGGCTCGTAGAACGCTGCCGAACCAGGCCGATCGCGCACGTCGCGGCCGAGATGGGTATCTCGCGGGCCTGCGCATCGAAGTGGCTACCGCAGATACGGTGAGATCGGCCTCCATGACCGTTCATCGACGCCGAGACGCCAACCGAACATCACCCCGCCCGATGTCATCGCCCGGATCGAGACCTGGCGGCGGGAGCGCAAGTGGTCGGCCTCAAGGATCGCCTTCGAACTAAACGAGACCGGCATCGATATCAGCCGCCGCACCGTCACCAGGCATCTTCAGCACCTCGGACTGAACCGGCGCAGATTCATCGACCCCGAGGGCGAGACCAACCGCAAACCCAGCAAGATCGTCGCGAAGCGGCCCGGGCACATGGTCCACGTCGATGTGAAGAAGGTCGGCCGCATCCCCGACGGCGGCGGATGGCGCGTACACGGCAGGGGTTCCGAACAAACTCGCGCCGCTGCCCGAGTCAGGACCGCAACAGGAATACGTGGATACACATACCTGCACTCCGCCGTCGACGGGTACTCACGCCTGGCCTACACCGAAGCCCTCCCGGACGAGAAGGCCGCCACCGCGATCGCGTTCACCCACCGAGCGCGCGTGTGGTTCGCCGCGCACGGCATCACACGCATCGAACGGATCGTCACCGACAACGGCGCCTGCTACCGCGCCGACGCCTTCGCCCGAGCACTACTCGGCGCGAAACACAAACGCACGAAGCCATATACGCCCCGCCACAACGGGAAAGTAGAGGGATACAACCGGATCATCGCCGAGGAGTTCCTCTACAGCCGCACCTGGACCTCCGAAGACCAACGCCGAGAAGCCCTCGCCACCTGGAACATTCACTACAATTACCACCGCCCCCACAGCACCGGCCACGGGCACCTACCAGCATCACGCACACACGAAGGCGTCACCAACGTCGTGACCTCCTACAACTAGGCGACGATGGCGTGGATGGTGGCGTAGCCGAGCATCGCGGCGCCGAGTCCGGCGATGATGCTGACGGTGACGTTCATGGCGGCGTAGAAGTAGCTGCGTTGTTCGATCAGGCGCAGGGTTTCGTAGCTGAAGGTGCTGTAAGTAGTCAGGGCACCGCAGAATCCGGTGCCCAGCAAGGTGGGCAGCGAGGCCGGGATGGCGGTGCCCGCTCCAGCGAGACCGCCGAGGATCAGGCAGCCGATGATGTTGACGCTGAAGGTGCCCCACGGGAACAGGCTGTCGTGCCGTGTTTGCACAGAGCGGTCGGTGAGGTAGCGCAGTGGCGCGCCGACGGCGGCGCCGAGGAAGACCAGGGCAAGGGTCATGCTGCGCGCCTCGTCTTGCGGTCGAACAGGATTCGAGTCAACGCTGCTCCGGTGAGGACGGCCAGCATCGCGCAGACCAGTGTCCCAGCGAGGTAGGCGAGGGCGAGGTAGGCGGTTCCTGGTTGCAGCAGGCCGCGGACTTCGACGGCGTAGGTGGAGAAGGTGGTGAAGCCCCCGAGGATCCCCACTCCCAGGAACGGGCGCACGAGGTGGTGCGCGGTCCAGATATCGGTGATCAGCACCATGAGCACGCCGATGAGTAGGCAGCCGGTGACGTTGGTGGTGAAGGTCGCCCACGGGAATTCGCCGGGTCGGGTGGGCAGTAACTGGGCCAGACCGTAGCGGGCGATCGCACCGAGACCGCCGCCGAGGGCGATGACGGCCAGGATGGCTGCGTGGGTGCGGGCGAGTTCACTGCGTTGCACGGGAACCCTCAGGTCGATGTCGGGGTCCATCGGTTGGGTCACGGTGTCGCTGCTCACCACATGTACTCCTACTCGAACACGAAAAACGCTGGTCAAGTAGGGACTGTTGGCGGCGCGGTATGCCACGGTTGTTCCGATCTCGGAGCGGCGAGCCCCACCGCCTTATTGCGCCACAATAGCCGGACCTCGATCAAAAGGGGGCGATTTGTGGGCGGATTCACGTCCGCATCACCGGTCTTCCGATTTGGTAATCGGTCCCCTTCGGCTGCATTGCCAGGGTCCTGTTGTGGCGGCATTCATGGCGCAACTACGGCTTCTGGTCGTATTCCTCGACGCGCCAGGCGCCTTCGACCAGGTCGATGCGGTTCCAGCACGCGGTGCGCTGGGCGATATCCGACAGTGCGGGGTCGAGTTCGACGAGCAGTGCGGTGTTGAACGCGTCGTGGGAGACCATGATGATCGGGCCCGTCTCGTGTTCGGCGACGATGTCGAAGAACACGGCACGAGCGCGGACCCGCACCGCCGCAATGGTTTCGACACCGGGTGCGGCGT
The DNA here is from genome assembly GCF_055232035.1 of Nocardia sp. Tas62D01. Taxonomy (NCBI): domain Bacteria; kingdom Bacillati; phylum Actinomycetota; class Actinomycetes; order Mycobacteriales; family Nocardiaceae; genus Nocardia; species Nocardia sp. Tas62D01. The sequence continues at coordinate 9,562,466 of NZ_JBUYUZ010000001.1, forward strand.
CGACGCTGCCGAAACGCGCCACTACCTCGGCGCGAGGTTTCCCGGTCCACGGCCCGTAGTCACGGTCGTTGAGCCGCACGTCGACCGCCACCGTCAGACCGGCCGCCGCCGCGATCGCCTCGGCGGTCGACACCGCGCGCTGCAGCGGACTCGACAGGATCGCCACCGGGTGCGCGGCGGCGAGCACGTTGGCAAGCTGGCGCGCCTCGGCGAGGCCGACCTCGTCCAGCGGCGGATCGCTCAGCCCACGCAACCCGTCCTCGACATTGAGTGCGGTGCGGCCGTGCCGCGCGAGATAGACCCGCTCGACGCCGCCGTTCATCCTTGACCGATCGGTCATGACGTGGCGCCTCCTCGACTGGTGAAACCTTGGCAAGCTCACGGTACCGGCGAGATCTGCGCGGTCGCGCCGAGCCGACAACCGCCACGCCCTTTTACCTTTTGCGTTCTCGTCCGACGTAGCGGATGACTTCGACGTCGTCGAGGATCACCAAGCCCTCGGTAACCAATTCGTCGAGCTGGGGCAGGAATTCGCGGATCCGGTCGGCGTCGTCGACGATCACGATCGCGACCGGCAGATCTTCGCTGAGCGAGAGCAGCCGGGTGGTATGGATGCGCGAGCTGGCACCGTAGCCTTCAACGCCCCGGAACACGCTCGCCCCGGCCAGGCCGGCGCGGTGGGCGCGGTGCACGATCTCGGTGAACAGCGGCTTGCGATGCCAGGTGTCGTCTTCGCCGATGAAGATGGTCAGCCGCAGCGCGGTGCCCGCCAGTCTGGTCATCGTTGCCTCCTATCGATCACGCGCCGCAGGTGGTATCGACCATCATCGTCGCTCGATCAACGCCACGGACGAAGTAACCGCGATATCGACTTCACCCCTCGCCATGCGGACTCTCCTGGACGCGGTCGTGCTGGTCGCCGAACCGCTTGGCGAAGGGTTCTCGGTCATCGAGATCCCTGTCGCGAGACGCCCCGGCGAAGAAGCGTTGTGCGATGGCAGTCGCCAGCACCGCGGACAGGACCACCACCGTGACCAGGACCGAGAACCGGGCTCGGGTGACGATGCCCGTGCGGGGGCGTCCGGCTCGGGTCCAGCCCCATGTAGACCAAGGCGGCGAGATCGTCGCTGGTGCGGTGGTCGGCAATACCCTGGATCCGACGGTGCCGCCGGGCCGGGACCGAGACCGAGACCGTCGGCGATACGGAACTTCTCGGCGAAGACGATCAGCAGTTGCAGGTCCGGCGGCGGCAGTCCAGCCGCGGCGCACGCCAGCCGCCGCAGCCCCGGATCGTCGAGCGCGGCCACGACCGCGGCATCCGCGGGGACCGGGCCCGGGTCACCGTGGTCGAAGTAGCCGGGATCGACATCGAAGACCCGTGTCAGCGCGCCGATCAACGCCACCGACGGGTGGGTGCGGTGGCCGTGGCGCAACTGCGAAATGTACTGTCCCGTCACCGGATACCCGGCCGCGGCCAGCCGCACCGCCAGGCCGTGGTTGCCCAGCCGGGTGCGGTGAACCTGTTCCCACCGCCGGACCAGCCGGTTCACCCGGTCCGCGAACTCCGTCACCCGCCCACCCCCTCTCTCCGTGGTGCCCGCCGACCACCGGGTGAAGGGTGTCCACCCACCCGAGCGGCATCCGGTACGTGCCAAGACCCGCCGGGCGGGCCAGATCATCCTCGCCGAAATCGGGGTGAACATGAGCGTGTTCCTCACCGCCGGCCATCTCGCGTCGTGGGCGAAACTGTCGCCCATGACCGTGCAGTCCGGTGCAAAACACCACGGCGGCAGAACCCCAAGGGCAACCCGTATCTGAAGGCCGCGCTCGGCGACGCCGCCGCCGCGGCCGCCCGCGCCAACACCTTCCTCGGCGAGAAATACCGGCGGATCGTCAAACACCGAGGCAAAGGCAAGGCCCTGGTCGCGGTGGCGCGGTCGATCCTGGTCATCGTCTGGCATCTGGTCGCCGATCCCGGCCTCCGATTCAACGACCTCGGGCCCGGCTACCACACGAGCCATCGACACCGGCCGCAAAGTCCGCAACCTGTCCGCCCAACTCGCCGCGCTGGGATACACCGTCACCCTGGAGGCAACCAGCGCCGCGTGAACGAACGGCCCACAACTCGACAGTTCAAAGACCACCCGACGGCTCGCTTCGCATCGCCGGGCGGCTTCGCCGTGTCTGGTCACCATTGGGTCATTTGCCGGTCAGCATCCCGGGCCGCTTCGCTGGCCCGCCGTGGAGGCGGGAAAATGGGTGCGCGTTCGTCCCGGAACCCCGTAATTTTCCTTGATGCCTCGAGTTCGTCGGTCAGCATGGCGGTTCGGGAGCCACCGACAGGAGTTGTCGATTGTTGCCATGAGCACGCGGATCAGAGTCTTCAGATCCCTGTGGCTCCTCCGGGCGGACGCCCCTGGCAGGACACGGTTTCCGGAGGAATGTTCGTGGAGTTGTTGCATGAGCGGTGCGCCGCGTTGGACATCGGCAAGAAGGATCTCAAGGCGTGCGTGCGGACACCGAGCGTGAGCAAACGTAAGCGCTCGCGCAACCAGGAGATCCGCACGTTCGCCACGACCACCAACGCCCTGCTGGAGTTGCGGGACTGGCTGGTCGAGCAGGAGGTGACCCTGGTGGTGATGGAAGCGACCGGGGATTACTGGCGGGCGGCGTTCTACTTGCTGGAGGACTGTTTGAACGTGATCCTGGTCAACGCCTCCCACGCCAAGGGTCTGCCCGGCCGCAAAACCGACGTCTCCGATGCGGCGTGGCTGTGTCAGATGGGTGAGTGTGGCCTGTTGCGGGCCTCGTTCGTGCCACCCGAACCGATCCGGCACCTGAGGGATCTGACCCGCTACCGGACCACGCTGACGGCCGAACGCACCCGGGAGGCGCAGCGGCTGGAGAAGGAGTTGGAGGACGCCGGGATCAAACTGTCCAGCGTGGCCACCGACATCCTGGGCCGCTCCGGCCGCCAGATGCTGGCCGCGTTGATCGCCGGCGAGCAGGACGCACAGGTGCTGGCCGACATGGCCAAAGCGCGGATGCGCCCGAAGATCCCACAACTGGTCGAGGCGTTGACCGGCAACTTCGGTGAACACCACGCCTTCCTGTGCCGGCTGCATCTGGAACGAATCGATCAGTTGTCTGCGACGATCGAGGAACTCTCGACACGGATCGAGGAGCAGATGCGCCCTTTCTCCCGCACGATTGACCAGTTGGTGACCATCCCCGGAGTCGGTCGGAGGGTGGCCGAGGTCATCATCGCCGAGACCGGCGCCGACATGAGCCGATTCCCCACCGCCGGACACCTCGCCTCATGGGCTGGGGTATGCCCCGGACACCACGAATCCGCCGGCAAACGCCGATCGGGCAAAACCCGCCACGGCGACCGGTGGCTGACCGGTGCGTTGGGCACCGCGGCACTGGCCGCCGCCCGCACCCGCGACGGCACCTATCTCGGCGCGAAATACCGTCGGCTCGCGCCACGAATAGGCAAGCAGAAAGCCCTTGTCGCCCTGCAACACTCGACCCTGGCAGCGGTCTGGCACATGCTCACCGACGACGTCGACTACCAAGATCTCGGCGGCGACTACTTCGCGCGCCTGGATCCCGAACGCGCCATGCGACGCATCGTGCGCCAAGCCAACGCCCTCGGATACGCCGTCCGTTTCGACCCCATCCAAGCCGCCTAATCAATAAGACCTGCAACCACACCAAACGTGACGACCCATCCCGGCTCGCTACGCATCGCCGGGAACTGTCACGTGCCCGCTCACCCGCCCACAGCCACTCACCATGGGTTTATTTTCGGATCAGGCGCGTGGGTGTTACCGCGCGCCCGCTGGCCGGCACCCGCACGACCCTGCATCTGGTCTGGCGCGCCAAAGACCGAAGCCCCATCGTGGAGCGCTTCCGCTTGGTACTCGCCGAGATCCGCGCCAGGAGTGAACAGTCCTGAGCAGCAACCTGACCCTGCTGGCTCGCCGGCCAGCCTTCATCGACTGGCAACACCGCAGGAGTTCCGGCGCATGACGCCAGAGCAGGTCCTGAGCGTGATCCCGGCGTTTCACCCGGTATGGGAGAACACCGACCCGCAGGTCATCGCGTTCGCTGACGCCCACGCCGCCCCGCCGTGCGCACCTACGTTGCGGCAATCGACGAACTCGCCGGCCTCACCGACGAAGTACTCGACATCTGCAATGTGCTGTCTGGGCAGACGATCGAGAAGCTGCTGGCAATGTCGGATCTCGAAGTCGGCCTCGACGCACTGAAATGACTGGGACACAGACTGTCTGACTGACCCGCGCCCGCCCCGAGTGGGACTCCAAGCGGTACCGGGCCATCAGCTACCGACCGAATCCGTATCTGCCGCAACGAGTTCAGCCACACGCGCGCAGAACGGGTAGCGACCCGGTGCGTCCTGGACCATCGCTCACCGCGACATGAAATCACCTACAGCCCAACACCGCTCACCATCTGCCGGGATAGCAACCTGCCTTAGCGTTACTTTTCACGCGGATGTATGCACTGCCGTGATCCGACCAATCAGAAGCGCTGGCACGCGTTTCCTCAGTGACAGTAGGGTGGTCAGTCACATCAGCAGTTCGTCTGGAATGGGTAGCACCCGTGGGAGGTCGACGGCGCGACTGGCGGCGGCGGGGCTTGGGTCGGCGGGGCTTGGGTCGGCGGGGGCGGTTCGGGTGTAGGCGAGGGTGGCGGTTCGGCGATCGAACTGGGGGCGGTCTGTTGATCGCTGGTGTCCTGATGAGCGCTCTGCGAGCCACTGTCGGCCAGGTACCAGACGCCGCAACCGACTACGGCGAATGCGGCGGCCGCCAAGACCGCGGACCGGCGCGGGGAGCGTCTGCGGCGCGTCGAGGCATACGACGACTCGGCACCGGGCGTGTAGGGCGCGGGGAAATCGTCATCGCGACCCGTCCGGCCGAGATCCACTCGATCTGAGGTGTGGCCACCAATGATGGCGGCCGGGGCGGCCGGCGGCGGCGAGGCGGCGAGCGGCGGCATCCCTGTGACCGCCGAGTGCGGGTCCGCTGGCATGGCCTGGTGGGTTGGGAAGCCTTCGGCGAGTAAGTCGGTGCGTGAGGCGGCGTCGGAGATGCCCAGTGCGGCGAGCACGTCGAGCACCAGCTCCGCGGTCCATGGGGTCTCTCGTCGCCGTGCGGAGCGGTCGAACCAGGTCATCAACTCCGAGGAGTCGGTGCCGCGCAGCACATCACGCCCTGTCGGCATCGGTGTCGGCCCTTTGTCCAACCTCACCGCGGCACCGGGAGACGGAACTACCAGCACCAGCCCCGCCACGAACAGCCCTTGCTCGCCGCCGACTTGTTCGGCGAGACGTTTGAGGCCGAACATGCCGGCGGCGACCTGGTCGAGTGGGTTGGTGTCGCCGGTGCGCACATGTACCGGGTCACCGTCGATTCCGGGCAGGCTCCAGCGGCTGTTGACCGGACACGACAGCGTCCCGCCGATGCGCTCGAGGATGCCTTTGACCTCGATCACCACACTGGATTCGGGTGTGATGACGACCAGGTCCGCCTCGTAGCTGCGACCACGGTCGGGGATGTAGCACCCCGAGATCGCGATCCCTGGCGACTTGCGCGATCGCAGCCAGTTGATGGCCTTCTGCTCCGGGCCCGATATCTCTCGGTCTGTGTGATAGACCAGCACGACTGTTATCCCTCCCCTGCGAGCTCGCCCGGACGTGTGGCGATGCCGACACCGTACAGACGCGCACTGACATGAACTGCTGATCGATCTTGTTGTGCCGCAATGTCTCTCATGGATTATCCTCCAAAGATGTGGTTTCGTGGCCAATGTGGGGCGGGCCGAGGCCGGTGGATGACGCTACAGGTCCATCTGCGAGAACCATTGTCTGGCCGAATCCGGCATGCTCGAGACGATGGACCCAGCCGACTGGATCGGCGACAAAGGCTACATCGGCAACGGCATGATCACCCCGATCCGCAAACCACCCGGCCGGAAACTGTTGAACTGGGAGAAGAAATTCAACAAGCAGGTCAACAAGATTCGCTACCGAGTCGAACGAGCAATCGCCAACTTCAAGACCTGGCGAATCATGCACGTCGACTACCGACGACCCCTCGACACCTTCACACAAACCATTTCCGCGGTCATCGGCCTGCACTTCTATCAACTGGCCTGTGAATAAGCCTCCGGATCTGCTCGACGACCCCGACACAGGCGACTTCCTGACCACCCCGGCCGACAAACGCGGGGTGACACCGCTGTTCTGGGAACACGTCCTGCCTTATCTGGACAGTTCCACGACAAGTTCGAGGCGTGATAAGCACGTCTCCCGTCGATCGGCATGGTGCACGGCAATGATGGCGCGGTGCAGGTGGTCACGGTTCGTGAGGCCGGTGCCGTCCGGCATGTTCGGCTCGTCGACGAGCAGGGACATGCGGTTGACGCGGCGTGCCGGTTTCTGCAGCACTTGGCCGATCGCGGAATGTCCCCGAACACGATGTGCGCCTACGGCTACGACCTCAAACGGCTGTTCTCATTCCTGGCTCGTGAGCAACTCGACTCGCGCGACTTCGGGCCCACCGATGCGCTGGCCTTCTCGGCTACTTGCGGAAACTCCCCAGCAAGCGAGCGGCCCAGCGTCTTGGCCTGACCGTCGTAGCTGGGGGCATCGGCACCGGGCACACTGCTGTCGCCGGCGACGGTCAATCGCGTTCTCGCTGCTGCATCCAGCAGCTCTGACTGGGCGACCGCCACCGAGGCGTACATGAGCGACGAGTCACCATTCCAGGTTCGCGGCGATCAGGCGCTGTGCCTGATCGGCATCGGCCGTTCATGGGCCGGGCCAGCCGACAACGCCCGGTACGGCGCATCGCCTCGGTGCGTCAGCCGATGCGGTTGCCCCGCCCTATTGGTGACGCAGATGTCGAGAAGTTCCTGGCCAGTCTGACTCGACTGCGGGATCTGGCGATCTTCTTGTTGATGCTCGGCGGTGGGCTTCGTCCCGGTGAGGTGCTGTCTTTGCAGATCGATGACATTCTCCTACGGCCGCCGCCGCGTCGTGGTCCGCCACCGCGACGACCATCCGCGGGGAGCGCGGGGAAAGTCTCGGAACGAGCGCGTCGTGAATATGCACGAAACCGCGCACGCCCGAAGCCGTCAGCCGCTACATGATGCACGAACGACCACTCGACGCCACCACGCCGTTCGCGTTCGTGCTGGGAGGCAACGGAAGACGGCGCTTGGAGCCGTTGAGCTACGACGCGGTCGTGCGACTGTTCGCCGGGGCGGATAGCATCCATAACAGGCAATGACACCGAGCTCGATGCGCTGATCGTCCGTGTACATATCGAGGCAGCCTGCCGGCGGGGCGGCGTTCTGGGCCTAGAAGTTCCCGACCTGGATCCGGAGGATTGCCTTATCAAGCTTCACGAGAAGGGAGAGACCGTCCGCTGGCAACCGATTTCACCGCTGCTCATGGGCAAGCTGCTGGAGCACATGGACAAACGAGGAGGTCGGGAAGCCACCAATAAGGTACTCCGCTACCGCGACGGCCGCCCGATAACCGCACGTCGCTATGACTACCTAACGACGCGGGTCCGACAACACCTGCTGTGGGCAGATCGCCTGCAAGTTTCAATCCATTGGGTTCGGCATACGACCCTCACATATGTCGAGCGAGAGTTCGGTGAGGCTGTTGCCCGCGCCTACGCTGGCCATGCTGAATCAGGAAGCAACAGCGCTACCCCGATCTACACCGGCGCGAGCATCGTTGAGGTCGCGGAAGCGCTGGTCGCACTGACCGGACAGCCGCGCCCGCTCGCCCGGAAGGTCCGCCATCCACTGGCACCGAGGAGCTCCGATGGATGTAACGTCTGATGCCATGAGCACGCACTCGAGGCGGGTTCACCCCTCTCTCAGCGTTGGATGGCACACTCTTAGGCCGTACGTAACGGATACGGGAGGAACGTGGTAGTGCCGAGCAACGAACAGCGACGAGCAGCGGCAAAACGCAAGCTGGAGCGCCAGCTGGCCAATCGGGCCGATCGAACACGCAGGCGTAAGCAACTCACTATCGCCGGGTCTGTGCTCGGCGTCGTCGTCGCGGTCGCGGCGGTCACCGGCGTCTATTTCCTGACCCGTGGTGACGACAGTGCGAACAACGCCTCCCCACCGACCAAGGACGCTTCGCTGTCTGCCGCCGCGCCGCCCGTCGCCCAGGCCAAGCCCGCCACGGTGAACTGCACCTACCGCGACGCCAAGCGACCCGCGGACAAGCCGGTGAACAAGCCGCGCACCGACGGCATACAGACCGGCGGCGCCAACGCCAAGCTGAGCATCAGCATGGACACCAGCCAGGGCCCCATCGGCCTCACCTTGAACAACGCCGAATCGCCGTGCACGGTGAACAGTTTCGCCAGCCTCACGGGCCAGGGTTACTTCGACGGCACCAGCTGCCACCGCATGACCGCGGGCGACGGCCTGAAGGTGCTGCAATGCGGTGACCCGACCGGCACCGGAATGGGCGGCCCGGGTTACGAATTCGACAACGAGTACCCGACCGATCAGTACGCCCCCGGCGACCCGGCCGCTGAGCAGAAGCCCGTCGCGTACAAGCGCGGCGTCCTCGCCATGGCCAATGCTGGCCCCGGCACCAACGGCAGCCAGTTCTTCATCGTCTACGGCGACTCCGAGCTGCCGCCGCAGTACACCATCTTCGGCACCGTCGACAAGGACGGTCTCGCGACGTTGGACAAGATCGCCAAGGGCGGCCAGGACAACTCGAACGGCCCCGGCGACGGCAAGCCCACCCTCCCGGTGACCGTCGCCTCGATGCGCATCGACTAGCGGAGCGCGTTTCGGGCCCGTCGCCGACCCTCGGTGGCGGGTCCGCGCCGCAACCAGGGTAGGCGACCCTAATCATCCGGTAAGGGTGGGCTAAAACCGGAGATCCTTCGGTGCTTTACACTGCGCGCCGGAATTGTGCGATATATGCTGTTGAGCGGCACGCCCGTACGGTTGTGTCGAACTTTCTCGGGTAATCTCGAAGTAAGGAGTTCCCGTAGCGTAGTCAAACCCTCAACATGGCGATCCCCCACCAGGGAATGCCACGCCACGAGTCTTCTGGGTGTCCACGTTTGCAGCGGGGCAGCGTCCAACGGACTACAGTTCGCGTGGCGGTGTCCGTGACGAAGCACCACAACATCCATAGTGATCACTGCAGCATCGGGGAGCAGCCATGTCCGAGGAACTGGACGACATCGGCCGGGAAACCGCGGCCATGATGAGGACTATGTTGCAGCTTGCGACGCTCGTCGCACTGCGGACCCGTGAACGTGGTCAAAAAGAAGCCGAAGCACGTGTCAAGGTCACCGAGGCCCGTATCAAGGAAGCCAGGGAGCTCCAGATACGCGAGGCCAGGGACGCGAAGGCCAAGGATCCGCGCAATCTCGAGTTGGCCCGGATGGTCGAGAAATCGGTGCCGGCCAAGGGCATCTCATTGGAGAAGGACCGGTTTGCCGAGCAGGCCGGAGCCAGCCGCATGGCCGCCAACGCGTCCACGATGTCGAAGCCGCTCATCAAGTACGATTCCGCCGAACGCCGCACCGCCATCGCGGCCCATCTCGCGAGGATGGGCATCTCGCCGGAATTGGCGGCGGTACGGATGTTGATCGAGGTCGGGCAGGCACAGCCACCGGAAGAAGCGGTCCGCATCCGTGACGACGCGACCCGCGCGGCAGCGGCCCGAGGCCGGGAGCAAGAAGCCCGTGGCTTGGAGCGGGTCCGTCAGTAGACATGCGAAGACGCCCGCCTCCTAGGCGGGCGTCTCGTCGTTCCGGGGACCCCACTGCGCCTTCGGGATTCGCCGCCTACAGCCGGAAGTCGCCGATGGTTGGATCACCGAAGAGCCCCTGCGCCGGAGACTTCGACGGCAGCGGGCTCAGCATGTCCTTGTGACCGTTGCGCACACTACAGTACTTGAAAGGTCCACGGGGATCGAACAGCTTGGTCATGTGCGGGTCCGCATGGTCGAGGAACCACACACTCAGGCCGGTGCTGGGTTGCAGCCGATAGTGCTCCCATGCCCGCCAGAGCGCATCCAGCCTCGCCACCGCCTCGGCGTGCTTCCACCACTCAGGGCACCACACCGTTTCGCTGATATCGGTCACCTGGCGGCGGTAGACGAGACTCAAGTAGTTCTCGACGAATTCCACCACGTTGGTGTAAATCATCGGCTGTTGCTGCTGTTCGGTCACAGCGGCCGAACCTCCTCGACTTGGCCGTACTCAGGTGGCGGGGTGACCTTGGTCAGCGAAGGCGAACCGACCAGGTCGGCGATCTCAGTCTTGCGCCCCGGAAGGTGGTGTGAGATCGACTTCTTCACGTCGGCGGCGTACTCGCCCTCCCACCACGGCACGGTGCGGATGAGCACCGCCGGTTGGCCGGAGGTGAAGACGATCGCGCGGCCCTGCGGCAGCGTCGCCAACGCGTGCACGGTGAAGGTCTTCGATGAACCCAGCGAGCGCGAATAGCTCTTGCCACCTTTGGATTCCGACACCGACGCGGAGATGACGTCGTACTCGCCGATCGCTTCGGACCGGTCCCGCAGGAAGTTCATATCGTCGACACCGGGACCGAGCACCTTGACGTTCGCTGCCGACCACAGCGCGAGCATGCCCGCGTCACCCCAGCAGCGCGCACCCTGTGCCCACGATTGCAGCACGGTCATCACCACGATGCCGCGTGACCCGAAGTGGCTGTACTGCTTGGGCAGATCCTTCCAGCGCACCACGTTCGCCGCCTCGTCGAGCACGGCGAGCAGCGGAATGGGCAGCCGACCGCCGGGCGAGCGCGACGCTTTGCGCATGGCCACATCGACCACGGCCTCGGTGAGCGCACTCACCAGCGGCGCCGCCGAGCCACGGCCTTCCAGCGACAGGCTGTAGAGCGTGCCGTTGCGCTCGAGGAACTCCAGTTCGTCGAACTGCCTGCGGTTTTCGCCGGGCAGGATCCACGGATGCACGTTCGACAGCTGAAGGCAGCGGATCATCTTCTTCGCGGTGCCGAAGATGCCGCTCTTGGTCCGCGGATCGGCGTTGTACTGCATCGCCAAGCCGGAGGCCGTGTAGTGGTGGCGGGCCTGACGCAGCAGCTCGATGGGCTCCGAGTCGTTCGGATTGGTCACCCAATCCCAGACCTGGACGATCGGCATACCGCCCGTCGCGGCCGCGAGGAACAGTCCGGCGAGCAGATCCTCGGCCTCGGGGTCGAAGAACTCGTCGGACTTGGTATCGGTGCCGCTGTCGGCATCGGCGAAGTGCCCGGCCAGTCGGGCGGCGCGCATTTCACAGCCCTCGTGGTGGGCGTCCACCCAGGCCAGCGGATCCCAATACCAGGTGGGTTCCTCACCGGCCACGCCCTGCGGATCGAAGACGAAAGTCGGACTTCCCTTGGCCTCCCGCACATCTCGGGTCGCGTCGACCACGTCCCGCTTGTTGGAGGTGGCCAGCACCGGGCCGATGGCGGTGAGGATCGCCGGGATCACCCGGGAGGTCGACTTGCCCTGCCGCGGACCCCAGATGTCCAGGTGCAGATCCTCATAGGAGCCGTAGAGCATCACACCGTCGGCGACGCCGATCCCGATCGGCACACCGGGCGCGTCGTTGTAACCGAGCCGGACGCCGAGCATCTCGGCCTTTGCCCGCACCCCGGCCTCGGTGAGCGAGGCGATGTCGCTGCCGTTGCCCATTATGTCGGCCTTGTCGTCGATGCCGAGTCTGCCTTTGCCCTGCCGCTTCTTCAGCTGGTTGCGCACCGCGAGGTAACCGACGGCCACCGCTATGACCAGCAGCACGATCACTGTGGAGGCTCGCGGCCAGTGCAGCTTGCCGCGGGCGAGGTCGGCGACGATGGCGATCGGGTTGATCGGGATGTTCTGATGGGTCACCGCCATCGCGTTGCCGAGATGTAGTGCGATCCACAGGGTCCCGACAAGGGCGAAGCCGGCGAAGATCATGTAGAGGCCGATATCGGGTTCGGGCACTGCCGGATCTTGCACCTTCTTCTTTTTCGCCATGTCTGCCTCCTGTGTGGACCGTGCTCTGCGGTGGGGTCTGCGCTGATCAGCGGTATGCGTCGAGCCGCCAGCCGTCGGGTGTGTGGACGACGGTCGCGATGACCGTCGCAGGCGGCAACTGCTCCTTGCGCCCGTTCGGATAGACAGCGGTCTGCTCGATGCCGATCTTGAACTGTTCGATATTCGGGTCGGGCCCCGCGGGCGGCTTGTCCCCGGAGGCGAAGGTGAAGGCATCGACGTGTGCCTTCGCCCTGGCCCAATCCGCCCATTGCAACGTCGGTTTCGGCGTCTCCAGTCCGGTCGGCGAGCTATCCAACATCCGAGTCATGCTGGGGCCGAGCCATTTCCGGGCCCGGGTCAGCGATGCGCCCTGGTTCTCGGTGGCGGGCTGCCAGGTGTAGATCTCCTTCAGCGCCGCCACCGCGACACCGTCGGGCGTGACCGGATCGGGTGCGGGCACGTCTTCCAGCAACCGGGTCGTGGACGTGGGTGAGTGTGGCGCACCGGAATCCGTGCCGCCGCTGTCTCCGCTGCTACAGGCCGCACCCAGCATCGCGACGCCTACCACCAGCATCACCACCAGTTTCGCGCGTGCTTTCGCTTTATCATTCCAGGCTAATCGGTCATTCAAGGCTAACTGCCCCGACCGACACATGGGCGGTCCGAGCGCCTCATGTGCTTCGGCGTGTTCACTCCCCCGGTTCACCCCGCTATTCACAGTACCCTCCGCACGCGCGCGTCACCGGGCACCGCGACCTCGGTCACCCCGCCGCGGGAACGGGCGTCCGCACCGGGCACCGCCTGGATCATTTGTCCATTGCCAGAATAGATTCCGACCTGCGCCGGACCGCGCGGACCGAACGCGCTGAACACCAGATCACCCGGCGCCGCCTTGCTCATCGGCACCTCCGCGCCTGCCTCCCACTGCTGTTCTGCGGTGCGCGGCAGCGTCACGGTGCCGGAGGAGGCCGCGAACACCGCCGCCGAGGTCAAGCCCGGACCGTCCAGACCACCGCCGCTCGGTCCCTGCGGCCCGCCACCACCCCAGACATATGGCTGGCCGAGCCACTGGCGCGCCGCCTCCACGATCTGGCCACCGCCGGACCCGTCCTGTGGAGTGAACCGGCCGAGCGAACCCGGCGCGCGGTACTGCGGTTCCATCGCGAGGATGTTCGCGACGTACGGTTGGGTCTCAGAGTAGTGCGCCGCCACCTGATTCGGCATCCCACCGGAGGCGAGCACCGCGCCCTCACCGGCGTTGTAGGCGGCCAGGGTGAGCGCGACGACATCGCCCTGCACCCGGCCCTCGGCCTCCCAGTTCATGATCTGGTGCGCGATCGCGCACATATAGCGGCCCTGGCCGACGATCGCGTCACCGTCGTCCCACACGCTGGCGACACCATTGCCGTCGGCATCGATGACATACGGCTTGCCGTCGTCGGGGTCGATGCCGGCCGCGGTGCCGGGCAGGAACTGCGCCAAACCCTGCGCGCCCGCAGGCGAATTCGCGCCGCGCCGGAAGCCGGACTCCTGCCTGCCCTGCGCGGCAAGCAGCGACGGGGTGATTTGCGGGCAGATCGAGCCCGCACGGCGGTACCAGACCTCGAGCTCCGGCGGCACCTTGCCCGCGGCCAGCGCGCCACCGGCGCTGCCGAAGCCGCGACTGCATCGTGGATCGCTCGAAAATGCCTGCGCGCCACCGACATCCGGGGTCGGTGCGCCGTCGAGCCAAGGCAGCGGGTCGATCTGGCGGCCGCCGGTGAAGCGGCCACCCGGCACGATCTCGAAATGCAGGTGCGGGCCGCTGGATTCACCGTCGGAGCCAACGGTCGCGATGGGTTGTCCCGCGGTCACCGCGTCGCCGACGCGCACGTGCACGCCGCTGGCCCACATGTGCCCGTACACCGCCGAATACGCGCGACCGTTGGTGTCGACCGAGTCGACGACGATCCAGTTGCCGAAACCCGATGCGGGACCGGCCGCGACGACGCGGCCGTCGGAGACCGAGTAGATGGTGGTGCCATCGGGCGCGGCCAAGTCGACGCCCATATGGGTGCCGCCGCGCGCGCCGAAGACGTCCGACACCGTGAACGTGCCCGCCGCCAGCGGCAGCGTGCGGCGGATCGGGCCGCTGCCGGCAGCCAGCAACGGCGTGCCGGTAACCGTTGGATTCGTCGGTGTCACCGTGGAATTGCCCGTCACCGTGGAATTGCCCGTCACGGTCGGGTTGGCGCTCGTCGTCGGACTGCCGGACGCGGCCGCGGCGCGGGGGTCACCCGGCGCGAAACCGCCCAGCGGAGGCAGCACGGTCGCCGATCCGAGGACCGAGGCGCCCTCGCACGCGTCGTCCACCGCAGGCAGCACGATCACCACCACCAGGGTCATCAACCCCAGCACCGCACCGAGCGCCACCCACAGGATGCTGCGCCCGGTCATCGCGCCTGCTCGCGCGGATTCGGCACCACCCGCCGGAGCCGCGGCGGCACTGCCTGCTCAGGCCGAATGCGGACCTGCGCCGGTCGGCAGGTCACCTGTGGCGCCGGGATTCGTTGAGTGTGTCGGCAAGTGTGCGGTTCATTTCGGCGGCGGCGGCCAATTGTTGTTGCAACAGAGCCACTTTGCGGCGCAGCGCCGTCGCGTCAAGACGTTCCAGGCTCGGTCCTTCGGCGGCACGCACCCAGTTGCGCACCGAATTCGTGTGCACGCCGATCTGTTCGGCGACGACCCGGCACGCCTCCGATTCGCTGTGGAGTTTGCCGGTCAGCGCGATGACCTGCTCCACAGCGGCATTGCGCACTTCCGGCGACACTCTTCGATAAGACCGATGCGGCATCATGCGCCCCACCTCCCGCACGCGGCCACCGATCTGCACCACCGCGCGGCCATCGAGCCAACCCTCATGCGGCACTCCCACTGGGCGAATCCGTGCCACGCGCGGTGGATTCGGTGAACTCACTGAACCGCTGGTTGGTGTCGTGGATTCCACTTTCCTTCTCCGAGAGGGTGAACTCCATGTGGAACGGGATGCCGGGCCGGCGATCCTCGCCGATCTTCAGCAGGAACTTGCCGGTGCCGGGTGGTGAGGGCCGTTGCTGGCCGGGCTTGAGCGCCTCGCCCGTCAGCGCCTGCGGTGCGGACCATCCGGTCACCATCTCCTCCTCGGCGGATGTGAACGGAATGGTGCTGTCGAGCCGCTTGATTTCCTCGCCGGGCAGCGCGCCGAAGATCTTGGCGCGAGCGCGCTCCAGGAAGCCGAGCGCCTTGGCGATCGCGGCCTCCGATCCGAGTGACTGCAGGTCCTTGATGGTATGGCTGATCATGATCAGCGCGGTACCGATGCCTCGCTGCAGTCGGGTCAGTTCGTCGACCCGGTCGATCATGAAGTCGCCGAGGCCGAGCACCTGCCACAGCTCGTCCATGACGACCTGGAAATAGCGCTGCGGCCCGAGTTCGGCGTCGGCGAGCACGTGCGCCGCTTCCACCGAGGCGAAGCCGTCGGCCCAACAGGCCAGCATCACGGCGGCTTTGAGTTTCTTGTCGCCGGTGGGGATGTGCGAGACGTCGATGCAGACCGCGACGGCGCTGGTGTCGATCGGAACGGTGGTCTGGCCATTGAAGATCGCGCCGAACGGTCCCTGGGTGAGCGCGCGCAACGAGCGCCGCAGCCCCTTGATCGCGACCTGATATTCGGCCGCGTCGTCGGCACCCGCGTCGAGCATCAACTCCTCGCCGCCGCCGACGATCACCTCGAGCAGGTTCTCCATGATCGGCGGTTGATCCGGGGTGTAACCGCTGCCGGGCCGGTACAGCACGCGCAGCGCGGTAGAGATCAGCGTCTCCTCGTAGTCGCGCACCCGCGCGCCGCGGACCAGTTCGACCAGACCGGCCACCAGCGTGACCTGTCTGGCCCGCAGATCCTGCAGCACCTGGGTTTGCAGGGCGGGCAGTTCTTCCAGCCGCGGCACCACCGAGCCGAGCACACCGGCAGCGAGCGGGTTGAGCTTGCCGTGCCCGTAGCCGAGGTCGATCACCTGACCGCCGACCAGTTCCACCATCTTGCGGTAGTCCGGTTTCACGTCGGCCAGGATCAGCGGCGTGATGCCCTGGGCGATGCCGCCGAGCACGATCCGGCGCACCAGCGACGACTTTCCGAAACCGTTGAGTCCCAACACGAACAGGCTCGGCGCGGTGATGAAGCTGCCGCGCAGGAACCAGTTCATCGGGTCGAAGCAGACCGGTGCGCCGGTGTGCAGGTGCGAGCCGAGCGGGGTGCCGATGAGCGGCGCACCGGCGCCCACCGACCACGGCCACAGACCGGCCACCTGCGCGGTGGTGGCCCGGTATTCGACCGGGCGGCCGACCACGTTCATCCGGCCGCCGCCTGGCCCGGCGTAGCCGCGATCGGTGAGTTGTGCGGTGTTGCGGTCGAATCCGTCCTTGTAGGTCTGCTCGGCGCGGGCCGCGTAGTTGCGGCGACGGATATCGTCGGTGCGGATCCGGAAGGTCGCCCAAGCGGCGCGCAGGCCGGTGCCTTCGCGGCTGATCCCTTCCAGCTTGGTGCGGGTGACATCGTCGAGTAGCGGCGGACCCTGTTGTTTGGCCTTGTCCGCCCTGGCCTTCGCCCTGCGGGCGGTCCTGTCCATCTCCGGTGTGCCCATGGCGCGGTCGGCGGCACGGTCCGCCTTCACCGGCCGCTGCGCACCGCGACCGGTCTTCGCGCCGTTGCGGTCGGCCCGCCGGCCGCCGCGGTCCCCCGGCGCCGCACGATTGCCGCGCGGACGATCACGGTCGCGCGGCGGCCGTTCGGTCCTGGCACCGTCGTTGCGCGCACGATCCGCGGAAGTGCGCTCGCCACGGCCGTTCTCGGACCCGGCACGGTCGACATGTGGACGATCGGCACGCGGCCGCTCGGGATGCGCCCGATCGGCACGGACCCCGTCGGCCCGCCCGGCTCCGGCCCGCGCTCGGCGCTCGGCCGCCTCGCGTGCCGCTCGCCGCTCCCGATCGGCCATCTCTTCCCGGCCCGGTCGATCGTCGCCACTCACCCGCGCCGATCGCCGAACCCGGTCCGGCATCTCCTCGATACCGGAACGCTCGCGGCCACGCGGCCGGGCACCGTCGCCAGCGGGACGCTGTGCGTCACCGGAGGAGCGCTGCGCGCCACCGACGGGGCGCGGTGGCTCCGCCTCGAGCGCGGGGCGGTGTGCCCAGTCGTCGGGGTCGTCCTCCGGACGCCGTTTGCGCCGGACCGGCGCACCGTCCCGTTCCCGCACGGGTGGCTCGTAGTCACGTGCCATGAATCGCTCACCCCGCCAGTGCTTTCGGAATTGTCGCGTGTTCCGGCAGGATCACGCCGCAGCCGAGCGAGGCCGCGAAGGCCGCCGACTGATAGCGATAACACCGTCGGATCTTCAGCCGCGCCTGCGTGGACAGGTCGCGCGTGATGGCTTCGATACGCGGCAGATCGCCGCGCAGGGGCTCGGTGATGGTCACCAATGCCCCGAAGCGGGTCACACCGTGACCCCGGGCTTGCTCCTCGCGGGCCTGCTGGGTGGCGCCCACCCGCAGGGTCGCGGCCGCCGAGACGACCCCTCGTTCGCTCTGCTGAGCGACCAGTGCGTTCTTGAAATCGTCGTCCACGATCTCCGCGGCATCGGCGGCCGAGTGTGGACGATAGACGATGGCGATGCGCTTGCGTGGCACTTCGGGATTCGGGGCGAGCAGTCGTTGCAGCACCCGCTCGTCCACCGCGCCCTCGGGTGCGGCGTCCATCTCCCAGGTGACCGAGCGGCCACCGTCGTGCACCAGATGATCCCACTTCTCGTCGTGCGAGACCGGTCCGGCGTCGGCCCAATCCAGGCCGTGCCCTTCGGGTTCACCCGCGGCTACCTCGAGGTCGGCCTGCGAGGCCGGGTCGTAGCTGCGCCGGATGAACGAGATCACCTCGTCCGCCGACATCGGCTGCGCGCGCACGCCCGCCTCGGCCAGCGCGGCGCAGATGCCCGGCAGCCTGCGGCCGATCTCGACCGCCTCCTCGGCGGGGTTCTTGCGACGCTCGGCGGTGGTGGCTTTGAAGGTGATCGCCACGCGCGGCAGCAGCTGCACCCGCTCCTGCGGCAGTTCGGTGGCCAGTTCGTACATCACCTGCTGCGCCAGCTCCGGCGCTTCGGGCCGAGTGATCGTGGAAACCTCGGTGAGCAAACGGTTTCCGGTCTCCGGCACGGTGTCGATCACCGGGACGACGGCGACGATGTCACTGGTCTGGCCGACCGAGGCGAGGAAGGTGCCCCACGCCGACACCCAGCGGTCGATCACCGGCTGGTCGACCGCCTCGTGGCCCTGCGGCCACGCCCGCAACACCACCGTGTACTGCGCGAACTGCGGCAGGTGGATCATGCCGAAGCTGTAGCCGCCAGCGTCGATGCCCTCATACAGCTTTGAGGGCGCCAATAGTCCGGGTAGCCGGGTGACGCCGCCGGGGATCCGGGAGAACCGGCCGCCGCGGTACACGTGCTCGCCACGATTACGCGACCGCATCCAGTTGAACATCATTATTCCGTTCTCGTAGCCAGATCGGCCGCCCGACCGCCACACCAGTGGAACCATCACGACAACGCCGGTGCCGCCCACGATCAGACCCCACTGGAAACCGCCGACCATGGCGCAGATGAGGGCCGTGATCACGACGACGAAGCCGATGACGGTCTCCTCCCAGCGCAGGCCGAAAAGGCCTGCGCTGCGGGGCTTCTGCCACAGTCCGTAGGAGCGGCGCTCGTAGGTATCGCTCGTCGTCATCGTCATCGCGGAATGGTGCTCCTCCCGAGGTCGGGTGAACGGTTCGCCCAGCGATCGCCGGCTACGTCACCCATGGCTTGATCGGCACGCGTCAGCCCACTGGTCGCGGCGCGCGCCGCGCCGATCCGGCCCGCCGCACTGGCCGCACCGGACGGTACTCCCGCGCCGCCCTGCGGGCTGGAGGCGCGCGGACCGCCTGCGGCACCACCACCGCCACCACCACCGCGCGGCGGTGCCGGACGCGGGCTGCCACCACGGCCTCCGCCCGACGGCGGCGGGCTGCCCGAACCACCCACGTAGCCTGCCGAACCCGGCGCCGCCGCGTTCTTGACTCCGACCGCCTTGGTGCCCATCGCGCCGAGCGCGCCGACCGCGAGCAGGGTGCCGCCTGTCGCGGTGAGACCGGAACCGCCGCTGCCAACGATCGCGACCGCGGGCGTGACCAGACGCATCAGTGCGGGCAGCACGAACGCCACACTGCACAGCAGCACGATAGCGACCAACATGCGTTGCGCCTGATCACCTTCCGGCAGTCCGCCGGTGGGCGTGAGCGAGTCCACGTGGCCCGCGGTGGTGAACGCGATCATGTAGACGATGGCCGCCACCGGCTTCCACAGCATGAACGCGATGATCCAGCCGACCAGCTTCTGATAGGCCGACTTGCCAGTGTTCATCCCCGACGCGGCCGCGGCCAATGGCAGCACGCCCGCCGCGATGATGAGCAGGCCCTGGCGAACGATGGCGAGCACGATCTGCGCGAGCGCACCGAGCAACCCAACGATGGCGATGATCAGCACCAGACCCGGTGAGAACGCCTGCAGCTTACTAGTTTTCACCATCAGCTCGGCCAGGTCCTTGGCGTTGCCGTTGGTCGAGTCGTTGATGATCCACTCGGAGAACTTGTCCGAGGCCTGGGTGCCAGCGACGATGACCGCGCCGAGCATCCACGAGCTGAACACCACCCGGGCAAACATCCGGAACGATTCGGCCGCCTCGTTCATCGCGGCGCCGCGTCTGGCCTCGGCCAGTCTGGCGCCGGAGAGGATCACCGAGGCTATCAAAAGCAATATCTGCGCCTGATAGGTGTAGTCGTTGATCTTGGTGAACAACGACCCCCCATCGCTGGCCACCTCGTTGGGCACCTTCATCCAGAACGTCAGCGCCAGGATGATGGCCTGACCGAGACCATTCATCAGCGAATCGACCACCTTGCCGAAGGTCGAATCCCACGCCTTGTCCTTGACCGCGGTCGCCGCCTGACCGGGATGCGAGGCGGCATTGCCCGCCTTGCATGCCGCGGACGCGGCGTCACCGAGCGAGACCCCGGGCAGGCCGACGTTGTCGAGCGTGTCATGGATGTCGTTGCACGTCTGGTCGAAGCCGTAGGTCTGGCCGTAGGCCACCGTCGGCGTCGCGATCATCACTGTGAAGATGACCGCGAAAATTGTGACGACTCGCCTCACCATTGTGTCCACCCCTCGATGTTTCGCAGGGACTCGATCTGGACTTGCTGTTCGCCGCTCACCGTGGTGAGCTTCCAATCTCCGTCTCGCCACACGACTGCCGTACGCATGCCCACCCATGTTGGTTGGCCATCAACTGTTTCTCGGGCCTTTCTCGCAAACTGAATGATCGCGGAATCCTCTGTGTAGCTTTCGATTCGGAACGCGTCCGAAGCGAACAACAGCGGTCTGAGTTTGTCGGGCAGCCGATCCGACACCTTGCCCTCGGCCATCAGCCGGTCGTACTCGGCAAGATATTGCGGCGTCACTTCGACCAGTCGCACCAGCAGATCTCGATCGCGCGGATTCGCGTTGGTGCGCCAGTAGATCTGCTCCGCGGCAAGTGCCGCGCCCTGCGGGGTGTGCGCGAATCCGACGGCTGCCCGGCCATCGATCCGCGCGGGGCCGTCGGAGGCCGAAAACCGCACGACCGGACCGTCGAATACCCGCTGCCACACGCCTTCTCCGCTGGCGGGTACGGGCATGGCGGTCAACCATGCGGGTGCGCCCTGCTGCGGGCGCAACGCCGGATTCTGTTCCAGCGCAACGCCTGCCGGGTCGTTTGGGACGTCGACCCGGCGGCCGAAGATGTCGACCTTCGGATCGCCGAATCCGGCCGGGCCCAGCGCCGAACCGCTGACGGGCACACTCCCCGACGTCGTACCCGCCTTCGACACCTGATCGGCCCCGGCGGCATTGTTGCGCACCGCGCCGAGTGTCACCACCACCGTAATCAGCACCGCCAACGCCGCACCGACGCCCAGCAATGGCAGCGGCGAGCGCTTAGGCTTCGGACCCGATCCTGGTCCCGCGGTCACCATTTCGACCACCCGGACAGCGATTCGACGTATTCGGTCTGCGCGCTGTTGGAGGTGGCGGGCTTGAGCCGCCAATCCCCCGCGTCCCACACCATGACCAGTCGCAGCGCCGCCCACAGCTGTTTGCCGTCGACCACAGGGCCGCGCGTGGCGAGCCGGATGATGGCCAGGTCGTCGGCGTAGTTCTCCACCTTGAACGCGTCGGACGCCACGAAGTAGCGGGTCAGCTTCTCCGGCTGCTGCTCGGGCAGGCGGTCCTGAGACAACGCCATGTCGTAGGCAGCGATCTGCTGCGCCGAGACCCGCACCTGCCGGACATACAGGTCGCGGTCCGCGGGACGGGCGTTGAGCCGGTAGGTGATCTGGGCGGCGGCCAGCACCGCGCCCTGCGGCGTGTGCGAATAGCCAACGGCCAGACCATCTTCGATGCGGGCGGGGCCGTCGGAGGTGGAGAACGGCACCGAGGCGCCGAACACCCGCTGCCAGCCGCCCGGTGCGGTGGTGCCCGTGGGCGCGGCGATCAGCCAGTCCCCGTCGGAGGGCTTGCGCTGCTGCCGGGGGTCCTGCGGAAGTGGTTGCCCCGCAGGGTTGTTCGGAATATCGACCCGCCTGCCGAGCAGGTCGACCTCGGGACTCGCGAACCCGTTCGCGCCGTTGCCCGCCGGTGCGGCCGCCCCACTGCCCGCGGCGCCGGAACTGTCACGACCGAGATATACGACCAGACCCACGATGACGATGAGCGCCAGCACCGCGGCGGAGGCGATGACACCGAAGGAGACGCGATCGCGCGGGTATGACTCCTTCTCCTTCTCGCTCATGACCGCACCTCGCTCGCGCTCGGCTCCGTCATGCGCGAGGCGCGTCGCGACATGACTCGCTCGCTGCGCTCACTCATGCCGGTGCCTCCAATTTCACGACGTCAGTCGGTAATGCGTCGACCGCCTCGATGGGGCGTGCGGTCGATTCCGGGTCAGGCAGTCGCAACCTCCAGTCGTTGCCGAACCACTCCACGATGGTGTGGTTCACCGCTTTCGAGTTGTCCGAGTATTGGCTGAAGACGTCGACCGCGGATTTCTGATCGGTGTAGTCGGTGATCTTGTAGCCGAGCAGCCGAGGCGCGTATTCGGCCGAGGCGGGTCCGGTGATCGACAGCTGCACCCGGTTCACCGACCACTCGTCTGTGCCGCGACTCGGAACCACCTCCAGGGCAACCACCTTCGACCACTGGTTGTCCGAGGCCACCGACAATCGCACCGTGTGGATGATCGCGGCGAGCGCGGCGCCCGCCAGCGAATGCTCGAAACCCGTTGCGGCGCCGTCGGCTTCCTTCTTCGGCCCCTGGTCCGCGTGGGGCAGTGGCACACCCTGGAACGGCTGCCACCGCACGTGCGTCGGCGTCTCGGACAGGTTCGGACCCGAATTCCCGCCACCGCAACCGGCCGCCGCCATCAGCAGGGCGACGCCGAACGCACCCGCAGCGGGTCTGCGGATCGCGCGCCGCAACGCACGGCGGTCCGATCCGTCCGCGACGCGCTGCGTTGCGGTCGCGGTATGCAACCGCGGCACTGTGGATTTCATTCCAGGGCCGTCCCCATCCCGGTACCGGTGGCTCACGTCGGTAGGAACGCCAGCGCGATCCCGGACGCGCTGCTCGCCACCGTCGCGCCGAGCAGACTCATCAATACGCCGTGCGAGGCGTCGTTCATCGCGAGGTCGCCCTTGAACGCGATCCACAGGCGGCCCGCGGACACGATCATCCAGGCCAGGCACACCAGCAACACAAACCAGAGCAGCCAATTCAACAGGTGCATCAGTGGTTGCAGCACCTCGGACGGCATCTGTTTGTACGCGAGCAGCTCGCCTGCCGACATTCGCACGGTGAACATCGCCGACATCAGGTTCCGATGACGGCGTTCATGATGGTGCCCGCGCTGGTTGCGACGACGCCGCCGATCATGGCACCCGCCACCATCTTCGGCGACTCGAGCCCACCGCCGGTCCACTTCTCCCACGCGAACTTGCCACCCGCGTAGGTGATGCCGCAGATACCGGACAGCAGGACGAACCAGGTGAGGTACCGGACCAGCTGCAGGATCTTCTCCGAGCCGGGAGGCGCCTCTGGTGTCGGATTACCGACTTGGGCAAGGACAGTGCCGTACGTGTCCTGCACGGCGAGGAGGATCGTGCTCATCGGGTGCCTTTCTCCATAGAAGTGCGATCAGCGGTCCGGTGTGGCGGCGAAAATCATCTTCATGATGCGCCTTCGTCGAAAGATGAAGCGGCATCCAAGTTTTCGCGTACCGCAGTGACAATATCGGTGCCGAGTTCCCGGACCTCGAGCGGAACTTCCTCGAGCGGGTCGATCTTTCGCTTCTTCGGCGGCAGCGCGTCACCTGGCGCCCACACCGGGAGCTTCTCCGGTTCGACCAGCGTCCACTCCTCGTACCACGGCACCTGCCACACCTGGCCGGCCAGCGAACCGACCACGTCGCGGTAGCGCCGGATCTCGGCGGGTAACCGGCCGGGCCGCGCGGCCACGGTAATGAGGCCGAGCACATCGGCAGATCCGGCGAAACCGGAATGATGCTGGCGCAACAGGTCGTGGGCGCGGGTGAGTCCGGCGATGGTTTCCCTGGCGACCAGGACGACGAAGGGTGATTCGCGGTCGAAGCCGCCCGGCCAGCGGCGGCCCGAATCCGCCGCGGGCGCAAGCACATGCGCGAGGGTACTAGCTCCGGCACCACCGTGCACACCTAGCAACCACACCAGCGGCGCTCGGCCGACACCGGGCACCGGGCGGTCCCAGATCAGCGCGCGCCGCGACTCCGGTGGGGCGACGACTCCGGCCTGCGCGGGTTCGGGTTGACGATGAAGTTTCATAGCGGCGGTCATGATGCCACCCCTACGAGCAGGCGTGCGTAGGCCCGGCGCGTCTCCGGAGCCAGCGACGAATGCCGGACGAGTTCACCGCGGGCCAAGTGCGGGTCGTACGGAATCTCCCTGATGTCGCGGACCCATCCCGAGAGGTGTTCACGCAAATGTCCGGCTACCCGTGACTCCGCGCCCGGTTGCTGGTGGGAGACAACGATTGTTGTATCGCCGACGATGCCGCCGCCCTGTCCATCGGCCGAATCACCGAACTGGTCATCGAGCCATTCCAGGGTCACCCGCAGCCGGTTCGCGGCATCGGCGCGCGCCGGAATGGCAAGCACCAGAGCAACATCCGAGTCGTCGAGCAGTGGCCGCAGTTGCCGTCCGGCAATCGGATTGCCGCCGTCGTAGACACCGGTGAACCCGGCGTCGTAGATCGACCGCGCCACCGTGAGATAGGTGGCCCGGCGACGCAGCGGTGCGGCGTCGCGCCACAGCAGGCCGACCCCGGAGGTCGCCTGGGACATGCATTCCTTCAACGGTGCTGGCTCGTCGTTGCCGCGGCCGTAGAGCCACGACTGCAGACTGATCGGATGCAAGTGTTCGTCGGCGCCGCGCAACGCCAGGTCGCTACCCGCCGCCGTCGCGTCCACCGCCACCGTCGGGTTACCCGCCATCGCCAGCTCCCCGGCGATCCCGAGCACCGTCGTAGTGGTCCCCGCGCCACCGCAGCCGCCGACCACCAGAATCGGGCGCTGCGTCGGTTGCGCGATCTCCGCACCGCGTTCCGCGCGTTTGCCGCGCCGTAACCGCACCACCGGAGCCCTCGTGCGCGCTGGTCGACCCGACGGTTCGCCCTCCTCGGGCACCTCGTCGAGCCAGCGGCTCCAGTCGTCTCCCATCGCCTCAGCTCTCCTTTATCCGGCCGCGATGCCCGTGATGTGGGTGCGGCCGCCGACCACCGCAGTGGTGACCGTCTGCCTGTTGTACGTGGCGGGCGCACCGCCGGGCCGGTACTCGGTGATCTCCACCGAGTACCGGTTGTCGGCGATGGTCACGATGCGCACGCAGTGCGTGGTGCCCACCGGAATGGAGTCGATACCGCGCTGGATCGCCGCGGCGGGTGAGACCGTGGCGTCCGGCGCGACTGCCGCCCTGGCCTGTTCCCCGGAGCGGTCCACGTAGTAGGCGTATTGGAACGCCAGCACCGCGTCCGGACCCGAGGTGGTTGCGCCGGGTTCGGCGCTGCGCACCACTAGATCGGTGCGTTCGGTGGGGCAGTCGGATACCGCGAGCCTGCCGGTGCCGGGTTGGGGTTTGGTCGCGTAATTGGGTTTGGCGTCCACATTGTTGAACTGGGCGCCATTGTTGGATTGGGCGCTGCCCGCCGCGAACTGCATCGAGGACGGTCCGGATCCGGCGGCCCGATTGTTGGACGCGTGCAGCAGGTAGACCACGCCCGCGGCGGCACCGAGCAGCACCACCGCGACCACAAGGGCGATGATCACTCGGGCGCGGCGGGAGGTCGGGTGCTTCCGCGCGGCCTGCCGCAGCCCATGCGACGAGCGGGACGGAGCCGCTGGCCGGATGGGGTCGTCGTCGAATTCGTCGTCGTCCGGCCATGGGAAGCGCACCAGGTCGCTGTCGCGCGGCGGCGCGTACTCGTCGTCCGGTCCCGGCGCGCGTCCGGCCACCCAGTCCGACCAACCGCCGGTGAACTCGCTACGACCCGAGGCCAAACCCGTCGGGACATCGGTGCGGGCGCGCACCTCTTCAGGGTCGTCCTCGCGAATGTAGTGCGGATAGCGCGCCGGGCCGTCGTCGTCGACGGCGACTTGCGCACTCGCCTCGTCCAGGTGCAGGGGGGCGTTCGAGCCGTTGTCCGGCTCCAGCGCGACGTACCAGCGCGACAGCTGTTTGTACGACTTCAACATTTCCCCCTTCCCGCAGAGCGAGGCACATGGCGCATCGTGGACCCTCTCGGCGATCAGTTCGTGGAGAACGGGTAGCTGTTGGCGGTACCGGGTAGACCGGTGGGCGGAATCGAAGTCGCGCCGCCGGATGAGGCGCCATCGGCTCCCGTCCCAAACGGAAATTGTCCCGTACCGGACGAATTCGGCGTAGTCGACGCGCCGGAACTTTGTCCGAAGAATCCGGCCGACGGCCTGTCGCTACCACCCTGCGGCGTGCTGCCGCTGCCGAACTCGGCGGCTACATCGCGAGCTACCGAAGCGAACCAGTCGGCCACGAATTGGGTCGGTGCGGCTCCGTTGGCCGACACCGACGCGGTGCCGTAAGCGCCGTGCCGCTGCACCGTGTCCCAGTACCGCGTCCAGGTGGTGATGTTGAGCAGTTCGCTGTTATCGGTGATGTTTTGTACAACCGCGTCGAACGCCTGGGTGACCAGGCGAATGCTGGTGGTCGGCGGGATCAGTTGTGGAACGGCACCCAGTAGCTTCGTGCCGAGCAGCAGCAGTCCGGCCACCGGATTCGCCAGACCCGCCGTGGCCAGTTCAGAAATGGCCGCCGGATTGATGACCGTCTTGACCACCGTGGAGACCGCGTTCAACCCGATCATGCCGACCTTCAGCACACCCTGGATCGCGCCGGGAATGTCCAGCGGGGTCCGGGGATCGGCGGCGTCGGCTAGCCGCTGTGAGATCGACTTCTGCGGCGAGAGTGACAGATTCGCGATCGAGTTGCCCTGCACGTCCTCGTTGAAGACCTTCGTCGCCGTCTTGATCGAAGTGTACGCCAGCGCCTGCGCGATCGACTCCAGCGAGGCGATCGGGTCGCCGCCGCTGAGCTCGGCCTGGCCCGCGACTTCCGCGACCGCTTTCAGGATCGGTGCGCGCTGCGGTGCGTCGCACGCGAGGTCACCCGCCGCACAGAAACTGGCCACTCGACCGGTCAGCGCTCCGAAGTTCGCGGCCATGTCTCGCTCGGGGCCGATGCCGCCGCCACTCGCGGGCTCCTGCGGCAAGGCCGCGATCGCGGCAAGTTGATCGCCGGAGGTATCGGGCGGCGCATCGGGCGTGGCCTTACCCGGCGCACCGGGAAACAGCGGCGCACCGGGGTTGCGGGTCGGGTCGGCGAACAGCGCGACCGCTGCGATCTTGTCCGCGGGGAGCACGCCACGCCCCTGGCCGATCTCCTGCGCGAACATCGAGGCCACGTGTGCGCCTTGGGAATACCCGACCACCGCGAACCGGGTGTTCGCGCATCGGTCGGCGACCGTCTTGGCCATCGTGCGCAACCTGGTCAGGCCGCCCGCGACCGACTCCGAATACGGCACCGCGCCACCGGCGGTCGCACCGCCGAATCCGGATTCGTAAGGCACGTAGGCTCGATCGACCAGTCCGGGAGCGGATGCCTTGGCCATCATCGGCATGAAGACCGTCGACAGCATGCCGGTATCGGTGGTGGGCGCCGCGTCGGGCGAGGACTCCCCCGTGCCCTGAATTCCCAACGCGTACAGCGCCGGACAGGCCGCGATCGGAACATTCGTCGATGGGCCGACGGGGCTCGGCGGCTCCGCGACCGCGGCGCCCGTGCCAACGGTCGCCACAGCAACGGCGAATGCCACCAGCATCCCCGGGAAACTCGCCGTGTAATCCGTCATCGCGATCCGCAATCAATCCGTGTTGCCGCAGCCGTCCTCAACGCCATGAAACGCAATAGACCGTAACAGATTCCGGCTATTACTGCGGCAGCGGTGAAAACATTCCGCAACCCGCCCGAGGGTCCATGACACATAACGGCGCGCCGTTGCTGACCGCCCGATAAGTTTCCGATCTTTCGCGGCGGACCGCAACCCACCGGCGACACTTCGTCGATCTGAATCCCGCACCTGGACTACGCATTCCGGCGAACGCGGGAAGTCGCACCGGAGCCGCGTTGGGCCGCCGCTACATTCCGGGCGGGCACGCCGGCCGATCCGGCTGCCGATGTTCAGGCAGCTTGACGAACCGGCGGCCGCGAGAACGGCCCCGAAACCGCCTTCACCTGGATGAAGATCAACATACGCGCCGCTGTCGGTGTACTAGCTCGACGGGCGCTCAGGTGGCCGAGGTGACGCGGTAGACGTCGTACACGCCTTCCACGTTGCGCACCACGTTCAGCAAGTGGCCGAGGTGCTTCGGGTCGCCCATCTCGAAAGTGAACTTGCTGATCGCCACCCGGTCGCCGTGCGTGGCCACCGAGGCGGACAAGATGTTTACCTTCTCGTCGGCAAGCACCTTCGTCACGTCCGACAGCAAACGAGTGCGATCGAGCGCCTCGATCTGGATGGCGACCAGGAACACCGACGACGGCGACGGCGCCCACTCCACGTCGATGATGCGCTCGGCCTGCTCGCGCAACGAACCGGCATTGGTGCAGTCGGTCCGGTGCACGCTGACCGCGCCGCCGCGGGTCACGAAGCCCATGATCTCGTCGCCGGGCACCGGGGTGCAGCATTTCGCCAGCTTGGCGACGGTGCCCGGTGCACCGGGGATCAGCACACCGGCATCGCCGGTGACGCGCTGCCGGTTCGGCGTTGTCGACGGGGTGGAACGCTCGGCGAGCTCGTTCTCCACGTCGCCGATGCCGCCGAGCTGCGCCATCAGCCGCTGCACGACGTGGTGCGCGGATACCTGATGCTCGCCGACCGCGGTGTAGAGGGCGGAGATGTCGGTGTAGTGCAGTTCGTGCGCGACCGCGTTCATCGCGTCCACGCTCATCAGGCGCTGCAGTGGCAGACCGACGCGACGGACTTCCTTACCGATCTGGTCCTTGCCGCTTTCCAGCGCCTCTTCACGCCGCTCCTTCGCGAACCACTGGCGGATCTTCGCCTTGGCACGCGGGGACACCACGAAGTTCTGCCAGTCGCGGCTCGGTCCGGCGTTCTGCGCCTTCGAGGTGAACACCTCGACGACCTCGCCGTTCTCCAGCTGCCGTTCCAAGGCGACGAGCCGACCGTTCACTCGCGCACCGATGCACTTGTGCCCGACCTCGGTGTGCACCGCGTACGCGAAGTCCACCGGAGTGGATTTCTGCGGCAGCGTGATCACATCACCCTTCGGCGTGAACACGAAGATCTCCGGCGACTTCAGGTCGAAGCGCAGCGACTCCAGGAACTCGGCAGGGTCGGCCGCCTCCCGCTGCCAGTCGAGCAGCTGCCGCATCCACGCCATGTCGTCGACCTCGGTGGAGTCGTTGGAGTGCTTGCCGCGGGTCTCCTTGTAGCGCCAGTGCGCGGCGATGCCGAACTCGGCGGTGCGGTGCATGTCCTGGGTGCGGATCTGCACCTCCAGGGGCTTGCCGTCCGGGCCGACCACGGTGGTGTGCAGCGACTGGTAGACGCCGTAGCGCGGCTGGGCAATGTAGTCCTTGAACCGGCCCGCCATCGGCTGCCACAGCGAGTGCACGACACCGACGGCCGCATAGCAGTCGCGGACCTCGTCGCACAGGATGCGGATGCCGACCAGGTCATGGATGTCGTCGAAGTCCTTACCCTTGACGATCATCTTCTGGTAGATCGACCAGTAGTGCTTCGGCCGGCCCTCGACAATCGCGTTGATCCGAGACGCCGCAAGGGTATTCACGATCTCCGCGCGGACCCGCGCCAAATAGGTGTCCCGCGAGGGCGCCCGGTCGGCGACCAGTCGCACGATCTCGTCGTACTTCTTAGGGTGCAGGATCGCGAAAGCGAGGTCCTCGAGCTCCCACTTGACCGTGGCCATACCCAGGCGATGCGCCAGTGGCGCAATCACTTCCAGCGTTTCCTTGGCCTTCTTCGCCTGCTTCTCCGGCGGCAGGAAGCGCATGGTGCGCATGTTGTGCAGGCGGTCGGCCACCTTGATCACAAGCACGCGCGGGTCGCGCGCCATCGCGATGATCATCTTGCGGATCGTCTCGGCCTCCGCGGCGGCGCCGAGGTTGACCTTGTCCAGCTTGGTGACGCCGTCGACCAGATGGGAGACCTCGGCGCCGAAGTCCGTGGTCAGCTGTTCGAGGGAGTAACCGGTGTCCTCCACGGTGTCGTGCAGCAGCGCCGCGACCAGGGTGGTGGTGTCCATCCCGAGCTCGGCCAGAATGTTGGCCACCGCCAGCGGGTGGGTGATGTACGGGTCACCGGACTTGCGGAACTGATGCGCGTGCCGTTCGTCGGCGACATCGAACGCCCGCTGCAGCAGCGTGAGATTCGCCTTTGGGTACAGCTCGCGATGCACGCTGGCCAGGGGCTCGAGCACCGGCTTGACCGCCGCGATCCCGCGCTGACCGGTCATTCGCCGCGCCAACCTGGCCCGCACCCGGCGGGACGCCGAAGTCGGCACGGCCGTCGAAGTACCCGGCTGACGCACCGGCGTGCCATTCCCGCTGGGCGCCACGGGCAGCGTCGGTGCTTCCGCAGAGGTGGCCGGCGCGCCATTCGACTGCGGGGCAGACGCCGATTGCTCGACATTCGCCTCGCCCAGATGCTGAGTCATGCCACCACCTCTCCACGCCGCGATCCGACCCACCCTATCCGACCGCTGCAACCGCCCCAGACCACCAACTTTAGTCCCAGATCAGCAGCGCGGCGGATCGCCGTGAACGCAACCCCCCACCAGGTGCCGTTCACCCGGACGTACCCACCCGTTCAATCGAGCGGTTCCGGGGACCGGAGTTCGGTCGTCGCTACCACTTGGCGGACAGCAGCGGGCGTTCGCGCATCGGGATGCCGTCGAGGCCGCGCGGCAGCGGGACGCCGAGCAGGTCGAGAACCGTCGGGGTGACATCGACCAGCGAGTAGTGGGCGGCGGTCACGCCCGCGGCGAAGTCAGGGCCACGAGCGATGACGAAAATGGCTGTCTCGTCTCGTGTTTGACCACCGTGGCCGCCTTCGGGCAGATGGCCGTGGTCGGTCGTGGCCACGATCGTCCACCGCTCGCTGGGTCTGGCCGCCGCTCGCGCGTCCACCGCAGCGACGATCCGGCCGACCTGCGCGTCCGCCCGCATCGTGGCGTCGAGGTACTGCTGAGATGCCCCTCCGTGGCGATGGCCGGCGAAATCGACTTGGTCGAGTAGGACGAACAGAAAGTCGGGGGCGTTGTGCGTGATCAGGTCGACCGCGGCAGTCCCGGTCGCGGCATCGGCTTTCGACTCGTCGGGGTCGAACGGGACCGGCGGCGTACTGACGATCACGTCGGCGTGCCGGTCGCCACTACCGGTGATGATCGCGATCTTGTCCCAGGTCGCGATCGATACGGAGGTCAGGCCGCGACCGGCACGCGCCAGCCGGGTGAACACCGTGGGGTATTCGGCGAAGGGAGTGGCATCGAAATTGTTGTCGGTCACGCCGTGCTTGCGGTCCCAGACTCCGGTCAGCGCGGTCGTCCAGGACGGGCCGGACAGGCTGACGTGGGGCACGATCGATGTCCGCGCGAGGGTGCCCTCGGCGCTGAGCCGCAACAGATTCGGCGCCTGCGCCTGCTGAATCTTGGGGTACATGGCGCCGTCGACCCCGATCACGACGACCTTGTTACGGACGGCGTCATTGCGTGGGGTGTCCGCGCGAGCGACCGCTTCGACCCCCGCAACCGAGAATTCGGTTGCCACGACCGCCATGATGTCCAGCGCCGACCGTCTCCGCATACTTCGAACCATGCCGCCCAGACCGGGCATTAACACCACTTGCCGCGGAGTGTTCACCGACGCTTCCCCTGGTAGAGGCGCATAGGTAGGACGGCTGAACGGCCACTGAACTTCCGATGGCCCGGCAGCTATACACACTGATCGACGTCATTGACCCGCGCGATCGCCCCGGGAAACCGATTGACACCCCGCCGGTCATATGGCTGGCTGACGTGCATGCAGCCCAGCGGGAACCGCAGCATCCGGATTGCGGCCGCCGCGGATATGCACATGCGGAGCTCGGTCGCCGGCGTCTTCCGTCCCGCCTTCAACGGTTTGGCCACGCACGCCGATGTGCTTCTGCTGGCCGGCGATCTCACCGAGGGCGGCACGCTACGCGAGGCGGACCTGCTGTGCGCCGAGCTCACCGGGCTGCCGGTGCCCGTGGTCGCGGTGCTCGGCAATCACGACCACGACCAGCGGCTGGGTTACCGGATCGCCACCATGCTCACCGAGATCGGCGTGCACATGCTCGACGGTGACGCCATCACCCTCGAGGTGGCCGGCACCCAGCTCGGCATCGCGGGGGTAATGGGCGGCAGCGGCGGGTTCCCCGGTCACCCCGGCCGACCCGACGACGCCAACGTCGAACACCGCGCCCGCATGCGTCGCGGCCCCTTGGACGCGCTGCGCCTGCACCAAGCGCTCGACACGCTGACCTGCGAAACCCGCATCGCCCTCATGCATTTCGCTCCGGTCGTCGACACGCTGGTCGGCGAGCCGCCGAAGATCTACCCCGGCCTCGGCTGCCACGACCTCGCCGAGGCCGTGGACGCGGGCGGCGCCGCGCTGGCGATCCACGGACACGCCCACGGCGGTACCGAATTCGGTTGTACCGCAGGCGGAGTGGCGGTGCGCAATGTGTCGTACCCGGTGTTGGGACGGCACTACGGTGTCTACGAGGTGGCGACGGCCTGAGCGGACACTTTCCGCGAACCGTGCTCGAAGGCTTCCGTTTCGGGCTAAAGTGTCCGCTCAGGCTGGACCGCCCCAGACGCGGCTTCCAGCACCCGGAACTGCCTGGCGCGTTCGGACCGGACCTCTGGCGCGACCTACACCTTCAGCGATCGCGCACGGCCGGCCCGGTACCTTTCACGCCATGACTGTCGCCAAGTCGCTGCTGCTGTTCGCCCTCGCCGCGGTCGCCGAGATCGGTGGCGCGTGGCTCGTGTGGCAGGGCTGGCGCGACCACCGTGGCGTGCTCTGGATCGCCGCGGGCATCGTCGCCCTCGGCGCGTACGGCTTCGTCGCCACGTTCCAACCGGACCCGAACTTCGGCCGCATCCTCGCCGCGTACGGCGGAGTGTTTGTCGCGGGTTCGCTCACCTGGGGCATGCTCGTCGACAAATTCCACCCCGACCGGTGGGATTATCTGGGATCCACCATCTGCCTCCTCGGCGTCGCCATCATCATGTACGCGCCACGCGGGTGAGACGCGCTCCCGCAGCCGATCCGGCGTATAGATGCGCATATCCGAGTATCACAATGTATCCGGGTGCGTCCGGCCAGCTCGGATTGGCGGCATACCCGGCTTCAAACTCTGCCTCGGCCTGGTGCGGTATGTCCGGAACAGGCACGGCCGGGCGCCCGCGAGCACCCCGGAGGGTGTGCGGGCGCTCGGCAAGCCCTAATTGTCGATGCGGTCGGGGTAGAAGGCGATGTGGTCCTTGATCTCGGCGACGGCCGGGTAGGGCGACTCGTAGAACCAACCGGCGTCGACGCTCTGCTGACCATCTACGGAGACGGTGTAGTAGCTCGCGTCGCCCTTGTAGGGGCAGTAGGTGGCGGTGTCGCTGCGTTCCAGGACCGACTCGTCGGCGTCGGCGAGCGGGAGGTAGTAGACCGGCGGGTAGGACGCTTCGCGCAGCACCAGCGCGTTCTGCGTGTCGACGACCACGTGGCCGTGTACGCGAACGACGACTCGCTCGGGGTGCGGCTCGATGGTGATCGGGTGATCCGGGCCGGGCTGCAGGACTGGTTTGGTCATGGCCTCTGCTCTCGATCGTGGTGTATCTCTGATATTCAGACGGACTGACGCTCGCGCGTCTGCGCCTCGCGAGCGAGCGCCCGGTCGCGCTGTTTCTCGAACTTCAGCACGTCTTTCCTGAGCTTATCGAGGAAGGCGGCGAACTCGTCGCGGACCTGTTCACCGCGCGGTGTGAAGTCGGTACGAACGCGTCCAGGAGCTCGCCGGGCGAGGCGTGACACGCATCGTTGTGGGCGTACCTACCACCGAACCCGACCAGCAGTTCGACCAGATGTCCGAATTCGCCGAACGGTTCGGCCTGACACCGGAATCGGAGAACACGCACGTCTGACGGCCACTTGGATTCGCAGACAATCCGGGTCCCGAACGACAACGGTTCCGATGCCGAAGCTTGGTAGTCCGCCGCCGTCCGGTTTCACCGGTAAACCTATCTGCTCGGTGTGTAGCGCAGGGAACGCCAGGCGTCGATTGCCCAGTCCAGGTGGGCATCTGGGACGCTGATGGTGACGAGCAGTAGTTCGCCGTTGCGGCGGCTCGCGATGCCCTGGACGCCGATCTCGCCGTCCTCCTCCGACGGCAGCCACCAGCCGTCGCCGGGGCCGCCGACGATCGGTTCGCCACGGTGGCCTTCGGTTGCGTTGGCGCCGTATTGCAGCATCGCGGCGGATGGTGGGCCGGTCTGTTCGTCACCGACGACGAGCACGGTGATTTCGATCTCGCGGGTGCCGTCCCACGCCCACCAGCGGTCGCCGTCCCAGCCGTAGGTGAAGTCGCCGGGGATGCGCAGGCTCCAGCCCGGTACCGGTGCGGTGAGGACGGCGCGGCGCCGATAGCCGAGGCGCGCACGGGAATCCGCTGTTGCGCGTTCGTCGAGGTCGGCGGGTGCGCCGTCGGCGGCGGGCTCCGAGATCCCTAGGAGTTCACGGAGCTCCTGCCAGGCCGCCCATGGCAGGTCGAGGTTCGGATCGAGGCGGTGTGCTTCGGCCAGTAGTGCGTCGGCGTGCAGCGGTGCGGGCGTGTCGTCGGCATCCGACGGTTCCCGCCATCGGACGTCGTTCCACAGGATGCCGAGGGCGGCGTTGCGCACGGTCAGCGCCGTCCAGCCGTCCTCCCACCACGGAAAGAACGCCATGGCGGCTGCTTCGTCACCGTCGGCTACGGCGTGAAACCAGCCGCTGTCGCGGGGGCCGAGCCAACTCGCGGCCACCCCGTCGTAGTCGAATCGGTCACTCCCGAGGGACAATCCGAGCGACACCCAGTTGTCTTGGGTGGGCACTTCGCTCAACACGGTTCGGGCGAGCGCGCAAATCCACAGCAGATAGTCGTGTTCGACTTCCGCACGATGATCGGCCAACCCCAGCGGATCCTCGGTCCCCTCATCCCATGTGACGTCGAACCGTCTACCCAACTCCTGCAGCACCGCGGCCACGTGGCGGTGATACCCGGGACCAGCGGGTGCACAGCTCGCGCGGACGACTACCTGACCATGGGCGGCCCGCACATCGATCGGTTCGGCCGCCGGATGCAACAGGGCGAGTAACCGGTCACCGGAGATCTCCACCGGCTGCCGGAACGGCGCGGAGGTGATCGGCCAGTCGACCCGGGCATCGGAGGCGCCGCTACGCAACCACTCCCCGACCTGCTGGAGAAAGTCTTCAGCAGGCTCGCGGTGCACCCCCGCGACATTCAGCTCGATTCCCATGGATACATCCTTGTGTCCCCGGTCCAACGCCGAAAGTCCGGACAGTACATCTAGACTGCGCACATGGATCCGTTGGCGAATCCCGGCGTGCTGCGCCGAGCATCCCGCGAATAACAGCGGGACGCTCGGCTGGACGCGTCACCGGATCAGTTCCTCGATCAGCCCGTCCGCAGCGAGCTGCGCGCACCGGGTCACCCCGATGTCGTCGAGGAAGCGCGGGTCGTGGCTCACCACGATCAGCGCGCCCTCGAAACTCGCCAAGGCCTGGGCCAGGTGTGCCAGGCTGGGCAGATCGAGGTTGTTGGTCGGCTCGTCGAGCAGCAGCTTCGGCGCCGGATCGGCCACCAGCAGCATGGCCAGTGCGGCCCGCAGACGCTCGCCGCTGGAGAGCGCCGACGCCGCGATATCGGCGTCCGCGCCCCGAAACAGGAAGCGCGCCAAGTGAGCTCGAATCTGTTCCGCCGAGGCGTGTGGCACGGTCGACGCCACGTTCTCGAACACCGACAGCCGCTCGTCTAAGATGTCGAGCCGCTGCGGCAGCATTCGCCACGGGACCTTCGGGGGCGCCGCGGCGATCCGGTGCAGCAGTGTGGTTTTGCCCGCGCCGTTGCGACCGGTCAGCGCGATGCGCTCCGGGCCGGTCACCCGCAAGGTGACGGTCGGCCCGCAGGCCAGCTCCACCTGGTCCAGATCGATCACGTCCTGGCCCGGATACAGCCGGGTGTCGGGCAATTCGACCCGGATCTCCCGATCGTCGCGCAACAGCTCCTGCGCCTGCTCGAGCTGTTCCTTTGCGGTGTCCACCTTTTCGATGTGGTTGTTGCGCAACTTGCCCGCCGACACCTGTGCCTGCCGTTTCCGTTCGGCCATCACGATTTTCGGTTCGCGCTTGGTGTCCCACATCTTCTGCCCGTATCGCAGTCGACGATCCAGTTTGATCCGCGCCTCCACCAGCTCACGTGCCTGCTTGCGGACATCGCTGCGTGCGTCGCGGATCGCCGCTCGCGCGGCCTCCTGCTCGGCTTCGATGATCCGCTCGTACTCGCTGAAATTGCCGCCGAACAACCGCAATTCGCCCTGACGCAACTCGGCGATCGTGGTCATCCGGTCCAGCAGCTCGCGGTCGTGGCTGACCGTGAGCACCGCTCCGGAGAACTGCTCGACCACCTCGTAAAGCCGTTGTCTGGCAACCTGATCCAGATTGTTGGTCGGCTCGTCCAGCAACAGCACGTCCGGATCGCGCAGCAACTGCGCCACCAGTCCGAGCAGTACCGTCTCGCCGCCGGAAAGTGTCTCCAACCGGCGATCCAGCTGCTCGGTCGAGTCCGCGAGATAATGCAAGCCCAGGCGGCCGAGGAGCGCGATCGCGCCTTCCTCGACATCCCACTGGCTGCCGACGATATCGAAGTCCGCTTCCTCGCCGATGCCGGACTCTATGCGGTGCAAGCCCTTTCGCGTTTCCGCGATGCCGAGTACCGCATCGACCCGCTGCCCGTCACCGAGGCCGAGGTCCTGCCGCAGGTAGCCGAGACGACCGGTGACCGTGACCGAGCCACGCGCCGGAGTCAACTCACCCGCGATCAGTCGCAACAGCGTCGACTTGCCCGCACCGTTGCTGCCGACCAGGCCGATATGACCGGGGCCGAGCACGGCGTCGAGGCCGTCGAATACCGGCGTCCCATCGGGCCAGGAAAAAGTGAGATCGGAAAAAGAAAGATTGGTCATGAGTACCCCTGAGGTTGCAACGGAACGCGACGCGCGAGACGCGGGCCGCCCGAGTGGCTACCTCATGAGAGCAATGGCATAAGTCCGATCAACGGGAACAAGACCAGTCCAGATTAAACAGATCGGCACCGGTTTCGCCAGTGATTTTTGGATCACATCGGCTCCGCATGTCCGCAGACGGCGTGTGGCTCCGGACGAGGTGGCGGTCGGGCTGGTTCCGGTTGTCTTCGGCTCCGGCGTCCGATTCTTCGGCGACCTTGTGAAATCGCCTCTGCTGCTGGACAACCCACGCGTCATCGAAGGCGATCGGGTGACCCATCTGATCTTCGGTGTTCGGAAATCGTGACGTCCCGGAGCGCTGACACGGAGGCCGTCGCACGCGCTGGGCGCGGGCGCTGAGATCCGCAGCGACTTCGCTGCGGGCTACTTTTCAGCGGGCTAGACCCGGACCACCGAGGTCAACGGGTAGTCGCCCTGACGGTCCCGTCCGCCGAGGAAGCCGAGTTCCAGCACCACAGCGGCCGCGACGACCTCCGCGCCCGCAATAGCGAACAGGTCGGCGGCGGCGGCGAGGGTACCGCCGGTGGCGAGGACGTCGTCGAGGAGCAGGATGCGGCGGCCCTTCAGGTCGATCCCGTCGGCCGGGATTTCCAGGGCCGCGGTGCCGTATTCGAGCTGGTATTCGCGGGAAATGACGGGCGGGGGTAGCTTGCCGGCCTTGCGCACCGCGAGAACGCCGGTGCCGAGGCTGGCGGCCACAC
This sequence comes from Nocardia sp. Tas62D01, assembly GCF_055232035.1. Taxonomy (NCBI): domain Bacteria; kingdom Bacillati; phylum Actinomycetota; class Actinomycetes; order Mycobacteriales; family Nocardiaceae; genus Nocardia; species Nocardia sp. Tas62D01. Next base: position 9,600,368 of record NZ_JBUYUZ010000001.1, read on the forward strand.
CGGCGCCGATGATGAAGCCGCGGGCGTCGACGCCGGCCACGAGGTCGGCTTCGGGGGCGCAGTCGGCGAGGCAGTCGATGACCGCGCGGAAACCCTCCGGGTCGGCAAATACAGGGCTAAGATCAGCGAAACGAACACCGGGCGTGGGGAAATCGTCGCGCCAGCGAGTGAGGCGCTCGACCAGTTCTGCGGCCTTGCTGGTCCGCTCGGTAGCTAGATCGTCGGATTCGACCGCCGCGTGCTTGCTCATCGACACCTCTCCATGGTCCATCACCCACAACACCTTGTCACCGCTTCAACACCCAGCGGTCCATGTTCCAGCCGGTCCCGCCCTGGGTGGGGCCGGCAATGCCGTTCTGCAGACCGTTGCCGAAGGCGATGGTGCGGGGATTCGCGAACAGGGGGACGCTCGGCATCTCCGACCACAGCAGGTTCTCGGCTTCGGTGAGCAGATTCAGCGTTGTGGTCGAGTTGTCGTCGGCCGCAAGCTGATCGGTGATCGCATCGTATCGCCCGTTACCGAAGCGACCGAAATTGAGCCCGCTACCGGTGCGCAACGCGCTGGTCGCCGCCACTGCGGTCAAGGATCCGGCCGGACCGGGCGCGGATGCGGTGCTCGCGAGAACGGCGTCGACTTTGCCCTCGGTGAGCTGTGAAGGGGTGAAATTCCCGGAACCGGCGTCGACGACGTTGATACCCGCCGGTTTGCACGCCTCGGCGATCATCGCCACGGTCTGCGCGCGGCGATCGTCGGGACGCAGGTAGCCGATTCGGATGGTGGGATTGCCCGCGCCCGAGGCGGCCAGCGTCGCGGTGGCGGCCGGGACATCGGGGCCGCGGTACTTGTCCGCCGCGCCGGTGCTCGGCGGATAGAACAGCGAGTCCTGTTGCACGATACGGGAATTCAGGGGCGCCGAGCCCAGCCCGGTCTTCGGTGCATCCTTCACCTTGCCGAGCTTGTCGAACAGCGCCTGCCGCGGCACACACAGGGCGAAGGCGCGGCGCGCGTCGACCGAGCCGAACACTCCCCCGGTCGCGAGCACCAACTGTTCGGCGCCGCGGCCGGGCACGTTCTTCACCGAAAATCCGTCCAGGTTCAGGTCTTTCACCGATCCGGCGCCGATGTCGACGACGCCGACGGCTTTGTCGCCGAGCTTGGATTTCAGGTCGACGGTCTTCGGCCACACCACGATACGCCCGGTCTCGGGTTTGTTGCCCCACCAGCGCTCGTTGGCGACCAGGACCAAACCGTCCTTGTCGGAATAGGATTCGATCCGATAGGGCCCCGACGACGGGAACCTGGAGAGGTCCAGGTTGCCGGAGCTCATCGTCCAGCCGCTGTTCCAGAAGTCGGACAGCCGCTGCAACGCGCCGGGATCACCGGATTGGAAGGCGGACACCACATTCGGCACATTGGCCACCCGCGCCGCCACGTGCGCGGGCATCAGTTCACCGGCAGTGAACAGAGTTTGCCACGGCAGGAAATGCCGGTCCGGCCGGAACACCACGGTTGCGTCCTTGGAACCGGGCTGGCAATCCACCCGCTCCACGTCGGCGTACCCGGCGGTGCTCGCCGCGTCGAACAGCGGAACCGGGCCGCGGTCACCGGGTTTGGTGAACCGGCCGCTGCGCGCCGCCCAAGTGAGCACCAGATCGTCACACGAGGTGGGCACTCCGTCGGAGTACACGCCATCCGGGTTGAGCCGGTACTGGATCGTCTCAGCCTCGCCCGGCACCTCTTTCGCGGTGCCCACATCGGTGTCGGCGACCTGCTGGCCGTCGGGACCGGTGTAGAAAAACCCGGTCAACACCCGCCCGAACACGGCGGCCGACCCGCTACTCGCGCCGAGCGTGCTGCCGCCGTTGTAGCTGGCGATCACGGCGTCGACGGCGTAGCCGATGGAGGGCACCTGGTTTTGACCGGAGCACCCGGCGACCAGCCCGGCTGCCAGGGTGCCCGCGGCCACCGCTCCGATCAGACGCATCGCAACGCTGCGTGGCTGTCGCATGGAACGAAACCCCTGCCTCTAGCTCTAGGTCACTACCTTCGCTTCTGCCGTTTCCCGCTCGGACGGGCGCCGGGCCGGGGCGCCTGTCCCGCTGCTCTAGCTCTAGCCTGCCGTACCGGGGCGTCGGAGAAATCTCGGCCTGTTGCGGCCACCGCGCGACGCTCGGCCTCGGCCCCCGCACGGGCGGCGGCGATGCCGGAGCGCTTGGCCAGCACCTTCTTGGTATGCGCCGCCACCGGACCCCAGCGTTCCTTGATCGACACCAGCAGCGGCACCGCGAAGAAGATCGACGAGTACGCGCCGACGATCATGCCGACCAACTGCACCAGCGCCAGGTCCTTCAGAGTGCCGACACCGAGCAGCCAGACCGCGATCACGAGCATGCCGATGATGGGCAGAATGCCGATCAAGGTGGTGTTGATCGAGCGCATCAGGGTCTGGTTGGCCGCGAGATTGGCCTGTTCGCCGTAGGTGCGCTTGGTAAGGTGCAGTACGCCGCGGGTGTTCTCCTCGACCTTGTCGAACACGACGACGTTGTCATAGAGCACGTAACCAAGAATCGTGAGCAGGCCGATGACCGCGGCGGGCGTCACCTCGAAACCGACGATCGAATAGATCCCGCCCGTCACGATCATGTTGAAGAACAGTGAGGCGATGGCCGCGATGGACATGTCGCGCTCGAACCTGATGGCGATGTAGATCATGGTCAGCAGCACGAACACGCCGAGCGCGATCAGTGCCTTCTTGGTGATCTGACCACCCCACGTCTCGCTGATCTCCGCGACGCTGATGGCGTTGCGGTTCGGGTTGCCGCTGGAGTCCTTCGGATGGAACGCCTCGAACAGCGCGTTCTGCAGCGCCTCGGACTGGCTCGCGTCGAGGGTGTCGGACCGGATCTGAATGGTCGCCGCCGCACCGGAACCGACCTTCTGCACCGACACCGGGGAATGGCCGATAGTCGCGCTGTAGGTCTTTTCGACCTGCCCGGTGGAGAGGTCGTCGGCTGGCAGTCCGATGCGCGAGCCGCCCGCGAAATCGATGCCGAGGGTGAAGCCGCGGAAAACGATGCTCAGCAACGAGATCAGCACGAACGTCGCGGCGAGAGCGTAGTAGAGCCGGCGCTTGCCGACGATCTGGAAGCTACCGGTGCCGGTGTAGAGCCGCTCGAAGAAGCCGTGCTGCGGTGCGGGATTCAGGTCGGTCATATCGTCCGCGGTCGTCGAATCCATGACTGGGCTGGAGTTGCTCATCGTGCCCCCTCCTTCACCAGGATGCCGGCAGATGCCTTGCGTTCCCGGGCTATCTGCTGGACGGCACCGAGTCCGTTGACCGACGGCTTGGCCCAGAACAGCGACAGCGACGCCATTACCATCAGCGGTGCGGTGACCAGATACAGGACGATCACGTCGAGCACGGTGGTGATACCGAGTGTGAATGCGAATCCGCGAACCTGACCGGCCGCGAGCATGTAGAGCACCGCCGAAGCGATGAGGCTGACCGTCTTACCGGACAGGTTGGTGCGCTGGGCCCTGGCCCAGCCGCGCGGCACCGCGGAGCGGAAGCTGCGGCCCTCGCGCATCTCGTCCTTGATGCGCTCGAAGAACACGACGAACGAGTCGGCGGTCATACCGATACCGATGATCAAACCGGCGATACCGGCGAGGTCGAGGGTGAAACCGATCCATCGTCCCAGCAGGATGATGATGCCGTACACCGCCGCACCCGAGGCCACCAGCGAGAAGCCCGCGAGGAAGCCGAGCATGCGGTAGTAGAGCAAGCAGTACAGCAGCACCGCGACCAGACCGATCGCACCCGCGAGCAAGCCTGCGCGCAGCGAGGACAGACCGAGGGTCGCGGACACCGTTTCGGCCTCCGATGTCTGGAACGACAGCGGCAGCGAACCGTACTTCAATGTGTTCGCGAGTTCCTTCGCGCTGGCGGCGGTGAAACTCCCACTGATCGTCGTGCTACCACCCTGCTGCGGTCCGGCCTGCACGACCGGCGCACTGACCACCTTCGAGTCGAGCACGAAAGCGACTCGCTTGTAGAGGTATTCGCCGGTGAGCGCTGCCCACGCGTCGCTGCCGCCCGACTTGAACTGGAGGTTGACCTCGTGCCGCGCCTGCTGCGAATTCAGCCCCGCGCTGGCGTCCTTGATCTCGGTACCGTCGATCCGGCTCTTGTCGAGCAGCAACACCTCGTTGCCGTCTGTGGAGCAGGCGACCAACGGCAGGTTCGGATCATCGCTACCGGCCAGCGGGTCGGGCTTGCTGCAGTCCATCGCCGCCATGGCAGCCTGCTGGACCGCCGGATCGGTGCTCTGTCGCACGGCCTTCGCCGCTGCGATCTCCTTCTGCGCCTGTTGCTGGGGCGTCAGGTTCGGATCGGGTGGCGGCGGTGTCGGAGCCTGGGCCGGGAAGACCCTCGGCTGCGGCGCCGACTGCGTAGCTTCCGGTGCGGGTTGCGTAGCTTCCGGTGCGGGTTGGGTGGCTTCCGGCGCGGGTTGCGTAGCCTCCGGCGCCGGGGTCGCTCCCGGGGTCGGCTGCACCGATTCGGGTGAGGGCGCCGGCTGCGGTGTCGCGCCCTTGCCCGGTACCTGCGATGCCTGCAACACCGGTCGGATGTAGAGCTTCGCGGTGGTGGCCAGCGCCCTGGCCTGCCCGCCGTCGTCACCCGGCACTGTGATCACCAGGTTGTCGCCGTCGATGACGACCTCGGAACCGGAGACGCCGAGGCCGTTGACCCGGTTCTCGATAATCGCCTGTGCTTGCTTGAGGCTGTCCTGACTCGGCTTGCTGCCATCGGGCGTACGGGCGGTCAGCGTGACCCGGGTACCACCCTGTAGGTCGATGCCGAGCTTCGGCGTCGCGGCTTTATCACCGGTGAAGAACACCAGCGCATAGATCACGGCCAGCAGCGCGGCGTAGACACCGAGCAGCCGGAGCGGATGCGCCGATCCCTTGGAAGGTGGCACAGTACGTCATCTCCTAGGCGGGAAGTCGAGGTGGAACGGGCGGACACGCACCAGCGGCGCCGGGTGCCCGGGAGGTAGCCCGCGGCGTGTCTGCACGCGGGCTCACCGATTGACCGATGGAATCGGTCAGTCCTTGGTCAGCCGGAGCTCGGTCTGCGGCGCGGACTCCTCGACGGGACCGTCCAGGGCCTCGTCGGTCACGGTTTCGTCCGTGGTCGCGTCCTCGGTGCGCACCTCGCGGATGGCCTGGCGCAGCCACGTGGTGACAACCTCTTCGGCGATCTCGAGATCGACGGTGGTGTCCTCGAGATCGACCACGGTGCCGTACAGCCCCGACGTGGTGACGACCTGATCGCCGACCTTGATGCTCTCCTGCATGTCGGCGGTCTTCTGGGCCTCACGCTTCTGACGGCGAACATTGAGGTACATCGGCACGAACAGGGCTACCAGCAGCAGCGGAAACAGGATTTCCATCGTCGAAGTCAGTCCCTAGTCTGTGGGTGGGGTGGACAATTACCTACACAGTCTGCCAGTTCGTATCATTACCGCCACACCGGCACACCTTTGACGTCGGAAACCGGCAAGCCCCGCGGCCGCGAAGTCGGCAGCGGGGCTCGCGCAACGGGGCGTCGTGACGATGGCTAGGCGGACTTGCCGTAGCTGTAGTCATCGAGCGGGAAGGTGACCGCTTCGCGGTGGGCGTTGAGGGTGCTGGTCGGGCGCAGCAGCGCGGCCTCGCCGTGCTGGTTGAAGTAGTAGCTGCGCGCGGTCGAGCAGTCGCCGCCGTAGAACACCGAGGAGCCGAGCTTTTCGGTCACCCGGTCCAGGAACTGGGCGTTTGCCTGCTCGGTTACCTCGAAGGTGGTCTCGCCGCGCCGGAACGTCTCCTTCAACAGCCTGCCCATGTGCTTCATCTGGGCCTCGATGGTGGTGAAGTACGACAGGCCGCTGTAGGAGTACGGGCTGTTGAGGCTGATGAAGTTCGGGAACTTGGGCACGGTGATGCCCTCATATGCCTGGAAACGGTTGTCGCGCCAGAACTTTCCGAGGTTGACACCGTCACGGCCGATGATCTCGATGGCCGGGAAGTTCACGTCCCACAGGTTGAAGCCGGTGGCCAGGATCAGCGTGTCGATCTCGGTCTTGTGCCCGTCGGTGGTGACGATGCCGTCGACCTCGACGTGATCGATCGAGTTGGTTTCCAGGCGGACGTTCGGCTGGTTGAACGTCTTGAAGTATTGATTGGAGAAGGTCGGGCGCTTGCAACCGAAATCGTAGTGCGGGGTCAGCTGCTTGCGCGTTTCCTTGTCGCGCACCTGTGCCCGCAGATGCGCCTTGGCCAGTACGCCGGCCGCCTTGTTCAGCGGCTTGGCCTGCTTGAAATGCAGCACGCCGACCACCATCAGCGCCTCGAGCAGGCTGGTGTTGACCAGCCGGGCGGCCTTCTGGGTGGCAGGCACCCGCGCGAACAGCTTCTGCACCGGGCCGGGAATCGCGGTGTCGATCTTCGGCACCACCCAGATCGGGGTGCGCTGGAAGACGGTAAGTTCCCGCACCTTCTCGGCCGCCTCGGGCACCAGCTGCACGGCGGTGGCGCCGGTGCCGATGATCGCGGCCTTACGGCCGGTGAGATCGAAGTCGTCCTCCCATGCGGTGGTGTGGATGATTTTGCCCGCGAACGAATCGATACCGGGGAACGGCGGGGTGTAAGGCTGCGAAAGGAACCCGGTGGCGGTGAGAAGGTAACGGCCGGTGAGGGTTTCACCACCCGCGATGGAAACGACCCAGTGCTGGTGTTCCTCGTCCCAGCGGGCGCCGTCGACCCCGGCGCCGAAGCGCATCCGGAGGCGCAGGCCGTACTTGTCGGCGACGAACTCGGCGTACTTCTTGAGCTCCTTGCCCGGCGCGAACAGGCGCGTCCAATACGGGTTGGGCTCGAAGGAGTACGAGTACGTCACCGATGCGATGTCGACCGCGAGACCCGGGTAGTGATTGACGTGCCAGGTGCCGCCGAGGTCGTCCTCGCGCTCCAGGATGACGAAATTGCTCAGACCGAGCCGGTCGAGCTCGATGCCCGACCCCATTCCGCCGAATCCCGCACCGACCACGACCGCATCGAACTGAGGCGCCACGTCGAACAACCTCCTGCTGTGAACAATCATCCGCGGACGAATGTGAATCAATTCTCACGGAATGACACATCATTCCGTTTGTGAACACAGTATCATCGTGGGGGTGACGAAGCCATCCACGCGTGCCGAGCGACGCAAAGCCGAACTGCGCCAGGAAATCATCGACACCGCCTTCGTCTGTTTCGCGGAGAAGGGCTATCACAACACCGGAATCGCCGATATCGCCGGCGTGCTCGGCATCGGCCACGGCACCTTCTACCGGTACTTCACCAACAAGCGCGACATCATCGATCACGTCATCGACGACCTCGCGGGCCGGATCGTGGCGGCGCTCGGGACGGAGAATGCACCGGACGCCGCCACCTCACTCGACGACTACCGCGCCCAGCTCGACCGCATCGGCGCCGCACTGAATCGCATCCTCGTCGAGGACCGCCGGGTAGCGCAGCTGCTGCTGTTCCACGCGACCGGCATCGACGACGAACTGACCGCACGGCTCTACGGCCTGCTCGACATGGCCGACGCGCTGACGGCCGGATACCTCTCGCACGGCGTCGAACTCGGATATCTGCGGGCCGACCTGGACACGACCAACACCGCCAAGGCGGTCACCGGCATGCTCATCGCGGGCATCGTGCACGGGCTGCGCAGCCCCGACGCGGCCGCCGTCGACGGTCTGAACGAGGCGATCCGCAGGCTCCTCATCGACGGCGTGCGCAAGGACTGAGCGCTGGTCACCGGCTTTCCGCCGAGCGGACAGACGCTCCGAGCGCGGGTGCCGCGGGCGGCGAATCCGTGGTGTGGAATTCCGGTCGAATTTCGGCAGCCGCGAGTGCGGTCGCGCCCATTAGGGTGGTGACAATTCGACGGTGTCCGCATGGGGGTCGTACGTGTTCGCAAGAGACCGGGGAGTACGAAGAATTCGTATTCAACCAGATCAGGGTCACGTCCCTGACAGAATGTCGCGCGTGACCCCTGAGGACGTGAGCCGTACCCATTTCCCCATGCCACCGTTGGGGCACCGCGGCTACCACGCCGATGAGGTCGACGCCTTCCTCGAACTTGTCGCCGCCACGCTCGGCGGTCAGGGCGCGCTGACCGCCGACGATGTCCGGCACGTCGCCTTCGACACACCCCGCTTCGGCGGCCGCGGCTACCAGGCCGACCAGGTCGACGAATTCCTCGACCGTGTCCGCGTCGAACTGGAGTTCCGGCAGCTCGGCACCCGGCCGGTGCCCGCAGGAGCCAACGGCTCCGGTCAGCTGCTGACCCCGGACGACGTGCACCGGATGCAGTTCACCCAGGCGCCGGTCGGGCGGCGCGGCTACGACACCGATGAGGTCGACGCCTTCCTCGACCTGGTCGCCGCCACCCTCGCCCACGGCGGGCCAGGCAGCCTGACGGTCGCCGACGTACGCGCGGTGCGGTTCACCGAGGCCAGACTCGGTACGCGCGGCTATCAGCGCGATGAAGTGGACGCGTTCCTCGATCTGGTCATCACCGCGCTGAAGCGCACGCACCATCACTGATCAGGGGTCCCGCGTAACAAAGACGGCTACCGGACAACATCTCCCCGCCGTCCAGACTCTCCCTGGGTAACTCTGGTGTGTCGGAATCCGTTGGTGGCAGCGATCTTTCGCACACCGGACAATGTCGGAGCGCGAGCGAGATCGACGAATCAGGCCGAAAGCGGGCTCATTCGAATAGGTCCAGCGTCGGATGTGGTTCGCGGCCACGGACTTCGATCGAGCCGAAGACCAGGTCCGGCGGTGGGACGAGACCCAGGTGTTCCCACGCCGAGGCGGTGGCGACTCGGCCGCGGGGGGTGCGGGCGACCATGCCCGCGCGGACGAGGAAGGGCTCGCAGACCTCCTCGACGGTGGCGGCCTCCTCCCCCACCGCGACGGCCAGGGTAGATACGCCGACGGGTCCGCCGCCGAAGCTGCGGACCAGGGCGCCGAGGACCGCGCGATCGAGGCGGTCCAAGCCGAGGGTGTCGACGTCGTAGACCTCGAGTGCGGCATGGGCGATGGGCAGCGTGATCAGGCCGTCGGCACGCACCTCGGCGTAGTCACGGACGCGGCGCAGCAGACGGTTCGCGATACGGGGCGTGCCGCGGGATCGGCCTGCGATTTCGGCGGCCGCGTCGGATTCGATGCTCACGCCGAGGATATGCGCCGAGCGCTGCAGGATTTGCAGGAGCTCACCGGGATCGTAGAAGTCCATGTGGCCGGTGAAACCGAACCGGTCGCGCAGCGGGCCGGTGAGGGCGCCGGAGCGGGTGGTGGCACCGACCAGGGTGAAGGGGGCGATATCGAGCGGAATCGACATCGCGCCAGGGCCTTTGCCGACGACCACGTCGACGCGGAAGTCCTCCATGGCGAGATAGAGCATCTCTTCGGCCGGACGAGCGATGCGGTGGATCTCGTCGATGAACAGCACATCGCCGTCGACGAGGTTGCTGAGCATGGCGGCCAGATCACCTGCCCGTTCCAGCGCGGGGCCGGAGGTGATGCGCAGTGCGGTGCCGAGTTCGCCAGCGATGATCATGGCCATGCTAGTTTTGCCGAGGCCGGGCGGCCCGGACAGCAGGACGTGATCGGGAGTACCGCCGCGCTTCATAGCGCCGCGCAGCACCAAGGCGAGCTGTTCGCGGACACGCGGCTGGCCGATGAAGTCGTCAAGGGATTTCGGGCGCAGGCTGGCCTCGATTTCCCCGTCGGACTTGAGATAGCTTGCGGTGACCTGGGATTCGGCGTCGGTGGCGTCGGGCTCGGTGTCGTCGTAGTCCATCATGCGCTACCGGTTCTTGCCGAGTGAGGCCAGCGCGGCGCGCAGTGCGGTGGAGGTGTCGGCGGTTGGCTGTTCGGCCAGCACACCGTCGACCGCCTGCTCGGCCTGTTTGAGCGGGAAGCCGAGACCGGTCAGTGCCTCGACGACCTGGTCGTGCACCGGCGTGATCACCGGTAATGTCGAGGCGCTGCCGGGCGGACCGGCTTGCACCGGAACGAGATTCACCTTGTCGCGCAACTCCACCACCATGCGTTCGGCGCCGCGCTTGCCGATGCCGGGGACGCGGGTCAGCGCCGCGACATTGCTCTGCGCGAGCGCCTTGCGCAGCGCTTCCGGCTCCAGCACGGCCAGCACCGCCATGGCCAGCCGGGGGCCGACGCCGGACACGGTCAGCAACAAGCCGAACAGGTCGCGGGATTCGGTGTCGGCAAATCCGAACAGCGTCATCGAGTCCTCGCGCACGATCATCGCCGTGTACAGCCGGGATTCCTCGCCGCGGGTGAGCGTGGCCAGCGTCGCCGGGGTGACATTGAGTCGGTAGCCGACGCCGACCGCCTCGATCACCACGTGATCGAGCGCGATCTCCAGCACCTCACCGCGTACCGACGCGATCACCCGCGTACCGCCTTCCGTTGTTCAGCAAGCCTTTCGGTGTACCGCCGCTGCGCCTCGGCCGCCTGTGCCTCGGCCTTGGCCATTCGCTCCAGCAGCGGCGCTCGCCAACAGTGGCAGATTGCCAATGCCAGTGCGTCGGCCGCGTCCGCCGGTTTCGGCGCGACCTGGAGGCCGAGGATACGCGTGACCATCGCCGTCACTTGCGCCTTGTCCGCCGTGCCGTTGCCGGTGACGGCCGCCTTCACCTCACTTGGCGTGTGGAAAGCAACGCGTATCCCACGCCGGGCCGCCGCTAGCGCGATCACACCACCCACCTGTGCGGTACCCATCGCCGTGCGCACATTGTGCTGGGCGAACACCCGCTCGATCGCGACCGCCTCGGGTTTGTGCGTGTCCATCCAGAGCTCGGCGGCATCGGCGACACCGAGCAACCGATGCGCGAGGTCCATGTCCGCCGGAGTACGCACCACATCGACGTCAATGACGGTCACCTTCCGGCCGAGCCCACCCTCCACGATGCTGAGGCCGCACCGAGTGAGCCCGGGATCGACGCCCATCACCCGCACGAAATCCCCTCTCACAGGCACGAACAACTGTTCGAGAGTCTAGTGGACGGGGCGGACGATGGGCTCGAGCGACACGGGCCGTGGCCGGTATCGCGAGTCGCCCACATCGCCACGAAACCGTCGCGATCACCACGAAACCATCACGCGCGCGACCCGATCAGGCCGGCTCGGGAGACCACCGACATGTTTCGCGTCCCAAGGCCGGATCGGACCTCGACGCCCGCGCCGATCCCGCCGGCCGGTCAGGCTCCGAGCAACTGCGCGGCGAATGCGGCGTAAGCGCGGTCGTCGAACAGCACGAAGCGCGCCTCGACCACGGCGGTATCCGTGGTGCGCACGGCCTCGATGGCGATGCGCGCGCCATCGTCGAGCGGCCAACCGAAGATGCCCGTCGAGATGGCCGGGAACGCCACCGTGCGCGCACCCAATTCGTCTGCCACCCGGAGGGATTCGCGATAGCAGGAGGCGAGCAGATCCGAGCGGTCCTCGCTTGCCGACCACACCGGCCCGACCCTGTGGATCACCCAGCGAGCGGGCAACCGACCCGCCGTGGTGGCGACCGCCTGCCCGGTGCGCAAGCCCTTGCCGTAGTGCGAGGCGCGCAGCGCACGACATGCGGCGAGGATCTCCGGGCCGCCCTTGCGGTGGATGGCTCCGTCGACTCCCCCGCCGCCGAGCAGCGAGGAGTTGGCCGCGTTCACCACGGCGTCGACAGCCTGCTCAGTGATGTCACCACGGACGAGGTCCAGCGAGACCATGGGCGAATTCTGCCGCTCCGCTGCGCGATCGAGGCATCGGCATCAATGCGGATCGCGCGGGCTGTCGGGGCACGACGACACGGCACGCCGTATCCGGCGATCAAACGGTTTGAAACCACCGGACTGCTGACTCGGGAGGCGCAGCCGGGAGCCGCAGCCGCGCCCAAGCATGTGCTCGGACTCACCGCGGCCGGGGAAGTGGCGCTGCGGCAGTGGCTGCGCGGGAGTCGCCGCACCCCCGCGTCCCCTGCACCCCCAGGCTTACTGAACCGAATTCACAGCTTCTCTCGAGGAATAATCTCGACAATGCCCAATGTGCCCGTTGTTCGAGCGCCGCTTGCCGCGCCTGCGACTCCCGTATCGCCACCACCGCCGCCGAAACTTCCGTCGGCGGATCTGAGCCCGAACTATCAGGGCAACTTTCATCACGGCCTATCGGTATTGCACGGCTGGCTGCCGCTGACCATCGAGTTGATGGCCGTGGCTCTGCTCATCCTGGCCGTCGGGTGGCGGACGCGTCGTTGGCGGCTGGTGTGGTTGCCGGTATGTGTGGTACTGGGGGTCGCGGGGGCGCTGGCCGCGTGGGCGTATGTGAACGACCAGGGGCTGGCCTCGGATCCGGCGCCGACCCTGCTGTGGGCCTGCGTCGGCGCCACCGTCGCGGCGATCGCGGTTGCCGTGCTCGGCTGGCGCGGCGACCGCTGGTGGCGGCGCGGGGTGTCGATTCTCGCCATCCCGCTGGCCATATTGAGCACGGGCATCGTGCTCAATCAGTGGGTCGGCTACTACCCCACCGTGCAATCCGCGTGGAGCGCGCTGACCGCGGGTCCACTGCCGCAGCAGACCGACCTCGGCGCACTGCCCGCGCTGCGCGGCACGAATGTCACCACCGGCAAGATCGTGCCGGTCCAAATTCCCGACGCGGGCAGCGGTTTTCCGCATCGCACCGAATACGTGTACCTGCCACCGGCGTGGTTCGCCGGTCCGACACCACCCACGCTGCCGGTGGTCATGATGATCGGCGGCGAATTCAACACCCCCGCCGACTGGATCCGCAGCGGCCAGATCATGCCCACCGTGGACAGTTTCACCGCGTCCAACGGCGGCCGTGCGCCGATCCTCGTGTTCGTCGATTCCAGCGGCAGCTTCAACAACGACACCGAATGCGTGAACGGCCCGCGCGGTGACGCAGCCGACCATCTGACCCGCGATGTACCGAGCTACGTCGAATCCCAGTTCGGCGCCTCCGCGGATCCGGCGAACTGGGCGGTGATCGGCTGGTCGATGGGCGGCACTTGCGCGGTCGATCTTGCCGTCATGCATCCGGAGTTGCTGCATACCTTCGTCGATATCGCGGGCGATCTCGGCCCGGCCTCCGGCACCAAGGAGCAGACCATCGCCCGGCTCTTCGGCGGCGATGCCGACAAGTGGGCGGCCTTCGATCCGCTGACGGTGATGGCGAAGCACGGCCCCTACACCGACACTGCCGGACTGTTCGACGACCTCACCCCACCGCAACACCCCGGCGGGCACGGCAACCAGTGGCAGGCGGCGGCCGCGAACAACGACTCGGTGGGCATGGGCGGCCACGACGGCGTTCAGGACACCAGCGAGGTCGGCGCCGCCGAGAAGCTTTGTGACCAGGGCAAACAGGTCGGGATCGACTGCACGATCCACACCACCCAGGGCGGCCACACCTGGCAATTCGCCGCCGCTGCCTTTACCGCGTCGTTCCCGTGGATCGTCGCCCGCGTCGGGCTTCCGGTGCCCGGCGCGACGTAAACGATCCGATGATGGCACCGTCCCCGCGTCGTTCCCCGGAGTACCTCACCTGAGCGATGCGACGACGGCGCCCCTCATCAACGTCGCCCCCGGATCGCCTGCGGCGCCGGGCGTCCCGACGGCTCCAACGGAGCGCGAACCTTGACTGAGGATCGCCCTGCACATGCTTCGGGGCGGGCCGCGCATTGGCGGGCCGCCCCGATTCCGGCGGTTACTGCCGGCCGTCAAGCATTGGTAGTGCCTACTCGTCGTCCAGCTCGGCGAGGACCTCGTCGGACAGGTCGACGTTGGTGTAGACATTCTGCACGTCGTCGCTGTCTTCGAGCGCGTCGACCAGCTTGAATACCTTGCGGGCGCCGTCCGTGTCGACCGCGACCGACACCGAGGGCTGGAAGCCGGATTCGGCGGAGTCGTAATCGATTCCGGCGGACTGCAGTGCCGAGCGCACGGCGATAAGGTCGGAGGGGTCGCTGATGACCTCGAAGGCGTCACCGAGGTCGTTGACCTCCTCGGCGCCCGCATCGAGCACGGCCATCAGGACGTCGTCTTCGGACAGGCCGTTCTTCTCCAGCGTGACGACACCCTTGCGGTGGAACAGGTACGATACCGAACCCGGGTCGGCCATATTGCCGCCGTTGCGGGTCATCGCGACACGGACCTCGCCCGCAGCGCGGTTGCGGTTGTCGGTGAGGCATTCGATGAGGACGGCGACACCGTTGGGGCCGTAGCCCTCGTAGGTGATCGTCTGCCAGTCGGCGCCGCCGGCTTCTTCGCCGCCGCCACGCTTGCGGGCGCGCTCGATGTTGTCGTTGGGGACCGACGACTTCTTCGCCTTCTGAATGGCGTCGAAAAGGGTCGGGTTGCCTGCCGGGTCACCGCCACCAGTGCGGGCCGCCACCTCGATGTTCTTAATCAGCTTGGCGAAGAGCTTGCCACGCTTCGCATCGATCCCCGCCTTCTTGTGCTTGGTGGTGGCCCATTTGGAGTGGCCGCTCATTCCCTACTTCCTCCAGGTCGACTGCACGTCTGATTGTGCGCACGGTACCCGTACCGGCCGGGTAGACAACTCCTCCAGCCTACTCGGCCTGTCGCCGCGCCTTCCCCAGGCTCGCGTCCGCGTCGATTCGTCCCCGCTACGCGGCGCGGACCAGGTCGACGAACATGCGGTGTACCCGCAGATCTCCGGTGACCTCAGGGTGGAACGACGTCGCCAGGACGTTGCCCTGCCGCACCGCGACAATGCGTCCGGCGAACGGGCCGCTCGGCACAGTGGCCAGCACCTCGACGCCCTCGCCGGCACGCTCCACCCATGGCGCCCTGATGAACACCGCGCGCAGCGGTCCGTCCTCGAGGCCGGTGAAATCCAGGTCAGTTTCGAAGGAATCAACCTGACGGCCGAAAGCGTTGCGGCGCACCGTCATATCGATGCCGGACAGGTGTTGCGCGTCGGGGCGGGTGTCGAGCACCTCGGAGGCGAGCAGGATCATCCCGGCGCAGGAACCGAAGGCGGGTATACCCTCGCGCAATCGCGCACGCAGCGGCTCCAGCAGCTCGAACACCTCCAGCAGCTTGCTGATGGCGGTCGACTCGCCGCCGGGCAGCACCAGGGCGTCGACCGCGGCGAGTTCGGCGACGCGGCGCACCAGCACCGGTTGCGCACCGCACAGCTCGAGCGCCGCGATATGTTCACGCACGTCGCCCTGCAATGCCAGCACGCCGATGGTGGGCCGGGGGGGAGCCTGCCGCGCGCCGGCGGGCGAGGCGACCGTGGATGCGTTCACGCCGCAAAGCTTACGAGTCGCCGCGATGTGGTCCTGCTCACGGTGGCCGTCAAGGTTCCGTCAACAGAGGATTCACACGCACGAAACCGGTCGACACTTACTATGTGATAGCTGTATTGCCGCGCCGGGTACTCGAGCCGCGCGGGCATACGAATACTGCCTCGTCCCGCCGAGGGCTGACCGTTTCGACCGGATTGGCTGGCCTTTCCCTCGACGCCATGGCGTCGGTGTCCTACGGTCCGGAAGCCATCGTGCTGGTGCTGGCCACCGCGGGCGGGGCCGGACTCGGCATGACGCTGCCGGTGACCCTGGCCATCGCGGGGCTACTCGCGGTCCTGGTGGCCTCCTACCGGCAACTGATCGCCGCCTTCCCCGATGGCGGCGGCGCCTATGCCGTGGCCAAAAGGCACCTGGGCCGTCGCACCAGCCTGGTCGCTGCGGCCTCGCTGATCGTCGACTATGTGCTCAATGTCGCGGTGTCCATCGCCGCCGGTGTGGCCGCGCTGACCTCGGCATTCCCCGCGCTGCACGGGTACACGGTGTGGATCTGTGTCGCGGTATTGGTGGGTATTACCGCGCTGAACCTGCTCGGCATCACCGAGAGCGCACGCGCGTTCATGATTCCCACCGTCGTGTTCGTGGCGAGCATTTTCGCCGTCATCATCGGCGGGCTGCTACGTTCGGAACCCGCCAGTGTCACCACGGGCGCTGCGGCCGTCACGGATCTGCACACGGTGGGAATCCTGTTGCTACTCAAGGCATTCTCCAGCGGCTGCGCGGCACTGACCGGTGTGGAGGCGATCGCGAATGCGGTGCCGAGCTTCCAGGCGCCGAAGATCAAGCGGGCGCAGCGGGCGGAGGTGGCGCTCGGCGCACTGCTCGGCATCATGCTGATCGGCCTTGCCGTGTTGATCCAGAAGTTCTCGCTGCGGCCGATCGATGGCACCACCGTGCTCTCGCAACTGACCGAGGCTGCGCTGGGCCACGGAATCGGTTACTACATCGTGCAATTCGCGACCGTGATCCTGCTCGCGCTGGCGGCGAACACCTCCTATGGCGGGCTGCCGACGCTGACCCGGATTCTGGCCGACGACAACTGCCTGCCGCATCGGTTCGCGGTGAGCTCACCGCGCCAGGTGTACCGATACGGCGTGCTGACGCTCGGCCTGAGCGCGGCGGTGTTGTTGATCGCCGCGCGCGGCGATATGAATGCGCTGGTCCCGTTGTTCGCGATCGGGGTGTTCGTCGGATTCACCATCGCGCAGACCGGCATGGTGCGGCACTGGTTGCTGACCCGTGCCGACGGGTGGCGCTGGCGCACGGCACTGAACGGCTTCGGCGCGGTGCTGACCTTCGTCGCCGCGATCGTCACCACCGCAATGAAATTCGCCGAAGGCGCCTGGCTGATCGTGCTGGTTTTGCCGGCCCTGGTGCTCGGCATGGAGCGAATTCGCAAGGCATACAACCGGATCGGCTGCTGCCGCGGAAACGGCGAGGTACCCGCGCAACCGCACGCGACCGGGACGGCCATCGTGGTTCCGGTGTCCGAGGTCTCCGAACTCAGCCGCGAGGCGCTCTCGGCCGCCATGTCCATCGGCAAAGACATTGTCGCCGTGCATGTTTGCCTGCCCGGCGAGTCGGTCAGGGCGTTCACCAAGGCGTGGGAGGCCTGGCATCCCGAGGTCCGGCTGGTGTTGCTCGAAGACAGCGACTCGACCGTCGGCGGCCCGGTTGCGCACTACGTCCGCGAGAACTTCACCGGACGCCGCAAGGTCGTCGTGATCGCCGAGATCGATCCGCCGATGGGCTGGGACCGAGTACTGCCCAGCCATCGCAGCGACGAGCTCGAGCGGGAGCTACGCCGAATGACCGACACTGTGGTCTGCCACCTGCGAGTCCAGGTGGACTGATGCCGGACCGGTTCGAGATACCTGACCAGTTCAGGCGGCGCGGTGGTGTAGGTCGGCCACGCCTGCACCACCGTCGCCGATAATCCGGTGCAAGCAAAGGACCGACACCTCGTGCGGTGCGAATCCGGAGAAGTACGCGAAGTCCGGGTCAGTCTTCGCGCAGCGTGCGGATCAGGCCCTCCTGGACGACGGCGGCGACGAGCTGGCCCTGGCGGTTGAAGATCTTGCCGTCGGTGAGTGCGCGCCCGAAGCTCGCGGACGGGGAGGACTGGTCGTAGAGCAGCCAGTCGTCGGCGCGAAAGGGGCGAAGGAACCACATGGCGTGGTCCAGTGACGCGTTTTGGGTCTCCTCATCGGGGTGGGTGACCTTGGACGAGCTGAGCAGCGTCATGTCGCTCATATAGGCGAGCGTGCAAACATGGAACAGCGGATCGTCGGGCAGCGGGTGCCGGTATCGAAACCACACCTGCTGTTGCGACACCGCACCTTCGCGGCGAGCCACCTGGTCCAGCGGCACCATCCGAATGTCCCAGTGCTCCCACTCCCGCATCGCCCACAGCCGCTCCGGGGTCATCTCGGTACTGACGTCCGGGAGGTCGCCGGGCACTTGCACGGCGGGCATCTCATCCTGATGCTCCGGCCCCTCGTCGCCGACATGGAACGACGCCGACATCGTGAATATCGCGGCCCCGTCCTGCACACCGGTCACCCGACGCGTGCAGAAGGAACGGCCGTCACGGATCCGCTCGACCAGATACACCGTCGGTTGATCGGGATTACCCGGCCGCAGGAAGTACCCGTGCAACGAATGCACCTGGAACCGCGGCTCCACCGTCCGCACCGCCGACACCAGCGCCTGGCCGGCAACCTGGCCGCCGAACGTACGCAGGAGCTGGGTCTTCGTGGAAGCACCACGGAAGATGTCCCGCTCGAGCCGCTCGATCTCCAGCGCCTCTTCGATTGTCGCCATGGGCTGACGTTATCGCGACGGTCCGGGTCGGTTATGTCCGGCTGGCGGTCGGGCGGCGGCGACCGCTCGATTCGGGTTTGCTGTGATTGGCGGGTGCCACAGTTCGCAGCGATCACCCGAGACGGGCTGGTCGAACTCATTGCCCGCAGCATTCTCGAACTGCGCGGCCCAGTGGTGATCGCGATCGACGGAGCCGATGCCGCCGAGCCCGTCGCGGTCGCGGTCCAGGTCGCCACCGCGCTGCGCGACACCGGCAGGTCCGCCGAGGTGGTCTCCCTGCACGACTACGTCCGCCCCGCGTCGTTGCGCATGGAGTTCGGCCGCGACGACGAATTGTCCTATCGCACAGCATGGTTCGACTACGAAGCCCTCCGCCGCGAGATCATCGACCCGCTGCACGAGCACGGCCGCTGGCTGCCCGCCCTCTGGAACGAGACCACCGACCGCTCGGCCCGCGCCGCCGTCCGCACCGCCCCCTCCGACCTCGTCCTACTCCTCGCAGGCCCGATGCTCCTCGGCCGCACACTGAACTTCGACCTCACCATCCGCCTGGACATGTCCGAAGCAGCACTCCACCGCCGCACCCCACCCGACACCCAGTGGACCATCCGAGCCCTCACCCACCACGACCGCGAAAACCCAGAACCCCCAACACTATTCATCCGCTGGGACCATCCGGACCGCCCCGCCCTCCGCACCGCCACACCCCACGAGGACTAACCGCCACATCCCGGCGAGTGGCACATCACGGAGGCGGCTCACGGCGTGTCACCGCAGCCATATACCACTCGCCGCCCCGGCACTTCCGCGAGCACATGGTGGCGGGGTCTTCTCAACCGTTGTCCCGGTCATGCGCCGCTCGGCGGGCTAGACCAGGTGGTGGCCGCCGTCTACATGGAGGACTGTGCCGGTGATGAAGGGGTTGTGCATGACGGTGAGCATGGCTTGGGCTATGTCGTCGGGGTGGCCGATGCGGCCGACGGGGAGGCGGGCGGCCATTTGTTGGTGGCGTTCGGTTTTGGCGAGGCCGGCGATGGTGTCCCAGATCGGGGTGTCGACCCAGCCGGGTGAGACGACGTTGACGCGGATGGGGCCGAGTTCGACGGCGAGGGCGTAGGCGAGGGAGGCCAGGGCGCCGTTGACGGCGGCGACCATGGAAGCGCCGGGGGCCGGGCGGTAGGCGGCGATGCCGGAGGTGAAGGTGAGGGAGCCGCCAGCGGTGATCTGGGCGTGCTTGGCGACGAGCGCGGGGCCGATCAGCTTGGCGTCGACCAGGTTTCGGCCGACGGCGGCATCGAGGGCGGCGACGGACTGGTACGCGCCGTTGACGTCGGCCGCCGTTGTCACCACGTGGTCCACCGGGCCGAGGTCGGTGAACAATTGCTCGAGATCGCGCTCACGGGTGATGTCGACGACGACCGAGCGCACCTTGCCGGGACCATCGGGCAGGGTGCGCTCAGCATCGGCGAGACGCTCGGCCGATCGGCCCGCGATGGTGACCTCCGCGCCCGCGTCGACCAACGCGGCGGCCAGAGCCAGTCCCATACCGGAGCTGCCGCCGATGATAACGACGCGTTCGGGGGTTGTCGTAGTTGCTGTCATGACTCCACTCGACCATCGCGCAGGCCGAGCGTCCATGTCGCACTTACGAATTCGCGTTAGCCCGCATCTAACGGTCCAGGTCGGATAGCACTCGGCGAATGCCCAATATGACAACGGAGCGGGATGCGTCAGCCCGGAATCCGCGTCAGGTGGCACCGGTGAGCGGTTGACGCGCCAACGCCTCGACGAGCACTCGCACGGCCGGATTCCGGCTGACCGAACGCCAGGCGGCCGCATAGGTGACCACCAGTGGGCCGCCGCGCAACGGCCGCCAGGCGAGGCCGGGTAGGTCGGCGGTGCGGGCGGAGCTGAGGCCGATCACGTCCGGGCGCAACGGCAGTACGGCGAGCATTTGGGCGTGGCCCATGGCGCTGTCGCTGAGACGGATCCGCGCGCCCCGCTTCCCCAACTCGCGCAGCAGCGCGTCATGCAGGCCGGTGGCGGATTCTCTGGCGAACAGGATGAGCTCTTGGCCGGTGAGGTCGGTGGGTTCGATCTCGGCGGCGGTGGCCAGCGGGTGGGCCGAGGACATCAGGATGCCGAGACCTTCCCGCGCGACCGGCTGTTGGGCGAAGCGATCGGGCAGCGTCACCGGCGCGCGGACGAGCGCGAGGTCGACCTCGTCATCGTCGAGGAGCCGGACCTGGTCGGCGGTGGTGCCGCCGGTGAGCACCATGCGGGTGCCCGGCAGTTCAGCGCGCAGTAGCTCCGCCAGGCGCGCGGGAAGCCATGGCGGCACCCCGTTCAGCAACCCGAAACGTAGTACGGACGCACCAGCATTCGCGGTGCGCCTGGTCTCTCGGATCGCCTCGTCCACCGAACCCAACACGTCCTTGCCGGTCCGGAACAGCACAGCGCCCGCGGGCGTGAGCTCCACCCGAGGCTCCCGGATGAGCAGCGGCCCACCCATTTCCCGCTCCAACACCCTGATCTGCTGGCTCAAGGTGGGCGTCGAGATAAACAATCGCTCCGCGGCCCGGCGGAAGTGCAATTCCTCCGCCAGCACCACGAAGTACCGCAACTGCCGCAACTCCACGAGCCAACGCTACTGCGCGTGGCCTCGTGGCGAATACGGCCGACTACGCTCACGAGCAGGGACTCCGCTGAGTCCCTGCTCGTGAGAAAGAATTACCGGCCCGCGGTCGGGCCGACGATCACCAGCCGCGCTCGGCCAGGCGATGGTCGACAGGGAGCTCCTCGACGTTGATGCCGACCATGGCCTCACCGAGGCCGCGGGAAACCTTGGCCAGCACGTCGGGGTCGTCGTAGAAGGTGGTGGCCTTGACGATGGCGGCGGCGCGCTCGGCGGGGTTTCCGGACTTGAAGATGCCCGAGCCGACGAACACACCCTCGGCGCCGAGTTGCATCATCATCGAGGCGTCGGCGGGGGTGGCGATGCCACCCGCGGTGAACAGCACGACCGGCAGCTTGCCTGTCTGCGCGACCTCACGGACCAGCTCGTACGGCGCCTGCAGCTCCTTGGCGGCGACGAACAGCTCGTCCTCCGGCAGCGACGACAGCTTGCGGATCTCGCCTCGGATCTTGCGCATGTGGGTGGTGGCGTTGGAGACGTCGCCGGTACCGGCCTCGCCCTTGGAACGGATCATGGCCGCGCCCTCGGTGATTCGGCGCAGCGCCTCACCGAGGTTGGTTGCGCCACACACGAACGGCACGGTGAAGTTCCACTTGTCGATGTGATTGGCGTAGTCGGCGGGTGTCAGCACCTCGGACTCGTCGATGTAGTCGACGCCGAGGCTCTGCAGGATCTGCGCCTCCACGAAGTGGCCGATGCGGGCCTTGGCCATCACCGGGATGGAGACGGCGGCAATGATGCCGTCGATCATGTCCGGGTCGCTCATCCGGGACACGCCGCCCTGGGCGCGGATGTCGGCCGGGACTCGCTCGAGCGCCATCACCGCGACCGCACCGGCGTCTTCGGCGATCTTGGCCTGCTCGGGGGTGACGACGTCCATGATCACCCCGCCCTTGAGCATCTCGGCCATGCCGCGCTTCACGCGGGCGGTGCCGATGGTGTTAGTGGTCTCGGGCGTGGTCACGGCAAACTCCTGAGTCATGTGCGCCAATCGGGTCGCATGTACGGAACGACTCCGATTCTAGGCGGGCCCATCAGGCCACTTGATAGCCAGTTGAACACCACTGGCCTTGCCGCGAGCAGGAGATCTAGCCCGGCCCAGGATTCACTGGCACGGTACACCGGCTCCCGAAAACGGATTCGCCAGAACGACGGCAAGTTTCGTCGACCCGGCGAATTCCGAGCTTCGACTCAGATCGGGTTGACTACCAGCAACTGTGCCCAATACTCCGCGGCGGACTGGCCGATCAACGGCGAGAGGAAATCGAACAACAGGTAGGACATCTATTACTTGCCTCCACGCACCAACGGTTTCAATCCCACCGAAGTGGGACCACGACACCGGGTTTCCGAGTGCCTCCCTGCGAGCACTACCCGGGCCGCATCAATCCAGTCGCGACGCTATCACGATCGTGAAACACATCACAGCCAACTGCGACGGGCCGCTCAGCCCGGCAAACGCACGGCACGCTGGCTGTGCTGCCCAGCGCCGCACTGGTCAACTCAGCGGATCGAACGAACTTCCGGATCGGGTCCGCCGGAGGCCACCTCGGCGGCTTCGGCGAGCAACTGCTCGAGGTGATACGGGTAGACGGTTTCACCGGACTGGTCCAGCGCCAGGATGTCGGCGGCGGTGCACCATTTGTTGCCGGTGATACAGCGGCGCTCCATGGCTGTGAGGTTGCCCGGTTGCGGTTCGTAAGCGCGGACGCGTAGCGCGAAGAACAGCTCCTCGGCGCGGATCAGCTCGCCATTGAACGGGAACACCGCCACCCGCCGCCAGATCGGGCCGCGCAAGCTGTCCGGGTCGGCGGTGTGGCCGGTCTCCTCCCACAGTTCCCGCACCGCGGCCGTGCGCAGGCTCTCCCCCGGATCGACGCCGCCGCCGACGGTGAACCAGAACGAGATGTCGGGGGTCTTGGGATCGTGGCCGCGCATCAGCAGCACTCGATCCTGCTCGTCGAGCAGCACCACGCGCGCCGAGGTACGGATGGTGTCGACCGCCAGACCGGTCGAGGCGGCCGGGTTGGCTCGCTCGGTGATCTCGAAGTAGGTGGGCAGGGGTGCGGTACCGCCGAGGTGCAGGATGCGGACCGGTCGCCGGGTGCGCAAGGCCAGGGTGTCGCGGACCGCGTCGTTGTGGAAGCGGCGCGCGATCAGTACCCGCGCCTCGGCGTCGGCCAGCTCGGCCACCTGCTGCGGCAGCAGTTGCGCGATATCAATCGTGGAAAGCTCTGCCGAGAGCTGGTTTTCGACCGTCTCGCGGTCCGCGCTCCCCGCCCGCTCGGCGCGGTCTGCCAGGGTGGACAGGCGTCTGGCTTGGTCGGCCTGTGCCGAATCGGAGACCGGTCCGGCGATCGCGATCGCGACCGACCTGGCCACGACCGCGCGGCGGTCCAGCGCCGCGTCCAGGGCCAGCCACGACTGGTCGGAGCGCACGTGCAATCGGTCGAGCCGGTTGGCGGTCGAGTATGCCCAGATGCCGATCGCGACGATCACCGCCGCTATCAGCGCGAGAACGAGAACCGTTGTCGCGGAGAAGGTGATCATCCGGCGGCCCGCACTCGGACATCGCCGACGGTGACCGTCTCGTATACCCGCAGGATCTGTTCGGCCACCACCGGCCAGTCGTACTCCCCGACCACCTGGGTCGCGGTCTGCACCAGCGCTTCCCGACGCGCGTCGTCGGTGAGCAGGGAGTCGATCGCGGCGGCAAGCCTGGCAGAATCACCCACCGGCACAAGCACACCCGCCGCGCCGTCGCGCAACACCCGACGGAACGCATCCAATTCGCTTGCCACCACGGCGGTTCCGGCGGCCATCGCCTCGATCAGAATGATGCCGAAGCTTTCTCCGCCGAGATTGGGCGCGCAGTACACATCCGCGCTGCGGATCGCCGAGGCCTTCTCCTCATCGGACACCTGGCCGAGGAAACGCAGATGCTTGGCGAGCGGGCCCGCCTCGCGGTGCAACCGCTCCTCGTCACCGCGCCCGACGATCAGGATCTCGAGGTCCCGATGGCGGCGCACCAGTTCGGGCAGCGCGCCGAGCAGCACCTCCATCCCCTTGCGCGGCTCGTCATAGCGGCCGAGGAACAGCACCGTCCCGCCCGCACGCGGGTAGCCCTGCAGCATCGGCGCCCGCGCGAACGCGGGCACATCGACACCGTTCGGGATCTCCACCGCATCGGACCCAAGCGCCTCCACCTGCCAGCGCCGTGCCAACTCCGAGACCGCGATCCGCCCGCTGATCTTCTCGTGATACGGGCGAAGCACACCCTGAAAGGTGCTGAGCGCCAACGATTTCGTGGTCGAGGTGTGGAAGGTCGCCACGATCGGACCCTCGGCGATCTTCAGCGCGAGCATCGACAGACTCGGCGCATTCGGCTCGTGGATGTGCAGCACGTCGAAGTCGTTGCCGTCGATCCAGCGGCGAATCCTGGTGTAGGCCATGGGACCGAAGGACAGCCGGGCCACCGACCCGTTGTACGGGATCGCAACGGCGCGACCGGCCGACACCACGAAGTCCGGCAGCGGCGTGTCCTCCGACGCGGGCGCCAGCACGCTCACCTTGTGCCCGCGTTCGATGAACACTCGCGCCAGTTCCACGACATGCGCCTGCACCCCGCCAGGAACGTCGAACGAATAGGGGCAGACCATGCCGATTTTCATGGTGTGTGGTCCCCATTGGCATTTTGTAGCCCGGCCTTCGCGATCCCGGCCTGTGCCGCGGCGATCCTGGCCTGCCGCTCCGCGGAGAGATCGTTCTCCCATTGTGGCTGCAACATGTGCCAGTCGGCCGGATGCGCCGCGATGTTCGCCGCGAAGCGGTCGGCCAATGCCTGCGTCGCCGCCGTGACACCACCCGAAACATCCAGTGGCGCTTCGGTCTTCATGCCCCAGCCCTCGCGGCCGTCGGCGTCGATGGTGTACCAGAGGTGCACCGGGATCAGCGCCGCACCGGTCTCGATGGCCAATTTCGCCGCGCCCGCGGGCATCCAGGTCGTTTCGCCGAAGAAGGTCACCTGGACGCCGCGGCCGGTGAGGTCGCGCTCCCCCATCAGGCAGACCACCTTGTTCTCCCGCAACCGGGCCGCCAGCTCGACGAACGGCGGCTGCTCGCCACCGGTCAGCGCAAACACCTCGAAACCCAAGCTCTCCCGGTAGGCGATGAAGCGCTCGAACAGCGACTCGGGTTTCAGCCGTTCCTGGACGGTCGAAAAGGTCCCGTGGTTCTGCACTAGCCAGACACCCGCCATGTCCCAGTTCCCGGAATGCGGCAACACGACGACCGCGCCACGACCTTGTACCAGCGCCGCTTCCAGGTTTTCCACCTCGTCCACGGTCAGCGCCGCACCAAGCGCCGCATGGTCCATCGACGGCAGCCGGAATGCCTCCCGCCAATACCTGGCATACGAGCGCATGCTCGCCCTGAGCAGTTCATCCGGCACCTGCTCGGGCGAAACACCGATGACCCGAGCAAGGTTGCGTCGCAACTGTTCCGGGCCGCCCTTGCGCGTCATCCGATCGGCGCCCCAGTCGAACAGCCTGCGCGCGGTCGATTCCGGCAGCGCGCGCACCAGTCGCCACCCTGCCGCGTATCCGGCGGCGCCGACCCGGTCCCCAATACTCACAACCACCCCTGCACTTTCCGGACATCTACCATCGTGCGCCCGAATCTCATGCGGGTTCCTGAGGTTCCGCGACGGGACGAGCGGGCGGCATCACGTCCCGCGCACCCTGCGAATTGCGCACCGCGAGCACCCGCTGGAACACCGTCACAATGCTGAGCACCGCGAGAATCCACATCGCGACGTGCACGGCCCAGGTCAGCCATTCGATGCCAAAATAGCCGCCGATACCGGTGAGTCCGGCACCGACCAGCACGATGACCAACCGGTCCGGCCGCTCGATCAACCCGCCGTCCGCCGACAGCCCGCTCGCCTCGGCGCGTGCCTTCGCGTACGAAATGACCTGCGAGGTCACCAGCACCACCAGCGTCGCGAGGAACAGCGGCTTGCTGTTCTCGTGGTACACGGCCCACCACGCCAGGCCGCCGAAGATGGCGCCGTCGGCGACCCGGTCGCAGGTGGCGTCCAGCACCGCACCGTATCTCGTGCCGCCGCCGCGCGCCCGGGCCATGGCGCCGTCGAGCATGTCGAACATGACGAACAACCAGATCACGATGGTTCCCCAGAACAGGTGTCCGGTCGGGAACAGGGTGACCGCGGCCGCGATCACGGCGGCCGTGCCGATCACGGTCACCGCGTCCGGGGTGAGCCCGGTCTTGACAAGCGCCTTGCCCAGCGGCGCAGTCGCTTTGGAGAACCTCTCGCGGCCGAAGAAGCTCAGCACTTAATCGACCTCTTTCCACGCGGCGGAAAGCAGGGCCCTGGTCTCCCGCAGCAGTTGCGGCATCACCTTCACCCCACCGACGACGGTGATGAAGTTCGCGTCACCGCCCCAGCGCGGCACGATGTGCTGGTGCAGGTGGTCGGCCAGCGAACCACCCGCCACGGCACCGAGATTCAGGCCGACGTTGAAGCCGTGCGGCCGGGACACCCGCTTCATCACCCGGATGGCCTGCTGGGTGAACGCCATCAGCTCGGCGCTCTCCGCGTCGGTGAGGTCCTCCAGGTTGGCGACCTTGCGGTAGGGCACCACCATCATGTGCCCCGGGTTGTACGGGTACAGGTTGAGCACCGCGTAGACCAGCTCGCCGCGGGCGATGACCAGGCCGTCCTCGTCGGACATCTTCGGGATGTCGGTGAACGGATGCCCGGTCGAGTTGGTCTCCGAGGTCGCCGCCTCCGCGATGTAGGACATCCGGTACGGCGTCCACAGCCGTTGCAACCGGTCCGGTTCCCCAGCGCCGCTGTCCACGATGCTCCCCTGCTCGGTCGAGGCCGCGGTGTCGTCCAGGTCCGCGAACCCGTCCGGCACCGTGCGTTCGCTCATGCCCGGCCCTTCTGTGTCAGGCGGTCCCTGTCGGCTCCGATGAGCAAGGCTGCGCAAGTGTTACTCATCTACGCCTCCTCTCGGGCTGATCGAATCACGAAGCCCTCAGCGGTCGGCGAGGTGTTCTCCCGGTTCGCGATCCACGCCACGACGGTCGCCACCGCGTCGTCTACCGGAACCCCGTTCACCTGGGTGCCGTCCCGGAACCGGAAGCTCACCGCGTCCGCGTTCAGATCGCGCTCACCGGCGAGCAGCATGAACGGCACCTTCTGGGCTGTGTTGTTGAAGATCTTCTTCTGCATCCGGTCGTCGCTGCGGTCCACCTGCGCGCGGATCCCCGCGTCCTGCAGTTCCTCGATCACCCGATCCAGGTGCGGCACAAAGGCTTCCGCGACCGGGATGCCGACCACCTGCACCGGCGACAGCCAGGCCGGGAAGGCGCCCGCGTAGTGCTCGGTGAGCACGCCGAAGAACCGTTCGATCGAGCCGAACAGCGCGCGGTGGATCATCACCGGCCGCTGCTTGGTGCCATCGGAGGCGGTGTATTCGAGGTTGAAGCGTTCGGGCAGGTTGAAGTCCAGCTGGATGGTCGACATCTGCCAGGTGCGGCCCAGCGCGTCCTTGGCCTGCACGGAGATCTTCGGGCCGTAGAAGGCTGCCCCGCCCGGATCGGGCACCAGGTCCAGACCGGAGGCCGAGGCCACCTTGGACAGGGTCTCGGTGGCCTCCTCCCAGATCTCGTCGGAGCCGACGAACTTGTTCGGATCCTTGGTGGACAGCTCGAGGTAGAAGTCGTCGAGGCCGTAGTCGGCGAGCAGGCCGAGCACGAACTGCAGCGTGCTGGTCAGCTCGGCGTGCATCTGCTCCTTGGTGCAGTAGATGTGCGCGTCGTCCTGGGTCATGCCGCGCACCCGGGTCAGACCGTGCACGACGCCGGACTTCTCGTAGCGGTACACCGAGCCGAACTCGAACATCCGTAGCGGCAGTTCCCGATACGACCGGCCGCGCGACCGGAAGATCAGGTTGTGCATCGGGCAGTTCATCGGCTTGACGTAGTAGTCCTGGCCGGGCTTGCGGACGGTGCCGTCCTCATTGAATTCGGCGTCCAGGTGCATGGCGGGGAACATGCCGTCGCGGTACCAGTCCAGGTGGCCGGAGACCTCGAACAGGTGGCCCTTGGTGATATGCGGGGTATTGACGAACTCGTAGCCCGCGGCCACGTGGCGGCGGCGCGAGTACTCCTCGAGCTCCTTGCGGATGATGCCGCCCTTGGGGTGGAATACCGGCAGGCCGGAGCCGAGTTCGTCGGGGAAGCTGAACAGGTCCAGTTCCAGGCCCAGTTTGCGGTGGTCGCGGCGCTCGGCCTCGGCGAGCAGGTGCATGTGCTCGTCGAGGGCTTCCTGGGACTCCCAGGCGGTGCCGTAGATGCGCTGCAGGTCCTCGCGGTTCTGATCGCCGCGCCAGTAGGCGGCGGAGCTGCGGGTCAGTTTGAACGCGGGGATGAACTTGGTGGTCGGGATGTGCGGGCCGCGGCACAGGTCGCCCCACACCGTCTCGCCGGTACGCGGATCGAGATTGTCGTAGATGGTCAGCTCTGTGCCGCCGACCTCCATGACCTCCGGGTCGTCGATGCCGGACTTGTCGCTGATCAGCTCGAGCTTGAACGGCTCCTTGGCCAGCTCGACCCGCGCCTCCTCGATCTCGACGACCCGACGGGAAAACCGCTGCGCGCCTTTGACTATCTTCTTCATCCGGGATTCCAGCTTGGCCATATCCTCGGGGGTGAACGGCTTGTCGACCTGGAAGTCGTAGTAGAAGCCGTCCTTGATGAACGGGCCGATGCCGAGCTTGGCGCCCGGGAATTCCTGCTGCACCGCCTGGGCAAGGACGTGCGCCGCGGAATGCCGGATGACGTTACGGCCGTCCTCGGTATCGGCGGCGACCGGCTCCACCTCGACATCGGTGTCCGGGATCCAGGACAGGTCCTTGAGGCCTTCGGCGTCGCGGACGACGACGATGGTGTCGGGACCCTTGGTCGGCAGGCCCGCTTCGCGCACCGCGGCACCCGCCGTCGTCCCGGCCGGCACCCGGACGAGGGCGACTGGGCTGATGGGGGCTGAGGTGGTCACGGCGGCGCACTCCTTGGAGTTCTCGTGGGCGGGTTTGTTCCCGCGGGTCATCGGCCGGATACATTTGCTCCAGCGCGACCATGCTATCGGCACGGTGGCGGCTGCGCGCAGCCCGCCTCTCCACGTATTCGGGCCGGTCGTCGGGCGCGTCACCAGTCGCATCGCGGACCGCGGTCGCGCGATCGGCCGAGTCTTGCGCAGACCGGTGAGTTATCCATGCACTTGCGAAACCAGTTGGTCACGTTGACGAAGGTATGGTCGTAGCGTCAGCTGTCGGCGGCGAGCTGCTCGAGCAGAACGGTGCGTTCGGCGGCGGAGCGTTTCGGGCAGCTGGTGCACATGTCGCAGCCGGGGATCTCGAAGACGAGGCAGCAGGAGATGCGCTTGACGAAGGTGCGACCGCCGACCTCGATGAAGCGGGGCGTCGGGAGTTTGTCGCCGACCTCGTGCGCCAGCCGGGTACCGGCTTCGGGCGCACCGGCGTCCAGCGCGCGATTGCCGATCGCGTCGGCCACGATGGCCCACAGCGACGCCAGGCCCGCGCCCGACACCGCGGACATCGGAGTGATCACGGCGGCAAGGGTTTCCCGCAGCGCGGCGCCGCAGCTCATGCCGTCATCGGCCGCCTTGACGTGGACCCGCTCGACGCCGCCGTCGGGACGGACCTCGCAGTCGATGCGGTTCAGCACCGGCGCCGGCGCGGATTCATCGTGCGCGTAGGCCCGCGCGGCCTGCTCGACCAGCGCGGAGGCCGCCATGCACCACCACAGCGTGCCCGCGATACGCGGCGACGTAGTACCCCAGGACGCACCCATCTCCGCGATCCGCGCGGCCAGCCATTCCGGCTCGGTGAGCGTCCGGCCGGGCACGGTATTCATCACTTCATGAGACTGTGTAACCACTGCCCTTCGACTCCCATCCAGCCGCCGACCAACCCGAATGTTCCCTATACCCATAGTGTGCGACGACCCGAGTGTCGCGACGACCAGCGCGCAGGGTCCGGGCTGGGGAATCGCCAGGATGCCGCGCACCGCGACCACGGCGCCGACCCTATCGAACACCGACGAACCCGCCCGAACGACACACGATCGTTCGAGTGGGTTCGGATGGTCGACACTCAGACAAGCTCCGGCGCATTGCGATGATCGGTGTCATCGATATGGGCGAGCCCGTCCACCGTGACTTCGATGACCCGCGCGCTGGCGATGTCGAAGAACAGGCCCGACAGCCTCACGCCGCGCGCCTCGACGGCCGTACGCACCGCTGGATGCCGGTGCAAGGTTTCCAGCTGTACCGCCACGTTCACCATGCTCAGCTGGTCCACCTCGCCGAAACCGGCGGCCGCGGCCGCCAGCGCCACCGGGTGCCCCAGTTGGAAGCGCTCCAGGCTCGGGTGGGCGTGGACGAGCCATGGACCGATACCCAGCCCGCTATCGGCCCCGGCGTGCAACGCTTTCATCGCGCCGCACGAGGAGTGACCGCAGACCACTAACGAGCGGACATTCAGCTCAGTCAGGGCGAATTGCAACGCGGCCTCCACCGACGCATCGCCGGAAAGCGGAACCAGGTTGCCCACGTTGCGGACGGTGAACATGTCACCGGGACCGCTGTTGGTGATGATGTTGGGCACGATCCGCGAGTCCGAGCAGGTCAGGAAGAACGAGTCCGGATCCTGCGAGTCGTGCAGGTCGTCCAGATGCGGCCGCACCACGTGCGCGTGGCTGCGATGGTAGGCGGCGACGCCCGAGGTGACCGGATCGGCGCCCTTGTCGTCGCGACGCCACGGACCGATGATCTCGTCGAGCACCGCCCTGCCGAAGCCGCGCGCGGGCGGACCCGCTGTCGCCCCGGCCATCCGCGCACTGCCGATTTCCACGAAATCGACAGTGCCGCCACCGCTTTCCTGCTGACGCACCCATTCTTCGATGGCCTCGAAGGCGGCGTGGTCGAGGAAGTCCACGGTCATCTCGACGGTGACGTCCGCACCCGCCGGCACCTTCGCGAACTCCGCGGACAGCTTCGGCAGGGCGAGGAAGGTGCAGGAACCGTCGATGGCGACCAGCCATCGCTGCGCACCAGGGATCTGCTTGGCGACGACGGCCACCCGCACCACCCGCCACAGCAGGAGCCCGAAGGCCAGCGCCAGGCCGATGATCACGCCTTCGAGCAGGTTCAGGAACACCACTGCGAGCACCGTGACGGCATAGACCAGCAGGTCGCCGGTCCGTCGCGCGAGCTTGATGTGGGCCAGCTTCACCAGTTGGATGCCGATCACGATCAGCAGACCCGCCAGCGCCGCCTTCGGAATCTGCTGGACCAGCCCGGCCAGCGCGACCGAGAACAGCAGAATCCAGAAGCCGTGCAGCACCGCCGATGCCCGGCTGCGCGCACCCGCCTCCGCGTTGGTGGAGCTGCGGACGATCACGCCGGTGACCGGCAGGCCGCCGAGCAGACCGGAGACGACGTTCGCCAACCCCTGCCCGATCAGCTCCCGACCGAAATTGGTGCGGGCGCCGGAATGCAACTTGTCGACGGCCACCGCCGAGAGCAGGCTCTCGACACTGGCGAT
This sequence comes from Nocardia sp. Tas62D01, assembly GCF_055232035.1. NCBI lineage: Bacteria > Bacillati > Actinomycetota > Actinomycetes > Mycobacteriales > Nocardiaceae > Nocardia > Nocardia sp. Tas62D01. Next base: position 9,632,008 of record NZ_JBUYUZ010000001.1, read on the forward strand.
GAGCGCGATCGTCAGCACCATCACCACAACTTTGGGCCATTGTTCGCCGGGCAGCCGCGGCAGCTCGATCGCGTTGAACAGCGAGCCGCTCAACACGATTCGCTCCACGCTAGTCGGCAGCACCAGTGAAAGCACGGTGCCGACCAAGACCGCGATCAGCGGTCCGGGAACCACGCGCAGCCGGGCCGGGACATAACGCCACCCCAGCATGATCGCGATGACCATCGAGCCGATGAACGCATCGCCACCATGCAGGTTCATCAATTGTTTGGGCAGTTCTTCGATGTTCTCCAAGGCCGAGCTGTGCGAGGAACCGCCGAGCAGCACATGGATCTGCTGCAGCGCGATGGTGATGCCGATGCCCGCCAGCATCGCGTGCACGACGACCGGCGCGACCGCGAGTGCCGCGCGCGCGATCCGGCTGAGCCCGAACAGGATCTGCAGCACACCGGCCGCGGCGACGATGAAACAGGTGACGCGCCAACCGAATTCGCTGATGGATTGGGCGACGACCACGGTCAGACCCGCGGCCGGGCCGCTCACCTGCAGCGGTGAACCGCCGAGCGATCCGGCGACGATGCCGCCGACAACGGCGGCGATGAGTCCGGCGGCGACCGGGGCGCCGGAAGCGAGGGCGATGCCGAGGGACAGCGGCAGCGCGACCAGGAAAACGACAATCGAGGCGGGCACATCGTGGCGTAGGACCGACGCCAGACGATCGGACAGGGACCCGGAACTGCGGCCGGGCCGTGGTTTGGTGGGCGGTGACAGCGGGGTGGCTACATCGTTCTCAACAGCCATTGACTCTCCTTCGCCGAACTCGGAGCGAGGCGCCGAGGTCGGTTGACGATCAACATGTCCAGCAGGGCATAGACCGGGAACCGGCATATCGCGGTGAAGCAGTCCCGACACGCAGATGGGCCGGGAAGTAAATCTCGACAATAGTATTGGTAAAGACTTAGCAAAGCCTGAGAAGTAGCCCGGGGTGCCAGGGCCCATATTCGGCCCATGCCGTGAGCTGTGACACACCCCTACCGGCCGACGCAGCGGTCGGCGCACCACCCCGCTGTCAGACCGGTTCGGCGGCGACACGGCCCGACCACCTCGTCGATCACCTGCCGTGAATGCCCGCGCTCCGGCGGGCCCGACCCCACAGTGATGAAACAGGTAGCGGCCCAGCCGAATTGGTGCACACTCTCGGCGATGACGACGGTGAGGCCGGCGGTCGGCCCGCTCACCTGGACCGCCGAGCCGCCGAGCGGCCTGGCGACCACCCCGCCGACCACGGCCGCGATCAGGCCCGCGGCGACGGGCGCGCCTGAGGCCACCGCGACACCAAGCGAAAGCGGTAGTGCGACAAGGAAAACCACGACCGAGTCGGGAACGTCGTGGCGGCCTGTGCCGGCAAGACGTTCATGAAAACCTGCGCGGAGCGGCGACGTCCGTGGTGCGGGATCGGTGTCGGTGGACATATTTCTCCTTCGCCGGAAGCGGCGGGAGCCGATCCGGTTCATCGGTCGAACATGTACGGGCATCGAAAGCGAGCGGCGGGCGAAGCGCATGAAGCACACTTCACAGAGCGGCGACCCGGTGGTGCGGAGGTCAGAGAAATAGTAAAGACTTCGCAAAGCGTATGAAAAGGTTTTGGGCAGGATGTGGCTAACTGCTATCAAATTGTGACCCGAGTCACAATATGGCAACCTATGGTTCCCTGGCCGAGGAGGCGAGAGGCAGGGCCGGCCACAACGCCGAAAGATGTTGTCCGCCTGCGCCCACCATCGAGGAGCTGATCCAGGCCTATTGGGCCGGCGCCTCCACGCCGAACTTGCTCGCCGCTACAGCACCTCCAAGATCGCCATCCTCGACCTGCTGACCAAACGCGGCATCCCGCGCCGGTACGTCCACGATCACCAACCAGAACGCAGCAATCGCGTGTGGGGCACCCTATTCGGCCGGTCGGTTTCACCCCCACTCCTACCGTCAAGCCATGGGCAGCAACACCGACACGAAGCAGCTCGCGCGGCGGGATCTCCACGCCGACCGTGACCACACCACCCGAGGCGAGCGGGCCGGTCGATCAAGGTGCTCGCTATCGCCGCTTCCGGCGATTAGCTCCGAATGCCTGTGTAAGCGAAGAGATTGTCGATACTTCGGCCCATTGGATGGAATGGATCTGGTGAGGACAGAAATCTCTGGGCACACTCTCCCGTATTCCAGCCCGCACGTGTCGGCCACTATGCACCGCCTCTGCCCTACCCGCACTGCGGGCGCGGCGTCGTATCGCATGGGTCATGAGCCGATGCACAGAAGGAGCTCTCGTATGAGGAAAATTGTTGCCGCAGTGGTGATCGCGGCGGGCGTGATGGCCGGGGCGGCCGGCGTCGCCTCCGCGAATGACCCCATCCCCGGGCCGAACGCCGTCGGACCCTTCACCGACCACGGCGCATTCACCGGCAGGGCCATATGCGAGTCCGACATGGAAGCGAAGGGCTATCTCAGCGGCTGCTACCGATACGACATCGTCTATCAGTCCCCGCAAAGCACCGGGCAATGGTTCTACGACAAGCTGGGGGGGGACAAGTAAGGAGGGTGACCCTCAGGCCGCAGCATCACGCAGAACCGGACTTCGGCGATTCAGTGTCGTCGACCATGTCGCCGTCGCCACGTGCACCCACGGTGACGGAGCGGCGGACCGCGGGTGGGGCTTGTTCGAGCACAAGGTGATCGGACTGCATCATCCGTCCGGCTTCACCGACTGGACCAGTGGCGCAGCCTGATTCAGGCTCTTTTCTCCACATTCTGGAGTCACTGCCCGCACCCGATTCGCGCGTTCATATCCGGCGGGGCGGGACGCAGTGCGGTCGGGGCCCGGGGCATGGGCGCGGGGCAGGTCTGCACACCGCCCGCCTCGGGCGCGCACCGCCCGCACGGCGGTCGGCGAAGCCCTGCCACAGCCGGACACGCGGCCACAGTGTTCCTTCCATTCAGTGACCTGAAATAACAGTCCCGAACGTATTCCGCAAGCGGCGCCGTTGTGATAGGCAATATCATGTGCTGCACCCGCGAAACGGCAAGATTTCCACTTCGTGAACAAACTGGCGGCCGTATGAGACGTATGCCGATGCCGCGCACCAGCTTTGCTGCGCCCACGCGTTACGCGAACTGCAGGCGGTCACCGACACCGCCGCGCCCGGCTCCGAGTGGTGCTGGGCCTCCCAAGCCGCCGACGCTCTGGTCGCGATGCAGGAATTGGTCGCCGGCGCCGTCGCCGCGGGCAATGTCGCGGTCGATGCCGCCGCCCTCGCCGAACAAGTCGTACTCTACCGATCCGCGACTCGCCTCGGCCTGACCGAGACCGCCGCCCGGACCGGGCAAATAATGAAGAAACACCACGCCCTGGCACGGCGGCTGACCGACCGACAGGCCGATTACCGGCGATTCACCACCAACTTCGCCGTCCCACCAGACAACAACGGCAGCGAACGCGACATCCGCATGATCAAAGTCCGCCAGAAAATCTCCGGCTGCCTGCGAACCCTCACCCCGAGCCCAACAATTCTGTGCGATACGCAGCTACATCTCCACCGCAGCCAAACACGGCCGCCACGCCTTCGACACCCTCGTCATGCTCGCCGAGGGACGACCATGGCTGCCCGCATAACCCCTGACCAGTTACCTGGCGGCAAGTCACGGCAACTAATTGCAAATCGGGCATACCGAGAACAATACTCTCAGGAAGCTGTGATCCGGAGCACACCCGGCCCGGCCCCCCAATTGCATCGACCGACTAGGTACCAATGGAAGTTCAACGACGAACTCGACAATGTATCCCCTGCCCCCGCCTGCGTGTGAATCTTCCCGCCGACGGCAGCGCAGGTAGGTATTACCGCCCGAACACTCGGCCGGCACATTCCTCTCCGTTCTGGCCGACCGGTTCGGAACGCAGGCCGAATGTTCCGCCAGGAATCTTCCCGGCATTTTATTCTCGCGCCGCTCGATAGGTCAGATTTCCGCGTGCACGAACGCGAGTCACCCGATATGACCAGGTTCTCCAGATTAGGGTTTCAGATGAGGAAAGAAATTATGCACTCCCCCACTGCCGAATTCGCCCGTAGCGCAGGGTGGGTGCGTTACGGGGCAAGGGTATCCGGTGCTGGCGCCATCGCGGCCGTGACGATAGTGCTGCTGTCGACCGGCGCCGCCAACGCGGACACATTCGTCCCGTTGCCGAACGGCGAGAAGGTCAACGCCGAAGATGGCGTCAAGATCGATCGATTCGCCGAGTCGGCGTTGATTTCGCCATCCATGGCGGCGAACGGTCTCGGGCGCGTCGCGTGGGTATCCGGAACAGTGGTCGCGAATGTCACCACGACACCCACGGTTCCCGGGCCCGGGCCGTTCATCATTCCGCCTGCGAATACGCCCGGCAGCAACAATTCCTCGGTGCACGGTGCCTCGCAGCTGAATACGGGCTATATCGTCGGCTGTCAGGTCGCCATCGGCACGTCGGCGATCTCGGCAGGCGGCGGTTTCAACGTGTCCACGACCAGCGTCGGCGCCAATGGCTCGATCAGCCTGCAGCTCGGCCCGGGGCAGGTGATGATGGTGCAGACGACGTACAAGGACATCTTCGAGCCCGGCACCTATTCGATCTCCTACAAGGACAATCAAATCGACGTGGAGGGCTGCGGGGGCTATGCGCAGGCCCGGGCATATACGAACGTCGATATCTTCAGCAACGACTATTCGCGGACCACGCTCTACGGACAGCCGTTCAGCATCGGATGACGAGACGACTCGCCGAGACATATCCGATCGAATGAGAATTCAACCGCGAGGGACGACCACAATGATCAAATACCATCACGCCCGGACAGCGTGTCTTTCCGCTGTCGCCGCGACCGCTATAGGCATGCTGTCCACCGGTGCCGCGAACGCCGACACCTTCGTCCCGCTCCCCGACCAGACGGTGACCGAGACCCTGCAGGACGGCTCGGTCGTGACACTGACCCTGACCGAGGACAGCGCCACCATCAACCCGTCGATGGGCAGCACCCCGCTACACCGCAACGCCTGGGTCAGTGGCCGTGTGAAGGTGTCGATGACGAACGGCCAGGCCATCGACGGCTGGGTCTGGCCCGGCTACGTCGTGGGCTGCCAGATCAATATCAACGGCGGCGGCGTATCGGAAGCCGCCACCGCCTCTGCCACGTCGAGCACCACCACCGCTTCCAGCGGCAGTACGGCCACGCTGAGTCTCGGTCCGGGGCAAGCCCAGACGTTCTCCCTGTTGGACATCGAGCGGCCCACGCCGTTCGGGGACGATGCCAATTACCCGTTCAATTACTTCCACAGCACCAACACGTCGGGTGTGCACTGGGAAGACACCACGATCGCCCTCAACGGCTGTGCCGGTTACGCGCAAGCCCGGGCCTTCGCAAAGGTTCGTATCCAGACCAAGTACGCGGTCGGGTCGGTCAACGTCTGGGGGCCGCCGTTCAGCCTCGGCTGAAATACCGGCGCACCATCCACCGGCGGCCTTGGGCGACCGCCGCCGGTGGATTCTCCGTTTTCCACTGGATGAGAGAGCGATTGTCCCGTCCACCCCGCCCGTCCACCCCGCCCGCCCGGATCAGCATGATCGTGGCTCGGGGCGCCCGCCGGAGCCGCTCACGGCGAGAGACGGTTCTATCGACATGACTTCCCCGTTGACAGCCGCGAACGTGGAGTTGACCGCGCGAATGGCCAAGCTCGAGCATCTACAGACACGTAACAGCCGCAATTCCTCGATGCCACCCTCCGGTGACGACGCCCCCGGTAAGACACCGCCGCCGACGAAGCCGAAACCTGCCGGCGAGGGCCGCAAGCGAGGTAAGCAGCCTGGTGCGCAGGGGACCCATCTGAAGTTCCGGGACAAGCCCGACAAGACGGAAAACCGGTTTCCCGAAGGAGACTGCGGCTGCGGCGCGGCTTTGAAGGGCGCGACCGATCTGGGGATCGTCGAGGGCTACCAGCAGACCGACATCCCCGAAGTGACGCCTGACCGTTACCCAATACGACATGCACAAAGTGGCCTGCGGGTGCGGGCGCGTCCATACCGCGACCCGCCCCGACGGTGCCCGGCAAGGCAAAGTCGGGTACGGCCCGAACCTGCAGGCGTTTGCCGTGTATCTGCTGGTGGTTCAGCATATTCCGGTGCAGCGGTGCGTGGCGTTGTTGGAGGCGTTGACCGGCGCGAAACCCAGCGACGGGTTCGTCCACGGCATGCTCATCCGCGTTGCGGGGGTCCTCGCCGAGGTTGATCGGCGGATCCGGGCGTTGATCGCGGTCGCCTACCCCAGCCGACCGGCCATCACGCCATGCCTCTGACCAGCGCCAATCCCGACGGCTGAATGTTTACTGTGCGAGCGACCCCGGCCGGCGGGGAGAAGCTGCTCGATTCCGTGCCCGCCCTGCTCGATGCCGCCGCGGCGTCGGGCGGGCGGCTCGGGGTGGTCGGCGGCGCGGCCGGCCTGTTCGTGTCCGAGGACGGCCCCCGGCTGTTCGACACCCCGGACTTTCACGAAGAGTGGAAGCAGGAGGCCGGCAACCAGATATCGGTCCTCGAAGCGCTGCGTGCGTCCGACGCCACCGCCGACTGGTTCTACATCAGCCCGCCCGCTATCTACGGCTCCTTCGTCCCCGGCGAGCGCACGGGAACCTACCGCATCGGCGGCGATGTTCTGCTCACCGATCCCGACGGCAAATCCACCATCGGTGGCGAGGACTTCGCCGCCGCGATACTGGACGACCTCGACCGGCAGGCGCACCATCGGCAGCGCTTTACGGTCGCCTACTGACCGGCGGCGAAGTCCCGCACCGCATTACAGCGGGTACTGGGCGTGTTCGGTGGCCACCGTGACCCACCGGGTGTTGGAGAAGGACTCCAGCGCCCACCGGCCGCCGAACCGCCCGTATCCCGAGGCCCCGGCACCGCCGAACGGGGCCTGGGCCTCATCGGCGAGGGTCTGGTCGTTGATGTGCACGATGCCGGTCCGCAGCCGTTTCGCGAGCTTCAGGCCGTGCACCGCGTTCTCGGTGATGATTCCGGCGGTCAGCCCGTTCTCGGTGTCGCCGGCCTTGGCCGCCGCCTCGTCGTCGGAGGCGAATGTGTCGATGACGCAGACCGGGCCGAAGGCTTCGGCGTAGTGCAGGTCCGCGGTCGCGGGCACACCGGTGAGCACGGTGGCCGGATGCAGCGGGCCGTCCGGCTCGCCGCCGCCGGTCACGACGGTGGCCCCATGCGCCACCGCGTCGGCGACCAGACCTGCGACGCGGTGTGCCGCAGCGCTGTTGATCAGGGGGCCGATCTGGGCGGCGGGATCGTGCGGGAGGCCGACGGGCAATCCGGCGATCTTCGCGGCGAACTTCTCGGTGAATTCCCGCGCCCGCGACTGGTGAACCAGGATGCGATCACCGGACATGCAGATCTGCCCCGCGTTGGCGAATACCGAGAATGCGGCCGCCGAGACCGCGTAGTCGATGTCGGCGTCGTCGAGCACGATCACCGAATTCTTCCCGCCCAGCTCGAGCACCGCCGGCTTGAGATGCTGCGCGGCCAGCGTGCCGATGATCCGGCCCACCTTGGTCGAACCGGTGAAGTTCACCGCGCGGACCCGTTCGTCGCCGATCAGGGTCTGCGCGATGGCCGGGGCGTCGGCCGGATCGTTCGTGATCACGTTCAGCACGCCCTCCGGCAACCCGGCCTCGGTCAGCAGGTCGGCGACGAACAGGCCCGACGACACCGGGGCCTCCTCGCTGGCCTTGAGCACCACCGTATTTCCGGCGGCCAGCGGCCCGGCCACCGCCCGCACGCCCAGGATGACGGGTGCGTTCCACGGCGCGAACGCCACGACGACGCCCAGCGCCTCACGCACGGCCAGGCCCAGGGCCCCCGGCTGCTCGACCGAGAGCACCTCACCGCGCGGAGCGGTGATCGCCGCGCCGGCCTCGCGCAGGATATTCGCCGCGATGCCCACGTTGAACAGCGCGTTGCCGGTCAGCGATCCGGTCTCGGCCGCCAGCAGCGCCACCACGTCGTCGGTGCGTTGCTCGAGCAGATCGGCCGCGGTCAGGAAGATCTTGCGCCGCGCGAACGGCGCGAGCGCCGACCAGGATTCGAGCTGTGCCTGGGCCGCGTCGACGGCGGCGGTCGCATCCTCGGGTGCAGCCGCGGCCACGGTGGCGAACAACCGGCCGGAGGGGTCGAGATCGGCGGTCGTGCGCCCACCGGCGGCGGGCGTGCTCTTGCCGCCGATCAGCAATTCCCGGGTAATGGACATGGATATTCCTATCGATGGTCGAGCCGGGCCGGGCGAAACCGGCCCGCGGCGCGCGAAACAGGATTGCGGCCGGTCCCCTGAGCATTCGCCCGGCACATCCGCGGCACAACGATTCTTCCATTGGATGGAACCGCGCCGGTCGCAAATGAAAGCATCCAAACCATTGGGTGAAATGCCTCTGGTGACGGCCGCGACGGCCCGCGCATGCTGACAGAGCCCGCATCGGCGGCCGGAATATCCCATCGAGTCGAGACACCCTACCGGCTCCCCGCCCGGCCGTCGGCAGGACTGCGGGCAAGTGTGTCCGCCGGGGGCGGCTCTCGCCGTGCCCCGGCGGGTACACGATTACCAGAACGTCCGGAGCCACAATGACATCGACCGTATCCGGGTCGATCGAAGGAGTCCGCTTATGCCAACCGCCCGCCGGATCGCCCACGAGTTCCTCGAACGCCACGGCCTGACCACCATCTTCGGGAATCCGGGCTCGAATGAGCTGCCGTTCCTGGCCGAACTGCCGGACACGTTCCGCTATGTACTGGGCCTGCACGAGGGCGCGGTGGTCGGTATGGCGGATGGCTATGCGCAGGCGACGGGCAGGCCGGTGCTGGTCAATCTGCACGCGGCCGCGGGTTCGGGAAATGCGATGGGCGCGCTGACCAATGCCGTCTACTCCCGCACGCCGCTGGTGCTCACCGCCGGCCAGCAGGTGCGCTCGGCGATCGGGCCGGAAGCGATGCTGGCCAACGTCGACGCGTCCCAGCTGATGCGCCCGCTGGTCGGATGGGCCGGCGAGCCGGCCTGTGCCGCCGATGTTCCCCGTTCGCTCGCGCAGGCGGTATTCGAGGCACAGGCGCAGCGCCGCCCCACCTATCTGTCGGTGCCCTACGACGACTGGACCGCCGAGCTCGACGCCAATGCCTGCGCAGTACTGGGCCGCGCCGTCCGACACGGACGGTTCCCCGCCGAGTCCGACCTTGCCGATCTGGTCGCGGCGGTCGCCCGCGCCCGCAACCCGGTCTTGGTGCTCGGCGGCGACATCGACGCGGCCGGGCTCTTCGAGCGGGCGGTGGCCCTGGCCGAGCACCTGGACGCACCGGCATGGGTGGCGCCATCGCCGTTCCGGCTGCCGTTCCCCAACCGCCACCGGCTCTTTCGCGGCGTGCTGCCCGCCGGTATCGCCGCGGTGACGCGGGAACTGACCGGGCACGACCTGGTTCTGGTGCTCGGCGCGCCGGTGTTCCGGTACCACCAGCACCAGCCCGGCCCGTACCTGCCGGAGGGAACCCGGCTGATCCTGGTCACCGACGACGCCGCGGCCGCCGCCCGCGCCCCGATGGGTGAGGCGCTGGTCGCCGATCCGGCCCCGGTGATCGCGGCACTGCTCGAACGGGTACCCGCCCGGACACAGGCGGGCCTGCCCGCCTACCGCCCCGCCGCCGAACCGGCGACCGCCCCCGCCGGGACTGCCGGGCTGCATCCTGAACAGGTCTTCGCCACGCTGCGCGAAACCCAGCCCGCCGACACCTGCTACGTCGTGGAATCCACCTCCACCAACGCGGCGTGGTGGCGACAGATGGATCTGCGCCACCCCGCCTCCTATTTCTGGCCCGCCGCGGGCGGACTGGGCTTCGGCCTGCCCGCCGCGGTCGGGGTGGGACTGGCCGGGACCGGTCGACCCGTGGTCGGCGTGATCGGCGACGGATCGGCCAACTACGGCATCACCGCCCTGTGGACTGCGGCCCACTACCGGGTTCCGGTGACCTTCGTGATCCTGCGCAACGGCACCTACGGCGCGCTACAGTGGTTCGCCGAGATCCTGGGCACCACCGATGTGCCGGGCACCGAGATCGGCGGCCTGGATTTCACTGCCCTGGCCGCCGGGTACGGCGTGCCGGCCACCGCCGTCAGCGGCCTCGACGAGCTACACGCCGAGCTGAACGCGACGCCGGACGGCCCGCGGCTGATCCAGGTCGACACTGCACAGACCACCCCGGAGTGAATCACCGCGGCGCGTAGTGCCGCGCCCCCGCGCGCGTAGTGGCGGACAGCGACCGGGAGATGCCCAGTGCCGCCGCGATCACCGCGGGCACCAGGGTTTTGGCGGCGGGATCGTTCGGCACGATCACCGATAGCGCTGCCACCACCTGGTCCTCGCGGTTGCGCACCGGAGCCGCCACCGAGACCGCCTCCTCGTTGATGAATCCGGCGCAGTAGGCATAGCCACGGTGCCGGATATCGCTGAGCAGCAGGCGAAGTCGCCGCGGATCGGTGATGGTGTGGTGGGTGAATCCGCGCAGCCGCGCGGACAGGATCGTCTCCTGCAGTTCGGCCTGTGAATGTGCGAGCAGCACCAGACCGGGCGCAGCGGCGTACAACGGCAGCCGGCCGGCGAACCGGCTCAGATTCCGGACCGCGCCGGGTGCCGAGAGCCGCTCGATATAGAGCACCTCGTGGTGCTGGGGGACGCTCAGCTGGACATGATGACCCACGACGTCGTGCAGGTCCTCCATATACGGCAGCGCCGCCTCCCGCAGCCCCAGGGTCGGCGAGGCCCGCACCGCCAGTTCCCACATCCGCACCCCGGTCCGCAGCTCGCGGCCGTCGCGACGCAGCCAGCCGTAGCCGACCAGCTCACTGACCAGCCGGGATGTGGTGGCCACCGGCAGGTCGGCGCGGCGGGCAAGCTCGCTGACCGTGATCGCGGGAGTATCCGGGCCGAACGCCTCGAAGATCCGCACCACCCGGGACAGCACGGATTCACCATTGGACGAGCGTGCCATGGTCGACCCCGCCCCTACCGGGACCCAGTGGCGGGCAGCTGCGGCCGCCACCTTGTGGGCGGCCATCCAGTTATCACGATTTCGGTCATGTCAGATCACCCATCCGGCCGTCGCTAAGTACACTAAGCACGTTACCTACTTAGTAGCTTATGTCAATCCTATCTAGGCCGTGCCGCATCGGGTCGCCGCAATCGAAGCCCAGGGCCGGAGCGGGCCCGGGCACGCCGCCGGGCCACCTTGCCCGGCGGCGGGGCGGCGCTCAACTCAGCGTCGCGGTCAGCAGGTTCGGGTCGGATGTGGTGAAATAGGCCGCGCTCGTCACATAGACGGGCGAGCCCGAAATCTTGACCGAGGTCGGATTGGACAGACCGTCCGAGGATGTGAGCACTGTCTGTGCCGTGCCTGCATGGATGAGCACGACCAGATTCCCGTGCGCCGAATCAAGCGCCAGGCCGTTTAGCCATCCCACCTGCGGCAGAGCGGCGAACAGCTGTGGCGTAGTGCTGCCGGGCGTAATCATCTAGTGGCCGACTGGTTGCCGGCGCCGTAGTCCACGTACAGAGTGCCGTCCGAACCGCGCACGATTCCGTCTGCCGTGGCCGCGACGCCGTTCGTGGACGCGGGCAGGGTGGCCAGCACGGTGACCGTGCCATTCGTGCCGACCCGGGCCACCTGATGCGCCCCGTTGAAGGTGACATCCGCGGAACCGTCCGGTTCCAGCGCGATATTCTCCGGTTGCTGCTGTGTGCCGATATCGAATTTGGCGACCACCTGTACGTTGCTCAGCGGGGCAGACACGGCGTCGGCCGCGGGGCCGAGATACGATACGAGGCTAAATCCGGCGAGTGCGATAACGCTCGACAATGCGGTGCGGATAGCTCAAAACAACTACTCCTACGTTGCAGCTCCTTGACCGGCTCGGGACGCTAGCATTCACCCCGGAGAAATACGGTGGTAATTCGATTGTTTCCATTGACCGGAATTCGTGATTACGAATCCACCGGAACCGGCTGCCCCGGCGGCGGCAATGAGCAGCCCGAACCCCGAAAATCGCTCACTGAATGGAAGAGGCGTGTTGGCCCGGATTCGCGCCCAGCATGCTGATCATGCTCGGCCCGTGAGTCCGGCCGGGGTGGCGACGCGGCTGCCGCGTCGTCCACGGGCACACGGTTCGACAAGGAGTCCCATTGCTGCGAACACAAGTGGCGATCGTCGGCGCCGGCCCGGCCGGGCTGCTGCTATCCCACCTGCTCGGCCTGGCCGGAATAGAGACGGTCCTGATCGAACGGCAGAGCGCCGACCACGTGCAGTCCCGTGTGCGAGCGGGAATTCTGGAGGCCGGCACCGTCGAATTGCTGCACGAGGCCGGTGTCGGCGAACGGCTCGCCCGGCACGGTATGGAGCATCGCGGCATCTACCTGCAGTGGCCGAACGAACGACAACACCTCGATTTCGTGGACCTGACGGGCCGCTCGGTGTGGGTATACGGCCAGACCGAGGTGACCAAGGATCTCATGGCGGCCCGCGACAGGGCCGGGCAGACCGCGTTCTACGAGGCCGGCGAGGTCGGCATCCACGACGTGGACGGCGATCACCCCTACCTCACCTTCGTCGATTCGACGGGCCGCCCGCAGCGCCTCGACGCCGAAATCGTCGTAGGGTGCGACGGCTACCACGGCCCGAGCAAACAGGCGATCCCGCGGGCGCAGCGCCGGGTCTGGGAACGCGCGTACCCCTTCGCGTGGCTGGGCGTGCTGGCCGATGTGCCACCATCCACCGACGAGCTGATCTACGCCTGGCATCCCGACGGCTTCGCCCTGCACAGTATGCGCTCGCCGACCGTCAGCCGGTTCTACCTGCAGGTGAGCCCGGAGGAGAATATCGACGAGTGGAGTGACGACCGGATCTGGGACGGCCTGGCCACCCGTTTCGCACTCGACGGCTGGACGCTCGAGACCGGCGCCATCACCGAGAAGAGTGTGCTGCCGATGCGCAGCTTCGTCACCTCCCCGATGCGGTACGGGCGGCTGTTCCTGACCGGCGACGCCGCACACATCGTCCCGCCCACCGGCGCCAAGGGCCTGAACCTGGCCGTCGCCGATGTGGCGCTGCTGTCCCGGGCGATCACCGCCTGGCTGCTCGAGGGCGATAGCCGACCGGCCGAGACGTATTCGGAGACCGCGCTGCAACGGGTGTGGCGGTGCACGTACTTCTCGTGGTGGATGACCACGATGCTGCACCGCCACGGCGACGATTTCGACGCCGCCCTGCAGCAGTCCCAGCTGGAGCGGGTCACCCGATCCCGAGCGGCCGCAACCGAACTCGCCCAGAACTACGCCGGGTTGCCGATGGCGGGACAACATGTCTAGGCCGCGGCTGCCGGTCACCATCTACGACGTCGCCGATGCGGCGGGTGTGGCGACATCGACTGTGTCACGGGCGTTTTCGCGACCCGGACGGGTCAGCGCCGAGACCGCCGCCCGGGTGCACGCCGCAGCCGCCGCACTCGGCTACCGCGGCGAGGCGCTGCCCAGGCCCGGCTCGTCCGAGGGCACCGGCACCATCGCTCTGGTCGTGTCCAATATCGCCAATCCCTACTACTTCCGGCTGATTCACAGCGTGCAGTCGGCCGCGCACGACGCCGGGTTCACCACGGCCGTGTTCGACACCCGCGAATCCGAGCAGGTCGAGCGGGAGCTGCTGGACCGGCTGCTGCCGATGGCCGAGGGCATCGTGGTGTCCGGGTCGCGGATATCGGACCGCGCGCTGCGGACCGTGGCCGGGAAACGGCCGCTGGTCGTACTGAATCGCCTGGTGCCCGGCCTGTGCTGTTTGGTCCCCGAGATGACCGTCGGGGTCCGGACCACCCTGGTGTATCTGCGCGATCTGGGCCACCACATGATCACTTACGTCGGCGGGCCTGCCGCGGCGTGGGCGGACGGCAACCGATGGCGGACCATACTCGACACAGGCACACAGCTCGGGTTGAAGGTCAATCGCCTCGGCCCGTTCCCGCCGACGCTCGCCGGGGGCGCGAGCGCCGCACGCAAAATCCTGCGTTACCCACCGACCGCGGTACTCACCTTCAACGATCTGCTCGCCATGGGCGTGATCCACGGACTGGACGCGGCCGGTATGCGAGTTCCGCGCGACATCAGCGTGGTGGGCGTCGGCGATATCTTCGGCGCGGACTTTCATTCCCCGCCACTGACCACGATCGCCGTGCCCCTGCAGGCCGTCGGCGCGTCCGCCTTCCTGGAGCTGAGCCGCCTCATTCGCGGTGCCCCGCCGCATCGCGGTCTCGCGGTCGGTCTCGATACTCAGTTGATAGTTCGCAACTCCACCGGGCCGCCCAACTCGCGCCCATCGTCCGCCGATGTGCGCATCAGCGCTTCGCAGCGCGAGCATCCGGCCGCCCCCGGGCTCAGCATCCTCACCCCCAGCGGGACGTAAATACCACGGAGACTTCCGTCGTTCCGCGTGTGCGTCCGCACCGGTGGGGCCCGGACGTTCCGGCGCTCGGGCTCCACCGGCTCTCGGCAGTGATCGGTGAGCGCGCCCGCCGTCGACAAGTATCGGCCCGCGTCGTGCCCGGAGGCAATGTGTTGCCCCGACTTGCCGCCGATTCGTCCTGACCGAACGAAACAGGTTGGGTACCACCGACTCTCCCGGTACCCAACCCGTGCGGCGATTACGTCTCGCGCGGTGTCTGCAGCGTGTGATAGCCCAGCCGCTGCCGTATTTCCCGCAGCGGTGTGCCGTGCTGCACCTCGCGGCGGATCTTCTCCTCGGCCTCCTCGATCTCGGTGGCGACGGCGAGCACCTCCTGCTCGCGCTCGGCGGGCACCACGACCAGGCCATCCGCGTCGCCGATCAGGATGTCGCCGGGGCGAACCCGCACCTGCCCCAGCACCACGGGCACCTGGACGCCGGCGACCTTGACCCGGTCCTTGCCCGTCCGCATCCAATGGCTCCGGCAGAACAGCGGATAGCCGAGTTCGAGGGCGCGGGCGCTGTCGCGGCAGATGCCGTTGATCGCGGTGCCGCCCAGGCCCTTCCGCTGCGCGACGAGGGTGAGGATGTCGCCCCATACCGTCACGTCGACTCGCCCCCCGTTGTCCAGGACGACGACATCGCCGGGCGGCACATCATCGATGTAGTCCCCGACCGTGCCGCCCTCGACGTCGATCGGCTGGTACAGCACGGTGAAGGCCCGCCCGGCCAGCCGGGATCCGCGGTCGGAGGGATAGATTCCCGCCACCTGACCGGCGATGCCGAGCCGGTCCAGTGCGTCGGAAATGGTCGGTGTGGAGAATTTCGCGAGTTCCAGCGCGATGTCGCCCATCTGGTCGGATCCTTACTTACTCGTCGTCACAATAGATTTCAATCACCGGGCTGCTTGGCCTCCCACCCGCAGGTGTGCCGGAACCCGGCACCGAGCGCCATGACGGCGATCTCGGCGAAGTGGTCGTCGTCGTGTTTTCCCGACCCGCCCGATATCCCGATCCCGCCCACGATCTTGGTGCCGTACCGCACCACATAACCACCGGGCAGGGTGGTCAGCATCGGGTCGTTCCAGTCGTGCGGTCCGCGATGTCCCTGCGATTGCTGGCGGTTCCAGAACTCCATCACGCCGGCGGTGTCACGCTCCATCACCGCCGCGGTGTAGGCCTTGCGGTGGGCCGCGCGCCAGAACCGCGCGGCCATACCGTCCATCCGCGCCCCGGCGACCAGTTCCCCCTCCTTGTCCACCACCGCGACCGAAACCCCGGGCCAGGTGCGATCCGGCGCGGATCGGGCCGCCGCGATCACCGCCTCGACGACACACAGCCCTTCGTCCAGGCCCAGAGTGGTCTTCTCGTACATCGCTCACCGCCCTGCCACGTTGTCGCGCGCCACCGGGACGACCCCGATGATCTCGATCCGGGGCATGCGGGTGCCGCCGAGGTCCACGACTAGGATGTGCACGACCGGGCGGATCTGCTCGGCCGCCCAATAGCCAGCGCATAGCCGCTCCATCGCCGCGGCCATATCCGGGGTGGGCGCGAAGACGGTGACCTGTCTCAGGCCGTCCAGATCGCCGCCGGCATTGCGCATCAGCACCCGGGCGTGGTCGACCAGCAGCGCGAATTGGCTCTGCAGGGTTGGTTCCGCCGCGAACAGCCGGGACGAGAACACCAGATCGCCGATACGCGCCCCCATCGCCATCGGGTCGCGGTGCTCGACACCCGTGATTTCGAGTGTCCTTCTCCCACCGGATAATTCGCCCAGCGCGTCCACCATCACGGCATAGCCGCCGGGGACAACCGCGGGCAGATATTTGTGCGGCGGGCGATGGTGCGGGTCCGGAAACCAGCGGTGCCAGACCTCGTTCAGCACACTGCGGTCCCGGACCTCGCACAAGTAGAACGTCACCCGGGCGATATCGTCTACTCCCCCGCCGGCAGCGGCGAGCACCGAGCGCATGTGCTGCAGAACCGATTCCAGTTGCAGGCGCAGCGTCGAGCCAGGCTCCACCGAGGGCAGCAATCCCGGCATATACACCAGCGGCCCCAGCTGCATCGCGCGGACCCGCGCACCACCTCTGCCGCCCGCCACTATCTCGCGAAATTCCGGAAAGGCCATCACGCCCCGTCCCCGATCCTGGCGGACATCTCCACCATCACCTCGAATTTGGCGGGGATGAAATTCGTGAGCGTGGTGAGCGGCGGACGGGTCTCCTCGTCCGGGAATACCTCCAGGAAAACGTCCCGGATCTGCGCGGCGTTCTCCGGCGTCCGGCTGAAACCGATGAGCTGCACGACATCTCGTGGTTTTCCACCGGCACGCGACAGCAGTGCGAGCACATTCTCGAACGCCTGGCGCGCCTGAGCGCGCAGTCCGCCCCCCGCGATACCACCGTCGGCGAACGGCACCGTCGGGTGTACGCGGGAGGTGAAGACCATGCCGCCGATCTCGACGGTCGGATCCCGCGCCGGCACGCCGGGCAGATCTATCTTGCGCCGGGTCGCGCCCAGCACGCCCAGCACGTCGAGTTCGACCAGTCTGCCCGGCGGGAGTTCGGCAAGTAGCACCTTGTACGCCGGCCTGTTCTCTCGATCCGGGAAAATCTCCTCCCACCAGCGCCCGTTCACCGGTTCACGGTGCTCCTCGCGCGTGACGTACGCCGTTACCTTCGCGATATTCTCCAGGCCGCCACCCGATCGCTCGACGAACTCCCGCATAACCCGAAAGACATGCCGCGCCTGCGATTCCAGCTCGGACTCCGGTTCGTCGTCGCGGTGAGGCGCGCCCAGGCCAATCCCGACCACCAGGCGGTCGGCGTGCAATCCCCAGGGCCTGCCCTGCGAATTCTCGTGCGGATAGATTTCCGTCAGCCGTTCAATGGATGACATGGTGTTCTCCTTCGGGGAATCGGCCGCCACGTCACGCCACGGCGATGATCTCTAGCAGCACCGCCAGCGCGCCCGCCCGATATCGGGTGATATGCAATGGTGCGGGCGCGTCGAATCGCGCGAGCCATTGCGCGCGGATGAATTCGTCATCGCTGGGATCCGCCACGAAGGCCCGGCCCTGACTGACGTCCCGCCAGGTCAACCCGGAGTGCCGCAGCAGGGTATCGGTGTTCTGCACCGCGAACCGGGCCTGTTCTGCGCCGTCGCGGCCGGGTTCGCCGGTGGCGGGATCGAAGGGCAGCACACGAGAGGTGAACAGGTAGGGCCCCATTTGCACGGCCATCGGGATGGGATTCCCATGCGCCACCTTCGGCAGATACAGGCACCGCCGGCGCTGGCCCAGGATCGCGCAGAAATCCAGCCGGACCTCGTGCGGGGCATCGAGTTCCGTGCGCATGAACTTATATGTCGGGCGATCGTGCTCGTCCGGGAATCTGGCCGTCCATGCCGCGTTGACCCGGCGGATATCTCCGGGATCACGCAGATAGAAACCTATTCGCGCCACGTTGTCCAGATTTCCGCCGTGATCCCGTAGCTGCGAACCGATGGTCGACAGCGCGGTATCGACCTGGCGCACGAGATCCGGCGCCAATTCCCCCGTTTGCCAATGGCGGCCGGTCACCCCGCTGCCGAAGACCAGATCGTCGGTCCGCAGGCCCCACGTCTCGGGCCCTGTGGGCGCTGCGATCAGCTCACCGATATCGCGCACACTCATCCTGCCTCGCTTTTCTGGCCGCACCCCAACGGTCCCTGTGATCGATCGCGATTCGCGAGATCGTCGTGCGTTCACCCAGCAGACGGCCGGCAGGAACGGCCACCGCATCGCGACGATGATCTTCTATCGACTATAGGTTACATTCTCTCGCTCCGACAGGCGGATTCGCGCGGCGGGACGCCCCAGCGCTACGGACCGGGCAAGTCCCCGCCCGCGGCGCCGAGCATTGCCAGGGCGTGCCGCACCACGGGCAGGTCCCGCCCGGGATCGGCATCGCCCACCACTCGCCGCGCGGTCGCCGCCAGGTGTTCGGCCATGGCCGTCACAGCCGCATCGGTGTCCTCACGTGCGAAGGCATCGAGGATCGCCTGGTGGCGGCGCTCGGCGAAACGCCAGCTCTCCGGCGTGCTGGATTGGGCCAGTCGCAGGTAGGGGTGTGTGCGTTCACGCAGCATTCCCAGCAGCCGCGACAGCTGCGCGTCCGCGCCCGCCGTGGACACGCGATGGAATTCATCGTGCGCGCTTCGCCATTCGGGCGAGGTCTGCCGCTCCTGGCGCAACTCGCGCATCCGCGTCAGCGCTCGTTCCAGCGCGGGGGCTGCCGCGCTCGCGCCCGCGGCGGCCGTCAGGCGAACCGCCAGACCCTCGAGCAGGATGCGCGCGCCGTACATGGCATCGAGATCGTCCAGGTCGAGGCCGGTCACCACGGCCTTGCGGTCGGGCTCGGCGTGGATCAGCCCCTCCTCCTGGAGCATCCGGAACGCCTCGCGCATCGGTGTGCGGCTCACGCCCAGCGCCCGAGCGAGCTCGGCCTGGTTCAGGACCGTCCCGGTCGGCAGAGTGCCGTCCAGAATGAGCTGACGCAGGTGCTGGTGCACCGACAGCGCCAGGCCGCGCGGTCCAGGCACAGCGGCGTCCAACGCCTTCACTTCGGTCACCACACACCCCTCACCGCCGAACCCACCTGGACACATGCCTTCTGCCACAACGCCTCTGCGGTATTGCGCATCGCAGCTCATTTCCGTCGGAGTGTACCGACCACCCGGAACACCGGCCCCTTCCCGGAACAGGACGGAACGGCGTGGAGGCGACGCATGTCACGCCGGTTTTCAGGCCGCGGTACGGCTATTGACATTCGATAACCTATACTGCATACACTTTCACCGTGCGTTTCCCCGCGGCATCCGCCGGGCCCGGCCTGGCCACAATCCTGCTCGACAACACTCCCACCCTCGCAATCTGGGCAGACGAATTCGTCCTGCCGCTCGCCGAGGCCGCCCGCCGCGGTGGTGGCGGCGGCGCCGTGCCCTCGTCGGCCCGCATCGCGCTGGCGGACTGGGATCATTGGTGCGGCCTCATCGAATACGCTGCGGCCGACGACGTCGGCGGCGCCGGCTGGCTCGCCGACACGGCGGTCACCTTCCTGCCCGCACTCTCCGATCCGCCGACGATCTACTGCACCGCGGCCAACTACCACGACCACATCCGGGAGATGCGCAGCACCGCGGGCGGCGGGCGAGCGAGCGCCCCGCTGTACTTCCTGGCGCCGCCGGCCTCGCTGGCCGGGCATCGCGGCGAGACCGTCCGGCCCGCGGGATGCGAACGATTCGACTGGGAAGTCGAACTCGCCGTGATCATCGGCCGCGACGCCTCCCATGTCGCGGCCGCCGACGCGCACGAGGTGATCGCCGGATACACCGTGGCCGACGATCTGTCGCTGCGCGACTTCGCCCGCCGCGAGGACACTCCGTTCTTTCCCGACTGGCTGGCTATGAAGGGCCACGCCGGTTGCATGCCCCTGGGCCCGGCGATCGTTCCGGCCGGCTACGTGCCCGATCCGATGAATCTCGAGTTGACGCTGTCGGTGAACGGCGTGCAGCGGCAGGCGTCGAACACCGAGAACATGATCTTCTCGATCGCCGAACAGATCGAATATCTGTCCGGGATCGTTCCCGTGCGGGCGGGCGATGTCATCCTCACCGGCACACCGGCGGGCACGGCCGCCGCCTGGGACTGCTATCTGTCCCCCGGCGACACCGTGGTGGCCGAGGTCCGCGGGGTCGGCCGGCTCGAAACCCGCATCGTGGCAGTACCGGCCGAGTAGAGGAGCACGATGACTACCTCCGAACCCCAGCAGATCCGGCGACCCGCCGCCCACACCCGCCGCTTCGATGTCGGCGGCTACCGGCTCGACCGGCCGTTCCGGGTGCGCAGGCTCGGCCATATCGGACTCAACTGCACCCTGATCGACGAGAGCGTCCACTGCTATCACGATCTGCTCGGCCTGCGCATCTCCGATCGCATCGACTTCTCGAAACGGATCGACAATCCGGAGACCATCGAGGGACTCGGCGATCCGGGCGGGTACTTCATGCGGCACGGCACCGACCACCACAGTTTCGTCCTGTTCAACCGCAGGGTCCGCGAGGCCGTCGACCAGCACCGGCACTTCCCGCCGCAGGTGACGGTCAACCAGATCTCCTGGCAGGTCGGCTCGCTGCGGGAGGTCGTCGAGGGCGAGAGCTGGCTGCGGGGCAGCGGCTGCCGCATCCAGCGATCGGGCCGGGATATGCCGGGTTCCAACTGGCACACCTACTTCTACGATGCCGACGGCCACACCAACGAGCTGTTCTACGGGATGGAGCAGGAGGGCTGGGCGGGTTTCAGCAAACCACTGGACTTCTACCGGTATGGTGCGCGGAAAACCGCTGCGCTGCCGCAGATTTCGGAGTCCGAGGAGGTGTCCACCGCGCTTGCGGGCGGCGTCGACCTATGCTCGGGCCTGCGGGACGTGCCGGAGCCCGGGCGCTACGACGTGGGCGGCGTGCTGCTCTCGCGGCCGTTCAAGATCGTCCGGATCGGCCCGCTACGCCTGTTCGTCGCCGACATCGACGCCGCCCGGGACTTCTACCGGGACGTACTGGGACTGCGGATCACCGAGGAAGTCCGCTACGACGGCCTGCGCTGCGTATTCCTGCGGACCGGCACCGAGCACCACAGCATCGGCCTGTACCCGATCGAATTGCGGGACCGTCTCGACCTGAGCCCGCACAGCACGACGTTCTCCGTCGGCATGCAGGTCGGGTCGTACCGCCAATTACGCGACGCCAGAACATATCTGCGCGAGCGCGGCCTCACCGAGGTGAGGCTGCCACCGGAACTGTTCCCCGGAATTCCCCGCGCATTCCGCGTCCGCGACCCCGACGGCCACCTCATCGAAATCTACGACGCCATGCGGCAGGTGTACACACCGCCGCCCAGCGGCCACCGAGCCGGGAGCTTCACCGGCGAATGGCCCGAGACAGTGGACGACGACGGACTCGCCTTCCTCGGCGAGCCGTATCTCGGCCCGCTCGAATAAACCTGCGCTATAAGGAGAGAACGTGCACGCAGTAGTCATCGATCGTTTCGGGCCGCCCGACGTGCTCGAGTACCGGGAGGTGCCCGATCCGACGCCGGGCCCCGGCGAGGTCACCGTCGCGGTGCGGGCCGTATCGGTCAATCGCACACTGGATCTGGCCGTGCGGGCCTCCGGAGACAGGCGAAAGGCGGTGCTGCCCTTGGTACTCGGGGTGGATCCGACCGGCGTCGTCCACGAGGTGGGGCCCGGGGTACAGGGCCGTGTACCCGGACAGCCGGTGGCGGTCCGCTCCCCCGTCCCGTGTGGATCCTGCGAGCAGTGCCGCGCCGGACGGCGCTGCCGACGCGGCGTGCATCTGGGCGTGGGCCGCTGGGGCGGCTATGCGGAGCTGGTCGTGGTACCCGAACGCGCGCTCGTGGATATTCCTGCGGGACTGAACTTTCCGGACGCGACCGTCATCTTCCGGCACTATCCCACCGCCTTCTTCCTGCTGAATACGCTTGCCTCGGTCACTCCTGGTGAGGCGGTACTGGTGATGGGCGCGACCGGCGCCCTGGGCTCGGCCGGAGTGGAGGCGGCCCGCCTGCTGGGCGCCACCGTGGTGGCCGGGGTGGGCAGCGAGCACAAGCGGGACGTCGCGCTGGCGATGGGCGCGGACCACGCGGTGAACTATCGCAGCCGCGATCTGCACGACGCCGTACTCGAGATCACCGGCGGCCGCGGAGTGGACGTGGTCTTCGAGAACATCTCCGACCCGCAGCAGTGGCCGCTGGCCTTCGCCTCGCTGGCCCGCGACGGGCGCCTGGTCACCGCCGGTGCTCATGCGGGGCCGATTGTGCCGCTGGACGTGCGCAAGCTCTACCGCGACCGGCTGCGCATCCTCGGCGGATACGGTTCGGACGACCGCGCCTGGGACCTGATCCTCGATGCCGCGGCGGGCAATTCGCTGCATCCGCTCATCGGGGAGATCCTCCCGCTGCGCGAGGCCCGGCACGCGCACGAACTCGTGGAGAAGGGAGAACTGATCGGGAAGGTGATTCTCGAACCGGGGCGTCCCTGACCCTCTCGTCGCGGATATATGCAGAACGCCGGGAACATGGTTCCCGGCGTTCTCCGGCGGCGACGTGCGCACCGATGGTGCATCCCGTTATATGTCGGTCAGCCGGATATGGCGGCGCGTTCCGCGGCTTCGCCGACTTCGCGCACGATCTCGTACAGCGGGCGTCCGCTCAGGCCCGAGACCCCGGCGGCCAGCGGGGCACGCGGCGCCGGCAAGTCCGCACCGCGCGCGTGCGCCTCGACGATGATGCGAACCCGCTCGCGTTCGAGCAGTTCCATCGCATCCGCGGCCGCCGGCGCTTCCGCGGCGCAGCCGGGCAGTTCCGGATATTCCGCGCGCCGCCACCAGTTGCCGTCCGGCCGCTCCACCGAATAGACGACCGCGACGTAGGGAACGGCGAGCTGCTCACTCAGATCCATGATCGGACCCCTTCCTCATCACCCGGTCCGCCGATGTCCGCCGACCCGAAGGCAGGGCGGACATCGGCGGGCATACCGGCTCAGTCCTCGATGCGGATCGCCTCGACCGGGCACCAGCGCACGGCATTCTCGACCCCGGTCCGCAATGGTTCGGAAGGGTTCTCCACACGCAGGTGGACCAGCGCGTCGTCGTCCACCTGGAAAACCCCGGGGGCCGCGACCTCGCATTGGGCGTGCCCCTGGCACAGGCTGCGATCCACAATCACTTTCATCCGAATGTCCTCCATCTCGTCCGGCAGCCGAATTATGTTGCCGGATAGCTGTTTTCGTCGCGCTTACGCGGGCTCGTAATGCGCTTGGGCGGCCTTGCGGCTCTCCGCGGTGGCCTCCACCCAGGACACATCCTTGGGCAGGACCGCACTCGTGGAGCGCACCCGCTGCTGCCGCGGATCCAGGCCGGACGGCATACCGGTCCCCTCCGGGTCGCCGAGTGCGCGGGCCTCGGCGAGCAGCCGCTTGCGGGCGGCGATGACGGCCGCGTCGGAGCTGCCCAGATGCTCCCGGGTGCGGTCCACGATCGCCCCCATGCTCTCCTGCACAGCCATGTCCTGGATCGCGATGCCCGAGATTCCGGTGAACGACACCGTGCGCTGCAATGTGCGATCGATCAGATAGTCGTTGTCCGAGTTGCGAGTAGGCAGATGGCTGCCGTCCGGCAGAACCGCCGCGTGCACGCTGCCGCCGCGTCGGTAGTGATCGGTCTGCGCCTTGGTCAGCGGCGCGTCCGGGTTGTAGGTGATGCTGAAGGCCCAGCAGGTCTCGTCGTCGATCGGCACCCACGCGTGCGCGGTGATCGGCCCGTCGCCATCGCGCGCCACGATGTTGTACCAGGGCATCAGCCACTGGGTGATCCGCCAATAGTATTGCGCGTCAGCGGTTTCCCGACGGGCCCCGATCAGCATTCCGTATGCGGTCGGCTCGACGAAGAATTTCGGCGAGCCGTCGTCGTTCAGATGTGCGCGAGTGCTGTTGTTGGCGTGGGTCCAGTCCGGATTCCACAGTCGTGCATCCGAATGCAGGAACGACACGTGGCTCGAGTCGATGCCGCCCTCTATTGCCTGGGCGAAGTTGCTGCGCTGCAGGCGTTTGGACACATAGCGGTGGGTATCGGGTATCACCGCCCATTCCAGATCCGGCAGCGGCGGCAGATCATCGGGCGGGCCCAGGTAGATCCAGACCACGTCACCGCGCTCGGCCACCGGATAGGACCTGATCCTGATGTGGTCCTTGAACCGGCTGGTGGCCGGCTCGTTCGGCATATCGATGCACCGGCCCTCGATATCGTACTTCCACCCGTGATAGACGCACCGCAGACCGCAGGCGCCGTCGCGGGATTCGCGACTTTCGTTGCGCGCGAAGTAGAGCGAGGCCTGGCGATGTGCGCAATGCTCCTCGAGCGCGCCCAGGCGCCCGTCAGCGTCACGCCACACGACCAGGCTCTCCCCCATCAGGGTCAGGCGCACCGGCGGGCACTGCGGGTCGGCGACCTCCTGCGCCAGCAGTGCCGGCACCCAGTATCTGCGCAACAGCCGCCCCATCGGCGTACCCGGTCCGGTCCGCGTCAGCAACTCGTTGTCCGCGGTGCTCAGCATCGTATTCCTCCTGCGATTTTCGGTCCGTGTTCGATGATCGGCTAGCCGCTGACCTTGGCCAGGGCGGGAATCACCTTGGCCGGGTTGGCGTGGAAGATCTGCATCTTGTCCTGCGTGCTGAGGAAGTCGAAGCCGTCGATCACCGGCACCAGGTCGTCGCTGGTGCGGCCGGTCTCCGGGCGCACGGCATTACCCGAGCCCGGCGCCTCGGTGCCGAACACCATCGACGCCACGCCCCGCTGCTTGATGGCCGCCTCCAGGAAGTTCAGGTCGTAGCCGCAGGTGTCGTAGAAGAGGTTCTCGCTCAGATCCTTCTGCGCGATGTGGTGATCGGTGGCGATGAAGCGGTCCAGCGCGCCGCCGCAGTGGCAGATGATCACCTTCAATTCGGGGAACCGGTCGAAAACATCTCCGTGCGAAAGAAATTGGCCCGCCAGATACTGCTCGGTGACGAATCCGAGCTGATAGTTGTGCGGCACCACCCGAAAGCGCGGGTCCAGCGAGTTGGTGCCGTGCACGATCAGGGGAATGCCGAGTTCCTGGGCCCGCTCGTACAGCGGATACCAATACGGCTCGTGCATGCCCGGAGTCGTGCGCCGCCCGGCCGGGTCCGGGCTCACGTAGGCGGCGACGAAACCGAGTTCGGTGATGCAGCGGTTCAGCTCGTCCAGGCAGTTCGACAGGTCGTGCGCCTCGCTGATCTGCGGCAGCTGGCAGGCGCCGAGGAACCGGTCGGGGAAGAATCGGACCTGCTGCGCGATCGTGTCGTTGACGTGCCGCGCCCAGGCCGGTGCCAGGTGCGGTTCCATCCAGCCCAGATTCAGAAACGGGCGCGGGCCGATCACCTGGACGTCGATATTCCGCTCGTCCAGATAGTCGACATGACGCTGCGCCGCGGCGCGGAATTCCTCCGTGTTCACCTGCACCGGGCCCGCGCCCGGCCGCCCGATCGGGCTCTCGATCGGGGTGTTCGTGGCGAGCATCCGCACCACCAGGACGTTCGAGGACTGGGGCACGGACACGTGGCCGTGGACATCCAGCACCGGCAGACTTTCATACATTTCTGTGCATCTCTTCTCGTATCGTTTCGGTGGCTGTCATTCCCAGTAGGCGAATGCCATGCCGGTGCCGGTTCCCGCGGGTGAGCGATATCCGGGCACATATTCGACGACGGTGCCGCGCAATTTCTCCAGCGCGCCCGCCGCGGTGATCCAATTGAGAATTTCCGATGTCCCCGAGCGCATATATTTGCGCGGAATCGTGCACAGCGGCTCGGATTCCCCGGCGACCAGGGCGTCGAGCACCCGGCGATCCAGCGCCTCGTCGACCACGAAGTGGCTGAGCCCGCCCGAAGCGATGACCGCCACCCGCAGATCCTGCGGCCAGGAGACCACCGCCTGCGCCAGCACCCGGCCGAGCCGGTAGCAGCGCCGCGGGGACGGAACATTCGGCGGGACATAGGTATTGATGAATATGGGCACGATCGGGGTCTGCTCGGGCAGGCCGAGCCGGTAGCGCGGGAACGTGAACGCGTGCCCGAGCGTGGTGCCCGGCTGCTGCTTGGTGAACGCCAGCACGTCGAAGTCGGCCTCGACCAGCTCCTCCACGAGATGCCTGGTCAGCTCCGCGCTGGTGCGATGGGCGCTCGGCTGGTCACCGAACCGCGCCCAGTAGGCGGCCCGGATCCCCTTGGCGACCCGTTCGGCCTGCTCGGGGCTCGGCGCGCGGTCGACGAGCTCGTCGCCGAGAAAGAATCCGAAGACGGGAATTCCCTCGTCGTGGAACATCTCCCGCTGATCGTCGCCGACGACCAGCGCTACGTCGACGCGGGCCTGCGCGAGCCTTCTACTCAGCTCGGCCACCGCGTCCTGCCCGCGCCGGTATTTCTCTTCCCATACCTCGGGGGTGAGCTCCTTCGCGATCCGCGGGTCGGAGCCGGCGAGTAATTCGGCATAGGAATGGAATTCGCCGTCCTTGCCCAGCAGCGTGGGATTGTTCCGATCGCGATCGGCGTGGTCGTCCCACATGTCGACACCCGAACTGAGTTGCGGACTGTGCGACGAGCCGATTCCCAGGACAATTTCTGCCACGTCTCAGACCTTGCTTTCTTCGGCCGCGCCGACTCTGCCGGGGACCTCGCATTCGGCCACGATCCGCTTGCGATACCGGGACAACTGAGCGGGCCAGTTCACGCACAGCGCACCGGCCAACCGGCCCGCGAGATGGTAGGCCGCGACGAATCTGCCGTCATCCAGGGCGCCCTCGGCGATTGTGACCTCACCCGCACCGGTGCGATCGCCAGGGAAGCCGACGAATTGCACCTTCCAGTCGTGCTGATCGGACCAGAAGTAGAGCAAGGCGGCGATCGCGCGCCGGCCGAGCAGCCGGTCGACGCGCAAGTCCTCGTCGACTCGCAGTCGTCCGGCTCCCGCCTCCCAGCTGCCGACGAGTATCTGCTTGGACAGCGGCGGCCGGTCGTAGGGCGGCTGTTCCCCCGTCATCGGAACTCTCGCCACGCGCGAACCTCCAAACCAGGCTATATAACCTATAGTGCATACCGTTTCACGTTAAGAAGCTACCAGGTAGGTACACCTCCGGATGGAAATGCGAGAATCGAATTCACTGCAACTGAGTGCAACCGCGGCACGGGTCGGAACATGGCGGAAATGCGTCGCAGGACCGGCATCCGCAACCAATCGCAACGGGGTGACGCCCCGGGCTCCCCGTATGCCGAAAAAGGTTGCCGGTCCGGCGTTTATCGGCCCGGTGGGTCTACCCGGCTATGCCGTGGACGGCGCTATTCGGCGACGGCGGAGCGGATCTGCTGCAGCGAGGCGGCCAGATGGTTCCGCGTGAGCTCGGCGGCCCGGTCCGGAGCGCCCTCCACGACCGCTGTGACGATGGCGGCGTGCTCGGCGTGCGCGAGCTCGACGACCGCCTGATCCCTGCATACGATCAGGCGGTAGCGATCGCTCAGATCCCACAGCGAGTCCAGTATCTCGACCAGGGTGGTGTTACCGCTCGCGGTGTAGATGGCCCGGTGCAGGCGGCGATTGAGGGATACGGTGCTCGGCAGATCGCCGGGCACCGGATGCTCCCGGGACAGCGCGACGATGGCGGCTCGTTGCGCGCCGTCGGCCCGCGCGGCCGCCAGGGAGACGGCGAGCGGATCGAGCGAGAGCCGTACGGCGTACACCTCCTCCACCGTATCCAGCGACAGCGGCGCCACGACCGTGTCCCGATGCGCCCGGCTCACGACCAGCCGTTCGGATTCGAGCCGGCGCAACGCCTCTCGCACCGGAGTGGTGGACAGCCCCAGCCACTTCGCGAGCGCCTCCTGGTCGAGCGAGGTCTCCGGGGCCAGCTCACCCTCGAGGATCCTCTGCCGGATCTGCTGGTAGGCCAGATCCGCCTTGGTGAGCGGGCGAATGGGCGTCCGACCGCTTCCCGGAGCGAGCCAGCCCGCGGTGATATCACTCATGACCGGCGGCCCAGGCTGACCGGGCGTGCGGTGCGGACGTTCACGGCGTGCTCTCTACGACAGGATCGGGAAGGATACGGCCCACCCGCATCCGCGGGTCGGGCGCCTGTGGCGCGTACCCCGCAGTCCATAGTCTATAACGGCACCCTGGTCACGGCCGCACGCCGGATTGCCCAGCGTATGCAGCGGACTCGCCGGATATCACCGACCAGGCGACGGCAACGGGGGCAACCCGTAGAGGTCCAGGGTCGTCGCGCCCGACCGCAGGGCCGAGATGATCTCGTCCTCCCTGCTCTGTCTGGCCACCGAGGCGGCGACCACGTCGTCGAGGCGGTCGAACGGCAGCGCTATCACGCCGTCGCCGTCACCGACGACCACGTCGCCGGGGCGCACGACCACATCGCCCAGCGCCAGCGGCACGTTGATCGACCCCGCACCGTCGGGGTGCTTACTGGTGCCCCGCATGCAGAACCCCCGGCCGAATACGGGCAGCCCGATCGCGGGCAGCCGATCGCTGTCGCGCACGCAGCCGTCGATCACCAGGCCCGCCAGCCCGCGCGCCCGGGCGGCCTGCGAGAGCACTTCGCCCCAGTACCCGGCCTCGTAGTGATGACCGGGTTCGACCACCAGCACATCACCGGGGCCGGCGGCATACACGGCGTGGTGCAGCCACAGATTGTCCGCCGGCGGACCCGTCACTGTGACGGCTCGTCCGGCCAGCACCAATCCCGGTGTGAGGCAGCGGATCACCGAAGGCAGCGCACCGATCTTGCCGGCCGCCTCGTGCAGTGTCGACGTACCGAGCGCGGCGGCGCGGGCGATCCGCTGGCCCATGTGTTCGTCTGTACCGAGTTCTGTTGTCTCGTAGGTCATTTGCGTACCCCATACTCGACAGTGGCCGGGTTGTCGGCGCGACCGGCTGTCATCGACTCGTAGTTGTGTCCCAGCACCGCGCCGACCGGGTCCCCGGCCCGAAGCCGCGCGGACATTTCCCGCTCCCGCGCCGCGAGCCGCTCCGCCTCGGTCACGACCTCGAGGACCCGCGAGCGCGGCAGGATCACCACGCCGGTCCCGTCAGCCACCACGAAATCGCCCTCGCTGACCGGTATTTCGGCGATGCTCACCGGCTCCCCGGTGGACTCCTCGTATACCCGGCGCCGGGCGGTGCGCGGGACGGCGCCCCGCGCGAAAACCGCGAAGCCCAGTTCGCGGGCCTCGTCCACGTCGCGGCACGCGCCATCCAAGACGACCCCCGCCACGCCGACGCGATGCGCGGCCAGCGACAGCAACCCGCCCCAGCCGCCCATCTCGGTGCGGCCACCGTTGTCGACAACGATGACGCTGCCGGGGCGCGCGCGTTCGATCGCCCGCGCCCCGAGGTGCACCCGGGCGCGACCCGCATCCGGAACGCCCGGCGCGAGCCGGACCGTCACCGCCGGGCCGGCCAGGCGCGCCCCCTCCCAGAGCGCGCCCAGGCCGGTGACCACGCCGGGCAGGTCGAGTACATCGAGCGCATCGGATAATGCGCAGGTGTCCAGCTGGGCCAGGCGGGCGTGAAGATCCGTGTCTGGAATCGACCGGGATGTCACCGCGTCCCGCCCTGCCGGGCCGGGCGCACCAGCAGTTCGCTGATCGCGACGCTCGCCGGACGAGTCACCGCATAGGCGATCGTGTCGGCGACGTCTTCGGGTCGCAGCGGTGATGCACCCCAGCGATGCTGGCGTCGTTGTATCACGTTCGGGGGAAAGAATTCGGTGTCCACCGCGGCCGGCTCCAGCACCGAGACCCGGACATCGCGGCCGGCGACCTCCTGCCGCAGGCATTCGCTGTACGCGTTCACCGCGTGCTTTGTCGCGGTATAGACCGCCGAATCCACACGGTGCACCCGGCCGGACAGCGAGCTGACGTTGACCAGGTCCGCCACCTTGCGCGGCCCGGTCTGCGCGGCCCGCAGCAGATGTGGCAGCGCGGCGTGCGCGCAATACAGCGAACCCAGCAGATTGACCCGCACGACCAGGTCGAAATTCGACACGGTCCCCTCCGCCAGCGGTTCCGGCCGGCTGAGCCCAGCATTGTTCACCAAGATGTCCAGGCGTCCCAGCTCTCGCACGGTCTGCTCGACGGCCTCGCGCACCTGATCGGCATCGGCGACGTCGGCCTCGACGGCCAGCGCCGCGCCGCCCGCCTGTGTGATCTGCTCCGCCACCGCCTTCAACCGGTCCCCGCGCCGCGCCACCAGCGCGACCGCGGCACCGTGCGCGGCAAGCTCCCTCGCCGTCGCCGCGCCGATCCCGCTGGACGCCCCGGTCACCAGCGCGACAGTTCCCCGCAAATCCACACCCACGGTCATGACTCCTTCGATCACAGAAAATTGTTGGGCCAGATCATCGTTCGCCACATGTGCGCCACCGGGGAGCCGTCGAAGCCGAGGCCCTGCACCGGCTGGCGGAAATGGCGGCCGACGATGTCCTCGAACTCCTCGAACTCGACCTTCACATTCGGGTCGAACGAGTAGAAGTCGTTGAGCGTGATCAATCGCGAGGTCATATACCAGCGATGCTTGCGAGCCTCGTCGTATTCGCGCTGAATGTACTCGGGCACACGGTAATCCGCGCCGAAGATGTCGATATAGTTCTCCGGATAGGTGTAGCCGACCGATTCGTCGGCGAAGAAGCGCAGCGCCTCGTGCTTCTCGATCGCCCAGGCCACCTCCTCGTCGACATACGGCCGCACCAGCTGTGCACCCCAGTAGCCGTGATCGGCGCGAATCAACCCGCCCACCGCGATGTCGTGCACGAGTGCGGCCATGATCACCTTCTCGTCCAACCCGTTCTCCCGGGCCAGGCGCGCGCTCTGCAGCATGTGCTGCACGTCCTTGCGGAAGATCCGCAGCCGGAAGAAGTCGGCGAGGGTGGGCCGCTCGGGCATCTTCGGCAGCGCCGGGTTGTCGCCCATCATCACGAGTCCGTCGGGCCGGTGCGCGATCTTCAGCAGCTCGTCGTGCTGTCCGGTCCAGCCCGTACCCATCACCGTGACTGCTGACGGCAGCATCACGCGGATGCGCTGGTCGACCGCCTCGGCGAGCGGCTCGCGAACCCAATGAATCAGCCCGGATTCCCGCAGCGACGCGGGTAATTCGGCTTCGGGCACCGCTTGCACGGGCCATTCCACCGGCGCGTTCTCCGTTACGGATTTGGTCATACGTATCACCCGTCCTGCCTGGACCATGTCCATCAACCATGCTACCTACTTGGTAGGTTTGTCAAGAATTCTCCTGTGCCCGGGAGTTCCCGGATCCAGCGGCTCCGCCATCACAGATCAAGGACCAGCCGCGGGCCGCGAGCGCGGGAGCAGCAGATCATCATGATCTGCCCGTCCAGACGCTCCTGCGGGGTGAGGATGTAGTCGCGATGTTCCGGAATGCCCTCCAGCACACCGGTTTCACACATACCGCAGACGCCCTCCCAGCACGAGGCATCCACGAACACTCCCACCCGGTCGAGCGTCTCCAAGATGGACCTGCCCGGTGGAACCTGCACCGTCACATCGGATCTGGCGCATTCGACCTCGAACCGCTCATCGACCAGATCCCGCGGATCGATCGGCTTGGCGGCGAACCGCTCGACGTGCAACGCGCCGGACGGCCAGGCGGCACAGTGCCGTTCGATCGCCGCCAGCAGCGATTCCGGCCCACAGCAGTACACCTGGGTTCCGTGCTGCGGAATACCCAGCAGCGCATCGAGGTCCAGGAGGCCGGTCTCGTTCTGCGGACGCACCTCGACCGCGCCGTGCGCCGAGAGGGCCTCGAGTTCCGGCAGATACGCCATGCTCGCGCGATTGCGGCCGCCGTACACCAGCGACCAGTCGCCACCCCGTGCGGCCACAGCGCGAATCATCGGCAGCAGCGGCGTGATACCGATGCCACCGGCAACGAACAGGTACCACTGGGCATCGCACAGTCGGAAGTTGTTGCGCGGGCCCCGGATTCGCATCCGATCGCCGAGCTTGACCATGTTGTGCACGAATGCGGAACCGCCGCGGCCGCCGCCATGTTCGCGCAGCACCGCGATGGTCAGTGTGCGGCGGTCACCGGGATCGCCGCACAGCGAATACTGCCGTGTCCGGCGCGAGGTGAGCATCACATCGATATGCGCGCCGGGCCGCCATGACGGCATATCGTCGCCGTACGTCCGCAACGTCAATTCGACCACCCGGTCCGCGATCTCGCGCCGACCGACGACCTCGACGGTGTATTCGGGTTCGCGGCTCACGACCGTACCTCCCCGGCGCTGGGGTCGGTCGTGTTCCCGCTCGCGCGGTGTGGACTGTTCACTCGCACGCTCACTCACCGGAACGCTCCTTCTCCGATCGGTTCACCCGGTCCACCGGGCGGCGGTCCGCGATCAACCTGCGTCGGCGAGCAGGCCGACGCTCACGATTCCCGCGCACGCGGCCTTCTCGTCGTTGTCCGGGCTGTCGCCGCTGACTCCGACCGCGCCGAGAACGACTCCGTCGAGTTCCCTGATCAGCACGCCGCCGCGCGAGGGGGCGATGCGGCCGCCGGAGATGCTCGTCAGCGCGCTGACGAACACCGGGGAGCGGTCCTGTGCGTGCCGGGCGATCATGCCGCCGCCTCGCCCCAGCCCCAGGCAACCCCAGGCCTTGGCGTGCGCGATCTCGTGACGCAGGATGCCCGCGGCGTCCTCCCGCTTCGTCACGATCGGATGGCCACCGGTATCCAGGACCGTCACCGCCAGCGGCCGCAGATCCAGCGCGCGCCCGGCGGCCAGCACCGCGTCCGCGATGGCGAAGGCTTGTTCCGATGTCAGAGTCATTGGTCGAATCCCTTGTCCGGGCGCCGATTCCGGCGCCGAGCGTTCGTTCGATCCGGTCGAGACCGCATACCGCTCACCACGGCCATCGCCGGGCGGCCGGTCACGGCGCGACCGCGCGGGACCGGCGATCAGGGGGGATCGCCGGTTCGCGGTCACCGCGGCAGTTGCATGCCCTGACGAGGCTCGGCGCCCGCCTGCCCCCCGGCGCCGTCATCGGCGCGCTCACGGCGCTCGGCGTCGTTACCCCCCTCGGCACGTCCACGGTCCTCGGCGGTCCCCGTTGTCTTGCCGATGGCCGGCACCGGTTCGCCGGCTCGACGCGGCCACATCAGATTGATCAGCCCGACCACCGCGGCCAGGGCGAGGAATACCGCCGGCACCGCCAGGCCTGCCGCGACCGCGGTGTGAATGCTGTTCAGCGAATCAGCCGTGGTGGCGTGCATGGCATCGAGACTGCCGGCGTGTATGGCATCGAGACTGCCGGCGTGTATGGCATTGGGACTGCCGGCGTGTATGGCATCGGGACTGCCGGCGTGTATGGCATCGGGACTGCCGGCGTGTATGGCATTGGGACTGCCGGCGTGCGCGCCGCCGGGGCGGGGCCCACTGGCGGTGGCCCCACTGCCAGTGGGGCGGGCCGTCCCCGCGTATCGGAAGTACAGCGCCGTCGCCACGGCGGTACCCACGGCGGTGGCGATCCGCTGAGCGGTCTCGTACACGCTGAACGCCACGCCGCCGTGGGCGTGCCGGACGTCCTGCAACGAACGGAACTGGTTGGCCGAGATCAGCATTCCGCATCCGATGCCGCTCACCAGCAGCGGCGCGGCAAGAGCCACCACAGCGTTCGATGCCTGCGCCTGATGCGCCACCGCGGCCATCGCGCTCACGCCGACGGCCGCCACGACCGCGCCGGCCGGCACCAGCCACCGGCCGTACCTGTATGCCAGACGACCGCTCACGATCGCCGCCGCCGCGGACCCCACGGTGAAGATCAGCATCACCAGCGCGGCGTGCAGCGCCGTATATTTCAGGCCCTGCTGCAGGAACATCGCCATCACGATGAAGATGCTGGTGAACCCGGCGAAGAATACGGTCACGATGATCACACCGGCCGTGAAGCTGCGCGTACGCATCAGCGAGAACGAGATCACCGGCTCGCCGCCGCGCCGGTCGACCCGGCGTTCCCACCAGACGAACAGCGCCGCGAAGACCGCACCGACGGCGAGGAACCACCAGTGCGGATGGCTGTTCTTGCCCGACATCTGCAGCACCGGCAGCATGACACACAGCAGCGCGAGCGTCAGCAGCGTCGTGCCCGGAACGTCGAGCCGATGTGTCTCGCCGCGGGCCGGGTCCGCAGGCAGCGACCGATAACCGACGATCAGTGCGATCACCACCACCGGAACGGTGACCCAGAAGGAAAGCCGCCACCCGGCGTCGGCGCCGAACAGCTGGATCAGAAGGCCGCTCAGCAACGGCCCGACCGCAGTGGACATCCCCACGATAGCGCCGAAGTAACCGAAGATCCTGCCGCGCCGCGGGCCGTCGAACATGCGCTGGATGATGCCCATCGACTGCGGTGCGATCAGTCCCGACGCGGCGCCCCGGACCAGTCGGCTGCCCACCATCACCGCGGCGGTCGGCGCTACGGCACAGGCGACCGCGGTGATCAGGAACAACCACAGGCCGGCGAGCAGCAACCGGCGCCGCCCGTACATATCACCCAACCGGCCCGACGGAACCAGGAACAACCCGAAGACCAGGGCATTGCCGGCCAGCATCAGCGTGGAATCGGTCGACGTCAGATGCAGGCTCTGCTGGATCTGCGGCAGGGTCAGGTTGACGATGCTCATATCGAGCAGGGTCATGAAGATGGTGACCAGGCAGACCGACAGCGCCTGACGCCGCGAGGGCAAGGCTATGGTATCGGTGATATCGGGTGGTTTCGGCATGAGCTATCGGATTCCTTTTCGGGGGTGGGGTTTACCCGGCCGGGTGCACTCGACCGGATGGTCCGGGCGGGATCGGTCCGGCGGCGAGATCAGCCGGCATCGGCGACGAGGTCGACACTCGCGATGCCCGCGAGGGCCGCCTTCTCGTCGTTGTCCGGGTTGTCGCCGCTGACGCCGATCGCGCCCAGTAGGTTCCCCTCCGCGTCGCGAATCAGCACCCCACCCCGCGAGGAGGCGATGCGACCGTCGGAGATCACGGTCAGGGCGTTGAAGAAGGTCGGCGTACGCTCAGCGTGCCGGGCGATCCGGCCACCCCCGTGGCCCATGCCCAGGCACCCCCATGCCTTGGCGTGCGCGATGTCGTGACGCAGGATGCCCGTATCGTCCTCCCGCTTGAGCACGATGGGGTGCCCGCCGGGGTCCAGGACCGTCACCGCGAGGGGGCGGAGCTCGAGCTCGCGCGCGGCGGCCAGCGCCGCGTCCACGATGGCGGATGCTTGCTGTAACGAAAGCATGTGAATCAAATCCTTTCTCGGGGCACCGATTCGGCGCCAGGGGTTACCACGGCGCGGAGGTTCCGCGACCGCTGGGGAATGGTGTCGGCCGCCTCGGGCCCGCGCTCGCCCGGTGGGACCACGGGCGGCATCCGGCATGCCCGGATGCGGTTTTCGGGCCAGGCCCCCGCACCCGGCCCGAACCGCGTTCCGGGGCAACAGGTTCCGGAACGCAGCCCGGAACTGTCACTCCGGGACGACGGCGTTCTCGATCGTGCCGAGGCCCTCGATCTCGCCGCGGATCTTGTCGCCCCGCGCGATTGCGCGCACGCCCGGCGGCGTTCCGGTGGACAGCACATCCCCCGGCTCCAGAGTGAGCGCGGAGGTGAGCCAGGCCAGTTGGGCCGGGATGGGGTTGTACATCTCCGCGGTCGAACCGTCCTGTCGCAGTTCGCCGTTCACCCAGAACCGGATGGCCAGCTGATGCGGGTCGGCGACTTCGTCCGCGGTCACGAACCAGGGGCCGACCACACTGAAGGTGTCGAATCCCTTGCCGCGGTCCATACGCCGGTTATCGCCCTCGGCGACATCGCGGGCGGAGATGTCGTTGAATACGACATACCCCGCGACCGCGTCCATCGCCGATTCCTCGGTCAGGCGCCGCGCCCGGCGCCCGATGACCACGCCGAGCTCGACCTCCGGATGGACCTGGTTGCTGACCGCCGGATATCGGACATCGTCATGCGGCCCGGCCAGCGAGCCGACCGCCTTCAGGAAGCCGGTCATGCGCGGCGGCTCGGCGCCCACCGGGGCCGGCGGCTCGCCGGGCTCGGGACGGGTACGCGGATAATTGCCGGTCATCCCCCAGATCGTGCCCGGACGGCCGACCGGCGGCCCCAGCGTGCCCGGCTCCGCGGACCACAGGGCCTCGGGCGGAAGATCGCCGCGACCGGCGTCGGCCACGACCCGCTCGGCCACCCGACGCGCGATGGCCAGCTCCGGATCGGCCCGCAGCATCGACGGAAGGTCTTGCGGCAGTTCGCGTTCGGCGCGCTCCAGGGCATCCGGACGGTCCGACCCGGCGCGGGTCAGCTGGTAGGCGTACGCAGCGCGCAGGTCCACCAGCCGGTCCGGGACTATGCCGGGCAGGCATATCCGATCGCCCAGATAGGTGCGTCTGACGGCAAGTTTCATATCAGACGCCCTGCTTCTGCTTGGGCTTCTCGAACTCGATCGGCCCGTCGCCGATGACGATGTCGTATTCCTCGGGCACGACCGGCAACCGCACCGGCGGAATGCCGACGACGTGCAGCTCCAGTTCCTCGGTGGCGTCCACCGTCAGCGTCTCGCCGCCGTCGGCCTGGAGCGCGGCCAGCCGGCCGATCGAGGTTCCCTCCACCGAGCCGGTACCGGACAGCACCACGACCAAGCGGCACGCGGCGGCGTCATCGGAGACCCACCGGGCGCCCGGCGCGATCTTGATCCGCTCGATCCAGAAGGCGCGCTCGGTGAAGGCGCCGAAGAACTTCCGCTCCACTCCGGGCTGGCCGTCCAGCGGAAGGTAATTGTAGCGGCGCGGATCGAACTTCACGACGTTGTCGTAGCGGGCACGAGGCAGCTTCTGCGGGCCGCGCTCGCGCGGCTGACGCTGGGCCTCCTTGTTGTCCGGGCCGCGGCCGCGCCCGGCACGCATGCCCAGGCCGGAGGCGCCAGCGAACTGCAGCACCAGCTGCAGCTGGTGGGGGTCGGTCAGTGGATCGTCCTGCGGGCCGTAGGTGCCTCCCTCGGGGAAGTACCCGATCTCACCCTCGCCCAGAATGCCCTGCTCGCCGAGATTCATATCGCCGATCAACGGCAGCCGGATCTGCTCGAACGCGTGCCGGTGCCGCGGCATGCTGAAGTCGCCCTCCTGGCGGCCCAGGATGTAGCGGAAGTTCTCCTGCGGCTTGCTCTGATCGCCCATCAGCAGGTAGTTGAACGCCACCGTGCCGCGCGGGTGATCCATGTGGAACCCATTTTCATCGAACGGTACGACCTTCATCGCGGTCCTCCCTCAGTATCGTGTTTCTCTCACGTCAACCACGCTACCTATTTGGTAGGTTGAAGTAAAGGTAGGTTCGTCGTATTCACAGCAAGCGTGAAGGAGCGGCCGGGCGGAGGCGGATACGTAACGGCGCGAGGACGCGCCGGACCGATCTACCAGGTAGGTTTAGAAGTCGCTGCGAACACGCTGTGCGGCACCGAATATCCAGGAGGGCACCATGTCGCAACCGGGAGCCAAGCTCTATCGCGGCCGGGTCGCGGACCAGATCGTGGCGGACCTACGCCGTCAGATCCTCAGCGGCGAGCTGGCCGACGGCGCCCGGCTGCCGTCCGAACGCGAACTCGCCGCACACTACGATGTCAGCGCGCCGACAATCCGCGAGGCGATCCGGGTCCTGACCGTGATGGGCCTGCTCAACACCCGCAACGGCAGCCGCACCACCGTCATCGCCAACGGCGACACCCTGCTGCGGATGTCGATCGCCTCGGTGGTGCAATTCGAGAAGATGCGCCCGGGCGACGTACTCGGCCTGCTCAGCATCCTCAACGGCTACGCCGCCGAACTGGCCGTCGAGCACGCCACCGAGGCCGATATCGAGCAGTTGCGCGCGGCGGCCCAGAAGACCGCCGATATGAGCGACGTGCGCGGCGGCGCGGCGGCCCTGCGGGAATTCTTCGTACTTCTGGGCGTATGCTCGCACAACCCGCTGGTGGCCGCGCTGTGCAAGGCGCTCACCGAGATCCAGATCGGCGTGGCCTTCGAGTTGTCCGGCGGCGACGCCGGGAGCTGGGGCAGCGTCGCCGGAGCGATGTACCGCGACCGCGTTGCCATCGTGGATGCCATCGCCCGCCGCGACCCTGCCGCTGCCGACCTGGTGCGCGACTACCACCGCCGCGTCATCAAGCGCACCCGTACCCTGCCCGGCGCCAAGGAACGACGCGAGAGCGATCCCGGTCTTACCAGTTTCCTGTCCGCCTGGCTCGGCACCAATATCCGCCCGGACATCACCCCGGACCGCCCGTGAGCCGACAGCCGTTGCGCCACAGCGGTTTGGGTCCACGCATCGCGCTATTTCCCGGCCCGGCCGCGACGTAGCCGTGGCCGGCGGCCATGCCCGTCACGGCGCACTCCCCGCGGGGAGGATGCGTCCCACGACCTCGCCGAATCCGATCCGGACGCCGCCGGGCCCAGGAGCGGTGGCGGTGATGGAGACTTCGTCGCCGTCCTCGAGAAATGTGCGAATCGTCCCGTCCGGGAGGGTAATCGGCTCGGTCCCGCCCCACGACAGCTCCATCAGCGAACCGCGCTGGGTCCGCTCCGGACCGCTCACCGTGCCGGAAGCGTACAGATCGCCGGTGCGGACGGACGCGCCGTTGATCGTCATATGAGCCAGCATCTGCGCCGGTGTCCAATACATGCCGGCATAGGGCGGCCGGGATATCGGATGCCCGTTGAGCCGGATCTCGAGTGCCAGGTCCAGCCCCCACTTGTCCGCATCCTCCAGATACGGCAACAACGCGCGATCCCTTGCCACTGGCGCGAGCCTGGCCTGCTCGAGGGCCTCGAGCGGCACGATCCACGGCGAGATCGACGTGGCGAAGGACTTGCCGAGGAACGGCCCCAGCGGAACGTACTCCCATGCCTGGAGATCCCGGGCGGACCAGTCGTTGACCAGGCAGACCCCGAACACGTGCTCGGCAAACTCGCTCTGCGGCACCGGTTTTCCCCATGCGGAGGGCGTTCCGACGATGAAGCCCACCTCGGCCTCGATGTCCAGGCGTGGCGACGGCCCGAAGACCGGTCCCGGGTCGGCGGGTGTCTTGCGCTGCCCCCGGGGCCGCACGATAGGGGTGCCCGAGGCCACAATGGTGCCGGAACGGCCGTGGTAGCCGATCGGCAGGTGTTTCCAGTTCGACGTCAGCGGATCGGAGTCCGGACGAAATATCCGGCCGATATTGGTCGCGTGCTGTTCGCTGGCATAGAAATCCACGTAGTCGCCCACATCGACCGGCAGCAACATCCGGACATCGGCCGGCCGATACAGCGTGGGCCCCACCTCGGCCGAGTGGCGCGCATCGGTAAGCAACTCGACGATCCGGGCCCGTACCGCACGCCACCGCGAATGACCTTGTGCGAGAAACGCATTCATCGTCGGCTCGGCGAACGCGTCGTCGGTGAACACGGCCGACAGGTCCAGGATCCGGTCCCCGATCCGCACGCCGACTCGGGGCCGCCCGCCGGCCGGCGCGAACACGCCGTAGGGCAGGTTGGCGATGCCGAATGGCGAGTCGTGCGGCACGTCCAGCCACGTCATCGTGCGTTCTCCTTCACACTCGCCCGCCCAGGGCTCTCGATCAATCCAAGCTCAACCAGGTCCGCGACCGGATCGGCAATGCTGCAGGAACCGAACGACACGAACGAGGATCGGGCCGCCGACAGCCTCCGCTCGCCCACCCGGCGGGCACGTTGCACCAGCTCTCGCTCCGAGCGCTGCGCGAGAATTTCGACCAGATCCTCAATGCCCAGGCCGCATCGGGCGGCATCGGTTGCCAGGAGCACGTTCACGAAGCCGTGTTGCTCCAGGGCTCCGTCGGTGTGCCGGATCGCGTGGTGCAGACCGGCCGTGCACTTGAACGCCAGCCCACGACCCACCGCACCCAGGATCGCCTCCGCAAGTTCTCGTTCATCCGGCTGCGCCTCGGGAGTGAGGCCGCCGGTCCGGAATTTCGCCCGGAATCCGGTGCCCACCAGCGCATCCAGCGTGGTCTCCCGGCGAGCGTCCCGGGGCACCTCGATATAACGAAAGCCCCTGTGCGGCACCGATTTCAGGGCCGCCACGATGTCGCCGAACCGGCA
Organism: Nocardia sp. Tas62D01; assembly: GCF_055232035.1. Taxonomy (NCBI): domain Bacteria; kingdom Bacillati; phylum Actinomycetota; class Actinomycetes; order Mycobacteriales; family Nocardiaceae; genus Nocardia; species Nocardia sp. Tas62D01. Next base: position 9,672,433 of record NZ_JBUYUZ010000001.1, read on the forward strand.
GCCCGGCGGCACCGCGACCTCGACGGCCGCCAGGTGCAGGCCATCCAGCCCGGACAACGCGGCGGTAGCGGGCTCGACCGCGTTTGGGCCGTCCGGCACCGTCAAGCTGATAGTCAGCGGCCGGCCATCCAGCAATCCGGACAGCTCGGGAATACGGGAGGCCGGAACGACGAAGGAACCCACCAGGCCCGAGTACCACGCCCCGCGATGCTCGGTATGAGCCGCGAGCGCCTCGGCCAAGGGGAGATTCCCCGGCGGGAAGATCGCCGCGTCGTCACAGAACGCGTCGAACACGGTCGGCATCGGAACGGGTGTCATCGAGGCCCCCGGCCCGACCAGGTCCAGGCATAGCCAGGGTCCTCGCAGGCGAGGCCGCCAGCACCGATCCCCAAGGGGCGGAACGTATCCACCATCACGGCCAGTTCGTCGAAGAATTCCGCGCCGATACTGCGTTCGTACGCCCCGGGCTGCGGCCCGTGGGAATGCCCGCCGGGGTGCAGGGATATCGAACCCTGACCGATGCCGGATCCCTTGCGGGCCTCGTAGTCTCCGCCGCAGTAGAACATCACCTCGTCGGAATCCACGTTCGAGTGGTAGTAGGGCACGGGGATCGACAGGGGGTGGTAGTCCACCTTGCGCGGCACGAAGTTACAGATGACGAAGTTGTCGCCCTCGAAAACCTGGTGCACTGGCGGCGGTTGGTGCACGCGACCGGTAATGGGCTCGAAATCGCCGATGTTGAACGTGTAGGGGTAGAGGCAGCCGTCCCAGCCCACCACATCGAAAGGGTGCTCCGGATAGATGTAGCGGGTACCCGAGACCCCTTCCGGTACACGGTGTTTGACCAACACCTCGACGTCCGTTCCGACGGCCGGCACAGGCTCGGCGGGTCCGTGGATGTCACGCTCGCAGAACGGCGAATGCTCGAGCAGCTGCCCGAAGCGCGACAGATACCGGCGTGCCGGGACAATGTGCGAGTTGGCTTCGATGCAGTAGGCACGCACCGGCTCATCGCCTCCGGGCACCCAGCGATGCGTTGTCGCCCGCGGCAAGAGCACATAGTCTCCCTGCCGGAAGGGCAGCGCGCCGAACACCGTTTCCACGGTTCCCGCACCGGACTCGATATAGACGCATTCGTCGCCGATGGCATTGCGGTACAACGGCGAGCTCTCTGCGGCCACCACATAGGAGATGCGCACGTCGCCGTTGCCCAGCACGAGCCGACGCCCGGTCACGACATCGTGACGCTTGCATTCCTCGGCCGGAAACAGTGTGTGCAGCCGCAGGTGCCGCGGCGTGAGCGGATGGTTGGCCCGTGTCGACAGGTCGGGCAGCTCCCAGGGGGATGCGTTCACGATCGCCGACGGAATCGTCCGGTGGTAGAGCAGGGAGGAATCACCAGAGAAGCCCTCCTCCCCCATCAGCTCCTCATAGAACAGGCCGCCATCGGGCCTGCGGAATTGCGTGTGCCGCTTGGGCGGTACCTCACCGGCCTGCCGGTAATGTGCCATGGCCTCCCACCTCCTGGCTCGCTTGTGAAACCATGTCGCCGCCCAGTGCGCGGCGCAGGGCCGCCACCAGGCGCCCCGTATCCGGCCGGTCGAGCACGGCGGCAATGTAAGCATCCGGACGGATCACCCACACCTCACCGGGCCCGGTGGCGAGCGCGCCGGCCAGCGCACCACCCGGGTCGACCTCATCGATGCGCAGAACGCGGACCGGGCCGGTCGCGGCATCGGCTGCCGCGGGCTCGACCACGGCCGGGTCCGCCTCGGGTCCGGCCAGGATCAGCAGCCCGTTCCGGGCAACCTCCCGTAACCGCTTCTGCGGCAGCGTGTTCGCCGAGATCGGCACGTCGGGAACGACAGTGCCCGGCCCGGCGGGCGGGGCACAGCCGAGCTCGGGGCGGCCGGCGAACGGCCGGGCGGGGTCGGGAGTGGTCAACGGCGAGTCCACATACCAGAAGGGCTCGGCCAGCCGCCCCGAGTCGACACGTTCCCGGTAGCGCGAATCCGCGGCGGCACGTCTGAGTATCTCGAGGCGGTCGCGGCGCTGTTCCTCGTTCTGCGGTACCAGGAAATCCATTGTCGCCGTGGTGACTTCCAGATTCTCCCGCGCCGCGGCATGTCGTTCATGGTGGTAACTCTCCAAGAGTTCCGCATCCGCCCACCCGTGCAGCACGTACGCGAGCTTCCAGGCGGCATTCTCGGCGTCGGGGACCCCGGAATTCAGCCCGCGGGCACCGAATGGCGACACCAGGTGCGCACAGTCGCCCGCGATCAGCACGCGGCCCACTCGCATCCGGTTCACAATCCGAGAGTGGAAGCGGTACACCGATTTCCACACGACCTCGTACGGCCGATCTCCGATGATCGCCCTGATGCGGGCATCCAAGCCGCCCTGGGCCTCCTCGATGTCGAGGTCGTAGTCGCCGGGCACCTGCCAATCGATGCGGAAGGTCGAATCCGGGCACGGGTGAATCAGCACCTGACGGCCGGGGTTCCACCGTGGGTCGAAGTAGAACCGCCGCTCGTGGGCCCAGCCCGGGAGTTCGGCCCGGATATCGCAGATCAAGAACCGGTCGTCGAAGGAGTGCCCGTCGAAGCTCACCCCGAGCATCCCGCGGACATCATCGCCGCGTGCGCCCGCACACGCGACGGCATAGGCGGCGTCGATGTGCACGGTCCCGTCGGTCGTCGCGCAGGCGAGTCGCACGCGCCGGTCGTCCTGCTCGATGCCGACGACCCGATGCCCCCAGCGCACGTCGATCAGTTCCTCGGCGGCGATCCGTTCGTCGAGCAGGTATTCGGTGCGCGCCTGGGAGATGTTGACGAACGGCGGGAACGCGGAGCGCCCCGGGTCCGGCACCGTGTAGGAGAACAGTTCGTCGTCGCGGTAGAAGGTCCGCGCCGTTGTCCAGGTAACCCCTTCGGCGGCAACACGATTCCCGACGCCGACCGCCTCCCAGATATCCAGGACATCCCGTTGCTGGCAGATCGCCTTGGATCCGATCGGGTCGCGCCGGGGCCTGTCGTCCAGCAGGATCACCGGCACGCCCCATCCGGCGAGTAGCAGCGCAGTGGTCTGCCCCACCGGGCCGTTGCCCACCACCGCGACGGTACCCAGTGGGTCTTTGCAGTTGATCATGCTTGCAACTGGTCCCAGACCTCGCGGTCCCGCTCCGCGGTCCAGATCATCGGGCGCTCGATGCCGGACAACTCGTCCCACAGGCGCGAGACGTCGAACGGCAGGCAGTGTTCGAAGATCGGCCAATGCCCATAGGTGTCGAACAACGCGGCATGCGTGGCCTGAAAGGCATCTCTGAGCGTGCCTCCGGCCCGCTGCACGGTGCCCACCTCGCGGATCATCACATTCAGGAACGAGCGGGTCTGCTCGATCGCGGCGTTGACCGCCTCACTTCCCCGGCTCACCCCGCCGCGGCCGCCGATCAGCTGTTCGGCGCCGAACGCCCGCACCCTGTCCAACGTCGTGGAGGCCCATTCGCGATGGAAGGCGTCCCCGGTGTACAGCGCAGCCTCGGCCTCCACCAGATCACCGGCGAACAGGATCCGCTGGCGCGGCAGCCAGGCCACGCTGTCGCCCTCGGTATGCCCGCGCCCGCAGTACTGCAGCATGAGGTCGCCGCGGTCGCCGCCGAGATCGATGGTGAGGCGATCGGAGAAGGTCAGCGTCGGCCAGGTCAGTCCGGGAACGGACTCGGCGGCCTTCGCGAGCCGGGGCATCCGCGCGAACTCACTGGCCCAGTCTTCCTTACCACGCTCCTCGATCAGGGCCTTCGTCTTTTCATGGGTCACGATCACCTCGGCGTCGAACGCCGAGGCGCCCAGCACTCGCACCGCGTGATAGTGCGACAGCACGAGATACCGCACCGGCTTGTCGGTGTGCTCACGCAGCTTCGCCAACCATTCCGCCGCCACGACCGGGGTGGCCAGCGCCTCGAAGCAGACCAGGAAGTCCTCGCCCTCGATGGCGCCGATATTCGGGTCACCATCGGCAGTCAGCACATACACGCCATCGGCCAGGATCTCCAGCTTCTGTTCCTTCTCGCCCAGGTCTGCCGAGGACGCGAACGCCTTCTTGTTCACCGCTGACACCTCATCATCCAGATTTAATCAATGATTTGATCATATTGTTACTCACCGTAACTCGTGGCGACGGTCTTGTGAAGGCTCCCAAGCAGATTCGCCGATGAACGGGTGAGGGCCCGGCCGGGGTGGCCGCCCCTTTACCCTGGGGCCTATGACCACGCAGCCGGCCAACCTCGACCAGCTCGACTACCTGTCCTTCGTCGATTTCGCGGTCCAGAAGGCTACCCGCGAACTTGGCTCGATCGATTCGACCGCGATGCGCCTGGTCCTGACCCTGCACCGGGTCACCAGCGCACTGGTCTACGACCTCGAGTCGACGGTGCACCGGCCACGCGGGTGGAGCTGGCCGGGATTCCGGGTGCTGTTCGTGCTGTGGCTGGCCGGCCCCTTGGAGGCCAAACGCGTCGCGGAGCTGGCCGGCATGAGCCGGGCCGCGGTCTCCGCGTTGATCAATACGCTCGAACGCGACGGTCTGGTCGACAAGACCCGGGCCGAACACGACCGCAGGGCGGTCCAGCTCGAACTCACCGACGCCGGCCACGACGCCATCGTCGGCGCCTTCGAGGCCCACAACGACCGCGAACAGGCATGGGCCGGGGCCCTGAGCAGGCCCGAGCAGCAGATCCTGATCGGCCTGCTGGACAAGCTCACGCACGGGGCCGACGACGCCGCCTCGAGAAAGCGCTTCTGACGACGGGCCCGGCGGTGCGCGCCGCACCAGTTCGGCGACTACCCCGCGACCGGCCGGACCTGCCGGAGTGAGGAAGGGCCGGATTCAGAGGCGAAATATCTTGTCGGCGGTTTCGCTCAGAATCTTGGTGCGGGTGCCGATCGGCGCGGTACCGACGATCTCGATGATCTCTTCCATCTTCCCGTTCTTGTGCGGGTAGTCCGAGCCGTACAGAACATGGTCGGGGCCCATCACATTCAGGGTCGTCTCCAATGCCGCAGGCGAGTAGACGATCGAGTCGACGTAGATCTGCTCCAGATAACTGCTGGGCAGCCGATCGATCTCGGCCCGGCAGGACTCGAACGACCTGAAACCGGCGTCCAGACGGTCGATCAGGAAGGGGAGATACCCGCCCGCGTGACCACCGATGATCTTCAGCTTCGGATAACGGTCGAAGAATCCGTCCATGATCATCCTGGACAGGGCCAGGGTGGTATCGAAGGTGAAACCCACGCTCCACACCAGGTGGTACCGGCTGATATCCATGTCCTGCACCCCGGCGGGGGACGTGGGGTGCACCAGCACGGGAAGTTCTCGCCGATCGATCTCCTCCCATACGGGCGCGAACCTCGGGTCGGTCAGCGAAACCCCATCGATATTGGCCAGCACCATGACGCCCACCGCACCACCGGCGCAGGCTCGCTCCAACTCCTTGACCGCCCGGTCCGGATACTGCCACGGGATGGTGGCGAGATAGCGAATCCGGTCGGGGTGCGCCGCCTGAGCCGCCATCATGTCGTTGTTGATCAACTCCGCGGCGACCGAACTGGCCTCCGCATCGCCCCAAAAGACATTCGGACAGGTCAGGGACACCACGGCGAGGTCGACACCGGCGGAATCCATCGCGGAGATGCGTAGGTCGTAATCGAACATGCCGGGGGTCAGCGTCACGAACGCCGTGTCCCCCGTGAAGATCGCCTTGTCACCGGCCGGCACCTTCCCGACCCGGTATTTGCCGCCGCTGCCCGCGACCATCGCGTCGAGGAAGCCCTGGCTGAGCATATGGGTGTGCACATCGACGATTGTCATTTTTGCCTCTCATCCGAGAGCCGGACCCTGTGTCCGATATTTCGTGACGGGACGATAGCACCGGGACGATCATTGATACAAGGTTTGATCAATACTCACTCGTCACATCCCGTGCCGCGCACCCTGATTCGTCGCGCCGGCTACGTCCGGGCGGTAGGCACCACGAAGGGCCGGTGAATGATCTCGTCCAGGATCAGCAGGGTCTGGGTACCGCCGACGTACTCGATGTCCTGAATCTCTTCCAGCAGAACCCTGCGCAGCTCTTCGTGGTCCCTGACCCGAAGCAGCAGCAGGATATCCGTCTCGCCCGCGACCATCGCCGCATACTCCACGGCCTCGATCGCCTCGAGCTGTTCCTTCCACTTCGTCCAGCGCCGGTGCCCTCGCTGAGCCGAGGTGACCAGCACCAGCGCGCCGACCGTGGTGCCCACTCGCGCGGGATTCACCACGGCCGAATAGCCGCGCAGCACGTCGAGTTCGTGCAACCGGTGCAGGCGAGCGTAGGCCGTGGCACGCGAGACGTGCACCCGCTCGGCCAGCTGCGGAACCGAGATCCGGCCCTGCTCCCGAAGTATCGTCAGAATCTGCAGGTCCAGCTCATCCAGGGGGGCTGGACGTTTTGCATCCGAATCCGTGCCGTCACTATCGGATTGTCTGGTCATCTTCTATCTCCGCTGCTGTTCATTCCGTGAATCTCCTCCAGCGTAGACAAATGGCGGCAAAACCTTGAGGGCCAGTCGGTTCCGCACACACAATTGACTCCCGGTAGGCCGCGCCGGCACCCACAGCCCTCGGCGCTCGATCCCGTCGACATCGCCGCATTTCGGATGCGGTGCACCGGCCGTGCGGCCGAATCCGCGTCGGAGAAATTACTTGCGGCGGTAGTCACGGAGGCTCGCATGGACAAGGGACAGTTACTGATCGGCGAAAGCTGGCGTCACGCGGCGTCGGGTGCCACGCTGACCACTGTCGATCCGGCCACCGGCGAGCCGCTGGCCGTGGTCGCCGACGGCGGTGCCGAAGATATCGATGCCGCGGTGGCCGCGGCAGCGCAGGCCCTGCACGATCCGCGCTGGGCTCGGATCACCCCGGCCGAACGCGCCCGCCTGCTCTGGCGCGTATCCGATCTGCTCGAACGCGACGCGGACGCCTTCGCCGAGCTGGAGACACGGAACCAGGGCCAGCCGCTGCCCATCGCCCGCGCGGTGTCGGTCGCCAAGGCGGCCGAGCATTTCCGTTACTACGCGGGCTGGGTCACCAAGATCGACGGACGGGTGCCGGCGCACTCGGTGCCGCAAGCGCTGAACTACACCACGCGCGTGCCGGTCGGTGTGTGCGGCTTGATCACGCCGTGGAACTTTCCGCTGCTCATCGCTGCGTGGAAGCTGGCGCCGGCACTGGCGTGCGGTAACACGGTCGTACTCAAACCGGCCGAACAGACGCCGCTCTCGGCGCTGCGCCTGGCCGGCCTGTTCGCCGAGGCGGGCTTTCCGCCCGGTGTGGTCAACGTCGTGACGGGCGGCCCTGAGGCCGGTCGCGCACTCGTGGATCACCCCGATGTGGGAAAGGTGTCCTTCACCGGGTCCACCGAGGTCGGACGCGGCATAGTCCGAGCCGCCGCCGGGAACCTCAAACGGCTGTCCCTCGAGCTCGGCGGCAAGGCCGCGAGCATCATCACCGCCGACGCCGATCTGGACGTCGCGGTGCCGGCCAACCTGCGCAGCGGTATCCAGAATTCCGGGCAGGTCTGTGGCGCCTCCTCCCGCTTCTACGTGGCACGCTCCCGATACGACGAGTTCACCCAGCGACTTGCCGCCGCGGCCGGAGTCGTCCACGTCGGTCCCGGAATGGACGCGCGGACGCAGATGGGCCCGCTCGTCGGGGAGGAGCACCTGGCCCGCGTGGACGGCTATGTCCGCAGTGGAGAATCCGAAGGAGCGACCCTGCTGACCGGCGGCAAGCGCGGCGAGGGCGAGCTCGCGGCGGGCAGCTTCTACCTGCCGACCGTATTCGCGGACGCGCGTGACGATATGCGGATCGCCCGGGAGGAGATCTTCGGACCGGTCCTGGCCGTCCTGCCCTACGACGATATCGACGAGGTCGCGGCCAGGGTCAACGACTCCGAATACGGGCTCGTGGCATCGGTGTGGACCACCGACCTCACCCTCGCGCATCGGCTCGCCGCGCAGATCGACGCCGGGTGCGTGCGGGTGAACATCGTCGCCAGCCTCGATCCCACGGTCCCGTGGGGCGGCATGAAGGCAAGCGGCTGGGGCCGGGAGATGGGCGCGGAGGCCATCGATGAGTACACCGAGGTCAAGAGCGTCTGGATCGGCCTGTAGCGCAGCGCACGAGAGTGGCCCTGCGCCGAGTTTCCGCGCAGGGCCACTTCTCACGAAATCCGTTCGGCGGAAACGCTGTTGGGCTCGACCTGCGCCCGTCTGCTCATCAACCGCACGTGGCCGGGATTGAGCTCGTCGATCGTGGCGACGCCGAGGAACTTCATCGTGCGTTCGATCTCCATGGAGAGGATCTCCACGCAGCGAGCCACCCCGGCCTCACCGCCGGCCATCAGGCCGTAGAGAAAGGCCCGCCCGACGAGGGTGAAATCGGCGCCCAGGGCAAGGGCCGCAACGATATCGGCACCGTTCATGATGCCGGTGTCGAGCATGACCGTTCCGCGGTCCCCGACGGCCGCGACGACACAGGGGAGCAGGTGCAGTGCCACCGGCCCTCGGTCGAGCTGGCGGCCACCGTGACTCGATACGACCACGCCGTCCGCGCCGTGGTCGAGCGCACGGCGAGCATCGTCGACGGTCTGAATTCCCTTGACCAGGACCGGGCCGTCCCACGCCTCGCGCAGCCACGCCAGATCCCCGAAGGTGACGCTCGGGTCGGCCAGTCTGCGCATCAGGTCGCCCAGCGAGCCCCTGCCGGTGGTGTCGAAGGCGAACGAATACGGCTCGGTGGTCAGGAAGTCGAACCACCACCGCCAGCGATACGAGGCGTCGAGAAACGTCTTCGCGGTCAGCCGGGGCGGGATGGTCATGCCGTTGCGCTGGTCGCGCAGGCGGTTGCCGCTGACCGGCACGTCGACCGTGACGAGCAGGGCCTCGTACCCGGCGGCCCGGGCATTGCGCACCAACTCGAGCGAAAGGTCGCGATCCTTCCAGAGATACAGCTGAAACCATTTGCGGGCCTCCGGCGCGACCGCCGCGACCTGTTCGATCGAGGTCGTGCCCACGGTCGACAGGGAGAAGGGGATCCCGGCCCGCTCGGCCACGGCGACCGCCGCGCGCTCGCCCGCGGAATGCATCATGCGAGTGAAGCCGGTGGGTGCGAAGCCGAACGGCAGAGCCGACGGCTTACCGAGCACGGTGGCCGACAAATCCGTCCTCGACACGTCACGCAGCACCCCAGGCCGAAATTCGAGGTCCGCGAAGGCATCTCGCGCACGCCCCAGGGTGATCTCACCGTCGGCGCCGCCGTCGGTGTAGTGGAACGGCCCGGCCGGAGTGCGGCGCTTGGCGATTCGGCGCAGGTCCCACATGTCGCGAGCCTTGGCCAGACGACGCCTCGTCGCATTGAACTCCACAGGTCCGGGTCTCAGCAGTGGCGCGAAGTCCTTGGGGCGTGGGAAGTGTCGCTCGAGAGCGGTCATCGAACCTCCATCCGATCGTGGCGAATAGTCATGCGTAGCCGGGTTCGGCGATGAGGTCCCACGGCGAGGGGAATTCGCCGACCGGAACCTCGATCAGCAGCGGTTCGGCGCCGGCGCCGGCCTCGCGGATCACATCCGCGAGCTGCCCGGGTGTGCCGACCCTCGTCGCGCTGACCCCGAAACTTCGTGCGAGAGCAACGAAGTCGGGGTTGGCCAGCTCCGTTGCGATCGTGCGACCGAATTCGTCCTGCTGGATACGCCGGACGTTGCCGAAGTAGCCGTCCGCGAACACGATCGTGATCAGGCCGATCCCGTATTTGCGGGCGGTGGACAGTTCCTGCAGGCTCCAGCCGAACCCGCCGTCGCCGGTGATCGACACCACCGGCACATCCGGCCTGGCGACCTTCGCACCCAGCGCTGTGGGGAACCCGTAACCCAGGGTTCCCTGATAGCCGGGCGTGATCCAGGTCCGCGGTTCGTACACGGGGTAGGCGATCCGCGAGGCGTAGCCGATCTGGGTCAGTTCCTCGACGAACACACCGTCATCGGGCAGAGCCGCACGGATGGCGCCGAGCCACGCAACCTGCGGCGCGATCGCCGCGAGTTGTTCGCCGCATGCGACACGCACCTGCGCCACCTCGCTCGCCCGTCGCGAGGGCCCGGATCTCGCAGGCAGCGAGTCCGACAGGGCCGCTAGCGCCAATCCCGCGTCGGCGAACACGGCGACCTCCGGCTTGCGCGGGCCGCCGAGATCGGCGGGATCGGCATTGACGAGGACGACCTTGGTGCCGGGGGCCGTGATGACGGGTTTGCCCTGCAGAGTCATGAAGCGGGTGCCCACGGCCAGCACCACGTCGGCCCTGGGCAGCACCAGGCGACCACCCAGCATCGTCAAGGCCAGCGGATGCCGGTCGCTGATCGCGCCGCGACCGTTGCGGGTGGTCACCACCGGCGCGTCGAGGGTCTCGGCCAGCCGGGCAAGGGCCTGCCCGGCCCCGCCCGCGACCACACCGCCACCGGCGAGGATCACGGGATACTCTGCGGCGGCGAGCATCCCGGCGACGCGCTCGATATCCTGCGAGTCCGGGAGCAGGAATTCGGCGGGCCCGGGATCGGCGAGCGTGATGTCCGCCTGCGCCGCAAGGACATCGGGCGGGATCTCCACCCCGACCGGACGCGGGCGCCCGGACCGCACCTCGTGGAACGCCCGGCGAACCAGGGCCGGAATCTCCCCGGGCGTGCGGGCCATCGCCGACCATTTGGTCAGCGAGGCGACGATCTCGCTCTGGCCCGGGATCTCGTGCAGCATGCCGAAACCCTGTCCGATCGTCGGCGAGGGAATCTGCCCGGCGATCAGCACCGTGCGACTCGAGCACGCATACGCCGTGGCCAGCGCCGCACCGGCGTTCAGCAGCCCCGGCCCCGGCACCACCATGCATACCCCGGCATCACCGGTGACTCGGGCGAAACCGTCCGCGAAATAGCCCGCGCCCTGTTCGTGCCGGGCCCCGACGAAACGAATCTCCTCGCGCCGCTGCGCCAGCCCGTCCATGGCGTAGTCGAGCTGGATACCCGGAACACCGAAGACGGTTCGCACGCCCTCCCGCGCCAGCTGCGCGGCCAGGGCTTCACCACCGGTCATCTTCATGCTGCTTGCAACCTTCTTCTGTGCGGCGCCGAATACGGCTCTGTCGGTGTGCGTGACCGAGTGGACACCCGGCAGTCCCGCCTTGGACCGCCGTCATCCGGGGTGAGGAGGCAGAACCACGACCGGCACGCGACCACGGGCGTGCTCTGTATGTCTACGCGAGACGATCACCACGGGCGCCCATGACGCACCTGCGCGGTATTCAACTCAGAGTAGGAGGCGATTCCCGAACGTCCAGTAGCACAGCGCAATCCTGGATGGAATGCGGGAATTGCCAACTCCTGCTGGATGTTCTGGTCCTGTGGGCCGGATCGGACGCCTTATCATCCAGTTCTCGCACCGGCTGCCGTATCGGTCGGCGCAGCGCTCGAACCGGACCGCGACAGACCGGTCATTGAGTGGAAGACCCCTGGTGACGGGCTACGCGAGGTAGGCATGCTGGCCAGGTCCGCACGGACGTATCCAGTGGAGAATTCGAATGGTGGCGACCAAGTGACAATTCCGCCTTCCGCACCCGACGACCTGCCCGCCGACACACCCGTGGTCATCGTCGGAGCCGGCCCCGTCGGCATGTTCCTGGCCTTGGACCTGGCGGCCAGGGGCGTCCGGTCGATCGTCGTCGAACGGGAGAACTCTCATCGCGCGTATCCCAAGGGCAACACCCACAACGCCCGGACCATGGAGCACTACCGCCGGCTCGGCCTGGCCGACGCCATCCGAGCGGTCGGCCTGCCGCCCGAACACCCCACCGACGTGGCCTACCTCACCCGCCTGAATGGCTACGAGCTGCACCGGCTGCGCATGCCTTCGGCGGCGGAGAAGATGGCGGAGGTGGCGGCGCACGCGGTCACCGATCAGGTGCCCGAACCGGTACACCGCTCGAACCAGATGTACGTCGAGGCAGCGCTTTTCGATCGGCTCCTGAACACCGGGCAGATCACCTGCCGGCTCGGCACGGAGTTCCTCGATTTCGAGGAGACCGACCGCGGAGTCGACGTCCGGATGCGGCCCACCGCGGGCGGTCCCGAGGAGGTCGTATCGTGCCGGTACCTGATCGGCTGTGACGGTGCCCGGAGCCGGGTTCGCCAGCAGCTTGGCATCTCCTACGAGGGCCAAGAGGAGGACGTGGGGTTCCTCAGCGGTCCCAGGCGCTCGAAGTACCTGCGCATACCCGATCTGATCAAGGATGTGGTCCGAGAGCCCGCCTGGCAGTACTGGCTGCTGCGCCCCGGCAGGATCGCGACGCTGATCACGCTCGATGCCCGTGACGAGTTCCGGATGAGCGTGATCCGGGGCGACGTGGACGACGACGACGCCCTGCGCGCATTCATCGATGACTGCGTCGGCGAGCACGTCGAGGTCGACATCCTCGGGTCGCAGGACTGGGTGGCGGGCCTGGCCCTGGTCGCCCGGCGTTACCAGGGGGGCCGCGTACTGATCTGCGGCGACGCGGCGCATCTGTTCACCCCGACCGGCGGCTTCGGGATGAACACCGGAATCGACGACGCGGCGAACCTGGCCTGGAAACTGGCCGCGGCGGTGCACGGCTGGGCCGGGCCCCACCTGGTGGACAGCTACGAGGCCGAGCGCAGGCCCGCGGGCCTGCGCAATACGCGCGCCGCCATCAACCTCGGGCGCTCCGTCGGGGACATCTCGCTGAGCTCGGTGCTCGACGCGGACACCCCCGCCGGCCGCGAGGCCCGCGCCGAACTCGGGCGCGCGCTCGCGACACAGCGCGAGGAATTCGCCTCGCTGGGAGTGCAGTTGGGCACGAGCTACGAGAGTTCGCCGATCGTCTGGCCCGACGGCACGCCGGCGCCGCAGAGCAGCTACGACGAGTACGTGCCCACCGCCCGTCCCGGCGCACGGGCGCCGCATCTGTGGCTGTCGCAGACGCAGTCGCTGTTCGATGTCCTCGGCCCCGGATTCACCCTGCTATGCATGGGCAGCGCTGTCCCGTCCACCACCGAGCTGGTTGCGGCGGCTCATCGGCGGTCGATCCCGCTGACGACTCTCGACCTCACCCTGCCCGAGGCCCGCGAGCTGTACCACAGCGACCTCGCGCTCATCCGGCCCGATCAGCACGTGGCATGGCGGGGAGACGAACTCCCGGACCCCGACGAGCTGCTCACCCGAGTAACCGGAGGCTTCTCATGCTGACCTCGACCGCACGATCGCGCCCCTCGGCCCGCGGCCTGGCCACGATCCTCCTGGACGGCGTCCACACGCTCGCGGTCTGGGCGGACGGTCTCGTTCTGCCTCTCGCCGAGGCGACCGGCAGCGACCCGGCCTCCCCGCGGGGATCGGCCCGTGCGGCGCTATCGGACTGGGAATACTGGTGCGACGCAATAGAACAGGCGACGGCCAATGGTGCCGGGGGCGCCGGGTGGCTGCCCGAGGCGGAGGTCGCCTTCCTGCCCGTGCTCACCGATCCGCCCACGGTCTACTGCACCGCGGCCAACTACCACGACCATGTCCGGGAGATGGAGAGCACCAAGTCCGGCGTCTCGGCGAGCAGCCCGCTGTTCTTCCTCGCGCCGCCGGCCTCGGTGACCGGGCATCGTGGAGCGGCAGTCCGGCCCGCCGGGTGCGAAAGGTTCGACTGGGAGGTCGAACTCGCCGTGATCATCGGCCGGGACGCCGAGCATGTCGCGGCTGCCGACGCGATGGGAATTGTCGCCGGATATTCGGTCGCGAACGATCTGTCGATTCGTGATTACGCCCGCCACGGCGATTCCCCGTTCTTCCCCGACTGGCTGCGCATGAAGGGGTACGCCGGCTGCAAGCCGATCGGCCCGGCGATAGTTCCGGCCGACGACGTGCCCGATCCGATGAGCCTCGACCTCTCGCTGACCGTGAATGGCGACCAGCGGCAGCAATCCAGCACCAAGAACATGATCTTCTCCATCGCCGAGCAGATCGAGTGCCTCTCCCGGATCGCGCCACTGCGGGCGGGCGACATCATCCTCACCGGCACACCGGCGGGCACCGGGAACGCCTGGGGTTCATACCTGTCCCCCGGCGACGTCGTGGTGGCCGAGATCGGTGGAATCGGGCGGCTGGAAACGCGCATCACGACACCGCAGCAGCCACGAGGAGAAGAACGATGACCAACACCGAGGCCGGCGTCGAGCACTACGACGTCGGCGGCTACCGGCTCGAGCGGCCGTTCCGGGTGCGCAGGCTCGGCCATGTCGGCCTGAACTGCACCCTGATCGACGAGAGCGTCCACTGCTATCGGGATCTGCTCGGCCTGCGAGTCTCGGACCGGCTCGACTTCTCCGAACGCATCCAGAATCGGGAAATACTCGACGGGCTCGGCGATCCGGGCGGGTACTTCATGCGCCACGGCACCGACCACCACAGTTTCGTCCTGTTCAACAGGAGAGTTCACGCAGCCATCAACAGCCAGCAGATCCTTTCCGGCCAGGTGACCGTCAACCAGATCTCCTGGCAGGTCGGCTCGCTGCGGGAGATCGTCGAGGGCGAGAGCTGGCTGCGCGAGGGCCACAACCGCATCCAGCGATCGGGCCGGGACATGCCGGGTTCCAACTGGCACACCTACTTCGACGACCCGGATGGCCATACCAACGAGCTGTACTACGGCATGGAGCAGATCGGCTGGACGGGCATCAGCAAACCGCTGCACTTCTACCAGCACCTCGCCAGGCACACCGCGACGCTGCCACAGATCTCCGAGACCGAGGAGGTTTCCGCCGCGCTCGCGAGCGGCGTCGACCTCACCTCGGGCCGGCGGGACGTGCCGGACCGGCCCGGCCGCTACGACGTGGGCGGCGTGCTGCTTTCCCGGCCCTTCAAGATCGTCCGGATCGGCCCGCTGCGCCTTTTCGTCACCGATGTCGAGGCCGCCCGGGACTTCTACCGGGACGTGCTGGGGCTGCGAGTGACTGAGGAGATCCGGTACGAGGGGATGCGTTGCGTGTTCCTGCGGGCCGGCACCGAGCACCACGCCATCGCGCTGTACCCGATCGAACTTCGGGCACGGCTGAACCTTAGCTCGCACAGCACGACGTTCTCCGTCGGCATGCAGGTCGGCTCGTACCGCCAATTACGCGACGCCAGAACATATCTGCGCGAGGGCGGACTCACCGAGGTGACGCTGCCGCCGGAACTGTTCCCCGGAATTCCGCGCGCGTTTCGCGTCCGCGATCCCGACGGCCACCTCATCGAAGTGTATGACGGCATGAGTCAGGTGTACCCGGAGTCGCCTGCCGCCACGGGCGTCGACGCGTTCGGCGACGAATGGCCCGAAACAATCGACGACAACGAGTCGGCTTTCCACGGCGAGCCCTACCTCGGCCCGCTCGAATAAAGATCAATGGCCTCGGGAATCGAATTCCCGGAGTCCGTCGGCATTTCCCGGAAATCCGGATCTGCCATCCAATGGAATTACGATGGTGCGACACACCACATAAAGGCGATTCTTTGACCATGACTATTAATCGGGAATTGCTGATCGGTGGAAAAAACACGCCTGCCGCGCAGGGGCGCACCACCGCTGACCTCAACCCCTGCAGCGGCGAGATCGTCGCCACCGTCGCAGCTGCCGAGGCCGAGGATGTGACCGCGGCCGTCGACGCCGCACAGGCGCAGTTCGAGTCCTGGGCCGAATTGGACCCGTTCGCTCGCCGCAAGATATTCCTCGACGCCGCGGACCTGTTCGAGCGGCGCAGTGACGAGGTCGTGGCGATGATGGCCGCCGAAACCGGCGCTCTGAACACGAACGCACGGTTCAACGCCGCACGGGCGGCGATCATCCTGCGTGAACTGGCCGCCGGGATCACCGCCCCGCGCGGCGAGGTGCTGACCGCCCAGCACAGGGGAGAACTCAGTCTGGCGATACAGGCGCCCATGGGGGTGGTGGCGGCGCTCGCGCCGTGGAATGCGCCGGTGATCCTCGGCGTGCGGGCAGCGGCGGCGCCCCTCGCGGCGGGAAACACCGTGGTGCTCAAGCCGAGCGAGGAGGCGCCGCTGATGTCGGGCCTGTTCATCGCCGACCTGCTGCGCGATGCCGGCCTGCCCGACGGTGCGCTCAACGTGATCACCAACGATCCGGCCGACGCCCCCGTGATCGTCGAAACGCTGATCGCGGACGAACGGGTGCGGGCGGTGAACTTCACCGGCTCGTCCAACGTGGGCAGCATCATCGCATCCCTCGCTGGGAAGCATCTCAAGCCCGCGGTGCTGGAATTGGGCGGCAAGAATTCGGTGATCGTGCTCGAGGACGCGGACATCGACTACGCCGCGGCAGCGACGGGCTTCGCCGCGTTCTCCAACGCCGGTCAGGTCTGCATGTCCTGCGACCGAATCCTGGTGCACGAATCGCGGGCGCGGGAGTTCACCGAGAAGTTCCTCGCGAAGGTGTCGACGCTGACCACCGCGACACCGGACAACCCCGACGCCAAAGTCGGCCCGATGGTGAACCGAGCTGCCGCCCAACGTGTTTCGCGACTGGTTACCGACGCCGTCGAGGCGGGGGCCACCGTGCTCACCGGCGGCGGCAAGCCCGACGGCGCCCTCCACCCGGTGACCGTGCTCACCGGCCTGCCCCGCGAAGCCCAGCTGTTCTACGGTGAGACCTTCGGCCCGGTCTGTGCGATCGACACCTTCGCCACCGACGCCGAGGCCGTCGCCAAGGCCAATGACACCGAGTACGGCCTGACCGCCGGCATCATCACCGAGAACGCCACGCACGGACTGCGGATCGCGCTGCGGCTGCAGACCGGCATCGTGCACATCAACGACCAGACCCTGGGCGACGAGCCGCAGGTGCCGTTCGGCGGATTCAAGGCATCGGGATTCGGGCGGTTCGGCGGGCGCTGGTCGACCGAGGCGTTCTCCAACACCCGGTGGGTCACCATTGCGACCGAGCACGCCACGTTCCGGATCTGATTCCGTCCGGACCCCCGCGGCCGGTATCCGCCGCGGTGGCCCGGCCCTGCGACCGGACCACCGGCATTCACTGCGCCACGTGCACGGGGGCGCCGGTGGCCGCGAGTACGTCGCCGGCGCTGATGCCGGGTGCGGTCTCGACGAGCAGCAATCCCCGTGGCGTAACGTCGAGTACCGCGAGGTCGGTGACGATGCGGTGCACGCAGCGCTTTCCGGTCAGTGGCAGGGTGCATTCGGACAGGATCTTGGGCTCTCCCGAGCGGGTGCGGTGTTCCATCATCACGATCACCCGCCGGGCCCCGTGCACCAGATCCATCGCGCCGCCCATCCCCTTGACCATCTGGCCCGGAATCATCCAGTTCGCCAAGTCACCGGCGGCGCTGACCTGCATCGCGCCCAGCACCGCGACGTCGACCCGGCCGCCGCGGATCATCCCGAACGACTCGGCCGAATCGAAGTAGGCGGCCCCGGGGACGACGGTGATCGTCTCCTTGCCGGCGTTGATCAGCTCCGGATCGACCTCGTCCTCGAACGGGTAGGGCCCGACGCCCAGGACGCCGTTCTCCGAGTGCAGCACGACGGAGATGCCCTCGGGCAGGAAGTTGGGTACCAGGGTCGGCATGCCGATGCCGAGGTTCACGTATTCGCCGTCGCGCAGCTCCCGCGCGACGCGGGCGGCCAGTCGATCGCGGGTCAGCTTCGCCGCGCCCGGATTCGCAGAGGTCTGAGTCATGCTCGCACCGTTCGGTTTTCGATACCCACCCGCACCGGCCCGACGGGGACGACGCGATGCACGTGGATGCCGGGGGTATGGATGGCTTCGGGGTCCAGTCCGCCGGGCTCGACGAGATATTCGACCTGGGCGATGGTGATCCGCCCGGACGCGGCGGCCGGCGGGTTGAAGTTGCAGGCGCTGCGGCGGTAGACCAGGTTGCCGTGCCGGTCCCCCTTCCAGGCGTGCACCAGGGCATAGTCGGCGACGATGCCGCGCTCGAGCACGTAGG
Organism: Nocardia sp. Tas62D01; assembly: GCF_055232035.1. NCBI lineage: Bacteria > Bacillati > Actinomycetota > Actinomycetes > Mycobacteriales > Nocardiaceae > Nocardia > Nocardia sp. Tas62D01. The sequence continues at coordinate 9,690,527 of NZ_JBUYUZ010000001.1, forward strand.
TGACGCCGTCGAATTCGCGGGTCTCCTTCGGCGGGGTCGCCACCGCGATGCCGCCGTCGCCGTCGTAGCGCAGCGGCAGCCCGCCCTCGGCGACCTGGGTGCCGACGCCGGCCGGGGTGAAGAAGGCCGGGATGCCCGCACCGCCCGCGCGCAGCCGCTCGGCCAGCGTGCCCTGCGGGGTCAGCTCGACCTCCAGCTCACCGGCCAGATACTGGCGCGCGAACTCGCGGTTGGCGCCGACATAGGAGCTGATGGTGCGGCGGATCCGGTGTTCGGCGAGCAGCAAACCCAGGCCGAATCCGTCGGTCCCGCAGTTATTGCTCACCACCTCGAGATCGCTCGCGCCCTGGCGCAGCAGGGCGTCGATGAGGATTTCGGGCACGCCGACGAGACCGAATCCGCCGACGGCGAGGGTGGCGCCGTCGGGCACATCGGCCACCGCCGCATCGGGCGAGGAAATGACTTTGTCCAGCACGCCGTTCACCCTACCGCGTGGCGTGCGTATTGTGAACATTTATCCGCATAGTGAACATTCTCGGCCGGGATTGTTGCCTGGAGCACATTGGCTGACTATCGTGTTCATATAGCGATCAAACGTCCACATACCGAACAAGAGGTCGTGATGCTTCACCTTCCCCCCGGATACCGGCGACCGGACAGCGCCGAGCAGACCCCGGCCGACTTCGCCGACTACCAGACCACCGCGCTGCGTTCCCCGCGCCGCCCCCTTGCTCTGCTGCCGCACCGGCTCACCGAGCTCACCGGTCCGGTATTCGGCGAGGACCGGGTGCGGCCCGGCGATGCCGACCTGACCCTCGCCAACGGCGGCGAGGCCCTCGGACAGCGCATCGTGGTGCACGGGCGGGTGCTCGACACCGACGCAAAACCCGTGCCGCATGCGCTGATCGAGGTCTGGCAGGCCAACGCCGGGGGCCGCTACCGGCATACCGTCGACAACTGGCCCGCCCCGCTGGACCCGCATTTCACCGGCGCCGGACGCTGCGTCACCGATGCGGACGGGCACTACCGCTTCACCACGATCAAGCCCGGCGCCTACCCGTGGCGCAACCACGACAATGCGTGGCGGCCCGCGCACATCCACTTCTCGCTGTTCGGCCGCAGTTTCACCCAGCGCCTGGTCACCCAGATGTACTTCCCGGACGATCCGCTGTTCTTCCAGGATCCGATCTACAACGCCACACCCGCCCCGGCCCGCCACCGCATGGTCAGCGTGTACGACCATGAGGCCACCACCGACCACTGGGCGCTCGGATTCCGCTTTGACATCGTGCTGCGCGGGCGCGAGGCCACCCCGTTCGAGAACGAGGACGACGATGACGAATAGCACGGCGACCGCCTATACCTTCACCTACCCGGTCACGCCGGGCGATTTCACCACCGCCCCCTTCGGGCCCACGCCCTCGCAGACCGTCGGGCCGTACTGGCACCTCGGACTGCCGTGGCCCGATGGCCCCGATGCCGCGCCCGCGAGCGCGCCGGGCCGGATCACCCTGGCGCTCACCGTCATCGATGGCGCGGGCGAGCCCGTCTCCGATGTCATGGTGGAGACCTGGCAGGCCGACGCCCGGGGCCGGTTCGCCCACCCGGACGATCCCCGCGGCCCTGCCGTCGCGGTACCGCACGGATTTCGCGGATTCGCCCGCGCCGCAGGCGATTCCACCGGCACGGTGCTCATCCACACGGTCAAGCCCGGTGCGGTGCCCGCCGAGGACGATCGCACCGAGGCGCCGCATATCGACGTCGCGGTCTTCGCGCGCGGGATGCTCGATCGCGCGGTGACCCGGCTGTATTTTCCGGAGGACACCGACGCGCACGTCGAGGACCCGGTCCTGTCGGCGCTGCCGGCCGGGCAGCGGCACAAGCTCATCGCCGAACGGACCTCCGACGGTTACGCGATGACGATCCATCTGCAGGACAGCGATCCGGACGGTGTGGAGACACCGTTCTTCCGGCTGTGACGCGATACCCGAATATGAGACACAGGAGTGTGCATGCGTGAGCAAGGCGATACCCGCGGCGAACTGCTCGATCCGGACTTCGGCGCCGGGGAGTTGAGCGTCCACATCTCCGACCGCGCGTTCGTGGCGGCGCTGCTCGAGGTCGAGGCGGCGCTGGCGCTGGCGTATGCCGAACACGGGGTGATCCCCGCCGACCAGGCCGCGGTGATCGCCTCGACCGCCGGATCCCTGTGCGACGAGATCGATCTCGCCGCAGTGGGCACGGACACGGTCGCCAGCGGCAATCCGGTGATTCCGCTCGTGGGCATGCTGCGCGCGCGCTGCGGTGCGGCCGGAATCCCGAGGTCAGCGGTGCATTCGGGGGCGACCAGCCAGGACATCACCGATACCGCGCTGATGCTGATCGCCACCCGCGCGGGCCGGTCGATCGTCGCCGACGCGCGCGCGGCGGCCGATGCTGCCGCACGCCTGGCCCGGGAGCATCGCGATACGCTCATGGCCGCACGCACTCTCGGACAGCAGGCGCTGCCCTCCACCTTCGGCGTGCTGGCCACGACGTGGTTCACGGCGCTGGATGCCGCCACCGACCGGCTCGACACGGTATTGGCCGGGCTGCCGGTCCAATTCGGCGGCGCGGCAGGAACATTGGCCGCGCTGCACCCGCACGGTCTCGCCGTGGGCGATACCCTCGCCGATGAGCTCGGCCTGGCCCGCCGCGTCATCCCGTGGCATACCGATCGCACCCCGATCGCCGAGCTCGCCACCGCGCTCGGCGTGCTCGCCGGAGCGGTATCGAAACCGGCGACCGATATCGTGGCGATGTCGGCCACCGAACTCGGCGAGGTCTGCGAGGCGCACCCGGGCGGCTCCTCGGCCATGCCGCACAAACAGAATCCGATCGCCGCGATCACCGCGCGGGCCGCCGCACGGCGGGTGCCGGGGCTCGTGGCGACGGTGCTGTCGGTCATGGATCACGAGTTCATGCGCGCGGCCGGGGCCTGGCACGCCGAATGGGAGACCGTGATCGATCTGCTGCGGCTCACCGGCGGCGCCGTGCACCGGCTCGCCACCTGCCTGCAGGAGCTGCGCGTATCTCCGGAAGCGTTGCGGCACAACCTCGATGCCACCGGCGGGCTGCTGCTCGCCGAACGTGTCACGCATGCGCTCTCGGAGTACACCGACCAGGCGCGGGCCATCGTCACCGCAGCCGCCACGTCCGGGAAACCGCTGAGCGAGAACCCGGCCATCACCGCGCACCTGTCGCCCGAACGGCTGCGCGAGCTCCTGGATCCGGCGAACTATCTCGGCCACGCCGGTGAGCTGGTCGACCGAGCCCTGTCGGCCCGTGACGCCGCAGGCCGCTCATGACGGTCGATCTCGCATATACCGAGCACGGCGACCTGCGGGCCCCGGCGGTGGTGTTCCTCGGATCGATCGGCTCCGACGCCTCGATGTGGACGCCGCAGGCACATGCGCTCGCGGAGCGATACCGGGTGCTGTGCGTGGACCACCGGGGCCACGGCCAGTCACCGGCCCCGCGCGGCCCGTACACCATGGCCGATCTCGGCAACGACGTCCTGGCTCTGCTGGACCGCCTGGGACTCGACGCGGTCCACCTCGTCGGCCTCTCGCTCGGCGGCGCGGTGGCGCAATGGATTGCCGCGCATCACCCTTCGCGCGTGCGCACGCTGACGCTGCTGTGCACCTCCCCGGCGTTCACACCCGCCCAGCAGTGGACCGAACGCGCGGAACTCGTTCGTGCACAAGGTCTTTCGCCAATCGTAAAGGCGATCGTCGGGCGCTGGTTCACTCCCGCGCTGGCCGAACGGGATCCCGAGCTGATCCGCCGCCACCTCGACATGGTCCACGGTACCTCGGGCGAGGGATACGCCGGCTGCTGCGAGGCCCTGGCGGACTGGGACGGCCGCGACGATCTCGCCCGCATCGTCGCCCCCACCCTGGTGATCGCCGGACAGCAGGATCCGGCCACTCCCCCAGCCACGCTGGCCACGATCGCCGACGGCATCGCCGGTGCGCACCTGCGCGTGCTGAGCCCGGGCGCGCACCTGACCAGCGTCGAGCAGGCGGGCTTGGTGACCGCGCTGATCGCCCGCCATATCACGACCGTCGCCGACGAGCGGGCCGCCGCCCACGCCGCCGGAACGGCTACTCGCCGCGCGGTGCTCGGCGACGCGCACGTCGACCGGTCGATCGCCGCGAGCACCGAGTTCACCGCCCCCTTCCAGGATTTCATCACCCGTACCGCCTGGGGTGATATCTGGAGTCGGCCCGGACTCGATCACCACACCCGGCGGCTGCTGACCCTGGCCGTCCTCACCGCCGTCGGCAACGAGCACGAATTGGATATGCATATCCGTGCGGCCCTGCGGGCCGGAACGGACCCGGACGAGCTCGTGGAAGTATTCCTGCACACCGCGATATATGCGGGAGTACCCAACAGCAACAGAGCTTTCGCCCTCGGGCAGCGGGCACTGGCCGACCTAGGAGAGCAATGAACGCAACACCGCTCAGCGATTCGACGGGGGGCGGTGGCCGGGCGACGGGCGGGCACGAACCCAGCGCGGACACCACCGAACCGAGCGGCCCCTCCTCCGATTACGTTCAGTCGCTCGCGCGCGGTCTGGCCGTGATCAAGGCCTTCGACGCCGATTACCCGCGCCGCACCCTCAGCGAGGTCGCCAGGCACACCGACCTCACCCGCGCCACCGCGCGCCGATTCCTGCTGACCCTCACCGAACTCGGCTATGTCCGCACCGACGGATCGGTGTTCTGGCTGACCCCGCGCGTGCTCGAACTCGGCTACAGCTACCTGTCCAGCCTCTCGCTGCCCGAACTCGCCGGACCGCATCTCGAAGCGCTGGCGGAGAAGGTCCGCGAATCCTCGTCGGTGTCGATCCTGGACGCCGACGACGTGGTGTACGTGGCCCGGGTTCCGGTGCGGCGCATCATGACCGTCTCGATCAATATCGGCACCCGCTTCCCGGCATACGCCACCTCCATGGGCCGGGTACTGCTGGCCGGGCTGGCACCGAGTGAACTCGACGCCTACCTCAACCGCGCGCATCTGACCGCGCTCACCGAGCGCACGGTGCTCACCGCACAGCAGCTGCGGGCCGAGCTCGACCGGGTGCGGGCGGCCGGATACAGCGTCGTCGACCAGGAGCTCGAGGCCGGGCTGCGGTCGCTGGCCGCCCCTATTCGCGATTCGACCGGCACGGTCATTGCGGCGGTGAACATCTCGACACAATCGGCGCGCTACACCGCCGCGCAGGTCGAGGCGGATCTGGTGCCCTCGGTGCGCGCCACCGCCGAGGCGATCACCGCCGACCTGGCGCGCACGCAATCACAATCCATTCCGCACAAAGGAAGTTCACGTGCGTGAGGTAGTCATCTGCGAACCGCTGCGCACCGCGGTCGGCCGGTTCGGCGGCATGTTCCGCGATATCGCGCCGCAAACCCTCGCGGCCACCGTCATCGCCGAAATCGCGTCCCGCACCGGCATTTCCGGGTCCGACATCGACGACGTCATCCTCGGCCAGGCATCTCCCAACGGCGAGGGTCCCGCCATCGGCCGGGTCGCCGCCCTCGACGCGGGCCTCGGCATCGAGGTGCCCGGCCAGCAGGTGGACCGCCGCTGCGGCTCCGGACTGCAGGCGGTCATCACGGCCGTCGCCCAGGTGCAGACCGGTGGCAGCGATCTGATCCTGGCCGGCGGTGTGGAAAGTATGAGCCAGGCCGAGTTCTACACCACCGCAATCCGTTACGGCGTCAAGGGCGAGGATGCCGGTCTGGTGGACCGGCTCGCCCGCGCCCGGGTCACCGCGGGCGGGCACGACTTCCCGGTCCCGGGCGGAATGATCGAGACCGCGGAGAACCTGCGCGCCGAATTCGGCATCAGCCGCACCGATCAGGACGCACTGGCCGTGCAGTCCCATCAGCGGGCCGTGACCGCGCAGCGCAACGGCACCTTCGCCCAGGAGATCGTCCCGGTCCCGGTCCCGCAGCGCCGCGGGGACCCGGTGGTGGTCGACACCGACGAACATCCCCGCGCCGACACCGACCGCGCCGCCTTGGCCCGGCTGCGGCCTATCCGCGGGCATCTGGATCCGGCGGCCACGGTGACCGCGGGCAATGCCAGCGGGCAGAACGACGGCGCCGCGCTGTGCATCGTCACCACGGCCGACAACGCCCGCTCGCTCGGCCTCAAGCCCCTTGCGCGCCTGGCGAGCTGGGCCGCGGCCGGGGTGCCGCCGCGCACCATGGGCATCGGCCCGGTGCCCGCCACCGAACGCGCCCTCGGCCGCCTGGGGCTGCGGCTGGCCGATATGGACGTCATCGAACTCAACGAGGCCTTCGCCGCCCAGGCGCTCGCGGTCACCCGCACCTGGGATCTCGAGCCCGACGACCCCCGCCTCAACCCCAATGGCTCGGGCATCTCCCTCGGCCATCCCGTCGGCGCCACCGGCGCACGCATCCTGACCACCCTGCTGCGCGAGATGGATCGCCGCAAGACCCGCTACGGCCTAGAGACCATGTGCATCGGCGGCGGCCAGGGCCTGGCCGCGGTCTTCGAACGCATCGCCTGAGCAAACACATCGGCGAATTCGGCGTGCTGGAGTATCAGGTCGCCGATCAGGACGCCGCCGAGGGGGTCGGTGTCGGCTGGTCGGCGCTGGACATGCTGGCGGACAAATCGCTGCTGCAGCCCGCACATGGCCGCTACCGGATGCTGGATACTATTCGCGCGTGTGCCCGGAACCGGCTCGACGCCTCCGGCCGGTCCCAGCAGGTGCGGGTCGCGCATTTGAACTACGTGCTCGCCGACACCGAGGTCCAGGGCGGCCGTTTGCGCACCAGCGATCAGGTGGCCGCGCTCGCTGCGCTCGCCGCCGAACGGGACAATCTCACGGCCGCCTTCGGCTTCGCCCTCGAGAGCCGCGATGCGGCGGCGGCCTGCCGGGTGGCTGCCGCGGCGGCGCAGTTCTGGGTGGTCCGCGACGGGCACGCAGACGCCGCGCGCCGCATGCGCGATGCGCTGGCTGTGCCGGGCCCGGCCGCACCCGAAGCGGTGGTCGAGGTCGCAGTGGAGTACCTGCTCAATGCGATTCTGGCGGGTCGACGATCCGATAGCGGCCTGGTCGCCGACCGCGTGCCCACTGCAGCCGGTACCGCGAGTCTGGTCAGCGCCTTGCTGGCCGCCGTCGACGGTGATCCGGCCGCAGCCGTCGATGCACTGAATAGCGCTGGCCCCGAGGAGGATTCGTGGCATCAGGCGCGCCGGGCGCTGGTGCGAGCGATCGTCTGTGGGACTGCTGCGGACATCGTCGGCATGTGCCGCGAGCTGCGTGCGGCGGCTGAGCTGTACGCTGGCGCCGGTGATCGCTTCGGCCGGGCGCTGACATTGACGTTCTGCGGGCTGGCCGACGACATGCTCGGCGACATCGACACCGCGACAAGGGAGTTGGCCGAGGCTTCGGTGCTCGTTCGCGAGCTCGGGGCACCCGATCACTTCCAACGGGCTTGGCTGGCACATCTGCACAGCCGGGCCGGGCGCCACGATGAGGCTGCGGACATGCTGCGGGACCTGCTGGTGCAAGCGGCCGGTGCAGACGCGGCCCTGGCGCACCTGTTCACCGCGGAGATTGCCCGCTGGCGTGGGGACTTCGATCTGGCCGCAACGCATCTCGCACACGCTCGTGAGGGCCTCACCGGACAGCAGCAAGCCTTGGTGTGGCTGGCTCACGCCCAGCTCGCCACTGCCCACCACGATTTCGATATCGCCGCAAACCATTTGCGCACAGCGTTGGAAGCCCGCTCGCCGAATCGGATCCCGGTCGTGGTCCCCGGGTCGAGGTGCAGGTACTAGGTGTCCCAGAGGGCAGTTACGGGCTCGACGGCCGTGTCGTCGGCGAACCCGAACTGATGGACATGATCAGCGACGCCAAGACCGGGTCTGCCACACCGCCCGATCCCGGGGCACTCGTCGACCCGGTCTGCGGGATGATCGCCACGAACACCGAGCTCACCCTCGTACATGAGGGCATCACCTACGGATTCTGCAGCGCGGGCTGCCGCAAACACTTCGCCCGCACACTCGCCGACAAGACCGCCCGATGAGCGAGCACAGCGAGCGAACGATACGCACACGCGGGCGACCCGGCACCGCCGAGGCCGACCGCTGGAACGGACCCGACGGGCACCACTGGGCCGCCAACGCCGCACGCTACGACGCGATGGCCGCCGGATACACCGAACCAGCTGATGACCGCCGCTGCACTGCAACCTGGCGACCGTGTCCTGGACATCGGTTGCGGCACAGGCCAAACCACCAGGCTGGCCGCCCACCAGGCCGCCGCAGGTCACGCGACCGGCATCGATCTGTCCGCACCGATGCTAGCGGCCGCGGCCGAACTGGCAGCCGCCGAAGCCATCACGAACATCTCCTATATCCGTGCGGACGCGCAACGCCATCTGTTGCCGGCCGCGGGCTTCGACGTGGCCATCAGCAGATCCGGGGTGATGTTCTTCACCGATCCCGGAGCCGCGTTCACCAACATCGCCCGCACGTTGCGCCCGGGTGGACGACTGGCATTCGTCACCCACGCCGCCACCGACAACCCGCTACTGACCGTGCTGGCCGATATCGCACCGCACGCCACCGTGGATCACGCCGAACCTGGGGTCGCGCAATTCGCGGACCCGGGATGGGTGCGAGATCTGCTGGTTCAGGCCGGATTCACAGAGTGCGGTCGGTGACGTTCGACTCACACACCACAGCGGGCCGTGATGCCGACGACGCTGCTCAATTCCTGCTGGCAGGTAGCCTGCGGTCATTGGTGCGCGACCTGGCCCCCACGACCCAAGATCAGGCCCACCGCACGCTCGCCGCGCTCCTGGGCCCGCTCGAGGGCCCCGCCGGTGTCATCATGCCTGTCACCGGCCTGTGCTACACCGCGCATATGCGGTGAGGCCCTTCTGGCCAGCGTGTATGCCTGGCGTACATGTTTACGAGGGGACGTTACGTGGTCGGGGCGGTGAAGAAATCCACGTAGTGGCAGGCGGATTCGGTGCGGTGGCGCAGCCCCGGGCTGCGGCGACGAGCACGACAGCGGTGTCGGGTTAGGTCACCGCTGTCGAGTGCAGTGAGCAACTGTTGCATACTGCATATGTGGGCATGGCGATGGGCAGTGTGGCGCCGACACTCGCGGGTGTCCTGACGACCTGGACGATCTCACCGGTCACCGACGCGCTGATACTCGTCGCGGCAGGCGGCTACGCGTGGCTGATGTTGCGGCTGCGGCGGCGGGGCGAGCGGTGGCCGGTGATTCGGCTGGTGAGCTGGTATGCGGGGCTGATCTGCCTGGCCATGACCCTCGACAGCGCGCTCGCGGTGTACTCGCATGTGCTGTTCACGGTGCACATGTTCGTGCATCTGATCATGATCATGATCGTGCCGGCGCTGGCGGTGTGGGGTCAGCCGATCCGGCTGCTGTATCAGGCGGGCGGTCCGCGCACCCGTGCGGTCATCGACCGGATCCGCCTGCGGTCGCCGCTGCGCTGGCTGGTGTCGGGGCGGTTCACCGTGCCGCTGTACACTGCGGTGATCGTGCTGACGCACCTGACCGGGTTTGCGCAGGCGATGGCCACGCATATGTGGATCCATGGCGCGGAGTTGGTGCTGTATTTCCTCAGCGGATATCTGCTGCTGCTACCGCTGGTCGGCAGTGAGCTGACCGTCGAGCCGCCGTGGCCGTATGGGCTGCGGTTGCTGGTGCTCGCGATCTGTGTCGGGCCCGACACCCTGGTGGGTGTCACGTTGATGATGTCGTCGAGTGTGCTGGCGCCTGCCCTCGGCGCGTCACGCATGTGGGGACCGAGCCCGTTGGAGGACCAGAACACCGCCGGGGTGATCATGTGGCTCGGTGGTGACGGGCTGATGATGCTGCTGATGGTCATCGTCGCCGGGCAGTGGGTGCGCTTCGGCGACGGCGCCCGCAGCTTCGGCCCCTGGCTCGACGGCATCCGCCGCCGCGCCACCCTCGGCGAGTTCACCGCCGACACCGGTACCGACGTCACCGACATCGATGAGGAACAAGCCGCGCTGGACACCTACAACGCCCGCCTGGCCCGGATGAACGGCCGGGACCCGCGTGCCCGGCACAACGACGGACAGGACGGCCATACCCGATGAGTACCTCTCGATCACGGCGAATCCGCACGGCCGCAGCGGGTCTCGGGCTCGCGCTGACGCTGGCGGCCTGTGCCTCCAACTCCCGGGACGCCGCCGCGCCTGCGGCGTTGTCGTCGGCGCCACCGGCCGCCCCGATCTCCGGTGACACCATCCCGCTTGCCCTGGTGATGTCGCAGCAGATCACCTGGAAACCGTGGCATGGCACCCGGCTGCCGTTCAGCGACCAATGGGGGCCGACGCACGTAACAGACAATGCCGCCACGGGATTCAGCCACGACGCAGAAGGCGCGATACTGGCGATGATGCAGCAGCAAGCCCGCCTCGCCGGGGCGGCAGGCAGCGCGTGGCCCGCCGCGGTCCGGGCGATGGCCGTGGTCGCCCCCGCCGACCGGGCGCCCGCCACCCGCGTGCCGACCGGTTTCGACACCAGCGGTGACCTACCCTTCTTCGCCGGATTCCGATGGGTCATCTACACGCCCGGCCGCGCGGTCTCCGATCTGGCCGTGCAGCAGCCCGACGGAACCCTGGAATCGGTGCGCGCGACCGAGGTCTGGATCGATGGCGACTGGAAGGCCGAATTGCCCGCCGTCGGCGGCAAGACCACGCCGCTGCCGGGGCTCGGGGACTATCAGCCCTGGCCCGGAACACCCCGATAACTGCCTACCCGATGACGATTCAACACCATAGGCATCTATTCAGAGCATCGCGACGCTGATCACGGTCGACAGCCTGTTCATGGTGGCGGTGGGCGGGACTCGTGGCGCCACCGCCCGTTGCCTCACGCGGCCTTTTGCTCGAGGGGTAATCGGGCGGTGTCGTCGAGTGCGGATAGGACCGCGCGGTGGGTGAGCCAGCCGATGATGGTGTGGCCGCCCGGGGCCAGGACCGGAATGCCGGTGCCTTCGGCGCCGGTGAGGGCGCCCAGAGCGGTGGCGAGGGTGGATGTTTCGGTGATCTTGTCGGGCATGACGGCGAGATCGGCGACGGTGGTGCCGGTGGATTCGCCCTCGGCCAGCGCTTCGGCGACGGCACGGGCGGTGACGCAGCCGTGATACTGCTGATCGGCGCCGATGACCGGCAGCACGCCGTTGGCCGAGAGCCACACCGCGCGGCTCGCGGCCTCGATCGGGGTGTCGGCGGGCATGGGTTCGGGCATGGGTTCCATGACCGAGGCGACGGTAAGCCGGTCCAGGCTGCGGGCCGAACGGCGGTGTGCGGCATCGAGATCCACGCCACGGCGGGTGAGTTTAAGGGTATAGATCGTCTCGGTGGACAGGAGCCTGGAGGTGCCGGTGGCCGCGACGATGGCGAGCATCAGCGGCAGGATGATGGTGTATTCGCCGGTGAGCTCGAACAGGATGATGACGGCGGTGATCGCGGCGCGGGTCGCGCCGGCGAAGGCCGCGCCCATACCGATCAGGCCGTACATGCCTGGTGCGGCGGTCGCGGCCGGGAACAGGTGATGCGCGACGACACCGAACGCGGTGCCGCCCATCGCGCCGATGAACAGTGATGGCGCGAACACCCCGCCGGATCCACCGATGCCGATGGTCAGGCTGGTGGCGATCATCTTGCCGGCCATCAGGATCAGCAGCATCCACAGCACGTATCTGCCGTCGATCGCGTTGGCCAGCACCGGATAGCCGACGCCGTACATCTGCGGCAGCACCAGCAGCAGCGCGCCGAGCAGCAGTCCGCCGACCGCGGGTCGCAGCCATTCCGGGCCGCACCAGACCCAGTCGCAGGCGTCTTCGATCTTGTACAGGATGTGGGTGAACCCCACACCGACCGCGCCGATCACGATCCCGAGTACGGCGAAGGCGAGATACTCCCAGCCGGACCGGAGAGTGAACGCGGGCAGGTCAAGGAACGGGTGGTTGCCGAAGGCGGCGCGGCCGATCACGCTGGCGGTCACGCTGGACAGCACGACCGCGCCGAAGGATTCGGCGGTGAAGTCACGCAGGATCAGCTCCATCGCGAAGAACGGCCCGGCGATCGGCGCGTTGAAGGTGGCCGCGATACCGCCCGCCGCGCCGCAGGCGACCAGGATGCGTAGCCGGTTCTCGGGGACGCGGGTGAGCCGGCCCAGGCTCGATCCCCAGGCGGAGCCGATCTGGACGATCGGGCCCTCGCGGCCGACCGACCCGCCGCCGCCGATGCACAACGCCGATGCAAGAGCTTTGACGATGGTGACCTGCGGCGGGATCCGGCCGCCGCGCTCGGCCACGGCATACATCACCTCGGGGACGCCGTGACCGCGGGCCTCGGGCGCGAACCGGGTGACCAGCGGCCCGTAGAGCAGCCCGGCCACGACCGGGGCCAACAGCACGAACCACGGTCCCAGCCACGGCACGTGCGGGTTGGGCAGGTGTCCCAGGGCCGAGTAGTCGCGATAACCGGACAGCAGTGTGGTGAATGTGGTAATCAGCCAGCGGAATACGATCGCGCCGCCACCGGCCCCGGCGCCGATGACCAGCGCCAGCAGTACCAGTCCACCCCGGCTCTCCCGGACCCATTCCCAGGCAGGGATCCGTGCCGGAACTTGCAGTGACCACCGCCGTCCGGCAGCGGGCGGCCGGATCTCCGTTGTTGCCATATCAAACCCTCATCACCAATAACTATTGCACAGAGCAACAATTGTACTGGGTGTGAATTTGGTGGCGAACCGGCGGCGGGTCGAATGGCAGCGCGGTGGCGGCTGGGCGCCTGTGGCAGCGCTCAGGCTGCGTGGTGGCTTGCCGGGCGCCGGTTACCGGGCATCGACGACGGGTTGTGCTGTTGGCAGCGGCGATTCGCCGTGGTCGATCAGGTGCTCACCGGCAGGGGTTGAGGGTCCGGCCGTGCCGTGGGTGATCGTCGTTCACCTGCCGAGGTGCGGCGTTCAGGTCGCGGGAACGCGCCGCATGAGGGTGCCGATGTACGGCGAGTCCGGTGACAGAAGTGTGCTGGCCAGCAGCGCCGGGACAGCGGCGACCACGAGCGGAACGACGATGTCGTAGTCGTCGGTGAGCTCGAGCAGCATCACGATTCCGGTGACGGGGGCGCGGGTGGCGCCGATGAACGCGGCACTCATGCCGATGAGCGCGTAGTGGCTCGGTGAGCCGGGAATTCCCGGGACGTACTGGTGCAGAGCGAGACCGATCGCGCTTCCGCCCATGGCCCCGATGAACAGGGTGGGCATGAAAACGCCACCGTATCCGCCGATGCCGAAGATCAGGCTGGTAGCGAGCATCTTCCCGGCCATCCGCCACCAGCAGCATGCCGAGGGCGTAGCGGCCATCGACACCGGCGCGATGATGGCTCCCGAGGTTGCCAGATTATCGCTGGAAGGGTTCGCCGGTGTCGAACTGCGGTCCGCGTCGCGGGCGATCGGCCGGTTTACCGGGGCGAGGTGGTCTGCAGTCGGACCATGGGTAGCGTGTCGACCGGTTTGCCGGTGGCGTGTTCGATGGTGGCGCGTAGCTTGTCCCAAGCGGCGGGGTGGTGGTGAATGTAATGCTCGAGCGCGTCGGCGGATTCGGTGTCGGTCATCGGTGTTGCGGTCGCGGGAATTGCCCGTTGTGTTCGGATCCAGATGTGGACTCGGGGATCGGCTCGGATGTTGCGGTACCACTGGGCTGTGGTGCCGAAGCCGGAGACGATGACGTATTCGCCGGGTGCGGGGTGGTCGACGACCTCGAGGACGACGAATCGTGTTGTGCCGCTGGTGCGTCCGGTGTGCTGCAGCATCAGCAAGCGCTGGCCGAACAGGAATCCCAGCCCGGCACGGTAGAGCCGGATCGGGGCGCGGACCAGCCAACGGGTCTGCAGGGCGCGGGCACCGAGTTTGGTTGCAGCGTTTGCGGTCATGGGGATTCCTCTTTCGTCGGGGTCCGGCAAGTACCGGCTGGGGTCACAGAGCGCGTTCACGGACCACGCGGGCGATGTCGATTCGCTGGACCACCCGCATCGCCGGTAGTTGGGACAGCGCGGCGGCGGCGAGCACCGCGGCGATCGACAGCGCCGGTGCTGCCCAGCCGAGGGACAGGTGCAGGGTGAACATGTCGCTGTTGAACGAGTGCAGGAATGCCCAGGACACGGCAATCCCGGCGGCGAGGCCGAACGGCGCGGCTATCGCTGTGGCGGTGAGGTTTTCGGTGGCCAGCAGGGCGGTGAGGCGACCGACCGGGACGCCGGCGGCGCGCAGTGTGGCAAGTTCGGTGGTGCGTTCGGCGAGGTTGACGGTCATGGTGACGTAGATGACGGTGAACGCGAGCATTGTGCCGAGGGTGAGCATCACGCCGATGAACACCCAGAACAGGGTGAGGAATTGGTTGAACTCGGTGCGCAGTGCGTGGGTATCGGTATAGGCGAGCACGCCGGGCAGGCGGGTGATCGCGGCCCGGATGTTGCCGGGGTCGGCTGCGTGGGTGAATCGGAGCAGATAACCGGGTAGGCCGGTCGGCGCGATGGTGTGGGCGGTGGTGTCGGTGGCGTAGAGCAGGGTGCCCAGCGGTTCGTCGACCAGTGCGGCCAGCCGGACCTGATGCGGGGTGCCGAATGCCGTTGTCACAGTGAGGATATCGCCGGCACGCACACCGAGCCGGTTACTGATGGCCGCGCCTGCAACGACTCCGCCGGCGGGCAGTCCGGGCGCACCGGCGGTGGTGCGGAATCCGTGCATGACGGTGTCCGGTGCCAGTCCGGTCAGGACGGTCGAATAGGACTTGCCGTGGGCCTGCACGGTGACCGGGGCCGTGCTTGCGGGTTCGACCGCGCCGACACCGGGCACGGTTTTCAGCTGTGCGCCCGGATCGTCGGTACCGGGGGCGACGAGCACGGTGGCGTCCTCGCGTTCGACCTGCCCGAACTGGACATCGACCACGGTACGCATGCTGGTGACCATGCCGACCGAGGCCAGGATCAGCACCAGCGCCAGAACCGTGCCGGTCATGGTGGCCAGGGTACGGCGCCGGTCGCGGGTCAACGAGCGCAACGCCATACGCGCTACCACGGGCAATCGGGTCCAGTGCGCCGACCAGCGGGTCAGCGGACCGGTCCGGACGAGTCCGGTTCCGTTGCCGCGCATGGCGTGTGCCGGTGCCGTGCGAGCCGCGGTGACCGCGGGTGCGAGCGCAGCCACGACGCCGGTCAGCAGTCCGAGCATGAATCCGAGGACGGCCGTGGCGATGCGATGGGTGACCACGGTGTCGGGGATCCCGATCGCGGAGGTGTAGGCCGAGGTGACCACCGACGTCGCGACGGCGCCGAGCAAGACCCCGGCCATTGCACCGATCGCGGCGACGATCGCGCCGTAAGTAACGTAGTGCCGCACCACCGCGCCGCGGCGTGCACCCAGCGCCAGCAGGGTGCCGATGATCGCGCGTTCGGCGTGCACGAGCCGCGCGATCACGACGTACTCGGCGACGGCCGCGGCGAGCAGGAACAGCAGGGGGAATCCGACGGCGATCTCGGAGAAGCCGCTGAGGTCCTCGTGCAGCGCCGCATCCGAGGGTTGCTCGGCGCGCGTGGTTACGTCGAGTGCCCCGGCCGTGCGGATCTGGTCCGCGACACGGGTGTGATCGGATGTGCTTGCGCTGGTGGACATTTCGACCAGCGTCTGGTTGGGGCCGGGTTGTCCGGACAGTCGCAGCGCCCGCGGTTGGGGTGCGAATACGATCGCGAAGGAGTGCGGGTCGTCGAGCACGTCCTGGCGGCTGCGGGCCGGCCACAGATACTCCGGCGATCGGGCGATGCCCGCTACCGTCACCTCCCGCCAGCCGGTGCCGTCGAAGACCTGCAGCCGGCCACCGATACCGAGACCGAACGTGGTGGCGGTGTGGTGTTCGATCACGACCGCGTCCGGATGTGCCGGATCTGGCAACCTGCCTGCGGTGAGCGAGATATCGTCCACTCCTCCGCCCGGTGGCAGGCCGGTCACCCGGCCGACCAGCTTGGCGCCGCCAATCGACATCGGGACATCGGCCTGCGTGCGCACACTCGCCCGGGCCACACCGGCGGCGTCGCTAATCACCCCGGCAATCGCGGCCGCGTCACCGCCGGTGGCGGTGAAATCCGCGAAATGCAGCCGCTCGTAGGTGTGTTGGTAGGAGGCGGACAGATTGCGGAACGAGTCGTAGCTGGCGACGAACAGCAGCACCCCCAGCAGCACAGTCACCGCGATCGCCGTGGATTGCGTCACGCGACGCCGCAGATCCCGCCGAATCTTGCAGGCCAGCACCGGATTCGGGAACAGGCGCACGATCCTCACCACCGAATCGACGCGGCATCGGCCGGAGACTCGTTGCGCTCCACCGCGATCACACGCCCGTCGCGCATCCGGATCACCCGGTCGGCGATCGCCGCGGCGGCCTCGTTGTGGGTCACCATCACCACCCCACGCCCGTCACGGCTGGTGTGCTGCAACAACTCCAGCACCTCGCGGCCGGTGGCGACATCGAGCGCGCCGGTCGGCTCATCGGCCAGCAGCAGATCGGGATCGGTCACCAGCGCCCGTGCGATCGACACCCGCTGCTGCTGCCCACCCGACAGCTGAGCAGGGAAATGATCGGCACGGTCGGACAATCCGACCGCCGCCAGCAACCGCGGAACATCCCGGGCCTCGCCGCGCCCGGTCAGCTCGGAGATCACCTCGACGTTCTCCCGCGCGGTCAGACTCGCAATCAGATTGAAGAACTGGAACACGAATCCGACATGGTCGCGGCGGAATCCGCCCAGCGCACTCGGATGCACACGCGAAATATCCTGTCCGGCAATGACGATCGACCCGGAATCGGCGGATTCAATGCCGCCGATGATGTTGAGCAGGGTGGTCTTGCCCGAACCGCTCGCACCCAGGATCGCCACCAATTCCCCCGCGGCGACGTCGAGGTCGACATCGCGCAGCGCGTGTACCGCGGCCTCACCGGCGCCGTAGGTTTTGTTCACCTCGCGCAGCCGGATACCACCGCGCCGATCGGCCTGAACTGTCTGCTCGGTCATCGCCGATCCTCGCGGTCCCCGCCGTCGTCGGATATGCCCGCCAGCCGGCGCAGCGGCTCGTCGACCTCGAGTTCGCCCAGCCGGGGATCGATCAACCGATGCAGGATCAGCCCGTCGAACGTCGCGACCAGCACCGCCGCGGTCGCCTCCGCATCGGCCACCGCACCCTGCGCGCGCAGCCACTCGGCAAGAGCGGACCGGAACTCCCGCAGTATCTGCCCCAGCCCGTCCCGCAACCGTTCGTGACGTGTTGCCGCCAACAGCATCTCGCTGAACACCCGAGTATCGGGATCGTCGGCAGCGTAAGCGGTGAGCGCGTCGAGCATCCGCCCCAGACCCGCCGGACCCGACGCCGTCAACCCGTCGCCGAGCACGCCCGCACCCAGCTGCCGGGCCATCCGCAGCGAACCCTCGATCAGCAGATCGGTCACCGAGTGGAAGTGATAGTGCACCAGCCCCGGACGCAGCCCCGCACGCTCGGCCACCATCCGGGTCGTTACCGCACCCCAGCCCCGCTCCGCGATCAACTCGACCGCCGCATCCATCAACCGGGCCCGCGTCTCGCGGCCCTGCTCCGCGGAAGTAACCATGCCCGCCTTCCAGCCTCGACCATCCACGGCGAACGCTTTGGGCATTCACCTTGGTCGTATGCCCAAGCGTAACAGAACGAAGCAGTATGCAACAGTTGCTTACTGCACGATGACGGGCGGGTGCGTCCTGTCGTCGTGGTGCCATGACACCCAGTCCCTACTCGGCGAAGGTCCTTCTGCAACAGTTGTCATCTGCATGATTGGCTGTTGCGTTGGGCAGTAAGAACATCGCGCCCGCCTGGGCGGTATGCGTCGTATATCCGATGCGGCAGGCAGGATGATGGGTAGCCGAACAGCACGACGGAGAGGTAGAGATGGCGCGTCGAAGTGAAGTGGTGGAACAGGAATCCGCTGATGCGATCACCGATGCCCTGCTGACGGCATCGCGCCTGCTGGTCGGATTGTCAGCGCGGTCGATCGCACATGTCGACGACACGATCACCATCCCGCAGTTCCGCACACTGGTCATCCTGTCCACGCGAGGTCCGGCCAACCTCGCGACGCTGGCGGGCATCCTGAACGTACAACCGTCCACCGCGACCCGGATGGTCGATCGACTCGTCGTAGCCGGGCTCATCGACCGCCAACCGAACCCGAACTCGCGCCGCGAACTGGTCGTCGACCTGACCGTGCGGGGCCGCGAGATCGTCGACGCAGTCACCGCACGCCGCCGCGAAGATATCGCCGCAGTGGTCGAACGCATGCCCGCAGCCGACCGGCACGGCCTGGTACGGGCCCTGAGCGCGTTCACCGAAGCCGGCGGCGAATCCCACACCGCCGCCGAGATCGAGGGCTACCACCTGTAATCAGCGCACGGTCGTCGAACTCAACGCCGTACCAGCAGCTTTCACCAGCTGGGCGCGCAACTCGACGACCTGCTCGTAGAGCCGGTTGTAGCAGCTGGTCAGCTGCAGGGCGGGGGCTTGTTTCACGATGGTCTGGGTTCGTGGCCGGCGCTCGGTGTCGTAGCGGGCGAGGGCAACGGAGACCTCGGCCCCCGCACTGAGTGCTGCCGCGAGCACGACCGCGTCTTCGATGGCTTGTCCCGCGCCTTGGCCCATATCCGGGTGCATCACGTGGGCCGCATCGCCCAGCAAGACCACCCGATCGTGCACATAGGTCGGCAGTCTGTCCAGGTCGGCGTTGTCGTGGTGCAGCACAGCCTCGGCCGCGGTGGTATCGGGCAGCGCGGGAATCAGGTCGTGCCAGCCCTCGACGCGACGGCGGACTTCGCCGAGTTCGTCCGGGTAGCGGATACCCGGCTGCCTGGCGCGGGCTTCCAGGGCCCAGTAGACCGTCCCCGCCCGACCGGCATGATCAGAAAGTCTGTCGGCGGTCGAATGGGAGACTCTGCTGTTCTTCGTCGGCCTGTTCGTCATGATCGGCGCACTGGTGAAGACCGGGGTGATCGAGCGTCTCGCCGAACTCGCCACCGACGCCACCGGCGGCAACGCGTTGGTCGCGGTGCTGCTCATCCTCGTCGTGTCCGCGCTGTTGTCCGGGGTCATCGACAACCGCCGCGGCCGCCGCCCATGAGCATGGCGTCACCATCACTGCCGAGATCCGGGCCGGGCACGCTGCGCGTGAACTTGCCGTGGCGATCCTGGGCCGCAGTGGGCATTCGGCGATCTGGGGCAGGTTCACCGGTACCACCGCGGAGAAAGCGGTCCGCCACACCGACAGTTTGGTC
Source organism: Nocardia sp. Tas62D01 (assembly GCF_055232035.1). NCBI lineage: Bacteria > Bacillati > Actinomycetota > Actinomycetes > Mycobacteriales > Nocardiaceae > Nocardia > Nocardia sp. Tas62D01. The sequence continues at coordinate 9,709,979 of NZ_JBUYUZ010000001.1, forward strand.
CTCGTCGCCCACGATCACAGCACGGTTTAGCGGTAATGCGGTTGGCGGGCATGGCATTACGGTTGACGGGCTGCGTTGGTGACAGCGACGGGTAAAGGGTTCGGCCCTGCGGACCGTCATCCGCTCGTCGGTTCCCACCCACCCGACCTCCAGCCCAACCTTGTCCAGCCTCCGACTCAGGTAGCGGCTACCTCGGCACACGTTTCGCCACAAGGCAGCCTCCACGGTGGGTGTGAAGGCGTTGCGGGGACCGAGACCATTCGCTCTGCGCACATCCTCGTGATGGACGAAGAACTCGTTCAGGCTCGGGACGGAGCGAACCCATCGGATACGGAAAAATCCGGGAGGTGGGCCTGACCTGATCCGCGCGACGAGCCACCCGAAGTCTCTCTGCTCTGCCAGACTCATTCTGCGTCGCTCGGCGAACTGTTGGAACGGCCCCGGAAGAACCAGGCAGGGGCCAGCGATGGGATCGCACTCACGCAGCACAAGGTGGGCGGCGAGGTCGTGGGCTGTCCAGCCCTCGAGCAGCGTGGGTGCATCCGGACCGACTTCTTCGAAAAGGTCGCACAGCGCAAGACGCTCCGCGCGTCAAACGGAAGATTCTCCATATCCCTATGGTGTCAACACGATTCCGACCCTTATCGCCTTTCGAACGGACGAGGCACCGGTGCTGCTCACAGCAACGAAGGGAGGATAATCGCGATTGCGCACCCAAAAACGGCAGGTCCGCTGATCCAGTTCGGCCGGCGTCGGTCGGGACTAGAGCTGGTAGCCCTCGAGTTCGGCCCCCGTGGGTGCTTCGCCGCCCGCTGTGCTGAACGCGGTCAGCGCCCGCACCAACCCGGATCGATCGGCCGCGGGCATGCGCTCCACCACGGCGGCGATCTCGCGCCGTCGGCGCTCGGTGACCGCGTCGACGATTTCCCTTCCGCGCGTGGTCAATTCGACGATCAGTTCGCGGCGTGAGTGCGGATTCGGCTGCCGGTCGATCAGCCCGGCCGCGACGAGGCGGTCCACCATGCGGGTGGCGGTGGAGGGTTGCACGTTCAGACTGGTCGCGAGGGTCGCGACTTTCGCCGGGCCCCGGGTGGACAGGATCACCAGCATGCGGAACTGCGCAATGGTGATCGTCTCGTCGACATGCGCGATCGATCGAGCCGACAACGCGACCAGCAGCCGTGAGACGGTCAACAGCGCATCGGTGATCGCGTCGACAGATTCCTCGGCCACTCGGCGCGCCATCCATACCCTCCGTCGTTGCGATTACCAGTTATTCCACCATCCTGCCCCGTGGCGTTGGTGTGCGTGCGGTCGCATCGCCGCTGCGGCTCAACCGATTCCGGTCCGAGCACCCAGGACATCATGCATAAGGCAACTGTTGCACAGTGCCGTAATCGGGTAGGGTCTTGGATTCGTGGTCGCAAGCGCAGCACTCGAATCGCGGACGAGCATCTACCGGTGGGCGGCGGGTACCGCGTTCGGCGTGGTAGCGGGGTATGCGGCGGTGCTGCTGGCCAACGCGCGGCACTTCTACACCGATGACACCGAATCCCAGTACGGACCGATGTGGGTGATGCTGGGGCGGCATCTGCGTGAGGGTCGCTTCCCCGCGCTCGTGCCCTGGGAGTGGATGTCGGGCAACTACGCGATGGAGGAGGCCGGGCTCTACAACCCGCCGCAGCTGCTGGTCGATCTGATCGCGCCGTCGGTGGACAACCTCGCCGCCTACGTCACCGTGGTGAAGCTGATCTATTCGATCATCGCGGCGCTCGGCGTCTTTCGGATCTGCCTCGCCTACGGTGCCCGGCCCGCATGGGCCGCTGTCGCAGGTGTGGCCTTCCCGCTGAGCGGCTGGTTCCTGTTCTTCGACGAGGCCAGTTGGGCGACCTCGCTCACCGGGACCGCCTGGATGGTGCACGCCTGGGCATCAGCGGTGCGTTATGCGCGCGGTCGCGGCGGGCCGATCCCCACGTTCGCATTCCTGTATCTGGTCATCTCCGTCCAATACATCTTTCCCGCGGTCGAGGCCGCGTTGATGATCTGTGCCGTCGCGGTCGGTGAGGTCATCTACCAGCGCCGATGGATGCCGACGCTGCGGCTGCTCCTGGTCGCGGGCTGCGCCGGGCTTGCGGGTCTGGCGACCTATCTGCCGAGCATGCTGTCCTCACCGGTGACCTGGCGCGGCAATGAACGCGTCCTCAACGATCCGTTCCTGACAGTGCCGTGGTCGGAGTCGTTGAATGCGAGCCTGCCGAGCACCGTGCCCGCGTTCACCGGCTGGTGGGGGTACATCCAGCCGCTGCCGATGGTCTATATCGCGTGGTTCCTGATTCCGGCGCTGGCCTTCATCGATTGGCGAGCGGCGCTGCGCTCGACCCGCGACCTCAGCGCGATAACTCTCTTCGCGACAGCGGTTTTGATGTGGACCGCCGGACCCGGCCGCATCGGCCCGTTGCGTTGGCCGGCGCGGGTGCTGCCGATGGTCGCGCTGACGTTGCTGATTCTGGTGTGCGTATTGCTCAGCCGGCATGGCACTTTCACCCAATGGCGGCGCCGGGGCGGCGGCGCCGCGACGTTGATCGGACTGCTGTTCGTGCGGTCGTTCTCGGCGGCGCCGCAACTGCTCGGACCTCATCTCGTCGCGGTCGCAGCCGTCACCGCGCTGGGCGCTGCGGTGGTCTGGCTCGCCCGCAGCCGAGGCGCGGCCGCCGCCTGCCTGCTGGTCATCGCCGCAATGTTCCCGATCGCCTACCTCCAGGTGCATGACGCTCCGGCGACGCCGATGTCGTACAACTTCCCGCTGCGGCGCACGCAGATGAAGGCCACGTTCCCTGATTTCGACGGTGTCACACTCCAACTCGCCGACCGCGGGTTGCTCCAGCCGGGCGATAAGAGTCTGGCGGGGGCCTATGGCTCGCTCGCCTTCGGCAACTATGCCAAGAACCTGAGGCTCGACTACGTCAACGGCTACACCCCCATCGGCCACGCCGCGTTCAGTGCCATGCTGTGCATGGGCTGGGACGGGAGCACCTGTCCCGACGCGTTCCGCCGCGCCTTCGCGATCGAACCGACCACCGGCCGCACCATCGTCGATCTGATGAAGGTCGACCGGGTGGTCCTGCAGCGCGCCCAATTCCCCGATGCACGCGACCATCCGGCACCACCCGGTTGGAAATGGGTCGACTACCCCGGCCACGAACGCTATATCTGGGTGCTCGAACGCGAAAACGGGCTCATCTCCACCCACAACGGGCTCATCGCCGATGCACGCAATGCCACCGCCACACCGATGTCCAAGGACAGCGTCACCAGCCGGATCCGGGTGTCCTCCACCACCGGCGGACGCGTGGTCTTCGCCCGGCTGACCTGGCCCGGCTACCGGGCCACCCTCGGCGGCCGCGACCTACCCCTGCACACCGTCGCGAATACCTTTGTCGCCGTTGATATCCCCGCCGGAACCCAGAACGCGGAACTCGTCCTGACCTGGCGGCCACCGGGCTGGCAGTTCGGCATCGCGTCGGCGCTGGCCGCCATCGCCGGAATCGGGATCATGCAGAGGCTCTACCTGCGCGGCCGCCGCCCGGATCACGATCTCCCGAACGAAGACGGAACCCCGGCCGAACCCTGCCCGGAGCCGCTGGTCCCTGCACTCGTGTAAATCGTCGGCGGGCACGAGTAAATCGCCCCCGGCGCGTTCCTGTCACGCGCGGTCCTCAACCGCGGACCAGGTGCCGGGTAAACATGCCCTCCATCATGTCGTCGACCCCTCGGCAACGGCCGCCGCCTGCAGATCCTCGACCTGCTCGCCCAGGGCGAACGCACCGTCGAGTCGATCGCGACCGGGATGAACCTGACCACCGCCTCGGCGAACCTGCACTCAAGACCGGCGGCCTGGTCGAAGCCCCGCCGTGACGGCACCCGCCAGTACACCGCCTCGCCGGAGACGACGTCGCACGATTGTTCGCCCTGGTCCAGATCGTCGCCGAGGCGCATCTCGGCGATGTCGCCATGGCCGCCGCCGACGTGATCGGCTCCCCCGAGGACGCCATTACCCGCGAGGAACTCCTGCGTCGCCGCGATGCCGGGGAGATCACCCTCATCGATGTCCGCCCGCATGAGGAATACGAGGCCGGGCACATCCCCGGAGCCATCAGCGTCCCCCTCGCCGAACTCGCCGACCGACTCGCTGAACTGCCCGCCGACCACGACATCGTCGCCTACTGCCGCGGCGTCTACTGCGTCATGGCACCCGAAGCGATCCGCATCGCCCGACGAGCCGGACGCCGAGTCAAGCGCCTCAATGAGGGCATGCTCGAATGGCGCCTGGCCGGACTACCGGTCGCAGACTTACCCGACGCGTCGAGGACTCAGCCGACGAAGGCGTGGATAATGGCGTAGCCGAGCATGGCGGCTCCGAGCCCGGCGATGATGCTGGTGATGATGTTCATCGCGGCGTAGAAGTAGCTGCGCTGCTCGATCAGACGCAGGGTTTCGTAGCTGAAGGTGGTCAACGCCCCACAGAACCCGGTGTCCAGCAAGGTGGGTAGCGAGGCGGGGATGGCGGTGCCCGCGCCCGCGAGTCCGCCCAGGATCAGGCAGCCGATGATGTTGGCGGTGAGGGTGCCCCACGGGAACAGGCTGTCGTGGCGGGCTTACACGGTGCGGTCGGTGAGATACCGCAATGGCGCGCCGAGGGCCGCACCGAGGAAGACGAGCACGAGGGTCATGCCGACCGCTTTCGATGTCGCTGCTGCTCGCCACAGGCACTCCTACTCGAACACGAAAAATGCTGGTCAAGTAGGGACTGTTGGCGGCGCGATGTGCCGCGGTTGTTCCGATCTCGGAGCGGCGAGCCCCACCGCCGCATTACGTGAGGGTAGCTGGACCTCGATCGAACGGGTGTGGTGTGTGCGCAGACTCACGCCGGATCGCCGAGGTCTCGACGCCTGCGAATCAGGCCGTCCAGGCGGACCCGCTAACCGGTTCAGCGTTTGTGTTCTCGTCCGACGTAGCGGATGACTTCGACGTCGTCGAGGATGACCAGACCCTCGGTGACCAATTCGTCGAGCTGGGGCAGGAATTCGCGAATCCGGTCGGCGGCGTCCACGATTACGATCGCCACCGGCATGTCTTCGCTGAGGGAGAGCAAGCGGGAGGTGTGGATATGCGAGGTCGCGCCGTATCCCTCGACGCCGCGGAACACGCTCGCACCGGCAAGACCCGCGCGGTGAGCGCGGTGCACGATCTCAGTGAACAGCGGTTTGTGATGCCAGGTGTCGTCTTCACCGATGAAGATGGTCAACCTCCGAGCCGTGCCCGCCATTCTGGTCATCGTTGCCTCCGATCGATCACGGGCCGCACGGTCGCGGCGACAATCCAACTCGCGCCCAGCGCGCAGGCCGGGTGGCTACGGGCCACCTCGAGACGGTGTGGGAGGTGGTATCGACCGTCATCGTCGCTCACCCCGGGCCGTGGACGTAGGAATCACATAACGACCTCGGCCATCGCCATGTGCGTCTTTGACTCAGCGACAGCGCGGCACCTTTCCGGTTCCGGCAGCACGCTGTCACTGATCGCGTGCAGCTGCCCAGCTCGGCCGGGTTGGGTGGGTCGCATCGAGAACGCTGCCGGGGTGGCATTCAGATCGTGGACCCATCGGCGCGGGCGACGATTCCCGCGATCCGCTCGGCAATCTGCGGTGCGCTGTCCTCGGGAAAGAAATGCCTGCCCGGCACGACATCGGGGCCGGGCAGCCCGGCGGCCTCAGCGGCGATGCGACCGTGACGGTCAAAGGTGAGCGCCGGATCGTCGCGCGCCCAGACAACCTGCACCGGATATCCGTCGGCGGCCACCACCCTCCGGTAGATGGCAGTCTTTTCCGGAGTGGTCTCGAACGAGTGCATGATCCGCAGGAACGCATGGCCACCGTCGCCTCGCGTCAACAGTGCACGGTGCACACCGATTTCGGCCGCCGTGGTCGACGACCCTCGCACCAGCCCGATCGATCGCATCAACATCCGGAACACGGGCCCGCGCCCGCTCGCCAGCCACAGGCGATCCAAACCCGGGATCGCGAACGGCGCCATCGACCACGGCTTACGGAAGGAGTCGGCCGCCACGATTGTGTCCAACACCGTCAACGACGCGATCCGTTCCGGCGCCACCGCGGCGACCTCGAACCCCACCGGGCCGCCGATATCGTGCACCACCAGATGGAACTGGTCCAAGCCCAGCTCGTCGAGCGTCGCCGCCAGATGCCGCCCCAAACCCGTCCACGTGTAGTCGAAATCCATCGGCCGCGCAGACAATCCGAGCCCCGGCAGATCCGGGGCGATACCACGCAACCCGCGCGCCGCCAGCTCCGGCAGCACCCGTCGCCACAGGTAACTGGACACCGGAACCCCATGCACCAACACCACCGGCGCACCCGCGCCTTCCTCCCGGACAAACGTCCGAACCCCACCTACATCCAGATACCGGCCCGCAGCCTCGTGTCCGCTCAGCAACTCCGCAACACCTATCGCCATGCCACCAATCATTCCTTCACCCAGCAGCTTGGGGAATGGTCCGGAATGCGCGAAGAATGCGTATTCAACAGCACCGCCAGAACGCTCCCTGCGACTCCACCGCCGACGCCGCACGAGCCACTCCCCTACTGAGCCACCAGCATTTCGGACGAACGGCGACCTCGTTCACACCCGCTCCCCCTGTTCTGGGTCGAAGGCCGTCACGCGGCGACGCGGGCGAGTTTGGTGGGGTCGAGTATCTCTACCGCCGCGTAGCGGATGGCGATCAGGTGGTCGCGTTCGAATTCTTTGAGGATCTTGTTCAGTGATGGCCGCTGCACCCCGAGCATCGCCGACATCGTGCGCTGCGCCAGCTCGACCGTGCCGTCGGTCTGTTCGTCCAGCAGCAGCTGGGCGACCTGGGCTGGCAGGCTGCGTCCGAGCAGCCCGACGATGCGCATCTGGCTGGTCGCGAGCCGCCCTGCCACTGATGACAGCCAGCGCCGTGCGATGGTGGGATGGCCGATGGTCAGGGATTCGAAGTCGGCGCGGGTTAGGAACAGGCACACCGAGTCGGTCAGGGCTCGGGCGGTGTAGGGCAGCGGCATGTCCAGCAGCAACTCGATGTCGCCGTCGACGTCGCCGGGCCGCAATACGTGGACCACGGCGCGTTTGTGGCCGGACCCGACGGACAGTTCGATGCGGCCCTGCCGCACGATCCACACCCCTGTCGATGGCTGGCCGGCCGCGAACACGACTCCACCGTTGGGTATCGGCTGGGTTTGCAGCGTGTCGGCGAGCGCGGTCAGGTCGGCTGGCAGCAATGGGGCGCGTTCGCCGCGCCCCACGCAGCGGGCCACCCATGCGGCTTGTTGGACCTGCATGTCGAGGCCGCGATCACCACCGCCCAGCATTCGCAGGGCGGAACCGATCGGACCTATCCTCGCGTCCATATCTGCCGATCCTGTCACATCTCCAGCGGTTTCCGGCCGTATGACCAGGTTCGGCGCCGTCGATATGTGGCGATGATGATCTATATCGTCCGCCGGGATCGGCCTGGTGGTGACGCACGCAATCGTCCTGCTGGTGCCATGGACGTCGAGGAGTGAAGCGGCGGCTTATGCATTTGCCGGGCAACGGAATACAGGTTCTGGTGCATGAATTTCAGTGTTTCCGCCGGTTCCACCAGTGCCCAGTCGGTGCCTGGCCGCAGACCGCTTCGAGTACCTGGCGGACGCTGGGATTGACCATCGCGCGATCTCCGACGAACACGGTCGGCACGGTTTCGTTGCCGCCCGCGACGGACCGCACCCGCGCCGCGGCCTCCGGGTTCTCCCAAATGTTGATCTCCTTCAGTCGTAGGTCGGTGCGACGCAGTGGGCGCAGCAGCACCCGGCAGTACGGGCAGCCGGGCCGCCAGTACACCTCGACCACTGGGACCGTCGTATTCAGCTCGGTCATTGTGTTCTCCTCCGCGGCCACCGCTGTGTCGTGGTTATGTTGATCTCGCCGTGCAGCATCCGGTGCACCGGGCACCGTTCCGCGATCTGCATCAGCCGGTCGCGTTGTTCGGCATCAAGGTCGCCGGACAGGGTGATGTCGCGTTCGATACGGTCGATGTATCCAGCGGTGGTGGTGCAAACGGCACAGTCCTCGGCATGAATCCGGTTGTGCCGCAGCTCGACTCGGACGTGGTCGAGTGGCCAGCCCAGTTCGGCGTACATGCGGATGGTCATCGACGTGCAGGCCCCGAGAGCGGCCAGCAGCAGGTCATACGGTGCGGGACCGGTGTCGCTGCCAACCGGTCGTGGTTCGTCGGCCGCCAGAATGTGGATTCCGACAGTGATCCGCTGCGCGTAGCGCCCAGCGCCCGTTTCGGCCACGGTCACCGTCCCTTCCGCGGGGATACCGGACGGGATTTCGGTCGGCGGTCGCCGATCATCGCGGGTTTCGCTCGAGTCGGCGTTGCTGGTGACGGTCACCCCCTACCTCCTCGGTTCCGGCAGCGAACCTCGCGCTCGGCTAACCAGTGCAACGCGGATCCGGCTCGAAACCATGTGTGAATGTCAGTCGACTGACACTGTTGCGCCCCTGCCGAGCCAGAACCGTAGTGTCCGTGCCGTGATGCCACACGAGGTTCAGGATTGGCGCGACGGCGGAGGGATGGTGCGATGCCGTGCCGGATCGGTGTTCGTACGATCGGGCCCCGGTGCCGGACCGACGGTGCTGTTGCTGCACGGATACCCGTCGAGCTCTTACGATTTCCGTCGGATCGTCGATCGGCTCGGGGGCCGGGCGTGGATCGCGCTGGACTTCCTCGGTTTCGGGCTCTCGGATAAGCCGCGCCCGCACCGGTACAGCCTGTTCGAGCATGCCGACACCGTCGAAGAGGTTCTCACCGTCACCGCTGCGGGGCCGATCGTTGTGCTCGCGCACGATATGGGCACCTCCGTCGCCACCGAACTGCTCGCACGCGATCTCGAAGGCTCGCTATCGTTTCCGCTCGCACGTGGCGTGCTCAGCAACGGGAGCGTGATCCTGGAGAAGGCGACACTGCGGCCGATCCAGAAGATCCTGCGTGGCCCGCTCGGCTCGATCGCGGCACGGCTGGCCAACCGGGTGGTATTCACTCGCGAGCTCTCGAAACTGTTTTCGGCACAGCATCCGCTCACCGCGGAGGAGGCCGCGGCACAGTGGGCGTTGCTCTCGCACGCGGGCGGGCACAGGATCGCGCACCTGCTCATCGCATATCTGGACGAGCGGGTGACCTACGCCGACCGCTGGCACGGGGCGGTCCGCGACTGGCACAAACCACTGGGCTTCCTGTGGGGCACAGCGGATCCCGTCGCCACCACAGCAGTGCTCGACGGCCTGCGAACCCTACGCCCTGCCGCCCCGGTTATCGAACTATCGGGCCTTGGTCACTACCTACAGATCGAGGACCCGGACGCCTTCGCGGCCGGTGCCCGCAACCTCCTGGGGATCACCGGGCAGTAGCCGCGCATGAGGCGCGCCTTCCCGTGTTCGTCAGCGGCTGTGTTGGACCGCGCAGCGACCTCCCGGGGCGGCGGAGCGATCCCGAACACCCAGTTTCCGGATCCGATGGTCGACACCCGCGTCAGCTGCCTCGCCGCCAGAGCCCGGCCGCGAGCCCCGAGACGGCTCCCGCGCCGATCACGATCAGGATTTCAACCAGCGCACTGCCGGAGCCAGTCACGGTTGGTCCGGCCAGCGCATGTCGCGCTGCCAGCACAACGGTGGCGGCCGAAGCGACCGCCACGCCACCGACCACAGAAATCACAACGCTCAGCGACGACAACGGGGCACCCTTCCGGAGCCGACGTGCAGTCGGCCACGCCGCCACCACTAATAGTGGTGCGACGTGATAGGTCGTTGTCGGCTGCGACAGAGCCAAGGCGATCCACAGTGCTGCGAACACGATCGATACGCCCACCCTGGTCACTCGCCCGTCCCCGCGGGCGAGGGTCACACCGCCCGTCTCATGCTCCACCGAACCACCGCCGCCACCACGAGCGGTGCGGCTGCCCCTGCCTGTCAGTAGCCGGGCTGGTCCCCGCATCGACGTTCCGGATCTCCACTCCGCGCCAAAAGGCCACGTGGTCACGGATTTTCGAGGCTGCGGTGCTGGGTTGCGGATAGTACCACGCGGCATCCGGGTTGGTTCGGCCCTCGACAGTCACCGTGTAGTAGTGCGCCGTACCTTTCCAAGGACACCGCGTCGTTTTTCGCACTGTCCCGGAAATACTCACGGCGCAGCGACTCCGCCGGGAAGTAGTCGTTGCCTTCCACTTTGACGGGTCGCATCGCCTCAGCGAGCACCGCACCGTTCCACACTGCCTGCTTCACCCAGACCACCTCCTGATCGAATCGACCTCCACCCAACGCCTCCCCCATCGGGCAGAGCCGGTGAATGTCTGCCACATGACACTGCTGGCTGAATAAGCCAGTTGTCGACCACATACCTCTGGAAGCCGTCGCCTGACCACTTCGACCACGGGCACCGCAGAAGTGTCACCGCCCTGACAGCTACGCACGATCGCATGCCTCGAGCTGCTTTGCTGACCACATGGACTACGACGTGCTGGTGATCGGGGGTGGTTCCGCCGGCCTCGCTGCCACCGAGGCCGCAATGCGTGCCGGTGTACGCACCCTGCTGGTCGCCGAGGGTGAGATCGGCGGAGATTGCACCTTCACCGGGTGTGTGCCGTCGAAGACCCTGATCGAGGCCGCGGCGCAAGGGCTGTCGTTCCCGGACGCGATGGCCCGAGTACAGGCGACGGTGCGCCGGATCGCGGCCACCGAGACCGCGGATGTGCTGCGCGGACGCGGTGTCGACGTTATGCGGGGGCACGCCCGGTTCACTGGCGCCGATACCGTCGAGGTCGATGGGCGCCCGATACGCGCGGGCCGCGTTGTGATCGCAACCGGGACCGTGCCCGCGGTGCCGCGGACCGACGGACTCGCCGACATCCCATATCTGACGAGCGACACGGTGTTCAACGGTACTGATCCGCTGGAATCGCTGGTCGTGCTCGGTGGCGGTCCGGTGGGATGTGAGCTGGCCCAGGCGTTCTCGCGCCTCGGTGTCACCATCACGGTGCTCGAGTCCGCGCCTCGGCTGTTGCCGGGCGTGGACCCGGAAGCATCGGCGGTCATGACCGAAGTCTTCGCTCGCGAGGGCATCCCGGTGCACACGGGCGTCACCGTCACATCGGTCACCGGTGATCATGACAAGGTAGTGCTGCGCACCGACGCCGGATCCGAGGTCCTCGCGCACCGCCTCCTGGTGGCAACTGGCCGCCGACCAGACACCACGCAGTTGGGTCTCGAAGCCGCCGGAATCCGCACTGGTGCAGGAGGTTTCATCAAAGTCGACCGACACCTCGCCACGACGGCGCGCGGCGTGTTCGCCGCCGGTGATGTGACCGGGCTGTCGCCGTTCACCCATTCCGCCTATGAGATGGGTCGCGTGGCGGTGGGCGCTGTGTTTCGGCGGTGGCGCAGACCGTCGTTCGATCCCGCCGCCATCCCCTGGGTGGTGTTCACCGATCCGGAGATCGCCACGGTTGGTGTCATCGAATCCGATGTCCTGGATTCGCGGGCGCGAGTGGCGTATCTGCCGATGACGGAGGTGGATCAAGCGATCACCGCCCACCGCGCCGACGGTTTCGTCAAGCTGATCGCCGGTCCCCGACGGCTACTCGGAAATGCCTGTGGCGGAAGGGTTCTCGGCGCAACCATTGTGGCCGAACGCGCCGGGGAAATGATCCACGAACCGGCGCTGGCGATGCGGACCGCCATGTTCACCGGGCGCCTGGCCCAGACCACGCACGCCTACCCGACCTGGTCGACCGCGATTCAGCAGGCCGCCGCTCAATTCTTCGGGTACGGCCGTACACCCCGCCCACCTGTCTGCCGTTGACCCCGCATCCGAGCGCCACCCCATTCCGCTGCGATCACTTGGCGTACCGGCTGAGGTCCTGATCATTCGACTGTGAGGCCGCCCGCCGCTGCGAGTGGGTAGACGCTGTCAGCGTGCTGACAGTTGACCCGCGCCGATGGCATCGGCGGTGTGCACTGGATACCGATGGCACAAACATCGAGGAGGTCATTCATGATCCGCGCAGTGTGGAACGGAACCGTCGTTGCCGAGGCGCCGCGGACGGTGCGAGTCGAGGGCAACCACTACTTTCCACCCGACTCGCTTCGTCGCGAGTTCTTCCTCGACAGCGCCACCAAATCGGTGTGCCCCTGGAAGGGACTCGCCCGGTACTACACGCTGACGATGGACGACGAGGTCAACCCGGACGCCGCCTGGTACTACCCGAGGCCGAGCCCGCTGGCACGGCGGATCAAGAACCATGTGGCGTTCTGGAACGGGGTACGCATCGAAGGCGAACCCGAAGGTGAACGGCCCGGATTGGCCGACCGGCTGCCCGCCTGGCTGAGCGGCAAACAGTGAACGAGCGCCGTCTCGCTGGACGCGTAGCCGAGCCCGCGAACCAGCCGGCCGCCCAGGTCAGCACCGACCGGCTGCCGGTGTGGCGGATCGGCATCACCGGCGGACTCGTCGGGATCCTGTGCTGCGTCGGCCCGACCGTGCTGGCGATGCTGGGGATCATCAGCGCCGCAACAGCATTCGCGTGGGCCAACAACCTCTACGACAACTATGCCTGGTGGTTTCGCCTGGGCGGGCTGGCCGTGCTGGCGGCCTTGATCTGGATATCGCTGCGCCGCCAACGCCAGTGCAATATCGACGGACTGCGCCATCGCCGAAGGAAGCTGCTCACGGTGCTCGCGATCGCGGTCGGGACTTACGCGGTGCTGTATGCGGTCACGACGTGGCTGGGCACCTTCGCATGAGCAGCGAGCCGACTCACAAGTGGTCGAGGTGTAACGGCAGCCAGGCTGCATCCCGGTAGGTCGGCAACACCGAATGATCGCTCACAAGGGACACGATGAAACAGCTCAAGCAACTCACCGGAATCGGTGACCGGATCGGCGAGGTCGATCTGCGCGATGTCGACGGCAACCCCGTCGACCTGGACACCCTGCTGGGGTCGCCGCTGGTCGTCCCGAAGGTCCGCTACTACGGATGCATGCCGTGCAGGGCGTATCTGGAGCAGCTCGACCAGCTACGGCCGGAGCTGGAGGCGGCCGGTGTGGCTGTGGTGGGCGTCGGCGGTGCCGCGGACTATCAGGCCCGGCACTTGATGGACGAAGGTATCGGTTTCCCGCTGCTGCTCGACCCGGACCACACCCTCTATCAAGCGGTCGATGTCCATCACATCGCGTGGTGGCGGATGCTCGACCCGCGGACCTGGTGGAAATACCTGTCCGCCGCGCGACGCGCCCGCCAAGGCCGCATCACCGACCACCCGCTGCAGGCGCCCGGTCTGGTGATCATCGGCAAGGACCGCACCGTGCGGATGCTGCATCGCGGGCGCACCTCGGCGACTACCCGCCGACCACAGAGGTACTCGCCGCGGCCCGCCGAATCGGCAGCGGCGGCTGAACATTCAGCGCGGCATGGTCGATCGACGCAGCTGCGCCGATCTGCGGCGTGACCAGCGCCAGCCCAGGCCCGCACCGGCCGCCACCAGTGCGGCGAGCACAATCAGCAGCGGTCCCACTCCGATGGCGTTTACCCAGTCCGCGAGTGCTTGCTGGATTCGGCCCGCTGCCTCGATGATCGGATCGTTCGCGCTGCCGTCGGCGAAATACAGTCGCAGCTCGTAGACACCGTAATAGGCCACATACGCACCCGTCAGCACCAGCAGAGTCCCGCCGATCCGGGTGAAATACGGCAGCAGCCTGCGCAGTCCGGCGCCCACCGTGGCGCCCGCCAGGGCGACAGCGACCGCGAGCACACCGACCAGCAGCGCCATCCCCGCGCCGTAGGCGAGATAGGCGGCGATGCCGCCGAGTATCCGACCCACCACGAAATGTGGTGCTGGTGACGGCCAGGAACGGGCCGATCGTGCACGACAGCGACGCGATCGCATAAGCCACGCCGTAGCCGAACATCGAACCCAGCCGAGCCGTCGGAGCTCCGCGCCCGAGTTTCGGCAGTATCAGACATCCCAGGAGCTTGGGTGTCAAGGAAATTCAAGCTGCGAGGTGCTGGTAGCGGTGTGACCAGGCCGCTTGCTGGCTGTAGGGAGTCTTGGTTTTCAGGCAGCCGTGCAGGATGCCGACGAGCCGGTTGCCGAGCTGGCGGAGAGCGGCGTTGTAGTTCATGTCGCGGGCTCGTAGCTCGTCGTAGTAGGCGCGCGCTCCGGGGTCGTGCAGGATCGCCGCACCGGCCTGCATGTGCAGGGCGTCGACGAGCCGATCGTTGTGGACGAACCGGGCGTGGACGGTTTTGGTCTTGCCGGACTGGCGGGTGATCGGGGCGGTGCCGGCGTAGTTCTTGCGGGATTTGGCGTCGGCGTAACGGCCATCGGCGTCGCCGAACTCGGCAAGCACCCGGGCGCCGGTGATCACGCCCATGCCGGGTTGGCTGAGGTAGACCTCAGCGTCCGGGTGCCGGCCAAAACACGACCCCACCTCGCCCTCGAGGATCTTGACCTGCTCGTTGAGGGTGCGCAGGACCGCGACCGTCGCGCGGACCGATGCCGCGTAGGCGCCGGCCACGATCTCGGCCTGGCCCAGGTGCTCACCGCGCAGCGCCGCCTGGATCGCGGCGGCCTTGGCGGGGATATCGCGGCGTCGTGCCCGCTTGAGCGCGGTAGTGATCTGGCCGATCGTCAACCGTGCCGCAGTGGCGGGATCGGCGGCCTTGCCCAGCAGTTCGAGGGTGTCGGCACCGGCGAGCCCGAGCGGCTTGTAGGCCTCGAGTGCCGCCGGGAAGTACTCGCGCAGCGCCGTGCGCAGCCGCAGCATGTGCCGGGTGCGTTCCCAGATCAACGTCTGATGCGCGCGGGCGGCGACCTTGACCGCCGCGGCCTCGTCGGAATCGGCGGCGACCTGACGCAGCTGGTGGCGGCGGGTGCGCAGCATGTCGGCCAGGGTCTTCGCGTCGGCCTTGTCGTCCTTGGCGCCCGACAGCGACAGCAGTTCCCGATGACGGGCAGCGGTTTTCGGGTTGACCCCGTACACCTGGTAGCCGGCCGCGACCAGCGCCCGCACCCACGTGCCGCGGTCGGTCTCGATGCACACCAGCACCTGCCCGGGATCGGAATCCTGTGGCAGGAACCGGGCGATCAGCTCATGCAGCCGGGTCATGCCCTCGACGCCCTCGGGTAGCCTGGCTGCCTTCAGGGTCTTGCCTTGTTCGTCCTGCACCTCCACGTCATGGTGATCTTCGGCCCAGTCGTCTCCGACGAACAGCATCGTGTGCTCCTGAATCTGCCGGTTCGGTCATCAGCAGCCGACGGGAGACCCAGCGCCCTAATGGACCAGTGCTCACACCAAAGGTGTTGGTGGGCACGACATCCCATAAGTTGTTTCGCTCCCGGCCACCGGCAGGGGCACGGTCTGACACAAGAACTCGAAGCTCAGGGTGCGTAAGTGCTCACCTGCCGGGGCTACCGGCACCGAGTCTGCCCTACCGACCGACCCGGTAGCTCCCATTAGGGTGATGTCGCGTCCGGTCAGCAGCCATCCGCCCAGCATCACCAACGCCAACCCGATTATTACGGTCACCGCGGGCAGGTACCGTTGGACCGAAAACGTCAGCGGCGCAATGACAAGTCCGAATATGCCGAACACGAGCAGGAACCCGGCGGCCATCGCGACAGTGGCCACCAACGCCCGCCCGACCGCCGTGGACCGGCCGCGCGCGGTTGTGTCCTCGCCGAGGACAACCAGCGTCAGATATCCGGGTAGCAGCGCGAACCCGCACGGGTTCAGCCCGGCGACCAGCCCCGCCGCCAACGCGAATCCCAGTGTCCCACTGTCCATCAGGTAACCGTCAGCCTCTGATCGTGTCGATGCGGGAGGTCAGCTCCGCGTCGGGCAATGTCCCCCGCACCACCTCAACGCTCCCGTTCTTGCCGAGGAACGCGAAGGCCGGTTGCGCGGTCACACCGAACCGCTGCCACACCGAACCGTCGACATCGGCCAGGTTGGGGAAGAACCCCAGATCATATTTCGACACGAACTGCTGCATCGCCGGAACCTGATCCAAGGCGGCGACCCCGACGAAACTCACATCGGGATGGGCGTGCGCGGCCTGCGCAATCCCGGGCGCTTCCCGCTGACAGGTCGGACACCACGGCGCCCAGAACCACAGCACCACCGGCTTCCCGGCCAGGCTCGCACCCGAGAACTCGTTACCGTCAATGGTTTTCGCGGTAAACCGAAGCTGCTCCGGCACCATCGACGCACCGGGCGCCGGGCTCGCTGCCGCCGCAATAGTCCCCGACGTCGATGTCGAGGAGTCCGCGTTGTCGCCGGAATTGCCGCAGCCGACGGCGAGCACGGCGGCGGTGAGCAACGGCACCAATATGCGGGCAAGTTTCACGGTATGACCTCCGAATCTATGGCGAACACGACACAGGCGCAAACGGCGACATCCTGATTCAACCCGCACGACGCGCTCGGGCAGCCAACAGTGTCAGCGACCCGACAATCGGCTCCCGCCAGCGCGGCACACCTACCCGGGGCGTGTGCGGTGCCGTGCCATGTCGCTGGTCGGCACAAACCCGACCGGCGCGGCAGTCACCGCAGGCACTTGGCTGACCTTCGCCGCGCCGCTGATCTGCCCGGCGCACGGCGGGCCGACAGGTACCCGACGCTGGCAACCAGGAACGGCACAACATAGTTCACCGCGACCCGCAGCCACGTGCCGACCGTTGCCTGCCCGTCAGCGACGACCATGCCCTGGTTCACCACCGACAAAATCGTGCCCACCAAGAGCGCGGTCGGCAGCGCGGTGCGAATCGTGTAGCCCCACACGAACATCGCCACCGCTTCGCTCCTACGGGACCATGTCGCGGAGGAAACCGGGACTGCCATGGCCGCTACCTTCCTATGCACGCGAGGTCACCAAGACCCTGAACGCCCAAGTGAACCCACCGCGACCGCACTGAGGCGGTGGAAATGTCAGCGCGATGACAGAGAACGCCCGGCAACCGCGGGCGCCCGTCGGGTCTACCGCCGACCGAACCGAGCGAGCATCAGGAGCACACCCAAAGCCGCGCCGAACAGCAGATGTTCGGTTACGAAGGTGCCGTTGCCGACAATGCTGGCCATGTTGCGGATCGGGTCGTCACCACCGAACAGTGATGCCGCCAAAGGCAGTCCGATCCATCGGCTGATCGCGTAGACGATCAATCCCCACACCACGCCCGCCGCCACGAGCACCAGGCCGCTCTGGTGGGCCAGCCGAGCGCCGACCGCGAAGATCGCCCCGTACATAGCGCCGGTCATCATGTGGACCGCCGCGCCGAGAACCGCGGGACCGAACGAGAAGGTGAACGCGTCCCCGGTCATGGCGTTGTGCATCGAGGTCATCATCGTGTCCGGGGCGATGAAGGTGGCCGCGATGTGATAGAGCGGCGTAAAGAAGCCGGTGTCCTGATAGGTCCAGGCCGCGATCATCGCGTACATGGCCATCACCACCGAGGCGACGACACCTGCCCCGGCACCCCACGCCGCGGCGACCCCGAGCCCGCGCGCGCTGATCTTTGTCGACGAATACGTACCCTCCGAAGCTGCGGTAGCCATAGCAAGATTTCCTTTCCCAATTCCCGATATAGCGTCACCCGTAGGAAACCCCCATATGCCCCCATATGCCCCGCGCGGCGGCACGACTGTCAGCACGATGACAGCATCGCCGCGACCTGTTCGCAGACCATTCGCTTCCCCGACCACTCCGCCGAGCTGATCGAGCGTTCGAGATCTGCCATCACAGCGACGAACACGTGCCGATACCGAAACGCGCACGCCGCGTGTGCTTCCCCCGGGTGTCGGCCGCGCCGCCACTGAACCGGCCGATCGCCGGTGAAGACAAGCTCGCCGCACCGTGGCGATCTCGCCGACCTACACCAGCGTCGGCGTCCTCGCCATGATCGTCGCGGTACGAACATTCCTCAGCTTCTCCCTGGAAGTCGAACTCGAGGGCCGCTGGCCATGGCAACGCCCCGAACCCACCGCAGATCACATCGAGAACCCGCCCACCAACGACCAACGACCGCGACAGGCGCTGCCCTGACCACATTCGACCGGCTCATCGGAAGTCCGATGTCTGTCGGCGACCTGACACTTTCGCACTCTTCCGCAGTAATCCCTGGTGAGGTGGGCATCATGTGGAGCATGACCGGTAGCGGAGGCGGCCAGTGACCGAAGCGAAGCAGGATCGCGACGAGGTGTTCGTCGAGTACACCAAGAGCATCTGCCCGGTGTGCAAGGTGGTTGTCGATGCACAGGTCAACATCCGCGACAACAAGGTGTACCTGGGTAAACGCTGCCGCGAGCACGGCTGGTTCGAGGCTTTGGTGTACAGCGACGCCCCCGCATATTTGGACGCGGCCCGGTTCAACAAACCCGGCACCCTACCGTTGGAGTTCCAAACCGAGATCCGTGACGGCTGCCCCTCGGACTGCGGCCTGTGCCCCGACCACAAGCAGCACGCCTGCCTCGGGTTGATCGAGGTCAACACCAGCTGCAACCTGGACTGCCCGATCTGTTTCGCTGACTCCGGCCATCAACCCGACGGCTATTCGATCACCCACGAACAGTGTCAGCGCATGATCGACGCTTTCGTTGCCGCAGAGGGTGAACCGGAGGTGGTGATGTTCTCCGGCGGAGAGCCGACCATCCACAAACACCTCCTCGACTTCATCGACCTGGCCCAAGCCAGCCCGATCCGCACCGTCACCATCAACACCAACGGCATCCGGCTCGCCTCCGACAAGAACTTCGTCAACGCGTTGGCGCAACGCAACGGGCGAGGCGGCAAGGTGGTCAACATCTACCTGCAGTTCGATGGGCTCGAGGAACAGACACACCTGCACATCCGCGGCCGCGACCTGCGCGCGATCAAACAACGCGCACTGGACAATTGCGCCGCCGCCGGGCTGACCGTGACCTTGGCCGCCGCCATCGAACGCGATGTCAACACCCACGAGATCGGCGCCATCATCTCCCACGGGCTTGCGCATCCCGCGGTCCGGGCGATCGCGTTCCAGCCGGTGACCCACTCCGGTCGCCACCTGGAATTCGATCCGCTGCAACGGATGACCAACCCCGACGTCATTGCGGCCATCGCCGAACAACTACCGCAATGGTTCACCCCGGCCGACTTCTTCCCGGTGCCGTGCTGCTTTCCCACCTGCCGATCGATCACCTACCTGATCATCGACGGCACACCCGGCGAATTCGACTACACCGTCATCCCGATACCGCGGCTGGTACCTGTCCAGGACTACCTCGACTATGTCTCCAACCGGGTCGTGCCCGACTACGATGTGCGCGAAGCACTCGAAAAGCTATGGAGCGCTTCGGCTTCGGTGGGCACCGCGACCACCGATGAGAAACTCGTGCGCGCTGCCGAGGCGATGGTGTGCGGGCCGGGCGGCTGCGGAATCGACCTACCCGAAGCCGCCCGCGAACTCGCCGACCGAGCGTTCATGATCGTGGTACAAGACTTTCTCGACCCCTACACCCTCAACGTCAAACAACTGATGAAATGCTGCGTCGAGGAGATCACCCCCGACGGGCGACTCATCCCGTTCTGCGCCTACAACAGCGTCGGCTACCGCGAACAAGTCCGCGCCCAAATGACCGGCACCACAACACCGGACCTCGTCCCCAACGCAACCGAACTGCAACCCCTGCTCACCCGATCAGCACACGGATCCATGATCGCCCGCAACGGCACCACACCGTCGACACCGATCGCTGCCGACCGGACTAATATCGGTGCTCGCGCGGTGCCCGAGGTGGACAGCCATGACCGCCCGCAGTGACCACGAGGTGGTGGCAGCGCCCCGGCATGGGGCCGATGTCGTTAAATCCTGTTGTGCGGACGCGTATTCGCGCGATGTCGTCGCGCTGCTGCTCGGGGACTCCTACCACCCGGGTGGCCTCTCGCTGACCCGCCGCCTCGCCGACCGCCTCGACCTGCACCCCGGCCACCGCGTCCTCGACACCGCCTGTGGCCCCGGCACGACCGCACGACTGCTGGCGACCGAATACGGCGCTGACGTAGACGGTATCGATCTCGCCGCGACCACCCTCGCCACCGCCCGCGCCGCGACCGACACGGCCGGCCTGAGCGCGCGCGTCCGTTTCCACGTCGGTGACGCCGAATCGATTCCGTTACCCGACAGCACCTTTCATGCGATCGTCTGCGAGTGCGCGTTATGCCTGTTCCCGGATAAGACCTGCGCCGCAACAGAATTCGCGCGCGTGCTGAGCCCCGGTGGCCGGGTCGGCATCACCGATGTCACCGTCGCCGAATCCGGTCTACCGCCCGAACTGACCGATCTCGCCTCGCATATCGCCTGCATCGCCGACGCCCGTCCGGCCTCCGACTACATCGACCTACTGACCGACGCCGGACTAACGGTCACGACCCTCGAGAACCACGACCACGCAGTGACCAGGATGGTCGACCACATCGACGCGCGGCTGGCACTATTGCGCATCACCACGCCCGACCGGCTGACCGAATCCGGACTCAACCCGGCGACA
Organism: Nocardia sp. Tas62D01; assembly: GCF_055232035.1. Lineage (NCBI taxonomy): Bacteria > Bacillati > Actinomycetota > Actinomycetes > Mycobacteriales > Nocardiaceae > Nocardia > Nocardia sp. Tas62D01. The sequence goes on from NZ_JBUYUZ010000001.1 coordinate 9,730,651, forward strand.
GCAACGCGTTACCTGTGGGCGGTCCGACAAGCGGTCACCGACCAGCTGATCGGCTACACCCTCATCGTCGCCCAGAAACCGAGGTGACCGAACGATGACCACCATCGAAGTACTCACCGTCCCCGACTGCCCCAACGCGCCCGCCGCGCTCGAACTGCTCCACAGCTGCCTCGACCAACTCGGCCTCGACATCGCGATCCACCAGCGGATCGGGAACTACCCCTCCCCGACCATCCTCATCGACGGCGCCGATGTCATGGAACCACCCCCGACCACCACAGCGGCTTGCCGCCTGGATGTGCCGACCGAGGATCGGATCCTCGCAGCGCTCACCCGGATCCGCGACCGCCCACGATAAGTTCGCCTCGGACTCACCGCGCCCGTAATCAGGCACGTGCATGCCGGGCGGGAACCGGACCGCTGGCCGTGACGTATTTCCGGTCGAGTGATCACACCGTGTCGATTTTGGGGGATGCTGTTCGTAGCTTGGTGAGGGTGGGGAATGCCCGCCCCGCAAGTCAGGAGCTTCGCCATGACGAAGTACCTATTTTCCACACATTGTGTCGACGGCGAGGTCCGGGAGCCGATGACGCCCGAGCAGATGCAGCAGTCCTGGCGCTACTGCTGTTGACCGAATCGCGCCAAGCGTCACGCACGCGACCCGACGGCTCACTCGTGCTGCTCGGCGAACAGGACCGCACCACATGGGACCAGGCCATGATCGCCGATGGACAGGCCATCATCCGCGCCTGCCTGCGCCGTGGCCAACTCGGCCCGTACCAGCTACAGCCCGCGATCAGTGCTGTGGACGCCGAGGCAGCGAACATCGAAACCACCGACTGGGCCCGGATTCTCATGCTCTACGACCAACTGCTCGCCATCGCACCCACACCAGTAATCGCCCTCAACCGCGCCATCGCGGTCGCCGAACTACACGGCCGCTCGCGGCATTGGACGTGATCGAAGAATTGCCGCTGGACAACTACTACCCATTCCATGCCACCCGCGCCGATCTGCTCTCCCGGCTCGGCCGTAACCACTACGCCCAGATCGCCTACCGCCGCGCCGCCGCACTCGCACCGACCGAAACCGAACAGATCTTCCTGCAACGCGGCGGACGCGGTGCCACTCCAGGCTGAAACCGTCACATTCCGAAGATCACTCTGGTTCTGGAACGTACGAATCAACCCCGGCAACCCCAGATGCATCCCTTCGCGTTCGGCCGGACCATGGGCGGCTCGCATTCCGAGCATCGGTTGCTGGCAAATCGCCACTGATGCAGTACGCACATCGCGCCGAGTGACTCCGACAGAAACACCACCCACCCCGGTCAGCCAGAGACGGCACCGGGATCTTCGCGGACAGACGCGCTCGTCGGAGCCGAGGTTCGGGTAATCAGCTCAGTGCGGCTGCGGCGGAGCGGGCGACGGCGAGGGCGTCGTGTACACCGTTGTCGACGCCTTTTTCGAAGTCCACATCTGCGGTGGCCATTGTGTTGGTGATGTGGGCGAAGCAGACCACCTTCCGATCGCGTGCGGCCGCGTAGGCGTAGAGGGCGGCAGCTTCCATTTCCACGCACGCGATGTTGTGCTGTTCGGCCGCCTCGATCGCGGACGCGGTCTCGCGGTAGGGCGCATCAGTGGTCCAGGACGAGCCCGTCCACACCGGCTCGGGCAGATGGTCGAAGGCCCCGACCAGCCGCCGACGCAACTTGTCGTCGAGCCGGCTCCAGCGCCCCGGCGGTAGATAGTGGGCGCTGGTGCCCTCATCGCGCAGCGCCCGGTCGATGAGCACGAAGCAGGGCAGCTCATCTATTGCCGAGATCTGGCCTGCCGAGGTGATGCTGAGGACGAGTTCGGCTCCGGACGCGGCGAGTTGCTCGGCGACAAGGACGGCGAACGGTGCGCCGACAGCCATTCCGACAACCCCGATCTCGATGCCGTCGAGATCCACGGTCCACATCTCGGTGTGATAGCAGGCCCACCCGGGATATCGGCGGCCGCGACCACTGGCGGCGAGGTAACGCACGATGTCGCCGTCCGGATCGAGCAAACCTACGGTCGGCACCTCGACATCGGGAAGGCCGCGCTGACGGCGCGCCTCCCGCAGCAGGTTCGTGGGCTCGAACACCGACGGCGCCGAGTAGTTCTTGGCAGCCAACAACGGATAGACATCGGCATCCACCGCACCATCACAGCATCGGCCAGTTCGACGATGCTCGCCGGGCCGAAATAGTGACGAATCGGTGACGTCGGCGCTCGTTCGACGAAACGCAGGTGCCGGTCCGAGGAAACTGGGCACCAATGACTACGCATCGTCGGCTACCTGTGGCTCAGGTTCTGTTCACGACCGCGCCGCCCCCGGCTCGGGTGAGCGGTCTTGCGGTGAGTGGCCTGCGCATCCTCGCCGGGCTCATCTGGCTGTACAACGTGGTGTGGAAGATCCCGCCCGACTTCGGCGAAAACAACAACAGCGGTTTGTATCACTTCACCCGGTTGGCCGTGGACCACCCCGTATTCGCGCCGTTCAGCTGGGTGATCGAGCATGTCGTGCTGCGGAATTTCACCGGATTCGGCTGGCTGACGCTGATCATCGAGACGGCGTTGGCGGTGTTGCTGCTGACCGGCACCGCGGTCCGGGTCGCCGCCCTCCTCGGGGTCGGCCAGTCGGTCGCGATCGGTCTGTCGGTCGCCGAAGCACCGGGCGAGTGGCCGTGGGCCTATGCGATGTTGGTCGCCATCCATCTCGTGCTGCTGCTGACACCGTCGGGACAGTTCGCCGCGGTCGACGCCGTCCGCGCCGACCGCGGCGGCGCGTCCCGGCTGCTCACGGGCTGGGGCGTGGTGCTCGCGGTGGTCGGCGTGATCGCGCTGATCGGCGACATCGGTAAGGCCGCGCGCGCTCCGCTCGGCTCGCTCGTTGGGATTCAGTCACTCGAGTTCTCGCTCGGCAATTACAACCTGATCGGCGCCGTTGTGCTGCTGGCGGTCGCGGCGCTGTTGGTTGTCGGCGCGGTCCTGGGTCGAGGTCTCATGGCCTGGGCCGGGGCCGTATTGGCCGCGGCCGCCGCGGTATCGATCTATGTCCAGTTGGGCCGCGCAGACAGTTGGCTCGGTGCGACGGGGTCCAGCGCCGCCATTTTCGTCTGCGCCGCCGTCGTGTCTGCGGTCACCGGCCGCCTGATGAAAGGATCGTGATGGACCTTCCCCCGTTGGTGAAACCAGTTGTCGACGTCGCGGCGCAACATGCCGAACGGGTCGACGCCGAGGGCGTGTTCCCCGTCGCGTCCGTCGCCGCACTGCGCGAAAGCGGCCTGTTGGGTTTGGTGTTACCGGCCGAGGTCGGCGGACTGGGTGCTGGGCCGGTGGAGTTCACCGAAGTGGTCGGGGAACTCGCTGCCGCGTGCGGCTCGACCGCGATGATCTATCTGATGCACGTGTCCGCGGCGGTCACCGTCGCCGCCGCGCCGCCCGCCGGATCGCCAGATCTCGTGCCCGCCTTGGCGAATGGAACAGCGTTGGGCACGTTGGCCTTCAGTGAGAAGGGTTCGCGATCGCATTTCTGGGCGCCCGTCTCGACCTCCGCCACCGTCGGTGACGCGGTTCGCATCAAGGCGGACAAGAGTTTCGTGACGTCCGCCGGATATGCCGACGTCTACGTCGTCTCCTGCGGTTCGGTGTCCGGTATCGGCGGTGAGGTCGACTTGTACGCGATGACGGCCGGGACGGACGGACTCAGCGTGGACGGGCATTACGCGGGCCTCGGGCTGCGCGGTAACGCGTCCGCTCCGATGACCGTCGACGTCGAGATCCCAGCGGCGCAGCGGCTCGGCGCGGTGGCAAGCGGGTTCGCGTCGATGATGGAGACCGTATTGCCGTGGTTCAACCTCGGCAACGCGGCGGTGTCGCTGGGACTGGCGGGCAGCGCGCACGCCGCGGCGCTTATCCACGTCGGCGGGGCGCGCCTGGAACATCTCGGCGAATCACTGGCCCAGTTACCGACGATCCGCGGGCAGATCGCCCGCACCGGGATCGCGCTGGCGGCCCAGCGAGCGTATCTACGGTCGGCCGCTGACAGCGTCACTGCACCGGACGACAACACGCTGACCCACGTACTCGGCGTCAAGGCGTCGGCCAACGACGCGGCGCTAGCCATCACCGAATCGGCGATGCGGGTATGCGGCGGCGCCGCGTTCTCCAAACACCTGCCGATCGAACGGGCATTCCGGGACGCGCGGGCTGGGTCGGTCATGGCGCCGACCGCGGACGCGCTCTACGACTTCTACGGCAGAGCCGTCACCGGGCTGCCCTTGTTCTAGAGATTGCTCTGGAAAGGATTGGGTCATGGCTGATCAATTGATGGTGGGGGCGGTCGCCTACACACCGAACGTGGTACCGATCTGGGAGGGCATCCGCGACTACTTCCGCGGTTCGGACGGCGAGATGGATTTCGTGCTGTATTCCAATTACGGCCGCTTGGTGAACGCGCTGATCGCCGGGCACATCGACATCGCATGGAACACCAACCTCGCGTATGTGCGCGCGATGCTGCAAACCGGTGGTCATTGCACCGCGATCGCGCAGCGCGACACCGATGTCGACTACACCACGGTCTTCCTCGCGCCGACCGGGAGCGGACTGCGCGGTGCGGCGGCGCTGGCCGGTCAGCGGCTCGCGCTCGGGTCCGCCGATTCCGCGCATGCCGCCATCCTGCCGCTGTATTACCTTGCCCGCGCGGGTGTTTCGGCATCGGACATGCAGGTGACCCGCTTCGACACCGATATCGGTAAGCACGGCGACACCGGCCGCAGCGAACTCGACGCCGTCGGCGCCGTCCTGGCGGGCGAGGCCGACGTGGCCGCGGTCGGGATCTCGACGTGGCATGCGATGGGCTCGCAAGAACTGATGGCCGGCTCGCTGGAGATGGCCTGGCAGACAGAGGGCTACTGCCACTGCATGTTCACCGCGTTGGACACCTTGCCCGAACAGCGATACAGGCCCTGGCGGGACCGGCTGCTGGCGATGGACTGGAATATCGCCGAGCATCGCAAGATTCTGGAGCTCGAAGGTCTGCGGCAGTGGGTGCGGCCGCACCTGGACGGCTATAAGCCACTGTTCGCCGCAGTCGCGGAACAGGGCATTTACCCGCGATGGTGATCCTCGACCTGATGCGCGCGATGGCGGGTCTCGCCGACGGCACCCTCGCCGAGGTACCGATCCGCTCGGCCGCCGATCGCGACCTCGCCGAACGCTGGTGCGCACGAACCGGGAACACCGTTGTGCGCGCCGACGTCGACGAACACGAGACCGGAACCCTCACCGTGCGACGCGGCCGCACCCAGGACCCGAGCATCGTCGTGCCTGCGGATCGGATGCCCGGCGCGAGGTTGTGGCTCTACACCAACTTCCACTGCAACCTCGCCTGCGACTACTGCTGCGTCGCATCGTCACCGCACGCGCCACGCCGCGAACTCGGGCCCGAACGGATCGCTCGACTGGTCACCGAGGCCGCGGCCTGGGGCGTGCGAGAGCTGTACCTCACCGGCGGCGAACCGTTCCTGCTCCCCGACATCGACGAGATCGTGCGCTACTGCGTGAACACGCTACCCACCACGGTGCTCACCAACGCGATGGTGTTCAAGGGCCGCGGACTGCGGGCACTAGAATCGTTGCCGCGCAACGGATTGGCCCTCCAGGTCAGCCTCGACTCCGCCACCCCTGATCTGCACGATGCACATCGCGGCATCGGCAGCTGGCACAAAGCCGTACACGGCATCCGGCTGGCCTTGTCGCTCGGTTTCCGAGTCCGCGTCGCCGCCACCGTCACCGCACCCGCGCCGGGTCAGCTGAGCGAATTCCACGACCTTCTCGACCAACTTGGCATCGCCGCCGACGACCAGGTGATCCGGCCGATTGCCGCACAAGGGCTCGCGACAAAAGGGGTCGTGGTGAACCGCGAAACCCTCATACCCGAGGTGACCGTCACCGCGGACGGCGTGTACTGGCACCCCGTCGCAGCCACCGACCCAGACGCGCTGGTCACCCACCGGATCGAGCCACTGACCCCGGCCCTCGACGAGATCTCCCGGCTGTTCACCGAGCAATGGACGAAAACATCAACCGCCGCGTCACTGTTCCCGTGTGCGTGATGCGAGGGTGCCGATGGTCGAGGAGACCGTGCGCTGCAGCGCCTCCGCTCCAGCACCGGCTCGCGAACGCAGGTTGACGCCGTAGGCCAGCAGGGCGAGCATGTCGGCGGCATCGGAGACCGACACACCCACCCGCAACTGGCCGCGACGCTCTGCCGCGGCGAGGGCACCGGCCAGGGCGTCGCGCAGTAGCCGATAACGCTCGTCGAGCAGTGCGGCGACCGCCGGATCGGCGCGTTCGACGCCGGTATGGGCGTTGACGATCATGCAGCCCCATCGGGCATGGACGCCCGAGCACCGCACCTCGATCAGCCCGGCAAAGAATTCCTCGACGGCGGGCAGACCACGCTCGTCACGGGCGAGCGCTTCGAGCGCGGGCCGCGCCTGGCGATCCACGTATCTGCGCAGCGCGGCGAGATAGAGCTCACCTTTGTCGCCGAAGGTGGCATACAGACTCGACCTGTTGAGCCCGGTGGCCGAGGCGACGGCCTGGATCGATGTCGCGGGCGCACCGTGCTGCCAGAACAGCCACTGCACCCGCTCCAGCACGGAGTCCGGGTCGAAGTGTTTGACGTCGGGCACGAGCACTCCCACCGATTCTTGGAATGACTATTTCAGGATATGTCTTGACTCTTTCGCAGCGCACCGAACATCATGGAACAGTCGTTCCAAGATACCTGTTTCGAAAGGCCATACGCCATGAGTCTGCGCGCCGAACTGCGTGAGTTCTACGAGAACAGCCGTCAGGGACGGCCCGTCGACATCCGCGAGGTCATGGACCGCGCCGCAAGCGGACTCGCCGAATCCGGTCTGACCGACCAAGCGCTCACGGTCGGCGCACAGGCACCGGAGTTCACCCTGCCCTCTGCCACCGGCCGCGCATTGCAGCTCGCGGAGCTACTGGCCGACGGCCCTGTCGTGCTGACCTTCTATCGCGGCGCCTGGTGCCCGTACTGCAACCTCGCGTTACGCGCGCTCGAACAGCACCACACCGACATCACCGCGCGCGGCGCGCGCCTGGTGGCCGTGTCACCCCAGATTCCCGACGAGTCCATGTCGCTGACCGAAAAGCAGCAACTCACCTTCGACGTGCTCAGCGACATCGGCTCCGACGTGGCAAAGCAATTCGGCATCGCCTTCGACCTGCCCGACGACCTGGCAGCGCTCTACGACCGCTTCGGCTTCGATCTGCAACGCGTCAACTCCGGCCACGCCCGCACCCTGCCGCTGCCCGCCACCTACGTCATCGACCGCGACGGCATCATCCGCTGGGCCTTCATCGACACTGACTACACCCACCGCGCCGAACCCGCCGACATCCTCGCCGCCCTCGACGAAGTCCAATAGCCTCGACAACGGCGACATCGCCACCCATATCGAACCGATCGAAGAGCAGTCGCATGGGCTCACGACCCGACAGTGTCACTGTCCATCTACAGCAACGCACACCCCGAGGACCTGCAAGCCGCCGGAAACGCGCTCTTCCAGCCCACCAAACCGTCAAACTCTCCCGAGCGTTGGCACACTGACCACTCCGATACCGAGCCCGAAAACCCCAAAAACACCCTCTGACCTGGAGCCGCCTGGGGGAATCGAACCTCCCATTGTCGACACCCATGCCTCATGATCGTCGAGCACACGCCCGTTGTCACCAGACAGTTTGCGAATTTCCCACGCACCCAGCTTCAATGAAGCCGTTGCTCGACGAGGAGCCAAGGGCGCTGGACGCCCTCGGATGTACGCAGAGCACGAACAGCTGCGCAAGGCACCTTGCCCTGCACAACTCAGTGCGGTAAGAACGAAAAGCCTTCTCAGGGAACCTATTCGATACTCGACCGCGCTGACGCGCTGCTGGGTGCACCCGAGAAGGAGGGACTCCGTTGAGCCGGAACTCCCGCATATACCCCTGTCGACATCGGCGACTTCACGACGGATCATCCACATTCTCGAATCAGCCCGGCACCCCGTGACGCCACTTGCCCGGCACAAGACCCCTCACATCAGTTATCTTTTCGGCCATTCGCACATGACTCCTGTCCTGCTGCATACGGGTTCAGCAACATCCCAGCCCAGGACTGCCCGACCAGCCCAGCACCACCTCTTCCCGAGCGGCTCCGTTGAACAGCGGTGAGGTGTGGCTCAGCACAGACGAAGTGGCCGCGCGTCTCAAGATTCCGAAGAAGACGCTCGCAGTCTGGGCCTCCACCAAACGAGGTCCCCGATACGCACGAATAGGCCGCTACCGTCGGTACCGACTCGATGACCTGGTGCTATGGGAGCAAGAACAAATCGACAAGGTCGGGTACCCCGAACCACAGGGTCCGATCGACACGGCCCATGACGACCGGCGTCGACCCCCACCAGGAAACAGCGGGGCCACGGTCCGAACCGCTGAGCGCCACTGTCTTCTCGGCGAGTCGGTCGCATCAAAGAAAGTGCGGCACAACCGGACCCACTGACCCGAAGCCATCGAGTTGCCCAGACGTCTGATGCGACGCAATCGCCGATTCCGCTCCGAGCGATCACGCCCTCTGACAGGGCCCCGGATCGCGGTGGGGACCGCCCTCTCGGGCGGTCCCCCGCACAGATCCCAGCGTGCGGGATTACCGCACTGGGCTCCTGCCTCGGGTTCTGGCGTCGAAGCGCACGTAGGGCGATGGGTGCTTCACGCGGGCTGGTGGTAGCCATCGATCCTCAAGGCGGCGCATCCGTTTCCAATCCAGGCGCGAACGCTGGCTCCGGCGCCGTAACGCCTTGTGCCAGTGCCGTGTGACCTGCTTGCGGAAAGCGTTCACCGCATCAATGTTTCCGGGCACGGCGTAGTAGGCAAGATGGCCGTGCACCACGCTACGCAGCCATCTGCCCTGCTCCGGGATGGGTCGATGCCGACGCTGCTTGAGTTGGTCGCTGACCTCCCGCAGCTTGCCCCGCATCCGTTTCGCGATCGTGACACGCCGCAACCAGAACCGCCCTGCCCTGGTCTTCCCGCAGAAGTGCGTGAATCCAAGGAAGTCGAACGTCTCCGGTTTGCCCAGACCCCGCGCCGCTCGCCGCCGGGCGGCATGACGCCCGAACTCGATCAGCCGGGTCTTGTCCGGGTGCAATTCCAGCCCGAACTTCGCGAATCGCTCGCGAAGATCGATGAGGAACCTCTGCGCGTCGTTCTCGTACTCGAAACCCACGGTGAAATCGTCGGCGAACCGCACGACGATCACGTCGCCGTGCGCATACCTTTTCCTCCACCACTGGACCCACACGTCGAAGACGTAGTGCAGATACACGTTCGCGAGCAGCGGTGACACCTCGCCTCCAACGCAATGGGCAACTTCTGCTTCGATGTCACGCTGAATTACCGGCGGCTGGAACGTCCTCGGCGCATCGCAGGGACGGCGGTGTGACATGTTTGATGTTATCTTTGTGTCATGCGTGTTGGTGATAGTCGTTGCGGCGCTATGGAATTCGCGCAGCGGGTCAACTCGGCGGCTGAGTTGCTCGGCAACGGTGTCGTGGTTGCCGAGGCTGCACGGGTGCTGGCGGGCGAGTTCGGCTGCTCGCCGCGTCAGGCTCGCCGGTATGTCGAGCGGGCCGCCGCGCAGGGGCGGGTGGTTGTGCCGGAGCAGACGGTGGTGTTCACCGTCAAACTGCCTGTGGCGCTGGTGGATCGGGTGCGTGAACGAACCGGTGAGTCGGGCGGCACGATCTCCGCCCTGGTTACGCGCGCGTTGACCGAGTTCCTGGCGCGGGGTCACCACCAGCCCCGGCGCAGGTGAACGACCGGGCGGTGGAGACGGAATTCGTCTTCGACCGCCACGCGGCCACGGATTTGTCGGTGGCTTACGACATTCTTGTGCCACAACGCCGGGCCCGCCTCACGCGGACCCGGGAGGAAGGACTACCGCCTGATGACGAGTGCGGTGATATACGCCCGGGTGTCTTCGGCCCGGCAGAAGAAGGACGAGACGATTCGCTCGCAGACCGTGGCGCTGCGCGCCCACGCCGAGCAACTGGGGCTTGAGGTCCCCGCGGAGTGGGTCTTCGAAGACGAAGGACACTCCGGGGCTACCCTGATCCGGCCGGCGCTGGAACGGTTGCGTGACCTGGTCGCCGGGGTCGGGGTGGACGTGGTGCTGTGTTATTCCCCGGACCGGTTGGCCCGCAAGTTCGCTTACCAGGCGCTGTTGATCGAGGAGTTCACCCGCGCCGGGACACGGGTCGAGTTCGTCAAGGGCCCGCGCGGGGACACCCCGGAGGATCAACTGCTGGTGGGAGTTCCAGGGCATGTTCGCCGAATACGAGAAAGCCCAGATCATGGAACGCTATCGGCGCGGCAAGACCCACCGCGCCAAGACCGGGTCGGTCAACGTGCTCTCGGGCGCGCCGTTCGGCTACCGATACCTGCGCAAGAGCGACCACACCGGCGCGGCCTACGAAATCCTCGCCCACGAAGCAGTTTTGGTCGCGGAGATGTTTCGGCGCTATGCCGACGACGGCGCCTCCATCGCCGAGCTGACCCGCTGGCTCACCGAACAGGACGTGCCCACCCGCACCGGCAAGAGCCGCTGGGACCGCTCGGTGATCTGGGGGATGCTGCGCAACCCCGCCTACGCCGGTCGCGCTGTATTCGGCAAAACCATGGTCGTGCACGAATCGCCGGGGCTCAATCGGGTCGCCCGACTGCAGGGACGCTCAACACCGAAGGCGTCGAAAACCGTCGACCGGCCCCGCGAGGAATGGACCGAGATCGCCGTTCCCGCGATCGTGACCGAAGAGACCTTCGACCGGGTCGCGCAACGGCTGACCGACAACAAGCGATTCGCCTCCCGCAACAGCAAGATCCCCTCGCTGCTGCAAGGCCTCGCAGCATGCTCGAGCTGCGGATACGGCTACTACCGCACCTCGACCCGCACCACGAACAAGAAGATCTACTACTACCGATGCCTGGGCTCCGACGACTACCGCTACGAGGGTGGGCGGGTCTGCGCCAACAAACCGGTCCGCGCCGACTACCTCGACACCGTCGTCTGGGACCACATCACCGGGATGCTCGCCGACCCGCAACTGATCCGCACCGAGATCGACAAACGCCTCGTCGCCGAGCGCAGCAGCGACCCGGTCCTCAAGCAACGCAAGCAGCTCGAGACCGCGCTGGCCAAGGCTCGCACCGGGATCGCCCGCATGATCGAAGCATTCGGCGAGCAACTGATCACCATCGACGAGTTGCGCTCACGCATGCCGGACCTACGAGCGCGAGAAGCCAACCTACACAACCAGATTCAAGCACTCGACAGTCAACTCGCCGACCGTGAAGGCTACCTCGCGCTCGCCGCCGACCTCGAGGGATTCCTCGGCCAACTCCACAGCAAAGCTGAAGTCTCGACCGTCGAGGAACGCCAACGGGTGCTGCGGCTGCTCGTCAAAGATGTCCTGGTCGGGGCCGACAAGATCACCATCCGCCACCGCATCCCCATCCGGGAACGCACCGGCGACGACACCCCAAACGCCGACAGCACCGACTCGGAGGGCGAACATTGCCCATTGCGTTGGAGGCGTAACCGACGCTCCTTGCGGTGATCCTTCCGTCGTCTCCAACCACTGCCCATCCTCGACGACACCGGCAGCCAACCATTTACCGACGAGCCGCAGGACCCGCCGATCCGCGATCCGCTGCTCGAGAAACTTCCCCAGCCAGCCTCGATCAAGCTTGCCGAAGAAGTCGCGGACATCCGCGTCGAGCACCCAGTTCACCTTCTTCCGCTCGATCCCGACCGCGAGCGCGTCCAACGCGTCATGCGGGCCGCGGCCCGGCCGGAAACCATAGGAGAAGCCCTTGAAATCCACCTCGTAGATGGCGCCCAGCACCTCGACGACGGCCCGCTGAACGATCTTGTCCTCCAGCGAAGCGATGCCGAGCGGCCGCTGCCGTCCGTCCGCCTTCGGGATGTACACCCTCCGCGATGGTTCCGGCTGGTAGCGCCCTGTGTGCAGCCGGGCATGCAGATCCTGGAGGTTGCCCTCCAAACCCTGCCGGTAGTCCGCCCACTTCACCCCATCCACCCCCGGCGCGGCTTCCGGGCGGATCGCCCAGAACGCCGCCCGCAGGCGGTCGACGGTGACATGGTGCAACAGCGCTGTGAACCGTGCTTCCTTGTCCTGTCGTGCAACTTGACGCACACGCCCCAGCGCACTTGGCACGCCTGGTCCGGCTCTGTGTCCGGGACGTGTTTTGCCGGCCGTGTTCTCCTCGGCCAGCCCCCTTTCCTCCACCATCTCCGCAACCACCGAGGCGGTCTTGTTCGACGGCTTCGCAGGTACTACGGGGCTGTCAGACTTCCCACGCTCGTTCATCCCGGGATTACCGCCTCAGCGTTCCCCGAGCGGCCCGCCCCGTGATCAGCGGGATGGGCGAGACATGGGATCTCCCGGTTCTCGCGCATGGAGATTCCGTACATGCCCTGGTTCTCCGACCGCGCGGGGTCCGCCGACGGCTCGCGCATAACGCCGCCGACGATGTTGCCTTCCGACCACTTTGACGGCGTCGGCACCCCGAACACACTGATTTCGCGGCTCAATAGCCCGGCCTGCACGTACCCCGACACCAACGCTTCACCAATACCCTCACGAGCATCAGCGCATGGGCGGGGCCATCGTGGATCGCTACTCCTTCGATGCAGAGCTCTCTCATCTCCTTCTCCATGCCGGTTTATCCCGGCGCTCCAAAGTCGTGTTTCAGCATGTCAGGAGTAGTTCGACGGGCCGGTTGAAGTCGTGGGCATTGTGTCGTAGGGCGGCGGTGATGTTGGTGTGGCCGGTCAGGCGGAGCAGGCTGATGGCGGTGTTGCGGTAGGGTGGCCATGACTTACGGTCCTGCGCCGGTGCGGATCTGGGAGCGGTCTTCGTCGTAAGCGGTGTCGCGGACCCAGTGGAGTTTGTTCTCGATCGACCAGTGCCCGCGCAACCATTCTGCTATCTGTTCGGGGGTGGCGTCGGTGCACGATATGGACGTGACGGCGTAGACGGTTTCGGTGTGACGTTTGCCGGTCTTGGCGATGGTCCGGGTGCGGGTGATCCGCAGTACCTGCGCGGCGCCAGGGAATCCGATTCCGGTGGTGATGGCGGTGGCTTTGAGGGTTCGCCGCTCACGGCGGCCGTGACCGGAGGAAACAGTGCTGGATGCGGGAATGTGTTTCCATGGAAGGGCTTTCACGCGTTTGCGCAGGCCGGGTTGGTTGTTCTTCACGGTCAGGATGTAGTGGCCGCCGCGGTCGGTGACAGCGGTGGCAGTATCGCGGCAGCAGTGCAACGCATCGGCGGTGACGACCGCGCCGGTGATGTCTAATGACTCCAGAAGTGCCCGCAGCACGGGGATTTCGTTGGTTTTCGCGCCGACCGTGATCTGCGCGAGCACTG